>CAWCPA010000001.1:0-239702 GCA_963797395.1 uncultured delta proteobacterium
TCCATCCCCCAAGTGGGCGGATCGAAGCACGCAAAAGAGTCGGATCTTGACGGGGAAGGTCGCCAGCACAACCTGCTAGCTGCGCTATCAAAATGTGGCTTATACTTATCCACCATTGGTTTAAGAGCAAGGGACATAAGAGGACATTTCTTGGGGACATTTGCCTGCGATGGCGACGATCCATGAGCCAAAACCGGGGGATCGCAGAGTAAATCGGCGTTTAGACTCATGGAAAGAGATCGCCGCCTTCTTCGATCGGGACGAGCGGACGGTGAAGCGGTGGGAAAAGGGCACTGGGGCCCTGCCGGTGCATCGTCTGCCGGGAGGGGCTCGCGCGCTCGGGTCTTCGCCTTTACCCAGGAATTGTCGGTCTGGATGCACTCGGCCGCTTTGGCCCCAGGTGAGGAAGCGCCCGCCGGAGGGGAGCCGGAAGGCGCTCTGCCCCCAGTTCTGGCCGAGCCCGAGGAGTTGCCCGACAATACCCAGTCGGTTGCCGTCGATCCGGACCCGGTTGCGACCGGATGGTCGCGCGGGTTCTTAACTAAGGTTGCGGTCGCGGTGCTGGTGGTGGGGGCGGCGGTGGCGGCCCTGGCACTTTACCGGCGGCATGTGTCGGAAGTGAAGGCGGCAGCGATGCGGTGGCGGCGAAGGTCGCTCACAGCGGTAATCCGGAAGCCGAGGCCCTCACCTCAAAGGCTGCGATCACTGGAAACAAACGAACCCCTGCCGACTTGACCAGGGCGGTCGATTACTTTACCCAAGCTATCGTCAACGACCCTAACTACGCCCAAGCGTACGTGGGGTTGGCAGATTGCTACAACCTGCTGCGCGAATTTGCCGCCATGCCGGAGACGGAGGCGTATCCCCGAGCCATGGCCGCCGCCAGCAAGGCGGTGGAGCTGGACCCATCGTCAGCCGAGGCGCATGCTTCGCTGCAAGAATTCGTGATGTTCTGATTGGAAATGGGACGTCCCGGGAGCGGAGCGCGAGTTTCGCCGCGCTATCGAACTCAACCCCAGCTACGCGACCGCCCACCACTGGTATGCCAACTTTCTGATGCAGATGGGTCGTTATGACGAAGCGCTGGCGGAGATCAGCCGCGCCCAACAGCTCGACCCCTCGTCAACTCCCATTTTGGCCGACAAAGGGTTGATCCTCTTTCAGGAGGGAAAACTGGAGGAAGCCACCAGTTTGCTGCAGCAGGTGGAAGCCAGCCAGCCTGGATTTCTTTCGACGCACCGCTATCTGGCTTACGTTTATGAACAGAAGCGCGACTTTCCGGACTATCTGGAAGAAGTTATGAAGGCGGCAAATTTGTCGCAGAATGAGTCGGAGTTGGCCATCGCGCACGCCAATGTGGACGGCTTCAAGGCGGGTGGCGAACAAGGAATGTTGAAGCGAGTGTTACAAACCGATCTCGACCTGTTTTCCCAGGGCAAGGTACCCGCCTTTACCGTCGCCGGCACCTATGCCCGATTGGGAGAACAGGATGAGACCTTGCGGTATCTGCAAATTTCCTATCAACGGCATGAACCTTCGTTCCTGGTGGTCCGCGGTGATAGAACCTTCGCACCATATCGAGATAAGCCCGCAGTTCGCAAGCTCATCGAGCAGGCCGGACTGTCGCCGGAAAAGTAGGCGGGCTCGCTGACCGCATCATGCTCCCTGACTGTTGCTGGGCCTCGTTGACCAAGCCAGCCGCGGAATCCGCGCCCCCAGCCATTGAAAAGGCTAGCAGCGCGGTTCTGCCTGAATCACTGACACAAGATCCCATTCAAATGAAACACCGTCGGGAGGTTGTTGGTCCCGCTGTAGTTGGCGTTGAATCCGATGCCGGTAAGGGTGTCGCCGGGATTGATGGTGCCGTTCCATGAGGCATTGGTCAGGGTGACGGTTTCGCCGCTCTGGGTGAAAGTGGAGTTCCAGGACTGGGTCATCTGCTGATTGCCCGACCAGGTCCAAGTCAACGTCCAGCCGTTGATGGTAGTGCTGCCGGTGTTCTTGATGGTGACTGCGCCGGTAAAGCCCGACCCCCAATCGTTCTGATCGGATAGGTGACGTGGCAGTTGCTACTGCCTCCGGCCTGGGTGGTGGCGTTGGCCCGGTTGGAATTGCCTGACTCGCCGATGGAATCGGCAGCTCTGACAATGTAGTAGTAGGTAGTGGAAGGCAGCAGGCCGGTGTTGGAGAAGCTGTTGGTAGTAACGCCGGTAGCGATGCGAGTGGCCGTCGAGGGAACGAAATTCGGCAGCCGGCTGGAATACACGTTATAAGTGACGCTGCACGCGGGCGGCGGCGTGACGGCGCTCCAGTTCAGGTTGACCTGGCTGGAAGAAACCGCCGTGGCTGTGAGTCCGGTGGGCGCCGGAGGAGCAGTCTGGCAGTTGCCACCGCCGCCGCCGCCGAATTGAATGCTGGCCAGCAATTGCTGCTTGAGCGAACTGACCGGCGAGGAGTCGTAGTTGCTGTCGAGCAACGCGTAGCTGTCTTCCCCATTCAGCGCCCAGTAGGTCCAGTTGAGCTGGGAATTGTTATGCAGGAAGGTAACGATATCTTCGAACCACTGGCCCTGCGATCCGGGCACCGTGCTTTCGATGTCGCCGGCATTGTTGGTAGTACCAAACTCTCCTACCAAACCGGCGCGACGCCGTTCAGGCTGAGATAGGCCCAGAACCTGGTCCAGACGGCGACCAGGCTGGTGTAGCTGGTACCACTGTTGAACCAACTCTGCTGATAGAGATTGGGACCGTAGTCGTGAGCGGAATACACCACTGATGGGCCCCGTTGAAGGCCACAGGATAGGTCTGGGCGCCTTCCAAGTTGCCGCCCCACCAGTCGCAATCGTTGTTGTAGCAGTCGGTGCCTTCCACAAACAGCAGCAGGCTGGGATTGACCGCTTGCACCGCATTACCACCACGCTGGGCGGCTAACCGCCAATCGTAGGCCATGATGCCGCATCCCCAGCATGAGCCGCCGCTCTGGTCATTGTGCGGCTCGTTGCGCAAGTCGAAGCCTACGACGGTGGAGTTGTTGAGATAGCGGTAAGTGAGGGAAACCCAATCGGCAATCCAGGCGCTCTCGGGATATTGGGTGGTGTACCACAGTCCGTTGGCCTCGGCGCTGTTGCCCGCCTCGGAGCGATGGTTGTCGAGGATGATGCGCAAACCGATTTGCCCGGCGTAGGCGACAATCTTGTCGAGGATCTGGAGCGAGTTCAGGCCGCGCAGGTCGGTGTTGATGGGCCCACTGCCGTTAGAGTAGCTGATGTTGGTGGGAACGATGGGGGTCTCCACCATCTGGTTGGAGAGAGGCATACGAACCACGTTGTAGCCGTTGCTCTTGATGGCATTCAGGATGTAATGGTAGTCCTGAGCCCACAGACCATGTACCACTTCGTCGGTGGTCTCAAATCCGTACCAATTCACTCCCGACATGCGCACGCTGTGGCCAGTGGAATCCTGAATCTGGTTGCCACTGGTATGCCAGTAGCCGGCGCCCTGAGCGGCGGCGGATCCCGTCAGGAGTCCGACTAGAACGATCCCGATTGCCCACTCCATGGCGAAGGACCGGCGGGGCGAAGTGCTTTGCTTCATACAGGCATCTCCTGGTTTTGTGATGAGCCTGAAGGCTGGGCCAGACAGACTTCATAGCCTGACTGCAATGCTGCAACTTCGAGGGCCGTGGGGAGTTCAAGTTTTACTACAGACGAGTGTGAGGGAATTATAGATGCTGAAGCGATGAAGGGGCGGACTAAATTTCAGGCACTCTGGATGGGTCTTACGCTGTGGGATTGAAGAAGTGGATGAGCCAGAAGGCCAGCATGGCCACCGCAGCCGACGCCGGAATGGTCACAACCCAGGCCCAGACAATGCGACGGGCGACCCCCCAGCGGACGGCGGAGAGGCGGTCGGTGGTGCCGACACCAATGATGGCGCCGGTGATGGTATGGGTGGTGCTGACCGGAATTCCAGCCAGGGCGGTGCCGAAGAGCGTAATGGCGCCGGCGGTCTCGGCGAGAAGCCGCCCACCGGTTTCAGCTTGGTGATCTTCGATCCCATGGTGTGCACGATACGCCAGCCGCCGAAATAGGTGCCGGCGGCAATGGCCGTGTTGGCGGCAAAATTATGGGCCAATGCCAGCGTCCCCCAGTCGGCAGCGAAACGCGGGGCGTTCATCACTCCGGCGGTGTACAGAGCGCCGGCCACAATGCCCATGGTCTTCTGAGCATCGTTGCCGCCATGTCCCAAGCTGTAGAAACGCAGCCGAAAACCAGTTGCAGTTTGCGGAAGAGCTTATCGACCTGGCGCGGCGTCTTACGGCGGAAGATCCAGGAAATGGCGACCATGAATCCGAAGCCGAGAGCAAAACCCATCAGGGGGTGCTACCACAATGAAGATCAGCGTCTTGGGCCAACCGGCTGGCGATGATGACGTGGGGAGCGCTACGCCAGCCGTGCAGATAAGTGGCGCGCGCCATCGCCGCCCCGGCATATCCGCCGATGAGAGCATGCGAAGAAGAAGTGGGCAGGCCCAGGAGCCAGGTGACGACATCCCACAATAGCCCCACCAGCCCGGCGAGGACGACGTACTGGGTGACGATCTCGAGTTGGATCATGCCCTTGCCGATAGTTCTGGCGACAGCGATGCCCAACAGAAAATGCGGCGAGAAAATTAAAGGCGGCGGCCCAGATGACAGCCAGGCGCGGCGACAGGACGCGGGTGGAGACCACGGTCGCGATGCTGTTGGCCGCATCGTGAAAACCGTTCAGAAAATCGAAGATGAGTGCAGCCGAGAACCGTGAGGATGAGCAGGATGATGCCGGGGCTCACGAGTACACATCCTGTGTGGAGAATTTTCCAGCGTATCGCACGGTCAGGGCGCCTCAGCCGTTCTTCAACACGACGGTCTCAAGTACGTTAGCGACGTCTTCTGCCTTGTCGGTGGCGGTTTCCAGTATTTCGAGAAGCTCTTTCAGCTTGATCAGGGTAATAGGATCGTAGCCTCCGTCGAAGAGGCGGCCGATGGCTTCGCGGCCCACCTGATCGGCTTCGTTTTCCAGCCGGTCGACCTCCACGAATGCTCCAGCAGCTTTCCGTCCTTGTCGAGTAAGGCGACGGCTTTGGCTCAGCTCTTCCGCCTGCCGCAGAACGATGGCGGCCTAGCACCTTGGCCGAAGGTGATGGGGTGGGTGATTTTGTAGGTAAGTAAACGGTCGCTGGCACCGTTGATGAAATCGAGAACATTGTCCAGCGACGAGGTCAGCAGGTGAATATCTTCGCGATCGAAAGGGGGTGATGAACGTCTGGTTGAGCTTGATCAGGATGCGGTGAGTCATCTCGTCGCCGCGATGCTCAATTTCCTTGATCTGTTCCACGACGGCGGGAAGTTTTTCGTAGTCGTAATGATGCAGGCAATCGGAAAGGACACGAGCTGCCTTGGTCAGGTTATCGGCAACCTCGGAAAACATGTCAAAGAATTTGGTCTCGCGCGGTATCAGACGAACCATGCGGATGCTCAATTGGCTGTCCTGCTTGTCGGGAGATCCATGGAAATATGAAGGTACGGTTACAGAATGATTGCAATTGCGTGAACACCCGTACTATCGCACGTTGGATAAGGCAGGGTCAAACCAAAGTTGCCTCGCGCGGGGCGTGTCGAGGCCGGTTCCTGATGAAAATGCCAGGGAAATCGTGACCATGGCCGATCTGGGAAAATGCGACAGATTGATGATTGCGAGGAAAACGCACATCGAAGTTGCTGTGCCACAATGTAAGAGTATAGTGCTCGGCAGAACCGCTTACTCCGTCGGTGGCACGACCCTGAACACCAGGTATGCAGCGACCGCACGGCTCCCCTCAAAGGCAGACGGCGACGTGGCGCAGACGCGGTCCTCGCCGCGATGGCTGATCCTGTCCGATACCTGATCGGACGGCAGGCCGCAGTCGTGTAGGACACGGCTGACGGTACTGGAGACTTCTTATCAATCTCCCGAGACAACGGCATTGTCTCAACTGGCGCGGGCTGATATTTCTGTATCCCACGTTGTGAGACAACTCCTGCTTACCCCTGGTGGTGGCCGGACGGAGCAATGCGTCATCGCACGGGTTTGGGGCCCATGTGTGAACTTGCATCGCTCCGTTTGGCCAAGCTGCACTCACACCATGACGTACGCGCCGCGTCCCAAGGAAAACTGCAAGACCTGCGGCTTCACCAAGTGAGCGAAGTCGGCATAGGCCAGCTTGATCAAGCCGATGATGAGAGCCGGCGTTGAAAGCAATCCCACCGGTCTTCGGTCAAGGTTTGATCGACATACACCGGAATGCCATAGAGCGTGCCAAACGGCGGCATGGCTCCGGTTTCGCAGTCGGGGAAGAACTTCTTGAATTCACTCTCGCTTGGCCAGTTCGGCGTCCCGCACTCCGGTCGCCCGGCGCAGGGCCTGGCAGATCTACCTGAGACCACCAGGCGGAAGCACCGCCATGGCCAGGTCGCCATCCAGTCTTCACGATTACGGTCTTGGCCAGTTCCCGACCCGAGATGTGCGAGATGGCGGCGATACCCTTGGCGTGGTGTAGGCCTTGGAATGTGAAATGGTGACGTACCGGAACATCATGGGCATCGAGGTACGCCTTGACTTTGCCCGAGCGGCAGACCGACCTCCCAACCAGGTTGCTGCGGAACCTGTTCGCTGCGGTGGTTAGGAAATGACCAATCGACGACTACGAAATCCTTCCGCTCAGCACAGACCGGAATGCGTTTCGACTGAGTGATTGGAAATTCCCATTGCTTTACAGGCTTGCCGTGGCATAGATCTCTCAACATCCGGCTACCTCCTTGACGGGTCAGGCAACCTCGCGTAGATTGAGTTTAGTCAGGCGGAAAGGAGCGCGCAAGGACGGTTGTCACATGACGGTTGTGACAACCGCGGGAAACTGCGATGAAGCCGGAGGCCGTGAGTGCTAGAAAGGGGCCGTCTTACGTTGAGACACGAAAACAAATTCCAGCTGGACGGGTTGCTGTACCCGGTTCGAGATTGTACGCCTTTGCCGGGAGGTTCCATCTTGCCGTTGGTGCTCGAGCGATTCCATAGTCGAGAGGATGACGTTGGTCGCGTGCTCAATGCCGTGATCGGAATTCAGCATGAGGTGGTAGAGACGGCGACATGGCCACTCGGCGTCGAAGTACTTGCGGACGAAGGCGGCGCGCTCGCGGTTGATGGTATCCACCATCTCGGTGGCTTCCTTTTCGCTCATCTTTAGATTGAATAAGACGGCGAATCTTCTTATCCCGCGAGCCATAGACAAAAGACGTGAAAGACGTCGGGGCGGGAGCGCAGGATATAAGGGGCGCCACGGCCTACGATGACGCAGTTCCCTTCCTGTGCCTTCTTCTCCATGACCTGCTGGGCGTGCTCTACCAGTTCGTCGGCGCCGAAGATTTTGTCATCGCTTGATGGGGAGAGAGCGCTCATAGCTGCCGCGCCAGAAAACCTTGGCCAGGCGATGCATCAACGGGTTCGCACTTCTCTTCCCGGCGAGCGATCGGGCATGCTCGTCGACCGAGGCCAGCTTGGCGATCTCGCAGGTGAGTTGCTGGTCGAGGAGCTGCCAGCCTTTGCGGACGGGCCAAACTCAGCGGCGATCATGCTGCCGCCGGCTCCGTACTCGCGCTCTACCGTGATGATCCTGAACATACCCCACCTCCCAAACTGGCTGTCCAGCATGATAACTTCGTTCTGTCCATACCTGATGAAAAAGTTTTTTAGGGCCTTGCCGGTCGTTGGTCCAGGGATTATCAGGAACAGGATAATAGGGGCAGAGGGGAGCAACATCCTGATTTCAGTCAGTCACACGCGGGAGCTGGCTTCGGGCGGGCGGTATGGCGATAATCGAAACTAATTCGCGCTATAAATAGTTTGAATTTCTCATTTGGCGGCAAACCAGATATCAAGTTGACAGGCGATGCTGGACGCATGGCATGAGTTCGGTGGCGAACCGGCGCATGCTGTCATCTCTCTTTAGGAACGGTTTGCGGGATAGCCCGTTGCGGGCTTCCGTGGCGACAGCTTCGTCGCGGCTGCGTGAAACCCGAACTCTCGATCAGCTTAAGTCCGGCCCGACAGGAAGGACTGGACCAAACCAACTGCGACCAATCCTCGGTGTCCTTGCCCGGGCGCGCTGCACCACCATCCCTCACCTTCATCCGTGGGAGCAATGCATGCGGCTGGTTCACAAACTCTTGCCATTTCTTTTACTCGTGATGATGTTCGGGGCGGCCAACCGGTCGCCCAGGCTCCGGCAACATCGGGTGCTACCGCTTCCACGGCTGACCAACTGGCGGCCCTGCAACAGCAGGTGGCTGACGCCAAGAGTTCGGCCGACAACGGCTGGATGCTGGTGTGCTCGGCGCTGGTGCTGCTGATGACCGGGCCGGGCCTGGCCCTGTTCGACGGCGGCCTGGTGCGGAAGAAGAATGTGCTGGGCACCATGATGCAGAGCTTCGCCATGATGGTGTAGTTCATCACGGTGCTGTGGGCCATCATCGGCTACAGCCTGTGCTTTGCCTCGGGCAACAGCTTGGTGGGCGGTGTTGGAACACGCCTTTGTACGCGGGCAGTGGGTGCTGCTCCCGATGCCGACTACGCTGCTACCATTCCGCAGCAGACCTTCATGATTTACCAGTTAATGTTTGCCATCATCACTCCAGCGCTGATTTGGCGGGGCCTTCGCCGAACGGATGAAGTTCAGTGCAATGGTTCTGTTCATGGTGCTGTGGTCGCTGGTGGTGTACTCGCCCATGGCACATATGGTGTGGGGCTCGCGCGTCCGCATGCCGTCCTCGGACCGACGCACGCCGTCCTCGGCGAGCCCGGAGGCGTCCTCGGGGACCCCGGAGGCGTCCTCGCGCGCCCGCATGCCGTCCTCGGACCGACGCATGCCGTCCTCGGCGAGCCCGGAGCCTTTACCGGCCGGTCGCGCGGACGGCAGCGCGCGCCGTCCGCCTTTCTCGCGCTGCCCCTACGGTTTACGGAACCGAAGGGTCATGCGATCGCTCTCCCCGATGGCCTCGTACTTCGCCCGGTCCTGATCCCCGAGGCGATAGGCGGGCGGCAAGGTCCAGACGCCCTTCGGGTAGTCCTTCGTGTCCTTGGGGTTCGCGTTGATTTCGGAGGTCGCCTCGAGCTTGAAGCCCGCCTTCTCCGCCAGCGCCACGACGAAGGCCTGCGGGACGTAGCCGGTCTCGCCCGCCTTCGTGGGGTCGGCGTCGGCCTTGGCGCGGTGCTCTTCGACGCCCAGCACCCCGCCCGGCTTGAGGACGCGGAACGCCGCCGCGAACACCGCGTCGGCGATGTGGCCGTCGACCCAGTTGTGGATGTTGCGGAACGTGAGCACGGCGTCGGCCGAGCCGTCGGGGCCCAGCGAGATGTCGTTGGGCGGGTGGATGACGTGCACCTCCACCTTGCCGAAGTCGGCGGGCTTGGAGGCGAGGCGCTCCGCGTACCGCTTGGCGTTCTCGGCGCCGCCGGGCGAGCTCGGATCGAAGTTGGTGACGGACAGCTTGCCCTTCTCGGCGAGGTACGGCCCGAGGATGGCCGTGTACCAGCCGCCGCCGGGCCACAGCTCGACCACGTTCATGTCGTCGCGGACGCCGAAGAACTCGAGCGTCTCGACCGGGTGCCGGTACTTGTCCCGCGCCACCTCGGGCGCGGGACGGTCGCTCGACGCGACGGAGGCGCGGAGCTTCGCGTCGGACGCGGGGTCGAACGTCGCCGCGGGCGCCGCACCCTCGGCGGCGGGTGCGGCCGCGGCGGCCGGCGCGGGCGCGGCGCCGCCGCAGCCGAGCGCGGGGAGCGAGAGGAGCGGCAAGAGCAGCGCGAAGGCACGGCGCATGGAGGTTTGGCGCATGGTGGAGCGGTTCCTAGCGCGCCGGCGTGACCGTTCCATGCGCGAACGTACGAAGCGGCCCGGTTTCGGTCATTGCGCCTGCAGCACCGTCTTCACCGCCGAAGTGGCGCGGTCGACGAGCCGCGACGCCAGGTCCACCGCCTCGCCGTAGCGGTAAATGCCCGCCTGGAGCGCGATGAGCTCGCCCGGCCCGAGGGCGCGCCCGGTGCGCGCGGACGCCATGGCGGTGCGGACGAGAGACTCGCCGTCGTTCACCTCTCGGCCGAGCCCCTCGAGGAGCGCCCCGAATTCCGACGAGCCGCGGCTCGGCTGGCCCCTCGCCGTGGGGACCGGCGGGGACGGGGCGGGCGCAGGAGCCGGCGATTCGAGCGCGGGATGGAGGAGGGGCGCGTGGACCATGGGAGCCCTGCCCTTCCCCGTCGGCCCGTCGGCGGCGGGGTTGCGCCGAAAATGATAGAGGCAGCCATGACCGCCGTGCCCACCCCCTCGTCTCCTCGCGAGCGCATCGTCGTCGCGATGAGCGGCGGCGTGGACTCGTCGGTCGCGGCCGCGCGCCTCGTGGACGCGGGCTTCGAGGTCGTCGGCGTCACGCTCCACCTCTGGGACTACCCCGACGAGGGCGCCGGCAGCCACGGCCGGTGCTGCGCGCCCGAGGACCAGTACGACGCGCGCCGCGTGGCCGACGCGGTCGGCTTCCCGCACTACACGTTCGATCGGCGGGAGCTCTTCGCGCGCGCCGTCGTCACGCCCTTCGTCGACGCCTACCTCGCGGGGGACACGCCGAGCCCGTGCACCGCGTGCAACCGCTCGGTGAAGCTCGCCGAGCTCTTCGCCATCGCCGATCGCCTCGGCGCCGCGCGCGTCGCGACCGGACACTACGCGCGCATCGAGCGCGGCGAGGGCGAGCGCGGCGCGCCGAGGCTCGCCATGGGCGCCGACCGCGCGAAGGACCAGAGCTACTTCCTCTACGCCAGCCCGCGCGCCTGGCTCGAGCGCCTCGTCTTCCCGCTCGGCGACTCGACGAAGCCCGAGGTGCGCGCCGAGGCCGTCGCGCGCCGGCTGCCGGGCGCGCAGAAGGGCGAGAGCCAGGAGCTTTGCTTCGTGGGCGCCGGCGCCGGCGCGTACGCCGACTTCGTCGCGGCGCGCGCGGGCGATCGCGTGCGCGTGGGGCCCATCGTCGACGCCGAGGGCCGCACGGTCGGCACGCACGACGGCGTCCACCGCTTCACGGTCGGCCAGCGGCGAGGGCTCGGCGTCGCGCTCGGCCACCCGACGTACGTCGCGCGCATCGACGCCCGCACGGGCACGGTGCACCTCGGCGGCGAAGACACGCTCCGCGCGCGCGCCGCCGACCTCGAGGACGTCACGCTCGCCGAGGGCGTCACCCTGCCCTGCCGGGCGCGGGTGCGGGTGCGGTACCGGCACGAGGGCGACGACGCGACGGTCATCGCCGACGAGTCCGGCGCGCGAGTCGTCTTCGACGGCCCCGTGCGCGCCGTCACACCGGGGCAGATTGCCGTGTTCTACGAGGGCGATCGCGTCCTCGGCGGCGGGCGCATCGCCCGCGCGGCGCACGAAGGTGACCGGCGGCCCGACAACGCGCTACGTTCCTGAGCGTGGCGTTCGTTCGTGACCGGCCCCGCGTACGCGCCGTCCTGCGCGCGGCGCCGCGCGTCGTCCTCACGGTGGCCCTCGCGGCGTGGCTCGCGCCCGCGTGCTCGCTCGCCGAGGGCACGGGCACCGTGTCGGGCACGCTCAACGTCGACAACTGCTGGTCGGGTCCTTACAACCTGCAGCCGAACTTCTTCGCGGCGGTCCCCTCGGCGAACCCGTACTTCGGGAACATCCCGAACGAGCTCGAGCAGCTCGACACCCTGCAGCTCCGCATCCAGAACGGCGGCGACTTCGAGAGCTTCAGCGACGGCCTCGAGATCCTCGTCGACGACGTCGGGCAGGTCCTCGGCCAGCCCACGGCCGACGGCCAGCCCCGGCCCTCGCTCCTCGACGAGAACCTCGTGGTGTCGCTGCCCCCGGGCGTCACCGTCACGGGCGTCCCGGTCATCCCCGAGCCGAACCCCGCGATCGTCAGCGCGGCGCTCTACCTCCAGAAGACCTGCCGCACCCAGAACGTCGCGCTCTACGCGCTCAGCGCGGTCACGGTCGATCCCGTGTACGGCTGCACTCGCCTCCCCGGCGGCGACCCGCCGCTCACGTGCGGCGCGCCGGCGACCCTCCCGGACCCCGATGGCGGCGCGATCGAGCCCGCGTACGCCCAGGCGGGCGCCGACGCGGGCGCCGGCGTGGTGCGCTCGAGCTGGATCAACTTCACGAGCCTCTTCGACGGCAACCCGGACGAGTCCGAGGCCAGCAAGCGCCTCACGCAGGCGACCTTCGAGTTCTACCTGGCCGATCCCCGCGACATCTGCCCCGGTGGGCTGGGGCCGCCCCCGCGCTGCCAGGGCCACCTGACGGGCAACTTCAAGTTCTACTTCGAGCGCGGGCAGCCGGCGCAGCCGTTCCCCTGACGGCGTAGCGAAGATCGAGCGGAGTGAGCATATTCGGGGGTGCCTCCGCCATGCCGCCCCTCGAAGTCGACGCCACCATCGCCTCCCTGGCCCCCGGGGGAGACGGCGTCACGCACATCGATTTGAAGGGAGAGCGGCGCGCCGTCTTCGTGCCGAACGCGGCCCCCGGCGACCGGGCGCGGCTCGAGGTCGACCCGTCGCGTCGACCCGCGCGCGGCCGCATCGTGAGCCTCGAAGCCTCCGGGCCCGACCGGGTCTCCTCTCCTTGCCCCTGGTCGGTCCGCTGCGGCGGCTGCGACTGGATGCACCTCTCCGTCGCGGCGCAGGCGCGCGCGCACGAGGAGCATTTGCGGGCCGCGCTGCCCGCGGCCTGGCGCGAGCTTCCCATCACGGTCTTCCCGGCCCCGGGCGCGCTCGGGTACCGGACGCGCACGAGGGTGCACGTCCACGCGGGGCGGCGCGAACGAGGGCGTGGCCGGGTCCTCGTGGGGATGCACGAGGCGCGGTCGCACGACCCCGTGGAGGTCGACGCGTGCGCGGTGCTCGACGTCGCCGTCGAAGGCGCCCGGCGCGCGCTCGCCGCGCTGTTCGAAGGCGCGCGGGGTCGCGGCGAGGTGCAGATTGCGCTCGGCGTCGAGCGCCGGCCGGTGCTCGAAGTGACCTGGGACGGGGAGCTGCCCGCCGAGACGTTCGCGCGCATCGAGCGCGCCGTGGCCGACGGGACGCTCGCGGGGGCGCGCCTGACGGCCGGCGCCGCGTCGCGCCCGGCGCGCATCGGCGATCCCACGCCGTGGATGAACGGCCCCGACGGCGCGCCGCTCCAGCTCGCGCCCGGCGGCTTCGGGCAGGCGAACGAGGCGGTGAACGCGGCCCTCGTGGAGCACGTGGCGCAGGCCGCGGGGCTGCGCGCGGGCGAGGCGGCCGTCGAGCTCTTCGCGGGCGCCGGCAACCTGAGCGTGCGCCTGGCGCAGAGCGAGGCCGATTCTCGCGTGCGTCGAGTCGAGCCGCGAGGCGTGCGAGGCGGCGCGCGCGAACCTCGCGGCCCGCGGGCTCCGCGGGGCGCGGGTCGTCGAGGCGGACGCCGAGACGTACGCGTGGAGCAAGGGCACGAAGCGCGTCGTCCTCGACCCGCCGCGCACCGGCGCCCGCGCGGTCGCCGAGCGGCTGGCCGTGGCCCGCGTCACGCGCGTCGTCTACGTGTCGTGCGACGCGCAGACGCTCGGGCGCGATTTGGCGATCCTCGAGCCCGCGTACGCGCCCGCTTCGCTCGCCCTCTTCGAGATGTTCCCGCAGACCAGCCACGTCGAGGCCGTGGTCACGCTGGATTGGAGGCGCGGATGAAGACCGGGGTCGACGAGCAGCTTCGCCGCGAAGCCGCCCGCTATCGCCTGCGGTTCGCTTGCGACGACTGCGCCCACTTCGACGCCGAGAGCGCCCGCTGCTCGCTCGCCTACCCCGCGGCGCCCCGCCGCGACGCCCTCGAGGGCGCCGAGCTCGAGCTCTGCAAATCCTTCGAGCTCGAGTGAACCCCGTGCCGCGCTCCCATCCCCCCACGCTCATCACCCTCGCCCGCGGCACGGTGCGCCAGCACCGCCTCATCGAGCGCGGCGCGACGGTGCTCGCTGCGGTCAGCGGCGGGGCCGACTCGATGGCGCTCCTCCACGTCCTCAGCCTGGTCCGGCGCGAGCTCGCGTTCGGGCTGTTCGCGCACGGGGTCGACCACGGCCTCCGGGCCGGCGCCGCGGCAGAGCTCGACCTCGCCGCCGAGTTCGCGAAGGCCCTCGACGTGCCGTTCACGCGGACGCGGGTCGAGGTCGGCGAGGGCGGCAACTTGCAGGCGCGGGCCCGCGCGGCCCGGTGGGAGGCGCTCCGCGCCGCGGCCGCCCGCGCGGGCGCCGACCGCATCGCCACGGGCCATCACGCCGACGACCGCGCCGAGACCTGGCTCATGCGCGTCCTCCGCGGGACGGGCGCGCACGGGCTCGGTGTCCTGCCCGCGCGGGACGGCGATCGCATCCGGCCCCTCTTGCGCGCCCGCCGGGCCGACATCGAAGCGCACGTCCGGCGACACGGGGTCCCGCACTGTCACGACCCCTCGAACGCCGACCCTCGATATCTGCGCGTGCGGGTGCGCCGCGAGTTGATGCCCGTGCTCGAACGGCTGAACCCCCGTGTCGTGGAGCACATGTACGCTTTGGCCGACGAGCTTGCCGGCGAGCGGATCACGGGCGATGAACGCCTAGGCAGACGCACGGAGCGTGGCGAAAGCGAACGAGGCGCCCGCGGGCGCGAAGAAACTGGCGCCGCGCCTGCATCGTATGTCTCCGAAGATGCGTCGGCGGCGCGTACGCGCCGGCGCGGTCAAGAGCGAGAGCGGGAGCGAGATTGGGACAGACTCGTCACGACCAAGCGCGGCGCCGGGCCGAGACCGGACCCAAAATCGTGACGCATTCGCGAACCTCTCTGGACATTTTTGCCCTTCTCGAGCTGGATGAGACCTACCCTGAGTGTTACGCATCGTATGAGAAGTAAATTGTTGAAGTCGGGCGGATGGCGGTCCACCACCGCCACCCCAACCGGCGAGGCGAAGACGAGGTCGACGTGAAGCAATCGCACAAGACGCTGCTGCTCTGGGTCCTGCTGATCGTGATGTTCCTCGCGATCTGGCAGGTCTTGCAGCCCGGCGAGAGGAAGCAGCAGGTCAGCTTCAGCGAATTCGTGACCTGGGTGCACGCGGGCCAAGTGCCGGACGTGCACGTCAAGGATCACGAATACCAGTTCAATCACGTCGTCGATGGAAAGAGCACACAGGTCGAGACCCTGGGTCCCCAGGCCGATCAGGCGCTCATCCAAGACCTCGAGAACAACCCCCTCGCGAAGGACGGGAAGTTCAAGGTTTACTTCGAGAAGGAAGACTCGACGCCCTTCTGGTCGTCCACGCTCGTCACGCTCCTGCCGATGCTCTTCATCGGCATCATGTTCTTCCTCTTCATGCGGCAGCTCCAGGCGGGCGGCGGCAAGGCCATGTCCTTCGGCAAGGCCAAGGCGCGCATGCTGAGCGACTCGCAGAACAAGGTGACGTTCGCGGACGTCGCCGGCATCGACGAGGCGAAGGACGAGGTCGAAGAGATCATCGCCTTCCTCAAGGATCCCAAGAAGTTCCAGCGCCTCGGCGGCCGCATCCCCAAGGGCGTGCTCCTCATCGGCTCGCCGGGCACCGGCAAGACGCTCCTCGCGCGCGCCATCGCCGGCGAAGCGGGCGTGCCGTTCTTCAGCATCTCCGGCTCCGACTTCGTCGAGATGTTCGTCGGCGTCGGCGCCAGCCGCGTCCGCGACCTCTTCGAGCAGGGCAAGAAGCACGCGCCCTGCATCATCTTCATCGACGAGATCGACGCGGTCGGCCGTCACCGCGGCGCCGGCCTCGGCGGCGGTCACGACGAGCGCGAGCAGACGCTGAACCAGCTCCTCGTCGAGATGGACGGCTTCGAGTCGAACGAGGGCGTCATCATCATGGCGGCGACGAACCGCCCCGACGTCCTCGACCCGGCGATCCTCCGCCCGGGCCGCTTCGACCGCCGCATCACGGTCCCCCGCCCCGACGTCCGCGGCCGGGAGGAAATCCTCCGCGTCCACGCGAAGCGCACGCCGCTCGCGCCCGACGTCGACCTCGAGGTGCTCGCCCGCGGCACCCCCGGCTTCTCGGGCGCCGACCTCGAGAACCTCGTCAACGAGGCTGCCCTCCTCGCCGCGCGTCAGGACAAGGACGCGGTCAAGATGGTCGACTTCGAGCTGGCGAAGGACAAGGTCGTACATGGGCACCGAGCGCCGCTCGATGGTCATCAGCGACGACGAGAAGCGCACGACCGCCGTCCACGAGGCGGGGCACACGCTCATCTCGATCCTCATCACGCACCACGACCCCGTCCACAAGGTCACCATCATCCCCCGCGGCCCTGCGCTCGGCGTGACCTGGTACCTCCCGAAGGACGACCGCCACAACCTCTCGAAGGAGCAGGCGGAGAGCAGCATCGCGGTCGCGCTGGGCGGGCGCATCGCCGAGGAGATCATCTTCGGCCAGATGACGACCGGCGCCGGCAACGACATCGAGAAGGCCACCGAGATCGCCCACAAGATGGTGTGCGAGTGGGGCATGAGCGAGAAGCTCGGGCCGCTCGCGTACGGCAAGAAGGAAGAGTCGATCTTCCTCGGCCGCGACTACGGCCAGCGCACCCAGGACTACTCCGAGCAGACCGCGCAGGAGATCGACCAGGAAGTGCGCGCGATCGTCCAGCGCCAGTACGTGAAGGTGAAGGACCACCTCACGCAGAACCGCGACAAGCTGCAGCGCCTGGCCGACTCGCTCATCGAGCGCGAGACGCTCGACGCCGAGGAGATCCACGCCGTGTTCGAGGGCCGCGAGCTCCCGAAGCGCGAGCGGGTGATCATCCCGACGTACGCCGAGAAGGACAAGGCGAGCAAAGAGAAGCGCCGTGTCGCGAGCATCTTCGGCGGCCCGCCGAAGCCCGCGACCAGCGGTTCCTGACGCAGCGCTCCGCGTGAGCCACGCGCCGCTCGGCCACCCTCGCAGGGTGGCGGGCGGCGCGTTTCCCATTTTCGGGGATTTTCTCGGATATCGTGGGGAGCGGAGCGGAAACGTTGGCGAACGCTTCCTGACTCACGTTCCCGGGTAGACCTTGCCGCCCAGGGGGCTCCCGACTACTTTCCCGCACCCCCCTATCTGGTCGATGCGAAGGCATCGCAATCTGGCGATGCGAAAGCATCGAACCTAATCGATAGTTCTCGGAGCGACTGACCATGCCCACCAAGATTGCAATCAACGGCTTCGGACGCATCGGACGCTGCATCGTGCGCGCGATGGCGGAGCGCGGCGTGAAGGACCTCGAGCTCGTCGCGATCAACGATTTGACGGACGCGAAGACGCTCGCGCACCTCTACAACTACGACAGCGTGCACGGCCGCGCGGCGCACCCCGCGAAGGCGCACGAGGGGTCGATCTCGTTCGGGGGCGTCGAGACCAAGATCATCGCCGAGAAGGATCCGGCGAAGCTGCCGTGGAAGGCGCTCGGCGCCGACATCGTGCTCGAGTGCACCGGCCTCTTCACCGACAAGGAGAAGGCGGCCGCGCACCTCACGGCGGGCGCCAAGAAGGTCATCATCAGCGCGCCGGCCAAGGGCCAGGACGCGACGGTGGTCCTCGGCGTGAACACCGAGGTCTACGACGACGCGAAGCACACGGTCATCTCGTGCGGCTCGTGCACCACGAACTGCCTCGCGCCGATCGCGAAGGTGCTCCTCGACTCGTTCGGCATCCAGCGTGGCCTCATGACGACCGTGCACTCGTACACGAACGACCAGGCGGTCCTCGACATCCCGCACCGCAAGGGCGACCTCCGGCGGGCGCGCGCGGCCGCGGTCAACATGATCCCGTCGAGCACCGGCGCGGCGAAGGCCCTGTCCGAGGTCATCCCGGCGCTCAAGGGCAAGTTCGACGGCCAGTCCATCCGCGTGCCGACGGCCGACGTGAGCATCATCGACCTCACGCTCGAGACCGAGAAGGCGCTCACCAAGGACGCCATCCACGCCGCGATGAAGGCGGCGGCCGAGGGCCCGATGAAGGGCATCCTCGCGTACGTCGACGAGCCGCTCGTCTCGGGCGACTACATCGGCGACCCGCACTCGGCGTCGTTCGACGCGACGATCACGCAGGTGCTGGGCGACCGCTTCGCCAAGGTCTTCGCCTGGTACGACAACGAGTGGGGCTTCTCGAACCGCATGGTCGAGCTGTCGCAGCTCGTCGCCTCCAAGCTCTGAGCGTTCTCCCTCAAGGACCCGAACCGAGCATGAGCAACCCGCTTCAGGGCATCCGGACGATCCGCGACCTGCCGGTCGAGAACAAGCGCGTGTTTTTGCGCGTCGACTTCAACGTGCCCCTCGAGGGCGGCAAGATCACCGACGACTCGCGCATCCGCGAGGCCGTCCCGACGATCAAGCACGCCCTCGAGCGCGGGGCGCGCCTCGTGTGCGCGAGCCACCTCGGCCGCCCGAAGAAGGGCCCCGACCCCAAGCTGAGCCTCGAGCCCGCCGCGTCCCGCCTGGCCGAGCTGCTCGGCCAGGAGGTGACGCTGCCGGAAGACTGCATCGGCGACGCCGCGAAGAAGGTCGTGTACGACCTGCGCGGCGGCAGCGTGTGCCTGCTCGAGAACCTCCGGTTCCACCCGGAGGAGGAGAAGGACGACGAGGCCTTCTGCCGGGCGCTCTCCGAGCTGGCGGACGTGTACGTCGACGACGCGTTCGGCGCGGTGCACCGGGCCCACGCGAGCGTGCACGGGCTGGCGAAGCTCTTCCGCGACCGGGGGTGCGGGTTCCTCCTCGAGAAGGAGATCGCGGCGCTCGGCAAGGTCGTGGGCGCGCCGGAGAAGCCGTACGTCGCCGTGCTCGGCGGCGCGAAGGTGAGCGACAAGATCGCCGTGGTCGACTCGCTGCTCGAGCGCGTCAGCGCGCTGGTCATCGGCGGCGCGATGGCGAACACGTTCCTCTCGGCGCTCGGCAAGAACATGCAGGCGTCGCTCGTCGAGGCCGACAAGGTGGCCCTCGCGCGGTCGATCCTCGACAAGGCGCGCGACCGCGGCGTCGAGGTGCTCCTGCCCTCCGACGTCGTCGTCGCGGCGAGCACGGGCGCCGAGACGGGCGAGACGGTCAGCGTCGACGCGGTCCCGGCCGGGAAGCTGGCGCTCGACATCGGGCCGCAGTCGGTGACCGCGTTCGCGGCGCGCTTCGTGAACGCGAAGACGATCTTCTGGAACGGGCCGATGGGCCTCTTCGAGAAGGCGCCGTTCGCGGCCGGCACCTTCGGCGTCGCCCGGGCCATCGCCGACGCGAAGGGCTTCACGGTCGTCGGCGGCGGCGACAGCGCGGCCGCCGTGTACGCGGCGGGCGGCGACATCGCCTCGAAGATGAAGCACATCTCGACGGGCGGCGGCGCCTCGCTCGAGCTCATCGAGGGGAAGAAGCTCCCGGGCATCGAGGTGCTGCGAACCGGAGAAGCCCAGGGGGCCGCGTGAACGAGCTTCGCCGGCCGCTCATCGCGGGCAACTGGAAGATGAACCTCGGCGGCCCCGCCGGCGTGGAGCTCGCGGGGGAGATGGCGCGGCTCGCGCCGGCCCTCCCCCACGTGGACCTCGTGCTCGGCCCGCCGTTCACGGCGCTGGCGGCGTGCGCGCACGAGTGCGACGGCAGCCGCGTCGAGATCGCGGGCCAGAACCTCTACCCCAGCGACTCGGGCGCCTTCACCGGCGAGATCAGCGCGCCCATGCTCGTCGAGGCGGGGTGCCAGTGGGTCATCGTCGGGCACAGCGAGCGCCGGCAGATCTTCGCCGAGACCGACGCCTTCGTGGCCGAGAAGGTCACGGCGGCGCTGAAGGGCCGGCTCGTGCCCATCGCGTGCGTCGGCGAGACGCTCCAGGAGCGGGAGGCCGGCAAGACGCTCGAGGTGGTCGAGCGGCAGGTGCGAGCCTTCCTCGCCGTACTCGCGGCGAGTGACGCGGCGGTAGCCATTGCGTATGAACCGGTGTGGGCCATCGGTACCGGCAAGACCGCCGGGCCGGCCGAGGCGCAGGAAGTCCACCAGGCGATTCGAAAGTGGCTGACGCAGAAGTCCGCCGCGCTGGCGTCGAGGACGCGCATCCTCTATGGAGGCTCCGTGAAGCCCGACAACGCCCGCGCACTGCTCGCCTGTCCCGACGTGGACGGCGCGCTCGTTGGCGGAGCGAGCTTGGATGCGGCATCTTTCGGCGCGATTGCGCGCGCCGCCGAGGCGCTCGCGGCCGCCTGAGCCTCCGAGGTCCCCGATGGTGACGACCCTGCTCGAGATCGTGCACGTGTTCGTGTGCCTGTTCCTTATGCTCGTCGTGCTCCTTCAGCAGGGCAAGGGCGGGGGCATGGGGGCGGCCTTCGGCGGGGGTGCGACGCAGCAGGTGTTCGGCGGCCGGGGCGCCGGGAACCTCCTCACGCGCGCCACGGCCATCTGCGCCGGCATCTTCATGCTGACGAGCGTCTCGCTCGCGTACGTGTCCTCCTCCGGCGACCGCGACCTCAGGGCGCGTATCGTCGAGGAGCAGCGCAAGGGCAAGGGCAACGAAGGCACGCGCATCAAGCCGGCCAAGACGAAGCCCGCCGACACGGCCCCCGCCGACAGCACGAAGTGACCGCGCCGCCCGGCCCGCCCGCAGCGGCGTGGCGGGCGCGCTTCTGGGACCTGGGGTCTGCCGCGGCGCTCTGCGTCGCGAAGCTCGCGCTGGGCGCGTGGGTGCTGCACGCGGGGTTCTCCCACGTCTCGGACGACGACTACGCGCGCACCGTCATCGCGGAGCAGTTCGCGCACGCGCCGAAGCTCGACCCGAGCGGCACGAGCTGGCTCCCCTTCCCGTTCTGGGTCGAGGGCGCGGCGATGCTGATCTTCGGCCGGTCGCTCGACGTGGCGCGGGGCGTCGCGATCGCCGCGGGCGCGCTGAGCGTCGCGGCGCCGTTCTTCGCGATGCGCGCGACGGGCGTCCCGCGCGGCGCGGCGCTCGCGGCGACCGCGGTGGCGTCGGCGCTCCCGTGGAACGCGTGGCTCGGCGTGGCGACGGTCCCGGACGGGTGGGTCGGCGCGGTGCTCGCGGCGAGCGCGATCGCGATGCGAGTCCCGAGCGCGCGGCCCTGGGCGGCGGCGGGCCTCTTCGCCACGGCGCTGTCGCGGTACGAGGCGTGGCCCGTGTGCGCGATCTTCGCGATCGCGTGCTTCTGGCGGCGCGCGCCTCGCGGCGCCGCCGTGGCCTACGCGGCGGGTGCGATCGCGGGGCCGCTCCTCTGGATGGCGTGGAACGCGCACGCGCACGGGAGCCCGGTGCACTTCGTCGCGCGCGTGACGGCGTTCCGCCGGGCGATCGGCGCGGCGAGCGTCCCGTGGACGGAGAAGGCGTTCGGGTATCCGCTCGCGTTCGTCACGGAGACGCCCGAGGCCGCGGTGCTCGGCGCGTGCGGCGCGATCGGGCTGGCGCGGAGCGCCGCGCTGCGGGCGCGGTGGGGTTGGGCCGCGGCGGCGATGGTCGCGGTGGTCGCGTTCCTGGTCGCGGGGGACCTGGGCGACGGGGCGCCGACGCACCACCCGGCGCGGGCGCTGGCGTCGACGTGGTGGGTGGCGATCGGGATGGGCGTGGACGCCGCGGCCGCAGGCCTGGGGGAGCTGCGAGGCGTCGAATTCGTTCGCTTGCCAACGTTTCTGCGCTTCCTGTTGCCCCCGGTTTTGGCCCTGCTCCTGACCCTGGGGTGGGCCGTCACCTTGCCCCCCCGCTGGCAGACCGCGCCCGGCTCGGGCGAAAGCGAGCGGCGCGACGCGCAGATCGCGCGCGGGCTCGACCTGCGCGCGCGCGGCGTGACCTCGGCGGAGATTACCCCGTGTCAGTTCGAGCACTTCGCCCTGCTCGCCGCGTGGGGTGAGCCCGAGCGTGCCCGCCTGAACCAGCGCTCGCGACGTCCCGTCACCCGCGATTGCCCGGAGCTCGAGACGCCCTGACGCGGGCGCGTTCCAGGCTGGAAAGGCCGATGGAACGCGTGAAGGCCCTTTCCTCGTTGCGTGAACGTAACAGTGACGCCCCGGGCCGCGGTGTAAGAGGCCGCCAAGGAGACGTGTCATGACAGCCACCACCGCCGCCGGCGGCGATCACGCCGAGCATGCCCATTCGATCGGCTCGAAGCTGAGTCGATCGCCAGGCCGCATTCCCACCATCGGCTTCGGGGTGGCGCTGGCCATCGGCCTCGTTTACTCGGGCACGCAGCTCTTCTCCGACGTCTCGACGGTGAAGACGTCGTCGGCGCTGCCGTTCATCCTCCTCGGCATCGCGCTGCTCATCGCGCTCGGCTTCGAGTTCGTGAACGGCTTCCACGACACCGCGAACGCGGTCGCGACGGTCATCTACACGCACTCGCTCGAGCCCCACGCGGCGGTGCTCTGGTCGGGTCTCTGGAACTTCATCGGCGTGCTCGTGTCGTCGGGCACGGTCGCCTTCGGCATCATCTCGCTCCTGCCGGTCGAGCTCATTCTGCAGGTCGGCGGCAGCGCAGGCTTCGCGATGGTCTTCGCGCTCCTCGTCGCGGCGATCATCTGGAACCTCGGGACGTGGTGGTTCGGGCTCCCGTCGTCGAGCTCGCACACGCTCATCGGGTCGATCATCGGCGTCGGCCTCGCGAACCAGGCGATGTCGCCGGCCGGTTCGGGCACGAGCGGCGTCGACTGGGCCCAGGCGGGCAACATCGGCAAGTCGCTCATCCTGTCGCCCATCGTCGGCTTCGTGTGCGCCGCCGGCCTGCTCGTTCTGATGAAGGTCGTCATCCCGAACAAGAAGCTCTACGAGGCGCCCGTCGGCACCGAGCCCCCGCCCTTCTGGATACGCGGGCTCCTGATGCTCACGTGCACGGGCGTCAGCTTCGCGCACGGCTCGAACGACGGTCAGAAGGGCATGGGCCTCATCATGCTCATCCTCGTCGGCACGGTCCCCACGGCCTACGCGCTCAACCGCGCCGTCACGCCGGGTCAGGTCGAGGACTTCATCGCGGTGTCCGCGCAGACCGAGGCGGCCCTCTCCCACTACGTGCCGGCCGGCGCGCCCGCCGTCGAGGACCCGCGCGCCGGGGTCACCGACTACGTCCGCACGCGCAAGCTGGCGCCGACGACCGTCGCCAGCGTCGACGGGATGATCCACGGCATCGCGACCGACCTCGCGCGCTACAAGGACCTCGCGAAGGTCCCCGCGGACCAGACCCGCAACTTCCGCAACGACCTCTACCTCGTCGGCGAGGCGTTCCGGCTGATGCTCAAGCAGGACAACCCGGCCCTCTCCGCCGAGGACACCGCGGTCCTCAAGAACTACAAGAAGCACATCGACGACGCGACGAAGTTCATCCCGCTCTGGGTGAAGATCTCGGTCGCGATCGCGCTGGGCCTCGGCACCATGGTCGGCTGGAAGCGCATCGTCGTGACGGTCGGCGAGAAGATCGGCAAGGACCACCTGACCTACGCGCAGGGCGCCGCCGCGGAGATCACCGCGATGGCGACGATCGGCGCGGCGGACATGTTCGGCCTCCCGGTGAGCACGACGCACGTGCTCTCGTCGGGTGTCGCCGGCACGATGATGGCGAACCACTCGGGCCTGCAGATGTCGACCGTCCGCAACCTGCTCCTCGCCTGGGTGCTCACGCTGCCGGTGTCGATCGTCCTCTCGGGCAGCCTGTTCTGGCTGTTCAACACGATCTTCTGACGAGCGGGAAGCACCGCGCGAGGCGGCGCACCGCCTCGCGCGTCTCGGCCTCGTCGAGGGGCGCGAACCCGAACCGCGCGAACGGGATGGGGCGGCGATCGAAGGCGAGCCGCTCCCCCGCCATGAACGAGACGCCCGCCTCGAGCGCGCGCCTCTCCCACTCCAGGATCTTCGGCGGGGGCAGCTTCACGCGGGCCCAGAGCGCCATGCCCCCCGGAGGCGGCCGCACCTCGATGCGGTCGCCGAAGGACGCCGCGAACAGCTCGATGAGCCGGTCGCGGCGTTCGGCGTAGATGCGCCGGATGCGCCGCACGTGCCTCCCCACGGTGCCGTCGGCGAGGAGCTCCGCGGCGGCGCGCTCTCCGATGTGATCGCCCTGGCGATCGAGGAGGAAGCGCTCGCGCGCGACGCGCTCGAGGACCGGCGCGGGCGCGATCACGTAGCCGAGGCGGAGCCCCGGCGCGAGCACCTTGGAGAGGGTGCCCACGTACACCACGCTCCCGTGCACGTCGGCGCTCGCGAGCGGCAGGACGGGCCGCCCTTCGTAGTGGAGCTCCTGGTCGTAGTCGTCCTCGATGATGGCGAAGCGCTCGCGGCGCGCGAGCTCGAGGAGCGCGGTGCGGCGGCCCGGAGCGAGCGTGACGGTGGTCGGGTACTGGTGCTGCGGCGTCACGTAGACCGCGCGGACGCGGTGGCGAGCGACGAGCTCCGCGAGGTGCTCGACGTCGAGGCCGTGCGCGTCAATCCGCACGGGGACGATGCGCGCGCCCGCGCGCTCGAACGCGGCCCACGCCGTCGGGTACCCGATGGCCTCCACGGCGACCACCTCGCCGGGCGGGACGAGCGCGCGCGCGACGAGGGCGAGCCCCATCTGGCTCCCGCGGAGGACGACGACGTCGTCGGGACCGGCGGGGACGCCGCGGCCGTCGCGCACGAGGTCCGCGATCGCGCTCCGGAGCGCCGGGTCGCCGCGCGGATCCCCGTACGCGAGCGCCTTCGACGCCGTGCGGGACACGAGGGCGCCGCGGAGCGCCCGCGCGATCAGGTTCACGGGCACGAGCCGCACGTCGGGGAGGCCGCCGGCCATGACGAGCGTCCCCTCGGGGACGGGCGCGGCCAGCGGCGCCGCGTCGCCCGTGACGGCGTACTGCGGGGCGCGCGCGATCGCGGACGGCCGCGCGGCGCGCGTTAAGGGGCGCGCGCGCGGGTCGGGGACGGCGAGCGCGACGAAGGTGCCGCCCCCCGGGCGCGCCTCGGCCCACCCCTCGGCGACGAGCTCGCGGTAGGCGGCGACCACCGTGTTGCGGTTCACGCCGAGGGACGTCGCGAGGGCGCGCGTGCCGGGCAGGCCGTCGCCCGCGCGGAAGCGCCCGCGGCGCACGTCGTCGGTGACGGCTCGGGCGATACGCAGGAAGAGCGGCGCGTCGCCTTCGGGCAGCGTGAGGACGGCTCGAGTGCGCGCTCCCACCGGACCACCAGTCTTCTTCAAACCGGACCTTTCGGCTAGTCCGGCCTCGGGTCACGCTGAGCTTCGCGATGACCGCTCCGTACTCCCCCACCCCTCGCACCACGCTCCACCGCCGTCCCGCCCGCGGCAGCTACGATCGCCCCGTCGTCCACGCGATCCTCGACGAGGCGCTCGTCTGCCACCTCGGCTTCGCGATAGACGACGACGCCTCCCCATCGACTCGAGCCGACCGGGGCCCGCCGCAGCCGTTCGTCGTGCCGACGACGTTCGTCCGCGACGGCGAGGCTCTGTTCGTCCACGGCAGCCCGGCGAGCCGCATGCTCAAGACGCTGCGCGAAGGCACGCCGATGTGCCTCACCGTGACCCTGCTCGACGGGCTCGTGCTCGCGCGCTCGGCCTTCCACCACTCGATGAACTATCGCTCGGTCATCGTCCTCGGCGTCGCGCGCGAGGTGGCGGACCTGGAGGTCAAGCGGCGCGCGCTCGCGCTCCTGGTCGAGAAGCTGAGCCCGGGCCAATCGGCGCACGCGCGCCCGCCCACCGACGGAGAGCTGAGGGGCACGTGCGTGCTCGAGATGGCGATCGAGGAGGTGTCGGCCAAGGCGCGCTCGGGCGCGCCCGTCGACGACGCCGAGGACATGACCTTCCCCGTGTGGGCCGGGGTCGTGCCGGTCGCGCTCCGCACCGGCGAGCCCCTGCCCGACGGGACGGCGGTCGAGGCATACGCGCGCCCCACCGTGCCGGTCCCGCCGGAGCGAGGAACCTGAGCCGACGCGAGATCGAGACGAGAAAGACCGCCAGGATCGCCAGGGAACGCCAGGGTCGCCAAGAGAGAGAAATCTTCGAACGTTTCTCTCTCTCCGACCCTGGCGTCCTTGGCGGTCCTGGCGGTCGAATTCTCTTTCTCGGGCGCGATCAGAAGATGGCGCCGCGCGGCCGGACCGAGGCGGCGCGAGCGGTCGGGCCGAAGGACTCCTTCAGCGTGGCGACGAAGCGGCTCGCCGCCGCGCCCGGCATCGGCATGTCGCCGCCGCCGAGGAGAGACGAGAGCTCGGGCATGCCGCCGTAGAGGGCCTTCGTCGCGTCGTCGTCGCGCCCGATGGTCGCGCCACTGAAGGTCGCGCCCGCGAAGAGGCCCTGGGACTCGACGTAGGTGAGAACGTCGCTCCCGAGCTTGAAGTCCGAGCTCGCGCCGGTCCCGACCGGGCCCGCCGCGGCCGAGGCGTCGACGCCGACCTGGAAGCGGCCGGTCAAGAGCGACTGCTTCGCCTTCTCGGTCATCACGAGCGCGAGGAAGTCGGCCGACTGCACGCCAATCTGCGCGCCGAAGCTCCCGCCCGAGATCGAGATCGGCGCGGGCACGCTCCAGTCGGAGCCGCCGTTGCGGCAGTCCGCGAAGCCGCGGCCCCCCCGGCCCCCGAAGATGAGCCCACCCTGGACCATGTTCGGGATCACGACGACGCAGCGCACCTCGCGCGCGACCTCGTACGGGACCTTCTCCCGGAAGTCGCTGACGATGCGCGTCGAATTGTCGAGCCGCGTCACGGCGTCGTTGCGCTCGGGCGAGTTGTGGCCGGAGGCGCTCGCCGCGGGTTCGTTGTTGGAGGAAGAGCAAGCCGGCGCGAACGCCAGCGCCGCGCAGGCCAGCGCGACCGAGGTCATCGGGCCGAGGGCGGCCGTGCGGAGTCGTTCGGAGGTACTCATGCGGGCGTGCTACAGCACCGCGCGTGCCCGCGCCGTCACGGCCCCGCTGCAAAGCCCCCGTCGGGGAGATGGCCCGAAATGAGACGTAGAGCGGCCCGGCGAGCGCTTGCGTGGCTCCTTACCGCATGGTAAGCCGCATCCGTCCAGATGGTAGCGGCTCGCGCCCACGAGAACGACGTCCGCGCTGCGACGGTGGCCGCGGCCATGCGTCTCTTCGCGGCGCACGGCTTCGAAGGCACCGCGCTGCAAGACATCGCCGATGCCGTCGGCGTGACGAAGCCCGCCATCCTGCACCACTTTCCGTCGAAGGAGCACGTGCGGCAGGCCGTCCTCGACGCGATCCTCGCCCACTGGAACGAGGCGCTGCCTCGCCTCCTCCTCGCCGCCACCGGCAGCGGCGACCGGTTCGACGCCGTCTTCGGGGAGCTCTATCGCTTCTTCTCGAGCAACCCCGATCGCGCGCGCGTCGTGGCGCGCGAGATGCTCGACCGCCCCGCCGAGCTCCGCAAGTTGATGCGCGGCTCGGTGCAGCCGTGGCTCGGCGCCGTGGCAAGCTACATCCGCGCCGGCAAGGAGCGAGGGCTCCACTACGGCGACGTCGACGAGGAGCCGTACCTCCTCCACGTCATGCTCCTCGTCATCACGGCCTCCGCCTCGGCCGCCGTGACCTCCTCCGCGCTCGACACCGACGCGCGGAGCCGCTTCGAACGCGAGCTCGCCCGCATCGCGCGCGCGAGCCTCTTTCCGCCCGCATCCGCATCCGAATCCGCAAACCCGACAACCCTTCCGCCCCCCCGCATCCCACCGAAGAGAGCTTCGGGAGAACCCCGCAAGCGCAAGGCAGCGAGGTAAGAGACGATGGCCAGCTTCCTCACCGACAACGAAGACCTCCAGTACTATTTCAACGAGGGCATCGACTGGACGGCTCTCGCCGAGGTCACCGAATACGGTTGGCGTACGCCCGACGGCTTCAAGAACGGCAAGGACGCCAAGGAGTTCTATCTCGAGGTCGCCACGATGATGGGCGAGCTCATCGCGGAGCAGATCGCGCCGAACTCGGCGAAGATCGACCGCGAGGGCACCCACCTCGAGAACGGCGAGGCGGTCGAGAGCCCCTCGATGAAGGCGGCGTTCGACGCGATCAACGCCGCGGAGATGCACAAGCTCTGCATCCCGCGCGAGCTCGGCGGCCTGAACGCCCCCCTCCTCCTCTACTTCCTCTGCGGCGAGATGGTCGCGCGCGCCGACCTCGCGTGCATGAACCACTTCTCGTTCCACGGCGGCATGGCGATGGCCGCGCTGGCCTACTCGGTCAACGAGGGCACGACGACGTTCGACATGCAGGCCGGCAAGATCTCCTCCACGCGCTTCGCGCAGGAGATCGGCGAGATCGCCCGCGGCGAGGCCTGGGGCTGCATGGACATCACCGAGCCGAACGCCGGCAGTGACATGGCGGCCCTCCGCACGAAGGCTGAGCAGGACGAGAACGGCGACTGGTTCATCACCGGCCAGAAGATCTTCATCACGTCGGGCCACGGCAAGTACCACTTCGTCATCGCGCGCACCGAGGAGGCGAAGAACCCGGACGACCCGTTCGGGGGCCTCAAGGGGCTCTCGATGTTCTTCGTGAAGACGTACGACGACCTGCCCGACGGCACGCGCAAGCGCTACGTCACCCTCGAGCGCATCGAGGAGAAGCTCGGCCACCACGGCGCGGTCACGGCCGCCCTCGCGTTCGAGCGCTCACCGGCGCGCCTCATCGGCAAGCGCGGCGAGGGCTTCAAGTACATGATCGTGCTCATGAACAACGCCCGCGTGGGCGTCGGCTTCGAGAGCATCGGCCTCGCGCAGGCGGCCTACACGATGGCCAAGGCGTACGCCGACGAGCGCCGCTCGATGGGCAAGGTCATCGCGCGCCACGAGATGATCGCCGACTTCCTCGACGAGATGCGCACCGACATCCAGGGCATGCGCGCCCTCGGCGTCGCCGGCGCCTTCCACGAGGAGATGTCGCGCAAGCTCGAGCTCATCGGCAAGTTCGCCGCGGGCGAGAGCGCCGAGGAGCTGGCGCGCATGCAGCGCGAGGGCAAGAAGCACACGAAGCTCGCGCGCCGCTACACGCCGCTCCTCAAGTACCTCGCGACCGAGAAGGCCGTCGAGATCGCCCGGCGCAACATGCAGATCCACGGCGGCGTCGGCTACACGAAGGAGTACGGCGCCGAGAAGCTGCTCCGCGACTCGCTCGTCCTGCCGGTCTACGAGGGCACGAGCCAGATCCAGTCGCTCATGGCCATGAAGGACACGCTCTTCGGCATCGTGAAGAAGCCGCAGGAGTTCGTGACGCGCATGGGCCAGGCGCACTGGCGCTCGGTCTCCGCGCGCGACCCGCTCGAGCGCCGCGTCGCGAAGCTCCAGACGCTGTCGATGTCGACGCAGCAGTTCCTGCTCACGCGCACGGCGGCGGGCAAGCTCAAGTCGCTTGGCGACGTGCCCGTGGGCAAGTGGTCCGACGTGCTCAAGGACTGGGACCCGCGCCGCGACTTCGCGCTCGCGATGCTCCACGCCGAGCGCCTCACGCGCATCCTCATCGACGAGGCGGTCGCCGAGATCCTCTGGGACCAGGCCAAGTCGAACCCCAAGCGCCGCGACGTCCTCGAGCGCTGGCTCGCCCGCGCGGAGCTCCGCTCCAAGGCGCTGCACGAGGAGATCACCACCACGGGCGACCGCATCCTCGCGGCGCTCGCCAGCGACGCGCCGGCCGGCGATCGCGCCGCCGCGGAGTGAGGTCGGAACCATGGCCGTCCCCCTCAAGTACACGCTCGCCCACGGCCCGGTGCTCGCCGCGCTGGGCCGGGTGGCGCTCTCCGGCCTCCGCAAGGACAAGCCGGCGACGGCGACGAGCGTGCCCGGTCCCTGGTTCGAGGCGCGCGTCACGCCGCGCCCGGCCGAGATCGTGCGCGACTACGTCAAGAACGTCGGGGGCGACCCCGGCTGGTACCGGAACCGCGTGCCGGCGCACTTCTTCCCGGAGTGGGGCTTCCCGCTCGGCGAGCGGGCGCTCGAGGGCCTGGGCTACCCGCTCGTGAAGGGGATGAACGCGGGCTGCCGCATCGAGCAGAACGCGCCGCTCCCGCTGGGCGAGACGTTCGACGTCCGCGCGCGCATCGAGTCGATCGACGACGACGGCCGCCGCGCCATCATCACGCAAAAGGTCATCACGGGGACGTCGCGCGCTCCCGAGGCGCTCGTCGCCGAGATGCGCGTCTTCATCCCGCTGGCCGGCGCCAAGGACAAGAGCGGCGACAAGAAGCCGAAGGTCCGCCCCACGGTCCCGGCCGAGGCGCGCGAGATCGCGTTCCTCCGCGTGCCGGCCGACGCGGGGCTCGACTTCGCGAAGCTCACGGGCGACTTCAACCCGATCCACTGGCTGGCCCCGTACGCGCGCGCGTCCGGGTTCCGCACGGTGATCCTGCACGGGTTCGGCACGTTCGCCCGCGCGATCGAGGCGCTGAATCGCTCGCGTTTCGCTGGCGATCCCCTGAAACTCAAGGTAATCGATGCCCGCTTCTCGCGGCCGCTCGCGCTCCCCGCGCGGGTCGGAGTCTACGTGATGGGCGATGGGATCTGGGTGGGGGACGCGCCAGGTGGCGGCGCATACCTCGAAGGACGCTTCGAGACGGAGGCACGATCATGAGCGACTTTCTGCTGGAATTGAGCAAGAACCCGCGCGCACGCGCGGTCGTGAGCGCGCTGGGACTCCCCATCCCGCTCCCGCAACCCCTCAAGCGCGACCGCGGCCCCTGGCAGCAGCGGCCCCTCGCCGACACGCGCGTCGCGGTCGGCGCGGCCGAAGGCGCCGAGCTCGTGCCGGCGATCGCCGAGGCCCTCGCGGGCGCGGGCGCCGACGCGTTCGTGAAGCTCCCCGACCCGCTCGCGAGCGCGTTCAAGGGCCCGGGCGAGACCTTCGGCCGGCCTTCGAAGAAGCTCGAGGCGCTCGCCGAGGGCACGAAGCTCAACGGCATCGTGTTCGACGCGACCGGCATCCGCGAGATCAAGGCTCTGCACGCGGTGTACGAGTTCTTCCAGCCCCTCGTCTCGCAGATCGGGCGCTCGGGCCGCGTCGTCGTGGTCGCGCGTCCGTCCGAGGGCACCGAGGCCGAGGTCGCGGCGGCGCAGAACGCGCTCGACGGCTTCGTGCGCAGCGTCGCGAAGGAAATCGGCCGCCTCGGGGCGACCGCGAACCTCGTGGTCGTGGCGCGCGGCGCCGAGGGCCGCCTCGGGCCGGTGCTCCGCTGGGTGCTCTCGTCCCGCTCGGCGTTCGTGACCGCGCAGCCCTTCTACGTCACGGCGCGCGCGAAGGCGCTCGACGAGCCGGCGTTCGTGCGGCCGCTCGAGAAGAAGATCGCGCTCGTCACCGGCGCGGCCCGCGGCATCGGCGAGGCGACCGCCCGCGCGCTCGCGCAGGAGGGCGCGCACGTCGTGTGCCTCGACCGTCCGGCGGACGACGGCCCGACCAGCCAGCTCGCGCGCGCCATCGGCGGCACGGCGCTCGCGGTCGACATGGGCGACGACGACGCGGCCGCGAAGATCGCGGCGGGCCTCCGCCCGCTCGGCGGCGTCGACGTCATCGTGAACAACGCGGGCATCACCCGCGACAAGACGCTCGGGCGCATGAAGCCCGATCAGTGGGACAGCGTGCTCGGCATCAACCTCGCGGCGGTCATCAAGACGACCGCCGCGCTCGAGCCGCTCCTCCGCGACAACGGCCGCGTCGTGTGCCTCTCGTCGATCGCCGGCCTCGCCGGCAACGTCGGCCAGACGGCGTACGCCGCGTCCAAGGCGGGCATCGTCGGCTACGTCCGCGCGACGGCCGAGCGCCTGGCCGACCGCGGCATCACCGCCAACGCCATCGCGCCGGGCTTCATCGAGACGCGCATGACGGCGGCAATCCCGGTCGCCATTCGCGAGGCGGGCCGCCGCCTCAGCGCCCTCGGTCAGGGCGGCCTCCCCGAGGACGTGGCGCAGGCCATCGTCTTCCTCTCGAGCCCGGGCGCGCAGGGCGTCACGGGACGCACGCTGCGCGTTTGCGGCGGTGGATTCATCGGCGCCTAGCGCCACACACGCTCGAAAGCCCTAACCGGCTAGGAGACGATCATGGCGGATATCAAGAACGGACGACGTGCAGTGGTGGTGGGCGGCGTTCGCACGCCCTTCGTGAAGGCGTTCACCGACTTCACCAAGCTCGATACGATCGCGCTCGGCGTCGCCGCGGCGACCGGGCTCCTCAAGAAGACCGGCATCCGGCACAAGGACGTCGAGGCGCTGATCTGGGGCGGAGTCATCCTGCCGCCGACGGCGCCGAACCTCGCGCGCGAGATCGCGCTCGACCTCCGGCTCGACCCCTCGGCCGAAGGCTTCACGGTGACGCGCGCCTGCGCGTCGGGCCTGCAGGCCGTGACCCTCGCCGCCGCGGCCATCGAGCGCGGCGAGAGCGACATCATGATCGCGGGCGGCAGCGACTCGACGAGCAACGCGTCGATCACGCTGCCCTCGAAGGTGGTGCACGCGGTCGCGCCGCTCGCCCTCGGCGGCAAGGCGTCGCCGGCGGACTACCTGGGCGTCCTCAGCCAGCTCATGCCCCTCAGCGAGATCCTGCCGAAGCAGCCGAAGATCGCCGAGCGCTCGACGGGCGAGGTCATGGGCGAGTCGGCGGAGCGCATGGCGACGCGTAACGAGATCTCGCGCCAGGCGCAGGACGAGTTCGCGGCGCGCTCCCACCACCGCGCGGCGGCCGCCGTCGCGGCCGGGCGCTTCGACGACGAGATCGTCCCCGTGCAGACGCCCTCGGGCAAGTGGGTCCACGCGGACGGCCTGATCCGCGCCGACACGAGCGTCGAGAAGCTCGGGAAGCTCCGCCCCGTCTTCAAGAGGGACGGCACGCTCACCGCCGGCAACTCGAGCGCGCTCACCGACGGCGCCGCCGCGGTCCTCCTCATGAGCGAGGAGAAGGCGAAGTCGCTCGGCCTCAAGCCGCTCGCGGCCATCCGCTCGTGGTCGTACGTCGGCGTCGACCCGGCCGACCAGCTCCTCATCGGCCCGGCGCTCGCCATGCCGAAGGCGCTCGACCGCGCCGGCCTCACGCTGAAGGACATCGACCTCGTCGACATGCACGAGGCCTTCGCGGCGCAGGTCCTCAGCGTCCTCAAGGTCCTCGGCAGCACCCCCTTCGCCCAGGCGCGCCTCGGCAAGGACAAGGCGGTGGGCGAGATCGACCCCGACAAGCTCAACGTGCACGGCGGGTCGCTCGCGCTCGGCCACCCCTTCGGCGGCACCGGCGCCCGCATGGTGACGACGATGGCGAACGAGCTCGCGCGGACCGGCAAGCGCACGGCCCTCCTCGGGCTCTGCGCCGCGGGCGGCCTCGGGGCCGCGGCGGTCCTCGAGCACGTCGACAACTGAGGCAAAACTAGGGAAAATCGCGTCGCGGGCCACGGAGCCGCGAGCGCTTCGCGCCCGGACGGGGCTCGCCTTCGGGTGGGTCCCGTCCGATGCGTTTTGTGTCGCGAAGCCGCAGGGCGAGCGCCCGGCCGCGCCTGCCGAAGTGGGTGACGGCGGCCGTACTTGGGCGTACATTTGGCCCCGCGCTGGCACGATTTTGCGATGGGAAGACGCCGCCCGCTCGAGGGCCCCTGCGATTCGCCCGATGGTTCGGGGCCCGAGCCGCAGAAGCAATCGAGACGGCGCGGAGGGGGTCGAGGGGGTATTCTTTCGTTTCGGAAACGTATCGGTCGTGACGAAGACGGGGCACCGACCACCCGGGCGGGAGCCCCTGGCGGAATCGAACGAGGCTACGGTGGAGCGCCGAGACGAACGGAGCCGTTCTTCATTGTCCCCCGGGCCGGCGGCCCGGGCGGTCCATGGAGGTTTGGCCCCCCTCTCGGCGGAGAGGGAGAGCGGCGCCACAGAAGGTCACACGTCGACGGACCTTGGCAGCCGCACGATCGGCCGGTACGCGCTCCACGCGGAGATCGCGGCGGGCGGCATGGCGACGGTCCACATCGGCCGCCTCCTCGGCCCGGTGGGCTTCGCCCGCACGGTGGCCATCAAGCGCCTGCACCCGCCCCTCGCCAAAGACCCCGAGTTCGTGGCGATGTTCCTCGACGAGGCGCGGCTCGCGGCGCGCATCCGGCACCCGAACGTGGTGTCGACGCTCGACGTCGTGGCGACGGAGGGTGAGCTCTTCGTCGTCATGGAGTACGTGCCCGGCGAGTCGCTCGCCCGGCTGCTCCGCGTCGTGCGCACCAACAAGGAGATGGTGCCGGTCCCGATCGCGGCGACCATCCTGGTCGGCGTCCTCCACGGCCTGCACGCGGCGCACGAGGCCCGCGACGAGCGCGGCGAGCCGCTCCGCATCGTCCACCGCGACGTCTCCCCGCACAACATCCTGGTCGGCACCGACGGCGACGCGCACGTCATCGACTTCGGCATCGCGAAGGCGCGCGGCCGGATGCAGGTCACCCGCCAGGGGCAGATCAAGGGGAAGCTCAGCTACATGCCGTCCGAGCAGCTCCTCGGGCAGCCCCTCGACCACCGCGCCGACATCTTCGCGGCCTCGATCGTCCTCTGGGAGGCGCTCACCGGGCAGCGCCTCTTCCAGGGCGTCGACGACGGCGACGTCTACGCCAAGGTGCTCCTCGGCAAGGTCGACCCGCCGAGCCTCCATTCGCGCGAGGTGAGCCCCGAGCTCGACGCCATCGTCCTCCGCGGGCTCGCGCGCGATCGCAGCCAGCGTTACGCGACGGCGCGCGACATGGCGCTCGCGCTCGAGGCCGTGGTGCCCCTCGCCCCGCCGTCTCAGGTCGGGCGCTGGGTCGAGCAGCTCGTGGGCGACTCGCTGGCCGAGCGCACCGAGCAGATCGCCGGCATCGAGCGCCTGGCCGACACGACCGACGCGGGCATGACCGCGTCTCCGGTCCTCACGTTCGGCGGGGTCTTGCCGCTGCCGGCCCATGTCCCGAGCGACGGCACGGGCACGCGGCCTGCGCGGCTCGATCGCACCGCGCCGACGCAGCCCGTCGGGATGCGCGCCGCGGCTCCGATCGCGCCGGCCGCGCCGGCTCCGGGGGCCGAGCCGCACCCCACCGTGGTCGATCGGCCGGCGCCCCTCCCGCTGCCGGGCGACTCGCTCGCCGCGGTCTCGAGCACCCCGCCGCGCAGGTCGCGGCGGCTGCTCGCGGTGGTGCTCGCCCTCATCCCGCTGGCCGGCTACGGGGCGCTTCGTCTGGTGCAGGGCCAGGACGGAGAGGGCGCCGGCGTGACCGCCGCGGCGTCGAAGCGCGCCGGCGACTCGCCTTCGCCCGCCGTGAAGTCCGTCGTCGCCCCGCTTCCCGCGCTCGTTCCCATCCCGCTACCGCCGGCCGGGGGCACCCCGTCCGGCACGAGCGGCGCCGCCGAGGGGTGGACGCCCGTGCCGGTCGCGGTGCAGAGCGTCGAAGTCCCCGCGCCGGCGGCCGGCGCGGTGGCCGCGAAGCCGGTCGCCGCGCTTCCGTCCGCGCGCCCCCCGAACGTCTCGCTCACGCCTCCGCCGCCGCCCGCGAGCGCCGCACGTCCGCCTGCGTCGAACGGAACGAGCTGCGACCCGCCGTTCTATATCGATGCGGATGGTACGAAGAGATACAAGAGGTCCTGTGCGAACCTGTAGCAAGCACGGGATCGCGAGCTGACGAACCCCTCGATGACGCGCCGGGCCCGTAGCCTTGCCTTCGTAGGTCTCCTTGCGCTCGCGGCGTTTGTCGCGAGCCAGGCTGTCTCGGGCGCGACGGCCCGCGCGCAGGACGCGGCGCCTGCGGCCTCGAGCGACACCGCGGACGCGTGCTTCAGCGCGGCCGAGAGGGCGCAGCCGCTCCTCCGCCAGAGGCGGCTCCGCGAGGCCCGCGCGCTCCTCGAGTTCTGCGCGCGCGACGCGTGCCCGCGCGTCGCGCGCACCGATTGCCGCGAGTGGCTCGCCGAGGCCACCGACGCGCAGCCGTCGATCATCATCTCGCCGTACGAGGTGCACGGGAAAGGGCAGCCGCGCCACCTGGCGGACGTTCGCGCGGTCATCGACGACTCGCTCGTCGTCGACCGGGTCGACGGGATGCCGGTCGTCATCGACCCCGGGCGCCACCGCCTTCGCCTCGAGCGGGCCGGCGCCGAGCCGCTCGTCCTGGAGATCGACGTCCGGGACGGCGAGAAGAACCGCGTGGTCGACGCGTACTGGCGCCAGCCCGAGGCCGTGAGCGTGGCGCGCCCCGTGTCGCAGGGAATCTACGTCGCCGCCGCCATCGGGGCGCTCGCGACCGGCGTGGGCGCGTACTTCGAGATCGCCGGCCTCGGCGATCGCAGCAACCTCTATCGCTGCCAGCCCACGTGTCCGCAGTCGCAGCTCAACTCCGCGCGCACGGAGACGGCGGTGGGCGACGTGACGCTGGGCGTAGGCCTGGTCCTCGTCGCCGGCGCCGTCATCTACTACCTCGCGCGCCCGACCGTCGAAGTCACCGGCGACGGATCCGCGCGCGCGCGGACCGAGGAGGGCGCGACGTGGATGTTCGGCGCGACCCCGAACGGCGTGTTCGCCGGCGTGCGAGGGAGCCTGTGAGCAGCGCGCGGATCGGGCTCGCAGTCCTGACGGCGGCCGGCGCGATCGCCGGGCTCGCGGCGTGCTCGCTGCTCCTCGACTGGAACGGCTTCACGGGCGGCCCGCCCGCCGCGGTCTCGTGCGGCGACAACCTGGAGTGCGCGACCGTCATCGACCCGGGCGACGCCGGGTGGCAGGGCCCGCTCGCGCTCTACGGGCCCGACGCGACGCCGCCCGGATGCGGGACGGGCTTCACGACCTACGCGGTCTTCGACGCGGGCCCGGCGACCTGTACCGAGTGCGGGTGCGGCTCGGTGACGGGCGGCTCGTGCCCCTTCGACATCTCGTACTACTCCGACCCCGGCATCAAGTGCGCGGACGAATGCGGTCACCAGCAGTTGCCGTCGAACACGTGCGTGCAGCCCGTGTGCGGCTCCTCCTTCAAGATCACCGCGTCCCCGGTGCTGACAGGCACGTGCGGCACGACCGGCGGCGACGCCTCGCTGCCGGCGGCGTTCAGCCCGGTGGCTCGCGCCTGCCCCGTCAACCCCAACTTCGCGACCAACTCGTGTGGCGCGAATCAGGTGTGCCTTTCGGCGCCCCCGATGCCGAAGCCGCCGCTTCTGTGTTACATGACGGAGGGCGCCGCGACCTCTTGCCCGTCGGTGGCTTATAATTTCGGGCCGTACATCTACTACTCGACCGACAGCCCGGTGATGGATCTGCGCGGCTGCACCCCGTGCCAGTGCGCCGTCACGGGGGCAGGGTGCCTGAACACGGGCGTCGGCACGACCGTGCAGTACTACGACTCGCAGTGCGTCAATCCGCAATTCTCGCTCCCGAGCCTGATTCCCGGCGCTTGCACGCAGATCATGAACGACGGCGGCCTGAAGGCGCAGCCGATCGCCACCTACGACCCCGGCGCGTGCACGCTCACGGGCGGCGGCCAGCCGATGGGCGAGGCGCAGCCGACGGGCCAGCCCACGAGCTTTTGCTGCAGCGAGGACATCTCGAACCTCTGAGCGCATCCGCCTTCGCGCCCGCCTCGCCCATCCGTTCCCCACCCTGCGCCCACTCGGTGCACACAATGGCACGTCATGCGGCTTGCGAAGCCTTGGCGGCCATGGAACGATCCAGCATAGACGGGAGAACCGGGCGCGACTCTTGCGATTCCGCGCCCCCCAGCCTGCTATGCGCCCGCGCGAAGACGAGCTTACCGGTACCCAAAAGCACGCCTTCCTCAACACCGGAAGGCCTCATGTCGTCGCGATGTGGCCGGGCGGGACGATCGCGAAGGAGCTCCCCGAGGGCGGAAGGCTGACCGTCGGCCGGTCGCGCCAGTGCGATCTGACCATCGATCACGGGTCCGTCTCGCGCGAGCACGTCGCCTTCCACAGCGGCCGGCCCGTCGAAGTCGAAGACCTCGGGAGCACCAACGGAACGACGGTCGGCGGGGTGCGCATCCCGCAAAGCACGCGAATTCCCATCGAGCGGGGGCAGGTCGTGGTCGTGGGGGCCGCCGTGCTGGTCGTGCACGGCGCGATCGAGTCCGCCGCGCCGGTCGCGCCGCGCCGCATCCCCGCCCCCGCGGCCCGGCCCGACGAGCCCCCGATCGTCATCGCCGACGACTCGATGCGGGAGCTCTATCGCATCGTCGACCTGGTCGCGAAGGGCGATCTCTCCGTCGTCCTCCTCGGCGAGACCGGCACCGGCAAGGACGTCCTCGCCGACGCGCTCCACCGTCGCTCGCCGCGCGCGGGCTCCGCGTACGTCCGGCTGAACTGCGCCGCCCTGCCCGACAATCTCCTCGAGAGCGAGCTCTTTGGGTACGAGCGCGGCGCGTTCACGGGCGCCGTGCAGGCGAAGCCGGGCCTCCTCGAGATCGCCGACGGCGGCAGCCTCTTTCTCGACGAGATCGCCGAGCTGCCGCTCACGGTGCAGGCCAAGCTGCTCCGCGTCCTCGAAAACCGGGAGATCACGCGCGTCGGCGGCATCCGGTCCCGGCGCGTCGACGTGCGGATCATCTGCGCGACGAACCGCGACCTCGCGAGCCAGGTCCGGGGCGGCGCGTTCCGCCAGGACCTCTACTTCCGCCTGAACGGCATCACGCTGACCATCCCGCCGCTGCGCTCGCGGCGCAGCGAGATCGCGCCGCTCGCCCGCGAGTTCATTCGCGAGACGTGCCGGCACGTCGGCCGGCCCACGCTGCCGATGAGCGACGAGGGCTTCGCGTTCCTCGAGGCGCAGAACTGGCCGGGGAACGTGCGCGAGCTCCGCAACGCGATCGAGCGCGCCATCACGCTCTGCACCGACGACCGCATCGAGGTCCGGCACCTCGCCCCCACGGAGGCCGCCTTCGGGCAGTCCAGCGCCCTCGTGGACAATCGCGCGACGACGCCGCTCCTCGCGGTGCCCCCTTCGTTGCCCTCCTTGCCGGATGCCGAGCTGCCGACCGACGTCGGCCTTCAGGAAGACGCGCGCCGCGCGGCCCGGGCCCTCGAGCGGCGGCGCATCGCCGAGGCGATGGACCGGTGCGGCGGGAACCAGACGCGGGCTGCCCAGCTCTTGCGCATCTCCCGGCGCACCCTGGTGGCGCGGCTCACCGAGTACGGCTTCGCGCGACCCCTGAAGGACCGCCGATCGGGCTCCGAGTAGAGCCCCGTCGCGCGCGTCCCCGCGCAGCTCGGCGACCGCCTCGGGCCACGCGTCCTACATGAGTTGGTGCGCGCCCATTTCGGGCGCAAGGTCGCGCAGCTTGCGCAACCGACGGTACAGCGCACCGCGGACCGAATTGCGTCGCTACGGACTTTTTCTGGTAGCGGGCCCCCTTCCATCAGCTCTGAATGAAAAAAGAGGGCCCGGCAGGTCGCGCCGCCCGATCGCGACGCTGGGCACATGGGCTGCAGTATGCGTGCCCCGAAGCTCGTGCAGCGATTGGTCAACCCACGTCGTCGACGGCTCGCGTCGGCTGCAACCAACGCCACGAAGTGAGGGCACAATGAAAATTGCTACGATCATTGGAATTTGCGCGCTCGCCTGCGCGTCCGCGCTGGGATGCAGCGGCGCCAGCAGCTCCGGCCAGGGCGGCGACAACGGGGGCGACAGCGGGTCGAACTCGGGCGGCTCCGGGTCGTCGAACAGTGGCAACGGCGGCTCCGGCGCCACGGGCAGCGGCAGCACGGGCAGCGGGTCGACCGGCAGCGGCGCCTCCTCGGGCCTCGACCTCGGCGTGGACGCGGGCGGCGGCGGCATCGTCACCACCAAGGCCGACTCCGGCCTGATGGACGACGAGATCGACTACTCGCAGACCGAGACCCTCACGATGGACACCTTCACGGTGCAGCCCGGGGCCGAGGTCTACTACTGCCAGACCTTCCTCAACCCGTGGGGCAAGACGGTCGACATCAAGGAGTACAACCTCTCGATGTCGCAGGGCTCGCACCACATGTTCGCGTTCTACGCGCCCAACGCGACCGCCTCGGCCAACGCCCCGTGCCCGAACGGCGGCCTCACCTTCGGCGCGTTCACCTTCACGTCGCAGAGCCCGACTCTCGACCAGGTCTATCCGAACACCGTCGGCGCCACGCTCCCCTCGACGACGGGCTTCCAGATGATGGTCCACTACCTGAACACGAGCTCGAACACGATCACCGCGCACATCTCGCTCACGATGAACGTCGCGAAGCCCAACGTGGTCACGAACCACGCGGGCGTCCTCTTCCTGAACAACATCGCGATGAACGTCTACACGGGCGGTCCGGCCCAGACGTCGACGTACACGCTCACGCAGGACGTCAACATCCTCTCGACCGACAGCCACATGCACGAGGGCGGGCCCGGTGGCTCGGCGACGTTCTTGTCGACTTACAGCCCCGGCACGACGACGCTCTTCAGCACCAACGAGTGGGCGGAGCCGGTGGGGAAGACCTTCCCGACGCCGCTCAAGCTCACCAAGGGCACCACCATCACCTGGTCGTGCGACTACACCGTGGTGAACGTCTCGGCGCTCAAGCCGATGACCTTCGGCGAGTCGGCGCTGACGAACGTCATGTGCATCTCGGTGTCGATCTTCTACCCGGTCTCGGACCCGACGAACCCCGTCCTCGGAGACACGAGCGGCTTCAATCTCTGACGCTTCGCGGCGGTTGGCGACGACGCGCGGTGGCCGGTCTCGGTCATCGCGCGTCTGCGTTTTGTGGTCACCGATCCCGACCCGTTTGCGCAGCCTGCGCAATCGAACCAGGTGGACTAGTGCACCCGCATGCTCACCCTTGCGCGTCGTGCGCAAGCCTCCCCGGGGTTCGCACCTTCGACGGGATCTCTGCGGCCAAACCCCGAGTTTTTCCCCTCTCGAGCGCGGAGAAGCGGTCGGAGAAGCCGCCGAGAGGTCGTCGTCGCGTCGTCCTCGCGTACGACCGCAGCGGAGAGCAGCGGAAAAAAAGTACGACGACGCGGCTCAAATCCAGCACTTCCACGATTCGTCTAGGTGGCACGTGCGCTGCAGAGTAGAGTTTGCGACTCCGTTCACCGCGCAAAACATGGGTTCTTCGCTGACTTCCCCCACGATTCTCGGGACTCTCGTCTCACGGTAGCGTGCGCCTTCCGGGGGGGGCTCGATGATCTACGATTCGACCGGGGGCGAACCATCTCGAGAATGGCTCGTCGGAAGCCACGAACGGCCACGCGCACGCCTTCGACGCCTTCGCGGGCGACCTGTCCGCGAGCCTCGCGGCCCCCGCCGACGTCGACGCGTCGCCCGAGGCCCTGATCCACGCGGCGGCCCGCTTCCGGGAGCCCGTCTCCGTGCTCCGGCACGAGCCGACCGGCACTCTGGCCGTCTGCTTCGGGCCGTCGCTCGAGGGGCTCGGCGACGCCGGGTACGCCGCCCTCGTGTCCCTCCCTCCCATCTATCCCGAGTGGCTCGGGTCGTCCGACTTCCTCGAGACGCATCGGGTCCGCTTTCCCTACACGAGCGGCGCGATGGCCCACGGCATCGCCAGCCCGCAGCTCGTCCTCGCCATGGCCCGAGCCGAGCTCCTCGCCTTCTACGGGTCGGCGGGCATCGCCCCGGCCGACGTCGAGGCCAACGTCGTCGGCATCCAGCGCGAGCTCGGCGACCCCGAGATCAGCTGGGGGTCCGACCTCATTCACACCCCCCACGACGCCTCGCTCGAAGAGCGCCTCGTCGAGCTGTACCTGCACCACGGGGTGCGGCGCGTCTCGGCGTCCGCCTTCATGCGGCTCACCCCCGCCGTCGTCCGCTACGCCTGCACCGGCCTCTCGCTGTCTTCCGACGGCGTCGTCCGGCGCAAGAACCATCTCTTCGCCAAGCTCTCGCGGCCCGAGACGGCGCGGCTCTTCATGTCGCCCCCGCCGGCCGACATCCTCCGCGCCCTGGTCGATCGCGGGGCCCTCTCCGATCGCGAGGCGAGCCTCGCGGCCCACGTCGCGCTCGCCGAGGACATCACCGTCGAGGCCGACTCCGGCGGGCACACCGACAACCGACCCCTCACGGCCCTCCTGCCGGCGCTCCTCGATCTGCGCGCCGAGCTCCAGGCGGCGCACCGCTACGCGCGGCCCGTCCGCGTGGGCGCCGCGGGCGGCATCGGCACGCCGAGCTCCGTCGCGGCCGCGTTCGCGCTGGGCGCCTCGTACGTGATGACGGGGTCCGCCAACCAGTCGAGCGTCGAGGCCGGGACGTCGAGCCTCGCGAAGGAGATGCTCGCCCTGGCGGAGCTCACCGACGTGGCCATGTGTCCCTCGCCCGACATGTTCGAGATGGGCGTCAAGGTGCAGGTCCTCAAGCGCGGGACGATGTTCGCGTCCCGCTCGACCCTGCTGCGCGAGCTCTATCGCGCGCACGCCGGCCTCGACGACATCCCGGCCGAGACCGTGGCGCGCATCGAGAGAGAGATCTTCCAGCGTCCGCTCGCCGACGTGTGGGCCGAGACGCGCGCCTTCTTCGCCGCCCGCGACGGGCGCGAGGTCGAGCGCGCCGAGCGCGACCCGAAGCACAAGATGGCGCTCGTCTTCCGCTGGTACATCGGGCTCGGGAGCCACTGGGCCATCCAGGGCGTGCCCGACCGCAAGACGGACTTCCAGATTCTGGTGCGGCCCCGCGATGGGCGCCTTCAACCGGTGGGTGCGCGGGTCGTTCCTCGCGGACCTCCCGAACCGGTCCGTCGTGCAGATCGCGCTGAACCTCCTCGAGGGCGCCGCCGTCTACACCCGCGCCCAGCAGCTTCGCAGCGTCGGCCTCCCCGTGCCCGACGCCGCCTTCGCTTATTCGCCGCGACCGCTCGCCTGCTGAAGGCGCAGCGAGCCGCCGCATTCGACCTCTCGACTCCCGAGACCCCCGCAAGAGCAAAGGCCGATCTGATGACCGTCCGCAGGCAGGAAGATGGGATCGCAGTCGTCGGAATCGGAGCGCTGCTCCCCGGCGCGCTCAATCCGGCCGAGTTCTGGCGCAACCTCCTCGGCGGCCGCGAGCTGATCCGCGACGTCCCGCAGGGTTACTGGCTGCCCGAAGACTTCTACGATCCGGATCCTCGCGTCGTCGACAAGGTCTACGTGAAGCGCGGCGCGTTCCTCGATCCGGTCGATTTCGACCCGATGAAGTACGGCGTGCCGCCGAAGCTCCTCACGACCATCGACACCTGCCAGCTCCTCGCGCTCATGGTGGCCGACCAGTGCCTCCGCGACAGCTTCGGCGGGCGCTTCGACCACGTGAACCGCGACCGCGTCGGCTGCGTGCTCGGCGTGTGCTCGGGCCTCGAGCTCGTCGGCGAGATGGCGGGGCGCCTCCAGCGGCCGGCGTTCGTGAAGATCCTCCGCGAGCGCGGCATGCCGGAGGACGAGGTCCAGGAGATTCTCGGACGCGATCGTGAACCTCGGTCCCGAGTGGACGGAGAGCACGTTCCCCGGCCTCCTCAACAACGTCGTCACCGGCCGCATCTCGAACCACTTCGACCTCGGCGGCCCGAACTTCACGACCGACGCCGCCTGCGCGAGCTCGTTCGCCGCGGTCGCGATGGCGTCGCACATGCTGCGGCAAGGCGACGCGGACCTCGTCATCACGGGCGGCGCCGACACCACGAACGACCCGTTCACCTTCATGTGCTTCTCGAAGACGCCGGCGCTGTCCTTGAGCAGCACGTGCCGGCCGTTCTCCGAGGCCTCGGACGGCACGATGCTCGGCGAGGGCATCGGCATGCTCGCCCTCAAGCGCATCGAGGACGCCGAGCGCGACGGCGACCGCGTCTACGCGGTCCTCCGCGGCATCGGCAGCTCGTCGGACGGCCGCGCGAAGAGCATCTACGCGCCCCGGTGGGAGGGCCAGGTCAAGGCGCTCCGCCGCTGCTACGAGGAGGCGGGGTACGGCCCCGAGACCGTCACCCTCGTCGAGGCGCACGGCACCGGCACCAAGGCCGGCGACCAGGCCGAGTTCGCGGCGCTGCGCGAGGTCTTCGCCGCGAGCAACCGCGACGAGACGCAGTGGGCGGCGCTCGGCACGATCAAGTCGCAGATGGGGCACACGAAGGCCGCCGCGGGCGCGGCGGGCCTCATGAAGACGGTGCTCGCGCTGCACGACAAGGTGCTGCCGCCGACCTTCGGCATCGACAAGCCGAACGCGAAGCTCGAGATTGAGAAGACGCCGTTCTACCTGAACACGACGCCGCGCCCCTGGATCCGCGACGGCGAGCACCCGCGCCGCGCGGCGGTGAGCTCGTTCGGCTTCGGCGGCACGAACTTCCACCTGACCGTCGAGGAGTACACGGGCAAGCGCGAGCGGTCGCTCCGCCTCCGCGCGATGCCGACGGAGCTCGTCCTCCTCTCGGGCGACGATCGCGCCGCGGTGGCGAAGGCCGCCCGCGAGCTCGCGGCCACCTGCGCCCGCGCCGGCGTGCTCACGCACGTCGCGCGCGAATCGCAGCAGCGCTTCAGCGCGGCGGCGAAGGCGCGCCTGGCGATCGTCGCGGCCGACGGCGAGGAGCTCAAGGCCCGCCTCGAGCAAGCGGCGAAGTCGCTCGACGAGGCCGGCGACAAGAAGACGTTCGCGGTGCCGGGCGCCATCTTCTACTCCGAGCAGCCCGCGGGCGGCGGCGTGGCGTTCCTCTTCTCGGGCCAGGGCAGCCAGTACGTCTCGATGGGCGGCGACCTCGCGTGCGCGTTCGACGCCGTCCGCGAGGTGTGGGACGACGAGGCGGCGGCGAAGGTCGGCGACGTCGCGCTCCACCACGTCGTCTACCCGCGGCCGGTGTTCACGGACGCCGAGCGCGAGGCCGACGAGGCGCGCCTCCGCGCGACCGAGTGGGCGCAGCCGGCGATCGGCGCGGTGAGCGCGGGCCTCCTCGCGCTCCTCGCGGCGGCGGGCGTGAAGCCCGATTGCGTCGCGGGCCACAGCTTCGGCGAGGTGTCGGCGCTCTACGCGGCGGGCGTCCTCGACCGCGGCAGCTTCCTGAAGGTGGCCCGGCAGCGCGGCGAGCAGATGGCGCGCGCGGCCCAGGCCGTCGGCGGCGCGGGCGGCATGACGGCGGTGACGGCGTCGCTCGAGCAGGTCGCGTCGGTGCTCCAGTCGGCCCCCACGGACGTCGTGGTCGCGAACCACAACGACCCGCGGCAGGTGGTCGTCTCGGGGTCCCTCGCGGGCCTCGACGAGGCCGAGAAGCGCTTCGCGGCCGCGGGCCTCAAGGTCAAGCGCCTGCCGGTCGCCGCCGCGTTCCACTCCCCCATCGTCGCCGGATCCGCGGGGCCGTTCGGCAAGGGTCTCGAGGGCGTCGAGTTCCGGGCGCCGGCCGTGCCCGTCCTCGCGAACGCCACCGCCGAGGCCTACCCGGCGTCGCCCGAGGCCGCGCGGGAGCTCCTCGCCTCGTCGATCGCGCAGCGCGTGCGCTTCGTCGAGGTGGTCGAGGCCATGTACGGCCGCGGCGCGCGCACGTTCGTCGAGGTGGGGCCGGGCTCGGTGCTCACGGCGATGGTCGGGCGCATCCTCGGCGACCGGCCGCACCAGGCCGTCGCGCTCGATCGCTCCGGCAAGCACGGGGTGACGAGCCTGTGGCTCGGCCTGGCGCAGCTCGCGACGGCGGGCCACGCGGTCGACTTCGCCGCCTTCTGGCGCGAGTTCGATCTCGGCCCGATCCGCGCGCGCAGCCGAAGCCCAAGATGACGGTCCGCATCAGCGGGACCAACTACGGAAAGAAGTACCCGCCCGTGGGGGGCGCGGCGGCCCTTCCCCGCCCGAATCCACCGCGAGCGCAGGTCGCAAAGCGTGCCAACGGAGCCAACGGAGAGGTCATGGAGACCAAGGATCAGAAGTCGTCTGCCGGAGCCGAGTCCAAAGCCGAGACCCCCATGCCCCGCGCGCCCTCACCCGCCGCGCCGAAGGCGGCCGGACCCCGGCCGCACGAGAACGGCAACGGGATCTCCAACGGGGCGAAGCACGCACCGGTCGAAGCGGTCTCGAACGGATCGCATGTCGTGTCGAACGGCGGTCCGATGGTCACCAACGGCTCGTCGCTCGTGACGCGCTCGCACCCGCCGGCGTGGCGTCAGAGCGACGCGTCCGCGTGGCTCGCCGCGTACGAGGCCATCCAGTCGCGCACCGCCGAGGCGCACGCCGTCTACCAGCAGACGATGGCGCAGTGCCACCTCGCGTTCCTCCGCGCCGCGGAGCAGTCGGCGGTCGCCCTCGCGTCCCTCGCGATGGGCGCTCCGGCCATGCCGCTCGCCGCGCCGCGGCTCTCGTCGGCCGACGATCACGACGCCCTCGCCGCGCTGCCCGCGGTCCAGTGGTCCGCGCCGGCGCGCGCCCCCGCGCCGCCAATCGCGCGTCCGCCGGCGCCGAAGGCTCCGGCCCCCGTCGCCGTCGCGGAGGCCGCGATGGCCATCCCCGCGCCCGCGCCGGTCGTCCGCCCGGCCCCCGCGCCCGTCCCGGTGCCGGTCCCCATGGTCGCGCTCGAGGCTCCGAGGCCCGCGCCCGCCCCGGCGCCCGCCGCCGCGCCGTCCGCCATCCCCGCCGGGATGGCCGCGTTCAAGCCGATCGCCAAGCCGATGGCGATGCCGGCCGACGGCGACCTGAAGACCTTCCTCTTCAATGTCATCGCCGAGAAGACGGGCTACCCGGTCGAGATCCTGAACCTCGATCAGCAGCTCGAGTCGGACCTCGGCATCGACTCGATCAAGCGCGTCGAGATCCTCTCCGCGTTCGAGGGGCAGATCCCCGACATCAAGGACGTGAACCTCGAGGAGGTCGCGAGCCTCAGCACGCTCCGCGACGTCGTCGCCTTCATGGAGCGGTTCTCCGATCAGCTCGGGCTCGCAAAAAAAAAAGACTGACGGAGAGCGACTCGGGCCCCTCGTCGCCGACGGAGGGCCCTGAGGCGACCTCCGATCCGCGGCACGCGGCCACCGCCCCGCCCGAAGGCATCTCGCGGAACGCCGCTGCGCTGGAAGACGCGCCGGCCCCCGGCTTCGCGCTCCCCGGCCTCTGGGGCGGCCGCATCGAGGTCGTGGACGACGAGCGCGGCGTCGGCCGGGCCCTCGCGGGCAAGCTCGCCGCGCTCGGCGTGGACGCCCACGCGGTCGCGCAGGTCTCGGGCGACGCGGCCGGCGTCGTCTTCGCGCGCGGCCTCCTCGCGCGCGACTCGCAAGACGAGGCCATCGCCGTGCAGCGAGCCGCCCTCGAGGCCGCGCGGGCGCTCGTGCGCGCTCACGCCGCGCACGCCAATCCGAAGCCGGCCCGCGTCTTCGTCACGCTGCAGGACACCGGCGGCGACTTCGCGACCTCGGGCCGCGCCGGGGATCGCGCCTGGAGCGGCGGCCTCGCGGGGCTCGTGAAGACCGCGGCGGCCGAGTGGCCGGACGCGGCCGTGAAGGCGATCGACGTCGCGGCCTCCGGCCTCTCGCCCGAGGCCGCGGCGGACCGCGTCCTCGCCGAGCTCCTCGAGGGCGGACGGGACGTGGAGATCGCGCTCGGCCCCGGCGGGCGCCGCACCACCCTGCGCCACCGCCCCGTGCCGTACCGGCCCCTGCCTCCGGCCAGGGCGCCGCTCCGTCCGGGGTCCGTGCTCATCGTCTCGGGAGGCGCTCGCGGCGTCACGGCGACCTCGCTGGTGCCGCTCTGCGCGCACCGGCCCCGGCTCGCGCTGCTCGGCCGCACCGCGCTCGTCGAGGAGGCCGACGACCTGCGCGGCGCCGTGACCGACGCCGACCTGCGCCGCACGCTCCTCGCGAGGAGCGCGGCCTCGGGCAAGCCCCTTCCCCCGAAGGAGGCCGCGCGCGAGGCGAAGGTCATCCTCGACTGCCGCGAGATCCGCCAGAACGTCGCGGCCCTCGAGAAGGCCGGCGCCGAAGTGACGTACTACCCGGTCGACGTCCGCAGCGCGGAGTCGGTCGCCGCGTGCGTCGGCGCCATCCGCGACGCGTGGGGACCCATCCACGGCATCATCCACGGCGCGGGCGTCCTCGCCGACGCCCTCATCGCCAACCAGACGGACGAGCAGTTCGACCGCGTGTTCGGCACGAAGGTCGACGGCCTGCGGCACCTGCTCGCCGCGACCGAGTCCGACCCGCTGGAGATCCTCGTCCTCTTCGCGTCGGTGGCCGGGCGCTTCGGCAACTCGGCGCAGCCCGCGTACGCGATGGCCAACGAGGTGCTCTCGTACGTCGCCGCCGATCAGCGCGCGCGCCGCCGCGCCGCAGGGCGCCCGTGCGTCGTGCGGTCGCTCGCGTGGGGGCCCTGGGCGGGCGGGATGGTCACGCCGGGGCTGGCGCGGCTCTTCGAGAAGGCGGGCGTGCAGCTCATCGCGCTCGACGCGGGCGCGAAGGCGCTGGCGAGCGAGGTCGGGAGCGACGACGACGCCTCGCAGGTCGTGCTCATGAACGGCGACCCCCCGCTGACGGCCAAGCCGATTCACGGCGGACGCGTCTTCGACGGGCAAGATCGCTTCGACGTCGTGGTGAACGCCGCGACGCAGCCGCAGCTCGACGGGCACCGGATCAACGGCGTGCCCGTCGTGCCGGCGGTGATGGTCCTCGAGTGGTTCCTGCGTGCCGCTTCAATCTGTGTCCCCTCGCTGCCGGCCCGCGTCTGCCGGGACTTCAGGGTCCTGCGCGGCGTCCCGGTCGAGGGCTTCGAGGGGCGCGGGGTGCGGCTCGCGGTGCAGGCGCGGGTGCTCGCGTCGTCGGCGACCAGGGCGAGCGTCGAGGTGAAGCTCGTCGACGCGGAGGACCGGCCCCGGTACGCGGCGGTGGTGGACCTCGGCGAGGTCGCCGCGCCGGACGTCGTCGCCGGGTCGATCGCGCCGCACAGCGGCGAGGCGGCGATCGTCGGGATCGACGAGGCCTACGCCGAGGCGCTCTTCCACCGCGGCCCCTTCGCGCTCGTGCGCGCGCTCGGCCCGGTGATCGAGGGCGGCGCGAGCGGCGACGTCTCGGGGCTGCGCGAGGCCGGCTGGCCCGAGGGCGGCTGGCAGACGGACCCCGCGGTCGTGGACGCGGGCCTGCAGGTCGCGATCGTGTGGGGCCGGCGCCTCCTCGGCGGCAGCCCGCTCCCCACGAGCTTCGGCGCGTTCCACCTTTGCCACGCGGGGCCCGTCTCGGGCGCCGCGCGCTGCGTCGTGCGCGGGCTTCGCGCCGGGCAGCGGAAGGTGCTCGTCGACATCGACTTCCTGACCGACGCGGGCGCCCCCGTCGGTTACCTCCGCGGGCTGGAGATGCACGTCCCGCCCTCCCTCGACCGCGCCGCCCAAACGAACGGAGCCGCCTAAGGAACGCCATGCAGAAGCTTCACGGTGCCCCTGCCGAGTCGTCGTCCGATCCGCACGCGGCCGAGCGCATGCCCCGCGCGCCCGCGCGTCCCCTCGCCGCGCCCGCCCCCGCGCACGCCGTTCCCCTCGCGCCCGCGCACCGGGCGTCCTTCGATCGGGCGCCCACCGGGCACCCGGTCTTCGCGCACCACGATCGGGTGTCGGCCGCGCACGCCGAGTTCCTGCACACCCAGGAGCGGATGCACCTCGAGTTCCTCGCGCACCGCGAGCGGCTGCTCGGCCTGCTCCGCGAGACGGGCGTGCCGGCGGAGAGCGAGGCCGTCGGCGAACGCGCGTACGACGCGCCGGCGCCCCCGCCCTCGGAGCCCGCGCTCGCCAAGGCGCCGCCGGCGCCCGCCCCGCGCCGCGAGACGACGACCCGCGCGACGGTGGCCGTGACGTGGGAGGACGCGCTGCTCGACTCGCACGTGCTGCCGGTGGGCGCGATGTTCGCGCCCCTGGCGAGCGTGCTGGCGGGCGGCGCCGCGGCCCTCGAGTGCGAAGTACGGCCCCACCGCGGCCTCCCCGGGCCGGGTGAGGCGGTGGCGATCGAGCTGGCCGTGGACCTCGACGCGGACGCCTCGGGCGGCACGCGCTTCCAGCTCGCCGCGCGCAGCGGCGAAGCGGTCCGTCTGGAGATCACGGGCGCGCGCGCGCGGCAGGCCACGGCGCCCGCGGCCCGTGGCCCCGCGCCGGGCACGCCGGCCGCGACGCACGCGACCCGCACGTGGACGACCAAGCGCCAGTTCGCCGAGCGCGACCTCGCCAGCGTCTACGCGAACGACATCCTCACGTGCTTCGGCGCCGGCTTCGAGCGCGGCGCGCCGCACACCCGCACGCCGCCCCTGCCGGGCGCGCGCCTCGTGCGCCTCACGTCCGTGACGGCGCTCGACCCGACGGGCGGGCCGTGGTCGATGGGCGCGCTCCGCGCCCAGGCCGTGCCGGCCGTGGGCGACTGGTTCCCCAAGGACGATCTCGGCCTCCGCGTCGGCCGCGTCTACCAGGGCGCGCAGCAGGCGCTCGCGTTCTTCGTCATGGCGGCGGGCGGGACGATCGCCCGCGACGGCTGGCGCTTCGAGGCCGACGAGGCGGCCCGCGTGCTCTTCTTCGGCGCGCCGGCGCTCGACGCGCCGCTCGAGTACGAGGTCCTCGTCGAGAGCCTCGCGGGCGAACCGTGGTGCACCGTCGTCGCCGACGTGCGGGCGTGGGCGGGCGACCAGCTCGTCTTCGCGGCGGAGCGCCTGTCACTGCGCCTCGTCGCCGACTTCCCGCTGTCGAGCAACCGCGCGCTCTACGCCGACGGCCAGGCCGACGCCCACTCCGGCAAGCACGCCGCCGACATCGACGGCTTCCGCCTCGACTACGCGTCGATGGTCGCCGGCGCCGTCGGCCGGCCCGTCGACGCGTTCGACCAGGCGGGCGCCTTCTTCGAGACGGGCGAGCGGCAGATGCCGCGCCTGCCCGGTCCGCCGTACCACTTCGTGACGCGCGTCACGCGGGTCGAGGGCGAACGCCTCTCGATGAAGCCCGGCGCGAAGGCGACGATGGAGTACGACGTCCCCGAAGACGCCTGGTACTTCGACGAGAACGGCACCCGCTCCATGCCGTGGCCGGTGCTGCTCGAGGCCGCCCTCCAGCCGTGCGGCTGGCTCTCCGTCTACGTGGGCTGCCCGCTCATGGCGAGCGAGAACGTCTTCTTCCGCAACCTCGACGGCGCCGGGAAGATGACCGGAGAGGTCTTCCCCGGCTGCACCGTGCGCACCGACACGCGCGTCACGTCGGTCTCGAGCGTCGCGGGCATGATGCTCGTGTCGTACAAGATCGAGTGCTATGTCGGCGACCGCGAGGTCTGCAACCTCACGGCGGGCTTCGGGTACTTCCCGGACGCGGCCCTGGCCGCGCAGATGGGCCTCCCGACCACGCCCGACCAGCGCGCGAAGCTCGTCGAGCCGTCCGAGTTCCAGGCCGACCTCACGGAGCGCCCCGAGAAGTACTGCGCCGGCGCGCTTCGCTTGCCCGGGCCCATGCTCCTCATGGTCGACCGGGTCACCGGCTTCTGGAAGAACGGCGGCGCCGCGGGCAAGGGCAAGCTGCGCGTCGAGAAGACCGTGAAGCCGCACGAGTGGTTCTTCCGCTCGCACTTCTACAGCGACCCGGTGCAGCCGGGCTCCCTCGGCGTGGAGCAGATGATCCAGACGCTCCAGTTCTTCGTCATCGAGGAGGGCCTCGCCGCGCACCTCGACCAGCCGTACTTCGAGCCGCTCGCGCTCAATCACCACATCACGTGGAGGTTCCGCGGCCAGGTGCGCCCCGAGAACAAGCGCATCGTCTCGGAGCTCGAGATCACCGCGGTCGACGTCAAGGACGACAGCGTCACGGTCGTGGCGACCGGCTCCCTCTGGGTCGACGGCGTGCGCTGCTACGAGGCGAAGGCCCTCGCCGTCCGCGTCCGCGGCAAGCGCCAGGCGCCGGCGCTCCCGCCGCGCGTCGTCGACAGCGTCATCGATCCGGCCGTCGACGCGTGGGTCAGCGATCACCGCCCCAGCTACACGGTGCCGGTGATGCCGATGATGAGCATGGTCGACCGGCTCGCGGCGGCGGCGCTCGATCACGTGCGGGCGGCGTACCCGCGCCAGGGCGCCACCCCCGAGTGGGTCGTGACCGGCGGATCCGAGCTCCGCGCGCTCGGGTGGCTCATCTGCGACCGCCCGAAGAACCTTCGCACCGAGGTGCGGCAGGTCTATTCGCGCGCCGTGCACCGCACCGAGGAGGTCGAGGTCCTCGCCTCGCTCTTCGAGGTGTCGGCCACGGGGGCCAAGCGCGTGGCGTCGGGCCGCATCCGGCTCGCGCGCGCGTACCCGACGCCACCTCCGGCCTGGGCTCCGCTCGAGGACGGCGCGCCCGCCCCGAACCCGTACACCTCCGGCTCGATCTTCTGGGGCCCGAAGCTCCAGGTGCTGCGGCGGCTCTCGTTCAGCGGGCGCGGGCTGTCGGCCGATCTCGACGCGGCCGGCGCCGACGCGCCGATCGGCGCCGTGCACCACATCCTCCTCGACGGCGCGCTCCACGGCATCCCGCACGACGAGCTCGAAAAGTGGTCCGACAAGATCTCGCCGGGCCACATGGGGGTCCCCGTGCGCCTCACCGCGCGCTTCTTCGGGCCGGCGCCCGAGAAGGGCACCGTCCGCGCCGAGGTGCGCTTCGCGGGCTTCGACGGCGCGAACGCCTTCCCCACGTACCTCATCCAGATGATCGACCCGAAGGGCCGGGTCTGGGCGACGCTGCGGCACGTCGAGATGCTGATCCCGTTCGGGCACCGCGGCATGTCGAAGGCCGACCGCATCCCCTTCCTCGTCGAGCGCAAGTACCAGAAGGGCACCGGGCTCTCCGACTTCCACGCCGACCGCACCGAGCTCCGGGCGTCCGAGTTGAAGCGGATGGACGGGCTGCCCGGGAGCGTCGCGCACGTCTACGGCCTCGAGCGCGACGCGCCGGTCGACGCCCGCGTCGTCGCCATCAAGGACCACGTCGGCCAGCGCGCGCACGCCCATCCGGGCGTGGTGCGCGTCGACCTCGGCGCGCTCGAGGCCTGGACGGACGCCGATCCTTCCCGCCGCTACCGCGTCGTCGTCGAGGAGAGCGGGACCGACGTGATCGTCCGGGACGCCGCCTCCTGAGCGACCGCGGGACCCGTGCGCGGCGACGAGCGTCGCGCACGGACCGCGCGTCGATCAGACGCCGTTCGTGGGGGCGATCGAGGCCGAGGCGGACGCGCCGCGGTCGCGCTGGCCCCACTGCTCGAAGACGCTCTGCCGCTTGCGGGCGACGACTTCCATCGCGTGCGCGATGCGGAGGGGCACCGGCACCCGGGCCTCGGCGCCTTCGGTCGGGAAGAGCACCTCGCACACGCCCTCGAAGACGCGCCGGAGCGGCGGGTCTTCGGGCCACTGCGGGAACTCGGCGCGGATCTTCGAGTCGATGTCGGCCTGCTTGCGGAACGCCATGCCGAGCATGCTCCGCGGGTCGACGCCGATCTCGATGGAGATCGCTCTCGATCGTCTTGAGGCTGAAGAGCGTGGACGTGAGGAGATCGAGCTGGAAGCCCGCGAGGCTGACCGCCTCGGCGATCGAGAGCTTCGGCACCATCTGCGGCACGAGCTGCACGCCCAGGCCGATGTGCCGGGCCTCGTCGCGCTCGTAGTACGACATCAGCTCGCTGAGGACCGGCTCGACCTCAATCTCGCGCACGCGCTGGAACGCGACGAAGGCCACCGTCTCGACGGTGAGCTGCATGCCGATGAGCTTCTTCAGCAGGTTCTCGGTGCCGAGCGTGCGCTCGAGGACGCGCTTCGCGAAGAACTCGAGCTTCGGCGGCTTCTCGCCGAGCGCCTCGAGGTAGTCGTGCATCACGTAGAAGTGCCGCGCCTCGTCGTGCACCTGGCTGGCGGCGGCCAGCTTGGCCTCGAGCGGCACGAGCCGATCCGCGAGCTGCGCGCTGATCTTCCAGGCCGCGAGCTCGCCCCACATGATGATCCCGAAGACGCGCGCCAGCGACTTGCGCTTCTCGGGAGGGAGGTCGGGCTTGCCGTGCTTGGCGATGAGCTGGGAGAGCACGTCGCGCCCGTCCCAGATCTTCGCCTGTCCCACGTGGTAGATGTTCTCCATGCGGCGCGCGCGGCGCGCTTCGGCCTCCGGATAGGCCTGGTCGAACATGTGGAACGGAATGCCTTCGCGGTCGTCTCGGCTCGTCCCCAGGCTGAAGAGCTTCATGCCACGGCGCTTTCTGCTCCCAGGGGCGGCAGGAGCTGCAAGATCTCCGTCGCGGTCACCGGGTGCTCCTTCGGGTCCTTGTGCTGGAGGAAGTCGTGGATGTGGAGGGCGGCGCGGCGGCGGCCATCCATGCGGGAGATGCGGGCGGCGAGCTGGCGGCAGCGCTCGCGGTAGCGGGTCTCGCTGACGACCTTCTTCACGGCCGCCGCGAGCGCCGGGCCCGAGTACCCCTTGTTCGACATCTGCAGGCCGATGCCGAGCTCCACGACCTGCCGCATGTTGATCTCCTGATCGAACATGGTCGGGAAGCCGATGATGGGGACGCCGGACGAGAGCGCCTGGTACACGGTGCCGTTGCCGCCGTGGGAGACCACGACGTCGCTCACGGCCATGAGGGCGTCGCCCGGCGCGTACTTGGCAATGAACACGTTCGACGGCGGGTTCGGGATCTCCGCGAGGCCGCCGGTCGTGATGAGCACCTGGTACTCGGTGTCGCCGAAGACGCGGACCGCCTCCTCGAAGAACTTCGTGTCGCCGGTGGAGCCCATCGTGAAGTAGACGGTCGGCCGGCCCGGCTGCAGCTTGGAGAACCAGGCCGGCAGGCCGATGTTCGCGTCCCAGAGGAGCGGACCGATGTAGCGGAAGCTCGGCGGCGTATCGCGCAGGACCGGCATGAACTCGGGCAGGTCGGGCATCAAGGTGATGTCGCCCTCGACCGCCTCCCACATCGACCGGAGCGGCGCCATCCCGTGGCGCTTCCGCACGTCCTTGTAACCGAGGCTCCCGTACTTGAACATCAGCTCCACGAGGGCCGGGAAGGCCTGCCGCGCGATCCACTTCCCGAAGAGGCGCGACGTGATGTGCCCCTCGGGCACGTCGATGACCTGCGCGAACCGGTCGGTCCAGCACGCGTTGGCGATGGCGATGTAGGGGACGCCGAACGCGCGGGCGGCCGTGGACATCGACCAGCGCATGTCGGCCACCACGGCGTCGGGCTTGATGGCCTCGAGGGCCTGGAGGTCGGAAGCGACCGACTGATGGCAGATCGACTTCCACCAGCTCATGCTCGGCGGCGTGCCCTTGCGCGCGACATCCAGGGTGACCTGGCGGTCGACCGTGAAGACCGGCACCACCTCGAACCCCGCGTCGCGCGGGATGTGGGTGTACGGCCCATCACAACAGAAGACGACCCGATGACCGAAACAATGACGCAGCGCGCGACCCACCTCGAACGAACGCGTGACATGCGCGAGGAAGCCGCCGTCGCAGAACACGGCGATCGTCTTCTTCGCGTTGCGTCCCTGCTGTCTCACCATTGCGATTTGAGCTCCCGGGATTTTCCCCGCGTGCGCCCAGGGGTGCAGCCGGCGTTCCAACGCCAACCATGACCTCCGGCGGCGGGAACGTGCCGATTTCCCTCGGTGATCACGGTTCGAGCCTCGAGGGAGGGGTGTCGTTGCGTATGTTACTGCACAAGCTGAGCACGATGGAGCGCTTGCGCGCAAACGTCTTCACACACTAACGTCCACCTGTCGGCGGGGCCGGGCGCGCCGTATTTGTGCGGCGAAGGAAGAAAAGGACCGTATCGAGCAACTTGAGCAAGTTGGCGCGCGAATAGCTATGGACTGAGCAACGCCCTCGCACTTCGCACCCAACGCGCTGCCGAACGCACACACCCCACGTACCCGCCAAGGCCGGTGGAGAGCACCCGATGCTGCCGCGTGAAGACGATATCACCGGAACCGACACGCACGCCCAGGTGGCACTGGCACGTCCGCACCTCGTCGTGATGTGGCCCGGCGGGTCCGCCGTCAAAGAGCTGCCGAGCGCGGGGGGCCTGACCATCGGCCGGTCCCGCAAGTCGGACCTCTGCATCGACCACCCCTCGGTCTCCCGCGACCACGCCGTCTTCTACGGCACGTCGCCCGTCTCGGTCGAAGACCTCGGCAGCACCAACGGGACGACCGTCGCCGGCGCGCGCATCGCGCCGCGCACCCGGGTGCCCATCGAGCGGGGGCAGGTCATCGCCATCGGGGCGGCCGTGGTCGTCATCCGCGCGGTCCTCGAGGCCAGCTCGCCGCCGATCGCGTCGGCGCCGCCCCGGCCAGGCTCGGTCCGGCCGGAGCAGACGGGTCCGTCGGTCATCGTCGTCGACGACGGGATGAAGGAGCTCTATCGGGTCGTCGACCTGGTGGGCAAGGGCGACCTGTCGGTCATCTTGCTCGGCGAGACGGGGTCCGGAAAGGACGTCATCGCCGACGCCATCCACCGCCGGTCCACCCGCGGGTCGGCCGCCTACGTCCGCGTCAACTGCGCGGCGCTGCCCGACGCGCTCCTCGAGAGCGAGCTTTTCGGATACGAGCGCGGCGCGTTCACGGGCGCCGTGCAGGCCAAGCAAGGCCTCCTCGAGGTGGCCGACGGCGGCACGCTCTTCCTCGACGAGATCGCGGAGCTTCCCCTGGCGATGCAGGCCAAGCTCCTCCGCGTCCTCGAGAGCCGCGAGGTGACCCGCGTCGGCGGCCTCAAGTCGCGGCCCATCGACGTCCGCTTCGTGTGCGCCACGAACCGCGACCTCGTGTCGCTGGTGCGCGGCGGCGCCTTCCGGCAAGACCTCTACTTCCGGCTCAACGGCATCTGCCTGGTCATCCCTCCCCTGCGGCAGCGGCGCGGCGAGATCGCGCCCCTCGCCCAGTCGTTCGTCGTCCAGGCGTGCCGCGACGCCGGCCGTCCCACCGTGCCGGTCACCGCCGAGGCGATGCGCCAGCTCGAGGCCCACGACTGGCCCGGCAACGTGCGCGAGCTGCGGAACGTCATCGACCGCGCGGTGACCCTGTGCACGGGCAACGTGATCGACATCCACCACCTGCCGCCCCCCGAGCTCAGCTTCGCGCCGCCGTCCTCCCTCGAGACCACTCAGCGGGCGACCTTGCCCGTCCCGATGGACTCGGGCAGCACGTTCGACTCGGCCCCCCTCGGGCTGCACGACGCGGCGCGCCGGGCCGCGCAGACCATCGAGCGGCGGCGCATCGCCGAGGCGATGGACCGCTGCGGCGGCAACCAGACGCGCGCGGCGCAGCTCCTCCGCATCTCGCGGCGCACCCTGGTCGCCCGCCTGACCGAGTACGGCTTCGCGCGGCCCCTGAAGAAGCGCGCGCGCGCGACGGAAGCCGATTGACGCGACGCCGCGGAAACGAGCGCGCCCGCACGCGGGGCGAGCGCGCCGCGTCACTGCCGGAGGGCGCGCGCGAGGGCCTCGCGCCACGGCGGCAGCGTGACGCCGAAGCGCTCGCGAATCTTCGTGCAGTCGAGCGGCGCGTAGGCCGGCCGCGCGGCGGGGAGCGGGTACTCGGCCGAGCCCACCGGCTCGACGTGCCGCACGCGGTGCTCGGCCGCGCGCGGGTCGCTCGCGAGGGCGGCCTTCGCGAGCTCGAAGCGCGTGGCGACGCCGGCGCCCGCGAGGTGGTAGACGCCGCGCGCCTCGTCGAGCGCGGCGAAGGGGTCGCGCTGCACGCCGCGGAGGAGGAGCGCGGTCGCGACCGCGAGGTCGCCGGCGAAGGTCGGGCTCCCCGACTGGTCGGCCACGACGCGGAGCGTCTCGCGCTCGCGCGCCGCCTTGAGGATCGACGCGACGAACGAGCGGCGCCCGGGGCTGTACACCCAGGCCGTGCGGAGGACCACGGCGGGCGCCCCCGCGCGCGCGAGCGCCTCCTCGCCCGCGAGCTTCGAGCGCCCGTACGCGCCGAGCGGCGCGGTCGCGTCGTCTTCGCGGTAGGGCCGCGTGGCGCGGCCGTCGAAGACGAAGTCGGTCGAGTAGTGGACGAGGCCCGCGCGGCGGCGCCGGCACTCCTCGCCGAGGAGGGCCACGGCGTCGGCGTTGACGCGCGTCGCCCTGGGCTCGTCGCGCTCGGCGCCGTCGACGTCGGTGAAGGCAGCCGCGTTCACGACCACGTCGGGGCTCGCGGCGTCGAGCGCGCGCTTGATGTCGTCGTGGGCCGCGAGACCCAGGTCGAGCGAGGCGCGGTCGAGCGCCGTCACGTGGGCGAAGCACCCGAGCGCACCTGCGAGTGTTGCTCCCACTTGCCCTGCCGCTCCCAACAAGACAACCTTCATGTTCCACCTTTTCTAGCTACTATCCGCAGGTTCCGCGGCATCATGACCAGAGAGGCTCCGAGGCTACAATGAGGATTCTCGTCACCGGAGGCGCGGGCTTCATCGGTTCGAACTTCCTCAACACGTTCGTCCCGCGTCACCCCGAGCACTCGTTTCTCTGCTTCGACAAGCTCACGTACGCCGGCAACCCGCTCAGCCTGACCGACATCCAGGGCGCCAAGAACTTCGCGCTCGAGGTGGCCGACGTCGCCGACGCCGAGCACGTGGCGCGCGTCTTCCGCGACTTCTCGCCCGACGTGGTCGTCCACTTCGCCGCCGAGTCGCACGTCGATCGCAGCATCCACGACCCGGGCGAGTTCGTGCGCACGAACGTCGTCGGCACGCTCCAGCTCCTCAACGCGAGCCGGGCGGCCTGGAAAGACAAGGGCGGCGGCAAGAGCGGCTGCCGCTTTCATCACGTGAGCACCGACGAAGTGTACGGCTCCCTCCGCGACGACGGAATCTTCACGGAAGAAAGCCGCTACGATCCGAGCAGCCCCTACGCGGCGTCGAAGGCGTCGTCCGACCACCTCGTGCGCGCGTTCCACCGCACGTACGGCCTCCCGGTGACCATCACCAATTGCTCGAACAACTACGGCCCGCGCCAGGCGCCGGAGAAGCTCATCCCGCTGACGATCCTCAACGCGCTCGAGGGCCGCGAGCTCCCCGTCTACGGCAGCGGCGGCAACACGCGCGACTGGCTCTTCGTCGACGACCACTGCGAGGCCGTGTGGACGGTCATCGAGCGCGGGCAGCTCGGCGAGACGTACAACGTCGGCGGCAACGAGGAGCGCAAGAACCTCGACGTGGTGCGGACAATCTGCCAGCTCGTCGCCGAGCGCACCGGGCGCCCCGCCGCCGACGTGCTCGGCCAGATTCGGTTCGTCGAGGACCGGCCCGGCCACGACTGGCGGTACGCGGTCGACTCGTCGAAGCTCCAGCGGGAGCTCGGGTGGGCGCCGAAGCAGCGGCTCGCCACCGGCCTCGCGCGCACGCTCGCCTGGTACGTCGAGAACGGCGCGTGGGTGAAGGCCGTGCAGACGGGCGAGCACCAGAAGTGGCTCGAGAAGAACTACGACCGCCGCCTCCGCGACGCGCGCGAGACGGCCGCGAAAGGGACCGGCTCGTGAATCGAGGCATCATCCTGGCGGGGGGCACCGGCTCGCGCCTGCACCCCGCGACGCTCGTCGTGAGCAAGCAGCTCATGCCCGTGTACGACAAGCCGATGATCTACTACCCGCTCACCACGCTGATGCTGGCGGGGATCCGGGAGATGCTGGTCATCACCACGCCCGACGACGCGCCGCTCTTCCACCGGCTGCTCAAGGACGGGCACCAGTGGGGCATCGACATCCAGTACGCGATGCAGCCGCGCCCCCAGGGCATCGCGCAGGCGTTCATCATCGGCCGCGACTTCGTCCGCCAGGACGGCGTGGCCATGGTCCTCGGCGACAACATCTTCTACGGGCAGGGCCTGCCCACGCTGCTCCAGCGCGCGGCCGCGCAGACCAACGGCGCGACCCTCTTCGCGTACCGCGTCCGCGACCCGCACGCCTACGGCGTCGTCGAGCTCGACGGCGATCGCGCGATATCGATCGAAGAGAAACCGAAACAGCCCAAATCGAACTACGCGATCACGGGCCTCTACTTTTACGATTCCCAGGTCGTCGAGATCGCCTCGTCCCTCAAGCCGAGCGCGCGCGGCGAGCTCGAGATCACCGACGTGAGCCGCGTGTACATGGAGCGCCAGCAGGTGCGCGTCGAGAAGCTCGGGCGCGGTGTGGCCTGGCTCGACACGGGGACGCACGACTCGCTGCTCCAGGCGTCGGACTTCATCAGCGCGATCGAGCACCGTCAGGGCCTCAGAGATCGCGTGCCCCGAGGAGATTGCGCACAGCCTCGGCCTCATCGACGACGAGCAGCTCCTCCGGCTGGCGCAGCCGCTCCGGAACAGCGGATACGGCGAATACCTGGTCGGCCTGGTCGAGCGTCCCCGCGGGGGCACGGCGAGCGAGCGGCCGCCGGCGGCGCGGAGCGAGGTCAAGCGCCCGTGAACGTCGTCCCGACGGAGCTGCCCGGAGTCCTCATCCTCGAGCCGCGCGTCTTCGGCGAGGCGCGCGGCTGGTTCAAGGAGACGTGGAACGCCGCGCGGTACGCGTCCCACGGGCTGCCCTCGGCCTTCGTGCAGGACAACCTGTCGCGGTCGGTGCCGGGCGTTCTCCGCGGCCTCCACTACCAGCTCCCGAATGCCCAGGGGAAGCTCGTCACCGTGCTCGACGGCGAGGTGTACGACGTGGCCGTCGACATCCGCGTCGGCTCGCCGACGTTCGGCAAGTGGGTCGGCGTGGAGCTTTCGGGCGAAAACCACCGGCAGCTCTGGGTGCCGACGGGCTTCGCGCACGGCTTCTACGCGCGGAAACCCTCGCTCGTGATGTACAAGGTCGACGCGCCGTACAATCCCAGGTCCGAGCGCGGCATCCTCTGGAGCGACGAGTCGCTGAAGATCGACTGGCCCGGCGACGCGCCGCTCCTCTCGGACAAGGACGCCCGGGCGCCGCGCCTCGCCGACGTCCCGCGCGACCTGCTCCCGACCGCCGGCTGAGCGCGCGAGTTCGAATGCGGCGCCGCGAGCCCGCGGCCGCGGCGCCCGATCGAATTTTGCAATTGCACGACATCAGGCGAGCGCTCCAGCGGTTTTTTCCAATACCTGAGCGACCCGAATACGAAACTGAGCTACCTGGAGACTCCGCGATATCTTGAGGTTCGGTCAGTATCGGGTAGTAGTTCTCCTTTAGACGCGCCGCTGCGCCCGCCCGTGCCCGCGCGCCGCGTCCATCCTTTTGCAGCCTGAGAAGAGGTCGCGATGCCGCGCGCCACGAATCCGATCGTCACGCTCCTGGTCCTCCTCGCCGCCTGCCTCTTCGCGGCCAGCGGGGGTTGTGGATCCCACTCGAGCTCCGGCCTCGGCGACGACGGCGGCGGCAGCAGCGGGAGCGGCAGCACCAACTTCAACGGAGACGACGGCGGGTCCGGCGGCAGCAGCGGCGGCTTCGCGAGCAGCGGCGGCGGGGCGTTCGCGCCGGGCGACGGCGGCAGCGCGAACAACTGCCCGCCCGGGTCGCCGCTGAGCTGCTACGTCAGCACCTGCTCGGGCGGCGCGCACACGACGATCACCGGCAAGGTCTACGACCCCGCCGGCGTGAACCCGCTCTACAACATCGTCGTCTTCGTCCCGAACGACGTGACGATGCTCCCCGCGATCGAGACCGGCACGAAGACCTGCAACTCGTGCAACACCCCGGTCGGCGACTACGTCTCGGTGGCGCTGACGGACAAGACCGGGTCCTTCACGCTGCAAGACGTGCCCACCGGGACCAACGTGCCCCTCGTCGTGCAGGTCGGGAAGTGGCGCCGCGTGATCACCGTGCCGACCGTGGCGGACTGCGCCACCACCACCCTCCCCGACTCGGGCGACGGCCAGGCGCGGCTCCCGCGCAAGCGCAGCGAGGGCGACATGCCCCAGATGGCGCTCCTCACCGGAGGCCTCGACAATCTCGGGTGCTTCCTCACCCGCATGGGAATCGACTCGAGCGAGTACTCCGCCCCCGGGGCTGGGGGACGCCTCGACATCTATCAGGGCTTCGGGCTCGGCGGCGCTCCCGGCCCCGGGCTGAGCAACGGCACCCCGGGCAACTGCACGAACACCGACTGCCCTCTCTGGAAGAGCATCGAGAGCTTCCAGAACTACGACATCGTGCTCCTGGCCTGCGAAGGCGACCCCTACGACCCCGACGGGGTGGGCCTCGGCCTCAACGCCGGCGCGTACAACGTCACGAAGGCCGGCAAGCAGGCGCTCCACGACTGGCTGAACGAGGGCGGCAAGGTCTTCGCGACCCACTTCCACTACACCTGGTTCCAGAACGGTCCGAGCGACTTCACGAACGTCGCGACCTGGCTCGGCGGGTCGGCGGCCTTCGGGACGTGCGACGAGTGCACGATCGACACGTCCTTCACCAAGGGCCAGACGCTCCACGACTGGCTGGGCGCGGTGAACGGCCTCGACGGCAACGGCGTCACCCTGACCGGCGTCGCCACGAGCATCTCGACGGTCAACAAGTCGACGTCGCAGCGCTGGATCTACCAGCCGCCGGCGGGCTCCGGCACCGAGTACGACAAGTACTTCTCCTTCGAGACCCCCATCGGCGGGATGACGACCGACGCGGGCGAGTCGGCGTCGCCCCAGTACTGCGGCAAGGCCGTGTTCACCGACCTGCACGCGGGCGGCGCGCCGTCCGTGGGCGCCGGCGGGTCCACCGCCGTCCCGGCGGCCTGCAAGCCGGCCACCCTGACCCACCAGGAGAAGGCGCTCGAGTTCCTCTTCTTCGACCTGGCCGCGTGCGTCACCGACGATACGAAGCCGCCGCCGATCCCGCCGCAGCCGCCGAAGTGAGTGCGCCAGCCGCGGGTCGATTCGAGCACCAAGATGCGCAGACTGCGCAAGCAACGACCCGAGCTGAGAACCCGTGTACGCTGGGTGACCCCCGGGCTGCGTGAGAATCCTCGCGCTTCTTCGGGGAATGGGTGCGCAAGGCGCGTGGTCCGCGACGTGCACTCCAGGGATACACCAAAGGGCTCCCATGGCGTTGCCGTCGCTCCTTCCCATCCGCGAGAAGCGCTTGTCGGTCCGGCTCATGTGGCCGTTCCTGCGCATCATCAACTCGGGCCCGAGCCCGCTCACCCAGCAGATCCTCTCCCAGGCCGGGCTCACCGCCGGCGACCTGGCGCGCCCCGAGACCCGTGTACCGCACCGGGTCGTGATGGCGATCCTCGAGTCGTGGGTCGAGGCCACAGGCGACCGCACCGTCGGCCTCCGGGCGGGGGCGTCGGTCGAATCGGGAGACCTCGACGCGCTCGAGCACGCAGCCCGGAGCTGCTCCACGCTGCGCGAGGCGCTCGAGTGCGTGGCCAGGTACATCCACCTCCTCGACGAGGGCGCCGAGATCACCCTGGTGCCGCACGGCGAGCACACACTCTGGCGCTTCCGGGTCACCGACGGCGTGCCCTCTCCCCGGGCGGCCAACGACTTCATCATCGTGGCCGCGGCCCGGTTCTCGATGCGCTGCGCGAAGATCGACCGCAAGCCGATCGAAGTGCACTTCATGCACGAGGCGCCCGCCGAGCTGGGCGACTACTCCGCGTTCGACCCGCAGACGCTCCGGTTCGGGATGCCGCACAACGGCTTCGTGCTCGACCGCCGCGTCCTCGATCTTCCCATGCAGGGCGCCAACCCGCGCATGCACGCCGCCTTCGACAAGTACGCGCGCGAGCTCTCCGATCGCGCCGCCATCGGTACGCGGAGCAGGGCGCGCGAGGCCATCACCGCGCGCCTCGGCAGCGGCGACATGTGCATGGAGTCGGTGGCCGCGGCCCTCGCGATGAGCGTCCCCACGCTCCGGCGGCGCCTCGAGGACGAGGGGACGACGTTCAGCGATCTCGTCGACGACGTGCGCCGCGACCTGGCGGAGCGCTACCTGCGCGACCCGCAGCGCAGCATCGGGGAGATCGCCGCGCTCCTCGGGTTCTCGCACGCCCCCGCGTTCCACAAGGCGTTCCGCCGGTGGAAGGGCGTCACGCCGACCTACCACCGCTCCCGCATCTGAGGCCTCCGCACCGGACCGCGCGCGGTCAGCGATACGGGTTGTTCAGCATCTCCTGCGGCACGGACGCCGCCGGGCGGGCCGAGGTCTCCGGGGTGCGCGCCGCGCTGGTCACCGGGCGCGGGCGAACGGCGGTCACGACGGAGGGCCTCCCGGCGCTCGGCGCCGCCGCGGCCTCGGGGGACGGCGCGGGCTCGGCGCGGACCGACGCGACGGTCGCGAGCGACGTCGAGCTCACGGCCACGATCGGCGCGGGGGCTTCGGCCGTCTCGACGGCCTTGACGGTCTCGGGCGGGGCCGGCGTCGGCGCGCTCATCGCGGCGGCCGGGACCTCGTGCCCGCGCCCGCGCAGCCAGCGCACGCCGCCCAGCAGCGCGGCCACGGCGAACGCCGCGACCACGAAGAGCGTCGGCCCGCGGCTCCCCGCGCCGTCGCGGCGCCGCGTGCGCTTCTCGTGCGAGCGCAGCGTGCCGGGCTCGAAGAGCGGGGGCACGTAGACGCTCACCATCGCGCCCTGCGGCCGCGCGCCCAGCCCCTCGCCGCTCGAGTCGGCGGGCGGGGGTACGAGGCTGCGCCGCTCGGCGTCGGCAATCCACGCGCGGAGGTCGGCCCGTCGCTCGGAGAGGTCCGGCGCGAGGATCTCCGCGACGCACGCCGCGACGTCGCGGTGCGAGGCCAGCATGTCGAGGCCGCGCGCCGCGTCTTCGAGCGCGTCGGAGAACTCGGCGGCGGTCGCGTACCGCTTCTCGAGGTCGCGGGCGAGGGCCTTCGCGAGGACGTCGTCGATCTCGCGCGGGATCGACGGGTCTACGCTGCGCACCGAAGGGATCGGCTCGTAGAGGAGCCGGTTGAGGGTCTCGCCCTCCCCTTCGGCCTTGAAGAGCCGGCGGCGCGCCAGCATCTCCCAGAAGCAGATGCCCATCGCGAAGACGTCGGCGCGGCGATCGATCTTCTCCGAGCGCGCCTGCTCGGGCGCCATGTAGGCGACCTTGCCCTTGAGCTGCCCGGTGCGGGTGACGGCGAGCCGGGAGGCCGCGCGCGCGATGCCGAAATCGGTGATGCGGGCGACGCCGTCGACGCTCACGAGCACGTTGTGCGGAGAGACGTCGCGGTGCACGATCTCGAGGAGGCGCCCCTCGTCGTCGGTGCTCTCGTGCGCCGCGTGGAGGCCGGCGAGGGCGTCGAGCACGATGCGGATCGACACTTCAGGGGGGATGACCTTCTTCTCCTGCGACGCGCAGTGAAAGAGGTGCCCCTGGGTGTCGCCCTCCACGTACTCCATCACGAGGTAGTACCCGGCCTCGGTCGTGCCAATCTCGAGGATCGGGACGACGTTCGGGTGATGGATGCGGGCGGCGAGGCGGGCCTCGTCGAGGAACATCTCGATGAATTCGTTGTGCCGCGCCAGGTGCTCGTGCAGGCGCTTGATGGCGTAGAGCCGCTGGAATCCGCCCGCGCCACCCAGGCGCGCGAGATACACCGTGCCCATTCCCCCGCTCGCCAGCTCCGCGATCAGCTCGAACCGATCGAGCTTCGTTCCCATCATTTGCGACACGCCGCGATGCTCCCGGAGATCCGACCGGCATTAGAGCATCCTTTGGCCGCCGCTGCGCGCCGAGGCCGCGCCTCCGGCCGGCCCGGCGCGCACGCCCGCACGGGCCACGCATGTACGGGAGAGTGGCACGACGCCCCGGCCGAACGCTTGCGATTCCCTGGAGCGCGTCCCGCGCCGGTTGTAGTGTTCTCTCCGCTTGGTTTCGAGCTCGATGGGGCGCTGGATCGGGGTGGGCGCGGGCGCCTTGTCGGCGCTGGCCGCGGGCTTGGTCGTGGCGTCGTATCCGGGGTGCGCGGTGTACGACACGTCCCTCCTCGCGTCGGCCGACGGCGGCACGTCGAGCCAGGCCGACTACGTGTGCCACTCCGCGGTGTGGCCGGACCGGCCCCCGAGCGACGACAACGACGGCGGTGGCAACTTCACAGTCGTCGCGGCGTTCAACACGATCGACATCGGCCTGAGCGCGGCGCCCGAAGCGGGCGTCCCGCCGTACGGCTATGACCTCGACGGCGTCTGCACGTGCCCGGGGCCGCCGAGCTGCCAGCAGATCAAGGGCGCCACCGAGAGCTGCGACGACGACGCGGGTCGAGACCACACCGCGATCGAACTCTTCAGCACCCTCCGCTCGGCGGCGTCGACCGGCACCGCGCAGATCGACGAGGGCCTCAGCGCGGGCCAGTACAGCTTGCTCCTCGTCATCAACGGCTACAACGGGCAGCCCGACGACTCGCACGTCGTCGTCGACTTCTACGTCTCGAACGGCCTCGAGCGCGACGAGGACGGCGGCATCCCGGTGCCCCAGTTCAACGGGCAAGATCGCTGGACGATCGACCCGAGCACGATCAACGGGACCATGCCGATCTTCGAAGACGACACCGCGTACGTGTCCGGCGGATCGGTCGTCGCGAAGCTTCCGGGGCAGGTGCCGATCGTCTTCGGCGATCGCTCCTTCCTCGGCGGCGCGCGCATGTTTCTCTCGGGCACCATCGTCGTCGGCAGTCTCTCGCCGTATCAGCTCGAGAGCGAGGCGGGCACGGCGTTCGGGTACGCGCTCACGAAGGGCACCATCGCGGGGCGCTGGCCGACCTCGTCGTTGCTCGCGACGCTCGCGACGATCCCCGATACGACCACGAAGGACGGCGGCTATCTCTGCGGGAACTCGTTCGCCTACACCCTCATCAAGGAGGCGGTCTGCTATTCCGCGGACATCTCCCAGAGCGAGTTGAACGACAACCAGCAGCCATCCCTCGCGCCCTGCGACGCCGTGTCGGTCGGCCTCCAGTTCACGGCCGTCCCCGCGCAGCTCGGCAGCGTGCTGGCCGAGCCTCCCGCGCCCGCGGGATGCGAGATCAACGGCATGCCCTGGACCGATCACTGCCCCAACTGATCGCGAACCGCGATTGAGCGCGCGCGCCGACGCGCCCGGTCAAAGCGCGCGCAAAACGCGCGACGCAATCGGTCATTTCGCCGCCCTGCCGCCGGGCCTCGAGACGTGTCCAGGAACCTGCACGAAAAACGGTGGAAATGGACGGCCCCGCTTCCGGGGGTGTTGCTCGCGAGCAACGCCTCGCTTCAGCACGCTCCGTAACCTCGCCAAGATCCCGGAATTAATGGCGAAAGGAGATGCGTGTAGTCTGCGATCGGGCTCGCCACGCTTTTTTGGGGTACAGGCCCAAAAAATACGATTGCGAAACATTCGAGAAATCGGCTCAGCAGTACCTACCTCGACTCAAGCGGACACTCGGCGACAGGCGCGCTGCCGTTGGCCCACCGGTCTACCCCACCGGCATGGGTGCGATGCGGTGCGGCCTGCCGTCGGCCGATGTCCCCGCGGAGGAGTCTACTGATGAGAAGGTCCACAACTGCCGTACTGCTTTTGATCGCGTGTTTATCCGGGGCAGGCGAAGCAGCGGCGCAAACAGGCGCGCCTGCGGCGCCCCCGCCCGCGACGCCGCCGCCCCCTGCTGCGGCGCCCGCGCCGGCGCCGGCCCCCGAGCCCGCGCCGGCTGCAGCGCCGCCGCCGGCTCCGGCCCCCGCGGCTCCTGCGGCGGCCGCGCCCGCCGCCCCGCCGGCCCCGGGCGCTCCCGCGCCGGGCAACTGGTGGGACAAGTTCGCGGTGGACGCCTTCGCGGACGCGTACGGGAACATCAACTGGAACTTCCCGAAGCCGCAGTGGCCGGTGAGCACGCCGGTTCGCGCGTACGACCTCGCGCAGGGCTTCTCGCTGAACCAGATCGGCGTCAACGCCGCGTACTCGTCGGACAACATCGGCGGCACGGTGAGCCTGCGCTTCGGCCCTGAAGCGTACATCTACAACCTCGGCGCGACCCCCACGAGCACGGCCGACAACTCGTTCGGCATGCAGAACGTGCGGCAGGCGTACGCGACGCTGAAGTTCGACACCATCACGTTCGACCTCGGCAAGTGGGACCAGCCGTTCGGCTCCGAGGTCCCCGACTCGCAGCTCAACTTCTTCTACACGCGCAGCCTCCTCTTCCAGCTGAACCAGCCCGTCTTCTTCACGGGCCTCCGGTTCGACTTCGCGCCGTCGAGCGCCTTCGACCTGAAGCTCTTCGCGGCCAACGGCTGGAACGAGACCATCGACAACAACACGGGCAAGACGTTCGGCATCCAGGTCATGGTCAAGCCGGCCGACGTGTTCCAGGTTTACCTCGGCGGCGCGGCGGGCCCGGAGCAGGCGGACTACGCGCCGGTCCCGGCGCCGACCGCGACGGCCAACTCCAGCGGTGCGGGCCTGGCCATGGGCTCGGGCTCCATCCCCGACGCCGACAGCCACTGGCGCGAGATCGGCGACCTCGTCGTCGACTTCAACCCGACGTCGGCGCTCAGCTTCGCGCTCAACGCGGACATCGACCACGAGGACAAGTACGCGGGCCTCACGCTCGACGAGACCTGGTGGGGCGTGAACCTCGGCATCAAGTACGTCGTCGCCGATCCGTTCGCGATCGCGCTCCGCGGCGAGATCTTCGGCGACAACAACAGCCAGATCCTCACCGGCCCGGTCGCAACGACGGCCTCGAGCCTGCCGTCGACGACCGTCGAGTCGGTCACGCTGACCCTCTCGGACGTCGTCGCGAGCCACCTCACGCTCATGCTCGACAACCGCGTCGACATCGCGAACAACGCCATCTTCGCGGGCAAGACGGTCAACGACGTCGGCGACCCGGCGTCGGTGTCCTTCTCGAAGACCCAGTGGACGACGACCCTCGGCGCGATCATCGCGACCAAGTGACGTCCTAGCGAATCGCCCTCGATGCGGGGCGCGCCCCTCCACCCGGAGGCTGGCGTGCCCCGCTTCTCTTTTGTGGAAATCGGAGCGCCAGCCTTGCTAGTGACGGGGGGATGCCGCTCGCGGATCTGTCTTTTTCGTTCGCGTCGCTCCGGGAGGCCTATCGCGCCGGCACTTGCACGCCGCACCAGGTGGTCGACGAGGTCCTCGCGCGCATCGAACGCGATCGCGAGCGCATCCGGCACGTGTGGCTGCACCTGACCGGGGCGGCCGAGCTCCACGCCGCGGTCGATCGGGCGATCGCGCGGCGCGAGGCCGGGCACGCGCTGCCCCTCTTCGGCCTGCCGTTCGGCGTCAAGGACAACATCGACGTCGCCGGCGTCACGACCACCATCGCCTGCCCCGAGCTCGCGTACGTGCCCGACGCCAGCGCGCAGGTCGTGCAGCGCCTGATCGACGCGGGCGCGATCTTCGTCGGCAAGGTGAACCTCGACCAGCTCGCGACGGGCCTCGTCGGCGCCCGCTCGCCGTACGGCACGCCCACGAACCCGTTCGACCCGAGGATGATCCCCGGCGGCTCGAGCTCCGGCTCCGGCGTCGCGGTGGCCGTCGGCCACGTGGCCTTCGCGCTCGGCACCGACACGGCGGGCTCCGGCCGCGTGCCCGCGGCGTTCAACAACGTCGTCGGCCTCAAGCCCACGCGCGGCGCGCTCAGCACGCGCGGCGTCGTCCCCGCGTGCCGGACCTACGACTGCGTGACGGTCTTCGCCCTCACCGTCGAGGACGCGTGCGCCGTCGCCGACGTCGGCAAGCGGTGGGACGCGCAGGACCCCTTCTCGCGGCTCGACGCGCAGGCCATCGTCTTCGATCCCGACCGCAGCCGGAGCGCCTGGCGCATCGGCGTGCCGCCCCGCCCGCAGCTCGTGTTCTTCGACGACGAGGCGGCGCGCGCCGCGTTCGACGCGGCCATCGAGCGCGTGAAGGCGATGGGCTGCACCCTCGTCGAGGTGGACCTCGAGCCGTTCCGCCGCGCCGGCGAGATGCTCTACGGCGGCGCGTTCGTCGCCGAGCGGCTCGTCGCGGGCGGGGAGATCCTCGAGAAGAAGCCCGACGCGCTGGTGCCGGTCATCCGGTGGATCCTCGCGGACGCGAAGCGGGTCACGGCGCGCGAGGTCTTCGAAGGCACCTACGAGCTCCTCTCCCTGCGACAGTCCGTCGAAGACACGTGGCGCACCATCGACGCGCTCCTCGTGCCGACCACCCCCACCATCTATTCGGTCGAGCAGATCGAGTCGAACCCGCGCGCGCTCAACTCGAACCTCGGCGTCTACACGACCTTCGGGAACCTCATGGACCTCGCGGGCGTCGCGGTGCCCTCGGGGTTCCGGCCCGACGGCCTTCCGACCGGCGTCACCTTCCTCGGCCCGCGCGGCCGCGACGGCACGCTCGCCGCGATGGCCAGCGCGTTCCACCAGAGCCTCGGCGGCACGATGGGCGCCACCGGCCACCCGCTCGTCCCCCTCGAGGCGCCCGCGAGCGAGCCCAACGCCGCGAGTCAGCCGCCGCCCGGCGCGTCGCGCCACGCGATCGTCGTCGTCGGCGCGCACCTCACGGGCCAGCCGCTGAACCACCAGCTCGTCGGCCTCGGCGCGACGCTCGTGCGGGCCGCGCGCACCTCCGAGCGCTATCGCCTCTACGCGCTCCCGGGCACCGTCCCTCCCAAGCCGGGGCTCGTGCGCGTGCGCGAGGGCGGCGCCGCGATCGAGGTCGAGGTGTGGTCTCTCGACACGAAGGCGTTCGGCGCGTTCGTCGCCGCGATTCCCCACCCGCTCTGCATCGGCTCGATCGAGCTCGACGACGACTCCTTCGCGCAGGGGTTTCTCTGCGAGAACGACGCCATCGCCGAGGCGGCCGACATCACGCACCACGGCGGGTGGCGCTCGTATCTGCGGGCAAAACTCACAGTTTCGGGGTAGTCACCGCGCCGCTTTCCCTCGCGACGCCGCGAGAATCAGCCGCGGGGCCGCGTCGTTTCGAGGACAGGCAAACGATGCGAAACGAGCGCGAAACTCCGCGCGCGCGATACCTCGGCGATGGGAAGATTCCTCGCTCCGTTCGTCGTCGCTTTTGCGTTTTTCGGTTGTAGCAAGGACAGCCCCGATTCGGCGTCCGCGCCCATGGCCAGCGCGTCCGCGGCGTCTGCGACCCCGGGCCCGTCGGCCGCTCCGCCGCCCGCGCCCGCGAAGGCGCCGCTGAAGGTGGCATACAGCGACTGGCCGGGATGGACGGCGTTCGAAGTGGGCATTCAGAAGGGCTGGTTCAAGGAAGCGGGAATCGACGTCGAGTTCTCCTGGGCCGACTACGGCGCGACGCTCGACAACTTCTCGGCCAACAAGGCCGACGCCGTGATGGTCACGAACGGCGACGCGCTCGTGACGGGGGCGAACGGCGCGAAGAGCAAGATGATCCTCCTCACCGACTACAGCAACGGGAACGACAAGGTCGTCGGGCGCCCGGGCATCAAGTCGTTCAAGGACCTCAAGGGCAAGAAGGTGGGCCTCGAGCTCACGCTCGTCGAGCACCTGCTCTTCCTGAAGGGCTGCGAGAAGAACGGGATCAACCCGAAGGACGTGCAGCTCATCGGCACGAAGACGAACGACACCCCGCAGGTGCTCACCACCAAGCAGGTCGACGCCGTCGCCGCGTGGTACCCGGTGGCCGCGCAGGCCCTCGCGGCCGTTCCGGGCTCGGTGCCGCTCTTCACGAGCGCCGACGTGCCGGGCCTCATCTACGACGCGGTCGCCGTCAACCCTTCGAGCCTGGCCCAGCGCCACGACGACTGGGTGAAGTTCGTGAAGGTCTGGTACAAAATCTCCGACTACGTCCGCGACCCCAAGACGCAGGCCGACGCGGTCGCGATCATGGCCGCGAAGGCGGGCGCCAAGGTCGAGGAGTACCAGGCCGCGATGCCCGGCACGTACTTCCTCTCTCTCGACGAGGCGAAGGCCCACTACAAGAAGGGCGCGGGCCTCGACTCCGTCTACGGCTCGAGCACCGTCGCGAACGACTTCAACGTCGCCAACAAGGTCTACAAGGATTCGCAAAACGTCGACGAGTACATCGACCCCAGCATCGTCGACTCCCTCTGAGCACGAGCGTCCCCTCGAGGTGACCCCATGGCGAACACGACCCCGCGGATGACCGAGACGCGCCTGCGGCGAAGGGCGGAGTGGCTGGGGATCCGCAAGGAGCTCGAGCCGCGGCAGCGCACGATCCTCTTCGTGCTCTCGTTCATGCTGCCGCTCCTCGCGTGGAGCGTCGTGTCGTACGTGCCGTTCGTCTGGCACCCGCTCATGAAGATCGAGAGCCCGGGCTCGGTGTCGTATTTCGAGCCCGGGATGCTCGTCGATCACGACGTCTTCGTCGACGAGAACAAGACGGCGCGCGCCGAGGGCCGCGCGTCGGCCACCGGGACGCCCGCGAACCCGGTGTACCTCCCCGCGCCGCACGAGGTCGCGCGCGCCCTCTACGTCGCCTTCAAGACGCCGCCGCGCCTGCCCAGCGAGCCGTGGCTCCACGAGAGCCTCTGGCACAGCATCCAGGTCATCTTCTGGGGCTTCTTCCTCTCGTCGATCGTCGGGCGTGCCGCTCGGCATCCTGTGCGGCGCGTTCCCGTTCGTCTCGCGGCTCTCGGAGCCCTTCCTCGAGTTCTTCCGGTACCTGCCGGCGCCGGCGTTCGGCGCGCTGGCCGTGGCGGTGCTCGGCATCTACGACGGACCGAAGATCGCCATCATCTTCGTCGGCACCTTCTTCCAGCAGGTGCTCGTCGTCGCGAACACCACGCGCAAGCTCGACGGCTCGCTGCTCGAGGCCGCGCAGACGCTCGGAGCGTCCCGCGCGCAGCTCCTCTTCAAGGTCGTCGTTCCCGGGATCATCGTCGACCTCTACACCGACATGCGCATCCTCCTGGGCTGGGCGTGGACGTACCTCATCGTGGCGGAGCTCATCGGCACGATGTCGGGCATCTCGTACTTCATCAGCCAGCAGGCCCGGTACCGGAACTACCAGAACGTCTTCGCCGCGATCTTCATCATCGGCTTCATCGGCCTCGGGTGCGACGTCGTGCTGGCGAAGCTGGGCGCGAAGCTCTTCCCGTGGAAGGCCGAGAAGCGCGGCCCCTCGCTGTTCGCGACGCTGCGCAAGCTGATCCTGCCGCGCAAGCCCGGCCCCGAGGGCGCGACGACGCAGGCCGCGTGAGGAAATCATGACCGCCCTGGAACTCCTCGACGACCCCCTCGCCCACAAGAAGCAGACCGCCCCCGTGCGCGAGCGCTTCGCGCGCCTCTACGAGCGGCCCGTGCTCCTCGAGGTCGACCAGCTCGGGCGCCAGTTCCACTCCGAGCACGGCCTCGTGACCGCGCTCGACCGCATCTCGTTCCGCGCGCACAAGCGCGAGCTCGTCGTCTTCATCGGCGCTTCGGGGTGCGGCAAGTCGACCCTGATCCGCATCCTCGCGGGCCTCGACGCGCCGACCTCCGGCGCGGTGCTCCTCGACGGCCACGAGGTGCGCGGCCCGGGCCGCGACCGGGGCATGGTGTTCCAGGGTTACACGCTCTTTCCGTGGCGCACGGTCCTCGAGAACGTGATGTTCGGCCTGGAGGTGGGCGGCACCTCCAAGCTCCAGGCCTCGCAGGACGCGCGCGAGTGGATCGAGCTCGTCGGCCTCACGCGCTTCGCGAACGCGTACCCGCACCAGCTCTCGGGCGGCATGAAGCAGCGCGTCGCCATCGCGCGCGCCCTCGCGAACAACCCGCGCATCCTCTTGATGGACGAGCCGTTCGGGGCGCTCGACGCGCAGACGCGCGCGCAGATGCAGGCGTACCTCCTCCAGATCTGGCGGCAGGTCGACATCACGATCCTCTTCGTCACGCACGACCTCGACGAGGCCATCTACCTGGCCGACCGCATCGTCGTCCTCGGGCCGAACCCCGGGCGCATCCTCGAGATCATCGAGGTGCCCGTCGCCCGCCCGCGCGACGCGTCGCAGTTCATGTCCGAGGAGTTCCTCGCGACGAAGCGCCACCTCGAGCGGCTCATCCACGGCCAGCGGACGGCGCCGGTCGAGGCGCTCCCGAAGTTCAAACACGAACACCCCGATCGCGACGTCGTTTGATAGGAAGGGGCGCGTCATGACGGATCCTTCGGCCATCTCGTATCGAGAAACCGTCGCCCCCGGCGCGAGCTGGTCGGGCACGATCAGGCGTCACCAGGTGCTCCGCATCACGGACACCGCGGGCGGGGCGAACGTCTCCGCGCTCTTCTACAATCGCGACGACCTCCTCGAGCGGTACAACGTGCCCGACACGCTGAAGGCGCAGTACACGGCCTTCCTCGCGCGCGGGCGCGTGCTCATGTCCGACATGGGCAAGGTGCTCTGCTCGATCGTCGAGGACACGTGCGGCTGGCACGACACGCTGTGCGGCCACTCGAACGGGAGCCTCGTCGCCGCGAAGGTCGGGCGCAAGCGGTACCAGGAGGCGCGCAACGACTGGCACCGGAACGCCCGCGACGGCTTCCTCGTCGAGCTGGGCAAGCTGGGGCTCGGCAAGCAGGACCTCGTGCCGAACGTGAACTTCTTCAGCAAGGTCGTCACCGAGGACGACGGCGCCTTCCGCTTCGTGCCCGGCCACTCGCCCGCGGGCGCGTACGTCGAGCTCCGCGCCGAGATGAACGTGCTCGTGGTGCTGGCCGCCGCGGCCCACCCGCTCGACCCTTCCACGACGTACGCGCCCCGCGGCGTCGAGCTGACGGTCCGCCAGGGCCCGCCGCCCGGCGCCGACGACCCGTGCCGCGTCTCGCGCGCCGAGACCCGCCGCGCCTTCGAGAACACCGAGCGCACCTTCCTTTGATCCTCCAGAGAGAACCCGGAGCGACCATGAGCACGCCCCTCGTCAGAAGCCTCGTCGAAAGCTCGCTCGACCCTGCGCGCGCCGCCCGGAGCGAGGTCGTGCTCGCGGGCGAGGCGTGGCTCGGGCGCATCGCGCGCGGCAGCACCTTCCGCATCGTGGACCTCGAGGGCAACCAGGCGGTCGACACGCTGTTCTTCAGCGCGGCCGATCCCCGCGACCGGTACAGCGCGGCCGACACGATCCGCGCGCAGGGCAGCCTCTATCTCTCCACGGGGTCGCGGCTCCTCTCGACCGACGGCGAGACGCTCCTCACGATCGTGGCCGACACGTGCGGCCGCCACGACACCATCGGCGGCGCGTGCTCCTCGGAGAGCAACACGGTGCGCTACGGCCACCACACGAAGGCGATGCACAGCTGCCGCGACAGCTTCCTCCTCGCGACGGCCAGGGCGGGAATCCCGCTTTCGAAGCGCGACCTCGCGCCGAACATCAACTTCTTCATGAACGTGCCCGTGACCCCCGAGGGGGGCCTCACCTTCGCCGACGGCATCTCGGGCGGCGGCAAGTACGTCGAGATGCGCGCCGAGATGGACGTGCTCTGCCTCATCTCGAACTGCCCCCAGCTCAACAACCCCTGCAACGCCTATAACCCCACGCCCATTCGCGTCCTCGTCTGGGACGGCCCGCAAGAAGGGCGCGCGTGACCGGCGATGCTGCGCAAGGTCCTCGTCGCCAACCGGGGGGAGATCGCGTGCCGCATCTTCCGCACCCTTCGCAAACTGGGCGTCGCCAGCGTCGCGGTGCACTCCGACGCCGACGCCTTCGCGCGGCACGTGCGCGAGGCCGACGAGGCCGCGTGCGTCGGCGGGGCGCGGCCCGCCGAGAGCTACCTCCGCGCCGATCGCATCCTCGAGGTCGCGCTGCAGAAGGGCGCCGACGGCATCCACCCGGGGTACGGCTTCCTCAGCGAGCGCGCCGAGTTCGCGGCCGAGTGCGAGCGCGCGGGCGTGCGCTTCATCGGGCCCACCCCGGAACAGATTCGCGAGTTCGGGCTCAAGCACCGCGCGCGCGAGATCGCCGCGGCGCACGGCGTGCCGCTCCTGCCGGGCACCCCGCTCCTGCCTCACGCGGAGGCCGCGGTGCGGCGCGCCGCGGAGATCGGCTACCCGGTCATGCTGAAGAGCACCGCGGGCGGCGGCGGCATCGGCCTCCGCGTCTGCCGCACCGCCGGCGAGCTGGTCGACGCCTTCGAGGCGGTCGAGCGGCTCGGGAAGGCGAACTTCGGGGAGTCGGGCGCGTACCTCGAGAAGTTCGTCGAGCGCGCGCGGCACGTCGAGGTGCAGATCTTCGGCGACGGGCACGGCGAGATCGTGGTGCTCGGCGAGCGCGACTGCTCGGTGCAGCGCAGAAACCAGAAGGTCATCGAGGAGACGCCGGCGCCGGGCCTCTCCGAGGCGACGCGCGCGCGCCTCTTCGACGCCGCGACCCGCATGGGCCGCGCGGTGAAGTACCGGTCGGCGGGCACGGTGGAGTTCGTGCTCGACGCGGCCACGCAGGACTTTTACTTCCTCGAGGTCAACACGCGGCTCCAGGTGGAGCACGGCGTCACGGAGACGGTGACGGGGGTGGACCTCGTCGAGTGGATGGTCCGCGAGGCGGGCGGCGACCTGCGCCTCCACGCGCCCTCGCCGCGCGGCGCGGCGATCGAGGTGCGCCTCTACGCCGAGGATCCGGCCAAGAACTACCAGCCGAGCACCGGCACGCTGACCGAGGTCGTCTTCGACGAGGCCTCGCGCGTCGACGACTGGATCGAGGCGGGCACGGAGATCTCCCCGTACTACGACCCGCTCCTCGCGAAGATCATCACGAGGGGCGCGAGCCGGGAGGAGGCGATCGTCGCGATGGAAGGGTCGCTCGCGAAGACGCGGGTGGCCGGCGTCGAGACGAACCTCGAATACCTCCGGCAGGTCCTGGCCACCCCGGCGTTCCGGTCCGGGGACGTGTCGACGAAGCTCCTCGCGGGGATGGAGTTCCGCTCGACGGCGGTGGAGATCCTCGACGGCGGCACGCAGACGACCGTGCAGGACCTGCCGGGGCGCGTCGGCGGGTGGTCCGTGGGCGTCCCGCCCTCGGGGCCGATGGACGACTTCGCGTTCGCCGTGGCGAACCGCGTCGCGGGCAACGACGACGGCGCCGCCGCGCTCGAGATGACCCTCACGGGGCCGACGCTCCGCTTCCGCGCGGACACGGTGATCGCGCTGGCCGGCGCGCGCATGAAGGCGACCATCGCCGGGCAGCCGGTGCCGTACCTCGAGCCCGTGCAGGTTCAGGCCGGGCAGGAGCTCCGGCTCGGGAACGTCGCGGGGCCCGGGTGCCGGGCGTACCTGGCCGTGCGCGGCGGGTTCGACGTGCCGTCCTACCTCGGGTCGAAGGCGACCTTCATGCTCGGGCGGTTCGGCGGGCACGGCGGGCGGGCGGTCCGCGCCGGGGACGTGCTGCACGTCGCGCCGCCGCGCGACGACATCGACCCGACCGTGCTCGCGCACCAGGCGGCGCTGCCCGAGTACCCCGACGTGTGGGACATCGGCGTGCTCGACGGGCCGCACGGCTCGCCCGACTTCTTCACGGAGAAGGACGTCGACGAGCTCTACGCCGCGACCTGGCAGGTGCACTACAACTCCGACCGCACCGGCGTGCGGCTCATCGGGCCGAAGCCCGAGTGGGCGCGGCGCGACGGCGGCGAGGCGGGGCTCCACCCGTCCAACATCCACGACAACGCGTACGCCGTCGGCGCCATCGACTACACGGGCGACATGCCGGTCATCCTCGGCCCCGACGGGCCGAGCCTCGGCGGGTTCGTGTGCCCGGTGACGATCGCGCGCGCCGAGCTCTGGAAGATGGGGCAGCTCAAGGCGGGCGACCGCGTGCGCTTCGTCCCGCTCACCGACGAGGAGGCCGAGGAGCGCGACGCGTGGAAGCGCGGCGTCCCGCAGGGCGTGTCCGTCGTGCGCCCGCCCCCGATGCACCCGACCCCCGCGTCGCGGCAGTCGCCGGTGCTCGCGACCCTCGAAGGAGGCGCGGCCGACGACCGCGTCGTGTACCGGCGCGACGGCGACGACAACGTGCTCGTCGAGTTCGGGCCGCCCGTGCTCGACATCGGCCTGCGCCTGCGCGCGCACGCGCTCATGCAGGCGCTCGAGGCGCGGAAGCTCGAAGGCATCCTCGACATCACGCCGGGCATCCGCTCGCTCCAGGTGCACTTCGATCCGGCGCTCCTCCCGGCGCGCAAGCTCCTCACGCTGCTGGAGGGCATGCAGCGCGACCTCCCCAAGCTCGAGGAGATCGAGATCCCCACGCGCGTCGTGCACCTGCCGCTGTCGTGGGAGGACCCGGCGACGCTCCTCGCGATCGAGAAGTACACGCGCTCGGTGCGGCCCGACGCGCCGTGGTGCCCGAGCAACATCGAGTTCATCCGGCGCATCAACGGCCTCGCGAGCGTCGACGAGGTGCGCCGCATCGTCTTCGACGCGAGCTACATCGTCCTGGGGCTGGGCGACGTGTATCTCGGCGCGCCCGTCGCGACGCCGCTCGACCCGCGGCATCGCCTCGTGACCACGAAGTACAACCCGGCGCGCACGTGGACGCCGGAGAACGCGGTCGGCATCGGCGGCGCCTACCTCTGCATCTACGGGATGGAGGGGCCCGGCGGGTACCAGTTCGTGGGCCGCACGCTCCAGGTCTGGAACACGCACCGCTCCACCGAAGACTTCCGCGACGGCAAGAAGTACCTCCTCCGGTTCTTCGACGAGATCCGCTTCGAGCCGGTCTCGGCCGAGGAGCTGCTCGAGCTCCGCAAGGCCTTCCCGTACGGCAAGACGCACGTGCGCATCGAGGAGAGCTCGTTCAAGTACAGCGCGTACAAGAGGTGGCTGGAGGAGAACGAGGCGTCGATCGGCGCCTTCAAGGCCGGTCAGCAGGCCGCGTTCGAGGCGGAGCGCGAGCGGTGGCGCGCGGCCGGGCAGGACGTGGTGAGCAGCGCGGCGCCGCCGGCGGCCGACGCCGGCGAGACGGTCGCGGTGCCCGAAGGGTGCGCGGCGGTGACGAGCCCGATCGCGGGCAACGTCTGGAAGATCGCCGCGGACGCGCGCGCCGACGTGCGCGAAGGCGACGCCGTCGTCGTGGTCGAGGCGATGAAGACGGAGATCGCGGTGGCCGCGACCGTGTCGGGCACCGTGCACAGCGTGCTCGTCGCTCCGGGCGCCACGGTGATGCCGGGTCAGGTGATCGCGTTCATCCGCGAGGCGGCGCCGGCCTGAGCGTGCTCGCAGACCACCACGGCGCGCGCTTCGATTTCACCGCGCTTCATTCGACGCAGCGCCTCGCCCGCCCGCTCGAGCGGAAGCGTCTCCACTACCGCCCGGACCTTGCCGGCTCCCGCCAGCCGCAGAAGCTCGTGCATCTGCTGACGGGAGCCGAGGAGCGTCCCGACGACGGTCTTCTCCTCGACGAACGGCAGCACTCCCACGTCCGCCAGCGCGCCGACGACAATCACGCCTCCGGGCTTCGTCGCGCGGATGGCCTCGCGCAGCAGCGCGGTCGAGGGCGCGAAGACGATCGCCGCGTCGACGCCGCCGCTCTTCCGCAGCACGTCGACCGCGTCGGCCTTCGACGAGTCGATCGTGCGCGCGGCTCCGAGCTTCGTCGCCAGCGCGAGGTGCGCGGCCGAGCGTGCGACGACGGACACCTCGGCGCCCGCGAGCTGCGCGAGCTGCTGCACCATGTGCCCCACCCCGCCGAACCCGAACAGCGCGAGCGCGCGACCCGGAGCCAGGCGCGCCTTCGAGACGGCGCCGAACGCCGTGATCCCCGGACAGAAGAGGGGCGCGGCCTCGGCGTCGGACACGGACTCCGGCACGACGTAGACGTGCCGCTCCTTCGCGATGAGGTACTCGGCGTAACCGCCGTCGACCGTCTCGCCGGTGATCTGCTTGTACGGGCAGAGCTGCTCGCGGCCCGTAAGGCAGTATTCGCACCGCTCGCAGCTCGTCCAGAGCGGCTGCACACCGACGCGCGTGCCTATGGGCATTCCCGCGACGCCCTCGCCGGGAGCGGCCACGCGGCCGACAATCTCGTGGCCCGGGATGATGGGAAGCTTGGCCGGCACGCCGCTACGGACCCAGTCCCCCTCGATCATGTGCAGGTTCGATCGGCAGACTCCGCACGCCGCCACCTTCACCAGCACCTCGCCGCGGCCGGGCTTGGGATCGGGGAGCTCGGCCAGGCGGAGCGGATCCGTGTCGATGGGCGCCGGCTTCTCGAGGAGCATCGCTTTCATTTCGGATCTCCTTGGCCCCCTGGTTGCCTACCGCCAGGCCAGACGCGCGGAACGCGAACTCGACCTTGCCCGGAGGGCCCATGAAGACCATGAAGGCGCTGCGATTCGAGAGCTACGGGCCGCCGTCGGTCCTCTCGCTCCAAGAGCTCAGCGTCCCGGACCTCCAGCCCGGACAGGCCCTGGTCGAGGTGCGCGCCTCGGCCGTCAACCCCAGCGACGTGAAGAACGTGGCCGGCGTCTTCAAGGCGTCCTTGCCGCGCGTCCCCGGGCGCGACTATGCCGGGGTCGTGGCGGCCGGCGAGGGCTGGGCGGGCAAGGAGGTCTGGGGCAGCGGCCCCGGGTTCGGCGTGACCCGCGACGGCGCCGACGCGCAGTACGTCGTCGTCGACCTCGACGCGCTGTCCGAGAAGCCGTCGCGCCTGTCGATGGCGGAGGCGGCCTCCATCGGAGTCCCCTATCTCACGGCGTGGTCGTCGCTGGTGGACACGGCGGCGATCCAGCCCGGCGAGACCGTCCTGGTCACCGGAGCCCTGGGGGGCGTCGGCCGGGCCGCGATCCGAATCGCGCACTGGAAGAAGGCGAAGGTCATCGGGGCCGACCGGCACGACGGCCCCTCGGACGCCGACGCGTTCGTCCACTTGAAGGACAAGAACCTCTCCGACGAGGTGAAGGCCCTGACCGGGGGGAAAGGGGTCGACCTCGTGCTCGACACCGTCGGCGGCCCGCTGTTCGAGGCGTCCCTGAACTCGCTGCGGCGCGGCGGGCGCCAGGTGGCCATTGCGAGCGTCGGCAACGGACGCGTCGAGTTCGACCTGGTGGCCTTCTATCACAACTCCGCGCGCCTCCTCGGCGTCGACACCGTGAAGCTCCGGGGCCCCGGAGATCGCCGCGATCATGAACGAGCTGCGAGCCGGCTTCGAGGATGGGCAGTTGCGACCCGCTGCCGTGAAGACCTGGTCGCTGGACCGAGGGGTCGAGGCCTACGCGGCGGTTCAGAAGGGAGACGCGACGAGCAAGCAGGTCCTTCTCCCGGGAAGTCCTTGAGCCTCGTCGCCGCTCAGCACATCGCGCTCCCGCCGGTGAACCTCGGGGAGACGAGCTTCCTGGACGGCGAAGGCGGGCCGGGCTTGCTCACCCACGAGCCAGTGAGCCTGTACACGGCGCCGCGCGTCGTCGGGCCGGACGGCGAGACGCTCCCCGGGCGCAACAGCACGGTCGCGGTGACGGGGCTCAGCCACCTGCTCTATTCGCCGCCGGCCCCGGTGTTCGGCGGCTACTGGGGCGCCGAGGTCCTCGTCCCGGTCGTCTTCCTCGAGGTCCGGACGACGACCGCGGAGGCCAGCACCGCGGGCATCGGCGACATCGTCTTCAGCCCGCTCGTGTACCAGCTGCCCAGCACGACGCTCTTCGGCGGGCCGTTCTTCCAGCGGCTCGACATCGACGCGATCGCGCCCACCGGGCAGTACCGTCGCGACGCGCTCGCCAACATCGGGAGTCACGTGTGGGGGGTGAACCCGTACTACGCCTTCACCTGGCTGCCGACGCGCCTCCTCGAGACGAGCTGGCGCATCGAGTACCAGTGGAACTCGGTCAACGGCGCGCCCGGACCGAGCTACCAGGCGAGCACCATCCAGCCCGGGCAGGCCTTCTTCTTCAACGGCGCCTTCTCCATCGCGGTGAGCCGTATTCTTCGGACCGGGGTGGCCGGGTACTTCCTCCAGCAGACGACGGACAGTCGGGCCGACGGTCGCGCCGTCGCCGGCTCCCGAGAGCGCGTCGCGTCGCTGGGCCCGGGTGTCCTCTTCCAGATCGGGACGACCCAGCTCATCGCGAACGCGTACTGGGAGTTCGCGGTCGAGAACCGTCCCGCCGGGGCGCGCCTCAACGTCGCCGTGCTCCACGTGTGGTGAGCACGGTCGGCGCTCGAGATCGCCGGCGGGGGTTGCGTGGGCCGGCCCCGGGTCGCAAAGAGAGATGGCACGAGGGAATACGAATGAAGCTCGCGTTCGTAGGTCTGGGCGTGATGGGTTACCCGATGGCCGGTCACCTCGCGAGAGCCGGCCACGACGTCACCGTCTACAACCGTACGGGCTCCAAGGCCGCCGCCTGGTGCGGCGAGTACCGCGGCGTCCGGCGCGGGACGCCGGCGGAGGCCGCGGCCGGCGCCGACCTGGTGTTCGTCTGCGTCGGCAACGACGACGACGTGCGCGAGGTGGCGGAGGGCCCGCGCGGTGCGCTCGAGGGGATGAAGCCGGGGGCGATCCTCGTCGACCACACGACGGCGTCCGCCGGGCTGGCCCGTGAGCTCGCGCAGCGCGCGACCGCCAGGGGGCTCGGCTTCCTGGACGCGCCGGTCTCCGGTGGGCAGTCGGGGGCCGTCGACGGACGGCTGACGGTGCTGGTGGGCGGCGAGGAGGCCTCCTTCCGGGCGGCCGCGCCGGTGATGCGCCACTACGGCCAGGCCGTCACGCTCATGGGGCCGGTGGGGAGCGGGCAGCTCACGAAGATGGTCAATCAGATCCTGCTGGCGGGCGTGCTTCAGGGGCTCGCCGAGGGCTTGAACTTCGCCGCCCGTGCGGGGCTCGACGCCCGTCAGGTGGCCGCCGTGCTGTCGAAGGGCGCGGCCCAGTCGTGGCAGCTCGACCATCGGGCCGGCACGATGGTCGAGGGGAAGTTCGACTTCGGCTTCGCCGTCGACTGGATGCGCAAGGACCTCGCGATCGGGCTCGAGGAAGGCCGGCGCAACGGCTCGGCCCTCCCTGTCGCCGCGCTCGTCGACCAGCTCTATCAGCGGGTCCAGGCGCGCGGCGGGGGCCGATGGGACACCTCGAGCCTCATCCAGCTGCTCGCCGCGCCGTAGAGCGGGTCCTTCCCGAGGGTGTGCCGGGCCTCTCGGGTGGCCGCCGACTTGGCTGCCGCGGCGAAGCGGGTCTCACGAGCTGCTGGATGCCCCGGACCAGGGGATCCACTCGAGCGTGGCCGGCACGCTACGGTCGCACGTTCTGGAGCCATGCGGCCTTGCGTCGTCTGTGGCGTCCGTCGCCGAGGTGTCCTTCTGGATCCGAGGTCAGAAGGTCGTTCACCGCGTACGCGACGCCCCCGATCGGGATGGACGGGAGACGTTCGTGTCGGAAGGGCTTGTTCTCGTCGTGGCAGTCCGTCGGGTAAGCCGGCCTCCGGGCCCGATACCTCACGGAGCCCTGTCGTCCTTCGAACTTTCCTTCTCGACCCGCGAGCAAACGGGTTCGGGCGCCGACCCAAGGCCCCTGGACGACGAGGATCCGGGTCGGGGCGGCGTCCCAGGGCGTCCGCTGAACGTCCCGACACGTCCAGACCGCGACCGGACACCCTTGGTCGCCGCCCAAACGCGCTTGGACGCCGCCCCAACACGATTGGACGAGCGGGCAACACGCTCGGACGCCGCCCGAACGCCTTCGGTGTACAGACCTGGCTACTCCGCCAGCGGGGCGAAGAGCGCGTCGACGTCGTGCTCGCTGAGGGACGTCTCGGGCCCCTCGTCGCCCAGGATGGACATCGAGAGCCAGCGCTTCTTCTGCTGCAAGAGCAGCACGCGCTCCTCGACGCTCCCGGCGACGTAGAGGCTGTGGACGAACACCGGGCGCTTCTGGCCGATGCGGTACGCGCGATCGGTCGCCTGGGCCTGCGCGGCCGGGTTCCACCACGGGTCGTAGTGGATGACCGTGTCGGCGCTCGTGAGGTTGAGGCCCGTGCCGCCCGCCTTGAGGCTGATGAGAAAGACGTCGGCGCGCCCCTCTTCGAACTGGTCGACGACGCGCTGGCGATCGCGCGTCGCGCCCGTCAGCGTGAGCTGCGAGACTCCGCGCGCCGTCAGGGCCTCGCCGACGAGGGCGAGCATGCTCGTGAACTGCGAGAACACGAGGATGCGGTGCCCGCCCGCGAGGTGCTGGCCGACGAGGGTCGTGAAGGCGTCGAGCTTCGCCGAGTCGGTGACCGAGCGCGCCGCGTCCATCGCGACGAGGCGCGGGTCGCAGCAGACCTGGCGGAGCTTGGTGAGCGCGTCGAGGATCGTGACGGCGGACGCGGCGAGGCCCTTGGAGTGGATCGCCTTCCGCACGTCGGCGTGGGCCGCGACGCGGATCGCCTCGTAGAGATCGCGCTGCTTGCCCCCGAGCTCGACGGGCACCTGGAGCTCGGTCTTCGGCGGGAGCTCCTTGGCGACGTCGCGCTTGAGGCGGCGGAGCACGTACGGCGACACCGTCTCGCGCAGCGCGGCGAGGCGCTCGGCGTCGCGCTGCTCCTCGATGGGCTGGCGCCAGAAGCGCCGGAACGCGAGCTGGTCGCCGAGCAGCCCCGGCGCGAGCCAGTCGAAGAATCGACCAGAGCTCGCCGAGGTGGTTCTCGACGGGCGTGCCCGTGAGGCACACGCGGTGCTCGCACTCGATGCGCGCGAGCGCGCGGCGCGCCTGGCTCCGCGCGTTCTTGATCGTCTGCGCCTCGTCGAGGACGACGGTCGAGAAGCGGTGCTCGGCGAAGCGCTCCTCGTCGCGAACGACGACCGGGTACGTCGTCACGACGACGTCGGCCTTCGGCACCTCGCCCCAGCGCCCGTGCCGCTCGGGCCCGTGGATGATGACGACCTTCAGCGTCGGCGCGAACTTCCCGATCTCGCGCTGCCAGTTGCCGACCAGGCTGGTCGGGCCCACGACGAGCACCGGCGCGTCGAGGCGGCCCTCGGCCTTCTCCGTCCAGATGTGCGCGATGGTCTGGAGCGTCTTGCCGAGGCCCATCTCGTCGGCCAGCACGCCGCCCACCCCGCTCTCGCGCAGCCGCTGGAGGAAGGCGACGCCCTCGTTCTGGTACGACCGCAGCGTCGCGCAGAGCCCGCTCGGCACCTCCATGGTGCGCGGCGCCGAGACGCGGGCGCGGGCGCGGCTCGTCGCGCCGGACGGATCGGTCCACGCAATCGGCGCGCCGCCGTCGCGGAACACCTCGTCGAGCTCGACGAGCGCGCCCGCGCGGACCTCGGGGAACGCCTTGCAGCGGCGCTGCTCGCCCTGATAGAGCTCTGCGACCACGCGGAGGAGCGCGCGCAGCCGGTCGATCGGCACCGTGAGGTGGTGCGTCTCGGTGAGCTTGAGCGCCCAGGTCGGGCGGCACGAGGTCGCGAGCGCATCGAGCCCGCCGTCCTCGTCGAGGCGCTCGAGCAGGTCGAGCAGCACGGGCAGGAGGTCGACGCTCGTCCCGTCGAGATCCACGCCGAGCTCCAGCCCGAACCACCCGGCGCGCTCCTCGCTCGGCTCGACGCGCGCGTACCAGGACACGTCGCGCTCGACGACGCGGAACGGGTACTTCGCATCGATCTCGACCCGCCAGCCGAGCGAACGCCACTGCGCGAGGGCGCGCGCCGTGAAGGTGCAGAACGTGCTTTCGTCGCCGTCGGCGCGGACCACGTAGTCGGCCTCGCAGCCCTCGGGCGGGGCGATGGCGTCGACGCACGCGAGCTCCACGGCGCCGAGCCGCTCGATGACGCGCCGCGCCGCGCTCTCCTTGGCGCGATCGCGCTCGACCGCGGCCAGCATGCCCCCGTCGGCGCGGAACACGCGGGTCCGCTCGTCGCCGGCGCGCACGCGCGTCCCGCCGTACTCGAAGCTCAGGTCGACCAGGGGAACGCGCACCTCTCGGACGTCGCACGAGAGGCCGTCGGTGCTGGTGACGATGACCTCGTCGGCGTAGAGCCTCACACACGGTACGAGAGTCGCGTCTCCAGCACGATCCGCTGCTGTGAAGGGGAGCGTCACAATCGCTTCTTTGATCACACTCCTCGTCATTTGTACAAGCTTTGCTGCGTATCCTCTGGCTTCGCGCGCGGCGCGCCCGGCGCGAAAATCATGCCTCGCTCGACCCGCCCTCGCCCCCCTCGCCCTCCTTCCGCGACGCGCGCAGCGACCTCGACGACGAGCCCGCTCGTCCTCACGCTGCGCGACGCGAACCGCGCGACGCTCGCGCGGCAGATGCTCCTCGCGCGCGAAGCGGTCGATCCCCTCGTCGCCATCGAGCGCCTCGCGGGCCTCCAGGCGCAGCTCGCGAAGCCGCCGCACCTCGGGCTCTGGTCGCGTATCACGGAGTTCGAGCCCCGGGCGCTCCTCGAGCTCCTCCGCGCCCGGCGCGCGGTGCGCGCCACGATGATGCGCGGCACCCTGCACATCGTCAGCGCGCGCGACTACGTCGCGTTCCGGTCGACGCTCCAGCCGATGCTCTCGAGCGGCATCGCCGCGATCCTCCGCGGGCGCGGCGAGGGGCTCGACGCCGCGGCCGTCGTGGCGACCGCGCGCCAGGCGCTCGCCCGCGGCCCGCGCACGTTCGAGGAGGTGCGCGAAGCGCTCGCGTCCGCGAGCCCCGAGGGCGACCACCGCGCGATGGGGTACCTCGCGCGCCTCACCATCCCGCTCGTGCAGGTGCCGACCGACAGCGACCCGTGGGGCTTCCCGCCGAACCCGCAGTTCGCGCTCGCCGAGGCGTGGCTCGGCGAGAAGATCGCCGCGACCGACTCGCCCGCGCAGCTCGTCCTTCGCTACCTCGCCGCGTTCGGGCCCGCGTCGGCGGCCGACGTGCAGACGTGGTCGGGCATGAAGCGGCTGAAGGAGGCGTTCGAGCACCTGCGGCCGAAGCTCCTCGTCTTGCAGGACGAGCGCAAGCGCGAGCTCTTCGACCTGCCGAAGGCGCCGCGGCCGCCGGGCGAAGCCCGCGCGCCCGTGCGCTTCTTGCCCGAGTTCGACAACCTGGTGATGGCCCACGCCGACCGCCGCCGCTTCCTCGCGGACGCGCACCGCCGCAAGGTGTACCTGCCGGGCCTCCGCGTCGCCGCGACGGTGCTCGTCGACGGCTTCGTCGCCGCCGTGTGGACCGTGGAGCGGAAGAAGACCGCCGCCACGATCACGATCGTCCCCTTCGAGCCGCTCCCCGCGAAGACCCGCGACGAGGTCACGGCCGAAGCCGAGCGCGTCCTCGCCTTCGTCGAGCCCGAGGCCAGGACGCGCGACGTCAAGGTCGCGAAGCCCTGACCGGGAATCGAAGAGAAAACGAACAGGGCGTCAGGCGTCGACGCGGAGGCGGTAGCCGATGCCGGTCTCGGTCACGAGGTAGCGCGGGCGGGCGGGCTCGCGCTCGAGCTTGTGGCGTAGCTGCGTCATGTACACGCGCAGGTACTGCATCTGGTTCTCGTGGCCCGGCCCCCAGACCTGGTCGAGGAGCTGGTGGTGGGTGAGCACGTTGCCCGCGTGGCGCACGAGCGTCGCGAGCAGCTTGTACTCGAGCGGCGTGAGGTGCACCTCGGCGCCGTTCCGCGTGACGCTGCGGCGGGCGAGGTCGACCTCGATCTCGTCGCCGATGCGGAAGAGGAGCGGCGTCTCGCGCGCGGCCGACTTGCGGAGCGCGACGCGGATGCGCGCCAGGAGCTCCGCGGCGCCGAACGGCTTCGTGAGGTAGTCGTCGGCGCCGTCGTCGAGCGCCCTGACCTTGCTCTCCTCGCTGCCGCGCGCCGAGATGACGAGGATGGGCACCGAGCTGTACTCGCGGATGCGCTTCGTGACCTGCGACCCGTCGGCGTCGGGCAGCCCGAGGTCGAGGAGGACCACGTCGGGCGTGTACGAGCGCGCCTGGCGAATGCCCTCGGCGGCCGTGGGCGCCTCGAGCATCTGGAAGCCGTGCGACTCGAGCGCGATGCGGACGAACGTGCGCATCTGCGCCTCGTCCTCCACGACCAGCACCACGGGCGCGACCTCGCTCACAGGGCGACCTCCGGCACGAGCTGGACGGACGGATCGAGCGGCAGCGTGAACCGGAACGACGCGCCGCCCTCGGCGCGCGGCTCGACCCAGATGCGCCCGACGTGCGCGCTCACGATGCCGCGGCAGATCGTCAGCCCCAGGCCGACGCCGCCGCCCTCGCCCTCGCGCACGCGGTAGAACTTGTCGAACACGCGCTCGGCGTTCTCGAGGTCCACGCCGGGGCCCCGATCGGCGACCTCGATCTCCACCTCGCCGTCGCGGGCGCGGGCGGCGATGTCGATGGCCGTCTCCGGGGGCGTGTGCTTCGTCGCGTTCTCGATCAGGTTGATGAGCACCTGCTCGATGAGCACCGAGTCGAACGGGACGAGAGGCAGGTCGGGCGGGATGTCCGTGCCGACGGGCCGGCCGCGCAGGCGGTCGTCGAGGCGATAGAGCGCGGCGCCGACGACGTCCTCGATGGGCTGAAGCTCCTTCTTCACCTTCAGCGCGCCGCCCTCGACGCGCGTCATGTCGAGCAGGTTGCGCACCAGCCGGTTGAGGCGCAGGGCCTCTTCGTGGGCCGTCACGATCAGCGTGCGGCGCTTGGCCTCGTCGCGCGGGGCGTGCTCGCCGAGGAGGGTGCTCGTCGCGCCGGTGACGACCGCGAGCGGCGTGCGCAGGTCGTGCGAGACGGAGCTGAGGAGCGCGTTCCTGAGCTGCTCGGTCTCGGCGCGCAGGGTCGCCCGGCGCGCCTCGTCGACGAGGGTCGTGCGCTCGAGCGCCGCGCCGATGAGGCCCGCGAAGGTCGCGAGGAGCGTCCGCTCCTCGTTGTCGCGCACGTGCAGGGGGTCCTTGGGCAGGAGCCCGAGGACGCCGACGCGGCCCCGCGACCCGGTCAGGGGAACGAAGAGGGCCGGGACCGAAGGCGCCCAGCGCGACCCGGCGCCGGCCGGCTGGATCCAGCGCCACGCCTCCGCCGCGGCGGCGTCGGCCCCGGGCGCCCCGCGCACGAACGGCTCGTCGGCCAGCACGCGCTCGATCGCATCATCTTCGCCCCCGGAGAGCAACCCACGCGAGCGGGTCGCGCCGCTCGTCACGGGCAGGTAGACGGCGACGTGCGCGCCGAACACGTCCTCGACGATGCGCGCCGCCGCGGCGAGGAGCGTCTCGCGCGAGTCGGCGTGGCCAATCTCGCGGCTCAGCGCGTAGAGGCTCGCGGTGGTCCGTTCGCGGCGGCGCGCGGCGTCGGCCTGATCGCGAATGCGCTGGTTCAGGTGGCTGACGACGACGGCGACCGTGAACATGACCGCGAACGTGACGATATGGCGCAGGTCGGAGACCGCAAAGCTGAAGAGCGGCGGGATGAAGAAGAACTCGAACGAGATGACGCTGAGCACGGCCGCGAGGAGCGACGGGCCGTACCCGTACTGCGACGACACGATCACCACGCCGAGCAGGAACACCATCACCACGTCGGCGAGCTGGCTCTGCCCGAAGACGAACCAGGCGATGCACGTGGAGATGCTCACCACGACGACGGTCGCGGGAAACCCGTAAGCCTGCGTTCGCTTCTGCACGCCCCCCTTCATACCGCGGAGAGAGGCCCGGCGCGGGCTTAGAGCAGGAGTCCTTTGAACGGAACGTTCAAAGGACGGATGCTCCCAAACTAGGGCAAAACTAGAGCTGGCCGTCGTTCCAAAGGAACGACGGTCGCTCTAGAGGTCGATCTGCATGCCGAGCTCGACCACCCGGTCCGGCGGGATGCCGAAGTACTGGGTGGCCGACCGCGCGTTCCGCGAGATGAACGAGAACAGCGCCTTGCGCCAGGTGAACATCTTGCTGTCGCCCGTCGTGAGGAGCGTCTCGCGGCCGAGGAAGTAGCTCGTTCGCTCGCGCACGTAGGGCACCCCGTAGTGCTCGGCGACCGTGCCCATGATGGACGGCACGTTCGGCGTCTCCATGAAGCCGTAGTGCGCCGTGACCTGGTACACGCCGCGGCCGAGGTTCCGCACCTGGAGGCGGTCGGGCGTGGGCACCTCGGGGACCGTCTCGGTGATGACCGAGAGCAGCACCAGCGTCTGGTGCAGCACCTGGTTGTGCTTCCAGTGGTGGAGGAGCACGATCGGCACGCCGTTCGGGTTCGACGACATGAAGACCGCGGTGCCCGGCACGCGGTGCGGCTTGTGCGCGTCGACGTCGGCGAGGAACACGTCGACGGGCAAGAGCTTGCTGGCGAGGTTCCGGCCGAGGACCGCGCGCCCCGTCTTCCACGTGGTCATCACGATGAAGAGCGCGAGGCCAATCGCCATCGGGAACCAGCCGCCGTGGAAGAACTTCATCGCGTTGGCCGCGAAGAAGGGAATGTCGAAGCTCAAGAAGACCGCGACGAGCGGCACGGCCCGCCAGAGCGGCCACTTCCACGCGCGCGTCAGGACGACGAAGTACACCACCGAGGTGATGCCCATCGTGCCCGTGACCGCGATGCCGTAGGCCGCCGCGAGCGCGCTCGACTCCTTGAACGACAGGACCAGCCAGATGCACGCGATGGCGAGGGCGGTGTTCACCTCGGGCACGTAGATTTGCCCCTCCGCCTCGCCGGAGGTGTGCTGGATGGTGACGCGCGGGCAGAAGCCGAGCTGCACGGCCTGCCGCGTCAGCGAGTAGGCGCCCGAGATGAGGGCCTGCGACGCGATGATGGTCGCGATGGTCGACAGGATGACCATCGGATAGATGAGCGCGTTGGGGACGAGCGCGTAGAACGGGTTCGTCGCGAGCTCGGGGTGCTGGATGAGGCACGCCGCCTGGCCCGCGTAGTTGATGAGCAGCGAGGGCATCACGAGGCTGAACCACGCGAGCCGGATGGGGTGCCGGCCGAAGTGGCCCATGTCGGCGTAGAGCGCCTCGCCGCCCGTGATGACGAGGACGACGCTGCCGAGCACGAGGAAGCCCTTCCACCCATGCTGGACGAAGAACTCGACCGCGTGCGCCGGGTTCACCGCGGCGAGCACCGCGGGGTAGTGCGCGACCTGCACCGCGCCGAGGACCGCGAGGGCGGCGAACCACACGACCATGATGGGGCCGAAGACGTTGCCGATGCTCGCGGTGCCGCGCTTCTGCACGGCGAAGAGCCCGAAGAGGATGAGCACCGTGAGGGGGACGACGATCGGGCTGAGGCGCGTCGTCGCGACCTCGAGGCCCTCGACGGCGCTGAGCACCGAGATGGCGGGCGTGATGACGCCGTCTCCGTAGAGGAGCGCCGCGCCGAAGATGACGAGCCCCGCGATCCACCCGATGCGGGCCGTGCCGGCCTTCTGCTTGGAGGGCGCGAGCGCGAGGAGCGCCAGGATGCCGCCCTCTCCCCGGTTGTCGGCCTTCATGATGAACGTCAGGTACTTGACCGTGACGACCATCGTCAGCGACCAGAAGACGAGCGAGAGAATCCCCAGCAGGTTCTCGTGCGTCGGCGGCACGCCGTGATCGGGGTCGACGCACTCGCGAAGGGCGTAGAGGGGGCTCGTGCCGATGTCGCCGAACACGACCCCGGCGGCCAGGATGACGAGCTTGGCCACGCTCGCGTGCGACCCCGTGGGGGCGTGCGAGACGGGACCGGTGCGCTCGACGACCGTGCCTTCGGCTGGTGGATGGGCAGGGTGGGCGGCCATGGCTCCGGGTTCCTTCTTAACGTCCTTCTTATGTCTTATTTAGGCGGTGGCGAAGCAACAAACGCGGGAAGCACCGCTGAGCTTGCGCTCAGCGATGCTTCGGTTCGCGCCGTCCATGATTGTCGTGTCGTTTCGACGCGCGCGGCCTTGGTGGCATCCTCGGAGGACGTCGACCGTTCACTGAGGCTCAAGTGGCCACCGACTGGAGGCTTTGAGGGGGACCTCAACACGCCATGCACCCGCAGTCGACACCAGTATCGTCCGCGTCGCCACAGTCGGCGGCCGCTTGAGCCCAAGTAACCGGAAGGCATCTCCCATCTCGCCGGCGACCACCGCCCTCTTCCCCCAGAGAGGACGGCGGCGCGCCGGCGAAACCCGATGCTCTAGCGGCCGATCACTCCGCCGCCGCCGGCTCGGCAGCGCCGGAGGACTTGGACACCGACGGGGAAGCGGAGCCGCCGATGAGGATCTCCGGGTAAGCCGTGCCGCCGTGCTCGTGGAGATCGAGACCCTCGAGCTCGCCTTCCTTGGTGACGCGGAGCGTGCCGGTCGCCTTGACGGCGTACATGAGGATCATCGAGACCACGAACGTCGCGCCGGTGATCGACGCGCTGCCGATGACCTGCGCGACGAGCTGCGCCGTGCCGCCGCCGTAGAAGAGGCCCGCGACCGGAGCCGAGTTGTCGGCGCCCGTGGTGGTCGGCGCGCCGTACTTGCCGCAGGCGAGGAGGCCGAGGCTCAGCGTGCCCCAGATGCCGCAAGCGCCGTGGACCGCGACCGCGCCGACGGGATCGTCGAGGCGGAGCCACTCCATGAGGTCCACCGCGTAGATGCAGACGACGCCTGCGACCGCGCCGAGGATGATCGCGCCGCCGGGCGAGACCCAGTAGCAGGGGCAGGTGATGGCGACGAGGCCCGCGAGGAACCCGTTGACCGTCATGCCGCAGTCCCAGATCTTGTTGCGGGGGTACATCCACGCCATCGCCGAGAGACCGCCCGCGCAGGCCGCGAGGGTGGTGTTCGCCGCGACGCGGCCGCAGCCCGCCGCGTCCATCGCGGAGAGCGTGCTCCCCGGGTTGAACCCGTACCAGCCGAACCAGAGGATGACGCCGCCGATGGCCGCGATGGTCATGTCGTGGCCGGGCATCGCCCCGCCGCCGTCACGCTTGAACTTGCGGCCGATGCGCGGACCGAGCGCGATGCAGCCGGTGAGGGCGATGATGCCGCCGATGGTGTGGACGACGGTCGAACCCGCGAAGTCGCGGAACGGCGTCGAGAGGGTGGTGAGCCAGCCGTCGGGACCCCAGGCCCAGTGGCCGATGATCGGGTAGATGAAGCCCGAGACGCCGAAGCTGTAGAGAAGGTCGCCGACGAAGCCCGTGCGACCGACCATGGCGCCCGACGTGATCGTGCTGCACGTGTCGGCGAACGCGTACTGGAAGAGCCAGTAGGCGAGGAACGCGACGCCCGTCGTCTGGTACGTGTCGGGCGTGTTCTGGAGGAAGAACCACTCGTGGCCGATGAAGCCGTTGCCCGAGCTGAACATGAAGCCGAAGCCCCATGCGTAAAAGAGCAAGCCGCAGAGGCACGTATCGACAATGCCCTCGAGGAGCACGTTGATCGTCTCACGCGTGCGGGCGAAACCCGCTTCCAGGCCCATGAAGCCCGCCTGCATGAAGAACACGAGGAAGGCCGCGACGAGCGTCCACATCGTGTTGATCGGGTTGACGTAAGGCGGATCGGGCGGGGGCGTCGCCGCCGCGGCGGCGTCGTCTGCGAACGCGGGGTGGAACACGTACGAGCCGATACCCTTGATCGCGAGCAGAAGGATGACGATGCCGAGCAGTTTGCCTGCAAAGATCCAGGCAATGTGCCGGCGCACGTCTTTCTGCTTTAAACGCTCCATGAGTCTGGGGAACATCGAAAATCTCCTCGGTTCTTCGCTGGTGAGCGGTGAATGGGTCTGGTGTGTGACGGGCTTAATGCCTCCCTAACACCGTCTTTATGCGTTCTTAATTCGACCCCTGTTTCGCGTTTATGTCCGCCCCGCATCCAACCGAGATTTGTTTAACTTTCTCGTTGGCCCGACCTTTCGGGTCGGCCGCGCAAGCGTTAACCGGGTATCTCGAACGTCCGAGGGCGGCGCGCGAAACACGGACGAAACCCTTGCAGCTCATCATCTGGAGGGGCGTCGGCGCCGAATGACGAAAATCCAAGCGATCGTTCGAGAGCAGCAGCTCGAGTCCATCATCGAGCGACTCCTGCTCATCGGCGTTCGGGGTCTCACGATCGCGACGGTGCGCGGCACGGGGCCGGGCTCCACGCACCGCGAAGTGTTTCGCGGCAGCGCTTACCAGGTCGACTACGCCGCGAAGATCGCGATCGAGTGGTACGGCCCCGAAGACGAGGCCGACGCCGTCATCCGCGCCATCCTGCAGCGCGGCGCGACGGGCGACGTGGGCGACGGCCGCATCTTCGTCCAGCCGGTCGAAGAGGCCGTGCGCATCCGCACCGGCGAGCGCGGTCTCGACGCGGTCTGACGGCCGCGCGTGCGGCTAGTGCCCGAGGGCGGCGAAGCCGCCGAAGCCGGCGTCGCCCAGGCCGCCGAGGACGGCGCCGAGCCCCCCGCAGAGCGACACCATGAACATCGTCGACTGGCAGGTGACGCCCTTCGGGCACTCCGAGTCGCTCGCGCAGAGCTGGAACGAACCGGAGGCACACGTCTTGTCGCACGAGATGCTCACCATCGGCGTCCCGCCGCTGAGGAGCGAGGCGACGCCGCCCTGGAGGGCCCCGCAGCAGATGTCGCCGCCGGAGCAGTCGCTCTTGCTCCCGCACGTCGCGGTGATGCCCGTGCACGTGCCCTTCGACACGCACTTCGCCGCCGACGCCAGCGCCGCGCCGCTCGAGGTCATGGAGAGGCCGCTCGTGTCGATGCAGCACTCCTCGGAGGAGGAACAGCTCTCGCCGCCGCACTCGCCCGCGTCGGACGTCTCTCCGCTGCTGCTGCCGCTGCTGCCGCTCGTCGAACTCGAGCCGGAGCTCGCGTGGTGGCCGCCGTCGAGCGGCAGCTCGTCGTCGGGGTCGTCGAGCAGCGTGCGGCCGCCGCAACCGAAGAGGATCAGGAACGCAGCGGCGGACACGGTGACGCGCATGGTGCTCATCTCTCTCGACTTGCACCCTATGTGGGTACCCGCTCGCAAATCGAGTCAATCTCGACCTACGTTCTTCATCCCCCCGCCCTTTTTCTTCGCGGCGGCCATGACGCAATGACGACGCACAGCGTTGGCCGAGCCCGCAGGCGGTCCCGTTGGGGGGGAATCACCCCCGGTGATCCATTTTTGCGCTTGCGCCCACTACACCCCTGAGACATGGCCCTAGCAGTGACCGAGCAGCGCATCCGTCCCACCCCCGGTGAGCCCGGCCCGATGATGGTCCTGGCCCGCGCCGCCTCCCAAGGCGACAGCGCCGCCACCGGTCAGCTCCTGCGCGCCCTCGCGCCGCGGCTGGCCCGGGTGGTCCGGGCCGTCCTCGGCGGCTCGCACGCCGACCTCGACGACGCGGTCCAGCAGTCGCTCATCGGGCTCGTGCAGGCGCTGCCGGCCTTCCGCGGCGACTGCGAGCCCGTCGGCTACGCGACGATCATCGCGGTCCGCACGGCCGTCGCCATCCGCAAGCGGTCGCGCACCGACCTCTCGCGCCGCGAAGACGGCGTCGAGACCGACCTGATGGAGGCGGCGCGCCCCTCTCCCGGCGAGGAGGCGGCCGCGAACCGCCGCAAGGAGCTCCTGCGCGGGCTGCTCGACAATCTGCCCAACGAGCAGGCCGAGGCCCTCGCGATGCGGGTGGTGCTCGGCTGGTCCATCAAGGAGATCGCCGACCACAGCGGCGCGCCGCTCAACACGGTCCGCAGCCGCCTCCGCCTCGCGAAGGAGGCCCTCAAGAGCCGCATCGAAGGAAACTCCGACCTCGTCGAAGCCCTGGGGACGGCGTCGTGACGGTCGTCGATCTGCACCCCGAAGAGCTCCTCGAGAAGGAGCGCGCCGGCGGCCTCGAGGCGTCCGAGCGTGCGCGGCTCGACGCGCACCTCGCGCGCTGCGCGGTGTGCCGGATGGAGCGCCAGCTCCACGCCGACTTCGCCGAGGACCTCGCCTCCGAGGCGTCCCTCGAGCGCGCGCTGGGTCTCGGCCTCGAGAGCCTCACGGCGAGCATCTCCGGCATCGCGACCGAGATCGACGAGAGGAAGCTGGTGCCCGAGCCGCCGCCGAGCCAGGTCGCGCTCAAGGCGGGCGCGCGGGGCCCGCGCCGGTCGAAGGCGCGCGTCGCGTGGCTGCTCGCGGCGGCCACGCTCCTCATGGGCGGCGCGGCGGCAGCGGCGATGGGCCTCGGGCCCGTCGCTTGGCTGCGGCCCGTCCCGGCCGTCGCGGAGCAAAGCGTCCGCCCGATCGGGGACGTGCCCGCGCACGCGCCGCGTGTCGCGGCGGCCCCGGTCGTCCCACCGGTGGAGGCGACCCCACCGGTCCCGGCGCCTGCCGCTCCGACGTCGCCGCGGGTTTCGGTCGCGTCGACGCAGCTCCCGAGCGCCCACCCCATGGCGGTCGTCGGGCACGTCGTCGGTCCGGCAAATCTCTTCGAGAACGAGAGCGAAGCGCGGCGCCACGGCGACTACGGGCGCGCGCTCGATCTCGACGGCACGCTCGAGGGCCGGTACCCCACCAGCCGCGAGGCGCAGGCCTCTCGCGCGATCGTGGGCCGGCTGCTCCTCGACCGCGGCGACCCGCAGGCCGCGCTGGCAAAGTTCGACGCGTACCTCGCGGCGGGCTCGGGCCAGCTCGGCGAAGAGGCGATGATCGGGCGCGCGACCGCGCTCGACCGGCTCGGGCGCAACGACGAGGCGGTCCGCGCGTGGAGCGCGCTGCTCGCCGCGTTCCCCGAGACGCCGTTCGCCTCGCACGCGCGGACTCGGCTCGAGAGCTCGAACGGCCGCTGATGCACGGAGGGCTGCGGCGGCGCAGCGTCGCGGCCGCGTTCCTGGCGAGCACGCTCGGCGCGGCGACCGTCGCGCGCGCCGACGCGGTCGTCCCTTCCCCGCCGATCGCGGTCGACGTGGAGCTCTCGGGCGCCGGAGAGCAGACCGACGCCCTCTTCGACGCGATCCGCGAGCCGCTCAGCCGCCTGGGCCTCGAGGTGCACGCGGCGCCGGGAGCGCCCGGGACGAAGCTGGTCGTGCAGGTCGACCTCTCGTCGCGCTACGACGCCATCGTCGTCGTCCACGGCGGGCCCACCGAGATCCGCCGCACCGTGCCGCGCGACGGGCCTCCGAACGTCGTGCGCGACGAGATCGCCGAGGCGGTCCGCTCCTCGGTCGAGGCCGAGCTCCTCGCCGAGCAGGCGCCGCCCTCGCCGGCTCCCGCGCCTCCGCAGCCCGCCGCGCCGCCGGGGCTCGTGCCCGTCGTCGTCCAGCCCGATCACGTCGCGCCGCCCGCGGCCACGTCCGCCTTCGCGCTCGACGTCGCGACGCTGGCGGGCATCGGTCCCATCGCGGGGAACGCGGATCTCACTCCGCACATCGGCGGCGGCCTCGTGGCGAGCTCGCGGTCCAGGCTCCGTCCGTCCATCGCCGTGACCGCCACCTACGTCGTGCCTTTCACGACGCACTTCGACGAGGTGGCCGCCGACACCACGATCGTCACGGTCCGCGCCGTTCCATCGATCGAGGTCTGGCGCTCGACGGCTCTGGCGCTCGACGTCGGGGCCGGCGCGGGGATCGACGTCGTCTCGGTGCATGCGAGCGTCCAGCCGCCCTCGCTCAACATCTCGAGGTTTGACGAGTCGCGGGTCGACCCGATGCTCACAGGGCTCGCGATCGGCTACGTGAGCCTCACGCCGGGCGTGGCGCTCACGCTCGTGGTGGGCGCGGAGTGGGACCTCTTCCCGCGCGAGTTCCAGGTGGGGGGGCCCGGCGGCGGCGACATCCTGCGGCCCTGGCGGGTGCGGCCGGTCGCCCTGGCGGGGTTCACGTTCACCGCGCTCGGCAGCGGGCTCTTTTCGGGCCGGGGGCCATGAAGCGCGCCATGACGGCGGCGATGCAGCGCGCCCTCGTTCTCGCGAGCCTCGTCGCGAGCGCGGGATCCGTACTGGGGTGCGGGAGGAACGTGGTGACGGTCGCGGTCCTTCCCGACGGGACGATCTGCGGCAGCGACCTCCCGCCATGCCTCGACGGACAGTTCTGCGACCTCGCCAACGCGTGCGGAGGCACGACGGGGACCACGGGGGTGTGCCGAAACATCTCGCAGGCGTGCGCCGGCCCGTTGCAGCTGCAGTGCGGGTGCAGCGGCGTGACCTACCTCGACGCGTGCCAGAGATACGCCGCGCAGGACTACCTGCGGAACGACGGACAGTGCATACCGGACCCGTCCTCTCCCTGCTCGGCGGCTCAGTGCGCGGACGCCGGGGGCACATGCACGTCTTTCCTGAATTTTTTCCTCGACCAGGTCGTGCCCCCACCGACGGGCGACGCGGGCCTCTCCTCCGTCTTCGAGTTCTTGCTTTGCAGCCCGGCGACCCAGATGGAGCTCGAGATTGCCGGGGGCGTTCTGTCGATCGGCAATTCCGCGACGTGCATGATCGTGCCGGCGGAGGACGCGGGAGCGGACAGCGCCTCGTCGGAGAGGTTCTTGAACGTGTGCACGGGCCGATGCGATCCGCCCTCCGTGGCCATTCGACCCGTAGGGACGACCCCCGGCTTTTACTCGTTGTGCCCGGACGGGACGGACGCCGACGCGTCCGCCGACTGAACCTCCCGCTTACGTGACCTTTTTTCGCGGCTGCGCCCCACTTGATGGAAGCATGGATGGAAACGGGCAGGCCGCTCTCACCGAGTCGCAATCGATGACGCAAAGAAAACGCCTCGAAGGGCGGGCCGCCGACTGGCACCCGCTCCCCAAGAAACAAGCCGTGACGTCCCTCATCCCCGTCGTCACCGACACCGCGTCCGACGCGCCGGAGCTCCCCGGCGACCTCGCCGGCGACGGGCTCTCCCCCGCCGGGCTCGACGCGGAGCCGTTCTTCGCGAAGCGCGACGAGGAGACCGAGCTCGACGAACCGCTGACCGGCGAAGCCCGCTCGCGCCGGGCGGCGCTGCTGTCGGCTCCGGTGCAGGCGCGCCGGCGCTACCTCGCGCGGTATGTCACCGGCGTCGTCGCCGCGGCGGGGCTCATCGGCGTCGCGGCGCTCGTGCAAGCGGCCTTCGCCAGCGGGTCGGGCGCCGGCCACGCCGCCTCCGCCAGCGCCCCGCCAGCGGCGACCGCGCTCGACGTGCCCGCGGCGGAGCCGACGCCGCCCGCGGAGGCCACCGCCGGCGCGGCGCCCGCCCCGCCCGCGGAGCCCGCCCCCTCCGCCAATCCCGCCGCGACCTCCGCCGAACCCGCGGCCGCCGGGGCGACCTCCACCGAAGACGGCGTCGCGCTGGGCGATCGCGAGCGAGCGCGCCGCGCGCTCGAGCGCGGACATCTCTCCGAAGCCGTCGAAGCGGCGCAGGCCTCGCTCGCCGAGGACGCGACCGACGCCGAGACGTGGCTCATTCTCGGCGCCGCCTACCAGACCGGCGGCCACTACCGCGAGGCGCGGCAAGCCTTCGCGAGCTGCGTGGACAAGGCGACCCGCGGCAACCGCACCGAGTGCGGATCGTTCCTGCGCTAGCCCGCGCCACACGCGCGGGCCCTGCGCAGCCTGCGCAATCCGAACCGTTTCGGCACAAGATTCCATCGAGGTCATAGTGCGGCCGCGCTTCGATCGCGTCTCGACGCCTGCCCGGCGAGGATGCGCCCTTGCTCGTCGCCCCCGCGAGTGCTCGGATCGGATTCTGGGTAATATGGCTGGACCAACGCCGTTTCTCGCAGGCGGTACGAAGACCCGTGTGGTCACCCGTATGCGGTCCGCCTTCAGGCACGGCGGCGTGCGCGCGGCGACGATCGGGCTCGCGTGCGTCGGCGCGGCCGGGTGCGGGCTCGACCTCCAGGGAGCGCTCGTCCTCTACGACGGCGGCACGGGCGGTCAGTCGCTCACGAACGGCGACGATGGGTCGACCGCCTTCGGCTCCGGCTCGAGCTCGGGGGGCTCGGGCTCCGGCGGGGGCTCGGGCAGCACGATCGGCGACACGGGGGACGCGGGCTCCGATGCCGGCGCCTTCGAGCTCCCCGACGGCTCGTGCGACTTCAACGGCACCTGGGCCACCAAGGTGGTCATCGCCGTCGCCTGGGTGCCCCAGAGCCTCGCCCAGGCGATCATCGCGCCGGGCACCGGCCAGGTGGAGCAGTGGGTGAAGAGCCAGCGTGTCCAGCACGGCACGTCCACGGTCGACACGGCCGTCGTCTGCGGCATCGCCTTGCCCGACTTCAGCTCGGAGGGCTTCGTGGGCGGCGAGACGTACGGCGTGCGCTTCCCCGACTCGCTCTTCGACAACGACTACCTGCCCACGTTCACCATCGCCGGCACGCTGAGCGACACCTCGCCGACCGCGAAGTACAACTCCCAGCCGGGCGCGGCGCTCCTCGGCGTCTCGCTGAACAACGCGACCACCGCCGCGTGGCCCGCGACCGTCACGACGACCAATCCCGAGAACGACAACAACCCCGGCGTCACGGCCGACATGGCCTCGGGGCCCCTGCCGAACGGCGGGGGCAGCTACTCGCCGCTGGCCGTCGATCTGAACAAGACGCGCGCCGACCAGGTCTATCTGGCCATCCGCCAGGTCACGCAGCTCTCCGGCGCCGCGACCGACTGCAGCCACATCTCGGGCACCGTCACCATACCCCAGCTTCCCGCGAACTCGGCCACCCCCAAGTACGCGATCGACTCGCACGTCGTCGGCTGCACGCTGGTCGACGGAGGGCAGTGCAACACCGGGCAGGCGGCCTTCGTCGACGCCACGGAGCCCGTCTTCAGCCCCACCGGGACGACGTCGTACAGCTCCGTGCGCATCGCGCCGGGGTCCACGTGCGCCGACGTCCGCACGATGTTCCCCTGACACAAACTTCACCCGGCGGCCGCGTCGGGGCGACGATGCGCGCGTGGCAAGGACGACGCTCATCGTGTGCGCCGCGATCGCGGCCCTCGCGCTCGCCGGCTGCGCCGCGCGGCGCGAGCCGGTCGAGCTGGCGTGGCGCGACCCCAGCGGCTGGCCTCCGCCCTCCGAGCGCGAGGCGGCGGCGCTGGGGTTCGCCTGGGCGCAGGTCGGAAAGCGCTATTGCTGGGGTGGAACGGGCCCCGCCTGCTTCGACTGTTCCGGGCTCGTGCAGCGCGCGTACGCCATGGCGGGCGTACGTCTGCCACGAACCGCCGATGCGATCGCCTCGGAGCTGCCCGAAATTCCGCTGAACGAAGTGCGCGCCGGCGACATCCTCTGGTGGCCGGGGCACGTCGGCCTCTATGCTGGCAATGGCTGGGTGGTCGAAGCGCTCGATCACCGTCACGGCGTGGTGGGTCGGCCCGCCCGCCGTCCTCCGTATCGCGCGTTCCGCCCGTTCGGGGTTCGCGCGATTTGAGCGGCATCTCTAGCGGTGGAAATACGGCATGTCGCGTGCACTTTGCGAAAGCGTTGCGATGCAAGCGAACGAGAGGCGAACCTGCGCGCGAAGCGGGAACGTTACGCGTTCTCGCGCGTTGATTGCGATGAGGCCCGGGCGACAAACACGCTGGGAGAAGGTCGCCCTTATGCTAGAGACTATTCTTTCGGATGCGTAAGCTAGAGTCAATGATAGCCCAGTTCGTCGACGACCTTCTCCTCGCGATAGGGGAGGCCAGCATCGACGAGCTCCGGGAGCTCTTCGCGTCGCGGCCCGACTCGATCAAGCCGCTCAGCGTGGTGCGCGCCGCGATCGCCGCGCCCGCGCCCCCCTCCCCGCCCCCGCCCCGCGCGAAGACCCCCCGGCGCTGGTCCGCGCCGGTGCAGCTCTCCCTCGGTGTGGCGGAGATCACCAATCCCGAGGGCCTGCTCTCGCTCGATTCGAGCACTCCCCCGGCGGCTTCGGCCGCGACCGCGCTCGACGCGGCGCCTTCGCGCCCCGAGCGCGAACGCGAACGCCCTGTCTCTGCCTCCGCGTCCCGGTCGCCCGTCGTCGTCGCCCTCCCCACGCGCATCGCGCTCGCCTCCGAGCCCGAAGGCGAGAGCCCCGCGAGCGGCGTTCGCCCGGTGAACAGCGCGCCGACCGTGCGGCTGAGCGACAACGAGACCCTGGCGCGCGTGTCGAACGCCGGCGTCGTCATCCGCCGCAAGAAGAAGGCCTGACCGCCGCTCCGACGGGTCTCGTTCGAGGAGCGCGCAGACGCTCCCCTCGAGCTCCCCTGGGGCGCTCTGGCCGGTGCCTCTTGCAAGCTCGGCGGGGCCGAGGCTCAATATGGCGGAGGGGCCATGAAGCCGTCGGATTTTGCCGTGCTCGTCGTCGACGACGACCCCATGGTCACGTCGGCGCTGCAGGAGTTCCTGGAAGCTCGCGGTCATCGCTTCACGGGTGTGGGCACCCTGGCCGACGCCACCAAGGCGCTTGCGGCCAATCCGTTCGACGCCGTGCTGCTCGATCTGTACTTGCCCGACGGCGACGGCCTCGGCGTCCTCGATCGCGCCCTCGAGCTCGACCCGCCGCCCGCGGTCATCGCGATGACGGCGCGCGCCGAGATCCACGGCGCCGTCGCCGCCATCCGCCGCGGCGCCGCCGACTATCTCGCCAAGCCGCTCGACCTGGGCGATCTCGGCGCCCGGCTCGAGCACGCGCTCGAGAACGCGTCGATGCGGCGCAAGCTCGCGGTCCTCGACGAGCAGCAAAAGGCGCGGAGCGCGGTCGTCAGCCGCAGCACCTCCATGCGCGACGTCCTCGCCGTCGCCGCGCGCGTCGCCGCGACCCCCGCGTCGTCGGCCCTCCTCATCGGCGAGAGCGGCGTCGGCAAGGAGGTCGTCGCCGCGTACATCCACGAGACGAGCGAGCGCCGGAAGGGCCCGTTCGTGCGGGTGAACCTCGCCGCGATCCCCGAGACGATGATCGAGGCGGAGCTCTTCGGCAGCGTCCGCGGCGCGTTCACCGACGCGAAGCGCGATCGCGCGGGGCACTTCGCGAGCGCCGAGGGCGGCACGATCCTCCTCGACGAGGTGTTCGAGTTCAAGGCCGAGCTCCAGCCGAAGCTCCTTCGCGCCCTCGAAGAGCGGCGGTTCTTCCCGGTCGGCTCGGACCGCGAGCGCCGCATGGACGTTCGCGTGCTCGCCGCGACCAACCGCGACCCCATGCAGATGATCGAGCGGGGCCTCCTTCGCGAGGACCTCTACTACCGGCTCTCGACCATCGTCATCCGCATCCCGCCGCTGCGCGAGCGGGGCGACGACGTCCTGGCCCTCGCGGGGCACTTCGTCTTGCGGCTCCGCTCGGAGCTCGGTCGGCCGCGCGCGTCCCTCGCGCCCTCCGCGGAGGCGGCGCTCCTGGGCTACGGCTGGCCGGGGAACGTGCGCGAGCTCCGCAACGTGATCGAGCGCGCGATGATCGTCGCCCCGGCCGACGCCATCACCGCCGAGGACCTCGGGCTGCCGATTCGAGCCGCCCGCCGAGGCCATGCCGAGCGCCGGCGGCGAAGAGGGCGAGCCGATGCGCCTCGAGGACGTCGAAAGGCGGCACATCGTCCGGGTCCTCCAGCAGGTGGGCGGGTCGCGCACGCGCGCCGCCAGCATGCTGGGCGTCTCTCGATCGACGCTCTGGGAGAAGGCCAAGCGCTACGGGATCGTCTGACGCGGTCGCGCTCGGTTTTCGAACACGTCCCGATCGAAAATCGAACGCCCCGGCGCCTCGCGCGACGATAGCGAGCGCTTTCGCGGGCAAGGGCGCGCGGCACGCGCCGTGCTGCACGTGCTCCTCCGAGATGATGTCCAGCGGAAGCGACTTGCAGACCGTGGTGCGCGAGGCCACCGAGCAGTTCCTCGTCGGCGACGCCCCTGCCCTGGCGGGCGAGCTCACGGAGGCCCTCATCGCCGTGTCGGCGCGCGTGGGGCGCCTGCGCCGGACCCTCGAAGACCGGCCCCAGAGCGCGCCCCAGGACAAGCGGTCCGAGGGGCTCGACGGCGAGGTCCGCGCGATTGACGAGGCCTTCGGCCGGTCGGTCGACCTCGCGCGCCGGCTCTCGCAGGCGATCCGCGTGCACGGCGCCCCCGGCGCGTACACCGCCGTGGCCGCGCTGACGCGAGAGCTCGGGCGGCAGCTCGCCTCCGCGATCCCCGGCCCGATGCGGCTCGGGCTCCGCTGCCCGTCGGGGCCCGTGCTCGCGGCCATCCCGCCCGAAGACCTCCGCGGCGTGCTCGTGACCCTCGTGCGCTGCGTGGTCGACGGCGTGGCCGGCGGCGCGCGCGACGCGAGCGGCGAGCTCGCGCTCGAGGTCAGCGAGACGCGCGTCTCCGAGCCCGAGGCCCGCGTCATCGTCGGGCACCCGCGCCTCTCGCCGTCCGCGGCGGCCGACGCGGCCGACCGGGTGCGCGAGGTGGTGCACGCCTGGGGCGGCTCGGTCGAGCCCTGCGCGCGGACGAGCGGGGGCGCGGCGGTCGTCGTGCTGCTGCCGAGCGTATGCTGAGGAGGTTCCGGATCCTCCTGGTCGAAGACGCGCCGATCAACGCCGAAGTCACCGGCCAGATCTTGCGCGGGGCGGGGTACGAATTCGATCTCGTCGGGGACGGCGGCGACGCCGTCGCCGCGGTCACCCTGACGCCCTACGGCGTCGTGCTCATGGATTGCCAGCTCCCGCGCGTCGACGGCTACGAGGCCACGCGGCGGATCCGCGCGCTCGAGGCCGCGGGCGCGCTCGCGGCGGCCGGCGAACGGGCCGCGCGCACGCCGATCGTCGCCGTGACCGCCTGCGCGAGCGCCGCCGACCGGGCGCGCGCCATCGCGGCGGGGATGGACGACCTGGTCCCCAAGCCCGTGGACGCTCCCCGGCTGCTCTCCACGATCGCGAGGCACGCCGCGCGTTGAGGTACGCTGCGCGGCCATGGTGGACCCGAACACGACGAAAGACTTCGCGGAAGACCTGAACGCCTCGCGGGACGGCTGGAACACCGCGATGGGCCTGCGCTTCGTGCGCGCGACGGCCGACGAGGTCGTCGCGGAGCTCGAGATCGGGCCGCAGCACCGGCAGCCGTACGGCATCGTCCACGGCGGGGTGCACTCCGGGGTCATCGAGACGATCGCGTCGGTCGGCGCGGCGCTGTACGCGATGCCGCAGGGGCAAGGCGTCGTCGGGCTCGAGAACCACACCTCGTTCTTGCACGCGGTGCGCGAGGGCGTGCTTCGCGCCACGGCGCGCCCGCTCGCGCGTGGCCGCAAGACGCAGGTGTGGGAGGGCGAGGTCCGCGATCCGGGCGGCCGCCTCGTCGCGACGGGGCGCGTGCGCCTCATCTGCCTCGAGCGCGACGTCAGCCTCGCGGGCACCCCCGTGGGCGGCAACCCTCGCGTCGGATGAGCGCCCCGCCCCTCGCGCCCGACCGCCGCCGCGCGGGCGGCTGGCCGCTGGCGGCGATGACCACGCTCGCGATGGCGATAAGCTACATCGATCGCCAGACCCTCGCGGTCCTCTCGCCGACGATCACGCGCGCGCTCGGCTTCGACGACGTCGCGTACGGCTGGCTCGGCACGGGGTTCTCGCTGGCGTACCTGCTCGCGGGGCCTCTCGCGGGCGTGTGGATCGATCGCGTGGGCGCGCGGCGCGGTCTCCTTTGGAGCGTGGTCGTGTGGTCCGTCGTGGCGGCCCTGCACGCGCTCGCGCCGGGCTTCGGCGTCCTCTTCGCGCTGCGCCTCGCCCTCGGCGTCGCCGAGGCGCCGACCTTCCCCGCGGGCGTCCAGGCGATGCAGCGCGGGCTCGACGGCCCCGCGCGCACGCGCGGCATGTCGCTGCTCTTCGTGGGAATGTCGCTCGGCGGGATGCTCGCGCCGGGGATCGCCGTGGGCATCGCGGCGCGCTTCGGCTGGCGCGCCGCGTTCCTCGGGACGGCGGCCATCGCGGCCCTCTGGGCGCCCGCGTGGAGCGCGGTGTCGTCGCGGCCCGGTGCGCGCGAGGCCCTCGACGCGACCGGCGCGCCCGCCGCGCCCGCCGCGGCCTCGATCGCCCAGCGGCTCGCGGTCGCGGGCCACCCGGCGGTGAAGCGCGGCCTCCTCGGCCTCGTCGCCATCGTCCCGGCGTCGGCGTTCGCGATGGCGTGGGAGGCCCGGTACTACGTGCGGCAGTTCGGCCTGACCCAGGCGGGTCTCGCGCCCTACCTGGTGGCGAGCGCGGTCGCATACGACCTGGGCGCGCTCGTGTTCGCCGATCTCGCGGCCCGGCGCGCGCCGCCGCAGATGCTCTTCGCGGCCGGCGCGGCCTGCGCCGCGGTCGGCCTCGCGGGCCTGGCGTTCGCGCCGGGCCGGCACGTCGCGCTCGCCTTCTTCCTCGCCAGCGCGGTCGGGCGCGGCGCGGTGGTCACCCTCTGCAACACCGACGCGCTCGCGCGCGTGCCGCGCGCCTCCGTGTCGGCGGCCGGAGGGGTCATCGCATCGGTGCAGTCGCTGGGCGCGATCGTCACGAACCCGGCGCTCGGGTACTCGGTCGCGCGCGTCGGCTATCCGCCCGCGCTCCTCTTTCTCGCGGCGTGGACGATCCCCGGCACGCTGCTCTGGCTTTTCTCCCCGCGCCCCCGCGCGAGGAGGACGTGACGGCGACCGCGGCGACCGGCGCCTGAGACCGAGCCCTCTCGTCGAAGACCGCGCGCGCGGTCTGGATCGCCTGGCGGTTGCGCTCGGCCCAGTAGGCGAGGCCGTTGATCGGCTCGAGGAGCGTGCGACCGAGCTCGGTGAGCTCGTACTCCACGCGCGGCGGGATCGTCGGGTACACGGTGCGCGAGACCAGCCCGTCGCGCTCGAGCGCCTTCAGGGTGAGCGTGAGCATGCGCTGCGAGATGCCCTCGATCGAGCGGCGTAGATCGCTGAACCGCCGCCGGCCGTCGCCGAGCAGCGCGATCACGAGCACGCTCCACTTGTCGCCGACGCGGCTCAGGACCTCACGTACGGCCGGACAGGCCCCATGGAGCGCTTTGTTCCCCGGTGACATGCGTGTGCCTTCTTGCGCCTCGGCCTCGGTGTAACTACTTCATCTTAGTCACAATTGGTAACTCAGGGTAGGTAGAGAACCACCCGGCTGTGCTGCCGGTGTTTCTCCAATCTTCCCGAGCCCTTGGAGGAACTCATGACCACGCACGTTGCCATCCCCGGAGGCTCTGCGAACGAGCCGGCCACGTCCGCTCGTCAGGACGCCACCCGCTTCGTTGCGCCGCTCGGGCGGCTGTTTCTCGCGATCATCTTCGTGTTCGCGAGCCTCGGTCACTTCAAGCCCGAGGAGATTGCCTATGCCGCGCATGCGGGCGTCCCCCTCGCGAGCCTCGCCGTCCCGTTCTCGGGCATCATGGCGCTCGTCGGAGGCCTGAGCGTGCTGCTCGGGTACCGCGCGCGCATCGGCGCGTGGCTGCTCGTCGCCTTCCTCGTCCCGGTCACGCTGATGATGCACAAGTTCTGGGCGGTCGACGACCCGATGAGGGCACAGATGGAGCTCGTGAACTTCCTGAAGAACGTGGGGCTCATCGGCGGCGCGCTGCTCGTCGCCTACTTCGGGGCCGGCCCCTTGAGCCTCGACGCTCGACGCGAGAACCGTCGATGAAGCAGCCGGCCATCTATCTGCCGCACGGGGGCGGTCCCTGCTTCTTCATGAAGTGGACGATGGGACCGCCCGACACCTGGCATCGGATGGCCGCGTGGCTGCGCGATCTGCCGCAGTCGCTGCCCGAGCGGCCGTCGACGCTGCTCGTGGTGAGCGCGCACTGGGAGGCCGAGGTCCCGACGGTGACCTCGGCGCCCACGCCGCCGCTCTTCTACGACTACTACGGGTTCCCCCCCGAGACGTACCAGCTCGCGTGGCCGGCGCCCGGCTCGCCCGACCTCGCGGCGCGCGTCCGGCAGCGGCTCGGCGACGCGGGCATCGAGAGCGCCGCCGACGCGAGGCGCGGCTTCGACCACGGCGTCTTCGTGCCGCTCAAGGTCTCGTATCCCGAGCCGACCATCCCCACGGTGCAGCTCTCGCTCCGCGCGGGGCTCGACCCCGCCGCGCACCTCGCCGTCGGCCGCGCACTCGCGCCGCTGCGCGACGAGGGGGTCCTCATCCTGGGCAGCGGCATGAGCTACCACAACATGCGCGGCTTCATGGTGCCCGGGTCGCGCGACGTGTCGGCGCGCTTCGACGACTGGCTCGGGAGCGCGGTCACCGCCGAGCCGCGCGAGCGCGACGAGGCGCTCGCCGCGTGGGCGCGCGCGCCGATGGCCCGCCAGTGCCACCCGCGCGAGGAGCACCTCCTCCCGCTCATGGTGGCCGCGGGCGCCGCGGGCGCCGACCGCGGAGAGCGCGTCCTTCGCGACGAGGTGATGGGCGTCGTCGTGTCGGCCGTCCGGTTCGGCTAGAGCGCCGCTCTCATTTCGATTTGCGCTTCTGCAGATCGCCGAGGGTGCCGAAGCCGCTGGTCGCCGCCTTCTCTTCCTGCTTGCGGTAGCCCTCGAAGTCCGCGCGCTCTTCGTCGTCTTTGAGCGCGCGGACGGAGAAGCGCATCTTGCCTTCGCCGATCTCGAGGACCTTCACCTTGAGCTTCGTGCCCAGCGGGAACGCCTTCCGGAGATCGGTCCCGCGAGGGACGCCGATCTCCACCGTCGGCAGGAGCCCGCGGCCGGGCCGACCCTTCGTGCCGTCGATCTGCACGAAGAGCCCGTAGGTCTCGACGCGCTCCACCGCGCCCGACACGACCTGGCCGACCGCCACGGTGACCGCCGCGGCTTCGGGCGCGCCCGGGGCGGCGCCGACCCGCACGCTGGCCCCCGCCGCCGCCGCGGCGTCGACGGTGGGCGAGAGGCGCACGCCCTCGCCGTCGACGCGCACCACGCGGGCGCGGAGCCTGTCGCCCGGCGCGGCCTTGATGGTCCCGTCGGGGGCCTTGAGGTCGAGCGACTCGATGTAGCCCTGACGGCGACCTTCGAGCTCCACGAAGACCGCGTCGCGTCCCACCTGAACGACCAGCGCGTCGAGCACGTCGCCCACGCGCGGGTTGCGCCTTCGCGTCCCTCCCTGCGCGGTGGATTGTTCGAAGAGGGCGGCGAACGAGTCTTCGGGTCGGTCGGAGCTACTCATGGTCGAAGCTCGCGTTTGTACCACGCGGTCCTACGCGTGCGAGCTCGGGCGGGCCCTGTGCTCCCTTGCGCCACAAAACAGCGGGCCCGCTGCGGGATTGTCCCCCCGGGCGGCGCGAGAGCCGCGAAAGTACCGTGGGGGATTGCTCTGCCCGAAGGGCACGGCCGGCGCGCACTCCTCGAGGGAAACCCATGGTCCGTCGTTCACGCGTCCGCGCAATCTTGTCGCTCTCGACACTCTTCTCGGTGCTCGCGGCTTATGGCGGCGTCACCGGCTGCGGCTCGTCGTCGCCCCACGACGGCCCCGGCGATGGAGCCGACGCGACGGCGGACGACGGCGGCGGCCCGAGGTTCGGCGGCGGCGGCGACGACGCCTCCGGCGACGACGGCGGTCTCTCCAGCGACGCGCCGAGCGGCACGCTGACCATCTCGCCGAACCCCGACACGCTCGTCCTCACCGAGAACGGCAACGACGGCGCGATGACGTTCACGCCGCTCACGTTCACCGCGGCCCTCTCGGGCACGCCGGTGCAGGTGCAGTGGGGCATCGACCGCGGCGAGCTCGGGAGCATCGATCCCTCGACCGGCGTCTTCACGCCCTCGGGCACGCTGGCCGGAACGGCCAACGTGACGGCCACCTACGGGCAGGTGACGACGAGCGCCCCGCTGACCGTGCAGATCGTCGAGACACAGTCGGGCGGCCCGGGCGCGCCGGACGGCGGGACCGCGGTCCTCGACGCGGGGGCGGGCGGCTTCAACGGCGTGGGCGGCGAGGGCTTCGGCGGCGCGCCCTCGCCGGCGGTCGTGGCGGCGTTCGACGCGGACGCGTCGGTCCCGCCGGCGACCGTCCCGGGCCTCGACTTCTATCCGGACGGCGCCGCGCCGGCGGGCGTCGACGCGGGGACGGCGACGGACCCGAGCTGGCTCTATCCGTACGACCGCACCGTGTGGCCGCTCGGCCTCCTCCCGCCGCTCTTGCAGTGGGAGACGACGCACGCCTCGCAGACGGTCGCCGTGCACGTCCGCCTCAGCGAGCAGAACTTCTCGTTCGACGGCTACTACGCGTACCCGGCCGTCGGCGCGGCCGGCTTCAGCAACCCGGCGCGGTCGCGCCAGCCGATCGACCCGAACGTCTGGACGCAGGCGACCTACTCGAACGCGGGCGGCGCCGACTACCTGCGCGTCGACGTCAGCATCGAGACCGCCGACGGCTCGGTGTACGGCCCGATCACCGAGAACTGGACGATCGCCCCCTCGGAGCTCACGGGCACCGTCTACTACAACACGTACGAGTCGACGCTGAACCTCGCGGGCGGCAAGCCGACGGGCACCGTGCTCAAGCTGCACCCCGGCGACACCGCGCCCTCCCTGGCCATCCCCTCCGAGCAGGGGCAGTGCCACGTGTGCCACACGGTCTCGGCCGACGGGAAGACGCTCTTCACGCAGATCTCGAGCGCGGGCGACTCGACCGACGACTACGGCTCGTCGTTCGACATGAGCGACGGCGGCTCCCTCATCCAGAACTACTGGACCGACACGGCGGCCGACAACACGACGAACAAGGGGAAGTTCACGTTCGCGGGCGTGTACCCCGACGGCCAGTTCGCGATGGCCTGCTCGGGCCCCGACGAGAACTGGCACCACTACCAGGGCGACTCGAACCTCTTCGCCCGCGACGGCGGCGTCACGGTGCCCTCGACCGGCTTCACGAACCTCATCGCGCAGGCGGTCACGCCGGCCTACTCGCCCGACGGGACGCACGTGGCGTTCAGCCTCTGGGCGGCGCAGTCGGGCGTCGACGCGGGCGCGCCGGCGGGCAGCAAATCGATCGTGGCGATGGACTTCGCCTGCGGCGCGAGCGGCGGCGTCACCTGCCAGAGCGAGGGCGCGTTCTCGAACCTGCAGGAGCTCTACAGCGACACGACGGCCAACCACTACGCCGCGTGGCCGAGCTTCTCGCCCGACGGCAACTCGCTCGTCTTCCAGCACACGCTGCACCCGCCGCCGACGGGCTCGTACATCTACACGCACGGCGACGACAACTCGGGCTACCCGGCGGGCGGCGCGCTCGCCGAGATCCTCTACGCGGCCCTGCCGCCGGGCGGCGGCACGACGGCGAGCCCGCGCCTCCTCTGTGCGCTCAACGGCTACCAGTCGGGCTGCGGCACCAACCCGGTGAGCTACCTGCCGCCGCACGCGAGCACGCGTCCCCAGCCGAACAACACCTCCGTCACGCTCTACGAGGAGTTCGACGACACGAAGCTGAACTTCGAGCCGACGATGAACCCCGTCGCCTCCGGCGGCTACTACTGGGTCGTCTTCACCTCGCGCCGTCGCTACGGCAACGTCGCGCCGGGCTATCCGTACGACGGGTGGGACGGCCAGGGCACCCCCACGTGGCCCATCACGAAGAAGCTCTGGGTCGCGGCGATCGACGCCAACACCGGCGAGGTGGATCCGAGCCACCCGGCCTTCTACCTGCCGGCCCAGGAGCTCGTGGCGGGCAACATGCGCGGCTTCTGGGTGGTCGACCCCTGCCGCGGCCTCGGTTCGTCGTGCACGAGCGGCGAGCAGTGCTGCCAGGGCTTCTGCCGGCCGGGCGACGACGGCGGGACCGGGCTGGTCTGCTCGTTGCCGCCCACCGGGTCGTGCTCGCAGGAGAACGAGGCGTGCACCCAGACGTCGAATTGCTGCGGCGCCACGAGCGGTTACTCCTGTCTGAACGGCCGGTGCACCCGGCCCACGCCGCCACCGCCCCCGCCCCCGAAGTGAGGCGCCAGAACAAGGGCAAGACGGGCCGAGACAAGGGAAGAGCCGGCAACCTTGCGAATTCAGCCGGAAAGCAAGGTTGCAATGGCGACGTACCCCCTTGATCCCTCCTGAGCTCCCTTTAATCTGAGCTCCAGTCGCGTGGGTCGCGATTCGGGAGGAAAACACATCATGAACTCCGCGAAGCCGCCGCCGCCCCCCCAGCGCCCGGCCACGTCCAAGCCGCCGCCTCCCCCGCCGCTCCAGTCGGCGCGGCCCGTCCCCGCGCAATCCTACGCGCCCGCGCAGGCGCCGTCTTACGTGCCCGCGGCGCCGTCGTACCCGCCCGCCCCCGGGCCGTCGTACGCGCCCGCGCCCTCGATGGCGCCGCCCGCCCCGGTGCACCCCCAGGGGCCGGGCGCGCTCGCGGAGACGCGGTTCCGCGTGGCCGTGAAGCTCTCCGTCCGCGATCCCAACCTCCTCCTCGCGCGCCCGCTGCGCGAAGGGGAGGCTGCCCCCCCGGGGACGCGCGTGGCCTACATCCTCCTCGTCGAAGGCGAGGGCGACGCGGCGAAGACGTCCGACGGCGGGGGCGCGGCGTGAGCGCCGCGTCCGACGACCGAGCGCCCATCCCGTCCGCACCTCCCAGCGAAGAAGACGCCTTCGACCTCACGCCCAAGCCGGCCGCCGAGCCCGAGCCGGTCGAGAGCCTGGTCGAGCGCTTCGAGTCGCTCGTCCTCCGCGACCCGGGCGACGACGACCTGCGCGCCCACTACATGAAGATCGCGGAGAGCGAGGGCGACGTGCTCCGCGCCGCGAACGCCCTCGCGCGGGCCGCGGGCGCGAACGAGCCCGACGTCCGGGAGCGGATCTGGTTCGACGCGGCCTCCCTGTACATGCGCGAGGCCGAGCTGCCCCGGGCGCGCAGCGCGTTCATGCAGGCGGTCCTGGCCGGCGCGAACGGCCCCTCGGGCCTCGCCGCCGCGCGGCGCGTGCTCGATTCTCGAGGTCGAGCCGCAGGATCCGGAGGTCGTGTTCCCCGCGCTGGCGCTCATCGCCGCCGCCGACCCCGAGCCCACCGCGCGCCGCGACGCCGCGCTCCGGCTGCTCACGCTCGCCGGCGCGCCGGCGCTCGACGACGAGCGCTGGGAGGTCGTCGCCCGCGCGCTCGCCGGCTCCCCCGCGGAGCTCGTGCCGTGGCTGGCGGCGCACCACACGCGGGAGCCCGCGCGCGCCCTGGCGCTCGCGCGCGTCGCGTTCGACGTCAATCCCGCGCGGCCCGAGTGGCTCGCCGCGTTCGAGAGCTGGCTCGGCGACACCGAGCCGCTGGTCGCGCGGATCACCCGCTACGAGACCGCCCTCAAGCACACGACGGACCGCGAGCGGCGCGTGCCGCTCCTCCGCAAGGCGGCCACCCTCCGCGCGACCGCCGGCGACGGGCGAGGGGCGGCCCGCCAGTGGCAGCAGGTCCTCGCGGAGGACCCGACGGACCGCGAGGCCGCCGAGCACCTGCTCGCGCAGCCGGACCTCGATCGGGCCGTGCTCGAGCTCATCGCCCAGTCCGCGCCGGCCGACGCGCGAGGGCGCGCCGAGCAGCGCCTGAAGGAGATTCGCCTCGCCGAGGCGCACGACGACTGGTCCAAGCTGCCCGACGTGCTCGGGGGCCTGCTGCGCTCCGAGGACGAGGCCACGCGGGCCGACGGCATCCGCCGCCTGCTCGACCTCGAGAAGAGCGCGACGGACAGCGGCGCGACGCGCGAGTTCGCGGCGCTGCTCGAGGTGGCGACGGGGCTCGCGCCCGCCGATTGGGCGCGCGAGCTCGCCCGGGTGCGCGCGCGCGTGCTCGCGGCCGACGGCGGGTCGCAGGCGCAGGCGTCGCTCGCGTACCGCCAGCTCGTCGAGGCGCACGGCGACGACGAGGACGTGCGCGCCTTCGAGGCGTTCGTCGCGGCCCACGGCAGCGCGATCGAGCGCCACGAAGAGCGGCGCTGGCTGTTCCGCTGGCGCGCGGACCGGGGGCCGAAGCCGGGCGAGCCCTCGCGCGCGGAGGTGCTCCTCGAGTGGGCGCGCGCGGAGGACGAGTTCGGCGAGGCCGACGCCGCGATGGTGGTGTACCAGCGGCTCGCGGCGCTCGAGCCGGGCCGGCGCGAGGCCATCGAGGCCCTCTACCGCCTCAAGATGCACGCGGGCGACGTCGAGGGCGGGCTCGACGTGCTCCGCTCGATGCGCGACGCCGGCCCCGAGACGGAGCGGCGCGCCGTGGCGGTGCGCATGGCGCGGCTCCTCCTCGAGGAGATGGATCGCCCCGCCGAGGCCGCGGCGGCCCTGGTGCCCCTCTTCGAGGCGCAGCCGCCGGTGCCCGAGGTCGAGCCGCTGCTCCGCCGCACGCTCGCCGACGCGGGCGCGCGGGCGCACGTCGTCGAGCGGCTCGAGAAGCTGGTCGAGACGGCCGACCGGGCTACGCAGCTCCGCACGTACGCGTTCCTGTCGAAGGCGCGGCGCGAGACCGCGGCGATGCCCGAGGCGCGCCGGCGCTGGTACGACCGGCGCGTCGCCCTCGAGGAGGATCCCGCCGCGGCGCTGCAGGCCGCGGCCGAGGGCGTGCTCGAGTTCCCGGGCGACCTGGCGCTTTGGGAGACCGCGGAGACGATCGCGCGCTCGCACGGGCTCGCCGAGGGGCTCTCGCGCGCCTACCACCGCGTGCTGGCCGAGGCGGCGATCGACCCCGACCTCGCCGAGCGGCTCGCGCGGCGCATGCTCGCCTTCGAGGACGAGTTCGGCGCGGCCTCGCCGCTGCTCGTCGAGGCGCTCCAGAAGATGCTCGAGGCGCGCCCGCTCGCGCGGTGGGCCCTCGACCGCGTGAAGCTGATGCTCGGCGCGCAGGCGCGCTGGGACGAGCTCTTTCGCGTCTACGACCGCGCGATCGCCGCGACCTCCGATTCGCGCGACGCCGACGCCGAGCGCGCCGCGCTGCTCGACGAGGCCGCGTTCGCCGCGAAGGACCTCGCCGGCCAGCCCGAGCGGGCGGTCCTGTACCTCGAGTCGATCCACGCGATGCGGCCGGACAACGCCGCGGTCGACGCGGCGCTCGAGCGCCTCTACGAGAAGCTCGGGCACACGAGCGCCCTGATCGAGCTGCTCGGCGAGCGGCTGGCGCGCAGCTCCGGGGGCGGGAGCGTGTTCCACCGGCGCGAGGTGCTCCGGAGGCTGACGTCCCTGTGGATGGATCTCGGCAACGCGGGCGAGGCGATGCTCGTCGCCGAGCGCATGCTCGCGGACGGGGCGCCCCTCGACGACGTCGTCGACCTGCTCGAGCGCATCGCCACGGCCCCCGCCGCGGCGAACCCGACCGGCGAGCTCGGGTCCGCGCAAAGGCGCGCGATCGCCGTCCTGCGACCGCACTACGAGGCGGCGGTCCGCGTCGACGACGTGGTCCGGATGGCCGAGCGGGAGCTCGCGCTCGCGGGCGACGACGAGAGGCGCGCGGCCTGCGTGAAGGACCTCGTGGGGCTCCGCCTCGCGGCGGCCGAGCGCGCGGGCGGCGGCGTGTTCGCGCCGACCGTATCGAAGGTCGAGGCCGACGTGAAGAACGATGCGGTGCTCGCCAAGGTCGCGTTCGAGGCGCTCCTCCAGCGCGCGCTCGTGGCGTGGAAGCAGCCGGCGCCCGCGACGCGCGAGGACGCGGCCGAGGGCGCGTGGCAGGCGATCCGCTTGCTGACCGACCTGCTCCTCCGCCACAAGAAGGGCGAAGGGGCGCTCTCGCTCCTCACGCGCGCCGTGCGCTTGCCGTTCGATCGGCCGCGGCGGCGGGAGCTCGCGCGCCAGGCGGCCGTCGTGTGCGCCGACCACGTCGGGGACGCAGCGCGGGCGATCCAGCAGTTTGCCGATCTCTTCGCGGAGGACGGCAGCGACGAGGCGGCGGCGACGTCGCTGCCGCGCTTCGCCGCGCTGCTCGAGCAGGCCGGGGAGCTCGCGCGCCTCGCGTCGCTCTGGGAAGCGCAGGCCGAGGTGCACGCGCGCGCGGGGCGGCTGGAGGAGGAGCGAGGCTGCGCCGAGCGCGCGGCGCGCCTCTGGGAGAAGCTCGGCGAGGTCGACAAGGCGCTCGCCGCCTACGAGCGCGCCGGCGCGCTCGGATCGCAGCCGGCGTTCGAGGCGCTCGCGAGACTCCACACCGAGCGCGGCGCGTGGCCCGCCGCCGCCGAGGCGCTCGAGTGGCTCTTCGCGCGCACGACGCCCGAGGGACGGGCGCGTAGAGCGCTGGAGCTCGCGGACGCGTACGTCGCGCTGGGCGACCGCGATCGCGCGCGGTCCCGCCTCGAGGCGGCCCTGGAAGTCGATGCGACGGCATCGCACAAGAACGATGCGACGGCATCGCACAAGAACGATGCGACGGCATCGCACAAGAACGATGCGACGGCATCGCACAAGAACGATGGGGCGCGGGTCGAAGCGGTCGCCGAGCGGCTGCTCGCGCTCTACCGCGAAGACGCGGCCTGGCGCCCGCTCGCCAGGCTGCTCGCCGCGCAGGCGCGCCGCCCCGGCCACCCCGAGCGGCGGCTCGCGTGGCTGCGCGAGGCCTCCGACCTGCACTGGCGCGAGCTCGACGAGCCCGACGAGGCCGCGGCGCTGCTCGAGCTCGCGGTCTCGTGGTACCCGCAAGACGCCTCGCTGCGCCTCGCGCTCGCCGAGGTCTTCGAGTCGGTGGGGCGCTGGGACCGGGCCGCGGCCGTCCTCCGCGACCAGATCGCGCTCCACCGCGGGCAGCGCTCCAAGGAGCGCGCACTCGTCCACCGCCGCGTCGCGCGGGCGCTCGCCCGCGCCGGCCGCACCGCCGACGCGCTCGCCGAGCTGCGCCTCGCCGCCGAGATGCACCCCGCGCACGCGGGCATCCTCTACGACCTCGGGCAGGTGGCCGCCACGGCCGACCAGCTCGATCTCGCCGAGAGCACGTACCGCGCGCTGCTCCTCGCGCTTCATCGCGTCATGGACGAGGGTGACGCCGCCGGCGGCGCGCCGCCGCACCGCGCGGAGGTGTTCGTCGAGCTGAGCGAGATCGCCGCGCGCAAGAACGACCTCGCGCGCGCCGCGGACCTCGTCGAGTCGGCGGTCGACGCCGCGCTCGAGACCGGCGTCGACCCGAAGCCGTTCGAAGAGCCGCTGGCCCGCCGCGGGCGGCACGCGCTGCTGGCCCGCGCCGCCGAGCGGCGGATCGAGCGCGGGGCGACGCTCGCCGCGCGCGCCGCCGCCCTCCGCGACCTGGCGGGGCTCTGGACCGAGCAGCTCGGGCGCGCGCCCGAGCTCGCCGCGCGCATCGCGCACCACGCCGGCCGCCTCTCGCGCGAGCTCGAGCACGAGGGCCTCACCGACGGCGCGGCCTGGGCGGCCCTCGCCGAGACGCACGGCGCGCTCGGGGACGACGCCGCGAAGGCCGCGCTCCTCAGGCGCCGCGCGCAGCTCCTCGCCAGCGCGATCCCCGCGCTCTCGCGGGGCCCGCAGCGGAACCGCCTGCGCATCGAGCTGGCCGGGATGCTCCTCGCCGACCCGACGCGCGTCGAGGAGGCGCTCGCCTTGCTCTCGAGCGCGCTGGAGGACGACGCCCACCAGCCCGAGGCCGCCGCGGCGCTGGCCGACGGGCTCGAGCGCCTCGGGCGCGACGAGGAGCTCGCGGCCGTCCTCGAGCGGTCGCTCCGCGACGAAGCGCAGCGCGAGGGCGGACTCTCGGCGCAGGCCGTCCAGATGGCGTGGCGCCGGGCGCGGGCGCTCGATCGCGCGGGGCGCGGGCGCGACGCCGCGTCCGCGTACGAGGCGGTGATCGACCGGCTGCCCGCGGAGGCGCTCGGCGACGTGATCGACCGGCTCGCCGCGCTGGGCAGCGACCGCGTCGCCGACGGGCTGGAGCGCATGCTCGCCGCGGGCGCGGGCGATCCGGGGTCGCTCGCGCAGCGCCTCCTCGATCTCCGCGACCGGGCCGGCGACGCCGCGGGGGCGCGGCGCGCGCTGGAGCTCGGCTTCGCGGCGGACCCGAGCAACACGGCGCTGTTCCACCGGCTCGTCGACGCCTACCGCGACGTCGGCGACCCGACCGCCACGCTGCGCGTCCTCGACCCGGTCATCGACGCGAAGCCGAACGCCCTCGACCTGCGCCTGCTGCGCTCCGAGGCGCGCGAGCGCCTAGGCGACGAGGCCGGGGCCCTCCTCGATCTCGAGGTGGCCGCCCGCGCCGACGAGCGGCACGTCGGCGCCCTGCTCGCCCTGCACGAGCGGGCCCTCGAGCGGCACGCGAGCGGCGCGATCCCCGCCGAGGCCGACGCGGCCGCGATCCGCGTCGTCGACGTGCTCGTCGCGGCCGGGCGCGACGCCGACGCCCGCCGCGAGCTCGACCGCGTGCTCGCGCGCCGCCCCAATCAGCCCGACGCGCTCGAGCGGCTCGGCGCGCTCCACCAGGCGGCCGAGACCCCGGAGGGATGGGCGGCCGCGATCGGCGTGTACGGGCGGCTCGCCGGCGCGGCCGGCGCGCAGGACCCGGCGAGGCTCGAGCGCGCCGCGCTCGCCATGGCCGACGCGGCCGAGCGGGCGGGCAATCCGGGCGTCGCGCGGGATGCGCTCGAGCGGGCCCTCGCGTCCGCGCCCGACAGCCACGCCGTGATGCAGCGCCTCGAGCGCGTGTGCGAGCTGACGGGCGACGTCGCGCGGCTCGCTCACCTCCTCGTGTTCCACGCGGAGAAGCACCAGGTACCCGACGAGCGGGCGCGGCTCCTCGCGCGGGCGGCGACGCTGCTGCTCGACGGCGGGGACGCGGCCGCGGCCCTCCGCGTCGCCGACCTCGCGCGCGCCGCCGATCCCGAGAGCCACGAGGCCCTGCTCGTCTGGGCCACCGCCCAGCGGCAGGCCGGCAACCCTCACGCGGCGGTCGCGGAGATCGAGCGGGCCGTCGGGCGGGCCAAGGGGCGCCGCACGCCCTTCCTCGCGCGGCTGCACCTCGAGGCGGCGCAATCGCACCTCGCCGTCGACGAGATCGTCGAGGCCTACGAGGCCCTCAAGGCCGGCTTCAGCGTCGACTGGCGCAACCCGGACCTGTCCCTCCTGCTCGGGCTGGTCGCGATCGACGTGGACGACGACCGCACCGCCGAGCGCGCCCTCTCGGGGCTCCCGTCGACGCCGCACCGCGAGACGCCCGTGCCTCCCCCGCCGGGCTCCGACGTCGCGCTCCAGGCGAACGCCTTCTACCGGCTCGCGCTCATCGGCCACGCCAAGGGCGACCGCGCCAAGGCCCGCCGCCTGGCCACCCGCGCGATCGGCCTCGACCCGGAGCACGCGGGCGCGCGCGCCCTGCTCGACCCGCTCGAAGGCGGCTCGTCGGCCAGCCGCAGCGGCCCTCGGCCGGCGGTCACGCCGCGCTCGTGAGGTAGAAACTAGGGCGAGGTGCCGAGGACTTCGCGGGCGCGCTCGGCGTCCTTGGCGCCGACCTGAAGACGCACGCCGCCCGTCGACCCGGTGAGGTAGGGCATGACGCCCGCGGTGAGGGCGTCGGCGACGAACGCCTGGATGCCCTCGAGCTCCAGCCGCTCTCTCGCGAGCTGGGCCTCGGGGACGTCGGGAAAAGACGCGACGGTGACGAGGTCGTCGGGGCTGGTCATGGGGGCGGCAACGTAGCACGCGACCCTCGCACGACACGCTCCCCGCCACGCGAGCATCCAATGCGGCGCAGGGGCTCCGTCGGCCCGAAGGGACCAGAGGACCAGGCGGCGGTTCGTAGGCTTCCCCTCACGGTTCGTCCGCGCGATGCGCGGGGGGTTTCCCCCCGATGCTAGGGTGCCGCGGGCAGTAGGTGTTTCGACCATGATGTGGCTCGTCCGAATGGCGCTGCGGCGCCCGTACACGTTCGTCGTCATGGCCATGCTGATCATGGCGCTCGGCTCGCTGACGATCGCCCGGATGCCGACGGACATCTTTCCGGACATCGACATCCCGGTCATCTCGGTCATCTGGAACTACTCCGGCCTCCAACCCGAGGACATGGAGAAGCGCATCGCGAACAACTTCGAGCGCTACCTGACCGTCGCCGTCAACGACATCGAGCACATCGAGAGCCAGACCCTCACGGGCATCTCGGTCACCAAGATCTTCTTTCAGCCCGGCGCGAAGATCGAGGCCGCCACGGCGCAGGTGACGGCCATGGCGCAGACCTCGGTCCGGCAGATGCCGCCGGGCTCGACGCCGCCGTTCATCATCCGGTACAGCGCGTCCAGCGTCCCCATCTTGCAGCTCGCGCTGTCGAGCGACTCGCTCAGCGAGCAGCAGCTCTTCGACTACGGCGTCAACTTCATCCGGTCCGACATCGCGACGATCCGGGGCGCGCAGCTCCCTTACCCGTACGGCGGGAAGCAGCGCCAGATGATGATCGACATCGACCCGCAGCGCCTCTACGCGTGGGGCCTCTCGCCGCGCGACGTGAACGAGGCGCTGGCGAACGGGAACGTCATCGCGCCGACGGGCACGGCGAAGATCGGCGTCGACGAGTACCCGATCGTCCTCAACTCGAGCCCGGAGCTCCTCGAGCAGATCGCCGCGATTCCCGTCAAGGTGGTCCGGGGCACCACGGTCTTCATCCGCGACGTCGCCAACGTCCGCGACGGCTCGACCCCGCAGACGAACATCGTCCACGTCGAGGGCAAGAAGTCCGTGCTCATGTCGGTCCTCAAGCTGGGGAGCGCGAGCACGCTGGACGTCGTGGCCCGCATCCGGCAGATGCTGCCGACCACGCTCTCGAGGCTCCCGAAGGAGCTCGTCGTCACGCCGCTCTTCGATCAGTCGATCTTCGTCCGCGCGGCGGTCGAGGGCGTCGTGAAGGAGGCGACCATCGCGGCGGGCCTGACGGCCATCATGCTGCTCGTCTTCCTCGGGAGCTGGCGGAGCACGGTGATCGTCATCGTGTCGATCCCGCTGTCGATCCTCGTCTCGATCATCTTCCTGTCGTGGATGGGCTACACGCTGAACGTCATGACCCTCGGCGGCATGTCGCTGGCGGTCGGCATTCTCGTCGACGACGCGACGGTCGAGATCGAGAACGTGCACCGCAACATGGCGCAGCACAAGCCGATCATCCGCGCCATCCTCGACGGCGCCGCGGAGATCGCGACGCCCGCCTTCGTCTCGACCCTCTGCATCTGCATCGTGTTCGTGCCGGTCGCGTTCATCGCCGGCGCGGCGAAGTCCCTCTTCGTGCCGCTCGCGCTCGCGGTCGTCTTCGCGATGCTCACGTCGTACTTCCTCTCGCGCACACTCGTTCCCACGATGATGCGCTTCCTCCTCAAGCACGAGGAGCACCACGCGCACGGCCCGGGCGGCAAGCCACCGTCGCTGGCCGGCCGGTTCATCGCCGCGTTCGAGCGCAGCTTCGACCGCCTGCGCATGTTCTACGGCGGGTGGCTCGCCTGGGCGCTCTCGCGGCCGGCGATCGTCGTCGTGGGCTTCAGCGTCTTCGTGACCGGCACGCTCGTGGTGCTCTTCCCGCTCGTGGGGCAAGACTTCTTCCCCACGGTCGACGCGGGCCTCATCAAGCTGCACGTCCGCGGCGTCCCCGGCACCCGCATCGAGGAGACCGAGCGCAAGTTCGCGCAGATCGAGGACACGATCCGCACGGTCATCCCGCGCGAAGAGACCCAGACGATGCTGGACAACATCGGCATCCCGTACAGCGGCATCAACCTGTCGCTGAGCGAGGGGGCGCTCATCTCGCCGGCCGACGGGGAGATCTCGATCGCGCTGAAGGAAGGCCACCGCCCGACCGCCGGCTACATGCGCAAGCTGCGGCAGAGGCTCCCGCAGGTGTTCCCGGAGCAGACCTTCTTCTTCCTCGCGCCGGACATCTCGACCCAGGTCTTGAACTTCGGTCTCCCCGCCCCCATCGACGTGCAGCTCGTCGGCGCGATCGGCGGCGAGGCGGCCACGGCGGCCGTCGCCCGGCAGATCGCCGCTCGCGTCCGGAAGATCCCGGGCGCGGCCGACGTGCACATCGCCCAGGTGCTCGCCCAGCCGGAGATCCGCATCGACGTCGACCGCACGATGGCCGCCCAGCAGGGGCTCACCGCGCGCGACGTCTCGAACGACCTCCTCGTCTCACTCGCTTCGGGCGCGGTGGTGTCGCCCAGCTACTGGCTCGACAAGCGAGGCATCCAGTACCTCGTGGCCGTGCAGACGCCGCAGCGCGAGGTCGACAGCATCGACGCGCTCGCCACCACGCCGATCGCCACGGGCGGCAACACGCCGCAGCTCCTCTCGAACTTCGCGACGGTGTCGCGCACCGAGGGGCCCGTCAACATCACCCACTACAACGTGGCGCGCACGTACGACGTGCAGGCGGGCGTCGACGGCAGCGACCTCGGGTCGGTGGCGACGGCGGTGGAGAAGGTCGTGACCGAGCTCAAGCCGAGCTTCCCGCGCGGCACCACGGCGAAGATCAAGGGCCAGGCCGAGAGCATGGCCGCGTCGTTCAAGGGCCTCGGCTACGGCCTCATCTTCGCGGTCGCGCTCGTCTACCTGCTCATGGTCGTGAACTTCCAGTCGTGGCTCGACCCGCTCGTCATCCTGACGGCGCTCCCGGGCGCGATCGCGGGCATCGCGTGGATGCTCTTCCTCTCGCGGACGACGCTGAGCGTGCCGGCCCTCATGGGCGCGATCATGTGCGTGGGCGTGGCGACGGCGAACAGCATCCTGGTCGTGACGTTCGCGAACGACCAGCGCAAGGTGGGGCGCGACGCGCGCCACGCGGCCCTCGCCGCCGGGATGACGCGCCTCCGGCCGGTCATGATGACGGCCCTCGCGATGGTGCTCGGCATGCTGCCGATGTCGCTGGGCCTCGGCGAGGGCGGCGAGCAGAACGCGCCGCTCGGGCGCGCGGTCATCGGCGGGCTGCTGCTCGCGACGATGACGACCCTGTTCTTCGTGCCCGTGATGTACAGCTTGCTGCGCCGCAAGCCCCCCCAGCCCATGGATGCCCTTCTCGAGGAAGAAGCATGACCCCCCCTCCCGGCGATTCCAGCGAACAGTCTCCCCCCATCGCCCCGGGCCACGAGCTCGGGTTCGATCTGCCCCCGCCCGCGACGGTGTCGCGCGGCGGCGCCGTGGCGGCGATCGTCGGCGGGGCGGTCCTCCTGGGCGCGGCGTTCGCGGTGGGCTACCTGCCGCACCGTCGCGCGCGCGCCGAGCTCGACGAGGCCGCGGTCATGACGTCCCAGCAGACGCTCCGCGTCCAGGTCGTCTCGCCGACCATCGGCTCGAGCGACCGCGGCGTCGTCCTCCCCGGCAGCGTGCAGGCGCTGGAGGAGACGGTGCTCTACGCCCGCGCGAGCGGGTTCGTGCGCCGCTGGAACGTCGACATCGGCGACAAGGTCACCGAGGGCCAGCTCCTCTGCGAGATCGAGACGCCCGAGCTCGACCAGGAGCTCGAGCAGGCGCGCGCGCAGCTCGAGCAGGCCAAGCCCACGCTCGCCCGCTCGAAGGCGAACCGGGAGCTCTCGGCCGCGAACCTCGCGCGCTACCAGCAGCTCACGCCGGTGGGCGTCGCGTCGCAGGCCGACCTCGACCAGCACCAGGCGCAGGCCCGCGTCGACGAGGCGAACGTCACGGTGGCCGAGGCGACAATCTCGGCGCAGGAGGCGAACATCCGCCGCCTGACGCAGCTCAAGGCCTTCGCGCGGGTGACCGCGCCGTTCGCGGGCACGGTCACGCGCCGCTGGGTCGAGGTCGGGGCGCTCGTCACCGCGGGCAACGGGCAGCCGCTCTACCGGATCGCGGCGACCGACCCGGCGCGCGTCTTCGTGCAGGTGCCGCAGGACGTGGCGCCCGGCGTCCACGCCGACGTCCCCGCGACGGTCACGGTGCGCGAGTACCCGGGCCGGCCCTTCAAGGGCAAGGTGTCACGCGCGGCCGGCGAGCTCGAAGAGGCGACGCGCACGATGAACACCGAGGTGCGCATCCCGAACCCCGACGGCACGCTCATCCCCGGGATGTACGCGGAGGTCGCGCTCACCCTGCCGGTGCCGCACCGCGTCTTCGTCGTGCCCGCCACGGCGATCATGAGCGACGCGAGCGGCCTGCACGTCGCCACGGTGGACGAGGAGTCGAAGATCCACCTCGTCCCGGTCGTCGTCGAGCGCGACACCGGGACGAACATGGAGATCTCCACCGGCCTGAAGGGCGACGAGCGCATCGCCCGCCTCGCGAGCGCCGAGTTCACCGAGGGCCGGCTGGTCGAGGTCCTCAAGTGAGCGCTCAGGAGCGGCGGCGGACGCGCATGCGGATGCCGCCCCGGGGGCCCATCGTCACGTTTTGGCGCGAGGGGCGGACGCGCGTCTCGAGGAGCTGGAGCTCGAAGTCGGAGAGCAGCGTCGCGAGGACGAGCTTCATCTCGTAGAGCGCGAACGCCGCGCCGAGGCACCGCCGCGACCCGCCACCGAACGGCGTGTACGCGAAGGGCGAGGGCTTCGCGTTCAGGAACCGCTGCGGGTCGAAGACCTCCGGGCGCGGGTAGATCGCCGGGTTGTTGTGCAGCAGCGCGGTGACGACCCCGACCCCCGCGCGCGCCGGCAAGGTCCAGCGGCCGAACGGCAGGGGCGCCCGCAGGCGCCGGGCGACGTCTGCCACGATGGGGTGAAGGCGCAGCGTCTCGGCGCACGTGGCGTCGAGCAGCGGCAGCGCCGCGACCGCGTCGGGCTCCGGGTCGCGTCCGAGCGCGCGGAGCTCCGCCCGGAGGTCGTCGAGGAGCTTCGGGTCGCGGTGGATCCAGTACAGCGACCACGCCAGCGCCGTGGCCGTGGTCTCGTGGCCCGCGGCGAGCAGCGTGAGGAGCTGATCACGGACCTCCTCGTCCGACATCGCCGCGCCGTCGTCGTAGCGCGCCGCGAGGATCAGCGAGAGGATGTCCTCGCCCGTCTCCGTGCTCTCCGCGCCACGCGCCCGGCGCGCCGCGAGCTCCGCGAACACCAGCTCGTCGAGCGCCGCCCGCGCGCGCCGGAAGCGCGCCCACGGTCCGAACCCCAGAAACTCGCGCCGGAGGCCCGGCAAGAAGATGATCGCCGGAGACGAGGCCTGCACGTTCTCGCGAATCGCCTCGGACCAGCGTCGCCGCTGCCCCGCCTCCACGACGCCGAACACGGCGCGGAGGATGACGTCGAGCGAGATGTGCTCGGTGTCGCGCTGCACCGGCCCCGACCAGCCGGTGCGCCACCCCTGCGTCTGCGTGCGCGTCGCGTCGACGATGGCGCGACCGTACGCGCGCAGGCGGGCGCCGTGGAACGGCGGCGTGAGGAGCTTGCGGTCGCGCCGGTGCCGCTCGCCGCCCGTCATGATGACCGACCGCTCGCCGAAGAACGGCGCGAGGAGCTTCACGTTGAAGGGCTCGAGGGTGTCGGGATCGGCGGAGAAGACCGCGCGCGCGAGCTCGGGGTCCCCGGTCATCACCAGCGGGCCGCCGCGCGTCGGGAGCGTGAACGGGTCCCCGTAGCGACGCGCCATGCCCGCGAAGAACCCGTACGGGTCGCGGAGGAACCAGGCGGTGTTGAAGAGCGCCTCGCGCGGCCCCGGCGGGAGCGACGAGGCGTCCACGCGGGAAGGCCCGGATGAACCCACGGAATCGCGATGAAGGCGCACGGCGCCGGTCAAGGTACTCCGGGTGCTACGCTTTCGCGAGACGTGGCGATCTCCATCTTCGACCTCTTCACGATCGGCATCGGGCCATCGAGCTCCCACACGGTGGGCCCGATGCGCGCGGCGCGGCGCTTTGCGATGGCGCTCGATCGCGAGGGCCACGTGGCGCTCACCTCGCGCGTCACCGTGGAGCTCTTCGGCTCGCTCGGCGCCACGGGGAAGGGGCACGGCACCGACCGCGCGGTCCTCATGGGCCTCGAGGGCGAGGAGCCCGAGACCATCGTCCCCGAGGACATGGCCGCCCGCATGGAGGCCGTGCGCATCGGCGAGACCGTGCGCCTCCTCGGCCGCCACGAGATCGCCCTCCGCCCCTCGGAGCACCTCGTCTTCCACCGCCTTCGCTCGCTGCCCAAGCACCCGAACGGCATGCGCTTCGCGGCGTACGACGCCTCGGGCGCCGAGCTCCTCGAGCGCCGCTACTACTCGGTCGGCGGCGGCTTCGTCATCGGCGAGTCCACGAGCTCCGAGGCCCCTCCCATGCGCATCCGCGCCGAGGGCGTCGAGAACCCGTTCACCACCGGCGCCGAGCTCCTCGCGCAGTGCGCGGGGCGGCGCATGTCGATAAGCGCCGTGATGGCCGAGAACGAGCTCGCCTGGCGCTCGGAGCCCGAGGTGCAAGCGCGCCTCCTCCGCATCTGGGGCGCCATGCAGGCGTGCGTTCGCGCCGGGTGCGAGCACGAGGGCGTGCTCCCCGGGGGCCTCAAGGTCAAGCGGCGCGCCCCGGCGCTCCGGCGGCGGCTCGCGAGCGGCGCGGGCGCCGGCGACCCGCTCCTGGCGCTCGACTGGGTGAACCTCTGGGCCCTGGCCGTGAACGAGGAGAACGCGGCGGGCGGCCGCGTCGTGACGGCGCCGACGAACGGCGCGGCCGGGATCATCCCCGCCGTGATGCACTACTACGCGCACTTCGAGACCGGCGGGCGGAACGCCGGCGGCCCACCGCCGCCCACTCGCCCGGCCCGATGGGGCCTTCCGCCGAGGCCGGGCTCTCGCGCTTCCTCCTCGCGGCGGGCGCGGTGGGCCTGCTCTACAAGATGAACGCGTCGATCTCGGGGGCCGAAGTCGGCTGCCAGGGCGAGGTGGGCGTCGCCTGCTCGATGGCCGCGGCGGGCCTCACCGAGGCGATGGGCGGCACCCCCGAGCAGGTCGAGAACGCCGCCGAGATCGGCATGGAGCACAACCTCGGCCTCACCTGCGACCCGGTCGGGGGCCTCGTGCAGGTGCCGTGCATCGAGCGAAACGCGATGGGCGCGGTGAAGGCAATCAACGCCTCGCGCATCGCCCTCTCCGGCGACGGCTCGCACAAGGTGTCGCTCGACAAGGTCATCGAGACGATGCGCATGACCGGCGCCGACATGCTCACCAAGTACAAAGAGACCTCGCGCGGCGGCCTCGCCGTAAACATCATCGAGTGCTGACACGCTGGCCTTCGCGGCCGGGCCCGCGGTAATGTGGCGCGGGGTCGCCGGGGCTTGCGCACGAAGATGATCGCCTTTCGCCGGTGGACGCTCGTGGTGGGCGCGCTCGCGTGCGCCGCGTGCTCGAGCGGCTCCGGGTCGCACGTCACCCTCCCCTCCTTCTCGGACGTCACGTCCGCGCCATCCGCCATCCAGACGGCGGCGCGCGCCGTCGTCCGCATCGGGACGACCGACGAGTACGCGACGGGCTCGTTCATCTCGGCCGACGGGCTGCTCCTCACGAACAACCATGTCCTGGGCGTGGGCATCTGCCCGATCGAGGGCTGCTACGCGCAGCTCACGTTCATGTTCCAGCGCGGCTCGGCGCCGCAGCAGCCGCAGACCGTGTACGTGGTGCCGCAGGCGGTCGACATCGGGCTCGACATGGCCCTCGTGCAGGTCTTCTCGGGCGGCCCGTCGGGCGCGAAGCTCGACAGCCCGAACTTTCTGACAATCGACGCGCTCGACCAGGACGCCCTCCAGGGCATGCACGTGAACGTCGTCGGCCACCCCGAGGGCGCGCTGAAGAAGTGGTCCGAGGGCCAGGTCGTCGACGCCGACGGCACGTGGGTCTACACGGACGCGTACATCCTGCCGGGCAACAGCGGCTCGCCCCTCCTCGACGACGCGGGGCAAATCGTGGGCCTCATGCACCGCGGCCCGACCGCGGAGGACCTCTTCAGCGGGCAGGGCGCGAACGAGTACTCAATCGGCTCCGCGTCCTCGGCGCTCGTCGCGGCGATGGCGCAGCCCCTGCCGGCCGCCATGATCTCGGTGAACGCCCCGACGACCTCCGACGTCGTCACCCAGAACGACCTGGTCTGGCGCAACGCGCGCGTCGCGAACGCGACGATCGACGGCGCGACCACGACCGTCATCAGCGTGCTCGGGGCCGCCTGCGACGCGGGCCTCGCCGTGAACGACTACGCCTCGCCCGACGCCCTGAGCGCGGGCCTCGCGCCGTGCATCGACGCCGAGACGTGGATCGACTGCCGCAGCGACTCGAGCGCGACGTTCGCCGTCTGCCCCCCGGACGTGTCGGCGTGGCAGCAGCGCTTCCAGAGCGTCAACGACGCGTGGGTCGCCCTCAACGGGCAGGTCCAGTTCAACGAGGTGAGCTTCGCCGTCGCGCTGCTCTCTACGACCATGGCGCAGGGCCAGCAAGACGGCGAGTCGTCGCTCCTCGGCGCCCTCCAGGCGACGCAGCCCGTCCTCGACTACAACCTCGCCGGCGTGCTCGCCGCATTCAACGTCGCCTCGTACCAGGGCACGAACATCGAGGCCTTCGTGCGCGGGTACGCGAGCGTGCCCGACTACGGCTTGCAGGCCTCGGCCATCGTGAACGCCGCCCTCTGGCTCAACGACAACATGGTGCTGAGCGGCTCCGACACGGCCTCCCTCCTGTCGGCGCTGGCGAGCGACGCCAGCGTCGACATCGGGACGAAGCTCTACATCGAGCAGGTCCAGTACAACTCGGGCCTGCTCTAGCGCGCGATCGTGACGCAGCCGATGACGACTTCGACGCGTCCGTTCGGGTCGCCCGCGACCGTCGAGCAGGTGGTGGGGCACACCTGGATCGACGACGGCGTGGCTCCGCTCGTGGGATCCTGGTCGTAGTACCAGCCGCCGTCGGCCGGGCAGCGCGAGGCGCTGGCGACATACGGGAGCGTCGTCGTCGCGCCCGCGCCGGAGATGTACTCGACGTTCACGCGCGTGTAGTCGGGCACCCCCGACTCCGGCAGCGGAATCTCGTACGCGCACGGGAGCGACGCGGTGCGAATGGAGTTCAGCGCCGAGACGAACGCGGCCTCCACGTTGCCGCCCGAGGTGTTCACGACGAAGCCCTGCGACGTCCCGCCCGCCGCGGCAATCTGGTCGATCGCCGCGGTGCCCGACGCGACGTCGACCGGCGCGAAGACGCCGATGGCGAACGTCTTCACGCTCGGGCTCCCCGCGAGGCCCGACGCCGCGACCCCGGCCACCTCGGTGACCGCGCCCGTCATCGTCGTCTGCGAGGTGCACTCGTCGGGGATGCCGTCCGTCGCGAGCACCGCCACCGACGCGTGCGTGGGGTTGGCCGTCGCGAACGCCTGCACGAGGTCGATCGCGCCCGCCAGCGCGGCGACCGTGGGCGTGTTGCCGTCCGGGGTGTGCGAGGCGAGCGACGCGGCGAGCGCGCTCGCGTTGCCCGGCAGCGGCGCGATCGCGACGGCGGGCGACGCGTACTGCGCCGAGACGCAGCTGTCGCCGTTCACGCAGGTCGACGCCATCTGCTCCAGGCACGTCCCGAGATCGAAGCCGCTGTCGTCTTGCTTGCACGACGTGCCGGGCGTCGGGCAGAGGTAGTTCGCGTCGTACTGGCAGGTCCCCACGGGCTTGCACGCGACGCCCGCCGGGCAGTCGGCGTTCGAGTTGCAGGCGATGACCGACGTGATGCTCCCGTTCGTGAGGTCGCACGCGCTGAGGAGGCACGGGCCCGAGGTCCCGCAGGCCGCGCTCGACGTGCACGACGCGGGCACGCCCGACTTCACGAGCGGGAAGTACTGCAGCCCGACGCCGATGCCCGCGGACGCCGGGTCGCTCACGAAGTCGTCGATGGCCGCGGAGATGGCGCTCCACTTCGAGCGCTGTTGCGCCACGAGGTCCTCCATCGAGCCGGACGTGTCAATCATGAAGTAGAGGTCGAGCGGAAGCTGCTTGGCCTGCTCGGTGTCGGCCGCGCACCCCACGAGCGCGTCCGGCGAGAGCGACGCGTCGGCCGAGAACATGAAGGCCGGCCCGCCGTCCTCGGTCGTGAGCCCCGGGCTGTTCTTCGCGGCCTTGTCGCCGCACGCGGCGCCCGCCGCCACGCACACCCCCAGCGCCAACGTCGCCGTCCGATTGCCTCTTCGGGCCATGAGGTTCCTCCCCCTGAAGAGGAAAAGATTAGCAGCGCGGCCCGCGCCACGTGTTACGCGTACGCGGCTCCCGTGCTCGCCGAACTCACGCGCAACGCCGGCCTTCGCGTCACCCGCGTCGCGCTCGCTGCGCTGGCGTTCGCGGCGCTCGCGGCCACGTTCGGCCCCTCGCGGGCCGTGGCCGCCGGCGACGGAGACGAGGGCGCCCGCGCCGACGACGCGGACGCGGCCGACGCGAGCGCCGACGCCGGACCGCTCGCTCCACTCCCAGCGGCGCTCCCTCCGCCCGAGGTGACGCTCTCGGGCCCGGTCGACGCCACGATGGGCTCCGGAGCCGAGGCGACCACCACCTGGAAGTACGGGCGCGGCGCGAGCGACAAGCGCGTGGACGAGAGCGCGACGCACCTCCGCGTGAGCGGTGCGGCGCGCACCGCCGACGGCCTCTCGGTGGGCTTCTCGGCCGTCGTGTACGCGCCGTCGCTGCGGCCGGGCACCACGTACCGGCAAGGCTCCGCCGTCGACGCGCAGGCGTCGGCGTGGGGCCGGCGGGAGAGCGCGTCGCTCGATCCCGACATCGTCTGGGAGGCGGGCGCCGCTCCGGCCGAGCTCGCGGTCACCGTGACGGCCATGGCGGAGATGTCGCACGCGGTCGAGCGGCGCGGCTCGCTGGTCACCGAAGTGACGAGGTGGGCCGTCCACGGAGCCGTGGAAGCGACTCTGCCCTGCGTACGCAGCGCGGCCCCGGTCCGCACGCTCTGTAAGACCGCGACGCTGCGCGGCACGTTCTGAGGGCGTGCGCGACGGGGCGAGCGGCGCCGGGCGTGCCGACCGCGGTAGGCGACGTACGTTAGGGGCATGCTCGATCCGGTCTCCTTCGCTCTCGCCTTCCCGCTGACGCTCGTCGCGCTGGTCGTGCTGCTGAGGTCCGTCCGGCAGATCAACCAGTGGGAGGTGGCCCTCCGCTTCACGCTCGGCAAGCTCTCGGGTCGCCTCGAGCCGGGGATCGTCCTGGTGGTGCCGGGCGTCCAGCGGCTGATGCGCGTCGACACGCGCATCCGGAACCGTGACCTGCCGTACCAGCAGGTCATCACCCAGGACAACGTCACCGCGTCGATCGACGCGGTCATCTATTACAAGGTCGTCGACCCCGAGAAGGCGATCCTCAACGTCGAGAACTACGAGACCGCGGTGTGGGACCGCGCGCGCGTCGTCCTCCGCGACGTGGCCGGCGAGACGCGCCTCGACGAGCTCCTCACGCACCGCGAGCAGATCGCCGCCAAGGTGCGGGCCGCCGTCGAGCAGTTCGTCTCGCAGTGGGGCCTGCACATCGAGCTCATCGCCCTCAAGGACATCCAGCTCCCGCCGCAGATGCAGGAGGTCATCGCCCGCAAGGCGATCGCCGAGCGCGATCGGCAGTACGTCATCATCAAGAGCCAGGCCGACCTCGAGAGCGCCAAGAACTTCGCCGAGGCCGCGCGCATCCTCGCCGAGTCGCCGGGCGCGATGGAGCTCCGACGCCTCGAGGCGCTGCAGAACCTCGCCGGGCAGGGCACGAGCAAGGTCATCTTCGACCTCGCCAAGCCGTACTCCGAGGTCCACCACGCGGCCGCGGGGGTCGCGGCGGCGCTCGCGAGCGGCGAGGGCGACGCGCGCAAGATGCGCGTGCGGGCGGGCCAGGCGGCGCCGCGCGACGACGAACCGGACAGCGACCCGCCGCGCCGAGCCCCGGCGCGGACGTGAGCGCGACCGAGCGCGCGAAGGGCGTCGCGTGGACGGGCGGGGCGCTCCGCCGCGCGGCCCTCGCCGCGCTCGGGTCGCCGGCCAATCCGAGGGCGCGCGACGCGCTGTCCCGGGGCTGGCTCGACGTCGCACCGGGGGTCGCGCGGTGGCAGGCGAGCCGCGGACCGGTGGACGGCCTGCGCGTCACGCTGGCCCTCGACCCGGCGGCCCTCGAGGCCGTGCGCGCCGCGCCCGCGGTGGTCGACGCGCTGAACCGCGCGCTCGCCGCGGCGGTGGCCACGCGCGACGGGCAGTCGCTCTTCGAGTTCGCGCTGCAGCCGCTCGACGACGCCGGCGCCCTCGTCGAGACGCCGTACCGCGGGCGGCGGCCCGGTCCCTGAGGTAGTAGACGAAGGCCCGGGCACCGCGATAAGAGAGCGCGTGCAAAACGTCATCGAGAAGGCCTCCGTCCTCCACGAGGCCCTCCCCTACATCCGCCGGTTCCACGGCCGCACGTTCGTCGTGAAGTACGGCGGCCACGCGATGATCGACGCGGAGCTCAAGGCGAGCTTCGCCCGCGACATCTGCCTGCTCCGGTATGTCGGCATCCACATCGTCGTGGTCCACGGGGGCGGCCCGCAAATCAACGCGACCCTCGCGAAGATGGGGGTGGGCTCCACGTTCGTCTCGGGGCTCCGCATCACCGACGAGGCCACGATGGACGTCGTCGAGATGGTCCTCGGGGGGCAGATCGACCAGGAGATCGTGGGCCTCATCTGCCAGCAGGGCGGCCGCGCGGTGGGGCTCTCCGGCAAGGACGACGGCTTCATTCGCGCCCGCAAGATGCCCGCGGTCCGCACGAAGTCCGAGCCGGGCGGCGAGACGCTCGTCGACCCGGGCCGCGTGGGCGAGGTCATCGAGATCGTCCCCGACGTCGTCGATCACCTCGTTCGCTCCGGCTTCATCCCGGTCATCTCGCCGATCGGCGTCGACCACGACGGCCAGTCGCTCAACATCAACGCCGACACCGCGGCGGGCAAGGTCGCCGAGGCGCTACGCGCCGAGAAGCTGATCCTCCTCACCGACGTCGAGGCCGTGCGGAGCGCGACGGGCGAGATGATCCGCTCGCTCACGGCGCCCGAGGCGAAGGAGCTCATCGAGACGGGCGTCATCCACTCCGGCATGATCCCCAAGGTGCAGTGCGGCCTCGACGCGCTCGCGGGCGGCGTGAAGAAGGTCCACATGCTCGACGGACGGCTCAAGCACGCCGTCCTCCTCGAGATCTTCACCGATCAGGGCATCGGCACCGAGATCGTCAGCCACTGACAGGCGGCCAAAAAAGAGAATTCACAGGGAGGGGAGGAGGGAAAGGAGGGGGCCCGAGCGGACGGAGAGAAGAGAATTTTTTCTTCTTTTCTCGGCTCCTTTCCCTCCTAACCTCCTTGTTTCTTTTCTTCTCGTCACGCGGTGGGCTGGGTGGCCTTCTCGATCGCGCTGCGGAGGACCGAGAGGGGCTGCGCGCCCGAGACGCCGACGCGCCCGCCGAAGACGAAGAACGGCACGCCCTCGACGCCGCTCCGCGCGGCGACGCCCGCCTCTTCACGGGTGCGCGCGAGCTCGGCGTCGTCGCTCAAGAGGCGGGCGGTCTCGTCGGCGGTGAAGCCGTGCCCCTCGGCGAGGACGGCCAGGGTGTTCGGGTCGCCGATGTCGCGGCCCTCGAGGAAGTAGGCCTCGAAGAGGGTGTCGGCGAGGGCCCGCTGGGTGCCCTTCGGGAGCGCGTGCCTCATGAGGGTGTGGCCCGCGACGGTGGACACCATGCGGGTCACCTTCGAGAAGTCGAGCGGGATGCCCGTGTCCCTCGCCGCCTCCTCCACCCGCACGAACATCGTGTCGGGGTCGGCCCGGTACTTCTTGCGGAGGCGCTCGCGAAGGTCGACGCCGCCGGGCGGCACCGACGGGTCGAGCAGGAAGGGCCGGTACACGACCTGCGCTTCCAGATCGCCCAGGGAGGCGAGCGCCTGCTCGAGCCGGCGGGTGCCGATGAAGCACCAGGGGCAGACCATGTCCGAAATCACGTCGATGCGAAGGGCCACGAAGGGACCGATAGCGCGGGCCGGGGCTCAATCAAGGCGAGAGCCCCTTCCGCGCCCCTCGTCGGCCCCTCCTCAGAGCGCGTGGCGTGGTTAGATTGCGCTTCGTGGCCGAAATCGTCCTCGAAACCCTGCCGCTGGGCTTCCCGTGGCAGACGCTCGATCCCTTCCTCTTCTGCGTCCACCACGACGACGCCTACCCCGCCGGCAACGAGCGCCTGGGTCCGGCCGCCTCGCTCACCGGGCGCAACCTGGGGCAAGACTTCGCCGGCAAGGACGGCTGGCGCATGTACCACGGCCGCGTGGTGCCCGGCTTTCCGCAGCACCCGCACCGGGGCTTCGAGACGGTGACGCTCGTCCGCCGCGGCTTCATCGATCACTCCGACTCGCTCGGCGCCACGGCCCGGTTCGGGCAGGGCGACGTCCAGTGGCTGACGGCCGGCGGCGGCATCGTGCACTGCGAGATGTTCCCGCTCCTCGACCGCGGCGCGCCCAACCCGGTCGAGCTCTTCCAGATCTGGCTGAACCTGCCCGCCGAAGACAAGCTCGTCGACCCGCACTTCGCCATGCTCTGGGGCCCCGACATCCCGCACCGGCGCTTCGAGGACGCGGGCCGCGCGGTCGATCTCACGCTGGTCGCGGGCTCGCTCGGCGACAGCGGCCTGCCTCGCCCGCCCGCGCCGCCGCCCCGGTCGTGGGCCTCCCGCCCCGACACCGACGTCGCCATCGCCACCGTGCGCCTCGACCCGGGCGCGGTCTACACGCTGCCGCCCGCCGCGAGCCCGAGCACCGTGCGCGCCCTCTACTTCTTCCGCGGCCCCTCGCTCCGCATCGGCGAGCGCGCGTTCGACGCGCACGCGGCGGCCGTGATCCGGAGCGACGTCGCCGCGCGCATCGAGGCCGGGCCCGGCGAGTGCGAGGTGCTGCTCCTCCAGGGCCGGCCCATCGGGCAGCCCGTGGTGCAGTACGGGCCCTTCGTCATGAACGAGCCCCAGCAGATCCAGGCGGCCCTCCGCGACTACCAGCGCACGGGGTTCGGCGGCTGGCCCTGGCCTTCGGACGATCCCGTCCACCCCGTGGACGCCGGGCGGTTCGCCCGCCGGCCCGACGGGCAAACCGAGCGCCCTTCGCGCTAAACTGGGCATCGAAGGTCCCAGCCCCATGCACGTCACGATGGTCAAGAAGCGGCTCGCCGGCGGCGAGCCATGCCGGAAGTGCGGTCAGGCGGAGGACCTCCTCAAGAATCGCGGCTTCTGGGGCCGCATCGACGAGGTGGTCTGGGCCGACGAGAACAATCCCTCCTCGCCCGGAATGCTCCTCGGCGCGCGGTACAAGGTCGGGATCGCGCCGTTCTTCATCGTCCGCCGAGACGACGGGACCGAGAAGGTCTACGAGAGCGTCCTCCACTTCCTCGGCGCGCTCAAGGAGAGCCACGCGTCGAAGGCGGAGGCCCCGGCCCGCGGCCCCTTGACCGACGGCGACCTCGAGACCGCCGCGCGGGAGCTCGCCGATCACCACCCGTCGGAGATCCTCCGCTGGGGCCTGGAGCGCTGGGGCGCCTCGCTGAGCCTCGCGTTCAGCGGCGCGGAGGACGTCGTCCTCGTGCACATGGCGAGCGAGCTGAAGCTGCCGTTCTCCGTCTTCTGCCTCGACACGGGCCGCCTCCACCCCCAGACCTACCGGTTCCTCGACACGGTCCGGAAGAAGTACGGCGTCGAGATCGCCCTGATGTCGCCCGAGGCCGCGCCCCTCGAGGCGTTCGTGAAGAAGAAGGGCCTCTTCAGCTTCTACGAGGACGGCCACGGCGAGTGCTGCGGCATCCGCAAGGTCGCGCCGCTGAAGCGCGCCCTGTCCGGCGTCGACGCGTGGGCCACCGGGCAGCGCCGCGACCAGAGCCCGGCCACCCGCGCCGACATCGCCGTCGTCGAGCGAGACCGAACCTTCCCGGGCCAAAAAGGCGAGGGGACCCTCGTGAAGCTGAACCCCCTCGCCCGCTGGTCGTCCGCGGAGACCTGGGCTTACATCCGGCAAGAGGGCATTCCCTACAACCCGCTCCACGAGCGCGGGTTCGTCTCGATCGGCTGCGAGCCCTGCACGCGCGCCGTTTTGCCGGGAGAGCACGAGCGCGCCGGTCGCTGGTGGTGGGAAGAGAGCACCAAACGGGAGTGCGGGCTCCACATCGGAAACCTCGACAGGCCCGCGCGGCCCTGACGGGGGCGCCCGTAGCGACAGCGAGTGCTGAAGAACGCGCTCGTTCGCGGTACATTCGTACGATGGGCCAGACAGGTCCGAACGTCGTCGTCGGGCGATACGCGATCTATGACGAGATCGCGTTCGGTGGAATGGCCACTGTGCACTTCGGCTGCGCCGTGAACGCCGGGCCCGGGCAGTTCGTCGCGATCAAGCGCCTGCACGGGCACCTCGCGCGCGAGCACGAGTTCGTGAACATGTTCCTCGACGAGGCCCGCGTGGCCGCGCGCGTCCGGCACCCCAACGTGGCGCCGATGCTCGACGTGGTCGCGAGCGACCGCGAGGTGCTCCTCGTGATGGAGTACGTGCACGGCGAGTCGCTCGGGAAGCTGCTCTCGACGCTGCGTCCGCGCGGGGAGCGGCTGCCGCTGCCGATCGTCGCGTCGATCCTCGTCGGCCTCCTCGCCGGCCTGCACGCGGCGCACGAGGCGACGGACGACCACGGGGAGTCCCTGCACATCGTGCACCGCGACGTCAGCCCCCAGAACGTGATGGTCGGCCAGGACGGCGTCGCGCGGATCGTCGACTTCGGCATCGCGAAGGCGGTGGGCCGCCTGCAGCAGACGAACACGGGCGAGATCAAGGGCAAGTTCGGGTACATGGCGCCCGAGCAAATCAACGGCGCGCCCGTCACGCGCGCCGCCGACCTCTACGCCGCGGGCGTCGTGCTCTGGGAGGCGGTCACCGGCCGCCGGCTCTTCAAGGGCGAGAGCGACGTGCAGCTCGCCGCCCAGGTGCTCCTCGGGCAGGTCTCGCCGCCCAGCCAGCACGCGCCCGACGTGCCGGCCGCGATCGACGACGTCGTGATGCGCGCCCTCGACCGCGCGGCCGAGCGGCGCTTCGCGACCGCGCAGGAGATGGCGCGCGCCCTCCAGGCCGCGACGGCCCTCGCGAGCGCCGCGGAGGTCGCGGCGTGGGTCGAGGCCCTCGCGGGCCCGGCGCTCCGCACGCGCGAGGCGCGCCTCGCCGAGCTCGAGCAGCAGCACGCGCAGTTGCCGAAGAGCGCGCCCGACCCGCGCAACGCGCGCACCGTGGCCCCGCCTGCGTCGCTCAAGCGCCAGCGCGTCCCTCGGCGCCGCCGCCACGACAGCGAGGCCGAGACGAAGGCGACGACCGCGCCCCTCTCGCGGGCGTTCGCGGCGGTCGTCCTGCCGCGGAACGCGCCGTGGATCGCGGTCGGCCTGGGTGTGGCGATCGCCGTCCTGGCGCTCATCGTCCGCCGTGACGACCTGCGCGACTGGCTCTCCCCTCCGGCCGACGCCGCCGCGGCGGCGCAGGCCGCGATGGTCGCCGCGCCCCCCGCGCCGAAGCCCGTGGCCGCGGTCACGCCGGGCCCGCCCGCGCCGATGACCGTGAACGTCGAGGCCCTTCCGGTCGCGACGCCGCCGAGCATCTCGATCGACTCGCTGCCTCGCGCCGAGGCCACGGACCCGCAGGCGAGCGCGACCCCGAAGGTCTCGCGCCTGCGGCCCCGATCGCGCAAGTGACCGGGAGCAGACCCCGCTACGGCCGCACGGCCTCGATCGCCCAGTAGACCGCCTCGGGCGTCGCGGGGCTCGCGAGCTCGACGACGCCTCGCGCCCCCTCCGCCCCGAACGCCGCGACGGCCTCCCGCAGCGCCTCGCGCGCGCTGATCGCCAGCATCAGCGGCGGCTCGCCGACCGCCTTGCTCCCGAAGACGACGCCCGGCTCGCGGGCGCGCTTCAAGAGGTCGACGTGGAACTCGGGCGGGCACTCGCCCAGCGACGGCAGCTTGTACGTGGACGCGCCCCCGGTCATGAGGGCGCCCGCCTCCGACCAGACCAGCTCCTCGGTCGTGAGCCAGCCGAGCCCCTGGAGGAAGCCGCCCTCGATCTGCCCGCGGTCGACGAGCGGCGAGATCGAGTCGCCCACGTCGTGCAGGATGTCGACGCGCCGGAAGCGGTACTGCCCCGTCCAGCGCTCGACCTCCACCTCGGTGACCGCCGCCCCGAACGCGTAGTAGTGGAAGGGCTTGCCCGTCCCCTTCTCGCGATCGAAGTGGACGTTCGGCGTCGCGTAGTGCCCGGTCGCGAACAGCGAGACGCGCTCGAGGTACGCCTGCGCCACGACGTCGGCGAAGGTCGTCGCCCCCGGAGCGCGCGCCGCGACCTCGGCCAGGCGCCCGCGCAGCGTCTCGCACGCCGCCCGCACCGCCGCGCCGTTCAGGTCCGAGCCGCTCGACGCCGCGGTGGCCGACGTGTTCGGCACCTTGTCCGTGCGGGTCGGCATCACGCGGACGTCGCGGAGCGGGACGCCGAGCGACTCCGCGGCGATCTGCCGGATCTTCGTGTGCAGCCCCTGCCCCATCTCGGTGCCGCCGTGGTCACCTGGACGGTGCCGTCCTTGTAGACGAGCACCAGCGCGCCGGCCTGGTTGAAGAACGCGGTCGTGAACGAGATGCCGAACTTCACCGGCGTCATCGCGAGCCCGCGCTTCACGTGCGGGCTCGCCGCGTTGAACGCCGCGACGTCCGCGAGCCGCGCCGCGAAGCGGCTGCTCTCCTTCAGCTCGCCCCAGATGCGCCCGATGCGGTCCGCGTCCCGCACCTCCTGGCCGTAGTGCGTCTCGTCGCCCGCGCGATAGAAGTTCCGCTCGCGGACGACGTGCGCCGGCAGGCCGAGCCGGCGCGCCACCCGGTCGAGGACGTCCTCGATGACGAGCATGCCCTGCGGCCCGCCGAAGCCGCGGAAGGCCGTGTGCGAGACGCGGCTCGTGCGGCAGGCGCGCCCGAGGATCTCGACGTTCTGGAGGAGGTAGCAGTTGTCGGCGTGGAACATGGCGCGCGCGAGGATGGGCGCGCTGAGGTCGAGGCTCCACCCGCCGTCGCTGAAGAGCTCGAGCTTGAGCGCGCCCAGCACGCCGTCGTCGTCGAAGCCCGCGCGGAAGCGCGCGAGGAACGGGTGGCGCTTGCCCGTGAGGGCCATGTCCTGCGCGCGCGTGAGGCGCACGCGCACGGGCCGCCCGAGCTTGGACGCGGCGAGCGCCGCGACCGCCGCCCAGGCGTTCGCCTGCACCTCCTTGCCCCCGAAGGCGCCGCCCATGCGCAGGCACTGCACGACGACCTCGTGCCGCGGCCGGCCGAGCACGCGCGCGACGACCTCCTGCGTCTCCGACGGGTGCTGCGTCGACGACTGCACGAAGACCAATCCGCCCTCGTCGACCCACGCCAGCGCGGCCTGCGTCTCGAGGTAGAAGTGCTCTTGCCCGCCGATCCTCAGCTCGCCCTCGAGGCGGTGCTTCGACGCGAGCATCGCCTCCTCCGGCTTGCCCCGCCGCATCCGCTCGACGTCCGTGAGGAAGCTGCCGGCCTCAATCGCTTGCTCGATCGAGTGGATGGCCGGGAGCGGCTCGTAGTCCACCTTCACGGCGGCCGCGCCCAGGCGCGCCTGGTCCTCGGTCGCGGCGACGACCCACGCGACGGCGTGGCCGTGGAACGCGACCTCCGACGGGAAGAGCGGCTCGTCGTGCCGCGCCGGCCCGATGTCGTTCTCGCCGGGGACGTCCGCCGCGGTGAGGACGCACAGGACGCCGGGCGCCGTCCGCGCCGGGGCCGCGTCGATCGCGACGACGCGCGCCCGCGTGTGCGGCGCGCACACCGGCCAGGCGTGGGCGACGTGGGCGTGCGCGGTCCACAGGTCGTCGACGTACTTGGCCTGCCCGGTCACGTGGTCCTCGGCGGACTCGTGGCTGACCGCGCGCCCGACGGGGCCCGGCGCCTCGACCCGCGGCCGCGGATCGCGCTGGCTCACGGCGCGCCTCCGGACGTCTCGACGAAGAAGCGCTCGAGCAGGTTGCGCGCGACCGCGAGCCGGTACGCGGTCGACCCGCGGTGGTCGGTCATCGGCGACACCGCCGGCCCGACGAGATCGAGCAGCGCCGCGACCATCTCGGCCGTCCACGGCAGGCCCTGCGCCCGCGCCTCGAGCGCCCGCGCGCGCACCGGCGTCGCCGCCACGCCGCCGTACGCGACGCGGAGCCGCGCGACCCGACCGTCCTCCTCGAGGTCGAGCCCGAAGGCGCCGGCGACCGTGGAGATGTCGTCGAAGACCCGCTTGCTCGCCTTGTAGAAGCGCTGCACCTTCGGCAGGGGCCGCGGAAGGTGCACGCTCACGAGGACCTCGCCCGGAACGAGCACGGTCTTGCGGTACGCGGTGAAGAAGTCGGCGAGGGACACCTGCCGGACGCCTGCGGCGCTGGCGATCGTCACGCGGGCCTCGAGCGCGAGCAGCACGGGCGGCGAGTCGCCGATGGGCGACGCGGTGGCCAGGTTGCCGCCGAGCGTCGCGCGGTTCCGGATGAGGCGCGACGAGAAGAGCGGGAGCAGCGCCTCGAGCGCCGCGGCCTCTCCCGGCAGCTCGGCGTGCAGGCGCTCCTCGACGTGGGAGAGCGCCAGGCCGGCGCCCATCGTGATCTGGTCGGGCTCGACCGCGAAGACCTGGAGCTCGGGCACAGCGTCGAGCGCGACGAGCATCGGCCAGCGCGCGTACCGCTGGTTGGCGTACACCATGAGGTCCGTGCCGCCGCCGAGGAGCACCGCGCCGGGGTTCTCGGCGAGGCACGCGAGCAGCCGCGACATCGAGGCCGGCCGCTCGAATCCGTGCTGCGCGACCGGCCCGAGCTGCGGCGGCGGGCGGCGCAGCTCGGCGAGCCACGGATCGTCGGCGGGCGGGCGCGAGAGCGCGCGCGCCACGTCGGCGATGGGCCGGTACCCGGTGCAGCGGCAGAGGTTCCCGCCGATGGACTCCGGGTCGTAGCCGGTGCGCCCGGGCCGGTAGTACTCGCAGAAGAGGCTCACGACGAAGCCCGGCGTGCAGTACCCGCACTGCGAGCCCCCTTGCTCCACCATGGCGCGCTGCACCGGGTGCAGCTCGCCGTCGCGCGCGAGCCCCTCGACCGTGTAGAGCGCCCGCCCCGCGAGCGTCCAGACCGGCACGAGGCAGCTGTTCACGGGCTCGAACCGCGTGCGCCCGCGCGCGTCCTTCGAGACGCACGCCACGGCGCACGCGCCGCACTCGCCCTCGGCGCAGCCCTCCTTCGTGCCGGTGCGCCCCGAGCTCCTCAGCCACTGGAGCAGCGTGAGGTGGGGGTCGACGGGCCCGACCTCTACCGTCTCGCCATTGAGCACGAAGCGAGTCGCGTCCATCTCTCTGGCGCGAGTATATCCGCGCGAGCCGCCCGGCGCGCGCGCCGCGGTGCGCGAGGAGCGCCTGCGACGACCGGAAACGCAGGCGAAACCGCGGGCCGCGCGAGGGTTCGTGTATGCTCCCGGATACGAAACGCGAAGAGGCGACCGCCCGTGCGTGAAGTGGTGCAAGCCCTGCTGGAGGTGCTGAACGGCCGTGAGCGGGGCGCGCTCGCGACCGTCGTGCGCACGTCCGGCTCCACGCCGCAGAAGGCCGGCGCGCGCATGCTGCTCCGGCCCGACGGGTCGCTCGTCGGCACGGTGGGGGGCGGCGCGATCGAGCACGCGGTGGTCGAGGCCCTCCGCGAGGCGCAGCGCTCGGGCGCGCCCCGGACCCTCGATCACGACCTCGGATACGACCTCGGGATGTGCTGCGGAGGACGCATGGAGGTGTTCGTGGAGCCCGTCGATCCCGCCCCTCGCCTCTGGCTCGTCGGGGCCGGCCACGTCGCGAAGCCCACGGCGGCGCTCGCGCGCACCGTGGGGTTCGACGTGGTGGTCGTCGACGACCGCGAGGACATGAACCGCGAGGAGCGCTTCCCCGGCTGCCGCCTCGAGGTCGAGGACCCCGCGAGCCTGCTCCGCCGCGTCGAGCTGGGCGACGCCGACTGGGTGCTCATCGCGACGCACGACCACGCGCTCGACGAGGCCGCGCTCGCGCTCTGCATGCGCCAGCGCCCCCGGTACGTGGGCCTCGTCGCGAGCCGGCGCAAGGCGTTCCGCCTCGTGCAGCGCGTCGCGGCGAAGGGCGGGGTCGTGGCGCTCAATCGCCTCTACGCGCCCGTCGGCCTCGACGTCGGCGCGGCGACGCCCGAGGAGATGGCCGTCAGCATCGTGGGGGAGCTCGTCGCGATCCGGCGCGGCAAGGCCGTCGAGCACCTCCGCGCCGTCGGGGACCCGCGCCTCACGCGGACGCTCGCCGAGGTCTCGCGGTGACCGGACCGGCCGGCCTCGACCGCCTCGCGGCGCGCGTCCGCCACGAGCTCGAGCTCCTCGACTACCCGCGCCGCGAGTGGCTGCCGGCGCGGCGCACGGCCGCGGGCGAGCCGGTGTACGACGTGGTCGTCGTCGGCGCGGGGCAAGGCGGGCTCGCGGCGTCCTTCGGGCTGATGCGCGAGCGCGTCCGCAGCCTGCTCGTGATCGACGAGAACCCGCTCGACCGCGCGGGGCCGTGGCTCAACTTCGCGCGCATGCACACGCTGCGCACGCCGAAGCACGTCCTCGGCCCCGACCTCGGCGTGCCCAGCCTCACGGCGCGGGCCTGGTACGAGGCGCAGCACGGCGAGGGAAGCTGGGAGACGCTGGGGCTCATCCCCAAGGAGAGCTGGGCGGCCTACCTCGCGTGGTACCGGCAGACGCTCGGCATCCCGGTGCGCCCCGACACCCGCGCCGGCGCGCTCGCGTGGAGCGCGGAGGAGCGCGCGTGGAGGGTGCCCTGCGTCGCCCGCGACGGCGCCGAGTCGGTGGTCCACGCGCGCCGCGTGATCCTCTCGACGGGCATCGAGGGGTCCGGCGAGTGGCACGTGCCGGCGATGATCCGCGCGCTGCCGCCGCGGCTCTGGGCGCACACCCGGGCGGACATCGACTTCGACGCGCTGCGCGGCAAGCGCGTCGCGGTGCTCGGGGCGGGCGCGTCGTCGTTCGACAACGCCTCGATGGCGCTCGAGCACGGCGCCGCCGAGGTGCGGCTCTTCTTCCGCCGCAAGGAGCTCGTGCGCGTCAACTCCTACCGCTGGGCGGAGTTCGTCGGCTTCCTGCGGCACTTCGGGGATCTCCCCGACGCGGACAAGTGGCGCTTCGTCCTCCAGATCCAGCGCATGGGCCAGCTCCCGCCGGCCGACACCTTCCGCCGCGCGTCCCAGCACGCGGGCTTCCACCTGCACCCGGGCACCGGCTGGCGCTCGCTCGAGGCGCGCGGCGAGACCGTGGTCGTCGAGACGAACCGGGGCGCCTTCGAGGCCGACTTCGTCATCGCCGGGACGGGCTTCGTCACCGATCTCGCGGCGCGGCCCGAGCTCCGGCACGTGGAGCGCCACATCGCGCGCTGGGCCGACCGCTACACGCCGCCCGAGGCCGACCGGCACGAGGACCTCGCGCGCCACCCGTACCTCGGCGCCGGCTTCGAGTTCACCGAGCGCGTGCCGGGCGAGGCGCCGTACCTCCGCACGCTGCATAACTACACGTTCGGGGGCCTCTTGAGCCTGGGGTTCGGCGGCGCCAGCATCTCGGGGATGAAGTACTCCATCCCGCGGCTCGTCTCGGGCGTCACCGGCTCGCTCTTCGTCGAGGACCGCGAGGCGCACTACGACAGCCTGTGCCGGTTCGCGGAGAACGAGTTCTGAGATGGGCGTGACGGGGCGAACGAGCGCGCTGAAGAGCGCGCGGGTCGTGCAGCCGCACGCGGTCGGGCCGGGCGTCGTGCTCGTGCGCGACGGCGTCATCGAGGCGGTCGTCGCCGAGGCCCCGCCGGGCGTCGAGGTCGTCGACGTCGGCTCGCGCGCGATCTCGCCCGGCATCGTCGACTGCCACGTGCACGTGAACGAGCCGGGCCGCACCGAGTGGGAGGGGTTCGAGACGGCCACGCGCGCCGCCGCCGCGGGCGGCGTGACGACGCTGGTCGACATGCCCCTCAACAGCCTGCCGGTCACGACGACGCGCGCCGCGCTCGACGCGAAGCTCGAGGCCGCGCGGACCCGCTGCTTCGTCGACGTGGGCTTCTGGGGCGGGGTCGTCCCGGGCAACGCGCCGGACCTCGCGGGGCTGGCGGACGGCGGCGTGCTCGGGTGCAAGGCGTTCCTCGTGCACTCGGGGATCGACGACTTCCCCAACGCGACCGAGCACGACCTCGCCGGCGCGATGCCCGTCCTGCGCGACCACGGCCTGCCGCTGCTGGCGCACGCCGAGCTGGACCTCGGCGCGCCGGCGACCGAGACCGACCCGCGCGCGTACCGGGGCTACCTCGAGTCCCGCCCGCCGGCGTGGGAAGACGAGGCCATACGCCTGCTCGTCGCGCTGTGCCGGCGCACGCGCTGCCCGGTGCACATCGTGCACCTGTCGTCCGCGTCGTCCGTCCCGACCCTCCGCGCCGCGAAGGCCGAGGGCCTGCCCGTCACCGTCGAGACGTGCCCGCACTACCTGTGCCTCGAGGCCGAGTCGATCCCGGATGGCGCGACGCTCTTCAAGTGCGCCCCGCCCATCCGCGGGCGCGCGAACCGCGAAGCGCTGTGGGAGGCGCTCTTCGAGGGCGTCATCGACTTCGTCATCACCGATCACAGCCCGTGCACGCCCGCCCTGAAGCTCCCGGACGAGGGGGACTTCCAGCGCGCGTGGGGCGGCATCGCGTCGCTCCAGCTCGGGCTGCCCGCGGTCTGGACCGAGGCGCGACGGCGCGGGGCCGACCTGACGCACCTCGCGCGCTGGATGAGCAGCGCGCCCGCGGCGTTCGCGGGGGTCGGGCGGCGCAAGGGGCGCATCGCGCCCGGGTACGACGCGGACCTCGTCGTGTGGGACCCGGAGGCGAGCTTCGCGCCGCGCGCGGAGGACCTGTTCTTCCGGCACAAAGTCTCGCCGTACCTCGGCGCCGAGCTCGCGGGGCGCGTCGAGGCGACGTGGCTGCGGGGCGCGCGCGTCTTCGAGGGCGGCGCCCACCCGGCGGGCGCGATCGGGCGGCTGCTCCTCGGACGCGACGCGGCCAACGGAAAGGACTCGGCGTGAACGAATCGGGTGCGGCGAGCTTCACGGGGCTGATCGATCTGGCGGCGGCGTCGCTCGGCGGGCGCGCCGTCGCGACGAGCGACGACTTCTTCGCGGAGATGAACAACCTGGTCGCGCCGGGGCGCGGCGTCTTCATCGAGGGCAAGTTCACCGACCGCGGCAAGTGGATGGACGGCTGGGAGAGCCGGCGCAAGCGGCAGCCCGGCTACGACTGGTGCGTCCTCGAGCTGGGCGCGGCGGGCAAGGTGCTCGGGCTCGACGTCGACACGAACCACTTCGTCGGCAACTGCCCGTCGTTCGCCTCGGTCGACGGCGTGCGGGCGCGCCGCGGGGCGCCTGCCGAGGAGCTCCTCGCGATGACATGGACCGAGCTGCTGCCGCAGTCGGCGCTCCGCCCGGGCGCGCAGAACCTCTTCGCCGCGGCGGCCGCCGAGCCGGTCACGCACGTGCGGCTCAACATCTTCCCCGACGGCGGGGTCGCGCGCTTCCGGGTGTTCGGGCGCGTGGAGCCGGCCTGGAACGAGCGCGCGGGCGCGCGCGACGCGGAGACCGACGCGCAGGTGCCCCCCTCTCTGGTGGACCTCGCGGCGGTGACGAACGGCGGCCTCGCGCTCGCGTGCTCCGACGCGTTCTTCGGCCCGATGAACAACCTCCTCCTCCCCGGCCGCGCCGAGAACATGGGCGGCGGCTGGGAGACGCGCCGCAAGCGCGGCCCCGGCCACGACTGGATCCTCGTGCAGCTCGGCGCGCGCGGCTCGATCCAGGTGGCCGAGGTCGACACGAACCACTTCAAGGGCAACTACCCCGACCGCTGCTCGAATCGAGCGCGTCGACGCGCCGGGCGCGCGCATCACCGACCTGATCGCGAGCCGCGCGTGGGAGCCGCTCTTGCCCGAGACGAAGCTCGGGCCGAGCGAGCGCCGCTTCTTCCGCGAGCCGCTCGCGGCCGCCGCGCCGGCCACGCACGTGCGGCTCAACGTCTTCCCCGACGGCGGCATCAGCCGCCTGCGCCTCTGGGGGGCGCGCGCATGACGGCGGCGCCGCACGCCCGCGTGAACGCGGCGTCGCGCGAGGAGGCGGCGACCCTGCTCCTCCACTGCGGCGGCTCCACGCTGTGGGCCGAGCGCATGCTGGCGATGCGGCCGTTCGCGTCGGCCGAGGCGCTGCACGAGGGGGCGGACCGCGCGTGGGAGGGGCTCGGGCGCGAGGACCTGCTCGAGGCGTTCGGGCACCACCCGCGGCTCGGGGCCGACCTCGCCGGGCTGCGGGCGCGGTTCGCGGCGCCCGCGTGGTCGGCGCAGGAGCAGGCCGGGGTCGCGCGCGCGGACGAGGCGACCCTGGAGGCGCTGCGCGCGGGCAACGAGGCGTACGAAGAGCGGTTCGGCTTCGTCTTCCTCGTGTGCGCGACGGGCAAGGGGGCGGCGGAGATCCTCGCGCTCCTCGAGCAGCGCATCGGGCACGACGCGGACACCGAGCTGCGCGTCGCCGCGGGCGAGCTCGCGAAGATCGCGCACCTGCGGCTCGACAAGCTCGGCGAGGCGCCATGAGCTCGATCAGCTCGCACGTCCTCGACACCACCGCGGGCCGCCCGGCGGGGGGCATGGTCGTGCGCCTCGACGTCCACGACGCGTCGGCCACGCCCGCCGAGCGATGGAACCTCGTGGCGAGCGCCACGACCGACGAGGACGGCCGCGTGCGGCGCCTCGCGCCCGAAGGGGGCCTGGCGGCAGGGACGTACCGCGTCACGTTCGAGACCGGCCCGTACCTCGAGGCGCAAGGGCACCCCGTCTTCTATCCGCGCGTGGAGGTGGTGTTCGTGGTCGCGGCGGGCGTGCCGCACTACCACGTGCCGCTCCTCTTGAGCCCCTTCGGGTACTCGACGTACCGCGGGAGCTGAGCGATGTCCCTCCTCGACGAGACGCCCGACGAGCGCGCGCGCCTCCACGCGGCGAACGCGGCGCTCGCGGCGGCCTACCCGGGCGAGCCGCAGGGCCGGCAGCCGGTGCACACCGTGTATCTCGGGGCGCAGCACTTCGGCGCGGACGCCGCCCCGCGGCTCGGCGAGCGGGCGCTCCGCAGCCTGGACCGGTACGCGCCCGACGCGGCCACCTTCGCGCGCGCGCTCGGGATGGCGGGCGTGGACGCCGGGGCGGTCTACGCGCGCGTGCGGGCGAAGCTCGAGCGCGAGCCGGTCGAAGACCTGCGGATCGACTTCGAGGACGGCTTCGGAGCGCGCCCGGACGACGAGGAAGACCGCGCCGCGATCGCGGCCGCGCGGGAGCTCGGGCGCGCGATCGACGCGGGCGTGGCGCCGCCGTTCCGCGGGATCCGCGTGAAGTCGCTGGGGCCGGAGTCGACGGCGCGGGCCGCGCGGACGCTGGAGCTCTTCGTGGGCGCGCTGCTCGAGGGGCGCGGCTTGCCCGGAGGGTTCGTCGTGACGCTGCCGAAGGTGCAGGCGCCGGAGCAGCCGCGGGCCTTCGCGCGGTGGATGGACCGGCTCGAGGCGCGGCACCGCCTGCCGCGCGGCTCGCTGCGGTTCGAGATCATGGTCGAGACGACGCAGGCGTTCCTCGGCGCCGACGGCCGCTCTCCCCTTCCGACCTTCCTCGACGCGTGCGAGGGCCGGTGCACCGGGGTGCACCTCGGGGTCTACGACTTCACGGCGTCGTGCAGCGTCGCCGCCGCGCACCAGTCGATGGCGCACCCGATGTGCGCGCTGGCGCGGCACCTCATGCGCCTCGCGTACGGCGGGCGCGGCGTGTTCCTGTCCGACGGGTCGACGAACGTGCTGCCGGTGGGCCCGCACGAGGGCGAGCCGCTCACGGCCGCGCAGCAGGCGGAGAACGCGGCCGCGGTCCACCGCGCGTGGCGCCTGTCGTACGAGAGCGTGCGCGCGTCCCTCGCGGGCAGCTTCTACCAGGGCTGGGATCTGCACCCGGCGCAGCTCCCGGTGCGGTTCGCGGCCTGCTACGCGTTCTATCTCGAGGGGTTCGCCGCGGCCGCCGCGCGCCTGCGCGCGTTCGTCGACCGCGCCGCCAGGCCGAGCGCGCAGATCGCCGACGAGCCCGCGACCGGCCAGGCGCTCCTCGACTTCGTGCGCCGCGCGTGGGCGTGCGGCGCGATCGGCGACGCCGAGCTCGCGTCCGCGGGCCTGGCGCCGGCCGACCTCGCGCACCCGACGCTGGCGAAGATCCTCGCGGCGCGGTGAGCGCGCGAAGGGGAGAAAACCGCCCCTGGCGGTCGAACTCTCGCCTCTAGTTCGTCGGCGGCTTTCCCTGCACGCCCTTCACGTAGAAGCCGATGCCGTGGAGGAACTTGTCGTCGGCGGCGTCGCCGGCCTTGAGGACCTCCTTGCCGGTGGAGTCGGCGATCGGGCCCTTCCAGATGACGAAGGAGCCGTCCTTGAGGCCCGCCTTCACGGCGTCGAGCTTGGCCTTCGCCGCGGCGGGCACCGCGTCGGAGAGGGAGACGAGGTCGATGGCGCCCTCCTTCACGCCCCACCACGACTGGCCGGTGGTCCACTTGCCGTCGAGCTGATCCTGGATGGCCTTCTTGTAGTACGGCGCCCAGTTGATCACCGCCGACCCGAGGTGCGCCTTCGGGCCGAACTTGCTCATGTCGGAGTCCCAGCCGAAGCCGTACTTGCCGGCCTTCTCGGCCGCCTGCAGCACCGCCGCCGAGTCGGTGTTCTGCATCAACACGTCGGCGCCCTGGTCGACGAGGGACTGCGCGGCCTCGCCTTCCTTGGGCGGATCGAACCACTTGTTGACCCACACGACGCGCGTCTCGACCTTCGGGTTGACGCTCTGGGCGCCGAGCGTGAACGAGTCGATGTTGCGAATGACCTCCGGGATGGGGATCGACGCGACGACCCCGAGGGTGTTCGACTTGGTCATGGCGCCCGCGACGACGCCCGCCATGTACGCGCCCTCGTACGTGCGCGAGTCGTAGGTGCGGAGGTTGTCGGCGGTCTTGTACCCGGTGGCGTGCTCGAAGTGGACGTCCTTGGTGTCGGCGGCGACCTTGAGCATCGGCTCCATGTACCCGAAGGTGGTGCCGAAAATGAGCTTGTTGCCCTGCGAGACCATGTCGCGGAGGACGCGCTCGGCGTCGGCGGCCTCGGGGACGTTCTCGACGAACTGGGTGACGACCTTCCCGGGGAACGCGGCCTCGGCCTCCTTGCGCGCATGGTCGTGCGCGAAGGTCCAGCCGGCGTCGCCCACCGGTCCGACGTACACGAACGCGACCTTCAGGATCTCGGGCGCCGGCGCCGCCGAGGGCGCGGGCGTGGTGGCGCCGGTGCCGGCGGGAGCGGCCGGCGCCGCGTCCGGCTTGCTGCACGCGGCGAGGGCGGCCAGGGCCGCGAGGCCCAGGGAGAGGCAAGGGTTTCGGGTCGGCTTTTTCATGGCTCTTTTCAGGACGGAGGGTGGAACGGCTTGCCGAGCGAGGCCGGCATGCCGGCGCGCATTCGCGCGGAGTTGCGGGAGATGGCGGCGAGGACGACGATCGTCGCGAGGTACGGGAGCGCCGTGAGGAGCTGGCTCGGCACCTCGACGCCCTCGGCCTGGAGGTGGAGCTGCAGCATCGTCATGCCTCCGAAGAGGTACGCGCCGAGCAGCACGCGCTCCGGCCGCCACGACGCGAAGCACGTCAGCGCGAGCGCGATCCACCCGCGCCCCGCGATCATCCCCTCCACCCACAGCCGCGTGTACACCACCGACGCGTACGCCCCCGCGACGCCCGCGAGCGCGCCGCCGAAGGCGATCGCCGCGAGCCGGATGGGCCGCACCGGGTACCCGAGCACGTGCGCGGACTGCGGCGAGTCGCCGATCGCCCGCAGCACCAGCCCCGCGCGCGACCGGAAGAAGAACCACCAGAGGCCCGCCGCCAGCGCGATCGCCCCGTAGACCAGCGGGTGGTGGCGCCCGAGCGCGCTCCCCAGGAACGGCAGGTCCGCGAGCCCCGGCACCGCGAACCGCCGTTCCTCGCCGAGCTGCTCCTGCGTGTACGGCATCCCGACGAACGCCGACAGCCCCGACCCGAAGAGGCTCAGCGCGAGCCCCGTCGCGTACTGGTCGGTCCCGAGCCAGAGCACCGCGACGCCGAAGATCGCCGCGAGCGCCGCGCCCGCGCCCGCGCCGGCCAGGAAGCCGAGCGTGTCGCTCCCGGTGTGCACCACGGCCGCGAACCCCGCGACGGCCGCGACGAGCATCATCCCCTCCGCGCCGAGGTTCACGACCCCCGCGCGCTCGTTCACGAGCAGCCCGAGCGCCGCGATGGCCAGGATGGTGCCGGCGTTCATCGACGCCGCGACGAGGAGCGCGAGCGACTCCATCAGCGCGCCACCCGCTTCACCCACGCCACGCGGAACCGCGCGAGCCCGTCGGCCGCGAGGAGCAGGAAGAGGAGCATCCCCTGGAAGACGCCCGTCAGCGCCTTCGGCAGCCCGAGGCGCGACTGCGACAGCTCCCCGCCGATCGCGAACATGCTCATGAGCACCGACGAGAGCACCACCCCGACCGGGTGCAGCCGCCCGAGGAACGCCACGATGATCGCCGCGAACCCGTAGCCCTGCGGGATGTACGGGTTGAGCTGGCCCACCGGGCCGAGCGCCTCGAGCGCGCCCGCGAGCCCCGCCGTCATCCCCGAGACGAGGAGCGCGGTCCACAGCCCGCGGCGCGCCGAGAAGCCCGCGTACGCCGCGGCGGGCGGCGAGAGGCCGCCCACGGTCACGCGGTACCCCGCGTACGTGCGAAAGAGGAACACCCAGCACGCGATCGCGAGCATCACCGCCAGCGGCACCCCGAGCCCCGCGCGATAGCCCGCCACGAGGCGCGGCACGCGCACGGCCTCCGCGAAGGTCACCGTCTGGGGGAAGTTGTAGCCCTCGGGATCGCGCCAGGGCCCGTACACCAGGTAGCCGAGCAGCATCTCGGCCACGTAGACGAGCATCAGGCTGACGAGGATCTCGCTCGCGTGGAACCGGTCGCGCAGGACCGCCACGATCGCCGCCCACGCCATCCCGCCCGCGGCCCCCGCGACCAGCGCGAGGGCGAAGAGGCACCGCCCCGCTTTCGCCCCCGTGTCCGGGCCCGCGTGCAGCGCGACCCACCCGCCGCCGAGCGCCCCGAGCACGAACTGCCCCTCGGCGCCGATGTTCCACACGCTGGCGCGGAAGCACACGGCGAGGCCCAGCGCGATGAGGAGGAGCGGCGTCGCCTTCACCCCGAGCTCGCTCCAGGCGTACGCGTTCTTGATCGGCTCGACGAAGAAGAGCTCGAGCCCGCGCGCCGGGTCCTTGCCGAGCGCGGCGAAGAGGACCGCGCCGGCGAGGGCCGTCACGACCAGCGCGATCGCCGGCGACAGCGCCGAGCGCAGCCCGGAGACCTCGGCCCGCCGCTCAAAGCGCAGCATGCACCTCGCCCGCGCCGGCGAGCGCAGGGCCGGCGCCCCCGGGCCACGCGCCGCCCATCCACTCGCCGAGGGTCTCGTTCGTCAGGGTGCCGGGGTCGAGCGGCGGCGACAGCCTGCCGCGCGCCATCACGACGATCGTGTCGCTGAGCTCGAAGAGCTCCTCGAGCTCCTCGCTCACGACCAGCACCGCGCAGCCCTCGTCGCGCAGCGCGACCAGCTCGGCGCGGATCTGCGCGGCGGCGCCGACGTCCACGCCCCACGTCGGCTGCGACACGACGAGCACCTTCGGCCGCGCGTCGATCTCGCGCCCGACGACGAAGCGCTGGAGGTTCCCGCCCGACAGGCTCGCCGCCGCCGCCGCGGGCCCGGCGGCCTTCACGTGGAACCGCTCGATCAGGCGCCGCGCGAGGTCCGCCGCCTTGCGCGGCGCGAGGAGCCCGAGCGGTCCCGTCCCCTCCGCGCGCGTCCCGCGCGTAGCGCGTGTGAGGATCGCGTTCGCCGCGAGCGACAGCGACGGCACCGCCGCCCGCCCGAGCCGGTCCTCGGGCACGAAGCGCAGCCCGAGCTCGCGCCGGCGCCCCGGCGCGGCGCGCGCGACGTCCCGCCCGAACAGCGTGATCGCGCCGGGCGACGCGCGCGTGTCCTCCCCCGACAGCGCCGCCAGGAGCTCGCCCTGCCCGTTGCCCGAGACGCCCGCCACGCCCACGATCTCGCCGGCGCGCACGCGCAGGTCCACGCGGTCGAGCGCGACGCCGAAGAGGTCGCGCGGGGGCAGCGTCAGGCGGTCGACCGCGAGCGCGACGGACCCCGGCCGCGCGGGCGCGCGATGCGGGCGCACGGGATCGGCGCCGATCATGAGGCGCGAGAGGCCCGCGTTCGTCTCCTTCGCCGGCTCCACCTCGCCCGTCACGCGCCCGCCGCGCAGCACGGTGCAGCGGTGGCAGAGCGCGCGGATCTCCTCGAGCTTGTGGCTCACGTAGAGGATCGAGCAGCCGCCCGCCGCGAGCTTGCGCAGCGTCACGAAGAGGCGCTCGACCGAGGGAGGATCGAGCACGCTCGTGGGCTCGTCGAGGATCAGGATCTTCGGGCGGCCGAGGAGCGCGCGAAGGATCTCCACGCGCTGCCGCTCGCCCACCGACAGCGCGTGCACGGGCGTCTCGAGGCCGACCTCGATCCCGTACTCGTCCATCGCGGCGCGGAGGCGCTGGGCGACGGCGGCGGTCGGGAGGTCGTCGTCGAGGCCGAGGCGCACGTTCTCGACGACGGTGAACGCCTCGAAGAGCGAGAAGTGCTGGAACACCATCGCGACGCCGAGCGCGCGCGCCTGGTGGGGGCTCCGCACGCGCACGACCCGGCCGTCGAACTTCATCTCGCCGGCGTCGGGCTGGACGGCGCCGTAGATGATCTTCATCAAGGTCGACTTGCCCGCGCCGTTCTCGCCGAGGAGCGCGTGGATCTCGCCGGGCGCGACCCGCAGGCCGACGCCGTCGTTCGCCACCACCTGCGCGTACCGCTTGGTGATGCCGTCGAGCTCGAGCCGCCAGGTCATCTCCCGCCGGAGTCTCTGCCGCAGCGGGTGTCGACGGAGTTTCACAAGATGTCGCAGCCGTTTCGTGGGGACCCGTAGGCCGCGCGCATCCCGGCCACCGACCTGGCACGACCGATTTCACGGCTGCGCTCGCGCCGCGACCGAGCGCTCGAGTACAGCGGGGATCCCACCGTGGACCACGCTTCGCATCGCCAGGGCCCTTCTCTCGAACGTGCGGTGCGTCCGCATCGACGCTTCCTTCGCTGGGCCCGCGCCGACTACGCCGAGTGGCCCGACCGCGCGCGGCGCCGCGCGCGCGGCCTCTCGCTCCTCGCGCGGCTGCCCTTCGTCGCGCACCCGCTATGGGCCGCGGCCACGCATCAGTTCCGCGCCGAGCACGTCGTCGAGCTCCTCATCGTGGCGTTCTCGCTCGTCGCCGGTCCGCGCATCGCGCGCCTGCTCGCGGGCGGCTACCCGCTCGGCCTCGTCGGGGTCCTCTACGACGCGATGCGCGGCATCGAGAACCTCGGCGTCACGGCGGAGCGCGTGCACCTGTGCGACCTGCGCGCGCGCGAGGTCGCCCTCTTCGGCGTGGACCTCGGCGGCGGCCAGCGCGGCTCGCTCCACGACTGGTTCCAGCTGCACTCGTCGCCCGTGCTCGACCGGCTCTGCGCCATCCCGTACGGGACGTTCATCTTCGTGTGCATGGGCTGCGCGGGGTACCTCTACTTCCGCGACTACCCGCGCATGCTGCGCTTCACCTGGTGCTTCTTCGCGCTGAACATGGCGGCCTTCGTGACCTACCACCTCTTCCCGGCCGCGCCGCCCTGGTACTACCACGCGCACGGCTGCACCATCGACGTCACCGCCGCCGCCAGCGAGGGGCCGGCGCTCGCGCGCGTCGACGCGTGGCTCGGCGTGCCCTACTTCAAGCACATGTACGGCCGCGCGAGCGACGTCTTCGGCGCGATGCCCAGCCTGCACTGCGCGTACGCGTGCCTCGTGATGCTCGAGGGCTTCGCGGTCTTCCGCGGCGCGTGGCGGGCGGCGAGCGTCGCGTTCTTCGCCCTCATGTGCTTCTCGGCGATCTACCTCGACCATCACTGGGTGCTCGACGCGCTCGGCGGCATCACGTACTGCGCGCTCGTCGTCGCCGTCGCGCGGCTGGTCAGGCCGCTCCGCGCGTCCTCGCCCGTCTGCGTCCAGAGCCTCAAGGCGGCATAGGCGCGCCACGGCCGCCAGGGCTCGGCCCGCGCCGCGAGCTCGGCCGGGCCGGGGCGCTTGCCGCCGCTCTCCATCGCGCGCAGAAGGCCGAGGTCCGACGCGGGGAACGCGTCGGGCTCGCGCAGCGCGCGCATGGCGATGTACTGGGCCGTCCACGGCCCCACGCCGGGCAGGGCGGCCAGCTTGCCGAGCGTCTCGTCGAGCGACTCGCACGGCCGGAGCAGATCCGGGTCGGCGGCCATCGCGGCGGCCGTCGCCTGCAGCGCCTTCGCCCGCGCGCGCGTGAGGCCGAGCGCCGACAGGTCCGCCGCGGCGACCCGCTCCGGCGTGGGGAACACGCGGGCCGTCTCGCCCTCGCGCAGGCCGGGCACGCGGGCGTCCTCTCGCCCGAGGCGCTCGCCGAGGGCCGCCACGAGGCGCCCCGCGAGCGTGCGCGCGCCCGCGACCGTGATCTGCTGGCCGAGGAGCGCCCGCACCGCGAGCTCGAACGCGTCCCACGCGCCGGGCACGCGCACGCCGGGCCGCGCGCGCACGAGCGGCGCGAGCCTCCGGTCCTTCGCGAGGTGCGCGTCGACGGCCGCCGCGTCCGCGTCCAGGTCGAAGAGGTGCCGCAGCCGGACGACGAGCGCGGCCAGCGAGGTGACGTCGGTCGTCTGGATCGTCGCGACGAGGTGCCCCTCGCCGGGCGTCACCTCGACGAGGCCGGTCGCGCCGCCGACCGCGAACGTGCGCCGGTACCGGTCGCCGTCGACGGCCTCGACCCCGGGGATGGCGCGCGCGCCGAGGAAGTCGATCATCGCGCGCCAGTCGTACGGCGCCGCATACGGCAGCCGCAGGCGGACGCCGGTGGCCTCCGGGTGGCCGGGCGCGACCTTCGCGGCGCCCTTCATCGTGCGGCGGAGCGCGCTCGGCGGGCGGCCGTACGTCTTCGCGAGCACGTCGTTGAAGCGGCGGGTGCTGCCGAAGCCCGCGGCGAAGGCGATCTCCGTCATGGAGAGCGACGTCTCGCCGAGGAGCTTCTTCGCGAACAGGATGCGGTGCGCTTGCGCCACCGAGACGGGCGAGGCGCCGACGTACCGGTCGAACAGCCGCCTGAGCTGCCGCGACCCGATGCCGAGCCGCTCGGCGAGCGCCTCGACGTTGCCCTCCGAGAGGCCGCCCTCGGCGATGAGCTGAAGCGCCCGCGAGACCGTCGCCGCCGAGCCTCGCCAGCCCGCGAGCCCGGGCGCGACCTCGGGCCGGCACCGCAAGCACGGCCGGAAGCCCAGGCTGTGCGCCGCGCCGGCGCTCGGCAAAAAGACGCAGTTCTCGATCTTCGGCGGCGGCGCGGGGCAGATGGGCCGGCAGTAGATGCCCGTGCTGAGCACGGCCGTGTAAAAGCGGCCGTCGAACCGCGCGTCCCGCGTGCGGAGGGCGCGGTAGCAGGCCTCCCGGTCGAGATCGCCCATCGCGGGCGAGAGAGAGAGCTGCCTCGCGGCTTCGGAGAATCGCTTCATCGGAAGCCCATCATGACCAGCGCCGCCGGAGCTCGCTGGCCATTTTCGGACTCGCTTCACTGCTCGTGGTAGTCCCAGAGGAGGCCGCCGTCGACGTACACCGTCGTCCCGGTCATGTAGTCCGCGTCCGACGACGCGAGGAACGTGACCACGCCCGCGACGTCGCCGACCTGGCCGATGCGCCCGAGCGGGATGTGCCCGAGGAGCGCCTTGATCTTGTCGGGCTGCTTCATCAGGTTCGCGTTGATCGGCGTCTCGATCGCCCCGGGGGCGACGTTGTTCACCGTGACGCCGAGCGGTCCGAGCTCGACGGCGAGGTTGCGCATGATCATCTTGAGGCCGCCCTTCGAGGCGCAGTAGGGCGCGAAGTTCGGGAACGGGAGCTCTTCGTGCACCGAGCTCACGTTGATGACCTTCCCGCCGGCCTTCTCGCCCGGCTTGGCCCCGCCCATCCGGTGCTTCACGAAGTCCTGCGTCAGGAAGAAGACGCCCTTGAGGTTCACGTCGAGAACCAGGTCGTACTGCTTCTCGGTGACCTCCCAGAAGGGCGCGTTGTGCTCGACGCCCGCGTTGTTCACGAGCACGTCGAGACCGCCGAGCTGCCCCACGCTCTCGGCGAGGAGGCGCGCGCACTCCTCGCGGACGCCCAGGTCGGCCTCGATGGCGACCGCCTTCGCCCCGGGCGCGAGCAGCGGGCGAATCGCCGCGAGCGTCGCCTCCGCCCCTTCCGGATGGGAACGGTACGTCACGATCACGCTCGCTCCTTCGCGCGCGACGCGAACGGCGATTCCCTGGCCGATGCCCTCACTGCTCCCGGTGACCAGCACCTTCTTGCCTTCGAGCCTCATCCTGCGCGTCCTTTCGGTGGCGACCGTCGAGGGCCCCAAGTGGCCTAGTCGACTTCTACAGCTGGCAAGATCTCGACCAGATTTCTCGCGCGATCTCAAGCGGAGTGCGTGCGGCGCGCCCTCCTTCGGGTGCTACGGTTCCTCGACGCCGGCCTCACCGAAAGAGCAGTTTTCTTTGAGGACCCAACCCGTCGCTCGAATCGAGCACCAGCTCGCGGTCGCCCAGCGCATCACCCATATCGGGAGCTGGGAGTGGGACATCGCCACGGGCGCGGTGTCGTGGTCCGACGAGCTCTATCGCATGTACGGCCTCGAGCCGGGCGCGCGCGAGATCACGTTCGATCTCTTCTTCTCGCTCCTGCACCCCGACGACCGCGCGTCGGTGCAGCACGCGATCGCGGAGGCGATCGAGGTCGGCGGGCCGTTCCACTGGTTCGAGCGCATCGTCCGCCCCGAGGACGGGGCGATCCGCGAGCTCGAGACCATCGGCGACGCCGTGCACAACGAGGGCGGCCACGTCACGAGCCTCGTCGGCACGTGCCGCGACGTCACCGACGAGCGCGAGCGCGGCCGGCAGCTCCGGCTCTTCGCCGACATCTTCCACAACGTGCAGATCGGCCTGAGCGTCTGGTCGGTCGGCCGCGGCGAGAAGCCCGAGGACCTCACGCTCACCGCGTACAACGCGGCCTCCGAGCGCATCGCCGGCATGTCGCTCGCGGCGAGCATTGGCAAGTCGCTCGCGGCCATCTTGCCGTACGCCGCGGGGGGCTCGGTGGAGGGGCTCCTCATGCGCGCCGCGCGCGAGCGGCGCGTCCAGCAAGAGCACATCGAGCGACTGAGCGATCCCACGCAGCCGCGGCGCGCCCTCTCGGCGAAGTCGTTCCCGCTGCCCGGGCGCTCGGTGGGGCTCGCCGTCGAGGACGTGACCGGCGCCGCGGTGGAGCGGCGCCTCCAGTCGGCCGAGCACTGCGTGCTCGAGATGATCGCCCGCGGCGCGGCGCTCGAGGAGTCGCTCAAGGCGCTCATCCTCGCCGTCGAAGATTACTCTCCGAGCGTCACCGCGTCGGTGCAGCTCCTCTCGCCCGACGGGCTGACCCTCCACCACGTCGCTGCGCCGCACCTGCCCGAGTCCTACGTCGCGGCGCTCGACGACGCGCCGATCGGCCCGAACGCCGGATCGTGCGGGACCGCCGCGTACAGGAAGGAGATGGTCGTCGCGGCGGACATCGCGCACGACCCGCGCTGGGAGAAGTGGCGGGCGCTCGCGCTCGAGCACGGCCTGCGCGCGTGCTGGTCCACGCCGATCCTCACGCCCGAGCGCGCGGTGCTCGGCACCTTCGCGTTCTACTACCGCGACCCGCGCCACCCCACCCCCGCGGACCTCGAGATCGCCGCCCGCGCGGCGCGCCTCGCGGGCGTCGCGATCGAGCGCAAGTGCCTGGAGACCCAGCTCCGCGACCTCTCGGCGCACCTCGAGTCGGCCCGCGAGGAGGAGCGGCGCGGCATCGCGCGCGAGATCCACGACGAGCTCGGACAGGCCCTCACCGCGATCAAGATGGACATCGCGTGGATCCTGCGGCGCGCCTCGGCCGAGACGCCGCTGCCGCGCGAGTCGCTCCTCGAGAAGCTCGCCGCCATGTCCGACGTGACCGACCAGGTCATCCAGCAGGTGCGGCGCATCTCGTCCGAGCTCCGTCCCGGCGTGCTCGACGACCTGGGCCTCATCGCGGCCATCGAGTGGCTCGCGCAGGAGTTCGAGGAGAAGACCGGCACCCTCTGCGTGGTCCGCTCGAACGCGACCGACGCGCCGGTCGGCCACGCCCTCGCGACCGCCGTCTTCCGCATCTTCCAGGAGGCGCTCACGAACGTGGCGCGGCACGCGCGCGCCCAGCACGTCGAGGTGAAGGTCGAGCTGTCCGCGGAGTCGCTCGTGCTCGAGGTGCGCGACGACGGCGTCGGCATCTCGCCCGAGGCGGCGCAGAGCCCGACGTCGCTGGGCCTCCTCGGCGTGCGCGAGCGCGCGCACCGGCTCGGGGGCTCGGTCACGGTGCGGCCCGGGACCCCGAAGGGGACGACCCTCTCGCTCCGCGTGCCCGTCGTCGGCGCGCGGCGCGAGGCGCCGGCGGAGGACGGGGGCCTCGTCCCGTGATCAAGGTCCTCGTGGCCGACGATCACGCCGTCGTGCGACGGGGCCTGCGGCAAATCCTCGCCGAGACGCCGGACATCCTCGTCGGCGGCGAGGCGTGCACCGTGGCCGAGGTGCGGCAGCGCGTCGGGGCCGAGCGGTGGGACGTGGTCGTCCTCGACATCAACATGCCGGGCGGGAGCGGGCTCGAGCTGCTCGGCGAGCTGCGCCGCTCCTCGCCGAGCCCGAGGGTGCTCGTGCTGACGGTGTACCCCGAGGAGCAGTACGCGGTCCGGGCCATCCGGGCCGGCGCGGCCGGCTTCCTGACGAAGGAGACGGCGCCCGAGCAGCTCATCGAGGCCGTCCGGAAGATCGCCGCGGGCGGGCGGCACGTCAGCCCCGAGCTCGCCGAGACGCTCGCGTCGCTCGTCGCGGGCGAGGGCGACGGCGCGCCACATGAGCGCCTCTCGGACCGGGAGTTCGAGGTCTTCAAGATGCTCGCGGCCGGCCGGAGCGTCTCGCAGGTCGCGCACGACCTGGCGCTCAGCGTGAAGACGGTGAGCACCCACCGCACGCGCATCCTCAAGAAGATGGAGATGAAGAACAACGCCGAGCTCACCCACTATGCCCTCCGGAACGGCGTGGTCGAGTGACGCCGCGTGACGGTCTGGTGCGGCGTAGGACGAACTCCTAGCGCTCCCTTCCGAACGTCCGATGATCCGCGGGCGCGGCGTCCGATGGGGCCGGGGGGCGACGGCGCCTATCGTCCAAGACGTGAGGGTCCTCGTGGTCGAAGACACCGCTCCGATCCGGGAGCGTCTCGTGGCGCTGCTGACCGACGTCCCGGGCGTCCTCAGCGTGGTCGAGGCGGAGGGCGTCGCGCAGGCGGTCCACGCGCTGCGCGCGGCCGCCGTCGATCTCATGGTCCTCGACCTCCACCTCCGCCGCGAGAGCGCGCTCGCCCTCGTGCCGTTCGCGCGCTGCGAGAAGCCCGGCATCGTCGTGGTCGTGGTGACGAACCAGCCCAGCGTCCAGCACCGGCGGGAGTGCCTGGCGCTCGGCGCCGACTACTTCTTCGACAAGTCGCGCGAGGTCGAGGAGCTCCTCTGCGCCGTCGCGCTCGCGGCTCGTCCTACACGCGGCGTCGCATAAGTCCCACGCCACGTTGGAGGCGGCGCCGACGTCCTCGGCCCCGGCCCGTACGTATCGTCCCGTACAATGTGCGGCGATACAAAGCTGGATCCCAAGCTCCGTCTCTTCCGGTCGATCTTCGAGAACGGGCGCGACCCGATGGTCGTGTTCGACGGCAAGGGCACCGCGGTCCTCCAGAACCGGGCGGCGCGCGCGCTGCCCGTGGAGGTCACCGAGCGGCTCTTCGCGCGCGACGGGCCCGGCGGAGCGGCCGTCGCGCCGTTCCTGCGGCAGCTCTCGGCGCAGGGCCACGCGCAGGCCGAGGTCGCGGCCGAGGGGCGGCCGTTCGCGCTCGAGGGTCGCGCGTACGGCGCCGTCTTCGCCGTGACCGTGCGCGACCTCTCCGAGGAGCGCGCGCGCGACGCGGAGCTCCGCTCGCTGCGGCGGGTCGAGTCGGCCGGCCACTTCGCGGTCAGCTTCGCGCACGACGTGAACAACTACCTGATGCCCATCCTCTGCCTGAGCGAGACGCTCATGGCGGAGCTGCCCTCCGGCCGCGCGCAGGGCATGTTCCGGGACATCCACGCCGCCGCGGCGCGCGCCTCGAGCCTCGCCAGCCAGACGCTGCGCCTCGTGCGCCGGCAGGCCACGCCCAGCGCGCCCACGCCGGTGAACGCGGTCATCGCCGAGATGTCGCACCTGGTCGACCGCCTCGCCGGCCGCGAGGTCGAGGTCCGCCTCGAGCTCGCGGGCGACGCGGGCAGCGCGTTCCTCGATCGCGAGCGGTTCGAGCAGATGGTGCTGAACCTGGTCTCGAACGCGCGCGACGCGATGCCGGACGGCGGTCACCTCTCCATCAGCACGGCGCGGGTGCCGCTCGAGAGCGACGAGGGCGTCCGCGCGCAGAGCCAGCTCGATGGGCACGGCGCGCGCGCGCACGAGCGGTCCCACGGGGGCTTCGTCTGCGTGCGCGTCAGCGACACGGGGGTCGGCATGACGCGCGAGGTGCGGGAGCGCATCTTCGAGCGCTTCTTCACGACGAAGGACGCCGGGCGCGGGACCGGGCTCGGGCTCGAGGCCGTGCAGCGGTTCGTCGAGGCGTGCCGCGGGTGCATCGCGGTCCACAGCGAGCCCGGGCGCGGGACGACAATCGCGCTGTACTTTCCCCTGGTGGAGCCGCCGGAAGAGAGCGAGCGCACGAGCGCATGAGCAAGCGAGCGCACTACAGCCCGGAGCGAGAGGCGCTCCGCTCGCGCGGAGCGCGAGCAGGTCCTGCCATCCCAGTCTCCTCGGCCTGTAGCCTGAAGCCTGTAGCCTGTAGCCGCTCGGTCGGCTCCGTCGGCTCGGTCGGCTCGAGAAGGTCAGCGCACCTCGTGCATGAGGTGCCGGAGCGGCCGCACGAGGAGCGCGAGCACCAGCGCGCCCCCGATCGACGTCCAGACGAACACCATGAAGTACGCGGGCGGCGCGATGATGCCCCATGACTCGCCGATGCTCCCGCCCGCGTACTGCGCGACCGAGCTCGCGAGCATCCACACGCCCATGAACAGCGACGCGAACCGCACGGGCGCGAGCTTCGTCACCATCGAGAGGCCCACGGGCGACAGGCACAGCTCGCCGAGCGTCGCGAAGAGGTAGCTGAGGAGCAGCCAGATGCCCGAGACGCGGGCCGCCCCGCTCTTCGCCTCGAGCTCCGTCAGCGGCTCGCGCCACGAGGCCGGCGCGCCGGCGGCCGAGAGGTCCGCGATCGTGGGCGGCTCGGCGCCCTTGGTGAAGGTCATCGCGCGCGCCCCCGCGTCCCACGCGACGCCGCGCGCCTCGGCGCCCGCCCGGTCCCACGGCAGGGCGTAGCCCTCGGGCGCGGCCGCGAAGCGCACCGTCACCGGCGACTTCGGCGACGCCTGGCCCGTCGCGCCCTCGAGCGCCGCGACCTCCGCGGAGAACGCCGGGGGCGCCGCGCCGCGGAGCAGCGCGAGCACGACGTACCGCGGGAGCACGCCGTGCACCTCGAGCTCGCCGGCCTTCGGGTCGAACGTGAGGCGCCCCGCGTCGCCCTCGCCCACGACGAGCCGCCCGTCCTGGAGGGGCGTCGCGCGGACCGCCTCGGGCAGGGCCGCCAGCGGCTGCCGCGTCACCGTCGCGTCCTCGACGCGGGCGCCGGCGACCATCGCCGCGAACGACAGCGTCATGAGGACCATCGCCGCGAACATCTTCACGGGCGTCGACGGCTCGTGCCCGCGCTCGCCCAGCCACGTCCACAGGCGCGCGAAGACGGGCGCGAACACCACGATGAGCACCGCGTTCACCGACTGCCACCACTCGGCCGGGTAGCGGAACGAGCCGAACGAGCGGTCGGTGTGGAACTCGGCCCAGAGGCTCAGCGCGTTGCCCGCCTGCTCGAAGGCCATCCAGAAGAGCACCGCGAAGATGAAGAAGACGAAGATGACGAGGCTCTTGTCGCGCGCGGCGCCGCGGATGCGCCGCAAGGTGAGCGCCATCCACCCCGAGATCGCCCCGAACGCCACCGGCATGAGCACCTCGGTCCACGCGGCCTCGCCGCGGGCCGCGCGCCACACGTACTCGGCGGGCAGCGCGACCGCCGCGACCGCCATGAGGACGAGGAAGCCCTTCGCGAGCATCCCCGCCGCGCCGCCCGCGGCGGGCTTGGCCTCGTCGGGATCGCTCGCGTCGCCGGTCGCCGCCCTGGCCTTCTTGCCGGCGATGCGGAGGTCGTTGCCGGCGGCCTCGACGTCGCGGAGCACCTGCCCCTGGCTCGAGAGGAAGACCGCCAGCGCGACGAGCATGCCCACCGCGGCCGCCGCGAAGCCGTAGCGGAAGCCGTAGGCGTCGCGGAGGTACCCGCAGAGGAACGGCGAGACCCCCGCGCCGATGTTGATGCCCATGTAGAAGATCGTGAAGGCGCCGTCCCGGCGCACGTCGCCGGGACGGTACATCTTGCCGACGATGGTCGAGATGTTCGGCTTGAAGAAGCCGTTCCCCACGATGAGGAGGCCGAGCCCCGCGTAGAAGAAGGACTTCGACGGGAAGGTCAGCGCGATCTCCCCGGCGGCCATGAGCACGCCGCCCGTGAGGATCGAGCGGCGAAGGCCGAGCACCCGGTCGGCGAGGAGGCCGCCCGCGAGCGGGGTCAGGTAGACCAGGCTCGTGTACCACTTGTAGACGGTCGAGGCCTGCGACGGCGGGAAGCCGTAATACTGGATGAGATAAAAGACGAGGAGCGCCCGCATCCCGTAGTAGCAGAAGCGCTCCCACATCTCGGTGAAGAAGAGCGCGTAGAGGCCGCGCGGGTGATGGCGATCGCTCGTGGGTGTCGCGTCCATACGGTGGGGCTTGCGATAGTAGCTTGGACCAGATCCACTATCCTCTCGCCCGATGCTCAAGCCCGGCGACACGTTCGACCGCTATACGATCGAGGCGCCGCTCGGGCAGGGAGGGATGGGCTGCGTCTACCGCGCCCACGACACGCGCCTCGGGAGGCGCGTCGCCCTCAAGGTCATCTCCGACGGCCCGCGCGACGGGCGGGCCCACGCCGACGCCAACGCGCGCCTCCTTCGCGAGGCCCGGGCCGCGGCCGCCCTCGACCACCCCAACGCCATCTCCATCTTCGACGTCGGCGAACACGAGGGGACGCCGTTCATCGTCATGGAGCTCGTCTCGGGGCGGACGCTCCGCGACGCGATCGGAGACCCGTCCTTCCCGGCGGCGACGTGCATCGCGAAGCTCGGCGACGTGGCCAGGGCGCTCGCCGCGGCGCACGGGCGCGGGCTCGTCCACCGCGACATCAAGCCCGAGAACGTGATGGTCCGCGACGACGGGGTGGTGAAGGTGCTCGACTTCGGCATCGCCCGCCGCCAGACCGGCAGCGTCGACCCCCACGCCGCCACCGAGACGCCCGCGCTCCGGACGCTCACGATCGACGGCGTCAAGCTCGGGACCCCGTTCTACATGGCCCCCGAGCAGATTCGCGGCCACGCCCTCGACGGTCGCGCCGACCAGTTCGCGTGGGGAGTCCTCGCCTTCGAGCTCCTCGCGGGGCGCCTTCCCTGGGGCGAGTCGGGGGATGCGCTGGCCGTCGTGGCGTCGGTGCTCACGGATCGCGTCGACCGCGGCCCGCTCGAACGGGCCGCGGTGCCGCGCGCCGTCCAGGAGGTGATCCTCCGGGCGCTCGAGAAGCGGCCCGACGACCGCTTCGCCACCATGGACGACGTCGCGCAGGCTCTCGAGGCCGCCGTTCGCGAGGGCGACAAGCCCGGACCTTCGCGGAGCGCGACGGAGGCGCAGCGCTTCTCGACGGGCGAGGTTCGCGACGTGCTCGCCAAGGCCATCGACCGGCAGGCGGAGCGGCAGGGGTCGACCAGGCTCGCCTTCGAGGATCTGCTGGCGGTCGCCGCCGAGGTGGGCATCGATCCCCAGTCCCTCCGGGAGGCCAGCCGCGCGCTGCGAGCCGACGAGGAGGAGCCGAGCGCCGGGGCCGGCGACCTCGTGAAGAAGCGCGACGCCTGGATGCGCCGGCAGCGGCTGGCCCTGTACCGGCACGCGGGGATCTACGGGATCGTCAACGGCGCGATCCTGGTCATCGGGCTCGTTCTCTTGAGCTTCACGCCGTGGTGGATCTGGTTCTTGCCCGCGGTGGCCTGGGGCGTGGGCCTGGCCATTCACGCGCTCGTCGCGCTGAGCGCCGGCGAGGAAGAGTTCCTGGAGCAACATCGGGAAGTGCAGTCGTGGCACGAGAGGACGGGGGCTCCTCCGCAGCAGGAAGCGAGGGTCGCACCGACGGGGAAGGTGCGAATCGCGCCCGCGCCGGACACCGGGGGCCGGCGAACCGCCGAGGAGGAGGCCGCGGCGGTCGAAGAGGGGCGCACGGGAGAGCGAAGGCGAAGGTAAGAGACGCCGGGGTCGCCCGTACCGGAAGCTTCACCGGCGGTGCACCGGCCTTCCCGGCCCGTACGCAGCGACGTTCGGCCGGCGAAGCACCCTTCACCGGCCGTAAGACCTCTGCCCTCGCCGGGGAAGCACCCTTCACCGGCGGTGCACCGACCTTGACGGCCCGTACGCAGCGACGTTCGGCCGGCGAAGCCCCCTTCACCGGCCGTACGACCTCTGCCCTCGCCGGGGAAGCACCCTTCACCCGCCGTGCGACTTCTGCCCTCGCCGGGGAAGCGCCCTTCACCGGCCGTACGTACGCCCGGGTCGCGTGGCCACGCGGCGGGGAACGCGACAAACTGCCATTCATGCTCGTGACCGAGACCTTCCTCAGTGTCGACGCGCTCGACATGCCGCGGGCGACGGCCTTCTACGCCGGTGCGCTCGGCGCCACCGTGAAGTTCGCGTCGCCCGACTGGGCGTCGCTCGACATCGCGGGCGTGCGCGTCGCGCTCGCGCGAAGCCCGGGTCACGAGGGCGGCCGCACCGGCCTGCACTTCGCCGTCGCCGACCTCGCCGCCGCGCGCGCGAACGTCGAGCGCGCCGGAGGGCGCGCCGGACCGCCCGTGGAGGTCGCGCCCGGCGTGGTCATCGCCCTGTGTGTCGACACCGAGGCAAACGGGTTTACGCTGACGAGCGCGGGATAACCCGCGCCGGAGGTCCTCAGCCCGCGAGCAGCGAGGCGATCGGCCGGCCTCCGTCGGTGACGGAGATCGGCCGGCCCGCGGGCGTCATCTCCGTGTGCCCGGGGTCGAGCCCGAGCAGGCTCCCCATCGTCGCGAGCAGGTCGGGCACCGCGGTCGGCTTGCTGGCGCCAGCGCCGTCCGCATCGGTGGCGCCCTCGACGACGCCGCCGCGCACGCCGCCGCCCGCGAGCACCGCCGTCCACGCCTGCGGCCAGTGATCGCGCCCGTCGTTGGCGTTGATGCGCGGCGTCCGCCCGAACTCGCCCATGCACGCGACCAGCGTCGAGCCGAGGAGGCCGCGCGCCGCCAGATCCCCGAGGAGCGCGGCCATCGCCGCGTCGAGCGTCCCGCCGAGCGCCTTCACGCGATCGAAGTTGTTCTGGTGCGTGTCCCACCCGTCGAGCACCACCTCGACGAACTTCACGCCTTGCTCGACCAGGCGCCGCGCCGCGAGGCACCCGCGACCGAAATCGCTGTCGCCGTACGCGCGGCGGAGGGTCTCGCTCTCGCCCGAGACGTCGAAGGCGTCGAGCTTCGGCGTCTGCATGAGGCGCACGGCCTTCCCGAGGACGGCGGTGCGGCCCGCGACCTTCGCGTCCCCGGTCTGCCGCGCGAAGGCCTCGTCGGCCTCGTCGAGCGCCGCGAGGCGCCGCGCGAACCGGCCGGCGTCGACGCCGGGTGCCATGCCGGTGTCGGCCGGGCCCGCGCCGCCCTTCTGGAGGACCAGGGGCCCGTTCTGCACGCCGAGGAAGCCGGCGCCGAAGCTCGGGCCGCCGAGGCTCACGAACGCCGGGAGCTCGGCGCCCGGCTCGCCGAGGCGCGCCGACACCCAGCCGCCGAGCGAGGGGTGCACGACCGTCGGGTTCGGCGCGTACCCGGTGTGCACGTAGTACTGGGCGCGCGGGTGGTTGCCCTCCTTGCTGCTCATGCTCCGGACGAGGGCGAGCTTGTCGGCGTGCTCCGCGAGCTGCGGGAAGGGCTCGGCGAGCATCATCCCCGGGGCGCGCGTGCGGATCGCCTTGAAGGGCCCGCCGCCGGGGCGCCCGGGCTTCGGGTCGAAGGTGTCGACGTGGCTCGGGCCTCCGTTGAGCCAGAGGAGGACGCAGGCGCGGGCCTTCGGCGCGGTCGCGGCGGCGGCCTCCGCGGGCGAGAGGTACCGCGCGACGAGGGCGCCGAAGAAGGCGCTGCTCCCGGCGCGGAGGAGCGCGCGGCGGTCGAGCCGGAGCGAGGGCGAGGGCGAGGGCGAGGGAGATCGGTCGGTCATGGGGCTCGCTCGGCTTCTCGTCGAGGGTCAGTGGTTGAAGACGAACTCGCTCGAGTTGAGGAGCGTCCAGAGGAGGTCCTCGAAGGCGCGCGTGCGGGCGTCGTCGTGCCGGCGGCTCGCGCGGAGGGCGACGCCGCGGAGCGGATCGGGCTGCGGCGCGAGCACCGGGGCGGGCGGCGCGCCGATCGTGGGACGGGCCGCGGGCGCCTCGGCGTCGAGGAGGTAGCGCATCCAGCGCCCCTGCTCCTCGCCGGTCGCGAAGCGCGAGAGCGCCCGCAGGTAGAGCGCGTCGATCTTCACCCCATCGTCGCCCGGCGCCTCGAGCACCTCGTCGACCGCGCCGCCCGGGAGGGCGCTCACGCCGGCCGCGACGACGCTCCCGTTGAGCAGCACGAGCGCCTGCGCGATCGTCCCTTCGTAGTCGGGCGGGTCGGTCTCCTCGTCGACGTCGAAGAGGAAGCCGTAGCGCTGCCGGACGCGCGCGCGGATCGCGTCGAGGTCCACGCCGGCCTGGTCGACCGCGGCGCGGAGGTGGGTGGCCGCGGCGAGCGCGTCGAGCAGCTCGCCCGGACCGAGGGGCGTCACGCGGAAGCGCTCCCAGAGCTTCGCCTCGGGATCGGCGCGCGCCGTCGCCTCGTCGAGCGGCGCGGCGGAGGTCGCGTACGCGCGCGTGCCCGCGATCACGCGGATGAGGTGCTTCACGTCGTACCCGCTCGCGACGAAGTCCGCGGCGAGCGCGTCGAGGAGGTCGGGCGCGACCGGCGGGTTGGAGGGCCGCAGGTCGTCCACCGGGTCCACGAAGCCGCGGCCGAGGAAGTGCCCCCACATGCGGTTCACGAAGGCGCGGGCGAACCAGGGGTTCTGGGGCGCGGTCACCCACTTCGCCAGCGCCGTGCGGACGCTCTCGGCCGCGCCGAGGTCGGTCCCGTCGAGGGCGGTCGGGCGCGCGTCCGCGAGGTCGTGCACGTCCATGGCCTTCATGCCGCCCGTGAAGCGCGGGGCGACGTGGTCGAGGTCGTACACGTCCACGCGCTTCACGGCGCCGCCGGCCTTGCCCTTGTCGATCGGCACGAGCCGCGTGCGCAGGAACGAAGCGGCGAAGGACTGGAAGTCCTTCTGCGTCCACTTCTCGGTCTTGTGGTCGTGGCACTGGGCGCACTGGATCTGCACGCCGAGGAGCGTGCGCGACGCCGCGCCGGCCATGTCTTGCGGGTCGTCGCGGTAGCGGAGCGTCCAGTTGACGGCGCCGTGCACCTCGGCCGGCGGCTCGTCGGCGGCGGTCGCGAGCTTGGCCTCGCGCCGGGACTCGCCCTCGCTGTTGCGGCCGGTCGCGGTCAGGAGCTCGGTGACGACGTCGCTCCACGGCGCGTTGCGCGCGAAGGCCGCGTGCAGCCACTGGCGGAACGCCGCGGGGTCGACGTCGGGCCCGCGGGGGTTGCGGCCCATCCAGACGTCGCCCCAGTAGTCGGTCCAGTGATCGGCGTAGAGCGGCGAGGCCAGGAGCTCGTCGATCGCCCGCGCGCGCTTGTCGGCCGCGCCGTCCGCGAGGAAATGCCGGACCGACTCGGGCGGCGGGACGGTCCCGACCACGTCGATCCACGACCGGCGAAGCCACGTCGCGTCCGGCGCCGGGGCCGTCGGCCCGACGCCGGCGCGCCGCCACTCGGCCTGGAGGCCGCGATCGACGTCGGCGGACGTCATGAGCGCCGGCGCGATCGGCCCCGCCGGCGCGGCGGCCGCGACCGACGCGACGGGCGCGGCGGCGGGAGGCCGCGGCGCCTCGTGCGACGAGCACGCCGCCACCGCCACGACCCCCCCGAGCGCCCACGCGCGGTTGCATGCCCTCGCTGCCACGGCCTTCATCGTCCCGATCTTGAACGAAGGCGGCAACGCGAGCATGCAGCCCGCGCGTGTAAAGTTCGGTAAACGGACGCGGGCGCGAGCGACCTGTCTAAATCACCGATCGCGATTCTCGAGCAGGATCAGGCGGCACGACGGGCGACAGGGCGTTCGATCGCCCGTCGCCACCTGTACCCATCGACGTAGCGGCGAACGTTGTCGAGAAGGCGGCTCATGGTCTTGCAGCGGTGGTTGCGTGTGACGTTCGCGTGCAGGTCCTGCCAGACGCGCTCGATGCGGTTGGCGTCCGGGCAGTAGGGCGGCAGAAAGTGGAGGACGACGCGTCCACCGAGAGAGGCGAGAACCTTGCGGGTGCGGCGGGCCTTGTGGATCCCGTAGTTGTCGACGATCAAGTGGATGCGGTCCGCGCGTCGATACCGGCTGGCGACCAGCCAGAGCAGCTGACAGAACAAGATGGCGTTCTTGCTCGCTTCGCCGGTCGTGTGTAGGCGTCCGCTGCGGACGTCGAGGGCGCCAGCCAGGTAGAACTTCTCGTTGTTGCCGGGGGTCATGATCCGACGTTGGTGGCCACGGAGCATCCAGTCGCGGCCGATCTTCGGGTTCAGGTGGATGTCGACCTCGTCGCTGTAGAGCACCGGCTCCTTGGCGCTGGCCCGGGCTTCCAACCTGCGAATCGCAGCCAAAACGCGCAGCCGTTGGTCACGCGGCCACGGGCAGAACACGACGGGCTTGGGTGTCCCCAGCCGTGCGCCAATCCGCGCGAGGGCCCGCCCCATGGTGCACACCGCGACCGCGGGGAATCCTTCGAGCTTCATCTGCAAGCAGAGCAGCTCGCGCGTCCAGGTAGGCCGCTCCCAACCGAAGTCCTCGGGCGTACGCGCCAGCACGCGGACGAGCACTCGAATCGAACCGCTCGCCGGTCTTGCTCTTGCCGTTGCCGCGCCGCTGGTCGTACAGCCCGTCCACGCCGACGGTCAGAAACTGATCGGCGGCGCGGACCACGGTCGATGGCGCAAGGTCCAACTCGGCGGCGACCTGTCGGGTGCTGCGCCCGGCCGCCAACCGCGCAACCGACTGAAATCTCAGGGCTGTGTGTGCATCGCCGCTCTTGCGGCCCAGATCGATCAACCGGCGTCGCTCGACGCGACCCATTCGCGCTACCTTCACGGCGGGCGCTCCTTCGGCTTGGGTGAGTTTGGCGACTTCCAAACCGCGGGGAGCACCCGCTTATTTCCATGCCGCACGGCTAAGGGCGATCGAGAATCACGCTCGGTGATTTAGGGGCGGGCTGCGCCAGGACCGACGACCTTCACACGCCCATCATCGGGATCCGGGTCCAATGGTCCTCGATGCGCCGCTTTGCATCCTCAGGGAGCGGGAGGTCATCGCGGAGTCGACCCCATGCGCTCCGTAGGGTCTGGACCATGTCACCAACGATGCGGACCGCGTCCAGACCGAGCTCCGCTCTTTCCACGAGCCGTGTGAAGCTCGCCAGCCGGACGTCCTCGAACCGCTTGGACTTCGCGAGGTTCAGCCCGAGATCGTCAGCCGGCAGATACTGAATGGTCGAAACCAGATCGTAGGCAGGCGAGAGCGCCGCACGCATGCGATCGGGATAAAGGAGCGACCAGTTCTTGACGTGCGCGTCACCGTTGCCAATCGCCACGTTGAAGACGAGCCTCCGGACGAACTCCTCGGCAGAGGCAGGACTCACCTTGCCAAGGATACGCCCCAGGGTTTCGAAATTGGCCGAGTGGTACTTGGTATGATGCGTCGGACGGACGTCGAGGACCTGGGCAAAATCCTCCATATGGGTCCTTGCGCCAGCGGGGCCGCGATCAAAGCGACGGACCGCGAGCGCGGGTGCGTCCGGCAGCGGGTCGGAGAGTTCGGGAAGGCCGGCAATCTCGCCCACGGGCACGAGCTCGACGTCCGCGACGTCCAGCCCGACCTGCCGCGCGAGCGTCATCATGGACCACTCGTTCTGGGGGACCCGCGCGTAGGCGGGTCGGGGATCGGGGAGCTTGACGATCCAATCGCCGCCGCGACCGTGCGCAGGTATCGTCAGCCCCCGCTGGGCGTCCCGGACGGCGGAAAACTTGAGCTGAACGCCGGCGAGCGAGAACTTGAGTACGTCCGCACGATCGTCCTCGACGTCGAGCTCCCTCTCCTCGGACGGATCGAGCGTCCCATCTTCGGGGAGGACCCGGACGGCGCCCGGAAGATCCTCTCCGAGGTGGACGAGGAGCTGCGGTTCCCGCTCCGCCCGCACCCCAATCTGATTGGCCACGAGCGCCCGCAAGGCCCCCTCCGGGAGGAGGTTGGCGAAGAACGGCGGCAGGCGCATTCGACTGCGATGGACGCGCTCCAGATCGTCTTCGAAGACCTGCCCGATGACCGGCCGTGGATAGGACTTGCGATAGCTCTCGAGGAGGCGAAACTCCACCGAATCGCCCGCCGTCGCGATTTCGCCAACACGCTCATCTCCGAGAAACACCGCGAGCAGCATGTCAGTTTTCGTCGCTGACACGCAGAGCGCGGAGAGGGGGACGATCGCTCTCGTCCCACTTCGCGCGCGAACGAAGAAAGCGGAGCGTCGCCGGCTCGAGATCCCTCGCGCGGATCTCGAGGAACCGCGCATCGTCGCCCTCGACCAGCGCTTGGAAAGCGCTTGTCGACACGCCGTGGCTCTCCCGCACCACGGCCTCGGAGTGCGCGAGTGCGACGCGGAGCTTGGAGATGGGCGGATGAACGAGCCGGCCAGCCATCGTGGTGTGCGTGTCGCCCGCCGCAACGACCTGGGCAATCATCTCGGGGCCGATCACGGAAGACGGCGGGATCCGGACGCCGGTTATCAGGTGCCTGGGTTCGAACGAGAGCAACGCGAGGATGTCGAGCTTGCTGCGGGCGTTCCGGAAGCTGTAGGCCGGTACCCTCGTCTCGGCCGGCTCAATCGTCGGAACGGTCTGGAGAAGCCGCTGCACGCTCCGGTCTTCGTCCTCGTCAATCGATTCGAGCGTCGTGCGCGTCGTGGCGGTATCTCCTTGATGGGCGCCGCTCCAGGCCCCGCGCCGACAGCCAACGCGAGAGGAGGTCGAGCGACCGCGCCGACGCTTGCGGATGCCTGTCGAAGAACTTGGCGAGGGCGACCAGCGGCTGCTTGTAAGGCAGGAGACTCGCATGGGCGATTCCCGCGTGGGTCGTGAGGAATACGATGGCGGCACTCATGGCCTTCGCCGTACGCGCATAAGCGGCGGCGGCGTCCACGAAGGCCGTCGGGACGTCCCCGCCGACCGCGTCCCTTCCATGAATGGCGAGAAGCGCCCGATAGAGAATTCTCTCCTCGAGGTCCCCGAATCCATGATTCGCGAGCACCTTCGCCAGGGCGGTGAAATCGCCGGGCTCCTCGGAGCCGCGGGCCCCGTGAAGGGCGTCGAAGACGTCGGCCCGGTCGAGCGCCTTTCCTGACGCGTTGGTTCGCTCGAAGATTCTACGGAGGATCTTCTCGTCGTCGGTTTCAACCACATAGGCGGGCACGGAGTACTGGCGGATCCGACGATTCAGGCGAAAAGCTGTCTTCCGGCGGTCGGCCGTCAGGTCGCTCGCCGCGACCCACTCGTGGAGTCGCTCGGTGTCCAGCGCCTCGTGGAGGGGGAGGTAGCGCCTGGCGTCGGCCCTAGCCTCGCTCGCTCGAACGAAGGTCTCGTCGTCGAGATTGAACCACAGGCTGAATTCGTCTGGCTGGTCGCCGACGAGGTTTCGCACCAGCGTCGTGAGCCGCTGCTGCCCGTCGACGACCCACCAAGCGTCCACGCGCGCTCCCGCATCGAGGACAACGGAGCCGAATCGGACTTGCTCGGCCTCGGCCCGCGTTTCCCAGAAGAGAAGCGTCCCGATGGGGTACCCCCGGTAGATGCTATCGAAGAGGAGCAGGCCGTCTTTCGGTTCCCACTTGAGCCCTCGCTGAAAACGCGGGATCCGGATGCGGCCCTTCTTCGCCTCCTCCACGAGGTCTTCAATCGTCCGGGCCTCCGCCCTCGGACGCGCGTCCAGCGAGGGTGCAGCCATCGCGACGGAGTCTTTGGCGACCGAAGGAGACATGTCCTTTGAGGACGATGATAGCGCCGCGGCCGCCGCTACGCCCGAGGTCGGGGGCAGTAGCCTCAGTTCACCGCAATCACCGGAGGCGCTCCGCCGTCGGCGCCGAAGCCGGCGTGTCGCCTGGCGACCTCGTCGAGGCCGCCTTCGAGCGCGGCCTCGACCACCTCGCGGATGTGGGTCACGAAGACGAACTCGAGCTCGCGCTTCACCTCGTCGGGCACCTCTTCGAGGTCCGCCGCGTTGCGCGCGGGCACGATGACCCGCTTGATGCCCGCGCGATGCGCCGCGAGCACCTTCTCCTTCAACCCGCCAATCGGGAGCACCCGGCCGCGCAGGGTGATCTCGCCGGTCATCGCGACGTCGTGCCGCACGTTCACGCCCGTGAGGAGCGAGACGAGCGCCGTGACGAGCGTGATGCCCGCGCTCGGGCCGTCCTTCGGCATCGCGCCCGACGGCACGTGGATGTGCACGTCGCTCTTCTCGAGGAAGTCGCGCGGGATGCCCCAGCGGTGCGTGTTGCTGCGCACGTAGCTGAGGGCGGCGAGCCCGCTCTCGCGCATCACGTCGCCGAGCTGGCCGGTCAGCGTGAGCTTCCCGGTGCCGGGCATGCGCGTGGCCTCGACGAAGAGGATCTGGCCGCCCACCGGCGTCCAGGCGAGGCCCGTCGCGACCCCGGCCTCCGACAGGCGCTCGACGCGCTGGTCGTCGTGCCGGGCGCGCCCGAGGAGCGCCGCCACTTCGTCCTCCGTGCCGACCGACACCGGCTCGGCGTTGCCCTCGGCGAAGCGGACGGCCACCCCGCGGGTGATCGCCGCGATCTGCTTCTCGAGCGACCGGACGCCAGCCTCGCGGGTGTAGCGGTCGATGACGATCGTGAGGGCCTCGTCCGAGAGGGTGAGCTGCTGGGCGTCGATCCCGTGCTCGCGGAGCTGCTTGGGCACGAGGTGCCGGCGGGCGATCGCGAGCTTCTCGAGGCGCGTGTACCCGGGGATCTCGATGACCTCCATGCGGTCGCGCAGGGGCTCGGGGATCGTGTCGGGGACGTTCGCGGTCGCGATGAACATCACGCCCGAGAGGTCGTAGGGAATCTCGAGGTAGTGATCGCTGAAGGTGTCGTTCTGCTCGGGATCGAGCACCTCGAGCAGCGCGGACGCGGGGTCGCCGTGGAAGCTGCCCTGGCCGAGCTTGTCGACCTCGTCGAGCATGAAGACGGGGTTGGTGACGCCCACCTTCTTCAGGCCCTGGACGACGTTGCCCGGCAAGGCGCCGACGTACGTGCGCCGGTGCCCGCGGATGGCCGCCTCGTCGTGCACGCCGCCGAGCGAGATGCGGTGGAACTTGCGCCCGAGGGCGTGCGCCACGCTGCGGCCGAGGGACGTCTTGCCGACGCCGGGCGGCCCGATGAGGCACAGGATCGGCCCCTTCTTCTGGCCGTTGAGCTTTCGCACGGCGAGAAACTCGAGGATGCGCCGCTTCACCTTCTCGAGCCCGTAGTGGTCGGCGTCGAGGACGGCGCGCACCGCGGCGATGTCCGGGCTGTCCTGGGTGGACTTCGTCCAGGGGAGGTCGACAATCCACTCCAGGTAGTTGCGGGTCGCCGCGAACTCGGGCGACCCGGTCTGGAGCTGGCGCAGCCGCTTGAGCTGCTTGTCGGCGACCTCGCGGGCCTCGGCGGAGAGCCCGGCCGCGGCGACGCGCGACTCGAGCGCGTCGAGGTCGTCCTCGCCCTCCTCCTCGTCCTCGCCGAGCTCGCGCTCGATGGCCCTCAGCTGCTCGCGCAGGAGGTGCTCGCGCTGCTTCTTGCCGAGGTCGTTCTGGATCTGGACGTCGATGCTCTTCTTGACCTTGAGGACCTCGCCCCGCTTCACGACCTTCGTCAGGACCGCGAGGACGCGCTCCTTGATGTCGATGGTCGCGAGGAGCTCGGCCTTCTCGGCGAGGGTGGCCTCGAGGCGGCCGGCGATGAAGTCGGCCAGCTCCGCCGGCGCCTCGATGGCGTCGACCTGCGCGGCCAGCTCGGGCGGAACGCGGAGCTGCTCCATCACGCCGCGCACGGCCTGCCGCAGGCTGAGCATGAGGGCGTCGATCTCCGCGTCCTTCTCGGCGGGCTTCACTTCGATCTGGGCGACGCGCGCCCTGGCGAACGCGCCGGCGTCGAGGATCTCCTCGATGCGCACCCGGGCCAGCCCGCGCAGCACCGCGGCGTGGGCCCCGCCGGACGCGCGGCCGATGCTCACGAGCTGCGCCGCCGTGCCGACGTCGAAGAGAATCGTCCTTCGAGGGGACGACCGGCGCGCCCTCGCCGCCGGGCGTCTTTCGCGCGAACACCGCGAGGACGGACTCCGGACGCGAGCCGAGGAACTCGGCGAGCGCGGCGCTCCGGATCTCGATCTGAAACAGCGACCCCGGGAAGACGACGGTGTCGGACAGCGTCAGCAGCGGCAGCTCTTCTGCGAATTCCATGATCCCTTTCCGGGAGCCGCGCCTCTCGACGCGGACCCTTGGCCTGCGCGGCGGAGCGTCTTCCCCGGGCGCCTTCTCGGGGGCGCCGGCTTCGGGGTTCTCTCCGCCGTTGAAGAGACACCGTAAGCACGCTGGCGACCCGCGCCAGTGTCGGCAGTCCGGCACCCGTACGCCTGCGGCGCACCGACAACGTGGCACTCCCTCCCTTGCTCGTGCTCGGCACGAGACGCAAGCGAGGCTGCGGCGAAGTTGATTCGAAAGAGCGCTCGAGTTCAAACTCTGCCGGGGCGAGAAATTTTCGAAGTGAACGAGCCACGGAGGTCCGCTTGAACGGCATTCACCGAGCACGCGGGGTGACGGCAGCCGCCATCGCAGCGGCCGCGCTGGCCACGAGCATCGCGGCCTCGTTCTGGGGCTGCGGGAGCAGCAAGCCCTCTCCCGTCGAGGGAACCGGCAGCGGCTCCTCTTCGGGGAGCGGCAGCAGCGGCAACGTCTTCACGGCGATGCCCGATGGGGCCGTCCCCGACTCGGGGGTCCCTTTCGATCAGAACGTCAACATGACGTACGACGACTTCGCGAACCCCGTGCTCGACCAGCCCGACGGGGGCGGCGGCGCCATGGTGCCGGCCAACGCGCCCGCGCTGTTCGGGCCGGCGGGCAGCGCGGATGACGGGAGCACGGGCGACGGTCCCTGCATCGTCGAGCCCGAGGACAACGCGCTCTTCCCGAACAACTGGGTTCGCCCGCGCTTCCGCTGGAACCCGCCCGGGGGCGCGAACCTCTTCGAGGTGCGGATCCACGCGAAGAACCAGACCTCCGACCTCGTCGCGTACACGGGCTCCACGAGCTGGACGATGCCGGCCGACCTCTGGGCCGCGCTCAACACCGACTCGGCCGACGTGCCCCTCACGCTGACGGTGCGGAGCGGCACCTACGCGGGGGGCACGCTGACGAACGAGGCCGTGAGCCTGACGCTGTCGATGATGGTCGCGCCGGCGCCCGCGCCGGGGCGCATCGTGTACTGGACGACCGCCGACGGCACGTCGCTCAAGCAATTCCAGATCGGCGACGAGACCGTGGGCACGGTGCTCGTCCCCTCGCAGGTGCAGGGCACGCCGCTCACCGGCAGCGACTGCTTCGGCTGCCACACGGGCGCGCCCGACGGCCTCTACTCGGTCCTCTCGACCAGCACGAACAGCTGGGGCGACACGGTCGCGCTCATCGACCCCGACGCCGGGACCGTCGGCGCGACGCCGCCCTTCCTCGGGGCGGGTGGCGCGGCGACCCTCACGCAGGGCGACCTCGGGATCAGCGCGGTGTCGGCGGCACACTGGGCGAACGGCGACCACACCGTCATCTCGAGCGACGGCACGAACCTCGTGTGGCTCGACCTCGAGGCCACGACCCCCGCGAACGCCCGCGGCACCCTCGCCCGCAACGGCACGCAGCCCGGCGGCAACCTCGCGGGCGCCCCGGCCTGGAGCCACGACGGGACGACCATCGTGTACGTCGCGACCAACCACCTGCAGGACGGGCGCCTCGGCAACGGGACCAGCCCGAGCGACCCGGGGTCGCGCGCGAACCTGTACACCGTGCCGTTCGCCGGGCGGGCGGGCGGCACGATCGCGCCGCTGCCGGGCGCCAGCGACACGTCGATGCAGGAGTACTACCCGTCGTTCTCCCCGGACGACGCGTTCGTGGCGTTCGACGAGTGCTCGAACGACGACGGCATGTACAACCAGCCCCACGCCGAGGTGTACGTCGTCCCGCGCCATGGCGGCACCGCGACGAAGCTCGTGGCCAACACGCCCGCGGCCTGCTCGGGCGCGACGAGCCCGGGCGTGACCAACAGCTGGCCGAAGTGGTCGCCGGCGGTGACGACCGTGCCCGACGGCCGCTCGTTCTACTGGCTGGTCTTCAGCTCGACGCGCTTCAACGCGTCGGTGCCGCAGCTCTTCGTGGCCGGCATGGTGGTCGGCGCCGACGGGAAGGTCAGCACGTACGGCGCGCTCTACCTCTGGAACCAGCCGAGCGACGAGGGCAACCACACGCCGGCGTGGGAGTTCTTCCAGCTCCCGAGCAACCCCCCCGGCTCGGGGAACGTCCCCAAGTAGCCTCGAATCGCCTCGGGGCCGTCAGAAGCCGGCGGCCTCCGCCCCCTCGTCCTCCAGCTCCGCCAGCGCCTCGGCGAGGGCCTCGTCTCCGGCGGGGTCGGCGACGCGCTCGACCGCCACGCGCACGCGGGGCGAGACGATGCGCGCGGCCACCTCGCGGAGGCGCGCGCGGTCTTCCGGCGTGGCCACCGAGCCGAGCACCACGGCCGCGGCGGCGCGGTCGGAGGCGCTCGAGCCCGGGTCCTCGAAGACGCGCCAGACCGCGTCGCGGGCGACCGTCCCGCCGCGGTACGAGGCGCCGCTCGCGAGCGTCCGCAGGCGCGCGACCCACCTGGCGACGTCGCCGCCGCGGTGGAGCTGGCGGCGCACGTGGTCGGGCTCGGGCTTCGCGGCGTCGATCGCGGTCTGGATGCGCTCGATGGCGGCGCCCGCGGCCGCGGCGTCGAGCCGGCGCATGAAGCGCCCCTTGCGCCGCGAGAGGACGAGGATGCCGCCCATGCCGTAGTCCCCGACCTCCAGGATGTCGGCGAAGGGGACGAACTGACGCCCGAGGAGGCTCGAGAACAGGATCCCGTCGGCACCGATGGCCATCTCCTCGTTCAGCGCGGCAAAGAGGACGGCGGTGGCGACGACCGAGAACGCGAAGGCAGAGCTGTGAAAGTGCCGCGCGAAGAGGGTGGCCCCGCACTGCCCGACGAACATCGCCAGCGCTCCCGCGGCCCACGAACCGGACGAGAAGCGAGCGACCGACTGGAGCGGTCCCTGCCCGAGCCGCTCGAGGAGCGCGCGCGCGTGGTCCTCGCCTTCGGCCTCGAGGCGGACGTCGCGCCCGAAGCGCCGCCGCAGGACGACGCGGACGCCGTCGGCCGTGCGCTCGATCCACGCGCACCGCACCGCCTCGCGCGGGAGCACGAGGCGCCCGGCGACGGTCAGGCCGGCCCCCTCGATCGCGCCCGCCGCGCGGAGGCTGCCCGAGCTGGCCATGAGCGCGAGGAAGCCGCCGGTGACCGTGAACCCCAGGAGCGCGAGGAGCCGGTAGTCGTTCGCGACGAAGAGCGAGACGGCGAACCCGAAGACGGCGAGGCCCAGGCCGATGTTCCGCAGCACGTAGGGCTTGCGGACCACCATGACGTCGAGGCGCGGCGCGGGCTCCATTCGCTCCGTGGGATCATTTTACCGCGCCCTGGCCGGACGCCCCGACGGGGGCCCTTTTTGTTGGCTTGCCAACGAATCGGCGGTTTTCGTTCGTAGTTTCGGACCCTTGATGGGCACGGTTCCCTTCCCTACCGATAGAGATGCTACTAACATCATTGTCAGCGTCCCGCGAGGAGGTACCGATGTTCGGCGAAGACACTCTGAGGGCGTTCGCGTCCAAGGCCGCCCAGCGCGTCCGGGCCCTCGGCCTCCAGGCCGGCCCGCCGGGCGCGCTCGGCCTGCTCTCCGAGCCGCGCGCGCGAAGGACGCGCCCGCCGCAGCTCGCGGTGGGCGGCCCGTTCCTCGGCAACGTGCTGGCGCTCGCGCGCGACCGCCTGTGGGTCATGGAGCAGGCGGGCGCGGTGCGCGGCGGGATCTGCGAGCTGCCGCTCGCGGGGCGCGGCGTCGTGGTGGTCTCGTCGCCGGACCTCGTGCACGAGCTCCTCGTCACCAAGGCCGACAGCTTCGTGAAGGGCACGACCTTCCGCTTCCTGCGCCCGATCATCGGCAACGGCCTGCTCACGAGCGAGCACGAGGAGCACCGGAAGCAGCGGCGGCTCATCGCCCCCGCCCTCTCGTACAAGCGCATCGCCGGATACGCCGACACGATGGTCGCCTACGCCGAGCGCCAGCAGGCGGGGTGGGCGGACGGCGCGCGCATCGACGCGTCGAGCGAGATGATGCGGCTGACGCTCGACATCGTGACCAAGACGCTGCTCGACGCCGACGTCGGGCAGGACGCGGCCGCGGTGGGCGAGGCGGTGTCGGTGCTGGTGCGGGCGGTCAACGCGCGCATCGCGGCGCCCCTCTCCTTCCTGCTCGCGTCGGCGTCGCGCGACCCGCGGGTGCGGCGCGCCATCGCGACGCTCGACGGGAGCATCCTCCGCATCATCCGCGAGCGCCGCGCCTCGCGCACCGACACGGGCGATCTCCTCTCGATGCTCCTCGCCGCCCAGGAGGAGGGCACCGGCGAGGGGATGAGCGACCGCCAGATGCGCGACGAGGTGATGACCATCTTCCTCGCGGGGCACGAGACGACCGCGAACGCGCTGGCCTGGTCGTTCTATCTGCTCGCGCGGCACCCCGCGGCCTACGACCGGCTCCGCGCCGAGGCCCGCGACGCGCTCGGCGGGGGCGCGGCGACCGCCGCCGACCTCCCGAGGCTGGGCTACGCGCTGCAGGTCTTCAAGGAGACGCTGCGCCTCTACCCGCCCGCGTACCTCACGAGCCGCCTCGCCGAAGAGGAGGTCGAGATCGGCGGGCACCGCATCGCGCCCGGCACCGACGTCATCGCGAACGTCTACGCGATGCACCGGCGGCCGGAGTACTTCCCCGATCCGGGGCGCTTCGAGCCGGGCCGGTTCGAGCCCGCGGCCGAGAAGGCCCTGCCGAAGGGCGCGTACGTGCCCTTCGGGCTGGGCGCGCGCGTGTGCATCGGCAACAACTTCGCGATGATGGAAGGGCAGCTCCTCCTCGCGACGCTCGCGCAGAAGGTCGAGCTCTCGCTCGCGGACGGCCGGGAGATCGTCCCCGAGCCCCTGGTCACGCTGCGGCCCGCGGGCGGCGTGGCGATGCGCGTGCGCCGCCTCGCCTGAATCCCCAGTCAGGCGCTGTTGCGGAGGAACTGCGCGAGGTCGCCGAGCTTCGCCTCGAGAAAAGCGCGGACGTCCGGCTCCACGGACGAGCCCTCGAGCGCCTCGCGCATGCAGCGCATCCAGGCCTGGGCCATCCCCGCGTCGACGGGCACGCGCGCGTGCCGCATGCGGAGGCGCGGATGGCCGTGCTGGGCGATGTAGTCCTGCGGGCCGCCGAGCCACGCGATGAAGAAGAGCGCGAAGCGGTCGCGCGACTCGCGGACGACGCGGCCGGCCTCGTCGCACGGGTGCAGCCGGGCGAGCGCCGGTTCGAGCTCGGTCATCGCGTCGTAGAAGCGCTCGACGAGCGAGCGCACCCCGGCCGCGCCGCCGAGGCGCTCGAACGGCGTGTCGGAAGGAGAAGGGACGAACGGCACGGGGCGATCCCTATCACGACGCGCTGCGCCGGCCCTGGGGGCACGTTTGTTGCTGGAATTCCAGGCACCTGGAGGTGGCCATGCGGACCGTCGCAGATGTGATGACGACGCACCTCTACACGTGCAAGTCGCGAGAGACCCTCGACCGCGCGGCCAAGATCATGTGGGAGCACGGCTGCTCGACCGTGCCCGTGATCGACGAGCACGGGTTCCTGGTGGCGGTGGTGAGCGACCGGGACGTGTGCATCTGCGCCTACACGCAGAGGAAGCTGCTGAGCGAGATCCCCGTCACCTGCGCCGCGCCCGGGCCGCTGCGCATCGTGAGGACCACGGAGTCGCTCGAGGCCGCGCACGAGCTCATGCGGCGACACCACGTTCGTTGCCTGCCGGTGGTCGAGGGCAGCGGGCGGCTCATCGGCGTCCTGTCGATCACGGACGTGATCCGCGTCGTGAGCCTCCAGAGCGAGCCTCGCCTCAGCGCGAACAGCGTCGAGGCGCTCGGCGACGAGTTCATGCGCGGAATGCGGAGCTGACGTCGAGGCTCCCAAACTAGAGCGCGACGATCGCGTCGAAGAGGCGCGTGCCGTCGCGCGCGAAGAGGTCCCCGTGCCGGCCCGCGGGCACGCGCAAGAGCCGCGCCCCCGCGATCGCCCCCGCGACGCGCCGGCCCATGGCGAAGGGCACGATCTCGTCGGCGTCCCCGTGGATGACCAGGGTGGGCACGCGGATCGAGGCGGCCTTGGCGAGCGTGTCGAAGCGGTCGGCCAGGAGCGCCCACGCCGGGAAGCCCGGCACGAACGCGGTGACGAGGTCCGCGATCGACGTGTATGGCGTCACCAGCACGAGCCGCCCGCCGCGCCCGCGGCGGGCCATCTCCGCGGCGACGCCGGTGCCGAGCGAGGCGCCCGACAGGACGATCTGGTCGGGCAAGACCCCGCGCGCGGCCAGCATGTCGAGCACCGCCTCCGCGTCCTCGTACAGCCCCTCCTCCGACGGCGCGAGCCCGGCGGACGCGCCGTAGCCGCGGTACTCCATGAGCACCACGCCGAGGCCGCGCGCGCGGAGAGCGCGGGCGAAGCTCGCCGCGGACTCCACGGTCTCGCGGTTGTTGTGGAAGTGGACCACCGTGCGCGCGCCCGGCGGCGCGGGCAGCTCGACGGCGTGCACCGGCGAGCCGTCGCGCGCGCGCAGGTCGTGCACGACGAAGGCGTCGGTCGCGAGGCGCGAGTCCGCCGCGGGGAGCGGCGCGGCGAGCCACGGGAACGCGCTCGCCCGCCGGGCCACCGGGAAGAGGTACGCGCGCGACACCGCCCGGCCGCCGAGGCGCACCCCCAGGCCGAGCACGAGCACGGCGACGCACGCGAAGAAGGTCCAGCGAAGCAGGACGGGAGCATTGCCCGCGTCCCGCCGCCGCGCCACCCGGCGCACGCGACGACGCGCAGGAACGCTACGCCCGCGCTCGGCGCCCTCCTTGCAGCGGCACCGTCGAGATGTGGATCGCGGCCGCGGCGTCGGTGGACATGGCTCATGCGCTGCTGATGGCGCTCTGGGTCTTCGGTCTGCCGCTGCTCTTCTGGCGGCGCTGGCCCACCGTGTCGCGCACGTATGCCGCGTTCGCCCTGGCGTTCGTGGCGGTGAACCTGACCTCGCGGGCGCTCCTCGGGGAGTGCGTGCTCACCACGATCGCGCGGGCCCTCTGGGATCGGGCCGCGCGCGAGGCGCCTCCGGGCGCCGTGACCGTGTCGGGGGAGTGGTCACGGTGCGCGCGGCGCAGGCCGTCTTTCGCATGACGCCGTCGCACCAGCTCATCAAGCGCGTCTCCGAGCTCTTCATCGTGTTGACGGCGGTCGGGGTGCTCGCCGTTCGCCGCGCGCCGCGACGCCGCCCCCAGGTCACCGGCTGAGTCGCCGGTCCGGGAGCTCAGCCGATTCCGAGCGCCACGAGGACCACGATTGCGATCACGATCGCCGTGTCGAGGAGCCCGAGCCGCAGGTGCCGCCGCTTCCGCGCCGCGATCTCGGGCTCGGGGGCGCCGGCCGACCGGGCCTTCACGATGCCGCGCGCGCCGAACATCTCCACGTGCCCGATCACGAGCAGCACGCCCACCAGCGCGAGCTTGGCCTGGAGCCAGCCCTGGTGCAGCCAGATGGGCGCGAGCAGCAGGATGACCGACCCGGACACGATCTGAAGGAAGAGCGCGGGCACCTCGAGGTTCGTCGTCACGGACGCGGCGAGCCTCTCGAACTCGTCGCGCACGGGCCCGAGCACCCCCTCCCCCGTCGACCGCGCCAGAAACCACTGCTGCACCACCCCTGCGCCGAGATACCCGACGAAGCCGAAGAGGTGGAGCAAGACGACGAGCTTGTGCAGCATTCAGCGCTCCGTCGAGGTCGAGGGACCGGCCGCGGGGCGGCGCGCACCGAAAGAGCATCGGCGCCACGCCGCCCTCGGCGGACCGGCGCTCACGGCGACGGGTAGTACGGCACCTTCTGCTGCTGCGTGCCCGGCTGGCTCGCGGGCGGGTTGGCCGGCTGCGGCTGGGTCTTCGGCTGCGGTTGACCCGAGCCCTGCTTCTCGGCCGCGCCCTTCGGCGCCTCGACCTGGATGTCGACGCGCCTGTTCACCGCCCGGCCCTCGGCGGTCTTCTCGTGGCTCGCCGGATCCTCGGAGCCGACGCCCTTGATCTGGATGCGGTCCTTGGAGACGCCCTGGCTCGAGAGGTAGTCCGCGACCGCCTGCGCGCGCTCCTCGGAGAGCTTCATGTTGTTCTCCGCGCTCCCGGTGCTGTCGGTGTGCCCCTCGACGATCACGTCGCTGGCCTGCGGCTGATCCTTGAGGGCCTTGGCCACCTCGTCGAGGTTCGGCTTCGCCGAGTCGGACAGCTTGGAGCTGTTCGTCGGGAAGAGCAGGGTGGTCGTGATGATCACGACCTTCCCCGGCGCGGGCGCCGGGGCCGGGCCCTGCGTCTCGGCCACGCCGCGTCCCGGCTGACTGGCCATCGCGTTCTGGTGCGCGACCATTCCGGCGTTCGCCTCGGCGCGACCCGCGTTGTACGAGGCCTGCTGCGCCCTCGCATTGGCCTGGATCTCGTTGCGCTGCGCGTCCGAGTGCGAGGCTTGCGCCTCGTTCAGTTCGGCCTGCGACTTGTTGGCCGCCTGACGCGCTTTCTGCGCCTGATCCTGCGCTTTCTGCGATTGCTCTTCGGCCTGAAGCGCGGCCTGCTGCGGGCCGCTCAGGTTCTTCTGGCTACCGGCACAGGCCACGACGAACATTGCCGCCGCCACCGCAGGAGCCTTGGCGAGGATGTGCTTCATTGGGACGTCTCCTCTCTCCGTTCCGTTGGGCCCGCTTCGAGCGAGAACCATGCCGCGAAGGACGGCGGAGAGAGGAGGCGCGAGCGTCAGTCGGGCCGGCCGCCGGCTTCGCGCCAGCCGCGCGCGACCTGCTCGGCCAGCATCGCGGTGACGAAACGCACGCGCTGCGCCACGTCGAGCTCTTCGAGGGCGTGCTGCCGGGCCAGCGGCTCGACGACGAGGTAGTGCGCGCAGAGGTCCGCGGCGACGCCGGCCGCGATGTCGGGCGGCAGCTCGAAGTCGGTCTTCCCCGCGGTCCGCGCGAAGGTCGCGGCGGCCGAGAGGAGGCCCATGCGCTCGGCGCCCGACACCGGCGTCGCGACCTCCTCGAGCACGCTCGCGCGCGCCTGCCGGTAGGGCGGCACGAACGGCAGCTCTTCGAGCGCGACGCGCAGCCGGCCCTCGAGCACGATGTTCGAGCGCCCGTCGGGCAAACCCGCGTGCTGCACGATGATGCCCACGCCCGCGACGCGCGCGATGGGCGGGGCGGCCTCGCCGCCGCCCGGCGGGACGTCGAGCTCGTAGGCCATGGCCATGCACCGGTGCGTGGCGAGGCAGTCGTCGAGCATCGCACGGTACCGCGGCTCGAAGACGTGCAGCGGAAGGAGCGCCCCGGGGAAGAGCACGACCCCGCGCAGCGGGAACACGGGCATGGCGCCGAGCGCCGAGGCGAGGATGGGGAGGTCTGCGCTCATCGATGGATCTTCTGCCATGCCGGACGCTCGGAGACGCGCTTCATCCACTCGGCGACGCCGGCGAACTTCGTGAGATCGATGCCCAGCATCGGGGCCGCGCCGAGGGTCGGCGCCACCGCGATGTCGGCGATTGTGAAGCGGTCGACCAGGTACTCGCGGCCCGCGAGGCGCCCCGACACGGCCTTGAGCGACCGGTCGACCTCGGCGCGGGCCTCGTCGACGAGCCGCGGAATGCGCTGCGCCTCGGGCAGGCGGATCGTGTGCGCGAAGATGCGGGCGACGTTGGGCGAGAGGTGCGCGGCGTTCATGAACATCCACCGCGCGATCTCGCCGCGCTCGCGGGGCGACTGCGGGCCGAGCGCCTTGGCGGGGCTCCGAGCCGCGAGGTACTCGAGGATGGCGTTCGACTCCCAGAGCGTGAAGTCGCCGTCGACCAGCGTGGGCACGCGGCCGGTCGGGTTCAGCGCGAGGTACGCGGCCCCCTTGTGCTCGCCGGACATGAGGTCCACCGCCACGAGCTCGTAGGGCTCCTCGACCTCTTCGAGGGCGAAGAGGGCGCGGCGCGTGTTCGGCGACATCGGGAAGCCGTGGAGCTTGAGCATGCGCGCCATGCTCGCAAAGAAACGGCGCGACCGGAAGCGCGCTCAGGCCGTCGCGCCGGTCGCCGTCTTCGTTTCCGCGCGCGCGGCGACGTCGTTGATGTCCCGGTTCTCGAGCACGGCCTTCGGAGCGCCACGCTTCGCCACCTCGAGCATCGCCTGGCCGACGCGCTCGGTGGTCGTCACGTACGCCGGAAAGAGCAGGCGGACGAGCGGCACCAGGGGCCGCAGCAGGGAGTAGAGCACGTTGTACATCCTGGTCCGCGACCGAATGCCGTGGAGGGGCTCGATGAACGCGGGCCGGAACACGTACGCGGCCTTGAACGGCATCTTCTGGATCGCGTTTTCGGCCTCGCCCTTCACGCGCGCCCACATCGTGCGGCTCCGGGCCGTCCCGTCGGCGCCGGCGCCCGACACGAAGACGAAGGTCATGCCGGGGTTCTTGGCGAGCAGGGTCCTCGCGGCCGACACCGCGAAGTCGTGCGTCACGCGCCGGTAGTCGGCCTCGGTCATGCCGCTCGACGTGACGCCCAGGCAGAAGAAGCAGGCGTCGAGGTCGCCGAGCTGGCCGGCGATCGGCCCGAGGTCGAGCAGATCGCCGTGGACGATCTCGCGGAGCTTGGGGTCCTTCTTGCCCGTGGGGCCGCGGCCCACCGTGACGACGGTCCGCACGGAGTCGTCGAGCAGCGCCTCGCGGAGCACGCCCTGCCCGACCATGCCGGTCGCGCCGAAGATGACGACGTTCATGCGCGCGAGGAGACGCCGCGCGGCGTCCGGCCGCAAGCGCGAACGTGCGGGGCGGCGGCCACGACGCGGACCCGAAGCCCGCGTCAGTAGGCGCGGATGCGGGCGCGAATGCGCTCGGCGGTCGCGCGCGAGCAGGGGAACGGCTCGCCGCGCGCGAGGCGCACCGCGTACGTCGTCGGGATGTCGACGCGCGCCGCGAGCTGCGCCTTGGTGAGCCCGGTCACCGCCAGCCACTCCTTCACCTCGGCCACGAGGGCCGGGTACTCCGGGCTCAGGACGCGCCGCGCGGTCGCGAGCGCGTCGTCGGGGGACGCGGCGGGCTCGTCGTCGTCGTCGTCGTCGGGCCCGTCCTCGGCGGCGCCGAGCAGGGTGCGGACGTCGTCCTCGGTGAGGCCGGCCAGCGCGCCCGCGTCGTCGTCGATGACCGCCCGGGTGAGCTCGCGCTTCTTCGCCTTGAGGGTGAGGATCTTCTCCTCGATGGTGCCCCGGGCGATGAGCCGGACGACGGTGACCGTCTTCGACTGCCCGATGCGGTGCGCGCGGTCGGTGGCCTGGTCCTCGACCGCGGGGTTCCACCACGGATCGCAGTGGATCACCGTGTCGGCCGCGGTCAGGTTGAGCCCCGCCCCGCCCGCCTTGAGCGAGATGAGGAAGAGCGGCGCCGACCCGCGCTGGAAGCGGTCGACCACCTCGTCGCGCTTCGTGGTCGAGCCGTCGAGGTACTCGTAGGCGATGCCCTCGGCCTCCAGATCGCGGCGCCACAGCGTCAAGAGCTGGACGAACTGGGAGAACACGAGCGCGCGCCGCCCCTCGGCCGCGAGCTCGCGCGCCAGATCGAGGAACTCGGCGCGCTTGGCGCTCGGCCCGGTCGTCTCGGCCGCGGCGTCGACGAGGCGCGGGTCGCAGGCCATCTGGCGCAGACGCGTGAGCGCGGTGAACACGCTGAGGGTGCTTTGCGCCATCCCGTGCTTGCGGATGTCCTTGGCGATGCTCTCGCGCAAGGCATGGGCCAGGGCGTCGTACATGCGCTTGTCGGCGTGGTGGAGCGTGACGACGCGGTCGACCTCGATCTTGGGCGGCAGGTCGCGCAGGACCTCGTCCTTCGTGCGGCGCAAGAGGAACGGGCGCACCACCGCGCGGAGCTCGGCGGCGACGGGGCTCTCGCGGTCGGCCGCGATGGGCCGCTCGAAGCGCGCCTCGAACCGCCCGAGCGACCCGAGGATGCCGGGGTTCGCGAACGACGCGAGCGACCAGAGCTCGCCGAGCCGGTTCTCGACCGGCGTGCCCGTGAGCGCGAGCCGCATGGGCGAGACGAGGGCGTTCGCGGCGTGGGTCGTGGCGCTCGCGGCGTTCTTGATGTTCTGGGCCTCGTCGAGCACGACGCAGCGGAAGGGCACCGACCCGAGGGCCTGGACGTCCCGCCGCAGGAGCCCGTACGTCGTCACGACGAGGTCGTGCTCGGCGATCGCCGCGAGGTCGCGCGACGGCCCGTGGAGCAGCAGCGTCCGGAGGCCCGGCGCGAAGCGCGCCGCCTCGCGGAGCCAGTTCGTCGCGACCGAGGTCGGGCACACGACGAGGCTCGGCGCGGGACCCTCGCGCTCCTTGCGCTCGAGGAGGAACGCCAGCGCCATGATCGTCTTGCCGAGCCCCATGTCGTCCGCGAGGATGCCGCCCGCGCCGAGCTGCTTCAGGAACTGGAGCCACGCGACGCCGTGTCGCTGGTAGGGCCGCAGCGTCGCTCGCAGGCCTTCGGGCAGCACGGGCTCGGCGGACACCGCCAGCGCGCGGAGGCGGCCCCGGAGCGACTGGACCGCGACGTCCATGCTGCCGTCGTTCTGCTCGATCCAGCGATCGAGCCGCCCGAGCTGGTGCGCGGGGAGGAGCTTCTTCCCGCCCGGGCCGAGCACCTCGACGGCCTCCTCGACCAGCGACTCCAGCTCGGCGGAGATGCGCGCGAGGGTGCCGTCGCTCAGCGTGACCCAGCGGCGCTTGCGGGCGATCGCCGCGCGGATCACGTCCATCTCGACGGCGAGCTCCTCGGAGCGGAACTCGACGCGCGTGTCGAGCCAGTCGCCCTCGAGGGCGATGCGGACGCGCGCCGCGACGGGCTCGGTGACGCGCACGCGCGCGAGGGCCTCGGCGAGCTGGATCTCAATCGGCGGCTCGGCGGCGGCGCGCAGCTCGGCGAGGCCGCCCTGCCAGAAGCGCACGGCGCCCTCGCCGAACGCGCCGATCGTGCCGGTGGACTCCGGGTCGTCCTCCGGCGGCGGCTGGACCAGCCCGGCGCGCTCGACGCGGGCGCGCGCCCGCTCCTCGCGATCGAGATCGCGCCCGTCTTCGTCGTCCGCGCGCGGGGGCGCGAGCAGCGAGACCTCGCGCGCGGCGTAGATCGCCACGAGATCGCCCGAGACGGCGAGCGGCTCGCCGGCGAGGCGCAGGACGATGCGGGGGCGCTCGAGCGGCGGCAGGCCGAAGGCCTCGTGGGGCGGCACCACCGCGCCCTTGCCGCGCGCCGCGCGGAGGAGCGCCGCGCCGGTGTCGCGCAGGCGGCTCCGCGGCACCATGAGGACGGGCGAGTGCTCGAAGAGCCGCGCGGTCTGCGGGTCGACGTCGTCGGCGACGGGAAAGATGGCCCCGCCGCTCGCCCAGACGTACGGGAACGGCCCGGCGAAGAACACCGCCTCGTCGGCCGGCACGCGCACGGCGCCGTCCTCGGTCGACCAGAACGCGCGGAGGACCTCGAGCCCCTCGCTCGCGGAGGGCGCCCCCGGGTGCCCCGGCGCGCCGAGCGTCACGAGCGGTCGCACGGGCGTGGCGCGAAAGTCGAGGAGGCGCTTGTACCCCTCGGCGAAGACCGCGCGGTGCGCGCGCATCGCCTCGATGGCGATCGACGCGTCGATGCCGGCGGCGAACACGGCCTTGCGCTGGTTGCCGCGATCGCGCCCGTGCTCCAGCACGCGGCGGTCGCGCGGGTGGAGGCTCAGCCCGAGGATCTCGCGCGCCGAGAGCAGCTTGCGCTCGCCCGGCCTGCGGACCGTGAGCGAGAGCGTCGGGCCGTCGCCGCGGCGCTCGCCGTAGCCGCGGCCCGGCGTCTCGGCGTCGAGGGCGGGGCCCGCGGCGATCTCAATCCGCACGGTCTCCGGATCGCGCGAGGACCAGGCCGCGAGCGCCCGTTCGAGCCGCAGCTCCGCGCCGAGGACGGCCCGCCTCGCGGGGGCCCGCGCCGCCGCGCGCGCGGCGTCTTCGCCGGCCGCGTCGCCCCCCTCGACGGCCTCGCGCAGGCTCGGCGAGATGGCGATGTCAATCGCGAGCGTCGCGAGGTGCACGCACGGCCCGAACGACTGCGGGCACGTGGAGCACAGGCCCGTCACCGGGCTGCCCGCCGCGAGGAGGAGCTCGACCCGCGCCGCCCGCCGGTCTCTCGGGTCGGTCCGATCGTCGTCGAGCGTCAGCGCCGCGCGCAGCAGCCGCCCCTCTTCGGCGAGGACGGGCGCGCTCACGTACCGGTAGGGCTGCATCACCGCGCTGGTGAAGACGCGCGGGCCCACGGCGCGCCGCAGCGGCTCGAGCGCGGAGATCGGGGGCGGCGGCCCCTCGGGCGAATGCGGCGCGGCCATGCTCGAGAGTGGCGCTAGCCGTCGCCGGGCCGCCCCGCAAGAGACCGGGGCTCGTCCGGGCTCAGAATCGCGGCGGCGAACTCGCGCCCGAATTCGAGGGGCGAAGGGCGGTCGCCGGGCTCGCGGGCCGTGGCGGCGCGCAGGAGCTTGGCGACGGCGGCCGGGTACGGCCGGAGGCGCTCGGCGTCTTCCCATGGGTCGCGCCGCATGTGGGCGATGATGCGGTCGCGGGAGTTCTCGATGTCGTCGAAGAACGCGCGCCCGGTCGTCACGTTGTAGATGGTGCCGGCGAGGGCGTACACGTCCGAGCGCGGGTCGAGCTCGACGGGGTCGAGCACCTGCTCGGGCGCGATGTACCCGGCCGTGCCGGCGACGAAGCGCCCGCCCACCTCGGGGGGCACGCGGATGGCGCGCACCATTCCGAAGTCGATGACGACCGTGGCGAGCGGCGGGACGTGCGCCGGGTCCCGGTGCTTGTCGGGGTCGAACTTCTCGCCGCCCGCGAGCGGCAGGCGCAGCCAGAGGTTCGCGGGCTTGATGTCGCGATGCACCAGCCCCGCGCTGTGGAGCGCGGCGAGGCCGGCGCACGACTCCATGACGACCTGCCGAAGCTCGAACAGGGTCATGTTGCGGGCCGCGGCGTACTGCTTCAGGTCGGCCCCGATGAGGTACTCGAGGACGAGGAACGGCACCGTGCCGGAGACGCCGCGGTCGATGATGTTCGCGACGTTCGGGTGGTAGAGGCCCGCGAGCGCGTTGGCCTCCTCGACGAAGGACGCGAGGATGCCCTTGCGCTCGGACTCGTTCGCGTTCGCGAGCGCGTCGGCCTTGGGGATCTTGAGGACGAAGAAGCGGTCGGCGCCCGGCTTGCGCACGAGCCACACGCTGCCGATGCCTCCCTCGCCGAGCGGGCGAATGAGCTCGTAGCCCTCGATGATCTTGGGCTCCTTCTTCTTGGGCTGCGGCGGCGGCGGCGGCGAGCGCCGGATCGCGGCGCGCACGGCGTCCTCGAGGAGCCCGGAGGCGACCGGCCCGAGGGACGCGAACCACACGTCGAGCATCGACGGCTCGCGCGCCCGGATGGCGCGCGCCACGAGGGCGGCGACGCGCGGCGCGTTTTCGGTCGCCGCGCGCGAGAGCGAGTCTTCGGCGCTGCGCTCGGTGGCCGGGTGGAGCGCCTTCACCGGGTCGGCGAGCGCCCCGTGCAGGCGCTCGCCCGCGAGCACGAGCTCGATGCACATCGAGTCGAGGTTCGGCTTCGTCCCCGACGCGGCCGAGAAGCCCTCGAGCGCGCGGGCGAGGCCCGAGAGCGCGTGCGCGAGCTCGGTGTCGCCGGCGTGCAGCGCCTCGAGCGCTTCGCGCACCGACTCGCCCCACTCCCCGTCCGCAAGCCCCACGGACACCGAGTTGCGCAGGGCCTGCGCCTGGTCGCAGCAGTGGCCGAGCGCCCCCTCGGCGATCATGGGGAGCGCGGTCGCGAGCTGCAGGAGCATCGAGGGCCGGTCGATGACGAGCGCCCACCACGCGGCGAACGGGCCGAGCCACCGCACGTCGTCGACCTCGCCGAGCGCGGTGCCGCGCGTCGTGTCGACGAGGCGCCAGAAGAGCGCGCTGAGCGCCGCCTGGAGCGGCGCGGGGAGGTCTCGCGAGCCGTCGGCGAGGCCCTCGAGCTTGCGCAGCCAGAGGCAGGTGTCGTGCGCCGTCGGGCCGCGGCCGAGGCCGAGCCCCGAGTCTTCGCCGCACGCGTCGAGCGCGTACCCGCCGAGGCGCACCGCGAGGACCTCGAGCGGCAGGTCGACCTCGAGGTCGCCGCCCGCGCTCTGCCGGCGCTCCTTCACCAGATCGAGGATCTCGGCGGGCGCCCGCGCGATCGCCTTCCAGGTCTCCTCGAGGTTGGGCTCGTCGACCGGCTCGCCGCCCGGGTGCGTCGCGAGGAGCGGCCCCCAGAGCCGCAGGGCGAACGCCCGGGCGCACCCCTCGACCGCGTTGATCGCGGCCGCGCGCTGGCGAATCCGCCCGGTGCCCTGCGCGATGCGCCGCGCCTCGAAGAACGTGGCCGCGAGCGAGCCCGCGAAGCGCGCGGCGCGCGCGTCGGCCTCCTCGTCGTCGTACTGGGCGGCGAGCCGCATCAGGTTCTCGAGCCCGAGCTCCAGATCGAGCGGGTCGCGCTCGGCGCTGTCGACCGCGTCGGTGACCGCGGTCACCTCGATCCACCGGCGCGACTCGTCGAGCGCGCCGGCCCGGGCGCGGCGCGCCATCTCGCGGAGCGCGCGCAGGGGCTTCTCGATCTCCGGCGACGGCGTGCCGCGCCGCCAGAGCGCCGCGAGCCCGCGCGCCAGCGAGCGGGCCGCGATGGCGCCCCCTTCGCCACGGAGCACGCGCACGGCGAGCCGGTTCCACAGGTCGTGCCGCTCGAAGAACAGGTACGGCGTGGCGGCCGCGCCGGCCGCGAGGGCCCACGACTCCTCTTCGCGCGAGTCGAGGATCGACATGAGCTGGCGCGCGAGGAAGCCGAGGCGCTCGGCCGGCAGCGACGCGAAGGCCGTCATCGCCCGCTGGCGGAGGAGCTTCGACTCGCCGAGCACCCAGTCGAGCAAGGTGCCCTCGAGCTGCTCGAGCGCGCCGGTGAGCCGGCCGAGCGCGCGGGCGGCGTGCACCCAGACGAGCGGCTCGGGGTGCAGGAGCAGCGGCTGGAGCACTTGGAGCGTGCGTCCCACGAGCTCCGGATCGGTGTTCGGCGGCATCCCGCGCGCGCTCACCTCGAGGCAGCGCGCCGCGAGGACGCGCCCGCGCAGGGCGCCGTGCGCCGGGTCGCCAATCATCGCGTCGAAGGTCGCGCTCGACCCCCACACCCACTTGCCGAGGTCGCGCACCTCGATGGCGCTCGCGCCCGCCTCCCAGATGAGGATCTCGAGGCGCGCGCGCGCCTCGCCGTTCGCGGGCTCCTCGATCTCGGCGCCCGGCCCGATGAGGGGTGTGCACGCGAGCGCGTCGAGGAGCGGCCCCTCGATCACCCGGTCGCGGGCCGCGGCGGGCACCCAATCGCGGAACGCCGGCTGCGCGGCGGCCTTGAGGAGCAGGCGCGCGAGCTTGACGTCGCTGCGCCACGGGCTCGAGGCGCACCAGACGAAGAGCACCCGCCCGGCGGGCGCGTCGTTCTCGAAGAGGGCCGCCAGCGCCTCGACGTCGGCGTGGCTCTGGGTGAGCGCCGGCAGCTCGGACGCGACGCGGTCCGCGTGCGCCACGAGGTCGTCGGAGAGCATGGCCCCGGGGCGCACGGAGGCTCGCCCGCGCCGGCCCACGCGCCAGCGCGCCGCGAGGGCGTCCTCGAACTCCAGAATCCTGCCCAGGCGCCCCCTCCAGCCTCGCCGCCAGAATCGAGAGCGCCCGTTGAGCCTCCGCAAAAGCCATGGCCAGCTTCGCAGAGGCTATCGCAAATCGGGGTCCCCCCGAAGGCTCTTCTTCGCGCCCGCAACCCGGGGCGCGCGGGATAGGATCCACGGCCGCGCCCTTTCCCCGAGGAATGAAGCTCGAACCCATCATCCAGCTTCCGAACAGCGTCACCTCGGTCTGGCGCCGGTTCGCCGTGCACCTCTTCGAGGGGCAGCTCACCGTGGACGCGATGACCCGGCTCGACGTCGCGAGCAGCGCCTGGATGCGGAAGAACCCCGGGCGGGTCGTGGAGCTCGTGATCGTGTACCCGAGCGACACCCGGATGACCGGCGACGAGCGGGCCCGGCTCGCGTCCATCGTGAAGAAGTTCGAGTCGCTGCGGACCGCCTCCGCGACGGTCATCCTCGCGACGGGCCTCATCGGCGCGATGCACCGGAGCATCCTCACGGGCATCCGCCTCCTCGCGCCGCCGCCGCACCCGTCCAAGGTCTTCGGCGAGACCGCCGACGCGGTCGCGTGGCTGGCGCCGCACGTGGCGGAGCTCTGCGGCCCGGACGCGACCGCCGGCGCCCTCATCGCGATGGTCAATCACCTCTGCGCCACCTTCTCCGCGGCGCGCGAGCGGGCGGCGGGGTAATCGAGCGCGGACCCGTTCGTCGCTCTTGACAGCCTCGAACCTTAGACTAAGTCTAATCTTTGAGAATGTCTGGAACCCTCGAAGAGCGGCTGCGGGCGGCGGGCGTTCGCCCGTCCGCGCAGCGCATGGCGGTCGCCCAGTACGTGCTCGTCACCGACGAGCATCCGACGGCGGAGCAGGTCCATACGCGCGTGACGGAGAAGTTTCCATTCCTCTCGCGCGCGACGGTCTACAACACGCTCAACCTCTTCGTGAAGGAGGGGCTGCTGAGGCAACTCGTCCTCGCGGAGGGCAGCGTGGTCTTCGACCCGAAGCTCGAACGCCACCACCACTTCGTCGACGACGACACCGGTCGCATCGAGGACGTGCCGTGGGCGGCGGTCGCCGTGGGCGACGCCAAGCTCGAGGGCTACAGCATCCGCGAAACCATGGTCGTCATGAGGGGCCGCAAGCTCGGGCGGCCTCGATCGAAACCCACTCAAGAACGAGCGACAAGGAAGAGTAAGGAACAAGCAAGATGATCAGCCCCGGAACCACCCTCGCCCCCTTCAAGACCACCGCCTGCGTCAGCGTCGAGAAGGGCAAAGAGTTCAAGGACGTGAGCTCCGCCGATTTCCCCGGCAAATGGCTCGTCCTCTACACGTACCCGAAGGACTTCACCTTCGTCTGCCCGACCGAGATCGTCGAGTTCGACAAGAAGCTCGGCGCCTTCGCCGACCGCGACGCGGTCGTCCTCGGCGGCTCGACGGACAACGAGTTCTCGCACCTCGCCTGGCGCAAGGACCACGCGGATCTCCGCGGCATCAAGCATGCGCTCCTCTTCTTCAACCCGCAGATGGTGAGCGACCTCGGCGTCCTCCAGCCGCAGGCGGGCGTCGCGCTCCGCGCGACGATCATCGTCGACCCGCAGGGCGTCGTGCGCTTCTCGAGCGCGAACGACCTCTCCGTCGGCCGCAACGTCGACGAGGTCCTCCGCGTCCTCGACGGTCTCCAGACGGACGAGCTCTGCGCCTGCAACTGGAAAAAGGGCGACGAGACGCTCAGCCAGCAGCTCAAGAAGGCCCTCTGATCGCCGGGCCGCTCCGCGCGGCCTCGCGATGAGAAGAACAGGGAGGGGAGGAGGGAGAGGAGCAGTGAGTTCTTTCTCCTTTCCTCTTCCTCTCCTTTTTTCCACCCTCTTTTTTCTCTCTTCGACGGAAAGGATGAAATGAACGCGATCGAGCAGCTACGGGAGACGTTTCCCAACGAAGCCCGCGACATCAAAATCAACCTCCAGACGGTCCTCACGCCGGGCACGCTCACCGAGGCGCAGGTGTGGGGCCTCGCCGTCGCCTGCTCGCAGGCGACGCGCAACCGCGTCCTTGCGTCCGCAGTCCTCGCCGACGCGCGCGAGCACGGCGTGGCCGAGGCGGTCATCGAGGACGCGCGCGCAGCGGCGATCTTGATGGCGATGAACAACGTCTTTTACCGGTTCCGCCACGTCGTCGACAAGGAGGAGTACTCGCAGAAGCCCGCGCGCCTTCGCATGCAGCGGCTCGCGCAGGTGACCTCCAACAAGCCCGACTTCGAGCTCTTCTGCCTCGCCGTCAGCGCGATCAACAACTGCGAGACGTGCGTGCGCTCCCACGAGGACGCCGTGATTCGAGGCGGGCTCACCCCCGACCACGTGCACGACGCCGTCCGCATCGCGGCGACCCTGCAGGCCGCCGCGCAGGCCCTCGAGGCCCAGTAGCGCTCCTCGTCCTCGGCTCTCCGGCTGGCATGCTCCGCACCGTCCGCGCCAATCGCTACGTGCTCCCGTTCCGCGAGGGAGGCTCGGTGCCCGCCCTGCTCGAAGGCGACGACCTCGGGCTCTACGTCGTGAAGCTCCGGGGCGCGGGTCAGGGCGCCAAGGCGCTCATCGCGGAGTTCGTGTCGGGCGAGCTCGCGCGGGCCGCGGGGCTGACGGTGCCGGAGCTCGTCTTCGTCGAGCTCGATCGCGCGCTCGCGTCGAGCGAGCCCGACCCCGAGCTGTGCGCGCCGCTCGAGGCGAGCGCGGGCCTCAACCTGGGGCTCGACTACCTCCCCGGCAGCATCACCTTCGACCCGGTCGCGGGCCGCCCGCCCGACCCGCAGACCGCGTCGCGGATCGTCCTCTTCGACGCGTTCGTCGCCAACGTCGACCGCACGCCGCGCAACCCGAACCTCCTCACTTGGCACGCGCGCCTGTGGCTCATCGACCACGGCGCGTCGCTGTACTTCCACCACGGCTGGCGGCCCGAGGACCCGCTCGAAGGGAGCGCCAATCCCTTCGCGGAGGTGCGCGACCACGTGCTCCTTCCGTGGGCGAGCGCGCTGGCCGGCGCCGCGGCGCACCTCGGCGCGTCGATCACCCACGAGGTCATCGAGCGCGTGGTCGCCGAGATCCCGGCCGACTGGCTGGCCGAGGACCGCGCCTTCCCCGACGACGCGGCCCACCGGCAGGCGTACGTCGCCTGGCTGCGGGCGCGCCTCGGCGCGCTGCCGAATCTTGCTCGAGGAGGCTCGCCGTGAGCACGCGCGCCGCGTTTGAGTACGCCGTCGTCCGCGTCGTCCCCCGGGTCGAGCGCGAGGAGTTCGTGAACACGGGGGTCGTGCTCTTCTGCGACGAGCACGAGTTCCTCGGCGCGCGCCTGGCGCTCGACGAGGCCCGCGTCCGGGCCCTGTCGCCGGACGCGGACCTCGAGGTCCTCCGCGAGCACCTCGAGGCGATGCGGCGCGTGTGCGAGGGCGGCGACGGCGCCGGCCCCATCGGGCGCCTCCCCCCGCGCGAGCGCTGGCGCTGGATAGTCGCGCCCCGCAGCACAATCCTGCAGACGTCGCCCGCCCACGCAGGCATGACGAGCGACCCAATCGAGGCGCTCGGGCGCCTCTTCGCCGAGCTCGTGGCGACGGGACTCCAGAAATAAAGACCGGCGTCAGCCCGCCTTCTGCTCGCGCTGGCCCTCGCCGGCCTGGAGGAAGCTGCGGATGCGCGCGTTCGTGAGGTCCGGGCGCTCGAACTGCGGCACGTGCCCGCAGTCGAAGAAGGTCTCGCACGTCGCCGCGGGCACCGCGCGCTGCACGTGCCGGAGGAACGCGCGCGGGACCAGCCAGTCCCGGTCGCCGAAGATGAAGAGCGCCTGCGGCTTGAGGGCCGGCAGGCGATTCCAGAAGCCGTTCTCGCCGTGGGGGCTCTCGAGGTAGATCTCGCGGGCCGCGTGGAAGAACGCGATGCGCCCCCGGGCCGTCGTGAAGACCCGCACGAACTCGTCGGCCGCGGCGAGCACCGCGCTCTCGGGCACGCGCTCGGGATGCACGAAGAGCGAGTGGATGAAGGCGACCACCGACCGGTGGAGCAGCGGAAGCGGCAGCGCCGCGAGCTCCGGCCGCAAGAGCTGCACGAGGCTCGCGGCCGCGCGGTACCGCAGCCACGCCATCGACGGCGCGAGGAGCACGAGCCGGCCGACGCGCTCCGGCGCGCGGAGCGCGAGCTCGAGGGCGACGCGCCCGCCCATCGAGTTGCCGACGAGGTGCGCGCGCTCGAGGCCCACCGCGTCGAGGAACGCGAGGAGCCAGGTCGCGAAGAACTCCGGCCGGAGGCGGCGCACGGGCTTGTCGCTCTCGCCGAACCCCGGGAGGTCGACGGCGATGACCCGGTAGTCGCGCGACAAATCCCAAAGCGTCGTGAGGAACGACGCGCTCGTCGCGCCGAGGCCGTGAAGGAGGACGACCGGCGGCGCGTCGGGCAGGCCCGCTTCGATGTAGAAGGTCTCGAGCCCCGCGGCCTTCACCCGGTGGCAGTGGGGGAAGCGCGGGTCGCGCCGGGCGGGCGGCAGCAGATCGTCCAGCTCGAGCATGAGCGCGAGGTTGCCCCGGACGTTCAGCCGGCCTTCGAGGAACGCCTCCACGCCCGCGACCTCGCCGTAGAGCACGTCGCTCAGCGTGGCGGGATCGCTGAAGAGCGTCGCGCTCGGCCGCGCGGCGCGGCCCTCGGTGAGGCTCGCCTTCCCGCGGTCGAGCTCGACCGTCCACGCGCCCTCGCGCCCGGTGTCGAAGACCACGCGACAGCGGCGCTCGGCGCGGACCGAGCCGGGCGCGAAATGCGCGACGCGCTCGCGAAGCGCCCGCTCGACCGACCGCGCGCGCGCCGAGGGGGCATTCCACGATCCCCCGAGCGTGCCCAGCATGCCGGTGAAACTTCGGAGACTCGAATCCACACTCTAACGATTGGGCTTCTTCGACCTTCAAGCAAGCGGCTCGTCGTGCGGCATCGCTTGCCTCGCATGTGGCGAGCCTGCGCGTCTTCGCGCACCTCGCGACCGCGTCACCGCGCTACCGGGACGCAGTCGGTCGACGCGTAGAGCAGGTACTTCTCGCGCTTGGCCATGAAGGCGGCCAGCTCCGCGCGATACGTCTCGGCGATCGACGCGAGCGGGAGGCCCGCGTCGATCGCGCGCATCGCCGCCGGGTGCACGAGCAAACGGCTCAGCTTCTCGAACTCCCACTCTTGCCGGTGGAGGCGCCGCAGCTCGCGCGCGATCGCGAGGCCCGTCTGCACCGGCTCGAAGCGCGCGCGGTCGACGACGACCACGCGCACACCCCCGCACGCTTCGTTCGCATAGCGGTCGGCGTCGGGCGTGAAGGTCGTGGCCTCGAAGCGCACGCCGGGCAGGTCGTCGGCCGCGAGGGCCGCCGCGAGCCCCTTGCCATCGAGCCACGGCGCGCCGAGGCGCTCGAACGGCGCGTCGGTGCCGCGGCCGACGGAGAGGTTCGTGGCCTCGAGGAGACCGACGGCCGGATAGAGCAGCGCCTCGTCGACGCTGCGGAGGTTCGGCGACGGGTTCACCCAGGGGAGGCCCGTCTCGTCGCCGTACGACGCGCGGCGCCACCCCCGCATCGTGACGACCGACAGCGCCACACCCAGGTGGTCGTCGGCGTTGAGGAGCGTCGCGAGCTCGCCCAGCGTCATCCCGTGCCGGACGGGCATCGAGTGGTAGTTCACGAACGAGCTCGAAGGCGGCACGATCACGGGCCCCGCGACGTCGATGCCGTCGATGGGGTTCGGCCGGTCGAGGACCATGAAGCCCACGCCGTGCGCGGCCGCCGCGGCCATCGCCCGGTACATCGTGGACGCGTAGGTGAAGAAGCGCGTGCCCGCGTCCTGGATGTCGAAGACGAGCGTGTCGAGCCCCGCGAGCGCCTCGGCCGTGGGGGCGAGGGCGTCGCCGTACAAGCTGTAGACGGGCAGGCCCGTCCGCGCGTCGCGGCCGCTCGCGATGCGCCCTTGCTGCGCGGCGTCGAGGCCGTGCTCGGGCGTGAAGAGCGCGGCGAGCGTGACGCCGGGCGCGCCCAGCAGGAGGTCGATCGTCGACGCCCCGTCGCGCGCCCGCCCGCTCGCGTTGGTGATGAGCCCCACGCGCTTGCCGCGGAGGCGCTCGAAGCCCTCTTCCCGCAGCACGTCGATCCCCGTGCGCACGCCGCCGCCGCTCGGCGCCGCGAACGCCCCCGCGACGCAGGCGTCCACCTTCCCGGCCGGCGGCCCGACCGCCTGCGCGACCAGCGTGTCGATCCGCGCGACGAGCGGCTTCGAGTCCCCCTGCCCGTCCGGGTGGACGCGGTTCGTGAGGATGACCGTGAAGAGGTCCTTGCCCGGGTCGATCCACAGCGCGGTGCCCGTGAAGCCGAAGTGCCCGATCGCCGTCGGCGAGAGCCCCTGCCCCCTCCACGAGCTGTCGACCGCCCAGCCGAGCGCGCGGATGCCGCCGGGCACGTCGTACGGCGCGATCATCTGGGCGACGGTCTTCGGCGCGAGCACGCGCTTGCCGTCGACCTCCCCGCCCCCGAGGATGGCCCGCGCGTAGAGGGCCAGATCGTCGGCCGTCGCGAACAGGCCCGCGTGGCCCGCGACGCCGCCGAGCAGGTACGCCCGCGGGTCGTGCACGACGCCCGCCCGCCACACGCCGTCGACGAGCTCCGTCCAGGCGGCGCGCTGCTTCAGCGCGTCCGACGGGAGGAACCCCGTGTCGCGCATGCCGAGCGGGCGGAAGACCGCCTCGGCCGCGAAGTCGGGCAGCTCGCGCGAGGTGACGCGCCGCACGACCTCTTCGAGCAGCATGAACCCGAGGTCGCTGTAGATCGACACCGAGCCCGGCGCGCCCTTCAGCGGCGTGTTGCAGATGCGCCGGATGGCCTCGGTGCGGCCGTGCGCGAAGTCCTCCTTGGCGATGTCGGCCGGGAACCCCGCGACGTGGAGGAGCAGGTGCCGCAGGGTGATGGCCGCCTTCGGGCCGGCGCCGCACTCGGGCACGTACTTCGCGAGCTTGTCGTCGAGTGCGATGGCGCCGCGCTCGACGAGCACCATCACGCTCGTGGCCGTCGCGACGGGCTTGGTGACCGAGGCGAGATCGAAGAGCGTGTCCGCCGTCATCGGCACGCGCTCGGGCTCGAGCTCCCTCCAGCCGTACGCCCGGCGGAAGAGCACCCGGTCGTGCTGGCCCACCACGACGACCGCGCCGGGCAGGGCGTGGCTCGCGATCGCCTCGTCGACCGCCGCGTCGATCGCGCCCTCGGGGAACGAGGCGCCGCCGCCCGCGAGCCCCAGGGAGGGTGCCGCCGAGGCCGACGCGGCCGGTGGAGGCTCGGCCATGGCCGCCGACTCCGTCGGGCGCCCGCGCATCTGGCTGCACGTCGCGAGGCCGAGGATGCCGAAGGTGGGTCCGTACCACCACGACGGACGATGCCTTCGCGTCGATGACGGACGATGCCTTCGCATCGATGACGGACGATGCCTTCGCATCGATGCTCCCCGGGATCGCCACATGCCCCTCATTGTACGTTGCGGCGGCGCGCCGCACGTGCGGTTAGCGATCGCGCAGCGCGGCGATGACCTCGAGGGCCGCGAGGAGCTCGGTGGCCCGGATGGGCTTTTGCACGACGGCGCCGGAGTAGGTGCGCAGGAACTCCTCCTGCTCCGTGCCGCCGGACGTCGCGAGCACCGTGCGACACACGAGTTCGGGCCGCTCCTTGGCGAGCCACGCGAGGATCGCGCGCCCGCCGTCGGGATCGGGCAGCTCGAGCTCGACCAGCAGCACGTCGGGGTCCGAGCCGGACTGGAGCATCTCGATGGCCTCGCGCCCGTCGTACGCGGCCATGATGCGATACCGGTGCGCGAGCAGGCGGGCGTACGAACGGATCACGCGCTCGTCGTCGTCGATCACGAGCACGCTGGCGCTGTCGGCGGGCGCGGGGCGAACGCTGCCCGGTTCGGCGGGGCGCACTCGCGCGCCCGCGAGGGCCTCGGACGTCGCGCGCGGCAGGAAGCAGAGGAACGTCGCGCCCTCCCCGTACACCGACTCCACGGAGAGCTCGCCGCCGAGCCGCCGCAGGATCTCGCGCGAGATGGAGAGCCCGAGCCCGGTGCCGAGCGTCTGCCGCTTGGTGGTGAAGAACGGATCGAAGATGCGCTGGAGCGACTCGGCGGGGATGCCCGGCCCCGTGTCGCTGACCGCGATGCAGACGAAGTCCTCGTCGGCCCGCGCGCTGATGCGCACGCGGTGCACGGGTCGATCGACCTCGGCGATCGCGTGCAGCGCGTTGATGAACACGTTCATGATCACCTGCGTCACCCGCCCCCGAGGCACGAGGAGGGGCGGCAGGTCCGGTGGGTAGTCGCGCTCGAGGACGCCGCGCCGCGTCGCCTCGCGGCCGCTCAGGCGGATGGCGTGGTCGATGAGGTCGGGCACCTCGACCCGCTCGGGCGTCTCGTCACGGTCGGAGCGCGCGAAGGTGCGAAGGTCGCGCACGATGGACGCGATGGCCTCACCGGCGGCGGCCATCTCGTCGAAGATCCCGCCCAGGCTCCGCCCGTCCCGTTCCGGCCAGGCGCGGGCCCTGAGTTCCTGCACCGCGTCGGGCGGCGGGGGCTCGCCCGCGTCGACCGCCCGGGCAATCTCCCGCGCGGCGTCGAGCATCGGCAGCATGTGCCGGCGCGCCACCTCGACCGAAAGGATGACCGCCGAGAGGGGGTTGTTGATCTCGTGACCCACCCCGGCCACGAGCGTGCCGAGCGCCGCCAGCCGCTCGGAGTGCGCGAAGGACTCGTCGAGCCGCCGCCTGTCCGCGCGCAGGCGCGCCCTCAGCTCCAGCCAATCGACGAAGGCCGCGAGGGCCGCCGCGTCGAGCGGCGCGATGACCGCCGCCTCGTCGGCGCCGCCGGCGAGCGCGGCGAGCACCGCGGGCTCGTCCGCCGCGATGAAGCCGATCGGGGCGTCGGGCTCGCGCTCGCGGCGCTCCCCGATGGATGCCTGCACGTTGGCGATCGCCACGCCGAACGCGAGCCCTCGCCCCCGAACCCAGGGCAGAGCCTCGGCGAACACGACCCACTGGTCGTGGGCTTCTTGGCTGAACACCAGGACGAACGTGCGCGTGCAACACCTTCCTTCGCCTGTTGGCGGGAGACTAGCCCGCGTGCCCGAGCGGACGCGAGAGATCGGGCCGACGCCAGTTTGCACGGTGCAGGCCGCTGTCGGAAAGGACGATCGGCCGGTTCGCGGCGGCAACGAGGTGCGACCCTCACCCCGTTGCAGACCCGAAAGCGCCCGGCTTCATGATTGAAAGGCGGCCGCTCACCAGCGCAGGAAATGCTGGCCGTTGAACCTGTCGTGCAAGACCACCTCGATCCGGGCGGGAACGCCCACCGCGTCGAAGGTGCCCTGGGCCGCGCCGCGGAGGTACGACTCGATGTAGAGGTACTCTTCGGACATCGTGACGACCGCCATCCCGGTTCCGCCGGCGCCCGCGGGCTCGGGGAACTCGAGCTCCCACCGGCCGAACTGGTAGCTCTGCCGGCGCCCGGCGATGGCCTGACGGAGGAGCTTCTTCGGGTCGCGATCGAGCATGCGGAGGAGCGTGCGGCCGATGAGGCTCTCGGCGAAGGCGACCGCGTTCATTCGCCCGATCTCGAACATGCCCTGGTGGATCTCGGTCGGGCTCTCGAGGAGCGCGCCCCCGACGGCCAGACGCACGAGGAAGTCGGCGGCCGGGTACCAGAGCACCGCCGTGTACCGCTCGGGGAAGATGCTCGCGAACCTCTCGAGGCGGCCCGCCTTCGCGAGCACGCGCTCGATGCTGCGAAAGTAGAGCCCCCGCACCCTCGCCGACGGCGGGACGAGCGGCAGCCGTTCCGCCAGATCGCAGTGCGCACAGAGCTCGGCGATGACCGCGGCGCGGTTGCCCTGCCCCGTGCTGCCTGCCCCGGCCATCTCCTCGTACCCTCTCCCAGCACCCTAGCCGTGGCTTTCGAGACGCGCACCTTGCGTGTTCCGCGCACCTGGCCAAAACTCGGCCGACGATGGGGTTCGTGAGGAGGTGGTCCCCCGCCGGCGTGTGGGCGCTGGCGATGGCGGGCGCCGTCGTGTCTCGAGCGTCGGAGGCGAAGGCGGAGCTCCCGCGCATCGAGCCCTTCGACGTGCCCACCGTTTTTTACATCTCGAAGAGCGACGACGGCAGCCGCGTCGACTACGGCCTCCACCTCGACGAGCGCTGCGCCCCGAGGAACGACGACGCGATCTACCTCTACTGGCACGAGTTCGACAACCACCCGCCGACGATGCACACGCTTGGCACCTTCGAGTACATCCCGTACGGCGTCGTCGAGCAGAGGGCGATCCGCAAGGGCCCGGTGGGCGGCGAGTACATGGTGAGGCTCCGCCAGTTCGCGAACAACCCGATCGGCATCACCACGCAGAAGGGCCCCGACGGCAAGTGCACCGCCGTCGCGCGCGCGATCATCCACGGCAAGGTCGCGCAGCTCCTCTACGTGTTCGCGCAGCTCCAGAAGTCCTTCCCCTGGCCGACGGTGCAATACGTCGACGTCCACGGGCGTGACTTCGGCACCGGGCAGGACGTCGTCGAGCGCATCGTTCGATGAGGTGGGCGAGGCTCTTCGCGCTCGCGCCGCTCGCCGCGGCGGGCTGCGCGTTCGGCCTCCTCTACGCGGCGCCGGTGCCGGTCCCGACGCGGACGCACTTCGTGGACCCCGCGCACCCGACGCGCTGCTTGCTCGTCTTCTTGCCCGGCCTCAAGGACGACGAGAACGCGTTCTGGACCCACGGCTTCATCGACTCGCTCCGCGAGCGACACATGGCGATCGACTCGGTCTCGGTCGATTCTGACGTTCGCGTACTACGCGCGGCACGAGGTCGTCCGCCGCGTGCAGGAGGACGTCCTCGCGCCCCTCGCGACCCGGCACTACAAGGAGATTCGGATCGTGGGCGTGTCGATGGGCGGGTTCGGCGCGGTGCTCGTCGGCGCGGCGCTCGGCGGTCACGTGGCCGGGACGCTGCTGCTCTCGCCGTTCCTCGGCGACCTGGGCGATCGCGGCCTGCTCGGCGAGATTGAGAAGGCGGGCGGGCTGCGCGAGTGGGACGCGCACCCCGTCGTCAACGAGGACGAGCAGCGCGGCGGGTGGCGCTGGCTCCGCGATCGCGTGCTCCACCCCGAAGAGCCGCCGCTCGTGTACATGGGCCACGGCGACAAGGACGTCCTCAACTACGGCCTGGGCATCCTCGCCGACGCGCTGCCCCCGGGGCGGGCCTTCCTCACGAAGGGCACCCACGACTGGCCTGCGTGGACCACGCTCTGGGTGCGCTTTCTCGACGAGACCGACTTCCGTTCGCGCTGCAGTCCCTGACGTGGCGGCGCGGTCGCGCCGTGGGGCGTCTCTGCCAGAGCCACCCGTCACCCGGTGCATGCGGGCAGCCTTGTGGGGCCGAGGCTGGCGTGCCAGGAGTAAGGCGATGGCCGCCAAGAAAAAGCCGACGAACAGCAAGCCCGCGCAGCCCGCGACCGCGACGCGACGCGAAGACCGGCCGGGGCACCTCGACCCGAAGTACGCCGCGGAGCTCCGCGCGCTCAGCGGTTCGGACAAGGACGACAACCGGGCCTTCGTCCACGGCAAGCACAGCCGCGACGACCTCGCGGAGGAGCTCGGTGAAGAGGCCGTCGTCGCGATGACGTCGGGCGAAGACGGCCTGGAGGACGACTTGCAGGCCCAGGTGCCGGAAGAGCAGGGCGGTCCCTTCGTGGGCTCCACGGCCGGCAAGGAGTTCGCGGAAGGCACCGACGCCTCGAACCCCCGCGGCGCCAAGCGCGAGCCCTTCCCCAAGACCTGATTGACCAGCGAAGCCAGGCCGCCCGCGCCCCCCGCGCCGGCGCCGCCGCCGGACGACGAGGAGGAAGACGAGCGCCCGAACCCGTTCGGGCTCGTTCCGGTCCTCATCCTCCTCGTGCTCGTCGTCGGCGGCCTCCTCCTGATGATGAAGATGCGCGACGACGCGAACCTTCAAGATTGTGTGTGGTCGGGGCGGAAGAACTGCGCGCCGCTGGTGGTGCCGACCTCCGCGCCCTCTCCCTAGCGGGGAATGACGCGCCTCGGCGTCGCAGCTCGTCCGACATCGGCTTCGCTCGGAAGGAGCGGGAAGAACCGAGGGCGGCTTTCCTGCAGCCAAGTGGCGTAGGATTGGAGCGTGGGTCCCAGGGCGGCTTTCCTCCTTCTCGCGGTGACCGCGTTTCATCGCTCGTCGTGCGGAGCGAGCGAAGGAGCGGTGCGCCTCGGGGGGCCGTGCCAGCGCTCGAGCGACTGCGAAGGGAGCGACGACGGATTGGCCGAGTGCCTGAAGGGCGTCTGCGAGCCGCCCGACGCCGGACCGCTGACCGACGGCGGCGCGGAGCAGTAGTGCCGGACGAGCGAGCGTCCACCTCCGGAAAGACCGCGGAGCGCCTGCGGCGCGCCGGCTCCCCCGTCGCCCTCGCGCTGCTCGCGGGGGTGGCCGCGGCGTCGTACGCGCGCACCAAGCCCTTTCGCAGCGACGTCGACTGGCGCGGGCACACGTACCAGGTGATGCAGCACATCGAGCAGACGCACACCGCGCTGCTCGCCGCGGACGCGATGCGGCGCACCTACCGCCTGTCGCACGAGCGGTCGGACCTCGAGCAGATGGATAGCCGCCTCGAGACCGCGTCGCGCGAGCTCGCGATGGTCGAGGAGCACACGCAGGACAACCCGCGGCAGCAGGAGCGCATCCGCGCGCTGCGCCCGATCGTCGCCGGCGAGTCGGTCATGGCCGCCGACGCCGAGGTCCTCCGGCGCGGCGAGACGTGCACCTTCGAGCAGGTGGCCTCGGTGGGCGATCGCTCGTGGACCTTCCACTCGACGAAGGGCCCCTTGCGCGGCCCCGACGGCGAGGTGCGGGGCATCATCGCGGTGTCACGCGACATCAGCGACAGGAAGAAGCTCCAGGAGCGCCTCGAGAAGCAGAACTTCGAGCGCGGCGACATCATCGAGCGCCTCGAGCGCCGGTCCGCCGAGCTCGCGGCCCTCGCCGAGATGGCGCGCCTCCTCCGGTCGGCCGACGCGCCCGTCGAGGTCTACGAGCTCGTCGCCCACTTCGCGACCCGGCTCTTCGGCGGCGGCGGCCTCGGCGTCATCGAGCCCACGCGGTCGCGCGTGGACCCCGTCGCGGCCACGCGGCGGGCGACGAGGTCCTCAAGCGCGTCGCGCAGCAGCTCATGAACGGCGTGCGGCGCGAGGACGTCCCGTGCCGGTATGGCGGGGAGGAGTTCGCGCTGATCTTGCCGGAGCTTCCCCCGGACGCGGCGGTGGCCCGCGCCGAGCACCTCCGCTTGCAGGTGCAGGGGCTCTTCGGCGAGGCGGGCGCCATCGGGACGGTCACTGCGTCCTTCGGGGTCGCCTGCTTCCCCTCGCACGGCGCGACGGGCGAGGCGGTCGTGCGCGCCGCCGACGCCGCGCTCTATCGCGCGAAGCACCTCGGGCGAAACCGCGTCGCGGTCGCCGAGGGCGGAGAGCCCGCGCCTGCCGCCGCCCCGCCCGATTCGCTCGTCTCGCTCGTGTCGCTCTCGACCCGCGCCTGAAAAGGCCGCGGCGCCGCGTCCGCGCGCCCGTGGGACGGAAGTTGCTTCGCTCCAGCGCCGAACGCCAGAAGGGCGAGAGGGAAGGAGCGCGTGTCGGCCATGAGAGTCCTCCGGTGCGTCTGCGCGGCGTCGGTCGGTGTGGCGAGCGCGCTCGCGTGCTTCGACGCCTCACCGCAGCAAGTGTCTCCCACGGGCGTCGCGGCCGGCACGGTCGCGCTCTCGGCGCCGCTCCAGACGTTCGGGGCGAGCCCGTCGACTCCCAGCATCGTCTCGAGCGACGTCGCGCCCGGCTATTCCGTCGCGGGCGGCACGTCGAGCAACGTCGCCCCCGCGACCTCGTCCCTCGGCACCTCGATCGTCACGACGACCGGCACGGTCGGGAGCACGACCGTGCCGGCCATGCTCACGACGCCCTCGCTCTCGAGCTCGGGCCTCCTCGTGCCCACCGTCGGCACGACGAGCGTGACCAGCGGCGGCGCCGCGAGCGCCGGGAACGGCGGATTGGGCGGCGTCGCGACGTCGGGCAGCCCCACCTTCGTGAACGACCTCTTCTCCTCCGGCGGAACTGTCCCGTGATGACCGACCTCGAGCGATTCGACGCCGTCGTCGTCGGGAGCGGCGAGGCCGGGAAATGGATGACCTGGCACCTCGGCGGCGCCGGCAAGCGCGTGGCGGTCGTCGAGCGGCGCTCCCTCGGGGGCGCCTGCCCGAACATCGCCTGCCTGCCGAGCAAGAACGTCATCTACAGCGCCAAGGTCGCCTCCTACCTCCGGCGGCAGCGCGAGTTCGGTCTCCCTCCGACGGGCACCAACGTCGACATGACGGCGGTGCACCGGCGCAAGATGGAGATGGTCGCGATGGAGAAGGAGGTCCACGAGACCAAGTTCGCCCAGAGCAAGGCCGAGGTCGTCTGGGGGGCGGCGCGCTTCGTCGGCCCGAAGACGTTCGAGGTCACCGCGCCCGGGCGGCCGACGCGCCGCATCGCGGGGGACCAGGTCTTCCTCGACACCGGCTCGCGCGCCACGATCGATCCGACGCCGGGCCTGGCCCTCTCCGCGCCGCTCACCCACGTGGAGGCGCTCGACCTCGAGCAGGTGCCGGCGCACCTGGCGATCCTCGGCGGCGGCTACGTCGGGCTCGAGTTCGCGCAGGCCCTGCGGCGGCTCGGCAGCCGCGTGACCGTCGTGGAGCGGTCGGCGCGCCTCCTGCCGCGCGAGGACCCCGACGTGTCGGAGGCGATGGCCGGGCTCTTCGAGAGCGAGGGCATCGACGTCGCGCTCGATACCCACGTCGCGAAGGTCGAGGGTCGCTCGGGCGAGCGCGTCGCGCTCACCGGGACCCGCGACGGCAAGCCGTGGTCCGTCGAGGCCACCCACCTGCTCGTCGCCACGGGGCGCACCCCGAACACCGACGCGATCGACGCGGCGCGCGGGGGCGTGGAGCTCACCGACCGCGGCCTCTTCCGCGTCAACGAGCGGCTCGAGACCACCGCCCCCGGCGTCTGGGCGCTCGGCGACTGCGCCGGCTCGCCGCTCTTCACGCACATCTCGTTCGAGGACTTCCGCATCGTCCGCGACAACCTCGCGGGCGGCAACCGGCGCACGACGGGCCGCCAGGTGCCCTCGTGCCTCTTCACCGACCCCGAGCTCGCGCGCGTGGGCCTCAACGAGACCGAGGCCGCGGCGCGCGGCATCCCGTACCGGGTCGCGAAGATCCCGATGTCCTTCGTGCTCCGCACGCACACGATGTCCGAGATGCGCGGCTTCCTCAAGGCGCTCGTCGGCGCCAAGGACGACCGCATCCTCGGCTACGTCGGCTTCGGCGCGAACGCGGGCGAGCTCCTCCCGGTGGTGCAGCTCGCGATGGCGCAGGGCCTCGACTACGGCGCCGTGCGCGACCTCGTCGTCGCCCACCCCACGATCGGCGAGGGGAACGTGGTGCTCTTCTCCTCGGTGCCGCCGCGAAGGGCGTGATCAGCGCAGCGACGCGCCCGCCGACGCCGGCAGCCGCCGGTACACGGGCAGCGCGAAGAGCGTGATCGCTCCGACCGCCAGGTACGGCAGCGTGAACCGGTCGGGCGTGAGGGCCGCGCCGGCGCCGCGCGCGAGGTGCAGCACCGTGCCGCCGAAGCTAATGCCGAGCGAGAGGCCGATCTGCTGGGTGACCGTCGCGAGCGTCGACGCGGCGCTGACGCGCTCCTTCGGGACGTCTGCGTACGCGACCGCGTTGCTCGCGGTGAACTGGTTCGAGCGCGCGAAGCCCGACAGCACGAAGATCGCGACGAGCAACAGAACCGGCGTGCCGGGGCGGAAGAACCCCGGCAGCGCGGTGAGCACGGCCGAAGCGATCACCGTGCCGATCAGGACCGCGCGGAAGCCCCACCGGCGGAGCAGCGGGGGCGCGGCGGGCTTCGCGCTGAGCGCGCCGACGCTCTGCCAGATGCTGACGAGGCCCGCCTTGAGCGGCGTCCACCCGAGGGCCACCTGGAGCAGCAGCGGCAAGAGCAGCGGCCCCGCCCCGATGCCGAGCCGCACGAAGGTGCCGCCGACGACGCTCGCGCGGAAGGTCGGCACGCGGAAGAGCGTGAGGTCGAGCACCGGCCGCTCCACGCGGAGCGAGTGCCGCACGTAGAGCACGCCGGTGACCGCCGCGAGCGCGAGCCCCGCGATCTGGACGACCCTCGGGACGACCTCGACGCCGAACGTCTCGCACGCCCCGACGAACGCCGAGACCGCGACCGCCGCGTACAGGAAGCCGAGCGTGTCGAAGGGCCCGGGCCGCGGCGCGCGGGTGCGCGGCACCAACGCCGCGACGGCCGCGAGGCCCGCGAGGCACACGGGCACGTTCACGTAGAAGATCCACGGCCAGTCGGCCATGCCCAGGATGATCCCGGCGAGCGGCGGCCCGAGGAGCGGCCCGACGAGCGCGGGCATCGTGAACCAGGCCATCGCCGACACGAGCTCGCTCTTCGGCGTGGTGCCCACGATGATGAGGCGCCCGACCGGCGTCATCATCGCGCCGCCGAGGCCCTGGAGGAGCCGGCACGCGACGAGCGCTCCGAGGGACCGCGAGGAGCCGCAGAGGACGGAGCCCACGAGGAACGTGGTCATCGCCGCCATGAAGACGCGCCGCGCGCCGTACCGGTCGGCCACCCAGCCGCTCGCCGGCGCAAAGACGGCCAGCGCCAGGATGTAGGACGTCAGCGCGAGCTTGAGGTGCAGCGGGTCGGTGTGGAACGCGCGCGCCAGCGTGGGAAGCGCGGTGGAGAGCGCCGTGGAGTCGATGAACTCCATGAACAGCGCGCTGGCGATGGCGATCGACGTGAGGCGCGAGCCCGCGACCGACTTGCGCGCGGCCTCTCCCGCGCCGGACGCCAAGACCTCCGCAGGCGGGACGAGGCTCGAGCTGGCGGTCGGGACGGTCGGGGTGGCTTTGGCCATGCGGGCGCCAGCGCAACCTAGCGAGCGGTTCCCGTAAAATCGACCACCCCATGTCGAGAAGCCGGCGCCGGCTCCGACGTCTCGGGGAACGCGCCGCCGGAGCATCCGGCGCGCGCACCAGAAGAAGGAGAACGCCGTGAAATTCATGCTGATGATGAACGCCCCGCGAGGTACCGGTGACTGGAACGTCGTGACGTGGGCGCCCGAGGACTTCCGCGCCCACATCGCCTTCATGAAGAGCTTCGCGCGGGCGCTCTCCGCCGAGGGGGTGCTCGTGGGCGCCGAGGGCCTCTCGTCCCCCGCGCAGGCGCGGGTCGTGCGCGCCGGCAAGGCCGGCGAGCCGGTGGTCACCGACGGGCCCTTCGCCGAGGCCAAGGAGTTTCTCGCCGGCTACTGGATCGTCCAGGTCGACAGCGCCGCCGAGGCCTACGCGATTCGCGGCGCGGGCCTCGATGGCGCCCGGTCCCGGCGGCAAGCCGATGCACCTCGCCATCGAGGTGCGAGAGGTCATGAGCGGGCCGCCTCCGGTCTAGGGGGTCCGTCGCGCCGCGGGCCGGGTGAACGCGGCTTGCATGCCGCCGACCGGGCATGAACACGCACCACGACAAGCGCCGTCTCAGCGGTGTCGAGCTGCTGCACGACCCGCGACGCAACAAGGGCACGGCGTTCTCGGAGCAGGAGCGGGAGCGCGACAAGCTCGTCGGCCTCCTGCCCGAGGGCGTCGAGGACATCGAGCGCCAGACCGCCCGCGTGCTCCAGCAGCTCGGCCACCAGACGACGAACATCGACCGCTACCTCCAGCTCATCGCCCTCGCCGACCGGGACGAGACGCTGTTCTTCCGCGTCCTCATGTCCGATCCCGCGCGCTTCCTGCCGATCGTGTACGACCCGACGGTCGGCGAGGCCTGCCTCAAGTTCGGGCACATCTACCGGCGGCCGCGCGGCCTCTACGTCTCGATGGCCCGCAAGGGCCGCGTGCGGGACGTGCTGCGCAACTGGCCGACGCGCGACGTGCGCTTCATCTGCGTCAGCACGGGGGAGCGCATCCTCGGCCTCGGGGACCTCGGCGCGAACGGAATGGGCATCCCGATCGGCAAGCTTCAGCTCTACACCGCCTGCGCCGGCGTGCCGCCCGACGGCCTCCTGCCCCTCTTGCTCGACTGCGGCACGAACAACCACGAGCTCCTCGACGACCCGCTGTACCTCGGCCTGCGACAGCCGCGCCCCGCGCCCGAGGCGTTCGACGCCTTCGTCGAGGAGTTCGTCGAGGCCACGCAGGAGGTCTTCCCCGGCTGCTGCGTGCACTTCGAGGACTGGAAGGGCACCGACGCGCTCCGGGTGCTCGCGAAGTACAAGGACAAGATCTGCTGCTTCGACGACGACATCCAGGGCACGGGCAGCGTCACCGTCGCGGGCCTCTTCAGCGCCCTCCACATCGCCGGGACGCGCATGCGCGACCAGCGCGTGCTCTTCCTGGGCGCCGGGTCCGCGGGGCTCGGCATCGCCGACAGCATCGCCTCTGCCATGCAGCTCGACGGGCTGGGCGAGAAAGAGGCGCGCGATCGCATCTCGCTCTTCGACATCCACGGCCTCGTCGAGTCCAGCCGCAAGGACCTGAACCCGTACCAGCAGCGGTACGCGCACCGCGCCGCGCCTCTGCGCGACTTCCACGAGGCCATCCGGACGCTCAAGCCTACCGCGATCATCGGCGTCAGCACCAAGGCCAAGGCCTTCGATCGCGAGGTCGTCGAGACGATGGCGCGCCTCAACGAGCGGCCGATCGTCTTCGCGCTCTCGAACCCTACCGAGCACGTCGAGTGCACGCCGGAGGAGGCGTACGGCTGGTCCAACGGCAAGGCGCTCTACGCCGCGGGCGTGCCCTTCCCGCCCCTTGTGATCGGCGGCGCCACGTTCCACCCGAGCCAGGCCAACAACTTCTACGTGTACCCCGCCGTCGCGCTCGCGGTGTACGCGACGCGGGCGAAGCGCGTGACCGACGAGATGTTCATCGAGGCGGCGCGCGCCACGGCCGACCAGCTCACCGACGAGCAGCGCGCGCGAGGCATGCTCTTCCCGCCGCAGAGCAACGTCCTCGAGACCGAGGTGCGCACCGCGGAGCGCGTGGCCTCGCTCGCCTTCGATCGCAACCTGGCCCAGGTCGAGCGCCCGAAGGACGTGCGGCCCTGGCTACGCGCCATGCTCTACGACCCCGCCTACCGCAAGGAATAGCCATGCAGCCCTCCTACGAGCCGATTTTGCGCCTGCCGATCGGGACCGGCGCCACCGGGTCGCGCACCGAGCGCGACTCGATGGGCGAAGTCGCCGTGCCGGCCGACCACTACTGGGGCGCCCAGACGCAGCGATCGCTCCTCCACTTCTCGATCGGCGACGACCGCATGCCGAAGGCCGTCTACCGCGCCTACGGCTACGTGAAGAAGGCGGCGGCGCTCGTGAACGAGGCCGCCGGCCGCCTGCCCTCCTGGAAGGCCGAGGCCATCTGCACCGTGGCCGACGAGGTCATCTCCGGGCAGCTCGACGCCGAGTTCCCGCTCTTCGTGTGGCAGACGGGCTCCGGCACGCAGTCGAACATGAACGTGAACGAGGTCATCTCCAACCGCGCCATCCAGCTCCTCGGCGGCACCCTCGGCAGCCGCGACCCGATTCACCCGAACGACGACGTGAACATGGCGCAGTCGTCGAACGACACCTTCCCGACGGCCATGCACATCGCCGCGATCCTCGAGCTCGAGGGGCATCTCTTGCCCGAGCTCGAGAAGCTCCAGTTCGCGATCGAGGCCAAGGCCCACGACTGGAAGGACGTGGTCAAGATCGGCCGCACCCACCTCGAGGACGCGGTGCCGCTCACCGTGGGCGACGAGTGGTCGGGCTGGGCCGCGCAGGTGCACGACGCCAAGGACAACGTGCACCGCAGCATGCACGGCCTCTACCGCCTCGCCGCGGGCGGCACGGCCGTCGGTACGGGCCTCAACGCGCCGTCCGGGTTCGATCGGATCATCGCGAAGAAGCTCGCCGAGCTCACGAAGAAGCCGTTCCGCCCCGCATCCAACAAGTTCGCCGCCCAGGGCTCCCTCGACGCCATGGTCGCCGGGATGGCCGCGCTCCGCGGCGTGGCCGTGGCGCTCATGAAGATCGCGAACGACATGCGGTGGCTCGCGTCGGGGCCGCGGTGCGGCCTGGCGGAGCTCGTGCTGCCGGCCAACGAGCCCGGGTCGTCGATCATGCCCGGCAAGGTCAACCCCACGCAGTGCGAGGCGCTCGTGATGGTGTGCATCGAGGTCCTCGGCGAGGACGCGGCCGTGGCGATCGCGGGCTCGCAGGGCAACTTCGAGCTCAACGCGATGCGCCCCATCGTCGTCAACGACTTCCTGCACTCGGCGCGCATCCTCGCCGACGGCTGCGAGAAGTTCCGCACGTTCTCGGTCGAGGGCACCGAGCTCAATCGCACCCGCATCGCCGAGCTGGTCGACCGGTCGCTCATGCTGGTTACCGCGCTCAGCCCCGTCATCGGGTACGACAAGGCGTCCGCGATCGCGCACGCCGCGCTCCACGACGGCTCGAGCCTCAAGGAGGCGGCGATGAAGTCCGGCTGGATCGACGAGCGGACCTTCGACGAGGTGGTGCAGCCCTCGCGGATGGCCCGGCCGTCGTGAGCCGGCCTGCCGCCCATGGATCCCACTCGATCGGTCACCCCGCACCGGCGCGGGGCGCCCCGGTGCGGGTCCGCGAGAGGGCCTCCGCTACTTCTTGGCCTCGGCCGCGAGCTTCTCCTTGTACTTCTTCGTCATCTCTTCCTGCTCCTGCTTCGGGACGATGGCGTAGCGGGCGAACTCCATGGTGAAGGTGCCCTTGCCTTGCGTCGACGACCGCAGGTCGGTCGAGTAGCCGAACATCGCGTTGAGCGGGACCTCGGCGGTGACGCTCACGTTGTCGCCGGAGACGGTCTCGAGGATGACGCCGCGGCGCTGGTTGACCTGGCCGACGACGGAGCCCTGGAACTCGACGGGCGCGTCGATCTCGACCTTCATGATCGGCTCGAGGATCGTCGGGCCCGCCTGCGCGTAGGCCTCGCGGAAGCCCATGAGCGCGGCCGTCTTGAACGCGAGCTCCGACGAGTCGACCGCGTGGGACGCGCCGTCGTTGACGGCGGCGCGGACGCCGACGACGGGGAACCCGATGAGCGTGCCTCGCTTGATGCCTTCGCGGAAGCCCTTGTCGCACGACCCGATGAACTCGCGGGGGATCGCGCCGCCCGTGATGTCGTCGACGAACTCGTACGGCTCGATCGCGTCGGCCGGGAGGGGCTCGATGTACCCGAGGACCTTCGCGTACTGGCCCGAGCCGCCGGTCTGCTTCTTGTGCGTGTAGTTGATCTCCGCGCGGCGCGTGATCGTCTCGCGGTACGCGACCTGCGGCTTGCCCGCGACGACCTCGCAGTTGTACTCGCGCTTCATGCGCTCCATGTAGATGTCGAGGTGAAGCTCGCCCATCCCGCGGATGATCGTCTGCTGGGACTCCTCGTCCTGATGCACGCGGAAGGTCGGGTCTTCCTTCGTGAAGCGGTTGAGCGCCTTCGAGAAGTTCGTCTCCGCGGCGCGGTCCTTCGGCGCGACCGCCAGCGAGATGACCGCGTCGGGGACGTGCATCGACGTGAGGGTCACGTTGACCTTGCCGTCGGTGAAGGTCTCGCCGGAGCTCGCCTCGACGCCGTAGAACGCGACGATGTCGCCGGCCTCGGCGCTCTCGATCTCCTCGCGGTCGTCCGAGTGCATGCGGAACATGCGCGGCACGCGCACCTTTCGCATCTCGTTGCTCGTGTTGAGGATGGTGTCGCCGGTGACGACCTTGCCCTGGTACACGCGGAAGTACGTGAGCTGGCCGTACTTGTCCTGCTGGAGTTTGAAGGCCAGGCCGACGAACGGCTTCGTCGGGTCGGACTCGACGACGATCTTCTCTTCGCCCTTGGTCTGGTCGTGCGCCTCGTTGACGACCTCCGTCGGGTTCGGCAGGTACAGGATGACCGCGTCGAGGAGGAGCTGGACGCCCTTGTTGCGGAACGCCGAGCCGCACATGACCGGCGTCATCTTGAGCGCGAGGGTCGCGCGGCGGATCGCGGCGCGGAGCTCCTCGACGGAGATGGGCTCCTCGGCGAGGAACTTCTCGGCGAGCGTGTCGTCGACGTCGGCGACCTGGTGGATGATCTCCTCGCGCGCCTTCTTCGCTTGCTCGACGAACTCGGCCGGAATCTCCTCCTCGCGGATCTTCTCGCCGTCGTCGCCGTCGAAGTAGAACGCCTTGCCCAGGATCGGGTCGATGATGCCCTTGAAAGCCGCCTCGGCGCCGATGGGGACCTGCAGCTTGACCGGGTGGTGGCCGAGCTTCTCCTTGAGCATGTCGGCGACGCGCTCGTAGTTCGCGGCCGGGTTGTCCATCTTGTTGACGAAGGCGATGCGCGGGACGCGGTACCGCTTCATCTGCTTGTCGACGGTGATCGACTGGCTCTGGACGCCCTTGCCCGAGTCGAGCACCAGGATCGCGCCGTCGAGGACGCGGAGCGCGCGCTCGACTTCGATGGTGAAGTCGACGTGGCCCGGGGTGTCGATGATGTTGATGTTGTGCTGGGGGAACTGGCCCTTCGACCCCGCCCAGACGCAGTACGTCGCCGCGGACTGGATGGTGATCCCCTTCTCGCGCTCGAGGTCCATCGAGTCCATCTTGGCGCCGACGCCGTCTTTGCCGCGGACCTCGTGAATCGCGTGAATACGACCCGTGTAGAACAGGATGCGCTCGGTGAGCGTCGTCTTGCCCGAGTCGATGTGCGCCGAGATGCCGATGTTTCGGATGCGTTCGAGGGGGATGCGTGCAGCCACGACGGTGTCTTTCTCCAGCGGGTCCGAGGTGCCGGCAATCGGGACAGCCCCGGGCTCGGCGGGCGCGAAGATACATGACTCCGGCCGCTATGCACGCCTCCTGTCACGAAGGGGTTTCGACGCCTCGATGGCGCAGCATCGTCACCCGGGCACCGGGAGGCGTCTATTTGCGGGTCTGGTTCTGTCCGCGGCGGCCCTGAGCGAACTCGACCGAGTAGCCGTCGGGGTCGAGCGCGGTCATCGCGCGTTCCCACGGCTCGTCGTGCGGCGGCGCGTGGAAGGGGATGCCCTTGCCCTTGAGCTCTTCGTAGAGGCCGTCGAGGTCGTCCGTGCTGAACTCGACGTGGATGCCGAGGTTCTGCTCGGGGGTCGTGTTCGCGACGCCGTCCTTTCGCGCCTCGGCCGTAGAAAGGAGGCCAATCGTGCCGCCGCCCGGGCAGCGGATCATGCCGAAGGCCGGCGCGGCGTTCACCTCGACCTTCAGGCCGAGCTTGCCGCCGTAGAACTCGATCGACCGCTCGACGCTCGCCACGGTCAGCGTGAGCCCTTCGAATCTCATTTCAGCCATCGCCCGCCTCTGCCGGACAGGAGAATCAGGAAGGCCGCGCGAGCGGAAGCTTTTTTTCTTCCCGTGCTCGAGGCGACCCTCGAGCGCCATAGGTCACGGCGCCAGCGAAGCGAGCGGCACGACGCAGGACCGCCCCTCGCCCAGCTCGAACACCACCGGCACGTCGCCCCGGATTCGCCGGGCCTGGCGCGCGAGGTCCTTCGCCAGGTCCCCCGCGTCGAGGTCGTGCTCCCGCAGGCGCGCGCGCACCTCGGCGTTTCCGGTGCCGTCGCGCCGGATCCACAATACCAGACGCTCTCGCTGGCTCGCCGGCCAGAGGGAGAGCACCTCTTCCGGCGCGGGGCGCGCGCTCGCGGCGAGGGCGCGGAGCTCGGCGTCGGTCGCGACCGTGGGGCGGTGGAAGCTCGGGGGCGGCGGACGCGGGACCCGAGCTGCAGCGGCTCGAGCGTTCATCGCGCGCCTCGAGCCTTCACACCGCGACGCTGAGGTCGTTGACCAGCCCGTAGCCGGCCTTGACCCAGCCGCGCGTGCCGCTGGAAAGGTTGAAGATTTTCGTGAGCCCGTGGGCCGCCGCGATGCGCGCGGCCGTCTGGCTGCGCACGCCCGCGGCGCACACGAAGAGGACGTTGTCGCGGTCGAGCACCGTCTTCGGGCTCGCCCGGAGCTGCTCGAGCGGCACCAACCGTGCACCGGGGAGGTGCCCGCTGGACCACTCGCCGGGATCGCGAACGTCGATGACCTCGACGTCGCCGCGGGACACGAGCTCGTACGCCTGTTGGGGGGTCAGCGACTGCATCACGACGTCCATTATAACGGACGTCGCGGGCTGTTCAAGGGGCCCCTCAACGAATTCTGGAGGCGACGTCAGCCAGGACGTCCGGTCTGCAGGCGACGCACCGCCGCGACGAGGGCGTCGACGTCCTCGCGCGTGTTGTAGGGCGCGAGCGAAGCGCGAACCGTGCTCTCCAGCCCGAAGCGCCGCAGGATGGGCTGCGCGCAGTGGTGGCCAGAGCGGACCGCGATGCCCTCCTGGTCGAGCGCCGCGCCCACGTCTTCGGTGCGCACGCCGTCGAGCACGAAGGAGATGACGCCCGCCTTCTCGGGGGCGGTGCCGATGATCGTGAGCCCCGGCACGCGCCGGAGCTCCTCCTCGGCGTACTCGCGCAGCTCGTGCTCGTAGCGCCCGATGTTCTCGAGCCCGAGCGCGCTCACGTAGTCGAGCGCGGCGCCGAGGCCGACGGCGTCGGCGATCGTGGCGGTGCCCGCCTCGAAGCGCCACGGCGGCCCCTGGTACACGGTGCGCTCGAACGTCACGTCCTGGATCATGTTCCCGCCGCCCTGCCACGGCGGCATCGTCTCGAGGAGCTCGGACTTGCCGTAGACGACGCCCACGCCCATGGGGGCGAAGATCTTGTGCCCCGAGAACGTGAGGAAGTCGCAGTCGAGGTCCTGCACGTCGACGGGCATGTGCGAGACCGCCTGCGCGGCGTCGAGGTGGACACGCGCGCCGTAGCGGTGGGCCATCTCAATCATCTCGGCGGCCGGCGTGACCGTCCCGAGCGCGTTCGACACCTGCGTGAACGACACGATGCGCGTCTTCGGACCGAGGAGCTTCTCGTACTCTTCGAGGATGACCTGCCCGCGGTCGTCGACGGGCGCGACCCGGAGGCGCGCGCCCTTCTCGGCGCAAAGCTGCTGCCACGGGACGATGTTCGCGTGGTGCTCGAGCCAGGTGATGAGGATCTCGTCGCCCGCGTACACGTGGCGGGCGCCGAAGCTCTTGGCGACGAGGTTGATGCCCTCGGTCGTGCCGCGCACGAAGACGATGTTGCTCTTCGACGGCGCGTTGATGAAGCCGCGCACCGTCTCGCGCGCGCCCTCGTAGGCGTCGGTCGCGCGGGCCGCGAGGACGTGCGCGGCGCGGTGCACGTTCGAGTTCTCGTGCTCGTAGTAGTACGAGAGGCGCTCGATGACGCTGTTCGGCTTCTGCGTCGTCGCCGCGTTGTCGAGCCACACGAGCCGGCGGCCGCCGTGCACCCGCTCCGAGAGGATGGGGAAGTCGGCCTTGACGGCGTTCGGATCGAACGCGCCGCGCGGAGGCGGCGACGCCGGGTCGCGACCGAAGGGAACGAGCTCGGGCCGGAAGTCGTAGGAGGAGCTCAGCGGCAGCGCGGGCGCCGCCGGGACGCTGGCGACCGCGGGCTCGGGCGCGGACACCGGGCTGGGGCCCGTGAGGGGCACGAGCGTGTTCGGCGGCACCACGGCCTCCGGCGGCACCAGCGCCTGAGGCTGCGCGGGCGGCTGCACGAGAGCCGGCGCGGCGAGGTGCTCCAGGAAGTACGGGCGGTCGGAGATCGGCAGGCCCGGCCCCGCGAACGACTGCGGCCCGGGCAGCCCGCCGGCGAAGCCGCCGTACGGCATGCCCGGCGCGAGACCCAGCGGGAGGTTGTTCGTCAGCGCCGAGGGCGGACCCTGCGAAGCCAGGGTCGGGATCGCGCGCAGATCGCTGTCCTTGGGGGGCGCCGTCGCGGCGATGGGCGGCTGGTGGAGCGCGCCCGGGATCGGCGGCGCGGCCGCGGGCAGCGTGGGCCACGCCGGGGGCGCCGCGAAGTGCGCGTTCGCGAGCTCTTCGATCGCCTTGGCCAGCGCGCCCGCGTCGAACGCGAAGGGCGCGCCGCCCAGGTCATCGGTACTCATGGTACTTGCCGACGTCGACGTTCTGCAGCACCCCGATCGCGTCGTCCGCGAGCACGGCGGCCGAGCAGTAGAGGGACACCAGGTACGCGGCGGCGCCTCGCTGGTTGATGCCCATCAGGCGCACCGAGAGGCTCGGCGCGGCCTCGCCGGGCAGCCCCGGCTGGAAGAGGCCGACCACCCCGCGCTTCTTCTCGCCCGTGCGGAGCAAGAGGATGTTCGTCTTGTCGTCCTCGACCTTCAGCTTGTCGGTCGGCACGAGCGGCAGCCCGCGCCACGTGAGGAACGGCGAACCGAACATGGTGACCGTGGGCGGCGGGACGCCGCGGCGCGTGCACTCCCGGCCGAAGGCCGCGATGGCGCGCGGGTGCGCGAGGAAGAACGCCGGCTCCTTCCACACCTTGGCGATCAGCTCGTCGAGATCGTCGGGCGTGGGCGCGCCGTGCCGCGTCGGCACCTGCATCGAGGCCACCACGCTGTGGAGGAGGCCGTAGTTCACGTTGTTGATGAGCTCTCCCTCCTGGCGCTCCTTCACCATGTCGATGAGGACCCCGAGCTGCTCGCGGACCTGATCCATCGGGCTGCGATAGAGGTCCGAGATGCGGGTCTGCACCTCGATGGTGGTCGTGACCGTGCTGAGCGTGTACTCGCGCGGCTGCTCCTCGTAGTCGACGGACGCCGCGGGCAGGTCGGCCGCGTCGCTCGGGCTGCACTCGATGCCGATGCCCTGCTCGCCGCCCTCCTTCACCTTGTTCACGCGGTAGGTGCCGGCCTCCACGGGCGTCCACGGGAGCAGGCTGACGAGCCAGCGCGGCGTGACGCCGATCCATTGCGGGGGGGTCTTCGTCGTATTCGCAAGCTGGCGCGCGGACTGCGCGCCGAGGGTGGGCGGCGGGGCGTTGGGCATGGCGCGGACACTAGGCCGAGAGCGGGCGGGGCTTCAAGTCTTGTCAACCGACCACATCGCTTATCTTCCGAGACACAATATGGAAACGAGGAGGCGCCTCGAGGTCATGGCGGAACGCGCGACAACCGCGCAGGATCGCCCCATGCGGAAAGACATCGTCCCCGGCGCGACCTTCCCCGACTACGAGCTGCCCGATCAGACCGGCAAGCACGCGAAGCTCTCCGAGCTCCAGCGCGGCGACCCGATGATCGTGGTCCTCGCCCGCGGGGGCTTTTGCCCGAAAGACCGTCGCCAGCACGAGAACCTCCTCCAGCTCTTTCGCGAGATGGAGGTCGGCTACTGCCGGCTCGTCACCATCAGCACCGACAACCTCTTCGTGACCAACGAGTTTCGCACCGGCGTCGGCGCGCACTGGCCCTTCCTCTCCGACCCGGGTCGGAAGGTGCAGAAGGACCTCGACATCGCCGAGTACACCGACCCGACGCACGACCCGATGGTCCCGCACACGATCGTCCTCGAGCCGGGCCTCGTCGTGCACAAGATCTATAGCGGCTACTGGTTCTTCGGCCGGCCCACCGTCGAGGAGCTCCGGCTCGACCTCCGCGCGGTCAGCCAGAAGTGCCGCGCCGACTGGGACCTCTCGGATCCCGCGCTGCGCGAGGCCTGGGCGAAGGGCGACAAGGCGAGGTTCTATCCCTACGGGAAGACCTTCGCGCAGGTGATCCGCGAAGGCGAGTGAATGGGCACCCGCATTTCAATACGGGCCAGGATCACTCCGGCCGCCGGCCGCTCCACGGCGCCGCGCTCTCGAGCTGCGCCGCGAGGGAGAGCAGCCGGCCCTCGCCGCCGTGGTTCGCGACGAACTGCATCCCGAGCGGCAGGCCATCTTCGAAGCGGCAGAGCGGAACGGACATCGCCGGCACGCCCGTCACGTTGGCGAGCTGCGTGAAGGGTACGCCCCGCAGGTTCTCGAGCGTGAGCCGCTCGATCGTCCCGGCGGCGAGCGGGATCAGCCGGTTGAAGCCGATCGGGCTCCCCATGCGCACGAACCGCGACGCCCACGCCGGCGTCTTGAGCACGCCGAGGCGCGGCGGCGGCTGCGCAATCGCAGGTGTAAGATACACGTCGTACCGCGAGAAGAACTCGGCGAGCCTGGCGCCGTACCCGAGCCAGCGCACGTAGCTGTCGGCGTAGTCCGTCGAGCTGTACGTCGTGGCGACGGCCTCCATCGCCAGCGAGTCGACCTCGAACTCGCGGTCCTTGGCCCCGAAGCGCTCGCGCGTCATGCGGAGGTTCACGCCCATGTGCGCGAACCAGATCCGCGTGAAGTGCCGCGCCAGCTCCTCGCCGTCGATCTCCGGCGCGGCCTCGTGCACGTCGTGCCCGAGGCTCGCGAGGAGCTTCGCCGTCTCCTCCACGCCCGCGACGGCCGAACGGTGGACCTCGGTGCCGAGCGGCGAGCGCGCGTGGAACGCGACGCGCAGCCGGCCCGGGTCTCGCCCGACCTCTTCGAGGTACGGGCGCTCCGGCGGGGCCAGGCGCGTGAGCGAGACCCGCTCGTCCCCGTGGGTCGCGTCGAGGAACGCCGCGCTGTCGCGAACCGTCCGCGAGACGACGTGGTTCATCGCCGCGCCGTGAATCGCCTCGCCCATCGCCGGCCCGGCCGGCGTGCGCCCGCGACCCGGCTTGAGCCCGAAGAGGCCCGTGCACGCCGACGGGATGCGGATCGATCCGCCGCCGTCGCTCGCGCCCGCCGCCGGCACGATGCCCGCCGCCACCGCGGCCGCCGAGCCTCCGCTCGAACCTCCCGGCGAGGTGTCCGTCTGCCACGGGTTGCGCGTGGGGCCCCAGCACTCGGGCTCCGTCGTGCCCTTCGACCCGAACTCGGGCGTGTTCGTTCGCCCGAAGATCACCGTGCCCGCCGCGAGCCACCGGCGCACGATCTCCGAGTGCACGTCGGGCCTGAAGCCCGCGCGCCGCCACGCGCAGCAGCCGGACGTGGCGAGGACGCCCGCGTAGTCCTGAAAGAGGTCCTTGACGAGAAACGGCACTCCCGCGAGCGGTCCCGAGAGGGGCTCCGCGGCAGCGCGGCGCCGCGCGATCTCGTGCATGGGGATCACGATCGCGTTGAGCGCCTTCCGCTCCTCCGCCCGCGCGATCGCCGCCTCGAGGAGCTCGGCGGCGCTGACCTCTCCCTTGCGTACCCGCTCGGCGAGGCCCACGGCGTCGTGCTGCACGTACTGGTCGAACGGGATCATGGATGGCCTCCTCGTCTACTCCGCGCGTCGCGCGATCACCACGTCGAGGCGCCCATTGACACGGCTGCGCGTCGAGTCGTAAAAGCGCCCCTGACGACGGGCCCGGGGCTCACGCGCTCCGGACCAGCCTGCGGGGAGAAATCCTGCAGGTTGAAGGGAAGCCGGTGTGAATCCGGCGCGGACCTGCCACGGTGAAGCGGGCGCGTCCTCCGAACGAGGAGGAAGCGCGCGTCAGCCCGACACCTACCCGTCGAAACGCGACTCTGTTCCGCCTCTGGGATGGCGGGGAGAGACCCTGGCAGGGTTCGCTCCCGGCCTCCGTCGTCCCCCCTCCTTCCCGTTCGCGGGCAGCGTTTCAGGGAGAGGGTGATGCGAGACGCGAGGCGAAGGAAGCGGGGGTCCAGCGGGGCCGCGAGCGCGGCGACAGCCGTCGCGATGGCGTTCGTCGCCTGCAACGGCTCGTCCTCGACGACGCCGTCGGACGCCGGTCCTTCCGACACCGGCACGATCGCGCCGCTCGAGGACGGCGGCGCGCCGCCCGACGCCTCGAACCTCTCCGACGCATCGACCGACGGCGAGACGAGCAGTCCCTGCTCCCCTGCCCCCGACGGAGGGCTCGGCCCGGCCGGCGACTACGTGGCCTCCGACGGCACCCAGTACTGGCTGCGGCAGTCGGCGACCGCCGCGACCTTCACCGTCCTCCCCGGCGGGACGCCGGCCAACGCCTCGCCGCCCCACCTCGCGCGCATCGGCGAGATTGGCTCGGAGTGGCTCGGCGTCGCCGGCACCGACGGGACGTTCGCGCGCGTCGACTGGGCGAGCGTCGACGGCGGGCTCCTCCTCTGCCGGCGCGCCGTGACCTCGCTCGACGCCGCGGCCGCGCTGCCCGGCGCGAACGCCAACGACGCCGACGCCGGATGCGGCGGCAACCCCTGGATCTCCGTCGCCCCGGTGTCGCCATGAGCGGGTCTTCGTTCTCCTGGGCGATCGCGGGCGCCCTCGCGTTCACCGCGTCGGCGACGGCCTCCGCCCAGACGGCCCCCTACGGCGAGAGCGACGCGGGCACGTACTCGATCACGCCGCCGTACGACTCGCACAGCTTCAGCACGATCATGACGGCCTTCCCGGCGTCCGACACGCGCATCACCGACGGGTATCCGCTCGCGAGCCGCCTGCTCACCGCGACGGGCCGCACCGTCTATCTCCAGCAGACCTTCGGCCAGAGCCACTGGCTGCCGGTCGCGGTCCTGGCCGACACCGATCCCTACATGGACCCGTCGTTCCTCGCGCTCTCCGCCGACGGCGAGACCATCGCGCTCGGCGTGGGGCTCGGCAAGCCGCTCTACATCTTCGCGGCGTCGGCCCTCTCGGTCACCGCTCCCGACGTGCTGACCACCGACCCGAACGCGAAGCGATACGTGGACCTCAGCTACTACTCCGCCGCGTTCCGCGGGAACCGGTACCTCTTCGTCGACGCCGGCGGCGCCGGGCTCGGCGAGAGCTACGTCTACGCGATCGACACGCAGGCACCGGTCGAGACGACCCTGCCGATCATCGACGACATCCCCGGCGCGTCCTCGGGCATCGCCTTCGACTCCGCGGGCGACCTCGTCACGGGCATCGGCTGGGACGCGGACGACAGCCGCACGGGCGAGATCAAGATCTTCGACTCCGCGTCGATCGACGCGGCCCTCGCGGGCGACCCGATCGAGTACGAAGGCGCGGGCGCCGTCCTCGCGACGGGCATCCTGAGCGCCGACTCGCTCGGCTTCGACTCCTCGGGCAACCTCGACGTCGGCGGCGGCGACGTCTTCGGAACGAGCGGCCACTACGGCTACGCCCAGGTGATCAGCTCCGGCGTCGTCACGCGCGTCCTCGCCGGCGGGCCGCCGGCCGACTCGAGCGATCCGAACGACGTCACCACGATCGAGCCCGACCCCTGCCACAACGACGACTGGACCGGCATCACGTTCGTCCCGGGCGTCGACATGGTGCTCGTCACCGAAGACCTCGCGACGATGCCGCCGAACTGCGCGTCGGTCGACACCACGTCGGCCCCGGGGCCGACCGCGGTGTACTTCACGCCGGGCGCCCCCTCCACGAACGGCATCCCCGACGGGGTGAACCCGAACTACGAGGCCCAGGAGTTCTACGGCGCGACGCAGCTCTCGCGCCTCGTGAACGCCCTCGACTCGAGCTCGGGCGATTCGAACTTCGACGCCTCCGTCGACTACGTCGCAGACGGGAAGATCGACGACGCCGACTTCGCGTTCTTGAGCGCCCACTGGGCGCTCCCGATATCGAACTGAATCGACTGGCAACGACGCTCCAACGAGCGTGAAGGAAACATCATGACGAGGATGGGCATCGGGCGCATCGGCGCGACCCTGCTGGCGCCGGCCGCGCTCTTGTTCGCGTGCAGCAGCGGGCAGGACGGCAAGAACGGCACGGACGGCACGCCGGGAACGAACGGCAATCCGGGAGAGGCGGGTCCCGCAGGGCCGGCGGGTCCGGCAGGTCCCGCAGGGCCGGCGGGCGCCACCGGCGACGCGGGAGCTCCGGGCGCGGGCGCGCTCGTCGTCACGGCGCACGAGCTCGCGGGCGCGAACTGCGCGTACGGCGGCACGCGCATCGAGACGGGCGTCGACGCGAACGGCGACGGCATTCTCGAGGCGAGCGAGGTCAACGCCTCGCAGACCCAGTACGTGTGCAACCCCGCGCCGGCCTATCGCGAGATCGCCGCCCTCCCCGCCGTGGCCACCGTCCACAGCTTCGGCCTCACCGCGAGCGCGGACGACCAGAGCGCGCGCCTCGGCTTCATGTTCACCGACGCCGCCTACCAGGCGGCGCTCCTCGACGCGGGCTCGATCGACAACCTCGGCGGGTCGTACAGCGGCGCGAACACGTACGCGACGTACCAGCTCGGCGCCGGCGGCTGGCAGGCGTACGAGGGTCGCGAGACGCCGCAGACCTACGCCTTCTCCGAGCTCCACGTCGTCGACAGCGCGTCGTACTACACGACGAGCTACCCGTCGTTCGGCGGCCTCGTCTCCGCCATCCAGAACGGCAGCAAGGGGGCCTACGCGCTCACGCCCGCGTTCACGACGCGCAAGGCGCACAGCATCGCGATCCCGCCCGGGAGCTCGGCGCTCTACGCGCTCGTCGCGCAGGACGGTGCGCCCGGCCTGACCTACTCGACCTACCCGATCGCCGACTTCGGCGACCTGAGCGACGACTGGACCGACCTCGCGACGCTCGACGGCGCGTCGAGCACCGTGTCGTTCCCGAAGCTCTTGGTCGCGGGCCCGACCCTCGTCGCCTCGTACATCCAGGGCACGGCGGCCGTGCTGCGCGCGACGGCCTCGCCGTCCACGGTCGCGGCGGCCACGGACGTCCCGGTCATCGGCGGCTGCAGCAGCGCGGTCCTCACGGACATCGCGTGGGACGGCGCGTACCTCTACGAGGCGTGCGTCGACGCGAATTCGGTCTTCACGCTGCTCCGCGCCGAGTCGCTGTCGGACCTCACGGCGGTCAAGTTCGACACCCTCACCACCTCGATCACGGGGGAGATCGACGCGATCGACCTCGAGGCGACCGCGTCGGGCCCGGCCCTCGCCCTCCGGCAGGGCACCGCCGTTCGCGTCTACGCGATCGCCACCGACCCGCTCCCCGCGTTCGACGCGGTCATTCCGGGCAACTTCGCGCTCGCCCCCACCTCGGCCGGATTGGTGCTCTCCACATGCGATTTCGCCGGCGACCACACGCTCCGGACCTTCCTGTCCAAGTAGCGGCGACCCTCGGGCTGCTCCTCGCGGCGTGCGGGGGGCGGCTCGCGCCCGTGGGTGCCGGAGCTCCGGACCTCGAGGAAGACGCCTCCACCACGCCCGACGCTGCGATGCCGGACCCTCCCGCCCAGGACGCGGGAGTCGGCGACGCTCCCGCCGAAGCGACGCCGGACGCGTTCATCGTGGATGCGGGCGACGCCGGCGACGGCGGGTGGATTGACATGTGCGGGCACGAGCGCCCCGACGTCTTCGCCGACGAGGTGATCTCGTTCAGCCCCGGCCCGACCGCGGGCTTCGGGCAAAGCGCGATGCCCTGCGTCGTCCTCGGGCCGCCGCAGGGTCTCGGCGCGACCGCGGGATCCCTGGACGTGCTGTCGCTCGGCGACCAGGGGAGCATCGTCCTGAAGTTCGACGACGTGGAGCTCGTCGACCAGCCGGGCCCCGACCTCATCGTCTTCGAGAACCCCATCACCGGCTTCGTCGAGCCGGGCTTCGTGGCCGTCAGCGAAGACGGAGGCGACTGGCGCGAATGGCCCTGCCAGCCGCAGGACGCGGACGGGGGCTATCCGTGCTGCGCGGGGATCCACCCCGTGTACTCGAACCCGGACAACGGGATCTCTCCGACGAACCCTGGCGCGGCGGGCGGAGACGACTTCGACCTCGCCGACCTCGGAGTGACCCGCGCCCGGTACGTGCGCATTCGCGACAGCGGTTTCAGCCGCTATGGCGGCACCACGGGCGGATTCGATCTCGACGCCATCGCCGCGGTGCATTCGACCCCTCGGCAAAACCCGTGATCCTCGGAACGAAGTGCCCCGCGCGTCACCCTCGTATCGCGCTCGTCCTCGCTCTCGCTTCCGCCGCGCATCTCGGTCTTCTACTGAGCGAGGGCGGTTACGTCGCCCCACTCGCCGTCGAGCATCCGCAAGCCCGCGCGGCCCCACTCGTCGCGAACCCACCGCTCGAAGAAGTACGGCTCCCGGTCGGAGGTCCGCCGGCGCGACGAGCGACACGCCGCGAGCATGTCGTCGCAGAGCTCGTCGATGCCGGTGCCGTCCTTGGCGCTCGTCTGGAGAATCGGCAGCGCGTCGGCGTCGGGGCGGGCGAGGGCGATCGTCGATCGCAAGGCGTGGAAGCTCCGCCGCGCCGCCGGCTCGTCGACCTTGTTGAGGATGAACGCGTGCGGGATCTCCATGATGCCCGCCTTCAGGAACTGGATCTCGTCGCCCCCAGCGGCTGGAGCACCAGGTAGACGCGGTCGGCCAGGTGGCGCACGTCGGCCTCGCTCTGACCGATGCCGACCGTCTCGACGATGAGCACGTCGAAGAGCTCCCCCAGAACAGCTTCTCGAAGTCCGTCAGCGGGATGATGCCCCCGAAGACGACCTTCACGCGGTCTTGCACCTTGTGCTCCCGCAAGCCTTCCATGATCTGGTCGGCCAGCTCGAGGTGGGAGCCGCTCAAGATGCTCGCCCCGATCAGATTCGGCGTCCTCCTCGACGGCGGACCGCACGATCTCGTCGGGGCTGAGGCGGATGCCCGAGTAGATGACGTCGAACCCGACGTGCCGCGCCGAGACGGCGATCACCTCCGCGCCGTTCGAGTGCCCGTCGAGACCCGGCTTGCCCACGACGACGCGCGGGCGGCGCCCGAGCTTCGGGATGAGGCCCTCGATGCGCGCGCGCACCCTGTCCACGCGGTCTCCCTCGAGGCCGAGCTTCTGCCCGTCGATGCCGGTCGCGGGCCGGTACTCGCCGAAGACGCTGCGGAGGGTCTTGGCCCACTCGCCCGTCGTCACGCGCGCGAGCGCGCACTCGATTCGACGGCTCCATCATGTTCGCGCCGCTCTTCGCCGCCTCTTCAGGGCCGCGAGCGCCTTGCGCGCGCGCTCGGGGTCCCGCTCGCGGCGCGTGCGCTCGAGGCTCTCGAGGGTGGAGCGCGTCGCGCCGTCGTCGAGCTTGAAGAGGCCTCCGTCGGCGCCGGAGAGGAGCGGCGACGGGATGCCCTCGGTCCACTTGTTCATGCCGACGACGATCTGCTCGCCCGTGTTGATCGCTCCCATGCGCTTGGCCATCGACCGGACGAGCGCCGACTTCATGTAGCCGGTCTCGATGGCGGTCTCCACGCCGCCCATGTCGAGGATCGCGTGGATCTCGGCCATCGCCTGCCGCTTGAGGTCGTCGACCTTCGAGCGGACCACGCGGCTGCCCTCGAAGAGATCGGGGTACTCGAGGAGGTCGGTCTCGTAGGCCAGGATTTGCTGGAGGCGCAGCGACCAATGCTGGTCCCACGGGCGCGGCAGCGAGAGGGCCTCGTTCCACGCCGGGAGCTGCAGCGCCCGGCACCGCGCGTCGCGGCTGAGCGTCACGCCGAGCGCCTCGATGAGGATGCGCCACGCGTTGTTCTCGGGCTGGCCCTCGGTGAGGCCGAGGGAGTTGACCTGCACGCCGTACCGAAAGCGCCGGTACTTCGGGTTCTTCACGCCGTACCGGTCGCGGGTGATCTCCTCCCACAGCTCGGTGAACGCGCGCATCTTGCACATCTCCTCCACGAAGCGGATGCCCGCGTTCACGAAGAAGCTGATGCGCCCGACGGCCTGCTCGAACTCGGCGGCGGCGAAGTTCCCCCGCTCGCGGAGCAGATCGAGGAGGCCGATCGCGTTGGCGAGCGCGAAGGCGACCTCCTGGGCCGGCGTCGCGGCCGCCTCCTGCAGGTGGTACGAGCAGATGTTGGACGCGTTCCAGTCGGGCATCTCGCGCAGACAGAACTCGTACATCTCCGCGATGATCCGCAGGCTGTGCTCCGGCGGGAAGATGTACGTGCCGCGGGCGAGGGTATTCTTTGATGAGATCGTTCTGGGTCGTCCCCGCGAGCTTCTTGACGTCGACGCCGCGCTCGCGGGCCAGGGCGACGTACAGCGACAGCAGCCACATGGCCGTGCCGTTGATCGTCATCGACGTGTTCATCTTCTCGAGCGGGATCTCGTCGAAGAGAACGTGGAAGTCGTCGAGCGAATTGATCGGCACGCCCACCTTGCCGACCTCGGGCCGGGCGATGCGATCGTCGGAGTCGTACCCGCACTGGGTCGCCAGGTCGAAGGCGATGGAGAGGCCGGTCTGCCCCTTGGAGAGGTTCGCGCGGTAAAGCTCGTTGCTCGTCTTGGGGCTCGAGTGGCCGGCGTACGTGCGGAAGATCCAGGTCGGGTCGCGGGTGACCTTCCCCTCCTTGTCGACGATCTGATGGGGAAGATGCGGCTGCGGCTCGGCCATGCGTACTCCTCGGGAGCTTCTCGCTCGTGAACGCGCTCGGGTCGGCGAGGTCGAGCCCCTTCGAGACACGAGCGTGGGAGTCTAGAACTGCGCGTCGAACACGATGTCTCCGGTGACGCCGGTCTGGTAGGCCGAGACGCGCCGCTCGAAGAAGTTCGTGACCTCCTGAACGTCCTGGAGATCCATGAACGACAGCGGGTTCTTGGCGCCGTAGCGCTTCGGCAGGCCCAGCGTCGCGAGGCGCTGGTCCGCGCAGAACTCGAGATACCCGCGCACGCTCTCGACGGAGAGGCCCGCCACCCCGCCGCCGAGCAGGTCCTCCGCGAACTGGGTCTCGCACTCCACGGCCTCGTCGATCATGGCGAAGACCTGCTGCGTCAGCGCGTCGTCGAAGAGGTCGGGCTCCTCCTGGCGGACGGTGTTCACGACCTCGAACGCGAACGCCATGTGCGCGCTCTCGTCGCGAAACACCCAGTTGGTCCCCGCCGCGAGGCCGTGGAGCAGGCCGCGCGAGCGGAGGAAGTAGACGTACGCGAAGGCGCCGAAGAAGAAGAGGCCCTCGACGCACGCCGCGAAGCCGATGAGGTTGAGCAGGAACCGCTGCCGGTCCGCGCGCGTCTCGAGCCGGTCGAGATCGTCGATCGAGTCGATCCACCGGAGGCAGAACTCCGCCTTCTTTCGGATCGAGGGGATGGTCTCGATCGCGGCGAACGCGCGCGCCCGCTCGGCGTGGTCCGGCACGTACGTGTCGAGCAGCGTGAGGTAGAACTGCACGTGCAGCGCCTCCTCGTAGAGCTGCCGCGACAGGTACATCCGCGCTTCGGGGGCGTTGATGTGCCGGTAGAGGTTCAAGACGAGGTTGTTCGCCACGATCGAGTCGCCCGTCGCGAAGAACGCGACGAGCCGGTGGACGAGGTGGCGCTCGGCGTCGGTCATCTTCTTCTGGAGGTCGGCGACGTCGGTCGCGAAGTCCACCTCTTCGACCGACCAGGTGTTCTTGATCGCGGCCTTGTACATCTCGAAGAACGGCGGGTAGGCCATCGGCCGCAAGGTGAGACAGAGGCCGGGATCGAGGAGGCGCGTGGGGCGGCGGACGGAGCTCACTGGCAGGCCTCGCAGGACCCGGGGTTCTCGAGCGAGCACGCGACCGCCTCGGCGTCCTCCACCGCCGGCGGCGCCGGCGTCCATCCGGCCGCGCCGCGCGGGTTGCCCTCGGGATCGGAGGCGGGCGGCGCGGCGATCTCCACGGTCGCCTTCGCGATGCGCGTGGCCGGCCGCGAGCGCAGGTAGTAGGTCGTCTTGAGGCCCTTCTTCCACGCGTAGAAGTACATGCTCGACAGCTGCCCGATGTTCGGGCTCTCGATGAAGAGGTTCAGCGACTGGCTCTGGTCGATGAAGGCGCCGCGATCGGCGGCCATGTCGATGAGGGAGCGCATCGGGATCTCCCACACCGTGCGGTAGATGGCGCGGAGGCCCTCCGGGAGCTCCGTCAGCCCCTGGACGGAGCCTTCGGCCATCTTGAGCTTCGAGCGCGTCGCCTCGGTCCAGAGGCCGAGCGCCTTGAGGTCGTCGACGAGGTAGCGGTTGATCTGCAGGAAGTCGCCGGAGAGCGTCTCCCGCTTGAAGAGGTTCGAGACCTGCGGCTCGATGCACTCGTAGCACCCCGCGATCGACGCGATGGTGGCGGTCGGCGCGATCGCGACGAGGAGCGAGTTGCGCAGGCCGTCGACCCGGATGCGCTCGCGAAGGGCGTTCCATCGCGCGGGGTCGCTCGGCTCGACGCCCCACGCGTCGAACTGGAGCTCGCCGCGCGACGCGCGCGTCTCCTCGAAGTCGGGATGGCGCCCCTTCTCGCGGGCCAGCTCCGTGGAAGCGCCGAGCGCGTGGAAGTAGACCTCCTCCGCGATCTGCTTCGACAGCGCCCGCGCCTCGGGCGCGTCGAACGGCACGCGCATCTGGAAGAAGACGTCCTGCAGGCCCATCACTCCCAGGCCCACCGGGCGCCAGCGGAGGTTCGAGTTCTTGGTCGAGGCGATGGGGTAGAAGTTCAGGTCGATCACGCGATCGAGCTGGCGGACGGCCGACGCGGACCGTGCGGGCCAGCTTGTCGAAGTCGAACATCACGGCGCCGTCGTCGGTCCGCGCGACGTGCCGCGCCAGATTGATCGAGCCGAGGTTGCAGACCGCGGTCTCCTGTCTTCGAGGTGACCTCGAGGATCTCGGTGCAGAGGTTCGAGAGGTGGACGGTGCGGCCCGGGACGAGCGTCTGGTTGCAGGCGCGGTTCGCCTTGTCCTTGAAGGTCATCCAGCCGTTGCCGGTCTGCGCCAGCGTGCGCATCATCCGCGCGTAGAGGTCGCGCGCCTTCACGGTCTTGGCCGCGAGCCCTGCGCGCTCGGCCTCCTCGTAGCGGCGCTCGAACGCCTCGCCGTAGAGGTCCGGCAGGTCGGTCACGTGCTTCGGGTCGAAGAGGCTCCAGGGACCGTCGGCCTCCACGCGCCTCATGAAGAGGTCGGGGATCCAGTTGGCGAGGTTGAGGTTGTGCGGCGCGCTTCGCCTCGTCGCCGGTGTTGTCGCGGAGCTCGAGGAACTCCTCGATGTCGGCGTGCCACGGCTCGAGGTACACGCAGCACGCGCCCTTGCGCTTGCCGCCCTGGTTGACCGCGGCGACCGAGGCGTCGAGCGTCTTGAGCCACGGCACGATGCCGTTCGAGTGCCCGTTCGTGCTCTCGATGAGCGAGCCACGCGAGCGGACCCGGTGGTACGCGAGCCCGATGCCGCCGGAGAACTTCGAGAGCAGCGCGACGTCGGTGTACCGCTGGTAGATCGACTCGAGGTGGTCGTCGGGCGAATCGAGGAGGAAGCAGCTCGAGAGCTGCTCGTGCCGCGTCCCGGAGTTGAACAGCGTCGGCGAGCTCGGCGAAGTACTCGAGCGCGCGACACGAGGCGGTAGAGCTCGAGCGCCTCGCCCACCGTCTCGGAGAGCGCGCAGGCGATGCGCAGGAAGAAGTGCTGCGGCGTCTCGATCACGAGGCGCGTCTTCGGGTGCTTGAGGAGGTAGCGGTCGTAGACGGTCCTCAGGCCGAAGTACTCGAACTCGCGATCGCGGTCGTCGTCGATGGCGTCGTTGAGCTTGCGCGCGTTCTGTGCGACGAAGTCGAGCAGGCGGGCGTTCACGAGGCCGAGCTTGTGGCGCGAGGCCGATGGACTGCGAGAACGCGTGGATGTCCTGGTTGCCGACCTCCTTGTCGACGTACGTGCCGAGCAGGCGCGCGGCGAGCCGGCCGTAGTCGGGTTCTTCGGCGATGAGGCGGCCGCCGTCTGGATCGAGAGGCTGATCGAGCTCGCGCGTCGTCGCGCCGTCGTAGAGACCGCTGATGGTCTTGGTGGCCACGCGCAGCGCGTCCACCTCGGGGAGGCCCACGCAGCAGCGGCTGACCGCGCGGACGATCTTGTTGACGTCGACCGGCTCGGACGCCGCCGTTGCGCTTGGTCACGCGCATCGTGCTCTGCGTCGAGGCGGTCGAGCGAGCTTCACGCACTTCACGAACTTCACGCGACGGCGCCTGGCCGTTGCTCTCGAGCATCGGGTTCAACATGGGTCCTCCTCCGGTTCACATGGCGAGCGGTTTCGAACCGCGCGCGTCGAAGTCGGGGGGCGAAAGGACCGGGCCGAAGGCGGACGACCGCACTGAACTCTTGACGAGCCCTCGGACCGACCCTGGGCCCCCACGGGCGTTGGAGCCACGACGAGAGAAACCGAAAGCCCGACCCGGACGAGCCAGGCTCGCCAGTTCAGACCCGCCGGCCTCCCCTCGAGGCTCCCAGGTCGCGCCAGCACCGGATTTCTCCCGACGCTGGATGCTGGCAGGTCTTCGGACTCACGAGCTTTCCGGCTGCATCGCCGGCTTCCTACTGGCCACCGCTTCCCAACCCCGGTGGGGTCAGTGCGCTACGTGGTGTTCGTTCTCGCTTACCGCTGCGGGGCAGTCCCGGAAGTGCGCCGGGTTCCCTTTTCAGCCCACCGACGGACCCGGTGAGCACCAACACGACCACAACATATGGGGGTGGTCCGGCTCGGTCAACCCAAATGTTGGGCATCCGTCCAGGGGTCCGCATGAACAGCGCTGAGCGCCTCGGCGTCCCCGATGACGAGCGCCCTTTGCCGTCACGGGCACCGCGGGTCGGACTGCTGCAGGCCCGCGAGCTGGCTGCCCGTGAGGGGGAGCGCCGCGCAGCCGTGGGTGTTGCCACCGTTGACGTCGCCGCACTCGAGATCCCACTGCGGCGCGGCGGCGGAGTGGCACCCGAGGCAGCTCATGCCCGTGAAGTTGATGACGCTGGCGTCGCCCGCGGCGGCGTTGATCGTCGTCCCGGTCGCCGTGGCGTTCAGCGAGAAGAACTCCCAGTCGTGGCTGACCGCGCTGTACCCGGCGCCGCGCTTCACGCTCGCCTCCGCGGGAATGAGCTGGATGAACGTGCCCGCCGGAAACACCCCGCCGTCGGCCGAGCGCGCGACCGCCAGCATCTCGGCGGTGTGCCCGAGGAGGTTCTTGAAGCGCGACACGCCGACGGTCGTCCAGTCGTTGCCCTGCAAGCAGTCGAAGTCGGACGCCTTCGGCGCGTAGTCTTCCGCGGCCTGACCGTCGGCGGAGATCGACCCGGCGCCCGCGTCGCTCACCGATCCCGTGGAGCCGCTCGACGCGCCCGTGCCCGCGCTGGTGCCCGCCGAGGCCGATGCGCCGCTCCCTTGCTCGCTGCCCGAGGCCGACTGGCCGCTGCCCTCGTCGCCGCTGCCCCCGGACGCGGACTGTCCGCTGCTCTCGCCGCTCTGCGAAGACGGCGAGCCGCTGCCGCCCGAGCTGGACGCGCAGCCCGCGATGGGAAGCAGGATCGAAGCGACGGCAGCACGGCGCAGGAGGGTTTTCATGGCGAGAGCGGACTCTGACCCGCCGGCCCAGGACGGGCAAGAGATCGGTGGGGTTGCCCAACGAATGCCAAGGCTCGAATGCGCGGAGAGTCGCGCAACTTGAGCGTGGGGAGGATCGCTCGTTGCCACGTGGGCAACGGACCAAGCGCGAGAGCCGCCCGCCTCGCGCGCGGCGGGCGGCCCTCGCTTCCCTTGCTTCACGACTTCACGGTTCTGTTCTGCCTCGGACGTCAGTTCGCGTGCGGCGCGGTCGTCGGCGATGCGCCGTTCGCCGCGGGCGGAGTGCCCCCGCTCGCCGTGGGGGCCGGACTGGCAGGAGCAGGCGAAGAAGGAGCGGCGACGACCGGCGTCACGACGACGCCGGTCACGTCTCCCTTCACGGCCTTCTTCTGTTGCGAGCCCATCGTGTGACGGGCCGCACGGGTGGCCGCGCGTTTCGCCGCGGCCTCGGTCTTGGTCTGTACCGTCTTGGCGCCGCCCACCTTGGGCGGCGTCATCCCGAAGTCGTTGAAGATCGCGTTGGCGTCCTTTCCGAACTGCGAGATCACGTAGCCGCGAAGGAGGGCGTAGACGGCGTTGGCCGTCGTGCCTGCTCCGGTCGCGGCTTGCACGAGATCGAGCCACTGCTTGTGAGCCGCGGCGGAGGCGTCGAGCGCCGCCGATTGGCTCGCGAAGACGGCCTTGAGGGCCGCCGGTGTGTACGACGTTCCGCCGAGGGTGATGGCCGAGGGGATGTGCTTGTCGATCCCCGCGGCGATCTCGGCGTTTCGGTTCTTGAGGTTGATGTGATTGACCTTGGACATGGCGTTCTCTCCTGTGCGGGGCCCACGACTCGTGAGCCCTCGAAAGGGAGACCGCGCGAGACGGCATTTCGTACTTACGATTTTTGAAAATTCTTCGGTTCCACGGTCGCCCGCGGCGAGCCGCCGCTCGCCCACCGCGGATCTCCGGTCGCCCACGGCGAGCCACCCGCCGCCCACCGCGGATCTCCGGTCGCCCGCGGCGAGCCACCCCTCGCCCACGGCGGATCTCCGGTCGCCCAGCCCGAGCCATCGGCCTTCCCCGTCGGGCACTCGCCCTTCCTCGCCGAGGATCCCCGCTCCTCCGTCGTGGGCGAGGGCTGGCACGTCGGGCCCGACGTCGCCTTCGTCGGAAAGGCGAGGGAACACGCTTGTCGCCCCCGCGCTTTCGAGAGAGAAAGTGGCACCGTGCAGCAAAGAGTGTTCGAGCAGCAGCTTGCAGACCTGTTACGCGCCGACATCGCGGGGGTGAGCTTCGAGGGCAAGCTCGAGCTCGTGCAAAGGCACGCGAAGGCCCTGCGAGCCAACCGGGAGCTCGAAGGGTTCCGCGCACGCTTCCAGCCGTTCGTCCCGGGTCGACGGCCGCAGGACGAGGCTTCCTATCCGGGGCTCGGGTCGAGCGAGCAGGTCGCGCTCCTTCATCGCGGTCGGGCGCAGGCCGACAGCATCGTCTTTCTCGTCCGCTGCGACGACGGAGCGCAGCCCGTCGCGGACTTCCCCGCCGGGGCGAGCCTCCTGGGCACCATCGAGCTCCTCGACCACGCCGGCCGGGTGGTCGGCACCGTTCCCGGGTGGGAGCGCCGGGACCTCGGGCCGCTCCTCGAGCGGTTCTCCGGCGGCGCCGGCGCGCTCCGACCCGCGGCGCACGCGCTGACCCTCGACGTCGGAGGGACCTTCGAGGCCTCCGACTTCGCGTCCCGGTTTCATCAGCGCGCCCGCATCTCGCTCGACGTGGAGGTCGACGGGGTCCGGCTGGCGGGCGACGAGCACGAGTTCGAGGTCCACAACGAAGAGCTCTTTGGCTCGCTCTATCAGCGCCTCCTCGACGTGCTCCTGCCGGCCGACACGGCGCGGCAGGGGAGCGCCGCGGGCGCGCAGCCGACCCTCGACCTGCACCCCTGGTACCCGGTGCTCAGCATCGGCATGCAGAAGGCGCGCTTCTACATGCAGGCGATCGCCGGCGACCTGATCGATCAGAAGCGGATGCTGACCGACCCGGGCTGGCTCCTGCGCGTCGGCCTCTACCTCGAGCTCCTCACCTGCCTCGGCATCGCCGAAGCCGTGAAGGACGAGATCGACATCCTCACGCCCGCGGAGCGACGCGCGTTCGAGGAGGCGCCCGGCTACGAGGAGGTTCGCCGGCGCGTCGACGTCGACGCGTGGAAGAAGGTCTGGGCCCTCCGGGAGATCGCGTTCAGCGGCGGCGCCGCGGGCGGGCCGCTCAACCTGATGCGAAAGAAGGCCGCGACGCTCGGCTTCCTGCACGCGCACCACGAAGACCTGAAGCACGCCATCGAGCTCGCCGGCCCCAACCTGCACAACGCGCAGGAGACCTGGCACCGCGTGTTCCGCGACGCCGAGCGGGCCGTCCTCAAGATGAACGCCGACGCGTTCCCCGAGCTCGCGCAGTTCACCGACGGGGTCAAAGACTTCGTGCTCTGGCACCAGAGCGGCCGCCTCGGAGGCGTTCGCTTCATGCCGAGGCAGATCACCGAGATCTTCGGCGACCAGGACGGCATCTTCCCCTCGGCCTGCCGCCAGTACCGGGCCTCGATGAACCGCATCGCGACCTGGGCGCGGGGGCGCGGCCTGATGGAGTACACGGGCAGCGAGTGCGTCCCGGCTTCCGCGAGCCTGCTCGAGGCTTACCTCGGCGGCCAGCAAGGGCGCATGGCGAGCTTGCAGCGCCGCGACGGCTACGTGGCGGGCGGCGGCCTGCAGGTCGAGCTCGAGACGGCGGCGCCGCCCGAGCCCTCGCTCGAAGCCATCGCCGAGGTCCTTCGCGGGGCGGAGGTCTTCTCCGTATTCAGCGTCGACGAGCTGCAGGCGCTGGCGAGGCAGGTGCGCCCGATCCGCCTCGGGCCCCTCGAGCGCATCTTGATCCAGGGCCACGCGGGCTCTTCGCTCTTCATCCTTCAGGAGGGAGCGCTCGAGGTGATCGCCAGCGAGCCCGGCGAAGCCGGGGGGAGCGGGTCGAGCGCCAGCTCGCGGTCTTGCATCCCCCCGCCGTCATCGGCGAGTGGGCCTTCCTCACCGGCGAAAAGCGCGCCGCGACCGTGCGCGCCATGGGCGAAGCCACGGTCCTCGAGGTCGGGGCCGGCCTCCTGAGACCACTCATCGAAGAGCGCCCGTCGATCCTGGACAAGCTGCAAGCGCTGCTCGCCGAACGACGGAAGCGAGAGGAGGAGCCCGTGCGGCCCAGCATGTTCGCGAGCCTGAGGCGCGCGATCTTCGGAGCGTGACGCAAAAAGGAGCCGCTCTCGTCAGCGCAAAAGGCGCGCCGTCGGACATGCCCGAGCTTGCGCGCAAGCTTCATACCGTGTAGGGTAAACTTCGTTCGCAACACGCGACCTGGTCGACCGCGCGCTATCCGCCGTGACCATTCCTTTCGAATCCCAGGTAGCTCATTGGAAGGAAGGCCGTGCGGCAGGCCGAAGGGGCCCGCAACGCAGCGGCAGCGATGATGCGACGAGTGGCGGTCGCGGCAGCCGGTGGGCGTCCATCGGTCTCGCCCGCGCGACCGCGAGCATGAATTCCATGGCGCACGACGCATTGCCCTGCTTGGGGCTGCCTCGTTTTTCGCGCGCGAGAAAGGCCGGATGAGATGAGCAAGGAGACCTCGCGACCGGGGGTTCGGATCACCAACCAGTTCCGCAGACGAGAGGTCATGGTTTACGACCTCTCTTGCGAGGACACCCGACTCACGATCGAGATCGCCCAGCGCGCCAACGAAGACGGCCTCGGGGAATGGCTCGTCGAGGCGCACGCGCGGGAAGCCGTCGAAAAGCCGACCATCCTCCAGCCCGGCGTCACTCGAAACGACGCGCTCCGCGCGGTGGCGCGCGAGTGGGTCGCCAAGCGCGGCACCCACGGCTTCCCCGAGCTCGACTGGGAAGCGGTCAGCGGGGCGATGCAGGCTGTGCGGGCGATCTGAACTCTTCGTCGTAGTCTTGCAGCGACAGGCCGATGACCTCGAGGGCCTCGGCGCGATCGTAGATCTCTGCGATGTGCACGCGAATGGCGTCGCCCGGGCGCTGCTTGTAGCTGAGAAAGTAGTGCCGCAGTCGCTCGATGATGCCGGCCGGGCAATCCCCGAGATCGCGGAAATGCCCGTAGGCCGCGTCCGATTGGAGGACCGCGATGATCTTGTCGTCGACCTGATCGCCGTCGATCATGCGCAGGCCTCCGATCGGCCTCGTGTGCGCGAGGAAGCCGCCGTGGGCCACGGTCTTCTCGGTGAGGACGCAGACGTCCATCGGATCGCCGTCGCCCGAGAGGCGCGCCTGCCCCGTGCGGTCCGCGCAGCGCTGCGCGACGCGAGGCCCGCAGTACGTGTGCGGGATGAAGCCGTAGAGCGTGGGGCACATGCTCGAGAGGAGCTGGGGCCGGTCGAGGCGCAGATGGCCGCTCGCCTTGTCGAGTTCGAATTTCACCATGTCGGTCGGAACGAGCTCGATATAGGCGTTGAAGACGTCGCCCGCGTCGGTGACTCGCGCGGGCACGCCGTGCCAGGGATGCGCCAGGACGCTCGCGGCGGGGGTTTTCGGATCGTTCATTGAACCGACCATAGCGTTTCGTGAGGGCCACGCCTGGTCACGACGCGCTTCGCGCGCTACGCGCTCTCGAAACGTGGAAACCCCGACGCACTCCTTCGTCCGCGTGCAAGATGTCGATCTCCACTGGGCGGAGCTCGGTAGCGGGCCCCCGCTCGTCCTCCTCCATGGCCTCTGCGATTCGCACCGGACCTGGTTCGCCGTCGCGCCCGCGCTCGCGCGGCACCGGCGCGTCCTCATGCTCGAATCTCGCCGGCCACGGGATGTCCGGGCGTCCCGACGCGAGCTACACGCTCGAGTGGCACGCCAACCTCGTCGGCGCCTGGCTCGAGCACCTCGGGGTCGGCCAGGTCGATCTCGTCGGCCACTCGTATGGGGGAGGCATCGCCCAGTGGATGCTCCTCGAGCACCGCTCGCGCGTGCGCCGGCTCGGGCTCGAGGCGGCGGGCGGGCTCGGGCGCGAGGTGGGCGTCGCGCTGCGGTGGGCGTCGGTTCCGTTCTTCGTCGAACGGTTCGGTCAGACCTTCATGGCCTTCGGCACCGCCCGGGCCCTCAACGCGGCCGGCGCCGCGTTCTCGAAGGAGGAGATCGCGCTCCTCTCGGAGTTCAACGCGACCCCCGGCACGGCACGCGCGTTCTCGCGCAGCGTGCGCGACGTCATCAACGGCTGGGGGCAGCACCGGCACTTCCTCGATCGTGCGCGCGAGGTGGAGGTGCTGCCGCCCATCGCGATCTTCTGGGGCGAGGACGATCCGTTGATCCCCGTCGCGCACGGCATCGAGGCCGTCTCCATGCTGGACGGCGCCGCCCTCACGCGGTTCCGGGGCGTCGGCCACTTCCCTCACCTGCAGGCCCCGACGCGCTTCGTCCAGGTGCTCGAGGAGTTCCTCGACGCGCCCGAGCTGCCGACGCCGCGCCTGCAAGTGAAGGAGTGAGTCGACGTCCGGTCAGACGACGGCGCGGATGACCCCGAGCGCGCCGCCCTCTCGGGAGAGCTGCCCGACGTGACCGAGGGCCTTGCGGAGCATCTGGCCCCACGACCCGGTCTTGTACGCGACGCCATGCTTCTCGCAGATGGCGCGCACCCGCGGGGCGATCTCGCGGAGGCGCGGCGGCGGCAGCGTGGGGAACAGGTGGTGCTCGATCTGGCGGTCGAGCCCCCCGCAGAGGATCGACACGGGCAGGCTCACTTCGAAGTCGTTGGCCGCCTCGACCTGCATGGCGAACGCCTCGCCGCGGCTCGAAGGCTGCGTCCCCTCGGGCCAGCTCTTCACCTCTTCGCCGACGTGGCCGCAGATGATCGTCGCCGCGGAGTACACGTCGCGGCTGACCTCGGCGAGCACGTTCCCGAGGAGCACCTTGGGGAAGAACGGGCCGGCGAGCGCGGGATAGAAGAAATAGTTCTTCAGGTAATAGGGGACGTACTTGCGGAGCGACTTCTTCCAGGCGGCGCGCACCGTCTCCGGCGACGGGTCTTTCAGGACTTCGTTGTGGCCGGACAGCCAGTCGTTGATGCCCGTGAAGTGCGTGTTCATCACGAACGCGAAGTTCGGAAAGATGATGCCGAGCAAGATCGCCCGCTGATAGGGCATCTTCGCCTCGTGCTGGGGCGTGAGGCGAACGTCGCCGAAGCGCATGTCG
>CAWCPA010000002.1:0-53363 GCA_963797395.1 uncultured delta proteobacterium
GAAGCAGCGTCGCGGTATGGGAGGTGCGCGCGGTGGCGAGCGAGCCGGCAGCGGACCAGGTGTTGGTCATGGGACTGTAAAGTTCGGCGCTGCTCAACTCGACGCTTCCACTCGTCCCGCCGGCGACGAGGACCTGGCCACTCTGGAGCAGCGTCGCGGTGTGAGAGTTGCGCGCGGTGGCGAGCGAGGCTGCGGCGGACCACGTGTTGGTCGCGGGGTCGTAGAGCTGCGCGCTGCTGCCGCTGCTTCCGCCGGCGACGAGGACCTGGCCGGTCTGAAGCAGCGTCGCGGTTTGACGGCTCGTCGGGGCGACGAGCGAGCCCGCAGCGGACCAGGTGCTGGTCGCGGGGTCGAAGAGCTCCGCGCTGCCGAGAGTACCGCTCGTACCGACTCCGCCCGCGACGAGCACCTGCCCGTTCGGCAGCAGCGTCGCGGTGTGAAAGTAGCGCGCGCTGGCAAGCGAGCCCGCGGTGGACCAGGTGCCCGTCGTGGGGTTGTAGAGCTCCGCGCTACCGAGGGGAGCCGTGACGATTCCGCCCGCGGCGAGCACCTGCCCGTTCGGCAGCAGCGTCGCGGTGTGAAAGTCGCGAGCGTTGGCCATCGACCCGGTCGCCGCGAAGGACTGCGCGCGCCCCTCTCTCGCGAGACCGAGCATGGCCAGCACGACGCCAAGGAAGATGAAACCGCGGGCGCGATCGACGACGCTGGTGGACATGACGGCACTCTCCCAGCGTCACGGCTATCCGACGCGCCGTTGCCGGGCAACGACCGATTTCGGAAAGCGTTTCAGGGATTCGGATTCGGATTGGGAGTCGGCCGCGGGGGCGGCGGTATGTGCATGCCGCCCATGCCGCCCATGCCGTTGTGCATGCCGCCCATGCCGCCCATGCCCCCCGGCCCCATCCGCCGCGGCGGCGCATCCATGATCTTCAGGAGCTCGACGTCGAAGACGAGCATTCCCTGTGGGCGATTCGGCTGACCCTTGTACGCGAGCTGCTCGGGGATCCAGATGCGTCGCTTCTCGCCTTCGACCATCAGCTCGAGCGCTTCGGTCCATCCCGGAATGACCGCGCCCACGCCGAATGTCGCGGGCTCGCCGCGGAGATAGGTGGAGTCGAACATCTTGCCGTCGGTCGTCCACCCGGCATAGTTGACGGTGACGCCGTTCTCCGCGGTCGGGTGCACAGTGCCCGTTCCCTTCGCGAGCACCTTGGTCGCCAGGCCGTCCTTGGTGACGACGGCGTCCTTCGGCGGCGCCTTGACGTCGGCCGGCGTCTTCGGCCCGGGGAGGATCTCGAGCAGCTCGACCGCGATCGTGGCGTCCGTCGGGGCCCCGCCCGGACGCGACGGCAGGCCCAGAGCCGCCGGCACCCAGAGCGTGCGCTTCTCGCCCACGACCATGAGCTTGATGCCCTCGGCCCACCCTTCGGAGAAGCCCGTCACCGGGCGCACGGCGGGTTTGTCCTTCGATGCATCGAGCAGCTTTCCGTCGGGCTGCCAGATCGAGTAGTTCACGCGCACGGCGTCGTTCGCCTGCGGGTGGGCCGTGCCCGTCCCCGGCTGCGTGACCTTGGTCGCGAGGCCGTCCTTCGCCTTCACGGCGTCCGCGGGGGCGGCCGCGACATCGGCCGGCGGCTTGGGGCCCGGCGTGATGTCGAGCAGCTCGATGTCGAACACCAGCATTCCGGCCGGCGCCCCGGGCTTGCCCTTGTACGCGAGCTCCTCGGGGATCCAGAGGCGTCGCTTCTCGCCGACGACCATCAACCCCACCCCCTCGGTCCACCCCGGGATGACGCGCCCGAGCGAAATCGAGAGCGGCTGCGCAGGCCGCCCTGGATGCAGCGGCTTGACGGAGCTGTCGAACATCTTCCCGTCGGTGGTCCAGCCGGTGTAGTCGACCTTCACGGTGTCGTTCTGGCCGGGGTGATCGGTCCCGGTGCCGGGAGTGAGCACCTTGCTCGCCAGGCCGCTCGGGGTCGTGACCGCGTCGGCGGGCGGCGCGGCGACGTCGGGAGGGGCCGGGAGCCCCGAGGCCGCCGTCGCGGGCGGGCCGCCTTCGTGCGCACCTGCGTCGGAGTCGCTCGACCCGTGGGACGTGCAGCCCGCCATGGCCGCAGCCACGAGCAGCACGCGTGACAGGTTGGTGGCGCGCCGGGCGGGGGAGGTGAGGCTCATCGTGGCGGCACCTAAACAGGGTCGGGGCTCGCCGACAAGGCGGATGGTGAGCGCGGCCGCCAAACGCGAACGCCGCGACCCTCTCGGGCCGCGGCGTCGCGTATGCCTTCGGGGGATCGTGGAGATCGTCAGGGGCAGCCGGCGATCTTCTCCACGTAGACGTCCTCCGACTCGGCCGTGAAGTAGAGGTTCCCGCTCGAGTCGCGCGAGAGGTACGAGTACACGCCCGTAGTCAACGTGTTGTCGAGCGCGAGCAGCTCCACGCTCGCGGCGGTCTGGGTGGCGGTCGGGTCGTAGCCCGACGAGAAGTCGAGGTCGGTCTGCGTCGTGAAGTTGTCGTCGTTCTCGCCGGCCAGCGGTGAGCTGAGCACGGGGGTGCCGCCGCTCACGTCGACGCTGAAGATCTGGCCGAGGCTCTCGACGTACAGCTTCGTCCCGTCGGTGGTGATGCCGCCGATCTCGAAGCTGGCGGTCGAGTCCCCGCCCAGGTCTGCGCCATGGAGCGTGAGGGTGGGCGCCGGGTTCGCGACGGGGCTCGCCGCCGTGGGATCGATGGGGATGAGGTTGGCCGTGTCCTGGTCGCTCGCGTCGTTGCCGCGCGCCCAGAACCAGACCTTGCCGTTCAGGTACTGGAGCTCGCCGTAGGCGTACTGGCCGTCGCTGAACGTGGCGATGGTGGTCACCACGGCGGCCGGCGTGATCTTGCGGATGGACCACGCGGTGGCGTGGTCGAGCACGTACAGGTTGTCCGAGCCGTCGATGGTGAGCCCCTGCGGGCCCATGAACTTCGCCGCGGAGCCTGCGCCGTCCGTCGTTCCCGAGTTGCCGTCCGACTGGTCGAGGCTCGGGCCATCGACCTCCTTCGCCGTGCCCGCGAAGTAGCTCACCTTGCAGTTGGTGGAGTCGAGCGGATCGGTCACCTTGAGGATGGCGTTGGCGTAGTCGGCGACGAAGAGGTTGCCCTGCGAGTCGATCGCGGAGCCGAGGATGTCGGCGAAGCGCGCGCTCGCGCACGCGATGCCCGGCGACGCCGCGGCCAGGAGCTCGGCGTCGCCCGTCAGCGGACCCCCGGCCACGGCGTGAAGCTCGCTGTTGCTGGTGTCGATGCGCCACACGGAGAGCTGATCGTTCGTGAGGATCTCGCCCCCGCTCATGAAGTGGAGCTCCTGATACAGGTACGGCGTTCCGCCGAGGATCTTGGCGCCGTCCGAGGGACGCTGCGACGGGTCGGCGAAGTTCGGGTCTCCGGCGAAGAGCGTCGCCGATCCGCAGGTGTTCGAGCCGGCTTCGCCGTTGCCGCTGCTGCTGCCGCTCGTGCTGCCGCTGCTGGTCCCGCTACCGCTGCCGCTGCTGCTGCCGCTGCCGCCGCCGTCCCCGCCGCTGCTGCTGCTGCACGCCGCCGCCGTGGCCAAAAGGGTCAGTGTGAGAAGAGTCCCAACTCTCGAAGTCATTAGTCACCTCCAGGGAAGGGGCATCATGAATGGCTTTGGCCCCAGCGTATTGTCACCCAACTCGACTACAGCGCTGGGTCCGCTCGAAAGCAATCGTTTGGGGCCCGAAGTCGAGTAATGACTGCGTGCAAAGTCGAAGAATGACTACGACAGAGTCGAAGAATGACTACGTGCGAGGCCGGCGCCGTAGCGAAGGGCGCGCACGGCTGCGCGGGCCCTCCGCCAGGCGCCCTTTTCCGCGGCGGCCATCCCTCCTCGCCGGCGCCACCGCCCCCGGCTCGACGAAGGGCTTTCCTCCAGGAAAGTCCAGTGCCATCATCGTGTTGTGATGAGGAGCCTGCCCCGGGTCGCTGCGCCGCCGAAGGACCTCGATGCGCACGTTCTCCGCGAGGGTGAGGAGGAGCTCGTCGTCCTCTCGTTCACCCCGACGGGACGCGGCACGCTCACCGACGCGGAGATCCGCGTCACCATCGGCATCGCCGCGGGCCGGTCCAACGCCGAGATCGCGAGCGGGCTGGGCGTCTCGGTGCGCACGATCGCCAACCATGTCGCGTCGGTGCTCAGGAAGCTCGGGGCCTCGTCGCGCAACGAGGTCGCCGCCCGCTTCGGCGTCGACCAGCTGATCTGAACCGGGAGCAGGCGGCGTGTCCCTCCAAGTCGATGACGCCGCCATCGTCGACCTGCTCGGCTCGGCCTACGCCGAAGACCAGGACGACGCCGCCTTCGTCGACCGCGTCCTCCGCGCGCTCATGTCGATGGCCGGCGCGCGGTCGGGCGTGTTCATGCGCTTCTCGTCCGGCTACGACGAAGAGGGGCGCTTCGGCTTCCGGGAAATCCGCGACATCGTCTCCCTCGGCCCGGACGCGATTGCGGGGGCCGCGTTCAAGGAGGCTCTCCGCCGGAGCCCCGTCGCGGAGCTGATCTGGGGCCGGACGCATGGGAACGTGATGAGCCAGATCACGGGGCTGGGCGAGCGCCTCTCCACCATGCCCGGCTGGAACACCCACTGGCGGCGCGGGATCGTCGACACCATCGGGCTCACGAGCCTCGATGCCCAGGGCGGCGGCGTCAGCATGTGCACGGGGCTCGCCCACCTGAGCACGCTCTCGCCCCGGGAGACCCGACTGCTCGCGCGCCTGGCGACGCACGTCGGCGCCCGCGATCGCCTGCGGGACCTGAACGGGGTCCGCCGTCTCGACGAGGCGGACGTCGTCTTCTCGCAGGGCGGGAAGGTGCTCCACGCGCGGGACGAGGTCGTGGCGCGCGCGCGCACGGGCGCGGCCAAGGCGGGCCTCGCGGCGCGCGACTTCGCGCGCAAGAGTCGCCACGACGTGGAGAAGGCGCTCGAGGTGTGGCAGGGCCTCGTCGACGGGCGCTGGTCGATCGTCGATCACGTCGACACCGACGGACGGCGCTTCGTGCTCGCCGTGAAGAACGCGCCGCGCGTCGACCGCCGCGCGAACCTCACGCCCACCCAGCGGCGCGTGACGGCCCTCGCCGCGATGGGCCACCCCGACAAGGAGATTGCGTACATGCTCGGCGTGCCGGCGACGGCCGTGGACGCCGCGCTCCGGCGAGCGCGCCGCAAGCTCGGGGTCCGGTCGCGGACGGAGCTCGTCACCATGTGGCGCCGGTGGACGGGCGATACCTGAGCGTCGGGGAAGGCCGGGCGGCGGCTGGGCGGTCTGTGCCACCTCTGACGGCGCTGTCGTATGGGCAGATTGCCGGGGCTCGCCGCGCTTTCGCCTTCTCGTGCAAAACCCGTGTGCCGCGGGGTGGGCCCATCCTTGCTTTGGGTGGGCTCACCATGAGAGACGCTCACGCGCTCGCCCTGGCCTCGTTCCTCGTCGCCTGCGGCGGCCGGATCGAGACGGACGGAACCTCGGGCTCTCTCTCGCAAGCGAGGGTCTCGCCCCAGCCGGGCGCGCCGACCGTGGCCATCGATGCGGGCGCCAACCCGGTCGTCGCCTCGAGCGGCGGGACGACGTCCGCCGGCGCGACGAGCCCCGCGCCCGCGCCGGGCACCGTCGTCGGCGCCGTCCCCGGGTTCGTGGGCGCCGTCGCCATGGACGACCTCGCTCTTTACCTGGGCGCCCAGTCCGGGATCTACCGCCTGCCGAAGAGCGGGGCCGGCGGCGCGCAGCTCCTCGCGGCTACCGATGACTACACCGACGGCATCGCGGTCGACGATGCGAACGTCTACTGGACGGATCTGTGCGGGACCGATCCAAACTGCGAGGCCGGCGCGGGTCTCGTGTACAGCGCGCCGAAGGGCGGCGGTGCGCGCGTGGCCCTCGCCTCGGGGCAATTTCGGCCGTGGAACATCACGGTGGACGACACGAACGTTTACTGGACCAACGAGGGCGAAGACCTGGCCGGGCAGCCCTACGGCGGTGGACAGGTCGTGTCGACGCCGAAGGCCGGTGGCACTCCCGTCGTCCTCGTCGACGGACTGCAGCTCGCGGAGGAGCTGGTCCTCGATGGTGACGGGGTCATCTTCCACGCCTTCGACACGATCGGCCGCGTCGCGAAGGCGGGCGGCGCGGTGACCACGCTCGACAAGCAGCAGAACGGCTTCTTCACGACGAACCTCGTCGTCGCCGGGGGGCAGCTTTACTACGTGGCCGGCGATGGCGGCGGCGACGTCGTGAAGGTCGCGACGAACGCCGACGACACGGGACCCGCGAGCGCGGGCCCCTTCGGCACCGTCCTGGCGACCCTTCCTCAACCGTACCCGGGAGCCCTCGCGATCTCGGGCGATACGCTCTTCTGGAACGTCGCGGGCGGAGACGCCCCGGGGCAAATCACGAGGCTCGACCTCGCCGACGGAGCCCAGTCGATCTTCGTGCCGCCCGACATCCCGGAAGGCGACTTCGTCTCCTTGCTGGCCGTGGGTCTCCTGGCGGACGCGAAGACCCTCTACGAGGTCCAGTATCAGGCTTCGGACGACGGCTCGCAGCAGACCATCGTCCGCGCCATCCCGCAGTGAAGGCCGATTGGCTATTCGATGTGGCCCCCGAGTTTGGCGTATTCCGACTGGAGATCGCGAATCATGCCCGCGAGGGCGAAGGTGCCGCCGCGTTTCAGATCGAGCCAGGCGAGGGCGCCCGCCGTGGACGCAAAGAAGCCCGTCTCGTAGTGCCGCTCTTTCAGGAACGACAAGAACATCCTCAGCATGGCGCGCACGACGACATTGGGGGAGACGAACGCCACGTACGGGTTGTAACCCGGGGTGCCGATGAGCCGTCCGAGTTCGGTCCGCAGCCGCGCCTCTGGACGAGCGAAGTCGTTCGTGATCAGGACTGCGGCGACTCGACGGCCACCCTCCGTCGCCCACGTTGGAATTCGCCGAAGGTGGACGAAGTGCGCCTCGAGGTCGGCGTTCGTGGCCTTGTCGAGGAGCCAGACCGCCAAGCCCGCCCGTTCGTCGTGCCGATACAAGTACATGCGCTGAGCCCTGGACAGGTAGCACCCCACGGTCAGAATGCGGAGCATGAAGGGGTGGGCGCTCGTGAAAGCCGGGTGGACGCTCGTCTTCGGGCTGGTCGCCCGGACCTGGGCCGTGCGAACCAGGCCCGGACGTTGTATCGAGTGCCGCTGGACACGATGCTCGACCGCGACCCTCTCCGCCAACCGATAGCTCTGCCTCCGATCTCCGCTCGGGGGAGCGCGCGATGACCGACACCACGATGGAGGCGCAGATCGCGCGCCGCCGTACGTTCGCGATCATCGCCCACCCCGACGCCGGGAAGACGACGCTCACCGAGAAGCTGCTCCTCTACGGGGGCGTCCTCCGGCTGGCGGGCGCCGTGAAGGCGAAGCGCGGCCGCGCGTCGACCGTCAGCGACTGGATGGAGATGGAGCGCGAGCGCGGCATCTCGATCACCACCAGCGTGCTCCAGTTCCCGTACGGCAAGTTCCAGCTGAACCTCCTCGACACGCCGGGCCACGCCGACTTCAGCGAGGACACGTACCGCACCCTCCACGCGGTCGACGGGGCGGTCATGCTCCTCGACTGCGCCAAGGGCGTCGAGTCGCAGACGAAGAAGCTCTTTCGCGTCTGCCGTCAGCGGGCGATGCCCCTCTTCACCATGGTCAACAAGATGGATCGGCCCGGGCGCGATCCGTTCGACCTGATCGGCGAGGTCGAGAACGTCCTCGGCATCGGCGCGTACCCCATGACGTGGCCCGTCTTCCGGGACGAGGTCTTCGTGGGCGTCTACGAGCGAGAGACGAGGCGCGTGCACGTCTTCGACGCCTCGCTCGCCGGGTCGAGCGCCGCCGTCGGCGCCGAGATCTCCGAGGGCACCGACGTCGACATCGACGACCCCGCGGCGCTCGCCACGATCGGCGAGGCCGGGCTGGCGCGGCTACGCGGGGAGGTCGACCTGCTCGACGCGGCCGGCGACCGGTTCGATCACGCCAAGTTCCTCTCGGGCGAGGTCTCGCCGATGTTCTTCGGCAGCGCCATCAACAACTTCGGCCTCAAGTCGTTCCTCGACACGTTCTGCGAGCTCATGCCGCCGCCGCTCCCGCGAAACTCCTCGATCGGCCCGATCGACCCCGTGACGGGCGGCTTCAGCGGCTCCATCTTCAAGATCCAGGCGAACATGGACCGGTCGCACCGCGATCGGGTGGCGTTCCTGCGCGTTTGCTCGGGGCGCTTCGAGCGCGGGGCCAAGGTGCTCCACGTCCGCACCGGCCGCGAGATGCGCCTCGCGAACCCGACGCAGTTCGTCGCCAACGAGCGGATCATCGTCGAGGAGGCCTTCGCGGGGGACGTGGTCGGTCTCTACGACACCGGCCTCTTCGAGATCGGCGACACCCTCACCGACGGCAAGAACCTGGTCTACGAGGGCATCCCGAGCTTCGCCCCCGAGTATTTCGCGCGCCTCGTTCCGAGCGACCCGCTGCGGCGAAAGCAGCTCACGAAGGGGACCGACCAGCTCGCGCAGGAGGGGACCATCCAGCTCTACAAGCCGCGCGTGGGGCACAGCGGAGAGCTGATTCTCGGCGCGGTCGGCCAGCTGCAGCTCGAGGTCGTCAAGTACCGCATGGCGAGCGAGTACGACGTCCCGGTGCGCATCGAGTCGGTGCCGTACCGCCTCGTGCGCTGGGTCTCGCGCGTCGACGGCGCCCCGGTCGACCTGCAGGCGCTCGCGCGCACGGACATCGGGCTCGTCGCGGCGGACGCTCGCGACCGGATCGTGGTACTCTTCGAAGGGGAGTGGTCGCTCCAGACCGCCCTGCGCTTCTACCCAGAGTACGCCTACGCGGAGACGGCCGTCGGGGTCATCGTGCGCAGCGAGTGAGCCTACCGCTCGGGGAACGCGTCCGACGGTCGGGCAAGGACACCCGACTTCGCGGGGAGCGCGCTTCCTCGACGGTCGGGCGCGCCCGACCGCTCGGGGAGCGCGTCCGGCGGCCGGGCAAGGACACTCGACTTCGCGGGGAGCGCGCTTCCTCGACGGTCGGGGATGCCCGACTTCGCGGCGAGCGCGCGTTCTCGACGGTCGGGCGTGTCCGACCGCGCGGGGAACGCGTCTTCTCGACGGCCGGGCATCCCCGGCCGCCCGGGGAGCTCACTTCCCGCGTGGCTGCGAGGGCGCCGGGAGCGGCGGCGCGGAGCCCCCGACGGGGCGGGGCGGGGCAGGCGCTGCCACGGGCTCTCCGCCGACGCGGGGGTTGCCTCCGGTGATGACCTGCGCGGCCATGAGGGTCTGGACCACACGCAGGATGTCGTCGGAGCCCGTGGACACGGCGCCGTGATCGCCGCCGGGGCCGCCGCTCGTGCCGAAGTTGACGAACTGGCTGTTCGACAGCGCCGCGGCGACCTGCTGGGTGAGCTCCGGGGCCAGCTCGAGCCGCCGCAGGTCGAGGTAAATGCCGCCGGCCTCCAGCAGCGCGATGGCCTTCCGGCGAATGGCCTCGGCCTCGGCCTCGGCGACCGACCGGATGCGGGCCGCCTGAGCGCGCCCCTCGGCCTCCTGCTGGATGACGTTCTGCTCTGCGTCGGCGCGCGCCTGCGTGATCTGCTGGGCGCCCAGCGTGGCCTCGCGCTGCTGCCGCACCGCGGCTTGCTTCTCGGCCTCGGCCTTCGCCACGGCCGCGCCGTTCGCCGCGATCTGCATGTTGAGCGCGCGCTCTTGATCGTTGACCTTCTGCGCCGCCTCGAGCTGCGCGATGCGAGCGCGCTGCTCCTCCTGGGCCTGCACGACGTCGGCGTCGGCCTTCGCCCGGGCCGCCGACTCGCGGCGCCGCGCCTCGGCGACCTCGCTGAGCACCGCCTTGATGTTCAGGCTGTTGAAGGAGAGTCCGAGATCCATGAGCTCGCGCGAGCAGGCGTCCTTGATGATGACCGCCAGCTCGTCGTCCTCGCCGCGCGCCTGCACCACCGCCAGGTCGCTCGAGCCGGGCACCATCAGCGCGGTGCTCGGCGTCGGCGCGGCCGTGTTCGTCCGGATGCTGAAGAGCTGGTCGTGCTTGAGCAGGTTGATCGCGCGCCGCCCCGCCGACGAGAGCACGTCGGTGAGCGTCGAGAGCTGCTCGCCGCCGGACTTCGAGAAGAACTTGTTGGCCGCCGTGCCGACCATCGCCTCGTCCTCGCCGACGCTCACGATCGCCGAGGCCCGCACCGTGACCTTCACCGGCGCGGACCGCCCGGAGGGATCGACGTCGGCCGTCTGGTCGGTGATCTCGATATCGACGTTGATGGCCTGCGCGGGAATGACGCGAATCTGCGTGATCACCGGCACGATGAGCGCCTTGCACGGGCCGCGGTAGATACGCAGGTGCCGCCCGCGGCTGGCGAGCAGGATTTCCCCCGCGTCGACGCTGCGCAAGAACGTCGTGATCATGGTCATGGTGAGGACCACCACGAGGACGACGACGACAGCGGCGATGATCAACGAGGGCTCGGGCATGGGGATTCCTGATTCATACCTCGGGCAGGGCTTTCGTGCGATCGAGGACCGAGACGACGACGCGCTCGCGCCGCGCGTCCACGTCTTCGATGCGGAGGCGATCGCCGAACCGCACCGGGATTCGCGCGTCGTCCTCGCGCAGGGTGGCGGCGAGCTGCACGAGGCGCCCGTCGCGCACCACCGAGACCATGCCGCGCCCGTTGCGGAAGGGCACCACCGCCTGGGCTTCCGAGAGCACGAGGACCTCGAGCGGGGAGCTCGGCTGCCCCTGGAAGCGGAACAGCAGATTCCACACGGGCCGGACCAGCAGGCGCTCGATCACGAGCGCCAGGAGCGCGGCCAGGAGGACGGCCGGGGCCACGCGCATGCGGAAGGCATGGACGAGCGCGTTGCCGAACGCCCCGTAGAGGGCCAGCCAGCTGCAGATGACGCGCGGCGACGGGACCCAGCGTAGAAGCCACGCCACCCTCGCGTCGGCGGGGACGATCGCGCGACCCGCGCTCGCGGCGCTGACGGCCCCGCCGGGCGCGTCGACCACGAGGGCCGCCCGGTCCGCGCCCGCCTGTCCGCCGCCCGTTCGCGCCGACCCGCCCCGCGTCAAGACGGCGCGCCCGCCGTGCGCAGGGTGAGCATGGCCATGATGCCTGAAGGCGGGCACCGCCATCATGAGGAGGCCCACCAAGCCCACGACCATGAGAGTCAGGAACAACTCGCCAACATCCTGGCAAAACCCGGCAAACACGAGGCGCCGGGACCCGGGGAGTGTAGCACCCTGACGTCGAAGCCGTTTGCGCACCTCAGCCGCGACGTCGAGCGCGCTGGCGCCGGAGGGGAAGTATCTGGCGCGGCCAGACAAACCGCGTCTCGTCCGATCCCACCGCGATATCGATAGGCTCCGAGCTCGAGGTTCGGCATGCCTCCTACCTTCTCGCGCCGCGTGGCGGACACCCTCGTCGACGCCGTTTGCGCGCTGGAACGCGACTCGACGCGAGGTTTCGTTTTCGTTCGCGCCGATGGCTCCGAGCGATTTTACTCCTTCCAGGAGATGGCGTCGGAGGCCGCGCGCCGCGCGGGGGCCCTGGCGGCGCTCGGGCTGCGCGAGGGCGATCGACTCGTGCTCGGGGTGCCCGACGGCGAAGAGTTCGTCCTTTCGCTCCTCGGCGCGTCCTTCGCGGGAATCGTCCCGGTGCCCGTGCACCCCCCCGACGCGGCGCGCGATCCGGCGGCGTACCGGCAGACGGTCGACCGTGTCGCCCGCGCCGCAGGCGCCTCGACGATCTTGACCACCGCGGCGGCCCGAGAAGCAATCGAGTGCGCCGCAAGCCTCGAGAGCGCCGGGAATTCCTCGCGAGCGATCGTGACCGTGGAGGATCTCGCGGCGGTTCATCGGTCCCTGAGGCTCCACGCTTCCCCCGGCGCTCTCGCGCTCATTCAGTTCACGAGCGGCAGCACCGGGCGACCGAAGGCCATCGCCGTGACGCACGCGAACCTCGCCGCGAACGCCGCCGGGTTCATGATCGACGGGCTCCAGCGCGACCCGCTCGTCGACAAGGGCGTGAGCTGGCTGCCTCTCTACCACGACATGGGCCTCATCGGCTTCGTCATGGGTCCCCTGTTCACCAACGTTCCGTGCGTCATCCTGCCGACGGCGACGTTCGCCCGGCGGCCGGGCGTCTGGCTCGACAGCATTCACCGCCACCGCGGGACCATCACGTACGCCTCGAACTTTGCATACGAGCTCGTCGCGAAGCGCCTCAAAGACAAGAGTCTTCAGGGGCTCGACCTTTCGTGCCTTCGCATATGCGGGTGCGGCGCGGAGCCTCTGCAGGCGCGGGTGCTCCGGGAGTTTGCGGAGACGCTGGCTCCCACGGGCTTTCGGGCGAGCGCGTTCGTACCCTCGTACGGGATGGCCGAGAGTACGCTCGCCATCACGCTCGCGCCTCTCGGCCGGGCGCTCGAGACGGACACGGTCGATCCACACGCTCTCGCGGAGGGTCGGGCGATGCCGTCCGATTCGCGGGGGGCCGTGACCGAGATGGTGAGCTGCGGCCGGCCGTTCCCGGGGCACGAGCTCGCGATCGTCGACGACGAGGGCCGCCGCCTCGGCGAGCGACGCGTGGGGCAGATCGTGGCTCGCGGGCCGAGCGTGGCGGCGGAGTACTACCGGGAGCCGGAGCGCACCGCCCGCGCGTACCGGCCGATTCAGGGCGATGCCCCCGGCGACGCTCCGTGGCTGCACACCGGCGACGTCGGGTACGTCGTCGGCGAAGACCTCTTCGTGTGCGGCCGCGCCCAGGACCTCGTGGCGGTCCGCGGGCACAACTATCTGCCAAGCGACATCGAGTCGGCCGTGAGCGAGGTGCCCGGTGTGCGGCGCGGCGGCGTCGTGGCGTTCAGCGTGCGGGCGCCCGCCGACGGCACTCCCCTCGCGGAGCGGGCGCGGCTCGTCGTGTGCTGCGAGGGCACCGCCACGCGCGAGACGGCCATCGTGCAGCACGCGACTGCGGCCGTGCGGGCGCGGTTCGGGCTGACCCTCGACGAGGTCGTCGTCGTCGCCCCTGCATCGCTGCCGCGGACTTCGAGCGGAAAGCTCAGACGTCAGGAGACCCGCGACGGATATGCTTCGCGTTCGCTCGCGCGCGTGCGGACCGAAACGCCGGACGTTCGAGAGCAAGACCTGCGAGGCGCGCGAGCGCCGGACGAATGACCGGAACCGGCGCCGGCGTCACCAATCGATGACGGAGCAACCCCAGGTGAAGCCGGCACCGAACGCGGCCAGCACGACCTTCATGCCGCGCTGCAGACGACCACTCTGCTCCGCCTCGTACAGCAGCGAAGGCAGGGTCGCCGCGGTCGTGTTGCCGTAGCGCTCGATGTTGTTGATCACCTTCTCGGCGGGCACGCGCAGCACATCTCGAATGTACTCGTTGATGCGCAGATTGGCCTGGTGGAAGCAGAACAGGTCCACGTCGTTCGCGGTCAGGTCGTGCTTCCGTAGGCTCTCGCCGAGCACCGCCAGCATGCGCTCGACCGCGTTCCTGAAGACCAGCTTGCCGTCCATTTGCGGATACATGGCCAGCGGCTCCACGCGCCCGACGCCGTCCGCATCCACGGGGATGAACGGGCGGTCGCCGATGTTCCAGATCTTCATCGACAGAGCATCGGCGTGGCGGCCGTCGGCGCCGAGGTACGTACCCCGTACGCCTCGATCCTCGTCGGTGGCGCTGACGACGACGGCGCCGGCTGCGTCGCCGAACAAGACGGCGACGGCGCGGCCGCGCGTGCTGAGATCGAGCGCAGCCGAGTGCACTTCAGCGCCGACCAGCAGCACGTGCCGGTGCGATCCATTCTGGACATGTGCCGCGGCCGTACTCAGGCCGTACAGGAAGCCGGAGCATTGATTTCGCACGTCCAGGCAAGGAATGAAGCGGCCCGCGTCGCACAGGCCGAGCTTGCGCTGAAGATAGACGCCGCTGCCCGGAAACATCTGATCCGGAGAGAGCGTGCAGAAGACGATCATGTCGATGTCGGTCTTCTGCAGCCCGGCCCGCTGGATGGCCTGCTCGCTGGCGTGGACCGCCAGGTCCGAGCAGTTCACGCCTCGGTCGGCGAAGCGACGCTCCTTGATGCCGCTGCGTTGCTGAATCCATTCGTCGGTCGTGTCGATCCCGTGCACCGTGCGGAGCGCGTCGTTGGTCACCACGCGCGGCGGCGCGAAGAAGCCGGTTCCCGAGATGTAGGCCTTCGGCATGGCTTCAGTCTCCTACACACCGTGGGGATGCGGGTCAGCGACGTCCTATCCATAGGCGCCAGGCCGTTGCCCGCTCGCGACGGCCAACCCCGGCGTGAATCCGTCGCTCACGATCACGGCGCTGGCCGAGCGCGCGATGAGCCGCATCCCCGTGGCCGCGGCGGGCGAGCCCGGGCTTCTTCAGCGCACGGCGAACGCGTAGACCTTGCCGCCGGGCGTACCGAAGCGCAGGCGCGACGCGTTGGGGTAGCCGTTGCCCCAGTAGACCGTGCCGTCGGCGCCAATCGCGGGCCCGCCGTACACCGTGGCCCCGCTCGCGAACGACCAGAGGACCCGCCCCGTCGCGCCGTCGAGCGCGAACATCGTCCCCTGGGCGTCCATCGAGCCGCCGAACACCACGCCGTTGGCCGTGGAGAGCGGGCCGTTCACGCTCACTTCGTCCAGCTCGGCGGGGAGCGCGGGGTCGACCACTTGCCAATCGACGACACCCGTCGCGGGGTCGAGCGCGGCCCACGAGCCGACCGTCGCCGTCTGCCCTGTCTGAGGGCCGAAGCCCTGGAGCGGATACGGGATGCCGTAATCGTCGTTGACCCCGACGTAGACGTGTCGCGCGTCGACCGCCGTGCCCCAGTGGATGCCACCGAGGTGCCCGCCGGGGCCCACGGCGGTCCGCCAGAGGACCGCGCCCGTGTCGGCGTCGACCGCCCAGTAAAGGCCGCTCTTCTGACCGGCGCCGACGACGTCCTGCGGCTTGCCTGCGATGGTCGTGCGGTACAGGTTGGGGCCGGCGCCGAAGTCGTAGTCGGGCCCCCCGCCCGGCGGCGTCTCGAACAGGTCGGCGATGACGAACGTGTCGCCCTCGGTCATGCGCTGCGACCACTTCACGGCGCCGGTGTCGAGGTCGAGCGCCAGGATCGACTCGATGTGATCGCCGGGAGGCAAGGTCATCGTGCCCGGCGGCGTCGTATAGTTGTTGCCGGTCGACACGTAGAGGGAGCGGCGGCGCCGATCGAGCGCGGGCGAGCTCCACACGGCGGCCCCGGCGAACCCCGAGGGGGTCTTGCCGTCCGCAAGAAAATACGCGGAGTCGTCGATCGTGTACGTCTTCCAGAGGATGGCGCCGGTCTTCGCGTCGAGCGAGACGACGCTGCCGCGGAACGAGCAGCAGGGGTACCCGGGGATGAGGGTGAAGGTCTCCTCGCCGGAGGAGACGCCGACGTAGAGCTTTCCGTCTTCGAGGATGGGCGACGACGTGATGATCGCCGCCGGGTGCGCGTCGACCTGCGTCGCCCACCGGAGCGCGCCCGTCGCTCGAATCGAGCGAGACGACGTACGCGGGCTGCGGCTGCGCGGCGACGCCGCCCAGAACGAGCCCGAAGATGACGCTGTCAGCCGTGACGACCGGCGTGTCTCGCGCGACGACGGCCGCCGGGGTGTCGGGCGGCAAACCGGCATCCGCGCCACCGGGCGGCGCGGGGGGAGCGCCCACGATGGGGCCGACCGCGATCGACCAGACCGGCTTGCCCGTTCGACCGTCGAGCCGCGTCATCTTTCCGCCCCAGTCGGGGACGTAGACGTCGCCATCGACGACCGCGGGCGTCGCCGACACGTCGCCCGCGGCCAGGTACGTCCACTTCACGGCGAGGCGGGAGGCCGTGAGCGGGCTGAGGATGCCCGCGAGCGGCGACGAGCGCGTATTGCAGACGTTCTGCCCGAACGACGGCCACCCGAGCTCCCTGGGCGAGCAGTCGGGAGGCAGCAGCGGGCCGGCCGGAGCAGCCAGGCCTTCGGCCGTCAGGTCCTCGTTGGAAGTGGAGACGGCCTCGGCCGGCGCGGGCGGCGCGCTGCAGGCGAGGGGCGAGACCGCGAGAAGCGGGATTGCGACCGCACTCGGAGCGTGAGCGTGCATGATCTTCATGAGAGGTCCCCCTTCGACGAAGAACGCCGCGAAGTGGGCCCCACGTTGAAGGGCTTCATCCTCTTGGGCAATCGTCAATTGCGACGCCTCTTGCGCAAACTTCTGCGCGTAAACGCCGGGCGCATTCGAGCGCGGCGGTCAGGAGAGTCCTGAATCGGGACGTACGCACGAGCTGTCCGAGTCAATCCCGAGAGGCGGGGTCCTGTCGATAGAAGGCCCGGAGCTGCTCGTAGAGCGCGGGATGCTTCTGTCGAAGCGCACGCGGGCGGCCGAAGAACGCCTCGGTCACGACCGCGAAGAACTCCGCGGGACTCACCGCGCCGTAGGCGTCAATCGACGTCGGCCGTCCCTCGCGAACGTCCTCCGCGAGCTGCTCGTACTCGTCCCCGAGGATGCGCGCCCAGGGCCCGAACATCGCGCGGTCTCCGAGCCTGGGAGCGCCGTCGGCGCGGCCGTCCTCCTGGTCGAGCGCGTGCGCGAACTCGTGGAGAACGAGGTTGTGCCGGTGGTCGTGAGCCGCCCGGAGGACCTCGTCCCACGCGAGCACGACGACGCCGTCCTCCCACGCTTCGCCCTCGCGGGCCACGCCGTCGATCACGATGCCGCCGGGCCGGTGCTCGCTCGGCGCCTTGTAGGCCGACGGATAGACGAGCACCGAGAGGACCGTGGGGAAGACGTCCGCCTCCTCGAGATGAAGGAGGAGCAGGCACGCCTGCCCGGCGACGGTCACCCGCATCTCGTCGGTGAGCTCGAGGCCGCCGCAGCCTTCGAATCGCTTCTCCGCGAGGAAGATCCGAATGTTGTCTTCGAGGCCCTGGCGCTCTTCGGGCGTCAGCGTCGAGACGGAGGGAACGTTCTGAACGAGGACGCCCCGCCACGCCTCCGGGAAGGGAGCCTCGAGGAGGCGGGCGCGTCGTCGCTTCTTCCACCAGCCGACCATCCGCGTACTTCTACCCCCGTCGCCGTCGTGGCGTGAGCTTCGCCGGGCGGGTGCCCCGGCGGACCGCCCCGTGCACGGGCGCGTACGCGAGCTCGGTTCTGGCGTCGACGGCGCGAAGGAGGAGCCCCCCTCGGCTCATGTCTCCGCGGCCGACGAAGTCGGTGGGAAAGAGCAGCCGCCCGCCAAGGATGCCGACGAGCGCGTCGACGTACTTGGCACTCGCGATGCTGCCGAGGAGCACCACCTCGCCGTGGGGCCCGACGGCGTCGGCGACGGCGCGGGCGTCTCGCTCGAGGGGGCGCCGGAACGCGGGTTCGTCGGGGTGGATATCGGTCGCGGCGAAGCTCTCGAGGTGCTCGAGGCAGATGCGCGTCTCGACGGGCACGAGGCCCCGGTTCTGCGTGATGACGAGCGCGCCGCGGCCCATCCATGTGGCGCCTTCCGGCGCACGCGCGAAGGCCTTCGCGTACGCCAGCTTGCCGCGGAAGTAGAGGCCGCTCACGAAGGCGAAGACATCGCCGATGGGGCACCCTTCGCGGGTGCGCAGGGCCGCGGCGATGGGAAAGGTCGCGCTCTGCCGGAAGAGGAGCTGGCCGCGCCGCCCGTCCAGCCGGGCCGGGGAGAGGAGGAAGACGCGGGCCACGGGCGGGTTCGTAGCAGGGGAGGGCGAGCCGGCCACAGAAGCCGTCCCGGGGATCAGCGGCGGAAGACGTGGCAACCGGTGCAGACCGTCGCTTCGGGGTGGTGGTCGCGTTTGTCGGTATGGCAGCTTTCGGTGCACCCGGGCCGGTCTTCGCGAGGGGCCACGTGGGGCGACACGTGGCAGGTCGCGCACTCGGCCTGGGCGTGGCCCGGCGCTGCGTGGAGGGCGGGCAAGGTGGACGTTGCGTGGCAGCTCGTGCAGCCCGGAGGGGCGGCGATGCCGCCGGGGCCGTGTGGGCGGTGGCAAGTCGCGCAGCCGCCCGGCAGCGTCGTGTGCGGTTCGCCGATCTTCGTCGCGTGGCAGGCGGTGCAGGCGGGGGTGGAACGCTCGTCGTGCGGCTCGTGGCAGCCCTCGCACCGCTGGTGGCCGGCGGGCGCGGAGTTCTGCTCGGCGGCGTGGCAGGTCCCGCAAACCACCGCCTTCGGCGGCGCGTGCGCGACGTTCGAGCCGTGGCACGACACGCAAGCGGCGTGGGCGCCGTTCGAGGCGTTCGAGGCGACGAGCCTGACCTCGCCGGCGTGGCAGTCCCCGCACAAGGCCTTCTCGTCGAGTCCACCGAAGGCGTGTGGCTCGTGGCAGGACTCGCAAGCGATGCCCCCGGCGTGGGCGCCCGTGTCGGAGATGGCCACGTTGCCGTGGCAGCTGTTGCAGGTCGCGACGACCGCCATCGGATCCTCGCCGTGGGGGACGTGGCAGGTGACGCACGCCCCGGCGCTCCCGTGGCTCACCTGGATGTCCCGATGGCACTGCACGCAGGCGCGCCCGGCCTCGCCGGGAGCGTGCGGCGTGTGGCAGTTGATGCAGAGGCGGTGGGCGGGGACCTGGCTCTCGGCGAGGGTGGTCTTGTCGCCGTGGCATCCGACGCAGGCCCTGTCGTTCGCGGCGAAGTCGTGGGGCGCGTGGCAACCGAGGCACCCGTCGTGGGCGGCGGGATGCGGCTGGGACGCCTGCGCGTGGCACGACGCGCAGGAGAGGGTCGCCACCGAGGCCGGCATGTGCGCGCGATGGCAATCGAGGCAGCCCGTCGAGCCCGCGTGCTCGGCGTGCGTCGCGGCGCGTTCTTCATGACAGCCGGTGCAATCCGCGGGGACGATGGAAGGCGTCTCGTGCAGGTGGTGGCAGCTCGCGCAGTCGGTGGTCGCGTGCTGCACCACGGCAGGGAAGCTCCCCTCCGTCCCGACGTGGCACCCGATGCACGTCGGGGCCGTGCGCCCGAGCGCGAACACGTGGCACGTCAGGCAGTCGGTCGCGTTCGAGCCCTGGCCGCCGTGGTGGCCGACCGTCGTCTCTCGGGCGTGGCAGTTCTTGCAGACGGAGGTGCCTGGGTTCTTGAACCCGTCTCGCTCGAAGTCGTGGCAGTCGTGGCATTGCGCCTTGCCCTGTCCGACGTGAAGCGCGTGCCCGGGTGTGGCCCGGTACTGGACCCACGAGGCAGGGACGAGATTCGGGCGGCACGCCCTTCGGGCCGCGCGGCCAGAGCTTCACGATCGCAGCGACGCACGCGGCGACGATCACGACCGCGATGGCCACCCCGTAGAGCGCCCGCCTCTTGCGCGTCACTGACCGACCCCGTGACAGAGGCGGCACGGCAGGTCGCGGCGCTCGTCCTTGCGGCTCGTGAAGCCCGGCCCGTGCGGGTTGCCGCCCGGGCCGCCCACGCGATGGCAATCGACGCAGAGCTGCTCGCCCGCGCCGCCGTGGCAGCCGGCGCACGACGTCGGGTCGATGCGGGCCTGCGCCCCGTGCTCCCCGTTCGCCCAGCCGGGCGGGTGGGGGCTGCCGCTCGTCGGCCCGGCGACGTTCTCTCGCGTGTGGCAGTCGATGCAGGAGCTCTCGGTGTGGCAGGTCGTGCAGAGGCCGGGATCGGCGCGCGCTTCCTCGGCGTGGCGGGCGACGAAGTCCGCGCGATGAAGCCCGGCGAGGCTCACGTCGCCCAGGGCCAGCTTCCAGGGCAACGTGGGGACCGTTCCCTCGCCGTGGCACGACGCGCACTGCCGGTCGGTGTGGCAGGTCGCGCAGAGGTCGCGGGCGCTCGCCGCCCGGACACCGTGTTCACGAACGAAGTCACCGTCGTGGATCAGGTGATCGTCGGGGGGCGACCCCTCGGCCGCCAGGTCGACGTGGCAACCGTCGCAGTCTCGCAGCGTCCATTGCTCCCGGTGCTCGTGGCATCCGAAGCAGGTCGCCATCTTCGGCAAGATCGTCTGGGGACGCGCCTCGGCGACCTCGGTGTGGCAGCGGACGCAGTCGCCGCGAGCCGCATCCATGTGGCGCGAGTGCTCGAAGCGAAGCTGCGCCCGGGCGAGCTCCGCGGTCTGCCGCACGTAGGGTTCGCCGTGGCACTGGATGCACGAGCGATCGTCGTGGGGCTTCTGGTGGCAATGCCGGCAGTCGGCGTCGCCGGGGAGATGCAGCGGCCCGGTGTCGCCCGCGAGCGCCACGTCGCCGTGGCACACCACGCAGTTGATGCCCTTCAGCATGTGCGCGCGGTGCTCGAACGGGTGCGACGGGGACTCGGTATGCAGCCCGAGCACGCTGGCGCAGGCCGCCAGAAGGATCGCCAGCACGGCGAGGACCGAGAGGCGCATCCTCATCGGGGGCCCTCGTTCGCGCTGCGCGCGCGCGGAGCGGAGGACGCGAGCTCGAGGGCGTACGACAGGCGCACCAGGGCGTCGGCCTCGTAGCGGTGCTCCGGCGTCGCCGAGGCCTCGAGGGCGCCGGCCAGATCCCACCCGTCCCGCGATCGCCAGGAGAGCGCCGTGAGGCCCCACGGCCAGGCGACGCCTCGACCATCGGGAAAGTCGGGCACGACAATCTCGATCTCGGACGAGTAGCGGAACCCCTTGCCCAGTGGCAGCGCGGCGATGGCGCGCACCCCGGTCCACTGCGCGCCGGGGACGTCCACGCGGCGCACCTCGAGCCCGAGGCTCCCCTCACCCCGGTCGTCGAGCCGCAGGGTCGTTCGCAGCCAGCCGTTGCCCCCGCCGCCGCCCGCGACGTCCTGTCCGGCGCCGCTGGCGAGCAGATCGAGGCGAGGGGCGGCGCGCCATCGGACCGTCGCCCCGACGCTGCGCGACGGCAGGTCGCCGAGCACCGCGAAGAGCGACGTCGCCGGCAGTAGCCGGCCAGGCGAGAGCTGCGCTCCGAAGAGCTCGAGTCGCCAGTCGCCCGACCGCACGGCGGCCGACGCACGACCCTCCGCGAGGCCGGGGCTCGTCAGGTCGTAGGCGCCGAACGCCGCGACGTCGAGCCAGCGCACGGGCGCCATCGCGAGGTCGGCTCCGATCTCTTCGTTCGAGATTCTCTCGATCCTCGCGCCTCTGCACGTAGGAGACGCCCAGGGCCGCGGCCTCCGTGACTCTCTGGGCGACGCGCGCCCCGACGAGCCCATCGTAGCTGCGCGCGCCGAAGCGCGGGACCACGGGGAGGCCGCCGAAGGTCTCCAGGGTGGATCCCCAGGGGGCGCGGGCGATCACGTGCACGCCGTCGATCTGCACCGGCCGCACCGCGCCGGTCGCGAGAACGAAGCGCCCGACGCGTGCCTCGGCGTACCCGTGCGGCTCGCGGATCCGGACGGTGAGCACCATGACGTCGCCCGTGACCGCCGGCGTGCCCGCGTGACCCCCCGTCCAGACGAGCCCTTCGACGCCGATCCACCGCCGCATCGCGTCCTCGCCCTGGAGCACCACGAGCCCCACGGGCGAGGTGGTCCCCTCCGTCTCCGCAAGGGCGTCCGCCCGGAGCCTCAGAGGATCCGCCAAGGCCGGCGACACCCACGCCATCGCGATCGCGCTCACGACGGCGACCGCGACGCATCGTCGCGGTGGGTGCTCACTGGCCGTCATCTTGCACGACATCGAGGTCGTGCCCGCGGTGCAATTCCCAGGCGCGCGCCGCGAAGCCCTCCGATGACCTTCCTCACGTCGCCGCTGGCGGTCCTCGAGATCGCGTGCGCTGCACTGTCGGCGGTCATCGTCTCGACCTATCTCGTCTTCCGGCCCCCCCTCATCCGCGCGACCAAGCTCTGGCTGCTGCTCGGCCTCGGTGTGTTCCCCATCGGCGCCGCCTTCGCCGGCAACGTGCAGGGCTTCGAGGCGACCAAGGAGCGCGCGTTCTGCGGCTCATGCCACGTGATGGCTTTGCACCGTGCCGACTCGGACGATCACTTCAGCGCGTCGCTCGCCTCCCGGCACGCGCGGAACGCGATGTTCGGCAGCGAGAACTGCTACGTCTGTCACGCCAACTACGGAATGTTCGGGACCATCGTCACCAAGGCCGGCGGCATGCGGCACGTGTGGCTGTACCTCACGGAGTACCGGAAGATCCCCGTCGAAGAGTCGAAGAAGACCATCCACCTGCGCGATCCCTCGGAGATGAACGGCAACTGCATCCAGTGCCATTCGACCGAGGACACGCTCTGGCTGAAGGTGTCCGACCACCGGGCGCTGCTCGACGACGTGCGCGCCGGACGCATCAGTTGCGCCAGCGAAGGCTGCCACGGCCTCGCCCATCCCTTTTTTCAGGCTCCAGACGCGGGAGAGACCCCATGAGCGCACGCCCGTCGGATCGATGGATCGTCGTGGCGTGCGTCTGCAACCTGGCCGCCCTCGCCCTCATGACCTGGCAGATCGTCGACCCCACCGTCTGGCCCGTGATGGTCGCGATGTCGGTCGGGCAGGTGCTGGGGACGGCGGCATTCGGCACGTTCTTGTACGTCGTCGTCGCCGACTTCCGGGCTGGCCGGCGCGCGCCGGCGCGATAGGGGTCGCGAATTGCGAATTGCGAATGGCCAAGTGCCAGTGGTGAAGTGAGAGGCTCCTTCGGGGCGTGCGCATGCCTGTCCGGTCGCGCGGCACCGGCACACATTTCGCTGAGTGAGGCGACGCATGTCGAATCGAATGCGTGCGTTCCTGATCCTTCCGGTGGTCCTCGCGGCCGGCGTCCTTGCGCTGCTGAACGCGGAGCGGGGGCCACGAGCGACCGCCGCCACGACCGGCGCCAGCGAGGCAAACGAGGTGGCCGCCGCGCTGCCGGCGCTCAACGGCGAGATGACGCCGCCGGGAGAAGACGAGGCCCTGCCGGCCGGCCACCCGGCGATCGGATTGGCGGCCTCGCCGCACGGCGCGCTGCCCTCGCCGGCCAGCGGTCCCCCTGCGCTCACCTGGGAGGCGCCTGCGACCTGGCAGGAAGCGCCGAACCCGAACGCCATGCGCCTCGCGACGTACCGCGCCCCCGGGGGCGTCGACATCGCCATCTCGCGCGCGGGCGGCTCGACGGAGGCCAACATCCAGCGCTGGATCGCGCAGTTCGACGACATGGGGCGCGACACGCGCATCGAGAGGACCGTGCACGGCCTGCACGTCGTCACCGTCGATGTCGCCGGGACCTATGGCAGCGGTGGGATGGCGACGGGGGCACCCGCGGAGAGCCAGACCGGCTGGGCGCTGGTGGGCTCCATCGTCGAGACCCGCAGCCCGTCGTACTTCTTCAAGATGACCGGGCCCGCCGCCGCCGTTCGTGCCGCGCGCCCCGTGTTCAATCGCTTCATCGACGGCCTCATGCCCTTGTGAGGGCGCGCCCCGCACGCAGGGATTGCGGCATGTCGCGTGCACTCGGGAGTGCTCATGCACCGACGATTGGCCAGTCTCGCGTGGACCCCTTTCGCGCTCTTGGTCGTGGGCTGCTCGGGCCCCCAGGGTCCGCAGGGAGAGCCCGGAGCGGCGGCGTCTCCCGGCTCCACGATGGCGATCGGCGACGGCGGCGTCGCCATCCAAACCTCGTGCCTCTCGCCTTGCCACGGCTTCAACGGCGTCGTGTCCCAGTTTCAGGCGAGCGTCCACTATACGGAATACCTGGCCAACGTCTCCTCGGCGACGCCCGAGACCGAGTGGACCACGACGGGGGAGGCGTGCGGCAACTGCCACGCGACCGACGCGCTCCAGCAGCGCGTCGCGGGCAACGTCCTCACCAGCGATGGCGGCGTGGTGCCGCACCTCGCGAGCGGCACGCTCCAGTACCGCGATCCGGTCTCGGGTGCGCTTTCGACCGCCAACTACGCGGGCAACGCCACCGTTGCGGAGGTCTACTGCACCACCTGCCACGCCGTGACCGACGCCAACGATCCGCACAAGACGGGAATCCCCTGGACGCCCGGCTCCTTCCCGCTCCAGGTTCCCGACGACACCGATGGCAGCACCCTCTTCGTCGAGAAGAGCCCGAACACGGACGCCGTGACCGGGACGAACGCGGGCAACTTCGGGCCCGGCGACACCTGCATGTGGTGCCACCGGTCGCGCGTCGACGTCACGAACTACATCGCTGCGACGGGGAACGCGATCACCAGCGTGCACTGGGGTCCTCACGAGGGTCCGCAGGCGGACCTCTTCACGGGGGTTGGGGGTTACCACTTCAAGGGCCAGACCTACGGCGAGTCCACCCACGAGCAGAAGCTCTCTTGCGTCGACTGCCACATGGTGACCGTCGCCGACAACAGCAACGTCCCCGACCACTCGTTCAACCCGAACCTGTCGGCGTGCAAATCGTGCCACGCGACCGCGACCACGTTCGATGTCAACGGGTTCGAGTCGGACGTCCAGGCCGCGATGACTCAGATCGAGACCTGGTTCAACGGCCAGGGCCTCTTGACTCGCGCCGACGCCGCGCCGTTCACCACGCTCACGCCGGCCCAGCTCGGTGACGGGAACTGGGCCCAGGACGAGCCGGTGCCGGGTGCCGCGATGGCCGATGGGGGTGGGCTGCTGACGCAGGACCAGGCGGGCGCGCTCTACGACTACATCCTGGTCGCGCGCGGCGGCGCCTTCGGGGTGCACAATCCGAAGTACATCGGGCAGATCCTCTACGATTCGTACTTCGCGCTCACGGGGCTTCCGCTCGCGGCGTTCCCGGCGCGCCCGCAGTGAGGGCGGCGTGACGTGGACGGCGCGCGTCCGCGCAGGCGTGCTGCTGGCCCTGGCGGCGACGGCCTGCTCGGAGGAGCGCGTGAATGGACCGGTGTCGCCGGTCTACGACGTCGATGTCGCTCCCATCTTTCAAGCTCGGTGCGTCGCCTGCCACGGCGATGCGAATCCGGCGGCCGGCTGGAGCGCGACGTCATTTCTGGGCGCGATCGCCTGCGTCGCGCCCTCCGGCGTCCCGGCGACCCTGCCGTCCGATGACCGTGCGCCCGTCCTTGCCGCTCTGGACGACCGATCCTCACCGCGGCCTGCTCGACAGCGCCGAGCGAAACACCGTGACCTCCTGGGTCGCCGGCGGGACACCCGCGTTCCACGGCGCGGTGCACGACCCGGGGATCATCGACCCGCGATCCCCCGACTTTCACGGGACGCTGCTGCGGGCGTCGCGGTGGTCGTCCATGCTCGACCCCACGGATCCGGGAGCCTGCGGCGCCTGCCACGACGGCACGCCGGCGCCTCCGGCGGGCGTCACCTCGGGCTTGCCCGACGCGCCCTCTTGCACCAGCTGCCACTCCCAGCCGGGCGGGGTCCTCGCGTGCTCCACCTGCCACGGGTCCGGTACCAGAGCCTACCCGCCGCGTGACCCGTGCTTCTTCCCCGGCGATCCCGGCGGGGCGCACGCGGCGCACCTCGAGCCGTCGGCGACGGCCCTCGCCGCGCCGTGCGCGACCTGCCATGTCGTGCCCGCCGACGTCCTCGATCCTGCGCACCTCTTCGGGCCCGTGGGCGTCGTCTTCTCCGGCCTCGCGACCGCGAGAGAAGCGCTTCCGGTCTGGGACGGCACCCGATGTACGAACGTGGCCTGCCATGGGGCGAACCTGCCGGACCCTGCCGCCGTCCCGGTCTGGACCGACACGTCGGGGGCGCAGGCAGAATGCGGCGCGTGCCATGGCATCCCGCCTTCGGAGCACACGACGTCGGCGTCGTGCGGTCGCTCCGACTGCCACGGCAGCGAGGTCACGCTAGACGCGACGGGAACGCCGCACATCTCGGGGACCGGACTGGCCTTGCACGTCGACGGGGTGATCGAGTCGGCGCGCTGACCGCGCGCGCCGGCGTCACTTCTCCGGTACCTGCATCGGTCCTTCCGCCGGCTCTTCGCCGGACGATGCGTCGACGCCGGCGGCCCCCGCCGAGTAAGCGCCGACACGCGCCGGCGGATGCGTCAGGTTCGGCGCCCCGAGGTCACGGCCGCCAACGCCAATCTCGGCGTCGAGCTCCCGCGTGTGCGCCGACTCGCGCGACGACTCAATGTCGAGCGCGGCACCCGCCACGCCGCCCGTGACGGCCCCGATGATGGCGCCGGCGACGATGCCCGGCGGACCCGCCGCCATCCCGACGACGGCGCCCGCGAGCGCGCCGGAAGCGGCGCCCTCGGTCTCGTGAATGAGGCGACGCTTGCCCGTCCAGGGTTTGCCCGAGTTGCTCTTCTTCTCCGACTCGACGGTAGATGGCGCCCCGAGACCGAGCCTCCGCAGAAGCGACTGGCGGATCACGACGGCACCGGCGTCTTCGCGCGGATCGTGAGGACCGGCACCGGCGAGGAGCGCAGCATGGTTTCAGCCACGCTCCCCAGCAACGCCCGGCTCAGCCCCCGCCGGCCGTGCGTTCCCATCACGACCAGGTCGGCCTTCGATAGCGCGATGGCCTCCAAGACCTCGACCTGGGGCCGACCTTTCGCAAAAAGCGACTCTGCTCGCGGGATCCGTTTGCGTACTGCAGCCAGCGTGGTCTCGAGCTGCTTCATGCCCGCCTTCTCGACCGGGACCCAGAGGTCGAGCGGCAGCAGCCCCAGGCCGCTGTACGCATAGGAGGGCATCTCCCAGGCGTGGACGATGGTCAGCTGGGCGTCGAACGCCAGCGCGAGATCGATTGCGACTCCCAGCGCTTCTCGCGAGGACGATTCGAAATCGACGGGCGCCAGAATATGGTGGAAACAGGTCATGGTGTGCTCCTGACGCAGAGCACCGTGCAAGCCATCGGCCTTCGCCGGCGTCGCCCCGATCCGTCTCTCGTGACCCTCGCCCTGCGATCGGTCGGCTCCCCCGTTGGCACCGTGCGAGCTCGCGTCGAAGCGCATTGCGTGGGCGGGATGCCTTTCGCCCGCCTCGGCCGTACGGATCGCGGGCGGCTGCCGCACGCTCCGACCACGCAACGGAAGCGGTTCGGATCATGCACCTGGCTGATCGGACAACATGCAGAAGCTCAATAGCGTGGTAGCCGTCTACAGCACCCACCCCCAAGCCGAAGAGGCCCTGCGAGCCTTCCAGAGCTCCGGCTTCGACATGAAAAAACTGTCGATCGTCGGGAAGGACTATCACACGGAAGAACACGTCATCGGCTTCTACAACGTGGGCGACCGCATGAAATTCTGGGGCAAGCGGGGAGCGTTCTGGGGCACCTTCTGGGGCATGTTGTTCGGCTCCGCTCTCTTTCTCGTCCCTGGCGTCGGGCACCTCCTGGTTCTTGGACCCATGGTGGGATGGATCGTCGGCGCCCTTGGCGAGGGCGCCGTCGTGGGGAGTTTGACGGCGCTCGGCGCGGGGCTCTACAGCATCGGCATACCCAAGGACAGCATCCTCAGGTACGAGACGGCGCTCAAGGCGGATCAGTTCGTCGTCGTCGCGCACGGCACCCTGGACGACGTGACCTCCGCGAAGCGGATCCTCGAGAGGACCGGCGCTCTTTCGGTGGACGACCATCGCGCATCCGGCGCCACGTGATGCCGGCGCGGCCCGGTGCCGGCCGCGCGCGTGGGGACCAGGCGGCATGGACCGTGCTCCCCTCGGACGGGGACTCGATCCGAGTGGAATCCCATCTCTCTCCGGAGGACCTTTCGCGATGAACACAGAATCTGTCCCCCTTGGTGTCTCCTTCCTGTTGGGCCTATGCGGCCTGCTCATCCTGGTGCTCCTGGCGTCGACCGTCAGGATCGCCAAAGAATACGAGAGAGGCGTGGTCTTCCGCCTTGGCCGCCTGATCGCCCTGAAGGGGCCCGGGCCCTTCTTCATCGTTCCCTTCGGGATCGACCACGTCCGAAAAGTGGACCTGCGCGTGATCACGCTGGAGGTCCCTCAACAGGAGGTCATCACTTCCGACAACGTGACGGTCAAAGTCAACGCGGTGATTTTCTTTCGAGTCGTGGATGCTCAGGCGGCCATCATCAAGGTTTACAATTTCATGGAGGCGACGTCCCAGATTGCGCAGACCACGCTCCGCGCCGTGCTGGGACAGTCGAGCCTCGACGAGCTCCTGGGCAGCCGCGACAAGATCAACGGCAAGCTGCAGACGATCATCGATCGACAGACCGAGCCCTGGGGCGTCAAGGTGGGAACCGTCGAGCTCAAGGACGCGCAGCTCGCCGAGTCCATGGTGCGTGCGCTGGCGAGGCAGGCGGAAGCCGAACGCGAGAAGCGGGCGAAGATCATCGCCACCGAAGGCGAGTTTCAAGCTGCCCAGGTCCTCGCCAATGCCGCCGAGATCATTTCGACACAGCCGGCTGCCCTCGCTCTGCGCTACATGCAGACGCTACTCGACATGGGCTCGAACCAGAACTCGACCATCGTCTTTCCGATCCCCATCGAGCTGATCAGACCCCTCCTGGCGGCACCCGCGCCGATGAAGGCCGTGACGGCGGGCAACCGGCCCACTGCCAACGGCGGAGATCCCTCGCAGGTGGCGCCGGTCGCGCGTGGAGCGGGTTGAGATCGAGCGGATGGCCCGGAACCCACATAACATTTCCGCGTGCGGCACCGAGCCGACGGACTACCGCTCCGAAGGAAGACCGCGTGAGCGACCTTTCACCTGGCGAAGGGCCCGCTCCAGCTCCGATTTCGGGACCGAGGTGCCGAAGACCCAGTCGAACAGCGGCAGCGTGACGTTGAAGTTCCAGCGCCGCATGAGCGCTGCATGGTGGTGGCGCCGGTGGTGCTCTCGCAGGACGCGGACGAGCCAGCGACGGCCGACGAACGACCCTTCGGGGAGGTGATAGGCCAGATGGGACAGCTCGTACGTGACCATGTAGGTCGCTGACGTGGCGAGCGCGAGCCAGCCCGCGTTGCGCGTGAAGATCCACCCGATGACGATGGCCAGGGGGGCGGCGGCCATGACGACGGCTGCTACGCCGACGGCCGGGATGAGCACGAGGCGCAGCTCGACGGCCGAGCGGATCTCCATCGAGTCGTACTGATAGACGACGTGGTGCTCCGGGGTGTGCCGGTCGTGGAGCACCTCCACCGGCCATTGCCTCCTGTGCAGGAGGGCCTTGTGCGCCCACCACTCGATCGCATTCGAGACGAGCAACAGCGCCGGAACGACGGCCAGTTCGGCGAGGCGCAGGTGATGAATCGACAGCGCGGCGGCGGCCAGAGTCGCCAGGCCGACTCCGGTCGTCCCGACGAGGTGCATCCAGGGTCTGTAGAAGCGCGGGATCCTCGCGACCGCGAGGGCCCTCGCGCGATCGGTCGCGCCTTCGACCGCCGGGACCGGCTCGGCGGCCTCGATGGTGAACTGCGCCATCCCATTTCATTCTGAATCCGTGACGACCGAGGCGCGAGCTCGGCCGTTCGCCGCAGATGCCGCCTACTGGCAATGGCAGTCTCCCGGGACGTACTCCTCGCACCACTGCGCGCAGGTCTGGCCGGACGCGAACTGGCACTGGACGCCGGACGCCGCTCCCAGCACCTGCGCGCACTGCGACGACGACCCGCAGGACCAGTGCGCGCAGGGGCTGCTGCTGCTGCTCGAGCCGCCCCCGCAGAGCGTGTACCCCTGGCACGCGGGGCCGTCGGCGGGGCCATACGGGAAGCACTGCGGCGCCCCGTCGTTCGGGCAGTAGTACGGCGTCGCGGTGGGGCAGCAGCTGCCGTTGCCGCAATCGAGAGGCGCGCTCGCGGGGCAGGTCGCACCTGCGCCATCGCTGGAGTCGCAGCTCACCAGCAGCAACAGCGCCGCTCCGATCGAGACGATCACGCCCTTCATCGTTCACGCTCCCCGCCGGCCAGCAGCGCCGTTCGATCCTCCATCGTACGGCGAAAGCCCGAGCGTGGGGGGGCGGCGATGGATGGGGGATCCCGGCGGCGGACCTCGGCTCAGGGCACCCTCGCGCACCGTACCCCCATCCCGTAGGTGCGCGGGGCCGGCGGGGGCTGCCGCGCCGCGGCTTAGGAGCCCGATCGAAATTACCGGTCCTTTTCAAGATTTGCGAACGGTATAGTTCCAGTCGCCGCGAAAGGGCTTCGGTACGAGTCGCACGCGACGCATAAGCTCCGGAGCAACCTTCTTTCCGGTTGGGTAGCGTCGCTTATCGAGTCGCGCGCGAACACGAAGTCCGGTCTTGGTCGTGGTGCCTTGAATCAGGGCGACAACGGCCTCTCGGCTCACGAGCGGGCGCCCCCTCCAGTTCTGCGTGATCTGGGAGAAGAGGCGGTGTTCGATCTTGTTCCACTTGCTGGTGCCCGGCGGGAAGTGGCAGACGCTCACCTCGAGGCCGGTCTGGTCCACGAAGCGTTGAAGCTCGAGGCGCCACAGCCGAGAGCGGGGCGCGTTGCTGCCTCCGCCGTCGGCGGTGACCAGCAGTTCGGTGGCCTTCGGGTAAGCCTTCTTGCCCATCTCTCGCCACCAGCGCTCCAAGGTCGCTACGGCGAACTCCGCGGTGTCGTGGTCGACCCCAACGCTCACCCAGGCTTCGTTGCGTGCGGTGTCGTAGACGCCGTACGGGATCGCCTTGCCGAGCTCCTTGTCGATGAAGTCGTGGACACGAACCGGCTCGGGCTCGCCCTTGATGTGCCACTCCTTGCCGGCGTTCTTGAAGTCGCCGATCAGTTCCTTCTTCTTGGTGTCGACCGACACGACGGGCTGGCCTCGCGCCATGAAATCGGCCGCGGCCTTGTTGATATGCTCGAACTGCGCGTTGCGGTCCGGAGACTGCTGCCCCTCGCGTGTCTTGCGGACGACCTGAAGACTGTAGCCGAGGTCGCGCAGGAGCAGGCCGACCGTGGTCGCGCTGACTTTGTGCCCCATGCCGCGAAGCTCCGCGGCGAGCTTGTCCTTGCTCTTGCAAGTCCACCGAAGCGGAGACTCCGGGTCGCCGCGCGTCACCGGATCCACCAGCGCATCGAGGTCCTCCATCAGCGTCGGGTCCGTGTCGACGAGCGACGGCCTGCCCGCGCCCGGTCGGCGAACCCGCTGCTCGCGGGGCGGAGCCGCTGGAGGGTTGTGCGACATCTCGTCGAGATCGCGAATCCCGGCGCGCACCCGCTTCTTGCTGATGCCGGTTGCTTCGACCACCGCGGCGATACCGCCATGCCCAAGCACCTCGGCCTCTGCGGCCGCCCAAAGACGCGTCAGGCGCTCGCCCATCGCGTGCCGCAGTCGCTCGTACTTCGCCCGGATTTGATCCACCTGCCCCATCCTGGGCGATGAACAACGCCGTCCCTACCCCTATTTCCATCGCGGGATCGATTATTTCCGCCGGGCTCCTTAGGAGCCCGATCGAAATTACCGGTCCTTTTCAAGATTTGCGAACGGTATAGTTCCAGTCGCCGCGAAAGGGCTTCGGTACGAGTCGCACGCGACGCATAAGCTCCGGAGCAACCTTCTTTCCGGTTGGGTAGCGTCGCTTATCGAGTCGCGCGCGAACACGAAGTCCGGTCTTGGTCGTGGTGCCTTGAATCAGGGCGACAACGGCCTCTCGGCTCACGAGCGGGCGCCCCCTCCAGTTCTGCGTGATCTGGGAGAAGAGGCGGTGTTCGATCTTGTTCCACTTGCTGGTGCCCGGCGGGAAGTGGCAGACGCTCACCTCGAGGCCGGTCTGGTCCACGAAGCGTTGAAGCTCGAGGCGCCACAGCCGAGAGCGGGGCGCGTTGCTGCCTCCGCCGTCGGCGGTGACCAGCAGTTCGGTGGCCTTCGGGTAAGCCTTCTTGCCCATCTCTCGCCACCAGCGCTCCAAGGTCGCTACGGCGAACTCCGCGGTGTCGTGGTCGACCCCAACGCTCACCCAGGCTTCGTTGCGTGCGGTGTCGTAGACGCCGTACGGGATCGCCTTGCCGAGCTCCTTGTCGATGAAGTCGTGGACACGAACCGGCTCGGGCTCGCCCTTGATGTGCCACTCCTTGCCGGCGTTCTTGAAGTCGCCAATCAGTTCCTTCTTCTTGGTGTCGACCGACACGACGGGCTGGCCTCGCGCCATGAAATCGGCCGCGGCCTTGTTGATATGCTCGAACTGCGCGTTGCGGTCCGGAGACTGCTGCCCCTCGCGTGTCTTGCGGACGACCTGAAGACTGTAGCCGAGGTCGCGCAGGAGCAGGCCGACCGTGGTCGCGCTGACTTTGTGCCCCATGCCGCGAAGCTCCGCGGCGAGCTTGTCCTTGCTCTTGCAAGTCCACCGAAGCGGAGACTCCGGGTCGCCGCGCGTCACCGGATCCACCAGCGCATCGAGGTCCTCCATCAGCGTCGGGTCCGTGTCGACGAGCGACGGCCTGCCCGCGCCCGGTCGGCGAACCCGCTGCTCGCGGGGCGGAGCCGCTGGAGGGTTGTGCGACATCTCGTCGAGATCGCGAATCCCGGCGCGCACCCGCTTCTTGCTGATGCCGGTTGCTTCGACCACCGCGGCGATACCGCCATGCCCAAGCACCTCGGCCTCTGCGGCCGCCCAAAGACGCGTCAGGCGCTCGCCCATCGCGTGCCGCAGTCGCTCGTACTTCGCCCGGATTTGATCCACCTGCCCCATCCTGGGCGATGAACAACGCCGTCCCTACCCCTATTTCCATCGCGGGATCGATTATTTCCGCCGGGCTCCTTACTTCGTGTGCCGTCGGGGCTTCCGGCGTGCGAGCGCCGCCAGAGCCAGCGCTGCGAGTGCGCCGAGCGGGGTCTGGCCAGCGCCGCCGTCCGGGGGAACGACCGAGCATCCGCCCCCGCTCTTCCCGCCGCTCGTACTCGTCGCCCCGGCGTCGGCGGCGGTCGACGAGATCCCTTGCGACTGGAGGTAATCGAGGCACGCCGGCGAGGCGGTCGAGACGTCGACGTACTGAGCGCCGCAGAAGACCGCGCCGGTGCCCGGTTGCTGGCAATCGAGGGAACAGCTCGATTGTCCGCTCGTCACCACGCAGTTGGCGTGGCAACCGATGTTCGCCTGAACCTCGCACGAGCCGTCGCAGACGGCCTGGCACTGCGTGGCGCAATCCGCGGTCGGGGAGACCCCGTTGCATGTGACCTCGCAGCGGTTGTTGCAGTCCGCCATGCAATCGGCGGCGCAGTCGGCGTCGTCGCTGCCGCAGACGGTCGGGCAGCTCTCCCCGCAGTCGGTGGCGCAGGCGCTGACGCAGTCGAAGTCGTTCGGGGCGGGGGTGCAGGGTCCCATGCAGCTGGCCACGCATTCGCTCGTGCACGAGACCGTCGGCGACGCCGTGCACGTTCCGTCGCATGCGGCGACGACTTCGGGCGCGCTGCACTCGGCCGAGCACGCGTCGCCGGAGGCCACCGAGCAGCTCCCCGTCGTCGTCAGGTTGCAGTCTGCCGCGGTGCCGCTGGCCCACGAGGCGGGCGCGGTGAACATCGCCGCCAGCCCAAAGCCGGCGACGAGCAGACGGCGAAGACGATAGGAACGATGGACGGGACGACCCATTGACGTTTTCTCCTGAGCGCGAGCGCGGACACAGCGCAACGGGCCACGCTATCGAAGCGGCCGCACGGCCGCAATCATCTCCAGGGCGCGAGCGCCTCGCGCGTGGCACCATGGGTACCCCCACGGCAACCATGACCAAGAACCGACGGCCCAAGGCGATGTTCAGCCTGACCCCAGTCGACTTCCGGAACAGCCCCATCGCGGGCCGCGGCGTCTTCGCCCGCCGGGCGTTCCAGCCGGGCGACGTGGTGGTGCCCTACGCGCCCCGCCAGCGCCGGGTCGGCGCCCGAGACCCCGAGGCCATCGCCGCCGCCACGACGAGGCTCACGCTGCTCTCGGACGGAGACATGGTGATCATCCCCGACACGACCGTCCCCGGCGGCTGGCTCTGCAACCACAGCTGCGATCCCAACGCCGCCATCTACTCCGACGGCCCCGGGCGCATCCAGTGCACGCGGCCCATCGCGCCCGGCGAGGAGGTCACCAATTTTTACGGGTGGGTGAGCCACAACGAGCCGCAGAGGGACCCTTGCCGCTGCGGCTCCCCACGGTGCCGGGGGACCATCAACTTCGACCTGAGCGACGAGGACGCCGCGCGCGTCACCATCGAACCCACCGCGTCCGGAAACCGCGTGGTCATGGACGACGTCCTCCGGGCTCGCCTGGCCGAGTACGGCGAGTTCCTGCACTCGATCGGGCAGGAGCAGGTGCAGGAGATCATCGCCACCACCCTGATCCGCATCAAGATGCGGAAGCCCTCCGCCTAGAGTCTTACCCCCATCCACTCAACGCCGGGCCCTGCCATGTCACTCTCCGATCTTGCGTCTCTGGGAAGCTTCGTCAGCGGATTGGCCGTACTGACCTCGCTGATCTACCTCGCGCTGCAAGTCAGGCAGACGGAGCGCAACCAGCAAATCTCGATCAGGCACAGCCGCGTCACGCGCACCGTCGAGCTCCACCTGGCCCTGTCGGACCCCGCCACAGCGGACGCATGGCTTCACGGCTTGCGGAGCCCGGAGGAGCTCACTCAAACGGAGCTAATCCAGTTCATCAACCTCTGTCGCGCGCACTTCTTCCATTTCGAAGATTCGTTCTATCAGCGCGAAGAACGGCTGTTGAACGACGATGCGTTCGAAACCGTCGTCGCCGGCGCCCGGCTCCTGGCGAGAAACCCCGGGGTGCGCGCCGCCTGGAGGCTCGCGCGGCTCAACTTCGGCGGACGGTTCCTGGGCTTCATGGACGGTGTCGTGGCCGGTTCCGTCGTGGAGCCCCCCGTCGACCTGTCGCTCGAGGCGTGGAAGGCCGCTTTCGCGTCCGAAGCCTCGCGGACTTCGTAGACGGCACGCCGGGCTCTCACACTTCCGCGACGCCCATCTGCATGACCGGCGCGTTCGGGTGCGGCTCGCCGGGCTGTCGGTATCGCCGCCACAGCTCGTCGAAGCCGACGGCTTCGAAGGCGCTGAACCCGGCTCCTCGCAGCCGCTCGGCAGGCGGCTCGGGATCGAAGGTGATGCCCGCGGCGAAGTCGAACGCCAGGCGGCTCCCGCGCCCTCCTGCGTTCACCACGAATCGAAGGCTGCGGTCGACCGCGGGCGCGTCGATATACGCGATGACCCCTTCCCAGACGAAGAGCGCGCGTTCGCCTCGCCGAAAGCCGCTCTGCCCGAGCGCGACGAGCAGCGCGTCGTCGAACCCGGGCGCCATGAAATCGCACCCCACGGCCGCGATCCGTGCAGGCAAGCTGACGCCGGCGGCCTCGAGGAGCGCGCGCTTCTTCTCCAGCTGCTCGGGGAAGTCGACCTCGTAAACGCCGGCCTGGCACGCCGCGATCTCCGCCAAGCGGAGCCCGCGTGTGTCGAAGCCGGCGCCGAGCAGCACGACCTGGCGCACGCCCGACGCGAGCCCCTCGCGGAGGAAGTCGTCGATGAATCGCGTTCGTAGCCGGACCGCGTCGACCACGAACGGGAGCTCGAGGAGCCGCGACGTCCCCTCCGACGCGTGGGCTCCTCCGGCGCTGAAGAGAGCGGCGTACGGATCCTCGAACAGCCGCTCGGAAGCCGGCCGCTCCTTCTCGAGCGCACGCATGAAGGCCATTGAGTAGGCGGTATCGGCGGCGGTCAGCATGGCTCCTTCAGCATCGACCCCGAGTCGCGCGCTTCGCAAGAAGAACCCGCGTAAGCCGCAAATGCTGGCACGGGGCGCTGGCGCGCGTCATGGTGTCCTGATCGCGGGCAAAGTCGGGGCGCTTGCCGTCAGAGAGGGAGGGTGTACCGCGTGCGAGGTATCCTGACTTGGTTCGTCCCGTCGGCGCTGGCCGTCGCGGTCGCGGCGCAGCCGCTCGAAGCGTGCAACGACAATGGCTCCAGCAGCCCCGGCGCGGGCGATGCGAGCGCGCCCCTCGACGCGTCGAGCCCCGGTCGTTCGAGCAGCGGGCAAGAACAGAGCGATTCGAGCTCCGGCGGCATCTCGGCAGGGTCCTCGGGCTCCGTCGCGTGGGACGGCGGCGCGTGCGCGCCCATCCCCACCAGCGACCTGCGAGCCCACGCCAGCCCGGCCTCGGGCACGGTGACGGGCGACGGGATCGACGCCCTGCTCTGTCCCGGAGGAGCCGGCGCCGTCATCCTCTCCGCGGGAGCCAGCTACGACACGACGCCGTTCATCTTCGAGCTCAATTACACCGTGGCCGGCGGCGCGGGGGATTTCCAGTTCGCGTCACCCGCGGGCGCGAACCACGGCGAGCTGAGCGTGCTGCTGGGCCTCGCCTCCGCGGCGCCAGGCATCTCCAGCAGCCCTTCCGGAGGGGAATGCGGCACGATGGCGTTCACGTATTACCTGCCCGTTCCCCCCGGGACCGATTGCGAGGCCGGTGTGCCGCCCAACTGCCCGTCGGGCTGCAGCACCATCTGCGACAACATCGCGGGCCCGGGTGGAAGCTGCGAGCCGTGCGAGCCGGAGCCGCCGAGCGTGGGGTACTCCGCAATCGGAAGCGGGGATTGCATCGGCGACGCGCTGACGCCGCTCGGATCCTGGATGCTCTCGCTCACCTCACTGACCGAGGACGACGCCGGGACCGCTGGCGGGGTGACGTATTTCACCCCGCACGGGACGCTGACCGCGACGATGGTCGGCGACGGCGACGCGGGTGCGAGCAGCATCACGCTTTCGGCGAGCTTCTGAATCCCTCGACGACGAAGACGTTAGCCAGCGACGGCGACGAGGATCGTCGGTGCCCCGGTGACGCCGGCGCGCTCCTGCGCCGCCTTCAGGTGGGGGTCGGCGAGGAACCGCTCGAGCGAGCCCAGGTCGCGGTAGCGGTCGACGACGACCACCTTGTTGGGAATCCTTCGGATCCCGAAAGGCTTCGGCGCTGATGTTGCCGTGCCTCGCCCGGATGGGCGCCCCTTCTTCCCAGACCTTGTGCCACGCTGCGAAGTCGCGGACGGCGAAGCTGAACACGGCGAGGGCTTCTTTGGAGTCTGACATGTCGATTCCTTCTCGGTGGGTCGAGCACTTGCGGCGCCCCTGCGAACGAGCTTCAATCGCTACCGTGGGAGCCGGGATGCGTCGATGCCATACTGCGCAAGCATCGCGTGCGGAAATGCGGGTGCTCCGCCCGGAGGCCTCCCGGTGAGAGGCTCGACGCCGGACTCCGAATGGACGGACTTCAGAGATCGTCCTGGCCCTGAAAGAAGGCGGATTCGGTCGCGGGCGCGGCGCGCGTCCTCGGCGAGCAGAAGCACCCCAGGCTCCACGTCGATGTCAGCCCGGATTTCCACCGGGCGGACCTCGCCAACGGCGAGGCCGACGTCGCGTTGCGGATGAGCGAGCCGAAGGAGGCGGATCTCGTCGGTATTCAATGCTTCGAGATCGGCCTCTCCGTCTTTGCGTCGAAATCATATGTCGCCGCGCGCGGCCTTCCGGCGACACGCGAGGACCTGAGAGCGCACAAGATCATTCGCTACACCAAGCGATTCGCCGACGTCCCGCAGTTCGCCTGGATCGACGAATACGCCGGCGCGAATGCCCACACGATGCGCGCAGACGGCCCGGACATGATGCTGGGCCTGGTGGCCAGCGGGGGCGGCATCGGCATCATCGACTTTCACGGCGACCTGCACGCGGACCTCGTGCGCGTCTTTCCGGAGCCGTCGGCGTTCCGGCAGGGGTTCATCGTGTATCACGAGTCCGCGCGCAACACGGCGCGCATCAGGGCCGTCGTCGAGATGCTTCGCGCGTTCCTCGAGCAGAACGCGCTGCTCCTGAGCGGCCGGCCCCCGACGGGTGGACCGTAAGCTCGACGAGCTTCAAAGCCCGGACGGTGTGCGGCGTACAATGCCCGAGCGTGGGTGACCTCGCTGCCGCCTACCGAAAGGGATCGACCATGAACCGGCGTGCGATGGCGCTCGTCAGATGCGGCGCGCTGCTCCTCGCCTGCGGCTCCAGGGGGAGCTCCGGCGACGCGATCGACGGCACGAAGGGCCCGGCCGACCATAGAGGCGAGCAGGTGGGGTCGTTGTCAGAGGCGGCGCCGCGGGGCCGGGCAGCGTCACGCTTTCGGTGAGGTTCCGATCTTCCAGAATACCGCGTCCTCCGGCTCCTCCCGCGACGCGCCGCCGAGGCGGTCCTTCGTCCGGAGAGCCGGGAGCTCCACGAAGCGATGCGCGGCTTCGGTGAGACCCAGCGTGAGGAGGAGCGCCGTGATCCGGAAGGACCACGGCGCGAGCAGCCCTCCCAGGAGGCCCGCCCCTCTCGAACGCGACCGTGGTCGAGAAGAGCGCGACCGGGTGAACGAGGTAGAACGCGTAGCTTCGCCTCCCGAGCGCGGTGACCGGCGCCCACGCGAGGAAGCGGCTCCGGGGCCCGTGAGAGAGGACCGCGAGCGCGAAGGCATAGACGAGCGGGGGTCCGAGCTCGGTGTGTCAGGTGAGATAGAAGTACCAGCCGAAGGGAAGCGCCAGGTACGCCAGGCCGCGCGTGAAGGGGTCGGCCGCGAGCCGTTCGAGCAAACGCGGCTCGCGTACGGCACCCCATCCGACGAACGCGCCTATGGCCATCGCCTCCATGTGCGCGTGGTCGGCGTACATGCGAAGGTGCTCGAGCCCATCGCCGCCGATCCACGTTCGGAGCGCTTCGCCGTGCGGGAAGACGAGGTCGTTCAGGGCAAAGCAGCCGAAAACCACGAGCGTGAACATGGCGAGCGGCCGCCGGCCCGCGAGGCGCAGCAGCCATGGCCAGACGAGATAGAACTGTTCCTCGACGCCAATCGACCAGAGTTGCGCCGCGCAGAGGACCGGCGTGTTCGTGAAGTAGGCGATGTGCGGCAGCAGGAGACACGTACAGAGCGAGCCGGCCGTCCCCAGGGATCCCATCGAGGTACCAGCTCCACGCGTCGCGCACGTACGAGCCGGCCACGTGGTGCATGACCCAGGGGACGACGGCGAAGGCGACGAGGTAGTACAGCGGCCAGATGCGCAGCGCGCGCCGCACGTAAAGGGCGCGGATCGAGAGGCGCCCGCGATCCCTCTCCTCGAGGAGCATGCGGTACGTGATGAGGTACCCGCTCAGGACGAAGAAGAGCTCCACCCCCTAGCGCCCGAGCGCCTGCAGCGCGGGCCCGTAGCCGTGTGGCCACGAGAGCCACTCGGCGTACTGTTCGACGTGGTCGACGAAGACCGCGAGGCACGCCACGGCGCGCGGAGGCCGTCGAGTCCGTGGAGGTGGGTGGATTTGGCGGTCGACGTCCCGTCGCGAGGCTACCAGGCGCGGAAATCTCTCGCCTGCGTCCCACACGCGACGCCGCCAACCTGGGTCAGGGGCCGATGTCTTCCATCTTGCCGGCGAGCAGGTCGGCCGCCCACGCCGCGGGGCTCATGTTGGGGGAGACGAGCGTGTCGTCGTAGAAGCGGTCGCGGAAGATGTGCATGTGCAGGCGGCTGGTCGACTGGAACGCGCCGGCGGCCTGCCCGTACGACGGCTGATTGTCGCCGATGAAGTACGAGCTGAAGGCGCCCGTGCAGTCGTAGTAGCTGCGGAGCGACTGCAGCCCCGCGAGCCACTTCGTGTTCGGGTACCGCGGAGGGTCGCCGCCGAGGAGAGCCGTACCGCCGCCCGCCAGGTCGGTGGCGTTGTTGTCGTCGCAGTCCTGCGGGCCGCCGGCGGTCGCGCTCTCTCCCGCCGAGAAGAAGAGGCGGAAGATCTGGTCGTACTCGCTCATGATGAGCCCGAGGTGATCCTGCGGATAGCGGTTGTGCAGGTAGCTGATGATGTTGATCACGCCGCTGCCGTCGGCCTTGCGGCAATCGTCGCAGTCCTGAGGCATCGCCTGGTCCCAGCCGTACGTGTCGCGCGCCTCCTCCTGGAGGCAGGCGGCCATGTATTGCGTGTCGGGGAAGCCCGCCGCCGAGTCGAGAAGGACGCTCATCGGCACCTTGGTCGTGAAGGTGTCCTGGATCATCGCGGCGTTGAACACCGCGCCGAGGCCTCCGGCGCTCGACCCGGTGAGGACCAGGCCGTCGAGGTTCGGGAAAGAGGTCACGAGCTCGCTGACGACCTTCTGCGTATTGTAGTAGCCGACGAAGTTGAAACCCGGGTTGAACGTCTTGGTCGGAGGCAGCGGCTGCTTGTCGGTCACCGACCCGTTCATGATCGTGCCGAAGTGCGCGTCGCCGGTGCAGTACGGGATGTAGACCTTGCTCCAGCCCTGGAACGGGTTGTCGCTCTTCGACTCGTCGAAGACACCGAGGCCGGAGGGCTGCTGGCGGATCGCCGGGTTGCCGAGCTGCGCGAGCACGGCGGCGATGGTCTCGCCCTGGGTGTCGGGGTCGGCGGAGAACTCCTGCGTGAGGTTCGCGGGGTTGTGATCGCAGAAGGTGTCGCTGAAGCAGAGACCTCCGCCCTCGAAGAAGACCATCAGCTTGTTGACGGTGCCGTAATAGACGTAGATTCCGAACGCCGAGCCGTCGCGGCACATCGCGCCATCGATGTTGTAAAAGGTCCACCCGGCCGGCAGCGGCGCGCCGCCGTCCGCCACGGGGACGGGGCTCGGGCCGAGATCCTTCAGCGACATGGGCGCGGGCGCCACCGCGAGCGGCATGTACGCCCGGAGGTTGTCCAGGTTGTTCGGCGCACAGCTGCTGTCGCCGCCCAGCTCGTTCGGGTTGCTCCCCGGACCACCGTCGACGTAGCTGTAAATCGTCGCGTCGGGTTCTTCGTAGTCAGAGCCGGACGACGCGTCCGAGGTGGTGGATCCCGAGCCGCCGGAGCCCGAGCTTCCGGAGCTGCCCGAGCCGCTGGAGCCGCCGCCGGAGCCTGAGCCCCCGCCGGAGCCGGAGCCGCCGCCCGAGCCGTAACCGGAGCCGGTGCTCGACGGGTCCGAGGTGCCGTTGCTGCAGGCCGCAACGGAGACGATTGCCCACGCCGAGGCCGCGGCCAGCGCAAGGCGAAGTGCACGCACAACGTCGAAGTTCATGCCACGCGCAATGTGTCGGTTCGACGGTGCGCTGCAACGACAATTGGCGGCTTGGCCTCGCTGCACAAAAGATCGGCCCTCGGTGATAGCGAGGGCTCGGGGCCTGGTTCTCGCGGGAAGGTCCTTGGCTGGTGATTGGACCAGCAGGCCGTGTACACTCGCAGTCAGCCACTCATTCGCGCGACCAGGCGCTCGATCTCGTTGCGCATACGGTCTTTGGGCGCATGAAAACGCGCGCCGTGGCCCGGCAGAACCCACTCGAACGGGAAGTCGAGGAGCTTGGCCATCGAGCGCGTCTGCTCCGACCAGGAGTGCCAGCAGACGCTGCGGCCTGCCTCGAGGTGCTTGCCGTCGGCGCTTCCCCACAAGTGATCGCCCGTGAAGAGAACCAGCTCACGGTAGAGCAGCACCACGCTTCCCCGCGTGTGCCCCGGGACAGGGATCGCGAGCAGGTCCGGCGCGAGCGCGACGGGGTCATTGCCGAGGAGCTTTCGCTCGACCTCCAGCAGCGGTCCGCGCGCGTCGGCCGCGTGGATGACGCGTTCGCAGGCGAAGCGTCCCGCGAACAGCGCGTGGTCGGCGACGTCGTCCACGTGGCTGAGGAACATGGTGCGCACACCGCCCAGGGCCTCGAGGGCGTCCATCAACGGACGCGCGGCCCGCGGAGAATCGACGAGGACGTTGCCGCTCTCGCGGACCACGAGGTAGCTGGCGGCGCCGTACGAACTCTCGGACGCGTAGCCGCAATACAGAACGTCGCTCAGGATGGGGTCGGGCAAAGCGTCGACGGCGTCGCGCACGGGGACCTTGCTCGCCGTGCCGATGGCGCTCGTGGGGCACGAGACCAGGGCCATCCTGGCGCGCAAGGCATCGGCCTCCGAGCCCGGCTGGTGGGCCACGACGGAGAGGCCGATCGCGTCGGATTGTGCGAACACTCGAGGCGCGAGGGTCCGGCACGTCGCGCAATCGATGCAAGACGAGTCGACGAAGAAGTCGCCGGGGGCGTTCTCGGGCAGCCGATCCGACAGTCGCGCCATGTATCGTGGTTAGCACGCGGCGCTGCGGGTCAGCGGCCGAGGAGGAGCCCCGCGATGACGCCCGCGGCAAGAAGAAGCAGCGTCAACTGCTCCACCCCGGTGCTGCGACGCATCTCCACGCAGGTCATGACCGGAGGGGCCTCGACCTTGCGAGGCCACGGCTCTCGGTAGGGGTCTGCGGGGTGGCGAAACGGTTCCACGGCTCGCTCGGAGGATATGCCTCGGGACTCTCGGCATCAACGTGCTGCCCGCCTCACCGAGCACGAACCCGCCGTACCGCGGCAAACGTCAGGAGGAGCGACCTTCGCAGGCGGGCAGCCGTCGATGGCGGACGTCATCAAGATGGTCCGACCGGCGCCGACGACGGGTGACGGCCAGAAGGACGCGGTCCGTGAGGCGCTGTACGGCTACCTCATCGGAAAGAGCGTCGACCCCGAGCGGCTGCCGCCCGTCGTGAAGGCCTTCGAGGCGTTCAAGAAGGGCGGCGGCGCGGTGCCCGACGTGCCGTTCGAGATGCTGACGGCTCTCGAGCTCACGAAGGAGGCGAACAAGACAGGTGGACGGCGATCGCGCGGACCATGACCTGGCCGCAGACCCGCATGGACCTCAACAGGCTCCTCCGCGAGGGCGTGTTCGAGGACGACGCGGTGGTGCAGCTCGTCGCCGAGCGGCTCCATGACCCCGAGGCGATCCGTCGCGCTCGCGCGTTCCCGTACCAGCTCCTCGCGGCCTACCGCGCGGCGGGTGCGGAGATGCCGGGTGTGCTCCGCGACGCTCTGCAGGACGCTCTCGAGGTCGCGACCGAGAACGTCCCCGCGCTTCCGGGCAAGACGTACGTCTGCCCCGTGTCGGGGTCGATGCAGAGCGCAATCACCGGTCATCGCGGCTCGGCGACGAGCGCGGTCCGGTGCGTCGACGTGGCGGGTCTCGTCGCGGCGTCGCTCCTTCGCCGGAACTCGAACGCGGAAGTCATCGCGTTCAGCGACGACGTCGTGAAGATGCCGCGTCCGATCAACCCGCGGGACTCGGTGATGACAAACGCGCAGTACCTCGCGTCGCTGCCCTCGGGCGGCACGGCGTGCTCCGCGCCCCTTCGTCACCTGAACGCGCAGAAGGCGATGGGAGACCTCGTCGTCTACGTGTCCGACAACCAGTCGTGGGCCGACTTCGCTGCCAAGGGGAAGGCCGGCGCGGCGGCCTCGACGCGCGGCACCGTCGGTGGCTTCTCCGACCACGTCTTCGAGATCCTCTCGCTCTTCGCGAAGGGCGAGCTCGGCTCGGGGCACTTCGTCGGAGCGATTGAGAGCATGAAGCTCTCGTGAACCGGAGCGGCGAGGGGATCCCGGACCTCTCGCCGCTCGCCTTGCCGTCATCCCGGAGCGGGAGCACCCGTCGATCATGTTGCACGCGGCGAATGCCGTGAGGACTACATCCACCCTGACGCGGTGGTGCCTTCGGGCACCCTTGTCTTCACACTCGTGTCGCCGCCTTTTCGTCCAACGAGCGCACCGCACGAACAACACGCCAACCCAAACCGAACGAGGTGACACTTGAAATGAGAAGACCGTTCGGCGACTCGAGAACGCCCACGTCGCCTTTCTGGTCGATCAAGGATTACTCGTGGTGCACGAGCACGAAGTGGCTCGCGCTCGCGATGATCGGTCCGACGCTGGCCCTCGCGGTCCACATCGCGTATCGGACTCGCGACCACGCCGAGGACTGCCCATCGCCGAGCCGGCGGTCGGCGCGTCCTCCTCGCGGGGCTCGCGGCGCAAAGGCCCCGCACACCGGGAGGTCCCGCCCGCTGCCGATCGTGCGGGGCGCCGCTCGAGGTGCTCCCGAGCGCACTCGTCGTGCGGTGCGTGCACTGCGGCGTCGACAGCGCGCTCGTCGTTCGAACGCCGCTGCTCGCGAAGGCACGCAGGGCGGCGCGAGCGGCTGCGCGGACGATCGACGAGGCCGTCGCGATCGATCGGCGCGAGCGCGCGGAGACGCGCCGCGAGCTGGTTCGGGAACTCGGCCGCTACGCCCTCTGGACGTCGGTCTTCGGGGGGCTCTTCGCGGTCTTCATGTGGGACGACGCGGGCGTGACCGCCAGGAACGATGGGGCCGCGCCGGCGTTCGGCATCACGGCGATCGTCCTCGGCACGTTCCTGCTCATCGGCATGCTCATGGCGTCCGCGGGCCGCGCCCGCGACGGGTCGGCCGAAGAGGTGCGACTCCGGAGGGAAGAGAGCGACCTGTCCGGCTGGGTGCGGACGCTCGGACCGGTCGGATTCTGGGTCGTCCTCTGGCTGCTCCGATGGGCGATCTGGCGATGAGCTCGGGCGATCCTCACCCGCACGAAGGTTCCCGCATTTGCCCCCACATCCGCGTTCATCACGAGAGAGAGAGGAGCGTTCTTCCTTGAACGCCAACTTCGCGCTAGCGTGATCGATGGTGGTGAGTGTGTCCTTCGCGCCGTCGCGCGGAGCTGCACGCCCAAGGGGACGATGATGCTTAGCCGTATACAGGGGTCCATCTTCACGGGGGCCTGTCTCTTCGCGGCGCTGGTCCTCGCGGCCTGCGGAAGCAGCAGCGGGTCGGGCGACTTGCAGGTCGACAGCGGCGGACCCCCGGGCGACGACGCGACCACGATGATGTTCTCGGCGGGCGACGCCTCGAACAGCTCGGACGACGCGATGGTGCAGCGCGACGGTTGCGTGGGCGGGTCGTGCTTCGACGGCCCGGTCTGCGGCGACGGGATCGTCGAGGGCACCGAGCAGTGCGACGACGGCAACACCAAGCCCGGCGACGGCTGCAACGGCGTATGCGGGATCGAGCCCGGCTACGAGTGCCCGGCGAAGGGAGGCTCGTGCGTCCTCATCGCGACTTGCGGCAACGGCATCCTCGACCCCGGCGAGGGCTGCGACGACGGCAACCTGAAGCCCGGCGACGGGTGCAGCAGCGGCTGCCAGGTCGAGCCGGGCTGGCGCTGCACCGCCGCGCCGCTCGTGATTGAGGCCGGCGTGAGCGACGCGGGATCGTTGCTCGGGCCGAGCGCGTGCGTGCCGGAGAGCTGCGGCGACGGCATCGTCGAGGCGGACATCGGCGAGACCTGCGACGACGGGAACACGACGTCGAACGACGGGTGCAGCAGCACCTGCCAGGTCGAGCGCGGCTTCACGTGTCCGACGGCGGACGCTCCGTGCGTCACGACGTGCGGCGACGGGATTGTCGCCGGGAAGGAGACCTGCGACGACGGCAACACCAACGGCGCCGACGGGTGCAGCGCCACGTGCCAGACCCAGCCCGGCTGGACCTGCCCCACGATTGGCGGCAAGTGCACGACCACCTGCGGCGACGGCATCGTCGTCGGCAACGAGCAGTGCGACGACGGTGCCAAGAACGGCGTCGCCACCGACGGCTGCACCACGACGTGCACCGTGGCGGCTGGCTATCAGTGCACGGTGGCCGCCGAGAAGTCGACGTGCACCAAGACCGTGTGCGGCAACGGCAAGGTCGAGGGCACCGAGGCGTGCGACGACGGCAACCTCATTCCCTACGACGGCTGCTCGCCGACGTGCACCATCGACCCGACATGCAAGGCCGGCGTCTGCAGCCTGGGCGCCGTCTGCGGCGACGGGACCATCGAGAGCGGCGAGGGGTGCGACGATGGCAACACGGCGTCGGGCGACGGGTGCAGCAGCACCTGCCAGGTCGAGAGCGGGTGGACGTGCCAGAGCGAGGCGCAGCCGCTGCCGTCGACGCTGACGATCCCGATCCTTTACCGCGACATGCTCTACTGGAACACGTTCAAGTCCGACGCGGCCCCGGGCCACCCGGACTTCAACAGCAACGAGCTCAATACGGCCGCCGGTTCCGTCGTCACAGGCCTCGTCCAGTCGACCCTCGGGAACGACAACGAGCCCGTGTGGGCTTCGGACAATGGCGGTTCCTTCGTCGGCGGGGCGGACTCGGCGACCCTCTTCTGCTGGTGGTACCACGAATCTGGGTGCGGCAGCGCGGATGGGGGCACGACGACCAATCCGTACGACCAGCTCGTTTACAAGGACGCATCGGGCAACCCGATGACTCTGACGCTCACGCAAGGAGCGTCGAACACCTACACGTACGAGAACACGAACTTTTTCCCGCTCGACGGTCTCGGCTGGAACTCTCCGACGCTCAGCACCGCCGCGAAGGCCGAGATCACCGCGGGCGGCGCGCTCAACACCGAATACGGAATCCCCGAGACCACGAACGGCGGCACGCCGACGGCGGCGCACAACTTCAACTTCACGAGCGAGCTCCACTACCCGTTCACCTATGTGGCCGCCAACTCGACGGCGACGACGGGGCCGAAGTTCAGCTTCGACGGGGACGACGACGTTTGGGCGTTCATCGCCGGAACGCTCATCGTCGACCTCGGCGGCGTCCACGGTGCGAGCCCAGGCTCGTACACCCTGACGACGACCAACGCGGCCGCTCTGAAGCTGACCGACGGCGGCCTCTACTCAATCGATGTCTTCCAGGCCGAGAGGCACCCGACCGGCTCCGACTACGGCCTCACGCTCGCAGGCTTCGTCCGCATCGAGTCCGTGTGCAAGACGACGTGCGGCGACGGGGTCACGGCCGGCACCGAGCAGTGCGACAACGGGACGAACAACGTGGCGCCGGCCACCGCGTACGGCGCGGGCGTCTGCACGACGAACTGCACCCTCGCGCCCTTCTGCGGGGACGGCCACGTCCAGGCGTCGGACGGCGAGCAGTGCGACAACGGGTCGAACCTCGCGACCTACGGCGGTTCGTCGTCGACGGTCTGCGGCGCCGGCTGCAAGTACGTCGGCTATTGCGGCGACGGCACCGTGCAGAACCCGCCCGAGAAATGCGACAACGGCGCGGGCAACGTGTCGGTCGCGTCGAGCCCCTACGGCATGGGCATCTGCACCACGGACTGCACGCCGGCTCCCTACTGCGGCGATGGGATCAAGAACGGCACCGAGCAGTGCGACGACGGCATGAACACGGGCGCGTACGGGACCTGCAACCCGAACTGCACGCTGGCGGCGTACTGCGGCGATGGCACGGTCAACGGGAACGAGACGTGCGACAACGGCGCAAACAACGTTCCCGTGCAGTCGGCGTACGGGCCCAACCTCTGCACGACGGCGTGCGCGCCCGCGCCGTACTGCGGCGACGGGATCGTCGAGCCGCAGTTCGGCGAACAGTGCGACAGCACCTCCGACTGCACGGCGGAGTGCATGAGCACGCAGGGCGCGGTGAGGTAGGAAGAGGCCCAGCTCGATGGCGCTCAACCCGCGGCGAGGTCCTCACGCCGCAGTAGCATGGATCGGAGGCTGCCGATGCCGAGGCTTCGCGGCTCCGCGGTCGGGTTCGCGCGCGGCGCGGCCAGGGGGTTCGGCGTGGGTTCGCCGATCTTCCTGAGCGTGTTGCGGTCCGTGTGGTGGAACGGGTTCTGGGACACCGGGGATGACCATCTCGGTGTCCTGCTCGTACGACCACGTGCCGTCCGGATGGATCGTCACGTCGATCCGCACGCGCAACGTCTTGAACGCGTGCTCCAGAAACGGATTGGAAACAATCCCGTTGGTCTCCGAGCCATGGACGGCTTCGAGGCTGAACGTCTTTGCGCCGGCGGCGGCGTGGCCGACCGCCATCGCGACCTGCGCGCGCGGAATGGACAGCGTGTAGAAGATCGTCCCGGTAGCCGGCTCCCAGAGCCAGTAGCCCACCTGGTCGTGGAACGTCTCCACGGCGTCGGGCTTGACGATGTGCGTGTGGTAGCGGAGCCCGTAGAGGAGCTGCGGGCCGTTCGTCTGCGGATCAATCGGCTGGAGCTCGTACCGCTCGATGAAGGTCTGCCGCTCCGGGCCTCGGCCGTGGGGTGGACGTCTTCGCCGCTGGCGCTCGTCCAGATGCCGGCCATGCCGGTCAGCGGACCGAGGTTCTTCAGCGTGTCGACGTCGGCGTCAGGCTCCGTGTAGATGTCTGCGGGAAAATCGGCCATGGGTGTGATGAGCCTCGAAGCGCTGCGCGCACCTTCCTCCTACCGGAGATGTGGCGGTGTCAAGCACGATTGTCTCACCGAAGGCCGCGTTATCCCGCGACGCGCACCCCCTCCACCAGCATCGAAGCGCGTACTTGCGACCTACTTTTCCGAGAGACGAGGAGACGCGGCGATGTCCTTGAGGTTCACGAGACCGATCTGGCGCGGAGGAATGGCCGTCGCGTTGCTCACGTGCGCGGCGAGCTGCGCTCGCGGCGACACCGCCGAGAACGCCGGCCCTGCGGCGGCCGCCACGATGAAGATGCCCGTGGACGTCATCACGCTCGCCGACGTCGCCATCCAGGATTCGTCGGAGTACCTCGCGCAGCTCGTCTCGCGCACGCAGGTGGCCATCTTTCCGCAGGTGAGCGGCGTGGTGACGTCGATCTTCGTGAAGCCGGGCCAGGTCGTCCGCGAGGGCGCGCCGCTCCTGCAAATCGACCCGCGACGCGAGTCGGCCAACCTGTCGAACCAGCTGGCCGCGAGGGCGCAGCGGGAGGCCAACCTGGCCCTCGCCAAGCGCAACGCGAGCCGGTCGGCGGCGCTGTTCCGTGAGGGGCTCGTGAGCCGGCAACAGCTCGAACAGGACCAAAGCCAGGCCACCGTCGCCGAGGCCGAGGTCAACGCGCAAGAGGCCGCGATCGGCGCGCAATCGGCGCAGCTCGGGTACTACCGGATCAGCGCGCCCTTCGACGGCGCGGTGGGCGACATCCCGGTGAAGCTCGGCGACTACGTCGGCCCCCAGACGAAGCTCACGAGCGTCGACGACAACAAGACGCTCGAGGCCTACGTCGACGTCCCCGCCGAGAGCCTTCGCCTGCTCGGTGACGACAGCCGCGTGGTCTTGCTCGACGACGACCGGAGCACGAACACCTCTCTGGCGGAGGCGCCGATCAGCTTCGTCGCCCAGGAGGCGAACCCACAGACGCAGGCGGTCCTCGTGAAGGCGAAGTTCCCGAACGAGGGTCAGCTTCGCGCGGCCCAGATCGTCCGCGCACGGCTCGTGTGGAAGACGCACCCCGGCGTCCGCGTCCCGACGCTCGCGGTCACGCGGCAAAGCGGCCAGTACTTCACCTTCGTCGCGGTCCCTGGCGCGGGAGGCACGGTCGCCCACCAGGTCCCGGTCACGCTGGGGGAGCTGGACAACAGCACCTACGCCATCGTGAGCGGCCTCAAGGCCGGCGACCAGGTCATCGTCTCGCAGATCCAGAAACTCCGCGAAGGCGTCCCGGTGGAGACGAGCCCCGCCAAGCCTGCCGGCGCCGGCAGCGCCTCCGTCGCCGCCGAGCACTGAAGGGAGACTGACGTGGGCTTCGTCGACTTCTTCATCCGCCGCGTCGTCTTCGCGATCGTCTGCGCGATCCTCATCGTGATCGCGGGGATCGTCGTCGTCCCCGGCCTGCCGATCGCGCAGTACCCGCAGATCGCGCTGCCCCAGGTCGTCGTCACCTCCTCTTACGTCGGCGCGAGCTCGGCCGAGGTCGAGTCGGGCGTGACCAACCCGCTCGAGCAGCAGATCAACGGCGTGCAGGGGATGAAGTACATCACCTCCTCGTCGTCGAACGACGGTTCGTCGGTCATCACCGTCACCTTCGACGCCTCGCGCGACATCGACCTCGCCGCGGTCGACGTGCAGAACCGCGTCAACACGGCCCTCGCGCGCCTGCCGGTGGACGTGCGCAACCTGGGCGTCACGATCACGAAGAACTCGGGCGCGTTCATCGGCGCCTACGCGCTCTTCACGCCGGACGAGCGCTACGACGAGAAGTTCCTGAGCAACTACGCCGACGTCTACATGAAGGACCGGCTGAAGCGAATCGCGGGCGTCGCCGACGTGATCATCTTCGGCGAGCGGCGCTTCTCGATGCGCCTGTGGCTCGACCCCGACCGGCTCGCGGCGCGCGGCATGAGCCCCGTCGACGTGCTCGCGGCGCTGCGGGAGCAGAACGTGCAGGTCGCCGCCGGCTCGGTCGGGCTCCCGCCGGCGCCCAGCGGGCAGACGTACCAGAATCTCCGTGCGCGCCGTCGGCCGCCTGGTCGAGGCGTCCCAGTTCGAGGACGTGGTCGTCAAATCGCTCCCCGACGGGACGATCGTGCGCCTGAAGGACGTCGGCCACGCCGAGCTCGGCGCCGAGTCGTACTCGCAACTCTCGCGCTGGAAGGGCAAGCGGGCGGTAGGCCTCGGCATCCAGCAGCTCCCGGGCTCGAACGCTCTCGACGTGAAGAAGAACGTCGACGCCGCCATGGCGCGCCTGGCGAAGGACTTCCCGCCCGGCCTCGTCTACGAGACCGCCTTCGACACGACCGCGCCGGTGAGCGCGTCGATCAAGGACGTCGTCATCACGCTCCTGCAGGCGATCCTCCTGGTCGTCGCCACCATCTACCTGTTCCTCCAGACGCTGCGTTCGACGCTCATCCCGGCGATCACGATCCCCGTCTCGCTGCTCGGGACGTTCGCGTTCGTGAAGCTCTTCGGCTTCTCGATCAACACGCTCACGCTCTTCGGGCTCACGCTCGCGACGGGCCTCGTGGTCGACGACGCGATCGTCGTCATCGAGAACATCTCGCGCGTCATGGAGCAGCAGCACGTGTCGCCCCGCGAGGCGGCCTCGAAGGGCATGGCCGAGGTCACCGGGGCGGTCATCGCCACCTCCCTCGTTCTCGTCGCCGTCTTCGTGCCCGTGGCCTTTCTCCCGGGCACCACGGGCAAGATCTACCAGCAGTTCTCGCTCACGATCGCCTTCAGCATCGCGCTCTCGGCGTTCAACGCGATCACGCTGACGCCGGCGCTCTCGGCGCGGCTGCTCCGCGCGGAGGACCACCGGCCCGGCGCCCGAAAGAACGGCTTCTTCCGCGCGTTCGACCGGGCCTTCGACGCTGTCCGCCGCAGCTACGCGCGCAGCCTGGAGCTGGCGATCCGCCTCCGCGCGGTGACGCTCGTCCTCTTCCTCGGCCTGCTCGGCGCCACGGGCTGGCTCTTCCTGCACGTGCCGCAGGCGTTCATTCCGGACGAGGACCAGGGGTACTTCATCGTCATCGTCCAGGGGCCGGAGGGGGCGAGCCTCGAGGTCACGTCCGACACGATGCGCGGCGTCGAAGACACGCTGGCCCGCGTCCCGGAAATTCAGGGGTGCTTCTCCGTCCCCGGCTTCTCGCTCCTCGGTTCGGGCTCGAACAAGGGCGCGATCTTCTGCTCGCTCATCCCCTGGGAGGCGCGCGCCAAGCCCGGGCAGGACGCGATGTCGATCGTCGCCCGCCTCCGCGGCCCGCTCATGGGCGTGGGGGGCGCCTTCGTGATCCCCTTCGCTCCCCCGGCCATCCAGGGCGTCGGCAACGTGGGCGGCTTCCAGTTCGAGATCGAAGACCAGACGAGCGAGCCGAAGATCGAGACCCTGGCCGGCGCGACCTTCGGCCTGATGGCGGCGGGCAACCAGAGCCCGAGCCTTCGCGGCGTCTTCTCCGCCTTCACCGCCAACAATCCGCAGATCGTCGTCGAGGTCGATCGGGACAGGGCCAAGGCCCTCGGGGTCAGCCTCGACGAGGTCTTCGCGACGCTGCAGATCTACCTCGGCTCGGCCTACGTGAACGACTTCGTGTTCGGCACGCGCACCTACCGGGTCTACGTGCAGGCCGACAAGGACTTCCGCGCACGGCCGACCGATTTGACGAAGTTCTACGCGCGCTCCGCGACGGGGCAGATGGTGCCGCTCGCCGAGCTGGTGAAGGTGACGAACACCGCGACCGCGCAGAGCATCAACCACTACAACCTGTTCCGCTCGACCGAGATCCAGGGCTCGCCGGCCCCGGGCGTGAGCACCGGTGAGGCGCTGCTGGCGATGGAGAAGGTCGCCAAGGAGCACCTGCCGCCCGGCTTCGCTTTCGAGTGGTCGGGCCTGTCGCTCGAGCAGCTCGAGTCGGGCGGGCAGACGGTGACCATCTTCGGCCTCGGCATCGTCTTCGTGTTCCTCGTGCTCGCGGCGCAGTACGAGAGCTTCGTGTTGCCGTTCATCATCATCCTCTCGGTCCCCGTGGCCATGCTCGGCGCGCTGCTGCTCCAGATGGCCCGCGGCTACTCGAACGACGTGTTCTGCCAGGTGGGGCTCGTCATGCTCATCGGCATGTCGAGCAAGAACGCGATCCTCATCGTGGAGTTCGCGCGCGAGCTGCGCGAGCGAGGGAAGCCGGTCGTGGAGGCGGCCCTCGAGGCGGCCGAGACGCGCCTGCGCCCGATCGTGATGACCTCGATGGCGTTCCTCCTCGGCGTGCTGCCGCTGCTCGTCGCCACGGGCGCCGGTTCGGTGGGGCGCCGGTCGCTCGGCACGACGGTCTTCGGCGGGATGGCGCTTTCGACCGTGCTGAACCTCATCTTCATCCCGGTGCTGTACGTCCTCGTCGAGACGCTCCGGGAGCGCGGTGGCCGCTCCGAGCCGCGAAACGATGGCGCGCTGGTGGCTCACGCTCCGGCCATGCGCGGCGAGGCCGAGTCGTGAGGCGCGCCGTTCGCTTCGCGCTCGCGGCCCTGGCCTCCCTCGCGCTGACGTTGCCGCCTTCCGGCGAGGCCGCCGCGCAGGACCCCGCGGCCCCGGGCGCGCCAGAGAAGCCTGGGCCGAAGCCGGCGACGCCGCCGCCGACGGACGCCGACACGACCACGGACGAAGCGCGTGCCAGCGACGACACGCTGCCGCCCGCGCCGCCCGTCACCAATCCGATGCTCGAGCCGCTGCCGCCGCCGCGGCGGACGGTGGCGACGTGGGAGGACGTGCTCTCGCTCGTGCGCGCTCGCTCGACCGACCTGCGCCTGGCGTTCGACGAGGTCGAAAAGGCCGAAGGGCAGTCTCGCGTCGCGCTCGCCGGTGCGCTCCCGCAGCTGAGCGCGACCGGGAGCCTGACGCACAACTTCTTCCAGGGCAGCTATCCAGTCGGACCCGGCGTGACGCTGCCTTACCCGACCGCGAACGTCCTCGCCGGGCAGATCGGCCTCGTGCAGCCCGTCCTCGCGCGGCGCGCCTGGTACGCCGTCGGCACCGCGCACCGCGCCGAGGATGCCGCGCGGATGACGCTCGACGACAAGAAGCGCATCCTGGCGACGAACGTCGCGAGCGCCCTCGTCGCCGAGATCGCCGCCGAGCGCGTCGCCGAGCTGAATCGGGTGGGCCTGCGGCAAGCCCTCGAGCGGCTCGCCCTCGCCCTCCGGCGGGAGGACCTCGGCTCGGGCAACCACCTCGACGTGGTCCGCGCCGAGCAGGACGTGGACGCCGCGCGCGCCGCGGTCGTCACCGGCGACGAGTCGGCCTTGCAGGACCGGGAGGCGCTGGGGCTCGCGCTCGGCGTCTCGGAGCAAGTGGGCG
>CAWCPA010000003.1:0-787371 GCA_963797395.1 uncultured delta proteobacterium
CCGCTCGTGGAGCGACTTGGCGTGGCCAGCCGTCTTGCGTCGACGCAATTTCAGGGGACCCCGACCGACACGCGCAAGGTCAGCGCCATGTGCGCGGCGATGAAGCGACTCGACGCGGCCTACGTCGTCTACCGCAAGCGCGTCACGGATAGCCCGACCGAGCGGCTCGACGCCGCGAGCGCTCTCGAGCTCGAAATCTCCGAGACGATGGGGCCGAAGCCGAGCGCGGCCTGATCGCGCCTCACTTGCTCACCTCCCCGGACTTGGCGGGGCGGCTTCGGGCCGAGACCAGCACGTGCCATCCGACGAACGCGGCGATCGCTCCGAAGAGCGACGCCGCGAAGCCGATCGGACGCATCGAATTGGCGCTCGACATCTCGAGGCACATGAGGACGATCCCGCCGCAGGTCGCGCCCGCGGCCCCGACGCCCAGGTCCTGGAGCAGGCACGCCCCCGTCGCATCCACGATTCGGCTCCCGATCGAGGCCATGACGAGGCCGATGAGAACCCAAGTGAGCAGCACGCTGAATAGCATTGGTCACCTTCCGGCCAGACGACTGGCCCCATCGGCGACCGGATGACTCGGCGCAATGGATGAGGGTATCGAAGTCACCCCATGGGCTTGCGAGCACTCCGCGCTCGCTCAGCCTCCGCGCGGCAACCTAGCCGACGAGGATGCGCGCCGCAACAGGGCCAGCCTCGCGCGGGCCGCTCCTTCCCGGGGGGAGATGACCGAACCGTGACCAGGTGTTTGCGCGGGGAAGCTTCAGCGTGGCTAGCTTGGCTCGTTCCACCGCCAGGCCTTTCCTCACGGACAGCGGACGCCAAGATCAACTTATGACGGACGGATCTGCCATCTCATCTACACCCTCGCCAGACGCGGACAGTTCTGCCACCTCACCCACGTCGTACGCCGTCGCCTGGCACAAGCAGCGCCGCCACGCCATTCTCAAGTCGCACGCCGAGGTGCGCGAGCTCTTCGGTCACGACCCGACGACAGGGTTCTGGGTCCTCGGGCTGGTGGTCGCGCAGGTCGCGATCGCGCTCGCGGTCGCGCACCGTCCCTTCTGGCTGTCGCTCGTCCTCTCGGCGACCGTCGGCGCCGTGATCTCGCACGCGCTGGGAGTGCTCATCCACGAGGCCACGCACAACCTCATTTGCCGCGGGGCCGCGAGGAACAAGGCGCTCGCCATTCTCGCGAACATGCCGCTCGGCGCGCCGGCGGCGATCGCCTTCCGGTACCAGCACCTCCTCCATCACCGGTACCTCGGCGAGACGGACTGCCCGGGCGGGCGCGACACCCAGGCGCCCACGCAAACGGAGATCGACTTCGTCGGGAAGTCGACCGTGCGAAAGCTCGTCAGCTTCACGTTCGGTCGCTTCTTCTACAAGGCGCGCCCCGCGAACACGCCTCCGCGCGACTCCTGGCTCGTCGCCAACTTGGTCGCGTGCGTCTTGACCGACGTGGCGCTGGTCGTCGTCGCGGGCCCTGGACCGCTCATCTACGTGGTGCTCTCGTCGCTCATCGCCTTCGGCCCGCACGCCCTCGGCGGGCGGCGCGTGGCCGAGCACCTGACCATTCGACGCGGGCAGCCGACGAACTCCACCTACGGGCTCCTCAACCGGGTCAGCTTCGACGTCGGCTACCACGTCGAGCACCACGACTTTCCCGCCGTCCCCTGGCGCCGCATGCGCGAGCTCCACGCGATGGCGCGCGAGCACTACGAAGGGCTCGCGCACGTGGCCTCGTGGGGCAACCTCATGGCCGTGTACTTCTTCGATTGCCGGTTCGGCGTCGGGCAGTACACGGGCGCGTCGGACGACTTCCTTCAGGACCGCCCCGTGCCGCCCTCCCCCCCTCCAATCGACGGGCGTTCTCGCGCGCTCTCGTGCTCGGCGCGAGGTAGGCATGACGCTCCTCGAGCTGGCCGTCTTCGGCATCCTCATCGGCGCGCTCGCGCGACTCATCCGCGCTCCCAAGGAGCCGGGCGGATGGATTGCCTCGATGGCCGTCGGGCTGGGTGGCGCCGCGCTCGCCGGCATCCTCGGGCAAGCCTTCGGCGTGCCCCGCCACGACGCCGTCCTCGGCTTCGTCTTGCCGATCCTCGGGGCGTTCGCGACGGTCTTCGCGTACCACGCCCTCGCGCTCCGGCGGCTGCGCGCGAACCCGCCGAGCGGAAGGGGGGCGCGGCGCTCGAGCCGTCCGCCCAAGAACTCGTAGGCTCTCTCAGCCGAAGCGAACGGGGGCCACGGGCGCGGCGGGCTCCCCGGAGTACTGGGCCTTGCCGGCGAAGTGAATGACTCGCAGGCACGAGCTCGGCCCGATGTTGCCCATGCAGTCGTCCTTGCCTTCGAACGACGTCCGGGACGCACGCAGCGCGCGCATCACGTCGCCCGTGAAATCGTGCTCGCCGTCGAGACAGCGCGGGTCCCCGCAGGGCACGAGGAAGAGGGCGGGCGCGTGGTCGACCACGAACTTCCGGATGTGCTTCGTGGCGCCCGCTCCCGATCGCTCTTCGATCGAGAGCTCGAGGCTGACGAGCCCGGGCACCTGGTTGCGAAGGTGCGGGGCCTCTTCTTCACGACGACGTCGGTCGGCGAATCGCTGGGCTGCAGGGGAATTTCGCCGGGATGGCATCATCATGGGAAGCAACGTAACCACTCGCGGGGCTCCGCGCCTGACCGAATAGCAAAAATAGCGCCGGTCGCGGCCGCGCCCGCGAGGTAGACCCCGGTTGTGGGCTGAGCCGGCACGTTCGCCGCCCGCTCACCACTCCTGCGCGTCCACCGAGTCGCAGTCGCTGACGACCTCGATCTCGGTCGCGTACATGACGGACGATCCCTCGCTGCCCTGCACGCCCGGCGGCCACGCGATCATGCCTTCGTCGCTCACGAACCGGCTCGCGCTCGGCGCGCTGAAGGGCATGGAGCTCCCGAGGACCGCCACGACGCCGCCTGCGTAGATCGAGGAGACGTCGACCTGGCCGCCGGGCTGCAAGACGCCCGAGAGCTCGCCCGGATCTCCGAAGTCGACGCCCGGCGGATACTCGCTCCGCGCGCCGTCCCAGATCGTCTCCGCCGTATAAGCGAGCGGCACGTCTCCCGTGTCGACGATGACGGCGCTGGCGACGCCCGTGCAATACGGCGCGGCGTCGGCCTGCGGCGGACCGCCCACGCACGCGGTCGAACCCGCGGGCACGGGCACCTGCGGCGCAAACTGCCAGTTCGTGTGGGCGCACGAGAGCGGGGACTGGGGCACGCCGTTCACGACGAACGCGAAGAGCCCCGCGCCCGCGTCGGCCCTGGCCGCATCGGCGCCACCCGAGGACGACGAGCCCGAGTCGGAGGACGCCATTCCGGAAGACGCCGCGCCCGACGACGCGGCGCTGGAGTTTTCGTTCGGGTCGCCGCCGCCGTCCGTGACGTTGCCGGAGCACGCCGACCCCACCATCGCAAAGCCGAGCGCGAACGCGCCCCAGGCAGCCCGATGACGAGCTTCGAAGATCCCCATGTCTCGGATCGTACGCGGGGGTCTGCGCAGTGACCAGCCTGGCTCCTCGCCCGCCGAGCCGGCATGCGGCGCCGTCGCGCGGTGCTAGAGCGACCGGATTGGCGATGCGTCGCGAGGGGGGAGAGCACGCCGCTCGGGCCGGAAGGGTCGAGCCGCGGACACGTGGCGCGCGCGCCGCGTCGCGCCGCCTCGGTGGGTTCGCCCTGGTGGTATTCACCATCGCGCTCGTCCTCGTGATCGTGCTCGCGCGACGCGAGGCCGCTGCCGGGCGCGCGACACCGCGCTCGGCGCCGCCCGCGGCCGGTCCGGTCGATGACGAGTCGGGTTCGGTCTAAAATCCCGGGCCATGAAGGCCAATCGCTCCGTCGCGTCCGCCGTCGTGGTCCCGGTCCTCATCTACCCCGACGTGGCCGCCGCGGTGCAGTGGCTCGGCGCCGCGTTCGGGTTCGTCGAGCGGCTTCGCATCGCGGACCACCGCGCGCAGATGACCTTCGGCGACGGCGCGATCATCGTCGCGGAACCGACGCAGGGCCGCGCCGTGCCGAAGCGCGGCGAGAACGCGCACGCCGTGATGGTGCGGGTGCCCGACGCCGACGCCCACTGCGCCCGCGCACGCGCGCACGGCGCCGTGATCGTCAGCGAGCCGGAGGACTTCCCGTACGGCGAGCGCCAGTACAGCGCGCGCGATCTCGCGGGCCACTCGTGGGTCTTCTCCGAGACCCTCGACGACGTGGACCCCGCGAGCTGGGGCGGAGAGATCCGCTGACGCGCGCGGCCCTCAAGGCGCGGCCGACTGCACCGCCTGGCACCCCGCGACGTCGGGGGTGCCGCTGCCCGAACACGTGCCGGTGCAGCGTCCTCCCGCGTTGACGCACAGGCCGCTCGAGCAATCCGAGTCCGCGACGCACAGGCAGACCGCGTGGGACGAGTCGCAGACCGGCGCGGGCGCGAGGGAGGTCGAGCACCCGTAGCGCGGCGCGCCCCCGTTGCGGACGTGGATCCAGGCGAACGAGCCTCCCCCGCCTCCGCCGCCTCCGGTGTACGACTGGCCGCGCAATCCGGGCGGGCCGCCGTTCGCGGGAGGGACGTCGGCGGTGCCGTTGTTCGTGCCGCCGTTGCCGCCGGGAATGCCGGGCCACGTGTTCGTGGACGTGGTGTCGACGCCGTAGCCGATGCCGCCCGGGCCGCCTCCGCCGCCGTTCGCCTGCAGGGTGAGGCTGGTCGTGCTCGCGCTCTCGACCAGGATGTCGCCCGCGCTGCCTCCGCCTCCGCCTCCCCCGCCGTTCGTGTGGGGGGTCGCCGGCGACGACACGCCGCCCGCGCCGCCGGTCGCGCCGTTGGTCAGGATCGTGCCCGACCCGGAGATCGTCCCGGCGACCGAGAGCTGCACGCCGCCGCCGCCCACGCCGCCCGCACCCGCCGAGATGCCCGATGTGCCGCTGGCGCCGGCGCCGCCGGAGCACCCGCCGATGAGGGGGACGGCGAGGTTGCCGCCGTGCGCGTTGCCGCCGACGCCCGCCAGTCCGTCGGTGCCGTTCGTCGCGTTGCCGCTGATGCCGTTGTACGTGGAGACGTCGCCCGCGCCGCCGCCCGCGGCGAGTCCCGCGCCGCCTCCGCCGGCCGCGCCCGGGTCGTTGCCCGGCGGGTTCGACGAGCCGGGGTTGCCGCCGCCGCCCGCGCCGGCCGAACACGCGGCGGCGCCGGCGCCGGGGGTCGTGCCGTGCGCGCTCGCGTCGAGCGTGCCGGAGATCGTGGCCGCGCCGTACACCGCGAGGATCACCGGGTTGCCGCCCGTGAGCGTGAGCGTGCTGCCCGACGCGAGCGTGAGCGCGTCGAAGGCGAGGAGGTCGGCCGGCGGGCCGCCCGCCTGTGCGACGTTCGGGTAGATCGCGGGGGCCGTGCGGCCCGCACACCAGCCGGTGAAGGCGTGCGCGCTGGAGTTGTAGGTCGTGTTGCAGTCGATCGTGGTCGCGCTGGAGGGCGGCGCGTAGCCGCCGGGCGCGAAGTTGCTCGGCGTGTATCCGAAGCCCGCGATCGAGCACGCGGTGGGGATGCCCGGCGACACGAGCGCGCAGCCGAAGCCGTCGGCCGCGCCGGACCCCGTGCAGCCCGATCCGCACGACACGTCGTTCTGGCCGGCGATCGCGACGCACTTGCCGCTCGCGCAGGCGCTGTCCTTCGTGCAGAAGCACCCCTGCCCCGCCGCGCTGCACGCGCCGCCCGCCGCGTTGCATCCGCCCGCCGCGCACGTGTACGCGGCGCCGGTCGCGGTCGAGCAGTCCGCCTCGCACGGCGCCGGTCCTCCGGAGTCGTCGCCTTGCGGGGGCGCGGTCCCGTCGCCGCTCGCGCCGTCCGCAGAGGAGGTGGATGCTGGCCCGTCGGTGTCGCTCTGGATGGGCGTCACGTCGCCGTCCGGAGACGACTCGCCCAGCCCGTACGCGCCGAGTCCCGCGATCTGCGCGCATCCACCAAGCGCGCCCGCGACCGCGACGACTCCCGCAGAACGCGCAAAGCGCGACAAAGGACGCACGATATCCAGATTGCCTGAGCCTGGCTCGGCTGACAAGCGCACGCCAGGGGGCAGGCACCTACTGCACCCGCACGATCACCTCGTCCTTCGAAGTCTTGCCCTGCGAGTCGGTCACGACGAGCACGACGTCGCTCACCCCGGCGGGCAAGACGACGGTCGCTTTCTCTCCTGCCGCGATGGGGCAGCCGCCGCTCGCGAGCGACCAGGAATACTGCGCAGCCGCGCCTCCGAGATCGCTCGTGGCGGAGGCGTCGAGCGTGACGGCCGCCGTACCGTCCGGGCCCGCGCCGACGCACTGGTCGGCCCCGGCGTCGGCGACGAGATCGCCGAGGAAGTCGGCGACGGGCAGCGCGACGCGGATGGGCGACGGCCAGACCTCCGCGACGGCGGCGCCGCGGGTGAAGCCGGCGAGCCCGAGGCTCGGCTCGACGCTGTAGACGTAGGCGCCGCCCGGGCCCGCGTACTCGTAGAGCGGCAAGGCGGCCGGCGGCCCCGCGTCGCTCGCGCCGGGCGGCAGCGCGTAGAAGAGCGGCGTCGTCGCCGGCGCGCCGCCGACGGTGAGGCGCCGCGGCCCGCACGCCGGACCGTCCCACGCGACGGGCACCGCGCCGCGCGCCGCGCGGTCGTAGGCGAAGAACTCTGGCGCCATGGGCGGATCGCCGGGACGCACGCCGGCCTTCGGCGCGAGCTCGGCCGCGCTCCCGCTGCCGCGCGCGTAGATCGCGACGGGCAGCGCCATCTCCGGATCGTCGAGATCGACCCGGTACATCATCTCGTTGTAGTCGTACCGCGGCGTGGGCGAGAGGCTCGTGTACGTCTTGGTGTAGGTCGCGTCGAAGAAGAGGACGCGGCCGCCCGCCTCGCTCAGCTCGGGGACGATGTCGGGGTTGTAGAAGGTCATTCCCGACTGGGCGTGCGTCACGACCTTGCGCGCGTAGACCCAGGGACCGAGCGGCGCGTCGGCCTCGGCGTACCAGCTCTCGCCGAGGAAGGACGCGCCGTACTCTTGCTGGACGATCTCGCTGAAGCGCTTTCGCGAGTCGTTCCACATCGCGGAGCTGCCGAAGAGCGAGGCGCCGGGGCCGTTCGCCACCTGGACGTTCCCGCCCGCGACGACGTCGGTGAGGTGCCCGTCGAGCGCCTGGTCGGCGGCCACGTTCGCGGCGCCGAGGGCGGCCTGGGTCACCAGGGTCCCGCCGGCGCGCCACGCGTAGGCGAGCGTGCCGTCCGCGTTGTGCGCGAGCGTGGCCGACGCGCCGGTGCCCTGGTACGGGCTGAAGACCTCGTAGCCCGCGAGGTCTTCGGCGCCGGCCACGGTCGCGGGGAAGCGCAGCGGGTTGCTCCAGTAGGCGTACGACCCGCTCGGGCTCCGCACGACGATGCCTCGACCGGCCGGCAACGTGGCATTGGGCGGATAGTCGGTGACGAATTCGAACTTCGCGGTCGACGGGTCGAACTCGGTGAGCGCGCTCCACGGGTCCTTGGAGGCGGCGACGTAGTACTTGCCGAAGACGTGCGGCTGGCCCGAGCCGTCCATGACCTGCACGGTCTGGCCGATCCACACGGGCGCCGAGGTGCCCGAGGTGAAGAGCGGGTCGCCGGTCGTGTCGATCATTCCGCGACTGAATCCGTTGCCGTCGACGTAGTACGTGGTGTCGACGCCGAGATCGGGCGAGAGGCCGCCGTCTGCCGGCAAGCTCGAGGTCGCGCCCGAGGTGTCGAAGTTGCCGAGCGGATAGGCGGGCCGCACGGTATCGCCCCAGAACCAGTAGAGCGTGCCGCCGCTCGCGATCGTCACGGGCGTGTCCTGGCCCATCACGAGGCCGTCGAGGTTCGGGTGCGCGGTGGGCATCGCGCGGTCGAGGAGCGCGCTGTCGCGAAAGATGCCTTGCCCGGTCGCCCGGTAGAGGCGCTGCCCCGGGAGCTGGCGAACGAGCGGCACGTTCGCCGCGCCGCCGGCGGTCGCCGTGAACGTGACCGAGCCGCCCGACGCGAGCGCGTAGCCGTCGCTCGTCACGGCGAACGTGACGCTCTTGCCGATGACATCCGGGTCGCAGTACGCGACGTAGCCCTGGCTGTCCGACTCGTACGCGTCGCTGCCCGTGACGAAGCGAACGAGCGGCACGCCCCGGCCCGTGACGCTGTCGGTCGCGCGGACCGCGAAGCACTGCGCGGGCCCGGGCACGGGTCCCGCCAGGAGTCGGGTCTGGAGGTCGCCAGGCACGGGCGCGCCCGGCGCGCCGCTCTTGGTCATCGTGATCGTGCCGGCGCCGCCCTCGGTCGGGTGAAGCGCGACGCCCGCGTTGCCGAAGCCATCGGCCGGAACCGTGTATCCTGCGCACGACGGCGTGAACCAGACGCCGGTGTCCATGAGGCCGGGCTCGTAGAACGCGACCTTGCCGTTCGAATCGGCGGTGTAGACGATCTGGTTGGTGGTCGTGAGCGTGGCGCCGGCCACGGGGGCGTGGCTGCCGTCGACCACCGCGATGGCGTAGTAGTGGTGCACGACGCCCGCCTGCGCGGGATCGATCGCGGGCTCGGCGGCGCCTGGATCCGTCCAGGGCGTCCCCGAGGCGCACGCGCCCGCGTCCCCCGCAGGGCCCCCGTCGCCCTTCCCGGGCTCCGCGCCGTCGGAGGACGTCGCGGGCCCCCCGTCACCGGGCGCGGCGCCGGAGTGGCCGCCGCACCCGAGCGGCGCGGCGAAGAGCGCGGCCGCCGCGAGCGACCGGAGGACCTCGGACACGGAGCTCGGCCGCCTCGTCATGGCGGCCATGCTACCCCTCCGGGCCATGACCGCGCCGACCGCCGAACAGCTCGCGCAGCTCGTGGCCGAGGCCCGCGACGCCAGCGCCCGGGCCTACGCGCCGTACAGCCGGTTCCGCGTGGGCGCCGCCGTGCTCGCCGCCGACGGGACCGTCGTCTCGGGGTGCAACGTCGAGAACGCGTCGTATGGCCTGACGATCTGCGCGGAGCGCGTGGCGATCACGAAGGCCGTGTCGGCGGGGCACACGCAGCTCGTCGCCCTCGCGGTGTACACCCCCACCGAAGCGCCGACGCCGCCCTGCGGGGCGTGCCGCCAGGTGGCGAACGAGTTCGGCCCCGGCATGGTCGTCGTGTGCGCGGGGGCCGCCGGGCAGACGGTGCATGGTCTCGCGGAGCTATTGCCCTTCGCGTTCGGGCCCGGCAACCTCTAGGTGAACGGCTAGGCCGACGCGTCGAGCCGCTTGCGGAGGGAACCGTCCGCGATGGCCGCGTTGGTCGCGTCCGCCCCGCCAATCAGCACGCCGCGGACGAAGACCTGGGGGAACGTGGGCCACCCGCTCCAGAGCTTGATCGCGAGTCGCTCCTTCCACTTCGAGAGGTAGCTCCCATATTCGAGATACTTGTACTCGAACGACGCGGCCGAGAGCGCGTCGCGCACCTTGCGGCAGAACGGGTTCTGCGCCATTCCGACGACGACGAGCGGAGAGGCGGAGACGGCCTGCTCCACTTCGTCGACGACGGCGCGGTGGAACGCGAGGGCCTCCTCGCTGGCGGCGAGGGTCAGTCGGGACGAAGGCAGGGTGCGGCGGGTCGGTTCGGGCATGGCGCCTATGTACACAACGCGCGTCACGCAGGCTATCGACGCCCGCTCGAAGGACCGCTGCTCTGCCCCGCGACGTACGCCTTCACGGTGCGCCGGTCGAGCCCCGTCCGCCGCGCGACCTCCTCGTAAGTCCCGTGCTGCGCGTGCAGCGCCTTGCAATACCGGACGACGAGGTCCCTCGCGCTCGCGTCCCCCGCGGCCGAGAGGAGCGCGGCGTCGCCCGCGGGCCCGGGCGCGTGCACGCTCGCCAGCCGATCGCCCCCGTAGCGGCGCGTGAGGAGCACGCGGCGCACGCACTGTTCGAGCTCGCGCACGTTGCCCGGCCACGGGTACTCCGGCCCGGGCCCCGAGCGGATGGCGTCGGCCACCATCGTCCGCACCTCGGCGGCGTCCTCTCCGAGGATGCGGCGCAGGATGAAGCCGAGGAGCGCGTCGAGCTCGCGCGGGTCCTCGCGCAGGCGCTGCCGGAGGCTCGGCACCTCGATGACGTCGGAGCAGAGGCGATAGTAGAAGTCGTCGCGGAAGGCGCCGCGCGCGCGGAGCTCGTCGAGCGGGCGGTTCGTGGCGGCGATGACGCGCCCGGAGAAGCGCGCGGTCTCGTGGCCCCCGACGGGCGAGAACGTCCGCTCCTGCAGGACGCGCAGGAGCTTGATCTGCACCGGGACCGAGACCTCGCCAATCTCGTCGAGGAAGATGGCGCCGTGCGGGCTGCACCGCGCGAAGGCGCCCTCGTGGGCCTCGACCGCGCCCGTGAAGGCGCCCTTCTTGTGGCCGAAGAGCTCCGACTCGAGGAGCGCCTCGGGGAACTGCGACAGGTTGATCGAGAGGAAGGAGCCCACGAAGCTCTCGGTGAAGGCGCCGGCCTTCTCGTCGAACGGGATCCACCCCGACCGGCCGATCGCCGCGGCGGCGGTGCCCTTGCCGGTGCCCGTGTCGCCGAGGAGGAACGTCGAGAAGTCCTCCATGCGGCGCCACAAGGCGCGGGCGTAGAGGCGCCCGTCGTGCGTGAACACGTTGGTCCAGAGTCGCTCGCGGAGCTGGCGCATCGAGGCGCTGGCCCCGGGCAGGGTGTGCTCGATGAAGTAGAACGCGCGGCGGAGCTGGTAGAAGAACGCGAAGTACCGCCGCGCCTCGGCCGGGTCGAAGCCCGCGCCAGCGATCGCGCGGAGGGCCTCGGCGCCGAAGGGCACGGGCGCGGGGCGATCGCCGCGCGCGACCTGGTCCTGGATGAGCGCGTCGAAGGGCTCCAGGTACCGGTGGAACAGATCGAAGAGCACCGCGTGCTCGACGAGGGCCCGATCGGCGTCGGGCAAGCGGCGACGGTCGGCGGGCCCGAGCTCGGTGAGGCGCGCGCGCACGAGCGCGAGCAACCGGTCGATGACCTCGGCGCGACCCGCCCCCCGGGGCGCGCGCGAGATGCGCCGATCGATGCGAGCGCGCTCCTCGCCGAACGGGTTCGCGAAGGCGGCTTCGCCGACGGAGGCATAGAACGCGCGATCGGCGGACGAGAGCATAGGGGGGGGCCACCGAATGTACATCGGGGGTACGGCCCCATGTACATCCCGTGTACGCGCCCTCGCGCCGACCCCGCGATCTCTCGCGAATTCGCGCGGATCGTCCTCTGGATCGCGCCTTGCTGAAGGTGAGGTCCGGAGGCACTGACCATGATTCGCAATGAAGACGTTCAGCGGGACACGGCGGCGTGGATCTTCCAGGTCTGGGCGAGCTTCGCGCTCGCCGTCGGCACGACCGCCCTCGGCATCGCGTACTTGCCGGTCGACCCCTGGATTCGCGCGTTCTTCGGGATGGGGCTCCTCTTCAGCGTGGGCTCGGCGCTCACGCTGGCGAAGACGCTCCGCGACAACCACGAGGCGCGCCGCCTCATCAACCGCCTGAGCGAGGCGAAGGCGGAGAAGATCATCCGCGAGTTCGAGGTCCAGGACGCGGGCGCCCGCGCGGGCGCGTGAAGGAGGCCACCATGGGATACCTCGAGACCGTCTCTCGCGTGATGCACGGAAACTTCGCCAACGCGACCGACGCCGACAAGCTCGCCGCCGTGCGCGACGTCACCGTCGTCTGCAGCGCGGCCGCCGCGGCGGTCGCCCTTCAGCCCGTGCCGCTGCTCGACGTCGCGCTGCTCGCGCCGATCCACGTCGGGATGGTGCAGGCCATCGGGCAGGTGCACGGCCACAAGCTCGACGCGAAGAGCGTCGTCGAGATGATCGCGACGTTCGGCGGGTCGATCGTGACCCGAGGCGTCCTCGGCTCCGTCGTGAAAGTCATTCCCGTCTTCGGCTGGGCCGCCTCGGCCTCGATGGCGTACGCCATGACGTACGCCATCGGAGAGGCGAGCCACTGCTACTTCGCGAGCGGGCGCGGGATGTCGGCCGCGCAGCTCCGGAGCGTCTTCCGCTCCACCTACGAGGCGAAGCGCGCCGAGAAGGCCGAGTCGGCGAAGACGCACGAGACGCTGAAGGACAAGCTCCGGCAGCTCTCGGAGGCCTACGAGGCGGGGCTCCTCACCGAGGACGAGTATCGAAAGAAGAAGGAGGACGTGCTGAAGGAGCTCTGATGGGCGGCGGCCCCGGGGATCGTCGCGGCCCACGCCCAGCCGATGCGCTCGGCCACGCGCCCGTGGACGTTCCGCTTTCGAAAACTTTGAAAGGCGCGCGCGCACCTCGACCGTACTGGCCCTTGCGGCGCTCACTCGGAGAAGAAGCGGGCGACGGTGGGCGCGAGGACCTCGGGCGCCACCTGATGCGTCTGGCCTTCGAGGCCCGCGAGCGTCGCCTTCGGCAGGCCCTGGGCGATGGCGCGCGCGGTCGCGACGATCCACGGGAAGCTCGCGGTGCCGAAGAGGACCGTCGTGTGCACCGAGACCTTCGCGAGCGCGTCGCGCAGCGAGAACACCGAAGTGCCGGACAGCATCGCGTCGTAGGGCGTGGTGTGGGCGAGCGACAGCATGCGCGGCCAGACCGGGCTCGCCATCATCGCCTCGAGCGCCGCGGTGGGGAGCCCGACCTGCTCGAGCAGGAACTCGCGCAGCGCCCCTTCGCGGTCCCCGAGCTTCACGGCGGCCTCGAGGCGCGCGGTCGCGCTCTCGGGCGGGAGCGCCCGCGCGCCCGGCAGGATGTACGGAGGCTCGTACACCGCGAGCCCGCGCATCGGCAGCCCCGCCATCGCCCCGCGCAGCGCGAGGATGCCCCCGCTCGAGTGGCCGTACACGAACGCCGGCGCGCCCGCGGCCTCGATCACGGCGGCGAGGTCCTCGATCTCCCGCTCGGGGGCGTAGGGCGGCGTGTCGCCGCTGCCCCCGCGGCCACGCCGGTCGTAAGCGACCACGGTGAACTGGGCATCGAGGTGCGGCCGGAGACCCGCGACGGCGCTCCAATCGCTGAGAGCTCCGTTCACCACGACGAGGGCCGGGCCCGAGCCGCTCGACTCCATCACGATGCGAGTGCCGTCGCGAGAGGTGGAGGTGGTGATGCCGGCTGTCATGGAAAATGTCTAAGGCTCAGCCTCGGCACGTCAACCCTGCCCCGCCACGCCCTACCGAAACCCCGGCGCGCCGGCCTCGTAGTACCTCGGCGACAGCGGACACGAATCGGAGGATCCACGAATGACGACGAAGGTTCTGTATTCCACCAGCGCAGTTGCCACCGGCGGCCGAAACGGGCACGCCGAGACCACCGACGGCGCGTTCAAGGTGACGCTCGCCCTTCCGAAGGAGCTCGGAGGGAACGGCGGCGGCAACAACCCCGAGCAGCTCTTCGCGGCCGGCTACGCGGCGTGCTTCATCGGCGCGATGCAGGCCGCGGCCGCGCAGTCGAAGCAGAAGGTGCCGGCGAACACCACGGTGAAGGCGACGATCGGCCTCGGGCCGCGCTCCGAGGGCGGCTTCGGTCTCGAGGCGGCGCTGGAAGTCACCCTGCCCGGGTTCACCCGTGCCGACGCGGAAAAGCTCGTGCACGACGCCCATCAGGTCTGCCCGTATTCCAACGCCACGCGGAACAACATCGACGTGAAGCTGACGGTCGCCGACGCGCCCGCCTGAGGACGCTCATCCGGCGACGACGACTCCATCCGAGAATCCGACGGTGCCTTCCGAAAATCGGTCGGCACCGGACGGACGCATCGCTTCCCCGAAGAGAACCAGCGGCGCGAAATCGACGACGAATCGCCGAGAAATAAGCCGCCGCGGCCATCGGTCTGCTTCTTGCGCTGGGCGCTCACAGCCACGCCGTTCTCAAGACAGGGGAAGTCTCCGATGCGCAAGATTTCAGTAGGTCATTTGTCGCTCGTCGCGGGCGCTGGCCTCATGGCCTGCCTCGCCGGTCAGCAAGTCGGCTGTGGAACGGGCAACGGTGCCCCCGGCTCCTCCGAGCCCGACTCCACGGGCGTCGTCAAGATGGCGCTCTCGCTGCCCGGCGGCGAGACGCTCAACACCGTCAACTGGACGATCGACGCCGCGGGCGGCGGGGTCGTTCAGACGGGCAACTCCAACGTTGCGAACAGCAACGTCGTGTCCTTCACGGTCGGCGGGGTCGCCTCCGGCTCGGGCTACACGATCACCCTCTCGGGCAAGACGGTCGACGGCACCGTGACCTGCGGCGGCACCTCGGCGCCGTTCTCGGTGAGCGCGGGCCAGACGACGAACGTCACGGTGCTCATGCAGTGCGGCGTCGCGGCGCCGGACGCAGGCTCGGTCAGCGTCGGCGGCCAGACCTACTCGTGCGGCACCGCGACCGGCGTGTCGGCGAGCCCCGGCGAGACGACGATCGGCAACAGCGTCACGCTCTCGGCGACGGGCAGCGGCCCGAACGCGGGCGCCGTCAGCTTCGCGTGGTCGGCCCCGAGCGGCACCTTCTCGACGCCGAACGCGGCCTCGACGAACTTCACCTGCACCGCGCCGGGCACGTTCAACGTGACGGTCACGGTCTCCGACGGCACGATTCCGGCGGGCGGCTCGTGCACGGGGGCGGCGACGCAGGTCGTGTCCGTCACCTGCGACACGGCCGGCGGCGCCCCCGACGCGACGGTCCCGGACTCCGGCGCGGCCTCGGCCTGCAACCTCGGCCCGAACGGCGCGATCAAGCACGTCATCTACGTGCAGTTCGACAACACGCACCTCTATCAGGACGAGCCGAACGTCCTCTCGGACCTCGAGCAGATGCCGGCCCTCCTGGGCTTCATCCGCGGGAACGGCTCGATGCTCGCGAACGACCACACGATCCTCATCTCGCACACGGGCGGCGGCATCCTGTCGACGCTCACGGGCGTGTACCCGGATCGGACCGGCCAGACGGTCAGCAACAGCTACGTCCGCACGAGCGCCACGGGCGCCTTCAGCTTCCCGAGCACGTTCCAGTACTGGAGCGACACGGTCGCGACGGGCGTCTACAACCTCACGCAGCCGGACGGCACCAACACGCCGGCCCCGTGGATCCCGTACGCCAAGGCGGGCTGCAACTTCGGCGCGGTCGGCATCGCGGACATGGAGCTCGAGAACGTGAGCACCGCCGCCGCGGGCGACATCACGACGGTGTTCGGCGCGAACTCGGCGCAGTGGAACGAGGCGAAGTCGAACTCGACGAAGGCGATCGCCGACTTCGAGGGCATCGCGGTGCACTGCGCGGCGAACGACCCGGTCTGCGCGAACGGCCAGACGGACCTCCTCCCCGCCTCGCAGAACTACTCGGGCTTCAAGGCCCTGTTCGGCGCCCAGGGGATCAACCCGGTCCTCAACGGCAACGACGCGGGCACGGCGCTCACCGACTACGCCGGCAACCCGATCCAGGACGTGAACGGCAACCCGGGCTTCCCGGGCTTCAACGGCATGACCCCGGCCGTCGCGCTCAAGTACATGGCCGCCATGCAGGAGAGCGGCATCCCGGTCACGTTCGCGTACATCTCCGACGCGCACGACAGCCACGGCGTCGACGGCAGCGGCCAGGCCGCGTTCGGCCCCGGCCAGCAGGGCTACACACAGCAGCTCCAGGCGTACAACGCGGGCTTCGCGTCCTTCTTCGCGGACCTCGCGGCGCACGGCATCGACAAGACGAACACGCTCTTCGTGTTCACCGTCGACGAGGGCGACCACTTCGTGGGCGTCGCGCCGCAGCCGCCGACCTGCGACGGCACGGCCGGCAACTACTGCAGCTACCCGGCTCCGGGCGACGCGGGCACCGGCCTCGGCGAGATCAACGTCAATATCGACACGCTCGTCTCGGCGGAGGATCCCTCGCTCGCCGCGAACTTCGTGATGGGCAACCGCACGAACCCCAGCGCTCCGCTGGACTTCACCGTCCATGGGGACGACGCGCCGGGCTTCTACCTCTCGCGCGTCGTCGCGGGCGACGCGGGCCAGGCGACCGGTCCGCTCCCCCAGACCGACCCGAACACCCGTGCCTTCGAGCGCGCGGCGGGCACCTGGACGCTGGTCAACCCGTACACGGGCAACACGGACAACCTGCTCTTCCGGATGGCCGACCAGGCGGGCCTCGCGGCGGTGCACCAGATGGTCGCCAGCGACCCGGCGCGTAACCCGACGTTCGTCTACTACGCGGACGACGACTACTACATCGCGGACTACCCCACGAGCACGCCGGCCGACGCCCCCGAGGCCGCCTACGCGTGGAACCACGGCGACGACCAGGCGAACATCGGCTCGACCTGGATCGGCTTCGTCGGACCGGGCGTCATCAGCCAGAACGGCTCCACGAACGACCAGACCGTCTGGACCGACCACACCGACGTTCGCCCGACGATGCTCTCGGTCCTCGGCCTTCAGGACAGCTACGTCTCCGACGGCCGCGTCGTCACCCAGGTGCTCCAGCCGAGCGACTACTCCACGAACGTCGCGGCCAACGTCTCGACGCTCGAGTCCCTCGGTGACAACTACAAGCAGATCACCGCGCCGTTCGACCTCTTCGGCCAGTGCATGCTGAGCGTCTCGACGGCCGCCCTCCAGGCGAGCGACGCGACGTACACCTCGCTCGAGTCGCAGATCACGAGCCTGACCGCCCAGCGCGACACGCTCGCGACGACGATCAAGAACGCGCTCAACGGCGCCGAGTTCGGCTCCACGCCGGTCGCCTCGTCCGACGCGACGAACTGGATCGACCAGGCCCAGACGCTCGTCTCGGCTTGCGCGACCCTCGAGGCCTCCGCGACCTCCGACGCCGGCCAGTGACCCGCCCGCGGCTCCCGCCGCGAACCCCGCGCCGCCGCCCTTCTCCGGAGGGGCGGCGGCGTCTTTTTGTGTGCTGCACACGGCTTACGGAAATCGGAGGGCGGTATCCGGAAATCGGCGGACGGCGCGCGCGGGGAGGGCATGAGAAGGCGGAATTTCCCGGCTCGCACGCGATCCCGAGGGGCGCGCTTCTTGCGCTTACGCGCGCCCACCTGGAGGAATCATGGAGCCCCGTATCCGCCGTCTGCGTTCTTTCGCTCGTTGCGCCTCGCTCGTCGCCGGCGCCAGCTTGCTCGTCGTCGCCTCCGCCCAGCAGATTGGCTGCTCCAGCGAGCCGGGGGGTCCGGGTTCGACCGGCGCGCCGAGCGCCCAGGACGTGGGCACGGTCTCGGGCGCGCTCACCCTCCCGGGGGGCGAGGTGCTCGACTCGGCCACCTGGACGATCACCGGCCCGAACGGCGCGGCGACGGTGGTGCGCACCGGCTCCGTCAACATCGCGAACAGCGACGAGCTGACGTTCACCGCCGGCGGCATCCCGTCGGGCTCCGGATACACGGTCTCGATCAACGGCGCGTCGGCCGACGGCACGGTCACCTGCGCGGGCTCCGCGGGCTTCTCGGTGTCGGGGGGACAGCTCACGACGGTCAACCTCCTCCTCCAGTGCGCGGTCGGCGCGCCCGACGCGGGCGCCATCCAGGTCGGCGCGCAGTTCTTCTCGTGCGCGACCGCCAACGGCGTGTCGGCGAACCCGACGGAGACGACGGTCGGCAACAGCGTCTCGCTGTCGGTGACGGCGAACGGGCCGACCCCGTCGGCGATCACGTACGCTTGGTCGGCCGCGAGCGGCACCTTCTCGGCGCCCACGGCGCAGGCGACGGGCTTCACGTGCACCGCGTCGGGGCCCGTCACGGTGACCGTGGCGGTCGCCGACGGCACGGTGCCGAGCGGCACGTCGTGCAGCGCCGCGACGGCGATGTCGACGGTGAGCATCCAGTGCGACACGGGCAGCGGGACGGTCGACGCCACGGCGCCGATTGAGGCCGGCCCCACGGCCCCCGAGGCGGGCCCGGACGCGGAGGCGGTCGACGCGAGCTCGACGCCCGACGCGAGCTCCACCCCCGACGCGAGCTCGACGCCGGACGCGGGTTCGACCCCCGACGCGTCCTCGACGCCCGACTCCGGCTCCACGCCGGACGCCGGCGCGCCCCCGGTTACGCAGGACGTCGTGGTCTACCGCGTGGGCGACGGGACCTCGAGCCTCGTCAGCACGGGCAGCCCGGTCTTCGTCGACGAGTTCAACCCGACGACCGGCGTTCGGGTAAAGTCCACGGCGATGCCGACCGTCGCCAGCGGCACCAACCACCCGCTCGTCGCGAGCGGCACGGCCACCTCCGAGGGCCTGATGACGGCCTCGGGCGACGGGCGCTTCGTCGTCCTCACCGGGTACGGCGTCGCGCTCCCGAACTCCACCGGCGTCGCCGCCTCGTCGAGCACCACTGTGCCGCGCGTGGTCGGACGCCTCGACGCCGAGGGCAACGTCGACACCACCACGGGCCTGACCGACTTCGCGAGCGGCAACAACCCCCGCGGCGTCGCCAGCACCGACGGCGTGAACCTCTGGGTCTCGGGCGCGGTCGACTCCGTCCACTACACGACGCTCGGCAGCACGACGTCGGTCGACCTCAACACGCAGTTCACGAACCTCCGCGCCGCGGGGATCTTCGGGGGCCAGCTCTACGTCTCGAGCGGCTCGAGCACGTTCCGCCTCGGCCCCGTCGGCACGGGCCTCCCCGAGACGTCCACGACGATCACGAACCTCCCCGGCTTCCCGACGAGCGGCAGCCCCTACCAGTTCTTCTTCGCGGACCTCGACGGCAACCCCGGCCTCGACACGCTGTACGTCACCGACGACGGCGTCGGCCTCACGAAGTACGCGCTCGTCTCGGGCAGCTGGGTGTCGAACGGCACCATCGGCACCGCCAGCGACACGTACCGCGGCGTCACGGGCGTCGTCAGCGGCACCACGGTCACGCTGTACGTCGTCCGCAAGGGCGGCAGCGGCGCGGCGGGCGGCGGAGAGCTCGACACGGTCGTCGACACGACCGGCTACGACGGCGCGTTCTCCGGCGCGCCCACCCTCATCGCCACGGCCGCCAGCGACACCGCGTTCCGCGGCGTCGCGCTCGCCCCGCACCCGTGATTCGCTCGGCCCGCGCCGCGATCGCCGCCGCCCTCCTCGGGGCGGCGGCGTTCGTTTGTGGGCCGATGGCGGATCGCGGCGAGCGACCCGCCGCCGCCGAAGACGAGAGCCCACGCGCCGCGCTGGGCCGCGAGATTCTTCTTCGACCCGGCCATGTCGGAGCCGGCGGGCACGAGCTGCGCGAGCTGCCACGAGCCGGGCCGCGCCTTCTCCGGCGACCACGGCTCGGGCGCGGGCGTCGCCGCGGGGAGCCGCCCCGGCGTGCTCGCGCGGCGCGCGACCCCGTCGCTCTACTACCTGCGGTTCGTCCCGAAGTTCCGGTTCTCCAGCGACGACGAGGACAACCAGGGCAGCGACGTCACGCCGCACGGCGGCTACTTCTGGGACGGTCGCGCCGACTCGATCGCCGGGCTCGTGCGGCAGCCGATGCTGAACCCGCGCGAGATGAACAACCGCGACGTCGCGGCGATCGCCGCGAAGCTCCGGCGCGCGCCCTACGCCGACGCCTTCCGCCGCGAGTTCCCCGGCGCGCTCGACGGCGACGAGAGCGCGGTCGCGGCGCTGGGCACGGCGCTCGAGGCCTTCCTGCTCGCGCCGTCGATGGCGCCGTTCTCCTCGAAGTTCGACGACTGGCTGCGCGGCACCGCGCAGCTCACGCCGCAGGAGCAGCGCGGCTTCGATCTCTTCAAGGACCGCCGCCGGGCCGGCTGCGTCTCGTGCCACAGCGTCTCCACCACGGGCCCCACCCCGGAGGCTTCGCTGTTCACCGACTTCGGCTACGACGCGGTTGGCGTGCCGCGCAACCGGAAGGTCCACGCGCCCGACGACGACCGGGGCCTCTGCGAGCGCACCGACACGGTCGCGCCGACGAACGAGCCGCAGTACTGCGCGAGCTTCCGCACGCCGTCGCTCCGCAACGTGGCCGTGCGCAAGGGCTTCATGCACAACGGCGCCTTCACCAGCCTGCGCGACGTGGTGCGGTTCTACGCGACGCGCTCCACGAACCCCGAGCGCTGGTACCCGAGCGGCGTCCCCTTCGACGACACGCCGGCCGAGTACCGCGGCATGATCAACGTCACCTCGGTCCCGTACAACCGGCGCCGTGGCGACCCTCCCGCGCTCGCCGACGACGAGATCGACGCGATCGTCGCGTTCCTCGGCACGCTCACCGATCGGCGGCGGTGACCCGCGCGCCGTGCTTGCTTCCGGCGGCGGCGACGTTCGCCTGCCGCGCGAGCCCGCGGGCGGCGCCGGCCGCGGAGGCGGCCATCCCCGAAGCGGCCGCAGCGCCCGAGGCGCCCGCCGCCGCCCAGGCGGACCCGCGCCCCCGTGAACCACACGTTCTACCCGGCCCTCGAGGACGCGATCGGGGCCCAGATGGGGTGGTCCGTCGAGGGCGATCCGCGCTGGACGTTCTGACGCGCCCTCAGTTCCCGCCCATGTCCGTGGGGTCCGTGACGTGGCCCATGAAGAGGACCGCACCCGTGTCCTTGTCGAGGATCGACAGGAAGAACGGGTGATCGAGCGTGACGGTCGTGGTCGGCTCCACGATGGCCGCGGTCGCGACCGAAACGGCGGTCGCGGCGGCCGCCTCGACCCCGGTCTCCTGCACCGCGATCATCGCCTTCTGGAGCACGTCGGAGACGAAGAGGCGCTGCCCGTCGGGCGTTTGGGTGCACAGGCCCGTGAAGTCGGCGGCGGTGCGGTCGAAGGCCTGGACCATGCCCATCGCCTTCAGCGCGGTCGCGAGCGAGAAGGTCGGCGAAGTGAAGGTCACCTTGGGCAGCGCGAGCTGCACGAGCGCCCCTCCCTGCACGGGCTTGAGCGACGCCGACGTCCCCGCGACGAGCCCCGCCTCGTAGGTGGCGAGGTCGCCGTGCGGGAGCGCGAGCGAGACGATGATCTCTCCGCCGGAGAGCGGAAGCTGGACGATCTGCGCCGCGCCGTCGTCGACGTAGGCGGCGCCTTCCTCGAACGTCTGGTGCATGAAGTCGGCCTGCACGGTCGATCCGTCGCCGCGCGTGAACGCGGCGCTGCTCGTCGACGACGCGGTGAACGGGTACTCCCACGGCAGCTTCAGGTGGATCGCGTTGACGAGCACCATGCGCGTCGTGGCGTCGACGCTCCCCTCCGGCAGGAGGTTCAGGATCTTCTGCGCGGTCTCGTCGGCGACCCAAGTGTTGATCGCCTGGCGCGCCGGGTCCGGCGCGTTCACGAAGTCCTCGAGGTAGACGCCGGTGCCGTAGTAGGTCGCCATCGTGTCGAGGAACGGCTGCGCCCAGGTGTACGTTTGCTCTCCCCAAATCGAATTGACGATCGCGAGCTGGTAGTCGTCGGGTGAAGGCGCGGGGGCCGTGTTGTCCTGCGACGCGGACCTCTGCGCCGAGGCCAGCGCCGCGGCGGCGCGACTCGCCAGAGCCTGCGTCAGCCCGTCTTGGCCCTCGAAGATCGATCCGGCGGTCGGATCGATGTGGAGCGCCGTGGCCATCTGCGAGGCCGTCGTCCCCATCGCCCCCGCGTACGTCATCGTGAGGGCCAGCGACGCGCTCAGCGGCGACGTGATCACGTTCCCGCTGCCCGTCAGGCGCCCGTAGAGGTCCACGGCGAACGCGTTGTTCGCCTGCACCGCGGCCTGCAGCGACCCGGACGGCACGCTCGCCGCCGGCTCCTGCACCTTGGCCGACTGTGCCACCTGGATCGCGGGAAGGCCGCTGTCGCCCGTGGCGTTGCCACTCGAGCCGTTGCTAGAACCGCTGTTGGACCCACTGTTCGCGCCGTTGCCGGCGTTCGTGGAGCCCCCGCACGCCGTGGCAGCGAGCAGCAGGAGCGACGCCGCCCTAAGGATGCCGACCTTCATGAGACCTCCAGTGTACGGGCCCTCAGTTCAACAGTCGTGCCGGCACGGCAACGTCTGGCGCAGTCCCGGTTCTTCCGGGAAATTGGGCGCCGTCACCCTCCAGGGCGTCTCGCAGCCCCCCCGGCCCCTGCACCGTCCGTCAGGGCCGGCACAGATTGGCACGCCCTCCCGCCGGGCCGTCCGCCTGGCGCGAGGGTTGCTGAGGGCGTTGCCGTGAGCGTGCGGATCCCGGAGAGACTGAAGAGCATGGTTCGGTCCTGCCTGGCAGGACTCGCGGCCACCCTCGCGGATCTCCTGACGCTGACCCTGCTCGTCAGCGGCGCGCACTGGCAGGCGCGCGACGCGAACGTCCCTGCGCTCCTCGTCGGGGGCGTCGTGAACTTCCTCGGCAACCGCAACTACGCGTTCCAGGCCCAGGAGGGGAACGCCGCGAAGCAGGCCCTGGGGTACGCCGTGGTCGAGGGCGTGGCCCTCGCGCTGAACGGCATCCTCTACGACGCGGCGCTCGCGTGGTTCCCGGGCACGGCGCGGTACTACTGGGCCCTCCGGCTGCTGACGACGAACCTGGTCTTCCTCGCGTGGAGCTATCCCCTCTGGCAGCGCGTGTTCCGCGTGCGCCGCCACGAGGGCGTCCCGGGCTGACCGCGCGCCTGTCGCTGCGCGACACGTTCGGTGGGCCCGCTCGGGCAAATGCCCATCCCCTGCCCAGCGGTCCGCCGGGCGCCTCGGGCTAGCCTGCCCGCCATGCGGACCCCGGACCTCACGCTCGCCGCCCTCGGCGTCGCGGCCCTCTCTCTCGGCGCCTTCGGCTGCTCTTCGAGCTCGGGCTCGAATCCGTCCGCGACGCAGTCGTCCGCGGTCGAGGACATCGACGCGGGGCCCGCCGACTTCGACTGCCTCCAGAACTCCGAATGGACGACGGTCGGCGCCTCTCGCTACAAGAACGTCCTCGGGCACACCGACGAGATGCTCGCCGTCGCGCACTCCCTCGACGGCGGCACGTTCCCCGTCGGCACCTTCGTGCAGCTCGTCCCCTTCGAGGCGAGCGTGAAGCGCGGCAAGGGCTTCAGCGACGCGAGCGACGACTGGGAGTTCTTCTCGCTGGGCGTCACGTCGACCGGTACGACGATCACGACGCGCGGCGGCGACGAGAGCGTCAAGAACTTCGCCGGCCTGAGCTGCCTCGACTGCCACGACAAAGCGGCGCCGCAGTGGGACTTCATCTGCGGCGACCAGGACGGCGGCAACACGCACGGGTGCGCGTCGCTCGGGATCTCCGGCGCGGAGCTCGCGACGTTCCAGTCGTCGGACGCTCGCTGCACCGGGAAATCCCTAGAGCGACCGTCGTTCCTTCGGAACGACGGCAGCTCTAAATTTTGCCCTAGTTTGGGAGCGACCGCGCCTCGTCAGGCGTGCACCTCGCGCAGCGAGCGCGGGGCCGCCCCCTCCGTCTCCTGGAGCAGGTCGGCGAAGAGCGCGCGGTAGTGCACCACCGCCTGCCGGAGCTCCTCGGTGTTCACGGTCCCGTTGCGGGCCGACTCGGAGAGCGCCCGGGCCGCGCGGTAATGCTGCACGACGTCGGGGTGCACGACCGAGAGGTCGGCGACGCGCTGGTCGAAGTCGTCTACCGGGTAGCCGCGCGCGCGCATGACCTCCTTGATGAGCTCATTCGCGCCGATGACGGCGGACGCCGGGTCGTCGACGAACTGGCCCTGGATGCGGCTCCACCCGGCCTCGAAGCGGGCGCGGTCGGCGGGGCTGAGCTCGCGGAAGCGAAAGTGCTCGACGCGGCGCGCCCGCGCGGCCAGCTCGCGCTCGGCGCGCGTGGTGCCGAATTGCTCGACCGCGCGCTCGTACTCCGGGCCGAACCTCCGCTGTAGCAGGGCCCTGCGCTCGCGCGCCCGGCGCCGTGACGCGACGGCGGCCACCAGCGCGATGGCGATGGCGGCGAGGGCGACGACAATCGCGATCAGCGCGGTGTTCGTCGTGTCATTGGACGGATTGATCATGGGCGGGTCTCCTCTTTCGGGTACCTCTCCGCCCGGACGACCGCGCCCCCCTCGCCACACCGGTCTCCGGGTCTCTGCGAGACCCGAAGCAGGGCAACGCTTGTGCCAGTCGCTCAGCGCGTCACGTTCGCCGCGAGGCACGCCGGCGCGGCGGCCTCCGGCAGCACCACGAACGCGTAGGACGCCGCGGGAAGCTCCACGAACCCGCCCGGAGCCCCGTCCTCCGCGGGCTCGATGGGCGGCAGGTCGCCGTCGAAGCGCAGGGCCTTCCCGTTCAGGTCCGCCTCGGTGCCCGTGAGCGACGGGGCCGTCATGCGGTAGAGCCGCGCGCCATGGGCGTCCGCGCCGTCCACGCGGATGCGCGCCGGCCGATCGGGGTGCAGGTTCACCGCGACGAGCGACACGCTGCCGCTCTGCCCGGGCGTGCACTGCGCGTACGCGCGCACGTAGGCGTCCTCGCCGGAGGCCTGCACGCCGAGCACCGTGGTGCCCATGAGCCGCTTCCAGAGGACGGAGGCCCAGTAGTCGGGGTTGGGCGCGAGGTGGTCGTCGTCGACCAGGCCGTAGTTCGAGCCCGCGAGCGTCTGCCGCACGACGACGCGCTGGCCGTGACGCGCCGCGAGCCCGAGCTCGTCGACCCACCACAAGCTGCCGACGAAGCGATCGGACACGCCCGGCTCGCCGCCGCACTGCGCGTTGCCCGTCTCGTCGAGCCACGTCTCCGCGCCCGGAGCGAAGGCGGCGGCCTGCCGTGCGACGCGGTCGGACCAGCGCGCGGCCTCGTCGAGCGCGAGGGGGTCGAGCAGGCGCGTGGGCGAGGCGCGCCGGGTCGCGACCGCGCATCGCCGCGACTGCTGCGGATAGAAGTGCCACGTCACGATGTCCGCGCCGCCCGCGCCGGCCTTGAGGTAGTCGCCCATGAAGTCGGAGAAGACGGACGCCGCCTCTCCGAGCACGGGCGCGTAGAACGCGCCCGGCCCCGCGACCTTCGCGCCCGGCATGGCCGCGCGCACGCGCCCGCCGAAGAGCGCGAGGTCGTCGGCGTACTGGCGCGCGCTCACCTGGTGCAAGGGGCCCTGCGTGGCCCAGTAGGCGTCGACCTCGTTGCCGAGCTCCCAGACGGGGACGCGGTAGCCCGCGGCGCGCGTGTACTCGAGGAGGGACTGGGCGTTGTCGGGCGACCAGCGGCCGCTCGCGTCGCGCGGGCCCGTGCCCGCGTTGACGGTGAAGACGAGGTCATAGCCGGCGTCGTGCGCGAAGGACTGCATCGCGTCCCACCGGTCGCGCGTGAGCACGAGCTCGTAGGGCTTCGGGGCCTCGGCGCGCGGGGTCTCGCCCATGTCGTAGTAGACGACGTCGGCCTCGGTGCCGCCGACGCGCAGGTACGCGGGCGCGAGGGCCGCGGCGAGCGTGCGCAGGCCCGGCCGATCGAAGTCGAAGGGGCGCGCGTGCTCTCCGCCGCGGCCGAGCGCCACGTCCTGCGCAGCCCGGTCCCACCAGCGCCCGCCGAGCACCTGAGACGTGTCGAGCGCGACCGAGAGGAAGCGGTCGTCCACGCGACCGCTGGCCTTGCTTCCGTCGACCTTCACGGCGACCGTCGCGCCCGGCCCGGGGTTCGGCCGAGCGGGCTCCTCGACAATCGGGCCCAAGGCCGCCCGAAGCACCGGATTCGACACGGAAAACGCTTCCGGCGTCCGACCGTGCATCCAGCCCAGGCCGAGCGTGGACGCCGCGGCGAGCACGATCAGCTTGCTGCGCAATTGCAGAATCCTCATCTCGAAGGCACGCAAACGTAACAAAACATACGCCAACCGCTCGTCCTCGACGAGATCTTCTCAGGGGCGAGCCGCCGAGTCGCCCTGCTCGGGCGCTGCGCTCGCGCCATTCGGGCTCGACCGCGATCACCGGATCGACCCGTCGTTGATGCTCCGGTGTCTCCTCGCCGCCACGAGAAACTCATCGCAATTGCACTGAACCTCCGTTCTGAACGCGTATGTCGTTCTTGCAGGCGAATGCTGCCGGGAGGTGAAGAGTGAGAATTGCGTATGGAGTCCTGGGCTACGGCCAGGGGCACGCGACTCGCGCGCTCAGCGTCTTGCCGCTTCTCGAGCGGCATCACGAGGTCATGATCCTGTCGAGCGGCGACGCGCTTCACGCGCTCGCTCCCAGCTACCCCGTCTACCGGCTGCCGAACCTCCGGTACGAGTACAACGATGTGGGCAAGCGCTGCTCGATCCGCACGGCGGAGACGCAGTGGCCGACCGTCGCGGACGCGGTCTTCGGGGGCCCGGCGTTCAGCGGGGTGCTGCGGGCGCTCCGCGACTTCCGCCCGGACGTCGCCATCTGCGACTGCGATCCCTTCGTGCACAACGCCGCGGCGCGCCTCGGCATCCCGCGCGTGAGCTTCGACCACTTCGGCGTCCTGGCTTTCTGCCAGCTCGACCTGCCGTTCGTCGACCGGCTCTGCGCCGCGCGCGACGTCGCGATGTACCGCACGCTCATCGGCAACCCGGCGCGCATCGTCGTGTCGAGCTTCTACGAGGCGCCCCCGGTCCGCTCGGGCGTCACGATCGTGCCGGCGCTCGTCCGCGACGAAGTGCGGAAGACGAAGCCCGCGCCCGGCGAGCACCTCCTCGTGTACTTGAACAACGGCAAGCGGCAGATGACGCCGCACGTGGAAGAGGCGCTCTACGGCCTCAAGATGCCGGTCATCGTGTACGGCACCGAGCGCCGCGGCGACGAGGGACGCCTGTCGTTCCGCGCCCCGTCCCCCCAGGGCTTCGTGGAAGACATGGCCCGGTCGATTGGCATCTTCAGCACCGCCGGCAACCAGCTCGTGGCCGAGGCGCTCCACCTCGAGAAGCCGATGCTCGTGGTGCCCGAGAACACGGTCGAGCAGCGCACCAACGCGCGCGCCGTCGAGGCGATGGGCTTCGGGCGGGCGGTCGAGCACGAGAACCTCTCGACCGACGTCATCCGCCGCTTCCTCGCCGACGTGCCGGAGTACCGGGCGAGCGCCCGCCGCTTCGCGCGCGACGGCACCCAGGACGCGGCCGCGGCGCTCCTTCGGTTCGCGGCCGAGCTGGCGCCCCGCCGCAGCCCGCGCGGGTCGCTCAAGACGGTGAGCCTCGCGTGAGGCCGGTCCGGCTGGCGCTGGCCGTCGCCCAGAACCGCACGGGGCGCGTCCCGCGCCCCGGGTGGTGCACGTACCTCGTCTCCTACCGGTGCAACGCCCGCTGCGGCATGTGCGACTCGTGGCGAATGAAGCCCGGCCCGGAGATGACCGTCACGCAGGTCGACCAGGTGTTCCAGAAGCTCGGCCGGCTCGACGTCGTGCGGCTGACGGGCGGCGAGCCGTTCCTGCGCGACGATTTCGAGGGCATCGCCGAGGTCGTCGCGAGGCGCTCGCAGCCGATGGTCCTGCACATCACGACCAACGGCTCGTTTCCCGATCGCGTGGCGGCGTTCGCCGAGGCGTTCGACACGCCGTACCGGCTGCACGTGATGGTCTCGCTCGACGGGATGAACGAGGTCCACGACGCCAGCCGCGGCCCCGACGTGACCTTCGACCTCGCGGTCGAGACGGTCGAGCGCCTCGCGGCCCTGCGCGAGCGCCGGGGCCTCAGCGTCAGCGTGAACCATACGGTCATCTCGCCCGAGTCGCTCGCCGACCACGCGCGCATCGAGGAGCGCATGGGCGCGCTCGGCGTCGACGTCCACTCGGTGCTCGCCTACGCCGAGTCGTCGATGTACGCGATCAAGCTGCGCGGCAAGAAGGCCGAGCACCTCATCGTCCCGCAGGGCTACCCGCTGCACCCCGACCTGCTGGGCGCCGACGTCCTCGGCTTCGTCGATTGCGAGCTCGCGAGCGCCAATCGCATGCGCGACCCGGCCACGCGCGTCGGCAAGCGGTACTACCTCGAAGGCCTCCGCGCCCGCCTCGCCGGAGAGCACGATCCGCAGCCCAGGCCGCCCTGCGTGGCCCTGCGCAGCCACATCCGCATCCTCCCCGACGGGCGCGTCCCGGTGTGCCAGTTCAACACCGAGACCGTCGGCAGCCTCGTGGAGCAGTCCTTCGAAGAGCTGTGGGGTTCGCCCTCGGCGCACGCGTCGCGCGGCTGGGTCGACCGCTGCCCGGGGTGCTGGGCCGAGTGCGAGGTGGTCCCGAACGCCATCTACACCGGCGACGTGCTCCGCGCGGTCGTCTGAGCGCTCAGTCGCCCCGCGCCGCCACCGACAGGCGCGGGGTCCGCTCGATCGCGCGGGCGATGCGCTCGACGGCGACGCGAATGCGCTCCTCGGAGAGGCACGGGTAGCCGAGGAGCAGAATGGAGTCGCTCGCCGGGATCGGCTCGAGCATGTGCACCGGCGCCTCGCCGAGCGAGTACACGCCGACGCCGTCCTCGGCGAGCCGGCGCTGCAGGTGACGCGCGGAGGGCGACCCCTGGGGCAGGTGCCAGGCCACGTGCATCCCGCCCTCCACGCCGTCGACGCGGCACGGGCCGAAGCGGCGCCGGAGCTCGTAGAGCAAGCAGTCGCGGCGCATCAAGTACTGCCGCCGGGTGCGGTGCAGGTGCCGCTCGAAGCCGCCGCTCGAGAGGAACTCGGCGGCCGCGGCCTGCTCGAGCCACGGGTGGCCGTTGTCGAGGAGCGCCTTCGCGCCCACCGCCGCAGGCACGAGCGCCGGCGGGAACACGACGTACCCGAGCCGCAGCCCGGCGCCGATCGACTTGGAGAAGGTGCCCAGATAGATGGTCGTGTTCGCGCGGTCGAGCGCGTAGAGCGCGACGAGCGGCGAGCCCTCGTACCGGAAGTCGCTGTCGTAGTCGTCCTCGACGACGTACGCGCCCGAGCGCGCGGCCCAGTCGAGGAGCGCGAGGCGCCGCGCGAACGAGAGCGTCGGCCCGAGCGGGAACTGGTGCGACGGCGTGACGTACGCGATGGCCGCCTGGCTGGGGAGCCGGTCCACGCACAGGCCGTCGTCGTCCACCGGGGCCGCGACGAGCCGCGCGCCGTAGCTGGCGAGCACGAGCGCCGCGCCCTCGTAGCAGGGGTTCTCGACGACCGCGTGGGCCCCGCGCGTCACGAGGACGCGCCCCACGAGGTTGAGGCCTTCCTGGCAGCCCGCCACGATGACGACCTGGTCCGGCTCGCAGCAGATGCCGCGCGCGAGCCGCAGGTGCGCCGCGATCGCCGCGCGGAGCTCGCGTAGCCCCGCTGGATTGCCGTATCGCACGAGCGCCGGGCCTGCGCGCCCCACCGACTCGACGATGAGCCGGCGCCACGCCGCCAGCGGGAAGAGCTCCGGATCCGGCTGGCCCATGCGGAAGTCGTACGGGAGGCGGCCCGCCTGCCGATCGAACACCTTGGGCCCGGTGCCGCGGAAGGACGGGGGCTGCCGCGCGGGAGCGGGCATCGCGTCCCGCTCGGGGCCCTGGGAGGTCGTGGTCACGCGGAGGAACGCCGCCGGCAAGCGCCGGCTGACGGTCGTCCCGGCCGAAGACTCGACCTCGAGGATGCCCTCGCCGATGAGCAGATCGTACGCGAGGCTCACCGTGTTTCGCGAGACGGCGAGCTGCTCCGACAGCGCGCGCGTCGAGGGGACGCGCGTCGCGGGCGGCAGGATGCCCTTCGCCACGAGCTCGCGGATCTGCTCCGCGATCTGCGTTTGCAGCGGCGCGTGGCCGTGCCTGCGGATGGTGAGCGGGAGCTGCGGGGGGACGTTGGCCGACATCGTGGGTCGCGGGCGAGGCCGCCTGGCGCGCGGGCCCGCTGCGATCTTGAGCATGAGCGGCGCGGATTGCGAGAAGGCATCGGCATTGTTTCCGAAGAATCTCCCCCGCACGATCGCCCGGGTCCATCTGGCTCCAAATGAGAAAACGGGTCTGGCTCTAACGGAGGTGGATCCATTTCGGTAGTGTCCGCGGTGCATTGAACGGCGGTCATATCCACGTGAGCCGGATCGAAATTCACCCCATCAAGTCCCTCGACCCGGTGCTGCGCACCGAAGCCGAGGTCACGGCCGGGGGCATCCTCGAGCACGATCGAGCCTGGGCCATCTTCGATCTCGAAGGGAAATTCGTGAACGGCAAGCGCACCGCGCAGGTCCACAAGCTGCGCAGCCAGTTCGACCCGACGATCTCCGAGGTCGAGCTGCGACCGGAGGGCGAGTCGGCGCCTGCGCGCTTCGCGCTCGACGACGTCGCGCCGCTCGAGCGCTGGCTCGGGGGCTTCTTCGGATTCCCCGTCGTGCTCAAGCACGAACCCAACAAGGGCTTTCCCGACGACCCCGAGGCCTTCGGCCCGACGATCGTCAGCGAGGCCAGCCTCCGCTTCGTCCAGGACCGGTACGCGGAGCTCCCGCTCGAGAACGTGCGCCGCCGCTTCCGCACGAACGTCGAGATCGTCGGCGGCCCCCCGTTCTGCGAGGACGCGCTCTTCGGCGCGCCGGGCGAGCGCAAGCCCTTCCGCATCGGAGACGTGGACTTCCTCGGCCACAACCCCTGCCAGCGCTGCGTCGTGCCGACCCGCGATCCGGTGACGGGCGAGGTGCAGCGAGGCTTCCAGAAGAGCTTCTCGGAGATGCGAAAGGAGCATCTCCCCGCGTGGTCCGACGCGCGTCGCTTCAATCACTTCTATCGATTTGCGGTGAACACGTCGATTCCGCCGAGCGAGCGCGGCAAGCGCCTGCGCGTCGGCGACACGCTCTCCGTCTGAGCGATTTCGAAGTTTCGAGACGGGGGTACCCACGGCACAAGGAGACCGGCCATGAACATCGAGAGTGCAGAACCCAGGCTCAGGCCGAACTGCCTGAACTTCACAGAGCTCCTAGCGCAGAACATCGCGCTCATCTCGCCGACCATGACGGCGGCGCTCATCGTCCCGCTCATGTTCTCGAACACGGGAAACGTCAGCTGGCTGTCGTACGCGGTCGGCACGCTGATGCTCCTCTTCGTCGCGTTCAACCTGAACCAGTTCGCCAAGCGCACCACCGACTCGGGGTCGATGTACAGCTACGCGATGGCCGGCCTCGGCTTCGGCGGCGGCGCCATCACGGGGTGGTGCCTCGTCTGGGCGTATCTCTTCATCGGCCTGGCGGGCACCACGGGCTTCACCATCTTCGCCCAGAAGCTCCTCGACATGGCGCACATCAGCATGCCGCCAGTCGTCCTCTTCGCGGTCTGCCTCGGGACGAGCTTCGTGCTCGCCTTCAAGGACATCAAGATCTCCACGCTCGTCATGCTCGGGCTCGAGGCGTTCTCCTGCTTCTTCATCATGATGCTGTGCCTCGTCGTCCTCGGGCACCACCCGGCGCCCGACCCGGCGCAGTTCAGCTTCGGCGACCTCTCCCTCTCCAACCTGGGCCTCGGCGTCGTCGTGGCCATCTTCAGCCTGGTCGGCTTCGAGAGCTCCACGGCCTTCGGCGAGGAGGCGGTGAACCCGCTCAAGACGATCCCGCGCTCCATCATCTGGAGCTTGCTCCTCACGGGTGCGTTCTTCATCTTCGTCAGCTACTGCGAGGTCCTCGGAACGCACGGCTACAAGGACTCGCTCGACAAGATCGACGCGCCCCTCAACGTCCTCGCCGACACCTACGGCGTCTCGTTCCTCTCCCCGCTCCTCTCGGCCGGCGCGATGTTCAGCTTCTTCGCGCTCGCGTCGTCGTGCATGAACGCCGGCGCCCGCGTGATGTACGCGATGGGCCGCCACCAGTTCTTCCACCGCTCCACGGGCGTCGCCCACGAGGTCCACGGCACTCCGCACGTCGCGCTCGGCGTCATGGCTGTGGTCATGTTCGTCGTCGTCGTCCTCTGCAAGTACGCCATCGGCCTCGAGGTGCTCGACGAGTTCAACGACGCCGGCACCATGGGCGCCTTCGGCTTCCTCGGCGCGTACTTCCTCATCACCATCGCCGCGCCCGTGTTCATCAAGAAGCGCGGTGAGCTCAAGGGCAAGGACATCGCGATCTGCGCCGCGGCGCTCGTCCTCATGCTCATCCCCGCGGTCGGCAGCGTGTACCCGGTGCCGGATCCGCCGGTGCGCTACTTCCCGTACATCTTCGGCGCGTATCTCCTCGTCGGCGGCGCGCGCGTCGCGTGGCTCCGCATGCGGTCGCCCGACCGCCTCGACCAGATCCGCGACTCGGTGCACAGCCAGCACACCGTGCAGGCTGCGCTCCCCGAGGCCCTCGCCCCGCAGACGCTGGCCGGCAACTGATGCCGGGTCTCTACTCCCCCGCCTCTTCGCGCACCGCGCCCGGCGCGCTGCGCGAAGTGCGGGCGGAGGCGGGGGGCGGCGGCTCGGAGCGCGCGCTTTCGACGCCGGCATAGACGCGCTCCGGCGGGGGGAAGCCGCACGACGTGCCGTCCACGTGGACCACCTGGTCCTCCCAGGGCAGCCGGTAGCGCCCCGCCACGAGGTCCTGCATGTACGTGTACGGGCAGTCGCCCGCGCCGCCCTTCACCGCGACGTACCCGCGGTGCGCGAGCTGGTAGATGTTGTTCTCCACGCCCCAGCCCCGACGCGCCTCGCGCACCAGGTCGGGCCGCACCTCGGCGGTGACGATCTCGTCGGGCCTCCCGCCGCCGGTCGCGATGTCGGTCCCGTCGAAGTTCACGATCATCCCCTCGCCCATCGAGTCGAACGTCCCGTCGGACCCGCAGAGGCACACCGACGCCGTGATCGCGAGGTTGGAGAACGCGTTGGCCTGGTTGGTCACGCGCCACGCATGGCGAATGGGCGCGGTGTAGCCCGCCGTACGAAGGATGATCTCCGCGCCTTTGTACGCGCACTCGCGCGCCATCTCCGGGAACATCCCGTCGTGGCAGATGATGAGCGCGATGCGGCTGCCGTTCGGCCCCGTGCAGACCGGAATGCCCACGTCCCCGGGCTCCCACGGCTCGACCGGCACCCACGGGTGCAGCTTGCGGTAGTAGAGCCGCAGGTCCCCGTGGTCATCGAGGACGATGCCCGTATTGTACGGGTTGCCGCGCGGGTTCGCTTCCATGATCGAGAAGCACCCCCAGATCGCGTTCTCCCGGCACGCGCGGCTGAACGCGGCCACCTCGGGCCCGTCGAGGCGGCACATGAGCGCCGGGTCGGTGCTCATCGAGAGCCCGTGCAGCGAGTATTCGGGGAACACCACGAGGTCCATCCCCGCCATGTTCCGCCGCGCTTTGCCGACCATCGCGACGATGCGCGCGGCCTGGGCGGCGAGCTCCGCGGGCGTCGTCACCGTGGGGAGCTGGAGCTGCACCATCCCGAGCACCACGCCTGCGGGCGATTTGTTGAGACCACCGAGACCGCTCATGCACCACCTCCGTTCGGGGGCGCATCCTGCCCCGGCCCCTGTGGATCGGAGGTTTCCGGTTCGTTGCCTGCGCGAGCGCCCCGCGGCGGCGGCCCCCCACGAAGACGAGGGACAGCGCGAGCGCCGCCGAGCCCCGCCGTCAAGGCAATTCGGGAAATGGCAATTCGGTTTTCCGAAACGCTTGATGCCCTCCGCCGGAGCGCTACGACCTCCGTCAGGGAGGCCGCGGGCGCGTTGAACACCAACTTCCCGGGGGGCCCGCGCCCACCGGACGTGCCCGCCGAGGGCGACGTGGTCGCGGGGAAGTACGTGGTCGAGCGCGTGCTCGGCGTCGGCGGCATGGGCGTCGTCGTCGCCGCGCGCCACGCGCAGCTCGGCCAGCAGGTCGCGATCAAGTTCATGCGCGAGGCGGCGACGCACGATCCGCTCTCCGTTCATCGCTTCCTCCGCGAGGCGCGGGCCGCGGTCGCGCTCACGAGCGAGCACGTCGCGCGCGTCCTCGACGTGGGCGCGCTCGAGAACGGCGCGCCGTACATCGTCATGGAGTACCTCGTCGGCATGGACCTCTCCGAGGTCCTCCGCCGCGAAGGGCCGATGCCGGTGCCCGCGGTCGCGGGCCTCGTCCTCCAGGCGTGCGAGGCGGTCGCCGAGGCGCACGCGCTCGGCATCGTGCACCGCGACCTCAAGCCCGCGAACCTCTTCGCCACGCGCCGCATGGACGACTCGGTGCTCGTGAAGGTGCTCGACTTCGGCATCTCGAAGGCGCCCGCGACCGGCGTCGACGCGCAGAGCCTCACCGCCGACGGATCCCTCATGGGCTCCCCCGGGTACATGTCCCCCGAGCAGGTGAAGAGCGCGAAGGACGTCGACGCCCGCAGCGACGTCTGGTCGCTCGGCGTCATCCTCTACGAGCTCCTCACCGGCCGCTCGCCCTTCCTCGGCGAGACCCTCGGCGCGACGCTCGCCAAGATCGTGTCCGAGCCTGCCCCGCCCCTCCGCGAGCGGCGGCCCGACGTGCCCGAGGCGCTCGCCGCCGGTGATCCACCGCTGCCTCGAGCGCGAGCGCACGGTCCGCGTGCAGAGCGTGGGCGAGCTCGCGGGCGCCCTCGTGGTGTACGCGCCCGACGAGGCCATCTCCGCCAGGCGCATCGCGCGGCTCTCCGGCGTCCCCGCAAACCCGACGGTCGCGGCCGCGCCCGGGGGCGCGACCGTCGACGCGCGCCCGCCTCTCGTCAGCCAGCCCGCCTCCATCCGCACGGAGCCCGGGATCACCTCGACGAACCGCCCCTCGATGCCCGTCGCCTCGCAGCCGCCGCGCCGCTCGGGCGCGACCGCGTGGCTCGTGGGCATCGTCCTCAGCCTCGGGGCCGGCGGCGTCGCGGTCCTCTTCGTCCACGAGGCGTGGCGCTTCTCGAAGAGCCTGCGCGGCGAGGCCAAGGCCGCCGCCGTCGAGACCCCGCGCGCCCAGACCGCAAGCAATCCGACGGCGAACCCCACGGGCGGAGGGCCCGACACGCCGGCCGGCGTTCGCGCGGGCTTCTTCCTCCTGGACGCCGACGACGACGGCACGCCCGACGTCCTCGGCGTCTTCAATCCGCCGCCCGGCTCCCCTGTCCGGCCCCCGTGGCTCGGCGCGGTGAGCGGCGCCGACGGCCACGTGCTCTGGCGCGGCGAGCCAGAAGAGGGCGACGACACCCGGCGCGCCCTCGTCGACACGACGCTCCTCGTGCTGCGCTCGGGCGCCGGGGGCGACGTGTGGCTGGCGCTCGACGCGAAGACCGGCCACGAGCTGTGGACGCAGGACCCCGGAGGACCGGTCGGAGAGCTGTGCGCCAGCCCCGGCGAGATCGGCTGGCGCGCGCCGGACGGCGGCGCGCTCGTGCGCTTCGTCGCGCTCACCGGAGTGCGCGTGGATCCCGCGTCGACCGAGCCGTGCGGCCACGCGTACACTTCGAGCGACGACGGCCCGAACTTCACCGTGGCCTCGGGCCCCGCGGCCGAGCGCGCCGCGGGCTCCCCCGCCGCGCTGGCCTCGGCGAACCTCGCGGTGCGGCTGACCCTCGTGCCCGTGATCGGCGTGGCGCGCGTCCTGCTCGGCGACGCGCGCACCGGCGGCGACGCCGTGGTCGCCGTGGTGGCCAGCGGCAAGGTCCTGTGGCGCGCGTCAATCGCCGCGCCGGGACAGGCCGCCGTGCGCTGGGCCGATCGCCCGCGCGCGGCCGTGCGGCACGGGCGCGTGTTCGTGCCCTACGGTCGCGAGGCGCCTCGCGAGGTGCGCGTGGCAGCCTTCGATCTGTCCACGGGCCAGCGGGCGTGGGACGTCGCGCTCGAGGGCGAGGCGAGCGCGATCGACGGCATCGCCGTCTCGAACGAGGGCCGCGTCTTCGCCCGCACCGTCACGGGCCGCGTGTGGAGCCTCGGCCCCGGCGGGGAGGATCGCAGGCTCGTGATCGGAGGGTCGTAGTCCGATGATGGTGTGGCGAAGGCTCTTCTGGCCCCTGGGGGCGCTCGCGGCGGCGGGGTGCGCGTCGTCGAGCAGCGCGGTCCACGTCGAGCAGCACGTCGACGTGGGCGTGATGGTGGTGGCGTCGCCCAGCGGCGCCTCTTCGTCGAGCGGCCCGATCGATCCGCACGACCCGCGCACCGCGGCCGCCAGCGCCGCCATCGCCGCGCTCATCGGGCACGCCCTCACCTTCCAGATCGACGCGGGCCTCGCCGCGCGACCCGGCATCCGCCTCCAGGAGTCGCTCGTCTCCGCGATGGAGGCCACGGTCGACGGGCTCCGCTACAGCCGCGAGCGCAAGGCCGACGCCGTCGCCTACGTGAGCCCCCTCCTCAAGACAATCTTGCTCGCCTACTGGCCCTCTGCCGAGGCGCCGGCCCCGTCGTTCGACCCGGCGAGCGGCGTCCTCACCTTCCACGTGCCGCCCAAGAGCGACGAGCTCCTCGAGCCGGGCGACCTGCAAGAGGCGATCACCGACGCGTTCGACGCCGCGACCACGGCGCGCTTCGCCGACCGCGAGCCCGAGAGCGTCCCGCCCGCCGAGCAGCGCGCGTACTACCAGTACCTCGCCGGCTCCCATGGCCGCGTGCCGGGCGGCGAGAAGGAGCGCACCGCCGACCATCTCCTGCGGCTCACGCGCCTGCTCCGCCTCTACGACCCCATCGCCGACGCGGCCCTCCGCGTCGAGCTCCGCCACCGCCTCGCGCAGTTCGCCTCGAACCTCTGGCAGCTCCACGACAGCGCCAATCCCGCCGCGTGGGCCTCGGCGCACGACCTCTACGTGCGCTGGGCGAACGCCCGCGCCGCGGAGTTCGAGCCCACCGACCGGCGCGCCATCGCCGAGGCGTTCTTCAACGAGTTCCGCGACCCCCAGCTCGTCCTCCTGCAGGGCTTCGACGTCGTGCGCTTCGCGACGCCCGCCCTCCAGGCCTTCGCCGCCGCCGACGGCGACGACCGCCAGCAGGGCGACATGCGCGCGGTGATCGACCGCGTCGTGTGCCCCGCGAACCGCGAGGGCAATCGCGTCTCCCTGGGCGGGTGCAACGGCGCGCTCTACTCGCTCGTGTCGGCCCAGAGCGGGGCGGCCGCGCGCTTCGCCTCGATCGCCGCGAGCCTCAAGAACGCGCATGTCACCGAGACGCTCGCGCTCAACCTCCTCTTCCACGTGAGCACGCCCGCCGCCCTCGGCTTCGTCGACGCGCTCGACGACGCGTCGGCCGCCGACGCCGTCCGCGGGCTGGCCGATTTTCCCGGATGGAACCCGAGGTACTACCAGGGCGGCAGCCGGCCCGGCCTGCCCCTCGACCCGAACGGGTACGTCGCCTGGGTCCGCGCCGCGTGGAAGTCGCGTCCGGCGCTCCGCGGCGCCCTGCTGTACGCGCTCACGCAGCTCGACGACGCCCGCGAAGACTCCGTGCCGTGGGGCCGCCTGCCAGCGTTCCTCGGGAGCGCGATCGGCGCGCAGGAGCTCGATTCGTTCCTCGATCAGAGCCCGCGCACGTTCTGGAACCTGGAGACGATCTCGAAGGGGCTGAGCCTAGGCTGGTCGCGGTCGCGCGTGCTCCTGCCGCGGTTCGAGCGCTGGCTCGCCGACTTCGCCGCGCACGACGACGGCAGCGGGTCGCGGGCCGCCATCTCCGAGCACATCGTCTCCGTGCTGTGCCAGGGGCACGACCCGTCCGAGGTCGCGGCGCTCCAGTCGTTCGTGCGCTCGCGCGTCGAGTCGTTCCCGCACGAGAAGAACCAGTACGGCTCGATCGCCACGTCGAGCGTCGCGTCCCTCTGCGGCGGGGTCGCGATGAACGCGCGCCCCGTCGCGGCGCCCGTCGAACACGATCGACCTTTCCCGCCGCCAGAGCGGCCCAAGGCCCCGGCCACACACGCGCCCTCGAACCCGGCGGCGGTGCCGGTGCTGTTCGACGACTAGGGGACGACTAGGGGACGACTAGGGGACGACTAGGGGACGACTAGACTATAGACTACACGGCGGTGCAGAAGTAGGCGTTCCTGCGGCCGTTTCCCCGGAGTACGGCCCCGCGGAGCTCGCCGGAATGGGAGCATTTCCATGGACGAGCACAGGGGCGGCGTGATCAAAAACTGGGGATGATCCGCCGACGCAACGGGCAGCAATCACTCTGGGACGCCGTTCTCTTCGGGGCTCCCGACCCGCGGGAGCTCATGGAGCCGAAGCTGCGACGCGTCGACGAGCTGCTCGATGACGACGCGCTCGTGGATGGGGTGCTCGAAGCGATGCGGGGGCGATTCGCGCAGAGCAGTCGTCGCGGACGCTATGGGACGCCGGCGGAAGTGGCGCTCCGCATGTTGGTGCTCAAACACCTGAAGGGGTGGAGCTACGAGCAGCTGCAGTGGGAAGTCACCGGCAACCTCGTCTACCGGCACTTCTGCCGTATCGACGGTGGCACAGTGCCGGACGCAAAGACGATGGTGCGGCTCGGGCAATTGCTCGAAGGCGATGCGCTTCGCGGCTTGTTCGACCGCGTTGTGCAGCTGGCCGCCAAGCGCCGCGTGACGCGCGGCAGGAAGATGCGCGTCGACACGACCGTGGTCGAGACGCCAATCCGATATCCGAGCGACTCGCGTCTCTGTGAAGACGTGACCCAGGTTCTTTGTCGTGAGGTCGAGCGTGCGCGGTCCGAGGGGGTGACCGCGCCCCGTGGCTTTCGCAACGTGCGGCGCAGCGTCGGTCGACGCCAGCGTGAGAATCACGCATATCTCCCGACGCCCCGTCAGCCGGGACGCCAAACGGGCCGCGTTGCGAAAGCCCTACCGCGGCCTGCTCGCGACAACCCGGCGCGTGCTCCGACAAGCCGAGCAGACGGTGAAGCGCGCGCGGCGCCGATGGGAGAGTCTTTCGGGACGGGCACGCCGCGGCGTGCGCACGATGCAGCGAATGACCCTGCTTGGGCGACGCGTCGTGGCTCAGACCAAGCTGCGCATCTTCAAGGGCGTCACCGACTCAGCGACCAAGCTGGTCAGCGTGTTCGAGCCGGCCACCAAGATTTTGCGGCGCGGCAAGGTGCACAAGCCCACGGAGTTCGGGCAGATGGTCAAGGTGCAGGAGGCCGAAGGCGGCATCGTCACCGATATCGCGGTCGTGACCGAGCACGACTCGAAGCTGCTCGTCCCTTCAGTGGAACATCACAGGCAGGTCTTCGGTCGCGTGCCCCGAGTCGTCGCCACCGACCGTGGCTTCTTCACGTTGGACAACGTCCGTGACGTCGAGACGATGGGCGTTCGATGCGTCGCCGTCCCCAAGCCGGGTCACCGGTCACCCGCATGGCTCGCGCGCGAACGCAGCCGCCCATTTCGACGAGCAAGGGCGTGGCGGGCCGGCGGCGAGGCGCGCATCGCGCGCCTCAAGCACACCTTCGGGATGCATCGAACACGCTACCGCGGCGACAGCGGAGTCGCGCGTAGCGCCCTCTGGGCGGGCATCGCGAACAACCTGATGGCAATCGGACGCCACGGCGGCTGACGAATCAGCAGGCTCTCGCAACGGCGAAAACAAGCGGGTTTGCCCTGACGAGCCGCCTCTAGACGGCGCTGGGGCCCTCCGCGAGGTCAATTCTGCACCGCCGTGTAGACTAGACAGCGAGCCGACCTCTATGCGGCGTAGGCTTCCAGGCAGCGCTCGACGACGCGCGGCCAGGTAAAGGTCGCCTCGACGCGCTTCAGCCCGGCCTCGCCCAGCAATCGCGCGAGCGCCGGATTGGTTAGGACCTGCCGCAGGCGCGCCTTGAGCGCCGCGGCGTCCCCGACCGGCACGAGGAAGCCGGTCTCTCCGTCGGCGACGACCTCGGGCAGGGACCCGACCCTCGTGCCGACGACGGGGGTCTTGCACGCCATGGCTTCCAGCGCCGTCGTGTATCCGCCGTCGACCTCGGGGGGAATGGCTACCACCGCGGCGGTCTGGACCGCGGGCAGGAGCTCCTTGTCGTCCATCTCGAAGTGAAAGCGAACCTGCTTGCCAGACGCCGCGCGCTGCAACTTGTCGGCGTACGCCTGGTCTTGCACCCGGCCTACGACGTCGAGCTCCATGTCGGGGTCGAGCGCCTCGATGAGCGTGTGGAACCCCTTGTGAGAGACGATGCGGCCGACCGCGAGGATGCGCTTCGTGCGAGGCGCCGCGGAGGGCACGAAGTGATCGGTCTCGACGCCGCCGTAAATCACCTTCTTGGGGAGCGAGAGCTGATTCCAGAGGCCGCGATTGAAGTCCGATATGAGGAGAAATGCCTTTATCGCCCGCCAAAGGGGCATGTGATACGAGAGCGAGAAAGCGGCATTCCCCGAAAGGTCGGTCACGAAGGACTTCTTGCGCGCCAGCAGGCTGCCCAGGATGGCGAGGTCCGAGGGAACCGTCTTGAATTGATGGCAGTGCACGACGTCCGCGGCCAGCACGTCCTTCAAGAACATCGGCGTGAACGGGTTCGAGCGTTGACCCTTCACGTACTTCCAGCGCTCGTAGCAGCGGAAGAGCAGGTCGCCGTCGCGCACCTCGAACGCCTTGTCGCCGAACGAAACGAGGGTGGTTGGCGTGACGCGCGACATCGCCTTCGCCAGCCCGTACGAGTACCGCTCGCCGCCCGCGACGACCGAGCGCGGATCGAAGAACGTGGGGCAAACGTGGACAACGCGCATGAGAGTGCGCGCGACGCTACCACCGTGCTCTGCGATGCGTCAACGCCCGGCCCGGAGGGCGGCGAGCCCCCAATCCCCCGCTGGACCGCTGCTCGCACGTGCCGCGCAAAGGTGCCTCGCCGAAGCGAAGCTAGGGACGGGCGGACCCGCCGCCCGGCGTTGCAAAACCCCCCTCTTCAAGTAATCTGCGCCGGATGATGAGGCGCTATCTGCCCGGGTTTCAGAAGGTTTCGACTGCGGCATGAACTCCTTGGTCCACGCGATTCGCTCGTGTCGCATCTGTGGCTCCACGGAGCTCGAGTCCATCCTCGATCTCGGCGAGCAGGCCCTGACAGGCGTGTTCCCGCGCCCGAGCGCGGGCCCGGTCACCACCGGCCCGCTCGAGATCGTCCGGTGCTCCGCGCCTGGCGCGTGCGGCTTGATCCAGCTCCGCCACAGCTATCCGCCGAACGAGATGTACGGGGCCAACTACGGGTACCGTTCGTCGCTGAACCAGTCGATGGTCGCGCACCTGCGCGACAAGGTGCGATCGCTCGTCGAGCGGGTGCCCGTCGGGGCGGGCGACGTCGTGCTCGACATCGGCAGCAACGACGGCACGACCTTGTCGTTCTATCCCGAGACGGCATCGCTCATCGGGATGGACCCGACGATTGCGAAGTTCGGTAAGTACTACAAGCCGCACATCAAGAAGGTCGCCGACTTCTTCTCCGCAGAGTCGTTCATGAAGGCGTCTGGCGGCAAGAAAGCCACGATCGTCACGTCGATCTCGATGTTCTACGATCTCGAGCGGCCGATGGACTTCATGCGAGAGGTCCGCCAGATCCTCGCGGACGACGGCATCTGGCACCTCGAGCAGAGCTATCTGCCGTCCATGCTCGCGACTCGGTCGTACGACACGATCTGCCACGAGCACGTCGAGTACTACGCGCTCGAGCAGATCGTATGGATGGCCGAGCGCGTGGGCTTGTCGATCGTCGACGTGTCGCTGAACGACACGAACGGCGGCAGCTTCGCGATCACCGTCGCGTCAGCGCCGGCGACGGGGCCGCAGCACGCTCCCGCCGTGCGCGCCATGCTCGAGCGCGAGGGGGCCGAGCACGCCGGCGCCATCGGGCCCTTCGTCGACTTCGTGAGGGAGCACAAGACGGCTCTTCGCTCGACGCTCGAGAAGCTGAAGGCCCAGGGCAAGACCGTCCTCGGGATGGGCGCCTCGACCAAAGGAAACGTCCTTCTTCAATATTGCGGGATCGGGCCCGACCTCTTGCCCTGCATCGCCGAGGTGAACGAGGACAAGTTCGGTTGCGTCACGCCGGGGACGGGCATCCCCATCGTGTCCGAGGCCGACGCGCTGGCGCGCAACCCGCACGTCTTCATGGTCCTTCCGTGGCACTTCCGCGATGCGATGCTGCGGCGGTACGCGCACCTGCTCGACCGGGGGATCAGCCTCCTCTTCCCGCTCCCCACGATCGACTTCGTGACGCCTCGCTGAACCGCCGGCACCGGAGTCCGAGGATGGCCCGGAAGGTACCGTGCCGAGCAGGTACGAGACCGGTCTCCGACGCCGCCGGCCGAGCGAGCGCCAAGGCTTCGAGCTGCCGCGGGCGGATGTCACGCGGGAACTTGACGCCGAGCGCCTGCCGCGACGGACGGACACTGCTGGCCCGGCCTGGCTCGCGGTGGTCAACGAGGCTCACCTAAGCTGGAATGTAGGAGAGGGCTGGGGGATCGACCTCTCCGGCGCCTTGCTCTTGCCCACCGGTCGGAACAGCATTGTTTTAGGGAATGATGACGGCCAAGGCAGTCGACACCGCGGCGCTGTTCCGCGGCTATGCCACGTTCGTCGCGCGCCTCTTGAGCAAGCTGGGTGTCCCGCCCGCGGAGGTCGAAGACGCGGTGCAGGAGGTCTTCCTCGTCGTGCATCGCAACGGCGGGTGCTCGCCGGCGCCCGCGGCGCCCAAGGGTTGCCTCGCGAGCCTCGCCCTGCGCTGCGCCGCCGGGCACCGCCGCCGCGACCGCAAGTCTCAAGCGCAGCAGTCGCTCGAGCAGCTCCAGGGCGCGCTCAATCGGCTCGACCCGGTGCTCCGCACGACCCTGGTGCTCGCCGAGATCGAAGGCGAGAGCTGCAAGGACATCGCTGCGTCGATGCGCGCGCCGCTGGGCAAGGTGTACTGGCGCCTTCACCGCGCCCGGAAAGACCTCCGCACCTGCCTCGACGAGCAGCAGGCGCGCGAGCAGGCGCGCCTGGCAGAGCGTGCGCCCGCCGAGCTCCGTCCGGCCCTCGCCGCCGGCGCGTTCCTGTTCGGGGCGACGCCAGGGCACGCGCTCCTCAATCTCGCCCGCAAGCAACCCGCGCCTTCGTTCGACGCGGCCGCGGCGCTCAATCGCTTCCTCGAGCAGCTCCGCTCGGGCCCCTCGCTGCCGCCGTGGGCGGTCGGGTTGCCGGCGGGCAAGGTGGCGGGCATGGGCGCGGCGTTCTTCGTGCCGGCGATCCTCGCGAGCGTCGCCGCGGCGGCGGTCGGCGGCAACGCACTCTCGTCGCACGCCGCCGCCGGCGCGCCCTCGGCGACGGTGCTGGCCGCGCGGCTCGTGGAGCTGCCGACCCGCCTGGCGCCGGCAATCCCGGACCCCGAATCCGCCTGCCGTGGCCACCGCGCCGCCGGAGCTCGCCGCGCCCGACGACGCGGTCGAAATCGAGGACACCGCGAACGCCAGCCGCTGGCTCGACATCGAATCCCGAGCGCGCCCTCTCGCTCGCCCGCGGCGCCGAGGCGCGGTACCCCACGGGCTACATGCGCGAAGAGCAGCGCTACATCGCCGTGATGGCCCTCACGAAGCTCGGGCGCGAGAGCGAAGCGCGCACGGCGGCGAACGAGTTCTTGCGCGACTATCCCGACGGGCCCTTCAGCGCCAGGGTCCGCGGCGCGTCCCCTCGGCCCTGACGCGCCCGCGTGCGCTTGGCGCGCCATGCGAGGGGGGCGGTCTCGCTACATCCATGCGAGTTCGGCGTGACGCGCGCGCGAGAGCGCGAAACTTCGCGCCTCTCTGGGTCGCGTCCCCTGACGAAACCGTGACAAAGGTCCGGGGCGCTGACCGAAACGTGGCGCGCGCGCGATAGGCAGAGCCTTATGAACTTCGCGTGAGCCGCACGCTGTTGTTCGTCCTCTTCTTCGTCTTCCACTGGCAAGCTTCGGTCTTCCTCCAGAGCTTTTTTCTTCATCGATATTGCGCCCACCGGCAATTCGAGATGAAAAAAGGCTGGGAGCGGTTCTTCCACTTCATGACCTGGGCGGTCCAGGGCTCGAGCTACCTCTGCCCGCGCGCCTACGCGGTGATGCACCGGATGCATCACGCGTACAGCGACACGCCGCGCGATCCGCACTCGCCCGTGCAGAGCAAGAACGCGCTCGCGATGATGCTCCGCACCAAGTTCATGTACGAGGGCATCAAGCACCGGCGCATCGCCGTCGAGCCGCGCTTCGAGGGCGGGTACCCCGAGTGGCCGCTCCTCGACGACTCGACCTCGAGCTGGTCGCTCTCGATCGCGTGGGCCAGCCTGTACACGCTCGTCTACGTCCTCTGGGCGCCGCACGCGTGGCTCTTCGTGCTCCTGCCCTTCCACTGGTTCATGGGGCCCGTGCACGGCAGCATCGTCAACTGGGCCGGCCACAAGGTCGGGTATCGAAACTTCGCGAGCAGCGACCACTCGCGCAACACGCTGCCGATCGACGTGCTCGCCATGGGCGAGCTCTTTCAGAACGACCACCACGAGTTCTCCCAGTCGCCGAGCTTCGCGGTGCGAGCGTTCGAGGTCAATCCCGCCTACCTCCTGATGAAGGGGCTCGACCGGGTGGGCATCATCGACATGAGCGGCGCGCAGAGGGCGCGCTGGAAGGCTCCGGCCGCCGCCGCAGCCGCGACGAAGGGCGAGATCGTCCCGGGCTGAGCGCGCGGAGCGCGCCGAGCGCGGGCCCGAAGTGCCGCCGAGGTCGCCTGGCCCGAATCCCCGGGCGCGTCGCCTTGCGTCCTCGACCGGTGTGCGTAAGGCTCCATGGGTGTCGACCGGGACCCCGCACGTCCACCCCGTCACGGTCGTGCTGCCGCCGGTCCCCGGCCGGCTGGTCGGCGGGAAGTACGAGCTCCTTCGCAAGCTCGGCGAAGGATCGATGGGCGAGGTCTGGGTGGCCGTGCACCGCACCCTCGGCGAGGAGGTCGCGATCAAGCTGCTCACGCGCCATCAAGAGCTGGCGCAGCTCGAAGGCGCGGCCAAGGCGGCGGCGCGCTTTCGCTTCGAGGCCCAGGTGGCCGCGCGGCTCTCGCGCGCCTCGCCGCACATCGTGCAGGTCACCAATCACGGAGAAGAGGGGCCGCTCGCGTACCTCGTGATGGAGCTCCTCTCGGGGCAGTCGCTCGAGACGCGCCTCCTGCGCCGCGGGCCCGTCGAGCCCCGCGAAGTGGCGTCGTACGTGCGGCAGGTCGCGCGCGCGCTCGAGGTCGCGCACGCCGAGGGCGTCGTGCATCGCGACCTCAAGCCCGCCAACATCTTCCTGGCGCGGGGCGTCGAGGGCGAGGTCCGCGTGAAGCTCCTCGACTTCGGCATCGCCCGGGCCCTCGGCCCGGACCACGCGTCGTCCCCGTTCGCTACGGCCTCCCACGTCGTGCTCGGCACGCCCGGCTACATGAGCCCCGAGCACGTCGACGGCGTGGAACCGCTCGATCACCGCTGCGACCTCTGGGCGCTCGCCACCGTCGCCTACGAGGCGCTCACCGGCGAGCTGCCCGTGCCCGGCGTGCACGGCGACGAGCTGCTCGCGAACCTCCGCGACCGCAAGATCGTCCCCATCCACGAGCGCGACGCGGCCCTTCCCGCCGGCCTCGACGCGTTCTTCGCCAGGGCGTTCGCGCCGAACCTGGGCGACCGTTTCGCGAGCGCCTCCGAGCTCGCCGACGCCCTCGAGCGCGCCGTCGCTCCCCTGCCGGCGTCCGACGCGCCGACCGCGTTCGTGCGGGCGCCGCCCCAGCGCCTCGCGGACGCGACCTCCACGCGCAGAGATCGAGCCCCCGCCGCGCCGACGGAGCGCCCTGGGCCTCCTCGCCGGCGCCGCCCTCCTCGGCGTCTGCGCGGCCGCCTTCCTCGTGCAGCGCGCGCCCGCGACCGCGCCGCAGGTCCCGGCAGCCCACGCCGCCACGATGTCGGCAATCGACCCGCCCACGCCCCTGGCCGCCGCCTCCCCGCCGGCCGTCAGCGCGCCGGTGAGCGCACCCCCGCCTGCCACCGCCTGCGCGAGCCCGCCCACGCTGCCCGTGTCGGCCCCGCGCGTCCCCGAGCACGCCGCGCCCGACGACTGCAGCGTGCCCTACGAGTACGACGAATCGGGCATCAAGCGCTGGAAGCGCAAGTGCCTGTAGTTCAATCGGTCGGGCAAGACGCACCGCACGCCAGGGTCAGACCGTCGGAGCAAACGGTCGGCGTACCGGCCCCGCAAGAGGTGATGTCGCAGTCTTGCGTCCCGGCGACTCCCGGGTTGGGGCAGCGCACCACGCAGCTGGCGCCGGGAGGGCACACCGTGTGGCACGGGCCGCTCGCGCACGCGAAGTCGCAGTTGCTCCCCGCCGCGCACGTGCAGGTGCCGTTCGCGCACGTGCCCGCGCAAGACGGGTTGTCCCCTTCGCAGGTCACGTGGCAAGGCGGCGCGCCGCACGAGAACGCGCAGCTCGCCCCCTCGTCGCAGGTGCACTCGCCATTGGCGCAGACGCCGGTGCACGACGCGGCCTCGCCGCATTCCACATGGCAAGGCGGGGCGTCGCACGAGAAGTTGCAGGCCGCGTGACCCGGGCACGTGCACGTACCGTTCGAGCAGTCCTCGGTCCCGCCGTCTTCGTGACCGCAGGCCGCGGTCCACGCGAGCGCGGCGAGCAGGGCGCCGGCGGCGATGGGTGGCAAAGCACGCATGCTCCCGAGTCGTATCTCGGTTCGCTCCCTACGCCGCGGGCAATACGAACTCGAAGGTCGTCTTGCCCGGCTGGCTGACCACGCCGATGCGTCCGCCGTGGGCCTCGACCAGCCCGCGCGTGATGTAGAGCCCGAGACCCACGCCCTTCACCGCGCTGCGCCTCCGGTCCGCCCGCTCGAAGCGGGCGAAGAGCCGCGGCACGTCCTGCGGCGGAATCTCCGGCCCCTCGTTCGTCACCGCCACCGACACGCCCCCGTCGGCCGGCCCCACCTCGACGGTGATCGGCGTGTTCGGGGTCCCGTACTTGACCGCGTTGCTCAGGAGGTTGTCCATCACCTGCGCGACCCGGTCGGGATCCGCCGAGCACTTCGGCACCGACCCCCGCACGTGCACGCCGACGGGGCGCCCGTCCTCCTCGGGGAGCCGCTCGACGCTCGCCCGCGCGAGCTCCGCGACGTCCACCGGCTCGCGAACGAGCTCCAGCCGGTGCGCCTCGAGGCTCGAGAGGTCCATCGAATCGCCCGCCATCCGACCGAGCTGCCGCACGCTGCGCCGCATCTGCTCGAGCGACTTTCGCGCGGCCGCGTCCTGGCCGAGCTGCCGCAGGAGGAAGTCGACCCGCAGGCCGAGCACGTTCAGCGGCTGGCGAAGGTCGTGCGCCACGATCGAGCCCCACTCGGCCCGCAGCCGCTCGAGCTCCTTCACCGGCGTGATGTCCTGGAACGAGACGACCGCGCCCTGCACGCCGCCGCTCGTACCGACAATCGGCGCCTCCGCCGCGACGACCGGGATCATCGACGCGCCCGCCGTCCGCAGCAGGTACTCGGTCCAGTCGCGGCCCTCGCCGCGGAGCGCGCTCGCCCCCGGCAGCTCGTCGGCCGCGAGGCGCTTGCCGTCCGCGGAGAACACGACCTCCCGGTATTCGGCGAGGCGCTCGGGCCGCCACCCAATCCACCGCAGCGCGCGGCTGTTCGGCTCGACCCGGTCGCCCGAGGGCGAGATGACGAGCGTGCCCACGGGGATCTCCTCGAGGATCGTCTGGAGGCGCAGGAGCGTCTGCTCGCGCTCTTCCTCGGCCCTCTTGCGATCGGTGATGTCGAGCACCGTGCCCACGATGCGCACCGCGCGGCCGTTCTCGAAGATGGGTTCCCCCTGGTGGACGACGACGCGCACCGTGCCGTCGGGGCGGATCACGCGGTGCTCGAGGACGTACGGCTTGTTCTCGCGGAGCGCGCGCTGGATGAGGAGCTCGAGCCTGGCCCCGTCGTCCGGCGGGATCTGCGGTCGCATTTGCCCGCGGCCCTTGAAGTTCTCGTCCGGTTTGCGGCCGAAGACGACGAAGAGCTCCGCCGAGCGCGTGACCTCGTCGGTCAACACGTTCCAGTCCCAGATGCCGAGCCCCGCCACCCGCTGCGCGCGCGCCAGCGTCGCCTCGCTCCGGCGGAGCGCCTCCGCGGCCCGGTGCCGCTCGCTGACGTCGCGCATCTGCGCCTGCCAGCGCCCGTCGTCGAGAATGCGGGCGCTGACCTCCACCGCGAGCCACACGCCGTCCTTGCGGCACACCTGCCACTCCGAGACGACGGTCTCCCCCACGAGCATGTGATCGCGATCGTTTTCGAGGCGCCCCCAGTCGGCCTGCGGGATCACGTCGCGGATCCCCATCCCGAGCAGCTCCTCGCGCGGATAGCCCAGGAGGCGGCACGCGGCGGGATTCACGTCCGTGTAGTGGCCGTCGAGATCGGTGATGAGGATCCCGTCCGCCGCCTCGTCGAAGAGCATGCGGTACTTCGTGTCGAGCCGGCCGACCTCGGCCTCGGCGCGCTTGCGCTCCGTCACATCGATCGCCTGCCCGATGCAGGAGAGCGGTCGGCCGTCGCGGTCGCGGAGGAGCGAGATGCCGAGGACCACGACGACCACGCGGCCGTCTTTTCGGATGTAGCGCTTCTCGAGCTCGTAGCTCAGGATCTCGCCGCGGATCAGCTTCTCGGCGAGCTGCGTGTCCTCCGCCAGGTCGTCGGGGTGCGTGATGGCGGCGAAATCGAGCTTCGCGAGCTCTTCGGCCGAGTAGCCGACGAGCCGGCAGAACGCGCGGTTGACCCGCTCGAAGCGCCCCGACAGCCCCATGAGGGCCATCCCGTGGGGCGCGTCTTCGAAGGCGAGGCGAAAGCGCTCCTCGGTCTCGCGCAGCGCACGGGTCGCCTCGAGCTGCGCGGTCGCGTCGCGCACGACCAGGACGCAGAGCGTATCGCCAGCCGTCCGGAGCTCGCTCTCGCGGACCTCGAGGGGGAACTCGACGCCGCTCCTGGGATGGCCGACGGCCCAGGGTCCCGGGGACACAATCTCGTCGAGCTTTCTCCCCACGAGCTCCCCCGCGCACGCCCCGAAGAGCGCCTCGGCCTTGGCATTCGCGAAGACGACGCGCTTACCCGCGTTCGATACGAGGATCGCCTCCGGCACGGCCTCCAGGAGGTCGCGCGCGAGGGCTTCCTCCGGGAAAGCCCATGACGTCGAGCCAACCACGGCAGGGCCGAGACGATGCATGACGTGCGCCGGGTGTGTTGGCGGGAGGGCCAGGGTGCTCAGCATCGCGGGAAAGGGGCTGTGCCTGAGTCACGCGCGTTGACTCGCGACCGAGGAGTTCGCGACCTCGCGGCGAAGGCGTTCCCCGGACGGGCGGCCATACCCGACTTCGCGGCGAAGGCGTTCCCCGGACGGGCGGCCATACACGACTTCGCGGCAAGCGCGTTCCCCGGACGGGCGGCCATACCCGACTTCGCGGCAAGCGCGTTCCCCGGAAGGTCGGCCATGCACGACTTCGCGGCAAGCGCGTTCCCCGGACGGGCGGCCATGCACGACTTCGCGGCGAGCGCGTTCCCCGGAAGGTCGGGCCATGCACGGCCGCGCCGCAAGCGCGTTCCCCGCACGGTCGGGTATGCCCGACTTCACGGCAAGCGCGTTCCCCCCGGAAGGTCGGCCTTTCGTCAGGCCGCGCGAAAGCTCTCAATTATGCCTTGAAATGCCGTGCAATGGGCATCTTTCTAGGACCCGGTAGAGAGGTCGCCGGGGCCTTCGCATGATCGGCGCGACGTCATGTCCAATCCGCTCGGCCGCCACGCCCGGCCGTGGCGCCGAGGACCTCGGCGGCTGGGTCCGTTGCGTCGAGGGCGCACCCGTGCGTAAGGTCGCCCGCGGCGTGCGAGAAGGCGACTTCATCGCCGGCAAGTATCGGGTCGGCAAGGAGATTGGGCGAGGAGGCATGGGGGTGGTGGTGGAAGCCCACCACGAGCTCCTCGATCGTCCCGTCGCGATCGAAATACCTGCCTCCCCTCGCCCAGCGCGAACCGGCAGCCATCGGGCGCTTGTTCCAGGAAGCGCGGGCCACGGCGCGCATCCGGAGCGATCACGTCGTCCAGGTGCTCGACGTCGGCGTCCTCCCGTCGGGCGCCCCGTTCATCGTCATGGAGCTCCTCGAGGGCTGCGACCTGTCCAAGTGGCTCGCGACCCGGGGCCCCCTCGACGCGGAGCAAGCGACCGACTTCATCCTGCAGGCGTGCGACGCGGTCCAGGAGGCCCACGCGCTCGACATCATTCATCGCGACATCAAGCCGCCGAACCTCTTCGCGGTTCAGCGGGACGGCGTCGTCACGACGCTCAAGGTCCTCGATTTCGGCATCTCGAAGGTCATCGAAGGGGTGCCGTCCACCATCCCGCCGACGGAGTGGCTCGCCCGGCCTCCCGTCACCGAAGACCGCATGGTCATGGGCTCGCCCGAGCACATGTCGCCCGAGCAGATGGAGTCGGCGCGCGACGTGGACGTCCGCACGGACGTCTGGTCGCTCGGCGTCACGCTCTACGAGCTCGTCGTCGGCAAGGTGCCCTTCGCGGGAGGCTCCGTCGCGCAGGTCTACTCGGTCATCCTGGCCGATCCGCCGGGCCGCCTCCGCGACTCGCTCGCGCACGTGCCGGCCGGGCTGGTCGACGTGATCCTCAAGTGCCTCCAGCGCGATCGCAAGGAGCGGTTCGCGACCGTCAGCGATTCGGCGATGGCGCTCCGGAGCTTCGGCTCGAGCCACGCGAGCGCCTACCTGCGCCGCATCACGCAGGCTCCGCCGCGGCAGGAGCTCCGGGAGCCGACGGCCCTCGGGCAGCCGTCGATGCCGCCCGGCCCGCGGGGGTTCGAGCCTCACCCCGACCGGACGCTGGTCTCGGGACGCGCCGTGGCCCCGGCGCCCGTCTCGAAGCGAGTGCCGTCGTGGATCCGCTTCGCGACGTTCGGCGTGATCGTCGTTGGGATCGGATTCGCGGCGTCGAGGCGCGCTCCGTCTCCGTCGCATGAAGACGCCATGCCCGCGCACGAGGCGCCGCGTCCCACCGCCGAGCTCCGCGCCGTCGAGACCGCGTCCACCGCGCTAAATCCGCACGATCCCCGTGGAGACCGTCTTCCTCCACCCCGACGCCGAGGCCACCGCGCCTCCGCCTCTTCCGCGGCGGACCCCCTCGCCGGCATCGGCCACGGTCCACGCGCCGCCGGTGTCGAGCCCGGCCCCGTCGCCCGAGACGTCGCCCGCCAAGCCGCCGTCCGGGGCGCACTCCGGGCCGCTCGACGAGGACTGGACGCCTCCGAACGTCCCGAAATAGAGCGAAATCATGCGACTCAAAGCCGCCGTCCTCGCAACGTTTCTCGCGGCGACGTCGCTCGCCGCTGCGCGCGCCGCACGCGCGGACGACGACGCGCAGGCCGCCTCCGATGCGCGCGCCCTCGTCCTCTTCAACGAGGGGCGGGGAGCCATGGAGGCCGGCCGGTACGCCGAAGCCGCGGCGAAGTTCGCGGACAGCGAGGCGCTCGATCCGGGCGCCGGGACGATGCTCAACCTCGCTTTTTGCTACGAGAAGACCGGCAAGCTCGCCGCCGCGTGGCGCGAATACCGCGCCGCCGCGGCCAACGCGCACGAACACGGAAAGACGGAGTGGGAGGACGCGGCCCGCACCCGAGCGGCGCGCCTCGCGCCGGCCGTCGGCTGGGTCGCGGTCCATGTGGCGCGCTCGTCGGATGCGAAGGCGCTCGAGGTCCAGATCGACGGCGCGCCCATGGCGCTCGCGATGCTCGAGCAGCCCGTGCCCGTCGATCCGGGGACGCACGAAGTCCGCGTGAGCGCCCCGGGCAAGAAGGAGTGGTCCGCGCGCTTCGAGGCCGACGGAGAGCACGCGCCCGTCATCGAGGTCCCGGACCTCGAGCCGGAGGCGGTCGTCGCGCCGACCCTCGCCGCCCCTCCTCCCGAGCCTCCGCGTCGCGCCTCCGCGGACCGCGGCGGCGGACAGCGCGCCGTCGCCATCGCCCTCGGGGCGTTGGGCGTCGGCGCCATTGCCGCGGGCTCCGTGCTCGGGCTCGTCGCCAAGTCGACGTTCGACGGGGCCGAATGCTCGGGCAATCTCTGTACGGCCGCGGGACACGACGCGCAGTCGCGCGCTTACGTGCAGGCCGACGTCGCGACCGCGAGCTTCATCGTTGCGGGAGCCGCCCTGGGCGGCGCCGCCTTCTTCTGGTTCTCGGCGCCTCCGCGTGACCCGCCCCCTTCCACCTTGCGGCTTCGCCCGGTGGTCGGCGGCGCGTGGGGCCTGTCGATGGAGGGAATATGGTAATTCGCTTACGTCTCTGGCTACGTCGCGCCGCCGCGCTCGCCGTCTTCACGCCGCTCGCTGCCCCTGCGGCGGGCTGCAGGGACGTGCTGGAGCTCGAAAGCGCGAATCCCGTCGTCGAGTGCATCCACGCCTCGGATTGCGCAGGAACCCTCGTTTGCGTCGACAACCAGTGCGTCGAGCAGTGCCTGTTCGACAAGGACTGCATGACCCCGGAGAACCCGGTCGGGCTCGTGTGCAGGAGCAACCTCTGCGTGCCCCCGAGCGACGGCGGCGAATCGGAGGACGCCTCGTGCGGCGACACGACGAGCTCCGTGGAGAATTGCGGATCGTGCGGACACGTCTGCTCTGGTATGCACCTCTCATGGACATGCGCTGATTCGCAGTGCGTATCCAACGGGTGTGAAATGGGATGGGAAGACTGCAATGGCGAGAGCGCCGACGGCTGCGAGACCGAGGGGGAAGACGCGAGCGTGTGCAACGCGTGTCCGGAGCCTTGTACTTCGAACATTTGCGACTACTTGGGCGTGTGTGCGCCGGGGGCTTGTGAATCGGGGGCCTGCCGCGCCCCGAGCGTACCAGGTCTCCTCAGCAAGAACGGGCCGCTTTCGCTTGGCGTCCTCCCCAACAACCTTCTCGCGTACCAAGTCCACGTCTCACCCGGGAGCCTTACGTCCTTTGGTATCATCACGGACAGTGAATTTGGGCCCGATGGCGGCTCCATAGAAGCGCGAGCGCTGCTGGGCCTCTACCGGGACGTTGGCGGCCAACCGCACGACCTCGTCGCGACTGCCAACGACGGCGGCACGCTTCCACTCGCCACCGGCAGAAGCCAGATCTTTCCTGTCACCCCGCCGGTCGCGCTCACGGAAACACTTTATTGGATCGTCGTTGTGGCCGATCAAAGCATCCAGCTCAGCGCTACACCCGGCCAGGTGACATATCAACACAGCCAGTACCTTCCCGACGCTGGCGGCCTCCCTCCCTTGCCTCCGACGGCACCCATCCCCGACATCACGTGTTCGCCGCCCAGCTCCGACTTCAATTGCAACACCGAGCCGGCTCTCTATATCACGACAACTCCATGAAAAAGCGACCCCACGATAACCGAGAGGAACACGGACCATGGCATGCGCAAATCTCTATTTCAAACACCTGAGCACGGACATCTCGGTCGACACCGGCTACCTGGCGGTCGGCCTAGTATCGACAATCACGGTGACCCTCTACAATAGCAGCACCTTCGACGGCTTCGGCTCCGTATTGCTGTCCTGGGCGGGCTACTCTCCGACGCGCCAGCTCGACACACCAGGCACGACTTGCCTCATGACCGGAACGGGCATGCTCGCCAACCCGTCCTCGGAGACGCTCGTCCCCGCCGGGGGTAGTGCCACGTTCAAGTTTCAGTGGATCCCGGACGGCTCTGTGACGCCGGACCCGCACAACAAGAGCAAGCTTGCGTTGTTTGCTCAGGCGAGCGCCGGCATTGTGTCCGGCGAGTGCCCCGGCTGGTCCTATCCCAACGACTGGACCACGACTGCGGCGTACAACACGTACGAGGTCTTCACGTTCATCGAAGCGCCTTCGATGCTCGTGCCCAAGACCGCCCCGTCTACCCCGAAGCTTCCGCCCTCCCCGTCGCCGACCCTTCAGCGGCGTATCCTGCTGGCGCTACGCTCCCTCGTGGCGCCCTTCCGGTCGAGCGCGGCCGGTGACTTCGCGGGTGCGCGACTGACCCTTGGTCGGAGGTCGCGCACGTAGTAAAGACGCGTCTCATGCGACGCAAACGACACTTCGTCCTGACGGCGTGCGTAGTTTCCGTGGTCGCTCTCTGCGGACAGCTCCTCGTCGCATGCGGTGCCGGTGACGATTCAGCAGTGCCCCCGCCAGGACCGGACGCAGCGGCGCCGGATGCGGGAACCGACGGCGGACATCAGGACGCCGGTGAATTCGATGCAACGATGGTGGGTGCAACGGCCGACGCGGCCGACGCGGCACCCGAAAGTGCAGCAGCAGAAGCGACGGATGCTGGCATCGATGGCGCGCTGGACGCGACCCTCGACTCGCCCGTCGGCCCGGGAATCGACGGCGCGACGGACGCCGCAGAGGACGCGATGAACGACGGCTCGAGCCTCGACGCCGGCGAAGACGCCGCGGGTGACGCCTCCGATGGATCCGCGCCCACGACCGCTTCGGTCCTTCTTTCGACGCAGGGAGCGAGTTGCCTGGCGTGCGCGAACGATACAGACGCTGGTGATTGTCTTTCGCAGTCCAACTGTGAGATGTTCGCGGGGGACCCCGCGGCGGTGCAGTCCTGCTACGACACGCTCGCTTGCGATCTGCGTACGAACTGCGCTGTCGACGATATCATCGACTGCTACTGCGGCACCGCGTCTACGGGTGACTGCGCGCACATCGCCGACGCGGGCAATGGAGTTTGTCTGGCCCAGTGGCAGGCGGGCTTGGGGACAAACAATCCGCTCACTGTCTTTACCACGTACGACGATCCCTCGAGCGGGGCCGGGATGGCGAACGTGCTCGTCGAGTGTTTGCTCGCATATAGCTGCAACGACTGCTTCCAAACCCACTAGCCCCATGGCCACGCTGCGCGAGACCGCCACCGGACGCGCCCTCCCGCTGGAGCCCGAGCACACGGTCGGGCGCGCGGCGACGTGCACGCTCCGCCTCCGGCCGCACTACGTGTCCACCCAGCACGCGCTCCTTCGCTGGGCGGACCCGCACTGGGAGGTGAAGGACCTCGCGAGCGCCAACGGGACGTTCGTGGACGGACGGAAGCTCGGGGGCGGCGAGCAGGTGACGCTGGCACCGGGCTCTAGGGTCGCCTTCGGGCGGCCCGAGGAGGAGTGGGAGCTGGTCGATGCGCGGCCGCCGCAGGTCATGCTCGTCCCCTTCGACGGCGGCGCGCCGGTCGCCGTCGAGGGAGAGCTCGTGGCGCTCCCCTCGACCGAGGATCCCCAGGCGACGCTGTACCTGGGGCCGGGCGGCGTGTGGATCCTCGAGCAGGCCGAGGCGGCCGCGGCCCCGCTCGCGAACGGCCAGCACGTCTCCATCGCCGGGAGGGCCTGGCGCTTCTGCAGTCCCGACGTGACGCACGCGACCTCGCGCTTCGACGGCGTCGCGCCCGGCCTGGCGCTGCACGAGATCGAATCTCGCGTTCCAGGTGTCGCGCGACGAAGAGTTCGTGGAGCTCCAGCTCCGGGCCGGCGGCCGCACGATCGACGTGGGCGCGCGCGCGTTCAACTACATGCTCCTCACGCTCGCGCGGCGGCGGATCCAGGACACGAAGGAGGGCGTGCCCGACTCGTCGTGCGGCTGGGTGTACACCGAGGACCTGGCCCGCGCGCTCCGGGTGCCGGAGGCCAACGTGAACCTCGACGTGTTCCGCATCCGGAAGAGCCTGGAGGCCCTCGGCGTCGCCGGGGCCGCAAACATCATCGAACGCCGGCCGCCGACGCGGCAGCTGCGGATCGGGGCGAACAGGTTCGTGATTGCGATAGTCTGACGGGCCTCGGTCCGTCCCGCATCACCCGCACCCCCGGCAGCACCTCTCTCATGCTCGAAGCGAACGCGCGCGAAGCCCCCCCTTCGAGCGAGCTGTGGCGCGCAACCCTCGACGCCCTCCGCGGCGTGCCGATGGACTTCACCGCCGCGCCCATCGGCCGCAGCCTCTTCATGCTCGCGGTCCCCATGATCCTCGAGATGGTCATGGAGTCGATCTTCGCGATGGTCGACATCTTCTGGGTCGGCCGGCTCGGCGCGGCGGCCGTGGCCACGGTGGGGCTGACCGAGTCGCTGATGGCGATCGTGTACTCGCTGGCGATGGGGGTCTCGACGGGCGCGATGGCGCTCGTCTCGCGGCGCATCGGCGAGAAGGAGCCCGAGGCCGCGAACCGGGCGGCGGCGCAGTCGATCGCGCTGGGCGTCGGCCTGTCGATCGGGGTCGGCGTCCTGGGCGCGACGCACGCGGCGGACCTGCTGCGGCTGATGGGCGCCGACGACCGCGTGGTCAAGGAAGGCACCGCGTTCGCGCGCGTGATGCTCGGCGGCAACCTGACGGCGTGCCTGCTGTTCCCCGTGAACGCCATCTTTCGCGGCGCCGGCGACCCGGCGTTCGCGATGCGGGTCCTCTGGTTCGGCAACACGCTGAACATCGTGCTCGGGCCCTGCTTGATCTTCGGCGTCGGGCCCATCCCCGCGATGGGGGTCACCGGGGCCGCGGTGGCCACGAACATCGGCCGCGGGCTCGCGGTGGTCTACCAAATCCACCTGCTCACGAGCGGGCGGAGCAAGATCGTGCTCGGGCGCCGGCACCTGCGCCTCGACCTCGGCGTGATGCGGAGCGTGGTGGATCTCTCGGGCTCGGCCACCGTGCAGATGCTCCTCTCGATGACGAGCTACATCGGCGTCATGCGCGTGCTCGCGACCTTCGGGGACGCGCCGCTCGCGGGCTACACGATCGGCTTCCGCATCCTGATGTTCGCGCTCCTGCCCGTCTTCGGCCTGGCGAACGCCGCGGCCACGCTGGTCGGGCAGAACCTCGGGGCCGGGCGGCCCGAGCGCGCGGAGCAGTCGGTGTGGCGAGCGTCGGCGGTGAGCGCGGTGCTCCTCGGCGCGGTGGGCGTGGCGTTCATCCTGTCGGCGCGACCGCTCGTGGGCCTCTTCAGCCACGACCCCGAGGTCGTCCCCTACGGCGTCGCCTACCTGCGCATCGCGAGCCTGGGCTTCCCCTTCTACGCGTACGGGATGGTCGTCAGCCAGTCGTTCAACGGCGCGGGGGACACGCGCACGCCGCTCTACATCAACGTGTTCGTCTTCTGGGTGCTCCAGATGCCGCTCGCGTGGGCGCTCTCGCGGCGCACGGACCTCGGGCCCTCGGGCGTCTTCATCGCGCTCGCGGCGTGCTTCTCGATCTTCGCGGTGCTCTCGGTGGCGCTCTTCCGTCGCGGGACCTGGAAGCAGACGCGCGTGTGAGGGCCGCGCCAGCGCGGCCACACGGCGGCTCGCCGTTTGCGATCGGACCAGGCCCATGGCTCACTCTTCGCGCCCTCCCAAGCACTCACAGCCGCCGAACATCCTCGCCATCTTCGGCGACGACATCGGGATGTGGAACCTCTCCTGTTACAGCAGCGGCATGATGGGCTACCAGACGCCCAACATCGACCGCATCGCGCGCGAGGGCATGCGCTTCACGGACGCCTACGGAGAGCAGAGCTGCACGGCGGGGCGCGCGTCGTTCATGACGGGCCAGTCCGTCTTCCGCACCGGCCTCTCGAAGGTCGGCTTCCCCGGCGCGACGGTCGGGCTGCAGGCCGAGGACCCCACGATCGCCGAGCTCCTCAAGCCCCTGGGGTACGCGACGGCGCAGTTCGGGAAGAACCACTTCGGCGACCTCAATCGCTTCCTGCCGACCGCGCACGGCTTCGACGAGTTCTTCGGGAACCTCTACCACCTGAACGCCGAGGAAGATCCCGAAGACCCCGACTACCCGAACGAGAAAGACTTCCCCGACTTCAAGAAGAAGTACGGCCCGCGCGGCGTCATCCACAGCTGGGCCACCGACAAGGACGACCCCACCGAGCAGCCGCGCTGGGGGCGCGTCGGCAAGCAGCGCATCGAGGACACCGGGCCGCTCACCACCGAGCGCATGCTCACGTGCGACGACGAGTTCGTCGCCGCGGCGCGCGAGTGGATCAAGAAGCAGCACGCGGCGGGCAAGCCGTTCTTCATGTGGCTCAACACGACGCACATGCATCTCCGCACGCACACGAAGAAGGAGAGCATCGGGCAGGCGGGCCGCTGGCAGTCGCCGTACCACGACACGATGATCGACCACGACAAGAACGTGGGCGCGATGCTCGCGCTGCTCGACGAGCTCGGGCTCGCGCAGAACACGATCGTCCTCTACAGCACCGACAACGGGCCGCACATGAACTCGTGGCCGGACGGCGCGATGACCCCCTTCCGCAGCGAGAAGGACACGAACTGGGAGGGCGCGTTCCGCGTGCCGCTCGTCGTGCGGTGGCCGGGGCACATCCCCGCCGGGTCGATCTGCAACGACATCGTGTCGCACCACGACTGGATGCCGACCTTCCTCGCGGCGGCGGGCGCGCCGGACGTGAAGGAGAAGCTCCTTCGCGGCCACGACGCGGCGGGCAAGCACTTCCGCGCGCACCTCGACGGGTACAACCTGCTCCCGTACCTCTCGGGCAAGGAGAAGAAGTGCCCGCGCGAGGGCTTCATCTACTTCGACGACGACGGCGACCTCGTCGCGATGCGCTTCGACAACTGGAAGATGAACTTCCGCGAGCAGCGCACGGTCGGGACGCTCGACGTGTGGGCCGAGCCGCTCGTCACGTTGCGGGTCCCCAAGCTCTTCAACCTGCGCATGGACCCCTTCGAGCGGGCCGACACCACGTCGAACACGTACTGGGACTGGTACCTCCGCAAGGCCTACCTCATCATGGCCGCGCAGGGAATGGTGGCGCGGTTCCTCCAGACCTTCACGGACTACCCGCCGCGGCAACGAGCCGCGAGCTTCACGATCGACCAGGCGATCGAGAAGATGGAGCGCGCGATCAGCGGGGCGGGGCGGTAGAACCTAGAGAGCAGGAGTCCTTTGAACGGAACGTTCAAAGGACGGATGCTCCCAAACTAGGGCGAGGTCCGACGGGATGCTCGCCGCCGCTCAGGACTCGGCGAGCATCTTGTGGATACGGGCGACCAGGTCGTCGACGGCGGAGTCGTCGGGGATCCCGCCTTCGATCTGGCGCCCCGACGGCGCACCGTCGGGCGCCGGCACCGCGAAGAGCGGCAGGGACTGCGAGGCGTAGCCGTCTCCGCGGAGCCGGTCGTGATCGCGGTCGTAGTCGAAGGCGAGGAACGCGACGTCGGCGAGCGCCGCGTCGAGCCGGCCGCTCTCGAGCGCCTTGTGGAAGCGCTGGCACGGCTTGCACCACGTGGCCCCCACGTACACGATGACCTTGCGCTTCTGCTGGGCGGCGATGGCCATGGTGTTGCGGACCATCGTGGCGACGTCGCCGCCGGCCGGGGCCTCGACGAGGGGCCCGGTCGGGAGGGCGGGGGCGGTCGGTGCGGCCTGGGTCGCGGGAGGCGCGGCCTCGGACGTGGCCGCGGCGGGCTTCGCGTCGCACGCCGCGGCCAGCGGGGCGAGCGCGAGGACGGCTAGGACGGCGGCGCGCATGGGGTGGGCGGGGCCTATACCATGGCGGGGTGGCGGCGCGGTTCGAGGCACTGTGCCGCGGGCGGTCGCTCAGCGCGCGAGGCGGCGGTAAGGGCCGGGATTTCCCACGCATTGGCCCGAGAAACGTTCCCGTCACCCCCTCGAATCGAAGGCTTCGACATTCCATCCCTCCTGTCGGATCGACGGCTCAAACCGCTATCACCTGCCTTCGTTTCCATGGTGAAGTGTGCGATACGGAGAGCCTCCTCGTGACCGGTGGTGGCGCTTCTGGGGATTGAGACTTCGCTCGGCGGCCCTGCCTGACGGAGTCCCGGAACGAGACGAGTCATTCTCAGGAAAGGGGGTCCACGGTGACCTCGCAGACTTTGGACGCGGAACCCGGCGATTCCCTTGCCGCCGGCGGACCGCTTTCCGCGACGACGATCGGCGAAATCGTCGGCAAGTATCGGGTGATCGAGGAGCTCGGCCGCGGAGGGATGGGCATCGTCTATCTCGCGAAAGAGCCCGCGTCCGGGAGCGTCGTGGCCGTCAAGATGGTCAAGGATTGCAATCGGCCGTTATTGGCCGCCCTGCGCGCCGAGGTTATGGCGTTGCAGCAGGTGAAGCACCCTTATGTCGTCTCCGTCCTCGATGAGGGACTTTCGGACCCGATCCCCTGGTACGCCATGAATTTCGTTGAAGGGCTCACCCTCGCGGCGTTCAACGACGCGCTCTGGCGCGACGGTCGACCTGTGGATCTCGACCCGGCAAGCGCCGACGGTTCGTCGTCGGCACTGCCTGTCGCAGCGGGGCGGCTCGCCGACGTGATCGAGTCGTATTGCAAACTTTGCGAGGTTCTCGCGCACGTCCACGCGCAGGGAATCGTTCATCGCGACCTCAAGCCGAGCAACGTCATCTTGCGCCCAGACGGCACACCAATCCTCATGGACTTCGGAATCGCGTCGCGGGCCTTCGGGCGGGCCGGACGTGACCACCTCGACCTGCCGGGGGGGTTCATGGGCAGCGCCCTTTACGTCGCCCCCGAACAGATCCGAGGGGATTCGGTGGATCCTCGTGCAGATCTGTATGCGCTCGGCTGCATGCTCTACGAGACGCTCACGGCCAGACCCCCCTTCGTCGCCGGCGGAGCGAGGCACATCCTTAACAAGCATCTTCACGAGACGCCCGCGCCAGCGGCAAGCCTCGTGAACGGTCTTCCCCCGGAAATCGATCGTCTTCTCCTGGCTCTCCTCGCCAAGTCGCCGCGTGACCGGATAGGTCACGCCGACGACGTCATGGCCGTCCTGAGCCCGTTCGCGTCGCCGGCCCGCCAGGGCCCACAGGAAAGGGCGGTCGCTGGCGCGCCCTATCTTTACCGGCCGACCATCGTGGGCCGGGATGACATGCTCGAGCGCATTCGCGAGGCGCTGGAGGGTGCTCGAAACGGTAGGGGCGGCGCGGTCTTCTTCGAAGGCGACAGCGGAATCGGCAAGACGTTTCTGGCGGCGGAGGCGAGCCGCCAGGCCGCACGCCAATCCGTCCACGTGATCACGGGCGCGTGTGTCTCCGTGGGCACGGAGAGCGGAGGTGATGTCCATCCGGGCTCCCTCCACCCCTTCTCCGGCGTGCTCCAAATGGCGGCGGACCGCTGCCGCGAAGGGCATCCCTCGTTCGCGCGCGCGGCACTGAAGGGAGCCATCACCGTCCTCTCGCGTTACGAGCCAGCGCTGGCGCCCTTCTCCTATGGCGGGACGGACGAACTCCGCGCGCTGCCCCCGGAAGCGGTTCGCCTCCAGGTAATTGGGGCGCTGGCAGAGATCCTGTCCGCGTGTAGCGAGGACGGGCCGGTCCTGCTGGTTCTGGATGACCTGCATTGGAGCGACGAGCTCTCGCTGAGTTTCCTCGAGTCGCTGCCCGAGGGGTACTTTGCCGACAAGCCACTCCTGCTCGTCGGCTTTTGCCGCCCCAGGGAGGCGAACCCGTCTCTTGGAACGCTCATGAGGCGCACGGATATCGAGCGGCTCTCCCTCGGTCGCCTCTCGTACGGGGCCGTCCGTTCCATGACGCGCGACATGCTCGCGATGGCGGACCCGCCCGAGGCATTCATTCGTTTCCTCGTGCGCCGCTCGGACGGCAATCCTTTTCTCGCTGGCGAGTACTTGCGACTCTTCGCGGAGGAGCGCGTCCTCCGGCGGGAGAAGGGCGCGTGGACGTTCGGCAAGGCCCTCGAAATACGTGACGAGAGCACGTTCGAAGCCCTCGACCTGCCGTCGAGCCTCGACCAGAATCGTCCTCCGCCGCCTGAGCCACCTCCGTCCCGAAGACCGGGCGATCATCGAAGGCGCATCCGTGATGGGGCGCGAGTTCGATCTCGACATCGTCGCCGTCGTCACGAAGACGGACCTCGCCGAGATGGCCGGCAGCATCCGGGAGCTGGAGGCGAAAGGCATCGTCACGGAGTCGTTCGACGGGCGGCATCGTTTCGCGCACGACCACCTGCGCGAGATCGCATACAAGCAGATGCTCCCGGCACGGCGCCGGGAACTCCACCGGCTCGTCGGCTACGCGCTGGAGACGCACTACGACTCGACGGGGAGCGCGGAAGAGCGTTCGGCCGAGCTCGCGTATCACTTCAAGGAGGCCCTGGAGAACGCCAAGGCCCTGCCTCACCTCGAGGAGGCCGCTGCCCGCGCCGTCGCCACTTTCGCGAACCGCGAAGCCGCACGCCTCTTTCGCGACCTCCTCGAGATCACCGCGGGCGCGAGCGGACCGGACGCCGACTTGCGGCGAGCGCGCTGGGAGCGAGGGCTCGGCGACGCGCTGCACGGCGAAGGCCAGCTTGACTTGAGCAGAGTCCACCTCGAGAACGCACTGCGCCTGCTGGGGCACTCGGCGCCGCCGCCGGGCGCCCGTCTGGCGCTCGACGTTGCCGGGCAGCTCCTCGAGCAGACGTTGCGTCGCGTCGCACCGCGACGGCCGCTAAAGGTCCGCACTCCTGAGATCGCGCGCGCGCAGGAGGCGGCCCAAGCCTACGACCGCTTGCTGCAGATTGCCTACTACAGCGGCGCCCAAGCTGAAATGCTCCACGCCACATTGAAGAACGTTGAACCTCTCCGAGCGCGGCGGCCCGTCGCCGCAACTCGCGACGGCCTACGCGATTGCCCACGCGGTGGCCGGGGTCATCCCGCTTCGACCGCTGGCGGAGGTCTACCTTGAGAGCGCGACGAGCATCTTGAGCGAGACCCCGGATCCGGTCGTGGAGTCATACCTTCTCTTGATGACGGGCGGGTATCGCGCCGGCAATGCGCAATGGGAGCTCTCGCGGCTCGCGTTCGATCGCGGGCTTACGATAGCGAGCGGCCTGAGCTTTCATCGACGGTGCGACGAGAATCCGTCTCGGCATCGGGAACTGGAACTTCCTTCGCGGCCGCTTCGAAGAGGCGGCGCGCGACGCGGGCACGCCGTTGATGGCTTCGCGACGCGGCGATCCGCAGGCCCACGCGTGGCGCGTACTCGTGCGCGGCCAGGCGCTCGCGGCCCTCGGCGAAGTCGGGCAAGCGAACGCGCTCGCGCGAGAGGCCGAGGGCCTGTTGCCCGAGCTGCAGCGCACCGAGCGCATGTGGGTCTTCGCGCTCCTCGCCGCGACCGCCCTCGAACGAGGCGACTTCGATGTGGCCTACGACGCCGCGTCCAAGACCCTCCAACAGGTCCTCGCGGGACCGCCGGTCGCCTTCTACTGCTTCGAGGCCTACTCAATCGCGTGCGACGTGTATCTCTCCCTGTGGGAGCGCGCGAGGAAAGTTCCGCTCTCGGAAGGCGACCTTCAGGGGCGCGCGAAGGCCGCGTGCTCGGCGATGCGCGCCTTCGCGCGGGTATTCCCCGCTGCGGGCCCCCGCGCCGCGCTTCACGCGGGTACGTTCGAGCGGCTGCGCGGCAACCGCTCGCGCGCGGTCGCGTCGTGGACGCGCAGCGAAGAAAGGGCCAGGGAGCTGCGAATGCCCTACGACGAGGCCCTCGCCACCTGGAGGCTCGGACGCGACCTCCCAGCGGGGACCAGCCGGCGCGGGCAGCGGCTCGACGCGGCGTTGCGCGGCGCGGAGGCCCTCGGCAGCAAGGCCCTGGCCAAGAGGGTGCGGATCGAAGTTGGAATGGAGTGAGCGGAACGAGAGCAGGAGAGCGAGAAATGGACGAGAACGAGAGAAGACGGATACTCAAGCATGGAACGGCGTTCGCTGACTTCTGGCTCGGCATGGCCGGCGCCGGGACCCGGGGCGTATCCGAGCTGCTCGGGAAGCCGGAACCGACGAACGGAGAGAAGAAGAACAAGACGTTCACCGAGGCGTTCGAAAGCGTCGTGGATCGGGCCGCACGGGGCGCGACGGTCGCCCTCGAACAGGCCAAGCGGACCGCCGAGCTGACGCAGCAGGAGCTCTACGAACTCCACCGCAAGGCCGACCCGGAGAGAAAGGCGCCCGACGGCACCGAGGTCACTGCCTCGGATCGCGCGAAAGAACTCTACAACGAGACAGGCACCGAACAGAGGGCGGCCACGAGCTCCATACCTGCGAGCTCGGAGCGCGCGAGGCAAATGGAGACTGCGATTGCCGATCTGTTCCGCCAGCTCTGCCCGCACGCCTCGGTCGGCGACAAGGAGATGTTCTTCGATGCAGTGCGACGCGTGCTCGCCGGGCCTTCGCACCGTCATAGCACTCACCCTCCCAGTGGAGCCTCGAGGTGAGCGCGAAGGTCGCAGTACTGGGAGGCGGCGTCGCGGGGCTCACCGTCGCGCACGAACTCGTGGACCGCGGCTTCGACGTGACGGTGTACGAGAAGACAGACATACTGGGGGGCAAAGCCCGCAGCTATCCCGCCAGGGGTCGGGAGCGCAACGGCGACCCGATTTCCGGGCATTCGCTACCCGGCGAGCACGGGTTCCGCTTCTTTCCCGGCTTCTACCGGCACCTCGACGACACGATGAGCCGCATCCCCGTGGCCGAGCGCTACGCTAGGGACGGACGCAAGTCGGTCCTAGATTGCTTGCTCCCGATTGACCAGGAGATGCTGGTCGTGGCGGCCCACGATCCCATCCTCGTGCCCGCCGCCGTGCCGATGAAAGTCCACGCCATCCGGAACGCGCTTCGCCTCTCCGGAGCGCTCACCGACTGTGGGTTGACCGAGCAAGATCTCGAAACCTTCGCTACGAAGATCTGGCAATTGGCGACGAGCTGTCCGGAGCGAAGAGAGACGGAGTACGAGCGGATCGAATGGCGCGACTTCGTAGAATCGAAGAATCGCTCCGAGGAATATTACTGGTACCTCGCGAGCGGCCTGACACGCGCTCTCGTGGCGGCTCGTGCGCGGTACGCTTCCACCAAGACGATGGGCAACCTCGCCCTCCGGCTCTTGGCGGTCGCGGCGGATGTCGGGCAGTCGACCGACCGCGTCCTGTGCGGCCCGACGAATGGCGTCTGGATCGACCCCTGGGTTGAGCACATCACTTCCCGACGGCGAGGGCCGTACGGAGATCGCGGCGACTGCGCGATCGAGAGCGGCACCGTGACGGCGATTCACGTCGAGGGGAACAAGGTCGTCGAGGTTTCCGTCCAACGAGGTGAGAGAACGACGAGGGAGAGGGCTGACATCTTCGTCTCGGCGCTTCCCGTCAAGGCGCTGGCCGACCTCATAAGGACCAACGACGAGCTGAAAAAGGAACGCTTCTTCCAGCGGATCGTCCAGATCGACGAAGACGAAGGCGACAAAGAGTGCATGCGCAAGATGAGCGGCCTGCAAATTTATTGCAGGAGAGCGCTGACCTTGAGACCGCAGAAGGACGAGTTCGATCCGGTCGCGAAATACGGACAGAGGCTCGTCGAGGGCCTCGCGACCGCTCCCCTCAATCGAGGGCATCAGCTGTTCCTCGATAGCCCCTGGGGCCTCACCTCCATCGCCCAGGGAATGTTCTGGGACGAGATGCCCGAGGGGGTCAAGGACATCCTCTCGATCGACATTTCGAGCTGGGACATGAAGGGCATCAAGTTCTCGAAGATGGCGAGCGAGTGCAGCCCGCTCGAAGTGTTCCAGGAGGTCGTCTACGAAATACGGCACGCTCTGGGCGGCCAGTTCCTCCCCGACGAGGACATCATCGGCTGGAACCTCGATGCCGCCCAAGTGGGCGAGAAGCCGGGAGACCAGTCGCCAGAGCTCCTGCTCGTCAACCGCAGCGGTTCATGGGCGCTCCGCCCGACGGCGGAGACGCCGGTGGCGAACCTCGTGATCGCCGCCGACTTCGTGCGGACCGGGACCGACCTCGCCTGCATGGAGGGAGCCAACGAGGCGGGCCGCCTCGCGGTCAACGAGGTCTTGAAGTACGCACGATCCGACGCGAGACCTTGCGCTATCTGGGACCAACACGAACCGGCCGTTCTTCTCCCTCTGCAGGAGGTCGACCGCCAGCGCTACCGTCGAGGCCTCCCCTGGAGCGACACCGGGCGGATCGCGGCTTGGCTCACGCGAGGCGCTAGCCTCGGACCCGTGGTCGCGGACCCCATCGACGGGCCACGAGTGAGCATCCCCCCTAGCGGCGCGAGCGCCTATCGTCCGCCGCGATCGGAATGGGACGACTCCCCCGTTCCGCCGATGAAGGTGCGCGCTCTCACGAGCCTGGAGATCGAGGAAGAGCTGAAAGACTATTCCCGCTACGCCCGGCCAGGTCGGAGCGATTCGATGTTCAGGCGGTGGCGCCTCTACGAACGGACCGAGACCCCGTACGTCCTCGTTCCCCTCCACGTCTACGACGCAGATACGCTCATTCTCTACGGGACAGCCCACAACTTCGCAAAGCTCGAGCAGCTCACGGAAGGGACCGGCTACCACCCGGTTTCTGCGCAGCTGGACGGCAACCGCATCGGTTTTGCGGAGCTATGGGTCGTTCGGTACCACGACACGAGCGCGGGGCCGTGCAATGAGATCGCGATCAACTTCGTGGCGAACACCGACCCCGCCAAGCGACAATATCGCTACCAGTCTCCGTATTCGACCCTGATTCCGATGATGGATTCGGCGAATCGCCTTTTCACACCCGAAATCATCATTCAAGAGGACGTGGACCCTGGCTGCATCGAGTACGGAAACAAACTCTTCGGCATGAACAAGCTGCACGCCGAAGTCATCATCGAGGCGGGCGCCGATAGCTATGACTTCGTCGGCCATCAACTCGAGAGGTGGTCCGAGGAAGAGGGAGGCCCGGTCGCTATCAAGCCAGGAGAATTCGCGGTGAGCGGGAAGATCGACGTGAGGACCACGAACGTCGACACGGTCGCGCTCGCGAGCGCGCTCGCGATCGAGATGGGCCCCATCGCCACCCTGAGGAACACGTGGCAAGTGGAGACCGAGCAGGAGATCACGGGTGGCCTCGCAACACGCAACTTTCGGTCGCTGGACGTGGACATCAACAAGGCAAGGGGAATCGAGATCCGCGCGGCCTACAAGTTCGCACCCCGGGTGAAGATCCCACCGAGCGGACCTTGGGGGTTCGACCTCAAGTTCGGGTCTGCCCCCTTCGGCCGGCTCCTCGAGGAGATGGGATTCTTCCCGAGGATCGCGGCGCGCGTGCCGCACCTGAAGTCGGTGCTCTATACCGACGACTGCCCCACGCCAGACGACTGAGCGCTCAGATCGAATGGATGTCGAGGAGCGCCGTCCCGATCCGAAGCTGACGGGTTCGCGGGCGGCGCTCCACGATGTTCGCCGCGTCGAAAACGCCGATGGTGGCGAACTGCTTGCGAATGCGGAAGACGTCGATATTGAGTTGAGGGCCGGCCATCGACGGGTCGTGCGCGAGCTCGTCCTGATGCACCCAGCCGCACGCCGCGTCGGGCGTGCCCTCGGCGACATCTTTCATGCGTTGACGCGCGAGCGTGAGGAGCAGGTAGTTGTGGGCGCGCGCGCCCATGTCGAAAGCATTCCCTGCGAGCACGGCCTGGATGTGCACGTGCTCCTCGTCGAGCGAGACGCTGAAGAACAACTTCACGCGGCTCACCTCGAAGTCGAGTGGGCCATTTGCAATCGATGTCGTTCCGATCTCCTCGGCCCAGCAGAACCGCCAGCGCCGGCCGGCGACCTCGAAGGTCTGCAAGTTGGCGATCGGCGCGACGGACTCGTCGGATCGCTCGAGGACCCAGACCCCGTCGTGGTCGCGATAGATCATCGCCTGCGGATCGTCGCCTGAAGGAAGAGAGAGGAGGTCGCCGTCGACGACGACCGGCTCACCTCCGTCCAGGGACACCACCATGGGCCGTGGGGCTGCCGGATCGGCGAGCTCCCACAGCCCTTCGGACACCGACCCGAAGGCCATCTTTGCGCCACGCCGCAGCGCGTACTCCTCGCCGGGCTTCAGGCGCACGCCGTCGAGAAAGGTGCCGTTGCGACTCCCGAGGTCTTTGACCTCCCAGCGGCCCCCCGCCCACCGGAGTAACGCGTGCTGAGAGGACACGTATCGCGCCTCGAGGCGCAGGCTACACGCCTGCGCCCGCCCTACGACGTGCTCCGGTTGCAGCAGCTGGACCCGGCCTGTCGAAAGCTCGCGGATCGCTCCCATCACTGACCCCGGACATATCGCATGCGTCGAGACGGTGGCGATTGCATCGGGTTACACGGGGTGAGTCACGGACCACGGCTTACGGCCTGGGGTCCGATACCGGCTGCTTTGTCGGAATTGTGGCCCGGCCGCTACACCCGACGCCGTCGCCGCATCAGCAGCCCCGCGAGCGGCAGCATCGCGATCACGCCGCCGCCGGCGCCCCCCGCGACTCCGCACGAGCAGCCCTTGGAGGACGACGGCGGCGGCTGCACGCTGCAGATCCCGTCGACGTCGTCGGGCGTCAGCGCGATCGCCCCCGGCTGGTAGAACGCGTACATCACCGCGCTCGTGTCCATGGAGTGGGCCAGGCCGAAGAAGTGCCCGGCCTCGTGCGTCAGAATGGCCTGCAGGTCATAGCTGCCGTCGTCGGGCGGGGGCTCGAGGGTCGTGAGCGTGTGCTGCGCCGAGTTGACCTCGGTGTACGCCTCGAAGATGCGCCCGTCGTTCGGGCCGTAGGTCACCGTGGTGAGCGCGAGGGTGTTCACGGGGTCGTCGTGGGGCCAGCCCTCGTCGTCGAAGACGATGACGTCGTGCGCGCTGGCGCTGCACTGGTCGCTCTCGGCGCACGCGGCCCAGGCGGAGAGGATGGACGCGTCGGTGCCGGCGGGCACGAGGTAGCTCGCGTCGGGCACGTCGTCAATCGGGCCGTCGTCGTAGGCTTGGAGCGCGGGCGGGCCGCCTTCGCAGGGGGTCCGGTTCCAGGTTTGGAACGCGGCGTCGGCGACGCGCGTGGCCTCGGCGAGGGAGACCTGCTTGCTCGCCGCGGACGACACGCCGTACGGCGCGTGGTCGGTGGACCAGACGAGCGGCGTGCCCTCGGTCCAGCAGCCGCTGTTCGCCGGGTTGTACCCGAGCGGCGGCGGGACGGTGGTCGTACGGCAGAAGGCGCGCGCGGGGCCCGCGGAGGCGAGGACGGCGAAGAGCGTGATCCCGCAGATCGTACCGACGCCGGGCCGCGCCCTCGAGGACCGGTGACTCGCCCGCACGCGGGCAGGGTAGCACCGTCACCGGGCGCCGGGAGGAATTGCCCCGATCGCGAACGTGAGGGCAGCGGCGGACGTGAGCAGCTCGTCTCGGCTCTGGATGTCGATGCCCCGCGCGTCGGCCAGGTCGCGCTCGGCGGTGAGCAGATCGATGAGCGTGCCGAGGCCGCGCTGGTAGGTCTCGAGGGTCGCGTCGTACGCCTCCTGCGAGGCCGCGAGCAGCGCGTCGCCGAACTCCACCTTGCGCTCGGCGGTCTTCACGTCGAAGTAGGCGGTCCACGCCTCGCGCTCCGCCTGGAGGGAGCCGGCGGTGAGCGCCTCCTCGCTGGCCGCGGTCTCGGCCTCGGCCTCGTGCAGGCGCGCGACGTCCTCGTAGCCGCGGAACGCGTTCCACTCGAGGCGCAGGTTCGCGTCGAAGGTCGGCCCCGAGAGCGTGAAGGTGCCGCCGGGGGTCGAGTCGTAACGCCACGTGGTCCAGACACCCTCGGTCTGGAGCGAGAGGCGCGGCGTGAACCGCCCGCGCGCCGCTTTCTCGTCGGCCCGCCGCGCGAGCACCTCGGCGCGCTGCGCCTTGAGATCGGGGCGCCCGGCGAGCGTCGCCTGCATCACGTCCTCGACCGACTCGGCCAGGCGCGCCGGCTCGGGCGGCGCCCACGAGGCCACCTTGAGGGGCGGGTTGGGCGCGACGCCGACGCTCTCGGCCAGCGCGCCTTCCGCGGTGCGCATCGCGCCCGCGGCCGCCTCGACGTCGAACTCGGCCCGCGTGCGCGTCTCGCGCGCGAGCAGCACCTCGGGCTTCGTCGTCAGGCCGGCGCCGAGCCGCGCCTGCGCGGCCTCCTCGACGACCTGCGCGCTGCGCAGGGTCGCGCGGGCGGCCTCGAGCTGGGCGCGGCTCGCGTCGAGCTGGTAGTACGCTCGCGCGACCGCGAAGAGCACCTCCTGGTGCTTGCGCGAGAACGTGAAGTTCGCCTCGATGGCTCGGGCGCGCGACGCGGGGACCTGCGCGAAGCGCTCGAGGTCGAGGAGCGACCACGCGAGCTGGGCGTCCGCCTCGACGTACGGGCCGGCGGCGGAGAAATTCCCCTCGGGACTGGGGAACGAGAGCTTCTGCGCCCCGCCCACGACGGCGAGCGTGAGGGACGGGAGGTAGACGGCCTCCGAGCGACCGAGCCGGGCGGCCGCTGCGCGCGCGGCTTGCCACGCCTCGCGCGTCTGCGGGTTGCTTCGCTGCGCGAGATCGATGAGCTCCACGAGCGCGTACTCGTGGCTGGCGTCCGCGACGGGCACGGGCGCGGGCGCGCTCACCTCGGGCGGCGAACCGACCTCCATGCGAGACGGGCTCGCCGGCGCCTCGCGCTCCGCCCGCCATGGCATCTCCGCGCACCCCGAGGCGGCCGCGGCGACGAGCGCCGCGATCATGGCCCCGACCGGCGAGGCACTGGCACCCGCGGTGCGTGAGCGCCATGCGTGCCTCGAGCTGCTCATGCTTCCCATCATGTAGCGATCGCAGTCCCCTCGGGGGAGGGCCGCTCCAGCCACGGAGCGAGCGCGAGAAAGGATTTTGGTAGAATGGATCGGGGGGCAGTTCTCGGCGTGCTCGCGCTCGCAGCCGTCGGCGCGGGGTGCGACCCGCTCGTGGACGTCGCCGGAGCCTTCTTCCCGGGGTGGATCGTCTGCATCCTGGCCGGCGTCACCGCCACGGTGATCGTGCAGCGCCTCCTCGCCAGGCTCGGCATCGAGTCGTCGATGGGGCCGCTCCTCCTCATCTATCCGAGCCTGGCGGCGGCAATCTCGCTCGCGCTTTGGCTCGGGCTCTTTCGCCGGACTCCATGAACAAGCGCGCGGTCGGCGGCAGGCTCCTCGGGATTGCCATCCTCGTCGGCACGGCGCTCGTCGTCGCCGAGGCCGTGTACGTGAGCCACGCCCGCCCGCTCACGGACGACGCCAGCGTCCGCGCGGACCTCATCGGGATCGCGCCCCACGTGAGCGGGCCGCTCACCGAGCTCCACGTCGTCGACAACCAGCCGGTGCGGCAGGGCGATCTCCTGTTCGTCGTCGACGTGAGCCCGTACCAGGCGCGGCTCGCGCAGGCCGAGGCCGAGCTCAAGCTCGTCGACCGCGAGGTCGACGCGCAGCGCGACGACATCGCGGGGGCGCGCTCGACCCAGCGCGAGCGCCAGGCGGAGTACGACTACGCGAGCGACTACCTGAGTCGCGTCGAGCCGCTCCTCGCGCGCAACTTCGTCACGGCCGACAAGGTCGAGGAGGCGCGCACCCGACTGCGCGCGGCCTCGGCGGCCCTCGCCCGCTCGCGCGACGACGTGCGCCGGTCGACCAACCTCCTGGCCGAGTACGGGACCTTCAACGCGCGACGCGACGCCGCGCAAGCGCGCGTGAGGGCCGCGCAGCTCGACGTCGACTACTGCCAGGTGCGGGCGCCCTTCGACGGCTACGTCACGAACCTCAACATCGCCGTGGGCGACTACGCGGTCGAGGGGCGGCAGGTGTTCGCGCTCGTCGATCGCCGCAACTGGTACGTCATCGGCAACTTCCGGGAGACGTACCTGAGGCACATGCAGCCCGGCATGCGGGCGGAGGTGTACGTGCTCAACTACCCGGGGCGCACCTTCAAGGGCGAGGTCCAGGGGATCGGCTGGGCGGTGCTCCAGCAAGACGGGCCGACGACGGGCCTCTTGCCGCCCGTGCAGCCGGCCCTCAACTGGGTGCGCCTCGCGCAGCGCTTCCCCGTGCGCGTGCGTCTGATCGATCCGCCGCCCGACCTGCCGTTGCGCGTGGGCCAGACGGCCGCGGTGACGGTCTACGGTTCGCCGTGAGGCGCGGCGCCCCCGGCGTGGGCGAGCGGCTCGCGTCCTTCTTGCGCCGGGAGCTCGCGCCCAACGAGCGGCGCATGCGGGCGTTCGGCCGCACCCTGGCCGGCCTCGTGATGACGGCCGCGGCGATCCAGATCTTCAAACCGGAGAACGGCTACTGGGCGATCAACTTCGCGCTCCTCGTCTCGTCGCCGCTGGTCGGGCACTCGGGGTGGGACGCGGTGCGGCGGGTGCTGGCGGCGCTCGTGGGCGCCCTGGCCGCGGGGATCGTGGTGATCGTGGCGTACGACCTGCCGTGGCTGTACGTCCCGCTCCAGTCGCTGGGGGTCGGCGCGGCGCTCTTCCTCGTGCGCGCGACCCCCGTGGGCTCCTACGCGATCACGGCCGCGACGACCTTCGCGGTCATCACGGGGGGCAGCCGCGAGGTGGGCGCGACCGGCCTCATCAATCTCGCCTGGGTGCGGCTCGGACTGGCGGTGCTGGGCTCGACGCTCGGCGCGATCGCGCAGCTTGCCCTCTGGCGAGAAGACGCGCTCGGAGAGCTGCGCCGAGCCCTCCGCGCGGAGCTCGGAAGGGTCGAGGACGTCATCGCCGGAAGGCCCGCCGTGCTCGACCCGGGCAGCGTGGGGGAGCGCTTCGAGCTGCTCGCCAACGCGGAGGTGCGAGACCCTTCCCTCGCGCAGCGCCGCGCCGAGATCACGCTGCTCATCCTGGAGGTCGCCCGGCTCGTCGACCAGGCGAGCGGGCACCCGGCGCTCACCGGCCCCGAGCGGGAACGGTCGCGCGCGCTCCTCGCCGACGCGTGCGGGCGGCTGCGGCGCTCCTACGAAGCGGGCCCGTTCGAGCGCTTTCCTGCGCCGCCCCCGCCGACGCGCGGGCCGCGGTGGCCGAGCTTCGTCTCGCCGAACGTGCAGCTCGCGCGGCACGCGGCGATGAAGACCGCGATCAGCGCGTTCGTTTGCCTCTTCATCCTCGACGCGATGCAGCTCCCGGGGGCGGGCGGCCTCCTCGTCTGCATCGTCGTGGGCCTCTCGATGTCGACGGGGAGCGACGACAGCAAGCTTCTGACGCTCCTCGGCGGGCTCGCCGTCGCGATGGCCGTGACGCTGCTCGAAGCGCGCCTGGCGGCCCCCAACGTCGACGACGTCGGGAGCTGGCTGATCGTGGTCGCGCTCACGTATGCCCCGACGGCGTGGGCGGTGGTCGCGGGGCCCCGCGTCCGCAACCCGGGCCTGGTGAGCACCGTGCTCGTCACGGTCGGTCTCCTGCAGGGCTACCGGCCCTCCGACGACCTGGGGCCCTCCGCGACGTTCCTCGTCTCGCTGTGCGTCGGGTGCCTGGTCTTCTGGGCGGTCGATCGCGCCGTGTGGCCGGTGAGCCGCGACCTCGTGCAGCGGCGGCAGCTCGCCGTGGCGATGCGGTCCTCGGCGGACCTGATGGACGACCGCGACCCGCGCATGGTGCTCGCGCCGGCCAGCGAGGCGCGCTGGTCGATCCACCGGAACCTGCGCGGGATCGCCGACCTGCGCGGCGAGAAGCCGCCCTTGCCCGAGACGCCGGAGTTCGAGGAGGCGGCCGAGCGGCTGCGCCTCGCGGCGGAGACGCAGCGGCGGGTGGTCGCGCGCATCGACCAGGCGCGGCGCGAGCTCGCGGGGGACACGTCGCGCGAGGACGCCGAGCAGCGGAGGATCTGGTCCAAAGACCTGCGGGCGCGCGCGGACGCGATCGAGGACGCGCCGCGGATGCCCTAGGACGCGCGCGGAGCGGCAGTCGCCGGCGGTGAAAGAGGCGAGGAGCGAGGGAAAATCGGTGACCTCCCACTGCTCGCGCCGCCGCAGGTCGACGCCGTGCACCGGCGCGCCGAAGGCCTCGAGGGCCGCCACGCAGTGTTGCCCGAGGCGGCCGAGGCCGCATACGAGGACGCCGCTGGGTTCGGGCGCGGCACCGGGTACGGACATGGCCATGGGGCGCTCTCGCTCCCGGCCGCGACCGTAGCAACGAACGGCGCCGACTGCATCGAAAGGGAAAGATGGACCCGTCCGGCCATCCCGGGCACGGGGCCAGCGCGTTAGGTTCCGTCTGAGACGTGCGGCGACCGACACTTCTAGTGGGCCTCGCGGCCTGGCTCTGCGCAGGCGGTGTGGCGTTCTTGCTGTCGGTCGCCCGCGCGGACGACGCGCCCGCGAGCGGCCCTCCCGCGGGCAGCAAGCCTTCAGTCGACGCGCCCACTCCCGACGTGCCCGCTGGCGTCGTGCCCGTGGTGCCTCCGAGCGGGACCGCAAGTCCCGGCGACTCGTCGACGAAGCAGGACTACGTCACGCGCCGCTACGAACCGGCGGGCTTCCCGCTCATCGCGGGCGACAGCGACATCGGCTTCGAGTTCGGAGGCGTGGGAACGCTCACCTACTACAACGGAGGCTCGAAGCCGTACGTCTGGAACATGGACCTCCTTCTCGCGGCGAGCGTGAAGGGGGCCCCGGGCGGATTGGAGATCGCGCAGCAGAGCTACCTCTGGAACTGGGACGTGCCCAACCTCTACGGGGGCCTCCTCCGCCTGAACCCCGAGGTCTCGTACAACCACACGGTCAACTACGGCTACTTCGGCCTCGGCAACGCCTCGAGCGGCGTCGTGCCCGCGGGCGCGACGAACCCGGACCGCTACTTCGAGTGGATCGAGTCGATCGCACAGGTGCGCACCGAGGGGCGCTTCCGCATCCAGGGCCCCGTCTACGCGGTGGGCGCCGTGCAGTACCTGTTCGTGAACCCGACGGCGTACGCGGGCAGCCTCCTCCAGATCAACGCCGCGCAGCAGACGTCCTCCGGCTCGCCGCTCGTCTACGGGACGAGCAAGCAGAGCCTGCCGTCGCTGGCGGCGGGCTTCGCCTACGACACGCGCGACGAGGAGGTTTTCACGCACTCGGGCATGTTCCACGAGGTGGGGGCGCGCGTCGAACTGGGCCTGCCGACCGGCGCCGACGTGCACTACGTGGAGACGGGCGCGATCTTGCGCGGCTACGTGCCCATCTACGGGCCGTTCGTGGCCGCGGGGCGGCTCGTGCTGAACGCGCAGTTCGGGCACGTGCCCTTCTACGACCTGTTCCAGGCGGGCCCGTTCGACCAGAAGGAGATGCCCGGGGGCTCGGCGGGCATCCGCGGCGTGCCGGTGGGGCGCTACCTCGGGCCGATCAAGATCGTGGCCAACGCCGAGGTCCGGGCCATGTGGCTCCACTTCACGGTGCTGAAGCAGAAGTTCAGCGTGGGCAACAACGTCTTCTTCGACACGGGGCGCGTGTGGAGCGACTACACGTTCCACTCGCCGCTGGACGGAAGCGGGCTCGGGCTCAAGTACGGCGTGGGCGGCGGCCTTTTCGTCCTATGGGGACAGACGGCGATGCTGCGCGTCGAGGCGGCGTACTCGCCGGACGCGGTCTCGGAGAACCCGTCGTTCCCGATCGGCTTGTACGTCGAAGACAACCTGATGTTTTGACCCGCGGCCGCCGCGGGGCCGCTCCCGCCGTCGCACGATTGCAACGACCTTGTGAGGCCCTCGCTGCCTCGCGCTCGGTAACGTCGCGCGCGTCCCTCACTGAAGCTTCGCATGGCCACCGACCGTCGCAGATTCCTCAAGATCCTCGGAGCCGGCGCCGTCGCTGCCGGCTTCCCCGCGAGCATCAAGCGCGCCCTCGCCATCCCGGCGAACCGCCGCACCGGAACGATTGCGGACGTCGAGCACGTCGTCTTCCTCATGCAGGAAAACCGCTCGTTCGATCACTACTTCGGGACGATGCGCGGCGTGCGCGGCTTCGGCAATCCGCACCCGATGAAGCTCCCCTCGGGCGCGCCGGTGTGGAACCAGCCCAACGGCAGCGGCACGCTCCTGCCCTTCCACCCCATGGCGGCGAACCTCGGCCTCCAGTTCGTCGAGGACCTGCCGCACGGCTGGACCGACCAGCACGGCGCGTGGAACGGCGGCAAGTACGACCCAGTGGGTCGCGGCCAAGGGCAGCACCACGACGATGGCGTACCTCGATCGCGACGACATCCCGTTCCACTACGCGCTCGCCGACGCGTTCACCGTCTGCGACGCGTACCACTGCTCGTTGCTCGGCCCGACCGACCCGAACCGCTATCACATGTGGACGGGCTCGGTCGGCAACGACGGCAAGGGCGGCGGGCCCGTGATCGACAACGCCGAGGCGGGCGCAGGTCTCGTGGATCGTGGCGCCCGAGGCGTAGTGCGAGCACCCCAACTGGCCGGCGAACTACGGCGCCTGGTACGTCTCGCAGATGCTCGACGCCCTCACGGCGAACCCCGAGGTGTGGAGCAAGACCGTCGTCTTCTACATGTTCGACGAGAACGACGGGGTCTTCGATCACATGGTCCCCGCCACGCCGGCCGCGTCGCGGGCGCAGGGCCGCTCGACGGTGCCCATGACGAACGAGATCTTCGAGGGCAACTCGGAGGTCGACTCCGAGGTGTTCGACCACACGTCGCTCATCCGCTTCATCGAGCGGCGCTTCGGCAGGCAGTACCCGGGCATCGTCGAGACGAACATCACCCCGTGGCGCCGCGCCGTGACCGGAGACCTCACGTCGGCGTTCGACTTCGACAGCCCCAGCGACGCGGTGGTCTCGCTCCCGACCACGTCGGGCTACGTGCCGCCCGACGACGACCGCGACGACGACTACAAGCCGGCGCCTCCGGCGACGCAGAGCCTCCCGAAGCAGGAGCCCGGCGTCCGCCCCGCGCGGCCCGTGCCGTACGAGCTCCACGTCTCCGCGGACGCGAACCCCGCCGAGGAGACTGTCACGCTTCACCTCGCGAACACCGGCAAGTCGGCCGCCGTCTTCCAGGTGCGCTCCCTCGCGAACACCACGGGCCCGTGGACCGTACACGGTCGGCGCCGGCGACCGCGTCTTCGATACCTTCAGCTTCGGCGCGGCCGAGTCGGCCGCGTACGACCTGGCCGTGTACGGGCCGAACGGCTTCGTGCGCATGTACGCGGGCACCCTCGACGGGGCCGATCGCGCGAACCTCGCGGTCAAGGTGCTCTACGACGTCGACCCGCTCCGCCCCGGCATCACGCTCGAGATCCAGAACCGGAGCAGCGAGGGGCGCCGCCTCGGCGTCGAGGACGCGTACGGCGGCGAGACGGTCACGCTCTCCCTTCGCGCCGGCGGCACGGTGCTTTGGCACTGGGCGCTCGAGCGCTCGTTCGGCGGGTACGACTTCGCGATCCACGACAGCGCCGACGGGAGCTTCGAGCAGCGCCTCGCGGGCCACGTGGAGACGGGCCACGACAGCGTGAGCGATCCCGCCTTCGGGAGCTGAACGGTCGACGCCGCTCGGGGCGTCGCGAGGGCTCCCCGTTGCGTGCCCCAGGATGGCCGCCGCCATTCTGGACGACCCCGCTCCGGCCGGCGGCGACCTGACGTGCACGCTGCGGGTGCGGCGGATCTGGCCGGCCGATTCGCGCTACGGTTGGCTCCGCATGGCCGACGACGAGCTGCGCCTCTACTCCTTCGCGGTATCCCACTTCAGCGAGAAGATCCGCTGGACGCTCGACGCGTCCCGCATCCCCTACCGGGAGATCCCCTGGACGCCCTCGCTCCACCTGATCCGCGCGCGCTTGAAGAGCGGCCGCGCGACCACGGTGCCGATCGTCCAGGTCGGCCGCAAGGTCGTTCAAGACAGCACCGACATTCTGCACTTCCTCGCGGAGCGCTATCCGCCGTTCTCGCTCTTGCCGCCGGACCCGGCGCTCCGCGAGGAGATCCTCACGATCGAAGATCGCTTCGACAAGGTCGGCACGCAGGTCATGCGCTACGCGTACCGCACCGCCCTCGAGTCCCCGAAGGCGGTGCGCGCGGTGTGGCTCGCGAAGGCGAGCGCGTTCGAGCGGGCGGTCGTCTCGTTCTTCTTCCCCGTGATCGTCCCGGTCTTCCGGCGCATGTTCCGCATCAGCGACGAGAGCTCCGCGCGCGCAGCCGAAGTCATCATCGAGTCCGCGTCGTGGCTCGAAGGACGGCTGGCCGACGGGCGCCGCTATCTCGCGGGCGGGAGGCTCACGGTCGCGGACATCACCGCGGCGGCTCTGCTCGCGCCGCTCGCGTGCCCCGACCAGCACCCGCTCTACAGCACTCCCCAATACCGAGAATCGCTCGCCCCCGCGCTGACCACGCTGCGCGACCGGCCCGCGCTGCGCTGGGTCCGCGAACTCTACGCGGGCGATCGCATCGCGAGCTGACGGGGGTCGAGGGCCCCGGGCGTCGGGCGCCCGGGTGGCAAAGTTACGCCGAAGCCAAATACGGATTCATTCTCATTCGCAATTCGTTGCACGGCGCAGGGTCGCGCGCTTGACTGCACGCGAGATCGGGCGCGCGTACTTCGGCAGCGCGCGCCCTGGAGGTGCGCGATGCGTGGCGTTCTTGCGGTCCTGGGTCTGGCGACGGTCGTCGCGTGCGGGGGCAGCGGGTCGTCCGGGAGCGTGGGCGGCGAGAACTCGGGCGAAGGCTCGGGCAGCAGCGGCTCGACGTCCGGGGGCTCGGACAACGGCTCGGGCTCCAGCGGATTGGGGTCGGACGAGGGCTCGGGGAGCCTCTCGGGTTCGGGCTCCAGCGGCTCGCTCGTCGGCAGCGGGAGCTCCGGCGGCGGCTCCGGCGAGAGCGGGTCGTCGGGCGGCGGCAGCGGCTCGTCCGGCTCGTCCGGAACGGGATCGTCCGGGAGCGGATCGAGCTCCGGCTCGTCGAGCGGCGGCACGACGCCGTCGATGCTCCCGACCGTCTCGGGGACGTGCCCGACCGTCGCCACGGGGAGCCCGACGTTCGCCGGGGAGCAGGTGCAGATCTGGACCGGGACGAAGTCTTCGACGCCGGGCATGCTCGTCATGTTCTGGTACCCGACGGGCGGCAACTCCACGATGGTGGAAGACTTCCTCGGGCAGAGCGAGATCACGTCGATCACCTCGGCGGGCGGCGTGGTCGCGTCGTTCATCAGCTCGAACACGATGGGCACCAACACCGGCGACCTCGTCTGGTACACGGGCGACTTCACCACGGCAGACCAGGTCGTCGCCTGCGCCATCAAGCAGGGGCTCGTCGATCCGAAGCGCATCTACGCCATGGGCGCGAGCGCGGGCGCGCTCCAGACCACGTGGATGTCGTACGCGCGCTCGGGCTACCTCGCGGGCGTCGCGTCCTACTCGGGCGGCGTCACCGGGACCGGCACCGGCGCCTCGGGCCTCTACCCGGCCTATCCCACCGAAGAGACGCTCCAGGACGCGAGCCACGTCCCCGCGGCGCTGGCCATCCACGGCTCCGAGGCGATGGACAACGTCTTGAGCGACGACTTCGCCGACGGCAGCGCCGCGTGGGAGTCGGACATCGCGAAGAAGGGCGGCTTCTCGGTCGACTGCGACACGGGCGGCGGCCACGTGAGCGGCCCGCCCGCGACCGACGCGGCGGTCCTCCAGTTCTTCCAGGACCATCCGTACGGCGTCAAGATGGACTACTCCTCCGGCCTTCCGTCGTCCTTCCCGAGCTACTGCAAGGTGGGCCCGCAGCCCGCGAAGTGAGCGTCGGGCGGCGGCCCTAGCCGTCGTTCGGCACGATTCTCGGGTGAGGTCCGCTCGCGCGCGTCGGCCTGCGTCGTCGCCTGGTCCTTGAATCGGTGGCCGAGCCGGCGCTCCCACGTCTTCAAGACCGACAGCGGCGGCTCGTTCGGTCGCGGGAGCGCGCTGCACGCGAGATCGCCGTCGAACTCCACGGGCGCCTCGAGCTCGTGGGCGCTGAAGAACTCGCGCAGCGCCGCGCCCTCGGCGGTCCGGTCGAACACGGCCACCGTCTCGCTCGCCTTGTCCGACGCCGCCCAGGCGGCGTCCGAGACCCAGCCGCCGGTGGACCATCGGCAGCCGTCGAGATCCAGCGTGCCGTCGTCGCGAAGGAGCCATTTGCACAGGCTGTCCGCGTTCTTCACGAAGAACCGGTCGCCGCTCGCGCTGAACGCCACCTCGGCCGCGCCGCCCTTCGTGGCGCGGGGCACCGGCGAGGGCACCACCAGCGCGTCGCGCTGCACGCCGTGGAGCGCGAGCGACTCGCCGCTCCGGGTGACCCACAGCGACGCGCCAGGCCCGACCGCCACGACGTCCGTCACGTCCGTCGGCTCGAACGCGCTCTCCGATCCGCACGCCCCGAGCCGCTCGATGCGGCCGTCGAGGACCACCGCGTCGCCCGCCGGCGCGACCGCGGTGATCTCCCCGGCACCGCCGGCCCGCAGAAGCGCTTCTCGCGGAGGTCCCAGCGCGCCACGGCCCGGAGCGGCTCGGGCGGCTCGCCCTTCGTGTACGCGATGCCGACGAGGAGCGTGGGCACCGGCGCTTCGACGAAGAAGGCCTGGTCGATCTGCACCGAGGAGACGTCCGCGCCGTCCCCGACCGCGGCGGCCGGATTCGAAGAACATGCCGTCGAGCTCGTAGCTCTTCGCGCCGGCGGAGTTGGTCGCGTCGTACTCGAGGAGCCGCTCGTCGCCGCGCGCCCCGAACCACGCGTTCGAGGCCGACGCGAGCGACTCGCCCTTCGCGCCGAAGCCGAAGAACTCGGCGTTGCCCGAACCGCCGCGGCCGCCGCCAGGCGGGGGGAACGTGAAGACCGCCCCCGTGCCGTCCGGCTGCATGCGAATCGTGCTCCACGTACGCTCCACGGCGGGCGGCGCCCAGCACTCGTGGAGCGCGAAGATGAGCGCGTCCGCGCCCGAGGTCAGGTCCTTCGACGGCGCGGCGCCGCAGACCGTCCCGTCGTCCTGCACGAACACGTTGTCGAGCGGCGGCAGCACGACGTCGGTGCGCCCCCAGTCCCCGGCCTCGTCCTCGCTGTAGAAGGTGGTGCCGTCCTGGGACTCGCGGCACATCAGGCGCGTCCCGTCCGGACTGAAGCGCCGCGCCTCGCAGTCGACGCCCTCGAAGATGCGCCGTGGCTTCGCCGGACCGAAGTCCCAGATCGTGCCGACGCCGGACGAGTCGCGCACGACGCACCGCGGGACCCGCGTCGCGCACGCCTCCACGACCTCGATCTCGCCCTTCTTGCGGCGCGGCAGGCGGCGCTCGGATGGCCGCATCGTCTCGGCGACGCCGGGGCGGTCCCCGCGGTCCTGGGTTGCGCCGTCCTCCTCGGGCTCCGGCGGGGCGGCGCACGCGTCGCTGGTCCCGTCCGCAATGTGGCGCGCCTTGCGGAGCGGCCCGAGCGCGGCGATCGCCGAGGCCGCGGCGCGGCGCGTGCTGTCGTCGTCGTTCACGACGCGCGCCTGGAGCGCGTAGAGCACGCGCCGCACGGGGTCGTCGGCCCGCATCGCCTTGCGCGCCCAGAACTGCGCGAGCAGGCTCCGGGCCTCGTCCTCGTGCCCGGGCACGCTCCTCAGGCGGTCGTACGCGTCGATCGGCGCGTCTTCCCGATCGAGGCCGTCGCGCAGCGCGGCCCGCCGCGCCTTCATCAGCGGCTCGCGCAGCGTGCCGATCTGGCTGGTGGAGCCCGGCAGGTACTGCGCCGCGCCGCCCGTCCCTTCGGGCACGACGTCCCACACGGCGTGCGCCTTCGCGAGCGACGTCTCGTAGATGCCGAGTACCGCGGCGGCGAGCAGCACCGCGCCGGCGACGAGCAGCGCCGCGACCTTCACATGGTTCGACCGGGCTCGAGGCTCACGAGGCATTCTGGGTCTCCGGCAAGGCGACGAAGGCCAGGGTGAGCGCGAGCATCGCGACCGCCGCGAGCCCGAGGAAGCCCGCGGCCTCGCCGAAGCGATCGACGACGAAGCCCGTCGCGGTGGTGCTGATCGCGGCGCCCGCCGCGGACGCCGTGCCGATCGCGCCCTGCGCCACGTTGAAGCGGCCCGTGCCGCGCGTCACGTCGGCCACGATGAGCGGCGTGACGATCATCGTGATCGTCGCCGCGAGCCCGTCGAGCACCTGGAAGGCGACGAGCAGCGCCGGCCGCGTCGTCAGCGAGAAGAGCAGGCCGCGGACAGGCAGGAGGGCGAAGGCCAGGAGCAGCAGGGGCCGGCGGCCCCACCGCTCCGCGCGCCGCCCGCACCACGGGGCGAAGAACACGACGACGACCTGCGTCGTCACGATGCACGCCGAGAGGAGCAGCGACGACTGCCGGCCCTTGCCGGCCGCGAGCACCGTCGCCAGGAGCGGCAGCATCGACGCGTTCGCGAACGCGAAGAGCACCGAGCACGCCATGAAGACGAGGTAGTTGCGGTTGCCGGCGAGGTCGATGAGGTGGGCGGGCGGCCCTTCGGGGGCGCTTCCGCGCGCGGCGGCGTCGTCGATGTCGCGCGGGTCGATGAGCGCGACGCACCCGAGCGCCGGGAACGCGAGCACGGCGGTGACCCAGAAGATCGCCCTCGGCGACATCGCGTAGCCCACGATCCCCATGAACGCCGCGGACGCGAGGTTGCCCGCGGAGTCCCACTGCCGGTTCCGTCCGAGGCGCTCCGAGAGGGCGTGGCGCGCGGTCATGCCGAGCGAGAGCGCGACGACCGAGGGCCCCATCACGCTGGTCGACGCCCCGTGGAGCGCCTGCGCCGCGAGGATGAACGGCAAGCCGGGCCCCACGGCGAGGACGGCCGCCGAGAGCGCCGTGACGAGGACCGCGCCCGCGAGCAGGGCGCGCTTGTGGCGGGTGGCGTCGACCCACGCCCCCACCGGGATCTGCGCGAGCACCCCGGCGAGGCCGCCGCACGTCAGCGCGACGCCGATGGCGCGGGCGCTCAGGCCCTGCGACGCCAGGACGATGGCCACGAACGGCCCCACCCCCGTCTGCACGTCGGCGAGGAAGAAGTTCAGGCCATCGAGGCCGCGCGTGCTCCTCCGCGAGGCCATGGAATCATCCGCGCTTCGCGAGGCGGCCGCGGCCCATCCTCGATTCTTTGCGAAGGTCGGCCCCTTCCCGCCAGTCCCTACGGACGAGGAATGCGGGCGAGGCCGGCGCTTCGTGCCGGACGCTCCGGCTGAGCTGACGGGCCTACGGGCTGACGATCGGCAGGCGGCGCCGGTCTTCGACGGGCACGACCGGGGGCGTCGGCGGGGCCGGCGGGGCTGCCACGTCCTGCGTCGGGCGCCGGCGCTCGGGCGCCTTGTAGACGCGCTTCGGGCGCGCGGGCGCGATCGCGAGGCGGACCCTCTGCCGGACGCGCTCGCGAAAGTAGTGCCCGAGCATGAGCACGTTCGCGACCGGGTACCGCCAGATCAGCGAGTTTCGCATGTAGCAGTAGACGGTGCAGCCCTCGCAGAAGTCGGCGCGCCCCTCGAGCTTGCGCGCGCGAAGGACCTCGGGGCTGTTCTTGTAGAGATCGTAGAGCTGCCCCTTGATGGGCACCGCCTCGTTCTTGAAGTGGTAGCAGGGCAGCCAGATCTCGTTCTCGGGCGAGATGACGACCGTCGAGGAGACGGCCTTGCACACCGGATCGTTCGTGTGGTTGCCGCCCGCCTCGATGAGGGCGAGCTGCGCCGGATCGATGAGGACGCCCGGCCGCCCGAAGTACTTCTTCAGGGCCTTGGCCTTGTCGGGAGCGAGCCCTTCGTTGCCGAAGAACGAGAAGCACGGGTTCAGATAGATGATCGCGCCCTGGTCCTTGGCGAAGTGGATCATCTCGTCGACGTGGTCGAACGACTCGTTCGTGACGACGTGCGAGATGTAGTAATTCTGCTTGAACTTACGCGCGACCTCGAGGGCCTCGAGCACCTGGTCGAACGACTTCATCGCGCGGATGCAATCGTGCTCGTCGGGCTGCGCCGAGTCGACCGAGAAGAGGAGCGCGTCGACGTTGCCGGCGAGCTGCTCGGCGAACTTGGGATAGAGCATCCCGTTGGTGGTCACGCTCGTGAGGAAGCGCATCTTCTTCGCGAGGGCCATCATCTCGACGATGTTCCGGTAGAGGAGCGGCTCGCCCCCCGTCACGTCGAGGATGATGACGCCGAGGCGCTTCAGGTCCTTCAAGTTCGCGCGCACGTCCTCGATCTTCGGCTCGCGCGAGGGCGACCCGTCGTTGGTGTGCGGGATGTTGCAGAACACGCAGCGCTGGTTGCAGCGGAGGGTGACGTAGTAATTGCAGATGGAGGGCATTGAGGGGTTCCGCTGTCGCTCCCGGCCTGTTGCTGAAGCGGCGAACCTACCACATCGCCCAGGCTGCTTGCAGAGTGCTATGCAGGTCGCGCGCCGCTCTTTTTCGGCCTTTCGGGCACGGCTGGCGCAGGTTCGAAAGGCTCGCGTGGGCTCGTGCTAGTTCGCCTGGTTTCGCTGGTTTCGCGGGATGAGCGGAGGCTTCTCGCGGGCCTCGCCGCCGTTACCGCGTGTTCGTGGTGGCGCTTTTTGGATACAGGGTCCTTGAAGGTCGACGAGGACTATCCCTCGCGGTCGGTTGGCATCGCCCTTCTCGCCGTGTTGATGCTCGGCTGGGGCCTCGCGTTGGCGGGGTGGCGCGGGATGCTCGAGAGGCCCCCCGCGAGACCGCGCCGAACCGCGTACCTGGCCCTGGGGCTCGCGGCGTTCATGCTGCCGATGCTCAGCAACGACGTCTTCAGCGTGCTGTCGTATGGCTCCGTCGCTGCCGAGGGCCACGACGTCTATACCACCACCGCCTGGCTGGCGCAGGGGCCCTTTTTCCGTTGGCTCGGCGAGCACTGGAGCCAGACGCCGTGCGTCTACGGACCGACGACTTTGATCGCAAGCCTCCCTGCGGGGCTGGCGGGGGGAAACCCGTGGGTCGCCCTCGTCCTCCTCCGCGCGGCGTGGTTTCTGCCCCTCGTCGTCGTGATGGAGGTGTCGCTCCAGCGACTCAGGGGGGAGCCGTTCTTTCACACCATGGTGTGGCTCAATCCGCTCTGGGTCGTCGAGGGGCCGGGTCAGCTCCATGCCGACCTCCTCGGCCTGGTGGCGATTGCCGCGGGCATCCTGGCGCACCGCCGCGGCAAGCTTCGAACGAGCTTCGTCTTCTACGCGGTCGCCGTGCTCGGGAAGTACAGCTTCGGCCCGGCGGGCCTCTGGTTCTGGCTGGCGGGCGCGCCCGAGTGGCGGACGCGAGCGCGCCGGCTCGCCGGGATGGCCGCCGTCGGGCTCGCGACGGCGGCGCTCTTCTATGCGCCCTTCTGGACGGGGCCGGCGACGATCGCCGTGCCGGTCGCGACCCTGGGCCGCATGAACCCGGGCGGGTCCATCACCGAGGTCCTCGGAATCGTCGTCCAGTTCCTCCGCGGCGGCTCGGTCACCGCGCCGGACATGCCGGTGCAGGCGGCCCTGGCCCTCGACCGCGCCTCGAAGGAGGCCACCTGGCGGGTCCTCTCCTGGATCCTCCGGGGCGTCTTCCTCGTGATCCTGGCGCGCGTGCTGCCGGCCATGCTCCGGCGGCGGGCCGACGACCGGACGATCGCGCTCGGCACGGGCGTACTCACCGTCGCGCTCCTCACGATCGCGAGCCACCGCTTCCAGTGCTGGTACCTGATCGCCGCGCTGCCGTTCTTCGGCGTCGCGGGCGACGTGCCGCCGGCCTGGACGCGCTGGTGGATCGCGGCGACGACGGTTTCGGTGGCGGTCGACTTCGCGTGCGTGCTCGAGCGCTCCTCGCCCGTCTACCCGGTGTGGGGGGCGGCGACGACGGGCGCGCTCGCCGTCGTCTTCGTCGCGTGGTTCAAGAGCCGCTACGTGGACTTCCCGCGGTCTTCGCCGGTCGCCGTCGCTGCTCCACCAGGTACCACACCGCCGGAAGCACCGTCATGGCGGCGAGCAGGCAGCTCACCTCCCCCACCACCGCGATGAGCCCCAGCCCGCGAATGCCGCGGTTCACGGACCGCACGAGCGCCAGGTAGCCGAGCGTCGTCGTCAGGCTGCAGAGGACCACGGCGCCGCCCGTGGTGCGGAGGACCCGCAAGATGTCGCGGCTCCCGTCGGCCCGGTACCGCTGCACCACGTTGACCGCGTAGTCGACGCCGATGCCGAACGTGATGGGCAGCGCCGGGAAGTTCAGGAAGTTGAGCTTCACGTCGTCCGCATAGAGGAAGATCGCCTCGCCCGCGACGCCGACCAGCAGCGCGAAGACGACGCTGACCGCGTACCAGCCCCCGCCGCGGAACGTGATCACGACCGCGAGCAGCGTGAGCGCCAGCGACAGCGACACCGCGCGCGGGATGTCGCGCATCACGCCCTTCAGGATGTCGGAGAAGATGACCGCCCGGCCCGAGCCGCGGACGACCTTCCCCGAGGGCAGGCGCGTCTCCCGGAACGAGTCGGAGTACCGCTGGAGGTAGTGGAAGTCGTTCGAGCTCCCGGGCGCGGCCTCGATGACCACGAGCCGCCCCCGCGTGCCGTCCTTCTCCGAGTAGGGCCGCGCGAGGGGCTCCGGCAGGTCGGCCAGGCCGTAGGGCTGGAGGTCGGGCGGGGGCAGGTAGTCCTTCACCTTGTCCCAGTCTTCGCCCTTCAAGAAGCCGCGGTCGTGCGAGTTCTGGAGGCGGTCGCCGAGCTCGCGGAGGAGCGGGACCTTCACGTCCTGGTCGTCGGCCACGGCGCTCCAGAGCGTGTGCACCGCGACGAAGGGCTTCGCGTCCTTGGGCGCGCGGTCCCAGTCGGCCTGGAGCTTGTCGCGGAGCTCCTTGGCCTCCTGCGGCGTGTCGGTGAGGACGACCATGCCCTCGTGACCGGAGCCGAGGATGTCGATGACGCCGTCCCAGACGCGGTGGAGCTCCTTGTTGTCGCCGGGGTCGTTGTCGATCGCCCCGAGGTCGTACTCCATCGGGTCGCGCTTCACGTACCGCACGGCGTACACGACGCCCGCCAGGATGACGATCGCGCCGGCCCCGGCGAGGAGGCGCGGCGCGCGCGGGACGATCCACGCGAACGCCTGCCCGTACGCTACGCCCGACCGCCGGAGGCGCGCGAGGAGGCCGCTCCCGGTGTCGTCGGTGATGGGCCGGCGCCGCTCGATGAGGAGGAGCAGCGGCGGCACCATCAGCGTCTTGACCACCCAGCAGAACAGCATGCCGGTGGCGGCGATGACGCCGAAGTGCTTGAACGCCCGCGAGTCGGTGACGAGCAGCGAGAGGTAAGAGGCCGCGGCGGCCAGCGCCGCGATGACCGTGGGCTGCCACGTCGCCACGACCGAGGTGCGGAGCGCCTCGACGGCCGGCGTGCCGCGGCGGCGCTCTTCGAAGTACCGCGACTGGTAGAGGATGCCGACGTTGATGCCGTTGCCCGCGATGATGCTGATGAGGAAGCCCGTCGCGACGTTCAGGTGGCCGATGAAGATCTGCGTGACGCCGAGCGTCCAGATGAGGCCCACGACAATCGTGATGCCCATCACGAAGAGCGCGCGCAGGCGCATGAAGTAGAGGAACACCGCGGCCAGCACGAGGCCGATGCCCTCGGCGCCCACGCCCATCAGGTCGTTGCGGATGCGGTCGTATTCGATGAAGCCGGTCGCCATGTCGCCCGCGTAGCCGACCCGCACCTGGGCGTACCTGGGGTCCGAGGACTTCACGGCGTCGACGACGGCCTCCATCTTGGCGAGGGCCGGGCCGGTCTTCGCGAGGTCGCCGCCGGCGATGGGCGAGCGAACGACGACGACGAGGGCCATGCCGTCCTTGCGCGTGTAGTAGCCGTCGGAGTGGTCGTCGCCGCCGCCGCCGCCGCCGTCGCCATCGTCCTTCTTCAGGCGCTTCTCAATCTGCTCGAAGGTGACGGGGGGCCCGTTGTCGTCGAGGAGCTCGTCCGCCTCCTTGGCGACCTCGTAGTCCCACCGGGCGATGACGTCGTCGTGGAGCTGCTTGAGCTCGGGGACGGTGAGAAAGAGGCCTCCGCGAGGCTTGAGGAAGGCGCGCTCGGCCTGCGTCCCGTCTTCGGAGCTCGAGACGACCTCGGACCCGAGCTCGAGCATGCGCCGGTCGACCTCGTCGCCGAGGGCGCGGAGGACCGCGGGGTCCTTGTCTTCGAGCAGGATGAGGAGCGTCTGCGCGCCCGCCGTCCGGGCCTCGACGCGGTGCAGCTCCTGCACGCTCGGCTGGCTGTCGGGCAAGAGCGCGTCGTAGCGGGTGCGGAGCTCGAGACGCGAAGCGAAGAAACCGAAGATGACCGTCACGACGGCCACGCCGAAGAGAGGCACCCAGGGGCGACGGACCTGCAGCTCGCTGAGAGCCTCGATGAACGCTCTGACCAAGGCGGGGGAACATATACAACACCCACCCCCGATCCCCAGGCTCTCGTCGTCGGGCCGTCGCCGCGCACGCTCGTGCGCGGTGGCGCGAGACCTCATGCGATTCGGGCGCGGCCCCTCGCGTCGAGTGCCGGGCGCTTCTCCGCGCGACTCGCGTCGGGAGCCGTTTTGTGGGAAACGAGTCCACGCACCAGTCTTCTCGGCGCGGCCGTCCGATTCCGCTTGGCACACGAGATTTCAATCTGCTGGTGAGAGGGCTCCTTGGTCGACCGTCGCCGCTTGTACAAGCTGATCGCCCTCGCGGCCCTGCCCCTGATGGCGCTCATCGTCTTGTCGCCGATCCTGGTCTCGCCGATGACGCTCGGCGCGCGCAACTGGGACCAGATGAACACCCAGCGCGCGCTCGTCGTGAGGACGATCGAGCGCTACCACCAGTTCCCGTTCTGGGACCCGTACACGTGCGGGGGCCACCCGGCGTGGGGCTCGCTCGAGAGCGATCCGATCGTCGTCTCGCCGGTGCTGCCGGCCTACTTCGTCTTGCCGCTGCCGATCGCGATACGCATCGAGATCGTCTTCTGGACGATCGTCGGCCTCGTGGGGTGCTGGCGGCTGGCGGGCCGCTTCACGCAGCGCGACTCGCTGAAGAGCCTCTTCACGGTCATCGCCCTCCTCAACAGCCGGTGGGGACTGCAGATCGCCGCGGGGCACACGTGGCACCTGCTCTATTCGGTCTTGCCCTGGGTGCTCTTCTTCTTCGATCGCGCCATCGAGCCCGGCGCGGAGCCGGCGCGCGTGCGGCGCGACCTCGTGCTCGTCGGGGCGTGCATCGCGGTGATGATCTACGGCGACGCGATCTATCCGGTCCCGCATACCGCCTTCTTTCTCGTCGTCTATTCGATCGTGATGGCGCGCGCGCGCCGCTCGTGGGGGCCCATCAAGGCGATGGCCTGGGCCGGGGCGACGGCCTTCGGGCTCGCGGCGCCGAAGCTCTTGCCCTTGTTCGAAGCGCTGATGCGCTATCCGCGCATCATCAAATCCGACGAGGCCATGTGGCCCCAGTATCTCTACGGGGTCTTCACCTGGCGCGAGAGCGACTACACGGCCAAGGGCGCCTTCGTCGTCGGGATGTGGCACGAGTGGGGCTTCTACCTGGGGTGGCCGGCGCTCATCGCCCTCATCGCCGCGGTGATCGTCAGCCGCGGGCCGCGCGAGCGGGCCCTCAAGTGGGCCGGGCTCATCATGTTCTCGTTCTTCATCGGCGGCTTCCATCCGCTGATGCCCTGGCGGCTGCTGCACCTCCTGCCGATCTTCAAGTCGCAGCACGTCCCGCAGCGATGGCTCTACCCGTCGGTGATGATGCTGGCGCTGGCCGGCATCTCGGGGGTCGACCAGTGGCTGCGCCGCAAGGGGGACCGACAGCCGCTCTACGAGGCGGTGCTGAGCGTCGCCGCCGTCGCGCTGGCCATCCAGATGGGCACCGTCTCGCGCGGCTCGATGGAGCAGTCGTTCGTCTATCCGGCCCCGACCCCGCATCAGGAGGCGACCTTCCACATCGTCCACCGGCTGCCCGAGCGGCCCGACTACATCCCGGAGCTGTGGGACGTCGCGAGCCTGCCCGGGGTCATCGAGAACGTCGGCACGCTCGAGTGCGTCACCGACAACGGCCTCCACGTCACGCGCCACGACGACGAGGGCCGGATGCCCACCGTGGGCGCGTACGGAGACAACGATCCCGAGTACCGGGGCGAGGCCTACGTGGCAGAGCGCAACGCGCCGGCGAAGATCGTCTCGTGGACGCCCAACGCCGTCGACGTCCAGGTCGACGGCGCGAACCCCGGGGACCACATCGTCCTCAACCAGAACTGGGACGCCGGGTGGACCGCCGACGGCGAGCCGACCGTCGCCTACAAGGACGCGGTGTCGGTCGTCACGCCGTCCGCGAGCAAGACGGTCCGCTTTCGCTACGCGCCGCGCTCCCTCTGGTGGGGAATCGCGCTCTTCGCCTCGACCGCCGTCGCCCTCGCGTTCGCGCTGGCGCGCCCCCGGAGCGCCTAGCCATGCGTCTCGAGCACCTCGTGTTCCTCTGCTCGCTCGCGCTCCCCGGGTGCGAGGGCAAGCTGCTCGCCGGCGAGCGGGAGAGCGTGCCCTTCCCGGAGGCCACGGGGGCCGAGGCCGCCGCGAGCAATCGCGTGACCGATCGCTTCGCCACCCCCGGGGGCACGCTGTCGGTCCTTCCGATCGAGCACGCCTCCTTCGTGCTCGGATGGAACGGCAAGGCCATCTACATCGATCCCTCCGGGCGGGCCATCGGCGACGCGACCCTCCCCAGGGCCGACGCGATCCTCATCACCGACCCCCACTACGATCACCTCGACTCCCAGTGGATCTCGCGGCTCCGCGATCCGCACACGGTCGTCGTCGGTCCCGCGGCGGCGGCCGAGCGCGCGCCGATGGACGTCGTCCTCCACAACCGCGAGACCCACGACGTGCTCGGCATCCGGGTGACGGCCGTCCCCTCGTACAACGTGACCCGTGGCCCCGTGGCGGGCGTCCGGTACCACGAGGAGGGGCGCGACAACGGCTACGTCCTCGATTTCGGCGGCCTCCGCATCTACGTCTCCGGCGACACCGACTGCACGCCGGAGATCGAAGCGCTCGAGCACATCGACGTCGCCTTCGTGAGCATGAACGTCCCGTACGCGATGACGCCCGCCGAGGCGTCGGAGTGCGTGGCCGCTTTCCGCCCGTCGGTGGTCATTCCGTACGCGTACCGTCATGCCGACATGTCCACGTTCGATCGCTCGAAGCTCGGCCCCGGGATCGAGCTTCGCAAGCGCAACTTCTACCTGCCGATCGACCGGCTTCGCCAGCAGGCCTACCACGTGTATTCCCAGGGCATGTGGGGCTGGGCGGACGACCTCCTCGACCTGGCCAAGCTGCGCGATCCGAAGGGCGACGAGGACTGGCGCGTCCAGATGACGCGCCGCTCGCTCCGAGAGTACGAGCGGCAGTGGCCGTTCTGAGGCGGAGGGATCTCCGGTGAACGACGATCCCCGCCGGGAGGGCGGACCGGGCCCAGCGCTCCTTCTCATCGCCCTTCTCGGGGTCGTCTACGCCGTGCTCGCCCGCGTGGCGCTTCGCGGCTTTCCCTTCTCGGGGGACGAGTACTCCGCGCTCCTGCAGGCGGAGATCTTCGCCCGGGGCCTGCTCCACGCGCCCGCGCCGCCGCACCCGGAGCTCTTGCGGGTCGACCACGTCGTGATGGACGCGTGGGTGCGATCGAAGTACCCGCCCGGCGCCTCCGCGCTCATCGCCCTGGGCGTGCGGGCCGGCGTGCCCTGGCTGGTCACGCCAATCGAGGCGGTGGTCGCGCTCCTCGCCACGTGGTGGACCACCCGGGTGCACCTCGGCGAGCGCGCCGGCCTGCTCGCGGTCGTCGTGATGGGCCTCGCGCCGCTCTTCGCGTTCCAGGCCGCGACGTACTTCGGGCACACGACCTCGACGATGTGGCTCGCCCTGGCGTTCCTGACGACGTCCCTCTGGCTGCGCACGGGCTCCGGCGCGTGGCCCGTGCTCGGCGGCGCGGCGATCGGCTGCGCGTTCCTCACGCGGCCGGGGGACGCGATGTACTTCGGCGCGGCGCTCCTGGTGCTCCGGTCGCCGCGGCTGATCGCGCTCACGGCCCTGGGCGCGGCGCCGTTCGTCGGCGCGCACCTGGCCTACCAGGACGCGCAGTTCGGCTCGCCGTTCCAGGACGGGTACCACGCGTACGAGCCGACCTTCCGCGCCATCTACGGCGAAGGCACCGGGCACCCGCTCTCGCTCCTCTACCTCGTGGACCCGAAGGAGCAGGCGAACCACCTTGACGTCATCCGGGCGTTCGTCATGGAGTGGACGGTGCCGGGGACCGTGCTGGCGGCGATCGCCGGCGCGTACGCGATTGGGCGCGATCACCCCGCCCGCGCCATGCGCGACCTGGCGGTGGCGACCGCGGTGATCCCGCTGGCGATGCTGTTCGTGTCCGTCGCGGACCCCGACGACGGCGCGCGGGCCCGGTACCTGTCGACGACGCTCATCCCCGTCGCGTTCCTCTTCCGGCCGGGGTGGTGCCGGGTCTCGAGCGCCCTCCGCGATCTCGTCGGCCCGCGCATGACGCGCGCGCTGACGATCGCCGCGGTCCTGGCGGGTCCGGTCGCCGTGGGCGCGTTCCTCGGCCACCACCTGCCGGACCTCTGGCAGCGCGAGGGGCTCTACGAGGAGGTGCGCGCGCAGAACATCCAGGACGGCGTCGTCGTCATCCGCGCCGAGTGGCCGACACGGTACGCGCGCAACGGGGCGTTCTTCGATCGCCCCGTGCTCTACCTCTCCGCGCCCCCCGATATGACCGTCGAGCAGGTCGCGGCCCTGTACCCCGGGCGCCCCGTCTACGAGGCCACCGAGGCGCGACACTGGAAGGTCGTGCGGAAGATTTGAACGCCTGCTTAGTTTAGAGCGACCGTCGTTCCTTCGGAAGCGACGGCCAGCTCTATTTTGCCCTAAATCACCGAGCGTGATTCTCGATCGCCCTTAGCCGTGCGGCATGGAAATAAGCGGGTGCTCCCCGCGGTTTGGAAGTCGCCAAACTCACCCAAGCCGAAGGAGCGCCCGCCGTGAAGGTAGCGCGAATGGGTCGCGTCGAGCGACGCCGGTTGATCGATCTGGGCCGCAAGAGCGGCGATGCACACACAGCCCTGAGATTTCAGTCGGTTGCGCGGTTGGCGGCCGGGCGCAGCACCCGACAGGTCGCCGCCGAGTTGGACCTTGCGCCATCGACCGTGGTCCGCGCCGCCGATCAGTTTCTGACCGTCGGCGTGGACGGGCTGTACGACCAGCGGCGCGGCAACGGCAAGAGCAAGACCGGCGAGCGGTTCGATCGAGTGCTCGTCCGCGTGCTGGCGCGTACGCCCGAGGACTTCGGTTGGGAGCGGCCTACCTGGACGCGCGAGCTGCTCTGCTTGCAGATGAAGCTCGAAGGATTCCCCGCGGTCGCGGTGTGCACCATGGGGCGGGCCCTCGCGCGGATCGGCGCACGGCTGGGGACACCCAAGCCCGTCGTGTTCTGCCCGTGGCCGCGTGACCAACGGCTGCGCGTTTTGGCTGCGATTCGCAGGTTGGAAGCCCGGGCCAGCGCCAAGGAGCCGGTGCTCTACAGCGACGAGGTCGACATCCACCTGAACCCGAAGATCGGCCGCGACTGGATGCTCCGTGGCCACCAACGTCGGATCATGACCCCCGGCAACAACGAGAAGTTCTACCTGGCTGGCGCCCTCGACGTCCGCAGCGGACGCCTACACACGACCGGCGAAGCGAGCAAGAACGCCATCTTGTTCTGTCAGCTGCTCTGGCTGGTCGCCAGCCGGTATCGACGCGCGGACCGCATCCACTTGATCGTCGACAACTACGGGATCCACAAGGCCCGCCGCACCCGCAAGGTTCTCGCCTCTCTCGGTGGACGCGTCGTCCTCCACTTTCTGCCGCCCTACTGCCCGGACGCCAACCGCATCGAGCGCGTCTGGCAGGACCTGCACGCGAACGTCACACGCAACCACCGCTGCAAGACCATGAGCCGCCTTCTCGACAACGTTCGCCGCTACGTCGATGGGTACAGGTGGCGACGGGCGATCGAACGCCCTGTCGCCCGTCGTGCCGCCTGATCCTGCTCGAGAATCGCGATCGGTGATTTAGTTTGGGAGCATCCGTCCTTTGAACGTCCCGTTCAAAGGACTCTTGCTCTAGCGGGCCGCGAGCGGGACGCCGGCGCCGGCCAGCGTGGGGGCGCACGAGCGGACGAAGTAGTGCGCCACCGGGCGCCCGTCGCGCGACACGTCGACGGGCTCGCCCTCGGAGCACACGCGGCCCGCGAGGCCCGCGGGGAGCTCCTGGTGGATGTCGCTCGTGAGGACGATGACCGTCGCGTCGGGCGGCGTGTCCTGGCGGTCGAAGAACGAGAACGCCGAGCGGCGCGCGGTGGGGCAGTAGGTCGGCGGGGTGTCGTCGGTCTCGTAGAGGAGCCGCCCGCAGAGCGAGTAGTGGTTGCTCGCGAGGACGACCCGGCCCGGGGCGCGGCTCGCCGCGCGCTCGACGGCGCCGCTGACCTGGTCCCAGCCCGTGAGCTCGCTCGCGATGTCGGCGCGCGGGTCGTAGTGATCGGCCGGCAGCATCCGCAAGAAGACCGTCGAGTGCACGTGCACGTTGACGACGACGAAGAGGAGCAGGTCGAGCGCGACGCCGAAGAGCGCCACGTTGCGCGCCCAGCGCGCCTTGGTCCACAGGCCGTCGATGACGGCGCCCGCGACGATGGCGCCCGGAATGAACGCGACCATCGTCCAGTGCTGTTCGGCGTCCTTCACGGAGAGCATCGCCGCGAGGAGCGGCAAGAGCACCGGCCAGGTGAAGGCCGAGACGAAGAGATCCCGCTCGTCGGTGCGCGAACGCCGGAGCGCGAGGTAGAGCCCATACGCGATGAAGGGCGCGAAGAGCGGCGAGTACGACATGAGCTGCCCCACGCCGACGCGCGCGACGCTCTGGAGGAAGCCCGAGCCGCCCGTCGACGAGATTGCGACGAGCTGGTTCACCGTGTTCTCGCCGGCCACGGGCACCGCGACGGTCGCGCGCTCCACGAAGTGGAGGCGAATCGACGGCCAGTCGCGAATGGCGTTCCACGTCACCACGGGGAGCGCGAGGAAGAGCGCCGTGAGCCCGCCCGCGTAGAACGACGGGCGCTTCAGCCACCGCCGCATCGGCGGCGACACGGCGACGTAGAGCACCGTGGAGGGCACGAGAAGGAGGGCGGTGTACTTCGCGAGGAACGCCACGCCGAGGAGCACGCCCGCGACGAGCGGTCGGTACGGCTCGTCGTGGTCGCGCATCGTCCACACGGCGAGGAGGAACCCGACCCAGAGCGGCCCGAGGGGCGCCTCGGGGTTGACGATGAAGCTCGACGCGAGAAAGACGGGGATGGCCGTCACCACCATCAGCGCGACCAGCGCGGCGCGCGGCCGAACGAGCCGATCGGCGAGGCGGTGGAAGAGGATGCCGAAGGCGCCGGACGCGACGACCGGCCCGAGGTGCACCGCCGCGGGGAACGCGCCGAACGCGGTCGTCACGCGGACCATCCACGCGACGAGCGGCGGATGGTCGTAGTAGCTCCAGTCGAGGAAGCGCGACCAGGTGTAGTAGTAGGCCTCGCCGTTCCCGAGCGGCAGGTTCGCGATGCAGAGGAGCCGAAGAGCGGTCGCGGCTGCGATCCACGAGTAGGCGAGCGCGCGATAGTTCGGCTGCGCCGAGGCGTACCCGTAGCCCTCGGCGCGCTCGTCGGCGTCGGCTTCGGCCTCGAGCAGGGGGAGTGAATCGTCGGTGACGTTGTTCATTGCTTCCGCGGGTTTCGGAGTGCCTCGAGGGCACACTGTGCCTGGCACGCACAGGGGAAATTCGGCGTGTGGGCCATGACCGCAAAGAGAGCTCGCCCCGAAAGCGGGGACATCCCTCGAGAGATTGTTCGCGATCGTGTCAAGGCGGGGTCCAGTGCGTAGTCCGTTGCCTATCGCCGGGGAAAGAAAGCGGAGCGTCCCGGCTGGCTTGGTGCGCTCCCGCTTAGCAGGTCCCGTACCTCGGCCGAGGGCGTGGCAAAGCGCGGTCGCGGGCTCGAACCCCACTTGGCGCCGGCGAGCCTGGCGCGGTAGAAGGGCGGGTCGTGTTTCGGGTGGGCGACCGGGTCAAATGGACTGGTTCCGTCACCGGCAAGGTGATGCGCGGAACGATTCGGACGATCGACTCCGCGAAGATCAAGCAAGGCACCTTCAAGACGATGGTCGGCGGCCACGCCATCGTGCAGACGGACGGGGGCGAGGTGGGGCTCCCGCTCGGCAACCTCGAACACGACGACTGACGGGATCGGCGCGGGAGGCGTCCGATCGACGCCAGTCGGGATCGCGACAAGCGCGGCAAAGGCGACAGACGTCGCCCGTCCGTCTGCCGGTGAATGCCCGGGTAGGCCCGGCGCGCACCCGGACACGGCCCTTTCCACGCGAGTCGGCTCCCGGTTAGCTTGGAAGGATGGCCGGATCTGTCTCCGCCGCGCCCGCCGACTGGGCGGGCACGAGGCGATACGAAGTGCTCGGTCGCCTCGGTCAAGGCGGCATGGGGGTCGTGTACGAGGCCTTCGATCGCGAGCGGCGTCAGCTCGTCGCCGTGAAGCGGCTCCTCCGGTACGACCCCGCGGCGCTCTATCTGTTCAAGCAGGAGTTCCGCACGCTGGCCGACGTGCGCCACACGAACCTGGTGCACCTCTACGAGCTCGTCGTCGACGGCGAGGACGACGTGTTCTTCACGATGGAGCTGGTCCGCGGCTCCGAGTTCCTCCAGTACGTGCGGAGCGCCAGCGGCCCGCGCCTCGTCGGCGCCGAGCCCGCCCTGACGACGCGCCGCCCGCCCCGCGAGCGCACGAGCCAGCGGCCCGCCACCCCGGGCCCGAAGAGCCCCCTGCCGCCGCCCTCCCAGGTCAATCCGGATCGCCTGCGCCCGGCGCTGCGCCAGCTCGTCGAGGGCGTCCACGCGCTCCACTCGGCCGGCAAGCTGCACCGCGACGTGAAGCCGTCGAACGTGCTCGTGTCGCGCGAGGGGCGCGTCGTGCTCCTCGACTTCGGCGTGGCCACCGAGCTGCGCGGTCACCCGGGCGAGGTCGCCGCGGGCAGCGGCGAGTTGGTCGGCACGGCGCGCTACATGGCGCCCGAGCAGGCCGACGACGCGCCCCCCACGCCGGCGTGCGACTGGTACAGCGTGGGGGTCATGCTCTACGAGGCGCTCGTGGGGCAGCCGCCCTTCGTGGGCTCGGCGATCGACATCCTCACGATGAAGAGCATGATGGACGTGCAGCCGCCGTCCGAGTCCGTGCAAGGCGTGCCGCCCGACCTCGACGAGCTGTGCGTGGCGCTCCTCAGCCGCGAACCCGCGGCGCGCCCCGACGGCTCCGCGCTCCTTCGACGCCTCGGCGCGACCCGCAGCTCCGCGCCCGCCGCGCCGCTCGCGCCGAGCGAGGCGGCGGTGGCCTTCGTGGGCCGCGAGGCCCAGCTCGCGGCGCTGCGCGCGGCGTACGACGCGTCCCGCGCCGGCGCGGCGGTAACCCTGCGCGTCGGCGGCGCGTCCGGGATGGGCAAGTCGACCCTCGTCCACCACTTCCTCGACGGGCTCGCGAGCGAAGACGCGATCATCCTGCGCGGCCGCGCGTACGAGCGCGAAGCGGTGCCGTACAAGGCGGTCGACACGCTCGTCGACTCGCTGAGCCGGCACCTCATGAGCGCCACCGAGGAGAGCGACGAGAGCGAGCCGCTCCCCCTCCCCGCCGACACGTGGCTCCTCGCGCGGCTCTTCCCGGTGCTCCAGCGCGTCCCGGCGATCGCCGAGCTCGCGCCGATCGAGACCGACGACCCGCAGGAGGTGCGCCGGCGCGCCTTCGACGCGCTGCGACAGCTCCTGGCGTCGCTGGCCGAGCGGCAGCCAATCGTCCTCTTCGTCGACGACGCGCAATGGGGCGACGTCGACAGCGCCTCGCTCCTCCTCCAGGTGCTGCGGCCGCCGCGCGCGCCGGCGCTCCTGCTCCTCATGACGTACCGGGACAACGAGGAGCAGCAGAGCCCCTTCCTCACCGAGCTCCGCGAGCGCTGGCCGCAGGACGCGGACAACCGCGACGTCAAGGTGGCTCCCCTCGCGCCGGAGGACGCGCTCCTCCTCGCGATGACGCTCCTCGACGTGAGCGACGACCTCGGGCGGCGGACGGCGCGGGCCGTCGCGCGCGAGTCGCGCGGCAACCCGTTCCTCATCGAGGAGCTCGTGCGAAGCAACCGCGGGGCCGTCTCGGCCAGCGGCGCGACCCTCGCCGTCCTCACCCTCGATCAGATCGATCTCCGAGCGCCTCGATCGCCTGCCCGAGCCGGCGCGCCGCTTCGTCGAGCTCGTGGCGGTCGGCGGGCGCCCGCTGCCCGTCTCGGCGATGGGCACGGCCGCGGGCGTGGAGGACACGGTCAACGAGGTCGTCGCGCTCCTCGGCTCGCGCCGCCTGATCCGCACCGGGATGCGCAACGCGCTCGACGTCATCGAGTCGAAGCACGACCGCATCCGCGAGACGATCGTCGCGCAGCTCCCGCCCGCGACCCTGAAGGGGCACCACGAGCGCCTCGCGCGCACGCTCCAGGACGCGCCGGGCGCGGACGCCGAGGCCGTCGCGATCCACTGGCTGGGCGCGGGAGACACCGAACGCGCGTCGCGCTTCGCGGAGGGAGCCGCCGAGCAGGCGGCCGCGAAGCTCGCCTTCGACCAGGCGGCGCGGCTCTATCGCCTCACGCTCGAGCACCTGCCGGCCGGCTCGCCCGACGAGTGGCGCCTGCGCGGTCGGTTCGCCGAGGTGCTCCGGATGGCGGGCCGCAGCCAGGAGGCGGCGCGCGCGTTCCTGGCCGCGTCGGCGGGCGCGCCCCCCGCGCGGCGCCTCGAGCTCCAGCGCGCCGCCTCGGAGCAGCTCCTCTTCAGCGGGCAGATCGACGAGGGGAAGGAGATCCTGCGGAAGGTCCTCGCCGCCGTCGGCATGCGCGCGCCGCAGTCGCCGGCCGGCGCGATCTTCTGGCTCGTCGTGTACCGGCTCTGGCTCGCCGTCATCGGCCTGCGGTTCAAGGAGCGCGCGGCGAACGAGGTCTCCGACCGCGACCGGCTCCGCGTCGAGGCGCTGAACACGGTCGCCCTCGGGTTCGCGCTGGTCGACGTGGTCCTGGGCGCCTGCATGCAGGCGCGCTCGCTCATCGAGGCGCTGCGCGTGGGCGACCGCTACCAGGTCGCGCGCGCGATGTGCACCGAGGCGGGCCACCTCGCGGCCGGCGGAGGGCCCGAGAAGCCGCAGGAGCGCCTCCTCGTGGAGACGGCGGCGGTGCTCGCCGAGAAGGACGGCACCCCCCAGGCGGCGGCCTACTGCGCGGGCTCGCGCGGCGTCGGCCTCTTCAACCGCGGGCGGTGGCTCGAGGCGCGCCCGCTGCTCGAGCGCGCGACCCGCGATCGCACCGGGGTGGCGGGGTTCGAGATGTCGCGCCTCTTCGAGGTGTACTGCCGGCAGTGCATGGGCGACTTCGCGGAGGCGCGGCGGCTCATGAACCGCCTGTGCGCGTCCGCCGAGGAGCGCGGGGACCTCTACACGCTCGTCAACATGCGCACGAGCACCGGCGTCGCCGTCCACGTCGCCGCGGGAGACCCCGACCGCGCGGAGCGCGAGCGCGACGCCGTGCTCGCCCAGTGGACGCAGTCGGGCTTCCACGTGCAGCACTGGCAGGGCGTCATCTACGGGACGGACATCGACCTCTATCGCGGCACCCCCGAGCGCGCCTTCCAGCAGCTCCGCGCGGCGATGCCCGCGATCCAGAAGAGCCGCCTCCTGCACGCGGGGTTCATCCGCACGATGACCCGCGCGGTGCTCGGGCGCGTCGCCGTGGCGTCGCTGGCCGAGACCCCCGGAGCGAAGACCGAGCGCCTGGCGCTCGCGCGCGACATGGTGAAGAAGCTCGAGCGCGAGCACGACCGCTGGGCGGGCGCGGTCGGCAAGATGCTCGAGGCCTCGATCGAGAGCGCCGAGGGCCATCGCGACGCGACGATCGCCGCGCTCCGCACGGGCATCGAGCGCCTCGAGGCGACCGGGACGAAGTACTACCACGCCGCGGCCCGCTACCGCCTCGGGCAGATGCTCGGCGGCGACGAGGGGCGCGCGCTCGTGGAGGCCTCCACGGAGGAGATGCGCTCGCAGGGCATCCGCGAGCCCTCGCGCTGGGTGAACGTCTTCATGCCGGGGAACTGGTCGGGGCCACGATGATGCGAGGCGCGGAGAGGCGGCCGGCGAGCGCCCTGCCGGTACGCCTCGCCGAGTGGTCGGGCACGGACCGCTACCGGGTCCGCCGGTGCATCGGCACGGGCGCGGTCGGGGCCGTGTACGAGGCGCTCGACGACGAGCGGAAGGCCGTCGTGGCGATCAAGCGCCTGCGGCACTTCAGCCCCCTGGCGCTCTACAACTTCAAGCAGGAGTTCCGGACCCTCGCCGGCGTGCACCACCCGAACCTCGTGCGCCTGTACGAGCTCGTCGCCACCGAGGCGCGCGAGGTGTTCTTCACGATGGAGCTCGTGCGCGGCGTCGATGCCGTGGCGTACGCGCGGCCCGGCGGCGAGCCGAACTTCGGGCGCGTGCGCGAGGTGCTACGGCAGCTCACCGAGGGCGTGCAGGCCCTCCACGCGGCCGGGAAGCTCCATCGCGACATCAAGCCCTCCAACGTGCTCGTCACCGCCGAGGGGCGCGTCGTGCTCCTCGACTTCGGCGTCGCCACGGAGCAGGCGCGCGCGCACGACGATCCCGACGGCGCGCCGATCGTCGGCACGGCCTCGTACATGGCGCCGGAGCAGGCGACGGGCACCCCGGCGACCCCCGCGTCGGACTGGTACGCGGTCGGCGCGCTCCTCTTCGAGGCGCTGGTCGGCGCGGCGCCCTTCCTCGGCACGGTCGCCGACGTCCTCAAGATGAAGGGCACGGTGACGCCGCCGCTGCCGTCGGCGTGCGCCGAGCGCGTGCCGCCGGACCTCGACGCGCTCTGCGCGTCCCTCCTCCAGCGCGAGGCCGAGCTGCGGCCGGGCGGCCCGGAGATCCTGCGCCTCATCGGCGCCTCCGCGAGCGCCCGCGCCGCGGCGCCCGTGCCACGCGCGCTCGATCCCGCGGGCACGAAGCAGCTCTTCGGAAGGCGCGCTCAGCTCGTCCTCCTCCGCGAGGCCTTCGAGTCCGCGCGAGACGGCCGCTCGGTCACCGTGAACGTGCGCGGGCCGGCCGGGATGGGCAAGTCGTCGCTCGTCGACGAGTTCCTCGACGGGCTCGCCGCGGCCGGCGAGGCCGTGGTCCTCCGCGGGCGCGCCTACGAGCGCGAGTCGGTCCCCTACAAGGCCGTCGACGGGTGGGTGGACGACCTGAGCCGGCACCTCCTGCAGCTCTCCGAGCGCGGCGCGCTGCCCGAGCTGCCGGGCGACGTCGGCGCGCTCGCCCGCGTCTTCCCCGTCTTGCGGCGCGTGCCGTCGATTGAGGAGGTGCGCGAGCCCTTCGCGAGCGACCCGCAGCGCACGCGTCGGCGGGCGTTCGCGGCGATGCGCGATCTCCTCGGCGCGCTCACCCGGCGCCAGCCGCTCGTCGTCGCGATGGACGACGTGCAGTGGGGCGACGCGGACAGCGCCGCGCTGCTCCTCGAGCTCGTGCGCCCGCCTCAGGCGCCCCCGCTGCTCCTCCTCATGGCATCGAGCGAGGAGGGCGCGGGCGCGGACGGCGGTCCGATGCGCGCGGAGCTCGCGTCGCAGTGGCCCGAGGGCGCGGACGAGCGCGACGTCGAGGTCGGGCCGCTGCCCGCCGAGGACGCGGCCCGGCTCGCCCTCGCGTTGCTGAACGCCGACGACGAGGCCGCGCGGGCGGCGGCGCAGGCGGTCGCGAAGGAGTCGCGCGGGAGCCCCTTCCTCATCGAGGAGCTCCTGCGGGGACGCCAGGGCCGGGAGGCGCGCGCGGACGGGCCGGTCTCCCTGGAGGACTCGATCGCCGAGCGGATCGCGCGGCTGCCGGACGGCGCGCGCGCGCTCCTCGAGGTCATCGCGGTCGGGGGGCGGCCGCTGCCGGTGTCCACGTTCTTCGAGGCCGCGGGGCTCGCCGAGGGCGGCGAGGACGCGCTCCAGCTCCTTCAGGCCGGGCGCTTCGTGCGCGTGGGTCTTCGCGACGGGCGGGACGTCGCCGAGACCGTGCAGGATCGCATCCGCGACGCCATCCTGAGCCGCGTCGCGCCCGAGAAGGCCCGCGCCCACTCGGTGCGCCTCGCGCGCGCGCTCGAGGTGACGCCCGACGCGGACGTCGAGGCGGTGGCCCTCCAGCTCGTGGGCGCCGGCGAGAAGGCGCGCGCGGCGCCGTACGCCGAGCGCGGCGCGGACCGCGCAATCGCGAAGCTCGCGTTCGATCGCGCCGTGCAGCTCCTGCGGCTCGCGTGGGAGGGGGCGCCGCCCGGATCGAGCGAGGCGCGCCGGCTCCTGGGCCGCCTCGCCGAGGCGCTGGCCTGGGCGGGCCGCGGCGAGCAGGCGGCCCGCGCGTACCTCGAGCTCGCCGAGACCGAGCGCGGAACGAGGCGCGTGGAGCTCGAGCGCACGGCCTCCGAGCAGCTCCTGGCCTCGGGGCGCATCGACGAGGGCGCGAAGGTCCTGCACCGGGTGCTCGAGGCCATCGGCGCGCCCGCGCCGTCGTCGGTGTTCTCGCTGCTCTTCTGGCTCCTCGTGTATCGCGCGCGCCTGGCGGTCATGGGCGAGCGGTTCGAGCCGCGCGCCGCGGGGACCGTGCGGGCCGAAGATCGCGCGCGCATCGACGCGATGTGGGTCGTGGCGCTCGGCTTCGCGGCGGTCGACGTGCTGCTGGGCGCGTGCATGCAGGCGCGCTTCCTCCTGCTCTCGCTGGGCGCGGGCGACACCGAGCAGGTGCTCCGCGCCACGGCGCTCGAGGCCGTCCAGCTCGCGACCGCGGGCGGCGCGCCCGGGCGGCGCGAGCGGGCGCTCCTCGACGCGGCCCAGCGGCTCGCCGCCGCGAGCGGAAGCGTCGAGTCGCAGGCCTTCGTGGAGGGGACGCGCGGCATCGCCCTCTTCCTCCGCGGGCGCTGGCGCGAGGCGCGCGAGGCGCTCGACGCGAGCCACGCCGGGCTGCAGAGCCGGGGCCAGTGGCACTCGAACTCGGTGCTCTTCAGCGTGCGGTCGCTCTACTTCTCCGGCGACATCAAGCAGCTCGCGCGGCGGCAGGGGCGCATCGCCGCCGATGCCTACGACCGCGGCGACCTCTATACGCTCGTGAACTTCGCCGCGACGACGACCGTGGCCATCCACCTCGCCGCCGACGATCCCGACGGCGCCCGCCGGGAGCTGCGCGAAGGGATGGCCCAGTGGTCGCAAACGGGCTTCCTGGTGCAGCACTTCCAGGCGATGGCCTTCGATCCCGACATCGACCTCTACATGGGGGACGGCGCCGCGGCGTACGACCGCCTGATGCGCGACCGGCGCGCGCTCGAGAAGAGCCACCTGCTGCGGGTGCAGTTCATTCGCGGGATCTTCCACTCTACGCTCGGCCGCAGCGCCGTCGCCGCCATCGCCGCGCGCCCGTCGCGGAGGGACGCGCTCCTCGCCGAGGCCCGGCGGGCCGCCCGGCGCCTCGAACGCGAGGGGATGCCGTGGACCTCCGCGCTGGCGGCGCTCGTCCGCGCGGCGCTCGCGAACGAGGACGCGGCCGGAGGCGAGACGCGACGCCGCGGCGCGACGGTCGCCGCGCTGCACGACGCGGTCGCGAAGGCCGAGGCGGCCGGCATGGCGATGCACGCGGCGGCGGCGCGGCACCGGCTCGGGCAGGTGCTCCGGAGCGAGGAGGGCGAGGCGCTCGGCCGGGCCGCGCGCTCGGCAATCGCGGCCGAAGGCGTGCGCGACGTCGAGCGCTGGGTGGCGATCTACCTGCCCGGCGCATGGAAGGCGGCGAGCGACTGATCGCGCACACGGGCGCACCCGGTTCGCGGAGCTCGCACTCATCGGTGCATAGCTCAACCGTTGGGCCTTGATGGCCGGGCCGAAGACCGGCGACAATCAATCCATGCTGGCCCGTCCTGTCTCCCGTTCCGCCCGTCTCGGTTCTCTCGTCGTCTGTTCGATCGCGGCCAGCGTCGCGGCATGCTCCGGCACGAACTCGACGGGCGTCACGGGCAAGGACACGTCCGGTGAAGGCACCGACGCGTCGATGCAGAACGGATCGAGCGGCTCGGGCGCCGGCACGGGCTCGTCGTCGGGGTCCGACTCCAACTCGGGTTCGAGCACCGGATCGAGCAGCGGATCGAGCTCGGGGGACGACTCGGGGCCGTCGAGCAGCGGGTCGAGCGACGGTAGCGCGCCCGACGGCTCCGCGGGCGACGACGCGGGCGGCTCCAGCGACGCGGGCGACGCGAGCCCGGAGAGCACCGGATACGACGCCGGCCTCGACGCATCCCTCGACGCGCCGCCCGACGCCGCCGTGCAGTGCACGATGGCCTCCGACTGCGAGCTCGTCACGGACCGCTGCGGCGGCTGCTCGTGCGTGGGGGAGCCCACGGGCGCCAAGCTCCGCGTTTGCCTGGATCCGGTGGCCGCCGACGTCTGCGCGGCTCCGTGCGCCGGCTACGAGGCCGCTTGCGTCGCCAACAAGTGCACGGCGAGCATCCTCCACGTCGGCCCAATCGGTCCCATCGGCCCGATCGAACCCATCGATCCCGTCGTCGGACACTGAGCTCGGGCGTTGGCGCGCCAAAAGAATCTGGGCATTCGCCGTGGCCGGCGGGGCGCTCGTGGTCCTCGCAGGCGCATGGGCGGTGTCGCGCGGGGCGTGGCGTACCGCCGGCGAGACCGCATCGCCGGGCCAAGGAGACCCGCTGGCCCGCGCCAGGGCGCTCCGCGCGAGCGCCCACGCCGAATGCGGCAGCGCCCACTGGCGCGCCTGCCAGCAAGACCTCGAGCAGGCCCGCGCGCTCGATCCCGCAGGCGATGCCGATCCGGGCGTCCAGGCCGTCCGGCACGCCGCCATCGAAGGCCTCTCGGGCCCGATGCCCCGGCCCTGAAATCCTCGATTGCTCATTTCGAAAAACCAGCGCGAAGGCGCCATACCGAACGGCCGAGCGCGGGGCACGCCGTCCCTGGATCCAAAGCGGGGGAAGCGGCGCGCCTAGCGGCGTTTGAGCGACAAATCGCGCTTTCCGCGATTCGTTTCGATGGATGAGTTGCGTTCGCGCATGTCATCTTTGTTGGATGCGCTCGACCATCTTTTTGATGGTTTCTGTCTTCGCGGCTGGTGCGTGTGCTCTGGGCGCTTGCGGGGCTCCGGCGCACGACGCGTTCGAGGGGAACGACGCCGGCAGCGGCGTCGTCGACGACGCCAGCACGTTCACGGCGGGCGACGACGCGACGACGGCCGGGGACGACGCCTCGTCCGGCGGCGTCGTCCTGTCGAACGCCCACATCGTGCCGGCGAACGACACGATCAAGGTCCAGGCCGGCCAGACCGCCTCGCTCACGTACAAGGTGATGGGCCAGCTCGACGGAGCGCCCGAGACCGACGTCACCGATCGCTTCGTCTTCTACGTGCCCGACAACTACCTGGTCGGTGGCTTCCCGACCGACGGCGGCCCGGTGTTCACCAGCCTCCTGCCGTCGTCGCCGACGGATCCCCCGCAGCGCGGCGGCACGCTCACCGTGCAGGCGCAGGCCGCGAACCCGAACAACCAGCTCCTCACCATCACGACGTCCCTCACCGTGCAGCTCGTCGGCACGTACACGGCGGGCGCCGGCACGGCCGACGGGGGCGTGCCCGACGGCGGCGCGGGCGACGCGGGCGCGCCGGTCCCGGCCAACGCGGCCTCGCTCTTCGCCTCCGCGCCGGCCGACTCCACGCGCGCGCCGGTGCTCGACTACCCGAACGACGGCGCCATGCTGCCGCCGAACCTGCGCCTCCTCGACGTGCACTGGATGCCCGGCTCGTCGAGCAACACGCTCTTCCAGATCACCTTCCAGAGCCCGAGCTCGCAGATCGTCTACTACTCGCGCTGCGGCACCATGAACGGCCTCATCGTGGCCGGCGGCTGCGGCTTCCAGCTCGACGAGGCAGGGTACGAGGCCCTCGCCTCGTCGAACGGCGGGACGGGCCCGGTGTCGGTCACCATCGCGGGGACCGACGACGCGGGCACCGGCGTCGGCACCTCGCAGACGTTCTCGATCCAGTTCGCGCAGGAGTCGGTGAACGGCGGCGTCTACTACTGGGACGTCACCCACACGCAGATCATGCGCTTCGACTTCGGCGGCACCACCGATACGCCCGAGGTCTTCCTCGCGCCCGGCCAGTACGGGACGGACGGCACCTGCATCGGCTGCCACGCGCTCTCGGCCGACGGGACGAAGATGGCCGCCTCGGCGGGCGGCCAGAACAACGGCTACCTCGTGTACATCGACGGGGTCGGCGCGCCGACGACGCCGCTCACGGCGAACGAGGACAAGAACAACCGCATCCAGTTCGCCTCGTTCGACCCGTTCGGCGACGCGTTCGTGGCCGTGTACGGCGACGGCGTCCCGCAGGGCGGCAACCCGGCGCTCACGCCGAACAACCTCTTCTTCCACGACGGCAACACGGGGCTCATCCTCCCCGGCGCGACGAAGGCGCTCTCGTTCCAGCCCGATCACCCGGCCTGGTCTCCCGACGGGACGATGATCGCGATGACCCACGTGGGCGTCGCGAACACCTCGCAGATGGAGTACCTCGGCGGCATCGACGTCGCGACGTTCGCCCCGGGCTCGGTCGGCGACGCGGGCGTCGCGCTCCTGGGCGACGCGTCGGCGGCGCTCCCCGACGGCGGCGCGGCACCCGACGGGGGCGCGACGGAGGCCGGCGCTCCGCTCCTCTCGAACCTCGGCGACCCCGTCACGATCGTGCCGAACAACGTCGCCGGCGACGAGGCGACCAACGTGCTGGCCGTCAACAGCTATAACCCCAGCTTCGCCCCCGACTCGTCGTTCCTCGTCTTCTCGCAGACCACGTGCCCGGCGAGCGTCGCGCGCTCCGCGCTCTGCGACAGCGACATCAGCAGCAACCTCTCGGCCACGACGTGGGCCGTGCGCCCCGTCCCGGGCGCGACGCCCATCCACCTCGACAACGCGGGCAAGCCCGGCGTCGCCGACGGCGCCGGCAGCGTCATCCTCGACACCTTCCCGCGCTCCACGCCCTTCCAGACGCAGCAAGGCACGGGCCGCCTCTTCTGGTTCACGGTCGCCTCGCTGCGTGCCCCTGGACTGCGGCACAAGGACTTCCGCGCGCCGGACGAGGGGACGGGGCAGGACCAGCAGCAGCTCTGGATGTTCGCGGTCGACCCCGCGAAGATCCTGAGCGGCGTCGACGGCAGCTACCCCGCGTTCTTCCTGCCGTTCCAGGACCCGACGACCTCGAACCATATCGCGCAGTGGACGCAGCAGATCGTCAGCAGCAATCCGTCGCCGCCGCCCCCGCCGGTGCCGCCGCCCCCGCCCCCGCCCGCGCCGCCCCCCGCCCCCATGGCTCGCTGATGAAGAGGACGAAAGAGCCGATGCGAACGCGACTCCTGGTCTCCAGCGCGCTCCTCGCCGCCGCCGCTGCGTGCGGCAGCAGCACGACGCCTACCGAGTACTCGGGCTCCACGACCGGCGACGCTTCGACCCATCCGGACGCCACGAGCGACGACGCGTCGGGCGGGCAACCCGAAGGCTCCACGACCGATGGCGACGACGAGGCCACGGCGCCCGACGCGGGCGACGACGCGTCCGGCTCCGCCGCGCCGGACGCCACGGCCCCCGACGCCTCGCTCGTCGACGCAGGCAACGGTGACGCGAGCGACGCCGGCAGCGGCCCCGTGGACGCGGCGCCCGACGCGGCGCCCGTGCCCTCGATGGTCAGCGGCATCCTCAAGGGCCTGAGCCCCGGCGAGTCGATCACGCTCGAAGACAACGGCGGCGACGCCGTCACGCTCTCGGCGAACGGCGCGTTCTCGTTCCCGACGCTCGTCGCGCCGGGCGCTCCGTATGCCGTGACCGTCTCGACGCCGCCGACCTCCCCGATCGCCCAGAAGTGCACCGTCGCGCGAGGAGCCGGCAACGGACCGGGCACCGCGGTCACGAACGTGGAGGTCGACTGCGACCTCATCGCGTTCTTCCCGTTCACGGCCAACGCCAGCAACGCGATCCTCGACGTGAGCGGATACGGCAACCCCGCGACGAAGGGCGCGGCGATCAGCCTCACGAACGACCACGGCGGCGCTCCCAACGGCGCTTACTCCTTCGACGGGCACGGCGTCATCGACGCGGTCATCCCGGCGGCGATCCTGCCCGCGGGCAACGCCGCCCGCACCCTGAGCGCCTGGATCGAGCCGACGACCGGCGAAAACCTCTACGGCCTCGTGTACTACGGCGAGGGCAACTGCACCGGGAAGATGTACGGCATCGCCCTGCAAAGCAGCGATGTCTACTTCTGGGGCGGCTGCGCCGACGTCCCGACCACCCTCCCCTTCCCCGTGAACGCCTGGACGTTCATCGCCATCACCTACGACGGCGCAGGCGCGATGGCGATTTACCTCAACGGCCAGGCAGCGGGCGACGCGTCGACGGCCACGTCGTCGGTCGGGAGCCTCGCGACGGTCGCGCACGACCTGATCATCGGCGGCGACCTCGAGAACGCCGTGCTCTTCACGGGCAACATCGACTCCGTGCGCATCTACGGCCACGCCCTGACCCCGAGCGAGGTCCAGGCGGTGTACACGCAGCCGGACCCGTGAGACGGGCGTGAACCGCCCGGGACGCAGTCCTGCCGCGTGATCGCCGCCGCGATGCGCCGGCCTCGATGCCGATCTCCCGGAACATGCCCGACGGGGCCACGTAGAACCCGCAGAAGTAGAGCCCGGGGAGCTCGCTCCCGCCGCCGAGGGCCCGGGGCACGCCGTCCTCGCAGGCGTCGCGCCAACCGACGAGGAAGTCGTCGAGGCCGGGCTCGTAGCCTGTCGCGAGGACGACCGCGTCGAACGCCTCCTCGCCGTCGTCTTCGAACACGACGCCGTGCTCGGTGAAGCGCTTCACGCCTCCATGCAGGGCGATGCGCCTCGCGCGGAGGTGGTCCATCGTGCCGATGTCGAGGTCGCCGTCCTTGTACTCGCTCGAGTGGAGGATCCGCCCGCGGAAGGCCTCCATCCCCGGCCAGCGCGGGCGCACCGGCCGCCGCGTGTAGCCGGTGGCGACGACGACGTTCTTCGCGCGCCGCACCCCGCGCGACGTCTCGGCCACCCAGGCGCCGTCGCGCCGCTCGAGCCGCGTGGCGGCCGTGCCGAAGCTCGGCTCGAGCCCGAAGTGCACGCAGTACCGCTCGAGGTACTCGACGACCTGCTCGCGCGCCGGGTACTTCGGCCACTCGGCGGGCATCGCCAGACCGGGGGAGCGACGACGCGGACTTCGGCGTGTGGAGGTGCAGCCGGTCGTAGTGGCGCCGCCAGGCGCTGCCCACGACCTCGGCCGCCTCGAGGATCTCGAAGGGCTGGCCCGGCGCTTCAGGCAGGCGGCGGCGGCGAGGCCCGCGGCCGAAGCGCCGATCACGAGGGTCACCTGCTCGCCGCCCATCGCCACCTGCACCGTGCAAGCACGAAACCCGCGCGCGACAAGACACGGCGCGCCGTGTAGAAACGGCCCTCCATGAACCGCTGCGAGGGCTCGTGAAGAAGGTCGGGGTCCTCGCGTCGATCCTCGGCGCCGCCCTCATCGCGATCGGCGCCCTCGGCGCGTCCGTGCCCTTCTCGATGCCTTGGGCGGGCGTGAGCCGCGCGGCGATGGCGTTCGCCTTCGCGACCTCGGTGGCGTTCGTGGTCGTCGGGCTCCGGCTGCTCCGCGGCGGCCTCGACGCCGCCCAGGGTCGGCTCGCGGGCGCCGAGCGGCTCGCCGGCTCGACGCGCAGCGTCGCCCTCCTTGCGATCGCGGCTGGCGCCGCGGGCCTCGCGCTCGGAGCGCGCCCATCGGCGGCCCGAGCGGGCGCGACGGTCGCGGGCATGGTCGCGGCCGTCGCCCTCGCGCTCTTCGCGGGCCGCGCGCTGCGGCGATGGCTCGCGCATCAGCCTCGGCGCGAAGACGGCGCGAGGGAATAGATCCGAAGAGTGGCGAGCGGGACTGCCGAATTCCTCGAAGCCGCCTTACGAGGCATGGCCGCGGGTCCTAGGCTTTTCTGGCCTTGGAAGCTCGATCGAACGCTCGCGCCGCGGCCCTGCCGGCGCTGACGGGGGCTCGCTTCTTCGCCGCGAGCGCCGTCGTCGCCTACCACTACGGGCGCGCGCCCCTCGCCGCGATTCACCCGTACCTCGCGCGACTGGCGGCCATCGGCCCCACCGCCGTCAGCTTCTTCTACGTCCTCTCGGGCGCCGTCATGACGTGGGGCTGCACGCGCGCCGACGGCACCTCCGCGCGCCCCGCGCAGACGTTCTGGGTGCAACGGGCCTCGCGCATCCTGCCCGCGTACTTCGCCGCGCTCGCCATCTCGCTGCCGACCTTCGCCGCCGCGGTGCTGTCGGCGCACGGCGGGACGGGCGGCCTCCTCCGCATCGCCGCGGGCGTCACGGCCGCCGTGCTGCTCGTGCAGGCGTTCGTGCCCGAGGCGAGCGTGGGGCTCAACACGCCGGGCTGGTCGATCTCGTGCGAGGCCTTCTTCTACGCCGTCTGGCCGCGCATCGTGGGGCGCGTGCGGCCGGTCGGGCCGGGCTTTCCGTGGCGCGCGGGGCTGCTCGTCTACGCGCTCGGGCTGATCGCGCCGGCGCTCTGCATCCTGGCCATCGAGGCTGGCGTGCTGCCCCGGGGGCCGTTCCCGAGCGTGCTCGAAGACGCGAGCGGCGCCGAGCTCGCGATCCGCCTCGTCTCGTACTGTCCCCTCTTGCGCCTCCCCGAGTTCGCCCTCGGCATCCTCGTCGGGCACGCGCTCAAGGCCACCCCGGCGACCTCCCGGTCCGTCCTCGCCGACACGGCGCGCGAGGCGGCCCTCGTCGCGGCGCTCGTCGCCGTCGCGCTCGCGCTCGGCGCACCCCCGCCGGCCGGCGAGGCGAACGGGCTCGCCCGGCGCGTCGTCATCGAGAGCAGCACGCTCGCGCCGATCTTCGCTCTGCTGGTGTGGCAGCTCGCGCGCGGGCGCGGCTGGATTGGGCGCGCCCTCGCGATGCCCTCGATGCTGGCGCTCGGAGAGGCGAGCTACGCGCTCTACATCTTCCAGGAGCCGGTGCTCGTGTGGCTGACCGCGGTGTTCAAGCGGTTCGCGCCCTCGATGATGGCGCACTGGTTCTGGATTGGGTTCGCGCTGCTCATCGCGGTCTCGCTGGCGGTCCACAGGTACCTGGAGCAGCCCTTGCGGCGCGTGCTGGGCGCGCGCCTCGGGAAGGTCGCGCTGCGCCCCGCCGCGCCGTAGAGCATCCCTTCGAGGGGCACGACGAGTGCACCGACGATGCGTCGTGTCACGGGTGAAGTCAGCCGCAGTCGCCCTCGCGCTCGTCCTCGCCGCCGGCCCGGTCCTCGCGGCGCGGAGCCCCGCGTGGATGGCGCCGCGAACCGGTCCGGAAGGTCTGCTGGTCTCGGAGCTCGCGCGCCGATGGCAGGGCGCATGGGTCGTGCGCAACGCCGCGTACCCCGGAGAGGTCGAGGCGTGGAACGTGCGCGGGAACACCGTGACGGTCTACCTCCCCGCGTCGGGTCACAAGCAGACGCAGCGCCTCACGCTCCAGTCGCCCTGTCGCCTCGTCCGCAGCCGCGAGCTCGAAGGCGGCGGCAAGGCGGTCGTCGCCACCAACACGTTCGCGTTCGCGCCGGACGGCCCGCACGTGGGCCCGGCGCAGGCCGCGGCCGGGGTCCGCCGCGGAAGCACGCTCACGATGTGCATCGGCGACCACGTCTACACGTACGACGAGCGGAGCGGCAGCTGCCAGCGATGGTCGCGCGACATGAGCGGGTCGCCCCTGCCCGCCCAGGCCGAGTGCGTCCTCGTGCCGTCGCCGCGGTCCTTCGTGCTGCGCCGCCTCGAAGGCCCCAGCGACGTGCACCTGAACTTCGCGGGCGACGCGCTCCTGTCTCCCGCGATCGTCTCCGGGGCGGCCGAGCACGAGCCCACGTTCTTCGCGGCCATCCAGCGCGCCAACGCCCTCGTGAAGCGCTAGCCGCCGACTCGACTATGCTCTCGTCCCCACCCCGACCGAGGAGGAGCGTAATGCGCATATTCGTTGCTGGAGCCACGGGATACATCGGCTCGTCGGTCGTTCGCTCGCTGAAGGCGCGCGGGCACCACGTCGTCGGCGCGGCGCGGAACGACGCGGCGGTCGAGAAGCTGAAGGCCGCGGGCGTCGAGCCCGTGAAGGCCGACCTCGCCGACGCCGAGAGCTTCGCGCGCGCCGCGCGCGACGCCGACGCGATCATCCAGACGGCGTCCACCTCCGACATGAACGCCCCGAAGTACGAGCCCGCCGCCGCCCGCGCGGTGCTCGAGGCCATCGCCGGGACGACCAAGCCCTTCATCCTCACGGGCGGCGTCTGGGTTTACGGCAACACCGCCGGCGCCACCGAAGACTCCCCGATGAAGCCGTTCATGATGGTCGCGTGGCGTCCGTCGAGCGAAGACGCGGTCCTCAAGGCCCCGAAGATCCGCGGCGTCGTCATCCGCCCGGGCGTCGTCTACGGGCGCGGCGGCGGCATCCCCGCGATGCTCGTCGGCGGGGCCAAGCAGCACAAGCGCGTCGCCATCCCGGGCGACGGCACGAGCCGCTGGGCGCCGGTGCACGTCGACGACCTCGCCGAGCTGTACGCCCTCGCGCTCGAGAAGGCCCCCGCGGGCGCCGTCTACAACGGCACCTCGGGAGAGATCATCCGCACCGAGGAGATTGGGCGCGCGATCGCCAGGCGCCTCGGCGTCGAGTTCGCGCTCTGGCCCCTCGAGGAGGCGCGCAAGGCGATGGGCCCCTTCGCCGACGCGCTGGCGCTCGACCAGGTCGTCACCAGCCCGCGGGCGCTGGCCCTCGGCTGGAAGCCGACCCGCCCGTCCCTCGCCGACGAGCTGGCGACCGGCTCCTACGGCTGAGCGGTCACGCGCGCCTCGTCTCGCAGCATCCCGGCGATCTCGCCCGCGAGCCGGCCGAGCAGGTCGCTCATGCCCCCGACGACGCCGGCCGCGGTCCCGTCCGCGGTCCGCGCGACGAGGCGCACCGACCGCGTCGCCGACGCGGCGTGGTCGCCGCTCCCCTCCACCTCCACCTCCGCCGCCAGCAGCAGGTCCCCGTCGGCGCCGATCTCGAAGCGCTGCACGTTCACCGAGACCGTCGCGTCGGGCTCGGAGGTGATCGCCCCGTCCTCGTTGTAGGCGCTGCTGCCGGGCAGCCGCAGCTCGATGTCTTGCGCGAGCACCCGCCCCATCATCTCGTCGAGCGGGCCGCCCCACCGGTCGTTGCTCGCGACCCCGAGCCGGTAGTCGACCACGCGCCGCACGATCTGCGGTCGATCGAGGTACCCCGGGATCGACGGCCGCCGCACCCGGATCGTGCGCGGCCCGGCCTGTGGGCTGGCCTGCCCGTCGACCCGAGCCTGCACCGGCGCGAGCGCGTAGAACGTCGAGGGCGGCGACGACCCGCACCCCGCGATCGCGAACGCCGCGAGCCCCCACAGTACGAACCGGTTCATGGCTCCTCCGTCGAGGTCGAGCGCCCGCGGAGGAGCGCCTCGGGGTGGCGATCGAGGTAGTCGGCCAGGGCGCGGAAGCTCCGGGCCGCGTCCCCGACCTGGCTCATCACGCGCTTCATGCCGTGCTGGAAGTCCGAGTTCTCGCCGTAGCCGCTCGCGCCGAGCGTGCCGTTCACGTTCTCTACGGCCTTGGTGACCCCGTCGAGGAGCGCGGGTAGCTGCTGGAGCGCGGGCGTCGCGTTCGTGTCGATCGTCGCGCTGAGATGCTGGAGCGAGAGCAGCGTCGTGTTCACGTTCTGGCCGATCTGCTCGAACGGGATGCGGTCGACCTTCGTCGCCACGTCGCTCAGCGACGCGGTCAGCTCCTCCATCCCCGCGCCCTGACCCGGAAGGACCGTGGCGTCGCCCTCGTGCGCGAGCTGGTCGGGTTTGCCCGGCCCGTCGACGAGCGCGATGTCCTTGGTGCCGGTGAGGAAGTTGCTCGACTCGAGCTGCGCGCGCAGGCTCGTGTCGGCCAGCGTCTCGCGGAGCGCGTCGCGCAGGCTCGTGTTGCCCGGCTCGCCGCCGTCGACGAGGCGCTCGGGCTGGAGGTTGAACGCGACGCGCGCGATCGGGCTGTGCTTCGCCTGATCGTAGGCCAGGTGCACCTCGGTGACGCTCCCGACCTGCACCCCGTAGAGCAGCACCGGCGAGCCGCGCTTCAGCCCCTGGATCGAGGTGTCGAAGTAGGTCACGTAGGGGATGTTCTCGCGGTAGGCCGCGTCGTCCGCGCGGTCCTTGTCGCCGTACAGCACGAAGGTCGTGCCCTCGGCGGCCGGCGCGTCGTGCTGGTTGCCCGGCGGCGTCTCGAAGGCGATGCCGCCGCTCAGCAGGGACTGGAGCGACTCGAGCTCGACGTGCAGCCCCTCGGGCCCCATCGCGACCGAGAGGCCCGAGACGTTCCAGAACCGCGTCTGCGCGTGCACCAGCTCGTCGAACGGCTCGCGCACGAAGACCCGCAGCGTCACCTTCCCCGGCTTGGCCGTCGAGATCGCAGCTCAGGACCTCCCCCACCTCGACGTCGCGGTTGTACACCGGCGCGCCGACGCTGAGCGATCCGAGGCGCGTGGCCTCGAGGGCGTAGACCTGCCCCGGCTCGTCGGACTGCCGGCCCGGCGGGTCGGCGAGGCCCTGGAAGTCGTGCTGCTCCTTGCCCCCGGGCGCCCCCGGATCCACCTCGATGTACGAGCCCGAGACGAGGGTCTCGAGCCCGGTGAGGCTGCCGGCCGTGAGGCGCGGGCGCACGACCCAGAAGCGCGCGTGGTCGGTGAGGATCGGCTCCGCCTCGCCGCTCATGCGCACGTGGACGACCACGCTCTTCATGTCCTTCGCGAGCTTGATGCTCTCCACCGTGCCGAGCGGCACCGCCTTGTGCTTCACCTGCGTCTGATCGACCTGGAGCCCGTCGGCCGACGCGAACGTCAGCGTGACGAGCGGCCCGCGGTGCGAGTACGTCGTGTACGCGAGGTAGGCGACGAGGCCGGCCGCGACCGCCGGGATGAGCCACACCCACGAGAAGCGCCCGTGCCGCTTCACGCGCGCGACGGCGGACGAGGGGGCGTCGCCCCGCGGGGCGTCGGCCCGCGGGGCGGGCGGTGGCGTCGCGCGCTCTGTCTTCACGGCGAGGTTCCTTCCTGGAGCGGCGCCGCGTGGAGCTGCGCGCGGCCGGCCGCGTCCCACATGATCCGGGGGTCGAAGAGCTCGGTCGCGACCATCGTCACGAGCACGACGGCGCAGAACGCGACGGCGCCCATGCCCGGCGTGACCGTCCCGATGAACCCGAGCTGCACGACGCCGACGAGCGTCGCGAGCATGAAGATGTCGATCATCGACCAGCGCCCGATGACGTGGACGAAGCGGAAGAGGCGCGTCCGGGCCTTCAGGCGCGCGCTCGACCCGCTGTGCGTGGCGATCAGCAGCACGACCAGCGACGCGAGCTTCACCATCGGCACGATGATGCTCGCGAGGAGCACGAGGATCGCGAGCGGCCACAGGTGGTTGGCCGCGAGCTCGCCGACCCCGTTGACGATCGTCGACGGGCCGCCCCTGCCGAGCCGCTTCACGGTCATCACGGGCAGCACGTTCGCGGGCACGTAGAGCAGGCCCGCCGTCACGAGCAGCGCCCACACGCGCTCGAGGCTGCCGTGGCGGACGCGCAGGCGGTGGTGGCAGCGCGAGCAGCGCTCTCCGGGGCGGGCGCGCGTCACGCGCTGGCAGACGTCGCAGCCCACGAGCCCGGGGGGCACCGCGTCCGATCTCGGGCACTCTTCGGGGTCGCCGGCCTCGGGGTCCTGGGCGAGCTCGCGCCAGATCTCCTCGCGGTCGAGCGTCGCGTCGATGGTGACCATCGCCAGCATCGCCCCCCCCAGCGCCCAGACGGCCGGGCCGACCTTCACGCTCGCGAGCGCCTCCAGCCGCGTGTACGCGACGATCGCGCCGAGCAGGAAGACTTCGAGCATCGCCCACGGCTGCACGCGCTCGAGGCACCCGAACACCCAGGCGAGCCACGCCGGCGGGCGCGCGGCCATCGACCCGAAGAGGACCGCGAGCTCGATCGCGAGCTTGACCGCCGGGAGCACGAACAGCGTGAAGAACACCACCACCGCGAGCGAGGGCGTCCCCGTGTCGCCGAGGCGCTCGGGACCCGTGAACAGCGTCGAGGTCGCGAACCGCCCGATGACGTGGAGCTCCACGAAGGGCAGGTTCAGCGCGAGGACGAAGAGCAGCGCCGCGACCACCGCGCAGCCGCGCGCGAGGGCCACGGAGTCGCGGGCCGCGCGGCGGAGGAGCGCGTCGCACCGGGCGCACTGCGCCGCCTCGCCGTCCGGAATGGGCGGCAGGCACTGAAAGAGACCGCAATCGCGGCACTCGCGCCAGGACGCGAGATCCGCATCGGTCACGGGTACGGACATGACCAGGAAGAGCCCAAGCACGTCTCGAGCCAGCGCGACTGTCGGCATCCGCGGGGGATCCGGCAGCAAGGTTGCCGCGCACCGGTGCACGGCGCCTCACGACGGCCCTGATCGGGCGATGTAGGCGGATAGCGCCGTTGCGACGCGTGCCGAACGCGGGACACCAGGGGGCCCAATGAGAGATCTGCGCGCGCTCACGATGGTGTTGGTCTCCCTTCCGGCGCTGTGGGCGGCCGCCGCGGCTTGCTCCTCCAGCAGCCCGGGGAACCCCGGCACGACGGACGGCGGACCGGACGCCGCCGCGCCGACGGAGGCGGGGGCCGACGACGCATCCGGGACGTCTCCGGAGCCCGACGCGAACATGACGGTCGCGGACGCGGCGGATGGCGCGATGGCCGGCGGCGCGCCGTCGCTCGACCCGAGCTTCGGGACGAACGGCGTCGCGAGCGAGCCTAGCCGGTGCGCTGCGCGGCGGCGTACGACTCGAGCGTCTTGAGGTGCGCGTGCACCTCGCGCGTGACCTCCGCGCGGCCCTCCGGAGGGACGCCGAGCTCCGCGAGCGCGCGGTCCATGTCCGCGGGGGCGTACGACCTCACGCGGTTCGTCGCCGGCAGGAACCAGCGGATGGCCGTCACGATGCCCCGCATGGCGACCGAGGAGGTCACGATCGCCGTCGGGGGCGTGGCCTCGAGCTCCTCGAAGAGCGCGGTGAGCTGCGACCGCTGGGGGCCGTTCGGGCCGCCGCCCTGCGAATAAATGAGGATGCCTTTCAGCTTCCCCGCGATGACGCGAAAATCGCTGATCCACGACGCCCACTCGGCGTCGCTCGGCGCCTCGGCATCGTGAACGATGACCGCGACCCCACCCACCTTCGACCGGAGCATGTGCGGACGGATTTCGGACACGACGGCGAGCGTACCATGAAGCCTCGGATCGAGTCCTTGGAAGCTCAACCCTCTCACTTCCCCTCTAGCGTGAGCCCAGCCGACCGCTCGTCGGAGAGCGAGCGGCCGTTCGTCGGCGCGTCCTTGCCCGCACCATTCGGGCCGATTACGGGAGCGTGATGAGATCGGGCTCTTGGTGGCCGCTGGGATTCTTGATCGCGGCCGGGTGCGGCGGGGCGAATACCCAGAAGCCCGCCGACTCGGACGTCATCGGCTCGTCGCCGCCGCGCGCGCTCACGGCCGAGCGGCCGGCCTCCTCGGGGCCCACCTTCCCCGGCGCCCACTGGCAGCACGTCGTGTCGCCCGAGGCCGTGGGCTACTCGTCGCAAAAGCTCCAGCTCGTCCGGGCCTACCTCGACGACAGCGATACGTCGGGGGCCTTCGTGGTCGTCGGCGGGCGCGTGCTCCTCGACTATGGGGACGTCGCGAAGGCCAGCAACGTGTGGGGCGTCCGCAAGAGCATCCAGACGATGCTCTTCGGGCCGCACATCGCGCGCGGCGAGATCAACGAGACGTCGACGCTCGCGGATTCTCGGCATCGACGACGTCGGCGGCCTCTCGACCGGCGAGAAGCAAGCGACCGTGGGCAACCTCCTCGGCTTCCGGTCCGGCGTCTATCACCCGGCCGCGAACCACGGAGACGACGCCAAGCACATCCCCGAGCGCGGCTCCAAGACCCCTGGCTCCTGGTTCGTGGACAACAACTGGGACTCGAACGCGCTCGGCACCATCTTCGAGCGGCAGACGCACGAGGCGCTGTACGACGCCTTCGACGCGGAGCTCGCGCAGCCCCTCGGGATGGAAGACTTCGTGCGGGCCGACCAGCAGCCCGAGCGCAAGGACGACGTCTCGCTCCACCCTGCAAACTACATGTTCCTGTCGGCGCGCGACATGGCGCGGCTCGGGCTCTTGATGCTTCGAAGGGGCACGTGGGGCGGCAAGGAGCTCATTCCTCGCGACTGGGTCAGCGCGATGCTCACGCCGACCGCGACCGCCGAGCAAGCGCACGACTACGTGCACGACATGGGGTACGGCAAGGGCTGGTGGCTCTTCGACAATCCGCAGGCGCACGAGGGCGGGCCCTTCCACGGGGCTTATACGGCCGCCGGCACCAGCGGGCAGTACATCACGGTCGTGCCCTCCCTCGACCTCGTGGTGGTCCACAAGGTTCTGCACAGGAGCGACGAGAGCCTCGGGACCAAGGGATACCGGCGGCTCCTCGATCTCATCGCCGCGAGCCGCATGTAAACGCACGGGCGACCTGGAACGTCCGCCGACAGCCGAGACTTAGGGCACCACAGGCCGAGCGCGGACGCGCTCTTCGCGGCAAAGCAGCCAGTGCAGAGCGCGGGGGCGCCCGTCACGCTGCTGAAGCGTGCTCCCCGGACCGAGACCGTGAAGGGTGCGCCCCCGCGCGGGCGCATCCGCACCGTGTGGCGCAGCGGCTCGTCGGGGGGCACCGGCGGCGCGGACTGCAAGGCCCGTTCGAAGCGCGATGGGTGGCTTTACTCGCGATTCTGCAATCACGCCATGATCGAGCAAGCTCGTCCCAGTGCGCGACGACATGGCATGAAGCCGTTTGACGCGCTTTCCAGGGCCCCGTACACCAAGGCGTCCCAGGGATTCCGGCGACGCGCTTCGGCGCGGCCCGCCGTGAGCTTTCGCCAAACCATCCATGGAGTCCACGCAGAGGCGTGTGAGGGCAGCGATGTCAGAGGCCCTTTGCCCTCGTCTCCCAAGCCGCCGGCGTTCGACCCAGAGCCAGACGTCGTCTTCGAGCTCCCGGCGGATTCGCCCTTCGCCGGCCCGCTGCGCGAGGCCGCGGAGCCGCGGGTCGCGATCTCGATCGCGTGGTCGAGCATCCTCACCATGGCTGAGGCGATCGAGGCCCGCTACGTAGCCGGCACGTACGACAGCGCGGCGGTCGTGGACTTGTCGAAGACCCTGCTGCTCTTTCACGCGCAGCTGGTGGGCGACTTTCTCCACTCGAAGCGCCGGCGCCTCTAGCGTTTCTGGGCGCGACCGCGGGGACGGCTGAGCGACGTCCACCGCCGCCGGTACGCCGCATGCGTGGTGGTCCGTGGCGCGCGCGAGGAGCGAGCCGCGGGAACTGGGGGAACGCAGACCACAGGCAAACCAACCCAGAGAGGTGACGTCATGCATCGAACCGAAAAAACCGCGTCGAAGGTGATGGGGGCCGCGAAGGAGGCCAAGGCGACGCTCGAGGGCGTGACGGGCGTCTTCAAAGAGCTGATGCGAGAGCACGGCGAGGCGGGCGCCCTCCTCGCGAAGCTGAAGTCCTCGTCGGACATCGACGCCCGCGCGGAGATCTTCCCCACCCTGCGCGCGGCGCTCCTCTCGCACGAGAAGGGGGAGCTCGCCGAGATCTACCCCCTCTTTCGCAAACACCCGGATCTCGCCGGCTACGCGGAGATGCACGAGGCCGAGGCCGGCGCGCTCGAGCGGCTGCTCACGCGGATGAGCGCGATGCCCTACGAAGACGTTTCGTGGGGGGAATCCATCGCGGAGCTGGCCGACGCGGTCACGCGGCACGTGAAGGAGGAGGAGACCGAGTACTTCCCCGTCGCGAGCAAGACGCTCGGCAAGGCGGAGACCGAGGCGCTGACCGCTCGCTACGAGGCCAAGAGGGACGCCGTCAAACGACAAGAGCAGCATTGACGCGCGCCGGGGAGGTCGCTCTTCCCGCGATCGGTCGCACGTGGCGACGTTGCGTTCGTCGGTGAGCGTCCTCGGAATCCCGACTCCCTGGGGCCAGACGCCGCTGGCGGCCGTGCCGCCGCCAGCGGGCGTCCCGCGCGACGTTCGCCTCGCGGATACTCACGGACGCCGAGGCCGGCCTGCTCGCGGATTGGGAAGCTTGCATGACGGCGGGGTACGCGCACGAGTGCTGCTCGGACTCGGTGTGCCCCCTAGCAATCGACGGGGCGCTCTCGCCTCGTATGCCCGACCGGCGAGGAAGGGCACTTCCCGAGAGGTCGGACGCGTTCCCCGGGCGGTCGGGTATGCCCGACCGGCGAGGAAGGCCACTTCCCGAGGAGTCGGACGCGTTCCCCGAGCGGTCGGGCACGCCCGACCGGCGAGAAAGGCCACTTCCCGAGGAGTCGGACGCGTTCCCCGAGCGGTCGGGTATGCCCGACCGGCGAGGAAGGGCGCTCCCCGAGAGGTCGAGTGTCCTTGGCCGAAGGTCGGACGCTCTCCCCACGTCGCCGGCAGCGTCAATCCATGGACGCGGACCTTCTCCCACCCCTCCATCCCCTCGTCCCCGCCTGCCGTAGACACTCTGGATCGGGTCGCTCTAGCCTGCTCCCGTGCCCCTCTTCGACCCCCAGCTCCAGCGCCTCGTCGTACGCGTCGTCTACGACGGTCCGGCATTCTCGGGCAAGACGACCAACGTGGCTCGCATCTGCGAGCTCCTCCCCGTGGCCAGGCGCACGGAGGTGTACACGCCGGGCGCGCTCAAGGGCCGCACGATGTTCTTCGACTGGCTCGAGGTCGACGTGGGCGTCGTCGCCAAGATGCCGGTGACCTGCCAGGTCCTGTCCGTCCCCGGCCAGCGCGCGCGGTCGTACCGGCGGCGGCCCCTCATCCACACGGCCGACTCCGTGGTCTACGTGGCCGACAGCCGCGAGGGCGTGTGGGAAGAGACGCGCCGCGTCCACGCGCTCATGCGCCGGTACCTACGCGAGCGCGGCGAGGCCGTGCCGTATCTGGTGCAGGCCAACAAGCGCGACGCCGAAGACGCCATGCCGGTCGAGACGCTGCGCGCGACGCTGCGCCTCCCCGAGCCCGTGCCCATGCTGCCGGCCGTCGCCGCCACCGGCGAGGGCGTCATCGCGACGTTCGCGGCCGCCTGCAAGGCCGCCATCCGCTTCGCGCACGCGAAGGTGGCCGAGGAGGGCATCGAAGGCATCTCCGGCACCGCGCAGAACGCCGACGACCTCTTCGACGCGCTCCTGACGCTCGAGGACAACATCGACGAGCAGGAGCAGGAACCGGACGCCGGGGACGAGGAGCTCGTCGACGCGGAGGCGAGCTGAGAGGGGTCCCGGCCTGTGTCGAAGCCGTCGCGCGCGGACTTGCTTGAAGGAAGGCGGCCTTCGCGGAGGTCGACGGCCCGACGATGGCCTAGCCGCTCCCCTCGAGCGCCCCCTCGACCTCCTCGACCGCCACGCGCGCCGGCTCCGCCGGCTCTTCGACGCGTACGTACTCGACGGGCTCGGGCGACGGCTCGACGAACGGCCGGAGGTGCACGCCCTCGTGCATCACCAGCGTCGCGTCGCGCAGCTCCTTGCCGCGATCGTGCACGAAGCGATCGAGGAGCGGGCGCGGGGCGATGAGCTCGACGCAGACGGGCAGCGTGTCGAACGGAATCTCCTGAACGTCGCTGGCGACGACCTTCGCGCCGCGCGCGAAGCCCATGTTGCCGTACGTGAGGGACGCGTGGGAATCCCGGCGCGCAGGGCCTCCTGCACCAGGTGCGACGCGAACGGCTTGCGAAGAATCCGCCGCCAGAAGCCGCCGCCCTCCGCGAGGTCCCCGCGGCGCAGATAAATCCGGAGCGAACACATGACCTGGTACGACACGAAGACCTCCTTCACGGGGCGCGCTCGACGTCGGCCGAAGAGACGATGCCGACGAGGCGGTAGCTGAGCGGGTCGATGACGGGCACGTAGTCGGCGCCGGCGAGCAGCGCGCGCTTGGCGTCGGCGAGCGAGTGGTGCGGGCAGAGCGCCCTGGCCGTCGCGTCCATCACGTCGCCGACGCGGACGCGCGGCCAGTCCTTCATCGGCACGGTCCGGAGCCGCGCGAGGCCCATCATGCCCCGGAGGATGCCGCCCTCGTCGATGACCGGGATGGCCCGGTAGTGGTGGTGGAGGAGCACCGACCGGGCGAAGACGTCGAGCGTCTGCTCGGGGGCCACGGTGACGATGCGGCGGGTCATCACCGCGGAGAGCGGGACGACCGCGAGCCGGTCGTAGCGCTCGAGGCGCCGCGGCTTCTGGGCCCTCGAGTTGCTGACGCCGGCGCTGGTGACGAAGGCGGCGGCCGACGCGATGAGGGCGGGAACGACCAGGAAGACGTTGCCCGTCGCCTCGGCGATGAACACCGCGGAGAAGAGCAGGCTGTTGTAGCTCGCGCCCGCGAACGCGGCGATGCCGAGGAGCGTGTAGACTCCACCGATGTGCGCGCCCGGAACGGCCGCGTCCCAGCAGGCGCCCAGCGCCGCGCCGATGGTCGCGGTGGGCACGAAGAGCCCACCGACGCCGCCGCTGCCGAACGTCACGCTGGTCGCGGCGAGCTTGAGGACGAAGAGGGCCATGCACGCGCCGAGCGCGTACCGGCCGTTCAGGAGATCGTTGGCGAGCGGGAGGCCCGAGTGCAGGGTGACCGGCCGCCCGACGAGCAGGTAGCTCGCGTAGGCGATGAGGGAAACGAGCAGCCCCCCCACCGCCGTGCGCACCGGCACTGGGATCGCCGGCCGGGTGAACGCGCGGCGCAGGCGCCCGAGCGTGCCGAGGAAGAGGTGCGAGGCCAGGCCCGCCGAGACCCCGAGCGGGACGGCGACGAGCACGTCCTTGCCGGTGGGCTCGTAGTGAAACGTGATCGGGAAGTACGGAGTCGCGGGGCGAAGGTGGACGAAGACGAAGAACGACATGGCCGACGCCACGAGCGCCGGCACGAGCGCCTCGTGCGCCAGGTCGTGCTTGTACGGCGACTCCACCCCCATGACCGCGCCCGACAGCGGGGCCCGGAAGATCGCCGCGATGCCCGCCGAGCCGCCGGCCAGCATGGTCGTGCGCCGGTTCCACTGGACGCCCTGCCACGGCACCCGGTTGAAGAGGCGCTGCATGACGAGGCCGATGGTCGCGCCCAGCCACTTGCTGGCACCCTCCATCCCGGCGCTGGCGCCGAAGCCCATGGTGGTGCACGAGGCCGCGAGCTTGGCGAGCGCGGTCTCGACGGGCATCTTCACGTCGGGGTCGTGGTAGGCGGTCACGACCTCGTCGGCCATCGACGACGAGCGCACGCGGAACGCCTGGAGCAGGCAGCCCGTGAGGAACATGCCCATCGCCGGAGCCAGGATGCGAACCGGGAGCGACACCGCCGCGATGTGCTTCCAGAGCAGCTCGTTGACCGTCCAGTCGTAGGCGCCGATCGCCACGCCGACCACCGCGCCGACCGGCGCCACCACGAAGACGAGGTAGCGGGCCATCCGCAGGCTCTCGCCGAAGGCGAGCCCCAGGGGCGAGAGCGTCACCTCGCCCGGTGCCTCTCGCTGCTCTCGATTGTTCGCCGAATCCTCCACCATCACGCCTTTCTCAAGGGTGCCAGTAGGAGTCATCAGCACCCTCGCTTCAAAAGCCAGGAGGGGCGGTCCAAGGCGAACTCCATCGCCGAGCTGTAGGTTTATTTCTATAGAGTCGGGCCGCGAACCGTCAAGCGCTTTCGCGGCCCGCTCTTTCTCATGGCTCGTCGCGTTGTCAGTGGCCGATGGCCCACGGGTAGCCGCCCCCGGCCGCTCGAAGGGGGGCCGGCGCGCCCCCCGCTTTACGCGGCTCGGTACGGACGACCTGGGGCTCGTGCCGGCTCTTCTCGTTTCGGTCCATCGCCCGGACCTGCGAGCGCTCGAGGCGCCCGAGGTTGGGCGCGCTCACGATGCGCGGCGAAGGGCCCGCGCAGGTCGGGCAGGCGCCGGCCGCGTCGAAGGCCGCGATGGAGCCCGCGGCCTCGAAAACGCCGTGGTCCTCGCACTCGTACTCGTAGAGCGGCATGGGTCCGCCCCCTCACTTCACGACGGCGAGGTCGGTGCCCGCAGGGAAGCCGCGCTTGGGCCCCGCGGCGCCCGGCGTGACGTCGAAATCGAAGATCTCGGTCGGGATGGCGAGGGTCGCGCACGCGTTCGGGATGTCGACGATGCCGCTGATGCGCCCCTCGACGGGCGCGGTGCCGAGGATGGCGTAGGCCTGGGCGCCCGTGTACCCGAACTTCATCAGGTACTCGATGGCGTTGAGGCACGCCATCCGGTAGGCGACGTGCACGTCGAGGTAGTGCTGCTTGCCCGCCTCGTCGACCGAGATGCCCTCGAAGATGAGATACGACGAGTACTTGGGCTCGAGGGGGCTCGACTGGAAGATGGGATTCTTCACGCCGTACTTGGCCATCCCCTCTTTGATGACGTGCACGCGCAAATCCAGATAGCCCGCCATCTCGATGGCGCCGCAGAACGTGATCTCTCCGTCGCCCTGCGAGAAGTGGATGTCGCCCATCGAGAGGCCGCCGCCCTTGATGTAGACCGGGAAGAAGACCTTCGACCCCTTCGTGAGGTTCTTGATGTCGCAGTTGCCGCCGTGCTCGCGCGGGGGCACGGTGCGCGCGCCCTCCATCGCGGCGGCCTTCGCCGCGTCGGGCTTCATGCGGCCCATGTGGGCCGTCTCGGCGTGCGGCAGCGCGGCCAGCGCGGGGACGCGCTCGGGGTTCGTGTCGAAGAGCGACTTCTCGCGCGCGTTCCACGTCGCGAGGAGCTCCTTCGACGGGAGGCAGCCGATGAGGCCCGGGTGCATGATGCCGGCGAACTCCACGCCCGGGATGTGGCGCGAGTTCGCGTAGATGCCGCTGTACTTCCAGCACGCCTTCCGCGCCTCGGGATAGTGCTCGGTGAGGAAGCCTCCGCCGTTCTCCTTGGCGAAGATGCCCGTGAATCCCCACGCGGAAGACTGCAGCACGCCGACGTCGAGGATGTCGACGACGAGCAAATCTCCCGGCTCTGCGCCCTTCACGCCAATCGGGCCACTCAGGTAGTGCACCTTGGTGAGGTCCACGACCTTCACGTCGGTGGCGCTGTCGTCGTCCTTGATCTGCCCGCCGGTCCAGTCGATGCACTCGACGCGGAACTCCGCGCCCGGATCGACCCACGACACGATGGGGACGTCGGGGTGCCAGCGATTGTGGATGACGTCGTGCTTGGTGGCGGGGGTCGACACGTCAACGTGGATGAGCGTATCCATCTCTCTGTCCTTCCTGGGCGGGTTCGCCTCTCAAAGTGAAAGCAATCTCCCGAGCGACGCTTCGTCGATCGCGCTCCTCGGGCTCTCGTGGACGATCGCGCCGCGCGTGAGCACGAGCACGCGGTCGGCCACCGAGAGCGCGAAGCTCAGCACCTGCTCCGAGACCACGATCGTCAGGCCGGTCTCGTCGCGGATGGTCTTCAGCTGCACCGCCAGATCCTTGATGATCGACGGCTGGATGCCCTCGGTGGGCTCGTCGAGGAGGAGCACGCGCGGCTTGCTCGCCAGCGCCCGCCCGATCGCGAGCTGCTGCTGCTGGCCCCCCGAGAGGTTCCCGGCGCGGCGGCGGCGCATCTCCTTCAGCACCGGGAAGAACCCGAAGATCTCCGCCGGGATCTCGCGCTCGCCGGGCGGCAGCCCGGTCTGGATGTTCTCCTCCACGGTGAGGGTCGGGAAGACCATCCTTCCCTGCGGCACGTACGCGAGGCCCCGCGCGACGCGCTCGAACGGCTCGCGGCCCGTGATGTCGCCGCCGGCCAGCGACACGGTCCCCGAGGCGGTGGAGAGGAGGCCGATGAGGGCCTTCATCAGGGTGGTCTTGCCCATCCCGTTCAGGCCCATCACCGCCACGATCTCGCCCTTCGACACCGACATCGAGATCGAGGCGATGACCTGGCTCTGCCCGTAGCAGACGCGGATCGACTTCACCGACAAGAGCTCTTCGGTCATGCGCTTTTCCTCAATGCCCGAGATAGACTTCGATGACCTTCGGGTTCTTCTGAATGTCGTCCATCAGGCCCTCGGCGAGCAGGCGCCCCTGGTGCAGCACCGTCACGCGGTGGGCGATCTGCTTGACGAAGTCCATGTCGTGCTCGACGACGATGACCGCGCGGTTCTTGGCGATCTGCGAGAGCAGCTTCCCGGTGGCCTCGCGCTCGTGGACGCTCATCCCCGCGACCGGCTCGTCGAGGAGGAGGAGCTCCGGGCTCTGGATGAGGAGCGCGCCGATCTCCAGCCACTGCTTTTGCCCGTGACCGAGGATCTCGGCGCGATCGCGGAGCCGGTCCTTGAGGTAGATGAGCTCCGCGATCTCCTCGACCTTCGCCACCACGTCGGCCTTGCGGCGGAAGCGCCAGGCCGACCACCACGAGCGGCTGTCGGGGAAGGCCATCTCGAGGTTCTCGAAGACGGTGAGCGACTCGTAGACCGAGGGCGTCTGGAACTTGCGCCCGACGCCGGCCCGGACGATCTCGTATTCGCGCATCCGGGTGAGCTCGAGGCCCTTGAACTTGACCTTGCCCTTGGTCGCCTGCGTCTTGCCCGAGACGAGATCGAGGAACGTGGTCTTGCCCGCGCCGTTCGGGCCGATGATGGCGCGGATCTCCCCCATGCCGATGGTGATCGAGAGGTCGTCGACAGCCTTGAAGCCGTCGAACGAGACGCTGAGGTTCTGGGTCTCGAGGATGGGCGGGGCGGCCATGGCCTCGACCGCGGACTGCACGGCGACGGCGGTCATTGGCCCCTCACGTCGACCGCGGGGCCGCTCGGGGGCGGCGGCGGAGCGATGCCCGCCGGCGGCGTGGCCATCGCGGCCTGCCTGCGCTTCTGCGCGACTCCGCTCGCCCAGCCGAGGACCGCCCGCGCCGCGCGCGAGAGATCGAGGCCGGCGAGGCCGTTCGGGAAGATCATGACGACGGCGATGAAGAGCGCGCCGATGAGGAAGAGCCAGAGCTCGGGGAAGCCCTCGGAGAAGTACGTCTTGCCGGCGTTCACGAGCAGCGTCCCGTAAATCGCGCCGAGCAGGGAGCCGCGCCCGCCCACCGCGGCGGAGATGACCATCTCGATCGACGGCGTGATGCCGACGAACGAGGGCGACATGAAGCCGACCTGGAGCGTGAACATCGCGCCCCCGATGGCAGAGTAGATGGACGCCAGGACGAACACGAACGTCTTGATCGACGCCACGTCGTACCCCGTGAAGAGCACCCGCTCCTCCTTGTCGCGCAGCGCGAGGAGCAGGCGACCGAGCTTGCTGCGGAGGATCGAGTACGAGAGGACGATGGCGCCGAGGAGGAGGGCCGCGTTGACGAAGTAGAGGATCTCGCGGGCCGAGTCGCTCCGGATGTCCCACCCGAGGAGGGTCTTCAGGTCCGTGATGCCGTTGACGCCGCCGGTGTACCCCTGCTGGCCGATGATGAGGATGGAGAGGATGGCCGCGACGGCCTGGGTGATGATCGCGAAGTAGACGCCGCCCACCCGGCGCCGGAACATCGTGGCGCTGAGCACGAAGGCGAGGAGCGCCGGGACGAGGGGGATCGCGATCAGCGTGAGCGGGAGGTGCTTGAACGGGACCCAGAACGCCGGCAGCGCGGTGAGCTGGTTCCAGTCCATGAAGTCGGGAATGCCCGGCGTCGACTGGATCGACGTGCTCGCCGCGTCCGACGCCTCGAGCTTGAGGAACATCGCCATGCAGTACCCGCCGAGGCCGAAGAACACCCCCTGTCCCAGGCTGAGGATCCCCCCGTATCCCCAGCACAGGACCAGGCCCAGCGAGACGAACGCGTACGTGAGGTACTTGCCGATGAGGTTGAGATGGAAGATGTCCATCGTCAGCGGGAACACGGCCAGGAGCAGCACGGCCAGCAGCACGAAGTAGACGTTCTGGCGTCGGCGCTCGTCGTTCAGGAGCACGGTCGTGACGTGCCGCAGGGAAGGCGCCTGCGCGCGCGGCTTGTCGATCTCCATGGGGACCTTCATCTCCTCACTTTCAGAGCGAACAGACCCTGGGGGCGGGCCATGAGGATCAGGATGACCAGCGAGAGGGTCAGCACCTTGGCCATCGATCCCGTCAGGAAGAACTCGGTGGTCGCTTGGGTCTGCGCGATGCTGAACGCGGACGCGATGGTACCGAGGAGGCTCTGCGCGCCGCCGAAGACGACCACGAGGAACGTGTCGACGATGTACAGCAATCCGCTCGTCGGCCCCGTCGAGCCGATCGTCGTGAACGCCGCCCCCGCCACCCCCGCGAGGCCGCACCCGAGGCCGAAGGCCAGCCGGTCGATGCGCGCCGTGTTGATCCCCGCGGCGCTCGCCATCGCGCGGTTCTGCATCGTGGCCCGGACGTCGATTCCGAACCGCGTGTAGAAGAGCGCGAAGAAGACGAGCGCGGTGAGGATGCCGGTCAAGCCGATGACGACGAGCCCGTTGATGGGGATGTCGATCGCCTTCGTCGGCTTGAGGGACCCGAGGAGCCAGTCGGGGAGCTTGGCGCTCACCTCGCGGGCCCCGAACGTGGAGCGGAAGGCCTGCTGCATGATGAGGCTGAGGCCCCACGTCGCGAGGAGCGTGTCGAGCGGCCGCCGGTAGAGGCGGCGGATCATCAGGTGCTCGACGACGAGCCCGAAGGCGCCCGCCAGGACGAACGCCACCGCGATGGCGAGGAAGAAGTACCAGTTGGTGAGCGCGTGGACCCAGCGCTGGCTCACCTCGGACAGCAGGTACGTCGTATAGGCGCCGATGGTGAGGAACTCACCGTGGGCCATGTTGATGACCCCCATCTGCCCGAAGACGATGGCCAGCCCCAGGGCCATCAGGAGGAGGACGCAGAAGGTGCTCAGGCCGTTGAAGGCCTGCATCGCCCAGATGGCGGCGGAGACGTTCATGCTCAGCTCCCGCTCACTGGTATCCCTTCGGGAACGGGTTGGGCTCGATGAGCTCCGACTCGTAGACGACCTTGTACTGCCCGTCGGCCTGAGCCTGGCCGACGCGCAGCCGGCTCCACAGGTGGTGGTCGGGGTGGATCTTCACGTAGCCCTCGGGCGCGGTCGTCAGCTCGATGCCCGGGGACGCGGCGACCACCTTGTCGACGTCGAAGCTGCCGGCCTTCTCCACCGCGAGCTTCCAGAGCCAGGGGCCCTCGTACGCGGCCTGCGTGACGTCGCCGATGACGGCGTTCTGACCGTACTTCGCCTTGAACGCGGCGACGAACTTCTTGTTGTTCTCGTTGTCGAGGCTCTGGAAGTACTTCATGGCGGCGTAGAAGCCGACCATGTTCTCGCCGCCGATGCCGAGGAGCTCGTCCTCGGTGACGGAGATCGTGAGGAGGGTCTGGTTCTCCGCCGTGACGCCCGCGGCCTTGAGCTGCTTGTAGAACGACACGTTGCTGCCACCGACGACGATGGCGTAGACGACGTCGGGCTTCTGGGCCTTGATCTTGTTGATGAGCGACCCGAACTCCGTGTACCCGAGCGGATAATACTCTTCGCCCACGACCGTGCCGTGCAGCACGTTTTCGATGTGCTTTCGGGCGATCTTGTTCGAGGTGCGCGGCCAGATGTAGTCGGAGCCGATGAGGAAGAACGAATTGGCGTTCTTCGTCTTGTGGATCCAGTCGAGGCCCGCGAGGATTTGCTGCGTCGCTTCCTGCCCGGTGTAAAATACGTTCTTCGACTGCTCGAGACCTTCGTAGAAGGTCGGGTAGTAGAGGAGGCCGTTGTCCTTCTCGAAGACGGGCAACACGGCCTTTCGTGACGCCGACGTCCAGCAGCCGAAGACCGAGGCGACGTGGTCCTCTTCGAGGAGGAGCTTCGCCTTCTCGGCGAACGTGGGCCAGTCGCTGGCGCCGTCCTCCTGCTGGATCTTGATCTGCCGCCCCAGGATGCCGCCCGAGGCGTTGATCTGTTCGATCGCGAGGCGTTCCGCCTCGATCGAGCCCGTTTCGCTGATGGCCATGGTCCCGGTGGCGCTGTGGAGCTGCCCGACGAGGACCTCCTTCTCCGAGACGGCCATTCCCCCCCTGCCGACGACGAGGCCACGGTCGCCGCCTGGGACTCGCTCGTGCCCTTGGAGCTGTCCTTGCAACCGAGGAGCGACCCGGCGGCGAGGAAGAACGACAGCAGGCCGACGCTGCGTACGGACATGGGCAATGGCTGATGCATCCAGACCTCCACAAGGAAAAACCGTGTAACGAGAACCCGTATTGCTCGACTAACCCAGGTTTATCAATTTGCCGGTTTCACACACATTGCGGACCTGTCTCATTTAATTCCTTCCAACTTAAATGAATTGGACGCCGCATGACGCGACGACCGACGTGCGGGGTAAAGAGTCGCACCCCACGCATCGTTGCCGGGTCGCTTCTGCGCGCACGACGCCTCGCGCACGCACAACGAGCTTTCGTCGCGGGAACGAAGATCCGTGGGTGGCACGACAGCTCGTTGCGGTGCGACCGCGAGCGAAACCTTGGTCGTCCGAGCGGCCCGACGGAGCGCGGGCGCGACGTCGGCCCGCAGGGCGCATGCGTCCAGGTGCCGAGATAATGCCTTTACGAATTCTTTATTCCGAATTGCCATTTTCTCTTCGACGGTCTTCGGCGCTCCTGACAGGCCGAAGAGAGAGAGAGAACCGCCAGGGGGACGCCAGGGTCGCCAGGGTCGCCAGGGTCAGAAATGCTCGGAATTTTGTTGGTCTCGGCCCCGACGCTCCTGGCAGATCCTGGCGCTCCTGGCGGCTCCTGGCGGCTCCTGGCGATCGAACTGGCGCTTCTGGCGTTTCCCGAGGTGCCCCTCGGCTGCCGTTGAGGTCGCGCCCGCTTCTGGGAGCTCGTGGGCCGTTTTTCCCCGACCGCGCGCGGCTGGCGTACGCTCTCCTACCCGCTAAGGTCGTCAGGCATGGACCTGCCCGAGAGCCAAGCCGGAGCGCGCGCCTCCGTCTGGCTCGTCGATGACAGCGACCTGCAGGCCGAAATCGGCCGCGTGGCCCTCGCCGATCACTACGAAATCAGGGTCTTTCACGACGGGATCTCGATGCTCGAGGCGCTCGCGGGCGCCAGGCCCGACCTCGTCGTCCTCGACTGGCAGATGCCGAACCTCTCGGGAACCGAGCTGTGCCGCTTCATTCGTGAGACCAACGACCCGGGCACGCTGCCCATCCTCATCCTGACCGCCACCAGCGAGGACAACCTGCCCGAAGCGTTCGCGGCCGGGGCGAACGACTTCGTGCGGAAACCGTTCCTGCGGACGGAGCTCGTCGCACGCGCGCAGGGGCTCATCCGCAACAAGCAGCTCTACGCGCGGCTCGCCGAGATGGAGAAGCGCCTGCGGGTCGAGGGCGAGTTTCGTGAGCGCTTCATCGCGATGCTCGCCCACGACCTGCGCCAGCCCCTGAACACGTTCGTCCTGTCCAACGAGACGCTGGGCACCGCCCTCGCGTCGCAGGGCAACCTCGCGAGGCTCGTCGACATCCAGGGCCGCACCGCCCGGCGCATGGCGCGGATGGTCGCGGAGCTGCTCGACTTCGCCCGCACGCGGCCCGAGACCGGGATGCCCATCGACCGCGAGGCAATCGACTTCGAGCCGGTCGTGCGGGCGGCCGTGGAGGAGATGCGGGTCGGCAACCCCACGCGCACGTTCCTCGTCGAGGTCGAGGGGCACTGCCTCGGGTGGTGGGATCGCGACCGGGTCGCGCAGGTGTGCAGCAATCTGATCCGGAACGCGGTCGATCACAGCGCCGATCCCGCGTCCCCGATCGAGGTGAGGGTGCGGTGCACGCCGGAGGGGGTGGAGCTCCTCGTCGCGAACGAGGGGAAGCCCATCCCTTCGAGCCTGCTGCCTACGCTGTTCGAGCCCTATCGCCAGGGGCGCACGGTCGACAAGAAGGCGGGAGGCCTGGGGCTCGGCCTCAACATCGTGCGCGAGATCGTGCGGGCCCACGGCGGCTCGGTGGGCGTCGAGAGCGACGCCGGGCGCACCGCGTTCCGCGTCATCTTCCCGATGGGGCCCCCGTCCGCTACGGGGCTTTCGTCGCGTCCTTCACCCTGATCGCGGCCGTCATCGCGGCGGCCATCCGGTCGAGCGGCACGACCTCGCTCGCGAGGCCCGCCAGGATCACGGCGCGCGACATGCCGAAGACGACGCACGTCGACTCGGCCTCGGCGAGAACGGCGCCCCCGGCGGCGCGGATGGCGCGCGCGCCGGCCAGGCCGTCGTCGCCCATCCCCGTCAGCACGAGCCCGAGGACGCGCCGGCCGAGGGCCGCGGCCGCGCTCGTGAAGAGCACGTCGGCCGAGGGCCGGTGCAGGGTGTCCGTCGGCGAGCCGGAGAGGTGCGCGCGGAACTTCGCGTCGACGGTCAGGTGCAGCCCGGCGCGCGCGATCACGACGCGGCCCGGGGTCAGCTCGAGCTCCTCGCGGGCCTCGAACACGTCGAGCGCGCAGTCCCGGTCGAGGCGGTCCGCGTAGCCGGCGGTGAACCCCGCGGGCATGTGGACGACGACCGCGATGGGCACGGGGAAGCGCGCGGGGAGCGCGCCGAGCAGGCCCGAGACGGCGTTGGGGCCGCCGGTCGAGGCCGCGACGACGACGAGATCGAAGGCCGGGTGGACCAGGTCGTCGACCTGCGTCACCGGGACCACGGCGGCGCGGGGGCGGCTGCGCGGCGACGACGCGGCCGCGCGCACGGCGGCGACGAGGTTCGCGCGCACTTCGTAGAGCCTGTCGGTCGCGATGGCCGTGGGCTTCTGCACGAGATTGAAGGCGCCGGCGCGGAGGGCGGCGAGCCCGAGATCGGAGTGGTCGTCGAGGGTCGTCACGACGACCGCGTGCGGCGGGTCCGGCCACGCGGCCATCGCCTGGAGGACGCCCAGCCCGTCGAGCTCGGGCATGAGGAGATCGATGGTGACGACGTCGGGCTTCAGGTGCTCGAGCTTCTCGAGGGCGTCGATGCCGTCGCGGGCGATGCCGACGACGTCGATGTCCGGCTCGATCGACAGGACCTCGCGGAGCACCTTGCGCGCGAACGCCGAGTCGTCGACGACGAGGACGCGAATCTTCGCGGTCATGCGTCGCTCTTCCGGTAGAAGAAGGCGCCGCGACGCTCCTCGCACTCGAGCAGGGTGCCGAAGCGCAAGAGCGACTCGGACGCGCCCACGAGGAGGCGCCCGTCCCGCTGGAGCCGCCCCGCGATGCCCCGGATCACGCGCTGGGTGGTCTCGTCGGAGAAGTAGATGAGGACGTTCCGGCAGACGACGGCGTCGAAGGTCCCGAGCGCGGTCACCTGCGCGGGCACGGTGAGGTTCACGCGGCGCCAGTCGACGTGGTCGAAGAGGCGCGCCTGGACGTGCCCGCGCTCGCCTTCGCGCCGGACCCACCGCTCCGCCTCGCGGGGCAGGGCGCGAAGCGAGCGGGCCCCGAAGCCACGCTCGCGCGCGCGGGACGAGGCCCGGAGCGACAGGTCGCTCGCGACGATCCGCGTTTGCTCGAGCGCGCCCGCGTCGTCGAGCATCATGGCGAGGGTGAGCGGCTCGTCGCCGCTGGCGCAGGCGGCCGACCACACGCGCGGGCGCGCGCCGCCCTTCACGGCCGGCACCAGGAAGTCTTCGACGAGGACGCGGAGCGAGGCGGCCTCGCGAAAGAAGTACGTCTCGGTGACGATGAGGGCGTCGACGAGCGCCTCGAACTCCGCGGCCGAGCCGGCGTCGTACCGGAGGTAATAGTAGTAGTCGAGCACCGACTCGAAGCCGGCCTCGGCGGCGCGGGCGGTCACCTTGCTGGCGAAGAGATCGTGGTCGGGCGCGTCGTGCGCGATGCCCACGCGCTCCTCGACGAGAGCGCTCAGGAGGCCCAGGACCTGCGCCGACGTCTGGATGCCCATCACCCGGTCACGGCGGCCATGGAGATGCGGCGCACCTCGGGGTCGGGGTCGATGGTCCCGAACTGGCGCAGGGCCTCGAACGCCTCGCGCGTGCCGAGGGTGGCGAGGGCGCCGGCGGCCGCGCGCCGCGCGGCGACGTTGTCGAAGGCGAGCACCGCCGCGATCGAGGCGACCGCGCTCGGCCTCCGCATGCGGAGGAGGGCCGAGACGAGCAGGTCGGCCAGCGGGGAGGGCGCGCTCTCGAGGGCCGCGAGGATGGTCTCGGTGCGCCCCTCGAGCGCGACGGCGAGGGCGGCGAGCGCCGCCTCCTGCACGGCGGGGTGCGCGAGGAGCTCGACGAGCGCCTTGGTCGCGGCTTCACCGGGGCGCGTCGACAGGAACCCGATGGCCGTGGAGCTCACGCCCGGGTGCGGGTCGGTCGCGGCGTGGCCGAGGGCCGGGACCACGTCCGGGAGATCGAACTCCGCCAGCGCGGACACCGCGACGAGGCGGGTCGCCGAGTCGGACGAGGTGGCCGCGGAGCGCAGGATCGGCAGGGTCGCCGGGTCGCGCACGGAGCCGAGGCCCAGGATCGCCGCGCGCCGCAGATCGAGGTCGGCGGTCTCGGCGGCCTGGATGAGCGCCCGGAGCGCGGCCGGGGTGCGGAGGCGAGAGAGGGCCTCGACGGCCGCCACCCGGACCTGCCCGGCCTCGTCGTCGATGCGCGCGATGATGGCGTCGGTGGCCTCGCGCACCTGGAGCTTCGCGAGAGACTGGCACGCGTAGTAGCGCACCCACGGCTCCGCGTCGTCGAGCCGCTCGCGCAGGACCGCGACGATGGGCGCCGAGCTCCGCGTGCTGCCGAGCGCCCGGACCGCGGCCGCGCGCGTCTTCGGGCTCGGGTGGGTGGTCGCTGCGAGGATGGCGTCCGTCGCGCGCGGGTCCTCGAGCAGCGGCAGCCCGGCGAGCGCGGCCTCCCGGAGGCGCTCGTCGGGATCGCCGACCGCCGCGACCATCACGTCGAGCCCCTCGACGTAGCCGAAGTAGGCCACGATGCGGATGGACGCCCGGCGGGTGCGGAGGTCGCCCGAGCGGGCCTGCTCGAGCGCGAGGCGCTTGGTGTCGAGGCTCCCGAGGGCCTGGACGGCGGCCGACGCGGCCTGCGCGACGCGCACGTCGTGATCGCTGAGGAGGCGGAAGAGCGCGGCGACGACCGAGGTGTTCCCGGCGCGCGCGAGGGCCTCGCACGCGAGGGCGCGCACGCCCGGCTCGGGATCCTCGAGGCAGGGCACGATGTCCTCGACGGGCACCTTCGAGAAGCTGACGAGCGGCAGGATGGCCGCGCGCTGCTCGCTGTTGGCGTCGCGCAGGGCCGCGACGAGCCTCGGGCCGGCCTCGGCGCCGATGACGCGCAGCGCGCTCGCGGCGGCGCGCGCGAGCGGCGTGTCGGACCCCACGAGCTCGATGAGCTTCAGGACGGCGCCGTCGTCCGCGAGCCACCCGAGGACGCGCGTCAGGGCGACCTGCTCCGACGCGCTCGCGCCGGAGATGCACTCGCAGACGCGCGTCGTGGCCTCGCTCGGGATGAGCGCGGGCCGGAGCGCGTCGCCGACGGACTGCGTCGAGCCGAGCCCGAGCTCCTGGTGGTCGGCGAGGTCGGAGAGCGCCATGGCGGCGGTGCACACGAGCGAGTCGTTCGGCTTGCGGAGCATGGGCCCGAGCGCCAAGAAGGCCGCCTTCTGCCCGGAGCGGCCGAGCGCGCGGGTCGCCTCGGCCACGTAGAGCGGGTCCTCCTGGAGCTGCACCAGCGGCTCGATGGCGCGCGGATCGCGCGTGCGCCCGAGCGCGTCGATGGCCGGGAAGGTGCGGAAGAAGTTCTTGCTCCGGACCGCGGCGATGAGCGGCTCGACGGTCTCGACGCCGCCGATGCGGCCCATCGCCTCGATGGCGGCGACGCCCACGTTGTCGTCCTTGTGGCCGGCGAGCCCGACGACCTCGGGGAGCGCCTCGCGCTCCTTGCGGCGCCCGAGCACCTGGAGCACGTCGCACACGACGGCGGGGTTGTCCGTGGACCGCGCGAGCTTCACGAGGGCGGGCACGACGTTTGCGCTCGACGCGGCGAGCGCGTCGACCGCCGCGGCCAGGCGCGCCTCGTGGTCGCGCCGGGAGACGAGGACGTCGCAGAGCGCCTCGAGCGCCTCCGGACCGAGCCGCGCGACCGCAGCGACCACCGCGCGCCTTACGACCCAGCTCGCGTCGTCGAGCAGGGGGACGAGGTCCGGCAGGCCGTCTTTCCCCTTGCGCGCGAGCTCCTCGACGCGCTCGACGCACGCGCGGTCCTGCGCGGACAGCATGAGGGGGGCGGGAGAAGAGCTGCTCGTCAAGATGTGCCACCTTCTCGGGAAGCCGGGGTCAGCGCGGAGACCGCGCCGGCCTGCTCCTTGGACGCGCGGCCAATCTCGCGCGCGGTGTCCGCGAGCGCGCGGATCTCCGTCGCCATGCCGGCCGAGCGCTGCGCGTGCGCCGCGGCGAGCGACATGACCTCCTTGACGCGGACCCGGACGCTCTCGAGCGAGCGCGCCGTGTCCTCCGAGGCGCTCGCCTGCTCGGCCGTCGCCTTCGCGATGCCGGCGACGAGCCCCGTCTGCCTGTGGGCGCCCGTGGCGGCGTCCGCGAGGGCCTGCGCCTGCTCGCTCAGGGCGCGCTCGGTCTGCCGGGCCACCTTGCGGACCTGGTCCGCGCGGGAGACGAGGTCGGTGATGCCCTTGCTCTGCTCGACGGTCGCCTGGGTCAGGGACTCGGCGAGGCGGGCCGCCTGCCTCGAGGCGGTCTCCATCTGGCGCGCGCCCCCTTCGTGCTCCGCGAGGAATCGCGCGACCGCGCTCGCCTGCTTGCGCACGTCGTCGATGGCGCGGGCCACCTCGTGCGCGCCCTTCGCTTGCTCCGCGAGCGCGACGAGGCTGCGCTGCGAGCTCTCGGCCACCTGCTTGCCGTTCGCGGCGATGGCGCTCGTCGTCTTGCTCTGGTCGAGGAGCGCGGACGACATCTGCTGGACCGACGCCCGCGCTTCGCCGACCGACTTGGCGAGCTGCCCCGCGGCGACCGCCTGCTCCTGCGTGGCCCGCGCGACCTGCGCGATGCCCGCCGAGACCTGGTTGTTGGCCGCGACCACGTCGCGCATCGCACGCGCCTGCGCCGACGTGGCCTGGCTCGTCTCCTTCGCCATCGACCGGAGCTGCACGGTCACCTGCGCGAGCTGCTGCGAGGCCTGGGTCTGCTCCTGCGCCGCCTGCGCGACCGTGCGCGCCTGGTCCGCGACCTGCGTGATGCCGCGCGCGAGGGCCTGCGTCGCGGTCACCTGCTGCTGCGCGTTGGTGGCCACGTCGCGGATCGTCTCGCCCACCTCCTCGACGCCCTTCACGATGGTCGCGATGGCGCGCTCGGCGTCGCCCGCGAGCTCGGTGCCCTGGTCGGCGAGCTTGGCGCCCTCGTTCGTGGCGGTGACGGCTTCGCGCGCGGTCGTCTGCAGGCCGCGCACGATCTTGGCGATGTCGGCGCTCGCCGCGGCGGCGCGGTCCGAGAGCGCGCGGATCTCCTCGGCCACGACCGCGAAGCCGCGCCCGTGCTCGCCGGCGCGCGCCGCCTCGATGCTCGCGTTGAGCGAGAGGAGGTTCGTGCGATCGGCGATGAGGTTGATCGTCGCGACGATGTCGCCGATCTGCTCGGCCTTGTTGCCCATCTCCTTCATCACCGTGGCCGACTCGGCGATGGACTGCCGCACCTTGCCGAACCCCGCGATCGACTTCGCGATGGTCACGCCGCCCTCGCGCGCGACGGACGTCACGCGCTCGCCCTTGCTGCGCGCGCCTTCGGTGAGCTGCGCGACGCGGAGCATCGACGCCTCGACCTGGCCGGCGCTGGCGGAGCTCTGCGCGGCGAGCGAGAGGATCTGCTCGGCGCTCTTGGAGGTGGACACCGCCGAGCGGGCGGTCTGCTCGACCATGGTGGCCGCGCCGTCGATGACCGCGGTGTTCTTCTCGGCCGTGGCGGCGATCTCCTCGACCGCGCCGGCGGCCTCGGTCACGCCGGACGAGGCGGCGACCATGTTCGCCTCGAGCGCCTTGCCCTGGTCGGCGACGCCGCGGATCGAGCGCGCGAGCTCCTCCGTGGTGCTGGCCATCTCCTCGGTCGTGGACGTGACGTCCTTCGCCCGGCCCGCGAGGGTCGTCACGGCTTGCTCGATGAACGCGATCCCGTTGACGACGGTGACCATGCTCGCGCCCGCGACCTGCGCGTCGGACGCGAGCCTCCCGATGCCCTTGGCCATCTCCTCTACGGTGGCGCCGATCTCGTCGGTCGACGCCGCGTTGGCCTTCCCGCGCTCGGTCATGTCGGCCACGGACTTCGAGGTCTGCGACACCGACGCGAGGAGCTCCTCGCTGGCCGCGGCAAAATCCTCGGCGTTGGCGCTCGTGTGCTTGATCGAGCGGGAGAGCTCCTCGAGGGTGGTGGCCGTGCCGTCGGACGCCTCGGCGAGCAGCACGCCGTCCTTGCGGTTGCCCTCGACCGACGCCGAGAGCTCGCGCAGGGTCGCCGCGTTCCCGTCGAGGCCGCGCTGGATGGCCGCGCTGGACTCCGCGACGAGGCGCTGCGAGCGGACGAGCTCCTGGATGGCCGCCGCGGTCTCCTCGGTCGACGCGGCGATCTGCTCCACCGCCATCCGGATCTGCTCGCCGCCCTGGGCCTGCTCCTGGCCCACGCTCGTCAGGCGGACGGCCCCCTCCCCGATGGTGTCGGCGAGACGGCCCGTCTCGCGGAGGGATTGCAGCACCGCGTCCGTGCGCTGGTTGCCGTTAAGGGACATTCGCAGGCTCCTCTCCGATGACCTTCGCAAAATCGAGCAGCAGGATGAGTCGCCCCTTCACGTGGGCGATGGCGCGGACGTAGCCCTCCGAGCCGCCGTCGAGCATCGAGGGCGGGGCTTTGACTTCTCCTGCGGGGATTCGCAACACCTCGCGCGCGCTGTCGGTGAGGAGCGCGACGGTGCGATCGCCGAGCTGCCCGACGACCACGCGCGAGTCGAGCGTGCGGGGCGCGGCCGGAAGGCCGAAGCGGAGCCGCAGATCGACGACGGGCACCACCTTCCCCCGGATGGGCATGACGCCCGCGATGAACGGCGCCGTACCCGGGACCGGCGTGGCCGAGGTGAACGCCTCCATCTGGAGAACGTCGGTGGAGGCAATCGCGTACTCCGCCTCGCCCACCTTGAAGACGACGTAGAGCGCCGCCGCCCCCTCGAGCGCGCCGCTGCCGGGGAGCGCGAGGGACGTCATGACGCCTGCACCAGGGCCGCGGGCCGCCGCCGGCCGTCGAAGCGCCCGGCGAGGGAGACCAGGTCGAGGACCAGCGTCGCCCGCCCGTCGCCCAGGTCGGTGGATCCCGCGACGCCCGGCACCTGCACGAGCGGATCGAGGAGCGGCCGGACGACGGTCTCCTGCTGCGCGAGCACGCGATCGAGCCGGAACGCGACCGAATCCATGCCGCGCCGCACGACGAGGGCGCGGAGCGCGGCCGCCTCGGTCGCCTCGTCTTGCTTCCAGCCGAGCGCCTGGCCGAGGTGGATGAGCGGCACGGCCTTGCCGCGCCGCACGAGCATCGACAGAGGGCGACCGCCGGCCGGCGGGCCCTGGATGATGCGCGCGGGGTCGATCTCGAGGACCTCGTCGACGGTCGTCACCGGGATGACGAAGCGCTCCGCGCCGCACTGGACGGTGAATGCATCGAGCACGGCCACCGTGAGCGGGATGCGTAGCAGGAAGGTGCTGCCCTCGCCCGGCGCGGTGATCAGCTCGAGGTCGCCGCCGAGGTCTTGCACGACGACCTTGCGCACGATGTCCATGCCCATGCCACGGCCGCTCGTGGCCGTGGCCTCCTCGCGCGTGGAGAGGCCGGGGCGGCAGATGGCTTCGAGGAGGGAGTGCTCGTCGGGGATGGGCTGGGCCGCCCGGCGCGCCACCGCTTCGCGGTCGATGCCCCCGCCGTCGTCGGTGATGGTGATCTCGAGCTGCCGGTGGGTGCGGAGCTCGCAGCCGACCCGCACGGTGCCATAGGGCGGCTTGCCGCGCCGCAGGCGCTCGGGCTTCGTCTCGATGCCGTGGTCCACGGCGTTCCGGAGCAGGTGCACGAGCGCCGGAAAGATCCGCTCCGCGACCGTCTTGTCGAGCTCCGCGCCATTGGACTCGCTGACCACCAGACGCACCTCCTTGTCCGTCGACTTCTGGAGCCCGCGCATCACGAGCGGAAGCCTGGCGAGCACCTCCGCGAAGGGCACCATGCGCAATCGGAGGATGGCGCCCCGGAGATCCCGAAGCTGCCTCGTCTGGTCCTGGAGGACGGCGGTGAGGTCGCGGATGGGCGCGCCCACCTCGGCCAGCGAGGCGATCGCGCGCGACAGCCGCGCTCGGTTCACGAGGAGGCCCGAGAGCTGATCGAGCGCGTCGTCGATGCGGGCGGCGTCGACCCGAAGGCCTCCGCGGCGCTCGGCCCGCTCGAAATCGTCGTGGGCCTGGAGGTCCAGCTCGGGGCTCGGCGCGATCTCGTCGACGGGGCTCGAGGCGATCTCCCGTACGTCTTCCGGCTGGACGCCCGCGGCGGCGGCAATCTCCGCGTGACCGGCGGCCGAGAGGAGCAGCAGGGCGAAGAGGAGCCCGCTCGGAGCCGCTTCGGACCGCGCGGCCGACACCGGGACGACCTTCACGATCTCCGCCACCCCGCCGACCCGCTGGCGCACCACGTCGATGGTCAGCCCCTCGGCCGCGCGCTTCGTCGAGGGCGCGAAGTCGACGCGAAGCGCCCGGCGGCCCCCGGTCGGGTGCGCGAGCTGATCGAGCTCGAAGGCCGCGAGCTTGGCCGCGAGCGCCGGGTCGAGGTCGAGGGTGGGGCTCGCGACGGCGCGCTCGCGGCTCTCGGTTCCGGCGGTCGAGTCGAGGCCGCGGAGGAGCGCCGCGGGGGGCTCCGAGACGGCCTCGCCCCGCGACATCGCGCGGAGCCGCTGCTCCACGGCGCGCATCCCACCGAAGAGCCGCTCGATCGTCGGGAGCTCGGGCGAGACGCCGCTGCGGTCCGCCGACCGCAGGATCGCCTCCATGCGGTGGGTGATCGCGACGATCGGCTCGATGCCGACCATCGCCGTCAGCCCCTTCAGCGTGTGCAGCGCGCGGAACAGCTCCCGCACGCTCTTGGGATCGCGGCTGCCCGCCTTGACGGCCGCCTCGACCGCGAGCAGGCGGTCGTTGGCGGCGGTCACGAGCTCGTCGGCCTCGGCGAGATAGGCGTTTCGGAACTCGGCGAGGTCGACGTCGAGGCTCATCCGGGGACGGCCCGCGAAGCGGCGAGCAGCGTCTGGACCTCTCGGAGGATGGCCTCGGGTTCGAAGGGTTTCGTCATGAAGCTCGACGCCCCCGCCTGCAGCGCGTTCCGGCGCGAGTCTTCGTCGCCGCGCGTGGTGAGGACGAGGATCGGCAAGGTGCGCAGCGTGTCTTGCCCGCGCACGAACTCGATGACTTCGAGGCCGCCGATGTCGGGCATGTTGAGGTCGAGGACCATCGCGTCGAAGCGCTTCAGCGAGAGGCGCTCGAATCGCCTCGAGTCCGCTGGCCGCATGCGACACGACCAGGGACGGCGCGGCCCGGAGGCACGCGGTGACCATGTCTCGCATCAGCTTGCTATCGTCGACGACGAGAACCTCGGTCATCAGGCCTCCCGGGGGCAGTTTCCCGGTACTCTGTGGGGATGAAGCCGTCAATCGCAGGTGCCTTTTCACGCCTCCTCGTCGGGGCTCAGCTTGCCGGCAAAGGCCCCGGCACTTAGAGTCGCCGAGGAGCATTGCCGAGGGTGGCAGGAGCATCGAAGGCCTGGCCGCGCGGCGGCCGCCCGCGATGAACACCGACTCTCCGTTCTCTTCGCCTACCGATCACGACGGCGAGGCCGGGCTCGTCTGGGTGCTCGAAGACAGCCCCCTCGAGGCGGAGATGGCGCGCCGCGCGCTGGCCACGCGCCCGAACACGCGCGTCGAGATCTTCACCGACAGCCCGGCGATGCTCGAGCGCCTCGCGAACGGCGCGCGGCCCGACGCGCTCATCCTCGATCGCCAGCTCCCCACGCTGACCGGACTCGAGGTCTGCCGGTTCATTCGCCAGACGTTCGACGCGATGGAGCTGCCGATCCTCATCCTGACGGTCGAGCGGCACCGCAGCGATCTCGTCGAGGGGCTGAGCGCGGGCGCGAACGACTACCTCACGAAGCCGTACGACGTCGCCGAGCTACGGGCGCGGGCCTCCAACTTGATCCGCATCCGGCACCTTCATCGCGCGCGCGCCCGGCACGCCCGGCACCTCGCCCTCACCGCGGACATCGGCTCGATGCTCACGCAGGGCGGAGACCTCGTCGGCCCGCTCTGCGCGGCCGCCATCGGCCGGCACCTCGACGCGGCAATCGTGGGCATCTGGACCGCCGGCGAACACGGCCTCGAGCTGGTCGGGCACTTCGGCGCCCTCGAGGCGCGCCACGTCCGCCTCGGGCGGACGGCCGGCGAAGGGCGCCGCGCGCTCGTGTGGTTCGACGAGGACGCGGGCGCGCGCATCGTCGACGAGAGCTGGCAGGCGCCCGGCGCGCGCACGTTCGTGGAGCTCCCGCTCTTCGGGGAGGCGCGCGTCATCGGCAGCCTCGCGATCGCGACGCGCCGGCACCTCGAGCCCGAGGAGACGCGGGCGCTCGCGCCGCTCGGGGACCTCGTCGCCCTGGGCCTCGAGCGCCTGCGCGGCGAGCGCGAGCGGGCCGATCTCCTCGAACGCGAGCGGCGCGCCCGGGCCGAGGCCGAAGCGGCCAACCGCGGGAAGGACGAGTTCCTCGCGGTGCTCTCGCACGAGCTCCGCGGGCCTCTCAACGCCATCGCGGGGTGGACGACGCTGCTCCGCGCGGGCGAGGTGGCGGCGGGGCGCGTCGACAGGGCGCTCGCGACGATCGAGCGCAACACGCACGCGCAGACGCAGCTCGTCGAGGACCTCCTCGACGTGAGCCGCATCGTCTCGGGCAAGCTCACCATCGACGACGTCCTCGTCGACATCGCCCAGGCGGTCGACGGCGTCGTCGAGTCCATGCGCCCGATGGCGGCCGACAAGGGCATCGAGCTCCTCGCCGACGTCGAGCGCGTGGGCGACGTCCGCGGCGACCCGGCGCGGATGCGGCAGGTGGTCACGAACCTGCTCGGGAACGCCGTGAAGTTCACGCCGAAGGGCGGCCGCGTGAAGGTCACCCTCCACCGCGTGGGCGGCTCGGCCGAGCTCCGCGTCGAAGACTCCGGGCAGGGCATCGAGAAGCCCTTCTTGCCGCACGTCTTCGAGCGCTTTCGCCAGGCCGACGGGTCGAAGGCGCGCCGGCACGGAGGCCTCGGGCTCGGGCTCGCAATCGTCGACCACCTCGTGGCCCTGCACGGCGGCACCGTGCGGGCGGAGAGCGAGGGCCCGGGACGCGGCGCGACCTTCGTCGTGCAGATCCCGCTGAGCGAGGAAGTGTCGGCCACGCCCGCTTCGTCGGTCCGCTCGCTGCGGCCTTCGGGGGACCTGCGCCTGCAGGTCATCGCCGTGGACGACGACGAAGACGCGCGCGACCTCATCGCCACGATCCTCTCTGCGCGCGGGATGCAAGTGCGCCTCGCGGCGAGCGTCCCCGACGCGCTGGCCCTCGTCCGGGAGGCGGCCCCCGACGTGATCGTCACGGACGTGGGCATGCCGGGGAGCGACGGCTTCGAGCTCCTTCGCCGCCTCCGCGCGCTCCCGGCGGACCAGGGCGGCTCCGTGCCCGTCATCGCCCTCACGGCGTACGCCAGCTCGGTGGACCGCGCGGTGGGCACCAGGGCCGGCTTCGAGGCTTACCTCACCAAGCCCCCGGATCTCGACGCGCTCCTCGAGGCCGTGACGACCCTGGGCCTCCGCGCCGCCGCCGCCCGGGCCTGAAGCGCGCGCCGAAAATTGACACACCGGTGCGCTCGGCACCGGCCGGGAGCGCATGCTCCTGGAGATCGCCGTGCCGCGGGCGATCGCCTCGAACCCCGCTCAGTTCGAGGTCGCGTGGCGGATCGAGAACGAGGCGCGCCTCGCGGACCACTGAAGGAACGCTAAGCTCCGGCCCATCGAGGTGACGCCGCTGCGTTTCGACAACACCTACGCTCGGCTGCCCGGGCGGTTCTTCGCGCGCGTCCGGCCCACGCCGGTACGCGATCCGGTGCTCGTGAAGGTCAACGGCGCCCTCGCCGCCGAGCTCGGGCTCGAGCCGACGGAGCTGGGGGGGCCCGAAGCGGCCCAGATGTTCTCGGGCAACCGCGTCCCCGAGGGGGCCGATCCAATCGCGCTCGGCTACGCCGGGCACCAGTTCGGCTCGTTCGTGCCGCAGCTCGGCGACGGCCGCGCGATCCTGCTCGGCGAGGTCGTCGGCGCCGACGGACGGCGCCGCGACGTCCAGCTCAAGGGCTCGGGCCGCACCCCCTATTCCCGCCGCGGCGACGGGCGCGCCGCGCTCGGCCCCGTCCTCCGCGAGTACGTCGTCAGCGAGGCCGTGGCCGCCCTCGGTATCCCGACGACGCGCGCGCTCGCGGCGGTCACGACGGGCGAGGCGGTGGCACGCGAGGTCCCCCTGCCGGGCGGCGTCCTCACGCGGGTCGCCGCGAGCCACCTGCGCATCGGCACGTTCGAGCTCCTCGCGAGCCGCGACGACGGCGAAGGCCTCGCCACGCTCGCGTCGTACGCGCTCGCGCGCCACTTCCCCGAGGCCGCGGGCACGGGCAACGACGCGCTCGCCCTCCTCGAGCGCGTGATCGCCGCGCAGGCCTCCCTCGTCGCGCGCTGGCTGGGCGTCGGGTTCGTGCACGGCGTGATGAACACCGACAACACGACGATCTCGGGCGAGACCCTCGACTACGGCCCGTGCGCCTTCCTCGACGAGTTCGACCCGACCAAGAAGTTCAGCTCGATCGACGCGGGCGGGCGATACGCGTTCGCGAACCAGCCGCGCATCGTGCTCTGGAACCTCACGCACCTCGCGGAGGCGCTCCTGCCGCTCTTCGCCGCCGAGACGGAGGAGGCGGTGAACCTGGCGCGCGCCCGCCTCGAGCGCTTCCCGCGGCTCTTCGAGGCGGCGCACACGGCGGTGCTGCGGGCGAAGCTCGGGCTCGGCGGCGCGCCGGAGGACGAGGAGAGCGACGTCGCGCTCGCGAACGATCTGCTCGCGCGCCTGGCGACCGATCGCGTCGACTACACCGTCTTCTTCCGCCGCCTCTGCGGGTCCGCGGAGAGCGCCGACGCCGACGCCGAGACCGCGGCGCTCTTCGCGAACCCGGGCGCGTTCCACACGTGGGCCGAGGGCTGGCGCGCCCGCCTCGCGCGCGAGGCCACCCTGCCCGCCGAGCGCGCGGCCGCCATGCGCCGCGCGAACCCCGCCATCATCCCGCGAAACCACCGCGTCGAGGAGATCATCGCGGCGGCGGTCGCGCACGGCGACTTCGCGCCGTTCGAGGCGATGCTCGACGCCGTGACCCGCCCTTACGAGGATCGCCCCGAGGCCGCGCGCTTCGCCGAGCCGCCCGCCCCCGAGGAGCGCGTGCTCGAGACGTTCTGCGGCACCTAGAGTTCAAAAGAGAAAAAAAACAGGGAGGTGAGGAGGAAAAGGAGTCGAGAAAAGGAGAAAAAAAAATTCTCTTTTCTCTGTCGGCTCGTGTCCCCTCCTTTCCCTCCTCCCCTCCCTGTTGAATTCTCTCAAGCTCGAGGGACAATCTCGAAGGGGCGCATCATCTCGTTCGCCGCGTGCTCGAGGTTGTGGCAGTGCCACACGTACCGGCCCGTGTACCCCTCGAAGCGCGCGATGATGCGCGTGATGGCGCCCGGGTGGGCGCGCACCGTGTCCTTCCATCCGGCCTCGGAAGGGATCCGGAGGCTTCGGCTTGCCGCGCGTTTGGAGCCCGCGGCCCGTCGTGAAGAGCTCCGCCTGGAAGAGCTGGCGGTCGAGGATCTGGAAGCGCACCGCGTGGAGGTGGATCGGGTGCATGTCGTCGCTCGTGTTGAGGATGGGTAGATCTCAATCGCGTCGAGCTCGGGCTGCTCGGTGACCGGGTCGGTCCAGCGGCGCCCGCGTCCTCTTCGCCTGCGCCTCCTGCAGCGGCGCGATGGCGCGGAGCGACCTGGGGACGGGCCGGTCTGCCTCTCGAGCGGACGACGCGACGCGGAACTGCACGATGTCGCGGAGCTCGTTGCGGAGGATGACCGTCTTGCCGGCGGCCTCACGGAAGTCGACCTTGCCGGACCGGGACCACCGGAAGCGCCTTCCACACCGCCCAGTAGCTATTGCCCGCGTCCCACAGCAGCCACCCGACGGCGCCATTGGCCTCGGCGCTCTTGATCTCGTCCTCGATGTACGCCGGACCGAAGGTGGTCGTGCGGAAGGGCGCCGCCTGGAGCCAGGGGCGGATGATCGTCCCGGGCACCTGACCCGCCGTCAGCTTGGCGACGGCCGCCCGCGTCCCGAACCCCACGAGCTCCGGGTGGTCGCCGGGGTGGTCGAAGCCCAGCGAGCCGACCGGGTAGTGCGACGGGTACACCATCGGGCTGATGGCCTCCGAGTCGGGGCCGAGGAGAATGATGTTCTGCCCGAGCGCCTCGACGTCGCCGCGCGGCCCCGACGCCGCGATGCCGAAGACGTCGAGCGAGAGCGGCACCTGCCGGGCCGCCGTGACCTCGTGGACGCGCGCCACGAACGCCTCGATGGCCTTCGTCCGGTGGCCGTCGGGCGGGAGCATCACCGCGCCGGTGGTGTCCTGAACGGGGAACCGGACGTAGTCGAGCTGCACCTCGTCGACGCCGAGATCGACGACCTCTCGAACCAGGTCGACCACGTAGTCCTGGGCCTCGCGGTTCGCGGGGTCGACCCAGCCGATCCCCGCGGAGACCCCGCCGGCCGCCCGGACGGCGAGCCTCGGCGCGTAGGCCGTGAGCCACGGATCGTGGAAGCAGGTGACGCGCGCGATGACCGCGACGCCACGGGCATGGGCGAAGCGCACGGCGCGCGACAGGTCGGGGACGGGCGGGCTGCGGCCCGCGCCGCTGTCGAGCGCGAGCTTCACGTGGGTGGGGTACGTGATGTCGCCGCCGGAGGCCTTCGCGTCGAGGACGATCGCGTTGAGGCCGTGGCTCTGCACCTGCCCGAGGAAGTCGATCCAGGAGGTGCCGGCGGTCCCCCCGGTGAGGTAGATGCCCTTCAAGGGGCGATCGGCCGGGCCGCGCATGCGGTCTTCGTCCGGGTCGCGGTACGGCGCCGACAGGAGGTGCGGGATGCGCACTTCGGTGCCGGGCCGGAGATCGCGGTGCTCCTTCGCGATCGCGGCGGCGAGCTCCTTCGCGCCATACACGTCGGTGACGTCGAGATACGCCCTGGCGAGGCTCGCCGCGGTGTCGCCGGCCGACGTGGTGTGCACGACGGCGACGTCTCCGGCGACCTCCTCGACGCGGCCTCCCGGCGGCAGGCGCGCGCGCAGCCAGTCGGCGAAGGGCGGCGCGGCGGGTTCGACCGGCGCCGCCGGCGCGCGCGACGAGATCTGCACTTCGGTCTTGGCGTTGCCTGGATGCACCGCGACTTCCGCCTCGGCGGCGGCCGGCGTCGCGACGACCTGCGCCGCGACTTGCGTCGCGAACCAGGACGACGCCAGCCAGGCCGCGGCCAACGCGAAGGCGGGGCCGATACGACTGCCCACGATGACATGCATCTTGGGGTCGCGGGCTCATCGCGGGCAAGCTCGAGTGAGCGGAAAATCATTGATTGCAGTGCGCAAGGACCTTGGTGGCACTCTGCACGTTTGTGCTACTTGCCCCACTCGCCGCGCGCGCCCTCTCGGGGTGATCTCGGCGATCGCCGTTTGGTCGCGGCCCACATGTGGGAGACCGGCACGAAGGCCCGCCGGCCAGAGGCCTTCCCTCGACGCGGGCCCGAAGTCGATCCGCGGAGCGGTCGAGAAGGCGCGCGAGGCCCTCGGCCCGATCGCCGCCGTCCACTGGAACGCCTACGGCGGGGAGCAGGCGGACGACCTCGCCGTCGCCGACCCGGCGGCGGTCCGCAGCGTCTTCGACGCGGCGATCGTGGGCCTCCTCGCGGCCGTGCAGGAGGCCCTCCCCGATCTCAAGGATACGAAGGGCGCCGTCTTGGTCACGAACGGCTCGTTCGGCGACATCCACCCAGGGACCGACGAGCTGGCGGTCAACTTCAAGGCGATGGGCCTCGCGCTCGCGAACGCCGCGAAGCACAAGATCGTGGGCTTGCTGGCGCAGCGCCTCGAGGGCGACGGCATCTACGTGGGCGAGGTCATGGTCGCGGGGCGACATTCGCGCCCGCGTGAGCTGAAAGCCGGCTCTCAGGCGCGCGCTTCGGGCGCCGCCTTCGACTCTTCGGTGAGGCGGCGCAGGAGCGACAGGAGGTCGGCGGCCACCCACACGCGGGAGATGCGTCCGTCCTTCAGGTCGTATTGCGTCAACCCGGAGTAGCGAATGGCGCGGCCCGTCGGCGCGACGCCGAGGTACTCGCCCTGGTGGGTGGCGCGCGCCTCCCACCGGAGGACGAGCTTGTCGCCCGTGAACACCACGTCGTCGATCTGGTAGCGAATGTCGGGGAAGGCCCGCTTGAGCCGCCCCAGCACGGCCTTGAACTCCTCGCGCCCTCGCGCCTTCTCCCCGGCGCGGACGAGCACGACGTCGTCGGCCAGCAGGGGGTCGAACGCGTCGAGCCCCGGGCCGTTGTACGCATCGATGAGGCGCTGGACGAACGGATCCATGGTTTCGACCTCGCGTGGCCTACGTGCGGCGCGCGACCGGGCATGGCAAGCCGCCGCTCACGGCCCGGCCAGCAGCTCCAGCGCGGGTCGCGATCCACCAGCGGAGCTCCCCTCAGTTGCCGCCGCAAGACGGGTTGGGGAGCGCGCTCGTGTCGATGACGACGTCGTCGCTCGCGCCGGTGACGAGGGTGTCCCCCCAGGTCGCCATGTTGATCCCGATCGCCACCGGGCAAGACTCGTAGGTCGTGGTGAGACCCCACGAGCCCGCGAACGTGTAGAGGTAGACCTTGCTCGCTCCGGGCGCGCCGACCGCGACGACGGTCGAAGAGATCGCGCCCACCGTGTACCCGAAGCCGTCTCCCGCCGCGCCGTCCGGCGGGACGAGCTTCTCGTTCTGGATCCACTCGCCGCGCGTCGAGTCGTAGAGGAAGACGTAGGCCGCGCCGGAGGCGCCTCCGTTCGGGGACGCGTTCGGCGCGCCGACGATCAGCAGGTCCGTCGCGCCCGTGGCGAGCGCCACGGAGGTGCCGAAGCCGTCGCCGCTGACCTGATCGCTGGAGGTGGCGCCGGCTTCGAAGGTCCAGGCGTTCCCGGAGACGGAGTACGTGTACGCCGCACCCATCGCCTCGAAGGTCCCGAGGACCGCGCCGTTGCTGCCGACCGCGAGGCGCGATCCGGCCATCGCCAGGGAAGAGCCGAACGAGCCGGACGCGACCTGGATCGGCGGCGCGATGAACTTCTGCGCCTGCCACTCGTCGCCGTGCTTCGCGAAGATCTCGACCGCGCCCACGTCGCTGACGCCGTTCGAGGCGGTGCCCGGGGCGCCGACGGCGAGGTGCGTGCCGTCGTAGGCGAGAGCGCTGCCGAAGTAGCCGGTGCCGAGCGCGCCGTCCTCGAGGGTGCCGCCCGCGGTCCAGGCGCCGCCCGAGCGGTCGTATTCGGTGACGTAGCCGTCGAAGCCGTCGGCGACGGGCGAGCCCACGAAGGCGGTGTCGCCGTGGACCGCGGTCGCGGCGCCGAAGCAGTTCACGTCGTCGGTCGAGCCGTTCATGGGATCGCTCGCCGGATCGGGATCGTCGATCACCTGCTCGAGGGCCCACGACGAGACGCCGTCCCATTCGTAGACGTGCGCCTGGCCCCGGTAGCAGGCGGGCCCCGTGTTCCCGATCACGATCGTGGTGCCGTCGAAGGAGACGTTGTTCCCGCTCGGGGGCACGCGGATGTCGCCGCCGTCGACCTCGCCGATGCCTGGAGGTGCGGCGTCGGATTCGGCGTCGGGTCCGGCATCGGCACCCGCAGCGTCGGGGCCGGCGTCTACGCCGGCGTCGTCGGACGGTGCGGTCGCATCCGGGACTTCCCCGCCTTCCCCGCCTTCCCCGGCGTCCCCGCCGTCCATCGGGGGCGGAGCCTGAGCATCTCCGGCGTCGGCCGTTCCCGCATCGCCGGCATCCTGCGCCGCGTCCGGGCCGCTCGCCGCGTCCGGGCCGCTGGTCGCATCCGGGCCGCTCGCCGCGTCCGCGACTGCACCGCCGCCATCGCCTCCGTCGGACTCGTCGAAGCTGTAGCTCGTCGACGACCCCCCGCAGCCGGCCAGCACCACCGGGAGCACCCAGCCCCCCAGCCGGCGGACGCGCGAATCGACAAAAAGGCGCATCCTCTCACGATGCCGGAATTTCGCCGGTATGCCAAGGGCCGCCCCGACGCTCAGGCCGAAACGGGCTTCGAAGCCCCCCGCGCGAATTCGAAGAAGCGCGCCGCGGTCCCCGACAGGGCCCCCCCGGGGAGGGCCCAGCGAAAGGTCCGGCGAATCACCAGATCGAAGCCGGGAACGACCCGGACGAGCCCCGCCTCGACGTGGGCACGCGCCGACACCCGCGAGACGAACGCCACCCCGAGGCCGGCGGCCGCGCCGCCCAGGAGCGCCTCGGTGCTCCCGAGCTCGATGTCGAGCGCGCGGACGGCCTTCCTCCGGACGCCGGTCCCCGCGATGGCCCGCTCGACGATGGCGCGGGTGCCCGAGCCGGCCTCGCGCCACAGCACGGGCACCGCCTCGAGGTCCTGCACCCGCTGCAGCTTGAAGGGAGCGCCCTTCGCGACCACGGGGACGATCTCGTCGTCGACGAACGGCTCGAGGCGCACGCCGGCCGCACGGGCGTGGCCCTCGACGAGGCCCAGCGGGACAATCCCTTCGCGCACCTCGCGGACGACCTCCTCGGTGTTCCCGACGTGGATGTGGATGGCGAGATCGCGATGGCGCGATCGAAAGCGCGCCAGCAGCGGAGGGAGCACGTGCGCGGCGATGGTCGTGCTGGTGCCCAGGAGGAGGGTCCCTCCGCGCGCCTCTTCCTCGGGCGCGGGCAAGGAGCCGAGCGCGGCCTCGAGGGTCTTCCGGATCTCGCGGGCGTGGCGCGCGAGGTGGAGCCCGGCAAGGGTGGGCGTCACGCCCTGCGCCGAGCGGACGAAGAGCGCGCATCCCACGAGCTCCTCGAGCCGCCGCACCTGCGCCGTGACCGCGGGCTGCGACAAGTGGAGCGCCTTCGCCGCGGCCGAGACGCGGCCCGCGTCGAACACGGCGAGGAACGTCGAGAGCAGCGCGGGCTCGAGGTCGCGGGCGGACATGGGCCATCAGTCTAGCGGATGGCCCATCGCCAACGACGATTGGCCGGCTGATGGCCTGGCCCGCATGCTGAGCGTCATGAACATCCCCGCCATCCCCGCCGGAGCGGCCCTCGCCGCGGGAATCGCGCTCGCGCTGACCGTCGGCAACCCGTGGGCGCGCGCGACGCGCTCGCTGGGGCAGCGCGCGCTGACGTGGTCGGTGGTCGGGCTCGGCGCGGGCATGGACCTGTCCCTCGTCGCCAGGGTGGGGATCCACGGCGCGGGCTACACGCTCGCCGGGATCATGGCCGCGCTCGTGCTCGGGACGCTCCTCGGCCGCCGCCTCGGCGTGGAGGCCGACACCTCGCTCCTCATCACCGTCGGGACGGCCATCTGCGGCGGCAGCGCGATCGCCGCGGTCGCTCCGACCATCGGCGCCAAGGACGAGCACACCTCCGTCGCGCTCGTCACCGTGTTCACGCTGAACGCCGTCGCCCTCTTCCTCTTTCCGCTCGTCGGCCACGAGGTGGGCCTCGGACAGCACGCGTTCGGGCTCTGGTCCGCGCTCGCCATCCACGACACGAGCTCCGTCGTCGGCGCGGCGTCGCAGTACGGCGCGCAGGCCCTCGAGGTGGCGATCTCGGCGAAGCTCGCGCGCGCGCTCTGGATCGTCCCGCTCACCTTCGTGCTCGAGGCGAGGCGACGCGCGGCGAAGGGCGCGGCCGCCACGGTGAGGCCGCGCCGGCCGTGGTTCATCCTCGGCTTCCTCGCCGCGGCGGGCCTGGTCACGCTCGTGCCGTCCCTGCAGGGCGCCGGTCACCTCGTGGCGGCGGGCGCGCACCGCCTGCTCGCGGTCTCGCTGTTCCTCTTGGGCGCCGGCTTCTCCCGCTCCGCGCTGCGCACGGTGGGCCCGCGGCCCGTCGTGCTCGGCGTGGCGCTCTGGCTCGTCCTCGCGGCGGGGACGCTCTGCGCGATCCGGCTGGGGATCATCGCGTAGCGCGGCGGAGCCCGGCGACGGTCGCCGCGGTCAGCAGCCCTATCACGCCGAGGATGCCCAGCACGGCGAGGTCCCCTCCCGGCCACGCGACCTCCGCCCCCTCGCCGATCCAGAAGACGCCGAACGAACAGAGCATCAGCCCGACCGCCATCTTCATCGTGTTCTCGGGCACCCGCTGGAGGGGCGCCCGGAGCGCGAAGCCGGCGATGGCCACGACCACAATCGCGAGCGCCGCGCCGATCGCCGCGGGGACGAGGCGGTGCAGAGACCCCCCGAAGGTCATGACGATGAAGGCGACCTCGAGCCCTTCGAGGAACACCGCCTTGAAGACGACGACGAACGCGTAGCCGTCGATGCCGGTTCCGCGCGGACTCTCTCCCGTGGCGCCCGCCTCGGCGAGCTGATTGCGGTACACCGCCCCCTCGTCGCGCAGCGCCTTGCGCCCGCTCGCCCGCAGGATGCTCTTCCGCAGCCACTGCGCCCCGAAGGCGAGCAAGAGCGCGCCGACGACGAGGCGCAGCGACCCGATGGGCACCCGCGCCAGCGCGGTCCCGAAGACCGCGACGAGCAGCGCCAGCGTGGAGGACGCGGCCAGCGTCGCCAGGATCGGGCTCCGCCAGCCGCGCGTGACGCCGATCGCCAGGAAGACCGTGAGCGCCTCGACCGCCTCGACCGCGCACGCGAGGAAGCTCGCCAGGACGAGGAGGAGGGCGCTCGCGGTCATGGGCCTGCCGGTCTCAGCGAGCCGCGCGGGGCTTGCGCGCGCGACCGCCGGACTTCCCCCTGGCGATGAGGCTCACCTTGCGCTCGGTGCGCAGGGCTCCCCCGGCCCAGATCGCGATGGCGGTCCGGATCAGGTCGTGCCGCGACACCCGCAGTCGATCGGGGAGCTCGGGCTCCGTGATCCGGGTGATGATCAGGTCCAGCATGGCCAGCGCGATGTCGGCCCGCAGGTCGGCTCGCAGGGCGGGCATCAGCAGCGCGGCGCCCTGGCGCTTGCTCGTCGCCAGGCGTCGCTGGAAGATCTCCCATGCCGCGGGGTAGTCGCGCTCGAGATCGCTGATGAACGCCGGCGAGAACCGAGCCCGCGACTCCGACCAGCCGTCGGCCCAGGCGATGAGCCCCTCGTAGACCACCTTCTCGTCCGTCGAGGGGCGCCCGACGAAGGCGTCCGCCGCGATCTCGCTCGCCCACCGCTCCACGCTCGCCATCACGAGATCGTTCTTCGAGGGAAACAGGTGGTAGAGCGTGGACGCGCTCATACGCAGCTCCTGCAGGAGCTCCGCCATCACGATCCCGCGGATGCCCGACCGCTTCGCTCGGTCCGAGAAGGTGGCCACGATGCGCTCCCGGACCTGATCGGGATCCTGGCGTGTCCGGGGTTCCCTCTTGCGCGACGCGGGCATGCGACCTTCTTCGTCCGAGCGCCGACGATAACACGGCGGCGCGAGCGACCAGTTCCACCGCCTCGCCAGGCGCGCTCTCCGCACCGTGTATTGACAGTAATATGAACGCACATCTATTACTTGACGCGCCGACCCGGGAAATTCCTCGGGCAAACGAGGCGAGGAGTCGAGAACATGGGCCACGCGAACGACACGAACGGCGCGGGAGCGAGGCGCCTGGGGAAGGCGCTGCTGGGGCTCACGCTCCTGGGCTGCGTGGCTTGTTCGAGCTCCGGAGGCAGCAGCTCGAACGAGAACTGCTCGCCGAGCAGCGACCCGCCGGACGCGTCCTTCGACCCGATCTACGAGTGCAGCCCGCCGATGGTGAGCGCCCCCGAGTGGACGGTCGCGAGCGCCGGCTTCCACGACGCGTGGTCGCTGATGAACGTGAACGCGCTCGACGACGTGTACGCGCCGAACGTCCTGGTGGATCACACGCCCTACCTCCCCGCCCCTTCCACGGGAACGCAGCCAGTGAAAACGGGCATCGAGTTCTTGCACCAGCTGATCCCCGACCTCGACTGCGTGCTCGACGATGGCGTGCGCGACGTCGTCGCCGTCCGGGACTCCGATGGGCTGATGGTCACGAAGGCGGTGCTCTACAACGTGACGGGCACCTACTCGGGACAGCCGATCAACTGGCACGGCCTGTCGTTCACCCATACCCAGCTCACCGGCCCGACCGACCCGAACATCCTCATCGCCGAGGAGGTCAGCTACGACGACAACCTGCAGTTCGTGACGCAGGTCCCGGGGTGGGGCGCGCTCGGCGCGCCGGACGCCGGCGACGCGTTTCCCTCCGGCCTCTGGGCGCCAACCAACGGGAGCGAGCAGCGCTACCTGCGGGGCGTGATCGACGCGAAGCCGGCGGCGGAAGGCGGCACCGCAGCCCAGGACTTCAAGGCCACCGCCCTGAGCGTGCTGCCGGCGGCGTACGGCGGTGCGCCCAGCCGGCTCGCCGAGCTCTATACGACCGACTGCGTCATCGACAACAGCGTGTTCCCCGAGATCGACGGGCTCACCGCCTGGGAGCAGTACCTGACGGACGTCCGCACCGCGTTCCCCGACCTCCAGATGACGCTCGACGAGGTCGCCTACGAAGCGGGGGGCGCGAAGGCGGCCCTCCACTACACGTTCAGCGGCACGAACACCGGGACCTCGCCGGCCTTCGACTTCCCGCCCACGGGCAAGGCGGTCGTCTGGCGCGGCGTGTCGATGCTCTATCTCCAGAACGGCAAGATCCAGAAGCAGATCCGGATCGAGGACAACCTCGGGCTCTACTACGCCCTGGGTCAGGTCCACGTCAGCGGCGCCGCGGGCGGCATGATCGACCAGCTGCTGCAGCTCTCCGGCATGTGAAACCCCGCGAGTTGACAACGTCTGTTTTCAGTTCAAGATGCTGACAACAACGCATGTCAACTTCGCGCCTCGCGACGTCCACGGCCTCCTCCAACGGCCTGCCCGGCCTGCCCCTCCGCCCGCTCCGCGACACGCGGATCGACCACGAAGTGCTCATCATCGGCACCGGCTTCTCCGGGATGGGCATGGCCATCCAGCTCCAGAAGGCCGGGCTCGACCACTTCGTCCTCGTCGAGAAGGACGGCGACGTCGGCGGCACGTGGCTCGTCAACGACTACCCGGGCTGCGCGTGCGACATCCCGTCGCACATGTACTCGTTCTCGTTCGAGGGCAACCCGAACTGGTCGCGCGACTTCGCGAGCCAGCCCGAGATTCTGGCGTATCTGCGTGGCTGCGCGGACAAGTACGGGCTCCGGCCGCGAATCCAGTTCGGCACGCAGGTCATCTCGGCCTCGTACGACGAGGACGCGTGCGCCTGGTCGGTGAAGCTCGCGGCGACGAGCGCGGTGAAGCAGTTCATGGCGCAGAAGGGCCTCAAGCCCGGCGACGCCCTGCTCGCCGACAATCCGAGCTTTCCGCCGGTGCGGACGGTGCGCGCGCGCGTCGTCGTATCGGGGATGGGCGGCCTGTCGATCCCGGCCTACCCGAAGCTGAAGGGGCTCGAGTCGTTCAAGGGTCACGCCTTCCACTCGCAGCAGTGGGACCACGGCTACGACTTGACCGGCAAGCGCGTCGCGGTCATCGGCACGGGCGCCTCGGCGATCCAGTTCGTGCCGAAGATCCAGCCCAAGGTCGGTCACCTCGACGTGTACCAGCGCACGCCGCCGTGGGTGCTGCCGAAGGCCGACGGCCCGATCCCCGAGCACGTGCGGCGGCTCTACCGCGCGCTGCCGCCCGCCCGGGTGATGCGGCGCCTCGCGATCTACTCGGCGCTCGAGAGCCGGGCGGTAGCGCTCGCGTTCCTCCCGGGGCTCGTGCGCGCGGCGGAGGCCTACGCGCGCTGGTACCTGAAGAAAGAGGTCCGCGACGAGGGGCTGCGGAAGAAGCTCGTGCCGAACTACGCGCTCGGCTGCAAGCGCGTGCTCCTCTCGAACGACTGGCTCCCGGCGATCACCCAGCCGAACGTCGACGTCGTCACGACGGGCATCGCCGAGGTGCGCGAGCATTCAATCGTCGACGCCGAGGGCGTCGAGCGGCCGGTCGACGTCATCATCTACGGGACGGGCTTCCGCGTGCAGGACTTCCTGGCGCGCGGGCTCGTCAAGGGCCGGCGGGGCGTGGACCTCGTCGACACCTGGCCGCGCGGGCCGGAGGCGTACAAGGGCTCGTCGTGCGCCGGGTTCCCGAACCTCTTCTTCCTGCTCGGACCGAACACCGCGCTCGGGCACAACTCGGTCGTCTACATGATCGAATCGCAGATTCGATATGTCGTCGACGCGCTGCGCACGATGCGCAATCGCGATCTCGTGGAGCTCGAGGTCGAGCGCGACGCGCAGACTCACTTCAACGAGGAGCTCGAGCACCGGGCCGGCCGCACCGTCTGGACCAAGGGGGGCTGCCGTAGCTACTACCTGAACCCCGAGACCGGGCGGAACTTCGCCATCTGGCCGGGCTTCACCTTCACCTTCCGCTGGGCCACCCGGGTCTTCGACGCCGCCCGGTACCGTTCGCGCACCCGGGCCGCGCACGCCCGCGCGACCGACGCGGCCGGGGCGGCCGTCGCGATTCCGTGAAAGGGGCGATCGCCATGACCGCAAACCTGCCCGCGCGCTTCCGCAAGTACGAGAACGACGCCTCGCGCTACGTCGTGGTCGACGGGATGAGGGTCCACTACCGGGACGAGGGGCTTCGCGACGCCCCCGCGCTCCTCCTCCTCCACGGCGTGATGGCGTCGCTCCACACCTGGGACGGGTGGGTCGAGGCGCTGAAGTCCCACTACCGCATCGTGCGCGTCGACCTGCCGGGCTTCGGCTTCAGCGACGGCATGCCCGACGGCGAGTACTCCCCGCAAGACGGCGCCGCGCGGATCGACAAGCTGGCCGACGCGCTCGACCTCCGCCGGTTCCACATGGCGGGCAACTCCCTCGGCGGCCTTTTCAGCTGGTACTACGCCGCGCACCATCCGCACCGCGTCGACCGCCTCGTGCTCGTCAGCCCCGTCGCCTACCAGCAAAAGCTGCCGTTCATCATCGACGCCGTGTCGCGAGCGGGCATCGGGGGCATCGTCGGGAAGATTCGGACGCCGAAGTTCATCGTCGAGCAGAACGTGCGCATGGTCTACGGAGACCCCAAGGCCCCCTCCGCCGAGATCATCGACCGCTACTGGGACCTCCTTCAGTACGGCAGGAACCGCGAGACGATGGTCAAGACGTTCCGGGCCCTCCGCGCGTACAACGTCGACGACTCAATCGGGCAGCGGGTGCCCCACGTGAAGGCGCCGACGCTCATCATGTGGGGAACGAACGACCGCTGGGTCCCGCCGGCCCTCACCGAGCGCTGGCGGAAGGACCTTCCGGGCGCGACCCTCCGCATGCTCCCGGGCCTCGGGCACGTGGCGATGGAAGAGGAGCCCGAGATGACCGCGCGCGAGGCGCACGCCTTCCTGTCGGCCGCCGCCAATCGCGCGCACGACGCCGTCGCATGACGAACGCGACGGGCCGCTCCTTCCGCGGCGTCCCCCCGGACGAGCGCCAGGCGCAGCGACGCAAGCAGCTCGTCGAGGCGGGCCTGGAAGCGTTCGGCACGCGGGGCTTCCGCCTCGTGGGCGTCCGCGACATCTGCGCCGCGGCCCGGCTGACGGAGCGCTACTTCTACGAGTCCTTCGAGAACCGCGAGGCGCTGTTCCTCGCGGTCTTCGAGGAGGCCGTCGAGCGCATGCGCAGGGACGTCATGAGCGCCCTCGCTTCGGCGATGGCCCCGAACGAGCTCGCCCGCGCGGGCCTGCGGGCGATGCTCGTCGCCTACCGCGAGGACCCTCGGCTGGCGCGCATCCTCCTCGTCGAGTCGGTGGCGGTCGGTCAAGAGGTCGGCGCGCAGTACGCGGTGACCGCGAGCTTCGCCGAGATGATCGGCGCGATCGCGAGCAACCTGTTTCCCCGGATGGCCGAGCAGGGCCTCGACCCGCGGCTGGTCGGCAACGCCCTCTTCGGCTCCTCGCTCTACCTCAGCATGCAGTGGGCGTTCGGCGGCTTCCGCGAGCCGCTCGAGCAGATCCTCACGCACTGCCTGCTCGTCTACGAGGCGCTCTTCGCCGAGGCGAACCGGCGCGACCTCGCGGAGGCCAAGGAGCGCGCGCCGAAGACGCGCGGTGCCCGCCGGCGCTCGCGCTGAGCGCCGCTGGTCAACGGCCGTTCGCGAGCCGGGCCAGGGGCAGGGACCCGATCACGTTCCGCAGCCGCTGGGCCTGGACCGCCGAGACGTCCCCCCGGATCTCGAGGCGGGCGTACCCCGCGTCGCGCACGATGCGCAGCGTCGCGCGGGTCACCGCCGGCCTCTCCAAGACATCGGCGATGTCCGCCAGCACGCGCGGCGCGATCGCTCCGCGCCGCACCGCCGTCTTGCCCGCCGTCACGTCGAGGACGCACACGGTGATCGCGCCGCGCGCCGCCGCCCACAGGCTCGCCAGGGCAACGACCGCGGCGATGGCGAACGCGATTCCCATCTCCCGGTGGATTTACCAGGTCTGCAGCTCGATCAGGGTCCCTTCGGGATCGCGCAGGTACGCCGCGCGGAGGGCTCCCCCGAAGCGCGTCTCCGGCGGGGCGAGGAGCCGGCCGCCGCGGCCCTCGATCGAGCGCGCCACCGCGTCGACGTCGTCCACGCGCACCACGACGATCGCGCGATCGGCATCCGAGAAGTCGTACGATTCGAAGAACCGGTCGACGAGGAGTCGCGTTTGAACGAGCTGCATGAGGGCCTCCTGCGGATCAGGCGCACATGACGAACGACGCGCGCGAGCTCTTCGGTCGCTCGCCCGCGGCGATCGCGAGGGACGCGGCGCAGGCGCTGGTGGCCGGGCGCGACGCCGCCTCTCTCCACTACGAATATATGCCAGATAAAGGGGCTTGCGGCAAGACCCGGGTCATGCCGCACAGTCGCCGGCCATGATGACGAAGCACGCCGTGGTGGTCGCTGGCGGAGGTCCGACGGGAATGATGCTTGCGGCCGAGCTCGCGCTCGCGAAGATCGATGTCGCCATCGTCGAGCGGCGACCCAATCAGGACATCGCGGGCTCGCGCGCGGGCGGCCTGCACGCACGCACGATCGAGGTGTTCGACCAGCGTGGCGTCGCAGATCGGTTCCTTTCTCGAGGGAAGGCCCTGCAAGTCGCAGGCTTCGCGGCGGTGCCCCTCGACATCAGCGACTTCCCCACGCGCCACAACTACGGGCTCGCGCTCTGGCAGGCCGACATCGAGCGCGTCCTCGCGGCGTGGGTGGGCGAGCTGGCGATACCCGTCTATCGCGAATGTGTGGTGACGGGCTTTGCCCAGGACGACGGCGGCGTCGACGTCGAGCTGGCCGACCGCCGGACCCTGCGCGCGGAGTATCTCGTCGGGTGCGATGGCGGGCGCAGCCTGATACGCAAGAAAGCCGGAATCGACTTCCCGGGGTGGGACCCGTCCACCAGCTACCTGATCGCCGAGTGCGAGATGACCGGCGAGCCGGAGCGGAGCATCCGCCGCGACGAGAAGGGCATCCACGGCCTCGGCCGGATCGACGACGGCAAGCGCGTGCGGGTGGTGTCGAGCGAGAAGCACGTCAAGCAGGGCGACGAGCCGACGCTGGACGAGCTCCGCGAGGCGCTCGTCGACGTCTACGGGAGCGACTTCGACGTACGCAACGTCACGTTCCTCTCGCGGTTCACCGATATGACGCGGCAGGCGGCGTCCTACCGCGAGAGGCGGGTGCTCCTGGCCGGCGACGCGGCGCACATCCACGCGCCGGCGGGCGGACAGGGACTCAACGTCGGCGTGCAGGACGCCGTGAACCTGGGATGGAAGCTGGCCCAGGTGGTGAAGGGAATTTCCCCGGAGAGCCTCCTCGACACGTACCACGCCGAGCGGCACCCGGTCGGCGCGCGCGTGCTCCAGAACACCCTCGCGCAGACGGCGCTCGCGCGCGGCGACGCCCGGACGAACGCCTTGCGCGACACCCTGTCCGACCTGCTCGCGCTGGATGAGGTTCGCAGGCGGATCGCCGGGATGATCGACCGGCATGGACGTTCACTACGACCTCGGCGCCGGGCACCCGCTCCTCGGGCGCCGCATGCCCGATCTCGACCTGATCACCGAGGGCGGCTCGCGGCGGGTGTTCACCCTGCTCCACGACGCCCGGCCGGTGCTGCTGAACCTCGGTGAGCCCGGCGCCCTCGACATCGCTCCGTGGGCGGATCGGGTTCAACGGCTCGACGCTCGCTATGCCGGTTCATGGGAGCTCCCGGTCCTCGGCGCGGTCGCGGCCCCCGCGGCCGTGCTGGTCCGGCCCGATGGACACGTCGCGTGGGTCGGGGACGGCACGGACGCGGGATTGCGCGACGCGCTGCTTCGCTGGTTCGGACCGCCGAATCGCGGGTGAACCGGCAGCGTCGGAATCGCAGCTCCACCAGAGCCCGGACCTCTTACTCGGTCGTGAGGGCCGACGCCGAGCGCGCGACCTGGGCATGAGCGAGCGCTCTCTCCGCAGGCCATGACCGGGATGGAACACGCGATGCTACACCGCGCGAGCGCGCAGTCGAAATGAGATGGATCCGTAGCGCGGATCGATCGGCGTCCGTCGCCCGAGGGCGACGCTCGATCTCGGCCGCCGCGTCGAGGCACAGGTCGTCCCGGTACGCCGCCGCGATCACCTGCACGCTCTGCGGGCGCCCGGCCTCGATCCCCGTGGGGACCGCGACGGCCGGCAGGCCCACGAGGCTCGTCGCGCGGCACAGGCTCATGGCCCGGATGACCCGCGCGTGCTCCTCGAAACCGCGCACGTCGTAGGCCGCGGGGACGATCGCCTCGGAAAATACGGGGCCGAGCACGATCGGGTGCCGCGCGAGAAAGCCGGCCCAGTCGCGCTGAAGCCCCTGCCGCGAAGTGATCGCCGTCAGATAGGCCGGCGAGATCGACCTCGGGGTCGAGCTCCGCGACGCGATAGCCGGCGTCGCGCCGTCACCTGGGGTCTCCCCCGTCGGCGCGCGCGGACCACGGCGCCGCGAGCCGGCGGACGTAGTCGCGCACGTCGACGGGCCACGGCGCCACGAGCGCGGCGAAGCGCTCCCCCTCGCGCGCGAAGAGGGCCCGCGAGGACTCCTCGAAGTCCGGCAGGTCGCCGGCGACGGCCCACATCACCTTGTGCGCCGCGTCCCGGGCGCGGCGGGCGTTCTGGCCGCGGGGGTCGCGCTTTCGGGCGTCCTCGACCAGCCGGCGCAGCGTGCCGGAGATGCCCTGCGGCTGCTTCTCCAGCCATTCCCAGTGTCGCGGCAGCAACGACACTTCGCGGCTCACGACGCCGAGCTTGGGGCGCCCCGGTCCGTCGCGCGGAGGGGATCGCACGGGCGAGGACCTCGGCCCGCGTTCCCGTGAAGTCGAAGTCGACCTGCTTGCCCGTCTGGTCCTCGAAGATGAGGACCGGAGCGGCGCCCCGCTTGCTCTCGAGATGCTCCTTGGTGCGGACCACCGTCGTCTTGAGGTCGCCCCCGACCAGCAGGCGCGAGCCCACGAACACGCTGTACGTCGAGGTCTCGTCAATCACGAAGGACAATATTACCCGGGTGAATCGTCCGGTCAATATCGCCCGGGTATTATTCCTCCACGCGTCCCCGACGGCCGTCACCCCGCGCGCCGCATCGTCAGGCGCCCGAGAGCTCGCGAGCGCTCAATCGAGGCTCAGCGCGCTACGCGGCGGGCGGCGCGAGGTAGTGGCCTTCCGCGATGTCGGCGAGCAGGTCCGCATGCGCCGGCTTCCAGCCCAAGAGCTCGCGCGTGCGTGCGCTCGAGGTCGGGTTGTCGAGCTGGACGATCAGGCCGACGAAGCCGCCGAGGATCTCGCCGATCTTCTCGGGCGTCACGCTCTTCGCGGGGACGCCGAGCCCGCGACCGATCGCCTCCGCGATCGAGCGGAAGGGAACGCCCTCCTCGGCCGCCGCGTGCACGCGCGAGCCCGCAGGAGCCGCCTCGAGCGCGAGGCGATAGAGGCGCGCGGCGTCGAGCGTGTGCACCGCGGGCCAGCGGGTCGCGCCGTCGCCGACGTAGGCGGAGAAGCCGTTCTTGCGGGCCGCCGCCACGAGCATCGGGACGAAGCCATGGTGATCGAGGGAGCTGTGCACCGTGGGCGGCAGGCGCATGATCGAGGTGCGCACGCCGCGCTTGGCGAACGCCTCCGACAGCCTCTCCGAGGCCACGCGCGGGTTCCCGCCCTCTTGCCCTACGTCGGCCTCGGTTCCCGCGCGACCGCGGACGCTGTGCGCGAGCAGCATCGTACCGGTGGTGTTCACGAAGGGCTTCCCCGAGCCGGCCAGGGCCTCGCCGATCGCCTCGACGGCCCGCAGATCGGCCGCGAGCGCCCCCGCGAAATCGCCGCCGGCGAAGGCGAGATCGTGCTTGAACGCCAGGTGGATCACGCCGTCGGCGTTTTTCGCGGCCTCTCGAAGCCCGTCGAGATCGTCGAGGGTGCCGCGCCGCGCCTCGGTGCCGGCCGACGTGACCTTTTCGGCCGACGCCTCGGAGCGCGCGAGGCCGACGACCTTGTGCCCCGCGGCCAGCAGATCGCGGACGACGGGCAAACCAATGTGACCGGACGCGCCGGTGACGAAGACACGCATGGGATAGCCTCCTGATGTCAGACGCTGACATAGCGGTAACACGTGATGTCAGTGTCTGCAATCAGTTAGGATGGAGGCGATGGCGCGCTGGGAACCCGACGCACGCGGACGGCTGGAGCAGGCCGCGATGGAGCTCTTCCTGGAGCGCGGGTACGTGAGCACGACGGTCGGAGACATCGCCGCGCGCGCGGGCCTCACGGAGCGGACCTTCTTCCGCTACTTCGCCGACAAGCGGGAGGTGCTGTTCTCGGGGTCGAAGGAGCTCGAGAAGAGCATCGTCGACCGCATCGAGGGCGCCCCTCGGGAGGCGAGCCCGCTCGAGGCCGTCGCCGCGGCCTTCGAAGGGGCGGGCGCCGAGCTCCAGGACCGGCGAGACCTGCGCTTCGTGCGCGCGCGCTACGCGCTCGTGACCAAGCACGCCGAGATCCAGGAGCGAGAGCTCATCAAGCTCGCCTCCCTCGCGGCGACGGTCACGCATGCGCTCCACGCGCGCGGCGTCGCCGAGCCGGCGGCGAGCCTCGCGGCCGAGGCGGGCATCGCCGTCTTCAAGATCGGCTTCGAGCGCTGGGTCAGCGAGAAGAAGCCGCAAGACCTCGCGGCCCACATCCGCGCGGCGGTGGACACGCTCAAGGCGCTCACCGCCCAGGGCAAGGCGCCGTCCCGGCGCCCCGCGAAGAAGCAGCCGGCGCGACGCGCGTAGAGCCCCGCCTCGCCGACGCGATCGCGGCAGGCGCGTAGCGCGGCCGAGGCGGCGTCCGTCAGCCGACGCCGGCCGCCGAGCCTCCGTCGACGTGGAGAATCTCGCCCGTCACGAAGGGCGCGGACTCCAGGTAGAGCGCCGCATCGACGACGTCCTTCACCTCGCCCACACGCCCGACGGGGTGGAGCCTGGCGAGGGTGTCGTACGAAGCCCGCGCGTGCATCGGCGTCCTGATGGTGCCAGGCGCGACGGCGTTGACCCGCACTCCCCTCTTCGCGACCTCGATCGCGAGCGATCGGGTGAGCGCGTTCAATCCGCCCTTGGTCAGCGCGGCGAGGCCCGCGGGAGCCGAGGCCACGGGCTGATCGGCGATCGACGCGGTGATGTTGACGATGTGACCGCTCCGCTGCGAGAGCAGCTCGGCGAGGACGACCTGCGTCATGTGAAAGAGGCCGGTGACGTTCGTGCCGGTCACCGCGTCGAAGTCCTCTTGCGTGTACTCGAGGAACGACTTGCCGACGAAGATGCCGGCGTTGTTGACCAGCGTGTCGACCCGCCCGAATCGCTCCTTCGCCGCCGCGAGGACCTTCCGCGCCGTTCCCCGGTCCTGGATGTCGCCCGCGATGACCAGCACCCGCTCGTCGCTGGAGGGCGCGATCGAGCGCGAGGTGGCCACCACGCGGAACCCGAGGCTGCGGTAGCCGGCGACCAGACCCGCGCCGATGCCCTGCGAGGCCCCGGTGACGATGGCCACCCGGTTTGCGTTGTCCATGATGACGCCCTACGCGCTCTGATTGAGCGACCGCGCCGACGAGCCGGCTCCGCGGCCCGATCGCCGCGAGGCGCTCTCCCCGAGGACCTCGAGCAGCCGCTTGCCCAGAACCGCGGCCGAGGCGGGGTTCTGCCCGGTCACCAGGTTTCGGTCCTCGACCATGTACGGCTTCCACATCTCCCCGCAGCTGAAGTCGACCCCGACCTTCTCCTTGATGTCGGTCTCGAGCAACCACGTCGCCCTCGGAGCCAGACCCACGGCCTCCTCCTCCTTGTTGGTGAAGCACGTGATCCGGTAGCCCTTGAAGGGCGATACGCCGTGGATCCTCGTGGCCAGAATGGCGGCGGGACCATGGCACACGATGAACAGCGGGTTGCCCGAGGCCAGCTGCGCGGTCAGCAGCCGACCCACGTCGGCGTCGAGCGCCAGGTCCGCCATGGGGCCGTGCCCGCCCGGCAGGTAGACGGCGTCGTAGTCCTCGAGGCGAACGTCCGACAGCTTGAGCGGCCGCCGCATCGCCTCTGCAGATCGAATGATGGCCTCCAGCTCGAGGGCTCCCTGGATGCCGCCCGCCATCTCGGGACGGAGGCTCATCATGTCGACGTTCGGGGTCACGCCGTTGGGCGTGGCGACCACGACCTCGTGGCCGGCGTCGGTGACGATCTTGTACGGGTTCGCGAACTCCTCGGCCCAATAGCCGGTCGCGTACCTCGTCCCGTCCTTGAGCACCCAGTACGTGGCTCCGCTGACTATGAAGAGAATCTTTGCCATGGCAAAACGCTCCTCTCGTTCCGTAGGGGACGTCTAAGGGCGCGCCCGGCAATGTCTATCCCCCTCGCGCGCGGGGAGGGCCGGCGCGCGCTCGAGCTTCGGCGGACGTCATCCGGTCACGGCACCGGCGCCCGGACGGTTGGGGCGAGGGCCCGTCTCGGGCTTGCGCGTCGCCCATCCGTGCGTTACTCACTGAACCGCATGGTTCAGCATTTGACGGCCCGCCTCGACGCGTCGTTCGCCGCGCTGTCGGACCCCACCCGGCGCGGCGTTCTCGAGCAGCTCGGACGGGCGGACGCCTCGATCACCGACCTCGCCGAGAAGTTCCACATGACCCTCACGGGCATGAAGAAGCACGTCGGCGTCCTGGAGCAGGCGGGGCTCGTCACCACGGAGAAGGTCGGGCGCGTGCGGACCTGCAAGCTCGGCCCGCGCCAGCTGGAAGAAGAGACGGCGTGGATCGAGAGGTACCGCCGGCTCTGGGCCTCACGCTTCGACGAGCTGGACGAGGTCATCGCGGAACTGAAACGCAAGGAGAAGGTCTATGGTCGCAAGAAGAGAGAGTGAGCCCGCCCCCGTGCACGACCGCACGACGGTGGAGCGGAAGTCCGATCGCGGAAATGGTCGTCACGAGAACCTTCGACGGCCCGGCGCGCCTCGTGTTCGAGGCGTGGACCAAGCCCGAGCTGCTCAAGCTTTGGTGGGCGCCGAAGTCGAGCGGCCTGGTCCTGCTCTCCTGCGAAGCGGATGTTCGTGTCGGGGGCAGGTATAGGTTCGTGTTCGGCTTCGGCCACGATGCCTCGAAGACCATGGCGTTCTACGGCAAGTACATCGAAGTGATACCGCCCTCGCGCCTCGTCTGGACCAACGAGGAAGGTGAGGCCGGCGAGTCCATCACGACGCTGACCTTCGAGGAAAAAGGTGGCAAGACGCTGCTCGTCATGCACGAACTTCACCCCTCGAAGGAAGCCCTCGACGGTGCCATGGAAGGCGCCGGGGTCGGGATGCGCGAGACGTTCGACCAGCTGGACGAGCTTCTCGTCACCCTGGGCGCGGGACGGTAGGCCGGTCGTGCAGGCGCGCGCGGCGGCCGAGCGGGCTCCCCGCGCGGCCGGATAGGCCCGACCGTCGGGCAAACGCGTTCGCCGCGAAGTCGGAAGTGCCCGACCGGCCGGGGAGCGCGCTCGCCGCGAAGTCGGAAGTGCCCGACCGGCCGGGGAGCGCGCTCGCCGCGAAGTCCGGGCGTGCCCGACCGGCCGGGGAGCGCGCTCGCCGCGAAGTCGGGCATGCCCGACCGGCCGGGGAGCGCGCTTGCCCGACGGTCGGGCATGCCCGACCGGCGTCTCACCGCACCTTCACCGTCACCGCCGCGCTGAGACCGGGAAGAAGGGCGGCGTCCGTCGCGGCGAGGCGGACCCTCACCGGGACGCGCTGCACGACCTTCACGAAGTTCTCCGCGGCGTTGTCCGATGGGAGCAGCGAGAAGCGGCCCTGCGTCCCTCCCGCGAGGGTGTCCACGTTACCTTCGAACACGCGCGGCGCGAAGGCATCGACGGAGACCGTGACGGGCTGTCCGGGTCGCAGCGCCCCGACCTGCGTCTCCTTGAAGTTCGCGACCACGTACACCTCCGGAGGAACGAGCAGCGCGACGGGAGTCCCCACGGCGGCGAGCACCCCAGGGTGCAACGACAGGTTGGTGAGCAACCCGTCCGCCGGAGCGACGACGTGGGTGGCGTCGAGCTGCGACTGCGCCAGGACGACGGCGGCTTCCGCCCCCGAAACGCGGCCGCGTTGAAGCTCGGTGTTCGCGTGCGCGGCGTTCAGCTGCGTCTCGATCGGCGCGCTCTGCGTCAGACGTCCCTGCGCCTCGGACACCCGAGCGTCCGCGGCGTGCTGCTGCTCCTCCGACGCGCTGAGCGCGGCGCGTGCCTGCGCGACGGTCGCGCGGGCGCGGTCGGCCACGGCCTGCGCCTCGTCGAGCTTCGACTGCGGAATGGCGTTGTCCTGGCGAAGCGCCTTGCAGCGGGCGAGATCGAGCTCCGCGAGCCTTTCATCGCCTTCCGCCAGATCGATGGCCGCGCGCGCGCTCGCCACGTTCGCGTGCGCGCCCCGCACGGCGAAGGACGAGCCCGCGACGAGAGCCTGTTCGGCGGCGATGCCACCCTTGGCGCTCGCCGCGACCATCTGCTCCTCCGCTTCGGCCTGGGCGGCCTGCGCCCGCGCCTGCGCGAGCTCGGCCTGCGCTTGCTTCAGTCGCGCCGCGTAGTCGGTGTCGTCGACCTGAGCGATCAGATCGCCCTTCTTGATCCGGTGGTTGTCCTCCGCCGGAACCGCGACGACGAGCCCCGGCACCCGCACGGAGATCGTGACGACGTCCCCTTCCACCTGGGCGTCGTCCGTCGACTCGAGGCCGCGCGTGCGCACCACATAGCCCACGAGCACGGAGAGCCCGATGAGGACGACGCCACCGACGATGAGAAACGGACGCTTGCTCGCGGGCTTGCTGTCCGTCACGGCAGGCGAAACGGGGGTGGACGCACGCGGAGCCGCGACGCCGTCCCCGAGAGGTCCAGGTGTACTCACTGATGCGCTTTCCATGGGGTCACTCCGCTTCGAGCTCGCCGTGCGGCGTCGCGCCGCGCTCCATTTTGAGAAGAAAGAGCAGCGGCAGGAGAAAGAGAATCATCACGCCGAGGAGGAGAAAGAGGTGTTCGTACGCGAGCACGGCGGCCTCGCGATACACGGTCTTGCCCAGGTAGCCGAGGGCCCTCGATCGCGAGACCGCCGGGGTCGCTCCCGGCGTGTACGCCTGCCACATGGAGAGCCGCCGGGCGGCGAGCGGGTTGGTCACTCCGAGGTGCGCGGCGAGTCCGGCGCGCGCGACCGTCTCGCGCCGGAGGAGCACCGACGTGAACAGCGCGAGCCCGATGGCGCCCCCGGTCTCCTTGAGCACGTTGCTCAGACCCGCGGCGTCGGCCAGGAGATGACGGGGAATCCTGGAGAACGCGGTCGTCTCCATGGGCACGAAGATCAGGGCCATTCCGCCCCCCTGCATGGCCAGGGGAAGCGCGAGGTCCCATTGACCCAGGGCCAGGGTGACCTGACTCAGCTCGTATGCGCCGCCGGCGAGCAGCAAGACCCCCGCGGCCATCGTCAGCCGAGGGGAGAGGCGCTCGTAGACCGAGCCGGCGATCGGCATGACGACGAACATCGCGAGCATCATCGGGATGGTGGCGAGGCCCGCCTGCATCGCCGTGAAACCGCGAGCTTGCTGCATGAAGACGGAGAGCAAGAACATGGTCGCCATGAGCGTGCACATGACGAGCACGCTGAGGACCATGCCCGTCGCGAACCTCGCGTCCTTCAGCAGCCGGAGGTTCATCACGGGCGCCCTCGCGGTGAGCTGGCGCGCGACGAAGGCCACGAGCGTCGCGATGGCGAGGAAGGTGAAGACGCGGATGAGGGGGTCGTCGAACCAGTAGCGCCGTTGACCTTCCTCGATGACGAACTCCGTGGTGGCCAGGCAGGTGGACAGGAGCCCGATTCCGGACCAGTCGACGTTCGTCCGCTCGGCGGCCGCGCGCGCGCGGTTCTTCGCGAGGATCTCCGGGTCCTCGCGAACGAAGGTCCAGGTCATGACCAGCCCGAGGAGACCAATCGGCAGCGAGACGAAGAAGATCCACGACCAGTGGAAGTGATCGACGATGTAGCCGCCCAGCACCGGCCCGAGCGCCGGGCCGATCATCATGACCATCCCCGTGAGCGCCATGGCCATCCCCTGCTCCGACTTGGGGAACGTCTGGCGGAGGATGGCCTCCTCCGTCGGCTGCATCGCGCCCCCTCCGAGACCCTGGAGGACGCGGAACGTGATGAGCTGAGGAAGGGTGCGGGAGAGCCCGCAGAGGGCGCTCCCGAGCAGGAACAGCCCGAGGCAGAGCATGTAGACGCGCTTCTGTCCGAAGCGGCGCCCGAGGAACGCGACCAGAGGCATGAGGAGGACGGCCGCGATCGTGTAGCCCGTCGCGATCCACGTGATCTCCTGGAGCGTCGCGCCTACGGCCCCCTGAATCTGGGGAAGCGCCACGTTGACGATCGTGGAGTCGAGAACGCCCATGATCGATCCGCAGCTGACCGAGGCGGCCACGAGCCACTTGCTGACCGGCGGAGAGGACATCGTGTCGCTCCAATGATAGAGTGACTCTAATTTTGGAGCAAGCTGCTAGGAGGACCCTGGATGACCACCGAGAAGCCCGGCCTTCGCGAGCGCAAGAAGGCCAAGACCCGCCTCGCGATCTCCGACATCGCCTCGAAGATGTTCATCGAGCGCGGATTCGATGACGTGACCGTGGCCGAGGTTGCTGCGGCCGCGGAGGTCTCCGTCGCGACGATCTTCAACTACTTCGAGACGAAGGAGGAGCTCTTCTTCGATCGCGAAGGGGACGTCATCGAGGCGCTGCGCCGCTTCATCCTGGAGCGCAAGGCCGGCGAGACGATCGCGTCCGCCCTCCATCGCGGATTCCTGGACGCGATCGACGCCGGGTTGCCGCAGCTCATGACGCACGGTCCGAGCTTTCTACGGACCATCGACGGGAGCTCCGCGCTGCGCGCACGTCTCCGCCTCGGATACGAGAAGGCGGAGGCCATCCTGGCCGAGACGATCGCCGAGGAGACCGACGCCGGTGGCGGCGACCCGACGCCGCAGATCGTCGCGGCGATGCTCGTGGCGATCCAGCGAACGCTGATGGAGAGCGCGAGCGCTGCCGCGCTGCGCGGGGACGCCGTGGCGCCGACGAAGCGCAAGCTCAGGCAGGCGTGCGATCGCGCGTTCGCGCTGCTCGAGGGAGGCATGCGCGACTACGGGAAGAAGTCGCCGGGGCACGGCGGTCGATGGATCAATCGGGTCGGACGGCCGTAGGGCTGGGCGCCACGGGGGTCCTTTCGTTCGTTCGTCGCCGCAGGACGGCCGTACCGAGCGCTCCGGCCACGATCGAGCCGACGAGCACCCCGAGCTTCGCCACCGAGGCCTCTTCGGGCGAAAAGGCGCGATCGGCCATGAGCAGCGCGAGCGGGTCGCCGAGACCGCAAAGACAGGCCGCGCCGGCGAACTGGCGCACCGTCACGCCTTCGGGAGGAGCCGCGAGCCCGCTCGCGATCGCCAGGCCCGACGCGAGGAGGACCCCCAGCGGCTTCCCCACGACCAGCCCCGCGACCGTCCCCGCGAGGATGCCCGGCGCCTCGGGCGAAGTGAAGTGGACCGCGAGGCTGATCCCCGCCGCCGAGAACGCGAAGAGGGGCAGGACGAGATAGGTGCTCCAGGGCGCCACGGCGCGCTCCATGCGCTCCGCGGGGGAGAGGAGCCGCTCGGTCGCCGCGGAGAGGTTGCGAGCGGCCCACTCCCACACCGGCTCGGTCTCGAGCCTGGCGTCGTCGCGATGCTCCCGGCGGCCCTCCTTCTCCGCGTGGTCCAGCGCGGCGAGCGCCGTCGCCGCCTGGGCGAGCAGCGGGGCCGGCGCCGGCGCGGGCCGCGTCGGAACGAACAAGGCGAGGAGCACCCCGGTGAGCGCGCCGTGCACCCCCAGCGTGTGCAGCGAAAGCCACAGCGCGACGCTCGCGATCACGTAGGGCCAGGTCGCGTAGACGCGCATCCGGTTGAGCGCGACGAGAACGCCGAGGCACGCGAGGACCGCGATCGCATAGACGGGCGTGAACGACCGCGGCAAGAAGATCGCGATCGTCAGCACGGCGAGGATGTCGTCGACGACCGCGAGGGCCGCCACGAAGACGCGGAGGCCCACCGGGATCCGATCGCCGAGCACGGCCAGGAGCGCGAGCGCGAACGCGAGGTCCGTCGACGTGGGGACCGGCCAGCCCGCGGCGGCGTGCCCTCGGTTGAACACCAGGTAGACGAGCGCCGGCACCACGACCCCTCCCATCGCCGCGACGACGGGCAAGAGGGCCACGCGCCGGCTGGCGAGCACACCGACCGTCATCTCGCGCCGGATCTCGAGGCCGACGATCAGGAAGAACAGTGCGAGGAGCCCCTCGGAGAGCCAGTCGCGCGCGGTGAGGATCAGGAGGTGGCTCGCGGGACCGACGCCGATGGGGGCGTTCAGGATCCCTTCGTAGAGCGGGGCCAGCGGCGTGTTGGCGCAGACGAGCGCGAGCACCGCCATCAGGAGGAGCACCAGGCCGGCGGACGTCGGCAGGCTGGCGAAGACGCGCGCCGTGCGATGCACGCGCGCGGCGATGGGCCGCTCGAGGCCCTCGAGCATCGACTGGTAGTCCCAGGCGCCGTCGTAGCGGAGGCCGTCGACGAAGAGCGTCGGCGTGCCCGTGACCCCGTTCTCGCGGCCGCTGTCGACGTCGCGCGCCACGCGCGAGCGCACTTCGTCCCCGTCGAGGTCGCGCCCGAACCGCTCGACGTCGAGCCCGATGGCCCGCGCGAGCTCGAGGAGCTCGCGCCTGCCGATGGGCAGGTCGCGGTCGAAGAGCGCGTCGTGCATCTCGAAGAAGCGGCCCTGCAGCGCGGCGGCCTCCGAAGCCCGAGCGGCGAGCTCGGCGCCCGGGTTGGCCCGCTCGTTCGGGAATTGCCGGTAGACGTAGACCAGCCGGTCGCCGATCGCCTCGCGAAGGCGGCGGAGGACCGGCCGGAGGCGCCGGCAATACGGGCACAGAAAGTCCTGGTATCCGACCATCACGATCGAATCGTCGGTCAACGTCCCGCGGATGTGGTCGCGACGTGGGTCGACTTCCTGGAGGAGCCGGAGATCGGCGCTCGTCGCTCCGTCGTGCGCCACGGGCGCTCTTCATATCACGAGCGACGGACGCGGTTTCGCTCGCGGCTCGCGACCGGGCCGATGCGAGCGGTGATACCGTAGCGGCGACCGGGGTCCGAGCGAGGCGTGTTCCGAAGCATGCGACAGGTGGCACTCGGCGTACTCGCAGCGGCGTTCGGCATCCTCCCGACGAGCGCGCGCGGCGACGACGCGCCTCGAGAGCACACGGATCCTCGAGGCGCGAACCTGCGCGGCGGTGGTCGACGCCGTCGTCGTCGTCGTCGCGCTCGTGGTGGGCTCGAGCGAACGGGCTCCCTCGGCGCCGGGTCCCGAGGAGCCCGCCGCCACGAGTGCTCCGCCGGAGGCGATCCCGGCGCAACCGACGATCGCCGCCCCCGCGTCGTCCGCCGCCCCGGCGTCGTCCGCCGCGGCGGAGTCGTCCGCGGTCAGGGCCGCGGGGGCCCAGCGTCCTGTCTTCGGCCTGGCAGCGGTGGGCCTCGTGGAAGCGGCGGCCCTGCCGGGGCTCTCCTACGGCGTGGGCGCCCTCGTGTCCGTCTCCACGCCGCGCGTACGGGCCGAGGTCGGCGCGGAGGTCTTCGCCGATTGGTCGATCGCGATCGCGGCCGTCCCGGGCAGCGAAGGCCACTTCGGTCTCTGGTCGGCGCGCGCGGGCGCGTGCTGGCTCCCGTTTCGAGGTCGATGGCGTCCTGCCTGGTGCGGCGAGGCGGAGTGGGGACAGATGAATGGACGCGCGGACGGAGGCGGCGTCTCGTCCGACGACGTCTCCCGGACCTGGCTCGCCGTGGCCACCGGGCCCTACCTCGAATGGTCGCCGTGGACGGGCTTCGCCGCATTCGTGCGCGTCGACGCCGTCCTGCCGCTCACGCCCACGACGTTCGCGATCGACGGGGCGGATGCGTATCGACCGGGCGCTTTGGCGGCCCGAGCCCTCGCGGGAGGGGAGCTCCGATTTTGAGCCTCCGACCTGACGGAAAGCGTTCGCCGCGGGCAATGACGATCCGATGACGAAGGTGGAGCGCACTGCGGTCCAAGCCTCCCTGGGAGCCACCCCGGAGGCGCGGGCCGAGGCGCGCCGGCTGACGTTCGACGACGTTTACGAAGGGCACATCGACTTCGTCTGGCGCGTCTTGAGGCGCCTGGGCGTGCCGGAGCGCTCGCTGGCCGATGCCGCACAAGAGGTGCTCCTCGTCGTACACCGGCGCCTCGGGACCTTCGATGGGAGAGCCCCCCTGCGGAGCTGGCTGGCGGGCATCTGCGTGCGCGTCGCGCGCCAGGAGTACCGCACGAGACGGCGCCGCCAGCCCGAGATGCTGGGGTCGGGAGAGTGGATCGACGTCGACTCCCTGCCGGACGACGCATCGCTCGCGTCGATCGGTCCGGAGCGCCGCGAGCGCGTGCGACTGCTCTACGAGGTCATGGCGTCGCTCGACGCGCCGAAGCGCGAGCTCTTCGTGCTGGCCGAGCTCGAGCAGATGACCGGCCCGGAGATCGCGGGGATCCTGGGGCTCCCGTTGAACACCGTCTATTCGCGGCTGCGGGAGGCGAGGCTCCGATTCTCGCTGCAGCTCGCGAGGCGGCAAGCGAAGGCGCAGCCATGAGCGAGCTCGATCCGAGGGCCAGGGCGTTCGTGCGACAAGCGGCCTCCGACGAGGCCGACGTGCGGCTTTCACCCGCCCGGCGAGAGGAGATCCGCCGGCGGTTCGCCGTACGGCGCCGGGCGGGAGAACCGGACATCCGTCCGAGCGCGGTGAAGAAGGCCGTCGCGGCCATGGGCGGGACGTTGACGTTCGCCGTCCCGGCGTGGGCGGCTGCGGCCGTGGGCGTCGCCGCGGTCCTCGGCGGAGCTGTGGCGGTGACGGTCCTGCGGAGCCACGACATGCCCCGAGAGCCCGTCGCCGCGCCGATCGCGGCTCCTCCTCCGCTGGTGCGCGACGCGCCGCAGACACCTCGGCGCAGCGCCCCTCCCGACGTTCCCGCCGCGACCTCGATGCCGGCGGCTGCGCCGGCTTCGGCGGAGAACAGGAAGCCCGTCGCTCCAGGCGCAGCGAGCCACCCGCCCGCGAGCGACCTTGGCGGCGAGGCGGAGCTGCTGGCATCGGCCGAACGTGCGCTCCGCGATCACGACGAGGCGCGCGCGCTCACGCTCCTCGACGAGCACGCGCGCCGCTATCCCGACGGCATGCTCCTCGGGGAGGCAGAGGCGGCCCGGGCCCTCGCGCTCTGCGGCAACGGACAGCGTGAACGCGGCAGCGAGGTGGCGACCGAGATCGCGCGCCGATGGCCGAACGCGCCCCTCTTGGCGCGGGTGCTCGCCGCGTGCGGCGCTCCGCGGACCGATCCGTAGTTTGCGGGATGCCGCGTGACGGAACTCGGTCCCGGCGGCCAATCACGCCTGGAGAGAGAGTCATGGGACCCGCTGGCAGTGTGGACGTCGGTCGAGGGGTGGCGGGGTGGCGAACGGTCCTGCTCGCGGCGTGCGCCAGCGTGGTCGCGTGCGGCGGTCGCGTATCGATCGGCTCGCTCACGTGCAGTGACCCGGACGCCGGGCAGTCCAGCGACCTGGATGCCGAACCGGCGTGCGCTCCGCCGCCGTGTCCCATCGCGGGCGCCTGGCAGCCGGGCGGAGGCGAGTTCGCGTGCACCAACGCGGGGTGCGCGGAGGTGGTGCCGGCTTGCGAGCCGGGAGCGATCCGCTTCGACTCGAGCGGCGCGCTCTTCCGGCTGACGACTGCCGGCTGGGAGAGCCTCTGCGCCTATCGGACATGCGGCAACCGCGTGACCGGGTCGCAGCTCTCGAATGCCCTCTCCGATGACCCCCTCGCCCCGGGGTCGTGCGGGCCGGACTGGGCGCTCTTCGTCGCCGCGGGCTCGCTGGACGCCGGCCTCGGGCTCGCGACGTGCTCCCTCAGCGCCTACGCAGCCTGCGCCGGCCGACCGACCCGGAGCGACGGCCCTGCGGGGGTCCCGCCCTGGTCCATCGAAGTCGCGTACAGCCAGTGCGCGCCGTGAGGACGAGCCGCCTGGCCGCGCTGACCGGCACTGAGTTCTTCGCCGCGCGCGCTTCCGCGCGGGCTCACTCGGGGCCAGCGACGGGATTCGCCCACGCGTGGCCCCAGCCTTCGTAGAGACCGTCGAGGAACGCGGCCCATTGCTCGCGAGTCCGCGAATCCGGATAGGGCTGGGGCTCGATGGGGGACTCCGTGCTGAACACGATTTGGACGTGGCCCTCGGCGTCCACCTTGCCGAGCCGGAACGCCTTCGAGGTGTGCTGGTTTTCGGGGTTCACGCGGACCAACGCGCCGGGCGCCTCGTAGGACATGCCCTTGATCGCGTCGCGCACGGCCCGCGGATTGTCGCTCCGCGCCTTCGCCGCGGCCAGGGCCCAGAGGTGCACGCCGAAATACCCGGCCTCCATCGGGTCGGTGACGACGCGATACGCGCCATACTTCTTGTGGAACCGAGCGAGGAACGCGCGGTTCTCGGGTCGATCGACGCTCTCGAAGTAGTTCCACGCGAGGTACTCGCCCGCCAGCGAGACGCCGCTGCTCTGCCGCAGCTCGAGCTCGGTCACGCTGAAGCTCACGGTCGGGAGCTCGTCGGCGGTGACCCCGGCCGCGCGCAGCGTGCGAAAGAATGCGACGTTGCTGTCGCCGTTGATGGTGTTGAGCACGACGTCGGGCCGGGCCGCCTGAACCTTCTTCACCAGATGGGTCATCTCGGTCGCGCCGAGCGGCACGTACGCCTCGCCGACCAGCCGCGCGCCGCGGGCGGTCAGGGCGTCGCGAATGATCGCGTTCGCGGTGTGCGGGAAGACGTAGTCCGAGCCGACGAGGAAAAACCTCTTCGCGCCCATGTAACCGAGGCACCATTGCACCGCAGGCAAGATCTGCTGGTTGGGCGAGGCGCCCGTGTAAATGATGTTCGGCGACTCCTCGAGGCCTTCGTGCTGCACCGGGTAGAAGAGCAAGTTGTCGTTCTGCTCGAAGATCGGCCGCATGGTCTTGCGGCCGGCCGACGTCCAACCCCCGAAGACGACCGCGACGTGCTCGCCCGTGATGAGCCTCGTCGCTTCGGCGGCGAACGCCGCGGCGTCCGACCGCCCGTCGGCGACGATCGGCTCGAGCTTTCGACCGAGCACGCCGCCGCTTTCGTTGATCTCGTCGATCGCGAGGAGCGTGGCGTCGGCGACGCTCTTCTCGCTGACTTCCATCGTGCCCGACAGCGAGTGCAGCACGCCGACGCGGATCGGGCCCAGCGTCGGCGGGGTCTCCTGCATCTTGAGCGTCGCCCGCGACGACGCAGGGGACGTGCCCCGCCGCCCGGCGACCCAGAAGCCGCCGGCGCCGAGCATCGTCCCCCCAACCCCCGCGAGGAAGACGCGGCGCGACGTCGCGAGCGTGCCGGCGCTCGGCGATGGACTGCGCACCGGGCTCACGGCGCCCGCGGTCGACGAACCGACGCGCAGAAACTGCGGCGCCGGCTCGCTGGCGGGCGCCGAGGCGAGGGCCTGCTCGAGCGCGGCGAGCATCTCCTCGGCCGACGGGAAGCGGGCCACCGGCATCTTCGCCATCGCGCGGCGGACAATCGCCCGCACGCTCTCCGGCAGCGACGGGAGGATCTCGCCGGATCGGGGACCGGTCCGTAGCAGTGGGCAAAGAGGAGATTGGCCATCTTGGCCTTGTCGGCGAAGGGCCGCTGGCCGCAGAGAAGCGTGTAATAGGTCCCGCCCATCGAGTAGATGTCGCTGCTCGCGCTGAGCTCCTCGCCCCTGCACTGCTCGGGACTCATGTACTGGGGCGTGCCGATCAAGGCGTCGGTGTCGGTGAGCCCCGGGTCCGCCTCGGTGTGTTTCGCGACGCCGAAGTCGGTCAGCTTCACGACGCCCTTGCGCGAGCGCAGGATGTTGTCGGGCTTGACGTCGCGATGCACGATTCCGGCGGCGTGCACCGCGCCGAGCGCCCGGCACGCGTCCGCGACGACCCGCGTGGCCTCCGTCCAGAACATCGGCCCTTCGGTCACGACGAAGCTCTGCGCGCTGCGCGCGTCGAGCAGCTCGAGGACCATGTATCGCAGGCCGGCATGCTCGCCGACGTCGTACGTCGCGACGGCGTTCGGATGATCGACCTGACTCGCGGCTTGGGCCTCGCGCAGGAATCGCTCGCCGTCGCGCGTGAGGGTGTCGCGCCTCTTCGAAGGGCGCAGGAACTTGATGGCGACCTTTCGCTTGAGCGTCGCGTCCTCGGCTTCGAAGACGACCCCCATGCCGCCGCCGCCGACGCGCCGCCCGATGCGGTAACGCCCCATCTGCACGCCGGCCTCGGGCCGAAACCCCGCCCACGAGTCGAGATCCGCCTCGTCGTTGCTCATGCGGGGGGCGACGGTGCCATGAACGTTGCCCTCGACGCTACGCGCTCGCGGCTGCCACGTCGATCGTGACGCGCCGCGGCGGACTCACGCGCGAAGCGTGGGCCGCAAGCAATAGCCGACACCGTGAATCGTCTCGATCATTCCGGCGTGCGCGCCGAGCTTTCGTCTCAGATGAGTGACGTAGTGGTCGACCTTCGATTCGTCGTCGTCCGTCACGTTCCACACCTTCTCGAGGAGGTCGGCGCGCCGCACGACACGGTTCACCCGATCGGCGAGGAAAAGGAGCACGGCGAACTCGCGGCGCGTCAGCTGCAGGACACTACCGGCGAGGACGGCGCGCCGCTCGACGCGATCCATCTCCAGGGCGCCGCACTGGAGCCGCGCCGGCGAGGGAGGCAGCATGCTCCGGGGCTGGAGGTCCCCGTCGCCCTCGGGCGCGAGGACGTCGAGCATCAACGGCGACAGCGGCGTCTTGTGGCGTATCGCGTACGCGATCTCCGCTCGCAGCCGCTCGAGCAGGGACCGCTTGTCGTAGTCCGCCGCCACTCGGTCGCGCAGGGCGGCGTCGATCATCTCTCGATGGAAGCCCTCGTCCAGCCGATCGGAGTAGGTGAACTTCAGGATCGTCGCCGCCCCCATCTGGATCCTGTCGCCGTCTTCCAGCTTGGCGCGGGTGACGCGCCGGCCGTTGACCCGCGTCCCCTTCGCGCTCTTGAGGTCCTCCACCGACACCTCGCCGTCCTGCTGCACGATCTTCGCGTGGCGGCGCGACACGCCTTCGTCCTCGAGCCGGATCGTCGCCTCGGTCGCCCACCCCAGGCGCGCCACCGGCTGATCGAGGCGGAACATGCGGCCCAAGCTGTTCCCGGCGAGCACGACGAGGTGCGCCCGGGGGCTCTGCGATCGGAGCGAGGCGCCGTCGATCGATCCGATGGGCGTCGGCTCGTCGTCCCCCGTGTTGTCAAGCGAGATCGCTGCCGGTTTCTTCGCGAGAAGGCGTGACGACGAACCCATGACTCCCTTGATGAGTGTGAGTTTCGAGCCCCCCATGGCATTCGCCAGTCGGGCCCTGTGAGTCCAAGCAAAGCCCGAGCCCGACTCCGTGCGGGCTTCGTCATGAAGGCCGGCTCGGAGGGTCTCGGCGCAATCCCGCGGGAATCCCCCCGGTCGTCTCCAAACGATGGGCGACTCCACGGCGCAGGGCTCGTCGACGACGGTTCCACGTGGATCGGCGAGATCCATTCGGGCGCGCGTCTGGATCGCACCGATCCAGGCACGGGCGGCGTCGGGACGAATTCCATCGCGTTCCCCGTCGCGGTCAAACCGGTACACCCCGTGCACCTGGGCTGACGGCGATGGCCGGAAGCGGAGCAGGGATGGGAGAGCGTGACCCACGCCGCGCCGTGACGCCGCTATTGTTGTCGCGGGAGCCGGTGACGGAGTGAAGTATGGCCGACATGCCCGGTGACGACGGCGACAAGACCGGGGCGACGGTGCACGACGCGCGCGCGTCCGTGGGCGAGGCGTGGGCTCGGGCGTCGTTCGTCGTGAAGGTCACGCGGGGGCCCGACGTCGGCGCGCGGCTGAACGTCGATGCCCGGGCGCCGGGCAGGATCTTCGTCGGGTCGAGCGTGATCTGCGCGCTGCGCCTCTCCGATCCCAAGGTGTCGCGGCGCCACTTTTCGTTGCACGCCCACGACGGCCTGCTCCGCGTCATCGATTTGGGGTCGACGAACGGAACCCGCGTCGGCGACGTGTGGGTGCGCGATGCGTCGCTCCAGGGCGGAGAGAGGCTGCGCGTCGGGGACACCGAGATGGAGGTCGAGCGGACCCCTGGCGACGCCGCCACGGCGCCGGACCCCGGCGGCTTCGGCGCGATGATTGGGGAGAGCGAGGCGATGCGCCGCCTTTATCCGCTCTGCCGGCGCCTCGCGCTCGCGGATGTCCCGGTCCTCATCGAGGGCGAAACGGGTACGGGCAAGGAGGTGCTCGCCGAGTCGATCCACGCCGAGAGCCCGCGCGCCAGCGGGCCGTTCGTGGTGTGCGACGGCACCGCCATCGCCCCGGGCCTCGTCGAGTCGACCCTCTTCGGGCACGAGAAGGGCGCCTTCACGGGGGCCTCCGTGGCGCAGCGCGGCTTCTTCGAACAGGCCCACGACAGCACCCTCTTCATCGACGAGATTGGCGACGTCGACCTCGCCATCCAGGCGAAGCTGCTCCGCGCCATCGAGCGCGGCGAGGTCCGGCGCGTCGGGGGCGATCGGTGGAACAAGGTGAACGTCCGAGTCATCGCTGCGACGCGCCGGAACCTCGAGCGAGAGATCGAAGCGGGGCGATTCCGCGACGACCTCTTTTATCGTCTCGCGGTCGCGCGGGTCGAGTTGCCTCCGCTCCGCGATCGCCGCGGGGACGCGCCGGTGCTGGCGCGGCACTTCTGGGCGTCGTTGAGGGGCGGGGCCGCGGGCATGCCGCACGATCTCTTGCAGCGGCTCGACGCTTATCCGTGGCCCGGCAACGTCCGGGAGCTCCGCAACTTCGTCGCCCGCCGCATCGCTCTCGGAGATCTGGCCGTCGACGGACTTCCCCCTCGGGCCGCCCCGCACCCCGACTCGGTCGAGCGCGTGCTCGCCCTCGATCTTCCGCTCATCGAGGCGCGCGCGCTGCTCGTCGACGACTTCGAGCGTCGCTACATCGAGCGCATGCTCCAGAAGCACAACAAGGACGCGACGGCGGCGGCGGCGGCGGCTGGCATCGCCCGCCGCTACTTCCAGCTGCTCAGGGCAAGGCGGACGGGGCCCGCGGGCGGCACCGAGGAGGACTGAAGTGCCCGCCGGGAGCCCCTTTCGAACGCGGGGTCCGAGACCGCCTTGCCTTCGGCCAGGAGTCGCCGAGAGCCCCAGGTGAGTGAGGTCGAGATGGACAACGACATCGAACTGCCGACCGTCGCCGGCGAGCCGGCCGCGCGTGACACGATCCCGACGAACGACGCCGAGCCGCCGGTGCCGGTCATCCCCGCGGGGCAGGCGCAGGCCGCGCTCGCCGCGGCGCTCGACGAGCTGCTGAGAGCCGTCATGGCGGTCGAGGCGATCGGGATGGCGCTCGCGCGCCAGCTCGACTCGAACGCGCTCGCCGGCCGCGGCGTCGACGAGAGCTGACGCCCGCGACGCGCAGCGCAACGGAGGACGTACGTGCCACTGCCTCGACGTGGATCGGAGAGATCCATTCGGGCGCGAGTCTGGATCTCCCCGATCCAGGCACGAGCGGCACCGGGACGAATTCCGCCGCGTTCTCCGTCGCGGCGAAACCGGTACACCCCGTGCACGTGGGCTGAAGGCCATGGCCGAAAACGGAACAGGGACGCGGCGCGTGACCCACGCCGTGGCGCCAGGCGGTTTCTTCGGGGTCGTCGCGACCGTGCTGGCTCTCTCGACCGCGGGCTGCACGTCCATACTCGGTGACTTCGACTTCGTTGGGGGCACCCCCGATGCATCGATGGGGACGACTCCCGACGGGTCGCGAGGCGCGACGCTGGGGATTGCGTGCACGGGCGACGCGCAGTGCAGCCCCGGCGAGACGTGCGCGGACGGCGTGTGCTGCGAGAGCGCGTGCGACGGCGTCTGCGAGTCCTGCAATCAGGCGGGCGCGCTTGGCCGATGCAATCCGATTCCCGCGATGACGGACCCGGGAATGGAGTGCGTCATGATCCCGCTCCCCGACGCGGGTGCGGCGCCGCCTGTCGGCGCCGGCCCCGATGCGAGCGCGGACGCCGCGAGCGACGCGGCGGCGGCGAATGATGGGGCGGCGGCAAGCGACGGCGGCGTCGCCGCGACGAACTTCAACGTGCCCGACGCGGGTATCGAGTCGGTGACGACGCCATGCGCCGGCACGTGCAACGGCGCTCGTGCATGCACCTATCCCGATGCGAAGACGTCGTGCGGGACCCAGTTCTGCAACACGAGCACGCAGCTCGGCGGGTTCGCTTGCGACGGAACGGGACGCTGTGGTCCCGAGCTCGTCGACTGCAACGACTACGTCTGCCAGAGCGTCACCGACGCCGGCGCCGTGGCCGTCGGGGCGTGCGCCACGAGCTGCACGGACAGCTCGAGCTGCGGGCCCAAGGCCTTCTGCGACGGACAGGCGTGCGTGCCGAAGGACGGCAACGGCCATACGTGCACGAACGGGGACGAGTGCGCGAGCGGCTGGTGCGTCACCAACGGACCCTCGAGCGTCTGCTGCAACCAGCAGTGCGGCTCGGAGGTCCCGGGTGGAACGTGCTCCGCAAACGGTAGCGTCGGAGCCTGCACCTGCCCGTCGTGCACGGGCGCGGGCAACTCGTGCGTCATCGAGTACATCGACCGCGACGGCGACGGGCACGGCGACAGGTTCGCCACGCCCGGCGGCAGCCCCGCGACCGAGCAGGTCGGTTGCAGCAACGACCCGCCGGCCGCGCACTCCGGCTGGTCTCTGACCAACGACGACTGCGACGACGACGACGCCAACGTGTACCCCGGGCAGACGCAGACGTTCACTCATCCGAGCGCGGGCAACGGGACGTACGACTACAACTGCGACGGGGCCCTCGAAAAGGGGACCGCGGAGTTCATCGGCGCGTCGTGCGGCGTGTGCGGAGCCGGAACGACGTCGTGTACCAACACCTTCGCGTGCACGTCGAGCACCCTCTCCGCAGAGTCGTTGAGCTGCGGCACGACGACGTTCGCCTGCGAAGGCATCTACTACTTTCCACCGGTACCGCTCGCCTCCGAGGAGGTCACGCAGGCCGCTGGGATCGCGACCACCGGCCCGACGGCCACCGCGACCTTCGTACCGCCGCCCGTGTACAGCGGGCCTTGCTGCGCCGGCGCCCAGTCCGGGTTCACGTCCTTCAGCGGCGTCGCCACGGGCCCGAACAGCACGTGCGGTCTCAGCGGGGTTCTCACGACCTGCGGCGCGTGCGACTACGGGACGGTGTCGGGAGCCAGCGCCCCGACGTCGGTCCAGAGCTGCCGCTGATCGACTCGAGCCACGGCTCGGACCGGTCGTCACTCGTCCCGGGAGAGCTGGTCGCGTCGAAGCCGCCCGGAAGGGAGATCGCGTGTCGTCACCCGCGCGTTCGGCTCCTGCATCGCCAGTTGCGCGGTACATTGCCGCGCGGAGGCTTCGCGGCCGTCATCGCCCGCGGAGACAGCACCCTGGACGACAGAAGCCCCGACGGCGCACACACCTTGGAGCAGACCAAACGCGCCGCATGGGGCGTGGCCGACTTGGAGCGCCTGTATCTCTCGCTCTTCGAGGGCATCCCGACCGCGGTCACGGTCCGGTCCCTGGAGGACCAGATCTTCATCGACTGCAACCAGGCGGCCGTGCGGCTCTTTCGGGCCGAAAGCGCCAATCATCTCCGAGGGACCCACGTCACGCTCCTGGCGGCGGAGATTCAACCCGACGGAAGGACGGCGAGGGAGGTCCTTCGCGAGATCGTGGAGGTGTCGACGCGCGACGGGAAGATCCGGCTCGAGTGGCTGGCGCGACGGCTCGACGGAACCCTGTTCCTCGCCGAGGTGCACATCACGATCATCGCGCTGGAGAGCGGCCGCAGGGTCATGCAGACGATCGTCGAGGACATCACGGAGCGCAAAGCCGCGCAGGCCGCGCTCCGCGCCGAGGAGGAGCGCTATCGCTCCCTCGTCGACCGATCGCACGACGCGATCTTCACCTTCGACCTCGACGGAAAGATCCTGTTCGCGAGTCCGTCGGCGGAGCGCCTCACGGGGTATCCCCGCAGCGAGCTCGTTGGCAGGAGCGCGACCGACCTCATCGTGGCAGACGAACACGGAAGGCTCGAGCAGGCGATCGTCGACGCGCGAACCGGGGTCGAGAAGGTCGAGCAACCCTGGACCCTCCGGCATCGCGACGGCAGCATCGTGCGGATCGAGTCGGCGCGCACGGCCATCCTCGACAAGAACGGGGCGGTCATCGGAGCCCAGTCGGTCTTCCGCGACGTCACCGAGCGGCAGCGCGCGCAGCAGATGCGCGAGGCGGCGGCCATCGAGCTCGGCCGCGCGCGCGAGGAGGCGCTCGCCGCCAGCCGCGCGAAGACGGCGTTCGTCGCGAACATGAGCCACGAGCTCCGCACGCCGCTCAACGGGGTGATCGGGATGGTCGATCTGCTCTCGGACACGCACCTCGACGCCCGTCAGCGGCGCTACGTCGAGGTCGCGCGGTCGTCGGCGAGTCTGCTCCTCTCGGTCATCAACGACATCCTCGACATCGCCAAGATCGAGGCGGGCAAGCTCGACATCGACCGCGCCCAGCTTTCGTTCGTGGACCTCGTGGAGGAGGTCGCGACGCTGATGGAGCTCGCGGCCGAGGACAAGGGGCTCGAGCTCACGTGCGAGACGGACGCGGGGCTCCTCGCGCCCCTCTTCGGCGATCCGACCCGCATCCGCCAGGTCCTCGTCAACCTGATCAGCAACGCGATCAAGTTCACCCAAACCGGTGAGGTGGCGGTGCGAGCGACCCTCGTCGCCGCGGCGGGCAGCGAAGTGAGGGTACGCGTCGAGGTGCGCGACACGGGGGTCGGTATCTCGCCCGACGAGCAGAAGAAGCTCTTTCATCCCTTCTCGCAGCTCGACTCCTCGGCGACGCGCAAGCACGGCGGCGCGGGGCTCGGCCTCGCGATCTGCCGCGAGATCGTGCTGCGCATGGGGGGCGAGATCGGCGTCGACAGCATCCCCGGCCGGGGGTCGACGTTCTGGTTCATGCTGCGCCTGGAGCGCGCGGACCTGGCGGCGCCGCACGTCTTGCAGCTCGACGCGCGCCTGGCCGGGCTGCGGGTCCTGGCCGTGGACGACAACGCGACGAACCGTGAGGTGTTGCGCGCGCAGCTCCTCGCGGCCGGGATGCGCTGCGAGCTCGCGAGCTCCGGCGAGGAGGCCCTCCGCCTCGTCGCGATGGCCGTCGAGACGGGCGACGCGTTCGCGCTCCTGGTCATCGACCAGCAGATGCCCGAGATGGACGGCGTGGAGGTCGCGCGTCGGGTCAGGGAAGATCCCCGTACCGCGGGGGTGGGGATCGTAATGCTCGGATCCATCGGGCGGCCGCTCGACGCCAGCCTGTTCGAGTCGCTCGGCGTCTTGACCTGGGCGACGAAGCCGATCCGGCGCGCGCATCTGCTGCGAGCGCTCGCCGCCGCGCTCGACGAGACCGGCAGCGCGCCGAGCGAGGGGCGCGAACTCGGGGGGCCCGCCTCCCCATCGAGCGGGGGGCGGCGCGCGAGGATCCTCCTCGTGGAGGACACCCCCATCGGCGCGGAGATCGTGACCGAGATCCTGCGAAGGGCGGGCTACGCGGTCGAGATCGCCGTCGACGGGCTGCAGGCCGTGGACCGGCTGCGTGCCGACGCCTTCGATTCTCGTGTTGATGGATTGCCAGCTCCCCGGCATCGATGGATACGAGGCCACGAGGCGCATCCGGACGCTCGAGGCGCTGGGAGTCCTGCCCGGTCCCCGACCGGCGCGCGTGCCCATTCTCGCGCTCACCGCGAGCGCGACGGTCGAAGACATCGAGCGCACCCGTCTCGCCGGCATGGACGACCACGTCGCGAAGCCCATCGACGCGCGGCGGCTCCTGAGCGCGATCGCGGCGCATGCTCCGCGCGGACGAGCCGACTCGCATGCAACCTAGGGTCGTCTGCGCGCGCTGCCGCAGGCCCGAGAGCGTGTGCTACTGCCGCCACGTCACGTCCATCGAGACGACGACGCGCGTCGTACTCCTGCAGCACCCGCGCGAGCGCGACGTCCCCATCGGGACCGCGCGGATGGCCGCACTGTGCCTGCCGAACGCGGAGGTTCACGTGGGCGTTCGCTGGGCAGGGTCCGCCGCGCTCGCGCGCGCGCTCTCCGATCCCGCACGGCCTGCGGTGCTCCTGTATCCGGGCGAGGGCGCGGTCGACGTCGCGAGCCATCCCCCAACCGGCCCCGTCACGCTCGTCGTCGTCGACGGGACGTGGTGGCAGGCGCGCAAAGTGATCCGCCGGAACCCCGAGCTCTCGGCCTTGCCCCGGTACACCTTCACGCCGCCGACCCCGAGCGAGTACCGCATCCGGAGGGAGCCCGACGCCGCGTGCGTCTCGACGATCGAGGCGCTCGTTCACGTGCTCGGCGTCCTCGAGGGCGATCGAGAGCGGTTCCAAGCGCTGCTCGCCCCGTTCCGCGCCATGGTCGACGCGCAGGTCGCGTTCGCTCAACGCTTCCAGCAGGCGCGTGTCCGTCACGAGAGGGGCCCGCGCCCGCCGCGGCGGCGCCTGCCGACGAGCCTCACGGACGGCAACCTCCTCTGCATCGCGGGGGAGGCCAACGCGTGGCCCTACGGCTCGGGCGAGCGCGCGGCCCCGTATCCCGAGGAGCTCGTGCAGTGGCTCGCGTTCAGGCCGCGGACGGGAGAGCGCTTCGAGCTCGTGAAGGCCCCTCGCCACCTCGCGCCCATGACCGCGGCTCATCTCGCGATCTCCCGTCGAGCCCTCGAGTCGGGGTGCACCGGCGAGTTCCTCCACCAGCAGTGGCGCGCCTTCGTCCGCGACGACGACGTGCTCTGCTCGTGGGGAACGTACGCGACGACGCTGTTCGAGGCCGAGGGCGGATACCTCCCTCCCCTCCGGCTCGATCTTCGTCAGGTCGCGCGCGCCTACATCAAGGGCAGGTTCGGAACGCTGGACGAGCAGCTGGTCCGGCTCGGCGTGGCATCGTCCGCGATCGGCGCGGGCCGCGCGGGCGAGCGACTCGGGCAGCTGGTCGTACTGACGCGCTTCCTCGAGGAAGCAGCCGCGCGGGAGGGGCGCTAAACTGGACGAATTCGGAACGCGTCACATGGACGTAATCGTCGGCCGGTGATGGCGACGTTCCCGGTCGCGCACCTTGGGCGGTGGAGCCCGCCTCGACGCGTGCGAACCGGGTCAACTCGGATAGCTTGGATTGGTCATACATCGAAATCTCCCACGACCCAGTTTCAGCGCGCCGTCATTCCGCCGTCGACGAGGATGTTCGCGCCCGTCATCCACTTCGCGCGATCCGACACGAGCAACGCGACGACCTCCGCTATGTCGTCCGGGGACCCGAGGCGACCGAGCGGCACTGCCTGGGTGAATACGTCGGCCGGAGCGCCCGTCGCCGCGCTGAACGCCTTCCGAGCCTCGTCGCCGCCCGGCGTGCTCACCGGCCCCGGTGACACGACGTTCACGCGGATGCCCTTCGGCCCGAGATCCAGCGCGAGGGCGCGCGAGTACATGTCGAGCGCCGCCTTCGCGGCGCAGTAGTGCGCGAACGGACCGAAGGGCATCTTCGACGCGTTCGACGAGATGTTAACGATCGCGCCGACCTTCGACTCGCTGAGCGCCGGCAACACCGCATTCGTCAGGCGGACCGCGGCGAAGAGGTTGAGCGCAAAGCTGGCCTGCCACTCCTCGTCGGGGATTGACGTGGTGCCTCCCGGGAACGGGGGCGCACCGCCCGCGGTGTTGACGAGGATGTCGAGACCGCCGAGGGCGCCGAGCGCTCCGGTGGCGATCACCTTCACCCCTGCGAGGGAGGAGACGTCGCCGGCGACGAACGTCGCTCCCGCGGGAATGGACTCGCCACGCGAGCGCCCTGTCACCACGACCTTCGCGCCGGCGTCGAGGAGACGCTGCGCAATCGCCGCACCCATGCCCCGCGCGCCTCCGGTGACGAGCGCACGACGACCGATGAGTTCCTTGGAAAAGTCGAGCTTGCTGGGCATGAGATTTTTCCTTTCGTCGATGACGACGGGTCCTAAGTACGGCTCGACATCCGTACGCACCATCCGAGGTCGTCCTGAAAAATGCCGAAATCGTCCGCGATGCCTGGAGAGTGTGGCTCGGGCTCTCTACGCTGCACTCTGATGGATGCTCTGAGCGCGGTTCTCGCCCCGGTTCGTCTGCAGCAGACCCGCTGGGCTCTGACGGTCGGGCGCACGCCGTGGGGCGTGGCGTTGCCGGGAGGGAAGAGCTGCGTCCGCTTCCACTACATGGTGCGCGGCAGCGCGTGGCTCAGCGTAGACAATACGGACGAGCCAGACGTCGCGCTCTCCGGCGGCGATCTCGCGATCCTGCCGCTCGGCCATGCGCACGTGCTACGCGACCATTCACGCAGCGCCTCCGTGCAATTCGAGGACGTCGCGCGGTGCGACTCACGCAGTGCCGTCTTGCGGCTCGAAGTCGGCGCAAGGGGCCCGGAGACGAACTTCGTCACGGCCTGCTTCGTGCTCGATGATCCGCTCGCGCAGCAGATCCTCGCGGTCCTGCCGCCGGTCATCCGAATGACGCCCGAATCGGAGCAGGGGGGGCCGTCGTTCCTCGAGAACATCCAGTTCATCACCCGCGAGGTAGAGACGGGCCGGCCCGGCTCCGAGGTCGTCCTGCTCCGGATGGCGGACGTCATCTTCATCCAGAATCCTCCGCGCATATCTTGCGCGCGTCCCCGACGAGGGCGGCGGATTTCTCCGCGCCCTCCGCAATCCGAGCACCGCAGCAGCGCTCGGCGCTATGCACCATCGACCCGAAACGCCGTGGACCGTCGCCTCGCTCGCCGAGGAGGTCGGCCTCTCGCGCTCGGTCTTCGCGGCGCGCTTCAAACAGCTCGTCGGCGAGCCACCACTCGGCTACCTGACGCGTCTCCGCATGCAGAAGGCGGCGATACTGCTGCGCGAGGGCGCAACGCTCGCGAAGGCCTCGCAGCTGACGGGTTACGCGTCGGAGGGCTCGTTCAGTCACGCGTTTCGCCAGTGGGCCGGCGTCACGCCCGGTGCCTACCGCAATCAGCTCCGCGGGGCGTCTCAGGACGCCGACTAGCGGCGCCGCGTTGCCGGCCGGTGCGTGCGCTACCGCATCGTGCTGCGCGCGCTTGAGATCACGCACCTGTGAGGCACTCGAAGGCGCGGGCTTCGGAGCTTGCGAGCGGCTCTCATCGCGTATGGCATCGCGCCGCCTACTGCAATACGCTCAATATCAACCGGACGACGAGCGCGCAGATCGCCGAGCGCCGCGAACGGCTCGCGCGGACCGAACAGCGAATCGCGGGCCTCATGCCGCGAGGGCAAGTTCTACCCCTTGGCGCTCTTTTCTCTCCGGCTCGCCTCCAGAGACACCGAAGGCCCGCGAGCTCGTTAGCTCTGCGGGCCTTCCTGCGACGAGCCGGGGGACGACGCCCCCCGTGCTCCATCGATGGTTGCGCGGGCAGGATTTGAACCTACGACCTTCGGGTTATGAGCCCGACGAGCTACCAGGCTGCTCCACCGCGCGGGGAATCTGGTAACCGAACCGACGCAGTCCCGCAAGCGCCTTGTGCCCTTTCGCGATCGAAACTCTCTGCGCTCGGCGCGTGACCGCCTTCGCACAGCGCGATCGCCGCGCGATCCATGCTCGCGCCCGCCCACGGACCCGCCGCCCTCGGGTCAGCCCGGCCACGGCCCGACGCCGCGACTGCCCTGCGCGCGGTCGTGCACGAGGTCGACGGCCATCATCGCCGAGTCGCGGAGCTCTTCGTCGATCGCCGACTGCGGGGCGGGCAGGCCCGGCTTGAGCAGGAGGTCCATCTTCAGCACGGTCCACTGATCGTCGACGGCATGCATCGTCCAGACGACGTCCATGTCCTCGACGTTGCCTTTTCCGGGCACCATGCGCCCCTCCACGGTCTCGAGGCCCGGCGCCTCCTTGCGGAGCGGCGAGAAGCGCGTGACGTCCCACAAGAGCACCATGTCGTGCATCACGGCAATCTGGATGTAGACGTCGGCCGAGCCGTCCGGCACGTGGCTGATGACGCGGGAGATCTTGAAGCGGCTGGGGATGATGTCCCGGTAGTGCGAGAAATCGAGGACGTGGGCCCTCACGGCGGGCAGCGCCGCGTGGATGAGCGTTTCGGCGTGGCCGTAGCGCTCGGCCCGTCCCGGCGGGGTCCAGTTCCACTTGAGCGAGTGACCCGCGGTGGCGAGCCGGAGGGCGTCGGGGTCGCTCGCGCCGGCGCCGCTCGACGCCGGCGCTGGCGGCGCCGGAGCGGAGACCGCCCCCGCGTCCGTGAGGGGCGCCCCCGCCTCGGCGGACGCGCGTGCGACGGCGCTCAGCGCCGCGGCGACCCCCAGCCACGAAGCCGCGCGCACGAGGCGGGCCCACCTCATCTCATTACCGTAGCACCGCCCTCACGAGCGACGAAAGCGAGCCCGGCCGTCGAGCGCCCACCAGTCGCGGTAGCGCTGCTGCGCGCGATCGCGGTCACGGGCGGGAAGGTCGCCGGCGTACCCGAAGTACTCTCGCGTCACGGCGCGAAGCTCCTCGGCGGCGCTCTTCCGGATCTCCGCGACGTCGTGCGCCAGCGCGTCGATGAGCCACTCGATGCGGTGCTTGCTCGAGTGCTGCTCCCACCAGCGCACCCAGTGGCGCGCGTCGGTGCCGAAGTCTTGCCGCGTGACCTGCACGAGGCCGTCGTGCGCCGCGGTGACGACCGCGTCGTTCTCGTCGCCCAGGGCGCGAATGAACTCGGGCACGAACCCGGCCTCCCGCAGGCGCGCCATGGCGCGAAGGGCCGCGGTCCGGTCCTCCGGCTCGACGGCGCGGGAAAGATGCACCAGGGCGTCGCCCACGGGCTCGGGCGAGGCCTTCGCGACGGCGGCGAGGGCGTGGGCCGCGGCGGCCGCCGTGCTCGCGTCGTCGTCACGCAGGCGCGAGAGCAAGCGGGGGATGGCCTCGACGTACGGCAGCTCGCCGAGCAAGTGCGTGGCCCAGCCGCGCTCCTCGGGGTCGGCGGACGAGAGGCGCTCGAGCACGAAGGGCAGCGCCACGCGACGCTCGCGCGCGATGAGGCGCAGGATGGGCCCGCACTCGCTGGCGCGAGGCGGGTTGTTCGCGGTGGCGATGCGCGAGCGGTTGAAGGCGATCGGCCCGGGAAAGCGCGACATGATGGCGCGCATCGCGCGCTCGCCCTGGCGAAGGAGCTCCCCTTCCGCAGACTCGTCCACTTCGCCCGAGGCCAGTCGATCGACCAGCACGAGGAGATCGCGATCGAGGTCCTCGATGATGATCGAGGGAAGCTGCTCTCCCGGGCCGACGGGCGCGGGGGGCTTGTGGGCCGCGACCGCGATGGCGGTGGAGATCGGCTGCGGGGTCTCGTGGACCTCGCCCGCCTCCTGGCCCCAGCCAAGCTCGTCGAAGAGCGCGCGGTTCGGGTCGGGCTCCGGCGCCGCCTTGGCCGCGGGCTGCGGCGGAAGCTCGACCTCCTGGAACACGGAGTCCTCGTCGACCTCGACAATCTCCTGGTTTACCTCCACGTCCGCCACCTCGGGCGGTCGCGGCGACGGGGCGGGCTTCGGGGACGCGGCGCGAACGGAGCCGTGCACGGCCGGCGACGAGGCGGGAGCTCCGGCGAGCTCCGGCTCTTCGCGGGGAATGGGCGGCCCGCCGATGCGGCGCACGACGGCGACGTTGGCGGCGGGAGGCGGCAGGCCCAGGGGGGGCGCCTGCCCGCGCGAGGGCGCGCGCTTCGGCACGAAGGGCACGGGCGGGGAAGAAGGCACCGTGACCGCCGGCGTCGCGGACGCGGAGGGCGCCCAGCTCGCGAAGGGATCGACCGCCGCAGGCTCGGCCGGTTGGGGCTTCGGGGCGGCGACTTCGGGCTGGGTGGCGGGCGGCTCGGGCCTCGCGAGCACCTCCGCGGGCCTGGCCGGCGCCGCGCTGTCCGTCTTGGCAGCGGGTGGAACCGCGCCGGTCCCCGCGGCGGCCATCTTCCGGACGGCCTCCGCGGTGATCCATCCGCCCTTGTCGGCAGCAGGGGGGGCGCTCGGGGGCGCGCTCGAGGCCCGCTTCGAGCGTCCCGGCTTCGAGGCGACCATCTCGGAGGACACGCGGCCGGCGTGCGCGTCGGCGCTGCCGGCGATGAAGCCATCGAGCTTGCGGCGCACGATGATGCGCTCGAAGGCCTTGCCGATGAACCCCGAGAGGGCGACGACCTGTTGCATCCCGGCGCGGTCGACCCCCGCGTCGCCGCAGTCGCCCACGAAGATCGCGACCGGGCGGGTGCGCACGACCAGCGGCACGATCGCGATCTCGGCGTCGCGCGGGCGCTGAAGGTCCGCGAGGAGCACGGCGTCGAGGCCGTCGGCCGAGACCTTCGTGATGACCGGGAGCCGCTTGTCGCGCGCGGTCGAGAGCAAGCTCGGCATGTCGAGCGGCACGCCGATGCCGAGGACACGCTCGCGGCTCGCGCCCGCGCCGAACGCGTCGCGGCCTTCGGCGATGTCGCCGTGGACGAGGAACAGGCTCGAGTAGTCGAAGAACTGCTGCGAGAAATCGAAGAACAAATCGAGGAGCGCGTCGCGATCGGCGGCCTCCTCGGCCTCGGCCTTCGCGGCGTCCGCCGTGAGCGGGCCGCGGCGCCGGCGCCCGGTGCGCGCCGGGGCGGAGACCTCGCGCTGCAGGAGACCCCCGCGCGGCTCGACGGGGCGGGCCGACGGACGCGTCGGGGTGACGGGCGACGCCACGACGCTCGGGGCGGGCGCGGGGGCCGCTGCCGGCGGGACCTGCACGGGGGGCCCCGCGGGCGTCCCTTCCCCTACCTCCGGAACGTTGGCCTTCGGGAACCCGGGCGACGTCCGGCTGTGCGTCGGCGACTTGGGGACGAGCCGGCCGACCACGGTCGCCGCGGACCCCTCGCCCGGACGGCGCAGGGGCGGCGCGCTGGGCGCCCGCAACGCCGCCTGGGGGAGGCTGTTGTCGGCGACCGGTGGTAGCGACGTGCTTGTCGATTCCCCGCTCATGCGCGCGAGGAGCCGCACCATGCGGCGCTCGAGCGGGACGCCGTAGGCCTTCGCCACGGCCTGGTGGACGCGCACGGCCGGCGCCGCGCGCTGCTCGAGCGTCATGCCGAGCGCGAAGCGGAGCTGATCGACGAGAATCACCGGGCAGCGGCTCGGCGACGGCGAGGACGAGCCGTGCGTTCGCGCCCTGCCCCTCGACGGAGAGCGGCGCGATGGTCCGCTGGAGGGCGATCTCGCGAGGCACCAGGGTGCGCACGAAGTCGGGCGCGGCGGGCAGCTCGCCCGCGGGGGCGGCCGGGATGCGCATCGACTCGGCCAGGAGAGGGACGAGGACGGCCTCGTCGACGCGCGCGACCTCGAGCAGGTTGGTCACGAGGTCGCCCCCGTAGAATCACCTGGCGCGCGAGGGCCTCTTCGACCTGTCGCATGGTCGCGACCTCACGCTGGACGATGAGGGAGCTCAGAGACATGGGCTCGAGCGACGTCGCACTCGGCCCTCTAGGGTACAGCGTCGCCGCGCGCCACTCCAAATCCATGCGTCCGATGCGGCGGCATCGCACGAACGGCGTCGCAAGAGATGGAGCGACGCCCCGTTCTCAGCCGTAGCTCTCGACGAGCGCCTCCACGAGGCCCGGGACCGTGTACTCTCCCGCGGTCACGTCGACCCGCAGGCCGCGGGCCTCGGCGCTCGCCGTGGTGACCGGGCCGATGCTCGCGACCCGCACGCCCGCGAGCAGCTCGGGCGCGCGGGGGCCCAGAAGGTCGCAGAGGTTGTCGACGGTGCTGCTCGAGGTGAAGGTCACCACATCGAGCCGGCGACCGGCGAGGTCCCGCCGCAGACCCTCGATCACCTCCTCGGGGGGCGGGAGGGTCTGGTACGCGGCAACAATCTCGACGCCATGACCGGCCGCCCGCAGGGTCTCGGGAAGGACGTCCCGGGCGCGAGCGGCGCGGGCGAGGAGGACCCGGACCGGCGCGGGGCCGATGGCCGCGAGCATCGTCTCGGCGAGGGCCTCGCCGCGATATTCGCTGGCGACCGCGTCCGGACGCAGGCCGTGGCGCCCGAGCGTACGCGCGGTCGCCGGCCCGATGGCGGCGACGCGGGAGCGCCCGAACGCCCGGGCGTCGGCGCCGAGGGCCTCGAGCGCCGCGAAGGTGTGGTCGACGCCGTTCGCGCTCGTGAACGCGACCCACGCGTAGGCGCCGGTGCGCAGCGACGCGAGGGCGGCGGCGAGCGGACCGGGGTCGGCCGGAGGGTGGATCTCGATAGTGGGGACGACGACGGGGTCGCCGCCGGCGTCGCGCAGGAGCTCCGCGAGGCTGCCGGCCTGCTCGCGGGCGCGGGTCACGAGCACGCGCTTGCCGAAGAGGGGCCGGCGCTCGGCCCAGCGAAGGGCCTCGTCGGGCCGGCCCGCGCCCACGAGCACGAACGGATCCCCCAGATCACGCGCGAGCGCGGGCACCTCGGCCGCCGGGACGGAGAGCACGCGCTGCGAAGGGAGCCCGGCGCGGGCGACGACGGTCACGGTGTCGCCGGGGCCGTGGCGCGCGAGCGCCCGGCCCAGCTCCCCGATCGGCAAGCGAACGACCGGGCCGAGCATGCCCGCGAACGCCGCCGCGGCGCTCCCGGCGCCGATGCCCGGAACGACCTCGATCGCCACGCCCTCCGCGACCAGGGCGCGCGCCATGCGGACGACCTCCGGCGACTCGAGCGGGTCCCCGGCGACGACGCAGGCGACCGACTTGCCCTCGCGCGCGAGCGCCACCAGGTCCTCGACGGTCGCCGTGACGCTGGGCTCGAGCACGATGTCGGCGTCGGCGATGCGCCGGGCCGCGCGCTCCGTGCGCAGGGCCGGATCGCCCGGGCCGGCGCCGGCGAAGCAGACGAGGCCGCGAGGAGGGGTGGCCACCTTGTGCGGGAGCTTCGCGCTCAACGCGACGGAGCGCACGTGGAAACGCCCGCGCCGACGACCTCGATGTCGGTGCGCCGCGCGACGACGGTGAGCTTGCCAGTCCCCGGATCGAACTGCGTGATCTGCGTGCCGCCGGTGCTGGAGTTCGGGACCGGGTCGGTGAACATATAGAAGTCGCCGCCCCAGAACGCGAACGCCCACGAGTCGTTTTGCGCGAGGCCGCTGAAACGGCCTGGTTGGTCTGGAAGCCGGTGGCCTTGTCGAGCTGGCCAATCGCCGAGTCGGTGCACGCGTCGTGGTTCGTGCAGGGCATCGTGCCGGTGGAGGCGTAGAAGGCGAAGAGACCGCCTGCGCCGGTGCCGGTGAGCTCGGCGCTGGGCAAGGTGGGGTTGGTCGCCGGGCCGACGGTGAGGGCCATGGTCGTCGTGTCGATGGTCGCCAGCCTGCCCGAAGCGCCGATGACGTACAGCTCCTCGCCGTTGCCCTGCGGGTTCAGCGAGTACCCCATGCCGAAGTTGACGTCGAAGCCGTGCTGGCCGGGGACGAACCCCGTCACCTGGCAGGCCGCCGTGGCGGTGCTCACGCGGAAAAGCTCGCCGTCGTCATAGAGCACGTAGGCGATGCCGGTGTGGTCGACGGCCATCGAGAACGGCATCGCGTCGGGGTTGGTGGTCTCGCAGTGGATGGAGCCGACCGTGTGAAACGAGAGCGTCGGCGGATAGAACGAGAGAAGCTCCCGGTTCGAGCCGATGACGTAGATGAACGTCGAGCCCGCGTCGGGGCAGTCGTCGAACGCGTCGGGGGGCGGGGGCGAGACATCGAGCCCTGGCAGCGCGTCGGCGATGGCGTCGGCCGGGGCGTCGACCGACGCGTCGGGCTCCGTGGTGCCGATGACGCCCCCATCTTCTCCCACCTCGATGACCGGGATGAGGAGACCCGTGCGGTCGCCGCAGCCCGCGGCCCCGGCCAGAGCGGAAGCCACACAAAGCAAAAGGGATGCGCAAGCCCAAGTACGCATGCCGGACACGATGACGCGTGCGGCGGCGGCGTACAAGCGGCGATCGTGCTTCGCGCCGGGGTATGGGCGGGGGCGGCCGTGCTATGCCGTCCGCCAGAAACATGGCTTTCCCGACGATCCGCCCGCGCCGGCTCCGCGTCACGCCGGCCCTGCGCGCGCTCGTGCGCGAGACGACCCTGGCGCCCCGCCAGTTCGTATGGCCGCTCTTCTTCAGCGCCGTCATCGACGCCCCCTCGCCCATCGGGTCGATGCCGGGCGTCTCCCAGCTCCCCGTGAGGGACGCGGCGAAGACGGCGAAGGAGGCCGCCAAGCACGGCCTCGGCGCGGTCATCCTCTTCGGCCTCCCGAAGAAGAAGGACGCGCGCGGGTCGAGCGCCCTCGACCCCGACGGGCCCGTGCCGCGCGCCGTCGCCGAGATGAAGAGCGCCGCGCCCGGCCTCGTCGTCATGACCGACGTGTGCGTCGACGAGTACACCGACCACGGGCACTGCGGCATCCTCCGCAAGCGGCGCGACGGCGAGCAGGAGGTCGACAACGACGCGACGCTCGAGGTGCTCGCCGAGATGGCGGTCCTCCACGCGCGCGCCGGGGCCGACGTGGTCGCCCCGAGCGACATGATGGACGGGCGCGTCGCGCGCATCCGCCGCGCCCTCGACGAGGGCTCGTTCGAGTCGACGAGCATCCTGAGCTACGCGGTGAAGTACGCGAGCTCCTTCTATGGCCCCTTCCGCGAGGCGGCCGACTGCGCCCCGAAGTTCGGCGACCGCGCGGGCTACCAGATGGATCCCGCCAACGCGCGCGAGGCGCTGCGCGAGGCCGCGCTCGACGAGGACGAGGGCGCCGACATGCTGATGGTGAAGCCCGCGCTCTCGTACCTCGACGTGATCCGCGCGGTGCGCGAGGCGTCGACGCTGCCGCTCTTCGCGTACAACGTGTCGGGCGAGTACGCGATGGTGAAGGCGGCCGCCGCGTCGGGGATGATCGACGGAGCGCGCGCGATGATGGAGGTCCTCACCTCCATTCGCCGGGCCGGGGCCGACGCGATCCTCACGTACCACGCGATCGAGGCGTCCGAGCTCCTCGGGGCCTGAGCTACCGCAGGCTGCGCGTGGACACGCCGCTCTCGTCGCTGAAGCACGACGGCATGCACGCGCGGTACGTCTGATCGCACGACTCGCACGACGTCTCCTTGCAGATGGCGCGGCAGGAGGTCCAGCGCGTCGCGCAGCCGTCGGCGCAGTCGGCGCCGGGGGTGCGCGTGGCGACGGCCATCGCGGAGGTGGCCCCGGGGCGACCGTCGCTCACGTTGGGCGGCGGCGCGAAAGCGTTCGTGGGCATCGGCGCCGCGACCGTGCGCTTCGACTGGCTGGCGGAGACGTCCTCGTTCGGCAGCGTCGGATCGAGCGAGAGCTGGCTGTAGCGCGTGCCGCCGTACTCGACGCGATCGCGCGACTCGCCGTACGTGTAGCCGTGCAGCCAGTCGCGCCAGCAATCCTTCTTCTGGGCCACCGGAGCCGCGCTCTCGTCGAGCGCGTAGCAGTGCTCGAAGTGCACGTCGCACTCGTACACGGCCTGGAAGCTCGGCTCGCACGCCGCGGCCCCCGCCGCGAGGCACGTGGCACAAAGCAGGACTGCGCGTAGAGGTGCCACCACTCAAGTCTATCGTACTCACGCCTGCGATACGCAACCGGTCCCCGTGTCATTTGACCGACGGCCCATGCGCAAAAAGACGACCACGCGGTGCACTTTCGTGCCCCTCCCGTACATGCGGCATCCGAGCGTGCGTCAGCGTCTTCGCAGCTTCGCGCGACCTGGACGCCGCGAAGCGATGTCACTACACCGAGCGCGCATGGGTTACGCTGCCCCGAGCGTGCTCGGCTGACACGTTCGGGCGCGAAATCGCCCCAGCCCGGGCGGCGCACCCTGTAATCGAATGGTCGCCTCGGTAAGCACCCCTCTTCAGATCAGAAGCCAGGACAGAAGTCACGTGCAGCGCACGATCGATCCCAAGCTCACGGAACGCATCGCCGGCGCCATCGCCGACGTACGCGCCGGCAAGATGGTCATCCTCGTCGACGACGAGGACCGCGAGAACGAGGGCGATCTGATGATGGCCGCCCAGTTCGCGACGCCCGACGCCATCAACTTCATGGCCAAGCACGGCCGCGGGCTCATTTGCGTCACCCTCAGCGAGGAGCAGGTCGATCGCATCAAGCTCCCGATGATGCAGGCCCCGGGGCGCAGCGGCCCGGCGCTCGGCACCGCGTTCACGATGAGCATCGAGGCGCGCCGGGGCGTGACCACCGGCATCAGCGCCGCCGATCGCGCGCACACCATCCGGGTCGCCGCGAGCCCTGAGACGCGCCCCGAGGATCTCGTGACCCCCGGCCACGTGTTCCCGCTCCGCGCGCGGCGCGGCGGCGTGCTGGTACGTACGGGCCAGACCGAAGGCTCCGTCGACCTCGCTCGCCTCTCCGACCTGACGCCGGCGGGGGTCATCTGCGAGATCATGAACGACGACGGGACCATGGCGCGAATGCCCGACCTCGAGCGCTTCGCCGAGACGCACCGCCTCCGCATCCTGACGATCGAGGACCTCATCCAGTACCGCCTCTTCACCGAGCGCCTCATGCGGCGCGCGGCCGAGACGGTGGTCACGCTAGACCAGACGGGCACCGAGTGGAGGGCGATCGTCTACGAGACGACGATCGACGACCGGCAGTTCCTCGCGCTCACGAAGGGCGATCTCACGACCGGCGGCCCGCCCCTCTGCCGCGTGCACACGGGTTCGACCGTCGCGGATCTGTTCACCGCGACGCCGCGCGACGGCGGGCGGCACCTGCGCGAGGCCATCGCGCAGATCGAAGCGGCCGGGCACGGCGCGCTCGTCTACATCGCTTCGCGGGGAGACGTGCGGGCCGAGCTCGAGAGCTGGCGCCTCGCGCGCGAGGCGCCGCCCGCGGCTCCGCCGAAGGACGTGCCGCTCCGGGAGTTCGGGCTGGGCGCCCAGGTCCTCGTCGATCTCGGGCTTCACGAGATCCGCCTGCTGACCAACAATCCGCGTAAGCTGGCCGGAATTCACGGCTTCGGCCTCGAGGTGGTGGAGCGGGTGCCGCTCCACTCGATGGGCCACGCCGAGTGACGCAGGCGCCGCAGCGAGAGGAACCGAGGAGCTCACCACCGATGACGACCCGCGTGATCGAAGGGACCCTGGTCGTGCCGAAGGGCGCGCGGTTCGGCGTCGTCGCGAGCCGCTTCAACCACTTCATCGTCGACCGGCTGGTCGAAGGCGCGCTCGACGCGCTCGTGCGGCACGGGGCGTTGTCCCAGAACGTGACGGTCGTGCGCGTGCCGGGCGCGTGGGAGCTGCCGCTCATCGCGCGCCGGCTCGCCGGTTCCGAGAAGCTCGACGCGGTGATCGCCCTCGGCGCGGTCATCCGCGGGGCCACGCCGCACTTCGACTACGTGGCCGGCGAGGCCGCGGGCGGGCTCGCGGCCGCGGCGCAGTCGAGCGCGGTGCCCATCGTCTTCGGCGTCCTCACCACCGAGTCCATCGAGCAAGCCATCGAGCGCGCGGGCACGAAGGCGGGCAACAAGGGGTGGGACGCGGCGGTCACCGCGATCGAGATGGTCGCGCTCGCGCGTGCCCTCGACGACGCGGGCCTCTGACGGCAAAAGAGCAGGAAACCGCATGGGCGCGCGTCATTCGGGCCGGGAATCGGCGTTGCAGATGCTCTTCCAGATGGAGCTCTCGGGCGCCTCGGCCGACGCGACGGTCGAGCTCTACTGGCGCAGCTTCCTGGCGGAGGCGGATCCCGAGGGCCGCTCCTACGCGGACGAGGTCGTGCGCGGCGTGGCCGAGGCGCGCGAGGAGCTCGACCGGCACATCGCGGCGGCGTCGACCCACTGGCGCATCGAGCGAATGTCCCGGGTCGACCGCAACGTGCTTCGCCTGGGAACGTGGGAGCTCGCGCGGCGGACGGACGTGCCGCGCGCGGTCATCCTCGACGAGGCGGTCGAGCTGGCGAAGGCCTTCGGCACCGACGAGTCGAGCGCATTCGTGAACGGGGTGCTGAACCGCATCGCCGACACGCTCGGCCGTCAGGACGAGCGCCGGCCCTGAGCCGATGGAGCTGCGCTTCCTCGCCCCCGAGCTGAGGCTCCTCGACGGCGCGAGCGTCGAGCTCTGCGCGTGCTCGATCTGGCAGGACGAGCGGCCGATGCGCGGGCTCGCGGGGCTCCTCGACTGGCGGCTCGGCGGCCGCCTGAGCGCGCTGCTCAAGTCGGCCTTCTTCCGCGGCGAGGCGGGCGAAGCGCTGCTGGTGCCGGGCAAGCCGCACGTGCCGTTCGAGAAGGTGTTGCTCCTGGGGCTGGGCCCGCGCGCCGACTTCGGCGAGGCGCGCTTCCGCGAGGGGGTGACGCACATGGCGACGGCGCTCGAGCGCCTGCGGGTGCGCCGCGCGGTGGTCGAGCTGCCGGGACGCGCCAGCGGCGCCATCGAGCCGGAGAGCGCCATCACCCTGACGCTCGAGGCGGTGGGCGCCTCGCCCGAGCACGACACCTGGTGGCTGATCGAGACCCCGGCCGACCAGAAGCGCACCGAGCAACGCGCCGCGGAAGAGCGCCGCCGCATCCGCACCGCCGAGTGAGGGCGTAGCATGGGTCCACCATGCTCGACTTCGATCTCCACCGCGACGGGCCGCCCGCGAGGGACGCCGCGACGCTCTTCGTCGTCCGCGACGCGGCGGGCGGCGGGGTCGAGGTCTTCTGCGTGGAGCGGCAGCGCGCCGGCTTCCTCGGCGGCGCGGTCGTCTTTCCGGGGGGCAAGCTCGATGCCGCCGACCTCCATCCAGGGTGGATCGACGCGTCCACCCCGCCGCGCCCGACCGCGACGCCCATCGCCGCCGACGCCGCCGCGCTGCGCGGGCTCGCCGTGGCCGCGTGCCGCGAGGCCCTCGAAGAGGCCGCGATCCTCCCGGTCGTCGGGGCCACGCCCGCCCACGAGGAGCTCCTTCGCTGGCGCGGGCAGCTCGGCGCGGCCACGAAGGGCGCCGAGAGCACCGCGCTCCGCGAGCTCCTCGGCGCGCGCGGCATGCGGCTGGACCTCGGCGCGCTCTACGCCTTCGCGCGGTGGATCACGCCGGTAGCCGAGTCGCGGCGCTTCGACACGCGCTTCTTCCTCTACGCGTCCGACGACGCCCTGACGGGCGTGCACGACGACCGCGAGACGACCGCCAGCTTCTGGGCGCGCCCGTCCGACGTGTTGCGGCGACACGCGGAGGGCGCGCTCACCCTCGCCCCGCCCACGCACCGCACGCTCCAGGTCTTCGCCGAAGCCCCCAGCGCGACGGGCGCGATCGCGATCGCCGAGGCCTCGCGCCTCGAGCCGATCTGCCCGCGCGTCGTCCCGCACCGCGACGCCCGAGGCGAGACGATCGCGGTGGTGCTGCCCGGCGATCCCGAGCACGACGTTCGGGAGGCGCGGGTGCCGGGGCCGTCGCGGTACGTCATGCGCGACGGCCGGTTCCTGCCGGAGGACGCGCCGGCGTGAGCTCGCAGCGCGAGAGCCGCCGGGTGCTGACCGCGACGCAGATCGCCGCCTTCTGCGACGTCGACCTGAAGACCATCCACAACTGGGCCGACCGCGGGAAGATCCGCGGGTGGCGCACGGAGGGCCGGCACCTGCGCTTCCGCCGCCTCGACGTCGTCGACTTCCTGCGGGCGTACGGCTTCTCGATCCCGGTGGCGCTGCGGGCCGCGCGGCCCCACGTCGTCGCCGTCGACGCCGACAAGGCGGCGCTGCAGGCGATCGAGCGGGCGCTCGCGCGCCGGTTCGAGGTCACCGCGTTCGAGCACGTGGTGGACGCGCTGGTGGCCCTCGCCGAGACCAATCCCGAGGTCGCGGTCGTGGGCGACGTGTCGCCGCTCGACGCCGCGGCGGTCGCGGCGCGCCTCGCCCTCCTCGAGTCGACGCGGCACGTGCGCGTGGTCGCCCTCGGGGGGCCGGCCGGGGCGCTTCCCCACGCGCCCCGCGGGGACGCCGCGAAGCTGCGGGCGGTGCTCGAGCGGCTGACGGGGGTCGCCTAGAGCGTCGTCGAGCGGTCAGCGGCCCTCGCGGTACGCCTTCACGGCGTTCGCGATGGCGTCGGCGAGGAGCTGCCGGTACTCGTCGGTCGCGAGACGCTCTTCCTCGCTGCCGTTCGAGATGTAGCTCGTCTCGAAGAGGACGCTCGGCATGTCGGCGCCCACGAGGACGTAGAAGCCGGCGGGGTGCACGCCGCCGTTGACCGCGTCCCCGTAGCGCGCGTCGAGCGCCGACGCGGCCGCGCGCTCGAGGAGCTCGGCGAGGCGGCTCGAGCGCTGCGCCTGGTCGGCGAGGCGGATGTCGCCGAGGATCGCGGTGACCTCGGCGCTCGTGCCCGGCGACGTGGCGTTCTCGCGCGCGGCGATGCGGGCGGTGATCTCGTCGCGGGTCGTGTCGAGCACGTACGTCTCGACCCCGCGGCGCGACTTGCTCTCGCTGGCGTTGCAGTGGATGGAGACGAAGAGGTCGGCCTCGAACGCGTTCGCCATCGCGGCGCGCTCCTCGAGCGAGACGAAGCGGTCGTCGCCGCGCGTGAGCATCACCTGGAGGCCCTCGGCCCCGAGCGCGGACGCGGCGCGGCGGGCGACGTCCACGGTGACGTCCTTCTCCTTGAGGCCCGTGGGGCCGACGGCGCCCGTGTCTCTCCCGCCGTGGCCCGCGTCGAGCACGACGCGCGCGACGGCGCGGCGGCTCCGGTTCGCGACGCCGGGGGGGTGCCGCGCGACGTCGAGGACGATGCGGAACGGCTCGCGCATCGCGAAGGCCCGGCGGTAGGCGTGGCCCTGCACCTCGAGGGAGACGCGGGACCCCGTGGTCGTCGCCTCGGCGCGCACGGCCGCGAGGATGCCCGTGCCCGGCGTCACGCGCGCGACGTCCCCGACGTCCACGCCGTCGAGATCGACGAAGGTCTGCTCGCCGCGGCAATCGAGCCGCTCGTCGCCCAGGCGATACCCGGCCGCCCGATCCAGGACGACGACCACGCGCGCCGAATCGGCGCCGGGCCACGACTCGACCCGCACGATGCGCGGCGGCTTCACCGGTACGAGCGGTCCTGCGCCGGCCCGGTCGGGCGCCGGCGAAGCAATCCCCTCCCCGGCCAGCCCGGCCTCAATCGCGTCGAGCACGCGCTGCGGAGGGCGGAATGCGGCGAGGTGCGACAAGTCGTCCTCGACCTCGGCGCGGCACGTTCGACCTGCATCGCGCCGGTCGGCATCGGCGCCCGCGCTCGAGCCGGCCGGTGGGTCCGCGTCATGAAAGGGAGCGAAGCGTCGCTGCACTCGATAGAGCTCCGCGTACGCGACGGTGGCGTCGTGCGCGGCGTCGCCGGCGAGGCGCGCGCCGGCGAGGGCTGCCTCGCACGCGCCGGGCACGTCGGGGTCTCGCGACGCCGCGCGGTACATTTCCAGTGCCTCGGTCGCGTCGCGGTCGCGGCCTTCGACGCGCCAGACGCGCTCGAGCACCCGCGCGGCCACGGCGTGCAAGGCGACCGCGCGCGTCCCTCCTCCCTCGCGAACGGCCCTCGCCTCGATCGACTCGGCGAGCGCGAGGGCGTCCGGGCGGGCGGGCAGCGGCTCGCGGCCTTCGGCGATCGCCTTCGCGCGGGGGAGCTCAATCGCCTCGCTCGCCGCGGCCCCGGCGTCGAGCGAAGCAGGCCTTTCGCCGCACGCGCCGCCCCCGCCGAGCGCGCACGCCAGCGTCACGCCGAGAGCGCCTAGCCGTAGCGGAGCCGTTCGCGTAGACTCGTCCACGTGTCCGAGACCCCGCTGACGATACAACCGATCTACGCGGATCGCGCCAGCGCGCAGACGTTTCCGGACGCGCGCGCGATGGTCAACGCCTATCTCGCGCGCTTCGGGGAACGGGCAGGGGCGAAGCTCGACCCCCTCGATGCGAGCGGATACACGCAGGTCCGCAAGGGATCGGCGTCCGTGGGCATCAACGTGCTCGAGGACCACGGCGTGCTCCTCTTCGTCGCGCCGGTGATGCCCGTGCCCAAGTCGCGCACGCCGCTCGACGCCGGCCAGCGCGAAGCCTTCTATCGGCGCCTGCTCGAGCTCTCCTTCCTCACCACGTCCGACGCGGCGTTCGCCATCGACGGCGATCGCGACGAGGTCGTCGTGCGCGCGCTTCGCCGTCTCTCCGGGCTCGACTACGAAGAGTTCGAGGATCTCCTCGAGACGGTCGGAAAAGTCGCCGACGATTGGGACGACACGCTCGTCGCCGAGTTCGCGCCCGGCGGGGGCGTCAGCAGCGCCAACCAGGACACCTGATCGCCGCCGACGCGTGCGAGCACGCACGTCACGTGCGTGCATGAAGGTGGTCTCTTCGGTCGCGAACACCGAAAAGCACACGCTTTGCCCATTTGTTCGTCCCGCGCGCGGGTGTTACTCTCGTGGCGCCATGGCTTATCCTGGCGATTCATCGAGCCCGCTGCCAAAGGGCCCTGGGGCGTACGCGGGAGCGCGCCTCACTTCGGACGATTTCGAGCAGCTCGCGGCGGCTTTTCGGCCCTCGTGGGAGTTCGACGAAGCTCCATTCGCGGCGGGCGGGCAGATGTCCGCCGCGGACGCGCAAGCGCTCCAGAGCCTGGGCGGCACGCACGCGGAGGTCCGCGCGGCGCTCGTGCAGAGCACGACGCACGCACCCGCAAAGCCCGCTCCGGTTTCGGCCCAACCTGAAGATTCCGTTATCGTCAATCGCGGGCCGGCACCCGCGGAGCTCTCTCCCGCGCCGCGAACGCCTTACGGCCCCGCCGTCACCGGTGCGCCGGCGCTCGTCGCCCCGGTGGCAGCAATCGTCGCGCCGGCCGCGCCGCCCGTCGCGGCCCAGGTGGCAGCGCCGGTCCCGGCCATTCCGGCCGCGGCGCCGGTCGTCGCCGCGCCGGTCGCGCCGCCCGCGGCGTTCCCGCCTGCCCCGGTCGCCGCGCCGCCCGGTCCCGCGCCCGATCGCCTCGCGCTGACCCGCATCGTCAAGCGGCCCGTGGTCGCCGTGCCGCGCGCGCCGGAGAGCACGGGCTCGTTCGACGCGAAGGCGACGTTCGGGCGCAAGTCGAAGGCGCCGCTGTGGATCGGCCTCGGCGCGGGCGTCCTCGTTCTCGGCGCCCTCGGCGTGTGGGCAACCTCGAGCGGCGGGGGTGACCCCGCGCCGCAGGCCGCGCCCGCGACGATCGCGAAGACCGTCGCCGCGCCCACGCACGACATTCCTCCGCCGGCCCCCGAGCCCACGCCCGCTCCCGCGCCGACGCCCGAGCCCAAGACGGTGCCCATCTCCGCCCTCGCGCAGGTGCCGATGCCCGTGGGCGCAGCCGCGGCGCCGGCTCCGCAGCCCGTGCGGCCTCCGCCTCCCACGGTGGCCCTCCAGTCCTTGCCTCCTGCGCCGGCTCCGCGCCCGGCGCCCGCTCCGGCCCCTGCGCCGCGGCCGGCCGCCGCAGCGCGTCCAAGGAGCGGCACGGGCGGCGGCACCATCGTGCACGACGTCCCGTTCTGAACGCGCTTTACAGCGGCGAGCCGGGCTGTGAGGATTCCCGCTGCGCAGCCATACCATGAGAACTCGAGCCCTTGCACTAGCCTTGCTCGTTGCCTTTGCTCCGATCGCGATCGCCTTCCCGGCGCGCGCCCAGAGCTCGGCGGATGACGCGACCACCGACATGGCGCGCGCCCGCTTCAAGGAGGGCGTCGGGTACTTCGACAAGGGGCAGTTCGACCTCGCTCGCGCCGCGTTCCTCCAGGCGTACGCGCTGAAGAAGCACCCGGCCGTCCTCCTCAACCTCGCGTGGAGCTGCTTGAAGAGCGGCCACACGCTGGAGGCGGAGCGCTACTTCAAGCAGTTCCTCGTCGAGAGCAAGGACGTCACCGACAAGCAGAAGTCCGACGCGGTCGACGGGCTCAATCAGGCGCACGCGAAGCTCGGTCGCATCGAGGTCGTCGCCGCCCCCGGCACCGACGTCACGATCGACGGCGACCACGCGGGCACCGCGCCGCTCGCCGAGCCCGCGATCGTCGAGCCGGGCGCCCACACCATCAAGTTCCGCGGCACCGACGGCACCACCGACACCGACAGCGTGACCGTCCTCGCCGGAGAGAAGGCGATCGCGCGCTTCGCGAAGACGGCCTCCGCCGCGGCCACCGCGCCGCCCGCGGCCACCGCGACCACGCCCCCGCCCTCCGACACCGAGACGCCGTCCACGCCGCCGCCTCCCCCGGAGGAGTCGACGGCCCCGCCGCCGAAGCCGGAGCCCCACGAGGAGCCGCAGCAGGGCGGCTCGCACAACGGCCTCCTCATCCCGGTGATCATCGGCGGCGCCGTCACGCTCGGTACGGCGGGCCTCGCGGCCGCGATGCTCTTCTCCAAGCAGAACGCGCAGAACAACGCGAACAGCATCGCCAACCAGATCGTGAACGCGGGGGGCACCTCGTGCAGCCCGCCCACCGCGCCCGCCAAGGCCAGCGCGCAGCTCAAGAGCCAGATCACGAGCGCCTGCAGCCAGTGGGCGGCCGACAACAACGACGTCAACAGCGACGCGACCGTGGGCAACGTCGCCCTGGCCGTGGCGATCCTCGCCGGCGCCGGTGAGGCCGCGATGATCATCTACTGGATCGCCGCCGACCATCACCACGACGACGAGCCGAGCAAGGCGGCGCTGCACCCCGTCCTCACGCCGTTCGTCGGGCCTTCGACCGGCGGGCTCACGCTCTCCGGCTCCTTCTGAGGCGTTCGTCGAGCCGCCTGACGGCGTGTATCGTGCCCGGCGCATGAACGTCGGGACGGCGAGGCGGGAGCTCATCCGCGCCTATCTGACGATCGACGGGCGCACCCTGGCCCTGTTCCGCGTGGGGCTCGCCCTGGTCCTCGTCGGGGACCTCGCGCGCCGCGTGCCCTGGCTGCGCGACCTGTACTCGAACGACGGCCTGCTGCCGAACCACACCGTGCTGTGGCGGCCGCAGTTCCCGCGCCTCTTCTCGGTCTTCTTCATGGCCTCGAACGTGGACGAGGCGGCGTGGCTCTTCGTCCTCGCGTTCGTCTGCTTCGCGTGCCTGGGCCTCGGCTGGCGCACGCGCACTTCGCACGTGCTCTCCCTGGTGATGACCACCAGCCTGCACAACCGCATCCTCTTCGCCGAGAACTGGGGGGCGGTCGCTCTGGGCACCATCATGATCTGGACGGCGTTCTTGCCACTCGGCCGCCGCTGGTCCGTCGACGCCCTCCTCGCGAGCCTCCGAACAGGACGCGACGAGACGCCCGCCGACCTCGCGGCGAAGCGCCTCCCGCCGCCCGACGATCGGCCCGCGGTGTCGCTCGCGTGCTTCGCGATCCTTCTGCAGATCGCCGTCATCTACGGGTTCAACTTCGCGCACAAGTCGGGCGTCACCTGGCGGCAGGGCACGGCGGTGCACTACGTCCTCAACCAGGAGCGCATCGTCACCACGCTCGGCGTCTGGGTGCGCGAGCACGCGCCGTTCGCGTTCACCAGGGCGATGACCTACGGCACGCTCGTCATCGAGGGCATCGCGCCGGTCCTCGTGCTGGCCCCGTTCTTCCGGCGGTGGCTGCGCGCCCTCGCGGCCCTCCTGCTCACCGGGCTGCACGGCGGGATCGCCTTGCTCGTGAACCTCGGCAGCTTCTCGGCCGTGATGATCGCGTATTACCCGCTCCTCCTCGACGGCGCGCTCTGGGACGCGCTCGCCCGCCGGCGCGGGCCCCCGAAGGAGAAGGCGCTCGCCTTCTACGACGCCGGCTGCGGGATGTGCTTCCGCGTCGTGCGCGTCCTGGCCCGGCTCGATGCGTTCGGACGGGTGAGGTGGATCCCGAACACCGACAGGGAGCTCTTGCCCGCCGACGTCGACCCCGGGCTCCTGGAGACCACGCTCCTCGTCGTCGACGCCGAGCCGCGAAGGGCGGGGGCGCCTCTCCGGCGCTGGACCCGTTCCGACGCGATCGCGCGCGTGGTCTCCCTCCTGCCAGGGGGCGCGCTCGTCGCGTGGGTCCTCCGGGTGCCCGGCCTGCGCGCGCTCGCGGGCCGCGCCTACGACGCCGTCGCCCGCAGCCGCGGGGAGATCTCCGCCTGGTTCGGGCTCGACGCGTGCGGCGTGCCGGCGTCGAAGCCGGCTTGGTCGCCCTCGTCGCCCTCGTTCGGGCTCGAGACGCCGGCGAGGCGCTGGGCGCACCGTGCCCTCTCCATCGGGCGCGAGCTCGGCGTGGCCTTCGCGGTGTTCGTCCTCGGGGCGGACGCGCTCGTGTCGAACGGCGCCGTCCCCCAGGCCCTGCGATGGGAGGGGCGGCCGAAGTGGATGGCCGAGATCCTGATGTACCCGCACGTCTTCGAGTCGTGGAGCCTGTTCGCCCCGGAAGCTCCACGGGGCGACGAGATGGTGGTGGTCGACGCGGTCACGGTCGATGGCCGCCACGTGGACCCCTTCAACGAGATCGGGAGCCGCGTCCATTCCCTGCCGGTGAACGACATCCCCGTGCGCCTCGGGCACGACTCGATGTTCTGCGACTACTCGCTGCGCATCCCCGGCGAAGGCGCGTACCACCCGGCCTTCCAGGACTGGATCCTCCGCTATCCGCAGCGTACGGGCCGGCGCGAGGACACGATCGTGTCGTTCGAGGCGGTGAAGCTCGAGCACGCGAGCCCCGGCCCCGGCCAGAGGCACCCTTCCGACGTGAAGCGCCACGTCTTCCTCAAGTATCCCTCGACGGCCCGCTAGAGCGAGCGTGGGAGCGTTCGGGCCGACTAAGCAGGCTGCTGCAAAAGGCCCGGAGCGGGGTGTCCCGCCAGGTCCGGCGGCTGTTCGATGTTCGCTCGGCGCAAGCCGCCGGGTGCCCCGTCGCCCCGTTCACGCGCGGCGACGAAGTCGCGCGTGTCGTAGCCCTTGTCCGTGAACGCTGTCGCATCGAAGCTCGCCTCCGTCATGTCCATGTCGAGGAACCAGCGGAAGAGCAGGTCGTAGTCGAGCTGCTCGCAGAACTGCCGTTCGCTCCGCACCGAGTACAGCGCCATGAGAAGGGTTGCGCATGGGCGCCTTAGATCACGGCGCAACCTGACTGTCGATCCCCGACCCACTGCCTTTTGCGGCAGCCTGCTAGGCTAGGACGTCGGGACGATCGCCGGGAGTAATAAGTGTGACGCGATCGACGCGAGCGACGACGAGCTCCCCTTCCCTGGCTGGAACGGGACGACACGTCGACGCTATCCTCGATCGCCGCCATGCCTCACCTCCGCGCCGGTGTCCTCGAAGCTCGGGCTGCCGACGATGCCGAGCCCTGATCTGCGTCGCATCGTCGACGCTCTCTACCGGTCGGACTCCGGCAGAATCCTGGCCGCGTTGATCCGCTGGCTCGGCGGCGATCTCGAGCTCGCCGAAGAGGCCATGCACGAGGCCTTTGCGGCCGCGCTCGAGACGTGGCCCGAGACCGGCGTTCCGGACAAGCCTCGTCCCTGGCTCCTGTCGACGGGTCGCTTCAAGGCCATCGACGTCATCCGCCGTCGCGGACGCTCGAGCGCGGCATACGCCGGCCTCGTGGTCGCGCTCGAGCCGCGCGCCGACGAAGAGCCCCGGGCCGTCGACGAGATGGAGGACGACCGTCTTCGGCTCGTCTTCACCTGCTGTCATCCCGCGCTTCCGCCCGAGGCGCAGGTCGCGCTCACCTTGCGTGAGGTGTGCGGGCTGACGACGGAGGAGATTGCGCAGGCGTTCCTCGTCACGACGGCGACGCTCGCGCAACGCATCGTTCGCGCAAAGGCCGTGATCCGCGCGAAGGCGCTTCCCTACCAGGTGCCCGAGTCGCAAGACTTGCCGGCGCGGTTGGGCGCCGTGCTGCACGTCGTCTATCTGGTCTTCAACGCGGGCTACTCGGGCGACGCGACCGCCGCCGCCTTGAGCCTCGAAGCGATCCGTCTGGGCCGCTTGCTCCTCGATCTCCTCCCGGGGCCGGAGGTGATGGGTCTCCTCGGGCTCATGCTCCTCCAGGAATCGCGCCGTGCGGCCCGAAGCAACCCCGAAGGAGAGCTGATCCTCCTCGACCATCAGGATCGCTCGCTGTGGAGTAGGGAGCAGATCGCCGAGGGCATCGCGCTCACCGAGAGCGCCCTTCGTTCGCGCCGGTTCGGTGCGTACACCTTGCAGGCGGCGATCGCGGCCGTGCACGCCGAGTCTTCATCGGCGGCGTCCACGGACTGGCATCAGATCGTGCTCCTCTACGATCGCCTGCTCGTCGTCCAGCCGTCGCCGGTCGTCGAGCTCAATCGCGCCGTCGCCGTGGCCATGCACGAAGGTCCGGAGCACGGGCTTCGTCTCGTCGACGACCTCCTCGCACGCGACGAGCTTGCCAGCTACCACCTCGCCCACGCCGCCCGCGCCGACCTGTGCCGCAGGCTCGGGCGCCTGGCAGAGGCGCGCGCTTCCTACGAGAAGGCGCTGTCTCTCGCCCGGCACGAGCCGACTCGACGCTTCCTTTCGGGGCGGCTGGGCGCGTTGAAATAAATCGAGGTCGGCTGTCGATTTCGCGTCCGCGCGACGACTATAGGGCGAGCGACGGCGCGGCCCGACCGGCTCCGCCGGCCCCGAACCCAACGAGAGAGCCATGAAATACATCTGCTTGGGCTACTACGATCCGGCAAGCCAGGCGGCTTGGACCGCGGACGAGCGGAACGCCATGCTCGACGCGTGCTTCGCGTACGACGATCACCTGCGTGCAAACGGACACTATGCCGGAGGCGAAGGGCTCCAGCCTTCGGACGCCGCGTTGACCTTGTACTGGCAGAACGACCACGTCGCGACGACCGACGGTCCCTTCGCCGAAACGAAGGAGCAGCTCGGCGGCTTGCTCCTGCTCGAGGCCCGCGACATGAACCATGCGATCGCGCTCATGTCGCAGCATCCGTCCGTGAAGTTCGGGTCGCGCTGGGAGATCCGTCCCGCGGCCGATATGAGCGCGATGACGAAGGCGAGCGAAGAGCGACGGCGCAAGGCCGGCGCACGTTGAGGCAGTAACACTCGAGAGAGCGAGGTTTCAGATGTCGAAGGTTCGAGTCGCGGGGTTCAGCGTGTCGCTGGACGGCTACGGTGCGGGTCCCGAGCAGAGCCTCGAGGCGCCGCTCGGCAAGCGCGGACAGGAGCTGTTCTCGTGGTTCTTCCACACGAAGAGCTTCCGCTCGATGACGGGGCAAGAAGGCGGGAGCGCCGGCGGCACCGACGACACGTTCGGGCACCTGGCGATGGATAATTTCGGCGCCTTCATCCTCGGCCGCAACATGTTCGGAGCGGAGCGCGGGCCGTGGAGAGACCTCTCCTGGAAGGGCTGGTGGGGTGACGATCCGCCGTACCACGCGCCGACGTTCATCCTCACGCGTCACGCGCGCGAGCCCATCGTGATGGAGGGAGGGACCACCTTTCACTTCGTGACGGGCGGGATCGAAGAGGCGCTCGCCCTCGCGAAGGCCGCTGCCGGCACGAAAGACGTGAAGATCGGCGGCGGCGTGTCGACGGTTCGGCAGTATCTGCAAGCGGGCCTCGTCGACTCGATGCACCTCGCGTCGGCGCCCGTTCTCCTCGGCCGCGGAGAGGCCCTCTTCGCGGGGCTCGATCTCTCCGCGTTGGGGTATTCCGTCGTCGAGCGGACGGCGTCGGACCACGCGACCCATCTCGTGATCGAGAGGAAGTAGCTCCGGCCACCTGTCGTGTCGTCCCGCCGAGCCCTATGTGCGAGATGGCTCAGACTGCTGTCGATCCCCGCCCCAATGCCTTTTGCAGCAGCCTGCTAGCACTACTCCGCCACTTTCTTCTTTCCATTCGGCCGAGAATGCGCTCCATAGGGGAGCGCGATGCGCGACCTCTCTTTGCCGGACGCCTGGGAGCAAAGCTTCGATCAATGGCTTGAGCCCTTTCTGACGGCCTTCGGGCACAAGGTTCGGCGGAAGTGGGCGCCGGTCTACGTCCGCGGGCTCTTGATGCCAGGCGAGCGCAAGAGCGTCGAGCCACTGGCAGCGCGAGTCGCGCCAGACGACGTCGAGCAACTCCACCACTTTGTCGCGACGTCGCGTTGGGACACCGACGCGATCGAGGAGGTGCTTCTCGACAAGGCAGATGCATTGCTCGGCGGAGACGACGCGCACCTTATCGTCGACGACACCGCGATCCCCAAGAAGGGCGAGCACTCGGTCGGCGTCGCGCATCAGTACTGCGGCCAGCTCGGCAAGCAGGCCAACTGCCAGTCACTCGTCTCCGTAACCTTGGCTCGCGATGAGGTACCGATCCCCATCGCGTTGCGTCTGTTCTTGCCTCAATCCTGGAGCGAAGACCGCGCGCGGTGCAGGCGCGCAGGGGTGCCCGATGAGACGGTCCACAAGCCGAAGTGGCAGATCGCGCTCGATGAAATTCGACGCATCCGCAAGGCGGGCGTTCGGTTCAAAGACGTCTTGGCCGATGCGGGCTACGGCGCCTGCGCCCAGTTCCGCCATGCGCTCACCGCCATGCAGATCACCTGGGCGGTGGGCATCTCACCCGAGCAACTCGTCTACCCGACCACAGTGCGCTTGCGCTTCCCACGAGCGGCGACCGGGCGTCCGCGCAAACACGGCGTCCCTACCGCCTCTCGCCGCTCCGTGCGCGAGGCCATCGAGGCACTCGGCGAAGAGGCCTTTCGCACGATCCGTTGGCGTCGCGGCACTAAGGGCTGGCTCTCCGCCGACTTCGCCGCCGTACGCGTGCGTGTTGCCGACGGTCCCGACGCCGGACACCACGTGCATCTGCCTGGCGAAGAGGCTTGGCTCGTCTGCGAGCGCCGCAGAAACGGGGACGTCAAATTCCACCTCACCAACCACCCCGAATCCGCCTCCCTCAAAACTCTCGCCACCACCATCAAGGCTCGCTGGTCGTGCGAGCAAGCGCACCAACAGCTCAAAGAGGAGCTCGGGCTCGACCACTTCGAAGGCCGCTCGTGGCACGGCCTCCATCATCACGCCGTGCTTACGATGATCGCGTTCGCTTTCCTCCAGACCACGCGAGTCCGCCAAAATAAAGCGTAGGCGCAGTCAGCTCCCCTCGACGATCACTCTGCCCGCGATCCGCAGAGCACTCGTCGGTCGCCTGGCTGCGCCACTCCCATGCCCGGCCTGCGGCGGGCTCGTGAAACCCTTCGTGCCGATCTAAAAGTGGCGGAGTAGTGCTAGCTAGCTAGACGCGGCGCGCGAGAACGGAGCGCAGCTGCTGGCGCAGGCCGTCGACGGTGAACGGCTTCTGGAGGAAGCCGGCGAGCCCCTTCGCCGCGAAGCGCGCGATGGCGTCTTGCTCGTTGTACCCACTCATGAGAAGCACGGGCAGGTCGGGGCGCAGCGTGCGGATTCTCCCGGAACGCGGTCTCGCCGTCCATGTTCGGCATCGTGAGGTCCATGAGCACCGCGACGACCGCGGCCCCCTTCATGCGCAGCATCTCGAGCCCCTGCACGCCGTCGCGGGCGGAGACGGGATCGAAGCCGAGGGCGCGCAAGATGCGCTCGGTCACCGTGCGGACGGCCGGCTCGTCGTCGATGACGAGCACCGTGCCGGTCCCGCGCCAGGCCTCGGGCCGCTCGGACGGCGTCTTCACCGCGGGCTGCCCCTCCGCCGCCGGGAAGAACAGCTTGAACGTCGTCCCGCGACCGAGCTCGCTGTAGACCTTGATGGCGCCCTTGTGGCCCCGCACGATCCCGAGCACCGCGCTGAGGCCGAGCCCGCGGCCCGTGAACTTGGTCGTGAAGAAGGGGTCGAAGATGCGGTCGAGCGTCTCGCGGCTCATCCCGCTGCCGCTGTCGGAGACCTCGAGGTACACGTACGCGCCCGCCGCCAGGTCTCCCTCGATCTGGGAGGTGCGGAGGTACTCCGCGTCGACGTCGTGGACGCCGGTGGCCAGGGTGATGGTGCCGGGCCGGTCGTCGAGGGCCTCGCTCGCGTTGAGGACGAGGTTCATGAGGATCTGCCGCATCTGCGTCGCGTCGGCGCTGACGAGGGGCAGCGGCTGGGCGAGCTCGTAGCGCACGGACGCCTTCTTGCTGATGCTGAGCTCGAGGAGCTGCGTCGTCTCTCGAACGAGGTTCGAGAGATCGATGTTCTGCACCACGAAGCGGCCCTTGCCCGCGTAGGCCAGCATCTGCCGGCACAGGTCCGCCGCCCGCCGCGCCGCCGCCTCGATCTGCACGACGTGCTCGAGCGTCTCGCCGCCCGGCGGGAGGTCCATGCGCGCCAGGCTGGTCGAGCCGAGGATGCCGGTCAGGATGTTGTTGAAGTCGTGCGCGATGCCCCCGGCGAGGACGCCGAGGCTCTCGAGCTTCTGGGTCTCCTGGAGCTTGCGCTCGAGCATCGCGCGCTCCTCCTGCGCCCGCAGCCGGTCGGTGATGTCGTGCACGCCGCCCACGGCGCCCACGTACGCCCCGTGATCATCGAACTGCGACGCGGTCGACACGAGCGCGCGCAGCCGGCGGCCGTCCCTCCCCGTGAACTCGAACTCGAAGTCGCCCCGGGCCCCCGCCGTACGGTGCTTCATCTCGGCGCTCGCGACGTCGCGCCAGCGGCCCTCGCAGAACTCGAGCAGGTTGCGCCCGACCATCTCGGCGGGCGCGTAGCCCAGCATCTCGGCCATGCGCGGGTTCACGAAGGTCGTGTTGCCCTCGCGATCGATCTGCCAGACGCCACCGTACATGCCTTCGAGGAGGTCGCGGTACCGGCGCTCGCTCGTCGCGAGGTGAAGCTCCGCGAGGCGCGCGTCCGTCACGTCCTGGCCGAAGCCGAGGACCAGGTTCACGCGCCCGTCGTCGCCGCGCACCGGCACGAGCCGCGTCCGCCAAATGCGCGTCCCCGAAGGGAACGTCAGCTCGTCGACGTAGTCGCCCGTCTCCCCGGTGGAGACCGCGCGGGCGAGGCGCTCCTCGACGACGACGCGAATCGCCGGCGGAACCGGACCGGTCGGAGCGCGGCCCACCACGCCCGCGGCGGGAATGCCCGTCAGGGCCTCATAGGCGGGATTCACCGCGGTCATCACGAACCGGGGGCCCGGGCTCACCTCGATGACGAAGCATGGGTCCGCGTTCGACGAGAAGAAGAGCCGCCAATCGATCATGTACGACGCCGTCGCATCGATGGCCGATGGGGCCTCAGTCATGGGCTCGATCCGACCTCGCCGCCGCCGGACGCGCAGGGCGCGACGGCTTCGGCGTCGCTCGCTACACGTCGGCGGGAGCGCTCGGCAGCTCCTTCTTCGGCGGCGGGGAGGGATACGTGTCGAAGACGAGCGGCCCACGAGAGCGGAGAGCGTGGGCCATCGAGGTGGACGCTCGCATCGTCGCCGGCCGGCGGGGGCTGGGGCGTCGTACGCGGCTCTTCGTACAACGCACGTATGCTGCTGGTCCAATCAGTTGACCGTGCGAAGCGTGCGCGGCCGCTCTCGAAGCCCTTCACCGCGCGAGCCTTTGCGCGGTGCACGCGCATTCTTTACCGCCATGGCACCCGGACAAGGGGCACGTTGTCACTGGGGGCCGATTTAGGAGTCCTGCGAGGCTAACGAGACGTGGATTGTCGTTGCCCCCTCCTGTCGCATCGACAAAGTTGCCAGCAGGATGACCTTCAGCGTCGCACAGATGATTCGTCTTACATTGGCCGCCGCGGTCGCGTCGGCCGCGGTCGCCGTAGCCGCCTGCAGCAGCGGCAACTCCGACGGAGGCTCGAGCAGCGGAGTCGGGACCGGCAACTCGGGCTCCGGGTCGGGCGGTTCCGGAGGGTCGGGAGGCTCGGGAGGCTCGGGCGTCACCAGCGGCGGCTCGGGTGAGTCGTCGGGCTCTGGCTACGAGGAGCCCGACGCGACGATCGACAGCTACCTCGACGGCGGTCCGGCCAGCAACCCGAACGAGCTCGGTGGCGACAGCAGCTGCGCCCCGAACAACCTCGACAACCTGCGGACGTACATGCCGCTCGCGGTGCAGCCCGCGCCGATGTCGCTGAAGGAGCTCGGCGGAAGCCCGGTCCCCGTGGCCGACGGCGGCGCGCCGCTCCCTGCCGGCTGGACCTTCTACAACATCGACGGCGCCATGTGCCGCGACGGGTCGCCGTTCGGCATCTACGTCTACTACGGCAGCGTGAGCAGCAAGCTGATGGTCTTCTTCGAGGGCGGGGGGCTCTGCTTCAGCGACACGTTCTGCGATCACAACCCCGCCAACCTCACGCAGGAGTTCTCCGCCGACCCCGACACCCAGGGCGAGACCATCTCCGCGGTGCTCGCGCAGCTCGGTAACCCGGCCATTCGCCAGCAGCCGTCGGGCCTCGGCGTCTTCGACGAGTCGAAGAGCGCCAACCCCTTCCAGGGCTGGAACAAGGTCTACATCCCGTACTGCACCGGCGACGCGCACTTCGGCACCGTGATGAACGGCAAGGTCACCGACAAGCAGCCGTTGCCCCCGACCACCACGGTCAATCCGGGCTTCAACTTCGTCGGCGCCTACAACACGCAGAAGGTCGTGAGCGAGCTCGTGACCTCGTTCCCGAACCTCACCTCGCTGGTCCTCACCGGCTCGAGCGCCGGCGGCCTCGGCGCCGTGTTCAACGCCCCGATGATCCAGGACACCTTCACGACGAAGGTGCCCGTCACGGTGCTCCTCGACTCTGCGGCCGGCTTCCCCGACAGCCAGTACATGGCCGCGTGCCTGCAAGAGGAGGCGCGCGACCTGTACGGCTGGGACAAGGCCATGCCCCAGGACTGCGACGACTGCCGCAAGGCGGACGGCAGCGGCGTGATCAACATCATCAGCTACCTGCACAACCGCTACCCGCAGGATCATCTCGGGCTCATCATGAGCGAGTACGACCAGATCTTCCGCCTCTTCTTCTCGGCGGGAGAGAGCGCGACCGCCGGCGGCCCGCAGGACTGCGACGACAACAACGCGACCGACCTCGCGGGCGGCGGTACGGCCCTCCTCGGCGGCGACCCTCCGCGGTACCCCAACACGAAATGGCTCGCGGGCCTGCAGTCGCTCCGCGCGTACTACGACTGCACGGGCGTCTTCAGCTCGTACTACATCGGCGACAACAACACGACGTACGGCCAGGCCGAGGGAATCTTCCAGTCGACGAGCCGCCTCCACATGCACATCTTCCGCGACCGCTTCTACGACGACACGCTCGTCTCTCCCAACAAGAGCCCCGCCGCGTGGGCGGCCGACTTGCTTGCCGGCAAGGTGGAAGACATCGGACCCTGACCGAACGCTGACCCTTCACGCCTGAGCTTTCGGGGTCGTGAGCGCCACGTGCGCCACGGCCCCGAATTCGTTTTGTGGCGCGCGGTACGGGATATGCGTTCCCCAAGCATCGTCCCGGGACCGAGAAAGGAGCGGTGCATGACCCAGGAAAACCAGGACCGAAACCGCGTCCGTTACGCGGTCGTCGGCGCGGGAAACATCGCGCAGGTCGCGGTCTTGCCGGCCTTCGAGCACGCGGGGGAAAACTCCTCGCTCGCGGCGATCGTGAGCCGCGACCCGGAAAAGCGCTCGGCCCTCGGAGCCCGGTACGGCGTGCCGGCGTGCGGCTACGACGACCTCGAGAAGATCATCGTCCGCGAGGGGATCGACGCGCTCTACATCGCGCTGCCGAACACCCTGCACCGGCCCTTCGTCGAGCGCGCGGCGCGCGCCCGCGTGCACGTGCTCTGCGAGAAGCCGATGGCGATGACGTCGGAGGACTGCCGCGCGATGGTCGCCGCCTGCGAGGCCGCCGGCGTACGCCTGATGGTGGCGTACCGGCTGCACTTCGAGGAGGCGAACCTGCGCGCGATGGAGATCGTGCGCTCCGGGCGCATCGGCGAGCCGCGGTACTTCTCCGCGGAGTTCTCGCAGCAGGTGCGCGAGGGCGACGTCCGCACGCGGTCCGCGACGGGCGGCGGGGCGCTCTTCGACATGGGCATCTACTGCGTCAACGCCGCGAGGTTCTTCTTCGGGGCGGAGCCCACCGACGTCCTCGGCTTCCAGGCGCGCTCCACCGAAGAGCGCTTCCGCGAGGTCGACGAGATGACCACGGCCGTCCTCCGGTTCCCGGGCGACCGCCTCGCGCAGTTCACGGCGAGCCAGGGCGCCGCCGACGTCGACTCGCTCCGGGTCGTGGGCACCGCGGGCGACCTCCGCGTGGAGCCTGCGTTCGGCTACACGGGAGAGCTCAAGCACTTCCTCACGGCGGGCGGTCGCACCCAGGAGCGCGCGTTCGCGCAGCGCGATCACTTCGCGCCCGAGCTCGTGCGCTTCTCGGCCCACGTCCTCGCCGGCACGCGGCCCGCCGCGTCGGGCTACGAGGGCTGGGCCGACGTGCGCATCATGGAGGCGATCGAGCGCTCGGCCCGGACCGGCCGGCGCATTGCCCTCGACCCGTTCGATCCCGGCGCGAGGCCCCGCCTCGACGACGAGCTGCGCAAGCCGCCCGTTCGTCCGCCGGAGCCGGTCCGCGCGCCTTCGCCCAGCCGGCAAGCCTGAGGAGAAAGCCCGAGGAGAAAGGAGCGTAGAGACATGCCGAATCGAATCGAGAAGGCCACATCCGAGGTGATGGGCGCCGCGAAAGCGGCGAAGGCGACGGTCGAGCGGCTCACGGGGGTCTTCCAGCTGCTCGCGCGCGAGCACGGGCAGGCCACCGCCCTCCTCATCCGCGTCAACCTGACCAGCAACCCGCACGCGCGGCGCGAGCTCTTTCCCACGATCCGGGAGCGGCTCCTCGCGCACGAGCGGGGCGAGCTCGCCGCCATCTATCCGGTCTTCCGGCAGCACGGCGGAGAGCTGGCCGCCTTCGCCGAGATGCACGAGCGCGAGGCGGGCGCCCTCGAGCGCATCCTCCAGCGTCTCAGCCACATGCCGTACGACGACCCCCAGTGGGCCCCCGTCTTCGACGACCTGACCCGCACGATGCAGCGCCACGCGAAGGAGGAAGAGGAAGAGTACTTCCCCGTCGCGAGCCGCATCCTCGGGGAAGAGGCCACCGAGGCGATGGAGACCCGCTACCTCGTGGCGAAGTCGGCCGCCGCCAACGGGAGCTGACGTCCCGCGCGGCGCGGCAGGACCGCCGCACGTGGGACGGTCCTGTTCGCGCCGCCCCCCGAGCCCGGGGAAGACGCCGAAAACGCCAAACCAGGAGAGATCCGCCATGAGTCAACCCGTCCACACGAAGCGCCCCGCGCCCGAGCTCCAGGCCCTCGTCCACACGCAGATCGAGGAGCGCGACGGCGGCGTCTGGGTGAGCGGCCTTTGCCCCTACTGCTGGGAGCGGGTCACGCGGCGCGTCCCCGGCGATCGCGCGGAGGACGCGGTGCCCGCGCATCTGAAGTGCACGAACGGCCACGAGCTCGAGGTCCTCGACCCCCACTCCGCCGGCAAGGCCGAGCAGCCCAAGCACCGCGCGTGACGCCTCGACCCGCGACGAGCGCGCGACTCTTGGGCACGCGCCAAGCATGCCGACCAGACCGAGGTGCGGACATGACATCTGTCGAGAAGCCGACCCAGTACACCCACGAACTGAACAAGCTCATCGAGCTCGACCTCGACGCCATCGAGGCCTACGAGGCGGCCATCGCGCGGCTCACCGACCCGGGGGATCGCGCGCAGCTCCAGCGGTTCGAGGAAGACCACCGCCGCCACGTCGCCGAACTGACGGCGCTCGTCCACGAAGCCGGGGGCGACCCGGCGACGGCGCCCGACTTCAAGCGCGTGCTCACGAAGGGCAAGGTCGTCGTCATGGGCATCGCCGGCGACACCGGGGTGCTCGACGCCATGAAGAGCAACGAGGAGACGACGACGCGCACGTACGACCGGGCGCGACAGAGCGCCAATCTCCCGCTGCAGGCGCGGGCCGTCGTCGAGCGCAACTTCTCGGACGAGCAACGACACCTCGCGTGGATCGAGCGGCGCGCCGCGACGCTGCGCGAGCTGAAGCACGGCGCGAAGCACGCCTAGGACGGAGAGCCGCCATGCCCGTGAAGCGATGGTCCCAGCACGTGACCGAGACCAGCGACGCGCTCGATCTCGAGGAAGGCGTCTTTCGCAAGGCGTCCCCCAGACAGATCGCGCTCTCGTTGAGGCGTTCGGCGGAGCGAAGCCGCCGCAAGAAGACCGACGCCTACCGCTCGGCGATGTCGATGCTGACGTTCTACGTCAACCGCGCCGGCAAGGGCCTGACCGCCGAGCGCCGGCGCGTCCTCGACGCCGCGAAGGACGAGCTCCGTGCGCTCTACGGGCGCTCGCCCCTTGCGCCCCTTGACGGGCGCCCGCTTCACGGGCGCCCTAGGCGATCTCCGGCCTCCGCCCGAGCTCCCGCGCGGCGCGGATCAGGCTCGGTCCGTCGAGGGGCTTCGAAAGATGCCTCTGGAACCCCGCGGCGGTCACCAGCCTCGCGTCGTGCAGGCCCGAGTAGCCGGTCAGCGCGATCGCCGGCAGCTCCGCGGCGCCGTACCCGCGAGACCGAATCGCGCGAATGAGCTCGAGCCCGTCGCGATCGGGCAGGCCGATGTCGCTGACGAGCAGCCCGAACTTGCCCGGCGACAGCGCGTCGAGGGCGGTCTGCGCGCTCGACGCCGTGGCCACTTCGCACCCGGCGCTCTCGAGGAGGTACTGCGTGAGCTCGAGGTTGTCGCGATCGTCGTCGACGAGCAACGCGACGAGACCCTTGAGCTCCCCGCGCGGCTGGTAGCGCGGGCGAGGCGCGCGGACCGACTTGATCACGCGTGGCAGGCGGAGGGTGAAGGTGGAGCCCTGCCCCTCCCCTTCGCTCGCCGCGGCGAGCGACCCGCCGTGCGCCTCGGCGAGCTGCTTCGACAGCGCGAGCCCGAGACCCAGCCCGCCGGCGCGCCGGTGAGCCTGGCTACCGGACTCGAACGCGTCGAAGACCCGGCCGACGAGATTGGCGCTCATGCCGATGCCCGTATGGCGCACGCGGAAGACGACGTCGTCCCCTTCGACGTCCAGGGCGACCTCGATCGCGCCCCCCTTGGTGAACTTCAGCGCGTTGTGGAGCAAGCCGGAGACGATCTGACGCAGTCGCGCCGGATCGCCATACACGTCGGCGTCGTCGCACAAGCGTGAGCTCACGCGGACGTTCTTCTGCTCGAACTGCGGCCCGGCCGCGGAGAGGGCCGCCTCGACGAGGGTCCGGAGGTCCACGCCGGCGCGGTCGAGCTGGAGCCTGCCCGCGATGACGCGGGCGAGGTCGAGGAGATCGTCGACGAGCGCCGCTTGCGCGCGCGCCGCGCGCTCGAGGGTCGCCGCGGCGCGACGGCTGGTCTCGCCGAGGCTGCCGTCCGCCACGAGGACCTGCGCCCACCCGATCATCGTGTTGAGTGGCGCGCGGAGCTCGTGGCTCAAGACCGCCAGGAACTGCTCCTTGACGCGGCTCGCCTCCTCGGCCGCCGCGCGCGCGGCGTGGGCCCCTTCGAGCCGCTGCCGCCCGCGCAGGTCGAAGACGATCGTGCAGCAGCGCGCGCCGTCGGCGAGGGGGCTCAGCGTGAGCTGGACGGGGACGATCTCGCCCGACCGCGGCTGGAGGTGGATCTCCCCGCGCTCGACGCCCTCGAGGCCCGCACGCACCAGCCCGGCGAGCGTCGCGTGGTACTCGTCGGGCACGAAGAGCGGCAAGGGCGCGCCAATCGCCTCCTCGAAGGTCGTGCCCGCGAGCCGCAGGAAGCCTGCGTTCGCGAACTCGATCGTCCCGTCGGCGCCGATGACCAGCGCCCCTTCGCCCATGCGCTCGACGACGGCGAGAGGCAGTGCGCTGGGGGCTTCCTTGGACATGGGTGCGGGTGGCCGCTCGCCCACCCTTATATCGGGCCGCGCGCGGCCTCCAGAGGGAAAGCCGTGAACTCGTTCTCCCGAAAGCGCGTGTGGCAGAATGCAACGAATCGCGAAAGGCTCACGTCGGCACGTCGTCTGCACGAGTACGGGACGGAGGTGCCAGAATGCTGCATTACGCCGTCGTCTTTTTCGTCATTGCCCTCGTGGCCGCGGTCCTCGGTTTCTCCGGCATTGCCTCGGGCGCCGCGGGCATCGCGAAGATTCTCTTCGTGGTGTTCCTCGTCATCGCCGGTGTGTCGCTCCTGCTCGGCCGCCGCGCCGCCATCTGATGAAGCGCCCACGCGTCCTCGGCGGCGCGTCGTGCCTGGTCGCCGCGCTCGCATTCGCCGCTCTCGCGGCGACGGCGGGCGCGTGCACCGGGGGCGTGCAGGGGGTCCGGGCGGGACTCGCGAACGCGCAGTCGCCCGAAGCGCCGAACCGCCCCCTGCGCCATCACGACGTGATCGCCAACAGCGATGACTCGTGCCCGCGGGCCACGGGCGCTGCCGATCCGCTCCCGAACCGCGCCCCGCCCTGCAACGACGTCTTCCAAGAAGAGGCGGGCGTGCCGATGCCGCCGCTCGCCGACGGGGGTATCGACGCCGCGTACACCTACGCGCCGCCGCTCAAGCCCCCGCCCAGCATGGAGTGAGGCGTCAGCGCGTTGCCGCGCCCGCGCGCCCCGCGAAGATCACCGCGCGGTGGCGGGCGAGCGGCCCGCCTGCCGCCCCGTCGCTCGTGAAGATCGGCCGCAGCTCGGCGTCGGGCAGCCCCAGGGCCTCGACCGGCACTTCGGTCGCGCCGAAGTTCGCGCAGAGCACGCGCGCGTCCGCGCCGAGCCGGCGCCGCACGACGAGCACGTCGCCGCGCGCCTCGGCGTGCAGATCGTCGCGCGAGGCGTGGCGGAGCACGGGGTCGGTGCGCCGGAGCTTCAAGAGCGCGCGGTAGAGCGCGAGCACTCCCGCGTGACGGGGAGACGCCTGCTCGCCCCAGTCGAGCCTGGACGCCTCGAACGTCTCGTACGCCTGGGGGTCGGGCACGCGGACATGGTGACCCGGCTTCGAGAACGCCTCGAAGCCCTCGAACTCCTTGCGGCGCCCTTCGGCCACGGCCCGCCCGAGGTCTCCTTCGTGGTCGGTGAAGTAGAGGAACGGCGCGGTCGCGGCCCACTCCTGGCCCATGAACAGCAGGGGCGTCATCGGCAGGAAGAGCAGCAGGGTCGACGCCACGCGGTACGCCTCGGGAGAGACCGACGCCGAGAGCCGATCCCCAATCGCGCGGTTGCCGATCTGGTCGTGGTTCTGGATGCAGTAGACGAGCTGCTCGGCGCGGAGGGCGCGGGCGGAGCTTCCGCGCGGCTTGCCGCTGCTGGGGTAGACCTGCCCCTCGTAGATCCATCCGCGCTGGACCGCGTCGGCGATGCCGGCCGCCCCCGGCGCATAGCCCCGGTAGTAGCCGTCCTGCTCGCCCGTCAGGGTGACCCGCACCTGGTGGTGGAAGTCGTCGGCCCAGAGGGCGTCGAGGCCGAGGTCCGTCACGCCGGCGGGATCGTTGCGCTCGTCCTCGGCGAAGAGCACCCGCGCGCCGAGCCGGTGCGCCGCCGCGGCGAGGTCGCGCAGCACCGACGGATCCAAGATGGCGTGGATCGCGTCGAGCCGCAGCCCGTCGAAGCCGAACTCCTCGAGCCAGTAGAGGGCATTCTCGACCACGTACCGGCGCATCGCCGGGCACGCGAAGTTGGGTGCCTCGCCCCACGGCGTCGCGGCGCGCACGAAGTAGTCGGGGCTGTAGGCCGAGAGGTAGTTCCCGGCCGGCCCGAAGTGGTTGTAGACGACGTCGAGCACCACGCCGAGCCCGTGGCCGTGCGCCTCGTCGACGAGCCGCCGGAGGTCATCGGGCGACCCGTACGGCGCGTACGGGGCGTAGTGCGCGACGCCGTCGTAGCCCCAGCCGCGCTGGCCCGCGAACGCCGCGACCGGCATGATCTCGAGGGTGCTCACGCCGAGATCGGCGAGGTACCCGAGCCGAGACCGCGCGGCGTCGTACGTTCCCTCGGGCGTGAACGCGCCGACGTGGAGTTCGTAGACGACCTGCTCGGACAGCGGCGGCGCGACGCGCGGGTGCCGCGGGCGGTACCCGGCCTCCACGACGCGCGCCGGGCCGTGGACGCCTTGCGGGAGCGAGCGCGCGAACGGGTCGGGCAGCTCGCGCCCGTCCAGCACGAACTTGTACGGCGCGCCGGGCCGGGCCTCCCGCACGAGCGCCTCGTAGTACCCGCCGCCGGCCGCGCGCAGCGGGTGCGTCGACCGGGCGCCGCCCTGGTCGTCGAACAGGCGCACGGCGCACTCGGCCACGCCCGTGGCGTACGCGCCGAACCTCGTCCCGTCTCCCGTCCACTTCGCTCCCAGCACGGGCTGACCGCCGTTCGACGTCACCGGATATCCTCTCCGCCGCCCTTGTAGAGCAGCGCCGCGGGGAAGTCGGCAAAGAGCTCGCGCGCGCGGACCTCGCCGCGCGCCTCAATCGACGCCCCCGTCAGGAGGTTCCGGTAGGTGCCGCTCGAGCGGACGGGCACCCTCGCCTCGCCCCACACGGCGCCGAGCGGAAACCGGCGGCGGTCGTCCGCCGACGCGTGCAGGAGCCGCGGCACGGCGCACACAATCTCCTCGCCCTCGTGGCGGCGCGCGAACGCCACGACGCGCTCGCCCGCCGGGAGCGCCGCGTAGTCGCCCCGGAGGAAGAGCGCCCGGTGGTCGCGCCGCGCGTGGAGCGCCGTCGCCGTCACGTACTGCTTCACGCGCCCGTCGGCGTAGGTGTCGAGGAGCGCGCGGCAGAGCGCGCGCCGGTCCGCGAGGCCTTCGCGGGTCCGCGCCCACATGCGCGCGGCCGCGTCCCAGTCGACGGGCCGGCGGTTGTCGGGATCGACGAGCGACTGATTCCAGAGCTCCGCCCCCTGGTACGTGTCGGGCACGCCGGGCGAGCAGAGGCGAAGCAAGGCAATCGCGAGCCCGTTGACCGCGCCGGGGACGGCAATCGTCTCGCAGACGGCCCTCATCCGCCCCATGAACTCCGGGTCGTGGAGCGACCTTTCCACGAAGGCGCGGACGCCCTCCTCGTACGCCTCCCGCGGGTTCACCCACGAGGTCTCGCGCTTCGCCTCGCGTGCGGACTTGAAGGCGTACGCCGTCATGCGCTGGGCGAACGCGTCGAGGTCCCGGACGCCGTCCCAGCCATACGGCCACGCGCCGAGGACGGCCTGGTAGAACGCATACTCCAGCGAGCGGCTGGGCGCCGGGCGGCCCTTCACGTGCCGCCGCGCGCCCGCCGTGATCCGCGAGAAGTCACGCACGGCCTCGGCGTACTCGCCGGGCATCTCGGTGAGGACCGCGATGCGGGCGGCCGCGTCGCCGCCGCGCTTCGAGTCGTGCGTCGCCGTGGTGATCATCGACAGGGGCCAGGTGCGGGCGCGCTCGGCGTTCTGGCGGTGGAACGAGGCGATCGACTCGCCGAAGCGCGCGGGGTCGGCGCCGACCTCGTTGAGGCAGAGGAGGCGCGAGTACCGGTAGAACGCCGTGTCCTCCACGGCCTTGGCCGTCACGGGCCCCGTCAGCTGCTGGAAGCGCAGGGCGAACCGCGCGCGCGCCCGGCGCTCGTCCTCGTCGCAGCGGGCGTCGCGGAGGAGGAGGAGTTCCTCGAGGAACGCGAAGATGCTGGGGTTGAGCCCCGAGCTCCGGTCGCTCGCGCGCGCGATCGCCTCCCGGACGCGCCGCTCGTCGTCGTCGGCGAGGCGCTCGCCCTCGCGCCCGTACGTCCGGTACACGTCGAAGGCCGCGATCGTCTCGGTGAGCGCCTGGGTGAGGCTGATGAGCGTGAAATCGCGGTGCTGCCGGTTGCGCGTCGCGATGCGCTCGAGCTGCCGCGCGAGCATGTTCACCTCGCTCGCCAGGCTGTAGTGGAGGACGTCGCACTTGCTCGCGTAGACGTGCTCGTCGAACGAGAGCCTGTCGCCGGTGAAGTCCTGGTACGCGCGCGTGAGCGGCGCCTCCCCCTCGGGGTCGACGAAGAGGCCCCTCACCGCGACGCCGAACTCGTAGCCGGTCGTGCCGTCGACGGCCCACGCGGCGGGCACGGCCTCGCCGGCGTGGAGGATCTTCTCGACCAGGATCGGCATGGGCCGCGCGAGGTCGTCGGGGCTCCGCGGCACCGCGGGGTCGTTGCGGCCGGCGAACCGGCGCTGGAGCGCGTCGAAGTACGCGCGCGGGTCGTAGAGGCCGTCGGTGTGGTCGAGGCGGAGCGCGTTCACCTTCCCCTCGTCGACGAGCTCGAAGAGCCGCCGGTGCGTCACCTCGAACACCTGCGGCGCCTCCATGCGCAGCGCGGCTAGCTCGTTCAAATCGAAGAAGCGCCGGTAGTTCACCTCCTCCGTGGCGACCCGCCAGGACGCGAGGCGATAGCTCTGGGCGTCGAGCAAGGCGTCGAGCGCGTCGAAGCTCGACGCGACGCCGGGCGTGCCGTTGAGGGCCGCGAGCGCCCGCTCCACCGCGGGGCCGAACGCGGCCTCTCGCTCGATCAGGACGGAGAACCGGCGCCGCACGACCTCCTTGTCGCGCGCGCGCTCGCGGCGGAGCTCGGGCGCCGTCTCGGTGCGCGACGGCAGGTGCCCGAGCGCCGAGATGATGCTCTCGAGCTCCTGCATCTCCTCCGACGCCTCGGGCAGCCCCGACTCGGCGGCGATCGCGCGCAGGAGCGGCGCGAGCGACCGCGGATCGAGCGGCAGGCGCTTGTCGTAGTACGCGACGCAAAAGAGGCCGTTGCAGGGCACGACGCGGAGCTCGCCGCGCTCGAGCACGAGCCCGTACTGGTCCCCGAGGATGGGCAAGAGGACCTTGTTCCGGAGGGCCTCCTTCGGGGGCTCCCAGTCGATGTCGAAGAACTCGGCGTACGTCGAGCTCGGCCCGTTCTCGAGCACGTCGTTCCAGAATCGTGTTGTCCGACGTGCCCACGCCCATGTGATTGGGCACCCAGTCGAGGAGCAGGCCCATCGACGACGCGCGCAGCCGCGCCGACAGGGCGTCGAACCCCGCCTCGCCGCCGAGCTCGGGGTTGAGCTCCCCGTGGTCGGCGACGTCGTAGCCGTGGGTGCTCCCGCGGGACGCGCGGAAGACGGGAGACGCGTACAGGTCGGTCACCCCGATGGCGCCCAGGTAGCCGACGACGCGCGCGGCCTCCTCGAAGCCGAACCCCGGCGCGAGCTGGAGGCGGTACGTCGCGCCGAGGACGTGCATCGCGCCGCCCTCGCGCACCACGTGGGCCGGCGCGGAGAAGAACTTGAGCGAGCGTCCCACGAGCGTCGTCGTCTCGCCCGGCGCGCGGGACTCCTCCGCCGCGTCGTCCGCGGTGTCGACGAGCAGCGTCCAGGGGCCCGCGATGGCCGAGAGCCTGGGGACGCGGAACGCCACGTCCTTCGGACCGGCGTTCATCAGGAGCAGCAGGTTGTCGTCGACGAGGGGGTGGCCCGCCTCGTCGGTGTCGTGGATGCCGCGCCCCGCGAGGAAGATCATCAGGCAGTGCGACCCCGGGCGCGACCAGTCGTCGGCCGAGGCCTGCTCGCCGTCGGGGCGGAACCAGAGCACGTCGCTCAGCTCGGTCCCGTGGATCGGCCGGCCCCGGAAGAAATTCGCGCGGTGCAGGGCCGGGTGCTGGCTGCGGAGGCGGAGCAGCTTGCGCGTGAACTCCCGCAGCGCGTGCCCCTCGCGATCGAGGTCCCAGTTGACCCAGCCGATCTCGTTGTCCTGACTGTACGCGTTGTTGTTCCCGCGCTGCGTGCGCCCCATCTCGTCGCCCGCGAGGAGCATCGGGGTGCCCTGCGAGAGGAGGAGCGTCGCGAGCAGGTTGCGCCGCTGGCGGGCGCGGAGCGCGAGGATGCGCGGGTCCGACGTCGGGCCCTCGACGCCGCAGTTCCACCCGCCCTCGTGGTCGTTGCCGTCGCGGTTCTGCTCGCCGTTCGCCTCGTTGTGCTTCGCCTCGTAGGTCACGAGGTCGTTCAGCGTCGAGCCGTCGTGCGCGGTGACGAAGTTGATGCTCGCGGAGGGCTTCCGGCCGCTCGCCTCGTACAGATCGCTGCTGCCCGTGAGGCGGTAGCCAATCTCGCCGATGCGGCCGCCGTCCCCCCGCCAGAGCGCCCGCACCGCGTCGCGGAAGCGCCCGTTCCACTCGGCCCAGCGCACCGGGAAGTTCCCGACCTGGTAGCCGCCCTCGCCGACGTCCCACGGCTCGGCGATGAGCTTCACGTTCGAGAGGTCCGGCGACTGGTGGATCAGCGCGAAGAACGACGACAGCTTGTCGACCTCGTGGAGCTGTCGCGCGAGCGCCGACGCGAGGTCGAAGCGGAAGCCGTCGACGTGCATCTCCGACGCCCAGTACCGCAGGGAGTCCATGATGAGCGCGAGCACCTGCGGGTGCCGCACGTTCAGCGTGTTGCCGGTGCCGGTGAAGTCGAAGTAGTACCGCGCGTCGCCCGGGACGGGCCGGTAGTAGGTCGGGTTGTCGATTCCCTTGAAGTGGAACGTCGGCCCGAGGTGGTTGCCCTCGGCGGTGTGGTTGTAGACGACGTCGAGGATGACCTCGATGCCCGCGCGGTGGAGCGCCTTCACCATGGCCTTGAACTCGGGGACGTCGCTCCCGGGCAGGGCCCCGTGCCGGTACCGGACGTCGGGGGCGAAGAAGGCCAGCGAGTTGTAGCCCCAGTAGTTGCGGAGGCCGCGGTAGAGCAGGTGCTTGTCGTCGGCGAAGCCGTGGATCGGCATCAGCTCGATCGCGGTGACGCCGAGGTCGGCGAGGTAGTTCGTGACCGCCGGGTGACCGATGCCTGCGTACGTGCCGCGCAGCTCTTCGGGCACCTCGGGGTGGCGCATCGTCAGGCCGCGGACGTGCGCTTCGTAGAGGACGGACCTGTGGAGGGGCGCGCCGAGGGGCTGGTCACCGCCCCAGTCGAAGGCGGGATCGATGACGATGCCGCGGGGGGCGCCGCGCTGGTCGGTCTCGACGGGCTTGAGGTCGCCGTCGGGGTTCCCGAGCTCGTAGGCGAAGCAGCCGAGGTCCCACCGCTCCCGGCCTTCGAGCGCCCTCGCGTACGGGTCGAGGAGCAAGACCCGCGGGTTGAACCGCAGCCCGCGCGACGGGTCGTACGGGCCGCCGACCCGGAACGCGTACCGGGTCCCCGGACCGAGCCCCGGCACGAAGCCGTGCCACACGAAGGCCGTGCGGTTCGTCAGGGGGAGCCGCGTCTCCGCGTCGTTCTCGCCGAAGATGCACAGCTCGACGGAGGTCGCGTTCTCGGAATAGAGGGCGAAGTTGACCCCTTCGCCGAGCCACGTCGCGCCGAGAGGTCGCGGAGCTCCGGGCAGGACGTTGAGCATGAACGGAGCGCCCCCAAGCAACGCTCGTACCTCGAGCTCGCTCGCGCATTTCGAGAACGATTTCGCAGGATCGCGCGCGCCGTTCATGCGGAGTCGCCGCAGGGTGTGGCGGTTCTGCGCGGGGGTCGCCGGGCTTACGTCCCCGCATGGAGCTCTCGCATGGGCGGCGCGGAGGATCGCGAGAATCTGCGGTGTGATCGGACGGCCCGCGCGGGGGGAGCGGGCACGCGCGTTGCGACGAGGCGCCCACCATGAAGACCACACACTCCATCGCCACGATCAGCCTCCTGCTCTTCGCCGTCGCCTGCGGGCACGAGGAGCCGCCGAAGACCGCCTACAACGAGCCGCCGGCCCCCGCCCCGGCCGCGAAGGAGCCGACGAGCACGGGCGAGCTCCCCGCGCAGCCGACGACCGCCGCGCAGTCCACCCCCGTCGCGGGGCCCACGTCCGCCGGCGTCCCCCACGAGGGCCCCTCCGCCGGCAACCCCGAGGCGCAGCCTGCCAGCACCCTCACCGACGGGCAGATCCTCGAGGTCGTGCACGCCGCCAACGCGGCGGAGATCGAGCAGGCCCACCTCGCGCTCCGCCGCAGCAAGAACGCGCACGTGCGCCAATACGCCGAGATGATGGTGCGCGATCACACCCAGTCGGAGAACAAGGGCATGATCGTGGCGAAGAAGGCCAACCTCAAGCGAGACGCGAGCGGCATGAGCGAGACGCTCACGGGCAGCGCCGACGGCACGACCCGCACGCTCGACACCGAGTCGCCGACGGACTTCGACAAGGACTACGTCGACGCGCAGGTGCAGGAGCACCAGACGGTGCTCGACACCATCGACCAGAAGCTCCTCGACAACGCCCAGGACGGGAACGTGAAGGCGTACCTCATCAACGTGCGGGCCGCGGTCGCCGCGCACCTGCAGCACGCGGAGGACCTGAAGAAGGAGCTCCAGCAGCCCTGACGGGTCGCCCGGTCACGGCGTGGCGCGCCGACCGCGCGCCACGCCGTGATCGATGCGCTCGAGGCCGAACGTGCCCCGGAGCAGGAGCTGCTCGGTGAAGACACGGAAGCCCACGAGCGTCGACGGCCCGAAGGTCGTCGTGATCGCGACGTCGGCCGCGTCCCGGCCGCGCGCCATGAGGACGCGGCCCACGCGCGGCCCGTCGTACCGCGCGTCGAAGGCGAACCAACGCCCGCGGCCCGCGTCGCCGAGGTAGACCTCGAGCCACGCGCTGAAGTCCGTGGGCGCCGGCGCGGACGGAGCGCCGAGATCGGCGAGGTAGCCCGTGCAGTACCGGGCCGGGATGTTCATGCACCGACAGAACGCGATGGCGAGGTGCGCGAAGTCGCGGCACACGCCGACCCTCTCGCGGTGCGCGTCGAGGGCCGAGCGCGTGGGAGACGCGTGCGGATGGCCGAACTGGAGGTGCCGGTGCACGTAGTCGACGATCGCCTGCACCCGGGCCCAGCCGCGCGGCGTGCCCCCGAAGAGCGACCACGCGGGAGCCGCCAGCCGGTCGCTCTCGCAGTACCGGCTGGGGAGCAGGTACGGGAGGGCGTCGTCGGGCAGAACTCCGATGGGCACCTCGGAGGCGCCAGGAGCGACCTCGTCGGGCAGCCCGCTGTCCGCGATGACGAAGTCCGTCGACAGCGTGATCGTACCGGCTGGCGCGATGGTGCGCGTGCACTCGTTGCCGAACGCGTCGACGAAGGTCCGGAGCGGGGCGCCGTGACTCGCCGCCATGCGGCCGGGACTGCGGAGATCGCGCACCCGCGACGGATGGACGCTGAGGAGCGCCATCATCGGCGTCGGGGACTCGCAGCGCAGGGTGATCTCGTAACCGGCTCGGATCAGCATTCCCGAGCGCTCAGGCACAGGGCGCGCCGGCTCGCATTCGCGGGTGATGCCCCCGCCGGCAGGTTCGGCGGCACCGCCGACTTCGCACGAGACGAGAGGAGAGGCGCGGCGCCCCGACCTCGAACGAACGGGCCCACTCCGGGAGCCCTGCGAGCGATAGGCAGATGTTGAACGCGCGAAGCGCACGAATCGAAATCATGGACGGAGCCTCCCCGTAAACGTCGGTACGACGCGCCCGCTCGGTCCTGCGCGCAACCCCACCGCGCGCAGGACGGAACTTCCTTCGAGGGACGACCCATGCGGCAGCAAGCTCTGGGCCATTCGCAGGAATTTTGGCAATCGGGGTTTCGCGACGCGGCGCGACGCGACGTCCCGGCGCCGGTGGACCTCGCGACCCCCTCGCCGCGAGTGGCGTATCGCCTCGCGGTTCCCCCGAGACGTGTCGTGATTGCAGTCACGAAGCCTCGTGTGACGCCGAATCGCCCGAGACACCTCGCGGCCGAGCCACACTCCGCAGTACGGCCATCGATCGGCGCGCATGTTGCGCAAGCCGCCGACTCTCGCGCGATCACCGCGCGCAGGAAAGGAGTCGACGATGGGTCACCAATTCGACGACGACAGGCAACGGCGCGACTGGCCCTCTTCCGCGAACGACGACGCGAACGACGACAGGCGCCGGCGCGACGCGGGGATGGGGCCCCGTCCGGGGTACCTCCACGAGGAGCGGGACTGGGCACGGGGCGGCTGGAACGAGCCGCCGCGGTCCGAGTGGCGCGACACCCAGCGGTACGACTGGCGCGACCCGCAGCGCGGCGAGTGGCGCGATCCGCAGCGCTTCGAGTCGCGAGAAGCCCCGCGCTTCGACCAGCGCTACGACTGGCGCGAAGGGCGCTTCGAGGGGCCGCACCGCAGCGGCGACTTCCGTATGACCGATGCGTACCACCAGGGTCCTCGCGACCCGTATTCGCGCGATCACGACCACGACCGCTGGTTCGACCGGGCGCGCGCCGACGGCGACCACGCGCTCGACGACCTCAAGCGGGGGGCGCGCCGCCTCTTCCGGGCCATCAAGGGCTATACGCGCCCGGACGACCGCATTCGCGAGGACGTGTGCGATCGCATCAACGAGGTCGGCCGGCGCCTCGACGCGGACGTCAGCGACGTCGAGGTCCGCGTGCAGAACGGCGAGGTCACGCTCGCCGGGTCGCTCCGCGACCGGCGGCAGAAGCACGCCATCGAGAACGCCGCGGACTCCGCGAGCGGCGTGAAGGACGTGCACAACCTCGTCCGCGTGCGCCGCGACGACGAGACCCACGAGGTCGGCGTGCGCGCGGCCCCGGAGGCCGGCGCGACGGCGGGCCGCGGCGTGACCGGGTCCACGATGAACCGGCCGGGCTCGGCCTGATCGAGACCTCGTCGCGCCAGGATCGCCGCGACGACGCGAGGCGCCCGGGTCCCTTCGTGGCCCGGGCGCCTCTTTTCATTGGTCAGGGGGCGTCCTCGGCGCCGGCGTCGATCTCCTTCGCGGGGCCCCCGTCGGACGTGATGAGCCCCGCGTCGGGCTCGGGCTCGTTGGGCCGCCGGATCGACGGGCCGGTCGTCTCGAGGTTCCCTTCGGGGTCGACCACGTCGGACAGGTTGGTCGTCGCCATGGCGATCGCGTCAGGCTCGGCCGCAGGCCCGTTGCGCGCGTCGAGCCAGGCGCCGTGGGCGTAGTACACGGTGCCGTCGGCGCCGCGCACCTCGGTCCACGGCGCGAAGCGCACCCCGGGCGGCGGCACGACCCAGCGGCCCGGCTTCCACCCCCAGCGCAGCCCCTGCCAGACCCACTCGCCGTCGATCCACACCGCGCCCTTCGCGTCGGGCCTCTTCGGGACGATCTCGACACGCGCGGGGGGTGGCGGAAACGAGACGGCCTCCAGGCTCTGGGTCCCTTGCGCCACGTAGGAGGGGTGCGGGAGGCGGCTCGCGCATGCCGCGATCCCGCAGATCACCGCGAGGGCCGGCGCCATCGTGCCTCGACGCATGAAGACCCCGGCTAGCACGATTGATGCTCGACGAGCGCGAAGTGCCTGGAGAGGAGCGTCGTGGTCGTGCCCCCGCAGAGCGGTCGGGCGCATGGATGGTGGTCGCGGGGCTGGTCGGCTTGACGGGTTGCTCGTCGATCCCCGCGGGCCGGTCGGCCGTCGACGACGTGACCGTGCTCGGAGCGCACCGCGTCGGCGGTTCGGACGTGGAAGGAGCGATGTCCACCGAGTCGAGCCCGAGGTTCCTCGGGATCTTCCAGGGCCTCGTCTACGACTACACCGTCTACGACCGGGCGACCCTGCAGCGCGACCTCGCGCGCGTCGAGCGGCTCTATCACGCGAAGGGCTACTACTCGGCGCACGCCCGGGCGGGGCGCGTCCTCGCCACGGGCGCGGGGCATGTTCGCGTCGAGGTGGTCGTCGAGGAGGGGCCGCCGACCGTGAACGGCGACATCGAGATCGAGGGCCTGGCGGGCCTGCCCCCCGCCGCGGCCGAGGCCGTTCGCGCCGCGGCCCGGCTCGCGCTGCCGGCCCGCAAACCGTTCGAGGAGGCGGCGGGCGACAAGTGCGAGACCGACTCCCGCAAGGCGCTCACGGACCTGGGGTACGCGTACGCGACCGTCACGCGTGACACGTACGTGGACATCGTGCGCCACATCGCGAACACCAAGCTCGCGGTCGTGCCCGGCGCGACCGCGCGGTTCGGGGCGATCACCATCGACGGCCTCGACCCCGACGGCCCGGGCCCGCGCCGCCAGGAGCTCCCCGAGTCGGCCGTGCGGCGCGCGATCGACCTGGAGGACGGCCAGGCCTACTCGACCGCCGAGATCGACTCCTCCATCCAGGCGCTCCTCGACCTCGAGGTCTTCGCGTCGGTCACGATCACCCCCGACCTGTCGCACCCCGAGACGCGCGTCGTGCCGCTCCACGTGCACGTGGAGCCGAGCCGGCTGCGGGAGCTGAGCCTGGGCGGGGGCCTCGAGTTCGACGAGATCAAGACCGAGCTGCACGGCCTCGTCGGCTGGGAGAACCACAACTTCTTCGGCGGCGTGCGCGACTTCTCGATCAACTTCCAGCCGGGCGTCGTCCTCTACCCGACCCGCGTCGACAACTTCGCCGCGCCCGACCACTTCTTCCCCGAAGAGAAGCTCCACATGGAGTTCAAGCAGCCGGGCTTCATCGAGGCGCGCACCGAGGGGTTCATCCGGCCCGAGTTCAACGTCTTCCCGCTTCTCGTGCAGACGAACCCCGCGCCGACCGATCCCGTCGTGGGGTACCGCGAGGGGAAGGGCGCCGTCGGCGTCGACAGGACATTCTTCAAGAGGCTCTACGTGAGCCTGAGCTTCGACGCCCAGATCGAGGACCCCTTCGCCTACAAGGACGCGCTCGATCCGGACCTGTCGACGCTCGTCATCCTCTACCCGGAGCTCGTCACGCGCCTCGACCTGCGGGACGACCACGACCACCCGCACAAGGGCATCTACCTCGCGAACACCGTCGAGTGGGCCGCAGGGTTCTTCGGGAGCGAGGTGCACGACTTCAAGATCCAGCCCGAGGTGCGCACCTACGTGCCGCTGACGAAGAAGGTCACCTTCGCCACGCGCGCGTCGATCGGCATGCTGTTCCCGCAGAACTACGGGCAGGTCGTCGAAGACCAGCTCGACGACGCCGTCACCGCGGGGAACCGGGCCGCCCGCGTGAGCGACATCGAGACGGTGCTCTTCCGCGGGTTCTTCTCCGGCGGCCCCTCGTCGAACCGCGGGTTCCCGATTCGCGGCGTGTCGCCGCACGGCATCGTGCCGTTCCTCAACCCGTCGACGGCGTCGCAGCAGGTGATGAACAGCTGCAACCCGCCCACGGCGCAGAACAACTACGCCGTCCCGAACCCCGACCTGTGCTCGGTCCCCATCGGCGGCTTCACGCTCTGGGAGCTCTCGAACGAGGTGCGCTTCGACATCCACGGCCCGATCAGCGCGGCGACGTTTTGCGACATGGGCGACGTCTCGCCTCACCCCATCACGCAAGGGCAGGCGCTGCGCTTCGACCACCTGCACCTGTCGTGTGGCGTCGGCGCACGGTACGACACGCCCGTCGGGCCGATTCGCCTCGACATCGGCTACCGCATCCAGCCCCTCCAGGTCCTCGGCTTCAAGGACGAGCAGGAGGCCTATCAGCACGACGCGTCGAACGGCTACCAGCCGAGGATCGCGGGCGTTCCGATCGCGATCGCGATCGGCATCGGAGAAGCATACTGAGCATGGACTCGACCCCTCCCACCCCGGCGCCCGGCAAGCCGCGCCGGCGGCTTCCGCGAGTCTTGCGGGTGCTATCGCTCGGCGTGGCGTGGCTCGTGGCGGGCGCCTTCGCGCTCGTCGTGGCGGCCTTGCTGGCGCTCGACACGCCCTGGGGACGGCGGCTGGCCGTGAAGGAGCTCGACGCAGCGCTCGCGACGAGCTTCGCGGGGCACGTCGTCGTCGAGGGCGCCGACTGGCTGAACCTGGGCGGCGTCGGCGGCGTACGGGCGCGCATCGAGGCGCCCGACGGCGAGGTCGTCTTGCGCGTGAGCGGGGCCGGGGTGCGCATCGCGCCGATCGCGCTCTTGAAGTCGTTCCTGGGCAAGGGCGAGCTCCGGATCGAGGCCTTCGACATCGACGTGAAGTCGCTCGAGGCGGTCGTGGACACCGGGCCCGACGGGGCGCTCAAGATCGCGTCGGCGTTCCGGCCGCCGCCGAACACGCCCCCGAGCCCGCCGAACCCCTCGGCCCGCCCGCTCCGCCTGTCGTTCCCGCACGTCGCGGTCCACCACGCGTGGGTCCACGGGACGCCGGCAGGCGCGCCGCCGGTCGACGCGGACCTCGACGAGCTCCTCGGCGCGGTGGTCGTGCCGCCGAACGGAATGACCCTCGACGTGCAGCGGGTGCAGCTCGTGACGCGCGGCATGCCCGACGGCGCGGACGCGCGCGGGCGCATCGAGGCCAATCTCCGCGATGCCCTCGAAGACCGGCGGCGCGATGGACGTGCGGGCGTCGTTCGCGGGGTTCATCGCGCAGATCCCGTTGACCGCGGAGGGCGCGATGGCGGGCGACCGCGTGGACGCGACGGTCGACGTGCCCGAGGCGGCGTCCGACCGGCTGCACGCGCTCGTCGCCGCGCTCCGTCCTGCGCACCCGGTGAGCCTGCACCTCGACGCGCACGGGCCGATGGCCGCGATCGCGGTCGCGCTCGACGCGCGTAGCGGCCCGGCGAAGGTGCGCGCGCGGGCGACCGTCTCGGTGCCTACCGCCGCGACGCCCCCCGCGCAGGGGGCCGCGCCCCTGCCCGGCGGGGCGGCGGCGAACACGCAGGGGCCGACCTCTCCGGCGCCGGGCGCCGCGCCGGCCGCGACCGCCCTCGCCGCGAGCGCGCACGTCGACCTCGAGGACGTGGACCTGCACGCGCTCGCGCCGGGCGCCCCCGCCTCGGACCTCGGCGCCGCGGTGGACATCAGCGCGCACGAGGAGCAAGGCCTCTGGTCCGGCAAATACGCGCTCGCGGTCGCGCACGGCGCGATCGCCGAGCAAGAGGTCCCCGACGTCGCGCTCCGCGGGACCTTCGCGCAGACGGCCGCCGGCACGCGCGCGGACCTCGCGACGAACACCTTCGAGCTGCCCCCGAACATCGGCGGCGGCCGCGCCACCTTCGAGGCGAAGGGCCTCATGGGGCACGGAGAGGCGGCGCCCCTCGACGCCGAGGCCCGGCTGGTCCTCGAGAAGCTCGATCGCTCGGGGCTGCGCCTCGACACGGCGGCGCTCGACGCGACCGCCCGCGGCCCGGCGAGCGACCCGCGCGTGCAGGCGCGCCTCGACGCGACGCACTTCCACGCCGCCGGCTACGCGTTCCGGAGCGTGGCCGCGACGCTCGACGGGCGCCTGTCCCGCAGCGACGTGACGCTGGCGATGACCGGCGAAGGCGCGACCAGCAGCGTGCACGCCCGCGCGACCCTCGACCGGACGGCCGGGCTGCGCGTCGAGTCGCCCGAGGTCGACGTGTGGCGCGACGAGCAGGCCGTCCACGCCCACGTCGATCGCGTGGTCTCCGCGGGGCCCGACCTCGACGTCGAGGGGCTCGTCTTGACGGGGGCCGGCGCGCCCGCGCGCGCGACGATCCACATGCGCCCCGGGACGCTCACCGTGCAGGGCGACTCGAACGGAGTCGACCTCGGCACCCTGGGGAGCGTCCTCGGCCTCGAGAAGACGCTGCGCCGGGGACGCGTGGGATACGTCGTCGACCTGGCGGCGCGCCCCCGGTCCATCTCGGGCTCGGCGGTGTTCGACCTGAGCGACGCGTGCTTCTGGCACATCGACGGGCTCACCGGCCACTTCGACACGCAGATGAAGGGTCGCGACGTGAAGGCCACGGCTCACCTGCGCGCCGCCGGCGTCGGATCGCTCGACGCGGACCCGGTGCGCGTGACGCTCGGCGGCGACGCGCCGCTCGAGGAGGCCTCGTGGCGCCGCGCCTGGGGCGAGCTCACGGTCCGCAGCCAGATCGACCTCGCCCGGGCCCTCGCGCTCCTCCCGCCGAACACCGTGCCCGTCGGCGGCCTCGCCGGCCAGCTCTCGCTCGACGGCCACGTCACGCGCGCCCCGGGCTCGGACGCGCTCCCGGACGTGACGGTCGCGCTGCGCACCCAGGGCCTGCGGACCGAGACGCGGAGCGCGCCGGACGCGGTCGCGAAGATCCACACGGTCGTCGTCGCGACCCCCGCCCGCACGGCGGCCGGCATCGACGTCGCCCTCGACGTGGCCGCCGACGGCCCCCACGGGACCGCGAAGATCGGCGCCAGGCTCGTCGACGCGCGCGGGACGGTGCTCTCGCTCGACGCCTCGAGCGACGCGGTGCCGTACGCGCAGCTCGCCGGAGCCGGCGCGGCGCTGGTCCGACAGGCCATGCGCGTGCCCTTCACCGCGACCGTCGCGATGCCGTCGCGCCGGCTCGAGCAGATGCCGGACGCCCTGCGCTTCGACGGCGCGAGCGGCGACGCGCAGTTCACGATGTCCGTCCAGGGCCCCGCCCTGACGCCGCACGTCACCTTGCAGGGCCAGGCGCGCGGCGTGGAGATCAACAGCCGCTCGGGGACGCCGCTCGACGCCGACCTGCGCGCCACCTACGACGGGGCCGCGGGCGACCTCTCGGTGAAGGTGCGCGGCGGCGACCACGAGGTCCTCGACGCGGCCGCGCACCTGAACGCCAGGGTCGAGGCGTTCCTCGGGGACGCCGCGCCGGCGTGGGACGCCGAGGCGCACGCGAAGCTCGACGCCTTCCCCCTCCGCGCCGTGCCCAACCTCACGGACCGGGGCGTTCACGGCACGGCCAGCGGGTCCTTCGAGCTCACGGGGCTGCACCGCGACGCGCGCGCGAAGATGCAGCTCGACGTCGACAATCTCGCCGTGCGCCGGCAGCCGTTCGGCAAGGTCCACGCGCAGCTCGACTACGACGGGCACGCGGCGCGTGGAGCGCTGCGGGTGGACCAGGGGTCGGGGTCCGCGGAGGCGAACGCCGACCTGGGGCTTCGCTGGGGCGCGGACGTCGCGCCGTCGCTCGATCCCGCCGCCGAGACGCGGGCGACGCTGAAGGCGCACGCGCTGCGGATCGGCTTCCTCGCGCCGTTCCTCCAGTCGAGCCTCGATTCGCTGGACGGAAAGCTCGACGCCGACGCGCACCTCGACCTCGCCCCGAAGCGAAAGCCGGACATGAGCGGCACCGTGGCGCTCTCCGACGGCGTCGTGGGGCTCATCGCGCTCGGGCAGGAGCTCCACGCCGTGAAGGCGCGGCTCGACCTCTCGCCCGACGGGACCCTGCGCCTCCACGACGTCTCGGCGTCCGCCACCGCGGGCAAGTTGACGGCGCAGGGCACGGCGCACCTCGACGGCACGGCGCTGACGCAGGCGAAGGTCGACGTCGACATCGCCAAGAAGGACGCGATGCCGCTCGACGTCGAGGGCTCGGATCTCGGGTCGGTCTACGGCAAGGTCGCCGTCCAGATGACGACGTCGGCCGATCGGCGCGCCGTCGACGTCGCGGTCGACGTCCCCATGCTGCGCGTCCGGCTCCCCGAGGCCTCGACGCACACCCCGCAGGACCTCTCCGGGCCGCCCGAGCACGACCACGTCGGCGTGTACGTGACGCCCGACCGGTTCGTGACCCTGCCGCTCGACGGCCACCAGGTCCGGCAGGCCCGCGGCGAGGACCTGCCGAGCGGAAACACGATGACGATCGGCGTCACCCTCGGCGACATCTCGATCGCCCGGGGCACGGACATCCGGGTCGACCTCGGCGGCAAGCTCCAGGCGAAGCTGGGCGCGAAGACGGAGGTGACCGGGCAGATCACGCTGCACGGCGGCAAGCTCACCGTCCAGGGCAAGACCTTCGAGGTCGAGTCCGGCCTGGTCACCTTCACGGGCGACCCCACGAACCCCGAGATCAAGGTCACGGCGGCCTGGCCCGCGCCGGACGGGACGCGCGTGTACGCGGACTACGTCGGACCGCTGAAGACGGGCAAGGTCGTCCTGCGCTCCGAGCCGCCGCGGTCGCAGAACGAGGTCGTCGCCCTGCTCCTCTTCGGGACCGACGAGGGCTCGGAGTCGACGCCTTACCAGACCGAGGGCCCCGACGCGGCGACGACCGCCGGCACCGCCGTGGGCGGCTTCGCGGCCGGCGGCCTGTCGAAGGGCCTCGACAAGCTCACGGGCCTCGACATCACCGCCAAGATCGACACGACCCAGGCCAACCCGCGCCCCGAGGTCGAGGTGCAGGTCGCGCGCAACATCTCGCTGGAGCTCGCGGTCGTCCTCGGCACGCCGCCGCCGGGCACGAACCCCGACACGACGTACGCCACCATCGACTGGCGCTTCCATGCCAACTGGTCGCTCCAGGCCACCTTCGGAGACCTCGGCAGCTCGATCGCCGACGTCGTCTGGCGCAGGCGGTACTAGAGCCCTTTCCGCCCGGGCCAGGCGAGCCGGAGCAGGTCCCGCGCGCGGGCGCCGGCGGCCGGCCCGATCTCGTGGCCGACCGCGCGCACGATCGCGTCGACCGTGCTTCGCAGCGACGCGCGCTCGTCCTCGCCCGACGCCAGGGTGCCGTCGAGGAACGCCAGGTGGGCCGCGGTCGAGTCGATGTCGCCGCGGTCGAACGCGTCGCAGAGGAACGAGACGATCTCCTCGACGCGGTAGGCCTCGTCGCGAAGCTCCCGGCGCACGCGGTCGACCACCGCCGGGCGCGCCCGCTCGACGTCTCCGGCGATCCCCGCGTCGTACTCCAGCGCGCGCGCCCCCGCGCCGAGGACCGCGATCGCCGGCGCGGGGTCCGGGATCGCCTCGACGGCCATGGCCGCGGCGAGCTGCCGGAAGCTCTCCGCGAGGTGCCACGAGCACATCCCGCGCGACGCGAGGACGCCCCGGAGCCAGACCGCGTAGCGCTCGAAGATGCCCGGGTCGTTCGCGCGCAGCGACGACGCGAGGTACCGGACGTGAAACCGACTGTCCTCGTCCGAGTGCATCCTCCCGCGGTCGCCGAAGCGCGCCCGCCAGAACGGATCGGCGTACATCGCCTCGATGCAGCGCCGCGCCAGCGCCGCCCCGGCGGCCTCGAGGCGGTCGGCGAGAGGGTCGGGGAAAGACGACGCGATCATGGTCCCTCCGGAAACGGCGGCGCGAGCAGCCCGCCACGGGCGAGGCGGCGCTCGACCATCTCGAACGACGCGAGCGCCGCGCGGGCGAGCCGCTCGCGCGCCGCGACGCCCGGCGCCGCGCGCTCCATCGCGTCGCAGAACGCCGCCCACATCGGGCGCGCCTGCTCCCCGTAGCAGCGCAGGTACCGCGACGGCACCGGGCCGAGCGCGACCTCGAGGCGGCGCGCGAGCACCGCGCCGCCGAGCGTCGCGCCCTCGAACACGTAGAGCACCCCGAATCGCGACGCCGCGTCGTCCGCCGCGGGCAGGAGCGCGGGCGCGTAGGTCCCGACGACCTCGAGCTCCGCCAGGTCCGCGTGCACCGCGTCCGCCTTGCGGCGCGCGGGCGCGTCGGGGAGGAGCCCCGCCACGCCTGCGCCGTCGTCGCGCAGCGGCTCCGCGAGGAGCCCGTCGGCGGCCTCGATCATCGGCGCGAGCTCGCGCAGGTACGCGGCGTAGCGGGCGCGTGTCAGGCCGGGACCCACGAGCCGGAGGCGCCGGTCGAGCCGCGCGTGCGCGGCGCGCGTGGCGGCGCGAGCGGCGTCGAGGGCCCTCCCGCCGTCCTCGTTCGGGCCCGCGCCGCCCGTCATGCCGCCCGCGGCGTCGTGAGCCGCCGCGCCAGCGCGACCAGCTGGTGCGCGTCCATGCCGGTGCCCTGGATGTCGAGCCTGGAGGCCGCGCCGTCGGCCCACGCGAACGCGCGGCCGCCCGCGAGGATGGGCACCTGGCCGATCGACGTGCTCCGTATCGCCCGGATCGCCCGCTCGATGGCGGCAAGGTGGAAGGTCATCGTCGCCGACAGGGCCACCAGGTCGGGCCGCCACTCCTCGACGCGCGAGGCGAGGTGGTGCGCGGGCACGTTGGCGCTGAGCATCCGCACGTCGAAGCCGTCCATCTCGAGGAAGTCGGCCGCGACCCGCACCCCCATGTCGTGGAGCTCTCCCTCGACGCACGCGAGGAGCACGCGCTTGCCCCGCGAGGGCGCCCGCGGCAGCCGGGCGTACACGGCCGCGAGCGCGAGCTGCGAGATCGCCGTCGCCTGGTGCTCGGTCGCGATCGAGATCGCGTTGGCCTCCCAGAGCCGGCCGATCTCGTACTGCGCCCCCTGGATGATCTCGAGGTGCACGCGCGGCACGTCGATGCCGCCCGCGAGCGCCTCGGCCACGAGCGCGAGGGCGGTCGCGCGGTCCCCCTCGAGCTGCGCGCGCACGTACCGCTCGCGTATCGCCGCGGCGTCGGTCATCCGAGCCTCACGCGCGCCTGCCGGAGAAGCTGGTCGATCGTCTTCGTCACGCGGCGCGGGTCGACCGGCTTCACGAGGTGGGCGTCGAAGCCGCTGACGAGCGCGCGCCCGCGATCCTCGGCGCGCCCGTATCCCGTCAGGGCGACGAGCCTCGGGCGCTGCGCGCCGAACTGCTCCACGACGGTGCTCGCGACCTGGTAGCCGTCGAGGTCGGGCAGGCCGATGTCGAGCACCGCGACGTCGAACGTCCGCTGGTCGAGCGCGCGGAGCGCCTCGCGCCCGTCGCCCGCGGTCTCGACGAGGCACCCGGCGTCCTGCAGGCAAAGCTGGAGGAGCTCGCACGCGTCCGCGTTGTCGTCGACGAGGAGCACGCGCGCCCCCTGCAGGAGATCCCCGGCGGGCGCCTCGGGCGCCGCGCCGAGGGCCGGCCCCGGCGTGCTCTCGGGCAGCTCGACGGTGAACTTCGCGCCCTTCCCGCGGCCCGCGCTCTCGACGTGGATCGTCCCCTCGTGCATCTCGACGAGGCGCTTGGCCATCGTCAGCCCGATGCCCAGGCCGCTCTGCGCGCGCGCGACCGAGGTGTCGACCTGGTAGAAGAGATCGAAGATGTGATCGCGGTCGACGGGGGAGAGCCCGATGCCGCTGTCGGTCACGACCACCCGCCCGCGCGGCTTGCCGTCCCGGATCACGAGGTCGATCTCGACGTCGATGATCCCCTCGTCGGGCGTGTACTTCGAGGCGTTGCCGATCAGGTTGCAGAGGATCTGCTCGAGGCGCACGGGATCGGCGTCGACCCGGGTGACCTCGCGGCCCCGGGCGACGCGGAGCGTCTGGCGCTTTCGCTCGACGCCCGGCCGGCAGGTCTCCACGGCGCGCCCGACCGCCTCGTTCAGGTCGAGCGGCTCGCGCTTGAGCTGGATCTTGCCGTGCGTGATGCGCGAGATGTCGAGCAGGTCGTCGACCAGCCGCGAGAGGTGGTGCGCCTGCCGCTCGATCGTCGCCGACAGCTTCGTGGTCGGATGGCCGTCGTTGGCCTGGAGCATCCGCGCGGCGGTGACAATCGCGCTGAGAGGGTTGCGGAGCTCGTGGGCGAGCATCGCGAGGAACTCGTCCTTGCGCTGGTCCGCCTCCGTGAGGGCGTCGGCCCTCCGGCGGGCCTCGACCTCGAGCCGGCGCCCGCGGAGCAGCGAGTGGATCGTCGCCACGAGCTCCTCGGCCTCGAAGGGCTGCGCCAGGTACGCGTCGGCGCCCGCGGTGAGGCCCTCGGCGCGGTTCGCGCTCGTCACGTACGACGCGGACGTCTGCACGACCAGGATGGACGACGTCGAGGGGTCCGACTTGAGGGTCTTGCAGACGTCGAGGCCCGAGATGTCGGGCAGGCGGACGTCGAGCACCGCCACCTGCGGCCGGTGCGCGCGCGCCAGCTCGACGCCGCTGCGCCCCGTCTCCGCCTCGACGACCTCGAAGCCCGCGCGCCGGAGGACGCGCGTCGCCACGTACCGCGAGCTCGGGTCGTCGTTGACGTTGAGCACGCGAATGTAGCCGACCGCCTCAGCCTCCATGGGAGCCTCCGGCGCGGACGCCCGCGTTCTCGAGCGCCTCGCGGATGCGGGAGATGGCGAGCTCGCGCGAGAGGCTCTGCTTGGAGAGGATCGCCGTCGCGTCCCGGGCGAGCCGCTCGCGCTCGACCGCCTCGAGGTTCTTGGCCGTCTGGATGATGATCGGGATGCCGCGCGTCTTGGAGTGCGCCTTCAGCTCGTCGATGACGTCGAAGGCCGTGGACTCGCCGAGCATGAAGTCGAGGAGGATGACCTGGGGGAGCTTCTCGCGCGCGAGCCGGATGGCCTCCTCGGCGTTGGCCGCCTCGTGGAGGACGAAGGGCGTGTCGTCGAGGAGCCGCCGGATCAGGTACCGGGAGCTCTCGTCGTCGTCGACGACGAGCACGGCCACCGGACCTCGCTTCGCGAGCTCGGTCAGCTTGCGGAGGACGCGCTCGGGATCGATCGGCTTGAGCCAGAACTCGTCGGCGCCGAGCGCCCGCGCCTTCTGCGAGCTGTCGACCACGGTGACGACCATCACCGGGATCTCGCTCGTCTCGGGGTTCTCCTTCACCTCCCGGAGGAAGCGCCAGCTGCTCTCCGTCTCGAGCATCACGTCGAGCACGATTGCCGCCGGGCGGACCCGCGTCATGGCCGTGCGCGCCTCGTCGGTCGTGCGCGCCGGGATCACCTGGAACCCGGACTGCGAGAGGTACCTCTCGTAGAGGAACATCGTCTGCCGGTCGTCCTCCACGACGAGCACGGGCGAGCGGCGCGGATCGAGCACGCGGCTCCGCTCGACGAGCGCCTCCATCTGCGAGGCCTCGAGGTGCACGCGCGGCACCGAGAGCGCGAAGGTGGAGCCGCGGCCGGGCGCGCTCTCGACCGACAGGTCGCCGCCCAGCATCGTCGCGAGCCGCCGGGACACCGAAAGCCCGAGCCCCGTTCCCTTCACTCGCCTTGCCGTGTCCACCTGCGCGAACTCCTCGAAGATCCGCTCCTGGTCCGCTCGAGCAATCCCGATGCCCGTGTCGACGACGCGGAAGACCACCCGGTCCCCGGCGCCCGCGGACGCCAGGACGCGCACGCTGCCCTCGTCGGTGAACTTGAGCGCGTTCGAGACGAGGTTCCGCAGGATCTGCCCGATCTTTCCGTCGTCGCTCGTCATCGGCGGCAGGTCGTTCGCCTCTTCGACGAAGAGGTCGACGCCCGGCGCGCGCTGCACGGCGGCCATCGTCCCTCGGAGGCCGGCCATGAGCTCCGACACGGCAAAGGTGCGAGGACGCAGCGAGACCTTGCCCGCCTCGATCTTGGAGAGATCGAGGATGTCGTCGATGAGGGCGCGCAGAGTCTCGGCGTTGGTCCGAATGAACTGGACCTGCGTCTCCTGTTCCGCGGAGAGATCACCGTCCATGCGATCAAGCAGAAGACGTGCCAGCCCGAGAATGGAATTGATCGGCGTCCGAAACTCGTGACTCACGTTCGCGATCAGACGGCCCTTCACGTCGGCCGATCGCCGCAGGCTGTCGTTCTTTTCGTCGAGCTCCGCGTGCAGGCTCACGAGGCCCTGGTTCGAGTCGGAGAGCCGGCGATTGGCCTGTTCGAGCTCGCTCTTCTGGCGGGACTGATCGCGGTGCATGTCCGAGAGCTCGGCGATCGCCTCCTGGCACGCCGCGACCGCGGAGGTCTGCGCGGACGGCACCGTGGTGCCCACGAGCAGCACGCCTCGCTCCGTGACCTCGGCGTCGAAGGAGTAGGTGGTGGGTGCGCCGCGCGCGATGAAGCACAGCTCCCAGTCGCGCACCGGGCCCCCGCGCACCCTGTCGAGGAGGGCGGCGAACTTCCCGCGGCTCCCCGGGTCGATCCACGCGTCGACGCGCGCTCCCGGCGCGGCGCCGAAGGCGCGCCCGGCCCGCGCATCGGCCCAGAGGCAGGACCCGTCGAACGCGCAGACGATCAGGACCTCGCGGCTGAGTCGCTCCGCCGCTTCCCTCGGGAGGTCCATGTCGTGCGCCGACTCCTTTCAGACCCCCGAAATGGCTCCTACCAAAGCGGATCTGGGCTGTCGACGAATAGGCAACATGAGCTCGCCGCGGCAACTTGCGCCGCGTGTGGCAGATTGCCACTGACCTTCAGCGACGGTCCGCGAGACCGCCGACGTTCGCGACCGCGATCGCGAGGCGCGCGGGCTCGATCGGCTTCGCGACGTGCATCTGGAAGCCGGCGACGAACGCGCGCTGCGCGTCCTCGGAGCGCGCGTACGCGGTGAGCGCCACGGCGGGCGTGCGGCCGCCGGCGTCGGGGGGCAGCGCGCGGATCTTCCGGATCAGCGAGTACCCGTCGGCGCCGGGCATGCCGATGTCGCTCACGATGACGTCGGGCCTCGACGCCGCGAAGCGCTCGAGGGCCTCGGCCGCCGACGCGGCCAGCTCCACCTCCGCGCCGCGCCCGCGCAGGACCTCGCCGACGACCTCGCGCGCGTCGGGCTCGTCGTCGATGACGAGCAGGCGCAGGCCGTCGAGGCGCGGCCCGTCGCGCCCTCCGGCGCCGTCGGCCGCCGTCGACGCGCGCGCCGAGCGGTCGATCGCGGCGACCACCGATCGCGCGGGGAGCTGCACGGTGAACGACGCGCCCTTCCCCTCCCCTTCGCTCTCGGCCTGGACCGAGCCGCCGTGCGCGTTCACGAGCTGCTTCACGATCGCGAGGCCGAGCCCGAGGCCGCCGTACCGTCGCGTCGTCGAGGCGTCGGCCTGCCGGAAGCGCTCGAAGATGAACGGAAGCATGGCGCTCGGGATGCCGTCGCCGTTGTCCGACACGCGCAGGAACACGTCGGACCCCTCGCGCCGCACCTGCACCGCGACGCGGCCACCCTTCGGCGTGAACTTCACCGCGTTCGAGAGCAGGTTCCAGACGATCTGCTGGAAGCGGTCGGCGTCCGCGGCGATGGTCAGCCCCTCTTCGCCCAGCTCCGCCGCGACCGCGATGTCCTTCGCGGTCGCGGCCGGCGTCACCGTCTCGATCGCGGCGGCCACCGCCACCGCGATGTTCGTCGGCGTGAGGTGCAGCGCCAGCTTGCCGCTGATGATGCCGGAGATGTCGAGGATGTCCTCGATCAGCTTGGCCTGCGTGCGCGCGTTGCGCTCGATGATGCCGAGGCCGCGCTCCGTGCTCTCCGGCGGGTTTCGCGCGCGCAGCATGACCGCCCAGCTCAGGATCGCGTTCAGGGGCGTGCGCAGCTCGTGCGAGACCGTCGCGAGGAAGTCGTCCTTCGCCTGGCTCGCGAGCTCCGCCTCGCCGCGCAGCCAGCGCTCCTTCTTTCGCGCCTCCTCGGCCTCCTTGTGGGCCAGCGCGTTCTCGATCGCCATCGCCGCGCGCCGCGCGAAGTCCTCGGCGAACGCGAGGTCCTCCTCCGTGTAGCGGCGGCCGGACTCGGCTTGGGCGAACGTGATCGCGCCGGACGTACGACCGCGGACGCGGAGCGGCACGAGGATCGCCGACGAGAGGCGGAGCTCGCGCAGGAGCCCCAGGTGCTCGGCGTCGCGCGCGACCGCCTCGAGCCGCTCCTGGGAGACGTCGGTGTGGAGCTGCGACTTGCCGGAGCGGATCACCTCCGGGAGGCCCGACGGCGCGGCCGGGTCGACCGGGTAGCGCTCGCCGATCGCCCGCGCGAAGGCCACCTTGTCCGGGTCGACGTGCGCGATCGCGACCTGCCGCGCCGGGCCGCCCCGCGGCGGGACGAGCGACACCGCGCACCAGTCGGCGATGGCCGGCACCGCGAGCTGCGCGACGGTGGCGAGCGTGGCCTCCTCGTCGAGCGTGCCCGCGAGCGCCTCACCCGCCCGCGCGAGGAACTCGCTCCGGGCGCGCGCCGCGGCCAGCCACTGCCGCGCCTCGTCCTCGCGCTGCATGCGCGTCGCCCGCACGAGGGCCTGCCCGCACTGGTCGGCGACCGTGCGGATGAACTCCCGCTCCGACTCCGAGAAGCGCCTCGGCGCGTAATAGCCCGCGCCGAGGAGGCCGACCGGGCGGTCCTCCGCGACGAGCGGCACGCTCCAGAACGAGCGCGCGCGGTGCTCCTTCCTCGAGGCGAGATTGGGCTGGAGGGCCGCGTACTCCTCCTCGCTCTCCGCCCACGTCGCGGTGCGCGCCTTCACCGTCGCGAACGTCTCGGGGTTGCCCGTCGTGGCGGTGATGCGCCGCAAAAGCTCGACGATCTCCGGGGCGACACCGCGGTCGGCGAGGAGGTCGAGCCCCTCGCCCGCCTCGTCGAGCGCGTAGAAGGTGCAGGTGTCGGCGCCCGTCGCGGCCGTCCCGAGCTCGACGACCACCTCGGCGACCTGCTTCGGCGTGCGCGCCTCCGACAGGGCCGCCGAGAGCCGGGCGAGCGCCTCGAGCCGCGCGCGCGCCTCTTCGGCGCGGGCGGCCGAGAGGGCCCGGTTGGTCTCGTCTCGCCGGTACGCCGTCCACCAGAGGCTCGCGGCCGTGAGCACGAGCATCGCGGCGGCGCCGAGCGCGAACCAGCCGCGGAGGGTCGCGGCCGCGCGGCGCTCGACGAGGAGCCGGTCCTCCTCCTCGCGGATCAGGCGGAGGTCCTGGCGCACGGCCTCGAACTCCCCGGCGCCGATCGCGTCGAGCATGTGGTCGCGCGCCTCGCCCCGGTGGCCGTCCGCCGTCAGGGCGACCACCTCGTTCAGCCGGTCGGCGAGCCCCTCGGCGTCGCGGCGGCACGCGTCGACGTTCCGCTCCTGCACCTCGTCGCCCAGGATGAGGAGCCGGACGGCGTCGCCGCGCTCGCGCGCCACGTGGAGCGCCGCCTCGAACGCCTGGAGCGACACGTCGCGGTCGCCGGTCACGAAGGCGTGCGCGCTCACCTCGGCGTCGCGGAGCGCACCGCCCCACTCGTACGAGCGATCGCGCACCTCGATCGTGTGATCGACCCAGCGGAGCGCCGAGACGTAGGCGCCCGCGCTCAGCGCGCCGAGCGCCACGACCCCGAGGAGGGCCAGGGCTGCGGAGTACAGCCAACCCCGGCGGAGCTCGGTCGCACCCGTGGATGGACCCCGCATCAACCGCCGAACGTACACCCGCCAACCAATCCATGCACAGTGGCATTCGGCCCCAGGCACGACCTCTGCTTGTGCGGCGGTGCAGCGGGCCGCACCCGCAAACGAGGGCCCCCGGCATGAGATATTTCGCGCTCGCGACGGACTACGACGGAACCCTCGCGACGGGGGGCCGCGTCGACGACACGACGAGGAAGGCGCTCGAGCGATTCCGCGACAGCGGGCGAAAGCTCGTCCTCGTCACGGGGCGCATCCTCGAGGACCTCGAGCGCGTCTTCGGCGACCCTTCGATTCTTCGATCGCGTGGTCGCGGAGAACGGCGCGGTGCTCTACGTGCCGGCGACGCGCGAGCTTCGCCTCCTCGGCGAGCCGCCTCCGCCGTCCTTCACCGAAGCCCTCCGGCGAAAGGGCGTGCCGGCCGAGTCGGGGAAGGTCATCGTGGCGACGAGCGAGCCGCATCAGGCCGCGGTGCTCGAGGCCATCAAGGAGCTCGGTCTCGAGCTCCACGTGGAGTTCAACAAGGGCGCCGTGATGGTGCTGCCCGCGGGCACCACGAAGCGCACGGGCCTCGCCGAGGCGCTCGAGGGGATGCGCCTCTCGGCGCACAACGTCGTGGGCGTCGGCGACGCCGAGAACGACCACGCCTTCCTCTCGTTCTGCGAGTGCGCCATCGGCGTCTCGAACGCCCTCCCGTCGCTCAAGGAGCGGTGCGACTGGGTGACCCCGTCGGCCGAGAGCGCGGGGGTCGTGGAGCTCCTCGATCGCGTGCTCGCCGACGACCTCCAGAGCCTGCCGGGCCGCGAGGACCGCATGCTCCGCGTGGGCCACACGCTCGATGGCAAGCAGGAGGTGCGGCTCGATGCCTACGAGAGCTGCGTGCTCGTCGCCGGGCCGTCGGGCAGCGGCAAGTCGACGATTGCGGTCTCGCTCCTCGAGCGCCTCCTCGAGGAGCAGTACCAGCTCTGCGTCATCGACCCCGAGGGCGACCACGAGCCGCGCGCGCTCCTCGCGGGCGTCGGGACGATGGAGCGCCCGCCCACGGTCGACGAGGTCGTGGCCCTCCTCGAGGACCCGTCGCGGTCGATCGTGGCGACGCTCCTCGCCGTGCCCCTCGCCGAGCGGCCGCGCTGGTTCGGCGCGATGCGCGCGCGCATCGAAGACCTGCGCCAGCAGACCGGGCGCCCGCACTGGGTCATGGTCGACGAGGCCCACCACCTCCTGCCCGCGGCGCGCGACGCGTCGGCGACCCCGCTGCCGCGACCCGCGGCGGGCCTGCTCTTCGTGACCGTCGACCCGAGCAGCATGTCGCCCCAGGCGCTCTCGAGCGTGAACCTCGTCATCTGCACGGCGCGCCAGGCGCGCGAGACGCTCGGCGCGTTCGCCGCGGCGGTCGGGCAAAAGGCGCCGGAGGTCCCGCCGCTGAAGGACGGCCCCGTCCTCTGGGAGGTCGGGCGGCGCCGCGCGGTCGCGGTGGAGATCCCGCCGCCGAAGCACCATCACCTGCGCCACAAGCGCAAGTACGCGCGCGGCGACGTCGGCGAAGACAAGAGCTTCTACTTCCGCGGCCCGCGCGGCGCGCTGCACCTCCGGGCGCAGAACCTCGTGCTCTTCGTGCAGATTGGCGCCGGCGTCGACGACGACACCTGGGAGCATCACCTCCGCGCGGGCGACTACTCGCGGTGGTTTCGCGAGGCCATCAAGGACGAGGCCCTCGCCGACGACACGGCGACGGTCGAGCACGACCGGGCGCTCGGGCCGGCCGAGACCCGCTCGCGCATCCGCGCGGCGATCGAGGAGCGCTACACGCTGCCCGCGTGACGGGCTTCAGCCCTCGCGGCTCGCTCCGCCCTTGCCTGGCTCGACGACCTCGAAGGGGCGCATCATCTCGTTCGCCGCGTGCTCGAGCACGTGGCAGTGCCACACGTACCGGCCCTTGTAGCCGTCGAAGCGGACGATGATGCGCGTGAGCGTGCCGGGCGGCACCTGGACCGTGTCCTTCCAGCCATCCTCCCAGGGGCTGGGCGCGAAGGCCGCGCCATTCGGGATCACCTTCCCCGTGCGCAGCGCCGTCTCGGCGTCGAAGCCCTGGCGATCGAGGATCTGGAAGCGCACCCCGTGGAGGTGGATGGGGTGCATCTCGTCCGCGAGGTTCATCAGGGTCCAGGTCTCGGTCGAGCCGAGCTCGGGCTGCTCCGTCACGGGATCCTTCCACCGCTTCCAGCCGAGGAGCATGACCATCGTGCCGGTCTTGGGGTCGTGGCGGTCGCCGAGGGTGAGAAGCCGCTTCATCGTCGCCGACGAGGGCGCCGTGCGTGCGACGGGCCGGAGCTCGGCGGGCAGCGCGATCGCTGGCGAGGGTGAACCGCCCGCCACCCGGAACTGCACGAGGTCGAAGATCACGCTCTTGAGCACGACCTCCCTGCCCGCGGCCGAGCGGAAGTCGACGACGAGGTCGACCCGCTCGGCGGGCGCGAGGTCGAGCTTCGTCACCGGGACGGGCTTCTCGAGGAGCCCCTGGTCGGTGCCCACCACGTGGAAGGGCTCGCCGTCCGTAAGCGAGAGGGTGAGAGTGGCAGTTCGACGCGTTGAGGACGCGGAAGCGATAGAGCCGAGGCTCGACGTCGAGGAAGGGACGGAACTTGCCGTTGGGAGCACCCGTTGCCCGCGACCTCCGAGACCCAGGGGTGATCGGGCATGACCGGAGAAGGGATAGAAGAGCTGCCCGTCCGCGTCGAGGAGTCGCGATCGCAAAGGACGAGGGGCACCTCGTACTTGCCGGTCGGAAGCCCGAGCATCTTCTCGGCGCCGTCGCGCAGAAGAAGGCGCCGAAGAGGCCCGCGTAGATGTTGAGCCGCTCGATGCCCATCGCGTGGTCGTGGTACCAGAGCATCGCGGCGTCTTGCCGCTTGGGGTAGTGGCTCACGTGCGAGCGCCCGGGCGGAACCAGTCTTCGGGATAGCCGTCGTTCTCTGGTGGGCGCCTTCGCCCCGTGGAGGTGGACCACGGCGCGGACCTCGGGGACTTCGTGGCCGCCGCCGTGGAGGGTGTGGTCGATCGGCAGGAAGTGCTGGGTGGGGAGGGTGTTGACCCACTCGACCTCGAGCGGCTGGCCGGCGCGGGCTCGATGAGTCGGGGCGAGCGGGGTGGGTCGCCTGGCGAGCGGCGAGTCGTAGTAGATCCAGCGCGCGTCGGCGGGAGATCGCGGTGGAGGCTTGGCGTCGGATCTCGCGCATGCCACGCGGTAACTCAGGCCGGAGTTGGCGGGCGGGATTGTCGGGGTCGGGCCGCGTCTCCGTGGACCGGAGCACCGGCGGGATGGGAGCGGGTCGACGAAGCGCGCGAGCTTCGCGGGGTCGAGCAAGCGGCGGAACCTGGCTGGGTGGCCGCGGGCACCGTCGTCTTGCCCGGGCAGACGCCGCCGTCGGCGGCGCGCGACGCGGGCGGCGCCGAGGCCGGCGGCGGCTTGTTGCCGGAGCAGCTCGTGAGGACAAACGATCGGCACAAGGATGGCGGCCAGGGACGAGGGTCTGGGAAGGCAGAAGCGCACGCGACGCCGTACGTCTGGAGTGCGTGCCTTTCAGGATAAAGCGGTTATGTGACGGTTCTGTGAACGTGCGGATTACTGCGCGGTGGTGGCTGGGGTGACGCGGGCGAGGTGCTGCTGACGACCTGCCGGTGCTGGGATTCAGCTGCAGGTTGTTGGGGCTGGGACGGAGCGGCCGCGTTGCAGAAGTTGAACATGTTGTCGAGGGTGCCGGCTTCGGCGTCGTAGGAGCCGCCGCCGAGGCGGTGATGCCGGTGCTGCTGGGAGGAAGACGTCCTCGATGAAGCGAGTGATGGAGCTCTGGTCGGTGACGGTGTGTCGATGTAGTTGGCCTTGGCCCAGGGGGAGATGACGAGCAGGGGCAGACGCGGACCGAAGCCGCAGCGGCCCTGCACGCCGGGGTGGTGCCGCCGAGAGTGACGGCCCGGGGTCGGCGCGGTCGCGGAGGCTTGCCCGTTGCACGCCGAGTTGCAGAGGCTCGGCGCCGTTCAGCATGTCGAGCCGGTGGACGAGAGTTCAGACTGAGGCGTGGTGTCGTACCAGCCGTCGGAGTCGTCGTAGGCGATGATGATGGCGGTGCTGGACCAGAAGGGGCGAGTTCTGCGATGGCGTTGATCTCGGCTGACGACGAAGGTCTGCTCGTCGATGGGGTCGGAGTAGCCGGCGTGCCGTCCTGGTAGCGCGGGGGCCTTGAGGAAGCTGACGGCGGGGAAGTTGCCGGCGTCGAGGGCGTCGTAGAAGTCGTGGGTGTCGTACTGGTGGTTGGCCGGGTGCCTGGTCGTCCGGTATCGGCCTCTGGTGAACCGATGACGGCGACCGATGCCGGGCGGGTGTGGTTCGGGTTGCGGTGCTGGCGTAGTACTGGAAGGGCTGGTGGTGCTGGATGTAGTCGGCCTCGGTGACGGCGGTGACGTGGCACGGCGGTGGTGACGCGCGGGCGCAGCCGGTGGTGCCGTTGGGGTTGGTGACGCCGTGAGGTCGAAGCCGCCCTGGAACCAGCCCCAGGTGATGTCTGCGGCGTTGAGCAGGTCGCCGATGTTCTTGCCGGTCGATACTGGATGCTCGTGCTGGTGCTGGAGCAGACGTCGCCGGCGGGGTCGGCGTCGCCGATAGTCGGTGTAGCCGCCGTTGCCGTCGGCGACGAGGGCGCCGGTGCGCCGATGGTCAGTGGAGGTGACGCCGTTGGTCTGGCCGGAGATGAGGTTGATCGCGCCGGGGTGGAGGCACCGAAGGTGGTGCCGAAGGAGTGGTCGTTGAGCGAGTAGTGCTGGGCGTAGTTCCACAGCCGGTGACGGTGTTGCCGTCGAAGTAGCCCATGGTGAGCGGCCGTGGTGGTGATCGCCGGCCGGGTCCGGTGATGGCGGCCGCCTCGCTCGCGCTGAAGGCCGTACCGGTCGAGTGCGGGAAGAGGTCGATGCTGCCGTCGTCGTAGGCCTACTGCTCGGGCCCGTAGCCGTGATTCTGGTCGGCGGTGACGGCCTGGGATGCGCGAGAGGCGGAAGGGATTGGGCGGCCTGGGCCGAGCCGTTGGCGGCGTTTCCGCGTTGGGGTTCGTGACGGTGAGTCGGTGTCGCGTCGGCGGCGTTGAAGCCGTTGTTCGGGTCGAGCTGCACCTTGAGGTTGTTCGGCTGCGGCGTGCCGGCGGCGGCGGTGAACGGGACCTCGCCGGCGGCAGTTGGCCGCGTTGGGGTAGGTGCCGAAGTAGTGATCGAAGGAGATGTTCTCGCCGAAGATGACGACGACGTGCTTGATGGGCGTGGTCGTCGCGAAGGCCTGCGCCGGATCGGAGACGACGATGCCGCCGTCCGCGCTCGAGCCGGGCGGGCCCGGCGGGCCCGGCGGGCCGGCTTCGCCGTTCTGGCCGTTCTGACCGTTCTGACCCGGCGCGCCTGCTTCGCCGTTTTCACCGGCGGCGCCCTGATCGCCCTTGTCCCCTGAGCAGCCGCCCGCGGACACGGCCGCTCCCGCGACCATGGTCGCCCCGATGAGGCACGTCAAACCGATGCGCTTCAGCATTGTTACAGACCTCCGACGAAGAGCCGCGACTCTACGGACCGGTCCGCCCGCTGACGTGAACGCTATGTGCCAAATTCGATACGCGGTGACGTTGGAAGGACCTGTAAACTAGCGGAAAACATACGTTTCCGAGGGGTCCATTCCCGACGAACGGGGCCACGCCCTGCTACGAGCGGGTGGCGTCGCGACACGAGCCGTAGAGGCGGATGTGTGGCGGCCTGCGCGCCGGCCTCTTGCGGTCATATCTGCAGGACGATTTTCCCGTGCGTGTGGTGCCGCTCGAGGTCCCGGTATGCCTCCCGCACCTCGTCGAGGGGGAAGACCTTCGCGATGGGAATCTCGAGGGCGCCGCGCTCCACGAGCCGCGCGAGCTCCGCGAGCACGTCGGCGCTCGCGGCGTCGTGGTCGCCGGCGGTCTTGGCGCCGTACTTCTTCGCGGCTTCGAAGTCCATGAGGGTGTCCACGCGCCTCGGGTCGACCCCGAGCTCGAGCGCCAGCTCGACGTAGGGCGGCCCGTACGTGTCGATGAACGCGTCGATTTCCCCGCCCGAGACGGCGCGAATGCGGTCCGCCACCCCGTCTCCGTAGGCGACGGGCGTCACGCCGTGCGCGCGCAGCCAGGGGTGGTTCGCGGGGCTCGCGAGGCCGATGACCTTCGCGCCCGCGTGCGCCCCGAGCTGCACCGCGATTGACCCCACGCCGCCCGCCGCGCCCGAGACGACCAGCGTCTCCCCGCGCGCAAGCTCGACCGCGCGCACCGCCGCATACGCCGACGTCCCCGCCACGAAGAGCGCCCCCGCCGCGTCCCACGACACGCGCGGAGGCCGCGGCACGAGGTGCTCCGCGGGCGCGATTGCGTACTCGGCCTGGCTCGACCGATCGTTGGTGAAGCCAATCACCTCGTCGCCGACGGAGAAGCCCTTCACGCCGCCCCCGAGCTCGGCCACCACCCCCGCGAAGTCGCTGCCCTGGCCGGACGGGAACGTCGCCGGCCAGCGCTGGTGGAGGAGGCCCTTGCGAATCGACGCCTCTCCCGGGTTGATCCCCGCGGTCTTCACGTGCACGAGCACCTCCCCCGGCCCCGGGCGCGGGAGCCCCACCTGCACGACGTTGAGCACATCGATGTCGCCATATCGGTCGAAGCGCACCGCTCGAGGCATCGCCGTGTCCCTTTCGCTTTACCGCTTTCGTGGGCGCGGCCCCGTCTCCCGGGGCGCCGCGGTCGCGCTTGCAAGTGCATCTTCCGATCCGGCCCGCCGCGCGCCCGGCAGACGTTGACGGGATCGCGGCCGAGTCGCACGCTTGGACGCGGGTCCATGCGCTTCTTCGCCGGCATCGGCGCGTTCCTCGCGGGCGTGCGCTTCGTCTTCGCGACGCGGCGCGTCTGGTGGCGCGCCAGCGTGCCGGCGCTCATCGCGCTCCTCATCACGATCGCGCTCGCCGCGTCGGGCATCCGCTTCGCGCTCCCGTGGGCGCATCACTCCCTGGGCGAAGGCGTGGGCGAGAAGGTGGTCGCGCTCATCCTCGTGGGCTCGATCGTCGTCGGCTCCGTCGTGGTGGCGCTCGCGCTGGCGCGCCCGCTCTCGGGGTGGGCGCTCGAAGGCATCGTCGTCGAGCAGCGCCGCGCCCTGGGCGGCGACGACCTCCCGGTGGCGTCGGCGTCGGGCCTGCCCTCGGTGCGGCAGTCGCTCGTCGCGAACCTCCTCGCGCTGGGCGTCGGCATCCCCGCGCTCGGCGGGCTCGCCATCGTCGGCTGGCTCTTTCCGCCCGCGGCCATCGCGACCGCGCCGCTCGACGTCGTCGTCGCGGCGCTCCTCCTCGCGTGGGACCTGCTCGACTACCCGCTCACCGGTATGCCCACCCGCGACCGCGCGCAGTGGTGCCTGGGGCACTTCTGGGGCGTGCTCGGCTTCGGCCTCGCCGCGTCGGCGTTCTTCGCGATCCCCGTCGTCGGGTGGCTCGCGCTGCCCTTCGGGGTGGCCGGCGCGACGCGCCTCGCCGTCTCCGACCGGCCGCGCCTTCCGGCCCGCGCGGCCTGACGCGCTCCCCGCGCGGCCAGGCATGCCCGACCTTCGGGGAAGCGCGCTTCCGGCTCGGCCGGGTGCCCTTCCTCGACGGTCGGACGCGTTCCCCGCGCGGTCGGGCATCCCCGGCCGTCGAGGAAGCGCGCTTGCCGCGAAGTCGGGTGCCCTTCCTCGACGGTCGGACGCGCTCCCCGCGCGGTCGGCCCTGCCCGGCCGTCGAGGAAGCGCGCTTGCCGCGAAGTCGGGTGCCCTTGCCCGACGGTCGGACGCGCTCCCCGGGCCCTCAGGTCCCGTCCTTCGGCAGCTCGGAGTCTTCCTTCAGGAAGCGCACGAGGCGCCGCGGGTCGATCGGCTTCACGAGCATCGCATGGAAGCCCGCCTCGCTCGCCTGCTGGCGGTCTTCGCGGCGCCCGTAGCCCGTCAGCGCGATGAGGCGCATGTTCGGGTGGCGCCCGCTGGCCGTCACGCGCTCCGCGAGCTCGAGGCCGTTGAGCCCCGGCAGGCCGACGTCGACGATTGCGACGTCGGGGCTCATGCGATCGATGAGCTCGACCCCGTCGAGGCCGTTGTCGGCCGACTCGCAGTGGAAGCCGGCCATCGCGAGCATCTCGCAGAGCATCTCGCGGCTGTCGGCGTTGTCCTCGATGACGGCGATGCGCGCGCCGCTCGCGAGGCGCAGCCCCTTCTGCTGCGCGAACGGCCCCGAGGAGGCCGCGGGCGGCGGCCGGCCCGGCGCGCGCGGCGGCGCGACCGCGAGGGGCAGGCGCACGACGAGCTCCGCGCCCTTCCCCTCGCCCTCGCTCGACGCCGTGACGGTGCCCCCGTGCATCTTCACGAGCAGCCGCACGAGCGTCAGCCCCACCCCCAGCCCGCCCTGGGAGCGGTCGAGCGTGCGCTCGGCCTGGACGAAGAGGTCGAAGACCGACTCGAGCAGCTCCTTCGCGATGCCCGCCCCGTCGTCGCGCACGCGGACGACTGCCTCGCCGCCTTCGCGGCGCGCGACGAGGGTCACGTGGCCGCCCCGCGGCGTGTACTTGGCGGCGTTGCTGAGGAGGTTCTGGTGGATTTGCTGGAGGCGCGTCGAGTCGCCGTCGACCCAGAGCGGCTCGTCGCCAATCTCGACCTCGAGCCGGATCGAGCGGCCCTCCATCGTCGACCGCATCGACTCGACGGCCTCGCCCGCGACGGCGCGAAGGTCGATCACCGCCCGCCGCAGCTCGATCTTGTTCTCGGTGACGCGCGTGACCTCGAGCAGGTCGTCGAGGAGGCGCGCCATCTGCTTCGTCTGCCGGTCGAGCACGCCCATCAGCCGCTCGCGCGACGAGCCGTCGTCCTCTTTCAGCAGCGAGGTCGCGTTCACCACCACGCCCAGCGGGTTGCGGAGCTCGTGCGAGAGCATCGCGAGGAACTGGTCGCGCCGCCGCACCGCCTCCTGGATCTTCTCCTCCGCGCGCTTTTGCTCGGTCACGTCGCGGAAGATGCCGATGATGCCCACGACCACGCCCGTCAGGTCGCGGAGCGGCAGGCGCGCGACGAGGTCCCAGCCGACCGCGCCGTCGGCGCCCTCGCGCTTCTCGAGCCGGTAGTGCTGCGCCGTGCCCGACTCGAGCACCGGCCCGTCCTCGCGGTGGTACGCGAGCGCCGCCGCCTGGTTCGGGAGCTCGAGCGGCGTCTTTCCGACGACCTGGTCCGGCTCCTCGAGGCCGAGCCTGCGCGCCATCGCCCGGTTCACGCGAATGAACTTGCCGCGCGCGTCCTTGAAGTAAATGGCGTCGGGAATGGTCGAGACGAGGCTGTTGAGGAGGTACCGCTCGTGGAAGAGCGCGTCCTCGGCCGCCTTCAAGCCGCTCACGTCGATGAGCGTGAGGACCGCGCCCTCCACCGCGCCCTTCACGCGGTACGGGAGGACGCGGAGGAACGAGGTGGCCCCCTTCGGGTCCTTCACCTCGCGCTCGACGCGATCTCCGGTCTGCACGACGCGCCGGATGTCGTCGATGAGGCCCACGTGCCCGAGCTGATGGCGGAAGGTCTCGAATCGACCGGCCGACGTCGAGGGGCAAGAGGTTGAAGCTCTCCGCGATGGGCACGGTGAACTTGCGAATCTTGAGCTCCTTGTCGAGAAAGAGCGTGCCGACCCCGGTCGCCGCGAGGAGGTTGTCCATGTCGTTCGTGAGCTCGGTGAGCTCGGCGATCTTCCTCTGGTACTCCGCGTTGACCGTGTAAAGCTCCTCGTTCACGCTCTGGAGCTCTTCGTTGGTGCTCTGCAGCTCCTCGTTCGAGGCGAGCAGCTCCTCGTTCGAGGCCTGAAGCTCCTCGTTGCTGGTCTGGAGCTCCTCGATGGCGGCCTGCAGGTTCTCCTTCGTGTAGAGGAGCTCTTGCTCGAGGCCCGCCATCTGCTCGCGCGAGACCTCGCCGAGGTCAATCTCGCGCGCGGCCTTCGGCTGCCGCACCGACACGCCGTCGGTGGCTTCGAAGGTGACGAGCAGGCTCGCGCCGCTGCCCGACGGGTCGCCCACCCGCTCAATCGAGACGTTGTAGAGGGCGTCGTCGTCGGGCGTGAGGTGCACGCCCTTCAGCACGAGCGGCGACGACTCCCGCGACGCGCGCTGCAGCGCGCCGAGCAGCACCGCGCGGAGCTCGGGGTGCACGACGTCGAGCACGTCGAGCCCTTGCCGCCCGTCGCGCATGCGGAGGAACTTGCTCGCGCCCGAGAACGCGTGCACGAGCTCCCCGCGGTCGCTCACGAGGAGGCCCGGCGGCATGTACTTCGAGAGCAGCGAGTCGTACGTCCCGAGGAGCTGCGCGATCGAGTACCGCGCGCCCGTGGGCGCCATCGCCGGCGCGGACTGGGCCCGGCCCGGGTAGCTCGGCTGGAGGCGCGCCTCCACGTCGATGCGGGCGTTGCTGTACTTGCGGTACATGCGCCAGTGCCGATCGACGACCTCGAAGTCGTTGAGGAGCGGCCCCGGGCTCTCGCTCGGCCCGAGGAACACGACGCCGCCGCGGTTCAGCGCGAAGTGGAACAGGCTGAGCGCCTTCTGCTGGGCGGCCGGCTGCAGGTAGATGAGCAGGTTCCGGCACGAGACGAGATCGACGCGCGTGAACGGCGGATCGCGAATGACGTTGTGCTGCGCGAAGACGACCATGCGGCGAAGCTCGGGGATGACCTCGTAGCCGCGCGGCCGCCGCCAGAAGTAGCGCTCGAGCCGCTGGGGCGAGACGTTCGCGACGGCGCCCTCGTCGTAGACGCCGCGCGAGGCGTGATCGAGCGACCCGCGGTGGACGTCGGTCGCGAAGATCTGGATGGGCCGCGGGCCGAACTTCTCCGCGAGCTCGTCGAGGAGGATGGCGAGCGTGTAGACCTCCTCGCCGGTCGCGCAGCCGGCGACCCACGCCCGGAACGGCGCCCCCTTCGGCAGGCGCGCGAGGATCTCCGGCAAGATGCGCTTGCCGAGGATCTCGAACGCCTCCTCGTTGCGGAAGAAACGCGTCACCCCGATGAGGAGATCGCGGTAGAGGACGTCGAGCTCGTCGCGCCCGTTGCGCAGGCGCTCGATGTACGCCTCGAGGTGCTCGGCGCGCGCGAGCTTGAGGCGCCGCTCGATGCGGCGGGTCACCGTGCTCGGCTTGTAGTGCGTGAAGTCGATGCCGAACTCGCGCTGGAGCATGTGGTACACGGCGGCGAGGCCGTGGACCGGGCCGTCGGCGAGGGCCGGCTGGAGGTCCGCGCCCAGCCGCACGCGCTCGGCGTGCTCGGTCAGCACCTGGGGCATCTCGTTCGGGGGCAGCACCCAGTCGGCGACGCCCGCGTCGCGCGCCGTCTTGGGCATGCCGTCGAACTGCGCGCTCTCGTTGTCTTGCACGAGCACGAGCCCCCCGGCCTCGTGCACGGCGCGGATGCCGCGCGAGCCGTCGCTGCCGCCGCCCGAGAGCACGACGGCGACCGCGCGCTTCCCGCAGTCCTGCGCGAGCGAGCGGAAGAAGACGTCGATGGGGAGCTGGAGCTCGTGCTGCCGATCGCGCTCGCTGAGGAGCAGGCGGCCGCCCGAGATGATCATCTCCTTCTTCGGGGGGATGAGATAGACGTGGTCGGGCAGGACCACCATGCCGTCCTCCACCATCCGGATCGGCAGGTCCGTGTGCCGCGCCAGGAGCTCGTCCATCACGCTCTTGAAGTCGGGCGAGAGGTGCTGCACCAGCACGTAGGCCATGCCGCCGTTGGACGGGACGCTGTCGAAGAAGCGCTCGAGGGCGTCGAGGCCCCCCGCCGACGCGCCGACGCCGACGACGAAGGACGGCATGCGGACCTGGGTGGATGCGGGGGCGTCCGGCGGGTGCGCGGACGGAAGGACCTGGGCGTCGTTGGACATGGACAGCGAGGCCTGAAAAGAAGGGCGGGAGGAGACGGGATAGGACGAGAAACGCTGACGAAAAGCTCAGCAGGACCTGTGCCAGGCTCGCTTGCGCGCGGCGATCGCGCAGAGCCCCTCGCAGAGCGCCGCGACAGCGCCGCGCCGACGGGCGAGAGCCGCTTCCCCACGCAGATTCGTGCGCGCCGGCTGCACGAGCCCGTGCCACACCGTGGCAGTTTTGTCCTCGGCGCCGTGGGCGGCAGCCCTCAGCGGCCGCAGATGCCGGCGCGGAGCTTCAGCCGCTCGCGCTCGCGCGCGTTGCGCGTCAGGGACGCGGCGCGCTCGAACTCGGCGCGGGCCTCGTCGTGGCGTCCGAGCTTCTCGAGGAGGTCCGCGCGCGCCGCCGGCAGCAGGTGGTAGCGCTGGAGCGCCGGCTCCGGGCCGAGCGCGTCGAGGAGCTCGAGCCCCGCGGCCGGCCCCTCCGCCATGCCGACGGCCATCGCCCGATTGAGCGCGACGACCGGCGAGGGCGCGACGCCCGCGAGCACGCCGTAGAGCGCCGCGATGCGCCGCCAGTCGGTCTCGGCCATCGTCGGCGCGCGGGCGTGGCACGCGGCGATCGCGGCCTGGAGGGCGTACGGGCCCGATGCGACGGCACCGCAGGAATCCGCGCGCGCGAGCGCGGCCAGCCCCGCGGCGACGAGCTCCCTGTCCCACCGGGTCCGGTCCTGGTCGGCGAGGAGGACCGGCTCGCCGGCCGCGTCGAGGCGCGCGGGGGCGCGCGACGCCGTGAGCTCCATGAGCGCCAGGAGGCCGTGGACCTCGGGCTCGGCGGGCAAGATGCCGGCGAGCGTGCGGCCGAGGCGGAGCGCGTCCTGCACGAGCTCGGGCCGCGTGAGGTCGTCGCCCGCGGTCGCCGAGTGGCCCTCGTTGAAGATCAGGTAGACGACCTTCAGCACCGACGCGAGGCGCTCCCCGAGCTCCGCCCCGCGCGGGACCTCGAACGGGACGTGCTTCTCGGCGAGAGTGTTCTTGGCGCGCACGATGCGCTGGGCGACCGTCGGCTCCGGGACGAGGAACGCGCGCCCAATCGCGTCGGTCGTGAGGCCGCCGAGGAGGCGGAGCGTGAGCGCGACGCGGGCCTCGAGGGAGAGCACCGGGTGGCACGCCGTGAAGACGAGGCGGAGCAGATCGTCGCCGATGTCGTCGTCCATCGCGGCTTCGAGCTCCGAGGCGGAGTTCACCTGCTGGGCGTCGAGCTCGAGCGCGAGATCGCCGTGCTTGCGCTCGAGCATCTTCCTGCGCCGGAGGACGTTGAGGGCGCGCTTCTTCGCCACGTCCATCAGCCACGCGCCCGGGTTCTCCGGCGTCCCGGACGCGGGCCACTGCTCGAGCGCAGCGACGAGCGCCTCCTGCGCCAGCTCTTCGGCGAGCCCGACGTCCCCCACCATCCGGGCCACGCGGGCGACCACCTTCGGCAGGTCGTCGCGGTAGATGGCGCGGAGGATCGGGTGCGTGTCGGGCGCCGTCACCGGCGCAGATTACAACTCCCAGAGCGGGGCGGACGCGACTAACGGTGCAAGGGCTTGCCCGGCGGGGGGGCGCCCTGCGCCGGCTCGAGCACCTGGAGGATCTCGCCGTGGCCGTCGCCCGCGATGTTCATGAAGCGCCGCGCGACGGCGATCGCCTCTTCCTTGGACTTGACCTCGATGAGCGCGAACCCGTCGATGAGCTCCTTGGTCTCGGCGTAGGGCCCGTCGGTCACCGTGAAGTCGCCGGCCTGGAGCTTCACTCGGGTGCCGCTCGACGCCCGCTGGAGGCCGCCCGTCATGATGAGGATGCCGGCCTTCGTCGTCTCCTGCGCGAAGGCGGCAATCGCGGCCATCTTCTCGGGGGTGGGGGGGACCATCGTCGGGGTCTGCTCGTAGGTCATCAGGAACTTCATCGCCGTTCTCCTTCTCGTGCCTGTCGTTTCGGTGGCCGGCCACGCTCCATCGCGCGCCTTTCTCCGTGACGTCAAACGAAGAGGGGCGGAATCGACACGGCTCGATGAAAAAAGCACGCCGGTGCCATGATGTGGGGGGATAGGGCCCAGGGGCGCGTGTTGCCGAGATGTGTCTTGGTCCAGCTCGCGGGCCCGCACTATGTTGGGCGCTCGTCCCGTGGCAGCACTCCTCGATCTGAACCGCGATTTTTACGATGCGCTCTGGGTCGACTCGAAGGTCGTCCCCCCCGAGCGATTCAACACCTGGCCGCACGTCGTATCACGCCTCGCGAGCTCGCGCGCGCGGCTGGAGGTCGCGCCGGGCCTCTGCCCGCGCCTGCCGCTCAAGGGGACGCAGTTCCTCGATCTGAGCGGCGCGGCCGTGGCAAAGCTCGTCGAGCAGGGCGCCGACGCGCGCGTGGGCTTCGCCACGGAGCTGCCGTGGGCCGACCGGTCGTTCGACCTCGTCGCCGCCTTCGACATCCTCGAGCACCTCGAGGACGACGACGCGCTCCTCGCCGAGCTCGCGCGCGTCGCGGAGCCCGGCGCCACGCTGTTCCTCTCCGCGCCGATCCACGCATCGCGCTGGACGCAGTTCGACGCGCTCGTCGGCCACGGCCGCCGGTACGAGCCCGAAGAGCTCCTCGCGAAGCTCGCGCGCGCCGGCTGGGCCGTCGAGGGCAGCGCCTCGTACGGCATGCAGCCCACCTCGCCGCGCGTGCTCGACTTCGTCGTCTGGAGCTTCGAGCACCGGAGGCGCAGCGCCATCTGGTGGTACTCGCGCGCGATCATGCCCATCGGCATCTACATGCAGAAGAAGCTCGACATCGCCCCCGGCATCATCGACCTCGCCGACGTCGACGAGGCGCTCTTCGTCTGCCGCCGTACCGCCTGACGCCGGGACGGCGTGTCAGGGGTCCACGTCGGGAGCCGCGGCGGCGTCCGGGGCCGCGGCGTCGCCGGGCGGCCCGCCCTCTTCGCCCTCGTCGAGGCCCGCCTCGACGAGCTCGATGCTCTCGATGCCGAGCAGCCCCCGGCAGCCGGCGAGGCAGGCGGCGCCCGCGAGGAGCGCCGCGCCGCACAACGCGGCGGCGCGGGTCACAGCGCTCCCCGGATGACGAGCCCGTTGGCGGCGCCCAGCATCGGCGCGATCTGCACGGAGCCCGTGCCCCGCGACGGCTGGACCGTGCTCGCGATGAAGAGCGCCGCGGTCGCGAGGATGCCGACGCCCGCGCCCACCAGGAAGCCGGTCGCGAAGTCCGCGTCGTTGCCCGCCGTGTTCGCGCTGCTCACGCCGGCCGGGTTCGCGCACTGGTCGCTCGGGCAGTCGCCGCGGGCGGTGTTCCACTTCGAGGAGGCCTCGGCCGCGAACCCGATGCCGACGCCGAGCGCCACGAGCGACACCCCGGCCGTGACGTAGCCGACGATGCGCAGCGTGCTCGTTCCCTGGCGCTGCACGGGGGCCGCGAGCGGGGGCGGGGGCATCGAGACCGGGACCGACGACGGCGCGGGCCCGGGGGCGGCCGCGGCGTCTGCGGGTGGCGTCTGCGCGAGGGCGCTGCCTCCCGCGCTCAGGACGAGGAGGGCGACCGCGACCGCCATGCGCGACCTTCGCATTTTGTGGGCAGTCTACGAAAGAGCCGGCGACGAGGCTAGAATCGACGGCGTCTTGGCGGGAGGAAAAAGCGCGATAGAGGAGGGCTCGGTACGAGGCGCGGTGGCGCCCGGCTTCGAGCCCGTGCGGGACGCGTTCGCGGAGAACTTCCGCGCGCGCGGCGAGCTCGGCGCGGCGTGCGCGGTGTACCTGCGCGGCGAGAAGGTCGTCGACCTCTGGGGTGGCGTTCGCGACTCGCGGACCGGCGCGCCCTGGGAAGAAGACACGATGGTCCTCGTCTTCTCCACCACGAAGGGCATGTCGGCGCTCGCTCTCGCGGTCGCTCACGCGCGCGGCTACCTCCGCCACGACGAGCGCGTCGCGGCCTACTGGCCCGAGTTCGCCCAGGCGGGCAAGGGCGCGATCACCGTGCGCCAGCTCCTCGCGCACCAGGCCGGCCTGCCCGTCATCGATTCGCCCTTCGACGCCGCGAAGGTCGCCGACCGCGCGTGGATGGCGGCGGCCCTCGCGAAGCAGCCCCCGGCGTGGACGCCCGGCGATCGGCACGGCTACCACGCCATCTCGATGGGCCCGTACGAGGGCGAGCTGCTCCATCGCGTCGACCCTCGACACCGCAGCCTCGGGCAGTTCTTTCGCGACGAGGTCGCCGCGCCGCTCGGCCTCGCGTTCCACATCGGCCTGCCTGCCAGCGTCCCGCCCGATCGCGTCGCGCGCACGAAGGGCTACGGCCGCCTCGAGCCGCTGCTCCACGCGCGCACCCTGCCCTGGCGCCTCCTCGTCGCGCTCGCCGACCCGCGATCGCTCACCGCGCGAGCCTTCCTCAACCCGCGCCTGAAGAACGCCGCGGACCTCGATCGCCCCGAGTGGCGCGCCGTGGAGCTCCCGGGCAGCAACGGCATCGGCGACGCGCGCTCCATCGCACGCGCGTACGGCTGCGTCGCGACGGGCGGCGCGGAGCTCGGACTGGGCCGCGAGACCTTCGACGCGCTCTGCGCGCCGGCCACCCTGCCGCGCTCGGGGCCGCACGACCACGTGCTCATGGTCGACACCGCATACTCGCTCGGCTTCCTCCGCCCGTCGCCGTTCTCGCGCTTCGGGACCAGCGAGCGGGCGTTCGGCACGCCGGGCATGGGAGGGTCCTTCGGCTTCGCGGATCCGGACCTCGGCCTCGGCTTCGCCTACGTCACGAACCGCATGGGCTTCTACATGTCCGACGACCCGCGCGAGAAGACGCTGCGCGACGCGACGTACCGCTGCATCGAGCCGTGACCCTCAGTCCGCGGGCCACTGGGTCGATTCGTCGACGATGGCGCCCGGAGGAGACTCTGCCTCGGTCCAGCGGTCCGCCATCTTCTCGAAGGCTTCGAACTCCTCCTCGTCGGGCAACGTATCCTCCGGGCCCCAGGGAAACACGAGCGTCGCCCGGTCCCCGTAGTTGCGCCGGAACGCGCTCAGGATCCCGTCGGCATCCGACGTCGCGAGCTGGCAGCTCTCCGCGTCGTACGAGTGGTACTTCAGCCGGCCGTCGCCGAGCGCGCTCTCGACCGCGAGCTGCGCCCAGCCCGAGCGCCGCAGCGCCATGTTCGCCTGCAGGAACCGGATTCGTCCCGCGCCGGTGAGCTTCACCATCTTCCGTCGCCGGTCGTGCGGATGAATCGTCCGCGCGATGAAGCCCAGCTTCTGCAGCGACGTCAGCATCTTGCTCACCGTCGCCCGCGTCACGCCGAGCAGGCGTTGAAGGTGCCGCTGCGCAGCGCCGTGCCGCCCGCGAAGCGCGAACATCATGTCGAACCTCGCCGGCGTGAGCCCCACGCCCGCAAGCATGTAGCTCGTGAGCCGCAGCACCCCGTGGTGCGCGCGTTTCAGCCCGAAGAAGATCGCGTGCATACCCCCCGCGTCAGCATCGCCCGTGCCGACCGCCCGAACACCCCCGACGAGCAACCCCCACGCCACCCGCCAAGCCAAGCGCCTCGCCGAAGGAGACACCGCCGGACCGCGATCTGGCAGCGGGAACGTTCGCTTGCCAACGATCCAGTCGGCACTCCGGGGTCCGGCGGTGTCCCTTCCGCGGGCTGGCTCTCGCGGATGGAGCGTCTGTCCGCGGACGGGTGGCCGCCTGTCCCGGACAGGTCCGGGTGGCAAGGCCCTGTCGTGTCAGGGGGCGCGCTGGCTGCCTTCGCGGAAGTGGCGGAGGAGCGGCTTGGGGTGTCGCTCCATGCGCGCCCCGAGATAGCGGAACTTGCGGAAGCGGTTCCAGTCGCCGGGTTCGCGCATCCGGTACGCCTCCGGGTCCCACCCGAGGCGTGTGAACCACGGTGGTAGAAGACCGACGACGTCGTGACTCGCGTGATGCGGAACGTCTCGGCCGGGTTCAGCTTCCACTTGCCCGGCGCCGTCTCGAACCAGAACGGGTGCCACACGAGGTCGGCCTTGGTCTTCTGCGCGAACTCCAAGAGTGTGGAGATGCGGCCCTGAACATACTCGTCGTCGTCGTCGAGGTGCGTGATGAACGAGCCCTTCGAGAGCCCGAGAGCCCGGTTGAAGGGGAAGGTGCCGGCGACCATCCAGCGGAGCTGCCAATCCTTCGGGTAGCGGCCGCGCTCGGCGAGGTTCTCGAAGCGCACGCGGGGATCGCCGACCGCGCGGATGCGCGCCTCGGTGTCGTCGGTGCACGCGTCGCCGACGACGACGACCTCGAGGCGCGAGTAGTCCTGCGAGAGGATCGAGGGCAGGGTGCGCTCGGTGAGGAGCTTCGCGCGGTTGTACGTGCCGATGCAAACGCTGACGAGCGGCTCGCGCTCCTCGAACACAGCCTGGTAGGCGTCGCTCGCGCGGTCCTCCCCGAAGGAGTCGTCGAGCGCGGGGTCGACGTCGATGCGGCACCGCAGGACGTCGAGCTGCTCCTGGAAGTTGGCGACGCGGTTGACGAGGCGGCCCGGGATCTTGGGGAATCCGCGGAGGCGATCGAGGACGCGACTCACGACCTCGCCCCTTCACGGGACGCGATCGCCGGGCCGTGCGCCAGCGTGAAGCGGACGACCTGGCAGATCTCGTCGATGGTCGCCACGGAGACGGCGGTGCCCGTGGGCAGCGACATGACGCGCTGGCACACGGCCTCGGTGATGGGCATCGAGAGGCCCGGGCGCGCGGAGAGGTACGGCTCCATCCGGTGCACGCCGGGGTAGAAGTAGCGTCGCGCCACCACGTTCTCGGCGTTGAGCACGCGGATCGCGAGGTCGCGGTGGCAGCCCGCGGCCTGCTCGTCAATCTCGAGGACGACGTACTGGTAGTTCGATCGCACGCTCGGATCGTAGGGGAGCACCTTGAGCCCCGGGATGCCCGCGAGCTCGGAGGTGTATCGCTCGTGGTTTCTCTTGTTGACGGCGATGAACTCGTCGAGCGCCTCGAGTGACGTGAGGCCCATCGCCGCGCAGGCCTCGGTCATCTTGCCGTTCGTGCCGATGTAGATGACCTTGTCGAAGCCGGCGAAGCCGAAGTTTCGCATCAGCTTGCACTTGTCGGCGAGCGCGTCGTCGTTCGTGACAATCGCGCCGCCCTCGAAGCTGTTGAAGAACTTCGTCGCGTGGAAGCTCAGGACCTCGGCCCGGCCGAAGCCGCCAATCATGCGGCCGTCGTACGACGCGCCGAACGCGTGCGCAGCGTCGTAGAGCACCTGGATGTCGCGGGGCGCGGCGATCGCCTCGATCTCGCGCACCGCGCACGCCCGGCCCCAGAGGTGCACGCCGATGATGCCCGTCGTGCGCGGGGTGATCGCCCGCTCGACGGCGCGCGGGTCGAGGCAGTGCGTGCGCGGGTCGATGTCGCAGAAGACGGGCTCGATGCCCTGCCACTGGAGCGCGTGCGCCGTCGCGACGAAGGTGAAGGCCGGGACGATGACCTCGCCCTGGAGGCCGAGCGCGCGGATGAGGATCTCGAGGGCGATCGTCCCGTTGGTGATCGCGACGCAGTGACGCACGCCGAGGTGCTCGGCGATGCGCGCCTCGAGCTCGCGCACGAAGGGCCCGTCGTTCGAGAGGTACCGGCGATCGAGCATCTCCTCGATGCGGGCGAGCAGCCGCTTGCGGTCGCCGATGTTCGGGCGGCCCACGTGCAGCTTCTCCGCGAACGCGGGGGCGCCGCCGAAGATCGCGAGATCCTCCAGTCGTTCCTTCACGAATGTGCGTCCTTTGTCATCGAGGTCAGCGCGCCGGCGCTTCCTTGCTCGACGGAGCCCGGACGCGCGCGGGCACGCCGTACGCTAGCACCCCGGCCGGCAGGTCGTGCACGACCGCCGCGCCTGCGCCGACGACCGTGTCGGCCCCGATGAGCATCCCGTCGCGCACCGCGGCGCCGACGCCAATCCACGCGCGGTCGCCGATGGTGACCTTCCCGGCGATGTGGGCGCCGGGCGAGACGTGGACCGCGTCGCCCAGGCGGCAGTCGTGGTCGACGGTCGCACCCGTGTTCACGATGACTAAGGTGCCGCAAGACACGTCGGGGTTCAGCACGGCGCCGGCGGCGACGAAGGAGCCCTCGCCGAGGGTGCACGAGTCCGCGACTACGGCCGCCGGATGGATGACCGTGGCGAGCGCGAAGCCCGCCCCCTTGGCGCGCGCCGCGACCCGCTGGCGGGCGGCGTTGTCGCCGATGCCGACCACGACGTGCGCGATGCCGCCGGCCCGCGCGCGTTCGAGCTGCTCGGCCCCGCCGAGCACCGCGAGTTCGCCGAGCACCCGCGAGCCCGCGCGCTCGGGCGACACGTCGTCGAGGAACCCGACGACCTCGTACAGCCCCGACCGGATGGCCGCGTCCGCGACGACCTTCGCGTGGCCCGACGCGCCCCAGACCAGAAGCGGGACGCGGGGCAGCTCGTTCGGAAGCGTCATCTCCGACGGCACGAGTAGAGCACGGAACGCGGGGCGATGCCGTAGTGCGCCGGCCTCCCGTGCGTGAGCGCCGAGGCACCAATCTCCTCGACCTCGAAGCCCGCCTCCGCCAGGCGCGCAAGGAAGTCGGGCTTCGCGTAGAGGCGCACGTGGTCGGACTGCGCGAACAAGCGCGTCCGCGCCATGGGGTCCGCGATCGACGGGTCCTCGCGGGTCGCCGCGAGGCTCAGCGACAGCGGCACCATGACGATCGCCGAGCCGCCGGCGCGGAGCACGCGTCGGAGCTCGCGCATCGCGCGCCGGTCGTCAGGCACGTGCTCGAGGACGTGCGAGCACAGGATCCGATCGAACTGCCCGTCGCGGTAGCGCGACATGTCCTCGAGGTCGACGCCCGTGTCGTCGACGTCGGGTCGGAGGAGGTCGGCCGTGCGGTACGCGAGGCCGGGGGCCGCACGGAGCCTGCGCTCGAGCGTCGGGCTCGGCGCGATGTCGAGGACCGAGAGGGGCGCACGGCGCGCGGCCTCGGGGAGCCAGCGCTCCGCGATGTACAGGTAGGTCAGTCGATCACGGTCGGCGCACCGGCAGAGCGGACAGCCGTACGCCTCGCGGTGGAGCGTCTCGAAGTCCGCCGCGGCGAGGTCGAACCCGGCGGCCGCGTACTCCGCGACCAGCGAGGGCACGGCGCGGTCGAACGGCACGAACCGGAGCACGCGCGCCTCGCACACCGGGCACCGGTACGGGCTCCGCGCGACGCGGCCGCCCACCTCGTGCAACAGGGCGCGCACGGGGCGCACGAGCGGCGCGAGGCGTGTGCGAAGGCGGGCGCGCAAGGCCATCGAAGGGGCCGATGATAGGCGACGCGCCATGGGCGCGCCATTCGTCCAGGGGCGCGCTCACGGCGCGATCGGGAGCCGCACGACGAACGTGGCCCCGTGCCCGGGGGGGCTCCGCACCTCGATCGAGCCGCCGTGGGCTTCGACGATCGCCTTCGCGATGTGCAGGCCGAGCCCGAGGCCGCCGAAGTGATCGCGCGAGACCGCGCGCTCGAACGGCATGAAGATGGACGGGAGCCGGTCGGTCGGCACGCCCTGACCGTGATCGCGGACCGTGAGGAGGGCCTCTCCCGCGTCGCCGCCGCGCGGTCGCTCCACCCCGATCTCGATGGGCTTGCCGGCGCCGAACTTGATCGCGTTGTCGAGGAGCTCGTCGACCACCTGCGCGATCCGCGCGCGGTCCCATCGGCCGAAGACCGGCGCGTCCGCGTTCACGACGATCGTGACGCCGTGGTCCGCGGCGCGCGCGGCCGCCTTGGCGACTTGCTCCTGCACGACCGAGCGCAGGTCGTACGACTCGGGCGTGAGCGCGATGCCGCCCGTCTGGATGCGCGCCGCGTCGAGCATGTGCTCGACGAGCGCCCCGAGCCGCCGCACCTGGCGGACCACCGCGTCGCACCTGGCCGAGCCGTTGGTCCCTTGCCGGACCGAGCCTTCGGCGACGAGCTGGAGCGCGGTCAGGGGCGTGCGCAGCTCGTGCGCCGCCAGCGCCAGGAACTCGTCGCGCGAGTCGACGGCGCGCCGGGCGACCTCGTAGAGACGCGCGTTCTCGAGCGCCGCCGCGGCGCGGGTCGCGGCGTCCTCCGCGAGCCCTAGGTCGTCGCCGCGGTAGTGGCGGTCGGCCGCGGCGAGCGCCATCGCGCCGAACGTGTGGCCCGCCGCGGAGAGCGGCACGAGCACGCCGCTCCGGAGCCCGAGCTTCGCGATGCGCGCGCTCTGCTCGCCGCCGAGGCGCTCGAGCCCGGCCTGCGTCACGTCGTCGAAAAGGAGCGACTGCCCCTGCCCCACCACGTACGAGAGCGCCGGCGGCCGCGGCCGCGCCACCGCGGCGCGCGCCACGTCCTCGACGACGCCCGCGAGCGCCGGGTCGGCGTGCGTCGACGCGAGCGGCTGAAGCTCGCGGTCGCGGCCGAAGACCCAGATGATCCCGAGCTCCCCGAACCGCGGCACCATCGTCCGCACGACGCGCGAGGCGATTTCGCGCGCGTCGAGCGACTCGAGGAGCCGCCGCGACAGCCCGTCGAGGAACGACGCGCGGCGCGCGGCCGACTCGGCCGCGGTGTGCGACCGGGCGGAGAGCGCCGACGCGATGATCCTCGCCGCGCCCGCCGCGAAGTCCTCCTCGACCGAGGTCCACCTCCGCCTGGGCCCGACGTGCTCGTGGCACAGGGCGCCCGCGAGCCGCCCGTCGAGGTGCACCGGGGCGCTCAGCATCGAGGCGATGAACCGGGTCGACGCGTACCCGCGGAGCTCGCGCGTCCGCGGGTCGGCGTAGACGTCCTCGACGCTCAGCGTCCGCGAGACCCGGAGCGTGGCCAGGTACGCGGCGAGGTCCGACGTGGGGAGCACGGCTCCGCGCTCGAACGTCCGCGAGCTGACGACGTACCCGGCCTCGCACCGCAGGCTCGAGGTCTCCTCGTCGAGGGCCCAGTAGGTCGTGCGGTCGGAGTGGAGGACCTCGGCGTCGTACTGGACGAGGTGCGAGATGAAGGTGGACCACTCGGTGAACGCCGCCGACGCGAGCTCGAGGAGCGCGCGGGCCAGCACGCGCTCCGGGGTCGCCGACCCGACCCCGAGCGACTCGGCGAGCGCCCGCTTGTGGTGGCGATGGTCGGCGCTTCCTCGCCTGAGGTGCGTGCCCCGGTGCATCCCCGGCTCGAAGCGCGATCCGCGCCAGCCGGTCGGGGCCGCAGCTCGGGCGTCAGCGCCGGGAGCGGAGGACGCCGTATGCGGCGACCACGACCGCGACGACCGGTCATCTGGGCGTACCCTAGTGACGCCGGTGTGCCTTCTTGTGCGATGCGGGCGCGGTCCGCAGAATGCCGGCGATGAGCTCCACAGCTTACGTGGCGACCCCGGGCCGAGGCCTTCGTATCGGGTTGTGGGTCGTGCAGGGCCTCCTGTCGGTCACCTTCGTGGGGACGGCGCTCTGGAAGGCGCTCACGCCCATTGCGGATCTGGCCGCGAAGATCCCCTGGGCCGGGGAGGTGTCGCCGTCCTTCCTCTACATGACGGCGGCCTTCGACTTCCTCGGCGGCGTCGGGATCGTCCTGCCGTCGCTCACCCGCATCTTGCCGCGCGTGACCGTGCTGGCGGCGCTCGGTTGCGCGGCCCTGCAGGCCTGCGCCATCGTCTTCCATGTCTCGCGTGGCGAGGGCTCTCACACGCCGTTCAACGCGCTCCTGGTCCTGCTCTCCCTGTTCGTCGCGTGGGGTCGGCAGACGAAGGCGCCGATCTCCCCGCGCCGGTGAGCCCCGGAGAGCGCCCCATGAAAGCCGCCGTCGTCTCCTCCTTCGACAGACCTCCTCGCTGCGAAGAGTTCCCGGTCCCGAGCCCGCGCGACGAGGACGAGATCCTGGTCGACGTCGTCGCGGCCGGCCTGCACCCGCGCGTGCGTTCCCAGGCCGACGGGACCCACTACACGAGCACACGCGAGCTCCCGCTCGTGCCGGGCATCGACGGCGTCGGGCGCGCCGCGGACGGGCGCCTCCTCTACTTCGTCCTCCCGGACACGACGATGGGCGCCATGGCCGAGAAGACGGTCATCGACGCGCGCCGCAGCATCCCCCTCCCCGCGGGCACCGACCCCATCGCCGTCGCCGCCGCCATGAACCCGGCGATGTCGTCGTGGATTGCGCTGCGCCGGCGGACGCAGCTCCAGCCCGGCCAGAAGGTCCTCGTCCTGGGGGCCACGGGGAACGCGGGCGAGCTGGCGATCGCGGTCGCCAGGAAGCTCGGAGCGTCGCAGATCGTCGCCGCCGGGCGTGACGCCGAGCGCCTGTCGCGCCTCGCCGGGCGCGGGGCCACGGAGGTCGTGCGCATCGAGGGGGAGCCCGAGGGATGGACCCGCCGGCTCGGCGAGGCGGCGGCCGAGGTGGACCTCGTGCTCGACTACGTCTGGGGCGAGACCACCGCCGCGGCGATGGTCGCCCTCGTCACGGGCCGCGCCGATCGCGGCAAGCTCCTCACGTGGATCGAGATTGGCTCCGTCGCCGGTCCGGAGGCCCACGAGGGACCTCCTCGCCGAGCTCCCAGCGCTGGCCGACGAGCTCACGGCGGGCACCTTCGACGTCGAAGCCCGTGCGATGCCCCTGGCGGACGTCGAGGGGGCCTGGGCCGAAGCCGCCCGCACCCGCCAGCGGATCGTCATCACGCCGGGCGCGTGAGCCTCCAGAACAAGGTGGCAAACGGCGGCCCGATCCCCGTGGATCCGGCGCACGCGCAGCCGATCCTGAACGGCGTGTGCACCACCGGGGCCGGGGCGCTCGTGTGCGTCAGCGGCGTCTGCGACGTCAGCAACAACACCTGCGGCTACGTGAACGGCGACGGCCCCTAACACCTCGGGCAACGGGTCCGCCGTCTGCCAGTCGGGCGTGTGCGACGCCGACGACAAGTGCGGTCTGGCAAACGGCGACGGCCCCTGTACGCAGGCCGATGCGCCCGCGGTCTGCCGCTCCGGGTCATGCTCGATCGGCGGCCTGTGCGCCGCGCCCGCGAAGCCGACCCCCGCCATCCCGCGTTCCTGGGGAAGCGCGATGGCGGCGGTGCTCGCGGACCTCGGGGCGATGCGGGTCCGCGGGCGCGGGGTCCGGCGGGCGTCCTAGGCTCGTTCCAGGCTCCGCGGCGAGCCGCCTGAGCCGCGCGGGAGTGGGTGGGACGGCGGGTCCGGCGCGAACCGGAGGGCTGCGTTCGCCATCCCGGTCGCCGGGGTTGCGAGGAACCGCGTCTTTCTGTAGAGATGTGCGCCTCCGACGTCGGGGTCGGCCGAAACAGGTACCATCGGAAGAAGCGCGTTCGTCAGGTCGTTCCCAAGGTTTCCGGGGCTGTAGCTCAGTTGGGAGAGCGCTTGCATGGCATGCAAGAGGTCAGGGGTTCGATTCCCCTCAGCTCCACTCGAAAACGCTTCTTTTTGGCTCGCTCGTGAGCCGCGAATCGCCGGGGCGATTTCGGGACGGTTCCCAGGTCGGCCGGAAGCGGCGGGAAAGTAGTGCCCTCATGAGCGACGCTCGCGCACACGCGCTCGCGTGGATCGATGCCTGGAATCGACACGACCTCGACGCCATCCTCGAGCACTACGCCGAGAACGTGGAGTTCATCGCGAACACCGTGGTGCGTCGATGGAGCCGCCCCGATGGCGTCCTCCACGGAAAGGCGGAGCTCCGGGAACACTTCCGGAGAGGTCTCGAGCTCGTGCCCGACCTGTCGTTTGCTCTCGAACAAGTCTTCACGTGTCCGGGGGGCTATGCGGTCCTCTACCGCCGCAACAACGGCAACCGCGTGGTCGATGTCGTCGAGCTCGATTCAGCCGGTCGCGCGAGGCGCGTGCAGGCCCTCTACGCCGACAATCAACCTTGAGGGGCTCGGTCGCTTTCGAGAACGCATCGTTGGCTCGCGCGCTCTCTCTCTGAGAGAGCACCGTGCGCCATCACCTCGGGTAGTCGATATCGACGGCCCCGGGCAGGGGGGTCCGTTTTACTGTCGCAAGGGGGTCAGTCCCTGCCGTCGCCTGACAGCCTGTCACGAGCAGGTCGGCTTCAGCACCCAGTCACCACCCGCGAGGGCCTGCTGGGTCCTCCGGGAGACGGCCTCACGGAGTCGCGGCGCGCACGGCGGCGCAGCTCGCCGTGGACGCCACGCGCGCCGCGGTGAATGTGGCCGATCCGGGCACGTACTCCGGCCGGTTGAGGTCCACGTACCCGGGACCGGCGGTCGACACTGACGTGTAGTTCACGCAGTTTTTCGTGATCGAGCCCGCGGCGTCGACGCAGCCGACTACGTGATCTTCGAACACCGAGACGCTCGCCGTGCCAGTCGCGCTCCCGCACGAGCCCCGGGTACCCGAGAGCGAGAACTTCTCGCGGAAGACGAAGTCCACGGACGACGCGAAGTCGCTCATGTAGTCGACGTTCGTGGGCATGTACGAGTACGGGCTCGCGTTCGACGCGCTCAGCGTCAGGCCGGGGGCCTGGTCGCCGTCGTCGTCCGAGAGGTCGCTCGCCGTGAACTGGGGATAGGAGTTGAGCGTCGCGCTCTGCGCGTTGGGTGTCGGCCAGGTGGTGGTCAGGGACGCGTACGTGCTCGTCGTCGCGATGCCGGCGATGGCAGGCGCGGGGGCGGTCGAGAAGCTGTTGCCGGTGGACGTACCGTTCTGCGTGCCGGTCACGGTGAACGGGAAGATCGTGTGCTTGTCCCAGATCGTGTCGTCTGCGAACGAGTAGTCGACCTGCTCGTTCCCCAGGGTCGGTTCCAGCGGGATGGAAGGCAGCGTCATTCCGCAAGCCTTGCCGCTGCCGCTGAGGCTCGGGCCGCTGTAGTCGAGGGCGAGGATGTACCAGAGATCGATGGTGCGGCCCGTCGACGAATCGAGCCCGACGCTCGCGGCCCAGGAGACGTCGAGCTTCACGTGAATGGCCAGCGTCTCGCTGCTCACAGCGGAGCACCCGCCGTCGGCGGTCGCCGCATCCGTCGAGCCCGCGTCGTCGGAGCCGCTGTCGATGGGGCCGCTGTCCACCAGGCTCCCGCCGTCCGCATGGGCGCCTCCGTCTCCGCCGTTTGGGCCGAGGCCTCCTCCGTCTCCGCCATCCGTTCCGGGGCCGCCTCCGTCACCGCTCGCGTCCGACGCGTCCGAGCTGGCCGTTCCAGCCGAGCTAGCGCTTCCGTCGGGCGGGCCTCCGTCGGCGGGATAGCAAGTGTAATCAACGGCCCAGTCCGTGCCGCACCAGAGACGGCTGCCCGTGCAGATGTACCCGTTACCGTAACCGGACATGCAAGTGAGTCCGTCCGACTCCACCACCGACAAGTCGATGCACCATCCTCCCGGCTCACCAGGTGGTAACCCAGCCGGTGGGACGGAGCTGGAGTTGTGAATGCAGCACGAATCGCTGGGACAGTCGGCTGTCGAATTGCACCTCGGAACGCAAGCCCCGTTCTCCGTGCTGACGCCACCCGCGCCAACGGAAAGGTCCGCACCCGTCTGGCAGCAATACGCCGTACCGCTTCCTGCTGGAGCCCCGATCGGCGAACAGCCAGGAGGATCGGGTGCCCCGCCATCGCAACTGGAGGGCGTTCCACCGCCGTCGGTCGAATTGGGCGAGTCTGCGTTTTTTGAGCTTGAACAGCCGGCGACGGCGGCGAGTGCGACAAGAGCAATTGCTTTCATAGGTCCCCTCTCGAGCAAGAACAGATCGCTGCAGGCGCCCCTGTGAGGCGTGGGGCCGTAAAAAACGGCTCCGATTCATCCAGTCCGCCACCATCTATGCCTACAATAACGAGTTCGCCATAGCCCAGGTATCCGTCTGCGCATCGTCGTCCTTCGACGAGCGCATTTGCTCCGGAAAAGGCTCCTCAAACCGGCGCCCTTCACCTTCCGGGACCGACGATGGGAGGGTTGGCGAGCCCCCCGCAGAGTACCTGGGGTGCGTGGGTCCCCTCGGCGCTCCGCTCCTCGTACGAGGCGGTCCGGTGTTTCGTGATGGTGTTCACCTCGGGGACCTCCTTCGAACTGCGGTTTGTCCTGCACCGAACGCACGTGTCGCGCCTCCGGTCCTCCCCCTCTTCCGCGCCGCGCGCCCGTGCGCTCTTACGCCGCCCACGGGCAGGACTCCACTGCCACAGGGCGTGGATCGTCGGACGAATGTGCCCTGACAACGAAACAATCGCCAAGGATTGCAAGGTCTCGAATTCACAATCTGCGTCGGAAAAGCTGTGTTAGGGGAGACCTTGAATGAGTTTGGCCGGCGCGCGTCCAACGCCCCGACTGGCGCCACAAGCGCTCGGTGTCTGCCTCATGCAAGGCGGCCACGAAACCATCGACGGAAACAGAATAAAGAAAAGACGGCGGAGCGCTCACGGGAACCGATCGTGAAGATAAGCGGAATTTAACGGGTTCGAATCTACGGCACACTGGCGGCCAAACCTCGCCCGCATGGCTCTCCGTGCTCACCTTCGCATGCGCGATCGCCGCGGGCTCCAGCTCTCGAACAAGGACAAGACAGCGCCGGCGGGCGATGACGCGTTCAACAATCAAGGCGACGACAGCGGGATGACCGGGGGCGACGATAGCGGCACGTCGGGCGACGACGGCAGCACGGCGGCCGGTGATGATAGCGCGACCGGCGACGATGCCGACGCGGAAGGTTCGCCGGGCACGAGCTTGATTGACGCGACGACCGGCTGCATCGCCGCGCCGTTCAGCACGTCTGTCCTCCGAACCGACGGCGTCCTCATCTGGAGAGCACCCCTGTTCTCACGGGACCCTCTGTGCCTCATCGTCGGCCGCGTACGACGCCGAGGGCTCATTCTGGAAGAGGAGCTCGTGAGGCGCCAAGGATCGGCATTCCGGCCCCCGCGCCGGATTGAACCTGAACGAACGCGATGACTTCGCCGTTCGACCGGTTCAGCGAGGCTGGCACCTTGAGAGTCACCGTCGACGAAGGAAGGCGAACCGCCGCGAACGCTCGGACGGGGTTCACGTGATGAAGCGTGCGGCCGGCGTTCTCGCCTTCGCGCACGTCCGTGGTGGCCTCATGCTGCACCACCGCGACGTCGATCGTCGCGTCCGTTGGGGCATCAGGCGCCTCGAAGTCGATGGCGACCGTTCCCGGACCCGCCGCGCGTGTGTGCACCGAGAGGTGCACGGACGCGGCTTTCCCGAGGGCTCTGACCATGTCCGCGTGCGCTCGACTCAGGTCGGAGCCAACGAAGGCGTCCGTGCCGGCCACGATCATCTGCGGCGTATAGAGTTTGGAGCCGCCAAGGGATCGAGCGTACGCCATCTGTCGACGGGTCCAGTCGGGGGAAGAAAACCGGTCCGGCCAGCCAAGTTCGTCCCAGTAGTCGACGTGGAATTCGAGCGCATAGACCGAGGGGCTCTGGCGCTCGAGTGCCGCGAGGGCGACATCGGCCGGTGGGCAGCTACTGCACCCTTCCGAGGTGAAGAGCTCCACGACCGCGACCCCCGTCGGGCTCGGAGACTCGTCGTCGGCGCGCGCCTCGGTGATGCCGGATGAACCGGAGCGGCAGCCGGAGAGCGCGAGGGCGAGAAGAATCAGTCCTCCGTTCGTGACGCGACGCGCGCGCGTCTGCGCGCAGGAGCGCCCGAGGAGATGGGCCGACCCGCATCTCGGCATGGCGGGCTACTTCTTCCCGTCGGTCCTGCAGCCACCCTGGCCTTTGCAGGCGTTCTGTCCCTTGCACGCGTTCTTGTCGGTCTTGCACCCGCCCTGCCCCGTGCAGGCGTTCTGTCCCTTGCAAGCGTGCTTCGCACCGGCGTCCGCATCGAGCTGGCTGCCGGCAGGGGCGTCGACATTCGGAGACGAATTGCCTGGCGTCGACGCCGAGGCGCTGCCCTGAAGAAGGCCCAGGCTTATTCCTGAAATCGCCGCAGAGAGGATGGCGTGAGACGTCTTCATGGGTTCCCTTTCGACGGCCTCGGTCGAGAGTTCTTCGACCGTGTGGTGTCTGCCGTCTACGCGCCCCGAACCGACGGGTTACACGCGGACGCGGCGCGCGAGCCAGGACCGTTGCCCGTCAGGGAGCCGCGGGCGCAGGCCCGAGGTTCACGGCCAGGCCATTGCCGCGATCGGAGAACACGACCCATACCGAGTCGCCGGAGAAGGCGGGATTGCCGAGGTACTCGCCCGCCTGGTAGCTCATGCCCATGATGACCGGCGTCGTCGGGTCGTTCGCGGTGGCGGTCCAGAAGACCGGCCTGCTCGAGAGACCCTCATTCGAGACCATCAGGTAGGCGTTGTATGGGCGTCCGTCGCTCACGGTGTAGCCATCGGGAGCAGGGACGTGCTGTCGACCCAGACCACGAAGAGGTTTCCGGCCGAGTCGACCGCCACCGACGCGCTGAGATAGGTCTCCGAGCTCGTGAACGCGAGAACGAGGTCGCCGAAGGTCGTGCCCGGCACGATGGCGTCATTCCGCGAGTCACCGTCGTCCTTGCTGATGGCAACGGCGACTCCCTGGGGCGAGGTATGCGCGATGTGAACGGTCCCGTCGGCGGCGACCGCGCCGTTGTGCGGGACGCGAGTGGGGTTCGAGGGGGCCGACCCCGGATTTCCCAAGGTGCGCACGAACGTCTTGCCCCCGTCTACCGACCGGAAGCAGAACCGATCTGGCCCGAGGATGATCATGGGCCCCGTCGCGCAGTAGTAGACGACGTTCGGGTAGGCGTTGGCGACGAGCAACGCCTTGTCGCCTGCCGTCGCCGCGGGACCGGTGAGGATCTGCCCGTAGTCCTGGCTGCCGCAGCCAACAGGCTCGGATTGCCACGTGTGGCCCTGGTCGTCGCTCGTCCACAGCAAGGCTCCGCTGCCGTCCGCGCACGCTCCGGTGCCGCTGATACCGAAAAACAGGTTGTAAAAGAGACGATGAGACTGCGCGTCCTGCCACAGCCAGGGGTGGTTGGGCGGTTCGAGAGCGTCCCTGGCAGACCACGTCTTCGACCAGCTCGCGGCCGAGATCAGGTCGGAGCGGTATTCCCCGGCTCGGCGCTGCCACCGGAGCGCACGCTCGCCGAGGTCTTCGGCGAGCAGGACCTCAAGGCGAGGGCACCTTCGCCTTGAGTGCCCTCCTCACGACTCACTGGTTCGTTTCAGCCACCGCCGAACCGGAACCGAGCCTGTCCCTCAGGAACGCGCCCATGATCGTCAGGGACTCGCCGGCTGCCTCGAGGCTTCCCACGCTCGACTGAAACACGTGCGGCATGCCTTCCCAGACATGGGCGGTCGCAGCGACACCCGCCTCTCGGGCACGCGCGACGTAGCGAAGAGTGTCGTCGAGGAGGACCTCGCGCGTGCCCACGTGGAGCTCGAATCGGCGGGAGGCCCGCCAGCGTCCCCTCGAGAGGCGACGCGAGCGGTGCGCTTGCGTCTTGCGTGCGCAGATAGGTCGCCGCCATCGCGGCGAGCATTCCCTTCGTGTTCAGCGGGTCCTCCTCGGCGCGGCTCTGAAAGCTCTCCCCGGACAGGGTCAAGTCGGTCCAAGGCGACATCACGGCGGCTCCGGACGGAGCCAGCCCGCCACCGGCAGCAGCCTCCGCTTGCGCGGCCGCGAGGAGGACCAGCGCCAGGCCGCCTCCGGCGGAGTCGCCGGTGACGACGATCCGCCGGGTCCCTTGTTCTGCGAGGCCGCGGTAGACCGCTCTCGCGTCGTCGACCGCGGCGGGGAAGGCGTGTTCGGGGGCGAGTCGGTATTCGGCAACGAACGTCGCAGCGTTTGCGCGCGCAGCGATCTGGCCCACGAAGTGGCGATACGCGTGCGCGGAGCCGAGCACGTAGGCACCCCCGTGCAGATGCTGCAATGCGACGTCCGGCCGCGCGCCTCGAGGCCGGCACCAGATTCCCCGGACGCCGCCGACCACGCCGTCCTCGTAGCGCACTCCGGCGGCGTCCGGAGTGTGCTCCATGATGTCGTCGAACACGCCGCGAGCCTGAGGTCCGTCGAGCTTGCCCTTCAAGGGAGCGACCTGCACTCGGAGCGCTGCAATGAACCCGTCGTCCCTGTCGTTCAGCGGGTGGCGGATCTCAGCCGAACTGGCTCGATTCGGTATCATCGATCGGTCGACCTTCCGGTGGGCGTATCGCCACCTGCAAGCGAATGACGTACCGTTGCCGGTAGATGCCGCCGGCTCGGCGCTCGCATGCCCGACGGCCATGACGATCCTCGTCACGGGTGCCACGGGCACGGTTGGACTGCCTCTCGTCCGAGCTCTGCGCAAGGCCGGGCAGCCGGTGCGGGCCATCCTCCGCGATCCTCGCAGGGCTGCGCTCCTCGAAAAGCTCGGGGTCGAGGTCTTCGTCGGCGACCTCGCGGCGCCCGAGAGCTATCGCGAGGCGTTCCGCGGCGTGGACCGAGCCTTCATCCTCACGCCGAGCGGCCCGGCCCAGGCAGACATGGAGATCGGGTTCATCGACGGCGCCGTCGCCGCGGGGCTTTCGCTCATCGTCAAGCACTCGGCCGTCGGAGCCGAACCGAATGCGGCGGGCGCCTTGTCGGCGCACAGCCGAGTCGAGCGCTACCTGCAGGACAAACGTGTGCCCCACGTGGTCGTTCGGCCTACGCAGTTCATGCAGAACCTCCTTCGGTGGGCGCCGAGCATCGCAAGAGCCCGCGCCCTCATGATCCCGCTGGTGGACGAGTCGGTGCGCGTGAACCTCGTCGATGTTCGGGACGTCGTCGAGGTCGAGATCGAAGCGCTGACGCAGTCGAAGCACCTCGATCACACGTACCTCGCGGCAGGCCCAGAGCTCCTCACCTACGAGGAGATTGTCGAAAGGCTCTCCGAGGGCGTCGGTTCGTCGATCCCCATTCGCGTGCTCCCGGCCGACCGCTACCGCGAAGAGGCGCATCGGGCTGGGTATCCCCCGGGACCGGTGAACCGCCTGGTCGACTACTTCTCCACGCTGCGAACCGGGCACACGGCGCTGGCCGTGACGGGCGGCGACGTCGCGGCCGTCACCGGCCACGAGCCACGCTCGCTCAAAGAGTTTGCCCGCGACAACGCGGCGGCGCTGTACGAGCCTCGACCCGAAGCCGTCAGCTGGATGGGGTAGCGGTCGGCTCCGTTCGGAACGGATAGTGCGTGCAGCTGCGAAGCGGAGGTGTGGCGATGCCGACCCGAACGGAAGAGATCCCGGCCAAAGGTACGGGCGCAGCCAGGACGGACAAGCCGGCCACAGAAGGGCCTCACGGCGTGTTCAAGAAGCTCACGGAGGAGCACGGGGAGATCGGTGCGTTGCTGATGCGCGTGAAGGCGACCGCGGATCCGGAGGCCCGTCGCGCCATGTATCCGAAGGTTCGGCAAGAAATGCTGGCGCACGACCACGGAGAGATTCGCGAAGTGTATCCGGCGTTCGCCCGGTACCCCGAGCTTCGACCGATGGCCGGGGCGCACGACGCCGGGGCGACTCGGCTCGAGCGAAGCCTCGATGAGCTGAGCGGAGTGCCCCCCACCGACCCTTCGTGGGGGCCCCTGTTCGACGAACTCGTCGAGCTCGCGGTCCAGCATACGCGGGAAGAGGAAGAAGAGTACTTCCCGGCGGCGGAGCGCGTTCTCGGCCGGGACGAGGCCGAGCGCCTCCAGGTTCGTTACGAGGCGGCGAAGCGCGAGGTGACGGGGCGGGCGTCGTGACGGGTCTCCACGGTGCTCTTGACGAACACCTCGCGCTGGGCGGCGAGTGAACGCAATGACGAACGCCCTCCCACGGCAGCATCAGCGCTTCTTCTTCACGGCGTAGCGGAGGTGTGTGACCTTCGGTGAGCCGATCGCCTCGATGATCTCGAGGCCGACGGCGCTCCGAATCGATCCCGTCGAAGAGGCGCTTCCCTCCTCCCAGGAACGTGGGCGCGACGGAGAGCACGAGCCTCTTCGACGAGGCCCGCGTTCAAGTACTGCAGGACCAGGTTCGCGCCCCCGGCGATCCGGAGGTCCTTGCCGCCGCAGACCTCGCGCGCGCGACGGAGGTCGTCCTCGACGCCGTCGTTGACGAAGTGGAACGTCGTCCCTCCCTTGCGCAACCAAGGAGCGCTCGCGACGAACACGTGCCTCGACATGCTCCGGCAGCGGCAGCGGCGCGTGTGCTCCCCCAGGACGTCGGGCCGCCCGTCGCGCCCGGCCCACCGATGACCGCGATGCGCGAGGACATCGCCTGGCTCGAGCCCTACCCCGACGCGCTCCTGCCGGCGACCTCGAGCCCGGAGGAGACCCTGCGCCTCCACGAGAGCGTCCGACTCGCGTTCGTGCGCGCCATGCAGGTGCTCCCGCCGCGACAGCGTGCGGCGCTCATCCTCCACGACGTCCTCGACTTCGGGGTCAGCGACGTCGCCGCGATGCTCGAGACCACGGTCCCGGCGATCAACAGCGCCCTCCAGCGCGCCCGCGCGTCGCTCGAGCGGGCGCCGAGCGACGGCGAGACCGGCGAGGCCGTGCACGAGCGCATCGAGGCGCGCAAGGCCGAGACGGCGCGCTTCGTCCGCGCGTGGGAGACGGGAGACTTCGCGGAGCTCGTCTCGATGCTGACGGAGGATGCCATCCTCACGATGCCGCCGTGGGTCTACTGGCTCGCCGGCCGCGATGCGATCGTCGCGACGATGCTGAGCCGCGGGGCCTGGGACGGCGAGCCTCGCCCCGGACGGTACCGCATCGTCCCCTGCGCCATGAACGGCCAGCCGGCGGGCCTGGCCTACGTCCGCTTCGGCGACGGGCCTTACGTCCCCGTGTGCATGACCGTCCTCGCGCTCGCACCGGACGGCCGCATCTCCGGCATCGACACGTTCGTCCTGCCCAAGCACTTCACGGCGTGGGGCCACCCGGCCGCCCTCGATCCCGCGACGGAACCTTCCGCCTCCTTGTAGCGGCACGCCCAATGCACGGGGGGATGTGCAATGTGGCTCGAAGCCATTCTGACGAAGACCGACCTCCAGAAGCTGTTCCAGCAATTCGCACCCCTGAGGGTTCGCCTTGGCGACAGCGCGGAGCTCACGCTCGACGCTCCCTCCGATGTGACGTTGCACGCCGATACCGGAGTCCGCGTGGTGTGCAGCGCCCAGCTCCGATGGTCCGTCCTCGGGATGCACGTCCCCGTGACCCTGCGCTCGCTCGTCGTGCTCGTCACGCCCACCATCGAGAACGGCGGCTCGGCGGACGAGGCGCTGGTCTTCAAGCTCTCACTCGAGCTCGTGGACGTCGCCTCCATTCCGGCCGTCTTCGACGCGGGCATCGCCGCCCGCCTGAACGAGGAGCTTCTGAAGAACCACGTGGAGATGTCCTGGCACTTTCACCACCTGCTCGATCACGTGTTCCCGCTGCCCGCCATACTGGAGTCCGCCGCGGCGCTGGACCTTCGAGCGGTGGCCGCCGTCGTCAAGACGACCCGTACCGCGCTTGCCTTCGCCGTGAACTTCCAGATCGACGTCCAGCGCCGAGACGAAGTCCCGTCGACTCCCGGCGCCGGATGAAACCTGCAATCCGCGGCCCACCTGTTCCGCTGGCACGTTACTTGTACAGGCGGACGGGATGAGCGTCGAACCCCTCTCCCGCGCGGGAAACCGTGCGCCGGCGCTCAGCGGCTCCGCCGCCCTCGTCGCAGCGTGAGAATGGATTTCGCAAATGGCCATTCCCTTTGCTTCGGCCACGTCCGCGCGCGGGCGCGGGACGTCGACCATGACCAATAGCTCCTCCTTCCAGACCCTGGTGTCGGACGCTTCGGACCAGCAATTCGTCGCGGCGACGGCGCCCGCCACCGGCACCGTCGTCAACGGGGTGTACCGGGTGATCGGGCGTCTGGGCGAAGGGGCGATGGGGGTCGTCCTCTTGGCAGAAGACGAAAGCCTCGGGCGCCGCGTCGCGATCAAGTTCCTCCGCGAGGACCTCCTCGACCCGGGCTTTCGCGAACGGTTCGCCGCGGAGGCCCGCGCGATGGCGCGGGTGAGTCATCCGAACGTGGTTCGAGATCTACGCGCTCGGGGAGCACGCGGGCGTCCCTTACTTCGTCATGGAATTCGTCGACGGACAGACGCTCGAACACTGGCTTGCGGGGCATGCCATGCCCCCCGACCCGGAGCTCGCGCTGGGGATCCTCGCGGGAATGTGCGAAGGCGTGGCCGCGATCCACGCGGCGGGCACGGTCCACCGGGATCTGAAGCCCACGAACATCCTCCTCGACGCCGACCTGAGGCCCCGAATCGCGGACCTGGGCCTCGCCGTCTTGTGGCGACAGGATGAAGCGAGCAAGCGCGAGCTCGTCGGCACGCCCGCTTACATGGCGCCGGAGATCGCATTCGCCGATCAGTTCGAGTCCGCGCATCGGTCGCGGGCCGACGTCTATTCCCTCGGCTGCATCGCGTACGAGCTCGTCACCGGTGAGGCGCCGTACGGGAAGCTACCCGAGGGCAGCGGACCGACGGCGACGCTCCTTCAGCACATGATGGGCGAAGTGAAACCGCCGAGCTCCGTCGGCGACTGCAGCTCGCCCGAGCTGGACCACGTGATTCTTCGGGCCCTCTCCAAGGATCCGGCGAAGCGAACCCCTACTGTGGAAGCCCTCCGCCACGACCTGGCGGCCGCTCGATTGAACCGACGAGAGCCCGTCCGGATCCTCGTCGCCGACGCCGACGACGACTTTCGGAACGCCGTCGCCGGCGTGCTCGAGCAAGGATTTCCGGGCGCCGAAGTCGAGTGCGTCGCGGACGGACGAAGGGCCTTGGAGGCGTTCGATCGCTGTCACCCCTCCGTGCTCATCATCGACGCTCGACTACCGGTCCTCGACGCCTTCGACGTGACGGAGTTCATCCGGACGGAGCGCGCCCCGTCGTCCGCCATTCCGATCATCGTATTGGCGGCGTCCGACGGGCCGAGCGAGTGGAAGCGCCTCTCGGCGATCGGAGCCGATCGCTTCCTCGTCAAGCCAATCATCGCGGAGGACATCGTGGCGACCGTCCGCCAGTGCCTCCTCGAACGGACCAGCAGGCCTCCCCGGGAGACGCCGCTGCCCTCGTCGTTTCTCAGGCCGTCTTCTTGAAGCAGACGACCTTGTAGGTGTCCACGCGGTCCACCATCGTTCGGTAAAGGTGCGTCCCGGGATTGCGATAGAAGTTCAACATCGCCTGCCGGGCAGCGTCGCGCCTCTGCTTCCCGAACAGGGGAAGGTGAAAGCCCAGCATTCGCTTCAAGACGTGCTCGACGTAGTCGTCGGCTCGGGCCTTGTCCTGATCGCGCGCGGTGATCGCCTCGCTGGTGACGTCGCACACCTCGACCCGGACCATCCCGATCGACTCGAGGAACTCGAAGCAGGGCTCCCACGTGCTGTCCGGAATCGCGTTCCCCCACACGAGCCATCCGCCCGGCTTCAAGAGGCGGTGGGCGGTGCGGAAGAAGCTCCGATCCTCGTCGGTCACCTGTCCGATCATCTCGGTCACGTGCGTCTCGCATACCGCTACACAGTCGGCGACTCCATCTTGGAGCGGCAGGTTCGTGCAGTCGGCGCGCATGACCTTGAGGCGACCAGCGAGCTCCGGCACGAACTTGCGCTCGCACGTCTGGACGGCCGCCTGCTGCATGTCCACGGCCTGGTACGAGCAGTTCGGGAGCACGTTCTTCGCGACGTGGTGCGCGCCGGCACCGGTGCCGCACCCCATCTCGACGACGTGCACCCGCCCGCCGCGCGCCTTCACGTAGTCCTGCACGCCCTTGAAGTGGAAGAGCCCCGTGTACGCGTTCTTTCCGAAGCGCTCCGGGTTGGTGGCCGTCGTCGGCGCGTCGCCCCATGCGGCCGGCCAGGCATAGCCCCACGTGTTGAACGTGAACTCGTACGGCTCGCCGCCGGCGCTCTGGACCGTACCGACGGTGCGGTAGAGGGAATAGAGGAGGGAGTAAATGGAGCGCTTGTCGTAGTCTTCTTCGGCGATGTCGCCGTCGGCGACCGATATCTTCGGTTTCCGCTCGAAGGGAGCGGCGAGGACCCACGCGCCCACGATGAGCTGCAGCTCCGTCTCGCTGTATTCTTTTCGTGGATCGAGCGCAGTGAGGATATCCGATGGAAAACTCCGTTTTAAATGGCAGTGATTGCAGATCGTCGACTCGTTGGGATCAAACGCCGGCGGAGGCAGTATTCGACGACGGACCGAGCCAGTCCTCGTCCGCCCCGGCCGCGGGCAGGAAGAACGGAGCGCCATCGTAACGCACCCGCCTCCACTCGAAGAAGGAGACCCGCAGGACGTAGAGGATCAACGACTTCTGCTCGAGCGATGGGTGGATGTGCGGCGCGACGAGCTCCGCGTGCCTCTCCGGGAGAAGGCTCCAGTGCAGCCGGGGCTGCATGTGGTGGATCCCGTGGAAGCCATTGTTGAAGTGAAACCAGTTGAACAGCCGTCCGACGAAGTTCCGCGAATGGTTGTACGGGTGCTCGACGTCGCAGCCGTCGTGCCAGAGATAGTTGACCGTGGTGACCCCCCAGGCCGCGCCCAGGTGCGGCACGAAGACCAGGAGAAGTGCCTTCTTCCAGTCGACGATCAGCAGCGCGATCTTGACGCCCCAGGTCAGGAGAAGCTGGAGGTTGCGCTCCGAGTACCAGTCTCGCCGGGCGCCCTTCGCGAATCGCGCATAACGCGCGTTCGCGCGCATGACGTCGAACGCGACCGCAGGGAAGAACGTCAGGATGTTGGCGAGGTTCCACCGAAGCCTCACCTTCGTGGTGCGCATGACGTCGCGCCGCTGCTGGACGTGGCGGTGGTGGCTGAGATTGTGGCCGGGCACGTACTCGTTGACCGGAAAGCCGTACGTCAACGAAAGCACGGCGCGCGTGATCTTGTTGAGCGCGGCGGACCGCCAGAGCGGCACGTGCACGACGTTATGGGTGATGATGGCGTTGATCCACGACAGCCAGCAAATGAGCGCGACGGCCTCTATGGCAATGAATCGTCGCTCGAACGACAGCGACCATGCCCAGCCGAAGGCCACGAAGTAGGCAGCGATGAAAAACAACGCCCGTGTGTCCGCGCGATAGCGAAGCAGACGACCCCTCCGGATGCGTGCGTGATTCGTCAAATCGCCGCCACCGTCATCCTGCCCCCTGGGACAAGCCGGCCGGTCGGTGCGAAGGTCGTGTAAGGGGGTGCGAGCAGGCCGAGCCACGCAAGTGGGGCCGGCCATGTGCAATTGCCGTGCCCGCTTGCCTCAGGTGCGTGCGCCGCTGGGATGACGAGCCGCTGTCCCCACGTCGAATCGGGGTCTTTTGCGAGATGCCGTCGGGCTTTGGCAAAACGCCTGGACGCCGTCCCTGGTCCGCCGCTCTGCTGCCTCGGGGTTGAAAGCGAGGTGCCTTCGTTTGCGGGCATCCCGCGCTGGGCGCGCGAGCCCACGGGTCCCGAGCCCACGGACCACGGGGAGATCACCTTCGCTCCCGAATTGCCTTCGCGACCTGCCGCTCCACGAAGCCGGCGAGCGGGAATCTCCAATTCCCCCGTCTCCAACGCGATTGAAAGGTGGAGCGACCTCGTGGTCCCTGTCTTGCACAGTACAGCTAACCATGAAGATCAAGAAACGCGATGCGAAGGTCGACATGATGGCAGAGGGAGGCAAGACGCTGGTCGCGATGGCGAACGAGATGGCCGCGAAGATGAGCAGGAGAAATACGCTCCGCCCAGCCGGCGCGAGGCCACGCTCGAGCAGATGATACGGAAAGTCGGTGCGCCGGCGACCGCCTGCGCCGAGCTGTGCGGTAGCTCTCTCCTGGGGTAGTGACTCGCCCGGATGGCTCTTGCTTTCGGCGGCCGAGTGCCCACTCTGGTACACGCGGCAAGAAACGAGAGGGACCGTGAACGTCGACAACGAGGCCGCGGAGGCAGCAAGAGCGCTGCCGGAGTTGGCCGCCGCGTCGCCCTTTCCCGTCGTCGCCATAGGCGCCTCGGCGGGCGGGCTCGAGGCCATGCGTCACGTCCTCGCCGCCCTCCCCTCCGACCTCGGCGCCGCGGTGGTCGTCATCCAGCACCTCGACCCCGACCGGCCCAGCCTGTTGACCGACGTCCTCGCGGCTGCGGGCAAGCTCCCGGTCGTGGAGGCGGTGAGCGGGATGCGGGTCGAGCGCAGCCGCGTCTACGTCATCCCATCCGACGCGGATTTCGAGCATCAGGGCGGGCACGCTGACCCTGGGGCCACGGCGCGCGACAGGGCGGCTGCACCTGCCGATCGACTTCTTCTTCCGTACCCTGGCCGAGGACCAGCACCGCCACGCCATCGGCGTCGTGCTGTCGGGGTCGGGCGCCGACGGGACCGAGGGCCTCCGCGCCATCAAGGCCGAAGGCGGCATCACCATCGTGCAGACGCCCGATTCGGCGCAGTTCCGGAGCATGCCGGAGAGCGCGCTCTCCGCGGGCGTCGTCGATTTCGCGGCGACGCCGGAGCAGATCGCCCGCGAGATTCGAACGCTTCGTGCAGCACCCGTACATCGCCCAGGCGCACCAGGGCAGCTCCTCCGTCGAGGCCCCGGCGGCCGAAGGCCCGCCTGCCGGCGACGATGACGGGGGCTTCGCCTCCGTCGTCGCGATCATCCGGCACGAGTCGGGCGTCGACTTCAGCGGCTACAAGCGCACCACGGTCCGCCGCCGCATCGAGCGGCGCATGGCGCTCCGGCGCGCCGGCTCCATGGCCGCATACGCGGAGGCCCTGCGCGACGATCCCGCCGAGGCGCGGGCGATGGCGAGGGACATGCTCATTCACGTGACGGCCTTCCTGCGCGACCGGGAGGCCTTCGACGCGCTCACCCAGCACGTCTTTCTCGCCCTCGCGCGGAAGGAAGCGGGCAGTCCGATCCGCATCTGGGTCCCGGGGTGCTCGACGGGAGAAGAGGTCTACAGCGTCGCGATGTGCCTCCTCGAGGCGCTCGGCGAGGGCGCGAACCGCCTTTCCATCAAGATCTTCGGCTCCGATCTCTCCGAGGAAGCCGTCCAGGTGGCGCGCGCCGGCTACTACTCGGACTCGGCGCTCACGGACGTCTCGCCCGCGCGGCTGTCGCGGTTCTTCGAGCGCGGCGACGGCGGATGGCGCGTCGGCAAGCCCATTCGCGACCTGTGCGTCTTCGTCCGGCACGACATCACGCGTGATCCCCCGTTCGCGAAGCTCGATCTCGATCTGCTGCCGCAACGTCCTCATTTACCTCGACACCGAGTTGCAGCGCCGGGTCATCCCGGTGCTCCACTACTGTCTCGAGACGCCGGGGTACCTCTTCCTCGGCCAGAGCGAGGCGATCGGCGGCTTCCGCGATCTCTTCACGCCGCTCGACAAGGAGCACCGCATCTTCACGAAGACCGGCGAGAGCCGGCGCCTGTCGCACACGCTCGGGGCGAGCCCCGACGTCGGGCTGGTGCGCTACCCGACGGCCCCCGACCGGCTCTCGCCGGCGCGCGAGGCGCAAAGGCAGGCCGAGCACCTCCTCGTGTCGCGCTTTGCGCCTCCGGGCGTCGTCGTGAATTCGCGAATGGAGATCGTCCAGTTCCGCGGGCGCACCGGCGCGTTCCTCGAGGCGCCGTCGGGCCAGCCCGATGCCAACGTCCTGCGGATGGCGCGGCCCGGCCTCGCGCCGCGGCTGCGCGAGGCGCTCGAACGCGCCAAGGCCATGTCGGTCACCGCCCGCCAGGAGAACCTGCGGGTCGAGTCGGACATGGGCGCGCGCTTCGTGGATCTCGAGGTGATCCCGCTCGCGGCGCTCTCCGGCGCCGACGAGCGCTTCTTCCTGGTCCTCTTCCACGAGACCGTCGAGGGAGCCCTCGTGCCCCGTTCCGACCCGGCGCGTCGCCCGGCCGGATCGCCCACGCCGGCCGAGGTCGAGGAGATGGAGAACCTCCGGGCGGAGCTCTCGGCCGCCAACAGCTACCTTCGCGCGATCGTCGCCGAGCACCAGGGCACGACGGAGGACCTGGCCGCCGCCAACGACGAACTCGTCGCCGCCAACGAAGAGCTCCAGAGCACCAACGAGGAGCTGCAGAGCGCCAAGGAGGAGCTGCAATCCACCAACGAGGAGCTGAATACCGTCAACGACGAGCTCCGGAACCGGAACGCGGATCTCGACCAGATCGCCAGCGACCTGGTGAACGTGCTCGCCAGCGTCGAGATCCCCGTGATCATCGTCGACATGAACCTGAGGGTGCGGCGGTTCACGCCGACGGTGCGTCGCATCGCGGGGTTCATCCCCGAGGACGTCGGCCGGCCTATCGACGATCTGAAGCTCAGAGTGAAGGTGGACGATCTCGCCGAGAAGGTCCGCGAGGTCGTGGCCGACCTGGCGCCGAAGGAGTGGGAGGTCGAGGGCCCGGAGGGCCGATGGTTCCGGATGCAGATTCGACCCTACCGCACGACCGACCACCGACTCGACGGGGCCGTCCTCGCGTTCCTCGACGTCGACGTGCTCAAGCGCGCGCTGCGGGACGCGGAGCTGGCGCGCGACTCCGCGAACAGCATCGTCGAGACCGTCACGACGGCGCTCGTCGTGCTCGACGAGCGGCTCGGCGTCGTCTCGGCCAACGGCGCATTTCACCTGCTCTTCGACCTGCGACCCGGCGAGGTCGATGGCCGCCCCTTCCTCGAGACCGTCGCGGGCGCGTGGGACGATCCTGGCCTGCGGACCGCCCTCGCGGAGGTCACCGCGGCGCGCACGCCGTTCACCGCGCTCGAGGTCTCGCGCGATCTGCCCGGCCTCGGCCACAAGGTCATGAGCCTGTCGGGTCGATCGTTCCAGTGGGGCGGCCAGGCCCCGAGGATCCTGATCGCCATCGACGACGTGACCAGCCTGCGCGCCCTCGAGGGAGAGCGCGCGAAGCTCCTCGATTCGGAGAAGCAGGCGCGGCTCGAGGCCGAACGCGCCAACCGCGCCAAGGATTCTCTTCCTCGCCACGCTCTCCCACGAGCTACGCGCGCCCCTCAGCACCATCTTGATCGAGGCGCAGCTCCTCGCCCGGGGCGCCGGCGACCCGCGCGTCGAGCGGGCGAGCGCGGCCATCGACCGCGCGGCCCGCACGCAGGCGCACCTCATCGACGACCTGCTCGACGTGTCGCGGATCGTCTCGGGCAAGCTCCTCCTCGATCCCCGCCCGCTCGATCTCCGAGAGGTCGTCCACAGCGCCTTCGACATGGCCGTACCCGCCGCGGAGGCCAAGGGTCTCAAGCTCACCCTCACGATCGCCGACGGCTTCACCGGCGCCGTCTACGGGGATGCCATTCGCCTGCAGCAGGTCGTCACCAACCTGCTCGCCAACGCCATCAAGTTCACGTCGCGAGGCGGCTCGATCCGGGTCCACCTCGAGCAAGAGGACACGCGCGCGGTCATCACCGTCACCGACACGGGCATGGGCATTCGACCGGAAGTGCTGCCGCACCTCTTCGCCAAGTTCGTGCAGGCCGACAGCTCGGTCACCCGTACCCATGGCGGCCTCGGGTTGGGCCTCGCCATCGTGCGTCACCTCGTCGACGCGCACGGCGGCGAAGTGACCGCCGAGAGCCCCGGCGAGGGGCGCGGAGCGACGTTGCGGGTCACGCTGCCGATCGGGGCGTCCCGGCAGGTCGAAGGCTCCACGTCCGTCGCGCACGACCTCTCGGGCTTGCGCGTGCTCCTCGTCGAGGACGACGACGACATGCGCCAGTCGCTCTGCTCGCTCCTCGAGCAACTCGGCGCGGAGGTGCGCGGCGCGGCGTCCGCGGAAGCGGGCCTGCGCGCGATGGACGGGTTTCTTCCCCATGTCATCCTGAGTGACATCGCGATGCCCGGCGAAGACGGCTACAGCTTCATCCGGCGGGTCCGTCGCCTCCCCGTCAGCCGCGGGGGCCGGGTGCCGGCCGCCGCGCTCACGGCCCTGGCGAGCGACGAGGACCGCCGGCAGGCTAGGGACGCCGGCTTCCAGCTGCACATCGCGAAACCCGTCGATGGGGTGCGGCTCGCGGCAGCGATTCGCTCTCTCGCCGCCATGACCGCGGACGCCACCACGACCTGAGGTTTCGCCCGCGCACCGTCGCGGGCTCTCCCGCTCGTCGCAAAACGCGAACGCGAGGAGTCAAAGTGCGAACGGCGCGACGCGAAGCACGCAGGAAGCTGCGATCAACCTCCCGGAAGCGGGCGGCCGTCGGTCCCATCCACGATGGCGACTCCCAACTTCAGGTTCGAACCGAGCCTCAGGGAATCGCCATTACGCAAGAGCTTGATTCCAATACGGTTCTCACCGGAGAACGTCCCGCCCTCGGACCCCAGGTCCTCGGCGTAGAAGTCGTCTTCGACGGTGCGCGCGACGCGGAGATGATGCAGGCTCACGCCGACTCCGTCGACCACGAGATCGGCATCGAACGCCCGACCGATCGCGACCGGAACCGCGTCGATGACCACCGATTGCCCGGCATAGGCGCCCGTGAGCACGGTCAGCGTGGCCCTCGAGGCGACCGTGGGTGGAGGGGCGACACGCGCGGACGACGGCTCGGCATTCGCGACGCGACGGACGAGAATATCGACGGATCCGGACATGAGTGGGCTCCCTGCCATTTATTCAGCAGGGAACATGCCATGGGAGGCAGGGGGGCCCTCGGATTGACCTCGACCTGGCCTGCCCAGCGTCAAAGGTTTCCCTTTCGCTGCCAGCGGTAGATCGTCGAGAGGTCGACCCCCATGATCGCGGCCGCCCCGTGCTTGTCCCCGCCGGTCTGCGTAAGTACCCAGTCCAGATACGCGAGGGTGAGGCGCTCCAGGGTCCAGGGAGCCCCGGTCGGGAACGGCCACCCGTGCATCGGCTCGGAGATGGGAGCCACCGAGAGCTGGTCGACGTCCACCATCTCGTCGACGCCGAAGACGACCGCGCGCTCGACGGAGCTGGCCAGCTCGCGGACGTTCCCCGGCCAGCTCCTCTCGGAGAGCGCGCGGAGGGCATCCCGCCCGATGGAGCGCACGGGAGACGCCGGCGCGCGCTTGCACGCTTGCGCCAGGAAGTGCGCGGCCAGCGCGGGGATGTCCTCGGGACGCTCGCGAAGCGGCGGGACCACCACCGACAAGACGTCGAGGCGAAAGTAGAGATCCTCCCGGAACTTCCCTTCCTTGACCATCGCCGGAAGGTCACGATGCGTCGAAGCGATCACGCGCACGTCGACGTGGTGGACCCGGTCGGACCCCACCGGGCGAACGTCGCCGAACTGCAAGACCCGCAGGAGCTTGGCCTGCAGGCCGAACGACATGTCGCCAATCTCGTCGAGCAGCAGCGTCCCTCCGTCGGCCTCCGTCAAGAGGCCCTTTCGCGCCTGAACGGCGCCGGTGAAGCCCCCGCGCGCATGGCCGAAGATCTCGCCTTCGAGGAGCTCCTGAGGGATGGCCGATGTGTTGACGGCGACGAACGGGCGGTCGGCGCGCGCGCTCCGCGCGTGAATCGCGCGCGCCACCAGCTCTTTCCCGACGCCCGTCTCGCCGGTGACGAGCACGGGAGCGCTCGATCGAGCGACGAAGTCGATCGCGGTCTGCAGCTTGCGCATCGCAGGACCGCTCCCGACCAGCGCCGTGGCCGAGACGCCGGGGGCCGCGTCGCGCCCGCGCTCGATCGGGTGCCGGCGAACCTCGAGCGCGCCCGCGACCGTGTTCTGGAGGTCGTCGACGTCGCACGGCTTGACCAGGTATCCGAAAGCGCCGCGCTTCATCGCGCTCACCGCCTCCGGAACGCCGCCGGCCCCGGTGATGAGGACGACGGGCAACGCGGGATGGCTTTGCTTGAGCTGATCGAGGAGCTCCAGGCCGTTCATGCCGGGCATGAGGACGTCGCTCACCACGGCGTCGAAGGTCTGGCCACCCGCGAGCTCGAGCGCCGCCGCAGCATCACCCGCCAGCTCGCACGCGTAACCCGCGTCCGAGAACAAGCGACTCAGCGATTCTCGGAAGTTCGCGTCGTCTTCGACGATCAGGAGGCGTGACGGCATGGCTGAGGGAAGAGTAACCACCGGCGCCAACGCCCAACGCGCGTTCCGACACGACGCTCGTCGAATTGCGGGCCCGCCAGCGCCGACGCGGCACCCGGCGACCCTCTCCTTGGGCGATCCTTTTCCTAGCGGTTTCCGGCGCTTGGCGTCCTCGCCCCCTCGTAGAGCTGCCGCACGCTGGGGCTCTGCGGCCACCTCCGCACCGCGGCCATGGGAATGCACGGCGAGCGCGTGGAGACCGCCGAGGACGTGCCGGGCGCCATCGAGCGAGCGATGGCTCACCCCGGGCCGGCGCTGGTGGACGTGACCACCGATCCGAACGCGCGGGCGATGCCGCCGAAGAAGACCTTCGCCGAGGTGAAGGGCTTCGCGCTGGCGATGACGCGGATGGTGTTCGAAGGAGATGGGGACAATGCCGTCGAGCTGGTGAAGGAGAACGTGCGGACGATCGTCTGAGGTGCAGCGCTCCCAGCCGGCGCCTGGCGGTTCACCGGGAAGCGTGGTGACCCAGCGCGACGCGAGCGGCGCTGACGTCTTCTCGACCAAGCCCCGCTTCGACGGCCGCGTGCCACTGGCGCGAGAGCGCGGTCAGCAGCGGCGGCGGGTCGCCGCCCGCCTGTCCGATGGCCAGATCGACGTCCTTGAGCGCCCACTCCAAGGGGAACTCGGGGGAGAAGTCTCCCCGCTCCATCTTGTGGAGCTTGGCATCGACGATGGGGGCGTCGAGGGGCCCTCCGTCGATCGCCTCCGCCAGCTTGCCGTGCGCGATGCCCAGCCGATCGGCCAGCTCGAGAGCCTCGGCGACACCCTCGAGCAGAACGGACATGTAGGCGTTGACCACGAGCTTCATGCGGCTACCGGCGCCTGCGTCGCCGAGCCAGAGCGTGCGGCGCGCGATGGCCGCGAACACCGGGTCCACGAGGGCCGCGACCTCGGGCGGACCCGATGCCAGGACCAGAAGCTCGCCGCGCTCGGCCGGCCCCCGGGTTCCTGACACCGGCGCGTCCACGAAGAGGACGTCGGGGCGCTCCCGGCGCAGCCGAGCCGCGACCTGCTCGGTCTCGGCCACGCCGATGGTCCCCATTTGGGCCCAGACCGCTCCCCGGGCGAACGACTGGACCACGCCATCGGCGAAGATCACCGACGTCACGTCGTCAGCGGTCGGCAGCATCGTGATGACGACGCGCGCGTCCCGGATCGAATCCTCGGGCGAGCCCGCGGGACCTACCCCGTCGTTCGCGAGCGCCGCCGTTGCCGAGCGGGAGCGGTCCCACGCGGCCGTGCGCCATCCGGCCTTGGCGAGGCGGCGAGCCATCGCAGAGCCCATGATGCCCGTTCCCAGGACGGCGACGTCGTCGAGTTGCCCATTTCGCATCGTCATTGGACACCTCCTCGGTTCTCGCTGCCGTCTCTCATGAGAAGGTCGTGCCCGGGGTGCGCGGTACGAGCGTTGCTGAACGGTGAGGCGGGCCAGAGGATGGCGCGAAGGCTCGCGCAGCGGTTTCGCCGTGGCGGATCGGGCGACCGCTCCAGCCTCACACGATCTGGCTCAGTACCTCGTTGAACCGATCGACCATCTTGCCGCGCCAGCCCTTGCCCATGACGTCGAAGGCGAAGGCGTTCCTCGGGAGGAAGCCGGCGTGCTCCAGCGTGAGCCTGGTGCCCGCCCTCGTCGGCGTGAGCGTCCAGGTCACCGTGCTGTCGAGAACCCAGCCCTCGGCGCCGCCGCGCCAAGAATAGCGAATGCGCCGGAGCGGCTCGACCTCGAGGACCTCGCAGTGGACGACGCCGTCCCAGCCCGGCATCGGCTGCGACTTGAAGGTGAAGCGGTGTCCGACCACCGGCCGGATGTCGTTCGGCATCAGCCAGGCGGAGAGCAGGCCCGACTCGGTCAGGGCACGCCACACCTTGCTCGGAGGATGGGAAAGGTCGTAATCGACGCAGATCGACTGCGCCTCCGTGTTCGTGGTGTTCATTCGTCCATTTCCTCGAGGAGGGTTTGGAGCTTGTCGAGACGTTCGACCCAGAAGGCCTGGTAGTGGGTTATCCAATCGACGAGCGGTTTGAGGCCCTTGGGCTCGACCCGGTAATAGGCAAAGCGCCCGTCGCGCCGCTCCGCGACGAGGCCCGCGTCGCGAAGCGCCGCCAGGTGTTGCGAGACGGCGGGCTGCGAGACGTGAAAACGGGCGGTGAGCTCCTTCACCACCGACTCGCCGCGCGTGAGGCGCTCGAAGATGGCCCGGCGGGTCGGATCCGCCAGGGCGCGGAAGACGGCGTCCTCACGCTGCATGCGCAATTACATAAGCATTAGCTTATTCGTCGTCAAGGTCGGTCGACGCGGCGGGCCCCCGGCCGATGGCCCTCCGAGGACAATCCTGTACCCGCAGCAGGACAAGCGGCGCTTCTCCCGCGCCGGCGGTGACCCGATCGGCTACTCCTCCCGGACAATCGGAGGAGGTGGCGCTTTGAGGACTCACGACGCGACGGGCGGCCACGGGACGCGGCTCTCTCCGTGGCTTGCGCTCCCCCTGGTGCTGGCGGTGCTGACGCTGGCGGCGCTGGGGTGTGGCTCCTCCGGAAGCTCCGGCACGACTCCCGCGGGTGGGTCGGGCTCCTCTGGCGGCCCCTCCTCGGGAAGCTCGACGACCTCGGGATCGAGCGGCGTGCTCTCCTCCTCCGGCACGTCCGGCGACGACGAAGCCGCGCCCGACGCTTCCGGCACCTCCTCCGACGCGGGCCTCGACGCGACGCTCGACGACGCCGGGACCCGCTCGGACGCCTCTCCGTGCGCGAGCGACGCGGGCACCACGGCCAGCCAGCCCGGGTACGTCGGCGACTGGACCGCGGGCGACTACCCGCCGAACTTCGAGGACGGGGGCGCGTACCTGACCATCTCCGGCGTCACGGGGCAGATGGGCAACGACCGGCAGTACGCGGTCCACGTGCCGGCGGGCTACCGGACCGACACGCCCGTCCCGGCGCTCTTCTGCATTCACGGGCTCGGTCAGACGGCGGCCCTCTTCTGCCTCGACACGGGCGTCGCGTGGCCCACGAAGGCGGACGAGGAGGGCTTCGTCGTCATCATGCCGAACGGCTACCAGAACAGCTGGAACGGCGGCACGTGCTGCGGCGGCGCCGCCCAGGCCGGGCTGGACGACGTCGCGCTGATCCGCGCCATCTTCGCGGAGGTCGCGACGCACGTGAACATCGACCTCCGGCGCGTCTACGCGACGGGGCTCTCGAACGGCGCGTACCTCAGCTACCGGCTCGGCTGCGAGGCGTCCGACCTGTTCGTCGCCATCGCGCCCAGCGCCGGCGCCGTCGGTACGGCCGCCATCGGCGGCGGAACGCAGACCACCTCGGACTTTACGGCCTGCAACCCGACGAACAAGGTCTCGGTCCTCGACATCCACGGGACGTCGGACCCGCTCATCCCCTATGCGACGCAGGCGCCGTCGATCGCCCTCTTCCGGCAGGGCGACACCTGCGCGAGCACCCAGGACGCGGCGACGGTGCCGCCGAGCGGCGGCGACACGTCGTGCGTGTCGTTCACGGGGTGCCCGAGCTGTCCGAGCGTCGACGTGACCGCGTGCAGCATCCAGGGCGGCGGCCACTGCTGGTTCGGGAGCTCCGACTGCGGCACGGGCGGCGGCGCCATCGGCACGGCCATCGTCGGCAACAACAGCAACTTCATGATGAACACCGACGCGGTCTGGAGCTTCTTCGCCGGCCTCTCGCGGTAGCTGCGGGTGCGGTCCGGCGGGCTACTCCCCCGCCTTGATGCCGAGCCGCTTGATCATCTTCTGAAGGCCGAACCGCGACAGACCGAGCATCTGCGCGGCGCGGGTCTGGTTGCCGCGCGTCTTCGCGAGCGCCTCCTGGACGAGCGCCGACTCGAGCGCGTCGACGCGCGAGCGCATGTGCAGGTCGGAGCCGCGCGCCGGGTTCGGGCCGCCCCGCACGACGTCGGCGGAGAGCTCGGCGAGGTCGATCGTGCCGTCGGCGAGGACCAGGGCGCGGCGGACCTCGTTCTCGAGCTGCCGGACGTTCCCGGGCCAGGGGAACGCGATGAGCTTGGCCATGGCGGCGCGCGTGACCTTGACGGCGCGATCGGGCGAGTGCTTGCGGGCGAAGTGCTCGAAGAGGAGCGGGATGTCCTCCTGCCGCTCGCGCAAGGCCGGGACGCGCAGCGTGATGACGTTCAGGCGGTAGAAGAGGTCCTCGCGGAAGGTGCCCGCCGCGACCATGGCCTCGAGGTCGCGGTGGGTCGCGCCGACGACGCGCACGTCGACCTTGCGCGCCCGCTCGCTGCCGACCGCGCGGACCTCACCGTCCTGCAGGACGCGGAGCAGCTTGGCCTGCATGCCGAGCGACATCTCGCCGATCTCGTCGAGGAAGAGCGTGCCGCCGTCCGCGACGTCGAAGAGGCCCGCGCGCGTCGAGGAGGCCCCGGTGAACGCGCCGCGCACGTGGCCGAAGAGCGTCGACTCGAGGAGCGACTCGGGCACGCTCGCGCAATTCTCGCTCACGAACGCGCGCCGCGCCCGGACGCCGTTCGCGTGGATGGCGCGGGCGATGAGCTCCTTGCCCGTGCCGCTCTCGCCCATGACGAGCACCGGCACCTCGCTGCCCGTCACGCGATCCACGAGGCGCAGAAGCTCGCGCATCGGCTCGCTGCGGCCGGCGATCTCGTCGTACCGGTACCGGTTTTCGCCGCCGTCGCGGGTGAGCTCGAGCTCCGTGCGCGTCGCGGCGAGCTCCCCTTCCCGCTCGTGCAGCAGCGCCTCGAGCCGCCCGCGGGCGCGCTCGGCCCGGCGCGCGGCGCGTCGCAGGAGCACGGCGTCGCGCGCATCGGCGATCGCCATGGCGGCCTGCGAGGCGACGACCCGGACCCACGCGAGCTCGCCCGGCCCGAACGCGCCCTTGCGCACGCGATCGTCGAGATACACGACGCCCAGCGCCTCGCCCCGCGCGAGCAGCGGGACGGCGAGCACGCTGCGGAGCCTGAGCGCGTGCACGCTGGCGTGCGCGGGGCCCAGCGTGGAGAGGGCGTCGGTGGCCACGACCGCGTCGCCCGTCTCGATCGCGCGCCGCGCGATCGTCTGGGAGAGCACGAGCTGCTCGCCGGTGAGGTCGTGCCGCGCGAGGTTGCGCGCGGCGCGCGGGACCAGGCGCCCGTCGGGCGCGCGGAGGAGGAGCAGCCCGCGCTCGACGCCGGTCCACAGCACCAGCGTGTCGAGCACCTGCTCGAGCAGCGGCCGCAGCCGGTCGCGCCCCGACAGGCCCCGCACGATGGCCTCGAGCGCGCTCACCTGCGCGGGCGCGAACGCGACGTCGGTCGCGGGATCGGTGGCGAGGCGCGCCCACGCCACGCCGCCCAGGAGCTCGCGCAGCTCCGGGGGCGTCCCCGCGCGGAGCACGCGCGCCGCCGCGGTGCGCTCGGCCTCGAAGCGCCGCGCGGCGTCGCCGTCGCCGGCGTCCTTCGCCACGCGGACGGCGGCGTCGAGCGCCGGGCCGCGCGACGCCAGCGGCGCCGGGACGTCGAGCAACGCGCGGAGGGCGACGAGGACGGCGTGATCGCCTTCGTGGCGGCGACCCGCGAGGAGCGCACGCGCGCGGGCGCCCCACCACTCCCAGCGGGACGCGGGCGAGGCGCCCGCCGACTCCGCGTCGAAGCGGGCGACCGCGCGATCGTCGACGGCGTCCGGCGCCCAGAGCAGGCAGCGCGCGGCGGCGCGCAGGGAGTCCTCACCCGAGCTCCGCAGCGCGTCGCGGGCCTCGAGCGCCCAGACGCGCGCGCCCGGATCGCCCGCGGGCCGCGCCTCCACTTGCGCCCAGCGCGCGTACGCCGCGGCCTGGTCGTCCTTCGACTCGAGCGCGCGGGCGCGGGCCTCCTCGGCGGCTTCGTCGGCGGCGTGGGTCGCGCCGACGGTCGCGAGGGCGGCCGCGCGGGCCAGCCAGGCGCGGGCCGCGCGCTCGGGGCGGCCGAGGCGCTCCCAGAGGAGCGCGGCGCGCGTCGACGCGCCGAGAGCCCGCGCCGTGTCGCCGACGTCGGCAGCCGCGGCGGCCTCGCTCGTCAGGTGGGTGGCCTCGTCGACGACCGCCCCGGCGCGCGTCGCGAGCTCCACCGCGCGCCCGAACGCCGTGAGGGCCTCCGCGGGGGCGCCGCGCGCGAGCTCGAGGAGCCCGCGCACGGACTCGAGCCTCGACTGCGCCTCGGCGTCGATCGACTCGAGGAGCGCCCGTTGCACGAGGGCCAGCCCCGGCTCGATCGAGCCGCGCCGGAGGGCGACGAGACCGCGCACGCCTGCGGCGGCGGGGCCGCGGGCGCCTTGCAAGGCGCGGTCGGCGCCGTCGAGATCGGACGCGTCCCAGGCGAGCCGCGCGAGGGTCGCCTGGGCGCTCGATCGCCACGCGGGCTCGTCGCTCGCGAGCGCGCGGGTCGCGGCTTGCCTCGCGCCGCCGGCGTCGCCGCGGCGACGAGCGACCTCGGCGCGCAGCGCGTCGACCTCGGCGCCTTCGAACCCGGCGAGCGCGACCCAGGCGCGCCCCGTCTCTCCGGCGCGCGCGAGGGCGGACGCGAGCTGCAGGGCGAGCGTCGCGGTGCCGGCGCCGCGCGCCACGTCGTCCTCGGCGAGGGCGAGCGCGCCGGGGCTCGGGGCGCCGCGAGCGAGCTCGCGCACGAGGCGCGAGGTGCGCTCGGGGCCTTCGGCCGCGCGCCAGGCGGAGCCGGCGGGCGCTTCTCGGCCGACTACGTCCTCGAGCGTCCACGAGGCGGGCTCGCGGACGCGGGCCAGGTCGACGAGCCGATCGACGAGCGCGCCCTCCGCGCTCTCGTCCACGCCGAGGGGCCACGCCGCCGCGCTCGGGCCGACGAGGGACACGAGCCAGCGCGAGCGGCGCGCGGCGCCGAGGGGCGCGACGGTCCCTTCGAGCGCGGCGGAGGCGGCGGCAGCGGCGGAACGGACGGGCGCGACCGCCTCGAAGTACCGCTCGATCCATGCGCGGGCGCGGTCGCCGACCCCGGGCGCGACGCGCGCGCTCACCTCGAGCTCGGTCGTGCGCTGGGCGAGGTAGGCCCGGCGGACCCGGTCGGCGCGGGACTGCGCGGCCTCGCGCTCGTCGGCGCGGAGCTCGAGGCGGCGCGCGGCTCGCTCGGCGATCCAGGCGGCCGACGGCCTGCCGCCGGGGGCGGGCGCCAGGAGGGCCTCGACCCAGCGCGCGATCTCCGAGCTGGGCGCGCGCGACCAGGCCGCCACCGCGGCGCGCGGGTCGCTCGCGGCGGCGACCGCCGGATCGAGGATCTCGGCGAGCACGAGGCCGAGGGCCCACGCGTCCGCGGCGGGGCCCGACTCGCCGCGCTCGCAGAGCTCGGGCGAGGCGTAGCGCGGGGTGCCGCCGAGACCCTCGGCGCCGAGCGAGCCGGCAAGCCCGAGGTCGATCAGCGTCGCGCCTCGCGCGACGGCGGCGTCGCGCGCCGGCGGCGAGGGCGCGCAGAGGATGTTCGCGGGCTTCACGTCGCCGTGGTGCACGCCGGCCTGGTGGAGCTCTTCGAGGCCGCGCCCGACTCCGTGCGCGACGATGGCGGCGAGCGCCTCGCGCCCGGCGTCGGGGTGGACGAGCCTCGCGTCGAGGGGCTGGCCTTCGATCCACTCCGTGACGAGGTACCCCGGGCCCGCCGCGAGCAGCGCGGGCCCCCAGCGCCGCTCGACCCGCGCGAGGAGGAGGGCTTCGCGCGCGAGCGCCCCCTCGCCCCCGCGCTTCGCCTCCTTGAACGCAGCCGCACGACCGGTCTCGGCGTGGACGGCGCGCCAGACCACCGAGGTGGCGCCCTCACCGGCGCGTTCGAGGAGGCGCCAGCCCGCGCGCGCTCCTTCGAGCGCGTCGGCCGCCAACTGCCCTGCCATCTGGAACGACACGCCCGCCTCCCTTATAAAAGAACCGTGCGGGAGGCCGTTCGTCAACTTCGGTGACGCCGTCCTCCCCGCCGGTTGCCCATGGCCGGCGCGGGCGGGGCCCGTCACGCGCGCCGCGCGAACGGGCGGGCGAAGGAGGGCCACAAGGCCGCACGCCGCCCGCTCGCGAGCGGCGCTAGGACGCGCTGTGACCAAAGGTAATGTCGCGAGATCATGGAACCTTGCGGTGTCGGCGGACCGCACGGACCGGGGACGCGAATGGGGCGCCCGATTTGTTGCCGGCCTTGATCGTCCCGGGCAGCTTTAAGACACTAAGAGAAACATGGAGAGTGGACGCCAGGCCCAAGGTGACGTGCTGCAAGTCATCGGGAGGCCTCCGCCGGGGGCCGCGGGCGACGGCATCGGCAGCGCGACCGGGAGCATCCGGCTGGTCTTTTCGCCGGAGCGCCGGCGCAAGCTGAGCCGCATCGTGTTCGCGACGCTCGCCGGCTGTGGCGTCATCCTCCTGGCGGCGGCGGTCGTGCACGTCGTACGGCCGAGCAACGACGCATCCGCGTACGCCTCGACGGCCAAACCGGCGCCCTCCGCTGCCGCAATCGCTCCCGTACTCGCGCCCCAAACCGCCGCTCCCCCGGCCGCGCCGGCCACCCCCGACGCGCCGCAGACCGGGACCGTCCGCCTCCTCAAACCGGCCGCGCCCGGCAAGGTCTGGCTCGACGGGCAGAAGCTCGGCGCAGCCACGGCCACCGTCGCCTGCGGCTCGCACCAGCTCAAGATCGGCGCGCACGGCAAGGCGCACGCGGTCGACGTGCCCTGCGGCGGGGAGCTGAAAGTCTCGCGCTAGCTCGCGCCGGCTGTCGCTAGAACTTGATGCCGTTCTTCGCGCGGTGATTCCACCAGCGCCAGCCCAGAATGGCCGTGGGCACCGCGGCCGCGACCGCGAGCACTGGACCCGCCGTCACCCCGAGCACCACGGTCGCCGCCGCGGCCGCTCCGACGGTCACGCCCTTGCGGCGCGACTCTTCGATGACCTCCGTTCGAGACTTGCTCATGACGGACATCGTGGTGCCTTCGCCCTCGCCCCGCAACTCGGCCGGGCCGAGCTGCTCTACTTGGCCGGGTACGTGCTGGCGCGCCCGTGCGAGCGCGTCCAGCGGGCCACGACGTCCACGTCGGCGGGGGAGAGGTCGTTGTCGAAGCGGGGCATGTGCTTCTTCATCGCTTCGTCGAGCGCCTTCTCGCGGTACGTCTGCGGCGACGCGGGGTTCGCCACCTGCGCGTGGGTCCACGCGATCGAGCCGTAGCCCGCGAGCTCCGGCGCGATGCCGGAGCCCTCGTCGTCGCCCTGCCCCTTGTAGAGGTGGCAGCTCGTGCAGCGCTCGCTCACGATCTTCTCGCCGATCGCGCGGGTCGCGGCGTCCAGCGGGAGCGCCGGGTCGCCCGGCTCGTCGCCGAGCGCAGCGAGGAAGCCGGCGACCGCCTGCTTCTCGGCCTCGGTCTTCACCATCGCGACCCACGCTTCGCCCGGCGGCTTGTCCTTCGGGCGCGTGTCGACGCTCGGCATCTGGTCCTTGTACGGGCCGCGGCCGAAGAACTGCGGCGCGTCGGGATCGTGGATCATAGCCTCGATCCACGCGGGGGTGCCCCAGCCATCGAGCTTGGTCGCGGTCGCCTTCTCGGGATCGCCGAGGTCGCCGAGCACGTGGCAGCTCGCGCAGTGGCGCGCGAAGAGGTCGCGCCCGTGGAGCTCGGGATCGGTGCGCACCATCTCGAGCGCGCCGGCGGGCGGCACGCCCTTCATCGCGAGGGCGATGGCGGCGGCGGCCTGCGCGTCGGCCTCGGCGCGCGCCTTCACGAAGTGGCTGTCGCGCGCGTCGCGGGCGCGCGCGACCATCGAGAGCACGCCGGCCGCGAAGAACACGGCGACGACGGGCACGCACACCCGAAGGGAGCGCCGCGATCCGCCGCGGTCGATCCACGGCAGGAGCACGAAGTACCCCACGATGGCGCCCGGGATGATCGAGATGCCCCAGAACTCGAGCGGCCCGTGGAAGAATTTCCGGAGCTGGAAGAGCGGCAGGAGGAACCACTCCGGGCGCGCCGGGTAGTCGCCCATCGGATCGGCGGGCGCCTCGAGCGGCGCTCCGTGCGCGAAGCCCGCGAGCGCGAACAGGGCGAACAGCACGAGGAGCGCCACGCCGGCGTTGCGCGCGACGCGCGCGGCGACGGCCGTGTCCTCCGCGCCGGGCCGCGGCGCGAACCGCCGCCGCGCCCAGAGGGCCAGGGCGATCGCGGGAGGCAGGAGCAGCACGTGCACGGCGAACGCGCGCGCGAGACCGAGGGCGCCGAGCTCCGGTCCGCCGAAGATCATCTGCTGCACGAACCCGCCGATCCCCGGCGTGAGGCCCGCGATGTTCCCCTCGACGACGCGGGCCCACCACCCGAGCTGGTCCCAGGGGAGCAGGCCGCCCGTGATGCCCTCGCCGATCGCGAGGCCGAGGACGGCGAGCGTCATCCACCAGCCGATCTCGCCCGGCTTGCGGTAGGCCGCGGCCAGCGCGCCGTGGAGCACGTGCAGCCCCGCGAGCACGAAGAGGGACTGCGCCGCCCAGAAGTGCAGGCCGCGGACGACCCACCCGCCCGGCTGCACGAACTGCGTATAGTGCACGCTGGCCCACGCGGCCTGCGGGGAGGCGCCGTAGCCCATCGTGAGCACGACCCCCGTGACCGCGAGCACGCCGAAGCAAGTCGCGACGGCCGCCGCCATCGCCGAGCCCCACGGGCCGCCGCCCACGAGGGGGTGATCGAGCCAGCGGCCGCGCCAGGCGCGCCACCCCGTACGCTCCTCGAGCCAATCTCCGACCGTTCGCAGGACCGACTGGCGAGCCGACATGGATGGTTTCAGACCGGCTCTTTTTCGGGGGTGCCCTGGCGGAAGCGCTGGAAGTCGACGTGCACGACGCCGTCTTCGACCTTCGTGGCCAGCGTGTCGAGGCCGCGGGGCGACGGGCCGCTGAGCCGCTCGCCGTCGGGGCCGAACGACGAGTCGTGACAAGGGCAGTAGAAGCCCGGACCGTTGGCGGCCCTGTCGACCGCGCACCCGAGGTGCGGGCACACCGTGCTCCACGCCGTCACCCCGTCGCCCTTGCGGAGCAGCCACGCCGCGCCGAGTTCGACGTCCTTCTCGAGCGTCCACGCGTCGCGGCGGTCGGCGACGAGCGCGATGCGCTTCGGCTCCCCTTCGGCGAGGGCGTCGAGCGAAACGGTCTTGATCCACTTGCCCGCGCCCGCGCCGCCGAGCGCGGGCGACACGACGAACCGGACGGCGGGCACGGCGAGCGCGCCGCAGCCCACGGCCCCGGCGACGCCGGCCATCGTCTTGAGCGCGTGACGCCGGTCGGTCTTGGGGTCCGCCACGGGCGCGGAGCTTACTCCGCGTTGCGCGGACCGGAAACGTCTTGTCGCGTCTCTCGCGAGGCCAGGGAGCCGGAGGGGACAGACTTTTGAGCAGACCGGAAAGGAATGCCCGGCCTGGGCTAAGCTCGGCGTGCCCATGAGAGTTCTGGTCGGCACGAGCGGGTATTCGTACAAGGAGTGGAAAGGGCCGTTCTATCCGAAGGACCTGCCTGCCGGCCGCTTCCTCGCGTATTACGCCGAGCGCCTCGAGACGGTCGAGATCAACAACACCTTCTACCGCATGCCCACGACCAAGCTCGTCGAGGGCTGGGCGGGCGAGGTCCCCGAGCGCTTCACGTTCGCGCTCAAGGCGCCGCAGCGCATCACGCACATGGCGAAGCTGAAGGACGCGGGCGAGACCGTGGGCATCTTCGTGCGCATCGCGAGCGCGCTGGGCGCGCGGCTCGGCCCGCTCCTCTTCCAGCTGCCGCCCTTCCTCCGCAAGGACGCGCCGCTCCTCGATGCGTTCCTCGCGGCCGCGCCCGCGGGCGTGCGCATCGCCTTCGAGTTCCGGCACGTCTCATGGTTCGACGACGAGATCTGGGAGACCCTGCGCAAGCACGGCGCGTCGCTCTGCGTGGCGGAGGGCGAGAAGATCGAGACGCCGGTCGTGCCGACCGCCGACTGGGGCTACGTGCGGCTCCGCCGCGACGAGTACTCCGACGCGGTGCTCGACGACTGGGCGAAGAAGATCGCGGCGCAGCCCTGGAAGGAGGCGTTCGTCTACTTGAAGCACGACGACGGCGACGCCCCGAGCGTCGCGGCGCGGCTCAAGGAACGTCTTCCTCCGGCGGCACCTTGATGGGCTGACAGGGCGAGGCCTTGGTCGCGTCGCAGACGGCGTCGTCGCCGCATTCGATGAAGGGCGTCCAGCCGTCGAGCGACGCGTTGCAGAGCTGGAGCACCGAGCCGCTGCACCGGCGCTGACCCTGCCAGCACTCGCGTCGCTGGGCCTCGGCCGGCGCGGGACCGGGTCGCGCCATGCGCACGCGGGCCACGGTCGCGGGCGCCGACGCGACCGCGGGGACGGAGGCCACCTCGGGCGCGACGGCGGACGGGATCTCGTAGACCGGCACGGTCGGGACGGGCGCGGGCGGCGAAGCCGCGACGACAGGGGCGGGCGGCGCGGCCGACGCGGCGACGGACGGCGCGGGCGGCGACGCGAGCGCGGCCGCGGCCGAGCGCAGGCGCTGCTCGATCCGCGCCTGCGCGAACCGCGGCGCGAGGTGCGCGGCGGGCACCGCGGCCGCAGCGCCGACGATCGCGCCGATGACCGCGAACGGCCACCGCCCGCGGCGACGCCGCGACCCGAGCCCGGGGGCGACGAGCTCGAGGTGGCCCCGCGGCCGGTCCGACACGCCGAGCGCGCGCCCGAGCGCTTCGGACATCTCGCGCGCGTCCGAAAAGCGCCCGTCGGGTTCGCGCGACACCGCCCGGAGCCACCATCGAATCGAACTCGGGCGGCAGGTCCGGGGCGACCTCGCTCGGCACGGGCAGCGGGTCGTGCATGATGCGCGCGAAGATGTCGCCAAGCGAGGCGCCGTCGAACGCGGGCCGGCCCGTGAGGCACTCGTAGACGATCGCGCCGAGCGACCACAGGTCCGCGCGCGAGTCGATCGCCTGCGAGCAGCGCGCCTGCTCGGGGCTCATGTACATCGGCGTGCCGAGGACCTCGCCGACCTGCGTGCGACGGCCGGCGCGGCCCTCGAACTTCGCGATGCCGAAGTCGACGAGCTTGGCGACCTCCTCCCCGCCCTCGAGCGCGAGGAACACGTTCTCCGGCTTGAGGTCGCGGTGCACGATGCCGGCGGCGTGCGCGCGGGCGAGGCCCCGCGCGACCTGGTCGGCGACGCGGAAGGTAGTCGCGGGGTCGAGGCGCTGCACGCGCTGGAGGCGCGCGCCGAGGTCCTCGCCGACGAGGAGCTCCATCGCGATGAAGGGAACGCCCTCCCACAGGTCGTAGTCGAAGACGCGGACGATGTGCGGGCTCTGCACCTGCGCGATCGCGCGCGCCTCGAGCGCGAAGCGCGCCGCGTAGGGCGCATCGCTCGCGCCGGTCGTGGTCATGAACTTCACCGCGCACCGGACGTCGAGCGTCAGGTGGTCGGCGAGCCACACGGTGCCCATGGTCCCGCTCCCGAGCTCGCGAACGAGCTGGAAGCGGTTGGAAATGATGGTGCCGACTGTGGGGTTCAAAGGTTCCGTTGCCTGTTCCGCTGAAGAAAAACCGTGAGGGCGGATAGCATCGACGCGCAGGGTCGAGCGAGGCCGCCACGAGCTCGACCGATCGAGAACGGTGCGAACTCGTGCGTGCAGGGCGGCGCGGGTGCGCGCGGAATTTAGGGCCGTCCGGGCGCCCCGCGCTCCGGCCGAGCCGCGCTCGGGTCCCAGGTCATCTCGACCATCGTGGAGCGGAAGCCGCACGACCGGAAGGCCCGCTGCGCGGCCTCGTTCTGCACCATCGTCGAGAGCACGACGAGCGGCGCGCCGAGGGCCTCGAGCGCCGCGACCATCGCGCCGACGAGCGCCTTGCCCACTCCCCCGCGGCGCACGTTCGCGTCGACGAAGACGTCGTGGAGCGCGCCATGGCGGTCGAGGAGCATGGCCCAGTCGCGCTCCTCGAGCGCGCCGTACGCGTAGCCCGCGATGGCGCCGTCGACGGTCGCGACGAGCACGACGGCTTCGGCGCGGCCGATCTCGCGGCCGAGCCACCACTGGTAGCCCTCCTCCACGCGGTCCGGCACGAAGAAGCGGACGGGGTCGACGTCGTGGTGCATGCGCACGAGCTGCCCGGCGAGCTCGCTGACCCGCGGCAGGTCGGCCGGCTCGGCCTTGCGGACGACGATCTCGCTCATGGGGCACGCCTCATGGCCCCGCCGTGTAACGAGCCCGTCGGGCGAGGTCAATTGTGTGCGCGCGGCGCAGTCCTTACGCTCGCGGGGAAGGCATGGTCGACATCCAGGACGGCGACGCGTTTTCCATCACCCTCGCGGACGAAGCGCACCCGTGCATCATCTACCCGTCCTCCCTCTACGCGCGGAGGTGGTGCCCTCGCGACGCGAAGCCGCTCGCCGAGGCCCCGAAGGTGAACCCCGACAGCCGCATGCTCGCCCTGGGGTCGGTGCGCGCCGACGCCCACGGCGTCTCGGCCATGGCGACGCTCGTCGCGACCGCGACGCGCTTCGCCGAGAACTCCGAGCCCGTCAACCTCGACGAGTTCGCGCGCGGCATGGCCGACGGCCTCGTGAAGAGCCGCCCCGGGTCGAAGCTCCGCGCGCCGCCGCACGCGCAGCTCGTGACGCTCGGCGGCGTGCACAGCGCGCGCATCACCTTCGACGTCGACGGCCTGTCGACGCAGGGGCTCGATCACGTCGTGAGCTACGCGGCCTGGTCGGAGGGCGGCGACTACAACGTCACCTTCATGGGCCCGCCGGCGGCGGCGGACGCGGTCGACGCGCTCGCCGACCGGGCCGCCGCGACGCTCCACGTCGCGCGCCCCGCGCCGGTGCGCGAGAAGCGGCTCGAGCGCAGCGTCGCGCCCACGGTGCTCGGCATGGCCGGGGCGCTCTTCGTGCCGGCGCTGGTGTGGTCCATCGTCCGTCGAAAGAAGCCGCGCCCGTCGACATGACGGGGTCCCTGGCGGGTCGTACACTGGGAAGATGGGCGATCGCGCGGACGTCTCGCTGCACCCCGACACGCTCGTCACGTTCGAGACGCACCCGAGCCGCTACCGCCACTGGCGCCTCGAGCTCCCCGCCGAGCACGAGGGCCGCGTCGCGCGCCTGGTCCTCGACGTGAACGAGGCCGGGATGCGCCCCGGCTACGCGCTGAAGCTCAACTCGTACGACCTCGGCGTGGACATCGAGCTCGCCGACGCGCTCGATCGCGTGCGCTTCGAGCACCCCGAGGTGAAGGCGATCGTCTTCACGAGCGGCAAGGAGCGGATGTTCTGCGCGGGCGCGAACATCTACATGCTGGGTCGAGCAGCCACGCCTTCAAGGTGAACTTCTGCAAGTTCACGAACGAGACGCGCCTTGGGCTCGAGGACGCTGAGCGCCGAGAGCGGCGTCGAGAGCGTGGCGGCGCTCGCGGGCACCGCCTCGGGCGGCGGGTACGAGCTCGCGCTCGCGTGCGACGAGATCGTGCTCTCGGACGACGGGTCGAGCGCGGTGAGCCTGCCCGAGGCGCCCGCTCCTCGGCGTGCTGCCGGGCACCGGCGGCCTCACGCGCCTGGTCGACAAGCGCAAGGTGCGGCGCGACCTCGCGGACGCGTTCTCGACGCTCGCCGAGGGCGTGCGGGCGCCCCGCGCGCTCGAGTGGGGGCTCGTCGACGCGGCGCCGGGCCGGCGCGAGTTCGACACGGCGGTGCGACGCGAGCTCGAGGCCCGCGCGGCGCGCGAGCGCGCGGCGGAAGGCGCGGCCGATCCGGCTCGAGCCGGTCGGCGCGTTCCGCTTCGTGACGCTTGCAGTCGATGCCCCGGCACCGCCCACGAACGGGCCGGGCGCGCGCGGCGCGCGGACCTGAGGGTCTCGCGGTCCCGAGGCGGGCCGGAGCCCGCGACGATCGAGGCGCTCGCGGCCGCGGGTCCGACGCGTGGGCCATCCGCGCGTGGCGCGAGCTCGAGCTCGCGCTGCTCGACCTGCGCTTCAATCACTCCGACGTCGGCGTGGTCGCCCTGCGCACCCGCGGCGACGCGGCGCGCGTGCTCGCCGTCGACGCGCTCCTCGCGGCGCACCCCGACGACGGGCTCGCGCACGAGACGGTGCGGCTCGCGAAGCGCGCGCTCAAGCGGCTCGACAACACCGCGAAGAGCTTCTTCGCGCTCGTCGAGCCGGGCAGCTGCTTCGCCGGGTCGCTCGCGGAGCTCGCGCTCGCGGCCGACCGCACGTACATGCTCGACGGCGACGCCGAAAACCTGGGCGACGGCGACCGCGCCGAGCTTCGCTTCTCCTCCATGAACGCGGGCGCCTTGCCGATGGGCAACGGCCTGATCGCGGCTCGCGAGCCGGTTCCTGGCGCGGCCCGAGCGCCCCGCGGCGGTGCTCGCGCGAGGCGAGCCCTTCGACGCGCGCGCGGCGCTCGAGGCGGGGCTGGTGACCTTCGCGCCCGACGCGATGGACTGGGACGACGAGGTGCGCATCGCGCTCGAAGAGCGCGCGAGCCTCTCGCCCGACGCGATGACCGGCCTGGAGGCGAGCCTTCGGTACGGCGGACCGGAGACGATGGAGACGAAGATCTTCGGCCGCCTCTCGAGCTGGCAAAACTGGATCTTCCAGCGCCCGAACGCGGTCGGCCCGCGCGGCGCGCTCTCGCTCTACGGCCGGCCCGAGCGGCCGGAGTTCGACTTCCACCGGACCTGAGGCCCCATGGCGAGCGTCGAACACCGATCGCATCCCGAACAACGTGCGCCTGGCGGACGACAAGCGGCTGCAGCGCGCGCTCGAGGCGTGGCAGCCGAGCTTCCTCCGCTGGTGGCGGGAGATGGGGCCGCTCGGCTTCCAGGAGGACCTGGTCTACCTGCGCACCGCGGTGGGCGTCGACACCGACGGGTGGGCCCATTTCGACTACGTGAAGATGCCCGAGTACCGGTGGGGCATCTTCCTCGCCGAGCCCGCGGCCGATCGGCGCATCGGCTTCGGGGACGCGCTCGGTCAGCCCGTGTGGCAGCAGGTGCCGGGCGAGCACCGCACCGCGCTGCGGCGGCTGATCGTCACGCAGGGCGACACCGAGCCCGCGAGCGTGGAGCAGCAGCGCGCTCCTCGGCGCGTCGTGCCCGAGCGTGTACGACCTGCGGAACCTCTTCCAGGTGAACGTCGAAGAGGGCCGCCACCTCTGGGCGATGGTCTACCTCCTCCAGTCGCTACTTCGGCCGCGACGGGCGCGAAGAGGCCGACGCCCTGCTCGCGCGCCGCAGCGGCGACCCCGACCGGCCGCGCATGCTCGGGGCCTTCAACGAGCCCTGCGACGACTGGCTCTCGTTCTTCATGTTCGCCTTCTTCACGGACCGCGACGGCAAGTTCCAGCTCCTCGCGCTCGCCGAGAGCGGCTTCGATCCGCTCTCGCGCACCGCGCGCTTCATGCTCACCGAGGAGGCGCACCACATCTTCGTCGGCGAGACGGGCGTGCTCCGCGTCGTCGACCGCACCGCGGAGCTGATGGCGGCGCACGGCAAGGAGCACCCCGACGCAGGTGCGCGCGCTCGGCGTCATCGACCTGCCCACGATGCAGAGGTACCTGAACCTCTGGTACTCGCTGTCGCTCGATCTCTTCGGCGGCGAGATCAGCTCGAACGCCGCGGGCGTCTTCGCCGCGGGCCTCAAGGGCCGCCCGAAGGAAGAGCAGTACGAGGACCACCGGGCGCTCGACGCCACGTACGCCATCGAGGCGCCCGGCGAGCGCGGGGCCTTCGAAGCGCGAGAGTGCCGCTTGCGCAACGCGCTCAACGAGGTGCTGCGCGACGCGTACGTCGAGGACTGCCAGCGCGGCGTCGACAAGTGGAACCGCGCCATCGCGGCGCGCGGCGTTGCCTTCGAGCTGAGCCTGCCGAGCCGGCGCTTCCACCGGCAGGTGGGCATCTGCGCGCGGCCGTCCGCGCGGACCCGCAGGGCAAGCTGCTCGTCGACGAGGCGACGTGGAACGCGCGCCGCGACGAGTGGCTGCCGACCGCGGAGGACGACGGCGTACGTCAAGAGCTTGATGACGGGCGCTGTCTCGACCCGAAGCAGATGGCGCAACTGGATCGCCCCGCCCAAGCAGGGCATCAAGGGCCGCCCGATCGACTTCGAATACGTCCGGCGCGCGTGACGAAGAGAAAAAACCGCCAGGAAACCGCAAGGGTCGCCAGGAGAGAGATTTTCGAAAAACTCTCTCTCTCGACCCTGGCGTCCTTGGCTGTCCTTGGCGTCCTGGCGGTTAAAATTCTCCCTTCTCAAAGCCTGGTGAGCGCGCGCTCGACGAGCGCGGTCAGCGTCTCGGCCCGGGTGAGGCCCAGGTGGCGCCCGCGCTCGACGCCGCCGGCGAAGACGATGACCGTCGGCGCGCCGCGCACGCCGTACTTCGCAGCCAGCGCCGGGCTCTCGTCCATGTCCACCGCGCGCACCTTCCAGCGGCCCGCGCCCTCGTCCGCCAGCCGGTGCAGGAGCGGCTCGAGCGCGCGGCAGGGCGGGCACCACGCGGCGCCGAACTCGACGAGCACGGGGACCTCGGCCGCGAGGATCTCGTCGTGGAAGGTCATGTCGTCGATCGTCGGGATGTGGTTCGTGGGCATGCGAGGAAAGGTCTCGACGCCGGCGAGGCTTACAGCGCGGCGCGCTTGTAATGGCGGCGCGGTCCGGCACCTTCTCCAGGGTGGACCCTCCCCTGGACCCCGCGCAGCGCCCGGACCCCCTCGCCTCGCTGTCCCGCGTCTTGCGGGGGTCGCGCGCCGGGCTCGCCGCGATCGCGCGCGCCGAGGGCCTCTCGCCCGAGGATGCGGTCGACTGCGTCCAGGAGGGGCTCTGCACGCTGCTCGAGCTGGCGCACCGCTCCACGGACGGCGACGAGGCCACGCGCGCGCGTCTCGCCATCATCGTGCGCAACGCGGCCCGGAACCGCCGCCGCCGCCACGACCGCGCGCGCCCGCACGAGGAGCTCGGGGCCGCCGAAGGCGCCGGCGCCCTCGACGCGGGCCCCGGGGCCGACGAGGTCATCGCCCGCGCCGAGGAACACGTGCGCCTTCGCGCCTGCGTCGCGGAGCTCTGCGGCATCCAGCGCGCGGTCGTGACGCTGCGCATGCTCGAGGAGCAGGACGGCGAGGACGTCGCGGCGGCGCTCGGGATCACCCCCGGGTACGTCGCCGTCCTCCTGCACCGCGCCAAGCGCGAGCTCCGCGCCTGCATGGCCGGCTCGTAGCCGCCCGGACAAGGCCACGACAGCGGGCCGTCCGGAGTGATATACGCGGCTCCCTTCGGTCTCGATGACCTCCCCGCCCCTCCCGCCGCTTCCGCCCCCGCTCCCCAACTTCTGGCTCGGGGCGTGGTCGCGTCCTCCCGATTGCCCGGCGCAGGTCGCGCTCGCGCTGGGCGGCGTCCTGCTGATCGCGGCGCTCGTGCCGGGCGGCCCGCGCCGCCTGCTCGCGACCCTCGAGGCGACCGGCGTGGCCGACCCGGCGCGCACGCGGCGCTTCCTCTCCGTCGCGTCCTTCATCGCCGCGTTCCTCTCGCTCGGCTACATCGCGTTCTACCTGCGCGGAGGTCCGCGCGCGCCGGAAGCCGCGACCTACTGGCTCCAGGGTCGCGCGCTGTCGCACGGCAACCTCGCGTGGACCGCGTCCTCGCCGATGGCGAGCTTTCGCGCGCGGAACCTCCTCCTCACCCTCCCCGACCGCCTCTCCGGCGTCTTGCCGCCGGGCTACGCGCTCCTGCTCAGCGCCGCGTTCCTCCTGGGCGCGCCGATGCTCGTCGGCCCGCTCCTCGCCGCGGCGCTCGTGCCGGCGACGTGGTGGCTCGCCCGCGAGCTCGCCCGGCCGCGGGCGCCGGGCGCCGTCACGCCCGAGGACGAGCGCCGCATCGAGTGGACCGGCCGGCTCGCGGCTGCGTTCTCCATCGTCTCCGCGGCGCTCCGCTATCACACGGCCGAGTCGCTCCCGCACGGCGCGGCCGCGCTGGCCCTCGCGGTAGCGCTGGCGAGCGCCCTCCGCGCCCGCCGCACGGGGGACGCGCGCACGTTCGTCCTCTCGGGCCTCGCGCTCGGGCTCCTCCTGGCGACCGAGCCGCTCGCCGCCGCGGTGGCGTTCGCGGTCGTGGCGGCGCTCGCGCTCGAGACCGCGCGGGCGCGCGCGCTGCTCTGGGCGATCGCGGGCGCCTTGCCCGGCGCCGCGCTCCTGCTCGCGGCGAACCGCGCAGCCGTGGGGCACGCGTTCGCCTCGCCCCTCGCCTTCTACGCGTCACGCATCGCGCCGGCTGCGGCGGGCGGCGCGAAGGTCGTCGCCCTCACGGCGCTCGAGCGCCTGCGCGCCAACCTCGCCGATGTCGCCAACTTCGAGCCGATCGCGCTCCTCCCGCTCCTGCTCCTCCGGCCGGCCGCGCGGGCGCGGCTCGGCGCCCCGGTGGTCTGGGCGGCGGCGCTCGTCGTCGTGCAGACCCTGGTCCTCGGGCTGGCCGCGCGGGGCGAGGTGACGCCCGGCGGCGGCGCGAGCGCTCTGGCGAACGTCCTGCCCGTCGAGCACGCGCTCGTCGCCCTAGCCCTCGTCGTCTCGCTTCCCGAGGCCTGGGTCGCCCCCGCGGCCACCGGGACGCTCGCCTTGGCGCTGGCCGGCTTCGCGGTCCACACCGCGCACTATCACGAGCGCGTCGCCGCCGAGGGCATCGGCCGACCCCGCTACGAGCCCGACGTCGCGCGCGAGGCCGGCGCGAACCGCGGCCTGCTCTTCTTCGACGACGACGAGGGGTACGAGCTCGCGCACGACCCGGGGGTCATCCCCAGCCACGGCGTCGAGGCCGTGCGCTCCCGCGGCGACGACCACGACCGCCTCCTCTACGACCTGCTCGGCCGCCCGCAATCGCACAGGTACGTGACGACCGGCAGGGCGACGTCGTCGGTGTCCATCTGGACGCCGACGGGCAGCGGCGACCTCTGGCGCTTCGAGTCGGAGGCCGACTTTCCTCCCGTCGCGACCCCCGACCCCGGCGCCGGACGCGCGACCGTCGTCGAGGGCGCGTGCGCATCCGACGGCCATGCGGTCGAAATCCGGCCCGCGGGCGCGGCGCCCGCCAGCGCCACGATTGAGCTCCCGGTCCCGCACGCGCTCGACAAGAAGCGCTCCTGGACCGTCATGCCCCGCGTCTTCCAGGAGGGCACGGCCGGCGCCGGCCACCTGGCGCTCGTCCTCGAACCAGGGGGCGCCCCGCTCGCCGAGTGGACGTGGACCAACGAGGTCCACGGGTCGCCCTGCGTCGACCTCCCCGGCAAGGTCGTCGAGCTCGGTGGCGAGCATCCGCGAGCCTGGCTCGTCGTCACGGCCACGGGCGGGGCCGTCGCGCTCGACAAGACGACGCTGCGCGGCCGCTGAATCCGCCGGAGCATCGACCCCCGGCGAGCGCTCGCGACCCCTTGGGGCGGACACCAGGGCAAGGGTGCCGGTTGACGTTCCAGAAAACTCGGTGATACCGATAGTTTCTGCGATCCATTGCCCGAGCCGGGAGCGCAGACAAGATGACGAAGAGCGAACTCATCGACGCACTTGCTGCACGACAGTCCGATCTGACGAAGGCGCGGGCCGAGCTCGTCGTGAACTGCGTGTTCGACGCGATGACCGAGGCCCTCCAGCGCGGCGAAGGCATCGAAATCCGCGGGTTCGGCAGCTTCACCGTGCGGCCTTACAAGCCGTACTCGGGGCGTAACCCCCGCACGGGCCAGCCCGTCGACGTGCCCGCCAAGCGCTTGCCCTTCTTCAAGGTCGGCAAAGAGCTGAAGGAAATCGTCAACGACAGCCGGCACCTGCCCATCACTGGCGGCGCGGACGACGACAAGTAACCTGCCCTCGCATGCCATCCTTTGCGCCGGTGCCGGAGCAGCTCGCGCTGCTCGAGAGCGGGGTCGTCGACTTTCTGGTGCGCGCCGAGCTGACCGACCGGCTCGAAGAGTCGCGCAACTCCGGAAAACCCCTGCGCATCAAGGCAGGGTTCGACCCCACGCGGCCCGACCTGCACCTCGGGCACGCCGTCCTCCTCCAGAAGATCCGCGCGTTTCAGGATCTCGGGCACACCGCGATCTTCCTCATTGGCGACTTCACGGCGATGGTGGGCGACCCCACCGGTCACAACGAGAGCCGGCCGCGCCTCACGCGCGCCGAGGTCGAGCGCTCCGCCGAGACGTACCTCGCGCAGGCCTTCAAGATCCTCGATAAGTCGCGCGTCGAGCTCCGCAGGAACAGCGAGTGGCTCGACAAGATGACCATGGTCGAGGCCGTGGAGCTCATGGCCAAGTCCACGGTATCGCGCATGCTCGAACGCAAGGACTTTCGCCAGCGATTCGACGAGGAGCGCGCGATCCACCAGCACGAGTTTCTCTACCCGCTGCTCCAGGCCTACGACTCCGTCGTCCTCGACTGCGACGTGGAGCTCGGAGGCACCGACCAGCTCTTCAACCTCACGCTCGGCCGCGACCTGATGCAGCGGTACGGCAAGCGGCCGCAGATCGTGATGACCACGCCCATCCTCGAGGGCACCGACGCCCGCTACGAGAACCGCGTCATCACTGGCAAGAAGATGAGCAAGAGCGCCGACAATTACATCGGCCTGCAAGAAGAGCCGCTCTACCATGTTCCGGAAGGTCATGCAGATCGACGACGAGGTCGTCTTCCGGTTCTACGAGCTCCTCTCGCGCCGCACCCCCGCCGAGGTCGCCGCGCTCAAGCGAGAGAAGGCCGCCGGGCGGAGCCCGATGGAGATCAAGGCGCTCTTCGGGCGCGAGGTGGTCGAGCGCTTCCACGACGCCGCGGCGGCCGAGCGCGTCGCCGTCGAGTTCGAGCGCGTCTACGGCAAGAACGCGGTGCCCGACGACGTGCAGGTCATCGTGCTCTCGCCCGAGGGCGGCGTCGCCGAGCTCGCGTGGGCGCTGAAGCAGGCGAACCTGGTCGCGTCGACGAGCGAGGCGCGACGCCTCGTCGACCAGGGCGGCGTCGAGGTCGACGGCCAGCGCGTGACGGATCCGAAGCACAGGCTCCTTCCGGGCAGCGAGCACCTCGTGCGCGTGGGCTCGAAGAACCGACGCTTCGCGCGCATCCGCGTCGCCGGATGATCGACCGCAGGCGGGCGCTGGGCGCGCTGCTGGCGGCCGGGGCTGCCGCGTGTGGAGGCGCGGCGGGCCGTCCCACGACGCCGCGGGCCCCCGCCCTGCACCTCGACCCGCTGAGCGACCTCGTGGCCGCCGCCGGGCTCGTGTGGCTCCTGGTGATGCGGCCGCGCGAGGTGCTCGCGACGGCGCCGCTGGCGAGCGTGGTGGGGGCTGCGGTCCCGGCCGAGACGTTCGACGCTCTCTCCCGGCACTTTGGCGCGGTTGACCTCCGCCAGGCGGATGCCCTCGTCATCGCGGGCTTCCCGGGCGCCACGCTGGGACTCGCGCGCGTCCCGGTCGCGCCGGGGCTCGTCGAGGCCGCGTTCCGGCGACGGGCGGCGCAGGTGGAAGGGCGCGCGGTCGAAGGCGGTGTCGTGCGCGTGTGGGGCAGCGTAGGACACGAAGAGCGCCAGGAGCGCGAGGAGGTCGCGCTCTTCGGAACCGAGGCCGCCGGCCTCGCCCGCGGCGGCTCCGGCCCGCTCGAGGCCGCCGCGTATTTCGCGCAAGGACGGCTCAGGAGGTCCCTGCCCGCTCTCCGGGCCGAGCCGCTGGCCGCCGCGGCGGCGCGGCTGGGGGAGAGCGCGGCCGCGCCCGTGCTCGCCTTCGCGCCCGGTCCCTTCGAAGACGCCGGCACGCCGGGCCCCATGTCAGGGGTCGGGGTCGGCGGGCTCCTGAAGGCGGCGACAGCGGTCGCCGGAAGCCTCCAGGCTACCGACCAGCCCCGGGCCGGCTCGCTCGGGCTGAGGGTCGTCCTGACGGGCGCGTGGGGCGCCGAGGCCGCCGCGGCAGCCGAGCGGCTCGAGGCGTCCTTCCGGCTCCTCGGCACGGATCCGCTCGGCCGTCTCACCGGGCTGGACAAGCCTTTGCAAGGTCCGGTGGCGCGGGGCGATGCCGAATCCCTCGTGCTCGACGTCGCGCTGGACCCCGTCAGGATGTATGAAGGCGTCCGTGCCATCGCGGGCGCTCCGCTCGCGGAGATCATGGCTTTCTAGTGGCCGCTCATTGACGCCGGATGGCTGGCGATGGTAGCGGACCCCGGCGCTTCGCTACCGTTCCGGTCATGCGCCGCCGCCTCGCCTCAAAATGACTCGCCCCGCTCGTACCGGTTCCTCCGCCTCGTCAGTCGCGCCCGGCCCGGTGGCCTCGAACTCCCCAGTGAAATCCAGATCCAAGCCGCCGCCGTCGAAGCCCCCCGAGCCCGCGGCGAGGCCTTCGGCTCCGCCGCCGCCTCCCATGAAGCCGTCGTTCCGACCGGGCGCCCCTGGCTCGTTCCTGCCGGCGCCGACCGAGCCGCGCCCTCCGGCGCCCGAGTTCAAGGTCGGGGACAAGGCGGTCCACCCCTCCCACGGCGTGGGCGAGGTCACGGGCCTCGAAGAGCGCGAGATCGGCGGGACGCGCGCGAAGTTCTACATCCTGCGCATCCTCGACAACGGAATGAAGGTCATGGTCCCCACGAGCGCGGCCACGCAGGTGGGCCTCCGCTACGTGATGAGCGACAAAGAGGCGACCAACATCCTCTCGACGATGAAGGCGCGCGAGGTCGCGGTCGACGTGCAGCCATGGAGCCGTCGCTTTCGCGTCTACACCGAGATGATCAAGAGCGGCTCGCCCACCGAGATCGCCAAGGTGCTTCGCGACATGAACCGGCTCAAGTTCGACAAGGAGCTCTCGTTCGGCGAGCGGCGCCTCCTCGACCAGGCCAAGAGCCTGCTCCTCAAGGAGCTGGCCATCGCGAAGAAGAAGACCGAGGCCGAGATGGCGGACGAGATCGCGCGAATCTTCAGCGCGTGAGCTGCCCGTCCTTCGGGGCGTCGATCACGACGATCTCGATCGGCGCCGACGGCGTGTCGGACGGCGGCGCGACGGCCTCGACGTCGAAGTACTCCTCGAGCGCCTCGTGGAGGCTCGCGACGGCCTCGTCCGGCGTCCGGCCCTCGCCGGTGCGATCGACCTCTTCGCAGTGCGCCAACCACTGGTGATCGCCGGCTTGGCTGATGACGGCAGAGACCTTCATTCCACGAACGTAAGGCGCGCCCCGCCGACCGCTAGTTGCGTCAGCCCGTTCCCTGGTTTCGCGTGGGGGTGCGGGCCAGGTCGCGTCGACCCGCCGGGCACGAACGCCTCAGATGCCCGCGATGTGCACGACGAGCTCGCGCCGGTGGTTCGCGCGCCGGTGCTCCCAGAGATAGATGGCCTGCCAGGTGCCGAGGGCGAGCGCGCCGCCGGTGATGGGCACCGCGACGCTCGAGGCCGTGACGGCCGCGCGCAAGTGCGCCGGCATGTCGTCGGGCCCCTCGGCGTCGTGCTCGTAAGAGCGATCCTCGGGCGCGAGCGATTCCATCCATCGCTCGAGGTCACGTAGCACCGCAGGATCTGCGTTCTCCTGGATGACGAGCGACGCGCTCGTATGACGCAGGAAGACGGTGCAGAGCCCCGTCTCGACCTCCGAGCCTCGCAGCGCGCCGGCCACCTGAGCCGTCACGTCGTAGAGACCGCGGCCCTTCGTGGGAACCGCGACCGTACGCTGGTGAACCTTCACGAGAGAGCTTCCGTAGCACGACCCATACGGAAGAGCGCTCGCGCCTTGCCGGTCGAGGATCGCGATCGCAGAGTTACTTCGTCGTGAGCTTAGGCGCGAACGAGAGCCTGCTTATCCTTTCGGACGTTCATCTTGGAAACGACTTGAACGATCTGACGGCCGGTGGCGTCCGCCGCTCGGCGCGCGTCGACGCCGACCTCGCGAGCCTGCTCGATCACTACCGCCGCACGCCCTGCGAAGGGCGGCGATGGCGCCTCGTCATCGCGGGCGACTTCATCGACTTCGTGGGCATGAGCATCTTGCCGTCCGAAGCGAAGGCGCTCGCCGAGGTGAGCGACGAGGAGCGCCTGCACGGCCTCGGCAACAGCGCGGCTCACGCCACGCTGAAGCTTCGCGCCGTCGCCGAGCGGCACCCGATCGTGTTCGACGCGCTCGCCGACTTCGTCTCCGCGGGGCACGCGCTCACGATCGTGCACGGCAACCACGACGTCGAGTTCCACTGGGACGCGGTGAAGGACGACTTCCTCGCGCTCCTCGTCGAGGTCGCCGCGAGCAGGAACGGCTGGCTCGAGGCCGCCACGGCCCGAGACTTCGCGTCGCGCGTGGAGTTCGCGCCCTGGTTCTACTACGTGGGCGGCGTCGCGTACGTCGAGCACGGGCACCAGTACGACACGCTCTGCTCCACCGACCACGTGATGGCGCCCCTGTCGCCGCGCGACCCGCGGCGCATCGCGCGAAGCCTCTCGGACGTGCTCCTCCGCTGGGTCGTGCGGCCGACCGGCAAGGTGCCCGAGTACGGGCACGAGCGCATGGGGGTGGTCGACTACCTGCTCCTCGGCGCGAGCCTCGGGGCGGGCGGCGTCGTGCGGCTCGGCTGGCGGTTCGTGTCGGCGATCGTCGAGCTCTTCCGCCTGCGGAGCGCGCACGTCTCCGAGGCCGCGCGCGCCCTGCACGCGGAGCACGAGCGGCGCATGGCGGCCTTCGCCGACCGCACGCGCCTCGGGATGGAGCGCCTGCGCGCGCTCGCGGCGCTCCAGGTGCCGCCGGTGACGCGGTCGGTGCGGAAGATCCTCGCCAGCGTGCTGCTCGATCGCATCGCGCTCGCCGTGTTCGCGACGGCGGCGATCGTCCCGCTCGTCCTCGCGGGGCGACACCACGGCTGGGGGTGGCCGCTCGCCGTGGGGGTCGCGGCGGCGTGGACCCTCGCGCACCGCCGGCTCACGCTCCAGCGGCGAGAGTGGTTCGGCGAGAAGCTCGACAACGACGCGATCCTCGTCGAGCGCGCCGGGCACCTCGCCCGGCTCTTCCCCGCCGCCTTCGTGGTCATGGGCCACACGCACACTCCGGCGATGCACCAGGTCGCCGAGGGCGCGGCCACCTACGTGAACGTCGGGTCGTGGCACGAGGCCGAGCCGAACAGCGACCACGACTTCCGCGCCGCGCGCACGCACCTCGTCATCCACCCGAACGAGGCCGGGCCGCGCGCCGAGTTCCTCGCGTGGAGCCCGAAGGGCCCGCGGCGGTTCGACGTGTAGTGGATCGGGTCAGCGCGACTCGTAGACGCGCATCGCGGGGAGCTCGATCGCGGTGAGGAAGCCGCCCTTGCCGGCGCCGGTGTCGAGGCCCACGCAGCACGGGCCCGCCCAGACGTCGGTCGGGTCCTCGGGCGTGTACGTGCTGAGCTCCGGGGGCAGGTACGCCGTCGCCGTGTGCCCGAACACGACGAGCTTGCCGCGGTAGTTGCGGAAGAAGTCTTCGTCGCGCAGCCAGAGGAGCGCCGACTGCGTCGGCGCCTTCGACGGGTGAAGGAACCCTCGCTCGCCGCGCGGCAGGCCGGCGTGCACGTAGATGGCGTGCTCGTCCTCGTACCAGAACGGCAACGCCCGCATCCACTCGAGGACGTCGTCGGGGAAGAACGAGCCCGTCAGGAGCGCGCCCCGCTCGTCGGCCTTCGGCGGCGCGTCGGGACCGGGCGCCGGCGCGCCCGTGAAGGAGCGCATCGCCGCGAGGCACCCGTTGCCCGGCGGCGTGATGAACTCGGGCCAGCCCACGTCGACGACGCGTAGCCAGGCGTCCTCATGGTTGCCGCGCAAGGCGACGACCTTCGCCGGGCTGTCCTTCTCGAGCATGCGGACGAACTCGATCACCTGCGCCGACTTCGGGCCGCGATCGAGGTAGTCGCCCACGAAGACGATGGTGTCCCCGCTCTCGAATTTGGGCAGGCGGTCGAAAACGCAGCGGAGCGATTCGAGATCTCCGTGAATGTCACCGACGGCGAAAGTGCGTGCCACGAGTGCGATGCTAACCGAGGCGGCCAGCGATGGCCTAGTCGAGTCAGCCCATCACGGTCGCGCGGGGACGGCCTCGCCGGCCTGGGCGCGTTCGAGGTTCCGCACCACCTCGAGGGCCTGCTCCACGTGGCTCTTGACCCGGAGCTGGGACACGAAAATGTGGGCGATCGTGCCGGTGCGGTCGATGACGAAGGTCGCCCGGCCCGGCATGATCCCGAGGGTGGAGCGCACCCCGTACAGCGCTCGCACCTTGGCGTCGGTGTCGGTCAGCAGGGTCATCGGGAGGCGGTGCTTGCTCGCGAACGCCTCGTGGGACTGGCTGGAGTCGGAGCTGATGCCGATCACCTCGGCGCCCGCCTCCACGAAGGCCTCGTAGTTGTCGCGGAACGTGCACGCCTCGACGGTGCAGCCCGGCGTGTTGTCCTTCGGATAGAAGAACAGGACGACGGTGCGGCGGCCGAGGACGTCGGCCAGCGCGAACGAGCCCCCCTTCGCGTTCGGGAGGGTGAAGATCGGGGCCTTGTCGCCGACGACGAGGGTCATGGGCTCTCCGCTAGCAGATGCGCCGCTGAGCTTCCAGGGTGAGCTCGGGCACTCCCGCGGCGCGACCCATGGCGCGGACCCATGGCAAGTCTGTCCCGCGAGGCAAAGTTGCCCGCCCTCCGTCGCCTTCGGCGCGCGTGCGGTGCTTCACTTGTAAGGGGTGCGGACGGCCCGCGGGAACGGCTCGCGGTCGGCGTCGAGCGGGTTCGAAGCGTCCGGCGCGCGGTCGAACTCCTCGGAGGCCGGCACTTCGAGGAAAGGCCCGCCCATCTCCTCGGGGAGCACCTCGTCGCGAACGTCTTCGGTGGCTTCTTCGGCGCTCGTCGCGGCTGCGATGAACTCTTCCGCGAGGCTCTCGGCCAGGTCGTCGTCGACGTGGGCCGGCCCCTCGCCGGGATCGGGAAGGAAGGCACTGGCGTCGTCGCGACGTTTCGCTCGAGGTGACATGTTCTTGTTGGCGAGTTGATCCACGTTGCGTGCCACGAGCGAGAGCGGATGCACGCGAATCGCCCATGACGCGACCGTGGGTCCGTGGCTAGTCTCGGCGGGCCATGGACATTCGCGCCGACTCCCAGATCCCCTTCCCGCGTGACGTCGTGTTCGCGGCGTACCGCGACGAGATCGCGAACCTCCTGAAGTACCTGCCCGACGTGCGAAGCATCGAGGTCAAGTCACGGAAGGAAGACGGGCCCGTCATCGAGATGGTCAACGAGTGGCGCGGGGGCGGAGAGATCCCCGCGGCCATCCGCGCGGTGCTGAGCGAGTCGGCCCTGGCGTGGACCGACTACGCCACGTGGCGCTCCGACCAGCTCCGGTGCGAGTGGCGAACGAAGACGCACTTCTCGGAGGCCGTGAGCTGTCACGGCACGAACCTCTTCCTGCCCGACGGGGACGACAAGACGCTCCTCGAGGTCCGGGGCACCCTCGAGATCGACCCGAAGCGCCTCCGCGGCGTCCCGTCGTTCGTGGCCTCGCGCGTCAGCAAGGCCGTCGAGGAGTTCCTGGTCGGCAAGATCCAGGCGAACCTCGTCGAGACCGCCCGCAGCCTCTCGAAGTACCTGGCCGACAAGCGCTGAGCGGGAACGGCTACTTCGACATCTGGTCGAGCGCGAACGCGTACTCGTCGGCGAGCTTCTCGACCGCCGCGCGCACCAGATCGGCCCCGCCGTGGCCCGAGTGCTTCTCGATGCGGAGGAGCACCGGCCCGCCCGTCGACGCCCACTGGAGCTCCGCCGCGAACTTCCGCGCGTGCATCGGGTCGACGCGGTCGTCGCTGTCGGCGCTGAGGAGCAGCGTCGCAGGGTACCTCGTGCCGCGCGTCACGTGGTGGTACGGCGAGTACGCCAGGAGCGCCTTGAAGTCGTCCTGGTCATCGGACGACCCGTACTCCGAGATCCACGTCTTGCCGCTGCCGAAGAGGTGGTAGCGCACCATGTCGAGGAGCGGCACGCCGCAGAGGGCCACGCGGAAGAGGTCCGGCCGCTGCGTGATGGCGGCGCCCACGAGGAGACCGCCGTTCGAGCCGCCGAGCGCCGCGAGCTTGTCGGCGCGCGTGTAGCCCTGCGCGATGAGCGCCTCGGCGACCGCGAAGTAGTCGTCGAAGACGTGCTGCTTCTCGTGGCGCATGCCCTGGCGGTGCCAGTCTTCGCCGTACTCGCTGCCGCCGCGCAGGTTCGCGACCGCCCACACGCCGCCCCTCTCGAGCCACGGGTAGATCGACGACGAGAAGGCCGGCGTCTGCGCCGCCTGGAAGCCGCCGTACCCGTAGAGGATGGCCGGCGTGCTGCCGTCCTTCGGCAGGTCTTTCGCGTGGATGACGAAGAACGGCACCTTCGTGCCGTCCTTGCTCGTCGCGAAGAGCTGCTCGACGGCGTACTTCGCCGGGTCGACCGGCACCTTGAGCTTGTAGAAGGTCGACGTCGCGCCGCTCTTCACGCTCGTCTCGAAGATCTCGGTCGGGTAGGTGAACGAGTTGAACGAATAGAAGGCGACGTCGTCGTCCACCTCGCCGCTCAGCGCCGACGCCGAGCCGAGCGTGGGCAGCGCGATCTCGCGGAGCAGCTTTCCGTCCTCGTCGTGGAGCTCGACGTGGCTCACGACGTCCTTCAGGTACCCGAGCGACAGCCGGTGCCCCACGATCGTGACCGCCTCGAGCGTCGCGTCGGGCCGCTCGGGGACGACCTCCTTCCAGTGCGCGCGCTCGGGCCGCGCCGGGTCGACGCGGAAGACGCGGTACTTCGGCGCCCCCTCGTTCGTCCACACGAAGAAGCGATCCCCGTCGACGCTCACGTCGTACCGGGCGTCCGTGCCCACGACGAGCGGGCGCCACTCGGGCTTGGGCGCGTGGAGGTCCTGGAAGTAGACGTCGCTGCTCGTCCAGCCGTGCTCGATCACGGCGATGAGCCACCGGCCGTCTTTGCCGACGCCGGCGCTGACGAACGTCTTCGGATCGCCCGTGCGCTCGTGGACGAGCTTGTCCTTGGCCGGCTCGGTCCCGAGCTTGTGGAAGCGCACCTCGGCGAAGCCGGGGCGGTCGGCCGTCGACACGCTGCCGGCGGGCGGCAGCCACGTGTAATAGAAGGCGTCGTTGCCGGGCGTCCAGGTGGGCGACGCGTACTTGGCGCCCTCGATGACGTCGACGTCGCTCTTCTTTCCGGTCGCGACGTCCATCACGTAGAGGGTCGCCTCGTCGGAGTTGTTCTCCTTGACGGTGTAGGCGACCTTCTTGCCGTCGTACGAGACGCTCCAGACCCCGAGCGACGCGCTGCCGTCGGACGACCACGTGTTCGGATCGAGCAGCACGTGCTCCGGGCCCTCGCTGCCGGCGCCGCCCTTCCGCTCGCGCCAGTAGATCGCCGCCTTCTCCTTCCCGGCGTCGCGGCGCGGATAGAAGAGGCGCCCCCCGACGAAGCGCGGCGTGCCGGCGCTCTCGACGTAGAAGAGCTCCTTGAAGCGGGCCGCGAGCGCGTCGCGCCCCGGCAGCTTCGCCGTGTAGCCGCGGGTGAGCGTGTCCTGCGCCTCGGCCCACTTCTTCACGTCGTCGCTCTTGCCGTCCTCGAGCCATCGATACGGGTCGGGGACGCGGATGCCGTGGAGCTCGTCGACCTCCCCGCCCCGCGGAGAGGCGGGATACGGGAGCCCGGGCGCGGCGGCCGGCGCGGACGAAGGAGACGGCGCGGGAGCCGACGCGGCCGGAGACGAGGCCGAGGCGGACGGTGCGGGGGGCGCGGCGGCGGGCTTCGCGTCGGCGCAGCACGCGAGGGAGCCGGCGAGGCCGAGGCCGAGGGCGGCGTGGGTGGGTTTCAAGGTGCCCCGACGATAGTCGCGGGAGGGATCTCGTCGAGGAATGCGGCCCCGTCGACCCGCCGGGGTATAGATCTCGAGCTTGCAGAACCCGCTCAACGTCAAGCTCGGCCGTGAGCCGGCCTCGAACGGCGCGCGGCCGGCGCCCGCGATGCGCCTCTCGACGCGCGTGCGGCGCTTCTTCCGCGAGCACGGGCACAAGCTCTGGTGGCTGCACTCGGCCTACGCGCTCGCGCTCGGCACCGGCGTGCTCGCGTTCGCGCAGCGGGGCTTCGACCACGCGCGCTGGCTCGCCGTGTCGCTCGGCGCCGCGTGGCTCCTCGTCGTCGTCTTCTTCCGCGTCTACGAGCCCCAGCAGCGGCAGGCGTCGCTGCCCGGCGTCGAGTCACGCCAGCGCGTGCGCTTCTACGTGATGACGTACGCGCTGAAGAACCTCTACCAGGGGATGCTCTTCTTTCTCCTGCCCTTCTACTGGAAGTCGACGACCTTCGACGCCCAGAACGGCTGGTTCGTCATCTTGCTCGGCGCGTGCGCGGTCGTCTCCACGCTCGACATCGTCTTCGACCGCGTCCTCATGCGCTGGCGGTGGCTCGCGTCGACCTTCCACGCGATCACGCTCTTCGGCTGCCTGAACCTCATCATCCCGGCGCTCCTCCCCGACACGCGCACGCTCACCTCGCTCCTCGCCGCCGCGGGCATCGCGGTCGTCAGCTTCTGGACGCTCCACGTCACGCGCCGCCAGCTCCGCAGCAAGCTCACGCCCGCGCTCTTCGCGCTCACGCTCGCGGCCGGCATCGGCGGCGTGTACGCCGTGCGGTCGGCCATTCCTCCCGTGCCGATGTACGTCTCCTCGGCCGCGGTCGGCCCGAAGCAGCTCCCGGACGGTCGCCTCGCGATGGAGGTCAAGACGCTGCACCCCTCGGTCATCCAGGAGCTCGTCGCCGTGACCGACGTGGTGGTCCCGGGAGGCAAGGGCGATCGCCTGCGGCACGTGTGGAGACAGGCGGGGCGCGAGGTGCACCGCACGACCGAGGAGACCGCGCGCATCGAGGGGCCCAAGGGCGTCGTGCGCTTGCGTTCGTCGCTCACCGACAAGGACCTGCCCGAGGACCTCGTCGGCCCGTGGCGGGTCGACGTGGAGACCGAGGACGGTCAGCTCGTGGGCCGCGCCGAGTTCGACGTCATCGAGTGACGCGCTCCTCGCAACTGCGCGAGGCCTTGCGCGACTTTCCAGTCCGGGTCTGCGAAACGAGCGCCACTTTGCGCCGCGGCCCATGACGTCGGTTCAGGGGACGCGCTCGTAAACTTCCGGCCAGCCCATCCTTCGGCGCTGGCCGGCCCGACCGCGCGCGCGCCCGCAGGCGCCCGCGACGCGCCGGAATGCTTGAAGAAACGAGGCGCGGGGCCTCTCGGAACCGACGAGCATCCTGGTCTGTAGTGCAAGGTGTGGCGCGGCCGTTGCCTTCGCGCCCAACCGAACGGTCGAGCTCCGCCCCGCGGGGCTCGCTTCTCACTCTCCCTGGAGGTTTCAACATGGACAGTCTCGTCGCTTATCTCGTCGCAGCGATGATCGGGTGGGTTCCGCTGCACGTGCACGCGCCGGCTGAGTCCATCGATGATGCGCGCGCCCGGTACGAGAGCATCGCGCGCGACGCGATCGCGGTCGCCTTCGACGAGTCCGAAGCGCCGCTGTTCTCCGGCCCCGAGGGTCGCACGCAGACTGCGCTCTTGATGCTGTCCGTCGCCTCTTATGAAAGTGGATATCGGGTGAAGGTCGACGACGGTCGCGGACTCGGTGACCACGGCCACTCGTACTGCCTGATGCAGGTGCGCGTGGGCACCGGGGTGACGCGTGAAGGATGGACTGGCCACGATCTCGTGAGCAATCGTCAGTTGTGTTTTCGCGCCGGCCTCCACATCGCGCGGAGCTCCTTCGGCGCCTGCCACGCGCTGGCGGTGGACGACCGCCTGAGCGCCTACGCGTCGGGACACTGCTTCGCCGACGCCGCGGTCTCGCGCACGCGCGTCGGCCGCGCGCGGGCCTGGCGCGAGGGGCACGCGCCGCCCAAGTTGACCGTCGAAACGACGTCCACGACCACGACCACGACCTCCACCAGCCTCCCGCCGGGCGCCGCGAAGCCCAAGGATAGCTGAACGTCGGCGTGGGTCAGCTCTGCCTCACGGCGGTGGAAAACTGCCACGCTTCGCCTCGTGGGAGGGCTCGCTGACGAAGAGAGGCCGCGGTCCTGAAACGACAAAGTAGCGCGCGCCCCGGAAATGGCGGCACCCTAGGCGACGGATGTCCCAGGCGGTCACACCGGTCAAGACGGGGAAAGCGGCGGCCGCCCCGCCGGACGGCGCCCAGGCGCGCACGAGCGGCCCTCCTCGGTCGTCGGCGCCCCCGTCGCGGTCGCGCGCGCCGGGGGCCCCGGGGACGACGGCCGGGGGCGCGAGGCCTCGGGCCCGGGCCCACCGGGGCGTTTCGGTCAGCGGCTGGCGGTTCGTCCGCGCTTACACGACGACCTTCGCCGTCATCGCGAGCTACCTGTGGCTTTCGGCGCGCGCCCGGGTCTTCGGCCGGCGCTGGCGCGACGAGCACCTCGGGATCACGCACCGGAACAACGCGCGGCGCGTTTACGGGACCATCCTGCGCCTGCAGGGCCTGTTCATCAAGGTCGGCCAGCTCCTCTCGATCATGGCGAACTTCCTCCCGCAGGAGTTCCGCGCCGAGCTCGAGGTGCTGCAAGACCAGGTTCCGCCGCGCCCTTACTCCGAGATCGCCGAGCGCCTCGAGAGCGAGCTCGGCGAGCGCATGAAGCTGTTCGCCGCGCTCGACCAGGAGCCCATCGCCAGCGCGTCGCTCGGGCAGGTGCACGTCGCGCAGCTCGCGAACGGGCAGCGCGTCTGCGTGAAGGTCCAGCACCGGGACATCGATCGTATCGTCCGGCTCGACCTCAAGACGATTCGCCGCATCATGCAGATCGTCCGCTTCTTCGTCCCGGTGCAGGGGCTCGACGCCTACTACCACCAGATCAAGGAGCTTCTCACCCAGGAGCTCGACTTCGGCCTCGAGGCCGACAACATCGAGCGCATCTCGAAGAACTTCGCCGGCGACCCCGCCGTCATCTTCCCGCGCCCCGTGCGCGAGGTGTGCACGCAGCGCGTGCTGACGACCACCTTCGTCGAGGGGATCAAGATCAGCGACGTCGACACGCTCGGCAGGATGGGCGTCGACAAGAAGGACGTGGCGCGGCGCATCGTGCGTCTCTACTGCCAGATGATCTTCGTCGACGGCGTGTACCACGCGGACCCGCACCCCGGGAACCTGCTGGTCCAGGCCGACGGCAGCATCGTGCTCCTCGATTTCGGCGCCGTGGCGGAGCTGAGCCCGCAGATGCGCGAGGGCATCCCCGAGTTCCTCGAGGGCGTGCTCCGGCGCGACACCGACCGCCTCGTGCGCTCGATGCGCAAGATGGGGTTCATCTCGCGCACGTCCGACGAGGGCGTCAGCGAGCGGATCATCGAGTACTTCCACCGGCGCTTCCAGGAGGAGGTCCGGCTCGACAGCCTCAACCTGAAGGACATTCGCATCGACCCGCAGCGGGGCCTCGAGAACCTGCTCGACCTGCGGCGCATGAACATCGGCCTCAAGGAGCTCTCCGGCGCGTTCCACGTGCCGAAGGACGTCGTGCTCCTCGAGCGGACCATCCTCCTCATCTACGGGTGCTGCTCGCTCCTCGACCCGGAGCTCAATCCCGTCGCGATCATCCAGCCGTACCTGCAGGACTTCGTCCTCGGGAACCGCGACTTCGCGGAGATCGCGATCGAGGCCGTTCGCGACATGGCGATGAGCGCCATGACCCTGCCCGAGGACATGCGGCGCTACCTCGTGCGCGCGAACCGCGGGGAGCTCGAGGTGCGCGTCCGCGGGGTGACCGAGGGCGGGCGCGCGGTCTACACGATCGGCCGGCAGATGATCTACACGGCGATCGGCCTCTTCGCGGGCTCCGAGGCCCTCGAGTCGTGGCGCCGGCAGGAGCTGCCCATGGCGCGCGGGCTCGCGTGGGTCGCGGCGGGCGCGGCCGTCATGCTCCTCCTGTCGAGCTTTTTCTCGCGGCCGCGTTCGAAGTAGCCTCGCGTCCATGTCCAAGCCCACGCCCGCCTCCGGGTTCGTGCTCGCCATCGATCAGGGGACCACCGGCTCGACGGCGCTCGTCGTCGACGTCGCCTCGGGCAAGACCGTCGGGCGCGCGACCACCGAGTTCCCTCAGCACTACCCCAAGCCCGGCTGGGTATCGCACGACGCGAACGAGATCTGGGCGAGCGTCGAGACGAGCGTGAAGGGCGCGCTCGAGGCCGCGGGCGTCGGCGGCGACCGGCTCGCCGCCATCGGCATCACCAACCAGCGCGAGACCACGCTCCTCTGGGACCGCGCCACGCGGAAACCCATCGACCTCGCGATCGTCTGGCAGTGCCGGCGCACCGCCGCCGTGTGCGACGCGCTGAAGAAGGACGCGCGCACGGTCGCGCGCGTGCGCGAGAAGACGGGCCTCGTCATCGACGCCTACTTCAGCGCGACGAAGATCGCCTGGCTCCTCGACAACGACGCGGGGGCGCGCGAGCGCGCGGAGCGCGGCGAGATCGCGTTCGGGACGATCGACGCCTTCGTCGTCAGCCAGCTCACCTCCGGCGCGGTCCACGCGACCGACGTGACGAACGCGTCGCGCACGCTCCTCATGAACCTCGCGCGCGCCGAGTGGGACCCGGAGCTCTGCGCCCTCTTCCACGTGCCGGAGAAGGTCCTGCCGAAGATCGTCGGCAGCGCCGAGGAGGTCGGGCGCACCCGCGGCGCCGGCTTCCTGCCCGACGGGATCCCCATCACGGGCATCGCGGGCGATCAGCAGGCGGCGCTCTTCGGGCAGGCGTGCTTCCACGAGGGCGACGGCAAGTGCACGTACGGCACGGGCGCCTTCGCGCTGATGAACATCGGCGACCGCCCGCTCCTCAGCGAGCACGGGCTCGTGACCACGATGGCGTGGCGTGTCCTCGGCAAGACGACGTACGCGCTCGAGGGGAGCGCCTTCATCGCGGGCGCCGCGGTGCAGTGGCTGCGCGACGGGCTGGGCATCATCGAGAGCGCCAGGGACATCGAGGCGCTCGCCGCGAGCGTGCCCTCGAGCGACGGCGTGGTCTTCGTGCCGGCGCTGGCCGGGCTCGGCGCGCCGCACTGGGATCAGGACGCGCGGGGGACGATCACGGGCATCACCCGCGGCACGACGGCCGCGCACCTCGCCCGGGCGACGCTCGAGGGCATCGCCTTCCAGGTGCGCGACCTCCTCGACGCGATGGTCAAGGACGCAAAGCGGCCGCTCGCGCGCCTGCGGGTCGACGGCGGGGCGGCCGAAAACGGGCTCCTGATGCAGTTTCAGGCCGACATCGCGGGCGTGGTCGTAGAGCGCGCGGCCGACCTCGAATCGACCGGACGCGGTGCGGCAATGCTGGCCGGCGTGGGGGCCGGCCTCTATCGGAGTCTGGAAGATGTCGCGGAGCTTTCCGGCACGAGCACCAGGTTCGAGCCGCACATGCCCGCCGGAGACCGCGACGCACATTTGGCGCGCTGGTCCGCGGGGCTCGCGCGAACGAAGAGCCCACGCGCGTGAACGCCGCGGGCGAGCGAGGCGAGGCGAATGGGCGGGGAGAGAGAGGCAAGGTGCCTCCTTGCTCTTCCGCGGGCGCCCGGCGCGTGCGATTCTGACGAGTGCGTCTTAGGTTCGAATAGTAGAGGGTCGGCGATGCCTCAGCCCAGGCAGCGTCGGCCCTGAAGGGGTCGTTGCCGAGTCCGTCTCGAACGGCCGTCGCTTTTCGGTCGAGCTTGGAGGAAGGGAGTCATGTCGAGCAGCACTGCTGGGGACCGTCCGGCCGCGGGGGGCGCGCCGGGACCGGTCCGTGAAGTACCCGTGGACTGGGAAGCCCTCGAAGACGCCTTCGAGAACAACGCCCCTGAGGTCCACAGCTACCTGCATCTCACGACCGGCGAGGTCCTTCGCGTGGTCGACGGCGTCGCCGACCCGCAGATGCACGTCCGCATCGCGTCGGACGGCAACTACCTGCGGATCGACCCGGTCAGCTCGCGCGAGCAGTACCGCTGGATGGAGCGCTTCATCCCCCTCGCCGAGGACAACTCGCTCCGCGAGAAGCTCACGCACGCGATCGATGGCAAGGGCGCGTTCCGCCGCTTCAAGGACGTGCTCATGTCGTTCGCCGAGGAGCGCGAGAAATGGTTCACGTTCCGCAGCGAGCGGCTGCGCACGTTCATGGAAGCGTGGCTCGGCGCGCACGCCATCACGGCGATCTCGCGGCCCGCTTGGCCCGAGGGCGCGCCGTCGCCCGACAGCAGCGAGCCCGTGCCCGAGTCGGTCTCCGACGAGGCGCCGAAGTCGCAGAGCGGCCGCCGCTCGCGCAACGCCGAGACGCTCCGCCAGCACCTGAAGGAGCTCGCCGAGCTGCTCGGCCCGCGGGACCTCGACACGATCGTGACCTTCGGCGAGTTCCTCAAGGCGCGGCGCGCGGCCCGCGGCTTCGCCCATCACCACGAGCACATGATGCAGGAGCGCGCGACCCCCGGCGTGTCCTCGCCCGGAGAAGAAGAGGCCTCGTCGTGACGGCCGCCGGCGCGCGGCGCCGGTGCCTCGCCGTGGCGACGGCCTTCGCGGCGCTGGCGCCGTCGCCGGCGCGGGCCGACGCCTCGGGCCGCGTCATCGCCGACCGGGCCGTCGTGCGCTTCTACGCGCCCGAGACCGGGGGCGCGGCGCACCCGCGCTTCGTCGATCAGCGCGTCCTCGCCTTCGAGGCGCGCCTCGAGTCGATGGCCGAGCGCCCCGAGGGGCTCGGCGACGGGTACCAGGACCGGCACGTGCGCGCGGCCCTCGAGCACCACGTCGGCGAAGAGATGCTCGCGAGCCTCGCCAACAAGCTCATTGGAGGCTCGCCGCCCAACCGCCGGCCCAGCGACGCGGACCTCGCGCGCATCGCCGACGAGCTGGGCGCGGCCCTCTTCGACCGCCTCGGCGGGCGGGCGCAGGTCGAGGCCGCGGCGGCCGCCGAGCAGCTCGACGCCGAGGAGCTCGACGCGATCCTCCGGCGGCAGGCGCGCGCCGCGTGGTACCTCGACCGCGCGGTCTCGCCCCTGCTCCAGCCGACCGACGAGCAGCTCCGCGAGGTCTTCCGCACGTCCGCCCACCCGTACCGCGGCCGGGCCTTCGAGGAGGTGCGCGGCGAGCTCGCGCGCTGGTTCGTCTTCGAGCGGGTCCGCGCGGCGGAGACGGCGTTCTACCAGGGCGCCCGGACGCGGGTCTCCGTGGTGGTCACGCGGTGAAGCGCGCGATCTCGCCGGCGATGCCCTCGACCACCTGCTCGAGGGTCTGGCCGCTGCGCTTGGGGGGCACGAGCGAGTGATCGGCGCCCGCGATCGGGAAGACTCGCGTGCCGCGATCGCGGAGGGGTTTGGCGAACGGCTCGAGCTCGGCCGGCGTGCCGAACGCGTCGCGCTCGCCCTGCACGAACAGCATCGGCGCCTGCACGCCGGCGAGATGCGCGGCGCGGAGCTTCTCCGGCCGGCCGGGCGGATGCAGCGGATAGCCGAGGAGCACGAGGCCGGCGAGCGGACCGACGCCCGCGGGCTGCGCGGCGACCTGCGTGGCGATGCGCCCGCCCATCGACTTGCCGCCGATGAAGAGCCGCCCGTGGGCGACGTCCGCCCGAGCGCGCACGGCCTCGATCGCCGCGCGCCAGGTGGCCTCGAGCACGTCGTTCTTGTCGGGCAGGCGCCGGCGCGCCTCGGTGTAGAGGAAGTTGAAGGTCACGACGTCGACGCCGCGCGCGGCGATGGCCGCGGCCGCGCGCACCAGCCAGGGGTGCGTCTGCGGGGCGCCCGCCCCGTGCGCGAGCACCAGCGTCGCGCGCGCGCCGCTCGCGGGATAGACGCGCGCGGAGGTCTGGGCCTCGCGTACCTGGAAGTGGAAACTCTCGGCTGCCACCGCGTCTCTCCCTGCTCCTACCCTTTGCAGTAACACGTCCCCTTCACCCCATGTCCGACACCGAGCGCCCCGACGCCAAGAGCTCCCACGCCGACAGCCGCAAGGTCGTCCTCGCCGCGCTCGCCGGCAACGTCGCCATCGCCGCGTGCAAGTTCGCGGCGGCCTTCCTCTCGCACTCGACCGCGACGCTCGCCGAGGCGGTCCACTCGCTCGCGGACACGGGCAACCAGGCGCTGCTCCTCGTCGGGATGACCCTCGCGGCGCGGCCGGCGAGCGAGCGCTTTCCGTTCGGGCGCGCGAGCGAGCGGTACTTCTGGCCGTTCGTCGTCGCGGTCATGCTCCTCAGCGTGGGCGGCGCGTTCGCGATCTTCGAGGGGGTCGATCACCTCCTCTACCCGGGTCCCCACGTCCACGACTTCCGGTGGAGCTACGGGGTGCTCGGCGTGTCGCTCGCGATGGAGGCGATGAGCTTCCGCGTGGCGATCCAGGAGTTCCGGAAGCTCGCCGGCGGGCAGCCGCTCCAGCGGGCGCTCCTCGAGGCCCGCGACCCCACCATCCCGCTCGTCCTCGCGGAGGACGCGACCGCGATGGCGGGCCTGGTCGTGGCGCTGGTCGCCGTCACCATCGACGCGCTCACCGGTCAGGACTTCTGGGACCCGATCGGGAGCATCATCATCGGCGCGCTGCTCTGCGCGGTGGCCCTCGTGCTCGCGAAGGTCACGCACGGCTTGCTCATCGGCGAGAGCGCGACGCCCGAGAACCAGGCGCGCGCGCTGCGGCTCGCGTCGTCCGTCGAAGGGGTGGAGCGCGTGACGCAGCTCCTCACGATGCACCTCGGCCCGGACGTCGTGCTCCTGGCGATGAAGATCGCGTTCGTGCCCACCCTGCGGGTCGCGGAGGTGGAGGACGTGACGAACGCGATCGAGGCGAAGATTCGCGCCGAGCTGCCGCAGATGCGCAAGATCTTCATCGAGGCGGACTCCGGGGGCGACCTCCGCGGGGTCTCGCCCGGCGGCGCGCCGTGACGCGCCCGATCGCTCAGGCGAAGCTCACGTGAACCAGGTGCCGTTGAACAGGCAGTGGCCGTCGCCGTTGCTCACGCACTGGGCGCGCTCGACGACGAGCGCCTGGTAGCCGATCCCGCGCAGGGTGTGCTCGACGAAGGGGCGCAGCATGCGGCAGACGGTGTCGTGGTGGTGGGTCCAGCCGCGGATCTTCGCCTCGAAGGAACCGGGCGACAGGATCTTCACGGCGATGGAGCCTTCGTCGACGTACGTGCTCCACACGCGCTGCGCGTTCGCCTCGAGGAGGGGCGGCGCCGCGATGAGGCGGAAGAGCGCGCGGTAGACGCCGTTCACGTTGTCGCGCGCGACCGCGGCGGCGAGGCGCGACGCCAGCTCGCGCGAGTCTTCGGGGGCCGCGACGCGATCGAGCACGTCGAGGAGCTCGCCCATCAGCGCCGTCTCGTACCAGCCCGACGCGACGATGCCGAACGCCGGAATCCCCCGGGTGGAGGAGGGACCGCAGCTCGGGCGACGCGAAGTCGAACACCCTCGCGAGGGTCGACTCGCCGTAGGTGTCCGCGAACCACAAGAGACACGCGCGGATGGCCGTGCCCTTCAGGCGCCCGCGGGCGGGCGCGACCCGCATCGAGCCGGACGAGCGCGGAGGCGCCACCGACGACCGCGGCGGCGCGGACGGCGGGCGCGACGACCCGGACCGGGGCGGCAGGGTGCGGGGCGGGGCGCCGGACGCGCTCGACCCGTTCGAAGGCGCGGGCGCGCTCGACCCGGGGGGCACGCTCGGGCGCGGGGGCCGGTTGGAGACGCGCATCGAGGACGACGACCGGCGCTCGCCCTCCGGCGTGTCGGTGAGCGCGTGCTCGAGGGCACTGCGGAGGAGTGGCAGGAGATCCCCGGCGGAGCCGATGCGCGCGAACGAGCTCTTTCGCAGGCACGCCGAGACGATGTCGCTCACCACGCCGAGCAGGTGCGGCGGGAACACCGGCTCGTCGCGCAGGATGGCCGCCGTCGTCGCGGACCCGCCCTTGCCGAAGGGCGGCGTGCCCACGACCATCTCGTAGAGCACGCAGCCGAGCGCCCAGACGTCGCTGCGCTCGTCGGCGAGGCCGTGCTCGATCTGCTCGGGCGAGAGGTACGCGGGCGTCCCGATGACCTCGCGCGAGCTGGTGAGCACGTCGCCGTCGCGCACGTCGGCCCGGCGCTTCGCGATGCCGAAGTCGACGAGCACCACGCGGCCGTCGGCCGTGAGGAGGAGGTTCGAGGGCTTGAGGTCGCGATGCACGACTCCCGCGCGGTGCGCCGCGACGAGGGCCTCGGCCACCTGGATGGCGTAGCGCACGGCCGACTCGACGCGCATGGGCCCGCGGTCGGCGATGACGCGCTTCAGGTCGACGCCGTTCACGTAGTCCATCGCGATCCACGGCATCTCGCGGTGCTCGCCGGTGCCGCGCACGCGCACCACGCCGGGATGGTCGACCGCGGCGAGCGCGCGCGCCTCGCGCATCAGGCGAGCCCGCGCCGAGTTCGTGGCGATGCCCGGCGGGACCATCTTCAAGACGACGCGCGACCCGTCGTGGTCGCGCGCCATGAAGAGGACGCTCATGCCCCCCTGAGCCAGGCGCCTCTCGACGACATAGCGGCCGATGACCGTGCCGGGTGCGACGAGATTCGAGACGGGGGTCACGACGGGTGAGCATATTGTGCCCAGCCTTGCGATGACACGCTACTCGGAGGCACCTTTCTCACCTGCGTCTCACCGGCGCCGCCATCTCACGCGCTTGGACGCAACGCGCCGCCGCGACTGCAAGCCCGACGCAGCGCGTCGCTGCGGGATAGGGATTGGAGCGCTAGGAGAGCCAGACGAGGGTGACGCCCTCGCCGCCCTGGTCGGGGTCGCCCCCGCGGAAGCGCGCGACGTACGGCGAGCGCGCCAGCTCCTTGCGGATGGCGTCGCGAAGCGCCCCGGTGCCGTGCCCGTGGAGCAGAAAGACTACGGGATGGCCTCCGCCGACTGCCCGATCGAGGAAGGTCGTCGCCATTCCCACCCCGTCCTCGACGCGCAGGCCACGCAGGTCGCAGGTGTTGTCGCGCGTCTGGATGGGCAGCGGCTCTCCGCCGGAGGCCTCCGCCCGGTCCGCTCGCTCGCGGCGCCCCGGCGCCCGGGGCGTGGGCTCGGTGGGCGCCGGCGATCGCAGCTCGCTGGCCGGCACCGTGAGCTTCAGCGGGCCCGCCGCGACGCGAACCGCCCCGTCCGCGAGGAGCTCGACCACGTCGGCCTCGGCCCGCAGGCGGCTGACCCACACGCGCGCCCCCTTGCGGAGCTCGGGCCCGCGCAGCGGCTCGCGCGCCGCCTCGTCTTGCAGCGCCGGGCCCGCGGCCAGCCGCTCGAGCGGCCCGCCGATGGCGACCTCCCCGGCCACGCGCTCCACCGCCCGCTCCGCCTCGCGCACCGCATCGGCGTCGAGCTTCTTCGCGCGGAGGCGCGCGCGCGCCTCGCGCAGCTCCTCCCGGGCGCGCCGCAGGCGCTCCATCAGGTCGGCGGCCTCCTCGGACAGCGCCTTCTTCTCGCGGCTGCGCGCCGCCTCGAGCTCGGCGTCGGCGCGCGCCCGCGCCGCCCGGGCCTGGCCCTCGCGCTCTTCGGCCGCGAACCGCGCGAGCTCCAGCGCCGCGCGCTCGTCGTGCAGCCGCTTGACGACCGCCTCGAAGCTCTGGTCCTCGCGCGTCAAGAAGCGCTCCGCGCGCTCGATGACGCTCGACGGGAGCCCGAAGCGCCGGGCGACCGCCAGCGCGCTCGAGCTCCCCGGCACGCCCATCGCGAGCTCGAAGGTCGGCGTCATCGTCGCCAGAATCCACGCCCACGCTGGCGTTCACGAACCGCGGGTCGACCAGCGCCAGGGCCTTCAGGCCCTCGTAGTGCGTCGTCGCGACCACCACCCCGCCGCGCGCGCAGAGGCTATCGAGCACGCCCGCCGCCAGCGCCTCGCCCTCGCGGGGGTCGGTGCCGCCGGCCAGCTCGTCGAGGAGGACGAGCGCCCCGCGCCCGGTCTCCGCGAGCACCTCGACGAGGTTCTTCACGTGCGCGCTGAACGTCGAGAGGTTCTTCTGGAGGCTCTGGTCGTCGCCGACGTCGGTCAGCACCACGTCCATGAGCCCCACGGTCGTCCCCTCCGCGCACGCGACGGGCATCCCGGCGCGCACCATGAGGGCCGCGAGCCCCAGGCACTTGAGGGCCACGGTCTTGCCGCCGGCGTTCGGCCCGCTCACCACGATCGCGCGGCCCGCCTCGACCCGGACGTCGCTCGGCACGACCTGCGCGCTCCCGAGCTCGAGCGCGAGGATGGGGTGCCGCGCGCGCCGGAGATCGAGCACCGGGTCGTCGACCACCTCGGGGAACACGAGGTCGAGGTCCCGCCCGAGCTTCGCGATCGCCGCCCGCACGTCGGCGACGGCGAGCGCGCGGCCCGCCGCCTCCACGCTCGGGAGCGCGTCGCTCACGAGCGCGGTGAGGCGCGCGTACACGGCCTGCTCTTCGCGCTTCACCTCGGCCTCGAGCACCTTCAGCCGGTTGCCCATCGACACCACGGCGCGCGGCTCGACGAACAGGGTGGCCCCGCTGCTGCTCGTGGCGTGCACGATGCCCGGGAAGCGCTCGTGCGCGTCCGACCGCACCGGGAGCACCCAGCGCCCCTCGCGCTCCGTCACGAAGCGGTCTTGCACGACCGACTCGTACCGGCTCATGAGGTCTTCCATGCGCGCGAGCATGCGCTGGCGGGCGGCGTGCCACTCCCCGCGAAGCTCCCGGAGGCGCGGGCTCGCGCGGTCGGCCAGCACCCCGTCGACCTCGAAGCACGACCCGATCTCCTCGGCGAGGTCGTCGAGGGTGGGGTCGGTGGAGCACGCCTCGAAGAGGCGCGGCAGGTCGCCGCGTCGCGAGGCGAGGAACCGCCGGAGGGCGCGCGCCGCCCCCAGCATGCGCCCGACCGCCCGGAGCTCCTGCGGCGCGAGCACCCCGCCGACCCGCGCCCGCTCGAGGGCCTCGCGGACGTCGTCCACCTCGGCGGCCGGGAGGGGCCGGCCCTCCCCGAGGAGGTGCGCGGCCTCGGCCGACTGCGCGAGCCAGTCGCGGGCCTCGTCGCGGGTCTCGGCGAACTCGAGGCCGAGCGCGAGGTCCCGGCCGAGGGGCCCGGCGCACCGGTCGGCCAGGGCCCCAAGGACGCGATCCCACTCGAGGTCGGCGCGCGTCTTGGCGGGACAGGGGTCGGGGCGAAGCGGGTACACGGGGGCCGGGGAGGATAGCGCGCGCGCCCGCCGAGAGTACTTGCGCGCTCCGGGCGCCCGCGAGGATGATGGGGGCGATGACATCCGGCCCTCCCCAGGCGCGTGAGGCGCGTGCGGTCGCGTCCCGCGTGGCCAAGGGGCTCCTCGGCAAAGGCAGGCCGGACGAGGCCGTGGCCGTCCTGGCGGTTTGGGCGGCGAGCGGCGGCAACGACGCCGAAGGCCAGACCCTCCTGGCCGAGGCGCTTCGCATCGACCCGGCGTCTCAGCTCGCCAAGCTGGCGTTCGAGCGGATGGAAGGCATCCAGGGCGACCACGCGCCCCTCGAGCAGGCCATGGGCCGCTGGTCGGCCGAGGAGCTCGCGAAGGCCGAGCGCGAGCTCGCGCGCCCGGCGTTCCTCCGCGCGCAGGTCGGCTTCAACAACAACGTCAAGTACAAGAACCAGACGTTCCACATCCAGACCGAAGACAGCGGTCTCGACAAGCCGCACATCATCACGCACCTCTTCGCCGACGGCGGCCGCGTCATCAAGAGCCACAAGCGCACGTACGCCGAGCACGTGAGGCGCGACGACGTCGCGATGTTCGTGCGGCAGCTCATGAAGGGGCAGCAGCTCGAGATGGCGCTCGCCCTCCGCGAGGGCCGCTTCGACCCGATCATCGAGGGCCGCACGCGCGGCGGCATGGAGGAGCTCAACTACCCTCCCAAGGCCGACGTCCAGAAGCTCGCGACCCAGAAGAAGACGCGCGTCCAGGCCGACGGCGGCAGCGAGGGCACCTCGCTCCACGACGTGCCTGCCCCGGCGGCGGCGCCGGCCCCCGTGGCGCCCGTGCAGGCGGCGCAGCCGCACTTCCGGCTCACGGTGACGCGCAGCCTGTCGGGCGGGCCGGGGGTGTACGAGCCGCTCGGCGACGCGGCGGTCATCGGGTCGGCGGGCGGCATCGCGCTGCCGGGCGAGCGCTTTTGCCATCCGCGCGAGGGCGAGGTGCGCTTCCGCAACGGGCGGCTGTGGCTTCACGACTTCGAGGCCGGCAACGGAGTGTTCTTGCGCATCAAGGCGCCGGTGGAGCTCGGCATCGGCGACGAGTTCGTCGTCGGCGACCAGCTCCTTCGCGTCGAGCGCACGCCCACGGCGCGCGACGAGCCCGACCCCGGGCCCACGTACTTCTACTCGTCGCCCAAGTGGCTCTCCTCGTTCCGCGTCGTGCAGGTCTTCGAGGGCGGCTCGCTCGGCGCGTGCGTGCTCGCGCGCGGCACCACGCTGCAGATCGGCTCCTCGCAGGGCGACTTCGTCTTCCCGAGCGACCCGCTCGTGAGCGGCCAGCACTGCCTCATCGAGGAGACGGCCGGAACGATCCTGCTCACGGACCTCGGCTCGCGAACGGGCGTCTTCGTGCGCATCAAGGGCGAGCAGGAGCTCGTGACCGGAGACGAGCTGCTCGTCGGCCGCACGCGGCTGGTCGTCGACGTCTTCGGGTAACCCGCGGTCGGGTTTACGTGCCTTGGAGGGCCGCGCGGCCTCGTGTAGAGAAGCGCCGACGATGTGGCTCATCGCCCGCAATCGAGCGCCCGGGCAGGTGCCTCGCCTGCTCTTGCGGGCCCTCCTGAGCGCCGCCGTCGTCGCGCTCGGCCTGAAGCTCATGTTCGATTCTCGCGATCGAGGCGCAGGGAGGGCGCGAGCTCCTCTGGCGCTTCACCACGGACGGCCGCTCCCGCACGACGGCGATGGCCATGCTCCGGGGCACGCTGCGCCTGAAGAACAGCGCGCTCGTCGTGGGCGCCGACGAGGAGGTTTACAACGGCGCGGTTTACACGAACTGGGGCTTCGGCGTGCCGCTGCTCGAGCTCCCCTTTCACTTCTTCGCGCGCCACGCGCCGTCGTTCAAGAACGGCTTCTTCCCCGATCGCGCGATCTTCTTCGCCTATCTGAGCGCGTCGGCGGCCATCGCGTGGATCGCGCTGAACCGCCTCCTCCGCGTGCGATTGGCGGGGCGCAGCCACTGGCTTCGCCGCCTCGTCCTCTCGGGCACGGCCGTCACGTGCTTCCTCACCGCCGCGGTCTTCCCGCTCATGGCCGGGCGGTTCATCGTCTACGAGGAGACGGTCGCGTACTTCGTGCTCGTGGAGCTCGTCGCGCTGAGCGCGTACGTCTACGTGCTCGAAGGCGACGCGACCTGGCCGGTCGTGGCGCTCGGGGTGGCCGCCGCCCTGGGCCTCCTCGTGCGCGTGACGGGCCTCGCGTACTTCGGCACCTGGGGCGTCCTCGCGTGGCTCGCGCGAAGAGAGAAGTCGAGGACGGCCGTCGCCTTCGCGGCGGGGGCGGCGCCGCTCGTCGCCTTCTGGCTCTTTACGAACTGGGTGAAGGCCGGCAACCCCTACGCGTTCGGATACCAGAACAGCATGGCGTACTTCTCGTTCGACACGCACATGCAGCGCTTCGGCATCGCCCCTTGCGCCGACAGCGTGGGGCACGCCTGGCAGGTGGTGAAGCAGCTCTTCGAGTGGTTCTTCGATCCGATCGCCGAAGAGAAGCCCGAGACGGACGACCGCTCCGAGTTCCTCCGCCAGTGCCGCTTCACGACCGAGCGCGAGCCCACCAAGAGCCCCCTCGAGCCCTTCTTCGGGCTGCCCGTCCTCGTCTTCCTGATCGTGACGCTCGCGGCGCACCTGGTCCGAAAGGACCGCCGGGCCGCGGCCTACCTGCCGTACGCCACGCTCCTCTTCGTCTTCCTCCAGTACCTGCGCGGCTGGGGCTTCACCTGGCGCTACTGCGGCGACTTCTGGCCGCTCGTCGCGCTCGTCGCCGTGCACTCCGTGTGGTTCTTGCCGTCCGCCGCCGACCGGTACCTCGGCCTGCCCCTCGCGCTCGCGTTCGCCGCGTGCACGCGCGGGAAGTTCCTCGACGAGGTGAAACCGGAGATCGGGAGCATCCGGAAGATTGACCCGGGGGGCGAACCCGGAATCGCGGCCGAGTTCGACCGCTATTACCTCGAGGACCGCGGCCCGATGCCGCCGTCACGCGTCCAGTGCGGGAAGGTGGCGCGCGGCATCTACCACAACGGTCTGGGCTGGAACGACGACTGCACGGTCGACACCGCGTCGAACTTCTTCATCGGCGTGCCCAAGAAGGCGACCGACGACTACGAGCTCCGCTTCACCACCCGGGGCATCACGTCGCCGACGCTCCGCGTGTACCTCAACGGCCGCATCTACACCGCCTCGCGCCGCGGCGACGACGAGTACGTCGCCCCGGTGCAGGTGCGCTACTGCGCGCTGCACCAGCCCATGCTGATGGGCGCAATCGAGTGGACGCGCGCTTTCGACCCGCCGACCGGGAAGCTGCTGGCGGTCGAGCTGACGTAGGAGACTTCAGGCCGCCGCGTGGCCGCGCTTCAAGTGCACGTGCAGCGTGCAGTTGCCGCACACGGGGCAGCGCGGGGGCGCGTGGCCGCCGAGGGCCTCGTCTTCGTGCTGCTTCTCGGCATACGCGCGCTGGATCTCCTCGAGAGCCGGCGGCAAGGGGGCGGGCTGAACGCGGACGGCCGCGGCCTCGGCCCAGGCGCCGCGCCACGTGCAGACGGTGCACCGAAGGGTCTTATCCATGCGCGGAGATTCTTACGAGGGAGCGACCTTCAGAGCAAGCGCCGCGCGCGCCGGCCGGGTGACCGCCGAGACGGCTCGAACGGAATATTCTCGGTCCCCGTGCTCACTTCTCGGGCGGCGCCTTGGGCAACGCGTCGCGGGACACCGTGACGTACGTCGTGCGGCATACGGCGAGGACGGCGCCGCTGGTCTCGCCGCGAATCTCGATGGTCATGAAGGTGACGCTCTTGCCGCGTCGCAGCACGGTGCCCGTCGCGACGACGGCCTCGCCGGGCTCGGCGGCGCGGAGGAACGACGCGCTGAAGTCGGTGGTGACCCCGGTCTGCCCGGCGGCCGCGATGCGCGGATCGGTATTGAACACACACCCGGCGACATGATCGGCCATCGCCATGAGGGCCCCGCCGTGGAAGATGCCGCCGCCGCGACGGAGCTCGGGCCGCCAGGGCATGCGCATCGTCACGCGGTCGGACTGGACCTCGAGGAACTCGACGCCGAGGTGCGCCCCGAAGTGCTCTTTGCGGCGCGCGCCCGACGTCTTCAGCGCGGCGAGGTAGGCCTCGAGCGCCGCGGGGTCGCCCGTCGCGGCCGCGGCGGCGAGGTCCTGCGGGGCTGCGAATTCACTCACGGCCCCGGAGTAGCACGGCGCGATTCCACAGGGCATCGTGGGCCTGCGGACGCGCTTCGCGGATGGCGACGTGCTCGCGCGACGGGCACACGCGGTTCGTGAGGAGCGCCGCGACCACGGCCGCGTCGGGGTCGATCCACAGGCTGGTCCCGGTGAAGCCGAGGTGCCCGAAGCTCCGGGGACCGAAGCGCGCGCCCGCGCTCGACCCCTCGGGGCTCTTGCCGTCGAAGCCCGCCCGCAGCGTGCCGCCCGGCCGCTCGCGCACGAGCCACTCCATCGGCCGATCGCCCAGCGGCCCGCGGCCCTCGAGCCCCTCGAGCACCGCGACCCCGAACGCGACCACCGCGCCGACCGTCCCGAAGATCCCCGCGTGCCCCGACCCGCCGAGGCCCGTCAGCGCCCAGGCGTTCTCGTCGTGGACCGCGCCCGACACCCGTCCCCCGCGCCACGGCACGTCTTCGGTCGGCGCGAACCGCATCGCGCCGGCTCCGGCGCGCGACGCCAGCCCGCGCGCGGTGCCCGCCCGGTCGAGCAGACCGAGGGGCGCGAGCACCAGCCGCTCGATCGCCTCGCCCGCGTCGCGCGCGCCCGTCGCGCGCGCGAGGGCCTCGCCGGCCAGGGCGTACCCGAGGTCGCTGTAGAGGGGCGCGAACCCCTCGGCCGGCCAGGGCGCCCCGGGGGCGAGCGCGGTCTCGGGCCGGCGCGCGCCGGCTGCCTCGCGGAGGGCGCCGCGCACATCGATGACCTCTCCGCGCACGAGCGGCGCATAGAGGGGCCGGTGCGCCGCGAGCCCCGCCCGGTGCGCGAGGAGGAGCTCGAGCGGCGCGCCCTCGCTCGCGGTGCCGCGCGCCTCGGGGAGGAGCGCGCCGAGCGGCGCCCCCGGGTCGATCCCGGCACGAACGACCGCCACGGCGGTCATCGGCTTGGTCACGCTCGCGAGGTCGAAGAAGGCGCTCGTGTCCCCTCCCACTTCCTCGGCGAACCGGTCCCGGCTCCCCCGTGCCCGGGCGGCGCACCCGGCCGCGGCCTGCGGCGCGACATGACGCGCGACGAGGTCCTCCGCCACTACGGCCGCGTCGCTCATAGACTTTGACCCTCTTGTGGCACGGCCTGTACACTTTGTAGCTGGGCGGTAGAGACGCGAAAATGGCCGAATTCGTATGGGAAGCCCGCGCGCGAACGGGGGAAGTGCGCAAGGGGGCGATGGAGGCCGAGTCGGAAGACGCGGTCAACCAGCGACTCCGCGCCCAGCAGCTTCAGCCGACGAAGGTCAAGAAGAAGGGCCGTGAGTTCAACCTCCCGCAGTTCGGCAGCGGCGTCAGCTCGAAGGACATCGTCACCTTCACGCGCCTCTTCGCGACGATGATCGACGCCGGCCTGCCCATCGTGCAGTGCCTCGACATCCTTCAGGGCCAGACCGACAACAAGATCTTCGCGAACGTGCTGCGCGACGTGAAGTCGAGCGTCGAGCAGGGCGCGACCTTCAGCGACTCCCTGCGGCGGCACCCGAAGGTCTTCGACCATCTTTACGTGAACCTCGTTCAGGCGGGGGAGGTCGGCGGCATCCTCGACACGATCCTGAACCGCCTCGCGGTCTACATCGAGAAGGCCATGAAGCTGAGCCGCCAGGTGCGCGGCGCCATGGTCTATCCGGCGATCGTCATCGTCGTCTTCTTCGCCGTCCTCAGCATCTTGCTCGTCTTCGTCATTCCGGGCTTCGAGAAGATGTTCAAGGACTTCGGCGCGAAGGACGAGCTCCCCGTCCTCACGCAGATCGTCATGAGGATCTCGCGCATCTTCATCGGCAACATCCTCTGGGTGTTCCTCGGGATGATCGGCGCCTTCGTCGGCCTCAACTACTTCTACCGAACGCCGCGCGGCAAGCGGAGGATCCACAAGCTCCTCCTCTCGATGCCGATCGTCGGCGGCGTGCTCCGGAAGATCGCGGTCGCGCGCTTCACGCGCACGCTCGGCACGCTGCTCGGCTCGGGGGTGCCCATCCTCGACGCGCTCGAGATCGTCGCGAAGACCGCGGGCAACGTGATCGTCGAAGAGGCGATCATGTACTCGCGCATCAAGATCTCCGAGGGCAAGAACATGGCGCAGCCGCTCCTCGAGACGGGCGTCTTCCCGACCATGGTCGTCCAGATGGTCGGCGTCGGCGAGCAGACCGGCGCCCTCGACGCCATGCTCAACAAGATCGCCGACTTCTACGAAGACGAGGTCGACGTCGCGGTCTCGGCGCTGACGAGCCTCATCGAGCCGGCGCTCATGGTCGGCGTCGGCGGCACCGTCGGCGTCGTGCTCATCGCGATGTACCTGCCGATCTTCAGCATCGCCGGCAAGATCAAGGCGGAGTAACCCCGCCATGGACCGGAGCGTCAGCGGCGCGCCTCCGGACCACAGCCTGGCGACGCGCCTGGCGTGGATCACCGGCCTCCGCCTCGCGTTCCTCGCGCTGCTCCTCGGCGCGACCGCGGCCCTCTACCTGCGGGGGCAGCTCGCGCAGTACCCGGAGAGCCTGCACATCGTCTTTCTGACGATCGGCGACGGGCTTCGCGCTGGCCGCGACGTACGCGACCGCGCTCCGCTCGGGCAAGCGGCTCCAGGCGCTCGCCTGGACGCAGATCGCGCTCGACCAGCTCACCTGGACGGCGATCGTCTACGTGACCGGCGGCGTGACGAGCGGCGCGACGTCGTTTTACGCGCTCACGTGCCTGGTCGGCGCGATCCTCGTCGGGCTGCGCGGCGCCGCCGTGGCCGCCGGGCTCGGGATCTCCGTGTACGCGCTGCTCTGCGCGGCGCTGCACTTCGGGTGGGTGCTGCCTCCGGGCGATCAGCCCGAGGGCTCGTACGCGCTCGAGACGGCGCAGATCGTCTACCCGCTCCTCCTCAACGCGCTCGGCATGACCGTCGTCGCGCTCCTCGGGGGTTACCTCGCCGAGCGCCTGCGCCTGACGGGCGGGGCGCTGCAGGTCGCGACCCAGCGCGCCAACGAGGCCGAGCGCCTCGCGGTCCTCGGGCGCATCGCGGCCGGGCTCGCGCACGAGATCCGCAACCCGCTCGGGTCGATCACCGGGTCCATCGAGATGCTCCGCGAGTCTTCCGCGCTGTCGGACGAAGACCGGCGCCTCTGCGACATCGTGCAGCGGGAGGCGCGCCGCCTGAACGACCTCGTAGGGGACATGGTGGACCTCTCGCGGCCGCGACGGCCGCGAGCGGAGGCCACGGACGTCGCGGGCCTCGCGCGCGAGGTGGTGGCGCTCGCGGCGAACGCCGCCCGCGGCTCCGACGTGCATGTCGCGTACGACGGCCCCGAGCGGGAGGCGCTCGCGCGGTGCGACGGTGCGCAGATGCGGCAGGTGGTGTGGAACCTGGTGCGCAACGCCATCCAGGCCAGCTCCGCCGGCTCGACCGTCACCGTGCGGGTGGAGCAACGTGAACGCGAAGTCACGCTCGCCGTGGACGACCAGGGCGCGGGCATCCCCGAGTCGGTGGGCACGCGCATCTTCGACGAGTTCTTCACGACGCGGACGCACGGCGCGGGAATCGGCCTCGCGGTCGTCCGCCGCATCTTGCAGGACCACGCGGCCATGGGCGCGAAGCTGGCCGTCGCGCGCGCGCAGGGCGGCGGCGCGAGCTTCCAGGTGACCCTCACCCGCGACGTGATCGGCCTCCGCAAGAGCTTGCGGCCGCCAGCGGCGGCATCTTCGACCTAGCGCCCGCCGCCCTGGCATTCGCGGTACGCGCCGCGGGTCGAATTCTTGCCGCAGCGCGGCATGGCCCCGTACGCTTTGCAAGGACGAGCACCACCCCGAGCGCGCCACTTGCATCCCAGCTCACGAGAAGGCACGTACTCGCCCCGAGGCTACCCCGTCATGCGTTTCCGCCACATGCTCGCCACCGCGACGACCCTGACCGCACTCGCGATCACCGTCCCGAGCAACGCCGTCGCCGAAGACCCGCAGACGTTCGTCGAGCACCAGCACCATCACATCGAGCAGCTCCTCCACGAGCCGGAGTCGCCGACGCGCGACAGCGAGGTCCACGAGTCGCTCGCCCGCTTCGTCGACTACGACGAGCTCACGCACCGCGCCTTCGGCGACCCGTGTCCGATCGCCGAGCCCTCGTGCGACAACCTCTGGGCGAACTACGCCGACGACCAGCGCGCGGAGCTCCGCAGCCTGCTCGAGCAGCTCGTTCGCAAGACCTACCAGCGCAACCTCCTGAAGACGCTCGACTACGACGTCACCTACAAGGGCGCGCGCGACGCCCAGGGCGACACCAAGGTCCTCACCGAGGCGAAGAACCGGCTCAAGCCGCGCGAGCCCGCCGTGCGCGTCGACTACGTGGTGAAGCAGACGGGCACCGGCCCCAAGGTGGTCGACATCATCACCGAGGGCTCCAGCCTCACGAAGAACTACTACGACCAGTTCCGCAAGAAGATGAACAACCCCACCGAGGGGTATCCGAACATCGTCCAGAAGCTCAAAGAGAAGATCGCGAAGAAAGACCCGAAAGACTGAGCGGGCGATCACGCCCCGGGGCTGGAAAATGCCGGGCGCGGCGGCGTGGACTTTGTGAAGTAGACTGACCGGCGATGAGGTTTCGCGGCGCGCTCCGGCTGCTCCTCGCGGGCGCGGCCGTGCTGGTCACGCGCGATGCGCCGGCGCGATCCCCTCGGCCCTCGAACGCGTTCAGCGAGCCCGCGGGGGAGAGAGCGCCGGCCCCCGCCCGCGTCGCGTCGTGGGCGCGCGCGCTGCAGCCGCTCGAAGTCTCCAGCGCCGCGACGCGCGAGAAGGCGACCATGCGCCTCTACTCCGACGACGGCGAGATCGATCCGGAGGCGCGCACGACCCTCGAGCGCATCGCCGCGGGCACGGGCGACGCGCACCCGCTCGCGCCGCGCGTCGAGCAGCTGCTCGTCCGCGCCGCGTACCACTTCGGCGGCGCGCCGATCGTCATCGTGTCGGGCTTCCGCGAGCGGGCCGGCCGCCACGGGACGGGCGACGCGATCGACTTCCGCCTGCGCGGCGTGAACCCGCGCGTGCTCGCGGCCTACCTGCGCGGCCTGCCGCGCGCGGGGGTCGGCATCTACACGCACCCGCGCACGCAGTTCGTTCATCTCGACGTGCGCGACCAGAGCTTCCACTGGCTCGACGGATCGCCGCCCGGAAGGAAGTGGCGCGAGGCGCCGATCGGGGACCCGGGCGCCGCGAAGCGCGACGCCGCGTGGACCCGCGAGATGGACCTGCCCGCGCCCTGAAGTCGTCGCGGGCTAGTGAACGCCGGTCGTGTGCCCGCCCGCGGGCGCCGGCTCGACGAAGATCTGCAGGGGCTCGATGATCGCGAGCTGGTCGCGCGTGATGCTCACGCCGCGGTCGCTGAAGAAGAGATCGTTCTCCTGAAGCTGCGCGCGCGCCTGGCCGATGAAGAGGATGGGGTCGCCGGTGCGCGTGTACCCGAGCTGCACGAGCGCCGCCTTCGGCCACTCGCCGCCATCGAACGTGAGCGCCTTGCGCAGCGAGTAGAAGCCCTCGGCCGGGAGCTTGGTGAGGCTGTCGGCCCACGAGAGGCCGCGGAACGGGATGCCCGCGCCGTGGAAGTGCCAGCGGTTGTGGATGTTGTGCTCCGGCACGATCACGACCGGCAGGCCCGAGTCGGAGTGATTGTGGAAGTACACGAGCGAGCCCGCCGGGACGGCGACCTCGTGCTCGGGCAGCGGCTTGGTGGTGCGGTAGAGACCGCAGTCGGGAAGCAGACTCTTGGGAGACGCCATGGCGCCCCTTCCTTACTACGGTTTGGCGGGCTCCGCGCGGAACTCGATGCCCGCGACGACGCCGTCGGGCTCTTCCTGTACCCACACGATCCGACCGCTTCGCGGAGGCGTGTCGGGCTGCGGGTCGACGCCTCCCGCGAGCGTCACTTCGTAGACACCTCCGACGTCGATTTTCTCCTCGAGGATGACGCGAACGCCGCCGCGGCTCACGTTGAGCGCCCAGCCTTCGAGCACCTTCCCCCCGGGCGACCGCAGCGACACGCGCGCGCTCACCTCGAGCCGCGCACCCGCGCGCCGGGTCGCGTGCACGTCGGGTGACGCGCCCCCTACCCCGGGCATGCCGGAAGGCGGAGTGAGATTTCGCCGATTCTTCACGTTCTTCTTCATCGTAGCAGGATCGTCTCCCTCGGGCCGCGCGGGAGGTCCCGGGAGCGCAACGGCTCCGGCGTGCTACGCTAGGCTCCACGTTGCGAGAGCGCTTGCCGCCGCGCCTCGAAGTTTGAGAGCCTCGCGCCCCACCGATGTCGGAGTCCCTCCCCTACAGCACCGCGCGCGTGAAAAAGGCGCTCGTCGAGGCTGGTTTCGAAGTGTTCCGCACCCGGAGCGAAGAGATTCGTTCTGGCCGAGCGGCCGCGGGAGAACCTCATCATGGACTCGGGCGTCCGGCTGAGGCTGACCTCGTCGCTCGAGGTGCGCGTGGTGCTCCGCGCGCAGAAGGCCGACTTTCCGAACGAGGAGGAGGGGCGCCTCTTCGAGCGCGTTCGCTCGTTCGGCGGGCCCGTGCTCGCGGCGGGGTTCGCCGAGGTGGGCACGTCGGTCACGCCGGTGCCTGACCCGGGCGACGCCGAGCGCACGCTCGATACCTTCTACGAAGTCACGTACGCCAAGCCGGCCGCCGCCCTCGACGACGCCCTGGTCGAGCTCAAGTTCGCGCTCGGCCTCGAAAAGCGCGTCGGCTGACAGCGGGATCGCGCACCCTGCGACCGGCACTGGTCGACGGCCGGAAAGTCGCGTGATAGAGGGGCTCCCTCCCGATGCTCTCTTTCTTTCGGCAGAAGGGCCTGTCGAACGTGCTCTATGGCGCGATCATCGTCGCGACGTTGCTCACGTTCGTCATTGAGTTCCGCCCGAACGCAGGCGGCACCACCGCGTCCCTCAGCGAGACGTGCGCCGCGCGCGTGCGGGGCCGATGCCTCGATCCGAAGGACTTCAACTCGGCGTACCGCATCCTCATGCCGTCGCGGAACGCGGCGGCCTCGCGCCGCCTCAACGCGAAGAAGGTCGCCCTCGACGGCCTCATCGAGCGCGAGCTGCTCGACGACGAGGCCAAGCGCCTCGGCATCACCGTCAGCGAAGACGAGGTGACCGAGCAGCTCTATCAGGGCTTCGTGCGCGCCAGCGTGCCGTCGAGCGACCCGGTGCTCGCGCAGCAGATCCTCCAGGAGATGTACCAGTCGTACGCGCGCTCCGGGCTCGTCTCGCAAGAGGTCGCGCTGGCGCACTTCAACGACCGCGACACGGCCATCCCCGTCGACTTCCGCGACCCCAAGTCGAAGATGTTCGACATGAAGATTTACGAGCGGCAGGTGCGCAACCTGAGCAACCGCTCGACCACCGAGTTTCGCGCCGAGCAGGCGCGGGAGCTTTTGGCCGCCAAGATGCGCGACGTGGTCCGCGCCCCCGTGCGCGTGAGCGACGCCGAGGCCTGGGACGCGTACGTCCAGCGCTACGACACGGCGACGGTCTCCTGGCTGCCCGTGAAGGAGGCGTGGGTCGCGCGTTGGATCGCGGCGAGCGCGTCGCAGGCCGACGTGGACGCGTGGGTGAAGGACCACCAGAAAGAGGTCGACGCGGAGCTCGCCAACCGGCAGAAGGCCGACGCGCCGGTCGCGGGGCACCTGCGGCACATCCTCGTGAACCTGCCGTACGGCGCCACCGACGACGAGAAGGCCGCGGGCCTCGGCAAGCTGGCGTGGGCCGTGGCGCGCATCAAGGCGGGCGAGTCCTTCGCCGAGGTCGCGCGCGACGTGTCCGACGACAAGGGCAGCGCGGCGCAGGGCGGCGACGTCGGCGACAAGACCGACAAGTTCGTGCCCCAGTTCAAGGCCGCGGCCGACGCGCTCGGCCCGGGCCAGACGACGCCGGGCGCCGTCGAGACGCAGTTCGGCTACCACTACATCACGCGCGACGACCCCTCGAAGGCCGCGGAGATTGACGCGCAGGTGAAGCGCGGCGTCGGACGCTCGATGTACGCGAAGGCGATGGCCACCGAGGCGGCCAAGAAGCTCGCCGCGCAGATCGCCGACTCCATCAAGGGCGGCAAGAGCGCGGACGACGCGGTCGCCGCGGCGATCGCGGACTTCGCGCCGGCCGACAAGAAGGGCGCGAAGGTGGAGAAGCTGCGCGTCCTGCCGCCGCCCCCGGGCGCGGCCGACGCGGGCGCCCCCGACGCGAAGGCCTCCGCCGCGCCGCCGTCGATCACCGCGTTCGACGCCGCGAACGACCCCGACGGGCCGAAGGTCCAGACGTCGAGCGCGTTCAACCGCGGCGGCGACCCCTTCCCTGGCCTCTCGCCCGACGGGACCGCCGCCGTCATCCAGTTCGCCTTCGCCGGCGCGAACGTGAAGGAGGGAGACGTGCTCGCGCAGCCGGTGCGCACCGCCGACGCGTTCGCGGCCATCCAGCTCAAGCAGCGCAAGACGGCCACCCGCGAAGACTTCGAGAAGGACCGCGAGACCTTCACGCAGGACCTCGTGCGCAACAAGCGCGACGAGGCCCTCTCGCTCTACGTGAAGCGCCTCCGCGACCAGGCGAAGAACGACATCAAGATCGACTCTTCGTTCACCGAGGAGTCGAAGTCCGGCTCCACCGGAGGCGGCGACGACGAGGATGAGTACTAACAGCGGCGGCGCGGCCATCACGACGCTCGCCAACGGGCTCCGCGTCGTCATCGCGCCCCAGGCGCAGCTCCACCGCGCGCACGTCGCCCTCTGGTCGCGGGTGGGCTCGCGGTTCGAGACGACCCGCGACAACGGGATCAGCCACTTCCTCGAGCACATGATTTACCGGGGCACGCGCCGCATGCCGAGCGCGCACGCGGTGAACCTCGCCTTCGAGGAGCTCGGCGGCCTGCTCTTCGCGTCGACGCAGGTCGACCACGGCATCTTCTCGCTCTCGCTGCCGCCCGAGTCGCTCGACGGGGCGTGCGCGCTCTTCGGCGAGGTCCTCTCGCAGCCCGCCTTCCTCGACATCGACATCGAGCGCGGCATCGTCCTCGAAGAGATCCTCGAGGACCTGGACGACGAAGGCCACCAGATCGACGCCGACAACATCTCCCGCGCGCTCATCTACGGCTCCCACCCGCTCGGCTTCACGATCACCGGCGGCGAGGAGCACGTGCGGAGCTTCGACGAGGCGATGCTGCGCCGGCACCACGACCTCCACTATACGGCCGACAACGCGGTGCTGGTCTTCGCGGGGAGCGTCGCCCACGACGACGCCCTCCGCATCGCCGAGCGCGACTTCGGCGGCCTGCCGCGCGGCCAGCGCGTCGCCGCGACGGCGCCCCCGCACGCGCAGACGAGGCCGCGCCTCGAGATCGTCGACAACGTGTCGAGCCAGACCGAGCTCCGGGTCTGCCTCCGCGCGCTCGCCGAGTCCGACCCGCTGCGCCCGGCGCTCGACGTCCTCATGCGCGTCGTGGACGACGGGATGTCGACGCGGCTCTACCACCGCCTCTGCGACTCGCGCGGCCTCTGCTACGACGTGTCGGCCGGGTACGACGGCTACGAGGACGACGGCGTCGTGGACGTCGCGGCGGGCGTGCAGCACAAGCGCGCGGCGCTCGTGACGCGCGAGATCCTCGCGATGTTCGAGGAGCTCGCGACCGAGGGCCCCACCGCGGCGGAGCTCGACAAGGTCCGCCGCCGCATCGCCTGGGACGTGCGCGCGATGGCCGACTCGGCCGAAGAGGTCGCGGCATTCCACGCGAGCGGCGTGCTCTTCGATCGCGTCGCCACCACCGAGCAGTACATGGCCGAGCTGATGCGCGTCGACTCCGAGCACGTCCGTCAGGCCGCCCGCGCCATCGCGCGCCCCGACCGCCTCGACGTCGTCGCGGTGGGCCTCCTCGAGGACGGCGAAGACGACCGCCTCGCCGACGTCGTCGAAGGCTGGCGCGGCCCCCGCTGACGATAGAAAACACAGGAAGAAAACACGGGGAGGGGAGCAGCAAAAGGAGAAGAGAAAAGAGAACTTCTCTCTCGGCCCCTCTCCCTCCTCCCCTCCATGTTCTTGCTCTCGGTTTTGCCTCTAAAGCGCCCCCTCGCCGCCCGAGCTGCCGCCGACGATGCGCTGGGTGCGCTTGCGCGGGCGACGTGGGCGGCGACCACCTGCTCGCTCGAAAGTTCACCCTGGCGGATGCGGGGCGAGGCGCGTCGCCGACTGTACGAGGACCGGCTCCAGCGCGAGTCTCATTGACGGATCCAGCCTACCTCGGCCATCGTTGAAGGATGCGGCCGAGGCGTGCTTTTCCGTTCGCGGCACTCGTCGTGGTGGCTTTCGTGGGGTGCGGTCGGTCCGACCTGGCCGACGAGCTCCTGGTCGTCGAACCTGGCTTCGACGCGGGCGACGACTTCGACAGCGCCATCGGCGACGACGAGACCAAGCCGCCGCAAGACGCCTCCACCCACCACGACGCTTCATCCCCGCGCGACGCCGCGACCCCGCACGACGCCTCCACCGCGCACGACGCCTCGGTCCGCGACGCCGAGACCGCCAAGGAAGACGCGTCGGAGCTCGTGGACTCGAGCTCTCCCCCCTCCGACGCCGGCGAGGGCGAGTGCGGCCCCATCAGCTGCGCGAGCGGCTGCTGCTACGGGAACGTCTGCGCGATCGGCACGCAGGACATCGCGTGCGGCTCGATGGGGCACGCGTGCCTCGACTGCACGGCGCAGACGTTCGGCGCGGGGACCTGCGTGCACGGCTTCTGCCAGTACTGATCGCGCCGCTTCGACTACTGGCCGTACTTCGGCACGAGCGGGTTGCCCGCGAGCTGCACGACCCGGTCGAAGAGCTGCGGGTTGAAGACCGATCCGCGGAGCTGCGTCGCCACGCGCACGAACACGTCCTTCCACTCGTTGCGGTCGGCGTCGCTCGGCGAATACGCGATGCGCGAAGCCTTCAAGCGCCCGTAGGCCTGCGCGTCCATCGTGCGGATGACGTGGTTCAGGCGCAGGGACGCCTCGCGGCCGCGCTTCTCGATGATCGCGCGGAAGGCCGGAGAGAGCTGCTGCAGGCGCGCGGACGACGCGATGAACGCGCCGATGCCGAACGCGAGCGTCTCGGTGCTGATGTGCGTGATGCGCGACGTCCACTGGAGCTGCTCGGCCGCGAGGCACGGCGCGACGAGCACGTTGATCGTCCCGCCCTCGAGGCCCGGCAAGATCTCCGTGAGCGAGAGCTGCCGCGGCGTGATGCCGCCGATGGCCGTGTAGACGCGCGGCTGGATGAAGTCGCCGGCGAGGAAGAAGACGCCCTTGCCCCGGAGGTCGCTCGGGTGGTGCACCTCGAAGCCCGTCGTCATCGTCTTGAGCTCGCCCACGTCGCCCCAGCCGAGGACGGTGAAGCCCTTGGCCTCGAACATCTTGTCGAAGTCGTCTTTCAGCGCGTCGCGGGCGGCGTCGAGCTTCTCCCAGCTCGTGAAGAGCCCGGGCAGGTCGAAGAGCAGCACGTCCTGCACGCCGGTCTGCGCGAGGCCGAGCGCCGTGACGGCCGCGGCGTCGAGCTGCCCGGTGCGGATCTTCTGCACCATGAGGGCCTCGTCGCCCGCCTGGGCGTTCCACTGGAAGTCGAGCACGAGCTCGCCGTTCGTGTCGGCCGCGATGTTGGCCGCGAGCTTCTTGAACTCGCGCGCCCAGAACGAGTCGGCCGGGGCCAGCGTGCCGATCTTCACGACCGTCGTCGCGCGCGCCGGTTGCGGGGCGAAGGCGAGGAGAGCGAGCGCGAGGGAGGCGAAGAGGAGCTTGCGCGGCATGGGTGGCGGTCAGCTTCTCACGAGTCACAACAGGGCGCATGCCCATCGAAGCCCCCGGCCTCCCCGCTCGCCTCGCCGACGCGCTCCGCGCCCTCTCCGCCGAGCGCCCGGAGTCGATCGAAGCCCTGCGCGCGCTCTACGACCCGTCGGTCGTCTTCCGCGACCCCATCCAGACGATCCACGGCGTCGACGGCTTCCTCGCGATGAACCGCAGGCTGCTCGCGCGGGCGCGGGCGATCGCCTTCGACGTGACCGCGGCCGGCGGCGGCCCCGAGGAGGCGTTCCTCACGTGGACGATGACGGCGCGGCCCAGGGTCGGCCCGAGCGTCGCGGTGGACGGCGCGACCCACGTGCGCACGCGCGCGGGCCTCGTCGCGTACCACCGCGACTACTGGGACATGGGCGAGCTCTTCGCCAGCGCGGTACCCGGAGGCGCCGCCGTCCTGCGCCTCCTGCGGAAGCCCCTGGCCTGAGACGAGCCAAATCCGGTGGGGAGCTCGAGGGGAGCGGAGGTCGCTCCCCTCGACCGGAGCTAGTGGCCTTCCTTCAGCTCGCCGATCATCGACAAGAGGGTCTTCTTCGCGTCGCCGAGCACCATCATCGTGTTCGCCTGGAAGAAGAGCTCGTTCTCCACGCCGCTGAAGCCCGGGTTCATGCTGCGCTTGAGCACGATGACGCTCCGCGACTGCTCCACGTTGAACACCGGCATCCCGTAGATCGGGCTGCTGGTGTCCTTCTTGGCGGCCGGGTTCACGACGTCGTTCGCGCCGACGACGATGACCGCGTCGGTGCGGGCGAAGTCGTCGTTGATGTCGTCGAGGTCGAAGAGCTTGTCGTACGAGACGTTGGCCTCGGCGAGGAGCACGTTCATGTGCCCCGGCATGCGGCCCGCGACCGGGTGGATGGCGTACTTCACCTCGACGCCGCGCCGCTCGAGCGACGCCGCGAGGTCGCGCACCGCGTGCTGCGCCTGGCTGACGGCCATGCCGTAGCCCGGGATGAAGATGACCGACTGCGACGCCTTCAGAACGGCCGCCGCGTCCTCGATGGTCGCCTCGTTGTAGCCCTTCGCGAGCTGCGGCGCGCCGCCCGGGGCCCCCGGCTCGAGCGCCGTGCCGAACGCCCCGAAGAGGATGTTCGCGAACGAGCGGTTCATCGCCTTGCTCATGAGGAGCGAGAGGAGGAGTCCCGAGGAGCCGTCGAGCGCGCCGGAGATGATGAGGATTTGGCTGCCGAGCGCGAAGCCCGTCGCGCACGCCGCGAGGCCGGCGTACGAGTTGAGCAGCGAGATGACGACCGGCATGTCGGCGCCGCCGATCGGCAAGACCGCCATGACGCCGAGCGCCAGGCCCGTGCCCGCGATGCCGAAGAAGACCCACTGGAGGTCGCGGTTCACGACGACCGCGCCGATCCCGACGATCGAGGCCAAGAAGAGCCCGATGTTCATCACGTTCTGGCCCTTCCAGGTCACGGGCGCGCCCGTGATGAAGCCCTGAAGCTTGCCGAACGCCATGATGCTGCCGGTGAACGTGAGAAACCCGAGGAAGGTCTCGAGCCCCAGCGCGCCGAGCTTGAAGTAGGTCAGCGTGTCCGACTCGCGGAGGTACTCCGCGACGCCGACGAGCGCCGTGGCGAGGCCGCCGAACGAGTGCGAGAGCGCGATTCGTTCGGGCATCTGCGTCATCGGGATCTTCGCGCTGATGGCGACGCCGATGGCGCCGCCGACCAGCATGCCGCCGAGGATCCACTCGTAGGTGACGATCTCCTCGTGGAGCAGCGTCGCGACGACCGCGAGCAGCATGCCCATCTCGCCGAGGACCAGGCCCCGCCTCGCGCCCTCGGGCGACGACAGGCCGCGGAGGCAGAGGATGAAGAGGACCGCCGCGACGAGGTACGCGAGGCTGATGATGACGTGCGTCGGCGACGCGGCGACGGCGGTCACGACGCCACCTTCCCTGCTTCGAGCTTCGGCCGGGGGGGCGGCGCTTCCTTGCGGCGGAACATCTTGAGCATGCGATCGGTGATCATGAAGCCGCCGACCACGTTGATGGACGCGCAGGCCACGGCGACGAACCCGAGAATCTGGCTGACGTGATGGTGCGAGCCGGCCGCCAGCAGCGAGGCGACGAGCGAGATGCCGCTGATCGCGTTCGTGCCGCTCATGAGCGGCGTGTGGAGGAGGGGCGGCACGCGCGAGATGACCTGGTAGCCGACGAAGGTCGCCAGGACGAAGACGTACAGATTGAAGACCCACTCGGTGCTCATCACGCCGCTCCTGCCCGCTCGGTGCTCTGAGCGGGTAAAACCAGTTCCTTGACCTTCGGGTGCACGATCTCGCCCTCGTGGGTGATGACCGATCCGGCGACGATCTCGTCCTTGAAGTCGAGCTTCCACGCGCCGTCTTTGGTGATGTAAAAGAGGAGCTTTTCCATGTTGCGCGAGTACATCTGGCTCGCGTGCGCGCACATGCGGCTCGTCATGTCGGTGACCCCGATGAGGGTCACGCCGTGCTCGACGACCGTCTGCCCCGGCGCCGTGAGCTCGCAGTTGCCCTGCTGCTCGGCGGCGAGGTCGACGACGACGCTGCCGGCCTTCATCGACTTGACCATGTCGGCCGTGACGAGCACGGGGGCCCGGCGGCCCGGGATGAGCGCCGTGCAGATGACGACGTCGGCCTTCGCCACGTGCTTCGCGATGGCCTCGGCCTGCTTGCGCTTCGAGTCCTCGCTGAGCTCCTTCGCGTAGCCGCCGGCGGTCGCGGCGTCCTCGGCCTCGACCTCGACGAACTTCGCGCCGAGGCTCTCGACCTGCTCCTTGACCGCCTTGCGCACGTCGAACGCCTCGACGACCGCGCCGAGCCGGCGCGCCGTGCCGATCGCCTGCAGCCCCGCGACCCCGGCCCCGAGGACCAGGACGCGCGCGGGCGCGATGGTGCCGGCCGCCGTCATCAGCATCGGAAAAAATTTCGGCAGCGCGGCGGCGGCCATGAGCACCGCCTCGTAGCCGGCGGCCGTGGCCTGGGACGACAGGACGTCCATCATCTGCGCGACCGTGGTGCGCGGGATCATGTCGACCGCGATCGACGTGATGCGCCGGGCCGCGAGCGCGCGCACGAGATCGTGGTCGACGAGCGGGAAGAGGAGCGACACGAGGACGCTCCCTTCCTTCAGCGTCTTCACGTCCTCGATGCGAGGCGGCCGGATCTGCACGACGGCGTCCGCGTCGGCCAGAAGCGCGTCGAGCGAGCCGTCGATGCGCGCGCCGAAGGATTGGTACTCCTCGTCGCTCGCGTACGCGCTCGCTCCCGCGCCCGCCTCCACGGAGGTCTCGAATCTTCTTCGCCGCGAGCCGCTTGACCGACTCTGGCACGATGGAAACGCGACGCTCTCCCGCGCCCGCTTCCTTTCGAACCGCAATTCTCATGATGGGGGGCGCATTCAAGACTCTTGCCCCCCCGCGGGTCAAGGCGTGGACGCACCTGTAATGACATCGTCCGCCAGAAAGCGGATGAGCAATCGCGTAAGTTTTGCCGGCTCGGTCCAGTGCATCATGTGTCCGGCATCGGCGATCTCGGCCTTCTCGACGCCCGCGAAAGCGCCTACGCGGTCGTCTTCCCCATCGGGGTGCCAGCCGGTGGGGCCTCCGGAAATGAAGAGGACCGGACCGCGGACGCGATGCGCGAAGGCCTTCCAGGTCTCGGCGTAGAAGGGGAGCGGGCTCCGCGTCGTGTGCAGCGGATCGGCCTTCCACGCGAAGCCCCCGTCCGGCAGCGGGCGGGCGAGCGCGTCGAGGCGGGTCTGCAAGATGGGCTCGGCCACGCGCGGGTGGTTGTTCGCCAGCCGGCGGAGCGCGTCCTCGCGCGAGGGCATGCGCCGCGGAGCCCGGCGGGCGACGACGCGCACGTCGTCGATCCACTGCCGCATGCGGTCGGGGCTTACGGCGAACTGGTTGTCGGGCGGCCCCGCGCCCTCGAGCACCGCGAGCCGCGCGACGCGCTCGGGGTACGTGCCCGCGAACATCGTCGCGACGCTTCCGCCCATCGAGTGCCCCACGACGAAGAGCGGCGAGCCCGCGGGCACGAGCTGCTCCACGAGATCGGCCATGTCGAAGACGTAGTCGGGGAAGAAGTAGTACCCGCCGGGCGGCACGCGCGCGCCGTCGCCGAAGCCGCGGAGGTCGGGCGCGAGGACGCGAAGGCCCGCGTCGGCGAGCTCCGGGGCGACGAGGTCCCAGGTCACCGCCGCGTCCATGAACCCGTGAATGAGGAGCACGGTGGGCGTCGCGAGGCGCGCGCTCGGGGCCGCGTCCCACTCGAGCACGTGGTGCTCGAGGCCGCGGGCGGGGACGCGGAGGGATCGGCCCGGCAAACGAGAGGCGGGCAAGGGGTCTGCGGAGGGAGTCGTCATCGGCCGTCCTTCGGGGGCGGTGGGACTGTACCGTCTGTCGTGCCGGTCGCGCTCCCCCTTGACCGGCCCGCCAGACGAGCGAGCATGGTCCTCGGGCCCGTGACGACGCTCCGAACCGCTCGCCTCGAGCTCGTTCCGATGACCCTCGCGATGGTCGAGGCGGTCATGCTGGGCCGGCGCGAAGACAGCGAGTCGCTCGCGGCCGCGCGGATGCCCGAGCGCTGGCCGAACCGGGAGCTCATCGAGCGCGCCTTCCCGGTGTCGCTCGACGAGATGCGGGCGGAACCCGAGCTGCGGCTCTGGGGGAACCGCGTCATGGTCGTCCCGGGGCCGGAGCGGCGGGTGGTGGGGAGCATCGTGTTCCACGGGCGGCCGGGGCGGGACGGCGTGGCCGAGGTGGCGTACGGCGTCGAGGAGGCTTCGCAGCGGCAGGGCTTCGCCACCGAGGCGGTGTCGGCGTGCGTCGACTGGGCGCTCGGGCAGGCGGGCGTCGAGGCGGTGCAGGCGACGACGTTCGCCTGGCACCACCCCTCGCTGAGGGTCATCGAGAACGTCGGGATGGTGCGCGTGGGCGAGCGCGAACACGAGACGATGGGCGAGATGCTGGTGTTCGAGCGCCGGCGGGGCTGACCGCCGGTCGAACGAGCCGCGCCGACGGTGGTGCACGGTGCTCTGCGCGGCGTGCAACCTGCCCTGCGCCTCGTGCAACCGTCTCTGCACGTCGTGCACGGCGGATTGCGCGGCGTGCAACCGTCCCTGCATCTCGTGTACGGCGGATTGCGCGGCGCGCAACCGTGTCTGCACGTCGTGCAACCGTCTCTGCGCGTCGTGCAACCCTCTTTGCATCTCGTGCACGGCGGATTGCGCGGCGTATAACCGTCTCTGCACGTCGTGCGACCTTCCCTGCACCTGCGACGGCCCCTACTCCACGAGGCGCAGCCCGATCGGCAGTGCGTCGCTGAAGAACGCCGCACGGTCGCTCTCCTCGACGGGGACGACCTCCCGCACCGCGCGCACCTGCTCCGGCTTCGCCCCGGCGGCCGTGAGGCGCTTCTCGACCTCCCGGGCGACGCGGTCGCCGACGTCGCGGGCGCGGTCGCCCGTCTTGCGCGCGAGCGCGACCGCCGCGGGCACCGCCGTCGGGACCGCGTCCCACTTCTCGCGCAGCAGGTGATCCACCCAGCGCTCCGCGACGAGCGGCTGCACCACGTGGTGCACGCTCGCGTACGCCGGGACCCGCGCGCCGAGCCGCCCGATGGCCGCCCAGAGCCGCGGATCGCGGTCGGTCCACGTGCGCTCGAGCACCCATCCGCCGAGGTCCGAGCGCCTCCGCGGCGCGACGCGCTCCAGCGACGACGCCATGTCGAGCCCGTCGTCGAGCGACAGCGCCGGCTTCTTCGGCTTCTTGAGCCCGGCCTCGCCGGGCGCCAGGTGCGGGTCGACGAAGTCGCGGAGCTGCGTCTGCGCGGCCTCGTCGAGCCCGCCCGCCACGCGCCGCCACGCGATGAAGAACGCCTGCCAGCCGCGCGCCTCGGCCGGGAACGCGAGCCGCTCTTCGAGGAGCGGCACGAGGAGCGCCACGCGCCCCGGGTCGCGCGGATCCCCGAACCCCGGGCGCGCGCACCAGCCCGCGAGCAGCCAGAACATGCGCTCGTGGTCCGCCGAGCGCCGCCGCGACCGGGCCCCCGCGGCGAGAGCGTCGAAGAGCGCGCGGCTCGTCTCGGCGGTCCACTCGCCGCGCTCGCCGAGCACGCGCTCGAGCTCGCGGAGCAGGTCCTTCGCCTCGCGGCCGGTCGTGTCCGCGCGCTGCTTGCCGAACGCGCGATCGACGAGGTCGAAGGCGAGGTCCAGGTTCCGCGGCGGACGGGAGGGCGCGGCCGGCGGGCGCGACGTGGCGGCGGTGCCGGCGCGGAGCTGGAACGCGAGGCGGTAGCGGCGCGGCGGAGGGACGCTCGCGCCCGCGTCGGCTTTGGGCGGCTCGACCTCGACGCACGCGAGGTCCACCGTGCCGATCGGCGTGAGCTCGCCCTCGACGACCACGCGGACCTCGGTCCCCTCGGGTCGCTCGCTGCGGCGGTCGGCCTTGCCGGGCTTCTCGGGGCGCACCGGCGAGTCGAGCGACGCCGCGACCGGCGGCAGCCGGACGAAGCGCTCCTCGTCGATCTCGACCACGTCGCCCGCGCGCGCGGAGGCGTCGTCGCTCGCGAACAGGTCGAACCGCACCGGGCGCCCGACGGCGAGCGCGAACGTCCGTCCCTCGGCCACGTGCGCCGTCCCCTCCTCGGCGCCCCGCGGCACGACGCATACGCCCTTCGGCGCCCCGCCGTCGCCCGCGATGCCCACGAAGTACCCGCGCGCCGAGCCGCCCCCGATGCGCACGCCGTGCCCGAGCCGCGCGAGCGCGTACCCGACCGCGCCGCGCGCGACCGCGAGGTCCGGATCGGCGTCCGCGAGCCGCTGCACCGGCTCGCCGCGCCACGCGGCGATCACCTCGATCAGGCGCTCGGCGATGCGCGCCGCGCGGAACACCCCTCCGTTGAGCAGCACCGCGCTCGGCCCCGGTCCGTCGCCGGGCAGGTGCCGGCGCACGAACGCCGCGACGTGCCGGGTGATCGCGACGTCGCGCTCGTACGGGAGCCCGAACGCGACGAGCGCGCCGCGCCCTCGCTGCGGGGCCGCCGCCGCGTCGACGCGCGGGAAGAACCCGTCGAGGACGATGCGCTCGACCTCGTCGCGCTCCACCCGCGCCGCACGGGCCGACCCCACGAGGCTCGCGCCGCCGCCGGCCACCGCGACCGACACGTGCTCCGGCGGGTCGGCGCCGAGCAGCGCCTCCTTGGCCGCGCGGCTCGCCGCGACGAGCTGCGAGAAGCGCCCCGCGTCGAGCTTGTCGCCCGCGCCCAGGTCTTGCGCGCCGAGCCGCGGCTCCACCGCGTGCGCGACCGCGAGATCCATGTTGTCGCCGCCGAGGAGCAGGTGCGGACCCACCGCGAGCCGCTGGACCTGCATCGGCCCGTTCACCCGGACGAGCGACAGGTCCGTGGTCCCCCCGCCCACGTCGACCACGAGCACGACCGCCTCGCCGCCGGGCGTGCCGGTGCGCGCCATCCAGTCGTAGAACGCCGCCTGCGGCTCCTCGACCAGCTTGGGCGCGAGGCCCGCGCGGGACGCCGCCTCGACCGTCAGCTCGCGCGCGACCTCGTCGAACGACGCGGGGACGGCGAGCACGACCTCCTGCTCCGCGAGCGGCGCGTCGGGATGCTCGCGGTCCCACGCGACCCGGACGTGGGCGAGGAGGCGCGAGGCCGCCTCGATGGGCGACATCTTCGGGGCGCCCTCGGCCGCGCCCCACGGGAGGATCGCCGCCGTGCGGTCGACCCCGGCGTGGACCAGCCAGCTCTTGCTCGACGCGATCAGGCGGCCGGGCACGTCACCCCCGCGCCGGCGCGCGATTCTCGCCGAGCGCCCAGGGCGCGTCCCCGAAGGAGTCGTCCAGGCGCTCACCCTCGACCGGCGCGTAGAGCATCGACGGGAAGAGCGGCCGCGCCTCGACCTGTCCGGCGCCAGTGAGCTGCGGCACGTCGAAGACGCGCGCCGTCCGCGCGCCCTCGAGCGGCGCGAACGCCACCACCGTGTGCGTCGTGCCGAGGTCGACGCCTACCGCGAAGCGCGCGGGCATGCCGCGTTTGCTAGCACGCCTACTGCGAGGGGTCGGGCCACTCGTCGGTCCAGCCGGGCGGCGAGGGATAGGTTTCCTCGCGTTCCTCGATCGCCTCGAACCCGTCCTCCGCCTCCATGTTCATGAACTTCTCGTCGGACGCCCACGGATAGTGGAGGGTCGCGAAGTCCCCATAGGTGGTGCGAAACGCTTTGAGGAAGCTGTCGGCGAGCCCCGTGGCCTCCAGACAGTCTTCCGGGTTGTACCAGTGGTACTTGAGCGACCCTCCGCCGAGCGCGCTCTCCACGGCGAGCTTCGCCCAGCCGCTTCGCCGGAAGTAGTAGATGGCCCTTGTCACGCGCTTCCGGCCCGGCGGCGCGAGCTTCACCAGCTTGCGCCGCCGATCGCGCGGGTCGATCGTGCGCGTGACGCAGCCGAGGTCCTCGAGCGACTTGAGCATCCGGCTCACCGTCGCGCCGCACACGCCCAGGACCTGACGCAATCGACGCTGCGTGACGCCGCGACGGCGATAGAGCTTCACCGCGTAGAGCAGATCGAACCGCGCCGGCGTCAGCCCGAGAGCCGCGAGCTTGTCGCGCGTGATGCTCAGCACGCCGTGGTGCGCGCGCTTCAACCCGAAGAAGACCGCATGCATGCCGAGGCCAAGAGCACCGGCCATGCCGACCACGCCCACCGCGGGCTCCCCCGGCATAGAGAAACCCAGACCCTCCCGAAGACCCCCCAAAAGAACCGAATCCTTACGCTTGCGAACGAATTCGACAAATTCGACGATTTCGAGGGGGGTCGAATCGGCCCCCGTGTCTCTCTGGGGAGGGCCGCCCGAGCGGTGTCCGGGCCAGTTCGCGGCTGTCCGCGGACGGCACGCGTCTCGGTCGCCAGCGGCCGGCCTTCAGGTGCCGCGCACGCTGAGCTCGACCCGCCAGCTCTCGTCGGCCTTCAGCGGACGCACGGGCGCGGCCTCGATGAGGAGGGTGCCGACCTCGGTGACCCGCGACCGCAAGGTCACCGGCACCACGTCGCCCTCCACCCGACCCTCGGCCGGCAGGGTCACCTCGATCGGCGGCAGCTCCTCGAGCTCGTCGCCCCGCCAGTCTTCGAGCGCATCGCCCGCGCGGTCGTCACGGCGCACGCTCGACCCGAAGAACCGGAAGCGCACGGGCTCCCCGACGATGACCCCGAGCTCCTGCGCCGGCAGGTCGGCCTCGGTGCCCTCCTCCATGCCGAACGGCGCGACGCACAGCGCGGTCATGGGCGGCTCGATGCCCGGCACCGCGGGCACCGCGCCCTCGATGCCGACGTAGTACGCGCGGGCGGTGCCGCCCCGGATGCGCAAGCCCTTGCCGCGCCGCACGAGCGCGTACGAGCAGGCGCCGCGCGCGACGGCCAGATCGAGATCCGCCCCCTCGAGGACGCGGACCGCCGGGGCGCCGTCCTCGGCGAGCCACGCGTCGAGCGCCTCGACGAGGCGCCCGCGAAGGGCGTCGGCCTTCATGACGCCGCCGTTGAAGAGGACCGCCGTCGGGTGAAGAAGCTTCGGCGCCCGCCCTTCAGGCGCCGCGAAGCCCTCGAGCCGCGAGAGCGCCCCCGCCTGCCGCGCGAGGAAGGCCGCGAGGTGGCGCGTGACCGCGGGGTCCGACGCATACGGAAGGCCGAGCTGCGTGAGGCCCGCGCGCGCGCGCACCGTGGGACGCGCGTCGCCCGCGACGACCGGGAAGAACCCGTCGACGATGGTCTGCGTGACCTCGTCGCGCGTGAGCTCCGCGCGCAGCGTCGAGCCGAGAAGCGCCGAGCCGCGCGACGCGATGGCGATCGGCGCGGCGGCGAGGGACGCGTCGGTGAGGAGCTGCTCCTTCGCGACGCGGCAGGCGTGCACGAGGCTCACCTGCTGCCAGCGATCGACGATCTTGCCGTCCTTCTCGAGCTTCTGTCGGACCAGGTGCGCGAGCGTGAGGTCCATGTTGTCGCCGCCGAGGAGGATGTGATCCCCCACGGCGACGCGCACGAGGTCGAGCGAGCCCTCGCGGTCCATCGCCGCGATGGCCGAGAAGTCGGTCGTGCCGCCGCCCACGTCGACGACGAGCACGACGTCGCCGGGCCGCACCTGCGTGCGCCACGCGTCGCCCATCCCGAGCGTCCACGCGTAGAGCGCCGCCTGCGGCTCCTCGAGCAGGGTGAGGTTCTCGATGCCCGCCGCGACCGCCGCCTCGACGGTGAGCTCGCGCGCCGACGCGTCGAACGAGGCGGGCACCGTGATGACGACCTCCTGCTTCACGAGGGCGGCCTCGCCCCCGCCGAACCGCGCGTCGAACGCCTCGGCGAGGTGCTCGAGGTAGCGCCACGAGGCCTCGACCGGGGAGATCTTCTCGATGTCCTCCGGCGCGCCCAGCGGGAGAATGCCGAGGCGTCGGTCGACCGTGGGGTGCGAGAGCCAGCTCTTGGCGCTGGAGATGACGCGCGCGGGCGCGTCCATGCCGCGCGCGCGGGCGTACTCGCCGACGACATAGGAGCGCTCGGCGTCCCACGGGAGGGCCTGCGGGCCGTCGCTCGCGTGGGCGAAGTAGAAGAAGGACGGGAGGAGGGGCTGGCCGTCGACCTGCCCCTGCGCGACGAGCTGGGGGATCGTGAGGACCTGCGGCCGCGCCATGTCGGCGTCGAGCGGCGCGACCGCGAGGGCCGAGTGGGTCGTGCCGAGATCGATGCCCACGGCAAAGCGGGTCATGGCAGCTCGACCTCGGCCGGCGCGAGGACGCGCGCGTCGTGCTCGCCGACGATCTCCGGAAGGTCGAGCCGCGTCGCGCGCCACCCGCGGTGGCGGAGCACGCCGGCGTACGGCGGCTGGCCGCCCACGCCGCCGGTGAGCTTCACCTCGTCGGGCGCGAAGCCGGCCTGCAAGACGACCTTGGCGCCCTCGCCCTCGGCGCGCACCGGCTCGATGGTGACGTGATCGTGGAGCGCCTTGCGGCAGCCGCCGTGGACGACCCGCGCGGCGGCGCCGACCTCCGCGTCGGGGAACGACGCGATGTCCTGCTGGAGGAAGTCGACGAGGCGCCCCTCGCGCTGGAAGAGCGAGAGGAGCTGGAGCGCGGGCACCGGCGGCGCGGGCTTCGCGGGCTCGGGCGTGGCGCCCGGCAGCGCGGCAACCGGCCCCGGGCCGGGCGGAAGCTGCGCGGGCTCGCGGGCCGACCACGCCCGCCGCGCGAACGCGCCGTCGAAGAGGACGCGGAAGAAGCAGAGCCATGCGAACCACAATCGGGTCGCGAGGGGGAGGGTCTCTTCAGCCACGGCGCGGAGCCTATCAGACGCCGCTCCGCGCGCACCGGAAGGTGTGGTACGGCCTTCGTCGTCATGCCCATCTCCATCGCCGTCCTGCTCGGCATCGTCGAGGGCCTCACCGAGTACCTCCCGGTCTCCTCCACGGGGCACCTCGAGCTCGCCGGGCACGTCCTCGGCCTGCCCGACGACGCGGCGTCCTCGTCGTTCGAGATCGTCATCCAGCTCGGCGCCATCCTGGCGGTCGTCGTGCATTATCGCGCGCTGCTGACCGATCGGCTCCGCGGCGTCTTCCAGCGCGACGCGGCGTCCCTGCGGCTCGCGGGCGCGCTCGCCATCGCGTTCGCGCCGGCGGCGGTCACGGGCCTCCTTCTCCGCAAGACCATCAAGGCGCACCTCTTCGCGCCCCTGCCCATCGCCGGCGCCCTCGTCGTCGGCGGCATCGGCATGATCGTCGTCGAGCGCATCCGCGCCAAGCGCGGCGTCACGGGCGAAGACGGGCTCGAGCGCGTCGACGCCGGGCGCGCCTTCGCCATCGGCCTCGGGCAGTGCATCTCCCTCTGGCCCGGCTCCTCGCGATCGATGTGCACCATCGTGGCGGGGCAGCTCTCCGGCCTCTCGACCGCCACGGCCGCCGAGTTCTCGTTCCTCCTCGCGCTGCCCACGCTCGGCGCGGCCACCGTGTTCGAGGCGTACAAGTCGCGCGACGTGCTGATGGCGCACGGCGGCGGCGTGACCCTCGTCGTCGGGCTGGTGGTGTCGTTCTTCGTCGCGTGGGCGGTGATCGCGAGCTTCCTCAAGTACCTGCAGAAGCACGGGCTCGAGCCGTTCGGCTGGTACCGCATCGTCGTGGGGGTCGTGACGCTGTGGGTGCTCGCGCACTGACGGCGATCGCCTGCGCGGCCGCGGTCGCGGTCGCATGCGCGTCCCGGCGCCCGGAGAGCGCCCCGGCGAACGCGCCGACGAGCGCGCAGGCGCCCTCGACGGCCGCGGTCGGGGGTTCCGCCCCGCCCGGCGCGCCGACCGTGGCGGACGTCGACGCGTCCCTCGCGCTCGATCTCGCCCCCGCCGAGGGCGAGATCGTGATCCGCCCGGACGTGCTCCGCGCGCACCCGGTGGGCGCCCAGGCCGCGCCCGCGTTCCGGCTGTGGCCGGGCTGGCGGGAGACGCTCGCGACAATCGTCGGAGATCCCGTGGCCGACCTGGACTGGATCGACGTGGTGGGCCCGACGGACCCGGGCGGCGAGCGGCTCCTCGCGGGGACCGCGAGTGCGACCGCCGACGCCGCGGTCGACGGGCGCCTGGTCGCCGCGCAGGCGCGCTCGGCCGAGCCCGCGGACGCGCACGTCGAGGCGGGCTTGCCGGCGGCGGCGGCGCGGCTCGATGGGGTCCTGCGCGTCGCGTTCCGCCCGCAGGCGCGGCTCGTGGCGGCCGTCCCCGTGGCGCGCGGGCCCGCGCTGTCGCGCCTCCTCGCGCGGTCGCACGTCGAGCCGCCGCCCGGCGAGGACCTCGAGGCCCTCCGCGCCGACATCCCCTCCCCGCACGCCGCCGTCCGCATCGTGCCGGACTCCATCCGGCGCCTGCGCGCGCGCGTCCTCGCGCTGCCGAACGGCGACGCCGACGGCCAGGCGACCGGCACGTGCGACAGCCCCGACGACGCCGCCCGCGCGGCCACGCAGCTCCGGGACGCCCTCGCGCGCCGGAACTCACCGGTCGTGCGCATGGTGACGCGCGGGTTGCTCGACGGCGTCGCCGTCCGCGCCGACGGCTCGACCGTGGAGCTCCGCGTCCACGCGACCCGCGCGCAGCTCGAGGCGCTGCTCGCGCTCGTGGCTGGACTTTCGAACGATTGACCCCCAATACGGGGGCAGGCACCGAGGAGGCCCGCGAGAATGGACGAGAAGCTGTCGCGACGTGACGTGCTCCAGAAGAGCGCCGCCTTCGGGGTGATCGCCGCGCTGGGCGCGGCCGCCTGCGGCAAGGACGAGCCGAAGCTCTCCTGCGGCGACACCGCCCGCCTGTCGTCGGCCGACGTGCAGCTCCGCGAGACCCTCGGCTACACGGACAACTCGAGCCAGCCGGGCAAAGACTGCGTGCGCTGCCAGCAGTTCGTCGACGGCCTGGGCGGGGCGTGCGGCACCTGCAAGGTGCTGCGCGGCCCCATCAACCCTTCGGGCTACTGCAAGTCGTTCGCGCCGAAGGTCTGAGCGCCGGGCGTCACGTGGCGAGGGACTTGGACCGCGCGTAGCGGTGCCACATCACCTGCGCGCCCGCGAGCGCGAGGATCGCGCCGATCGCGGCGAAGAGCAGGCGCTCGCTCGACGTCTCCTGGGGGAGGATGACGTGGCTCAGCACCGCGCCGGCAATCGCGCCGAGAGGCCCGAGCAACAGCTTGATGATCACGCCGGCGCCGCCGCGCAGGAAGGGCCACACCATCGCGGCGAGGCTCGCCGCCGCGCCGACGGCCATCCATCCGAGCACGCTGTCTAGGGCGTTCATCTGAAGATCTCTCCTTCTTCTCCCCCGCCTCTCCCTCGTCCCGTTTGCTGCGTTTGCGTGTCTCCCGAAAGCGGAGCGCTCACGACTCGCGTTCGCCGGCGACCCCGTCGACGGCGGTGACCTCGCAGAGCCACCACTCGTCTTCGGCGGCCGGCTTGCCGTCCTCCTCGATGCGAAGGAGGAGCCGCTCGCCGGGCTGCGCGTCCTGCAGGACGCCAGGCACCGCGCGCCCGCTGCGGATCACGTCGCTCTCGAGCCAGTCGACGAGGTTGCCGCGCCGGTGCACCGCACCGATGGGCTGGAACATCTCGTACGGTACGCGCAGCACGGGCTCGTTCGGCCCGCGCTCGTACGTGGCATTTCGCGACACGTCGCGGACGCGGATGACGTTCGACATCGGGGTTCCTCTCCGGTCATCGCATCGCCTGATCCCAGGCGGCACCGGAGAGCGACTGCCAGAACCGTTCCAAGGCCGAGACGGTATCGGTGCGACGCTCGAAGTGGGGCATGCCACGCGTGGGGGCCACGCGCATCGCGAACCGGTTCGAGCGGCCGCGGAGGAACGCCTCGAGCTCGATGGCGTGCGGTCCGCGGGCGTCGTGCACGACGAGCGCGGGCACGGTGAGCGCCTGAAAGAGGCGGGACGTGTCGAGCGCGGCCCGGTGCACCGCGAGAGCCGCGAGCGGGGCGTGGTGGGCTCCCTCGACGCGCGCGCTCTCTTGCGCGTACGCCAGCAATCCCGCGTCGGGCTCGCCGTGGAACCGCGTGGCCAGCGTCCGCTTCATCCAGGGCCGCGTCGTCATGAGCGCGAAGAGCCCGCGCGCGGCGCGATCGCCGCACGAGAGCGCGAAGCGCGCCGCGAGCGACTCGAAGCCGCCCTCGTGGGCAGAGAGCAGCCCCGCGGGTTCGAGCAGGGCGAGCGAACGGACGAGCCCCTGCTCGTCGGCGGCGACGCGAGCGGCCGCCTCCGCCCCGCGGCCCAGCGCCACGACGTCCGGGGCGCCGTGGCGCGCCCGCACCTTGCGCAGAAGCTCCGTGAGCACCAGCGCGAAGAGCGCCGGCGAATAGCAGAGGGCCGCGCGGTCGGAGAGCCCGAAGCCGGGCAGGTCGATCGCGAACGTGGGCCGCTTCCACCGGAACGACTCGTAGAGCGGGCGCATCTCGCACGCGCTCGAGGTGGAGCGCAGATCGTGGATCAGCACGAGGGGACGCCCGCGATGCCGATCCGCGACGTAACAGCACACACGCCCCAACCCCGGCGCCGCAGGCTGCCACTGTCGACGCGTCCCGTCGATCGCTGGACCCAGCGTGCACTCCGTCATCACGGGGCCCGGGTGCGATCGATGTGCCAGCGCGCACGGGTTGATCCGTGGGGCGGCGATCCTGCCGCTAGGTCGCCGAGACGAGCTCGACCCGCGTCAGCTCAGCCCTGGATCCCACGCGCATCGGAGGGCCCCAGTAGCCCGTGCCCGAGCTGACGTAGAGCCACGTGTCGCGCACACGGTGCAAACCCGACACGAACGGCTGATCGAGCCGCGCCAGCCAGTTGAACGGGATGAGCTGCCCGCCATGCACGTGCCCGGAGAGCTGCACGTCCACCTCGGCTGTGAGGGCCTCCGGAAGCGCCTTGGGCTGGTGCGCGAGGAGCACCACGGCCCGCGACGGGTCACGACCGGACACGGCCCGCGCGACGTCCTGGCCGTGACCGGGCAGCATGCGGCGCGCGCTCCAGTCGTCGACGCCGGCGAGGTCGAACGCGTCGCGGATGGAGACGCGCTCGTTGCGGAGCACCCGGACGCCGAGCGTGGCCAGGTGCGCGATCCACGCGTCGGCGCCGGAGTAGTACTCGTGGTTGCCGGTCACGAAGAACACGCCGTCCTTCGCGCGGAGGCCGCGGAGCGGCTCGACGAGATCGCGCAGCGCCTCGACCGTCCCGTCGACGAGGTCTCCCGTGATGACGACGAGGTCGGGCACGAGCGCGTTGGCCGACGCGACCATCTGCTCGACGAAGGCGCGACCAATCGTGGGCCCCACGTGCACGTCCGTGAGCTGCACGATCGAGTACCCCGACGCGGCGCGCGGCAGCCGTACGACCGGGATTCGCACGTGCCGTATCGCGAACCCTCGCGCCACGTTCGCCGCGCCCCCGGCCGCGATGACCGCGGAGAGCGCGCCGACCGCCACGGCGACGGCCCGCGCGACGAAGCGCCGGCGCTCGGGGTCCTCGGGCAGCGCGCCCACGAGGGCGGCGACGCCCAGGGCGGCGTCCGCCAGCGCCGTGAGGAGCAGGAGGTAGAGGACGACGCCGAGCCACGTGTACACGGCCCACGCGAGCGGCACGTTCGCCGAGCGCGGCAGCCAGCGCACCGCGACGAAGACCAGGGGCACGAGCACCCCGAGCAGGCACACGGCGACGGTCAGCACGAACCCCCACGGGGCGGGCCACGAAGCGTCGCGGATGAGGCGCGCCCACACGTAGCGGTGCGTCGCCCACGAGAGGCTCGACAGCACGAGGAGCGCGACCGCCATCCGCCCTGGACTCATGGAGCTTTAGATACACGAAAGGCCGGAGCGCTCGCGCGCCCCGGCCTTTTTGTGCGCCTGCTTGCGGCTGCGGTCAGATGTCGTAGTAGAGGAAGAACTCGTACGGCGTCGGACGCATGCGGATCGGGTTGAGCTCGCGGTGCCGCTTGAACTCGAGCCACTCGTGGATGGCGTCCTTCGTGAAGACGTCGCCCTTCGTGAGAAACTCGTGGTCCTTCTCGACCGAGTCGAGCGCCTCTTCGAGGCTGCCCGGCATGTGCGGGATCTCCTTCAGCTCCTCGGGGGAGAGGCCGTAGATGTCCTTGTCGAGCGGGTCGCCGGGGTGAATCTTGTTCTGGATCCCGTCGATGCCCGCCATGAGCATCGCGCTGAACGCGAGGTACGGGTTGCTGCTCGGGTCCGGGAAGCGGACCTCGACGCGGCGGGTCTTCGGGTTCGGGCCCGTGATGGGGATGCGGCAGCTCGCCGAGCGGTTGCGGCTCGAGTACGCGAGGTTGACCGGGGCCTCGAAGCCCGGCACGAGGCGCCGGTACGAGTTCGTCGTCGGGTTGGTGAACGCCGCGATCGACTTCGCGTGCTTGATGACGCCGCCGATGTAGTAGAGCGCCGTGTCCGAGAGGCCCGCATAGCCGTCGCCGGCGAAGAGGGGCTTGCCCTCTTTCCAGATCGACTGGTGCACGTGCATGCCGCTGCCGTTGTCGCCGAAAAGCGGCTTCGGCATGAAGGTCGCCGACTTGCCGTGCTTGCGCGCCGTGTTCTTCACGACGTACTTGAACCAGAGGAGCTGGTCGGCCGACTCCATCAGCTTCTTGAACTTGAGGCCGATCTCACACTGGCCGCCCGAGGCGACCTCGTGGTGGCCGACCTCGACCTCGACGCCCGTCTCCATGAGGGTCGTCATGAGCGTCTGGCGGAAGTCGCCAAGCGTGTCGGTCGGCGGGACGGGGAAGTACCCCTCCTTGTGGCGCGTCTTGTAGCCGAGGTTCGGGAACTCTTCGCGGCCGCTGTTCCACGCGCCCTCGACGCTGTCGAGGTGGTAGTAACCCTCGTTCGGCTTCGACTGATCGAAGCGCACGTCGTCGAAGACGAAGAACTCGGCCTCGGGGCCCATGAACGAGGTGTCGCCGATGCCGGTCTGGCGGAGGTACGCCTCGGCCTTCTTCGCGATGTGGCGCGGGTCGCGCGAGTAGGCCTGCTTGGTGATCGGGTCGAAGATCGAGTTCGTGAGGCTGAGCGTCGGGATGGCGTAGAAGGGATCGATGCGAGCAGTGGTGGCGTCGGGGATCATCACCATGTCGGAGGCGTTGATCGGCTGCCAGCCGCGAATCGACGAGCCGTCGAACGCGATGCCGTCCTCGAAGAGGCTCTCGTCGAGACGGGCCACCGGGATGGTGGTGTGCTGCCACACGCCCGGATAATCGATGAACTTCATGTCGACGAATTTCACGTCGTGCTTCTTCGCGAGCTCGATAACTTCCTTCGGTGTCATGGTTCCTCCGACGCTTTCCCTTCTCGAGCCAATGGCGGCTGGTGCGCGCCCCTGGTCCGTGCCTCGCTGAGATCGCTTCCTTGCCTCGCTCGCCCGTGCGGATACGGACGGCCTCTTCGACGGGGATGATGAAAATCTTTCCATCCCCGATGCGCCCGGTCTTGGCGCTCTTCTCGATGGCATCGAGGACGTCGTGGACGATCTCGTCCGAGACCACGACCTCGATCTTGACCTTCGGCACGAAGTCGACGACGTACGCGGAACCCCGGTACACCTCCTTCTTGCCGCCGGTGCGACCGAAGCCTTTGACTTCGGTCACGGTCATTCCCTGCACACCCACCTCGGCGAGAGCGTCTTTGACCTCGTCGAGCTTGAATGGCTTAATGATGGCTTCAATCTTCTTCATGCTTCCTCTCGCGCGCGCGCGCCGGGCGGATAAAAACGCTTCGCGAGCGCGCCCGCAAGCCGCATCGGCAACGGAGCTCTTGCGGTGGTTACCATCCTAAAGTTTCGCGCGTGTTTCGAGTCGCATGCCGTTTCCGCGTGAGACTTCGCCGGTGGAAGAGCCTTTCGACGAAGCGGAGCCGTTGCAGCTCGGCCACTATCCGACACCCGTGACGCACGTAGCGTCGTTGGCCGTGCCACGCGCGGATCTCTGGATCAAGCGCGACGATTTGACGCATGACGTCTACGGCGGAAACAAGGTGCGCAAGCTCGAGCATCTCCTCGCCGATGCGCGGGCCCGCGGAGCCCGACGCGTCGTGACTGTGGGCGCGGCCGGGAGTCATCACGTGCTCTCGACGACGTATTTCGGGTCGAGCACGGGCTTCGAGGTCGAGGCGGTGCTCGTGCCGCAGCCCGCGACCGAACATGTCGTCGAGGTGCTGCGCGCCGGCATGGGCCTCGGGCTGCGACCCTTCCCGGTCGGGGCGTGGTCGGCGGTACCGCTCGCGATCGCGCGGCGCGTGGCCGCGGGGGCGTGGCCCATCACGGTGGGCGGCTCCAACGTGTCCGGCTCGATGGGGTACGTACAGGCGGCCCGCGAGCTCGCGAGGCAGGTCGAGGCGGGCGAGCTGCCCGAGCCCGACGTGTGCGTCGTCGCGCTCGGGTCGGGCGGCACGGCCGCGGGCCTCGCGGCGGGCTTCGAGGCGGTCGGGCTGAAGACCCGCGTCGTGGGCGTGATCGTGTCGAGCCCCCCGTGGGCGCTCCGGGCGGTCGCGCTGTCGCTCGCGAGGAGGTGCCTCGGGCGCACCGGGCTCCGGGCGTCGTCTCACGCCATGCGGGCCGCCATGCGAGACCGACTTCGCTTCGACGGACGGTTCCTCGGTCCGGGCTACGGCCACCCGGTGCCTGCCGGCGACGAGGCGTCGGCGATCGCGCGGGATGCGGTCGATCTCTTTCTCGATTCCCACCTACACCGCCAAGGCGTTCGCCTCGGCGCTGTGGCACGTCCGGGCCCGACAGGCGAGGCACACCCTCTACTGGCACACATTGTCGAGCGCTCCGATGGCGCCCTTGCTCGAGCGGGCGCCCACAGCGGGCGAGCTCGCCCCGGCGCTGCAGCGACTCCTTCACGCTTAAAAGGTACGACCGAGGACTCGCCAGAGAGGGTCGTGGTGCCTACGATTCCCGGTGGCTCGGCCGTATCGGGCCCCTTCGTGTTCACGCCGCACGCCATGGCAAGGAAACCTCGCTTCCCCATCGAGCCGGAGACACGGCCCGACGCGCGCAAGCCGAAGGCGCCGGTCACCCACAAGAGCGGCCCGGCCCCGAAAGACGCGCGCGAGAAGTCCGAGGCGCCCACGCTCCCGCCGCCGAACCACCCGTCCGAGCGCCCCTCGATCCGTCCGGCGCGGGCCGACCGCAACTCGGGGTTCCGCTCGACCCGCCACGACATGGGCGGCGCGACCGTCGACGAGGTCACCGCCGACCTCTCCAAGGACCCACGGCGCGAGCGCGACGACGACGACGCGCCGGGCGACGCCGCCCCCGAGACGGAGAAGAACGACAAGCGATGACGGCCGCGGCGCCCATCGTGCTCTTCGACCTCGACGGGACGGTGCTCACCTTCGAGGGTGTCGCGCCCGGCCCGGGCCGCGCCGCGCTCGACCGCGCGATGCATCAGCTCCACGCCTGCTCGGGGGCGACCGCGGGGCTGCGCGTGGCCGGCGGCACCGACCGCGCGCTCGCGCGCGCGATGCTCGTGCGGCAAGGCCTGCCCGATGACGACGCGGCGATCGACCGCGTCCTCGCCGCCTACCTCGCACACCTCGAGGCGTCGCTCGCCGTCCGCCGGTACCGGCCCATCGGCGACGTGCCCGGCGCGGTGCTGGCGCTGCGTGCGCGCGGCGCGGTGGTAGGCATCGCGACGGGGAACATGCGCGCCGGCGCGCGGCTCAAGCTCACGTCGGCGGGCCTCGCGCCGTCGTTCGACCTCGCGCTCGGGGGCTACGGCTGCGACGCCGAGCCGCGCGCCGACATCGTCCGCATCGCGGCCGAGCGGTGCGCCGGGTCGCGCATCGGAGGGGGCAGGGGCACCGTCGTGGTCGTGGGCGACACGGAGCACGACGTGCGCGCGGGCCGCGCGCTCGGCGCCCGCGTCGTGGGCGTCGCCGCCGACGGCGAAGCGCGCACCGAGCTCGAGGCCGCAGGCGCCGACGCGATCGTGTCCGCGTGCGGCGACGATTCTCGTGAGCGCGATCCTGGGCTAGGGGCCTGGCGCTCCAATCCCGGAGCGGGGCCCGCGACGCACCCTGTCGGCCGACACGCCCGAACCGGCCGGTGACACCCTCTCGGGCGGCCCTCCCAAGAGAGACACGGGGGCCGATTCGACCCCCCTCAAATCGTCGAATTCGTTCGCAAGCGCAAGGATTCGGTTCTTTTGGGGGGTCTTCGGGAGGGTCTGGGTTTCTCTATGCCGGGGGAGCCCGCGGTGGGCGTGGTCGGCATGGCCGGTGCTCTTGGCCTCGGCATGCATGCGGTCTTCTTCGGGTTGAAGCGCGCGCACCACGGCGTGCTGAGCATCACGCGCGACAAGCTCGCGGCTCTCGGGCTGACGCCGGCGCGGTTCGATCTGCTCTACGCGGTGAAGCTCTATCGCCGTCGCGGCGTCACGCAGCGTCGATTGCGGCAGGTCCTGGGCGTGTGCGGCGCGACGGTGAGCCGGATGCTCAAGTCGCTCGAGGACCTCGGCTGCGTCACGCGCACGATCGACCCGCGCGATCGGCGGCGCAAGCTGGTGAAGCTCGCGCCGCCGGGCCGGAAGCGCGTGACCCGAGCGATCTACTACTTCCGGCGAAGCGGCTGGGCGAAGCTCGCCGTGGAGAGCGCGCTCGGCGGAGGGTCGCTCAAGTACCACTGGTACAACCCGGAGGACTGCCTGGAGGCGACGGGACTCGCCGACAGCTTCCTGAAGGCGTTCCGCACCACGTACGGCGACGTCGCGACCCTGCACTATCCCTGGGCGCCCGACGAGAAGTTCATGAACATGGAGGCGGAGGACGGGTTCGAGGCGATCGAGGAACGCGAGGAAACCTATCCCTCGCCGCCCGGCTGGACCGACGAGTGGCCCGACCCCTCGAACTAGCGACGAGGCAGGGATTGCTTGCGGCCCCGGCGGTACGCGTGAGAGCGTCGAAGACCTCGTCGATGCGAGGGCCCCTGACCGCCGCCGCGTGCGCCGTTCTGCTCGTCGCATGCGGCGAACCGCCCGCCGACGGCCCCGATGCGACGTCCCTCGAGCCGGCGGCGGTCGTCGAGCCGCTCGGCCGGGCCGAACTTTGCGCCTCCGACCTGGTCTGCGGGCCCGGCGAGACCGAGATGGAGCTCCCGGAGCCGCAGACGCCGCCCGGCCCGGCGGGCGACTGCCCGGACGACATGGCCCACGTCGACACCGATTTCTGCCCCGACATCGACCGGCGCTGCGTCGACATGGAGCACGAGGACATCAACAACCTCGACATCTGCCATGCGTTCGCGCCGGGCGGCCGTTGCAGGATGGCCACGCGCCACATCGACTTCTGCATCGACCGCTACGAGTACCCGAACGAGCTCGGGGCCCACCCCACCTGGATGCTCGACTGGTACAAGGCGCAGGCGACCTGCGAGTCGAAGGGCAAGCGCCTCTGCTACGCGAGCGAGTGGACGGCCGCCTGCGAGGGGCCCGAGCACACGCCCTTCCCCTACGGGTGGGTGCGCGACCACGACAAGTGCAACATCGACAACTTCTTCATCGAGCCGAAGAAGTGGGGCAAGAGCGGCACGCTCCTCTTTTACTCGAAGGACCCGAAGATCGCGCTCGGCGAGCTGGCCCGACTCGACCAGAGCGTACCCAGCGGAGCGCTCGCCGACTGCAAGAGCGGGTTCGGCGTGCAGGACCTGACGGGCAACGTCGACGAGTGGGTCACGAGCGACATCGCGCCGCGCGAGAAGTCGCTCTGGGCCGGGCTGAAGGGCGGCGCCTGGGGCCACGTGCGCAGCCAGTGCCGCCCGACGACGTACAGCCACGACCCCAGCTTCGCGTACTACTTCGTGGGCTTCCGCTGCTGCCGTGACGTCGAGGGCGCGCCGCCATGGACGCCCTCGCCGCAGGCGATGGCGCCGCCGGCCGTCGAGCCGCACGACTTCGCGCCGGACCCCATCGTCGTGAGCGAGGCGGCGGGGCCCTCGAAGACCAAGTTCACGTGGCGCGGCCGCGCGCCGTAGCGCATGAGACCCCGTCGCGGACGAAGCGGAGGAAGCCCCTCAGGACTTCGTGGCCGAGCGTGCGGTCGTGGATGCGCGCGAAGATGCCGTCGGCGTCGCCTCCTTCGTCGCGAATGAGCTGCGTCCGGCCGGCTACGTACCCGCGCATGATGTCGGCGTCGAGCTCCGGGTGGAACTGCACGCCGCGGACGAGGTTGCCCACGCGAAACACGGCGGCGGGGTCGAGGGCCGTCGTCGCGAGCACCTCCGCGCCGGGCGGCAGCCGGACGACGGCGTCCACGTGGGTCTCGTGCACGTCGAAGGTGCGCGGCAGCCCCGCGAAGAAGTAGTCGTCGGCGCGCCGGGTGAGGCGCACCGTGCCGATCTCCCGGCCGAAGGGGTTCCGCCTCACCTCGCCGCCGAGCGCCTGCGCGATCATCTGGTGACCGAAGCAGATGCCGAAGAGCGGGACGCGGGCGGCGGCGATCTGCCGCAAGAGCTCCTCGGCCCGGAGCATCCAGGGGGCCCGCTCGGTGACGCTCGAGCTCGAGCCCGTCATGATGAACGCGTCGGCGTCGCGCGGCCCCGGCAGAGGCGCGCCGTGCCTGACCTCGTAAGCCGCCCACCGGCCGCGCCAGGCGTCCCCGGCGCGCGCCCGGATGAACCGCTCGAAGGGCCCCCGGCGCCGAGCGACGGCGGGCATCGGATCGCCCGCGACCAGAATGGCGACGCGGCGACGGTCTTCGCACGTGCGAAGGCATCGTCCGTCCCCAATTGCGCGTCCGCTCGGCACGTGTCTAGAGTAACTCGGTCCGCTCCCCTTGTTACGCCCTGGCGCGTGCGAGCCGGTCTCGCGCCCCGTCAGGCTCGTCTGACCCAGTGAATCCGACTCAGCTCACGCTACCGCTCGAGGAGTTCCTCGCGCAGGGTTCCACGGCCGGCGCTCCCGGGATTGCCCGTCACCGCCGCGTGTTCGTGAACCGCAACCTGCGGATGAGCGGCATCGCCTGGGTCGGCTTCGACATGGACTACACGCTCGCCATCTACAACCAGAAGGAGATGGACGAGCTCTCCATACGGGCGACCATCGAGAAGCTCATCGCGCGCGGGTATCCCGAGTTCATTCGCACGATCCCGTACTCCACCGACTTCCCGGTGCGCGGCCTGCTCATCGACAAGCGGCTCGGGCACATCCTCAAGATGAACCGGTACAAGCTCGTGACGAAGGGCTACCACGGCCTTCGCGAGCTCGGGAAAGACGAGCTCCGCCAGCTCTACCAGTCCCGGAAGATTCGCCCGGCCACCCCGCGCTTCCACTGGATCGACACCCTCTACGCCCTCAGCGAGGCCGCCCTCTACGCCGCCCTCGTCGAGGCCATGTCGCAGCGGGGGATGTCGATCGACTACGCGAAGACGTTCGCCGACATCCGCGAGGGCATCGACGAGGCCCACCGCGACGGCACCATCCTCGAGACCGTCGCCGCCGACCTGCCGCGCTTCGTGATGAAGGATCACGACCTCGCGCCGACGCTCCACAAGCTGCGGAGCGCCGGCAAGAAGCTCTTCGTGCTCACGAACTCGCGCTGGTCGTACACCGACAAGATGATGTCGTACCTGCTCGACGGCGAGATGAGCGAGTACCCGCACTGGCGCAACTACTTCGACGTCGTCGTGGTCGCCGCGATGAAGCCGCTCTTCTTCCAGGAGCGGCGCCCGCTGATGGAGCGCGACGGCGACCGCCTCGAGCCCGCCGCGTTCCCGCTCGAGCGCGGCAAGATCTACGAGGGCGGCAACCTGCACGACCTCGAGCGCGGCCTGGGCGCCGTGGGCGACGAGGTCCTCTACGTGGGCGACCACATTTACGGCGACATCCTCCGCAGCAAGAAAGAGAGCGCCTGGCGCACCGCCATGATCATCCAGGAGCTCGAGGGCGAGGTGCTCGCCCACGAGTCGTGCCGCGAGGACTTCGGGCGCGCCGAGTACCTCGAAGACGGGCGCGACCGCCTGGAGGACGAGCTCCGCTTCTACCAGACCCGGTACAAGGAGCTCACGCGCCGCATCGACCACGCGCACCTCGCCCGCGACAAGTCGAACGGCCACGCCGAGGCCGAGGCCGAGCGGACGCGCATCAAGCGCGCGATCGACCGCGTGCGCGGTCGCCTGCGGCAGGTCGAGGCCGAGCTGACCGGCATCGAGCGGCGCATCGACCAGCGCTTCCACCCCTACTGGGGCTCGCTCCTCAAGGAGGAGAACGAGCAGTCGAGCTTCGGCGCGCAGGTCGAGGAGTACGCGTGCCTGTACACGTCGCGCGTCAGCGACTTCCTGCTGTACTCGCCGCAGCAGCACTATCGCAGCCCGCGCGACGAGATGGCGCACGAACTCGGGTAACCCGGGCGCCCGAGCGAAGCGAGGGATCGGGCTTACTTAAGCTAGAACCTCGGCCCCATGCTGCCTCCCGCCCGCATCAAGTCGGTGCCCGAAGACTTCGTCGTCGAAGAGCTGCCGGCGTACGCCCCGAGCGGCGCCGGCGACCACGTGTTCGTGCGGTTCACCAAGCGCGATCGGAACACCATGGACGTCGTGCGCGCCATCGCCCGCGAGCTCGGGTGCGACCCGCGCGCGGCGGGCTTCGCGGGCATGAAGGACAAGCGCGCCGTCACCACGCAGTGGATGTCGCTCCAGCCTCCGCGCGGCACGACGAGCGAGGCGCTCGCCGCCCGCGCGCGCGAGCTCGCCCTCGACGGCGTCACGATCCACGAGGCCGCCCCCCACCCGCACAAGATGAAGCCCGGCCACCTCGCGGGGAACCGCTTCGAGCTGACGCTCCGCGGCGTGCCCGAAGACCGCACCGGCGAGGTCGTCGCGGCGCTCGAGCGCACGGCGCGGGACGGCGTGCCCAACGCCTTCGGCGATCAGCGCTTCGGCCGCGAGGGCGACAACGCGGCGCGCGCCCTCGCGTGGCTGAAGGGCGAGGAGCGCGGGCCGCGCGACCCGCGCATGCAGCGCCTGCTCTGGTCGTCGCTCCAGTCGGCCGTCTTCAACGCGGTGCTCGACGCGCGCGTCGAGGACGGCACGTGGGCGCTGCCGCTCGAGGGCGATCTCCTCAAGCTGAAGGCCTCCGGCGGCCTCTTCGGCTGCGCGGACGTTCAGACGGACCGCCCTCGGGCGGCCACGGGCGAAGTGTCTCCCACCGGGCCGATCATCGGGGCGCGCATGCGCTGGCCGGAAGGGGCGCCCGCGGAGCTCGAGCGGCGCGTCGCCGACCGCGTCCTCGGCGAGGGCTTCGACCTCGCGCGTACGCGCTCGCTCGGCGAAGGCAGCCGGCGAGCCTTGCGCCTGTGGGTCGAAGACCTTCGGTGGGAGGTCGTGAAGGCCGGGGACGTCGAGAAGCAAGCGGGAAGCGGGAAGCCCGGAGCCTGCATGCGTGTTTACTTCGTGCTACCGAAGGGAGCGTATGCGACGACGGTGCTCGCGGCCACGGTCGCCCTCGAAGAATCTCGATCCGCTGACGGTTTCTCGGAAGCGGGCGCAGAAGAAACAGACGGAGCGATAGCGACGTGAATTCCTTGATTGAACGAGTGAAGAGCGCGATGGTCGGCCTGGGCACCGGGTGGATCCTGGCGCTCATGCTGGTGCTCAGCATCATCTCGCTGGCCATCATGCTCGAGCGCGTTTGGCTCTACTGGTCGCTTCGCGACGACATCGACGCCCTCATGCGGGACCTCGGTCGCCTGCTGCGCGGCAACGACATGGAAGGCGCGCGCCGCCGGCTCGAGGAGTCGCGCAGCGCGGAGGCCGCGGTCGTCGTCGCGGGCCTGGTCGAAGCCGACCGCGGGGTGGGCGCCGCCGAAGAGGCGATGGAGGGCGCGAGCGCGCTCCAGCGCGTGAAGCTCGAGAAGCGCCTGGCGTTCCTCGGCACCCTCGGAAACAACGCGCCCTTCATCGGGCTGCTCGGAACGGTCATCGGCATCGTCGCCGCGTTCGACGAGCTGAGCAAAGTGAAGTCGGCCGCGGCGGGCGCCGCGTCGCAGCTCGCGCCGGAGGCGGTCATGGCCCGCATCTCCGAGGCGCTCGTCGCTACCGCGATCGGCATCCTCATCGCCATCCCGGCGGTCGCGGCGTTCAACGCGTTCCAGCGCGTCGTGCGCGGCACCGTCGCGAACACCGAGGCCCTCGGCCACATGCTCCTCGCGCACCTCAAGGCGATCCCGGTCGCCGAGGGGGCCGGCGCCGACGGCGCGGCCATCGAGCGCACGCCCGCGTCCAAGCGCGCCAAGGCGGAAGACACGGAGCGGAACTGATGGCCGGCGGCGGGCAGTCCAGCGACGACGCGATCACCGGCATCAACGTCACGCCGCTCGTCGACATCACGCTCGTCCTCCTCATCATCTTCATGGTGACGACGAAGATCGTGCTCGACCAGACGGTGCCGCTCGACCTCCCGAAGGCGGCCACAGGCACGAGCGACGTGCAGACGGTCTTCAGCATCGTCCTCGCCGCCGACGGGCGCGCGATGGTCGACTCGAACCAGATCCCGAACGACGACGCCCTCCTCCCGCTCGCGCGCACGGCGCAGACGGCGCACCCCGACCTCCGGGCCGTCATCAAGGCCGACGCCGCGGTCACGCACGGGCGGGTCATCCACGTGCTCGACCTGCTGAAGCAGGCGCACGTCGCCAAGATCGCGTTCGGCGTCACGCCCATCGCGCCCGCCCCGCAGCACTGACGACCAGGCGAGAGTCACGCCATGCCCGACGCGCCCGGTCGACCGACGCCCAAGAACGGCCGGGGCAGCGTCCCGCTCGGGCAGCTCGCGCTCGCCGACGGCGCGATGGCGAGCGCGGTCTACGACGACGACCCCATGAGCAAGGTGCTCGGGCTCGACGCGCAGTCGTCGGGGCCGGTGCGCTGGCTCGTGTACCTCCTCGGGGCGATCGCGCTCTTGCTCGGTCTCGCGGTGAGCGCGCGGGGCATCACGGTGATGCTCGAGTCGATGAACGCGCAGGCGCTGGCGGTGCAGCCCGAGCCGCAAGAGATCGACGTGGTGCGCGAGGAGCCGCCGCCCCCGCCGCCGCCCGAGCCCGAGGCGAAGCCCGAGCCCGAGGCGAAGCCCGAGCCCGCTCCGCCGGTCGCGAAGGCAGCCGCGCACGAGGCGCCTCCGCCCCCGCCCGCTCCGGCGCAGGCGGCCAAGGTGCTCGCGCAGGAGCCCGATCCGAACGAGCCCGTCGACCTCACGGGCAACACGATCGTCCAGGGCAACGCCGACTCGTACGCGGGCGGGACGACGGCCGCGAACGGCACGAGCAATCGCGCGGTGCGAAACCTGGCGGCGGCGCCGGGTCCGACCGAGGGCGCGGGCAAGGCCGCCAGCACGAGCTCCGGGCCCGATCGCTCGCGGCGCGCTTCGCCGGTGAACACCGACTGGAACGCCCCCTTCCCGCCCGAGGCCGACACGGCGCAGATCGACGAGACCTACGTCACGCTGGAGATCGACGTGCGCCCCGACGGCACGGTGTCGAACGTCTCGGTGCTCAAGGACCCGGGGTACGGCTTCGGTCGGGAGGCCCGCAAGTACGCGCTGAAGGAGCGGTTCAACCCCGAGCTGGATCACGACGGGAACCCGATCCCGAAGCGCATGACCATCAAGGTTCACTTCTCGCGGTGAGCGAGTGACGGACGACCCGCGCGCCGAGCTCGCGAGCCTCGCGGCGTCCCTCCGGGCGTACCTCGAGTGGCACCAGGAGGCCGGGACGATCGGCTTCCCGCGCCGCCCGCCGGGCGCCGCACCGGCGCAGGCGGCCGTCCCGGTACAGGCCGCGCCCGCGCCCGCACCCCCGCCCGCCGTGACCTTCGCGGCGCCCCCGATGCCGGTCCACGCGCCCGCGCCCCCGCCCGTCACGGCGCCCACGCCCGCGCCCAACAACGCGCCCGTCTCCGTCGACCGTCACGTGCGCCTGCCCGAGCTGGCGAGCGAGGTCGCCGGGTGCACCAAGTGCGGCCTCGCGGCGACGCGCACGCAGACCGTCTTCGCCCGCGGCAACCCGGACGCGGCGATCTGTTTCGTGGGCGAAGCGCCGGGCGCCGACGAAGACGAGCAGGGCCTCCCCTTCGTCGGCCGGGCCGGGCAGCTCCTCGATCGCATGATCGGCGCGATGGGCCTCTCGCCCGAGCGCGACGTGTACGTGTGCAACATCCTCAAGTGCCGCCCGCCGGGCAATCGCCGCCCCGAGCCCGAGGAGATGGCGACGTGCATCCCGTACCTGCACGAGCAGCTCGCGCTCGTGAGCCCGCGCGTGATCGTGGCGATGGGCAACACCGCCGTGGCCGCCTTGCTCGACACGAAGCTCGGCATCACGAAGCTTCGCGGGCAGTGGAAGCTCTACCGCGGGCGCACCCTCGTGATGCCCACGTACCATCCCTCGTACCTCCTGCGCCCGAGTCCTCAGCAGACCGAGGCCAAGCGACAGGCCTGGCAAGACCTACAGCTCGTGATGAAGGAGCTCGGTCTACAAGCGCCCCAGGGTCCTCAAGGCTCCTGAGGCCCCTCGCAAAGATCGGGCTCGCATCATCGCGGCGTTAGGCGGCACAATGGGGGCTCGACGCTCCGATACCGCATGGACACTTCGATCCACGATCTCGTTGCGCGCTGGAGGGACAACCCCACTCCCACGATGACCGTCGCGCTTTGCGACGCCCTTCGCGGGAGCTCGAGCGACCTCGTTCAGCAGGTCGGTCAGGACGCGGCGGCCCGCCACGCGGCAGACGTGACCGTGCTCGTGTCGGTCGCGCGGATGTACATCGACTCGAACCGCTACGCCGACGCGCAGACGGTGCTCGTCGCGGCGGGCAAGCAGGCGCCCCGCGACGCGGACGTGTATCGCTGGCTGGGGGAGACGCTCCTCCGCCGCGGGGACGCCGACCGCGCCGAGAAGGTCCTGCAGCGCGCGATCCAGCTCGGGTCGACGGGCGCCGACGCGCGCATCTGGCTCGATCGCGCCAAGGTGTTCAAGCCGATGCAGGCCAAGGCCGGCACGCGCGCCGTTGCCGCCGAGGTGGCGCACACCTCCCAGCCCGCGCGCGAGCTCCTCGACTCGATGAGCGAGAACACGACGGACGTGCACCTGCCGCGGCCGAAGGAGTTCGCGAAGCCGAAGCCCTCGCCGCTGCCTCCCGCGAAGGCTCCTTCGAAGGCGCCCGCCGCGGTGACGCCCAGGGCCGCGGCCGTGCAGCTCCCCGACGAGCCGCGCCAGTTCTCGAAGAGCGCGCAGACCTTCCCGACCGCCTTCGAGCCCCCCGAGCAAGACGCGCCGGCGCGCGACGAGGTGTCGAACTCCAGCGAGGTCGACATCTCCGTGTCGGGCGTCGCCCCGCTCCCCACGTCCCCGGCGCCCACCAAGCCCCTCACGAACGGCCACGCGAACCACGCCGCCACCCCCTCGCCGGCGCCCGTGAAGGCGAAGGCGAAGGAGGCCCCGAAGGCCGCGCCCGCCGAGCCGACCGGCGGGAGCGTCCCGCACCCGCGCGACGTGCTCGACGCGCTCACGTTCGCCGGCGTGTACGAGCCCGCGGCCGCCGGCGCCGCTCGGCCGGCCGTGTGGGATCGCCCCGGGGCCGGCCCCAAGCGCAAGGGGACCGCGACGCTCATCGCGTCGATGGTGGTCTTCGTCGCCGGCGCCGTCGGGACGTACGTCTTCTACCAGCACAAGCGCGCCCAGGATCACCTGGTCGCCGAGGCCCTGCTCGCCACCGTGGAAGCGCAGCTCCACGCGGCCCGGCCCGACTCGCTGTCCGACGCGGAGGCCTCCCTCGGCCGGGCGCTGGCGCTCGAGTCGCGGAGCCCCCGCGCGGCCCTCGACTGGGCGCGCGAGCGCGCGATCGTCGGCCTGGTGAAGTCCGGCAGCGACGTCGCGTTCGAGGACGCGATGGCGCGCGCGAAGGACGTCGGCGTCGGCGAGGACAAGTACGCCTTCGCGCACGTCGCCTCGTTCCTCTTCCAGAACGACACGGCCGGCGCGGCCGGCGAGCTGCCCAAGTGGGACGGGCCCGCCGCGGGAGACGCGTGGTACCAGCTCGTCACGGGCGCCGCCCTCGAGCGCGCGGGCGACGCGCGGGCGCGCGACCGGTACGCCGCGGCGGTGAAGCTCGACGCGGACCTCTTGCCGGCGCAGGTCGGCCTCGCGCGCGTGACCGCGATCGCGGGCGACGCGCAGGACGCGATGAAGCTCGCCAGGGAGCTCCGCCTCAAGCTCCCCGATCGCGCCGAGCCGCTGGCCCTCGTCGCGCTCGCGTGGGGGCGCGATCCGCAGCGCGAAGACCTCCCCGTGCCCCCAGAGGTCGAGCAGCTCCGCGCGCGCGCCGACGAGCTGCCCTCGGGCCTCGCGTTCGTGCCGCACGCGGTCGCGGCGCTCGCCGCGCTCGACAAGCGGGCCGCCGACGACGCGCGCGCCGAGGTGCAGGCCGGGCTCGCCGTGGCCGACTCGCCGGGCGCCGCGGTGTGGCTCGGGACGATCGCGCTGCCCCTCGGCGACGAGGGCCTGGCGCGCAAGGCGGCGCTCGCGGCGCTCCAGCTCTCAGCGGCCTACGAGCCGGCCCGTGCCCTCGCGGCGCGCGTGGCGCTCCTCGGCGGCCGCCTCGACGAGGCGCTCAAGGCCACCGAAGACCTCGACCCCGGCTCGGCCGACGCGGCGGTCGTCCGCGCGGCGGCGGCGTACGAGCGCGTCGACGCCGACGGCGTCTCGCGCGGCCTCGACGCCGTGCCCGCGGAGGCGCGAAAGCAGCCGCTGCTCGCGGGCCTGTCGCTCGCGTCCGAGGCGCTGTCCGGGCACGTCGCGCTCGACCCCGCCAAGCTCGTGAACCTCGCGAACGACGACGCCCCGTGGGCCAACCTCATCGCGATGGACCTCGCGCTCGACGGGGGCGACCTCGCGACGGCCGACAAGATCGCCATCGCCTGGGGCAAAGAGGCGGAGCAGCAGGCGCTCTGCGCGGTGCGCCTCGCCCGCCTCGCCCGGTACGAGGGGCGGCTCGACGCGGCCGACGCCCTGTCGAAGGCGGCGCTCGACTCGGCGACCGTGACGCCGCGGGTCCTCTGGGAGCGCGTCTTCACGCTCGTCGCGAAGGACCGGGCGGCCGAGGTGGGGCCGCTGCTCGGGCGGTACCCGCTCGTCCTCGGGCCGCTGGCCACCTGGATGAGCGCGTACGCGACCGCCTCGAACGGCAGCGCCGAAGCGGCCAAGGCCAAGACGGCCGCGATTGATCCGCCGCCCCAGGGCGCGCCCCTCGAGGTCCGCGTGGTCGCCGCCGCGGCGTTCGGCGCCATGAAGGACCGGCGGCACGGCGCGGACTACGTGAAGGAGGTCCTCGCCACCGGGAGCCTCCACCCCGATCTCGTCGCCGCCGCGCTCGCCCTCGGCTTCCACAGGGTGGAGCACGGCAAGCGGCGGCCGACCTACGAATGACGGTCACGTAGAACGGAGCGCGCTCGCGCGCGCGAGCCGCTCGGCGACCCGGGCGAGGTGATCGTGCAGGTCGAGGGGCTCGCGGATCTCGAAGTCGACGCCGAGGCCCGCAATCCACATCAGCAGCGACTCGGGCGAGAACCCGCCCGTCTCGAGGACGCAGCTCGCGTCGTCGAGGGCCTCGAGCTGCCCCACCATCGGCGGGAGCCGCTCGCGCATCGCCTCGACCGGCGCGCGCAGGACCACCTTCGCCCGCACGCGGAACGCGACCGCCGCAACGCCGCGGGTGACGTACGCGCCGACGTCGTCGCCGGGCGAGCTCCGCGGCGTGAAGAGCGCGCCGGTGGCCACGACGGAGTCGACGCGGTCGATGCGGAAGGTGCGCCAGTCGGTCCGGTCGTTGTCCCAGGCGACGAGGTACCAGCGCGCGCCGGTGTGCACGATGCGGTGAGGCTCCACCGTGCGCGACGTCGCGGCGCCCTTGAAATCGCGGTAGAGGAACGTGAGCTGCTTGCGCTCGCTGCACGACGACGCGAGAAACGAGACGTCGTTCATTTTCACGCGGGGCCCGCGGTCCTCGAGCCGCACGATCGACGACCGCAGGGCGGCCAGCCGGCGGCGCAGGCGCTTCGGCAGCACCTGTTCGAGCTTGGCGAGCGCGCGCGTCGACGCCTCGCCGATCTCGGCGACCGACCCGCCCGCCGCCGTCTGGAGGCCGACCGCCACGGCCACGGCCTCGTCGTCGTCGAGCTGGAGGGGCGGCAGGGACGCCCCGGCGCCCAGCCTGTAGCCCCCCGCGACGCCGGACGTGGAGTGGACCGGGTAGCCGAGGCTCCGCAGGCGGTCGATGTCACGGCGGAGCGTCCGCTCGGTGACCTCGAGGCGGCCGGCGAGAATCCGGACCGGTCCAGGACTCGCGCGCCTGCAGCATCGACAGCAGGCGCAGCAGGCGCGCGGAGGTCAGAAGCATGGGCGCGATGGTGCCACACGTCGAGGACCGTTTCTGTCCGCAACGTCTGCCAGGATGCTCTCATGTGCTTCGGGTTCGTCGCCGCGTCCTCCGGCCTTCCTCCTGCCAGCCGTCCCGCCAGCCGCCGGGCCGCGGCCGCCGTCCAGTGCGGCGCGTGCGGCCGGTCGTACGAGCTTCAAGCCTGGCTCGAGCTGCCGCTCGCCGGCGTCTTGAACGGCGAGGCCATCGCGGCCCACGTCGTGAAATGGCCGCTCGGCGTCCGCATCGAAATCCGCCGGTGCGCGCGGTGCGGGCGGACGATCGCGCGCACCGAGGGGCCGTGCCCGTGACCTTTCAGGACGCGCGAACGGCGGTGCGCGAGTAGCTCTGGGGGGTGCCTTGCGGGCTGCGCGCGGGCTCGAGGGGCAGCTCCACGATGAACACCGAGCCGGCGCCGAGGCGGCTCTCGACCGCGATCGAGCCGCCCAGGGCGTCGACCACCTGCCGCACGATCCACAGCCCGAGGCCGAAGCCGCCGACGTGCTTCGCCGCCGCGCGCTCGAAGCGCTCGAAGATGCGCCCCAGGTCCGCCGCCGCGATGCCGGCGCCGTGATCGCGGACCTCGAGGCGCGCCCGCTGGTCGGCGCGCCCGAGGGTGATCTCGATCGGGTTGTTCTCGCCGTACTTGAGGGCGTTCGAGAGGAGGTTCGAGACGATCTGGTCGATGCGCATCCGGTCCCACCGGCCCACGATCGGCTCGCCCGACTGGCGGATCGTGACGAGCTCGCGCTGCGGCTCGGGGCAGCGGTCGACGATCTCGCGCACGAACCCGCCCAGGTCGACGTCCTCGAGGTCGAGCCGGATGCGCCCCGACATGATGCGCGAGATGTCGAGCAGCTCGTCGACGAGGGCGGCGAGGCGCTTGACCTGCTCCTCGGCGCCGGCCGCGTCGCGCGCGACCCGCTCGGGCGAGGGGTGCGCCGACCGCGCGCTGCGCGACAGGAGCTGGATGCGCAGGTGGAGCGCGGTCAGCGGCGTCCGGAGCTCGTGCGACGCGAGCGAGATCAGCGAGTCGCGCAGGTTGATGGCGTCGCGGCGCTCTTCGCTGGCCGCGCCGAGGATGAGGGTCGTGGCGACCACGACGATCATGAACGCCTGGAGGTGCAGGAGGCTCTGCGCGAGCGGCCCGACGAAGAACGGCCCGCGCCCGAGCCCCGTGCACGCGATCGCCACGGCGGCGACGATGAGGTTCGCGAGCGCGGCGCCGCGGACGCCGAAGCGGAGCGCGGCCCACACGAGGAGCGGGAAGGCCAGGTACGCCTCCCGCAGCGTGGACGAGACCCCGTCGCTCTCGCGGGAGCCGAAGACGAGCACGTTCGTGACGACGAGCAGCACGGCGAGCGCCGCGCCCTCGAGCAGCGAGCCCCGCTTGGCGTCGCGCCCGAGCTCCTTGCTGCGCGCCGCCGGGTGGGCCAGCCCGAGGAGGACGGGCGCGACGATGAGGGCGCCCATCAGATTGCCGACCCACCAAGCGGGCCACGTCTCGAGCGCCTGCGCTCTCGAGACGATCCCGCCGAGCGACAGGCTGAGGACCCCGAGGGTCGCGCTGATCAGCGAGCAGCCCACGGCCGCCAGGCCGACGAAGGTGAGCATGTCGCGCACGCGGCCGAGCGACGGGTACCCGCCCGTCGCGCGATCGACGACCCACGCGCCCGCGAGGGCCTCGAGCGTGTTGCCCGCGGCGATGCCCATCGCGACCGGGAGCGGCGCGCCGATCCACAGGTTGGTGATCAGCGCGCCGGCCGCGACGCCCGGCCACACGCGGTTGCCGAGGATGAGGAGCGCGGCCAGCGAGAGGCCCGTGGACGGCCAGACGAGCGTGGCGAAGCCGCTCACCGCGTCCATCATGAGGCCGAGGCGCGCGAGGACGACGTAGACCGCCGCCAGCGCGAGGTTCAGGAGCACTGCGCTTGCGGCTCTCGCTGCGGCCACACTGGCCAGCTTACTCTGCGGGTCCTCGTGGTGCACGGGGCGTGGCACCCGTCGCGTCGACGATCGCCAACGAAACGAAGAGGAAACCATGAGCGACGACAACCGCGACAGAAAGGGCCCGATCGAGGTCGTGCCCATCGGATGGGTGCGCACCGCCCGGGCCGAGGTGCGCGACGACTTCTGGGGCGACGTCGTCTCGACCATCGAGATCGACGAGCGATTCGCGCTCGAGTCGGTCGAGGGCCTGGCCGAGTTTTCGCACCTCGAGGTCGTGTACCAATTCCACGCGGTGAAGGAGGAGAGCATCGAGCTCGGCGCCCGGCACCCGCGCAACCGACTCGACTGGCCTCGCGTGGGCATCTTCGCGCAGCGGCCGAAGATGCGCCCGAACCGCATCGGCGTGTCGCGGTGCAACCTCGTCCGCGTGGAGGGGCGCGTCCTCACGGTGAGGCGGCTCGACGCCATCGACGGCACGCCGGTGCTCGACGTGAAGCCGTACATGCGCGAGTTCGGGCCCATCGGCCCCGTGACGCAGCCCGACTGGGCCACGGAGCTGATGAAGGACTACTACGCGGAGTGAGCTGCGTCAGGGCGCGTGACGTCGGCAATCCACGCGTCGATGAGGGCGCGCGCGATGCTGAGGGGCGGCGGAATCGGCGGGAGATCCCCCGCGCGGCACCACCGCGCGTCGACGATCTCCACGCCGTCCGCGCGGAGCTCGCCGCCCGCCCACTCGGCGAAGAAGCCGACCATGAGCGAGTGCGGGAAGGGCCACGCCTGGCTGCCGAAGTAGCGGACGTCCTTCACCTCGACGCCGACCTCCTCGCGCACCTCCCGCGCGATCGTCTGCTCGAGGGACTCGCCGATCTCCACGAAGCCCGCCAGCGTGCTGTAAAAGACGCCGGGGAAGCGCGCGCCGTGCGCCAGCAGCGCCTCTTCGCCGCGCCGCACGAGGACGATCACGGCGGGCGAGATGCGCGGGTACGCGAGGAGCTTGCACGCGGGGCAGCGCATGGCCCGCTCGGTCGGCATGCGCTCCGTGGGCGTCCCGCAGCGACCGCAAAAGCGGTGCGTCGTCGCCCACTCGACGATCTGCGCCGCGCGGCCGGCCAGGAGGAAGCGCTCGTCGCCCAGCGCGGGGTAGAGCTCCCAGAGGCGCGCGACCTCGAACGGAGGCTCGATCGGGCCGGGCCCGGCCGGCCCCGCGACGACCGAGGCGGCCCCGAGCTCGAGCGCGTCGCGATCGGTGAGGCCGAACGCGGCCGCGTCCTCGTCGGTCAAGAGCTCGAGCGGCTCGCGGTCGCGGCGGACGACGAGGCCCGCCGGGTGGACCACAAACCATGCGCGCGGCGACGTCATGAGGACTTAGCCTAGCGCGGATGAGAAACGCGCTCGCCGCCGCGCTCGCGCTCGGGCTCCCCGCGCTCGCCGCCTGCTCCGGCCCCCGGCCGCCGCGAGAAGCGGCCCACGCGCCCGTGACGACGGCGGCGAGCGCCGCGTCGTCCACGCCCGCCCCGAGCGCGGCGCCTTCCGCTCCGCCCGCCCCGCCCTTCGCGGCCCTGGAGGAGCGGATCCTCGGCGAGCTCCTCTCGGACAATCCGTCCGCGGGCCGTGACCTCGGTCTCCACGAGTACGACGGCGCCGTCGCGCCCATCGCGGCGAGCGCCCTCGCGGCGCGCGTCGACCGCCTGCACGCCAGCGCCGACGCGCTCGAGCAGGTGCCGCTCGCGAGCCTCTCGCCGGACGAGGCCCTCGACCGCGCGGAGCTGGCGAGCTGGGTCGCGTCCGACCTGTTCTCGCTCGTCGACCTGGACGCGCCCCGCAAGTCGCCCGGCTTTTACGAGCCGCTCTTCGGCGTGAGCGCGTACATCGACCGCGACTACGCGCCCCTCGAGGTCCGCGCCGCGAGCCTCACGCAGCACGAGGAGGCCGCCCTCGCGGAGCTGCCGCACGTGCGCGAGAACCTCGCCCCGCCGCTCTCGAAGCCGGTCGCGGACGTCGAGGCGCGCGACTTCGCCGGCTTCGCCACGTACCTGCGCGGCGACGTCGTGCGCGTGATGGGCAAGGCGGGCGACGCCGCCCAGCAGCAGCGCTTCGCGAAGGCCAACGAGGCGCTCGCCAAGGCCGCCACGGACCTCGCCGCCTGGCTCAAGATCGAGGCGGCGCGAGGCGACCAGAGCCACGTCCTCGGCGCGGTGCGGTACGCGAAGCTCCTTCGGGTGCAGGAGGGCCTCACCCTCCCGCTCGACGACTTCGCGCGCATGAACGAGGTCGACCTCGCCGCCAACAAGAAGGCCTACGAGGAGCTCGCGGCCCACGTGAGCCCGAAGCCGGTCGCCGAGGCGAAGCTCTTCGCGACCGCGGGGCGCATGATGGACGAGGCGCGCGCGTTCGTCGTCGATCACGCCATCGTGTCCATCGCCGGCACCGACGTGCCGGTCGTCCGCGAGACGCCGCCCTACGAGCGGTGGAACTCGGCGTCGATCGAGATGACCGGCCCCTTCGAGACCGCCAAGAGCGCCTTCTACCAGCTCACGCTCCCCGACCGGTCGATGTCCGAGAGAGAGCGCGCCGACTACCTCGGCTCGATGGGCGACCTGCTCGGCACGACGATCCACGAGGTGTACCCGGGGCACTTCGTGCAGGGCCGCTGGGCCGAGCGCGCCCCGACGCGCGTGCAGAAGGCGTTCTCGAGCTACTCGTTCACCGAGGGCTGGGCGCACTACGTCGAAGAGATGATGATCGACGAAGGCCTCGGCTCCGGCGACCCCGCCAACCGCCTCGCGATGCTCCACGGCGCCCTCCTGAGAAACTGCCGCTTCGCGGCCTCGATCGGCATCCACACGCGCGGCATGACGGTGGAAGAGGCGGAGAAGCGCTTCGTCACCGACTGCCACCAGGACTCGGCGACGGCCCACGAGCAGGCCGTCCGGGGGACGTTCAATCCCGGCTACTTCGCGTACACGCTCGGCAAGCTGCAAATCCTCGCGCTCCGCGAAGAGGCGCGCGCCAAGCTCGGACCGCGCTTCTCTCTCCAGCGGTTCCACGACGCCCTCCTCGCTCACGGCGCGCCTCCCGTCGCGCTCGTCCGGCAGGCGGTGCTGCGGGAAATCGGCGCGCTCTGAGGGCGCGAGGTAGGAGAACGAGCTACCGTCGTCGGATGGACCGTTCCGTCGCCGAGCTCGCCCGGTGCCTCATCCTTGGCGCGCTGCTCTGGTCGTCGCGACGAACTGCAACGGCGGCGTGAAGGAGGTCCTCGCGTTCTCCGAGGTGCCGGATCGCCAGGCCCTCTGGCACCACCGCCGCCCGGATCTGCCCGATTTCGACGGCGAGCTGGGCCCCATTCTCGCGCGGGCGGTCACCGAGCATTGGTTCGATCCCTGCGAGCTCCTCGGCGCCGATGCGCGAAGCGAGATCCGTCCCGAGCACCGCCAGCGCCAGGAAGGCGGCGGCTGGGTGCAGAGCGCGCCGAAGAGCTAGTTCGAATCGGCGGGCCACTCGTCGGTCCAGCCCGCGGACAGCACGCGTCTCGGTCAGCCGCGCCGCAGCCCCCTGTAGTGGGGACCGAGCTTCGTCGCGTCGCCGCCCGCGAGCTGCCTCACGAGCTCGTCGTGCATGTAATCGAATTCGGCGCGCACCGGTTCGGGCACGCGGCGCTCGAAGACGGTGAGGGACTGGTCGATCGGGTCCTTGAGGCGCGCGTAGAGGTCGCCGACGGCGAAGCCCTCTGCGACGAGCTTCTCGTTATAGAGCTTGATCTCGGAGACGAAGAGCCGCGCCAGCTTGCGCGCCTTCTTGCGTTCGGGATCGCCGTCTTCGAGGGACGCGCGGTCCGACGCAGCAACGGGGGCAGGCGCAGGGACGGCTGCAGGCGCGGGGGCAGCAGGCGCAGGCGCAGGCGCCGCCGGCGCGGGAGCCGGCACGGCCGCGGGTGCGGGCTTCGGCGCGACGACCGGCGCGGGCTTGGGGGCGGGCGCCGGCGCGGGCGCGGGCTTGACCGCCGCGAGAGGCGGCGGAACCACTCCAGGTACAGGGGCCGGCGAGGGTTTCCGCGCAGCGATCGGCGGCGGCGCCACGACGGGCACGGGCGGCGGCGTGAGGTCCAGCTGCGGCTCCGGAGCGGTGTCCGGCGACGCGATCGCCTCGGCGACCCTCGGCGGAATGGTCGCGCGAGCCGAGGGCGGAGGGACCGAGGGCGTCGGAGCCGAGGGCGTCGGAGTGGATTCCGCCGGAGCCAGCTCCGCGGCCGGCGGCGCGGGCGGAAGCGGTTCCGGTGCCGGCGGAGGTGGCGCTTCGACAGCCGGCGCAGCCGCCGGCGTCGCGGCCGCAGCGGCGGCCTCGGCGACCGCCGGTTTCGCGGGCACGGGCAGCGCGGGCGCGGGCGCAGGGCTCGGCGCGAGCGCCGACTCCCGGGGTCCCCGTGCGAGGGCCCACACGACGGCGGCCACGACGACGACGGCGAGAGCGAGCGTAACGATCGTGAGGAGAGGCATCGTCCCGGTCCAGGGTACGCGAAGGCTCGCCGGAAGGCGCCTGCGCAAGAATCCAGGTTGTAGCGCCCTTCGCCCGACATCGGCGCTTCGTGATGGGCCCGCCGCGGGGTTCCACGCCCTTCACCAGGCGGAGACGATCGCGTCGACCGGCTCGCGCGGCACCAGGAACGTGGCGTCGATGCCGCTGACCCGCGCGAAATACCCATCGGTCGTGCCGTCCCGCGCGGGCGCGCCGATGACGATGCGCGTTCGGTCGTCGGTCTCGATGGCGAGGGTCGGCTTGTCGAGGCCCTCGGCCCGGTCGGCCGGGCCGGTGTGCAGCGCGAACTCGGCGTGCAGGCCGGCGAGCGCGCTCTCGAGCTTGTCGCCCTCTCCCGGGTCGCCCGCGTCGTCGTCCGCGCCGGCGCGCTCGAGGCGGTAGGCCCCGGGCGGCCGCGTGAGGACGACCGTCGCGCCGGCCCCGCCCGTCTCGCCCGTGCGCGAGAGCACCACGTGCGAGAGCGACCGCACGTCGAGGCGGAACCCGCCTCGCTCGACCGCCGGGCGCCCGGCGAGCGCGCGAAGCGACGCCGGCGCCAGGAAGATGCCCGGACGATCCGCCGCGCGCGCGTAGACCCCCTCCTCGGCCTCGGCCCCGAACTCGAACCGCACGCGCGAAGGCGGCCCGCCGTCGGCGCTCTCCAGCGTGAGTGTGACCGTGCACGCCCCGTCGTGGCCGAAGCCGAACGTGCCGTCGTCGGTCTCCGCGACCCACCCTTCCGGCTGGGGCCGCGCGAACGCCGCCGTCAGCTCGACGGCCGAGAGGTTGTCCACCTCGAACCCGTGCGCTTTCCACGTGCCGCCGTCGAGCTCGAGGTGCTCGGGCGCGCGCGAGCACGTGTCGTCCACGGCGACAATCGCGCCCGGAATCGAACGGCACCGGCCACACGCCGGGCGCCTCGAGCGCGATGGGGTGCGCCTCGAAGCGCCGCGCGGCCGCGCGTGTCAGCCGGAGCACCGCGCCGTCTTCGGCCCGGCGCGCGAGCACGACCCCCGACGCGTCCGGCGCCCCCACCTCGACGACCTCGGTCGACTCGCCGCCCGTACGCACCACCGAGACGCGCTCGCGCACGGCAATCCCACCGGGCCCGGCGTGAACGTCCGTGCCCCGGGCGGCAGCGAGCGCCGCGACGAGGGCGTTCGCCGAGTCGGACTCGGCCGACTCGAGCTCGCGATCCTCGGGGGCGCGCTCGTGCCATCCCGAGCCGCGGCGCGCGATCTCGACGCGCGGCCCCGCCCCCGCGACGGGCTGGATCTTCAGCTCCTCGATCTCGTCGGCGTGCGCGGCGAAGGGCGCGGCGTCGACCATCGCCTCGGGCGCGACCGCCAGCGCCTCGACGAGGCCCTTGGGAACGCACGCCGTCGCCCGCGCCGGCGCGATCCGCACGACCACCACGTCCTCCGCGAGCGACGGGTCCTCGCTCGGGCACGGACCCCCGAGGACCAGGCGCACCGCGGGGCGCGCGGGGTCGCGCGGCGTCACGACCAGCGTTCGCGCGCCGGCCACCAGGGCGGGATCGCCCGCGGCGTCGTCGAGGAAGAGCTCCGCCCGCGCATCGGCGAGCGCCTCGAAGAGGTGGTCGACCGCGGTCCGCGACGCGCGGAGACCGTTCAGGCCGACGCGGAACGAGAGCCCCTCCCGCACGAGCACGAGCGACGGGCTCACCTCCACGCGCGCCACCTCGCCCGCGCCGTAGGGCACGAGCGCGCGCTCGCGGTACGCGTCCGCGCCCCGCAAGAGCTGCACCTTCAGCGAGCGCCCGACGACGAAGGTCCCTTCTCCGTCCACCCGCATGTACGCCGCCCCCTGGGGCACGATCGTGTCGTCGCCCAGCTCGAAGCGGTACGAGACCGGACCGACCTCCACGGTCCCGCGCACCCGCGGCCGATCGAGGCCCTTCGCGTCGGCGCCGGCCACCTCGCGCACCCGGGACGCGGACTCGAGCTCGCGGAGCAGGACGTCCACCTCCGCCGGGTCGAGCTCCTCGCGGCGCGGCGCCACCATCGACCACGCGTTCGCCTCGGCGGACCTCGCGGCCCCGGGCGCGCTCCGCTCGAGCACCAGCTTCTCGGCGCCGTGTTCGAGCTCGACGCGCTCGACGTCCCCGACGCGAAAGCTCGGGAACACGTCCGCCCGCCGCGCCTCGCGGTCGGCGTCGGAGACGCGCGCGCAATCGACGAAGTAGGTGTACCCCGCGGTCCCCGCGGCGAGCCCGATGAGCACGAGCGGCGTCGACGCGCTGCGCGCCCAGGAGACGCTCACGACGGACCTCGCCGTCCGCCGACCGGCCCGTAGGGCGCGTTCTCCGACGACCGGCGCCACGCCCAGACCGCCACTCCGAGGAGCAGCGCGGCCAGCGGCATGAGGATCAGCACGTACCGCAGAACCTCGGCCCGCGCCGCGTCGGGCAGGTGCATCGCCACCGCCACCTCGGCGCGGTCCGGCACGTCGACGACCTCGGGGCGCGCCGCGAGCCACGAGAGCGCCGCGTCGACGAAGAACGCGGCGCCGTGGAGCGGCCGCGGTTGCCGCCAGTTGTCCTCGGCGAGCGCGAACCGGCTGCCCACGACCACCGCGCGCGACGGCCGTCCGCCTGGGCCCGCGTCGGGCCGCCGCTCGGCGGCCATCGCCAGCACGAACGGCCCGCCGCGGTCCCCCGGATCGCGCGGCGGCGCGCCGGTCCACGCGGCGGCGCCCGCGAGCGTGGCCTTGGCGTACGCGGCGTCGGTCGTCACCAGCAGATTGGCCGCCGCGGCCGCCCCGGACGGCGCGACGTGACGGAGCCCGCGCGCGAAGAACGCCGCGACGCGGGGCGGGTGAGCGTCGGCGCCGCCCGCCACGAGGCTCGCGGTGACCGGGTGCGGTCGGGCCGTGACGAAGAAGCCCTCCCCGTGCGTGTCGGGGATCGCGACCCCCGGATCGACCTCGTGCACGACCCCGTCGTCGAGCCCAATCCCGAAGGGCGCGAGCGCCGCGTCGAGCCCGTCGGCCGCCGAGGCTCCGGGCCCATCGGACGATGCCTTCGCGTCGATCGCGTCGGGCGGCCCGACCGCCGCGAGCAAGCTCCCCCCTTCGAGCAGGTACGCGCGGAGGCGCTCCCCCTCCTCCTTCGTGAAGGCGGCCCGCGGCCCCGCGACGACCGCGACGGCGCACCCGGCGAAGGGCGCTCGGGCGCCCGGAGACGCGGTGTCGACGGTCGCGAGCTCGTAGTTGTCCTTCTCGAGCAGATCGCGCACCTCGCCGAGCGAATCGCGCTCGTCGGCCCGCGCGTCGAGCGACAGCTCCCCGTGGCCGGCCGTGAAGCAGAGCTTCGTGCGCTCTCCCCCCACCACCTGGCGGATGGCCCGCGTCAGCGCGCGCTCCTCGCGCGGCCGCACGTGCACGTCGTCCGCGCCGGGCTCGAAGAGATCCTCTCGGGTCAAGAACCAGTGCTTGTCGCCGCTGACCGCGACGACCACGGCGTCGGTGGCGACGCGCCCGTCTTCCGTGCGCCCGGCCTCGAGCCCGAAGCGCTGCTGGAGATCGACGAGCTGCGCGGCGTCGCGATCCGGATCGATCCAGTGGACCTCGACGAGCCGCGCCGCCGCCCCGTACGAGGCGGCGAGCGGGCGCAAGCTCGTCTCCGCCGGGTCGCCGCGCCCGACCACCACCCAGAGGTCCACCGGCCGGTCCAGCCCGCGCAGCGTCTCGAGCGTCGCCTCGCCCAGCGACCAGCGCCGGCTCTCCGTCCAGTCCCAGCGCGCGAAGTGCCGGCTCGCCAGCACGTTGACGACCACCGCCAGCACCACCGCCGCCGCGAGCCCGGCGAGCTCGAGCCCTCGCCCGGCGCGTGCGCCCGTCATCCCCACCTCCACGCGTCGACCGCGCGCGTCGCGACGAAGAGCGGCAGGGCCACCATCGTCCCGTAAAAGACGAGGTGCCTCGAGTCGACCACGCCGCTGGCGAAGTCGTTCATGTGCGCCCACACCGACACGTGCGCGCAGAGCGCGTGGACCGTCGTACCCTCGCTCGTCACGAACTCGCCGACCCCCAGGATGAAGAGCGAGAGGAGCACGAGCGCCGTGAAGAGCATCGCCAGGAACTGCGACCGCGTGAGCGCGCTCGCGCACAGGCCCACCGCGAGGTAGCCCGCGCCCACCAGCAGCACGCCCAGGTAGGCGCTCGCCGCCGCGTGCCAGTCGAGCTGCCCGTCGGGATCGGCGCGCCGGAGGACGACCAGGTAGAGCACCGTGGGCACCCACATCGCCACGTACGTCGTGAGCGCCGCCGCGTACTTCGCGAGGACGACCGCCGCGCTCGAGACGGGCGCGGTCATCAGGGATTCGATCGTCCCGCTGCGGCGCTCTTCCGCAAAGAGGCGCATGGTCATGGGTGGCACCAGCGCGAAGAGAACCATGTAGAGGAGGACCGTGTTCCCGAAGAACGCCGACAGCGGCGTCTCGTCGCCCGCCGCGTCGGCCGCGGCGTGGGCGAACTCGTCCACCAGCAGGTAGAAGTGCATGCCCTGCGTGAAGAGGAAGACGACGAACAGCACCCAGGCCAGCGGCGTGACGAAGAACGCCAGGAGCTCGCGCTTGTAGATCGGCCAGAACGCCCTCACGGAGCGGCCTCGCGCGTCAGCGCGGCGAACGCCTCCTCGAGCGACCCGCCCGCCGGCCGCGCCTCGCGCACGCCCGCGCCGGCCGCCACGAGGGCCGCCACGCACCGCTCCACGGCCTGCCCTCGCGCGCCGGGGTCGCCTGGAGCGAGCGCGACGCGGAACGTGACGAGCCCGTCGTCCGTCGCCAGGCGCGCGACCGCCGCCACGCCCTGCACGCTCCCGAGCGCGTGCTCGGCGCGGTCGGGGTCGCCGCTCGCCACGACGTCGACCGCCGTCCCGCCGCGCAGCGCGCCCACCTCGGCGGTGGGCCCCTCGGCCACCACGCGCCCGCGGTGGAGGAGCAGCACGCGCGTCGCGCACGCCTCGACCTCGCTCAAGATGTGCGTCGAGAGGACGACCGCGTGCTCGCGGCCGAGCTCCCGCACGAGCTGCCGGACCTCCCGGATCTGGTTCGGGTCGAGCCCGGCCGTGGGCTCGTCGAGCACGACGATGGGTGGCTCGGCCACGAGGGCGTCGGCGAGCCCCACGCGCTGGCGGTAGCCCTTCGAGAGGTGACCGATGACCTGGTTGGCGACGTCGAGCACCGAGGCCTTCGCCATCGCGTCGTCCACGCGCCCCCGCCGGGCCCTTCGCGGCACCCGCTTGAGCTCCGCGCGGAAGCGCAGGTACTCGACGACCCGCATCTCGGGCGGGAGCGGCACCGCCTCGGGCATGTAGCCGATGCGCCGGCGCGCCTCGAACGAGTCGGTGACCACGTCGTGCCCGTCGATCGCGACCGTGCCGCTCGTCGGCCCGAGGAAGCCCGCGAGCACGCGGAGCGTCGTGCTCTTGCCGGCGCCGTTCGGGCCGAGGAAGCCGAGCACCTCGCCCTTCTTCACCTCGAACGACACGTCCTCCACGGCGGCCTGCGCGCCGTATCGCTTCGTCAGATGCGAAACGCGGATCACGGGCCCCTTCTACCCTGCGGGGGCCCGGGAGCGAAGCGTGGGGGCGACGTGGGTGAGGTGTTATGCTTTCCCCGCGATGAGCTTGAGACGCACCCTCGGGCGGCTCGTCGCTGTCGTCGTCATCGCGCTCCCGAGCTGCAGCCGGAGCGAAGCCGCGACGCCCCCGACGGCTGCATCGTCCTCGGCGACCGCGCAGGCTGCGCTGCCGACGGCGTCGGTCTCGGCGGCCCCGGCTTCGCCGCCCGCCCCTGCCCCCGACGCGCCGCCCGACATGCTCCTCGTCCCCGCCGGCCCGTTCACGATGGGCGCCGACGCCGGCGGCGAAGAAGACGAGCACCCCGCGCACACGGTCACGCTGGCTGCGTTCTGGCTCGACAAGACCGAGGTCACCAACGCCGAGTGGGACGAGTGCGTCGCCGCCGGCCGCTGCCCGCCCAAGTCCCCGAGCGTGCGCGACCAGCACCCCGACTTCAACGGTCCCCAGCAGCCGGTCAGCGGCATCACGTGGGACGACGCGCGCGGCTACTGCGCCTGGCGCGGCAAGCGCTTGCCCCGCGAGGCGGAGTTCGAGAAGGCCGCGCGCGACGGCGACGACCGGCGCTTCGCGTGGGGCAACGACCCGCCCACGCACGAGACCACCGTCTTCGGCACCGGACACCCGGAGGACGTCGGCACCCACCCCGCCGGACGGGGCCCGTACGGGCAGGACGATCTCGCGGGGAACGTCTGGGAGTGGATGGAAGACGAGTACGACCCCTACGCGTACCGCAGGCCCACCGCCGCGGAGGGCAGGCCGGGGACGTGCGCCGAGATCCTCGCGGCCCTCGACGAGCTCCATCGCGAGCACAAGCAAGGCTTCACGGGGACCAACCCGATCCCGACCGAGTGCGAGCACTCCATCCGCGGCGGCGCGTACAACTACGACGTGCACGGCCTCCGGGTGACGAATCGCGTCCATCACCCCGGTCGATTCCGCATCCCGATGCTCGGCCTCCGGTGTGCGAAGGATGGATAGTGGACAGGCCGGGGTATCGCTCAATTCAGCGCGACCAGCCCATCGATGCAGAAGTCCCAGGGCACCGCATCGAGCTCGGTGGATGGGATCTCGATCTCGATCGATACGAGCTTGCTGGGATCGAAAGGAATGTTCGTAGGCGTGATCTGCCCGAGGTCCGAGAACAGGATCTTGTGCCAGCCCTCGTGGAACGACGTCACCTGGTACCAGTTGCGATCGGTGAAACCCTGGTCCGTCACGAAGCGCATCCGGAAGTTCGGAATCGTGTACCCGGTCATGTAAAAGCAGAAACCCTTGATTCCGGCGGCCTTCGCGTCGAAGTCCTCCGCCGCCCCGTTCACGTCGTTCATGTCGAGGGCGATGTACGCGCCCCACTCGAGCGCCGTGTCCATGTCCATGATGTCCTGGACGGTGCTGCCCTTGGTGCACATTTGCGCGCTCTCCGGCTGGGGAACGAAAGGCCCTCCAGGCGCGGGAGCGGTGACGAGAGAGCAGTTCACCCCGGGTTGCGGAGTACCTGCCTCGAGCAGGGCATAGTCGTCGCAATCTCGATAGAGGCGCCACGCGCCGTTGATCCCGGACAAGTTCGTGATCGCGGCCACGAACCCGGTCGAATCAGGGACCAAGCCATCGCCGTAGCACCCGACGGAGGCGTCGTCGTCCTCGGGCGGCGGCGGGTTCTCCTGGGCGCCGGCCTCGGAGGCGTCGTCGTCGGTCGCGTCGATCGAGCCGTCCATCGGCGCGTCATGCGCCTGCGTGGCCTGCCCGGGACTCGATTCCTGCCCGGTCGTGCCCCCGCACGCGGCGAACCCGCACGCGACCGCGCAGCCCACGAGAGCGACGATGACGCGGCCATTCGCCCCCATGGTCTCCTTTCCGCGTATCACCCGGGGGTCGCTGCGGCCATCGACCTCGGGTCCTGTCACGAATACGTCGCACGGCCGGCGCGGCCCCCCGTGGTAGACGGCCTACCCGGGTCGGCATGCGCACCGCTCTTCTTTCAGTGGCCTCGGCTTCGATCGCCGCCTCGCTCGCCCTCGCGGCGTGCGGCAACGGCGACGATACGGTCTCGCCGGTGCCCGTCGTCGACGCCGGCGTGGACGCGACGAAGGGCGCCTCCGACGCGGGAGGCGCGGCGCCGCAGGACGCGGGGACCGCCGACGCGACGCTCTACGTCGCGCCGAGCTCCGGCGCGCTCATTCGGTTCGCGAACTGGTCTGCGGACTCGCCCGGCGTCGACTTCTGCATCGCGCCGCACGGCACGGTCGCCTACGAAGGCCCGGTGCTGATGAAGGCCGCCGCGGCGATCGACGTTCACGACGCCGTCGACGCCGGCCCGCCGGCCCTCGTGTTCCCGAACGACAGCCAGTACATCGTCGTCCCGCCCGGCCAGTACGACGCGATCGCGGTCGCCGCCGGCTCGCCCGACTGCTCGACGCCCATCACGGGGCGCATGGCCTCCCTGCCCCCGCTCCCCACGGGCGTCGCGCAGACGGTGCCGCCGGTTCTCCTCGCGGGCAGCCAGGAGACGATCGCCCTCATCGGCGTCGACAGCCCCGGCGCGAACCAGCCCGACCTGCAGATCGGGACGTACCTGGACGACGTCACGAACAACCTCGGCGGTCCGCTGTTCCGCATCGTCAACGCGACCCCCGATCCAGGGGCGCCCGATCTCATCACCGGGCAGGTCGGGAGCGTCGTGCTCTCGAGCATCGTGTTCGGCGCCTCCTCCGCGTCCGCCCCGGACGCGGCGGTGGACACGAACGGCTACGTGAAGGCGACCCTCAACGCGGCCACGGTGACGGTCTACAAGGGCAACGGCGCGGGTCTCTACGCCGCCTCGGGCCTGACCGTCATGGCGGCAAGCGGCATCGTCACCCTCGTGGCGGTGGGAAACCTCGACGGGGGCCAGGACCAGGTCGTCGAGTGCGTCGACAACGGGACGGCCACGAACTCGGCGATGCCCTGGCTCGGCGACTGCCAGACGCTGCCCTGAACCCGATCCTCGTCGCGATTCGTGCGCGGTCAGGTCGAAGGATTGCACTGCAGCAAGAGGCCCGTCGTCGTCTGCTGGTTGGCCTCGACGGCGAGCGTCTCGGAGGCGGTGCACACGTAGGCGTCGTCGGCGGAGGCGGCGCGCAAGGACAGGACGAGCCCCTCGCCCGCAGGGACCTGCTGCACGGTGACGTTGACCTGGCCGGTGGAGATGACCGGCACCGTGTTCGAGAGGACCGAGCCATTCGGGCCGACGAGGGAGTACGTGATGCTGTGGAGGACGATCGCGTCCGGAATCTCCGCCTGGACGACGACGGTGCCCACCGGCGTGGGCGCGTCGACGGCCCCCGTGCAGTGCGGAACGAGGACGATGTTTTCCGGCGGCCCCGCCCCGAGCTCGAACTCGGCCGAGGACGTGCATTCGTCGGCCACCGTCGCGGAGCCGACGCCGACTTGAAGGGCGAACTCCGCGTCCGAGGGGAGCTGCTGGACGATGAAGGCGACGGAGCCCGTCCCGCTGAAGTCCAAAATATCGGTCTTCATGAAGCCGTCGGACGCGCGAAGCGAGTAGTTGGCGGTGGTGGCGACCATGCCCGAAGGGAGCTGCATCACCACGTTGACGGCCCCCGTGAGGGGCACGTCCGCGTCGTCCGAGACGCTCGCCGAAGAGCCGCCGCACCCGGGGCCGGCGGCCAGAATCGCCGCTGCTCGAGCGGCGATGAGCACGAGGCGCGGTCAATCCATGCCCCTATCTATCCGATCACGGCGGCTGCCCCGCGAACGCCCCGCGAACTTTGCGCGGCAGCGTACGTCGGTCACATGTCGGACAGCACGATACCGGCGTCGAGCCCCACGCTCCCGGTCATGACCGGCGCGGGGTTCTCCATCGCGTCCGCGGTCCACTCGCTGCACGTGAGCGTGATCCCCGCTCCGCTCACTTCGCCGGGGCTGACGGAGAACGGCGACGAGGTGCCGCTGCAGGGCTCCCCGAACCGGTCGACGCCCGCCATCGTGGCCGTGTATCCGCTGCCGACCGCGATGCCGCCGATGACGAGCTCGATTCGAGGCGGCGTCACCGAAATAGACGGTGCCGGAGTAATATCCATTGGGGCCGGAAATCACCCAGTTCAGCGAGACGAAGAAGCCCGGCGGCTCGGTGAACGAGATGCCGATGCTCGACCCGCCGTCGTTCCCGGCGTCACTCGGAGGCTCGCCCGCGTCGGTGCCTCCGCCGCCAGAGTCATTCCCTCCAACAGAACCGCCACTGTCGTGCCCCGCATCGGCCGCGCCAGCGTCATGAACGGAACCGGCGTCGGCGGGCACTCCCCATCCGCCCCCGCCGCTTCCGACGATTCCGATCTCGCCGCCATCGGGATAAAAGCCACCTTCGCTGCCGCACGCCACGGCCCAGACAGCGAGCAGGACGCCGCACGCGCTGCGGATGATGTTCTTCGCGACGGCCCGCATGGCAGCTCGCCCCACTCTACCCTCGGCGTCCCCTTAGCACCATTACGTTCGCGCGAACATCGCGGAGAGCCAGTGCGGCGCCGCCTACCCCGAACAGGATGCGATGGCGTCTCATCGTGATCACCTCCCCACTCACAAAAAGCAGAAGGCGCCGGGGGTAAACCCGGCGCCTTCCTCTTTTACGTACGGCTCAGGATCTCGTCAGATACGAGACGATCTCACTGGAAGCAGGTCGGGCACGCGACGGGGACGTTCGAGGCGCCACCGCAGTTCAGCTGGAGGAACGCCTGGCCGGGGCCGGTCGTGCTGTTGCCGAGGTCGCCGACGATGAGCGTGTTGCTCGAGCCGGTCGTGAGGCCCTCGCCCGCGAGGAGGGTCGTGATGCAGACGCCGTTCGGCGAAGAGCTGCCGAGCGTACCCGGCGGCGTCATCGCGTTGACCTTGTCCGCGGACTCGCAGTCCGTGACGTCCGTCTCGGCAGAACCGCAGAAGCAGTTCGCCGGGCCGTCCGAGAAGTTGGAGCAGTCCGCGCCCGCAACCCAAGCCGGGTTCGGCGTGCCCGTGGTGCCGGCCGTGCCGGTCTGCGGGTCGCCGAGGAGGCAGTTGAGGGAGTCGAGGCACGCCTGCTTCAGCGTGTACGTCGAGCTGCCCGGGACGAAGCCCGTGAGGTCGTCGCAGTCCGCGCCCGTCGTGGACGTGGAGTCGATGCAGGTACGGCCGGCGAGGCACTCGTAGCACGAGGTCGCGGAGGGCTTGTTCGAAGCCGTGGTCGCGAAGCCGTGGTCGATGTCCTGGGAGATGATGACGGCCTGGGTCGCGTCGCAAACGCCGTTCGCGTTCTTGTCGCACTGGACCCAGTTCGCACCCGCCACCGTGGCGCAGGGGGCCGAGGTGCAAGCGCTGATCGCCGGAGCGACGCACTTGTCGACGCCGCCGACCGCGGTGCAGGTCGCGCCGCCGGTGCAGGTCACTCCGCAAGCGCCGCAGTTGTTCGGGTCGAGCGCGGTGAGGACGTTCTCGCAGACCGTGCCGCCGTCAGACGTCGGGCAGGTGACCGCGGGCGGGAAGCACTGGGCGGGGCCCGTGCCGCTCTCGCAGGTGATGACGGCCGTGTACGTCGTCGCGAAGGCGCCGGCGCAGACGTTCGTCGTGACGGGGCCGGACGGCGTCTGTGTCGTCTCGTAGTTGGTGACCTGCGCGGTGATGGTGACGTTCGTGCCCGGGGTGGCGCACTGGAACACCGGGGTCGGGTTCGTCGAGGTGTTGGCGAGGACGCCGTCGAACACGGCGGAGCCCGCGGGGCTCGCCGTCCAGAGGACGTTCGAGGTCGACGGGCCGCCGTCGGCGCCGAGGACCGTCGCCTGCTCGCCGACTTCGACGACCGTGAGGGCGGAGGTCTGGCCGGCCGCGATCTCGGACGGGAGGATGGTGAAGTTCTCGATGCCGGGGCACGAGTACGCGCCCTGGGTCACGAGGTTGACCGAGGCGTCGAAGCCGACGGCGCCGGTGTTGACGTCAGCGCCGACGTTCGCGTCCGTCGGGACCGTGCAGGTGATCGTCGCGCCGCCGCCCGTGATCTCGCCCGCGATGACGCTGAACGAGGACGTGCCGGAGCAGTAGTCACCGCTGGTGTCGTAGCCGGTGAGCGTGCAGACGTAGCCGGTGCCGGCCGTGATGCCGCCGAGAACCCACTCGATCGAGCCCGCGTCGTTGATGGGGATCGTGCCCGCCGGGATCGTCGCCGGACCCGTGCAGGTGTAGCTGAGGGAGTTCAGGAACACGTTGTTCCCGATCTCGAGGGCCTGGTTGATGCTACCGGTGCCGTCCGTCTGGCCGCCGACAACCGACGGATTGGTGCCGCCGTTGCTGCCGATCGTGCCGTGGTTGCTCGAACAAGCAGCGAGAGACGCCGCGGCGATGGAGCCGACGACGAATACGTTGCGAATGAGTTTCATAGCGATGACCTCCAAATGGGGGATTGCTTCGTGTCACGGGTCCCCCCGGGGGACCGGGAGCACTCCACGGCGGCCCCATTGTTCAAGACCCGAGCCAGCTCCGCCGATGGGCGAAAATCACGCCGTTCCATCGGGGATTCGCACCACGAAGCTTCGGGGACCCGGAATGGCGACCATCCGATTTCCCGGAAATATCGATCCGGTTCTCGAAGGCCGAAGGGCGGGTGCGGGGGGATGGGCGGGCCGGAGGGGCCGGGCCGAAGTTCGCGAGTTTGTCGCCCGTGAGGCAGCGGCCGCGTGATACGCCGCGCCTGTCAGCTAGCCCCGGAGCGATAGACCATGCGTCGGCGCGCGAGCCTCTTCTTCTTTTCGTTGCTTCTTTTGCTTCTTGCCGTCATGGCGGGGTGCGCGCAAGAGGAATTCCCGGGCGGGCCGGTGGACGCCAGCGTGGGCACGGACGCCGTCACGGTCTCCAGTAGCCCGGTCGGGCCTCAGTTCTGCCAGCAGGCGCAGGCCCAGGCGCTGCCGCAGCGGCTCGAGGCCATCGGGTCGGGGGCCGACGCGGGCGCAGAGGGCGGGATGCCGGCGGGGCAGACGTACCTCGTCTCGGACCTTCTGAATAAGTTCAACTCCGCCTGCGGTGGGTGCCACGGCACCATCACGGTGAACGGAAACTTCCAGATCGCCAGCCAAGAGCAGTTCGTGTCGCAGTTCCAGGCACCGATGACCCCGTCCATTCTGGACCACGTCACCTCGAACGGCGGGCCGAACGATGCGGACCCCATGCCGCCGTTCAGCGACAGACCCTTTGGGATGCCGTACTCGCAGCGCCCGGAAAGCGATCCGATCCGACAATTCGCGGAGCTCACCCAAGCTTGGATCACCGCCGGGTTTCCGCCCTCGTTCCAGTACTCGCTGCCCGGCGAGGCCGACACGGGCGGCAGCAGCACCGTTCCCGTCCCCAGCGCCCAGATGGGCAACGCGATGACGAACATCGGCAACTGCATTCCGACTGCCACGCTCGTCAACACGGAGCAAGCCAAGGCCGCCGAGCTCGATGCGATGTTCGCGGCCGCCACCGCAGCCGGGGCGAACGGCGCGACGGCCGCGGCGGACATCGGTTTGCCCTTGCACCTGAGCGACACCGACCTCTTCACCCTCGATAGCGCCACGTTGGCGCGCTACGGCGTCATCGCATACGCGCCCGGCTACCCGCTCTGGAGCGACAATGCGGGCAAGCTCCGTTACATCCGGGTCCCCCGCGGCACGTCCGTCCACTTCGACAAGGCCACCCAGGAGTGGACGATCCCGCCCAACACCCGCTTCTACAAAACGTTCATGAAGCAGGTGATCGATAGCGACGGCAGCTATCGGTACCGAAAAATGGAGACGCGGCTCATCGTCTCTCGCCCCGACCCTCCCGACCAGATCGCGGCGACGAACTACCAGCCGACCGCCCTCTTCGCGACCTACAAATGGAATGACGACGAGAGCGACGCGGAGCTCGAGCAGAGCGCTCTGCACGACGGCCTTCCCTTCACCGACGATCTCCTCCTCTACGCAACGAACGAGCCAGCGGCCGCGGCGATCCTGGCGACCAACCCGGCAGACCCCGACGACGCGCTCGTGAACGCGGGCGCCGCACGCCACTACGCGATCCCCTCCTCGCAGCGCTGCATCCAGTGCCACCAGGGAAGCGTGACCCACTCGTTCGTCCTGGGCTTCCTACCCTTGCAGATCAACCGGCGGCCCGTGGGCCAGGGCGGCACGATCGAAGCTACCGGCCCGGACGAGCTCACGCAGCTTCAGCGGTTCATCAACTACGGGCTCATCACCGGGATGGACTCGCCGGCCGACGTTCTGCCGCTCGAGCAGTCCGAAGGGACGCGGACGCCCCGAAACGACTACGAGCTGCGCGCTCAGGGATATTTGCTCGGCAACTGCTCGCACTGCCATAACCCGACAGGTTACCCGTCGCGGCAGAACCCGGTGTTGGTCGGAGATCTCGACTTCTATCCGATGGCGACAGGTGGAATCTTCCAGTTCCCCCTCGACCGGGTGAGCCAGCGAATCGCGCGCGGGGTCAACGGGCAGACGAAGGTCCCTTACATCACGCCTTCCCTGATGGATCACCCGCGGACGAACCCAGATGGAAGCGCCCAGGTAGATCCTTTCAGCAACGGGGCCTCCGCCCTCATCGCGGAGTGGTTCGCACCCTGGCGGAGCCTGCTCTACCGGAACGTCGACAATCCCTTCGCCTACGCGGACGATTCCAACATCTTCCCGCACATGCCCATGAACACCCCCGGTTACGATCCGCGGGCGAAGCAGATCGTCTCCGACTGGATGGTGAGCATCCCGGCGATCCGGAAGAGCCCCGATATTCCAGAGTACGCGTTCGTCACGGGGCAGGCGACTCAGCCGAGCCCCCTCGGCGCGGTCATCGACAACAACGATCAGCCTTATGTCGAGGTCCTTCCTGGCGATCCTCGTTACGCAAGCGCGCTCGACGCGGCGAACGTTCGCCTCGCGCTGCTGCACACGGGCAACCCGGGTCAAACCATCAACGAGCCCCTGGACCCCGCCTTCCAGGCGATGTCGCACTACGCCGATCCCGGGGCGCAGGACGACATTGTCGATCCCTACACGCAGATCGACCCCACGTGTCACCAGGTCCCCCTCGCGATCCAGCCGACAGGGCTAACGAGCATCCAGATCCCCGACCACTGCGATTGGCCGATTACGGACACGACACAGGCCCCTCCGCCATGGTCGCCCCGACGGGCGGACTGGGCCAATCAGCTCATTCTCAACGGTGCGGGCGTTCCCGCCCTTCCCGAACCCGCGACCGCAGGCGACGCGGGCTCGCAGAACGCTTGCCCCGATCCGCCCGCGACCGAGCTCCAAGCGCAGGAGGATCAAAGCACCGCGATCCAGCTTCTTCAGAACATCCACTTGGACGACAATGACGCCGGGGCGTTCCTCCAGACTCCTCAGCCATTTGGCATCTGGAAGGGCCCGAGCGGGTGCAACTATACCGGGCAGCATCCAGTGAGCTGGTACAACGGTCAGAACGGCCCTGGCTCCGAGACCCCGATGTGGCTGGACTCCACGAACGATCCGACTCCGCCAGCTACCAACGCCCTCGTGTACACCCAGACGCCCGGGCAGGCCATTTTCAAAATGATCTGCATCAATTGCCACGGGCCGCTGGCGGACTCCACCGGGCGCTTCGCCGCAAACCTGGCCATCATGACGGGCGGGCACGCGGAGGTGGCCGATTTCCGGGACGGTCTTTTCGGCCCCCAAGGGGCCGCCGCCGACACGACGGACATCCACCTGGTCTTCGGCGATGGAGCGCTCCAGACCCTCTTCAGCACGGGAACACCCCCGCCCTCGTGGACCTCCGCAACCGAGGACGATCGTGCCGCTCGCTATCTTTCATGGATGGCGCTCGGCGGCACGCTCGTGAAGATCCCACCCGTGCTGCTCCAGCTCGTCGGCGGGACGCCGGTGCTCGGCATATCCCGCTCCCCCGTTCCCGACGTGAATTCGGCGAACATGCTCGCGATCGCGATCCAGATGTGCGAGGCCGTTCTATCGCCAGCTGTATTTCCCAAGGCGACGAGTACGGCACCCATTTTCGATCCATTGCACCCCCTCGTCGAGTTCGACAAAGCGGGCCAATCGCCCCTTATCTTTTCCAATGGCGACGCCGATCTATGGCTGCGGCTTTGTTCCCTCAACAACCCACCGCCCATTCACGTGGTCGGGGCGGACGATGTGACCCACGAGTATCTCGGGACCAACTTTCCGCAGGTGGGCGCGCCCTTCGACCCATCCGCCGGCGGAGCCGTGGACTTTCTTGTCGAGGATGCCTCGCTCTTCACACGTGGGCCTTCTCAGCCACCGTACCCCGTCGGAAATTTCGGTAATAGCCGCGGCATCGTCGACACCAACGGGATCCAACCCGACAACATTTTTCCTTGGTGTCATTATGCTCCTCCGGGCCAGCAGGACATGCATCCCGACTGGCCCAAGTGCCCAGACACGATGATCCCCATCACGCAAACCGACTTCCAGAACTGGGTGGTGCGCGGCGCCATCAACGCGGGCCTCGCCGTGTTCGACTACTTGAAATGCCTCGAGACGCACCAGACCCCGCCGCCCGATTACACGGACTGCCCCACCGCCGCAGACATCGCCTCGTGCCCCTACAACTGATGCACCGATGGCACCGCAGCACCTCCAAACAGCAGCTCGCGCGCTCTGGGTCGCCGTCATCCCGGCGCTCCTCGCGGCGCTGACGATCAAGTACCTCGTACCGCCGATCGGCATCGGGCTACCCGGGGTTCTTTCGCTGCTGGTGAAGGCGTTCCCGGCGCCGTTCGCCGTGGTGCTCTTTCTGGGCCTCTCCGCGATGGCGCGGCACTGGAGGTTCCACTTGCCGGGGGGTCGGTACGCGTCGCGGCTGCCAGCGGGAGTCGCACCCGAAGAGCGTGATCCCGGGCGCCTCCGCGAATGGGCCGAAGTCGCGTCGCTGCGCGACGCGCTCGAGTCGAAGGGCACGGCAGCACGGCTCGCGCGTATGCTCGACGAGCCTCGACGCGCGGAGGTCGCGAGGGGACTTGAAAACCTTCGTGGGGCGGTCGAGACGAGCGACCTCGATGCGGCTCGGCGAGCCGCGACATCGGTGCGGGCGATTGCCCGCCCTACCCTCGCTGCGCGCGCAGCGTGGCACGCGGGGGCGACGCTCGCCGGGCTCGGCTTGGCGGTCGGGTCGATGGTCGGCGTGCGTGCGCGGTTCGCGCAGGTCTACCAAGTACTGAGCGGCTCGATGCTCCCGACGCTCGACACCGAGGATCGCATCCTTGGCCACAAGCACGCTTACGGTGCGGGTGCGGAGGCCCCCCGCCGTGGAGACGTGATCATCTTCCGGTCCCAAGCCCTGCCCGATCTGGAGCTCTTGCCGGTGGCGCAGCCGGAGATCCTCGTCAAGCGCGTGATCGGAATCCCCGGCGACCGCATCGCGATGGACGGCGGCACCCCGATCATCAACGGCTGGCAAGTGCCGACGTGCTCCGCGGGGCCGTACATGCACTTTCACGTGGATGGCGACGGCGGGGTCTTGCGTGGAGGGATCTACGTCGAGTTCCTCGAGGACCGCGCTTATCTGACGATCCACTCGCTCGCGGCGCGCCGCTTCAACGACACGTTCGTCGTGCCCTCAGGGCAGGTCTTCGTGCTGGGCGACAGCCGCGGCAACAGCGTCGACTCGCGGGCATACGGCGGGGGCCACGGCGGCGGCGTGCCCGCGTCGGCCATCGATGCACGCGCGGACTGGTTTCTCACGGGCACGCGCATGAGCGGCAGCACCGATTTCTCCCGCCTGCTGAGGCCGATGCGGGCGGTCGAGGGCGCGACGCACGTCGAGGCCTTCAACGCGGCCGACCTCGAGGCAGGCATTCGACAGTGCCTGGCGAACCGACCAGAGGAGACCCATCCGCCGGTCCCGAGCGAGCCCACAGCCGAGGCGGCCCCCGCGCCGACCAGCGGATGAAGATTGATTCGCCGAAGAAGAGGGCGGGCGTGACGCTGGGGGTGGTCTCGCTCGTCACCATCGGGCTCGCGGCGCTGCTTGCGCTGCCGAGCCGCGAATTGCAGCCGGATCGAAGCAAGCGCCCGTTCGAGGTGGACGAACCACCGGCGCCGCTCGTGGCGACGCCGGCGCGGTGAGCTGCGGCCACAGGTCTCGCGTTCGCCACGCCGAGCTTCGTTCCACGCGACTTCGCCCTGCGAAGGACGCCTCGGGCGGCGGCATCTACGGCACGACTCGAAGTTACGGGGTCTTTGCCCTCGGCCCGCAAGCCGCGGAAGACGCGCTCGCGTACGGGGGCGATGGGACGTCGTCGAGCCGCCGGCGACGCCAACCGGAAACGCGACCGTCACGACCCATCCCGGCTCGCGCCTTCACCCGGCCCCGCCCCTGACCGGGATCCGGAGGCCACATTCCGAAATTCGGAAGCCCAGTCGGATTCGACGGCCCGCGAAACCGCTGCCGGAGGGGGGGAATTTCAGCGGGTTTTCCCCGCAAACACGGGGGCCCGTCCCTCCCTTCCCGAAACGGTCCGGTACTTGAACTAAGGGGCACGTCCTCGAGCGCCCACCAAAACGCGGGAGCGAGGACGCAGACGTCTCGGAATCCAATCTGGAGGATCGTAATGAGAACCTCGTTTATTGCAGCGGCGATGCTGATCGCCGGCACGGCCGCCAGCGGCGCCGGTGCCGTCGTTCACTTCGCCACGAGCCCGTTCAACGGGTCGGACACCCTTTTTGACCTGACGAACGGCGCCATCGCGGCGTCGGGGCTCGGCGTCAGCGGCGACTACCTGGGCGGTGGCTCGGGCGCCGCTGAAAACAACATGACCGCCGCCACGCCGAAGCAGTGGATGGGGCCGATGAGCAAGATGCTCACGAACGGGTCGTGCAGCACGGCGTCGGTCACCTACCCGGACACCGGGGCGGCGGTCGCGCAGACGCACGCCTCCGGCCAGGTCATCGCGCTCGACGCGCTCTCCATCTTCTCGTCGACGTTCTCGGGCGCCAGCGCCTCTTGCGACGCGCAGAGCACCGACGGCACCGACACGACCCACGGCCTCGCCGCCACCACCACAATCTCGGGCACCGTCAGCGGCAACCCGGTGTCGGTCACCTTCCACAACTGGACCGACATGCTCGCGCTGCTTTACGGCGGCCTCGACAAGTCGGCGGCCACCAAGGTCACGGACTGTGACAGCCCGGCGCGTCAGCTCCTGGTCTCGCAGTGGAACAACGCCTTCCAGGGCGGCCAGGCGGGCGGTAGCTGCACTTCGAACCCGTCCTCCGCCTGCACGACCGCAAAGTTCCCGTCCTGCCCCATCGCCGCCCCGGGCGCCTGCTCCGGTGGCCTCAACAACAACACCACCGTCGGCAACGCGCTCTGGCACGCGTTCCGCCGCGACGACAACTCGGGCACCTCCGACGTCTTCTCGTCGCTCATCGGCATCACCACGATCTACGCGCAGCCCGGCGCCGGCGCGATCAGCTCGATCGCCAGCGGCAAGCTCGCCAGCAGCTCGGGCGCCGCGGTCTCGTACTCGGTCAGCGCGTCGAAGTTGAACGGCTTCGGCATCAGCCCGTTCTGCAACGCCATGAACTGGGACACGACTTCGGTCAACGGCAGCACCTGCGCGCAGGGCCAGTACCACCAGTTCGTCGGCCCGGGCGGCATCCCGGAGCCCAAGGCCGGCCTCTGCCCGAGCTCCACGGCCACCACGCCTGTCACCTGCAGCAACGTCGGCAGCGCCTGCGCGGACGGCAGCGGCACCTGCGTCCAGGACGGCTACCACCGCCGCCCGCCGCCCGGCGTCTGGGGCGACACGACCTGGGAAAACGGCACGGCCAACATCGGCGCCGACGTCCTCCCCACCAGCTACCAGGACAACGACCCGATCCGCCGCCCCTGCCTCGGCGCCGCCTCGGTCGTCGGCCAGAATCACCCTGCCGAGGAGATCTGCAACCTCGACGGCCAGCTCGGCCTCGTCCTGCCGGTCCCCCCGGTCGACTGGATCACGGATCCGAACGGTGTCATCAAGCAGGCCACCGCGTTCCCGACGGCCAAGTGCTCGGGCTTCGCCTCGGGCGGCTTCGTGTTCGTCCACAAGTGCGCCCCCACCACGGTGCCCAGCAACGAAGCGTGCCCCGACGGCTCCAAGCCCGGCGCCGCCTGCAACTGGATGGTCACCCAGTTCCCGTACACGGCCGGTCATGACGCCTGCGAGAACGACCCGAAGGGCTGGCCCCTCCCGGACGTCCCCGTCCGCGACGGCCGTATCTTCAACCTCATCGTCGACAACACCAGCACCTCGACCCCGCAGGCCGTCCCGTACGCCATCCCCGGCACGAGCGTGAGCCTCAACTTCTTCGGCGCCTTCTCGCGCATCCACCAGCAGTACCCGCTCTGGGACAGCAGCGTCTCGGCGACCCCGCCGGTCCTCCCGGGCACGAACCCGACGAACCAGGTCCAGCAGGGCTGCCAGATGACGGACGCGACCGACCAGATCGGCTGCCTCACGCAGGCGGATCCGTGCAGCGTCGGCTACGCCGGCTTCGGCGGCAACTCCTGGTTCCAGCACGAGGGCCTGAGCCTCGCCATCGGCGGCGAGAACGCGATGGAGCTCGCGGGTCTCAACGCCACGGGCGGGACCATCGGCGGCATCTACCCGACGATCGCGGACATCCAGGCGGCCGGCACCTCGGGCTCGTACCCCGCGTGGCGCAAGCTCTACTACAACTCGTCGAAGGGATTCGACGCCGTGGACGGCGTGACGGACCTCGATGAGAGCAATGGCGGCTCTTCGGTCAACGACACCGCCTCCTCGGAGCTCGCGCTCGGCCAGTACGAGGCGGTCACGGCGAACGCCGAGAACCTCGCCTCGACGTACGGCTTCTTTGCGCTCGGACCCCTCGCGGCCACGGACACGCTCGGGAGCGACACCGCCGACCAGCCGTTCTGCGAAGACTACAACGAGCAGAACCTCTGCGCCGCGTCGGCCAACGTGAATGGCTGCGCGTTCAACGCGCACACTCTCGCGCCGGCCTCGAATCCGGACATCCACACGCTCGGCCTCAACGCCGCGAACTTCGGCTCGATCCCCACGACGTCGACGACCTGCGGCGACGGCCACAAGGATCCGTTCGAGGACTGTGACCCGGGCACCGGGCCGTTCACGAGCTGCTCGAACACCTGCCGCTTCGTCCTTCAGTGACATAGTCGTCGGCCGCTCGCGGTCGGCGTGAACCCTCGAGAGGCGCGCCCGGACACCGGGCGCGCCCTTCGTCATTTTGTGGCGATGATCCAGCTCCCGCGGTGAGGTGGTTCCGAGCCTCCTCTGAGTGAAGGAGTACCCTTTCCACCACTTCTTCGCGGCGAGCGCCCAGCAGGCATTTCCTGCCGCTCGCACCTACGCCATCGAGGAACTCGACGGAGAGCGGAAGGATCTGCGTTTCGACGAGCTTGTCGGCGACAAGGCCGCGGCGCTCTGGTCGGGCCAGGTGAACCAGATAGTCCTCGGAAACGGCATCATGCGCGAGGTCGAGTTCCCTCATCATGCGAGCCGCGCGCTCATCGCCGCGGATCTCGTCGAGAACTTCGCCCAAGGCGAGATACTCGAATCGAGATCCCCAAAAGGCATCCGCGAAGCGTGCGGGGGGATCTCGACCGATGACGGCGCGTCTCCGCGGCGAGGCCCCATTCGCCTCGGGCGGCTACGCCTGCCGACGCTGCTCTCAGGCCGCCGAGGCAGGAGCCGCGGGAGCGGCGGAGCGGCGCTTGCGAAGCCTGGCCACGAGAGCCAAAAGAACGCCCCCGAGGACGGCGCCGACCCCACCGGCGACGAGCTGCTTGGTTCGCCGGTCCTTCCGCGCGCCCAGGTCGGTCGCCGCCTGCATGGTCTTGAGCTTGTCTTCCGGAACCCCGGCCGCCTTGGCCTGTACGAGGAGCTCCTCGGCGCGCCCGAAGTTTTTCTGGGCGGCGGCGAGCGCCCATTCGTACGAAAGCGTCCGCGCGTCGTTCGGCGCCGTCGCGGCGAGGGCCGTCGTGCATTCCTTCAGCCGGGGCACGTCGTCGAGGCGCGCCGCGAGCTCACAGCCGAGCTGCGTTGCCGCGTCGTGCGCCGCCTGGCTGTCGTCACCGGTATCCTGCTTCAGGTGATCGATGACGTTGCCCAGGGCCATGAGCTCTTTGTCAGTCAACGCCCCCGGCTGCCGGAGGACGAGCCGCACGTAGTGCACGTAGTCGTTGATGGTCACGCCGTCGAGGGTGAGCGCGAGCCCGCACTCGTTCGCCGCTTGATCGAGGTCCCCCATGGCCTCGTACTCTTGGCAAATCTGGAGGAGCGAGACCGCCTTGTCGGGCACGGTCTTGTGCAAGGCCTCGTAGTACCGGATGGCCGCCTCGTGGTCGCCGTGCTTGGAGGCGAGCTTCGCCTTGTAGATCAGGTCCTGCAGCCAGTACCCGGCCTCCAGGGGATGCGCGTTCCGTTGCTCCTCGGAGGGGATCGAGCTCTCGGGATTCTTGTCATCGACGGGCCAGATGCTGAGCATCGACCCCGGCGGCGCGGGGGGAAGGTCCGCTCGGGCGACCTTCGGAGCCGTGGCGATCCCGGCCGCGAGGATAGCCGCCGCCACGACGGTCAAACCCCGTCGCGCCCGTAGCTTTTTTAGCCACCGCCGCAGGCCGTCTCCCGCCGTCAGGAGCGCGCCCGACGCGATGGCCGTCCAGCCCGACCGGAAGAGCCAGGGCGGGCAAGTCGTCTCCATCTCACGCCGAGCGCGGACCGTAGGGCCATAATTCGGATCGATTTCCTCGAGCTTGTGCGCGCAGTTCTGCAGCATGACTCCGTCTCCCGTACTTTCGGCCAGGTCGCACATGGCCGCGAGCAGCACCGGCTGGTCGGGGGCATGCCGCCGCTCGAGGGCGACCAGGTCAATCGCTTGCTTCAAATCGTTGAGGGTGGGCGGTGTGGGCCCGGTCACCAGGGTCCTCACGGCGGCCCCGATCGTGGACATCGAGCGCGATTGCTGAAGGGCCTCCCAGCACACCTTGGTCGCCTCTGCCCGGCGGTCGAGGCTCGTCAGCACCTCGCACTCTCTCCGCATGAAGAGACCGGCGACGCTCCCGTCGTTCGGAAGTTCCAGCTTCCCCGCGCGAAACATCTCGAGGGCCTGCTCGAATGAGCCTGCGGCGGCCAACGCTTCGCCTTTCTCGAGCAGCTCGCCGCCTCGGGGCGCGCTCTCTTTGAGGCGAGCGACCACTGCGAGGTCGGGACCGTCACGTCGCGGCCACTCGGCCGCAGCGGGCCGAGCGCAGAAAGACGCGGCCGCGACCAGAAGCGGCGCGACAAGGCGCGGCTGGACGCGTAGCGAGGCGGGGCGCTGGGCTTTCATGGCGCGGCCTTGCTTACTGCCAGCAGCTCGGACAACCGGTAATGGCAGCGTCCACACCTGCGTCGTCGGAGACTTCGGTGTTGGCGCCACCGCAGTTGAGACTGAGGAACGCTTGCCCTGGCCCCGTACAGGCGCTTCCAAGCTTGCCGACGACGGTGGTGTTGCTCGTGCTTGGTGGAACACCAAGATCCGTCAAAAGTGACGACGCGCAGACGCCATTCGGGGAGTCGCTACCCAGCCCTTCCCCGGTAGTTCCAGCACTGATTCTATCGGCGGCCTCACAGTCCGTGACGTCGGTCTCCGCGGGCCCGCAAAAGCAGTTCGCTGGCCCAACGCCGGGATCATTCGAGCACGAAGCCAACAGCTTGGCTGGAGTGCCACCGGCGCCAGCTGTGCCAGCTTGAGGATTGCCCAGGATGCAGTTGAGAGCGTCCAGGCAGGCTTGGCCTATGGTGAGAGGCTGTCCCGTCGTGACGGGATCGGTCGCGGAAGCCGGGCGACCACTGGCGGCAGTGATGTCCTCGCAGTCCGCACCCGTCGTCGTCTTGGAGTCGATGCAGGTCCTACTGACAAGGCACTCGTAGCAGGAGGCCGCCGTGAGCTTGCCCCCGCTGACGTATCCCTTCTCGATGTCTCGCTGGACGATCAACGCCTCGGTGCCGTTGCACAAGCCAGCGTCGTTCGTGCCCGTCTGGTCGCACGCGACGCAGTTCGTCTGGCCCGCCGTCGTGCAGGGCAACTGGCACGGCTGCCCATTGCAGAGGACCGTGCCCAGCGGTCCGGCCTCAACCGGCGCCGCGGCCTCGGGCAAGGCAGCGTCGGAATAGGGGATGACGACGTCGAACTGGCCCGTGTAAACGTCCAGGTCGACGCCAGCGTCGTCCGGCGTCGCTGTGGCGTCCGGATTGTTGTCACCGAGCGACGGGGGCTGGCCGGTCGTTCCACCGCAGCCCGTGGCGATCGCCGCGCCGGCGCCGAACACCGCAGCGCTCAGTACGAAGAGCGGTCCCAGGGCTGCGTGCCGCATCGGGGTGCGTTTAGCATCGACCCCTTCCGGCCTCGGTGACATCTTGAAGACGCCCCGGCTACTGGAAGCACGTCGGGCACGCGAGGGGGACGTTGCTCGCCCCCCCGCAATTCAGCTCGAGGAACGCCTGACCGGGGCCGGTCGTGCTGCTGCCCAGGTCACCGACGACCAGGGTGTTGCTCGACTTCGTCGTGAGACCTTCGGCCGCGAGAAGGAGCGTGATGCAGGCGCCGTTCGGCGAGTCGCTGCCGAGGCCTTCGCCCGTCGTGTCGGCCGAGACCTTGTCCGCGGCCTCGCAGTCCGTCACGTCCGTCTCCGCGGAACCGCAGAAGCAGTTTGCCGGGCCGTCCGACGCGTTCGAGCAGTCGGAACCCGCGACCCATGCAGAGTTCGCCGTGCCCGTCGCGCCGGCCGTGCCGGACTGCGGGTTGCCGAGGAGGCAGTTGAGCGAGTCGAGGCACGCCTGCGTCAGCGTATACGTCGTGCTGCCGTTCACGAAGCCGCTGAGAATCTTCGCAGTCAGCGCTGTTCGTCAACGTGGTGTCGATGCAGGCACGACTCGCGAGGCACTCGTAGCAGGACCCTGTCGAACCGCCCATGCCGTTGTCCGCCGTCGGGACGAGGGTTCCCGTGCTCGAATCGAGCTCGCCATGATCGATGTCCTCCTGCACGAGGATCGCGTCCGTCGCGTCGCACGTGATGTGATCCTTCGCCTGGTCGCACGGCACGCAGTGCTTCTGCGTCGAGGACGTGCACGGAACCCACGGCGCGCCGCCACCACCCGAATCCGGCGTCGTCCCGGCCTCGGGCAATCCGCCCGAAGCATCCGGCGTACCCGAGGCATCGGGCGTCTCGCCCGTCGTCGCATCCGGACCCCCGGCGTCGGCCGTCCCGGCTTCCGGGACCCCGGCCTCGCGAACGCCGGCCTCGGGCTCGCCCGCTTCCGGACCGGCCTCCCGCACGCTGGCTTCCTCGATCACGTTCGAATCCACGGGCGCGTCGGCCGGCGCGTCGGGCTGTCCCTGCTCGTTCCCGCTGTCCTCATTCTCCATCGTGGCGTCGCCGCCGGAGCCCGAAGCCGCGCTGTCGTTCGGCGAGGACCCGTCGTCCCCGGAGCTGGTGCCCGAGCTCGAGCCGGAGCCCGACCCGCTGGATCCCGTCGAATCGGGACCCGAGTCCATTCCGAACGGATTCGAGCTGTCATCGCCCACGTCCGTGCAGGCCGTGGCCAGCGCCACGGCCACGACGGCGCCCATCGAGAGACCCGTGAGCTTCGCCCAGCGACGAGAAATAGGCTTCATCGAATCCGCTCCGATGGATTTCGAGGTGGCAGACGACGCGCGACCGACCCGGCAAGAACTGTCGCTTTCGCGAGAGCATGCCAAAGCCCCGCATACGAGGTGCGGGCGACGCGTTGGGGGGTCTTACCACCGCCCCACCGGATGTCGTGTTACATCTTCACGGCGGCAGGGCGGAAGAGCGCAGGCCATCCATGCTCGCGCTCGAGCATGTGCACTTCGAGGGCCCACAACGCGATGGGCACCACGTACGCCATGCCCGGCGCGGCCACGAGCGAGCGCTCGACGATCGTGAGGACGACGTATCCCACGGGACCGAGGTGCAGCACGCCTTTGAGCGCGAGATACATGAATACGGGCAGCCAGCCGAGCCACGCCAACGCCAGCGCGCCCGCCCCGGCCGCCGCGGCGAAGCGCCTCCGCTCCCGCAGGGGGAACGCCGCACACGCCGCCAAGAAAATCGCGATTTGCAGATATCCCGAGCGCCGCAGGTCCGCCGCGCCCCGGTGCTGCAGCGCGCCCGACGCCCGGTCGCGTACGAACATCATCGTGTACCACGCGTGATGCTCGTCGCCCTCGGGCGGGCGCTCGAGCGACACGATCGACTCTTCGCTGGAGGCGACGGCCGAGAGGATCGGCGACGCGAGCGTCGTGAATAGCCCCGCGTAGGCCCGGCCGAGGCCCGGAATGGGCAGCAAGAGCGCGACGAGCACCGCGGCCGCCCGCGCCGCCCGCACCAGCGCGTCGCGCCTACGCGGCGGCATGACCCGTCACCGGGGGCGCGGCCTCGGGGCGCTCGTCTCGCGGCGCCACCCAGCGCGCGCAGACGACGAACGCCGCGACCGCATACGCGATCATCAGCAGCGGCCAGAGATCGATGTGCGCGAACTCGAACCAGCCGGGAAGGAACACCCCGACGTAGTAGAGAGAGCAGAGCCGGAACACGTTGAACGCCACCAGCGACGCGAGGCCGGCGGCGAGCGCCACCGCCTTGCGCCACGGCACGCCGGGCGTCGCGAGCACCGCGGCGGAGAACAGCATGTTGGCTTCCATCGCGTCGCAGCTCTTCACGATGCTGATGGAGAAACGCCCGGAGATGACGTTGTTCGAGACGCTCAGCCCGGGCTCGAAGAGCTGTAGCACCACGCCGACCGTGTGCGCGTAGCGCGCGAGGTACGCGCTGACCCAGGTCTCGGGCGCGCCGAGCTCGGCGTACGGAAAGTAGTAGAGCGAGAAGAGCACCGCCGCGATGCCGAAGAACGTGAGCACGAAGCGACGGCTCGCGGACTGCACGGACGGTTCGACCTTGGCTTCGCTCATCGCCCTTCCCCCGAATGCTCCGGGAGCCGGTCAGCGCTCGTGCAGGCGCGACCAGGCCGCCGTGACTTCCTTGGCCGCGTCGTCGATCGAGCGGCCACTCAGCACCTCTTCGGCCGGCCGGTCCCCGGGCGCGGCGCGCTGCGGCGGGAAGAGGACGCCGAGGTCCTTCCCCATGGCGAGGCGGAGGACCTGCTTCGGGGACGACTCGATCGGGAACTGCCCCTGCCCCGCCTCGACGACGGCCAGCGCTCCCGAGGCGACCTTGACGTCGGGATCGACGTACGGCCGCAAGAAGACGAGCGAAGGGTGGCCCATGTCGAACGTGGCCTGGCCCTCGACGATCTGCTGCACGTCTCCCACGGTGCCGCCTCGCGTGCGCACCCAGGGCTCGCCGGTCACGTCGCCCGCGATGCGGCGATCGACGTGGAGGTGCGTGAGCGTGACGATGATGCCGTTCTCCCAGATCGAGCGCTGCTCGAACGGGGTCACGACCGCGACGGCGCTCGACTTCTGTACGAGCTCCTGAAAAAAGACGCGAATCGACACCGACGCGTGCGCGTCGCCTGCCCCGAGCGCGACGAGCGGAAGCGCCGCCCCGAAGGCCATCCACTTCGTGCGATGCGACGCGCGGCGGCGGCGCGAGCGGCGAAGGAGCGCGGCGAGCGACATCACGCCGGCAATCGCCGCGCCCGTCCCGCCCGGGTGCGCGCCGCGCCCGATCGAGCAGTCGTCGGAGGCGCACTCGGGGTCGCCGCCGCCTTCGACCGGGCCGCTCCCCGTGATGAACACGCCCGCGTCGTCTTGCCCGCAGGCGGACAGGAAGCCGAGCGGCGGCTCGGGATCGCAGTTGTTCGCGCCGAGGGTGCCCACGGTCGTGTTGCGCGTGCCGTTCGGCGGGTAAATCGGGCAAATGCCGTTGATGTCGTCGGGTGTCAATGCCGACTGGCCCGCGTGGTAATAGGCATACATCACGGCGTCGGTGTGTTGCGAGTGCGCGAGGCCCAGGAAATGCCCGGCCTCGTGCGTGATGATGCTCTGGAGATCGTACGCGCCATCGGGGATTCCCGCGTCGGTGTTCACGACGAGGGGGACGCGCGACGCGTTGATCTCGATCGCCGCCCCGAGAAGCTCGCCCGTGCGCGGGACGACCGTGAGCGTCGTGAGCCCGAGGGCGTTGGCCTGGTCGGTGCCCCAGCTCGAATCGCGAAAGATGATCGGGTTATTGTGCTCGTTCGAAGGGGTCTGATCGCACATGACCGGGCCGAAGTCGTACGCCTGGATGCTGGGCGTGCCGCCGGCGTCGTCGCACGGCGCGTTGTGCCACGTCTCGAAGGCCTGGGCCGCGACGTCCGTGGCCTGCTTCAGGGTGACGAAGATGCTCGCGTCCTGCTGCAGGCTGTAGCTGACGCACATGTTGCGCCAGAAGAGCGAGGGGACCTGGACGCCAGCGTCGGTGACCGGGTTGAAGCAGCCCGCCTCGGCGGGGTCGTAACCATTCGGCGTGGACGCCGCGACCTCGTTGCAAAACGCGAGCGCCGATCCCGACCAGAAGAGGCCCGCGGCGAGCGCGCCGGCAGACCCAAGCAGGCATGTACGAATACGGACCATTCCAGGCTCGGCGAGTTAGCACAGAGCAGTCGCTGCTGTCTTACGGCGAGCGATCGGTCACCGGTAAATGTCACGACGAGTTCGTGGGATGAACAGCTGGTTTCGCCCCTCGCGGTCTCCGCGACTCTCGGCTTGGCCGCTCTCTGTCAGTGGCGGCATTGTGATGGGTTCGTGACTTTGTGCGACAAGGTGCCGTGCGACGTTGCATCGGTTCCCTCGTTGGGCAATCGTCGCGCGCGCTTGCCATCCGGAGCTTCGTGCGTCGCACCGCTTCGACGGCGGTGCCGGCGTGGACGAGCGTAGAGCGAGGGACAGGCAGATGATCCGCAGACCTCCGGCCAGCGAACGGGGCGCCTCGAAGGCGTTCGTCCGCCCGTGGCCGAGCGCCCGTGCGGCGGCGGCGATGGTCTGCGCGCTCCTCCTCTCTGCGTGCGGCGGCGGCGACGACTCGTTCTCGAAGATCCCAGTGGCGGACGCGGGATCGAGTGCCGACGCGACGACGTCCACGCCCACGGACGCTGGCGTGCATGACGCCGCGAAGGAAGCCGCGCCCACCGCCGACGCGGGGACAGCGTCGGGGCTCTTTCCCGCGGGGGTCGACGTCGGGGCGGTCACCTGCGGCAGCGTCGGCACCCAGACGTTCTCGATCCAGAACCAAGGGTCGGCGCCGCTCGCGGTGAACACCACCACCACGGGAGCAGTATTTTTCGTCTCGCCGCTCATGCAGTCGATCGCGCCGGGGACGACGGGCACGTTCACCGTGACGGCGCAGGTGCCCGGCTCGGTGCCGGCGGGCTCGCAGCTCGTGGGCTCCGTGAACCTGTTCACGAACGACCCGGCGCACCGCACCGTCACGGTTCCGGCCACGGCCACGCCGACGGGGGCGACAATCGTCTTCCCGGCGGCGGTGTCGTTCGCCACGACGCCGGCCGGCACCAGCGCGACGAGCCAGGGCCTCCGAATCCAGAACACCGGGAACGCGGCGGCCACGGTCACGCTCTCGAACCCCTCGGACCCGGAGTTCACGTTCGTCGGGGGAATCCGACGCGGGCGCGGGCGGCCTGGTCGGCCCCGGCGGGTCGCCGCTGGACGTGACGGTCGGGTTCCATCCGCTGGCCGCGGCGGGCGCCGCGGTCACGGCGACGTCCTCGCTGAGCATCAACGCGCCGAACGGCGTGTGCGGGCCCAGCGCGGGCTCGATCAACCTCACGGGCGGCGTGACGCACGGGAAGCTCGGCGGATGGCCGCAGACCGGCGTCTCGGTCGACTTCGGTCCGGTGCCCTGCGACGGCACGGCCCCCGCGCACCAGTTCATCATCCTCAGCAACACCGGCGCGGCCGACGCGCACGTCACCTCGGTCAGCCTCACGGGGAACACGGCGTTCACGACCGACGTGGCCGCGGGCAGGACAATCCCCGCCGGCGGCGCGCTGACGATCACGCTCACGGCGCCCGCGGTGCCGATGTTCGGCGCGCCGGCGCTCACGGTGGCCCCCGCGACGCTCGCGCTGACGACCGACGTGGCGTCGTTCCCGCCGGTGACCCTCACCGAAGAGCCGCAGGGCGCCATCCTCGCGTTCCCCACGACCGCCGTCCCGGGCTTCGGGTCCGTGGTGCTCCTCGAGGCCTCGACGCAGCCCGTCGCCGTCACCAACACCGGAAACGCGCCGGCCGCGGTCACGCTGAGCGCGGCGGCGACCGGCGGCGGCACTTCACCCTTCACCGTCACGACGCCCACCTTCACGATCGGCGCGAACGGCATCCAGGCCGACAGCGTGAGCTTCTCGCCGGTCGCCACGGGCAGCGCGACGGGCACGCTGGCGATCCAGGCGACCGGCTCCGTGTGCGCGCCGCTGCCTCCCAGCCTGCCGCTCGCGGGCTTCGGCCTCGGCGGCGGCCCCTCGGTGAACCCGACGTCGCTCTCCTTCTCCGCGGCGTGCGGCGCGACCACTGCCCCGCCCTCGCAGTCGTTCACCGTCTCGAACGATGGGACCACGAACCTCGTCTGGGCGATGAGCGCGCTCACGGGCCCGGGGAAGGCCGACTACACCCTCTCGGCGTCGCCTGCCCCGGGCACGCTCGAGCCGGGCCAGAGCTCCACGGTCACGGTCACGGCCGGCCCAATCGCGTCGCCCGCGGCGAGCCCGAGCCCGTCGGCCTACGCCGCGAGCGTCACCGTGACGACCGACGTGCCGTTCAATCAGCCGCACGTCGTCTCGCTCGGCGAGACCCCGCTCGGCGACCAGCTCGCGTTCTCCGTCTCGAGCTTCCGCTTCGGGCAGATTCCGATCCAGACCTCGACCATCCCGCAGACGTTCACGCTCGTGAACGACGCGAACGCCGGCAGCCCCGCGGCCAACCTCTCGCTGGTCGTCGGCGGGAGCGGCGCGAGCGCGTACTCGGTGGCCCCGAACACGGTGACGAACCTCGGGCCGAGCGGCGCCAAGTCGCCCACAATCGGCGTGTCGTTCGCGCCGTCGAGCCCCGTCGCGTACCCGGCCGAGATCGACGTGCTGACGACGGACGCGGTGTGCACGCCCCTGCCTTCGCCCATCGCGCTCGGCGGGACGGGCACGCAGGCCATGGTGGCCGTGTCGCCGAACACCCTGGCATTCGGCAGCGACCCGACCGACCCCAAGGGCCTGGTCGACTGCGGCGCGACCGGCCAGCCGCAGACGCTCACCATCTCGAACACCGGCAACCAGTCGTTCGACGTCACGGCGCTCGCGCTCGGCCTCGGCGCCAACTCGCCGTACGTCCTCTCCGGCCCGGGCGCGACGCTACCGGCCGCTGTGGACATCGGGCAGAGCACGACGCTCACGATCACGCCGAACGCCATCCCGTCCGCGGTCGCGAACCCGAACGACGCCTCCGCGTTCTCCGACACGCTCACCCTGACGACCGACGCCCCGGGCGACGCCCCGCACCGGGTCTCGCTCGTGATGCAGCCGCGGGGCGCGGTCATCGCGAACACGCCGCTCGACACGAACTGGAGCTTCGGCACCCTCGCGGGGGGCGTCGTCGGCACCTTCTCGACGACCGTCACGAACGACGGCAACGCCCCGGTCTCGATCGCATTCACGGGCCTCCAGCACCCGACGGTCTTCGACCTCCAGACGAGCCCCACGATCGCCGCCGCGAACGCGGTGACCGACGTGGTCGGCCAGTTCTCGCCGCCGGCGGCCGACCAGCAGTTCACCGACACGGGCACGCTCGCCGTCACGGCCCCCCAGGGGCTGTGCGAGCCGCTGCCCGCTTCGTGGAACGACCCGACGATCTCGCTCTCGGGCATGTCCATCAGCGGGAACTTGCCGGTGACGCTCTCGGGCACCCTCGCCTTTCCTCTGACCAACTGCGGCAGCGCGGCGCCCGCGGCCCAGTCGATCACGCTGACGAACACGACGAGCTCGCCGTACGTCTTCACCGCGCGGCTCAGCTCCGGCGCCTTCTACACGCTCCAGAACCCGACGATGGGCGACGCCGGCGCGGCCGTCATCGCGGGCAACGGCGTCGTCGTCCTCGGCGTCACGCCGCAGACGGTGACCCCGGGGCAGACGGCGGTCGCGGGCGCCGCGGCCTACGCAGACGATCTCGTCATCCAGATCCAGTCGCAGCCTCCGAGCGGGATCACGATCCCGATCTCGTGGACGCTCAACGGCGCGATGCTCTCGCTCCCGCAGGGCGGGGGCCCGAACCGCGACGGCCAGGGCAACCCGTTCTACGCGGCCGACACCACCAGCGGACTGCAGCTCCCCATCGACAACGCGGGCACCGCGACGGCGTCGGTGGTCTTCGGGCTCCAGCAACCGAGCACGTTCTCGATCACGCCGGGACCGACCGTCGAGGTCCAGCCGGGCATCGAGGCGCTGCCGCGGCTCAACGCGATCGCCTCGGACGCGGCGTGCCCGAGCCTCACGCCGGGCCTCGCCACGATCCTCTACTCCGGCCCCGTGTGCCGGCCCTCCCCGCTCACCCAAGTGACCGTTCAATCTTGCTCGGGGACCTTCTGACCCCCGCGACGAGGTACCCATGGCAACGCATCGTCCGACGCCCTCGACCCCGCCCGATCTCCCTGAGGGAAGCGGCGCCGATCTGCCGCTCGATCACGCCCTGTCACTCTTGCTCGCCGACGAGACCGAGAACGCGCTCCGCTGGGGCGCCGCCGTCCTCGAGAGCGGGCCGTGGACGCCGAGCGCGCTCGTCGTCACCGCCCGGCTCCTCAATCAGATGGGCCGGCGGCGCGCGGCGACCGAGGGGCTCAAGCTCGCCATCCAGCAGGCCATCACCGCCGGGAACCTGCCGCTCGCGATGGCCGCCATCGGCGATCTTCGCAGCCTCGGCGCCGACGTCGAGGACCTCATCAAGGGCCTCGCGGCGACGTTCTGCAAGGGCTCCGACCGGCTGCGCGACTCGCAGTCCCCGCCCCTCTTGCCGCAGCTCGGCGAGTTCCAGCCCCTCAGCCCGTTCCTCACCGGCCCGGCGCTCGCGTCGAAGGCCGCGCAAATCCTCGAGTCTGTGCGAGAGACCCGCACCGAGCAGCCCGAGCCCGCGGCCGCGCGCGTGGCGCCGCTCCCGCTCTTCAGCTCCCTCGCCGAGGAGCCCCTGCACGACCTGCTCGCCGCGTTCGAGACGCTGACCGTCCCGGCGGGGCACGTGGTCATCCGCGAGGGCGAGGAGGAGGCCGCGGCGTACATCGTGGCGCGCGGCGAGCTCGAGGTCTCGCGGCGCTCGGCCGACGACGGCAAGTCGCTCGTGCTGGCGCGGCTCGGCAGCGGGGCGTTCTTCGGCGAGATGGCCATCCTCTCGCAGCTCCCGGGCGCGGCGAGCGTCGTCGCGACGCGCCCCACAATCTTGCTCGTGGCGAAGCGCGCGGCCCTCGAGGCCGTGGTCGAGAAGCACCCCGAGGTGGCCAACGAGCTCGCGGCGCACTGCCGCCGGCAGGCGGTGGCGAACCTCGGCTGGGCGTCGCCGGTGGTCGTGTCAATCCCGCCGGCGGAGCGTTCGGCGATGGTCGAGCGCTTCGAGACGCGCATGTTCGAGTCGGGCGACAAGCTCGTCGAGACGGGCGAGGAGGCGGGCGGCCTGCACCTCGTCGTGTCGGGTGAGGTGGCGGTGGTGGCGTACGAGGGCGGCGAGCGCGTGGTGCTCGCGACCCTGACGCCGGGCGAGACGGTGGGCGAGGTCGAGCTCGTGCTGTGCCGGAGCTCCGCGGCCGACGCGATCGCGGTGCGGCCCACGGCCACGCTGTTCCTGCCGCGCACGCAGTTCTTCTCGCTCGTGCAGGAGCACCCGGCCATCCTGCACGGCCTCTACGCGATGGCGGTCCGCCGGCACGCCGAGACGAAGCTCGCGCTCGAGACCGGCGCCTCGCAGATGGCCGACGAGGCGATGCTCGACGACATGCCGAAGAACGTCGCGGCGCTCGTCGAGGACGTCACCAGCCCGACGGGCGCGACGTTCGACTCGAACGGGCAGCGCATCACACCCCTCGCGCGCGGCACGATGAGCCTCCCGCGGGTGACGACGCCGCCGCGCGGCACGCCGCTCCCTGCGCCCCCCACCGGCGGGCAGGCGCGCCGCTCGCTGCCTCCCCCTCCCCTCCCGCCGCCGGCGCCGATGGCGGCGCCCCCGGCGTCGCGGATGACCACGCCCCCGCCGCTGCCGCGGACGACCCTTCCGATGGGCGCGCCGCCCCCGGTGGCCGCTCCGCTGCAGAACCCGAGCGTCGCGCCGACCGCCGCGGCGGTGATGCAGAAGGTGCAAGCCTCGCGCGACGAGTCGCCGAAGCTCGGCCTCGTCGCGGCGCTCTGCGTCGCGGCGGTCGTCATCGGCTTCCTCGTGATGCGGAGCGGGCAGGGCCCGGAGCAGCCGGGAGCCGCCGCGACCCTCGCGCCGCCCCCCGGAGCCGCCGCGGTCGCGCCGGCCCGCGCCGAGACCACGACGGCGATCCCCGTCGCCGCGGCCACGCAGGCGCCCGTCGCGCCGCCGGCCGCCGCGCCGCCGGCCGCCGCACCGCTTCCCCAGGCGTTCGCGCCCAGGCCCCACGTGGCCGCGGCCCCGAAGCCGGTCGTCGTGGTCGAGCCGACGCCGTCGCCCGCGCCGCCCGTGAACAACGCGGCGGCGCGCGCGAACGAAGCGCCTGCGCAGCCCCCGGCGCCCCGCGCCGAGCCGGCGCCGCGGCCGGTCGCGCCGCCCATGCTGGCACCGGTCCTGGCTCCCGCCGCCAAGCCTGCCGCGCAGACGGCTGGAGAGTTCGGAGGACGTGAATGAATACGAAGCGTATCTCGACGCGCGGCCTGCCCGCCGCCACCCTGGCCGCCACCCTCGCCTTCGCGTGGGCGCCGCAAGCGCGCGCCCAGGCGCCGGCTCCCACCGCCGATGCCGATGCGGCGTTCCAGGAGGCGATGCAGCTCCGCACCGCCGGGCGTGACGCCGAGGCGTGCCCGAAGTTCGCCGAGAGCAAGCGGCTCGCCCCGGCGATCGGCGTCACGATGTACCTCGCGGCCTGCTACGAGAAGACGGGGCGCAACGCGAGCGCCTGGCGCGAGTTCCGCGACGCCGAGCGGATGGCGCGCGAGAAGAACGACAAGCGCGCCGACGTGGCCGCCCAGCGCGCGGAGGCGCTCGAGCCGAAGCTGAGCCGCCTCATCGTCTCCGCCCCGGCCGACGCCGGGAAGGCCGGCGCCACCGTGCTGCTCGACGGCGCGCCGCTGGCCCCCGAGTTCTGGAACGCGGCGCTCGCGGTCGACGCGGGCGATCACGTGGTCGTCGCCGCGGCGGCCGGTCAGGCGCCGCAGACCCTGAACGTGACCGTCGCCGCGAACGGCACGCCGACCAGCGTCAACGTCGGGCCGGTCATCGCGCCCCCGCCGCCCCCTCCGGCGGCGCCTCCGCCGGCAGCGGCCGCGCCGGCCGCCGCGGTCGCCGCGACCCCCGAGGCGCCCCCTCCGCACGGGGACGGCGCGACGGCCCGCTGGGTGGGCGTGGGCCTCATGGTCGCCGGCGCCGCGGGCATCGGCATCGGCACCTTCCTCGTCACGACGAAGGTGCGCCCCGTGATGCCCGACGGCACGCTCTGCGATCCGCATCTCCGGCCGCACGCCATCCCGGAGGCGATCCTCGCGTTCGCCGCCGGAGGCGTGGCGCTCGTCTCGGGCGGGATTCTCTACTACGTCAATCGTCCAGGCCGATGGGAAGTCTCGCTCGCACCCAGCGTATTGCCCGGCGGCGGCGGCGCCCTGCTCACGGGCGCCTTCTGAAGCGGAGATAGTCGTGAGAAGCGCCCTCGGTCGGTATCGCATCGTCGCCGAACTGGGTCGGGGGTCGACCAGCATCGTCTACCTGGGCGCGCTCGGCGGCCGTCACGGCGTGACCAAGCTGTTCGCGCTGAAGCTCCTGCGGCCGGCCCTCGCCGAGGATCCCGAGAAGGTGTCGCTCTTCGTCGCGGAGGCCCGCCTGGGCACCCGCTTCGATCACCCGAACGTCGTGCAGACGCTCGAGATCGAGGAGGACGGCGCGCTCCCGTTCATCGTCATGGAGTACCTCGACGGGCAATCGCTCCAGCAGGTCGTGTCCGCGGCGCGCGCGTCCTTCACGCCCTGGCCGCTGCCGATGCACCTCACGGTGCTGAGCGGGGCGATCGAGGGCCTGGGCTACGCGCACGCGGCGGTCGGCCCCGACGGGGTTCCGCTCAAGGTCGTGCACCGCGACGTCAGCCCGTACAACGTGTTCCTGACGGTCAGCGGGCAGCCCAAGCTGCTCGACTTCGGCATCGCGCAGACGATCGAGACGCCGGGCGCGACGAACACCAGCGCGGGCCGCGTCGCGTACATGTCGCCGGAGCACGCCGCGGGCGAGCTGGTGGACGCGCGCTCCGATCTCTTCGCGATGGGCGTGATGCTGTGGGAAGCGGCGACGCGGCGGCGCTTCTGGGGCGACGCGATGAGCAAGGACGAGATCGAGACCGCCCTGGCGGCGCGCGCCCTCCCGCCGTGGCGCGTCGACTCGATCGGCCGCGCGCCGACCGAGCTCCACGCGCTGCTCCTCCGCGCGACCTCGCCCGACCCCGCGGACCGGTACGCGAGCGCGAGCGAGCTCCAGACCGACTTCCAAATGGCGATGCGGTCGATCGTCCCGCAATCGCTGACGGCGCGCGACATCGGGCAGCGCGTCGCGACGCTCTTCGGAGCCGAGCGTGGGCGCATCCAGGCCGCGGTCGACGCGGACTTCGCGGCGCAGCGGACCCTCGAGGCCGAGCGGTCCTCGAGGCCGCCGCCGACGCCCGCGCCGACGCCCGTGTCAATCCCGCCCGAGGCGGCCCCGGCAAGCCCGCCGCCCGCGAGCTTCCCGCCGCCGGCAAGCTTCCAGGCGCCCGCCAGCGCACCGCCGGTGAGCGCGCCGGCCGCGATGGCGCCGTTCGTGGTGCCTGCCCCGTCTGCGCCTCCTCTGCCGCGCTATCCGTACTCGCCCGCGGAGCACGTGGGCGGGTGGTTCAACCCGCGACGGCGCGCGATCGCCATCGCGGCGGCCGCGATCGGCTTTCTCGGGGCGGCCTTCTGGGTCGCCCGCGGGGGGCGCGACGGCGCGAGGCCCGCGGCCACCGCGCCGATGGCGACCGTGGAGCCCGCGACCGCGAGCGCCTTGCCCGCCACCCTCGCTCCGCCGGTGACCGCGACCCCCGTCCCGATGCCCGCGGTCCCCGCGTCCCCCGTCCCCGTCGCGACGGAGAGCGCGCCCGCGCCGATCGCCGTGCCCGCTCCGGCGGCCCCGCCCCCGGCGCCCCCGCACGTCGCCTTCCACCCGTTCCCCGTGCCCTCGCCGCCCGCGGCCCCGCCGCCCTCGCCCGCCGCGGCGTCGCCGGCGACGGCTCCCGGGGTCGCCGCGGTCTCCAGCGCCGGCCGGCGCTCGCGTCCGATCGACCCGAACAACCCGTACGGCCCATGACCCCCTTCGCGCGCAACCGGCAGGCTCCCGTCCTCCGACCCGTTCTCGGGCCGGTCCTCGCGTCCGTCCTCGCCGTCGGCGCGATCTGCCCGCCCGCCGCGGCGCAGACCGCGGCGCCGGGAGCGGGGGCGTCGTCGGCGCCCGCCGAGGCCCGCGCTCACTTCGAGCGCGCCGTCACCTTCTACGGCGAGGGCGACTTCGCCGCGGCCGTGGTCGAGTTCAAGCGCGCGTACGAGGTCTCGCCCGCGTGGCAGGTGCTCTTCAACATCGGCCAGTCGTATTTCCAGATGCACGACTACGCCGACGCGCTCGTCACCCTCCAGCGCTTCCTCGATCAGGGCGGCGACCGCGTCCCGCCCGACCGGCGCGCGCTCGTCACCGACGAGCTGAGCGACCTCGCCAACCGCGTGGGCCACGCGGTCGTCTCGAGCAACCTCCCCGGGTCCACCGTCACCGTGGACGACGCGGTCGCGGGCGTCACGCCGCTCCGCGCGCCGCTGCTCGTGAGCGTCGGCATTCGCAAGATCACCGTCTCGCGCGAGGGCCGCGAGCCGATCTCGCAGGAGATCTCCGTCGCCGCGGGCGAGACGGCCGACGTGCACCTCGACTTCGCCGAGGCGGCCCCGGAGCCCGCGGTCGCTCCGCCGCCTCCGATCGCGCTCGCGCCGGCTCCCGCGCTCATCCTGGCGCCGGCTTCGCCGCCTCCCCCACCGGCGGCCCCGAGCCGCGCCCCCGCCTTCTTCGCGTTCGGCACGGCGGTCGCCGGCGTCGCGGTGGGCTCCGTCTTCGGCGTCCTCGCGCTGAACGACCGCGCGCACCTCGACCGCGAGTGCCAGGGCATGGCGTGCGACCCCGGCTCCGACGGGGACATCCACGCGATTTCTCGCGACGCGACCGTCTCCACGATCGGCTTCGGCGTGGCGGCCGCGGCCGTCGTGACGGGCATCGTGCTCTGGGTCACCGAGGGCGGCGACGCGAAAACGCCCCGCGAGCACGGCTCGGGCGTCTCGTGGCGTGGAGGCCCCGGCTTCGTCGCAGGGAGCTTCTAGGGTCGCGTCATGGGCATCGCTCGAACGCTCCTGGTCCGATCCGGCGCCGTGGCCGCTGCCGCGGCGGCGGCGTGGGGATGCAACCTGATCGTCGACGCCTCGGCCTACCACGAGGTGCCGCTCGTCGTCGCCGAGGCGGGCGCCGACGCGAAGATGCTCGGGCAGAGCGGGTGCGACGCGGGCACCGACCGCGCGAGCCTCGAGACGGCCTGCACGAACAGCGACTGCGTGCCGTTCACGCTCCAGGTGCCGTCCTGCGGCGGCGCCTTGTGCTCGCTCCCTCCGCCGCCCGACGCGGGCGCGCCCGCCGCGGCCACCGACGGGGGGGCCGAGGCCAGCTCCCCCGACGCCGGGCCGCCTTCGTGCAGCGAGGTCGCGGCCGATCCCGGCACCGTCGTCTACGTGACCGGCTCCACCGCGCTGGCCTCGTTCATCGGCGAGGTGTCGAGCGCGCTCGCCTCGCAGGTGACCGTCGTCTACCAGCAGAGCGGCTCGTGCGTCGGCGTCCGCGCGGCGATCGACCCCGCCAACAACGTCCTGTCGTCCGCCAACGGCACCGCGACCTACTACACGCCCAGCGGCACGCAGCAGACGTGCGTGCTCAATCCGTCGGACACGCTCTCGGCCGACATCGGGGCGTCCGACGTCTTCTACTCGACCTGCTACCTGGGCCAGGCGACGACGCCGGCGCTCCCGCAGAGCGTGAGCGAGAACTTCGGGCCGGTGCAGATCATGAACTTCGCCGTGCCGCAGTCGTCGTCGGAGCACAGCATCAGCCTGACCGCCGCGTACTACGTCTTCGGCTTCGGGGGCATGACGTACCCCGTGGCGCCGTGGACCGACCCGACGCAGCTCCAAATCCGCAGCGCCAACTCGGGCACGCAGTCCCTCATCGCCGCCGCCATCGGCGTCCCGCCCGGCCAGTGGTACGGCGTCGGCCACGGCACGAGCTCCGACGTCGGCACGGCCCTCGTCGCCGCGGGCCAGAGCACCGACCCCAGCGTCGTCGACTCGGCGATGGGCATCCTCGCCTCCGACTACCTCACGCAGAACCAGTCGGCGCTGCGCGGCCTCGCCGTGCAGGACAAGAACGCGTCGTGCAGCTTCTACCCGAGCTCCACCGCGTTCGCGCACGACAACGCCAACGCCCGCGACGGGCACTACCCGCTCTGGGGCCCCTCGCACTTCTACGCGCGCGTCGACCCCTCGACGGGCATCCCGCTCAAGTCGGGCGTCACCAAGTTCATCGACGGCCTGAACGGCCTGACGCCCTTGCCCGGCCTGGACCTCATCGCGGAGTACGCGCAGAAGGGCCTCGTGCCCGAGTGCGCGATGCACGTGAGCCGCGCCAACGACGGCGGCGACTACACGCCCTTCAAGGCGCCCGTCACCTGCAACTGCTACTTCGACCTGTACGCGGCGAGCTCGAACACGTGCGCCACGTGCAACGCCAACTCCGACTGCCCGTCCTCGGCGCCCAACTGCAACAAGTTCGGGCCGGCCCCCCAGCAGGGCTACTGCAATCTCTGAGGGCCGACCGGGCGCCCGAGAGGGAGAGAGATTTACAGGGAGGGGAGGAGCGAAAGGAGGGGACCCGAGCTGACAAAGAGAATTTCTCTCTCTCTTTCTCGGCTCCTTTCCCTCCTTACCTCCCTGTTTTTTTCTCGACGCCTGTGCGGCGGCGGAAGGTCGCGCTCGCGAGGAGGGCCAGGCCCACGCACGCGGCCGCGGCAAAACCTTCGTCGGACGCCGGCCGCGGGAACACCGCGCACCCGTAGGTCGGCTGCGGCGGCTGACCCGCGAACGCCTGGGGGTCGTCGTTCGGGTCGAGCCCGTCCTCGATGTCCTCGATGGGCTTCATGTCGGCCGCGGCGAGGGCGTCGAGGGCCGGCCCCACGGTCGAGTCTTCGGCGCCCACGACGCCGTAGCGAAGGAGCAGCGACCCGAACTCGTTGTTCGTGCCGTCGCCGCCCACGCAGCTCACGTGGCAGAGGGCGCAGCCCATGTTGCTGCAGCCGTCGACCTCCTCGACGGTCTTCGGCGACGTGAGCATGAGGTGCATGTCCACGTCCGCCGGGAACGAGGGGCTCGCCGCCGCACCGCCGCTCCAGAAGAGCGCCGCGGCGAAGAGCGTGGCAAGCGACCAGGAGACCCTCTTCATGCGATGCCCCCTTGCGCCCTCAGAGATAGACGTGGAACTGGGCGAGCCACGTGCTCTGCGCGGTGTGGCTCGCGGGCGTCGAGGAGGTCGCCGGGTTGCCGAGCGTGGAGTAGATGGCGTCGAGCCGTAGATCCATGTGCGGCAAGAAGATCCAGACGCCCGAGAGCCATCCGTCGAACGACGGAGGCTCGCCCGCCGACCCGCTGTTCATCGTCTCGCCGGTGACCATGACGTGGAAGCCCTGCGTGGGCTCGTAGTCGGCCTGCACGAACCCGGCGTACCCGCCGCGGTGCCCGTGCCAGGTGAGCGACTGGTACACGGAGTCGAACTCCCCCAGGAGCACCAGCTGCTCCGACGCGGCGTACCGCACGAACGGCCCGTTCATGTACCGGTAGTCGGTCACGCCGTACACGATGTCGCGCGTGGCGCGCGTGAAGCTGCTGCTGAAGCCGAGGGCGAGCGTCTTCATCGGATCGACCTCGGCGTAGCCGCTGTAGCCGCGCTCGCGGAAGGCGTCCTCCTTAATCTGGAAATCGCCCGCGATGGCCATCAGCTCCCCGCGCACGTTCTCTCCCGTGTAGGCGAGCGCGGCGCCGTACTGCTGCGTATCGTCGATGTCGGTGCGCGTCAGGCTTCGCGCCCAGAGCGTGTGCTCGATCATGCGGATGCCGAACGGCATCGCGATGCGGCCTCCCCGCAAGAGCCAGGCCCCGTCGTCGTCGAGCTCGACGCCGAGCCAGTGCTCGCGCGAGATGAGGTTCTTGTCGGGCGCGTCGGTGAGCGCGGCTTGCAGGTCGCCGTTCGGCACGTAGCCGATGCTCCCCGCGGCGCGGAACCGCCCGACCTTCACGTCGCCGTAGAGGTCCGCGCGCATCGTGATGAACTCGTGCTGCACGGGCGCGTTCTCGACCTGGTTGACGAAGTACGCCTCGCGGAAGTCGCCCCCGACCCGGAGCTGCTCCGGCATCGGCACCAAGCCCCAGAGGAAGCCGGCCGTCTTGTCGGGATCGCCCGAGTCGGTGCTCTCGCCGTACCGCATGCGGAGCATCAGATCGCCGAGCGCGCGGCCGTACTCGGTCAGCGCGCCCGCGCCGCCCGACGGGTCGGTGTGGCAAGGCGTGCAGCCCGTGTAGCCATGCCGGATCATCCACGGGTACGCGGACGCGGGCGACGACACCAGCATCAGCGCGAGGCCGAAGGCGACGTAGAGCGCCCAACGAAGCCGACGCGACAATCCCATCAACGCACGCTCTGCGGACCGACCGGGACGCGTCCCGAGGCCTTCAGCTTCCGGCGACGTGGAAGCTCGCGCTCACGTCGACGTCGGGCTTCACGGTGACGCCCACGTAGTTCGGCACCGAGATGCCGTAGTCGTTGAAGTTCACGTGGAAGGAGCCCTGCGCGTCGATCTGCGCGCCGTTGCCCTTGGCGGTGTAGTGCACCGTGACGGGCTTCGTCTGCCCGTGCAGGTTCAGCGTGCCCGGCGCATCTCCGGCGGCCTCGGCGCCCGCCGCGGGGACCTTGAGGGCGCTCCGCGCGATGGTCAGGGTGGCCGAGGGGTACTTCGCCACCTCGAGATACTTCTCCTTCATATGATGATCACGGAGGCTGTTGTCCGTGGTCATGTTCGCGAAGGGCACGGTGATGACGACGTTCGTGCCGTCGTCGGTCACGCTGAGCTCCGAGGTGGTGCCCGTGAAGCTGAGGCCCATCGTTCCCGTCGCCGAGAACGAAACCTTCGCGCCGCTGGCCGTGCCGAGCGCCGCGCGACCCGCCACGGTCAGGCTGAGGAGGCCGACCGCGAGAGCCGACGTGAAGAGCCACTTGGGTCGTTTCATCGCACTCACCTCCCCCGACTCGGGCCGGGAAACGACCTGCGAGATACTTTGGTATCGGGTCTGCGTGCAGCAACGTTTTCGTTACGTTTGCCGCGGCGTTGCCCGCTCCCAGACGGGGCGCAATCAGAGGCCGTACTTCTTCAGCTTCTCGTAGAGCGTGGAGACGGCGATGCCCAGCGCGCGGGCCGCGTACATCTTGTTGCCGTCGGCCTGCGCCATCGTCTGGCGAATGGCGACGCGCTCGATGCGCTCGAGCGCCTGGCCGCCGAGGGGCAGCCCGTCGAGCCACGACTCTTCGTCGTTCGCCGGTCGCAGGAGCTTCAGGTGGTGCGGGTCGAGGGCGGTGGAGCCCGCGTCGACGAAGGCGACCGCGCAGGCGAGCACGTTCTTCAACTCGCGCACGTTGCCGGGCCACGGATGCGCGCGGAGGGCGGCATACGTCGCGTCGGCGACGCGCAGATCGCTCCGGCCGAGGTCCTTCAAGAGGCCCATCACGAGCTCGGGAAGGTCGTCGAGGCGCTCGCGGAGGGGCGGCACGGAGACGACGGCGACGGCGAGCCGGAAGAAGAGGTCCTCGCGGAACTTTCCAGAGGCGACGTCCGCCCGCAGGTCGCGGTTCGACGCGGCGATGACGCGCACGTCGATGCGGCGCTCGGCCTTACCGCCCACGCGGCGCACCTTGCGGCTTTCGAGGGCGCGGAGGAGGCGCGGCTGCAGATCGAGCGGCAGCTCGCCAATCTCGTCGAGGAACAGCGTGCCCCCGTTCGCTCGCTCGAACGCGCCGGCGTGCGCCGACACGGCGCCGGTAAACGCGCCCCGCTCGTGCCCGAGCAACTCGCTCTCGGCGAGGTTGGCGGCGACGGCGCCGCAGTCGAAGACCACGAAAGGCCCGCCGTTGCGCGCGCTCTGCTCATGCAGCACGTGCGCCATCACGTCTTTGCCCGCGCCGGTCTCGCCCACGAACGTGACGGTGACCTCGGTCGCCGCGAAGCGCTGGAGGACGTCGAACACCTCCACCATGGGCGTGGAGCGGGCCGACAGGCGGCCAAAGTGCCGAATCGGCTCGAGGTGGCGCCGGCGCAGACTGGGTGCCGGGAGCTGCGGACGCGGGGGAGCCCAGCTCCCACGGGCCGCGCGTTTGCTCGCGGCGATGCCGCTCGCGGGGAGGGCCTCTTCGCGCTCGACCACTTCTCGAGCTGGTGCTCCGGCCGGCATTTTCCGGCTCGGACGGTCGCTCTCGGCAGTGTTCGCGACGTCCATTGATTCCCTCCTACTCGAAGGCCGACTGACGGCCCCCGCCCATGCGGATGAGCGACTTCTACCCAGTCGAACCGAAGTCCGATGCTACTTCTCCGAAACAATCCTCGACCGGTCCGTACTTGAAGGAGGCGTTCGAGTGAGCGCGAGACACAATCACTAAGTTTTGTCCACAGGGCGCGGCCCAGGCTTTCCCCGGACGCACGGTCACCGACTGGCGACGCTGCCCCCTCAGCGCGCGAACGAACTGCGCGCAGCAGTGTCCAATGACTCACTTCTGCAGGCAGCACCGCTTATAACAGCGTGCGGCTGGGCTCATTGTGAAACTTCCACGACGAAGCCAGCTCAACGGCGCCCGCCACGCGTCACCTTCTTCACCGGTTCGTCACCGGAATTCGGAAACTTGCCTCCGAAAATCGGAGAGAGCCGCTCGGCCGGCGCGCGCGCGTCGCGTCCGCGGCGCCCGGCTTCGCAGGCGCCCGAACCAGGTAGCGCATGATCAGAGCCGCAAACTCCTCGACGAGGGCCGCCTCGCCGAGCCCCGGAGGCCGCTCGAGGAGGCCCGCGAGCATGACGGCGCGGAGCCCCTCGATCGCGGGCAGGCGGTGCGGCGCCGGCGCGCGGCGAACGCTCGAGGTTCCCCTCGGACAGCACGCCCTGCATGAGCTCCATCGCTCGTTCGAATTCGCGATCTTTGAAGAGCGCTGAATATCGCGTCTCGATGAGAAAAGTATTGATACGAATCGACCCGACGACGCCCGGGGCGGATACTGCACGAGCGATGGCGGATCCGTGGCCGACGAGGCGAATGCGACAACGAACTAGCGCATGATTCTTCGACACCGTTCGACGCCCGAACGCTCGTGTGGACCTTGGTCTTCATGCCGGGCTCAGTACGCGGCGCCTCGCCTCGGGGCTGGCTTTTGCCCGTGTCGATGTACCCTCCTGGGGAGTCTTTCCTTCGCTCGCGCCCGTGCGCGTCGGCTCTTACGACGCGCCCAGCCAGCCGCGCTCCGACAGCGCGGCGAGCACCCGCTTGGCCCCCTCGACGACCGATTCGCCCGACGCGTCGACGACGAGCAAGCGCGGGTCGTCGGCCACGCGCACCCGCTGCTCCTCGAGCGCCGACGGCTCCACGGAGACAATCGCCAGGAGCCCGGCGTCGGCCACGGCCTTCGCCCCCGACAGCCACCGGCCGCCGGCCGCCGACAGCAAGACGACGCTGCCGCCGCGGTCGAAGAGCGCCCTCTCGACCGCGTAGCCGAGCCCCGAGGAGCCCGGAGGGGTCGCCAGGAGCACGATGCCGCCCGCCACCCCGAACCGCTGCCGCCGCTCTCGGGCGCTCACCTGCGAGCGGGTGCCGCCCGAGTCGCCCTGGCGGGCGTCGGCCAGCACGGCGTCGAGGTTCTGCCCGCCGCCGCCCTCGACGACCATGCCCGCGGCCACCGTGGCGTTCGTGATGGAGTCGATGAGGATGAACGAGCCCGTCTCCCGGTTCGACGCGTACCCGTCGACGAAGAGCGCCCGGTGCGCGGTCAGCGTGAGGCGGCCAATCTCCGTTCAGGCCGAGGGTCTCGGCCGGGAGGTCGCCCAGCGTGTCCATGTCCTTCTTGAACTGGACGCGCTCGACCGAGACGCGGCTCGTCTGGGTCGTGTGCTTGATGAAGTAGCTCTTGCCGGGGTCGAGCGGCGTCTCGTGCAGCCAGACGACCTGCGCCTCGAACGTGCGCTTCACCTGGGGCACGTCGCCCGGGTGGACGAGCATGTCGCCCCGGCTCACGTCAATCTCGTCTTCGAGGCGCAGCGTCACCGACTCGGAGACCGCCGCGAACTCGCGCTCGCCGTCGAACGTGTCGATCGCCTTCACGCGGCTCGTCTTGCCCGAGGGGAGCACCATCACGGCGTCGCCCTTGCGCACGACGCCCGACGCCACGCGCCCGGCGAAGCCGCGGTAATCGAGGTTGGGGCGCACCACGTACTGCACGGGGTAGCGGAAGTGCGCCGCGTCGCAATCGAGCCGCACCGGCACCTTGTCGAGGAACTCGAGCACCGTCGGCCCGTCGTACCAGGGCGTGTCGGCGCCGCGGCCCACGCAGTTCGTGCCCTTCAGCGCGCTGATGGGGAAGAACGTGACGCTCGCGAAGTCGAGGCCCTTGGTGAAGGCCGAGAACTCCTTGCGCACGGCCTCGAAGATCGCCGGGTCGAACCCGACGAGGTCCATCTTGTTCACGCAGACCGCGAGGTGCGGGATGCCGAGGAGCGAGGCGATGTACGCGTGCCGCCGGCTCTGCTGGAGCACGCCGAGCCGCGCGTCGATGAGCATGATCGCGACCGTCGCCGTCGACGCGCCGGTGACCATGTTGCGCGTGTACTGCACGTGCCCGGGCGTGTCGGCGATGATGAACTTGCGGCGCTCGGTCGTGAAATACCGGTACGCGACGTCAATCGTGATGCCTTGCTCGCGCTCGGCCGCGAGGCCGTCGGTGATGAGCGACAGGTCGATGTCGGTCCCCGCCATGTGGCTCGCCTTGCGGGCCGCGGCGAGCTGGTCTTCGTATACGGAGCCCGTGTCGAAGAGCAGGCGGCCGATGAGCGTCGACTTGCCGTCGTCCACGGAGCCGACCGCCACGAAGCGGAGGAGCTCCTTGTCCTGGTAGCGGCCGAGGTAGGCCTCAATCTCGGTCGCGATGGTCTCGCGCTCGGAGGTTTTCTCGGCGGTCATCAAAAGTACCCCTCGCGCTTCTTGTTCTCCATCGAGGCGTCCTCGTCGTGGTCGATGAGGCGACCCTGACGCTCGGAGTACTTCGTGAGGAGCATCTCTTTGATGATTTCGGGAATCGTCGTCGCTCCGGATTCGATGGCGCCGGAGAGCGGATAGCACCCGAGCGTGCGAAACCGCACGAGCCGCGCCTCGGGCTTCTCGTCCGGCTCGAGCCGCATGCGGTTGTCGTCGACCATGATGAGCGTGCCGCGCCGCGAAACCACCGGCCGCCACTTCGCGAAGTAGAGCGGCACGATGGGGATGTTCTCTTTCCAGATGTAGAGCCACACGTCGAGCTCGGTCCAGTTCGAGAGCGGGAAAACCCGCACGCTCTCGCCCATGTTGATGCGCGTGTTGTAGAGCGACCACAGCTCGGGGCGCTGGCTCTTCGGGTCCCACTGGTGGAACCAATCGCGGAACGAGAAGATGCGCTCCTTCGCGCGCGACCGCTCCTCGTCGCGCCGCGCCCCGCCGAACGCGCAGTCGAACGCGTGCTTCGACAGCGCCTGCTTGAGCGCGTCGGTCTTCATGACCGTCGTGTACTTGTTGCTGCCGTGATCGAAGGGGTTGATGTTCTGCGCGACCCCGTCCTGATTCGTGTGGACGATGAGCTGCGCGCCGACCTCCTTCGCCATGCGGTCGCGATGCGCGATCATGTCCCGGAACTTCCAGGTCGTGTCGATGTGCATCAGCGGGAACGGCAACGGCGCGGGCGCGAAGGCCTTCTCGGCCAGCCGCAGCATCACGGAGCTGTCTTTCCCGATCGAGTACAGCATCACCGGGTTCTCGAACTCGGCGACGGCCTCGCGCAGGATGTGAATGCTCTCGGCCTCCAGCGCACGAAGGTGCGAGAGCCTGCGTGTTTCTAAGTCCAACGGGGGTCCAGTCCTTCCAACTCAGCGAGCGCGGCGCAGTCTAGTGAACCCCCGCCCCCCACGCCAACCGACCCAAAGACCGAGCAGTTCCGGACCCATCCGCTGGGCTACAGGCTACAGGCTACAGCCCGAGCACCCGGGCCGCACTCCCCCCCGGCAACGGCCGCAGGCCGAACCCCACCCGGCCGGAGCCCCCCGACGGCCCCCCGCGACGGCCAAAGGCCGGAGCCCCCCCCGCGACGGCCAAAGGCCGGAGCCCGCCCGCGACGGCCAAAGGCCGGAGCCCGCTCGCGACGGCCGAAGGCCGGAGCCCGCAACCAATCAAATCAGTGACGGCCGAAGGCCGGAACCCCCATCCATGGGCCCCCAAGCAAGCGCCACCCAGACGTGGCCCAGAACCGAGGGAGACCGAGCGAGGCTGTCGGCGGGGCGAGGAGCCGTACTCCCGTACGGCGACGACCCCCGACGACAGGATCGCGAAGGTATCACTCGGTTCTGGGCCGCGTCTGCAGGAAGGCGGAGAGGAGCTCGGCGCGCGTCTTCACTTTCCACTTCGCCGCGGCGCGCGAGACGAGCACGCGGACGGTGGCGTGAGCGACGCCGAGCATATGCGCTATTTCCTTGTTCGACGCTCCCTTCGCCGCGAGCGAGATGACCTCGTACTCGCGGGATGAGAGCGCGACACTGGGCTGCGCCGGGGCCGGGTTGACGACCTCGGACAGCCTTTCTTCGGTATTCGCTTCGCTCAAACGATGCTCCGCTGCGAAGTTCGTAGTGAGTGAGTGCGCGACGACCATGCGACGTCGCTCGCCTCCGTGACCGAAGCCTTGGAGGACGCGCGAGGCCGACGGCGGCCACGGGGTTTCCGCGACGGACTGTCTTCGAGTCCGCCCGAGATTGTTTAGTGCGTTTGGAAGGCGCGCGCAACCGTTCGCGTCGATCGCACCGCCGTTTTTCGCTCACTCGTTACATAGGGAGACGGTCCGTCGCGTCCGGCTCGTGGCCCGAGGTGCGCTTGACAAGCCCCGAGACGCAAGGAATCCCCTCGCGACGGATGAAGAACGCCTACGTGACGACGCTCTGCCACGGCGACGGTTACCTCCCCGGCGTGGAGGCGCTCGGCAAGTCGCTCGACGCGAGCGGGACGACGGTGCCGAAGGTCGTCATGGTCACCCCGGACGTGAGCGGCAAGGCTCACGATTGGCTGGAGAAACACGGGTGGGAGGTGCGCAAGGTCGATCCCATCGAGAACCCCGCGAGCCGCCGCAAGCTCCTCTTCCCGCGCTTCGCGCGCGTCTTCACGAAGCTCCGCGCGTGGGACCTCCGGGGCCTCGACCGCGTCGTCCTCCTGGATGCCGACACGATCGTCGTCCGGAACGTCGACGACCTCTTCGAGCGACGAACCTTCGCCGCCGCCCCCGACTTCTTCATGCCCGACCACTTCAACTCCGGAGTCATGCTCCTCGAGCCCTCGACCCCGGTGTTTTCGCGCATGTTGGACGCGATTGGGACGATGGAAACCTATGATGGCGGGGATCAGGGGTTTTTGAACCGCTTTTTCAGTGACTGGTACGCCATGCCCATCGAGCACCGGCTGCCCGTCGGCTACAACACCGCCCACTTCATCTATCAATTCATGCGGGGGCACCCCGGCGCGAAGGCCCGGCTCGAAAACTCCGTGAAGATCGTCCACTACATGCTGCAGAAACCCTGGCAGGCGCGGTCCACCCTCACGGGGGGCTCGGCGGCCTGGTGGCGCTGCTACCACGCCGCCCACCCCGAGGAGGCCCGGGCCTGGAAGGGCCGCGCGCACGAGCTCGAAGACTGGACATTCGGGCGCCTGGCGTCGCTCGTGCTCGACTGAGCCGCGAGGGGGGCGACTCGGGCGCCAAGCGGGGCGAACCGCAGCGTTTTCACGAAGATCGAGACTTGGCGCGCTTTGTGGCATCCTTCCATCGTTGGCCACCTCCACGTCCGCCCATAGCAGCAGGGACTTCGAGACCGAGCTCCGCGAGCTCCAGTCGCAGCTGCTCGCCATGGGCGCGCGCTGCGAGCGCGTGGTCGGCCTGGCGTTCGACGCTTTCATGCAGGGCGACGAGACCATCGCCGCCGAGGTCCAGGAGCTCGACGCGCGCATCGACCGCGACGAAATCCAGATCCACTCGATGATCCTCCGCATCCTGGCCCTGCGGCAGCCCGTGGCCGACGATCTTCGGTTCGTCACCATGGCGCTACGGCTCATCACCGATCTCGAACGGATCGGCGACGAGGCGGTCAACATCACCGAACGAACCGTCCAGGGTGATGGATGCCGCGCGAAGGCCCTCGTCGGCGGGGAGCTCGCCTCGATGGCCGCCGCCGCCCGCGACATGCTCCACAACGCGCTGGACGCCTTCGTCCGCTTCGACACGACGTCCGCCGAGCGGGTGCTCGCCTCCGACGGCCCGGTCGACAGCTCGTGCGCCATCGTCATCTCGCAGACGACCGCGCACATGTCCAGCGTGCCGGAGGAGATCCTGGCGGGCCTCCGCGTGATCCGCGTGGCGAAGTACCTCGAACGCATCGCGGACCATGCGACGAACGTCGCCGAGCAGGTGATCTTCATGATCAGCGGCGACGACGTCCGCCACGACAAGCTGCGTCGCTGAAGACCGCGACTCGCGGGTAGCGCTCGAAAGCGCCCGGTTTACGGCTGCTTTCCGCCTCCCCTACGCGTGGTCCCGCGCGCTTCACCGGACGACGAATCGTCGTCTCGAGGTGTCCTCGTGCCTTCCTTTCGAGCAGGGCGCCGACCAAGTGGGCTGTCTCTTGCCGAAGTTGGGAATCGCGTCGTCGCAATTCGGTGTCTCCGGCGACACCGTAGTCACCCTCTACGCGCGCGGCGGAGGCGAGGGCCCCGCGGGCATACAGCCCGGCGCAGAGTCGAGGCAGGCACCTTCGACGGGCTGTACGGCACCGAGGACGCAGCCTCGTTCGCCGCGATGACGCAGTCCTGAAAGCCGACTCCGCCGCCCCCGAGCATGCCGCACTGAGCCGCGATGCGGCTTTGACGGGCCAGACCCGCGGTGCGACGCTCGGGAGAGGGGGTCGCGCCGTGCGTAGCAAGATCTTGGTAGTCGACGACAGCCCGGTCGTCCGCGCGAGCGCGCGCTGGGCGCTGGAGAACGCCGGGTACGACGTCGCGCTGCTCGACAGCCCGTTCATGTTCCGGCAGGCGCTGGCCGCGGAGAAGCCCGACCTCGTGCTGATGGACGTGTCGATGCCGGGCTTGCGGGGAGACGCGCTCCTCGCCATCGGGCAGCGCTACGAATCGTACCGCTGCCCGGTCGTGCTCTTCTCGTCGCAGCCGTCCGAAGAGCTCGCGTCGATCGTCTCGTCGCTCGGGCTCGCCGGGTACATCCCGAAGGACCTGAACCAGCTCGTCCTTCAGGTGCGCAAGTACCTGCCCTGACGCACCCCGAGCGCTATACAAGCCGGCGTGGCCCTGGCGACCGCGACCTCTCCCCCTCTCGAAGGGCTCGAAGAGCGCGTGGCGCGCGCCGACTGGGCGCGCGCGCTCGGGGAGCTCGACGCGCAGGGCGCCGCCATCGTGCCCGCGATCCTCGAGGCCGCCGAGTGCCGCGCGCTCGCGGCGCTCTATTCGACCGAGGAGCCGTTTCGCTCGCGCGTGGTGATGGCGCGCCACGGCTACGGGCGCGGAGAGTACAAGTACTTCGCGTACCCGCTGCCGCCCGCCGTCGCGGCCCTGCGCGCGGCCTTCTATCCGCGCCTCGTGCCGACCGCGAACCGCTGGAACGAGGCGATGGGCGTCGACGTGGCGTTCCCCGCGGAGCACGCGGCCTTCCTCGAGCGGTGCCGCGCGGCGGGGCAAGAGCGGCCCACCCCGCTGCTCTTGCAGTACGAGGCGGGCGACTTCAACTGCCTGCACCAGGACCTCTACGGCGAGCACGTCTTTCCGCTCCAGGTGGCGCTGCTCCTCTCGGCGCCCGAGCGGGACTTCACGGGCGGCGAGTTCGTGATGACCGAGCAGCGCCCGCGCATGCAGTCGCGGCCGATGGTGCTGCCGCTCCGGCAGGGCGACGCCGTGGCGTTCGCGGTCCACCGGCGCCCCGTGCAGGGCGCGCGCGGCGTCTACCGCGTGAACCTCCGCCACGGCGTGAGCTCCGTCCGGAGCGGCCACCGGCACACGCTGGGCATCATCTTCCACGACGCGGCGTGAGCGCGCGGCTACTCTCCTCCTCGAGCGAGGAGGCACCCGCCATGACCGAAGAGCGCGCATCGTTCACCCGCATGGACGTGAGCAACGGCGAAGACTGGATGAAGATCGCCCGCGCGACGCTCGAGATCCAGCCGAGCGTCGCCGACCGCGTGCTCGGGATGCTGCGGAGCTTCGACGCCCTCTACGCGGGCTTCGGCGTCAGCCAGCTCCACCACGCGCTCCAGACGGCGACGCTCGCGCGGCGCGCCAACGCATCGGACGAGCTGGTGCTGTGCGGGCTGTGCCACGACATCGGCAAGTACGTCTCGATCGCGAACCATCCCGCCATCGCCGCCGAGATGCTGCGCCCGTACGTCTCCGACGAGGCGTACAAGGTCGTCCTCACCCACCAGGACTTCCAGGGGCGGCATTACTACGGGCACTTCGGCAAGAGCACGACCCTGCGCGACCGACACAAGGCCGAGCCCTGGTACGCGCTCGCCGAGAAGTTCACGGACGAGTGGGACCAGGCGGCGTTCGATCCGGCGTACCCGGTGTTGCCGCTCGCGGAGTTCGAGCCGCTCGTTCGTTCGGCGTTCGCGCGCTACCCGATGGGGTACTAGCCATTTCGGGGGTGTGCACGTGCTCGGGGCGCGGCCCGACCGCGACGAGGTACGCCGGGATGCGCTGCAGCACGGGGAAGGTGTGCGCGAGCCACGGCACGTACGACGGGACCTGGACGGGCGACGCGGTGTTCGCGTTGACGAACCGCTGGTGGACGAAGACCTGGGCGCCCTGGATCACGCGCACCGGCCACATGCGCCGCTCTTGAACGGCTGCGAGGTCCCGCTCGCTCAGCTTCCCCTCGAGGAGCGGGCGGGCGAGCCGGTTCGCGGCGGCCACCGCGTCCTGGATGGCGAGGTTGATGCCCACGCCGCCGGCCGGCGACATCGCGTGCGCCGCGTCGCCGATGCAGAGGAGGCCGGGCTTGTGCCAGCGCGTGAGGCGGTCGATCGTCACGCTGAGGAGGCTCACCTCGTCCCAGGACTTCACGGCCTCGACGAGCTTCGCCAAAAAGGGCGCCATGCGCACGATCGACGCGCGGAACGCCGGCAGCCCCGCCGCGCGGACGCCGTCGTATCCGCCCTTCGGGATCACGTATCCGCACTGGAAGTACGTGGTCCGGTCGAGCAGGACCATGAAGCGCCCGCTCTCGAGGTAGCCGAGCGCGCGCCCCGTGAGCGACTTGTCTTTGGGGATGCGCAGCCAGAGGACGTCGATGGGCGCGGGGAGCTGCTGCGCGACGAACCCGGCCTTCTCGCGCACGACCGAGTGACGCCCGTCGCAGCCCACGACGAGGTCTGCGTCGATGGTGACCGGGCCTTCGGGCGTGTTCGCCACGACGCCCTTCACGAAGCCGCCCTGCTCGACGAGATCGACGACCTCGCTCTTCATCATGAGGTGGAAGGTGGGGTAGCGCCGGGCCTTCTCGGTGATGAAATCGAGGAAGTTCCACTGCGGCATCAGGGCGACGAATTTGCAGCGCGTGGGCAGGTGCTTCATGTCGCCGAACGTGAACTCGCGGCCGTTGACCCGCACGCGCACGCCGTCGATCTCGTCGTGCTGGAGCTTGAGGAAGTCGTCGAGGAGGCCCAGCTCGGCCATGAGCTCGAGGGTCGAGGCGTGGATGGTGTCGCCCCGGAAGTCGCGGAGGAAGTCGCCGTGCTTCTCGAGCACCACGACGTCGACGCCGGCTCTGGCGAGGAGGAAGCCGAGAACGGCGCCGGCCGGGCCGCCGCCCACGATGCAGCACGAGGTTCGGATCGTTCGCGAGGGGCTCATGCCGCAAACTATGGAAGATGCGGCGAGCCTTGCACGCGCGAAAGAGCACGCATAGACGGGCAAGAGCCCGAAGCGCCACCGAGGACCCGACCATGAGCGAACCCAGCGAGCCCAACGACGCGATCGACGAGACCCTCGACGAGAGCTTCCCCGCGAGCGATCCGCCCGAGTGGACGGGCGCGCACGCCGGGCCGCCGGGCGGCCCGCGCGTGACCACGGGCCTCGGCTTCAAGACGTTGCCTCTTGCGGTAGGGGTCGACGAGGCCATATTGCGAATCGAAGCCGCGCTGGCGGGCGCGGGCGTGAAGGTCTTCGCCCGCATCGACCACGCGGCCGAGGCTCGCTCCGCCGGCCTCGCGATGCCGCCCACGGTCGTGCTCATCTTCGGCAACCCCAAGGGCGGCACGGCCCTGATGGTCGCGAAGCCCACGGTGGCGATCGACCTTCCGGCGAAGGCGCTCGTCTGGCAAGACGAGGAGGGCGCCGTGTGGCTCACCTACAACACCCCTGCGCTCCTCGTGCAGAGGCATGGCCTCGACGCGCAGCTCGCGGCGCGGCTCGCGCCCCTCGGTGAGCTCCTCGAGAAGGCCGTTCACGGCTAATCGGACGTCGCCTCGCGCGAAGGGCCGCCCCGTCAGGCGGAGAGACGCATCTCCCAAGGCCAACGCCAGCCCCACTCGTCTCGACGGACGTTGCTCTCTGCGGGAAGGGCGCACCCTTGACCCGTGGGAGATGCATCCGTGAAGCCCACGGATGCACCCCTCGACCCGAAAGACGCACCCGTGACCCGTGGGAGATGCATCCGTGAAGCCCACGGATGCACCCCTCGACCCGAAAGACGCACCCGTGACCCGTGGGAGATGCATCCGTGAAGCCCACGGATGCGCCCCTCGACCTCAAAGACGCACCCGTGACCCGTGGGAGATGCGCCCCTCGCCCTCTCACCCGGGCGTGCGAGCCTCGATGCCGTCGAGCATGCATCGAAGGCCGCACTCGAAGAGCGCGTCGATGTGCATCTGCACGTCAGGGACGTCCGCGAGGCTCGCGAGGACGGGCACCTGACCGAGGAGGGGCTCGATCTCGGACTTGCGGGTCTCCATCCACTCGTCGCTGCTGAGGCCCGTGTCCTGCTCGGCGTGCACCTCGGACTCGAGGGACGTCGCCATGCCGCGCACGTACGCGAGGAAGGTCACGCCAAGCTGCAGGGTCGCGGCGGGACCCAGCCCGCGCTCCTTCAGCGCCTCGAGCACGGCCTCGGTGTGGCGCATCCCGTTCGGCAGGATCTGCGGGCGCGTCATCGACAGCGACTGCGCGAGCCACGGGTGCCGCCGGTAGCCCTCCCACTGCTGCCGCGCGAGGAGCTCGAGCTGCTTCCGCCAGCCGCGCGCTCCCTTCTTCGGCGGCGGCTGCTCGGCGAGGGCGGCGTCGGTCATCATCGTGAGGAGCTCGTCGCGCGACTTCACGTGCCGGTACAGCGACATCGTCGCCACGCCGAGCTCGCGCGCGAGCGTGCGCATCGTGAGCGCGTCGGTGCCCTCGTCGTCCGCGACGGCGATCGCCGCGAGCACGATGCGATCGCGCGAGAGGTCCACGCCCCGCTCCCCGCGCACGATCGTGTCGACGCCGGGCTTCGCGTGCTCATTTCAGGCGCGAGCGTCGCCGGTCCGGCGCTCGCTTACTGGCTTCACCGGCGCGGGTACGACGTCACGGTCGTCGAGCGCGCGCCTTCCCTCCGGCGCGGAGGCTACGCGGTGGACATCCGCGGCGCGGCCCTCCCCGTCGTCGAGCGCATGGGGCTCCGCGAGGCGCTCCGGCCGCTCGAGACCGACACGCTCGCCAACTGGGTCGTCGACGCCCGCGGCCGCCGCTTCGGCAAGATGGCGCGCGGCTTCGGCGTCATCGACCCGCAAGACGTCGAGATCCTCCGCGGCGACCTCGCGAACGCCCTCTACGAGCACACGCGCGCGAACGTCGCGTACCGCTTCGGCGGCGGCGTCGCGGCGCTCGAGCCGATCGCTCGCCCGGGAGAAGACGGCCCGCCGCAGAAGGTCTTCGCGACGTTCGCGAGCGGCGAGCGGCGCGCGTTCGACGCGGTCATCGGCGCCGACGGCGTGCACTCGCGCGTCCGGGCGCTCGCCTTCGGGGAGGAGCGCGCGTTCCTGCGCGAGCTCGGGAGCGCGATGGCGATCTTCACCGTCCCGAACGACCTCGGGCTCGACCGCGAGCAGCTCCTCTTCTCCGACATCGGGCGCATCGCCAGCGTCAAGAGCGCCGACGGCAACCGGACGCTCAAGGTCTGCGTCTTCTTCACAATCCCGCCCGGCACCTTCGACGCGCGCGACGTCGCGGCGCAGAAGGCCCTCGTGCGGCGCGCGTTCGAGGGCGCCGGCTGGGAGTTCCCGCGCTTCCTCGACGCGATGGAGGGCGCCGACGACTTCTACAGCGACGTCACCTGCCAGATCCGCCTCGACCGGTACCACGCCGGCCGCGTCGCGCTGGTCGGCGACGCGGCGTACTGCCCATCGCCGCTCAGCGGCCAGGGCACGAGCCTCGCGCTCGTCGGCGCGTACGTCCTCGGCGCGTGCATGGGCGACTCCCCCTTCGACCTGGCCGCCGCGTTCGCGCGCTACGACGGCGCGATGCGCGCGTTCGCGGTGCGCAACCAGGACATCGCGTTCGACCTGGCCGCGAACTTCGCGCCGCGCACCCCCTTCCAGGCCTGGTCGCGCCGGGCGGCGATGCGCGTGCTGCCGTACGTGCCGGGCTCCTCGGCCGTGATGAAGCTCGCGCTCCGCCGCGTCGCGAAGGCGGCGCGCGAGATCGAGCTGCCGGCCGGCGCGCCCGCGCTCTGACCCGCGCTCAGCCCTTGCGGTAGGCCGCGGGCGTCGTGCCGGTCCAGCGCCGGAACGCGCGCTCGAAGCTCTGCACCTTGCCGTAGCCGAGGCGCTCCGCGACCTGCGACAGCGAGAGGCCGGGCGAGCGCAGGAGGGTCGTGGCGCGATCGCGCCGCTCCTCGTCGAGCAGCGACGAGAGCGACCGGCCCTCGCCCTCCAGCTTGCGCCGCAGCGTGCGCGGCGAGACGTGCAGCGCCCTCGCGACCTCGGCGGGCGAGCGGAGCGACCCGTCCTCCCGCCAGAGCTGCTTGCGCACGTCGCGCACCGTGCGGCCCGTCGTCTCCACGGCGGCGATCTCCCGCGCGCACTGCTCGCTCGCGAGCCGGAGGGACACGGGATCCGCGGTGACGAGCGGCAGGTCGAGCAGCCTCGCGTCGATGAGCACGCGCGTGGCGGGGCAGCCGAAGCGCACGGGCGGCGCAGACTCCCGGAAGCGCGCGAAATACGCGGGCTCGGGGAACGAGACCTCGGTCACCGCGCTGAGCTCCCGCCCCGTGAGCGTCTCGCCGAGGTGCCAGAGGCCGGCGAGGCGCGTCATCGTGATGACGTCCAGCACCGGCGCGCTCTCCTCCGGCTCTTCGAGGACCAGCGACGCCACGCCGCCGTCGACCTGCAGCCGGAGCCCCTCGGCGGTCGACATGAGGGGCGCGAACCGCACCGCGATGTCGAGCGCGTCGCGCAGCGTGGCCGCGCTCATGGTCGCGAACCCCAGGTGCCCGAACACGGTCGCGCGCATCTGGAGGCCCCACAAGATGCCGATCGCCGGCTCCTCGGTGAGGGCGCGGGCGCGGGCGATGATCGCGAGGTGCAGGTCGTACGGGATGCGCGCGTACGGCTCGGCGGCGTCGAAGCCGCGGAGGCCAAGGGGCGCGAACACGTCCTCCGCGGGCACGCCCATGTGCCGCACGACCTCGAGGAGCGGGAAGAGCAGCGCCGCGGCGACCGAGTGCCGCTCGGCCGGCCGGCCCGCCAGCGGGCCGAGCGAGGGAGGGGTAACGGTAGTCCCCATGCGCTACCCCGAACTGTGCCACGCTGCGGCGCTGGCCGCGAGGGCTGGAAAGTCGGCCACGGCGGGGCGTTGCGCGCGGGCGCCCATCGCGTACCGATTGCAGGGGGTCGATCTCGGGGGCTCGGGGTGCGGGCGCTCCGGCGACGCGGGAAAAATACAATAGCAATTGCGAGGAAGCGGCATGCTCGTGGCTCGAAAGACAGCGCGGTGGTTTCGCCCTTTCGGCGCGTTCGCGCCGTGCGTCGCGCTGGCGGCCTCGGTGGCCTGCGGGTCCAACCATTCGTCCGGCTTGAGCGGCAACGGCGACGACGGCCCCGGCTCGAGCGGCAGCGGCGGGTCGGGCGGCGCGTTCGACACGGACGGCGGCGGCGGCGCGTTCGGCTCGAGCGGCGCCGACGGCGGGGCGGACGCGGGCCCGACCATCCCCTTCACGACGACGCTCGTCGACGACTGCACGACGGGCGCGCCCGCCGGCCTGAGCTCCTCGCAGGTGAGCCAGCTCCTCGCGGGCGGCAGCGCGGGCAGCATGCGCTTTCTCTACCCGTACGCGGGCACCGTGTTCCCGCGCGGGCTCATCTCGCCGACCGTCATGTGGGACGGGGCGACCGCTACGTGGGTGTACGTGCACCTGAAGTCGATGGCCTTCGAGTACAAGGGGTGCCTCGCGCCGACGGCGGCCGGGCAAATCCTCATTCCCCAGAACGTCTGGGTGGCGGCGTCGTCGCACGCGTCGGGCGCGGCGGACCCGTTCACGCTGTCGCTGACGGTGCTCTCGTCGGGCACCGTGACGGGGCCGGTCAGCGAGCCGCTCGTCATCGCGCCCGCCACGCTCAAGGGCTCGATTTACTACAACAGCTACACGACGAAGCTGAGCGGCGTGGCCGGCGGCGGCGGCGGCGCGGTGCTGCGCATCGTGCCGGGCTCCAACGTGGAGCTCTTCCTCGGGCAGAGCGGGTGCACCGGCTGCCACGCCGTTTCGGCCGACGGGTCGCGCATGGTCGCCGACCCGTTCTTCTCGAGCATCATGGGCAGCGGCGCGTCGTACGCGCTCACGCCGACCACCGCCGCCAACCCCGCGCCGCTCGTCGCCGACGCCCCGAACGGCACCTTCGTCGGCGTCTCGCCCGACGGGTCGCTCTACATCGGCAACGCGCACCCGAACGGCGGGATGGGCGGCCCGCGCCCCGGCGGGCCGCTCGCCACGGGGCCCGCGAGCGCGGGCCTCTTCGTCACCGACACGGGCGCCGCGGTCGCGAACTCGAACGTGCCGGCGGGCGCGATGATGGCGATGTTCTCGCCCGACAGCTCGATGATCACGTTCACCGACACGGCCATCGGCAACGGCAACGGCCAGGGGCTCGCCACGATGAGCTTCGACATGAAGGGCCGCGCCGCGAGCAACTACAAGAAGGTCTTCCAGGTCGGCGACGCGAGCACGTACCCGGGCTGGCCGTTCTTTCTGCCCGACAACGGCGGCGTCGTCTTCTCAATCGGCAACCAGACCGACTTCTCGGGCGGCGGCCTCGGCCTCGGCCTCGGCGGCGCGATCGCCACGGCCACCAGCGACCTCTACATCCTCAATCTCGCGAGCGACAAGGCGACCCTCCTCGGCGAGGCCGTGGGCTTCTCGTCGGCCGCGAACGCGACCTCGAACACGACGTACCTGCCGTACGGCGCCACCGACGAGCTCCACCACAACTTCTACCCGACCGTGTCGCCGGTGGCGGCGGGCGGGTACTTCTGGATCTTCTTCGACTCGTACCGGCACTACGGCAACCAGGGCCTCGAGCGGCAGCTCTGGGGCACCGCGGTCGACGTGTCGTCGAACGGCCACTACACGGTCGACCCGAGCCACCCGGCGTTCTACGTGACCGGCCAGGAGAACGGCACCGGCAACCACCGGGCCTTCACCGCCCTCGACCCGTGCCACGCCGACGGGGCGTCGTGCTCCTCGGGCGTCGACTGCTGCGGCGGCTTCTGCACGAACGGCACCTGCGGCGCGCCGCAGCCGCGCTGCTCGAACGCCGACGAGACCTGCGCGTCGGGCCACACGTGCTGCGACACGTCGCTGCAGTGCATCGGCGGCTACTGCACGCAGATCATCAAGTGAACTGCATGCCGACCCGGCGACGGCGCCCGGACCCGGAGTAGAAGTACCGCCCGAGCCCGATCGTGAAGAGGAGCTGCCCGAAGAGGGCGTGCTCGATCGACGCGAGGAGCAGCGAGCCGCTCGCCTCGTAGTGGTACGCGAAGAGGAGGCCGCCGACGAAGGTGAGGCTCATCGCGATCCACGGGCGGGGGAAGAACACGTGCCCGAGCGCGAAGAGCGCCGCGCCGGCCACGACGCGCGCCCCCTCGTGCGGCAGCAGGGCGGCGTAGCGGTGGGCGAAGAACGCGCGGTAGATGATCTCCTGCGGGTACACCGAGAGCACCGGGTAGAGGACCATCACGAGCGCCCAGAGCCGCGGCTGCGCCGACACGAGGTCGAAGAGCTGGTCGGGCGCGCGCCAGGCGACGACCGCGACGAGCAACGCCGCCAGCGCCCCGAACTCGAGCAGCATGCCGCGCGCGTGCGCCCAGGCGCCGGCCGCGTTCCAGAGCTGCCGCGTGTCGAAGGTGGGGTCGCGGACGAGCGCCCAGGCGCACGCGCCGGCGGCCACGAGGAGGACGAGGATCGGCACGCGCGGCACGACGCGCGCGAGCATGGCGAGCGGGACGCCTGCGTAGAGGACGACGAGCTCGAACGCGAGCCAGACGGACGACGCCACGCCGGGAGACTAGCGCGACCGTCGTTCCTTCGGGACGGCCAGCTCCAGCTTTGCCCTGGTCTGGGAGCCGCCGCGGAGCCCGAGCGACGAGAGCCCGGCGAGCACGGCGAGGCCCGCGCAGACGAGCATCGTCTCGCGGAAGCCGGCCGCGAACGCGCCGTCGAACGCCGCGCCCACGACGCCGCGCGAGGGCGGGTCGAGCGCCGAGAGGTCCGCGCCGGCGAGCCGGGCGCGCTGCGACGCGACCACCACCGCGGCGTCCGCGGAGAGGGGCACGTGCGCGAGCCGCGCGTCGAGCTCGCGGTGGAAGCGGGCGGCCAGCGCGACCCCCAGGCCCGCGATCGCGAGGAGCCCCGCGGCGCGAGAGACGGAGTTGTTCACGCCGGAGGCGATGCCCGCGTGCCGCCCTTCGACCGCGCCCATGACCACGGTGGTCAGCGGCGCGACCACGAGCCCCATCCCCACGCCGAGCAGGACGAGCGCCGCGAGGAGGGGCCCCCAGCCCGGCGCCTCTGCGGCGAGGAGCGCGAAGCCCGCGGCGCACACGATGGGCCCGGCCCCGAGGGGGATCCGGGGGCCGCGGCGGGCGCAGAGGCGCCCGGCCCAGGGGCTCAGCGCCGCGATGAGGAGCGCCAGCGGCAGCAGCGCCGCGCCCGCGGCGGCGCTCGAGAAGCGCCGGACCTGGACGAGCTCGAACGGCAGGAAGAACAGCGCGCCGCCGAACGCTCCGTAGAGGAGGAGCGTCAGCGCGTTGGCGACGGAGAAGTCGCGCGAGCGGAAGAGGCCGAGCGGCATCATCGGCGCCGCGGCGCGCGACTCGACGAAGACGAACGCGCCGAGCGCCGCCAGGCCGCCCACGAGCGGCGCGAGCACGCGCGGGCGCGCCAGCCCGTCGGCGCTCGCCGGGTCGAGCAGGGCGTAGACGACCCCGCCGAGCCCGAACACCGCGAGCGCCGCGCCCGCGATGTCGAGCGGGCCGGCCTGCTCGTCGTCGCGCGACTCGGGGATGCCCTTCGACAGCGCGAGCACGGCGAGCGCGGCGGGCACGTTCAGGAAGAAGACCCACCGCCACGACGCGTGCGTCGCGAGCCACCCACCGAGGACCGGCCCCACGGAGGCCGTCACCGCGCTCGCCGACGACCAGCGGCCGATCGCGACGCCGCGCTCCTCGTCTCGGGGGAACGCCGTGGTGATGAGCGCGAGGCTCCCGGGCACGAGGAGCGCTCCGCCGACGCCCTGCACCGCCCGCGCGCCAATCAGCAGCGCGGGGCCCGACGCCGCCCCGCAGACGCTCGACGCGACCGCGAAGAGCACCGTCCCGGCGAGGAACACCCGCTTGCGCCCCAGCCGGTCCCCGAGCGCCCCGCCCACGAGGACGAGCGCGGCGAGGAAGAGCGAGTAGGCCTCGACGACCCACTGCACCTGCGCGGAGGTCGCGCCGAGCGCCGCCTGGAGCGCCGGAAGCGCGACGTTCACGGCCGTCCCTTCGAGGAACGCCATCGTGGACCCCAGAACCGCCACGAGGAGGACGCGCCCCGGCCGGTTCATCCGCGCCTCGGGCTGCGAAGGCCGTGCCCCCTGTGCCTGGGCTGGCTCGGACCTTGCTCGCGATCGTGCAGGAGAACGATGTTCGAGACCTGGTTCCGGCGCTTCGCGCACGCGACGGCCGAGAGGGTCGGCCGGCCGCGCGCCTTCTTGCTCGCCGTTCTGGTCGTCGCCGCGTGGGGCATCTCGGGCCCCATCTTCCACTTTTCCGACACGTGGCAGCTGGTGATCAACACGGGCACCACGATCGTCACGTTCCTGATGGTGTTCCTGATCCAGAACACCCAGAACCGCGACGCGCACGCGATGCACCTCAAGCTCGACGAGCTCATTCGCGCCAACAAGAGCGCGCGCAACGCCCTCCTCGGCCTCGAGTCGATGAGCGACGACGAGCTCGCCGACCTCCAGAGGGACTTCGAACGGCTGCGAGACGAAGTGGCCGCCAAGCGCCGCGCGCAGGATCGCCTCTCGAGCCGCAAGATCGCCGCGGCGGCCCAGCGATCCTGACACGCGGGCGGCCCCCTGCAGGTGCAGCCCGCATGCACCGAGCAGCACATCCACAGCTTCCTGAGGAGGGAGCCTTTCGCTCCTCCCCTCCCTGTGAACTTCTCTCGCTCGGAACGGTGTTTGTCCCGGCGGCATCGGAGTTCGTCGATGGCTGACGCGGTTGGAAACGAGGCCGGTGAGTGCCGGTTCGAGCCCGGAGAGATGGCGCCGATCATCGATCGGTCGCGGTGCGAGGCGAAGGGCGACTGCGTCGAGGTGTGCCCGTACGACGTGTTCGAGGTGCGCCGCATCGATGACGCCGACTTCGCCGCGCTCGGCGTGCTCGGGAAGGTGAAGAGCCTCGTGCACGGCCGGAAGACGGCCTACACGCCCCGCGCGTCGGCCTGCCAGGGTTGCGGGAAGTGCGTGACCGCGTGCCCCGAGGACGCGATCAAGCTGGGCCGCGCTCGCTGAGCCGGAGGCGCGCGGTGTGCTCCGCGAGGAGCTCGGTGGTCCTGGCGAGGAAGGCCTCGATGAGCGCGAACTCGTCGGCCTGGTACCGCGCGAGCTGGCGCGCCATGTCGGCGCCGTAGGCCTCGTAGAGTTTGTCGATCTTCTTCACCTTCGCGCGCACCACGCGCACGGTGACGCGGCGGCGGTCGGCGTCGTCGCGCTCGCGGGTGACGTAGCCCGCCCCGGCGAGTCAATCGACGAGCGCCGTCACCGACGCCGGGGTGAGCCCCGTGCGCTCGGCGAGCTGGCCCGCGGTCAACGACTCCTCGCCGAGCATGCGGAGCACCCTCACGTCGGTCACGTGCAACCCGGCGATCTCGCCCACGGCCTCGTGGAAGAGCACGACGCGGGCGGCGAACTCCCGCACGAGCGGGACGTAGCGATCCATGCGGCTGCTTGACATGCGCGACCTATTACTTAGACTGTCGAACAATTCGACGGCCTAATGATGCGCGCGGCGGGCCGCCCGGTCAAGCGCGCGGCGAGGAGAGTTCCGTTCCCATGGCTACCCTGGAGACGCAGGGCATTTCTCTTTACTACGAGCTCCACGGCGAGCGCGGAGCGCCGCCGGTGGTGCTCATCACGGGCCTCGGAGGCGTCGGCACGAGCTGGGGCTCGCACCCGGGCCGCTTCGCGAAGGGCCACTTCGTGGTCGTGCCCGACCAGCGGGGCACCGGCCGGACGACGCACGCCGCGGCCCCCAAATCGCCCGCAGATCGCGAGATTGCCCTCGAGCGCATCGACATGATCATGGCGCACGACGCGCTCGGACGGCTCGGAGAAGATCCGCCGGCCCACGCTCGTCGTCGGCGGCGACACCGACTTCTGCACGCCCCCTCACCTGTCCGACGAGATCGCGAGCGCCATCCCCGGCGCCGAGCGCGTCACGCTGCCCGGGGGGCACCTGATCCACGACGAGCAGGAGGAGCTCTTCTTCGAGACGGTGCGAACGTTCGTGGATGGTCACTGAGCCGCGCGTGCGGTAGTCCGCTGCCATGCCCGGAGACGAAGAGAGGGTCCTCGGCTGCCTTCTGGGAGGCGCGGTGGGGGACGCGCTCGGCGCGCCCGTCGAGTTCCTGTCGAGTACGCCGTGGCCTTCGGGCGCGCCGGCGCATTCACCGACGACACGCAGATGACCCTCTTCACCGCCGAGGGGCTCGTCGAGGCGTGGCGCCGCCGCCGCGGCGGCCGCATCGAGCGCGCCGTGCCCCTCGTGCACGACGCCTACCTGCGCTGGCTCTGGACGCAGGGCGCCGGCGCGCGCCCGGGTCGAGCCGATCGGGCGCGCGCGGAGCAGCCTCGAGGCGGGCTCGTGGAGCATCCCGGCCTCCGCGAGCGACGTGCACCCGGCATGACCTGCCTCTCGGCCCTGGCCGGGGCCACGCGGCTCGGCGACTTCGCCGACAATGACTCGAAGGGCTGCGGCACCGTGATGCGCGTCGCGCCCGCCGGCGTCGTGCGCCCGGCCCTCGCGGGCGACGCGGACCGCGCGGCGTTCGATCTCGGCGTCGACGTCTCGCGGCTCACGCACGGTCACCCGTCCGGGTACCTGGCCGGCGGCTTCTTCGCGCTGCTCATCGCGTGCCTGTGCGACGGGCTCCCGCTCCTCGACGCGATCGCGAAGGCGAGCGCCCCGCTCGAGGGCAGTCGGGCGTGCGGCTCGCCGTCGACCACGGCGGCGACAGCGACAGCACCGGTTCGCTCGCGGGCCAGGTGCTCGGCGCGCTCCTCGGGGCGGGCGCCCTGCCCGCGCGCTGGCTGGACGCGCTCGAGCTGCGGGAGGTCGTCGAGCAGGTCGCGCGCGACCTGGCGGGCATTCGCGCCGAGGCGGCGGGCTGAGGCTCAGCCCCGGCCGAGGGCGTTCTCGGCCGCGGCCTCCAGCCAGCGGATGACGGCGTCGCGCGGGAGCTCGTCGAGCGAGCGCACCTTGAGGTGCTTGCCGGTCGTTCCCTCGCCTTCGAGGAGGCCGTCGGGGTCGGCGAAGATCTCGGCCGGACCGGAGACGATGAAGTTCACGTGCGACTTGAACGCGGTGAACGCGCAGACCATGCCGCCGGGGAGCGAGAAGTTGGGCATTCCCCACTTGAGGACGCCGGTGGCCTGGGGGAGCGTCTCGCGGACGAGGCCGCGAAGCGCCTCGAGGATCGCGCGCTGTACCGGCGGCTGCTTCGCGATGTACGCCTCGATGGGCGCGCCGTAGTCAGCCCTCTTGGCGGCGGCCTTCTTCGAGGGGGCCTTCTTCGCCGGCGCGGCCTTCTTCGCTGTCTTCTTGGCCTTCTTCGCGGGCGCGGTCTTCTTGGCTTTCTTGGACGCCATCGGTGCGGGCGATGATGCCACGAATGCTACGTTGAGTGGACCGTATGTCCCTCTCGGGCCGACAGTTCGTCCTCGCCGCGGCCGGGTCGCCCCGATGCCCGTGACCGAACCCGGCACCGTCCTCTGGTCCCCGACCGCCGACGCGCGCGACACCACCGCGATGGGCCAGTACCTGCGCTGGCTCGAGCGCGAGGAGGGCCTCCGCTTCGACGACTACGCGGCGCTGCACGCCTGGTCGGTGGCCGAGCTCCCGCGCTTCTGGGACACCATCGCGCAGTACTTCTCGGTCCGCTTCCACGTGCCGCCGTACGACGTCCTCGGCGACCGCCGCATGCCGGGCGCCCGGTTCTTTCCCGGCTCGACGCTGAACTACGCGGAGCACGCGCTCCGCAACGCCGGTCCGGGAATCGCGGTCATCGCCCGCTGCGAGACCGACCCGCCCCAGGTCCTCACGTGGGACGACCTGCGCGACGCCGTGGCGCGCGCGCGGCACGGGCTGGCGCGGCTCGGCGTCGGGCCGGGCGACACGCTGGCCGCGGTGCTGCCGAACGGCGTCGAGGCGCTCGTGTGCTTTCTCGCCGCGGCCAGCCTCGGCGCCACCTGGACCTGCTGCTCGCCCGAGTTCGGCCCCGAGGCGATGCTCGACCGCTTCCGCCAGACCTCGCCGAAGGTGCTCATCGCCGTCGACGGCTATCGCTACGGGGGCAAGGTGTTCGACCGGCGGGCCGAGCTCGCGCTCGTCTCGGGGGCGCTGCCGTCGCTCGTCGCGACCGTGGTCGTGCCGCGGCTCGGGGCGCCGCCCGCCGCGCCGGCCCTCTCGTACGCGACCCTGTGCGCCGAGCACGCGCCGCTCGCGTTCACGCCGTGCCCCTTCGACCACCCGCTGTGGATCCTCTTCTCGTCCGGCACGACCGGCCTCCCCAAGGGCATCGTGCACGGCCACGGCGGCATCTTGCTCGAGCACCTGAAATCCCTCGCGCTCCACGGCAATCTGGGGAGCGAGAGCCGCTTCTTCTGGTTCTCGACGACGGGCTGGATGATGTGGAACTACCTGGTCGGCGGCCTGCTCGTCGGCGCCACCGTGTCCCTCTACGACGGGCACCCCGCCCATCCCGACGCCGAAGCCCTCTTCCGGTACGCCTCGGCCAATCGCATCACCTACTTCGGCACGAGCGCGCCCTTCCTCGTCGCGTGCGAGAAGCGCGGCCTCTCTCCCGGCCGCAGCTTCGACCTCTCCGCGCTCCGCGCCATCGCATCCACCGGCGCGCCGCTCCCCGTCTCCGGCTTCGCCTGGGTGTACCAGCATGTGAAGAGCGACGTCTGGCTCGCCTCGGTCAGCGGCGGCACGGACGTGTGCACCGGCTTCCTCACCGGCAGCCCGCTCCTGCCGGTCCGCGCTGGGCAGCTCCAGTGCTCGGGCCTCGGCGTCGCGGCCCAGGCGTTCGACGAGCAGGGACATCCCGTGATCGGCGAGGTGGGGGAGCTCGTGATCACCGAGCCGATGCCCTCGATGCCGATTTCCTTCGTCGGCGACGTGACCGGCGAGCGGCTGCGCGACACGTACTTCGCCGACTACCCGGGCATCTGGCGGCACGGCGATTTCGTGGAGTTCACCCCGGAGGGCGGCGCGGTGATCTACGGCCGCTCCGACGCGACGCTCAACCGCGGCGGCGTGCGCATGGGGACCGCGGAGCTCTATCGCGTCGTGGAGGCGCTGCCCGAGGTCGCCGACAGCCTCGTCGTCGACACGGGCGCCCTCACGCGAGAAGACGAGATGTGGCTGTTCGTGGTGCTCGCGGAGGGCCATTCGCCGACCGACGCCCTCGTGCAGCGCATCCGCGACGCGGTCCGCGCGGGCCTCTCGCCGCGCCACGTACCCGACCGGGTCGTCGCGGTGCGCGCCATTCCGCGCACGCTCAACGGCAAGAAGCTCGAGGTGCCGGTGAAGCGGCTCCTCATGGGCGTCCCGCGCCGGCGCGCGGTGCAGGCCGGGGCCATGGCCGACGAGGCCGCGCTCGACGAGCTGCTCGCGGCGGCGGCGGCCGCGAGGGGTGGGGCGAGGGGTGGGGCGAGGGGTGGGGCGAGGGGTGGGGCGAGGGGTGGGGCGAGGGGTGGGGCGAGGGGTGGGGCGAGGGGTGGGGCGAGGGGGTAGGGCTCAGCCGCCCCGCTCGACGATCCCCACGATTTCATCGACGAGCTGCACCCCGAGGCCGATCGTCGCGCCGAGCAGCGTGGCCACGATGCGCGAGATCGCGACCGCCCGCTCGGCCTGGCCGACGAAGGCGAGCAGCGCCACCGCATAGACGGTGATGCACACCGAGAAGAGGACGTACCGCGCCCGCTGGAAGACGTACGAGCCGCCCGCCGCGGCGACGACGATGGCGGCGACGGCCGCGCGCGACGGGTGCCACTCGAGGAGCACCGCCGGCAGGAGGGCCGCCCCCGCAAGGGTGCCCGCGGTGCGCGAGAATCGCGCGGCGCATCGTCTGCCGCGTGCCCGGGCGGAGGACCAGCAGGGTCGTCATCGGGACCCAATACCCGTTCCGCACGTGGAACGCGCGCTCGAGGAAGGTCGCGAGGGCGAGGCCGGTCGCCAGGTGGAGCGCGTACCGCGGCGCGAGCGTCGGGCGGGGCGGATCGGGCACGGGCGCGCGACGCCGCACCATCCGCGCGATGGAGAGCACGATGGCCTGCGAGAAGCCCCCGATGATGATGAACTGCGCGCGCGACGCCGCCCCGACGAGCGCGGCCGGGTAGCTGGTCGCCACGACGCCCGCGAGCGCGCACTGGAGCGCGATCCACGCGCGGCCCGCGTCCTGCGACGCCGCGGCGCCGCACAAGGCGCCCAGGGCCGCGGCCAGCGCGACGGAGACGACGCCGTGCGCGGCGGCCATCGAGCCGAGCATCGCGGAGGCGCCGCTGAGCAGGCTGACGACCGCGAGGCGCAAGGGCTGCGCCTCGAAGAGGTCGAGGCCCGCCCCGAACCCCACGAGGAAGGCGCCGCCCGCCACCAGCGCCGCCGGGACCAGGTTGCCCGTCGCGACCCCCAGCGCGAGCGCCCCGGCGACGACGAGGAGGCGGATCAGCGCGCCGCCCGGCTCGAACCTCCAATCGTCCCCGGTGAGCCATCGAAAGGGGCGAGACGTGCGAGACGTGGGAGACGGCGAGGCTGCAGCGACCAGGATGGTTGCAGACTATCCTCCAGAAGGTTTCCGTTGCGCTTCGCGCGCGACCCGGGGCCGCACTGGCGCGCCGAGTGCAAAGACCGCGAAGACTGCGAACGAGTGCAAAGACGTTCGCGCGTCGCGTTCTTTTGGAAATGACTATGGAGACACGATTGCGCGAACTGCTAAGTATCGATATCGCATTTCGAGCCCACGAGGTTTGCCCATGTCGCACAACACTCCCCAACGAGATCTGGGACGGCGAGTCGTCGTCGTCGCGGGCGCGGCGAGCGCCGTGCGCGAGGCCATCGTCCTCGACACGGCCGCGCGCGGCGCCGCGGTGGCCTTTCTCGACGCGGGCGCCGGGGACCGCGCGCTGGCGGAGCGGGCCGCGCGCTCGTCCGGAATCGAGCCGCTCTGCCTTCGAGCCGATATCGGCACGCAGGCCGGCGTCGACGCCCTCTTCGACGCCGCCGCGCACCGCTTTGGGGAGGTCCACGCGCTCATCCACGCTGCACCCGAAATCAGCGACGACTCGAAGTCGTCGCTGGATTCGGAAGAATGGGACGATGTCGTGCGCACCCGCCTGACCAGCCCGTTCCTGACCATGCGCAGGGCCGTGCGCGACTTCCTGCGCAACAAGACTCGAGGCCGCATCGTGAACGTGGGGGCTTCGACGGGGAGCTCGCCCTCGAGCGCATGCGGCGCCGCCGCAACCGCCGGGCTCGAGGGGCTCACGCGGCGGGTCGCCCGCGATCACGCCGCTGACGGCATCGCGGTGAACCTGGTCTTCGCCGCGCCGGCGGAGGCGAATCGCCCCGGCGCCGCGCGCCAGGTCGCCGGCGCCGCGCTCTTCTTCCTCGGCGAGCGCAGCGTGGGGCTCACGGGCCAGTGCGTCCGGCTCGGCGCGGCGCCCCTCCCCTGAAGGCGCCATGGCCGCCGCCGGCACCCCAGCGCACCCGCGCACCGTCGCGATCGTCGGGATCGACGTCGCGGTGGGCGCCGCGCTCGCGCGCCGGTGGCTCGACTCCGGCGGGCGCGTCTTCGGGCTCGCCTGGCCCGAGGGCACGTGCGCGGCGCTGCCGCCGGTTCCCGGCGCGACGGCGCTGCACCTGGGGCGGGACCTCGATCGCGATCTCGAGGCGTTCTTCGACGGGGTCTCGGCCGCGCGGATCGTCCTCGACGCCGTCGTGACCGTGAGCGCGCTCGCCGGCGCGGGGCCCGAGCACGTCGCGGAGGCCGCGGAGGCCGAGTGGTCCCAGGCGCTCGAGCGACGCCTCGGGCGCATCTGCGTCGCGACCCGTCACGCCACGCGCGCGCTGCTCGCGCAGGCCGGCGGGCGCGTCGTGCACGTGGCCGTCGACGGGCAGCTCGGCAAATCGGGCGACGCCGCGGCCATCCCCGCGCTGCTCGCGTTCGCAGAGAGCGTCGCGCGCGAGTACGGGCCAAAGGGCGTCGCGTGCGAGGTGCTGCTCGGCGCCGGCACGCTGCCCGTGGTCGAGGCCGCGCTCCGGCTGCTCGCGGCCTGAGGGGGAAGGCGCACGTCGAGCGAGCCGGGGCGAACGGGTCCGTTGCCTGGAAGGCAACCCCGAGCGGGATGGCGAGCGCGGCGAGCCGCACGATGAGGGACTGCGCGCCCGAAAGGATCGAGTAGCATCGCGCTTGCTGCGCGCGTGCTGCCCTGCGCGGCGACGTTCCGGGAGAGGGCCAGAGGGATGCCGACGGACGAAGAGATCGCGGCTCGCCACGCCTCGCGCATCGGTATCGTCCTGCGCGAAAAATATCGCCTCGACCGCTTGCTCGGTGTCGGCGCGACGGCCGCCGTGTACGCGGCCACGCATCTCCGGAACGCGAACCGCGTGGCGGTGAAGATCCTTCATCCCCAGCTCTCGATCGACCACTCCCTACGCGCCCGCTTCCTGCGCGAAGGTTACGCGGCGAACAGCGTCGGACACGCGGGGACGGTCCGCGTCCTGGACGACGACACGGCCGACGATGGGACCGTCTTCATCGTGATGGAGCTCCTCGAAGGCGAGACGCTCGAGGCCCGCTGGCGGCGCAGCGGCGGTCGCCTGGGCGCGCGCGAGGTCGTTCGCTTGCTGACGGACCTGCTCGATGTGCTCGCGGCAGCGCACGCCAAGGGCATCGTGCATCGTGACCTCAAACCGGAGAACCTGTTCGTCACCGGTGACGGGAAGCTGAAGGTGCTCGACTTCGGGGTCGCCCGCCTCCGCGAGGGCTCGCCAAGCCAGACGCGCACGGGCGTCGTCTTCGGCACGCCCGCCTTCATGCCGCCGGAGCAGGTGCTCGGTCGCCCGGGCGAGGTCGACGCGCTCTCCAATTCTCTGGGCCGTGGGCGCGACGGCGTTCTCCTTGCTGACGGGCGCGCACGTCCACCAGGGCCGCACCGTGCACGAGGTCCTCGTCCGCTCCGCGACGGAGACCGCGCCCAAGCTCGAGAAGGCGCTGCCCGGAACGCCCGCCGCGCTCTGCCGGGTCGTCAATCGCGCGCTCGCGTTCCGGAAGGCCGACCGCTGGCCGGACGCGACCACCATGCGCGACGCCCTGGCGGCGGCCGGCGAGTCGATCCGGACCGGGCAGCAAGAGGAGGACGACGACGAACGAGAGGACGAGACGCGCCTCGCCCTCCCCGCCGCCGTGCCCCGGGACCCGGCGGCGGTCGTCGCCCAGCCCACGGTCCGGCGCTCGACGATCCCTCCGACGGCCAGAGGCACGTCGGCTCACTCCGCCGTCCTCGCGGTGGCCGCCGGAGGGCTCGCGGCGGGCGTCGTGCTCGCGATCGCCGCGCTCCTCTTGAACGGCTCCCCGGGTCGAACGCCGCGGGCGGCGGCTGCTACCACTTCGCCTCTCCCGCCACCTGGCGGGTCGTCACGTTGAGGCGGTTGAAGAGGTTCGTGAGGGGATATCCAGAGGACCAGCGCCGAGAGCGCCTTCTCGTCGTAGTGGCGCGCGGCCTCCTTCCAGATCTCGTCCGGCACCGGGTCGGCGCGGTCGCTCAGCCGCGTCATGGCCTCGCTGAGGGCGAGGGCGGCGCGCTCGGCGTCGCTGAAGTACGGCGCGTCGCGCCACGCCGCGACCGCGCCGAGGCGCTCGGCCGATTCGCCGCCCCGCGACGCCTGGCGCACGCCCATGTCGACGCACATGCTGCAGCCGTTGATCTGGCTGGCGCGCAGGTGCACGAGGCCGAGCGTCTTCGGCGGCAGGTCGGCCTTGTGGGTCACGCCCACCAGAGCCTGGATGGCGGGCATCGCCTCGGGGAGGATCATCGCGGGGTTCTTGATTCGTGCTTGCATGGCGGTCGTCCTTTCTTGTGCGATGCCGTCGCATCGACTCTTTTGCGTCACGTCCGGACCTTCCGGCGCGTCATGGGCATGACGGACCGCACCGAGAGGACGTGACCGATGGACGAAGAAAAATTCTGGGCGGAGAAGTTCGGGGCCCACAGGGCGCGCCTTCGCGCCGTGGCGCACAGGATGCTCGGGTCGCCGGCCGAGGCGGACGACGCCGTCCAGGAGGTGTGGCTGCGCCTCAGCCGCACCGGCGGGAGCGAGATCGACAACCTCGGCGGCTGGCTGACGACCGTGGTCGCGCGCGTGTGCCTCGACACGCTGCGCGCCCGCAAGGCGCGGCCCGAGGTCCCGCTCGACGAGGAGGCGGGCGACGAGGGCGCGGCGCCGGACGAAGCGCCCGACGCGGAGCGCGAGCTCCTCCTGGCCGACTCGATCGGGCCGGCCCTCGCGGTCGTCCTCGACGCGCTCGCGCCGGCCGAGCGCGTCGCGTTCGTGCTGCACGATCTGTTCGGCGTGTCGTTCGAGGACATCGCGGCCATCCTCGGGCGAACGCTCGCCGCCACGCGGCAGCTCGCGAGCCGTGCGCGCCGGAGGATCCGCGGCGCGGAGCCCCCGGAGGCCGGGCGGGTCCGGCAGCGGGAGGTCGTGACCGCCTTCCTGACGGCGGCGCGCGAGGGCGACTTCCAGGCGCTGCTCGCGCTCCTCGATCCGGAGGTCGTGCTGCGCGCCGACGAGGCGGCGATCGCCCTCCGCAACCGCACGCCCGGCGCGCAAGGGCCGGCCGTGACGAGGACGGTGCGCGGCGCGAACGACGTCGCCAACACGTTCTCGAAGCGCGCGCGCGCCGCGCAGGTGGCGCTCGTCGACGGCGCGGCGGCCGCGGTGTGGGTGCAGCACGACACGCTCCGCGTCGTCATCCGCTTCACGGTGGAAGACGGGATGATCCGCGCGATCGAACTCCTCGCCGACCCCGCGTACCTCCAGGCCCTGGACCTCGTGATCCTCGACGCGCGGCCCTAGCCGCCCGCGCGGCGCTATTCTGGGCGCCATGCAGAAGAGCCCCGAGAGGACGTGCCAGACCTGTTACGGAGCCGGCGAGGTGACGCGCGGCGGCCCGCCGGAGGCGTGCCCCGACTGCTTCGGAGAGGGCAAGGCGCTGAGCCGCGGCACGAAGATCGAGTGGCGCCTGCGCGCGATCGAAGAGGTCCACGCCCGCGCGAAGACGGAGACCACGGGCGACGTGCTCTGGCTCGTCAACGAGCTCCGCGTGGCCCGCGACGCGCTCGTGCAGATCCTCGCGCGCTGCCAGGACGCCGACGACGCCGACGCCACCGCCCGCGACGTGAAGTTCAAGGCGAACGAGGCGCTCGGCACCTACGACCCGAACTGATCGGCGCCTGGTCGGCGACGCCTCTTGACTAAGCGCTGGCCTGCACGGGCTGCGCGGCGCTCGCGTCGTGTAGCGCCGGGATCGCCTTCGCGAGGGCCGCGTCGAGGGCCCCGAGGAGCTCGACGGCGCCGTCCGTCGTGCCGCCCCGGCCGAGGTGCTCCAGCCGCTCGCACGCGACCGTCACGGCCACGGCGCCCACCGACCGGCTGCTACTCTTCAGCGCGTGCGCGTGGTCCGCGAGGGCGGCCGCGTCGCGCGCCTCGTCGATGCTCGGCCGCCAAGACGAAGCGCACGCTGCGGCGCGATCGGGGGGACCTGCGGACTGCAAGCTTCCCGGCGCCCCCCGGAACGGCGCGAGCTCCGACCGATGTGGCACGAAGTCGCTCAGCGAATGACGGTCGCGCACCGGCTGAAGCCGCCCGCGCCGCAGGCGCCCTCTGCGCACGTCCCGCAGTCGATCACGCCGCCGCAGCCGTCGCCCGCCTGGCCGCACTGGAGGTTCTGGTCCGCGCACGAAGAGGGGGTGCAGTTCCCCGGCGGGCCGCACTTGCCCGGCACGCCGCCGCCGCCGCAGACCGCGCCGCCGGCGCAGGTCCCGCAGTCGATCAGGTCCCCGCAGCCGTCGCCCGCGGGGCCGCACTCGACGCCCTGCGCGGAGCAGGACTCGGGCGCGCACTTCGCGCCGGCGTCCGCGCCGCCGCCGCCGCCGCCGCACTTGCCGGTCACGCCGCCGCCGCCGCAGGTCAGGGGGGCGGCGCACGTCCCGCAGTCGAGGAGGTTCCCGCAGCCGTCGCCCGTCGTGCCGCAGCTCAGGCCCTGGGCGGCGCACGACCGCGGCGTGCACGTCGACGCCGGAGGCGGCGGGGCCACACACGACTGGAGGTCCCGAGATCATGTACTCGAGGATGCGCTCCTGGGGCGTGAGCGCGTTCGTGTCGCACTCGTCGGGGAAGATCGAGGAGTTCGTCGAGAGCTGGTTGTTGACGTGGAAGTCGCTGAAGATGGCGTGGCCGCACTGCGACGCCTGCCCGACCGGCGTGTCGAACGTGTAGTGGAGCAGCATGCTCGACTGGCTCGCGCTCGGCGGGCTGGGGTCCTTGCCGTCGATCCAGTCGACCGACGACCCGCGCACGGCGTCGACGTCGTGCCGGCCCGCCTCGATCGTGACCTCCGGCGGGGCCTCGCTCGAGAGGGCGCCGAGGAGGTTCAGCCACTTCACGAAGACGGCGCCCTTCGGGTTGCCCACGACGTCGACGTCCCCGGTGAAGGGCACGCCGAGGCCGGCGTTGGCCGTCGAGTTGCGGTTCGCGTTCACGTCCCACGCGGCCGTCGTGTCGAAGGGGCTGTTCTGGAACAGCCACGTGTAGCTGAAGTGCGTCGCGAAGAAGCGCCCGCCGCCGTTCGCGTAACTGACGAGGCTCGCGAGCTCGTCGTTCGGCTTCAGGAACTCGTCGCCCCAGCACGGGAGCATGATCTGGTCGTAGGCCATATAGGAGCCCCCCGACCCGAGGAGCGCCGCCTCCGGCTCGGAGTCGTAGAGCGCCGCGCCCGACCCGTGGCCGTTGGCGTCCGCGGTGCCGAAGCCGGCCGAGTAGAGGTGGATGCGGCCGCTGCCGCCGTTCTCGGTGCCGTCGAACTCGCTCTCGTCGACGCCCATCTTGAGCAGGATGCACTCGAGCGAGTCCACGGCGCCGGTCGAGATGGCGGTGAGCGGGATGTCGCCCTCGCTCTCGTTGCGCGGCAGGTGGATGTCGCCGACGGCGGTCGTCGCGCACGACGAGGTCACGTCGAAGTACACCTCGCGCCGCCAGCGCCCGAGCTGCACGACCACCGGGATGTGCGACCCCACCGGCACGTTCGTCAGCGTGAAGGTGCCGTCGAAGGCGGTCGTCGCCGTCACGAGCGGGTTGCCCGAGACGTCCGCGCCGCACTGCGTGCACTGCGCACCCGACGCGAACGGCTGGATCGCGCTGCTCGGCACGTACACGACGGCGTTCGGCACCGGGTCCGGCGTCGTGCCGGCCGGGACCCAGGTCGAGACGCCCGCGAGGACGCGGCCCGTGATCGTGGTGGGCGGCTTGGCGCCGCAGGCGACCTGCTGCTTGCAGAGGCCCGAGGTGCACGGCTGGCCGCAGACGCCGGCCTTCCCGCCGCCGCCGCAGCTCTCGCTCCCGGTGCAGGTGCCGCACGAGAGGAGGTGCCCGCAGCCGTCGCCGGCCGCCCCGCAGTCGAACCCGAGCGACGCGCACGTCGCCGGCACGCACGCGGGCGTCGACCCTCCGCCGCCCGAGGACGCGCCGGTGGCGGCGCCGCACTTGCTGAAGCCCCCGCCCCCGCAGATCGCGGGGGCCGCACAGGCGCCAGCAGTCAACGACGCCGCCGCAGCCGTCGGCGTTCGGGCCGCATGTCGCACCGAGACCCGTGCAGGTCTTCGGGACGCACGTCCCCGCGTCGCCGGGCGGCCCCCCGTCCCCCGAGCCGCACTTGCTGAAGCCCCCGCCTCCGCAGAACTCCGCGCCGCCGCACGAACCGCAGTCGACCAGCCCTCCGCAGCCGTCGGCGTTCTGCCCGCACGTGTAGCCCGAGGCCTGGCACGACTGCGGGGTGCAGCCCGACGAGCCAGTCGTGAAGGACGGACCGTCGCCGAGCCCTGTGTCCGAACCTTCCCCCGGGCCCGCGCCGGCGCCGCCGCACGAGGCCGCAAGCAACGCGATCACGGAGGCGAAGGCGAGCGCCGGACGGACCGGCGCTCGCGCGGCTGAGAGTGACTTCGGGCTCGGCATACGGCTTCCTCATGCAAAGACGGAAAAGGAACTAAGCGGGAAAACAGAAGAAGAAGGACACGGTCGGGGTCACGGGGCGACGCGGAGCGCGAGCTCCACGAGGGCCATGGCGCTGGCCGCCGCGTCGACGCCGGCGCTCGCGCCGACGCCCGCGTCGACCTTGCCGGCGGACGCCGAGGCGTTCGCGACGAACTGCGCGATCACCTGCGCCGCGGCGCCGAAGCTCGCGTCGATGCCCTTTGGCCCGACGGTCACCATGGCGTTCACGTCGACGCACACCTGGACCTTCGCCGCCGCGCTGAGCTTCGCGCTCAGGTCGCCGTCGAGGTCGCCCGCGAGGTCGACGACGCCGTCGACCACGCCCTGGAGCGTCGTCGCCACGTCGCCCGTCGCGGTGAGGAGGCCGCCGAGCAGGCCGCCCGAGGCGCTGGCGCCGCCGCCGAGCGACGCGGCGAAGTTCGCGCGCGCCGTCGTCAGGGCCTGGAGGGTCGTCGCCGCCGCGACGTCGGCCTCGAACTGCGCGCTCGCCGTCACGACCGCGTCGATCGTGGCCTTCGGCGCGCCCGCCGCCGTGACCACCTGGACGACCGCGTTCGCGACCGCAGTGGCCTCGACGTTGGCGGCCGCGTGGATCGCGGCGAACGCGAGGTCGTTCACCTGGAGCGCCGCGTCGGCCGCGAGCGAGGCGTTGAGGGACGCCGAGAAGTTCAGCGACACCGAGGCCTGCGCCTGCGCGCGCGTGCTGAACGAGATGCCGCCCGACGCCTGGACGGCCGCGTCGAGGTCCGCGGAGAGCTGCGCCATCACGGCGTTGAAGGTCGTCTTGCCCGTGGTGACGGCGTTGAGGCCCGCGTTGAGGTCCACGAGGGCCTTCGCCTGCGCGCTGGCGAAGACGTTCAGGTCGAGCGTCACGCCGGCCTGCGCGAACGCCTGGAGGCGGGCCTCCGCGCCGGCCACGACCGCGCCGGCGAGCGCGGTGACGAGGCCGTCGATGCCCACGCCCGCATCGCCCTGGGCCGCGGCGGCCGCGGCGATCGCGCCGGTGACCTGCGCGTCGACGAGCGTCTCGACGTCGAGGGCCAGCGTGGCGCCGCTGAGGCCCGACGGGCTCGCGACCGGCGCGGCCGTCGGCGTCGCGGTCGGCGCGACGCCCGAGTCCGAGCCCGTGGGCTCCGTCCCGCTGCCGCCGAGGGTGCAGACGGCAGCCGCCGTGAGGACCTGCGACTGGAGCGACGTCTGCGTCGTGATGGGCGCGGTCGGCACCGTGGCGCCCGCGGCGCCCGTGGAGCCGACGATCACCGAGCCCAGCACCTTTCCCGACGCGTCGAGGGCCTGCGCGATCGCGAGCCCGATGCCCGCCGGCGCCTGCAGCGAGAAGCTGCCGTTGGCGTTGATCGCCGCCTGCGCCAGCGCTTGCAGCTGGCCGCCCGGCAGGAGCGCCGAGAGCTGCACCGTGGTCGCCGCGCCGAGCGTCCCCTGCCCCGCCAGCCCGAAGGACCCGAGCGCGAGCGCGCCGGAGCCCTGGTTCGTCACCGAGCCCGTGATGGTCGCCATCGCGGCCTGGGTCGCCCCCGTGACCGCAGGCCGCGCGGCCGTCGAAGCGCCCGTGGCCGTCGAGCCGCCGGCCGTCATCGAGGACGGGTCGTCCACCGGATTGCTGCCGCCCCCCGACACCGGCGCCCCCGCGCCGGAGCACGCCGCCATCAGCGAAGCACCCACCACGAGACCCACGACGTTCCACTTCGAGCTGAGTTTCTTCATACGGACTGTCCTCACCTTTTCTGGCGACCTGCCTGGGAGCCGCTTTCCGACTCGCGATCGCGATCCGACCGGGCCCTCCCTCAGCAACGGCTGCGCCAGCCGCGGCCCACCCGCCGACCCGCCTTTTTCTCGAGCGGCGCGCGTTTGCCGCGACACCGGCGTCGCGTCGCGGGCCCTTCGAACGCGGCTCGGGCCGCGACGCGGGCGTCGCGGCGCCCTCTCCCGTGGCGCGCCGTGTCGATCGGTGTTCGAGACGGCGCCGGACCCGCCCTTGCGCTACCTTCCCGGTCCGCCTCGCCAGGCGAACGAGCCGCATGTCTTCTGGTTTTCAAGCCGGTACATCGCGCATCCGGGTCGCTCCCCGGGGCATCAGCATCCCGACCATCGAGCTCGTCGTGATCGACGGGCCTTCGCGGGGCGCCCGGGTCCGGGTCGAGAACGGCGTCGCCCGCATCGGCAGCGCCGCGGGCAGCGACCTGCCCCTCGCGGACGCGACCGTCTCGCGCGTCCATTGCGAGGTGCGCGTCCAGCCCTCGGCCATCGCGATCAAGGACCTCGGGAGCACGAACGGCACCTACGTCGAGGGCGTCAACGTGCGCGACGGCGAGGTCCGGCCTGGCGCGTCGGTGCGCGTCGGGCGGAGCGTGTTTCGCATCGAGTCGGTCGAGGGCAACTCGATCGTCCCCATCTCGGACAACGACGCGTTCGGCGAGCTCGTGGGCGCGAGCCTCGAGATGCGGCAGGTCTACGCCATCCTCGAGCGCATCGCGCCCACGAACGCCACCCTCCTCATCCAGGGCGAGACCGGCACCGGCAAGGACGTCGCGGCCCGCTCGCTGCACGCGGGGTCGTCTCGCGCGGCGGGCCCGTTCGTACCGGTCGACTGCGGAGCCATCCCCGAGAACCTCATCGAGTCGGAGCTCTTCGGTCACGTGCGGGGCGCCTTCAGCGGCGCGGTGAGCGATTGGCGCGGCGTCTTCGAGGAGGCGCACGGCGGCACGCTGTTCCTGGACGAGATCGGGGAGATGCCGCTCACCATCCAGTCCAAGCTGCTCCGCGCCCTCGAGACGCGGTCCGTCCGCCGGGTGGGCGGTAACGCCGAGCGCCCGGTCGACGTGCGCATCGTCGCCGCGACGAACCGCCCGCTCGCCGTGTGCGCGAACCAGGGCACGTTCCGCGAGGACCTCTACTACCGGCTCGCCGTCGTCGAGGTCACCCTGCCGCCGCTCCGGTCGCGGGTGGACGACATCCCCAAGCTCGCGCGGCACTTCTACACGCGCTTCTCGGGGTCGGACGCCCCGCTCGCCGACGCGTTCGTCGCGATGCTCATGCGCCGTAGCTGGCCGGGCAACGTGCGCGAGCTCCGGAACTTCATCGAGCGGAGCGTCTCGCTGGGTTCGGTGCCGCTCGGCGTGCCCGGCGTCAGGGAGACGCGCGCCAGCGAGCCGCCGCCGTCGCTCTCGGCCACGATGGAGAGCTTCGTCCCGCTGCACTTGCCGCTGAAGGACGCGCGCCAGGCGTGGACCGAGAGCTTCGAGGCGATCTACGTGCGCAGCATGCTCAAGAAGACGGGCGGCAACCTCACGCACGCCGCGGAGCTCGCGGGCGTGAACCGCCGCTTCATGCAGCGCCTCCTCGCGCGCCTGGGTCTGCGCGCGAGCGACATGGCGTCCGACGCGGACGAAGACAAGTAGACGCTATGGGGCCCCCGAGTGGCCCTAGAGCACGTCATCCCGCGACCGCGGCTTGCGCTTCGCGGCGGGCGCCGCGATCGCGGCGGGGTGCGCGGGAGGGGCGGAGGCTGCGGGCGTCCTGACGGCGTGCGGCTCGTCGGGTGCAGCGATCGGCGCGGGCGGGGCCGCGGCGATCGCGGACAGATCGCGCGGCGGCGGGATCGGCGCGGTCGGGGCCGGAGGCGCGAGCACGGCGGGGACCGCGGCCTCGGGGGGTGGGGTGCGATCCCCAGGGACGAGCCGCGCGCCCAGGGCCACGAGCAGCGCGGCGCCCGCGATGCCGGCGGCGAGGATCGCGCGGCGCTTGCCGGACGGCGGGCCGATGAACGCGCGGACGCTGGGCTCCTCGTCCTGCGACGCGGCGACCGGTCCGAGGCCGCGCCGGGTCTCGAACCGCGGAGGCGGCACGCTGCGCATGCGGCGCGTGATCACCGCCGGGGGAAGCGCGGGTTCCAGCGCGGGCGGGGGCTCGGACATCGCCGGCGGCGTGGTGTCGACCGAGGTGTCCGCGGGGATCGTGTCCGCGGGCGGCCGGACCGACGGGGCCCGGCCGGTCATGTCCTCGACCTTCGCGAGGAGCCGCTCGCGCTCTTCGAGCGCCTCGCGCGCGAGGGAGGCGACCCACGCGCCGACCTGCGCTGGCGTCGCGGGGGGCAAGGCGGCATCGAGGGCCGCGGCCATCGCGCCGGCGCCGGCGAACTGCGGCTCCGTCCCCGTCGCGAGCCCCTTGGCCACGATCGCGTCGATGGCGGCATCGAGCCCCGGGCGATACCGGCTCGGCGGCTCGAATCCCTCCGGCGTGCGCGGAAGGAACGGGCGACCCGCGAGCGCCTCCCACAAGATCACCGAAGCGCCGAAGAGGTCCGGCCGATCCTCGGCCTCGAGCCCCGCGGGGCCCGGCCCCGGGCGACCCGCCAGGTCCGCCAGGCGCGCGACGCCGTCGGTCCCTACGAGCACGTCCTGCGCCGCGATCACCTGCCGCCTCGCCGCCGCGGGCCCGACCGCGCTCGACCGCACGGCGTCCACGGCCTGGAGGCCGCGCAGCATCCCCCCGACGACGCCCGACACGACGGCGAGCGGCGCCGGCTCTTCTCGGCCTCGCTGCGTGCGGAGCAGCGCCGCCAGCGACTCGCCGTGCACGTACTCCACGACGACCAGGACCTCGTCGCCCGTCACCACGTCGAGCGCGGGCACCACGTTCGCGTGCCGCACGCGGGCCGCGAGGCGCGCCCCGGCCAGGAGGAGCGAGACGCACTCCGCGTCCTTCGCGTACTGCGGCCGAAGGCGCTTCACGACGACCGTGCGGGCGAACTTCTCGGGCCCGTGGAGCCGCGCGAGGTGCACGGTCGACACTCTTCCCGCCCCGATCTCGGCGCTGAGCGCGTACCGGCGCACCGCGTGGATCGAGATCTCGTCGGGAGGCGGCGGGGGCCACGACCGCTGTCGCGCGGTGGGCCAGTCTCGAGGATAAGGAACGTTCATGCTTCGCGACCCGGCCGCGAGCGTGGCTAACCCTATCGGGATAGTCAAGGAGAGAAGTAGCCGTATCGGGATAGCCCGCGCGGGCCGCCGGGCGCGCGCCGACGCAGCGCGTCAGCCCGCGATGCGGCGGCGGGTGGTGCGCGGCTGGCTCTCGAAAAGATCAACCACACCGATCCCGAGCGTGCTCGAGAGCTGGTGGGCGACGAAGAGCGAGGCGCCGAGCTCGCCCCTCTCGAGGCGCGCCACGTAGTTCGGAGATAACCCTGAAGCCTCGGCGAGTTGCACCTGCGTCCAGCCGATCGCCTGGCGATGCCTGCGCACGGACTCGCCCACGACGGCGGCGAATGACTTGGGGTCCGTAGCCCACCGTGCACCCTGTCGGTCGCCCATGGCGTCCATAGTGTAGAGCACGAGTGCCTGGACGACGCTACGATAAGGTCCGCCTAGATGCCGATCGACGTGGGCCAGGTCGTCGCGAGGAAGTACGAGCTCGTACGGCTCCTCGGTCGTGGTTCGATGGGCGAGGTGTGGAGCGCCCACCACCAGGCGCTCCGCGAGCAGGTCGCGATCAAGCTCCTCCAGTGGCCCAGCGGGGAGGACGCCGAGGCGCCCTCGACCGCGCTCGAGCGCTTCCGCTTCGAGGCCCAGGTGGCCGCCCGCCTCTCGCGCAAGACGCGCCACATCGCGCAGGTGACCGACTACGGCGAGGACGACGGCCTGCCGTACCTCGTGATGGAGCTCCTCGACGGCGAGTCTCTCGAGGCGGCCCTCCGCACCCGCGGGCCGCTGCCGCCGGCCGAGGCCGCGGAGATCGTGACCCAGATCGCGCGCGCGCTCGTGCAAGCCCACGCCGAGGGGGTCGCGCACCGCGACCTCAAGCCGGCCAACGTCTTCCTCACCCGGGACGAGGACGGGCTCCTCCTCGTGAAGCTGCTCGACTTCGGGATTGCGCGGACCATCCACGCGCATCGCCTGCAAGGCACGTTCACCACGGCCAAGGGCTTCGTCTTCGGCACGCCCGGCTACATGAGCCCCGAGCAGACGCGCGCGTCGCCGAAGCTCGACCACCGCTGCGATCTCTGGGCGCTCGCGACCATCGCGTACGAGATGCTCGTCGACGAGCTTCCCATCGACGGGCCCGACGCCGAAGAGGTCATGAGGAACGTGTGCGCCGGGCGCATCGTCCCGATCCAGAAGCGAGATCCGCGAATGCCGGCGGCCGTCGGCGGGTTCTTCGACCGCGCGTTCGCCGATCGCGTGGACGACCGCTTCGAGGGCGCGGCGTCGCTCGCGCAGGCGTTCGAGCTCGTGTGCGGGGGCTCGGAGGCCGTGATGGCGCCGTCGTCGCCCAGCCTGTCGGACTCCGTGAGCACCACGGCCACCGAGTTCTCCTCGACGATCGCCGGCGAGGCGCTCCGCATGTACCGCCGGCAGCCCACGAAGGTGGCGCTCGCTTCGGCGGGAGCGATTGGGACGATCGTGGTGGCGGTGGTCTCGCTGCACGCGGCGTGGCACGGCGCGGCCGCCGACGTCCCGAGCGTCGCGGCGACCCCCGCGGCCGCGCAGGTGACCGACACGGTCGTGAGGACCATCGTGTCCACCGGCTGGACGCCCGCGCCCCCGCCCGCGCCCGCCGCGGCCAAGCCCGCCGCCCCCGCCGCGGCCAACCCGCCCACCCCGGTCGACAGGCCCGCCGAGAAGCCGGTCGACAAGCTCCCGCCCCCGCCCGCGCCGACGACGCGTCGCGCCAGCGAATCGCCCGCCCCTGCGATGACCGCCCCGCGGCCGAAGGCCGCGCCCCCGTCCCCTGCGCCCGGCCCCGCGCGCCCGGCCGCAAAGCCGGCCGACGACCGCAACGACGTCTTCTGAGTGGTTCCAGCTCGACTATCCCGATTCGGTTAGTTAACCTCCGCCGCATACGGGAGCCATGGTGAGGGTCCATTCTCTGCGCGCCGTGCTGTTCGGGGCCCTCGTGGTCGTCGCCGTGCCACGCGCCGCGCGCGCCGACGGGCCGGCCGACGTGGCGACCGCCAAGGATCTCTTCGATCGCGGGCGCGACCTCCGCGCGCGCGGCGACTGCGCCGAGGCGCTGCCCCTCTTCCAGAAAGCGTACGTGCTCTATCCAGTCGGCCTCGGCAGCCTCCGCAACATCGCCGTGTGCCAGGAGTCGCTGTCGCACTTCGCGGCCGCGCGAACGACGTGGCTCGAGCTCCGGCGCGCCGCCGCGTCGAGCGACGACGCCAAGTACGCCGGGTGGGGCGACGACGCCGATCGTGCGATGGCGCGCCTCGCCCCGAAGGTCGCCGCGGTCACCGTCGATGTCGCGGTCGGCGACGAGGGCGAGGCGCCGCGCGCGCCGACACCCGAGGACGGCATCCTGGTCACGATCGACGGCGACCCGCTGCCGCGCGAGCGCCTGGGCGCGGCGGTCGACCACGACCCGGGCATCGTCGTCGTGCGCGCCGAGGGAGCTTCGCTCTACGCGCCCGACGAGGAGACGGTCACGCTCAACGCCGGCGAGGCCCGGCACATCACGCTGCGGGTGGCGCTCGCGGCCGCGGCGCAGGCCCCCACCCCCAGGCCGCAGGCCGACGACGCCGCGCCGACCCCGGAGCCCGAGTCGCCGGCGTCGCACGGCTCGCCGCTGCGCGCCGCCGCGTGGGTCTCGGCCGGCATCGGCGTCGCGGGGCTCGCGGGCACGGCGGTCGCCTTCGGGCTGCGGCAGACGGCGCTCGCGAGCCTGAACTCCGAGTGCCCCGGGCACGCGTCGGGGCCGTGCCCGGTGTCGGAGCACGACGCGGTGACCTCCGACATCAACCGCGGGCAGACCGCAAGCACGCTGCTCAACGTGTTCCTCGTCGCCGGCATCGCGGGGTCCGTCGCGAGCCTCGTGCTCTTCACCGTCGGGCACTCCACGCCCCACCCGTCGGCGGTCCTCCTGACGCCGGCCGGGGTCTCGGCCGCGGGGTCGTTCTGATGCGCGCCGGCGCCATCGTCTGCCTCGCGACCGCCGCCTCGTGCGGCGCGCTCGCGCTCGTCGCCCAGGCTTGCACCTTCCCCGAGGTGACCTTCGCCGACCTCCCGCCCGACGGCTCGAGCTTCGCCCTCGACACCGGCGACGACGCGACCCCCATCGACGCCGGCGACGCGGGCGAGCCCACCCCCGATGCAGAGCTCATCGACCTGGACGCGGACACGATGCCGCTCGGCGACACCGGCTGCAATTTCAACGGCACCTGGGGCACGCGCATCACCATCGACGTCACCTGGCAGCCGCAGGGGCTCTCGAGCGCGATCCTCCAGTCCGGCCAGGGAACGATCACGCAGTGGGTGAAGGGCCTCCGCACGCAGACGGCCACCGCCCCCATGCTGCTGAGCGACGACTCGGAGGTGTGCAACATCAGCCTCCCCGACTTCCAGGCGACCTTGCTCGGCCTGAACGAGGTCTACGGCGTCCGCTTCCCGGCCTCGCTCTTCGACGACATGTACGTCCCCGCCTTCACCGTGAACGGCGCGCTGACCGCGCAGCCCACGGGCGGCTTCTCGTACAGCACGACCCCCACCGCCGTGCTCCTCGGGCTGACGATGGCGAGCCCGACCACCGACCCCTGGCCCTCGACCATCACGACGGAGGACGACCAGGACCACGACGGCAAGGACGGCGTCACCGTCGGCGTGGCGCAGGGCAACCTCGCGACGCCGGTTGGCGCCACCACGACGTACTCGTACATCCCGACCGGCGTGCCGCCGCCCCTCCAGCCGATCACGTTCGCGAAGGACCTGTTCCTCGCGATCCGGCAGGTGACCGTCGCGACGGGCCTCGTCAAGGACTGCAACACCATCTTGGGAACCGTCAGCATCCCGGTCATCAACGACAAGCCGGCCATCGACTCGCACGTCCTCGGGTGCGATCTGCTCGACGGCGGCGAGTGCACGACCGGCTCGTCCTCGCAGGCGTCGTTCATCGACAACTCCCAGCCGGTCTTCACGCCCTCCGGCACGACCACCTTCGAGATGATCCGCATGCCGCCGAACGCCACCTGCGCCCAGGTCCGGGCCGCGAAGTTCCCCTGACCGGGCCTCAGACCGCGCCGATGCCCGGGCGGCGACCGCGGAGGACGTACTTCTGGATCTTCCCGGTGGCCGTCTTGGGCAGCTCGGCGACGAAGTGGAACGCCTGCGGGCACTTGAAGTGGGCGAGGCGCGCGCGCACGAAGTCGCGGAGATCGTCGGCGTGCGCCGCGGCGCCGGCGCGCAGCACGACGAACGCGTGCGGGCACTCGCCCCAGCGCGCGTCGGGCATCCCCACGACCGCGACCTCCTGCACCGCGTCGTGCTTCAGGAGGGCGCCCTCGACCTCGACCGACGAGATGTTCTCGCCGCCGCTGATGATGACGTCCTTGATGCGGTCGCGAATCTCGACGTAGCCGTCGGGGTGCACGACGGCGGCGTCGCCCGAGTGGAACCAGCCACCCTGCATCGCGGCGGCCGTCGCCTCCGGATCCTCGTAGTAGCCGGCCATCACCACGTTCCCGCGCACGACGATCTCGCCGACCGTCTCGGCGTCGTGCGGCACCTCGCGCCCGTCTTCGCCCGCGACCATCAGCTCGCCCGAGGTGACGAGCTCCACGCCCTGGCGCGCCTTGAGCGTCGCGCGCTGCTCGGGGGAGAGCGTGGTGTGCTCCGGCCTCTGCTCGCAGATCGTGATGAACGGCGCGGTCTCGGTCAGGCCGTACACGTGGGTGATCTCCCAGCCTAGCTCCTCCTCGATGCGGCCGATCGTCGCCGCCGCGGGCGGGGCCCCCGCGGTCAGCACGCGCACGCCGCGGCGCGCGGCGCGGCGCACCTCTTCGGGCGCGTTCGCGATGCCGATGAGCACCGTGGGCGCGGCGCAGAACATCGTGACCGCCTCGCGCGCGATCGCCGAGAACACCGCGGCCGGCTCCACCTTGCGCAGGCAGACGTGCGTGCCGCCCGCCGCCGTGACTGTCCAGGTGAAGGTCCAGCCGTTCGCGTGGAACATCGGCAGCGTCCACAGGTACCGCTGCTCCGGCCCCATCGGCACGTGGACGAGCGTGCCGACGCTGTTCATCCACGCGTTGCGGTGCGTCATCATCACGCCCTTGGGGCGCGCGGTCGTGCCGCTCGTGTAGTTGATCGTCAAGAGGTCCGTCTCGCGCATGGCGGGCCGCTCGAAGGCGATGGGCGCGCCGCTCGGCGCCACGCCCGCGAGAGCCTCCTCGTAGTCGAGCCACCCCTCGGGCGCCGGGCCGGCCGTCGGCTCGAGCGCGACGAACCGCGCGACGCCCGGGAGCCTCTCGCGAATGCCCTCGAGGGCCGCGACGTGCTCGCGCGCGGCGCACACGACCTTCGCGCCGCTGTGCCCGAGGATGTACGCGAAGTCGTCGGCGCCGAGGCGATAGTTGATCGGCACGAGCACGGCGCCGATCTGCGGCACGGCGTAGAACGACTCGAGGTTCGCGTGCGTGTTGGGCGCGACGTACGCGACGCGGTCGCCTGGCGCGACGCCGAGCGCCTGGAGCGCCGCCGCCCAGCGGTCGCAGCGATCGAAGAACGCCTCGTACGTCAGCCGCACCGGGCCGTCGACGACGGCCTCGCGGCCCCCATGCAGGCGCCTCGCGCGTCGCATGAATTCGAGCGGGGTGAGCGTGGTTTCCATGGGCTCCTCTCCCGGAGGACTTTATCCTCCTTCGCGCCATGGAACGATTCGAAGGCTTCGCCGACGCGACCGGTGGCTTCTTCAAGCGCCTCGCGAAGAAGAACGAGCGCGAGTGGTTCCTCGCTCACAAGGCCGAGTTCGAGGAGGGGTGGAACGCGCCGATGAAGGCCCTGCTCGCCGAGGTGCGCACCGGCATCGACGCCGCGTATGCCCACTGCGAGCTCGCCGAGCCGAAGGTCTTCCGCATCCATCGCGACGTGCGCTTCTCGAAGGACAAGGCGCCCTACAAGACGCACGTCGCCGGCTTCATCCCGCTGGCGAGCACGGGCCGGAAGGCGACCAATCTGCCGACTGCGCTCTACTTCCACGTGGGCGACGGCGAGCGCTTCGGCGCGGCCGGCTACTACCAGATGGAGCCCGAGCCGCTCGAGCGCTTCCGCGCCGCCGTGGCCGACGACAAGCGCGGCAAGGAGCTCGAGAAGATCCTCGCGTCGCTGACGAAGAAGGGCTTCGGAGAAGACTCGGACGAGCGCTTCAAGCGCGTGCCCAAGGGCTACCCGGCCGACCACCCGCGCGCGGAGACCCTGAAGCGCAAGGGCCTCACCATCGAATTTCCCGCGATCCCCGGCGGGATGCTCGTGTCGCCGAAGCTCGCGGCGTGGCTCGTCAAGGAGTGCAAGATCGCCGCACCGCTGGTCGAGTGGCTCGCGTTCGCGACCGCGTGAGGGCGCGCTCTGACCCAGCCGTTTGCCCCGGGCCGGCGGGGAGAGCACTATGGGCGGGTGAAGCGATTCCTCCTTACCGTGGCCCTGGGCGCGCTTCCCGTCGCGTCCTTCACCCAGGCATGCAGCAGCTCGAGCTCGAGCGCGCAAAACCCGAGCGGCGACGCCGGCAAGGGGACGATCGTCCCCTGCGTCGCAGACGAGTCCGCGCCGGTTCCGGCCGACCGCTGCACGACCGACCCGAACGACACGTCGCTGCCGCAATGCAACACGTGGATCAAGGTGGAGATCCCCGGAACCGTGTGCAGCGACGGCAGCCAGTACAAGTTCTTCGTCAACTATTCGAACACCAGCAACGACGTCGAGATCAACTTCGAGCCGGGCGGCGCCTGCTGGGACTACGAGAGCTGCTCGGGCGCGGGCGGCGTGCGCGGGGCCGCGAACCCGAACGGCATTCCCGACGATCACATGAGCGACTACCAGTATCTGAACCTCCTTCGCCGCTCGGACATCAACCCCGCCCAGAACTACAACATGGTGTTCGTCTCGTACTGCACGGGCGACGTGCACTTCGGGGACAACGTGGTCACGTACGTGGCCACGGGCGGCGATGGCGGCGCGGAATCGGGCGACACGAGCGACGCGAGCGAGGGCGACGCGGGCGAGACCGGCGACGGCGGCCGGGCGTCACTCACGTACAGGCACGCGGGCCACGCGAACGTGCTCGCGGTGGTCGACTGGGTCCAGAAGGCCTTCCCCGTCGTCCCTCGCCTCTTGGTCACGGGGTGCAGCGCGGGCGGCGCGGGCGCGCTCCTCAACTACCCGTTCATTCGCGACGGGCTCGGGTCGAACGTGCAGTGCAGCTACCTGCTCGACGACTCGGGGCCCATCTTCCACAGCAACGGTCCGTCGATGCAGCTCGACCAGACGATCCGCGCGTCGTGGAACACCGACGCCGTGATGGAGACGCTCGACGGCAAGCTGCCGATCGACCTCGCGACCCTCGAGAGCGACTATGGCCTCATCAACACGGCCATCGCCCAGAAGTATCCGCACGATCGCCTGAGCCTCGTGGCATATCGCATGGATCTCAACTACTCGCTCTATTCGTATCAGCGCTTCTTCCCGGGCTCGACCGAAGCGCAGATTCACGCCTTCTGGTGGCAAGACCTGCAGGCCCTGATGGCCACCTACGACACGCAGGCCAACCTCGCCTACTACCTCCCGTTCTTCCGCGCGGACAACTGCAGCCACTGCGTGTCCATTCCGCCGCTGGGCGACCCGCCGCTCGTGCCGACCGACGAGGGCGAGGTGCTGTCTCAACCCTGGAACGGCTCGGGCATCGCGGCCGACATGATCGACCTCGAGCAGTACACGCAGGACCTCCTCGACGACACGAAGCCGCTGAACAGCTACGTCGAGGCGCAGCAGAACGAGGACTTCACGCCCGCCGTCGCGGCGCAGTGCATGGAGGGAGGCTGACGGTCCTTCACCTGCGGCGCCGCGGCCGGGTCCCGGGTCGGGGCTTGCCTCGCGGCGGCGTTTGCTCGTGGGGCGCATGCACGCGCGCGACCAGGTCGCCGGTGCGTGCGAGGAAGCGCGCGAGCACCGGCGACGTGTTCTTGCGGCTGTAGCCGAGCACGAGCTCCACGGTCGGCGGCTCGCCCGCGAGCGGGCGGCTCGTCACCGACAAGGGGAGGAAGTTCTCGGCGTAGGCCGGCATGAGCCCGATCCCGCCGGTCGACGCGACCATCGACATCCCCATCGCGAGGTTGTCGATCTCGTGCGCCGGTTCGATTTCGATGCCGCACTCGCGGAAGTAGTCCGCGATCACGCGCTGAAGGACGGGCGCCGTGCCCGACATGCCCAGGAACGTCTCGCCCGCGAGATCGCGCGGGTCGATCGCCTCGCGCGCCGTGAGCGGGTGGTCGCTCGGCAGGACGACGACGAGCGGCTCGATCGCGACGACCCTGTACTCGACGTCGGGGCGCTCCTCGCGCCGAAGGAAGGCGACGTCGAGCTTGCCGCGCTGCAGATCCTCGGCGAGCTCGGGCGAGTACTTGCTCACGACACGCACCTCGAGGTTCGGCAGCTCGCCGCGGAGGATGCTCGTCGCCTGGCCGAGCCAGTCGACCTCCTGCCCGGTCAGGAAGCCCATCGAGAAGGGGGGCTTGCCGGGCGCCCCGACCCTCCGCGCGGCCTCCACCGCAGCGTCGGCCTGGCTCAGCGTGAGCCGCGCGTGGTCGAGGAAGACCCGTCCGGCCGGCGTCAGCTCGACGCCGCGCGCGTTGCGGGTGAAGAGCGGAACGCCGACTTCGTCCTCGAGGTCCCGGATCTGCCGGCTGAGCGAGGGCTGGACGGTGTGGAGCCGGCGCTCGGCCGCGACGGTGAGGCTGCCCTCCTCCGCGACCGCGACGAAGTACCTGAGGTGCCGGAGCTCCATCGTGAGCTCGTCCATCCATACCAGATGGGTATGGCAGACCAAGAGACAAGATTGTTTTCAATCCGGCCGTGAGAACTATGTTTGACCCATGCAACGCGGCGAACGACGCGGCCGTCCGGCCGCCCGTACGCCAGACCTCACAGGTCTGGAGAAGCCCATGAACACCGTCTCGTCTGCATCGCCCGGTTTGCCTGCCCTGTCCGGAAAGACGGCCCTCGTGACGGGGGCGTCGCGCGGCATCGGCCGTGCGGTCGCGCTGGCCCTCGCGAAGGAGGGCGCCCAGGTGCTCGTGCACTACGGCAACAGCAAGGAAGACGCCGACGCCGTGGTCGCGGCAATCCGCGCGAAGGGCGGCCGCGCCAATCTGGTGTCCGCCGACCTCGCCGCGCCCGACGGTCCCGCCAAGCTCGCGGCCCAGGTGCGGCAGGTGGTGGGCGACCGGCTCGACACCCTCGTCGCCAACGCCGGCATCTCGAAGGCGGCGTCGCTCGAGGAGACCACGGTCGAGGACTTCGACAGGCTCTTCGCGGTCAACGTGCGCGCCCCGTTCTTCCTCGTGCAACAGCTCTCCCCAATCCTCGCGAAGGACGCGAGCGTCATCTTCCTGTCGTCGGTCGTCGCCCGGTCGGCGGTCGGCAAGCTGACGGCCTACGCCGCGACCAAGGGCGCGATCGACACCATCGTGAAGCACCTCGCGTCGGCGCTCGGGCCGCGCGGCATCCGCGTCAACGCGGTGGCGCCGGGCGTCGTCGACACCGACATGTCCAGCTTCACCAAGTCGTCGGGCGGTCGCGACACCACGCTCGAAATGCAGGCGCTGAAGCGCATCGCCCAGCCCGACGACATCGCCGGCGCGGTCGCGTTCCTCGCTTCTCCCCAGGCGCGCTGGGTCACGGGCGAGACTCTCCGCGTGGACGGCGGAACGAAGCTCTGAGGACCGGCCGGCGTGCCGCGCGCGACCGCGCTACGATGCGCCGAGCCGCGTGCCGCCGACGTTCCGCTCAACGACCTTCGCGCTCGCGGCGCTCGCCGGCCCGGCGCTCGCCGCGTGCTCCGGCGGTGGATCCTCGGGGGCCGGCTCCTCCAGCGGCGCGCCCGCGACCGTGGAGGCCGGCGCGCCCGCGCCCGCGCTCACCGAGTTCGTCGCGCAGGCGCAGACCTTCGATGGCTTCTGCGCCTGGCACTCGGCGGTCGCGACGCCGTCCGGCACGGTCCCGCTCGGAGTGCACGGCACGGAGCCGATGAACGTGTACTGGAAGGCCAGCCCGCCCCACGGCTCGACGCAGTTCCCCGTCGGCACGGTCGTCCTCAAGGAGACGACCGAGGCCGACGCCGGGGCCCGCCTCGTCTTCGCGATGGTGAAGCGGACCGCCCACGGGGGCGACTACAACATGACCGGAGCCGACGGCTGGGAGTGGTTCTCGCTCGAGGACAACGGCGACTGCACCGCGAGCATCCTGTGGCGCGGCCCGCAGGCCCCCATCGTCACGACGTACACCGACCTCCACATCGGCGACTGCAACGGCTGCCACGAGATGGCGGTCGCGAACGACTACGTGTGGGACACGGCGCTCCAGCTCACGGCCTTCTGAGCGGGCGGCGGCTTCAGGGCAGCGCGCCCGGCTGGAACAGGTCGGCGAGGTCGGTGGCGCCGGCCACGGTGGCGAGCGCCGGGACGCCGAAGATGCGCTCTTCGGTGGCGAGCATGGAGCTGTGCGTGTACGAGGCCGTCCCCAGGTAGCCGCGCTTCACGCCCGGGCCGAGCGCCAGGAACGGCATGTTGAGCGTGATGCTCCCCTCGTCCCACACGATGAAGACGACGCCGTCGTTCGCGAACGCGAACTCGAGAATGGCCGGCAGCGCGCCTTGCAGGAACATGTCGCCCGCTTGAACGGTGTTGGAGTCGGGGCAGCCCCCCGCGCCGTGCATGTCGTCGCAGAGGTCGGGCGTGATGAAGTTGTATTTCGCGACCGTCCCGCCGGCGAGGTCCCCGGCCAGCGACGTGAGCGCGCTGTGGTGGTTCGCGCAGTACGTGTTGGTGGCCGAGGGCGGGTTGCCGCTGACGTCCTGGAAGAAGACGTAGGGGTCGTGCTTCGCGGCGAAGAAGCCGGAGCTGTAGATCGGGCAGGCGCCCGTGCCGCTCGTCGTGAGGCCCTGCTGGTACGAGCGCCACGAGACGTTCGCCTTGTCGAGCTGCGTGCTGAGGTGCAGCGTGCTCGAGGTGCTGTTGGTGTTCGAGGGGTCGTCGTCGGTCGTGAAGGTCGTGTCGGCGAAGGCGTTGGTGCCCGACTCCATCCACACGTAGTGGGGCTCGCTCGGAATCGGGAGGGGGAGCGGATCGCCGTAGTTGGAGGCGCTGGCGAAGCAGCCCGCGAGCGCGTTGATGTACGGGGCCGAGGTGGTGTTGCCGATGACCGACCCGCGGTCCTGGTTCTCCATGGCGATCACGAAGACGTACTTCACGGGGTTCACCGCGCCGGCGTCCGAGTAGTCGCAGGTGAAAGAAGCGACCGCGCCGGAGTCGCCGATGGGGGACCCCGTGGAGCCCCCGGCGTCCCCGCCGGCATCCCCCGAGGGCGACGAGCTGCCGGACGACGCGTCGCCGCCGGAGCCGCTGCCGCTCGAGCTGGCCCCGTCGGCCCCGGAGTCGTCGGTGCCGGGGGAAGCGGCGTCGCTTCCTCCACCGCATGCAGCAAAGAGGGCCGCCAGGGAGACCAGCGAAACGAGAGAAAGGGCGCGGGGGATCACCGCGCCCTTATGTCACAACTCGTGTGACGCTTGCGTGGAGTTTACCAGGAGACGCTGTCGACGTAGACGGTGGCGCTCGCGCCGCCGCTCAGCATGAACTGGAGCGCGATGACCTGCAGCGGAATGGCCGACGCGGGGACAGGGATCGTCCACGTGTTCCACTCGCCCGGCGTCGACGCGCTGCTCGTGGGGTCGTACATCGTCCACGGCGACGCCTGCTGCTGCGCGAAGGCCTGCGCCCGGAGGACGCCGGAGCCGGCGGGATACCAGAAGTGCAGGGTGATGTTCGCCGCGCCGGTGATGGCCGACCCGGGGTCCACCGCCACGGAGAAGACCTGCGAGCTCGACGACGTGTTGTCGAGCACCGCCTTGAGCGACTGCTTGCCGGCGTAGACCTCGGTCGTGCTCGTCGACGCGCTCGACGTGGAGCCGACGGTGGTCCACCCCTGCACGCCGCTCTCGAAGTCGTACTGCGCGTCGTCGCCGCTGGCCGGCGGGGGCGAAGGGGCGGTGGGCGCGGTCGGGGGCGAGGACGGCGGCGTCGTCGGCGAGGTCGGAGGCGTCGTAGGCGCCGTCGGCGCGGTGCTGCCGGTGGACGAGGACGTCGGGGACGTCGGCGGCGTCGTGGTCCCGCCGGCCGTGTAGACCGTGGAGAGCATCGCGCTCGCCCACGCCTGCCGGTACTGCTCCTCGCCCGTCGGGTTCGGGTGGAGATCGTCCTGGTACCACTCGGTGTGCCCGTTCAGAATCGAATAGAGGTCCGGGCCCTTCACCACCTGCGGGTAATTGACATACAGGGTGTCGAGCTTCGCGTTGATGAGCTGCGCGTTCTTCTGGTGCGACGCGTCTTCGGCCCAGGGCACGTGCGGCACCACGGGCACCTTGCCCGCCGCGGTCACCTTCGTGACCATCGTGACGAAGTTGTCGTAGGTCCCGGACGCGTCACCCGAGCCGTCGGTGCCGTCGTTCGTGCCGTAGCTCAGGCACACGAACTTGCCGGGGTAGTTCCGCAGCCACCAGTCGAAGATCGAACCATTGCCGTCCGACGACGCCATCTGGAGCGCGGTGCCCGAGTTCCAGCCGCCCTCGCCCGCCCCCTGGGCCGCCGGGAAGAACTTCGAATTCGAGGCGTTTACGAGCTCCGCGTAGCTCGGCGCGCCGATGCCGGCGCCGTCGTTCTTCGAGAAGAACAACGTGATCGAGTCGCCCAGAAAGAGCCAGCTGTCTTCCACGCCCTGCGACGCGTCGTGAACGTCGAGGTTCACCGCGGTGTTCGTGTTGTATTCGCTGCCGTTGATCGCCGTCACGTGGAGGCGTATCCAGTTGTAGGCCGCGCCCGAGCTCGGGCGCAGGTTCAGCACGTGCTCGCGCGAGATGAGCGTGTTGCCCGTGACCGTCACGAGCGTCTGCCACCCGGAGGAAGGCAAGGTGCCGCCCGGCGCGGTGTTCACGTCAATCGTGTAGTCGCGGGGCTCGTTGTAGGCGCCGGTGCCCGGCTTGGCGTAGAGGTCGTAGTCGTCATAGACGCCATTGGCGTTGTACCAGACCACGTCGACCTGACCGCGGCTCGCTGCGGCGACGCCCGAGAAATCGTAGGCAATCCACGAGGGCGCCGAGCTCGAGGTGTTCTCGTTCGAGCGCCACTGCGTGTCGTAGCTGGCGTCGTTGCCCTGCGCGGCGGTGCCGCTCGACGCGTAGGCGGGCACGTTGCGGCTGATCACCGGCATGGGCTGCGCGAGGCTCGCGGAGACCGCGCTCGACGCCCGGCTCGTGGCCTCTCCGGGCTCGCCCCCGCACGCCCCCGCGAGGAGCACGCCCAGGGCCGCAAGGCAGAAAGCCGGCCGCGAAATGAAATAACGATGTGTCATGGGTCCCCTCCAATTCGATGGAATCGGTGAATGGCCCGGTGATCGGAAATGGACGATCCCGGGGACGGCGCGAGGCGCGCCCTGGTGGGTGGGACGCGGGCTGCAGGACGTGCGGGGAAGCACGCCGGAACGAGCCAGCGACCCGGCTGAGGAAGGGACGGTAACAGAGAACGCCGTGAGAGCCAGCAATTCGGCCCGATGGCCGAAAGATGTCACGACGCGATCACCGACTACCCGGAATGATCCAGCGACGTGCGATTCAGCCGTGATTCACGGCTGAGCTGCCTCCACGATATTCAAGAAATAACGGAGATAGTCGGTTACCCCGTTTTCGGGGCGAGCCGCCCCGGGGAGGCTCTGCGCGAGATCAGCCGCCGTTTCGCGGGACCGCGGCGTCCACGGAGGGCGCGCGCACCGCCTGCGCGGGCGCCGCCGGGATGATCGAGATCACGAGGGGCGCTCCGCTCGCGATCGGAGACGCCGCGATGCTTCGCCCGGCTCTTCTCGGGTGCACGTCGACAGCCACTCCGACGAGCTGGTGCCGCAAGAGAAGGGAGATCTCCGCGACGTCCTGCGCGCGCGGATCGAAGCGGAGCTCGACGTGCTCCCGCTCGGCGTGACTCCACGCGTCGTGCGGGAGGAGCCACGTCTTCACGAGCCGCCGCGCCCCCGCGTTCACGCGGGTCAGCACGGCCGCGTTGGCGCTCGCGTCGTACGAGAGGTCGTAGGCCCCGCTGTCGTCCGCCAGCAGCGCGACGCTGGGCTGAGGCTTCGGCCAGTCGAAGACCACGGCCAGGGGCAGCTCCTGCGGCACGCTCTGCGCGGGGGCGGCGCCCGTCAGCGTGACGTCAATCGGCCGGCCGTCGCGGCGCGCGCACGCCGCCGGGCGGTCGTCGGCGCCACAGGCCTCGGGCACCTCGACGAAGAACGGCTCCTCGCTGCGGCTGAACGAGTAGAGGTAGCTCGCGAACGGTTTCGGGCCGAGCTGCAATCGATAGGCGTGAATGGCCCGGAGCTTCGGGTTGGCGTCGACGTCGCGCAGCAAGAAGTCGTCGGGGACGGGCACGCGCTCGTTGAACGCGTAGTCGTGCAGGGCGCCGAACAGCGCGGGGAACGGCGCGCGTGGATCGATCACGGTGCGCGGACAGGGTTCGGTGGGCTCGGGGCCGAGCGGCCAGCAGTCACCGACGTGGACGAGCGCGCGGTGCACCGTCGCGGTCGACCCCGTGCGCGCGAGGGCACGGCGGAGGAGCGCGTAAGTGGCCGCGTGGTCGGGGTGGATATCCATGGGGTGCGTGACGACGATGTGCCGCGGCCGCAGCGCGTCGAGGAGCGCAGCGAGATCGGAGACGGCTTCGTCGGCGGTGTAGACCGCGTGCGCGCCGAACCAGATGGAGTGCACGTCGCGCCCGCCGTGGCCGTGGCTCGCGTACGTCTCGTTGCCGGGCGCGCATCGCCCTTCGATGCGCCGCTCGACCGGCGGCAGCGGTTCGTGCCCGAGCCGGGCCACGTACCCGTCGGGGTAGCCGAGGAAGTACACGTGCTGCTCGTCGAGCCCGAGCTCCGCGAGCCCGCGGATGCTCTCGGTCTCGCGCACGGTGCCGTCCTGCGCGCAGGTGAAGTCGCCGTTCGTCATGAGGGCCACCGCGACCCCGGCGTTCGAGCGGACCGCCCGAGCGATGACGCCGGCCGCGATCAGCGCCGCGTCGTCGGGGTGCGGCGCCAGCACGAGCCACTCCACCGGCGCCTCGTCATGCTCCGTGCGGGCGGGCGCGATCGCCGGGCGGGCGCGAGGGCTCGCGCCGAGCGCGAGGCGCGGCCCCTGAACGGCAGCGACGAGCACACGGACAGCAGCAGCCCGCGACGACGAAGACTCGGCCTGGTTGGGAAGGTCACCAGCCTCGCAAACTACCCTACGCTTGGCGAAGGAGCTCGCTCGTCAATCGAGACGCACTGCGTCGCGGCGTCGCGGCCCCCACACCGCGCGCCATCCGGTCACGAGAGCTCACGGGTAGTCGGTGTAGCCCCTCGGTCCGGGCGTGTAGAACGTCCCGAAGTCGGGCGCGTTGAGCGCCCGGCCGGCGGTGGCACGCGCGATGTAATCGGGATTGGCGAGGTAGGGCCGGCCGAATGCGATCAGCTCGCCCTTGTGCGCCTGGAGGTCCGCCTCGGCGCGCGCCGGGTCGTACCCGCCCGCGAGGATGATCGTGCCGGCGAACCGCTGCCGGATGGCGCTCTTGACCGTGTCGCTGACCGGCGGCGCGCCGAGCGCGCTGTGGTCGACGACGTGCACGTAGACGAGGCCCGCCTCGCGCATCTTCGCGGCGAAGTACGGGTACGACTCCTCCACTTCGGGATCGGGCTTGATGCCGCCGTTCACGCCGTACGGCGAGAGGCGGATGCCCAAACGGTCGCCGCCAATCGCCTCGGCCGTGCGGCGCGCGACCTCGAAGCCGAAGCGGGCGCGCTTCTCAATCGAGCCGCCCCACGCGTCGGTGCGGTGGTTGCTGGTCCCGTTGAGGAACTGCTCGAGCAGGTAGCCGTTCGCGCCGTGCAGCTCGACGCCGTCGAACCCCGCCTCAATCGCGAGCTTCGCGCTCGTCACGAACTCCTGAATGGCGTGCTCGATGTCCGCCTCGGACATCTCCGCGGCGGACGAGAGCGGGACCTGCGCGCCCAGCGCGTCGACCCACATCTTCTGGTCCGGCAGCTCCATCGTGGTCGGCGCGATCACGCGCCCGCCGGCCGGCAGGTTGCCCTGATGGGCGACGCGGCCTGTGTGCATGAGCTGCACGAAGATGTGGCCGCCCTTCGCGTGCACCGCCTCGGTGGTCTGCCGCCAGCCGCCGACGTGGGCCGCGTTGAAGAGCCCGGGGATGCGCGGGTAGCCCAGGCCGTTCGGGCTCGGGCTCGTCCCCTCGGTGAGGATGAGGCCCGCTTCGACGGCCCGCTGGCCGTAGTAGGTGGCCTGGAGCTCGCCCGGGACGTTGCCCAGGGCGCGGCTTCGCGTCATGGGCGCCATCACGGCGCGGTTCCGGAGTTCGATGCGGCCGAGGCGATACGGGGTGAGGAGGAGTTGGGTCACGGTGTGTCCGATGATGCCAGACTTCTCGTCGTTCCGGCGATTGCGGTACCGTCGGATCGAACCGCGCATGCCTCAGAACCCCCGCGCCGACCCTCTGCGAAGCCTTGCGGCCCACACGGACCTGGCCCGCCGCATGGAGCTGGTCCCCCCCTCGGCGCAGGCGCGCGGCGTGTACTTCCGGGGCATCGAGCGCGCCCTCGACCGGGCGGGCCGCCGGGCCCCTTACGAGGCCCTCTTCCCCGAGCGGTTCTTCCCGGTCCTCTGGTACCCTTACGGCGAGTTCCTGCCACGGCTCGTGGCGGCCGGCGCAATCCTCGCCGGGCCCGAGCGGGCGTACGAGGGCATGCGCGAGATCGGCCGCGGCAACGCGGTCGCATTCGGTCAGAGCCTCCTCGGGCGCGTGCTCCTCGGCCTCCTCGAGCGGGACCCGAAGCTCCTCCTGCGACAAGGGAGCGTCGCCCGCAGGCAAAGCTGCAACTACGGCCAGTGGGCCGTCGAGTTCCAGGGTGAGGGCGAGGCGACGGTCACCATGACCGAGGAGTACGGCTACATCGACTCGTACCTGGTCGGGGCCGCCGAGGGCACCTTCGAGTCGATCGGCCTGCCCGTGCGGATCGACGTCGAGCTGGTGGATCCCTTCCACGGGCGCCACGTGCTGCGGTGGTAGGCCGCGCTCAGGCGAGCTGATCTCGAGGCGAGGCGCCGGCCGCCATCGGCGGCGCCCCCCTGTTCAGGGGGACCCGGGGCAGGTTGGCATGGTGCAGACTGCAAGGCTGCCCCGATGATCCGCCAGCTCGCCCTTGCCGTCCTGACCGTCCCCGTCGCCTCGGGGCTCCTCGGCGCCTGCTGCAGCCGAACGGCGCGATCATCACCCTGGGGACGGGGGAGATCGTGAACGACGAGGGGACCGAGGACACGAGCCAGGGCCTCCTCGTGGCTGCCGCTGAGCGACGCGACTCGCTACGCCGAAGACCCATTGCCTTCCTCGAGGCACCACCGCACCGACGTGACCTGCCGCTGCGCCCAGAGGCGCGCGATCACGTCCGTGGGCTCCGTGGAGCGGTCGGTCGTCCTCCAGTTGATCGCATAGCGCACCTCCGTGCGGCCCTCCGCGTCATAGTCCCCGGACAGGTACCGGCCTCGCATGTGCCCCGCTGCGAGCGCGCTTCGCACCAGCCCCTCGAGCCCCTCGCCGCTCTTGGAGACCACGACCAGGGTCGCATGACGGATGCGCGGGAGCCTCCGTTCGAGCGGGCCCATCGCCCAGAGGACCACCAGCGCCAGACCCGTCGCGGCGCCTCCGAGCGCGAGCTGCCCCGCCCCGAAGCAGAGGCCGACCATGGTCATCAGCCACAGGGTCGCCGCCGTCGTCAGGCCCGCGACGCTGCCGCCCCTTCGCAGGATCGCGCCCGCGCCGATGAACCCCATCCCCGACAGGATTCCGAGGGGCAATCGCAGAAGGTCGAGCGAGACGAACGACGTCGGATCCTTGCCGGCGAGCGGCAGGAACGCGTTCACCTGAAGCATCGAGATCGACGCGGCGAGGCACACGAGGGTGGTCGTGCGAAGCCCGGCCGCGTGGCCGCGCTCCCCGCGGTTCAAGCCCACGAGGGCTCCCGCCACGAGCGTCAGCGCGAGCCGCAGCGCCACATCCTGCCACGTCAGGTGCAAGGGCATGGGCCCCGCGGCCTCCGTGCGGCTCGGCTCATGCGAGCGCGCCGGCCGAGGTCATTTCCTGTAGGCGCAGACGTTGTCGGAACACTGGCCCGAGCAACAGTCGGCGCTGGAGTGGCAAACGGAGCCCATGTCGAGGCACTGGACGGTCGGCTGCACGTTCGTCGCTCCAGGCTCCACCTTGGTCGTCTTGGAGCTGAAGCAGGCGACCGAGAGCAGCCCGAGAGCGGCGAACGGGAGGCTGCGGAGAACGGTCTGCATGACCGCTCCCGGAAGCAAGCTGGGGTCCAACGGAGCGCCCGGCCCGGATGGGCACGGAGCCTGCGTGTGCGGCGGGCGTGGCACACGAAACGGACATCGAGCACCTTCGCGAGGAGGTCCGCGCCTGCCATGGGTGCGACCTGTGGCGGAGGGCGACGCAGGCCGTTTTCGGGGAGGGCCCCGCGCACGCGACCACGATGTTCGTGGGCGAGACGCCGGGAGACATGGAGGACCGCGAAGGACGGCCCTTCGTCGGGCCCGCCGGGCGCCTGCTCAATCGCGCGATAGAGGAGGCGGGAATCGACCGGAGCCTCGTCTACGTGACGAACGTCGTGAAGCACTTCAAGTGGGAGCCCCGCGGCAAGCGCCGCCTCCACAGCAAGCCGAACGCGGGAGAGATCCGCGCGTGCCGCCCGTGGCTCGAGCGGGAGATCGCGCTGGTCCGGCCGTCCGTCCTCGTCTGCCTCGGCGCGACCGCGGCTCAGGCGCTCCTGGGGGCCACGTTTCGAATCACCACGGCGCGCGGTCGGTGGGTGCCCTCCGAGTGGGCGCCCCACGTGCTGGCGACCGCTCATCCTTCGTCGGTCCTCCGCGCGATCGACGAAGCGACGCGCGAGGCCGAATTCGCACACCTCGTGGCAGACCTGCGTGTGGTCGCCGAGTTCCTTTCGCAGAACGGCGCTTGAGGACACGCCTGCGGTACGCTGGCCCCCCGATGCACACGGCCTCGAGGCGATTCGGGCGCATCGCCGTCCTCGCGGCCCTCTCCGGGCTATCCGCTTGCGCCGCGGAGCCGCCGCTCAGCCCCGAGGTGCGGGCGCGGTCCGACCGGTCGGCGCGGATCGGCGCGCTCCTCTTCGTCGAGGAGACCGCGCGGGCCCGGGCCACCGAGGCGCTCGCCGCCGCGAAGCCGAGCGGGCCGGCGGGAGCGTCGGTCACGCGCCTCTCGCCCGATGGAACGGCCACGACGTCGTTCGTCGCCGCCGGGATCGACCCGCCGCAGGTCGCCTATGAAGTCGTCACGCCGCCGGACGCGGCGTCCGCGGTGACCAGGGTCGACCCCGCGCGGCCCCTCGACGCGGACGGCGCGGCGATGCTCCGCGCCGAGGCCACCGCGCGCCGCGAAGTCCGCATCCAGTGCGGCGACGCGTATGACGCGGTGGTCTTGCCGGGAGCGCTCGTCGAGAAGGAAGGCTGGCTCGTGTACCTGCTGGCCGAGTTCCAGAAGCCGAACGTCCGGGTGCTGGCGGGTCACCAACTCGTTCGTGTGAGCGCCGACGGACGAGCGGTGCTCGAGCAGGTCTCGCTCGCCGAGAAGTGCATCGTGGCCAGAGACGGCCTCGAGCCCGGCGCCGTCGTCATGCTCCCGCGAACGACCGGCGACGCGCCCACCGAGGCCGACTACTACGTGGCCCGCGCGTGCCAGGTGCGGCTGGACCTCGTGTTCGAAGACGGGCGCGTGTGGAAGGTCGGGCCTCGCTAGGCGCGCGCTCGGGAGCAGTCCGCGATCACGCGACCCGCTTCGCCAGGGCCTGCCCCGTGAGCGAATTCGCGTGCTTCACGAGCTTGGCCGGCACCCCTTCGAAGACGATTTTTCCGCCTTCGCTCCCGGCGCCCGGGCCCATGTCGAGCACCCAGTCGGCCCGCGCCACGACGTCCAGGTTGTGCTCGATCACGACGACCGTCGAGCCGTTGTCCACCATGCGATCGAGCAGCCCGATGAGCCCCGCGACGTCGGCCATGTGGAGCCCGGTCGTCGGCTCGTCGAGGACGACGATCTCCGACGGCTTCCCCAGCTCCGCCGCGAGCTTCAGCCGCTGCCGCTCGCCGCCCGAGAGGGTGTTCAGCCGCTGCCCGAGCGCGAGATAGCCGAGGCCCACGTCGCAGATCGTCCGCAGCGTCGCGAGCACCGGCTTCTCGACGAAGTAGTCGAGCGCCTCCTGCGCCGAGAGGCCGAGCACGTCGTTGATGTTCTTCCCCCGGAGCTTCAGCGCGAGGACCTCGTCGGTGAAGCAGCGGCCCTCGCACGCCTCGCAGCGCGTGGCGACGGGATCCATGTGCTGGAGATCGGTATAGGTGACGCCGAGCCCTTCGCACGCCGGGCACGCGCCCTTGGAGTTCGCGCTGAAGAGGGCGGGCTGGACCTTGTTCGCCGTCGCGAAGGCCTTGCGAATGGTGTCCGCCATTCCCGAATACGTCGCGAGGTTGCTGCGGCGCGATCCCGGCGTGAGCATCTGGTCGACCACGACGGCGTCGGGGTAAAGCGGCACGAGGCAGCCGTGGACGAGCGAGCTCTTTCCGCTGCCCGCCACGCCGGTGACCACGGTGAGTACACGCTTGGGGATCTTCGCGGTGACGCCGCGCAGGTTGTTGAGGGTGGCCTTCTCGACGACGAGCAGGCCCTTCCCGGTCCGGTATTCGCTCTTCAGAGGGGCGCGGAACGTGAGGTACTCTCCCGTCTTGGTGCCCGACTTCCGGAGCGCGCCGAACGTCCCCTGGAACACGACCGCGCCGCCGTCCTTGCCGGCCCCCGGCCCCATGTCGACGATGTGATCGGCGATCGCCATGATCTCCGGCTTGTGCTCGACGACGAGCACCGTGTTCCCCTTGTCGCGAAGCATGACGAGCACGCGGCTCAGCCGCTCGATGTCGTGCGGGTGCAGCCCGATGGTCGGCTCGTCGAAAACGTACACCATTTCGGTGAGCGCCGCGCCGAGGTGCCGGACGATCTTCACCCGCTGCGACTCGCCGCCCGAGAGGGTCGCGGTCTCGCGGGACATCGTGAGATATCCGAGGCCGATGGCGACCAGGTGCTCGAGCCGCTCGACGATGTGCGCCTGCAGCGGCGCCACCGACGGCGCCTTCAGGTTCTTCACCCAGTCGAGGAGCTCGCCGATCGGCATCATCGAGACGTCGGCGATGCTCTTCTTCTCGACCTTGCAGGCCCGCGCGGCCGTGCCGAACCGCGTGCCGCCGCACGCGTCGCACGGGCCGCGGCTCACGATGCGCTCGAAGTGCGGGCGCATGTTCGCGTTCATCTTCTCGGCGTCTTTGCCGAGGTACCGGCGGCGGAATTTGATCACGAGGCCCTCGTAGGGGCTCTTCATGTTGCCGATCGACCTGACCTTGAGCTTGGGCTCATCGAAGTAGAGGAACTTGTCCCACTCTTCTTTCGTGTAGTTCTTGAGCTTCTTCTTCACGTCGAAGAAGCCCGAGTTGGCGAAGATCGACCAGTGGTAGCCCCCCACGTTGAACGTGGGGAAGAGGATGGCGCCGTCGGCGAGCGACTTGTTCCTGTCGACGAGCGCGTCGAGGTCGATCTTCGACGCACGGGCCAGGCCCTCGCACTCGAGGCACATGCCGCGCGGGTCGTTGAACGACAGCGCGAGGGCGTGCGGAACCCTGGGGGAGCCGAGGCGCGCGAAGAGCACGCGGAACAACGTGAAGACGTCGGTGGCGGTGCCGAGCGTCGAGCGCGGGTTCCCGCCGAGGCGCTGCTGGTCGACGATGATCGCCGTCGAGAGGTTGTGCAGCGCGTCCGCGTCGGGTTGCCCGTACCGCGGCAAGAAGAACTGCACGAAGGTCGAGAACGTCTCGTTGATGAGCCGCTGCGACTCCGCGGCGATCGTGTCGAAGACCAGGGAGCTCTTTCCGCTGCCCGACACGCCGGTGAAGACCGTGAGCCGGCGGCGGGGAATGTCGAGCGAGACGTTCTTGAGGTTGTTCTCGCGCGCGCCGCGGACCTCGATGTTGCCGAACGGAGAGCCCATGCGCGCCTCATAGCGCACCGGGCGCCGGGCGGTCACTTCTTGGCGGCGGACTTCTTCGCGGAGGGCTGCTTGGCGGCCGACTTCTTGGCAGTCTTGGCGGCCGGCTTCTTGGACTTGCCGGCCGTGTTCAAGGCCACGGCGGCGCGGATGAGGGCCTTGAGGGCCTTCTCGTTGACCTTCTCGCCTTCCTTGACGTCGATCGCGCGCCTCAGGTTCCCCTCGAGGCTGGAGTTGAAGAGGCCCGAGGGGTCTTCCAGAAAGGCCCCCTTGGCGAAGGTCAGCTTCACGACGCTCTTGTACGTCTCGCCCGTGCAGATGATCCCGTCGTGCGACCAGACCGGGGTCCCGCGCCACTTGAGCTCTTCGATCGCCTCGGGGGCCGCCTCGAGGATGAGGGCACGAAGCCGGGCGAGCATCTCGCCCCGCCAGTCGCCCAGGTCGGCGATTTTTTCGTCGATCGCGTTCATCGGAAGCCGATCGTTACCACATCAGGGCCCCGCCGGCGCTTCTCCGATCCTGCCCGTCGCGAAGGCGAGGGTCGCCGCCGCGATCTGCACGGCGCTGTAGCCGTCCGCCTCCGCGATGCGCGCGTCGAGCAGGCTGCTCTCGGTGAGGGTGGCCACGGTCACGGAGCCCACGCCGCTCCGGTAGGAGCTCAGCGCGGCGTCGAACGTCGTCTCCGCGGCGCGGACCCACTCGTGGTCGGCGTCGAGCGCCGCGAGGCTCGTTCGAAGCGCGTTGTCCGCCACCACGATCTCGCGCACAGACTGATCGAGCGTGTGCCGCAGGGAGGCCCTCGCGCTGTCGACGTGGTTCTCCGACCGCTCGTGCAGCGCGGCGCGCACGCCCCCGTCGTAGATCGGGATGACGACACCCCCGATGATCGTCCCGCTGAACCCGGTGCTCGTGAGGTTCGCCGTCGGGTTCTCTTGCCCGATCCCCGGGATGCTCGTGATGCTGAGCGAGCCCGCGCTGTACGACACGTTGCCGGAAGCGAAGAGCTTCGGAAGGAAGGCGGCCTTCGTCGCGTCCACGCTCGCCTCGGCGGCCTTCTCCCTCGCGTACGCGGCCAGCACGTCCGGACGTCTCGACACCGCGTCCCGTATCGTCGTCTCCGTCATGTCGATGAGGCGCGGCGGCATCGAGCGGCCGGAGACGTCGGCGACGCGGAGACGCGTCGTGGGAGAGATGCCCATCGCCGCCATCAGCTCGAAGTACGTGTCCTGCGCGGCGCCCCGGGCCTGCACGAAGCGCACTTCGGCCTGCGCCGTCGCCTGGCGCGCCTGCGCCACGTCGACCGAGGTGGTCTCCCCTTGCTGGAGGCGCATCTCGGCGGCGGCCTGCACGTCCTTCGCGTTCGCGAGCGCCTTCTCCACCATGGCCACGCGCTCGGCCGCCGCGGCGTGCTTGTAGAAGGCGACCGTCACGGAATAGGCAATCTGCTGGTGGACCTCGGTGAAGGCCACGTTCGTCGCGACGGAGAACTGCTTCGCGGCGCTCACCTGGGCCGCCCTCTCGCCGAAGTCGAAGAGGAGCCACTGGAGACCCAGCGTCGCCACCCCGCCCCCTCCCGACGCGTGCTCGCTTCCATTGTCGTTGACGGTGCCGACGCCGCGGAGCCCCGTCTCGAGGCTGTTCGTGTTGTTCGAGTCGACCGCGTTGTACCCGCCGACGATGGCGGCCGTGAGGTGAGGCAGGTACGTGCTCCACGCGATACCGACCGCGAGCGCGGCGTCCCGCGCCGTGTTCCACGCGACCCGCGTGAGCGGGTTGTGCGACTGCGCGATGTCGATGAGCTCCGCGAGCGTGTAGGTCGGGCTCGGATCGACGTCCGCCGGTGGGGCTAGCTCCGTGGCGCGGGCGTTGGCGGGGAGCACGTACGCCCGGTCCGCCTCCGGCGGCGCGCCCTTCGTCGCGGCGGGCCGTATCTCGCCATCCTGCGCGGTCTCGGGGGCCCAGGCGCGGTCGGCGCGAACCGGCGCGAGGTCCATCGCCGAGGTCGCGCACGCGGACAGGGTGCCGAGCGCGCACAGGGCGACGGCGGCGCGCGCGGCCCAATCACGAGCGCGCAGGAACAGCATCGGCGGCGCCCTCCCCAGACGGCTCTCGCGTGGCCAGCGTCGCTTCGAGGCGACCCAGCCCCTCTTCGACCGCGTTCTGGAATGGCTCCCACGCGGGGCGACCCGCGCCTGGCGAGTCGGCGACCGCCGGCGCAGCCGGGCCAGGCCGCCCCTCGAGCGAATCGGCGAGCGCCCCGAGGCGCGCGCCCAGGGCGGCGCCGGCCCGCGCGTCGCTCCCCGGCCCGAGGACCAGCGCGCTGCAGAGGGCGCCGATCTCGGCGCCCGCGCGCTCCAGGCGCTCGATCCAGGCGGCGTCCGGCCTCACCGAGCGCGGCTCGAGCCGGGCGAGGACCAGGTCCTGGTCGATGCGCGCCAGAATCGGCCTGGACGAGGCCGGCCGCCGCCAGCCCTTCCTGGCGTCCGGGTGCATCGGAGAGGGCGCGGAGGTGGCGAAGCGCGGCGACCATCCCGGCCCGAACCCTTCCGCCGACGCTCAGGGGCCAGAGCCTCGAGAAGAAGACGAAGGCGACGATGTTGCCGAGCAAGATTCCGAGAGTCCGATCGCGCACCGTGACCATGTCGAACCCGGGGGCGTAGCGCTGCAGCACGCACAAGAGGAACGCGAACCCGATCTGGAAGCCCGCATAGGCGATCTGCGGCCTGCCGCCCGCCACCCAGGCCGACGCGGCGGTCCCCACGAAGACGAGCGCGAGGAGGCTCGTGATGGACGTCATGTGCGGCACGACGAACAGGATGGCGGCGATGCCCGCCGCGGCGCCGACGAGGCACCCGGAGATTCGAAGGGCCAGCTTCTCGACCGAGTCGCCGACGGTGCCGAGCGAGACGATGTAGCAAGTGAGAAAGCAGGTGTGAATGCCCTGCCAGTCCCGAGATCTTGTAGAGCACGTAGCAGGTCATCGCGGCCCCGGTCGTCTTGAGGGCGTGATGCACGTATTCGGGATTGGTGAACGCGTCCGGCCGGAAGAACCCGTGTGGTGCCTTGGCGGGCGGCGTCGCGTTGGCGGCGGCGGGCGGGGGCTTCGCGAAGGAGGCGAGCAGCGCGCCGAGCTCCGCGGCCACCGCCGCGGCTCGCGCATGGAGGGGCGCGCCCTCGAGGTCCGGCGCCTCGATCTCCATCGGGTACCCGGCGTCGGCGAAGATCGCCGCCATCTCTTCGAGCGTGGCGGCGAAGCGCGCGCGGACCGGCTCGGGCGGACGCGCGTCCGCGTCGCGATCGGCGAGCTGGACGAGCGCCAGGACGGCCGTGGCGGACCGCGCGGACTGGCGAAGCGCCGCGAGGTCCTCCGGCGGCGAGACCCGCTCCATGCCCGCGAGCCCGAGCAGCTTGGGGACCTCCTGGAGGTCGCGAACGCCGTCGCGCACGCGACGCCGCGCCCCGGGATCGGGCCCGGCGAGGAGCTTCGCCGCGGCGCTCAGGCTCGCCGCCAGGCGGCGCTCGACGAGGGACCGCGGCGATGGCGCCATCGCCAGGTTCAGCAGGATCGACAGCGGCGCCGGCAGCCCCACGAACAGCCAGGCATACAGCACCGCGCGCGACGCCAGATCGCCGACGGGCAGCCGGCTCAGGGTGTCGAGCCCGTAGCCGACGACGAGCACGAGGGTGCCGGACAGCTCGCCGATGACGCTGGCCGTGCCCACGAACAGCATGACAATCGAGAGGAACGCGAGGCTCATCACCTTCCGGTTCGGGTGATCGATGACCCGGATCGCCACGGGCAGGATGATGCCGAGGCAGACCGTGAACAAGATCGTCAACGCGATGGTGAGGACCACGCTCCGCGCGCGGTCGGGCACGTTCATGAAGAAGACGAGGTACACGGCGAGCGCGAGCTCCGGGGGAAGCTGGTAGATCTCGCCGACCAGGGTCGTCGCCGCGCAGATGACGCCGATGCGAACCGCGAATTCCAGGCGACCTGGAGACGGCTCGAAGATCAGCCGGGCGAGCTCGGACCCGCGGGTCCCCCGCTCAGCGGCAGCTCGCGCCATGCTTGATCTCCACCGACGCCGAAGCGCCGATCCTCACCAGGCGCTCCGGAGGGTTCTCGAGGGCGACGCGAACGGGGAAGCGCTGCGCGACGTGGACCCAGTCCATGTCGCGCGCCACGTACGGGAGCGAACGCGGCACGCCGTTGAGATCTCCGCCCTGCACGCCCCAGCCGAGGCTGATGACCTTGCCGGGTATCGCCTTCTTGCGGTCGATCAGCGAGTAGACGGTGGCGCAGTCGCCGGCTTCGATATGGTTCAGCGCCGCTTCTCGCATGTTGGCGACGGCGAACCACTTCTCGGTGCTGATCAGCGTGAAGAGCGTCTGCGACGGACCGAGGACCTCGCCCACCGTGACGTTCAGGTTCGTGACGCGTCCGGCGACCGTGGCGCGCACCACGGTCTGGCGCAGATCGCGCTGCGCGATCGCGAGCGCCGCCTCGCGCGCCTGGACGTCGGCCTCGGCGCGGTCGAGCGTGTTGATGGCGCTGCTCGCGGCGCTCTCCCGGTCGCGGGCCTGAAAGAGCGAGGTCTCCGAGTCGTGCAAGCTGACCTGGGCTCGGTCGAACTCCTGCGCGGGGACGTAGGCCATTCCCTCGAGCGGGCGGAGGCGGTCGACCGTGCGGCTCGCGAGCTCGTAGTTGGCCTTCGCCCGAACGACCTGCTGCTTGGCGACCGAGTAGTCGGCCGTCTCGGTGTGGATGCGGCGTCGCTCCGAGTCGACCTCGGCGCGCGCGATCGCCAGCGCGGCTTCGGCCTGCTGGACGGCGTACTCGTAGGGCTCGGGGTCGAGCCGGAAGAGGAGGTCGCCCTCGGCGACGAGCTGGTTCTCCGTGATGGGCAGCTCGATCACGCGGCCGCCGACCGAAGGCGCGACGTGCAGGACCTCGGCGTCGATCTTCGCGTCGTCGGACGACGGATACAGCCGATCGTTCCGGTCCACCTCGTATGCGAACAAGACGGCCGCGCCGACCGCGAGGATCGCGACGAGGACTCCCGCGGGGGGACGGCGCCTCTTGCCGCCTGCCTTCACGGGCCGAATCCGAGTTGCCAGGTCCCGAGCGCCAGGACGACGCCGAGCGACCCGTACGTCAGCAAGCGGGCCGTCAGGAACCGATCGACCCCGAGGGCCACGAGGAGCGCGCGCGCGAGGATGGCGCCGACGACGCCGACCAGCCCGCAGAGCATCCACGCCGGGAAATACGCGCCGAACAGCGAGAACCAGGGTGCGCCGCGCATGGCGGCGTCGCGATGCAGCTGTCGGGCCACACCGCTCGAGGTCGGCGTCAGCCCTTGCCGTGCAGGGCCAGCGGGTGCCGCATCCCGATCACGATGGGCGTCGCGCGCTGGCGAGTCACGAGCAGCCAGAACCAATTGAGGAGCACGGATAGCCGGTTTCGGGGGCCGGAGAGATAGTAGAGGTGAACCAGCCCCCACATGAGCCAGGCGAAGAAGCCGCTCAGGTGCAGCTTGCCCACCTGGGCGACCGCGTGGCGGTGCCCGATCTGCGCCATGCTGCCCTTGTCGTGGTACCGGAAGGGCTCGCGATCCTGGTTACCCAGTGTGCGCACGATCGCGCGCGAGACCGCGCGAGCTTGCTGCATGGCCACCGGGCTGACGGCCGGGAGCCGCGCGCCGTCCTGCTCGAAATGCACCATATCGCCGATCGCGAACACCTCGGGATGGCCGGGAAGCGAAAGGTCGGGGTTGACCACCACGCGCCCGCGGGAGTGCTCGCCCGGCAGCGAGCGCGCGAGTGACGTCGGGCGCACGCCCGCCGCCCATATGGTGGTGCCCGCGGGGAGACGGCTGCCGTCGTCGAGGGTGACGCCGCCGTCGTCGATGGCGGTCACGCGCCGGCCCAGATGGAGCTGCACCCCGAGGCGCTCGAGCTGGGCCGCGGCCTTCTTCGACAGGCTCTCGGGGAAGGTCGGCAGCACCCGCGGTTGCCCTTGCACGAGGTGGACGCGCACGTCCTCCGCGCTGACGCGCCGGAAGGCCCTCGTCAGACCCGCGCGCGCATCGCAGAGCGCGCCCGCGAACTCGACGCCCGTCGGTCCGCCGCCGACGACGCAGAACTCGAGCCGCAAGCGCCGCTCGGCCGGGTCTTCGATGCTGTCCGCGAGCTCGAGGGCCGTGACGGCGCGGCGCCGGATCCGCAGGGTGGCGCCGAGACTCTTGGGGCTGGGCGCGAGGTCCTCCCAGTCGTCTCGCCCGTAGTAGTTGGGCTCCGCGCCGGTGGCGAGGACCAGGAAGTCGTAGGGAATCTCGCCGAGGTCCGTCGTCACGGACCGCCGCTCGAGGTCGACACCGGCGACCTCGGCGAGGAGGACGCGCACGTTCTTCTGGCTGCCCATGATCTCGCGCAGAGAGGTCGCCACGTCCGTCTCGGCCAGCTCCGCCGTCGCCACCTGATAGAGCAGCGGCTGGAAGAGGTGGTAGTTCTCCTTGTCGAGCAGCGTGATGTCGACCGGCGCGTGCTTGAGCGCTCCGGCCGCCGAGAGACCGCCGAAACCACCACCGACGATGACGACTCGTGCGCGCGCGGGGTCCATGGCGAAGCCTTCAGCAACGGGCGTTCCCGGGGCAGCTCAGGCCGTGAGCTTCGGCGCGATCACCTGGAGCGCCCTGGAAGCCCGGGACGTCGCACCCTACGAGCGAACCATGGCACTCGACCCTCGCTACGACGCCATCGGTCAGGGCTACGCGCGCTTTCGCCGGGAGGACCCGCGTCTGGCCGCGCGCATCCGGGCGGCCCTGGGCGGCGCGCGCTCGGTCGTGAACGTCGGTGCGGGCAGCGGTTCGTACGAGCCGGCGGATCTCCACGTCCTCGCCGTCGAGCCGAGCGACGTGATGGCGGCGCAGCGCCCGCAGGAGCGGGCCCCCGCGATCCGCGCGACCGCCGGCGCGTTGCCGCTGCGGGACGCGTCGGTCGACGCCGCGATGGCCGTCCTGTCCTTGCATCACTGGGACGCCAATCGCGAGGCCGGGGTGCGCGAGCTCCGGCGCGTGGCGCGCGGGCCCGTCGTGCTCCTGACCTTCGACGCGGAGGTCAGCGGCGCGATGTGGTTGATGGCCGAGTACCTCACGGAGGTCGCGGAGCTCGAATCGGCGCATATTCCCTTCCCTACACGACCTCGTTCGATGGCTGGGTGGTCGCGTCTCGATCGAAGCCGTGCCCATTCCGCGCGATACTCCGGACTGGACCCTCGGCTCCTACTGGGCACACCCCGAGCGTGTGCTCGATGCAGGGGCGAGGGCGGCCACGTCAGGGTTCGCCCGCATGCCGGAGCGCGTCGTCGATCGCGTCGTGCGAGACGTGGGTCGTGACCTTCACGATGGCACCTGGGATCGCCGGCACGGGGAGCTGCGAAGCTTGGGAGAGTACGATGCAGGACTGCGACTCGTGACGTCGTGGCCGGCATAAGGCGGTCTCCGTCGGATACGGATGGAACGTACGCCCGCTGCGCCTTGCGCCGTTTCGGGTGCAGCGTAAGCTCGACGTACTCATGAAGCTCTTCGCTTCCTGCTTTTCTTGCGCTCGCTATATCCGAAGGACCGAAGCAAAGTGCCCGTTTTGCGGCGCCGCGCGGGAGGCCGAGGTGCCGCTGGCACCCTCCCCGAGCCCGAGACTCAGTCGGTCACAGTGGATGGCGGTGGGTTCGGCGCTGGTGACCATGGGGTGCTCGAGCCAGGGCGGAACGCCCCGTACGGCGCAGACCACGCTCGACAACGACACCATCGACGCCTCGACGGGATGCGGAACGGACGCGAGCGCAACCACGATCGCCTCTTCGGACGCGTCCGACGACGCGAGTGCAGTGAGCGAGGCCGGTCCGACCGAGGCCGGTCCGACTGAGGCCGGTCTCGCCGAGGCCGGACCCGCGGGACCTTGCGGCACCGGTTGCAACGGCTGGAACCAGCTGTGCCTCCAGTACGGTCTAGGGGACTCGTGCCCCGTCGCCCCGAACGACGCCGGATATAGCTACGCCGATGGAGGAAGCTGCTTCGTTCAGTGTCTGACCGTCCCGACGGACGACGAGTCGGATGGCGGCGACGCTGCGTCCTTCACAGCCGCCACGGTTCAGACCTGTACCGAAGCGCTTGCCCTCGCAGACTTCCAAGCCGCCTGCACGTACTTGTACGAGGGCGCGGAGATCCTGCCAGTCTGCCCATACGGGTCCTGCAGCCTGAGCTGCACCGCCACGACCGGCAACGTGTACCAAATCGGCACCCAGTGCGGCGGCTGCTACGGCGCCCCTCCGCCTCGCCTCGATCGCCTCGCCGATGCCTGAAAGGGCAGGGTGAGTCGTAGGCTCCCCGTCGCGCCGGCCGCGGCCCGGCATCTCCCGCTCGCGGAGCGCGCGCGGTCCGTGGATCGCCACGCGCGCCCCGTCCACGCCGTGTGGGAGCTGACGCTCCGCTGCGATCTCGCGTGCCATCACTGCAGCTCGCGGGCGGGACGTGCGCGCCCCGACGAGCTGACGACCGCGGAGGCGCTCGACGTCGTCAATCAGATGGCCGACCTCGGCGTCCTCGAGGTCACGCTCATCGGCGGCGAGGCCTATCTGCACGAGGGGTGGGCCGACGTCGTGCGGGCCGTTCGCAAGCGCGGGATGGAGTGCACGATGGTAACGGGCGGCCGCGGCATCTCGCCCGAGCGCGCGCGCGAGGCCCGCGACGCAGGGCTGATGAGCGTGTCGGTGTCCATCGACGGCCTCCGCGAGACCCACGACGCCCTCCGCGCCCTCACCGGGAGCTTCGACGCGGCGCTCGGGGCGATGGCCAACCTCGCGGCCGCGGGGGTGCCCGTCTCCGCGAACACCCAGATTGGCCGGAAGAACCGGCGCGAGCTCTCCGGGATCTTCGACACCATCGCGGCAGCGGGCGCCCACTCGTGGCAAGTGCAGCTCACGGTCGCCGGCGGTCGCGCGGCCGACGACCCGTCGATCCTCCTCGAGCCGTACCAGCTCCTCGAGGTGATGCCCGCGATCACGCGCATCGAGCCGCGCGCCCGCGCCGCCAATCTGCGCATCTGGCCGGGCAACAACATCGGATATTACGGTCCGTACGAGGAGCTCCTGCGAGGCGACTGGCCGGGCGGCCGCAAGGGCGCGTGCGGCGCGGGCCGCCTCATCCTCGGCATCGAGTCGAACGGCGGCGTGAAGGGATGCCCGTCGCTCCCGAGCGCGTCGTACGTCGGCGGGAACGTCCGCGACGACTCGCTGGTCGACATCTGGGAGCTCGCGCCGGCCCTCCGCTTCAATCGGGACCCGCGCCTGCCCGAGCTCTGGGGGCACTGCGAGGGCTGCTACTACGCCGGAGACTGCCTCGGCGGCTGCTCGTGGACGGCGCACTCGCTCCTCGGCCGCCGCGGCAACAACCCGTATTGCCATCACCGCGCGCTCGAGCTCCTCCAGGGCGGACGGCGCGAGCGAGTCGAGCGGGTCGAGGCGCCGCCCGGCACGCCCTTCGATTTCGGCCGGTTCGAGATCGTCGAGGAAGACTGGCCGGCCGGGGCCCTCGAGCGCGCTCGCGACGTCGCCGGCGGTCGCGAGGAGCATCTGCTCGACTGAGGGGTCGAACCGGGCCGGCCGTCAAAACGACCCGGACGCGGCGAGCCCTGCACCGCCACTCGCGTACTGGACCGGCGTGAGCTCGAAGCTCCGGCGCGCGGGTCCGTCGGCCGTGGCCGCCGCGTGCGACCACTGGAAGGCCAGCGCGCCGGCGATGGCGAGGACGCCGATGCCCTGAAACGCGCCGTCGATCACGAGGCTCACCCGGTTCGTTCGCTCGTCGTGACACGACGAGCTCCCCGTCGGGTCGGAACAGGCTGCCCGGGTGGCGAGGTCGATCCACGGGCCGAGGACCGGAATGAACAGGTTCCGGTCGGGCTGGTAGCTGCTGGTGGCCCCGACGATGGATGCGATCGCGTACGAGTTCCCGAACACGATGAGCCCGCCTCCCAGCATCACCCAGTTGGGACCGCGCGCCGCGGGCAGGTCTTGTGTCGCGGGTGGCGGCAGCGACTGAGTGGCGAGGGGTGAGAGGGGCGCCGCGGCGGGGGCCGCGTCATCGGCCCGGACGCGGGATGCCGTGGAAAGCGCGCTCGCTGCGAAAGCCAAAACGACCCATTTCCGGCTCCTCATTCGCGAGGCGAGGACGGCGTCGCCTTCGCCACGCCGTCGACCCGGGTCGCCAGCTTTCTCGCGTCGTGAACGAACCTTTGCGCGACGTCATGAGCAGCGCGGACCACCTTCGAGGAGGTGCTGGCGACCACGTGACCGAGCTTGTTGGCGGCCTTCGCCATGTGCTCGCCCTCCCGCGTCATCGCCTCCAGCTTGGTCTCCGCCCCATCGGCCGCGCGGAGGGTCTTCCACGCCATTCTGCCGGCCGCCGCGTTGGCCCGCGAGACCAGGATCTTGGCGCCTTTTGCGACATTGTCGATCTTCAACTCAATCTTTGAGTTTTGCATGGGCGCTTTTCTTCCTGGATCCCAGAAGCCAGAGCTTCCGACCCAGTAGCTACGTAAGCATCGGCAGAGCCCCGTGTGGGCAGGGCTTCCACGAATTCTGCGATTTCCGCATGAGTCGCGGCCTGGAACGGCGCTTGATGGGCCCGGAGCGAGGTGCATTCATGCGCGTCACCCTGGTTCAACCGCCGCAGGGCTCTCGTTTCGGGTTCACGCACGTTCTTCGCGTCGAGCCACTGGGCCTTGAGTGTGTCGGTGCGGCGCTCAGGCAACACGACCATGCCGTGGAGCTCCTCGATCTCCGCCTCGACGACCGCAAGCGCCTCGGGGCGCACCTCCACGCGTGGCGCCCGGGCGCCGTGGGCATCAGCTGCGGCTTCACCTCGGACGTCTACACCACGCTCGAAACGGCGCGGTTCGTACGTGAGGTGATCCCCGACGCGTCGGTCTTCGTCGGCGGGCACCACGCCTCGCTCATTCCCGGGGACTTTCTCTTCTCGGGCTCGCCGGTCGACGCGATCGTCATCGGCGAAGGCGAGCCGACGGCCCCCGAACTCGCAGACGCCCTCGAAGATCACGCCGACCCCGGGAGCGTCCCGGGCGTCATGACGGCGGCGAACCGGGCCGAAGGCTTCCGCCCGCGCGGCGCCGGCGGTCAGATGGACAGCCGGGCGCTGCCGGCGCGCGACCTCACGCTGCGATACCGCTCTCGCTACCACCACGGCTTCTCGGCGCCCTCGGCCTGCGTCGAGACGTCGCGCGGATGCCCCTTCGACTGCAACTTCTGCAGCATCTGGGTCTTCTACGAGCGGCGCGCCAGGCGCTTCTCGGTGGACCGCGTCATGGAGGACCTCGCGGAGGTGAAGCGGCTCGGCCAGAAGCACGTGTTCTTCACCGACGACATCGCGTTCATCGATCACGACTTCTACGCGCTGCTCGCCGAGCGCGTGCGCCAGGCGGGGCTGCGCATGAACTTCATCAGCGAGACGCGCGCCGACCTCGTCGTGAAATACAAGGACCTCTTCTCCACGTGGGCCGCCCAGGGCATGGAGACGATCTTCCTCGGCATCGAGAAGGTCGACGACGCGGGGCTCGAAGCCGTTCGCAAGCGCACCAAGGGCGGCGTGGGCACGAACCTCGAGGCCATCGACATCCTGCGAAGCTGCGGGATCACCCCGATGACCTCGCTTATCGTGGACCCTGCGTGGGGCGAGGAAGACTTCGATCGCCTCGAGGCGTTCGTGCAGGCCGCGAAGCTCCCCAACCCCATGTTCACCATCCTCACGCCCCTGCCCGGCACGGAGCTCTGGCAGCAGCTCGAGCCGGAGCTGACGACGCACGACTACGGGTACTTCGACGTGAGCCACCTCGTGCTCCCCGCGAAGCTCGGCCCCGAGCGCTTCTACGAGCGGTTCGCGCGCCTCTACCAGCACGCCGACGCGCGGACGACGCTGACCCCCGCGGCGCTGAAGGAGCTGGCGCTCTTGCTCGGGCGCCGCCAGGGGTGGGTCGCCAAGCGTGTCCTCACGGCGGCCCGCGACATGCGCTCGCCGAGGCGCTACCTGTCGTATCCCGGGTCGATCCCCCGGCCCGACTTCGTGCCCGCGGAGATTGGGACGACGGCCTGGGTGAGCGACGGGCGATCGCACCTTTCCCGGAAGCTCAAGGTGCTACCCGCGACCTGAGGGTCCGTTTCGTGCGCCAATTCCGCTCTCGATCCAGGTCTCTTCCCAGGTGCCCGAGCCGGAACAGCGGCCCTGTACGACTACGTCTTCACGACGCCCGTCGGCAACGAACCGCACGCGCCGCTCTCGTGGCACCTGCTCGCCGCCGCGCTCGACGATGGCACCGACTCCCTCTCCGCGGTCTTCGGGGACGACGCCGCGTGGACGCGGGTGAAGGCAGGCGCCTTCGAGCGCGCTCCCTCGGCGACGCTCGCACGCGTGACCTGGGCGCGCCAGGCGGACGAGCACTGGTTCGGCGCGGCTACTCGTCGTCGTCCTCTTCGTCGCTCTCGACCAGCTCGTCCAGCACCTCGACCAGGTGCTCCACGAACTTGCCCAGGTGAGCGTCCGTCACGACTTGCCCGGCCTTGATGCCCTTGAGGGTCAGGGAGAGGGGCTCATCGCTCACCTCGGTCGCCCGCCACTCGAAGTCGCCTCCGTCGTTGCTCACGGGAAAGAGAAACGGCGCCTTGTCCGCCGTCGATGAGGCGCAGGCGTCCGAGTGCCGTTGCGCCCACTCCAGTAGGTTCGAGAAGGGGACGGCGTAGCGCGCGTTGTTGTCCGAGGCCTTCGTGGCTGCCATTGGCGCCGGATGGTAGCGCCACGGAAGAGTGCCGGCTACGCCCGTCGAGGTCGAGGCCTGCGGATTCGAGGACGGGGCCGCCCCCGCTATGCTCGGCGGATGCGGTTCCTCCACACGATGCTCCGGGTTCGCGATCTGGACGCGGCCCTCGACTTCTTCGTCGGCAAGCTTGGGCTGCGCGAGATCCGCCGCCGCGACTACGAGGCCGGGCGCTTCACGCTCGTCTTCCTCGCGACCGGCGCCGAGGGCGACGGCGCCGAGATCGAGCTCACGCACAACTGGGACGGCGCGGAACCGTACCCGGTCGGCCGCTTCTTCGGCCACCTCGCCTTCGAGGTGCCCGACATCTACGCCGCGTGCGCGCGCCTGCGCGACGCGGGGGTCGCCATCCTCCGCCCGCCGCGCGACGGGAGGATGGCCTTCGTGAAATCGCCCGACGGCCATTCTATCGAGCTCTTGCAAGCGGACCGCGCGCTCCCGCCCGCCGAGCCGTGGAAGTCGATGGGCAATCAGGGGGAGTGGTGAGCTCGCCGAGCGCGTCGTGCATCGGACCGAGCCGCGTCCGTCAGTGGGGATCGGTCCTCTTGATCTTCGATTCCTCGATCCCGATCCCACCCATCAGGCCTCTCTGGTCGAACGCGACGACGTAGACGTCCGACGCGAGTGACCTCGCGTCGAGCGACTCTGCCTTTCCTTCGTCGAGGACGACGACAGTCGGGCCGGTACCGACAGCCCAACCGCCGCTCTGGTCGAGATACGAGAGCGCCCGTTCGGTCATGAAAAATAATGCATATCCGAATTCCTCGCCGCCGGCCTGCAAGCCCAGCGATACGGCGGATATCTTGTAATGGCCGAGGGTCTTGTCGCCTCTGCGAAGGGCGCCGTGACCGCTCAGCCCTCCGACGAGGAACCCCCCTTTCTTGACCTTTGGAAAGACGAGGACGGCCTTTGCCTTTTCGCCGAGGAGCTTGGCCGCAGGGTTACTCGCATAGAGCCGGTGCAGCGCCACGACGGCCTCCGCGTCGATCTCGCCGGTGCTCGCGGCAGAGGAGGCGCGGGACAACAGGGTCACCATCAGGAACGCGACCGTCACGAGCGACGCGGCCGCGGCCCACCACTCTCTCTTCCTCATGCGAGGAACTTCCCAGCAGGACGCGTGCCGGCCGTCGTCAGGCGATCTTGCGCTCGGCGCGAGCCTGATCGGGGTCGCGGCGAAGCGGGCCGGTGATGAGCCGCGCTCCGCGGTCGTACGAGAAGAACGACCACGCCCACTGAAAGACGACGATCGCGCGGTTGCGGAACCCGACCAGAAAGAGGAGGTGCAGAAGCAACCACGCAGCCCACGCGAGGACGCCCGACAACGTGAAGCGGCGAAAGTCTGCGACCGCCGACGACCGCCCGATCGTGGCGAGCGCCCCCTTGTCCTTGTAGGCGAAGGGCAGCAGCGGCTCGCCGCGAAGGCTGCGAAGCACGTTCCTCGCGGCGTGCCTGCCCCCTTGCATCGCGGCCGGCGCGACGCCGGGGACCTGTACGCTGTCGAGCGTGAGGCACGCCAGGTCACCCACCACGAAGACCTCGGGGTGTCCTGCGATCGTCAGGTCCGGCTGCACGAGGACGCGGCCCGCCCGGTCGAGCGCGACGCCGAGCGCGGTTCCGAAGCCGGAGCCCTTCACCCCCGCCGCCCACAGGACCGTCCGTGTCGCAATCCACTCGTCGCCGGCGGCGACGCCCTCGCCCGTGATCGCGGTGACCCTCTGCCCCGTCCGCACCTCGACCCCGAGGCGCGCGAGCTGGCTCCTCGCCTTCTCGCCCAGGCTCGGCCGGTACGGGGGCAGAACGCGGTCGGAGCCTTCGAGCAGGATGACGCGCGCCTGGGCCGGATCGAAGTGGCGGAAGTCGCGCGCGAGCGAGTGCCGCGCGATCTCGCAGAGCGCCCCCGATAGCTCCACGCCGGTCGGCCCCGCGCCGACGACGACGAAGGTGAGCCATTCCCGGCGCCGCTCGGGGTCCTCCTCGCGCTCGGCGCGCTCGAAGGCCGAGAGGACGCGGCGGCGGATCTCGAGGGCGTCGGCGATGCTCTTCAAGCCCGGGGCGAACGGCGTCCAGGCCTCCTGCCCGAAGTACGAGTGCCGTGCGCCGGTCGCGACGATGAGCCGATCGTAGGAGACGGAGCCCTCGTCGAGCTCGAGCGTCCTCGCTCCGAAGTCGATCCCGCGCGCCTCGGCGAGCAAGACCTCGACGTTGCGCTGGTCCCGCACGATGCGCCGGATCGGGATCGCGATGTCGCTCGCGTTCAGCGCGGCGGTGGCGACCTGATAGAGGAGCGGCTGAAAGAGGTGATGGTTGCGGCGGTCGATCAACGTCACGTCGACCGGAGCGCGCGCGAGCAAGCGGGCCGCGCTCAGGCCGCCGAAGCCTCCGCCCACGATCACCACCCGGGGTCGGCCCTTGCTCATCCGCTTGTCGCGGACGATGCCCCCGCCACCATGTACGACGTGCGTTGGGAAGGTTGCCCGCGGACATCACCGGCGTTTCCGCAGCGCGGCGCGAGCCGTCGATGCCGGGACCGACGCGGAAGGAACGTCAGCTTCTCGTCACCTCGGGCTCGGCAATCGCTGCGCCGGGTCGAAGAAGTACCGCTCGTGGATGATCTCGTCGCCGCGCCAGAGTTGGTATGCAATCTCGTCCATGCGCAAGCGGTCACCGGCGGTCGTCGTCATCTCGAAGACGTAGTTGATCGCGACGCGGTCTCCGTCGACCAGGTGGGAAACGGCCTTGATGCTGTCGAACTTCATCCGCTTCAACGCCGCTTCCTCATTTGCGGTCTGGGCGGCGCGACCGACGCGCGGCGGCATGTTGTTCTCTTGCGCGATCATGTCCTCTGCGTAGAACCGCGGGAGCGCCTCCAGGAACTCTCCCCGCTCGATCGTCGCGATGAAGTCTTCGACCACGGCTCGGCTCGGCATCTCGCTCCTCCTTGCTTCCCCATCTTGGATGCACGAGGAGGCACGACGGAGCCGCCGAGCATGTTCGACCAACGAGGGACGGGACCCCGAACTCCGAGCAGTCGTTCTCGGGGGTTGAGGAAGCCAGCACCAAGTCGATTGTTTCGTGTTCTGCAGCGTGCAGGTAGATGAGCAGTCGCACCTTGAGCGAGAACCCAACGTGGTCGGCGACGACTCCCGGTCGCTTTGGGTTCATGACTCGGCCTCCGGGTAGCGGTCGCGCAACCCGCGTCACTACAAAGCATACGTCCTGCCGCGCGGGCTGCTGCCGCCACTTCTGAACCGTTCAGCGGCTGGGATCTTGCGTGCGAACATCCTGCATGGGGTTCGGCATTCCTTCGCAGATCCACGCGTGCCTCTTCGACCTCGATGGCGTGCTGACGCCGACGGCCAAGGTGCACGCGGCTGCGTGGAGGGAGATGTTCGACGGCTACCTGCGGGGCCGCGCCCGAGCCAAGGGCGTCCCATTCGTGCCGTTCGACATCGTCGCCGACTACGACCGGTATGTCGACGGGAAGCCTCGCGCCGCCGGTACCCGCTCGTTCCTTGCCGCCCGAGGAATCGAGCTGCCCGAGGGGCACGCGAACGACCCACCCGAGGCGGAAACGGTCCGCGGGCTCGGGAACCGAAAGAACGAGATCGTCTTGCGCTTGCTGCGCGAAGAGCGCATCGCACCTTACGAGGGTTCGGTGCGCTACGTCCGCGCAATCCGCAAGGGCGGCCTCCTCACGGCGGTCGTCTCGTCGAGCCGCAACTGTCGATTGGTCCTTGCGTCGGCGGGCATCAGCGACCTATTCGGGGTCACCGTCGACGGCGTCGTCGCGCGCGAGCAGCAGCTCGGCGGCAAGCCGGCTCCAGATACCTACCTCGCAGCGGCGCGTACGCTCGGTGTCGCGGCGACGCAGGCGGCCGTCTTCGAGGACGCGCTATCGGGGGTCGAGGCCGGCCGGGCCGGAGGCTTTGGCTTCGTGGTCGGGGTCGACCGTGTCGGCCAGAGGGCGGAGCTACTTCGACATGGCGCGAACGTGGTCGTGAAGGACCTCGCAGAACTCGTCGGGCCGGTATGATTCGCCACCCGGCGTTTCGAGTCGAGCCCTGGGCGCTCCATGAGACCAACCTCGATCTCGACGTCCTAGCCCAAAGCGAGTCGCTGTTCGCCCTATCGAACGGCCACATCGGGCTGCGCGGGAACCTCGACGAGGGTGAGCCGCACGGTCTCCCGGGATCCTACCTGAACGGCTTCTACGAGCTTCGTCCACAACCCTATGCCGAAGCCGGCTACGGCTTCCCCGAGTCGGGCCAGACGCTCATCAACGTCACCAACGGAAAGCTGTTCCGATTGCTCGTCGACGACGAGCCGTTCGACGTGCGCTACGGCAGACTCCACGCGCACGACCGGGTCCTCGACTTCCAAGCGGGCACCCTCTCCCGGCGCGCGGAGTGGACGTCGCCGGCCGGGCGTACGGTGCGTGTGACCTCGGTGCGGATGGTGTCCTTCACCCAGCGGTCGATCGTCGGAATCGCCTACGAGGTCGAGCCGGTCGGCGGTCCTGTCGGCGTCGTCGTCCAGTCGGAGCTGGTCGCGAACGAGCAGCTGCCGATGTCCGGTTCGGATCCGCGCGTCGCGGCGGTTCTCGAGTCGCCCCTCGCGCCCGAAGACGGCGAATCTTCGGCTGCCGGGGCCGTCCTCATCCACCGGACGAGGTGGAGTGGCCTTCGCGTCGCAGCCGGGATGGACCACGTCGTCACGGGCTCGCCGCGGGTCCACCTCTCCTCGGACGCCTCGGCCAACTCCGCCCGCGTATCCGTCGCAGACCTGCTCCACCCGGGAGAGCGTCTCCGGCTGGTCAAGCTCGTCTCCTACGGGTGGTCGAGCGATCGCACGGTCCCCGCGCTCCGAGACCAGGTTGCAGCTGCTCTCGAGGCCGCACGTCTCACGGGGTGGGAGGGGCTCCTGGCCGACCAGCGGCGGTACCTCGACGCCTTCTGGTCGAGGGCAGACGTCGTGGTCGAAGGCGACGCCGAGCTGCAGCAAGCCGTTCGTTTCGCGCTCTTCCACGTCCTGCAGGCGGCCGCACGCGCGGAGCGGCGCGCGATCCCCGCCAAAGGCCTCACGGGCAAGGGATACGACGGTCAGTCTTTTTGGGACGCCGACACGTTCGTCCTGCCCGTCCTCACGCATACCATTCCCGCGGCCGCCGCCGATGCCCTTCGATGGCGGCACGGAACGCTTTCGATGGCGCGAGAGCGGGCCCAGGAGCTTCACCTCGCGGGAGCCGCGTTTCCCTGGCGAACGATTCACGGCGAAGAATGCTCGGGCTACTGGCCGGCAGGAACCGCGGCCTTTCACATCAACGCGGACATCGCCGATGCGGTTCTTCGATACGTGGACGCGACCGGCGACCGAGGGTTCGACCACGACGTCGGCACGGAACTCCTCGTCGAGACCGCACGACTGTGGCGCAGTCTCGGTCACCACGACGTCCACGGCGCGTTTCGGATCGACGGCGTAACGGGACCGGACGAGTACAGCGCGATCGCCGACAACAACGTCTACACGAACCTGATGGCGCGTCGGAACCTCTTCGGCGCGGCGGACGCCTGCGGGCGATATCAGGACCGAGCTCGTGAGCTCGGCGTGACGCCCGAGGAGATGGCCGATTGGCGCGCGGCCGCCGAGCACGTCCTCGTTCCTTACGATTCCCAGTTCGGCGTGCACCAGCAGGCCCGCGACTGCCAGACGGCCTGACGAGCTTGTCGTTCACCATCGTGCGTCGCGGGCACCGGCTTCACGTGATGGCGAGCCCCGACTCGGTCACCTATCGACTGCTCGACGCGGAGGGGACGCTCGAACTCGCCCATCATGGAGAGCGATTCGCGTTGCACGGGGCCGTGCCTGAAAAGCGAGCGATCCCACGGACGCAAGACCGCGAGCCGCCCAAGCAGCCTCCGGGCCGAGAACCGCGGCGCCGCGAGCCGCGGCGGGAATAGCTCAGCGCGGGAAGCTGGTGGGGACGCCGTCGGGACCGCCCCTCGACGCGGTCGGCTTCGCTAAGCCCCTTCGGGGGGGGAAGTGACGCGCAGCCAGCGAAGCAGCGGGGCGCTCGTGAGGCCCTGGACCACGATCGACAAGAGCACGACGCCGAAGGTCATGGTGACGATGAGGTCTCGGTGCGGGAAGCCCTGCGGCAGGGCCAGCGCGAGGACCATCGACAGCGCGCCGCGCAGCCCTCCCCACGTCAACACGATCGCCCACCGCCACGGAATGCGCTCCCTCGTCGGCAGGAGGAGCGCCCATGAAACGAGGACGATGACCGCTCGCCCGGCGGTGACCGCGAGGAATGCGGTCGCGATGGGCCACCAGGCCGCCGCCAGGCGGTGGATCGGGACCTCGAGCCCGATGATCAGAAAGACGAGCGAGTTGAGGGCGAAGGCTACGTACTGCCAGAACGAATCGACCGCGATCCGCGTCGAGGGGCTCATTCCCGCGGGAGCCACCACACTCCCACAGAACATTCCGGCGGTGAGCGTCGCGATCACGCCGGAGAAATGAAGCGCTTCCGCCGCGACGAACGAACCGTACGCGGCGATCACCGTCACGGTGATCTCGACCATCGGATCGTCCACACGACGGATGACCTGCCAGGCGGCGGCCCCGACGCCGGCTCCGATGACGGTGCCCATGCCCGCGACCTTCACGAACTCCACGGCGCCGCCGGCGATATCGGGAGATGCGCCGCTCACCGCACGATAGACGATGCCGTAGAGGACGATCGCCGTCCCGTCGTTGACCAAGCTCTCCCCCTCGATGAGGACACCGAGCCGTTTGGGCGCTCCCAGGGTCTTGAAGAGGGCGACCACGGCGATGGGGTCCGTCGCGGCAATGAGCGCCGCGAACACGAGTGCGTGCGGCCAGCCGAAGCCAGGGGCGAAGGTCGTGGCCGACGACGTCGTGACGAGGAGAGTCGCGGTCGCGGCCATGGCGACGATGATGCCTGGGACGGACAGCGTCAATATGGCCCTCGCGTTCCTTCGGAATTCGGCGAGCTCGAGGTGGTACGCGGCCTCGAAGACGAGCCCAGGAAGAAAGACGCTGTAGAGGAGGTCCTTCGTGAGGTGAACCCCTTCGACGAAGTGGGTCGCGCCGAGCGCGAGCCCGGCCAGGACGAGCGCCACCGTATAGGGGACCTTCACGAGGCGAGCGCCAATCGCCACCGCGGTCGCGGCCGCGAAGAGAAGGATGAGAGTGGTCTCCGACATGGCAAGCGCACGGTATCGGATCGCGAGCCCGCCGTGCGCTCGCGCTCATCCGTCCATGGGGCCGCGTGGCGACTCGATTTCGCGGCCCACGCGCCGCGGCGGCGACTGTGGTAGGGAACGCTCGATTTTGCGGCCGCCGATCGGGCCGCTTGGACGCGGAGGCCGCAAGTGCAGATTATTCCCAAGCTGACGCTCGCGCTGGTCGGCGGGACGTGCGCCGTGCTCATGTTCAACGGCTACCTCCGCGTTCAGCGCGAGCGGAGCTTCTTCGAGGCCGACCGGCTGCGCGACCACGAGATGATCGGGCGGTCGCTCGGGGCGGCCGCCGGCGCCGTATGGAAGGCCGACGGAGAACGCGCGGCGGTCGAGGCCATCGGCGCCGTGAACCGACATTTCACGAGCATCCAGATCCGCTGGGTTCCCACGCAGGACGCCGATGCCCTCGCGGTCGACGCGCGCGCCCTCGGCGAAACGCCGACGGGACAGCCGCTGACGCGAAGCTTCTCGGGGGGCGAGGCCCGATGGAAGACTTTCGTTCCCCTCGATGTCGACGGGACCCGGCGCGGGGTCATCGAGCTCTCCGAGCCCGCGACCACCGAGCGGCGGTTCGTCCTCGGGGCCATCGGAGACACCGTCGCCACGGCCGCCGTGCTCGCCGTCTTGAGCGCGGCCCTGTCGTTCGCCATGAGCCAGTGGCTGGTCGGCCGACCCGTGCGTGCCTTGCGCGAGAAGGCGCGCCGGGTGGGGCGCGGAGACTTCTCCACTCACGTGCAGCTCGCCCAGCGCGACGAGCTCGCCGAGCTCGCTCGCGAGATGAACGCGATGTCCGACCGACTGGTCGCCACGATGCAGCAGCTCCGGCATGCCGACCGTCTCGCAACGGTCGGGACGCTGGCGTCGGGCGTCGCCCACGAGCTCGGGACTCCGCTGAACGTCGTGGCCGCACGCGCGGAGATGATCGCTTCCGGTGAAGCGACGCCCGAGGAGGCGAAGGACTATGCGCGAGTCGTCGTGGGCGCGGCCAATCGGATGACCGCCACCATCCGGCGCCTGCTCCAGTTCGCCCGGCGGGGAGGCGCCCAGAAAGCCCGGCGTGATCTGAAGGAGCTCGTGAGCGACTCCGTGGAGCTCCTCCGGCCCCTCGCGCGCAAGCGCTCGATCGAGCTGATCATGGCTCCCACTGCGGCCGACGCGGTGGCGAACGTCGATGCCGCGCAGATCCAGCAGGTGATCACCAACCTCACTATGAACGCCCTCCAGGCGATGCCCGGCGGCGGGACCATCGAGATCGCGATTGATCGAGGGAGGGGGCTGCCTCCCGTGGATGTCGGCGGCGACGAGACCGAGTACCTCTGCCTGCGCGTGACGGACGAGGGAGAAGGGATCTCCCAGGAGAACCTGCCACACATCTTCGAGCCGTTCTTCACGACCAAGGACATCGGCGAAGGGACAGGGTTGGGTCTCGCCGTGACCTATGGGATCATCCGCGAGCATGGAGGCTGGATCGTCGTGAAGAGCGCTCCGGGCGAAGGCTCGACCTTCTCGGTGTACCTTCCCGTCAAGGAGCCGGGATGATCAAGCGCGTCCTGCTCGTCGACGATGAAGCGACCCTCTGCGAGACCCTCGCGCTCGGATTGCGACGGCGCGGGTGCGAGGTCGCGTGGCGTACCTCGGCCGCCGAGGCGCTCGACCTCCTTCGAACCGAGGACTTCGAGGTCGTGGTCACCGACCTCAACATGCGCGGCGTCAACGGCCTGCAGCTCTGCGAGCGCATCGTCGAAAACCGCTCGGAGGTCCCCGTGATCCTCCTCACCGCGTTCGGCAGCCTGGAGACGGCCATCTCGGCCATCCGCGCGGGCGCCTACGACTTCATCAACAAGCCCGTCGAAATGGAGGTCCTGGCCATCGCGATCGACCGCGCAGTCTCCCACAAGCGGCTGCGCGAGGAGGTGAAGCGTCTTCGAATCGAGGTGGGACGTCTGCCCCACTTCGACGAGATGGTCGGCCAGGGGCCGGCGATGCGCGCCGTCTACGACCTCATCGAGGGGGTGGCCTCGTCGGACGCGACGGTCCTGGTCACGGGCGAGAGCGGGACCGGGAAGGAGCTCGCGGCGCGCGCGATCCACGGCAGGAGCCGTCGCGCCAAGGGCCCATTCGTCGCCATCAACTGCGCCGCGATGCCCGAGACCCTCCTCGAGAGCGAGCTCTTTGGTCATGCCCGGGGGGCGTTCACGGACGCGAAGACGACGGAGCTCGGGCTCTTCCAGCGCGCCCACCACGGCACCGTCTTCCTCGACGAGATTGGCGACATGCCGCTCGGACTGCAGCCCAAGCTCCTTCGCGTCCTGCAGGAGCGCGTCGTCCGTCCGGTCGGCGGCCGCGAGGAGATCCCGATCGACGTGCGCGTCGTCGCGGCTACCAACCGCGACCTCGAGTCGGCCGTCGAGGATGGTCGCTTCCGGGAAGACCTCTATTACCGGATCAACGTGGTCATGGTCCCGCTGCCTCCGCTGCGGTCGCGCGCCGGCGACATCCTCGGGCTCGCCCAGCACTTCCTCTTGCATTTTGCGGCGCGCGCCGAAAAGAAGGTCGCGGGGATCGCGCCCGCCGCGGGTGAGAAGCTCGTCGCGTACGCGTGGCCGGGGAACGTGCGCGAGCTCCAGAACTGCATGGAGCGCGCCGTTGCGCTGACGCGCTTCGAGCAGGTCACGGTCGACGATCTGCCCGAAAAGATCCGGACGTACCGGCGCTCGCACGTGCTCGTCGCGAGTGACGACCCGTCCGAGCTCGTTCCGCTCGAAGAGGTCGAGCGTCGGTACCTGGCTCGCGTCATGGAGGCCGTGAACGGGAACAAGACCGCCGCGGCGCGGATCCTGGGCATCGAGCGCAAGCGCCTCTATCGAATGCTGGACAGGCTCGACGTCGGGGAGCCGAAGACTCCGTCCTGAGCGGCCGTCGAAGCGCGCGTCGGTCCGGGGCGTGCTCCTTGCTGTGCCCCGAGGCATGAGCGACATCCGGCTCGAATCGGATCGGGTCACGGCCCTCGCGGCGCCTGCGGCTCACGAGCCCGCGCGGATCCTCGTCGCGGAGGACGACGAGTTCATGCGGCGACTCGTCGTCGAGGCGCTCCAGAAGGACGGCCACGACGTCTCCGAGGTCTCCGACGGCGGCCGACTCCTGGTGGCGCTCGCGCGCGAGCTCGGCCGGCCCGAGGGCGCGTTGCCGATCGATCTCCTGATCTCCGACCTGCGGATGCCGGTCTGCACGGGCCTGCAGATTTTCGAGCAGCTCCGGGGCGCCCATTGCCGGATCCCCCTGGTCCTCGTCACGGCCTTCGGCGACGAGGAGACGCGCAATCGCGCGCGCTCCCTCGGCGCCGTGCTCATCGACAAGCCCTTCCCTCTCGTCGAGCTCCGCGCGGTGGTGACGCAGCTGCTTCGGCGCCGAACGTGACCGCCCCGGAACGACACGATGGGTCGTTATGACGCGGCCACCGACCGACCTTCGTGGCGATGCGACTCGAAGCGAGGAATACGCCGAGCGTGCACCGGGTTTCCTGGACGCTGATTGCGAGGATGAAAATCGCCGGATGGTCGGCATCCCGGCTCATTCCCGCCACGTCTCTCCCAAGGAGGCTCTCATGGACCTGAAGGACAAGAGCAATTGTGTCGCCGTGTTCGATCGACACGAGGACGCCGAAAGAGCGATACGAGAGCTGCAGAGCGGCGGCTTCGACATGAAGAAGCTCTCGATCGTGGGACGCGACTATCACACGGAAGAGCACGCGGTCGGCTTCTACAACGCCGGGGATCGCGTCCGATACTGGGGGAGGAACGGCGCCTTCTGGGGGAGCGTCTTCGGGATCGTCCTCGCGCCCGCGTTCTTTTTCATCCCCGGGATCGGCCCCATCCTCACCGGCGGTATCTTCGGGTCGATGCTGATGGGAACGCTCGAGGGCGCCGCGGTCGGCGCCGTGATCGGAGGCGGCACGACGGCGCTCGCCGCTGCGCTCGCCGGGCTTGGCGTCCCGAAGGACAGCGTCATCCGTTACGAAGCGGATCTCAAAGCGAACAAGTTCCTGCTCATCGCAAGCGGGACCGCGGCGGAGGTGGAGCGAGCCCGGACGATCCTCGTGGGGGCTGCGATGGGAAAGGTCCAAGTTCACACATCGTGATGTCGAAGACGAACCGGTCCGATGCGCTGGTGTTCTTCGGAGCGACCGGAGACCTCGCGCACAAGATGATCTTCCCCGCGCTCCAGGCGCTCGTCAAAAGCGGCCGCCTCGATGTGCCGGTCATCGGCGTCGCCAAGGCGGGCTGGGGGCTCGACGAGCTCCGCGTCCGCGCGCGTGACAGCCTCGAGAAGTTCGGCGGCGGCGTCGATCCGGGCGCGTTCGCCAAGCTCTCGAAGATGCTTCGCTACGTCGATGGCGACTACGACGACCCCCAAACGTTCGAACAGCTCCGACAGGCGCTCGGAAGCGCCGTGCGGCCGCTGCACTACCTGGCAATCCCGCCAAGCCTGTTCGGCAAGGTGGTGAACGAGCTGCGACGCGCGGGCCTCGCGAAGGACGCGCGGGTGGTCGTCGAGAAGCCCTTCGGCCACCACCTCGAGTCGGCGCGAGCGCTCAATCGCACGTTGCTCGAGGTTTTCCCCGAGTCGTCCATCTTCCGTATCGACCACTATCTCGGCAAGGAGGCGGTGCAGAACCTGCTCTACTTCCGCTTCAGCAACTCGTTCCTCGAGCCGCTCTGGAACCGGAACTTCGTCGAGAGCGTACAGATCACTATGGCCGAGAGCTTCGGGATCGACGGGCGCGGCAAGCTGTACGAAGAGACGGGCGCGATCCGCGACGTCGTCCAGAACCACCTGCTCCAGGTCGTCGCGTGCCTCGCGATGGAGGAACCCGACAGCGGGGACCCGGACGCGATCCGGGACGCGAAGGGACGGCTCCTCAAGGCGATCGAACCCCTCGAGCCCGCGGACGTGGTGCGGGGTCAGTTCGACGGCTACCGGAAGGAGGCGAAGGTCGCCCCCGACTCGCCGGTCGAGACGTACGCAGCGGTTCGGCTGGCCATCGATAGCTGGCGATGGGCGGGCGTACCCTTCTACATACGGACGGGGAAGTGCCTCCCCGTGACCTGCACCGAGGTGCTGGTCGAGCTGAAGCCACCGCCACGCTCCGTCTTCGGAGAAGCCGTGTCTGGCCCTCGCTCGGCCAACTACGTCCGCTTCCGTCTGGGGCCGGACGTGGCGATCGCACTGGGCGTGCGCTCGAAGGCTCCCGGCGAAGCGCTCGTCGGCGCGCCCGTCGAGCTGGTGGCCATGCAGAACGCAGCCGAAGACATGCTGCCTTACGAGCGCTTGCTCGGCGATGCGATGGACGGCGACGCCACGCTCTTCGCCCGGCTGGACTCGGTCGAAGCGCAATGGAGGATCGTCGATCCGGTCCTCGGGGATACCACCAGTACTCGCACCTACGCCCCCGGAAGCTGGGGGCCGAAGCAGGCGGAGGTGCTCGTCGCTCGATCGGGCGGTTGGCACGATCCCGAGGGCGTTGCGTCGTCGGGCGCTGCCTGACCGGGCATGTCGCGTGCACCAGCCAGACCTTCCGAGAGGCCGGGGGGTTGGCCGGCGGGCCAGGAAAGGCGGAGTGAGTGAACCCATCGTCGATCTCCGAAGGCGCGCCATCGAGGAGCCTCACCGTCGTCGTAGGTCTCGCCCTCGGCGACGCGGACGACGCGGCGTTCGATCGAGCCGCGCGCATCTCGGCGCGTGATCTGCTGAGCGAGCTTCATCTGATTCACGTCTTCGACGTCGAGCCGTCCATCGAACGCTCGCGGGACATCGCGGCCCGGTTGCGGACCTACGCCCGGCGGAGGGCCATCGCCATCGGCGGCCTGAGAGGGATCACAACCGGGGTCCACCTGCGCTCCGGACCAGCCGTTCGGGCGATCGTTCAACTAGCGACCGAGGTCGAGGCCGACGTGATCGTGGTCGGAGCTCATCGAGGACTTCATCCTTGCGAGTGGATCGTGGGCTCCACCGCGCGCAGGCTGACCGCCGCCTCCGGATGCCCCGTGGTGGTGGCGAACCCCTGGCCGGCCGACCCATCCGAGCCTCGCGAGGCGATCATCGAACCGCCCTGTCCCGACTGCGTTTGCGCGCGGGCCGCGACGGGCGGTTCCGAGTGGTGGTGCGAACGGCACGGACATCGGGGCACGGGCGCGCTCGCGTAGTCGATCGGCGCGCGGCGCGCGCTTCAGCCGCTGCGGCCATCTCGACGCGGGTCGACCGAAGCGCCCACCGCAGAGTCGACCGACGGCGGCTCACCTCGCGGGGTGGTTCTTCCGGAGCCTATGTTCTCGACCGAGAGCGACGACCGTGTACGAGCGCATTCTGGTCCCGATCGATGGAAGCGCGTGCAGCGAGGCTGCGGTCGCGCACGCTCTGGCCCTCGCCGGCGCGCTCGGGTCCACCGTCGTCTTCCTCTTCGTGATGGACACGCTGAGCGCGCGCCAGGAGGGTCTCGTCAACGTGACCGAAGCTCGCGCCGCCCTGACGGCGCGGGCGGGACCCATCCTGGACCTGGCCGAGCGCGCGGCGCTCGCGGCCGGCGTGCGGGTAGGTCGCGAGCTCGCCGAGGGCGACCCGGCCGAAGTGATCGCCGAGACGGGGAACCGCTTCGATCTCGTCGTGATGGGGACCCACGGGGGCAGGGGGCTCCTGAGACGCCTGAAGGTCGGCTCCGTCACGCAGGCCGTCCTGCACCACGTTTCATCGCCCGTCCTCGTCGTTCGTCACGTCATGGGTTGACGGGCGCGGGCGCGGGCGTCCCGGCGCGCTGCATGTAGTCGTCGATGACCTTTCGGACGTTGTCGTCCTTGGCGACGACCGAGATCTCGATGCGGCGATTTTGTTGATAGGCTTCCTCGGTCTTCGCCGTGTTCAGCGGACGAAATTTCGAATAAGCGCTGGCCGCGAAGTAGCCGCCATACGAGTCGGCGAGCGTCTTGTTCGCCTCGAACAAGTAGTCCAGGACGGCGGTCGCCCGCTTGGCCGACAGATCCCAATTGAACGAGGCCGTTCCGCGGTCGTCCGTGTGACCCTGCACGAGGATCGTATCGATGTTCGCGCGGGTTTCGGCGTCCGCCAGCACGTTCCCCAGAGCCTTCGCGAGGGCGTCCAGGGTCGGCTTGGCCTCCGCCTTGATGGCGTACGAGTCGTATTCGAACACGAGGCTCTCGTTGACGACGATGTTCCCGTTGTCGCCGATGGCGACAAGGTCGGCGCCCCGCGGGTCGGCCTTGCCGAGCTGCGCCTCGATGGCTTGCTTCAGCCTGTTCAAGACGGCGACCCGCAGAACCGCGATGCTCTGAAGCTGGCTGCGGAGGTCGTCGAGCTGGCGATTGGTGTCGGTGATGACGCTCTCCTGGCCGCGGAGCTTCGCCTGAGAGGTCGCGAGCTCCGCCCTGCCGGCGCGGATGTCGTTCTGGAGCGTCCGGAGCTGCTGCTCCGACGTGTCGATCTGCCGCTCGAGGGCGAGGAGGCGCTTGCTGCTGATGAGATTGTGGACGTAGGCCAGCAAGACGAGGACGAACAGGATCAGGGCCATCGTCGACATCACGTCGGTGAACGAGGGCCAGATCTCCCTCGTCTCGTCGTGTTCCGACAGGAGCCGCCGGCGGTTTCGCACGAGTCTTTCCTCCTTCGTCTAGCTCCTATCGCCGGGCTTGAGCGCGACGACGAGGTGGACCTCCCGCAGGCCGTTCGTGTGCGCGGCGAAGCTCTGCAGCGCGGACTCGAACCGAGCGACGGAGCCTTCCAGCCGGCGTACCGAGTCGCCGAAGCCCGCGACCGCGTAGGCGGCGTCGACCCCGGGCGCCGCCGGGGGCGCGAACGATCGATCGAGGTAGGTCTCGATGCGAATCATCAGCGCCGTCCGGCGGTCCGTGACGTTGTTCACGACGCCCAGCAAGGTCAGGACGACCGCGGAGGCCACGCCGACGAGCGAGTTCGAGAACGCCGCCGCCATCCCCGCGAGCGCCTGTGACAGACCGTGCGTCAGGACCTGCGCGACGTCGCCCCCCGCGCCGGCGTCTGCCGTGACCAGGTGAACGAGCTTGCCGATGGACAAGGTGAGGCCGTAGAACGTGCCCAGCAGGCCGAGCACGAGGACCAGACCGGTCGCCGCGCGCACGAATCGCTCGGCCAGGAGGAGACCGCGAAGCTCGGACTGAAACGCATCCTCGATGATCGCCTGCGCGTTGCGCTCGCGCGAGCGACGCGACTCGCTCTCGGCGTCGCGCATGATCCGGCCGAGCACGCGATGCGCGAAGTGGGGCCGCGGGTCGGCGTTTCGCTCGAGGTCGCGTTCGAGCGCCAGGTACCGTGCGCGGAGGAACAGGTGGGCGCCGATGCCCGCCAGGAGACACGCCACGTTGACCGCGAGAATGGCCTCACCGACGGAATCGACCAGTGACAACCCGTCGAGAATCGCGTTCGGCATGGGACGAGCCCCCTTTCTCGCTCAACAGGTGCGTGGAAGAAGCCGCGAGGCCCTCCGGGCTATTCCCGGCGGACGTGGATCACGGCGCGAACTTGACGTGGGCGTCGACGACGAGCTCGAAGGCGGCGGCGAGGAACAGCTCCGGATCGTCCACCGACTCCGGAGGATCGTCGGGCGCCGCCGTCGCGAAGTCTCGTTGCTCGGGATGGAACTGCGCGGCGATGACCGGCCACGCGCGGTCGCGCGATCGGAAGGCCTGGGGGATGACCCGGCACGAACCCTTCCCGCTCGGGGTCGGGAACACCTGATCGCGAGGGCTGGCAGGCAGGACCTCCAGGCCGCAAAACGTGCTGGTCGCGAGCAGATCGAAGCGATCGAGGGGGCCACCGGGAAGGAAAGCGTCCGAACGGACCGCGTCGACATGGGATAGCGGCATGGCGCGGGTGCTCGAACGACCTTTCGTGCCCGCGAGATCGGCGAAGAGCGGGTCGCTCGGAGTGAAGTCCACCGATGCGCGCGCCGGTCGTGGGTCGCCCGGCCAGGCTCTCTCCAGCTCTTGCGGAGGGGCGAAGCCTCGAATGGGGGCGCCCGTCGTGCGCCGGAGGACGTCGTCGATGAGGTCCTGGTCGTCTTCGGTTCCGTCCGTCGGATCGGCTTCGAGCAAACTCAGGATCTGGGCGCCCCCGCAGAAGCCGATGAAGGGGGCCACGCGCCGTCGCACCGCCGCCCCGAGGCCTCCCATTCCTCCGCGCCCAGCCTTCCGCAGCGGGTCCCAGTGCCAGCGCGTCGGAGCCGCCGCGTCCGGCCCCGGATCCGCGGCGTAGTCCCAATCGTTCGAGCCGCTGAGCACGGCGACAGGAGGCGGCGCACCGCCCGCAAGGAGCACGGTGTCGAGCTGGGAGTCCTCGCCCTCGATCGACTCGAGCACCTCGCCTGCGCGGTCGCTCGAGGGCGCGTCGACCACTTCCGCCTCCCCGCTGCGCCATCGCGCTTCCAGGTCGTCGGCCCAGAGCGCGGGCAGGAGCGGGGCGAAGTGCGCTCGAAGGAACTTCGCGTATCGGGCGTCGTCCCTCAGCTCGCCGCCCGGTCGAAGGTGAGTCTGCCCGGAAGGATTGGCGTTGACGCTGAGAAACCAGGGCTCGGCCAGGATCGGCCTCGGATCGTCGGCGCTGTAGGCCGACATCTCCCGAACGACAGGTACGGCGTCCGGGCTGGGTAGGCCATCGGCCCCCGTCGCGCCGTCGATCACGAGCCGAAGGGCACGCACGTAGCGGGGCCCGGAGATCGTCACGAGCCTCCGTCGCAGTGGCACTACCGTTCCATCCGGGCGCACGGGCTCGGTCGCGACGGCCGAAAAGCGGCGGCCGTCTTCACTCGTCTCCAGCACGTACCGCGAGGGCCCCCAGGCCATCGCATAGCTGCGTCCGGCCGTCGTCCGCGCGTAGCTCGTCGCGTCGAGGCCGAGCACGAGGCGAATCCGGTCGACGCGCTCGGCGAGCGGCAGGTCGACGCGCAGGGTCCACTTCTTCCGCCCCGGCGCGCCCACCCAGCGGCGGGCGTACGTGCCGTCGATCGCGTCCGCGGCGGCGAAACCGGTCAGGGTGCCCTCCGCGCTCGCCGCGGCGCCCCGGAGTACGTCACGAGCGCCTTCGATGGCGTGGACCTCATGCAAGACCGGAGGTCCGCCGTTGGTCGCGTCGACCACCCATCGAAGTCCGCACGTGTCCGCGTCGACGAACCACGATCGATGCGTCGGCTGCGCCAGCGCGGCGCTCGGCGATTCGACGACCTCTTCGGCGCCTTCGAGCGGCGCCCAGTCTTCGTCCGCCGCCTCGCTCGGCGCGCAGGTGCCGTCGACCCGGACCGCAAGCGCCTCCCACCGGTACTTGATGGGAATACCGCGAGTCGTCGAACTACCGAGGTGCGCACGCACCAGGGATACGTGCGCGGGGCGGAGGAAGCGGGCGCTCCACGTCCATTGCGCCGAATCGGCCTTGCCCACCCACGCCGTGTCTTCGATGCCGTCGATCGCGAGGCCCGCATCCGCGGACGAATCGCTCGCCTCGACGGCCGATACGTTCGATGGCGCGAGGGCGTCCGTCACCGAGGTCCGCTCGGGGGTGGAGAGCAGTGTGTGGCGTGCGGCGCGCGCCTCCGATGTCTGGCCCCCGCACAGCGAGACGGAGAAGGTCGCGGCCAGGACTACCAAGAACGCGCGCGCTGCGCTGCGGACTCTACGCGTCGTCTTCAAAGTTTTCTCACCACCGCGGGCTCGCGTCGCTTCGACGGGCCCGCGAGCGCGTGTATTCCCGACGACGGTGGATTGGGTTCTTTTGACCCAACCGAGTTGGAACGACCCGCCCACGCGCCAGGCGCGTGCGGCGATGCGTCCAGGAGTCGCGATTGGTGCGCCCCTTGCTCCGTCTGGAACCGCGGCCGGCACCCCCTGGTCGGCCGCCTCCAAACGGACCCCATGAAGAGGCACCCCTTGACCGTGGCTTCCTTACGCAGTCCGTTCTCCTGGGCGGGCATGGCGCCGGCGTTCGCGATGACCGTCGCCACGGGTTGCGCGGCGACGCCGCCGCCGCAAGCCCAGACGGCGCCCGTCGCAACGCAGGCTCCGGACGCGGAGCCGCGGCCAGCGGCCGCGAGCCCGGCCCCGACCACCGTGGCGATCTCGGACGAGATCCGGACCCGGTGCGGAATCTCGGAGCGGGACGCGTACTTCACCTTCGACTCCGCGCAGGTCACCGCGCGGGACCGGAGCCCGCTCGACGGGGTCGCGCACTGCTTCTCGACGGGGCCGTTGAAGGGCCGTCGGCTCAAGCTGATTGGGCACGCCGACCCGCGCGGCGAGGCCGACTACAACATGACCCTCGGGCAGTCTCGCGCAGACGCCGTCGGCCAGTACCTGGTCACGCGCGGTCTGCAGCCCGCGAACGCGAAGACGACGTCGCGGGGGTCGATGGACGCCGCCGGGACGGACGACGCGAGCTGGCAGAAGGACAGGCGCGTCGACGTGACGCTGGGCGATTGAGCCCTCGCGCTCGGCTACCGGATGTCGGGCGTGGCGACGAGATCGTCGAGGTTCGGCTGCAGAGTGATCTCGATCCGGCGATTCTTCGCGCGCCCGTCCGGCGTGTCATTGCTCGCCACGGGGTCGAACTCGCCGTACCCGGCGGCGGAGAGCACATGCGGATCGACCGCCTGGGAAACGAGAAAGTGCACGACTTCGACGGCGCGGGCCGTCGACAGCTCCCAGTTCGACGGAAAGCGTTGCGTCTGGATGGGCAGGTTGTCGGTGTCCCCGGCGACCTGGAAGGACCTCCCCGGCACGGTCACGAGCACCTTGGCCAGCGCGGTGAGAGCCTGCTTGCCGGCCGGCTTTACGGCCGTCTGCCCGGAGTCGAAGAGGACGTCGTTGGGCAGCTGGATGACGAGCCGGCCCGCGCGCATGACCACACGGAGCTGGCCCGCGTCGATCATCGACTTGAGCTTCTGAATGAAGTCCTTGAAGAGCTTTGCTCGCGCCTCCGCGACCGCCTGCGCCTTGCGTAGCTCGTCGAGCCGGCCCTTTGCGTCGTCGAGGGCCTTGGACAGCGTCCCCTTCTCCTGAAGCATGGCGTCGACGTTCTTCCCGAGCTTCTCGAGCTCGGCTCGAAGCTGCGCGTTGATGGCGGTGCTCTCGTCGAGACGGGCTTGCAGATTGTGATCGGCCGTCGACAGAATCGCTGAGCTTTTGCTCGAGGTCCTGCAGTTTTTGCTGGGCGTCGGCGAGCTGCTGCCGGAGGTCGGCCTCCTCCGCCTGGCGCGCCTTCTCGCTCGCCTCCAGCTGGACGTGCGCCTGCTGCGCGTCGGAGACCGCGGCGTCGTACTTGTCCTTCGGGACGCAAGCGACAACGGGAGCAAGGACCAGGAGCAAGGGGAGCGTCGGTTTTCTCATGGCTAGGTCGAAGGTCCGCCGCCCACCGTGGCGGCCCGATAGAGCTGCGTGATCTCCGCCTCGTCGAGGAAGCCGACCACGCGGTCCTCTTCGTCGACGACGACGAGCTCGCGGATACCATGGAGCAAGATGATGTCCAGTGCTGCGCCGACGTCGGCCCCCTCCTCTACCACGACGGGGGGCTGCATGAGATCGTCCGCGATGGCGATGCGAGCAATCTCGGGCTCCTGGGCGGTCATGCGGAGGAGATCGGAGGTGATGACGCCGACGACCTTCCCGTCCGACGACAAGACGGGGAAGACGTCCTGCCAACCCCCGAGAGCCACGCGACGGATGACATCCTCCGCCGAGGTCCTGCGCTCGAACGCCGTGTACGGTCGGTCCTTCGCGATGGCGTCGCCGACGCGGACGTCGCGGAGGACGTCGCGGATCAGCTCCTCGCGATGCGCGGGCGACTCCCGCCAGGAGCCGCGCTGCGCGTGGTAAAGCGCCCGGTGCCGGAGGGTGATGAAACTGATGCCGGTGGCGAGCATCAGGGGAACGAGAAGGTCGTAGCTTCCTGCCAGCTCGCAGACCATGACGAGCGACGCGATCGGCACGTGCGCGAGCCCGCCGTAGAACGTTCCCATTCCGACGAGCGCGAAGGCGCCCGGATCGATGCGGGGATCGTGAAACAGGAGCTGCGCCGCTCGCCCGAAGGCCCCGCCGAAGATCCCCCCGATGACCAGCGACGGACCGAAGTCGCCCGCGCTGCCCCCCGAGCCCACCGTCAGGGAGGTCGCCACGATCTTCGCCATCGCGAGGAGCGTCAGCAGCTCGACCCCGCGCCACCCCGTCGGGAGCCAGGGAGCTCCGGTGATGGCGATCTGGGCTGCGCCGTATCCTCCCCCGAGGAGCCCGAGCCCCATTCCGTCGCGCCCGAGCTGGAGTCCGACGAAGGCGATGACGGGCACCGCGACGATACCGAGGAGGAGCCCGCCCACGGCGGGTTTCGACCAGTCGGGGACGGGCAACCGGGCGGCCCCCCGCTGCACGGATCGGAGCGTGAACAGGAACATCGATGCGACGATCGACGTCGCCACGGCGAGCAGCGCGTAGAGCGGCAGGTGCACGGGATAAAACGGGTATTTGGCCGCGTGCGCGAAGAGGGTCGACTCGCCAAAAATGGAAATGAAGACCGAGTACGCGACCACGCTGGCGAGAACCGAGGGTACGAGCGCCTCGGTCTCGAAATCGTCCCGGTGAAGGACCTCTACGGCGAAGAGCGCGGCGCCGAGCGGCGTCCGGAACACGGCCGCCATTCCGGCGGCGGTGCCGGCGACGAGCAGGATCCTCCGCTCGCGATCCGAGAGGCGAAGGTATTGCGCGACGATGGAACCGATGGCCCCACCGATTTGCATCGTCGGTCCCTCGCGGCCGCCCGACCCGCCGAAGCCGAGCGTGAGGATGGACGCCAGCGCCTTGATGGCCGGCACCCGGCGCCGGACGAACCCCCTGCGTGTGTGGAACGCCTCGATGATGGCGTCGGCGCCTCCGCCGCGCGTCTCCGGCGCATACCGCGACAGCAAGCCCGCACCCAGGGCACCGACCGCCGGCATGAAGAGCACGAGCCAGGGCCGAAACGCGGTGTCGCCGATGCGGCTCGTGATCCGCTCACCGGCGGCAGGCAAGGGCGTGTAGCCGCACCACGTCTCGAGGACGAGGCGCTGTACGACCTCCACCCCGGCGAAGAACAGCGAACCGACCAGCCCGGCAGCGCCGCCCACCATGGCTGCTCGTAGCAGCGCGCGCCCGAGGAGCTGTACGGGGATGGGACCCCGCGCAGCGAGGACCGCCTTTCGAAGGCGGGCGGTCAGTTCACGGGCTGCGGCACGGTCTGGGCGAATCGATGGCGACGACGACATGACAGCGACGAAGCGATAGCGCCACCGTAGCGGAAAGCGCAGGTCGCCGGCTGGATTTGCGCCAAAACCTCACCGAAGGTCCACGCGCCAGCGGTGGGGCCCCTACCGACGGCGACCGGAGGGTGACGACGGGGCGTCCGCTTCTGGTCACCTCGGCGTGCTCGGCAATCGCTGCGCCGGGTCGTAGAAGCACCTCTCGAAAGCTCGATGCCCGTCGGGTCGGGGCCCTTGCGGGATCCGACCACGATGAGATCTGCCTGGACCTCCGTCGCGAGCTGCACGATCTCGCCGGACGGTCTTGCCCGCCCGAAGGTGGATCCCCACTGCTTTCCACCCATGCGATGCGCATTCCGTCAGGGTCAGGAGTAACGCTGGAGGCGAACCTGTTGACGGACGTGCGGGCCTATCTGGACCGCGCGGATACCTCGAACCATGGAGCTCCTGATGAATGGATCCAAGATGACCCTTTTCGCGTGCGCTGCCTCGATCGCGATCGTCGCCTGCGCGGGCGAGTCAAAGCCGGCGGTGGCGCCCGCGGCGACCGCAGCGACACCGAGCGGCGCGACGACAGCGACCGCGACGGAGACGCCGGCTCAGGCAGCCACCTCCGGCAACATACGGATCGCGCGAGAGATCCTCGCTGCGTGCGGTATCTCGGATGCGGATGCCTTCTTTCCGTACGATTCGTCGCGCCTGGAGAAGAAGGACATCGTGGCGTTGAATGAAGTGGCCGTTTGCTTCACGACGGGCCCCATGAAGGGGCGCACGCTGAAGCTCGTCGGCCACGCCGACCCGCGAGGGCCGAGCGGGTACAACCTGACGCTCGGTCAGGCTCGCGCGGACTCGGTGCAGAAATATCTGACCGACAAGGGCGGCGATCCGAGCAAGGTCGAGAGCACCTCGCGGGGCGCGATGGACGCGACGGGCACCAACGAGGCGGGCTGGACGCACGATCGCCGCGTGGACCTGATGCTCTGAGAGCTGAGAACCGAGCGAAGGGGTGCGTCGGCCGCGAGCCGCGACTCGCGACGGGAGCGGGACGGGGAGCGCGGCAACGGCTCAGTTCTCCGGCGCGCCGCACTCCAACCATCCCGTCAGCGCGATGCGCTGCGTATCGCTCATCACCGGGCCATTGAGCGGCGGCATCTGGCACAGGGATACCTGGTCGAGGATCGAGCCGAATTGCTGGTACACCTGCTCGTACGTCGACTCGTCGTACCCCGCGTTGCCGGTCGGGCTATGGCACGGGATGCACGCGTTCTGCAGGATCGGGACGATGTCGTTCTTGTAGCTCGGCACGTTGGCGGGGCACGACGGCGCCGAGACGCAGGGAGATCCTCCCGCATCGCGCGAATCGTTCGACGAGCTCCCGCACGCCAGCACCACGGCAGCTGCGAGGACTGCGGCGATCGCGAAGGCCGCCCCCGAGCCGGCCGAGCGCGTGCCACAGCGGCGCTCGACGAGCGAGTCGTCGAGCGCCTCTGCTTGCTGCATGGGACTGCGTTCGGTCATCACGGGACGCTGATGTGGAAGGCCGCGTGCCCGTGCGGCGAGTCGTCCGCGCCGTCGCAGCAGAACTCGTTGAAGTGGAATCGAACGGTCCAGAAGCCGGACGCGTCGAACACGACCGGCCCAATCGTGTACGTGCCGGGCGGGCCCTCGACGACCTGCTGATTGCCGGCCGGTGGCCTTCCGTCGACTGCGGGTACCGGGTGCGCTTCTGCGGCCGCGGAGATCGTGTCCACCTGCGTTCCCTCGTAGCACACCTCGGCGAAGGTGGCCGCGCCCGTGAGGGGTGCACCGACGGTCGGATGGGCGGTCTGGTAAGTGGCCGTCACGACGAAGTACGTCCCGGTGTTTTCGCAAATCGGAGAAGCCGTGTAGGTCACGTGGTACTTGCAGTCGTCGTCGTCCCCTTCGGTGCCATAGTTCGTGCTGCCGTAGGCGCCGTCGGTGCCGTTCTCGTCGCAGGGGCCAGGCGTCGGGCCCGCTCCGGAGTCGTCCCCCGTCGCGGCGTCGTCCCCCATCGCGGCGTCTGTGGCCTCGCTGGCGTCGTCGCCCGACGCCGGGGGCGACACGGCGCAGTCCTGGCCGTTCACCGGCTGCGGCGGCGTGCCGTTCGGGTTCCCCTCACTCTGGCAGTGCATGTCCGCGGGTCCGGAGGCCGCCGCGCTGGCCGTGCTCGTGCACGCCGTCGAGGTCGGATACGTATAGCTGGCCCCCGCGTCGTCCGCCGTGATGAACGCCCCGGGCGTGAGGGTCGTGCAGACCGGGTAAGGGGCCGCGAGGACCGCCGTGGTGCCCGGGGGTGTCGAGTCCGAACCGACGGAGGTCCCCGGCGATTTCGAGCTGCTGCTGCTGCAGGCGACGATCATCGTGCAGACGGTCGCGGTAGTCATCGCGCTGTTCGAAAGTGTCGTTCGCTTCTTCATGATGGATCCATGCTCCAATACGTTTTTGCCAAAGAACGCCAATCGTTCTTCGGACGCCCCCAGGCAGGAACGGGCCGTGGCCCGATCCGCCCCGATGGTCATCCGAATGCCTCGCTGGATCAGGAGATCTCGACGCGAGGAGGCGGCGTTGGTGGCACGAGGAACACGGACGCGAGGCGATGGGACGTGGCCTGGAGCGCGTACCCCACGAGGCCCGGCGGAACGAGAGCGATTCGCGATGGGGGAAGAACTGCAGGGCTGGGCGCGGCGCCGAATGGGAGGCCTCTATCCCTGCAGTCGCCGCAACGGGCCAGCTCTTTGAAGATGGGACTATCCCGGTGCGAGTTGCAGAGCGGGCAGCCGCAATGGCCGGGGCTCATCCCGCATTGGCACACATCGTTGGTGGCTGAGCCGTCAAGAGCGAACGCGAGAGCCGGCAGCGCGGCGGAGAGCGCCACGGGCACGACGAGAACGAGCATGAGGAAATACCCCCACCTCGTGTGCACGGTGCCCATCCGCGCGAGCATAGTAGTGGGATTGCTCGGAGCAAACGCGTTCGAGTCCATAACGGCCCGCGCATCGGACAGCACAACTCGCGCACAACTAAGGATCCAGCGTCCGCCCATCATGGGAGTGAGAGCGCGGCTGCGCACTGGGACGCATTGGCACTGCCCGTTAGCCACGTCGTGATGCAGATGTCTCGCGCGTCGCCCTGGGCGACGACGGCCCCTCCCTTGTGGCTCTCCAGCCCGCGCGCCTTTCGATAAAACGTGAGTCGCTCGGGATCCTCGCCGCCCGAGGCGACCACCGCACTCATGATCTCCGGCTCCAGCCCCACTACACTTTCGTAGTCCTCGGCAATCTCATCCGAGGTCGTCGGAACGAGCACGCTCGGCACGTCGGTCGGACTGTAACGGAGGCTCGTGTCTCCATAGAGTCGCAGGTTCCGGCCGACGGTCCCGTGGCAGTCGAGCGAGCCGCACGCCTGGACGAGCATCGATGCAACCGGGGGAAACGAGGTGCTGTCGGGGGTCCGCTCTCCGACGCTGGAATCGGACGACGGTACGGAGCAAGCCACGGCCAAAACGCCCAAGCTCGTGGCGAAGGCCAGGACGGCGCGCACGGCAGGACGGCCCCCCCTCATGGAGAGGTCCCCAAGACATTCGTGACATCGGAGTAGACGTGCCCCGGGGAGTCGGGCCCGGGTGGATCCATGTGGCAGCCGGCGCACGACCCGTTCCCGCCGATATGGGAGTGCATCGTGACAGAGACGCCTCCCTGCGTGATGCTCACTACGTGAACAGGGTACTTGGGTGCGAAGACGTCGGGTGTCAGATAGAAATTTCCGGCGGCGTTCGTCGTCGCGGTCACCATCGTGCCGTCCGCGTCGAGGAGAGTGACAATCGATCCCACGGACGGTTCGAGCGTATTCCCACCGGCAAACACCGTCCCGGCCATGCTGAACGCCGGGGGATCTCCGCTCGCGCCGTCGTGGCAGAGCACGCAGGGCTGTCCCGGCCGGTGCAGCGGCCCGGCAGCCACTCCGGGCGTCTCGCCGCCGAGCGCCGCGATCGCGTTCTCTCGCACCGGGTTGCATGAGGCGGCCGCGCCTGCCATGACGAGGACGAAAAGCGCGCACACGCGTCTCATGGCTCCATCGGTACCGCAAGTGACTCTATCGTCCTTTTCTATCCCGGTGCCAAGTCGTTAACGCTATGGCTGACACCGAAAGCAATCTGCTTGGAGAGCCGGCCGACGCGCCGGCGCGGATGATGAGGATTCTTTTACTCCTTCTCCCCTTGCTCACATTGGCAGGCTGCACGCATGTCGCGGCATACGAGCGAGGGAGCCTCGCCCACCCAACGATGACGACGAGCGACCTCGCGTCTCCGAGCGAGGCGCACGTTCGTGCAGTCCAGGAGGGGGCGGCCGGCGGCAACGGCGCCGCCGGCGGCGGATGCGGTTGCAACTGACTCGGCGACGCGGGCTCCACTCGGCCTTCGGGGCGCTCGCGCTTGCGGTGGCTTTGCTCGTCCTGGCGATCCGAGACGCGCGTGCGCAGGTGCCGGCCGCTTCGAACGACTCGACCCTCACGGAGCACTTCACCGCGGGATACGGCCAGTACGTCGACACCGACCACGTCTTCGTCGAGACGCCCTCCGTGAGCGCCGCAGTGTCGAACCCCGCGGCCGGCTGGAGCGTCGGCGGCGAGTACCTCGCCGACGTCATTTCCGCCGCTTCCGTCGACGTCGTCTCGACCGCATCGCAGAACTGGAAAGAGGTCCGGCAGGAGGGCAACGTCGCGGCGTCGTACAAGCCGAGGACTTTCGGGGTGCAAGCAAGCGGCAGGGTGTCCGACGAGCCGGATTACCTCTCGTGGACGGCGGGGGGCGCGATCACCCAGGACGTCATGGACAAGGACGTCACCTGGCTCGTGGGCTACGCGCACTCGCACGACATCGCCGGGCGCACGGGCACTCCGTTCTCGGTCTTCTCCGAGGCCCTCAATCGCGACGCGTTCAACGGGTCGCTCACCCTCGTCGTGAACCCGAAGACGATCGCCTCCTTCATCGTGGACGGGATCTTCGAGAACGGGGACCAGTCCAAGCCTTACCGGTACATCCCGCTCTTCGCCCCTGGGACCTACGTGCCCCGCGGCGCGCCGATCGACCTGGTGAACAGCCTTCGCGTGTCGGCGCGTCCCCTCGAACAGCTGCCCCTTTCGCGCCAGCGCTACGCGCTCACCGGTCGGGTGGCCCACCGCGACCACCTCGCGACCCTGCGGCTCGACGAGCGCCTTTACGCGGACTCGTGGCTGATGAAGGCGACGACGACGGACGCGCGCTACCTCTTCGACCTGAGTGACCGCGTGGAGATCGGGCCGCACGTGCGGGTACACGCGCAGACCTCCGTCAACTTCTGGCAGCGCGCCTACGTCCTCGAACCGGGCTTCCAATATCCGGCGTTTCGGACAGGTGACCGCGAGCTCGGGCCGTTGCTGAACTTCACCGGCGGAGGGACCCTTCGCCTCGGCGTGGGCCCGAACGCGAACCCGACGTCGTGGGTGCTCGCCTTCGATCTGGACGCCACCTACACCCAGTTCCTCGACGATCTCTACCTGACGCGAAGGTTCTCGAACCTCGGCGTGTTCACGCTCGAGACGGACCTGTAGGACCGGCGCCGAGAGAGAGAGCCGCTCGGGCGTCAGGTCCCGAGGCAGAAGGTGAACATCGCGCTGTCGGTCGTGGTGCCGGCCTGCGCTGTGATGGTCACCTGCCAGACGCCGGGCATGTAGAGGTACAGGTTGCTGATCGTGTAAGTGCCGTCGCCGTTCGAGGCGGGCTGCGGCAGAGCTGTCGACGGATGGCCGTGCTGCGGCATCCACGTCTTGATGTTCGTGAGCGTGGCGTTCGTGACCGGTGCGCCGCTCGCGTCCGTGATCTTGATCGTCCAGACCGTGGTTCCGGTCGCGGGCGGAGGCGGGTTCGCATCGAGGAGCGCGAACGTGTAGCCCGCCGTCCCCGTGTGCGTGATGGGCGGCGAGTAGGCATCGAGCGGATCGGAAGGATCGCTCCACGTGGGACAATTGACCGCGTTGGTGAGGTCCGCGTTCGACGAATTTCGTCTTGTCGCCGCTCGAGGACGAGCACGCCGCCATGGCGAAGAGCACCGCTGCCGCCGCGCACGCCGGACCTGTTCTTCGCTGGTGGGTCATGCGCCTCGACCTTGGCACGTCCTCGACCCGGGCACCCAGCGCGTCGGTTGGACATTGCATGGGCATTTGCAAGCCAGGTCGTTTCAAAGGGCTGGCTTGCACCACAGGGGAGGTGGTGGCGGTGCATACGGCCGGCTCGGACCCTATCGGGAACGCTCCCCCAGCGGGATGCGGCGTATCGTCGCATCCGGTGGTCGCACCGAAGTCTTTCATTGCGATTTTTACGGCGACACGGTGTGCGGGGCGAAGCGCCCGAGAAGCCGTCGGCGGGGCCCAAGCCCGCGCGCGGTTGGGGTTGCGAGGCCGTCGTGGGGGCTCCACAATGTGTGCGCTTTCGACGATGGCACGGCTCGCGCTCCTCGCACGTTCGCTGATGCCGTTGCTCGCGGTCGTCGTGGCGATGCTCGTCGCCGGCCCCGGTCTCCCCGGCATCGTCGCGTCGCTCGGTCCTGGCACGTCGCACGTCTGTACGTGCGCCAGCGGTGGAAGCCACGCGGCGTGCCCGATCTGCAACGGGTCGCTCGCCTCGCGTCGCTCGCATCGAGTCGAGGCGCGAGGGGTGCCGTGTGGCGAACGCCGCTTGGCAGGAGATACCGTCGAGGCTGGCATCGTCGCGGCGCCGGTGGCTCGACTGCAGAGCGCAGCCGTCATGCGGCTCCCGGCGGCGCTGTTCGAGCTACCGCCGTTCGAGGACGTTCCTTTCGATCCATCGACTCCCCCTCCCCGAGTCTCCGGCGCCTGATCGTGACCGAAGTGCTCGGCGACGCAGTTCGTCGCCGGGACGGCCTCGACGCGTTCGCGCGTCGCGGGCCGATTTTGCCGTGCCCGTCGATCGGACCGCCGAGACTCCAGGGAGAACTCCGTGATGTTAGTTGCCAAGTTCAATGGGCGAAGCGCCCCGCGCGAGGAGGACGCCGAGCACGAGCTCGCCATTCGATGGATCCTCAGGCTCCGCTGGGGAACGGTGATCGCCGAAGCGGCGACGGTCCTCGTCGCGGCTTTCGTCCTGCAGATCCCCCTCGAGACGGCGCACATCGCTGCCGTCATCGCCGTGACCGCCTCGTCGAACGCCGCGCTCCACTTCTGGAGGAGGGGCAACCGGCCGCTCCCCCGCTTCGCGGTCGGTGCGCTCCTCCTCGGAGACACCGCCTTGCTCACGACGCTCCTCTATCTCTCGGGGGGGCCCTCGAATCCCTTCACGTCGCTCTATCTCGTCTACGTGACCCTCGCGGCGCTCGCCCTCGGCATGCGGTGGGCAAGCGCGCTCGTGGTGGCCGCCGCGGCGGGCTACGGCGGGCTCTTCTTCGCGCATGTCCCCGTTTGCGTCCTGGACCACGACCACCACGGCGACGCAGGGCTTCCGCTCCACCTGCAGATGATGTGGGTCGCCTTCCTCGTGACCGGGACGATCGTCGCGTACTTCGTCTCGTGCCTCGCGCGATCGCTGCGCGAGCGCGACGCGGCGCTCGCACTCGCGCAGCGCGTCGCGACCAGGAACGAGAACCTCCTCTCGCTCAGCACGCTGGCAGCCGGTGCGGCTCACGAGCTCGGGACGCCCCTGGCGACGATCGCCGTCGCCACGAGGGAGCTCGAGCGCACGGGGATGCGCGAAGGGTCGGCCAGCGACAATCTCCGGCTCATTCGGGACGCGGTGGATCGCTGCCGTCACATCGTGTTGCAGATGGGGGGTCGCTCGGCGGAGGGCCTCGGCGAGGTCCCGCAACCGGCGTCCATTCAAGCGGTGCTTGTCGAGCTTCGCGAGCGCGCGACCGTCGGCTGCGCGTCCCCCTTCTCCGTCGACATCCACCCCCTCGTGCCCGCCGAGGTCTCGGTCCCGCGTGAGGGGCTGGTCCAGGCCCTCACCTCTCTCGTGCGGAACGCCATCGACGCGAGCGCACCGGGGGGCCGCGTCCAGGTCAGGGTGCTCGTCGAGCAAAGGTCCCTCCGGTTCGACGTCGAAGACGAAGGCGTGGGCATTGCCTCCGAGGTGCTCCGTCGCCTGGGCGAGCCCTTCTTCACGACGAAGCCCGTGGGACACGGCATGGGGCTCGGCCTCTTCCTCGCGCGCGCCTTCGCGGAGCGCTGGAACGGGCGCCTCTCGATCGACTCCGCGATTGGGCGCGGCACGCGCGCCAGCCTCGAGATTCCCGTCGGAGAGACCCCGTGAGCTCCGACGAGCGTCGAACCATTCTGGTCGTCGATGACGACGACGTCTTTCGCGGGCGCCTGGCCCGTGCCCTCGCCGATCGCGGGCTCGACGCGCGAGAGGCGCGCGGCGGAGCCGAGGCCGTCGCTCTGGCGGCCTCGGACAGCCCGGAGCTCGCGGTGGTGGACCTGCGCATGGCGGACCGATCCGGCCTCGATGTCGTGCGAGACCTGAAGGCGATCGATCCCGCGACGAGCATCGTGGTGCTGACCGGCTACGGAAGCATCGCGACAGCGCTCGAGGCCGTGAAGCTCGGCGCGACCCACTACCTCACCAAGCCGGCCAACGCCGACGAGGTCCTGGCCGCCTTCGAGGGTCGAAAGCGCGCCGCCGACTCCGGCGCCGACATTCAAGGCGACGCGCCGTCGCTCGCACGCATGGAATGGGAGCACATCCAGCGGGTCTTGAACGACTGCAGCGGCAACATCTCCCAGGCCGCGCGCGTCCTCGGGATTCACCGGCGCAGCTTGCAGCGCAAGCTTTCGAAGCGCCCTGTCTCCCGCTGAGAGCCGTCTCGGCGTGGAGGTCCACTCGAGCCGCTGCGACAACGAGCCGCATGCCCGGCGTCGCAGGGCGTCACTAGATTGCCGGCCGATGGGCGGCTCGTTGGGAGAATCGTTGCGGCGGCTGGGCATTCGCTGGGGATGGGCGGGCTTCGCGGCCGTGGCTGTCGCGTGGCTGACCCTGCGTGCCGTGATGGCGGGGCCGGCGGCCCCGGTCGCGCGCCTCGGCGCCATGCCCGCGTTCGAGATGGCCGATCAACACGGCAGGGCCTTCGGCGACCGGAGCCTCCGGGACGAGGTCGCGGTCGTCGACTTCTTCTTCGCGTCGTGCACCTCCTCCTGTCCCCGCCTCACGGCCAAGATGCTCGGCGTTCAACAAGCCGTCGAGGAGCGCGAGCGCTCGCTGGGTCACCCGCTCCCGGTGCACCTCGTCTCCATCACCCTCGATCCCGAGAACGACACGCCAGACGTGCTGGCGCAGTACGCCAAGACGCACGGCGCGGACGACGCCCGCTGGTCATTCCTCTCGGGCCGCAGCGAGGATCTGGACCGCGTCGTGGTCAAGGGCTTCAAGACGACGTTCGAGCGGAGCGATCCTTCGGCGGGCATCGCGACGATCATGCACGGGGAGTGGATCGTCTTGGTCGATCCGTCCGGCACGATCCACGGGTACTACGCGGCGAACGACCCGGAGCGGATGGCGGCGCTTGCTCAGGACGCGATTCGCCTCGCGGGCGGCGGCGCGTCGTGATCGTCCGCGCTCTCGCGTTCTCGGCGGCCCTCTCGGCGATGGGGGTCGCTCCCACCGGCGCGGCCGTTCCGACGGAAGCGCGCTCGGCGAGCGCGTCTTCCCGGCACGCCGATCCGAAGCTCTATCACGCGACCGGCGTCATCAAGGCGTTCGGCCCCAAGCGGGCGTACGTGAACATCACCCACGACGACATCCCCGGCTACATGAGCGCGATGACCATGTCGTTCTGGCCGCTGCGGCCGGAGCAGCTCGACGGTCTGAAGGAGGGCGATCGTGTCGCGTTCGACTTCTCGGAGAGCGAGGATGCCCGTCGCATCCTCGCGAGCATCCGCAAGCAAGGATGACGAGGCCGCCTGGCCCCGCGGGCGCCGCGTCCCGCTCTGGGCTCAGCTGCTCGTGGGCCTCCTGGCCACCTTTGCGGTCGTGTCCGGCGGGATCCGTCTCGTCCTGGGGACGGCACCCTCGCTCGAGGGTCCCCTGGTGCGCGGCGTGCGACTCGGCATGACGCCTGACGTGGCGCGAGCGGCCTTCGCCGACGCACCCTTCGGCGCCTGGTCGGATCCACCAGGGTGCTGCGGGCTGACGCTCGAGTGGACCCGCTCCGGCCCGACCTCGACGCAATGGGCGCGCTTCGAGTTCCACGACGGCTTGCTCGTCGCGATCCGCCTCCTCGCCGACGCCCCAATTCCCAGCGCCAAGGCCCAGTACGAAGTGACGCCCTCGTTCGTGAGCGCCGTCGGACCGGGCGCCGGCGGAGGAACGAAGACGACGGTGCTGGCGCGCGGGTGCTCGACCCACGCGACGGAAGCGCAGCAGCTCATGGCGCTGGCCGGCGAATCGCCATAGGACCTCCGGTGCCGCTCAGGGGCTCCAGCTCCGGCCATCCCAGTGCAGCACCGTGCCGCTGCCGCCGACCGCCCAGGCGTCGTCGGGCGCGTCGGCCCAGACCGCGCCGAGGAAGGTCGTCGTCCCCGTCGGCTCGGGCGTCCAGGCGGAGCCGTCGTCGTGATAGGCCGCGACCGTGGAGGACGTGCGGTAAAGCGTCGCGGTGGGCGTGGTGCTCCCGACCTGCTGCACGACGCTTCTTGCGGCCGCGAGCGCCGCGGAGCCCCGCGCACACTGGCACGCCGCCGAGGTTCATCCCAGCCCGCGCTGCCGCGAAAGTGGCACGTTGATGCATCGGGATCACCTGCGGCACTTTGACGCAGCGACGAGATCCATGCTGGCGACGCATCGACGCGGAACGTACAAGTACTCCGCCGTCGCGCTCCGCGTTGGATGCGCGCCCGGAGTTCCCATGTCGATGCGAACCGCTTTGCAATTCGCCCCGATGCTCCTCCTGGTAGCGTGCTCCAGCGGCTCGGGTTCCGGGGCGACGTCGTTCCCCATCGAAGTGACCAGCGAATCGGGCGCCCTCGACATCACGCTCGCGCCGTCGGGCACCGCGACGGTGGGCACGAACACCTTCGAGATGACCGTCACGACGCCGGATGGCGGGGTCCCCGACCAGAGCCTGAGCGTCGGAGTCGTTCCCTGGATGCCCGCGATGGGTCATGGCACGGCGCCGGCGACCGTGATGTCGATGGGCGACGGAAGGTTCTCGCTCAGCGGGGTCTACCTGTTCATGCCGGGCACCTGGGAGCTGGAAATCAGCATCTCGGGAGCTTCGGGGGCGCCTACGGATCATGCGAACCCGACGTTCGAGATCCAGTAGCGCCGCCCTCGCGCTCACGATCGGCGCACTCGCCACGCCCCGCCTCGCCCTCGCGCAGGCCTGCTGCGCGGGAGGAAGCGCCGTCACCCCGGGGCGCCTGGCGGTGCACGAAGATTACCTGGTGGGGGTCGACGCGAAGGTCGGGCGGGTCGAGGGCACCTACGACGAAGACCACCACTTCGCGCCCGCGAGCCACGAGGAGCTCGATTCTCGAAGAGGACGTCTTCGGCGCGATGCGCCTCTTCGAGCGCGGCCAGCTCGCGCTCCTCGTCCCCTTCGTGGAGACGCGGCGCACCGGGCAAGGGCCCGACGGCACGGTCGCCCAGTTCGGAGGCGGCGTGGGCGACATCAACTTGAGCGCCCGCTACGACTTCGTACGAGCGCGCGAGTCGAGAATCATCCCAGGCATCGCCTTGCTCGCGGGTCTGACGGTTCCCAGCGGGCGCGCGCCCGAGGACGCCAGCCCTCCTTTGCAGGCGGACGCCACGGGAATCGGCGCCTTTCAGCTGAACATCGCCCTCGCTCTCGAGCAGACCTTCGGGCCGTGGCTCGTGAACGCCACCGCGATCGTCGCGAAGCGAACGGCGCACGGCGGCGAGGTCCTCGGGACGCAGGTCACGCTGCTGGGCGCAGGCGGCTACACCTTCGACAACGGAGCGGCGATCGCGCTCTCGGCGTCTTACGCGTTCGAGGGCGATGCGAGCTGCACCGGGGGATCGGCGCTCTGTCCGGAGGGCAGCTCGACGGTACCGGGCAGCGCGAAGGCCATGACCACGCTCACTCTCACGGGCCTCTGGCCCCTCACCGACGCGTGGCGCGTGCTCGGGGGATTGTACTTCGCGCCGCCCGTGGGCGTGCTCGGCGACAACGAGCCCGCGACCGAGGGCCTGACCGTGACGCTCATCCGCGCCTGGGACTGATACCGATGAAGAAGCTCTCGATGCTCTCGGCAATCGGACCGCTGCGGAACGCACGCGGCTAGCCGCCGGCGGGGTCCAATGGGATGTCCGGGGCGCCAAGCGCGCGCCCACCGGATCACCATCGACTGCCCAACATTCGCCCATGGGGAATCACCCATGGTGATTGCTCCTCACGGGTCCCAGAGATCTATCGCTGTGAGACCTCTGCGACAACGTGCCGCACGCCCACGCCCGAGCCTGCGTGGTAATCGACCGTTTCTCTACGTCGATTTATCAATCGAATTGAGGTCATCCAAACATGGCGAACAAGTTTGCCTATCCGGTCGCGATCCTCACTGGGCTCGTATCCATCTACGCCGGCTGCAGCAGCGATGACAGCGCGGCGACGCCCCCGACAGGCGGGCCGGACGCGTCCTCCATGCTCGACTCCGGCGCGGCGAGCGTGGGGAACGACGAAAAGGACGCGGCGACGCCGATCGACTCGGGCAGCGCCGTCGCGGACGCCGACGCAGCGTCCACGGACGGCGGTCCGATGGCCGTCTCGATCCAGTTCGCCGCGAAGGTCGGCACCCAGGACTTCGCCTGCGGGACGACGTACACCGGGCAGGGCGCGACGAGCGTCAGCGTGACGCCCCAAGACTTCCGCTTCTACGTGCAGGACGTGGAGCTCATCGACACCGCCGGCAACGAGGTCCCGGTGATCCTCGACGATCGCTCGCCTTGGCAGACGCCACAGGTCGCGCTGCTCGACTTCGAGGACGGCACCGGCGCCTGCGCCGCCGAGGGCAACTCCGAGACGAACTCCGTCGTGACGGGCTCGGCGCCGCCGGGGAATTATGTGGGCATCGTGTTCTCGAACGGCGTGCCCGACAGCCTCGACCACGGCGATCCGCTGAATGCGCCGGCGCCGCTCCAGCCCGCCGCCATGAGCTGGGGGTGGCTCTTCGGTTACAAGTTCATCAAGGCGGAGGTCGCCGCCACGGCCACACCCGCCGGCGACGCCGAGCCGGGTCTCGGGCTCTTTCACCTCGGGAGCACGGGGTGCACCAACGCGACCGACGGAGGCACGGATGACTTCAGCTCGGGGCCACTCGCGACTTGCACCAACCCGAACCGGAACGTCGTCCGGCTCATGGGGTATGCGCTCGGAAGCAGCGTCATCGTGGCCGATATCGGCGCGATCTTCCAGGCGGTGGATCTATCCGTCAACAACCAGTGCCACTCGGACGGCGAGCCGGAGTGCGCGCCGACGTTCGCGACGGCGGGGGTGAACTTGACGAGCGGAGCCCCGCTCGTCACGCAGGCGATTCTATCGGCTCGAGTGATGGAGCATGCATACGCTCCTCCCCGAGAGATTCCTCGTCGGACTCGTACTCGCCGCCGGGGCGTGCTCGGCGGCGCGCGACCGCTCGGAAGCTGCTTCGCCGTCGGACGTCGACGCGAGCGATATCCCGATGCGCGCGGATGCCGGCACGGCGGCGGACGCTTCGGCCGAAGACGTGCCGGTCTCGGACGCGACGGCTCCCGAAGCCGCTGACGTCAGCGCGGACGGCGGCGGCTATTTCTGGAACCTGCCGCCCGGGTTTCCCGTTCCGGCCGTCCCCGCAGAGAACCCGATGAGCGCCGAGAAGGTCGATTCCGGGCGACACCTCTTTTACGACAAGGCCCTATCGAACAACTGGACCCAGTCGTGCGCCTCGTGCCACCAGCAATCGCTCGCGTTCACGGACGGCAAGGCGCACGCGGTGGGCTCGACGGGGGCGCTGCACCCGCGGAGCGCCATGAGCCTCGCGAACGTCGCGTACGCGTCGACGCTCACCTGGGCCAATCCCCTCGAGCTCGATCTCGAGCACCAGGCGCTGATCCCGATGTTCGGAGACGATCCGATCGAGCTCGGCCTGCCGTCGGAGGACGAGCTCGTCGAGCGCCTCGAAGGCGTGACTGCCTATCCGCCGCTCTTCGCCGCGGCCTGGCCCGGCGACCCGGCCCCCATCACGCTCGAGCACGTGGTAGATGCCATCGCTTCCTTCGAGCGCACGATCCTCTCCGGAACCAGTCCCTTCGACCGCTACCTGTACGGCGGCGACCAGACCGCCCTATCGGCCTCGGCGCAGCGCGGATATGCGCTGTTCAACTCCGAACAGCTCGAATGCTTCCACTGCCACGTGGGCTTCGACCTCACCGACCACGTGAATTGGCAGGGCAAGGCGTTCTTCGATCACGCGTACCACAATACGGGCCTCTACAACATCGACGGCAAGGGCGCCTATCCGGAGCCGAACACCGGTGTTTACAGCGTGACCGGGGATCCTTCGGACATGGGCAAGTTCAAGGCGCCGACCTTGCGCAACGTCGCCGTCACCGCGCCGTACTTTCACGACGGCTCGGCGGCCACGCTCGACGACGTCCTCGACCATTACCAGGCGGGCGGGCGCACGATCACGAGCGGCCCGTACGCCGGCGACGGTAACCTCAGTCCGCTCAAGGATCCCGTGATCCGTCCGCTCCAGATGAGCGCCCAGGACCGGGCGGACGTCATCGCGTTCCTTCAGAGCCTCACGGACGACGCGTTTCTGAACGATCCGGCGCTGAGCAATCCATGGTGAGCGCCCATCGGTCCGGCCGCTTGCGCGGAGAAGCTCGCGCCGTGGCAAAACGTCCTCGAGTCAGAAATGCGCGCTCAAGCTCACGCGCACCTGCACGGGTTCGGCGGGGTGGATGACAGGTCCCATCACACCCGTGGACGGCTCCGGCGGCAGCCCGTGTGCGGCGAGCAGCGAGTCCGGGATCCGCGACGCATAGGCGTAGGCGATGTCGTCGGCCTTGGCGTTGAGCACGTTGAGCACCTCCGCGGCCAGCTCGTACCGCTGGAAGCGGTACCCCGCGAGCGCGTTCACGATGGTCGACGCGGGCTGCTCTTCGGCGTCGTCTTCGAGGATGGGCTGGGCGCCGAAGTAGCGCACGCGCACGCTCGCGAAGATCCCCGCGGGCGTCTCGACCCTGGCCGCCGCGGATACCACGACCGGGATGGAGTTCGCGATGGAGTAGCCCGACTGGTTGTCCGCCGCGAGCTGCGGCTGGAGGTAGCGCGCGTTGGTGTACGAGATGTCCGCCGATAGCGTGAGCCACGGGACCGGCTTGTAGAAGTTGGCCCACTCGACGCCGTAGCGGCGGGTCGGACCGCTGGGCTGCGTGTCGCCAGAATCGCCGTCGAAGGTGAGCTCCGAATCCGAGTGCAGATAGAAGAGCGACACGGTGCTGACGAGGCCGGGGACGACCGACGTCCGGGCCCCGACCTCGGCGCCGCTCGTACGTACCAGAAGCGGCACGCGCGTCTGGGGCATTCCGGAGGAGTCGACCGTGATGGTCACGCCGCGCGCGTCGTTGCTATGAAAGCCAGTGCCCGCGTCCGCGTAGAACTCGGTCCTGCCCCAGGGCCCGAAGACGATCGCGGCCTTCGGGCTGACGATCCCCGCCGTCGACGAGCCGGAGTTCGCCGCGTTCGTCGTGGCGTCGACGTGCAAGCCGTACACGTCGGCGCGAACCCCGACATCGGTCCGCAGCCAAGAGGTCCACTGGATCCGATCGTCGCCGTAGATCCCGAGGCTCGCCTCTTCGATCCGGTCGTCGAGATCGACGGAGAGCAGATCGCGGTTCTGCGTCTGATTCAGGCCCGAGTCGAGGATCCAGTCGTTGCGGACCTGGGCACCGAGCGTGTTCTGCACGCTCAGGCCCCACCAGTTCGACTTCCACGTGCGATTCAACTCGCCGCCCGCCGTGAGCCGTCGATCGACTTGCTCGAACTGATCGAGATGCGTGGGGTCGACCAGCGCGAAGTCGAAGTCCGACCAGAGGTTCAGCCAGTAGTAGAACCCGTACACGACGAGCTGGGTCGTGCCGCCGTCGTCCTCGTGGCGCGTCCAGTTGAAGGATAGGCCGCCACGCCCGGTCTTTCCGCCGTCGGTCGGATCGATCGCCCCGAAACGCCCGATGACGCCCTCGTCGATGGCGCGCTCCGGCACCTGATCGGTCGAGTGCCATAACGGGGCGTCGTAGAGGCCACCGGTGAACGAGAAGTCATCGCGGCCCGCCGTCAGGTGATACCGGATTAGGCCGTTGTAGCGGTTCGAGTTCTCCGGCAGGTCCCAGGGGCCGTCGTAGTGGTTGTACTCGAGGGCCACGAGCAGCGTCCCGGGCCCCACCTGGGGGCTGTCGGCGACGAGCGCCCGACCATCGTTGAACATCCCGACCTGCAGGTTCGCGATGCCCTGGGGCAGCGACTCCACGAGGCGGATGTTCGCCGCCCCGGCCCCAGAGAAGTCGCCCACCTCCGGGTAGAAGGGACCCTTCTTGTAGTCGATGCCCTCGACGAGCTCGGGGATCAGGAAGTTGAGGTCCGAGTAGCCCTGGCCATGCGCGTGGCTCGGGAGGTTGACCGGGACCCCGTCGATCGAGAAGGCGAAATCGGTCCCGTGATCGAGGTTGAAGCCGCGGAGGAAGTACTGATTGGCCTTGCCATCGCCCGAGTGCTGGGTCACCACCATGCCCGGGACGCTCTCGAGGAGCTCGCCTCGCCGGAGTATCGGCTGGTCCTGGAGATCTTCGGCGCCGATCGATCCTTCCGACGAGGTCGCCGCGCTTCGTAGCCGATCGGCGGCACGACCGTGGACGTTCACCACCGTGATGGGGCCACCGTCGGAGGCCGGCGCGGGGGCTGTCGTCGAAGGTGCCGGCGACGAGCCCGACGCCGGCCCGTTCGGGGCTGACGGTGAGGCGGGCACAGCGGACGGCACGGTTGTCGGCGCGGCCGGCGCGGTCTCGGACCCGGCGGGTGAAAGGGGCGCGCCCGCGTCGTTCGACGAAACGGGGCTCACCGCCGGCGGCGAAGCGCTCGCCGCGTCGATCGCGGTGGTCCCTGCGTCGACGAACGTCGACTGTTGTGCACGCGCAACGCGCGGCGCGACCGCCGCCACCGTCGCGACGGCGATTGCGCCGAACGCCGGCCCCCGCCTCGTGATGGCGAGGAGCGCCGAGCGCCCCCGGCGTTCCATCCGGTCCATGTGGACGGCAGGTAGCACGATTATTCATAGAAGTAACTACAAACGCCAGCTCGGGTGGCAGGCCCTCGTCGAGGTGGGTTCGACGTGCCGTGGTTTCGCGTCACTGCGACCCGGCCGCGTGCACCCGCAAACCTGATCGCCGAACGCGCCGCAAAACTCCACGATTCCGCTAGGCTACGCGCCCATGTCTCAGGATCTTGTCCGGTTCGGCGTTGCGATGGATCGCCCGTTGCTCGATCACTTCGACGTCATCGTCGCCCAGCGCGGCGTCACACGTTCGGAGCTGCTGCGGGACCTCGTTCGGGCGGAAGTCGTCCGCGCGCAGGTCGCGCGCGGCGCGCCGGCCGTAGCAACGTTGACCTTGGTTTACGACCATCACGTACGCGACCTGAGCGAGAGACTCACGGCGATCCAGCACGAGCTCGGTGACCACGTGCGTTCGACGCTGCACGTCCACCTGGACGACCGACGATGCCTCGAGGTGATCGTGATGCGGGGCCGCAGCGACGAGCTGAAGCGCGTTGCGGACCAGATTCTCGCGACGCGCGGCGTAACGCACGGAGGCATCGAGATCATCGCCGAGAACGACGTCGCGGGAGAGGACGGGGGGGTACACCGGCACGGGCATGAACCAGACGGTCGGAAGGGCAAACGCTCGAAGGGGTCGACCTGACGCCGGGCGCTTCCGCCGGGGCGGACCGTGCCATGAGTCGTTGTCATCGTGCCACTGTCGTGTCCGCCGCATCGGCTGGCGCCGTGCCGTCTCGCGGAGCGCGGCCGGAAGGGCACCAAGACCGCTCCCAGAAAGCCGGGATCCGCCATCCCCGACGTCCGCCTCTTGTCGCGCGGTCACAACGTGCAGCACGCGATGCGCCTCGCGGCGCACTCGGACCCGCGTGTGCACTCGCGGTCTCATGAACACGACCGCGATGCGCACCATCCCGGAGACGGCGCTGCCCGCCCTCCCCGCCGAGCTGGCGGTGCGTGGGCGCCGTGACGATTCAGCCGCCGGCCACGACGGTCCGGTCGTCGAGGCGCCCCCTTCGACACTTCGAATCGTCACGGCCCGTGACGATTCCCCCTCCAGCGGGCCCGTGGCCTCGGTTGAGGCCGCAGGCAACCCCGCGACATCGCGGGACATCGTCAGCTCCGACTGCTGGACTCGAACCAGCGACCCGGCGGTTAACAGCCGCCTGCTCTACCAACTGAGCTAAGTCGGAAAACTCGGTACGAAACTACGGAGCGCGTGCTTCTACCCGCCGCGCTTCAGCGGGTCAAGGGCGGTCGATGAGCACGGTCTCCGGCCGAGCCGATCCCGCCGGACCCAACCGGGCCCGGCGGAGCTTGGCCCTCGAACGTCACACAGTCGCGAACGCCGCGTCGCTGAGCTCGATCGGCGTCTTGTCTTCGTCGGCCATCAGCTTGGCCTTGAGCTCGACCGCCGGGAGCACGTTCCGCGCGTAGTAGAGGGCGGCGGCGACCTTGCCCTCGTAGAAGGCGACGTCCGGGTGGCCGGCCGCGACGCCCTTCTTCTTCTCGAGGGCGATGGCGGCGCCCTCGAGGAGCAGCCAGGCCACGGTGGTCTCGGCCATCATCTCGAGGAAGCGGTTCGCCTGCAGCGGGACGAGCGCCACGTTGCCCGACTGGAACCACATGAGGAGGCGCATCGCGCTGCCGCTGAGGGCCTCCTGCGCGAGCGCCAGGACCTTCACCGCCGGGCCGAGGGTCGCGTCGGCCTGGTGCTTCTGCACGAACTGCGCGACGTCGCCGAGGAACGCCTGAAGGTTGGCGCCGCCCGCCTGACCGAGCTTGCGGCCGACGAGGTCCATCGCCTGGATGTGGTTCGTGCCCTCGTAGATGCTGAAGATCTTCGCGTCGCGGCAGTACTGCTCGACGGGGAAGTCCTTCGTGTAGCCCACGCCGCCGAAGGTCTGGATGGCGGTCTCGCAGACGCGGAAGCCCTGGTCGCTGCCGTACGCCTTCACGAGCGGCACGAGGAGGTCGACCTGACCCTGGTGGTAGGCCATCTTCTGCTCGTCCTTGCCGCGGAGCGCCTCGACCCAGTCGTTGTGGCTGGCGAGCTTCACGATGAGGGCGCGGATGCCCTCGACGCGCGCCTTCATGTCGAGGAGCATGCGGCGCACGTCGGCGTGCTCGATGATGGGGACGCGCGGCGCGGTGGGGTCCTTCCAGTGCAGCATGCTGGCGCCCTGCTTGCGATCCTTCGCGTACTCGACCGCGTTCAAGAACGCGCTCGACGCGACCGCGAGGCCCTGGATGCCGACCGCGATGCGCGCGCTGTTCATCAGCTTGAACATCTGCGGCATGCCCTGGTTCAGCTTCGCGTCGCCGCCGACCGGCCAGCCGCGGCAGGTGCCCGCGTCGCCGAAGTTGAGCATGCACGTCGCCGACGCGTTGATGCCCATCTTGTGCTCGATGTTCGCGAGGCTGACGTCGTTCGCCTCGCCGAGCACGCCGTCGGCGCTCGGGCGGAACTTCGGGACGATGAAGAGCGTGAGGCCCTTGGTGCCGGCCGGCGCGCCGTCGACGCGCGCGAGGACGAGGTGCACGATGTTCTCGGCGAGGTCGTGGTCGCCCGCGGAGATGAAGACCTTCGTCCCGCGAATCGCGTAGCTGCCGTCGCCGTTGGCGCTCGCGGTGGTCTTCGCGCTGCCGACGTCGCTGCCCGCCTGCGGCTCGGTGAGGCACATGGTGCCGGCCCACTGGCCGTTCAGCATGCGCGGGTAGTAGAGCTTCTTCTGCTCCTCGGTGCCGAACGCCTCGATGACCTCGGCCGCGCCGACCGAGAGGCCCGCGTACATCGCGAACGAGGTGTTCGAGCCAGTGATCATCTCCTCGACGAACACCTGCAGCGAGATCGGCGAGCCGCCGCCGCCCCACTCGGCCTCCGCGGAGATCTGCTTCCAGCCGGACTCGTAGAGGCTCTTCCACGCCTCCTTGAACCCGGGCGGCGTGATGAGGTGGCCGTCGACGATCTTGCAGCCCGTGTGATCGCCGATCGCGTTCAGCGGCCCCGTGACCTCGCGCACCCAGCGGTACGCGCCCGCGAGCGTGGCCTTGCACTCATCCTCGCCCCACGCATCGAACGGGTGCTGGCCGAGCAGCTTGTCGATGTGGAACTGCTCGAAGAGCAGGAAGGCGAACTCACGGAGATCGGCCTTGTAACGATTGATCGCGGGGATGGGCTTGGACACGGCGGAAGGTCTCCTCTCGAGCCCCGGGACGAGGCACGGCGCTCGACTGAATCGCGGTTCACTTTAGTGCCGCACGACCCGCGGCGCCAGAGTCGAACGGGAGAGGCCGGCGGCAGGGTTCCCAGGGGGCGCGACCGCGCCGTGGTGGCTGCATTTTTCGTGCGCCGGGGCCTTCTGCGCGACCGCGCGAGCGAGCGCTGCGCGGCCTTTCCCGGCGGCCTCTCAGAGCTCGGCGCGGACGAGGACGAACTTGTTGCAGAGGGTCTTGTCGGTGACCTCGCGGAAGCCCTTGGCCGCGACCTCGCTCTTCAGGCCGCCGATGCGCCCGTGCTCGGTGATGAAGTACATGACCTTCACCCCCGCCTCCTTCTGCTTCTTCAGCCAGTTGGTGAAGGTCGTGCCCGTCGACACGAACGCCGGCACGTGGTTGCCCGTGTAGAAGTTCTCGCCCTTCCAGTTCATCTGGTAGGCGACGAGCATCTCGCTCGGCGAGCTGCGGTCGGCGTAGTACGCGGCGATGACCTCGTGCTGGCCCCAGTGCTGCCCGGTGTTCTGCATGTACACGTCGAGGCCCCAGAGCCCCCAGACGAACGCGAACGCGCAGATCGCGGCCACGGCGTGCCGGCGCACCGACTTCACCGCGAGCGCCAGCGACGCGACGACGCCCACGATCGTGAAGGCGGCGAGCACCGCGGAGAAGTCGAGCGAGTCGGGCCAGGGGCGCCGGTAGTTGTACGTGAAGAGCTGGAGCAGCCGGATCGCGCCCGGCTGGTCGGCGCCCTCGGGCTTGAGGACCAGGTCGCGCCCGATCACGAGGAGGAGCAGCGCCGCGGCGACCGCCCCCGCCGCGAGCATGCGCGACCTGTGCGCGCCGGCTTCGACCACGCCTTCGGCGTCTCCCTCGTTCTGGAGCCGGGCGAGCTCCGCCGCGGGCTTCGCGCCGGCCGCGTCCCGGAACTGCCAGACCACGAAGGCCGCGAGGCCCGCCCCGATCGCGACGAGCACGACGCCGAGCGGCACGGACGGATCGCCGAGGTGCCCGTTCGGCTTCGTCCCGAACACCGACCCCGGCATGAAGCGCGCGACGCCGAGCACCAGCAGCGCGGACGCCGCCGCGAGACCGGCCAGGTACATGGGCAGCGATCCGCGCCGCGCCAGCGGCTCGGACCCGAGCATGTCGTCGAGCACCACGCCGATGAGGAGCGCGATCGGCGGCACGGCCGGGAAGATGTAGTGGTGGAACTTCGTGCCCATGAACGAGAAGAGCGCGAACGCCAGCACCGCCCACATGCAGAGCAAGATCGACATGTCGGCCTTCGCGTCGGCGCGCGGGTCGGCGCGGTCGCCGCGCCGCTGCATCCACCAGAGCAGGCCCACGGGCGCGAGGCCCGACCACGGGAAGAGCGCGTACCCGAGCTGCCACACGTAGAAGCGGAAGCTCGTGTCGTCGCCCTCGTTCGTGTCGTGCACGTGCGAGAACGCGCGGCTGAACATGTCGTGGAAGATGAGCCGGTCGGTGAAGGGCGGCCCGTGGCGCACGTACATCGCCACGTACCAGGGCAGCGCCACGGCGAGCACGATGAGGAGGCCCGCCGGGATCTCGAACTCGCGAATCTCGCGGACGACGCGCACGAGCCGCGCGACGATGTCCTCGCCGGGCCGCGCCGCGGCGAGGTACGCCAGCGTGACGAGCGCCGGCAGGCCGAAGCCCGCGGGCCCCTTGCCGAGCGTGGAGATGGCCGCGAAGAACCAGGCACCGAGGTACGCGAGGCGGCGCACCCGGCGCTCGCCCCAGCTCATGTAGAGCACCACGCCCATCAGGGCGGCCCAGAGGAGCCCCTGCACAATCGGCTCGAAGCCGAGCACGAGGTGCGAGAAGAAGCCGCCCATCCCGCCGAGGCTCGCGCCCTTCGGCAGGGTCGCCGGCTGCGACGCGCGGCACTCTTCGTTGCCCGGCAGACCGCAGTTGCCGCCCCCCGAGCCGCTACGAAACTCGTCCCACTTGAGCGAGAAGCCGTGCGCGCCCGACCGCCACATGAACTCGATGTTGCGCGAGGCCAGGTAGAGAATCTGCGGGAGGGCGCAGAGGAGGATCGAGCCGAAGACCAGGTGCCACGCCGTGAGGCGGAAGCGCAGGCCCTTCACCTTCACCTCGTGGGCGCGCGCGAGCGCCGTCTCCGAGGTGCACATGCCGATCATGACGAGGCCCATGCTCGCCGCCATCGGGGCGACGAACGGCATGTCCGTCATCGTCTGGTGCGCGAGGAAGTACCAGTCGGGCATCGTCGCGAGCACGAGGCTGCCGAGCAGCCCGGCGCGGCGGCCGAACGCCATCGCGGCGCCCTTGTAGAGCACGTACATCGAGACGATCGTCAGCAGCACGACCGGCGCGCGCACCGCCCACTCGGGGTGCATGATCGGCATCGTGCCGTTGCCGACGAGCATCTTGTCGGGCTGGTAGTGGACGCCGAGGGTCGCCATCGCGATCGCCTGCATCCACATGTCGAGCACCGGCTTGCTCCAGAACCAGCCGTCCTGGGCCCACCACAGGCTGATCCAGTCGTCGCGCGAGAGGATTTCCCGCGAGACCTCGCCGTAGTGGGTCTCCCACGGGTCCCACAGCGAGTAGGTGCCCATGAACGGGAAGTAGAGGGCCGCCGCGGCGATCACGACCCAGAAGCCGTGGCGCTTCCATAGCGGGCGCTCCTGGCCCAGCTCGTCCGTCTTCCACGCGCCCAGCGACCGCCCGACCTCGAACACCGCGGCCGTGAGGGCCACGAAGGCGAGCGTGATGACGACGCCCCAGGCCGGCGGCGGGAACGCGATGCCCGACTGCGCGAGCCCGAGCGCGCCCGTGAAGAGGATCGTCGCCGCGCCGAGCGCGAGCAGGGGTCGCCCGAGGGCGCCGAGCGTCGTCGACGCGACCACTCGCTCGTCCGGGTCGTCGAAGGTGCCGAGGAGGTCCATCAGCCCCCACGACGCGACCACGACGCCCAGCGCCCCCAGCGGCACGCCCCAGCGGAGCTGCCCGGCGCGGCCCATCAGCATGACGGCGAACACGGAGCCCGCCCACGCCGTCAGCGCGCCGCGCGCGACGCGAAGCGGGTTGCCGCGCGGGATGAGGGCCGGTCGATCGGTCTTCTCGACGTCGGCCGCGGCCGCGGCGCCGTTCGTGGCCTCGGGCGCTTCGTCGGCGCCGTTCGCCGGCGGCGGCTCGACCTTCTCGGTCGAGAGCGGGGACGGGGCGGTCCCCCCATGCGAGGACGGCTGCGCGGACAGCTCGCCGTCGCGGACCGATTCCCTGGTGTTCGTCTCGCTCATTGTAAGGCGGTGGCGGCTCTGAACCGGGGGGGCCGGCCGCGCGCGCCCGACGGCTTAGCAACTTTGGGGGCCAGGCACTAGTCCGGCCTACTCGCAGAAGTGGAGGGCCTTGTCGCAGGCCATCTCGGGCCCGCAGCGGATGCACGTCGTCCCACCCCCGCCACACGCCAGGGGGGATCCCCCGGACAGGCAGACCCCGAAGGAGCAGCAGCCTTCGCAGTTGCCGGGGCCGCAGGCCGCGACGTCCGGTCCCGCATCCGGTCCGGCTTCGGGCTCGGGCTCGGCGTCCGGTCCGGAAGCGGCATCAGGTCTGGACTCGGCGTCAGCCTCGGCCTCGGGCGCCGCGTCGCCGAGCGCGCTGGAGTCCCCCGCCCTGCTCGCATCGGGTGGGGCGCTCTCGATGACGAGGAGGTCGTCGAGCGAGGTGCGGGCGCCGCATGCCGCGAAGACGCTCCCTGCCAGGAGCAGGGCGAGCACCCGCGCGGACACTCGCCCCGTCCTTTGCATGGTCGGCCGGTTCAAGCGCCTCGCGCCAATCCTGTCACGTCTCAAAGTCAGCCCGGTGCGCCGTCTCGCTCGAGCTCGAGCCTCGGGGGCTCCTGGCTGCGGCCGTTGAAGCGGAAGCGCCGCATGCGGATCGCCGGCGCGACGAACGCGCCCGCGTCGCTCCAGTACGTGGGCACCGCCTTCCGCGCCCGCGTCCTGCCGTCGCAGCGGGCGAGCCCCTCGAGGAAGCTGTCCGTGAACCGGAGGTTCCCCACGGGCCGGACGATCTTGCCCTTCTCGACGAGGAAGCACCCGTCGCGCGTGAGGCCCGTCATCACCGCGCGCCGCGGGTCGAGCAGGCCGTTGACGTAGTGAAGGCGGCAGACGTAGAGGCCGCGATCCATGCCCGCGAGGAGCTCCTCGACGCTCGCCGCGTCGCCGGCGCCGAGCGAGAACGCGGTCGCGCCCACGCCGCCCGCCGAGCCGATGCCCGGAAGGATCGCGCTCCCCGTCGACGCGATCCCCGCGCGCGACGCGTACGTGCGGTCGTAGAGCACGGCCCGCGCGACGCCCTTCTCGACGAGGGGCACGCGCCGCCGCCACGTGCCTTCCCGATCGAACGGCACGCCGAACCCGAGCTCCGAAGCGTCGAGCGGGTCCTCGACGAGGTCGATGCCGTCGCCGGTGATCGCCTGGCCGATGCGCCCCGCGAGCGGGCTCGTGCCTTGCTCGACCTCGGGCGCCCCGACGGCGATCGACGCGAGCCACTCGAGGAGCTCGGTCACCGCCTCCGGCTCGAGCACCACGTCGTACTCGCCCTGGTCGAGCGACGCGGGATCGCGCGACGCCTTGCACGAACGCACCGCCCGCTCGGTCTCCTCCTCGAGCCCGAGCCGCCGCACGTCGCGGTGCGCGGCCCCGCCGTAGCCCGCCGCGCCGCCCGCGCCCGGCGTCTCGAGGGCCCACACGCGGAACGACGCAATCGTGGCCTCGTGCGCCCGCTCGCACCCGCGCGTCGTCGCGAGCGCGTGCGCGGCGCGCGTCGTCTCGAGCATGCCCGCGCTGACGAGCCCCTCGCGCCGCACGGCCTCGAGGACCGGGAGCAGGCGCTCGACGCGCTCTTCGGGCGTGGCGTTCGCGGTCGCCGCGTCGTACCGAAGCACCTCGTGCGCCGGCCGCTCGCCCGCGTCGGTCGCCGACGCGAACCCCGCGAAGCCTTCGACCTCGGGGAGGAGGCGCGCCGAGCGCGCGGTCGCGCGAACCGCGTCGACGAGCCCCGCGCGATCGACGCGGCTCGTGACGGTCTCCGCGACGCGCCGGCCGTGCGCGACGCGCACCGCCGCAATCGGGTCCGAGAGCTCCATGTGCTGCCCGAGCTCTCCGCCCGCGAAGCGCGCGCACCCGCGCTCGGCGGTCCGCAGGTAGAGCTCGACCTCGGCCTCGCCGGCCTCGGCGAGCACGTCGCGCGCGAGCGCGAGGAGCTCCTGGCTCACGACGCGCTCCCGAGCGTCACGCCGCGGAAGCGCGCGGGCGCGGCGCCGTGCCCGACGTGCATCGACTGCATCGGGTCGCCCTTGCCGCACGTGGAGATGCCCCAGAGGCGCCAGTCGCCCGGCCCGCACACGGCGTCGCACGAGCCCCAGAAGCCCGGCGTGATGCCGGTATAGAAGGGGTCGCGCAAGATGCGCGTGCGCTTGCCGCGCTTGATCTCCCAGGCAATCTCGCAGGAAAACTGGAAGTTGAGGCGCAGGTCGTCGATGCTCCAGCTCTTGTCGGTGGCGACGAGCACGCCGTCGTCGGTGTCGGCGACGAGGTCCTCGAGCGTGCCCGCCCGGCCGGGCTCGAGGGACACGTTCACCATGCGGATGATGGGCGCGCGGTTCCAGCCCTCGGCGCGCATGGTGCCGGTGGAGGCGCGCCCGAGGGCGGCGGCCGTCTCGCGGCTCGAGAGGTAGTCGACGAAGAGGCCGCGCTCGACGAGCGCGCGCTTGCCGGCCGGGACGCCCTCGTCGTCCCACCCGAACGTGCCGTTGCCGCCGGCGCTCGTCGCGTCGGCGACGAGCGTCACGAGGGGCGACCCGTACCGGAGCTTGCCGAGCCAGCGCGGCTGGAGGAACGAGCCGCCCGCCAGGGAGATCTCGCTGCCGAGCACGCGGTCGAGCTCCGCGGGGTGCCCGCACGACTCGTGGATCTGCAGGGCGACCTGGCTCGAGTCGAGGAGCAGCGTGGCCGGCCCCGCCGGGCAGCGCGGCGCCGAGAGGAGGGCGAGCGCCTCCTCCTTGACCGGATCGACGTGCGCCATGAGGTCGAGCGCGCCCACGCGCTCCCAGCCGGCCTGGAAGCCGTCGCCGCCCTGCCAGGTGGGGTAGCTGCGGCGCTGCGAGACCCCGTCGTCGCCGAGCGCGAACACGTGCATCCCGCACGCGCCGTACGTGAACGACTGCGCGGTGTCGGTGCCCTCGGTCGTGACGAGGCGCTTGCGGAGGCGCGTCCACTCCGTCCAGGCCTCGGCCGAGACGAGCCGCTTGTCGCCGGCGCGGAGCGCGCGCACGGGCGCGTCGAGCGCGGCGAGCTTGTCTTCGAGGGGGATGGTGAAGGGATCGATCGCGACGGGCGTCTCGTACGTGCCGACCGACGCGGGCTGCTCCGGGAAGCTCACCGGCGCGCGCGCCGCCGCCGCCGAAGCGCGCGCGACGGCGAGCGCGCGACCGGCCGCCGCGACGAGGGACCCCTCGCTCGTGTCGGCCGAGCAGGCGAAGCCCCACGCCTTCGCGCCGAGGACGCGGATGCCGACGCCGCGCGAGGCCTCGGTCGTGGCCTGCTCCGGTCGCCCGTCGCGCACGCGCAGCCGCTCGCCGTCGCTCTCGACGAAGCGCACCTCTGCATAGCGCACGTCGGGCTGCTTGCGGAGCCAGGCGAGGGCGGCGTGGAGGGAGGGCTCGGTCGCCATGGAACGCTCAGGCCGACTGCCGCTCGGGACCCGGCACGCGCGGCCGCTCGCCGCTCGGCGCGCGGCGCGCGCCGATCTGGGGCTCGGGCAGGCCGAGGGCCGCGTGCATGGCGCAGACGTCGGCGTGAATGGCCTCGATCGCCGGCGTCGCGGGGCCCGCCGCGCCGCGGACGCGCAGGATGCCCGCGTCAATCTTCGACTCGAGGGTGGCGCGGTCGGCGCCGTACCGGTGGGGGACGAGCATCGCGCGGACGATGCTCCGGACGAGGATCTGCCGCACGCCGTCGCCCACGATCACCGTGCTGAGCAAGCGCACGCCGGGGTGCAGCTCCCGAATGCGCCGCCCGTTCTCCTCGCGCGCCGGCCTGTCGGGCGGGTCGGAGCTGGGCAGGATGATCATGAGGACGACCAGGGTCTCGCCCGCGGGCTGGCGCGCGATCGCGGCCTCCAGCGCGTCGAACTGCCAGCGCACGCGCTCGACGCGCGCGGCCTTGCTCCAGAGCATGGAGAAGACGTCGCCCCGCGCCGCGACCGCCACGCCGTCGAAGGCGTCGATCACGGGCGATGCCTTCGCATGCGCCGCGGGCGGCGAAGACCGCGCGACGCGCCGGCTGGGGGGCAGCGGGCCCTCGGGCTCTTGAGGGGCGAACGCCCCGCGCCAGTACGCCGCGACCGGGTCGGGCGCGAACGCGAGCAGCGCCTCGCCGAGCGCCGTGACGGAGGGGAAGCGACGCGCCGGGTCGCGGTGCATCGCGCGAAGCACGACCTCGTCGAACCCCGGGGGCACGCTCGTGCGCGCGATGGATGAGGACGCGGCCGCGCGCACCGAGGGCGGCACGACCTCCGCGCTGACCGCGGCGTGGAGCCGCTGATACTTCGTGGAGCCCCCGAAGGGCCTCGCGCCGGTGGCGCACTCGTAGAGGAGGACGCCGAGCGCGTACTGATCGCTGCGCTCGTCGGCGCGCCTGCGGAAGCGGATGAGCTCGGGCGCCAGGTACTCGGGCGTGCCCACGAGCGAGCCGGGGCGCGTGATCGGCGCCATGTCTTCTTCGCACCACGACGCGCCGAAGTCCGCGAGCTTGGGGCAGAGCGGGCGCTCGGCCGGGAGGAGGACGTTGGCGGGCTTGATGTCCCGATGGATGATCCCGCCCGTGTGCAGCGTCGCGACCGCCGAGACGAGCGCCAGCGCGAGCTCCACGGCCCGCGCGACGGGCAGCCGCTCTTCGCGCTCGATGAGGCTCGCGAGCGTCTCCCCCTCGACGAGCTCCATGACGAGGAACGGCAGACCCGCGTGCACGCCGAGGTCGAGGACGTCGACCACGTGGGGGTGGCGGATCTGCGCTGCGATGCGCCGCTCGCGCAGGAAGCGTGCCTCGGCGCGCCGGGCGCCGTCTCCCTCGCGCCGGTTCAGCACCTTCAGGGCGACGCGCCGCCCGATGCTCGGATCGTGCGCCTCGAAGACCGTCCCCGCGCCGCCGCTGCCAATCGTCCGGACCAGCTCGTACCAATCGATGAAGGCACCCGGACCGTGGCGTGTGGGCGGCACCCGTGACCCTCCTCCGCGGTCCGGTAAGTACCGCGCTTCGCACGGCGCGGCAACCGCGGAGGGCGCCGCCAGCCCCCCGGAAAACCCTTAGAGCTCTTCGGCGAGACCGCGGGCCGCTTCGAGGCGCGCCTTGGCCTCGACGAGCGCGGCGCGCTGCGCGTGGGCCTCCTCGACCACCTCTCTGGGGGCGCGGTCGACGAACCCCGGCGCGCCGAGCTTCTTGTCGAGCGCCGCGAGCTCCTTGTCGATGCGCTTCACGCCGCGGTCGACGCGCCCGCGCTCCGCCTCGGCGGTGACGAGCCCCTTCAGCGGCACGAGGACGTCGATCGGCCCGTGGGTGCTCGGCACGACGCTCACCGTCGTGCCCGGCTCGCGCGCTCCGCCCGGCGCCTCGAAGATCGGCGCGCCCTGCGTGCGGGCGAGGAAGCGGATCGACTCGACGTGCTCCCGCAGGAACGCGAGCACCTCGGGCGAGCCGGAGCGCAGGCGGAGCGGGATCTCCGTCTTGAGGTCGTGCTCGCTCCGCACCGTGCGCGCCGCCGAGACGACCGCCTGGAGGAGGTCCATCCAGGCGTCGGCCTCCGGATCGAGCCCGGACTTCTCGGCGTCCTTGGTGGGGAACGGCCCGAACGCGACGCTCACCTTGCGCTGCGCGGGACGCGGCACGCGCTGCCAGAGCTCCTCGGTGATGAAGGGCATCAGCGGGTGCATCAGGCGCAGGCTCCCCTCGAGCACGTACGCCAGCGTGGCGCGCGCCTCGGGGACGGCGGCGGCGTTCGCGAACGACCCGTCGGGCTGCTTGCGCAGCACGGGCTTCACGAGCTCGAGGTACCAGTCGCAGAGGTCGTTCCAGAAGAAGCGGTACATCGCGTGCGCCGCCTCGTCGACGCGGAACCCGTCGAGGCCGTCGTGCACGGCCGCGCAGGCGGCCGCGAACCGCGAGCGGATCCACCGGCCGTAGAAGTCCTTCGGCGGGTGCTCGGCGCCCTCGGGCCACCTGAAGTCCGGGCCGAGGAGGTCGAGCGCGAGGCGCGTCGCGTTCCATATCTTGTTGAGGAAGTGCTTGTTGCCTTCGAGCCGCTTGGGCGCGAGCGCGATGCGCTTGTTGCTCGGCGGGTACGTGGCCAGCGTGAAGCGCACCGCGTCGGCGCCGAAGGCGGGGAAGCCGTTGCCCATGGCGGCGGCCGACGGGTACGCCTTCTTGAACTTCGCGAGCGCCTCGGCCTCGGGCGCGCCGGGCAGCGTCTTCTTCACCATCTCCGTGAAGGTCGTGCCGCCGATGAGATCGAGCGGGTCGATGACGTTGCCCTTCACCTTGCTCATCTTTTCGCCGGTCTCGTCGACGATGAGCCCCGAGAGCAGCACGCGCTGGAACGGCGCCTGCCCCGTGAAGTGCAGCCCGAACATCATCATGCGGGCCACCCAGAAGAAGAGGATGTCGTAGCCGGTCTCGAGATCGCTCGCGGGATAGAACTTCTTGAACGCGTCGGTCGCGTCGGGCCAGCCGAGCGTGGACATGGGCCAGAGCGCGCTCGAAAACCAGGTGTCGAGCACGTCGGAGTCTTGCTCCCAGCCCTCGCCGCACTCGCGCGGGCGCGCGCGCGCGACCTTCGTCTCGCCGGTCGCCCGGTTGTGCCACGCCGGGATTTGGTGGCCCCACCAGAGCTGCCGCGACACGCACCAGTCCTGGATGTTCTCGAGGAAGTGGTCGTACGTCTTGACCCACTCGGCGGGCAAGATGACCGTCTCGCCCGAGTGCACGGCCTCGAGGGCCTTCTCGGCCATCGCCCCCATCTTGAGGAACCACTGCGTCGAGATCATCGGCTCGACGACGCCGCCCGAGCGCTCGCACCGCGGCAGCGTGAGCTTGTGCGGCTTGCTGCCGCGCGCGAGGCCCCTCTCCTCGAGGGCGCGCTTCACGAGGCGGCGCGCCTCCTTGCGGTCCTTGCCGGCGAAGGCCCCTGCGTTCGCGTTCATCGTGCCGTCGAGGTTGAGGACGTTGATCTCCTCGAGCCCGTGGCGCTTGCCCGTCGCGAAGTCGTTGAAGTCGTGCGCGGGCGTGACCTTCACCGCGCCGGTGCCGAACTTCGGGTCGACGAGCACCGCGTCGGTCACGATGGGGAACGTGCGGTCGACGAACGGGTGCCGCACGCGCTTGCCGTGCAGCGCCGTGTACCGCGGGTCGTCGGGGTGCACCGCGACCGCGGTGTCGCCGAGCATCGTCTCGGGGCGCGTCGTCGCGACCACGATCTCGGCCGGCCCGCTGCCGGGATCGACGACCTCGTACGCGAACTCGAAGAGCTCTCCGTTGGCGCCCTCCTCGCTGTCGACCTCCAGGTCGCTGAGGGACGTCATGCACTCGGGGCACCAGTTGATGAGCCGCGTGGCGCGGTACATGAGGCCCTGCTCGTGCAGCGTCACGAACGCCTCGGTGACGGCCCGGCTCAGGTCGGGGTCCATCGTGAACTTCGAGCGCGACCAGTCGGGCGACGCGCCGAGCACCCGCTGCTGGAGCGCGATGCGCCCGCCGCTCTCGGCCTTCCACTTCCACACGCGCTCGACGAACGCCTCGCGCCCGAGGCCTAGGCGGCTCTGCCCTTCGCGCGCGAGCTGCCGGTCGACGACGAGCTGCGTGGCGATACCGGCGTGGTCGATGCCCGGCTGCCAGAGGGTGTTGAACCCCCGCATGCGGTGCCAGCGGACGAGCGCGTCCTCGAGGGTCGCGCGCTGCGCGTGGCCCATGTGCAGGCTGCCCGTCACGTTGGGCGGCGGCATCGGCACGACGTAAACGGGGCGCGTGTCGGCGGGCGAGTCGCTGGACGCGAAGACGCCGTGCTGCTCCCAGAAGGCGTACCAGCGCGGCTCGACGAGCGCCGGGTCGTACGGCTGATCGAAAGCAGGCGCGGCGGGCGAGGGGGCGGCGGGGTCCGTCATCGGACCTGCTCCCTTAGCACGACGGGCGCGAGATTCAGCGCGCGCGCGGGCGCAGCTCGACGAGCGTGATGCTGCCGTGGCGCACGACGACGGTCACGGATTGCAGCGCGCGCGTCCCGCCGTCGTTGGTCGGTCCCGGAGGGAGCGTGGACGTCACGTTGACGCCGCCCGCCGGGACGTTCACGAACACCCCCGCGCCCTCGCTCGAGGTGACGGTCTGGCCCGACGCGGGCAAGTGGTTGTACGTGTAGAGTTCCGCCTCGCCGGGGGGGCTCGCGGCGAAGGACACCCCGGCCACGTGCCGGTCGAAGCAGTCGAACTGCGTCACCGAGAGGAGCCCGGTCCCGCCGTCGGTGTCGGTGTTCTGCGAGACGCCGAGGAGGAGCTGGAGCGACGAGATCTGGTCCTCGCTGGTGATCGACGTGGGGAACGTGATCTGAGGCTGGTCGCCGAGGAGGCGCGAGCCCGGGTAGAAGTAGGCCGGCACGTAGCCGTCGCGGAGGATGCGAAAGAAGCCGGAGAAGTCGCCCGGCAACGTCATCGTGGCGACGCCCGCGTCGTCGTTCCAGACGGGGCCGGCCGCGGGCGTGGCGCACGAGGGGTCGAGCGCGCCGCACGCGACGACGGACGCGTCGGTCTCGGGCACGTACCCGTAGAGATTCAGGTCGCTGCCGCCGCCGTCGATCGACCCGCCGAACGTGTAGTTCATGGTCGCGTCGTAGAGGAGCACGCCGACGGTGATCTGCTCGCCCGGATCCGACTGCTCCGGCGCCTGCGTGAGGCAGCCCCACGGGTCGGTGTCGCCCCCGTCGGCCGCCACGCACACGTTCGCGCTGCACACGGCGCCGGCGAACTGCGGCCCTCGCGCCGCGCAGTCGGCGTCGGTCGAGCACTGGACGTCGTTGCCCGGGACGATCACGCTGCAAGCGAGGGTCGCGGCGATGCCGAGGCACGCCGCGGCAGCGAGCGCGGTGCGAAGCGGGAACCTCATCAGAAGCTGCCTCGAAGCTGCACGCCGCCCGGGGTGAACCCCACCTCGGTCTTCGGCGCGTGGTCGGTCGCGGTCAACACGATCGCGATGCCCCCGGCGACGACCGTCGCGCCGATGAGCGCGTCGGTGACGACGCCGAAGGTCTGGGTGTTCGTGCGGTCGCCGTGGATCGTGTTCGCGTCGCCCGGGAACGCGTTCAGGTCCTTCGACAGGCTGCTGTTGAAGACGAGGGTGAGGACGCCCGTCACGGCGGTCGCGGCGCCCAGGCCCGCCGCGATGCCCCACGCGATCCACTTGCCGGAGTGGTGCTCGGGCGGCGGTGGCGGAGGGGCGGCGGCGACCACCGGCGCGGGCGCGGGGCGCGGCGCGGGCGCGGCGGCCACGGGCGGCGGGAAGTCGAGCTCCACCGTCGCGTGATCGCCCGCGGCCACGTCGAGGAAGCGCTCCTGCTCGGGGAGGCCCGCCTTCGTCGCCGACACCTTGCGGTGGCCCACCGAGACGACAATCGGCTGCGCGAGCGGAGAGGTGCCCGCGGCCTGGTCGTCGACCATGATCTGCGCGCCGTCGAGGTTCACCTTCACCTCGACCTGGCCGATGCGGTTCTCGAGCTGCCGCACGTCGGACTCGACCGAGGCGCGCTTCTCGGGCGCGATCTGCGCGCCGCCCTGGGTGAGGTAGTCCTGAAGCGCCTCGAGCGCCTCGGCCCAGCGCTGGAGCTGGAAGTACGTCTGCCCCAGGTTGTAAAGGACGCGGTAGTTCGGCGCGATCTCGTAGGCGCGCTTGAACTCGACGAGCGCGCCTCCGTAGTCGCTCTCCTTGTAGAGCTCCACGCCGCGGTGGAAGTGCGCTTCGGCTTCGCGCACGTCCACCTTCGGGGCGTCGGGCGCGGGCGACGGCGCGGGCGCGGCGGAGGGGGCAGCCGGCGGAGCCGGCGCGGGCGCCTGGGCGCGCGACGGTCCCGCGACGAGCGCGATGGAGGCGGTGACGGCGACGGCCAGCGAGCGGCGCTTCATTTCTTGTACGGGTCCTCTTCCTCGATCGCGCGCTGCGTCTTCGCGGGCGCCGGCGCCGCGGGGTGCGCCGGCGCCGGGCCGACGACCGGGTGACCGTGGGGGGGCGGCGCGGACGCGGCGAGCGTGACGTCGAGGGCCACGTCACGGTCGAACGCGGCCGGCAATGCGCGAGGCTGGAAGCCGTCGGCCTGCACGCTGATCTGGTGCTGGCCGCCGTCGCTCGGCACGTCGGCCTCGTACGGGTTCGTGGGCACGAGGTGCCCGTCGATCGTGAAGCGCGCGGAGGGCGGGTTCGCGCTGAGCCGCACGTGCACCGTGTGGCCGGCGGCCGGCCCGGGCGCCTCGGGCGCGACGGCCGGGGGGCCGGCGGCGGCGGGAAGCGTCGCGGACGCGGCCGGAGGCGCCATGCCCGCCGAGCGCGCGGGCTTGCCCGGGAACGACGCGTAGATGGCGATCGCGAGCGCGCAGCACACCGCGAGCGCGATCGGCACCACCACCTTGCCCCTCGGCGCGGCGCGGAAGGAGTTCGAGCTCACGAGGCTCGTGGGCGGCGACGTTTCGGGCGGCGGCACGCTCAGCACCGGCACCCGCCGCATGCGGATCGACTCGGACGACGCCTCGCGCACCGCCCGGATCTCCGAGTCGATGGTCGCGCGCATCGTCTTGCGCTCTTCGGCGAACGCGGCGGCCATCAGCGGACCCAGCGCCGGCGCCGGCTCGCCCGACTCTCGGGCGTACTCGAGGAGCGCCTCGCGGAAGTCGTGCGCGGTCGCGAACCGCTGCGCGGGATCGAAGGCCATGGCCTTCGCGCAGATGGCGTCGAGCGCGGCGGGCACGTCGGGGGCCACGGTGCGCGGGTTCGGGATGCGGCCGGACGCGAGCTCCACGAGCACCTTCGTGTCGGGCTGGCCCTTCCACATCTGCTCGCCGGTGAGGATCTCCCAGAGCAGCGCGCCGGCCGCGAAGACGTCGGAGCGACGGTCGACCTCGGTGCCGACGACCTGCTCGGGGGACGAGAAGCGGACCTTGCCCTTGAAGACGCCCGACTCGGTGACCGTCTTGGCGTCGGCGGCCTTGGCGATGCCGAAGTCGACGAGCTTGGCGGTGCCGTCGTACGTGACGAGCACGTTGTGCGGGCTCACGTCGCGGTGCACGACGTTGAGGGGGGTGCCGTCGTAGTCGGTGAGGGAGTGCGCGTAGTCGAGGGCCGCGAGCGTCTCGACGAGGATGTGCAGCTGCGCCGCCAGGGGGACGAGGGCGCGCTTGGGCCCGCGGACGATGTTCTGGAGGGCCTGGCCCTCCAGGTATTCCATCGTGAGGTAGAGGGACTCGCCGTCTTCGACGACCTCGTAGGTCTGCACCACGTTCGGGTGCGCGAGGCGGGTCGCGATGCGCGCCTCGTCGAGGAACATCGAGCGCGCCTCGGGGCTCGAGGCGAGCTGTTCGCGGAGCTCCTTCACGACGATGAGCTTGGAGACCCCCGCCGGCCCGATGTTCACGGCGAGGTACACGTCCCCCATGCCTCCGCGGCCGAGGCGGGCGAGGACGCGGTACTTCCCGAAGACGGAGCGTTCTTTGGGAGCCATGCCGGCGGAAAAGTCCTTGGTTACGAATGCTCGCAGTCCAAAGCCCCGGCTGGCAACTGCTAATCAGGACGGCGAGCGGGAGCGCTCGCCCCGGCGCGACCTTCAGCGGTCTCGAGCGCTCGTGTCGTTCGGTCCGGAGGAATCGCTCGAGCTCGGCCGGGCCGCGGGATCGCCCTCGGCCTCCGCCTCGGCCTCGCGCCTGCGAAAGGCCTTGCGCGCGTCGCCCAGCGAGAGGCCGCGAATGTAGTACGCACGGGCCGCGGCACCCACCGCCATGGTGCCCGTGAACGCGATCGTCGCCGAGACCACCGAGCCGCCTCCCGGCGCGACGAGCTTGAGGATCGCGCGGAAGGCCTCGCGCAGCACGAAGGCCGCGCCCACGTTCGCGCCGAGGCTCGCGAGGAACTCGGCCGCGCCCTGCTTGTCGATCGAGCGCCCGGCGATCCACGCGATCGCCGCGACGAGCCCGACCTGGAGCGTGGTGAGCGGGATGATGTCCGCGAGCGGGATCGGCGCGGCCGCGACGCCGGCGCAGACGGCCGCCGTCGCGCGCGTGAGCGACGTCGCGAGCTCCTCCTGCACGGCGCGGGCGCCGGTCGCGCGCGCGAGCTCGGCGCGGCCGGCGTCGGGCAGGTGCTTGAAGAGCAGCATCGCGAGGTCGTCGATGCGCCATCGCTCGTCGGCGCGCAGCGTGCCGTCGTGCCGCCAGGACATGTACGCAGAGACGCCGATCGTCGCGACGTGCCGGTCGTGGAGGAGGGGCCGCTCGTCGATCTTCGCGGAGATCGCGCGCTCGGCGTCGGCGACGTACCGGCGCTTCTCCTCGACGTCGGCCTCGGCCTGGGCGCCCTTTTGCGGGGCCTTGTGGAGCTTCGTGTCCTTCGGTTCGAAGAGATCGCACTGCGTGACCACGGCGATGAGCGGAGGCTCGGTGCGGTGCGCGCGCTTCACCTCCTTGTAGACGCGCTCGAGCACGTCGATGTCGGCGTCGACGGCGGCGTCCACCTCGCTGCCCTTCGCGACGAACACGATGAGATCGGGCGCCTTGGCGCGCAGCTCGAGGGCGAGCGCGTCGATGGCGCTCCGCCGGTCGTGGTCCTCGGCGGGGGGCGACCCCTCCTGCACGCCGCGCGTGTCGAGGATCGACATCGCGCCGCCGTCGCGCTCGTAGTCGTACCAGCGCCCGCGGCCCGTCTGCGCGGTCACGTGCCCGAGCTCGGCCACCTTCGCCCCGAAGAGCGCGTTCACCAGCGACGACTTCCCGGCGCCCCGCCGGCCCACGAGCGCGAGCGCGGGGGGCCGCTTCTCGAGCATCAGGGTGCGCAGGGTGCCGATGCGGACCCGCAGGTCGCGCGCGACCTCGACCGGCAAGCGATCCAGCAGCTCTTCGAGGCGCTGGATCGCGCGCGCGAGCATCTTCAGCGGGTCTTCGCGGGGCTCGGGCATGGCCCGAGCTTAGTGCGAGTTGCGCGCCCAGGCCGGCGAGCGGCCCTGCGGCGGCTCAGTCTTTGGTGAGCCGCGCGATCTCTTCCTTGATGATCGCCTCGGCGAGCTGGGGAACGACCTCCCACACGACGCGCTCGACGACCTCGCGCGAGAGCGCGAGCACGGCCTCGGCCTGCTGCGGCGTCAGGCCGAGCTCCCCGAGCTTGCCGGCGAGCTGACCGTTCGCGACGGCAATCGCCGCGGCGGCGGGGGCCGCGACGGGAGCGGGCGCAGGAGCCGGCGCGGCCGCGCGCGGCAGGGCCGTGGGGGGAGCGGCGGGGACCGGCGCGTGGCTCGGCTGCGGCGCGGGCGGAGGCGCCACCGCGACCGGAGCCGGCGCGGGCGCGGCGGACTGCACGGGCGCGGGCGCGGGACGCGCCGCGGGCGGCGGGACGACGGGCACCCCGCCCTCGAAGGAGAGCGTGTGCGTGCGCTGCGTCGGCCACGCGGGCTTGCCGGGAATCGAAGCCCCGGCCGAGGCGCCCGGAACGGCGGGCGCGGCGGGCCGCGGAGCGTGCGAGGCCTGGAACGCCGGGGCCGGCGCGGGGGCCGGAGCCGGAGCCGGCGCGGGCTTCGCGGCCTCGCGCGTCTCGCGGCTGACGAGCGCCTTCTTGACCTTCTCGATGAGGGCCTGGGTGTCGAAGGGCTTGTCGATGTAGTCGTCGACGCCGGCGTCGCGGCCGCGGTTCGCGTCGTACGGGGAGTAGCGGCTCGCCATGATGACGAGGGCGAGGCGACCGTCGCGGGCGCGGAGCTCCTTGGCGAGGGCGTACCCGTCGTCGCTGCCGAGCGAGGTGTCGATGATGGCCGCCACGGGCTCCTCGCCCATGCGCGAGAGCGCCGCCGGGGCGCCCTCCGCGGTCACGACACGGAAGTCTTCGCCGCCGAAGGTGATCTCGAGAACTTTGCGCATCGTGGCGCTGTCGTCGACGGCCAGCAGGGTCTTGGGCACGTGGCTTTTCTCCGCTCCGCGATCTTTCGGGGCCGATTGTGCGGACCGATAGGTTTCACTGTCAAGCAAAGGGTCGGTTTCCAGCCGGCGTGCTAACCGAACCGCCCCTCCCCAACATGGCCCCCACGGCGCGAACGAAGGCGGTGCCCGCCGAGCTCGAGGGCCCGGTCGACCGGGCCATCCGCGGCCTCTTCGGCGCGAGCTGGGGGAAGGCGCGCGCGTGGATCGCCGGGGGCAAGGTGCGCGTCGGCGGCGCCCTCGTCACCGAAACGACGGCGCGGGTTCGCGCGGGCGCCGAGATCACCCTGGACGAGGCGGCGCGCCGGCCCCGGGGGCAAGAGCTCGAGGATGGCGATGTCGTACACGCCGACGCCCACGTCGTCGTCGTGGCCAAGCCGCCGGGCCTCAATACCGTGCCCTTCGAAGGCGACAGCGAGACCGAGACCGACACGCTGGACGCGCGCGTCCGGCGCTGGCTCGAGCGCAGCGAACGGGGAGACGGCCGGAGAAAAGGGGGCGCTCGGGGCGGCCGGGCGAACCTCGGCATCGTCCACCGGCTCGACCGGGAGACGAGCGGGCTGGTCGTCTTCACGCGCACATGGCTGGCCAAGCAGTCGCTGGCCGCGCAGTTCCGGCAGCACACGGTCCACCGGCGCTACCTCGCCCTCGCGCACGGCGTGGTCCCGCAGGGCACGCGCCGGAGCTTCTTCCTCGACGATCGCGGCGACGGCCTCCGCGGCTCGGCGCGCGGGCGCACCGGGGCCAACGGGCGCGAGGCGATCACGCACGTCGCGCCGGTCGAGGCCCTGGCCGGCGCGACCCTCGTCGAGTGCCGGCTCGAGACGGGCCGCACCCACCAGATCCGGATCCACCTGAGCGAGTGGGGGCATCCCCTCGTCGGGGAGCGCGTCTACATCCGCGGGTACGCCGGGGCGATCCTTCCGGCGCCGCGGCTCATGCTGCACGCGGCGGAGCTGGGCTTCGTGCATCCCGCGACCGAGCGCGAGGTGAAGTGGTCGCTCCCGCTGCCCGAGGACATTCGCCTGGTGAAGGCGCGGCTCGCCGCGCGATAGGGAACTCGCCCGCTCGCAAGGAAGAGGGGCGCTCTGACTAAGGTTAGCCTTTGAGGCTCACCGCTTCGTCGAACTGCGCCGTGTCCTTGACTAGTGTGCGGAGATAGCTCGTCATCTTCTTACTGAGACGCGTGCCATAGGCAGACCGCACCGCCTGCCACGCGATCATTTCCACGCCGACGCCATAGGCCTCGCGCACCTGCTCGACGAGTTGAATAGGATCGCCCCTGTCGGAGAGGATCCTGCCGACGGTCTCGCCTGGGATAAGTAGCTCGGCCGCGAATGCGTTCGCACGTTGCTCCGTATGAACTGGACACCTTCCACCAAGGACCTCTGCGAGCGGCAGTATCTGCCATCTGTCCAACAGTAGGTGGCAGAGTTCGTGAGCAAGCGTGGCGCGTCGTCCCGCAGGTCCCCGGGCATGAACGCCCTCCAGGTTCACGAGGATCGCAGGCCCGTTAGCTGGCCCCCAGCAGCAGACAGCATCGATCTCGTTCCACCCCAACGACTTCTGCTCGACCTCAACCCCATAGTTCCCGAGCAACTCGTCGGGGTCGACGCGATCTCTCGAAGCGATCCCAGGAATACTCCGGAGCCACTGGGCAACGTCCCGACCAATCGCGAATGGAAGTCGCTTGCCCGTCTCGCCCGCGATCCTTGCAGCTGGCTCAGAGAGGGCGTCTAGTTCTGGCGTCGCCAAACGGCGCCGCGAGCGGATCCAGTCAAGAACCTGGCGCAAGACGGGCAGCGGGGCTTGCGATGAGAGCATGCGAGCTGCGACCATCAATTCGCTCGGCGTTTCGCTCAACGGATGCACGCCCCACGCATCAGCGACCGGACGATCCCCAGCAAGCTCACGAACGGTCGCCAACGGCAAGGACGTCGCGACCGACACCACGCGATCCAGATCTTGGTGCTCTCGCCTCCCCCAATCAGCAACCGCGTCGCGAGCTCGTTCGTCGTCAAGACCGTCGAGCCGGACTGCGATGGCGTCACCTAAGGCGACGAGGGTGGAGACGACCTCGGGAACGGGTCGCCAAATAGTCTGCCGCCGGCCGGCTGAAAGACCGATCCGAAGGCCCTCCCTCGAAACCCAAAGCGAAGGGGCAGTCGCTCCGGCGAGAGCCGCCGCAAGATCGTGACTCTCCTCGTACTTGAGGACGGCTCTTTGCTCGCGTTCCTTCTTCGCTGAGTCGTGGAGAGAGGCCCATCGTTTCTCCGCTCCCGCGCGCACATCCCACGCAGGGACCCCCATGCCTAGAGGGTCTAGTTCCTCCCACAGCAGAGCTGTCCACCGCTGGGCCAGGTGCTCAAGAAGGTCGACCCACGTCCAAGGGGCTCCCTGCACGTGAGCTCGAGCCGTGGGTCGGCCCCATACCAGGTGCCGGCCAATCCAAAGCGCGAGAGTGCCACGTGTCGCTTCAGCCGCGCTCCCGACGGCGCGAGGGACGTTCCACTGCAAGTGGAAGTGGAGGCCCTGGGGAACGCCTACAGTTTCCATTGGTTCAGCCAGTCCTCGATCCGGTGACCTTGCTTGGCCACAGCGGCTCTAAGCCACTCCTGTACCGCCTGCGGAAGCCTGGCGAACCGTTCCGGCAGAACAGGGAACCCATGAAATGACTTCCCACGGATAGTCTGGCGGGACTCATAGGGGACGCCCTTGTAGACCGCGAAGACCTTGTCTGGGAAGGCGCCCTGAGAACGCTCGGGATCGTCGTCGTCAAAGTAAGGGAGGCCTGAGTTCAAAATATCCCTTGCTTCCTCCCTGGTCAGGTTGTTGGGACAGGTTCCCACACGTCCGAGTCCCGGAACAATCTTGACGCCAGCGTAAGGTCGGTTCCATCCGTGTTTTTTTTGGTGCCAAACCTCGCCGGCATCATATTCCCAGGCGTCCAATGTGGTCCCCCATAGCCCAAGCCTAGCGAGCCCGAGCTTCCCCGGACACCAGGTTCGAGGTCTGTGACCAGCTGGTGGTTTCGCCGCTAGCGATGTCCGCGCCGAAGTCCCCTTAAAGTAAGGATCAGGAGACCGGACCACGCTTTCCCGGCCCCCGCCGCACGTAGAGCGTCATCCCGCCGAGGACCGCGAGCCCCACGAACGTGGTCAGCGCGTCCATGCCGAGCATGCCGGCGCGTCCGGCGGACGACCACCCCGGGAACCACCCCTTCGCGCGGTCGTAGCCCCACCCGTCGAACCAGGTCACGTAGGAGGCCGCGAGGTTCGACGCGCCGATGTACAGCGCGAGCTGCGTCGTCACCGTGCCCGCCGAGCGCGGGTCCCCCGGCGCTGCCGGGCGCGCGACCAGCTCGAGGACGAACGCGTAGAACACCGCGTAGCAGAGCCCGTTGGCGACCAGGTACGCGAGGCAGCCGGCCGTGAACGCGAGCGGCGTCGCGGGCGCGGCGATCATCGCGAGCGCGCACACGCCCGAGAGCGCGCCGCAGATCGCGTACGCGAGCCGGCGGTTCATTCGGTCCGCGAGCAGGCCGCCGAGCAGGGCGCCCGCGGTGTTCGCCAGGCTCCCGAAGAGGCCCGCGACCAGGACGACGAGGCGCTCCGCGCCGGCGTCGTCCGGCGCGTAGTCCTTCGCGAGGGCGCTGAAGAGGTTCGTCAACGCGCCCGCGCCGACCGGCGAGAGGCAGAAGACCATGCCGGTCCAGCCCTCCCGGGACTTCAGCGTCCGCCACACGTCGCGAAGGAGCTCGCGCAGGAGCGCCGCGGGGCTCCTTCGCGACGGCGGGACCTCGTCGATGAGCAGCGCCGGGAGCGACGCGATCCCGCAAATCGCGGCCACGACCAGCCCGGTCGCGGCGGGCGAGAAGCGCGCGAGCATCCACGTGAGCAGCGCGCCGCCCGCGGCCGTGCCCGCGAGGTTGCCGGCGGTCTGCCAGCCCGACGCCGCGCCGCGCTTCGCGTCGGGGACCGTGAGGGCCATGAGGGCGAGCACCGCGGAGCCGCTCGTCGCCGCCGCCGCCTGCGAGACGAAGAGCGCCGCCGTGTAGACCACCAGCATCGGCGCCGGCCCCACGCGCTCGCCGGGCACCGCCGGGATGAGGGCCGTGACCGCGAGCGCGACCGCGGTGCAGGCAATCGACACGAAGAACCAGGTGCGCCGCCTCGGCCCCGAGTCGAGGAGCGGCGACCAGAACGGCTTGATGACGTGCGGGAGCGCCGCCGCCTGCGTCACCGTCGCGATGGCCATCATGGGCACGCCGCGCGCCCGGAGCGCGAACGGCACCGCGAGGGTCGCGAACCCCACGGCGAGGCCGAACGGGAGCATCAGCAGCCCCCAGACCGGCGGCGGCAGGTACGCCCGTCGAGGCACGGCGGAGGCGTCGGACACGCCGGTCGGCTATAGCAGGTCGGCGTGGACGGGTTCGTCAGCGCGCTCACGATCTACCCGGTGAAGTCGTGCCGGGGCATCGCGCTCGACCGGTGCGACGTCGAGGCGCGCGGCCTGCGGAACGACCGCCGCTGGATGATCGTCGACGCGCCGGGGACGTTCGTCACGCAGCGCACCGAGCCCCGGCTCGCCCTCGTCGAGGTGGGGGTGGCCGGCGGCGAGCTCTCCCTCCGCGCGCCCGGGCACGGCGAGGTGCGGGTGCCGTGCGAGCCGCCGGCCGGGGCGCCTCGCCGGGCGGTCACGGTCTGGCGCGACGCGGTGGAGGCGATCGACTGCGGCGCCGAGGCGGCGCGCTGGGTGACCGGGTGGCTCGGGACGCCGGCCGCCCTCGTGTACATGCCCGACGACGTGCGCCGGGCCGTGAACCCGAAGTACGGGCGGCCCGGCGACATCGTGGGGTTCGCCGACGGCTACCCGGTCCTCGTCGCGTCGACGTCCTCTCTGGACGACCTGAGCGCGCGCGTCGGCGCGCCCGTCCCGATGGACCGCTTCCGCCCCAACGTGGTCGTGACGGGGCCGCCGCCGTGGGCCGAGGACCTCTGGACGTCCGTCCGCGTGGGCGCGGTGCCCATGCGCATCGCCAAGCCCTGCTCGCGCTGCGTGATCACGACGACCGACCCGCAGACCCTCGCGCGCGGCCCCGAGCCGCTGCGGACCCTCGCCTCGTTCCGGCGCGTCGACAACGACGTGCTCTTCGCCCAGAACGCGGTGCCCGACGGGCCCGGGGTCATCGCCGTGGGCGACCCCCTCACGGTCCTCGCGCTCGCGGCCGCTCAGCGCAAATAGAACCGCGTCCCCTCGGCGGTCACCTCCAGGTGGAAGTGATTCCGGTGAGGCCAGTTGAAGTCCGGGGTGAGCGCCACGTTGAAGAGCTGCGCCTGCGCCGCGTCGCACACGATGCGCCGGAGCTCGAGCGCGTCGGGCGTCGAGGGGACCGGCCCCGGCCCGTCGCACGGCGGCACCCCGATGCGCCCGTGGAAGTCGCGAAGGACGTCGAGCCACGTGCCGTCCCGCTTCACGAACCTCGCCGCGTCGACCGCCAGCCCTCCCGCGTGCCGCGACGCGGCGCGCCCCGCGGGCCAGGAGCGCGGCGGCGGCCGGTACATCGAGAAGTGCACCACCTCCACGACTTCGTGCGCCGCGAGCTGCGCCGAGAAGTCGTCGAGCGCGAGGACCAGCCGGCAGTCGGCGATCTCGAGCGGACTCGTGGCCCGCCGCGAGGGCGGCTCATAGGAGTGGTACGTCACGCCGTGGAGCGGCCCGGCGAGCCGCACCGGCTCGACCACGCCGCGCGCCTCCGCGCGCACGAAGGCGATGCCCCGACGGTCGAGCTCCGCCTCGCACGCGTCCCGATCGAGCCCGGCGTAGTGCTCGGCGGGCGACACCGCGCGCGGCGGCAGGCGGTACGGCCCGTCGGGAGGCATGGCGCGCGGCGCCCCGAAGCCGGCAGCCGAAGGCCGCGGCGCCGCGAGCCCCGCCCCGAGACCGAGGGCCACCCCGAGCGCGAGACCCCCGAGCCGGGCGCGCCAACGGCCGCCGCCCCATCGCGGAGATGCCGTACGGCTTCGGAAAGTGCTAAGAAGGGGGATAGGCATGCTCGAGCTGAGCGCGCGTGCGCGGCAGGTTCTCTACCACTGCGTCACCGAGTACGTGGCGAGCGGGGAGCCTGTCGGGTCGCGCACCCTGGCGAAGCGCTCCGGCCTGGATCTCTCGCCGGCCAGCATCCGAAACGTGCTCGCGGACCTCGAGGACTCCGGGTACCTCCGCCAGCCGCACACGAGCGCCGGGCGCGTGCCGACGGCGCGCGCGTTCCGCCTGTTCATCGACGTGCTGATGCGCGTCCGCGCCCTCTCCAACGACGAGGAGGCGACCATTCGCGACCGCTTCTCGACGCTCGAGCCGGGGCAGAACGTGCTGCGCGAGACCGGCAAGCTGCTCTCCGAGCTCACGGGCACGGCGGCCGTCGTCGTCGCGCCGCGCACCGAGACGATGGTGCTCAAGCAGCTCCGCTTCCTGCGCACCGGTCCCGACGAGGTCCTCGCCGTCGTCGTGATGACGAGCGGCATCGTGCACAACCGCTTCCTGCCGGTCACGGTCACCGAGCAGGAGCTCCAGCGCATCCACAACCTCCTCGACGACGTCGTCGAGGGCCGCTCGCTCGGCGACCTCCGCGACCTCTTCGCCAAGCGCCTCCAGAGCGACCGCGTCCAGCACGACGAGCTGCGCCGCACGGCGTTCGAGCTCGGCGGGGCGGCGCTCGAAGAGGCCGCCGGCATCGCGACCCACATCGTCATCGAGGGCCAGGAGCGCCTGCTCGACAAGCCCGAGTTCGACGACGCCGGCCACGTCCGCCGCCTGCTGGTGACGCTCGACGCGCGCGAGAAGCTCGTGAAGCTGCTCGACCTCACGATGCAGGGCAAGGGCGGGCACGTCGTCGTCGGAGAAGAGGCCGGGGACCTCGGCGACGGCTACCTCGCCATCGTGGGCGCTCCCTACACCGCGCACGGTCAGGCGACCGGCACCGTGGGGGTCATCGGGCCGACCCGCATGGACTATCCCCGAGTGCTCCCGCTCGTGGCCGCGACGGCCAACGCGATGAGCGAATACATGGAGCGCGCCGAGTCGGGGAAGAAGGAGCCGGACGGGCAGGGATAGGATACTCTCGCCCCGATGCGCGCCCCATCGCGAGTGGCCCCGCCGGACTTGCCCGGCGCCCAGAATACCGACTCTCCCATCGACCGCGCGCTCGCGCTCCTCCTCGCGAACGAGACCGAGTCGGCCCTCCGCTGGGCCGCGGCCACCGTCGAGCGCGCGCCCTCGACGCCGAGCGCCCTCGTCATCACCAGCCGCCTCCTCGAGCAGATGGGCCGACCCGAGGCGGCGATCGAGGGCTTCGACCTCGCGGTGCGCCGGGCCATCGACGGCGCGAACCTTCCCCTCGCCATCGCGGCCGTGGGCGATCTCCGCGCGCTCGGCGTGGACGTGAGCAGCCAGCTCGACGCCGTGGCCAGCGCGTTCTGCATGGGCTCCGACCGGCTGACCGAGACCGAGACGCCGCCCCCTCCGCTCCCGAACTTCGAGGGCTTCCAGCCCCTCAGCTCGTTCCTCACCGGTCCGGCGCTCACCTCCAAGGCCACGCAGATCATCCACGCGGCCAAGCGCGACTACGACGAGGCGGCCGGCTCCGAGATCCTCCTCACCGCTCCCCTCCCCCTCTTCAGCGCGATGCCGAAGGACGCCCTGCGCGATCTGGTCGGCGCGTTCGAGATGATCACCGTCCACGCGGGGCACACGGTCATCGCCGAGGGCGAGGAGGGCTCCGAGGCCTTCATCGTCGCGCGCGGCGAGCTCGAGGTGACGCGGCGCGCGGGCGAAGACGGCGGGCAGATCATGCTCGCGCGGCTCGTGAGCGGGGCGCTCTTCGGGGAGATGGCGCTCCTCTCGCGGGCGCCGCGCGCGGCGAGCGTCGTCGCCACGCGCCCGTCGATCCTGCTCGTGGCCAAGCGCGAGGCGCTCGAAGACGTGGCCGAGGGCCGGCCGGAGGTCGCGGTCGAGCTGGCGGCGCACTGCCGGCGGCGCATGGTCGCGAACCTCGGGCGCACCTCGCCCATCCTCGTGTCGGTGCCGCCGGGCGAGCGGACGAAGCTGGTCGACCGCTTCGAGACGCGCATCTTCGAGAAGGGCGAGAAGCTCGTGACGCAGGGGCAAGACGCCACGGGGTTGCACCTGGTCGCCTCGGGCGAGGTCGCGGTGGTCGCGCACGACGGCGCGGACACGGTGGTCCTCTCGACGCTGGCGCCCGGCGAGACCGTCGGCGAGGTGGCGCTGGTCCTCCGGCGCAAGGCCAACGCGGACGTCATCGCGGTGCACCCGACGGTCACGCTGTTCCTGCCCAAGGAGGACTTCTTGTCCCTCGTGCAGGATCATCCGGGCGTCTTGCACGGCCTCTACATGACGGCCGTGCGGCGCGACGACGAGACGGCGCTCGCGCTCGACAACGCGCCGGCCGCCGTGGCAGACGACTACGTGCTGTTGTGACCGACCGATCGATCGTCGCGGGCCAGGCGGAGGGGAGCGTCGCGGGGAGCGCGACCGGCGCGGCCGCGGCGGTCCTCGCCCCGGCCGGCGGGTTCACCGCCCACGAGGCGAAGCAGGCCCGCAGGCTCGCGACGGTCATCGGAATCGTGGTCGTCTTCTTCGGCCTCGAGCTGGGCGGCGCGATCGTGGCCGGGAGCGTCGTGCTCCAGGCCGAGGCGCTCCACCTCCTGACCGACATCCTGGCGCTCGGCGTCAGCCTGCTGGCGATGCGGCTGGCGGTGCAGCGGCCCACGCCGCGGTTCACGTACGGCCTGCGGCGCGCCGAGCCGCTGGCGGCCATCTTCAGCGCGGTGCTGGTCCTCGGGACGACCGCGGTCATCGTGGGCGAGGCGGTCGAGGCCCTGCACGGGCGCGCGGAGCCCCGGCCCGGCGTCATGCTGGCCGTCGCGACGATGGCGCTGCTCGTGAACGGCGTGAGCGCGTGGCTCCTCCACGACGTCATCCACCACGGGCACGACGCGCACCATCACGACCACGACCACGACCACGACCACGACCACGACCACGACCACGACCACGACCACGACCACGACCACGACCACGCGCACGAGGGTGGCCGGGCGGGGTCCGACCTGCCGACCGCGATCCAGCGCGCGGGGCACGGGCACGCGCTGAACCTCCGGGGCGTGTGGCTGCACCTCCTGGCCGACGCGCTCGGCGCGGTCGCCGCGCTCGTGGCGGCGCTCGTCATCCGGTTCGGCGGCACCCCGGCGGCGGACCCCATCGCGAGCTTCCTCGTGGCGGCGATCCTGCTCGTCGGCGCCCTCCGGCTCCTGCGCGACGCGGGGCTGGTGCTGCTCGAGGCGGCGCCGGCCCACATGCCGCTCGAGGCGGTGCGCGCGGCCGTCGCGGGGAGCCCGGGGGTCGAGGCCGTCCACGATCTGCACGTCTGGACGCTCGGCGCCGGCCACGACGCCGTCACCGTGCACGTCTGCACGCGGTCCGCCGACCCGGGGTTCGGCGAGGCGCTCTCCCGGCGAATTCGCCGGCGGGTCGGGGCCGAGTACGTCACCGTTCAGGTCGAGACGATGCCCGTGGGGGGCGAAGAGCCTTGACCGAGCGGACGTTCATGATCTACGCCCCTGCGCGATGCGTATTGTCGCCCGCCCTGCCGTTATGAGTCTCTCGACCCGCGCGCCGCGCTTCGCCGTCGCCGCCGCGCTGGCCGCGCTCGTGTCGCTCTTCGGCGCCACCGCGTCCGCCCAGATGAAGATGGCCGTCGTCGACGTCCAGCGAGCCGTCATGCAGTCCGAAGACGGGCTGCGCGCGCAGGCCACGCTGAAGAAGCTGTTCGACAGCCGCCAGCAAGAGCTGAACAAGCGGCAGAACGACCTTCAGAAGGAGAAGGACGAGATCGACAAGCAGAAGAACGTCCTGTCGGCCCAGGCCCTCCAGAAGAAGGCCGACGACTGGCAGAAGGAGATGGTCGAGCTCCAGACGACCTTCGTCGAGTACAACAAGGAGCTCGAGAAGAAGCAGAAGGAGCTGACGGACCCGATCTTCGAGCGCGTCCTCGGCGCCATCAAGCGTATCGCCGGCACCGACAACTACGACCTCATCGTCGACCGGGCGACCGTCGCGTTCGCGCGCGGCGACCTCGATCTCACCGACCGCGTCATCCAGCTCTCGAACGGCGGCGCCTCGGCCGGCGGTGCCCCTGCCCCGTCGGGCGGGGCTCCGGCGCCGGGCCCCATGCCGACGCCGAGGCTCACGCCGCCCGGCAGCCCGGCCACGCACTGAGGCCGGCTGCTGTTCGCGCGGCTCGGGGGCGAAACGCTCGAGGCGCTCGCGGCCCGGCACGGCGGGCGCGTGGAGGCCGGGCGTGAGCGGGCCGCGCGGCGGATCGTGCCCGTGGAGCTCGCGCAGGAGGGCGACCTCGCGCCCCTGCTCTCCCGCCGGTTCGTGCGCGCGGCGCTCGAGGCCGCGGGACGCGGCGCGGCGCTCCTCGTGGACGCGCCGCTCGCGGGCGCGGTGAGCGGCGCGCCCGCCGCGTGGGTGCACGACCACGCGACGTGGGCCCTGGCCGAGGTGCTCGACGGCGCCATCGTGCCGGAGACGCCCGCGGTCTTCGGCGAAGGCTGCGTCGTCGCGCCCAGCGCGGTGCTGGGACCTCGCGTCGTCCTCGGCGCCCGGGTGAAGGTGGGCGCGGGCGCGGTCGTCGGCCACCCCGGGTTCGGCTGGGCGTTCGGAGCGGGGGGCGCGGTGCGGCCGGTGCCGCAGATCGGCGGCGTGGTTCTGGAGGACGACGTCGCCGTCGGGCCGCTCTGCACCATCGACGCGGGCACCCTCTCGCCGACGCGCCTGCGCCGGGGGGTGAAGCTCGACGCGCACGTGCACGTCGGCCACAATACGGAGATCGGCGAGGGCACGATCGTCGCGGCGCAGTCGGGCTTCGCGGGATCGGTGAAGATCGGGCGGGGGGTGCTCGTCGGCGGGCAGGCGGGCTTCGCGGATCACGTCGTCGTCGGAGACGGCGCCCGCATCGCCGCGAAGAGCGGCGTCATCGGCGACGTGCCCGCGGGCGCGACGTTCGCCGGTTATCCCGCGGTCGAGCGCGTACGCTGGTTGCGCGCGTTCGCGAAGCTGCTCGGCGCCACCCGGGATGGTCCGCGCGGGCGGCGCGTGGCAGGATACGAGCCGCCGCGGTGACCGTGAAAGCCAAGACTCGCATCGAGATCGATCGCATCCTGCAGATCCTCCCGCACCGCTGGCCCTTCGTGCTCGTGGACCGCGTGACCGACGTCGTGCCCGGCGAGCGCATCTACGGGCACAAGAGCGTCACGATGGCCGAGCCCTGGTTCCAGGGGCACTTCCCGGGGCGGCCGATCATGCCCGGGGTGCTCATCGTCGAGGCGCTCGCGCAGATCGGCGGCATCCTCGCGTACGCGAGCGAGCCCTTCGACGCGTCGAACTCGCTCATGTACTTTCTCGGCATCGACAAGGCGAAGTTTCGCCGCCCCGTCACCCCGGGCGACCGGCTCGACCTCGAGGTGGAGGTCGCGCACCACCGTACGAACGTCTGGCGCTTCCGCGGGGAGGCGTCGGTCGAGGGGACGCTCTGCGCGAGCGCCGAGCTCCTCGCGAGCGTGGTCGACCGAGATCGCTAGCGGCGATGCAGCGCGTCCACCCCACCGCCGTGGTCGACCGTCACGCCGAGCTGGCGCCCGACGTCGCCGTCGGGCCGTACGCGGTCGTCGAGGCGGGCGTGATCCTCGGGAGCGGCTGCGTCCTCCACGGGCACGCGATGGTGCGCGGGCCGTCGGCGCTCGGCGCGGGCAACGTGGTGCACCCCTTCGCGGTGATCGGCGGCGAGGCGCAGGCCAAGCGCCACGCGGGGGAGGCGGGCCGGCTCGAGATCGGCGAGGGCAACGTGTTCCGCGAGCACTCCACGGTGCACGGCGGCACCGAGGGCCGAACGACGCGCGTCGGCTCGCGCAACCTCTTCATGGTGGGGTCGCACGCGGCGCACGACGTCGCCATCGGCTCGCACTGCGTCTTCTCGAACGGCACGCAGCTCGCGGGACACGCGGTCATCGGCGACTGGGTCACGTTCGGCGGGTTGAGCGGCGTCTCCCAGCACGTGCGGGTCGGCGAGAGCGCCTTCGTCGCGGCGGCCGCGGCGTGCGAGCGCGACGTGCCGCCGTTCGTCGTCGTGCAGGGAGACCGCGCGCGCGTGCGCGGCCTCAACGTCGTGGGCCTGCGCCGCCGCGGCGTCCCCGAGGAGAGCGTCCTCGCCCTGCGGCGCGCCGTCCGGAAGCTGTGGATGTCCGACCGCCCCCGCGCCGTCGCGCTCCGCGACCTGGCCGGCGACCCGGACCCCTACGTACGGCTCCTCCTCGAGGCCCTCGGCTGAGAAAGAAGGCCGCCAGGTCGGCCAAGCCCGCCCGAACGCCGGCCGAGCGCGCTCAACGGCCCGCCGACCGCGCCCGAACGCCGGCCAAGCGCGTCCAACGGCCCGCCGACCGCGCCCGAACGCCGGCCAAGCGCGTCCAACGGCCCGCCGACCGCACCCGAACGCCGGCCAAGCCCGCCCGACCGAGCAACGGGAGCCCTCGACCGAGCAACGGGAGCCCTCGACCGAGCAACGGGAGCCCTCGACCGAGCGACGGGAGCCCTCGGCCGAGCGACGGGCCCTGTCACCCCTTGCCGTTGCCTAGAATGTCGTCGAAGGCGCGGTCGAACTCGTCGTCGGCGCCGACCGCGGCGGCGCGGACCGGCTGCTTCGGTTCCACCTTCTGCAGGCGGCGGATGCGCTCCTGGGCGTCGCGGAAGGAGGGGATGAGCCGGACGGTGCGCTGGAAGTACTCCACCGCTTGCTTCGTCACCCGCTTCACCTCGTAGGCGGCGCCGATCTCGTAACAGAGCGCCGCCTCCTGGTCCTTGGTGTGGTCGGGGCTCTGGAGGCCGCGCTGGAAGGCGTCGATCGCCTCGTTCAGGTTGCCGCGCTCGAGGTGGATCGTGCCGATCATCGAGTGGCACACGCAGGCGCGCTTCGCGTCGCGCGCGGCGACCTCGAACTCGCGCATGGCGTCGTCGACCAGGCCCATCTCCTTGTAGGCGACGCCGAGGTCGTAGTGGCTCTGCCAGTCGTCGACCGGGATCTGCTCGGCGACGCCCGCCTTGAACTTCTCGAAGACCTCTTCGACGTCGACCTGGTCGTTGCCGGAATCCGCCGCCCGGCCCGACGCCGCTCGCGCGGTCGCCCTCGCCGAGCGACTCGGCGATGTCGAAGGACCGGTCCTCGACCGCGGCGGCCTCGGCGGCCGGCGACGGGCGAGTGCCCGAGCCGCCCTGCATCCCGTGCTCCTGCGCGTCGAGCTCCGTGAGGCGCTCGAGCAAGAGCGGGTGGTTCGGCAGGCGCGTGAGCTGCTCGTGGAGGATCGTGCGCGCGTCGTCGAAGAGGCCTCGGGACGCGAAGAAGTCGGCCTCCTCGAGCGCCGACTCGATGTCGGGCGCGCCGGCCCGGAACGAAGGCATCGGCAGCGGAGCCTTCGGCGCCGGAGGAGGCGGCTCGGGGGCGCGAGGCGCGGCGGCCTCGGGGCGGACCGCCTTGGGCTCGGGGCGCGGCACCTTCGGACCGTCGACGGGGCGCGGGACCTTCGGCGCCTCGGGCCGCGGGGCCTTCGCCTTCGCCTCGTTCGGGCGCGACGCGTTCGCCTCGGCTTCGTTGCCGTCGAGGGGGAAGCGCGGGAGCTCGCCGAACGGATCGTCGATGTCGTCGACCGGGCGCGCCGGAGCCGCATGGCGGGCGGCGGCGGGCGCGCCCGGACCGGTCGGCGGGTCGGGGTACGAGCGGCGCGCGACGTCCTCGGGGCCGATCTCCTCGAGATCGTAGGACGGCAGCGGCGCCTCGGACTCGTACGGCCTGCCGATGGTCGTGCGCGCGTTGTCGTCGTCGGGGTCCGCGGTCTCCTCCGGCGCCTCGACCAGCTCGTACCCGAGCTCGCGGAGCATCTTGCTCGCCTGCGCGTGCTCGGGTTCGACGGTGAGCGCCTCCTGGAGCATGCGCGCGGCGCCCTCGCCGTCGAGGCCCTCCACGAGGAGCTCCGCCATCGTGACCATCTCGCCGACGGCCTGCTTGGTGCGGCCCGCCTCGAGGAGCAGATCGCGCAGCATGAGGTGCGCCTCGAACGAGCGCGGCGCGATCTCGAGGCCGATGCGGAGCGCCTCGATGGCCTTCACCAGCAGCCCCGCCTCGCGGAGCGACGCGGCGTCGGTGAGGATGCGCGCGATCTGCGCGTGCGACCCCGCGGCGGTCGTGGGCTCGTGGACCTCTTCGACGACCTCGAACCCGCTGTCGACGACGACGTCCCCGTCGGCGGGGGCCCGGCAGGCTGCGGCGCAGCTCGATCGGCTGCTCCTCCGGCTCGATGTCGCTCTCGCCGACGTCCTCGTAGGACGCCGAGGGATCGCCGTCGGGCTGCGTCTGGTCGCGCGGCGGCGGCGCCGACGGCCGCACGGACTGCGCGGGCGGCACCGAGGAGCCGAGCATCAGGCGCTTCACGCCCTCGTCGTTCGGGGCGAGCTTCGTCAGCTTGGCGACGAGCTCGTGGAAGAGATCGAGCCGCCCCGCGTCGCGCGCGATGCGGGCCATCTCCTTCTGGACCTCGATCGCCTTGGCGGCCTGGCCGATCTGCGTGAAGGCGCGCGCGAGGAGGCCGAGCGTGTCGAGGTCGCGCGGGTTCGCCTGGAAGCAGACCTGCAGCTTGGCGAGCGCCTGCATCCCGTCCGAGGCCGACCCCTTCGCGAGGTAGAGCTCCGCGGCGGAGCGCGCGTGCGTGACGTCGGGCTTGTGGTGGAGGAGCCGCTCGAAGACCTTGATCGCGTCGTCCTTGCGGCCGAGCTTCGCGAGCTGGCCGGCGGCGATGGCGAACTCGCTGACCGCGTCGTCGACCTCCTTGGCGCGCGACAGCGCTTCGGCCAGGCGGAGGTGCGGGAGCGGGTTGGTCGTGTCGAGATCGACGATCTTGCGGAAGACCTCGATCGCCTCGTGGTCGCGGTTCTGGCGCTGGAGGCGCGTCGCGACCTCGTCGAGCGCGGCCAGGGCGTCGCTGACGAGCCCGAGCTGCTGATAGAGCTCGGCGAGCTTGGGGGCGATGTGCGCGTACTTGTCCTCGAGGGAGGGGACGTGGCGCGCGATCGTCTCGCGGATTTGCTTGTAGACCGCGATGGCCTTCAGCGAAAAGCCCTGCTGCGCGTAGAACTTTCCCACGCGCTCGTAGGTCGCGACGGCCGCGCCGTACTGCTCGGTCTTGAGCTGGAGGTCTCCCAGCTTCAGCAGGGTCCGTGCGTCGTTCGGATCCTCCTGGATGATCCTTTCGTACTCGATCACCGCCTTGTCGTACTTCTTCTTCTCGACGTACTTCTGGGCGGCGGCGAGTACCTTTTCGCGGTCAATCGCCACGACTTGGGATGCTCCTAGGGCTGCAGGGGAGAGCGGACGGGGGACAGGTCGATAGTCTCGCTTTCGGGGGCTCGCATGGCCAGACGCGGCGCGGTGGTCGGCTCGGTGGGACCGAAGAGCCGGAGCGGCCGAAAATGAGCGACCGACGAGGCGCCGAGGGGGCCTAAGCCGAGGATAGCGAAGAAAGTTGGAGCGCGGGTCCGCGGTGAACGCGCGACCTCCAAAGAATAGCTCGGTTTCATCAGCGCTGCACCAATCCGCCGGGGCTATCCGAAAGAGAATGGCCGCGCCAGAGCCGGCCAGTCACCGGCAGAGCCGACCGCGCTTGTCCGGAGGAGACCAGTCGCATGGCTCTTCTCGCATGGCTCCTCGTTCCGGCCCGGTGCCCGGCCCGGTGCCGGCACCCTGCGGCTGAGGTCACCCGCGATGGGTCACGCCCGGCGGTATGGGTGGATGCAGGACGAGGGAGGGGTGAGGGCGACGGGGTGACCTAGGAGCGCGCCGGCGCGGGAGCGAGCGCCGGCGACCGCGGGCGGGGTCGCCCCCCCCTCGACGCAGGCCACCCGCGCACGTACGTTCCCGTCAAAATGGCCAATCTCACGACTCAATCGACCCTGTACCGCGCTCCCTTCGCGCCCGACGGGGCGACCGCCATCGACGCGGCCCTCGCGGGCAAGCTGCTGACGATCGCGCTGGGCCGCGGGGGCGACTACGCCGACCTCTTCTTCGAGTACCGGGCCGCCGGCGGCTTCGTGTTCGACGAGGGCATCCTCAAGAGCGTCTCGCGCGGCGTGTCGATGGGCCTCGGCGTCCGCGTCCAGAAGGGAGACGCCACGGGCTACGCCTACGTCGAGCGCCTCGACTGGGACGCGATGAAGCGCGCGGCCGAGACGGCGGCGCAGATCGCCAGCGGCGGCGGCGCCCCCGCGCCCGTGCACGCGAAGCTGGTGGCCATCCCCAGCCGGTACGCCCTCGAGCGCGTCACCCTCGACGTGCCGGGCCCCGAGAAGCGCGCCCTCCTCGAGCGCGCGGCCGCGGCGGCGCACGCCTACGACCCGCACATCCTGAAGGCCGAGGCGAGCCTCGCCGAGGAGATCCGCGAGATCCTCGTCGTGACGAGCGACGGCACCCTGGTCCACGACACCCAGCCCCTCGTGCGCTTCGGCGTCCGGGCGATCGCCGAGAAGGACGGCAAGCGCCAGGAGGGGTCGAGCGGGGGCGGGGGCCGCACGAGCATGGGCTACTTCGAGGGCAAGAGCCCCGAGTGGCACGCCCGCGAGGCGGCGCGGCAGGCGGTCATGATGCTCGACGCGCAGGAGGCGCCGGCCGGGCAGATGGAGGTGGTGCTGGCGCCGGGCGACAGCGGCATCCTCCTGCACGAGGCCGTGGGCCACGGGCTCGAGGCGGATTTCAACCGCAAGGGCACGAGCAACTACTCCGGGAAGATCGGCGAGGGCGTGGCGAGCGACCTGTGCACGGTCGTCGACGACGCGACCGTGCTCCAGAGCCGCGGGACCATCAACGTCGACGACGAAGGCAACGAGCCGCGCCGGTCGGTGCTCATCGAGAAGGGCAAGCTGGTCGGGTACATGCACGACCGGCTGAGCGCGAAGCACTACGGCCTCAAGCCGAGCGGCAACGGCCGGCGCGAGAGCTTCGCGCAGGCGCCCATGCCGCGCATGACGAACACGGTGCTCCTCGCCGGCCCGCACGACCCCGAGGAGATCTTGAAGAGCGTGAAGCGGGGCGTCTACGCGAAGAAGTTCGGCGGCGGCCAGGTCGACATCGCCAACGGCGACTTCGTCTTCTCGCTAACCGAAAGCTACCTGGTCGAAGACGGGAAGATCACCGCCCCGCTCAAGGGCGTGAACCTGATCGGCAACGGCCCCGACGTCCTCCGCCGCGTGTCGATGCTCGGCGACGACGTGGAGCTCAGCGACGGCATCTGGACCTGCGGAAAAGACGGCCAGAGCGTGCCCGTGGGCGTCGGCTGCCCGACCATCAAGATCGAGGCGATCACGGTCGGCGGCACCCGCGTCGGGTGAGGCCCCCGGGCCCCCCGACGCGCGACTCGTGGAGGCAACCGCCGAGAAATACTCGACGTGTCCCGCCCGGCACTGATATGAAGTCCGTCGGGTATTGTGGGCAAGACTGGGTCGTTCGTCCTTGTAGTGGGCCACCGCGCGCTGGTCGATAGTCCCGAAGGCGCTGCGGCGATGCTCCGTCAGCTCGGGTCCGAAGTCCGGACCCTCGACCTGTGGGACGACTTCGTGAACGTGGTCGAACAGTCGCGCGCCGACGGCGAGGTCCGCACGATGGTCTTCGAGGCCGGAGAGCGGCCGGACCTCGCGGCGGCGGCGCTGCGCGCGGCGCGCAAAGTCCCGGAGCTCAGCGAGACGCCGACGGTCGTCACGCTGCCGCCCCGGCAAATCACGAGCTTCGATCCGGCGAGCGGGTTCGACGACTTCATCGTCATGCCCTGCGTGCCGGCCGAGCTCTACGCGCGCATCCGCGCGCTCGAGTGGCGCCGGAGCGAGTTCGCGACCGAAGAGCGGCTGAAGATCGGCTCGCTCTTGGTCGATCGCGCGGCCCACGAGGTGAGCGTCGAGGGCCGGCGCGTCACCCTGACCGCGAAGGAGTTCGCGCTCCTCGCCTTCCTCGCGGCCAACCGCGGGCGCGTCTTCTCGCGCGAGACGCTGCTCGCGCGCGTCTGGGGCAGCCGCTACGAGGGCGGCGCGCGCACGGTGGACATCCACGTGCGGCGCCTCCGCGCCAAGGTCGGCGACGCGCTGCCCCTCGAGACCCTGCGCGGGGCCGGCTACAAGCTGCGCGCCCCGAACGATCCGGCCAAGTCGCGGTGACGCGAGAGACGCGGCTGGTCGTGAGCGTCGGCTGCCCCTCCGGCGTCGGGCCGGAGGTGAGCGTGGTCGCGGCCGTCGCGGAGAAGGCGTCGCGCGTGCTGCTCGTCGGCGACCTCGGCGCGCTGCGCGCGGCGGCGGCCGGCCGGGGCCTCGACCCGGAGCGGCTCGTGCGCGTCGCGGAGCCGGCCGCGGCGTGGGGACTGCGCAGGGGGCTCGTGCCCGTGTGGCAGCCGGGGCCCGACCTCGCGGGGCGCGACCGGAAGGCCGGGAAGCCGACGCGCGCGTCGGGGGCGGCGCAGCTCGCGTGGATCGACGCGGCGTGCGATCTCGCGGCGTCGGGCGAGGCCGACGCGCTGGTCACGGGCCCGGTCAGCAAGGAGGCCATCGTGCGGTCGGGCGCGCCCGGCTCGGCGGAGTTCCTGGGCCACACCGAGCACCTCCAGCGGCGCCTGCGGTCGCGCGAGGTCGTGATGGCGTTCTGGTCGCCCGCCCTCGTGACGTCGCTCGCGACGACCCACGTGCCGCTGGCGGAGGTGCCGCGGGAGGTGACGCCGGCGCGGGTGGCGCGGGCGGCGTACTGGCTCGCGTGGCTGCTCGCGAGGACGGAGGCGGGTCCCGAGCCGCCCCGGATCGCGGTGGCGTCGCTGAACCCGCACGCGGGCGAGGGCGGGCTGCTCGGGCGCGAGGAGCGGACGCGCGTCCTGCCGGGGATTCGAGATGGCGCGGCGGCGGCTGCGCGCGGCGCGCATCCGCGCGAAGGTCGAGGGGCCGGTGCCCGCGGAGACCGCGCTGCGGCTCGCGGTGGCGCGGCGCGGCGTGGCGCGGCGATGGAGCGGCGTGGTGGCGCTCTACCACGACCAGGCCACGATCCCGATGAAGCTCGCGGGGTTCGGCGACGCGGTCAACGTCTCGCTCGGCCTGCCCATCGTCCGGACGAGCGTCGACCACGGCACCGCGTACGACCGGGCCGGCACGTGGACGGCCGACGCGCGCGGGATGCGCTCGGCCATGGCGCTCGCGCGCGTGCTGGCCGGCGCCCCCGCGCCGCTTGCCCGGAGGCCGCCGGCGCCCTAAACCCGCCTGGGCCCTTCCCCGCCCTTCCCCGCATGGACGACGAGCGCAAACTACCGCAGGGGCGCCTGGGCCGGCTGGCCCGGTTCGCGGCGATGGGCGTGAAGACCGGCGCCGGCCTCGTGCTCGACAAGACGGGCGTGAGCACGGCCAACCAGGCGGCCGAGGTCCTCGGGACGTTGCGCGGGCTCGCGGCGAAGATGGGCCAGATGGCCAGCTACGTCGACGGGATTGTCCCCGAGGCGCAGCGCGACGCGTACGAGGCGTCGATGAAGGCGCTGCAGGCCGCGGCGCCGAAGTCCTCTCCCGCGCAGATCCGCGCGTGCGTCGAGGAGGAGCTCGGCGCGCCCATCGACCGGCTGTTCACGCGCTGGAGCGACAAGCCCCTCGCGAGCGCGTCGATCGGGCAGGTGCACGAGGCGACGCTGGCCGACGGCCGCGAGGTCGCCGTGAAGGTGCAGCACCCGGGCGTCGTGCAGGCGGTCGAGAGCGACCTCTCGAACGCGGGCCTCATCGAGAGCTTCGCGGGCGCGATGGCCGGCAAGCGCTTCGAGAGCAAGAAGATGCTCGCGGTCATCCGCGCGCGCTTCCGCGAGGAGCTCGACTACGGGCTCGAGGCCGAGCGGCTCACGCGCTTCGCCGACCTGCACGCGGGCGACCCCACGGTGCGCGTGCCGGGGCTCGTGCGCAGCCACAGCGCGAAGCGCGTGCTCACGACGGAGCTGGCGCGGGGCCTCACGTTCGACCAGGCGTGCGCGGCCCCCGAGGACGCGCGGCGCGCGTGGTCCGGGACGATGTGGCGCTTCGTCTTCAAGGGCACGCTCGTCGGCGCGATGCTCAACGCCGACCCGCACCCCGGCAACTACGTCTTCCACCCGGGCGGCGTCGTCACCTTCCTCGACTACGGGTGCATCCAGACCATCGAGCCCGACCACCAGAAGCGCGCGCTCGCCGTCCACCACGCGGCGCTCGCGCGCGACGAGGCCGGGTTCGCGCGGGCGGTCGCCACCCTGGTGCGCGCGAAGCCCGGGGCCCTCGAGAAGGTGGCCGTGGCCTACACGCGGCAGTGCTTCGAGCCGCTCTTCGGGTCGCCCTACCGCATGCGCCGCGCGTACGCGGCGAGCCTCGTCGACGGGATGAAGGACATGGCGCAGCTCGCGCGCAAGGTCCCCGAGGGCGAGTTCTTCCCGATGCCGCCGGACATGGTCTTCGTGAACCGCCTGCAGTTCGGCTTCTACTCGGTCCTCGCGCGCCTCGACGCCGAAGTCGACTACGCCGGCATCGAGCAGGCCTTCCTCGAGCGGGCCAACCTCGCCGCCTGAGTCCTCTCAGCGCGGGCCCCAGAGGGCCCAGGCGAGCCAGCCGAGGAGGAAGATGCAGATGCCGAAGGCGGTGAGGGTGATCGGGAGCGGGACCTTCTCGACCTTGGGCGTCTTCATCGCGAAGAGCGACTGGGTCGCCGCGACGACGATGGCGTCGATCTTCTTCGTGGCGAGCGGTCCGCGCGCGGGATCCTCGGAGACGGCGCGGTAGCGACCGGCGAGGTCGGGGAGCCGCTGGGCCCGGAGCGCGTGATCGAGGAGGGCGGCGTGGACCTTGTCGTCGTCCCACGCGACGAGGGCGCGATCCCAGAGGGCCTCGAGGATGGGGTCGCGCTCGTCCTCGCCGGTCACCGGCTCACCGTACGCGCCGCGGAGTCGATCCAGAGCGTGACCGGCCCGTCGTTGACGGAGTGCACCTTCATGTCGGCGCGGAAGCGGCCCGTCTCGACGCGGACGCCGAGCGCGCGCGCCTCGGCCACGGCGGCGTCGTAGGCGCGGCGCGCCTCGTCGGGGGGCATGGCCTCGTCGAAGCTCGGCCGCCGGCCCCGCCGCAGGTCGCCGTAGAGCGTGAACTGCGACACGAGGAGCAGCGCGCCACCGACGTCCGCGACGCCGAGGGACATCTTGCCGTGGTGTTCGTCGCCCTCGAAGACGCGCAGCGTCGCGATCTTCGAGAGCATCCAGGCGCGGTCCTCCGCCGTGTCGCCCTTGCCGAAGCCCAGGTACACGAGGAGCCCGCGGTCGATCGCGCCGACCACCTCGCCCTCGACCTCCACGCGCGCGGCGAGCACCCGCTGGACCACCGCCCTCATGGCCAGGGCATCGCGATGCGAAGCTCGCGGGCCAGGCGCGCCGTCACCTCGAAGTAGGTCGCGCGGTCGAAGGAGACGTTCAAGATTGAGAACTCGCGCCGCGACAGGCCCACGCACCCGAAGCAGTAGTGGCACGCGCTGCACCCGGACGAGCGCACGAGGTACGCGCAGCTCACGAGGCGCTGGCTCAGCACGCAGTGCTGGCACTTGCTGCAATCGCGGCAGTTCACGCAGTGCGCGCACTCGAAGCAGTCGGTGCACGTCGCGCAGTAATGGCACGCCGCGAGGCCCTTCGAGCCGACGCAGAAGGTGCACTCGCGGCAGCCCTCGCACGCCTCGCAGGCCAGGCAACCGATGTTCGTGGAGACGGGGGCCGCGGCGGCGAGGTCCCGAAGGGCGGCCTCGAAGTCGGCTCCGGACATGGCTCGGGGGTCGAGCATCGCGGCGGGAGATTAGTCGAAGGCGCTCGGTCGCCTGAATTTCGCGGCGGTCCGCGCCTCACGGCAGAGATTCGATCCGCCTTTCTTGGCCGCGCGCCCTGACATGTGACCGAATGTGCGACACGGAGGCCTTCGATGCACGGCATGTCTAGCGCGGTCGCTCTCATCCCCGCTTTCCCCCTGGTGTTTGCGGTCGTATTCGCTTCTTCCACCGCGAGCGCCTCGTCGCGCACGCACGAGACGCGCGAGACCGACGACGCGCACGCCGCGCGCACGACGGACGCGAAGAGCTGCAGCAAGCCGTCGGTCGAGGTCGTGGCCGGTCTCCAGTCCGAGACCTTCGCGCTCGAGCGGTGCGACGGGGAGCCCATCGCGTCGAGCGTCGAGAAGCTCGCCGTGATGGCCCGGCCGACCGGCACGCCGAAGGCGAAGGCCCACCTCGACGAGCACGTCGTCGAGCGCCTCGAGCGCATCGCCGATCACTTCCGCAAGGACGGCGAGCCGGTGAAGATCCTGCTCGTCCCCTCCGCCGGCAAGGCGCGCAGCGCGGGCAGCTACCACTCGTCCGGCCGCGCCCTCGACTTCCGCATCGACGGCGTCGAGGACGAGGCGGTCGAGAACTTCTGCAAGACGATGCAGGACACCGGCTGCGGCTTCTACCCGAACAGCGGCTTCGTCCACATCGACGCGCGCGACAGCGGCGCCGGCCACGTGGCGTGGATCGACGTCAGCAAGCGCGGCGAGTCGCCGAAGTACGTCGCCGCGTGGCCGATGCCGGGCGAGAAGTCGGAGAAGACCGAGAAGGCCGAGCCGGAGAAGTGCGACGCGAAGGCCGCCCCCGCGCGCGAAGCCGACGCCCGCGACGGCGCCCTCCCCTCGCTGCCCGCCGCGGTGCAGGTCGCCCCCCTCGAGGCCGCCCCGAAGGCCGACGACAAGGACGAACCCGAGGCGCCCGCGGTCCCTGCCAAGAAGCACCACCGCCACCACCACCACAAGGCGCGGACCGAGCACACGATCTCGAACGCGCCCGACCGACAACGAGAAAATCGACAGGGAGGGGAGGAGGGAAAGGAGTTCACTGCTCCTCTCCCTCCTTTTCCTCCCTGTTTTTTCTCTTCGATCGGTTTGATCAGCCGACGGCGCAGAAGCCTTCGTAGTCGATGTAGCTCGTGATCGAGGGCTTCGGGCCGCAGACCGGGCAGCTCGGGTCGCGGCGGAGCTTGAGCTCGCGGAACTTCATCTTGAGGCTGTCGTACGTCATGAGGCGCCCGGCCAGGGTGGTGCCCTTGCCGAGGACGATCTTGATCGCCTCGGTCGCCTGCAGCGTGCCGATGATGCCGCAGAGGATGCCGAGGACGCCGGCCTCCTGGCAGCTCGGCGCGAGGTGCGGCGGCGGCGGCTCGGGGTAGAGGCAGCGGTAGCAGGGGCTCACCGGGACGCCGAGCTTCTTCGCGGCCTTCTCGGGGATGAAGGTCGTGACCTGCCCGTCGAAGCGGAAGATGCTCCCGTGCACGACCGGCTTGCCCATGAAGACGCTCGCGTCGTTCACGAGGTAGCGCGTGGGGAAGTTGTCGGTGCCGTCGACCACGACCTCGTAGTCGGCGAAGATGCGCTCGACGTTGCCGCTGTTGAGGCGCTCCTTGTGCGGCACGACCTTCACGTCGGGGTTGAGCTCGGCGATGGCCTTGGCGGCGCTGTCGACCTTCAGCATGCCGACGCGGCTCGTCGCGTGGATGATCTGCCGCTGCAGGTTCGACGAGTCGACGACGTCGGCGTCCACGACGCCGAGCGTGCCGACGCCGGCCGCCGCGAGGTACAGCGCCGCCGGCGAGCCGAGGCCGCCCGCGCCGAGGAGGAGGACCTTGCTCTTGAGGAGCTGCGCCTGGCCGGCCTCGCCCACCTCGGGCAAGAGAATGTGCCGCGAGTAGCGCTCGCGCTGCGCGTCGGTGAGCGCGGCCGGCATCTCGATCGGGTAGTTGAGGTCCTTCCACCGGACGAAGCCGGGGTTGGCGGTCTCGACGTTCGTGTAGCCGAGCTCCTGCAGGGTGGCCGCCGCGAGGGCCGACCGCGTGCCGCCGGCGCAATAGGCGACGATGCGCGCGTTCTTGTCGGGCAGCTTTTGCTCGGCCTGGATCTCCAGGAAGCCGCGGGGGAGAGAGACGGCGCCGGGGATGAACCCGCCGCGCACTTCGTCCTTCTCTCGCACGTCGAGGAGGGTGAACTTCTCGTGCGCCTCGAGCCGGCGCTTCACCTCCTCGAGGCTGACTTGCTTGGTTCGCTTGCGGATGTCCGCGATGAGGTCCGTGTAGGTGGTGGGCATGACTCGGGAGGGGAATGTAACGTCTGTTTTGATGTCGCGCTCGTCCGTTTGAGTCGCCCGCGGGTCGGTCCGTTGCGCCGCTAATCGCTCAGGCGTTCGACCGCGGCGACCAGCTCCCCGCCGTCGGCCGGCCGCGCGGAATCCTGCCCGGTGCAGGCCGACGCCAGCGCGCTCCATCCGCTCCCCGGCTTCTTCGATGAAGCGCCGGGTCCGCCCGTCTCGAGGGCCTCGGCCAGGACCCGTCCGAAACCGTAGACATCGTCGCGCGGATCGCTCGCCCGCCCGGCGAGCCGCTCGGGCGACACGTAGCCCAGGCTGCCCGGCGGGCTCGGCTCGCCCCGACGGCGCGCCGTCCCGAAGTCGCCGAGCATGGGGGCGCCCGCCGCCCGCAGCAGCACGTTCGCCGGCTTCACGTCGTGGTGCACCCACCCGGCCGCGTGCACCCGCGCCAGCGCCCGCGCCAGCGCCGCCGCCCAGGCCGCCGGACCGACCGCGCGGCGCGAGCCGAGCGCCCCGAGCGCCGCCCACTGCATCGCAATCCACCCGCCGTGCGGGTCCGCGTCGAACACCGGCACCACCCCCTCGCCCGCCACCGCGACGGCCACGCGCACCTCGTGCAGCAGCTTCGCCCGGTCGCGCTCGGGCCGGTGGTACACCTTCACGGCGACGCGGCGCAGCAGCTCGAGGTCCTCGGCCTCGTAGACCGTCGCCGACCCGCCGCGGCCCGCCTCGCGCAGCAGCTTGTACGGCAGGTCCGGCGCGACCGCCGGCAGCGGCGCGGCGGCCGCGGGCGGCGCGTGCCCCGATGGCGCGAGGCCGAGCGCGCCCCGCCAGCGCGCGTGCCGCTCGCGCGCGCCCGGCCAGTCGAGGTCCCGCGCCAGGACCTGCTCGACGAGCGCCAGCGCCGCCGAGACTTCCCCGGCCCCTTCGAGCAGGTCGGCGCGGAGCATCAGCGCCGGCGCCGAGCGCGCCCGCACGAGCGCCTGCGCGGCGGCCTCGAGCTCGCCCCGGTCGACCAGGGCCGAGGCCACCGCGACGAGCAGCGGCTCGGGCAGCGGCGAGATCGCCTCGCGGACCAGCAGGCGGTGCACGACGCGCCCCTCGTCGGGCGTCGCGCGCACCTGCGCGAAGAGCCGCAGCGCCTCGTCGTCCGCCGGCCCCGCGGAGGTGCCGGCGCGCAGGAGCTGCTCGAGCGGGTCGGTCACGAGGGCTCTCCGAAGACCACCACGGGCTCTCCCCGTAGCTCGGCCGAGAGCGCGTCGCCCGCCAGCAGCGCCACGCGAGGCGCGAGGCGCAGCCCGCCCGCGAAGCAAGGCGGCGCGTCGCCGGTCGCGAGCTCCACCCACCTGCCCGGGTCGCCGTCTTCGCCGCCGCACGCGAGCGTCCAGGCGCCGACGCCGACGGCCGCGGGCCCGAGGGGGGCGACGTACCGCGCGCCCGCGATCTCGACGGACACCGCGCCCGGCCAGTCGCCCGCGGGCCGCACGACGCACGGCACCTCGCCGCCGAGCCGCAGCGCGACCCCCTGCCCGATCGGCGCCGCGCCCTGCAGCGCGCGCCCCTCGACGCTCGTGCCGTGGCGGCTGCCGAGATCGCGCACCTGCGGCTCGCCCCCTTCGCCGCGCTCGATCGCCACGTGCCTCCGGCTCACCGCGACCGAAGCGATGGCGATGGCGCCCCCGGGCCGGCCGTCGGCGTGCGACGCCGGGGCATCGACGGCACGGCCGAGGACGACGCGATCGCCGAGCACGAGGTCCATCGCGTGCCCGCGGACCACGATCGGCACGATGGGGCCCGCGAGCCGCTTCGCGTGGAGGGCCTCGCCCCGCCTGCGCAGGCCCGCGTCGCTCGAGGCCCGGGCCAGCGCGTGCGCCTCGCGCCGCCGCCCGCTCGCCACGAGGAGGTCGAACTCCTCGTGCCCGGAGCGGCGGGTGCGCGCGGCGCGCTCGCGCGATCGATCCGCCTCGAGGAGGTCGTCGAGCCGGTCGATCTCCCCGGCCCGGGCGAGCGCGCGGGCCTGCCCCTCGACGTCGTGGGCGCGCGCGTACGCGTCCGAGGCGCGCGCGAAGTCGCCGAGCGCCTCGAGGTCGGCGGCGGCCTCGAGGAGCGGCGGGCGGCGGGACGCGGTCAGGGGAACGTTCGCGGTGGCCGCGAGGATCGCCATGGCGCGCACCCGGCGGACGCGCGCGACCTCGTCGTCGCGCCCGGCCCGCTCGTAGAGGACCGCCGCGCGGGCGAGGTCCCCGCGGAGCTCGGCGCTGCGAGCGAGCGCGAGGGCCCGCGAGCGCGTACCGAAGAGCCTTTCCCAGAACCCAGCCACGAGACCTCCTGAAAACCTACCCTGTCCTCCCTTCCCCGCACGCTCCCACGCGAGACCGCGCGGCCCGCCCGGGTTCGCGCGCCGCGCGTAAACGGCCCTTTAGGTGCGGGGCTCCCGGCTGTTAAGCTGAGGTCGCATGGCCAACAACAACCGGCTCGGAGAGCTGCTCGTCCGCGAGAAGCTGATCTCCCTCACGCAGCTCCGTCACGCGCAGGACGAGCAGCAGAAGTCTGGCAATAACCTCGGCTACACGCTCGCCAAGCTGGGGTACGTCAGCGACGACGAGATCACGAGCTTTCTCAGCCAGCAGTACCGCGTCCCGACGATCAACCTCGAGGAGTACGAGGTCGACGCCGACGTCCTGAAGCTCGTCCCCAAGGAGCCCTGCGAGCGGCACAAGGTGCTGCCCGTCTCGCGCACGGGCAACGCGCTCATCGTGGCGATGGCCGACCCCACGAACCTGAACGCGATCGACGACCTCAAGTTCCTCACCGGCTACAACATCGAGCCGGTCATCGCGAGCGAGACCTCGATCCACCTGGCGATCGAGAAGTATTACAACGCGGGCCCCTCGTACGATGAGGTGATGGCCGGCTTCGACGAGACGGAGATCGAGTTCACCGGCGACGAGGACGACCCGACCAACCTCCTCGAGCTCGAGAAGGCCAGCGAGGACGCGCCGGTCGTCCGCCTCGTGAACATGATGCTGCTCAACGCCATCAAGAAGGGCGCGAGCGACATCCACATCGAGCCGTACGAGAAGAAGTTCCGCGTGCGCTACCGCATCGACGGCGTGCTCGCCGAGGAGATGACGCCGCCGCTCAAGCTGAAGAACGCGATCACGAGCCGCATCAAGATCATGGCGGCCCTCGACATCGCCGAGCGGCGCCTGCCGCAGGACGGGCGCATCAAGCTGAAGCTCGGCAAGGGCCGCGAGATGGACTTCCGCGTGTCGGTGCTGCCGACGCTCTGGGGCGAGAAGGTCGTCATGCGCCTCCTCGACAAGGGCAACCTGCAGCTCGACATGACGAAGCTCGGCTTCGACGCGAAGCCGCTCGAAGACTTCAACTGGGCGATCCACCAGCCGTGGGGCATGGTGCTCGTCACGGGCCCCACCGGCTCGGGCAAGACGACGACGCTGTACTCGGCGCTCTCCGACCTCAACAAGGTCGCGCACAACATCAGCACCGCCGAAGATCCCGTCGAGTACAACCTGCACGGCATCAACCAGGTGCAGATGCACGACGAGATCGGCCTCAACTTCGCGATGGCGCTGAGAGCCTTCCTCCGGCAGGACCCGGACATCATCATGGTCGGCGAGATCCGCGACTTCGAGACCGCCGAGATCGCGGTCAAGGCGGCGCTCACGGGCCACATGGTCCTCTCGACGCTGCACACGAACGACGCGCCGGCCACCATCTCGCGCCTCCTCAACATGGGCGTCGAGCCGTTCCTCATCACGGCGAGCGTCAACCTCGTGCTCGCCCAGCGCCTCGCCCGGAAGATCTGCGCGGACTGCAAGCAGCCCGTGAAGTACGAGAAGAAGATCCTCGAAGACTGCGGCTTCTCCCCCGAGCAGATCGCCAACGCGAAGCTCATGAAGGGCGGCGGCGGGAGCTGCCGCACGTGCAACGGCAGCGGCTACAAGGGCCGCGTCGCGCTCTACGAGGTCATGCGCTTCACCGACAACCTGAAGGAGATGGTCCTCCAGGGCGCGTCGACGGCCGAGCTCAAGCTGGGCGCGATCAAGAACGGGATGAGCTCGCTCCGCATGAGCGGCATCAAGAAGATCATCGACGGCGTCACCACGCCCGAAGAGATCATGCGCGTCACCATGGCCGACTGATGACGCAGCCCACCGAAATCAAGGTCACTCTCCACCAGCTCCTCCGGACGATGATCGAGAAGGGCGCGAGCGACCTTCACATCACGACCGGGACGCCGCCGCTCCTCCGCATCGACGGGAACATCGTGCCGCTGCGGCTCCCGCCGCTCGGCGCGGTGGACACCAAGCAGCTCTGCTTCTCGGTGCTCGCCGAGGAGCAGCGCGCGCACTTCGAGAAGCACAGCGATCTCGATCTGTCGTTCGGCATCAAGGGGCTCTCGCGCTTCCGCGCGAACATCTACATGCAGCGCGGGGCCGTGGCCGGGGCGTTCCGGGCCATCCCGTTCAAGATCCTCACCTTCGAGGAGCTCGGGCTGCCGCCGGTGCTCGCGGACTTCGCGACCAAGCCGAACGGGCTCGTGCTCGTGACGGGGCCCACGGGCTCGGGCAAGTCGACGACGCTGGCCGCCATCATCGACAAGATCAACAGCGAGCAGCGCCTCCACATCCTCACGGTGGAGGACCCGATCGAGTACCTGCACCCGCACAAGCTCTCGATCGTGAACCAGCGCGAGGTCGGCACCGACACCGAGGGGTTCAAGAGCGCGCTCCGCTACGTGCTCCGGCAGGACCCCGACGTGGTGCTCATCGGCGAGCTCCGCGACCTCGAGACCATCGAGGCGGCCCTGACGATCAGCGAGACGGGCCACCTCGTCTTCGCCACGCTCCACACGAACAGCGCGGTCTCGACGATCAACCGCATCATCGACGTCTTCCCGCCGCACCAGCAGGGGCAGATCCGGACGAAGCTGTCGTTCGTGCTCCAGGGCGTCGCCTCGCAGCAGCTCCTCCCCCGGTTCAACGCGCCCGGCCGCGTGCTCGCGCTCGAGGTGCTGCTGCCGAACGCCGCGATTCGAAACCTCATCCGCGAAGACAAGGTGCACCAGATCTACTCGTCGATGCAGGTCGGGCAGGAGAAGTTCGGGATGCAGACGCTCAACCAGGCGCTCTACTCGCTCGTGCAGCAGAAGCTCATCTCGCCCGAGGAGGCGATGGGGCGCACGATGGAGGCCGACGAGTTTCGCATGATGCTCGAGGGCCGCGCGGCGACGCAGATGGCGAACGCGGTGCACCGGCCCCGGTGAGCCCGTGAGCCTGCCGCGCACGCCCGAGGTGGAGGCCGCCCTCGCGGCGGCCTGCGACGAGGTGGGCCTCGCCGAGTACTACCGCGACTGCGTGCGGCCCATCCTCGGCACCCCGCGCCGGACCTGGCCCCGCTGCTGCGGGGGCGGCTGCGAGCCGTGCGCGGAGACGCTCTGCGCCATCGCAGAGCGGGTCCACGCGCGCCTCGGGCTCCCCGCCAATCCGACCGAGCAGCGCTGAGGGAGCGAGGGCCCCCGGGCTCAGTGCGGGTACTGCACGGCGACGACGGTGAGCTCCTCGAGGCCGCGCGGGCCTTCGAACTCGACCACGTCGCCCGGGTGCGCGCCGAGGAGGGCGCGCGCGATGGGCGAGCTGGCCGTGGCCGCGTGCGGGACCAGACCGACCTCGCTCGACGAGGCGACCACCACCTTGCGCTCCTTGCCCGCGCCGTCGCGGATGGCGACCTCCGCGCCGAACGCCACGGCGTCTTCGGGGCCTCCCTTGGGGCCGACCGGCGCCGCGGCGACCGCGGAGAGCCGGTCGCGCTCGGCCTCGAGCGCCACCCGGTCTTCGGGTCGGCTCGAGCGCTCGATTCGCCTGGAGATCTCGTCCAGGCGCTCGCGCGCGAGGCGTGCGCCGATGGGGGTGACGGGGGCGGAGGACGCCCTCGATTCGAGCCGCGGAGTGCGCGAACCCGGATTCGTCGTTCTCCTTGGTGAAGGCCTTGCTCATGGTTCAGCAAGTTAACCGTCCGGCGTCGGCGCGCGAGGTCAGCTTGGACAGGCTAAGTTCGCTCGGGCGATGCCCTCCGATCATCACGGCTTCATTCCTTCGTCCGCCGAAGAGCTCCTCCGTGCGCGCGTGAAGAGCGAGCTCCGCCGGCGCATGCGGGGCCTGCGCAAGGCGTTGCCGCTCTCGGCGTGCGCCGAGCGGTCGCAGCGCATCGGCGAGCGGCTCGAGCGGCTCGACGCGTTCGCGCGGGCGGAGAGCGTGTGCCTCTTCTGGCCCATCGAGGACCGGCACGAGGTCGACCTCCGCGGGCTCGACGCCCGCCTGCGGGCGCGCGGCGTGCGCGTGGCCTACCCGGGCATGGACCCGGACGACGGGAAGATGACGTTCCGCTTCGTGACCGACGTCGACGCGATGCAGGAGCACGGGTTCGGGTTCCGCGAGCCCACGCCGAAGGAGCCGGAGGCGCAGAGCGTCGACGCGATCATCGTCCCGGCGCTGGCCGTCGATCCGCGCGGGCACCGCATCGGCTACGGCGCCGGCCACTACGATCGCGTGCTGCCGCGGTACGCGCCGCCGGCCGTGACGATCGCGGTGGCGTTCGACTTCCAGCTCCTGGCCGAGGTGCCCGAGAGCGCGCTCGACGTGCCGGTCGAGTGGGTGGTGACCGACGCGCGGGAGCTACGAAGCGAGCGCTGAGCCGCGGGCCTCAGTTGCCGTTGCGCCGCTTGCCCTGGCAGCGCGGGCAGATTCCGTAGAGCTCGTGCTTGTGCGATCGGAGCTCGAAGCCGTATTTGCGGGCGACCGACTCCTGGAGCTCCTCGATGCGCGGCTCCTCGAACTCGGTGATGTCGCCGCAGTCGACGCAGATGAGGTGGTCGTGGTGGCTCGCGTCGTCGGCGAGCTCGTACCGGGTGAGGCCGTCGCCGAAGCGTCGCTCGTGCGCGACGCCGCACTCGGCGAGCAGCTTGAGCGTGCGGTAGACGGTGGCGTAGCCCACGCGCGGGTCCTTGACGCGGACCTGCGCCAGGAGCTCTTCGATGCTGACGTGATTCTCGGAGCGGAAGAACGTCTCCACGATGAGCCGGCGCTGATCGGTCGAGCGGAGGCCCTTCTTGTTCATATAGGCCTGCAGCAGCACACGCAGGTGTTCGAGCTCCGCCGGCGCCCGATCCATTTGCTTTCCCACGACGACCTCCCGGCGATTGTGGCGCATCCTCGCGCGGAGCGCACGCGTCAATCGAAGACGCTCGGACGCGCGGGCGGCCCGCGCGGTTTCGGCCTCGTTGCGCGCGAGCCTCGCGTCGCCTACAACGCCGTCACTCAATGGGCTCCCATATTTCTGTCTCCTCCCCGCCGCCCACCCCCGATCCGCAGGGACCCGACGGCATCCGCGCCATTCTGGACGCGCTCCGCCGCATCGTCCGCGAGCTTCGCCTCAGCACCCGCGACGCCGAGCGCGCCGCCGGCATCAGCGGCGCCCAGCTCTTCGTCCTCCAGGCCCTCGCGCGGTCGCCCGCCTCGTCGCTGAACGACCTCGCCGAGCGCACCTTCACCGATCAGAGCTCGGTGTCGGTCGTCGTCCGCCGTCTGGTCGACGCCAAGCTCGTGACCCGCAAGGCCTCGCGCGACGACGCGCGCCGGGTCGAGCTCAGCCTCACCCCCTCCGGCCAGCGCCTCTCGGCGCGCTGCCCGGAGCCGACGCAGGCCCGGCTCCTCGAGTCCCTCCGCCGCATGGGCGCCGCCGAGCGCGCGGCGCTCACCCGCGGGCTCGGCGCGCTCGTTCGCGAGATGGGCATCCAGGACGCCGAGCCTCGCATGTTCTTCGAAGAGTCCGCGGCGCAGCCGGTGAAGGCGACCCCCGCCAAGAGGAGCGCCCGTGAGGGCCGATAGCGTCGCCCGCCCCCCCAACGTCCCCCTCGAGCGCGCGCCAATCGACAAGCGCGTCCTCTTCGTCAGCGCGCTCGGCGTCGGCCTGGGCCTCGTGGCCAGCGTGGTCGCGCGCGTCCTGACCGCGCTCATCGGCCTCATCACCAACCTCGCCTTCTACGGCCACGGCGGCTTCACGTCGCCCGGCCCCGCCGGCAACCACCTCGGATGGCTGGTCGTGCTCGTGCCCGTCGTCGGCGGGCTCGTCGTCGGCGCCATGGCCCGGTGGGGTTCGCCCGCCATCCGCGGCCACGGCATCCCCGAGGCGATGGAGCAGGTGCTCTTCAACGAGAGCCGCATCCCCGCCCGGATGACGTTCCTCAAGCCGCTCTCCGCGGCGATTTCCATCGGCACGGGCGGCCCGTTCGGCGCCGAAGGGCCGATCATCGCGACCGGCGGCGCGCTCGGGTCGCTCGTCGGGCAGGTGCTTCGCGTGTCGGCCGAGGAGCGCAAGACGCTCCTCGCGGCCGGGGCCGCGGCCGGCATGTCGGCCACGTTCTCGGCGCCGGTCAGCGCGGTGCTCCTCGCCGTCGAGCTCCTCCTCTTCGAGTACCGCACGCGCTCGCTCGTCCCCGTGGCGCTCGCCAGCGCCGCCGCGTGCGGCGCGCACATGGCGCTCGCCGGCACCGAGCCCGCCTTCGCGATGCCCCACGTGCAGGCGCCGGGGGGCGCGGCGCTGGCGCTCTACGTCGCCATGGGCGCCTTGATGGGCCTCTTCGCGATGCTCGTCACGCGCGCCGTCTACGCCGTGGAAGACGCCTTCGAGAAGCTGCCGTTCCACTGGATGTGGTGGCCGGCGATCGGCGGCGGCGTCGTGGGCGTGGTGGGCGCGATCTCCCCGCACACCATGGGCGTCGGGTACGACAACATCGATCGCATCCTCCAGGGCAACCTGGTGGGCCAGGCGGCGCTCGTCTTCTGCGCGCTGAAGTTCGTGTCGTGGTCGCTCTCGCTCGGCACGGGCACGTCGGGCGGCACGCTCGCGCCCCTCTTCACGATCGGCGGGGGCCTCGGGAGCGTGTTCGGAGCGATCGCCGGGTGGGCGGCGCCCGGCGCCGGCGTCGACGTGCGCGTCGCGGCGCTCGTGGGCATGGCCGCGCTCTTCGCGGGGGCGTCGCGCGCGCTCCTCGCCTCGGTGGTGTTCGCGTTCGAGACGACACGGCAGCCCATGAGCCTCCTGCCGCTGCTCGGCGGCGCGACGGGGGCGTATCTCGTGTCGGCGCTCGCGATGCGGCACTCGATCATGACCGAGAAGATCGCGCGACGCGGCGCGCGCGTGGTCAGCGACTACACGACGGACATCTTCGCGCAGGTCGTCGTGTCGGAGGTCGCGAGCAAGCCGGTCGTCACGCTGGGGGCGGCGCGGCCGGTGGCGGAGGTGCGCGCCTGGATGCAGCGGCACGAGCCGGGCTCGTTCCACCAGGGGTTCCCCGTCGTGGACGCGGAGGGGCTCCTCTCGGGCTTCGTCATGCGCCGGCAGGTCCTCGATCCGGCCGCGAGCGGGACCGTCGGCGACCTCGCGCGCCCGGGCCCGGCGGTCGTGTACGACGACTCGTCGCTCCGGGAAGCCGCGGATCACATGGTCACCGAGCGAGTCGGCCGGCTGCCGGTCGTCTCGCGAAGCGAGCCGCGGCGGGTCCTCTCCATCCTCACGCGAAGCGACGTCATCGCCGTGCTCGCGCGCCGGCTGAAGGCCGAGGAGCGCGCGGCCCCCGTCTTCGGCGCCGCGCGCGGGGACTAAGAGCAGGAGTCCTTTGAACGGAACGTTCAAAGGACGGATGCTCCCAAACCAGGGCCAAAATAGAGCTGGCCGTCGTTCCGAAGGAACGACGGTCGCTCTATGAAACGCGGCGATAGACGCGCTCATCGCCGGCGCTCGAGATCTTGCCGACGAGCTGCCAGCGGTGGGAGCGGAGGAGGGCGTTCTGCGCGCCCGAGGTGCCCGCCGCGACCCACTTGGCGTTCGCGCGGTCGACCGACGCGAGGAAGTCCTTCTCCGACTGGAAGGGCACGAACTCGACCGAGTTCGAGAAGTCGAAGTTCCACAGCGCGCCGACGAAGATGATGCCCTCGTCGAACACGACGCGATCGCCGGCCCCGAGCTCGGCCGAGCGCTCCTTCGCGAGGAGGTCGAAGGTCGGGGCCTCGATGTACTGGTGGTGCGCGAAGGGACGCCGGAAGATGGCGGCCGGGTCGTCGGTCATGCCCCACGACCACAAGTAGCCGTCGGTCCAGAAGAGCGGGAGGATCGAGAGCGCGATCGCCGCCGCCATCACCCCCTCCCGCGCGCGCAGCCAGCGGCGTCCCGCGAAGAGCCACGTGATCGCGACCGTAAGGCCCGCGACGAGGTGCAGGTTGTACCGCGCGTTCCGGCCGCTCAGCGTCGGCGCCGTGAAGAGGCCGAGCGCGATCGGGAAGAGCACCCACCCGAGGTTCTCGAGGCCGCGGCGGTCGATCCAGCGGAGGCGCTGGGCGGCCACCGCGGCAACCGCGATCGCCAGCGCGACGAGGCCGACCGGGACGACGACCCACGCGATGCCGTAGCCGTACCCGCGATCGATGACGTCCCGCAGGCCCTTGCCGGGCGGGTCGTACATGGCAGAGACGATCTCGTGGAGCGGCGCGTCGGCGACGATCGCCTCGAGCGACCGGAGGCCCTTCCAGTGGATGCCGAAGCGGGCGTTGTCGTAGGTGACCGGCCAGAGCGGGTTCGAGAACGCCTGCCAGTTCCGGAGGAGGAACGCGCCCGCCACGGCGGCGAGGGCCGCGCTCCCGCCGACCGCCGTCCCGACGACCGCGACCGGCCGCGCGCGCAGCCAGCGGAGGGCGAGCCGGGCGTACGCCACGAGCGCGATCGGCGGCACCATCGAGAGCGCCGAGAACTTGGACCCCATGAGGAGCGCGAGCGCGACCGTCGCGAGGACGGCGTCGCGCACCCGGTACCGCGGGCGCGTGGCCAGGTAGATCGCGGCGAGCGCGAAGAACGCGACCTGCACGTCGATGTACACCTGGCAAAGCTGCGCCCACGCCTGCGGCATGAGCGGGAGCACCGACGCCCAGCCGAGCGCGGTGGCGCGGTCGCCGAAGCGGCGCGCGAGGCCGTAGGCGGCGAGCATCATGGCCGGCGCGGCGATGACGTTCGGCGCCTCGACGAGCGTGCTGTCGGTGAAGATGCAGAGCCACATGCCGATGGCCTCGCACACGCGCGGGTAGCCGTTGGTCGCCTGCACCGTGTCGTTCGGCGGCAGGGACACCGGCGCGAAGCCATGGTTCTGGATCGCGAAGCCCACGATCGGCTCGTGGTACATGAGCCCGTCCCACGACGTCGCCGGGATGAGGACCGCGACGACGAGCGCGTAGGCGATCATCGCGCCGGCGAAGACCAGGCCCACGAAGGCCACGCTCCGCGCGCGCGCCGTCTCGGCGAGCGCCTCTCCGGGCAGGGCCGCGAGGGCCCCGAGCGCGCCCAGGCACTCGGCGAGGTGCCCGCCTGGGGTTCGCCGTCCGGCGCGGGCCAGGAGCGCGAAGAGGCCGGCCATGAGCGCGGCCGAGAAGAGCCCGAGGTTCAGGCTCGTGAGGCGGCCCAGAAAGCCGAGGAAGAGCACCGGCCCCGCGAGGAGCGCGTAGAACGCGGTGCCGGCGACGACGGCGAGCTCCGAGCGGTTGCGACCTTCGGGAGCGCGCGCGCGCACCCCGATTCCGACCGCGTTGAGCGCGGCGGCGCTCGTGAGCGCCCCGAGGACCATCCACCCCAAAAGCATCGAGACTTCCTTAGAGCACCCTCCAAGGAAGTCTCAACTGGACATCACGGCCAGGGGGGCGATCAGTGGCAATCAGGCCCAGATCGTCCCTCCGCCCCAGCCGCCGCGGAAGGACCGCCCTTCGAGCATCGACGCGAGCTCCTTGCGCTGGCTCTCGTCGAGCGCCTCGGCCACCTTCTTGAGCGCCTCGTTGAAGCTCACGCGAAGGCGCGCGAGAAGCCTGTCCTGCCGGGCGTACGTCTCCTCGAGCGTGGAGTCCTCGATGAGGCCCCCCGCGATCGCGCGGGCGACGTCCGCGCGCGTCTGGCCGAGCTCCTCGCGGAGCGTACGGCGGTTCTCCTGAAGCTCGTCGAGGGCCGCCACGATGGCGCGCTCTTGCCCGGGCGTCGTCTCGAGCCGCTCGAAGAGGCCGCGAAGGGCCGCCATCCGGAAGCCCCGCCGGCCGCGTGCGCCCCCGAACGGGCCCATCGCACCCGGCCCGTAAAACGCCTGCCCAGGGCCAAATCCCGGGCCAAAGCCGGGCCCGCCGCACCCGCCGTACCCGTGGCGCCCGAACCAGGCGCGGCGGCGCATCATCCGCACGAAACCAAAGACGCAGGCTGCACCCAAAATGAATCCGAGCATCGGTTCTGTCTCCTTGAAAAAGCCCGGCTAAATCCGGGGTCGCGCGCCGGGCCCTTCGCCCGAGCTGCGCCTCGCCGCCGGGACCCGTTCACCGGCGGCCTGTCGAGGGAGATCGATGCTCACGACAGTTGGCCCCGTCCGCGGTTTGCGCGTGAAGTAACGTAAAGCACGGACGCCGATTGCCCCTTGCGCGCGCCCAAGCTTGTGCAAGAACGGACATTGGCGTCGATCGGCGATATCTTCGCATGCAGGCGCACCGCGGAAAGGCCATGTCAGCTCGAGACTCCATCCCGCCGGCACCGCCGAGCCGAAAGCTCCTTCTGCGAAGGATTTCCGACGGTACCGTGCTGCCTGAAGCGCCGCCCTCGCGGTCGTCGTTCCATTCTTTGCCCTCCTTTTCGAGCCTCGAGGCGGGGGGCCGCCCGTCGTCGCCCTCGCTGACCGAGAACTCGCAGGCGTCCGGTTCCTGGTCGGCCATCTCGGGGGCCTGGTCGGCGGTCGGCATGACGCCCGTGGCGCCCCGCGTCAGAGAAGTGTCGGTGCGAGACGTACTCCCGGTGGCACCCGGCATGACGCCTCCGCCCGGTCCGATGCCGCGGGCCGACCGCTCCAGCGTGCCGCCGATGCCGCGGGCTTCGCAGCCGGCCATCGCGGTGTCGCCTTCGCTGGCGTCGCTGGCGTCGCTGCCCAGCTTCACGCCGCCGCCGCCGGCGTACGCGCCGGCCGTCGCATACGCTCGCCGCGCGTCGCAGCCCTCGCTCCCCCCTGCGCGGCCTTCGCAGCCCGCGATTCAGGCGCGGCCTTCGCAGCCGATCCTGCCCGCGCAGCCGGTGGAGCATCCGGTGCCCGATCGCGCGGTGCGCAGCACGATGTCCCCGGTCGCGGCGTCGCTGCCGCCGGTCCCGCCCACGGTGCCGCTCTCCTTCGATGCCTTCTATGGCGCGCCGCGCCAGCGCTTCTCGGCGGACTCCAAGCTCCTCGCCGCGGGCGGGTTCCTCGCCGCGGTGATGCTCGTCGTGGCCGCGGGCGTCTGGCGCGCGAGCTCGGCGCCGCTGCCCGCCGCGTCCTCCGCGATGCCCATGGTCATCGAAGTGCACCCGTCGCACGCCACGGCGCACCCCCCTCCGGAGGCCGTCGCGCTCCCGCCGCCCGCGTCGCCCGCGCCGGTCTCCACCGTGTCGGGCATCACGCTCGATCTCGACGGCCCCACCGTCGACGTCCAGTCGCTCCCGCACGCGCAACGTCCCCGCCCGCACGTCTGGGCGCGCCCCGCGGCGGTCGTGGCCCGGGCGCCGAAGGCGGCGCCGGTCGAGCCGGCCGAGCCGACCACCGACGAAGACGGCATCACCACGACCCCCGCCGCGCCCGCGAACAGCGCCGCCGCGCCGGCCGCGCCCGCGCCCGCGGCAGAGGCCGCGCCCGAACCCGCCGCGAGCGCCGCGGCCCCGGGGGTCGACGCGTTCGTGCAGGCCGTGCGCGACGACATCCGCGAAGACGAATCGCGGACCGCCAAGTAGGCGCCCTCGCGAGCTGCAGCGTTCGGCTCCGAGGGAGAGGCGTGCTATCCCGGGGCTAAGCCATGTCCCCCGTCGTCCGCAAACGGCCGTGGTACCTGGTCGTCGCCTTGCTCGGCGCGCTGTTCATCGGCGCCGCCGGCGCCCTCCAGGGCTGGCAGACGTTCATGAACTACCGGGTCGCGATCGACCCGTCCGAGGCCGCGTCGGGCATCGCCGACGACGCCGATCGCGCCGCCGTCGTGGCGCGCCTCCAGTCGTACCTCCAGGTCCTCGACGCGGCGAAGCCCCGCGCGTGGCCGCTCGGCGTCGCCGCGCTGCTCCTCGGCACGGCGATCTTCTTCTTCGCGACGCGCGTCTTCGCGGGCAGCCGCACGGCGCGCAACCTGCTCGTGCAGCTCGTGCTCGTACAGGCCGGGGTCAACGTGGCCGACTACCTGCTCCTCCGCGACGTCGTCGAGGCAGAGCTCCAGTTCAACGAGGCCGAGGTCATCGCGCGCCTCCCGCCCGATCCCGCCGGCCGCGCCGACGCGACGCACCTGCTCGGGTTCCAGCGCACCGCGTACCCCATCGCGCTCGGCCTCGACTCGCTGTGCAGCGTGCTCATCGTCGTGGCCCTCACGCGCCGCCGCGCGCGCGACTTCCTCGAGGCGAAGCCCGAGGTGGCGAGGGAGCCCTAAGCCGCGCATGGGCCGCATCCAGACGCTCCCCGTCGACCTCGCGAACCAGATCGCCGCGGGCGAGGTGGTCGAGCGGCCGGCCAGCGTCGTGAAGGAGCTCGTCGAGAACGCGCTCGACGCGGGCGCGACGCGCGTGAAGGTGGACCTCGAGCGCGGGGGCACGACCCTCATCCGCGTGAGCGACGACGGCACGGGCATGGACGCCGACGACGCCGTGCTCTCGCTCCAGCGTCACGCCACGAGCAAGATCCAGAGCAAGGAAGACCTCTTCGCGCTCGTCACCTTCGGCTTCCGCGGCGAGGCGCTCCCGAGCATCGCGTCGGTGTCGAAGCTGCGGCTCGCCACGCGCCCGCGCGGCGCCGAGGCGGGGACCGAGGTGCTGCTCGAGGGCGGGGGCGCGCCGCAGCCGCGTCCCACGGGCGCCGCCGAGGGGACGACCATCGAGGTGCGCGACCTGTTCTTCAACGTGCCGGCGCGGCGCAAGTTCCTGAAGTCCACGGGCACCGAGGCGGCGCACGTGACCGAGGCGCTCCTCCTCGCCGCCCTCGCGCGCCCGGAGGTGAGCTTCTTCCTCGTGCGCGACGGGCGGACCGCGCGCGAGTGGCTGCGGAGCGCGACGCGGCGCGAGCGTGCGGCGCAGGCGTTCGAGGTCAGCGAGCGGCTGGAGGCGTGCGCCGGGCAGCGCGGGCCGATGATGATCGAGGCGCACCTGGCCGCGCCCGAGCGCGCGCGCGCCGGCGCGACCGGCCTGCACCTCCTTGTCAACGGGCGGCCCGTCCGTGACCGGGCCCTCGCCCGCGCGGTCGCGCAGGCCTACGGGTCGGTGCTCGAGCCGGGGCGGTATCCGGTCGGCGTCGTGTACGTCGAGGTGCCGCCGTCGGAGGTCGACGTGAACGTGCACCCCCAGAAGGCCGAAGTGCGGTTCGCCGACGCGCGCGCGCTGCTCGACGCGGTGACGCAGGAGCTCCACCGCGCGCTCGCGCAGGCCTTCTCGCTGCCCGCCCTCGGGACGTCCCGGGCCTGGTCGGGCGCTCGAGCGCGCCCGCTGCGGGCGCCCCCTTCGGCGCGCTCTCGCTCGAGGTGGGCGCGGGCGTGAGCGACCCGTGGGGGCTGGCCGGCGCGGGCGACGCGCCGCCCGCGGCCCCCTCGGCGCTCGCCGAGGCCGTGGAGCTCGCCGCGCCGGCGCCGGCGGCGGACCCGATCCTCTTCGAAGGCGTCGGCTTCTACTCCTCGCTGGAGTTCCTCGCGCAGGTGCGCGCGACGTTCCTCGTGTGCAGCGGACCCGACGGACTGTACGTCCTCGACCAGCACGCGGCGGCGGAGCGCGTGACCTTCAACCGCCTGCGGCGCGCGTTCGCTTCCCGCACGGTCGCGACGCAGCGCATGCTCATCCCCGAGGTGGTCGAGCTCCTCCCGACCGAGGTCGCGACGCTCGACGAGCGCGCGGCGGACGTGGCGGCGCTCGGCATCGAGCTCCGCGCGGTGGGCGCGAACGCGGTGGCGATCCACTCGGTGCCGGCGCTGCTCGCGCGGGCCCGACCCGAGCGCATCGTGCGCGACCTCGTGGCGGAGCTCGGCCGCGCCGGCCGGCGACCCTTCGGCGACGCGGCGGACCTCGTGCTCGCGACGATGGCCTGCCACGGCAGCATCCGCGCGGGCGACGTCGTCTCGCGCGCGGAGGTCCAGGCGCTCCTCAAGGGGCTCGACGATATCGACTTCGCCGGGCACTGCCCGCACGGGCGGCCCGTGGTCACGCGCATCGGATATGACGAGCTCGAACGGCGCGTCGGTCGCTGAGCAGGCGCTCTCGGTCGCCCGGGCGGCCGGCGGGGGGCTCGTCGCGATCGTGGGCCCGACCGCGAGCGGCAAGACGGCGCTCGCCGTGGACCTCGCCGAGCGGCTGGGCGGCGAGATCGTCAGCGCCGACAGCGTGCAGATCTACCGCGGCTTCGACGTCGGCTCGGGCAAGCCCACCGCCGAGGAGCTCGCCCGGGCGCGGCACCACCTCGTCGACGCGCTCGATCCGCTCGACCCCGTCGACGCCGCGGCGTGGGCGCGGATGGCCGACCTTGCCATCGCCGACGTGCGCGCGCGCGGCAAGGTGCCGATCGTCTGCGGCGGGACGTTCCTCTGGGTGAAGGCGCTCCTCTTCGGCCTCGCCGAGGCGCCCGGGGCCGACGCCGCCACGCGCGAGCGGCACAAGGCGATCGCCGAGCACGAGGGGCGCCCCGCGCTGCACGCGCGGCTCCGCGCCGTGGACGCGGCCACGGCGGACCGCCTGCACCCGAACGACTTCGTGCGGGTGAGCCGGGCGCTCGAGGTCCTCGAGCTGACGGGCAAGCCGATGAGCGCGTGGCAGGCCGAGCACGCGTTCGCGCGGCAGCGGCACCGCGCGGCGGTGATGGCGATCGCGTGCGACCCCGGCGTGCTGACCGAGCGCATCACGGCGCGCGCGCGGGCGTGGCTGGCGTCGGGCTGGGAGGCCGAGGTGCAGGCGCTCCTCGCGGCCGGGTACGGCGAGGCGCGCGCGATGGCGAGCGTGGGCTACGCGCAGGTGCGGGCGGCGGCCGCCGGCGAGCTTGCGCCCGAGGAGCTCGAGACCGCGGTGGTCCGCGCGACGCGCGTCTTCGCGCGCCGGCAGCGGACGTGGCTCAACCACGCGGACGTGGTCTGGCTGCGCCCCTGAACGATCAGAGCCCGAGGCTCGCGTCGAGCAGCTCGACGAAGGTCGCGGGCGCGAACTTCTGCGCGTCGCCGATGACGTCGTGGACGCGCGAGGAGGTCGCGGAGAGGTCGGGCCGGACGGCCTGCGCCACGAGGGCGGAGGGGGGCGCGGCCTGCGGCGAGACCTGCGTGGCGTCGTCGTCCTGCGAGACCGCGGGGCGCACGCCCGTGACGTCGGCGTCGAACTCGACCGCGGGCGGGGCCGGGAGCCGGCCCGACTTGGGCGGCGGGGTATGCCGGGGGGTCTGGGGCTCTTCGGCGCCGAACGCGAGGTCGGCGAGGCGCTGCTCGGGCGCGGCGGCGACGGGGCGGCGCGACGAGGCCGGGGCCTCGACGATCTCCTCGTCTTCGTCGCCGGCGATGCCCTCTTCGTCGGAGAGGACCTCGACCTGCTCGATCGTCGGGCCGGCGTCGGCGGCGCCCGGCGGGATGGACTCGGCCTGAGGCGCGATCGAGATGCTGGTCTCGGCCTCGGCCACTTCGAGCTCGGCGGCCGGCGCTTCGGAGGTCGCCTTCGCTTCGGTCGCGGGCGAAGCCTTCGCTTCGGTCGTGGGCGAAGCCTTCGCTTCGACCCTGGGCGCCTGGATCTCGACGACCGGCGCGCCGCGCTCGACGACGACGACGCTCGTGATCTCCTCGTCGAGGGCGGTCGCGGGCTCGGGGGTCGCTCCCCCCACCTCGACGTCGACCGCGAAATCGATGTCGCTCGACGGCGCGGGCGGCGGGACCGGCTTCTCGATCACCGGCGCGACCGGCGGGGGCTCCGGGCTCGGACGGACGAACCGGGACGCGGGCGCCGGGGGCGGCGCGGCCGCCACGGACACCGGAGGCCGCGCCGGCACGACCTGGAGAGGCTTGGCCACCGGGGCGACGGCGGCCGCGCGCAGAGGCCGCGGCTGCCCGGCCCGCGAGCGGATGCGGTCGAGGAGCCCCTCGAGCTTCGAGATCGTTCCGGCCTTGCTCACGCGCCGCCTCCCTGCAGGCGGGTGATCGCGTCTCCCCACGCGACCCCCGCGGCGATCCACTCGCGCACCTTGCCGACCGCGCTCTCGCTCGAGACGAGCACGCGGGTCATGTTCTCGTCGTGCGAGGTGGACGAGGCGGACGAGAGGACCGTCGTCCACACCTTGCGGCCCGAGGCCGCCTCGAGCGCGGCGCCCGCGAACGGAGCCACCAGGCTGCCGGGGAGCGGCGAGTCTTCGACGACCAGCACGAGGGCGTGGCCCCAGCGCTCGGCCGAGAGGACGCCGATGCCCGCCAGCGCGGCCTCGCCCGCGAGCTGCGTGACGAAGTCTTCGAGCGAGCTGCCGGCGACGTCGCCGATGCGCGACGCGGCCCGCTTGCCGACCGACGCGCCGAGCGCGCGCCCGAGGGCCTCGGCCGCCTCGGCAGGCACGGAGCGCGCGAGCTCCACAATCGCGGACGCGGGGACCAGGAGGAGCCGGTCGTCGCTCGCCCCCGAGCGCACGGTGCCGCGCGCGACGTCGAAACGCACGCTCTGGGTGGGATTGAAGGGGACAGCGGGCATCGGGGCCTTTTTGTATACGAGTTGTCGAAAGAGGGTGTCAAATCACGGATCAACGTGATGCCGCCCGGCCGAAGCCCCCGGCCTGCCCTGCTCGCCGTCTCGGCCGCGCTCGCCGTCTGGGCCGCGTGCGCGGGGGGCGCACGCGCCGACGAGGACGCGGGGACCGGTCGCCAGGCCCCCCCAGGACCGCCGATCGCCTTCCCCGCGGCAGTTCCCGCCCCCGGGGAGGGCGCGTGCGCCGCCTGCGCTCGCATCTGCTCGGAGCGCCATCGGTTTTGCGTCGACGCGTCGCGCCGCGGCGACGGCCCGATCGCCCTGGCCGCCCGGGACGCCGCCGACGCCGCCTGGGACGCAATCGTGGGCGTTCTCGGCGCGCCGCCGCCGGAGGGCGACCTTGGCGCCCCCTGGCGCCTTGCCCTCGCCGACGGCGTCGACGGCGGCGGGGACGCGCAGCTCGAGGCGCGTGACCCCATCTCCCGGTTCGACCGGGCGTCCAGCGTCGGCCGCATCGAGCGGGCGCTCGCGCCAGGGTGCGCGCTCGACCTGGCCGCGGCCCGCGCGGTGGCTCGCGGGGCCCTCTGGCGAGCAGCGCCCGCGACCGACGAGGGCAGCGCGCGCGCCGAGGCCGAGACGCTGGCGAAGCTGGCCACGCCGTGCGCGTCGGGCGCGGACGACGCCGGCGTCTTCCAGGCGCACCCCGAGCGCACGATCGTCGACCCCTCCTCGCCGGCGTTCGACCGCGGGGCGTCGATGTTCTTCGGGTGGCTCGACGCGAGCTACGCGGCGCGGCCTGGGGCGCTGGTCGTGGGGCTCTGGGCGCTCGCGCCGACCACCACGGCCACCGGCGCGGTCCGGTGGGCCGGCGCGCCCACCGGGTTCGACGTGCTGCGGACGTCGATGGCCGGCGCGCTCTGGGCGGGCTCCACCTTCGAAGACCTCCTCGTGCGCTTCGCGATCGCCCGCGCGTCGATGACGCCGCCGGCGCGGCTCTCCTGGAGCATTCCCTGGCCGGCCAAGGCGCGCCGCCTCGCCGCGCCGGCGCCGGTCGCGCCCACCGGCGCGGGCTACGTCCTCGTGCAAACGAGGGAGGCGCCCGCCGGCGCGAAGCTCCGCGTCGAGGCCGCTTGGGAAGACTTCGGCCGCATGCGCTGGGTCGTGGTGAAGCTCGACGACGCGGGCCGCACGATCGCCGAGCTTCCGATCACGTCGCTGCCGCTAGGGACGACGGCGTCGCTGACGGTCGAGGGGCTCGACGGCGTCGCGCACGTGCTCGTCGTCGGGACGAACGTCGGCAGCACGGAGCACGCGTTCGATCCCGACGAGGGTGAGTGGGAGCCGCACGGCTGGCTCCTCACGTTGGAGGGGAACTAGCGCTCTTCGACTCTCTTGACCGGAGCGTGGCAAGCCGCCGACGCTACGTGCGTGACTCGGACTCGTCGGCGTCGGGATCGTCACGTCGGGGCAGTCTGTCGCTCGCCGCTGTGGGGCCCGTCCCCCTGGCGCGCCGCGTGGCTCTTGCTCGCGGCCGCGATCGCGCTGGCGCTCCCCGCGGCCGCCCAGACGTCCGCGCCGCCCGCGGCCTCGTCGCAGGCGACCCCCCCCGCGCCGGCGGACATCCGCCTCCACGAGCACACCGTCTTCTCGCTGTACGTCGCGCGGGTCGACCAGTCCGCAGCGGACCGGGCGCGCGCCGCGGGCCGCGCGCTCGAGAACGTCCTCGACGATCCCGACAAGGCCCTCAGCCGCATCGAGGAGTCGCCCGGGAACGCGGTCATCTTCGTCGGCAAGACGCCCATCGTCTCGCTCGGCGAGGGGGACGCCGCCGCGGCCGGCGGGGACGTCACCCTCCACGTCTACGCGGCCAGCGTCGCGTCCAAGGTCGACGAGGCCCTCCGCACCGAGCGCACCCGCAGCGCGATCGCCGAGCACGTCTTCTCGTTCTCGCTCCTCGTCTTCTCCGGCCTCCTCGCGTTCCTGCTCTTCCGCCGCGTCGGAGACCTCTCGGGCCGGGTGCGCGCGTGGGTGAAGGACCACCCCGACCGCATCCCGGCGCTGAAGCTCGGCACGATCGAGGTCGTGCGCCCCGGCGCGATCCGCGGCGCGGTGTCCGTCGGCCTCGCCCTGGCGCACCGCCTCGCGCAGTTCACGATCATCTACTCGTGGCTCATCTTCGCGCTCTCGCGCTTCGAGGCGACGCGCGACTACACCGACCGCCTCGCGGGCTTCGTGCTCGCGCCGCTCTCGGCGCTCATCGGCCGCCTCGGCTCGGCGCTGCCGCTCTTCGTCGTGGCGGCGTTCGCGGCGCTCGCGCTGAGCGTCGCGGTGCGGTTCGTCGGTCTGTTCTTCGTCAGCGTGGCGCGGGGCGAGACGCAGCTCGCGTGGCTGCCGCGCGACCTCGCGGGCCCCACGAGCGTCCTCATTCGCGCGGGCCTGGTCCTCGCGTCGATCGTGCTCGCGGCGCCCCTCATCACCGGGACCGACGACGGCGCGCTCTCGCGGGCGGGCGTCGTCGCGCTGGTCGCGCTCGGCCTCGCCTGCACGCCCGTGCTGGCGTGCGCCGCGGCGGGCGTGCCGTCGGTGTTCGGGCGGCGGCTCAAGACCGGCGACTTCGTCGAGGCGGGCGGGCGCACCGGAATCGTCCGCGACGTGACGCTCCTGGAGCTCGTGCTCGAGGACGCGGTCGGCTGCGAGGTTCGCGTCCCGCAGCTCCTCGGCTTGTGGCACCCGACGCGCGTCCTCGGCAGCTCGGCGCTCGCGTCGATTGGAGATCGTGGTCGACGCGAAGGAGCGGCCCGCCAAGGTGGAGGAGGCGCTGGTCGGCGCGGCCGTCGCCACCTGCGACCGCGCGCGCGTCGACCTCGTCTCGCTCGACGCGGACGGCGCGACCTGGCGCGTGTCGGCGGTGCCGAAGTACGGGCGCGGGACCGCCGCGCTCGCGGACGCGATCGCGCAGGCGATCGAGGAGCGCGGCATCGCCCTCGGCCGGCGAGGCCCGAGGTGAACGCGGTCCTCGTCTTCGTCGGCCTGCTGGTCCTCTCGTACCTGGGCAGCTTCCTCGTCGGCGGCCGGCGCGTGCAGGGCATCGGGCTGCCGTCGGGCGTCGAGTACGTCGCGCTCGGCTTCGTGCTGGGGCCGCACGCGCTCGACCTCGTGGGGAGCGACAACCTGACCGCGTTCGAGCCGGTGGTGCAGGTCGCCCTCGGGTGGCTCGCGTTCGTGATGGGCCTCGGCTTCGGCCACTCGGGCGACAAGCGCGTGCGCTTCGGGAGCTTCGCCGTCGGCTCGCTGGGCGCGGCGCTCGCGGGCGCCGCGGTGGCGAGCGCCGCCTGGTTCACGATGGCCCGCCTGCACGCGGGCGGGACGGCGACCGACCGGATCCTGCTTGCGGGCGGCGTGGCCGCCGCGTGCTCGCAGACGACGCGGCACGCCGTGCGATGGGTCGTCGACCGGCACGACGCGCGCGGGCCGCTCTCGGAGCGGTTCGACGAGGTCGCGCACACCGACGACCTCCTGGCCCTCCTCGCGGTCTCGGTCCTCTTCGCGTTCGAGCCGACGCGCGACGTGGTCCTCAAGGTGCCCCTCCGCGACTGGCCGGCGCTCTCCGTCGGCCTGGGCCTGACGCTCGGCGCGGGGGCGGCGCTGCTCCTCCGCAGCGAGATGCCGATCGAGGACACCTGGGCGGTGCTCTTCGGCATCTCGCTCATCGCCATCGGCGCGGCGACGCGGCTCGCGATCTCCACGCTGACGGTGAGCTTCGTGATGGGCATCACGGTCTCCCTGCTCACGAAGCACGGCGCCGAGCTCCGCGCGATGGTCGCGCCCACCGAGCGCCCCGTCCTCCTGCCGGCGCTGGTGCTCGCGGGCGCGCGCATCGACTTCCACGCGACGCCCGCGCTGCCGTGGATCGCCGCGGCGGCCATCGGCGGACGGTTCGCGGCGAAGATCGTCACCGGCTGGGTGCTCGCGGCGGCGTCGCCCGTGGCGCGCAAGGGCGGACCGCTCGTGGGCCTCGGGCTCATGTCGTCGGGCGCCCTCGCGATGTGCATCGGCCTGGCGTTCGCGCTGCGCTTCCCGGGCCCGGTGGGCGACAGCGTGCTCGTGGTCGCCGCGCTCTCGGCCATCGTGGGCGAGTTCGTGGGGCCCGTGCGGCTCCGCCGCGCGCTGGTGAGCGCGGGCGAGATCGCCGAGGGCGAGCCGCCGAAGAGAGACGCCGGCGCGCCCGCCGGAGAGCGGGTCTCTTCGTGAGCGGCGGGCCGGCACACGCGCGCCGCGGACCGGGCGCGCAGCTCACGAACGTGCTCCTCCTCGGGTGCTTCGGCGCCATCATCTTCTACGTCACTCGCCTCGTCCCCGAGACGCATGGCAGCCTCTGGGTCATCGCCGCCATCGGCTTCTTGCTGCTCGCGGGCACGCTCCTCAGCGAGCTCCTCGCACCCCTCGGCCTGCCGCACCTCACGGGGTACCTCCTCGCCGGTATCGCCTCCGGGCCGTACGCGCTCCAGCTCGTCGACGAGCACACGGTCAAGGCGCTCTCGCCGGTGAACACGCTCGCCCTCTCGCTGATTGCCCTCGCGGGCGGCGCGGAGCTCGACCTCGGGAGCGTGCGCAAGAGCGCGCGGTCGCTCGGGTGGGCGATGTTCCTCCAGTGCGGGCTCGCGTTCGTCGCCGTGAGCCTGGCGTTCCTCGCGATGGCGAGGCCGCTCATCCCCTTCACGCGCTCGCTGCCGGTCCCGGCCTTGATCGGGGTGTCGCTCCTCTGGGGCGCGCTCGCCATCACGCGCAGCCCCTCGGCGACGCTCGGCATCCTCTCGCAGACGCGCGCCACCGGCTTGCTCGCGAGCTTCACGCTCGCGTTCGTCATGGTGTCCGACGTCGTGGTCGTCGTGGTCGTCGCGGTGACGCTGGGCGCCGTGCGGCCGCTCATCGACCCCTCGGCGGGCTTCTCGCTCGCGGCGTACGCCTCGCTGCTGCACGACCTCGTGGGGAGCGTCGCGGTGGGCACCACCCTCGGCCTCTTCATCGCGGCCTACATGCGCCTCGTGAACCGGCAGATGCTCGTCGTGCTCCTCCTGCTCGGCTTCGGCGTGAGCAACGTGCTCGACTACCTGCACTTCGACTCGCTGCTCACGTTCATGACCGCCGGGTTCATCGTGCGGAACCTGTCGAACCAGGGGCACAAGTTCAGCGCGTACATCGAGAAAACCGGCACGGTGGTCTACGTGGTGTTCTTCGCGACGGCGGGCGCGGACCTCAACGTACCGCTCCTCCGGCAGCTCTGGCCGGTCGCGCTGATGCTCGCGGGCGCGCGGGCCCTGATCACGTACATCGCCACGCCCATCTCGGGCCGGCTCGCCCGCGACCCGCGGGTGCTGCGGCGATGGGGGTGGTCGGGGCTCATCTCGCAGGCCGGGCTCGCCCTCGGGCTCTCGGGCATCGTCGCGCGCGATTTCCCGTCCATCGGCACCGGCTTCCGCGCGCTCGCGGTGGCGACGGTGGCCATCAACGAGATGATCGGCCCGGTGCTCTTCAAGCTCGCGCTCGATCGCACGCGCGAGACCTCGCGGGTCCAGGCGCCGAGCTTTCCCTCGATGCGCCCGCCTCCGATGGAGTAAAAGCGGGCCAACGCGGAGTCGCTCCTCCGCGGCCCTTCGGGAGGCTCTCTTGGCCATTCGACACCTCCGTAGCGTTCGGGCGCCCTCCAAGGCCGCGGCCAGGGCCCCGGACCCGGAGCCCCCGCGCCGCAAGCGCGACGGCGACGCGACGCGCGCGCGCATCCTCGACGTGGCCATTCGCGAGTTCGCCGCCAACGGCTTCAGCGGCGCGCGCGTCGACACGATCTGCCGCAACGCCGACGTCAACCCGCGGATGATTTACCACTACTTCGGCGACAAGGCGGGCCTCTACGTCGCAGTGCTCGAGGACGTGCTGGGCGAGCTACGGAGCGAAGAGCTGAAGCTCGAGGTCGATCACGTCGACCCGCTCGACGGCATGCTCGCGCTCTTCCGCTTCATCCACGGCCACTTCGGCCGGCACCCGGAGCTCATCGCGCTCCTCAACGGCGAGAACCTGCTCGAGGGCCGCTTCTTGAAGCGGTCGGCCGCGACCCCCATGCAGGCGTCGCCGCTCCTCGCCCTCATCGCGGGGCTGCTCCGGCGCGGCGAGGCGTCGGGCGCCTTCCGTGCGGGCATCGACCCGCTGGTGCTCTACGTGACCATGGTCTCCCTCTGCTACTTCCACCGGTCGAACGCGCACACGCTCTCGGCCATCTTCCGGAAGAACCTCAAGTCGCCCGCGTGGCAGAACGCGCAGCGGCGCCTCGCCGAGGAAATGATCGCCCGCGTCCTGCTCCGCGACACCGGTCCCGTCCGCTGAAAAAGCGCACGATGACTCGTCCCGAAACAGTCCGCTCATAGTAAGTAAACATTTACTTCGTAGGCTCCGATCCGTCAGGCGATCAGGAGAACGACGATGAACGCAAGACGGATGGTTTGGGCCGCCCGGGCGCTGGTCGCGGCGGTGGCGCTGGTGGCCGGGACGGGGTGCGGCAAGTCGCAGGCGACGGAGACGGCCGCGAAGACGGACACTCCGGCCGCGGAGCCCGTGGCGAAGCCGCTGGCCGTCGGGGTGCTCATCCCGGGGTCGAAGACCGACAAGGGCTGGATGGAGTCCGGCTACGACGGGCTCACGAAGGCCGAGACCGAGTACGGCTCGAAGATCAAGGTCGAGTACGTCGAGAACGTGAAGTTCGCCGACATGGAGCAGGCGCTCACGATGCTCGCGTCGAAGAGCGACCTGGTCATCGGCGTGGGCGGCCAGACCGAGGCCTCGGTGCGGAAGGTCGCGAAGAACTTCCCGAAGGTGAAGTTCTCGGTCGTCGGCGGCAACAAGGGCACGCAAGACGACAACGTGGCCCAGTACGACGTGCGCCAGGCGGAGATCGCGTTCGTGGCCGGCGCCGCCGCGGCGATGCTCTCGAAGACCGGCGCTGTCAGCTACGTCGGCGGCCTGGAGATCCCCGCCATCGTCAACGCCGGCAAGGAGTTCGGCAACGGCGCGCGGTACGTGAACCCGAAGATCAAGTACTTCGAGTCGTACACGGGCGACTTCGACGACGTCGCCAAGTCGAAGGAGGCGACGCTCGCGGCCATCGCCCAGGGCGCCGACGTCCACTACCACATCCTCAACCTGGGCCTCCGCGGGATGGAGCAGGCGGCCCGCGAGAAGGACACGCACATCATCGGCAGCTACACCGACCGGTGCGGCACCGACCCGCTCTACGTCGCGTACAGCATCACCGGCGTGGGCTACCAGGTGAAGTACGCGATCGACCAGCTCGTCGCGGGGACCTGGAAGGCCGAGTTCAAGCCCTTCGGCCTCCCGATGGGCCCCGAGGCGTCGGACATCAAGGTCTGCGGCGGGCTGACGCCGGAGCAATCGGCGAAGCTCGAGCAGATCAAGAAGGACATCCTCGACGGCAAGATCAAGACGCTCGACAGCTGACCCGGTCGCCCGATGTTCTCCTCGGATTCAGCCTCGTCGTCGGAAGGCGCGAAGACCAGCGGGATGCGCATGCGTCCGCCCTCCGCCCTCCTGACCGTCCACGGCGTCACCAAGCGCTTCGGCCGCACGACCGCGCTCGAGGGGGTGTCGTTCGACGTGCAGCACGGGGAGATTCACTGCTTGCTCGGCGAGAACGGCGCCGGCAAGAGCACGCTCTGCAATGTCGTCTTCGGCGTGCACCGCGCCGACGACGGGCTCCTCGAACTCGCGGGGCAACGTTTCGAGCCGGATGGTCCCTCGCACGCGCTCCGATCGGGCGTGGCGATGGTGCACCAGCACTTCTCGCTGGTCGGGAACATGACGGCTCTAGAGAACCTCTTGCTCGGCCGCGCGCGTGGGCTCCTCCTCGACGCGCGCGCGGTCGAGCAGAGGGTCACGGCGCTCGCCGCCCAGTTCGGTCTGGACGTCGAGCTACGTAGACCCGTCGAAGAACTCTCGGTCGGCGAGCGGCAGCGCATCGAGATCCTCAAGTGCCTGCTCGAGCAGCCGCGCCTCCTCGTGCTCGACGAGCCGACCGCGGTCTTGCCGCCGCGAGAGGTCGCGGGGCTCCTCGAGATTTGCCGCAAGGTCGCAAAGGACGGCTGCGGCGTCGTGCTCGTCACGCACAAGCTCACCGAGATCGGCGCCATCGCGCACCGCACGACCGTGCTGCGGCGCGGGCGGGTCGTCGAGACGGTCACGATGCAGGGCGCCGACATGGGGGCCCTCGTGCGCGCGATGGTCGGCCGCGAGGTCCGCTCGCTCGAGGCCGCGCCGCGCGCGCAGACCGCCGACGCGATCGCGCCCGCCAGGGACGCCGCGGGCCTGCGGCTCGAGGGCGTGCAGTGGAAGAACGACGCGGGCGTGACGCGGCTCGATCTCACGCTGGCCGTGCGCCCGGGCGAGATCGTCGGCGTCGCGGGCGTCGAGGGCAACGGGCAGAGCGAGCTCGGGGACATCCTCGCGGGCCTCCTCGCGCCGAGCGCGGGCCGCGTCTTCGTCGGGGGCAAGGACGTGACGGGCCTGCCGCCCGCGGAGCTCACGCGGCGCGGCGTCGGGATCGTGCCCGAGGACCGGCACCGCGTCGGCTGCCACGTGGACCTCACCGTCGCGGAGAACCTGTTCCTCGGCAGCGCCGCGCGGTTTACGCGGTTCGGCCTCCTCCAGCGTCGCAAGGCGCGGCGCGCCGCCGAGGAGCTCCTCGCGCGCTTCGACGTGCGCGGCGGCCCGGACGACCGCTTCGGCGATCTCTCCGGCGGCAACCAGCAGAAGGTGGTGCTCGCGCGCGAGCTCACGCTGGAGCCGCTCACCTTCCTCCTCGCGGCGCAGCCGACGCGCGGCCTCGACGTCGGCGCCGTCGAGGCGGTCTACGGCCACATCCGCCGGGCGCGCGACCGCGGCACCGCGGTGCTCCTCGTGTCGAGCGAGCTCGACGAGCTGCTCGCCGTCGCCAATCGCATCGTCGTGCTCTACCGCGGGCGCGTGGTCGGCGAGGTCCCGGCCGGGCGCGCGCAGACGGAGCGCATCGGCGCGCTCATGTCCGGCCAGCTCCCCGAGCCGCAAGGAGCGGTCGCGTGAACGTGGTCCCCTTCCCCGGCGCCTCCGCGACCCGCCGCCCGCGCTTCGGCGCGTCGTCGCTCCTGCCGGCGGCCTCCCTGGTCCTCGCGCTCGGCGTGGGCGTCGTGCTGATCGCCGCGACGGGCGCCTCGCTGCCCGACGCGCTCGGCGCGTTCTGGGAGGGCGTGGCCGGGAGCGGCCAGGCGGTCGCGAGCTCCGTGCTGCGCGCCGTGCCGCTGGCGCTCGTGGGCCTCGGCTTCCTCCTCGCGGACCGCGCCGGCCTCACCAACGTGGGCGGCGAAGGGCAGATCGCCATCGGCGGCATGGTCAGCACCGCGGCGTGCCTCGACTGGGGCGCGGGGCACCTGCCGCCGCCGCTCTCGTGGCTGTACCCCCTGCTCCTCGGGGCGCTCGGCGGGGCGGCGTGGGGCGCGCTCGCGGGCGTGCTCCGCGCGCGGCGCGGGAGCAACGAGGTCATCACGACGCTGCTCCTCACGTTCATCGCGCTCGAGATGGTCTACGGCGCCGTGCAGTCCGAGCGCCTGCTCCGCCAGCCCGCCACCGACTCCTCGACGCTCCCCGAGTCGCTCGAAATCCCCGCGAGCACGATGCTCCCGCACCTCGCGCCCGAAGCCGCCCTCCCCCTGCACCTGGGCGTGGTGCTCGAGGTCCTCGCGGCCGTCGCCGTCTTCGTGGTGCTCGAGAAGAGCGTCGTCGGCCTCTACCTGCGGGCCGTGGGCCTCAACGCGGTCGCGACGAAGCGCGCGGGCCTGAAGGTCGACGCCCTGCTGGTGGGGGCGCTGGCGGCCAGCGGAGGGCTCGGCGGGCTCGCGGGCGCGATCATGATCCAGGGCGGCCAGCACTACCTCACGAGCGGGTTCTCCTCGGGGTTCGGCTTCGACGGCCTCGTCGTGGGCCTCCTGGCCCGCGGCTCCCCGCTCCAGGTCGTGGGCTTCGCGCTCCTCTTCGGATGCCTGCGCTCCGGCGGGCTCGCGATGGAGATGATGGCGCAGGTGCCCTCGGCGGTCGTCGTCATCTGCCAGGGGCTCATCGTGGTCGCGACCGCTGCGGCGGCGGCGCTCGTGCGGCACGAGAAGGGGCGCGGGGCATGAGCGGCTCGCTGCCCGTATTCGTCGCGTCGTCGCTGCGCCTCGCGACGCCCCTGGTCTTCGCGGCCACCGGCGAGGTGGTGAGCGAGAAGGCGGGCGTCCTGAACCTGAGCCTCGAGGGCATGATGCTCACCGCGGCCTTCTTCGGCGCGCTCGGCGCGCACCGGAGCGGCAGCCCGATGGTCGGGCTGTTCGCCGGCCTCGCGGCGGCCCTCGCGCTCGGCGTCGTGCAGGCGGTGCTCAGCGTGCGCGTCGGCGCGAACCAGCTCGTCGTCGGCATCGGCTTCAACATCCTGGCGCTCGGGGTGACCACGTTCCTCTACCGGGAGCTCTTCGGCGGCCTGTCGCGCGATCTCATCCCCTCCTTCTCCGAGCTCCAGCTCCCCGGCCTCTCGCGCATCCCCGGCCTCGGCCCCGCGCTCTTCCAGCAGGCGGGCCTCGTCTACGTCGCCCTCGCGCTCGTCGCGGCGACGACGTGGGCCATGGGCCGCACCTCCTTCGGCCTCTCCGTGCGCGCCGTCGGCGAGAGCCCGCGCGCCGCCGATCAGGCGGGCATCCCGGTCGCGCGCGTGCGCTTCCTCTGCGTCCTCTACGCGTCCCTGTGCGCGGGGCTCGGCGGCGTCTTCCTCTCGCTCTCGTCCATCTGCACCTTCACCGAGGGCATGACCAACGGCGTCGGGTACCTCGCCGTCGCCGCGGTCATCCTCGGCGGGTGGCGCGGCGCGCCGGTCCTCGGGGCGTGCCTCCTGTTCGGAGCGGCCACCGCGCTCCAGTTCCTGTTGCCGGCCATCGGGGTCCCCCTGCCGACGGCCGTGCTCTTACTGCTTCCTTATGTTCTCGCCTTCCTCGCGGTGTCGGGGCTCATCGGGAGGAGCCGGCCGCCCGCGGCCCTCACCTTGCCCTTCCGCCGAGGCAGCCATTGACCAGCGATACACGCTTCGAGCCGCTCGTCCCCGATCCGCCGCCCGCGCGGTCCGACCGCCTGCGGGCCTTCTGCACGCACGTCGAGGTTCGCCGCGCCGGCCCGTACAGCGGCCCGCTCTCGGGCCTCAGCTTCGCGGTGAAGGACGTCTTCGAGATCGCGGGCGTCACCGCGTGCTTCGGCAACCCCACGTGGCTGCGCACCCACTCGCCTGCGACCCGCACCGCGGACGCGGTCCGCGCGCTCGTGCAGGCCGGCGCGACGCTCCTCGGCGTCACGCTGCCTGACGAGTTCGCGCTCAGCCTCACCGGCGAGAACCACCACTACGGGACCCCGGTCAACCCGCGCTGCCCCGAGCGCGTGCCCGGCGGATCGTCCTCGGGCTCCGCGGTCGCCGTCGCGGGCGGTCTCGTCGACTTCGCGCTCGGCACGGACACGGGCGGCTCCGTGCGCGTGCCCGCGAGCCACACCGGCGTCTACGGCATCCGCCCCACGTGGAGCGCGGTCTCGACGGGCGGCGTCTTGCCGCTCGCTCCGCGCTTCGACACGGTCGGCTGGTTCGCGCGCGACGCGGAGACGCTGCGGCGCGTCGGGTCCGTCGTGCTGGCGGAGGCGTCGCACGAGGGCGGGCCCGCCCGGCTCGCCGTGCCTCGCGGCGTCGAGGCCCTGCTCGACCCTCCCGCGGTCGCCGCGTTCGACGCCGCGAGCCGCGCGCTCGCGCGGGCGCTCGAGCTGCCGCTCGTGCAAGCTCCCCTCGGCGCCGATCCGCCCGACTTCCTCGACTGGGCGCGCGTCTACCTCGCCCTCCAGAACGCGGACGTCGCGCGCGTGCACCGCGCCTTCCTCGAGCACGAGCGGCCGTCGTTCGGCTCGCTCATCGCGAGCCGCTTCGCTCGCGCCCTGGAGGTCGCGCCCGCGGAGGTCGCCGCCGCGGAGGGGGAGCGCGCCCGCATCGTGGGCGCGCTGGACCGCGCGATCGACGGCGGCGCTTGGCTGCTGCTGCCGAGCGCGCCCGGGGCCGCGCCTCGCCGCGGCTCGACCGACGCGGAGCTCGACGCGTTCACCTATCGCGGGCTGGCCCTCGCGGCCGCCGCCAGCCTCGGTGGGCTCCCGCAGGTGACCCTTCCCCTCGCGTCGTCCGAGGGGTGCCCGCTCGGCGTCTCCATCGTGGGGCCGCCGGGCGCGGACGCCGAGCTCCTGCGGCTCGCGTCCCTCGCGTCGTCGAAGCTCCGCCCCGCTCCCCGCTGATCCCCACGAGGTCCGAAGATGGCGACCACCCCCACCTCCCCTCCCCATCGCCTGGGCCCCGCGCGCGGCTTCCACTGGCGCGTGGACGCCGAGCGGGTCGACATGTCCACCCCGCTGCCCGCGCCGCGCCTCCTGACGGTGCGCGCCGAGCCGCAGATCGTCACCATCGGATCTGCACCGGACGGCGCTCGTCGTCATCGACATGCAGAACGATTTTTGCGCGAAGGGCGGCTGGGTCGACCACCTGGGCGTCGACTTCACGCCCGACCGCGCGCCAATCGAACCGCTACGGCGGCTCGTGCCCGCCCTTCGCAACGCGGGAGCGCACGTCGTCTGGGTCAACTGGGGCAACCGGCCGGACCTGGCGAACATGCCGCCCAACCAGATTCACCTCTACAAGCCGCACGGGGTCGGCGTGGGCCTCGGCGACCCGCTGCCCGGGTCCGGCGCACGCGTGCTCGAGAAGGACAGCTGGGCGGCCGCGCTGGTCGACGAGCTCGAGCCCGCCGAGGGCGACCTCCGCGTGGACAAGTACCGGATCAGCGGGTTCTGGGACACGCCGCTCGACGGCATCCTCCGGAACCTCGAGATCCGCACGGTCCTCTTCGCGGGCGTGAACACCGACCAGTGCGTGCTCTGCACCCTGCAGGACGCGAACTTCCTCGGGTACGGCTGCGTCCTCGTCGAAGACTGCTGCGCGACGACCTCCCCCGCGTACTGCACCGAAGCGACAATCTTCAACGTGAAGAAGTGCTTCGGCTTCGTCACGAGCTCCGACGCGCTGCTCGGCCGCCTCGCGGACCTCTAGCCCTCAGCTCGCGATGGTGGAGCCGCCGTCGATGACGATCGTCTGGCCGGTCGTGAAGCTGCCGGCCGACGAGGCGAGGAACACCGCGGCGCCCGCGATCTCGTTCGGCTCGCCGATGCGGCGGAGCGGGTAGGTGCGGACCGTGGCCTCGTAGATCTGCGGGTTTTCCCACAAGGCGCGCGCGAAGTCGGTGCGGACGAGGCCCGGGGCGATGCAGTTCACGCGCACGTTCTGCGGACCCCACTCGACCGCGAGGTTGCGCGCCATCTGCATGTCGGCGGCCTTCGAGATGCCGTACGCGCCGAGCACCGTGGAGCCCTTCAGCCCGCCGATCGACGAGACGAGGATGACCGAGCCGCCGCCGCGCGCCGCCATCGACGGGATGGTCATCTGGCAGAGCCAGTGGTTGCTCCGCACGTTGCTGGCCATGATCTTGTCGAACGCGCTGTCGGGGATGTCTTGCGTCGGCCCGAAGTGCGGGTTGACCGCGGCGTTGCAGACGAGGACGTCGACCGGGCCGTAGATGCGGTTCGTCTCGTCGACGAGGCGCTGGAGCTCCTCCTTGCTGCCGATGTTGCACGGGACCACCGCGGCCTCGCCGCCCTTCGCGACGATCGCATCCTTCACCTCTTCGCAGGCGGCGGGCTTGCGGCTCGAGACGACGACCTTCGCGCCGAACACCGCCATCGCCTCGGCGATGGCGCGGCCGATGCCGCGCGACGAGCCCGTGATCAACGCCACCTTGCCCCCGAGATCGAAGAGTTTGCGCATGCGGGACAATAGACTCCGCGCCCGGCGTCTCGACAAGCGCCGGGCCGCCGCGACGAGGGCGAGCGTGAGCAGCCCCCGCGCCGCCCCGCGCCGCACGGGCCGCCCGGCGACCGCGCAGCCGCCGCCGACCGTGGTGGGGTACGCGGCGGTCCACAGGTCGGTCGCGATGGGGATCACCTTCTCGCCGACCACGGGCGCGCCGTCGAACGTCGCGCCCACGGCGAGGCTCGACCCGCCGAGCCCCGCCGGGAGCTGCACGGTCGCGATCCACACGCCCGGCCCCCGGCGCGCGAGCTGCACCGCGCCGGGCTGCGGCGCGCCGTCGACCTTCGCGTACGGCTGGAGGCGTTCGGGCGCGAAGCCGTCCGCGGGCGGCGGGGCGCCCCCCGACGCCGCGCCGCGAAGCTCGAGGACCGCCTGCAGCGGCGTCGAGCCGTCGGCGAGGAAGACGTCCGCGCCGAGCGTCATCCAGCTCGCGCCCCGGTCGGGCAAGACGAGCTGGGTCGTCGCCATGTCGGCGACCGCGGTGAGCGCGCCGCCGACGTCGAGCTCCCCCGCGCCGGCCTGGTCGTCGAACGGCGCGGCGCCGCGCAGCGGGTGCACGCCGCCCTGCAGCGCGGCGAGCACGGCGTCCTGGGTGAGGGTCGGGTCGCGCTGGAAGAGGAGGGCCACCGCGCCCGAGACGAGCGGCGTCGAGAACGACGTGCCCAGCGACGCGCCGTGCCGGGAGTCCACGACCTGGCAGGTCGGGTCGCTCGCCGCGCACGCGGCCAGCGAAAAGATGCTGTTCGGGGACGGCGGGAACGCGTTCGCGGAGAGGGCGCCGACGATCGCCGCGCCCGGGGCCATGATCTCCGGCTTCGCCAGGCCGGTGAGCGTGGGACCGGCGCTCGAGAACCAGCAGGGTTCGCCCGCCGCGGCGATGCGCGACGCGCCGTTCGCGGCGGGCAGCATGCCGGTCGGGTCGAGGATGGGGACGTCCACGTCCTCGACGTCCCCGTCCTGCGACATCCACGACGCCTTGTTGATCGTGCACCCCACGCCGATGATCGACGGGCTGGTGGCGGGGAGGTTCACCGTCCCCTCGCGCACGCCGTAGGCGAACCCCACCGGCCCGCCATGGGGTCCCGACGCGTCGCCCGTGGCCTCGAGGTACAGGTCGGCGGTGCCCGACCCCGCGAGCGTGATCGCGTACTCGCCGCCCGGCCACGCGCCTTGCCAGACGACGACCCCGCCGTGCGAGGTGGCCGGCACCGGGCTGTTCGCCTCGGCGCCGTTGTAGACCGCGACCGCGTACCCGCCGTGGTCCTTCCCTGCCGAGCTGCCCGAGGCGACGGGCCCGATCCAGGTCCCGTCGGGCCCGTCCAGCCCGATGCGCAGCGACGCGCCCGCGTGCATCGCGACCCAGACCTCTACGCCCCCGTTCGAAGCGCCGCCGGTCTCGAGCGGCACGCGCATCGTCGTCCCCTCGTTCACGTGCACGTTCTGGTGCACGAGCGTCCCGTCTTCGGGGCCGATGGAGCCGCTGTTGCCCGCGGCGGCGACGAGCGCGCGGCCCGGGTGCCCGGGGCCGACGAAGCTCGCGAGCGACTGCTCCCAGGCGGTCGTCCCGTCGTGCGGCCCGAAGTCGGTGCCGAGCGAGAGGTTCACGACGATGGGCTCCCCCATCGCGTCGGCGCGGTCGTAGAGGAAGCCCACGGCGCGGAGCAGGTCGTCGGTGTCGATCGCCTCGGTGCCAACGCTGGTGATGCGCGCCAGGACGAGCGTCGCGCCCGGCGCAATCCCGCGGTAAGGCGAGGCGCCGGTGACGTCGTTCGCCGCGGCGCACGCGCTGACGAGCGTGCCGTGGCCAATCTCGTCGGTCGGGAGGCTCGACGTATCGCCGGAGGCGAGGGCGTCGTCGATCTCCTGCCCCGACCACACGGCGCCCGCGACGACCGAGCCGCCCGAGGGTCCGGTCGTGTCCGACGCGGCCGGCGTGCCGAACATCTGCTCGAGGTCCGGGAAGACGCCGCGCGGCGGCGCGGACAGGTCGAGGAACCATGCGACGCGCGTGTGGCCCTGCGCGTCGCGGAAGTCGGGGTGCTGGAGGTCCAGGCCCGTGTCGGCGACCCCCACGAGGACGCCCGTCCCGTCGAGGCCCTGCGAGGCCCCGGCGCTCGCGGCCACGAAGCCGGCCGCGGTGTCGAGCAGCGGGTGCAGCGGCGGCGTCACCTCGAGGCGCACCTCGGGGTACCGATCGGCGAAGGCCAGGACCTCCGAGGGCGAGCCCGAGAGCCGCGCGAACCCGGGCGCGAGCTCGGGCAGGCCGTAGTCGCTCCCGTGCGCGCCGGCCGGCAGGATCGCGCGCGCGTGGATGCCTCGCCCGGCCGCGCCGGGCACCGCGAACGCCGCGGCCGCGTGCGACCCGAGGAGCCGCACGAGCGCCGCGCCGTCGGGCGCCGGCCACGCCGGCCATGGCGCCTGCGCGGCGGCGGGGACCGCGGCGAGGGCGAGGACGAGGCCGACGGCGCAGGCGGCGAGCGCCGCCCGGTTCGTCGCGTTCGTCGGGCGCGCCCCGTCGCCGGCGCGCATGTCAGACGGGGGGCACGAAGTGCTTCTTCGGCGGCCGCGCGTGCTGGCCTTCGAACCGGTCGAAGCGGACCGAGATCTCCTCGCGCAGGCGATCCCCCGGGACGACCGCGTCGACCGCCATCTCGCTCGCGAGCTTCATGATGTCGATGTTCGCCCGGTACTCCTCGCGAAGCTTCGCGACGAACGCGTCGCGCTCGGGGCCCTCGGGCACCTCCTGCACGCGGTTGTAGTAGACGGCGTTGACGGCGGCCTGCGGGCCCATCACGGCGATCGAGGCGCTGGGCAGCGCGAGGCAGGCGTCGGGCTCGAAGGCCGGGCCGCACATCGCGTAGAGGCCCGCCCCGTACGCCTTGCGCACGATGACGCTGATCTTCGGCACGCTCGCCTCGGACACCGCGGCGATCATCTTGGCGCCCGCGCGGATGATGCCCTGGCGCTCGACCTTGGTGCCGATCATGAAGCCGGGCACGTCGGCGAGGTAGAGGAGCGGCACGTTGAACGCGTCGCACAGCCAGATGAAGCGCGCGGCCTTGTCGGCGCTGTCGACGAACAGCACGCCGCCGAGCCACTTGGGCTGGTTGGCGACGATGCCGACCGCGCGCCCCTCGATGCGCGCGAACCCCGTGAGGATCTCGCGCGCGAAGAGCGCCTTGATCTCGAGCCACGAGCCCTCGTCGACGATCTCGCGGACGACGGCCATCATGTCGAAGGCCTTGTTCTCGTCGGCGGGGACGATCTCCTCGATGGGCTTGCCGCTCTTCTTCGCGGGGCGCGCGGGCTCGGCGGGCGGCGCGCCCTCGAAGTGGCGCGGCATGTAGGAGAGGTAGCGCTTGGCAAACTCAATCGCGTCGTCCTCCGTCTTGCAGAGGACGTCGCCGCAGCCGCTCACGCTGCAGTGCATCTTGGCGCCGCCCATCTCCTCGAGCGACACCTTCTCGCCGATGACCATCTCGGCCATGCGCGGGCTGCCGAGGTACATGCTGGCGTTGCCCTCGACCATCGCCACGACGTCGCAGAACGCCGGGATGTACGCGCCGCCCGCGGCGCTCGGCCCGAAGAGCAGGCACACCTGCGGGACCTGCCCGCTCATCTGCACCTGGTTGTAGAAGATGCGCCCGGCCCCACGCCGCCCCGGGAACATGTCGAGCTGGTCGGTGATGCGCGCGCCGGCGCTGTCGACCAGGTAGAGCATCGGGACGCGGAGCCGTTGCGCGGCCTCCTGGATGCGGAGGATCTTCTCGACCGTACGCCGCCCCCACGACCCGGCCTTCACGGTCGAGTCGTTCGCCATGAGCGCGACGGTGCGGCCGCCAATCGTGCCGGTCCCGGTGATGACGCCGTCGGCCGGAAGCTCGGGGTCGAGCCCGTTGGCGAGCGCCGCGTCCTCGACGAAGCTCCTCGGGATCGAGGAGGCGCGCGACGCGGTCGCGGGCGAAGAGCTTGCCCTGCTCCGCGTTCTTCTGGTGGTACTTGGCCGCCCCCCCGGCCTCGACGCGGGCCAGCGTTTCCTTCAGCTTTTGATCGAGCGACATGGTGGCGCGCCGGAGCGGTAGCGCCTCATACCGCGAAATCGGTCACGGACGGAAGACGAGCGGCGCCGTCACCGTCGCGAGCCCCGGCGGCTTGGGGAAGTGGGCCGCTTTCAGCGCTTCGCCGATGCAGGCGATGAGCGTCGGATCGTACGCCGGCGCGCCCGTCTCGCCGTCGACGCGGGTGACGGCGCCGGCCTCGTTCACCGTGATGACGAGCTTGAGCTTGCCGCGGAGGCCGGGGTTGGCCTGGCGCGCCTTGTCGTAGCAGGCGAGCAGATCGTGCTTGGCCGCGTCGAGCGTGGGCTTCGGGTCGAAGTGGGGAGGCGCCGCGATCTCGCCGACGAGCACCGAGCCGCCCGTGGGCACGGGCGCGGGCGGAGGCGCGGCGCTGGCCGGCGGCGCCGCGCTCTCGGCCGGGGACGGCGCGCTCGCTCCTGGCGCGGGGGCCGGCGCCGGGGAGGCCGGTGTCGGCTCCGGCGCGGCGGCCGGCGGCGGCGCAGACCCGCCGCACGCGGCCAGGACGAAGGCGAGGAGGACGGCAGGGCGTTCGACAGGGCGCACGGATCACCTCCCTTGGAAGCGCGGCGGCCGCTTCTCGGCGAGCGCCGCGAGCGCCTCGCGGCGGTCTTGGGTCACGAGCGTCTTCTCGTAGCAGGACTTCTCGACCAGAAGGCCCAGATCGAGCGGCACGTCGCGCGCGCGGTCGACGGCCTCGAGCGCCGCCGCCTGGGCCACGGGCGCGCCCTCGGCGATCGGGCGGATCCACTCGATGGCGTCCTCGGCGACGTTCGCGCCCGCTGCCGTGACGCGGTTCACGAGGCCCCACGCGAGCGCCTCGGCCGCAGGCAGGCGCCGCGCGAGCAGGATCATCTCCTTCGCCCGGCCCTCCCCGACGACCCGCGCGAGCCGCTGGGTGCCGCCCGCGCCCGGGATGATGCCGATGGAGGTCTCGGGCAGGCCGAGCTCCGCGTGCGCCGCCGCGACGCGCAGATCGCACGTGAGCGCGAGCTCGAGGCCGCCGCCGAGAGCGAGGCCGTTGATCGCCGCGACCACGGGCTTGGGAGAGCGGTCGAGCGGCCCGAGCTCGGTGCGGTAGAGCTCGAGCTGGGCGCGCACGTCGTCGTCGCTCATCGCGCGGCGCTCCTTGAGGTCGGCCCCGGCGCAGAAGGCGCGGTCGCCCGCGCCGGTCAGGACGATCGCCCGCACCGAGGGGTTCTCCGCGGCCTCGCGCGCGAGCTTGCCAATCGCGTGGAGCGCGGCCCGCGAGAGCGCGTTCATCCGGTCGGGGCGGTCGATCGTCCAGAGGGCGACCGCGCCCCGCTGCTCGACGCGGACCGGGAAGTCCTCGCTCACGACCGCTTCCCGCGCGGCGCCTTCTTCGCGGCGGCGCTCTTCCTGGCCGGCGCCGGCGCCGGGGCCTTCGCGGCGGTCTTCGGCGCGTCCGCGGGCGCGGGGCGCTCGGCGAGCCGCGCCTCGAGCTTGCCGAGGCGCGCCTTGAGGTCGGCGTGCTCGCCCTGCAGCTTGTCGAGGTCGTCGCGGAGGGCGTCGGACGCGCGACGCGGCTCCGCGAGGTCGCGCAGGATCTCGCGGATGCGCCGGCGGACGCGCGCGTCGAGGTCCACGTCGAGCCGCTCGCGCAGCGCCGGGCGCGCCTTGGTGTCGCCCATCTCGCCGAGCGCGCGCACGACGTCGATGCGCAGGATCGGGTCCGGGTCGTCGAGCAGGAGCTCGAGCGTCTCGCGCGTCTTCCGGTCGCTCGCCAGCTTCGGCAAGCTGAGGATCGCCGCGCGCCGCGCGCGCTGCGGCTGCCCGTACCGCACGCGGGCCGTGAGGTGCGGGAGGGCGCGGTCGTCGCGGAGCGCCGCGAGACCGTCGATCGCCCCCGCGCGGATCACGTCGTACCAGCTCGGCCGCTCGAGGAGGTCGACGAGCACGTCGAGCGCGGACGGCTGGCGGGTGCGGCCCAGCGCCCGCGCGGCCTCGGCCTCGACGAGGTAGCTGTCGTCGCGGAGGGCGTAGGGCTTGAGGAGCTCCATCGCCTCGGTCGACCGGAAATGCCCGAGCGCCTCGACGACCGCGCGCCGCGCCTTCGGGTGCTTGACCGCGCGCGCGCCCTTCAGCGCCTCGAACGCCGACCGCCCGCGGATGCGCGCCAGCGTCGCCGCGCACTCGGCGCGGACCCCCCAGAACTCGTCTTCGTCCGCGAGCGACCGCGCGAGCGCGTCGATCGTCGGGGGATCGTCGCCGCGGGCCAGCGCCTGCGCCGCGAGCCAGCGCCCCCGGCCGGTCGGCGCGCGGACCAGCTGCGCGCGCAGCATGTCGGCCGGGACCTTCACCCGGACCTCGCCGACGATGCGCATCTCGGGGTCCACCACCACGAACGCGGGCCGCGCGGGCGCGGGCAGCGCGAACGACTGCTGCCGCTCGCCGAGGCGGACGTGGCGCCGCTCGACCGCCCCGGACGGGCCCGCGGAATCGAGGTCGAGCGTGAGCTCGAACGCGCCCGGCACGCCGTCGGTCGTCGCCTGCACCTGCTTCGCGGAGACGGCCAGGATGCCCTTCTCCCACGAGACGTCGATCTCGAGCTCCGGGTGGCCGGGCTTGTAGACCCACTGCTCGAAGAGGCGGCCGAGGCTGCGACCGCTCGCGTCCTCGAGCGCGCGCTGGAGATTCTCGCGTCTCGACGATGCCGCGCGCGTGCTTGCGGAGGTAGTCGCCGATGCCCCGCCAGAAGAGGGTGTCGCCGAGCTCCGTGCGGAGCGCGTGCAAGACGAGGCCGCCCTTCTCGTAGAGGTGGCGGTCGAAGAGATCGAGCGGCGCGTCGTAGTCCTGACAGACGATCGGCCGCCGGTACCGGCCGTGGGCCTCGGTGAGGTACGCGTCGAGGTCGGCCTTGAGGCCGTACGCGTACTCGTCGCGGCCGAGGAGCTTCTCGCGCCAGACGTGCTCGAAGAACGTGGCGAAGCCCTCGTTGAGCCAGCCCTCGTACCAGGCGCGGCACGTGACGAAGTCGCCGAACCACTGGTGCGCGAGCTCGTGGGCGACGAGATCGTCGGACGAGACGTCGAGGGTCGCGCGCTCGTCGAGCAAGATGTGCTCGTACATGGTCGTGGCGGTCGTGTTTTCCATGCCGCCGAAGATGAAGTCGGCGACGACGACCTGCGCGTAGCTCCCCCACGGGAACGGCACGCCCGTGACCTCGCTGAAGTGCTCGATCATCCGCGGGGTGTTCGAGAACGCGCGCCGCCCGTCCTCCTCGCGGCCCCTGGGCACGAGATAGAGGAGCGGCACCTCGCGCGACCCGAGCCGCACGGAGTCGGTCGTGGCGGCGAACTCGCCCGCGACCAGCGTGATGAGGTAGCTCGAGTGCGGCTCGTCCATCCGGTAGTGGAAGACCGCCTGTCCGTCGCCGGCCGAACGGCCCTTCGGGCCGTCGGTGACGAGGGCCCCGTTCGAGAGCGCGTACCAGCCGCCCGGCACGCGCGCGACGATCTCGGTCGTCATCTTCGCGTGCGGGCTGTCGTGACACGGGATCCAGTGACGCGCGTCCTCCTCCTGGCACTGCGACCAGACCTGACGCGGGCGGTCGGGGTAGTGCTCGTCGGGCTCGAGGAAGTAGAGGCCGCGGCGGGGGGTGGCGTCGTACACGACCTCGACCCGCGCCGCGTCGCGGCCCGCCGCGATGGGCACGAGCAGGGTGCGGCCGTCATACTGGTGGGTCGCCGCCTTGCCGTCCACGGTCACGCTCCGGACCTCGAAGCCCACCGCGTCGAGGGCGAGCTGGTCGGCGGCCGGGTCGACGCGCTTCACGTCGAGGACGGCCGTGGCGTGGATGCTCCGGGCAGGGACGTCGAGGGTCAGATCGAGCGCGAGGTGCCCGATGGCGAAGGGGCGGTCACGCTCGAAGTGCCGGGTGCTCGAAGGGAGGACGAACGGTCGCGCGGCGGAAGCGTGCTGTCCGAAGCCTGTCGACGCGCAACCGCACCGCGCGTGAAGGCGATGCTCGAGGGCCATGTGCGGGCGAGATTCACACGGCGACGCCCGGGGGAGGAAGGGCTTATTTCGGCAAGTGCCCGCACGCCAGAATCGACCTGCTCCCGGAGGGCCTCCGCCGCCCCGAGCCGCGCCCCGACGCGGTCCACCGCCCGGAGCCCCAGCTCGGCGTCGCCGCAGCGGCCCTCGTACAGCGCCTCGTGCGTGTAGTCCCCGCGCTCCTGCACGGACATCGCCGCGAAGCGGTCGGTCCGGTCCCGCACGATGACCGCCGCGACGCACGCGACGAGGAGGGCCCCGCAGCCCGCGAGCACCCCGACCGTTGCGCGGGGCGAGTAGCGGTACCCGGTCTTCCAGAAGGCCGCGATTCCGGCGCCGGCGAACGCCCCGCCCAGGTGCGCCGCGTTGTCGGGGTTCCCGCCCGTGAGGTTCGAGACGACGCCGAAGAGCACCACGAAGCCGAGCCAGCGCGCCATGGCCTGGGTCAGCGGGCCCCGCCAGCCTTCGTCGCGCCAGGCGATGACGAGGGCCGCGGCCGTGAGCCCCGAGATGGCGCCCGAGGCCCCGATGGTCGGGACGTCGGTGCCGGTGAACCAGCCGTAGGACCCGCTGAGCAGGTTCCCGAAGATGCCCGCCGCCAGATACGTCGGCGCCATGCGGGCCGAGCCCATCGCGCGCTCCGCCAGCGGCCCCGCCTGCCAGAGCACGATCATGTTGAAGGCAAGGTGCAGCCATCCGCCGTGGAGGAAGCACGCGGTGACCAGCGTCTCGAGCCGGAGCTCGCCGAGCGTCGAGGGCCAGTAGTTCGCCCCCATCGCGAGCAGTTCGTGCATGGCGGGCGTCGTGACGCCGCCGCCCGCGAAGAGCTGCGCGCCGAACACGCAGCCGTTGAGCGCGAGGAGCACGCGCGTGACGGGGCTCTCCTCGAGCCCGACCGTCGGCGGCCCCTCGTTGTCCTCGGGTGCGGCGAGGCGGGACGCGAGGCGCGAGGCCAGGCTCGATTCCGGGCGAGTACGGGGCGGGTCGGGCGTCACGCGGGCGCCGGAGGCTAGCACCTACACGCGCGCCGCCGCTCTCCGGGGGCGCCGCCGCTTTCTTGGCCGCTCGCGGGGACCTCCGATAGGCCCGATCGTCGGATGGAACCGCTCGTCCGCGCGCTTCTGGGTGTCCGTACGTTCGCGCGAAAAGGGCACGGACTCCTCGTGACGGCGGGGCTCGGGGCCTTCGTGGTCTTCGGCGGCGCCACCGCGGAGTTCGGCCCGGGGCAGGCTCTGGCCCTCGCCGTCTGGGCCTTCTTGCTCGCGAGCCGCGCGCGGCGAAAGCTGCGCGACACGAGCGACGCCGGGCTGCTCCTCGACGTCGAGGTCGGCGCGCTCCTCGCGATCGCGGTCGAGACCGCGCTCGTCCGCTTCGACGGGGGGCTGAACGGGCACCTCTCGCCAGCCCTGTACGTGCTCGTCGCGCTCGTCGCGGCGTTCTCGCGGCCGTTCGCGGGGCTCCTCGTCGTCCTCTGGATCCTGGCCCTCGAGGCGGGGCTGCGCCTGGCCGCGCCGGGGCGCATGGACCTCGCGGGGTTCGCGACGCACGCGGGCTTCGTCGGGACCTTCGCGCTCTTGAACCTCACGCTGCTGCGGGCCGAGGTCGCGCGCATCCGCGTGACGGCGCGGGCGCGGGTCGAGGCGCAGCTCGTTCGCATCCGCGAGGACGCGCGGAGCTACCGCCTGCTCGGCGCCGGCGAGGCCGCGGACCGCGAGGAGGTCCGGAGCGACCGGCTCGCGCGCGCGAGCGTCGAGGAGATCCACCAGTCGGTGCACTACGCGCTCGACCTGCTGCGCCAGTCGCTCGGCCTGAACACCGCGGTGCTCCTCTGGCTGAACGACGCGGGGACGCACCTGCGCATCAGCGAGCTCTCGACGGCGTCGAACGAGATCCAGGACGCGCCGCTGCCGGCCGGCGAGGGCGTGCTCGGCGCCGTGCTGGCCAAGCGCTCGGCCGTGCGCCTCGAGAACCTGAAGCCGACCTTCCGCGTGCCGTACTACCCGGGCCCCTGCCCGGTGCGCGTCGCTCGCGGCCATTCCGGTGCTCGACGGCGAGACGCTGCGCGGCGTGCTGGCGATCGACCGGCTCGAGGGCGCGCCGTTCACGGGCGAAGAGGAGGAGATCGGCGCGCAGGCCGCGCGCTTCTGCCTCCGCGCGATCCAGAACGAGCGCGTATTTCTCCAGCTCGAGCGCGCGAAGGTCGAGCAGGGCAAGCTGTACCGGGCCGCGCAGGCGCTCGGCTCCGCGCTCAGCGAGCGGGACGTCGTGGAGGCCGGGGTGAAGGCGGCCCGCGAGATTCGCGAGCTTCGACCTCGCCGCAGTGACCGTGTTCGACGAGGCCACGCGCTCGCACGAGGTCGTCGCGGCCAAGAGCGCCGACGGGAAGATCGACGATCTCGTCGGGATCCGCTTCTCGCACAACACCGGGCTCGTCTCGATGGTCGTGCAGAACCGCTGCCCGCTCCCCTATCGCGGGGAGTACGACGCGAGCCACCAGGTGGTCCTCAGCAAGCGTCTGCCGTGGCCGGGGCACCCGAGCCTGCTCATCTTGCCGCTCGTGTTGCACGAGCGCGCGCTCGGGACGCTCATCCTCGGCGCCAAGCGGCGGCACGCGTTCGGCGACCCGGTGCGGCCCACGCTCGAGGTGCTCGCGAGCCACCTGGCCGTGAGCCTCTCGAACGCGCGCATGGTGCAGAAGCTCGAGACCATGGCCACGACCGACGGCCTCACGGGCCTCTTCAACAAGCGCGCGATGCTCGACTCGGCCGCGCAGAAGATCGCCGCGGCCGCCCGGTTCGACCGCAAGCTCGCGGTGATCATGACCGACATCGACCACTTCAAGAAGGTCAACGACACCTACGGCCACGACGTCGGCGACGTCGTCATCCGCGGGCTCGCCGACATCTTGAAGCGGCAGAAGCGCGCGACCGACCTCGTCGCCCGGTTCGGCGGCGAAGAGTTCGTCGCCCTCTGCGAGCAGACCGACGAGAAGGGCGCGATGCTCCTCGCCGAGCGCATCCGCGAGGAGCTCGGCAAGACCAACTTCCGCACCGCGCAGGGACCCCTGACCGTGACGTGCTCGGTCGGGGTCGCGATCTTCCCCGAGGCCGGCAAGGACTGGGAGGCGCTCTTCAAGGCCGCCGACGAGGCCCTCTACGTCTCGAAGCGCTCGGGCCGCAACCGGTGCACCGCCTGGCGGGCCCCGTCGAACCGGCCGGCGAGCCGCAAGGCGTCGAGCGCCTGAGCCGGTCTCCCTCGACAGGCTCGCGGAACGTGCGCATGCTGAAAAGCGATGAGCGACGACCGCCCGAACCCGTTTACCGACGTGCGAAAAGGCCTTGGGCTGCTCTTCCGCGCGGCGCGCACCACCATCTCGCGGCTCCCGAAGGGCGGCCTCGAAGAGGTCATGAAGGAGAGCGCGCGCGAGGTCGGCCGGTCGTTCGAGAACGTCGCGAAGACGGTCGAGCGGGGCTTCGAGCGGGAGATCCTCGGGCGGCGCGACCGCGCGTCCGACAAGGGGACCGCCGAGGGCGAGAAGTCGCCCGGCCCCAAGGATCCGCCGTCGGGCCCGCGCGACGCGGGCTGAGCCCTTCTAGCCCCCCGCGCGCGCGCCGAAGCATGTGCGTCATCCTGGTCTCGTTCGGGCAGCACGCCGACCTGCCGCTCGTGGTCGCGGCCAACCGCGACGAGTACTACGCGCGGCCCTCGGTCCCGGCGGGCCGTCTCGCGGCGTCGCCGGTGATCGCCGGCGGGCGCGACGCCGAGCGCGGCGGCACGTGGATGGGCTTCACGGCGAGCGGCTTCTTCGCCGGCCTCACGAACCAGCGCACGCTCGGCCCGCCGGAGCCCGCGCGCCGGTCACGCGGCGAGGTCGTGGTGCGCGCGCTGCAGGCCGGGGCCGTGGGCGGCACGAGCGCGGTGGAGGCGTACCTGGCGGAGCTCGACGCGCGCGAGTTCAACCCCTTCAACCTGCTCTTCGGCGACGCGGGCGCGCTGCGCGTGGCCGCCGCGCGCGCGGGCGAGGCGCGCATCCGCGTCGCGCCGCTCGACGCGGGGCTGCACGTGCTCGCGAACGACACGCTCGGCACGCCGCTGCCGAAGGTCCGGCGCGCCGAGGCGCTGGCGCGCCCGCACCTCGCGAAGCCCTGGGCCGAGCTCGCGCCCGCGCTCCGGGCGATGCTGGGCGACCACGCGGTGCCCGCCCTCGAAGAGCTGCCCCCGCCCCCCGCCTGGATGGACCGAGCGACGCAGCAGAAGCTCCAGGCGATCTGCGTGCACACGCCCGTCTACGGCACGCGCTCGGCCACCCTCGCGGCGCTCGAGGCGGGGAAGGTCGCGCACTACGAGTTCGCGCCAGGGCCGCCGTGCACCACGGCGTTCGGCGACGTGACGGCGCTGCTTCGCGACGGGTGAGTCGGCTACAATCGCCCCCGCGATGGGGAAGCGGTGGGAGATCGTCGCGCTCGCCGCCATCCTCGCGTGCGAGGGCCGCGGCCTCGCCCAGCCGCAGCTCCCTCCCCCTCCCCCGCCGCCAATCGACGACTCGAACAGCGCGCCCGCGCTCCCTCCCCCGCCCGCCCCGCCCGACGCGGGAGGCCCCGCGCGCAGCGCGCCGCGACGAACGGCGGCGCCCCCGCGCCCGCCGCCGCGTGCCGTCGCGCCTCGCCCGCGCCGGGTCGAGCGCACCGACGACGCAATCTACTCCGAGCCCCCTCCCGCGCGGCCGCTCGCCGTCACGTTGAACCCGCTCGGTCTGTTCTGGGGTCGCGTGAGCGCGAACCTGGAGTACCAGCTCCTGCCCCACCACTCGCTGTTCGTGTCGCCGAACCTGCTCCTCGGGCACGTCGACCGCGGCGGCGGAGGCGACGTGCTCTCCGAGGGGCTCGGCTTCGCCACGGCGACGTCCGCGGGGATCGGGGTCGAGCTCGGGTATCACTACTGGTGGGACTGGGCGCGCGCCCTTCGCGGCCCGTTCATCGGCCCGGCGCTGCTCCTCGGCGGGACGAGCCAGGCCACGGTCGGCGACGCGTCGCGGATCCAGCCGTACTGGGGCGTCGCGCTCGACGTCGGGTGGCAAGAGGTCTTGCCCGTCGGCGTCACGGCCGGCGTCGGCGCGGGCATCGAGTACATCGAGATGGCCGGCGTGGGCCGCGTGGTGCCGCGCCTCTTGCTGCAGGTGGGCTGGTCGTTCTGAGCGCCCGAGGCCCCTTTTCGTGGCAGAGTCCCCGGCGTGCTCCCGCTGTACGACAGGCTGCCGACCCGGACCTTCCCGTTCATCAATTACGGGCTGATCCTCGCGAACGTCGTCGGCTTCTACCTCGAGCACTCCCTCATCACGCAAGGGGTCGATCCGGAGCGCCTCGTCTACGTGTACGGGCTCGTCCCGTCGCGCTTCTTCCACGACCCGCAGAACGAGCTCGTGACGGTGTTCACGAGCATGTTCATGCACGACCCGGCGAACCTGCTGCACCTCGCCGGGAACATGCTCTTCCTCTGGATCTTCGGCGACAACGTCGAGGACGCGATGGGGCACATCCGGTACCTCGTGTTCTATCTCCTTGGCGGCGTCTGCGCGGCGGCCGCGCAGACCTTGGCCGATCCGTCCTCGCACGTACCCATGGTCGGCGCGTCCGGAGCGATCTCCGCGGTGCTCGCGGCGTACTGCTTCCTCTACCCGCGGTCGCCCATCAAGGTGCTCAACCCCCTGCCGATCTGGGGATGGATCATCTGGGGCCTCACCTGGGAGCTCCCGGCCTGGTTCGTCATCCTGCTCTTCTTCGCGGTGAACCTCTTCAGCGCGCTCACGACGCAGTCGCAGGGCGGCGTCGCCTTCCTCGCGCACGTCGGGGGCTTCGTGGGAGGCGCGCTGCTCCTCCGGATTTTCATGAGCGGGCGGGTGCGGCTCGACGACTACGCGCGCTGGCAGCAGCTCGCGCAGCGGCGCCAGCGGCAGGCGCGCGACACCTGGTAACGAGAGCCGGGGCTACTCGCCGAGCCGGTCGATGCGGCCCTTGTCGACCGCCATCAGCGCGCCCGCGGTCACGGCCTGCACGCCCATGAGCATCGCGGCGTAGCGGTCTTCCTTCGTGAGGCCGTCGACGTACCGCTTGTAGAGCTGCTGCGCGACGACCGCGAGCTTGAACAGCGCGAACGCGTAGTAAAAGAGCACGTTCGACGCGTCGCGGCCGGTGGCCCGCGACCAGCGCTCCACGAACTCGAGCCGCGTGAGGTTCCCGGGGCGGTTCGTCGGGCCGAACGCCATCACCTGGAAGGCCGGCGGGTCGTCTTCCTGGACCCAGTATCCGAGAGCGGTCCCGAAATCCATCAGCGGGTCCCCGATGGTCGCCATCTCCCAGTCGAGCACCGCGACGACGCGCGACAGGTCCGGCGCCAGGATGACGTTGTCGTACTTGAAGTCGTTGTGCACGAGCGTCGCGCCGCTCTCGCCGGGCTTGTGCTCGTCGAGCCACGCGCCGAGGCGCTCGACGGTCGGCACCTCGTCGGTCTGCGCCTTGCGGTAGCGCTCGGCCCAGCCCTTCACTTGCCGCTCCACGTACCCCTCGGGCTTGCCGAGCTCCCCGAGGCCGGCGGCGCGCCAGTCGAGGTTGTGGATCTCGGCGAGCGTGTCGCACGTGGCCGTCGCGGCGCGGTGCAGCGTGGGAGCGTCGAGCGACGCGGGGTCGGGCACGCGCGCGCGGAGGATCACGCCCGGGACGCGCTCCATCACGTAGAAGGGCGTGCCGATGACCGAGGCGTCCTCGCAGTAGGCCACCGTGCGCGGGACCTTCGGCCAGACCGGCGCCAGGGCGCTCAGGATGCGAAACTCCCGCCCCATGTCGTGCGCGCTCTTGATCTGGATGTGCGGGGGCGCGCGGCGCACCACGAGCTCGCGATCGCCGAAGCGCACGAGGTACGTCAGGTTCGAGTAGCCGCGCCCGAACTGCAGGAGCTCCGGCGCGCCGGACAGCCCGGCGTCCCGCGCGCGGAGCCAGGCGGCCAGCGCCTCCGCGTCGAAGGTCGAGTCGGTGCGTACGGCGGACGGCTGGTCGAGGAGGCTCGGCATGCCGAGCCACGTTACCGCAGATTTCACACCGACGTGATGAGCCGCCGGTCGCGGAGATGCGCGGTGGTGTTGAAGCTGCGAAGGCCCCACCGGTCGCCGGTGAAATCGAGCTCGCTGACGGAGCCGTTGTAGATCGACCAGCTCAGGTCGAGGACGCGCTCTTCGTCGGCGAGGCCGAGGGCGCTGCCGACGGCGGAGGCCACCGCGCCGGCGGACGTGAAGACCAGCGCCGTCTTGCGGCGGCCGAGCCCCGCGATGTGGGCCATCGCGCGGCCGATGCGCGCGCGGAAGTCGCCCCACGACTCGACCTCGCCGTGACCGACCTCGCCGCGCACCCACTTGCGGGTGACGCGCTTGAAGGCGGCGAGGACCTCGTCGGGCGACGCCGGCTCGCCGCGGGCGGTGCGCTCGACGATCGCGCGGAGCGACGGGTCCTCGGCGGCGAGGGCCGGCAGCATCTTGAAGACGAGCGAGAGGCCGTCGTGCTCGTCGAGCTCCGGCAGGAACGTGGGGTCGGGCAGGCTCTTGCCGTGCGCGGCGAGCACGCGCACGACCGCCTCGTGCGTCTGCGCGTGGCGCTTGCGCGGGCCGACGAAGACGGCGTCGACCGCGAGCGGCTGCTCGGCGAACCACGCGCCGAGCGCCTCGGACTGCTCGACGCCGGGCGGCGAGAGCTGGTCGTAGTCGGTGCCGGCGAACGCCGATGCCTTGCCATGACGGATGAAGAGGGCGACGGACACGCGGCGTTCATAGCACGCACAGCCGCTGCCCCGGATGGGCTGACGGGCCGGATGCGGTCTTGCATGTCCCGCACGAGGAATGGCCCCCGTCGGCTGGAACATCAATCGACTCGTGGGCCACCTCTCGCACGGTCTGCACGTCCGCCGCGCCAGGCACAACACCGCCGGCGACCTCGAGCCTTACTACGGGGCCGACTGCGCCGTCCTCTTCCCGCGGCCCCCGGCCCCCACGCTCGTCCGGCGAAGGCGCGCGGTCCTCCCCGCCGGGCGCGAGCGCACCCTCGAAATCCTCGAGTGGCCGAGCGAGCACGTGCCGATTTGCCCGCGGTACCAGGGGCGCCACGACCGCGAGTACGCCCGGAACAAGCTCGCCTCCGCGCGCTGGATGCACCCGAAGAGCGGCCCGCGCCGCCGCGCGCTCGTCTACGTGCACGGCTGGCTGGAGCCGGGCCCCTGGCCGGAGCAGTTCTTCTTCCTTCCGTTCCTGCACGACGCCCTCGACGCGGACGTCCTCTACGTCCAGCTTCCCTTCCACGGTAGCCGCAACCCGCGGAGCGCGCTGTTTCACGGCGAGTTCTTCTGGAGCGGCGACCTCGTGCGATCGGTCGAGGCGGTGCGCCAGTCGGTGATCGACGTGCGCTCCCTGGTCGCCTGGCTGCGGCAGGAGGGCTACGTCGAGGTGGGGGTCACGGGCTTCAGCATGGGGGCGTCGATCGCGATGATCCTGGCGTGCCTCGAGCCCACGCCCGACTACGTGGTGCCCATCGTCGGGCACCTCCAGCTCGCCGACGCCATCGAGAACGCGCCCATCTTCTGGCGGGTGAAGGCCGACCTCGAGCGGTTCGGCCTCGATCGCGCGGAGCGCAAGCGCATCTTCGACAAGCTGGGGCTCGAGACGCTGCGCGCGCGCCTGTCCGCCGACCGGCAGCTCTGGATCATGGCCCGCGACGACGCGTACGTCACCGCGCCCCAGGTCGACGAGCAGTGGCGCGCGTGGGGGCGGCCGCCCATCGACTGGATTCGCGGCGGGCACATGACCTTCATGCTCTCGCTCCCGCACATCATCCGGCGTATCAAGGAGTTCCACGCCGGGCTGGGGGCGCGTCAGTCGTACGTCTCGTAGCGCAGGTCGGCGCGCGGGAGGCCTTCGCGCTCGAGGAGCGCGTTGACCGCGTCGACCATCGCGCTCAGGCCGCACACGTACACGCGCGGCGCGGTCAACGCCCTGGCGCGCGCGACCACGTGACGCTGCACGTAGCCGGTCAGCCCCGCCCAGTCGGGGGTCGGCCGCGACAGCGTCACCTCGAGGTCGAACCGCCGGCAGCGCGCCTGCCAGCCGCGGAGCTCGTCTCCCCACAGCAGGTCGGCCGGCGTGCGGCACCCGAAGAGCAGGACGAGCGGCGGCCCGCTCGGGTGCGCGACCTCCTCCGAAAGCATCGCGCGGATCGGCGCGAGCCCGGTGCCCGCGGCCACGAACAGCGCAGGGTGAGCGCGATCGTCGTCGCGCCGCACGAACGTGCCCCGCGGCCCCTCGAACTCGACCGCGGCCCCGAGCGGCAGTTCGTGCAGCGCCTCGGACGTCGGCCCGCCCTCCACGCGCGTCACGGCCACCTCGAACGCCCCCGGATCCCCCGGGTCGGGCGCCGACGCGAGGGAGTACGAGCGGCGGAACGGCAGCCCGCGCCGCGTGGGGACGACCAGGTCGAGGTACTGCCCCGCGGCGTGGCCGATCGGTCGCCCGTCGACCGCGCGGAAGCGCAGCCCGCGCACCGACGGCGACAGCGCGCGCGCCTCGACGAGCTCGGCTTTTCTGGTTCGGGCCACTCCCCGCTAAGGTAAGACGCGTTTTCGCCCGTGCGCTTCTTCGCCACCTCCGCCAAAGGCACCGAGCCCGCCCTCCGCGACGAGCTGAAGGAGCTCCGCGTTCCCGGCGTCCGCGCCGACCGCGGCGGCGTGCACTTCGAGGGCGGGATGCAGGACGCCGCGCGCGCATGCCTGTGGTCTCGCGTCGCCGCGAGGGTGCTGCTCGAGGTGGCGTCGTTCGAGGCGCCCGGTCCGGATGCGCTCTACGAAGGGGCCCGGGCCGTCGACTGGACCGCGTGGATGACCTCGCGCACCACCCTCGCCGTGCGCGCGACCACGCGCTCGAGCCAGGTCACGCACTCGCAGTTCCTCGCGCAGAAGACCAAGGACGCGATCGTCGATCGCCTGCGCGACCAGCTCGGCGCGCGCCCCTCGGTGAACCGCGAGAACCCCGACGTCGGGGTCTCCGTGCACCTCGCGCGCGACCGCGCCACGCTGTACCTCGACGTCGGCGGCGCGTCCCTGCACGAGCGCGGGTGGCGAGCGCGCGGCGGCACGGCGCCGCTGCGGGAGAACCTCGCCGCGGCGGTCGTGCGGCTGTCGGGCTGGGACCGCGAGCAGCCGCTCCTCGACCCCATGTGCGGCTCGGGAACGATCGCCATCGAGGCGGCCGCCTGGGCGCGGCGAATCGCGCCCGGCCTCCACCGCGCGCGTTTCGGCTTCGAGCGCTGGGCCGACCACGACGAAGCGGCGCGCGCGATCGTGCGGCGCCTCCGCGAGCAAACCCGGGCGGCGCGCCTGCCGGCCGGGCCGCCGGTGCGCGCGTGCGACAGCGACCCGGACGCGCTCGATCGGGCCCGCGCGAACGCGCGCGACGCGGGCGTCGACGTGGACTTCGAGCTCGCGGACGCGCGGGCCGTCGCGCCGCTGTCGCCGCCGGGCGTCGTCGTGACCAACCCGCCGTACGGCGAGCGCCTCGACGCCGACCGGGAGCTCTTCGAGGCCCTCGGCAAGTCCTTCCGCGCGCTGCACGGGCACACGGTCGCCCTCCTCGCGGGCACGCCCGCCATCGGCCGGGCGATGCGGCGGGAGCCCGACAAGTGGTGGATCCTCTTCAACGGGTCGATCGAATGTCGCTTGCTCGTCTACGGCATCCCGTGACCAGAATGGGGCCGTGAACGACGACGCACGGGCCGTGGTGGGGGCGCTCGGGCTCACTCCGCACCCGGAGGGCGGCTACTACCGCGAGACGTTCCGCGCGCCGGTCGCCGTGGGCGCGCCGCAGGGGTCGCGCGCGGCCTCCACCGCCATCTATTTCCTCTTGCCGGCGGGGAGCTTCTCGGCGCTGCACCGCGTGAAGTCGGACGAGGTGTGGCACCACTACGACGGCGACGCGGTCGAGATTTACACGCTCCAGGACGACGGCGCCCATTGCGTCACGCGCCTCGGGCGCGACCTTGGCCGCGGCGAGCGCCCGCAGCTCGTCGTCCCGGCCGGCGTCTGGCAGGCCGCGGTGCCGGTGGGGAGCCGGTACGCCCTCTGCGGGTGCACCGTGGCGCCCGGCTTCGAGTTCGCCGATTTCGAAATGCCGCAGCGCGCCGACCTGGTCGCGCGCTTCCCCGAGGTGCGAGAGCTCGTCGAGCGCCTGACCCGGTAGAACACGCCTCCCGGTCGGGCGCGCCCGGCGCATTCTCCTCGGACCGTAGCCGGTAGTCTGTAGCCTGTAGCCGGCGTCAGCTAGCTGGAGGACCAGATGCGAGAGCTGAAGGGTAAGGTCGCGGTCGTCACGGGCGGTGCGAGCGGAATCGGGCGGGCGATGGCCGGGCGGTTCGCGCGCGAGGGGATGAAGATCGTCCTGGCGGACGTCGAGGACGGGCCCCTCGCCGAGGCGCGGGCCGCGCTCGCGGCGACGGGGACCGAGGTGCTCGCGGTGCGCACCGACGTCTCGCGCTGGGAGGAGGTCGAGGCCCTCGCGCGGCGCACGTTCGACGCGTTCGGCACGGCGCACCTCGTCTGCAACAACGCGGGAGTGGGGAGCACGGCGGGCCGGTCGTGGCAGCTCTCGCAGGCCGACTGGGAGTGGACGCTCGGGGTGAACCTCTGGGGCGTCATCCACGGCGTGCGCGCCTTCGTGCCGCGGCTCGTCGAGCAGGGCGAAGGGCATGTGGTGAACACCGCCTCGATCGCCGGCATGCTCACCGTGCCGGGCATGGGTCCGTACTGCGTGAGCAAGCACGCGGTCGTCGCGCTGAGCGAGTGCCTGCACCACGAGCTCGGGGGGGCCCTGGGCAAGGTCCGCGTGAGCGTGCTGTGCCCCGCGTGGGTGAGGACGAAGATCTCCACCTCCGAGCGCAACCGCCCCGGGGCGGCTGCCTCCCCGAAGGCCGACGGGCTCGGCGCGGGCGCCATCCGGGCGGCGGTGGCGGCGGGCATCCCCGCGGAGGTCGTGGCCGACAAGGTCCACGACGCCGTCGTCGGCAACCGCTTTTACATCCTCACGCACTCGAAGACGAAGGGCCTGATCGAGAAGCGCATGCGCGGCATCCTCGACGACGGGATCCCCGAGACCGACCCGGTCTGAACGCGTCCGACCTTCGGCCGAGGGCGCCCGACCGCGCCGGGATGCTCCCAAACTAGGGGCAAAATTAGGGAACCTCCAGCGTGCACGGTGCGGTCGGCCTGGACACGCACGCCAGCACGTACCCCGAGGCGCGCTCCTCGCGGGAGAGGCAGTTCGGCTCGTCCATCGCGACCGAGCCGGCCTTGAGGCTCACGCGGCACGTACCGCAGCCCCCCACGGCGCACGAGAACGGCATGTCGATCCCCGCGTCGAGCGCGGTCTCGAGCACGGTGCGGCCAGGCTGCACCACGATGCTCCGCTCGCCGTCGCGCATGAGGAGCGTGACCGCGTGCGAAGACGCGCCCGGCGCGGCGGGCTTCGCGTGCGCGGAGACGAACTTCTCCTCGCGGATGCGGCCCGCAGGGACCCCGCGTGCCTCGAGGCACTCGCGGGCCGCGGCCATCATGGGGCCCGGGCCGCAGAGGAAGTACTCGGCCTCCGAGAGGCCGGCGTCTCCCAGCGCGTCGAGCTCGCGGCCGAGGGCCGCACCGTCGAGCAGGCCCTCGCCGCCGCTCCACCCGCTCGGCGGCTGCTGGAGGACATGCCGGACGACGAAGCGCCCGGCCGGTCCGTGCTCCGTGGCGAGCGCGGCGAGCACGTCTCGGAAGATGATCTCCTCGTGCGAGCGGTTGCCGTAGACGAGCGCGATGCGCGTCTCGGGCTCCGAGGCCAGCAGCGTGCGCGTGATGGACGCGAGCGGCGTGATGCCGCTGCCGCCGCCGACGAGCACGAGGAGGCGCGGGCCCCGGCCGGGCCCGGGCGTGAACGAGCCCGAGGGACCGAGCACATCCACCGGATCCCCTACGTGCACGTGCCCCACGAGGTGCCGCGAGAGCCGCCCGTCGGCCACGCGCTTCACGGTGACCGCCACGCGCGACGAGTCGAGCGCGCTGCTCGAGGCCGAGTACGCGCGCTTGACGATCTCGCCGCCGACCGAGACGTGCAGCGTGAAGAACTGCCCGGGCGCGAAGTGGATGGGCGCGCCGGTCGGGTCCTCCATCACGAGGCTCACCGCGTCTTGCGTCTCGTGGTCGACGCGCGCGATGCGGAGGCGCCGCGGCGACGGTCCCGCGGAGGCCGCCGGCTTCAGGTCCGCCGCCTTGGCGCCTTCGGTCTTTACGGCCGCACGCGTGAAGACCGACAGGAGCTTGGACACGAAGGGCATCGACCGACGATGGGGCCGCCCGCCTTTCGTGTCAAACTCCGGAAAGAAGCCGTCAGGCGCGGACGTCCGTGCCCGCGGGCCACAGCTTTCGGAAGCCGACCGCGATGACCTTGCCGCCGCGCGTCACGACGATGGCCCCGTAGCGGCACTTCTCGACGATGCGCCCCTCGGCGAGGCCCGTCGTACGCTCCCAGCGGACCCGGTCGCCCTCGTTCATCGAGGCGAACATCCGGACCTCGGCCTCCACCCGCACGAGAGACTCCGGCGCGGGGCCGCGCCGCGGCAACACCGCCGCCGAGCGCGCGCGCCGGGCGAGTCCGTCGTCGCACCAAATGTCGCACGTGCGGCCCGTCGACCAGAGGAGCACCCCGGCGTGGCGGACGCCGTCGCTCAGCGCGACCTCCACGAGCACGCCGGGAAGGCGCTCGGACGGGTTCATCGACCGGCCTCCGAGCTTGCGCCGGGCCGCCTCCAGCGCGCGGAGAAACCCCGGTCTCTGACGCCAGGGAGTGGCGACCTCGAGGGGCGCCACCGCCACCGGCTTCCGTGCTGCTGACATGCCTTCTCGTTCCCCCGGGAGCTGGAGAAGGCACGCTCCGGGCCCGCGCGAACCATCGCGCGGCGCGGGGAAATCCGCAGGCCCGGGCCGCTGGCAAGTCATGGAGTCGCCGTGGCGCCGGCGCAGCAGCGCCACGGCGAGCGCAGGCCGCGCTGCGATCAGAGGCCGAACTGGATGCCGATCTCTGGCGCGATGCCCGCGAGGAACACGGCCCCACCGACCGCGGCCTCGAACTTGAGCGCGCCGACGATGGCGGCCCCGGGCGACAGGTTGAAGCGAAGCCCTGCGCCGACATCGAAGAAGAGCGGGCCGCCGACGGCCCACGCGTTTTCCTTCTGGGTTGCGGTGAAGGGGGTCGGGAACTTCGCGCCCTGATACGACTCGTCGACGCTGACCTGCACGGAGGCGTCGTATTCGCCGGCGCCCACGCCCAGGAAGAGCTCGGGCACGATGCCCGTCTTCGTGAGGGCGTCCTTGCCGAGGAGGAGCGTGCCGCGCGCCTCGAGGTGGATCGGCGGGAACGAGGACACCGCGCTGGGCGCTCCGCCGGTCACGTAGCCGGCCCGGACGCCGAGCAGGAAGTTCTGGCTGAACGCGTAGTCGAAGCTCGCCATGATCCGGATGTTGGTGAGGTGCTTCGGGATGCCGCCGATGACCTGGTCGTCGTTGCCGGTGATCGCGCTGTTGACGTCGGTCGCAGCCACCTTCTGGGGGGTCGTGATCCCGCTCTGCGGGAACGTGGCTCCGCTGCTCGGATCGGCGCAGGTGTAGCCGCTGGCCGACGAGCCATCCGAGTTGACGTGGCACACGTTGCTCGCGCCCGGGATGAAGTAGAGGTCGAGCGCGACGGCCGCCCCGATCCAGATGCGCTTGAACTTCCCGCCCGACGACCCGCCCGCGGCGCACTTGCTGTCGGTGCACTTGTCGCTGTCGCACTCGTCGTCCGAGTCGCACTCGTCGCCTTCGCTCTTCTTGCCGGCGCACTTGCCGCTCGAGCAGACGCCGCTCGTGCACTCGTCGTCCTTCGAGCAGTCGTCGCCGGTGCCCTTCTTGTCGGCGCACTTGTCGTCGGTGCACGAGTTGCTGTCGCACTCGTCGTCCTTGGCGCAGTCGTCGCCGGCCTTCTTCTTGCCGCCGTTGCAGCCGGGGAAGTCAGGCGGGCACTCGCCCGAGTCGGCGCACTGCGCGGGCGGCTCCTCACCGGGGAGGCTCGGCGCGGGCCCGGCAATCTGCGCGTTGATGGGGACGCTGTACGGCTTGGCCCGGGTGCCGCCCGCGGCGACCGCGTCGTTCGAGCCGTTGAAGCCCTGGATGTAATACTGCATGAGCCCCTGCGTCGCGTCCTTGCAGGGGATCATCTCGCCGAAGCCGCTGTCGCCCTTCTTGAGCTCCAGGGACTTCCAGTCGGCCATCCCGAAGCCCTTGTACTTCACCACCACCTTGGTGAGTTCCTCGCTGCCCGAGTACTCGACGTAGATGGGCAACGGAGTGCGCACGAGGCCTTCGGGGGCCGGCGTGTGCGTGAAGTCGCCGGTCGGCTGCGGGCCCGCCTTCACGGGCGCCCCGCCGCCCCCGCCGCCCTTCTTCTTCACGTCGGAGAAGACGCTCTCGAGCTGCGGGTTCTTGTACGCCGGATCGAGCTCGATGGTCGCGTCGAAGCCGAGGGCCTGGCCGAAGCTCGCCTTGCCGTCGTCGACGCTGCCATTCAAGAATCTGCATGGCGCCGAGATCGCGGTAGAGGGCCGCCTTCAGCGCAGAATCGCATTTGTCCCCGTCGCATTTCGCGATGGCAGACTGCAGCTTCTTGACCGCTCCAGCGTAGTTGACGTTGAGGTTGTCCTCCTCAATCGCCTTCTTCTGGAGGGCCTTGGCGGCCGCCTCGACGTTCGGATCCGCGGCGAAGGCGCTGGTGGGCGCCGCGCCGACGAACGCGACGACGGCGACGACCACGAAAAACAGCCACGAAATACGGCGCCGAGCCGCGGCGGTGAGCACGATTCCTTGCACGTCGGGTTCCTCCGGCGCGCGCGAGCATAGAGCAGGTCAAGGCCCAGTCGAGGGCTAATCGGCCCTGGAGACGCGTATGGGCGCGTGGCTGCAGGGCCCCGATCAGGCCCCCGATCGCGCCGATCGCTCCGGCCTCAAAGCGGCGGAGCGGTTTGCGGCGGCGCGGCCTCGGTCCGAATGAACTGAACGCGCCGATTGAGAGCGCGGTTCGCGTCGCTGTTGTTCGGCACGAGGGGCTGGTGGAAGCCGTAGCCCTTGGACACGAGACGATCCGGCGTGACCCCGTGGGCCACGAGATACGCACGCACTGCGTCGGCGCGCGCCTGCGACAGATGCATGTTGTACCCGTCGGCACCGACGTTGTCGGTGTGGCCCTGCACCTCGAGGCTGATCTTCGGATTGTCCGTCAGGACCTCGGCGACCTCGTCGAGGATCTTGTAGCTGATGCCCGGCTTGATGACGGCCTTGTTGAACTCGAATTGAATCTGCTGCGTGATGCGGATCTCTTTGTCCGTCACGACGATGAGCGAGCTTTTGCGCGGGCAGCCCGGCTTGTCGCCGCCCGGAATGCCGGGCGTGTTCGGGCAGAAGTCGTCGACGTCGGGCACCCCGTCGCCGTCGTTGTCGGGGTCGGGGCAGCCGTCGTCGTCCTTGTATCCGTCGAAGTCTTCGGGCTCGTTCGGGCACTGGTCCTTGCTGTCGGGGATGCCGTCGCCGTCGTTGTCCACGTCGGGACAGCCGTCGTCGTCGAGGTACCCGTCGCGGTCTTCGGGCTCGAGGATGCATTGATCGACGTTGTCGGGGATGCCGTCGCCGTCGGTGTCGCCCGGGGGCTTCTCGACCTCGATGAACTCGCGCGAGGTGCAGCGGTCGGCGGGGCTGAGCGCGTACGCGGCCTGCGCGTTGGGCTCGGCCTTGGCGAGGTGCGCCATGGCGTTCGACATCTGACCCTGGTTCAGGTCGATGGTCGCGAACTCGAGCTGAGACTTCGCGATCGCGAGCTCGCGCGGCGCGCAGGTCATTGCGCCGTTCTTCTCCGCGTCGGCCACGGTCGTCGAGAGCCCCGCGATGCGCCCGCGGAGCGCGGGCCCCTGCGAGCAGCCGCTCGCCGCGGCGACGACGGCCAGCAGCAACGCAGCGCGGCGGTCGGCGCGACTCGTCATGGCCGGCTGCGCAGCGCCTTCTGCGTCAGCGCGATGGCGGTGTTGGCGTGGTCCTCCGCCTCCTGCGCGAGCGTGACCGCGTCGGAGTAGCTGGCCTCGGACGCCTCGACCTGCGCCTGCTGGAGGTGCTCCTTCGCGTAGTAGTACTCGTACGGCGCGAGCTGGTCGGCGCCGAGGGCCTTGGCCTCTTCGACGCGCGACGAGGCGGAGTTGACCTCGATGGCGTACTGGACGCCGCCGCACCCGGCGAGGCTAGCGGCCCATGCCGCGCTGAACGCCCCGACAATCAGGCTGCGCATGCCTTACCGACCGTATCTGCTGGCCGAACTTGGGGTCAAGGCGGTTTCAGAGGCGGCGGTAGACGCCCACCACGACGCCGAGGAGCATCGTGGGCTTGAAATCGCCGGAGCGGACGTAGATGGGCGCCATGTTCTTGTTCGCCGGCTGGAAGCGCACGTGATCCTTCTCGGGGAAGTAGTACTTCACCGTCGCTTCGTCGCCGATGAGGGCGACGACAATCTCGCCGCGGGTCGCCGTGAGCTGCTTCTTCACGAAGATGTAGTCGCCGTTCAGGATGCCGGCCTCGATCATCGAGTCGCCGTGCACCCGGAGCCCGAACACCTCGCGGCCGCCCTTCAGCAAGGTGCGGTCGACGCGGACGGTGTCGATGACGTGCTCTTCGGCGAGCAGCGGAAGGCCCGCCGCGACGCGGCCGAGCACCTGCACCTCGACCAGGTCGACGTCGTTCGCAGGCTCGGCGGGCACGCCGTCTTCGCCCAGCGCGGGGGACCCGAGGCCCGTGGGCCGCAGGGCGCGCGACTTCATGTCTTCGCGCGTCAAGTACCCCTTCCGCTCGAGCGCTCGGAGGTGGTCGTTGACGCCGTTCGTCGAACGGATGCCCATGCGCGCTCCGATTTCGCGGAGGGTTGGCGGATACCCGCGGTCGTGAATCGACTGCCGGATGAAGTCGAGGACCATCTGCTGCCGCTGGGTCAGGCCTTGCATCGTAGGTAGCAACGCTACCTGAACGCGCGTTCTATCGTCAAGAAAGAGGCGGGTGAAACTCGTACGAACGGCGGCAGGGCCCGGATTATTGCCCCCATTTGGCAAGGAAACGCATGTCCATGTCCACATGGCAGGTCTCGCACTCCACAGGCTTTCCACCTGGGGAGCCCGGGGCGCCGGACGCGTCTGGCTTGCCAGTGAGCTTCGCGACGAAGTTCTCGTCCATCCACTTGCTCAGGAGCTTCTTGTCGGAGCGATCGAGGAGCTCGATGCGCCCCTGATGGCACGAGTCGCAAAAGAGGGCCGCGTCGCCGGGCGGCTGCGCCCCGTCGGCGAACGCGAGCTTGGCCGCGAACTCGTCCCACATGTGCGCGGCGATCTTCTTCCGGCGCGTGGGCGCCGCGAAGTCGCCTTGCTGGTGGCAGTCGCCGCACTTGAGGCCCAGGGACCGCGCGATGAGCTTCATCACGCCGCGGAGCGCCCGGGGCTCGAGCTTCTCGATGGGCGGCAGGCTCTTCGCGTCGAGGCCGAGCGCGCGGAGATCGTCGCCCATGGCGGTCGGCACGATGGGCTTCATCTCCAGCGACGGAGACGGCCCGACGGGCACGGTCGCGGTCGACGCCCCCGGCCCGGTCGGCGCGCCCGGCGCGGGGGCCCCGCCTTGCGGCGTGCCGCTCTCCGCGCTCGGCGGCCCCCCGTTCGGCGCCTGCGAGGGCGGCGCGCCGGCGCCCGCGCCCCCGCACGCGATCAGCGCGGCGGCGAAGGCTGCGTGCAGGCCGTATCTCGCGCGCGCGCCCACGCTCAGAACTTCCCGCTCGTCGTCAGGAACGTCAGCTTCTCGTTCGTCTCGCGGAGGCGCGCCGAGAGGATGCGCACGCAGTTCCAGAGGACCTCGAAGGCCAGGTCCTTGTGGAGGAACAGCAGGTCGTCGAAGCTCTCTTTCGTGATGACGAGCAGCCGGCAGCGCTCGTGCACGCGCGCGTCGGCCGAGCGCGGAGCCTCGTCGATGAGCGACATCTCGCCGAACACCTCGCCGGGCCCGAGGACGGCGAGCGCCTCTTCTCCCATCCCGGCGACCTCGCGCGAGATGCGGACCTTGCCCTCGAGCAGGATGAAGAGCTTGTCGCCCGGGTCCCCGTACTGAAATATTTTCGTCCCCGTGGCGTGCGACTCCTCGGTGGTCGCGCGGGCGATGAGCGCGAGCGCCTCGCGCGTCAGGCCGTTGAAGAACGGCACCCGAGCGAGCTGCTCCTCGCGCTCGGTCATCGGCGCGTCCGGGGGGGCGAGCGGCATGGCGGACACGGCACCCGAGAGACTACGACGGCGCGCCCGTCAAATGGGAGAGAAGTGCGCCGCGAGGGCGCGAGAAGTGCGCCTTCAGTGCGGGTCGTTCATCGCGAGCCAGCGCTCGGCGTCGAGGGCCGCCATGCAGCCGCTTCCCGCCGCCGTCACCGCTTGCCGGTACGTGAAGTCTTGCACGTCGCCGCAGGCGAAGACGCCGGGCACGTTCGTGTACGTGCTGCCCGGGCGGGTCTTGATGTAGCCGTTGTCGTGGAGGTCGAGCTGGCCCTGGAAAAGGTCGGTGTTCGGCGTGTGGCCGATGGCGACGAAGAACCCCGTGCACGGGACCAGCTTGGAGTCGCCCGTCTTCGCGTTCCGCACGCGCACGGCCGTCACCTCGCCCTTGGAGACGTCGAGCACCTCGTCCACCACCGAGTCGTAGAGGACCTTGATCTTGGGGTTCGCGAACACCCGCTCCTGCATCGTGCGGCTGGCCCGGAACTCGGAGCGGCGGTGGATGAGGGTGACCGAACGGCAGAGGCCGGACAGGTACGTCGCCTCCTCCATCGCGGTGTCGCCGCCGCCGATGACGACGACGTCCTGGTTGCGGAAGAAGGCGCCGTCGCAGACCGCGCACGCGCTGACGCCGCGCCCCTGGAGGGCGGCCTCGCTCTCGAGCCCGAGCCACTTGGCCTGCGCGCCCGTCGCGATGATCAGCGACCGCGCCTCATACTCCGTCGCGCCGTCGCCCAGGCCCACCGTGAAGGGCCGGCGGCTCAGGTCCACGCGGTTCGCATCATCCGTGAGGATGTCGACGCCCTGCGCGAGCGACTGCTCGCGGAACGCCTTCATGAGGTCGGGGCCGGTGATCTTCTCGGGGAAGCCCGGGTAGTTCTCGACGTCGTTGGTGATCATGAGCTGGCCGCCCGGGATGCCGCCGCGGGCGAGCCCCTCGATGAGCAGGGGCTTCAGGTTCGCGCGCGCCGCGTAGATGGCGGCGGTGTGCCCGGCCGGGCCCGATCCGATGATGACGACGTCTCGCAGCACTTGGGAGCTCCGCTCACTCGCGGACCGGCGTCGCCTTCAACGATGCTCGGCCCTCTTTCACGTAAACGCTGAACTTGACGCGCTTGCAGGCGTGGCGCTGCACGAGCGCGTCGCGGTTCTTCTTCAGGGTCTGGGAAAACTTCTCGAAGGTGAGCCCGTCGGTGGGCTCTCCGCACTGCTTCTTGGTCCGAACGAAGTCTTCGTACACCGAGAGCCACTCGGACGCCTCATCGGATGCGGCCCGATTCTCGCCGGTTGCCTGGGCGAGGAGCTCGGCCGGGACGGCGCCGACCATCGTGGCGTCCTCGTCTGGCTCCTCGGCGAGGGCGGCGGCCATGGCGGGCGCCGCCTTGGGCGGCGGGGCACCGGCCGGACGACCGGCGGCCGGCGGAGGCGCGGGACGCGCCGCGGGGGCAGGAGCGGGGCGGCCTGCCGGCGGGACGACGGGCACCGCGATGGGCGGCGTCTCCTTCGCGATGCCGGCGGGGACCGGACGCGGGCCCGACCCGACGGCCGGCGCCGAGACCATGCCCGCCGAGAGGGGCGGCGAGAACGGAGGCGAGAACGGGGCCGACTGCGGCGCGGACGGCGGGACCTTCGGGATGGACGGCGCGGAGCCGGCGCCGTCGGCCAGCGGGAACGAGAACGCGCTCATCGAGGGCTGCGCGGGGGTCGGGCCGAGAATCGACTCGAGGTCGGCCGGCTTGCGCGTGACGCCGCCCGCCTTCTCGATCGATCTCTCCATGCCCTGGTTGAGGCTCTGCGCGGCGAGCCGGTACGAGCCGCGGAAGCGCGCGACCTGGAGCCCGTCCATCACGCCCGTCTTGAGGCGGTCGGCCTGCATCACGAGCTCCTTCAGGGGGTTCGTGTGCTCGAGGATCGTGAAGAGGATGCCGATCGCCGCGGCGATCACGACGACGCCGGCGAGGAGCGGCCAGGGCACGTTCGCCTTGTCCTTGTCGTCGGCGCCGGTGAGGAAGCTCATCGGCCCCGCGAGGACGGTCTTGCCGCGCACGACCGCGATGCCGCCGCCGAGCGTGGACACGTCGCCCGGCAGGCGCTCGTAGAGCGAGCCGAGGTCGTCGGCGAGCATGCGCACCTCGGTGCGGCCCGAGTCTCCGTAGGCCTTGTCGCCGAGCGTCTTGAGGTCGGCGCCGACGGCGTCGAGCTTCTCGGCGTCGAAGCCCTCGACCCCCACGCCGCCCGCCACGCGCTGCCCCGAGGCGAAGAACGCGACGTTCGTGCGCGTTCGCTTCGCGAGCTCCTCGGCGAACTTGGCGTTGACCTCCTTGAGGCCCACGACCGCGCCGGCCGGCCGCTGGGTCGCGTCGTACTCGACCGGCCGCGCGACCACGACGTACATCTTGCTGCCGAGCATCCAGACGTCGTCGCGCAGCCAGCCGTGGAGCGCCTCGTTCACCGCGGGGTACCCGCCGAGCTCGAAGTCGTCGTTGCCGTTGACGCTGTCGTAGCCCACCTGGGCGACGACCTGCCCGTCGCGGTCGACGGCGAAGAGCGCGTCGTTGCGCCAGTCGGCCGGAACGCCATCGCTGGCGGTCGCGAGCGCCTTGCGCGCGTCGGACCGCACCTTCTCGGGGATCTTTCCGCCGGGGGCGCCGTTGGCGGCGACCAGCGCCTGCTGCACGTTCGAGTCGACGGCGGGCGCGAGGAGCGCGTCGAGCCGGCGGCGCGCGTCGATCTTGAGCGCCCAGTCGACCGTCTGGCTGTCGGAGGCGAGGCCCTCCTTGAGCGAGAGCGTCGTCTGGCGGTTGTACTGCCCGACCGCGACGAAGACGACATAGAGAGCGACGGCGAGCGCCGCGCCCAAGAGCACGTACCAGACCCTCGAGAGGATCATTTCGTCTCGCCTCCGCCCGCGCCGCTCATGGTCATCGGCTCCTTGAGGTCGAGGCCGCCCGCGCCCACGTGCACCCCCTCCACCGGCTTACCGACCGGCTTGCCCTCGAAGAAGGCCTTGAGCGTGTAGTCGCCCGGCGCGACCGGGATCGAGAAGTTGCCGTCGTGATCGGGGACCCCGACCTCGACCGCCGCCGGGTCGATCTGCACGTACATCGCGACGCTCGGGAAGAGCTGATCGCGAATCACGTGGAGACCGGGCGTGGTGCCCGCCCACTCGCGCGTCGAACCGGGCGCCGTGGGGTTCGGCGCCCACTTCGAGTCGGTGACCTCGTACAGCTGGTGCGGAAAAGGGTCGTCGTTCTTGAAGCTGATGCGCGAACCGGGCGAGAGCACCAGCGTGCTCGGCGAGACCCGGCCGCCCGTCACCTTCACGGCGATGGGGTCGTGCGCGGCCGCGCCGCCCGGGCCGAACGCCGCGACGCACACGTCTTTGGACACGTTGGCCGAGAGCTTTCGAAACTCGCTCTTCACGGTCGGCGAGGGCTCGCGCCAGGTGTACCGGTGCGAGTCGCCCGCGGCCTCGGAATAGACCTGCGGGACGAGCTTTTCCCACCCCGCGAGCTTTCCTCGAACGCCGCCGGGCGCGCCCGCGAGTACGGGGCCCGCGGCGAGCGCCGCCGCTGCGGCGGCACCAGCGACGATGTACGTCTTGCTGCGGCCCCACGATCTACGCTTGGAGTCGTGCATTGGGGAGTCCGGTCAAACGGTAGCTGACGGCGAAAGCCGGTGTAAACGCCTTTCCGAGAAACGGCCTGGCCGCGTAGGCCCGGCCACGCACGCGGCCCCGTTTACATGACGGGGCGCGCCGCGGACCGCCGGAAGGGCGTAGCCGCTACTCTATCGGATCGCTTCGGCGGGCGTCACCGCAACATCGACCAGGCGGCTTTCGCGAATCACCTTGAGCGACATCGCGCTCTCGATGGGCCACTTGAGCCGCGTCAGCGCGCGATGGATGTCGTCGACGCTCGCGACGGGCTTGTCATCCAGCCCGACCACGACGTCTCCCACCCGCAGGCCGGAGCGCGCCGCGGGGCCGCGCTCGTCGAAGCCGGTGACCTCGACGCCGCTCGCCTGCGCGATCTCGAGTCGCCGCGCGAGGTCGCGCGGGACGGGCCGGTTTTGCCCGCCGATGCCCAGCCAGCCGCGCCGCACGCGGCCGCTCGTCAGGAGCTCGCCGACGACCCACTTCGCGGTGTCGATCGGCACGCTGAAGCTCAGGCCCTGCGCGCCGAGGATGATGGCCGTGTTGACGCCGACGACGCGGCCGCGCGAGTCGACGAGGGGCCCGCCGGAGTTGCCGGGGTTGAGCGCGACGTCGCTCTGGATGATGCCCTCCATGGCGTGGCCGTCGCGCGCGCGCATGGTGCGGCCGAGCGCGCTCACGACGCCCGCCGAGACGGTGGAGCTGAAGCCGAGCGGGTTGCCGATGGCGACGACGAGCTGCCCGACGCGGAGCGCCGCGGAGTCGCCGAACGCCGCGTGCGCGAGCGTGGGCCCCGTGGCGCGAACGACGGCGAGGTCGGTCGCGTGATCGACGCCCACGAGCTGCGCGCCCGTGGTCGATCCGTCGGTGAACCCGAGCTCGAGCTGGTGCGCGCCGGCCGCGACGTGCGCGTTCGTGAGGACGTAGCCGTCGGGCGTGAAGACGACGCCGGAGCCGGCGCCGGCGGGGCCGCGCCGCGTGGAGCGGCCGATGCTGACGACCGCGGGCCCGACCTGCTCGACGACGTGCACCACGGCGCGCGAGTACGCGTCGAGGAGCTCGCCGTCGCGAGCAGCGCCCGCGTCGTTGGCCGGGAGGCGGGCCGGGACTGCGGAGGGAGACGCGGCCGGCGAGAGCCGGTCGTCGTCGAGCACTTCCGCGAGACGGAAGGCGGGACTGGTCATGGATGAAGCAAAGTGCGCACGCCGGGCGACGCGTCAAGGTGGCGCGCCCGCGCTCAGCCGCCGGGGGAGCGCTCGGGGAGCTCGACGACGAAGCGCGTGCCGCGCCCGACCTGGCTGTCGACGCGGATCGTCCCGCCGTGGCCCTCGACGATGCTCTTCACGATCGAGAGGCCCAGGCCGGTGCCGTTCTTCTCGCTCTTCGTCGTGAAGAACGGCGCGAAGACGCGCGGCAAGTGCTCGACGGAGATGCCGGTGCCGTTGTCTTCGACCGCCACGACCACCGCGCGGCGGCCGTCGGGCCCGGAGGCATGCGACGTCTGGACGACGAGGCGGCCGTCGGCCGTCGGCGCGGCCTGGCAAGCGTTCGTGATCAGGTTCACGAAGACCTGCACGAGCTGCTCGCTCACGGCGACGACCGTGAGCACGTCGGCGCCGTAGACGCGCTCGACCCGCATGCCCGCGCCCGAGAGCACGTGTTCGCAGAAGGCGATGGCCCGGTCGATGACCGAGTGGAGGACGACCGGCTGCGGCGTGCCGCCCGACGGGCGCGCGTAGCTCACGAGCTCGCGGGTGAAGCGCAGCATGCGGTTGGCCGACTCGCTGATGCGCCGGAGGCGCTCGACGTCGTCGAAGTCACGGCCCCCGACCTCCACGGCGCGGCGGATGAGGTAGTCGGAGTACGCGACGATGGAGGTGAGCGGGTTGTTGAGCTCGTGCACGACGCCCGCGGCGACCTGGCCGAAGGTCGCGAGCTTGTCCGCGTTGGCCATCCGCTGCTCGAACGTGCTCGCCGAGCGCTGCGCGCCCGCGAGCGTCGCGGCGATGGCGCGCGCGTTGGGGAGCGCGCGCGCGAGGACCGTGGCGGCCCGCTCGACCAGGTGCACGGCGGGGGACCCCTCGGGGTCGAGCTCGTGGTCGTCGGACGCGAGGTGTAGTGTCGACTCGCCCGCGCTGCCCGGCACGATGACGATGTGCTCGAACGCGAGCGCCGGGAAGACGCGCGTGGGGTCCGGGCCGCCGTCGCTCTCTTCGCCCGACGCGAGCCCCTCGGGCAGCCGCTTGAAAACGCGCTGCTCCGCGGGATCGCCCTCGGGATCGGCCAGGTAGCAGGCGCCGATCGCGTAGGAGGGCAGGATGCCGACGATCGCCTCGACCATCGCCTCGACGACCGCCGCCTCGCCGCTCGCGACCGGAAGCCCGGGGACCGCGAGGAGGAGCTGATCGAGCCAGGCCACCGGCACCACGTCGAGCAGGCGCGCGCGCGAGGACGAGACCTCGCGGTCGCTGATGGGCGCTTCGCTGGGCGCGCTGGCCGTCGCCATGCCCCGCTCTTGTGCCCCCGTTCGGCCGCGCAAGGTTCCCTTGTGCATCATCGGTGCGCCCCTACTCTCCCGTCTTCGGAGCCAAGGTGTCGTCCACGGACCGCGACGCCGGCGCGTCGACGTGGGGCCCCGACGAGGGCGCAGAGCGATCGAGGTCGAGGATGCGCGCGCGGCCGACGTACGACTTCGTCTCGTACTTGGTGATCTTGCCGATCTTGCGGACGATCTCGGCCATGCGCTCGGCCTCGTTGAAGATCACCTCGGCGGCGGAGTACGCGCCCGTCTCGGGCTGGAGCCGGCGCTTCAAGAGCTCGGCGTAGCCCATCACGCTGGTCAGCGGCTGGTTCAGCTCGTGAGCCGCGGCGCCCGCGAGCTCCGCGACGATGGCCTGCCGCTCCTGCGCGAGGATCTGCTCCTGGGCCTGCGCGAGCCGCTGCTCCATCCGCACCTTCTCGCGGAGGTCGGTGAAGATGCCGACGCTGCCGACGGGCGCGTCGCCCTCGTAGAGGAGCGCCGCCGACAGCGAGACCGGCACCGCCTGGCCGTTCACGTCGAGGAGCTCGGTGCGCAGGCCCTCGACCCGCCCGCCGCCCGAGCGGATCATGCGCATGATCTCGTGGGCGACGCCCGGCGGGTACCGGAAGCGGACGTCGTGCCCGAGGAGCGCGGCCACCGGGATGCCGTACACGCGCTCGGCCGCGGGGTTCGCGAGCAGGATGCGCCCGTTGAGGTCCGCGCTGACGATGGCGTCGACCGACGAGTCGATGATGCGCTGCAGGAAGTCCTTCGTCTTGAGGAGCTCGTGCTCGACGGCGCGCTCGGCGGTCACGTCCCGGAACGTGCAGAGGACGACGCCCTCCTCGCGGAGCACCGAGTTGAAGTTCATGCTCAAGATGGCGATGTCGCCGTTCTTGCGCTTGATCTGCACGTCGACGTTCTGCGGGTAGCGGCCGCGCGCGAAGCCCACGCGGAGCTCGTGGGCGAGCGTCACGTGCTCGTTCGCGAAGAGATCGCCCACGCGGCGGCCGCTGAGATCGGCCTCGGTGTAGCCGGTGATCGTGGTGGCGCGGGGGTTCGAGAAGAGGAGGTGCCCGTCGGCGTCGATGACGACGATGCCGTCGGCGGCGCTCTCGAAGAAGTCGGCGTACCGCTGGAGGGTGCGGAGGCGCCGCTCGGCCTCGAAGCGCGCGACCGTGACCTGCTGCGTCTGGTCCTTGAGCGTCTGCATGACGCGCGCGTTCCGGAGGGCGATGGCCATCGCGCTCGAGACGGTGCGGCACAGGGCGAGCTCTCGATCACCGAACGTGAAGGCGTGCCGCGCGCGGAGGAAGAGCACCCCCATCGGCCGCCCCTCGTAGAGGATCGGCAGGATGGCGAGCGAGCTGAAGGCGCTCTTGTGCCCCTCGTGCCGCACGATCTCGAGGAGGGGGTGCGTGGCCATGTCGGGGATGACGAGCGACTCGCGGCTCGTCAGCACCTGCTGGATCTCCGGGTACCTCGAGAGGTCGATCGGCAGATCGCGCAGCGACTCGTTGTCGCTCGCCGCGACCACGTACCCGACGTCGCCCGCCTCGCGCACGAGGACGATGCTCACGCGATCGACCTTGGCCACCTCGGCGATGCGCTGGACGACGGTGAAGAGGATGCTGCGGAAGTCGAGGTTCGAGGCGAGCGCCTGCGTCAGCTCGAGGACGAGCCGCCCGTCTTGCTCGCGCTTGGCGAGCGCCTCGACGAAGCCGCGGATGCGGAGCTGCCCCCGGATGCGGGCGACGAGCTCCACCGGCTTGAACGGCTTGCGGACGAAGTCGTCGGCGCCGGCCTCGAAGACCCGCGCGATCTCCTCGTCGCCCTCGAGCGCCGTCAGGACGACGACCGGCAGGTCGCGCGTCTCGGGGTTCGCCCGCAGGATGCGCAGGATCTGATACCCGTCGGGTGGGGGCATCATCAGGTCGAGCAGGACGATCGAAGGCTGCAGCTTCGCGATTTGCTCGAGCGCCTCCGCCCCCGATCCGACCGCCACGTGCGGGAGCTCCGCATTCGCGAGGGCCTGAATCAGCACATGTCGACTGACGGTGTCGTCGTCGACAACGAGGACGGGACCGCCCGGCACGCGAAAAGTGTACCCGGCGTCAAGCGGCGGGGCCAACCGAACGCTTCGTTTTGTGAGAAGAGACTCCAAAAATAGAGCCTACTCGAACAATTCTTCTTGGCTTCCTTCGCCGGGGTCCCCTTCGCGGGATCCCCCGCCCCGCGAAGGGGCGCGGCGACCGATGGCCTCGTACGCCCGGCGGTTCGCCACGCGACCGCGCGGCGTCCGCCCGACGTAGCCCTGCTGGATGAGGAAGGGCTCGACGACGTCCTCGAGCGTGTCGCGCGGCTCGGCGAGCGCCGCGGCCAGCGCGTCGACGCCCACGGGGCCGCCGTCGTAGTGGTCGATGACTACCGTAAGGTAGCGCCGGTCCATCTCGTCCAGGCCGCCCTCGTCGACCTCGAGGCGCTGGCACGCCTCGAGGACGCGCGGCGTGTCGATGCTGCCCGTGCCGAGGACCTGGGCGAAGTCGCGGATGCGCCGGAGGAGCCGGTTCGCGACGCGCGGCGTCCCGCGGGAGCGCCGGGCGATCTCGAAGCCCGCCTCGTCGTCGATGGGGACTCCCAGGAGGCTCGCGCTCCGGAGGACGATGCGCGCGAGGTCCTCGGGCGGGTAGAAATCGAGGCGGATGACGTGCCCGAACCGCGAGAGGAGGGGCGCGGTGAGCAGCCCGGTGCGGGTGGTGGCGCCGACCAGCGTGAAGGGCTGGAGGGGGATCTGCACGGTGTTCGCGAACGCACCCTCGCCCGTCATGATGTCGATGACCGACTCGTCGAGCGCCGGGTAGAGGCTCTCTTCGACCACGGGGTTCAGGCGGTGGATCTCGTCGACGAAGAGGACGTCGTTCGCCTGGAGCTTGGTCGTGAGGATGGCCGCGAGGGCGCCCTTGTGCTCGATGACCGGTCCGCTCGTCGTCACGAGCTGCACGCCCATCTCGTGCGCGAGGATGTGGGCGAGCGTGGTCTTGCCGAGGCCTGGCGGCCCGCAGAGGAGCAGGTGGTCGAGCGGCTCGCCGCGCTGCCGGGCGGCGCGCACGAAGACGCTCAGGTTGTCCTTGTGCTTGGTCTGCCCGATGTAGTCGGCGAACGTGCGCGGGCGGAGCGTGCGGTCGAACTGCGCGTCATCGCCCCGGGAGGCGCCGTCGATCGCGCGCGGCGCCGCGGGCTCTTCGCTGCGTGCGGCGGGGCGCTTGGGCATGGGACACACACACTAGCCGGCGCGCCCGGGCGGAGCGAGGGGTCGGCCCTCCGGGGGCGACGGCTCGGCCCAGAGCTGCGCCATCTTCTCGAAGGCCTCGCACTCCTCCTCGTCGGGGAGGGTGTCGTCGGGGCCCCAGGGATAGACGAGCGTCGCCCAGTCCCCGTAGTGGCGGCGGAACGCGCTGAGGATCCCGTCGGTTTCCGACGTCGCAAGCTGGCAACTCTCCGCGTCGTACCAGCGATACTTGAGCCGGCCGTCGCCGAGCGCCGTGTCCACCGCGAGCTGGGCCCAGCCCGTGCGCCGCAACATCAGGTTGGCTTGCAGGAAGCGCATCCGCCCGGCGGGGGTGAGCTTCACCATCTTCCGGCGCCGGTCGTACGGAAAGATCGTGCGCACGATGAAGCCCAGCTTCTCGAGCGACGTCAGCATCTTGCTCACCGTCGCCCGCGTCACGCCGAGCAGACGCTGCAAGTGCCGCTGCGCCGCGCCGTGGCGACCGCGGAGCGCAAACATCATGTCGAACCGCGCAGGCGTCAGCCCCACGTCCGCCAGCATGTACCTCGTGAGCCGCAGCACCCCTTGGTGCGCGCGTTTCAGCCCGAAGAAGACCACGTGCATGCGATCGCTCCTCAGCACCTTGCATGCCGACCCGCATGAAGGGCCCCGACCGCGACAACCATCATGACCGAACGCACGCCAAGCTCCGTTGGCAAGGGGCCCGGGACCCCCGATCCGCGCCCGGATTCGATTGCTTGCCAACGAACCGGGTCCGGGAGCGAGGCCGCCGGGTCTCGCTTCGCCGGGCGGGTTGGGCGGAGTTGGGAGTGTCCGGGGACGTCGGAGCGGCGTCCGCGAACGCGGTCTCGAGGCGGGTCAGAGCTTCGCGAGGAACTCGGCGATCGCGGGGAGCGGCAGCACTTCGTTGGCGACGCCCGCGCGGACCGCCGCGCCGGGCATGCCGTTGACGACGGCCGTCTCCTGCGATTCGGCGATGACGATGCCGCCCGCGTCCCGGATGGCGCGCGCGCCGGCCACGCCGTCGTCGCCCATGCCGGTGAGGATGACGCCCACGGCGCGCGTGCCGAGGGGCGCGATGCTCTTGAGGAGCCGGTCGGCGCTCGGCACGTACCGGTCGCCGGCCGCCGCGGGCCCGACGCGCAGCTTGAGGACGCCGTTCTGCTGGAACAGCTCCATGCACTTGCGGCCCGGGCACACGAAGCCCGTGTTGATCGACACGAGGTCGCCGTCGCTGGCCTCGGCCGTGCGCACAGGGCCGCGCCGGTCGAGGCGCTCGGCGAAGGTCCGCGTGAACTTGTCGGGCATGTGCTGCGCGACGAGGAACGCCGCGGCGGTCGTGGCCTGGAGCTTGCCGAAGAGGTGCAGCAGCGCGGTCGGCCCGCCCGTGGAGCTCGCGATGCCGACGACCTGCGGGGGCGGGCGATACGGCGTGGGCACGCTCCCGTCGAAGCCGGTCGGCCGCCCGTCGGCCGTGAAGGCGCCGCTCACCTGCCGGCGAATGAGCGCCGACGGCACGAACGACGGCCGCAGCGACCGCACGAGGAGCACCTTCTGGAGGATCTCGGCGCGCACCTCGGTCGCCTCGGGCCCGAGCCGATCGGGCTTGGGCACGAAGTCGAGCGCGCCGAGCTCGAGGGCCTTGAACACGTTCTCGCGCTGCGAGTAGCTGCTGACGACGATGACCGGCGTCGGCGACTTGCTCATCACGATGCGAAGGAAGGTGAAGCCATCCATCCTCGGCATCTCGAGATCGAGCGTGACGACGTCGGGCTTCAGCAGCGTGACGAGCTGCAGGGCCTCCTCACCGTCCGCCGCCTTGCCGACGATCTCGACCTCGGGGTTGCCGGCGAACACCTCGGCGATGCTTCGCCGGTTGTAGGCCGAGTCGTCCACCACGAGGAGGCGAATGGGCCGATTGGAGGGGGGCACGTTCACGTTGCGTCGTCCGGGACTTGGTTCGAGCCGCGCGCCGAGAGGGGCTTTCGGTACACCAGGTCGTCCTTCAAGTGTAACAGCTCGAACGCGGTCGAGACGTTCAGCAGCGACTCCGAGTGCCCGAGGAGCAGGATGCCCCCCGGGTTGAGCCGATCGTAGAGCACCTCGATGGCCGATTTTCGCGCTCGCGCGTCGAAATAGATGAGGACATTCCTGCAGAAGATGGCATCGGCCCGGCCGAGCACCCTCGACCGGTCCTCGTCGAGGATGTTCATTTGGCCGAAATGGCAGAGCTGCCGGATGGGCTCGGCCACGTGCCAGCCGTCGGGCGCCTCCATGAAGAAGGCCCGGCGGGCGTCGGGGGGAGTCACACGAAAGCTGCTCTCGCCATACACGCCCCGCCGTGCCGCCGCGACGCACCGCCGGGAGATGTCGGACCCGTAGATGCGAAGGTCCCACGGCGGCGCGCCGCCCGGGTCGACCCGCTTCGGGAAGAGCATCGACTGGTGCATCAGGATGCCGATCGTGTACGCCTCTTCTCCCGTGGAGCAGCCGGCGCTCCACACGACGAGGCGCCGGCGCGAGCGCGCCTGCGCCTCGAGCATCGGCAGCACCTCCTCGCGGAAGGCGCGAAGCTGCCGCTCCTCGCGGAAGAAGTACGTCTCGTTCGTGGTCAGGAGATTCGATCGCCTCGTCCCACTCGGACGCGTTCATCGTCGCGTAGCGCAGGTAGTGGTGGTACTCGGCGAAGCTCGCGAGGTTCAGCACGAGCAGCCGCTCGCGCAGGCGGCGCTCGAGGGCGAAGCGAGACTCGGGCCCGAATTGCAGGCCCGTTCGGGCCACGAACAGGTCGCGCAGCAGCCGGAACTCGTCCGGTTTGAGCACGATCGAGTCGCCGAAGATGGGCGCGCGCCGCACTACTCCCCTTCCCCGGAGCTTCCCTTTGCGCTGAAGAACTCGGAGACCGGCACGTCCCCGGCCGGCCGCACGCTCGCGGCCGACGCGATGGCCGCGCGGACGAGCTGGTCCTTCTCCCGCTCGTAGCGGGCGCGGAGCAGCGCGCGCGCCCCGGGGCTGCTGTCCTGCCCGAGGAGCTCCGCGGCGACGCAGCGGACCTCGGAGGAGGTGTGATCGAGGCAGAGCCCGAGGCGCGCGAGCGCCCGCGCGCCGGGCTGGGCGCCCACGAGCGAGAGCGAGAGCTTCACGACCTCCTCGTCGGGGTGCTCGAGCGCCGCGAAGAGCGCGTCCTCGCAGGCGCCCCTGGAGATCGTGGACCGGAGCTGGCCGATGGCCTCGACCGCGGCGCACGCGACCGCCGCGTCGGAGTGGCCGACGAGCGGGCGCGCCGAGGAGAGCGCCCGCTCGGGGTCCGCGTCGCCGAGCGCCCGCAGCGCGGTCGCCGTGAGCACCGGGTCGCGCGTGTCGCCGACGACGCGCACGAGCGTCTCGGCGCGCCCGAGCCGGCCGAGCGCGCGCGCGGCCGCGAGCTGCACCTCGCGCTCCTCGTCGGCGAGCGCGAAGGTGACCGCCTCCGCGGCCGCGTCCCCGCCGCTCAGGGCGAGCGCGTCGATGGCAGCGCGCCGGACGTGCGGCTGGTCGTGCGAGAGGGCGCGCTGGAGGAGGCGCACGTCCTCGTCGCGGAGGGGCTGGGTCGAAGCGATCGCGCCGAGCAGGATGCTCCCCAGGACGAGCGGGTCGTGCCCCGACTCGCCGTCGCGGAGCAGCGACCGCGCGGCCTCGACGTGGCGCGCGGCGATCTCGCAGACGGCGTTCGTCGCGGCCGCCGCGATGCGCTCGTCGTCGTGCCACACGAGCTTCGCCAGGCGCCGGAGGTCGCGCGCCTCGCCGAGCGGTCCGAGGCTCTCGACGGCGCACGCGACCACCTCCGTCGAGGGGTCGTCGACGCCCTGGCGGAGCGCCTTGCGCACGTCGCCCACCGGCGCGCCCTCGAGGGACGCGACGAGCCCGAGGGCGGCCGCGTGCACCGCGGGCTTGGCCTTGCGAGCCGCGGCCAGGAGCGGGCGCACCGAATCGGGCCCGAAGAGCCGCAGCGCGAGGTCCGCGCGCTCCGCGACGGCGTCGTCGCCGAGCGCGTCCACCAGCGCCGCGACGTCGTCCGGCTCGCCGAGGAGGCCGAGCAAGAGGAGCGCGCCGCCGCGGGCCCGCGGGTCCTCGGGCTCGACCGCGGAGCGGCGCGCGTTCTCGTGGGCGCTCGTGGCCCCCACCAGCGCGCGGCGCGCCCCCGCGAGGAGCTCCGTGTCGTCGCATCCCCCCGCGACCACCTCGCCGAACGCCACGAAGGCCTCGCGCGCGATCGTGGGCGACCGATCCCCCGCCGCCTTGGCGAGCGCCTGCACCGCCGCCGGCTCGCGCGAGCCGGCCGCCGCCGCGATGGCGTACCGCCGGAGCAGCGGGTCCTCGACGTACGGCGCGAACAGGCTCCACGGCAGGCGGCTCTCGAGGCGCGCGAGCGAGTCGAGGACCGCGATCTTCAGGAACGGATCGCCCGTGGCGAGCGCCGCGACGAGCGCGTCGATCGCCATCGCGCGCGACTCCTCGCCGGCCGACGCCGCGCGCCCGAGGGCCTCGGCCGCCGCGACGCGCACGTTCGCGTCGTCGTCCTGGAGGGCGCGCGTGAGGGCCGCGGTGCCGTTCAGGTCGGGGACGCCCGCGAGCACCTCCGCGGCGAGCTTTCGGGCGTCGGCGTCGAGCCGGCCCAGCGCGTCGATGGTCGCGTGCACCGCGTCGGGGCCGATCGCCACGAGCGCCTCGACCGCCGCGTTGCGCAGGCCGATGTTCACGGTGTCCTCGAGGGCCGCGACGAGCGACGCCACGACCTCGTCGCGCCGCGCCAGGCCGGGGGCCACGAGCGTCGCCTCCTTGCGCACGCGCCAGTCGTCGTCGCCCAGCGCCGAGAGCAGGAGCTCGGGCGCCTCGCGCCCCTGGACCTTGGAGATCTGCTGGACCGCGACGCGGCGAGCCTCGGGCTCGGCCTGCTGGAGGAGCCATCGAACGGCAGTCGTCGCCTCGTTCAAGTCGAGGCTCCCTTGGGCAGGCCGGTGAGCCGCACGGAGGGCCCGATGCGCCCCTGCGCGGCCAGCGGCTCCGTGAGGTCGTTCAGGCGCGCGGTCTCGAGCACGAAGACCAACGCTCCGCCATGGTTGGTCACGCCCGCGATGCCGCGCAGGTCGTCGCCGCCGCCGAGGGCCGGCGTGGGCCGCAGCTCCGCGCCGCCCGTCCCGAAGACGTCCGTCACCGCGTCCACGACGAGCGCCGCGTTGCGGCCCGCCACGTCCACGACAATCCACTTCGACTTGCGCGTCCGGTCGGCGACCGGCAGGCCGAAGCGCGTGCGCAGGTCGATCACGGGGACCACCTCGCCGCGGTAGTCGGCGACGCCGACGATCTCCCGCGGCACGTGGGGCAGCGCCACGATCTCGAGCGCGTTGGCGATCTCCTTCACCGCGCGCGATGGGGATCGCGTAGTGCACGTCGCCCACGATGCAGCCGACGAGGCTCTTCGAGGGGTCGTGCCGGTGGCGGTGCTTGTAGGCGCGCTTTTCGGCCATCTCTCAGCTCTCCACCAGGGGACGCAGGTCGAGCAGGATGAGCATCGCCGCGTCGACGCCCGCGGGCCGCCCGATGCCCGCGATGTGCACCGCCTGGTCGCCCCCGAGCACGCTCGCCGGCTCGATCTCCTCGGTCGCGAGGCGCCAGACCTGCTGCACCTCGTCGACCAGGAGGCCCATCTGCTCGCCGCCCCCCGATTCCACGAGCAGGATGCGCGTGCGCCGGTCGATGGGGGCCTCGGGCAGGCGCAGCCGCCGCCGCAGGTCGAGCACCGTCACGAGCTTCCCGCGCACGCTGATGACGCCGAGCACGACGCCCGGCGCGCGCGGCACCTCGGTGATGGGGGGCGGCCGGAGGATCTCGGCGAGCTGCGCGATCTGCACGGCGTACGTCTCGCCGGCGAGCCCGAACGCCAGGTACTCCGTGCGCTTGCCCGCCTCCCCGGCGCGGCGCGCGGCGCGGCGGCCCGTGCGGTACTTCGCGAGGGACGACACGGCGCTCAGGCTCCTCCCCTCGGCGCTCACCAGGAAGCGCGCCTCGCCCGGCGTCAGCACCTCCTCGATGAGCATCGCGACGTCGAGCACGAGCGCGACGCGCTGGTCGCCGAGCTCCGTCGCCCCCGCGAAGCCCCGCACGCTCTTCAGCGACTTGCCGAGCGGCTTGATCGACGATGTCGCGCTGGCCGATGAGCTCGTCCACCACGAAGCCGAGGCGCCGCTCGGCCACCTGCGCGATGACGACGAACGAGCGGTGGCGCGACGCGGTCGGGCGCGAGGCCGAAGAGCCGCTCGAGGCGACAGAGCGGCAGCGACGCGCCGCGCACGCTCAGCACCTCGCGCGACTCGACCGTCCGCACCTGGGCGCGATCGAGCGCGATCGCCTCCTCGACGCTCGCGAGGGGCACGGCGAAGAGCTGCTTGCCGATCTCCACGAGGAGCACGTTGATGATCGCGAGCGTGATCGGCAGCGTGATCGTCATCTTCGTGCCGATGCCCACGTCGCTGGCGATGTCGACCACGCCGCCGAGCTTGCCCATGTTCGTCTTGACGACGTCGAGGCCTACGCCGCGGCCGCTCAGGTCCGTCGCGAACTCCTTGGTCGTGAAGCCCGGCATGAAGACGAGCGCGAGCACCTCGCGCGGGGTGAGCTCGTTCGCCTCCTGCGGCGTCACGACGCCGCGGCGCACGGCGACGGCCACGATGGCCTTCGGATCCATGCCGGCGCCGTCGTCCTCCACCTCGATGACGACGTGGTTGCCCTTCTGGAAGGCGTTGAGCGCGATCGTGCCGACCGGCGGCTTGCCCACCCGCACGCGCTCTTCGCTCGGCTCGATGCCGTGGTCGATCGCGTTGCGGATCATGTGCATGAGCGGGTCGCTCAGCTCTTCGACGATGAGCTTGTCGATCTCGGTCTCGGCGCCCGTGACGACGAGGTTCACTTCCTTCGCGTGCTCGCGCGAGATCTGCCGCACGACGCGCGCGAGCTTGTCGAAGGCCTGGCCCAGCGGGACCATGCGCACCTCGAGGATGCCGCTCTGCATCTGCGCGAGGTGCCGGTCGAACGTGCGGTTCAGGCGGCCGAGCTCCGTCGCGAAGTCCCGCGCGTCGCTCGCGCGCCCGCGCGCCCGCTCGGCCAGCCGGGCGATGGCCGTCTTCACAATCGCCAGCTCGCCGACGATGGTCATCAGCCGGTCGAGCTTGCGGATGTCGACGCGCACCGTCTGGCTCACGGAGCGGAGCGACATCTCCCCCCCGGCTGCGCGGCCCCGCCGCGGGCCGGCGCGCTCGGACCCTGCGCCGGGGCGAGAGACGGGAGGCTTTGCGCGCGCCGCACGTCGACCTCCGAGAGGCGCAGGTTCGCCGGGTCGAGCGGCGCCGGCGCCCGCACCGAGGTGGCCGGCGCGAAGTCGTCCCTCGCGGCGATCGGCGTCTCGAGGGGCATCGGCGCGACGCTCGGCCCGCTCCGCCGCTGCACCTCCTCGATGACGACCCCCGGGGCCTTCACCGCCGCGCGGAGCTGCGCCACCGAGACGCGGCTCGCCATCAGGATCTCGAGCTCGATGGTGTCCGTGTCGGCGCCGGCGCCCGTCGGCAGGTACGTGATGATCTCGCCGAAGGGCCGCGCGTTGGCCTTGAGCTCGTCGAGCGCGGTGTCAATCGTCGTGAGCGAGAAGCGCGCGCGGATGCGGTAGAGCCCCAGCCCGTCGTGGATCGTTCGCGCGGAGGCGATGCTCCTCGTACTCGGTCAGCACGCCGAGGAGGCCCGGGTCGAGGTCGTACTGCGCGACCATCCCCACGCCGCCGTCGGCGCGTTTGCCCGAGACCTGCCCGAGCGCGAGAAGGAGCTGCTCGACCTCGTGCACCGGGTCGTTCGCCTCGCCCTTCTCGGCCGAGAGGATCTGCGCGTAGAGCGTGACCGCCTGGAAGAGGAGGTCGAGCACGCGCGTCGTCAGCTCGAGGCGCCCGAGGCGCAGGTCGTCGAGCATGTCTTCGAGCTGGTGCGAGAGGCCCGCCATGCGGGTCGCGCCGAAGAGCCCCGAGAGCCCCTTCAGCGTATGCACGCCGCGGAAGACGTCGTTGATGAGCTCCGGGTCCGACTGCCCCTTCTTCAGCAGCCCGTCGAGCATGAGGAGGTCGCGCCCCAGCCCGTCGACGAGCTCCTGCGCCTCGCTGAAGAACTCGTCTCGGCCGGCCCCTTCGCCTCGTCCGCCCTCCATCGCCTGGCCTACGGCCTGCCCTCCGGCCCGGCGCTCTTGCGGGAGCCGCCTTCGAGGAGCCTCGCGCACGTGGCGCGGAGCTGCTCGGGCGTGAACGGCTTGGGAAGGTACGCGTTGGCCCCGAGCGCGAGCGCCCGCTCGGCGTCGTGCTCGGCGCGCAAGGTGGAGATGACGACGAGCGGCGTGTCCGCGTGGTGGGCCGACTTGCGGATGAACCGAATCAGCTCGAGGCCGTTGATGTCGGTCATGTTGATGTCCGTGACGATCAGGTCGTACGGCCCTCGCGGCAAAAGGCGCATCGCGTCGAAGCCGCTCGTGGCCTCGACGACCTCGCACCCGCCCTGGGCACCCGCGAACTCCGCAGCCTCCAGCACGGCCCGCACGAACGCGCGGGTGGAGACCGAGTCCTCCACAATCAAGACCCTGCGCATGGATCCTCGATGAAAAGCGTACTACGAACGGCCATTGGCGGAGCGGCGAAAGAGACGACCCGCCGAGCGCATGACCCGAGACCCTTCGACGGGGTTCCCATGGCTTCTCCGGTGACCACCGCATCCACCACGTCTCCCTCTCGGCCGCCGTCGGCCGCCGTGCTCGTCATCGGCGACGAGATCCTCTCGGGAAAGGTCGAGGAGGCGAACGTCGCGGTCCTCGCGCGCACGCTCCGGGGCCTCGGCGTCCAGCTCAGGCGGGTGGTCGTCGTGATGGACGACATCGACGCCATCGTACGCGAAGTCCGCGAGCTCTCGCGAGCGCACGACTGGCTCTTCACCAGCGGCGGCGTCGGACCCACGCACGACGACGTCACCGTCGAAGCGGTGGCGAAGGCGTTCGATGTGCGCGTGGTCTCGTCGCCCGAAATGGAGGAGATGCTCCGCGGGCACTACAAGGAGCGCTGCACCGAGGGGCACCTCCGCATGGCGCTCGTGCCGGAGGGCGCGGCGCTCGAGGTCACGACCGAGGTGACCTGGCCCACGATCCGCCTCGGCAACACCTGGCTGCTTCCGGGCATCCCCGAGGTCTTCCGCATGAAGCTCCCGGTGGTCGTCGCGCACCTCTCGCTGCCGCAGCACCGGGCCCACGCGTTCGTGACCCACGCGGCCTACGTGAAGATCGACGAGGGCACCCTCAAGCCCCTCCTCGATCGAGTCGTGGCGACGTTCCCCGACGTGGCGATCGGCTCGTACCCGAAGTGGTTCGACCCCTCTTACAAGACCAAGCTCACGTTCGACGGGCGCGACGAGGCTCGGGTGCTGGCCGCGCGCGACGCCTTCGTCGCGTCGTTGCCGGCGGGCGAGCCGCAGCGCCTCGAGTGACGCCGCGGCGCGCGCCGCCGGTCGCGACGCGCCGCCCTCAGTCCTTGCGGAGCCGCTTCTGCAAGTCGTCGAGCGACTTCGCGACCTTCGAGAGCGTCTTGGCGCTCTGTTCGATCGCCAGCTTGCCCTGGCTCACGCCGAACTCGGCCCACGAGAGCCCGAGGTCGAATACCGCGTCGACCAGGGTCTCCGTCTTCTTGCCGGCTTCCTTCGCCAGGGCCTCGGCCTTCGCGTTCATGTCCTTCTCGCTGTGCACGCTGTTCATCGCTGACCTCCGTTCTTTCGATGGCTCGTCTCCGGAACTCCTCGTCAGCCAATCCCTCGCTTCGCGAGCTATGGCCGACACTTCTCGCAAACGAAAACGCGCTCGATGGTCCCGTCGCCGATGCCCATGTGGGCCCGCCCACCGCGCGGAATCGTGTCCGCGCACGTGGCGCAGGCCGCGGGGACGGCGAGGGTCACCTCCTGGAACGCGACGATCCCGGTGAGCGGGTCGTGCTCCATGCGCTTCTTGAGCTTTTCGCGCTCCTTCTCCAGCCGCTCGGCGGCGCTGCGCAGCCGCTCCTCGACGCTCTCGGTGGCCGCGTCGGCCACGGACAGCGCGTCTTCGAGGATGGTTCGCACCAGGTTCGAGACGGGGATGCGCAAGTTGTCCGCGAAGCGCTTCAACTCCCGCTCGAGCACCGCGGGCACGCGCGTGTGAAGCACCCGCTCCTTCTTCGCTTCCCGCGCCGGCTCCTCGCTCGGGTGCTCCTCGCTCCTCGGCGCGGGCTCCTCGGACGGCGCGCTGCGTCGAGAAACCTCACCTTCGTCCCCGCCGCCAGACGAGCTGGAAGTCGACGCGACCGCGTCGCGCTTCGGGGAATCTGCTTGTATCACGCCGTGACACGTAAGACGGGATGTATCACGCGTCAAGGGCCAACGGAACGAATGACCCGATGCGTCGTGGGTTCGCCGCCTCGTCGTAAGCCGGGCGAGCGGCCCACATGACAGGCCGTTGCCGCCGATGAGCGCGATTCTGGGGAGCTCGCGCACCCTTCCACTCCGTTGCGTCCCGCAAGGCGCCCTAGTTACACTTCCCCTCGGCCCCCCCGGCTCGCGCGCTCCCGCTTTTTCGCCCCTGGCCTCGCACGTTTGCGTTTGTCCGGGAACAACGACGTCGAGAAAACCGCGCAAGCCCGGACCCTTCGCGAAGCGAGAATCAAGCAGACAGCCCATGTGGAAGCTGGCTATCGAGGACGACGAAGGGAAGCAGACGGTCGTCCCGCTGACGCGGGACGAGTACACGATCGGCCGGAAAGACGGGAACACCATCCGCCTGACCGAGCGCAACGTCTCGCGCGAGCACGCCCGCCTCTTCAAGAAGAGCTCTCAGAGCGCCGAGGGGAAGGCGTCGTCGGTGGTGGTCCTCGAGGATCTCACCAGTTACAACGGCGTCTTCGTCAACGGCCTGCGCGTGAGCCACTCGCAGAACCTCACGCACGGCGACCTCGTTCAGATCGGCGACTACCGCATCATCCTCCAGGACGAGGCCTCGGCCGACGCGCCGCCGCCGATCGCCAACGACGTCAAGCAGACCTCGCCTAGCGGCCCCGCGGCCCACGCGCGCGCCGCCGCCCTCCTCGACCGGCCGAACCGCCTCATCATGATCGCGGGGCCCGCGCCGGGCGCCGAGTTCCCGCTCGACCGCGAGCGGCTCGACGATCGGGCGCGCCGAGGAAGCGAACATCTCCGTCAACCACAACTCCGTTTCCCGCATCCACTGCGAGGTTCACGCGCTGGGCGACGGCCGCTTCGAGATCGTCGACAAGGGGTCGAGCAACGGCGTGCGCGTGAACGGCGCCGACCTCCGCCGCGGCATCGTCGAGCCGAGCGACGTCATCGAGCTCGGCGACGTGCAGTTCAAGTTCGTCGGGGCCGGGCAGATCTACCGCGCCACCGACAGCCAGAAGCTCGCCGCCCTCACCGACCGGCAGGCCTCGGACATCGTGCGCGGGCGCAAGCCCTCGAACGCGCTGCCCATCGCGATCTTCGCGGCCGTGGTCGTGGCCGGCACGCTGGGAGCGTGGGCGTACACCCGGCGCGACAGCGAGATGCACGGCTCGGCGGGCTCGACGACCGCCGCGGCGCCCTCGCCCGAGCGGGCCGCCCTCGACGACGCGAAGGCCCTCTGCGCCTCCGGCGACTGCGAGGGCGCCCACAAGAAGATCGAAGCGGCCCTCGCGGACGGCTCGCCGCTCCGCGCCTCCCCCGACTTCAAGGATCTCGTGGGCAAGTGGGCCGACCAGCTCATCGCCCGCGCCGACGCCGAGACGGATACCTCCACCAGGGTCGCGATGTACCAGCGCGTATCGCAGGCGATGGACCTCGACCCCGCCCGCCGAAAGACCGCGGCCGACAAGGTGCAGCAGCTCGAGGCCGTCGCCGACGCGATCCCCTCGGCGGCCGCGCCCGCCGCCCCCGCCGCGAAGCCGCGCGCCGAGGACTCGGTGTCCGCGACCCCGCACCCCGAGGGCAACCGCCGCCAGCCCGTGGCCTTCGCGAGCGACGTGACCGCCGCGCCTCCTCCGCAGGCGGCCGCGCCCGCGCCGGCCCCTTCGCCCGCGCCTTCGCCGAAGCCGTCCGCGATGAGCGTCGACGATCGCGAGCGCGCGCTCGCGCTCCAGGGCACGCAAGACTCGAAGGTGCTCCTCAAGCGGCAGCTCGAGCAGCGCGTGAACAACGGCAAGGCGTCCGACAGCGAGATTCGCCTGCTCATCGGCACCTGCAAGGACCTCGGCGATCGCGCGTGCGTGCAGGCCGCACGCGAGGCGCTCGCGCAGAAGCAGCAGTAGCCGGGCTACGGGTGCGCTTCGGCGTGGGGGAAGAGGTCGCCGAGCGCGGCCTCGAGCCGCCGGTAGTGGAACGTGAAGCCCGCGTCGACGAGCTTGCGCGGGAGGGCGCGCTGGCCCGTGAGGAGCACCTCGGCGAGCCCGCGGCCGAGCGCCGCGCGGAGCGCGAAGCGCGGGACCCGCAGCGCGGACGGACGGCCAATCGCGCGGCCGAGGGTCTTCGCGAACGCGTCCATGTCGACGGGCTCCGGCGCGGTCACGTTGAAGGGGCCTTCGAGGGCCTCGTGGTCGAGCGCGAAGAGGAGCGCGCGCACCGCGTCCTCGACGTGCACCCACGAGAGCCACTGCTTGCCGCCGCCCAGCGCGCCGCCGACGTACCAGCGGAACGCCGGCAGCATCGACGCGAGCGCGCCGCCGCCGCGCCCGAGCACGATGCCCGTGCGCGGGTGCACGACGCGCGTGACGCCGCGCGCCGGATCGGCCGCGGCCTCCCAGTCGACGACGATGCGCGCGAGCACGTCGTCGCCGTGCTCTGCCCCTTCGTCGAGCACCGCACCGTCGCTGCGCATCCCGTAGATGCCCACGGCGGAGGCGCTCACGAAGACGCGCGGCTTCTTCGCGGCGCGAGCGATCGCGCGCGCGAGCAGCTCGGTCGTCTCGATGCGGCTCGAGCGGATGCGATCGAGGCGCTCCTGCGTCCACCGGCCGGATGCGACCGGCTCGCCCGCGAGGTGCACGACCGCGTCCGCCTCTTCGAGCGCACGCGGCGCTTCGTCCCATCGGATGGAGCGCGGGTGCGCGCGACCCGTGTGTCGAGAAACGACCACGACATCGTCCTGACGCCGGGAGAGCGCCAGGGTGAGCGCGCGTCCGATGAAGCCGGTACCTCCCGTCACGATCACTCGCATGTCGACCGCCCTCTCCCCGTTATGAAATCCTTATGTGGCATTTATACAATCTTAATGCCCGGCCACGGCCGACAATTTCGGCCTGAAACGACCTGGGCCACGGATTGACGCGTGCAATGTCGACACCTAGATTGCGGGCCGCCGTGGCACCAAAAGACCAGCTTCCGACGCCTCCGTAGACATTGGCGACTGTTCCGACACCAGGACCGGGAACCGTTTTCAGAACGAGAGGCATTCGATGGCCAAGAAGTTACGCGCGGTGCTCTTCGGCGCTCCGAAGGACATCCATTCCGAACATACGTTTCACAGCATTTCGCTCGTCGCAATGCTCGCCTGGGTCGGCCTCGGCGCCGACGGGCTCTCCTCTTCTGCATACGGCCCCGAGGCCGCGTTCCGCGAGCTCGTCGCGGACGGGCACGACTTCTCGTCGCTGGCGGTGGGCCTCGCCCTCGGCACGGCGCTGACGGTCTTCATCATCTCGTACGCGTACTCGCGCATCATCGAGCACTTCCCGTCGGGCGGCGGCGGATACGTCGTCGCGACGAAGCTCCTCGGCCCCCGGGCCGGCGTGGTGAGCGGTGGCGCGCTGCTCGTCGACTACGTGCTCACGATCACGGTGTCGATCGCCTCGGGCGGCGACGCGATCTTCAGCATGGTCCCGCGCGACTGGTTCGGCCCCGAGGCGATGCGCCTCACGACCGCCGAGATGGGGACGTGGTTGGACCCGGTGCAGCGGACGAAGGTCCTCATCGAGATCGTCGCGATCGGCCTCCTCACGGTGCTCAACATCCGCGGCGTGAAGGAGTCGGTGACGGCCATCGCTCCGGTGTTCATGACGTTCGTTGTGACCCACGTGGTCCTCCTCGTCGTCGCGATCTTCGGGAACCTCGGGTCGGTCGGCACCGTCGCGCACGAGACGACCGTCAACTTCGGCCACACGGTGACGACGCTCGGAATCTTCGGCGCCCTGATGCTCTTCGTGCGCGCCTACTCGCTCGGCGGCGGCACGTACACCGGCATCGAGGCCGTCTCGAACGGCGTGCAGATCATGCGCGAGCCCAAGGTCCGCACCGCGAAGCACACGATGGGGCTCATGGCCACGTCGCTCGCGGTCACGGCGGGCGGCATCATCCTCGCGTACCTGCTCGTGCACGCGATGCCGGCGGACGACAAGACCATGAACGCCGTGCTCCTCGACAAGGTGGCCGGCGGCTGGCAGATCGGCGGGTGGCACGCCGGCTGGTGGTTCGTCACGATCGCGCTCGCGTCCGAGGCCGGGCTCCTCCTCATCGCGGCGCAGGCCGGCTTCGTCGACGGGCCGCGCGTCATGGCCAACATGGCGGTCGACTCGTGGCTGCCGCACCGCTTCGCGGCGCTCTCCGAGACGCTCAGCATGCAGAACGGCGTCATGCTCATGAGCGTCACCTCGGTCATCGCGCTCGTGTACACGCACGGCGACGTCGAGAAGCTCGTCGTCATGTACTCGATCAACGTGTTCCTCACGTTCTCGATGTCGAACCTCGGCATGTCGAAGTTCTGGATTCAGAACAAGAAGGACCACCCTGACTGGTACAAGCACCTGCCGATCCACCTCGTGGGCCTCGGGCTGTGCTTGACGATCCTCATCGTGACCGTGCTCGAGAAGTTCACGGCGGGCGGCTGGCTCACGCTGGTCGTCACGGGCGTGCTCGTCAGCCTCTGCTTCTCGGTCCGGCGGCACTACACCAAGGTCGTCGACGCCATCCGTCGCCTCGACACCGAGCTCACCGATCCGCTCGTCGACGAGGACCGCGCGGCGAAGCCGAGCGTGGCGAACCTGGACGAGACGGCGCACGCCGCCCCCATCGACCCGGACGGGGCCGTCGCCGTGCTCTTCGTCGGCGGCTACGGCGGGCTCGGGCGCCACGCGCTGCTCACGCTGCTTCGCATGTTCCCCGGGCACTTCAAGTCGATCGTCTTCTGCTCGGTCGCGATCATCGACTCGGGCAACTTCAAGGGAATCGCCGAGGTGCACGACCTCGAGCAGCGCACCCAGCACGCCCTCGACAAGTACGTCCGGTACGCGAAGTGGCTCGGCCTCCCCGCCGAGAGCCACTTCTCGACCGGCATCGAGGTCGCGGTCGAGGCGGAGAAGCTCGCGACGGACCTCATCCAGAAGTACCCGAAGGGCCTCTTCGTGGCGGGGCAGCTCATCTTCGAGGAAGACACCTTCGCGACGCGCATCCTCCACAACGAGACCGCCTTCATGATCCAGCGGCGCCTCCAGCACGCGGGCGTGCCCATGGTCGTGCTGCCGGTGCGCCTGCGCCTGAAGGAAGGGCCGCGCCTCGCGGCGCCCAGCCTGACCGAAGAGCGAGCCGTGACGTGAGGCGGTGACGCGGGCGAGGCGCTGGCGTGAGCGGCCGCGCATGACGCGGCCGTAAGCGCGAATTGCCCCACCGGCCGCGCGGGGGCTCGTCTATTCTCCGGCGCCTTGAGGAGAGGCTTCGTGCGCAGGGTGGAGTGGTCCGTGGTCTGCGTGGCGGTCGCGATGGCCGGCGCGTGCAAGCCGGGGTCAGTCGCGGAGGCCGAGGCCAAGGGCGATGTCCCGTGGCTTGCGCAGAGCGACTCGCCCGAAGCGGTCGCCGCGCTCGGCCGCCTCGCCGACAAGCGGCCCGACGCCGCGCAGGCCCTCGCGGGGCGATCGTCGTACGACCCCGAGGCGTTCCATCCGGCGTGGGACGCGGTGATGCGGGGCGCGCCGTGGGGCGCCGCGATGCTCCACGACGGCCTCCACGATCCGAAGCGCGCCGACCGGGCGGCCGCGGCGATGGCCAAGGGCGATCCGCGCCTCGCTCCCTTCCTCGACGACCTCGCGGGCGCGCTCGAGCGCCTCTCGGCCAGCCCGCAGAACGCGAACATCGCGACCACCCTCGCCAGCCTCGGGCCGCCGGCCCGCGACGAGATCGCGAAGCTTCTCGCCGACGCGGCGACGCGCGGCCCGATGTGCTTCGGCATCGGGGCGCCCGAGGCCTCGGCCGACGCGCGCCAGGCGATGCTCGACGCCCCTTCGTCCTCCCGCGACGCGCCGCAGTGCGTCGCCGCGGTGGTCACGCTCGCCGCGGGGAGCGACGCGGCGCTCGCGTGGGTCGCGGAGCGCGGGGAGCCGGCCCTGCTCGGCGCGGCCAGCAAGAGCGCGTCGGTGCCCTGCGCGCAGCTCCACACGGCCTGGGTGAAGGCGTTCGCGGCGCGCCCCGAGGGCGAGTACCCCGAGCTCACCGTGCCCCTCGGCAGCGCGCTCACGCGCTGCGCGCCGCAGCTCGACGGCATCCTCGCCGACGCGATCGCGCACAAGCCCGGGTTCCGCGCCGTCGTCGTCGGCGCGATCGACCCGTTCGGCAACTACGGGAGCGGCCTGCGCGCCACCTGCGCGGCGCTGCCGGCCGTCACGTCGGGCCACGACACGGCGATCGTGCGCGAGCGCGCGTCCGACGCGCTGCTGCACGCGTGCAAGGCGTCGGGCTGACGGCCTCGTCCCCGCGTCTTCTCCGTCAGCGCCGCGTGAACAGCGCGTAGGCCGGCCAGCCGAGGGCGACGAGCGCCAAGCCGGCGCACGCGTCCCACGGATCGCCGACGAAGATGTACACGAGGAAGAAGGTGGCGCCGGCCAGGTAGAGCCCGGGCGTCGCGGGGTAGCCCCACACGCGGTAAGGCCTGCGCACCGCGGGCCGCGTCCGGCGCAGGACGAAGAGCGCCGCGACGGTGAGCGCGTTGAACGCGAGCGAGGCGAACGTCACGTACGTGAGCAGCCGGTCGTAGCTGCCCGACAGCGCGAGCACCATCGACCACGCCGCCTGGAGCCAGAGCGCGCCGCGCGGCGCCTGCGTGTGGAGGTCGACGCGGCCGGCGGCGCGGAAGAACACGCCGTCGCGCGCCATCGCGAAGAGCACCCGCGCGCCGCTCAGCACCAGCCCGTTCACGCACCCGAAGGTGGACGCGAGGATCGCGAGCGACACGAGCGTGACCCCCACCGGACCGAACACGACGCGCGCGACCTCGCCCGCCACGCGGTTCTCGGCCACCCCGGCCATCGCGTCGATCGGCAGCACGTAGAGGTATGCGGCGCAGGCCGCGAGGTACGTGACCGTCGTGACGACCGTGCCCGCCACGAGGGCGCGGCGAAGGTTGCGCTGCGGGTCGCGGACCTCCTCTGCGGTGAAGGTCACCGTGTTCCACGCGTCGAACGCGAAGAGGGCCTTGGAGATCGCGACCCCCGACGCGGCCAGGAGGCCGATCGCCGCCCCCTTCGGGCCGAGCACCCGAGCCGTCGGCGCGAAGTGCGCGAAGGACCCGCCCCCGAGCGCGAAGGCCGCCAGGGCGAGCAGGGCGATCGCGCCCACCTTGACCACCGTCAGCACGTTCTGCACGAGCGCGCCCTGCGCGAGGCCGCGCGCGTTGATCCAGGTGAGGACCGCGATCACCGCCGCGGCGACGAGCTGCGCGCGCGACAGCGTGAAGGCGCCGAAGGAGGCGACGATATCCGTCTCGCCGGCCCGCACGCCCACGCCGCCGAGGAACTTCGAGAACGCGATCGCGACCGCGGCGTTGAAGCCGGTCTGGATGACGAGGAAGAGCGTCCAGCCGTAGAGGAACGCGAGACGCGACCCGAACGCCTCGCGCAGGAAGACGTACTGCCCGCCCGCGTCCGGGAGCATCGCGGCGAGCTCGGCGTACGAGAGCGCCCCGAGCAACGTGAGCAGACCGGCCGCGGCCCACAGCCCGAGCCAGAGGGGCGGCGACGCGACGTAGCCCGCCATGATCGACGGGGCGATGAAGATGCCCGAGCCGATCATCGACCCGACGATGATCGTCGTGGCCGAGAAGACCCCGAGGCGGCGCTCGAGACGCTGCTCTCCCGGGGGTTCGCCCAGGGACATGCGCCCTGCGGACTACTTGACCACGCGGAGATACGGCGGGAGCTCGCGGCGCTTGCGCGTGGGGCCGACGAGCGGCCGCGTGGCGGGGACCGGCGAGACGACCGGGCGCACGGGCGAGCCCCCGCGGCCGGGCACCGAGGACTTGAGCGGCGGGACCGCCGTGTCGTCGCCGTCGGGCACGGCGGAGAGGGACGGGCGCTTGCGCGGGCGCTTGGGCTTCGCGGCGTCGGGCTTGCTGTCGCGGGCCTCGCGCATCGCGGGGACGCCGGGCTTCGGCAGCTCCTTGCGGGGCGCCTCGGGGCCGCGGCCTTGGGCCTGGCGGGCGACCTCGGCGGGCACGTCGTCGGGCCACACCATTCCGCGGCCGTCTTCACCGACCATCGCGAAGACGCTCGACCAGGGGACCACGCAGAAGAAGGGCGCGCGGTTGAAGCTCAACGTGCAGCTCATCCCGTCGTCGTCGAGGCGAAGATCGGGGATGGGCACCGGCATGTTCATGCCGACCTGCAGCACGAGCTGGGGCTGCTTCTTGAACCAGGCCGGGACCATGACCGCGTCCTGACGAGGGTCGAGGTGCACGTATACGCTCGAGCGCTCGAGGAGCGCGAGCCCAACCTCCTTCTTCGGCGGCAGCGGTTGCGTCGGCGACATCCGTCTTCTCTTCGTCGGCGAGCGTTTAGCGCGGGCGTCCGGCCAGTGCAAAGCGCTCCCGGCCGGGCTTCATGTTACACCGGGATGGGAATGTCTGCGTCAGAGTCTCGCGTGCGGCTGGTCACGCCCGCGGCCGCCTGCGTCGTTCCGCAAGACCCCGACGGGCTCGCGTCGCGCGTGTTCGACGCGTTCGCGTGGTGCGAGAGCGACTGGCTCGAATGGGGGCGGCCCGATCGAGGAGCGGTCTCGTGGGACGACGCGACGCCGCTCGACGGCTCCGATCCGCAGCGGATGGTATTCGTGCTCCAGCGAGCGTGTGAGTTTCTACCTCGCGAGCTCGCGCGCTTGCACGCCTTCGGCCTCGGCTTGATCGACGAAGAGGCGCTCGCGCCATGGGCGATCGACGTCGCGACGGACGAGCTCTACGCGCACCGCGTCAGGCCGCGCGACGTCTTGTGGCTCGCGGCCGACAACCTGAACGCGCTCTTCTGGGGGCTCCACGACTGGGCGCACTTCCACAACCATGGGCCCTTCGAGCTTCGCGCGTGGACCGAGCTCCAGTGCGACGCGAGCGCGCTGTCGTGGCTGTGGAAAAACCGCGAGGTCGTGGGCCTCTCGGCGCGCGTGTGGGAGCGCCTGCGCGGCGAGGTCGTCGCGCTGATGGGGCAGCGCTTCGCCGCCGAGGGCGCCGCGCAGCCCGAGGCCGCGCGGGCCGCGCTGGAGCCCGAGCGCGTGAAGGCGGTCGCGGGCGCGCGGGGCCCCGTGCTAGAGGCGACCTGTTGACGGCGTGCGTGAAGTCCTTATGTTTCTTGCGGTTACCTCAGAGAAAAGGGGGCGATCGGCTTCGACGGAGATGACGAACTCGTTGCTGCGTACTGTGGCGCGCAGGCCCACGTAAAAACCCGCGCACGACTGATTGCGAACGATAACGCGATCGCGCTCGCTGCCTAAACAGCACTGAACGCCGTCCGACGGAAGGGCCCTCCAGCGCCTTTCCCGAGGGCGTAAACCAAGCTGGATAGCCAAGCCTCGGGTCACCGGGGGGGAGGCGAAAACAAACAGGTGACTAGCTCCCGGGAGAGCCCGCCGGCAGGCGCGACCGGGAGCGATGCAAAGTGCCGGCTACGTACGTAGGTGCGCGAGCAAGCCGTTTTCGGACTCGGGTTCAATTCCCGACGCCTCCACCCTAGTCACAAACACGAGAAGTGTTTGCTCCCTCAGCTCGGTCATTGCCTCGCCTGTACTGCGCTTCGCTCCGTACAGGCGAGGTCAATTCCCGACGCCTTCACCATTCTGTAGCCTTTTTTGGCTTCCAAAACGGGCTGGTCAAGATTCAGGTCAAGCGGCAGTTTCAGGCAGAGTACGGCTTCGCAGAGAGGGGCCCACGCCCAGTGGGTGTAGTGGTCGACCGTGTCGCCCGCTGCGTTGTGGGTCACCTTCTCGATGACCTCCTTTGCGCGCCCCGAACCGCTGATAGAGGGTCAGGAAGGTGTGGCGAGTCGACGCCGGCCACGCCCCACGACCCCGCAATGAGCGTCGGCAGTCGCGAATGCGCACCTAGACCGCAGCGAACCGGCTGACGCTCTTCGCCTCTGCCGCCAACAGGTGCGGGATTCCGCCATCGACCGGATAGCTTCCGCATACCGCGCACGTCCAGTCTGGCAGCCCGCGGTAACACCTGGGGCACGCGTAAACGTCCCCGGTGGCATCGCGCGCGGCACCCGGCTTGGTGGCCTGCACGAAGTAGCCGATCGTGAGCTCGGGGTCCACGTCGAGCGCGTCGAGGGCGTGCGCCACGGGCGATGTCACCCACTCGGCGGCCTTCCAAGCGCGATCCAGCGCCATGCCGACGACGCGACTCCTGCGCGTCACCATCCCTGGGAACAGCGACGCCATGTATGCGGCGGCCGTGAAGTAGCCGCCCATCGGGCGAATCTCGTCGGGCACGAGACCGACCTTCGCGAACATGTGCTCCAGCGTGCAGCGGTTGAAGCGAAAGCGGTCCTGCGGCATTTGGTGCATGTGCCACAAGAACGGCACCGATAGGAACACGCGACCGCCGGGACGAACGACGCGCGCGAGCTGGGAGAGAACGACGCCCGGATCGTCCACGTGCTCGAGGACCTGGGAGCACACGGCCTTGTCCATCGAATCGTCCGCGAACGGAAGCCGATGCAGGTCCGCCACGGCCGTCACACGGCACGTCCATGTCTCATCCCCCAGCCCGAGGTCCACGCCGTAGTAGTCGACCTTGGCGCCCTGGCGAGCCATATGGTGGCGCATCTCCCCACGGCCGCAGCCGGCATCGAGAAGCCTGTCCGGAGCGCCGTCCCGCCTTACAGGCGCGGCGATCGAGGCCAGGAAGTCGCCCCAGTAACTCCCTCGGACCCAGGCCCTACGGTAGAGCCGACGCAGGCGCTCTTTCGACGGCAGCGGCGAACGGTCCCACGGCGACATTTCTCGAGCGAACGGCATCGGCAGCCTCCCCTTCTACACCGCCCGGAACCGCCTGGGCCGTGGGGGCGAGAATGCTAACCTGCCGCCTCGCCATGGGCTACATCGAGAGGAGAATCGCCAGGCGACAGAGGAGACGCGACATCTGGGATCGGGTGTGGCCGGTCCTGATCCTTCTTGGGCTCGCCTTTTGTGTGTATGAATGGGCCACAATGCCTCGCGAGGCCCACAAGGTGCAACAGAGCGACGTGCCCGGGATCTAGACGGCCGCCCAGGCGGAACGCATGCCCCTTCCCGCCTAGGTGCTGATAGACCCCGCTCAGTCGATGCGCGCCACGTCGAATCGTTCCGGCAGGTCTCGGCCGTTCACGGCCCGGCTTTCTCGTCCGGTGCGCAGGTGTGCGCGTTTCTCGACTCGCGCAAGGGCGAGCGGCGCTTTGAGGCAGAACCAGAAATCTTGGCGGTTCTGCTGGGGGCTCTTCGCCGGGTTCTGCCGGGAGTGGCTTGGTATTGCCGCTACCGGCATCCACTTCAATTCCCGACGCCTCCGCCCTGGTCACAACACGCGTGGGGACCTGCAGCGCGCGGGCGAGCGCGTTCGACCGACGGACGAGCACCCCCGAGCGGCGGGCGAGCGTGTCCGATCGACGGGCGAGGACGCCCGAGGGTCGGCCAGGGAAGCCCGGCGCTTCGCCGGGCGCGCTCGAGCGAGGAATGAGCGCGCTCCGACGCGCGCCGGGCTCGCCCTGACGCCTGGGCGAGCACGCCCGAGCGGCGGCCGACCATGCCCGGCCGCTTGGCCGAGCCCGCCCGACCGGAGATTGGGAGCGCCCGACCGAAGCTTGAGCGCGCCCGGACGGACGACCGGGCGTGCCCGGCCGCCGGTCGTGCGCGCTCGGCCGAACCGCGGTCTCGCTCTCCCGCTGCTCGCGGCTCCCCGCCCGTCGCCCCCACGACTTCGAGCGACGGTCGGGCTACTCTAGGTCGTCACGCGCTCTCGCGCCGCGCGCCGTCGCTGCAGCCACTGCCCGAAGATGCCCGTCACGGGGTGCAGCTCGAAGACGCCGCCCTCGAGCCACTCCGGGCACTCGCGCAGTCCCTCGACGATCTCGCGATTGGAATCGACCCAGTCGAAGGCGACGTCGAGGGCCTCGCGCTGCGTCGCGCCCAGGTGCTTGCGCGCCTGCGAGCGGCTCCGTTCGTGAACCGCCGTGAAGAGGGCGAGCGCGACGGCCAGCTCCGAGACGGACAGCGTGGTCGCCTTGGCCATCCGCAGACCGCCGCAGGACTTGCCCCAGACCGCGGCGCCGTTGACGAGGAGGACCCCGAGCCCGCAGGCGACGGCCGCGAGCTCGCTCGCCTCGGGGGAGACTTCCTCGCTCGCCTCGTGAAGAACGAGCGCGCCGGCAGCCCGAGCGAGCGACGTCGTCAGGACGTCTGCGTGGGATGCGTCGTTTGCCGCGACCATGACGCGGTACCCGTCCTCGAGCTCCTCGACGCGACCGCCCTGCGAGCGCGGCGCACCCGCCGACCCGCACGCGCTCGACCCGCACCCGCCGGCCGCGGCTTCCGGATCCTCGGGCACGACCACCGCGAGCTGCACGGCGAGATCGCCGGCGACCGGGGCGTAGACGAGCATCCTGCGCATCAGGGCGTCGACCTGCGCGAGGGTCGGTGCCTTCGGATCGAAGGGATCGGGGAAGTAGTCCGCCGTCGGCTGGACGAGCTCGCAGTCCTCGAAGGCGGCGCGATGCGCGGCGCGGAGGTGGGCGTACGAGGTCACGATCCAGCGGAGGGCGTCGTCGTCCGGTAGATCCATCGGGGCACGCCAATCGTAGCGCAAGGGTCGCCTGCACGGCAGTCAGACACGGGGTGCGGCCGCGTGCATCGCACTCACGCCCCATCGACGGAAGTGAACAATCCGGACGATACTCGCGGCTAACCGTGTCCTCCTTCCGCGCAAGCTTCTCGCGATGGTGCCTGTCCCTCTGCCTTCTCACATCCGGCTGCGTCACCCCTGGGAGCGTGGCCAAGACGCGCGCAGCCAACGACCTCGGGTGCGACGAGAGCCAAGTCGAGGTGACCTCGCTCGGAGGCACGTCGTTCAGCGCCACAGGCTGCGGCTCGACCCGGGTCTACGACTGTCAGCTCAGCGACGTGGGAGGCTTGCAGGCGGGCTACCACTCGAGAAACTACGTGTGCTTCCCCGAGAGCCCTGCGCAGTCGACCGCCCTCGAAGGCGCCAGGGAGACGGCCGCAGGGCCAGCCTCGCCGGCCGCCCCGCCGCGGCGCACGGACGTCGCTGCGCCGACCGGCGCCGCCGGCTTCACCCTCGGGAGCACGGTCGACGCCACCCGGGCCGTGTGCGAGGAGAAGTTCGCCTGGTCGGCATCCGCGGCGGACGTGTTCGAGTGCAGCGGCACCCCGAAGCCCATCGGCCCGGACGCCCGCTCGCTCCTCAAGTTCTGCGGAGACAGCCTGTGCAAGGTCATCTTCCTCGTGCACCCGAACTCCGAGCAGTCGAGCGACTGGCTGCACCCGTTCGTGGCGTTCAAGGGGGTCCTGACGGGGAAGTACGGTGAACCCGTCGAAGACAAGGAGGTGCCGTCGAGCTGCGTCGGCGATCTCCTCCCCTGCGTTCGGCAAGGGATCGCCCACGTGAAGTACACGTGGACCTTCCCCGACGGGACGTACATCGTCCTCGCGCTCAGCAACGCTCCCGGACAGGACCCGTTCATCCGGATGACGTACGGCCGTCAAGACCCGGCGGAGGCACCGGCGCTCTGAATGGCGCGCGGGCCCCGTATCCTTTCGGCCTGGGTCCCCGTTGGTCTCTCGGAACCTGCAAAGGAGACCCTGCCATGCCGCTCACGCTCCACTATCACCCGCTCTCGACCTACTGCATGAAGGTGCTCGCCGGCCTCTACGAGCTCGACCTTCCGTTCGCGAAGAACGTCGTCGACCTGTCGAACCCGGCGCAGCGCGACGCGCTCAGGAAGCTCTGGCCGCTGGTGAAGTTCCCGGTCCTCGAAGACGGGAGCCTCGCGCTCCCGGAGACGACGGTCATCCTCGAGCACCTCGACGCGCGGTACGCGCCGGGCCGCCTCCTCCCCGCGAGCCCCGACCAGGCCCGCGAGTGCCGCCTGCGCGACCGGTTCTTCGATCTCTACGTCAACACGCCGATGGGCAAGATCGTCACCGACCGCATTCGCCCGGCCGGCCAGGGCGATCCCTACGGCGTCGAGGAGGCGCGGGCGCAGCTCGCGACCGCCTACGCGATCGCCGAGGAGTGGCTCCGCGACGGCAGGCCGTGGGCGGTGGGAGAGAGCTTCACGCTCGCCGACTGCGCGGCGGCGCCCGCGCTCTTCTTCGCCCAGAAGGTGTCGCCCATCCCGGACGCCCACCGCCGCCTGGGCGCCTACTTCTCCCGCCTCCTCGAGCGCCCCTCCTTCGCCCGGGTGCTCGAAGAGGCCGCGCCCTACCTGGCGATGTTCCCGACCTGAGCCTCCGATCTTCCGATCTTCCGTTGCCTCCCGTTCACTCGCCCTCGGCCTCGGCGAGGCCGCGCATGCCCCCGTGGCCGCCGTGGCCGTGGGGTTCGGTCGAGCCCTCGTCCATCCCGAGGTGGTAGCCGGCCTCGCCGTGATCGGTGAGGTCGAGGCCTTCCTCCTCGGCGTCGGGCTCGGGCCGCAGGCCGATGAACGCCTTCACGAGGAGCGCGATGACCACGGTCGCCGAGACCGCCATGAGGATCGTCAGGCCCATCGCCTCGAGCTGCTCGAGCCACAGCGTCTTGCCGACGACGCCGCCGAGGTTCGTCGCGAGGTTCGGGTTCGCCTCGGTCGTGGCGAGGAAGCCCGTCAAGAGGGCGCCGATCGTCCCGCCCACGCCGTGAACGCCGAAGGTGTCGAGCGCGTCGTCGTACCCGAAGAACTCCTTGAGCTTCATGCACGCGAGGTACGGAATCGAGCCCGCGAGCACGCCGACGAGCACTGCGCTGCTCGCCGTGACGAAGCCCGACGCGGGCGTGATCACCACGAGGCCCGCCACGGCGCCCGAGCACATGCCGAGCACGGTGGGCTTGCCGCGCGTGAGCCACTCGATGGCGGGCCACGTGACGCTCGCGACGCCGGCGGCCAGGGTGGTCGTCATGAAGGCCTGCGCCGCGATGCCGTCGGCCGCGATCGCGCTGCCGGCGTTGAAGCCGTACCAGCCGAACCAGAGCATGCCCGTGCCCACCGTCGTGAAGACGACGCTGTGCGGATAGAACGCGCGCTGCCCGAAGCCGCGGCGCTTGCCGAGGATGAGGCAGAGGACGAGCGCGGACCACCCCGACGACATGTGCACGACGGTGCCGCCGGCGAAGTCGATCGCGCGGATGCCGGCGTTCGGGTTCCACACGCCGTTCATGAACCCGTCGATGCCCCACACCATGTGGGCGAGCGGGAAGTACACGAGCAGCATCCACCCGAGGAGGAAGGCCATGATGGCCGAGTACTTCATGCGCTCGGCCACCGCGCCGACGATGAGCGCCGGCGTGATGATCGCGAACATGAGCTGGTACATCGCGAAGACGCTGTGGGAGACCCAGGCGCCGTAGTCGGCGTTGGGCGCGGCGCCGACCCCGCGGAGCAGCGCGAACTTGAGGCCGCCGAGGACGGGCCCGCCGGGCGAGAACACCAGGCTGTACCCGGCCAGCCACCAGAGGATGGTGACGAAGCCGGCGCACCCCAGGCACTGCGCGAGCACCGAGAGGACGTTCTTGCGGCGGACGAGGCCGCCGTAGAAGAGGGCCAGCCCCGGCAGGGTCATGAAGAGGACCAGCGCCGAGGACGTCATCATCCACGCGTTGTGGCCCGGCCCGGGCGACACGAGCGCCTTCGGCGAGCCGTTCTGCACGTACGCCTCGAGGTCGGCGATGCGCTGGGCCATCTCGGCCGGCGTGGGCTGCGCGCTCGAAGGCACGATCGCCAGGGCCGAGGTCGAGACCGCGAGCACCGCCACCAGGGTGGCGAGCGGAAGGAACGCGAGGAGGAACGCTGGGCCGCGACGCCGGTGCTTCATCGAACTGGGCTCCTTGGAACGCATGCCTATTTCGCCACCCTCCGGAAGTCCACGCCGTTGTCGAGGCGGGTCCGGTCTTGATGGCATCTTGATTCGTATCCGCGCCTTCTTGACGGTCCCTTAGCGCCCGCCTTCCTAGATTTGCAGCCTAGGAGGAAGCACATGGCCGCTTTCGCGTCGCATCCCTACCGTCAGGCAGCCGCCCTTGTCGAGTCGCAACCGCGGCTCCTCGTGGAGCCGTTCCGCCGCGAGCTCCACGCCGCGCTGTCGTTCGTTCTTCTGTGGTCCGCGCTCCGCGCCGGGGTCGCGGCGGCGGGGCGCTTCGACCTGGAGGGCGGGCTCGCGGTGGCCATCGCCGCCGTCGCGATCGTGGCGCTCGCCGCGCTTCAGGCGCCGCGAGACAGCCTGTACGAGTGGACGATCGGCGCGGCTCCCGAGAGGACGAGGCACGCCCCGGCCACGAGCGGCTGCCCGGCGGCGAACGCGCCGAACGCGAGCACCCCGCCGACCGCGAACGCGTAGCCCGCGACGCGGTGCGCGCGGGACCAGTTCTCGTCCGAGGCGAGCGTCCACGGGGTCCGCACGCCCATCCAGCGGTTCCGGCGCATGCGGGGCATGACGAGTCCGATCGCGACCCACGTCGCGGCCAGCACGAACGCGAGCCCGAGGCCGACTCGGTGCGGCTCGTAGAGCGCGGCGTGGACGAGCGCGAGCTGCACGCCGCAGACCATGCCCATCAGGATCGCGGCGACGGTGGCCACGGGCGACGCGTCGAGGTTCTCGCGGTCGCGGCCCGCGAGGGCGAGCACGGCGAAGCGCGTGACGAGCCAGACGATCGCGCCGACCGCGAGGACGCTCCACGCGCCGATCTCCCGCGGCATCCACCCGTCGGGCCGCCCGTGGAGATCGAAGTGGACCGGGATGACGGCCGGCAGCCGGTCGTAGACCGCGGCGGTGAGGCCCGCGGCCAGCACGAGCGCGCCCACCGCGAGCCGATCGCCGAGCTCCACCTTCATGGACGCAAGGACACCGGCCGGCGGTAGGGCTCGAGATCGAGCAGCGCGTCGAGGCGCGCAAACTCCAGCCCCGCGGCGCGGAGCGCGTCGATGAGCTTCGGCAGCGCGTCCAGGGTGGGGGCGCGGCTCTGCGTGCCGAGGAGCCCGGCGCCGTCGTGCATGGCGATGACCCCGCCGGGGCGCGCGCCCTTCACGATGCGCCGCAGGATCGCCTCGGGGTCGCGCTCGATCGCGTCGAGCCCGCGCACCTGCCACCCGACGGCGGTCATCCCCAGCTCGCGCAGCACGTCGCCGAGCGCCGGGTTCTTGAAGCCCTGCGGGGAGCGGAAGAGGAGCGGGTCGCGCCCGGTCGCGCGGGCGATGGCCTGGTTGCAGGCGACGAGCTCGCGGCGGATGCCGCCCCACAGCCGGAAGTGGAAGCCGAGGTCGTGGGTGTAGCTGTGGGAGCCGACGATGTGCCCGCCGCGCACCGTCTCGGCGACGAGCTCGGGGTGCGCTTCGGCGCGGCGGCCGACCACGAAGAACGCCGCGGCCACGTTCTTCTCGGCGAGGATCGCGAGGACGCGCGGCGTGAACTCGGGATCGGGGCCGTCGTCGAAGGTGAGGGCGACCGCGTTCGTGGGGCGCGGGGCGCGCCAGACCGTGGGCGCCCAGAAGCTCGAGTTCGCGTCGAAGACGACGGCGAGGAGGGCGCCGGCGCCCAGGGCGAGCGCCAGCGCGGCGCCGATCCACTTCGCGGGCGACGGGACGAGCGAGAGGCACACGGCGGCGAGGAGGAGCGCGGGGACCTTGATGAGCAGCGATTTGCGCATGGCCCGTCGCTCACTTCCAGAAGTCGTAAAAGTTGAACCAGTTGTCCGGCGCGAGGCGCACGAAGTGCTCGAGCCGTGCGGCGAAGCGCTGCGCATACTCGGCGAGCGCCTCTTCGCGCCGCTCGCGCGGCAAGAGGACCTCCTCGGCGAACGGCTCGCAGTAGAGATCGTACCGGGCGGGCGCGTGGTAGAGGCCGAACGTCAGGTAGATCGGGCAGCGAAGGAGCGCGGCGAGCGCGTAGGGCCCGGTGGGAAAGCTCGCGTCCGAGCCGAGGAACCGCGCGCGCACGGCGCGGGTGTCGGGCCCCACGCGATCGCCGAGGACGCCGATGAGATCCCCCGCGCGCACGAGATCGCGCACGCGGAGCGCGAAGAGGTGGCTGCTGTCGTCGATGGGGATGACGCGGGCGTGGGCGCGCGGGTTGAGCTTCTCGAGGGCGGCGTTCAGCATGCGGGCGTTGCTGAAGTGGCCGAGCACGTGGAGGCGGAGCTCTTCGCGATCGCCCTGCATGCGCATGGCCTCGAAGCTCCCGAGGTGCGCGCCGAGGAGGATCGCGCCGCGCTTCTCGGCCTGCAGGCGCGCGAGGTGCTCGTGGCCGTTGCACGTGACGGTGAAGTAGCGGTGCTTGCCCGAGACGATGAACGCGCGATCGAGGAGCGCCTCCGAGAAGCGCAGGAAGTGGCGGTACTGCATGCCGAACGTGGCGCGCCCGTACACCCGGAGGAGGTAGTCGCGCGACGCGCGGCGACCGACCGCGTGGAAGAGGACGTAGTAGAGCGCGACGAAGCGCAGGAAGAACCGCGCCGGCCCGCGCCCGAGGGCGTTCGCGCTCCAGACGAAGAACTGGATCCCGAGGACCGAGCCGCGCTCGGTCACCGAGAGCCAGCCCGCGTCGGTCACGGGCGCAGTCGCCACCGCACCACCCGGAGCGGGAGGCGCGCGAGCGCCCCGAACACCATGCGCGTGTGCATCCAGCTGATGAGCAGGTTGTCGCGCCCCATGCGAAAGTGCGAGACGCCGCCCTCGGCCGCCGGCACGTACCGTACGCGGGTGGGGATGTTGAGGACGCGCACGCCGCTCCAGCATAGCCGCACGGCGATCTCGGGATCGAAGTCCATGGCGTCCCCGCGGGCGCCGGCCGCGATGGCGGCGTCGAGCGGATACACGCGAAAGCCGCACATCGGGTCGTGGATGACGCGGCCGAAGGTCTCGAGGTTGGTCCAGAACTGGGTGATCTTGCGGCCGACGAGGCGCGAGGTCGGCGCGGACGCGTCGAAGACGGGCGCCCCGAGGACGAGCACGTCGGGCTCGGCGCGCGACGCGGCGAGGAAGCGCGGGATGTCGCCGGTGTCGTGCTGGCCGTCGGCGTCCACCTGGAGGGCGTGGGAGTAGCCGAGCTCCCGCGCGGCGCGGAAGCCGGTCTTGACCGCGGCGCCCTTGCCGCCGTTGTGCTCGCGGCGCACGACGTGCGCGAGCGAGAGGCGCCCGAGCTCGGCCACGGCCTCCCGCCCCGCGGGCGCGCTGCCGTCGTCGACGACCACGACGTCTTCGACGTGCTCGCGGGCGCGCTCGACCACGCCGCGGATCGTCGCGGGGTTGTCGTACGTCGGCACGAGCACGCAGGCCCGGTGCGCGGTCATTCGCGACGTTCCGCGAGCGGCGCGCCGAGCGGTTCGCGAAAGTGCAGCGTTCCGGCGCTGCACGGCACGCCGCGGCACGCGATCGCGAAGGCCACGCGGGTCGGGGCCTCGTGCGCGATCGTGAGCTCGAGGTCGTCGCCGGGCCGGATGGGGCGGCGGAAGCGGAGGCGCGTCACCTTCGCGAGGCGCACCGGCTCCGACCACATCGCCCGGACCCGCGCGAGCACGAGCTCCTCGAGCTGCACGATGCCCGCGAGGACCGGGTCTCCCGGGAAGTGCCCGCGGAAATACGGGAGGTCCTCCGGCACGTGCACGTCGAACAGGCCGGGCGCGCCCGGGCGCGGGCGCGGCGCGAAGGCGCTCACGACGGCTCGCTCCGGAGGGGCGGGAAGAGGCGCGACAGCACGCGGTCGACCGGGTTGCTCCCGTACTTGCGGAAGCGGTGCTTGCGCACCACGTACTCGGCGGACGCGAGGAGCGCGACGAGCCCGTAGCCGAGCGCGCCCGTGTAGATCGCCCACCACGCGAGCGGCGCGAAGAGCCCGAGGCCGGCCGAGACCGCGGCGTTCGCGACGAAGAACGCGCACCAGACGATCGTGACCGCGCGGCAGTACGCGACCTGCTCGCTCGAGAGCTCGTCTTCCTGGGCGCGGGCGAAGCGCTCGGCGATGGGCACCGTGCGGAGCGACGCCGCGAACTGCCCGAGGAGGAGGAGGCTCGTGAGCGTGGGGAGCGCGAGGAACAGACGCGGGTCGTTCAGCGCGACGCCCGCGAGGAGCAAGAGCACGACCGTGAGCGGCAGGCGCGCGATCGCGAGGACGTGCTCGCGCTTGGCGCCGGCCAGGCGGAACGGAAGGCTCGCGAGCAGGATCGCCGCGAGGAGGAGGCCGATGGCCTTCGTCCCGAGCCGCGGCAGGCCGAGGAAGAGGGCGACCGGATACGCCACGACGAAGACGGCGCTGAGGACACGGAGTGCGGCGCGCATCTCGCTCTCGCTCCCCGAACCCCTCGACCCTCAGCCCGCGCGGGTCGCCATCCGCTCGACCAGGTCGACCACGTCCTTGACCGTGCGCACGTCGCGGAGCGACGTCTCGTCGACCCGCTTTCCGGTGAACTGCTCGATCTTCACGGCCAGGTCGATGGCGTCGATGCTGTCGAGATCGAGGTTCTCCTTGAGGAGCGCGTCGGCGGTGACCATCACGGGGTCGATCTCGAACATCTCCACCATTTGATTCTTGACCTGCGCAAAGATTTCATCGCGGGTCATCCGCTTGCTCCTCCCAGTCTCCCCTCGGTCGGCGAGGACAGCTTGTAGCCAGACGGACGCGGCCCGTCGACATTCACTCGGTGAGGCTCGACCGGGCCCTCGGCGACGTCGACGAGGGCCCGCTCTTCGAGCCAGCGCCGGCAGCTCGCTTCGACGGCGCGGCAGAGGGCGCGCGAGGCGCGCGCGCGGGGATCCCCGGCCGGCACGAGCGGCTGAGGCGTGAGGGCCTGCAGGGCGCCCCGCTCGGGGTGCCGCCAGATCGGCACGCCCCGGGAGAGGGCCGGCGGGTCGCACCCGATGAAGACGGGCCATATCGGGGCGCCCGTCCGCACCGCGAGCTCGAACGCCGTGCGGTGAAAGGGGTGGAGCGCGCGGGGCGGCGAGCGCGTCCCTTCGGGGAAAATGAGGACGCCGTCGCCGTCTTCGAGGCGGGCCTGGGCCTCCTGGAGGATCGTCGCCACCGACCCCAGGTCGCCGCGGCCGCCGTCGATGTGGCCGCACGCGCGAAGGAGTCGGCCGACGAAGGGGTTCCGGATGAGCGAGGCCTTCACGACGCAGGTGACGGCGTCGTAGCTCGACAGCACGGCCGTGACGTCGACGAGCGTCGGGTGGTTCGCGACCATCACGAACGGGCCGGCGGGCCGCTCGGCGTACGGGCCGGCGACCTCGGTTCGCACGAGGCCGAGGGCCCGCATGTATCCGTGGAAGAGCTGGAAGGCGCGCCGGCACATCCGCTGGCTGAGCCTCCGGCGCCTCACCCGGTCGCGCACGAATAGGGGGAGGAGCGGGCAGACGACCCACGAGAGAATCACCGCCCCGCCCCAGAAAAAGAAGAACGAGCTCGCGACGAGGGGGGTGCGGAGCGCTTGGACAATCACCCGCATGCGCCGTCCTCGAACTATACCCGGGATACCCGGGAAGGGGCCCACTGCATTTGAGTCTTTGTGCGGAATGGGGTAGTCGAACGATTGGGATGGGAGGTCTTCTGCCGCCGGTCGTGGAGCTCGTGCCCCATCGCGACCGTATGCTGCTCCTCGACGAAGTACGCGAGGCCGGCGAGGCCAGCATCGCGTGCGGCGTCGTGCTGCGCGGAGACTCGCCTTTCGTCGAGGGAGGCCGGGTCCGCGCGACCTTCGCCCTCGAGTACATGGCGCAGTGCGTGGGCGCGTGGGTGGGGTTGCAAGACCTCCGCCGGGGGCTGCCCGTCCGTATCGGGTACCTGGTCGGCGCGCGCGAAGTGGCCTTCGCAGTCGACGCGTTCGACGTGGGCGACGACCTCCGGGTCGAGGCGGCGAAGCTCTGGGGTGACGAGGCGCTCGGGCACTTCGAGTGCCGGGTGCTCCGGCGCGGCGAGACCGTGGCCGCGGCGACGCTCAACGTGGTCCGCGGCACGCTGGGCGGAGGCGCGTGAAGGGGCGGCGCGTCGTCGTCACCGGCATCGGGCTCGCGAGCCCCATCGGGAACGACCTGCGGTCGGTGTCCGAGGCGCTCCGGTCCGGGCGGCACGGCATCCGGACGAAGCCCGAGTGGGCCTCGATCCGCGACCTCGACACGCGGCTCGCGGGCGAGGTCACCGACCTGGACCTCACGGGCTATCCCCGCAAGAAGGCGCGGACGATGGGGCGCGTCGGGCTGCTCGCGACCTACGCGACCGAGCAGGCGGTGAACCAGGCGGGCCTCGACGAGGAGATCCTCCGCTCGGGGCGGGTGGGGCTCGCGTACGGGAGCACGCACGGCTCGTCGTCCGAGTTCGAGATCTGGTGCCGGTCGCTCTTCAAGAACGAGGGCTTCGCCGGGCTCCCCTCGACCGCGTACCTCAAGTTCATGAGCCACACGTGCGCGGCGAACCTCGCGCTCTACTACGGCATCCGCGGGCGCGTGGTGACCACGTGCTCGGCGTGCGTCAGCGCCAGCCAGGCGATCGGCTGCGGCTACGAGACGATCAAGGCCGGCCTCGAGGAGGTCATGATCTGCGGCGGGGCCGAAGAGCTGCACTTCACCCACGCGGGCGTCTTCGACATCATGTTCGCCACCTCGCGCCGCTACAACGATCGGCCCGACGAGAGCCCGCGGCCCTTCGACGCCGACCGTGACGGGCTGGTCATCGGCGAGGGCGCGGGCACGCTCGTCCTCGAGAGCTACGACCGCGCGAAGAGCCGCGGCGCGGACGTCCTCGCCGAGGTGCTCGGGTACGGCACCAACTGCGACGGCACGCACGTGACGTCCCCCTCGGCCGAGGGCATGGCCGGCGCGATGCGCCTCGCGCTGCGCGACGCGGAGCTCTCCCCCGATCGCGTGGGCTACGTGAACGCGCACGCCACGGCCACGGAGGTCGGCGACATCGCCGAGAGCCTCGCGACCGCCGCGGTGTTCGGCGAGCGCGTGCCCATCAGCTCCACCAAGGGCTTCACCGCGCACACGCTGGGCGCGTGCGGCGCGATCGAGGCGGCCTTCTGCATCGCGATGATGAACGAGGGGTGGCTCGCGCCGAACCGCACGCTCGAGCGCCTCGATCCGCGCTGCGCCCCGCTCGACTACGTGCGCGGCGGGCCCCGCGAGGCGCGCGTGGCCGTCGCGATGAGCAACAACTTCGCCTTCGGCGGCCTGAACACGTCGCTCCTCTTCGGCCGGGTCTGAGCCCAGACCCAGGCCGGCGGGCTCCAGGCTACAGACTGCCGCTCGGCATCGGCGGCCTGCTTACAGCGGCTGGTGGCTGAGGGTCGTGATGTCGAGGCGGTAGCCGTACCAGCCGTTCACGAACGCGATGTGCGCGGGCGGCGGGCCGCCCGGCGGCATCCCGCCTTCGTAGTCGATCACGATCTCGCCCGGAGGCTGCCCGCTGACCCGCCGGAACCGCCGGCGCTCGAGGCGGCCCCCGCGCCACTCCTCCGTGACGACCTCGCCGTCGCGCGCCGTCTGGTGCTCGCCGTCGGCGGGCGGCGCCGCCGAGCGCACGAGCGAGGCCCCGAAGAAGACGCGCTGCACGTCGAACAGGATGTACCGCGGCGGGAACGGCAGGTCTTGCGGCACGTACGACTCGAAGGACACGTCGAGGCCCGTCTGCTTCAGCGTGAACGCGCGCGACCCGAACGGGGTCAGGCCGAGGAGGAGGAGCTCGTCGCCCCGCTTCTGCAGGACGGCGTCGAAGCGCGCGGTCCGCTCGCCGTACTTCGCGGCGATCGTCTGGCGGTCGAGGAACGCGCCGGGGAACTCGCCCGGCGGGTGGAGCACGCCCGGATCGGCCGCCGGCGGCGCGACGGCCGGCCGCGCACACCCGGCCGCGAAGAGCGCGAGCGCCCACGCGCGGCGCGCGGGGCTCACGATCGATCCCCGCGGAGGAGGACGAGGGCGGCAGGCGCGAACACGACGCTGAGGAGCGTCCCCAGCCCCGCGGTGACGCCGAGCGCCCGCAGCGCCGGGTTCTCGCTCATGCCGAGGAGGCCGAACGAGAGCACGGTGGAGAGCATCGCGACGACGAGGCTCACGAGGGTGGCGCCGAGCTCCTCGGGGTGGTCGCGGCTCTCGACGACGAAGATGCCGTAGTCGGCGCCCATGCTGAGCACGAGGAGCAGGCCCACGAGGTGCAGGAGGTTGAGCGTTCCGCCGAAGAGGCTGAGGAGGCTCACCGTCGCCGCCGCCGCGAGCACGCACGGCAGGAAGGCGGCGAGGCTGAGCCGGAGCTTCCGGTAGCGCACGTGCACGAGGGCGAAGACGACGAGCAGGCCCACGCCAATCATCCGCAGGGTGCGCGAGCGGAAGCGCCCGTACGCCTCGCCGAAGAACGCCCGCTGATCGAGGTAGTGCGCGCCCGGGACCGAGGCGAGCCCCGCGGCGAGCGCCGGCCCGTCGCGCACGCCGGTGAGGAGCGTGATGATCGCCACCCGACCGCCGAGGACGACGCGGAACGAGCGCGCCAGATCTCCCATCGGCGACGCGGCGAGGGCGTCGAAGGTGAGCGGCGGCGGGGCCGGCGCGGCGAGGTCGGCCGCGAAGGCGTCGAAGGCCCCCGGCACGAAGCCCTCCGCGGCGAACGCGCGCGACAGCCGCGCGGGCAGCGCCGGATCCGCGAGCAAGGCCGCGCGCGAGCGCTCCTGCGCGTCGGCGGACCAGAGGAGCGCGTGGAGCGACCGGTACCCCGAGAATCACTCCCGCCTTCGCGAGCTCCTCGAGGCGCAGCGCGACGGCGTCGTTGGCGCGGAGCGCGGCCTCGTCCGAGTCGCCGATCGCGACGACGAACCGACCCGGGTCCGCGTCGCCGGCCATCGCGCGCACGCGCTCGTCCTCGGCGACCATCGCGGGCGAGATCGTGTTGAGCGCCGACACGTCGTCCACCCAGCGCACACGGGGCAGGCCGACCGCGCAGAGGATCGCCCCCGCGACCGGCAGCACGAAGAGCCTGCGCCGCGCCTGCATCATCTTGCCGAAGACGCGCCCCGCGACCCCCGCGAGCCACTGCTGGAGGCGCACGGGGCGCGGGCGCCGCGGCATGAAGGGCGGGACGAGCCAGCGCGTCGCGAGGAGCGCCGCCACCACCCCCACCGTCGAGAACACGGCGATCTCGCGGAGGCCCGGGAACGAGGTCCACGCGAGCCCCGCCAGGCCCGCGATGGTCGTGAGCGCGCCCAGCGCGAGCCCGGGCCACAGGCGGCGGAACGCGGCCTCCGGCCCGTCGGGGTCGGGCGCGGTCGTGTAGTGGCTGAAGTAGTGCTCGGCGTAGTCGATGCCGACGCCGATGAGCGACGACCCGAAGGCGAGCGTCAGACCGTGGAGCGACCCGAAGAGCGCGAGGCCCGCCGCCATCGCGCACACCGTGCCGGCGAGGAGCGGGATCATCCCGAGCAGCACGTACCGGATCGAGTGGAAGATGAGCAGGAACAGCACGACGACGCCCACCGTCGAGAGGAGCGAGATGCGCTGGATGTCGTCGCGGATGCCCTTCTCGGCGTAGACCGTGAACCGGTTGACGCCGCTCGACGCGAACCGCAGCGCCCCGCCGTGCGCGCGGTTCACCTGCGCGAAGTCCTCGTCGATCCTCGCGAGGAGCGCGGACTGCTCCGCGCCGTCGAAGGGCAGCGCGCGGGAGGCCGCGAACAGCACGCCGTGCTTGCCGTCCGCGGAGACGAACTGCCCGCCGTCGAGGTGGAGGGTCTCGTCCTTCGACGCGCGGAGGCGGTCGAGCATCCCGGGGAACGACAGGAGCGGATCGTCGGGCGCGACCCGCCGCACGAGCGCCCCCAGCGGCGAGCCGAGCTCGCGCTTCAGGGCGCGCGCCGCGGCCCGGAGCGCGCCGTCGTCGAGCCGGGCGGGCGCGAGGTCGGGCCAATCGGTCCAGAACGCGAAGCGGCGCGGGAAGTACTGCTGGTACACGCCCTCGAGCTCCGTCTCGTCGATGCCGCCGCGCACCCACGCCACGCCGGGATCCCGCGCCAGCGCGGCCCCGAGCTCCCGCGCGCCCGCGGCCGCCTCCGCGGTGGTCGGGCCCTCGACGGTGAGGATCATCGTCCGCGCCAGCTCGGAGTCGGCGAGCTCGCGGGCGATCTCGGAGAGCTCGCGATCGGCGCCCTCGGGCAAGAAGCTCGTGATCTCGTTCGTCACGCGGAGCGCGCGGAAGACGTAGACGGTCAGCCCGCAGAGGACGAGCGCGATCGCCGCGACGAACCCCCAGCGCTTCAAGCCCATGGTCGGCGCGAAGGATGGCTCAGGGGCCCGCGACGCGGAAGACCCGCGCGGCCTCGGCCGGCGGGTAGCGGTGCGCGGTGTCGACGTCGGAGAAGGTCGTGATCCCCTCGTCGCCGGTCGCCTCCGCGATGCGCATCTGGGAGACCGCGATGCCCTCGCCCGCGAAGCGAATCGACTTGATGACGCGGCCGAGGGAGGCGTCGCGCGGGACGAGCCCGAGCTCCCACCTCTGGCCGCCGAGCGCGTGGAAGTCGAGGACGAAGCTCCGCTCGAGCGCGGCGCGGTCGCCCGCGAGGACCGCGAGGAAGCTGTCGACGAAGGCGCGAACGACCGGGCTCGCCCCGGTGTCGATCGAGCGCTCGGAGGCGCCGTCGCCGAAGCGCAAGGTCGTCCCGTCGAGCACCACGCTCGACGGCGAGGGCGTGAGGGTGTGGCGCGCCAGCTTGTCGGGCGGCGCGTAGTGCACGGTGCCGTCGCTCACGAGGGGCTGCGCGAGCAGGGCGATGTGCTTCTCCTCGTGGAAGCGCGCCGACAGGCCGACCATGGCGCGGAAGCGGGCGAGCAGCCCGTCGATCGTCACGGCGGGCTCGGCCGAGCTCGGACCGGCCGCCCGCGCCGCGCGCGGAGCCGTGAGCGACGGGCCGGGGCCGGCGAGCAGCGCGCAGCCCAGGAGGAGCGCCGCGGCCGATCGAGGTCCTCTCATCGCCGGCTCACGATGCCACGATCCCGAGGGCCTCGGCGATGCGAGCTTCGAGCTCGTCCTGCGTGAAGGGCTTGGAGAGGAAGGCCGTGGCGCCTCCTCGCCCGATGGCGTCGACCAGGTCGGCCTCGCCGTAGCCGCTGAAGAACACGACCGGCAAGCCCGGGCGCACGGCCCGCATGCGGGCGGCCACCTCGCTGCCGCTGAGGTCGGGCATGGTCTGGTCCAGCAGGGCCAGGCTCACGCGGTCGGCGTTCGCGCCGAAGAGCCGCAGCGCCTCGGCGCCGTTCGCGGCGGCGATGACGTCGAAGCCCATCAAGCCGAGCTGGCGCTCGGTCACGCGCCGGACGAGCGCCTCGTCGTCGGCGAGGATGATCGTGCCGGCATGTCTCCGCGCGCCGGTGCGGGAGGGGCCGGAAGGGGAAGTCCCGGGCATCGAACGAACAGTATCCACCCGGGGGCGGAGCGAAAGGGCCGCCTCTTTCCGGGCCTGGTCAGGCCTGGCCGAGGCGCCGCCCGAAGGCCGCGCCCGCCAGGGCCGCGACGAAAATGATGCCCCCGTGGCCCACGAGCACGTGCGCCGGGGAGCCCACGGAGCAGACGAAGCTCATCGTGGCCGCGCCGGCGGCGCCGGCCGCCATGCCGAGGGCCGCCGTGCGCCACGCCGGCATCGCCGCGAACGACCGCCGGAACGCCCACGCCGCGAGGACCAGCGGGCCCGCCGCGTAGAGCGTGGTCCACGCGAAGCAGCGGAGCGCGTGAGGCCAGAACGGGTCGAGGTCGACGTCGGCCGGGCCGGCGAGGAACGTCCCCACGACGAAGATGGCCGGCGCGAGCAGCGCGAGCGCCACGAAGCGGCCCTTCGGCTCGCCGAGGCCGGTCTTTCCGGAGGTGGCCGCGGCGGCGAGGGCCACCATGGCCGTCGCCGCGGGGATCGCGACCTCGATCACCAGGGTGGAGAGGGGCATCGAGTGGAGGTCGGCGCGTCCGTTCATGATCGCGATCCAGGCGAGCTCGTAGAGGAGCGCCGCGGCCAGCGCGGCCCAGCGCATCGCCGCGACCCGCGCGCGGGTCGGCGAAGGCGCGAGCGCGCCTCCTCCCCTCGGCGGCAGGGGCCACGCTCCGACGCCCTGCAGCGGATCGGGGACGTCGTCCAGGCGGTCGAGGTCGAAGTCGTCGTTCATCGGTCGTGGCTCTCGAGCGCTGCGCGGACCACCACGTAGGCCCGGTGGACGAGGATCTTCACGGCCGCCTGGGTGGCGCCGAGCACGAGCGCGGCCTCGGCGAGGCTCAGGCCCTCGAACCGGAGGAGGACGAACGCCTCGCGTTGCCGTACGGGGAGCGTCATGAGCGCCCGCTGTACGACGCCGAGCATCTGCCTAGCCATCGCGGCGCGGTCGCTCGCGTTCTGCGGCACCTCCAGCGGGTCGGTGCCGGCAATCGTGGCCGTGCGGTGGTCGCGGCGGACCTGCTCGCGGCGCAGGTGGTCGCGGTAGGAGTTGCGCGCAATCGCGAACATCCACGGGAACGCGGGCGCGCCCGCGACGAACGTGCCGCGGGCGGCGTGGATGCGGAGGAACGCGTCCTGCGTGAGGTCGTCGGCGAGCGAGAGGTCGGCGCAGAGCCGCGCGAGGAACGCCCGGAGGCGCGGGGCCGCGAGGCGGTAGAGCTCCTCGAGCGCCGCCTCCTCGCCGCGCGCGTACCAATCCATGACGGCGTCGAGGGCGGCGCCCTCGGCGGCCTCGTCGCGTGCCGGCGCCGCCACGGGGCTCAGCGCGACCCCGCGGGCCTGGGTGTCGGAACGGCCTTGCCCCATCGAAGTCGCCCGCCCGCGAGGCAGACTTTGGCCGACGCCCGCTTCCGCCGTCAAGCCGGCGAAGATCGCGGCCCCGCCCCCGAACGGCATCGGCAGAGACCACGTCGACTGACCCACGAAGGCGATACGTGCGACGCCCCGTTCGGATACGTGGCCGACACACGCGTACCCAATCCGGCCCCTGGCGCGTACCCGCGGGAAGACAGGCTCGCAGGCACGAGGGAGGCCGTCCTTTGGCTCAAGACGTTCAGGGCGACACACTCGGGCTGATCGGGACGACCGTCGCCGGCAAGTACGCGGTCGAGAGCGTCGTCGGCGAGGGCGGCTTTGCCACGGTGTACCGCGCGCAGCACCTGGTCTGGAACTGCCCGGTTGCGCTGAAGGTCTTCCGCGCCTGGCTCGAGGCGCCGGAGAGCGGCAACCCGCTCCTCTACGACACCTTCCTCCGCGAGGGGGCGCTCCTCGCGGACCTGTCGTCGCGCACCTCGGCGATCGTGCAGGCGCGCGACGTGGGCGTGCTCGAGACGAAGAGCGGCAAGAGCGTGCCGTACCTGGTGCTCGAGTGGCTCGACGGCGTGACGCTCGAGCACGTGCTCGCGGACGAAATCGTGCGCGGCCTGCCGCCCCGGAGCATGGATGAGGCGGTCGCGCTGCTGCACCCCGTGGGCGTCGCGCTCGGCCTGGCGCACGCGGCGGGCGTGGTCCACCAGGACGTCAAGACGAGCAACGTCCTCCTCGTGAGCGACCCGCGGCGCGACGCGACCGTGAAGCTCGTGGACTTCGGCGTCGCGAAGGTCATGTCCGACGTGCGCCTCACGAGCGCGGCGCCCTCCGCCGGCGCGGCCGAGGAGCTCTCCAGCATGACGCCGGCCTACGCGGCGCCCGAGCAGTTCTCGTCCCGGTTCGGCCCCACCGGCCCCTGGACCGACGTCTTCGCGCTCGCCCTCATGCTCGTCGAGGTGACGTCGGGCCGCGAGCCGCTCGACGGCAGCGACTACGAGAAGCTCGCCGTCTCGTCGAGCGATCCCCACCGCCGCCCCACGCCCCGCGCGCTCGGCGTGCGCGTGAGCGACGCGGTCGAGGGCGTGTTCGCGCGCGCGCTCGCGGTGCGTCCGGCCGACCGGTGGCAGAACGCGACCGAGTTCTGGTCCGCGCTCCGCGCCGCGCTGCTGCAAGGCATGGAGACGTCGCGCCTCTCGGCCTCGCATCCGTCGGTGCCCGGGCTGGCCGGCACGCTGCCCCCGGCGCCCCCTGCGGCGTCGACGGCGAGCTCGCGCCGCAGCGTCGTGACGCTCGGCGCGGCGTGGATCGCGGCGGTGCTCACGCTGGTCGTCGGCTGGGTGGTGCACGAGGCGCGCGAGCGGCAAGTGCCCGTGGACGGGCCGAAGGCCGAGAGCCGCGCGCAGGCCGCGATGCTCGTGCCGCCTCCCCTCCCCGCCCCGCCCTCGCGATGCCCCGCCGGGATGGTCCCGGTTCCCGGCGGCAGCTTCTTCATGGGGAGCGACGACGGGCTGCCGGCGGAGAAGCCCTCGCACCCGGTGACGCTGGCCCCGTACTGCATCGACCAGTTCGAGGTCACCGTGGACGCGTACAAGGGCTGCAGCGAGGTCGGCCGGTGCAAGCGCGCCGGCACCGTGAACGCGTGGGACGGCATCTCGCCGCAGGAGCAGTCGGTCTTCGACCCGCTCTGCAACGCGCGCGATCCCGAGGCCCGCGGCGCGCACCCGGTCAACTGCGTCGACTGGCCGATGGCCGAGCGCTTCTGCCGCGAGCAGGGCAAGCGCCTGCCGACCGAGGCCGAGTGGGAGTTCGCGGCCCGCGGGCCCGACGGGCGCAAGTACCCGTGGGGCGACGCCGAACCCACGGCCGGGAGCCTCAACGCGTGCGGCGCGGAGTGCGCCGCCTGGGGCGCGAAGAATCACGTCGACGAGAAGCCGATGTACTCCGGCGACGACGGCTACCCGAACACCGCGCCGGTGGGCTCGTTCCCGAAGGGCGCGTCGCCGTACGGCGCGCAGGACATGGTGGGCAACGTCTGGGAGTGGGTGGCCGACTGGTACGCGCCCTACGCCGACGCCGAAGCGCGCGACCCCGAGGGCCCCGCGAGCGGCAGCGAGCGCGTGATCCGCGGCGGGAGCTGGAATGGCTCCTACGCGAGCTGGGTGCGCCCGACCTTCCGCTACAAGAGCGACCCCGCGCAGCGGAGCTACGGCATCGGGTTCCGCTGCGCGAAGTGAGGGCCCTGCACGCCCCGCTTGTGCGGGGCGAAGGCGGGCAGCTAGCCTCCACGTCGGGGCGGCGCCGTCGCGCCGTTCGAACGGGGTGGCCGCGGGCCGGAACGCGGAGGACGAAGATGACCCTTCGTAGGGTTTCGCTGATCTCGATCGCTGCGGTCACCGCGGCGTGCAGCGGCTCGAATGGAATTCTGCCGCTCGGCGATCGGGAAAACGACACGGGCGATCAAGACGCCGCCGGAAACACGATGAACGACGCCGCGGCCTCGGGCGCTCCGTCGAGCGGCGCGGACGCGCAAGGCGGCCCGGACGCGTCCGGTTCCCTCGCCGACGCATCGGGCGACGGCCCCTCGAGCGGCGGCGGTAGTCCGGATTCGTCGACGGTCGACGCGGCCCCGAGCGGGCCGTGCGTGGCGGCCTCGGCGACCGCGACGGTCTACGTCGACCACGCCAGCGGCACCGACGACCGCAGCCACGGCGGCGGCACGGGCGCCTGCGCCTACAAGACGCTCACGTATGCCCTGACGGCCACCCAGGGCTCGGCGCGCTCCATCGACCTCGCGAGCGGCACGTACTCGGAGGCGACGGGCGAGACGCTCCCCTTCGTGCTCACGGGCCGCCAGGCCCTCTACTGCGCGCAGGCCACGCTCGAAGGCGAAGGGCCGTGGCTCCCCGCCGGCTCGAACCAGACGACGGAGGCCACGGTCATCGTCGACGGGACTTCGAATACCCTCGATCACTGCAAGATCATCGGCGACAAGGCGCTCGACGCCGACGGCAACTGCGTCGTCGTGGCCACCGACGGGCTCGCCGCGGCGCCGCACGACATCGAAGGGAGCGACATCCAGCAGTGCGGGAACGTCGCGCTCGCCATCGTCGGCACGCAGGTCACGGTCGGCGACACGTCGCTCTACGACAGCAACAACGGCCTGGAGTGGTTCGGGAACGACCCGACGGGCAAGATGGTCGACGACTGGTTCTCGAACCAGTCGACCGACATCACCTGCGACAACTCCGACCCGAACGTCAGCGGGATGTCGAACGCCAACGGCGGCGGCGACTTCTGCGAGAACTGCCAGAACTGCGGGAGCTTTTAGAGCCCGGTCCACACGGGCTTGCCCGCGCGCAGGCACACCGCCTCCGCGCGCCCGAGGATGGCCCCCCGGGACACCCAGCCGAAGGAGCGGCCGTCGCGGCTGTTTCCCCGGTTGTCGCCGAGCACGAGATAGCGATCTTGCGGAACGCGCGTGGCGGGCAGGTCGGGCCCGCCGCCGTACTCCATCCCGAGGGCGTGCGTGTGGCCGCCGAGCACCTCGCGCGTGGCGCCGCCGTCTTCGAGGAGCGGCACGGGCCGGCCGTCGAGGATCGGGCGACCGCCGACCACCGCGACCTCGTCGCCGGGCACCGCCACGACGCGCTTCAACAGCACCTCGCCGTCGGCCGGCGAATCGAGCACCACCACGTCGCCGCGCATCGGGTCTCGGCCCCGCACGACGTACGTCTCGGAGGCCGGGACGCGGAGGCCGTACGCGAGCTTGTTCACACAAATGTGGTCGCCCACGAGCACCGTGGGCTCCATCGAGCCGGTCGGCACCCGGTAGTGGTCCGCGAACGACGCCCGCGCCACGAGGATGACCGCGCCCCCCAAGAGGCACCCCAGGAGATCGCGCCGGAACACCCGCAGCCGAAAGCTCATGCCGGGCCAACGCCCGGCCGGGCGCGCGCATTCCCGCCTGGTGAGCCCTCCCCCGACGTGGCACTCTCGCGCGCCGCCCGATGCCCCAGCCCTCCTTCCTCCTCTACGGCGCGAACGGCTTCACCGGCGCGCTCATCGCCGAGCGCGCTCGGCAGCACGGCCTCCGCCCCGTCCTGGCCGGGCGCGACCGCCAGGCCATCGAGGCGCTCGGCGGGCGCCTCGATCTCCCGACGCGGGTCTTCGCGCTCGAGTCGCCCGACGCGATCGACGCGGGCATCCGGGGCGAGCGCGCCGTCCTCCACTGCGCCGGTCCGTTCTCGAAGACGAGCCGGCCCATGGTCGACGCGTGCCTGCGCGCGGGCGCGGCGTACCTCGACATCACCGGCGAGGTCGACGTCCTCGAGGCCGTCCTCGGGCGGGACGCCGAGGCGCGCGCGGCCGGCGCCGTCCTCCTCCCCGCGGCGGGGTTCGACGTCGTCCCGACCGACTGCCTCGCGGCCACGCTGCACCACGAGCTGCCCGACGCGGCGCGCCTCGAGCTCGCGTTCCACGGGGGCATGCGCGCGAGCCCCGGCACGGCCAAGACCACGGTCGAGGGGATGCACAAGGGCGCGCTCGTCCGGCGGGACGGCAAGCTCGTGACCCTCCCCGCGCCCCTCACGCGCGAGGTGCCCTTCGAGGGCCGCGCGCGCCGCTGCATGTCGATCCCGTGGGGCGACCTCGCCACGTCGTTCCGGTCCACGGGCATCCCGAACATCACGGTCTACACCCCGGTGCCGCGCAGCGTGATGCGGGTCGCGCCGCTGCTCCGCTTCGCGGCGCCGGTGCTCCGCAACCCGGCCTTCGTGCGCTTCCTCCAGGGGCACGCGGGCAAGCGCGCGCCCGGCCCGAACGCAGAGGAGCGAAAGACCCTCCGCATGACCGTCTGGGGCAGGGTCGAGAACGATCGGGGCGCGGCGCTCGAAGCGCAGATCGACCTGCCCGAGTCGTACGAGCTCACGGTCCTCGCGGCGCTCGCCGTCGTCGAGCGCGTCCTCCGCGGCGACGTCCAGCCGGGCGCCACCACCGCGTCGAAGGCCTTCGGCCCCGACTTCGTGACCACGCTGCCCGGCGTCGGGGCGTTCCGCTTCCAGCGCTGAACGCGCTGCCGGTGCCCACCCGGGGCGCGCTGCCGGGGAGCGAATGTGTGGAGTACACGCTTGCCGAGGCAGAGCGTGGGAGCGAGCGTCGCGTCCGGGGCGCGCCACGCTGGGTTTGTCTGGCCTGCGCTCGCGCGGCTCCGTAAGCTTGGGGATCATGCACGCTTATGCTCCAGGGCCCGGGCGTTCGCCGGTCCCCTCGCTTCGAACGTACGGCCAGCGCGCCGTGGCCTTCGCGGCGGCCACGCTCGCGACCGGCGTCGTCTGCGCGGCCTGCGAGGCCGCGCCCGCCGCGCCCGAGGACGTCGCCACCACGTCCAGCGCGCTCACGATCACGGGCCTCTTCCCGACCGGATCGAACGGCGCGGGAGGATTGACGGCGATCGGACAGAGCGACGTCCACTGGACGCTGTCGAGCGACGATCCCGGCTTCCCCGGGCCGAACGCCGTGGTCGTGACCCCCGCGGCCGGCTGGACGGGGAACACGGCGACCTCGCGCTGGATCAGCATCCAGCCGAGCGCGCTCGGCGCGTCGGGCGACACGTACACGTACACGACGAGCTTCTCGCTGACGGGCACGGACCCCGCCTCGGCGACGCTGTCCGGCACGTGGGCTTGCGACGACCAGTGCACGATGGTCCTCAACGGGACCGCGGTCGCGACGAGCGCGAAGACGGCGTGGAGCGCGGTCTCGTCGTTCACGGTCCCCGCGGGCAGCCCCTTCAAGAACGGCACGAACACGCTCGCCGTGCAGACGGTGAACACCACCGGCGGCGCCACGGGCCTGCAGATCGTCACCATCTCGGGCAACGTGAACGGCTGCGACGCCGACTCCGACTGCACCGCAGCCCAGTTTTGCGACACGGCCACCGCCGCGTGCGTCGCGAAGCTGGCCAACACCACCCCCATCCCGAAGATCGCGGGCCACACGCCCGCGCTCACGGGCTCGTGCGCCGCCGGCGTCGGCGCCGCCGTCTGTACGTCGGGCGTCTGCGACGCGAAGAACGACGAGTGCGGCATCGCCGACGGCGACCCGGGCTGCACCAAGGTCACCGCCACGCTCTGCCAGTCCGGCGCGTGCAGCTCGAACGGGACCTGCGAGGTCGCGGGCGGCTGCAACGTCGACGCCGACTGCCCGCTCCTCGAGTGGTGCGACGAAGCGACGTCCACGTGCACCGCCCGGCTCGCCAATGGCAAGCCGATCCCGAACGACCCCACCCACACGAGCCCCACGCTGGCCGGCAAATGCACGGCAGCCGCGGCGGCGCTCGTCTGCCAGACCGGGGTCTGCGACACGAAGGACAATCTGAACGAGTGCGGCATCGCCAACGGCGACGGGCCGTGCACGATCGCCACCCCGGAGGTGTGCCGCTCGGGCTCGTGCAGCCTCTTCACGCTCACCTGCAAGCCGTCGAACACCTGCAACGGCGACGACGACTGCCCCACCGGCGAGTGGTGCGACGAGTCGATGCACGCCTGCATGGCGAAGCTCCCGAACGGCACCGTCGTCCCGAGCGACCCGCCGCACATGAACCCGACGCTCGACGGGTCGTGCACGACGGACGCGGCGAAGCTCGTCTGCGTGAGCGGCGTCTGCAATCCCAAGGACAACAAGTGCGGCTACGCGTCGGGCGACGGGAGCTGCACGCTGGGCGACGCGGGCACCGGCCCGAGCGTGTGCCGCTCGGGCATCTGCGTGATGACCGGCTCCGGCGACGTGTGCGGTCCCGCCCCCCCCTGCACGATGGATAGCCAGTGCAGCGGCGGGAGCTGGTGCGACATCTCGGCCGGCATGTGCGAGCCGAAGCTGCCGAACGGCTCGGCGATCCCGAGCGACCCCGACCACATGAACCCCACGCTCGACGGCACGTGCACGACGGGCGCGGGCGCCCTCGTGTGCGAGAGCGGGAGCTGCAGCACGGCCACCAACGCGTGCGCTCCGCCCGTCACGACGAGCCCCGACGCGGGCGCGGACGGCGGCGGCACCGGGACAGGCGGCGGAGACGCCGGGGACGCGAGCGCCGAGGGCGCGGGCGATGCCTCCGCGGAGGACTCCGGCGACGGCGCGGCGGAAGACGCGTCGAGCGCCGAGGACGCGACGGCGAACGAGGACGGCAGCACCGAGGGCGACGCGACCGCCGGCAGCGGCAGCGCCTCCGGCAGCGGCAGCGCCTCCGGCAGCGGCAGCGGCAGCGGCAGCGCCTCGGGCAACAACGGCGGCGGCAACGGCGACGCCGCCGACGACACGGGCGTGCTCGAGGGTGGTGGGATCTCCTGCTCGATGGCGCGCGGCTCGTCGCCCGCGTCGGGCGGGCTCGAGGCGATGATGGGCATCCTGGTGCTCGGCGCAGCCATCGGGCGCGGACGCCGTAGCCGGTGAATGGACCAATGACCAACATGAAGATGGCGCGCTGGCTCTCGGCGGTGGCGACGTGTGCCGCCGGGCTGGGGCTGACGCAGGAAGCGCACGCACAGACGCAGGCGCAGGGGTTCGCGGTCGACACGTTCGACCCCTCGGAGCGCGGTAGCGACTGGTTCTCGGTCGAGTCCCTCGATCTTCGAGGCACCGTCCGGCCGGCAATCGGCGTCGTGATGGAGGGCGCGTACCGCCCGCTCGTCGTCTACAACACCGACGGCACGGTGCGCGCGAGCATCGTGCGAAACCAGGTGATCGCGCACCCCGGCGCGAGCCTCGTCCTGTGGGACCGGCTGCGGGTCGGGTTCGACCTGCCCATCGCGGTCTTCCAGGACGGGCACACGGGCGTGCTCGACGGCGTCACATACAGCCCGCCGGGCACTCCCTCGGTGGGCGACCTGCGGCTCGGCGCCGAGCTGCGCCTCGTCGGGACGTACGACAATCCGTTCACTCTCGCGCTCGGCGCGCGCGTGTACGTGCCCACGGGGCAGCGCGACAACTACACCGGCGACGGCCAGGCGCGCCTCGACGGGCGCATCGAGGCCGCCGGCAACATCGGCGTCTTCACCTACGCGGCCCGCGTCGGCGCGGAGTGGCACAGCCTCGAGGACACGGTCGGCGGGAGCCCGATCGGCTCGCAGCTCCTCTTCGGCGCGGCCGCGGGCTTCCGGGTGTTCGATCGGGCGTTCGTGTTCGGACCCGAGGTGTCGGGCGCGACGGTGATCACCGACTCGAACGCGGTCTTCAGCACGCCCTCGACGCCCATCAACGGCCTCTTCGGCGCGCACCTCACGTTCCTCAAGGACTGGCGCATCGGCGGCGGCATCGGCACGGGCCTCACGCGCGGCTTCGGCTCACCCGCCGTGCGCTGGCTCGGGTCGATCGAGTGGGCGCCGGCTTACGAGGCTCCCCGGCCGCCCGAGCCCGAGCCCGAGCCGGCGCCGCCCCCGCCGCCCCCGCCGCCTCCGCCGCCCGATCGCGACGGCGACGGCGTGCCGGACACCGAGGACGCGTGCCCCGACACGCCCGGCGTCAAGACGGACGACCCCAAGACCAACGGCTGCCCGTCGGACCGCGACAAGGACGGCGTCATCGACACCGAAGACGCCTGCCCCGACACTCCGGGCATCAAGACCGACGACCCGAAGACGAACGGGTGCCCGGACCCCGACCGCGACAAGGACGGGATTCCGAACGACGTCGACGCGTGCCCCGACACCGCGGGCCCGCCGAACAAGGACCCGAAGAAGAACGGCTGCCCGCAGGCGTACATCGCCCAGGGACGAATCAAGATCCGCGATCAGGTGAAGTTCGCCACGGCGAGCGCCGCCATCGTCCCCGGAAAGGACAGCCAGGAGGTGCTCGACGCCGTGAGGAAGATCCTCGAGGACCACCCTGACATCAAGGCGCTCCGCGTCGAGGGCCACACGGACAGCAACGGCACCGCGGCCTACAACCGCACGCTGAGCCAGCACCGCGCCGAGTCGGTGGTGAAGTGGCTCGTCAAGCACGGCATCGACGCCTCGCGCCTCTCGGCGCAAGGCTTCGGCCCGGACAGGCCCATCGACGACAACTCGACCGACGAGGGCCGGCGCAACAACCGCCGCGTCGAGTTCCACATCGTGGGCGAGGATTCACCCCCGCCCACCGAATGACGAATCAGACCTGGCCGAGGCCCAAGCCGAGGCCTGCAGGGAGCCGCGCGCGGAGCTGACCGACGAGCTCGCGCGCGCGCGACCAGCGGTCGAACGCGGGCGGCGGGAGCGCGGGGACCGTCGGCTCGGGGAGCGGCTCCTCGAGGGAGAGGGACTTCACGAGCGCCTCGCACACGACGCTGCTCACGTCCCAATCGAGCTCCACGCACCGCACCGAGAGCTGCCGCGCGAGCGCGGTCGGGAGGTACACGGTGACCTCGCGGCGCTCGCCGATGCGCGTGAGGACCGTCGGCCCCTCGGCTGCGTGCTCGGGCCGCGACACCACAGCCTGCCCGTCCGTGCCCGCGACGAACGCGTCCGGATCGGCGGGCGGCGGCTTACGCAACGAAACTGCTACCTGCTTCTTGCCCATGAAAAGCTCTCCCGTTTGAGTGGTTCAGATGGAGCCCGGCGATGGGCCCCCCAATCTCCCCGAGTTCGTCGAGGAGCGCGAAGACCTCGCGGGAACCGGCGTCCCGCGGCGCGTACGTGGTGATCCCTTGCCCGACCGCCAGCGCCTCCTGATAGGCGATCCGCGAGCCGAGCTCGGTCCGGAGGACGGGGAGCCCCGTCGACTCGAGGACCTTGCGTGCGCTCTTCCCGAGCGCGGTGCGCCCCTGCTTGCGCGTGATGAGCACGCACGCGACCAGCTCGTCCCGCATGGTGCGCGCTTCGTTCACGACCTCGAGGGACGCGGCGAGCGCCCACGCGTCCGCGGCGGAGGCTCCGCAAGGGAGCACCACCACGTCGGCGATCATCAGCGCCGACCGCTGCACCTCGCCGTGGCGCGGCGGGCAGTCGACGAAGGTGACGTCGTAAGCGGCCGCGAGCTCACCGAGCTGCCCCGCCTTGTGCATCGAGGACCCCATGGCGACGACGGTCGGCGCCGGGCGCCTGCGTTCGGCCGCGACCTCTCCCCATGTCCGCACGGTGCTCTGCGGATCGGCGTCGACCAGTAGAACGCGGGCTCCTCGCTCGAGCGCCGCGACGGCGAGACACACCGCGGTGGTGCTCTTGCCGACTCCCCCTTTTTGCCCTGCGAAAGCGACGATCATGAACGCGGGCTTAGACGCAAGGGCACCGCACGGTCCAATTTTCAGCGTCGGTTCGCGGTCACGGGCACGATTGACGGTCGAGCGCGCTTCGCTGGATATTGGTTCGATGCGCCGTTCGGGTCTCTACGCGGTCCTCGCGACCGTGGCCTCGTCCAGCTTGCTCGGGTGTTTCAGCTCTTCGACGAACTTCAAGAGCCCTCCCGTCGACGGCGGAGGCTACGAAGAGCCCGACGGGAGCGCGCCGGTCGAAGACGCGACGAGCCCCGAAGACGCGGCAAAGACGCCGCCGCCCGAAGCGGGGACGCCGGACGTGGTCGAGGAGGTCGCGCCCCCGCAGGTCCTCGCCGTCGTCGTGACGGGGCCGTCGGGTCCGGAGTCCGGAAAGATCGTGGCGTTCGACCGTCAGGACGGGCAGCCGCTCGTCACGGCCACGACCGACGCCACCGGCACCGTCGTGCAGCAGGTCTCGGCCGGCGACCAGGTCACGATCGTCCTCGGGACGGTGGACGCGCCGAACCTCGTCACCGTCGCCGGCGTCAAGCCGGGCGAGACGCTCACGGCCTTCGACGCCCCCGCGAACGTCGAGACCGAGCCCCCGGTGGTGGCGGTCCTCCTCCCGCCGTACGACGTCGGCGCCCCGAGCTCCTACGTGCAGGCCAACGTCGGCAACTGCGCCAACACGGCCTATGGCGAGGGCGAGGGCGAAGTCGACGTGCCGGCCGGCGCGTCGTGCGTGAACGCCTCGGGCCAGTTTCCGGTCCTCGCGACCGTCTACGGCCCGTCGTATCCGGTCGCGCAGATCGCGTGGATGTCGAACCGCGACAACCAGCTCGCGCCCGACGGCGGCGTCACGACCGTCGACCTGACCTCGCAGACCTGGTCGACCACGTTCGGCGGCGAGACGATCAACGTCGCGAACGTCCCCGACGGCAACTACCCGGCCGTCATGTACACCGAGGTCGCGAACTCGGTCCCCGAGACGCAGTACGACAACAACGTGACCCTGGTCGACGCGGGCACGGCGCTCTCGAACCTGTACACCCACCCGGGGTACGCCGACTTCGTCCAGACCGAGGTGAGCCTCGAGACCCCGCAGGACGTCGGCGGCTCGGTGCAGGCCGTCGCCGACCGCTCCGCCGCGCCGACGACCACGTCCTCGTCGGCGACGCAGAACGTCGACATGAACGACGCGCTCCCGCTGATCACCGCGTCGGCGATCGACACGACCAACCCGGCCCAGCCCACCGTCACGTGGACCGCCGCGGCGCCGCTCTCCAGCGCGACGGCGATCTTCTCGCAGATCTTCTGGAACGGCCCTGACGACGACGCGGGCGACTACGCGTACGGGACCTGGACGTTCGTCGTCCCCGCCTCGCAGACCTCGATCGTGCCGCCGGTGCTCGACGGCGACGCGCTCGAGTACGCGCCGAACGCGCAGGCGTTCTGGACCGACTCGGGCCCGCTGGTCGCGGCGATGAACGCCGACGCGTTCCCGACCTACGACGCCTTCGTGCAGACCGGGGCGAACATCGGCCAGGGACTCGCCCCCTCCAACCAGCCGCTCGTGCCGATGCTTCCCGCCAACGGTCGGGCGCGCATCACGCTCTACTCACCGCAGAACGGCGAGAGCGACATCTCCGAGTAGAGCAGGAGTCCTTTGAACGGGACTCAGGCCCCGAGACGGATGGCCAGCGCGAGGAGCGCGAGCACCGCGACCGCGATGGCGCCCATCCAGATCGGCTTGGAGACGAAGAACGGATAAATCGAGAGGACGATTCCCGCGAGCATCTGCGGGAATCGCTGCTGTCGCTTGCCGTAGGCGAAGCACACGAACCCGACGCCGCCGATGAGCAGCGACAGCAGCAGGGAGTTGGCGTCGAAGTCGATGCCCACGCCGATGCATACGAGCGTTTACGGCTGCGCGCAAACGGTCGAGACCGCACGTTCACGGCGACCCCGCTTTTCGCAGACTTTCTTGGGGTGACTCCCGGAGGTTTTGCGCTATCCAGCACAGGCGTAGCTCTTGCTTGACGCTCCGTCGTCGCGACACGAGCCAACGACCGCCATGCGCCCACATCTCGCCGTCGTTCATTGCCCCGTCGGAGGAGGCCACAAGGCCGCCGCGCTGGCGGTCGCCGAAACGGCCGAAGCCGAGGGCCTGTCGGTGGAGGTCCTCGACGCGTTCGAGCACGCACCACGCGTCTTCGGCCAGGCGTATCTGGCGGCGCACCTGACGGCGCAGAGGGCCATTCCCGAGCTCTACGACACCGCTTACTTCCGCGCGAACCGCCGGGAGGGCGCCTTCGAAGCCATGCGCCACGGCTTCGACCACCTGGCCTGGGCCGGCCTCGTGCGGCACGTCGTGGAGCTGCGCCCCCGGGCTGTGGTCTGCACGCACCACCTGCCGCTCGTCGTCCTCAGCCGGGCGCGCCGCAAGGGCACCCTCGAAGCGCCGCTCGTCGGCGTCGTGACGGACTACGGCGCGCACGCCGTCTGGGCCGAGCCCGGCATCGACGCGCTGTGCGTCCCGTGCGAGGGTGCGGAGCGCGACGTCGTGGCGCACCAGTTCGACGAAGCGCGCGTCCGGCGCACAGGCATCCCCGTGCGCCGCGCCTTCGAGGCCGTGAGCGACGTGGTCGCGCCGCGCGCCGGCGAGCCGCTCCGCGTGCTCCTGACGAGCGGCGGGTTCGGCGTGGGTCCCGTCGAGGCCGTGATGCGCTCCTTCGTGGGGGTCGCCGGGGTGGAGATCGCGGTCGTGTGCGGCAGGGCCGAGGGGCTCGTGTCGGCCGCCGAGCGGCTCGCCCGCAAGCTGGGGCTGCACGCCGAGGTGCTGGGCTTCGAGCGCAACATGGCCGCGCGCATCGCGCGGGCCCACGTCGTCGTCGGCAAGGCCGGCGGGCTGACCGTCAGCGAAGCGCTCGCCGCGGGCCGGGCGATGGTCATCGCGGGCGCGGTCCCCGGCAACGAGGGCCTCAACGCCGCCTACCTCGAGGAGGGCGGCGCCGGGCTGGTGGCGCGCCCCGAGGAGGTCGGGCCCGTGATCCAGCGCCTTCGCGACAGCGGCGCCATCGAGCGCATGGGCCGCCGCGCCCGGCGGCTCGTGGTGAGCCGATCGGCGGAGCGCGTCATCGACGTCGCGCTCCGCCCGGCCCTCGACCGCCCCTCGCGCAGCGCGGTCGCCTGAAGCGCTCTCGGATCAGAGCGTCTCGAGGTACGCGACCAGGTTCGCGACGTCCTGCGGCGAGAGCTGCGAGACATTGCCGTGTCCCGCCGTGGCGCACGTGCCGCCGAACCGGTCGGCGAGCGTTGCCGCGCAGCCGGTGTGGAGGAGCGGCGTGCGCCAGCCGACGCCGACCAGCGGCGGGACCTGGAACATGCCGCCCGTGCCGACGTCCACGGTCTGGTTGTTCGTGAGCTTCGCGCCGGAGTGGCATACCGAGCACTGCGTGTCGGAGCGTTCGAAGAGCGCCTTTCCGGCGGCCGCCGCGCTCGGGTCGACCCAGGTCGGGGCAGGCGGCGCGGGGATCGTCTGCACCCACGACCCGAGCGCCGACATCTGGTCGCTCTCGAGCATGTTGCCGCCCATGCGCGTCGAGTAGACGTTGGTCACGAGCGTCTGGAGGTCGGGCATGTCGCCGGGCCAGTGGTACGGAGCCGTGCCGGCCACCGTTCCACGGAGCGAATTCGTGCGGCGCTGCTCCTTGTCGAGGAGCCACACGTGCCCGTCGTCGCCGCCCTCGGGGTGGCACGACGCGCAGGCGATCTCGGGCGCCGGCGGTGGTGTGGAAGACGTCGTGCCCCGTGTCTTCGCGCGAGACCGACGAGAGCGCGATCTTCTTCGCGTCCGTCGAGGGATCGCCCCCGTACGGGAGGATGTAGAGCGCGGCGGGCTGCCGCGACTGGACGATGACGTCTTCCTGCGCGTCGAACGCCACCGACACGGGCTGCTCGAGGCCCGGGGGCAGGTACGCTTGCACGGACGCGTCGGTCATCGAGACGACCATGACGTTGGGGAGGTTGATGAACGACTCCCCGGCGGCGATCACGACCGCGTACCGCCCGTCGGGCGAGAGCGCGAGGTCGACGGGGAGGACGGCTTGCGGGACCACCGTCGAGAAGACCGTCGAGCCCCCCGGCGTCAGCACGGTGAGGACGCTGCGCACCACCCCGCCGCCGCCGAACGGCAGGGCGATTCCCGGCGTGCAGAAGAGCGACGGCACCGAGCCGTCGCTGACCGAAGACTCCCCCGAGTCGATTGACACGGCCGGCCCGGCGTCGGTCTCGAGCCCCGCGTCGGTTTCGAGCGCGGCATCGCCCTCGAAGAGCAGCGACGCATCGGGAGCCGGGAACGGAGGGGCCACGCTCGTGCTCGGGACCGGCGGCGACGCGTCCTCCAGCGATTCCGGGAGGGAGATGACGCCGCCGATACCGCCGCCGTAGCCCCCCTGCATCGTCGTGGAGATCGACATCGTCGACTCGGCCTGGTGGATCGCGACGATCGCGCCGTTCGCGCCCACGACGGCCCGCCAGACGACGTGGGCCAGCGACAGCGAATCGGGCGACGGGAGCTGGTCGCGCCGGGTGACCGTGCCGTTCGCCGCGAGGCGAAGGACCTGCGCTGCGCGGAAGGAGGTGACCGCGAGCGACCCGTTCTGGAGCAGGACGTCGCGGAGGTCGCGCTCGACCTCGAGCGTCAGCGTGGGGGCGCCTCCGGCCGCGGGGAGCGTCACGAGCTCGCCGGTCGCGCAGGCGACGATGAGGTTGTCGGAGGTCGGATCCCACGTGAGCCCGCGGGGCGCGGGACACACCGCCCGGCGGCCGACGATCGTGCCGCTGGCGACGTCGATGCTGACGACGACACCCGACCCGCGCAGCGCGACGTGAACATGGCCGGCGCCGTCTTCGACGAGGCGGCCCGGCTGGTCGCCGGCCTGGAGTGTTACCGTGTGCGACAGCGCGGCGGTCGCGATGTCCACGATGTAAACCGCGTCGCGGTCCGAGTCCGCGGCGACGGCCGTCTTGCCGTCGGCGGTGACGAGCAACGTGCCGCCCGAGATGGGCGGCGGCGGCGTCGTCGCGACGACCGTCGGCGGAAACGTCGGCTCGGGCCCGGAGAAGGGGAAGCCCACGCCGGGGCCCTCGAAGCCGGCATCGGCCCCCTCCTCCGCCTCGGAGCAGGGCGCTCCGAACGTCTGGCAGTTGCCCGTCGGCGTGCTGCTGGACGCGTTTACAGAACAACCTGCGGCCACGACGCCGCCCCCCGCCGCCGCAAGGGCGGCAAGCACAAGCACGTGGGTTTTCATGCTTGCGAGAATGGCCAGCTAAGGATGGTTCCGTGATCGATTCGCCCGCCCTTCGCACTCACGTCCTCTTCGACCTCGACGGCGTCCTCCTCGACACCGAACGCCTCTATACGCAGGCCACGCAGACGATCGTCGGCCGCTACGGCAAGACGTACACCTGGGCCATCAAACGCGACGCGATGGGACGCGACGCGCGGGTCAGCGCGCGCATCGTCCTCGAGCGCCTCGGCGTCCCGCTGGCGGCCGAAGACTTCCTCGTCGAACGGAACGCCATTCTCGAGTCGCTGTTCCTCACGTGCCGCGCCATGGAAGGGGCCGAAGCGTTCGTCCAGGCCCTCCATGAACGGGGCGTCCCGATGGCGGTCGCGACCAGCAGCGACCGCTACCTCTACGAGCTGAAGGTGCGGAGCCATCCATGGTTTGCGCGCTTCCGTGCCGTGGTGTGCGGAGACGACCCGCGGGTCGCGGCGAAGAAGCCGGCGCCGGACATCTTCCTGGCCGCGGCGCGCGACCTCCACGCCGAGCCCTCGCAGTGCCTCGTCTTCGAAGACTCGCTCGCGGGCGTCGAGGCCGCCCTTGCCGCCGGAATGCAGGTCGTCGCCTTGCCCGATCCCGGGGCCGGCCCCGAGCACTACGGCGCGGCGCACCGGGTGCTGGGTGGCTGGGCGGAGGCCCTGCGGGCGCTGCCGGATCTCGTCAGCGCTTCGACTTCGTCTCCTCGACGATGAGCGCCACGTTCTCGCGCAGGCGATCCCACGGGCTCGACGCGTCTTCATCGAGGGCGCCTTCGGCCTCGAGCTCGCCGAGCGCCTGCGCCATGTACACGAGGAGAGCCGATCGCACGTAGCTCGCCGGCGTGATGGTGCCCGGCGCGAGGCCCGACTTGCGCTCGGCGAACGCGATGAGCCGGCCCATGAGGAGCCGCTCTTGCGGGGAGATGCGCACGCCAATCTGCGGGGAGGCCTCGGGGAGCGGGCGCTTCGCAGCCTTCTTCATGGGCCTAGGTGTAGCACGTCACTATCGACCCATCGTGTTCATCGGACACATAGCGTCCCGCGCGATCGACGGCGAACCACCGAACGTTCGTTGACAAGTTCGATGGGATTCACGATACCATTGCTACCATCGCATTCGGGAACCGGAGGTGCGACATGTCCCCCGAAGAAAAGGCCGAAAAAGACGAGGTCACCATCAACATCGGCATGCCGCGCCCGCTGCATCGCCGCCTCTCCATCACGTGCGCCGTCCTCGACGTGTCGCTCAAGTCGGCGCTGATGGCGGGCGCCGCGCTGTGGATCGACGAGAACGCTCACGCCGTGGCGACCGCCCTTCCCCCGGCGCCACCGCAACGCCGCAAGGGGAAGGCCAAGGACGAGAAGAGCGACCCCGTCCCAAGCTCCGAAACACCGGCCGAAGGCCCGCCGGAAGCCGAACGCGAATCCGAAAACGACCTCGGAATCTAGAGATCAAGCGCGTCCCAGAACCAGGTGAGACCGAAGGTATCGCCCGATCATGGGACGCGCTTGTAGATCCAGACGTCGCGCGCTGTCGCGGCGTGGACGTCCCGGCACTCGAGCGGCCAGGGCAACTTGCACGTCGCGACGAGCGTGCGCTCGTAACCCAGCGACCCGTCGAAGAGACCGCGGAAGAGGCGGTGCGAGGCGTCGTCGTGGTACGCGGTGCTGCCGAAGGGCCGCAGCGGGGGAGGCGGCGGCGGATGGGTGACGAGCTCCAGGCTGAGGACCGTCGCGAGCACGATGTACTCGGGGGCCCTCGGGCGCGGATCCATCGCGGCGTCGACGATGTCCGTGACGCCGGGCAGACCCTGCCGCTCCGCGATCGGATCCGTGCCCGGACGCACGACGTCGAGATCGTCCGGCAGGCGCGGGAGAAAGATCGACGTGCCCAGCACTTCCACGTGCGTCTGCGCGGGCAGCCCGGCGAGGAAGCGCTCGGCCTCGTAGCGCGAGTCGGCGAGCAGCGTCCCATCCATCGACGCGACGCCCACGAGCGCGGGGACCGTGGCCACCGCGGCGGCCGCGTACACGGCGGCGCGCGCGCGCGGCCAGGCCTGCGCGAGGCGGGCCACCACGAGCGACGCATACGGCAGGAAGAACACCGCCTGCGGCAGGAGGAACCGGTCTTCGCTGCGCCGCGCGCCGAACGTGAACAGCGCCGTGAACGACAGCGCCGCGACGAAGGGCAAGAGCATGCGCGCGCGGCTCACCCCGCGCCCGCCGGTGCACGCGAGGAACAGCCCCACGACCGACGCCGCCGCGAGCGGCCACGAAGTGAAGCGCGGCACGTGGTCGAAGGCGTCGCGCGCGAGGTGCAGCGCGCCGTCGAGGCCGCGCGGATAGAGAGCCCAGCTCTGGCTTGCGGGCCCGAGGAGGAACGCGATCCGGCGCCGGAACCCGACGGGGTTCACGATCGCCCCCGAGACCAGCAGGTAAAGCGCGCCCGACACCGCGACCGCGGACCCGAGGCGGCCCAGGGAGCGCCGGTCCTTCGTCAGGCGCGGCGCGACCAGGAGCGCGCCCCCCATCGCCACCACCAGGGGACCGATCAGCGCGGCCGCCGCCTGGTCCTTCGAGAGCACCGCCGCCGCGGACAGGAGGAGCGCTTGCCGCTCCCGCGGCTCGCCGTCCATCACGCGGTCCATCTCGACGAGGGCCCAGGTGGCCCAGAAGAGGTACGGGATCTCGAGGTTCCCCGTGTGCGCGTAGTAGACGAAGATCGCGTCGGTCGCGACCACCACGCCGGCCGCGATGCCCGCGACGCGTCCGCCGAGCCGCGCCCACCAGCGCATCGTCACGAGCACGACGCCGAGCGCCATGCCGAGCGCCACGACCCGCGCCGTCAGCTCGATCGCCGTCATGAAGAGGGGCTGGATCAGCTCCTGCTCGAGCGCGGCCCGATGCAGGCCGACGCGCGCGGCGGCGAGCGCCAGCCAGGGTGTCGAGAGGAGCGTGAGCAGCGCCGTGTGCAGCGGCGGGTACGTGTGGAAGTGGCCCCACCAGTACGTCTCGGCGATGGCGCCGAGCCCGCACGCGCGCGGGGAGATCGAGTCGACGGCCCACGTGTTCGAACCGGGCAGGCCCCAGGTGAAGCCCACGGCCACGAAGAGCGCGAACGCCCCGAGCACCACGGCCTCCGGTGCTCCCACGCGCGGCAGCCTGCGCCGGAGAGCCTCAAGCACGCGCGGACCTCGGCAGGCGGACCCAGAACACGATCGCGACGACGACGTACGTCAGGGACGTCGACAGCGCGATTCCCGAGAGGCCGAGGGCGCCCACCAGGGCTGCGTTGAAGGCGGCGTTCAGGGTGCTGTTGAGCACCCCCATGCCCGGCATGATGCGGCTGTTCTGAAGCGCCACGTGCGCCCGCGCCAGGACGAGCAGCGCCCCGAACGGCGCCGCGCCCAGGAGCGCCCACGGCAGGATGGCCGCCATGCGCTCGACGCCCGCGGCGTCCATCGCGCCGTGCAGGAAGAGGAGCGTGCACACGGGACGGCGGAGCGCGGCCAGCGCGGCCGAGAGCGCGACGAGGAGCACGACGACCGCCGCGAGCGTCTTTCGCGTCGTGGCCGCGAACTCGGCGGGCCGGGTCGTCTCGCGGGCCAGACGGGTGAGGAGCACCGGGAACAGCGTGGCCTGGAGGATCGAGGTCGGGAGCGACGCGACGTCGTTCGCGTACCGCAGCAGCGTGCCGCCGCCCACGACGGCCGCGAGCCCCGCCATGAGCTGGTCGATGACCGGGTTGATCCGCGTGATGACCGACCCCGTCACCTCGAGGCGGACGAGCGAGAAGATGCGCCGCACCTCCTCCGGGCGCGCGAGGCTGGGCGCGACGCGCGCGCCGAGCCGGCGTCGCGCGAGCGAGGCGAGGATGGCGATGGCGAGCAGCTCGCCCGCCAGGAGCCCGAGCGGCACGATGCGCACGCCCACCGAGCGACCCGCGTACAGCACCACGAACGCCAGCGCCGTCCCGAGCCCGCTCCCGACCGGATGCGCGTGGAACATGCCCCGCGCGTTGAGCAGCCCGACGTAGAACGAGCGCACCGAGGTCGCGGCCAGCGCGCACGCCATCGCGGCGACGAGCTCCAGCGCGACGCCCCTCGCGTGCGCCGTGAAGACCGCGACGACCGCGGCGAGCGCCCCCGTGGCGGCCGCCAGGCCCGCGCCGACCGCGAGGGTGTGCCCCAGGAGCGCGCCGGCGATCTCCGGAAAGCGCGCGGGCGTCTTCGCCTCCACCTCGATGAGGACGGGCACCACCGCCGAGTCCTGGAAGGCGGCGGTCACGACCGAGCCCACGAAGACGAAGTACGCGGCGAGCACGTAGTAGAGGTCCGTCTGCTCGCTGCGGCCGAACCAGGCCGCGAGGAAGAGGGGGAGGAGCGCCTCCCCTCCCCGCAAGACGGCCTGGAGCGGCAGGAGCAGCAGCGCCGTCCGGGCGAGGCCGGCGGGGGGACGCGCCGCCTCCGTCGCCGGCGAGATCACGAGGCCCTCGACGCGGCGTCGTAGGCGGCCGCATACCCGCGGCACATGGCGTCCACGCTGCACCGCTCGAGCACGAAGCGCCGCGCCTCGTCGCCCATGCGGGCCAGCGCGGCGCGGTCGTCTCGCGCGCGCTCGATCGCGCCGGCGAGCGCGCTCGCGGTGGGCTCGGCGACGAGCAGCCCGGTCGTGCCGTGCAGCACGATCTCCGGGATGCCGCCTTGGGCGAACGCGAGGACCGGCCGCCCCATCGAGAGCGCCTCGAGCACCGAGAGACCGAGCGGCTCGCGCTCGGCCGTGCTGAGCATCGCGTCGCACCCGGCGACGAGCTCGCGCGTGTCGGCGCGGTACCCCGCGAAGGTGACGCGCGCGCCGCGCCGGCGGGCCAGCGCCTCGAGCCGCCCGCGCTCCTCGCCGTCCCCCACGACGAGGAGCTCCGCCCCCGTGAGCGCCGCCGCCTCGATCGCCAGGTGTACGCGCTTCCACGCCGTCAGCCGGCACACCGTCCCCAGGCGAAACGCGCCCGCGGGGCCCGCGCGAGGCGCGAAGTGCGCCGTATCGACCCCGTTGCGCACGACGGTCATGCGCGCCGAGAGGTCCGGCGCGGCCTTCGCGAGCACGCCCTGCACGTACTCGCTCACCGCCACGAAGCGCTCCGTGCGCGCCGCCGCCCAGCGGGTGAACGTCGAGCAGCTCGGGTCGAAGTAGTGCATCACGTGGTGCTCGGTGCGAAGCTGCGGCCGCCGCGCCCGACGCGCCGCGCGCGTCCCGAGGACGTGCGAGCCGAAGGTGTGCGTGTGCACCACGTCAATCGACTCGGCCTGGATGCGCGCGGCCAGCCAGGCCACGTCCGCCGGGCCGAGGGACCGGACGAGATACGCGAGGGGGCTCTCGCGCGCCGGGCCCCGGTCGTGCACGCGCAGCCCCGCCTTCACGAAGTAGGACGCGAGCGCGCGGTTCGGCGTGAAGAGCGCGATCTGGTGGTCGGCGCCGGTCTCCTGCGGGCGCGTGGCCAGGTCCGCGACGACCCGCTCGGCGCCCCCGATGTCTCCCCCCACGACCACATGCATCACGCGAAGGCGTCTCATGCACCTCATGGGCGCTGGCCGGCCCGAGACGAAGCCAAGCTCGGTGGCTCTCTTATCACGCCGCGTCGGTCGTCTCCAACGCGCCGGCCGCAGGAGATGGCGCATCCTCGCGCCGCCGTGATAGGCCCCATGCAGCAGCCATGTGCGGCATCACGGGCCTCGTGACGGGCGGCGGACCGCCAGACGAGGCGGCCGTTCGGCGCATGACCGACGCCCTCGCCCACCGCGGGCCGGACGCGGAGGCGATCTGGACGCGCGGGCGCGCGTGCCTCGGGCACCGGCGCCTCTCGGTCATCGACCTCAGCCCGGCCGCCACCCAGCCCTTCTTCAACGAGGACGGCACGATCGGCGCGGTGGTCAACGGCGAGATCTACAACTTCGTCGAGCTCCGCGAGGGCCTCCTCGAGCGCGGGCATACCCTGCGCTCGAACAGCGACTGCGAGGTCGTCCTGCACCTCTACGAGGAGATGGGCGCCGACTGCGTCTCGAAGCTCTCGGGCATGTTCGCGCTCGCGCTCTGGGACGGCCCGCGCGAGCGGCTCGTCCTGGCGCGCGACCGGGCCGGGAAGAAGCCGCTCTACTACCGCCCCCTCCCCGGCGGGGGGCTCGCCTTCGCGTCGGAGGTGCACGCGCTGGTGCGCGCGTTCCCGGGGCTCGAGGTCGCGCCGGACCTCGCGGCGATCGACGAGTACCTCACCCTCCAGTACGTGCCGAGCCCGCGCACGGCCTACCGCGGCATCTTCAAGCTGCCGGCCGCGCACGTCGCGACCTTCGAACGGGGAGGCCCCCTCGTCCCGCGCCGGTACTGGACCAAGCCGAGCGGCGAGGAGCTCCGCGGCGACGAGGAGGAGCTCGCGGGCGAGCTCCGGCGCCTCCTCACGAGCGCCGTGCACAGGCGGCTCGTGGCCGACGTGCCGCTGGGCGCCTTCCTCTCGGGGGGTCTCGACAGCTCGAGCATCGTGGCGCTCATGGCCACGCAGTCGACGCGGCCCGTGCAAACGTTCTCCATCGGCTTCCCCCATGGGGCCGACAGCGAGCTCGCGTGGGCGCGGCAGGTCGCCGCGCGCTTCGGCACGGTGCACCACGAGCAGGTCGTGACGCCCGCGATGAGCGACGTCCTCGTCGAGTCGGTGCGGCACCACGGAGAGCCCTTCGGCGACAGCTCGGCGGTCGCCACGTACTACCTCGCGAAGATGACGCGCGAGCACGTCACCGTGGCCCTCTCGGGCGACGGCAGCGACGAGATCTTCGCCGGATACACTCGCTACAAGACCGCCCAGCTCGCGCACCTCCACGACGCGCTCCCGGCGGCCCTCCGCCCGGCGTATCGCGCCGGCCTGCGCGGCGCGGTGCGGGTGGCCGCGCCGCACGTCACCGGCTACGTCGACCACTTCGCCGACGGGGAGGCCGTTCGGTACCCGTACATCATGTGCCAGTTCACGCCCGAGGAGAAGCGCGCCCTCTGCGGCCCGGCGCTCCGCGCCGTGGCGAACGGCGGAGTGACCGAGCGCTTCGATCGCGTCCTCGCGGAGAGCCACCGGGCGTCGCGCCTCGGTCGGCTCATCGACCTCGACTGGCACACCTATCTACCCGACGACATCAACGCGAAGGTCGACATCGCGTCGATGGCTCACGCCCTCGAGGTGCGCTGCCCGTTCCTCGACACCGAGGTCGTGGAGTTCGCCTCGCGCCTGCCGCGCCGCATGCTCATGCGCTTCGAGGGCAAGTACCTCTTGCGGAAGGCGATGCGAGACCTCGTGCCCGCGCCGATCGTCCGCAGGCACAAGCGCGGCTTCGGACTGCCCCTCCGCCGCTGGATGAAGGAAGACCTGGGGACGATGATCCGCGATGTTCTGCTCGATCGGCGCGCGCGCGAGCGCGGCCTGTTCGAGCCCCGCGAGGTCGAGCGGCTGGTGGCGGCGATCGGTCGCGAGCGCGACGCGCCCGACCGCGTGTGGACCCTCCTCGTCCTCGAGCTGTGGTATCGCGAATTCATCGACGTCCCCCGTGCTGCGTGAGACGGGCTACAGGCTACGGACTACAGGCTACAGTCCGAAAGAAGTGACGCATATTCGAAGTATGGGAAGCAAGCTAACGAAGGAAGCTCGTTTGCGAAGATTGCTGCAGGCTACGGGCTTCGAGCTTCGGCGCGAACGCACGACCCGCGCGCATTCGGGCTGTAGCCTGTAGCCCATAGCCTGTAGCCGCGACTTCAGTGCCAGTGCTCAGGTGGGGCAGGTGCACTCGATGCCGGCGATCGCGTCCGAGACGACGATGTCGAGCAGGTTGTCGAGGTGGATGTGCAGGGCCTTCACCTCGGAGCTGGTCGCCGAGGGGTTGTCCTGCTCGTTCGCCGTGATCGTCAGCGGGCCGACGGGGATGACGAAGTCCTTGTCCGCCGTCACCTCGATCGCCTTGCCGTCGACGATCAGCTCCGCAATCTGCGAGCTCGCCTTCGAGACGGGCTCGCCGCCGTTGCAGTACGCGCTCGCCTGCGACGAGAGCACCGTCACCTTGATGTCCGGAAGCTGGAGGGCGCCGATGCCGGCGAGGCCACCCAGGTTCAGGTCGTCGAGGAGGGTGCCGAGGTTCAGCTTCTGGAGGACGTCGTCGAGGACGCTCAGCGAGATGCTCACCTCGGTCGTCACGTTCGCGTCGACCGTGTTCGCCTTGCCCTTGGCCTCGGAGTGCAAAATCTTCGCGGTCACGAGCTCCTTGATGTCGGCGTTCAGCGTGGTCGCGACGATGTCGCCGCCCGCCTGCGGGAGCCAGCCCGTGTCGCCCGCGACGACGTGCACGGCGCCGTTGAGCAGGTCGACCACCAGCGCGGTGGCGCGGCCCGACATGTCGTCCAGGCAGCAGTTGCACGAATCGGGCGGCGTGAACGCGGTCTCGTTGTTGTTCGTGCTGATCATGCTGTCTTCGGTGTAGCTGTCGGTCGCCGTCGAACCGGTGTTCGACGCGGACTGCGGGCCGCTGCCCGAGCAGCCGACGGCGCCGGCGCTCACGCCCATGGCGCAGATGGAGGCCAGCGCAAAGAGATTGCCATTCGAAGAACGATTCCTGAACATGATTCCCCCCCACGCCCCCGTCGGCGTCGTTGCCCCACACCTCAGCAACCGGCGTGCCCCGGTAGAGGTGCTCCGCGTCGCGCCGTGCGGGGACGCCCGCGAGCGCGTGGCTACTCGTGGAGCGGTCGCTCGCCGACGACGATCCCATCCGCGTCGGCGTAGAGCCACGCGCCCGGGCGGAAGGTGACCCCGGCGAAGGAGACGGGGCGGTCGCCGCGGCCCCCGTGCAGGCCTTTTTCGCTCTTCTTCGGGTGCGCGGCGATGGCCTTGATGCCCACCGCGCACTGCGCGAGCTCGCCGACGTCGCGCACGCACCCGTACACGACGACGCCCGCCCAGCCGTTCTGCTCGGCGAGCTTCCCGAGCAGCCCTCCCACGAGGGCGCAGCGCCGCGAGCCCCCGCCGTCGACGACGAGCACCCTCCCGCCGCCCGGCGCTTCGAGGGCCGCGCGCACCGCGCCGTTGTCCTCGAAGACCTTGAGCGTCGCGATCGGCCCGTGGAAGGCCCTCCGGCCGCCGTAGTCGGCGAAGAGGGGCTCGCAGACCTGCGCGTCGGGGTGGGCGTCGGAGAGGTCGGTGGTGGCCGTGCTCATGGGGCGCCCAGGTTAGCTCGTCCGGGCGCCGCGGCCCCTCCGGTGCGACGCGCGCGGTCTCCACCGTCGACGCGCCCGGACGCCGCGTGCGACACCCTCGACGCTCCCCGCACCGTCAGCCGCCTCGTGCACCGGCGAAAGTGCAGAGGTAGACTGCCTGGCGAGCATGACCGCGAAGAGCCGGGCGCCCCTCCAGACCTTCCACGCCCTCCAGGCGTCGGACCTGGCCGCCGCGTTCAACCAGGCGATGCAGCGCATACGCATCCAGCCGGGCGACTACCACGCCGAGCTCACCTCGCCCGAGGGCCCCTCGACCGCCGGCGGCGTGCAGGCCATGCAGCACATCCGGCTGGTTTCCCGCGACTCGTCGTGCCCCACGCTCCTGGCCGGCCACGCCAACCACGCCCAGGAGCGCGCCGAGCTCCGCACGTACGAGCACCTCGACGCGGTGCACCAGCAGCGCTTCAAGAAGCCGCTCGCCATCGACCGCGCGGAGTACGAGGGCTTCCTCCGCCTCGCCAAGCAGATCCTCGAGGTGCTCCACCTCCAGACGACGGTCGCCGGGCCCCCGCTCGACGTCGACGTCTCGCTCGACGGGGCCGCGAGCGGCCGCGGCTGGAGCGTCGCGTTCGCGTTCGCGCTGCTCCTCGCCGGGGCCGCGTTCGCGGCCTGGCGGCTGGGCGCGCTCGGGCCGATCCTGCGGCTCTTGCCGGGCTGAATCTCCCGCGGGCTGGCCGAGGGGGCCGCGGTGGATAGATTCCTGCGACGCCCCGAGCACCGAGCCCATGAACGACAATCCCCTCCTCTCCCGCCCGACCCCCGCGAACCCCGAGCTCCTTCCGGAGTTCGACCGCATCCGCCCCGAGCACGCAGAGCCCGCGATTGACGCGGCCCTCGCCGAGGCGCGGGCCCAGCTCGACGCGCTCCTCGCGGCCGCGAACGAGCCCGGGTGGGCGCCCCGCTGGGAGACGCTGATCGAGCCGCTGGAGGAGATGGGGGATCGTGTTTCGCGCGTGTGGGGGCCCATCTCTCACCTCTTCGGGGTCACGAGCACCGCCGAGTGGCGCAAGGCGTTCAACGCCTGCCTGCCGAAGCTCACGCGATACTCGCTCGAGCTCTCGCAGAACGAGGCGCTCCTCCACGCGTACGAGCGGCTCGCCGCGAGCCCGGCGTTCGCGGGCTACTCGCCGGCCCGCAAGAAGGTCATCGCCGATGCGCGCCGCGACTTCCGCCTCTCGGGCATCGGCCTGCCGCCGGAGCAGAAGGCGCGGTTCACCGCCATCGAGCTGCGCCTCTCCGAGCTGCACTCCAAGTTCGAGGAGAACCTCATCGACGCGGTGCAGGCGTACGCCAAGCACGTCGTCGACGAGTCGGCCCTCCGCGGCCTCACCGACCAGGGCAAGGGCCTCCTCCGCGAGAAGGCGCGCGCGAAGAACCTCGAGGGCTTCGTCCTCGGCCTCGACTTCCCGAGCTTCGACGCGGTCATCACCTACGCCGACGATTGCGCCCTCCGCCGCGAGATCTACGAGGCGTACGCCACGCGCGCGTCCGATCAGGGGCCGCTCGCCGGCCGCTTCGACAACACGGCGCTCATGGACGAGATCCTCGCGCTCCGCCACGAGGAGGCGGTGCTCCTCGGCTACGCGAACTTCGCCGAGGTCTCGCTCGCCACGAAGATGGCCGACACCCCCGACGAGGTCGAGCGCTTCCTCCTCGACCTCAACGACCGCGCCCGCCCGCGCGCGCTCGCCGAGCTCGACGAGCTCCGGCGCTTCGCCGCGGCCCGCGACGGCCTCGAGGACCTCCAGCCCTGGGACACCGCGTACTACTCCGAGAAGATGAAGGAGGAGAGGCTGGCGTTCTCCGAAGAGGAGCTCCGCCCGTACTTCCCCGCGCCCCGCGTCGTCGAGGGGATGTTCAAGCTGGTCGAGCGCCTCTACGGCGTGAAGATCGAGAAGATCGACGGCATCTCCACCTGGCACCCCGACGTCACGACGTACGCGCTCCGCGACGCGGCGGGCGCGCGCATCGGCCTCTTCTACCTCGATCCGTACGCGCGTCAGGACAAGCGCGGCGGCGCGTGGATGGACGAGTGCATCACGCGGCGTCGCGCGCCGACCGGCCTCCAGCGGCCGGCGGCGTACCTCACGTGCAACTTCGCGCCGCCGCTCCCCGGTCAGCCGGCGCTCCTCACGCACGACGAGGTGCTCACGCTCTTCCACGAGTTCGGGCACGGCCTGCACCACCTGCTCACGCGCGTCGACGAGTCCGCCGTGTCGGGTATCCACGGGGTGCCGCGCGACGCGGTCGAGCTCCCGAGCCAGTTCATGGAGAACTGGTGCTACGACGCCGAGACGCTCCGCGGCTTCGCGCGCCACCACGAGACCGGCGCCCCCTTGCCGCTCGAGTTCCTCCAGAAGGTGCAGGCGAGCCGGACCTTCCTCTCGGCGCTCGCCACCGTGCGCCAGCTCGAGTTCGCGCTCTTCGACCTGCGCCTCCACCGCGACCACGACGCCGTGAAGGGCGCGCGCGTGCTCGAGACGCTCGACCGCGTTCGCAAGGTCGTCAGCGTGCTGCCGCCCCCGGCGTTCAACCGGATGCCCAACAGCTTCGCGCACGTGTTCGCCGGCGGATACGCGGCCGGATATTACGGATACAAATGGGCCGAGGTGCTCTCGGCCGACGCGTTCGCCGCGTTCGAAGAGAGCCGTTTCGCCCCGGAGACCGGGCACAGATTCCGCGACACCGTGCTCGCGCAGGGCGGCTCGCGGGACGCGATGGATCTCTTCGTCGAGTTCCGCGGCCGCAAGCCCAGCCTCGAGCCTCTGCTGCGCCAGCACGGCCTCGTCGCGGCCCCGCCTGCGTGAAGGTCAGCCGCGGGCAGGTGCGCCGTTCGTCTGCTAACACGAAGTGCCATGAAGCGCGCACTCCTCGCGGTGGCCGTCGTCGTGTCGTTCTTCAGCTCGAGCCCGGGCCGAGCGCAGGCGGCGTCCGCCGACGCGCTCAACCTCGACGTCACCCACTGGAAGGTGGTGCAGCGCGAGTCGGGCCCCGTGAACTACTACTCGGTGGTCAACGACCCGGCGATGCCGTTCGTCCACGCGCGGTACCTGCCGCCCACGGCCACCACCGTCCTCGGGATGCAGGTCGCCGACGGCGATCGCCAGCGCGCGCGCCAGGTGAGCTGGAAGTGGCGCGCCGTCACGTTGCCCAACGGCGGCAACGAGTGCGCGGACGGCAAGGGCGACTCGGCCGCCGTCGTGTACCTCACGTGGAAGCAGACCTTGAAGTGGTACACGATCAAGTACGTGTGGAGCGCCGTCGGTCCAGTCGGCGCCGTCTGCGACAAGAAGCGTAACCCCTTCGTCGCGCAAGACACGGTCATCCTCCAGTCGGGCGGCCCGACGGGCGTGTGGAAGACCGAGAACATCGATCTCAGGCAAGAGTTCCGCCGCCACTTCGCCGACGGCAACCCCAACGCGGACGTCCCCGACTTCGTGGGCGTGGGCATCATGACCGACGGCGACCAGACGAAGAGCGAGAGCTCCGCCGACTACGCCGACTTCGTCATGCAGCGGTAGCCGCGCGCAAAGAAAAGAAACAGGGAGGAAAAGGAGGCGAGAAAGTGATTTTTCTCACTACTCCTTTCCCTCCTCCCCTCCCTGTTCCTTTTCTCTTCGCCTCGCCCCTCAGGACGATAAGTGCGCGCTGCTCGCCGGCGTGGGCGGCGGCTGGAGGCTCTCGGGGGCGGTCACGAGGAAGCGCTGGCGCGTCGCGACGTGCGCGCGGCTCGCGCAGAACGACAGCAGGTCGCCGCGGCGCAGCTCGACGGGGATGGCGGCCACGTCGCGCGACTCGGCGCGCATGATGGCCGACGCCGTCGCGAGGTCTCCGCAGAGGAGGAGCCCCATGCGCGCCGCGGTCAGCTCGACGCCGCTCATGAAGGCGCCGAGCGCCGCGTTTCCACCGCGCGCGTCGAGGGCGCGCACCGCCTCGTCGAGCGCCGCGCGGTCCTCCGCCTCGAGGTGACGCGCGAGCCGCGCGCGCAGCGCCCGCACGGCAGGATCGCCGCCGTGGAGCGCGGCCTTGGGCATCGCCACCTGCGCCGCCGCGAGGAGCAGCATCGTGAGCGCGTCCCGGTCGGGGTAGTAGAGCAGGACCTTGTGGCCGCGCCGGTAGTACGTGAGGTGCCGGCCGGCGTGGAAGGCCAGCTCCTTGGCCGTGAGGCCCGAGACCACCGCCGGGCCGAGCGCGCTCGAGGGCTCGCGCACGAGCATCGCCGCGAGGCCGCCCGCAGCGTCGTCCCGCAAGTACATGCTCGGGCACTCGACCGAGAGCACCCGCGCCGCCCACTGCAGCGTGCGGGCCGCGGACGCGGTGCTGGTCTCGCTGAGTCGATTGGCCGGGTCGAGCGCGACCAGCCGGCGCTGCTCGCGGAGCTCGTCGCAGCGCGCCGCGACGGCCGCCCGCTCCACCGCCCCGAAGAGCGCGAGCAGCACGTCGTCCGCGCCCGGCGCGTAGACGGCGCGCCAGGCCGCGTCGTCGAGCGGCGCGCGCACGCGCACCGGGCCGACCGCCCGGAACTGATTGATGAGGACCTGCTGGTCGACGTCGGCCGCCTCGAGATCCTCGAGGACGAGCGCCGCCAGGAACGCCGCGTCGGTGCGGCCCGCGCGCCGGTGGGAGCCGAACGCCTTCTCGTACGCGGAGACGCGCGTGGGCTCGTGGGCCGTCACCTTGTCGAGCTCGGCCAGCGCGTCGTCGTCGGCGCCCTCGACGAAGAGGCGATCGGCCGACGTCTCGCGCGCGGCGGCGTCGGGCTCCTGCGGGGGCCGGAGGCGGTTGAGCGCGGCCTGCGCCTCGGCGTTCGACGGGTCGTATGCGATCGCGGCCTCGAGCCACGCCACCGCGCTGCGCATGTCGGAGAGCCGCTCGAGCCCGAGGCGCGCGCACTCGTACGCGAGCTTCGACTGCTCCGCCGGCGACGCGGTCAGCGCCGCGAGCGCTGCCGTCACCTCCATGACATTCGCCCATCGCCCGAGACGCTCGTACCCGCGCCGCAGCGCCTGGAGCACGCCCGTAGGCCGCGGGTCGAGCGCGCGCGCCATCTCGAGGGCCTGGATGGCGCCCTCCGCGTCGCCCAGCTCGACCTGGAGGATCCGCGCGATCGCCACGAGCTCGCGCGACTTCTGCCGCGGCGACGCCAGCTCGTCGAGCCGCATGCGGCGAAGCTCCGCGGCGCGAGCCCAGTCGCGGAGCTCGGTCGCCTCGGCGATTCTGCGAGTGGATGGACGCCTCCGGCTCGGGCTCGGGCTCGGGCTCGGGCTCGCGGAGCTCCTTCGGCTCGACCTGCGAGAACGGGGGCGGGGGCCGCATCGACTCCCCGCCGCGCGAGAACGTGAAGCACTGGGCGACCGCGTGGCTCTCGTCGGTCGCGGACGCCGCGTCGTACATGCTCGCGACGAGCGCTTCGGTGGGCGGAGGCCCGGCGTCCTCGCTCGCGTCGGGCAGCGCGAGGCGCGTGAACGCCACGCGATCCACCCCTGTACCGAGCGGCCTCACCGCCGCGAGCACCGGGTACCCGCGCGCCTTGCCCCCGAGCGACTGGACGGCGGCCCCGAGGATCTCCGCGGCGAGCAGCGCGTCGCCCGCGTCTTCCTCGTGGGTCAGCTCGAGCACGAACGACACGTGCGCCGGCGAGCGCGCCGCGAGCCACTCCGTCAACGACCCCAGGGGCAAGAGCCCCGACTCGCCGAACGCGATGGCTTCGCGCCCGCCGAGCCGCCCGCTCGCGTGCACGAGCACCGTGTCGCCCGGCGACACGCGGGCGATCGCGCGCTCGACGTCGGCGTGCGGGTCCTGCACGCCGCCGACGATGACGACGTGGAACCCGAACCGCGCCAGCCGCCCGCGAAGCCAGGCGAGCGCCTCGCGCCGCTCGCTCGCATCGCCCGAACGGGCGTCGGAAGGGGCGATGACGAGTGCCAACCTCATGACGGCCGCGCGGAATCTACGATCACCCTCCGCCTCGGACGAGGCGCGGCGAATCGTCCCTGTCGCTTTCCGGGTCGAGCTCGAAAAATTGCAGCGAATGCCGCGTGAGGATTGCGACAGGGACGGATTTCGCCGTCCCCTCCGGATGCGATCGTGCGGCTCAGGACGCCTGGAGCGCCGCGATGTCCTTGAGCAGCGTCTCCTCGTGGCCCTGCGGGTTCACGTTCGCGTAGACCTTGCGAACGACGCCCTTCGGGTCGACCACGAAGGTGGTGCGGTTCCAGTAGAGCGTGCCCTTGTACTCGCTCTGGCCCGAGCCGAGCGCCTTGAGGAGCGCCGCGTCGGGGTCGGCGAGGAGCTCGACCGTCAGCGAGTACTTGTTGCAGAAGCCCTTGTGCGACGCGACGTCGTCGGCGCTGATGCCGGCGACGTGGATCCCGCGCTTCTCGAACTCCGCCTTGGTGGCCGTGAAGGCCTTGCCCTGGATGGTGCAGCCCGGGGTGTCGTCCTTCGGATAGACGTACGCGACGAGCCATTTGCCCGCGTAGCTCGCGAGCGTCTCGGTCTTGCCGTCCTGGTTCTTCAGCGAGAACTCCGGGAAACGCTGTCCAGCTTCGAGCATGAGAGGAGCCTCCGTCGTGGGGGTGTACGCGGGGCGGATGCTCGTACGCGCGGCCCGGTCGCGCAAGGCCCGTCCCGCGTGTGGGCTCAGGCCGCCCCGCCGGCCAGGCTCGCCGCGACGGACACGAGGCCGGGCACGGCGGCCGCGATCCGATCGACGTCCGGCGGCCGAGCGCCGCGCAGGCGCCAGGGCATCCCGTCGGCGACCATCATCGCAGGCCACGCATGCCGCCAGAACGCCGCGTGCTCCGCGCTCCGCGCGCCTGGCAGCCACGACGGCACGCCGAGGGCCCGCACCCCGATGCGGGACGCGCGGCTGAACGCGCGCTCCGCGTCGCGCGCAAGCCTCCGCGAGTGCAGGTTCCCCACGAAGTACAGCGACGCGTCGTGGTCGCGCGTCAGGTCGAGCCTCGCGAGCGCGACCATGGCGTGGACGCTCACCCCGCTGCTCGAGAGCCGCTCCGCGTACCGCTCGCTGCCCGAGACGGCCCCCGAGTGCTGGCGCGCGTCGGCGAAGGCCACGAAGCGCACGTTGCGGCGCAGGCGCGCGTGCGAAAGACCCCGCATCACCGCGAGGAGCGCCGCGATGCCGCTCATGTCGTCGCCGTCGTAGCGGGCGCCGAAGATCACGCACGACGCCTCGCGCATCGAGCCAATCTGCTCCGATTCGAGGGTGCGCACGCGGAGCTGGTCGTCCACCGGCTCGCGAACGACCGCCCGCCCCGCGCCGAGCATCGCGCGCGAGACGACCTCCTCGCGCGCGCGCCGCCGCTCCTCCGCGTCGGGGAACGCACGGCTCAGCCGCTCCACGTCGCCGCGCAACATCGCGCGCAGCACCTCGGGGCCGTGTTCCGGCACCGGCACGCGTGCCACGGGCGCCCCGGCGTGCGTGGCGTTCCAGGGCGGTGCGTCGCTGGCCGGGAAGGTCTCCGCGCCCGCCTCATCGACGAGCTCTTCCTCCCGGACGTCCTGCGGAGGCTGTTCCATTGGCAGACCTCCGTGCATCCCCCTTGCCAACGCCCGCTCCCGGGGGATTCTCTGTGCACCCCCATGCTCTCCGTGGAGATCACCGTCAGCGTCGGCACGCGCCGTGTCACCGTGGACGACATCGCCGACGCGCGTCTCGCCTCGGCCCTTCGCACCGCCGGGCAGGACATCGGCAAGAAGCTCGAGCGCATCCGCTGCCCCGTCCACCAGAAGGTGGCCCAGCGCGTGCGCGTCCACTTCGACCGCCACGGCAGCGCCGACCTCCAGTACGACTCGTGCTGCGAGGCGCTCGGCGCCACGATCGGCGCGGCGCTGCGCTGAGGCGATGGCTCCGATGCCGGCTCCCACGCAGACCTCGTTCGTTCACGGCCTCCCGCAGGGCGCGCTGAACCTCGCCGAGCTCGAGCTGTGCGCGCGCGAGAAGCTCTCCGCGATGGCGTACGGCTACTACGTGAGCGGCGCGCTCGAGGAGATCACCCTCCGGGAGAACACCGCCGCGTGGTCGCGCATCCCGCTGCACTACCGCGTCCTCGTCGACGTGTCGGCGCGCGACGCGTCGACCACGGTGCTCGGCATGCCGGTCTCGATGCCCGTGCTGGTCGCGCCCACCGCGTTCCACCGCCTCGCGTGCGACGACGGTGAGCTCGCGACCGCGCGCGCCGCGAGCGGGGCGGGCACCATCATGGTCCTCTCGTCGCTCTCCAACACGCGCGTCGAGGAGGTCTGCGCGGCGGCGGCCGGCCCCGTCTGGTTCCAGCTCTACGTGTACCGCGACCGGGGCGCCACGCGGGCCCTCGTCGCGCGCGCCGAGGCCGCGGGCGCGCGCGCCATCGTCCTCACGGTCGACGCGCCGCTCCTCGGCCGGCGCGAGCGCGACGTGCGCAACGAGTTCCACCTGCCCGACGGGCTGCGCGTCGAGAACATGAGCGCGATCGCGGGCCACGGAGAGGTCGCCCTCCGGGCCGCCAGCAGCGGCCTCGCCGCGTACTTCGCCGAGAAGCTCGACCCCGCCCTCACCTGGAAGGACGTGGCCTGGCTCCGCTCGATCACTCCCCTGCCCGTGCTCGTGAAGGGCCTCGTCCGGCCCGACGACGCGCGCCGCGCGCTCGACCACGGCGCCAGCGGCGTCGTCGTCAGCAACCACGGCGGCCGGCAGCTCGACGGCTCTCCGGCCACCGCCGCGGTCCTCGGTCCCGTCTGCGACGCGGTACAGGGCCGCATCGAGGTGCTCGTCGACGGCGGCGTTCGGCGCGGCGCGGACGTGCTGCGCGCCCTCGCCCTGGGCGCGAAGGCCGTCCTGATCGGGAGGCCGATCCTGTGGGGCCTCGCCACCGCGGGCGAGGCCGGGGCGCGGGCCGTCCTCGAGACGTTCCGCGCCGAGCTCGATCACGCCATGGCGCTGGCCGGGTGCCCCGTCGCCCGCGAGGCGACCCGCGATTTGCTGGGTTGAACCGCGGCTAGCCGCGCTTCGCGACGACGAGCGCGAAGAGCCCGCGGTCGTCGGGCAGCCACTCGAGCATGCGCATGCCGCCGTCCGCGAGGGTCGCCTCGGCGGTGCGGCGCGTGAACTTGCGGCTGATCTCCGTGAGGATGCGCTCCCCCGTCGCGATCTCGACGCGCAGCCCCGCGGCCCGCAGGTGCATCGTGTTCGCGCGCGTCGCCACGAGGTGCATCTCCACCCGCTCGCGGCCCTCGTCGTAGAAGGCCAGGTGCTCGAACGCCCGCTCGTCGACGTCGCCGTCGAGCTCGCGCGCCAGCACCCGCAGCACGTTCTTGTTGAAGGCCGCGGTCACGCCCTGCGCGTCGTTGTAGGCCGCGTGGAGCACGCGCGGGTCCTTCACGAGGTCGATCCCGAGGAGGAACCGGTCCTCGTCGCCGAGGAGCGTGGAGATCGAGCGCAGGAGCGCGGGGGCGGCCCGCTGGTCGAGGTTGCCGAGGGTGCTGCCGAGGAACGCGAAGAGCCGCGGCCCCTCCACCGGCGGCGCGTGCAGGGCGAGGCGCTCGGTGTCGCGCGAGAAGTCGCCGACGACGCCGCGGACGCGCAGCGTGGGGTACGCCGCGAGGAGCGCGCTGGCGGACGCGCTGAGCGCGTCGGGCGCGATGTCGAAGGGCACGTAGATCGGCGAGGCGTAGCGAAGGCACATGGCGTTCGCCAGAAAGCCGGTCTTTCGGGCCATGCCGCTCCCGATCTCGACGAGGGCGCGCGCGCCCGCGCGACCCACGATGCGGTCTGCATGAAGCTCGAGGAGCGCCTTTTCGGCGCGCGTGACGTAGTACTCGGGGAGGTCGCAGAATCTCGTCGAAGAGACGCGACCCGGCCTCGTCGTAGAAGTACTTCGGGGAGATCGAGCGAGGGCTCGCCGACAGCGAGACGCCGACCTCGCGGGCCATCGTGGAGCGACGATCGCCGTGACGCCGACCGCGGACGAGTTCGAAGCGCGTGTTTGTTTCCACGGCGCGCGGGGTGTGCGCGCCCCGTGCCAACGTGTCCCTAGAGCCCGCCGCCAAGGCCTCGCCTACTTCCCGTCCCGCGGAGCGGCGGCTCGTTCGTCCCGGGGGACGATTCTTCGAGATTGAAGCGGCTCCGGCGAGAGCACCCAGCCCCCCGCGCCGTCCATCACGAAGTCGAGCACGTCGCCATCTTCGCCACGGACCGAGATCCGGAGCGGGGGTCCAGCCTCCCAGGTCCACTCGACGACGGACCACGTTCGCGAGTCTTCCTGCATGTCGCGCGCGGCCGAGGTCTCGAGGAAGCGCGCGAGGTTCCTTTTCGCCTCATCGGTCACGGCGTGCGTCGGCATTCGCAGCATGGCCGGAGCGTGCGGCCGCTTGCCCCAACGGCAACCCCCTGCGTGGCTTTTCGCGAGGCACGGAGACGCAGGCAGGGCCGTGGTCCCGAACCCCCGTTCGCGCCAAACCGCCACGCCTCGGCCGCGAGGCGTGCTTGGGGTCCCGTTAGGAAAACGCGTGCTTAGCCTCCAAGCCTCACCGAGCTTCGTCGCTGTCGGCAGACGAATTACTCATAACTTGCATCATTCACCGGCAATGGTGATGGCGTCGCCGGTCGCCCCCCCGACCGAGGGTCGAATTTTTTTCGGTTGGAGTGGACTCTTGCTTTTCCGCATACATCGTCGTCTATCATTCGAGCCCATGGGGGCATCGACGAGCCTTGTCGCCGTGGGACGGACAATCCGGGCATCGAGGAAGCGTGCGAACTTGCCGCTGGCGAGGGTCGCGCGCGAATGCAAATTGTCGCCGACGCAGCTCGACGGCATCGAGACCGGGCGGGTCCGTCCGAGTCTGGCGGTACTCGATCGCATCGCGAGGGCGCTGGGGATGAGCATCGTGGACTTCGTCCTTCATCAGGGCCGCGCGGCGGCCCGGCGAATGGCCGTCGCAGACATCGCGCAGGCGATCCTCGAGCTACCCGACGCCGTCGGCTCGAAGATCGAGGCGGTCGAGCACGCCGCCGTGCTCGTCGCGATGAACGCGTGCGCCGAGAACCAGAGCGCCGCCGCGCGCATGCTCGGCATGGAGCGCAAGGCCTTCACGCGCAAGCTGTCGCGCGCCAAGCGCAAGCGCGAGACCGCGACCCGGCTGGCCAACGGCGCGGGGCGCCCTCGCTCCTCGCGGCCGGCGCGCCGCGCCTCGTGAGGCGTCGCGCTCGGGGAGTTACACCGGGTCGCGCCGCTTCAGCACCACGAGCAAGAGCATGAACATGCCGAACGTGGTCGCGAAGAGCACCGCGGCGGGCAGCCACAGCGTGTCCCACTCCGAGAAGCCCCACGCCCCGGCGAGCGAGCCGCTCGCCACCTGCGCGATCGCGCACTGAAACCGGCCGGCCTGCACGTAGTCGGGCAGGCTCGTGAGGTCTGGCTTGTGCAGGTCGATGTTCCACGCCGGCGCCTGCGCGATGGCCATCCGCTCGCTCGCGATCGCCCCCTCGAAGCCCCAGCGCGACGGCATCAGGAACATGAGCGGCTTCAGGTTGGGGTTCGTGGTCATCGGCACCATCAGCCCGCCGAGCACGACCTGCGGGATGAGCGCGATCGGCGTGAGCGCCATCGCCGCCTCGGCGGAGGCGACCAGCGCCGACACGAGGAGCCCGAGCGCCGTGGCGTTCATGGCGAGGGCCACGAGGTTCGCGAGCTCGACGAAGAACGCGAGCGGCCCGCCGTTGAACCCCAGCGCGACGAACACGATGGCGAGCAGCATCGAGCACTGCGCCACGCAGAAGAAGCTGAGGAGCGCGTACTTCGACATCAGGTAGTTGAGAAGGCGCAGGTTGACCATGCGCTCGCGCAGGTAGATCGCGCGCTCGGTCACGATCTCGCGCGCCGCGTTGCTCGTCCCGAACCAGACGCAGCTCACGACGACGAAGAACATCGCCGCCGTGTGGTCCGTCGTCGGCTGCATCGAGTTGAGCAGATCGGTGGTGGCGCTCTGGTCCATGTTGTTCTTCTTGGACAGCTCCTGGAGCGCGCCCAGGCACCAGAAGGGCACGGCGGGCTTCTGTCCGCCGAAGACCATCCAGAGCATCACCCCGATGATCGGGGCCTGAAGGAACATGATCGCGGCGCCCATGCGGTCGCGGATCTTGATGCGCCAGTACCGCGACAGGAGCAGCCCGAACTGACGCACGACGGCGACGTCCGCGTGGTGCGGCACGCCGCGCGCCGCGGGCGCCGTGCCGATGGCGCGGCGGCCCGAGAACATCTTCTGGAAGAGCGGCGTGTCGGGCCGGAAGAACTCCGCGCGCCACCCCTTCGCGGCCTCGGTGCGCGCGCGCCCGCGGAGCGCGTTGGGGTCCGTGCGGCGCATCTCTTCGAGCACGTACCGCTCGCGCACGTTGAGCATGTCGAACATGTCGCGCGGGTTGTCGACGCGCTTGTGGGCCTGCCCGATCTTCTCGGCGATCGTGCCGAAGAACGAGTACGCGGGCTCGCCGGTCGGGCCGAAGTACGTGGGGATGCCGCCGTACCCCATGATGAAGCAGAGGTTGAACTTCTCGAACTCGTCCCGCGCCGGCTGGTGGATCGTCATGATGATCGTCTTGCCGGTCTTCTTCGTGAGCTCCGCGAGCAGGTTGATGAGCGCCGTCGTGTCGTCGGCGGCGAGGCCGCTCGTCGGCTCGTCGAGGAAGAGGATGACCGGGTCGGTCACCAGCTCGAGCGCGATGTTCACGCGCTTGCGCTGCCCGCCCGAGAGCACCTTCTTCTCGGGCTTTCCGATCTGCAGGTTTCGCACCCCCTCGAGCCCGAGGTCGCGCAGCGTCTCGTCGACGCGCCGGTCGATCTCCTCGTCCGAGTAGTCGGGCGGGAGGCGGAAGCGCGCGGAGTACTTCACCGCCTCGAAGACGGTGAGCTCCGGGTGCACGATGTCGTCCTGCGGGACGTAGCCGATGCTGCCCCGGAGCGCGTCGTAGATCGTGTAGAGGTCCTCGCCGTTGATGCGCACCTGGCCGCTCGTGGGCGGCAGGTACCCGTTCAGAGCGAGGAGCAGCGTGGTCTTGCCCGCGCCCGACGGCCCCATGAGCGCGATCATGTCGCCCGGCAGCGCCTTGAACGACACGTGGTCGAGCAAGACCTTCATCTGCGTCTTGTCGTCGCGGTCGGGCACCTCGAGGTAGAGGTCCCACGCCTCGATCTCGTAGAGCGGCTTGCCCGCCCAGTCGGCCTGGTCTTCGACGACGACGTCGACGCGGCTGTCTCCGATGTGGATGAGCAGCGGCATCGGCCCGATGAAGACCTTCTCGCCGTTCGAGACCGGCACGCGCTGCCCGGACGCGAGCCGATGCCCGCGCACGTAGGTGCCGTTCGCGCTGCTCCGGTCCTCGAGGAAGAGCTGCTCGCCCACCTTCACGATGTGCGCGTGCTTCGAGCTCACCTGCGGGTGGTTGACGACGAGCTGGTTGTCGGGCGTGCGGCCGATCGAGATGACCGACGCGTTCAGCTGCTCGAGCGACAGCTCGCCGATGACCGTGCGGTGCTTGCGCGGCGCCTCGGCCCCGGAAGGTCCGACCGGAGCGCCCGGCCCGATCGGCCCGATTGGCGCGATCGGAGGAGCCCCCGGCGGCCGCACCGCCGCGGCGGCCGCCATCTGCGCGAGCTGCACGAGCATCCCCACGGGCACGGGCACCGGCCCGAAGGCGATGACCCCGTTCGGGTCGATGGGCGTCGGCTGGTTCGGCAGCGCCTTGTGCCCGCCCACCCACGTGCCGCTGGTCGACCCGTGGTCCACGACGACCATGCGATCGAGGAACACGGTGGCGTGCTGCCCGCTGACCGCCGCGTGCGTCACGACAAGCGACGCGCGCTGCGGCTCCCGCCCGACGACGACCTGCCCCCGCGGCGGCTGCACCTGCCCGAACGACATGAGCATCGCGCCGAGCGCCGGATGCGAGAGCGGCACCGGCACGCCGCCCACCGCGAAGAGCGTGCGGAAGTCGAAGGGCACGGGCTGGTGCGGGGCGAGCGGGGCGCCGTTCGCGCTCGACGCGCCCGCGCCGAGGTCCATGAACGAGAGCTGCCCGCCCTGGCGGATGACGCGCGCGTGGTGCGGCGCCACGCCCATGGCGGCGATCACCACGTCGTTGTCGGGTGCGCTGCCGATCGTGAGCTGATCCCTGCCGAGGGCGATGGTCATGGAAGCTCGGGCATCTTAGGCGGTCGGCGGGCCCGTCAGGCACGCGCGGTGAGGCGCGCCAGGACCTTTTTCAGCACCGCCACGTCCGCGGGCGGAAAGCGGGACGGGTCGAGGTCGGCCGCGCCTGCCCAGCGGAAGGCGGCGACGTCGAGCGCCCGCGGCTCCTTCGCGCGGTCGGCCCGGGCGGCCTCGAAGAACATCAGGAGCACCGCCTTCCCGGCGTCCTCGTAGCGGTGAAACGCGGAGATCGACGATCTCCCCGATCACCACGTCGATGCCGAGCTCCTCCAGGAGCTCGCGACGACACGCGTCGCGCGGGTCCTCGCCGGGCTGGACCTTGCCCCCGGGGAACTCCCAGGCGCCCTCGAGGTGCGTCCCGGCCTTGCGCTGCGTCAGGAGCACGCGATCGCCCTCGACGACGACGGCCGCCGCCACGAGCAACGTCGCGAACGTGGCGGGCTGCGAGGGCGGTGCGGGCGTCTTCATGGGCGGCTCTTCGGGGATTCGAGGAGTGTACCTTCCCTAGAATCGTACGATGCGGCTCGACGTGGATCCCATGTAGGCGATCTCGCCGCGGTTCGCCTCAACGGCGGCACGGTGACCGTTTGGAGCTTGCGCCTGGTTTCGTTGCGGTATCGTCCCCCGCCGAGGCGCCATGAACAACGACGCTCTTCCCGCCGAAGACGGCAATTTCAAGCGCGGGGCCTTCAAGCCCATCGCCATCATCGTAGGTCTCCTCATCGTCGCCGGCGCCGGCGCGTTTGCTTTCCTCGGCATTCACCAGGAAGCGCAGGTGCTCGGCAAGGAAGACGTGAACAAGGAGCTGCGCGAGATCCAGCTCCTCTCCAAGCAGGAGCAGCTTCCGCGCTGGCGCAAGTGGGCCGCCGTCGACAACGAGTCGCGCCTCGAGCAAGAGGCGTTCGTCCACCTCGCGTGGGCGAAGGACAAGGAGAGCATCCCCTCGATGATCAAGGGGCTCGCCAGCCCCGATCACGCGGTCCGCGCGACGGCCGCGATGGCGCTCGTCGACTTCGGCTCCCCCGACGCGGACAACGCGAAGCCGGTGCTCTTGAAGGCCCTCCAGGAGGCCGACGCGAGCGACAAGCCGCAGATCTGCTGGGCGCTCGTCGCCCTCAAGGAGTCGTCGGCGTTCGACACGGTGCTGGCCGAGTACAAGACCGGCAACCTCGCGAGCGTGCAGCGGCTCGACGGCTTCCCCGCGTTCGACGCCGCCAAGCTCGCCCAGCTGACCACCCTCGACAACCTCGCGACGCTCGCGAACGACCCGAGCGAGAGCGTGAAGCAGCTCGTCGCGTCGACCCTCTCGGCCGACGCCGACCCGAAGTGGACCGACACGCTCATCACGCTCGTGCAGGACCCGAGCGTCGAGGTCGCGCGCGAGGCCGCGGTGGGCCTCGGGAAGATCGCGAGCGACAAGGCGATGCAGCCGCTCGTCACGGCGCTCAGCAAGGCCGACAAGGAGTCGCGGGAGAAGTTCCTCCAGGCCCTCCGCGACGGCGTCGGCGCCAACGGCCTCGTGCTCGCCCTCAAGACGGTCAGCCACGACAAGCCCGACTCCGAGAAGTTCCAGACCAAGCAGATCTTCGACATGCTGAAGGACCTCGAAGATCCGCGCGGCGGCGACGCGCTCTACGCGTACATCCAGACGAACCCCAAGCCGCACTGGAAGCTCGAGGCCGCGATGCGCATGGCCGAGATCGGCGACGTGCGCGCCGCGGAGGTCCTCGGCTGGCGCATGGCCCAGGACCCGCTCACCCTCTACAACGACGTCGACTGGCCGGAGCTGCGGCGCGACGACAACGAGCGCGTCTACGCGGCGCGCATGCTGTCCGACCTCGCCATCCTGCACCCCGAGCAGCGCGACTACCTCATCAAGGTGGCCGAGCCGGGCGTCCTCGAGTGGATCGACCCGAAGAACAAGCCGCAGCCGCACGCCAACGGCATGCGCTTCCTCGCGGCGGTCGGGTCCAAGAAGGCCTTGCCCTGGCTCGTGCGCTGGGCGGACCCGAAGGACAAGCTCCCCGCCGTGGGCGCGCAGCCGCCCCTCCCGGACGACTGGGCGACCGCGCAGAGCGCGCTCCGTTACCTGGGGTGGACGCGTGAACCGAAGGCGTGGGCCATCCTCGAGAAGCAGCTCCACCGCCGCAGCCCGAAGCTGGACGTGTCGTGGGACTCGCTCATGCAGGGCGGGCTCACCATCCTCGGCATGACGCTCCGCGCGCTCGGCTACGGCGCCGCCGACGGCTTCGCGCAGTGGGGCGACCCGCGCGCGTTCGACGACCTCGTGAAGTACATCGAGGAGCCGAAGGAGAACGAGCAGTCGCGCATGCAGGCGTGCTTCGGGCTCTCGTGGGTCGCGACGGACGACCAGATGCAGACGATCGTGAAGAAGGTGCACGACATCACGGGCACCGACCCGAAGTCGAACCTCCTTCGCCAGTGCTACCTCGAGACGCTCGTCCACAAGCCGGTGCCCGACGCGACGGCCGGCCTCGCCGACCTGCTCGTGCCGACCGTCAGCGACATCGAGACGCGCCACCAGATCTCCCGCGCGCTCGGCATGGGCGGCATCACGCGGGCCATGGTGCCGCAGGTGTTCGCCAAGCTGGGCGACGTCAGCCTGAAGGCCGACGCGGCGCTCGCGCTCATCCTCGGCGCCGACGCCGACACGGCTTCGCAGGCCCTCGCCTCGTACAACGACCCGGCCGTCGCGGCCGAGGCCATCGAGGAGCTGAAGGACGTCTACAACAGGACCTTCGGCTACTGGAGCGACCGCAACTACGAGAACGGCGACGTCGCGCGCTGGGTCGAGAACGCGCAGGCGCTCTCGCACGTGAAGGTGCACGACCAGCTTCAAGACTGGCCGCGCATCGTCCTCGGCCGCAACCTCGTCGAGTCGATCGAGACGGACAACGGGCCGCACTCGATGACGCGCGTGCAGCTCCGCGTGCGGCTCCTCGCCGACGCGAAGGGCACGAACGACGTGAAGCGCGCCGAGGCCATCGCCCTCCTGAAGTTCGTGAAGGAGAAGGGCGTGCTCATGGCGCTCCGCAAGGAGCCGAACCCGCTCGGCGAGATGGCGAGGCAGGCGTTCTTCGAGGTCATGAACCCGAAGGCCACCGGCGAAGCCATTCCCGAGTACGCGAAGGCCCCCGTCTCCGGCGGGCAGCCGCCCGGGCCGGGACACTGAAAGCACCGGGAATCCTCCTCCTCGCGCTGGCCGGCTGCGGCGGCGCGCCCGCCGGGCCCGCGACGGCGCCGGCGAGCGTCGCCGCGACCGACCTCACGGCGCCCCCCGGCTCCACGCTCGTCGAGACGTGCACGCCCACCGGGGCGGAGCTCTGCTTCAACGCGATCGACGACAACTGCAACGGCGTGATCGACGAGGGCTGCGGCCCGGAGACGGGCCTCCTGCAGTTCACGATCGCCTGGAGCGCGGCCACCGCCGACGTGAACCTGTCGCTCTCCGCCCCCACCGGCCAGCACGTGCCGAACGGCGCCGCGCGGGCCGACGGGCCCTTCCACCTCGACCGGGACTGCCCGGGCGAAGAAGGCTGCGGCGGGCAGAACGTCGAGAACATCTACTTCGCGGGCGACGACCCGCCGCGGGGCCGGTACGAGGTCGAGATCGCGCTCGGCGCGCTCCACAACGAAGAGCCGCCGGTGCAGGTGCACTTCGGGGCGCGCCTCGGCGCGCGGACCGTGGGCTTCGACGTCGCGCTCGCGCCGGGCGAAGAGACGGCGAAGAAGAAGTTCTCGTTCGTCCTCCCCTGAGGCCCGCGCCATGGTCGCGCTCGCGCCCCTCGCCTTCCGCCTCGCCGGCCTGCTGGCCGCGCACGCCCTCGGGGTCCGCGCGCAGGGCGACTGGGGGGTCGCGTACGCGCCGGCGACGACCGGCGCGCCCAGGCCGGCAATCGTCTTCCTTCACGGCATGTGGGCCACGCCCGAAGACTCGTGCAATCCGTTCGCGCGCGCGGGCGCGCCCTTCGGGTTCGTCGTGTGCCCGCGCGGGAACGCGCCGCTCGGCGACGCGGGGAACCTCACCTTGTGGTCGGGCTCCGCGGCGGACGCCGGCCGCCAGGTGCACGCGGCGCTCGCCGCGGCGGAGGCCCTCGCGCCGGGCACCCTCGCGCCTCGCGGCGGCACGCTGCTCGGCTTCTCGAACGGCGCCTACTTCGCCGCCGAGGTGGCCTGCGCGGAGCCCGGGACATGGTCGGGCCTCGTGCTCATGTCGATGAAGCTCGATCTCGATCCGGCGCGGCTCTCGCGCGCGGGCGTCGCGCGGGTGGTGCTCGCCGCGGGCGACCGCGACGAGGCCCGCGCCTCGATGCAGTCGCTGGCGGCTCGCCTCGCGGACGGCGGCGTCAAGACGCGGTTCATGAGCCTCGGCGACGTGGGGCACGCCTTCCCCCCCGACATGGCCCATCGCATGTGCGACGCGCTCGCGTGGGTCACGCCCGGCGCTCCTGCGTCAATCTGCGCGGGCCTCTGAAGCGGCACGATTCTCGCGAGATCGCGCGCGGGGCCTTCGGGCCCCCGGCGCGCTCGTGACGTGGACGTTCTTCGAGACGACCCCTACCGATTCGCGACTCGCGACGTATGGGCGATAACGCCCAGAAGGGGGCGGCCCACGAGGCGCCGTGGAAATCGGACCGGCCGTACCTGGCGGGTCCGGGTCGGGCCTTAAGGTTCCCGATCATGAAGCGCATCGTCCTCGCCGCGATCCCGTGGATCGTGGTCGCACTGTCGGGCTGCTACGCGCGCGAGCGCGTCGTCGTCGACCCCCACCGCGACGCGCGGTACGACCACCACGATGATCATCACGACAATCATCACGACGACCACCACGACGACCATCACTGACGGGCGCCGAGGCGCGCCCGAGGGGGGGTGCCCAAGGTGGGTTCGCGCAGGAACCGTCGCCCGGGACAGGTATGTCTTTATGCCCCATCCTGTGTCCCCCGAACGGACGACAGGCGGGCTTACTGCGACTCCGTGCGTCGGTGACGAGGCGACCTACCTCGTTGGGCGGGACTTATTTGCGCCCCAAGCGCGACCGTAAGCTCTAGGGTGGAAGGCTCGTTGGCTTACCAACCCCTTCCCCCCTCGGAGTTCCCTCCCCAATGAAAGTAACGTCGTTACTGCCGTGCATCGTCACGGCGGCCTGCATCGCGGGCGGTTGTTCGTCGTCGAGTGACGGATCGAATGGTTCGTCCGGGTCCTCGGAGTCCGGCTCGGGCTCCGGCAGCGGATCCGGTTCCGGTACGAGCTCGGGCTCCGGCTCCGGTACGACCTCGGGCTCCGCGTCGGGGTCCAGCTCGGGCACCTCGTCGGGCGCCGACGGCGGCGGCGGCTTCACGTGCTCCAACGGCACGCTCTTCGCGGGCGTCCCGGTCTCGCAGCAAGACTCCGACGCTCGCGCTGCGACGGGGAGCGGCATCCTGAGCGACCCGCCCGTCCTCTGGCAGACGCTCGTCTGGAGCAACGACACGCTCTTCACGGAGACCGAAGGGACCGTCTGGGGCGTCGACACCACCGCGGCGAGCCCCGTGCAGAAGCTCGTCACGGGCGCCGTCAACCCCGGCAGCACCTACGACTTCGTGCCCGGCCCCTGCTCCACGGCCAGCCTCACCCTCCTCTTCGGCCTCGCCGCGATGCCCGACGGCAGCCTCGTCGCGGCGGACTACTGGGGCGGCTCAATCGTCAAGATCACCGACCCGATGGGGGCGAGCTGCAACGTATCGGTCATCGCGGGCAACGCCGGCCCGATCATGGGCATCGACCCCAGCGACTCGAACACGTTCGCCCCCGGCGGCCACACCAACGGCTCCGGGACGGACGCGCGCTTCGACGTGCCGACCGCCCTCGCCGTCGACCCGTCGGGCAACATCTACGTGATGGACAACGACGCCAGCGGCGGCGCGGGCGTCATTCGCAAGATCGACACCGCCCACGGCAACGTCGTGACGTCGCTCCACACCCTCGGGTCGAGCGATCCGGATCGCATCGACAACTTCGTGACCCTCGGCAGCGACCTCTACGCGGCCGGTTCCAAGGCGGACAACACCTCGTACGTGCTGAAGATCGACACGACGACGGGCACGCCCACGACCCTCCACGGCGGCAACGCCGACAGCTGGGATCCCGTCGAGTCGGGCAGCGCGCCCGACGTCGGGGGCATCACCACCGACGGCGCGAACCTCATCGTCGCCGGCGCCGGCTATGTCTGGTACCTCGAGCTCGACGGCACGCTGTCGCTCCTCGCGGGTACCGGCGTCGACATCGACAACTTCCCGAACGGGTACGACCCGACGACGTCGCACCCGGCCGCCATGCTCGCCCTCCCCACGGCCCTGGGCTCGGCGGACTCGGACGGCAAGGCCTCCATCAACGAGATCGCGTACCACGCGGGCGCGGTGTACTTCCGCGGCGTGGCCGACGGCGTGTCGTTCTTCGTCGAGAAATCGCCTGCCCGTGATCGCGTGATGCGCGCGTGACCCGGACGGGGAGGTCGCACGAGGGGTCGAGGACTTCGCATGGAGTCCTCACCGCGTCGCGCGCGGTCCTTCGAGGACCCGCGTGAGGTCCGTGGATGGCTCGCGCGAGGTTCCTCGTCCGGTGGCGCGAAGGGGTCGAGGACCTCGGACGCGTTCCTAGGGGACCCCGCATGATGTGCCGGGGAGGTGGCGCGAGGCTCCTGCCGAGGTCGCGCGACGATCCGGCAGAGGTGGCGCGAAGTCTTTCAGGACCTCGCGCGAGGTCCCCGGGTAGGTGGTCCGTGAGGCTCGCCAAGTGCGAGCGTCCGACGCGCCGAGCGGCTCTCTCACAGCAGGAGGTCGGTCAGCTTCTTCTCTAGCTGGTCGAACCCGCCGTCGATGAGCAGGTCGTAGACCTTCTGCTCGTAGTCTTCGCGCGCCATCGTCGCGCCGCCCTTCACGCGCCAGATCTCCGGTCCGCGCCAGATGCGGTTCGAGACCTTGAGCGGCGCGCCCTGCGCGAGCGTGAAGGACGTGTCGAAGGTGAAGATGAAGCCCGCGAACACCGTGAGCGGGTGCTCGTTCAGGATGTTCCCGCGCGCCCAGTCGTACGTGTACTCGACGAGGAGCTCGGGGGTCGCGGTCGGCGCGGGCGCGTCGGGCGCGAGGCCGGGCGCCGCCCGGAGAGCGAGGATGTCGGCGGGGAAGTCGGCCGCGAAGCCCTGGGCGAGGGCCGCGGCGACGCGGTCTTCGCGCCCGCGGAGCGCGTCGGCGGTCAGGTACTTCGAGGGCAGGCCGTCGGCGCCCGGGTAGTGGCCGCTCCGGATGATGCTCTTGTCGGCGTCATCGAGCGTCCTGGAGGGCTTCAGGCGGAATCGCACCTCGCACGCCGGCCCGCTGGCCTCGGCATAGGCGAGGAGGCGCTCCATGAACGACGCCGTCGGCGCGTCGGGCTGCCCCTTCTTCTTCCACGCCTCGAGCGCCTGCTTGTAGAGCGCGTGGCGCGCCGCCTTGATCTCGGGATCCACGACGTGGTTCGGGTACGTCTTCGCGAGCTCGTCGATCGCGGTGACGGTGCCCGGCTGCTTCGCGGTCTCGAGCGCCGCCAGCATGGCGCGGCGGAGGGCGGCCGCGATGTCCCCGTCGATCTTCGAGCCCGGGTGCGCGTCGGCGAAGTCCTGCACCGGCTTCACGCCGCCCGCGCGCTCCGCCTCCCGGAGCTGCGCCCGCGGCAGGAGCACGTCGCGCACGTCGTCCGCGTGCCGCCCGCCCTGCGCGAGGTACTGCTGGAACGCCTCCGCCGTGCCCGTCGCGACGACCGACCGGTACATCGCGTCGTCGCTCATCGTGTTGCGCGTGCTGCCGAGGCCGAGCCCGAGGAGCACGCCCGCGATGGCCGCGATGGCCCAGTCGAAGCGCTTCGACACGACGAGCACGCGCTTCATCGCCTCCTGCGGCCCGATGGGGCTCGACATCGCCCGGTCGTGCAGGGGGTCGAGCTCGGCCAGCACCTGCGGGTCCTCCTCGGCGATGGCCCGCGCGAGCTCCTGCCGGAGCGACCCGAGCGCCGCGTCGGCCTTCTCGGCGAGCTCCAGGCTGGGCGCGTTCACCACCACCCGCGAGCCGTCCCGCATCTTGAACGCGAGCCCCGGCTCGGGCGCCGCGACGCGCTCCACCGCCTCCGCGTCCCCCACGGACCACACGTCCAGTACCGGCCCCCGCGCGTCCACCACGCACCCGGGGAACAGGTACGTCCCCGCCCGCCAGGGGAGGGTGTCGAGCGCCCTCAGGAGGCCCATCGCGTGCACGACCCCGTAGGCCGCGCCTGCCAGGAGGACGATGTCGATCGCGAGCAGCTTCGTCCCGTGGTGCGCGAACGGGCTCGCCACGTTTCCGAAACCGATCGCAAGCACGAGAACCGCTGCCAGGAGGAGCCCGGCGCTCCCGCCGAGGTAGGCCCAGGCCCGGGTGCGGGGGGCCTGCATGTAAAGGAGGGGCGCCGGGGGCGCCGAGCGGCGTGTGGCCGCCGCGAAGCGGTCCTGCACCGGCCGGGGCAAGCGATAAAAGTCGACCTTCCTCGGCGCCGGCATGCCTGCGGAATGGTAACCGGATGCCGCGGCCGCCGAGCTTATTTCCACCTGATGAGACGCGCACCTACGCCTACCCACGGCCATCCGGGCGACGGCCTCGGCACGATCGCGCGCGAGGCCGGTCCCCCCGAGCGCATTCGTTTGACGCGATCGGCCCCCGCCCTATAGAAGCCCTCGTTCACTCACACGGGCGCGGACTTCAAGCGGCACAGGCAGGAGAGACACGGCGATGGGCCCGATGGCGATGCTCATAATCTTTGCGGCGGCCAACGCGATGTTCGCGTGGTCGGCGAGTCGGCGCTGGAAGCTCCTGCAGATCGGGCGCCCGGCCAATCGCCTCGACCACATCGACGCGCGCCTGCGCGGCGTGTGGAGGTACGCGTTCGCGCAGGAGAAGATGGACTATTACAACCCCGCGGGGATAGCCCATAAGTTCATCTTCTTCGGCTTCGTCATCCTCCTCTTCCGCACGCTCATCCTCTGGGGCCGCGGCGTCTACCCGCCCTTCGACCTCTTCATCCTGAGCCCGGAGTCGCCGCTCGGTTCGGTGTACGAGTTCTCGAAGGACATCATGGCGACGCTCGTCGTCTTCGGTGTCAGCGTCTTCTTCTATTACCGCCTCGTCGAAGAAGCCCAAGCGTATGTCGCTGAGCTTCGAGGGCATCCTCATCCTGATGATCATCGGCACGATGATGATCGCGGACATGACGTACGACGGCGCGTCGTTCGTCCTCGCGTCGAAGGTCACGTCGTTCTGCTCGGGGGCGTCGCCCGCCGGCACCGAGGCCCAGTGCAAGGCCATCGCGACGATCATCGCGCCGCTCGACGGCGAGCAGTGGACGGGCGCGTGGTCGGCGTGGCCGAGCCCCATGGGCAGCCTCTTCGCGTCGTTCTTCGCGGGCCTCTCCCCCGCGATCCTCATCTGGGTGGCCCGCGCCGGCTACTGGACGCACGCGACCCTGCCGCTCGTCTTCTTGAACCTCCTGCCGCACTCGAAGCATTTCCACGTCATCACGGCGATTCCGAACGTCTTCACGCGCAGCCTCAAGCCCGCCGGCCGCCTCGAGCCGATGGCCGAGAACGCCGAGAAGCTGATGGAGAAGGTCGGCGCGGCCGCCGAGGCGGCAGACCCGATGTCCCTCCCCGTGGGCATCGCGCGCATCGACCAGTTCTCGTGGAAGTCGATCCTCGACTTCTACACGTGCACCGAGTGCGGCCGCTGCTCGGACAACTGCCCGGCGCACCGCACCGGCAAAATCCTCAGCCCCAAGCACCTCACGCTCGCCCTCCGCAACCACCTCTACGCCGCGAGAAGAGTTCGTCGACACCGCTCGGGGGCCGAACCCGAACGGCCGTCGAACGCGGCCGAGAAGCCGCGAGGCCGCCGAGGAGGCGCCGACGAGCGCCGCCCGCCGACTCGTCGGCGCCGCCCGAGACGGCGACGGCATCGAAGCCGATCAACCTCGTGCCCGACATCATCCACCCCGACGTCCTCTGGGCGTGCACGACGCTGCCGCGCCTGCGAGGAGCAGTGCCCGGTGCTGATCTCGTACGTCGACAAGATCATCGACATGCGGCGAAACCTGGTCATGGTCAGAGGCGAGTTCCCGCACGAGCTGGCGAAGCCGTTCCAGGGCATGGAGACGAACGGCAACCCGTGGAACCTCTCGCGCATGGACCGCGAGCGCTGGGCCGACGGCCTCGACGATCCCGACGATGAGCCGACAACCCCAAGGCCCAGGTGCTCTACTGGGTCGGCTGCGCGGCGAGCTACGACGACCGCGCGAAGAAGATCGCGCGCGCGACGGCGCAGCTCCTCAAGCAGGCCGGCGTCGACTTCGCCATCCTCGGCCAGGAGGAGAGCTGCACGGGCGACCCGGCGCGGCGCGCGGGCAACGAGTTCCTCTTCGCCATCGCTCGCCGAGGGCAACGCGGCGACCATCAACGGGTACAAGGAGCAGGGCGGCGCGAGGACCGATCGTCACGACGTGCCCGCACTGCTTCAACTCGCTGAAGAACGAGTACCCCGACTTCGGCCTCAAGGTCGAAGTCGTGCACCACACCGACTTCCTCCTCGGCCTCGTCGCCGAGGGCAAGCTCGTGCCGAAGAAGCCGCGTCGAGGGCCGCGTCGTCTACCACGACTCCTGCTACCTCGGCCGGTACAACGGCGTCTACGACCCGCCCCGCGAGATCCTCAAGCGCATCCCGGGCGTCGAGCTCGTCGAGCCCGAGTACTGGACGAAGCAGCGCGGCCTCTGCTGCGGCGCGGGCGGCGCGCAGATGTGGATGGAGGAGCAGAACCAGCGACCGCGTGAACATCAAGCGGACGCTCCAGCTCCTCGACACCGGCGCGAAGACCATCGCGAGCGCCTGCCCCTTCTGCATGACGATGCTGACCGACGGCATCAAGAGCAAGAGCCTCGAGGACTCAATCAAGCAGCTCGACGTCGTCGAGCTCCTCGATCGCTCGTGCGAAGCGCCGGCCATCGCGCCCCCGCAGCTCGTCCCGCCGGCCCCCCAGCCGCCGGTCGAGGCGACCGCCGAATAAGGCGGAGAGAAAAAACAGGGAGGTAAAGGAGGGAGAGGAGACGAGAGAATTTTCTCTTTCACGGCTCCTTTCCCTCCTCCCCTCCCTGTTTCTTTTCTCTTCTGAAGCGCTTCTGTAGGCCACGGTCCGACAGCGAGCGCGGCTTCCGCGATGGGGCGTTCGATGGGCTAGTCTTGGGGGATGCTTCCCTGCCCCATCTGCAAGCGCCCCGCAGCGGCGCGCGCGCAGAACAGCGCCTTTCCCTTCTGCACGCCTCGCTGCAAGCAGATCGACCTCGGCGGCTGGTTCGACGAGAGCTACCGCGTCCCCCTCACGGACACGGAGTCCTCGGACGAGGCGATCTCCGAGGAGGGCTCTTGAGCGGCGCGCGCGGGGCGATCGCCGGTTCGGCCGCCCTGGCGGCGCTCTTCGTCGCGGGCTCCGCCCGGGCGCAGGACCTCCAGCCGCCGCCGCCCATGTCGACGTCGACGACGTACGTCGGCTCGAACGGCTCGGCCAACGCGAGCGACGAGAAGGACGACAGCGGGCTCGGGCTCGAGTGGGTGTACCTCAACGCCGACGCGGGCTTCGCGTACACGAACCTCGCGTCGCTCAGCGAGACCAACCTCGGCCTCCAGCAGTCGTCGAGCGCGGGCGGCGCCTTCGGCGTGGGCGCCGGGGTGCGGCTGCTCTTCTTCACGCTCGGCGTGCGCGCGCGCGATCTGCAGCTCTCGAGCTTCAACCTCTGGGAGCTCGACGGCGAGGCGGCCTTCCACCTTCGCATCTGGCGCATCGACCCGTACTTCGGCGTGCGCGGCGGGTACGCGTTCTCGGGCAGCTTCGGGTCGGGCGCGGCGTCGCTCGCCTCGGGCTCGTCGTCCTCGGACCTCAGCGTCCACGGGTGGAACGTCGGGCCGATGGTGGGCCTCGACATCTACCTCTCGCACCTCGTGTCGATCGGCTTCGAGGGCAACGCCGAGTTCCTGCTCCTCGAGCGCCCGGCCCTGCCCCTGCCCCCGGGCGTCACCTCCGCCGACGTGAAGATGCTCCCGGCCGAGCAGCAGCAGCTCTACTCCCTCTCGGGCTCGAGCGTCGGCGTGGGCGCCATCGCGACCGCGCACCTAGGCCTGCACTTCTAGCCACCGGCGCGGCGGCGGCGTAGAGGCACGGAGCATGAGCGCGCTCGAGACCGTCCGCTGGATCTTCGGCGCCGCGCTCCCCGTCGCCTGCTTCGCCGCGCTCGTCCGCCGCACCGACCCGAAGCGCGAGCCGCGCTGGCTCGTCGTCGTCACCTTCGCCCTCGGCGCGCTCGCCGCGACGGCGGCCCTCCTCCTCACGATCCGCGCGGCGGCCCGCACGGGCCTCGACGTGCGCGTGTCCGCGGCGGGCGAGACGGGCGCGCTCGTCTTCCTCTTCTTCGTGGTCGCGCCCATCCAGGAGGCGGCCAAGGTCGCGGCCGCGTGGCCGGCGTTCCTCTCGAAGCACCTCGACGAGGCCTACGACGGCGTCGTCTACGCGGCCGCCTCGGCGCTCGGCTTCGCGGCGGTCGAGAACGCGCTCGTGCTCCGCGCGCAGCCCGTCGGCGCGATCTGGATCGCGCGCGCCGTCCTCGCCTTGCCGGCGCACGTCTTCTTCGCGTGCCTCTGGGGCTACGCGCTGGCGCGCGCCAAGCAGTCCAAGGCAGCGCCTGCCGATCTTCCCCGCCGCGTTCCTCGCGACGATCGGCGCGCACGGCCTGTACGCGCACTTCGTGTACGGCCGCGGACCGGGCGCGCTCCTGGCGGTGACGCCGCTGCTCGCGATGATGGGCGTCGTCGCGTGGATGCTCTCGCGCGACCTGCAGGCGCGCGCGCGCGGCGAGCGCGTGAGCCCGGTCCCCTCCACCTCGCGCAGCCGGCTCGGGCGCCTCTCGAACCCGCCGAGCTTCTCGGCCGTGCGCTCGGCGCTCCAGCGCGCGGACGAGCCGGTGAAGGTGCGGTGGATCGTCTTCGGCGCGCTCGTGACCCTCGGGGCGATGTTCGTGGGGCTCGCGGGCGGCGTCGTGGCGGCGCACCTGCTCCACATCGACCTGTCGACGGTGAACGAACACGAGCTCGGCACCGCCGCGCCCGCGCTGCTCCTCGGCATGGGCGTGCTGGCTTCGTTTCCGACCAGCGGCTTCCTGGTCGCGCGCGCCGCGCACGTGCGCACCCTGCTCGAGCCGGCGCTGGCGTGCGTGCTGGCGCTGGCGGTCACGCTGGTGCTCCTCGGGTTCACGGCGCCCGTCGCGGTCGTATTCGGCCTCGCCATCTCGCCCATCGCGTGGATGCTCTCGTGCGCGGGCGCGTGGGCCGCAGCGGGGTGAGCGTAAAGGAGTCGTGAACGCGGGCCGTGGGCCGCACGGTCACAGGCGACAACTGCGTTGGCGTCCGCATGCGCCATTGTTTCACTTCTTGACGGGGCTCGGTGCGCGCCACAGACCGCGCTAGAATCCGCCCGCTTGCACATCCTGAAGAGCGCTCTTTTCTGGCGCATCCTCCTGAGCTCCTTGCTGGTCGTCGCCGTCCTGGGCGTCGGGCTGTTCCGCGCGAACAACGCGCACGAGGAGCTCGAGAAGCAGTTCGAGCGGCTCGTGCAGCACGACCTCAAGCTCGCGGACGACGCCGAGCAGCTCCTCCGCCTCATGGTCGACCTCGAGACCGGCAAGCGCGGCTACCTCCTGACGGGCGACCGCACCTTCCTCGCCCCGTACGAGCAGGCGCGCCGGGACCTCGAGGGCCTGCTGAGCGAGGCGCAGGACGTCGCCGAGAACGGCATCGAGGACGAGCGGGTCGCCGCCTTCGGGCGCCTCCTGCACGACTGGATCGAGAACATCAGCGAGCCGCAAATCGACCAGCGCGAGAAGGGCGAGGTGCCCGACCCCGCCTCGGCCGACGAGGGCAAGTCGCGCACGGACGAGATGCGCGGCATCCTCTCCGACCTGCGGCGCCACGCCCTCGACGACGCCGACGAGCGCCAGCAGATCGCGTTCGACTCGGCCGGCGCGTCCCAGCGCGCGACGCGCACGGTGCTGCTCCTCGCGATCATCATCGCGCTCGGCAGCGGCGCGTGGATCGCGCGCGACATCGCGGGCACCACGGGCCAGCTCGAGGAGGCGCTCGCCGCCACGGGCCGCCTCGAGACGCTCACGAACCTCCCCGACCGGCGCGACGAGCTCGGCGCCGTCGCCCGGAGCCTCGCGAAGATGAACCAGCTCCTGCTCGAGAAGGACGCGAGCCTGCGCGCCACGCTCGCCGAGCGCGAGCGCACCCTCGACGAGCTCCGCCGCGCGAACGACGCGCTCGCCCTGCGCGACGCCCGGGCGCGCGCGTACGCCGAGTTCGTGCGCGAGCTCAAGGCCCTCGACGTCGGCGCGCTGGCCACGGGCGGCCTGCAGACGCTCGTGCGCATGGCCGACGCGCAGGTGGGCGCCGTGTTCCTGCTCGACGACGCGAACCACCTCGTGCCCGTGCAGGCCACCGCCTCCGACGGGCGCGCGCTCGACCACGCGACGTTCGGGGCGCAGGGCCTGCCGAAGAGCGTCATGGAGCGCCGCGAGGCCGTGTTCCTCCGCGCCGAGGAGCTCGGCACGCCGCTGCCCTCGCTGGACCTGGGCGTCGGCGCGGCGCCGCTGCGCTGGGTGCTCGCGTACCCGGTCGCGCTCGGGACGGAGGGCGCCGGGGCCATCCTCCTGGCGGGCGTGCAGACGCCGTCCGACAGCGCGGCCGAGGCCGTGCGCGACGCGTCCCGCCAGCTCGCGGTCGCGCTCCACAACGCGTGGACGCACGGGCGCCTGCGCGAGAAGAGCATCGCGCTCGCCGAGCAGGGCGAGCGCCTCACGCGCGCGAACAAGGTGAAGACCGAGTTCCTCGCGTCGATGAGCCACGAGCTGCGCACGCCGCTGAGCGCCATCCTCGGCTTCGCCGATCTGCTCGTCACCTCGCCCAAGGAGCAGCTCTCCACGCGCGCCCGCGAGTCGCTCGAGCGCATCAAGCGCAACGGAGAGCACCTGCTCTCGCTCATCAACGACGTGCTCGACCTCGCGAAGGCCGAGGCCGGGCGCATCGAGGTGCGGCTCGCGCCGGTCAACGTGGGCGTCCTCGCGCGCGCGTGCGTCGCCGAGGTCGAGAGCCTGCGGACCGGCAAGAACCTGCGCCTCGACGTCGACGCCGGCGACCTGCCGGTCGAGACCATCACCGACGCGCAGCGCGTCCGGCAGATCCTCATCAACCTCCTGGCGAACGCCATCAAGTTCACCGACGCCGGCGAGATCGTGGTGACCGTGCGGGCCGCCGGGAACGAGGTGCACCTCGCCGTGCGCGACACGGGCATCGGCATCCCGGCGCACGCGATGAAGGAGCTCTTCCAGGACTTCCACCAGCTCGACGTCGGCGACGGCCGCCGCTACGACGGCACCGGCGTCGGCCTTGCCCTCTCGCGCCGCCTCGCGCGCGCCCTCGGTGGAGAGATTGAGGTGCGCTCGCGGCAGAACGAGGGCTCCACCTTCACCCTCGTGCTCCCGCGGATGACACCGCCCAGCCACCCGGTCCCGCTCACGCCCGCCTTGCCACCGGCCGAGGCGACCGCGATCCTCACGCCCGCGGCGCGCCCGGACAAGACCTTGTCGTGATGCAGCCATGATGATCGATCTCGCACCGATAGCCTCCCCTCCCGACGTCGCGGGCAACGTCCTCGTCGTCGACGACTTCCCCGACACGCTCGCGCTCTACGAGGCGGTCCTCAGCGAAGACGGCCACCAGGTGCGCACCGCCTCGAACGGCATGGAGGCCCTGCGCCGCGTCGAGGAGCGCGAGCCCGAGCTCGTGCTGCTCGACGTCTCGATGCCCGGCCTCGACGGCGTCGAGGTGCTCAAGCGCCTGCGCGCGCGCCGCCGCGGCGGCCCCGCCGTCATCATGCTCACGGCCGCGCGCCGCGAGCCGCACGCCATCGAGGCGGGGTTGAAGGAAGGCGCCGACGCGTACCTCACCAAGCCCATCGACTCGCGCGAGCTCGTTGCCCGCGTGCGCGCCGCCCTCGAGACCTTCCGCCTGAAGCGCGTCCTCGAGGCCCAGCGCCGCGACCACATCGCGATGCTCGTCCACGACCTGCGCCACCCGCTCTCGTCGCTCGGCCTCATCGCCGAGCTCCTCGAGTCCGACGACCTCACCCCCGAAGAGCGCGAGTCCACCGTCTCGCAAATTCGCGGCATGTGCGCCGAGATGTCGCGCCTCGTCGACGGCGTCCTCGCCGCCAGCCGCATCGAGGCCGGCGTCTTCACCGTCGAGCCCAAGGTCCTGCCCGTGCGCGCCATCGTCGCGCCCATGCTCGCCGTCTTCACCCCGCTGGCCACCCGCCGCCGCGTCGCGCTCTCGTTCGACGGCTCCCTGGACACCGTGGTACGCGCCGACCCCAGCAAGCTCCGCCAGGCGCTCGACAACATCCTCGCGAACGCCCTCAAGTTCACCCCCCGCGGCGGCCGCGTGCGCGTGAAGGTCGCCAACGAGCGCGGCCCCACCCCGATCACCATCTTCGAGATCGCCGACACCGGCCCGGGCGTCGCCCCCGCCGAGCGCGACCGCATCTTCGACCGGTACACCCAGGGCGCGCGCGGCCGGGCTGCCGGCGGCGCGGGCCTGGGCCTCGCCATCGCCCGCGGCATCGCCGAGGCCCACCGCGGGTCGATCTCGGTCGGCACGGGCGACCTCGGCGGGGCCTCGTTCCAGATCGTCCTGCCCGCGCCCGAGGATGGCCCGGCGGGGGTTCCCGAGGGGGACTGAGGGCGGGGCCGAGACCCGGGAGGAGAGGCCCCGGGAGAAGAGGCCCGACGGCCCGCATTCCCTGCGGAATGTGGCCCCTGCTTGACAAGCAGGCCCGAGCCTCTAGATTGCGCCCCTCTTCGGAGTTCGAGGGAACACAGTGGCCAATCATCCGTCCGCCGAGAAGCGCAACCGTCAGCGAGTGAAGCGCACCCTGCGCAACCGCGGAATCCGCAGCGCGGTCCGCACGCAGGTGAAGAGCGTTCGCACGGCCATCGCGGCGAAGGACCCGACCGCGACCGCCGAGGCGCTCAAGCAGGCCTCGATCGCGCTCGCGAAGGCCGCCGTCAAGGGCGGCATCCCCAAGAAGACCGCCTCGCGCAGGATCTCGCGGCTCGCCCGCGCCGCGCACCTCGCCAGCAAGGGCTGAGAGCGGGCCGGGGCGTCCGGCTGGACGCCCCTTTCCCCTGCAGGACGCGCCGGGATGGCCGCGCCGGGGGTACTGGACAAGAGGTAGGCTGGGCGGGTAACAACGGCCCGGCTCGCGCGGCAGGCGTGCTCGCTGTCGCTCGCTGTACACGTCCCCATCGTCTAGAGGCCCAGGACCGCGGCTTTTCACGTCGCTAACGGGGGTTCGAATCCCCCTGGGGACGCAATGGATTCCAGCCTGTTTTGGCTGGATGCCCTCATCCAGGCTGGCCGTTCACACGGCCGTTCACACGCGGGCGAGGTAGCCGCTCGTCGGCGCCGGGCGCTCCGTCGTCCATCGACGTATGCCGGCGGTCAGCGCTCAGGGCGACCAAGACACTGACCACTGGTTCCATTCGCAGGCAAGGGTCGGAATTAACAGTAGAAGCCGGTTGTTGGTCAGCGCATGAGGCTGACGACGAGATGGGCGCAGGAGGAGTTCGGGGCGGCGTTGCTAGGTGACGTGCGGCGTACCCGGCGAGTGGTGCAGATGGCGGCGAGAGCAGCCGCGAGTCCTTCGGGTAAGGTCTCGGCGGTGTTCGAGAAGTCCAAGGAGCGGGAGGGAGCCTACGACTTCCTCGAGAGTGCCCAGGTTCGGCCCCGGTGAGTGTCAAAGGAGTTGTCGCCTTTTTCAGTCGGCGATGGTGCGCGCGAGCGCACCGGCGATGGTTTCCTGATCGCGTTTCGGGTTGAGGAAGACGTTGGGGGCCGGGGTCCAGTTCCGGGTGGCCCCAGACCAGCGGTTCGGGTGCCTGCGTCGAGCGCGCTCGTAGACACGGGCGCGGTTGGCGAGGACCTCGCTCTCACGGCCGTCGTGTCGTTCGTCGGGCGTGACGAAGCGGATGCCGCTGTGACGATGCTCGGTGTTGTACCAGGCGACGAAGCCGGTCACCCACGCGCGCGCGTCGTCGAGCGTTTCGAAGGGCTTGTGGGGGTACCCAGGGCGGTACTTCAGCGTTCGGAAGAGCGACTCAATGAAGGGGTTGTCGTCGCTCACGCTCGGACGGCTGAAGGACGGCACGATGCCGAGATGACGGAGCGTCGTGAGCATCGTCGAGCCGCGCATCGGTCCTCCGTTGTCGGAGTGGAGCACCAGGCCGCGCGGATCGACGCCCTCCGCCGAGCACGTCGCGCGCACGAGGGCCGCCGAAGCGTTCATGGATTCCTCCTCGTGGACCTCGAAGCCGACGATGCGGCGGCTCCAGACGTCCTCGACCAGGTAGAGGTAGAAGAAGCGCCCTCGGACCGAGCTGAGGAGATACGTGATGTCCCAGCTCCACACCTGGTTGGCCGCTGTCGCCATGTGCTCCTCGAGATGGCGTACCGTGCGCGGCTTGGTCCGACCGCGATGGGCGTTGAGACCTTCGGCTCGGAGCATGCGGTAGATCGTCGACTCCGACGCCAAGTAACGTCCTTCGTCGGCGAGGCGCGGAACGACCTGTTTGGGCGGAAGATCGCGGTACTCCGGCGAATTGACGAGCTCCAGCACCTTCGCGCGTTCCGACGACGTCAGAGCGTTCGCGGGACGCCTTCGTGGACCAGCGCGCCCGTCGTCGCCGACATCGGCACAGCGCCATCGCTGCATGCTTCGCTCGGTAAGGCCCATCACGTCGCACGCGCGGTCGCGACGAGCACCAGCCGCCACCGCTTCGTCGACCAGACCGAGGATCACTTCCCGTTCCCCTCGTCGGTGTCGTCGTCCGCGTCCCCCCAGATCTCGCGGACTTTTTTTTGAAGGACCAGCAGCGCCGCCGCCTCCGCGAGCGCCTTGTCCTTGCGGCGCAGCTCGCGTTCGAGCTCCTTGATCCTCTTGCTCTCACCGCCACGCGCCGACGTCTTCGGACCACCGCTCTCGAGAGCTGCCTGCCCCGCGTCCAGCACCGCGGCACGCCACTGTTCGAGCTCGGCTTCGTGCACGCCCTCGCGACGAAGGAACGCACCGAGCTCGCCAGGGGCGAGGGCTGCCGCCGCCATCACGATGCGCAGCTTCTCGGCTGCCGACCGGCCGCTCCCGCTTTGCACGACGGGCTCCGATGGGCGTTCCTTCTTCATCGAGGCCAGAGTAGGAGCCGTCCGGAGCCAGCGCGAGAGCTGGGACTGCGAGACTCCGACCTCCTTCGACAGGCTCATCGCCGAGATCGGGTTCGGCGCGGACATCCGCTGCACCATCTTCGCCTTGAAACTATCCGTGTAGACCACGAGATTCGCTGCTCTCGCCCCCTGATCCTGAGGCACTCACGCCGCTACGCGGCGGGCGACAACTTCTCTGACACAGGGGGCCCGAGGCGCTTGCGGATAGCGTTTTCGCGGCGACAGCCGAGCGCGCGACCGGATTGGGCTACTCGTACGTGGTCATCGACGGGTCATCGCTGTCGCTGAGCGATACGAAGGGGACCAAGGGGTTCGGCCCGGTGGGCACGCGAACGCAACGGGTCCAGGGATTGATGGTCAACAGCGCGCTCGCGATAGCAGGCGATGGCACGCCGCTGGGCCTGATTGACCAGACATTTTGGAGCCGCGGTCCGACGCTGGCTCTGACTAAGGAGCCCGATCGAAATTACCGGTCCTTTTCAAGATTTGCGAACGGTATAGTTCCAGTCGCCGCGAAAGGGCTTCGGTACGAGTCGCACGCGACGCATAAGCTCCGGAGCAACCTTCTTTCCGGTTGGGTAGCGTCGCTTATCGAGTCGCGCGCGAACACGAAGTCCGGTCTTGGTCGTGGTGCCTTGAATCAGGGCGACAACGGCCTCTCGGCTCACGAGCGGGCGCCCCCTCCAGTTCTGCGTGATCTGGGAGAAGAGGCGGTGTTCGATCTTGTTCCACTTGCTGGTGCCCGGCGGGAAGTGGCAGACGCTCACCTCGAGGCCGGTCTGGTCCACGAAGCGTTGAAGCTCGAGGCGCCACAGCCGAGAGCGGGGCGCGTTGCTGCCTCCGCCGTCGGCGGTGACCAGCAGTTCGGTGGCCTTCGGGTAAGCCTTCTTGCCCATCTCTCGCCACCAGCGCTCCAAGGTCGCTACGGCGAACTCCGCGGTGTCGTGGTCGACCCCAACGCTCACCCAGGCTTCGTTGCGTGCGGTGTCGTAGACGCCGTACGGGATCGCCTTGCCGAGCTCCTTGTCGATGAAGTCGTGGACACGAACCGGCTCGGGCTCGCCCTTGATGTGCCACTCCTTGCCGGCGTTCTTGAAGTCGCCAATCAGTTCCTTCTTCTTGGTGTCGACCGACACGACGGGCTGGCCTCGCGCCATGAAATCGGCCGCGGCCTTGTTGATATGCTCGAACTGCGCGTTGCGGTCCGGAGACTGCTGCCCCTCGCGTGTCTTGCGGACGACCTGAAGACTGTAGCCGAGGTCGCGCAGGAGCAGGCCGACCGTGGTCGCGCTGACTTTGTGCCCCATGCCGCGAAGCTCCGCGGCGAGCTTGTCCTTGCTCTTGCAAGTCCACCGAAGCGGAGACTCCGGGTCGCCGCGCGTCACCGGATCCACCAGCGCATCGAGGTCCTCCATCAGCGTCGGGTCCGTGTCGACGAGCGACGGCCTGCCCGCGCCCGGTCGGCGAACCCGCTGCTCGCGGGGCGGAGCCGCTGGAGGGTTGTGCGACATCTCGTCGAGATCGCGAATCCCGGCGCGCACCCGCTTCTTGCTGATGCCGGTTGCTTCGACCACCGCGGCGATACCGCCATGCCCAAGCACCTCGGCCTCTGCGGCCGCCCAAAGACGCGTCAGGCGCTCGCCCATCGCGTGCCGCAGTCGCTCGTACTTCGCCCGGATTTGATCCACCTGCCCCATCCTGGGCGATGAACAACGCCGTCCCTACCCCTATTTCCATCGCGGGATCGATTATTTCCGCCGGGCTCCTAAGGCCGAGCAGATGGTTCGCAACCAGGGCCGCTCTTTCGAGGACAAGGAGCCGGCGGAGATCGTGCGTTGCGCCGAGCGTTCGATTGAGCGGCTGGCTCGCAAGGGCGTCCGCGCCTGGGTCGTCGTCGACCGCGTGGCCGACAATCGCGACATCTTGCTGGCTCTGTCGAAGGCCAACTGTGTCTTCACGGTGCGCGCGAATTACAACCGGCCTCTGTCGGAAGATGGGCCTCTTCGCGAAGATCTAGCCGGTCAACCTTGCCTCGGTCGTTACGAGATCGAGGTCGGTCGGACGGGCAATCGTGCCGCACGACGTGCCGTGTTGGAGCTCCGCGCCAAGGCAGTCGAGCTGGTCTTTCGAAGCCGACCGAACAAGCCCACGGAAAGGCTGGCCCTGACGGCTGTTTGGCTCCACGAGCCCTCCGCCGACAAGGCCGCTCTGGACTGGATGCTCTTCACCAACGCGTCCGTGGACTCGATGGAGAGAGGACGCGGCATCGTCGAGGCTTACCGCACGCGCTGGCGGATCGAGGAGTTCCATCGCACCTGGAAGCAAGGTCACTGCAACGTCGAAGACGCTCAGCTGCGGTCCGAGGAAGCGGTGATCAAGTGGGCCACTGTCCTTGCGGCCGTCGCGACGCGGATTGAGCGGCTGAAGTACTCCTCCCGGCATCAACCCGATCAACCGGCCATCACGGTGCTGTCATCGGTGGAGATCGAAGTCCTCCAGCACGAACAACGACAACAGCTCCCTCCAGAGGCCCGACGCCGAAAACGCGTCCCGATCGAGGCCGTAACCATCCGCCAGGCGACCTACTGGATCGCGTCCCTCGGCGGATGGATTGGCGAAGCCAATGGCCCTCCGGGCTCGATCACCCTCGCCCGCGGCTTGGAACGGCTTGGCTACATGGCTCAAGGGGTCCTACTGGCCCGGGCTCAGGCCGCTCGCCGGACTTGAGTCCAATGGTCAGGACCAAGACGCCGCGGCCGTCTAGAGCATCTCACCGCTGCGTCCTCGGGTCAGGAGCCCTCGGACCTCGGGCGAGAGCCTCGCGGCGAGATCGTCGCGGAGGTGCCAAAGCCGGTTGCGTCCCACCTTCACTGCGGACGCCGGCAGCAGCACGACGACGAAGGTGACGCCGGCAACACGGGCCACGACGTGCGCCGTCCCGGTGGTCGTCACCGAGGGCCCGATCGCGCACGAGGAGGGTAGGGCTTGCCCGAGCTCGACTGGCGCAGAGGAGAGGTACGCGCCGTGGAGGGAGCCTGTCACGGAGACCGAACTCGGGTGGGCCGCCCAACCGTGCGCCGAGAGGCTCACCGTGGGCCGAAGGTCGGGCGGAGGCGACTTCACTGTTACCGCGCACCCCGGATGATGCCGGGGCAGCGTATTTCGATTCGGCTCTTTGAGGGTCGGTCCGCGGGGGTCGATCCTCCGCCCATCACGGACGTGGATTGGGCCACGGGCCCCGGATCGTCGTAGGGCCGGTCCCGGAGGCGGAGCATCGACAGGCGTCGGCCGGACAAAAGGTGACGAGAGGGCCCGCCCTGGAAAGCCGCCCTCTCGTCGTGCTCCAGAGGCATTGCAAGCGCGGAGCTCTTCTCACGTCGTTCATTCCATCTTCGATGTCAACGTTTGGGCGGAGCGTCTGCCGGGGGTTCACGAGGCCCGACCGGCCCGCTGCCCATGCTGCGACGGGGCAGGCCGGCCGGTAGGCCGGCCGCTCGGGATCGTCGGCCATGGCCTGCGGCTACGGCAGGTGCGCGGTCCGAGCGCGGTCCGGACGCCGGCGGTGATGCGGGTGATGCCCGTCCGCCGGTACCGGTGCCGACGATGCGACGCGGTGGTCGTCGTGGTACCTCGTGGCGTGATGCGCCGCCGGCACTTCGGCGCGGCGGCGATCGCCCTGGCGCTGTTTCGCTTCGGAGCCGGCGATCGGCTCGTGGACATCCGGCGGGAGGTGGGCGGCCACGGGGAAACGGCAGCGTGGCCGACCCTACGCCGATGGGTGCGCGCCGGCAGACAGTCGCGGCTATGGAGCTGCGTCCGGGGCAGCCCGCCCGACTGGGACCCCCGGCAGGCGGCCGAGCGCATTGCCATGACGCTCGTCGCGTATGCCCCGGCGGCGACGGACGCGCCTCTCGATGTCCGCGTGTTCGCCGGCGCCGCGCACGCTTCGTGAGGGCTCCCCGCCGGCGCGCCCCCCGCCAGTCCCGTCCACCGCGATGGATCGCTGCGCGGCGAGGACGGCTCGGATGGTCTCGGCCCGCGCGCTCAATCGGGCGCGGGAAGGACCTTCCGATGGACGAATTGACCCCCCAAGACCCCGCCGAGGCGATCGCGCTTTATCGCGCGCAGATCGTCGGCCCCCTGGTGCGCCGGGAGCTGGAGCGCGGCGACTTACGCGCAGCGCTCCTGGAGCTCACGACACAGCGCTTCCGTCCCCCGCGGGCGCATTCGCCGCAGACCTACTCGATCGCGACGCTCGAGCGCTGGTACTACGCCTTCCGCGACGGGGGACTGGATGCGCTGCGCCCCCGACCTCGCAAGGACAAGGGACGCGCCCGCGAGCTGACCGACGCGCAGAAGGCGCTCGTCGTGGGCATTCGAGAGGAGCACCCCAACGCCTCGGTCACCCTCATCGTGGACACGCTCGTCGCCGACGGACGGCTCGAGAAGGGCGCCGTCAGCGCGTCGACCGTCCGGCGACTCTTCGCCGACAAGGGCCTCGACCGCGTATCTTTGCGCGGCGCGGCCGGACGCGGCAAGCTCCGGCTCCGGTGGCAAGCCGAGCGCCCGGGAGCCCTCTGGCAGGGGGACGTCTGCCATGGAGCTCCGCTGCGCATCGGCGACGTCCCCAGCCCCGTGCGCATCCACGCCCTTCTCGACGACGCCTCCCGGTACGTGGTGGCCCTCGAGGCGATGCACTCCGAGCGCGAGGTCGACATGCTCGCGCTCCTGGTCCGCGCGCTCCGTAAGTACGGGCCGCCCTACGCGCTCTATCTGGACAACGGCTCGACCTACCGCGGACAGGCCCTCTCGCTCGCGTGCGCACGCATGGGCACCGCGCTCGTGCATCCGCGTCCCTACGACGCGCCCGCGCGCGGCAAGATGGAGCGCTTCTGGCGCACCCTCCGGGAGCGCTGTCTGGACTTCGCCGGCTCGCTCGGCTCGCTGCACGATCTCAATGTCCGCCTCGGCGCGTTCCTCGACGAGCACTACCACCGAGCCCCGCACGCGGCCCTCATGGGCAAGACCCCCGCCGACGTCTTCGCTTCGATGCCGCGTGCGACCGACAGCTTCGACGAGAAGCGCCTCATCGACGCGCTCACGATCCGCGCCAGACGGCGCGTCCGACGCGACAACACGCTCGCGATGGAGGGACAGGACTGGGAGACCTCGCTGCACTTTCTCGCCGGCCGACTCGTCACCGTCGCGCGCTCGCTCGCCGAGCCCGACGCGCCGCCCTGGATCGAGCATGAGGGAAAGCGTTTCGTGCTCGCTCCCGTCGACCCCATCCGAAACGCGCGACGCGAGCGAAGCCTCTCCAACCTCGACGCGCCGCACCCGGCGCGCGTCCCCTTCGACCCGCCCTCCGCCTTGCTCGATCGCGCCCTCGGACGTCGCCCGGCCGGCGACAAGGAGGAGCCATGAGCTTTCACCTCGATCACTTCGGACTCTCCGCCGAGCCGTTCACCAAGGAGATCGACGACGCCCACCTGTGGCTGCCGCCCAGCAAACGCGACCTGCTCGATGAGCTGGTCGAAGCCATCGAAGCCAGGGAGAGCGTCGTGCTCACCGGCGAGCCGGGCGTCGGAAAGACCTGCGTGATGCGCGCGCTCAGGCACGCGCTGCCCGCCGACCGCTTCCGGCTCACCTATTGCCACAACGCCACCCTCGGCCGGCGCGACTTCTATCGCCAGCTCTGTCTCGCCCTCGGCTTGCAGCCGAGCGCCACCGCCGCCGCCGTCTTCTACGCCGTCACCACGCAGGTCGAGGACTTTGCCAAGGACAGGCTCCATCCCGTCTTCCTCCTCGACGAGGCCCACCTGCTTCATCAGGACACCCTCGACCATCTGCACATCCTGCTCAACTACGCCTGGGACTCCAAGGCGCTCCTCTCGCTCGTCCTCGTCGGACTCTCCGATCTCGAAGACCGATTGCGCCTCCGGCGCAATCGCTCCCTTTACTCCCGGTTGCACCGCCGGCTCGCCATCGACCCGATCGCCCCGGAGGACACGGCCGATTACGTCCGGCTTCGACTCGAGCGCGCAGCGGGCTCGCGCGAGCTCTTCGCCTCCGACGCCGTCGCCCTCCTTCACGAGGCGACGGCTGACTCGCTGCGCGACCTCGATCGGATCGCCACCGCGTGCCTCCGAGCTGCCGCTCGCAAGAAACGCAAGGTCGTCGACCGCGACGTCGTCTCGCGCGTCGTCAAGACGCTCGCCCCGGAGGACCGCTCGTGACCCGGCTCGTTCCTCCCGTCCTCACCCTCATCCGCGCCCCCGAGCGCGCCGCTGTCGCCGCGCTGGCTGCCGCTGCCGCCGTCGCGCGCAACGCTCTCGTCGCCGCTCACCCCCATCTCGCCTGCGAGCCGACCGGAGACCCCGTCGACCGCGCGGTCCGCAGAATCTTGCGCCGGCTCGAGCGGCTCGAGCGCGATCTCGACCTGTACGTCGAGCCCGACGACTCTCTAACTCCCCTCGACGATGACATCTTCTGATGGGACCCCATCATCGGGCGTGCGGCGACCCGTGCACGCCCGTTGATGGCCATCGCCGTCCTGAACGACTCCGCGCGCCTTCCTTGATGGCCATCATCGAGCCGGCACATCCGACCCGCAACGAACGTGCGCGGCAACACTTCACCCAGTACGACCCTCTCTGCCAACGTGCGTGAGACAGCTGCCCCGCCCGAGATTAATGTAGAGGGCGAGCAAGCGAAGGCTGCTCGTGACCACGTCATCGAACCATGTCCCCGTTCCCCCTCGCCCCCCGACGGAAGTGACGTCCAAGGCAAAGAGGCGGTTCTTCACCGCCGAGTACAAGAAGCGGATCCTGCAGGAGGCCGACGAGTGCGCCGAAACCGGCCAGATCGGCGCACTGCTGCGGCGCGAGGGGCTGTACTCCTCGCACCTGGTCGATGAAGTGGACCCCGAATTTCGGACCAGGGGTTAAGGTGGTACGGGGAGCCTGCTCCAGAGCGGAGAAGAGCAGGAGCGATGAAGAAGAGCACGCGTACGAAGCACACCCCGGAGTTCAAAGCGAAGGTCGCGATCGCGGCGCTGCGCGAGCAGGCCACCGTGCCGGAGCTGGCCAAGCAGTTCGGCGTCCATCCCAACCAGATCTACACCTGGAAGCGGGAGTTCATCGAGAAGGCCGCTCGCGTGTTCGCCAACGGGCCGGAGACGACGAGCGACGGCGGCAGCAGCGAGCGTGAGGAGCAGTTGCTCAAGAAGATCGGCGAGCTGACGGTCGAGCGCGATTCTTTATCCAAAGGGCTCGGGCGTGTTCGCTGACCGAGCGTCGCGCGATGATCGATCGCGAGCAGCCGGAGCTGTCGGTACGCCGCCCGTGCGAGCTGCTTCGGCTGTCGCGCTCCGGCCTGTACTACGAGCCCGAGCCCACCAGCCCCGAGCAGCTCGCCCTGATGCGCCGCATCGACGAGCTGCACCTGAAGTACCCGTTCTACGGCAGCCGCAAGCTGGCCGACGCGCTTCGGCGCGAGGGCCGCGAGGTCAATCGGAAGCGGGTCCAGCGCTGATGCGCCTGATGGGGCTGGAGGCGATGGCACCCAAGCCCAAGACGAGCGAGCCGCACCCCGAGCACGTCGTCTATCCGTACCTGCTGCGCGGGCTGAATATTTCCCGGGTAAACCAGGTCTGGGCGACCGACATCACGTACATCCCGATGAAGGCCGGCTTCGTGTACCTGGTCGCGATCATGGACTGGTACTCGCGGCGAGTCCTGTCGTGGCGACTGTCGAACACGCTGGACTCGAGCTTCTGCGTCGAGGCGCTGCAGGAGGCGCTCGCGCGCTTCGGCAAGCCGGAGGTTTTCAACACCGACCAGGGAGCGCAGTTCACGGCGGAGTCCTTCACCAGCCCGCTGCGGGACCGCGGCATCGCCATCAGCATGGACGGCAAGGGCCGCTGCTTGGACAACGTCTTCGTCGAGCGGCTCTGGCGCTCACTCAAATACGAGGAGGTCTACTTGCACGTCTACGACGGCATGGCGCAGGCGCGCGCCGGCATCAGTCGCTACCTCGCGTTCTACAACGACGAGCGCTCCCACCAGGCACTCGGCTACCAGACGCCCGCCGCGTTCTACGCCGGCCAGGCGGGCAAGGCGGCATGATGCAGAACGAGGCTGGTCCTACCGCGCCGATAACGGCCTCTACCCACGTCGAGCATCGTGGCGGCTTGCTTGCTCGTCTCGGGGTGCCTTCGGTCACCCCTCGCCCGAGCGCCATAGACGGCCGGCCGAGGCGCGCGGCACGTTGCTCGCGAACAGCGAAGCGCCTTGCATTTGATGTCTGCATATTGCATAGAACACGAGTCGCAGGCTCCACCTTAGCCGCCCCGTCCCGTGGTCCGAAGAATGGGGTCCACTTCAGACTACTGCGCCGGCAAAGTCCTCTTTTCCCAAGCGACGCCTCAGATCCTCGAAGGCAGCCGTGCGCATCGCGCATACACCAGCACGTTGGCGCCGCGCGCGAGAGGAACCGGCGCGCGAACAATTTCGTAAGAGTCCCACCAAATCTGTGCGCATCAGCGCGTTTCTCCCTCATGTCGCCGGCGTTTCTTCCATCGAGGCGCGACCGGCCTAGCGCGAATCGCAGGTTCGGGGTCGTGCGGCATGACCAAATTGACCGTCGCTAAAAAAGGGTAAAAGGAGCGGCACCGAAGTTGCCTAGCGCGGCACCAATCGTCGGAGAACTGTCCCGCGCTTTGGGTCGGACTGTCGATGGATTCTGGAGCCTCACAATGCCGCAACGCCACGCCCGACTGTTTCTCCTCCCGGTCGCCCTCGGACTCTCGCTGGCCCTCTCACGGAAGTCGGCGGAGGCCGAGGAGCCCCCGACCACCGTTCCACAAGCGGCGCCGCCCCCCGCCGGCGGGCCGGCGCAAGACCCAGAACCCCCGACGGAAGCTCCCGAGGCAGCGCCCCCGGTTCCGGCGCGACCGGCTCCCTACTCGTTGCCGTTTCAGCTTCGACCAGTCGTCGCGTCCACCGCGCTGCGATCGGACTCCTCCTTCGCTTCCTACGAGAACGCGAAGGTCCAGCACGGGTTCGCCGTCGTGTCCGAGCTTCTGGGCTCCTTTCGAATTCCCCTGAACGGAGGACCGGGCACCGGCCTCGCGCCCATGGTCAAGCTCACCGTGGTGAACGACTCACCTCCGGGCACGGCAACCGGAGGCTTCGCGTTCGTCAATCCGCTCGTCGGAGCTTCGTATGCGCTCTCCTTCGGCTCGGGCTGGCGCGGGAACGCGTTTCTCGGGTTCACCATTCCGGTGGGCATGGGGGGCGGCGATAGCCCCGACAAGGGAGCTCTCGATGCGCGCACAGTCGGCCCCATCGCACGCGCGGACATGGACAACGCGCTCTTCGCCGTCAACGACCTGGCGATCATCCCGGGGCTCGACCTCGCTTATGTCGCCGACGGGCTGACGTTGCAAGCAGAGGCGACGCTCTTTCAGCTCACCCGCGTGCGAGGGGCAGAGGCGCAGCCGGAGGCTTCCAAGACCAACCTGACGGCGGGCCTCCACGCAGGGTTCTTCGTCCTCAGATGCCTCTCGTTGGGCGCCGAGGTTCATTACCAACGCTGGCTCAACGCGCCGATCGCCGTGGACCACATGAAACCGGGTACGTCGGTCGACATGACCTCCCTGGGCGTCGGCCCGCGGTTTCACTTCCAGGTGGGCGGCGTCTGGTTCCGTCCAGGGATCTCCTTTACGCGAGGCTTCGATCATCCCATGACGAGCCCCGGCAACTACAACGTCGTGCAGCTCGACGTGCCCGTCGTCTTTTGACGGTCCCGGTCGCCTCGCGCGGGGCGACCCCAAAGAACCGTGGCACGAGACGGGCTGTGAGACCGCGCGTCCCGACCTGACGCAGAACGGGACATCGTCGAGACATGGCGCAGACACGCCAGCGACCCTCGACCAGTGCTCCAGTGGGGCCAAATTAGCCGGAGGACCGTCCCGTCATCGACGCGAGTACCGGCGCGGCGCCCCGCCATCTCTGCAGTCCTCACTGGAAGGCGACGACGATGATTGATGTGAAGGCAACGAAGGCGACTCGTATTCAGCTGTTCTCTCTCTCGACGCCCCAGATGCGCGCGTTCCACCTGGCGTGGATGGCGTTCTTCGTGTGCTTCTTTGCCTGGTTCGCGGTGGCCCCGCTCATGCCTGTCATCAAGGGCGAATTCGGGCTCTCCAAAGGCCAGATCGCCAACATCAACGTCGCGTCGGTAGGGATCACGGTGCTCGTGCGTCTGCTCATCGGGCCGCTTACGGACAAGTACGGTCCTCGGCGGATTCATACCGCGCTGCTCGCGATCGGCTCGATCCCCGTCCTGGGCATCGCGATGGCGCACAGCTACGCGACCTTTCTCTTCTTCCGCCTTCTCATCGGATCAATTGGCGCAAGCTTCGTCATCACGCAGTACCACACCTCGGTGATGTTCGCGCCGAACGTCGTCGGCACGGCGAACGCCGCGACGGGAGGCTGGGGGAACGCGGGGGGCGGTGTCACCCAGTCCGCGATGCCTTGGGTCCTCGCCGCGGTAGTCAGCCTAGGGGTCGGGACCTCCGTCGGATGGCGGCTCTCGATGATCGTCCCGGCTGCGCTCATGCTGACCGTCTCGGTCCTCTACTGGAAGTTCACGCAAGACTGTCCTCAAGGCGACTACGTCGAACTGCGCGCTCTGGGCGTCGAGATCGAGAGCGGGAAAAAAGGCGGATGGGCGGTCTTCAAGAAGGCGATGGGGAATTACCGGGCATGGATGCTCTTCGTGACGTACGGCGCTTGCTTCGGAACCGAGCTCTTCGTCCACAACGTCGCAGCCAGCTACTACGTCGATCGCTTTCATCTCGGTCTCCAATCGGCGGGACTCGCGGCGGGAAGCTTCGGGCTCCTCGCACTCTTCGCGCGCGCTCTCGGCGGCATGCTCTCCGACCGCGTCGCCCGAACGAGAGGCCTCGACGCCAGGACGCGGCTTCTCTTCGGCCTCATGCTCGGAGAGGGGGCCGGGCTGCTCTGGTTCTCGCGAACCGACACCGCGGCCACGGCCATCGTGGCCATGATCACGTTCGGTCTGTTCACCCACATGGCTTGCGGGTCGACCTACGCCCTCGTCCCGTTCGTCGACCGCAACGCGCTCGGCGGGGTCGCCGGCCTGGTGGGCGCGGGCGGCAACGTGGGCGCGGTGGCGGCGGGGCTCTTGCTTAAGCGACTGGGAAACGTCCAGCAATGCTTCGGAGTCCTCGGCATCTGCGCGCTGGTCTCAGCTTTTTGCGCGGTGGCCATTCGATTCTCGGCGCAGCACAAGGAACGCGAGAACCTCCTTTACAAGAAGGCCGTCGAGGAGCGAGAGGCCTCGCTTCAGGCGGCGCCTGCACCGGCGACCGCTTAGCGGTCACGCTTTCGTGTAGTCGGTGACCCTCCACGGCGGCGGCCCGCCGTCGTCGTCCATCTCGAGCGCGAGGGTACCGTCCGGCTCTTTGGTCACGGAATACGTCCGAAGTCCGCACGTCCCGTTAATCGCCATGCCGGATTGCAGGTCGAAGCTCCACTCGTGCAGCGGGCAGATCAGCGTGGTCCCCCCGACGAGACCGTCGGCGAGCGGTCCGCCCCTGTGCGGGCACTCGGCCTGCGTGGCGAAGACGCGGCCCCCCCGACTGTGGAAGACGGCGACCCGTCGATCGCCGATGCGAAACGTGCGTCCTTCCCCCTGGGGAATCTCAGAGACGAGCCCGAGACGGATCTGTTTGGTCATGGATCACCCGAGGACCGGCAGAGAAAAAGCAAACTGATTCGCTGTCGCAGGCTCGTCGCGCTCGAGCCACGGGTCGTAGGTGGCCTCGGTCGACTCCTCTAGCGCGAGGTCGAGATCGGCGGCCAGACCCTCGCTGTCGTCGACGACGATCGCCTTGATACGCGCGATGCCGATCCGTTCGACGAACGCGTAGGTGCGCTCCTTGTACTTCGCATTCTCGCGGTAGTATTGGATGAAGCGGCCGGAGATCCGCATGACCTGGTCGTGGTCGCCGACCGTGCAGAGCAGGTCGCCTTTGCGGATGTGAGAGCCCGCGGCGCCACCTACGTAAATCTCCCACTTTCCTCCTTCGATCGCCACCGCGCCCACGTCCTTCACGAGGGCTTCGGAGCAGTTTCGGGGGCAGCCCGCGGTCGCGAGCTTGAGCTTTCCCGGGCTGTCGAGTCCGCGGTACTTCCGCTCGATCTTGGCCGCGAGGGCCATGCTGTCGCCGAGCCCGAAACGGCAGTAGTCGACGCCAATGCAGCTCTTGCAGGTGCGGTAGCTCTTCGCCCACGCGGAGCCGGCGGGCATGCCGAGGTCTCGCCAAACCGCTGGGAGGTCCTCCTTGGCGATCCCTACGAGGTCGATGCGCTGGCCGCCCGTGAGCTTCATGAGGGGCACGCGATATTTTTCGGCGACGTCGGCGATGCGGCGCAGCTCGGCGGACGTGCAGACCCCGCCGGGCATCTCGGGGACGACCGAGAAGGTCCCGTCCTTCTGGATGTTCCCGTGCACCCGATCGTTGATGAACCGAGCATCGCGCTCGTCCTCGTATTCCCCTTTCCAGACGATCGAGAGGAGCGACGCCAGCGCGGGCTTGCTCGCGGCGTCTTCGTGGCCGCCGCCGAGTGTGGCGAACACCGACGAGACGGACCGAAGCTGCTTCTCGCGGACGGCCTTGATCAGCTCCTGCTTGTTCATCGGTATCGTCGGGACGTAGTAATGAAGGGTCGGATCGTCTTCGACCTCGCCGCCGCAGAACCACTCGACGAGGTCGCCGACGAGGCCCTTGCACGATCCGCATCCCATCCCCGCGCGCGTCGCGACCATGACGGACTTCGCCGTACGCTTGCCGAGCTTCACGCACTGCCCGATCGCCGCCTTCGAGACGCCGTTGCAGTTGCAGACCTGCGCCTCGTCCGGCATCTCGCCCAGCGTGACCTTCTGCGAGGGCGCGCCGATGTCGAACAGGAGCGACAGTCGGTCGTCCGGTAGTGGGGTATTCTTGTCGAACGCCTGCGTGAGGTAGGCGACCTTGCCCAGATCTCCGAGCATGATGGCGCCGGCGAGGCGGCCTTTGCGGACGATGAGCTTCTTGTAGGTGCCGCGCTTGGGCTCCGAGAAGGTCACGACCTCGTCTTCCGCCTCACTGGGATCGGTGATGCCCATCGACGCGAGCTCGACGCCCATGACCTTCAGCTTGGTCGCGAGCTTGGAGCCGTGGTACCCAGCCTCCGTGTTCTTGCCCGTGATGTGGTCCGCGAGCACCTTGGCTTGCTCCCACAGCGGGGCAACCAGGCCGTACACCGCGCCGCGGTGCTGCGCGCACTCGCCCACCACGTAGATGTTGAGATCGTCGATCGACCGCATCTGGTTGTCGACGACGATGGCCCGCTCCACGGTGAGGCCGGCGCGCAGCGCAATCTCCGCGTTCGGCTTGATCCCGGCGCAGACCACCGCCATGTCGCACTCGAGAGTCGAGCCGTCCTTGAAGGCGAACCCCCGAAGGCGGCCGTCTTCGTGGAGGAGCACCTCCGTCGTCGACCTCTCGAGATGCACGTGGACGCCCATGGCGACCATGCTTGCCTTGAGGATCGCCGCGCCGGCGTCGTCGAGCTGGACGTTCATCAGGCGCGAGGCCAGGTGCACGACGTGCACCTCGCAGCCGCGGTTGACGAGCCCTCGCGCGGCCTCGAGACCCAGGAGGCCACCGCCGATAACGACGGCCTTTTTCGTGGTCTTGGCCGCCTCGATAATCGCGGTGCAATCGTCGAGCGTGCGGAAGCCGAACATGCCCGGTGGCAGGTCGCCGTTCGGCAGCGTGATGTTCTTGATGGGCGGAATGAACGAACGGCTCCCAGTCGCGATGATCAGCTTGTCGTAGGGTTCGATGACGCCACTGGTTCCGTGGACCTGCTTCGTGGACCTCTGGATCGCGGTCGCGCGAACGCCCGCGAGGAGCCTGATGCCGTGTTCCTCGTACCAAGGGAGGCTGTTGAGGAATATCTCGCTCGGATCCTGAACTCCCGTCACGACGTTCGAGAGCAGGATGCGGTTGTAATTTCCGTACGGCTCGTCGCCGAAGATCGTGATCTCGAAGAGGTTCTTGCCTCCACGGCTGAGAATCTCCTCGACCGTTCGCACGCCGGCCATCCCGTTGCCGATGACGATCAGACGTATTTTTTTCATGGTCGTCCTCCCTGACTCAATCGACCTCGAGGAGCCCGATGTCGAGGACGAGGGTGCCGCTCACGCCCTTCGGCGCGGCGAGCAGCACGGCGAGCTTGCTCTCGGGGAAGATGTCCTCGACCACCGCGAGAGGCACGTGAACGCTCGCGTTGCCGCCGATGGGGAAGTAGCGCATCGGCTTGGCGTCCCGCGTCAGAACCAGGTAGATGAGCTTGTCGGCGGAGTTGCCGCCGCGCAGGTAGATGAGCTGCGTGCGCTTGTCCGCGGGTACGCTGTATTCGGCGGCAGGGCCCAGCGCGTGGGGCGTTTCGAGGCCTCTGCCCTCGAACGGAAAGACTCCATGGATGAAGCGAGGGGTCGAATTCATGGGTTCTCCTGTGGTTCCTCTGTTTCGGCTCTCTCGATCGCGACGGCCGCGACCTTGAATTCGGGAATCTTCGAGTCTGGATCGAGCGCGTCGTTGGTCAGCGTGTTGGCCCGGCCCTCGCCACCCCAGTGAAAAGGGACGAAGACCGTGTCGAGCCGCATCGAAGGCGTCAGCCGCGCCTTGAGCCGGATCCGACCTCGCCTGGTTCTCAGCGCCACCCAATCCCCCGCCCCGATGCCGTAGGTGGCCGCCAGATGCGGATGTATCTCGACGAAAGGCTCGGGGTCGGCCTCTCGCAGCGAGGGCACGCGTCTTGTCTGCGTGCCCGACTGGTACTGCGCGAGAACCCGACCCGTCGTCAGGTAGAGGGGGTACTCTTCGTCGGGCTCCTCCGCCGGGCCCTTGTGCTCGACGGCGTGAAACCGCCCGCGGCCATCGGGGGTCGAGAATCGGTCCAGAAAGAGGCGAGGCGTCCCCGGATGGGACTCAGCGGGGCACGGCCAAAAGAGGCCTTCTCCACGCCGGAGACGGTCGTAAGTAATGCCCGCGTAGTCCGCCACGCCGCCCGCGCTGCACCGGCGGAGCTCGTCGAAGACCTGCGCCGGCTCATCGCAAATGAACTGACCGCGGCCCAGCGCCTTTGCCAGGAGCGCGAGGATCTGCAGGTCGGTTCGTGCGTCTCCCGGGGGAGGCTGCGCGGCCCGCCGGTAGAGCAGGCGTCCCTCTAGGTTCGTCATGGTCCCTTCCTCCTCGGCCCACTGGCACGCGGGGAACACGACGTCGGCGACCTGCGCGGTCTCGGACAGGAAGAGATCGGCGACAACGAGAAGATCGAGCTTGTCGAGGCCGGGCTGTAGGGTCCTCGCGTTCGGAGTCGAAACGAGAAGGTTCGAGCCCATCACGAGGAGCACCCGGACACCTCCCTCTTCGCCCAGGTCGCGGAGCATCTCGGTCGCATTGCGTCCCGGGCCCGGTAGCTCCGCCGCCGGGATGCCCCAGATGGCCGCCACATGCTCGCGGTCGTCCGGATTGTCGAGGCGGCGATACCCGGGAAGCTGATCGGACTTCTGACCGTGCTCGCGGCCCCCCTGGCCGTTGCCCTGCCCCGTGATGGATCCGAAGCCGCAGTGCGGCTTGCCGACCTTGCCGAGGGCGAGCGCGAGGTTGATGAACGCCAGGACGTTGTCCACGCCTCGGCTCTGCTGCTCCGGCCCTCGGGCCGTCATCGTGATCACGGTCGCGGCTTCGCCGAGGAGGTGTGCCGCCTCGACGATGTTCTTGGCCGGTACGCCGGTGATGCGCTCGGCGCGATCCGGCCAATACGACGCAACGACCTGCCGTACCGCGTCGAAGCCGGTCGTCCGGGCCGCGATGAAGTCCGGGTCGATCAGTTTGTCGCGTACTGCGACGTGAAGGAGTCCATTGGCCAGCGCGGCATCGGTGCCCGGCGCGAGTTGCAGGTGCATCGTCGCGATCGCCGCTGTCGCGGTTCGTCGGGGGTCGGCGACGATGAGCCGTCCGCCCCGCGTCCTTTGTTCGTCGAAGTATTGCACCAGCGGAGGCATCGTCTCCGCCGGGTTCGCGCCGACGAGCAGGATGACGTCGGCCCCCGGGATGTCCGCCACGGGAAAGGGAAGCCCGCGGTCGACCCCGAAGGCCCGCTGGCCGGCGACTGCGGCCGACGCCATGCAAAACCGGCCGTTGTAGTCGATGTGTTTCGTGCGCAGGACGACGCGGGCGAACTTGCCGAGGGAGTACGCCTTCTCGTTGGTCAGCCCGCCGCCTCCGAAGACGCCGACCGCATCGCGACCATGGGCCCCCTGGACTCGCGCGATCGTCGAGACCACGCGCGCAATCGCATCGTCCCACGACACAGGCCGCAGCGGCTCGCCCCGGACGTCGCGCATGAGCGGGGACGTCAGTCGGTCTGGAGCCGCCAGGAGGTCCGCGGCCGTCCAGCCTTTACGGCACAGCCCTCCGCGGTTCGTGGGGAACTCGCGGCGGGTGACCTCGAACCCGGTGCCGGTCCACGCCAGCCCCATCCCGCATTGCAGCGCGCAGTACGGGCAGTGCGTTTCGGCTAGTTCCCGATAGGCGGGAGGCACGCAATAGCCTTACGCCTCGATTGTTTCGGTGCGATCGCCTCTTCGAGTTGGTCGCGTTTCGATGCCACGAGCTTACGTGGCGAGGAAAGAAAGGCGGGGCCCGACGCATCGACGTCCGTTAGTTTCGCGAGCTTCAAGACGTCGACCGGCTTGACTGCAGCCGGGCGCCAGGAGGCTTCGTCCCGCGCGCACCATCGTGCCGTCGCTCCACTTGGTCACGTTGTTGGTCTTCTTGCGGATGCGGCTGTTGACGAACTCGATGGTGCCGTTCGAGAGGCCGCTCGGCGGTCGGCTCGCAGCAAACAACCGGGACGGGCACAGTGTTGCGCGCGCCGCCATGGAGGTCGCGGCATGCTCCGGGGAGGGCACAGGAGCGGGACGCGTCGCGCTCCTTCGCTGCGTGGCGGGGTTCCTCCTGCCCGACCGCCGGTCGCGGACCGCGGCGCGCCTGGGCCCGAGGGCCGGGTGGGCTCGTAGGGCGGTGCTTCGCCGGGGCACCGCAAAACGTGCACCCTCCCCGATCGCTGGCGTCGGGCCGGCTGGAGGCAGCCAAGATCGGCCGGTTCGGCATCGCCGCTTCGGAGGCGGACGTCAGGAAAAGCGGCTCACGCTTCGCCTCCTTGCTCTCAAGGCCCAGCAGGGAAAGCGAAGAGCTTTCGGGCATGCTATTTTTGCCGCATGAGCGGCGATGCCGTGACTGTCTCCGACGACGAGCGCGCGTGGCTGATCAAGGATGAAGAGAGGTGGCGCGCGCGCCATCGCCGCGCAGCATCCGGGGATGGATGTGAGCGGCGTTTACCACGTGCTTCGCAACCTCGAGAAGACCCCGTCCGAGCGACTCCGCGCGTCCCTGGCCCATGGAAGACTTTTCGGCTCTCACGGCCGGTGAGCGCGCTCTGCTCGAGGCGCTCCATCGACGCGGCATCCCGTTCCTGATCGTCGCCTTGAGCGCCGCCGTCATTCAGGGGGCGAATAGCAGCACCCGCGACGTCGACCTCTGGTTCCCGGACACCTCGGACCCGCGCCTTGGCGAGGCCATCCGTGAGGCCAAAGGAATCTGGATCTCGGGAACCTTCGGCGCGAGGCCGCCACAGATTGGCGGCGATGCGGTCGGCGACCGGCTCGATGTCGTCACGCACATGCACGGTCTCGGCCCCTTCGAGGACGAGTACGCGAAGGCGCTCGAGGTCCGCATCGACGATACCCGGTGCGCGTCCTCCCGCTCGAGCGCATCGTCGTCAGCAAGCGGGCTTCCGGAAGGCCGAAGGACCTCGCGGCGCTCCCGGCGCTCGAGGAGGCCATGGCGGCCCTCCGCGCCAAGGTGTGAGCCGAGTCGCTCGAGACGACGGAGCGGCATGGTGCCGGCTCTCGGCTCGGGATCGCCCGGGGCGGAACGTCACGCACCCACGGAGATGTGCCGCCCATGGTTCGCGCGTCGTCCCTGCCCGAAGACACCAAGACCTGCCTGGCGCGCTAAACCCAGAGGGTAACCGCCGTCTGCCCACCATGGGCTCGCGCTCGGACCCCATGCGGGACGATTTCGTCGCAACGTGACCGCCTGGGCGGCCGCCTTGTTGGGTGCCCGGTTCTCCTCGTGCCTTATCCTCAACGTCATCCCCGCTCGCGTGGTCGTCGAGCAGAGGTTCGACGAGACCGTCGCCTGCCCCAAGGACGACAGCATCGTCGCAGCGCCTCCGCCGCCGCAGTTCGTCGAGCGCGGCAAGCTCGGAGACACGCTCATCGTCGACGCCGTCTGCGACTAGTACATCGAGCATCAACCGATCGAGCGTCGGCACACGCTTCGCGCACGCTGGCGTCGACATCGCGCCGCTGACCCTCGGCCGCAGCGTCCCGGCCGCGCTCGATTTGCTCGCCCCGGTGGCACGGCTCATCGAATCCCAGACGCGGGGACCGGGCTGCTGGGCGCCGACGCGGCGGGCGTCCCCGTTCTCGACCACGATACGCCCGACGGCATCCGCAACGGCACCATGTGGTGCTGGACCAACGCACGATGGGTGACGTTCTTCTATTCGCCGACGGGAGATGCCGACAGCGTCAAACGCTTCCTCGGTCCCGACCTCGCGCGCACGGTGCAGTGCGACGGCACCAGCGTCACCACCTTCCTCGAGCGGGCCGGCGGCAAGCGCCCGGGATTCTGGGCGCACGGCCGCCGCCGTCTCGTCGAGGCGGCTCGATCCGGTGACGCGATCGCGCTCGAAGGTTTGCGCATCATCGCCCGGCTCTTCGCAGTCGAGCGCAAGGCGACCGTCGATGGCGACACGGCCGATCAGGGACGTGACCGTCGCGACACGTGCACCCGGCCCATCACCGACGAGCGCCGCGACTGGATCGACCGGCAGCGCGCGGTCGACCCGCCCAAGACACCGCTCGGCCAAGCCCTCGGCTACCTGCACCGCCAGTGGCGAAGGCTCCTGCTCTTTCTCGAAGACGGAAACATCGAGGCCACCAATAACCGGCGCGAGCGCGAGCTGCGCAGACTGGTCCTCGGTAGAAGAAATTGGCTCTTCGCCTGGCTCGACCAGGGCGGCCAGCGCACCGCCGACGTCCTGTCCATGATCGCGACCTGCATCGCCCATGACGTCAACCCGCGGGCCTACCTGCCATCGGGTCCTTCGTTGCATCGTGCACGGGTGGCCCATGGCGAAGCTCCGCGAGCTGCTGCCGGACCGTATGCTCGCCGCGCATCCGGAGCTCTTCGTCCGAGACCCCGATGCGCTGCCGGGACACGCTGTGGCGCCCGCGCTCCCGGCGTGATTGCCGGCCCCGCGTCACGTCCCGCTGTCTTCGGGCAACGCCTTGGGCGCTCCCTCGGAGGCCTCCGTCGTGTCTTCGTTGATCGCCTCGCAGATCACCCGCTCGGTGAGCTCCAGCAGGTGCGTGTGCAGCTCCTCCGAGAGCGCGAGGAACTCCGGCCAGAGCGTCTTGTGCTGGAACGTCTTCGGCTCGGCGCACGCACCATCACGGTGCTGTACCGACGGCCGCCCTCGCGGAACGGCGTCAGCCCGTAGCGCCGACACAGCGCCAGGAAACAGCTTCCGCTTCCACGGGTCCGGCAGCGAGTACACCAGCACCTCGTCCTGCTCGTACCCGCGGATCTCCGCCAACTGCGCGCGAATGCGCTCGGCTGCACGGCGCGCAGCCTCCCGCTCGCCGTCCACGTTGGTCCCAGCGTGCAGCGCTTCAATCGTTCCGGAGCTTCTCGGGCAGCGTTCCTTCCAGCGGCAACATCCTCGCCGACCCAAGCACGCCTGACTCCCGACGTCAGCTCTCGCCAGCCACCGAACCCGGCGCCGCGCAAGACGTCCCGCGGACGCCGGCCGTGGAGGGGTTACGAACTTACGTCGGTGACCCCGACGCGCTCCCAATTCCTTTGACGACGCGCGCCCTGCGAACCTAAGTGGTTCACGGCAAGTTGCCGGCGATCACCCGCGCGTGGTGCACCAGCGCAGGGAGCTGCGACGGATCGAATACGAGCACCGCTATCCGTAACGACGCGCCGTAGTTGTAACCTCGAGCACCTACGGTGCCTTCGACTCCCATGTGTCCCGCGCGATCAGTCGATCGGATCGTGATCGACAGTTCGCCTTCAAGCTTCGCCTCGCCCTGGCGGCGCGCCTCCAGAACACCAAGCTGTTGTGCGAACCCGAGCCACGAAGCGCGAAGCACCCAGGTGTCGATCTCCGCCGAGAAGCCATGAAACTGCACGCGTACAAGAAGCCGGACATCGTACCGATCGACATCGGACGCCGCGCGCTCGATCTCCAGGAAGTCCCCGTTCTCTCCGCACACCTTCATCTCGTGACGACCCTACAGGAGCCGCTCGGAGAGACCGACGGTCGGAGGACCCGGCCCCAGCGCGACTGGCCTCGGAAGCAACCCCATCCCGAACGTCGCTCGTGAACGGGTTACGGCGGAGGCCCATGCCTTCAATCTTACTCCACCCCCGGCGCGCCCCCCAAGTCGTGCACGCGTGTGCCATGACGACGGCGGCTCCCGGCGCTTCTCGCCGAAGGCGTCGGCCGTCCGGGGGATCGAGGCGAAGACCTCCGCGGAGTTCTTGCCAGACATTGAGATCGTGCGGAGATCCGAGTCGAGCCGGCGAAGTCCAGGCATCGCTCTCGGAGGGTGCGCCAGAAGCGCCCCATCTTGCCTCGGGCGGGCGTTTCGTACGGGCGAGCATGCACGAGCGCCGTGCCCATGGGCGCGCACGCGAGCGAGAGCGCCTGTGCGCGCCACGTCGACCTGTTATCGAGGTAGAGCGCCACCGGCAGACCGCATTTGCGGAGAGCCGGCAAAGGCCCTGCCGCTCCCCAGGCCCATATCCTCGACAGCCGCCTCCTCGCCGCGTCCCCTCGCCTTGAGAGCCCCCGCTGGAACGCGCCGCGATGCGCTCACGTACTTCGGACGGATGAGCGGGGGCATGCTCGACAGGGCCAGCAAGAGCCCCATCGCCTTGCTTCCGGTCCAATAGCCTGGCATCTCGCTCATCATCTCCTTCAAGGCCTTTTCGTAGTTCTCGTGAGGGCCCCGGAGGCGGTAGCATGCCTGATTGAATGGATAAAACCAGTGCCGCAAGAGGAGGTCTGGCTTCCAGATGAGCTCCGATATTGGCATGAGGCACCCGATCTCCTTCGCCAGCGCATCGAGATACAGTGCCTGCGACGGGCACGACTCGGTGTGCCGCGGACTCAGGGCGGTCCAGGTCTCCTCCCATGCTTTTTCTCGCATAATCGCGTCATCCAGATCCACGGGCAGCGTCAGCTTGCCGCTACATAGCTGCGCGAAGTATCTCGCCTGCATTTCCGCGCATATGGGTATCCCACCCGAGAATGGCCTGATGAATCCAATCAGAGCCACACGCCCCTGATGTTGCGGATAAAAGGCGTGCTTGTAAAGGTTTCGAACGTTGTTGCCCTCGACGGCAAGATCTTCGCCCAATGCAGAGAATTTTCTACGAAAGCCCGTACACAGGACCATTGCATCGAATTCCGCGACCGTTTGATCCTTGAAATGCACGCGACGGCCGTCGATTCTGGCGATGCCGCTGTCATTGATCTGAGTCTTGCCATTCAGGATACTGGGAATAAAACTTGCGTTCTTCGCGAAGATGACCCTCTGGGACCAGTTCGCATCGTAATTGTGCGATCGCAGGTTCCACTCGCCGATGGCGGCAGAAACCTCTTCGGTTTCTTCGGTGGCGATGTCCAGCTTTTCTGGAAACATGGGCTCGCCGAGCCTGTTCCTGCCGTTCGACGGCCCCTCCCCGCGATGGGTCTTTCGAAAGGGCCTCGAGGCCAGTCTCCACGCGAGATCGGCGACGCCGTACGCCTTGGTCCATGCGGAGAACATCAGTCTCGAAAACATGTCTTCCCCGAAGAGCGCCTTCATGGGGTACGGGACGTCGGTCGCCCGCACGTACATCTCGTAGTGGTGCGCCCTGACTGTGGTCGAATCGGTGACCTGCCTTCCGCCACCACCCAATCGTGGAAGTATGAAGGAGTACGAGCGCAGAGAGAGCGTGCACGCACAGGCCACGTCCGAGATTTCGCGTACGATGTCGGCGCCCGATTCGGCGAGGCCCACGACGAGGACCCTCTTGCCTCGATACCTGTCATTATTTCTGTATCGCGACGAGTGAACCACGTCGCCGGTGAACTTCTCGAGATCGGTCACGTCGAGATTTGGTGTCTGGAACGGCCCGGCGCAGATCGCGATGGCCTCGAACGTCCGTTCGAGCCGGGCGCCGCTCGGGGACGACGTGGTGACGCGCCATTGACCTTCGTCGATCTTCCGAATCTCCTCGACGGTCGTATCGAGTACGATGTGCTTGCGGAGACCAAATGCGTCTGCGTACGAGTTGAGGTATCGAAGATACTCCCTGTGCGTGCAGAACGTCCGTTCGCCCTCAGGCATGAAGTCCGAGTAGGCCATCAGCTTCATTGATATCGTGAGGATGAGGTTGTCGAACACCTTCATCTCATCTTCGTCGCCGTCGTGACGCGACCAGATCCCGCCGATGGTGCCCTGCTTCTCGAAGCACGTGACATCGTGGCCTTCATCCACGAGCTGCTTGATTGTGGTCAGGCCTGAGGGTCCGGCTCCGAGAACACAAATTTTCATTGACATTCCTCGCCAGGTTGCCGTGCGACAGGGAACATGCCGGAGATCCCGGAAGAACTCAACGGGTTTGGCCGCTCTCATCAGGCGAGACTGCGCGGAAACGGCGGCTCCTCGATCGCGGCCTAGATGCTCGCGACCGGGCGCCTCGCGGTCAGCAAGCGACCACGGCCGGCACCTCGGGTGTCGCGCCACAGTGACGACGGTCCTGCGCAGGGTCGGCGGGGGCTGACTCAGCCGTAAGCGGTTCAGCCCGTTCCGGCTGCGGAACGCTCGGGGCGCCGCCCGTTGGAGGGGATGACTGCCGACGTCTTCTGGTGTGGCGACGCTCCGGCGCAAGGACAGCGCCGATGATCAGGCCGCTGAAGCGCCCAGCTTGAGGACCGACCGTCGCAAGGGGACAGGCCTTGGGTGGGCCAACGCGACCAAACAGATAAGCTTGCCGCCTCGAAGGCGGTCCTGAAGTACACCCGGCCGCGGCGTCTTGAGGGTCGCATCGGAGAGACTTCGCGACGGGACACGAAGGAGCGCTGTTTTCCGGGCCGTCTCGAAGACGTCGGTCCTCGTTCGGTCCGAAGGAAGGTTGCCGCACGGCGCCCGAAGTAACGCTCTTAGTACGTCTACGAGCGGCAACCATGTGTATACGAAGGTCACCGCCGTTGCCGCGGAAAACACTGGTGAGAATGAACCGACGCGTCGCGGCTCCGGCTGGCACGGCAGATGATCGAATGCTTAGCTTTTTCGGCACTCGTCCCCGAGCCTTAGAGACCGCTCGACGAGATATGCGCCAGATACATCGCCATCGCAACCTGAGCCAGCATGATGCCCGTCACCGCGCTTCCGCGAAGCCCTGCTCGTCCCTCCAACCAATGCGGTTCCGCGACGCTCAAAAGTCTGCCGATAGCGATCGCGGTAAGGCCCAGTAAAAGACCTGTGGGCACGGCCAATGGGGCCGCCCACAGGGCTCCCAAAAAGAGCGCGCGTAGGCCCAGCAGGAACCATTCGATCGCATCGTGGCAAGTATGATGCAAAAGTTCCCACACGCTGAAGGCTGTTCCTCCCGCGAAGAGGCCTCCCACAATCCCAGCCAGGACAGAGGTCGCTGGACTCGTACGCCCGCTGCGGCAAAGCCACGCCGTCACGCCCGCTGTCACGATCGCGACGAAGGGGCCAATGATCACGAAGGACTCGTCCACTTGGCTGGAATGCACATGATAGGCGACAGAGAGCCCGGCCCGCGCGAGGGCCATTGGCCACGAAAGGACGCTGGCCGCCACAAGGACCGCGAGTGCGCAAGAACGCACGGGTCCCGTCTGACCGCGGATCACGCACTCGGATTGCTCTCTGTTCCGCACAGTCGCTCGAGGTTCGAGATCGCCGGACGCACGTTGGCGGCGAAGCGCATGAACGCCTGCTGCACGTGGGGCTCGCCGCCGTGCTGCTGGAGACCGCGCAGCATGTTGAGCCTGCCCCGCTCGAGCCAGTCCGCGATGTCGGCCTCCTTCGACCAGCGGTTGGCGGCCTTCATGCCCATGAGCATCCCACGCGCCCAGTCCAGCGGGACGTTCGGCTGGCGGCTGGGTGGGCAGAGGCGGTTCTGCGCTTCGAGATCGTCGCGCGTGGCCTCGACATAGGCGATGAGCGCCGAAGCGAATGGGAGCAGCCCGATTCGTATCGACTGAAGGGTAACGCGCCCGGCGGTAAAGATAGGCGTCTCGGGGGCCGGGTTCAGCCCCTCGGCCGCACAGTGCACATGGAGGTGCCCCGGGCTCGTGGGGATGGTCCCTCCGTCGAGCACGATTCGAATCCGCCTCGATTCGACGAACCTTGCCGAGGCGCACGCTCCGGTCGATGCGACGGAGCTGCTCGATCTCGCCGAAGCTGATTGTCGGCCCTCGGAACATCGTGGGCGCGACGTGCGGATCGACGCGGAAGATTCTGCTGCATAGCCTCGAGCCGCGCGAATAGATCGTCCATCGAGGTCGCCTGGGCGGCTGCCTCGAGTTGCAGCGAGATGCCCTCGAACATGGTGCCGACAAGCTCTCCGCCCTGGAGATACCGGCGGTTGAGGAACCAACCCTCGCGCGGCTTGATCCAGCAGATGTCGCTCGGCTCCACGCCGCCGTCGAGGAGCCACGTGCACGCGTCGAGTGCCGTCTTGCCCGCGCCGATGACGACGTAGCCTGTCGGCGTGTCGCGAACGTTCACGAGGGCGCCGACCGGCACGCACACTGCGCCGGGGGCGACCTCGAAGGGAGGCGGCGAGCTTGCCGGCACGCGCCCCTCCAGGTAGGTCGCGTCGACGAGCTTCTTGCGAACCTTGACCTCGACCTCCTCACCGGAGATGGCCGAGACGAACCGGTGCTCGCCACGGTAGCTCGACATCGGAAAGTAGCGGACCCGACCCGACGGTAGCAGGCGCTCTTGCATGACGCGGTCGTAGTACGCGCAGATCTCGGCGGCGCCCGCGCGCTCGTAGAATCCCTCGTTCGGTCCGTGGCGGTCGATCGTCTCGCTGCCGAGAGGCAGCGAGTTCACTCCGTAGAACGAGGAGGGTTGATGCAAACGCACGAACGGATACGCCTCGAGCCAGTGCCCGCCCGGCGCCTGTCGCCGGTCGACCATGATCATCTCGGCGCGGGACGCGTCGAGCAGGGAGTCCGCGAACGCCATCCCCGCTGCGCCGCATCCGACGACGAGGTAGTCGGTTTCGAGGGTTCGCTTCGGCACGCCCCCGAGCGTCCGCCGCCTGCACAAGGGAATCAAGGCACGCGGCTCGCGCCCTCAGGCTGCCTCTCCAAGCTCGTCCAGCTAGATTCATCCACGTAGGGACGCAGCCTTAATTACGCAGTTACATGCTCTTACGCGCACGCCTCGTCAGCCATCGGGTTGTCTTGCCGGGATCGGGCGGGCATCACGACCCGTTCGCGGGGCACGGTGACTCGGTCGCAAACCAGCACGTCCCGGGCCCGAGGCGCCCCGCTATCCACGGAGGGCCGCCTCGTTATCCAAAATCAGGCCCTCACCACCGGCAGTCCGCCAGAGCGAGCAGCGCGTCGATACGCGCGCGGACCAGATCGAAGTCGCGGAGTGCGCGGTTGATCTGCGCCTGGCGCAGGGAGGCCGCGGAGACGACGAGGTCGAGGCTCGTACCCTGCCCCGTCAAGAACCCGATCTGCGTCATTCGATCGACCTCGCGCGCGTGGCTCTCGGCGTCGACCGCGACCCTGCGCGAGTTCGCCGCAACGACCACCGCGCGCCGTGCCTGCTCGATCTGGATGACCACCGAGCGCTGCGCGCCGACGAGGTCCTGCTCGGCCTCGTCCTTCTCGGCCCTTGCCTGTCGGAGCTCTCCGTAGCGCGCGCCGCCGTCCCAGATGGGGATCGTGAGCACGCCCTCGATGCTCCACGTGGTCGATGGGATCGCGAGCTCGTCGTTCGAGTACGCCAGGGCCGACTGGAACGTGACCGTCGGCAGGAACTGGTACCAGACGTCCTTGACCCCGCGGGCGGCGATGTCGACTTCGGCGCGCAGCGCGCGGAGGTCGGCGCGCTGGTCGACGGCGCCGACGAGCTTGCACCCCGTCCCGGTGTCGTTCACCAGGCCGTCGATGTTGAGCCCCGGCGCG
>CAWCPA010000004.1:0-449340 GCA_963797395.1 uncultured delta proteobacterium
CCACCTGCTCCCAAAGCAGAAGTGCAGATTTTTCACCGTCCGGGCTCAGTTGCGGCAGATGCAAAATGCTGTGGGGGAAGGCTTTATTTGCTGAAAATCGGCGCTGATCAAACGCCCACAGCGATCAGCGCCGCCCACACCCGCGATTCCGCCACCACCGAAAATCTACGATGAGGGATGGTGCGGATGCGTTCGCGGGAAAACGAGCTCCGTTCACAGCGCCCGCGATTCCTCCAGAAAATCATTTTCTTCTCGGGTTTCAGGGGCTAGGCACTGAAGACGGATGCGGCGGAGATCGGCGGCTCATTTCCCCGCTCTGGTGCCGAGATTGCGGTATAAAGGATCAACCTTATCTGTTTGAGGCGTAGGTGCCGCGTATGCCGCCTTTTTACTCGCGAAGTACCTTTGGGTACACCGTGGTTAGTCTGGGCGTTGCGCTCGTCTCCGCTGCCGTTTTCACACCCCTCGTCGGCAGCCTGGTGGAACGGAGGCTCACGGGCAAATTTGTGCAGCCCCACACTTCGTTTGTCGGGCAAGTCCGGATTCATCCCATCCGCCCTCCCCCATCCCCGAGCAAGTACCGACGACGCAAGGTGCTGTTCCGCGGGCTGCACAGGTCGCCATCCCTCCAGGGCCCACGAGCTTTCCTCGACCTCGTCGTGTTGGTGCGGACAAAAAGGCCGCTGTAACGCTCGGGTCGTCAACGGCGTGGTCGCGCGAGACGGCTCGCAGTTCGTCACCGGTGACGTCAGTGAGGGCGCCGTCCACTACCAGGTGTTGTGTCGGGCCCACTATCGCCTCGGTCAGTTGAGCGCCCGGGACCTATAGCGGGATCACCGACCACGGCCCCCCGAGCGGGCAGGATGGATCTGGTGAGCCCCGACGTGAGCCAACTACGAGGGAAGGCCAGGCGGCGTGCCCAAATCGCCTGGCCATATTCTCCGAATGTCCTCACTGCGGCTCTGAACTCAGCCCCGAGCACGCCCATTTTCGCTGCCGCGGCTGTGGGTGGCGTGATAGTTGTTGCGATTAGGCGCACTCTGCGTCGAATTCTTTTTCATTTCACCTATCCAGTGACTCCAATTCACCCGCCGTTTACCTTGCATTCCTAGGTTGCAGGAGGCAAAACGTTCGATCCTCGAATTGTCGCGTCAGTACACATCTTTCTTTAGGAGGAAAGTTCAGCATGAAGAAATCACTCAGACTGATCACGGCGATTTCGTTTGCCGCGACTGGTCTCATCACGGTGGCGGTGCTGCCCGCAAGTGGCGCCGCCAAGGCCCACAAAGTCGTGTGCTATCGACTCGCAGCGAACAAGGTCAAGTCGGCCAAGTTCAACAATCACTGCCCCAAGCGGTTGGACGAAGTCCAAGCCCAAGCCCAAGCCGACGGCGTCGTCGAGTTTGATGGGTTCCAACAAGTCGGGCGACACTGACCTCAACGTGCCGAGCTCGGTCTCGCTGGCCATCAACGGCTCGTCCTTTGACGCTCCGTTGGTTGGGGTGACGACCTCGGGTTCATCGGCGTACACCGCGGGTGGCAAGGTCTCCTTCAGCGCCTATCCGGCGGCCGGATCTGGTTCGGGACGTACCGGAATCACCAATGGCTCGCTGCAGATCGGATTTTCGGACGTCCCCATGACGGCAGCGCGCGGGCACGTTGCCCAGCGGCGTCACCGAGTCAAACTACGCCCAGGTGCCGTACCTCCTGGGTGGGGCCGTCATCGCGCTACAACCTCGGCGCGGGCTTTAACAACAACGTGAAGTTGACCGCCGCAGAGGTCGCCGACATCTACAACGGCACCATCACCCAGTGGTCGGACCCGCAGATCGTGGCGACCAATGGTGGCGCGAGTTCCAGCGGTCGGCAAGGCGCTGACCGCACTCGGGACGGCCAACGAGCCGCACGCGACACCATCAAGGTCTTCTACCGTGCCGCCAGTTCGGGCACGACCGAAGCCTTCACCTACTGGCTCTACCAGGCCGGTAACTCGGGCATCGCGCCCAACGGTGGTGGCGTCATGGAAGGTGCCGGTGGCGCGTGGAAGGCCACGAACATCGACGGTGTGGCGAACAACGCCGCCATGGCCCAAGGGATCGACAGCACGCTCGGTGGCATTGGCTACGTCGAGTACAGCTACGTCTGATCCCCGGAAACGCCGCCATCGAAGTGGCTCAGCTGCAGGACAAGAACGGCCAGTGGCTTTCGCCATCGCTGACCAACATTGGCAACGCGGCGGCCGCGGCCGGCACCTCAGTGACGCCGGACAACTTTGCGATCACCGACGAGCCCGGCAACAACGTCTGGCCCTTCGCGACGTACAGCTGGGCCATCGTTCCCAAGTCCGAGATCGAGCGAGGCGACCTGTGAGGCCGTGACGAAGTACCTGGACTGGGAGACGCACTACGGACAGAGCGCCTTCGCCAAGGCTGAGGGATACGTTCCCTTGCCGACCGCGACCCGGGCGTACGCCCGAGCGCAGCTCGAGACGGTCACCTCTGGTGGCACGGTCTGCGTCACCCAGAAGTCATAAGTAACTAACCATATCGATACGAGCAAGGGAGCGATTGATACCAGATGTCTCAAGGACCAGTCGTTGACCTGCTCGAGTACGAAGAAGTGGCGGCGGACCCCGTGTCCGCCGCCACTTCGCGTACCTGGTACCACTACTTGCTCATCGGTGGCCGCGCTGGTCTTCACCGCGGTCAGCGTGGGTTTTGTCGGAACCATTTTCTGGAGTTCGTGGCCCGAATGGATCCACCACGGCTTCACGCTGCTCACCGGTAAGGGCTGGACCTCGCCGGACGGCCCCTTTGGCGGGCTCGCGATGATCATCGGGACGGTCGAGACGTCGCTCATCGCCCTGGTGATCGCCGTCATCATCGGGCTGGGGACGGCCATCTCGATTGTCTTTTTCATCCCGCGACGCTTTCGGACGATCGTGGCGACCCTGGTGGAACTCCTCGCCGCGATACCGAGCGTGGTCTATGGCCTGTGGGGACTCCTCGTCCTCGCCCCCTGGATGCAGGCGACCGTGAATCCCTGGCTCAACAGTTGGCCCTTCGCCAAACAGATCTTTGGCAACTCCGGCCAAGAGTTCGGGACATCGTTGCTGCTCGCCTCCATCGTGCTGGGCATCATGATCCTGCCGACCTTTGTTGCGATCAGCCGCGAGGTCATCGCCGTCGTCCCCCAGGACCTCATGGAAGCGAGCCTGTCGCTGGGCGCGACCCGTTGGCAGATGATCCGAGAGGTGGTGCTGCCGACCGCGAAAATCGGCCTCTTCGGGGCGACGTTCCTCGCTCTCGCTCGCGCCACCGGCGAGACGGTCGCCGTTGCGCTCGTGGCGGGCAGCGTGGCCAACGTCCAGTTCCACCTGCTTTATCCCGGCACGTCGATCGCCGCGTGGATCGCCACGGAGTTCGGCGAGGCCCAAGGCAACGAGGTCGCGGCGCTCATGGCGCTGGGCGTGCTTGTTGATGCTGTTGAACGTCGGTCTCGCGCTCGATCAGTCGCTCACTGGTGAATCGCCAGCGCCGAGCATTGGCCCGCGTATGAGCGAGCTCATCGAACTGGACGCAACCAAGTGACGCGCGGTCACGCATGCGCGACGAGATCCGGCGAACGTCGGATCGGGTTCGCGGGCGCCGCGTTGTTGTCTCGCGCGTCATGGTTGCCCTGTGTTCGATCGGCCCTTGTCCTCGCCGCCGTGCCGCTCGTCCTGCTGATGTATCAGTTGTTCAAGCAAGGAGTCGGTCAGATCGACTGGAAGTTCTTCACGACGCTTCCCACGACGCCAACGCTGATCGACCCGACGGGCACAGGTGGTATCTCCAACGCCGTCGTGGGCACCATCGCGCTCACGCGTCTACGCCTCGGTTATGGCGATTCCTCTCGGCGTCCTCGTCGGCGTGTATCTGGCCGAAACCCAGTCCAAGCTGGCCACGACCCTTCGCGTCATCTCTCAGACCATGGCGGGCGCGCCGTCGATATTGATGGGCCTTTTCGCCTTTTCGCTTGATCGTGCACGATCTCGACGTCGGTTTCTCGGCGATCGCCGGTGCGTTCGCGCTCGCGGTCTTCATGATGCCGGTCATCATCATCTCGACGGAGATCGCGGTGCGCAACGTCCCCAACACGCTTCGCGAAGCGGGACTGGCCCTTGGCGCGAAGTCTCACAAAGTCTCGCTCAAGGTGGTGCTGCCCTCGGCGCTGACCGGCATCGTGACAGGCGTCATCCTGGCCGTCTCGCGCGCCATCGGCGAGACGGCGCCCGTGCTGCTGGTGATCGGTGGCGGATTCACCAACTCCTGGAAGCCGCTGTCGCCGGTTTCGGCGATGCCCTTGCGATCTACGAGAACGCCAAGTCGGAGTGGCCCAGCCAGCGCGCCCAGGTCTGGGGCATCGCGTTAGTCCTGGTCGTCTTCGTATTCATCCTTAGCCTTACCGCCCGGATTTGGGCCTCAAGAAAGCAGCAGGTTAGAAACTAAATATGGAACAGGAGATAAAGGCGATGGTTGAGGTTCAGACGGAGATGCATCTCGAAGACGCCCAGGAACGCGGCGCCGTCGCGATGCAGTTGAAAGACGTGGCCGTTTCATTCCACGGTCGCACCGCGGTACGCGACTGCACCTTCGACGTCACGAAGAATAAGGTCACGAGTCTCATTGGTCCGTCGGGCTCGGGAAAGACCACGTTGCTGCGCGCGCTCAATCGCCTGCACGACCTCACCCCGGGCGCGAAGGTGAGCGGCAAGTATCTCACTCGAAGGCGCGGACATCTATCGTGGCAACCTAACGGTGACGGAACTGCGTACCCGTGTGGGCATGGTCTTTCAGCGCCCCAACCCCTTTCCCACGATGTCGATCTATGACAACGTCGTCTCGGGTCTGCGTTTCAACGGCATCAAGAAGAAGTCGCTGTTAGATGAGGCGGCCGAGACGTCGCTTCGCTCCGCCGCTCTCTGGGACTCGGTGTCAAGTCGATTCAAGGTCGCCGCCTCGAACCTCTCCGGCGGTGAGCAGCAGCGACTGTGCATCGCCCGCGCGCTCGCACTCGATCCCGAAGTGCTGTTGATGGACGAGCCCACTTCGGCCCTCGACCCGATCGCAACGTTGCACATCGAAGAACTGATGAAGACGCTGAAGAGTCGCGTCACCGTGGTCATCGTGACCCACAACATGCAACAGGCCGCGCGTATCTCGGATGACTGCGCGTTCTTGCTCATGGGTGAAGACCGTGCCGGTGAGCTCATCGAGTTCGACACCACCGAGAAGATCTTCAACAACCCCGACGACCCGCGCACCCTGGACTACACCCTCGGTCGATTTGGCTGATCCGCTCGGTGGCATGACAAACTAACCAGAACTCAAATCTGGGGGTAGGCGATGGAGATCTGTGGCGAGAGTCGGCTCTGTCGCTCGCGCAACTCATTCGAGTCGGGGAGGTCACGTCGCGCGAAGTCGTCGAGTCGCACCTCGCCCGCATCGATGCGGTCAATGGGCGACATCAACGCCGTGGTCGAAGTACGGCCCGACGAGGTGCTCGCCGAGGCTGATCGCGCCGACGCCACGCTGCGCTCGGGCGACGCCTCGGCGCTCTTCACGGCGTTCCCTTTACCGTCAAGACCAACATCGACGTGGCGGGGTACGCGACCACCCGGGTCGTCGCTCTGGCCGAGTTCATGGCCACGGTGCGACGCGCCGGTCGTAGAAAAGATGCGACGGGCGGGGGCCGTGGTGCTGGCGCGCACCAATATGCCCGATCTCGGTCTGCGACTCAACACCGAGTCGTCGCTCGTATGGCGCCACCCATAACCCCTGGCGCCACGGCTATACCGCCGGCGGCTCCTCGGGCGGCGAAGCGGCGGCTCTCGCCTCGGGCATGAGTCCGATCGGCCTCGGCAACGACATCGGGGGTTCACTGCGCAATCCCGGTGTTCTGCTGCGGCGTGGCGTCCATCAAGCCCTCGCGCGGTCGCGTCGCGGCCCGGACACCAGCGCGATCTTCGAGGCGGCTCTCCTGAGCAGATCATGTGACCGACGGCGTCATCGCCCGTCACGTGGGCGACGTGCGCCGCGGTCTGGAGGTCGTGATGGGGCTCATCGCGCCGATCCCCAGTCGGTCGACGTGCCCTCACGGCCCTCCCGTCTCCAAGCGCGTGGCCCTCGTGCCTGAACCCTTCGGGCGGAGAGACCGATCCCGAGATCGCCGAGGGCGTGCGTCGGGCCGGGCGGCTCGAGGACGCGGGCTACGAGTCGAAGAAGTCGATCCGCCCGAGCCTTCGACTCCTACATCGCGTGGAGCGGAGCTCATGACGACGAGCCTGGCCGCGAGCGAGTCTGGACTCTCGACGCGGTCATGGGTCGAGATGACGGTCGCGTTTCCTAGAACTGAGCCCCGACGACTTCCCCGCGGCCACTGCCAGTCGAGGCGCTCTGCACCAGACTCGGTTTCGGGATCGCTCGAGCCTGGCGCGAGTTCTTTACGACCTATCCACTGATGGTGGGACCCACGTGGACGCAGCCGCCCTTCGCGCTGGGCTTCGATATCCGCGACGCGGAGTCGGCCATGAAGGTCCTCGAGATGGTGCGCTTCGTATTGCCCGCGAACCTGTCGGGTCTACCCGCGGCGTGCGTTCCGGTGGGTTTCGCGGAGGATCTGCCGACCGGCGTCCAGGTGATCGGTGATATCTTTCGAGAAGACCTGTGTCTCGAACGCGGCCGAGGCGATCGAGCAGAGCCTCGGGGTCCTCACGCCGATCGATCCTCGCTAAATCGTGGAGCGTCGCGTTCGCCCATCGAGAGAGATGACTCGCCGCGGCGTCGCTGGTCGTCCAAGGCGGTTCGCTACTCCGGCGGAGTCGAAGACGAGCACGAGTGCAGCGGTACTGGGACGCGGTCGAAGAGACCCGTCGGCGTCGCGGTGACGTGCTCGTCGCCGTCTCGGCGACGAAGTGGTGGGCGTCTCCCAGGTCATGGTCTTTCCCCACTTCCAACACACCGGGGGTTGGTGCGCGGAACTCGAGAGCGTGCACGTGCGCAGCGATATGCGGGGCCGCGGCAGTGGGGGCGAAGCTGCTCGCCGGCGGCCGAAGAGCTAGCGCGGCGCGAAGGTTGCTACCGGATGCAACTGACGAGTCGTAATGTGCGCATCGACGCTCACCGTTTCTATGAAGGCGAAAGCTATACGCGGCGACGAGTCAGGGCTTTAAGAAATTGCTGTAGGGGACGGGGACCTCGCGTAATTCCCGTGTCGACGTCGAAGACGAACCTCGAATCTCGGCGTCACTCAAGAAGGGGCTCTCGCGCAGGGTACGACGGTGAGGCGGATGTCCTCCTCCACGTAGCGAACGCGCGAGACGAAAGGGTGGCTCCACCCGCAACTCGTTCGCGATTTCCTCTTGCAGGGTTGTCTCGTCGCAAACGTCTCCAGCCCACAGCGCGTGTGGTGGATCACCATGATCGATCGCGTGCCCAGTAACCATTGACTCAAACAGCAGTGAGCGAATCGCGTTGTCGCTCGCAATCCCCCCCGCGTTGCGCACGAGGTGCGCTTCGCCGAGTTTGAGACCGAGTGCACCAAAGAGATCGATGCGAGAGTCCATACAAGTGAGTATCGCGAGTTGCAGCGGGGGTTCGTGGGCATAACGCGGTGACCGTGCGCCTGGACGCTACGCGGATTTTGTTCGACCAGATCGTCGATGGCAGTCATGTCGATCATCTTGGGGAATCGCCACGATACCCGAGTGAAGAGGTGTCGCTGACGATCCAGGCGGAGGTGGCTGAGTTACCCCGCGCTCACGCGGCCGGGGCTCTCGCGCGACCAGCTCTTCCAGCACTTCCGGCACGAGTACCTCGTGTACGTGCGCGACTTCCCGGTGCTCCTCGCGGGGCGCTGTCCATCACGCCGCCGCTCGACGACGTCCGCGCGGCCCTCGCCGAGAACCTCTACGAAGAGCAGACGGGGGGCCTGTCGCAGACCTCCTCGCACCCGCAGCTCTTCCTCCGCATGATGGAGGGCCTGGGCTTCCCGCGCGCGGCGTTCACCGACGACGACGCATGGCTGCACCCGGCGGCCCGTCGCTACCGCGATCGGCTGCGGCAGGACTCGACCGGCCAGCCGTGGCAGGTCGCGGTCGCGCTGCTGACGATCTTCGTCGAGGGCAGCGTGAACGAGCGCGCGGAGCTCGCGGGCACCTTCGTGCGGCGCGGCGGCGAGGAGGCCGTGCGCGAGCACGTGCTCGTGAAGCACTACGGCTGCCCGCCCGACGCGATGGTCCTCACGCGCGCGCACGGCCAGGTCGAGGGCGGGCACCGCGCCGACGCGTGGCGCATCGCGACCGCGCACGCGCAAGATCCCGCGCTCGCCGAGCGCGTCGTGGCCCGGTGCGAAGAGGCGCTGGCGGGCTGGCTCGCGTACCGCGACGGCGTCGCGGAGCGGATGGCCCTCACGCGCGCGGACGTCAGCCCGTAGAGAGCACGCGCTCGTTCAGGAACTGGATCACGCGCGGGTCGACGAGATCGGGCCGCTCGATCGGCGTGACGTGCGTGCCGTGCGGCACCATCAGGAGCTCGCCCTTCGGGATCGCCTCGGCCATCGCCTGCGCGAGGAAGGACGGCGTGAAGGTGTCGCGCTCGCCCGCGACCACGAGCACGGGCACCTCGATCTGCGGAAGGAGATCGCCGGCCGTGTGCTCGCCCGCCGCGCGAAGCATGCGAAGAAAGAGAGGGAAATCGACGTGCGTCATGTGCGCGAGGTACGGGAGGAAGTCCTCCGCGTGAATGCGCTCGGCGTCGATCTCGCCGGACTTCAGCGCGATCTTCATCGAGAGCTTCGCAGGCAGCCGGACCAGATCGCGCGCACCAAATCGGGGACGCGCTGCGCGACGTCGAGCACCTGCGGCAGGATGAGATCGAGGATCGGCCCGCCGTGGAACGTGGAGGTCACGTTCCCGAAGCTGCCGCACACGAGGACCAGCGCCCGCACCTTCTCGGGTCGCTGGCGATACGCCTCGAGCGCGACCTGGCACCCCAGCGAGTGCCCGAAGAGGACGCACGGCGGATCACCGAGGTGACGACGCACCTGCCCCAGGTCTTCGGCGATGCGCCGAGACACTGACGCGGTTCGGATCGACCGGTGCCGCGCTCCGACCGTGCCCCCTGTAGTGCCAGTGCGCAAGTGGGACGACTGGCGCTAGCTCATCCCACAGGTACTTCCAGATGAACCCGTCGCAGAGGACCCCGTCGCTCAGGATGGCCTGCACGCTCCCCGCTGCGTGCCCTGCCGTCCGCGTGTGAACGTACAAAGCCGGTCCCGTCGCCGCCCACCGCAAACGAAGGCGGGTCGATCGTGCGAACGGGCTGTCGGTTCGGAGGTCGCGGGACGGGCCGCGTCCGGAGTGGTCAGCCCCCCTCCTCGTCATCGCCGCCCTCGACGTCGTTGACGCTCGGGAGCTTCTTGATCTCGGTGCGCGAGATCTTCCACGCGCGCTGCACGACCCAGGAGAGGAGCGGTCCAGGCGGGCTGCCTCCTCCTTGATCTCTTGGAGCATGGACTCGGGGAAGTAGAGACTTTGCTTGCGCTTGTCCGTCTTCGAGCCCTGCAGATTCGGAATCGACTCCTTGTCACTCGTCGCCAAGGCGGCCTCCTTCGGGGACTGGGTGGGCGCGAAAGGTGCGGGAGACCCGCGCGCTCCCTGCATAAGAGCACGCCTACTATCGGATGGCTTACGGAAGGGATCGAGCTCAGCAACCCTCGGGCGAAGAACGACGTGAGAAGGCGGTCACAAGAGCGTGTGTGCAGGAGCAGGGCTCTCGCCGACAGGGGCTCGGGAGAAGTAGCTTGGCTTCCACCATGCCGATCCCGATCCCAAGCGGCCGCCGCCTCGCGAAGGCGCTGATTCTCCCTGTTTGCGCGTTCGCAGGGGGTGCATGTGCGACAGCGCTCGAAGGCGGCGGACCGCGAACGGCCCTGGGCGACACGCCGTACGCGGCCGTCGAGCAGCTCGGGCGCGTGCTCGTCGACGTGGAGAACGATTATGTGGACCCGGTCGACCGCCAGAAGCTCGTCGACGGCGCGATCAAGGGCATGGTGGCGGAGCTCGACCCTCACTCGAGCTACATGCCGCCCGACGAGTTTCGCGCCTTCGAGAGCGACACCGAGGGCGAGTTCGGGGGCATCGGCATCGAGGTCGAGAGCAAGAACGACCAGCTCGTGGTGCTCGCGCCCATCGAGGGCTCGCCCGCCGATTGCGCGGGGATCAAGAGCGGCGACATCATCGTCAGCGTCGACGGCAAGGACCCGACGCTCGAGCCGCTCGACAAGCTGGTGAAGCGCCTTCGGGGCGCGCCCGGCTCGCACGTGAAGGTGGGCGTGCGGCGGGCGGGCGCGCAGGACCTGCTCTCGTTCGACCTCGCACGGGAGCTCGTGCACGTGCCGAGCGTCTCGTCGCGGCTCCTCGTGAACGGGGTGGCGTACGTGCGCGTGAAGCAGTTCCAGGAGCACACCCACGACGAGCTGCTCCAGGCGGCGGCGAAGCTGAGGGCGCACGCGGCCGGCGGGAAGCTCACGGGCGTCCTCCTCGACCTGCGCGGCGACCCGGGGGGCCTGGTCGACCAGGCGGCGGACGTGGCCGACGAGTTCCTCGAGAGCGGCGTCATCTACACCACGCGCCACCGCGGGCAGATCGTCGACGAGGTGAGGGCGCGCGGCGGCGGCGCGTTCTCGCGCGAGCCCGTCGTGGTGCTCGTGAACCAGTACACGGCGAGCGCCTCCGAGCTCGTGGCCGGCGCGCTGCAGGACCAGAAGCGCGCGACCATCGTCGGCGAGCCGACGTTCGGCAAGGGCAGCGTGCAGTCGATCGTCGCGCTGCCCGGCGGCGCGGGCATGCGGCTGACGGTGTCGCGCTACTACACGCCCAGCGGCCGCGCGATCCAGGCCGACGGCGTGCACCCCGACGTGTCCGTCGAGACGCCGAAGGACGACGTGGGCATCTCGTACCGCGAGAAGGACCTCGACGGGCACCTGGCCCCCGAGAACAGCGGCGCCGCGGCGCACCCGAAGAGCGTCGTCGTGATCGACGGCGACGGCGGCCCGCTCGCGCCCGAGTCGACCGGCACCGAGGCCCGGAACGTCCCCGAGGACCCCGAGAAGGGGAACGACCCGGTGCTCAAGGTCGCGTGGAAGACGCTGACCCAGGGCCCGCCGCAGGCCGCGGCGCCCGCGCGACCCTAGGTCTGGCGCACCCGCGCGGCCGCGCGGCCGGCTCGCGCGCCCTCCTCGAGCGCCGCGAGCCACGTGCGCGGCCCGTCGGCGACGAGGTCCCCGGCCGCGTAGAGGTCGCCGGGGCGGCGCGTGCACCGCCCCTCGGGATCGACGAGCACGCCCGCGCGCTCGAGCAGCCGGCCCGCCGCGAAGGGCCACGCGATCTGCTCCGGCGCGAGGCCGAAGAGCGACCCGGGCACCTCCACGGGGCGGCCCATCGCGCCGATCACGACGGGCGCGTCGATCGTGGCGCGGAAGGGCGGGCGAGCCTCGGAAGGGGCGTAGTCGAGCCCACCGCCCAGCAGGCCGCCCGCGGCCAGGACGACCGCGCGCGCCTCGAACGTCGCGCCGTCCTCGGCGACCACGCGCCACGCGCGGTCCGTCGCCTCGACCCCGTCTTCGCGCGCGACCGCGCTCGCCCGCGCCCGCGCCTGCGTGACGCCGGCCGCGCGGAGCGCCCGGTCCCGCGCCCGCTCGAAGCGCAGCCCGGACGGCCCGCCGGGCGCCGCCAGCGCCTCGCCGCACGGCACCCCGACCCGGGCCGAGAGCGCCGCGGCGCGCGGTCGATCGACGCCCAGCGACGGCGGGAGCACGAGCCCGGCGACCGCGGGGGCGCCCGGCGCGCGGAGCGCTTCGCGAAGCCGCTGCGCGAGCCACGCGAGGCGCTCGTCGTCGTCGTGCCGCTCGGCGAAGTCGGGATCCGGAAGGGCGCGCTCGTCGGCCCGGCGCAGGACCCGCGCCTCGATCGCCAGGAACCGCGCGCGGCCGCCGCTCGCGTCCGTCCAGCCCTCCGCGAGCGCGTCCGCGTCCCAGCCGGGCCGCAGGCACCGCGCGACGCCGATCGCGTCGCCCTCGAGGGGCTCGACGTCGAGCAGCGCCGCGTCGTGCCCGCGCGCGGCCCGCACGACGCCCGCGATCGAGACGAGCCGCGCCCGCGAGTCCGGCAGCGCGAAGCCGCCGAGCGCGTCGAGCACCTCGCGCGCCGCGTCCGAGAGCGGCTCGCCCGCGCGCTGGCGCGCCCACGGCACGAGGTCGAGCGCGCCGGTCGCGAGCGTCGACGCGCCCGTCCCGCCGTCGAGGAGCGTGACCGAGGCGCCCTCGCGCGCCGCGGCCAGCGCTGCGGCCGTGCCGGCGACGCCCGCCCCGACGACCACGACCACGCTCACGCCTCGCGCTCCGCGTCGGTCTCGGCGCCGCTCTCCCCGAGCGACGCGCGCACGTGCGCGAGGAGCAGCGCCTCCTGGCGGGCCTGCTGCGTCCCGAGCGCCACGACCCGCGTGCGCGCCTGCCGCTCGAGGAAGTCGCGCGCCATCGCGCGCCCGGCGGCCGGCCCGAGCGCGCGCTCCTCGGCCACGATTTGCCCGCACCGCGCGGCGCAGCGCATGCCGCCGCACGCCCCGAGCCCGAGGCGCGTGCGCCGCGCGACGTCGTCGATCGTGCGGGCGAGCTCCTCGCGGACCGCGTACCGCACCTCGGCCTCGAGCACCGGCTCGCACGGGCACACGACGTCGCGCTCCTGCGGCCGGCGCGCGGCGCGGTCGAGCACGCGAAGGGCGCGCGTGCCGTGCCGGTAGGCGAGCCGCCGCGCGGCCACGGGCGTCACGCCGCTCGCCTCGCCGAGGGCGAGCGCGTCGAATCTCGCGCTCGCCGCCGGGCAGGGGCCGCTCGTGGGTCGTGCAGGGCGCCTGGACGCCGAAGTCGCGCGGGGCCACCACGTCGGAGAGCTCCTGCGCGAAGAGCCGGTAGCTCGCGAGCTTGCCCCCGATCATCGAGTAGACCCCGGGCGCCCCGTCGGGGGCGTGGTCGACCGCGCGGTGGTCGCGCGAGAGCGCGTCCTCGGTGGGGCCGTAAGCGTAGAGCGTGGGGCGGACGCCGGCGTACGTGCCGATCGCGCGCGCGTCGCGCACGCCGGGGAACACCTTCGCGACGCCCTGCACGAGGTAGCGCACCTCTTCGCTGGTGGCGCGCACCTCGTCGAGGTCGCCGTAGTAGTCGTCGTCCGTCGTGCCGAGGACCGTCACGTTCTCCCACGGGTAGAGGAAGACCTGCCGGCCGTCGATCGCCTTGGAGAGGATGGCGACGTTGGTGATGCGCCGGTCGAGCACCACGTGGATGCCCTTTCCGGGCCGTACGCGCGCCCGCGCCTCGGGCAGGTGGGCGAGCGCCGCGGTGATGGGGCTCCACGCGCCGGTGGCGTTGACGACGACCCGCGCCCCGGCGCGCGTGACCGCTCCCGTCTCGCGGTCGCGCGCGGACACGACGTACCGCGGGCCGCGGTGCCCGTCGCCGCCGGGCTGCGCGCGCTCGACCGACTCGACGGTCGTGTGCACGCGGACGCGCGCGCCGTGCTCGATCGCGTCGATCGCGTTGAGCACGCAGAGCCGGGCCCCGTCGACGCCCCACTCGTCGAAGGTCACGCCGCCCACGTACGCGCCCGCCAGGCCGGGCTCGAGGCGCGCGACGTCGCTCGCGTCGAGGCGGCAGTGCCGCTCCCCGCGCTTGAGAGGCTGGTAGTCGTCGTACGCGCGGAAGAAGGCGTCGATGAGCTCGACCATCACGCGGCCCTGCGCGCCCGCGCGGAGCGGCATGAGGAACGGGATGCGAAAGAGCAGGTTCGGCGCGATGCGCTGGATGTACCCGGAGTCGCGGCACGAGCTCGCCGTCACGCTCGGCGCCTCGAGCATGTAGCGGACCCCGCCGTGGATCATCCCGCTCGAGTTGCCGCTCGCGCCGAACGCGATGTCGTTCCGCTCGAAGAGCTCGACCCGCAGGCCCCGGAGCGCGAAGTCCCGGGCGATGCCCGTCCCGTTCACCCCGCCCCCGACGACCACCACGTCGAACTCTTCGTCGAACGACGCCCGCGCGAGGGGAATGGGCGACAGCGCTTCTGGCACCCTCAGGTCTCTAGCACCTGTCGTCGATCGGCGGACGATTGCGGAGCTCAGTCCCCGTCTTCGATGGCCAGCTTCGCGGCCTCTGGCTTCGGCTTGGGCTTCTTGGAGCGGTGCGCGAAGCGGTCGAGGAGCTTGTCGACGTGCTGGAAGAGGTCGCGGTTGCCGTCCTGTTTGTGCTTGGCGACGCGGACGGCGAACTTGTGGGACTCGGCGAGGAAGACGCGGAGGACGTCCGCGTCGATCTGGGGGGCCTCGAGGCCGTAGCCGAGCTGCTCGAGGTAGCGCGCGTTGAGGATCTGCTCGTACTGGGCGCCGACGGGCACGCTGAAGATCGGCTTGCCCAGGTAGATGGCCTCGCCGATGAGCGAGAGGCCGCCGTTGCAGACGACGGCGCGCGCGGTGGCGAGGTCGTCGACGAAGCCCGTCTCGCTGAACTCCTTCAGGGTGGTGTTGCCCTTCTGGCCCGAGCGGCGCAGGCCGTAGACGACGAACTTCGTGTCGCGGAGGCGCTGGAGCTCGTCGAGGAGCTTCGTGTCGCTCACGGACGTCTGGTAGACGAGGACGTGTTCGCCGACCTTCGCGCGCTTCTTCGCGTCGAGGATCTCCTTGCGCACGATGGGCGGCACGAGGGTCGTGTCGTCCTCGCACTTGCGGCGGATGGGCGGCTCGAAGAACGTCGTGATGAGGTAGTGCTCGCAGCCGGGCAGCTTGGCGCGCACGAACGCCTTCGTCAGCTGGTAGTCGAGCTTCACGCCGGTCTTGGCGAACTTGGCGATCTTGCAGCGGCTGACGATCTGCTGGTTGTCGATCGACACGACGGGCAGGCCGTGCCGCTTGCCGAAGAGGTACGCGAACGAGTCGAAGTCGCTGAACACCGCGTCGGGGCGGAACTTGGCGATGGTGTCGAAGTACGCGCCGACGTTCTTCGCGAGCATGGACGGCGCCGCGAGGACGTTGCGGGCGAGGGTGCCGTCGCGGTCGACGCGGTTGTCGACGTACCGGATCGTGAGGCCGCGGATCTCGACGACGTCGCTGAACGCCTTCGAGAGCATCGAGTGGGCGCGGCCGCTGACGACGATCTTCACGTCGTGCCCGCGAGCGACCAGGTGCTCGCACACCACCTTGCTTCGGGTGGCGTGCCCCATGCCCTCGCCCACGACGCCGTAGAGGATCCTCATCGGCGCCCCAGACTAGACGATAACGTCCCCTCGTTTGGGACCATCCGTCGGAGGCTCTAGCCCCGGATGCGGATGGACCACGTCAGCTTGACGACGTTCTTCATCACGTTCGGGACGCGCTTGAACAGGTTGATGCTCGGCGGGCGCTTCTCGATGACCTGGACCGGGATCTCTTTGACGACGATCTTGGCCCGGTCGGCGCGGATGACGAACTCGCTCGCGAACACGTCTTTGTCCACGAGACACGCGCGGACGATGTCGAGGAGGGCGAGCCGCCGGAAGGCCTTGAGGCCGTGGGTGTCGGTGCCCCGGAAGCCGAGCATGATCTTGAGGAGGGTGGAGTAGGCGATGCTCGCCGCGTGGCGGATGAGCGGCCGCTCGTCGGCGGCGCCCACGGCGAGCTTGCTGCCGATGACCATGTCGGCCTCGCCCGTCTCGAGGATCTCGATGGCCCGCTTGTGGAACTCGGTGTCGCAGAGGTCAATCTCGTCGCAGAGCACGAGGTCGCCGCGCGCGAGCAAGATGCCCTGCTTGAGGGCCTTGCCGTAGTTCGGCTCCCCGAGGGAGATGATCTTCACCTGCCCGTCGTTCGGGCTGCTGTACTTCGCCGCGAGCTCGTGGCCGATCGCGATGGTGCGGTCCTTCGAGCCGTTCTCGGCGAGGATGATCTCGTACGACCAGCCGTAGGGCTTCAGGCGCTCGCGCAGATCGACGATGGCGGCGTGGAGGATCGCCTGCTCGTTGTAGATCGGGATGACTATCGAGATGCGGGGGTCCGCCGAGCGCGATGAGGGAGTCACGGGGCACCCCACCTACTACGGATTCCGGGGCGATGGCCAGCCCTGCACGAGCTCGCGGGCCTCGACGATGTTGTCTTCGATGGCGCAATAGGTCCACCGGCCGTACCGCCCCAGGGACCACACGGCGTGCTTCTCGAGGGCCGCCGCCAGGCGCTTGTGCTCGACGAGTGACCGCTTGGTGACGTGCACGTACGCCGGATCGAGGACGACCGAGTGCTCGGCGACGAGCATCTGCCCGCGGACGACCCCCTCCCGCTCGAGGTCCGCGAGGACCCGGGCGCGCGCCGCCGGCACGTCGATCGCCGCGCCGCTCGGGAACCCGACCTCGACGTAGAGGCTCAGGCGATCGGTGTCGAAGATGTTGTCGTACCAGCCGACCCGGTAAAAGCTCGTGTCCCTGGACGGGTAGTACGCCCAGTGCACGTCCTTCTGGCCCTTGCCGTCGAAGCCGAAGTTGAAGACGAGGACCTTGTTCCACGTCCACGCGCCGTCGCTCTCCGGGCTCGAGAGGCCGGCCAGGCGAACGAGGGCGGGGAACGGGATGCTCGAGACCAGCCGCTCGAAGCGGATCTCCCGCTCGGCCGCCTTCCCGGTATGGGGGGCCGAGCGCGTGCGCGCCACCTTGCGGGCCAGGTCCACGGCGACCAGCGCCTCGCCCAGCGACACGGCGTCGGGCCGGACCGCGCTCGCGACGGCGCGCACGTACTCGATGGCGCCGCCCTCGGGGTACGTGAAGGTTGCGTTGTAGCTCGCGTTGTCGGGCGCCTTCATGTTGCGCACGATGTCGGTGAGGTCCGCGTAGGGAAAGAAGCGGCCCATCGCGTCGACGTCGAGGGTGGCGAGGTCGCAGGCGTAGAGCTTCTCGTTGTACGGGTAGAGGAACTTCTCGCAGATGCTGCGTCCGAAGCGCGCGCTCAGCATCTCCTTGAAGTTGGCCGGCGGCGGCCCCGGGTTCCCCTGGTTCGCCTTCACGTCGCTCGAGCGCGCGAAGTAGACGTCGTGCAGGCAGTCGATGAACTCGTCCTGCGGGAGCTGGTGGATGTTCTTCTGGAACGGGAAGTCGATCAGCCGGCCCTTGTAGGCGATGAAGCTCTTCTTCTGGACGACGCGGATGTTCTGGCCGGGCATCCGCTCGACGAGCCACTTCTCGATCTCCGGGTGCTTGAAGTGGAAGAAGTGGCCCGAGTAGTCCCAGACGAACCCGTCATTCTTGACGGTCTTGCACCACCCGCCAATCTCGCGATCGGCCTCGAGGACGAGGTAGTCGGCGTCGCCCGCGCTCGAGAGCGCGGCGGCGGTGGCGAGGCCGGTCACGCCGGCCCCGACGATGAGCGTTCGAACCGATTCCATGCGTCTACCCCCCGCGGCGCGCGCGCGGATAGCTGCCGAGGTGCTTCACGAGCGGGCAGCCCTCGCGGAGGCGCGCCATCGCGCGGCCGATGTTCGCGTCTTCCCGGTGGCCGTCGAGGTCCGCGAGGAAGACGTAGTCCCACGACTTCTCGCGGCTCGGCCGCGACTCGATGCGCGAGAGGGTGATCTCCTCGGCGTCGAAGACGGCGAGCGCGCGCATCAGCGCGCCGCGCCCGTCGCGCAGGCTGAAGGCCAGGGTCGTCTTGTCGTCGCCGGTGCGGGCGGCGTCTTCGTGGGCCACGACGACGAAGCGCGTGAAGTTCTCGGGCCGGTCCTGAATGCGCTCGCGCATCACGGGCAGGCCGTAGAGCTCCGAGGCGAGCATGCCGGCGATGGCGGCCGACTGGGGGTCGTTCATGGCCTCGCGCACGGCGGTGACGGTCGACGCGGCCTGCACGAGCTGCGCGCCCGAGAGGTTCTTCGCGAGCCACACGCGGCACTGGCCGAGCGCCTCGGCCTTCGAGTACACGCGCTCGATCGAGGCGAGGCCCGACGCGCGGCCGAGGAGGCACTGCGAGACTTCGAGGTCGAGCTCCGCCCGGATGAGGAGGTCGCCGCTGACGAGGGCGTCAATCGCGTGAGGGACGGCGCCGTCGATGGAGTTCTCGACCGGCACGATGCCGAAGCTCGCCTGCTTCCGCGAGACCGCGTCGAAGACGCCGTCGAAGGTGCTGGCCTCCGAGTACCGGGCCGCGAGGCCGAAGAAGGCGCGGGCCGCCGCGTGCGAGAAGGTGCCCTCGGGGCCGAGGTAGGCCACCTTGATGGGCTCTTGAAGGGCGAGCGACGCGCTCATGATCTCGCGGTACACCGCGCGCACGGCCTCGGGGGGGAAGCGCCCGCCGCGCTTCGAGAGGCGGTCGAGGACCTGGCGCTCGCGCTCGGGGTCGAACGTCGGGATGTTCGCGGCCCGCTTGGCCTGGGCGATGTCCGCGACGACGCGGGCGCGCTCGTCGAGAAGCTTGAGGATCTGATCGTCCAGCTCGTCGATGCGTTTTCGATGGTCGTCCAGCGCCACGGGGCGGCAACCTAGCACGCAAGCCCGCGAAGGCGCGCAACCGGCCGGGCGGCCCGGCCGATGGGAAGACGAGAACAAGACGAGGGCAAGACGAGACCAAGAAGAGAGCAAGACGAGAGGCAAGACGAGAGGCAAGACGAGAGAGAGGGCGTGAGGCTGGCGTTCGCGCGCCGGCGGGCGTAATGAAACCGAACTAAGGAGTCGCGCTGATGGCCGAAGGTTTGAACCGCGTCATGTTGCTCGGAAACCTCGGGGCCAATCCCGAGCTTCGCGTCACGCCGGGCGGGCAGGCCGTGCTGAAGCTGCGGCTCGCCACGAACGAGAGCTACATGGACCGCAACAACGTGCGGCAAGAGCGCACGGAGTGGCACCGCGTGACAATCTGGGGCCGCCGGGCCGAGGCCCTCGGGAAGATCCTCCAGAAGGGCGACTCGCTCTTCGTCGAGGGACGCCTCCAGACCTCGAGCTACGAGAAGAACGGCGAAAAGCGGTACTCCACCGAAGTCGTCGCGAACAACATCGTCCTTCCGGGCCGCGGCCGCGGCGAGGGCGCCGGAGCGGGCGGCGGCGGCACGGGCCAGGGCGCTCCTCCGCGCCAGCGCAGCGGGGGCGGCGGCGGCGGTGGCGGCGCGGATCCCGGGGAGCCCCCCTTCGACGACTACGCGCCGGCGGGCGGCGGTGGCGGCGGCGGCGGCTCATCCGACGACGACATCCCGTTCTGACGGACCCTTCCTGGCGGGGGCCCCATTGCGCGGGGCCGTGCCAAGGGCTACGTTGCCCGGCCGTCATGCAGGAAGGCATCCACCCCAACTACCCCGCGGCTCGCGTCCAGTGCGCCTGCGGGCACTCGTTCGTCACCCGCTCCACTCGCGGCGACTTCTCGGTCGACGTGTGCTCGGAGTGTCACCCCTTCTACACGGGCACGCAGAAGCTCATCGACACGGCCGGCCGCGTCGACCGCTTCCGCAAGCGCTACGAGAAGAAGGCTGCCCCGGCGAAGGCCGAGCCCAAGCCCGCCGAGGCCAAGTAGGGCTGCAGTCAGGCGGGGCCGCATGAGCTCCACGTCGTCGCGCCCGTACATCGGCGGGCAAGCCGTCCTCGAGGGCGTGATGATGCGGGCGCCGCGCTCGTTCGCGGTCGTCGTGCGCCGTCGTGACGGCAGCTTGCAGGTCCGCGAGCGCGCCATGCCCGAAGGCGCGCGCGGCCCCTCTCGCCTGCCGTTCGTGCGCGGCATCGCGACGCTCGTCGAGTCCCTGCGGCTCGGCGGCGAAGCGCTGCGCTTCAGCGCCGAGATGTACGAGAAGGACCTCGAGGCCGAGGAGGCCGCGGCCAAGCGCGCGGGCCCGGGGCTCGGCGTGCTCGGCGCGTTCGGCGTCGCGCTGCTCTCGATGGTCACGCGCGCGGACGGCGAGGGCGCGCTCGGCGAGTCGAAGTCGTCGTCGGCGCGAAGCTGGCTGATGCTGGCGATGGCCATCGGGTTCTTCGTCGCGCTGCCGCAGGCGGCGGCGGCGGGGTTCAACCGCCTGCTGCACCTCGGGCTCGCGGTGCAGAGCCCGGGCTTTCAGGCGATGACGGGCGCGCTGAAGCTCGCCGTGGTCATCGGCTACCTGCTCGCGATTCGCCGGATCCCCGACATCCGGCGGGTCTTCCAGTACCACGGGGCCGAGCACAAGACGATCAGCACCTACGAGGCGGGCGAGGCGCTCAGCGTGGAGAACGCGCGCAGGAAGACCACGATGCACCCGCGCTGCGGCACCACGTTCATCGTGATGGTGGCGCTCGTGTCGATCCTCGTCTTCATGGCGGTCGGCGCGATGTTGCCGCGCATCGCGACGGGGAGCGTCCTCGCGGACAACGTCCTCTTCTTCTTCGAGAAGCTGCCGTTCTTGCCCGTGCTCATCGCCGCCACGTTCGAGCTCCAGCGGCTCTTCTCGCGCTACTGCGCCACGGGACCGCTGCGGGTGCTGCTCGTGCCGGGCTTCGTCGTGCAGAAGATCACCACCGCGGAGCCCGATGACGCGCAGCTCGAGGTGGCCCTCGGCAGCCTGCGGGCCACGCTGTTCCGGCAGGAGCAGGTGACCGCAGGAGTCGATGCGACGGCATCGTCCGTCGACGCCGAAGCGCCGGTCGAGGCCGCGTTCCCGAGCTACGAAGCGCTCCTCGCGGCGCCGGCTCTGCGCAGCGCGGCCCTCCCGCGAGTCTCTTGAAATGCTGCCGATCGAAAAGCTCGACCAGCTCGCGCGCCGGTACGGGGAGCTCGAGGAGCTCCTCTGCCGGCCCGAGGTCCTCAACGACCGCACGCGCCTCTCCAAGCTGAACAAGGAGCGGAGCGATCTCGAGCCGCTCGTCGGCGCGCTCGCGCAGTACCGCGACATCGAGCGCCGCATCCGGGAAGACCAGGAGGCGCTCCACGACCCGGAGCTCCGCGACCTCGCGCAGACGGAGCTCACGGAGCTGGGGGGCGAGCGCGAGCGGCTGGAGCAGTCAATCCGTCTCCTGCTCCTGCCGCCCGACCCGAACGAGCGCAAGAACACCATCCTCGAGATCCGGAGCGGCGAGGGCGGCGAAGAGGCGGCGCTCTTCGCGGCCGACCTCTTTCGCATGTACGCGCGGTACGCCGAGCGCAAAGGCTGGAAGGTCGAGGTCCTCTCGCAGAGCGAGAGCGCGACCGGCGGCATCAAGGAGGTCATCGCGCTCGTCACGGGGCGCGAGGTCTACGCGCAGCTTCGCTTCGAGGGCGGCGTGCACCGCGTGCAGCGCGTGCCGGTCACCGAGCAGCAGGGCCGCATCCACACCTCCACGGCGACCGTCGCCGTCCTGCCCGAGGCCGACGACGTCGAAGTGCAGATCGACGAGAAGGACCTCGAGATCAGCATCGCCGCCAGCGGCGGCCCCGGCGGTCAGGGCGTCAACACGACGAACAGCGCCGTGCAGATCGTCCACAAGCCCACGGGCATTCTGGTCAAGTGCCAGGACGAGCGCTCTCAGCTCAAGAACAAGGCCAAGGCCATGAAGGTGCTGCGAAGTCGCCTCCTCGACGCCGAGCGCGAGAAGCAGGACGCCGCCGAGGCCGCGACGCGCCGCAGCATGGTGTCGACGGGCGAGCGCTCGCAGAAGATCCGGACGTACAATTTCCCTCAGAACCGCGTGACCGACCATCGCATCCGCCTCACCCTGGCCAAGCTCAATCGGCTCATCGAGGGCGATCTCGACGAGGTCGTGACCGCGCTGCGCACGAGCTACCAGGCCGAGCGCCTCCAGGCGGCCGGCGTGGCCGTGGCGTCGCCCATGGCGGCGCACGGCGAGGACTCGGAGGACGACTGATGCGCGCGGCGGTCAATCGCGAGGCGCTCGTCGTGGGGATGACGCTCGTCCCCGGCTTCGTGTCGCGCAACCGCAGCTTCGCGCTCTTCGAGAACCCCGAGGTGCGGCGCGCGCGCGTCCGCGCCGCGCTCCTCCGCGGCATCGTGCGGCAGCTCTCGGGCAAGGCCGGCAAGGTGGAGTCCTTCGGCGTCACGGCCGGCACGGGCGCCCGCGAGGTCCGCTACTCGCTGCCCGAGCTGCGGGTCGAGCGGCGCGCGGTGCTGACGGAGCTGGAGTTCGCGTGCGTCGCGTATCTCGCGGGGCGCGCGGGCGTCCCCGATCTGCGCCCCAGCGATGACGACCGCGCCCGCATCGACGCCGCGCTCCGCGGTCTCGCGCAGGGCCTCCACCTCGACGGCCTCGACGCCACCCCTCGAGACTGAGCGCTCAGAAGAGGCTGCCCTGCGCCGGCGCAGGGTCCGGCGGGGCCGGCCCCGCGGGCTCGAGGCAGGCCGGGTCGTCGTGGCGCGGATCGTTGACGTACGGCGTGACCGCGTACGCGATGAGATCGGGGCTGCGCGGCTCGAGCAGCGGCATCAGGGTCGCGGCGTCGGTGGTCGCGGGGTCGAGCCACGCGCCCCAAAACTCGCGCTCGAGGAGGACGGGCATCCGGTCGTGGATGGCGTCGACCGGAGGGCGGGCCGCCTGGGTGACAATCGCGCACGACTCGACGACCTCGCCGTCCGCGGAGACCCACCGGCTCCAGAGGCCCGCCAGGGCGAACGGCTTGTGGTCGGCGCGGCGCAGGAAGAAGGGCAGGCTCGCGCCCTTCCGGCCCGGCCGCCGTCGCCCCTCGAGGCGGAGCAGCGCCGGGTCGCGGCGCCACTCGTAGAAGCCGTCGACCGCGACGAGGCACCGCCGCCAGCGGAAGGCGTCGCGGAAGGCCGCGGTGGTCGCGACGGTCTCGGCGCGGGCGAGGACGAGCCGGTGGCCGAGCTTCACGTCCTTCGCCCACGGCGGGACGAGCCCCCAGCGCAGCTCTTCCAGCTTGCGGCCCTTCGCGCCCCGGACGACCCGGACGACGTGGAGCGGGCTCGAGGGCGGGAGGTTGTAGTGGGGCGCGAGCTCGGGGGGCTCGTCGAGGCCGAAGACGTCGCGAAGCTCGTCGGGCGATGCCGTGAGGGCTGCGCGGCCGCACATGAGGATGCCTCACGGATTTCTTAGCGCGCGCCGGGCGCACTCGCACTAGCTTGGGGACCCATGTCGGGCTGCCTCTTCTGCAACATCGTGGCGGGCAAGACGCCCGCGCAGGTCGTGTACGAGAACGAGCACGTCGTCGCGTTCAGAGACATCCGGCCGGTCGCGCCGGTGCACGCCCTCGTCATCCCGCGCACGCACATCCCGGGCGTGCACGACGTGACGCCGGAGCAGGCCGCGACGATCGGCCAGGTCATCCTCGCCGCGCGCGACGTCGCAGAGAAGCTCGGGCTCGCCGAGGGCGGCTACCGCCTCGTGTTCAATCAGGGCCCCGACGCGGGCCAGAGCGTGGCGCACGTGCACTGCCACGTGCTCGGCGGCCGTCAGATGGCCTGGCCGCCGGGCTGACGGAGCTCCGCGTCGATCGACGCGAGAAGCCCCGCCTCGCCGGTCGAGACCCGCGGGTCGCGATCGGCGTCGAACTCCGGCGCGACCGGCCGCGGCACCCCGACGGGGTGCACGCGCAGCCACGCGCGCTCGATGCGACCGAAGCGGCCCTCGGCGCCCACGAAGAGCGCCCTCAGATCCGGCCCGACCGCCCGGCGCGGCGCGGGCCGCACGTCCACGGTCAGGCCGCACGCGAGCGTCCCTTCCATGCCCGCCACGAGCTGGTCCGCGGGGTCGAGCCACCGATCGCGGGCGCCGGGCGCGCCCCGCGCGAGCCAGTCCGCGACCGTCGCCTCCCCGGGACGCCGGTCGAGCCCGAGGGTCAACCCGTCGCGCGCGAGGCGCTCCTCGAGCCAGGCGACGGTCACCGTGCCTTCGACGGACGCGAGCAGGCTCTCGCGGTCCAGCGCGAGGCGGTCGCGCGGCGCGCGCGCCGGGCTCCAGGTCGCGCCCGGCGCCGGGCGGAGGGGCGTCGTCCGTGTGCGCTCGCCCACGAGGTTCCCGAGGTTCATCACGCCCTTCGGGTCGAACGCGCGCATGAGGCCCCGAACGACGTCGACGCCGCCCCCCAGCTCGTCGGTGAGGCGCGGCGCCTTCGATCGACCCACCCCGTGGTGGTGCGCGATCGTCCCGCCCGCCTCGACCGCGGCCTTGAGCGCGTCGCGCCACGCCCGGTCGTACGTCGCCTCGCACGCGTCGTCCCACCCGCCGCCGCGCGCGCCCGCGCTCACGCTCCGCAATCCGGTGCTGCCCGCGAACGAGAAGTAGATGCAGCACCCGTCGGCGTACGCGTGGCTGAAGTGCGCCATGACGAACACGTGCTCGCCGAGCGCGCGCCGCACGGCCTCGTACAGGCCGCCGAGCTTCGACCACGGCGCGGCGACCTCGAAGGTGTCGACGAACGCCCCCTGCGCGAAGACGGGCGCCTGCCGGTAGCTGACGGCGTAGCGGTGGTCGAACCAGCGCTCCGCGGGCGCCGCGCCTTCCCACGAGCCTCGCCGCGCGCCCTCGACGAGCCGCCGCGCCGCCGCCAGGCCGGCGCCCGCGTCCTCGTCCTCGAAGACCACGACGAGCATGGCGCCGCCGAGGAGCTTCGCGGCCGCGCGCGAGTGGAGGAGCTCGTTCACGACGCCGGGGCGCTTCAAGAGCGTGCGCAGCGCCGCGCCGCCTCGTCCCGGGGCGTGCGCTTCGCGCTTCTCCGGCGCCTCCGACGGCGCTTCGACCCCCGACTTCACCCGCCCGCGCCTGGCGAGCATCGCGTCGAAGGGATCGTACAGGCGCGCGACCGCCGGCCGGAGGCCCGCCTGGAAGATCGTCCGCATCGCCTCCCATCCGTGCTCGGTCGTCGGGAACGACCACGCGCCGAAGCCGCGCGCCGCGGGGGCCGGGAAGAGCCGCAGCTTCGCGCTCGCGACCACGGCGAGCGTCCCCTCGCTTCCCACGACGAGCGGCACGAGGTCGGGGCCCGTCACGCGCCGCCGGAGCTCGACCACGTCGCCCGCGCCGGTCACGCACTCGAGCGACACGACCATGTCCTCGATCTTCCCGTAGAGGCCCGAGCACTGGCCCGCGCTGCGGGTCGCGATCCAGCCGCCGACGGTGCTGCACAAGATCGACGACGGGAAGTGCCCCAGCGTGAACCCCGCGCGCGCCAGGGTCTTCTCGAGGGGAAGGCCCATGTGGCCGGCCTCCACCTCGACGATCGGCGCGTGCCGGTCGATCGCGCGCACCGCGGCCATGCGCTTGAGGTCGACGACCAGCTCGTTGGCCTTCGGCAGCACCGCGCCGCACACGCCGCTGCCCGCCCCGAAGGGCACGAGCGGCACGCCCTGGCGGTTCGCCCAGCGAACCAGCCGGCTGAGCTCATCGACGGAGGTGGGCCACGCGATGGCCTCGGGCTTCTGCGCGGGCGGGCGCCCTGCGCGGACGCTCAAGTGGTGGCGCGGCCACAGGTCCCGCGAGTAGGCGATGCGATCCGCCTCATCTGCGCTCGTACGGAGCGCGGGCAACGCGTTCCGCAACCCGCGCACCACCGACATGCCCGAGAACATACCCGGGAGCGCCCGGAGGCCGGGGTCAGAAAAGCGGGCTTGAAGCTCTCAGAGGAGCCTATCCAGCGTGGCGAGAAGGTCGTCCAGGCTGACGGGCTTGTCGAGGTGCTCGACCCCCGCGGGCGCTCGCATCGCCGAGAGCACGACGACCGGAATCTCCCGGAGTTCGCGCGCCTCGTGGACCGCCTCGAGGAGCTCCCACCCGCTCATGACGGGCATCGAGAGGTCGAGCAAGATGGCCTCCGGCCGCCGCCCGTGCATCAAGGCGAGCGCTTGCGCGCCGTTCTCCGCGACCTGCACGCGGTAGCCCTCCGTCTCGAGCGCAGCCGCGACCGTGACGCGCATGTTGCGGTCGTCATCGACGAGAAGCACCGGGGTGTTGGGAGCATGCATGTCGGCCTTCCCCGCGTGGCGAGGTCACGCGTTCATTCTCCTGGCGGTCCATTCAATTCCGATGCCGAGCCCCACGGGCGCCCGGCGCGCCTGTCTTGCGCTAAGCTCCGCGAAGCTTTACTAGCTCCTCCGTCAAGCGCCGTGGGCTCCACCCGCACAGACCGTCCCTTCCTCGACGCCGTACGCTCGGGGGTCCTCGTCGTCGACGGCGCGATGGGCACCACGCTCTACGAGCGCGGGGTCCTCTACAGCGCGTGCTTCGAGGAGCTCAACCTTTCCCGGCCCGAGCTCGTCACCAAGGTGCACGAAGACTTCGTGCGGGCCGGCGCGCAGGTCCTCGAGACGAACACGTTCGGCGCGAACGCCCTGCGGCTCGAAAAGTACGGTCTGTCGGGGCGCGTGCGGGAGCTCAACGCGGCCGGCGTGAAGCTCGCGCGCGCGGCGGCCGGCGGGCAGGCGTACGTCATCGGCGCGGTCGGTCCGAGCGGCTACTTCCTCGGCGACACGGCGGGCGAGGCCACGGCCGACCTCGCGCGCGTCCACGACGTCCTCCTCGACCAGGCGCGCGCGCTGCTCGAGGCGGGGGTCGACGCCCTGGTGGTCGAGACCTTCCGCCAGACGCCCGAGCTGCGGGTCGCGATCGAGGCGGCGGTCGAGGCCGCCGAGGGGCGCGTGCCGATCATCGCCAGCGCCTCGCTCGACGAGAACGGGCGCATGGCCGAGGGCGCGCCGGCCGAAGAGGTCGCGCGGCTCGCGAAGGAGTGGGGCGCGAGCGTCGTCGGCGTGAACTGCTCGGACGGGCCGATGGGCGTGCTCACCGCGGCGCAGAAGATGGTTCCGGTCGGGCTGCCGGTGCTCGCGTCGCCGAACGCCGGGCTCCCGCGGCGCGTCGACGAGCGGATGGTGTACGTGTCGACGCCGGAGTACTTCGGCATCTACGCGCGGCGGATGATCCGCGTGGGCGTTCGCCTGGTCGGCGGGTGCTGCGGCGCGACGCCCGACCACGTGCGGCGCATCGCGGCCGCGGCGCGCATGGCCGGGGCGGTCGGGGAGCTCGAGGACGAGTCGCAGGGCGTCGAGGTCCGCGTCGTCGATGCGACGGCATCGCGCGTCGTCGATGCGACGGCATCGCGCGTGGCCGATGCGACGGCATCGCCCGTCACCGATGCGTCCGGGCCCATGGCCGACGTCAGGGCGTCGATCATCCCCCCGGCGATGCCGGCCGGCTCGCTCCATCCGCCGCCGCTGGCCGAGCGCAGCGCCCTCGCCGCCAAGATCGCCCGCGGGCGCTTCGTCGTCTCCGTCGAGGTGAACCCGCCGAACGGCCTTGATCCCGCGAAGGCCGTCGCCGCGGCCCGCATGCTCAAGGCCGGCGGCATCGACGTCGTCAACATCGCCGACGGGGCGCGCGCCCAGGCGCGCATGAGCAACGTCGCGCTCGCGGCCCGCATCCAGCGCGACGCCGGGATCGAGACGATCCTCCACGTGTGCGGCCGCGATCGGAACCTCCTCGCGACGCTGGCCCACCTGCTCGGCGCGCACGACCTCGGGATCCGGAACCTCGTCATCATCACCGGCGACCCGCCCAAGATGGGCGACTTCCCCGATGCCACGGCGGTCTACGACCTCGACTCGATCGGCATCCTCAAGCTCACCGCGCGCCTGAACCATGGCGTCGACCCGGGCGGCAAGCCGCTCGGCGCCACGACGAGCTTCCTCATGGCGACGGGCGCCGAGCCGGCCGCGCTCAACTACCCGAGGGAGCTCGCGCGTCTCCGCGACAAGAAGGCCGCCGGCGCGGAGCTCGTGATGACGCAGCCCGTGTACTCGCCCGAGGTGCTGACGCGCTTCCTCGACGACGTCGCGCCCCTCGAGATGCCGGTGCTCGTGGGCCTCTTGCCGCTCGCGAGCTACCGCAACGCCGAGTTCCTGCACAACGAGGTGCCGGGCATGCAGGTGCCCGAGGCCATCCGCGAGCGGATGCGCAAGGCGGGCACCGGCCCGGCCGCGCGCAAGGAGGGCGTCGCGATCGCCCGCGAGATGCTCGCGGCCGTCCGCGGGCGGGTGGCCGGCGCGTACATCATGCCGCCGCTCGAGAAGTACGAGCTCGCGCTCGAAGTGGTCGACGGTTTCCTGGACCCGGCATGACGAGGTGCGCAGCGGCCCTCGCCGCGCTCGCGCTCGGTCCGCTAGGCTCGCTCGGTTGCCACAAGGCCGCGCCCGAGGCGCCGGTCGAGAGCGACGCGGGCGCGATCGAGGTGCCGCTCGCCATCTCGACCGTCGAGCCCGGGGCGCCCGAGCCCGGGGCGCTCCCGGCGCGATGCTCGCGGACGGAGGCCGCGCCCGCGCTCGGCGTCGGGGCGGGCGTCGAGGTCGGGGACGCGCTCGCGTTTCCGGGCGGCGTCGCGGTGGCGCTGGTGCACCCGTCGCCGGCGGGGCGGGCGGCGGCGATCGCGCTGCTGAAGGACGACGCGACGGCGCCGCGCGTGGTCGATCTCGGTCCCACGCTCGGCGACGCGCCGGCCCCCCGGATGGCGTGGCGGGGGGGAGAGGTCGTCGCGGCCGCGTACGCCGCGGCGAGCGACGACGGGCGGGCAATCGCGGTGTCTTCAATCGCGCCCTCGGGGGCGGACAAAGCGCCCCGGCCGCCGCTCCGGGTCCCTCAGCGGCGCGGCGAGTCGCTTTCATTCGACCTCGCGGTCACGGGCGCCGACGGGCTGCTCGTCTGGGACGATGTCGACGTCGATGCGAAGGCATCGCCCGTGAACGGTTCCAAGACGTCCCCCGAGCCGCGCGGCGTGGTGAAGGCGGCGCCCTTCACCAGGGACCAGGCGGCGTCCGCCCGCGACGTCTCGCCGCCGGAGTCGGACGCCGACCGCGCGCGCGTGGTCCCGTCCGGCGCCGGCTTCGACGTCCTCTGGATTGCGAGCACGCCCGAGCCGCCCGCCGCCGACGCCGCGGGCCCGGCCGTCGAGGCGACCGGGGAGGCGCGCGCGTTCGGGTGGATCGAGCTCGTCGCGGTCGATGCGCACGGGGTGCCGCAAGGTCCGGTGCGCCGCCTTACGTCACCGACCGGTCACGTTTCCGCCTACGACGTGCGGCCGATGCGGGCGGCGGGGGAGGTCGGCCCCGCCGGCCTCCTCGTCGTGGCGCGCGACGACGGCGAGGCGAGCGACGGGTCGGGCGGGACCCTGGTCCGCGTCCGCGTCCGGGGCGCGGAAAACGCCGTGGACGACGCGCCGCTCCCGACGGCCGGACTGGGGCGCGGCGCGCCGAGCTTCGCCGGGGACGCGCTGTTCTGGATCGGCAAGGACGAGCAGGCTCGGCTCCTGGCGCTCGCGCCGGACGGCGAGCCGCTGGGGCGGCCGAGCCTCGAGGGTGCGCTCGACGACGCCCAGCCGCTCCTCTTCCTCGGTCCGTCGCTGGCCGCGCCCGAAGCGGGGGCTCCGCCGTCACGAATGCTCGTCGCGGCGCCTTCCAATCCGGCCGGCCCGCTTCGCCTGTTTACGTGCGGGCCCTAGGCTCGGGAGGCCCGCCGCCCTTCCGTCCCGCGCGCGTTTCGACTAGGTTTTTGGGCAAGATGCGCAGGCATCGCCCGTCCAGCGTGCGCGGGGAGCACTCGAGCGCGACTCGGGCCCATAGCTCAATCGGTCAGAGCCCCCGGCTCATAACCGGGTTGTTCCTGGTTCGAACCCAGGTGGGCCCACGGCGCTTGCTCGCCTCGCTCGCGGCGGGCGAGCGGCGCGCGAATCGCCTAACGGCCTCGCGTGCGCTATGTACGTGCCTAGCTGGTTTAGCTGGTCTTCTTCATCGTCCCGGAGTCACGCATTGAGCATCCTCGACCAGATTCGCGCGCTCGAGAAACTCGCGCAGATCGACGCAGAACTGAAGGGTCTTAACGAGCAGCTCTCGCAGGAGCGCTCCACGCTGGATGGCCTTCGCTCCAGCATCGCCAAGCTCGACGAAAAGCTCACCGCCGGTCGCGCGTCGATGGCAGGCATGGACAAGACGCGCGGAGAGCTCATTCAAGACGTCCGCAACATGACCCAGCAGCTCGAGCACTCGCGCGAGAAGCTCTCGCGCTCGCGCACCGAGCGCGAGTCGAACGCCGCGCAGCGCGAGCTCGAAGAGCTCCGCAAGCTCGTTCGCGACCGCGAAGACGAGATCGGAAAGCTCGCCACCGAGGCCGAGGGCTCGCGCCAGCAGCTCGAGGTCACCGAGGCGGAGCACGGCAAGCTCGTCGCCGACCTCAACGCGCGGCAGGGCGACATCAACTCCAAGCTCGGCGAGGTCGAGAGCAAGGCCCGCGAGAAGCAGGCGGAGCGCGACGCCGCCACCAAGAGCCTGCCGCCCCAGCTCTTCCGCCGCTACGACATGATCCGGCAGAAGCGCGGGGCCGGCATCTCCCAGACCAGCGACGGCACCTGCAACGCCTGCCACATGGCTCTGCCCCCGCAGCTCTTCCACCGCCTGCGGCGCGAGCCGATCCTCGAGCAGTGCCCTTCGTGCAATCGAATCATCTACTTCGTGGCGCCGCAGCCCATCGCAGCCTCCGCCCCGACCGACCGGGGCTGAACGGGTGAGCCGTCTCTTCGCAGCGGGTCTCCGTCACGATAGGCTCGGGCTGTTTTCCGAATGAAGAGCTGCCCGACGTGCCAGCGTGTGTTCCCCAACGACGCGGGCTTCTGCCCCGCCGACGGCACCGCCCTCGCCGCCGCCAGCATGGCGCCGGCCGCGCCGACCGCCGATGACGTCCGACTCGGCACGCGCCTGTGCGGGCGCTACGAGCTCCGGCGCGTCGTCGCCGACGGCGGCATGGGCCGCGTCTACGAGGGCATCGACAAGCAGACCGACTCGCGCATCGCCGTGAAGATGCTCCACGAGGACGTCGCGAAGGACGACATCGCCCTCGAGCGCTTCAAGCGCGAGTACGAGATCAACGCGTCGCTCCCGCACGAGCACATCGTGAAGGTGCTCGGGTTCGACCGCGACACGGTCTCGCAAGCGTGGATCCTCGTGATGGAGTTCCTCGACGGCGAGGAGCTTCGCTACATCCTGAAGCGCGAGCACGTGCTCTCGCCGGCGCGGCTCGTGCGCATGCTCTCGCAGGTCGCGATCGGGCTCGACGAGGCCCACGCGCGCGGGTTCGTGCACCGCGACCTCAAGCCCGACAACCTGTTCCTCTGCGGCACCCGCGAGGGCGACGTCGTGAAGCTGCTCGACTTCGGCAGCGTGAAGGACACGGGCGACAACAACCGCAAGAAGCTCACGGTGCTCGGCACCACCATCGGCAGCCCGTATTACATGGCGCCGGAGCAGGCCCAGGGCCTCGAGACGATCGACCCGCGCGCCGACGTCTTCGCGCTCGCCGCGCTGGTCTACGAGTGCATGACGGGCGAGGTGCCGTTCGGCGGCACGAACGGCCCGTCGATCCTCCTCGCGATCCTCACGAAGGACCCCGACCCGCCGACCGTGAAGGGCGCGCGCGCCAAGTACCCCATCCCTCCGGCGATGGACGACGTGCTCGAGGTCGGGCTCGCGAAGAACCCGGCCATCCGCACCAAGTCGGTCGGCGCGCTCGCCGACGCGGTCGGCGCGGCGTACGGCCTGGTGGGCGACCACAGGCAGTGGGCGGCGACGCCCGAGGCCGAGCTCGGAGCCCTCGTCGAACAGGCGAGCCCGCGCGTCATGGCGGTCAAGCAGGCGCCCGCGGCGTACGCGGCCAATCCGTTCGCCGCTCCGGCCGCCGATCCGTTCGCGGCGCCTCCGGGCGCCAGGACGGCGGCTGCGCCCTTGAACTACGGCGCCGGCCCCGACTCGTCGGGGCTCGTCGCGCACGGCGTTCCGGCCGGTAAACCCGGCTGGTTGCTTCCGCTCGTGGTCGGCGTCCTGGCGCTGGTCGTGGGCGGCGCCGTGACGCTGTTCGTGATGATGGGGCGGTGAATCCTCATGCTAGGGTGCGCGGCCGCATGAGGGCGGTTGCGCGTCCGGTCATCGACCGGCTCTCGCGTTGGATCGGTGTGGCCGCGAGCGCGTGGTTCGCGTTCGCGTCGGCGTGGGGGATGTTCGGCGTCCCCGGGGGCGGTCACATCGACGCGGGCGGGGCGGGCAACGTCATGGCCGCCGAGATGATGATCAAGTGGCACATCGGGTACCCGGCCTGGGGCTGGTACCACGGGGACCGGCCGGTGCCGTCGATCTATCTCTGCCATCACCCGTTCGGCCAGTACTACGTGCCCGCGGCGCTCTACTGGCTCTTCGGCCACCGCGACGTGCTCGTGCACCTGCCCGCGGTGCTGATGAGCGTCACGATCCCCCCGATGCTCTACGGCATCGCGAAGGAGCGCTGGGGCGCGCCGATGGGCGCGGTCGCGGCGGCCGGCTACGTGTTCGTGCCGATCGCGCTCGGGTTCGCGAGCTTCTGGAACCTCGAGACGATCTGCATCTTCGGGGCGCTCCTCTTCTTCTGGGGCCACTCGCGTTACCTGACGAAGCCCAAGGCGCGCTACCTCGCCGCGAGCCTGGTCGGGCTCGCGTTCGCGGTGTCGGGCGACTGGGTCGGGTACCTGCTCGTCGCGCCGACGCTGGCCTGGGCCTTCGCGCGAGCGTTCGTCCTGCCGCTGCGGTGGACGCCGTACTTCAAGGTCGCGCCGTACACGAAGTGGTGGGCGCTCTCGGTCATCTTGATGGTGGTGTCGCTGGCCTGGTGGGTCGGCCTCTTCAAGCACGTCAACATGATCAACGAGTGGCTGAGCGCCGGCGACTCGCGCGGCGGCGGCGACATCAAGACGCTGCACGAGACGCTCGAGGCGCGAAAATCGTGGATCGACTTCAGCTTCACGCCGCTCGCCATCGCGGTCGGGAAGATCGCCGCGCCCGTGTGCCTGCTCCGGCTCCTCGTCACGCGCGAGGACGAGGAGACGTACTCGCTCGGGCTCCTCGCGGGCGCGGTGTTCCAGTACGTCGTCTTCAAGCAGGGCGCGGACGTCCACATCTTCTGGCCCCACTACTTCGCCCCGTACTTCGCCCTGTCGCTCGCGCAGCTCGCGGCGACGCTGGGCGCGGTCGCGCGGTGGGTGACGCGGAGGGTCGCGCGCGACCGGGCGCAGGCCGTGGGCAGCGCGGTCGGGCTCGCGCTCGGGCTGATGCCGCCGCTGGCGATGGCCCACGACGGGGTGAAGTCGCTCTGGGTGTGGCGGCGCACGGGAGGCCGGTACAACGACAGCGGGTCGCTCATCCGGAGCGAGATCGATCTGCTCACGGTGCTGCGGCAGGTCGTGATGCCGCACACGAAGCGCGGCACGTTCATCGACATCCACCCCTCGCTGGGCTGGGGCTGGGAGAACCTCTGGACGTACCAGGGCGACACGATGACGGTCGCGACGCCCGCGGCGGGCAACGTGCGCGATCGGTCGCGGCCCTTCTGGGTCGTGCGCCCGAGCGCGATCGGCGCCGACGAGCAGCGGCGCATCGCGAACTTGGCGCACGTCCGCGTCTACGGCGACGTGTGGGTGGTCGACCAGCGCGACCGGCCCGCGCCCGTGGACGCCTACTCCATGAACGAGCGCGAGCCGAACCCGTTCGAGTGGCTGGTCTTCGGCGGGACGGAGCCGGTGCGAAGGGCGGGCGACGCGCCCGACCGGTGGCGCACCTGGGAGTGGCGCACGCACCTCGGGCAGCCGGCGTCCCCGCCGGCGGGCAAGCCCGGGACCTTGGACGAGGAGCGCGTCGCCTACAACGTGGCCGTCGCGGCGGGCGACGAGGCGGGGGCCGCGCGCATCCGCGAGCACATCGAGGGCCAGCTCAATCGGAGCACGGCGGCCACCTTCGCGGGCGGTGTACGCCTCATCGGCACGCGCGTCACGGGGGGCGTTCGGCCGCGCGTCGAGAGCTGGTTCGAGTGCACGGAGCCGATGGGCGACGCGACCTTCGCCGTGCGGTCGAAGGTCGAGGAGCGCGGCGCGTTCAGCCTGATACCGCCCGACCCGATCGACCGCGAGATGGCCTTCGCGCCGAGCCTCCCGACGAAGCTCTGGAAGCCGCGCTTTCTCTACATGACCGACGCGGTGCTGAACCATCGCATCGGCCGCGAGCGCTACACCGGCCGGTGGCAGACGCGCGACGGCTCGCCCCCCCCGCGCCGCGCGGACGGCCAGGCGGAGACGACGCTCACCGTCCTGCCCTGACCCGGGCGGACGCGGGGCGGCCGGGGCGCGCGACGAACCGCGTCCGTATGCGGTAGAATACCGGCCTTGGCGGAGGAGACGGCACAGGAGGCCAAGGCGCGCGTCGGGTGCGTGCTCGACGACAAGTGGACGCTCGAGCGCCTGCTGGGCGTCGGGGGCATGGCCGCCGTCTACGCCGCGAAGCACCGCAACGGCGCGCGCGCCGCGGTGAAGGTCCTGCACTCCGAGCTGTCGCGGTACAAGGAGGTGCGCGAGCGCTTCGTGCGCGAGGGGTACGCGGCGAACCGCGTGGAGCACCCGGGCGCGGTCAAGGTGCTCGACGACGACGTCGTGGTCTCGGGCCCCGAGTCGGGCACGGCGTACATCGTGATGGAGCTGCTGGAGGGCGAGTCGCTCCAGGACCGGCTCGAGCGGCCGCCGCCGATGTCGGAGGTCGAGTTCCTCGGAATCGCTTCGAGCGTGCTCGACGTGCTCGAGGCGGCGCACGCGCGCGGCGTCGTGCACCGCGATCTGAAGCCGGAGAACCTGTTCCTGGTCCAGGAGGACGGGGCGCCCGCGTCGAGTTCGCGCGTGAAGGTGCTCGACTTCGGGCTGGCGCGCCTGCAGGAAGGGCAGGCGATCACCTCGTACGGGCTCGCGCTCGGGACGCCGTCGTTCATGTCGCCCGAGCAGGCCGCGGGCAAGAGCGACGAGATCGACGGGCGCACCGACATGTTCGCGCTCGCCGCGACCGGCTTCCGCATCTGCACCGGCCGGCGCATCCACGAGGCCCCGAACCCCATCGATCTCGTGCGCAAGATGGCGACCCTGGCCGCCCCCAAGGTCCGCACCGTGCGCCCCGACGTCAGCGTGCCGTGCGCGCGCGTGCTCGATCGGGCGCTCGAGTTCCGCCGTGAGGACCGGTACGAGAGCGCGGCGGCCATGCGCGACGACGTGCGCCGCGCCATCGCCGAGATCGAGGTGAGCGGCCCCACGCACCTCGCGATCGAGTCGGTCCCCGCGTCGCAGATCGAGTCGCTCCTGTCGAAGACGGCCACGTCCGCGCCGTCGGAGAGCGACGCGGCGTCCGCGAGCGACCGCACGACGCTCGCCGTCAAGCCGCGTGGCCCGGCCGCAGCGCCCAACGTGCGCGCGGCCGACGTGCGCCCGCCCGTGCGCGCGGCCGAGGTGCGCGCGCCCGTGCGCGTCGTCGAGCCGTCTGTCGTCGAGGCGATGCCCATGTCCACGGGCACCGACGAGTCCATCCACCTCCCGCGCCGGCGCTCGCCGCTGCCGTGGCTCGCGCTCGCCGCGCTGGGCGCCGTGGGGACCAAGCTCTGGCTCGATCACCGCGCGGCGGTGCATGCCGACGCGCTGTCGGCGCCCGCCGCCGTCGACAGCGCGCCCTCCGCCGTCCCGATCCCCGTGCCCGCCCCGACCGCCCAGGCGCCCCTCGTCGTGCGCGACCGCGACGCCAGCCCCGAAGCGTCCGCGCCCGCCAAGGCCGCGACCGCGCCGCCGGCCAGCGCGTCCGCGAAGGCGCCGTCGGCCGCGCCCTCCTCGAGCGCCTCGCACCACGCGCCGGGCAAGACCGGACCCGGCACGCACAAGACCCACAAGCACCACGCCTCGAAGGGCCACCCGGCGCCCGCGCACACCTCGCCGGGGTCGACCTCGTCCAGCGAATAGGGCCGGGCCCCTCGGGCGTCTCAGCGTCCGAGGAGCTTCATGACCTCCGCGTAGGCGACGTGCCACGCCGGAGGGAGGCGATCGCGGCACGCGTAGCCGAGCGCGCCCGCCCCGACGAGCAGCACGAGGAGGAAGAGCCAGCCGCCGCCCGAGCGCTTGCGCCGCGGCGCGGCCTCCGAAGCGGGCGTCGGCTCGTGGACGGGCGAGGCCACGGGCCGGCCGCCGCGGGCGACCGAGGGCTCCGTGTTCCCGTCGAGGTCCGCGGGGGCGGCGGGCGCCGCCGCGACGGGCGCGGCCGCGACCGCGGGGGGAGGAGCGCTCGACTTCGGCGAGACGAGGTCGATCGCGAGGCTGGGCTCGCGGTCCTCCTCGAACGCGACGCTCGGCTCGCGGTCGTGACCGACCTGCCGGCCGACGCCGAGCAGCGTGGGCTCGCGGCCCGGCGCGGGCACGACGACCGGCGCGACAGGCGCCGCGCGTACGCCCACGCCGAGCATCGTCCTCTCGCGCGACGGCGCGTTCATGACGGGCTCGACCTCGGGCGTCACGCCGATGCCGCGCTCGGTCGGCTCGCGCGCCTCGATGAGCCCTTCGATCGCGCTGACGACGCTGTCCTCGACGTCGATGAACTTCACGGCCATGCCGACGGGCCGTTCGCCCTCGGCGCGCTCGCGCACCCAGACGACGCGCCCGAGCGCCGCCCACGGCCCCGGCTCGCCCGCGACCACGACCTCCAGCGAGATCCGCTTGCCGACCGCCAGGGGGCGCGCCTCGACGACGAAGAGGCCCTCGCGGCTCAGGTTGAGCACATCGGCTTGCCGGCGGTCTCCCGTGGCGCTTTCGTACGTGACGCGAATCCCCGAGAGCCGGGCGCGCCGGGCGCTTCGTCGATCTTCGGACATGGTGGGCTACGCCCAGCATGAAACCGCGCGGTTCCTCGCCGGACAAGAGCGAATCAAGCGCGATCTGCGCTCGTGCGCCCGCGCCCATCTCCGCGCGAGTGTTCGCGTTTCCGTTGGGTTACTGTGAAGGGTTGGCCGGCGGAGGGGTGCAGGCCGCGCGCGCGCCGGATGCAGGGTCAGCCGTGACCATGGCGCATCGGCCGAGCCCTGCGTCCGCGCAGTCCACCTGGAACGCGGCCCCCCGCTCGCAGCTCGTCAGCGCCCCGTTCGCGCCGCATGCGTCGCCCGTGCACCGCGCGGGGCTCACGCGGCACGCGCTCGTCCAGTCGAACGGCGGCGAGAGATCGCCCGCGACGCACGCGCCGGTCGTCCCAAGCAGCGCGTCGCAGTCGAGCGTCTCGGTCACCCCGGCCGGGCACATGACCGCCGGCCCGCCGCAGGTCGCCGCGAGGCTCGGCGCGCACGCGCCTCCGTCGCCGCCCGGCTGGCACGCCACCCAATGCACGACCTTCGGCGACGGGATCGCCTGGCACGTGCCCCCGCCGAAGCTCGCGCACGAGACCCCGAGGTCGACGAACGCCCCCGCGTCCTCCTCGCACCAGTGCAGCGCCTCGGGGTCATAGCAGCCGCTCCCGTGCAGCGGCTCTCCGCACATGGACTCGACCGGCTCTCCCGCGCACGCGGTTCCCCCGTCGCGCGTCGCGCAGGTCTGGCCCCAGAGGCCGCACTGCTCGCCGAACGCGCGCGCGCCGCCGCAGGCCACCCGCACGTCGCGCGACGCACCGGGCGCGCAGGCCGTGGGGGGCGCGCCGGCGTCGCACGCCGGAGGCCCCGCGGCTCCGAAGACGCACGCGTCGACCTCCGGGCAGCTCTGCGCGCGCTGGAGGCAGTCCCAGAGGTCGTGCGCGGCGCCCTGCACGCGGTGGTCGGGGTTCGCGGCGCAGTCGAAGGCCATGCGCGCGCGGAAGACGCACGGGCCGAACGCGTTGTCGCCGAGCGGGGTCTCGCAGGCGCCGAGCCATGCGCACGCGTGCGTGGCGCGCTGGTCGGCCTCGTCGCGCGACCACGCGCAGAAATCGGCGGGAGCGTCGGTCTCGGGGCAGCCGGGCGCGCCCGCGTCGAGCTCGCACGCCGTGCGCAGGTCCGACGTGGAATGGAACAGAATCGAAGCACGCGCCCAGCGGCGCGAGCGCGAGGACCACGAGCAGCGCACCCCCCCGGCCCCGCATGCGGTCAGAAGCTCCCCTCGAGCCTCAGCGATGCCGGACCCACCGCGACGCTCGTCCGGTGCGCTCCCGCGAACGTGATCACGGAGAACGCGCCGAGCCCCGCCGCGGCGGCCCACGTCCCCGCCGCGATCCAGTCCCAGGCGCGCACCGAGCTTCGCTCGTGGTCGCACGCGCTGCCCGACGCCGCGACGACGTGGCTGCACGCGCTCACGCCGTCGGCGTGCTCGATGCCCGCCTCGACGTACGCCCCGATTCCGCCGCCCGCCAGCGCCACGGCGGCCATCGCGGCCGCGAGCCCAATCCGGCGCGCCTTCGCAGGCTCGTTCGCGCGGACCTCGGGCTGCGCGGGCGCGGCGGCGGCCGGAGCGACGTCGGGCTCGAGGTGGACCTCGTACGGCGTCGTCTCCCGCTCCGGGAGCGTCACCACGGCGAACGAGGGAGCGCACCCCGGCGCGCTCGCCTCGACGGTGTGCCGCCCGGGGTCGGCGTCAATCGGCACGCCCGGCGTCACCGCCTGGCCGTCGAGCCGCACGTCGGCGTCCGCGACGGCCGGAACGAGGGCGATCACGACGTGCGCCACCCGCAAGGACGCGTCGGCGACGCGGGCGTCGACGAGGCGCAGGACGTCGGGGGCGTTCTCGGCGCGCGCCTGCGTCGCCGCGGTCTTGTAGTCGTCGAGGGCGGAGAGCAGCTGGCCCAGGTGCTCCTCGCAGAGCGCCACGTGGTACCGGACGCCCGGCGTGAGCTTCACCTCCGCGACGCGGCGCACCTTCTCGAGCGCTTCGCCCCAGCGGCCCGCGTCCTCGTCCTTCTCGGCCTCGACGAAGAGGTCGCGCGCGGCCTCGAGCGAGAGGCCCGGGGTCGCCGGTTCGTCGGCGCGGGCCTTCGCGGTCGCAAATGCTCCCGCGAGCAAAGCGGCGAGGGCGGCTTGGCGCGGGAAGAGAGGGCGCATGGCTGCTGCGCCCGTCCCCTTACCAGAAGCGCGAGCCCGCGGGGATGCGCCCGGTTCTCGCTCAAACCGAAATCGCTGCCGCGCTCACGGCGCCGGCGACGAAATCACTTCGTAGTGGTCGCGGTCGTATCGCCGCCGAGCAGCCCGCCCAGACCTCCGAGACCCCCGCCGCCGCCACCCCCGAGTCCGCCAAGTCCGCCAAGGCCCCCGCCGCTGCCCGCCGCGGAGAGCGCGCTGAGGCAGTCGCTGCCGCACTGGGTGAACACGCACTCGACCGCGGAGAGGAGCTCGGTGTTCGCCGCCGCGCTGGGCGAGCACGTCTGGAGGCACTGGAGGTCCGCGCCGCCGAAGATCCCGCCGAGACCCCCGGAGGTGGAGCCGGAGCCGCTGCCGGTCCCGCCTGCGGCGCCGAGCAAGCACGTGGTAAGGTCGCACAGGCCTTCCTGCAGGCAGTCGGGCGAGCTGAGGCACGCGTTCGTCTGGGTGCCGCACGAGTCTTCGGCGCACGCGAAGCAGCCCGCGATGCCGCCCGCGTCCTCCGAGAGGCCGGGGAGCCCCGGGAAGCCCGGCAGGCCGGAGTCTTTCGTGGGGGTGCCCCCGCCGGCGTCCTTGGTCGTGGAGCCGCCGCCGTCCTTCTTGCCGGAGGAGCCCGAGGACGCGTCGAGGCCGCTGCTGCCGCTGCCGCCGCCACTGCCGCTGGACGGGTTGATCCCCTCGGCGTCGGGCGCGTCGTACGCGTCGATGTTGTCGTCGAGCGGCCCGCGGCCGCCGCACGCGACGATGAGGGCCGGCACGCCGACGACGGCGAATGCCGTGACGAGAGGAAACGAGCGACGGAGAGAGCCGTGAAACGACGTCATAAGCGCTTCCCTTCGCACACGGGCATCAAGACCCTCACCTTATCAACTCGCGCGCGATTCGCGATAGCCTTCGCGGCATGTCTTCCTCGCAACCGCGATTGCTGCGCCGCGCCATCGACCTTCGCGACGCGTGCGACGCCGCACGGGCCGCGGGCCTCCGCGTCGGCTTCGTGCCGACCATGGGCGCCCTCCACGCCGGGCACCTTTCGCTGGCGACCGAGGCCAACCGCCGAGCCGGCTTCGTGGCCGCCTCGATCTTCGTGAACCCGACGCAGTTCGGCCCGAACGAGGACCTCTCGCGGTATCCGCGCGACCTCGAAGGGGATCTCACGAAGCTCGCGTCCGCCGGGGTCGACGCGGTCTTCGCGCCCGAGCCCGCCGAGGTCTATCCCCCCGGCGACGCGACCCGCGTGCGCGTCGGAGCCGTCGCCGACCCGCTCTGCGGGCGCTTCCGGCCCGGGCATTTCGAGGGGGTGGCCACGGTCGTCGCGAAGCTCTTCGCGCTCGCCGGGCCCAGCGTCGCGGTCTTCGGCAAGAAGGACTACCAGCAGCTCCTCGTGATCCGCCGGATGGCGCGCGACCTCTTCTTCCCCGTGGAGGTCGTGGGCCTCGCGACGATGCGGGAGCCCGACGGCCTGGCGATGAGCTCCCGCAACGCGTACCTCTCGCCCGAAGAGCGCGCGAAGGCGCTCGCCCTGGCTCGAGGGCTCGACGCGGCAGCGCGCGCCTTCGCGGCGGGCGAGCGCCGGGCGCGCGAGCTCGAGCGCCTGGCCCGGGACCCGGTCAATCGCGTCGCGAGCTCCGTCGACTACGTCGAGGTCCGCGACGCCGACTCGCTCGGCGGCTTCGAGGGCGACGTCGGGCCGCGGGCGGTCCTCGCCATCGCGTGCCGCGTCGGCGCGACGCGGCTCATCGACAACATGGTCCTCGGCGAAGACCGCTCCCCGCTGGCCGGGCGGGTTTAAGAGTCTTCCGGCGCGCCTCCACGTGCGCTAGCTACGGGGTTAGCGCCATGCCGACGACGACGAGGGGACGGTTCGTGGTGCTCGAGGGGATCGACGGCGCGGGGACCACGACCCACGTCGGCCGCCTCGCCGAGCGCCTCCGCGCGATGAACGTGCAGGTCCGCGCCACGCGCGAGCCCAGCGACGGCCCGGTCGGCACGCTGGTGCGGCAGGTGCTCACGGGCCGCGTCGTCGTCCCCGGCGGCCGCGCGCCCGGCTGGGCGACGATGGCCCTGCTCTTCGCGGCCGACCGCATGGATCACGTCGAGAGCGAGATCGAGCCGTTCGTCGCCGAAGGCGGCGTGATGGTCTCCGATCGCTACGACGCGTCGAGCCTCGCCTACCAGAGCGTCTCGAGCGGCGCCGACGCCAAGGAGGCCGTCGAGTGGATCCGCTCGCTCAATCGGTACGTGCGCCGGCCCGACCTCACCATCGTGCTCGACGTCCCGCCGGAGGTCGCCACAGAGCGGCGGCTCTATCGCAACGAGGCGGCCCAGCTCTACGACCAGAGCGAGGTCCAGCGCGCCCTGGCGGCCTTCTATAAGGATCTCGCCAAGCACATGCCGAAGGACCGCGTCGTCGTCGTCAACGCGAGCGGTCCCGTCGACGAGGTGCACGAGCGCGTGTGGGAGGCTTACCAGCGAGGGTAAGCCTCTCCCGGTGGGTTCCGCTCGCCCGCCCTCAGTGCGTCGCCTCGGACGACTGGCGCCGCGTCGTGGCGCGCCGCTTCGCGGGCCGACGGGTCGCCGAGGAAGACCGGCGTCGCGCGGCCGCGTCCTTCGCCTGGCGCGACAGCGCGCGCGGAGAGGCCGCGGCGCTCCCGCTGCGCTTCAGCGCGCCCGTCGCGGCCTGTGACCTGCGGCGCGACGCCGCGGCAGGTTTGCGCGCCGCGCGGCGCCCGGTCGTGCGCGCGCGCTTGCCGGCGGTCGCGTCCTTCTCGGCCTTGCGGCGGGTCGGCTCGCTCGTGGCGCCGGCTCTCGGCGGAGCGAGCTTCACGCCGGCGCGGCGCGCCTTCGAGAGGCCAATCGCGATCGCCTGCTTGGCGTTCTTCGCGCCGTGCTTTCCCTGGCGAACGTGCTCAATCTCCTCGTGAACGAACTCGCCGGCCTGCGTGGTCGGCGCCTTGCCCTGACGCGCGTCGCGGCGGGCTCTTTCCATCGTGTTCTTGTTCGGCATGGGCCCCCGCTTCTGCAAGGGCGCGGCCAACGGAGCCGAAAACTTGCGCGCCGGGAGGTCCAGGGGCACTTTCCTCCTCATGCGCACGCGGGCCATCGCCACGCAAAAAGGCCGGGTTTTCTCGTTCGCCGCGCTCGCGGCGGCTCCGCTGGTGGGTCTCGCGGTGGGTCTCGCCGGGTGCGCGAGCTCCGCGCCGAGGTCCGCCGTTCAGGCCCCCGCGTCCCCGCCGCCCGTCGCGGCGGCCCCCGCGCCCGCGCCCGCGCCGGCCCCTGCGCCCGCCGGGCACGTGGTGGCACGCTCGGCCGTGCATGACGCGGTTTCGCAAGGGCTGGGCGTCTTTCTGCAGCGCGTCGAAGTCGACGATCAGCCGGTCTTCGTCGGCGGCAAGTTCCACGGCTTCCGCATCGCGGCCCTGCGCGACCCGGCGTTCTGGTCCGGCGTCAATCTGCGCCCCGGCGACGTCGTCACCAGCGTGAACGGCTTCCCCATCGAGCGCCCCGAGCAGGCGCAGACGGCGTTCGAGTCGCTCGAGGTCGCGAGCGAGCTGAGGGTCGCGCTGGAGCGCGGCGGGCAGCCCGTCGAGCTCGTGTATCCAATCGTCGAGCGCTGACGGCCCTCGAGGGGCTCACACGAGACGGACGACCACCTCGCCGTCTTGCAGGGCGACGCGCGCCCTGTCGAGCAACGAGGTCGGCGCGCCGGCCGCGAGGAGGGCCCCGAGCGCCCCGTCGACGCGCGCCTGCTCCGCCGGCGTGAGCGGCCGTTCGAGCGGCGGGTCGCACGCGGCGAGCCACAGCGCCCCGCTCTCGCGGTCGACCCGCAGCACCGCCTGGAGCGCCGGGTGGTCCGCCCGCGCGAGGAGGCGCGCGTGCTCGAGCGCCGGCTCGGTGAGGGGCACCCGCTCGATGCGCCGCCCCGTCCACGTGTCCACCACCGCGCCGTCGACGCTCCCCTGCACGCGCGGCCCTTCGGCGAGCGCGCCCTGCGGTTGCTGCGCCCTGGAGAACGGACCGTGGGGCGCGGGCCCGGGCCACGGGAGCGCGGCCACCAGCTCGAGCGCCTGGAGGGCGTCGGCGGGCCGGTCTTCGGGCGCGCGCGCCGTCAGGCGGGCCAGGAGCGCGTCGTGGCGCTCGTCGAGGCGCGGGTGCGCGCGGCTCGGCGGGCCCTCGTGCGCGCGGCCCACGAGCATCTCGCGGAGCAGGATGCCGACGGCGTAGAGGTCGCTCTGCACGCGCACCTCGCGCCCTTCGCGCTGCTCCGGGCTCAGGTACTCGAGCACGCCGAGGTCCCCCGCGGTGATCGTCGCGGACGCGTCGGCGGCGTGGGCCGCGCCGAAGTCCGAGAGGCGCGCCGCGCCCGCCGCGTCGAAGAGCACGTTGCTGGGCTTCACCGCGCGATGCAGGACACCCACCCGGTGCGCCTGGGCGAGCGCCCCGAGCACCGCGCGCGCGACCTCGGCGGCCCGGTCGGGCGCGACCGGCTCCTTCGCGAGGCGCGCCTCGAGCGTGCCGCCCTCCATCCACGCGAGCACGACCGTCGGCCCCGCAGCGACCAGCGCCCGCACCGGGACCATGGAAGGGTGGGCGAGGGCGCCCACCGCGCGCACGTCCGCCTCGAGGCGCGCGAGGGCCGCGCGCGCCGGGGCATCGCCGGGCTCGCCCGCCGCGTACGCCTTGAGGGCGACCCGCTCGCCGCCGGCCCGATCGAGCGCCTCGAGCACCCGCGCGCGGGGGGAGGACGCGACGGGCCGCACGATGTCGTACCGGCCGTAGAGCCGCGCCCCCGCCGCGGGCGCGGACGGCGGGCCGGAAAGCGAGGCGGGCGGCCCGCCGAGGGCGGCGAGCTCCGCGGACGCGTCGCGCGCGGCGTCCGCGAGCCCGAGGCGGTCGAGGGCGGCGGCGAGAGAGACCAGCGCCTCGCGACGCTCCGGCGCGCCCGGCGGGACGCGCTGGAGCACCCGCGCGCCCGCCGCGTCGCGACCGAAGCGCACGAGCAGCACGCCCAGCGCCACGGCCGCGGCGAAGTCCCCGGGGTCCCGGCGGAGGGCGGCCTCGAGCACGCGCGCCGCCTCGGCCGGCTGCGCCGCGCGCTCGAACAGCGCGCCGGCGCGCGTCGTCTGCCCCGCGTGCTCCCACGCGCGCGCCGCCTCGACGTCGCGCCCCACGGCCTCGAGGATGCGGGCCGCCCACGCGTGCCGGCCGCGCGCGGCCATGCGCGCCGCGACGCGGTCCGCGTTCGGAGCCACCGCGACGTGGGCCGCGGCGTCCTCCGCGAGGGCCTCGTCGCCGGCCCGGAGCGCGAGCTCGAGCGCCCGCGCCGGATCGCCCGCGCGAAGGGCCTCTTGCCCGGCGCTCCGCCACTCGCACGCCCGCTCGAAGAGCGCGGACGCGCCCGCGGCGTCGCCCCGCTGGCTCGCGAGCTGCGCCGCCTCGAGGAGGCGCTGCTCACGAACGAGCTGCTCGACGTCCGCGTCCAAGCTCAGTCTTCGTCTTCCTCTTCGTCCTCGGAGGGCGACGCCGGCGGCGGGACCCCGCGGGCGCGGAGCGCGGCGTCGACGTCCATCGACACGACGAAGGGCTCGATGGGCGCCTGGCCCCGCGCGGAGGCGGCGGCGTCGCCCTGCGCGGCCACGTCGGGGAAGATGCACGACTCGCGGTTTTTCATGTGCGGGCCGCTGTAGTCGATCCAGAAGTAGCTGCGCGGGCGCACGTCGACGTGAACGAACTGGCTCGTCGGGTACACGCCGACGCCCACGAAGCCGAGGCCGCGCGCGAACCGCGCGACCTCTTCGTCGGCGACGCCCGGCACGATGAGGTCGATCGCGCGGCCCTTGCCGTGGTTCGAGTGCGAGCCGGGCTTGGGCACGCGGTAGCCGGAGACGACGCGGATCTCGGGCACGCGGAAGTTTTGCTGGATGCGGTAGACGAGGGCGAGCGTGCGCGGGTCGACCGGGTGCTCTTCGCCGCCGGCCGCGCGGAGCAGGTGAGCGACGCGGTCGAGGTCCACCGCCGCGAAGCCGCCCTCGTCGCCGTCGGCCGGGACGGACAGCGTCTCGCCGCGGTTGATCGCGGTGAGCGTGAGCATCGCGCGGCCGGTGGCGTCGGTCTCGGGCGCGCGCGTCGACGGCGCGTGGAAGCCGACGAGGCCCTGGTGGCCCGCCATGTAGGCCGCCGCGGCCGCGCTGCCGGGCATCGTCGTGCGGATCGACGTGGGGTCGCTCGCCGCCGCGTGGCGCCCGTGGGCGGGGGGCGCGGCGTGCGAGGACGCGTGCGCGGGCGGCTGGGCCCACGCGGTCAGCGTCCATCCGAGGCCCGCGACGGCGGCGAGCGCGACAAGCGAGGCAGGGGAGGGGGGGAGGAGCGTTCGACGCATGCTGCGGAGACGGACGGCGCCTGCCTCGCCCTAGTGGCGGCCGTAGGCGACCGAGCGAGAGAAGTCGAAGCGGATCTCGCCGCCCGCGAGCCCGTGCACGGCGAGGGGCTCGCGGTGGACGCGGTGGATGGTGAGCGTGCCCGCGTCGTCGACGAGCGAGGCGGGCACGGTCGCGTGCGAGGCGTCGGCGGAGGCGCCGGCGCCGTCGTCGAGCAGGCAGCGGAAGCCGGCCGGCTGCACGTCGATGAAGACGACGTCGCCCGCGCCGCCCGTCGCCCACGACACCTCGATGGGCGCGCCGGCGGTGACGGCGACGCCGGTCGAAGGATCGTCCCCGCTCACGTGCACGTCGCTCGGATCGGCCGGGGCGGTGGCGGTCACGTCGAAGGCCTCGACCTCGGGGCCGCCGCCCACGTGCAGCGTGTACGTCGCGCTCGAGGGGAAGAGCGCCGGGTCGGCGCCGCGCGCGTACACGACGCCGCTCACGACGTCGGTCACGTCGGGGAGCTGGCGCGGGACCAGGTGCGTCTCGCGGCCGCCCGTCTCGAGCGTGACCGCCCCGACGTCGACCAGCTCGACCACGGGGGCGCCGGAGGTTGCCGCGTCTTGCGGAGCCCGCGGAGCCTCGGCGAGGCCCGTGATGCTCGCGCAGGAGCCCGGCGCGGGAAGGTCGAGCTCAGCCCCGATGGCGCGAAGGGCGCCCTGGGTGGACGTCGTGGCCGGCACGCGCGCGAACCGCGCGCTCGTGTCGACGCGCGAGGCGCCCGTCGCGTCGACCGCGCGCTCGACCGTGACGACGGCGCTCGTCGTGCGCGCGCTGTCGGCGTCGCCCGCACCGGCGGACGCCGGATCGGACACGGCGCTCGTGCAGCCGACGACGAGAGGGGCTGCCGCCCATGCTGCGCAGAACTCGAACCGCATGCGAGGCCCGCTAACGCTAGTCGTGCGGCCGAGCCGAGGCAAGGAAGGACGAGGTGCGCGGGCGGGAGTAAAGTAGCTCCAAGGGCATGACGATCGACGTCCTCATCCTCGCGGCGTTCGAGCCTGAGCTCGCGCCTTTTTCGAGAGACGAAAGGATGGCTCCGGTGGGGGCGCAATGCGCGTCCACCGCGTCCGACGCGCGCAGGCCGGTGGCATTCGGTCTGGTCGGCGTCGGTCTCGTGACGGCTGCGGTCGGAGCCGCGCACCAGATTGCGATGCACGCGCCACGCGCGGTGGTGCTGGTGGGCACCTGCGGAGCTTACGCGAGCGCGGGCCTCGCGATCGGGGACGTGATCGTCGCCCGGGCGACGCGCCTCGTAGACCTTTCGTCGCTCGAAGGCAAGTCGGAGCTCATCGAGTCCGTCGCCACGGCGATCGAGACCGACGCCGCGCTCCTCGCGGCGATGACCCTCGCGGGGGCGCGCCCCGTGCAGCTCGCCACGACGCTCGGCATCACCGTCGACGACGAGGCCGCGGCGCGCATCGCGAGCGGCGCCCAGGTGGACGTCGAGCACCTCGAGACCCACGCGGTGGCCATGGCCTGCGCCGCGTGCGCGGTGCCGTTCGTGGCGGTCCTCGGCGTCGCGAACGACGTGGGCTCGCGCGGACGCGCGCAGTGGCGCGACCACCATCGCGAGGCCGAAGCCGCCGCGGCACGCTGCGTCACGCGCTGGTTGCAATCGGAGTCGCGCTCGTGAGCGAGCGCTCGGGGAGGCTCGTTCGAGACGAGGCGACCTCGGGCCCGGGGTTAGACTCGGCCGGTTGACCTCTTCCGCGCGGCGCCTCTTGCAGCACGCGGTGGCGACGCCGGCGATGGCGTGGCTGCTGGCGTGGGGATGTGCGGGGTGCGCCACCGCGGGCCCGGGCGATACCCCCGCGCTCCCGGGTGTGCCCTCGAACGACGGCGACAGCGGGTCGTCGAGCGACGACGGGAGCGCCGGCGACGGCGCGGGCCTCTCCGGCGACGACGGCTCTTCGCCCGCCGGCGAGGCCGATTCGGGCAGTACGTGCGACGATGTCGTGCACTCGCTTCGCGCGCTCTTCGCCATCCCGCCGATGACGTGCGCGGCCTCCACGGACTGCCCCTCCGGCGACTGCTGCTACGTGGGGAGCACGGGCTCCGCCTGCGTCATGCAATAGTCGCGGAATGCTGGCGCCTGCCACGACGCCCCGCTCGTTCGGTGCCGTGCTCGGGGCCATGCTCGCCTGCGCGACGGCGGGGCTGGCCGCGTGTTCGCGGACCGGCGCGCCCGACGCCGACGCGTCGGACCCGGTCGACGCCGCGCTCGAGGCCGAGGCGCTGGGCCCCTCGGCGAGCGAGCCCGCCGCGCCGCCTCCCGCGCCCGCTCCCCCTCCCGCGCCCGCGCTGGACGCGTCGGCGTCGCGCGCCCGCGACGGCGGCGCCGCGTACTGCCGCGTCCTGCGCGGCCCGGTCGAGATGCCCCTCCGCGGGCCGGCGGCGCTGGTCGTCCGCGCCGATCGCGTGGACGCCGTGCTCGACGACGACGGGCGCCCGCGCGTCGTCTCCTTCCCCGCGCCGGCGCTGGTCCCGGCCGGCGCGGCGCCCGGGCGCGAGAGCGTCGAGGGGGGCGCGGCCAAGGGCCTGCGCCTGGCGTGCGCGATGGCCGGCGAGATCGCGTTCTGCCCGAACCGCTCCGGCGAGGTGCACCGCGCGCGCCTCGACGGCTCGAACGACCACCTCGTCGCGAGCACGCGCACCGGCACGCGCGTGACCGCCGCGCCGCTCGGCGGGTCGCACACCGCCATGGCCTACATGGCGAGCCGAAAGACGACCGAGGGCTGGGTCAGCGAGGCGTGGCTCGCCGTCGACGACGAGGTTCCCGTGCGCCTCTCCGAGGACGGCAGCGGCGCGACCTCCGCGCTCCTCGTGCCCCACGGCCCCTCCATCGTCGCGCTCAGCGTCGACGCGCGCGTCGCGCTCACGGCGCTGCACGCCCGCGTCGTCACGTACGACCACGGCGCGCACCTCGGCGAGGACGAGGTGGCCTTCGTGGGCGGCCCCGGCGATCGCCGCACGGGGCTCGCGGCGGCGGTCCCGGCGCGCGGCCCGGGCTGGGCCCTCCTGCCCATCGCGCGCGACATCACGACCTTCGGCCTCGCCGTCATCCGCCTCGACGACCCGCCCGTGGTCGACGAACCCGTCGCGTGGTCGATGTACCCGAACGGGCTCGACCCCGCGCCCGTGGCCGCGGTCCTCCGCGGGGGCCGCACCTGGGTCGTGCGCGTCCGTCCGGACAACGGAGAGCCGGGATTGGCCAAAGTCCTCGAGCTCGGCGAGATCCTCGCCGGGGGGGACTTCGTGGCCCGCGACGTGGTGCCCGCCCAGGGGGCGGCCCTCGAGGCGACGATGGCGCTCGGACCGCAAGGGGAGCTCTGGCTGTCGTGGGTCGACGACGGCGGGAGCTGGCTCGAGCGGCTGAGCTGCCCCTAATTTTGCTCTAGCGCTCTACGCCCATCGTCGCGCCGAGGATTGCAGGCGGCACGGAGAATGAATAAGGATTCGTCCCATGAACGTCACGCCAACCCGGCCCCTCCGCAGGCGTGACGAGGCGCGCGCCCTCTTCCGGAACGCGATCCTCGACGCGGCCGAGACCGTGTTCGCCGAGCGGGGCTTCCACGGGGCGCGCATCCAGGACATCGCCGAGCGGGCGCGGATCGCCGTCGGCACCGTCTACGACCACTTCTCCCACAAGGACGAGGTGCTGGCCGCGCTGCTCGAGGAGCGCACCGAAGGGCTGCTCGCGCAGGTCTCGGCCGACCCGGCCGATCCCAAGGGCTTCCGCGCGCGGCTCGAGGCGCGCGTTGTCCGCATGCTCGCGTACGTGGAGCAGCACCGCGCCTTCTTCGCCATCGCGAACGAGCACGGCCTCTTCACGGGCGCGGCCGCCCCGAGCGCGGGCGTCTCGGCGCGCAAGATCGAGCAGATGGAGACCTTCCGGTCCGTCTTCCGCGTGATCGTCGAGGAGGGCATCGCCGCGGGCGATCTCGAGCCGCGCGACGCCGACGACCTCTCGCGCTTCCTGGGCGGCACGATGCGCGCCTTCGTGCTCTCGTCGATTGCCGGCGGGGGCAAGGACGTGCGAGAGCAAGCGGCCATGACGCTCGACCTCTTCCTTCACGGCGCCGCCCGGCGGCGCAAGCGGTCCAAGTAGATGTCTGCGCACAGGCCGCACGCCTTCCAGCCGCTCCACGCGATCCGCTCGTACTACGACGAGTTCTCGCATCGCTACGAGGCGGAGCGCCGCCCGAACCGCCCCGGCGGTTACCACGCGCTCGTCGACGACCTCGAGATCGACGTCGTGCGCCGGTACGGGGCCGAGCGCGACGTCCTCGAGTGCGGTGTCGGCACGGGGCTCATCCTCGAGCGCATCGCCGCGTTCGCGCGGTCGGCCAGGGGCATCGATCTGTCGCCGGGCATGCTGCGCCGCGCCCGGGAGCGCGGGCTCGACGCGCGCGAGGCGAGCGTCACGGCCATCCCGTTCGACGACGGGTCGTTCGACGTCACCTGCGCCTTCAAGGTGCTCGCGCACGTGCCCGAGATCGGGCGCGCCCTCGCCGAGATGGCGCGCGTCACGCGGCCGGGCGGCGTGGTCCTGGCCGAGTTCTACAACCCGGTGAGCCTGCGCGGCCTCGTGAAGCGCCTCGGGCCCGCGGCCCTCATCTCGAACGCGACGCGCGAAGACGCGGTGTACACGCGGTTCGACGCGCCGTGGATCATCCCCCGCCTGCTCCCGCCGAGCCTGACGCTCGAGTCGGTGCGCGGCGTCCGCATCGTGACCCCGGCGGCCGCGGCCATGCGCGTCCCCGGGGTCGGCGCCGTCCTCCGCACGATCGAGTGGCGCCTCGCCGACACCCCGGCGGCCTTCTTCGGCGGCTTCTACATCGCCGTCCTGCGCAAGCGCCGCCCGGACTGAGCCGGCTGGGCTGCGCTGGGCTACAGGCTACAGGCTGAGAGAAGGAGAGGCCGGATCACCGCGTCCCGGCCTCATCTCTCCTCGGGCTGTAGCCTGTAGCCTGTAGCCCGCTTCCACGCGCTATCCCGCGCGCTAGCCCCCCGCGCTCGTGTACTTGGCGATCGCGCGCATCCAGGTCCAGCGCGAGAGGGCCAGCGCCACGATCGCCCCGGCGACCGCGAGGGCGAGCGTCCGCGCCGGGAGCGTGCCGAGGAGGGCCTGCGCCGGGTACGTGGTCATCAGCGCGAGCGGGATGACGAACGTGAAGACGAGCCGCACGGCCCCGCGAAAGACCTGGATGGGCCACCGGGCGGCGTCGAACACCGAGTCGAAGAGGTGCGTGAGGTTGTCGACGCGTACGACGTAGAACGCCGCGCTCACCGCCATCGTCTTGAGCGCGAAGAGCACCGCGACGGCCGCCGCCATCGCGAGCGCGCTCTCGGCGACGCCGCCCGCCGACGGCCCGCGGCCGAGCAGGTGGAAGCCCCAGGCAAAGATGCCCGCCGCGGCCAGCACGTTGGTCGCGCGCCACGGCTGGAGGCGCGACGTCGCGACGAGGAACTGCGCGTCGGCCGGCTTGAGCAGCACGAAGTCCAGCGTGCCCTTGCGGACGTGGTCGACCACGTCGGCGAGGCTCGGGTTCACGGCCCCCTCGAGCACGCCCTCGAGGAACGTGAACCATCCCGTGACCATCAGCGCCTCCCCGAAGGTCCACCCCGCGACCGCCGTCCGACCGCGGAAGACGACCTGGAGCGGCAAGATGGCCGAGAGGGTCCAGAAGACGCCGATCACCCCGTCGAGCAGGAAGTCCGCCCGGTACTGGAGGCCCAGGAGGAGCGACGCGCGGAGCTGCGTCCCGAGAAGCCGGAGGTAGCGGCGGGCCTTCGACACGCCCCTCAGCCCCCGTACGCGGCGAACCGCTGGAGGCCGCGCCGCCAGACGATGACCGTGAGCGCGAACGCGGCGGCCACCCACGCCCATTGCCCGGCGAGCAGGCGGAAGGCCGCCGCGCGGTCGTGGGTGCCGATCGCGACCTCCACCGGAAAGCCGATCTGGAACCGGAAGGGGAGCCACTCGACGACGGCGCGAAGGCGCGGCGGAAAGAGGTCGACCGGGATGAGGTACCCGCTGAAGACGAAGAAGAAGACGACCCACGCCTCCATCACCTTCAGGCTGCTCTCCATGAAGAACGCCATGCACCCGACGACCAGGTTCACGAGCAGCGTGAGGATCCACGAGCCCGCCAGCGCCGCGCCCCACACCGCCCAGAGGACCGGGTCGTGCGTGAGGGCCCGCCCGCCGACGACCGACAGCGCGACGGCCGCCGCGGGGAGCGAGACGAGGAGGCGCATCGGCATCGCCGCGAGCGCCTCGGCCGCGTAGGTCCAGAGCGGGTGCACCGGCCGGAGCAGCCGCATGGCGAGCGTGCCGTTCCGCACCGCGAAGTTGATGTCGTAAAAGACCCACGACCCGGTGATCTGCCGGACGATGAACGTCACGAGGAAGTACGCGACGAACTGCGGCTCGCCGTACCGGCCCACGGGCGCCTCGCGCGCGACGGTCGACCAGAGCGCCAGCATCACGAGCGGCATCGTCGTGGCGAGCACCCAGATGAGCATCTCGGCGCGGTAGGCCACCGCCTCGGCGACGCCGACCTTGAGGAGGGTGGGGAAGGCCCGGGCCGTGTTGCGGAGGCTCACGTCGCCGCCCGGTTGCGCGCGAACAGCTCGCTCATCACCTCTTCGAGCGGCGCTCGCTCCACGGTGAGGTCGCTCACGGGCAGGTGCGCGAGCACGCGCCCCACCACGCCGTTGACCGAGTCCTTCGGCACCTGGAGCACGCTCTGCCCGGCGTCGTGCCGAACGAGCTTCCCGAGGGTGGCGAGGTCCGCGGCGTCCACGGCGCGCGTGAAGCGGAGCACGATGCGGCGATCCGGCCGGGTGCGCGCGACGAGGTCTTCGAGGGCGCCGTCGTAGACGAGCTTGCCGTGGTCGATGACGATGACGCGCGGGCAGAGCTGCTCGACGTCCTCCATGTAGTGGCTGGTCAAGATGAGCGTGGCGCCGTGCTGCTCGTTGTACCGGCGCACGAAGTCGCGGACGGTCGCCTGCATCGACACGTCGAGGCCGATGGTCGGCTCGTCGAGGAAGAGGACGCGCGGGCGGTGGAGGAGCGCGGCGGCGAGCTCGCATTTCATGCGCTCGCCGAGCGAGAGGGTGCGGGCGGGCTTCTTGACCAGATCGCCCAGCTCGAGGAGCTCCGTGAGCTCGCGCAGCGTGGCCTCGAACTGCGCGCGCGGCACGTCGTAGACCGCCCGATTGAGCTCGAAGGTCTCGGACGGCGGGAGGTCCCAGATGAGCTGCTGCTTCTGCCCGAGGACGAGCATGATCTTCTTCAGGAAGTCGTCCTCGCGGCGGCGCGGCTCGTGGCCGTCGACCCGGACTTCGCCGCTCGTGGGGTGCAGGAGGCCCGCGAGCATCTTGAGGGTCGTGGTCTTGCCCGCGCCGTTGGGGCCCAGGAAGCCCACGCGCTCCCCGGAGGCGATGTCGAAGTCGATGCCGTCGACCGCGACGACCGGGGTCGTCGTGCGCCGGAAGAGGGACCGCACCGCCGAGCGGAGGCCGGGCGCGCGTTCGTGCACGTCGAAGCGCTTTCGAAGTGCCCGGACTCGGATCATGAGGGCGAGGGAGTGCCCCCGGCCGCGTCCGGCGTCAACCTCCCGACGCGCGCCGGGGGGGCCGCGCGCGCGGCCGCGCCTTGCGGACGGCGGGGCGGGCGCCGAGGATCGTGCCCCTGACCATCTCGACGAGCTTCTCGGGGGAGCAGGGCTTGGCGAGGAAGCCGTCGCAGCCCGCCTTGTGCGCGCTCTCGGAGAGGCCCTCGATGCCCTCGGGCGCGTGGCCCGTGAGCGCCAGCACCGGGATGTGGCTCGTCCGCGGGTCGGCCTTGAGCCTGCGCGTCGCTTCCCAGCCGTCGATGATCGGCAGGGACATGTCCATCACGACGAGGTCGGGGACGAGCCGGCGGGCCGCGGCGATCGCCTCCGCGCCGTCGCGCGCCTCGACCACGACGAACCCCTCGTGCACCAGGAGCTCCGCGTACATCTGCCGGTTGTCCTCGTAGTCGTCGACCACGAGGATGCGCTTGTCCTCCTTCGGCGGAGGGATGCTCTTCAACCGGCGATGCCTCCGCTTCGACACGGAGCCTCCATCGAAGCGCGAGCAGGGATGACCAACATGAGTTTCCCATCCTCGCGCGATTCATGGCTCAGCTTCCAGGGGGCTGTGCCGGAAAAGCAACCGACCTCGGGCGCCGGCGCTTCTCGCTCGAGCTTCCGGGCTCATTGGCACCGCCCGTGCAGCCAACCCGTGCCATGACGATGCTCAACGCCGCGCGCGAGTCGCTCCAGCTTTGCTTACGGCTCGCGGCCGCGCCTGGCAACGGCGCGTACAAGGTGACCATCGAGCTCACGGAGATCGATCTCGTCGTCGAGTCGATCGACGTCGACCTGCGCGGCGCGGTCCGCGGCGCGGCGGATCGCTGCGCCGAGCAGCTCCGCGATCGCGGCTATGCGGTGACCGCGGCCGACGTCATCGGCGCGCTCGAAGAGGCGCTCGAGACCTCCAACGCGCTGCCGAAGCCGCGCGAGCTCCTCAACTGAGCCCGCAAAGCCCGAGCGAAGCGAGGGAAGGGATTGAGAGGCGCGGTCAGGCGCTGAGGCGGTCGGCTTCGCGCATGAGCGCCTTCGCCAGGCTCGCGTCGCGCGACAGCAGCCAGCTGGCGAGCTTGGCCGAGACCGCGCGGAGGTCTCCCCGCTCGATGAGGGTGAGCCCGGCGTGCGCGAGCGCGGCCCAGTCGGGCGCGATGCGGGTGAGCACGATGGCGCGGCGCGCGCAGGCCACCGGATGGGACGCGGCCGCCAGATCGCGCACGAGCTCGAGGCCGCGCTGGTCGGGCAGCTCGTCTTGAACGACGATCGCGTCGATGTCGGGGCGGCTCTCGATCCAGGTGCGAGCCGCGGCGGCGCTCGGGGCCTCGAGCACGCCGAAGGCACGACTCAGGGCGCGCCACATGAAATGGCGCGAGACGACGAACGGATCGACCACGAGCACGAGAGGCGGTCTACCGCCTGCCGTTTCCAGGTTCATCAGCTGGCTCCTCCCGTTCGCGATGCGAATGGTCTGCGGGCCCCCCCGCCATACCCCTAGATTCCCTGAAGCTCAGAAGCCCAGAAGCTCCGAGCGCTCGTGACACTGCCTGCGGCCCGCGGCCTTCGCAAGCGGAGCCATGCGACTTTTTCTTTTCAGAACGTCCACCACAAGGCGCCGGCGGGCGTGAACGCGGCGCCCGCGATGTGCGCGTGGGTGGCGTTGAAGTCGCCTGTAACATTCACGTAACTCGCGTCGATCTCCATCGCCACGTGGAGGTGGCGAAAGCCCACGGCGGCGCCGAGCACGCCGCTCGCGGACACGCTGGTGGCGGACAGCGACAGCGGGGTCGCGCCGACGTCGGCGCTGCCCGGCTCGCTCGACACGTTGCCGATGCTGACGCTCTCGACCGCGGCGCGGCCGCCGATCCAGATCATGTAGAGGTCGCCGTCGCTCTGGTAGCCGGCGAGGAAGGGGACGTCGGCGCCCCACCCGTGCAGGTGCCCGAGGTCGACCCCGGGGACGGACGCGTCCGACGTGTTCTGGCCGTAGAGGATGGCGCTGCCCCCGACGCCGATGCTCAGGTCCCACGTGGGGGACAGGGAGAAGGAGCGGCGCACGTCGATGCGGAGGTCGCGGCCCGAGTACATGAGGCCTCCCTCGAACTGGGCGCCGATGCCGACCCGCGCCCCTCCGAGCGGCGCGATGCCCGGACCGACGGCGGCCGCGACGAGCGCGCCCTCGGCATACGTGACGTCGCCCGGCGGGGGAGCGGTGGTGCTGCCGGCGGTCTCGTTGACGGCGGCCCGCTGGGCCGCGGAGACGTTGCCGACGGCGAGGTTGCTGCTGAAGCCAGCCAGCGCGCGCACCTGCCCCTGATCGAGCGTGCGCGCGGGGGTCATGAGCGGCATGCCCGCGCCGCAGCCCGCGGCGCACGCGATCAACACTGCGCCCGCGAGCGCGCGAGCGAGCACCTCGCCTCTACTTGCGGAAGCGAGACGGGAACGAGCCCACCGAGACGCGCTTCTTCAGCTCTTCATCCTCGGGGTGCAGCTTCAGCGCTCGCTCGAGGAGGAGCTGCTCTTCTTCGCGATGCCCCGGATTTGGGATGCAGCACTCGACCGGGCACACCGCCTGGCAGGCCTCGTGGTCGTAGAACCCGACGCACTCGGTGCAGAGCTCCGGGTCGATGACGTAGATTTCGTCGCCCTCGCTGATAGCCTCATTCGGGCACTCGGGCTCGCAGGCCCCGCAGTTGATGCAGTCGGAAGTGATGTGTGTAGCCATGGCGACAGGGCCTAGAACGTAGGAAGCGGCCGGTTCAAAGTCAAACGGATGCGCTGAGACCCGAGCCGGCGCGGCGCTCTCTTCGGAAAGACGGCCGCGGACCGCTTCAGGACGGGTTGCTTGCGCTCCGTCAGGCGGGAAAGTACGGTCGCGCCGCGCATGACCTTCGCGTCGCCCGCTTATCGAGCCTTGCTTTTGGCTGCCCTCTCGGCCCTCGGCGTGGCGGCCTCGGGCTGTACGCCCAAGATCGGGTCGAAGTGCACCCTCTCGACCGACTGCTCGCAGACCGGCGCCCGGGTCTGCGACACCGCGCCGCCCGGCGGCTACTGCACGGTCCTCAACTGCACGAACGGGTCCTGCCCCGACGAGGCCGTGTGCGTCCTCTTCCAGTCGGCCGTGCCCGGCTGCGCCTACGACGACTACCAGGCGCCCGCGCGCACCGGCCGGTCGTTCTGCATGGCCCACTGCTCGAAGAACTCCGACTGCCGGGAGAACGACGGCTACGAGTGCGCCGACCCCACGGGGGCGCCCTGGCACGCGTCGATCCTCGACAACAACTCGTCGCAGGGCGTGTGCATCCCGGTCGCCGGGCTCCTCGCCGACGCGGGCTTCGACTTCAACGCGCAGGTCTGCACGCCCACCACCTACGACGCGGACACGTTCGTGGACGTCGACGCGACGGCCGATGCGTCGGCATCGCAGGAGATCGACGCGGGCTCCGACGCCGAGGGCGGGTCCGAGTCCGACTCCGAAGCGCCGGACAGCCCCTCGGATGCGCCGCCCGGCGACTGAAGTCGCGCGCTTCGCCCGCGCGGGGGCCCTCGCCCGCGCGCTCGCCGCCCGCGCCTTCGAGGCGGCGCTCGTCGTCCTGATCCTCGCCTCGCTCGTCTTCTTCGGCCTCCGCATCCTGCCGGGCGACCCGGCGCGCCTCGTCCTCGGCGACGCCGCGAGCGCCGCGGAGCTCGCGAAGGTGCGCGCCGCCCTGCACCTCGACGAGCCCCTCCTCGCGCAGTACGCGCGCTTTCTCCGGGGGCTCGCGACTCTCGACCTCGGCGACTCGTTCCGCCGGCCCGGCACCCCCGCGATGGCGCGCGTGGCCGAGGCGCTCGGGCCGACGACGGCGCTCGCGGCGCTCGCCGTGGCGATCGGCGCGGCCGCCGGGATCGCGGCCGGCGTCGCGGCGAGCGGGCCGTGGTTCCCTGCGCGCGCGCGCTCGTGGATCGAGCGGGGCCTCGGGACGCTCGCCGCGCTGCCGCTCGTGGCGTTCGCGCCGGTCGTGACGTGGGCGCTCGCCGCCCGGCTGCGGGTCGCGCCCCTCCCCGGCGATCCGGACGCCGGGCTCGGCGGCCTGGTCTTCGCGAGCGCGCTCCTCGCCGTGCCGCTGGCGGCGCACGTCGGGCGCATCACGCGGGCGGCGCTGGCCGAGGTGGCGCGGGCGCCGTTCCTGCTCGTGGCGAGCGCGAAGGGCGCGAGCGCGTCGCGCGTGTGGTTCCTCCACGCCCTGCCGCCCGCCGCGGGCCCCATCGTGACGGTGATCGCGAGCCAGCTCGGCGCGCTGCTCGGCGGCGCCGTGGTGCTCGAGCGGCTCTTCGAGCGGCGCGGTCTCGGGACGCTCATCCTCGAGGCCTACGCGACCCGCGACCTCCCGGTGCTCGAGGGCGCCGTGGTCGCGGCGGGCCTGCTCTTCACGGCGGCGCAGGTCCTCGGGACCGCGCTGCACGCGGCGGTGGACCCGCGGGCGCGAGGGAGCGCGTGAGGGCCGCGGGCCGCGTCCGGAGCCTCTTGCCGCTCGCGCTCCTCTCGGGCGCGGCGGCCGCGGCGTCGCTCGCCTCGCGCGAGGCCGCGGGCAGGCTGGTGCCGGCGCGCGCCTGGTGCGCGCCTTCACTCGCGCAGCCCCTCGGGTGCGGGGAGGCCGGGGTCGATCTGCTCGCGCTCGTCTCGGTCGCGGCCCTCAAGGCCATGGCGCTCGCGGTCGTCGTGGCGGCCGCGGGGTTCGCGTTCGGGACGCCGCTCGGCGCGGCGGCGGCGATCGCGCGGGGCCGCTTCGAGCGCGCGGTCGAGCGCACGTGCGATCTGGTGCAGGCGTTCCCGAGCTTCATCCTCGCGCTCGCCGTGCTCAGCGCGGTGCGGGTCCCGTCGCGGGCCGACATCGGGGTCGTCTTTGCGCTGACCGCGTGGGCGCCCTTCGCGCGCCTCGCGCTCGCGCAGACGCGCGTTCTCCGCGGGGCGGCGTTCGTGGAGGCCGCGCAGGCGCTCGGCCGCGGCCGAGCGGGCATCCTCGCGCGGCACGTCGTGCCGAACCTGTTCGGCGTGGTGGCCGTGCAGCTCGGCGCGACGGCCGCGGCGATCGTCGTCAGCGAGGCGGGCCTCGCGTTCGTCGGGCTCGGCCCGCCCGACGGGGTCTCGCTGGGCGGGGTGCTCGACCAGGGCGTGGCCGCGATGCTGCGCGCGCCGCACGTGCTGGTCGTGGGCGCGCTCGCGGTCTTCGCGACGAGCGGCGCGATGCTCGCCGCGGGCCGCGCGCTCAGGTGATTCGCCTCGTTCAGGGCTGCATCAGCCCGATGATGAAGAACGCGGCCCCGGTCGCGCCCACCGCCAGGCTCACCCACCACATGGGCTTGCGCCGCGTGAGCGCCGCGATGGCGGCGAGCGCAATCGACACCTGAAAGACGGTGACGCCCTTGGCGAAGTGGTGGTGCACGTGAAGCTTGTGAAGCGCCTTCTCGTCCGCCTCCTTGGCGGCTTCCTGCTCGCCCTCGGCCTCCTCCTTGATGGCCTTCTGCTCCGCGCGCTCGCGGTCGGCCTCGGATTGCCACTTGGCGGCGAGCTCCGGGCGCGTGGCCGCCTCGGCCTGGGTCGCGTAGATGACCGACTTGATGCCCGCCGCCTGGTAGTGCGACCAGGCGTCGTCGGCCCTCGACTGATGGAGGATCGCGTCGTCCTTCCGGAGGATGGAGTCGTTCGCGTTCGAGCCCGCCTCGAGCGACGCGATGGCCGCCAGCACCGCGATGACCGCGGTCGAGAGCGACAGCCACAGCGTCCACCTCGATCCTCCGCCGCCGCCTTCTCCGGCTTCACCTCTGCGCTCGCGCTCCTCCGCTTGCTCCTCGAGCTGTTCCTTCAACTCTTGCGTTTCGATGGCCTCTTCGGGCATGGGCGTGTTCTCTCACCGTGCTATCAGGAAGCCTAGGATGCTCGCGCCGTCTCCGCTTCCGCGCAACATCGAGGCGGCGTTTCGCGACCTCGCATCCGAAAAGGCGGCGACGCGCGCCTCGGCCATCGCCGACGTGGTGCGGCACGCCCGCGACGCCGACGACGCGCGCACGCGCGCGCTCCCGCTCCTCGAGCGCATCCTCCGCGACGACGCCGCGCCGGCGGTGCGCGCCGCGGCCGCGAGCGCCCTCGGCGATCTGAGCGGCGCCGAGGCGCTGCCCGGGCTCCTCATGGGCCTCGAAGACGACGACGCGCACGTCCGGCAGATGGCCATCTCGGCCCTGGGCGAAATCGCCGACCCCCGCGCGCGCCAGCGCCTCGAGCGCGCCCTCGGCGACGCGCGCCCCGAGGTCCGCTACCAGGCCGTCATCGCCTACGCCCGCGTCGCGCGCGACGACCCGCAGGCCGTGGCCGACGCGCTCGCTCGCGGGCTCGCCGATGGAGACCCGGCCATTCGCTACATCGCCATGCGCGTCGCCGAGGAGTACGGCGTCGACGGCGAGCCCCTCCGCGATCCGCGGCTCGTCGCGAAGGCCGAGGCGCTCCTCGACGCGGGCAATCCGGCGGCGTCGACCGTCGCCGCGCTCTACCTCGCGCGCCTCGGAGACGCGCGCGGCCGCGCGGTCGTGCTCGACGTCGTCGCCGAGACGCGAGAGACGCCGGAGCTCGAAGACGAGCAGGCGTGCGTGGAGCTCACGGGCGACCTGCCGCTCCGCGACGCCATCCCTCACCTCGAGCGGCGCGTGTGGGGCGCGCGGCGCGTCCTCCGCGGCCTGCTCTCGTGGGGCGCGGGCGACGGGGCGAGCTGCGCCTGGCACGCCCGCATCGCGCTCGCCCGCATGGGACACGAGCGCGCCCGCACCGAGATCCTCGCCGACCTCGGGTCGTGGCGGCGCGAGACCCGCGAGGCCGCGGTGGTCGCGGCCGGAAGGGCGCGCATCCGCGAGGCGCGCGGCGCGCTCGAGCGACTCGGGGGATCCGTCGATGACGCGCTGGTTCGGGAAGCGCTCGTCCGCCTCGCGGTCGGCTAGCGGGCCGGCGGCGACGGATCCGCGCGCCATGGAGGTGGCCGCGGGCCTGCGCTACCAGGGCGACGCCGCGCGGCCGGGGCACGTCGAGAGCTGGTTCCTCAAGGCGAACGACCCGGAGTCGCGGCGGGCGTTCTGGCTCAAGTGGACGGTGTGGGCCAGCGCGCGCGCGCCGGGCGTCGCGCTCGCGGAGGTGTGGGCGGTCGCGTTCGGCGCGGAGGGCGGCCACGTCGTGACGAAGGCGTCGGTGCCGTTCTCGGTCGCGCGCTTCGGACTCGATCGGCTCGACGTCGCGGTCGACGGCTGCACGCTCACCGCCGAGGCCGCGCGCGGGCGCGTCGAGTCGGGCGGCCGCTCGATCGCCTACGACCTCGGCATCGGGTCGCGCGCGGCGCCGCTCCTGCACTTCCCGCTGCCGTGGATGTACTCCGGCCCCTGGCCCGCCCAGAAGATGGCCTCGCCCGTGCCCGGCGCGCTCGTCTCGGGCACGGTGCGCGTCGGCGGCGAGGCCTGGCGCGTCGAGGGCTGGCCCGGGATGGTCGGTCACAACTGGGGCCCCCGGCACGCGCCGCTCTACGCGTGGGGGCAGTGCAACGCCTGGGACGAGGGCGAGGACCTCGTGCTCGAGGGCGTCTCGATCGGCGCGGGCGGCCCCGGGGTCGGCGCGACCCTCCTCTGCATGCAGCAAGACGGCGTGCGCCACGACATGAACGGCGTCCTTTCCCTCGCGCGCAACGCGGGCGCCATCACGCCGCGGCGCTGGCGGTTCCAGGGTCGCTCGAAGGGCCTGGCCGTCGACGGGGAGCTCTGGGCCGACAGCGACGACTTCGTCGGCCTCTTCTATCCCAACCCGGACGGGAGCACGTCCCACGCGCTTAACTCCAAGCTCGCCCGGGCCGAGGTCACGGTCCGGGCGCAGGGCGCGGCCACACGGACCTTCCGTTCTTCGCGGGCGGCCCTGGGAGATCGGCACGCTCGATCCCCATCATGGGGTGAGGATGTACTCGTGAGCCCCGCGGGCGGGGTCGAAGGCAGGTGAGCCGATGAGTGGACTCGCACGCGTGGCTTCGGTCGTGGCGCTCCTCGCGATCGCCGTCTGGCTCGGCGGCCTCGTGGCGCTCGGGGCCGTGGCCGCGCCAATCGTCTTCGGGCACGTCTCGTGGCCGGCCAACGCCGACGCCATGAGCCTCGTCTTCCGCCGCTTCGACGCGGTCGCGATGGCCAGCGCCGCGCTCGTCCTCGCGACCGAGGCCGCGCGCGCCCTCGGCGGCGCTCCCTTCACCCGCGTCGACCACACGCGCGCCTTCGCTTCCCTCCTCGCCGCGGCCGCCGCCGTGGTCGAGGGGGTGCACGTCTCGCCGCGCATCGCGGCGCTGCACGCGGGCGGCGCCATCCGCGGGATCGACGCGGCGGGCATCGAGCTCGCGAGCCTGCACGACCTCGCCGAGTCGCTCGGCAAGGCCCAGGTGGTGCTCCTGGCGGGGGTGGTGGTCCTCCAGGTGATGGCGATGTCGTTGCCGGGCGGGCAGGCCTCGGGCGCCGGCGAGGCGGGCGGCGCGGTTCGCCCGCCCTCCCGTCCCGTGGCATAGTTCCTCGGCGACCTTGTCTTCTCATTGGCTTCGTGCGGCTCCGCGCGCGTTCGCCGCGCGGCGGATTGGGCCACGGCTTTCGCTCCTGCTGGTGGGGGCGTTCGCGCTCGTGGCGGGCTGCGGCGTCGTGAGGGGCGACGCCCCGAACGACGTGGGCAGCGAGGAGCTCGACGCGGGCACGGTCTTCGGCGGAAGCGGCTCGAGCACCGGAATGGCCGACGTCTCGCTCGTGCTGTCGTGCACCCCCGCCAGCGTCATCATGTCCTCGCACCGGGCCTATCGTCCGGCCGTCGCCCCCTCCGACGCGTGCGTCGGCGCCGACGGCGGCGCCCTCTGGGAGGAGTACTTCGACGTCTGCCTGGGCCCCGACAAGGACAGCGGGCAGTGCGCGACCTTCAAGCAGGAGAACGCCGCCTGCACCGCCTGCCTCGTGACCCCGTTCACCGCGTCCGGGTACGGCCCGGTGCTCGACTACGGCGGCTACGTCGGCGGCAACGTCGCCGGCTGCCTCGAGCTCACCTCGTCCGACCCCTCGTGCGCGAAGACCGTGCAGGCGCTCACCGACTGCGAGCTCGACGCCTGCGAGGCCAACTGCCCGGTCACCGACCCGACCTCCCTCGCCGCGCGGGAGCAGTGCGCCGCCGACGCCGACACGACCGTCTGTGGCTCGGTCTTCGCGATGGCCACGACGTGCCGGGCCACGGCCGCCGACGCGGGCGCGGCCGAGAGCGCCTGCCTCCTCGGGCCGTTCGAGCAGTTCTACGACGCGGTCGCGCCGCTCTTCTGCGGGCTGAACCCGACCGACGCCGCCCCGTCCACGGACCACGACGGCGGCCGTCTAGAAGACGCCGCGGACGCGGCCGCGCTCTTCGACGCGAGGCCCGATTGAGCGTCCGCGACGCCGAGCTCGATCCCGATTCTCGGTCTCCTGCGCGTGCTCCGCGACGACGGGAGCGCCGATCCGGCGACCGATCCGTTCCTGCCCGAGGCCACCGTCCTCCGCGCGTACCGGGAGATGAAGCGCCTGCGCCTGCTCGACGCGCGGATGATCCTCCTCCAGCGCCAGGGCCGTGTGGGCTTCTACGGCGCCGCCCACGGGCAAGAGGCGGTGCCGATCGCGGCGGGGCTCGCCGTGAGCCCGGCCGACTGGGTGTTCCCGGCGCTGCGCGAGCAGGGGGTCATGCTCGTGCGCGGCTTTCCGATGAAGGCGTTCGTCGCGCAGATCTTCGGCAACTCCGGCGACGTGCTCCAGGGCCGGCAGATGCCCAGCCATCACTCGGGGCGCGCGGTGCACCAGGTGAGCTGGTCGTCCTGCATCGGCCCCCAGATCCCGCAGGCGGTCGGCGCGGCCTTCGCGATGCGCGCCCGCAAGGACCCGGCCGTGGCGGTCGCCTTCCTCGGCGACGGCGCGACCAGCCAGGCCGACTTCCACGCCGCGATGACGTTCGCGGGCGTGTGGAAGGTGCCGTGCGTGATCGTCTGCCAGAACAACCACTGGTCGATCAGCGTCCCGGCCGAGCGGCAGACCGCGTCGGCCACGTTCGCGGTGAAGGCGCGCGCGTACGGCATGCCCGGCGTCCGCGTGGACGGAAACGACCTCCTGGCCGTGTACGGCGCCCTCCAGGCGGCGCTCGAGCGGGCGCGCTCGGGCGGCGGCCCCACGCTCCTCGAGGCCGTGACCTACCGCATGGGCCCGCACTCGACGAGCGACGACCCCTCGCGCTACCGCTCGCAGGACGAGGTGGACGCCTGGGCGCGCAAGGACCCGCTCGCGCGGCTCCGCGGCCACCTCCAGCACCTCGGGCTCGCGTCCGAGGAGGCCGACGCGGCGCTCGACGCCGAGCTCACGGCGGAGATCGCCGGGGCCGTCGCCGAAGTGGAGGCGCTGCCGCCGCCGGCCCTCGAAACCCTGGTGAGCGACGTCTATGCCGAGGTCCCCTGGCACCTGCGCGAGGAGCTTGCAGCCTTGAAAAAAATCGGGCCGCCGCCTACGCAGACTTGAAAGGGATACCCGCATGGCAGAGAAGACATACGACGCGATCGTCATCGGCGGTGGCCCCGGGGGCTACCCGTGCGCGATTCGGCTCGGTCAGCTCAAACAGAAGGTCCTCTGCGTCGAGAAGGACGAAGTGGGGGGCGTTTGCCTCAACTGGGGGTGCGTGCCGAGCAAGGCCATCATCGCGACGAGCCACACCTTCGAGAAGGTGAAGGCCGGCGCCGGATACGGCCTCCTCGTCGACAACCCGCGCATCGACCCCAACAAGCTCCAGGACTGGAAAGAGGGCATCGTCAAGAAGCTGACGGGCGGCGTGCGCACCCTCTTCAAGACGAACGGCGTCGACCTCCTGTACGGCGAGGCGCGCGTCACCGGCCCCAAGACGGTCGACCGTGAAGACGCGCGAGGGGACGACGGAGGTCATCCAGGCCACCAAGGCGATCGTCATCGCGACGGGCGCGAGCACCATCGAGATTCCGTCGTTCAAGTTCGACTACAAGCAGATCATCGGCGCCAAGGAGGCGGTGAGCCTCCGCGAGGTGCCCAGGCGCCTGCTCGTCATCGGCGGCGGCATCATCGGGATGGAGCTCGGCGGCGCCTACCAGCACCTCGGCAGCGAGATCACGGTGGTCGAGGCCCTGCCGAACGTCCTCAACGGCGTCGACGCCGACGTCGCGGCGGTGGTCGAGCGGCTCTACACGAAGCGCGGCGCGAAGATCATCAAGGGCGCGAAGGCGCTGGGCTACGAGCGCCAGCGCGACGGCTCGATCGCCGTGCGGCTCGACCTGGGCGGCAAGACCGAGACGGTCGAGACCGACGTCGTGCTCGTGGCGGTCGGCATGCGCCCGAACGGCGCGGGGCTCGGCCTCGAGGACCTCGGCGTGAAGGTCGACCGCGGCTTCGTGCCGTCCGACGCGAGCGGCCAGACCAACGTGCCGGGCATCTACGCCATCGGCGACTGCTCGAGCCTGCCGATGCTCGCTCACAAGGCCACCAAGGAAGGCGAGATCGTCGCCGAGGTGATCGCCGGGCACCGCGCCGCCAAGGACTGGGTCGCCATCCCGTCGGCCATCTTCACCGATCCCGAGATCGCCACGGTCGGCCTCAGCGAGCAGCAGGCGAAGGAGAAGGGCATCGAGGTCCGCGTCGGCAAGTTCCCGTTCAGCGTCCTCGGGCGCGCGATGGCGGTGAACGAGACCGACGGGTTCTTCAAGGTCGTCGCCGACAAGAAGACGAAGGAGCTCCTCGGCGTGCACATCGTCGGCCCCGAGGCGACGGACCTCATCAGCGAGGGCGCGCTCGCCCTCGAAATGCACGCGTTCCTCGAGGACGTCGGCCTCACGATCCACCCGCACCCGACCCTCGGCGAGGGCATGATGGAGGCGAGCCTCCACGCGCTCGGCCAGGCGATCCACATCGCCAACCGCCCCGTCTGATCAGCGCGAAGCGCGCGGCAGCGTGATGCGAAAGGTCGTCCTGGCCCCTGGGACGCTGGCGGTCGATGCGGCGGCATCGCACGTCGTCGATGCGGCGGCATCGCACGTCGTCGATGCGGCGGCATCGCACGTCGTCGATGCGGCGGCATCGCACGTCGTCGATGCGGCGGCGGCATCGCACGTGACCGTGAGCGCGCCGCCGTGGGCCTCGACGATCTCGCGGGCGATGTAGAGGCCCAGGCCCGTGCCCTTGATGCCGAGGCGCTTGCCCTCCTCCACGCGATAGAACCGGTCGAAGATCCGCGGCAGGAGGTCGGCCGGGATCCCCTCGCCCGCGTTCGTCACGTCGACCGCGATCGTCTCGCCGAGGGGCATCACGACGATCTCGACGGGCGTGCCGGCCTCGCCGTACTTGATGGCGTTGCTCACGAGGTTCTCGACGACCTGCGCGAGCCGGTCGGGGTCGGCGTGGACCGGGAGCGGCTCGGCGGGCGCGTTCACGTAGAGCGGGCGGTCCTCGGTGTCGGAGAGCGTGTGCACCGCCGCCTGGCGGACGACGCGGGTGAGATTGACGGCGCGCCGCTGGAAGTCCATTCGCCGGACCTCGAGCTGCGACAGATCGAGCAGGTCTTGCACCATGCGGTTCAGCCGCGCCACGGCGAGCGAGATTTGCCGCAGCGGCTCCTCGAGCTCCGGCGCCGTGCGCGCGAGGAAGCCGGTGCGCACGGCGATCGAGTGGAGCGGCTGCCGCAGGTCGTGGGCGACGAGCGAGTTCCACTCGGCGCGCAGGCGCTCCCGCTCCTTCATCGCGCTGATGTCCTCGACGACGACGACCGCGCCGTGCGCCTCGCCGTCCGCGTCGGTCAAGGCGACCGAGGTGCACGCGATCGGCGTGTGCCGCCCGTCGCCGCCCACGAGGAGCAGCTCCTTGGCGGCGACCATCTCGCCGCGCAGCGCGCGCTGGCTCGGGAAGTCGCTCACGTCGAGGCGCGCCCCGTCCGGCTGGAGGAGCTGCTCGGCGAACTGCTCCACGCCGCGTTGAGGATCCAGGGTGCGCCCGAAGAGCTTTCGCGTTCGAAGGTTCGTGAGGACGCTCGGGCTCCCCTCCGAGCCGTACTGGGGGCTGATGACGACGAGGATCCCGACCGGACACTGCTCGAGCACCGTCATCAAGCGATGCGTCGCTTCGGCCCTCTCGCGTTCGGCGTGCTTTCGCACCGTGACGTCTCGCACGAACGCCTGGCAGCGGCCGTCGTGCAGGCGCGTCGCGTTCGCCTCCAGCGGGACGGTCGTCCCGTCGGGGCGCGCGGCCGTCCACTCCACGGTCCGCGCGCCGCAGCGGCGCCCGTCGGGGTCTCCCTGGGCCTTCGGGACCACGCGGCTGATCGGGCTCCCGAGGAGCTCCTCGCGGGGGTACCCGAACATCGCGCACGCCGCCGGGTTCACGTCGGTGAGCCGTCCCTCGGGGTCGGCGATGACGATCCCGTCGGACGCCTGTTCGATGAGCTCCCGCACCCGCGCCTCGGCCGCGGTCGAGCGCTCCGCGGTGCGCTGGGCGAGCTCGGCGCGCCTCCGCTCCGTCAGATTCGAGGAGCTGCGCGATGCGATAGAGCGGCGTCCCGTCCTTGGCGCGCATGAGCGACATGAAGATCATCCCGTCGAGGACCGTCCCGTCCTTGCGCACGTACCTCTTCGCGAGCTCGTACCGGGGGATCGCCCCGGACATGAGCTGCTCCTGGAGGGCCATGTCCGCGTCGACGTCGTCGGGGTGGGTCATCTCCTGCCACTTCATCGACGTCAGCTCCTCGGCCGAATACCCCAGCATCTCGCAGTACGCGCGGTTGACCCGGAGCTGCCGGTCGTCGAGGGACCCGAGCGCCATCCCGATGGGGGACTCGTCGAACGTCATGCTGAAGAGATCCACCGTCTCGCGCAGCGACTGCTCGACCGCGTGCCGGTGGATGGCGTTCTCGATGGCCGTCCGCAGCGCGTGCTCGTCGAACGGCGCGTGCACAGTGCCGCAATCGCCGGTGCGGCGGTCGTGGCTCACGACGCCGTCGGAGGCGAGGTAGACGACCGGCGGGCCGTTCTTCGCGAGGACGCGCCTGGCCTTCTCGATGCTGTCGACGCCGCGGCGCAGCCGGACGTCGATCACGACGAGATTGGGCGTGTCGGTGTCGACTCGAGCGGCGGCGTCGGACCCCGAGGCGATCGTGGCGGGGACGTCGTATCCCATGCGCGCGAGCGTGTCCTGGATTCTGCCGGGCGACCGGAGCTTCATCCGAGACGACGAGGATCCTCGAAGACATTTTGCGCCTCCCGCGAGCGAGTCCGAAACGAGCCGGAGCCCGGATTCGGGGGCACGATGCGCGCCAGGGCGCGGGCCGGCTGGCCGCGTTCAGGGCGAGCGCGAGAGCACGGGCGTCGCGAGGGCGAGGACCATCTCGTACGCGTCGTCGCTCTCGCGGAAGAGGCCCGCGCGGTAGAACCCACGCACCCGGCGGCGCGACTCGAAGCCGGCCGACCGGTACAGCTCGATGGCCGCGCGGTTCTCGATGGCGACGTGCAGCGACACGCGCAGCGCCGCTTCTTCGCGCGCCTTGGCGACGACCGCGTGCAGGAGGGCGCGCCCGATGCCGCGCCGCTGCGCGTACCGCGCGACGCCGAGCGCCTCGAGGTACCGGTCCGCGCCGCGGCGCACCACCGCCGCGAAGCCGATCACGCGCCGGTCGGCCCCGCGGCCCACCCAGACGTGCGACTGCCCCCAGCGCGCCGAGAAGCTCGCGCTCGCCGTGGGGAAGACGTCGGCGTCGATGACGAGGCACTGCGCGACGGCCACGACGTCGGTGGCCTCGAGCGGCTCGATCGTGAGGGCGCTGACATCGACCGCCATGGAGCCCGTATTTTAGATTCGGCGGGCGGCCCCGCGCACTTCAGTAGCCGATGACGCCCGCGAGGAGCGCGTCGGCCGTGCTCGAGAGCTCGGTCAGCCGGTCGGCGCGGCCGTCCTCCACGGCGACGAGCACGAGCTCGTTGATGCCGCCGATGATCGCGGTCGCCATGGCCTGCGAGAGCTTGGCCAGCTTGGGGTTCTCTTTGCGGCCCTGATTGACCAGGCGGCGCAGGTTGTCGGCGTACCGCTTCTGCACGGCGCGGCGCACGCGGAGCGCCTCGGGGCCCGCGGAGTAGATGTCCATCATCAGCGAGCGGGTCAGCGCAGGCTGCGACTCGAGGGCCGCCAGGTACGCGGCGGTGGCGCCGCTGATTCGCTTGGCCCACGGGAGCTTGGCGATCATCGCCGCGTTCACCGCCTCGAGCACGACGTTGCTGAGCGCCTCGTAGGCGGCGATGAAGCACCCGTCCTTGTCGCGAAAGTGCTCGTAGAACGTGCGCTTCGAGACGTGCGCCTCCCGTGCGATGTCGGCGATGGTGACCGTCGCGTAGGCCTTCTCGGCGAGCAGGGAAGCGAGGGCCCCCACGAGGCGCAATCGGTGCGTCTCGGCCCCGTCCCCGCGGCTGGCTTCCGCCGCGGCGGGGAGGTCCGGAACAGGAGGGCCTTGCATTCGGTACCGGATGGTACCACATTCCCCTGGTACCGCTTGGTACCGCTCGTTGGACCGAACGAACAAGGAGACCGCACGTGACGCAGCTCGACCAACCGACCCGGGTCCAGGCCGACCGATGACCGAGCTCCTCGTCGGTTCGCGCCTGCCCGACCTCTCGCAGGTCATCGTCGACGTCGTCCTCCGCTACCGCATGAAGCGGTTCGCGGGCTTCCCCACGACGGACGAAGCGACGCGCCTGAAGCGCGCCGCCGATCGCTTCGAGCGCGCCAACGCGCGCTTCCCCACGCCGCCGTTCGTCGACGTCCAGCCCACGCAGATTGGCGCGACGCCGGCCGAGTGGGTGTCGATCAAGGACCAGCCGGCCACCGGGGCGCTCCTCTACTTCCACGGCGGCGGCTTCCTCATGGGCTCGCCGCGCACCCACCGCGCCGTCACCTGGCGCCTCTCGCGCGCGACGAAGCGGCGGGTCCTGGCCATCGAGTACCGCAAGGCGCCCGAGCACGCGTTCCCGGCGTGGATCGACGACGGCGCGGCTGCGTTTCGCTGGCTGGTCGAGCAGGGCCACGCGCCGGGCGACATCCTCGTCGCGGGCGACTCGGCCGGCGGCAACATGGTGCTCTCGGTCACGCAGCGCCTCCGGCGCGAGGGGTCGCCTCTGCCGGGCGGGCTGATCCTCTTCTCGCCCTGGGCCGACCTCGCGTGCCAGGCGAAGAGCTACCGGGCCAACGCCTTCAGCGAGGCCATGTTCACGGCGGCGGCGGTGCGGGCGAGCGGCGCGTACCTCACGCGCGGGCTCGACCCGCGCGACCCGGAGGCGTCGCCTGTCCACGCGGACTTCAAGGGCTTCCCGCCGATTCTGCTCTTCGCCGGGTCGCGCGAGCTCTTCGTCGACGACGCGCGCCTCATCGCGCGGCGCGCGACGGCCGCCGGCGTCCGCGCCGAGCTGCACGTGTACCGGCACATGCCGCACGTGTTCCCGGTGCTCGCGGGCATGCTCCCGCGCGCGAAGGCGGCCTTCGGCACCGTCGAGCGCTTCGCGTCCGAGCTCCGGGGCTGAAGCGCCCGGAGAGCTACAGCGTCTTCAGGTACTCGATCACGGCGCGCGAGTCGGCGCCGAGGTCGGCGAGGAACGGGTGGCCCGTGGGGCGGAAGCCGTCCTGCGCGCCGTCCTGCACGTAGTCTCCCGGCTCGAGCGGGGCGCCCGCGTCGCCGATCGAGACGCCCACGGTCGCGAGGTCGAGCGGCGCCGCGCCGTGCACGACGAAGCGCACGGGGCGCTGCTCGGGAGGCGTGGCCAGGACCGCGAGGCTCGGCCACTGCCCGGCGTGCCCGTACGGCGCGCGCGCCCAGACGCTCGTGAGCACCGGCGGGACGTACCCCGCGGTGCGGCGCGTCGACTCGAGCACGGGCCCGACCGTCAGCCTGGGATCGTTCGCGGCCGACACGAAGTCGTCGGTGACCGCGAACGCGCGCGCCGGGTCGGTGCCCACGTAGTCGAGGGGCACGACCTGCTCGACGTAGCTCTTGGCGCGCCCGTCGTCCTCGTAGTGGCCGTGGCACTTGGCGCACGCCCTCTCGAAGAGCGCCTTGCCCCGGCGCGCGAGCGCCTCGTCGACGGGCGCGGGGAAGGGGAGGTCGCGCGGCAGGTGCCGCAGGTACGCGGCGACGCTCGGCCCCTGCCACGGGTGCTTCACGTACCACTCGACGCGGGCGCCCGCGGCGATGTCGGCGTCGATGACGATCGCGTCGCTCGGCCCCTCGCTGCCGCCGTCCCAGCTCAGCGTGCGCCGCGAGGCGAAGCCGATCGCGTCGGGGATCTTCGCCCAGCCGACGGTCTTCGACGCCGCGACGTCGTGGTGGAGGAGCTGCCCGAGCGCGAGCCCGAACGACTCGATGGTCGCGACGCGGCCCGGGAGGCCGTCGCGCACGCGATCGAGGAGGCCGGCCCGCTCGGTCGCGCGCCGCTTGAGCTCGCGGATGGTCGCGCCGAGGATGGCGTCGCGGAAGTCGGGCGCCCAGGGGATGTCGTGCTCCTCGGCGGCCTTGCGGGCCATCGCGCCGAGGTGCGCCTTGTCGAAGTCGGGGCGGACCGCGATCTTGGCGAGCGCGTCGTCGAACGCGTGGATGCGAATGGAGCGGCTGCCGAGGCCGATGACGAGCTTCTCGCCGCCCGGCCAGCGCACGACCTCCGAGTGGCACACCGCGCAGCTGTGGACGACGAACGGCACGCGCGTGTTGGGGTCCTCGGTGAGGTGCATGCCGACGGGCAGCCCGTCGCGCGCGTCGCGGTCGTCGCTCTTCGGGTCGGCCGCGCGCGGCGTGAAGCCGAAGCGCGTCGTGAAGGCGGGCACGTCCGCCCCGAGGACGTCGGGGTACATCGCCAGCATCGCGAGGAAGATCGGGTAGGGGAGGCCCGTCTTGTACGGGTCGCCCACGCCGGTGCGCGCGAAGATCCGCTCGCCCGCGTCCTCCGAGATGTGCGGCACGCGGTACTCCGCCGGGTCCGACATCGTCACGTCGATCTTCGGCGTGGGCGCCGTGGCCGGCTCGGGAGCCTCGGCGCGCGAACAAGCCGGGAGCACCGCGCCGAGGACGAGCGCGAACGCCGGGGCCCTCATCGCCGGCCTTTGAAGCCCATCATGTTCTGCACGACCGCCTCGCTCTGCTCGGCCACCTCGGCCTCCTCGCGCGCGCGGTCCGCGCAGTCTTCGCAGAGCTTCTTGGCCTTGCCGGCCACCTTCACCGAGACGAGCGCGTCCACGTCCTCACCGCACTGTTTGCAAACCGCCATGCTCGAGATTCTTACTCGCCCGGGCTCCGGAGGCATCCGTCATCCGCCCTCTCGCGTGAGCTCGCACCTCCCCGTCCATGCGCGCATGCGCTTGTGTCCAAAGCCGTGCGCTTGCCTTACGCGTGTTAGATTGGGCGCCATGGGCATCTTCGATCGCATGGGGAAGGTCATCCAGAGCAACTTGAACTCTCTGCTCGACAAGGCAGAAGACGACAAGAAGCTCGTGGAGCTGAACCTCGACGAGATGGACGGCCAGATCAAGTCCGGGCAGAAAGAGGTCGTCGCCGCCCTGGCCGCGGAGAAGCAGCTCGCGAAGAAGTGCGAGGAGCTACGGGCCGACGTCACGCGGTGGGACGGCCGGGCCGAGCTCGCGCTGAAGAGCGGCGACGAGGCCCTCGCGCGCGAGGCCCTCAAGCAGAAGAAGCGCACCGCCACCGAGCTCGAAGCGACCGACCGCTCGCGCGCCGAGCAGGGGACCGCCGCCCTCAAGATGAGGGAAGACCTCGAGCGCATGCGGCAGAAGCTCGCGGAGCTCAAGATGAAGCGCGGCACGCTGGTCGCGCGCGCGCAGCGGGCGCGGTCCGGCCCGGGCGCCGAGCAGCTCGGCGCGAAGGGCGGCAGCAGCGCGTTCGACAACTTCCGGCGCATGGAAGAGAAGATCGAGGGCCACGAGGCCGAGGGCGCGGCCATGGCCGAGGTGGAGGACGCGCTCGGCAAGGGCGAGAAGGTCGAGGATCTCGAGGCCAAGTTCCGCGAGCTCGAGCGCGGGACCGGCGGTCCGAGCGAGAATCGACGACGAGCTCGCCGCGCTGAAGAAGCGCATTCGCGTGTGACCGACAGAAGGGACCCCGCGCGCGCGTGAACCGCCAAATCGTCGTTGCCTTTCGAATGCCTCCGGCCGGGCTCGCGCCCGGGCCGGAGGGACCGTACCTCGCCCGCGCCCGCTCGATGTGCGCTCGCGGCGAGGCGCTCGGCGGCCGGCTGGTCGCGTGGAGCGCCGCGCTCTTCGCGATGGCGTGGGACACCGACTCCATCGAGGAGGCCATCGAGCTCGCGGCGAGCCTCCGCGAGGAGTCTTCGGCGCCCGAGCGCGCGTGGACGTGCGGCATCGCGGAGGGCGGGCTCGAGTCGCTCGCGCCCGACGGCCAGCGCATGCACCTCGCCTGGGGCCAGGCGCTGCTCTCGGCGGCGAGCCTCGCGCGCGTCGCCAAGGCCGGCGAGGCGCTCGTCGACGGCGACCTGCGCGCGCTCCGTTCGGGCCAGCTCGCGCTCGTCGGGGCGCGCTCGGCGACCGACGCGGGCCAGCGCGTTCGCGGCTGGCGGCTCGACCTCGATCGGCCGTGGAAGCACGGGCCGCCGGGGCACGAGTCGGAGCAGGAGATTGAGGAACACTATTCGATCGTCGACGAAGACGAGCTCCACGGGGCCGTCTCGGCGGAGGCGATCGATGCGACGGCGTCGTCCGTCCTCGACGCCGATGCGCTCGAAGCGTTCGACGACGAGGCGGCGCGCGCCGCGGACGCCGAGGTCGACGCTCTCGTCGCGGGCGCCGACGACCCGCTCCTGGCGACCGACGAGCACGAGGCCGTCGACCCGCACGCCGAGGAGACGCAGCCCTTGCCGGCCGTCGATTTCGACGACGAGGAGCTCTCGACGTCCGACGTGCTCCAGGTCATCGAGGCGTCCGAGCGGCGGGCGATTCGAGGAGCGGCGCGCGAGCGACGAGCGCCGCGAGACGGAGGAGCGCCGGGCCCTCGCCGACGAGCCCAGGACGAGCCCCCGCCGCAAGGAGGGCACGCTCGCCGACCGGGTGCGCGAGCTGTCGCGTCGCGAGCGCAATCGCGACCCCATCGTGGCCATCGCCGACCTTCGCCGGGCGCGCGCCCGCGCCGAGAACGCGCCGCCGACCATCCGGTGCCAGGCGGCCCTGGCCCTCGCCATGACGCTCTCCATCGCGGGGCGCGTCGAGGAGGCGCTCCTCGAGGCGCTCGACGCGCTGGCGAGCGCGCGCGTCGCGAACGACGCCAAGGCCACGAGCGCGTGCATCGCCCTGCTCGCGAAGCTCTACGCCGGCGCCGGCTTCCCCGACGCGGCGCGCACCCTCAAGGAGACCGCGGAGGCCTAGGCGGCCCGACCGGGCCGACCGGGCCGACCGAGTGGCCTGTAGCCCAGCGCCGCTCTGGCGACCGGCCAGCCTGGGCCGGCTCTTGCAGGCTTGCCGGCTCATGGCTGTCGACGATCTGCGCCGCCAAGTCGTGGTGGTCGAGGACGCGCCGGTGGGAGAGCTCATCCGTGACGCGCTGGGAGACACGCGGGAGCTCGTGCGGCTCGAGGTCGCCCTCGCCCGCGAGGACCTGAAGAGCGAGCTGGCCGCCGCGAAGGTGATGGCGGTCGCGATGGGGGCGGCGTCGGCCGCGGCCATCGTCGGGGTCACGCTGCTGCTGGTCGCCCTGGTGCTGGGGCTCGGCCTGGGATGGCTCGGGGCGGCCGTCATCGGCGGGGCGCTCGTGATCCTCTCCGTGACGCTGGCGCTCGTGGGCTCGAGCGCCATGCCCAAGAACCTGTTCGGGCGCACGGCGGGGCGCCTTCGCGACGACGTCGAGCAGCTCCGGGAGCGCATCGCATGAGCCACGAGAACGGCCCGAACGGCAAGCTTCGCGACGACCTGCTCCGCCAGGCCGACGAGACGCGCAACAAGCTGGCGCGCACGGTCGAGCTCATCGACCGGCGACGCCACGACGCCTTCGACGTCCGCAAGCAGGTCGGCAAGCACCTCAAGCCGCTCGCGGTCGCGGCGGGGCTCGTCGTGCTCGCCGCGGCGGGCGCCTCGGCGTTCGTGATGCACCGGCTCATTTCCGCGGTCGAGCGCCGCCGCTCGAGCCGCTCGGGCTGGCGGCTGCCGCGGGTGGTCGTCGCCGGGCCCGAGCCCGAGCGCGCGAAGCGCAGGTCTTTCCTGCGGGAGGTCCTGAGGTCGCTCGCCCTCACCGCGGTCACGACGCTGCTCGCGCGCCCGGTCCGACAGGCGCTGAGCGGCGCCCGGCATCGTTGACAGCCTGGCGCTCTCGACTCATCTTCGGAAAGGCGCGTGGCGAGTCGCCCGCGCCCGCTCCACGGCGTCTTGCCGTGGTCCGGAAGCACCCGTCGGGCGCGATGAGCCCCGGCGAGGAGGTCCGAAAATGCATCCTCATATGATGGCGTGGTGGAACGCGCGCAGGCGCGCGGCGTTCGGCGAAGAGTCCGAGTGCGGTCCGCAGGCGGGGCAGCACTGCGGCGGCTGGCACGGCAGCCACGGGCAGGGAGGTCACGGGCACGGCCCGCACCACCACGGCCCGCACGATCACGGCGGCCACGGTGGCAGCGGCGAAGACTTCGGCGGGTTCGGCGTTCGCCGCCCCCTGCGGTTCCTCGCGTTCAAGCTGGAGCTCGAGGAGCCCCAGGTCACCGAGCTGGCGACGATCCTCAGCGAGCTGAAGACCGAGCGGGCGCAGGCCGCGGTCGATCAGCGGCGTACGACGTCGTCGCTGGCCGACGTGGTCGCCGGCGAGGCGTTCGACGAGGCCAAGGCCAGGGGCGCCGCCGACGAGCGCACGAAGAGCAACGAGCGCGTGCAGGTCGCGGTGGTCCGCGCCCTCGGGCGCATCCACGCGCTGCTGAAGCCCGCGCAGCGCGCGAAGCTCGCTTACCTGCTCCGCACGGGCGCCTTGAGCATCTGACCGGCGCCGGTCGAGGGGCTCGCGGCGCTCGCCGCGGGCCCTTCGCCGGCCATCGCCCGCACGCGGGCGAGCGCGCGAGGGACGACCTCGGGGTCCGAGGCGGGCAAGATGTGACCGCCCGGCACGACCTCGAGGTGCGCCCCCGGCACGCGCCTGGCGATCCACCGGCTGTTGTGGTGCGGCAGGAGCGCGTCGTCGTCGCCCGTCACGACCACCGTGGGGCAGGCGATGCGCCCGAGGCGCCAGCCCGTGGAGTGCCCGAGGACCGCGCCGAAGTGCGCGAGGTAGGCGCCGACGCCGGTCGGCCGGTCTCGAAGCGCTTCGGGCCACCCGGCGAGGAGCTCGTCGGAGCGCGCCACGTCTCGCTCGGCGAGGAGGAGGCGCGCGAGCGAGCGATCGAGCTGCTTTCTGTGCAGCCGCCCGCTGAGCGGGAGCGAGAGGAAGTTCAGCAGGTTCAGCGGATTCGGCGGGAGCACGTGCGGGAAGCCCGCGGTCGTCGCCATGAGCACGAGGCCCGCGACCCGCGAGGCGTGCCGCAGCGCGAGGTGCTGCGCGACCATCCCCCCGAGGGACAGGCCCACGATGTACGCTCGGTCGACGCCGGCGTGGTCGAGCACCGCGGCCACGTCGTCGGCCATCACGCCCATGGTGTAGAGCCCGAACGGGCGGTCGCTGCGGCCCACGCCGCGGTGGTTCGGCGTCACCACGTGCCAGGGGTCCGCGGCGCCGGCGAGCCGGCTCGGGACGTCGAACCAGAGGCTCGCGGGCAGGCCCAGACCCTGGATGAGCACCACGCTCGGCGTGCCCGCCCCGTGCGTCTCGTAGTGGATGCGGACCCCGCGCGGACGGGTGGCGAAAGGCATACCCACCGATTGTAGGGGAGCACGCTCCCGGGGCTGCGTGCTAAGAGCGCGGCCGAGTGAAGTTCGTCGACTCGTGTCAGGTCAAGGTCGTGGCGGGCGACGGTGGGCGCGGGTGCGTGGCCTTCCGGCGCGAGAAGTACGTGCCATTCGGCGGCCCTGCGGGCGGCGACGGCGGCAAGGGCGGCGACGTGGTCTTCGAGGGCGACCCGGGGAGGACGACGCTCCTCGACGTGGCGCTGACGCGGCGCCTCGTGGCCGAGCGCGGCGAGCACGGGCGCGGCAAGGACCAATACGGCAAGGCCGGGCGCGACCTCGTCGTGCGGGTCCCCGTCGGCACCCAGGCCTTCGACAAGGCGAGCCACGAGCTTCTCTTCGACGTCGACGCGCCCGGCAAGCGCGTCATCGTGGCCCGCGGCGGCCGGGGCGGCCGCGGCAACCTCCACTTCGCCACCCCCTACGACCGCGCGCCTCGCCGCGCCGACCCGGGGGAGCCCGGCCAGGAGCACGACCTCCAGCTCGAGCTCAAGGTCATGGCCGACGTGGGGCTCCTCGGCTTCCCGAACGTCGGCAAGAGCACCTTCATCCGCAGCGTGTCGCGCGCCCGCCCGAAGGTCGCGGACTACCCGTTCACGACCCTCGTGCCGCACCTCGGGGTCGTCGCCGTCGACTCCGAGAGCTCGTTCGTCATCGCCGACATCCCGGGCCTCATCCCGGGTGCCGCCGACGGGGCCGGACTCGGCGTCCGCTTCCTGAAGCACGTCGAGCGCACCCGCGCGCTCCTCCACCTCCTCAGCGTGGATCCAGGCGAGGGGCGCGATCCGGTCGCCGACTACGACGCCATCATGGCGGAGCTCACCAAGTTCGACGCCGCGCTCGCCGGCCGCCCGCAGGTCGTCGCCATGACCAAGGCCGACCTCCCCGACGTGCGCGAGGCCTACCCGAAGGCCAAGCGCCGGTTCGCGCGACGGCGCATCGACCTGAAGCTCGTCTCGGCCGCCACGGGCGAAGGGGTGCGCGAGCTCCTCTTCGAGCTCCTGAAGCTCGCGAAGCAGTCGTGAGCGACAAGACCGAGGCTCCCACCCCGCGGCGCCTCCGGAAGGCGCGCGACGAGGGGAGCAGCGGGGCCAGCGCGGCCGCGTCGCAGGCGCTGGCCTTCCTCGTCGCGGTGGCCGTCGCGCCGGCGGCCGTGCGGGTCCTGGCGTCGCGCGCGGCCGGCGACCTGCGGGCCGCGATCGCGCAGGCCGCGGGCAATCGCTTCGCGTTCGACCCGCAGACGCTCGCCCTCGCGGCGCTCTCGGCCGCCGTCCCGGTGCTCGCGGCGGCGGGCGCGGCCGGCGCCGCCGCGCAGCTCGTCCAGACGGGGGGCGCGGTCGCACTGGGACGCTTCGCGCCGCGCCTCGATCGGCTCGACGTCGTGGCGGGTCTCGGCCGGCTCGCATCCGGTCAGCGGATCTTCGCGGTCGTGCGGGCGCTCGTCGGGGCCGCCGCGGTCGCCTGGCTCGCGTACCACGATCTTCTGGCGCGCGCGCTCGACGTGGCGCGCGTCGCGGGACGCCCCGCGTGGACGGGCGCCGTGGCCGCGGATGTGGCAGAGACCTTCGCGTGGCACGCGGCCTCGGTCGGGCTGGTGCTGGGGTTGATCGACGCGCTGGTCACGCAGCGGTCGTGGCGGGAGGGGCTCCGGATGACCAAGGACGAAGTGAAGCGCGAGCACCGCGACGCCGAGGGCGACCCCCTCGTGCGCGCCGCGCGGCAGCGCGCCTACCACGAGATGCTCGCGCAGGCGGCGCTGGCGGGCGTGCGCACGGCGAGCGTCGTGATCACGAACCCGACGCACCTGGCGTGCGCGCTCCGGTACGACGAGAAGGGCGGCGACGAGGCGCCCGTGGTCGTGGGGAGCGGGGAGGGCGATCTCGCCGCGCGTATCGCGCGGGCAGCCGAGGAGTGGGGGATCCCGGTCGTGCGCGACGTGCCGCTCGCGCGCGCGCTCGTCGAGCTCGGCGTGGGCGAGGCGATCCCCGAGGCGCTGTACGAGGCGGTCGCCGAGATCCTGCGCGCCTTGTGGCAGGGCGGCCCGCCGCACGAGACCTGACCCGAGTCGGCACGACGGCGTTCGTCAGGCGGGCCCGCCGCCCACGGGCAGGTGCTCGCGCGTCAGGTTGCGGACCGCGCCGCCCGTGACGTACACGTCGTCCTCGATGCGCACGCCGCCGAGGGGCGCGAGCACGTCGACGAGCCCCCAGTCGACGAGCGCCCCCGCCGCGCTCGCGCGCAGCGGCGCGAGGAGCTCCTCGATGAAGTAGACGCCCGGCTCGATCGTGAAGAGCTGGCCCTCCGCCACGTCGGTGGTGTTGCGCAGGAACGGGTTCTCCGCGCGGGGCTGCCGCAGGCCGCACCCGACGTCGTGCGTCTGGAGGCCGAGCGAGTGGCCGAGGCCGTGCGGGTAGAGCGCGCGCGTCACGCCCGACGCGACCGCCTCCTCCGCCGAGCCCCGGATGACCCCGACGCCCCGCAGCACCTCGGCCACCTGCCGGTGCGACTCGTCGTGCAGCGCCTCGTACGGGAGGCCCACCTTCACGAGGCCGCACAGCCGCCGCTGCATCGCCTCGACGCCGGCGACCAGCGCGCCGAACGTTCCGGCCGCCGCGCCCGCGCCCTTCACCCACGTGCGCGTGATGTCCGCGCAGTACCCGCGACACGTCGCGCCCGCGTCGACGAGCAGCGACTCGGCCTCGCGCACGCCGCTTCGCTTGCCGTAGGCGACGTGGTGCAGGGTCGCGGCGTTCGCGCCGAGCGCCACGATGTTCTTGTAGGGCGTCTCCCAGTCGTCCTGCGCGGTCGCGCCGAGGTAGAGCAGGTGCAGGCCCAGCTCGGACGCGTCCGACGCGCGGAACGCCGCCCGCAGCGCCTCGTGCCCCGCGCTCGCGCGGCGGTTGGCGTGCGCGACGCATGCGATCTCGTACGGCGTCTTCGTGACGCGGAGCGCGTCGAGCGCCCGCATCAGCTCCGGCGGGGCGACCGCGTCCGCCGCGATCCCCCACGCTTCGGCGCGCGCCGCGTCCTCCCCCACGAACGCCACGCGCCCGCCGCCGAAGGAGTCCTTCGCCCGCGCCGGGTCTCCGACGGTCACGACCTCGAAAAGGCCCTCGAACGCCGTCGACTCGGGCGGGGCCGGCCGCTCCCAGAAGCTGCGCGACGCCGTCCGCACGAGCCGCGTCTTCCGGCCCGGCCGCACGACGAGGACGCCGTCCGGCTCGGCGAGGGGCAGCCAGTGCTGCCAGTGCGGGACGGGCCGGAGCGGCCAGTACTGGTCGTCGAAGCCGCTGCGCTTCACGAGGGAGCCCGAGTGGACCACGACGGCGTCCCAGTCTCGCAGGACTCGGGCGTATCGCCCTTCGAGATGGGCGACGTGATCGGAATACAGCCGGTCGAGCTCAAGCTCGGCCGCGCCGTCCGCCATCGGGTCCGTCGAGTGGGGCATGCCCGGGCGAGTCTACTCTCCCGTGCCGAATTGCCACGCGGCCGGTCCGCGAAATCGCGACTGCATGCGGTGTACAGGGAGTCGATCGGGGGTAGGTCTCCATCGCGATGGCGCTCGGCGGAGTGTTCACGGCGGCTCTTGCCGCCCACGGTCCGGCTCCCGTCGGCGGGGAGGACTCGCTGGTCGTCCCGTCCCAGCTCGACACGCTGCGCGTCTTCGGGATGCCGGCGAGCACACTGCTCATGCTCGGGCTGATCGTCTGCGCGGCCGGCGCGATCTTCGGGCTCGTCGTGTACCGGCAGCTCGAGCGCGCGCCCGTCCACCCGTCGATGCGCGACGTCTCGGAGCTCATCTTCGAGACGTGCAAGACGTACCTCTTCACGCAGGCCAAGTTCCTCGGCCTGCTGTGGCTCTTCATCGGCGCGGTCATCGTCGTGTACTACGGGGCGCTCAAGGGCGAGCCCCCGGGGATCGTCGCGCTCGTCCTGCTCTTCAGCGTCGTGGGCATCGCGGGCAGCGCGACGGTCGCGCTCTTCGGCATCCGCGTGAACACGTTCGCGAACTCCCGCACCGCCTTCGCGAGCCTGCGCGGGGAGCCCTACCCCGTCTACGCGATCCCCCTGAAGGCCGGGATGAGCATCGGCATGCTGCTCATCAGTATCGAGCTGGCGTTCATGCTCGCGATCCTCACGCTGGTCCCGCACGAGTACGCGGGCAAGTGCTTCATCGGCTTCGCCATCGGCGAGTCGCTCGGCGCGGCGGCGCTGCGCGTCGCGGGCGGCATCTTCACGAAGATCGCCGACATCGGGTCGGACCTCATGAAGATCGTCTTCAAGATCAAGGAGGACGACGCGCGCAACCCGGGCGTCATCGCCGACTGCACGGGCGACAACGCGGGCGACTCGGTGGGGCCGAGCGCCGACGGCTTCGAGACGTACGGCGTGACCGGGGTCGCGCTCATCGTCTTCATCCTCCTCGCCGTCCCGGATCCCTCGGTGCAGGCGCAGCTCCTGACCTGGATCTTCGCGATGCGCATCCTGATGATCGTCTCGAGCGCGCTCAGCTACTTCGCGAACCAGGCCATCGCGCGCGCCCGGTACGGCCGCGCCAGCCGGCTGAACTTCGAGGCGCCGCTGACGCAGCTCGTGTGGATCACCTCGCTCGTGTCGGTGCTCTTCACGTTCGGCGCGTCGCGGCTCCTCGTCCCCGAGCTCGGCGGCGACCCGACGCAGTGGTGGAAGCTGTCGCTCATCATCACGTGCGGCACGCTCGCCGGCGCCGTCATCCCGGAGCTCGTGAAGGTCTTCACCTCGACCGAGAGCAAGCACGTGCGCGAGGTCGTGACCTCGTCGCGCGAGGGCGGGGCGTCGCTGAACATCCTCAGCGGGCTCATTGCGGGGAACTTCAGCGCCTTCTGGCTGGGCTTCGTGATGATCGCCCTCATGGGCGCGGCGTACCTTTTCAGCCAGATGGGCCTCGCCGCCACGATGACCGTGGGCGGGGTCGACGTCTCGCCGGTCTTCGCGTTCGGCCTGGTGGCGTTCGGCTTCCTCGGGATGGGGCCGGTCACGCTGGCGGTCGACTCGTACGGGCCCGTGACCGACAACGCCCAGAGCGTCTACGAGCTCTCGCTCATCGAGCAGTGGCCGAACATCGACGAAGAGGTGCGGCGCGAGTTCGGCTTCACCCCGCAGTTCGAGCGCGGCAAGGAGTTTCTGGAAGAGAACGACGGCGCCGGCAACACGTTCAAGGCCACCGCCAAGCCGGTGCTCATCGGCACGGCGGTCGTCGGCGCCACCACGATGATCTTCGCCATCGTCGTACTCCTCACCGACGGCCTCACGAACCCCGCGAAGCTCCAGCGCCTGTCGCCCCTCCACCCGCCGTTCTTGCTCGGGCTCGTCGCCGGGGGCGCCGTCATCTACTGGTTCACCGGCGCGAGCATGCAGGCCGTCACCACCGGCGCGTACCGCGCGGTCGAGTTCATCAAGGCGAACATCCGCCTCGGCGGAGACGGGGGAGCCGTCGAGAAGGCCTCGATCGCCGACAGCAAGAAGGTCGTCGAGATCTGCACGACCTACGCGCAGAAGGGGATGCTCAACATCTTCCTCGTCGTCTTCTTCGGCACGCTGGCCTTCGCGTTCCTCGATCCGTTCTTCTTCGTCGGGTACTTGATCTCCATCGCCCTCTTCGGCCTGTACCAGGCGCTCTTCATGGCGAACGCCGGGGGCGCCTGGGACAACGCGAAGAAGATCGTCGAGGTCGAGCTCAAGGAAAGGGGCTCGCCGCTGCACGACGCCGTGGTCGTCGGCGACACGGTGGGCGACCCGTTCAAGGACACGAGCAGCGTCGCCATGAACCCCATCATCAAGTTCACGACGCTCTTCGGCCTGCTCGCGGTGGAGCTCGCGAACGACGGCGCCCACCCGATCCCCCGGGAGACGACGGCGGTCGTGGCGGCGATCTCCTTCGCGATCATGCTCTTCTTCGTCTGGCGCAGCTTCTACGGCATGCGCATCGAGCGCCGGCCCGAGGCCGAGCGCCCGAGGCTCAGTCGTCTGACCCGGGCGGAATCGTGACCGCGACGAGCGCCGTGTCGTTCGACGTGTCGGACTCCGGCAGGTACCCGGCCGTGTTGATGCTCACCTGCAGCAGGTAGTCGCCGGCCGGGACCCCGGTGACGTCGACCCACTGGCAGTCGATGTCGCTCGAGTAGACGTCCTCCCAGCCGACGTGGATGCCCTGCTCGTTGCAGTCGAAGGGCTGCGCCGGCGCGGCGCCGGGCTTGGGCGGATAGGCCTGCGTGTCCTCGAGGCAGAACGACTGCTTGTGGCCGCGCGCCGCCACCGTGTTCCCGTCGTTCGCGTAGAGCGTGTAATCGGAGAAGCCGAGGAAGTGGTAGTGCATGTGGCACGGCGACCACTGGAAGCACTCGCCCGTGGCGGGGTCGCCCACGACGAGGTCGGCGGTGCCGACGTTCGCCGTGGCCGTCGTGAAGCGGAGCAGCCGCCGGTTGCCGGGCGAGTCGATGCACCCCTCCACCACGGCGCAGTCCGTGGGCGCGAACTCCCGCGAGGTCACGACCACCGAGGCCCGGAGCGCGTCCACGTCGATGATCAGGTCCGGGCAGGGCGCGCCCGGCGCGCACGCCTGGAGGCCGCACGTCGCGGGCGAGCCCGGGGCCGCGTCCGCGCCGGCTCCCTCGGGCGGGGCGAGCGCGGCGTCGCCCGCGCCCCGCTCCGGCAGGGACGAGGCCGTGGAGGCGTCCGGGGCCGTCGTGGTGACGGCCTCGCCGGGGGTCTCGCCCGCGGTCTCGGGCGGCAGCGGGCCCTCCACCGCGCTGCACGCCGCGGCGACCGCGGAGGCCGCGAGGCCCGCGGCGAGCGCGCCCCGTCGCGAGCGGCGCGCCGGGCGAAGGGACGGCTTCATGCCGCGTGGCAGAGCAATCGACGAACCCGTCCCCGTCGTGCCGGCTTCCCTTGGCGGGGCGGGCGGCGGCAGAATCGCGCGCATGAACGTCCGCGACCTCGTGCGCGCCATGGAAGGGATCGCCCCCACGCGCTTCGCCGCCGAATGGGACAACGTCGGGCTCCTCGTGGGCGACGAGCGCGCCCCGCTCTCGCGGGTGCTCCTCGCGATCGACTGCACGCCGGAGGTCCTCGACGAGGCCCGCCGCACGCGCGCCGACGCGGTGGTCGCGTATCACCCGCCGGTCTTCGCGCCGCTCAAGCGCCTGCGCGAAGGCAACGCGGCCTTCGAGGCCGCGCGCGCCGGGATCGCGATCTACTCGCCCCACACGGCGCTCGACGCCGCGGAGGGCGGCACGAACGACGTCCTCGCCGACGCCATCGGCATGACCGACCGCCGCGCCCTCCAGCCGGTCGCGCCTGCCGCCGCCGGGAAGGGCGCGCTCGGCATGGGCCGCGTGGGGCCCATCGCGCCCGGCCCCGTCGCGCTGCTCGTCGACCGGATCAAGCTCGCGCTCGGCATCCGCGTGGCCCTCGTGGCGGGTCCGATGGACCGCGAGGCGTCCGTCGGCGCGGTGTGCGCGGGCAGCGGCGCGGACCTCCTCGCGGACGCGCTGGCCGCGGGCGCGCACGTGTTCCTGACCGGAGAGGTGAGCCACCACGACGCGCTGCGGGCCGCGGCGAACGGGCTCACCGTCGTCTGCACGCTGCACTCGGCGAGCGAGCGCCCGGCGCTGGTCGCGCTCGAGCGGGCGCTCGCGGCGCGCCTGGAGGGCGTGGCGATCGCGCGCAGCGAGGCCGACCGCGATCCGTTCACCTTCGCGTGACGGTCACTCCGCCAGGTCGAGGTCCCACTCGTGGGTCCCGACAATCTCGACGCTCGACTCGAGGGTCTGCGCGCGCTCTTCGCCATTTGCGGTTTCCGCCGCCGTCCCCGCCGCCGGCTCCGGCGGCGCCCCGGCCGGCGGGGCGACGCCGGTGAGGGCCGCGAGCACCTCGCGCACGTTGCGGACACGGACGCCCGCCGCGATCTCCTCGCGGAGGAGGAGGTCTTCGAGGAGCCCGCACGCGTCGGAGAGCGTGGCGCGGAGCCCCTGGAGCTGCAGGTCGAGCCCGCGAATCGTGCTCTCGAAGCCCTGGACCGACTGGTCGTAGCCCGCGGCCGAGCGCTCGTAGACCTGGACGGAGCGCTCGAGCTCCTCGATGCGGCTGCGCGAGAGATCGAGATCGACTTGCAGGGCGCAGGCGCGCTCCTGGGCCGCGCTGGCCATCGCTCGCGACTCGCTGGCCATCGCCTGCGACTCGCTGGCCATGGCCTGCGCGGCGATGCGCATGCGTTCGGCCTCGGCCCGCAGGCGCTCCGACTCCTGCCGCATGCGCTCGGCGTCGGCGCGCATGCGGTCGGACTCGACGATGCGAAGGAGCATGTTCGCGGTCTCGTCGGCGTCAATCGCGCGCTCGGCGCGGAGGCGCTCGATCTCCGCCTCGAGGCTCGCCACGCGGCTGCCGACCGGCATGGTGCTGCTCTCGCCCGGCCGGACGGTGGGACGCCCCAGCGGCGACTCGTCGCGGCGGGGCGGGGATTGACTGTCGGCGCGTGGGTCTCTCACGGCTCGCGAGGGCTTCCGCGTATCGGGCATGGAGGTCTCTACGATGGAGTGTGCAGCCCGGCCGGGCGCTCGTCGAGCGAAGGTTCTGCGTCTTGCCGCGCTCCGTCAGCTCGCCGGCTCGTACCCCAGGTTCGGGCTCGACCAGCGCTCTACGACGCTGAGGGGAAAGCGCGTGCCTTGTGCGCTGTCGCCGCGGGCCTGGTAGTCGGCGACTTGGTCCTTGTCGATCTTGCCCACGGCGAAATACCGCGACTCGGGGTGCGCGAAATAGAATCCGCTCACGCTCGAACCAGGCCACATCGCGTACGACTCGGTGAGGCGAATGCCGATCTTCTCCTCGACTTCCAGCAGCCGCCACAGCGTTCCCTTCTCGACGTGGTCGGGGCAGGCCGGGTAGCCGGGGGCGGGGCGGATGCCGCGGTACTTTTCGGCGACGAGGTCGTCGGGCGATAACGACTCTCCGGCGCCATAGCCCCACTCGGCGCGCACCCTCTTGTGCAGGCACTCGGCGAACGCCTCGGCCAGGCGGTCGGCGAGGGCCTCGGCCATGATGGCGTTGTAGTCGTCGTGCTCGGCGCGGAACCTCGCGCACAGCGCGTCGAGGCCGTAGCCCGTCGTGACGGCGAAGGCGCCGATGTGGTCGGGCAGCGTGCCGCTGGCCGTCTTGGGCGCGACGAAGTCGGCGAGGCAACGGTACGGATCCTTGGCGCCGGCGCCGGTCTTCTCCGTCTGCTGGCGCAGGAAGCGGAAGGTCGTGGGTGCGCGGGCGCCGTACACCTCGACGTCGTCGCCCACCGCGTTCGCCCGGAAGAAGCCGTAGACGCCGCGCGCCGTGAGGAGCTTCTCCTCCACGATGCGATCGAGGAGCTCGTTCGCCTCGGCGAAGATTTTGCGCGCCTGCTCGCCGTAGGTCTCGTGCTCGAAGATGCGCGGGTACACGCCCTTGAGCTCCCAGGTGTGGAAGAACGGCGTCCAGTCGATGAAGGGACGGAGCTCTTCGAGAGGGAAGCCGTCGAGCACGCGCGCGCCCAGGAACGCGGGCACGGGGATGTCTTCGGGGCGCCAGACGATCGGCGTGCGTCGCTCGCGGGCGAGCTCGATCGGCACGAGCTTGTGCTTCGGCCCGGCGTGCGCGCTCCGGATCTTCTCGTAGTCGGCGCGGTGCTGCGCGACGAACGCGGTCCGCCCGTCCTCGCTCAAGAGGCTCGTGGTCACCGGCACGGCGCGGCTCGCGTCGAGGACGTGCACGACCGGCTCGCTGTAGTGCGGGGCGATCTTCACCGCGGTGTGGGCGCGGCTCGTCGTGGCGCCGCCGATGAGGAGCGGCAGCTTGAAGTTCAGCCGCTCCATCTCGCGGGCCACGTGCGTCATCTCGTCGAGCGAGGGCGTGATCAGGCCGCTCAGGCCGATGACGTCGGCCTTCTCTTCGCGGGCGCGCTCGAGGATCTTCTCGCACGGGACCATGACGCCCATGTCGATGACCTCGAAGTTGTTGCACGCGAGCACCACGCCCACGATGTTCTTGCCGATGTCGTGCACGTCGCCCTTCACGGTGGCGAGCACGATCTTCCCCTGCGCCTTCACGGTCCGGCCGGCGGCCGCCATCTCGGCCTTCTCGGCCTCCATGTACGGCGTGAGGTAGGCCACCGCCTTCTTCATCACGCGCGCCGACTTCACGACCTGCGGGAGGAACATCTTGCCCGCCCCGAACAGGTCGCCGACCACGCTCATGCCGTCCATCAGCGGGCCCTCGATCACCGCGAGCGGGCGCCCGAGCTTCGCGCGCGCCTCCTCGGTGTCGATGTCGATGTACGCGTCGATGCCCTTCACGAGCGAGTGCGACAGCCGCTCCTCGACCGTGCCGTGCCGCCACTCCTCTTCCTTCTTCGCCGCCGCGGCGCCGGCCGCGCCCTGGGCGGCCGCCTTGATCTTCTCGCCGTAGTCGACGAGGCGCTCCGTCGAGTCGGGCCGCCGGTTCAGCAGCACGTCCTCGACGAGCTCGCGGAGCTCGGGCTTGATCTCCTCGTACACCTCGAGCATGCCGGCGTTCACGATCCCCATGTCCATGCCGGCGCGGATGGCGTGGAAGAGGAAGGCCGAGTGCATCGCCTCGCGGACGACGTTGTTGCCGCGGAAGCTGAACGAGATGTTCGACACGCCGCCGCTCACCTTCGCGTGCGGCAGGTTCGCCTTGATCCAGCGCGTGGCCTCGATGAAGTCGACCGCGTAGGTGTTGTGCTCCTCGATGCCGGTCGCCACCGTCAGGACGTTCGGGTCGAAGATGATGTCCTCGGGGGGGAAGCCGACCTCCTCCACGAGGATTCGGTACGCGCGGGCGCAGATGCGGATCTTCTCTTCGAAGGTCGCGGCCTGGCCCTTCTCGTCGAACGCCATGACGACGGTCGCCGCGCCGTAGCGCAGGATCGTGCGCGCGCGCTCCTTGAACTTCTCCTCGCCTTCCTTCAGCGAGATCGAGTTCACGATGCCCTTGCCCTGCAGGCACTTGAGCCCGGCCTCGATGACCTCCCACTTCGAGGAGTCGACCATGAAGGGCGCCTTCGCGACCTCGGGCTCGCTCCCGAGGAGGAGCAGGAACCGGGTCATCGCGGCGACGCCGTCGATCATCCCCTCGTCCATGCAGATGTCGATGACGTTGGCGCCGTTGTCGACCTGCTGGCGGGCGACCGCCACCGCCTCCTCGAACTTGCCCTCCTTCACGAGCTTCGCGAACTTGGGCGAGCCGGCGACGTTCGTGCGCTCGCCGATCATCATGTAGACGCCGGGCTGCTGCACGAACGGCTGCGACCCCGAGAGGCGGAGCGGCCGCATGGGCGGGAAGGGCGCGCTCGGCTCGGCGCTCACCGAGGGGACGCCGGGCTCGCGCGGGTGCCCGCTCGGCTCCTCGGGCAGCGGGCGCGGGGCCTTGCCTTCGACCGCCTTCGCGACGGCCGCGATGTGGTCGGGCGTGTTGCCGCAGCAGCCGCCCGCGATGTTCAGGAGGCCCGCGGCCGCGAAGTCGCCGAGGTAGCGGCCCATGTCGGCTGGCTCGAGGTCGAAGCCGGTGGGCGAGAGCGGGTTGGGCAGGCCCGCGTTCGGGTAGCAGGAGACCGCCGCCGTCGACTTCTCGGCGAGCTCGGAGAGGAAGGGCCGCATCAGGTCCGGGCCGAGCGAGCAGTTCAGCCCGATCGACAGCGGCCTCGCGTGCTCCACGGCGTTCCACAGCGCCGCCACCGTCTGCGCCGAGATCATCGTCTCGCCGCCGCGCCCCACCGCCGCCGAGACCATGACGGGCAGGCGCTTGCCGTCCTTCGCGAAGACCTCGTCGATGGCGACGAGCGCCGCCTTCGCGTTGAGCGAGTCGAAGATGGTCTCGACGAGCAGCAGGTCCGAGCCGCCCGCGATGAGCGCGCGCACCTGGTGCACGTACGCGTCCTTCACCTGGTCGAAGGTCACCACGCGAAAGCCGGCGTCGTCCGCGTCGGGCGAGTTCGAGAGCGAGACGGTGAGGGGGCCGATCGCGCCCGCCACGAAGCGGCGGCGCCCGTCGGCGCTGCCCACGCGCTCGGCCCACTCGCGGCACTGCCGCGCGGAGGTCTCGTTGATCTCCCACGCGAGGTCGTTGAGGAAGCGGTCTTCGATGATCTTCTGGTAGAAGGCCGGGTCCTTGCGGCCGCCCGTCTCGCGCGGGTCGTCGACGAAGAACTCGCTCTGCGAGATGCTCGTCGCGCCGAACGTGTTCGTCTCGATGATGTCGGCGCCCGCCTCGAGGAAGCGCCGGTGAATCTCGCCAATCATCGCCGGCTGCGTGAGCGAGAAGAGGTCGCCGTTGTTGAGGAGGTCCTTCTTCGAGTCGCCGAAGCGCGTGCCGCGGATGTCGGCCTCCTTCATGCCGTACGTGCGGATGGTCGTCCCCATCGCGCCGTCGATCACGGCGATGCGTTCGCGGAGGAGCTTGCGGAGCGGGTGCTGTTCCGGTTCGGTCATTCGGAGGTCCTGGGGTGCTTTGACAGTCGCGGTCGGGCGGCCGTGGGGCGCTTTTCGCCGACGGCCAGCACGACCTCGAAGTGCGGCTTCTTCGCCTCGCGCGCGGCGACGTCGGCGAACGTGACGTCGAGCCCGGCGCGGGAGAGCGCGGCGCGGAGCCCGCGGGGCGAGAAGCCCGCGTGCCGCTCGCCGTAGGGGGCGGTGAGCTCGTGCTGCTCGTGCTGCGCGAGCGTCAGCACGACGAGGCGCCCGCCGGGCCGGAGCACGCGCGCGCACTCCTCGACGACGCGCGGCGGGTGCTCGGCGTAGGTGAGCGTGTGAAAGAGAATGACCGTGTCGAACGACGCGGCGCGCATCGGCAGCGCCTCGCCGTCGGCCACGGAGACCTCGGCGTGCGGGTGCTTCGCCAGCCGCTCGCGCGCCGCCTCCACCATGCGGGCGCTCGTGTCGACGCACGTGAGCGACTTGCAGTACGGCGCCACGAAGCTCGCCGCCGAGCCGTCGCCCGAGCCGACGTCGAGCACGTCGCCGAGCCGGAGCAGGGCCGCCAGCCCGACCACGAACGACTGCCAGGTGCGCCCGGGCGAGTAGTGCCGGTCCATCGCGCCCGCGAACGACTCGGGGAGCTCGCCCCGCCGCTCGGCGTCGAGCTCCGAGAGGCGCTTGCGGTCGCCCTCCAGGGTGGGGTCGTCGGTCGAGGCCGCCTCGTCGAGGAGCGCCCGGGTCGTGGCCGGCAGCGCGTCGGACGCGAGCGCGTAGTAGGCGTACTGGCCGTCGCGGCGGTCGCGGACGAACCCGCCCTCCCGCAGCCGAGCCAGGTGCGTGGACACCCGCGACTGCGAGATGCCCGTGACGCGCACGAGGTCGCCCACGCTGAGCTCCCGCTCGCGGAGGAGCGCGCAGAGCCGGATGCGGCTCTCGTCGCCGAGGAGGTTCAGGGTGCCGACGTAGCCCGAGAGGTCCATTGCCATATCAAGATGGGCGGATGGGTAGAGCGCCCAAGATGGCGGCGGTCGCTCGAGGTGTCAAGCGCGACCTCGCGCCGAGCCAGCCAACTTCCGGCGCGCCGACGGGGGCGGCCGACGACCACGGCGCCGGAGATGCGCGCCGATCGCGGCGCGGCGCTGACGCGTTGCAACAACGGCGGGGGAAGCACATCCGAGCCTTCCGAGGAACGCAAGCACGCGCTAAGAGACTGTATTGTGACCACGACGACTTCCCGGGCCCCCGCCGGCGACGAAAGCGTCCTCGCACCGGAGCTCCTCGCGCGTCTCTACGACCGCATGCTCCTCGCGCGCTGCATGGAAGAGCGGCTGATCCGCATGAACAAGCAGGGAGACGGCTTCTTCTGGGTCGGGGGCCCCGGGGAAGAGGCGCTCAACGCGTCGCTCGGCCTCCTCGTCCACAAGGGGCAGGGGCCCGACCACGACTATCTGCACCTGCACTACCGCTCGACCGCCACGCTCCTCGCGATGGGGGCCGACCCGGCCGACACGCTCCGGCAGATGAAGAACACGGCCACCGACCCGTACTCGGCCGGCCGGAACTTCTGCAACCACTACTCGGTGCGCCGCTGGAACGTCATCCCGGTCTCGTCGCCCATCGAGGTGCAGTTCTCGATGGCGCCGGGCACCGCGATGGCCAACAAGCGCGCGGGCGGCAGCGCCATCACGATCGTGCAGGGCGGCGACGCCGGCACCGCCGAGGGCGACTTCTCCACGTGCCTCGTCTGGTGCTCGCTCCCGCGGCGCGAGCTGCCGTGCCTCATGATCGTCGCCAACAACCAGTGGGGCATCTCCACGCCCGCGGCCGAGCAGCACGGCGAGAAGCGCATCGCCGATCGCGGCACCGTCTTCGGCATCAAGAACGCGACGGTCGACGGCAACGACGCCGAGACCTGCTACCGGGAGCTCAAGCGCGCGATGGAGTACGTGCGCGTCGAGCGCCGGCCGTTCTTGCTCGAGGTCATGGTCTCGCGCCTCTACGGGCACTCGTCGGCGTCGGGCGCCAACTTCGTCCCCGAGGAGGTCGACTGCCTCGCGCTCTTCGAGAAGAAGCTCGAGGAGCGGCGCATCCTGAGCCGCGACCAGATGGACGAGCTGCGCGCCCGCTACACGCAGCAGCTCCTCGAGGCGAGCAAGCGCGTGCGCGAGGAGCCGCAGCCGAGGGGTGAAGACGTCCGCAAGCACGTCTTCGCCGAGCGCGACCTCGTGCACGAGAAGGCCCAGCCGGAGAACGCGCGCCCGCGCAACGGAGTGCACTGAGATGGCGACGGTCGTCCAGGCCATCCGCCTGGCTCTCCACGTGGCCGAGGAGCGGTTCGGCGTCACCGACGTGTTCGGGCAGGACGTGGGTCCGCCGCTCGGCGGCGTCTTCACGCAGACGCAGGGGCTCAAGACCGCCTGGAACTCGCCGCTCGACGAGCGCGGCATCGTCGGCACGGCCATCGGCCTCGCGATGGCCGGGCAGCGGCCCGTCGCGGAGATTCAGTTCTGCGACTACGCGTTCAACATGGTCGACCTGCTCAAGCTGGCGGGCGGCATGTGCTGGTCGTCGGCGGGCGACTGGAACTGCCCGATGGTGCTCATGACCCCCGTCGGCAGCGGCATCCGCGGGAGCATCTACCACTCGCACTCGTTCGACGCGCAGGCCACGCGCGTCCCCGGCTGGAAGATCGTCATGCCGAGCAACCCGCTCGACGCGTACGGCCTGATGCTCTCGGCCGTGCTCGACCCCAACCCGGTGATGTACCTCGCCCCGAAGGCGCTCCTCCGCGCGAAGGCCGGGCCGAACGAGCGCATCCCCGGCGAGCCCGAAGACGAGCGGCTCCTCTCGAAGATGATCGACGCGCCCCTCGGCGACCGCAGCAAGTGGCGGCCCGAGTGGCCCGACGTGAAGGACTACCTGGTCCCGATCGGGCAGGCGCGCGTCGTCCGCGACGGCAAGCACGTCAGCGTGGTGACGTACGGCCGCATGGTGGCCGTGGCCGCGCAGGCGGCGGAGCAGCTCGCCCGGGCCGACGCGCCCGTCGACGTGGAGATCGTCGACCTGCGCTCGCTGTCGCCCTACGACTGGGACGCGATCGAGGCCAGCGTGAAGAAGACGCGGCGCGTGCTCTTCCTCAACGAAGACACCGAGGTCACGAATTTCGGCGAGCACCTCCTTCGCCGCACAGTCGAGGAGCTCTTCTACGAGCTCGAGGCGCCCCCCAAGCTGCTCGCGGGCGCCCACATCCCCGGCGTGGGCCTCGCCGACGCGCTCGAGCGCGCGAGCGTGCCGCAGGTGGAGCACGTCTTCGCGGCGCTCCGCGATCTCGCGCGGCACGTCCCGTAGGGGGCCGCGAGGCGTGCATCTCCGAGCTCGAGGGGCGCGTCCTTCTTCGCGAGGCGCGCATCTCCGAGCTCGAGGGGCGCGTCCTTCTTCGCGAGGCGTGCATCTCTCTGCGGGAAGGGCGCATCTCTGAGCTCGATGGAGGAGTCTTTCTTCGCGAGGCGCGCATCTCTCCGGGGGAGGGGCGCGCCTCTGAGCTCGACGGGCGCGTCTCTCCGCCCGAGGGACGCGTGCCTGCGTTCGACCCGTGCCCCCGTGTTCGCGAGCGGTGCGCCCGTCATCGTGAGCGGCGCGTCGGTCATCTCGACCGGTACGGCTGTCGTCGCGACCGACGCCTCGGTCGTCTCGAGCGATGTCTCGGTCCGCCACGTGGGCACGCCCCTCATCCGCGAAGGCATGACTCGACGCCGGAGGACCTGAGCCCATGAGCGTGGAGGGCAACGTCCCCGAGCCGGACGGCCGCGCCCCTCCCGTGATTAGTACTCCTCCTTCGGCTCCGTCTTCGACGTCACCTGAAGCCTGGGAAGCACGTCGTCGATGAAGCGGTCACGCACGGCCTTCGCGCGATCGAGCTCGCCCCTCGCGGGCACGGCCACCCCGAAGATGAGGCACGCGCCTGGCCACGCAGGGTAGGCGCCGTAGGCCGCCGCGTACTGGTCACGGTCCCCGAGGGTCGCGGTCGTCGCGACGAGGGAGTCGACCTCGACGATCTTCCCCTGCCACGGGAAGGCCGCGGGCGGGTCGTGCGCGACCTCGACCTCGAAGGCCTCGATGAAGGGCGCGGCCCAGGCTTCGAACGCCTTGCCGCACGCGCTCGGCGCGGTCTCGTTGGGCACGTGCATCACGAAGCCGCCGACGATGGCGTGGTGGTTCTTGCCGTAGCGAAAGCCGACCAGGCTCTTGACGCTCCAGAACTTCACGCGAAGCCAGTCGCGCGCGTCGGGGAGGAGCGTACGCAGGCTCGACTGCCGGTCGTCGCGCCACTCGAGCCGGGCGACCTTCAGCTCCTCGAGGGCCGCGGCGTGCTCGAGGCCTCCGCCTCCCGCCTTGGCGGCGCTCCCGTCGTCCCGGGGCGGGGGAGACGGGACGACCACCGCGGCGGGAGCGGCCGATGCCGCCGCCGGGCCTCCGGGCGAGCCAGCGGTCGCCGAGGTGCCGCCGCCATCCGGAGCGGCCGCGCCGGCTCGTGCCGACGGCCCCCGCGGCCCGGCCGTCGAGCTCGCCGCGCAGCCGCCGATGCCGACGCTGGCGCTAACGACGAGCGGAAGAGCCGCCGACAAGAGCACTCCGACGCGTCGCATCAGGTTCGATCGCATGGTGCTGCCACCTTCCGAAAAAACACGCAAATGCTGCGCGCCGGCGACCAAAAATGAGGCGCGAGCAGGCCGGGGCAAAATGCGCTTCTCGGCAGGCCGAGGCGAGCTCGATCGATCGCGAGGGCCCGCCAAAAATAAGCTCCCCGCGCGCTCGAGGCCGAAAGATTGGCGCCAATGAATGGACTAGTAGGTGCACTTGCACGTGAATGGAGGTAGAGGCAACGGTAGACTCTTGTTTGGCGGTACCGAAGGAGCCCGAAGAAATGCAGACGCCGACTGATGGAGCTGGCAAGCCACTCACGAAGAACCAGCACCTCCTCGACTGGGTCGAAGAGATGGCCCAGCTCACGAAGCCCGATCGCATCGTGTGGTGCGACGGCTCGGAAGAAGAGAAGCACCGGCTGACCGAGGAGACGGTCGCCAAGGGCATTCTGATGCCCTTGAACGCGCAGAAGCACCCCGGTTCCTACCTGAGTCGCAGCAACCCGAACGACGTCGCGCGCGTCGAGCAGCTCACCTTCATCTGCACGCCGACCAAGGACGAGGCAGGCCCCACGAACAACTGGATGGCGCCCGACGAGGCTTACAAGAAGCTCGGCGCCCTGTTCGACGGCTCGATGAAGGGCCGCACGATGTACGTGATCCCGTACGTCATGGGCCCCATCGGCTCGGCCCACTCGAAGATCGGGGTGGAGCTCACGGACAGCGCGTACGTCGTCCTCAACATGCGCATCATGACGCGCATGGGCCGCGCCGCGCTGAACATGCTCGGCAGCTCCAACGACTTCAATCGCGGCCTCCACTCCACGCTCGACGTCAACCCCGAGCGCCGCTTCATCTGCCACTTCCCGCAAGACAACACGATCTGGAGCGTGGGCAGCGGCTACGGCGGCAACGTCCTCCTCGGCAAGAAGTGCCTCGCCCTCCGCATCGGCAGCTACCTCGGCAAGAGCGAGGGCTGGCTCGCCGAGCACATGCTCATCCTCGGCGTCGAGTCGCCCGAGGGCGAGATGACGTACGTCGCCGCGGCCTTCCCGAGCGCGTGCGGCAAGACGAACTTCGCCATGATGATCCCGCCCAACCGCTTCAAGGGCTGGAAGATCTGGACGGTCGGCGACGACATCGCGTGGATGCGCGTGGGCGCCGACGGGCGGCTCTACGCGGTCAACCCCGAGAACGGGTACTTCGGCGTCGCGCCGGGCACGAACGCCAGCACGAACCCGAACGCGATGAAGACGGTCTCGCACGACACCATCTTCACGAACGTCGCGCTCACCAAGGACAACACGGTCTGGTGGGAGGGCATCGACGGCGAGACGCCCGAGGAGCTCACCGACTGGACGGGCAAGCCGTGGAAGAAGGGCTCGACCGAGAAGGCCGCGCACCCGAACGCGCGCTTCACGTCGCCCGCGACGAACAACCCGGCGCTCAGCAAGTTCGTCGACGACCCCGAGGGCGTCCCCATCAGCGCCATCGTGTTCGGCGGCCGCCGCGCGACGACCATCCCGCTCGTCATGCAGGCGTTCAACTGGATGAACGGCGTCTTCTTCGGCGCGACCCTCGGCAGCGAGACGACCGCCGCGGCCACCGGCAAGGTGGGCGTCGTGCGGCGCGACCCGTTCGCGATGCTGCCCTTCTGCGGCTACAACATGGGCCAGTACTTCGCGCACTGGCTCGGCATGCAGTCGAAGATGGTCAACCCGCCGAAGATGTTCCTCGTGAACTGGTTCCGCAAGGGCCAGAACGGCAAGTTCCTCTGGCCGGGCTACGGCGAGAACATGCGCGTCCTCAAGTGGATCGTCGACCGCGCCCGGCTCCGGGTCGGCGGCCAGGAGACGCCGTTCGGCTGGGTGCCCAAGGCGGGCGACCTCGATCTCTCCGGCCTCGACATCCCGAGCGACCAGGTCGACGAGGCGACGCACATCGACCTCGACGAGTGGACGACCGAGCTCGATTCGATCGGCGAGTTCTTCAAGACGCTCGGCCCGAGCCTTCCGAAGGTGCTCGACCTGCACCGCGAGGTCTCGCAAGAGCGCGTGAAGATCATGCGCGAAGCGCTGGCCAAGCCGGCCGGCCACTGACGCGCGGCGCCTCCAAAGACCAATGAGGGCAACCGTCGGGATCGTGTGCGCCGCGTTCGCGTGCCTCGTGGCGGCGTGCACGATCCAGCCCGGCGACGACTCCAGCAGCAGCGGGTCGGGCGGCGGCGGCACGGTCACCGGCACCGAGACCGTCGGCGATCAGTGCGACGCCATCAACGCCGAGTTCTGCAACGACACGTCGACCCAGTGCGGGATCATGCAGAACGTGCAGCAGTGCGTCGACAACGACCGGGCGTCGTGCTGCGTCGGCAGCGCGTGCGACGCGACGGCGACGGTCAGCGACTCGACCGTCTCCTCGTGCGAGGAGGCTCTCGACGGGCTGACCTGCTACGAGCTCACGGAGATCAGCAACGCCGGCGCCTGCCTGACGACCGGCTCGTTCCAGTAGCTCAGTTCCGCGCCGCGGAGACGAGCTGCCAGCCGCCGCCGCCGGGCGTGACGTAGTAGAGCCGCGTGCAGTCGGCGTTGATCTGCGGCGACATGTACGCGCTGCCGAGCGCCGTGCCGATGGTGAAGCTCACGCTCGCGGGCGAGCGGAGAGAGTAGAAGCCCTGCTGCGTCCCGTCGTCCCAGTAGAAGAGGGTGAGGCGGTCCGCGGCGAGCGACGTCGGGTGCTTGCGCAGGCCGCCGCTCTCCTGCAGCGCGGTGCCGTTGTCGCCGGACCCAGGCTGCCAGTTGCTGCTGATGGCCACGCGCGTGGTCTCGTAGACCGAGAGCATGGCGTTCGCGCCGTAGTGCGAATAGACGAGGTCGAGGTCCGTCGGCGCGAGGGTGGGGTCGCCGAGCTTCTCGCTCGCCATCATGAGGCTGTTCGTCAGCGAGACGTAGGGGGCCTCGGTGAGGTTTTCGAAGGTGCCGTTCACCCCGCGGGCCAGGCGCGTGACCGAGCCGAAGTGCCGGAGATCGTCCGACACGCCGATGACCGTGAGCCCGTTGGAGCTGAGCGCGACGCGATCGAACGCGAAGTAGGCGTCGCCCCCGTCGACGGGCAGGCCGCCCTCGAACATCAGCGTGGAGCCGGTCGTGGGCACGGCGGTGGGCGCAGCGAACGAGTCACCCGTGGTCGCGCGGTCGGTGATGAACACGCTGCCCTTGCCGCCGCCCGCGTCGAGCACCCACGCGATCGTGAGCTCGTCGCTCGTCATGGTGACGAGCGGCGCGGACGCGGTCATGAACGTGGCGACCCCCGCCACGGGCGACGGGGTGCCGAACGTCATGCCGACGGGGCACGTGGGCTCCGCCATCGCCGCGTCGCTGGGCACGGCCGTCTGCACGTCGGGGAACGCGTCGGGGATCGTCGACGCGTCTTGCGGGAGCGCCTCGCCGTCGGGCGCCTCGCCGTCCGCGCCGCCGCTGCCGCTCCCCGTGCTGGCCTCGCTCTCCGAGCCGGAGCCGGATCCGCCGCCCGAGCTCCCGCTGCCGGAGCCGGTGCTCGAGCCCGAACTGCCGACGTCCTTCGTGGGCGGGCCCGACGACCCGCTGCTGCACGCTGCGCTCGCGGCCCAGCCGGCGAGCGCGACGATCGTGAAGTAGGTTCTTCTCATCATTCCGCTGCGACGCAGTCGTACTGGATGTACCAATTCTGGAGCGTGGCGACCTGCGTGTCGTCCGTGCTCGGCTGGAAGTCCATGTACACGCGCACGTAGTTGCCCGTGGCGAGCTGCCCGCCGGCCTTGAGCGCGTCGCCGACGTTGGCCGCCGCGTAGCCCGAGTAGGTCATCGGCGAGGGCGCCTTCGCGAGCGGGACGACGCCCATGGCGCTGATGGTCGCCGGCAGGTCGGCCTCGGTCTGCGCGGTGGCGACCGAGAACTGGATGTCGGAGTCGCCCGGCGTATTGGCCTGCCAGAAGAAGTTCCGCCAGATGGGCTGGTACGTCGCCGGGCAGCTCCCCGTGTAGTCGCGCGAGAAGACCGCGTCCTTGTACGGGAAGGGGGGAGGGGGCACGGCGCACTTGCCCGTCGTGTCGCAGTGGTTCGTCGGGAAGCCGCAGCAGTCGGCGTCGGACGCGCACGCGTCGCCGAGGGCGACGCACGTGTTGCTCGAGAGGAGCAGGCAGTGCTTGAGCGGGGTCGTCTCGATGGGCACGTCGACCTGGCAGGCCGCCGTCGCGGGCGTGGTGAGCGCGCCGCAGCAGTCCTGGTCGTCCTGGCACAGCGAGGCGGGGCGCGGGTCGGCCGGCGTCGCGGCCACGAACCCGACGTTGTCGAAGACGGCGGTCGAGCTCAGGGCGTTGTTGTGCGCGGTGACCGCCAGGCCGATGTACGCGCTGTCGCCGATGGCCGGCGTCAGCGTGCCCGTGTTGGTCCAGGTCACGCCGTCGGTGGAGACGTCGCCGTTCACGACGCCGCTCGCGCGCGACAGGCGGATCCAGACGGGGGTGCTCTCGCTCGGGCCCTGCGTCCAGTTGCAACCCTGGCTCGTGCCCGTGCGCCACTGGAGGCCCGAGTCGCCCCCCGCGCTGATCATCATGTGCGCGAACACGGCGTCCGCGTCGAGCGAGTCGCGCAGCATGATGCCGGCCTTCGACCAGACGTCGGCCTCCGTGATGCTGTCGACCCGGGCGACGAAGACGAAGTCGCCGGACACCGGCATGTACGCGTAGTTGAACTGGTCCGAGTTGTTCCAGATGTCGGAGCCGCCGCCCGTCATCTGGATCTCCGTGCCCATCGCCATCGCGCTGCCGGCCACTCCGGGGCTCCCGATGTCCATGTCGGTCCACGTGAAGGCGGGCGGCGTCCCGCCCGACGGCGGGTTCAGGTTCGAGAGGGACGGCTTGCAGGCGTCGAGCACCCAGTACGCGCGCTCGTTGCGGATACGCCCGCCGTTGTCGCCCGGGGTCTGGTTCGAGAGGCGGAAGGGCGGGTGGCTGCGGTCGACGGTCGCGCTCGTGGCGTCGTCGAGGGCGCCGACCCAGAGCTGCGTCGTGGGCTCGATGCCGGAGCCCACGACGTTCTGCGTGTTGCCGTACTGCCAATCGCTGGTGAACACCGTCCAGCGGTACCCGCCCGCCGCGACGGGCAGCATGGTGGGCTGGTAGCTGAGGTTCGAATCGGTGCCGAGGCCCGCGTTCAGCTTGTCGAGCGAGACGGGCGTCGGGTTCGAGCTCAGCATGTCGACCGAGTAGAGCTGGCCGGGGATCGTGCTGTACCCCGACGGGAGCATGCCGCCGTACTGGGCGTAGCTCGCGATGTCGTCCTGCGAGGTCGGGTTGGTCTGGTAGATGACCGAGCGCGAGTCGGTCTCCACGGTCGGCCAGCGGATGACGAGGCCCGACTTGAGCGTGTTGACCACGTTCGTGCGGCCGGAGAACGACTGCGCGGCCTCGTTGAAGTTGAAGAACGAGAGGCCCTGGCGCCAGCTCGCGCCGCCCGTGGTGTCGCCGTCGACGAAGACGAGCTTCGTGTTGTCGGGCGAGAAGGCCGGGACCATCATCGCCGTCGTGCCGAGGCCCCACGAGTTGGCGCCGGTGACGTCGATCGGAGAGCCGTTCACCGCCGTCGGAAGCTGGAGGATCGAGTAGCCCGCGCCCGTGCCGAGGTCGCCCGCGTTGTGGAACGGGATGTCGTACCCGCCCGTGCCCTGGTCGCCCGTCGGGAAGAGGTCGGCCGTCGGGATATCTTGCTGGCCGCCGCCGATGCACGTGGACACCCACTGGAGCTGCGCGACCGAGCCGCCGCCCTCCTGGAAGTAGTCCATCTTGACGTCGTGCATCGAGCCGGCCGCCTCGGTGATGCCGGCGCCGCCGCTCACGCTGTTGCAGTAGCTCGTGGGCCCTTGCGCGACCCAGCCGTCGTCGACGAGCGCGCCGTCAATCCAGAGGCGCACGCCGTCGTCGCCGACGACGCAGAACGCGTAGCTGCCGTCGCACGGGATCTGGACCTGGCCCGTCCACTCGGCCGTCCAGTTGTCGCCGCCGACGTTCGCGACCGGGGACTGGCCGTTCCAGTTGAAGTCGATGGGCGAGTCGATCTCGGTGGTCGACGGACCGCTGAAGGTCAGGCTGTCGTAGTACGTGCCCGTGAGGCCGTTGGTCGGCGGCGGCACCGTCTGCGACGGCGTGAGGTTCGTCGCCGGAATCTGCGTCTGCGACGCGGTGCCCATGCACGCGGCCGCCCACGACAGGCCGGCCACCGCGCCGCCGCCGCCCTGGAAGTAGTCCATGCGGATCGCGTGGGACGACGCGGCGGTGTAGTTCGTCGCCGGCGCGCAGTACTGCGTCTGGCCCTGGTAGAACCAGCCGTCGGCGACGAGCGCGCCGTCGAGCCACAGGCGCACGCCGTCGTCGCCCGTGACGCAGAAGGTGTAGCTGCCGGTGCACGGGATCGTGACGTTGCCCGTCCACCGCGCGCCGAAGTTGTCCCCCGCGACGCCCGAGATCGGCGACGCGCCGTTCCACTGGAACGCGACGCCCGGATCGACGCGCGCGTTCGTCGGCGTGGCGCCCACCGCGGGGAAGACGACCTGCGGGTTCGTGATGTTGTCGTAGTAGGCGCCGTAGAGGCCGTCCTGCTGGGCGGCGGCGGACGGATAGAGCTGCGTCTCCGCGATGATCTGGTAGGGCTGGCTCGGGCTGCTCCACCGGAGGTGCACCTGCGCGTCGCCCGACACGTTCTCGTACGTGAGGGTGATCGGCACCTTCTGGCCCGCGGTCATCGCGAGCGTGGCCGTCTTGTGCTGGTCGGTCTGCGGGCCCAGCGCGTTGATCAGCGTGTTGCCGCCGACGCTCAGGATGACGCCGTCGCTCGACTCGACGTCGAACGTGTAGGTCTCGCTGAAGATCGCCTGCACGTACCCCGACCACACGACCGAGTACGACGAGCCGGCGGAGATGCCGGTCTGCGGCGACGTGCCGCCCCAGTCGAAGTCGATCGTGGTGTCCGTCGTCGTGGTGGCGGGCGTCCCGGTCTGGGTGAGGTTCGCGTAGTACTGGCCGGTGAGGCCGGAGCCGTTGTTGTGCGGCGCCGAAGCCTGCTGGTTCGAGGAGCCCGGCTCGACGGTGTTGCCCCACCAGTTGGAGCCCTGGAGCGCGTACGCGCCGTCCGCGCTGATGGCCGAGTACGCGAAGCCGCGCGAGTCTTGCGCGGGCGGGCTCGGCTGGTTCCACATGTTGCCGAGGCCCGTGAGGGTGCCGTCCCCGTTCACGCGGGCGACGCTGGTGTTGTTATTGCCCCAGTTCGAGGTGACGAGCGTCGTGCCGTTCGCCGAGAGCGAGTGGCACGGGTTGCAGCCCGAGCCCGGGAGCGCGACCTCGGCGGGGGTGGTGCCGCCCGGCTGGATGCTCTTGACCGTCGCGGTCCACGCCGTGTTGTCGTACTCGGTGTAGAAGATGTTGCCGCGGAGCGGCGAGGTGGCGAAGTGGATCGTCAGCGAGTTGGGCTCGAGGAGCACGCCGCCGACCACGCGCTGCACCGTGATGAGCGCGTCCTGCCCGGCGGCCGTCTCGTCGAAGTAGCCCCAGCCCGCCTGGTCGATCTGCACCTGCGGCGGGTTCGACTCGGGGACGATGACCGAGTCGGTGAAGATCGGCGCGCCCGTCGCCGGATAGACGATCGACACCTTCACCGACGACGCGGCGACGCCCTTGTTGTCGTACTGGACGATCGGCGCCGCGACGGAGCGCGGGAAGACCGTGTTGCTGTACGGGTAGAGCCAGTTGATGCTGTCGGCGGCGGCGGGGGCGCCCGTGAACTGCGCGGCCACCGCCGGGGTGACCTGGCTCGTGTCGAGGACGTTCGTCGTCACGTTGACGAGGGCGGTGGCCTGGAAGCCCGTGGCGTACCCCGAGACGTTGATCGGGCCGGCGACGCCGCTGACGAGCGTGAGGTTGCCGTTGGAGATGGCGCCCAGGTCCGTGCGGTCGATCGACCACGCCGCGTTCGCGAGGCCCGAGTAGCAAGCGGCCGGCGTGTAGGCGGCCGTGAAGTCGGCCATCGCCGGCGTCGTCGTGATCGGGTCGAACGACGTGACCGTGAGGTTCATCGTCGGCGGCGAGACCGCCAGGCCGGTGCACGTGATGCCGGCCTCGGAGGTGAGGTCGGGCAGCGGCGTGAGGCCCGCGTCGGTGATGACGAAGCGGGGCGCGGCGTCGATGCCGCTGGGGTCGTCGGTGACCTGGTTGCAGCCGACGAAGGCGCCCGAGTCGGTGTCGAAGGTGTCGCTCGGATCGCACGGGTCGGCGTCGCCGCCGTCGCCGCCGCAGTTCGCGTTGGTGCCGAAGCTCTGGGCGGTGATGCCGGTGAGCGAGATGCTGCCCGTCTGCGCGCGGATGCCGCCGAGGCTCAGGCTGTCGGTGCTGGCGTTCGCGCTCAGCGTGCCGGGATCGGCGCACGGGCTCCACACGCCGCTCTGCTGGCAGAGCATCGCGCCTTCGCGGCAGGTGACGTAGTTGCCGGAGCGCAGCTCCCACTCCTTGCACGACATCGTGGTGCCGGGGGCGCTACACGCGCAGCCCGGCCCCGGGAACTGGCAGGACGCGCCGCTGCCGGCCTCCTGGGTGGTGTTGCCGAGGCCCGGAGCCTGGTCGGCGCTCTTCGAGCACCCCGCCAGCCCCAGCGGGATCCAGACCGCCAAGAGCGCCGTGAGCCCCAGCGCGATCAGCGTCCACGACGAGCGATGCCGTCGCATCGACGCACTCCCCGCCTTCGGCGCGTACACCATACCAACCCGTCTGGACAGCAATTGCCATACCTTGCCGGAAGCACGAGGCCATTCCCAGGTCTTTTCGATAGATACGGCGCCGGGGGACCGCCAACCGGGGACCCGGGTCCCGGCCAACCCCACAAAGTTTGCTGCACCATGAAACGGTTGCGGGTCGCGCGGCGGCGGCGGGGCGGCGAACCGTGGCGAACGAGAGGAGCGCGCTTGCCGGTGGTAGGCTCGCCGCGCAGGTACAGGTACGGAGGAAGGGCATGTCCGATCGCATCGAGTCGCGGCTGAAGGAAGAGCGAAGGCTGCACCCCAGCGCCGCCTTCGCCAACCGTGCGCGGGTCGCCTCGCACCACGCGTACGCCGCGATGCACCGGCAGTCGCTCGAGGAGCCCGAGCTCTTCTGGCGCGAGCAGACCGCCGATCTCGTTTGGCGCGCGCCCTGGAAGACGTTCCTCGAGTGGGAGCTCCCGCACGCCCGCTTCTTCGTGGGCGCAAAGCTCAACGTGAGCGAGAGCTGCCTCGATCGCCACCTCAAAAGCGCGCACCGCACGAAGGCCGCCCTCGTCTGGGAGGGCGAGCCGGGCGACACGCGCACGCTCACCTACTTCGAGCTTCACCGGGAGGTCGTCCGCGCGGCGGCGGCGCTCGCGGACCTCGGCGTCGCGGCGGGCGACCGCGTGGCGATCTACATGGGGATGGTCCCCGAGGCCGTCGATCGCCATGCTGGCGTGCGCGCGCATCGGCGCGACGCACTCCGTCGTCTTCGGCGGCTTCAGCGCCGAGGCGCTCCGCGACCGCATCAACGACCTGGGCGCCAAGGTCCTCCTCACGCAAGACGGCGCGTGGCGCCGCGGCAGCATCGTGCCGCTCAAGAAGATGGCCGACGACGCCGTCGCGCAGGCGCCCTGCGTCCAGCACGTCGTCGTCGTGCGGCGCGTGGGCGACCGGCAGGGGGACGCGCCGGGCGGCGCCCTCGTCACCCGCATGACGGGTGGGCGCGACGTCTTCTGGGACGACTGGCTCGCGAAGGCGCCCTCCGAGGCGAGCCTCGCGCGCGCGAAGAAGCCCGAGGCGTTCGACGCGGAGCACCCGCTCTTCGTCCTTTACACGTCGGGCTCGACGGGCAAGCCGAAGGGCGTGCTCCACACGAGCGCCGGCTACCTCGCCGGCGTGCACGTCACGAGCAAGTACGTCTTCGATCTCCGCGACGACGACGTCTACTGGTGCACGGCCGACGTCGGCTGGGTCACGGGCCACAGCTACATCGTGTACGGGCCGCTCTCGTGCGGGGCCACGTGCGTGCTCTACGAGGGCGCGCCGAATTTCCCCGACTGGGGGCGCTTCTGGGCCGTCGTCGAGCGGCACGGAGTCTCCGTCCTCTACACGGCGCCCACCGCCATTCGGGCGTTCATCCGCGCCGGCGACGAGTGGCCGAAGAAGCACGATCTGTCGACGCTCCGGCTCCTCGGCAGCGTGGGCGAGCCGATCAACCCCGAGGCGTGGATGTGGTACCACCGCGTGATCGGCGGCGAGCGCTGCCCCATCGTCGACACCTGGTGGCAGACCGAGACGGGCAGCATCATGCTCTCGACGCTCCCGGGCGCGGTCTTCGCCAAGCCGGGGAGCACGGGGCTGCCGCTCTTCGGCGTGGAGATCGGCATCGTGAAGGACCAGGGCGAAGACTGCGGGGTCGACGAGGGCGGCAAGCTCGTGATCAAGCGGCCCTGGCCCTCGATGGCGCGCACCCTCTGGGGCGATGACGAGCGCTTCCGGAAGACCTACTGGGACGTGCTTCCGGGCGCGTACTTCACGGGCGACGGCGCGCGCCGCGACGCCGACGAGTACTGCTGGGTGGTCGGGCGCATCGACGACGTGCTCAACGTCGCGGGCCATCGCATCGGCACCGCCGAGATCGAGAGCGCGCTCGTGAGCCACCCCGCGGTCGCGGAGGCCGCGGCGGTCGGGCGGCCCGACGACCTCAAAGGCCAGGCGCTCGTCGCCTTCGTCACGCTCAAGTCCGGGCAGAAGGCCGGCAAGGAGCTGAAAGAGGCGCTCGCGGCGCACATCGACAAGGAGATCGGAAAATTCGCCCGGCCCGACACCATTCGGTTCGCCGACGCGCTGCCGAAGACCCGGAGCGGCAAGATCATGCGCCGCCTCCTCAAGGAGATCGCCGGCCAAGGTAAGGAAAGCGGCGCGGCCGGGGACAAAGACCAAGCCCCGGTCGTGCAGGGCGACACGACCACCCTCGAGGATCTCGGGGTCCTCGCGAAGCTCCGCGCGACGGACGACGAATGACGCTAAGATCCAACCGCCCAAGTGCTTTCCGCGACGAAACGCGACGGGGCGGGTGACCTCCCCACTGTGACCACGCGCTTCGATCCGGTCCCGGGGACCGTGGTCGACGGGAAGTATCGCGTCGAGAAGGTGCTCGGGGAGGGGGGCATGGGCCTCGTCGTGGCGGCCACGCACCTCGGCCTCGAGCAAGAGGTCGCGATCAAGTTCCTCTTGCCCTCGGCGATGCGCAACAAGGTCGCCGTCGAGCGGTTCCTTCGCGAGGCCAAGGTGGCGGCGAAGGTCCGCAGCGAGCACGTCGCGCGCGTCCACGACGTGGGCACCCTCGAGGAGGGCGGCGTCCCCTACATCGTGATGGAGCACCTCGAGGGCAGCGACCTCGGGAAGCTCATCGATCGCGAGGGCGCGCTCCCCATCGACGAGGCGTGCGAGGTCGCGATCCAGGCGTGCGAGGCGCTCACCGAGGTGCACGCGGCGGGCATCGTGCACCGCGACCTCAAGCCCTCGAACCTCTTCGTCACGCGCCGCGCCGACGGCTCACCGGCGGTGAAGCTCCTCGACTTCGGCATCTCGAAGCTCACCTTCGGCGGCGGCGACAGCGTCAATCCGGCGCTCACGCAGACGGCGACCATCATGGGCTCGCCCTCGTACATGTCGCCCGAGCAGCTCAAATCCTCCAAGGAGGTCGATCACCGCGCCGACGTGTGGTCGCTCGGGGCCGTGCTGTACGAAGCCGTGACGGGCAAGCCCGCGTTCCGCGGCGAGAGCCTGCCGCAGGTCTGCGCGATGATCGCGTCCGAGGACCCGCCGCTGCCGTCCACGCGCCGGGAAGGGATCCCGATCGAGCTCGAGCGCACGCTCCTCCGCTGCCTCGAGAAGAACCCGGACAAGCGCGCCGACCTCCTCGAGCTCGCGCGCGCGCTCGTGAAGTACGCGCCCGACCGCGCGCGCGCCTCGCTCGAGCGCATCGAGGCGACCGTCCGCGGCGAGCCGCGGCCGCGCGCGCTCACGTACGCGGAGCGGTCCGAGAAGAGCCGGGTCGAGGCGAGATCGACCGGCGGCGGCCTCCCCGTGCTGAACCTCGCGACCGGCGAGCGAGGACGCACGATGTCCTCGTGGGGCCGCGGCGAGCGGGTAAAGCGCGGCGGCGGGACCACGCGCGCCATCCTCTTCCTGCTCTTCGCCTCGGTGGTCGTGGGCTTCGCCGTGTACTCCGGGCGCATCGAGGTGAAGCGGCTGAAGGGAGACATCGCGGGCGCGTCGAGCGCCGTGTCGTCGGCCGCCGTCGCCGTGTCGTCGGCGGCGAACGCGGTGTCGTCCGCGGCCACGGAGCTGTCGTCGGCCGTCGCCTCCGCGCTGCCCGCCCTGCCGCTGCCGTCCGAGAATCCGGCGCCGTCCGCGTCTGCCGCGGCCTCGGCCGAGCCCGACGACGAGGACGAGCCCGAGCCCAGCGCCTCGAGCGCGCCGAAGCCCGCTCCCCCCAGCTCGACCGCGCACCCCGCGCCCGCCGCGGCCAAGCCGAAACCCAAGCCGCACCACAAGCACCATCACCACCCCTGAGCCGGGCGGACCCGGCGCGAGCGGCTACAGGCTACAGACTTCAGGCTACAGGCCGAAGAGCGAGAGAAGAGACGGCAGAGTCGCGAGCAGCGAGGCCGCCTCGTCTGCCCCGGTCTCTGGCTGTAGCCAGTAGCCAGTAGCCCGTAGCCCCTCGGCCTGGACCGGCAGCAGGTGCTAGGGTGGAGCCCATGCATTTCCGGGTGACGCGCCGAGACGCGGTTCGGGCCAGCATCGCGGGGGTCCAGGGGTCGGCCGCGCGCTCGGCCGCGCAGACGCTCTTCGAGGCGGGCGGTCGCGCCATCCTGCCCGAGGCCGTGCAGACCGCCGTCCGCTCGACGGTCGAGCGAGAGACGTCGCGCGTCCTCGCCGGGGTCGGGCTGCTCGAGTCCGGGGCCGGCTCGGTGAAGCTCCTCGAGGGGGGCGCGGCCCGGGCCCTCGTCGCGCAGACAGCGCGCGCGGCGGGCCGGCAAATCCTCCGGAGCGTGAGCGCCGCGGCCGGGGCCGGCGCGGTCGTCGACGGCGGGTGGGCGTTCGTGAAGGCCATCGGCAAGGTCCGCCGCGGCGCGATGACGGAGCGGCAGGCCGTGGCGTTCGTGGCGCGCGAGGCGACGACAGGCGCGGCGGCGACCGCGGCGGGGACGTCCGCGGCCATCCTCCTCGTGGCGCTGACGGGCGGCATCGCCGCGCCGGCGGTCCTCATGGTCGGGGCGGCCGCCTCCATCGGCGCGAAGGCGGGGCTCGATCGCTGGCTCGACGGCCGGGGGCCGCGCCGCGTCGAGGTGCGCGAGGACGAGGGCGCCGTCGCGCCCGACGTCGCGACCGAGGTACCGGCCGCCTGAGCCGGCGAGGCATCTTCCTCGCTGCCTGCGTGCTCGGCGCTCTCGCGTGCGGCAACGCAGCCCGGCGCGAAGGCGGGGCGCTCGTGCAGGCGGTCGAGCGCTATCAGCGCGCGCCGGCCGATCAGACCGGTCCGGCGGCCGCGGCGGTCGACGCGGTCGCGTGCACCGACGCGCGCGTGTGCGACGCGAAGCAAGCGTGCGCGGCGGCCATCGACGCGACCACGCACGCCCTGGCGCTCAAAGAGGAGGTGACCCTTCGCCTGGCCGATCTCGAGTCGGGCAAGCTGAAGGTCGACGCGCCCGAGGCGGAGGCCCTGCCCGGCAAGCTCGACGAGGCCTCGCGGCTCTTGCGCGAGGGTCACGAGAAGATGCCCGACTGCGAGCGAAAGCTCACCACCCTGCGGATCGACCTGCACCTCTGAGCCGTCGTTCCCGCCGGGTAGGCGCGCGCACCCTGTGCTAAGCCCGAAGCTCACCCCATGTTCGACGCCCTCAGCAAAGGGTTCAAGGCCGCCCGCAACCGCCTCGCGGGCCTCACCGAGCTGACCGAGCAAAACGTCGATTCGGCGCTTCGCGAGGTGCGCCTCTCGCTGCTCGAGGCCGACGTCGAGCTCGGCGTCATCAAGAGCTTCCTCGCCAAGGTGAAGGAGAAGGCCCTCGGCGAGGTCGTCCGCGTTCGCGCCAAGGGCAAGGACGGCCAGACGGTGAAGGTCTCGGCGAGCGAGGTCTTCATCAAGATCTGCCACGACGAGCTCGTCTCCTTCATGTCGCCGGGAGAGGGCCCGCCGCTCGAGCTCGGCGCGCGGCCGTCGGGCGTCATGATGGTCGGCCTCCAGGGCTCCGGAAAGACCACCACGAGCGCCAAGCTCGCGCGCTGGCTCCAGAAGCAGGACAAGAAGCCGCTCCTCGTCGCCGCCGACATGCAGCGCCCGGCCGCCGTCGAGCAGCTCAAGATCCTCGGCGAGCAGATCGGCATTCCGGTGTTCAACGTGCCGGGCGCCACCCCGCTCGAGATCTGCACGCAGGCGCTCGCCCACGCGCGGAGCAACAAGCACGACGTCGTCGTCTACGACACCGCCGGCCGCCTGGCGATCGACGAGCCCTTGATGCAGGAGCTCGACGCGATCAAGGCGGCGGTCGAGCCGCAGAACGTGCTGCTCGTCATCGACGCGATGATCGGCCAGGACGCGGTCAAGACGTCGAAGGCCTTCCACGATCGGCTGGCCCTCACGGGCGTCGTCCTCACGAAGCTCGACGGCGACGCGCGCGGCGGCGCGGCGCTCAGCGTGAAGGACGTGACGGGCGCGCCCATCCGCTTCGCCGGCGTCGGCGAGACGCTCGACAAGTTCGAGGAGTTCCGCGCCGACGGCATGGCGAGCCGCGTGCTCGGCATGGGCGACGTCGTCGGCCTGATGAAGGACTTCCAGGAGGTCGTCGACGAGAAGGACGCCGCCGAGAAGGCGATGCGCATGCTCGAGGGGCAGTTCACCCTCGACGACTTCCTCGAGCAGGTGAAGATGATCCAGAAGATGGGGTCCATCAAGGACCTCATCGCCAAGATGCCGGGCATGGGCGACATGCTGCCCCCCGGCGCCAACATCGACGACAAGGAGCTCGTGCGCGTCGAGGCGATCATCCAGTCGCTCACGAAGTTCGAGCGCCGCGACCCCTACGCCCTCATTCGCGAGCCGTCACGCGTGCAGCGCGTCTCGAAGGGCTCGGGCCAGCCCGAGACGCAGGTGCAGGAGCTCGTGCAGAAGTTCCTGTTCATGAAGCAGATGATGGACGGCCTCGGGCAGAACATGGGGATGATGGGCAAGATCCCCGGCATGAAGAACCTGGCGATGGCGAAGAACCTCCGCCAGCAGATGGCCAAGGGGGGCGGCATGCCCGGCATGGGCGGCTTCCCCGGAATGCCCGGGATGGGCTTTCCCGGAATGCCCGGAATGGGCTTTCCTGGAATGGGCTTTCCCCCCGGCATGGGCATGCCCGGCGCGGCCCCTCCGGGCGAGAGCATGACGAAGATGCGCCCCCTCTCGACCGCCGAGAAGAACCAGAAGAAAGCGCAGCGGAAGCGCGAGAAGGACGCGCGCAAAAAGAGCCGCCGCTGAGCGCGGACGGCTGAGCACTCGGGCTGGGCACTCGACCAGCGGGCGGGATGTTTGATACAAGGCCCGCCATGCTTCGATCCCAGCGAACGGGCGTTTTCGGGGTGGTCGGCCTCCTCGCAGGAATGAGCTTCATCGGCTGCGTCGGCGGCAGCAAGGGCGTGAGCGCGGAGGACAAGGAGCGCCTGCAGCAGTACGTGCTCGACGCGCCGCCCGCCGACATCCCGCACAAGCTGGACGTCAACTTCGAGAACAAGGTCCACCTCATCGGGTACAAGTTCGACCCCGAGGTCGCGCATCCCGGCCAGGAGGCGAAGCTCACCTACTACTGGCGCTGCGACGACACCCTCGAAGACGGCTGGGTCCTCTTCACGCACACCAAGGACATGGGGAGCGGGAAGATGGGGAACCTCGACTTCACCGGCCCGCTCCGCGAGCAGCGCAACGGCGCGCACCAGGTGCTCGGGCCCGAGCGCTGGGAGAAGGGCAAGATCTACGTCGACGAGCAGACCTACAAGGTCCCGTCCGAGGTCTCCGGCGCCGAGGTCACGATCTACGTCGGGGTGTGGAAGGGCGACGCGCGCCTTCGCGTCCTCAGTGGCCCGAACGACGGCGACAACAGCGCGATCGTCGGCACCCTGAAGACGGGCGTCCTGCCCAAGACCGCCGAGGAGCCGCACACGCAGAACAGCGAGGTGCCCGCCCTGACGGTCAACAAGCTCGCCGCCAGCGACAAGCATCACCATCGACGGCAAGCTGAGCGAGTCCGAGTGGGGGGCCGCAGCGAGCACCGGCCCTTTCGTCGACGTGGGGAGCGGTAAGGCCGACCCCGGCGCGCAGCTCGGCGGCCTCGTGAAGCTGCTCTGGGACGAAAAGAACCTCTACGTCGCGTTCGCCGTCACCGACCCGGACGCGTACGTGGGCTTCACCGACGCCAAGAGCCAGCCGAACGACTTCACCGCGGCCGGGCAGCCGAAGCTCTGGACGAAGGACACCGTCGAGATGATGGTCGACCCCGATCCGAGCGGCGACAACAAGGACTACTACGAGCTCCAGATCAACCCGCAGAACAAGATCTTCAAGTCGCAGTTCGACACCCTCCAGCAGCCGAACGGCGGCCCGAACGGGCCCTTCGGCCACGAGGACTGGGAGCCGAAGATCAAGTCGGCCGTGGTCGTGCACAAGGGCGCCGACGGCAAGATCGACGGGTACACCGTGGAAGCCGCCATCCCCTGGACGGCGTACGCGAAGGCCGAGAATCACCCGCCGAAGCCGGGCGACGTGTGGCGCGTGAACTTCTACGCGATGAGGAACAACGGCGGCATGGCGTGGTCGCCGATCCTCCACCAGGGCAACTTCCACAAGGCGACGCGCTTCGGGAAGATCACCTGGGCGGCGCCGGCCGAGGCCCCGGCCGCCAGCGCGGCCCCCGCCGCGAGCGGCGCCCCGCTGAAGCTCACCGTGCACCAGCCGGCCAAGCAGGCCCCCGCGAACGCGCCCGCTCCGTAACGGGCCAGAAATTCGGCCTCGACGGCGCGCATGCTCTACGATCCGAGCATGTGCAAAGTCCACGCGGCGGCCGCCATGGCGCTCGCCATCGGCCTCGCCGGGGGGACGGCGCGCGCGCAGCCGTCGCCGGGCGACGCGTCGAGCCCGCGCCACGGCCGCCACGCCTCGGGTTCCGGCCAGCCCGGCCAGACGACGTCGTCGCAGTCGCTCGGCCAGGGCGGCCAGCCGCTCAACCTGCGGCGAGGGCAGTACGGCTCGGACGCGTTCACCGCCGCCGGGCGCAGCAAGATGGCCTCGGGCGACTGCGACGGCGCCCTCGAAGACTTCGACGCGGCCCTCCGTACGCAGGCCACGGACCCCTCGCTCTACCGCGACCGCGGCATCTGCCACGAGAAGCTCGGGCACCTGCACCCCGCCATCGACGACTACCGCGTCTACCTGACCGACGCGCCCGACGCGCCCGACGCCGACGGCATCCGCGCGCGCCTCTCGCGCCTCGAGGACGAGGCGAGCGGGCGCACCGAGACCGCCAACCCCAACGACGACACCGACGTGCCGCCCGCGAACGCGAGCAGCGCGCCCGATGTGCCGCCGCCGCCGGGCGCCGCGCACGAATCGGGCGAGGCCGACGCCGACATGGACCCCGATTTCGACAACGGCGTGCGGAGGGCCAAGGGCTTCTCGTTCAGCCCCTGGTTCTCGCTCCGCCACTGGTCCTTCAAGGACATGAGCTTCATCGAGGCGCAGGACTGGGCCGAGGCCGTCGGCGGCCAGCTCCGCTACTCGTTCGGCCGCACCGGCGCCCTGGTCGTCGAGGCCGGGTACGAGCACTTCAACTCCACGACGGTCGACGACGCCGTCATCTCCGGCCTCACGTCCCTCATCGGGCTCGAGCTGCGCTTCCCCCTGAACAAGGGGTACGACGACCAGCTCTTGCTGACGCCGGGCGTCGGCTACGACCACCTCTCGTACAACCCGGCCAACACCGCGCTCCAGAGCGAACCCGCGAACGCGTTCATCCCGCGCCTCCGCTTCGGGTACCGCCACATGCTCCTCCCGGGGACGGCGCTCGACTTCTCGCTGGACGCCGGAGTCGCGCTCTACTTCGCGACGAACGAGACCGACCTCGAATCTCTCGAGCACGTTCGTCCTCGGCCTGAACGTCGGCATCGTGTGGGCTCTCTGACCGGCTTGTGTTAGCGTCGGCGCGCAGTGGGAACGGCTGTAAAGGCGAGCGCGGCGGCCTCGGTCGAGTGCGAGCCGGTTCGCGTCCTGCATGTCCACAGCGGCAACATGTTCGGGGGCGTGGAGTGGTTCCTCCGCACCCTGGCGCGCAACGGGCACTACGCGCCGTGGATGACCACGGAGTTCGCGCTCTGCTTCGACGCGCGAATCGCGAATGACCTGCGGGAGCTCGGGGCCACCGTCCATCTGCTGGGTCCTGTTCGGGTGCGCGATCGGCGGAGCGTGGCGCGCGCGCGCCGGCGCCTCCTCGAGACTCTGAGGGCGGGCGCCTACGACGTCGTCATCTGCCACTCGGCATGGCCGCACGCGGTCTTCGGACCGGTCGTCCGCCAGCACGGCAACACGCTCGTGCAGTTCATGCACGACCTGCCGAACCGGCGCGGGTGGATCGATCACCTCGCGAACCGCACGCCGCCGGACCTCGTCCTCTGCAACACGCGCTTCATGCAGAACGCCGGGCCCTGGTGGTTCGCGGGCGTCACGCGGCGCATGGTGCGGTATCCGGTGCCGCTCGTGGAGGTCACGGACCCCGACGCCCGGTCGAAGATGCGCGCGAGCTTCCAGACCTCGGCCGATTCGGTGGTCATCGTCCTCGCGAGCCGCATGCAGGCGTGGAAGGGGCACCTCGTGCTCGTCCGCGCGCTCGCGGAGCTGCGCCATAACCCCCGGTGGACCTGCTGGATCACGGGGGGGGCGCAGCGCGCCGGCGAGTCGGAATACGAGCAGGAGCTCAAGACCGAGGTCGAGCGCCTCGGCCTCGCCGGGCGGGTGAAGTTCCTCGGGTACCGCAGCGACGTGCCGGCGGTCATGAAGGCCGCGGACATCTACTGCCAGCCCAACGTCGAGCCCGAGCCCTTCGGCGTCTCGTTCCTCGAAGCGCTCACCGCGGGCCTGCCAATCATCACGACCGCCATGGGAGGGCCGCTCGAGATCGTCGACGACCGGTGCGGCGTGCTCGTGCCGCCGGGTCTGCAAGCGGTCGCGCGCGCGCTGGGCGCCCTCATCGACGACGACGCCAGGCGGGGCGCGATGTCGGCCGCGGGCCCCGTCCGCGCGCGCGAGCTGTGCGACGTGCCCACGCGCATCCGCGAGCTCGGCGCGACGCTCTCGAGCCTCACGGCGCCGCCCGCGTCCCCCGCGCGTCGTCGCCCGCCCACGCTCGGCCTCGCCCGGCTGCCCCGCGATCCCGTGGTCATCGCGGTGGCGGCGCTCGTGCGGGAGCAGGGTGACGGCGTCGACATCGCCGACCTCGCGTGTCGCGGCGGCGACCTCGCGCGGAGGCTCGAGGGTCGTTTCCGGAGCTACGTCGGCGCCAATCTCGCGCGCGACCACGCGTTCCCCGAGGAGCCGGGCCTCTCGTTCCGGGCGGCGAACCTCAATCTGCCCCCTTATCCCTTCGACGACGCGTCGGCCACCTTCGCGGTCTCGCTCCGCGGCGTGGAGCAATGGGAGAACCCGCGGGCGCTCTTCCGGGAGCTCGCGCGCATCGCGCGGCCGGGCGGTTGGGTCGTCGTCACGTCTTCGAACCGCCTGAGTCTCTTCAGCAAGGTGCACCTCCTCGCGCGAAACCGGTTCCCGGCGGCGCCCGGCGTACCCGCGCCCGCACGGGTCACCTCCCTCGTCGAGGGCAATCTGCGGCGAATGGCCGCGGAGTGCGGACTCGTCGACGTGGCGATTCGCTACACGCCGCCCGGGGCGGGGTGGGGGGCCACGCTGGGGGCCCCCCTGGGGAAGTGGTTCGGCGACCGCTTCGTCCTCACCGCGCGCCGCCCGTGATGCGCTCGTCGACCAGCGCGCGCTCGCGAGGCCGCCGGCCTCGTGGTAACGCCATCGAGAATGTCGGTGGGGTTCCGCGCACCTAACCTCGTCGTCGTATCACGCTCCGAGTCTGGCTCCCTACGATGACCCTCCGCATCTGCCACCTGGGAAAGTTCTACCCGCCCGCGCCCGGCGGCGTGGAGAGCCACGTGCAGACGCTCGCGCGCGCCCAGGCCCGGCTCGGCGCGTCGGTGCAGGTCGTCTGCGTGAACCACCGCGACGCACACAGCACCGACGTCACCTGGAAGACCCTCGGGGAAACGCCGACGGTCGTCGAGGCCGACGGCGGCGTCCGCGTGACCCGGCTCGGGCGCCGCGCGTCGGTCTCCCGGCTCGACGTGTGCCCCTCGCTGCCGGCCGCGCTCCGGGCCGTGCGCGAGGAGAACGTCGACGTCGTGCACGTGCACGCGCCGAACCCCACCATGTTCCTCGCGCTCGCCGCGATGCGTCCGTTCCCCACGCTCGTCGTCACGCACCACAGCGACGTCGTGAAGCAGCGCGTGCTCGGTCGCATCTTCGCGCCGCTCGAGCGCCGCGTCCACGACCGCACGGCGCTCGTGCTCTCGGACAGCGAGGCGTACGTGGGTGGGTCCGCGGTGCTCCAGGCGCTCGGGTCGAAGGTGAGCGCGCTGCCCCTCGGGCTCGATCTCACGCCCTTCGCCAAGCCGCGCGCCGCGGCGCTCGCCTGGGCCGACAAGCTGCGGCGCGGCGGTGGGCCCATCTGGCTCGCGGTCGGGCGGCTCGTCTACTACAAGGGCCTCGCGACGGCGATCGACGCGCTGCCGCACGTGCCGGGCCGGCTGCTCGTCGTGGGCCGCGGGCCGCTCGAGGCCTCGCTCCGCGCCCGGGCGGTCGAGAAGCGCGTGGCGGATCGCGTCGAGTGGCTCGGCCACGTCGACGCCGACGCGCTGATCGGCGCGTACCGCGCGGCGACCGCGCTGTGGTTCCCGAGCAACGCGCGGAGCGAGGGCTACGGGCTCGTGCAGCTCGAGGCGATGGCCAGCGGCTGTCCGGTGATCAACACCTCCATCCCGCACTCGGGCGTCTCGTGGGTGTCGCGGCACGAGCAGTCGGGGCTCACGATCCCGGTCGGCGACCACCGCGCCCTCGCGGCTGCCGCGCGGCGCATCCTCGAGGAGCCGGGCCTTCGCGAGCGGCTCTCCCGCGGCGCGGTCGAGCGGGTGCACCGCGAGTTCGACGACGGAGTGATGGCCGAGCGGAGCTTCGAGCTCTATGCGCGCGCCATCCAGCAGACCACGGGCCGGGCGACTGCGCGCGCGTGGCGCGGCCCGCCTGTCGATCCGGGCATCGAGGCGGTGGGATGAGCCGCGACGGGCGATGATCTCGAGCGAGGTCGTGTCGAGTCGGCGCGCACCCGTCGTGCGGCCCCGCGCCCGCGTGCTCCACGTGCACAGCGGCAACCTGTACGGCGGCGTCGAGACCTTCCTACGCACCGTGGCGGTCAACGCGAAGCTCTCGCCTTCGGTCGCCGCGAGCTTCGCGGTCTGCTTCGACGATCGCATCGGGCGCGAGCTCCGCGAGGCGGGCGCGCCCGTCCACGTCATCGGCCCGGTACGCGTCCGCGCGCCGGTGCGGGTCGCGGCGGCCCGCTCCACCCTCGGGGCGATCGTGCGAGACGGCGGCTACGACGCGGTCGTGTGCCACTCGGCCTGGACGCACGCGCTGTTCGGGCGAGTGGCGCTCGATCGCGGCGCGCGCCTCGCGTACTACATGCACGACCTGCCAGATCCGCGGGGCTGGCTCGATCGCCTCGCGGGCCTGGCGCCGCCCGACGCGGTGTTCTGCAACAGCGAGTTCACGCGCGAGGCCGGCGCATGGCTCTTCCCCGGCGTCCCGCGCACGGTGCTCCGGTGCCCGGCTTCGCTCCGGCCGGCGGCCCACCTCGCGCCACGCGCCGCCGTCCGGGCGTCGCTCGGCGCCGCCGATGATGCGATCGTCATCCTGCTCGCGAGCCGCATGCAGCGGTGGAAGGGCCACCACACCCTCGTCGCGGCCCTCGGCGAGCTCCGCGCCGATCCGCGCTGGGCGTGCTGGATCGCGGGGGACCCGCAGCGCTCCGATGAGGTCGCGTTCCGAGCCTGGCTCGAGGCGGAGGTGCGCCGGCTCGGCCTGGGCGATCGCGTTCGCTTCCTCGGGCAGCGCGCCGATGTCGCGGCGCTGATGCGCGCGGCTGACGTATACTGCCAGCCCAACGTCCGGCCGGAGCCCTTCGGCCTGTCCTTCATCGAGGCCCTGGCGGCCGGCCTTCCGGTGGTGGCGACCGCGATGGGGGGCGCCCGCGAGAATCGTGACGGAGGGCTGCGGGGCGCTCGTCGCGCCCGAACCGCGCGCCGTCGCCGCCGCCTTGTGCGAGCTCCTCGACGACCCGGCGCGCCGCCGCGCCGCGGCGGAGGCGGGGCCCGCGCGCGCTCGGGCGCTGTGCGACCTCGAGCCGCGCATGCGCGAGCTGGGCGAGGCGCTCGCTCGCCTCGCCGAGCCGGTCCTCCCGCGCGGAGACCGCGGACTTGCCCCTCGACTGACGGAGGAGCGCGTGGCCCTGCGCGCCATCGGCGAGGCCCTCCAGGGCCGCGCGCGCTTGGAGGACGCCGTCGAGCTGCGCGCCCCCGGCGAGAGCACGCGCGTCGAGTCGGCGTCGGCGCCGCTCGTCATCGCGTCGGCGACCCTCGATCGGGTCGACAACCCGCGGGCTCTCGTCCGCGAGATGGCGCGCGTCGCGCGCCCGGGAGGGTGGATTGCCGTGGCGACCTCGAACAACTTGAGCCTGAAGAACAAGGCGAGTCTCGTCGCGCGCGACCGGTTCGCCGGAGACGGGGCGCTCGTCGAGGGCGACCTGCTCGGTATGGCCCGCGACTGCGGGCTCGTCGCGGCCGAGGTGGGCTACGCGCCGGCCCGCGCGCCGCTCGGGCTGGGCAGCGAAGGGTGGCTGGCGCGCCGGCGCGCACGCTGGTTCGGGAGCACCGCCGTGCTCCTCGCGAGGCGGCCGTGAGCACGGTCGTCACGCCTGCCTCGCCGGCCACCCGCCTGCGGCAGGCCCGGGAGGCGAGGGCGCAGGCCTCGAAGCGGCGGTTGGCGCCGCGTCTCAGCTCGCCGAACATCCTCCTCGCGTACCTCCTGGCCGAGATCGCCTGCGCCGCGGCGCTGCTCTTCCCGTCGCTCGCCGGGGAGCGCGTGATCTTTCGAACGGCTTCGTTCGCGTTGAGCCTCCTCTTTCTGGCGTTCCTGCCGGCGACGGCCGCCGCGCCTCACCCCGCGCGCGGGCCCGCGACCTTCGCGCTCTTGATCGTCGCGCTCGAGGTGTTCCATCCCACGACGAACACGGTCGCGGCGGGCGTCGCCACGGTCGCGCTCAACCTCGCGGTCCTCGGGCCGCTCTTCTGGGTGCCCCGCATCCGAATCGACCTGATCACCGTCCGGAGGCTCTTCCTGGTCTTCTGGGCGTACCAGGCCGCGAGCGCCGCGACGGGCGTGCTGCAAGTGTACTACCCTGGCCGATTCCAGCCGGCGCTCGCCGTAAACATCGCGGGATCCGAGAGCTACATCGAGGCCCTACAGATCACGCTGGCCAACGGCGAAAAGATCTTGCGCCCGATGGGCCTGACCGACAGCCCCGGCGGCGCCGGCATCGGCGGCATGTACGCCGTGCTGCTCGGGTCGGCGTTTCTGCTCGAGCGGCCGCGCTTCTTTTTCCGCACGGTGCTGCTCGCCGGCATCGGGGTCGGCTGCTTCGCCCTCTACGTCTGCCAGGTGCGCTCCCTCGCCGTCATGATCGCCATCAGCATGGCATCGATGCTCTACGCGTTCGTCCGGCAAGGGCGCGCGTCCCGCGTCTTCTCGGTCATGGCCCCCGTCGCCGTGGCGGCGATCGTCGCCTTCGTCCTCGCGAGCAGCGTCGGCGGCGATGCGGTCACGGGTCGTTTGAAGACGCTCTTCGAGGGCAGCGCGGACAACGTCTACTACTCGAACCGGGGCATCTTCCTCGAGCACACGATCTACGATCTGCTCCCGGAGTACCCCTTCGGCGCCGGACTGGGCCGCTGGGGCATGATGCGCAGCTACTTCGGGGACCGGCACAACACCGCGAGCCCGATGATCTGGGCGGAGATCCAGTGGACCGGCTGGTTGCTCGATGGCGGCCTCCCCCTCATCATCGCGTACTCGGCGGCGATCTTCCTGGCGCTTCGCGAGGCGCTGCGGATCGCGACGCGTCCCCCGGTCGATCAGACCGACCTGGACCTCCAGAAATGGGCCGCCGTGCTCGTCGGATACAGCGTGGGCGTGATCGCCATCACCTTCAACTCGTGCCCGTTCGTCGGGACCGTGGGGATCGACTTCTGGCTCATCAACGCGACCATCGTCACGGCGAGCCGGCAGCTCGAGGCGAAGCTCGCGCCCTCATGACGCCTCCCCGCGAGCATCGGCGCCTGCATCTGGGGGCCATCGAGCGCGCATGAGGCTCCTCTTCTGCAGCCAGAACCCGCTCGACGCGAGGCTCGGCGCAGCGAAGGTCTTGATCGAGCTGGCGGCGGAGCTCGAGGCGCTCGGGTGGCGCTGCACCCTCGCGTCGAGCGAGGAGATTTGCCCCGGGATCGACCGGTTGCCGAGCGCGCACCAGATCGAGCGCTTCCGCGAGGCGCTCGCGCCGTTCCTGCAGCGCCGCGCGCCCGACTTCGACGCGGTCGACTACGACCACCTCTACCTGCCCGGGCCGCGGGCGCGCTTCGCGCCGTCGACCGCGCTCGTCGCGCGGGTGCCCCTCCTGCACCACCACTTCGAGAAGATCGCGTTCCCTCCCGTTCGGCGCCTCCGCAGCCGCGTCGGGGCGCTCGTCAACGCGCGCGCGCGGAGGCGGGGGGTGCGCGAGCTCGTCCGGCACGGCCAGTCGAGCGTCGAGGCGGCGGACCTCGTGAACGTGAGCAACGAGGCCGACCGCGACGAGCTCGCGTCGCGCGGGATCGATCCGCGCAAGATCGCGGTCCTGCCCCTCGGCCTCACCGACGCGCGGCTCGCGAGCTTCGGGGACGCGCCGCGCCCCGCGCCGGCGGCGCCGCGCGTCGCCTTCGTCGGGACGTTCAACGAGCGCAAGGGCGCGGGCGACTTCCCCGCGATTGCCCGCGGCGTCCTTCGCGTCGTCCCCGGCGCGAAGTTTCGCCTCCTCGGGTCGACGTACAACGGCGAGGCGTACGTGCGGAGCTGCTTCCCCCGCGACGTGCAGCCCAGCCTCGAGGTCGTCCCCCGCTTCGAGCCCGAGGCGCTCCCGGCGCTCCTCGCCGACTGCTCCGTCGGCGTCTTTCCGTCGTACGTCGAGGGCTTCGGCTTCGGCGTGCTCGAGATGCTCGCGGCGTCGCTCCCGGTCGTCGCGTACGATGTCCCCGGTCCGCCCGTGATGCTCTCGCCCGAGTACCTGGTTCCGCGCGGCGCGGCGAAGTTGCTCGGCGCGAAGGCCGCGGCGCTCCTCGCCGACCGCGGGCGCCTGGAGGCGAGCCGCGCCTGGGCCCACCGGCGCGCGCGCGAGTTCACCTGGCGCCGGGCCGCCGCGCTCACGAGCTCCGCGTACGCCGCCCGCGTCGAGCTCCTGCAGGGCGCCTCGCGCCCGGCGCGTGCCGGCGCGCCATGACGCGGAGCGCCCGAGTCCTCGCCGGCGTCTCGTTCAGCTACATCCAGCTGGCCGTCACGACCCTCATCGCCATCTGGTACACGCCGTTCCTCCTCCGGCACGTCGGGACGCACGACTTCGGCATCTGGTCGGCCGCGCTGCCGATCCTCGGGTACGTCGGGTACGCCGAGTTCGGGGTGCTGATGATCTTGCAGCGCGACGTCTCGTACCAGCTCGGGGCCGCGGGCGGCGATCCTGCGGCCGCGGCGGGCCTGGCCGATCGCATCGGCCAGACCCTCCGCATGCTGGTCTTCCAGTTTCCGGTCCTCGCGGCCGTCTCGGTCGTGATGTTCACGACGCTGTCGCGGACCTGGGGGGAGGCGAAGCTCCCGTTCGCGGTGATCCTCGTGGTGCTGGTCGGCACCTTCCCCCTGCGGGCCGCGCACGCGGCGCTGGTGGGGCTGCAAGACCTGGCGTTTCTCGGGCGCCTCAGCCTCGTCAACTACGTGGCGGGCATCGCCGTCAGCGTCGTCCTGCTGCTCGTCGGGTGTGGGCTCGTGGCGCTCGCGACATCGTGGGCGTTCACGCAGGTCGTACTCACCGTGTCGTGCGTCGTCCGCCTGCGCCTCAGGTTCCCGACCGCCTTCCCCCGGAGGCTGACGCCCGTGAGCTGGACCGAGGTCGGCGATCAGCTCCACCGGGGCTTCTCGATCATCGCCGCGCAGGTGGCGGCCGTCATGCTGCTCTCGTCGGACGTGGTCGTCATCGCCGCCATGCTCGGCGCGGACGCGGTCGTCCCGTACACGATCACCGACAAGCTGCTGACGATGTTCGGCAACATCCCCACCCAGATCACGACGGCCGCGATGCCCGCGCTGAGCGAGCTGCGCACCAGCCCGGACCGCCACCGCCTCGCCGACGTCTGCACGGCGCTCGTGCGCGTGTCGCTCCTGGCCATCGGGCTGGTCGTCGTGCTGATCGTCTTCGTGAACGGAGGCTTCGTCGCCTGGTGGGTCGGCAAGAGCGCCTTCGCCGGTCCGCCGGTGTCGCTCCTCATTTGCCTCGCAGGGCTGGCGACGCTGCTGACGGGCAGCACCAACTACCCGCTCTACGCCTTCGGCGCGGAGCGGCGCATCCTCGTCAGCACGGCCCTCGCGGGCGGCGTCGCGGTGGGCCTCGGCGCGCTCTTGACCCGGTGGATCGGGCTGGCCGGGCCGCCCGTCGCGATGATCCTCGGGTCGGTGCTCGTCGGATTGCCCATCAACTTCGCGGGCATCGCGCGCGAGACCGGCACCAGCCTGTGGAAGGAGCTCCGCGAGCTCCTGCCGTTCGCCTGGCGCTTCGCGGCGCTCGTCACGGTCGCCTTCTTCGCGGGACGGCGCTGGCCGCCGACCACGTTCGTCACGCTGGCGGCGGCGTCGATCGGGGCCGTGTTGGTCTACGTCGCGGTCATGTTCCCGCTGGCGCTGCGCCACCCGGTCGGCATGTACGTGAGGCCGCGCCTCGATCGCCTACGCCTCCGCTTCGCGCGCTGAGGCGAGGACGTCGGCGAGCGCGACCCTCAGGCTGCGCCGCGGCGTCCACCCGAGCGCGCGGAGCTTCGCGGCGCTCCCCACGAGGCGCGGGATGTCCGTGGGCCGGAGGCGCGCGGGGTCGATCTCGACGCGCGCCGGCGTGCCGGACAGCGCGATGAGCTCTTCGAGCACCTGCGCGATCGACAGCCCCTGCCCGGCGCAGACGTTGTACGCCTCGCCGGGGACGCCGCGCTCGAGGAGCAGCAGGTACGCCTCGACGACGTCGTCGACATGCGAGAAGTCGCGAATCGGCTCGAGGTTGCCGACGCGAAGGGTCGCCATCTGGCCCGCGCGCTCCGCGGCCACGAGCTGCCGCGCGAAGGAGGGCACGGCGAACGCCGGCGCCTGGCCGGCGCCCAGGTGGTTGAACGGCCGGGCGCACACGACGGCGAGGTTCTCGCTGCGCGCCATCTGGAGCGCGATCACCTCGGCGACGACCTTCGAAGCCGAGTACGGGCTGGTCGGCGCGACGGGCGTCTCTTCGGTGGCGACCGCGTCGCCCGGGAGCGCGCCGTACACCTCGCCCGAGCTGACGAGGAGGAGCCGCGCGCCCGCCGCCTTCGCCGCCCGGCAGACGTTCAGCGCGCCCAGGCCGTTGATCTCGTACGTGAGGCGGGGCTCGGAGTAGCTGCGGGCGACGGAGCTGATGCCGGCCAGGTGGGCGATCGCGTCGGGGCGCGCGTCCTCGACGCAGGCGGCCACGGCGGGCGCGTCGCGGACGTCGATCGCGGGGCCATCGGGGCCGTCGTTCGGTCCCCGGCGAGGCGCGCCGCGCATCGCCGTGACCGCGGCCCCGGACGCCTCGAGGGCGCGGCACAGGTGGCGCCCGACGAAGCCGTCGGCGCCGGTCACCAGCACCCGCTTCACGTCTTCTCGCGGCCCAGGCAATCGAGGTCCGCGTCGACCATCATCTCGACGAGCCGGCGGAAGTCGACCCGCGGTGTCCAGCCCAGCTCTGCGCGCGCGCGCGCCGGGTCGCCGATGAGCAGGTCGACCTCGGCGGGGCGAATGAACGCCGGATCGACGACGACGTGCTTCTTCCAGTCGAGATCCGCGCGCGCGAAGGCAATCTCGCAGAGCTCGCGCACCGAGTGCGTCTCGCCCGACGCCACGACGTAGTCGCGCGGCTCGTCGCGCTGGAGCATGCGCCACATGGCGTCGACGTAGTCCCCCGCGTATCCCCAGTCGCGCCGCGCGTCGAGGTTGCCGAGGCGCAGCTTGTCGGCGAGGCCGAGGCGGATGCGCGCCACGCCGTCGCTCACCTTGCGCGTGACGAACTCGAGCCCGCGCCGCGGCGATTCGTGGTTGAAGAGGATGCCGCTCACCGCGAAGAGCCCGAACGACTCGCGGTAGTTCACGGTGATGAAGTGCCCGTACGCCTTGGCCACGCCGTACGGCGAGCGCGGGTAGAAGGGCGTGTCTTCCGTCTGGGGCGACTCGCGCACGCGCCCGAACATCTCCGACGACGACGCCTGGTAAAACCGCGTCTTCGGCGCGCCATGCCGGATCGACTCGAGCATCTTCGTGACGCCGAGGGCCGTGAACTCGCCGGTGAGCACCGGCTGGCTCCAGCTGGTCGGCACGAACGACTGGGCCGCCAGGTTGTACACCTCGTGGGGCTCGATCTTCGCGAGGATTGCCGTCAGCGAGTACTGGTCGAGGAGGTCGCCCTGGTGCAGCGTGATCTTCTCGCGGATGTGCGCGATGCGCTCGCTCTTCTCCTCGGAGGAGCGGCGCACCATCCCGTGCACGTCGTACCCCTTCTCGAGGAGGAACTCCGCGAGGTAGCTGCCGTCCTGGCCGGTGATGCCCGTGATGAGTGCTCGGTTGGTCATGGAAGGACGCTCCTGACTCTAGCAGCAGTCGCGATAGACCCCGAGAACCTGCGCCCCGAGGCGCCCGCGCGAGAACCTCTCGACCGCGGCCCTCCGCGCGGCGCGGCCGATGTCTTCGCGGCGCGCGGGGGCGGCGAGCAGCCCGCCAATCGCGTCGGCCAGGGCGGCGGGGTCGCGCGCCGGGGCGGCCACCGCGTCGACGCCGTCGGCGAAGAGCTCCGCCGCGCCGCTCTCGCGCGACGCGACCACCGGCTTGCCCGTCGCCATCGCCTCGGCGATCGTCCTGCCGAAGGGCTCGGGGCGCGAGCTCGCGTGGACCACGACGTCGAGCGCCCGGTATACCTGCTCGACGTGCCGCTGGAACGGGACGAAGGAGACGTGGTCCGACAGCCCGAGGCCCGCGACGAGGCCGCGCAGCTCCTCCTCGGCGTACTGCGAAGCCGCCGTGTCGTAAATCGGGCCCCCAATCACGTAGAAGCGCGCCGCCGTCCCTGCGCCGTTCGACCGTGAGGCGAGCTCGCGGGCCGCCTGGAGGAAGACCTCGTGCCCCTTCCATCGCGCGTAGGTCGCGACGAGGCCGACGCGCAGCGTGCCCGGCGGGGGAGGGGGGCTCGACGCGAGCGCGTCGAGATCGGCCGCGGGACCTTCGGGCTGGAAGGCGTGCGTGTCGATGGCGTCGTGGACGACCGACACGGCGAGGCCCGGCATGACCTGGCGTGCGTCTTCGGCCACGGCGCGCGAGATGGCGATCGCGACGTCGGCGCGGGGGGCGAGCAGGCGCATCGCGCGCGAGACCATCGGCCGCGCGCCGATGAAGTCGCGAACGTGCCAGACGAGCGGCGCGGGGACGCCGATCGCGGCGGCCAGCACGTGCATCTTGATGCCGTTCGAGTGCACGACGGTCGGGGCGAAGCCCCGGACGATCGTCCGGAGGCGGCCCGCGTAGAGGGGCGCCTCGAGCGTGGCCGCGCCGAGGCGCCGGACGAAGTCGCCGAGGGCGCGCGGCGCGCCGCCCACCAGCGAGCTGTCGCCGAGGGCGGCGAGGCGCGGGCTCAGGGGCAGAGGGAAGACGCGCGCCCCGAGGGCCTCGGCCTCCGCGGCGAGCGGCCCGTCGCCGCCGGTGACCAGGCCGAGCTCGATCGGTCCGGCCGCGTCCGCGGCGCGCAGCGACGCCATGAGGTCGAGCAAGCACCGCTCCGCGCCCCCGAGGCTCCCGCCCGGGTTGAGGAACAGGATCTTCATGCGCCGGAGGTTGGAGGACGCCCGACCCTCACTCGCCGCCCTGGGCGATCCGCTCCGCCGCGCCGACGGGGACGGGGACCCCGGGCGTGCGAAGCTGCTCGCGCGGAAGCGAGATGAGGTCTTCGGCCGCGTCGGCGACGAGCTGGAAGAGGATGCGCACCTTCGCGGCGACCGAGCCCGCCGCGGGGTCGGTGAGGAACTGGAGCTCGAGGGTCTCGCGTCCGTCGGTGATCTCGAACTTCGTGCAGATGCCCTCGCGCTCGACCTCGCCTTCCTTGCCCGGAGCCTCCCAGCCCCAGCGCTTCAGGCGCTCGTTCTTCTGGTTCACGATGCGGATGGCGAGGAGCCCGCCGTCCACCCCGAAGTCGGCGAGGATGCTCGGGAGCTGCTCGAGCGAGCTCGCGCCCATCATCCTCCGCAGCGCGTTCAGCACCGGCCGGCGGAGCCCGTCGGCGGGGTCGCCCGAGGCCTGAGCCCCCACGACGGTGCTGAAGTACCCGACGAAGCGCACCACGCCGACCACGATGGCCGTGAGCGTGAAGAGCGCGAGCCCGACCTGCCACGACCGGCCGAAGTACGCGACGAGCGCCACGACGGTGAAGGCCACGGTGAGGAGGTACAGCGTCAGCACCGAGCGGCGGTGCGTGAAGCCCATGTCGAGCAGCCGGTGATGGATGTGCCCGCGGTCGGCCACGAAGATCGAGCGCCGCTCGAGGAAGCGGCGCGCGATCGTCATCAGCATGTCCGTGATGGGCAGCCCGAGCGCCAGGATGGGCACGAAGATCGCGATGAGGGTCGGGCTCTTCTGCGTCCCGGCGCCGAGGAGGGACGCCGACGCGAGGAGGAAGCCGAGGAACATGCTCCCCGAGTCGCCCATGAAGATCTTCGCGGGGTTGAAGTTGTAAAAGAGAAAGCCGATGAGCGCGCCGCCCAGCGCGGCCGACACCAGCAGGATGTACGCGTTGCCGGTGAGCGACGCGATCGTGAAGTTCGTGATGCACGCGAAGAACGCCACGCCTGCCGCGAGGCCATCGAGCCCGTCGATCAGGTTCATGGCGTTCACGATGCCCACGATCCACACGATCGTGGCCGGCAGCGAGAGCCACCCCAGGCTCAGCGCGCCGACCCAGGGCAGGTCCACGGCCTCGACCCGCATCCCGCCCGCGAAGGCGGCCGTCGCCGCCGCGGTCTGGATGACGAGCTTCGCCTTGGCGCCCAGCCCCTTGATGTCGTCGAAGAGGCCCGCGAGGACGACGAGCAGCGCGCCCGTCGCGAGCCCGGCGGTCATCCGCTGCGTCGAGAAGAAGATGCGCGCCGTATGCGTGTGGAGCGCGAAGAGCACGAGCAGCGAGACCGAGAACCCGGTGACGATCGCGATTCCGCCCAGGCGCGGGACGCGCCGCGTGTGGACCCGGCGCGCCGACGGTTCGTCCACGGCGCCGGCGGCCAGGGCTGCACGGCGTACCAGGGGCGTCGTGAGCGCGGTCACGACGACCGCGAGCAGGAAGGCGAAAACGACGCTCTTCACGCGGCCGCCCTCGACCCGCGCCGGCGGGCGCGGCGAGAAGAGCACGCGGGAAACGATTTCCGTCGTCGTCTCATGGCGCTGCGTTCAAGGAGGCCTCGTCGATCCGAAAGGCCACATCATCTGTGGAACGGTCACCCCCGAACGTTCATCGCCCCGCAGCGGATCGTCCTCTGCGGTGCAATCGGCGGTTACGTTACCCGACGAGCCCAAGTGGCGGTACGTCGAACCGATGCCGGCAACGCGGATTTGTCCGGACCGCGAAGGTTGGTGGCGCGAGCCGCCCGCCGAAATCTCCCCGGTGCACGAGAGCTCGCTAGGCCGTTGCCTTGCCCGGACGGGGTCGGGAGGGTAAGTGTGCGCCCCAACGTCGATGCGAGTGCTTCACGAGCTCGTCGAGCGGGTGCCCCATTCCGCCGACGGGCGGCCGGGGCTGCTTGGGGGGCCGGTCTTCGCCTCATGAAGCGGAGGCGCCGGCTCCTCTCCATCGCTCACTCCTACGTGGTGGCGATGAACCGGCGGCTCGCCAACGAAATGGCGCTCGTCGGCGGGGACCGCTGGGAGGTCACGGCCGTGGCGCCCCGGTACTTCAAGGGCACCAACGACCTCCGGCCCGTGCGGTTGTCGGCCTCGCCCGACGAGGCCTCCTCCCTCGTGCCCCTCGACGCCTATCTGACGGCGCGCGTGCATTTCTTCGTCTACGAGTGGAAGCTCCGCGAGCTCCTCGCCCAGCCGTGGGACTTCGTCCACTGCTGGGAGGAGCCGTACATCCTCTCGGGCGCGCAGGTCGCGAGGTGGATGCCCCCGAAGACGCCGCTCGTCTTCAAGACGGCGCAGAGCCTGAACAAGCGCTACCCGCCGCCCTTCAACTGGGTCGAGCGCTTCGCGATGGCCCGCGCCTCGGGCTGGGTGTGCTGCGGCAAGCTGGTCGCCGACAACCTCCGCGCGCGCCGGGGCTACGCGCTGCCCATGGCCCAAATCCCGCTCGGCACCGACTGCACCAGGTTCCGCCCCGATGCCGACGCCCGGCAGGCCATGCTCCGGTCGCTTTCCTGGGACACCCCGGGGCCGCCGGTCATGGGCTACCTCGGGCGCTTCGTCCCGGAGAAGGGCCTGGGCCTCCTGATGGGCGCGCTGGATCGGGCCAGGACGCCCTGGCGCGCCCTCTTCGTCGGGGCGGGCCCGATGGAGCCGCACCTCCGCGCGTGGGCCGAAAAGTATGGCGACCGCGTGCGCATCTGCAACTCCGTCGGGCACGAAGAGGTCCCGGCGTACCTGAACGCGATGGACGTCCTGTGTGCGCCCAGCCAGACCATGCCGTGGTGGAAGGAGCAGTTCGGGCGAATGCTGGTCGAGGCCTTCGCCACGGGCGTCGCGGTCATCGGGAGCGACAGCGGGGAAATCCCGTTCGTCGTTCGGGACTCGGGGCTCGTGGTCGGCGAGAAGGACGAGGCGGGGTGGGCCGGCGCGATCGCTCGCCTCGCCGAGAACGCGGCCGAGCGCCGGGAGCTCGCGGCCCGGGGCCTCGCGAGGGCGCGCGACGAGTTCGCGTGGCCGGTGGTCGCCCGGCGGTACCTCGAGTTCTTCGAGTCGATCGCGCCGGGTAGCTCCCAGACTAGGGCAAAATTAGAGCTGGCCGTCGTTCCGAAGGAACGACGGTCGCTCTAGCACTACCTGGTCATTTTATGGTGGCGCGAGCAGCTTCACCGGGGCTCCGCACCGCAGGCACGGCGTAACAAGATGGAAAAGTAGACGGCGACGCACCGAGGGGAGCGTCGCTCTCAGGTGACCCTTCTTGCTACGCCGCGGCTTTATTTTCGGTGAGACGCTCGCGCTGGAGGAAGGCGAAGGCGATCATGCTCAGCAGAGCGTGATGGTGCAGGCCACGCCAGGAGCGCCCCTCGAAGTGGTCGAGCCCCAGTTCTTCTTTGAGCTGTTGATGGACCTGCTCGCAGGACCATCGAGCCTTGATCGCGAACGCGAGGTCGCGGAGCGAGGTCTCCACGGGGTGGTTGGTGACGTAGTACCGCCGCTCATCCGCCCGCTGCTCGCAGACAAGCCAGACTTCAAGGCCTGGCAAACCTTTGCCGTGCGCAGCTTTCGGACCATCCGTGAGCCGCACGCGACAGGCAGCAAAGCGTCCGCGTAGAGGACCCTTGGTGCCGTTACGCCAGGTCACCGTGCGGAATGCCGAGTCACCGAGCGCCTCGACGATCTCCTCAGCCTTCCGGTCCACATGGGTCGGGACACGATGCTTGCGCGGTTTTCCACCGCGTCGGGGGCGAGGCATGCGAGTCGTTGCGTGCGACGGATAGGCGCGCTGATTCGGCAGCACACCGAAGGCCCACAACAGACCGAGCGACGAGAGCTCGTTGCGCAACTCGCCGCAGATGCCGTAGCCGGCATCGCCCAGCACGGTGCGAAATCGGACGCCGGCCTTGATGAGGCGCTTCACCTCGTCGAGGGCGATGCGCCACTTCTCGCGGAAAACGACCTGCTCGGGTACGCCAACCTTCTGTCTGCGCTCATTGTCCTTCGCCCAGGGTTCGGGAAGGTAAAGGGGCAGCGACAGCGGGATGGGCACGTCGTCCTTCGCGAGCGTGAGCGACACCAGCGACTGACAATTCGCCTGCTTCCCTAGCGCCCCGCAGTACTGGTGTGCGACCCCGACCGAGTCGTTCCCCTTCTTGGGCAGCGCAGTGTCATCGATGATCAGAAACGACTCATCGCCGCCCACCATCGCGTCGACCTTCTCCCAGAGCACCGCCTCGACAGCCTCGTCATCCCAATCCGACTCGCTGACGAAGTGACGCAGCTCTTGGTCGTGCCCCGGCGCCACACGCGCCGCGAGCGGTTCGATGCTCTTGCGCTCTCCAGGAAGCAGCAGCCCCCGCAGGTACAGCGGAGCCCACTTCCTACGCGTCTTGAATCTCCAGGCGTCCAAAAACGGCGCCATGAAGCGATCGAAGCGACTCTCCCAACCGTCCGAGCTGGTCACCCATCCCAATGGAGACCAACTCGACCGGCATGGAAAGAGAAAAATGACCAGGTAGTGCTAGTTCGAGGTCGCGCTCAGCGAAGGCTGCGGTACGCGTCCGCGAGGATCGCGGCGTGCGCCGCCCACGTGAACGAGCGCGCGTGGGCCACACGCACCTCCCGCGGCGGGGCCGGCCGCGACCCGTCGAGGAGGGCGAGCACGGCGGCGCACCAGGCGTCGACGTCGGCGACGGGCGCGTGGACCGTGGCCGGCCCGCCGACCTCTCGCAGCGTCGCGAGAATCGCTCGCGAGGACCGGCGCGCCGCACGCCAGCGCCTCGAGCATCGGGAAGCCGAAGCCCTCGGCGTCGCTCGGAAAGAGCACCAGCGAGGCGCGCCGATAGAGCCCGGCGAGGGTCGCGCGATCGAGCTTCGGCGGCTGGAGCAGGAAGGGCCCGACGCCGAGCCGCTCGGCGTGCGCGCGCTGCTCGGACGAGAGCCGGGCGCCCTGCTGCACGAGGCGCAGCTCGGGCCGCGCCGCGCGGGCGCGCGCGAACACTTCGAAGAGCACGTCGAGCCGCTTGCGAGGGATCTCGCTCCCCACGTGCAGGAGGAACGGCTTCCGCTCGAGGGGCGCGAGGACGCGCTCGGCCTGTTCGTCGCCGCGCCCGTCCGCCGCCTCTTCCCGGAACTCGGGGGCGATGCCGAAGGGCGCCCGGACCAGGCGCGAGCGCGGAACCAGGGGCTCGAGCGCGCGCGCCATCTCGCGCGTGCTGTGGAACACGAGGGCGGCCGACGCCATGCCCGTCAGAACGAGGCGGGCGAGGACCGGAGGGTAGGCCGCGGTGCGGGCGCGCCCCGGCGCGAAGAGGGGATTCGAAGGCGTCGAGGTCGTGGCAGTAGACGCCGGCGCGCGCGCCCGGCAGCGCGTGCAGGAGGACCGCGTAGGAGTGGTCCACCACGTGATAGAGGCGCCCCGGCCGGCGCGAGGCGAGGGCGGCGAGCGGATAGAGGAGATACCGCGTGACCGCGCGGTCCGCATTGAGCGCCAGGCGCTCGGGCACGGACGGGAGCCTGCGGAGCAGGCGTGGCATGGAGATCTGCACCCGGCGGGCGCGGACCCCTCGCGCGGGCTCGCGCCATTCGGCGAGGAGCATGTCGGCCGCGAGGTCCATGCTCGGCCAGTTCTCTTCGGGGGCGTCGCACACGACCCCGATGTCGAGCCGGCCGGTCACGCGCCCTCGCCGCGCAACGTGCGGAGGGTGCGCTCGAGGGAGAAGGCGCTCCGGTAGAGCTGCCGCCCGCGTTCGCCGAGCAGGCGCGCGCGACCGGGGTCGCGGAGGAGCGCCTCGGCCTTCTCCGACACCCGGTCCGGCGCGCTCGCCAGCTCGACGGCGCCCGAGTCGGCCCAGATCGGCTCGCTGAGATAGCCGCGGTTCGTCGCGATCGGGACGCCGAGCGACAGCCCCGCCATGAGACTCGTCCTCCGCGCGCTCACCCCGTCGGCGAACGGCTGCACGAGCACGTCGCACGCCGCCAGGTGCGCCGCCGCGTCCTCGGGCTCGAGTCTCCCGGTCGGGATCACCCGGTCGGCGACGGCTCCCTCGGCGCCGCCGGCCATCTCTCGCGCGAAACGCTCGCTCTCGAGCCCCACGACGAGCAGGACTCGTCTCGGGTCCACCCGCAGGAGCTCGTGCGCGGCTTTCCTCACATTCGGCGCGATGAGCGGCCCGTACGTCCCGAAGTGGCCGATCACGGTGCGGCCCTCGAGCCCGAGCCGCCGGCGCACGGCTTCGGCCGTGCCCGCCGGGACGGTCACCGGAAGGTTCGACGGGATCGGCAGCCACGTCACGCGCAACGGGGATCGGGCAAGCGGGCGCAGCCGGTCCTCCCACCGCAGGCTCGAGACGAAGTCCCGGTCTGCTCGCGCGAGGAGCAGGGCCGCCATGGCGTGCGTGGCGCCCGCGAGCACGGCGCGACGCGGGCGCCAGCGCGGCTCCCACAGCACGGCGACCTCGTGGAACATGACCCAGAGCTGCGTGCGCCCGCGGTCGCGCGGGAGGCTCGCCATCCAGGCGCAGAAGGGCACGTTCATGCCGCGAAAGCCGAATCCTTGCGGCACGTACTGCAAGAGGACGCGCTTCGGCGAGGGCTCCCGGCCGAGCGACCGCGCGAGCTCCCAGAGGCCTCGCGGGCCGAACCCCGAAGGGAGACCGTGGCCGGTCACGCCCGCGTCCGCGGCGAGCGCGCCCGCGGAAGGGGCCCAGACGTGGACGATGTCGCCTGCGGCGGCCAGCCCCCGGGCGAGCGAGCGCGTGTAGTCCGAGACGCCCCCTCGCGCCGGCGGGTACTCGGGGGTGACGATGTGCCAGGGCGGCGCGGTCATCGGGGCGGGCAGGAACGAAACGAGGCGCCGGAAGGGCGCGCGAGCGTAGCATGAGCGCGCTCCGCGCCATGCCAATGAATCCCGCCCCCGTCTCCCGCAACCCAAACCCCATGCCGGCAAACGCCCTCTTGGCGTCCGCGTCGTCCGCTCCTTCCGTGCGGGAGCGCCGTCACGCAGCGTTCCCCCCTCACCCTGCCTTCGTGCTACTGCCGCGGAGCAAGCATGGCTACTGAGATCAATCCCCTCCAGCTGGGCGTCGGCTCCGAGAGCCCCCTCGCCGGGGTCGTCTCGTTCCTCAAGACGTTCCGCAAGCACTGGTCCGTGGTGCTGGCCTGCGTGATCATCTCCTGCGGCATCACGCTCCTCTACTCGAAGTCGGTGCGGCGGATTTACGAGTCCGAGGCCCTCCTCGAGATCAATCCGCGCATGCTGCCGGCGCTCGGCGACTCGAGCTCGAACAGCATGACGTTCGACGTGAGCGCGCTCTTCGCGGACCCGCAGGAGTACTACACGACGCAGTACCGCATCATCACGTCGAGCGCGGTGCTGAAGGCGGCCGCCGAGGCCGTGTCGCTGCAGACGGACTACGAGTACTTCAACCTCACCCACCCGCCCGACCGCCCCATCCCGATCGAGCAGGCCGCGGCGGCGCTGGCGAGCCACGTGAGCGTGGACCCGGTGAAGGGAAGCCGCCTCGCGTACATCAAGGTCACCGACTTCGATCCCGCGCGCGCCAAGAGGTTGTGCGACGCGGTCGCCACCGCGTACATCGAGCAGAACCTCGAGACCGCCGTGACCTCCAGCGCCGACGCGGTCACGTGGCTGGGCGGGCAGATCGATCACATCAAAGAGGAGCTCGATCGCAACGAGAACGCCCTCTACGACTTCAAGGAGAAGAACGATCTCCCCAGCATCTCGATCAACGACTCGTCGAACATGCTCCGCCTCGAGATGCAGGAGTACGACATGCAGCTCACGCACACGAAGCTCCGCAAGGCGGAGCTCGAGGCGCGTCAGAGCGAGCTGGCGCAGGTCACGCCCGACAAGCCCGACGCGCTGCCGTCGTCCGAGCTCCTGACGAACACTTTCCTCCAGGAGCTCCGTGCGCAGTACCGCATCGCGGTGCAGGCCCGCGACACGCTGATCGCCGAGGGCAAGGGCGAGAACCACCCCCTCGTGAAGGAGGCGGAGTCCCGCATGGAGAGCGCCAAGAGCTCTCTCCTCAACGAGATTGACAACATCCACGGAGCCATCGCGCGCGACTTGCAGGTCGTCCAGAGGGAAGAAGACCGGCAGGCCTCGATGTTCGGCGCGAGCAAGAAGACCGCCGTCGATCTCAACATGAAGGAGATCGAGTACCACCGGCTCGATTGGTCGCGCGAAGAGAACGAGAAGCTCTACGGCCTGCTCCAGGAGCGCATGAAGGAGGCGGACCTCGCCCGCATGATGCGCTCGAACAACCTGCGCATCGTCGAGACGGCCACGATGCCCGGCGGGCCGATCTACCCGCGCGTCTCGGCGAACGTCGCCATCGGGCTCGTCCTCGGGTTCCTCGTCGGGCTCGCGCTCCCCATCATTCGAGAGCAGCTCGACAGCTCGCTCAAGACGCCGAACGACATCGAGAGCAAGCTCGATACGACCTTCCTGGGTCTCTTGCCCGAGCTCAACTCGGACGAGAAGGAGCACAAGAAGCGCCGCCGCCGGCAGGGTACGCGGCGCGAGGCCGAGCTCGGGCCCGATGGGCCGCCGGAGCTCGTCGTGCACTTTCGACCCACGAGCGGACTGTCGGAGGCCGCGCGCAGCATCCGCACGAACCTCATGTTCATGAACCCCGACAAGCCGTGCCGCACGCTGCTCATCTCCAGCGCGGCGCCCGCCGAAGGGAAGACCACGGTGGCGTGCAGCATCGCGATCGCGTTCGCGCAGAGCGGGCAGCGGGTCTGCATCGTCGACGCGGACCTTCGCCGCCCGCGGCTTCACCGCATCTTCGGCCGCGCGGGCGACGCCGGGCTGACCAGCGCGCTCGTGGGCGATGCCACGCTCGACGAGGTGGCCAAGCCCACCATCGTACCGAATCTGTTCTCCATCCCCGCGGGCCCGCTCCCGCCGAACCCGGCTGACATCCTCCAGTCCGAGCGCTTCCGCCGCCTCATCGCCGACCTCGGGGCGAAGTTCGACCGCGTCATCGTCGACAGCCCGCCGCTCGTCGCCGTGACCGACTCGGCGATCATCTCGACGATCGTCGACGGCACGGTGTTCGTCGTGCGCGCGTTCGAGACCAGCAAGCACCTCAGCGTGCAGGGCCTGCGCGCGCTGCGCGACCTCGGGGCGCCGATCATCGGGGCCGTGCTCAACGCGGTCAACCTGAACCGCAACGAATACGACTACTACCACTACTACTATTACAAGCGCGAAGGGTACGCCCCGAAGCCCGGCGACGTGGCGACCGAGGGCGGCGCCGGCGTGGCCCCGCCGAACTGACGCCCGGCCCCGCTCAGGGGCCCGTCGGAAGCGGGGCCTTCTCGACGTACGTGTTCACGGCGGCCTGCTGCTGGGCGTCCGCTGCCTGCTGCCACTCTGCGTGGTCGGGGTGGCGGCGGACCAGGCGCCTGTAGTCGTCGCGGGCGTCGGCGTGCATGCCCACCGCGGCCTCGAGGCGGGCCGCGGCCACGAGGAGATCCTCGTTGTCGGGCATGCGCTCGTAGGCGCGCTTGTAGAGGCCGACGGCGTGCCGGCCGTTGCCGCGGCCCTCCTCGAACTGCGCCGCCCACGCGAGGTTCTGCCCGCACTCGTCGTCGGTGCTGCACCCGACCGCGGCGATCTTCGCGATTCCCTGCGCGGCCCGCGCCTCGTCGTGCGAGCGCGCAGCCAGCGCGACGAGCTCCTTGAGGCAGTCGGCGCGGTTCGTGACGAGGTCGGCGGCCTTGGCGAGCTCGGAGAGGCCCAGCGTCTCGTTGCCCCCGGCCACCTGCGCGCGCGCGCCCAGCGCGTAAGCCTCGCAACGGGTGGGGGACCGGAGCCGGGCGCGCTCCGCGAGGTCGAGGGCGCGGATGAGGCAGTCGGCCCGCTGAGGGCCCTGGCACCATGACGCGGCGGGGCCGCTCTCGAGATCCTCGACGGCCCCCTGGAGCTGCTTCAGGAGGGGGGTCGCGTCCATGGGGGCCCGGCGAGCCAGCTCCTCTTCGATGCGCTCGCTCGTGGACGGGAGGCGCCACGAGACGGCCTCGCCCAGGGTCTCGAGCAGCGGGATGGTCTGCGGGCCTTCGGACACGACCTCGAGCGCGTCGTCGTAGCCGTGGACGAGGCGGGCCACCTCCTGGCCGATCGGGCCTTGCGTCTCCGGCGCCTGCTCCATCGCGAGCCGGTACTCGAGGCGCGCTTGCGCCGGCGCGCGGCCCGCGAGCAGGCGCGCGAGGACGATGTGGGCCGGCGCCTCGACGCGGCCGCGCTCGAGGGCCGCCTCGAGCCACGGGAGCGGGTTGTCGTCGAGCCTTTGCGCCGCGCGCCAGCCCACCGCGAGGGGCAGGTACGGCTCGCCGGGGTGGCGGAGCATCGCCGCGCGCGCGAGCGCGTGCAGGGCCTCGGGCTCCGTCTTGCGATCGACGGCCGCGTCGTGCAGCGTCTTGCGGTCGGCCCGCAGCTCGCCGGGGATGGCCGCGGCGCCGTTTGCGATGGCGAGGGCCGCGACCAGCGCGCTCGCGACGACCACGAGGCGCGGGGCGTCTCCCCAGTGCTCGACGCGCCACTTGGCCCGGCGCCCGGCGCTGCCCCCGACGACGATCGCCGCGCAGATCACCGGGGCCAGGATCAGACCCGGGATCTCGGAGCCGAGGTCGACGAGGTTCTGAACGGCCACGGCGACGAGCCCGGCCCACGCGCCCGAGGCGGTCGACGACCGCGCGAGCACCGTGTTCGGGCGGAGGCCGATGACGATCGCGACGAGGCCGGCGAGCCCGAGCGGAATGCCCCACTCGATGGTCCACTGCGCGATGACGTTCTCGGGGTGCGTGAACGTCATGATGCCCGGCGTCGAGCGGAAGGCGGCGAACGTGCTCTCGAAGGCGCCGCGCCCCGCTCCGAGCGCGCCGTACGACGGCAGCATGCGGAGGGCCTCCCGGAGCAAGACGAACTTCGAGAGGCTCGTGTCGAGGAGCTCCGAAGACGTCGCCTCCGAGCTGCCCAGGACGACCATGAACGCGCCGGCCGCCAGCCCGAGCCCCACGATCATCGACGCGGTGGCCGTGGCGCGGTCGCGCTGCGCCTTCAGGCGCTGCGCGCGCGAGATGATCACGACGAGCGCGGCGCCGAGGACCATCGTGCCGACGCCGCCGCGCGACGCGACCCAGAGCTGCGTCGCGGCCAGGAGGAGCACGGCCGCCGAGATGATTGGCCGCGGCCACCGGGAGACGGGGGCGAGCATCCCCGCGAGCGCCAGGCAGAAGGATACGTTGAGGTAAGCCGCGAGGTTGTTCGGGTTCAGGAACGGCGCGACGTGCCGCTCGAAGGAGACGATCTCCTGCGGCGCGAAGACGCCGTAGAGCTTCCGCACGCCGAAGGCCGGGTGGAGGATGGAGGCGGTCGCGAGCACCGCGCCGGTCACCACCAGCGCGCTGCTGAGGAACGCGACGCCGTCGCGGTTGCGCGCCACGCGGAGCGCCGTGATGAAGGCCAGGAGATACGCGACGCCCTTGAGCGCCTCGACGCGGGTCGCCGTCGGATTCGAGGCTGATCGGCGCCCACGCCGGCGCGCCTTCGTGCAGGGGGCTCAGCGCGCGAGACCAGACGTCGGCGTTGCGCGGCGCGAGGACCGCCAGCAAGGAGAGCGGCATCGGCACACACTGAAGCGCCGTGTACGCCGTGAGGATCAGGCCCGTGCAGAGGAGGAGGGTGGCGGCCGAGCGCGGCCGAAAGTCGGTCGCGTCGGCGCCCCACCAGGTGAGCACGGCGGCGCCGGCGAGCCCCGCGGTGACGAGGCAGAGCGTGAGCGTGTGCACCGTTCCGACCGCGAGCGCCGCGGTCGCGATTGTCGCCACGAGCATCCAGCGGCCCGCGGCTGCAGTGAGCGCCCCCCGCGACATTCCCGTCATCTTACCGACACCAAAAGCACCATACCTTGCTCGCCGCGAAGGCGGCATCGCCGATGCGAGCTGGGCTCCCCTGGAAACGAGGGAAACGGCGAGCTCGGGGGAGGCGAACCTAGAACAATGTGGCGCCGTGGCGGACGAAGATTCACCGCCCAGGGCAAATCGAATTGGTGATACATTCGCCTACCAATCGGGGCATCGCGATGCGCGCGCGCGACTACCAACCGGGCGAGCTCGTCCCGGGCACTGTGTACAAGGTCATGCGCCTCATCGGCGCGGGCGGAATGGGCACCGTCTACGACGTCGAAGACGTCACGGTGGGCAAGCGCTTCGTACTGAAGACCTTGCATCCCAAGCTCGGCGCACGTGACGACCTCGCCCGCAGAATTCAGAAGGAAGCGCGCACCCTCGGGCGGCTGAATCACCCGAACATCGTCGAGGTCATCACCGCGGGTGTGACCACCGACAACATGCGCCTCCCGTATTTCGTGATGGAGCGCCTGAGCGGGCAGTCGCTTCGCGTGGTGCTCGAGAAGAAGGGCCAACTCGAGCTTTCGCACGCCTACCACATCGGCATCGATTTCCTCGACGCCCTCGATCACGCGCACGACAAAGGCGTGATTCACCGCGACGTGAAGCCGGACAACATCTTTCTCCACCGCTCCACCGCCGGACTGACGATTACCAAGCTCCTCGACTTCGGGATCGTCTCGGTGCTCGACGACGGATCGCGCCGCGAGACGGCCGGCCGCTTCCTCGGCACGCTGCGGTACGCGGCGCCCGAGCAGCTCCGCGGCGAGAAGCCCACGCCGAAGACCGACGTGTACGCGACGGCGCTGGTCCTCTACGAGATCGTCGCGGGCCGTGGGCCCTTCGACGACGAGGGCGAGGGGCCCAGCATCGCGGCCGCGCACATGAACAGGCCCCCGCCGCCCGTCTCGCAGCACGTGGGCGTGCCGCGCGAGTTCGACGTGCTGCTGATGGCCGCGCTCGCGAAGAACGCCGACATGCGCCCGCGCGACGCGTTCTCGTTCGCGGCGAGCCTGCGCAACCTCAAGCGACGCCTCGAAGAGGCCCGGCCGCGGCTCTCGGCCGACAACCGCGTCACCGCGTCGGCGATGATCGCGCCGGAGTCGTCGAGCCGCCTCTTGCCCCTGGCAATCGGGACGCCCACGCCCGACTCGGGCCGTCTCCTGCCGCCCGCGCCCGCGCTTCCGCGCGGGCCGACGGTGCCCGGCTATGTGTCGTCGCTGCCGCCGATGCGGCCGCCGCTCACCACGCTGGTCGGGATGCCGACGCCGACCGTCTCGCTTCATGGCGATCCGGGCGCCGCGGCGCGAGACACGATCGGGGATCCCGTCGATCGCGCCGCGCCCACGAGGACGATCTCGCCCGAAGCGCTCGGGGTGTCGGGCGGGAGCACCGAGGCGATCACGGTCACGCCCGCGGCCTCGCCGGACCGCCGGACCCCCGAAGCCGTCGCGCTGGGAGAGGCGAGCACGGAGATCCAGTGGCCGGCCGAGCGCATGCCGGTCCCCAGCATCGAGCCTCAGGTGCGATCGGTGCCGGCGACGCCCCCGCAGCGGCGCCTGCTCTTCGGCGGTCGCTTCGCCGTGCAGGTCGCGGCCGGCGCGGTCGCCGCCGTCGCGGTGTTCGCGGTCGTGCACCACGCGACTCGCCGCGTGGAGCAAGCGCCTGCCGCGGCGGCCGCCGTGGCGCCGCCTCCTCCCGCGCCGGTCGCGATGCCCGCGCCTTCCGCGCCGGCCCGGGCCGAGGAGATCGCCGCGGCCTCGCCGCCTGCGCCCTCCGCTACTCCGGTGCCTTCCGGGGCGCCCGTCGCTCCCGCGGCGCCCGCGTCTTCGTCGCGGGCGGTCCCCGCCCAGGCTCCCGCCGCCGCGGCGCGACCCGCCGCCCCGCACGGGAAGCCGCTGGCGGTGGCCGTGTCGAAGGCGAAGCCGGTCGCCAGCGCGCTCTACGCGCCCGACCGCCCCGGCCCCGGCTTCTGACCTCCGGGCGGCTTTAGTGCGCGGGGGCCGGCGGCACGACGGTCCCGTGGAACACGAGCTCCCCGAGGCGGAAGTTGGCTGCGGGCCACCTCCCGCCGCTCGCCTTCACGAACCGCACGCGCGACGCCTCGATCGGCTTGTCGAACCAGTGGGTGTGCGTCGCGACGTTGGAGAGCAGGTACGGTCCGTCGATCCACGCGGGCCCGCGCGGCGCCCGGTACTGCAGCCGCACGTCGCGTAGCCACGACTCGGGGTGGGCCGGGTCCTCCACGAACGTCACGCCCGTGATCCTCATCACCGTGGCGCCCGAGTCGACGCCGAGCGCCAGATCGCCGTTCCAACCCGAGTCGACGTTGGCCATCGTGGTCCAGTCCATCCACGCCGTCTCGGGCGGATCGGCCTTGCCGTCCATGAGGAGCGCCATGCGCGGCAGCTCGACGTCGGGCTTGTCGGTGAACGCCACCGCGACGCGCGCGTGCGCGTCGCGCAGCAGGTTCGGCGTCAGCGGCGCGGGGGTCGCGGCGGCGTTGCCCCAGCCCGACACGCGGACCGTCGGCGTGTCGTCCGGGCGCGCGAGGCCTGCGCGGGCGTCGCGCTCGAGGGGCGCGAGGCGCGTGGACCACGCCGCGGCGTAGCGCGCGTCGCGTCGCTCGACGCTCCCCATCCACGTGGCGACCACCAGATCGCCGCCCGGTCCCCAGGCCGCGACCGGGAGCGCCCCGTAGTCGTGCGTCCAGGCGCGCCGGCCCGCGGCGTCGAGCACGTACAGCGTCCCGATCTCGCTCGCGACCGCGACGCGGCCCCCGTCGGGCGCGATCCGCGGGCTCCGCAGCGCGTCGTCCCCCGCGAACGTCCAGAGCAGGCCGCCGCCGACCGCGTACGCCTCGAGCTCGTTCCCCGCCGTCAGCGCGAGCCAGCGCCCGTCGGGCGAGATGGCCGCGTCGTCCGCGCGCCGCGCGATGTTCTGCACGACCCGGCCGGCGCGGATCACGAACACGCGTCCGCCGGTGATGTCCGTACGCACGACCAGCGTGCCATCCGCGCCGGCCACCGCGCCCTCCACCCGCCCGGTCCCGGCGAGCCGGAGCGTCCAGAGCGCGTGGCCGTCGCTCGCGTCGCGCGCGGTCGCGACGGGCCCGTCGAAGGTCACCAGGGTCCGCCGGTCGAGCGCGACGACGCCCTCGTCGCGGCGCGCGGCCGGCCACGCGTCCGAGCTCCACGAGCGGTGCCCGTCGCGGGTCCAGACCACCAGGCCCAGGTCGCCCGAGCTGGCGACCCACGCGCCGTCGGGCGACACCGCAAAGTGATCCGGACGATCGGCGAAGACCGCGCCCGACGCCCAGTTCGACACGCGGTTCGGCAGGCCGTAGAGCGCGAAGCGCCGCTGCGGCTGGCCGTCCGCCCCGAGCAGGTACTCGTGGTAGCCCTCGGGGGTCAGCCGATTCGAACCCCTCGACGGCGATGGCGTCGCCCGCGGCCTGCGGCGCGTACGCGAAGTGGTTGCCCACGCGGCGCCGCCAGCGCACCTGCCCCGTCGCGAGGTCGACCGCGTACAGATTCTCGTCGCGGTCCATCGCGCCGAGCACCGCGACGCCCGCGCCCGGCAAGATCGTGAGGTCCTTCACGTGCCGCCCGAAGGCCCGGTCGTCGGGCGGCGCCGGGCCCGCGTCGCGGCCGATCGTCGTCGTGCGCTGCGGATTGCTCGCCGCGACCGGCGGCGCGGCGCGGAGGTCGACGGCGCGATCGACCGCCCCGACCGGCACGGCGCCCGTGGCCTGCTTTCCGCTGAATTTCTCCGTCACGCGCACCGAGACCGCGCCCGGCGGCAGGCCGAGCGGCACCGGCCACGCGCCCGACGCGCGACCCCTCCCGTCGGTCGAGAACGCGCGCCGAATCGAGCACCACGCCGTCCGGCGCCACCAGCTCCACGCGGAGCGGCACCGTCGTCTCGACCGGCTGCCCCTTGTCGTCCAGCACCGTCACGCTCCACGCGAGGTCGCCGCCCGCGGTCGCGCCGCGGGGCAGGGCGAGCTCCACGGCGTCGACGGGCCGCGGGAGGATCGCGAAGAGCCGCGCCGCGGTGTCGCGCAGGTCCGCGTCCACCACGCCGCCCGCGGGCTGCACGCGGCGCTCCGCGAACACGTCGTAGACCGCCTCGGCGGGCGCGGCGTCGAGCTTCAGCGGCACGACCAGCGGCATGCGCGACGCGACGAGCAGCCCCGTGCGCCACGCGAGCCCCGGGTCGGGATCGGGCTCGACCTCGTTCAAGGCCCACACGAAGCGCGCGCGGCCCGAGGTGCGCCGCGTCAGGAGGATCGCCGGGTCGCCGGCTTCGTGCGACGCCGTCGCCTCGACGCCCGCGACGGGGTGGGCGCGGGCGCCCAGCGTCTTGGTCATCGCCGCCGCGTCCTTCGCGAAGATCGCCGGGATGCGCGCGTACTCGGCGTCGCTCTGCCAGACCGGCCCGCGCTCCACGGCGTCGAAGCTCACCCCCAGCGGCGCGAGCCCGGGTACGAGCTCCGGGCGCGACGTCCCGTCGTAGAAGACCGCGCCCCCCGCGGCCCGCGCCGCCGCCAGGGCCTGCGCGAGCTTCGGCTCCATCTCGACGCGCTGATCGACGACGAGCACCGTCGGGTAGGCGGCCAGCGTGTCGGGCCCGAGGTCGTCGCTGAAGACGTAGTGCGCGGGCGTGTGGGCGGCCATGCAGGCGCCGTAGGCCTCGTAGAGCCGGCCGAAGTACGAGCCTTCCATCCCGACGAAGCGGTCGATGCGGAACATCCGCGACGAGACGACGATGGCGACGGGGTCCGACGGGCGGAGAGACGTCAGCCACGGGCCGTAGTCGAGGAGCAGGTGGTCGGCGGCGCGGAGCACCGACAGGGTCCCCGGCGCGGCCGATCGAGGATCGGATGGCGCGCGGTACGACCAGAAGTGGGGCTCGCCCGACCAGCCCACGCCGTCCGCGCCGCGCATCGCCATCGCGAAGAGGGTGGAGAGGACCGTGGCGCCCGTGCCGTCGTCGTTCCACGCTTCCGGGTGGCCCCAGGCGCGCTTGCCGGGCCGCGCGTAGAAGTCGGCGTCGTTGGCCGAGGCGAGCGGCGGCTGGATTTGCTCGGCCTGGAAGTGCAGCTCCACCTCGTCGGCGCCGCGGAACGCGACGGGAGGGTAGACGCCGAGCGCCCGGTACGGCCCGGTCATCACGCTCAGCTCGTCGGGTGCGTCCTTGCGGAGCAGCGCCCGGAGGTCTCGCTCGGCGGCGCCGGGCTGCGCCTGGATGCGGTCCGAGACGGCGTCGAGCACCGGGCTCCACGCGCCCGTCGCGTCGGCCTGCTTGAGCGCCGCGACGTACGCGGCCTTCTCGTCCGGGCTCGACGCCGCGTCCGCGCCGGTCTTGCGGATCCACCAGTTGGCGGCCCAGCTCCATCCGCGAAAGGCCGGGTAGGAGGCGAGCCCCGTCGTCACGTCGTGGAGCGCGGCGGCGATCGAGTCCCGCGTCTTCGCGTCGTCCGGCGCCCAGAGCGGGAGCTGGGTGTCCATCGTGAGGAGGATCCCGCGCTCTTCGATGCCGAACGCGCCCTCGGCGCCGATGGTGCGCGAGGGGACGCTCTCGAACGTGGCCTTCTCGGGCGCCGCGGCCGCCGGGTCGGCCCGCAGGCGCCCGTCCACCGCCGGCGCCGTCAGCGACGTGGTGACCATCGACCGGCCGATCCGGTCGGCGAAGAGGTTCGTGCCGAGCTTCTGGGCGAGCTCGATGTGCGCGGCGACGATTCTCCGGCGCGTCGAAGTAGCCCGCGGCAGGGAACGCCTGCTCGTAGTCGCCGTGCTGGACGATGTCGAAGACGGGGGGCACCGCGATGCCCGGCCCGATCTCGAGGGGCTGCGGGGCCACGGTCCAGCCGGGCGCGCTCGCGGTCAGCAGGTATGGCCCCGGCCGGAGCGCGCGGGTGAGCGCGGCGGGGACGACGATCGGCTGCGCCTCCCCGACGCGCAGCGTGATGGGCGTCTTCGCCACGACGGCCCCGCCGAGGCGGAGCTCCAGCGTCGCCGCGAGCGGGGTCCCCTCGCCGCCGCGCGCGATCGCCGTGAACGGGATCGACTCGCCGGCGCCGAAGTAAGGCCGGTTCAGGCGCGTGAAGATCGAGAGCGTCCCCTTCGCCCCGGGCGCGCGGACCTCGACGACCGCGTCGACCGCGTACGCGCCCGGCGCGCCTTCGGCCCCGGCCGACACGCGGAGCTGGTACAGGCCTCCCGCGTCGGCCGGCGGCGTCACCTGACCTCCGGCCATCGGCAGCTCCGTGAAGGCCACGTCGCCGAGCCGCCGGAGCCACGCGTGCCAGGGCGGCGGCGCCGGCGCCCGCGAGCTCCCCGTGAAGCGCACCGCCAGAGGCACCGGCGCGCCCGCCGTCCAGGTGTCGCTCTCCAGGCCCACCGTCAGGATGTCGGCGTCCGCGGGGACGGAGCGCCGGAGCGCGCCGGTCGCGAGGTCGTAGACCTCGAAGAGCGTCGCCGGGTCGTGCCGCTTCACGTAGATCTCGCCGCGCGCGACGCGCACGTCGGACACGATGGACCCGGCCGCGCCGCCGTGGAGAGGCCGGCTCGCCTGCGGCCGCCCGTCGGCGTCGAAGATCTGCAGGGTCTCGCTGTGTTCGGAGACCAGGTAGACCCGGCCCTCGTCGTCCACGTCGAAGCCGCCGCGCCACCCTTCCACGGGCTCCAGGGACGCCGGGATGGTGGCGATGAGCCTCCCGTCGAACCCGAGCACGCGGATGACCCACTGGCGGTAGACGTACAGGCGCTGCCCGCGCTCCCACACGCGAAGCTGCGGCGCGTGCTGCACGAACGTCTCGCCCGCGTGCTCGAGGGTGTACGTCGCGACCGCGCTCCCCGCGGCCGAGAACCGCTCGACGCGCGCGCGGTTCGGGTCGATCGCGTAGAAGTCGCCGCTCGGCCCCACCTCCACGTCCGACGGCGAGTTCCACCCCGCCGCGTCGCTGTTCACGAAGTCGCCGAACTTGCCGGCGGGCGAGAGATCGGCCGCCAGCAGGTCGACGCGGTGATCGAAGCGCGCCTTCGCGACGGCGACGGTACCGGTCGCGCCGGCGGCGGTCGTCACCGCGTCGGCGCCGGTCTCCACGCCGCGTCTGTCGGTGCCGTCGGCCCGCACGTCGAGCAGGTACTTCGGGCTCGTGAGGTACACGCGCCCGTCGCGGCCCAGCGAGAGGCGGCTCCTGGCGACGTCGAACTGCGGGCTCTCGTGCGAGACGACGCGCCGGAGGTCCTCGGCGTGCGCGGGCGCCGCGACGGCGAGCGCGGCCGCGAGGACGGAGGCGCTCGCGGGGAGCGCCTCACGCCGCCGACGCATCGTCCTTCCGCCTCCCCGCGCGCTCGATGCGCTCGACGGCGACCGCGAGCCCGTCCTCGGCGCGCACGGCGACGCCGAGCTGCCGCGCGCGCGCCTGCATCGCCGGCTCGCACGCTCGCTCGATCGCGCCGGCCAGCCCCTCCGCGGTCAGCCGGTCGCGGAGGATCGGGACCGGGGACACGCCGAGCGCGAAGAGCCGGTCCGCCCAGAAGCGCTGCTCGGTGATGCGCGGGACGCAAATCGACGGGACGCCCGCGCGGACCGCCTCGGCCGCGGTGCCCGTGCCCACGTGGTGGACGACCGCGCAGCTTCGCGCGTAGAGCCACGGGTACGAGGCGCGATCGAGGACGAAGAAGTCGGCGGTGGGCGCGGGGACCTCGTAGTTCGCCCAGCCCTTCACCAGCACGAATCGCTTCCCCGTGAGCTTTTGCGCGGCCTCGAGGATGGGGCGCAAGGACTTCGGGTCGGCCTCGACGCTGCTGCCGAACGTGACGCAGACGGGCGCCGGACCGGCCTCGAGGAAGGCGACGAGCTCCGGGGACGGCGCGAAATCTTCGGAGGACGGGAAGAGGTACCCGGTGATCTCGTTCGCGGCCGGCCAGTCAACGGGACGCGGCACGACCGACGGGCTGACCGCGCAGAGGACGCGCCGCCGGCGGCGGTAGAACGCGGTCGCCGGCGGGCCCACGATGGAGAGCGCCGGGAGGCCGAGCTGCCGTCGCCAGTCGTTCAGCCAGCCGCGGTTGACCATCCACGAGAGCTGCGAGACGCCGAAGTGCGACAGGTAGCGCGTGACCGGTCCCGCGCTCGCGGGCACCGGCGCGTGCGGCGAGGGGAACGCGCGCGTCGGCGCCATCGGCACGAGCTGCACCTCGAAGACCGGGAGGTCGAGCGCCTCGGCGGGGTGGTACGCGTAGCTGGCGATCGGCGTGTACACCACGGCGTCGGCGCCCTGGCAGACGCGCGCGAAGTCGCCGAGCATCTCGTCGTTGGGCTTGCCGGGGGTCAGGCGGCGGCGCAGCGTGACGAGGCGGCTGTTCTTCGGGTTCTTGCGGGCGTAGTCGATCGTGACCGCCTTCGGGTCGTAGTTGCCTATCGGGAGCGGCTCGAAGCCGGCCTGCTCCACGAGGGCCCGGTAGGGCGGCGCCGACCCGAACTGGATCGCGTGGCCCCGCGCCTTCAGCCCGCGCCCGATGGCGAGCAGCGGCTGGACGTCGCCCTCGGTGCCCGCCGACGCGAACGCGATGCGCATGCTGCGCCCAACCGTAGCACGCGGCACCCTCACGCCTTGCGCGGGCGCATGGCGGGCTGGGGCACGGTGGGATCGTCGGGCCACGCGTGCCGCGGGTGCTTGCGCGCGAGCTCCTTGCGGATGGACGGGTAGTGCCGCTCCCAGAAGCCGCGCAGATCGGTCGTGACCTGCACCGCGCGCCCGCTCGGCGCGTTCAGCTCGAGGACCAGCGGCACGCGGCCGCCGCCGACGCGCGGGCCGTCGGTCATGCCGAAGAAGTCCTGCAGGCGCGAGCCGATGCTCGGGGGCTTGCCGTCCTCGTACTGCACCGTGACGCTGCGCCCTCCGCCCAGCGTCACGCGCTCCGGCGCGAGGCGGTCGACCTCCCCGGGCTTCATGCCCGGCGCGCGGCGCAGGACGTCGAGCAGCCCCGCCTCGCGGAGCTCCGCGAAGCTGCGCCGCCCCTCGCTCAGCCTCTCGATCGCGGCGCGGATGGCCGCGTCGTCGGGCGCCGGGATCGACGGGTCCACCGAGGCGGCGAAGCGCGCGCGCGCGAGCCACCGGTCCAGCGCCTCGCGCGGGGCGAAGGCCCCGGGGCCGGCCGCCACGGCGGCCTCGGAGAGCACGCGCGCCGCCTCCTCGGGCGCGGCGTCGGCCGACTCCGAGGCGTGCAGCACGAGGCCGTCCCACGTCATCGTGTCGCGCGCCTGCACGCGCTCGGCGTTCGCGTCCCACGTGACCCCGCGGCTCTCGACCACGTGCTCGGCGAAGAGGTCGAGCAGCCACTCCGGCTCGATCGCGCTGGCCAGGCGCACGACGACGCCGCCCTTGCCCGCGCCTCGCCCGGGCGCCGCGCCCTGCCGCTCCTCGGCGTCGAGCGCGACCATCCACTCCGCGTCCCGCACGACGCTCGTGGGCGCGAGCTCCGCGCTGCCCCCACCCGCGAGGGCGAGCGAGCGCCCGCCCGGCCGGACGCGGCGCGCGACGCGATCGGGGTACCCCGCCAGGAGCGCGATGCGGAGCGCGTCCTCGGCCTCGGCCGCCGAGCCCTGGAAGCGGCGGCGCGCGGCCTTGCACGCCCGCACGAGCTGCGACGAGGCGCGGGCCACGGCGTGCGTCGCGCCGCCGTCGAGGCCCGCGGCCCGCAGCGCGCCGGCCGAGAAGCGGGACTCTTCGGCCTCGCGGAAGAGATCGACCAGGGCGACGAGGTCCGAGCGCTCCGTGGCGCGGTCGTCGGCCCGGGCGTCGCCGAACTGCGCGCGCGACGTCTGCCGCACGTCGCCCTCGGCGAGGATGGCCGCGGCGATCGCCGCGTCCTCGGCCACGCCGCGCCGCTCGCCCTCCACGACGACGCGCGCGGCCCGCGGGTGCACCGCGAAGCGCAGCATGGCGCGGCCGGTCTCGGTGACGCCGCGGGCGTCGATCGCCCCCAGCCGCTCGAGGAGCTCGGCGGCCGCCCGGACGTGCGCCTCGGGGGGCGCCTCGAACCAGGGCACCGCCGCATCGACGCTCGTGCTCGCGGCGAGCTCGAGCCACGTCTGGGCGAGGTCGAGGCGCTGGATCTCGGGCGCGTCGTGCTCGGGGCGCGTGTCGAAGTCGGCGCGCGTGTAGAGGCGCAGGCAGCGGCCCGGACGCGTTCGGCCCGCGCGGCCCGCGCGCTGGACCGCGGAAGCGCGGCTGATCTTCTCGACCCGCAGCCGCGGCAGCCCGGACCACGGCGCCTGCGACGCGACGCGCGCGACGCCCGAGTCGACGACCGCGACGACGCCCTCGATCGTGACCGACGACTCGGCGACGTTGGTCGAGAGGATGACCTTGCGCTTGCCCGCGGGCCGGATGGCCGCGTCCTGCTCGCGCGGCGTGAGGTCGCCGTGCAGGGGCACGACGAGGAGGTCGTGCTGCTCGGCGAGCTTCTCGCACGCCTCGCGCGCGCGGCGGATCTCGCCCGCGCCGGGCAGGAAGACGAGCACGTCGCCGTCGAGGCCGTCGCCGAGCAGCGACCGCACCGCCGAGGCGATCTGGAGCGCCAGCGGGCGATCGTCGGTGGCGGGGAGGTGCTCGATCGCGACCTCGAAGCGACGGCCCTCCGCGCGGAGGACGGGCGCCTTCAGGTACGCGGCCAGCGGGCCGGTCGCGAGCGTCGCGCTCATGGCGACCACGCGGAGATCGGGGCGCGCCGTGCGGCGCAGGCGCTCGACCAGCGCCAGGGCCACGTCGCCCTGAAGGTGCCGCTCGTGGAACTCGTCGAGCACCACGACCGACACGCCGTCGAGGCGCGGCGAGGCGAGGAGGCGCCGGCCGAGGATGCCCTCGGTGACGAAGCGCACCCGCGTCCGGGCGCTCGAGACGTCCTCGAAGCGCACCTGGTAGCCGACCGTCGCACCGACCTGCTCCCCGAGCTCGTCGGCGACGCGCGCCGCGGCCATGCGGGTCGCGAGGCGGCGCGGCTCGAGCACCACAATCTCGCCCCCCTCGGCGAAGCCCGCCTCGAGGAGGGCTCGCGGCACGCGCGTCGTCTTCCCCGCGCCCGGCGGCGCCTCGAGCACGAGCGCCGAGGTCTCGCGCAGCGTGCCGACAATCTGCGGCAGCAGCGGATCGATGGGCAGCGGCTGCATGCGTCCCCTCTGGTACCAGAAGGGGAGTAAACAAGAAGGGCCATGGGCACCGGACCGGTTCCGCTCGCGCCGCTCACCACGCTGCGCATCGGAGGGCCGGCGGCCGCGATGCTCGACGTCGAGCGGGAGTCGGACGTTCCGGACGCGGTCCGCGAGGGCGAGCGCGACGGTCGCGGCCTCTTCGTGCTGGGCGAGGGGAGCAACGTCGTCGTGGGCGACGGCGGGTTCGCCGGGCTGACGCTGCGGATGCGCGCCCGCGGGGTGGCCGTGCGGCGAGAGGGCGACCGCGTCGTGGTCGAGGCGGCGGCCGGCGAGCCGTGGGACGCGCTGGTCGGGCGCGCCGCGGAGGAAGGGTGGCGCGGGCTCGAGTGCATGAGCGGCATCCCGGGGCTCGTGGGGGGCACGCCCATCCAGAACGTGGGCGCCTACGGGCAGGAGGTCGGCGAGACGATCACGCGCGTGCGCGCGTTCGACCGGGCGGCGGGCGCCTTCGTGGAGCTCGATCGCGCGGCGTGCGGGTTCGGCTACCGGGCCAGCGTCTTCAAGCGGAGCGATCGGTGGATCGTGACGTCGGTGCGCTTCGAGCTCGAGGTCGCGCCGACGTCCGCGCCGCTGCGATACGCGGAGCTCGTCGCCGCGCTCGGCGTCGCCGACGGGGCGCGGGCGCCGCTCGCGGAGGTGCGCGAGCGGGTGGTCGCCCTCCGGCGCGGCAAGGGCATGGTGCTGGACGCAGAGGACCCGGAGTCGGTGAGCGCCGGGTCGTTCTTCGTGAACCCGACCCTGAGCGGGCGTGAGCTCGCGGAGCTCGAGGCGCGCGCGCCGGAGAGGCCGCCGCGGTTCTCCGCCGGGGCCGACCGCTTCAAGGTCGCCGCGGCGTGGCTCGTCGAGCGCGCCGGCTTCCCGAAGGGCTGGTCACGGGGCCGGGTCGGCGTGTCGCGCAAGCACGCGCTGGCGCTCGTCAACCGCGGCGGCGCGACCGCGCGCGAGCTCCTCGGCGCGGCCCGCGCGATCCGCGACGGCGTGCGCGCGCGCTTCGGCGTCGAGCTCGAGCCCGAGCCGGTCTTCGTCGGCTGCTCATGGCAGGAGGGCGCTCTGGAGGGCGAGTAGCCCGGCGGCCACCGCGATCGCAGGGCCCAGCGCGCGGGCGGCCGCCTCCACGCGCCCGCGCGCCAGCACGAACGCGGCGAAGGCGGCCATCCCGCCCGCGTAAGAGACGGTCCACGCGCGCCAGAAGTAGCCGGCGCGCGGGCTCCAGCTCACCGCCGCCGGATCGGGCTGGCCGAGGACGACGCGCTGCACCGCGCGCAGCGCCGCGTACCCGGCCACCGAGAACACGAGCCCCCACGCGGCGGCGATCGCCGCGCGCCGCGCGCGCTCTCCGCTCACGGGCGCCCGCCCCGGCGGGCGTCGAGCACGCGCGGGCACTCGGGGTCGGGCCCGTGTCCGCCGTCCACGAAGGCGCTCACCACCTTGCACCCGCCCTTGCACGGCGCGCGCAGCGTGCACGACGCGCAGGGCTCGGGCGGCGCCTCGGACCAGGCCCGCCAGCGCGCGAGCTCGGGATCGCCGGCGTAGCCCGCGCCGAGGTCGTGTCCGGCGAGCCCCGTCGCCGGCGCGAAGCTGCACGGGGCGACGCGGCCGGTGGCCGTGATCGCGGCGAGCGCGCCCGCCGCCTCGCAGCCGAACACGCCGAAGCGCGCGAGCCGCGCCGGGTCGGCCGCGAGCTCCGGGTCGGCCGAGAAGAACGCGACGAGCGCGCAGTCGACGCGGAGGCGAAACTCGCCGCCCGCGCAGAGGTCCCGCGACAGGGCGCGCAGGGTCGCGCCGAACGCGCGCGCCTGGTCCTCGGTCAGCCGCTGCGCCAGGTAGTCGAGCGAGGCCGCCCGCCCGGCCGGCTTGTACCGCAGGAGCTGGGCCTCGACGGCGCCGAGGGCGCGGGCGCGCTCGAGCGTCTCGCGCAGCCGCGGGAAGCTGGCGCGCGTGAGGACGACGTTGACGCCGACGCGCACCCCGGCCTGCGCGAGGCGCGCGATCGCGGCCTCCGCGGCGGGCGCGCCGTCGAAGCCGCGCACGCCGGCGTACGCTTCCCCCGGGCCGTCGTAGCTGACGTTGACCTGGGCGAAGGCGCGCAGGCGCTCGACGCGCGCGGGCGAGAGCCCGAGGCCGCTCGTCGTGACGACGGGCGTGAGGCCGCGGGCGCGCGCGGCCCCCGCGAGGTCGTCGAGGTCGTCGCGCGTCGTGGGCTCGCCGCCGCCGAAGGCGACCGTGAAGACGCCCGCGTCGCGCAGGGCGTCGAGCGCGCGCTCGAGGTCCTGGCGTGCGGGCTCGTCGCCGTCGGGGCGCGCGTCGAGGTAGCAACCCTTGCAGCCCGCGCCGCAGCGCGAGGTGACGGCGAGGTGGACCTCGAGGGGAGGGCTCGCGCCGGTTCCCATGGAGTCCGGCGCGAGGTCGGCGCGCCACGCGTCGCCGCCGTCGAGGCCGAGGGCGCGCATGCCGTCGCGGTCCACCGCGGCGAGCGCCGCGATCGAGTCGAGGTGGACCCACGCGCCCCACGGCTCGTACCGGACCTTCACGGCGCGTCCTCGCCGGCCGGGGCCTTCGCGTCTTCGTTGCGCGGAGGCGGCCCTCTCGTCTCGCCCCCGACGACGCGGACCTCTTCGCTCTTCATCGCGGCCGCGATCGCCGCGAACACCGCGGTCCCGAGGACCGCGGTCGCGAAGAGCGTGTCGACCACGCTGCCGATGCTCGAGCAGTTGGCCCCGTGGCCGAGGCGCACGCTCCGGACGTGGGCTTCGAGGTCGTCTCCTTCCCGCGGGTCGGGTGCCTCGGGCGCGGTCACAGGCCGAACCCGTCGAGGTACATCGGGTTGAGCGCATCGAGCACCACGAGGGCCGCGGAGAGCACGCTGAGCGCGCAGAGCGCCGCGCGCCCGCCGCGGGCCCAGGGCCGCGAAGAGCCGACGGCGCTCCACGCGCGCGCGGCCAGCAGGACCGGCAGCGCGGCCAGCCCGAACCCCACGAAGGGCATCGCGTTGCCGGTCTCGTAGCCGGAGGCCAGCGTGCCGCCGGCCAGCGCGATGTAGGCCGCGAAGGCCATCGCGAGGGGCGCGCTGCGGCCGATCGCGGCCCCGGCGCCGGAGAGCGCGCCGCGCCGCACCGCCCGCGCGAGAGCCCTCGCCGCGAGGAGCGCGAACGCCGCGAGCTCGATCTCGGCGGACGCGAGCAGCGACCGGCGGCGCAGGCGCGCGCGCGTCGTCGCGACGAACGCCGCATCGAGCCGGTCGGCGTGGGCCTGGGCCTCGGCCGCCGCTTCGTCGAGCCTCCCGGCGGCCCCGAGCGCCTCGACGAGCGCGCGCTCGGCGACGCGGGCGGTCAGCGCGTCGGTCGCCGGGTCGTCGCGCACCGCCCGGAGCTGCTCGAGGGCGAGCTCGGTGGTCGCCTTCGGGCCGCAGGCGCCCCCCGCGCACGCGCCGCGGAGCCGGCCGAGCCACGCCTCGGCCACGAACATGCGGGCCCGGGTGCGCGCGTCGCCGGGCGGGAACGAGGCGGCGTCCTTCGCGAGCGCCGCGACCTCCGCGGGGTCGTCGGCGCGCCCCGGGTCACCGAGCACGCGCTCGAGGCGCGCCCGGGGCTCGTCTCCGGTCGCCGCCGCCGCGGGGACGGAGAACGCGAAGAGCGCCGCGAGCGCGACCGTGACGAGCACGAACCGCATCGCGGGGGAAGCTCCCACGCGCCTCGGGCGTTGTCCACGGTCGCGCAGGTGCGATTGCGAAGAGAGCCCGACAGCGGGTATCACGCCAGGCAGATGGTCCCCGAGAGCGACGGCATCGCGCGAACCCGATGGCGAAGCGGTTCGATGCCGATCGCGGTGGCCCTCGCCGCGCTCGCCGGGTGCCACGGCTGCCACGACGACCACCCGTACGTGCCGTACGCGATCCCTTCGTCGGCCTCGTCGGCGCTGAGCGCGCCGCCCGTCGACGACGGGGGCGCGAGGGGCGACGCCGCCTCCCCCGAAGCCGGCGCCGAGCCGTTCACCGCCGAGCCCGCGGTCCTCGCCCCGCAGGGCGCGACCTCCTGGACGCTCGAGGGCGTCCCGCTCACGGCGCCCGACGGACAGGTCTTCGTCCTCGGGCTCGCCCGCGACTTCGACGGCGACGGGACGACCGACGTCTTCGCGGTGGTGCGGCCGGCCGACGGGAACGACCCCGGGCACCTCGTCTTCGCCCGCGGCTCGGCGCCCGCCGACCTGGTGGCGGTCGACCCGCCGGGCAACCTGGGGCGCGACCCGAGCTGCACCCCGGTCGATCGCCTCGAGGCCACCGGCCCCCACGCCGTGCTCGTCGAGCTGGGGGGGCAGTGCGCCGCTCATCCCACCAGCGGTCCGGTGCGCTGGGCCGGCATCGTCGCGGCGGGGGGGCCCGGCGAGCCGCCGAGGATCCGGCTCGCGGTCACGCTCTCCGACCCTCCGGGCGCGCCCGCGCTGACCGTCGACGCCGACACGTCGGACCGCGACGCGGACGGCCGGCCCGACCTCGCGCTCCGCGTCACGCTCGAGGGCGGGAGCGCGCCGCTCGAGCCGGGGCCGCGCGTGAGCGTGACCCTCGCGTGGCTCGATCGCCCCGCGGGCCTGAGCCGCGACGCGGGCGCGACGGAGGCGTCGTTCGCGCTCCTCGCGTCGTCCGCGTCGTCGCGCGCGGCGAAGATCAAGGACGCGCCCGCGGTGCCGGTCTACGTGAACCAGGCGCGCGCCCTCTGGCGGGCCGCCTGCGCCGAGGGCGGAGCGCCGCGCGTGCGCGGGGTGGCGGGGACGGGAGCGATCGGCTGCGGCGTCGGGCCCGCGCTCGAGTCGCTCGGCCTGTCGGTCGTGCGCGCCTACGCGACGCTCGGCAATCCGGTGCGCGCGGCGCTCGCGTACGATCGCGCCGAGCGCGCGCCCGCCGCCCGCACCCCGGCGCGGGCCGCGGAGGCCGAGGGCTGGATCGCGCGGCTCGCGCCGCCCGCCGCGGCCCGGGCGGTCCGCGCCATCGCCGCGGTGCCGCTCGAGCCGCACGGGCACGAGCCGGCGTGGGGTCCGCTCGCGTTCGAGCCGGGCGGCAAGCTGCTCGTGCGCACCGCGGCCGGCGTGGTGCGCGTGGACCCCGAGCAGGGCGACGAGGCGGCCGCGGGCGGCGTCGACTGGAAGCCCGCGGTGTCCTCGCCCGACGGCGCGCTCCAGTGGATCGAGGCCTACGAATCCGTGCGACGGCCTGCCGCTCCGCGCGTCCTTCGCCACCGGCGACGACCTGCGCGACCTGGCGCTCCCGGTGCCCCCGCCGCTCGCCGGCCGCTGCTCGGGGTCGCGCGGCGCGCCCGCGCGCGTCCTGCCGGTCGCGTGGGGCCCCCGCGGGCTCGAGGCGATCGTGGAGGGCGAGCCGCTGCTCATCGCGCCGGACCTCTCCGGCGCGTCGGTGCTCAGCGGGTTCCTCGGCCAGCCGCCCTCCCGCGGCGCGCCGCGCTCGCCCGACGGGCAGACGTACGTGGTGCCGAGCGACGTCGGGCTCGTCGTCCAGGGGGCCGGCCGCGCGCGCCTGCTCCGCGCCCGCGACCTCGACGGCACCTACGGCGAGCAGCGGAGCTGCGTCGTCGCCGACGACGGCGCGCACGTCGCCTGCGTGCGCGGATCGCGGGCGTGGGTCGGCACCTGGGACGCGCCCTGAGCCCCTATTTGTGGGTGCAGAGGACGTCGTTGGCGTCGCGGGTGCTCTGCAGGCACTGGAGCTCGTGGTCGGCGCAGCGCACCACGAGGACGCCGTGCGCGAGGAGGGCTTCGAAGGAGGCCGACGTGTGGCGCGCGATGGATTGCTTGGGCAGCGACGCGTCGCACCCCTTCGCGAGCGTGATGTCGATGCGGCGGCCGCCGGACGCGACCTCGGCCTTGCCCACGGAGGCGAGGCCCGTCGCGATGGTCTGCGCGTAGGCGGCATCGGCCGGCGCGTCGTCGGGCTGCGGCGCCTGCATCGCGGCCATGTACTGGATGGCCTGGAGCTGCACGTCGATCGGCATCGTCACGCGCACCGTGGGGCTCGACGTCGGCACCGGGCGAGGGGGCATGCGCGACCCGGCCTCCTTCGGGGCCGCGGCTGCGGAGGGCGCGGGCGTCGGGGGCGCGCTCGGCTCCGCCGAGGGCGTGATGGTCCACGCGCCCGCGTCGAGGTCGGAGAGCGGGCCGGACTTGTCGCACGCGCACGGCCCGGCGACCAGGAACGCAAGGACGGCGGCGTGGGCGTCGCGACGGGGGCCTCGCATGGGCGCTACTCTACTCGCGCTCCGGGCGAATCTGATACCAGAGGATGTCGGTGCGCTCGCTCCGCCTGGTCCTCTGCGCGCTCGCCCCGGCCTTGTGGGGCGGCGACGCTCGCGCGGCCGCCCCCGACGCGGGCGAGCCGCCCATGAGCGCCACGATGACCTGCGAGCGCGTCCCCGCGCCGGGGCGCGTGCCCTGCGAGGTCGAGGCGCGCGTCGGGGACGGCGAGACAATCTCCTGGGGCGACGTCGTGCTCCTCCAGCTCCCCCCGCTGGCGTCGGCGCTCCGCGGCCGCATCGGCCCGCGCGACGCGTCGGTCCGCGAGCCCCGCCTCTGGCGCTGGCCCTTCGCCGTCGTCGCGCGGTCGAAGGGCGGCGGCGACGTCCAGGGCCGCGTGCGGCTCGTCGTCTGCCGCGGCGGCGCGTGCGCGCCTCGCACGGCCGACCTCACGGCCCGCCTCGACGTCGGCGACTGAGCGCTTTTCGTGTTACGCGCGTCCCATGGACGCTCGGTCGACGTGGCTCGCGTACCAGGTCGCGGCCGACGTCTTCCGCAAGGTGGCGACGCGGCTCGCCGCGCGCGGCGTCGACGTCCTCCCCGTGAAGGGCATCCTGACGGCCCGCACGCTGTATGACGACGTCTCGGAGCGGCCGCTGCGAGACATCGACGTGCGCGTTCGCCGCCGGGATTTTCGCCGGGCCGTTCGCGCCGCCCGCGAGTGGGGCTGGCACAAGAAGCACGTGGTCTTGCTCGGGCAGGTGCTCTGGGAGGTCGAGGGCATCGAGGTGGACGTCAAGAGCGCGCTCGCCCCGCCCGGGCTGTGCGCCGCTTCGATCGACGACGTGTTCGATCGCGCCCGCCGCGCGGTCGAGCCCTTCGGCTTCCCGCACCTCGAGCCCGAGTGGACCGACCACGCGTTGATGCTCGTCCTCAACGCGTTCAAGGACGGCCTCGCCGGGATGCCGTGGGCCCTCGAAGACCTGCGGCGCGTCGCCCGGCACCCGTCCTTCGATGCCGCCACGCTCGTCGAGCGGGCGCGCGCAGGGGGCGTCGCCTCGGCGGCCTGGATCGTCGCCGACTGGCTGGTGGAGTCCCAAGGCGCCGCCGAGTGGCGCGCGGTGCGCAATCGGATCGGCGCGCGGAGCGAGCGCGTCCTGCGCGTCTACGCCGCGTGGCGCGCCCTGGGTGCGCCGCTTCGCCTGGGGCACTTCGTCGTCCCGACCCTCGGCGACGAGGCGTGGCGGGTCCCTCAGGCGTTCGCCCAGTCCACGGCGGGGCTCGCGCGCGGCTTCGCGCTTCGCGCGGCCGGCCGGTTGCGCGCGCGCCGATGATCTCTCGTCGACCGCCGGGGCTACGGGCAGGAAGCCGCGGTCTTCGTGGCGGGCAGGCAGGAGCCGGCGTCGCAGCACTCGCCGGGGCCGCACGATCCCGACCCCGTGCACGTGACGGCGCAGCTGCTGCCCGAGCACTCGATGCCCGACGAGCAGCTCCCGGAGGCCGTGCACGTGACAGAGGTCGTATCGCTCGTGCTCACGACGCCGCCGGAGCAGGTCCCCGCGGCCGTGCAGGAGACCTGCGCCGAGCTTCCCGAGGTCGTGATCCTGCCGGAGCACGCGGACGACTCGACGCAGCTCACCGTGCACGCGTCCGCGGTGCAATCGACCTTGCCGGAGCAGGCGCCCGCCGCCTCGCAGGTGACCGAGCAGTTCAATCCGGCGCACGTGATGTCGCCGGAGCACGCGGAGTCGCACGCGATCTGGCAGGAGCTCGCCTGCGAGCAGTCGATCTTCTTCGAGCACGAGGTGTCGCCCTCGCAGTCGACGAAGCAGGGGACGCCGGGGGGGCACTTCGGGCTGTCGCCGCAGGGGGCCACGGGCGTGCAATAAATCGTGCAGACGCCGGCCACGCACGTCCCGTTCGTGCACACGGCCTCGCACGCGGCCTGCGCGGACGCGTCGGGCGAGCCCGCGTCGGGGGAGCCGGCGTCCGCCGCGGTGGACGCCTCCTGGCTGCCGGCCTCCGCCTCGGCGCCGTCGGGCGACGTCACGTCTTCCTGCGCGTCGGCCACCGACGCGTCGTTGGTCGTCGTCGCGGTACCCGCCGTGGAGACGCTGCAGGCTGCACTGCCGACGGAGGCGGCGATCGCGAGGATCGCGACAGGTACCGCTACGCGCATGGCTCCAGCTTATCGTGGCGCGCGGCGCGGGGTCGTCACTTTTGAGGGCCGCCGGCCGCTCCGGGCCGGCCGGCGAGCCGGCGCATGCCGGTGCGAATGGCGGCCCACTCCGTCAGCGAGTGGAGCGGCGACGGCTCGGCGCCGGGGCGAGCCTCGAGACCCCCGTACAGCGCCACCTGCTCGGCGATGAGATCGAGCCGGTCTTCGACCGTCAGCACCGGGGCCAGCGCTCGCCCCGCGCCGGGCCAGCCGCGCCGCGCGAGGGAAAAGGAAGCGCTGATCCGCGGGGAGTCGGCGGTCTTGTCGGTCGCGCCTCCCCAGTGAAGGACATTGGCGCTCCAGGCGAGGACGTCTCCCGGCTCGGTCGATACGGCGCGCCCCGCCCGGAGGTCGAACGGCCGGCGCTCGAGCGCGCCGGGCCATGCAGGATCTTCGTCGAGCGGCACGACGTGCATGCACGCGTTCCGAGGCGTCGCCGACGAGAGCGAGATCCACGTGTTGACGAGGGAAGGCAGTCCGTCCTCCCCGCGCACGTCCACGTACCAGCCACGGTGCGGCGACCATCCGCCCGCATCACGGCGGGGGTCGACGTGCCAGGCCCAGAAGTCGGCGAGCACGTCCACCGGGTCGCCGAGCGCGCGCGACACGAGGGGCGCGATGCGCCCGAGAAGCCTCCACGGGGCGTCGTAGGCGAAGACGAAGATCGGGTGCAGACCCTCGCGGCGCAGGGCCCCGATGGCGTCGGCCATCGCAGCGACCGTCCCTGCGTCGAAGAGGCCGGCGGTGCGCGCATGGCCCGAGCCGGCGAGCCCCGCCCGGAGGGCCGCGGCGCGCGCTTCGTCCTCCGCCGTCGCGTCGCCCGAGGCGAGCCCGGGGCCCGCGTCCCATCGCGTCTCTTCTCCAAAGCCCAGCGTCGGCGCAAGGGCTCGCCACGCCTGTTCGTCGTCGAGTCGGTGGATGAGTCGCGCGACGGCGATCACGGCGCGAGTCTACCGCGCGGGTCCATGAACGTCTCTGGCCGGCCGGCAACTCACCGAGAGGCGACGGGGCTCTGCCGGAAGGCCTTGCCGGGCGACGACCCCGTCCTTTTCTGGTAAAAGAGCCCGACCTTTCACCATGTACACCCTCGGCCAATACGGAAGCATGGTGGCGGACGGCGCGCGAATGCGCGCGTACGCCGGCGCCCTGGCCGAAGTGGTCCGACCCGGGGCCGTCGTCGTCGACATCGGCGCCGGCCACGGCGTCCTCTCGCTCATCGCTAGCAAGCTCGGCGCGCGCCGGGTCTTCGCGATCGAGACGTCCGGCGTGGGCCTCGAGGTCGCGCGCGAGCACGCGCGCGAGAACGGCGTCGAAGACCGCATCGAGTTCATCCGGGCCGATTCGCGCACCGTCGAGCTCCTCGAGCGGGCGGACGTGGTCGTCTCCGACCTGCGCGGCGCCTTGCCCCTCTTCGAGGACCACTTCGAGGTCCTCGACGACGCCCGGCGGCGTTTTCTCCGCGAGGGCGGCGCCTTCCTGCCGAAGCGGGACGTGCTCTGGGGCGCGGTCGTGAGCTCCGCTCACGAGTACGAGGCGCACTTTGGCCCCGGCCTGGCCCCGCACGGCGTGACCTTGCAGGCCGCCCGCGCCCGCATGGAGAACATCCCCGCGTTGGAGCAGGACAGGCTCTGGACCCCCGAGGTCCTCTCCGAGAGCGCGCGCTGGGCCGAGCTCGACTACGAGGCCATCGAGCCGAAGCCCGTGACCGGTCGGCTCTCGCTGCGGGCCACGCGCGGGGGAATCGGGCACGGCGTGCTCCTGTGGTTCGAGTCGGTCATCTGGCCGGGCTGGGGGTACGTCACGGGGCCGACCCGCGAGCCGAGCGACAAGACGACCTACGGGCGCGTGCTGCTGCCGTTCGCGACGCCGCTGTCGATCGAGCCGGGCGACCGCGTCGACGTCGAGATTCGGATCGGGCCGCGCGGCGAGCCCATTTCTTGGAACGTGGTCGCGACGGACGGCGCCGGTCACGAGAAGGCTCGCTGGCGAAAGTCGACGTTCCTCGCGACGGCGGATCGACCGGTGAGGCTGAAGGCCCCCGTGGAGCGAGCGGAGAGCGGCTCTGTCGCGTCGCCCGCGGGCTCCGCGGACCTGGGACGTTGGGCGAGCGAGTAGTTGCGGGAGTGTTTCCCTTGGGCGATGATGCTACATGGAGAATTGAGAATGGCGAACCGACCAGGCCAGACGGATCCCGCAACCGGCGAAGGGCGTGTCAGCCGAGAAGAGGCCGTACGCGACGCCGAAGGTGACGCGGCTCGGCTCCGTTCGAGAGCTCACGCTGGGAGCCAACGGGGGGTCCGTGCTGGACATGAGCATGGGCTCGATGAAGATGTAGAGTCGGTCCCGGGCGCGCTTGGCTTCGCGAGGGTCGTCCTTGCGGTTTGGTGTGCTCGGGAATCGGAGGGGACCGATGACGGCCCTCTACGTTCCGTGGGCGCGTGGGCGCGCAAGAACGGTCTTCGTCAGGTCGGTTCGGCGCGGTGGCGGCTCTTGGCGAGCGCGTCGGCGTCTTTTGACGGACGCGGTCGGGCGTGGGCCTACGACGGTCCTCCGGCGGAGCGTGTGTCGGAGTCGCGTGGCCCCGACGTGCATGTGGATGCCTCCCATCTCGAGGCCGCCGTCGGCTTTTTCCCGCACCAGCCGCTCTACTACGCCTGGGAGCCGCGGACGCGCTCCGTCGTCGTGGGCACGCTGCTGGCGGCGGTCGTCCGCGCGGTCGGCGGTCGCCCGCTGAACCTGGGGCGCCTCGTCGACGACATCGCGCAGCACGAGACGCTCGATCCGCGGAGCACCCCGTTCGAAGGGATCCACCGGCTGCTCCCCGGAGAGCGCATCGAGGTCAGCGATGCGGGGTTCGCGTCGCGGCGACAGATGCCGTCGGCGGGGACCGCGTACCTCGAAGGCTCGGTCGCGGAGATGGCCGAGGGACTTCGCGAGGCGGCTGCCGCCGCCACGGTGCGCGCGATGGGCGGCGCCCGCAAGGTCGCCGTGTTCGTGGGAGGTGGGCTCGACTCGAGCGGCGTCCTTGCGCTCGCGGTGCAAGCGGCGCGTCGGGGGGGCGGGCCGGAGATCGAGGCGATCGCGCTCGACTACGAGGGGCCGGGCGACGATCGGCCGCACCTCCACGAGCTGGCCGAGTGGCTCGACGTCGCGCCGACGCGGCTCGACCCGAGAGACGCGGCGCCATGGTTCCTCTCCTCCTTGTGCCTCGACGCGCATCCCGGCGCCTTCTCCTCCGACTGCTTCGGCCTCCAGATGGGCAAGACCGCGATGGAGCACGGCGCCGCGAGAGTCTTGGAGGGCACGTGGGGCGACGCCGTCCTCGGCCCGCTCCACGGGTTCGGGGCCGTGGCCCGGCGGGGAAAGTGGCTGCAGTCGCTCGTCGCCGCGGCGAGGCTGGACGCGCCGTGGGAGAGCACACCGGCGTCGCGCATCCGCGATCTCGTCGTTGTGCCCGCCGTTCGTCGCCACGTGCCGCCGGCCCTCCTCCGCTTGCGAGCGCGAAGGCGCAACGTCGCCCCCTGGCTCACTCCGACCGCGCAGGCGCTCCTCGCGCCCCCCGCGGCCCGTTCGTATCTCGAGCGCGACGCCGACACGCCGGACGCGCAGATCGCGTGGCTCTGCGCGTCCGAGGACGCCCGCGCCTGGGCCGACAACTGCGGCCGGGAGTCCAGCGGGGCGGGCTGCGATCGGCGCGACGTCTTCTACGACGGCGAGTTCCTGAAGTTCATGGCCAGGATCGACCCCGCTCGCTGCAACGCGGACGACACGTACCGGGGCCTGTTCAAGCGCGCCATGAAGGGCCTGCTCCCCGAGGGAGTCCGGACGCGGCGCGACAAGGCCGCCTTCGAGCCCGCGGTGGTCCAAGCCCTCCGCGCCGGGGACGGGTTCGACGTGATCGCGGACCTCGCTTCGGTGACCGCGCTCTCGTCGCTCGGACTCGTCGACGCCGCGCGCATGCGGCCGGTCGCGGAGGGGGCCATCGCCGCCGCGCGGCGCGGGTCGGACCTCGGGCCCCGGTGGGAAGCATGCTGGCGGACGCTCGCCGCGGAGCGTTTCGCCCGCCTGTGGGGCGGGTCGCGTCTCCCTCCCGAGGATGGCCCGTGCTGACGCGCGCTTCCGTCGCGTGGCATCAGCGCAAGCGCCTCGGCGGCGCCGACGTCTACCGCACGGGGGCGACCCAGGCCGGCGATCTCGGTCGCCGAGTGGCCGGGCATCGGGCGCCTCACGTGCAAGAGCGACGGCTCGCGCGCGCGGTTCGTCGCCGAGCCCAGCGCCGCGCCGGAGCACGTCGAGAAGTTGCGCGCCGGCGCGGTTCGCGCGCTCGTCGCGGACATGCGCGGTGCACTGGGAGTCCACGCCTCGGCCGTGGACATTCGGGGCCGAGGGGTGCTCATCGTCGGCAGGAGCGGGGCGGGGAAGTCGACCGCTGCAGTCGAGCTGTGCACGCGTCACGGCGGGCGCCTCCTGGCCGACGACGTCGCGCTCGTCGTGATCGACGCGCACGGCGCGGTGCGCGTGCGCCCCGGCGAGCGTCATCACTCCCTGACCCCGCGTTCGATCCGGCTGCTCGGGCTGCAGGCGGAAAGGGCGCGAGGCCGAAAGAGCGCCGAGAAGACGGCGATCCCTGCGTCGCGGCCCCCTCGCTCGGCCGTCCCCCTCGCGCTGGTCGTCGCGCTCCGGCCCGACGGCCGGCGCCGTACTCCGGCGATCCGAGTCCTTCGGGGCGTGCACGCCGCGCTCGCTCTGATGGCCTCCATGGTGAGGTTCGACATGCGCGCCGCTCGTCGGAGCGATTCTGGATCAGCTGCCTGGTTTTGTGCGAGCGCTGTCGCATCGTGGAGGTCGTGAGGCCGTCGCGCGCGGCGTCGGGGTCCCTCATCGGTCCGCTCCTGCTCTCCGAACTCGTCACTCTCGAGAAAGAAGCCGCATATGGATGACCGTCGCCTGGGCCCGCATCATCGGACGACCGTCCCCCCGACGGTGCATGCCCGACAGTTCGATGACGAGGTCATCGTCCTCGATCTCGAGGCAGGGACCTACTTCTCCCTCGACTCCGTCGGGTCCGTCATCTGGGGAGAGCTCGCCGCGGGCCGGTGCCTCGAGGAAGCAGCCAGCCAGGTGGTCGCCCGCTTCGAGGTCGATGAAGAGCGCGCGCTCCGCGACGCCGTCGAGCTCGCGAACGAGCTCCTCGCCCTCGGTCTCTTGGTCGACATGGCACCGAACCCGTCGTGATCCTCGATCGATCCTTGCTACTGGCGGCGAGGTCATTGCTCCGCCTCTTTCCGCCCCAAGATGTCCTGTACGGGCTCCGCCGCGTGGGGAGTTTCTTCCCACCGCTTCGCGGCGAGGAAGCCGTGCGGAGCGCATTTGCATCCCTCGAGGGACGCGGCTCGTGCCTGGCCCGCTCGATCGCCATCGCCGCTCGGGCCCCGGCCGCGGAGGTCGCCATCGGGGTCGACCCCGGGCGGCCCGAAGGCTTCGCTGCCCACGCTTCGATCGAAATCGATGGCAAGCCCCTCGATTCGGCGGATCCCATGGGGCAGGTGATCGCGCGCTTGCCAATTCATATCGACGGTATCTGCCGAAGCGGCTAATGTGGGAAGGGGCTTTATCTGATGAAAAACTTCCGAGCACTAAAGATTGCTGTCGGCGCCCTTGTTACCTTCGCCACTGCGGCGGGCGCGTTTCTCCAAGGTTGCGGTGGAGACAGCGCGTCGACCGCGCCGCTCGACAGCGGCGGTCCAGACGTGACGATCGACAACACGGCTCCCCCGCCGAACGAGGCAGGCGAACCGACCGACGCTGGGCCCGACGCCGCGTCGGAGGCTGGACCCGACGGCGGACTCGATGCCGGTTTCGACGGCAGCCTGGCGATCGGGGATTACGCGCCCGCCTCCGCGCTGGCGACCTGCACCACCTACGCCGACTGCTGTCCGTTCGACGGCGGACTCCACTTCGATACGGCCCGCTGCGTCCGCGATAACACCACATACGGCTTCGACTACACGCTCCCCGGCACGCTGAGCGTCTACGACGCGGGGCACGTCACGTACAACCCCACGGCCGCCGCGTCGTGCGTGCACCAAATCGCGGGGCTGCCCAACGCCCAGTGCATCGCCTCGGGGCCGGCCGTCGCGGCCGCGACGCGCACTTGCCTGAGCGTGACGCAGGGCACCATCCCGATCGGCCAGGGTCCGTGCCAGTCGCCGTTCGAGTGCGTTCCGGGCGCGAACTGCGCCTTCCTGGCGGACGGCGGCACGTGCGTCCCGCTCGGCGAGGCAGGCGCGCCCTGCGACCCCTTTCTCTACAACGACACCGACTGCTCTTACCTGGGGTCGGGCGATACGGGCCTTTACTGCCAGCCCGCGCTCGACGGCGGCCCTGGTGGAAACTGCGCGCCGACCATCGCGGACAATCAGACCTGCTCCGACAACCAGGACCCGTTCGCGTGCAAGTCGCTCGGGTGCGGTGACCTCGACACCTGCGGCACCGACGAGACGTGGGTCTCGCAGACCTTCTGCGACTTCTACGCGACGGACGCCGGGCCCCCCGTGGACGCGGGGCCCGACGCCGGACCCGACGCGGGAGACGGCGGGATCTGATCGCCGATCTCGTCAGGATCGCTCCGCGCGCCGCTCGCGGCCGCGGCGCGCTCCTGGCGGCGTTCACGTGCCTGGAGCGGGGCCTCGGGCTGGTGCTCGCGTGGTCGCTCGTCGAGCGCGGCTGGTGGGACAAGGTCGCCGTGTCGGCCGCGTTCGGCGCGGTTTACGCGGCGCACGCGCTCATCCAGCGCGTGACGGCCGCCCGCACCGAGGCCGAGGTGCTCGAGCGGGCCGCGGCGGGCGTCCTCCACGGCGACGTGCTCCGGCCGAGCGTCCTCCCCGACCAGGACGCGCACATCGAAGTCGCGCACGGCGTGAACCGGGCCGCGTCGCTCCTCGCCCAGACCCTTCCCAACCTCGTCGGCGACGGGATCGCGAGCGCCGGGATCGCCGTGGCGCTCGCGCGGATCGAGCCCGCCCGCCTCGTCGCCCTCGCGGCCGCCGCCATCGCGCTCGGCGCCGCGGCGCTCGCCCTGTCGCGGACGTTCGTCGCCGAGACCGTGGCCCGGTCCTGGGCGCGGCAAGAGGAGGTCTACGAAGCCTTCGGGAACGCGCTCGAGGGGCGGCTCGAGATCGTCGCCGCGGGGGCGCGCGCCCGCTTCCTCGGGGAGTTCGGGGACCGCACGCGCGCGTGGAGCGGCGGCAGCGCGAAGGCGGCGGCCGCGGAGTTCGTGTCGGGCCGTCTGGCGCTCGCGGGGGTCATCGGCCTCGTGGGCGCGGCCCTGCTCGCGACCGGCCGGCTGCGCGCATCGCTGTCGATCTCGCTCGCCGACGCGGCGGTCTTCGCGAGCGCGGTCCCCGTGTTCCTCGGAGTCGCCCAGGGGCTCCAGCTCCTCGCGCGGGACGCGCACTGGGCGCGCCTCGTCGCCCGCCTCGTCGCGCCGGCCGACGCGCGGCCCTCGCGCCCTCGCGCGCCGGTGCCCGTGCCGCCACTGCCGGCGCCTGTCGCGTTCGAGGGCGTCTCCTTCCGGTACGGCGCGGCCTCTCGAGACGCGACCCACGGCGACAACGCCGACGCAACGCCCGCGCTCGTCGGCGTGAGCCTCGCGTGGAGCGGGCGGGAGATCCTCGGGCTCTCGGGCGCGAACGGCTCCGGCAAGAGCACGCTGCTCCGCCTCCTCCTGGCGCTCGGCGTCCCGTCCGAGGGCGTCGTGCGCATCGGCGACGTCTCGCTCGAGGCGCTCGACCCCGAGACCTGGCGCGGCCGGACCGCTCTCCTGTCGCAGCGGCCGTACCTGCCGCCGCGCGTGGACATCCGGCGCGCCGTCCGGTGGCCGGCGTCGGAGGCCAGCGACGCGCGCATCCTGGGAGCCCTCGATCGCGTGGGCCTGCTCCCCGCGCTCCAGCGGCGCGCGCAGGGCAGGGGCGGCGACCCGCTCGCGGTCGGCGTCGACGCGCTCTCCGTCGGGCAGCGCCAGCGCGTCGCGCTCGCGAGGCTCCTGTGCCGGGACGCGGACCTGTTCCTCCTCGACGAGCCGGACGCGAACCTCGACGCGGCCGGCATCGCGCTCGTCGCCTCGCTCGTCCGGGAGCTCGGCGCGCGCGGCATGGTCGCCTTCGCGGCGCACACGCCGGAGCTCCTTCGCGCCGCCGACCGCGTCGTCGCGCTCGACGCCGGGCGGGTCCTGCCCTGACGCGCCCGGAACTTGGCCGCGCGGCCGGGCTTGCGTTGAAGATGGGCCCGCGATGGATTTCCCCGGCCGGCTGCGCACCACGACCCTCGGCGACCTCCTCGGATCCCTTCACCGCGCCGCCGCGACCGGCACGCTCGAGCTGACGGAGGACCGCGGGCGCGCCCATCGCGTGTACCTGTCCTCGGGCCTGGTCGCCGCGGTGGAGCTCGACGGCGCGACCTCCTCCCTCGCCGAGGTCCTGCGCGCCGAGAAGGCCGCGGACGACGACCTGCTCCGGCGCTCGCTGCTCCGCGCGCTGGCCTCGCGGCGCCTCCACGGCGAGGTGCTCGTCGCGGACTTCCACGTCTCGCCGGAGGTCGTCGGCAACGCCCTGCGGCGGCAGATCGTCGCGCGCCTGCTCGTCCTCGATCGCCTCCTGGACGCGCGCGTCGCCTTCCGTGTCGCCGTCCGCCCGCCGCGCGGCGCGCTCTCCGGCGGGTCGGCCGTGGGCCCGCGCGAGTTCCTGCACGGCCGCCGCCGCCGCCGCGACGCGGACGCGCCGCGGACCCCCTCGCGGATGCCGGTCCCCGCCGACCCGCTCGCCTGGCGCGTGCTCGGCCTCCCGCCGGGGTCCGGCGTCGAGGACATCAAGCGCGCTTACCGGCGCCTGGCCAAGTCGCTGCACCCCGATCTGCACCCGCTCGCGACCGACGAGGAGCGGGCGGACCTCCAGTCGCGCTTCGCCGAGGTCACGGACGCGTACCGGACCTTGGTAGCCTGACCGGCGCCGCCGCGGGCTTCACGCTCGAGGCGGCCTCGACGCGGAGCGCGGCGCGCACGAGCGCCAGCGGGTGCTCGACGCCCTTCACGCGCGCCTCGAAGCGCTCGACCACCTCGAGCGCCGCGCGGTCCGCCTCGTCGAGCGCCGCGAAGGTGTCTTCGGGCAGCACGACCTGCCCCGACTCGGCCAGGTGCTGCACGCGCGACGCGACGTTCACGGTCTGCCCGAAGTAGTCGAGCGCGCCGTTCGCCGTGACCACGTAGCAGGCGCCCGCGTAGAGCCCGAGCTTCAGGCCCACCAGCCCGCCGTGGGTCTGCCCTTGCCGGAACGCCTCGAAGCGCGCGAGCGCGTCGACCGCCGCGCGCACGCACTGCCGCACGTCGACGAACGCGGCCAGCACCGCGTCGCCCATCGTCTTCACGACCGCGCCTTCGTGCGCGCCGATCACCTCGCGCAGGACGTCGAAGTGATCGTCGACCAGCCGGAACGCCGCCGCGTCGCCGACGCTCGTGTAGAGCGCGGTCGAGCCCGTGAGGTCGCTGAAGAGGATGGCCGTGCGCGCGACCCGCAGGGGCGTGCCGCGCTTCAGTAGGTCCTTCGCGAAGAGCGAGCGGAACTCCTCGAGCGTCGAGACGGTGTGCGCCGTCGCGGCGGTGCTCGCGAAGGCGAGGCGCTCGAGCTTCACGTGCCGCCCGTCGGGGCACGCGCTCGTGAGGCGCAGGGCCGCGCCGGGGGCGACGTGCAGGTGCGAGGGCTGGATGCCGCCCGGCGTGATCGTGGCCTCGGCCGCGGGCGCGCCGGCCGGATCGACCTCCAGCGTGGAGATCGCCCCGCCGCGCGCGAAGAGGCGGTAGCGACCGGGCGCCGCGGGCGCCTCGAGCTCGCGCGTGGCGCCCGCGTCGACGCTCGCCTGGCCGAGCACGTGCGGGAAGCGCGCGGGGCCGCCCATGCAGAAGATCCCCTCGGTCACGCGGCGCACGGCGGGGTGCGGCGTGAACGTGGCCTCGACGGCGCGATCGAGGTCCAGGTCGTACGAGATGTCGCAGAGCTGGCAGTGGCCCTCGGGCGTGATCTCCTCGAGGCTCGACGCCTGCTGCGCGGACCCGAGGCAGCTCGGGCAGATGAGCCCCCAGCGCAGCTCGAAGAGGCCCGCCGGCACCGAGTGCAGGAACGCCCGCAGCACCGCGCGCCGGTCCTCGCCCCACGCGTCGGCGAGCGCGAACGGGCGCACGCGCGTCACGTCGGCGTCCGCGCCTTCGCGCAGGAAGGCGCCGAGGCGCTCGGCGAGCGGCGCCGGCACCTTGCGCTCGACCAGGGACGCGACCGCCACGCGCACGCGCTCCGGGTCGGCGGGCGACGCGGGCACCGCGTACGGGCTCGGGCCGCCTTCCATCACGTACGCGTCGATCTGCGGGCCGACGGCCACGAACCGCGCGGCGAACTGCTTCGCGTTGATCCACGCGATCGGCCGGAGCACCGCGGCGCGCGGGACGATCTCGAGCCGCACCGACGCGCGCGTGCCGCCCTCGAGCGCGCCGCCGCCCTCGGACGCGCGCGTGCGCTCGAGCGTGCAGCGCCAGGTGAACGACGTCACCGGCCCGCCGTGCATCCGCCGGTGCACGCTGAAGGCGCGGTCGACCGACCACTCGAACGGCATCTCGTCGTACGTCAGCTTGAAGCCGCCGGCGCGCGTCTCGCCGATGAACCGCGCGCTCGACCCGCGCGCCTCCTCGGCGCCGATGGGCCGGTAGCGCACCTCGGCCATCCCGAGCAGCCGGTTGAAGCGCTCCGTGTCGGAGATGAGCGGCCACACGCGCTCCGGCGCCGCCGCCAGATGGACGGATCGCGTGACGACCACAGCGTCCACGACCCCGAGGGTATCACGACTACCTCGCCGGGATGTCGAAGTGACCAGAACGTCGGGGCCAGACAAGCCACCTCGAAGCTGGCCGTGTCCTCGCAATGGCTCCCGGGTGGGGAGCTCGAGGGGAGCGTCCGCGCTCCCCTCGAACGAGATCAGTGCGTTTGCATGAGCGTCTGGAGGGCCAGCTTGGCCTCGCCGGCGTAGTGCGAATCGGGGAATTTGCGGAGGAGCGTGCGCCAGGTGTTCTTGGCGTCGTTGTAGGCTTCCATCTCCGTCTGGCACCCCGCGAGTTCCTCGAGGGCGTCGTCCTGCACCTCGCGATCGGCGTTCGACTCGACGAGCGGCTCGAGGACCCCGATGCCCTCCTTCACCTTGTGGAGCTTGTGGTACGCCCGCCCGAGCTCGAGCTTGGCCTGCGGGGCCACCGCGCCGGTCTCCTCGTAGTGGAGCGACTCCTCGAAGGCGGTCGCCGCCTCCTGCCAGCGCTGGAGGCGCGCGCTGTCGAGGCCCTGCAAGTAGAGGAACGCCGCCTGGTCGGTCCTGGCCTTGTCGACCGCGTCGGCGAGGAAGCCGCTTTCGGCCTTCGACAGGGGCTTGGTGCGCATCGACTCCCAGCCCTTGATCAGATCGACGCGCTTGCCCTGCCGGACGAGGTCGTAGAACTTCGCGGCCTCGAGCTCCGCGGCGCCGCGCTCCGCCTGCTGCTGGCGAAGCTCGTCGAGCTCCTGCTTCATGCGGGCGCCCTCGTCGCGAAGGTGCTTGGTGGTGGCCTCCACGCCGGCGTCGCGCAGGTCGACGAAGAACTTCACCCCGGTGAGGAGCAGCACCACGACGATGACGTACGTGGCGACGCCGTTCCACGCCATGCGGCGCTCGTAGCCCTGCTGACGCTTGGCGATCGACTTGATGTCGGCGCTGAGGGCGTTCGTGAGGTTGTTCGTCTTGATGACGAGCCCCCGCGACTCGATGATTTCGCGCTTGATCTCGCGGAGCTCGTCGTCCACCTCGTGCATCGGGGGGCCCACTATAGCGAGGCCGGGGCCGCCTTGCTCCGCCGGTCCCTCCGAGGCGCTCCGGTTGCCTCGAGGGCGCGCCACGTGCTAGCTGGCGGCTCAGCGCGCATGAATACGACCGACATCCGCAAGGGCCTCAAGATCCAAATCGACGGCGTGCCCTACCACATCGTCGAGCATCAGTTCGTGAAGCCCGGGAAAGGTCAGTCGTTCACGCGCTGCCGCATCCGGAACCTCCAGACCGGCAGCGTCATCGAGCGCACCTGGAAGTCGGGAGAGGCCGTCGAGCTGGCCGACGTCGACACGCGAAAGATGAGCTACTCGTGGGACGAGGGCGACAGCCTCGTTTTCATGGAGACGAGCACCGGCGAGCAGATCCACGTCATGAAGGACAAGGTCGGCGACGAGGTCCGGTTCCTGAGCGAGGGCCTCGACTGCGAGGTCACCATCTACAACGGCAACGCCATCGGCATCGACCTCCCGCCGAGCGTCATCCTCCAGGTGACCGAGAGCGAGCCGGGCATCAAGGGCGACACCGCCAGCGGCGCCACCAAGCCCGCCAAGGTCTCGACGGGCGCGGTCGTCAACGTCCCCCTCTTCATCAAGGAAGGGGAGTGGGTGAAGGTGGACACGCGGACGGGGGATTACCTCGAGCGCGTCAACAAATAGTTGCCGGGCTGGCCCAGGCCAGCCGCCCGGGGCGGTTGCCAGGCTCCACGAGCTGGAGCATGTTGTCCCTCATGGAATGGACCACGCCGACCTGGGCCGAGATCAAGATGGACGCGGAAATCGGCTCTTATCAGGAAGACCAGGAGCCGACGCGCGATCCGATCGCCCGTGCCGAAGAAGCCGAAGTCGCTTCCTGAGCTCGTTGAGCTCCGCGGGGCGCCGGCGCGCTCGGTTCCCCGGCGAGTGCTAAGGGGCTGAGCATCGACATCTTCGGCAACAAGGCGGGTCTATCCCCCTCGGCGCTCCGCGCCCTCGAACGCCTCTACCGGCGGCGGGTGCCGAGCGACGACATCAGCACGCCCGAGCTGACGCGGGGCCTGGCGGCGGTCTCCTTCGAGACGGGGCGCCAGGTGGGCGTGCTCGTGCACCGTTCGGGGCAGGTGGACTCGGTCATCGTCGGGGACGCGACGAAGCTGATGCTGCCCGACGTCGGGCGCCTGCGCGCCGCCGAAGGGCGGTTTCGCGGGCTGCGCCTCGTGCACACGCACCTCCGCGGCGAGCCGCTGACGCGCGACGATCTGGTCGACCTGGTGCGCTTGCGCCTGGATCTGGTGGCGGCGTTCCAGATCGCGCCGACGGGGGAGCCGAAGTGGCTCTGCTGGGCGCACAACGTCCCGGCGGCTCCGGGAGGCGCGGGCTACCGGCAGCTCGGTCCGACGCTGGTCGCCGCGGGCGCGCGCGTCGACGTCGGCCGGCTGATGGCGGACCTCGAGGCGGAGTTCGCGCGCCACGCGCGGGCCCGCGAGGTCAAGTCGAAGGACGGCCGGGCGATCCTCGTGCACGTGGGCGACAAGACGCGCGGCCCCCAGGCGCTGCGCGAAGCCGACGAAGGGATGCGCGAGCTCCGCGAGCTGGCGCGCACCGCGGGCGTCGACGTCGTCGACGCGGTCGTGCAGATGCGCGAGCACGTCGACCCGAAGCACGTGATGGGCAAGGGCAAGCTCGAAGAGGTGATCGTCAAGGCGATCGAGTTCGACGCGGACGTCCTCGTCCTCGACCGCGAGCTCTCGCCCGCGCAGGCGAGCGCCATCGCCAAGGTCACCGACCTCAAGGTCGTCGACCGCACGCAGCTCATTCTCGACATCTTCGCGCAGCGCGCCGAGGGCCGGGACGGCAAGCTCCAGGTGGAGCTCGCGCAGCTGAAGTACGCGATGCCGCGCCTCGGGCAGAAGGACGACAGCCTCTCGCGCCTGACGGGCGGCATCGGCGGGCGCGGGCCGGGCGAGACCAAGCTCGAGATCGGGCGGCGCCGCGCGAAGGAGCGCGTCTCGCACCTCGAGCACCGGCTCAAGCAGCTCGCGAAGCAGCGGGTGCAGCGCCGGCGCAAGCGCACGCGCGGGGGCGTGCCGACCGTGGCCATCGTCGGCTACACGAACGCGGGCAAGAGCACGCTGCTCAACACCCTGACCGGCGCCGACGCGCTCGCCGAGGACCGCCTCTTCGCGACCCTCGACACGCGCTCGCGCATCCTGCGCTGCGGGTGGGCGGGGTGGGGCGAGCGAGAGGTGGTGCTCACGGACACGGTGGGCTTCATCCGCAAGCTGCCCAAGGACCTCTTCGCGGCGTTCCGCGCGACGTTCGAGGAGGCGGCCGACGCGGACCTCCTGCTCCACGTCGTGGACGCGAGCGACGACGCGCGGGACGATCACATCGAGACCGTCGTGAGCCTGCTCGAGGAGCTCGAGCTCGCCGAGATCCCGCGGCTCGTGGTGTTCAACAAGATCGACGCGATGCCTCCGCGCGAGGGCCCGCTGGCCGGCGAGTCGCTCGAGCTCCGCGCGCTGCGGCGCGAGTTCGGCGACGCGGTGTTCGTGAGCGCGCTCCAGCGCGAGACGACTCGCCCGCTCATCGAGCGCATCGCGCGGGAGCTCGCCGAGCGCTGGGACGCGAGCGCGCGCGGGCCGGCGGTCGAGCCCGAGGGGAGCGCGCCCCCCGGGGAAGCGTCCGAGGGCGCAGGGCAGGGGGATGAGGGGGATGCGTGGGGCCCGGAGCTCGGCCCGGACGCGCCGGGGTCCCTGGGGTCGCTCGACGACATGCTCCGCGCCGCCGGCAAGCGCGTGCGGGTGCGGCACTCGGTCTAGCGAAACGGCAAGCAACCGCGGGGCGCTCCCGGGCGATGGGTCCCGTGGAGGTGACTTCGCATGGTGGTTCGGGGTCTCTGGCGGCGGTGGATACGGGTCGCGCCGGCGCGGCTACGTGCCGCGCTCGCAGGCTCGGTGTGGATGGTCCTGTCCGGGTGCCACGGGCCTCTCTCGGCGGCCGAGAGCGCCCTCGCCGAAGGCCGGTATGTCGACGCGAAGCGTGAGCTCGCGGCGCTCGACGGAGAGAGCCGGGGGTGGGAGGCCCCGCGCCGCGCGACCTACGCGGTGGACCGGGGGATCGCGTATCTGGCCCTGGGAGACCTCGCCCGCGCGCGGGTCTGGCTGCGGGCCGCGCGGGCCCTCGAGCAGGAACACCCCGGGGCCCTCTCGAGGCCCGACGTGCAGCGCATGGGAATGATGCTCGACGCGAACGACGGGATGTCGCTCGGGCCCTGAACGCGTCCGGATCGCGAGAGAACGCGTTCCCTCGCCTTCCTGACGCGCTCGGGTAGCGCAGGGAAGGCGTTTCCTGGGCTCCCAACGCGCTCGGACCGCGAGGGAACGTGCTTCCTCGTCTCCCCAATGCGTTCGAGAAGCGAGGAAAGGCGCTTCCTCGTCCTCCCAACCCGTTCGGACCGCGAGGAAAGGCGTTCCTTCGTCTTCCCAACGCGTTCGGATCGCCAGGGAAGGTGTTTCCTCGGCTTCGAAGCGCTCGCTCCTACCGCCCGGCGCCCGACGGCCGGCAACCCGGCGTTCAGGGCGCCGCCGCGACCGCCCGGGCCAGCGCACCCGCGAGCCGCTCGAGCACGACCCCCGTGAGGGCGAGCGCGCCGAGCGCGCGCAGGGGCGCGATGAGCATGTGCACCTGCGCCGGCGACGCCGCACGCGCGACGAGAGCTCCCGCGATCTCGATGACCACCGCCGCGGCGAGGAGCGGTCCGCCCAGCGCGACGGCCAGCGTGATCCCCGCGACCAGGTCGTCCGCCGCGGCGAGCACCGGGTGCGCGCCCACGGGGTGCAGCGCGAGCGCCTCGACGACGCGCGCGGGCCCGCCGGTCGCCAGGAACACCGAGGACGCGAGGAGCGAGAGCGGCACGCCCAGCGGGGTCGCCGGGCCTTCCACGACCGGAACCACCGGCCGGTCGGTCGCCGCGCGAAGGGCGTCCGCCAGGCCGCCTGCCATCGTCGCGGCCCACAAGGGCACCGCGGCGGCGAGTGCGACCGGCAGGCCGCGCGCCATCTCCACCAGCATCTGCACCGCCCAGGCGGCGGGCGCGACCTCGAGAGCCGCGTGCAGGGTCGACGGCGTCACGTCCGGCGCGATCGCCGGGAAGATGCACGCCCCGAAGGCCAGCGCGAGAACCCCGCGCGCGGGGGCGGGCAAGGCGCGGAGACCGAAGGCCGGAACGAGCGCGATCGCCGGCATCGCGCGCGCCCACGCGAGACCGAGCGCGGCGACATCGGCCGCCGGCTCACCGTTCACGCGACGGTGTGACCGAGCTTCTTCTTGCCGTCCTGGAAGAGGACCTCGATGCGCGGGCCCTCGACGCCCAAGACGAGGCCTTTGCCGAACTTCGGATGAATGATGAGGTTGCCCTTCGCGTAGCGCGAGGAGAGGGCGAACGGGATGAACGAGTCCTCGGGCTTGCCTTCGACCTCGGCCCAGGTGGGCTCGGGCTCCGGGGGCTTGCCCCACGCGTCGGGCGCGTCGTCGTTGTTGCGGCCCGAACCGGCGCCGCGCTGTTTTGTGCGCTTCATCGACATGGCGATCTGCGTCCTAGCGCAGCGGCTGGCTCGGGAGAAGCGTTCATCCGCTTTTGATGGGCCCGGCGCTCGCCTCGCCCGCCTGGCCCGCGCCGCGCCGCTGGCCTAGGGTACGGCGCCCGCCCGCCCCCGGGGCTCTCCGAGGCGCTTTTCCCATGCTGACGACGGCCGCGCGCGTCTACCGCGAGACGCGAAAGAAACACGATCAGCTGTTCAATACGTACATCATGCGACCCGTCGCGGCGGTGGTCGTCGCCACGGTCTCGCCCTCGCGCGTGACGCCCAACCAGCTCACGCTGCTGAACCTCGCGCTCTTCGTCGTCGCCGCGGCGATGCTGGTCGCCTGGCCGGGGTGGCGGGGCGGGGTGGCCGCGGTGGCGATGCTCGAGGTCAGCTACTGCTTCGACTGCGCCGACGGCATGCTCGCGCGCTTCAAGAAGCTCGCTTCGAAGACCGGGCACCTCTTCGACTTCTTCACCGACGAGCTCAAGGCCGTCCTCCTCGTCGCGGCGCTCGGCGTCCGGGGGTGGCGCCAGGGCGGCCTCGGACTCGACGCGCAGGCGTGGCCCGCCGGGGACGCGCGCTTCCTCCTCGCGGCGGTGGCCGGCACGGTCGTCGTCGCGTCGGCCATCTCGCTCACCAACTTCGTGCGCCGGCCGGAGCTCTCGGGGCGCGAGACGACCGTCGAGGCCTTCTACGAGTCGCAGGGCGCGTCGAAGCCGCAATCGGCGGTGTCGCAGGCGGCAGGGCTGTTGGCGACGTTCCTCAAGTGGCTCAACCACTACCCGAGCCACATCTGGATCTGGGCGCTCGCGGGCCGGCTGGACGCGTACTTCTGGATCTACGTCGCGCTCAACGCCGTGTACCTGGCGCGCGGCTGGCTCGGCCTGCTCCTTCGGTTCGGCCGCGCCGGTCAGGAGAGCTGAGTGGCGGGGTCGCGGGCGCGCGGGGCGATCGCGGTCCTCGTGGCCGGCGCCGTGGCCTGCTCGCGCGGCGAGGCGCCGGCGGCGCGCGAAGCGGGGCCGGACCCGACCCGCGCGACCTCCGCGGCCGGACCGCCGGCCGATCCCGACGATGCGGGCGCTCGCTCGATCGCGTCGCCGGTCGCGTCCGCGCAGCCCGCGACGCCGCCCCCCTCGGGCGAGGCGCGCCGCTCGAAGCTCGCGCGCCTGGAAGACGAGCCGGAGCTCCGGCCGCACCTCGCGGCCCTGCGCGAGCACTTCGGCGAAGGCGCGAAGGGCCCCTTCCTCGAGCAGCGCATCGACCTCGCCGAGGGGCGCACGGCGGCGCTGGTCGCGCGCGCGGACGAGAGCGATCCCTTCGTGCTCGTGTTCGACCGCGACCAGCGGCTCTGGACGAAGCCGCGCCCGACCGCGGGCATCGTCGCGCCCGCGAAGCACCTGACGATCGCGCCGCGCCCCGACGGGGGCGTGGTGCTCTTCGCGTGGGTCGCGTCGCTGCACCTGGTCGCGGCGCGGATGTGGGCCGAGGACGGCAACGCGTTCGGCGAGTTCGAGCTCTTCGCGCCCGAGGCGTGCGACACGCTCTCGGCGGCGTACGCGCCCGCGGCGGGGTGGGTCGCGGCGTGCGCGTCGCGGGCCGGCGTGCGCGCGCAGCGCATGCGTGAAGACTGCACGATCGCCTGGGGCGCGGACGGGGCTCGCGTCGGGGCCGAGGGCACGGGCGGCGCGCCGGTCACGATCGTCTTCGACTCGCCGTCGTCGATCGTCCTGCTCGGGCGCGCGGCGGCCGTGGGCGGCGAGCACCTCCTCGCGTACCGCTACGACCTCGACGGGCAGCCGCTCTGGCCGGGCCCCGCGGACCTCGGGATGGACCTGCCCTCGGGCGCCGGCGCGGGCCGCGTCGTCGCGCGGCTCGCGCGCGACGCGGTCGTCCGGGTGGAGCGGAGCGCGGGCGTCGCGGGCCGCGCGGGGGCGCGCGCCACCGAGGTGACGTCGAGCGGCGAGGTGCGCTTCCTCTGAGGCTCTATCTTGCCTTCGCCCCCGCGCGGCCGAGACGCGCCATCGTCCTCACGATGGATGCCCACCGCGCGAGCGGGGCGTCGGGGCTCAGATCGAACGAGCCATAGGTCACGATCTCGTCCGCGATGCGGTCGAGCCGATCGACGAACGAGAGCTGCCGCGCCACCGGGGGCCAGGGCTTGCCCCTGTGCTTGAACCCCCAGCCCGGTCTCCCCAGGGTGCACGAGACGCTGACCCGCGGCTCTTCGTACGTGTCGTCGCATCCGCCGCCCCAGTGCATGACGTTGGCGTTCCAGGCCAGGGCGCTCCCGCGCTCGGTCGGGACGGGGCGGCCGCCCCGCAGGTCCTCGGGGCCCTCCCCCAGTCCCGTAGGCCAGCCGGGATCGTCGCCGATGGGGACGACGTACATGCAGGCGTTTCGAAGCGTCGCCCGGGAGAGCGACACCCAGACGTCCACGAGCGACGGCAGGCCGTCTTCGCCGCGAACGTCCTCCCACACGTCGCGGTGCGGCGCCCAACCTCCCGCGTCCACGCGCGGGTCGACGTGCCAGGCCCAGAAGTCCGGCTTGACCTCCAGCTCCAGCCCCAGCGCCGACGAGAAGACCGACGAGAGCCGGGAGAGCATGCGCCAGGCTTCGTCGTAGACGAACACGAAGACGGGGTGCAGGCCCTCGCGGCGCACGGCCCCCGCCGCCGCGGCGAGCGACGACGCGACGACCTCGTCGACGACCCAATCGACCCGCGTGTAGCCCGCGCGCGCGATCTCCTGGCCGGCCCTGCGGTACGCTCCGGGGACCGGTCGCCACGGGTCGCTCCAGAGCAAGTCGTCGGTGATGGTCAAGGCGGGCGCCAGCCGGCGCCACGCCTCGACGTCCTGGAGCCGCCGAATCAGCTCGCTCAGGCCCGCGCTCTCCATCCGTCGATCACGAGCCCGCGGCGCGGCGGTCAGCCGACCTTGAGGAGCTCGACCTCGAAGACGAGCGTCGCGTTGGCCGGGATGACCGGGGGAAAGCCGCGCGCGCCGTAGCCCATGGTCGGCGGGATCGTGAGCTTGCGGAGCTCTCCCACCTTCATCCCGGCGACGCCCTTGTCCCAGCCCTGGATGACCTGGCCCTGGCCGAGCGTGAACTTGAAGCCCTCGCCGCGGTCGCGCGAGCTGTCGAACTTCTTCCCGTCGGTGAGGGTGCCGACGTAGTGCACGGTCACGCGGTCGCCCGTCTTCGCCTCGGCGCCCGTGCCGGGCGTCAGCGTCTCGATCTTCAGCTCGCTCATCGCTTTTCACCTTCTTCCTTTTCGAACGCCGAAGCCTACGCGGCGAGCCCAGACGGGGGAAGTCCGGGGCCCGTCAGGGGACGAGCACGAGCTTCCCGCTGGTCGCGCGCGCTTCGAGGTCGCGGTGCGCGTCGCGGGCGCGCTCGAGCGGGTACTCCGCGTGGATGCGCACGGAGAGCTCGCCTCGGGCGACGGCCTCGAGCACGCGCTCGGCGCGCTCGACGAGCTCGGCGCGGGTCGCCACGTAGTCGCGCAGCGTGGGGCGCGTGACGAAGAGCGAGCCCCGCGCGTTCAACACCTGGAGATCGACGGGCGGCACCCGCCCGCTCGACTGGCCGAAGAGGACCATCATGCCGCGCGGTCGCAGCGCCTGGAGGCTGCCCTCGAAGGTGCTCTCGCCGACCGAGTCGTACACGACGTCGACGCCGCGGCCGCCGGTGAGGGAGCGCGCGGCCTCGTCGAAGCGCTCGCGCGCGTACACGACGACGTGGTCGGCCCCCGCGCCGCGCGCGAGCTCGGCCTTCGCGTCGGTGCCGACCGTGCCGATGACGCGCGCGCCGAGGCGCTTGGCCATCTGCACGAGGAGCAGGCCGACCCCGCCCGCGGCCGCGTGGACGAGGCACGTGTGGCCCGGGCCGAGCGGGAAGGTGGAGCGCGCGAGATAGTCGGCCGTCATGCCCTGCAGCATCACCGCCGCCGCGACCCGTCCCTCGACGCCGGGCGGCACGGGCACGAGGCTGCGCACGGGCGCGAGCACCTCGGTGGCGTACGAGCCGCCGGCGTTCGCCCAGGCCACGCGGTCGCCGGGCTTCACCTCGGTGACGCCCGCGCCGACCGCCTCGACGACGCCCGCGCCCTCCTCGCCGAGCGGGAACGGCGCCTCGCGCGGGTACATGCCCTTGCGGTAGTAGACGTCGATGTAGTTCACGCCCGCGGCCTCGACGCGGACCCGCGCCTCGCCCGGGCCGGGCTCCGGCGTCGCCCTCTCGACGACCTGCATCGCCTCGGGACCGCCGGCCTTCTCGACGCGGATGGCTCTCATGCGAGGCGGGAGCATGCGGCCCCGCGCGAGCTCGTCAAGAGCCCCGCAGCACTTCGAGGAAGCCGTCGCCGTAGGCCTCCACGCGCGCCGGGCCCATCCCGTACACGTCGAGGAGCTCCGCCCGGGTCGCGGGCGCGCGGGACGCCATCTCGACGAGGGTGCGGTCGAGGGCGACCACGTACGCGGGCACGCCGCGGGCGCGCGCCATGGTCGCCCGGTGGACGCGGAGGCGCTCGAAGCGATCGCGCGCCGGCGGGTCGAGCGAGTCGGCGGCGCTCGTCCCGGTCGCGCCGCCTCCTCCCCTGGGGCTGGCCGGCGCGCCCCGGCGCGCGCGCGGACGCCGCTCGGCCGGCAAGGCGAAGCGGAGGGGGCCCGTCGCGCGCATCGCGTCGGCCCCGGCGCGCGTGAGGAGCGGCACGGGGTGGTCGGTCGGCGTGAGGTCGATCCACCCCGCGGCGAGGAGGCCGCGCATCAGGTCGGCGATCCACGGGGCGGAGCGATCGCGGAGGAGCCCGAAGGTCGAGAGCTCGGTGAAGCCGAAGCGCCGGGTGCGCTCGTCGTCGACGCCCCGCAGCATGTCGGTCACCGCGCCGAGGCCCGCGCGCTGCTTCGCGCGCGCCACCGCCGAGAGGGCCATGCGGACGACGTTCGTGGTCTCGCTCGCGGCCTCGTTCGTGGTCTCGCCGCCTTCGGGGGCGTCCGGCGCGTCGATCGACGCGCAGACGTCGCAGTGGCCGCACCCGCCGAGGAGCTCTTGCTCGTCGCCGAAGTACCGCAGGATGAAGTCGTGCCGGCACGTCCGCGCGTCGAGGTAGCGAAGGAGCTCCCGGAAGAGCGCCCACGCGCGCGCCGCGAGCTCCGGCGGCGCGGCCCCGTCGCCGCTGCTCGTCACGAGGCGGCGGCGGAGCGCGATGTCCTGCCCCGAGCAGAGGAGAAGGCCCCACGCCTCCGCCCCGTCGCGGCCCGCGCGCCCCACCTCCTGGTAGTACGCCTCGATCGACGACGGCGGCTGCACGTGCACGACCGCGCGGATGTCGGGCCGGTCGATGCCCATGCCGAAGGCGTTCGTCGCCACGACGAGGTCGAGCTTCCGGTCCGAGAAGCGCGCGGCGACGCGCGAGCGGTCCTCGGCGGGCATCCCGGCGTGGTAGGCCGCCGCGTTCCACCCGCGCTCGCGGAGCGTCTCGGCCCACTGCTCGGTCTGCCGCCGCGTCGCGGCGTACACGATCGCCCCGCCCTTCGGCGCGCCGGGCTCGCCGGCGGCCGCGGCGAGCGCCTCGAAGACGGCCTGACGCGCCTCGGCGACGCCCTCGACCGCGCGCGCCGCGAGGTGCAGGTTCGGCCGCGCGAAGCCGCGGAGGACCTCGACGCACTCGGGCCCGAGGCGTAGCTGCTCGCGAATCTCGCGCCGCACCTCGGGCGTCGCCGTCGCCGTGCACGCGAGGACGCGCGGCGGGCGAAGGCGCTCGAGAAGCTGCCCGATGCGCCGGTAGTCGGGGCGGAAGTCGTGCCCCCACTGCGCGATGCAGTGCGCCTCGTCCACCGCGACGAGCTCCACGCGGCTGCGGGCGAGCATCTCGACGAACGCGTGCGAGGCCAGGCGCTCGGGCGCCGCATAGACGAGCTTGTAGGCGCCCCGCGCCATCGCGGCCTCCCGCCGCCGCCTCTCGTCGGGCTCGAGGGTCGACGCGAGGAAGGTCGCGGCGATGCCGCGCGCCTCGAGCGCCCGCACCTGGTCCTCCATGAGGGCGACGAGCGGCGAGAGCACCAGCGTGGTGCCCTCGAGCATCGCGGCGGGCACCTGGTACGTCAGCGACTTGCCGCCGCCCGTGGGGGCGACCACCAAGACGCGTCCTCCCGGCGAGAGGACCGCGTCGATGGCCTCGCGCTGCCAGGGGCGAAAGCGCTCGAGGCCGAAGGCGGCGAGGGCTTTCTCGGGGCTGTCCGATTCGGGCTTCATCGGATTTTGGTTCGGTCCCGCGACTCATAGCGCATTCGCGCTCGGGAGCCTGGGAGCCGGTACGCTCGAGTGCTAGAGTGAAACGATCGAGGCCATGGGCGCACTTCGGCGGGTCGCGGGGAACGAGGCGCGGTGGTTCATGATTGCGCTGGCGCTGTCATGCGCGAGCGCGTGCAGCGGCGCCGAGTCGAACCAGCTCAGTGATCCGCCTCCCGGCGAATCCAGTGGATCGTCGGCGGGATCGGGGAACGACTCGGGCGGCTCGGGGGGCGTGCCCGACGCGACGGTCTCCGAGGCGAGCTCCGGCGACGACTCGCTCGAGGCTTCGAGCGGCACGGGCGACGACTCGGGCAACAATGCCGACGACGCGGGCGACGACGCGCCGTCCACCGGGGCATGCAACCCCGCCTGCGGCCAGGGGCAGCAATGCTGCACGAGAGCCATCAGTCTGTTCAACGGTCGGTGCTATAGCCCGACGTTGTGTCCCAACTGCTGCTGAAGCCGGGCGTGCACGGCGTCGACGTCGTCCCCTCGTTCTTCGCCGCGGCCTCCATCGCGCTCGCGGCGGGGTGCGGCGGCAACACGTCGACGGGCGGGCCCAACACCGCCGGCGACATCACGGGCAAGATCTACGTCGCGGTGTACGGCGCCGACGCGATCGACATCTTCGACTCGACGAGCCACGCGATGACCGGGACGATCCCGCTCGGCTCGGGCCGTGGCCCGGCGATCCTCCTCAAGACGCCCGACGGCAAGAAGCTCTTCACCGCCAACTGGAAAGACAACTCGCTTTCCATCATCGATCCGGCGTCCCTCACCGCCACGAACCTGCCGCTCGGCAGCCGGCCGTGGGTCATCGCGATGGCCCCCGCGGGCGACGTCCTCTACGCAGGGCTCAACGCCGGCAGCATCGCCGTCGTCTCCACGTCGACGGGCGTGATCACCCGGTCCATCGACACGCAGATGCAGCTGCCCGAGTCGCTCGCCGTGAGCAGCGACGGCAACACCCTCTACGCGGTGCTCGTCGACGCGAGCGACGTCCTCAACTTCCTCAGCGGCAGCGTCACCGGCCTCTCGGCGTCCACGGGCGCCGTGGTGAACCCGGCGGTCACGGTCGGCGAGGTCCCCGCCTGGATCACGGTCTCGCCGGACGGCACGACGCTCTACACGCTGAACTTCCTCGGCGACAGCATCTCCGTCGTCGACACGGCCTCGTGGGCCGTCCGCGGCACGATCACCCTCGCGAGCGGCGCGTGGCCCATCGTGGGCGGCGTGTCGAGCAGCGGGGAGCTCGTCGTCACCGACTTCGGCACGAGCGACGTCGCGCTCGTCCGGCAGGGGGAGGCCTCCGTCACCTCCACCTTCAAGACGAACGGCCGGCCGGTGGGCGTCGACTTCAGCCCCGACGGCAAGACGGGCTACGTCACCGACTTCGGCCCGAGCTCGCTCATGACGAGCCCCAGCGTCACTGCGCTGCAGTCTGGCGATCTCGACTCGGAAATCGGGACCGGGCCCAGCGAGGTCGTCGTGTTCGACGTCGCCTCGGGCGCGGTCACGGGCGACCCCATCGTCGTCCAGGGCGCGGGCGCCATCAGCGTCGTCGTCGAGTGAGTCGAGAGACGGGCCGGGCGCGTCAGAAGGTCGTGCCGATGTTGCCGAACGAGATGCTCGGCCCGACGATGAAGCCCTGAGCGCTCGACTTGGGCAGCGGCGTCGTCATCGTGGAGCCGTTCGCCTCGGTCGTCGTCTCCGTCCCCGCCGCCGCGGGCGTCGTGACGCGCTGCTCGAACCACGCGTGCAGGTTGATCGACGCCTGCGTGGCCGATCCGGCGCCGGCGATCGGGATGCTGAGGCCCACGCCCGCGATGACGCCGACCTCGGTGAGCGACTGCGAATCGGCGTTCGTGAAGCCGAACGCCATGATGCCGCCCTCGAGCCCGAGGAGGCCCTCGTGCCCGTCGGTGTCGAGCCACGTGAGGCGCGTGATGACCGCGAGGCTCAAGGACAGGACGCCGCTGCCGGTCGAGTTGCCGAAGCGGTAGAGGCCCGTGGGGATGGCGGTCGTCGCGTAGAGCCGCACGCGCCCGGTGCCGAACACCATGCTCCACTGCAGGGCGGGCGCCCCCGTCACGATGTCCGACGCGCCGAGGTAGTGCTGCTCGTCGGCCTGGTGGCTGATGCGCACGACGACCCGGTCGTACGGCGCCGACACCCCCTTGATCCACGCGACGCGCGGCTCGTTGCCGGCCCGCATGATGAGCGTCTGGGTCACCTTGCCCTCGGGGCGCGAGCTGCCGTCGAGCTTGTCGACCTCGATCTCGAACTGGATGCGCTGCGTGCCGTACTCCGGCAGGAGCCGCTCGCGGTGGAAGACGACGCGGCAGCCGTCTCGCATCTCGTAGGGCAGGTGCGCCGGGATGCCCGGGATGGGCCGCACCTCTTCGTGCGCCGTCTTGCTGCACACGACGTCGACGAGCGGCGCCGGCGTGAAGGCGGCGAGGGCGAGCGGCGCGGGGACGTTCGCCTCCTTGATGCTGCGCTGGAGGGAGTCGGTGAGGATGCCGAGGTCGACCTTGTCGAGCGGGGCGGGGAGGTTGGGCGCGCGGTACCCGAAGCGCAGCGCGACGAGGCCGACGGCGTTCATGTCGCCCTGCACGGTCGTGATCGCGCCGTCGCGCTTGGCCTCGTACACGTCGTCGATGCTGAGGAGCGCGAGCTCGCCGTCCGGCACGCGCGGGAACAGCACCGTCGCCGGGCGGTTGTTCGGGATGAAGTCGATCGGCGGGAAGCCCGCGATCTCGAGCACCGTGCGCACGACCGGCGGCGGCCGCGTCTCGATGCGCGCGACCGCGACGACCGCGCCCTCGCCCTCGCCCCGAACGGCGGTGATGGACACGGTGGGCGTGTCGATCGAGCCGAGGTTGAGGACCGCGAACGCCGCGTCCTTCGCGCTCTCGCTCGTGGTCATGTCGGTGGCGCGCCCGCCCACGAAGAAGCGGAGCGACGCGAGGTCGTGCGCGCACGCGCCCTCGATCCGCACGACCACGCGCGCGGTGTCGAGGCCGCGCAGCGCCGGCCCCGAGACGACGCCCATCGGGCAGCGCACGATGGCCACCTTGATGACCGGCTGCGTCTCGGGCGGGCTCCTCCGGGTGTAGGTGACGTGGGGCGCGAGGCGGAACTTCACGTCGACGCTCGTCGCGGCCGCGGGGGGCGCCTGCATCACGAGCACCCCGGCGTCGGCGCTGCACCGCGCCGTGCCGCAGTCGACGCCCGCGACGGCCTCGGGGTGGCTGAGCGGGGCGCGCCCGACGCCCGACGACACGTCGACCGACGCGTCGGCGGGCAGGATGTCCATGACCTCGACGCGCGACGGGACGATCGCGAAGCCGTCGGGCGCCGCGGCGCGCCCCTCGGCGTCGTAGAGGGACACGTCGGGCCCGACCTGCGAGCCCGCGGGCAGCCAGCGGAGCGCGCTCGCGGTCGGGTCGACCGAGAGCGTCTTCGGGACGCCCCACGCGCAGGTCTCGACGCCGCCGTCGACCTTGAGGTCGCGGCAGCTATCCGAGGCGCGCCCGGTGTCGGACGGCCACGTGACGACGACCCCGTGGAGGCGGCTGCCCTGGGCCTCGAGGCGGCCCTCGTCGATGGCCAGCGTGAACGACGAGAGGTCGAAGTTCGGCCACGTCGCGGTCGCGACGAGCTTCACCGACGACGTGGCGCGCGGGCAGTCGGCCGCCGTGGGCGCGACGCGGAGCTCCGCGGTCGCGCCGATGGCCGCGTCCGACGTGGGAGGGCGCACGGCGTGCCCGCCCGGCTCGGCCCGCCAGCCGCCCGCGTTCGCGACGCAGGCGACGCGCGCGTCGCCGAGCGCGATGGGCCGGCCTCCGACCGGCGCCTCGATGGTCTCCGCGCGGGCCGTGCCGGCGACCGCCACCAGCAAGGCGCAGGCCACGACCAGGAGCGGGAAGAAGAAAGAAAAGCCGCGCGCCATCTCGAGATCGAACGGGGAAAGCGCGCCACGAACGCGCGGTGGACCTCGGGGGTGGTGGGCATGGCGAGCTCCTTGGGTCGATAGCCGCTGCGGACCCCGATGACCACGATTCTGCGTTCCTCAACCAGGAAGTCGGCGCGCCATTCCTTCAAAGCGAGGCGCATTCCGTCCCCGTGGCGCCGAATTCGCCGGTACGCGTGCGGCTGCGGGCCGAGGGCGAGGGCGCTGGCGATCGGGCCTTCGAGGTCCACGCCTTGCGCGCGGAGCCAGGCGAGCTCTTCGCGGGTGGTGGGGGCGAACACCACCTCCCACGGCGCGACCGGGTCGCGCGTCTCGAGCCACCCCGCGCGGGCCTCGGGATGCGCGTCCGCGTACGCCACGTAGGGCTTCAAATCGAGCACCGGCGACCCATCGAGGACATCGAGCGCCCGCACGTGCACGACCAGCCCCTCGACGCGGTCGATCTCGAGGGCGCTCAGGCCGATGGGGTTCGGGCGGTGGGGCGAGCGCGTGGCGAAGAGGCCCTGCTTCGTGTCGCTCCGGGGCGGCAGCACCCGCGGGCGCCACCCGCGCCCCTCCTCGACGTTCTTGTGGAACACGAAGAGGAGCCACACCCACCCCCACGCCGCGAGGCCGTCGAGGGCGTCCTCGAAGCCGTGGCCCGGAAAGAGCTCGATGCTCCCCGGCGCGCCCTGCAAGCTCGCCTGGCGCGGCGCCTCGGCGCGCTCGTGGAAGGGCGATCGGACGACGCCGATCGGCTCGAAGGTGAAGGTCGCGGGCACGGCCGAGTCCTGGCGTTGTCCTAGCGCTGCTTCGCATGCGCTCGCCAGGTACGCGCCTCGCATGAAGTTCCCCCGGCATTTCAGGCCGGAGGTCGGGCCATGCAGCTCATCTGGTTCTTCGCCATCGGCTTCGTCGCGGGACTCGTCGCGCGTGCGGTCTTGCCGAGCCGGCTGGGCCGGAGCCCCACCCGCGCGGAGTTCGACGCCATGAGCCTCGGCATGACGACCTTCGTCGGCGTGGTCGGCGCCCTGCTGGGCGGTTTCCTGGCGACGCTGTTCGCGCGCCAGCCGGTCGGCCTCTCGAACCCCACGGGCCTGCTCGGGAGCATCGCCGGCGCGTTCGTGCTCCTCACGATCTACGGGGCGCTCTTCTCCGGGGCGTCGCGCGCCGGGCGTCCGCGTGCGCCCGACCGTCCTTGAGGCGCGTGCTCAGCGCCGCTCAGCGAGACAAAGCCGCGAGCATCGCGCCGCACGCGCAGGGCCGGAGCTCGACGGTCCACGGCGCGGGCACGGTGATGTGCGGCTGCACGACCGCCGCGGGGAGCTGCTCGATGACGGGGAGCGCCGTCCACTGCACCCGGCCGTAGCGCCGGCGGCACCGCCCGCAGCTCTTCGACCAGCCCTCGGGGCCGCCGGTTGCCGCTGGCCAGGCGGCGACGCTCACAGGTCCTCTTGCTGGAGGAGCTCTTCGATCTTCGCGAGCGCCTCGTCGAGCACCTTGCGCGCCTTGCGGATCGTGGTCGGGCGGATGCCGCCCTGATGCATCGAGCGCCGGAAGAGCTGCGCGACCCGCTTCACCCGCTTGGCGATCTGCATGAACTCCTCGGCGTGGTCCTCCCAGCCGCCGTCGTTCTGCCCTTCGTAGAACTCCGCCACCTCCTCCTGGTGAGCCTGGAGCTCGCGCCGCCCGTCGTCGGTGATCTCGTACACCTTGCGCTCGTCGCGCGAGGTCGTGCGGGCGTGGCCCATCTCCTCGAGCATCTGGAGGGTGGGGTAGATGACGCCGGGGCTCGGCTTGTAGGCGCCGTGGCTGCGCTCGCCGATGGCCTGGATGATCTCGTACCCGTGCCGCGGCTGGGCGGCGATCGCGTCGAGCACGAGCCACCGCACGGTGCCGCGCTCGGCCCGCGGCGTGGGACCGCGCCACCAGTCGCTCAGCAGCTCGGCCCACGCGTCTCCGCCCGGCCCGCCCCGCCCGCGCCCGCCCCATCGCCCCTGAAACGGCCCGCCCCGGCCGCTCGCCCACCGCCCCTGAAAGCCCCACCGCGTGTCCCAAGGACCCTGACCATGCATCGCTACCTCCGACGGTTCGTTCCCGATGCCGACTGCATCGACAGATATATCTATAGATAGCTCTCGATAGAACGCCGTCAAGGCCGGTCGAGGTCGATCTCAGGGGCGAACGCGCACGTCTTCGGCCTCCACTCTCAGGTTCCCGCCGCGGAAGAACGCGAAGGCGCCCTCGACGAGCTTGTCTTCGTCGTACTCGGCCCCGCGCTGCACGAGCTGGAACATGACCTCCTTCAGCGCGCCCATCGCCAGCCACGACATGAGCCGCACGTCGCCGTCCCGCACGACGCCGAGCGCCTGGCCGTCGCGCAGGCTGCGCTCGAGGAGGCCCGCCATCTCGTCGTAGAAGGAGAGGAGCTTGCGGTCGAAGGCGGGGTCGACGCCGAGGGCGTCGCTGAGGAGGATCTTCGTCGTGGCGCGGTCCTCGAGCAGGATGCGCACGATGCGGCGGATGTTGTCGCGGAGCTGCACGCCCACCGAGCGCGTCTCGTCGTGCGGGTCGACGCGGACGATGGCCATGCCGAGGCGCGCGATCGTGCGATCGACGATCTCCTCGAAGATGGTCCGCTTGTCCTGGAAGTAGAGGTAGAAGGTGCCCCGAGCGATCCCGGCGGCGGCGACGATGTCGTCGATCTTGGCCGCGTGGTAGCCGCGGCGTGCAAACACGTCGCGTGCCACGTTGAGGATTTGCTGCCGTCTCTCGGGTTTTCCCATGCGACGCGCCGGCTCGCGTGGGGGTCATCCTACTCGATCCGCGGAGGATGACACGCGTGTCAGCGAGGGCGGCGGCCTCGTCCTACATGGTCGCTATCACGGGCGGCAGCCACTTTTCCCTTTCTCGTGCCCTCGTGCCTGAGGTACGACGATCGTCCTGACTGACACGTCAGTCTACCGCCGCGGACGGGCTCTTCTTCCGGCCAAGGCCCTCGGGTGCGGTCCCGCAGTCGTCGTTTTCAACGCGGAGCAATGATGGCGAACGAAGCGAACCAGACGCGACTCGCGATCGGCATGGACGTCGGATCGACCACGGTGAAGGCCGTCGTCTTCGACCCGTCGACCAAGGAAATCCTCTGGAGCGACTACCAGCGCCACCACACGAAGCAGCCCGAGTACGTGCTCGCGATGCTCGAGACCATCCTCGCCGCCTTCCCCGACAAGAAGCAGGGCGACTGGAAGATCTTCCTCACGGGCTCGGGCGCGGCCCCGCTCTGCGCCTCCACGAGCGGCAAGTTCGTTCAGGAAGTGAACGCCGTCACCCTCGCCGTCGAGCACCTGCACCCGGACGTGGGCAGCGTCATCGAGCTCGGCGGGCAAGACGCGAAGATCATCGTCTTCAAGGAGGGCAAGGCCAAGGTCGCCCGCCCCGGCGAGGACGGTGAGGACGGCCCCGCCCTGAAGACGGCCGTCGCGTCGATGAACGACAAGTGCGCCAGCGGCACGGGCGCGACCATCGACAAGTGCTTCATGAAGGTCGGCGCCCCGCCGGAGCTCGTGACGAGCCTGCACTTCGACGACAGCAAGCTGCACCACGTGGCGGCCAAGTGCGGCGTCTTCGCCGAGACCGACATCGTCAACCTGATCAAGAGCGGCATCCCCGCGGCCGAGGTCCTCTGCTCGCTGGCGGACGCAATCGTCCTCCAGAACCTCTCGGTGCTGACGCGCGGCGCGACGCTGCGCCACCGCGTGCTGCTCCTCGGCGGGCCGAACACGTACCTGCCGTTCCTCCAGGAGTGCTGGCGCCTGCGCATCCCGCAGACGTGGAACGAGCGCGGGTACGCGTACCCGAAGGACATGCCGATCGAGGAGCTGATCTTCGTCCCGAAGAACAGCCAGTACTACGCGGCGCTCGGCGCGGTGCTGTACGGGCTGCACGAGGCCGAGGACGTGGGCGTGCTCGCGCCGCTCGACGCGCTCCGCGAGTACATCACCACGGGCCGCAAGGCGCGCCTCGGCGAGACCGCCGGCCCCCCGCTCGCGAAGACCCGCGACGAGCTCGAAGACTTCAAGGAGAAGTACGCGATCCCCAAGTTCGAGCCGGCCACGTTCGAGCCGGGCGAGCAGGTGCGCGTGGTCATCGGCCTCGACGGCGGATCGACCTCCAGCAAGGCGGTCCTCGTCGACTACGAGAGCGGGCGCATCCTCACGAAGGCGTACCAGCTCTCGAAGGGCAACCCCATCGCCGACACGAAGGAGCTCCTCAAGAAGCTCCAGGACTCGGTCGAGGGCAGCGGCGCGAAGCTCGAGGTCATGGGCTTCGGCGCGACGGGCTACGCGGCCGACGTGCTCGAGCAGTGCGTGCAGAGCGACGTGAACATCGTCGAGACGGTCGCTCACATGATGAGCGCCGTGCACTTCTTCGGCGACGTCGACGTCATCTGCGACATCGGCGGGCAGGACATCAAGGTCCTCTTCATGAAGAACGGGGACATCGCGAACTTCCGCCTGTCGAACTCCTGCTCGGCCGGCAACGGCACGCTGCTCCAGGCCACGGCCGACCAGTTCGGGGTGCCCGTCACGCAGTTCGCCGACGTCGCCTTCAAGGCGGAGCTCGCGCCGAAGTTCAGCTACGGCTGCGCGGTCTTCCTCGACACCGACCGCGTCAACTTCCAGAAAGAGGGCTTCAGCAAGGAGGAGATGCTCGCGGGCCTCGCGCAGGTGCTGCCGAAGAACGTCTGGCAGTACGTCGTGCAGATCCCGCGGCTCGCCTCCCTCGGCCGCAAGTTCGTGCTCCAGGGCGGCACGCAGTACAACCTCGCGGCCGTCAAGGCGCAGGTCGACTACATCAAGGAGCGCGTGCCCGACGGCGAGGTGTACGTGCACCCGCACACCGGCGAGGCCGGGGCGATCGGCGCGGCGATGGAGACCCTGCGCGTCGTGAAGCGGCGCGGGCGGTCGACCTTCATCGGCCTCGATGCGGCGATCAACCTCGAGTACACGACCAAGAACGACGAAGAGACGGTCTGTCACTTCTGCGAGAACAACTGCAAGCGCACGTTCATCGACACGCAGCGGCCCGACGGCTCGAAGAGCCGCTACATCGCGGGGTTCTCCTGCGAGAAGGGCACCGTCGAGAGCAAGGACGCGATGCTCACGCTCGTCGAAGAGCGCAAGAAGATCGCCAAGCAGTTCCCGAACACGGTCGACTACGAGGCGAAGCGCGCCTTCATGCACGTCTACGACACGGCGCCGATGCCCGCGGAGGGCTCGACGGTCGACGACGTGGAGATCAAGCGGGGCCTCCTCGGCATGCGGCGCGTGGCCGTGAAGCGGCCCTTCCGCCGCTCGTCGAAGGAGTCGTGGGAGGCGCGGCGCAAGGTGCGCATCGGCATCCCGCGCGTGCTCAATCTGTACTCGACCGGCCCGTTCTTCCGGGCGTACTTCGAGGCGGTCGGCCTGCCCAAGACGAACGTCGTCTTCAGCGACGAGACCACCGAAGAGCTCTGGGTGAAGGGCGGCAAGTACGGGTCGATCGACCCGTGCTTCCCCAGCAAGGTCGCGCAGGCGCACATCCACAACCTGCTCTTCGACCAGCACACCGAGAAGCGGCCGCTCAAGTACATCTTCTTCCCGATCCTCACGCACGTCCCCAACTGGGTCACCGACACGGTCGACAACGCGAGCTGTCCGATCGTGGCGGGCGCGCCGGACGTCATGAAGGCCGCGTTCACGAAGGAGGTCGACTTCTTCGCCACGCGCGGCATCGAGTTCATCGACCCGGCGCTCTCGTTCGTCGAGACGAAGCTCATGGCGCGCCGCATGTTCGAGACGTTCGGGCCGCGGCTCGGCGTCACCGAGGACGAGAGCGACTTCGCCTGCAAGGAGGGGCTCAAGGCCCTCGACCAGTTCGAGCTCGACCTCCAGGCCAAGGGCCGCGCCATCCTCGACACCGTCGAGAGCGAGGACCGCGTCGCCATCCTCATGCTCGGGCGCCCGTACCACTCCGACCCCGGGCTCGAACCACGGCATCCCGGAGGAGTTCCAGGTCCTCGGGTACCCAATCCTCAGCGTGCGCTCGATCCCGCGCGACGTGAAATACCTCGAGAAGTACTACAAGGAAGACCTCGAGCGCGGGCTCATCAAGTCGCCTCTCGAGATCGACCACGTCTGGCCGGAGAACTACTCGGTCAACAGCTCGCAGAAGGTGTGGGCCGCGGCGTTCGCGGCGCGCCACCCGAACGTGGTCGTCCTCGACCTGTCTTCCTTCAAGTGCGGGCACGACGCGCCGACCTACGGCCTCGTCGACTCGATCATCGAGAAGAGCAAGACGCCGTACGCGGCGCTCCACGACATCGACGCGAACAAGCCGGGCGGCAGCATCAAGATCCGCGTGAAGACGTACGCGCACGCGCTCAAGCTGCACGAAGAGCGGCTGCAGGACGCGAGCAAGCGTCGCGGGCAGCTCGAACACGCGATCGACAAGAAGCGCATCGAGCTCCTCCAGCTCCGGCGGGAGCAGCTCGTCGCGCGCCAGCAGCACGACCCCGCGATCGACCTGCAGCTCGCCGAGCTCCGCGAGCGCATCCGGACGTACGAGGCGCCGCCCGCGGCGCCGGAACCCGCCGAGCTCCCCAAGGGGCTCGTTCAGCTCGGAAAGAAGACCGCAGAGGGCATCGTGCCGCTGCACGTTCACACCAACGCAGCGGAATAGCGATATCGCGCTGCCAACAGAAGATGCACTGCAAACCCGAAGGGGACCTGCCATGAACGTCGTGACCACGAAGGACAAGCGGACGTTGCCGGTCGTCGACATGGACGCCGAGCTTCAGAAGTTCGAGACCGAGGAGCGCAAGAGGCTCGGGCTCGACACCAAGACCGAGCAGTGGATCGAAGATATGGCGAACCTCACCTTCACCAAGAAGGAGAAGTCGCACATCACGATCCTCGTGAGCGGCCTGACCATGGCCCACGACTACCTCATCGAGGGTGGCCTGAAGGGCGTCGGCTACAACGTGCAGATGATGGACTGCCCGGACGTGGCCGCGCTCCAGTACGGCAAGGAGTTCGGCAACCGCGGTCAGTGCAACCCGACGTACTTCACGGTCGGCAACCTGGTGAAGTACCTCTGTACGCTCCGCGACAAGCACGGCATGACGTCGCAGGAGATCGTCCGCAAGTACGTGTTCCTCACGGCGGGCGCGTGCGGCCCGTGCCGGTTCGGCATGTACGTCACCGAGTACCGCAAGGCCCTTCGCGACGCCGGGTTCGACGGCTTCCGCGTGGTCCTCTTCCAGCAGACCGGCGGCCTGAGCCAGGCCACGGGCGAGGAGAGCGGCCTCGAGATGACGCCGCCGTTCTTCTGGGCGCTCATCAAGGCGCTCGTCGCGGGCGACGTGCTCAACGCGATCGGTTACCGCATCCGCCCGTACGAGCTCACCGCCGGCGACACCGACCGCGCGCTCGAGCAGGCGAAGAAAATCGTCTACGGCGCGCTCGAGCGGCGCGACAACGTGCTCCTCGCCCTCTGGCAGTGCAAGGCGCTCTTCCAGAACATCGCAGTCGACCGCACCCAGCCCAAGCCGAAGACGAGCATCATCGGCGAGTTCTGGGCGATGACGACCGAGGGCGACGGCAACTACCAGCTTCAGCGCTTCCTCGAGTCGGAAGGCTCGGAGGCCGACATCCAGCTCGTCACCGCGTGGATCCTCTACCTCACGTGGGAGGCCAAGCGCGACACGAAGGAGCGCATGGCGCTCCGCGGCTCCGACGCCGGCCACTACGGCCTCGGCGAGACCGGCCCGTTCGACATCGCGAAGAAGCTCGTCGGCGTCAGCGCGGCGGACGTCATCGTGCGCGGCATCTTCCACTCGTTCGCGTACGCGTGCGGCCTGTACGGCTACCACCTTCCCGACATGTTCGAGATCGCGAAGGTCAGCCACGAGTACTACAACAACGATCTCCGCGGCGGCGAAGGCCACATGGAGGTCGGGAAGCTCATCATGAACGTCCTTCACTCGAAGGCGCACATGACGCTGAGCGTGAAGCCCTTCGGTTGCATGCCCAGCGCCGGCGTGTCCGACGGCGTGCAGACCGCCATCACCGAGAAGCTCCCCGGCTCGATCTTCTGCCCGGTCGAGACGAGCGGCGACGGCCGCGTGAACTTCTACTCCCGCGTGCAGATGTACCTCTTCAAGGCGAAGCAGGCCGCCCTCGCGGAGCTCGACAAGGCGTGCGCCGATCACGGCGTCACGATCGAGCAGGTGCGCGCGTTCGTCGACGCGAACCCCCGCTTTTCGAGCTCGCTCCACAAGGCGCCGCACGCGTACGCCGGCACCGCGGCCGACCTCGTGGCCGAGGTCGCGCCGTACATCACGAAGACGCGCGTCGAGCGGCTGAAGAGCCGCCTCACCGCGCTCGTCACGCGCTCGGGCCAGGCCGCGCGCAAGGGCCCGCACATGGTCGTCGGCTTCGTGAAGGGCGCTGTCGAGAGCGCCCCCGAAGTGGCCGCCCGCCTCAAGGAGGACGTCGCGCTCCTCCGCGAAGCCCGCCGCCAGAGCCGCGTGAAGACGGTCGCCCAGCCCGTCCTCGACGCTGCTGCCGAGTAAGGGCGTCCGGCAACGCGGTCGCCGCCCGCGCCACGGGTGAGCGGCTACGGGCTACGGGCTACAGGCTACAGGCAGAGAGAGGGCCGGAAGGGTCTGGGACCCTTCCGGTCTTTCTCGTTTGGAGGGCCAGGGGCATGCCGGATGCCTTGGTGCCTTCCATGCGCTTTCCCAGTCATCCTGCGGAGCCCGAGCGGTGGGATCTTCATGCGGGTGAGTCGCAGCCCGGCGCGTCGCTCTGGGGCTGGGACCACCCGTACACGGGGCCGCCCGAGGACGGCCAGCCCCGCATGGGAAGCGCGCGTCCTCGCCAGGTCGGTGATCGAGACGACCGCCGGCGAGCGCCTCGAGTGCAGCGAAAACGAGCCGGCCCTCCCGGGCGGATCGGCCTAGCGGAACGGGTTTTCGTTCGCGAGCCCCGTCTGGTCGGTGCGGCTCCTGGCGGAGGGCGCGCCCTCCGCGTGCGGCGGAGGGGCGTGACCGTGCGACGCGGACGGAGCGGCGGAGGCGAGCGGCGAGGCAGAGCTCGAGGGGGCCGGGTCCGCAGGGGCTGCGCTCGGGAGCGGCGCGAGGGTCGCTGGCGGCGGCGCGGCCGCGTGCTCCTGGGCGCGATCCTGGGCGGGCAGCGCGCTCGCCGCCGGCGGCGCGGCCGCGGGCGCGCCGGACCGCGCCAGCCAGCCCACGCCGGCGAGGAGCGCCACGCCGAGCACGACCCCGGCCGCAGCGACCGCGCCGCGGCGCGACGTCGCAGTGGGGGCCTGGGGGGGCCGGGAAGGGCCGGCGGCGCTGGCGGGGACGGCGGGCCCGAGCGGCGGCGGCCGGTCGCTCGCCATCGTGTCGGCGAAGGCGCGGACCGACACCTCGGCCGCCGTGCCCGCGGACGTGGTCACGAGGTTCGGGCCGGCCGGCGGCGGCGACGACGGCATGATGATGATGCGCGGCTTGGCGCTCGGCGCGCTCGCGCGCGTGCGGAACACCGCGAGCGCGTCGGCGAGGGCGCGCGCGCTCGGGAAGCGCTCGGCGCGCTCGGTGGCCATCGCCTTGTGGACGGTCGCGCAAAACTCGGTCGACAAGGCCGGGTTGCGCTCGGCGAGGGGCGTGGGCCGGCCCTGGTGGATGAGGACCGCCAGGTGCTCGACCGACTGCGCCTCGAACGGACGCGCGCCGCACGCGCACTCGTAGAGGATGACCCCGAGCGCGTAGACGTCGGCGCGCGCGTCGATCGACGCCTCGCCCCGGACCTGCTCCGGCGGCATGTAGTACGGCGTGCCGATGACCACGCCCTCGCGCGTCGCGGAGAGCGGGTCGCGCGCGGACTCGAACTTCGAGATGCCGAAGTCGAGCACCTTGGTGAAGGCGGCCCCGTCGCGGGTGGTGACGAAGAGGTTCTCGGGCTTGAGGTCGCGGTGGACGATGCCCGCGTCGTGCGCGGCCTGCACGCCGTCGCAGGCCTGGATGACGAGATCGGCGAGCTCCCCGGCGTCGATGGCCCCGCGCTGCTTGAGGAGCGCGTCGAGCGTGTCGCCTTCGAGCAGCTCCATGAGCAGGTACGGCGCGCCGGAGTCGAGGCGGCCCGCGTCGAAGGTCTCGGCGATGTGCGCGTTGCCGATGCGGGCGGCGGCCGAGGCCTCGCGGAGGAAGCGCCCGACGACCGCCGGGTCCTGCGCCGCCCGCTCGTGCAGCACCTTCAGCGCGCGCCGATGGCGCGTCAGCTCGTGCTCCACCTCGTAGACCGTGCCCATCCCGCCCGCACCGAGCTCGCGGATGACGCGCAGCTTTCCGGCGATGACGTCGCCGGGCGCGAGGGGCTTGTCCATCGGAGCTCGTGGTCGGCCACCCGGGGGGGCCGCAGGGGTCCATTCTACACGGGAACGCGCGTCCCGATCGGGGCGACGCGCCGCCCGCTCTGGCGCGCTCAGTGCCCCATCGGAGCGCCGGCGGCCTGCGGCCGCTTCGCGATCCATACGATCGGGACCATGGCCGCGGTGGCGACGCCCAGCACGATGAGGGCGTCGAGGTAGGCGAGCTGCGTCGCCTGCATGAGGACCTGACGGTACATCGCGGCGCTGGCCTGCCGTGCCGCGTCGACCGCCGCCGCCCCGGCCCGCCCGAAGACATGCGTCATCGCGTCGATGCGCGCCGTGTACGGCAGGTCGTAGTGGGTGGTGTGCGCCGTGAGGTTGCTCTGGTGGGTCTGGGAGCGGCGCGTGATGAGGGTCGTCACGAACGCGATCCCGATGTCGCCGCCCAGGTTGCGCGACAGGTTCATGATGCCGCTCACCTGGTTGAACTTCTGCGGCGCCACGCCGGCGTACGACACCGTCTGGATCGGGACGAAGAGGAACGCGAGCCCCGCCATCTGGATGGCGCGGAGGCGCACCGCCGTGCCGAAGTCCATCTGCAGGTCGATGTGGTGCGCCATGTAGAAGAGCGACAGGCTCAGGCTCACGAAGCCCACCGTGATGAGCCCGCGCACGTCGACCTTGCCCACCATCCGCCCGACGAACGGCAGCAGCAGGATGACCACGAAGCCTCCGGGCGACAGCGCCATGCCCGACTGCTCGGCGGTGTAGCCCATGAGCACCTGCATGTACTGCGGCAGCAGCACCGTCGAGCCGAAGAGCGCGACCCCCAGGGTCAACATCAGCGCGTTGGCGACCGCGAAAGAGCGGCTCTTGAACATCTTCAGGTCGACGATCGGGTTGTCGTGCTGGAGCTCCCAGACGACGAACGAGATGATCGAGGCCGCGGCGACCGCCGTGAAGCCCACGATGGCGGACGAGTGGAACCAGTCGTCCTCCTGGCCCTTGTCGAGCACGTACTCGAGGGAGCCGAGGCCCACGGCGATGAGCGCGAGGCCCGTCCAGTCGACCGTGCGCGAGGCGTGCTCGCGCGCCCACTTCAGGTGCGGCGGGTCGCTGACGACGCGGTTCGAGAGGATGAGCGAGGCGATGCCGACCGGGATGTTGATGAAGAACACCCAGCGCCACGAGAAGTTGTCGGTGATGAAGCCGCCCAGGGTCGGCCCGATCGCCGGCGCGAGCACGACGGCCATGCCGTAGACGGCCATGGCCATGCCGCGCTTCGCGGGCGGGAACGTGTCGGCCAGAATGGCCTGCTCGCTCGGCCCGAGGCCGCCGCCGCCGACGCCCTGCAAGATGCGGAAGAAGATGAGCGCCGGGAGCGTCGGCGCGATGCCGCACAGGAACGACGAGATCGTGAAGAGCGCGACGCAGCTCATGTAGAAGCGCTTGCGCCCGATGCGCGTCGAGAGCCACCCGCTGATGGGGAGCACCACCGCGTTCGAGACGAGGTAGCTCGTGAGGATCCACGTGCTCTCGTCCTGGCTGACGCTCAGGTTGCCCGCGATGTGCGGGAGCGAGACGTTCGCGATGCTCGTGTCGAGCACCTCCATGAACGTCGCCATCGTGACGACCAGGGCGATCGCCCACGGGTTGCGCCCGCCGGTCCAACCGGTCGCGAAGTATTCGGGCGTCTTGGGGGCGACCTGACCGGCCGTGGCCGCCGCGGCGGTCATCGCACCTTCACCTCGGGCTCGACGCTCATGCCGATGCGAAGCCTGTCGAGCCCCGGCTGCCCGGGGTCGAGGTGGATGCGCACGGGGATGCGCTGCACGACCTTCACGTAGTTGCCCGACGCGTTCTCGGGCGGCAGCACGCTGAGGCGCGAGCCCGTCGCGCCGCCCATGCTCTCCACGCTGCCGTGCAGCGTCTCGCCGATGGCGTCGACGTGCACGGTGACCGGCTGCCCGGGCTGCATGTGCTCGAGCTGCGTCTCGCGGAAGTTCGCCGTGACCCAGAGGTCTTCGGTCTGCGTGATGGCCGCGATGTCCTGCCCCGGCGCGACGTGATCGCCGATCGCGACGGCCTTCTTCGCGACGATGCCCGTCACGGGCGCGAGGATCTTGGTGTAGGAGAGGTTCTTCTCGGCCTGCGCCTCCTGCGCCTGCGCGAGCTCGAGGGCGGCCTGGCGAACGCCGAGGTTCGCCTGGCGCGTCGCGACCTCGCGCGGGGCGTTCGACTGCACCTCGTTCACGTGGCTGGCGAACGCGACGATCTGCGCTTGCTGCTGCGTGACGCGATCCTTCGCGGCGGCGAGCGACTGCCGGAGGGCGTCGACGTTCGCGGCCGACGCGACGGCGGCGTTGAGGTGCTGGTCGAAGTCGGCCTGGGAGACCGCTCCCTGCGCGACCAGCTTCTCGGAGCGGCCCTTCTCGAGCTGGGCCTGGCGGTCGTTGGCCTCGGCCTGCGCGAGCTGCGCGTTGAGCTGCTCGACCTCCTTCCGTGCGGCCGCGAGCGCGGCCTGGCCGCCCGCGAGCTCGGACTGCGCCGACGAGACGAGGCTCACGTTCGACGCGAGGATGATCGGGACGTTCGGGTCTTCGGCGGCGAGCTGCGCCTGGGCCTGCGCGACTTCGGCCTTGGCCTGGTCCAGGGCGATCTGCAGGTCGATGGCGTCGACCTCGGCGATGACGTCGCCCTCCTTGATCGGCTGGTTCTCCATGACCTTGACGTCGACCACCGTGCCGGAGATGCGCGGGCTGACGTTGCTGATGTTCCCGTCGATCTGGGCGTCGTCGGTGTCTTCGAACTGGCGGGAGTGGAGCCAGTAGGCCGTCGCGCCGGCCACGGCGGCGAGGGCCACGCCGAGCACGATCGTGCGGCGCCGGGATCCGGCGGCGGGGGCCGCGACGGAGGGGATTGCGGCGCCAGGCTGGGCGGCGCCGGGAAGGGCTTCTTGGGTCATCGCACCCGTGGGGGCAGAGGTCGCCATCGCATCACCGTTTTCTTTCCGCATACGATGCCGGGGTCGGTCCAGCCGTTACGTGAGATTCGAAAGGACTTCCCGCGCGATGCGGAGGACCTGGATTTCGTCCGTTCCGCCGCCGATTTGAAGCAATTTCGCATCGCGGGCGAGCATTTCGACCACCCCGTCGCGCATGTAGCCGGCCCCGCCCTTGACCTGGACGGCTTCGAGCGCGACCTCCGTGGCGGCGCGCGCGCAATAGAGCTTCGACGCGCAGGCCTCCTCGATCGACAAACCTGCCCCATCCCGCTCGGCCTCGAGCTGGCGCATGAGGAGGGCGTGCATGACCGTTCGCACCGTGTACATGTGCGCGATCTTGGCCTGGACGAGCTGGAAGGTCCCGATCGCCTGCCCCCACTGGGTGCGCTCCCGGGCGTAGCGGACGCTCTCCTCGAGGCACCGGTCGACGATGCCGAGGCACATGGGCGTCATGCCGAAGCGCTCTCCCTTGAGAGACGACCTGGCCGCGGCCCGCTCGTCGTCGCCGCCGCCCCGCCCGAGGAGGCGGTCGTCGGGGAGGAGCACGTCGTCGAGGAACAGCTCGCCGGTGGGGGACGAGTGCATGCCCATCTTCCGAAAGGGCGCCCCGGTGGCGACGCCCGCGTCGGTCCGCTCGACGACGAACGCGCCGACCCCCGCGCGCGAACCGCCCGCGTGCTCCTCGGCGGCGCCCGTGCGCGCGTAGACGACGAACACGTCGGCGAAGGGGGCGTTCGTGATGAACGTCTTCGAGCCGGTGAGGCGCCACCCGCCGTCGACGCGGCGGGCGCGGGTCTGCATCGACCCGAACGCGTCGCTGCCGGCGCCCGGCTCGGTGAGCGCCCAGGCGCCGATCTTCTCCAGCGTCATGACCGGGAGCCCGAAGCGCCGGCGCTGCTCGGCGTCGCCGCGCCCGAGGATCGCCCCGCCGCACAGGCCGAGCGACGCGCCGAACGCCAGCGCGAACCCCGGGCACACGCGCGAGAGCTCCATCATGAGGATCGCCATCAGCGGCCCCTCGTTCGAGCGCGACGCCTTCGCGCCCGGGCGTTCGCCGGGCGCCTCGCCCTTCGACAGCGCCGCCCGCGCCAGGTCGGTGATGCCGAAGGTCGAGGAGAGCTCGCGCATGAGCGCGTACGGCGGCGTCCCGTCCTCGAGCTCCGGAACGGCGGGCGCGAGGCGGGTCGCGCACCACGTCCGAACGAGCTTCTGGGCGGTCTTGTGCTCTTCGCGGAAATCCAGCAAGGCGGTCCATCGTAGACTAAGAGAGGCCCCCGATGGATCGCGCCGACATGGCTCAGGTTCCCGGTGACGTGCTCGCGCTCTTCGAGCGCCTGCGCTCGAAGGGCAAGCGGGCCTGGATCGTCGGCGGCTGCGTGCGAGACCTCATGCTCGGGCGCGGCGTCTCCGACTGGGACGTCGCGACCGACGCGCGGCCCAAGGAGCTCCTCGCCATCTTCCCGCGGGCGATTCCGACCGGCATCGAGCACGGCACGGTCACGGTGGTCCAGCGCGGGGTGCACTACGAGGTCACCACGCTGCGCGGCGACGGGACGTACACCGACGGGCGGCGCCCCGACAGCGTCGAGTTCGTGGACGACATCACGGCGGATCTGGCGCGCCGCGACTTCACGGTGAACGCGATGGCGATCGACCCGGTCGACGGGAAGGTCATCGATCCGTTCGGCGGGATCGTCGATCTCGAGCGGCGCGTCCTCCGCGCGGTGGGCGACCCCCTCGAGCGCTTCGCCGAGGACGGGCTGCGCGTCCTCCGCGCGGCGCGGTTCGTCGCGACCCTCGAGCTCGAGCTCGACCCCGAGACGCGCGCGGCGATCGAGCCCACGCTCGACACGTACCGCAAGGTCGCCATGGAGCGGGTGCGCGACGAGTGGGTGAAGACGATGAAGGCGCGCGCGCCCTCGCGCGCGTTCGACGTGATGCGCGACACGGGCATCCTCGCGGTCACGTGCCCCGAGCTCCTCGAAGGCGTGGGGCTCGGCCAGAACAAGTACCACGCGTACGACGTCTGGCGGCACGGGCTCGAGTGCATGGACGCGTGCGCGGCCGATCCGGTCCTCCGCATCGCGGCGCTCTTGCACGACGTCGGCAAGCCGCGCACGCGGGCGTGGTCCGACAAGACGCGCGACTTCACCTTCTACGACCACGACCGGGTGGGCGCCGAGATCGCCGACCCCATCGCCGCGCGCCTCCGCTTTTCGAACGAGGAGCGGCTGCGCATCGTCTCGCTCGTGCGACACCACCTCTTTCACTACTCGGACGAGTGGACCGACACGGCGGTGCGCCGGTGGATCCGGCGCGTGGGCCCCGAGCGGGTCGAGGACCTCTACGTGCTGAACGAGGCCGACGTGCGCGCGAAGGGCCGCGACTTCCAGGCCGACCTCGCGTCGCTCGCGGGCCTCAAGGCGCACGTCGCGAAGGTGCTCGCCGAGGGGGCGGCGCTCTCGACGCGGGACCTCAAGGTGAACGGGCACGATCTGATCCGCGAGCTGTCCGTGCGCCCGGGGCGGGTCATCGGCGAGATCCTCGACGCCCTGCTCGAGGCCGTGACGGCGGATCCGTCCGCGAACGAGCGCGGGCGCCTCCTCGAGCTCGCGCGCGAGCACATCGCCGGCAAGGGCTGATCGCTTGCGGTTCGTGCTCCCCGGCTTGTGTTAAGGTCGGCACGTGGCGAAGGGCTGGGCGACTGCGGGCGGCTTCGTCGTGGGCGCGGTCGCGGGGGTCGTCGGGTCGGCGGGCGAGGCGCGCGCGCAGGTGGCGCCGGCAGCCCCCGAGGCCGTCGAGGTCGGTGACTGGTCGCTGACGCCGCGCGTCGAGGTGCGGGCGCGCGGCGAGGCCCGGTACGACCTCGATCAGAAGAGCCACGGCCTCGTGGTCGAGCGCTCGCGCGCCGGGCTCGACGCGCTCCGCGGGCCGCTCGAGGCCCGGGTGGTCTTGCAGGACGCGCGCGTGCTCGATCTGGGGGCGACGCCGGACCCGGTCGTCGGCCCGGGGTCGTTCTCCGTGACCGGCGCCTTCGAGGCCTGGGTGGAGGCGCACACGGAGGGGGCGCGTCCGAGCTTCGTCCGGGTCGGGCGGCAGCCCGTGACGTGGGGCGAGGGCCGGCTCCTGAGCGAGGCGGACTGGTCGCCGGCGGGGCGATCGCTCGACGCCGTGCGGGCGCGGCTCGTCGTGCGCGACGCGGCGTTCGAGGTGCTCGGCGCGGCGCTGACGGACCCGCAGAACAGCGCCGGCATCGACGCGTACGGCGAGCTCGGGGGAGCGCGCGCCGAGTGGGCGATCGATCCGCTGTTCGCGATCGAGGCCTACGCGCTCGTGCGGGTCGCGCAGGAGAATCCGGCGGCGAGCCTCGGGAGCTCCGTGAAGGGCGAGACGTACACGGGCGCGCTGCGCCTCCACGGCGATTCGCGCGGCTGGACCTGGGGCGGCGAGGGCGCATACCAGCTCGGGCGCGCGACGGATTCTCGACGCGAACCGCGGCGCCTGGGCGGGCGCCGCCCACGTCGCGTACGCGCTGGAGGACGTGGCGCTCCGGCCGGCCTTGCAGGTCGGCGCCGACTACGCGAGCGGCGACTCGGGCGGCGCGACGTACCGCGCGTTCGACCCGCTGCTGCCGGACGTGCACCACTGGCAGGGCGCGATGGACCTCTTCGCGTGGTCCAACGAGGAGGAGGCGAACGCGCGCGTCTCGATCGTCCCCGCGACGGACGCGCTCGTGCGCCTCGAGTACCGGTACGTGCGGCTGGCGCAGGCGGGCGCCGCGTGGCGCACGGCGTACCTGACCACGGTCGGCTCCGCGCCGGGGAACACGAACGCGAACCTCGGCAACGAGATCGACGCGATGTTCCGCTGGTCGCCGTGGGACCCGCTCGACCTCGAGCTCGGCTACTCGGTGTTCCTCCTGGGCGAAGGCGCGCGGGTCATCCTCGCGGCGAACGCCCTCGGCATCTCCCGGCCGGGCAACCCTCCGGTCTCCACGGAGACCGTCTCCCAGTTCGGCTACGCGCAGGCGACCCTCCGCTTGCCGTGAGTCCACGGCAGGCGAGGGCGCTCAGTTCTCCCAGCGGCGGTTCTTGCCGACGTCGGCGTGCACGAACCAGTCGTCCTTGGTGGGGTAGACGCCGACGCCGCCCTGCCAGCCGAGGGCGCGAATCTCGCGTTCGACGACGCGCGGATCGAGCGCGAGGTCCTGGCCCACCGGGATGATCCGGAAGTCGCACGCGTGCCCGAGCGAGTGCTGGTGTGCGACGCGACGTGGTGCCCCTTCTTGCGGAGCATCTCGTTGAGCTTGGGGCTGCGGTAGCCGCTCACGATCTCGATGCGGGCTCCCGGGTGCTCGGCGGCGAGCGCGCGCAGGAGGCCGAGGAGGTGTTCGTCGAGCGGGTGCGACTCGCCGGTGACGCGGTCGGAGACGATGGCGTCGAACCGCGCCTGGCTCGGGGTCTCGTCGTCGAGCACGAGGTGCTCACCCGTGTGCACCTGCTCGATCGTCGCGAGGAACTCGGGCGCGTCGGGCGCGTCTTCGGCGCGGCCCTTCTTCATCGCCAGGCGGGCGCCGTGCGCGACGCGCGGCTCGGTGAAGGCGGGGTCCGCGCTCAAGGTGCTGGCCGAGACGGAGGCCACCAGCATCGACACGACCTTGGCTCGCAAGCTCAACCCGACGATCCTCCCGCGAAGCCAAAGCGTAGCTCCGCAGCCGGGCGGAGGCCCGCCGCGCGCTCCGCTCGAGCTTCCTGCAAAACTGCCACACATGCGTTTTGCGCGAAATCCGCGCGAAACATCGCATGGGCTACGACGGCCGGGTCGGTATCTCGGAGGTCCATGCAATGAAGAGTCAACGAGAGCGTCACCGCAACCATCGGTCGAAGCTCGTCTTGTTTGCGCTTGCAGCGACGGCTCTGCTTGGGTGTAGCAAGAGCCAGGACAGCGCGGCCCCCGCGCCTTCCAGCAGCGCGGCGACCCAGCCCGCTGCTCCTGCCGATCAGACCCTGACGGTCGGCTTCATCTACGTCGGCCCGAAGGACGACTACGGATACAACCAGGCCCACCACGAAGGGGCGATGGTCATCGCCAAGCTCCCCGGCATCAAGATCCGCGAGGAGGAGAACGTCCCCGAGACCGACGCCGTCCAGAAGACGATGGAGAGCATGATCAGCCTCGACGGGGCCAAGCTGCTCTTCCCGACCTCGTTCGGGTACTTCGATCCGCACATTCTCGTCGAGGCGAAGAAGTTCCCCGACGTGACGTTCTTCCACTGCGGCGGCCTCTACGACGCGACCAAGCACCCGAGCAACGTCGGGAGCTACTTCGGCTACATCGACGAGGCCCAGTACGTGTCCGGCATCGTCGCGGGCATGACCACGAAGACGAACAAGCTCGGGTTCATCGCCGCCAAGCCGATCCCGCAGGTCCTCCGCAACATCAACGCGTTCGAGCTCGGCGCCCGCTCGGTCAACCCCAAGGCCACGACGGCGGTCGTCTTCACCGGCGACTGGTCGATGCCCTCGAAGGAGGCCGACGCGGCCAACAGCCTCGCCGACCAGGGCGTCGACGTCCTCACGATGCACGTCGACTCGCCGAAGATCATCGTCGAGCAGGCCGAGAAGCGCGGAATCTACGTGACCGGCTACCACGCGAGCCAGGCCCCGCTCGCGCCGAAGGGCTACCTCACCGGCGCCGAGTGGAACTGGGGCAACGTCTACACCCAGTACGTGCAGTGGATCCGCAGCAAGTCGGAGTACCCGCACCTCCTCCGCGGCGGCTTCAAGGAGGGCTTCATCAAGATGTCGCCCTACGGCGCCGCGGTCTCCGAGGACGCGAAGAAGAAGGCCGACGCGGCCAAGGCCGCCCTCACCGACGGCTCGCTCGTCATCTTCAAGGGTCCCCTCAACGACAACGCCGGCAAGCAGATCATCGCGCCGGGCGTCTCGATGGTGCAGACCGACGTGAACCTCGAGAAGATGGCGTACCTGGTCGAAGGGGTGAAGGGGTCCATCCCGTGAACAGGGCGGCCGTCGAGGTCCTGCTCATTCGGGCGGGCGCCGTGGCCGCCTCGATGGTGCTGTTCGGCGTCTTCGTCCGACTGGCGGGCGCCGATCCGTTCGACGTGTACTACCAGATGTACCGGGGCTCCTTCGGGACCTCGTTCTCCGTGCAGAACACGCTCCTGCGGTCGGCGCCGCTCATGCTGACCGCGCTCTGCACGGCGATTCCGGCGCGGCTCGGCCTCATGATCATCGGCGGGGAGGGCGCGCTCGTCATCGGCGGCCTCGCCGCCGTGGCGGGCGGGCTCGCGCTCGCGTCTCTCCCCCCGATGATCGTGACGGTCTCGATGGGCATCATCGGCTTCGGCGTCGGCGGGCTGTGGGTGGCGCTCTCGGGCGCCATGCGCGCCTACCGCGGCGTCAACGAGACCATCAGCAGCCTGCTCCTCAACTACATCGCCATCGCGCTCCTCGACCACTTCGTCGAGGGGCCGATGCGCGACCCGCTGAGCCTCAACAAGCCCTCGACGCGCGCGATCCCCGCCGCGGACATGCTCGGGCCCATCCCGGGCATGGAGGTGCACTGGGGCCTCGTCTTCGGCATCGTCGCCTGCCTCGTCGCGCACGTTCTCATGATGCGCTCCGTCTTCGGGTTCGGCTCGGCCATCGCGGGCGGCAACCTCCGGGCGGGGCTCCTCTGCGGGCTGCCGGTCCGCAGGATGATGGTCATCGCCGCCTTCCTCGGCGGAGGGGCCGCAGGCCTCGCCGGGATGGCGGAGGTCGCGGCCGTGCACGGGCGCGCGAACGCGTCGCTCGTCACCGGCTACGGTTACACTGGCATCCTCGTCTCGTTCATGGCGCAGCACGAGCCGTTCGCGATCATCCCCGTCGCCATCCTCTTCGGCGGCATCGGCGCGAGCAACGGCCTCATTCAGCGCGCCGACAACCTGCCCGACGCCACGGTCGGCGTCCTGCAGGGAATCCTCTTCGTCGTGATCCTCGCGAGCGAGACCCTCTACGGCCGCTTTGCGATTTTCCGGGCGCGCGCCGAGCAGCCGCCGCCCCGCGCGGTCGCCGGGGCCGCGCCGGAGGTGACCTGAATGAGCCCGACCATCGACGCGACGGGCATCGGCGCCTGGGGTGTGCCCCTCGAGGTGGCCGCGGGGGCCGTGCGCATCGGCACGCCGTTCCTCTTCGTGAGCCTCGGCGAGTGCCTCACCGAGAAGAGCGGGCGCGTGAACCTCGGCCTCGAGGGCACGCTCGTCATGGGCGCGATGAGCGCCTACGCCATCTCCTACTACAGCGGGTCCGCGTGGCTCGGCGTCCTCGTCGCGGGCCTCGTCGGCGCGGTGCTCGGCGGCCTGCACGCCTGGCTCTGCGGGCTGCCGCGCGTCAACGACGTCGCCATCGGCATCGCGCTGATCCTCTTCGGCACCGGCCTCGCCTTCTTCCTCGGCAAGCCGTTCATCCAGCCGAGCGCCCCGAAGCTCCCGGCGATCGACCTCGGCTTCTGGTCGACCTCCCCCGAGGTGAGATCGGCCCTGCAGATCAACGCGCTCTTCGTCATCGGCGTGCTCCTCGCGCCGGGCCTCGCGTTCGTCATCCAGCGCACGCGCTGGGGCCTCATTCTCCGCACGGTCGGCGAGAGCGCCGACGCCGCGAAGTCGATGGGCTACCACGTCAACCTCGTGCGGGCGGTCGCCACGATGTTCGGCGGCTTCTTCGCCGGCATCGGCGGCTCGTTCCTGTCGCTCTTCTACCCGGGAAGCTGGAACGAGCGCCTCTCGAGCGGTCAGGGCCTCATGGCCGTGGCGCTCGTCATCTTCGCGCGGTGGAGCCCGGTGCGCTGCCTCCTGGCGTCGCTCCTCTTCGGCGCGTCGAGCGCGCTCGGGCCCGCCCTCCAGTCCGTGGGCATCAGCAGCGGATACCAGCTCTTCAACGCCGTCCCCTACGTCCTCACCCTCGGCATCATGGTCGCCACCAGCTCCGCCAACCGGACCATCCCGGGCCAGCCCGCCGAACTGACGGTGGCCCGATGAGCGCCGCGCCGTCCCTCGCGCTCCCCACGCCGGCGCTCGCCAAGGCCTCCGCGCTCCCGGCCCCGCCGAAGCTCGCCGCCCTCGGCATCAAGAAGAGCTTCGGGCCGCTCGTCGTCCTCGAGGACGTCTCGCTCACGCTGCCCCCCGGCACCTTCCACGCCCTCCTCGGCGAGAACGGCGCCGGCAAGAGCACCCTCGTCAAGTGCATCATGGGCTACCAGCCCGCCGACGCGGGGCGCATCCTCATCGACGACGCGGAGGTGAAGATCGCGAGCACGCGCGTCGCGCAGTCGCTCGGCATCGGGATGGTGTACCAGCACTTCACGCTCGTCCCGAACATGACGGTGGCCGAGAACCTCGTCATGGCGCGCGCGAAGCTGCCGGCCGTCATCGACTGGCGCAAGGAGGAGCAGGCGCTCCGCACGTTCATGGAGGGGATGCCCTTCCAGATCGACCCGGCGCGCGTCGTCCGCTCGCTCGCCGCGGGCGAGCGCCAGAAGCTCGAGATCCTCAAGCAGCTCTACCTCGGCAACCGCATCCTCATCCTCGACGAGCCGACCAGCGTGCTCACGCCCTCCGAGGCCGACGAGGTCCTCGGCCTCCTGCGCGGGATGGCCAAGGCGCGCGAGATCAGCATCCTCGATCGATCACGCACAAGTTCCGCGAGGTGACGAGCTTCGCCGACGAGGTGACCATCCTCCGGCGCGGGCGCGTGGCCGGGCAGGGGCCGGTCGCGTCGCTCACGACCGCCGAGATGGCGAAGATGATGGTCGGCGGCGAGGTCCCGCGCGGCTCGGCGCTGCGCGCGGAGGTCGCGGCGGGCGAAGTGCGCCTCGCGCTCAAGGCGGTCACCGCGGTGGACGACCGCGGCATCGGCGTGCTGAACGGCGTGAACTTCGAGGTGCGCGCCGGGGAGATCGTCGGCATCGCCGGCGTCTCGGGCAACGGGCAAGACGAGCTCCTCGAGGTCATCGCCGGCCAGCGCGAGCTCGCGGGCGGCGAGATCCACGTGAACGGCGTCACGTACGGGGCGACGCGCAGCGAGGCGCACACCTCGGGCCTGCGATGCCTGCCCGAAGAGCCGCTGCGCAACGCCTGCGTCTCCACGATGAGCGTCGCCGAGAACATCGGCTTCCGGAACTACGACCGGGCGCCCTTCACCCTCGGCGGCTGGCTGGTCCGGCGCAAGGAGCTGAAGCGCCACGCGAGCCACTCGGTCAAGGCGTTCAGCATCAAGACGCCGTCGGTCGACACGCCGATGGCGCGCCTGTCGGGCGGCAACGTCCAGCGCTCCGTCCTCGCGCGCGAGCTCCAGGGCGAGCCGAAGGTGCTCGTCGTCGCGAACCCGTGCTTCGGCCTCGACTTCGCCGCCGTCGCCTTCATCCGCACGCGCCTCCTCGAGGCCCGGAACGCCGGGGTCGCCGTGCTCCTCATCAGCGCCGACCTCGACGAGGTGTTCGAGCTCTCCGACCGCATCCTGGTCATCAGCGGCGGTCACATCGTCCACGAGACCCCGATTGCCACGGCGGAAGTGGGCACGATCGGCAAACACATGGCCGGACACGGCTGAGCGTCTCGCCCTAGTTCGTGAGCGCCGTCCTTTGAATGTTCCATTCAAAAGACTCTGCTCTAATAGAGGGATGGCCCCTCGCCGCGACGAAGGAAAGCTGTCCCGCCGGAAGACCTCGGGTCCGGCGCTCTACTTCAACGTCACCCAGCCCGAGGGCGCGGCCGCCGCCGTCGTCGGGCTCCTCCACGGGTACGCCGACTACGGCGGGCGCTACGCGCACGTGGCCGACGCGTGGGCCGAGCGAGGCATCGCCACCGTCACGATCGACATGCGCGGCCACGGCCACGCCGAGGGCCCGCGCGGCTACTGCCAGCGCTTCGACGAGTACCTCGACGACGCCGCGGAGCTCGAGGCCCTCGTGGGGGAGCGCGCGCCGGGCGTCCCGCGCCTGCTCTTCGGCCACAGCTTCGGCGGCCTGGTCGCCTCGTCGGTCATGCTCGCGACCCCCTCCGCGTGGAAGGGCCTCGTCCTCAGCTCGCCGTACTTCGGGGTCGCGCTGAAGATCCCCAAGGCGCAGAAGGTCGCGGGCCGGGTCGTCTCGAAGATCCTGCCGCGCGTGAGCATCCCGAGCGGCCTGCGCGGGCGCGACATCACGCACGACGCGGCGGTCGCCCGCGCCTACGAAGAAGACCCGCTCGTCTTCAAGAACGCGAACGTCCGCTGGTTCACCGAGTCCGAGGCCGCGCAGGCCCTGGCCGTCCAGCGTGCGCCGTCCCTCGAGCGGCCGCTCTACGCCTTCATGGGCACGGCCGACCGCATCGCGAAGGTCGAGAGCGCGCGCGCCTTCTTCGACGCGGCGGGCAGCGCGGACAAGACCTGGGCCGCGCAGGAGGGCCTCTACCACGAGACCCTCAACGAGCCGGGCTGGCGCCCGATCGCCGCCGCCGTCGCCGACTGGATGCTCGCCCGCGCGACGCGCTGAGGGCGGCCGCTCCGACCCGGGTCAGCCCGGGTCCGACACCCGCAGCCTCAGCCGGCCCTCGCCCGGGCGCACCCGGAGCTGGCACGCGAGGCGCACCTTGGCCGGGTCGTCTCCGAAGAGATCGAGCACGTCGAGCTCCTCGTCCGCGGGCGGCTCGAGCAGGGCCTCGCCCTCGAGCACGTCCACGCGGCACGTGCCGCAGCTCGCGCTCCGGCACGAGAAGGGGACCGCCGCGGAGTGGTCGTCGCACAGGTCGACGAGGCGCCCGCCGGCGGGGCTCGGCACCTCGAGGCGCGGGACGTCGGGGCACTCGAAGACGACGAGCGGCATGCCCGGCCTATAGCATCCGCCTCCGGCCGGCTCGCGTCAGCGCTTCTCGAGCGCGATCGCGTGCTCGGCCCGCGGCGCGTCGCGGAACGCGACCGCGGTGGGCCCGTGGAAGTGTGGTCGCTCCTGCGAGGCGCGTGCGAGCTGCGCGAACCCCGCCTCGTCGGCCAGGCGCTCGATCATCGCGTCCGCCCGCAGCGCCTCGCCCTGGACCGCCGAGTCGGCGAGCACGAGCGCGACCGGCGCGCCCGGCCTGCACACGCGCGCGATGGCCCGGAGCGCCGCGCCGAGCTCTCGCGACCACGCGTCACGCGCGGCCGCCGCGTCGAGCGGGGCGTAGCGACGGCGCGAGCCGAGCTCGCCGTCCGAGAACGCGCGCGCGTCGAGATCGAGCCACCGCATGCGCATCGCGTGGTGCTCGAGGTAGTCGTACGTCGCCACGTACGGCGGCGAGGTCACGACGGCGTCGATCGTGCTCGCGCCCACCGTGCGGAGGCGCGCGGCGTCGTCGAGGGTCACGCGGGCCGGCGGCACGCCGGGAGGCACCAGCCGGTCGAACGCCTCGAGGCGGCTCGCGAGCTCCTCGGTCTTGCGCACGAAGAGCTTCGACGGGTACCCGGCGGCGAGCCGCCGCGTCGACGCGCCGGAGGAGGTGTCCGACGCCCGCCGGCTCAGCTTCACGAGGAGGGAGCTCAGGACGAGGGCGAGCGCCTCGCGCACCCGCGGGGGCTCCTGCCCGGTGATGGCGGCGCGGAGGGAGTCGAGCTCGAGGAGCACGTGCGGATCGAACTGGTTGGCGTCTTCTTGCGGGTACCGGCGGGTCGCGCCCGCGCGGCGCTCGCGCCGGTCTTTGGCGAAGGCCGCGACGCTGCGCGCGGCCTCGATCATCGCGGCGCGCTCGTTCGCGTCGAGCCGCGACGTCTTGAGGCGCGCGAGCCGCTCGGCCAGCGGGTTGAGATCGGTGCCGACCGCCCGCCGCCCGGCCGCCATGGCCTCCACGAGGATGGTCCCGGAGCCGCAGAACGGATCGAGCACCACCGCGCCCGGCCCCGTCGCCGCCTGCACCAGGCGGCTCGCGGTCAACGGGTGCATCCGCGCCGGGTAGGTGTGGAAGCCGTGGACGTGCGCGCGATCGGGGTCGTCGTCGGCCTTCGGCGTGGGCTGCGCGCTCTCGGCCTCGATCGAGCGGCCGCGCGGCTCCGGAGCCGGCGCGACCTCGAGCGCTTCGGCGAGCTTGGCGGCGACCCGCGGGTCGCCCGCGGTCCGCACCGCGCCCCCGACGTGGGTGAGCGAGCGCCTGCGCTTCACCTCGCGCTCACGGCCGGACGATCGAGGTGCCGGGCGGCGGCGTGAACGTGAACTGCGTGGGCGCCACCGGCTCGTTCACCTTCGGGCTGACGAAGTCGAAGCGGTTCCGGTTGCCCTGGCCGTCGATGACCATCACGCGCCGGACCTGCGAGGTCGCCGAGTCGACGTAGAAGAGCACCTTGGAGTACGAGGCCGTCGGCTGCTTGGGCGTGCCGACGAGGACGTACCCGCCCGGGAACTTCATGTCGGCGCCCGCGAAGAGCTGGAAGTCGAACGAGTCCGACAGCTTGCCCGTCCCGGTGAGGAAGGCGAGGGCGGCCGGGTACTGCGTCGTGTCGACGGGCTGCTCGAACATCTGCTTGTTGCTCGCCTCGTACACGCGGATCGTCTTGCCGTCGGAGACGACGCGGTTGTCCTTCGGGTCGTCGTAGACCCAGTCCATCTTCCCGGGCTTGGCGAAGGTGACGTGGCCGCTCGAGGTCTTCTCGTGGTTATAGGCCTTGACCCAGAAGCGCTGCTGGAAGTCGCTCTTGAAGGTGGTCGACTTGTCGTAGAACGCCTGCACGCTCTGGACGGCCTGGTCGGCCGTGGTCCCCGCGACCTGCGCGGCGGGCGCCGGCTGCGCGAGGCTGGGCCCCTCGAACGCGACGAGGCCGCCGAGCGCCCCGATCGCAACGACGGCGCCGAGCCGCGGGAGGAACCGGCGAGCGAACGAGGGAACGGGGTGGGAGCGCATGCTCATGGGCTGAGAGGGAGACGGACGAGCGCCGGGGATTATTGCACGGCCCGGACCACACGGCTGTGCTGCAAGTGCGCGACCGCGACCGCCAGCGCGTCGGCCGCGTCGGCCTCGGGCGCCGCCTGGAGACCGAGCACGACCCGGACCATCTGCGCGACCTGCGACTTCTCGGCCCTGCCGTTGCCCGCGATGGCGAGCTTGACGCGGGCCGGGGCGTACTCGAAGACCGCCAGCCCCGCCCGCGCGCACACGAGCAGCGCGACGCCGCGCGCGTGCCCGAGCTTCGCGGCCGCCTGCGGATCCTTGGCGAAGAAGAGCGCCTCGACGCTCGCCTCGACGGGCGTGTGCGCGCTCACCACCTCGACCAGGGCCCGCTCGATGGCGACGAGGCGCTCGGCGATGCTCTTGCGCTCGTCGGTGTGCGCGATGCCGTGGGCGATGTGGAAGAGCCGCGTGCCCTTGCGCTCGACCACGCCCCACCCGAAGTGGCGCGTACCCGGATCGAGCCCGAGCACGATGGTCATGCGCTCTTCACGATCCGCTCAGCTCTCGGTCTCGAGCTTGGCGAGCTCCTCGTCGGAGACGTCGAAGTCGGCGAAGACGTTCTGCACGTCGTCGTGGTCGTCGAGGGCCTCGGCGAGGTTCAAGGCGACCTGGGCGTCGCGCCCGGCGAGCGGCTTCTTGTTCTTCGGGAACCACCCGAGGCCGCTGGACTTCGTCTTGACGTTGGCCTTCTCGAGGGCGTCGACGATCGTGCTGAGCGCGTCGGACGGGGTGGTGAGGTGCCACTCGTCGCCGAGGAGCTGGTAGTCGTCGGCGCCGGCCGCGACCGCCACTTCCATGAGCTGATCTTCGGTGACCTCTTTGCCGAGGACGATCGTGCCCTTGCGGTCGAAGGCCCAGCCCGCCGTGCCGCCGCCGCCGAGGACGCCGTTGTGCTTCTCGAAGATCTTCCGGATTTCGGCGACCGTGCGGTTGCGGTTGTCGGTCATCGACTCGACGAGGAAGAGCGTGCCCGCCGGGCCGCTGCCCTCGTACATGATCTCTTCGTAGGCCGCGCCCTCGATCTCCCCGGTGCCGCGCTTCACGGCGCGGAAGATCGTGTCGTTGGGCATCGCCTGGCCCTTGGCGTCGGCGATCGCCTTGCGGAGGCGCGGGTTACCCCCCGGGTCGCCGCCGCCCATGCGAGCCGCGACGGTGAGCTCCTTGATGAGCTTCGTGAAGAGCTTCCCGCGCTTGGCGTCGAGGGCGCCCTTCTTGTGTTTGATCGTGGCCCACTTGGAATGGCCGCTCATGGTGACTACCGCCCTGAGAAAGTATGGCGCCGGAGGAAGAGCGGGCCAAGGTAATGAAAAGGGCCCGTCTCTTCAAGACGGGTCCAAACGCACCAAACCCAGGCTCCCGACGCTCCAGACTAGCGCGAGGGCGCGTTCACCCGGACCGAGGCGAGGAAGCCGTCGTCGGCCGCATGGGCCCCGGCCACGAACGCGTCGTACTCGGCCGGCGGAACCGTGCCCGTCGCGACGTCGAGCACGAAGTCGTCTTCGAGCACGCCGCCGTCGCCCGCGACCGAGAGCCTCCGCTCGGCGTCGACGAGGTTCGCCTTCACCTCGAGGGGACCGGGCATCCGCGCGACGGTCGCGCCCTTGGGGAGCTCGACGCGCCGGTGCACGTGGTACTGGACCGCGGCGCCGACCGCGAGCGCGTTCTCGCGGCCCGCCTGGGTGGCGAAGGTCGCCGCGAGGCTCGAGACCCGCGCCCTCGGCCAGGCGCGGTGCAGGGTATCGAGGCCCGGCAGCAGCCAGGTCTTCGACCCCTCGAGCTGCGCGTAGCCGCTCACGCTCACGTCGGCCCGCAGGCTGACCTGCCAGCTTCCCTCGGTCGAGGCGAGCTGCACCGCGTCGACGTTCGCCCACGGGAGCCACGCGAGCACGACCTCGCGGAGGGCCCGCTGCCGCTCGGCGCCGACGATGCGGAAGAGCGCCTCGGAGAGCTCCTGCGCGTCGCGCCCGCGGAGGACCACCGCGAACGACCCCCGCGCGTTGCCCTGCGCGTCGAGCGCGAGGCGCACGTCGACCTCGTCGCGCTCGTCGGCGCCGTCGGGGAAGGCCGCGAGCGGCGCGATGGAGCCGTCGGTGCGGAGGGCGAGCCGGCCACGGAGCTCCGGCGAGATTCGCCCCGCCGGCAGCGGCGGACCGGAGACGTCGGCGTCGATCCACACGTCGCTGGGCGCCGCGCCCGCCCCCGCCGCGGGCAGGTGCGCCACGACGAGCGGGTGCATGAAGCGGCCGAAGTGCGCCGGGAACGCCGGGTCCGCGCTGAACGGGTCGTTCTCGGCGACGACGAGCTCGCACGGCACGCCGAGCTCGCGCAGGCTCCGGAGGACGAGCCACGAGCGGCTGCCGTCGTGCGAGGCGAGGAAGGTGCGGGCCGTCTGCGTCTGCACCGGGGTGATGCCGCCGCCGTAGTCGCTCAGGGTGCCCGCGTCGGCCTCGTGCAGCGCCTTGCCCGCCGCGGCGACGATCGCGTCGACCGTCTCGCGCGTCGCCGGCTTCGTCTCGCCCGGCGCCAGGCCCGCCGCTTCGCGCGCCCACGCCGCGATCTCCGGGTCGTGCTCGTCGAGCGTCGCGATGGCCTCGCGGAGCGCCCGCGCGACCCCGTCCCACTGCGTGGTCGAGAAGCTGACGGCCACGTTGCGGTCCATCTTCGGCACGCCGTCTTCGAGGCGCCGCGCCGCGTGGTCGACCACGTGCCAGGTGAGGACGCGCGCGTCGCCTTCGGCGCGCTCGGCCGGCTTGCCGAGGAAGGGATGGCTCCAGAGCCCGCCCTTCAGCCCGCGCGGCAGGCGCAGCTCGATCGTCGCGTCGTGCACCGCGGTGCGCTCGGGCAGCAGGTCGGGCGTGTCGATGCCGAGGTCGCCGGTCTCGCCCGGCGAGGACCAGCCCTCGTAGACCGCCTCGACGGCGTCGCCCTGCTCGAGCTGCGAGAGATCGGCGTGCTCCTGCGAGGCGTGCGGGGTGCGGTCGGGCTCGAGCACGCGGCCGTCCTTCTTGAGGATGCGCCGTCGCACCGCCCGGACGACCGCGCGGCCCCAGATGGACGGGGCCGACGCCTGCGCGTTCTCCTCCACGTCGGTCGTGCCGCTCACGCGGCGCACGTCGAAGAGCACCCAGTGGAGCAGCCCGTCGTCCGAGACCGAGTAGCGCTCGGTGTGCGCGAGCACGGCCGTCGCCGAGTTCGGCATCAGCGGGTTCGCGCGGTCCTCGGCGGCGAGGCGATCGGCCGTCGCGTCGAGGTCACCGGCGGTCGGGTCGTCGCCGGTCGCCCGCAGGAGCGGCGCGATGGACCCCGGCGCGTCGCGCGAGGCGACCGCGAGGCGGAGGAAGCGCTCGCGCGCTTCCTTCGCGTCGAGCCCGCCGGGCAGGAGCGCGAGCCCCGAGAGGGTGCGCTCGGCCGGGGTCATCGCGGCGTAGGCGCGCGCGGCGACCGCGCCGTCGTCGCCCGCGTCGCGGAGCTCGATCGACAGGAAGCGCTGCGGCGCCCCGAGGAGGGCGCGCAGGCGCGCCAGCTCGCGGGACTCGCCCGCGTGGTCGCCGGTGCCCCGGAGGGCCTGGAGGCAGTCGAGCGCGTCCCGGGCCGAGGCCCGGGCCGGGTCGCACGCCGCCGCGACGTACTCCGCCCCGGCGCGCGGAACGACCGCGTCCTCGGCGTCGGCGACGAGCGCCGTCGCCCCGAGGGCCTTGCGCGCGCGGTCGAGCGCGGGCTGCGCCCGGTCGAACTGCCGCTCGCTCCCGGCGAGGATCGCCTCGAACGCGTCGAGCAGGCCGGGCGCGACGGAGGGGTTCTTCGCGCGGAGCGCGTCGAGGTCGCGCAGCGCCTCGATCCCCGCTTCGTCGCGGCCCTTGCGCACCCCGGCGAGGACGGCGTGCGCGATCGCCGCCTCCCAGCTCGAGGGCCACGCTTCGAGCACGCGCTCGTACGCGCTCCGCTCGCGCTCGGCGCGCGTGGCCGACGAGAGGTCGCGGGAGCTCTCCACGGCCCGCGCGTACGCGAGCGCCAGGTCGGGGCGCGCGTCGGGCCGGTCGGCCACGCCCCACAGCATCCGCTCGGCCTCGCGCGGGCTGCCCGCGGCGAGCGCAGCGGCCGCCGCGAGGAGCCGCGCGTCGCCGTCGCTCGGAGGGGCGGCCAGCGCCGCCGCGGCCCCCGTGGGCCTGGCGGTGGCGGAGGAGCCGACGGCGGGCGCGTGGGCGCGCAGCGGCGCCCCGTCCTCGCCGAACGCGTCGAGCTCGACGGCGTCGTCCTCCTTGGCGGTGCCCACGCGCGCCACGATGCGCAAGGTGCCCGCGGTGACGGGCAGCGTGGCGAAGCGCGCGGCCTCGCCGTCGCCGAGCTCGAACGCGCGCCGGGCGACGAGGGCGCCGCCCGCGTGGAGCTCCGCCGCGCCGTGCGCGCGCAGGACCAGGCCCACGGTCTGCGCCTGCGGCACGTCGACGTCGACGACCACGTCGCGGACGCCCGGCCGCCAGCTCTCCTGCGAGAGGTCGATCGCGCAGCCCTGGGCGTGCGCGACGAGGGGGTGCGCGTCCCTGCCGAACGGGCCGGGCGCGGGGTACGCGGCCGCGACGCGGGCGTCGGGCTGGGTGAGCGGGTCGGGCTCGGCCACGCCGGTCACCGGCGCCCAGCTCGTGGGCCCGATGACGAGCGCGTCCCGCGCGCAGCCCTCGGCCGCGCGCTGCTTCTCGGCCTCCAGCGCGTCGCCGCCGTGCGTCGCGAGGCCCTCGAGCCCGCGCGCGAGCAGCCCGCGCGCGAACGGGCCGTGCGCCTCGGTCGCGGCGAGGGCGAGCCCGCGGGCGATCGCCGGGCCCTCCGTCGTGCGGTAGGCGAGGGCCGCGTCGCGGGCGCCGTCATTGAGGGAAGGCATCGCCCGGGACACGAGCGCGTCCACCGACGCCTCGAGCGCCGGGACCTGCCACGGGTCGCCGCTGGCCGGGGCCGCGTCGCGCGCGACCTCGAGGTACGCGGCGACCGCGTCGGCGGAGCTGCCCGTCGCGTCGGTCTGGAAGGCGCGCGCGAACGCGCCCGGCAGGGCCACCCGCGCCGGCGCCGGGGCGTGCACGGCGGCCGGCGCGCACGCGGCGCCGAGGGCCGCGAGCGAGACGAGGGCCAGGCGGGAGACGGGGAACGAGAGCGTCGAGCGTTTCTTCATGAATGGCTCCGCGCGATGGGGGCGGCGGGCGCGAGGCGAACGGTCTTGTGCATCAAGGCGTCCACGCGCTGCACCCAGGCGCGCCACTTGGGGTACTCGTCGACGGAGATCTGGCTCCGGTCGAACACGACCGTGCGCTTCACGACGACCGCGCGCGGATCGGCGGGGTCCTTGGCGATCTCGAGGTGGGCGTGCCCGAAGGCGCCGCCGTTCTCGTCGCCGCCCGGGGGCAGCGGCTCGAAGGCGAACCCCGAGGGCGCGACGACGCGCAGCGTGCGCGACTCGCGGCGCGGCGCGATGTGCGGCGGCAGCCAGACGGGCAGCGTGCGCTGCACGAGCGGCGCGAGCTGCGACGCGGTGGTCTGCGACGGCGCGAGCGGGACGACGAGCTCCTGACCCTCGTGCCGCGCGAGGCCGCTCGAGCGGGCGCGCCAGCGCGTCGTGGCGGCGCCCTTGGCGAGGTCGCCCTGGAAGTCGACCTTCTTGTCGACCTCCACCGTCGGGAACCAGGGACCCACGAGGTGGTCCTCGACCCACTGGGCCCGCGGCCCGGGCTCGGTCAGGTACGTGCGCATCCAGAACGCGTCGTCGCCCGTCGCGCGCTCCTCGCCGGAGAGGTCCGCGCTGCCGTCGGACTTGAGGCCGAGCGTCCAGGTGTCGTCGACGCCGTGGTCGTCGGGGGTGCTCGAGGGCAGCTCGACGATCTCGGCCGGGCCGTCCATGCGGAGCGCCACCGCGCGCGCGTCCATCGAGGGCAGCGGGCCGAGGCGCGACTGCGGGCTCGTCGCGTCGAGGTACGTTCCTCCGTCGGGCCCCGGCAAGAACGCGATGCCGTGGTCGAACAGCGGGATGGCCGCGCCGCGCGCGCGGAGCACCGACGGCTGGCCGGTGAGCCGCGTCTGCACCATGACCTCCTGCGCGTCGATGCCCACGGCCTTGAGCAGCGTGATGAGGAGGAGCGCCTTGTCGTCGCAGTCGCCCTCGCGCCGCGCGAGGAGCTGCTGCGGGCGGTTCGGGAGCCACCACTCGCCGCTCACGTAGTTGACGTAGCGGATGTCGTCGGCGACGAAGTCGAAGATGGCGCGCAGCTTGGCGTCGCGCGTCGCCTTGCCCGCCGTCAGCTTCGCGGCGAGCTCGCGCACCTGCGCGTCGGGCTCGGTGAAGCCGCGCACCGCCTCGCCGTACCAGGCGCGGAAGGCGTTCCAGTCCTTGAAGGTCGAGAGCACGAGCGTCGGCACGATCTCGCTGAGCGGCGGCGCCAGGGGCTCGTCGGGCACGTTCACGGGCTTGTCCCAGACGAGGCGCTCGACGTGGGTCGCGCCCTCGTCCTTCTGCTCGTGCGTGTCGGCCTTGCCGTTGATGACGTCGACGTAAATCGGCCGGTCCTTCGGCGACTCGACGACGACCTCGTTGTAGACGACCGGGTGGGTCGACTGCCCGCCCGCGTAGTCGAGGCGGTAGAAGGGCGGGTCGCCGCGGCCGCCGACGGGCCCCGAGGTCCACGACCGGAACGCCACCTCGACGACGTCGCCCGACCCGAGCTCCGGCCAGCGGATGCGCGGGCGCGCGTCGTCGCTCGACTCCTCGATCGGGAAGGCGGTGCTGCCGTCCTTGCGGTGCACCCGGGCGCGGACGATCTCCGTCACGTCGCCCTCGGCGGGGACGTCCTCGTAGAGCTCCTCCTCGGTGCGCGGCGCGACGACAATCTCGCGCGCGTAGTGCACGAGCTCGGACACGCGCCGGTCGGGGTGCATGACGACGGCGCGCAGCCAGTGGAGCTCGCGGTCGCCCACGTCGGGCGCCGCGGTGAGGCTCGCGCCGCCCTGCCGGCGCGCGAGGATCGTCTGCGAGGGCACGAGGTACTTCTCGTCGTCGTGCGGCTCGTCGACGGCGCCCGCGGGGGCCCGCGTGCGGAGGGCCAGCTCGGCGCGGAGGCGCGCGTCGCCCGGCTCGAGCTCGCGCGCGCGCCGGAGCTCGGCCGCCGTGACGTCGCCGCTCGTGCCGTCGGAGTGGACGGCGCTCGTCTCCTCGGCGAGCCCGGACCACACGCCCGAGCGGTTCGGCGCCCAGCGCGCGAGCTGCTCGAAGAACGCCGCGGCCTCCTTGTGCGCGCCCGTGCGGCCGACCGCCTGCGCCACCGCGATGGCTTCGTCGGCGTCGTCCACGCCTCCCGTGAACGCGCGCACGGCGGCGGGCAGGAGCGCCTCGCGCCCGAAGGCCTCGAGCGCCACGACGCGCGACGAGCCGACCTCGCCGCGCGCCGCGAGCTTCTCGCGCACCTCGGCCGCCGCGCGCGGATCGAAGCTGGCGGTCAGCTCGGCCAGCGTGTCGAGGATGACCGTGGGCGCGCCGGGGTTGCGGGCGAGGGGCTCGAGCCGCGCGATGGCGCGCCGGCGGAGCGCGTCGGTGCCCAGCGCGGCGTCCACCTGGGACGCGAGGAGCACTGCCTCGGGGTCGCTCGCGGCGTCGAGCTTCGTGCCGCGCAGGGCGGCGATGGCCCAGTCGGAGAGCCCCGCCTCGACGTGCCGCTCGACGAGGCGCCGGTCGACGAACGCGCGCGTGCGAACGTCGGCCCCCGCGGCGTCGCGGGCGCGGTTGAGCCACCCGCTGCGGTTGGCGCCGCTCGGCGTGACCCACGCGGCCATCGCGAGGCGGTCGGGATCGAGCGCGCCGTCGGCGAGCTCGGCGAGGAGGCCCGGCGCGCGCGGGCTGCGGAGGTCGTCGGCGCCGCCCAGCGTGCGGAGGATGCCCACCTGGAGGCGCCCGTCGGCGTCGACCGCGGGCGCCGCGAGGGCCCGGGCGAGCGGCGTCGTGAGCTTCTCGACGCGGGGCGCCGGGCGCTTGCCGGCCGCGGCCGAGAGGTCCGCGCTGGCGACCACCCCCTGCGGCCACGCGCCGTTCTCGTCGGTGACGCGGAGGCGCACGCGGCCTTCGTCGTCGAGGGCCCCGGCGCAGACCTTCGCCGCGAGGACGTGCGCGCCGGCCGCGGCGGTCACGCGCGCGGCGAGCCGATCGAACCGCACCGACTCGTCTACCGCGTCGTCGCGGCCCACGTCGGCCCCGTCGAAGACGAGCCGCGCCTGGCCCGTGGACGCGAGGCGCACGACGAGCTTTTGCTCCGCGGGGACCGTGAGCGCCGTGGCGACCCAAGTGCAGCTCTCCTTGCGGGGCGACACCAGGAGATCGAGCGGCGCGCCCTCGGGGCCCGCGAACGCGCGCGGGACCGCCCGCCACGCGACCTCGTACGCCCCCCACGAGTAGCGCGCCTTCACGTCGGAGAACCCGCCCGCCGCGCCCTCGGGCCCGTCGTGCGCGTCGAGGCCGCCGCCCGTGTCGCGGAACGGGCCGAGGATCGCCAGGGCGTCGACCACGCCCTCTTGCACGCTCGCGCGGTCGGTCGCCTCGGTGCCCGGGTCGCCCGCCAGCGCTCGGGCCAGGAGGAGCGCCTCGCCGCGCACCTCGGGGCCGGCCGCGCTCGCGATGCGCTCGACCGCGGCCTGAGCCGTCCCCCAATCGGCGCGGTCGCCGAGGGCGACGACCGTCGCGATCGCCGCCAGCTGCGACCGCTCGGACGCCCCCGGCGCCGTCGCGCGCGCCACCGCGTCCGCGACCATGGCGTTCGGCGTCTCGTCGGTCCAGCGGGCCGGCGGGGCCTCCGCTGTCGAGAAAGCGGCGCGCGTGTCGGAGAGGACCAGCACGATGCCGGCGGCGGCGAGCGCGAACTTCGCGAGCTTGGGGTGCCTCAAAGTCCGTCGACTCTACTCAGAGGGTTCCTGGCGCGCGAACGGCGCGTGCGCCTCGGCCGGCGCCGTTCGCTTCGAGAAAGGGGCTCGGGCGTGCCGCCGCGCGGCCTACGTGACGATCGGCAGCCGGACCGTACCGAGCTCCCGCGACACCGGCAGCTTCTGGTTCTTCGCATAGACGGGGTGACGGCCGTGCGTGCGGTTCCATTCCGCGACGGTCGCCGTGGAGTGCATCTTCTCGACGACCTGCCGCCAGCCCACCCCCGTGTTGTAGGCGCAGAAGCTGATTTCCCCCTCCTGCGTGCCGTACGGGATGATGCACATCTCGGTGCGGCGGAAGTCGTAGTTGAAGAGGTCCTGAAACCACATTCCGGCGACGAAGAGCACCCGCCACTCGAACTCGTCGGCGTCGCTCGCGTGCTTGCCGACCTCGCTGCCGCGCGCGCCCGTCTGGCTGACGAACTGCCGGATCAGCGTCGCGACGGTGAAGCCTTCGGGCGCCTGCCGCCCGTCGAAGCGCCGGCACAAGGCGACGGCGAGCTGCGCGAAGGTGACGGCCCGGGGCTGCGCGGCGTCGGTGATCTCCTGGATGTCCGAGAGCAGTCCCTCGAGGTCGAGCACCTGCGCGAGCGGCACCATGCGCCTCGTCTTCTTGTGCACGAGGAGCGCCGTGCCGATGCCGCAGTTCGGGTGGCACCCGCACTTGAGCGCGCCCCACTCGGTGCGCCCCGCGAGGATGAGGTCCGTCAGGTCGCCGAACGGCCCGAGGGAGGAGAGCGGGAACCAGTCGCGCATCGGCTCCGTCGCGCCGAGCTGCCGGTGCAGATCGAGCGCGAGGTGCGAGAGCGTGTAGCGCTTCTGCCGGCGCTCCTCGTCCTCGATGTCCTCGTCGCGGCCGGTGAAGCTCACCGGCTGGAAGGAGACGACGGTGATCTTGTCGGCGTTCTCGATGGCGAACTTCACGATCTCGCCGACCTGGTCGTCGTTCACGCCGCGCACGACGGTCACGACGAGCACGACGTCGATGCCCGCCGCGTGCAGGTTCTCGATCGCGCGGAGCTTCACCTCGTAGAGGTTGCCGACCTTGCGGTGCGCGTTCGACTCCTCGCCGACCCCGTCGAACTGGAGGTACGCGAGCCGCAGCCCCGCGGCCTTCGCCTGGCGCGCGAACTCGGGATCCTGCGCGAAGCGGATGCCGTTCGTCGCGCACTGCACGCAGAAGTACCCCGCCGTCTTCGCGTACTCGACCGCCTTGAGGAAGTGCGGCGAGAGCGTGGGCTCCCCGCCGGAGAACTGCACGCTCATCTGCCGGCGCGGCTGCACGTTCAGCGAGTCGTCGAGGATGCGCTGCACCTCGTCCCACTCGAGCTCGTGGACGAAGCCGACCTGGTTCGCGTCCATGAAGCACGGGTCGCACATCATGTTGCACCGGTTCGTGAGGTCGACGGTGAGCACGGCGCCGCGGCCGTACTTGATGCTCGACGACCCGTGGTCGCGGAGCTTCGTCGCGGGCGACACGAAGTCGCGCCCGGGGAAGAGGTTCTCGATGCGCGCGGTGAACGCCGGGTCCACCGAGATGACGTCCTCGAACGGGCCGTGCTTGTCGCACGTCTTCGACATGACGATCTCGCCGCCCTTCTCCTCGATGCGCGCGCGCACCTCGCCGGGCCGCCCCTCGACCAGCGTACGCACCTCCGCGCGCCCCGAAAGAATCTCGCCGCGCACCTCTTTCACGCAGCGCGGGCACAGCGAGTCGGTCTCGCGGGGCCAGCCGAGCGGCGGGAAGGTGCGCTCCCGCCGCTTGAGGAGGGGGGCTGGCGCCCACTTCGGATGGGGGGACGGGCGCTCGAAGCGGGTGTTGTACGCGCGGACGACCGGCCAGACGGCGTTGGCGACGATTCGTAGGGCGGAGCTCATGACGGCGGAGCTTAACTCGGAGTTCGGGGGATGCGATGGGAAGTATGGGACGATGAGGCCATGGGCCCCTCGATCGCCGTCGGCCAGAATCTGACGCTCGAAATGCTCGAGTCCGTCGCCAGGAGTGGCGCGACCGTGACGTTTCCGGAGGAGGCACGCGCCCGCGTGGCACGGTCGCGGGCCGCGGTGGACGCGATCGCCCAGGCCGGGGACGCCGCGCCGGGCGTCTACGGCGTCAACACCGGCTTCGGGGCCCTCAGCGAGACCCGCATCTCGGCCGCCGACGTGCGCAGCCTCCAGCGCAACCTCGTGCGCTCGCACTCGACGGGCGTCGGCCCCGACCTCGACGCCGCGCAGGTCCGCGCGATGATCCTCCTCCGCGCGCAGGTGCTCGCGCTCGGCTACAGCGGCGTCCGACCCGAGCTGGTCGACGCGCTGGTCGCGATGCTGAACGTTGGCGTGCACCCGCGCGTGCCGGCGCAGGGCTCGGTGGGGGCCTCGGGCGACCTCGCGCCGCTCGCCCACCTCGCGCTCGCGATGATCGGCGAGGGCGAGGCGCAGGTGGGGCGCGGCCCCTTCGTGCCCGCCGGGGAGGCGCTGCGCGCCGCCGGGCTCGAGCCGGTCGTGCTCGAGGCCAAGGAGGGCCTGTCGCTCATCAACGGCACGCAGTACATGGCGGCCGCGGGCGCGCTCGCCGTGCTCGACGCGGAGCGGCTCTGCACCGTCGCCGACGTCGCCGGCGCGATGAGCCTCGAGGCCCTCAAGGGCTCGAGCCGCCCGTTCGACGCGCGCCTCCACGCCGCCCGGCCGCACCCCGGGCAGGCCGTCGTCGCCGCGAACCTGCGCGCCCTGCTGCCCGGCAGCGAGATCATGGAGAGCCACCGCGACTGCGGCCGCGTGCAGGACGCGTACAGCCTGCGGTGCATGCCCCAGGTGCACGGCGCGTCGCGCGACGCGCTCGCGTGGGTGCGCGGGGTGCTCGAGCGCGAGGTGAACTCCGTGACCGACAACCCCAGCGTCTTCCTCCGCGACGACGGCGGGGCCGACATCGTGAGCGGCGGCAACTTCCACGGCCAGCCGCTGGCGCTCGCGCTCGACCTCGCGGCGATGGCCGTCGCCGAGCTCGCGAACATCAGCGAGCGGCGCGTCGAGCAGCTCGTGAACCCCGCGCTCTCCACGGGCCTCACGCCCTTCCTCGCGCCCGGGCACGGCCTCCACTCCGGCTTCATGATCGCCCAGGTCGCGAGCGCGTCGCTCGTGAGCGAGAACAAGGTGCTCTGCCACCCGGCCAGCGTCGACTCGATCCCCTCGAGCGCGGGCCGCGAAGACCACGTGAGCATGGGGAGCATCTCGGCGCGCAAGCTCGACCAGGTCATCGTCAACGTGCGCCACGCGCTCTCGATCGAGATCCTCACCGCCGCGGCGGGCCTCGACCAGCGCTCGCCGCTCGCGCCGAGCCGCGGGGTCGCCGCTGCGCACGCGGCCGTCCGCGCGGGCGTCCCGCCGCTCACCGAAGACCGGCCCCTCTACCGGGACATCGCGCGCGTGGCAGAGCTGGTGCGGACGGGCGACCTCCGGAGGGCCGCCGAGGAGGCGTCCGGCCCTCTGGCGTGATGGGCTAACGCGGCGCAAAGGCGGCTCTTTCGCCTCTCCCCGTTCGTCTTCGGCGTGGCCGTGCCTCTTTTGGCGTGGCGGGGACGGCCGGTCCTGGTCATAACGGATGTGGATGGGCTGGCGGATCCGCGGGGCGAGGCCTTTGCCTGCGATCGGCATCGGCGCGGCCTCCGTCGTCGCGTGGGGCTGCAGCGGAGCCGCCCTGCCGGATCGCCTGCCCGACGATCCGCCCGTGGCGGACGCGTCGAGCGCCGACGCGGGCGCCGGGGGCCCGGGCTCTCCGCCGCCCGCCGAAGCCGGGCCGACGTGCACGGGCCGCGAGCGGGCGCCGGCCGACTTCCTCTTCGTGCTCGACGGGTCGGGCAGCATGAACGCCGACAACAAGTGGACCTCGGTGCGGCCCGCGCTCGAGTCGGTGTTCGCGCAGATGGCGACCGCGGCGGACCCGGGCGTCGCCGCGGGGCTCCTCGTGTTCTCCGACTCGAACGACCCGACCGAGGGCATGGGGCCGTACCCCTCGAGCGCCGACGTCCCGCTGGCGTTCGTGAGCTCCGCGCAGGCGAGCGCGCTCGACGAGCGCCTCGACGGCGACGCCGAAGGCGCCACGCCCACGCACGCCGCCCTCTCCGGCGGGTACGGCGAGCTCGCGCGCTTCCGCGCGAGCGGGGCGCTGCGCCCGGGCGGCAAGAAGGTGCTCGTCCTCATCACCGACGGCGTGCCGAGCGACGACTGCGCGCCGATCCCCATCCTCGGCGGCTACGCGACCAATGCGTGCATCGTCCTCGCCGGCAACGAGCTCGCGGAGGACGCGATCCAGACCTTCGTCGTCGGCGTCGGGAACTACGCGGCGCCCGGCTTCTTCGGCAACGACGGGCTCGACCCGACCTTCCTCGGCAATCTCGCGGTGGCGGGCGGCACCGGCGTGGAGGGATGCGACCCCACCGCGACGAGCGCGAGCGACACCTCCGCGGGCGGCGACCTGTGCTACTTCGCGATCGACACCTCGCAGGCGCCCACGGCGGAGGCGCTCGAGGGCCAGTTCGAGGCGGCCCTCGACGCCATCCGCGGCCAGGCTGAAGCATGCCCCGACGCAAACTAGCGACCCTCGCGGGCGCGGCGTGGCTCGCGGGCGCGACGGCGATCGCGCCGGCCTGCGGGGCGCGGGCGCCGTCGGCGCTGGCGGGAGACGACGAGTCCATCGGCGACGCGGGCGGGGACGACGGCGGCGGGGGCGGGGGAGGCCTCTTCGCCTCCGACGGCGCGCCGAACCAGGCGCCGCTCGGCGACTCGGGGTGCGCGACCTCCGTCGCCGACGCGCAGCGCGAGCCCGCCTACCTCATGTTCGTCCTCGACGGCTCCGACAGCATGGCCCAGGAGAACAAGTGGACCGCCGCGACGGGCGCGCTCACGAGCATCTTCGCCGAGATGCAGACGGCGGCCGACCCGGGCGTCGCCGCGGGCCTCATCGTCTTCCCCGCGAGCGGCGGGCCGTATCCGGCGTCCGGGGACGTCCCGCTCGCGTTCGTCGACGCCAAGCAAGACGCCGCCCTCGACACGCGCCTCATGAGCGGGCTGGCGCTCGGCACGCCCACCGAGTCGGCGATGCAGGGCGGATACGGCGAGCTCGAGACCTTCCAGCCCGAGGCGCCCCTGCTCCCGAACGGCAAGAAGGTGCTCATCCTCATCACCGACGGCGTGCCGACCGACGCCTGCGCCAGCCTGCTCGGCGGCGGCAACGACTCGTCGAACGCGTGCGTGATGCTCGCGGCGAGCGAGCTCGCCGAGGCGGCGTCGAAGGGCGGCCCGATCGAGACCTTCGTCATCGGCGTCGGCGAGTTCCCCTCGAAGAGCGCGGGCCAGTTCGACCCCGCCTTCCTCGGGTACGTCGCGCAGGCGGGCGGCACGGGCCCCGCGGGCTGCAACCCCGGCGAGACCAGCAGCCTCACGGACCTCTGCTACTTCGAGATCGACCCGTCGACGTCGACGGCCTCGGCCCTCCAGGCGAAGTTCCAGACCGCCCTCGACGCCATCCGCGGCAAGGTCGTCACGTGCACCTTCCCGCTCCAGTCGACGGGGCTCGGGCAGATCAACCCGGCGCTCGTGAACGTCGAGGTGAACGGGACGACCATCCTGCAGGATCCGAAGAACGGCTGGACGTACGACGACCCCGCCAACCCCACGGCGGTCGTCTTGAACGGCGCGGCGTGCACGGGGGCGACGACCGTCTCGGCGAAGGTGCAGATCGTGGTCGGTTGCGCCACCATGGTGAAGTGAGCCCCACGGAATCGCCGGCCGCCCTCGTCCTCGCCCTCGACGACAACCTCATCACCGACACCGACAGCTACAAGGCGTCGCACTGGGCGCAGTACCCGCCCGACGTGGCGTCGATGTACTCGTACTTCGAGTCGCGCGGGGGCCGCTACCGGCACACCGTCTTCTTCGGCCTGCAGTACTACCTCCTCCACTACCTCACGCGGCCGATCACCCAGGCCCACGTCGACCAGGCCGCGGCGTTCTTCGCGCAGCACGGCGAGCCGTTCCACCGCGAGGGCTGGGAGGTCATCGTGCGCGAGTACGGCGGCAGGCTGCCGGTGCGCATCCGCGCCGTCCCCGAGGGCACGGTGGTCCCGACGGGCAACGTGCTCTTCGACATCGAGCTCACGAGGCCCGATCCGCGGGTCTTCTGGGTCGTCTCGTGGCTCGAGACGATGCTCGTGCGCGTCTGGTACCCGTGCACCGTCGCGACGCTCTCGCGCTTTTGCAAAGAGAAGATCCTCGAGGCGCTCGCGCGCTCGGCCGACGACCCGATGGGGGAGATCCCCTTCAAGCTCCACGACTTCGGGGCGCGCGGCGGCTCGAGCCGCGAGACCATCCGCGTGGGCGGCGCGGCGCACCTCGTGAACTTCCTCGGGTCCGACACGGTGGAGGGCATCCGGTGCGCGAACCTCTATTACGGCGCGCCGATGGCCGGCTTCAGCATCCCCGCGGCCGAGCACTCGACGATCAGCATGTGGGGCCGCACCCACGAAGAAGACGCGTACGCGAACCTCGTGCAGCGCTACCTCGTCGAGCGGCAGGTGCCGCCGGGCACCCAGAAGATCGCCGCGTGCGTCTCGGACACGTGGGACGTCTTCCACGCGGTCGAGGAGCTCTGGTGCGGCCCGCGGCTGCACGAGCTCGTGCGCGCCTCGGGGGGCAAGCTCGTCATCCGCCCCGACTCGGGCGATCCCGCGGAGGTGAACCTCAAGCTCCTCGCGATCCTCGACCGGAAGGTCGGCATGCGGACGAACACCAAGGGCTTCAAGGTTCTGCCGCCCTACTTCGGCCTCCTCCAGGGCGACGGCGTCAACGACGAGAGCCTGCCCGAGATCCTCCACGCGATCGTCTCGCGCGGGTACTCGGCGTCGAACATCGCGTTCGGCATGGGCGGCGGCCTCCTCCAGCACGTGAACCGCGACACCCTGCGGTTCGCGTTCAAGTGCGCCGCGGCCCTGCGGAGCGGGGAGTGGATGGATGTCTCGAAGGCCCCTGCCACCGACCTCGGCAAGCGGAGCAAGCCCGGCCATCAAGCGCTCGTGCACGAGGGCGGCGCCTATGCGACCGTCCGCGGGCCCCGGAAGGACGACCTCCTCGTGCCCGTCTTCGAAGACGGCGCCGTGCTCCGGCGCCATACGCTCGAAGAGGTCCGCGAGCGGGCCCTGCGCGGTCTGGCCTGAGAGACCGGTCGAGGCGCGCCCGGGCTGAGCCGGAGAAAAAACAAGGCCGTGGCCCCTCCGGGGCTTGAACCCGGATACCCTTACGGGTCGCGGATTTTAAGTCCGCTGCGTCTGCCAATTCCGCCAAGGGGCCGTGGGGCGCGCGAGTCTACGCCGCCGGACTCGGGTGCGAACGGCCGAGAATATCGTGAGCCGCACGCTAGGGGCCAAAGCGGGCCAAACGGGAGCCAAAGGGGAGCCAAAGGGGAGCCAAATGGGGCAGCGAGTCTCACTGCTGGCAGCGCCCGTTTCCGCTAGGCGGGACTTGCCAAACGCGCGGACATAGGGGTACCTACGACCTTGAACCCATCTATCGGACACGCTCCCTCCTCCGTCCGATCATTCCGTCGGTCGTGTCGGTTGGTGAGGCGAGAGGGCCGACTGAACTCCGCTGTCGCGCGGACACCCCCCAAATTTTAATCGGCATTTACGGTCATGGCCGGGCACTCCCTGGAAGGCGCGCGCGTCGCACTCCTCGAAGCGAGGATGGAGAGTGAACTCTCCGCTCTCGTGCGCCGCCATGGCGGGGAGCCCGTCTGCGTCCCGGCGCTGCGAGAGCTCGAGCGTGAATGTGCCACCGAGACCGCGAGCGCCCTCGACGCGCTGAAGGCGCCCGGCGCCGTCGTCGTCCTGGCGACGGGCGTCGGTCTCCAGCGGTGGCTCGCGGTCGCAGAGGGTCTGGGCCGCGGTCCCGAGCTGCGTCAGGCGCTCGCACGCGCCACGGTCGTCTGCCGGGGGCCGAAACCCATCGCTGTGCTGAAGCGCGAAGGCCTGCAGGCGCACGTGCGCGCCGAGCCGCCGCACACCACGGCCGAGCTGCTCGCCGCGCTCGGAGGCGCCGGCGGAGCCGGGGAGGGGGTGGAGGTCGCAGGCCATGAAGTGGTGTTCGTGCACGACGGCGGCGGCGGTCGCACCGTGCCCCAGGCGCTGGCGGCGCGTGGCGCGAGGGTCTTCGAGGTCCAGCCTTACGAGTGGTCATTGCCTCTGGACTCGACGGCCCTAGAGAGGCTCGTGAATGCCCTCATCCTCGGGGAGCTGCAGGCGCTGGCCGTGACGACGCAAGTACAAGCAAGGAACCTGTTCGCCGTAGCCGACGCGATGGGCCGGCGGGACGCCCTTCGCGACGCGCTGCGCACGCGCGTCGTGGTGGCGGCTGTGGGCCCGACTTGTGCCAGTGCCCTCGCGGAGCTGGGCGCTCCCCCTCACGTCGTGCCCGAATCTTCGAAGATGGGACAGCTCGTCCTCGCTCTCGCGGAACACCTTTCGCTCGCTTTGCCTCGACCGTGACGGCTGCCGCCGACCACCCAAGAAACGAACGAATCGAACGAACCGCGCAACGCACCGTCCTACTCAGAACCTCAGGCACCCCACCACACCCATGCAGGGCTCGATCTCCGTCCAAACCGTTCGCAGTTACCTTTACCTCGCGGCCGCCGGTGGTCTCGACGCGGACGCAGCCGCCGAGGCGGCCGGAGCCAGCGGCGCCCTCGACGACATCGACGGGCGCGTCGCGTGGCCGCAGTGCGAGCGCCTCGCGCAGGAGATCGTGCGGCGCGTCGGCGTGGGCGCGGCGGTCGACGCAATGGCGAAGATGGGAGATCGCGGGGTGGGCCTCCTCTATTACGTGGCGCGCCATAGCGCCACGGTCGGGTCGGCGTTGCAGCGGGTCGTCCAGTACTACGCAGTGACGAGCAGCGTCGCCGACTGCGATCTCGTGGCCGACGCGTCACCCGCGCGCCTCGAGCTCCGCCAGCGCTCGTACGTGCGCGGGCCCGTGCGCCAGCTCATCAGCGCCCTCTGGGCGGTCGCGAACGTGGTGACGCTGCGGCAGATGATCGGCTCGGCGTTCGCCCCTCTGGCCGTCGACCTCGAGATGCCGCGCCCCCAACCGAACGAGCTCGCGATCATCGAGGGCGCGCTGAGGTGCCCCGTGCGCTACGACGCGCTCCGGTCGAGCGTCTCGTTCCCGGTGGAGCTCCTCTCGCAGAGCGTGAACGGCGCGGACCCGGTCCTCGAGACCGCGGTCATGAAGTACGCCGCCGAGATGCTCGATCGCATCGAGGCGCAGAACGCGGACACGATCCGCGCGCGCCTCCGCGTTCACCTCGTGGACAACATCCACTCCGGCGAGATCGCGCTCCCCGCCGCGGCGCGGCAGCTCGGCACGACCGGCCGCACGCTCCAGCGGCGCCTGCGCGAGGAGGGCACCTCGTTCCAGGAGGTTCTCGACGAGGTGCGACGCGACGTGGCCCTCGCCCAGATGCGCGGGCGCCGGCAGTCGATCGACGAGGTGGCGTTCGTGCTCGGCTTCGAGAAAAGTAGCTCGTTCCACCGCGCCTTCAAGCGCTGGACGGGGCTGACGCCGGGCGAGTTTCGCAAGCAGAGCTGAAGGGGAGCAGGACCTCGAAGCGCGTCCCGCCGCCCGGCTCGCTCGCGACCTGCACCTGCCCGCCGCACGCGGCGACGATGTCCTGCACGGCGGCGAGGCCCACGCCTGCGCCCGCGTCGCCCTTCGTGGTGAAGAACGGCTCGAAGATGCGCGGCCGCGTCGCGTGGTCGATGCCGGCTCCCGTGTCGGTGACGCGAACGACGACCGCGTCGCCGTGCGGCACGAGCGTCGACGCCGACCGCTCGGTCTCGATGCGCAGGGTGCCGTGGCCGGCCATCGCGTCGCGGGCGTTCGTGACGAGGTTCACGATGACCCGCTCGAGCTGCTCGGGCTCGGCGTTCACGACGCACGGCTCGTCGTCGAGCTTCACGACGAGGTCGAGCGATGCGCCCGCGAGCCGCTCGAGCATCCGGCGCATCCCCTCGATGACGAGGTTCACGTCGACCACGCTCGGGCCGTGCACGGACGTCATCGATGCGGCGTCGTCCGTCATCGCGCCGTCCTTCGCGAGCGCGAGGAGACCGCGATTGAGCTTCGCCGCGCGGATCGCCGAGTCGCACAGCTCGTCGGCTTGCTCGCGGACCATCGGCTCGAGCTGATCGCGCAGGCTCGAAGCGACGAGCGCCACGACGCCGAGCAGGTTGTTCACGTCGTGGGCGACCGAGCTCGAGACGCGGCGCACGCCGGCGAGGCGCTCCTCGGCTTCGCGCCGCCCGCGCTCGCTCTCGCGGAGCAGGCGCTCGAGCTCCGCCTCGCGGGCGCGCGAGCCCGACAGCCGACCGAGGACCCAGCGGAGCCGCTCTCCGCGCAGCAAAATAGATCGCCTGGTCGCCGCCACCCTCGCGCGCCCCATGACCCCTCCTTGCACCGTGTCACGTACCCCGCGAAACTTCACTCTCCCCGAGCGCCAGAATCCTCGCTGCACGCGCCACCCCCCGTTCGGCATTCGGCGACTCAACGGGCGGCCTGCTGCCCGCGCCCCTTGTCTTTCAGGTACCGCGTGACCTCGGCGGCGCCGTGCCCGCGAAGGGCCGTGCAGAGCGCGGCCGACTCGAGCGCTTCGTCGAGCGAACGCTTGACCCCTTCCATCCCGTCGATCGCGCCCGTGAAGAACTCGCGCGCGCCTTCGCGGTCGGCGGACGAGCACATCGCACCTGCCACGTCGACCATGCCGCGGCCGAGGGAGTTCGGCGCGCGCTCGCGGAGCTTCGCCCAGTTTTCCTTCTCCCACGCGAAGAGCACCGGGGCCGCCGCCCGGTGCGAGGCGGCCGCGCCGAAGAGGTAGCGCCACTCGGAGAGGCGAATCTCGTCGGTGAGCGCCAGGTCGAACGCCTTCCGCAGGACGACCGGGTCGTCGAAGAGGCCCATCGCGCGGACCGCGATCACCCGGTCTTCGGGGGTCTCGGCGCGCCTCGCGGCCTCGCGCAGCTCGACGAGCCGCGCCTCGCCCGCCCCGATCGACGCGAGCGGCACCGCGACCGCCGCCGTGTCGGCCGAGACGTTGTCGCGGTCGCGGAGCCAGGCCTTGGCGTACTTCTCGGCCTCGGCGAGGGTGGCCTCGTCGTTCGCGAGCTCCCCGAGCGTCCAGAGGACGCTCCGGCGCTCGAGCGCCTGGTCGTCGTCGCTCTCCTCCCGGCCCGAGGGGGGCCACCAGCCGAGCGTGTGCTTGCGCGCCGAGAGCCGCGCGAGCACGTACCGCTGGAAGTCGGCGCGCGCCCCGTCCTCGACGAGCGCGTGGTCGACGCCGCGCAGCACGTCGAGGATCTCCTCCACCACGTACCGGTTCCCCTCGCCGTCGAAGAGCGTCAGGAAGTCGAGCAGCACGCTCGGCGCGATCGCGCCCTGCCGCACGCCCGCCCACGCGTTCGAAACGAGGCCGAGCCGCTCGCTCGGCTCGAGCGCCTTGCCGGCGCGCGCGAGGGCGAGCAGCTTGTCGCGCTCGACGAGGAAGCGGTAGTACCCGGCCTGGTCGGCGTTCGGGTAGACCCACGCCGGGCACGAGTGCACGCCCGGGTTCCGCGTGATGGGGTCCGAGCCGAGGGTGAAGCATCTCTTCGACTTTTGCCCGTCGACTTCCACGCACACCGGCAGCGTCCAGATGCGCCGCGCGGGCGTGGCGGCGCCCGGGTCGCCCGGCGCGTCGAGGCCGAGGGGGCGCCACTCGGACTGCCGGAGCTCGAGCCGGCCGGAGCCTCCCTCGCACTTGAAGCTCGTCAGCACCTGCGGCACGCCGGGGTGGTCGAGGAACGCGCCCGCGAGCTCGTCGACCTTCTGCGTGGAGACGAAGTCGAGCGCGTGGAAGAGGTCCTCGGCGCCCGCGTTCTTCCACGCGTTCTCGTGCACGTAGCGCTGGACGCCGCGGCGGAAGACGTCCGGTCCGAGCCAGCCCTCGATCATGCGCAGCACCGCCGCGCCCTTCTGGTAGGTGATGCCGTCGAACGCCTCCATCGCCTCGCTCGTCGAGCGGACGGGCTCGCGCACGGCGCGGGCGCTCTTCAGCGCGTCGGTGTCCATCACGCGCTCGATGCCGGCGATCTGCCCGAGCGTGGCCCCGAACGACGGCTTCCACTCGTCGACGATCTTCGCCTCGGCCCATGTGGCGAAGCCCTCGTTGAGCCAGATGTCGTTCCACCACTTCATGGTCACGAGGTCGCCGAACCACTGGTGCGCGAACTCGTGGGCGATGACCTCGGCCTGGGCGCGGCGCGCCGAGGTGGTCGCGTGGAGCGGATCGATGAGGAGGAGCACGTCGCGGAACGTGACGAGCCCCGGGTTCTCCATCGCCCCCGCCGCGAAGTCGGGCACGGCCACGAGATCGAGCTTCGCGTACGGGTAGGGCATGTCGAAGTAGTCGCCGAGCCGGTCGACGAGCGCCGCCGCGACGTCGAGCGCCAGGCTCGCGAGGTGGGCGCGCCCCTTCGTCGCCACGACCCGGATGGGGAACGGCTCCTTGCGGCCCTCGGCGATCTCGAACGGGCCGACCGCGAACGCGACGAGGTAGCTGGGGAGCGGCGGCGACACCGCGAACTTGTGCACCGTCGCGCCGCCCTCGGGGGCGGGCGCGCTCGACACCTCGGGGGTGTTCGTGAGCGCCTTCAGGCCGGGCGGCGCGGTGATCGTGATCTCGTACGGCGTCTTGAACGCGGGCTCGTCGAAGCACGGGAAGGCGCGGCGCGCGTCCGTCGACTCGAACTGGCTGTACACGTACCACTCGCCCTGCTCCTCCACGCGGTAGAGGCCCGCGAGGTCGGCGGCGAAGGGCGCGTCGTAGGTGAGGTCGAGCACCGCGTGCCCGGCCGGGAGCGGCTGCGCGAACGCGAGCACGATCTCCTCCGGCACGACGCCGCCGCTGGCGAGCCGCGGGGTCACCGTCGCCGGCACGTCGTCCGGCCGGCCCTCGGGCCGAGCGGCCGCGCGCGACACGTTCATGTCCCGCGCGTTGAGGACGACGTACGCGGTCGCCGCCGGCACGTCGACCTCCAGGGTCACGTGACCGGAAAAGCGCTCCTTGGTCGGGTCGATCTCGAGCGCCACGTGATAGCCGTGCGGCTTCACCGTCATCGGCAGGCGCCCGTCGGCGCGCACCTCCGGCGGGCCCGAGGCCGCGGGTGAGGCCGGCGCGCTGCTCGAGGTGGAAGGATCCGCCGGCGACGGCGAATGACACGCGGCGCCCGAGAGGACCGCGAGCGCGAGAGCGCTTCTTCGAACACGAAGGAGACCGTGGACTCGTGACAAGCTTCCCATCTTCGAAGATCCAGAGATTACTCTACGCCCCGCGGCCTCGCGCCGCGGTACCGTTCCGCCGATGCCCCCCGAAGGTTCCAAGCCGGGCTCCAAGCCCCCTCCAGTACGGAGGGGGTCCACGCGCCTCGCGATCGTCGACAAAGCCATCGTCGACACGCTCGAACGGCTGCGCGAGATGCCGGCGGGCCCCCGGGTCCGCGAGCTACGCACCAAGGCCGAAGTGTACGAGCGGGCCCTGCGCTCCTGGACCACACGCCCCCCTACCGAGGAGGCGCGCGCGGCGCTGCTCAAGCTGGTCCTCGAGCTGAACGTCGAGGTGATCGCGCTCGGCAAGCAGCTGCGTGGGTGATGCGCTAGCCTCGGCCGGACGATGGCCATCGCGCGGGAGGCGTCGCCCATTGACGTTCACGAGGAGCTCCCGACCCGCCTTGGCCAGCTCGCGCGCGCCCTCGAGGAGCGATTCCTCGGCAAGGACGAGATCGTCCGGCTGCTCCTCGTCGCGACGCTCGCGGGCGAGCACGCCGTGCTCGTCGGCCCGCCCGGCACCGCCAAGAGCGCGCTGATCCGCACGTTCGCGCGGCTGATGCAGGCCCGGTACTTCGAGTACCTGCTCACGCGCTTCACCGAGCCGAACGAGATCTTCGGCCCGGTCGACATCGCCGCCTTCCGCGAGGGCCGCTACGAGCGCCGCACCGAGGGGATGCTGCCCGACGCCGAGATCGTCTTCCTCGACGAGGTCTTCAAGAGCAACTCGGCCATCCTGAACTCGCTGCTCACGCTGCTGAACGAGCGGCGCTACACGAGCGGCGGCAAGGTCGTGCGCTGCCCGCTCCTCAGCGCGTTCGGCGCCTCGAACGAGGTGCCCACGGACGACGCGCTCACCGCGATCTACGACCGCTTCATCCTGCGCATCCGCAGCGACAACCTCGACGCGTACCACTTCCAGGATCTCCTGCAGAAGGGCCTCGACCACGAGACCCTCGAGATGGAAAACGCGTCCGTGCGCCCGCTCGTCGACGCGCGCGAGCTCGCGAGCTTGCAGCGGGGCCTCCTCGCGCGCACCACGTACACCGAGGAGTTCTTCTCGCAGTACAAGGGCCTCGTCTTCCAGATCCGCGCCGAGGGCATCACGCTGAGCGACCGGCGCGTCGTGAAGCTCCTCAAGCTCTTCGCGGCGAGCGCGTACCTCGACGGGCGCGCCCAGCCCGACGCGAGCGATCTCTTCGTGCTCAAGCACGTGTGGAACGGCGAGGACCAGGCGCCGATCCTCGAGGCGATCGTCACGCCCGTCCTCGAGGCGCACTTCCGCGATCACCCGCAGGCGCGGCGCGTCGGCGCGGTGGGCCTCGGGCTCGACGCGCTCGCGGGCGAGCTCGAGCGCGTGCGCCAGGTGCTCACGGGCGCGGCGAGCCTCAGCGACGTCCAGCTCTTCAGCCAGCTCAAGGCGCTCAGCGAGGTGAAGACCGCGCTCGCGGCGTCGAGCGACCCGCGCGCGCGCGAGGTGCTCGGTCGCGTCGACCAGCTCCTCGAGGCGGCGTTCCAGAGCGGCCGGTTCGGGCAGATCTAGCGCGGGTTCCCGCTCCCGAGGGGCCTGGCATTCCTCTCCAGGAGGCCGGCCTTCTTTGCGAGCGTGGCGGGAATCCTCTCCAGGGAGTCGGCTTTCTTCGCGACGGGGCTGGGCCATCTTGGCGAGAGGCTTGGCTTTCTTCTCGAGGGGGTCGGCATTCTCGGCGACGGGCGTGGCTTTCTTCTCCAGGGGGTCGGCATTCTCGGCGAGGTGCCCGGCTTTCTTCTCCAGGGCCTCGGCGTACTTCGTGAGGGGGCGCGTAAACTCTGTCCTCTCGCGGCTCGGCCTGAATGTGGGGTTAGAGTCACGAGCGATGCGGATCGGGTGGCTCAGGATCGCGACGTTGCTCGTGGGGGTGTCCACCGCCCTGCCGGCCGCGGCGCAGGACGACCTGCCCCCGCTGCCTCCCACCGAAGACGACGCCGAGCAGCCCCCTCCGCCTCCGCCCCCTCCCCCTCCCGCGCCGCGTCGCCGTCGCCCGCCCCCGCCTCCGCCCCCGGAAGACGAGACGCCGCCGCCGGAGACGGGCGAGCCGCAGGCTCCCGACCCCGGCAACCCCTGGAGCCCGGGCTTCTACCTGCGGATCAGCCAGGCCCCCTCGTTCGCCAAGCTTCACGCCTCGTCCGGGTACAATGCGCCCAGCGACTGGGGCTTTGGCGGCACGTTCGACGTCGCCGTCGGCGCGACGCTCGCCGAGGGGTTCTCTCTGGCGGGATTCGTCCATGGCGACGTTGCCGGAAGCGTCGACGATGTGCTCGTGCTCGTCGGCTTGGGGGTGACGGCCGACTGGCACCCGGCGCCCACGACAGGCTGGCGTCTCGGCGGGTCGCTCGGACTGTCGGACGTGAGCGTCTCGGCGGAGAACGACGCGAGCGCGGCGGGCGACGCGATGTTCGCGCTGTTCGGCGGCTACGACTGGCGACTCTCGCGCCGCTGGGGCCTGGGGATCGAGGGCCGCTTCACGTACTACACGCCGGCCAGCATCCGGCAGCTCGGCGATCAAGCGGGCGCCTCCGTCCCGACCGCTGCCGCCGGGTACGACGTCACGCAGTACTGGCGCTTCTCGACCGCGATCTACTCGCTCGGCGTCTCGGGCATCTTCTGAGCCGCGTCGGGCGATGGACGTCGCACAGCAAGACCCGGGCTTCTACCTGCGCGTCAGCCAGGGGCCCGCGTTCGTCACGCTCCACGCCGCGTCCAGCTACACCGCGCCGAGTCGCTGGGGCGCCGGCGGCATGACGGACATCGCCATCGGCTGGACGGTCGCCGACGGCTTCTCGCTCGCGAGCTTCTTCGACGTCGACTACGTGGGCCTGAACGACGGCGCCGGGACGCTCACGCTCCTCGCCTTCGGGGCCACCTTCGACTGGCACCCCGTCCCGACGACCGGCTGGCGCGCCGGTGGGGCCATGGGCGGGTCGGACGTGATCGTCGACACGGAGGGCCACTCGAACTCGAGCGGCAACGCGATGTTCGCGCTCTTCGGCGGGTACGACTGGTGGCTCTCGCGCCGCTGGGGCCTGGGGGTCGAGGCCCGCTTCTCGTACTTCCTGACGACCAACGTCGCCGAGGTCCCCTCGCCGCCTCCTACGGGCATGCGTTTTTCCGACGATGTGGGGTATTGGCGCTTCGCGACGGCGGTCTACACGCTCGGCGTCAGCGTCGTCTTCTGATGCTAAGACAGCGCGCCATGGCCCTCCCCAAGTCTCCCCGATGCGTCATCACCGGCGCGGGCAGCGGCTTCGGCCGCGCCCTCGCCCTCGAGCTGTCGCCTCGGAAGGCGCACCTCGTCCTCTCCGACATCGACATGAAGGGCGTCGAAGAGACCGCGCGCCTCGCGACGGCCGCGGGCGCCGCGTCGGTGGTGCAGGCGCGCTGCGACGTGACGAAGGTCGACGACTGGCAGGCGCTCGTGCGCGCGTGCGGGGGCGCGCCCGTCGATCTCCTCGTCAACAACGCGGGCGTCGCGAGCTCCGGGGCGGTCGGCGAGCTGTCCCTCGAAGACTGGCGGTGGACGCTCGACGTCGATCTCTTCGGCGTCATCCACGGCTGCCACGCGTTCGTGCCCATGTTCCGCGCGCAGGGGCACGGCCACGTGCTCAACGTCGCGTCGTCGGCCGGCTTCGCGTGCCCGCCCTTCCTCGGCGCGTACAACGTCGCCAAGGCGGGCGTCATCGCGCTGTCCGAGACGCTCGCGACCGAGCTCGCGGGGACCAAGGTCAAGGTCACCGTCATCTGCCCGATGTTCTTCAAGACGAACATCGCGAACAGCAGCCGCGCCACGAACGATCACCTGCGCAAGCAGGGCCAGCTCATGGTCGACAAGGGCCGCAGCGCCGAGTCGGTCGCGCGCGCCGCGATCGCCGATGTCGACAAGGGCCGCCTCTACTCGGTCCCCATGATCGATGGCCGCATGATCTGGCGGTTCAAGCGCGCCGCCCCCGCGGCATACAACTTCCTCGTCGCGAACACGCTCGGCCGCGGCGCCCGTTGAGGGCGGGTCCCGTCGTGCGCCGCCTCGCCGCCGTCGACACCTCCACCGCGCTCGGCTCGGTCGCGCTCTTCGAGGACGGGCGGCTCGTCGCCGAAGACAGCCGCCGCGTGTCGAACGCCCACGGCGAGTCGCTCTTGCCGATGGTCGACGCGCTCTTCGCGCGGGTGGGCTGGTCCCCGCCCGACGTCGCGCGCTGGGGCGTGTGCGTGGGTCCCGGCAGCTTCACGGGGTGCCGCATCGGCGTCGCGACGGTGAAGGGCATCGCGTACGCGACCGGCGCGGAGATCGTCGGCGTCACGTCGCTCGACGCGCTCGCGTTCGGCCTTCCCGCGGGCGAGGGGCTCGTGGTGAGCGTCGTTCCGGGAGGGAAGGGGGAGCTCTACGTGCAGGCCACCCGCCGGGGCGAGACGGTCCTCGCGCCCGCGCACATCCGCATCGCCGAAGTGGCGGCGCGGGTGCTCGCGGTCGCGGGCGGCGACGCCGTCGCGGTCGCGGGGGAGGCCGCGGTCGAGGTGGACTGGACGCTCCTCGGGCCGCGCGTGACCCTCCACGTCGCGGCCCCGCACGACGCGCCGCGGGCCACCTCGGTCGCGCGCCTGGCGTTCGGCCGGACGCCTGAGGATGCGGACGCCCTCGAACCGCTTTACGTTCGGCCGCCGGAGATCACGATGCCCCGCGCGAGCGTGGAGAAGAAGGGACCGAGCGGAGAGCGATGAAGGTCGCGACCTGGAACGTCAACGGCATCCGCGCCCGCGAGGCGCAGTTCGTCGAGTGGGCGCGGCGCGACCTGCCCGACGTCATCTGCCTTCAGGAAATCAAGGCGACGGCCGAGCAGCTCGGCGAGTCGCTGACGCTCCTGCCGGAGTACTGGAGCTACTGGCACGGCGGGCCGAAGGGCTACAGCGGCGTCTCGCTCCACATGCGGAAAGAGACGTTCCCCGCGCGGCCCGAGTTCAGCCACCCTGCGTTCGACGTCGAGAACCGCGTCGTGCAGGCCGCGCTCGGCGACGGCCGCGTGGTCACGAGCGTGTACGTGCCGAACGGCGGGAAGGACTACGCGGCGAAGCTCCAGTTCCTCGAGGCGATGTGCGCGTACGTCGACGGCGTGCACGCGGGCGGCGGGAGCCTCATCCTCTGCGGCGACATGAACGTCGCCCGCGAAGACATCGACCTCCACCCGAAGGAGCGGAAGGCCGGCGCGATCGGGCAGCGGCCCGACGAGCGGGAGCTCTTCGAGCGGCTCCTCGCGTCCGACCTCGTCGACGTCGGGCGGGCGCTCGACCCCACGAACGATCGGCTCTTCACGTGGTGGCCGCCCTGGCGCGGCCTCCGGCAGAAGAACCAGGGCTGGCGCATCGACTACGTGCTCATGACCGGGAGCCGGCTGAAGGCGACGAGCTGCCGCGTGTTCCCCGACGTGGGGACGAGCGACCACGCCCCCGTCGTCGCGGAGATCGCCTAGCACTACCTGGTCATTTTATGGTGGCGCGAGCAGCTTCACCGGGGCTCCGCACCGCAGGCACGGCGTAACAAGATGGAAAAGTAGACGGCGACGTACCGAGGGGAGCGTCGCTCTCAGGTGACCCTTCTTGCTACGCCGCGGCTTTATTTTCGGTGAGACGCTCGCGCTGGAGGAAGGCGAAGGCGATCATGCTCAGCAGAGCGTGATGGTGCAGGCCACGCCAGGAGCGCCCCTCGAAGTGGTCGAGCCCCAGTTCTTCTTTGAGCTGTTGATGGACCTGCTCGCAGGACCATCGAGCCTTGATCGCGAACGCGAGGTCGCGGAGCGAGGTCTCCACGGGGTGGTCGGTGACGTAGTACCGCCGCTCATCCGCCCGCTGCTCGCAGACAAGCCAGACTTCAAGGCCTGGCAAACCTTTGCCGTGCGCAGCTTTCGGACCATCCGTGAGCCGCACGCGACAGGCAGCAAAGCGTCCGCGTAGAGGACCCTTGGTGCCGTTACGCCAGGTCACCGTGCGGAATGCCGAGTCACCGAGCGCCTCGACGATCTCCTCAGCCTTCCGGTCCACATGGGTCGGGACACGATGCTTGCGCGGTTTTCCACCGCGTCGGGGGCGAGGCATGCGAGTCGTTGCGTGCGACGGATAGGCGCGCTGATTCGGCAGCACACCGAAGGCCCACAACAGACCGAGCGACGAGAGCTCGTTGCGCAACTCGCCGCAGATGCCGTAGCCGGCATCGCCCAGCACGGTGCGAAATCGGACGCCGGCCTTGATGAGGCGCTTCACCTCGTCGAGGGCGATGCGCCACTTCTCGCGGAAAACGACCTGCTCGGGTACGCCAACCTTCTGTCTGCGCTCATTGTCCTTCGCCCAGGGTTCGGGAAGGTAAAGGGGCAGCGACAGCGGGATGGGCACGTCGTCCTTCGCGAGCGTGAGCGACACCAGCGACTGACAATTCGCCTGCTTCCCTAGCGCCCCGCAGTACTGGTGTGCGACCCCGACCGAGTCGTTCCCCTTCTTGGGCAGCGCAGTGTCATCGATGATCAGAAACGACTCATCGCCGCCCACCATCGCGTCGACCTTCTCCCAGAGCACCGCCTCGACAGCCTCGTCATCCCAATCCGACTCGCTGACGAAGTGACGCAGCTCTTGGTCGTGCCCCGGCGCCACACGCGCCGCGAGCGGTTCGATGCTCTTGCGCTCTCCAGGAAGCAGCAGCCCCCGCAGGTACAGCGGAGCCCACTTCCTACGCGTCTTGAATCTCCAGGCGTCCAAAAACGGCGCCATGAAGCGATCGAAGCGACTCTCCCAACCGTCCGAGCTGGTCACCCATCCCAATGGAGACCAACTCGACCGGCATGGAAAGAGAAAAATGACCAGGTAGTGCTAGAGCGACCGTCGGTCCTTCGGAACGACGGCCAGCTCTATTTTTGCCCTAGTTTGGGGAGCATCCGTCCTTTGAACGTCCCGTTCAAAGGACTCCTGCTCTAATCGAAGTTCTCGATCTTCCAGAGGCCGTGCTCGCGGACGAGCTGCATCGAGCCGGCGCCGTACGGCATCGTCGCGCGCTCCCCGGTCTCCTCGATGGTGGAGGAGGGGAGGGCCTGCTTCAGGCCCGCGAGCACCTGCTCGATCTCCTGCTTCTCGTGCCCTTCCCAGGCAGCCTGGAGCTTGGCCGCGTCGAGGCCTTCGCGGTGCTGGTCGGGGACATAGCGCATGACGATGTCGTAGCGCTTGTGCTCGACGGCCCGGATGAAGCCGACGATGGCGTGACGCGGGGTGTCTTGCGCGTAGAGGTCGATGGTGGACGCGTCGACGCGCCACCTGCCGTCCTCGAGCACGAGGTCGAGCTCCTGGCCGCTCGAGCTCGTGACGGTCGCCGTGACGACCGCGGGCGCCGTCGGACGCTGGAGCGCGCGGCCGATCTCGCGCACGCCCTCGGGGTCGTCCTTCACCATGCGGCGGAACGCTTCGAGCGAGATGCCGCGGCGCGCCTCGTCGGAGAGCGCGCGATACGCGTCGTCCGCGCGGCCCTCCTCGAGCGCCTTCGCGTACCCGCGTAGCACCGACTCGGGGTCTCCGCCCTGCTGCGCCGCGCAGCCGGCCGGCCCGAGACCGAGACCGAGCGCGCAGGCCAGGGCCCAAGCTTGCAAGGTCATCGACCGCATCGCCGCCTTTCTAGCACGAGCGGTCGTCCTCAGCGGCCGCGCTCCCCTCGAACATGGAGCGGACATGTTATGGCTAACCGTATGAGCGATCCGCGTGCTTCGGAGCTCGAGCTCTTTCCCATCCTGCCGCTTCGCAACAGCGTCGTTTTCCCGGCGAGCGTCGTCCCCATCAACGTCGGCCGTCCCCGCAGCGTCCGGCTCGTCGAAGATCTCGCCGGTCACGAGCGCGCCGTCGTCGGGATCGTCAGCCAGCGCGACGCGGAGATCGACGAGCCGCGGTTCGAGGACCTCTACCAGGTCGGCACCGTCGCGCGCGTCGTGAAGGTGCTACGCCTCGGTCCCAACAACTACTCGGTCGTCCTCCACGGCCTCGCGCGCTTCCAGATCTCGCAGCAGGTCGCCCTCGAGCCGTACATGCGCGCGCGCGTGCGGCGCATCCCCGAGGACCTCGAGCGCGACGTCGAGATCGACGCGCTCGGCGCGAGCCTCCGCGAGGGGATGCGGCACCTCCTCTCCCTCATGCCGAACCTGCCCCGCGAGACGGCGGGCATCCTCGACAACGTGCGCGAGAGCGGCGCCCTCGCCGATCTCATCGCCTCGAACCTCGCCCCCGAGCAGGCCACGGTCGCCGACAAGCAGCGCATCCTCGAGACGTTCGACCCGCGCGGCCGCGTCCGCGCCGTCCTCGGGATCGTGAGCCGGCAGCTCGAGCTCCTCCGCGTGAAGAAGGAGGTGAGCTCGATGATCGCCGACGAGGGCAAGGCCCAGCGCGAGCAGATCCTCCGGCAGCAGATGCGCACCATCAAGGAGGAGCTCGGCGACGGCGGCGAGGAGGACGAGGTCGAGGAGCTCCGCGAGCGCCTCCGCAAGGCGGGCCTGCCCGACGACGTCCAGAAGGTCGCGCGCAAGCAGCTCGGCCGCATGAGCGGCATGCAGCAGCAGTCGGCCGAGTACAACGTGACGCGCACGTACCTAGAGTGGATCGCCGACCTGCCGTGGAGCAAGACCACGCCCGACAAGCTCGAAGTCGAGGAGACGCGCCGCTGCCTCGACGAGGACCACTACGGCCTCGAGAAGATCAAGAAGCGCATCATCGAGTACGTCGCGGTCCGCAAGCTCGCGGGCAGCAAGAAGGCGCCGATCCTCTGCTTCATCGGGCCGCCGGGCGTCGGCAAGACCTCGCTCGGTCGCTCGATCGCGCGCTCGATGGGCCGCCGCTACCACCGGCTCGCCCTCGGCGGCGTCCGCGACGAGGCGGAGATCCGCGGGCACCGCCGCACGTACGTCGGCGCGCTCCCGGGCCGCATCCTCCAGGGCATGAAGAAGGTGGGCGTGAAGAACCCCGTCATCGTGCTCGACGAGGTCGACAAGATGGGCGTCGACCTGCTCGGCGATCCCGCGGCCGCGCTCCTCGAGGTCCTCGACCCGGAGCAGAACTCCACCTTCCAGGATCACTACGTCGACGTGCCCTTCGACCTCTCGCAGGTCACCTTCATCTGCACGGCGAACGACCCCGAGACGATCCCCGCACCGCTGATGGACCGCATGGAGGTCATCGAGTGCCCGGGCTACACGCGCGCCGAGAAGCTCGCCATCGCGCGCGACTTCCTCTGCCCGAAGCAGCTCAGCGCGCACGGCCTCACCGACGAGCGGCTCGAGTTCAGGCCCGACGGGCTCGAGCGGATCATCGACTCGTACACGCGCGAGGCCGGCGTCCGTAACCTCGAGCGCGAGATCGGGTCGCTGTGCCGGCACATCGCGATGCGCCTGGCCGAGGGCGAGACGACCCTCAGCCTGGTCGCCGACGCCGAAGCCGTCGAGAAGATCCTCGGGCCGCCGCGCTTCCTCCCCGACCTCGCCGAGCGCACGAGCACGCCGGGCGTGGCGACGGGCCTCGCGTGGACGCCGGCGGGCGGCGACATCCTCTTCATCGAGGCGACGCGGATGCCGGGTCGCGGCGAGGTCCTGGTGACCGGCAACCTGAAGAGCGTGATGAGCGAGAGCGCCGCCACCGCGGTGTCGTTCGTGCGCAGCCGCGCGAAGGACCTCGGGCTCGATCCCGAGTTCCTCCGCACGACCGACCTGCACCTCCACGTCCCCAAGGGCGGCACGCCCAAGGACGGGCCGAGCGCCGGCGTCACGATGTTCAGCGCGGTCGCGTCGCTTCTCCTCCGCTGCCCGGTGAAGAAGGACGTCGCCATGACGGGCGAGATCACGCTGCGCGGCAGCGTGCTCCCGGTCGGCGGCATCAAGGAGAAGCTCCTCGCCGCGCACCGGGCCGGCATCCGCGAGGTGCTCGTCCCCTTCCGCAACGAGCGCGACCTCGACGACATCCCCAAGGACGTGCGGGGTGAGCTCAAGGTCCACCTCATCAAGCGCGTCGACGAGGTGCTTGCGCTGGTCCTCGAGCCCCCGATCGTGACGCCGCCGCCGCCCGACGGCGACCCGGCGGGGCAGGCGGGGGCGCAGCTCTGATCGGCGCGCCGGCGCGCGGGCTCGCGTCGCCGGTGCGGCTCTGGACCGCCGCGGCGGTCTTCGTCGTGCTGGGCGGCGTCGGCTTCCTGCCGCTCTTCGGCGGGCCGGGGTACGAGCAGTCGCTGGCGAGCGGGCTCGTGGTGCCCGCGGCCGCCGCGATCGCGACGGCGCTCGAGGTCTCCGCGTCGGCGCCGTCGCCGATCGCGGGCGTCGGCCGCGGGCTCGCGAACGGGGCGCTCTTCGCGGCCGTCGCCCTGCTCACGGCGCTCCTGCACGGGGCGCGCGCGGGCATCTGCGACTTCTGGGGAGGCACGACCTTCTTCGTGCTCACGGCGGGCATGGGCGCGCTCGTGGGCGGCGCGTGGGGCGCCGTCGCCGGGGAGCTGGCGTCCGGCGCTCGGCGGCGGCGACTGCGCGCGGTCCTCCTGGCCCTCGCGGGGCCCATCGCCGGGATCGTGGTGAGCGTGGTGCGCTTCTACGGCTCGCCGATGATCTTCTCGTACGATCCGTTCTTCGGGTACTTCAGCGGCACGCTGTACGACACGGTCATCGACGTCCGGACCGAGCTCTGGACGTATCGGGCCGGGTCGGTCGCGACGCTCGCGGGGCTCGCGCTCGTGGCGTCCGCGCTCGAGCGCGGGCCCTCCGCTCCTTCGCGGCCGGCGCGGCTTCGCCTGCGCGCCCTCCGCGCCGAGCCGGCGACCCTGGCGCGCTTCGCGGCGGGGTGCGCCGCGCTGGCGGCGAGCCTCGCGGTGACCCTGGCGGGTCCGGCGCTCGGCCACTGGCAGACGTCCGCGACGATCGCGACGGAGCTCGGCGGGCGCGCGTCGGGGCCGCGGTGCGACGTCGTGTATCCCGACGGGCTCTTTCCGTACCAGGTGGAGCTCCTGGTGCGCGACTGCGAGGAGGAGCTCGCGGCCGACGAGGCGCGGCTCGGCGCGCACCTCGGCGGGCGCGTGACCGCCTTCGTCTTCGCCGACGCCGATCAGAAGCGCCGCCTGATGGGCGCGGCCGAGACGCAGATCGCCAAGCCCTGGCGGCGCGAGGTCTACGTGCAGTTCGCGAGCTACCCGCACCCCGTGCTCGGCCACGAGATCGCGCACGTCGTCGCGGGGAGCTTCGCGCCCGGCCCGTTCCACGTGGGCGGAGGGCTCGTGCCGAACCCCGGCCTCATCGAGGGCGTCGCGGTCGCGACCTCGCCTGACGACGACGAGCTCACCGACGCGCAGTGGGCGAGGGCGATGCTCGACCTCGGGACGCTGCCCGAGGTGCGCACGCTCTTCTCGCTTGCCTTCCTCGGCGTGAGCGCGGGCAAGAGCTACACGGTCGCCGGCGCGTTCGTCGGCTGGGTCATGGACCGGTGGGGGCCCGACGTGATTCGCGCGTGGTACGGCGGCGGCTCCATCGAGGCCCTGACCGGGCAGAGCTGGGCGGCGCTCGACGCGCGCTTCCGCGAGGGGCTCCGCGCGCTTCCGATGCCGGCCGAGGCCATGGCCTACGCGCGCGCGCGCTTCGAGCGCCCGAGCGTCTGGGGCCGGCGGTGCCCGCACGTCGTCGACGCCCTGAACCGCGACGGCGACCGGTGCCAGGGCGAGCACCGCTACGACCGCGCCGACGGGCTCTACGAGCGCGCGCTCGCGCGCGACCCGCACGACCTGCACGCGACCTTCGCGCGCGCGAGGATCGCGCTCCAGAGCCCCGCGCCCGAAGACTCCGAGCGCGGGCGCGCGGCGCTCGCGAGGCTCGCGGCGGACGAGGCGGCGCCCCGCACCTGGCGCGATCGCGCCGAGGAGGCGATCGCCGACGCGGACCTCGTGCGCGGCGCGCCCGGCGACGCGGCGCGCGCCGCGGCGGCGTACCACGACATCGCCGGCCGCACGCTCGACGAGGACGCGGCGCGCACCCTCGAGGTGAAGGCGATCGCCGCGGAGGACCCCGCGGCGCGCGGGCCCATCGTCGACCTGCTGCTCGCGGAGCCGGGGCGCGCGCAGGACTCCTGGCTCGGGGCGCTCTCGCTCGGGCGCTGGAGCGAGAGCGGCGGCGACATGCTCGCGCGCTACCTCGTCGGGCGGAACCTCACCCAGCACGACCGGTGGGGCCGCGCGGCGCCGCTCCTCGACGCGGTCATCGCGGGGCCGGCGCCGACGGCGCGCGTGGCGCGCGAGGCGATCCGGCAGCGCGTCGTCGGCGCGTGCGTGCTCCGCGACCGCGACGTGCTCGCCCGGATGCAGCGAGGGCTCGCGGCGGGGGGCGAAGACTCCGCAGCCGGAGGCAAGGCTTTCGGAGCCTACGCGGCGAGCAGCGGGCGGCGCGACGCGCTGCTGCGCCTCATCGCCCGGTGCACGAACTGAGGACTCCTCCTCTCAGGCCTCGCGGGCTCGCGCCTCGAGGTCGAGGTAGTAGCTGACGAGGTCGCGCTCGCGGCTTCCGAGCGAGACGAACCGATAGACGCGGCCGATCGGCCAGGTTCGGGTCGAGGGCGGGATGTGCATCGCCCAGTACCCCGGCTCGGTCGGCGCGACGTCGACCCAGTCGCCCCCGAGCGCGCGAGCGGCGATCTCGCTGAGGAGCGCGCCGTGGCGCCGGAGCTCCCACGCGACGGCGGGCTCCGCGATGGGCGCGCCCGCGAAGCGGTTCGTGAGGTGCTGCTGCATCGACTCGACGGCCATGACGTCGCAGCGAAGGGTCTTCGCGTACCAGAGGCGGTAGTCGCGGGCGAGATCGCGCGCGAGCCGCGTCATCGCGACCCGCGCCTGAAGCGCGTTCGTGGGGAGCTCGTTGACGCCGAGCGCCGCCTCGTTCGCGCCCATCGGCAGAGCCAGCGACTCGACGAGCTCGGGATCGTAGGCGAGGGGCCGTGCGACCCTGGACACCTGCACGGCGCGCGAAGCCGGCACCGCATAGAGCGCGACCGCCTGCGAAGCGGCGGGAGGCGGGGGCTGGGTCTGATGAGAATTCACCGGCTGAGGTGGCGGCAAATCGCCGAGTGTGGGGTAGAGCGGGACGCGCGAGAGAGGCATGCGAGAAACGTGCGCGTGCGCGACCACGCTATCCGGCTCGACGACCACGACGGGGGGCGGGGCGAGCGATTCGCTCGTGGCCGTGGTCGACTCGAGGATCTCGAGGCCCACGAGCCGCGCGCCGTCCGCGGCGGCCGCGTCCTCGACGACCGCGCGCGCGTGGTGCCGCGCCCGCGCGGCGTCGCCCGCGGCGAGCCAGGCTCGCGCCGCGAGGATCGACGCTTCGTGGAAGTCTTCGTCCTCTTGCGCGAGCTGCGTGAGCGCCGCCGCGACGCCGAACGGATCGTCGCCGCGCGCGAGCGCCGCGTGGAGGCGGAGGTACCGCGTGCCGAGGGACGTGCCGCGCGCCCGCTCGATCTGCTCGAGCCGCCGCTCGACGCCGCGCGTGTCGCCCGACGCGAGCTGGCGCTCGATGGCCGCGAGCTCCGCGTCCGCGAGCTGCCCCTCGGGCACGTTGCCGGTGGTGATGGCCGCCTCGAGGTCCGCGAGGTGCCGCTGCAGCGCCGGCGTCGCGTCGGACGTGGCCCGCTCGCGGACGCGCGCGAGGAGCACCTCGCGGACGCGCTCGTCATTGGTCGCGTGGGCCTGGGCCTCCGAGGGGCGCGGGTTCGGCCCGAGCCGCCGAAGCGCCTCGAGAAGCCAGCGCGTGCCCTCGAGAATCATACGGTAGTGCGTCCGCTCGCTCGGCCGCCGCGTGGCGCTCGTCGAGAGGAGGAGCGGCGTCGCCGGGTGCACCTCCGCGAGGGCCGACGCGAGATGAAGGGCCTGAAGAACGACCGGCGCCGACGGAAGGACGAGCTCCGCCGAGAGCGCTCGAAGATCGAGCCACACGCCCTCGTAGCGCTGCGCCGACGCGCTGTAGACGGCGCCGTCGAAGAGCTCGTGAGGCCCGAGCCTGGGCGCGAGCGCCCGCGCGGTCTCGCCGCGCGCAAACGAGTGGACGACCTCGCGCGAGAGCGCCCGCGCCGCGTCCTCCGCGAACTCGGGGGTCACCCCCGCCATCGCGAGGCGCCCGAGGGCGTCCCGCGCGGTGGTCATGAACCCCGCTTCCTGCACCGTCTTCGGGTCCGTCGTCCGAAGGAGGGTGTCCTTGGCGTCGAAGAGCGTGTTTTCGGCGGCGACGAGGCCATCGCCGCACCGCGCAACGACGCGCTCACCGAGCCTCAGGCTCGAGATGACGCGTAGGGCGTTGGGTGACGCAGGCATGCGGGCGGGGAAGGGGCGAGATCGCGGGGGGGATGCACCCGTGACAAATCATAGGCCAATCCGCCCCGTGGCCTCAAATCGAGTGTGCCTGTCCGGGCGGCTGGCGCGTACCTGTGCGGCGGACGGGAGAGAGCCGGCGAGGCCGTGCGCCAAGCCATGCGCCTTATCCCTTGCCAAAAAAGTGCGGCTGAGCGATGGTGATGAAGACTGCCCAGAGTGTCCATGAGCGACCAATCCGACCAGGATCGAAGGAAGTTCAGACGCATCAGAGCGGCGTTGTATTGCCGGCCGGCGGGGATGGAATTTCTCGCTCGCCAGCGAGAGCCCGTCGACGTCAGCCTGGGCGGCTGCCGCATCTATTCGGACGACGAGCTCCGCGTCGGAACGTTGCTGAAGATGGAGTTCTTTCTTGCGGACGTTCCGCCCGTCACTTACACGGCGGAAGTCGTGTGGATCGAGCGCTTGCCGGAGAAGGCTCCGGCTCGCTTCGACGTCGGGCTGAAGTTCATTCAGCTCGAGCCCGATGCGCTGCAGCTCCTCACCAAGGTCTTGGGCCCTCCCGAAGACCAGATCGAGTAGCGAGCTCGCCGCGCATCGTCCGCCCAGCGCGCACTTTCAAGTCGAGCGCGCCGGGAAGTAAATCGCCAAAGAAACATCACAGAAACGCTTTGTCACCGAGCTCACCGGCCACCCGCGGCCGGGGTGATGCGCGGCTTCTTGCGCTCTCTGCGCGAGGGCCGCGCTCGCTTCAAGAGCCGGCACGCGAGGCGCATGCGTCGCGTGCTTGAGAACGTCGGCGAGCCGGCGAGTCCGTTGGTAAGCGCGGGCTCTCGGCGCCGAGACAACCCAGGGACCTGACAGTGTCGTATCGGTCGCCTACGTGTGAAGTACGCGCGGAAAAATGAACACCGTTCCTGCACCTGACCACCTGGACTCTGCCGCGGTGCGTGGTAACTAGTTTGATCGCTCTCTTTCGGCCCTCGCGCGCGCACATCGGGTGCGCCTCCCTGGGTCCTGTTCGCTCCGGTTCCCCATGGCGAAGCAAAACGCTCAGAACCTGAATCTGCTCGGCGACAGCATCATCCTCGTCGCCGCTTCCGCCGTCGCCACCAAGGTGGCGGGCTCTCCTTGGCATTGGCTCGTGTTCCTGGGAATGGCGACCTCCTCCATCCTCGTCTGGATGATCGGCGGGCGCATCCTCAGGCACTACGACAACTGGAACGGCCGCGGCATGGCGGGCGACATCGTCCTCACGGCGACGCTCCTCGCGGCGGTCCTTGCGGTCATGGGTGGGCTTCGGCTCCTCGTGCCTCCCTACGCCACGGGAAGCGAGCTCGATCGCTTCGTCCTCGTGGCAGTCCCGGGCATTCTGTGGCTTCGTGCCACGACGAGCTGGTTGAAGCGGCGCGAGGTTCCCATTCGTCCCATCCTCATCATCGGCATCGGTCCCCTCGGCCGGCACACGGCCCTCGAGATCCGCGACGGCGCCGACCACCGGCGCGTCCTCGGGCATCTCCGCTTCGTGGACGAAGCGATCCACGACCGGCTCACGGCCGAGGTCCTCGGCATCGCCACCGACCTCGAAGAGATCCTGAAGAAGCACGTCGTCGCCGAGGTCTTCATCGCCGGCAACGGCGACTCGCAGCGCGCCGAGATGCAGCAGTGCATCCGCATCCTCGAGCGCTTCGGCATCCCGTTCGCGCTGCCGGCCAGCGGCTTCCGCTTCGGGCGCGCGCGGCCGGAGCACGAGCGCGCCGTCGCCGACGGCTACATCCACTACCTGAGCGTGCGCCACAAGCCGGTGCAGCTCGCGCTCAAGCGCCTCCTCGACGTCGCCGCGTCCTCCTGCGCCCTCGCGCTGGTCTCGCCGCTGCTCATCGTCGTCGCGGTGAGCATCAAGCTCACCTCGCGCGGACCCATCCTCTTCAAGCAGCAGCGCGTCGGGCGGCACGGCCGCCCGTTCAACATGCTGAAGTTCCGCTCGATGATCGCCAACGCCGAGGAGCTCAAGGCGAAGCTCATGGCGATGAACGAGCAGGCGGGCCCCGTCTTCAAGATGAAGCGCGACCCGCGCATCACGCCCATCGGCCGCTTCATCCGCAAGTACAGCATCGACGAGCTCCCGCAGCTCATCAACGTCCTGCGCGGCGAGATGAGCCTCGTCGGTCCGCGTCCGCCGGTCCCGTCCGAGGTCGCGAAGTACGAGGCCTGGCAGCGCCGCCGCCTCTCGGTTCGCCCGGGCCTCACGTGCGTGTGGCAGGTGAGCGGCCGCAACGAGAATCTCGTTCGAGGAGTGGATGTACCTCGACATGCAGTACATCGATCACTGGAGCCTCGCGCAGGACTTCCAGCTCATTCTCAAGACCGTGCCCGTGGTCCTCACGGGGCGCGGGGCTAGCTGACACCCTCCCAGCCGCTCGAGCCGCCGCGAACGACCATGGAACTTGACGGCAAGCGAACCGTACTCCTCGTTGAAGACCATCCCCCCGAGCGCGAGACGATTCGCCGCGTGCTCATCGGGCAAGACTTCCGCGTCGAAGCGACGTCCGACTATCACGGCGCGGTGCAGATGCTGACGACGCTCGTGCCGAGCCTCGTGTGCCTCGATCTCACGCTCCCGCGCGAGTCGGGCTTCGAGCTGTGCGAGTACATCCGCGGCGACGCGCGCCTCCGCTTCGTGCCCATCCTCGTGATGAGCGAGTGGAGCTCGCCCGAAGACATGGCGCACGCCGAGTACGTCGGCGCGAACGCGTTCTTGAAGAAGCCGTTCACGCGCGAGAAGCTCCTCAAGTACGTGGTGACCCTGCTCGACGGTCCCCACGCGAGCCGCCCCAGCGTCCGGCGCCTGCGCCGCACCGACATCCCCTGAAGGCGCGCAGGGCGCCAAAACGGCCTAGAAGAGGCAGACGAAGATGCGCATCGTTTCTTCTCTCCTCGCGCTCGCGGCGCTGCCCGTCGCGGCCGCGAGCGGGTACCTCTTCGTCCTGACGCTGAACTCGCGGCGGCGCGAGGCGCCGGCCTACGCCGCCCCGAAGACGCGCTTCGCGTTCGTCGTGCCCGCGCACGACGAGGAGACGGGCATCGCCGACACGGTGCGGAGCCTCTACGCGGTCGACTATCCGCGCGAGCTCTTCGAGGTCGTCGTCGTGGCCGACAACTGCACCGACGACACGGCGGCCCGCGCGAAGGCCGCCGGCGCGCGCGTGCTCGAGCGGATGGACGCCCAGCGCCGCGGCAAGGGGTTCGCGCTCGCGCACGCGTTCGAGATCCTCGCGTCCGAGGGCCGCGCCGACGCGGTGGTGGTCGTCGACGCCGACACGGTCGTCTCGCCGAACCTGCTCCACGCGTTCGACGCGCGTATCGCCGGGGGCGCGAAGGCCGTGCAGGCCGACTACGCCGTGCGAAACCCCGACGCCGGGTGGCGGCCGCGCATGATGGCCATCGCGCTGGGCATGTTCCACGTCGTGCGCTCGACGGGCCGCGAGAACCTCGGCGTCTCGTGCGGGCTGCGCGGCAACGGAATGGCCTTCACCCTCGAGCTCCTCCGCGAGGTGCCGCACGACGCGTTCTCAATCGTCGAGGACGTGGAGTACGGCATCCGCCTCGGCGAGCACGGGCACCGCGTGCACTACGCCGGCGAGGCCCACGTGTACGGCGAGATGGTCTCGTCCGAGAAGGCGTCGCGCTCGCAGCGACAGCGCTGGGAGGGCGGGAGGAAGCAGCTCGTGAAGCAGCACGCCTTCCGCGTCTTGAAGCGGGCGTACGAGACGCGAAGCCCCCTGCTCCTCGACCTCGCGATGGACCTCCTCGTCCCGCCGCTCTCCACGCTCGTCGTGGCCACCGCCGCGGGGGCCGCGGCGTCCACCGCCTGGGCCTTCGTCACCGGGCGGCCGAACACCGCGCAGGTCCTCTTCGGAGCGAGCGGCGCGTTCCTCGTGGCGTACGGGGTCCGGGGATGGCAGCTCTCGGGCACGGGCATGAAGGGCCTCGCCACGCTGGCGTACGCGCCGGCGTACATCGCGTGGAAGGCGACCCTCCCGCTGCGGCGTTCGCGCTCGAAGGCCGCCTCGGCCCCCGGCGCGGCCCCCGGGCAAGCGGGCGCGGGCGCGGCAGACGGCCAAGGCGACGACGGCGCCGCGGGGGAGTGGGTCCGTACCGCTCGCGAAGCGCGCTGAGCCGGCAAAACGCCCGTTGCGCCTCGCGAGGGCCGAGGCTAATCGTGGACCTCATGCGGCGGCTCTTCGGCTCCGTGGCCTGCCTCGCGCTGGCCCTCAATGGTGCGGCCTGCGGTGGGTCCGGACAGTACGTTTGGTACAACCAGCTTTCCCCGGCGTCCCTCGCCGCGGCGAACGAGTACCTCATCGCCGTCGGCGACGTCCTGAGCGTCCGCGTCCTGAACCACGAGGACATGACGACCCGCGTCCGCGTGCGCGGCGACGGCCGCATCGCGGTCCCCATCATCGGCGAGGTCGTGGCGGCCGGGCGCAAGCCCAACGCGCTCCGCTCCGAGATCGAGGGGCGCCTCAAGGACTTCATCGTCCTCCCCACCGTCACGCTCAACATCGAAGAGCAGGCGCCGCCCCAGAAGATCGTGGTCCTGGGCGAGGTGGCGAAGCCGGGGCTCATTCCCGTCGACTCGCCCACGATTTCCCTCGCCGAGGCCCTGGCCATGTGCGGCGGCGTCACCGACTACGCCTCGCGCGATCGCATCTTCGTCGTGCGCTCGACGCCGCAGGTCGAGCGCATTCGCTTCACGTGGAACGCGGTCACGCGTGACGACCCTGGCCACGCCGGGGCGTTTCCGCTCCGCGGCGGCGATCTCATCGTCGTCGAATAGACGCGAGCTCTGGCAGAGCTGCCACTTCCGCTAGGGGGGTCGCTGCGCTACGATCGATGTCGGGCCAGTGGTAGCGATCCCCAAAGCTTCCGAGGCAAGAGCGAGTCGATGAGCGCGAAATCGGACCCCGCGCCCTCGACGAGCGCGATCACCCACCAGCCGGCGGCCTCCCCGAACCTGTGGGACGACGTCCGGCTCCAGCGACTCTGGCTGTCCGCGCAGCGACGGCCCTGGAGATCGCTGGCCCTCATCAGCGCGAGCCGCTCGATCGACACCCTCTGGGTCGCCGAGCTCTTCGCGAAGCTCGCCTGGTGGTACCGGGGCCAGCCGTCGTGCGTCTCCGACCTGCGCGACCTCAGCCTGCGGCTCGTCGAGTACTACGAGCAGCGGGTGACCGCCCAGGTCGACGAGGGGCAAAGCGTCCTCATCGCGCTCCGCTCGATGTACGAGAACCCCACGGCCATCCCGATGGCCCGCTGGGCGGACGGAGTCCTCGTTTGCGTCGGCCTCGGAAAGACCGGCGTGAAAGAGGCCGAGCAGACGATCGCCGAAGTGGGGCGCGATCGCGTCCTCGGGGCGATCGTGGTGCGGCGCAAGCGCGGCGACTCCGCGAGCAACGGAAAGTGAGCTCCGAGCGCCAAATGGCGATGCCGTCGGCCTCGCGCGTGCGCGTCACGTTCGCGGCGTGGCGGACCCGCCCGCGCGTGCGCGTCGGCAGCCTGGAGATCGACGCGCTCCGCTTCGACGAGGCCATCGACGCGATCGAGGACCTCGTGTCGGCGGGGGAGGGGGGCATGGTCTTCACCCCGAACGTCGACCACGTGGTCCTCGCGGACGAAGACTCGGCGCTCCGCGCGGCCTATGCGAAGGCCGACCTGTCGCTCGTCGACGGGGTGCCGGTCCTCTGGGCGGCGCGCGCGCTCGGCGGCAAGCTCCCGGAGAAGATCTCCGGGTCGGATCTCTTCGAGCCCCTCGTCGCCCGCGCCGCGGAGCGCGGGTGGCGCGTGTACCTCCTCGGCGGCGCCCCGGGCGTCGGGGAGCGCGCGAAGGCGGCGCTCGAGCGGACGTACCCCGGCGTGCGCATCGTCGGCGTCAGCTCGCCGGTCATCAATCTCGCGAGGCCCATCGCCGAGCAGGAGCCCATCCTCGCGGCCATCCGCCACGCCCGCCCCGACCTGCTCTTCCTGGCGCTGGGCGCGCCGAAGCAGGAGGTCTTCGCGTCGCGCATCCGCGAGCAGGTGAAGCCCGCGGTCATGCTCGGCATCGGCGCGTCAATCGACTTCGTCGCCGGCACGGCGCGGCGCGCGCCCCGGTGGATCTCCTCGGTCGGCTTCGAGTGGCTGTATCGCCTGGCGCAGGAGCCGGGGCGCCTCTGGAAGCGCTACCTCGTGCGAGACCCGAAGTTCCTCGCGATCGTGGCGATGCAGGCCGCCCGTGGAGCCGCCGCCTCGCGTCCCGACTGAGCTCGCGCGCGGCGCGGGCGGTCAGTTGCAGCCGACGCGCGCGGTGTCGATCTTCAGGTCGTCGAACCAGAGGTCGAGGGTGCCCGAGTCGACCATGTCTTGCCCGTACACGATCATCCCGAGCTGGAGGGCCGCGAAGGTCTCGGTGTCGAAGCCGGTCTGCTGGATGATCGACGAGCCGTTGAGCCAGTAGTTGGCCTTCCCGGTCGTGCCGTCGAACTCCCACTCCCAGCATCCCCAGACGTCCGTGGGGATGGTCGACGTCGCGCGCATCTCGTTCCCCGGCTCGGTGTTGCCGAAGTAGGCGTACGCCTGCGGGTACTGGTACTGGCTGCCGAGGATGTACGAGTTCTTGCCCGTCGAGTCGTACCCGAACACGTAGTTCGTGTGGGCCGTCGGCGCGGGCGCCTCGAACCACATGAAGACGCGCCCGAAGAAGTGCGTCTGCGGGAAGCCCTGCGTCTCGCCAATCGTCGCCTGCGCGCCGGCCGTGTTGGCCTTCATGTGCACGTGCAGCGCGTACGTCCCGGAGTGGGCCTCCATCGAGTCGACCGCGATGGTGCCGTCTTGCACGCCGGCGACGCTCTGCCAGGGGCTCGAGATCTTGCCGCTCTCGAAGTCGTCGCAGAAGAGCGCGGTCGATCCGGCGCAGCCAGGGCCCGACGGGCCCGCTTCCTCGGAGCCCGCCTCGCCGTGCGCCGTCTCGGCGGCGTCGGGGGATGCGTCGGGCGTCGTGCCGCCCATGCCCGAGTCGGGGCTGCCCTGGTCGTCACCGGACGCGGCGGGAGCGTCGGTGGCCGCGTCCTTGTCGCCGCCCGGCGCGGCCGAGGGGCTGGAGGAGCAAGCCTCGGCGGCAGCCAGCGCGGCGACGGCCAGGAGCGCGGCCGGCGAAAGATCGATTCGCGGTCTCATGGATGAGGCCTGCGAGCGTACCGCTATTGAAGGAGGGGCGCGAAGGCCTTTCGGATCTCGGGGACGGGCGTGTGAGACTTCGCCGACACCATGACCGAGTGGTGAAACGGCCGGAGCCGCCCCGCGAGGCCGGTGAGCTCTCCCGCGGAGAGTGGCTTCTCGCCCCAGTACGAAAGCGTACGATCGACGCCGTCGGGGTAATGCCCGCTCTGATCGCCCAATACGCTCTTCACGTAGAGGCCGTAGAGGATGTACTCCGAAAACACCGACTGCGGCGCGAGCGCGAGCGGCCAGGGGCGGTTCGCGATGCGGGTGAGGTGCTCCTGCAGGGCGATCGCGTTCCCGCGCCGCCAGCAGATGACGTTCCCGATGAAGTTCGTGTCGTACGGCGCCTGGACGGGAACGTCCAGAAGGCGCGCGGCCACCGAGTGCCACGCGTCGTTGAAGTCGATCTTGCCGACCTGGCCGTCCTCGACGAAGAGCGGGACCCGCCCGCCCCGCTCGAACGCGCACGGGTCGAACGGCGCCGCGAAGAACACGTCGGAGTCGACGAAGAGGAGCACGTCTTCGCTCACGGACGAGGCGACCGAGAGCTTCACGATCTGCTGCAGAATCCAGTTTTTGATGGGCCGGGATCGCCAGCTCCACCAGAACCGTCGGAAGCCCGGCAAGCGGACGATCCATGGCGGGACCATCTCCTCGACGACGAGCACTTCCGTACGCGGCCCCGAGAGCGGGCGAAAGAGCGGCACGTCCCGGCGATCGACGAGGAGGTAGTGTTTGACGTGCCGGGGGACCCATCGCTCGACGCTCTCGACGAGCAGGGAACAGCGCTCCAGATCGAGACGAAAACTTGGTGTGACGAGTGCGTAGGACAAAGACACGACTGCGTTTTTCCTGGGCTGGCTCGAAGAGCCTTGGGTGGTAACATGAGGTGACGTGATGGAACGTCAAGGCGAGGGCGCAGAGGTCGTCGCGACGCGCGTGAGCGCGCAGCGCGGCGTGACAGGTGAGGCGAAAATGCGCAGCGGCGTCGTCGATCCGAGAGGCCACATGCCCGTCCTCGACGGCGTGCGCGGGCTCGCGATCTTGCTCGTGCTCATCACGCACTTCGTGGCCGACGTGCCGGCCACGAACCGCGCGGAGTGGGCGATCACGCGCGTCGCCGGTTACGGCATGTTCGGGGTCGATCTCTTCTTCGTCCTGTCGGGATTCCTCATCACCGGCATTCTCATCGACTCGAAGAAGCCGGGGGGCTATTCGGTTTATTTTCGCAACTTCTATATGCGGCGTTCACTGCGCATATTCCCGCTCTACTACGGCGTTCTGGTGTGCATCTTCGCCATCGCGCCGCTCATCCCGTTCTTTCGCGGGCCGCAGCTCGACACGCTGACGCACGAGCAGGGCTGGGCGTGGACGTACCTCGTCAACGTCTTCATCTGGCACCACGGCGGGTACGGCCTGCCGTACATCGACCATTTCTGGTCGCTCGCCGTCGAGGAGCACTTTTACTTCTTCTGGCCCCTGGTCGTTTGGGCCTGCCCGCGGCCCGCGCTGGTGAAGGTGAGCCTCTGGGTGGCGATCGCGTCGCTCGTCGCGCGCATGGTCCTCTCCGACTACATGCTGCCGCTCAGCGTGTACGTGCTCACGCCCTTCCGCCTCAGCGCCCTGTGCCTGGGCGGTCTCCTCGCCGCCGTCGCGCGCGCGCCCGGCGGGGTGCAGGTGCTGAACCGGGCGGCCAGGCCGATGTCGATCGCGGCGGTCGTGACGCTCGTCGGCACGTACGCGTTCAACCAGGTCGTGCACGCGTTCTTCCTGCCGCTGCACGAGCTCCGGAACACGACCTTCACGGTGCTCTTCGGAGCGCTCATCGTGCATGCGCTCGTGGCGTCGCCGACGAGCCTCTCCGGCCGCTTCCTCTACTCCTCGAGCATGCGTTTCCTCGGGAAGTACAGCTACGGCCTCTATGTCTTCCACCACTTCTTCTCGTACTACTTCGTCACGCACGACACCGTCGCCGAGCTCGGTGCCCGCATCGGCTCGCACACGCTGGCGATGGCCCTCCTCGCGGTCGTCGGGAGCGGGGTCTCGCTGCTCGTCGCCATGGCGAGCTATCGCTTCTACGAAAAGCCGTTCCTCGCCTTGAAGCGGTACTGGCCCTCCGGCGGGGACGCCCCGCTCGGGGAAGCGGCCGCGCCCGCGCCCGCGCCCCTTCCTGTCGTGCCCGATTCACCTACGTCGGTCCAATGAACGAGAGGGCGAACGAGAGGGTGATCGAGAAGTGATCCGGGGCCGCGTTCTCGGCGGCTCGATGCTGGACGGGGGCCCGCGGACCGCCTAAAACCGCGATTCGGCTCATGCATAGCGCCCGCCCGGAAGGTCTCGCTTGATCCCGGCGGTGCTCGTGGCGGCCGACATGGCGGGAACCCTGTTGCTGACCGACCGGACGGACGCGCGCGTCCGCGCGACGCAGCAGTCGGGGGCGGTCGGGGTGGGGACGCAGCAGATCGCGCCGTCGTCGGAGGGCCTCGAGTGGGGCTTCGACCTCGCGAACCGGGCGACCGCCGATCTCGACGCGAAGAACCGCTACTGGGACCTCAAACTCACCTACTCGCCCGACTTCACCCTCACCGATCTCGAAGAGGGCTTCGACCTCCAGGTCCTGCAGATGGGGTCGGCGAGCGCCGCCTGGCACGATCGCCGGGTTCGCCTGACGCTGAGCGAGACGGGCTCTTACGGGCAGATCAACTCGGCTTACGCGTTCATCCCCGGCGTGGGGAGCGTGGCCGGCACAATGGGCACAGCGGGGCAAACCACTACGGTGAACCCTCCGGTCTCTCCCCAGGCCGCGCCCGCTCCCCAGACGCTCACGTTCGTGAGCACGAGCACCACCCTCCGCTCGGACATCCAGGCCGATCGCAAGGTGTCGTTCTACCTCTCGGCCAACTACACGGTGAGCGGCGGCATCAACAGCATTCTCCTTCCGGAGACCTACGGCCCGCGCTTCGACGCGGGCCTCACGTACGCCTTCGCGCGGCGCGACCAGCTCGTGACGAACGCCTACGCGCAGGCCGCCATCATCAGCACCGAGCAGTGCATCGCCCCCGACGGCGTCGCCATCGACGAGTTCTGCCATCCGGAGGCCCAGGTCGCCCAGCTGACCGAAGGCCTACGTCATGCATTCGACCCGCTGACCAGCCTCACCTTGGACGCCGGAGCCGCCGTGTCACGCACTCGACAAAAGGACGCCCAGCCCTTCGGCTTCGCGGTGTATCCCGTCGGCGTCGCCACGTTCCAGCACGCCTATCGCGGGCGCGACAACCTGACCTTGCGCGCCGACGCCGAGTACCAGCCCGTCATCGACGCGCGCTCCGGGTACACGGCCTCGCGAATCCAGGGGGACCTCTCGTTCTCCGACACCATCGCCAGGCACATGCGCCTCACGGTGACGGCGAGCGCATCGCAGACCATCCCGCCCTCCGCGCCGCTCTCTCTCTCGCTGGTTCGCGGCGAGGTCGACCTCGACTACCAAGTGTCGCGCCTGGTCGACCTGACCATCGGCGACAGTACGGGCTGGCAAAATCAAGCGCCGCTTGGCGAGTTTTTTTCTTCCTACTTATTTCTTGCCGTGACTGTAGCAGCGCCCGCGCTACGATTCTAACCTTCAAGCGCTCGGCCTGCGCGCCGCGTTCGCGCGAGGAAATGCTGCCTATGACCGCACGGGATCCCAGCGTCGAAGAGCCCTACGAGGCGGGGCAAGAAGAGGAAGAAGAGGGCCTGGACCTCGAAGGCGTGAAAGACGCCTTGGGGTACTTCAAGCGCGCGCCCGGCCGGCGACCGAAGCTCGCCGCGGGGGTCCTCATCAGCGTCGCGGCCATCGGCCTCACGCTCGCGGTGACCATGCCGCGCACCTACAACGTTACTGTCCGCCTGCTCGCGCAGCGAACCGCGCTCTCGAGCCTCGGGGATCCGAACCATCCGAACCAGGGCGAGGGTTCGCTCCCCAGCGCCGTGGCCGCGCTCGCGGCCCGTCGCGACAGCATGATCGACGTGATCACCGAGACGAACCTCGTGGAGCGCTTCTGGGCCACGCGCCCCGCGGCGCTCCGGTTCAAGGACACGGTGATGAGCTACATCTCGCAGCCCCTGTCGGAGCAAGACAAGGTCCGCGCGATGGTGGGCACCCTCGAGAAGCGGGTGAAGATCTTCGCGGACGAGCAGACGATCACGATCAGCGTCGATTGGAGCGATCCCAAGGTCGCTTACGACATGGCCTCGCTGATTCAAAAGAACTTCCTCGACGCTCGGTACGACACCGAAGTGGCGATGATCCAGGACGGCATCCACGGCCTCGAGGAGCACGCCAAGTCCGAGCTCGAGGGGGTCGACCAGGCGCTCGCCGACTACGAGGCCCTCCGGGCCGCGCGCCTGAAGGTCGCCAACGGCGGCCCCGACGACGTCGCGGCGCCTGCGACCGGCCCGGTCGCCGGGGTCGGCCTCGCGGCCCCCGCGGGGCGTCCTGCGGCGGCGGCCATCGTCGCATCGGGCCCGGATCCGGACCTCGCGAAGTCTCTCGAAGACACGCGCCGGCAAATCCGGGCGATCGAAGACGACCGCCAGCGGCAGCTCGAGTCGCTGCGCCAGCAGCTCACGCAGGCGCAGCTCACGCTGACGCCGATGCACCCGACCGTCATCGCGCTCCAGAAGAGCGTCGACTCGTTCACCGAGCCGTCGCCGCAGCTCCAGCAGCTGAAGGCGCAAGAGCGCATGCTCATGACGCAGATCGCGGCGCCCCTCCCGCCCGCACCGGCGCCGGGGGGTGGGTCGGCTCCGGCGCCTCGCTCGTACGCGCGGGCACCAATCGGCGGGGGCCTCGGCCGGCCCGATCGGAACAGCGCCGAGTCCGAGATGGCCGAAGAGCGCCGCGAGCACGAGGACCCCACGCTCACGCCCGCCCGCGAGCACCTCTCCGACACGATCAACCGGTACCAGGCCGCGATGCAGCGCATCGACTCGGCCAAGCTCGATCTCGACATGACCCGTCGCGCGCTCCGCTACCGCTGGAGCGTGGCGACGCCGGCGGAGATGCCGCGCGGCCCCACGAAGCCGCTCGGGATGATCATGGGGCTCGCGTCCCTCCTCGGCGCGGTCTTCCTCGCGTTCCTCGCCGCCGCCGTGGCCGATTTCACCAGCGGCAAGCTGCTCGAGGCGTGGGAGGTCCGCCGGCGCCTGAAGATCGAGGTGCTGAGCGAGCTGGAACCGCCGACCGAGAACGCGTGATGTCGTTCGGGGCGCGCCGTCTCTTCCACCTCGCCCTCGCGGTCGTCGCCATGGGGCGGTCCTGGTGCGTGCGGGCCGTGGGCGGTCAGGCGGACAATCCGCCCGCGCAGGCCGCGGGAGGCGTCACGCAGGGCCACGCAGATCCCGCCGCCGACCCTCCCGAACCCGTCCAGTACATGTACGACAGCGGGCTCGCGAACGAGTGGCAAGACTGGGGTTGGTCGCCGCGCGAGCTCAAGGGCGGCCCCGCCAAGGTGAAGTTCAACGACTGGGGCGGGTGGATCCTCGCCCGGCCCGGCCTGAACGGCGACTTCGGCGGCGTGGTGTTCCGCGTCAAGGTCCCCGTTGGCGAGGCCGAATTCCTCCAGCTGCACCTCGAGGGCAGCAACGGGAACATCTTCCCGAAGGTGAACGTCTCGGCCGACCAGCACACCGACGTGGGCGAGGGCTGGAGCCAGGTCTACGTGCCGATGGCGCAGCTCAACCCCGACGGGCTGCCGTTCGAGCGCGTCGTCTTCACCACGTTCCGGGCCGTCGACCCGAACTGGATCCTCATCGACAAGGTCGCGCTCACGAAGGGCGGGGCCGGGCCGAAGCCCGCCGCGTCGTTCGATCCGGCCCACCTGCCTCCGATGACCGTGTCGGTCGACTGCCGGGCGAAGGCCACGAAGGTCAACCCGATGGTCTTCGGCATCGCGTATTACGCGGCGTTCGACGCCAAGCGGATGGAGTCGCAGTGGATGCTCGGCGCCACCGCGCGGCGCTGGGGCGGTAACACGGCGACGACCTACAACTACCAGATCGACGCGTGGAACACGGGCAAGGACTGGTTCTACGAGAACGTGCCGGTCCCCTCGTACACCGCCTTCTTGAAGGACAACGAGGTGCACGGCGTCCAGAGCGTGCTCACGGTGCCCATCATGGGGTGGGTCGCGAAGGACCCGACGTCGTCGTCGTTCCCGGTCTCGGTCGTGGGCGCGCAGCAGGCGACCGATGGGTATCGCCCGCAGGCGGGCAACGGCCTCACCCCCGACGGCAAGCCCATCACCTCGTCGCCGCCGCGGTCGTTCGAGCCCATCACGCCCGCCTTCGTGAAGGCGTGGGTCGAGGGCATCCGCCGGGAGGACGCGAAGACCGGCAAGCGCAGCGTCCAGATGTACATCCTCGACAACGAGCCCGCGCTCTGGAGCGAGATCCACCGGGACGCGCACCCCGATCCGCTCACCTACGACGAGCTCGTGCAGCGCACGATCGACTTCGGGACGGCGGTGCGGCAAGCCGACCCCGAGGCGGTCATCGCGGGACCGGCCGAGTGGGGCTGGACCGGGTACATGTACTCGAACAAGGATCAGAAGGCCGGGCTGATGATCCGGCCCGACCGCCGCGCGCACGGCGACATGCCCCTCGTCGCGTACTACCTGAAGGCGCTCGCCGAGCACGAGCGCAAGACGGGCGTGCGCGTCCTCGACGTGTTCGATCTGCACGCGTACCCGTACGGCGACCGCATCGACTCGCCCGCCGCCGACCGCGAGGTCTCGGCACGGCGCATCCGTTCGACCCGCGGCTTGTGGGATCCCTCGTACGTCGACGAGTCGTGGGTGAAGGAGCCGCTCAAGCTGCTCCCGCGCATGCACGAGTGGGTCGACCAGAACTACCCCGGCCGCGGCATCTCCATCGGCGAGTGGAACTACGGCGGCGAAGACCACATCAGCGGCGGGCTGGCCGTGGCGGAGGTGCTCGGCCGCTACATCCAGTACGGCGTCACGTCGGCCTTCTACTGGGCCTATCCGCCGGCGAACACGCCGGCGATGTGGGCCTTCCGCGCGTACCGCGACTTCGACGGCAAGGGCGGGCGCTTCCAGGACTGGTACGTGCCTTCGAAGAGCGGCAACGACGTGTCGGTGTTCGCGTCGCGCGACGAGGCGGGCGGGCACATGGTGCTCGTCGCGCTGAACCTCTCGCGCGACGAGGCGGTGGCGGCGAACTTCGACCTCTCCTCGTGCGGGAAGGTCAGCGGCGAGCAGGCGTACTCGTATCTGGGCGGGCCCGCCGGCTTCGTGGCGGGCCCTCGGGCGGGGAGCGCGGTCGCCCAGGCCCTGCCGCCGTACTCGATCACGGTGCTCGACGTCAACCTGACCGACCCCGTCGCGGTGGCCAAGTGAACGGCGCCGCGTCGCGGGTGCGGTCTCCCTAGCGGCTCGCCGTGCGTCGCCTGACCGCCATCCTCCTGTTTCTGGTCCTGGCCAACGACAAGTCGACGGCCGCCTTCTACGACCAGTACATCCCGGCGCCGTTCGCGTGGGTGCAGGGCACCCTCCTCGATCCGATCGCGTCGCTGCGCCCGTTCGACGTGATCATGGGCATCATGCTCATCATCGCCGCGGCGAAGGGCGGCAAGCGCCCGCCGCTCGTCAAGCCGGTGAAGACCGCGCTCTTCATCCAGGCGGGCGCCATCTTCTTCTGGGTCGCGTACGGCGTCTGGACCGGCGGCGACGCGCACTCGGCGGCCTGGCAGGTCTACCTCATCCTGGCGTCGGTCGTCCTGGCCTTCGAGCTCGCGACCGTCTTCCAGACGCCCGAGGACTTCACCGACATCGGCAAGGCGATCGTCTACGCGGCGCTCTACCACGCGCTCATGTGCATTTGGTTCTACCGGACCAAGTGGAAGATGATCTGGCCGACCCCCGAGTACGTGACCTGCCACGACGACACCGTGCTCTGGGTCACGGGCGTCCTCGTCCTCCTCGCGAACGCGATTCAGAAGAGGAGCTCCAAGACCTGGATGCTGACAATCGCGGGGGTCGTCTTCATCGTCCTCGCGATCCAGTTCAACAACCGGCGCCTCGCGTGGGTGAGCCTGATCATGGGGCTCATGGAGCTCTTCGTGCTCATCCCGCCCGGGCCCGTCCGGCGCAAGGCGATTCGCCTGATCATGTACATGGTGCCGATCCTCCTCCTCTACGTCGCCGTGGGGTGGGGCCAGACCGGCGGCATCTTCGCGCCGCTCAAGTCGTTCCAGACGGTCTCGGTCGAGGAGGACTCGTCGACCAAGGCCCGCAACATGGAGAACCTCGGCCTCATCGCGACCGGCAACGCGAGCAGCATGTTCATGGGCGCCGGCTGGGGCCACGGCTACATCGAGGTCTCGAACAAGTACGCGATCTACGCCTTCGAGCTGTGGCCGTTCGTGCCCCACAACAGCATCCTGGGCCTGCTCGCGTTCACCGGGGCGTTCGGCTTCCTCGCGTTCTGGCTCGCGTTCCCCACGTCGATGTTCTTGAACGCGCGCATGGCGCGGCTCGCCACGAACCCTACGGCGCGCACCATCGGCCTCGTCGGCGCGTCGCAGATGCTCGTCTGCGCCAACCAGATGTTCGGCGACATGGGCGACTTCTCGTACCGCACGATGTACGTCCTCGCGATCAGCTACGCGGTGGCGATGCGCTTGCCGCCCATCACGGGGGCGTGGCCCGACGGTTCCCCGACGGCGACGATGAAGATGCGGTCGACCATGAAGAAGAAGGCGAAGTGAGGGAGGAGGCAGGGCCGTGGCGAAGCTCATTCTCTTCTCGATCCTGCTCGTGACCGTCTTCGCGGCGACGCGCTTCTCCACGGTGAAGGCCGCCAAGCAAGGGCTCCGCAAGGTGCAGTGGATCACGATGGTCTTCGTGTTCCTCTGGGCATACATGTGCCTGACCTGGTACCCGCAGCTCGTGCCCGTCGAGCCGAGCATCAAGCGCGACGACAAGGACAAGTACAAGTCGCACACGACCGAAGTCGGCCATTGACAAGCGGCGACGCGCGTCGCCCACTGCGAGCTCCCACGTCATGAAGGTGCTCTTCGTCCTGCCGTATTTGCCGAGCCCCCCTCGCTTCGGCGGGCAGCGCCGGCTGCACGGGCTCATGGTCGAGATCGCCCGCCGCCACGCGGTCTGGGTCGCGTCGTTCGTCGACCCGGCGGAAGACGCCGCGCCCGCCCTCGCGGCCACGCGCGCGTACTGCCGCGGGGTGGTCACGGTCCCGAACCACCGCCACGCCGCGGGAGGGCTCGTGAAGCGCGCCATCCAGCTCGGTTCGCTGGCGACGCCGCTCAGCTACGAGAACCTCGTCTACCGTTCGCTCTTCCTCCAGCGCGCGATCGGCAAGCTCATGGCGCGCGAGCGGTTCGACGTCGTGCAGGTCGAGTTCTCGCAGATGGGGGTCTTCCGGTTTCCGCAGTCGCACGGCCAGCCCATCGTGTGCCTCGACGAGCACAACATCGAGTACGAGATCCTCAAGCGCACGGCCGGCGGCGAGACCGGCGCCGTGCGCCGCGTCTACAACACACTCGACTGGCGTAAGCTCCGCGGCGAAGAGTGGCGAGCCTGGCGCAAGGTCGACGGCGTGAGCCTCACGTCGCCCCGCGACGAGACGCTCCTCCTGTCCGACGCCCCGGGGACGCGCACCGCCGTGGTGCCGAACGGGGTCGACGTGGACGACTTCGTCCCGGGGAGCCCCGCCGCCGTCGAGCCCGACACAGTGCTCTTCTTCGGCGCCATCAACTACTACCCGAACACGGAGGGGCTCCTCTTCTTCCTCCGCGAGTCGTGGCCGCTCCTCAAGGCGCGCCGTCCGTCCGCGCGCCTCCGCATCATCGGCCCCAAGCCGCCCCCCGCGATCGCCGAGTGGCGCGACCCGAGCGTCGAGGTCATGGGCTACGTCGACGACATCCGCGGGCACATCGCGCGGGCCGCCGTCACCGTGGTGCCCCTGCGCATCGGGGGCGGCACGCGCCTGAAGGTCCTCGAGGCGATGGCGCTCGGCAAGGCGATCGTCTCGACGCCGCTCGGCGCCGAGGGCATCGACGTGACGCACGAGCGGGACATCCTCCTCGCGCCCGACGCCGCGGGCCTCGCGCGCGAGATCGACCGGGTGCTCGGCGACCCGGGGCTCGCGCAGCGCCTCGGCGCGGAGGCGCGGCGCCTGGCGGTCGACCGGTACTCGTGGCGCGCGTCGGCCGAGCGCCTCGTCCGGTTCTACCGCGACCTCGGCGCCCCCCCAGACTGACGCAACCGGAAGAGAAAAAAACAGGGAACTGAGTGAGGGAGAGGAGGATTTCTTCCAGAGAATCTCCCTTTGTCGCGCGCTTGCGCGCCTCCTTTCGCTCCTCCCCTCCCTGTGTCTTCTTCTTCGGTGCGCGTGCCGCTGGCGAGCTTCACTCCGCGGGGGCGCCGGCGTTCTGCTTGTTCCGGAGGGCCACGGTGATCGTCTCGAACATTTCCTTCGGCTTCAGCGCGCCGGTGGCGATGACGATGGCCAGGTAGACGACCGCGTCGGCGACGAGGCGCGCAGGGCCGATCGAGGCGAGCAGCCGGTGGACGACGCACGCCGCCGCGGCGGCCGCCAGGCTGCGCCCGACGACGCGCGCGCCGCGCCGGTCGAAGGCGCCTTGACCGATGCCGATCGCCATCGAGACGACCACGAAGAGCTCCGTCCCGAGCATCGCGAGCGCGCAGCCCGTCCCGCCCCCGCCCTCGCCGAAGAGCCGGACCGAGAAGCGCACGAAGAGGAGGTTCAGCCCGGCGTTCACGACGAGCGCGGCGAGCGAGATGTTCGCGAGCGCCCAAGCGCGCTCGAGCATCACGAGCGTCATCGCGTAGACGATCGCGATGTACGTGAGCACGAACACGGTGGCCAGCACGCGGAGCGCCGCCGCGCCGGGCACGAAGGCGGCCCCGAAGAGGATGCGCAGCCACACGTCCGCGCCGAGGTTGATGAGCAGCGACGCGGGGATCGCGACCGTCAGGATGAGCTCCATGCACCGGTACACGTGCGTGTAGAGCTCCTCGCGCGAGCGGGCCGCGGCCCGCGCCAGCATCGGCTGGAGGACCCAGCCGATGAGCGGCGTGATGAGGAGGGTGAGGCCGGCCGTGGTGGTGGCGGCCCCGTAGTAGCCGACCTCGCGGCTGCCGGCCGAGAACTCGAGGATGTTGACGTCGAGCTTCTGGTTGTAGGCAGCGGTCGTGATGCACGTCACGTAGTACGGCAGACTGCTGACGAGCATCTTCTTCGTCTGCGCCGCGTCGATGCGGAACTCGATCGAGAGGTGCCGCTTCGCGAGCCACCAGAGCGCGACGGTCTCGATCGACTCCGAGGCCAGGTACGAGACGCCGTACGCCCAGAGGCCGGCGTGCAGCCACATCGCGGCGAGCGAGCCGCCGGCCCAGACGACCTTGGTGGCCACCGAGAGCGCGCTCATCCCGCCGACGTGGCCCTTCGCGTGGAGGAGCGCGGAGAGCGTCGCGTTCGCGGTCACGAAGAACTGCGTGACGCCGTAGATGTAGACGAGCGCGCGCACGTCGGCCGGCCGGCCGAACAGGTGCAGCACGAGCGCCATCACCCCGAAGAGCACGACCGTCTGCACGACGCGCACGACGATCGCGCCGCCGTAGAAGTCGCTTGCGTGCCCGGGCCGGACCGCGACCTCTTTGCGGATGTACGAGTTGAGCCCGAGGTCCAGCGTCACGAAGAACATCGACGTGAACGCGTCGGCGAAGTTCAGCTCGCCGAAGGCCGTCGGACCGAGGTGCCGCGGCACGAGGATGCGGATGCCGAGCGCGATGCCCCATGTGAAGAGCAGCGCCCCCCCGAGGGTGAACGCGTTGCGGATGGCCAGCAGCGTCGCGCTCGGGCCGTCCGAGTCCGGGGTCTCCAGCTCCGTCGTGCTCACTCGCTCCTCACACGAGCTGAATTCAAGAAACGGCCCGTCGTCCGCCAAGGTGCGCCTCGCTGCGCTCGCGGGCGCTCGCCGTGCCTTGCGAGCCGCGCTGCGCAGCGCGGTTAGGGCGATTCAGGCGGTATTTGCGCGGCTAGCGCGGGCGCCTCCGTCCGGGCCCGGCGCTCGCGCGCAACCGGAGCGCGGCGAATTGCCATGTCCAGGACTGCCACGGCTGCCACACGCACCGCTCGCGCGCGCTCACGAACGCCACGCGCACGCGTGCCCCGGCGGGCGCGATCGTGGCGGCGGGCGCGGCGGCGTCGCGACGCATCCGGTCGGAAAGTGGTAGTCGCCCACGGCCGATTCGCGCGCTGCGTCTTACGTTTCTCCACGCGGGGCGCACGTCGCGTCCGGCGATCCCCCCGGGAAGGCTCTTGAGGAAGAAGCTCCTCTTCGTGACGGACGTGTTTCCGTACCCGCTCGATCGCGGGCAACACGTGCGCATCCACAACGTGCTCGCCGCGTGCGGCGAGGCGTTCGATGTCACGTTCCTCGGGCCGGGGCCGTCGGACGCCGCCGACGGCGCGTCGGTCGAGCAGCTCGTGGCGCGGTCGATGTACCTCGACGGCGGCCCGACGAAGTGGCTGTCGCGGCTGTCCCTCGCGGCGGAGACGACGCGCACCGCGCACGTCGTCCCGCGCCCCGCGACGCTGCGGAAGTACGGGCCGTTCGTCGCGGCGATGGGCGGCCTCGCCCGTGAGCGCTTCGACTTCGTCTGGGCCGAGCGGCCTCACATCGCCCGCGTCTGCGAGGCGTTCATCCCGCGCACCATCATGGACCTCGACGACATCGAGCACGTGAAGATCGCGCGGCTCCTCTCGCTCCAGAAGCCGGGCGGCGGCAGGGTCCACAACATGTACCGGTACCGCCTTTACCGGCACCTCGAGCTCTCGTGGTCGCGGCGCTTCCTCGCCTCGGTCGTCTGCTCCGAGGAAGACCGCGCGTACCTCGAGCGGCACGGCTGCCGGAACGCCGTCACCGTCCCCAACGGGCCGAACCTCGCGCGGCCCTGGCACATCCCCCCGCGCCCCCGAAAGCTCGACCCCTCCTCGCCGCCGCGCATGGTCTTCCTGGGCAACGTCGACTCGAAGCCCAACATCGACGCCATCCGCTTCTTCGCGAGCGAGGTGCTGCCGCCGCTCCTCGCCCGGTCTCCCGAGGCGACCCTCGACGTCATCGGCCCGGGGGCCGACGGCGCCGACGGCCGCTTCGGGCCGCGCGTCCGCTTCCGCGGCTTCGTCCCCGACCTCGACGCCGCGTTGGCTGACTACGACATGCTGGTCGCGCCGCTGCGGTTCGGCGGCGGCACGAAGCTCAAGGTCCTCGACGCGATGGCCAACGGCATCCCGGTCGTGACGACGTCGGTCGGCGCCGAGGGCCTGTCCATCACGCACGGGGAGCACGCCTGGCTCGCCGAGACGGCCCCCGAGCTCGTGGAGGGCATCCTGCGGGTGAAGCAGGACGTGGAGCTCGGGAACCGCCTCTCCTCGACCGCGTTCGCGCTGGTGCGCGAGCGCTTCTCGTGGGATGCAATTCGCGGCCGCCTCGTCGACTGGCTCACCCAGCTCACGCCCCCGAGCTGACCCGCGCCGGCTCGCGCGCGGGCTCGCGGTTCGGGCGACTCCGCCACACCTGCCACGGGACGTTGCCCTGCGCGACCATCTCGTCGAGCTGCATCTTGTCCTTGAACGTGTCCATGTTCCTCCAGAAGCCGTCGTACGGCACGGCGAGGAGCTGCCGCTCCTTCATGAGCCGCTGGAAGGGCTCGAGCACGAGGTCCTCGCCGGGCCGCATGTACTCGAAGACTTCGCGGCGGAGGACGAAGAAGCCGGCGTTGATGCGCACGGTCGACTGCGCGACCGCCTCGAGCCGCGTGGCGAACTGCTCGCCGTCCGCGTGCACGATGTGGAAGGTGTGCGGCGCCGGCACGCTCAGGAAGGACGCGTAGCGCCCGCGCGCCTTGAACCACTCGAGGTGCTTGCCGAGATCGAGGTCCGAGAGGCCGTCGGCGTAGTTGGCGAGGAACATCTCGTCGTCGCCGATGTACCTGCGGACCTGCCGCAGCCGCTCGCCGATGGACGACTGGAGCCCGGTCTCGACGAAGGTGATGCGCCAGTCGTCGATGTCCTTGCGGAGGAGCTCGACGTTCTTGCCGCCCGCCGTGAGGACGAAGTCGTTCGCGACGCACTCGTCGTACTTGAGGAAGAACTCCTTGATGGCCCGGGCGCCGTGCCCCAGGCACAGGACGAACTCCTTGTGCCCGTAGTGGGCGTAGTACTTCATGAGGTGCCAGAGGATCGGCCGATGGCCCACGTCGACGAGCGGCTTGGGAATCTGCTCGGAGTAATCCCGGAGCCTCGTACCGAGCCCGCCACAAAAGAGCACCACCTTCATCCGCTGAACCCCCCTTCTCGACGAGAGGTATAAGACCGAGAAGGCGGCCCGGGAGTGCCGCGTCTCGCGGGCTCGGGGGTAGAGGGCGCACGGGCCCGGCGAGGAGCGCGAGGCGTCACGGCTGGCCTCCAATCCGTCCCGGACCTATACGTTGCTCGGGGGTGTCGGTCGTGAAGTACGAGCGCACGCGCGAGCTCCAGGCGCGATTGGCCAGGCTGGTCCCGGGGGCGTCGCACACGTACGCGAAGGGCCCGGATCAGTTCCCCTACGAATCGCCCGGAGTGCTGGTGCGCGGCGAAGGCTGCCGCGTATGGGACGCCGACGGGAACGAGTTCATCGAATACGGCATGGGCCTGCGCTCGGTCACGCTCGGTCACGCCCACCCCGCGGTGATCGAGGCCGTGCGCGAGGCGCTCGCCGTAGGCACCAACTTCACGCGCCCCGCGGTCGCCGAGCTCGCGTGCGCCGAGCGCTTCCTCGAGATCGTCGAGGGGGCCGAGATGGTCAAGTTCACGAAGGACGGCTCGTCGGCGAACAGCGCCGCCCTCAAGCTGGCGCGCAAGCACACCGGCCGCGACCTCGTCGCGATCTGCGGCGACCATCCCTTCTTCGCGGTCGACGACTGGTTCCTCTGCACGACCACGATGGACGGCGGCATCCCGCGCCGCACGCTCTCGGACACGCTGCGCTTCCGGTACAACGACGCCGCCAGCCTCGCGGCCCTGTTCGCCCGGCGCCCGGCGGAGATCGCCGCGGTGTTCCTCGAGGCGGCGCGCAGCGTCGAGCCGCAGCCGGGCTTCCTCGAGGCCGTGCAGTCGCTCTGCCGGGAGCACGGCGCGGTGCTCGTCTTCGACGAGATGATCACGGGCTTCCGCTGGGGCGTCGGCGGCGCGCAGAAGGTGTACGGCGTCGTGCCCGACCTCTCGACCTTCGGCAAGGCGATCGCGAACGGCTTCGCGGTCTCGGCGCTGTGCGGCAAGCGAGAGCTCATGCGGCTGGGCAGCCGCGAGCGGCCCGAGGACGACGTCTTCTTGCTCTCGACGACGCACGGCGCCGAGATCACCGGCCTCGCGGCGGCGGTCGCGACGATGCACGTGTACCGGAGCGAGCCGGTGATCGAGCACCTCTACCAGCAGGGCGAGCGGCTCGCGCGGGGCGTGGGGGCCGCAATCGCGCGCCACGGCCTCGGGCCGTACATCGAGGTCGGCGGCCGGCCGTGCAACCTCCTCTTCGGCACCCGGGGTCCCGACGAGCGGCCCTCGCAGGCGTTCCGCACGCTCCTCCTCCAGGAGGCGGCGCGCCGCGGGGTGCTGATGCCCTCGCTCGTCGTCAGCTACTCGCACGGCGACGCCGACGTCGACCGCACGGTCGAGGCGTTCGACGGCGCGCTCGGCGTCTACGCGCGCGCCCTCCAGGACGGCGTCGCGAAGCACCTCGTCGGCCCCGCTTCGAAGCCGGTGTTCGGGCGCCGCTGACCCGCTCAGCGGCGCGGCCTCTCGGCCTTCTCGGTCTTCTCGGCGAGGAGCGCGTGGTCGACGAGGAGGTCGGCGGCGGCGCGCACGACCCGGAAGTCGAGCTTTGCCCGCTCGGCGATGTCGAGGAGCGAGTAGCTGCCGTCGGAGAGGTTCAGCACCCAGAGCAGCGCGAGCTGGAGGTCGGGCAGATCGGAGCCGCCCATCGCGCGATAGAGGCCTCGCCTCCCGAGCTGCGGCTCGCCGTACGGGGCCCGGCTCACGTACGTGGCGTCCCGGGACAGCGTGTCGACGACGGCGCGGAGCACGCGGAGCGACTCGGCCATACGCGCCCCCGACACGAAGGAGAGGTCGTCGCCGGACGTGTGGTACTCGGGAAACTGCCCGTGCCGCCCGCGCATGAGCGACCCGACCGAGAGGCGGAAGCCCGGCGAGTTGTACTGGCGCTCGTCGTAGCCGTACGGGAAGAAGTCGATGACCCGGTGCCGAAGGCCGCTCGCGGCGAGCACGTGCGCCGCGGCGCGATCGACTGCGTCCGCGCCGCGCACCGTCCGCTTGTAGGTGAACGGCTGGTCGTCGCCGAGGCACGTCAGCGTGAGCCCGTGTCGCACGCGGTGCACGTGCTCGCGGTTCCGGGCGAGCCAGGTGATCGCGCCGATGGTCCCAGGCGCGAAGAGGAGGCGCACCCCACAGCGCCGGGCGCGCTCCCGCGCGAGCGACCGCGCGAGGAAGGCAGCGACCGCGATGCCGGTCAGGTTGTCGTCGCAGAGGGAAGGGTGGCAGACGTGCGTGGAGATCAGGATTTCTTCGTCCGTCGTACCCGGCAGAAGTAGCTCGCCGTAAGTCAGCGATCCCGGCGCGAGCGCCGAGTCGATGCACACCTCGTATTCGCCTTCCGCGAGCGACTCGAGCGTGCGGTGCGAGAGGCAGAAGCCCCACGTCTCCTCGTAGTACGAGGTCCGGTACGGCACGCGGTCGGGCTGATCGGGCAGCGAGTGCAGGCGCGGGCGGAGCTCGGCGAGCGACATGCGCGCGCGCACGGGCGTGCTGTAGCCGACGACGTGGAGGTTCGAGGCGCGAAAATCGACGACGCGCCGGCCCGAGGCGTCGGCGATCCAAGCGTCGCGGACGTTCCACTCCTTGGGGACGGTCCAGTCGAGGACGTTCGTCCCGGTCGGGACCTCGTGGATGGTGAGCGGCGAGGGGAGCCGGCGCGAGACCGTCGCGAGCGTCGCGCGGACCCCGTCGCCGGTGATGCTGCGGCACAGGGGGTAAAGGTCCTCGACCAGCGCCATCATCGCCGCGCCGTCGTCGTCGACCGGCGCTCGACCTTCGCGCCGCTCAGCCATCGAAGGCCCGCGGGTCGAAGTCGGCGTAGCTCGCGTCGCGCTCCGAGACGATCGCGGGCGCGCCCGGCCACGCGATCGCGAAGCGCGGGTCGTCCCAGCGCAGGCCGCGCGCGGCCTCGGGGTGGTGCTCCGCGCCCATGTGGTAGTGGACGTCCGCGCCGTCGGTGAGCGTCAGGAAGCCGTGCGCGAAGCCCTCGGGGACGAAGAGGGCGTTCCCCCGCTCGGCGGTGAGCTCCACGGCGCACCACTCGAAGCGGGTGGGCGAGTCGAGCCGCAGATCGACGATGACGTCGTAGATCGCGCCCGCGGCGCATCGGACGATCTTGGCCTCGCGGTGCGGGCGAGCGTTGTAGTGCATGCCCCGCAGCGTGCCCGCGCGGCGGTTCCGCGAGAGGTTGCACTGCGGGAAGCGCGAGGGCAGCCCGTGCGCGGCGAGCTCGCGCTCGCAGAAGGTTCGCGCGAAGAAACCCCGCTCGTCGGCGCGCGGCTCGAGATTGAACACGACGGCGGGAGCCAGCTTGGTCGCGGTGAAGTGCACGCCCCGTGACGCTACGGCGCGGCGCCGAGCGGTCAAGCAGGCCGGAGCCTCGCGCGCGGCCTCGATCGCCACTCTGCGCTCGAGGTGCGTCCCCGGGCCGATTTTCGCCGCGCCTCGGCCCGCTCGAGGTCTTGCGGATCGAATGTCGGGGGGTCAGAAGTTCGTGGGTGCAAACTACATCGTGTCGATGCTGCGGAGCCGAGCTCAGTGACGTCGTCGTCGACCTCGGCATGTCGCCGCTCTGCGAGACCTTCCCGACCCGAGGCGAGATTGACCGGATGGAGCCCTTCTATCCGCTTCGCGTCGAGGTCTGTCGCGCGTGCTTCCTGGTGCAGCTCTCCCAGTACGTGCGCGTCGAGGACATCTTCACCGAGTACGCCTATTTCTCGTCGTACTCCACGGCCTGGCTGAAGCACGCCGAGGACTACGTCTCGATGATCACGAAGCGGCTGTCGCTCGACGACCGCAGCCTCGTCGTCGAGCTCGCGAGCAACGACGGCTACCTCCTCCAGTACTTCGTGAAGCGGGGCGTGCCCTGCCTGGGCGTCGAGCCGGCCGCGAACGTGGCGCGGGCGGCCCGCGAGCGCGGCGTCGAGACGGCCGTGGCCTTCTTCGACGAGGGCATGGCGCGCGACCTCCGCGCCAAGGGGAGGATGGCCGACCTCGTGCTCGGCAACAACGTGCTCGCGCAGGTCCCCGACATCAACGGCTTCGTCGCGGGCCTCCCGCTCATCCTCAAGGACGAGGGGACGATCACCTTCGAGTTCCCGCACCTGATGCGGCTCTTCGAGGGCAACCAGTTCGACACCATCTACCACGAGCACTTCTCGTACTTCTCCCTCCTCAGCATCGAGACGATCTTCCGGCGCCACAGGCTCGAGGTCTTCGACGTCGAGGAGCTGTCGACGCACGGCGGCTCGCTCCGCGTCTACGCGCGGCACGCGGGCGACGCCACGAGGCCGGCGACCGAGCGGCTCGAGGCCCTCCGGACGCGCGAGCGCCGGGCCGGCTACGAGAAGCTCGAGACGTACCTGGGCTTCGAGGAGCGGGTCCGGGAGACGAAGAGGAAGATCCTCGACGTGCTCGTCGACGTGAAGCGCGCGGGCAAGCAGGTCGTGGGGTACGGCGCGCCGGGAAAGGGCAACACGCTCCTCAACTACTGCGGCATTCGCACCGACTTCATCGACTACACGGTCGACCGGAACCCGTACAAGCACGGCCGCTACTTGCCGGGCACGCACATCCCGATCTTCCCGCCGTCGCGCATCGACGAGACGCGCCCCGACTACATCTTCGTCCTCCCCTGGAACCTCAAGGACGAGATCCTCTCGCAGCTCTCCCACGCGCGAGGCTGGGGCGCCAAGTTCATCGTCCCGATCCCCGAGGCGGAGGTCGTGGAATGATGCCGCTCGGTCTGGCTGGGCGCGCGGGCGGACCGGTGCGCGTCCTCTGCCTGGGCGCGCACAGCGACGACGTCGAGATTGGCTGCGGCGGCTCGGTGCTGCGGCTGCTCGCCGAGCGGCCCGGGTCGGCGGTCCACTGGGTCGTGCTGTCCGCCGGCGGCGAGCGCGAGCGCGAGGCCCGGGCGAGCGCGCGCGACTTCCTCGCGGGCGCGGGCGAGGCGAGGGTCGCGGTGCAGGCCTTTCGCGAGAGCTTCTTCCCGTCGCAGTGGATGGAGATCAAGCAGTTCTTCGAGGCGACGCGGCGCGAGTTCGAGCCCGACGTCGTCTTCTGCCACCACCGCACGGACATGCACCAGGACCACCGGCTGGTCGCCGAGCTCGCGTGGAACACGTTCCGCGACCACGTCATCCTCGAGTACGAGATCCCCAAGTACGAGGGAGACCTCGGGGCTCCCAACGTCTTCGTGCCGCTCACGCGCGCCGTGGCGGACCGCAAGGTGGAGCTCCTCATGCGGCACTTCGCGTCGCAGCTCTCGCGGACCTGGTTTCGCCCCGACACCTTCCACGGGCTCATGAGCCTGCGCGGCGTCGAGTGCAACGCGCTCGAGGCGCGCGCCGAGGCCTTCCACGCGCGCAAGGTGACGCTCTAGGCGACGCTCCAGTTCGAGCGAGCGAACACCAACATCCGAAGTAGACACGAGGCAACCGTATGAGAGTGCTCGTCACGGGACATCGAGGGTACGTGGGGGTCGAGATGGTGCCGGCGCTCCGGGGGGCCGGGCACGAGGTGGTCGGGCTCGACACGGGCCTCTTCGACGAGTGCGACTTCGCGGCGCCGCCCGACGAGGTGCCGTCGGTCGACGTCGACCTGCGCGACGTCGAGCCGCGCCATTGCGAGGGGTTCGACGCCGTCGTCCACCTCGCGGCGCTATCGAACGACCCGCTCGGGGACCTCGACAAGAAGATCACCTACGACATTAACCTGCACGCGTCGGTGCGCCTCGCGAAGGCCGCCAAGGCCGCGGGCGTGCGCCGCTTCCTCTTCTCGTCGTCGTGCAGCCTGTACGGCGCGGGCGGCGCGGGGCAGCTCGACGAGCGCGCGGCGTTCCACCCGGTGACCGCGTACGGCGAGTCGAAGGTGCTCGTGGAGCAGGAGCTCGCCGGGCTCGCGGACCGGCGCTTCTCACCGGTGTACTTGCGGAACGCGACGGCGTACGGCGTGTCGCGCCGCCTCCGCGCAGACATCGTGGTGAACAACCTCGTGGGCGCGGCGCTGACGACCGGCAAGGTGCTCCTGCAGAGCGACGGCAGCCCGTGGCGGCCGCTCGTCCACATCCGCGACATCAACGCCGCGTTCCTCGCGTGCCTCACGGCGCCCGTGGAGGCCATCCACGACCAGGCGTTCAACGTGGGCCGCACCGCCGAGAACTACCAGATTCGCGCAGTCGCCAACCTCGTCGCCGACGTCGTCCCGAACAGCCAGGTGTCGTTCGCCCCGGGGGCCTCGCCCGACACGCGCAACTACCGCGTCGACTTCCGCAAGGCCGAGGAGAAGCTCCCGGGCTACGTGCCCCGGTGGACGCTGCGGCGAGGCATCGAGGAGCTCCACCGGGCGTTCCGAGAGGCCGGCATGACCCGCGAGGAGTTCGACGGGCCGCGGTACCACCGCCTCCGCACGGTGAAGGGTCTGCAGGAGCGTGGGCTCCTGGACGGGGAGCTCCGGCGGAAGCGCCCGTGACCGACGCGCGAGGCCGCGCGTCGCGCATCGGCTTCTGGGGGAACTTCGGGACGGGCCCGGCCATCGCGGAGCGATTCGCGCTGTCGCGCGAGGCGCTCAAACGGCAATATGACTTACTGTTCTGGTGAAGTCGATCGCGTCGGCCACCCTCCGGAGTTCGCCCTCGCGCCGCAGCATGCCGGTCGAGGGCGGCAGGCCGGCCACGTCGTAGACGCGGCGGAGGCGGTACACCCAGTCGTGGTGGCGGAGCGAGTGGACGACGCCTGCCCGGCGGATGCGGGCGACCCGCTCCGGGTCGGCCTCGAGCCTCGCGATGACCTCCCCCGCGTGCGGCGCGTCGAAGGCCATGCGGGTGACGGCATCGGCCCAGGGGAACTGCGCCCGGAAGTCGTCGGTGTCGGGGGCCTCGCCGACCATGACGGCCCCGGCGGCGGCGCCCTCGTAGAAACGAGCCGCGATTCTCGTCGTTCCCCCCGGTGAGCCCGGGCCGATCCGCCCAGGCGCGGTTCGCGATGAAGTACCGGCTGCGCTTGAGGAGGGACGACAGGAGGCGGCGGTGGTCGCGCGGGTTGGTCACGCGGAACGTGACCGTCTGCGTGGAACCCTGAATCCCCGCGCGCGTGGTGTCGTAATAATAAAACCACCCCTTTTCGTTGGAAAAGCGAAGGAGGCTCTCGTGGGTTACGCGCGACCGGCGGCCGATGCCGCAGATGTCCACCGACCGGTGCGGCGCGGTGGGAAACGGACAGAACCCGAGGGCGTCGACGCCCATCGGCAGGTACGAGCACGGCCGCCCCGTGACCTCGGCCACGGCGTCGACCGAGCTCTTGACCCCCACGAAGACGTGGTCGAACGGCTTGAGGAGCTCGAGCAGGTACGCCGGCAGGAGCGTGGCCCACGCCTCGCAGAGATAGGCGGCCGCGAAGCGGCTGCGGCGCCGCCAGCCCTCGATCGCGTTGAGCGCGAAGAGCTCGTGCGGGTGGTCGAAGACGGGCAGGAAAAGGTCGTAGTCCTTCTTCAGCTCGAGCGGGGCGCCCGTGGGCCGCACCGACTCGGCGACGCGCGAAGAGCCCGTGACGTAGCGCGCCAGCTTGTAGATCTTGCGGGAGACGTCGAGCGCGTCGAACTCGATGATCTTGGCAACCTCCGCGCCCGTCGTGTCGACCGCGATGTCCTCGAACTCGTAGAGCGCGCAGTAGCCGACGAGGTCAGCCACCTCGCGCATCGACACGAGGAGGACGTCGCCGACCCGACCTGAGGCGAAATCGACGAGCGGAGCCCGCCAGCCTTTCCATCGCCAGGGCATATCCACCGATACATGGACCCGCCGATAGCGACAGACAAGAGAACCGAGCAGGCAATCATGAATCGATCGGGTTGAAGTGTGGAGTCCGGAGCGCGAGCGGCCGCGCGACCAGCGCGAGCGCGCGAAGCGGTCCGCTCGAGCTCACGCTCCGGTCCCGCCGTGCAAGGGCGGATGGAGCCCGGCGAGCCTCCGGGGGCCGGGGCCATCCGTCGCGCTGAGCAGACCGGTGCGCGGTGGCCGGAGAGCCGCGTGGACACCGTCGCGACACACGAGGGCGAGTCACGGGGCGTTAACCATCCGCCCGGCCTGTCGAAGGCTCGACGCGAGCGAGAGAGCGAAGCGAAGACGCGGCGCCTTGCGGACCGAGCGTAACCGGCCCGGGGCTCGGACCGTTCTCCGGAAGGGCAAGGAGATGCTGCGTGGAAGCGCGCGCTCCATTGCCGGATCGGAAAAGCCGTGGTGGGCGATGCGAAACGTGATGTCGGCAAGAGGCTTCTTCTCGGTCCTGGGCGGCGTGGTCGATCGGCTCCGACCGGGGACGCATCGGGATCGGGAACGTCACATGGTCGATGGGAAGGCATCGCCCGATGTCGAATCGACCGTTCGCGATGCGTCGGCGCGTGAGCGTTCGAGTCAGCCTCGATCGTGGCGCGCGAACGTCGAGTCGATCCGCAATCACGAGGTCGATTGTGAGTTGACACTCCAACAAGTAAGATTAGTGTGCCCAAGTGCGATGATGGAACCCGCGATCGAGCAGAACATTCTGAACCAGGCCACGTGGGCGACGGCGGAGTCGCAGCGTGATCTCGACGGGGTCCGCAACTTCACCGATCCGGGCGAGCGCGCGGCGATGGAGCTGGTCTTCCCGAAGGTCCGGGGCACGCCGATCCTCGACCTCGGCGTCGGCACGGGCCGCACGATCCCCATGCTGGCGCCCCTCGCCAGCGACTACCGGGGCCTCGACTACTCGCCCGCGATGGTGGAGCTCTCGCGGGAGCGCTTCCCCAATATCCAGATCGACCACGGCGACGCGCGGGACCTCTCCGGGTACCCGGCCGGCCACTTCGGCCTCGTGAACTTCGCCTTCAACGGCATCGACGCGGTGCCCGCGGCCGACCGCAAGGTCGTGCTCCGCGAGGTGCGCCGGGTGCTGAAGCCTGGGGGATTGTTCGTCTTTTCCGCGCTCAACATCGACGGGCCGTCGTTCCGCGAGCGCCCGTGGCGCATCCGCCTCTGGCCGACCAAAAACCCGCTCCGCATCATGCAGCAGGTGATGGAGCAGGTGGTCAGCGCCCCGGTGAACTACCAGCACTGGCGCCGCATCAAAGACCTGGGCGAGATCGGTCCCGGCTACGCGGTCGCCCCGCTGAGCGCTCATCACTACGGCGTCATCGTCCACTACACGAAGCTCGAGCGGCAGCTCGAGGAGCTGGCGAGCGAGGGGTACGAGCCGGACGCGATCGCGTTCGAGAGCCGCCGGGGCGACCGGGTCTCCCCGGGCGACGACACCCACCGGGTCGACTGGTTCCACTTCGTCGCCCGCCGCGCCCCCTTCGTGTCCTGACGCGTACCGTCACGGTCAGCGAAGACCCGCAAGGAAAAGGGAGGAGGAGCCGCGGCTCCTTCTCCCTTTTTCCGTTTTCTATTTTGCAATCCTCCTAGACTAGAGCGACCGTCGTTCCTTCGGAAGACGGCCAGCTCTTACAAGAAACCCGTGACGTTCAGGCAGCCGCGGGCCGGACGTCGACGTCGAAGCCGAGAGCGTTCAGGCGACGGACGAGCGACTTGGCGGCGCGGTCACGATTGATCGCGTCGAAGTGGCTTGCACCGAGGTCTTCGTAGACGGTGCCGTCGCGAAGCAAGTGGTAGACGGTTGTGAGGATCGAGGCGGCGACAGCGACGATGGCCTTCTTGGGTCCCCGGCGCGCTTTGAGGCGGAGAAAAAGCGCACGGAAGTAGCTGTCCTTCTTTCGGGCAGCCGGCCAGGCGATCTGAACGAGGGTGGCCTTGAGCCAAGGGGCGCCGTGGCGCAGTCGCGTGGACTGTCGCTTGCCGGCGCTCTCGTCGCTGCGGGGGCACATCCCGGCCCACGACCGTAGATGCGCCGCCGACGGGAAGACACTCATGTCCGTCCCGATCTCGGCGAGCAATACGGACGCCGCCGTTTCGCTGATGCCGGGGACGGCCGTCAACTGTTCGATTCGGTGGCGAAAGGACGCGGTGGCTTCTCGCGCCTGCGCCTCCAGTTCCTGGACCGAGCGATCGAGCTGGTCGATCTGGCGCAGGTGCAGTTTGAGCATGAAGCGGTGATGCTTGGTCACGCGGCCGCGAAGCGCCTCGAGCAATTCCGCACGGCTGGCCTTCAGGCGGCCTGTGCTGAGGCTCACGAGGACCTCGGGGCTGGTGTAGCCCTCCACCAGGCCGTTGAGGATCGCGCGACCGCTCTTGCCAAGCAGTCGGTGATGAAGCTGTCGATCTTCAGGTTGGCGTCTTCGAGCACCTTCTGGATGCGCTGCACGTAGCGCGTTCGCTCTTGAACTAGCTGTTTGCGCGCGCGTGTCACGTCGCGCAGCTCTTGGATCGGCGTGGGCGGGACGAAACTGGCGCGGATCAATCCGTGCGCCAGCAAATCGGCGATCCACGTCGCGTCGTTGACGTCCGTCTTGCGGCCCGGCACCGCCTTGATGTGGCTGGCGTTGGCGAGGATCAGCGTGAAGCTGTCCTCGAGCAGATGCCAGACCGGCTTCCAGTACACGCCGGTGGCCTCCATGGCGACGTGCGTGACCGCGTCGCTTTGAAGCCAGTCGTGCAGTTCGAGAAGCCCGCTGGTTGTGGTCGCGAAGGTCTTGACCTCCCGCTGCGCCGACCGCCCGGTAGCGATCCGTACGCAGGCCACGACCGTGTCCTTGTGAACGTCTAACCCCGCGCATCGATCATGTAGCGTCTCCACTGGTCCTCCAGACGCCGCGGCGGCGTGGAACCCTCACAGAAAGAACTCTAACAACCGTGCTCGTACGGGCCACATGCGGAGGTGCTCGAAGGGCTCCGGGTCAAACCAATTTTCGGACTCACCGGCACCAAGGGATGGCCGACCTCGGTGCCGCCGCAGCGCGCGCACAGTACGACGTTTCGTACGCGGCAGGTCGGCGGTACGCCGGTGGGGAACTAATTTTGCCCTAGTTTGGGAGCATCCGTCCTTTGAACGTTCCGTTCAAAGGACTCCTGCTCTCATCAAGGGGGAAATCAGGGAATCAGGGGAATCGCGAGATCAAGTCTTTCAAGATGAGGTCGTGCACCTTCGTCTGCGAGTCGAGCGGCGTGAAGGTGTGATCGGCGCCGTCGATGATGCGCAGGCGGAAGTTGGCGCGGCCGCGCATCTTGCGGGCCTCGCTGCCGAGGTGTTTCTCGATCATGTCGAGCCCACCGTCCATGAAGCTGAAGACGAGCAGCGACTGGACGTCCCGATCCGACATGGTGCGGAAGGCGCGGGCGACCTCGGTGAGCGGCTCGCTCTGGCTGCGGACGCGTGCCGCGAGGTTCTTCACCAGGATGCTCGTGCGTGCCACGAGGCGCTGGCGGAGCACCTGCGCGACCTTCTTTACGTGCACCTCGCCCTTGAGCGTGCGCTTCCACGTCACGGGGCTGATGAGCGAGCGCAGGTAGTAGCGGGTGGAATGGAAGCTGTTGCGCGTGGAGAGCTCGAGGGTGTCGCCCTCCTTCCACTCGAAGGTCTGCGGGTTGATGAGCACCTGTCCGACGACGCGCGGGTCTTCGACGCAGGTGTGGAACGCGAGGTACGCGCCCGAGCAGAGGCCGATGAGCACGAAGCGCGCGGCGTGCCGCGTCTCGCGGAGGAGCGTCATCGCGCTCTTCACGTCGCCCACAGAGTCCTTGGAGTAGAGGCGGTTCTCCCGGGCTCCGGGCGCGATCTTGCTGTCGCCCAGGCCGCCGACGTCGAACCGGAAGCACGTGAAGCCCTGCGCCGCGAGGTCGCGCGCCATCGCGACGTACATGCGGTTCGGCCCGACGCGGTGGTTCGCTCCGACGTTCAGGAACACGAGGGCGGGGCGATACGCCGGGACCGAGCGCTCGACCGGCTCGGTGACGATGCCGAAGAGCCGTCGTCCCGCGCCGAACTGCACGGCGTGCTCGCGCACCGTGCCCTTGTGCGCGGGCCCCGCGGCGGTGAAGACGGCCGGCGCGGTGTCGGCGGCCGCCCGGGGACGCGCGCGCGGGTAGTTCGGCTCGACGAGCCAGTCGATGATCTTCTCGAGCGTCGCGCTCGGAACGACCGAGTCTTGCGGGTCGCGCATCATCCCGGCGTACCCGGGCTCGACCGACGTGCGCACCTCGGCGCCGCACTTCTCGAGGTGCGCGGCGAGCGCGCCCTCGTTGCCCGGCAGGTCGTCGCGAGGAACGAACAGCGCGCGGCGCGCGACGTGCTCGTTGCGGCGGAGCGGGTCGATGGCCGCGAGGCTCGTGACGGTCTCCTTGTCGAAGAAGTACCCGGCCGCCTCTTCGCCGCCGCTGCGCGGGGCCAGCGCGATGCCGTCGCCCTGCCGCTTGATCAGCCGGAAGGCCCGGAGCTCTCGCACGAACTCCCGCCCGCTCGCGACCGGAGCCCAGAGCGCGAGGGCCTCGACGTTGTTCCGCTTCGCGGATGCCACCGCGAGGAGCGCTCCCGAGCGCACGCCGAAGAGCGCCACGAAGCCGACGCCCGCGCGCTGGCGAAGCTCGTTCACCGCCGCGTCGATGCTCTCGAGCCACGCGTCGACGCGGTGCGCTTCGGTGGGCTCGCCCGCCGAGTCGCCGGAGCCGTAGTAGTCGAAGCGAAGGGCGGGGACGCCGCGCGCCGCCAGCCGCTCGGCCAGATGCCGATAGGCGCGGTGGGTGCACATCGCGTCGTAGCCGAGCGGGTTGCACAGCACGACCCCGATGCCCTGCGCCGAGCCCTCGGGCGGGTGATAGAAGCCGAGCAGCGCCCGCTCCGCCGGCCCGAAGGCCACCGGTGTAGCGCCGATCGCGCCGATGCTATCGACCAGAGGACTCTGAGCCATGTGCCCCAGGCTCCTTTACTCGTATGCTACCCGGCGGGATAGTCACATGCGTACCGAAGAAACGAGTCGCACTGACGGTACGCTCGAGCCGGCGGTCGTGCTCCTCCACGGGTTCGACGGCCTGCCGGATGACCTCGCCCCCTTCGCGCGCTCGCTCTCCGTGAGTGCACGCTTCTTCTTCCCCGAAGCCCCCGAGGACCTGAGGGCGACGGGGATGCGCGGCAAGGCCTGGTGGGCCGTAGACGTCGAGAAAAACCGCGGTCCCGATGGGATGCCCGGCGACATCTCCGACGCCGACCCGCCCGGCTTGCCGGCGGCTCGCGCGTGCGTCGACGCGAAGCTCGCCGAGCTCGCGGCCGAGCTCGCGGGTCGGCCCCTCGTCCTCGGCGGCTTCTCGCAAGGCGCGATGCTCACGTGCGACTGGGTGCTTCGCTGCAACCGAGAGGTGGCCGGCCTCGCGCTCTTCTCGGGCGCGCGCATCGCGGCGGACGCGTGGCGACCGCTCCTTCGTGCGCGTAAGGGCCTTCGCGTCTTCGTGAGCCACGGCAGCATGGACCGTGAGCTCTCGTTCGCCTCGGCAGAATCGTTCCAGGCCGAGCTCGGCGAGGCCGGGTGGGACGTGACGTGGGTGCCGTTCACGGGCGGTCACGAGATTCCCCTCGTGGTGTGGCGCGCCTTCAAGCGGTGGCTCATGTCCGGACCTCGATCTTCGAGGCCGTGACGCCGTTGAGCGCTCGCGCCGAGCCTTGCGGCTTCGCGCTCGAGGCCGCGACCGGGCGGAGGACGATGTCCCGCGTGCCTCCCGGCCGTAGGTGAAAGTAGTTGTCGCTCGGATCGAATCCCTTGATGGTGAGCTCGATCGACTGGGCGAAGCACCGCGTGCGAAGGCTGAGTTTCCACGCCGCCGACCCCTCCACGGGCATCGCCACGGCCTCGAGCCCGAGGTCGGTCTCCTGCCGCGAAGGGAGAAGGCCCGGGAAGTGGAACGCTTCGCTCTGGACCTTCGGGACGTTCCCGGTCTGCGCGCGCTCGATGAGCGTCGCGACGGACACGTCGTGCGCCGGAGGCCCGAACCTGTGGGCGTACGTCACGTCGGTGAAGTGCTCGAAGAGGCTCGCCACGCGAACGACCGACGCGCTGTGCGGCTCGAGCCGGACCGCCCGGGCGCCGCTCGCGACGGCGGTCTCCTCGCGGTAGAGCGCGACCTGGAGCTCGGCGTCGATCGCCTCCGGCCCGTCGTGGAGCAGGTGGGCGTCCAGCCCGTTGAGCCCCTCGTCGACGAGGAGCACCGCGGTGGGCTCGAGCGCCCGCCGCATGTAGTGATAAGCCGCTTTCGGGCGCCCGTACGAGTCGAGCACGCCCCACCCGGCGCCCGGCCACAGGTCGCGCAGGAACCACACGAGGGCCCCGTGGCACCCGGAGCCCGCGCGCCGCCACTCGGCGAACGTCGCCGCCATGACCTCTCCGGTCACGACCCGCGAGAGCGCGAGATAGCGCGACACGTCCGCATAGCGGACCGCCGCAGGGTCGAGCCCGAAGAGGGCCCGCAGGTACCAGTCGCGAACGTCTTCGAAATCCCAGCCGGCGGCGCTGTCGCGCGGCACGCGCGCCTTCCACCGGGGGTCTTGCGGGGGGGCGCCGCCGGCCTTCATCAGCTCGTCCACCACCGCCTCGTCGGGGACGTTAGCGAACGCGAGGCACTCGGTGGCGAACCGCACCCCGGCGCGGCGCGCGTCTTCGAGCGGCCGCTCGTACGCGCCGACACCGAAGTAGTGGGCCGTCCCGGTGTCGGAGTGGAAGGGGAGGGCGCCGCCCGAGGGCGTCGAGGGCCAGTAGGCCACGTCCGGACGCACGTCGCCGCTCAGGCCCGCGAGGGTCTTCCCGAAGAGGGGGGAGCGCCACAGCTCGCGGGGGGCCCCGATCATGGCGGCCTGCTGTTCGGCCTCGCTGTTTCCGCAAAGGACCGCCAGGCTTGCCGCGGTCTGCGTGCGATCGAGGAAGCCCCGTGCCTCGGACTCGACGGATGCGAGGAAGACGGGGTCGTCGTCCGGGTAATCCATGTTCGCGAACGGATAGTCTTGCCACACGAGGACGCCCCGTTCGTCGCAAGCTTCGTACAGCTCGTCGGCTTCGTAGAAGAACGGGCCGCAGACGCGGACCATGTTCATGCCGCCCGCAGCGACGGTCTCGACCGCGCCGCGATAGGCCTCGGCGGGCCCGATGAGAGAGACGGGGTCGAGGGGGGTCCAGCAGGCGCCCCGGCAGAAGACGTCGACCCCGTTGATTCGCAACGCGAAGTCGTCCCCGGCGGTCGTGCAAACGAGAATCGCGGAACGCCACGGGACCCAGGTCGATGCCGACGGGCTCCCCACGGACGGAGACCGTGATCTCCAGCGGATAGCGCGGCTGGCGGCCGTGGGTGTGAGGCCACCAGAGCTCCGCGCCGGGCACCTGGACGGTGCCGCGCGCCACGAAGGAGCCCGGCGCGGCCTCCGTCACCTCCAGCGCCGCCCAGACGCTCCCGATGCGGGCGACCACGCCCTCGGGCGGACCCCCTCCGACCACCTGGGCGAAGAGGGCGATTTCGACCAGTCGGGCGCCGCCCTCGACGCGCGGCCGGACATCCGCGCGGACGGCCGAGAGGCGGGTGCGCGTCTCGAGGGCGATGGGCCGCCACGGCCCGACGGGGGCCGCGGGCGGCGACCAGGCCGGGATGCGGCCGACGAGCGCGGTGCGGATCCACCGGAGCTGCTGCGCCTCGACGAGGCGCGTCCGCCATCGCGGGCGCGGCCGGCGGGCCTTGAGGGCGCCCGCGAGCGAGCGGCAGCACACGACGAGCTCGTTCTTCGCGAGGAGCGCGGGCAAGACGACGTCGTGCTCGACGAACATGTTGTCGCTCTGGAGGAGGGGCTCGCCGTTCAGCCACGCTTGCGCGATCGTCGCGAGGCCCCCGACGCGAAGCGCGCGGACGCTCTCCGGGAGGGTCTCCGCGGCCGAGAACTCGCAGCGCCACCACCAGTCGGAGGCGTCGAAATCGACGCGGTCCTCGAAGTTCCAGCGCGAGGCCGCGCGAAGCGCGGACGCCGCGGTTCCGGGGACCGACGCCGGGCACCAGTCGAGCGACGCTCCCGCGAGCGACGCGGCGTCCGCGACGGAGCCCGAGGGGGCCGCCGCGACCTGCCAGCCTTGCGAGAGGAGAGCGCTGCGGGTCCCCCCGACGCTGCGAACCCGAGCCATTCGACCTTCTCTCCTTTGCGCGATGCCGTCGCATCGACTCCGCGAGCAGGAACCTCAGGCCGAGGCGATGCCCGGAGACACCTTCGGCGCATCGGGCGGAGCGAACCGGCCCTTCAAGCGGAGCGCCGGCTGCTCGAGCAGCCTCCATGAGAGCAGGGCCGCCGCGATGGAACCGACCGCCACCGCCGACTCGAGGCCCGCTAACGCGGCGAGGGCACGAAGGTTCGCGCCGCAGTTGATAGCTTCAGAGAAAAAGGGGGTCAAGGCTCGGGCGATGGGGAAGTGGAAGACGTAAATGGCGTAGCTGTACTTGCCCAGCCAGCGAAGCCACCGCGCCGAGAGGAGCCGGCACGCGCGCCCCGTCGGGCGCAACACGCCCTCGAGGACGAGCGCCGTCGCGAAGACCCCGAGCATCGCGTACCCAATCGTCTGGACCCACGGGTCCTCGCGGTTGAACCCCCGCGTGAGCGGCCAGAGAATGACGAAGACGGCGGCGCAGGCGGCGAACGCGCCCCGCAGGTGAGGCGCGACGCGCGCGCGCCACTCGCCGTGCCGCACGATCATCGCGGCGGCGCCGCCGAGGGTGAGCGCGTCCATGCGGGCGAACGTGAACTCGTAGACCGTGCCCGGCGGCATGTGGAGGGCGCGCATCGCGGCGCGCGCGACGAACGCGGCGACGGCGAGCGCCAGGCACGCGCGGAGGACGCCGCGGTCGCTCGTGCGGAGAACGAGGAGGGGCCAGAGGAGGTAGAACTGCTCTTCGACCGCGAGCGACCAGAAGTGCGCGAACGCGGGGATCTCCCCGTGATAGGGCGCGACCCAGTTGTCGAGATAGAGCCAGTACGAAGCGCGGCTCTCGAGCGCGTGCTCGGGCGCCCAGGACGGCGCCAGCGCGGGCACCACCACCGTGAGCGCGAAGAGCACGGCGTAGTAGAGCGGGAAGATGCGGAGCGCCCGGCGGATCCAGAACGCACGCAGCGCCCCCCGGCCGCGCTCCTCGGCGAGGCGCGTGGTGATGAGGAAGCCCGAGAGCGCGAAGAAGACGACGACGCCAATCCACCCGAGGGCGTGCACGAAGTACACGCCCTTCAGGAGCCGCGTCGCGCCGTTCCACTGGGCGTTGCCGACGTTGTGGATCACGACGGTCGCGATCGCGAGGCCGCGGATGCCGTCGAGGACGGGCAGCCGCGCGGGAGGTTCGGCGGCTGGGTCCCCCGCCGCGCTCATCGCGCCGGCGATCCCGCGGTCCCGAAGCGGTCGACGAGCTGGGTCGTCGCCGACTCCCACGCGCCCGCCGCGTCGCCGAGGATGCCGGAGGGGATCGAAGGGCTTCTTCGTGTTCACCGCGCGGGCGGTCTTGAGGACGAGCGTCTTGGCCGCGCCCGAGATCGAGTCGAAGCTCGCGGCGGCGGCCTCGAGGCCGGCCCCGGCGTCGCCGGCGGAGAGCCACTTCACGTAGGCCCCGGCGAGCTCGAACGCGGCGCCGAGCTGCCTCAGCGTGGCGAACGCCCAGGCGTGGTACGCGGGCAGGCCCTCGGCGAACATCCACTGCAAGTCGGTTCCGAACCGAGTCGAGAAGCTGGCGATCGGGTTCGTCTGCGGGAGCTTCGCGAGGTGCTTGGCGAGCAAGGCCACCGACGCGGCGCGGAGCTCGCGCGGGTCGAGCTTCTTGCGCCGGTCGATGCGCACGAACTCGGCGAAGAAGGGCATGTAGGTGGGGTCTGCCGGCTTGTCGAGCCGGAAGATGCCCGCGAAGTCTTGCCCCTCGAGGCGGTGGTAGCTGCTGTTGTGGAAATAGCCGAGCATCCGGCGCTCGATGTCGAGGTCTTGAATGCCGATGGTCGTCTTCGTGTGCTGCGCGCGGTAGTCGGTGCCCGCCGTGTCGGGGAGGAAGAACGCGTCCACCTCGCTCAGCACGATCTTGCCGTTCGCGAGCATCTCGCGAGTGTTCTGGATGAGCGGCCGCCAGACGTTGAGCTCGTGCACGTCGAGCCCGTAGAGCGCGGTCAGGTCGTCGTGCGACGGCTTGAAGAACGTCCACTGGTCGCCCTCGAAGTCGACCGGGATGACGTGCGGCAGGCACGCGTACGGATCCATGCCGAGGGCGTGCAGCACCTCGACCCAGACGTCGATGTAACAATTCGACTCGGTCCACGCCCGCTCGGAGCGATGGAGCTCGTGAGGGACGTACGTCTGCGGATCGAGGGGAGCGAACGCGCAGACGCGCGTGTCGGCGCTCACGGCCAGAGCTTGGCGCGCACGTTCGTGGGCCACTCGGCCGGCACCATGCCGTGCGTCTTGAAGAGCGCCATCACGCACCGCTCGAGGCCGAAGCCGAGGCACGCGGTCTGCGCGAGGTTGCCGTCGGGCGTCTTGATCTCGAAGATCTTCCCGAAGTGGTCCTGGTGGTAGTTGAAGGAGCAGCAAGCCGTCGGCTTCTCCTCCGAGATCACCGGAATGAGCACTTCGAACTTCAGCTTTTGCTCGCGCTGATTGGCCCCGAGCATGCGGCCGCCGCGCCCGAAGAACGGGTCGTTGGCCACGTCGCTCCGGGCCGGGAGGCCGAGCGACTGGAGGAGCTCCACGCCGCGCTTGAGCCACATGTCGCGCCAGTCGACGACGACATCGGGCCCGCCGACGCGCACGAACTCGCGCACGCGGAACGCCTGCATGCGCGTGGGCTCCGGCGAGGGCTCGTGCCGGAATACCCAGTTCTGCATGTCGACGAGGTGCCCCTTCTCGGGAATCGTCCCGGTGAAGCTCGGGTAGACCGGGTAGCAAGCGGCCGGCGTGAGCACCACGTCGGTCATCTTCTGCCACTGCTCCCAGGGCTTCCCCTCGTGCACCGCCTCGCGCAGAGACGCGTGCTCGCGCTCGTTGCCGTAGAAGCTGAAGACGCTGCCCGCGAGCTGCGGGAACGAGTCGAGGAACTCGCTCTTCTCGAACACCTTGCGGTCGAGCGTGGGCGGGAAGGCCATGACCTGGGCGCCGTCGTCCGCTGCGAATCTTCGAGATGAGCGCGTCGAAGCGACGGAGGACGTCTTCGAAGACGTGGCCACGACCGAAGATGCCCTGCACCCCAACCGGGATGATCAGCTTGTGGGCGACGAGGTCGTCGTAGAGCGATTGCGCGGAGAAGCCTTGACCCATTGTCGCCTCAGTCGTCTTTGAGGACCAGGAGCAGCGACGCGTTGGTCGCATAGATGCGGTCGTTGCCGACCATGAGCGCCGCGGAGTGCGCGTCCCGCAGATGGCGGCCGACGGCGAACTTCGAGTCGTTCTTGTATCCGAGGATGCCGCAGATCAGAAGCGCCTGCTGGACGATCTGGACGACGAGCTGCGACGACGACACCTTCAAGTTGTTCATCTTGAGGGCGAACGCGATCGACGAGAGCACGTCGGTCCCGCTCGTCTGCGACGCCATGAGCGTCTCGCACTCGCGCGCGACCTGGTCGACGTTGTTGCGCATCGCCTGCAGGGTGCTAGCGACCTCGGCCAGGCGGAGCGCCACCGGCGGCGTGGTGCCCGGCTTGGCGCGCGCCTGCATGCGGACGAACGCGCGCGCGCGGGTGACGGCGGACGACGCGATGCCCAGCCAGCAGCTCGCCCAGAGGATGTGCGAGAAGGGGACCATCGTGTGGCTGGCGATGTCGGAGAACGGCTCGCCGAGGATCTGATCCGGGTGGCCGCTCGACGTCATCTTGAAGGGCGGGCTGCACGTGCCGCGCATGCCGAGCGCGTCCCACTCGCCCTTCTTCTCGAGCGTGTAGTCGGCCTTGCGGACGAGGACGAGCACCTGGTCGTTGTTCGCCGCGTCCGGCGCGCGGCGCGCCGTGACGAGCAGGTCGTCGGCCTGGCCGCCGTACGAGATGGTCGACGCGTCCTTGACGAGCGAGAACCGGTCGGCACCTTTGCTCTCGACCGCGCAGAGGCTCGTGCGCATCTCGCCGCCGACGCCTACTTCGGACGTGACCGACGCGATGACGTTCTGCTTCTCGACCAGCTCCTCCAGGTAGGAGCGGAAGAAAGCCTGCGAGCCGCTGTGGCGCACGATGCACGCGACCTGAATCTGGTGCATCGCGAAGACCATGCCGGCCGACGAGCAGTGCGTCGCCAGCGCCTCGCACATGTTCGCGAGCTCGAGCATGCCGCAGCCCGCGCCGCCGAGGCTCTTGGGCACGAAGACGCTCAGCATGTGCGCCTTCTTCAGCGCGGCGACCGCCTCCTGCGGGAAGCGGCCTTCGCGATCGACGGAGTCGGCCGCGGGGCCGGCCACCTGGGACGCGATGGCGCGGACGGTCTCGAGATTCGTGGCTTCGGTTTGGCTCAAGGGATCCCCGATTCTGGGCGGCGCTATTTGCCGGCCGTGAGCTCGCTCACGGCCTCACGGATGGCGGAGATGGTCTCGAAGACGCTCCGCTTGAGCATGCGGTCGGGGAACTCGATGTCGTACTGGGCCTCGAGGGCCAACATCACGTTCACGCTGGCGTGCGACGTCATGCCCGCCTTGTAGAGGTCCGCGTCGTCTTGCAGCGTCGTCGGGTCGACCGAAAGACGGCCGTGCTCTTTGAGGATCGTACGAATCTGGTCGCTCATCGTCCGTGGGATCTCCGAGGGCTCGCGCCGGACGCGCGGCCGGTGCTCGATAGTAGCGAGGAACGGGCGCTCGCGGCGCCGAGAACGACCGCGATGGCATAGGCGCCGTCGTGGCTCATGCTCAGGCTGAGGGGGCCGACGCCGCGCCGGTGCGCGAGCGACCGCATGCCGCCATGAAGGCGCACGCCGCACGCGCCGTCCTTCTTCCGGTCCACTTCGATCCACCTCCAGTCGAAGGGGACCTCGCCGGCGCGGAGGGCCTTGAAGACCGCCTCTTTGGCGGCGAAGCGCGCGGCCAGATGGGGCTCGGGCGCGCGAACCCCGTCGAGGCAATACGCGAGCTCCCGCGGGGTGAAGACGCGGTTCAGGTATCGATCGCCGAAGGTGCGGATCGAATGCGCGACCTGCGCGATTTCGACCACGTCGGCGCCGAGGACGGCGAAATCGCCCACTGCCGCGATCTCGGGAACCGCGGGCAGGCTGCGGACGGCAGGCGCAGATTCGTCCTCGAAACGCACCGTCGCCACGATACCACGCGAAGGTGCGTCGTCGAGCGGGCAACACGCGCGACGGACACGGAATTGGGGGGCCTCGGGGGCGCGTGCCAATGCGAGCGCGATCGCAGCCCGGTCACTCGAAAGAGACGCTCCCGCCGCCCGACCCTGTCCCGCGACAAGCGAGCGCCGATCCGCGCCGGACTTCGGGCCGCGAAAAAGCCGGGCAAATCCGCCGGAGAGGCCCGTAGTGTCGCGAGGTTAGGGATCCCCCAATCCCTTGGCCCTCTACCTGCAAGGACCTCGAATCCCGTGGCCTCGGCTCTCGTCGCTCCCGGCGCCATCGTTGCCGGAAAGTATCGGCTCGATGGAGTCATCGGCGCCGGGGGCATGGGCACCGTCTGGCAAGCCACGCATACGGGGCTCGGCCAGCCCGTGGCCCTCAAAGTCATCGCCCCGCGTCTTCACCGGTCTTCCCGGGCGCGCCGATGGTTTCAGGCCGAGGCGAAGGCGGCGGCGCGCGTCTCGTCGCCGCACGTCGTTCACGTGTTCGACTGCGGCGCCTTCGAAGACGGGACGCCGTACATCGCGATGGAAGCTCCTTCGCGGCGAGAGCGTCGGAGACAAAGTGCGGCGCGCGGGCGCGCTCTCACCGCCCGAAGTGATCGACGTCGTCTCGCAGTGCTGCGACGCGCTCGAGAGCGCGCACGCGGCGGGCATCGTGCACCGCGACATCAAGCCGGACAACCTCTTTTTGGCCGAATGCCACGATGGAAGCGTCCTCGTGAAAGTTCTCGATTTCGGTATCGCGCAGTCGGCGCCGGGCGCATCCGATCCCGGCTCCACGCACGCGGGGACGCTCCTCGGTACTCCCGGCTACATGAGCCCGGAACAGGAGCGAGGCGGTGCCCTCGACGGCAGGACCGATCTCTTCTCGCTCGGCCTCGTGACGTTCACCATGCTGGCGGGCGTGCCTGCGCGGCCGAAGCGCAGGAGCCTGCGCGACGCCGCGCCGTGGCTCCCTCGCGCCGTCGAGCCGTGGTTTCGCCGGGCGTGTGCGATTCGAGCCGCGGCGCCGGTTCGCCACCGCCCACGAGTTTGCTTCCGGCCTTCGCGTCGCGTTCTCGCCGCGGCCGTATCAGCTCGAGTTTCGCTGCTGGCGCGCGAGGTATTCGCGATAGGCCGACGCGAACTCGGAGCCGAAGACGAGCTCGAAGGTGCGCGTCTCGCTCGTCATCTCCTCGTACCGCTTCTGGAAGGTCTGCCAGAGCACGCGGTACTTCCCGAGCACGCTCGAGAGCCCCTGGGGCTGCGCCAGCCGTTCGATGTTCTCCGGCGAGAGCTCCTCGAGGAGCGCCTGCGCGCCCTGCATCACGCCTTCGACGAGCGCGACCTGGTGGGCCATGAGGTCCGCGAAGATCGCGGCTACCGCGTCGGGCGCGTCCATGTCCTGGTTCCGCCAGTCGAGCAGGGCCGCGGCGAGCATCGCGGGGTCGCGGCCGGCCTCGACGCGGAGCGCGCTGGCCGATCGGTTGAACGAGCGCTGCGAGGCCGCGCGCTGGAGATCCATCGAGGACACGAACTGCGCGTAGCCCTCGCGCAACGGGACGAAGCACCGGCAGAAGACCTCGACCGTGTCGTGGAGCTTCGTGATGAGCCGCGCGATGTCGCCCGTCGTCTCGATCGACGCGCCGCCCACGAGCGACGAGCCGAGCTCGCGCAGGCCCTGGAGCGCGAGGACCTCGAGCGACATGGAGAGGTGGCGCGTCATGGGCGCCTCGCCCTCCGACTCGCGCGGCGGGATCGCCGCGCCCGGCATCCGCCGCTGGTCGTACGGAGAGGGCTGCGGCTGCTGCGCTGCGGGGTAGTTGCTCGCGACGGGCTGCTGGCCCGAGTCGCGCGGCATCGGCGTGCGAGGCCAGCCGCCCCCGGGGACGCCGCTCGGCATGCCGCCGGGCGGAGCCTGCGGCGGCATCTGCGGGCTGGGCATCTGCGAAGGCAGGTACGGCATGCCCGGGCGCGGTCCGGTCCCCGCGCCCGGATAGCCCCCGGGCACGTTCTGCGGCGCCGCGCCGACGGGCACGTTCCCGCTCGGATGCGGGGCGCCCATTCCCGGGGCGCCCATGCCCGGCATGCCGGCGGGCCGCGGCCCGCCGCCCTGAGGGCCGAGGCCGGACTGGAGGACCATCTGGTTGCCGAGCACGGTGCCCGTCGCGCCTGCCGGCCGCACGGCCATGGGGGCCGCCGCGCCCTGGACCTCTTCGATCTGCATCCGCACCGCGCGCCCGAGGACGAACGTGTTGTTCGTCGACGCGATGGGCACGGGGCCGTCCACGGCCATGCGCTCGCCCGAGGGTGCGTAGCACCCGTTGCGGCTCCGGAGGTCGCGGATGCAGAGGCGTCCTTCGACGAGCTCGATGACCGCGTGGAAATCGGAGATGTAAGGGTGCACCACTTGGCAGTGGTTGAGCGCGTTGCGCCCGACGCGAATCGGAAGCTGAGTGAGCGTCCATTCCCGGTCGGAGGGCGGCGATGCGATGCTGCACCGGACGCGGTAGGCGGTGGCCATCGCCCTCAGGGTAGCGCGACGGCGGCGTCCAGGTGGAGGAACCGGCGCATTTCGGGGCTCACTGGTCGCGGTGGCAGCTCGCGGCGTAGGGGCTCGTCGGGAAACGGTCGTGGCCCCAATCGAAGGTGTCGGGCACGCACTCGTCGATGTCGTCGTTCGGCGGCGCGTCGAGGAAGACCTGAGCCCGGTGCGCCTCGGAGTCGGGGACGACCGCGCTCTGCTCCCCCTCGGGGATCGTGTCGTGCAGAAACTCCGGGTTGAGCTCGCGGATCTTGTTCGTGCTCGTGTGGGCGGCGCGCGCGATCAAGCTCAAGCGCGTCTTCTCCTTCACGATCACCTCGGCGGTGCTCTCGAGGGGCGGCCCGTCGCCCGTGAGCCCCAGCCGCCTTCGGTTCTCGAGGATGATCGCGTAGGCCTCGATGGCCGGCACGTACCGCGCGGTCTCCTCCGGCAGGAGGTTGGCGTCGGTGAGGTCCCAGAAGCCGGCCTTGCCGCCGACCTGCTCGAGGCGCACGGCGAGGGCGAACGGGCCGAGGTTGTAAGCCGCGAGCGCCAGGTCCCACGAGCCGAACTTCTGCGTGGAGATCGTGGAGCATGTGGATCGCCGCCTCGGTCGCCTTGCGCGGGTTCAGGCGCTCGTCGACCTCGTCCTCGACCACCTTGAGGCCGTACGCCCGCCCCGACTCCGGCATGAACTGCCAGAGGCCCATCGCGCCGACCGGGGACTTCGCCCGCGGGTTGCACGCGCTCTCCTGGAAGACCACCGCCATGAGCCACGGCGGCGCGTTGTACTTCTGCATGGTCATGTCGAAGACCTGCTCGTACGCGCTGCACTGGAAGAGCATCCCCTGCACGCGCTGCCGGCCGGCGTCGGTGCGCGCGTTGAACTCGAAGACGCTCTTCACGAACGGGCTGTCCTTGAGCGGGAAGTCCTCGGGGACGGCCATCTTGCCCAGCCAGGTGGGCGGCGGACCCGAGGGCAGCTTCTGCCCGAGGTTGGCGGCCGTGATGGGCCGCATCGCCCAGAGGGACTTGGAGGTGTAGCCCTGGCCGCACTGGGTCGCGTCGGCGAGGCACTTGGCCGCCCAGCTGCCCTGCGCGTCGATGAGCGAGCGGAGCTGGTCCGACTCCTGGCCGACCTGGTGGAGGAGCTCCGTGATCTGCGCGACCGGGGAGGCGTCCGGTCCGGAGTCGGCCGGCCCCGCGTCGGCGATGGTCGCCGCCCCGGCGTCGGCCAGGTGCGTGTCGGTCGTCTGCTTCGGCCGCGTGAAGGCGTAGACGCCGCCGCCCACGATGGAGAGGGCGACGAAGCCGGCGAGGGCGTACATGCCGGTCGAGGACTTGGCCGGGGCCGCGGCGGCCGTCGAGCCGCTGGCCCGCACGCGCCGCCCGGTGGTCGAGGCGCCGACTCTCGACCGGGTGGTGGGCGGCTGCCAGGGGAGCTCCGGCGGGTTGCTCGAGATGCTCTGGCGGCGCGACTTGAGGTTGAGGACCGAGTCGCCCCCGCCGCTCTGCGAGGAGTTGCGGGCCTCGCGCGGGCCGCCGAAGCCGCGGAGGCCGAAGAAGGTCTTCGGCTTGTCCCCGCCGGCGGCGCCGGCACCGGGCGCCGGCAGCGGCTGCTGGAGGCTCCGGGCTGGCGCGGGCTGGGGGAGAGAGGGCTGCTGCGGCGCCGGCCCCCCCGGCGTCGGCCGCGCCGACATGACCATCGTGCCCGCGACCGCGCCGTGCGCGGCTCCGGGCCCCGGGGGGGTGAAGGAGAGGGTCGCGACGAACGCGTTCACCTCCGTATGCAGGTGCTCGGGCGATTGCAGCGCGAAGTTCGCGATGCGCTGGAGGCGGTCGGCGAACTCGGCCCAGCCCCACGCCTGCATTTGCCCGCGGAGGCCCATGGCCTCCTGCTGGATGGCGGGGCCGTGCCTGCGGAACCCGTCGGGTTCGGCCAGGCGATCGCGCCAGCGGAGGACCGCGACGCGAAGAGACTCCCTCACGGCGGACCTGGCATCACCACCAGGCGGTCCCCCGGAACCTGCCCAGCCGGCCACGAGATTGTTGTATCACTCCGCGCGGCCCAACTCCAAGGACGCTGTGGGTCCCCCGCGTGGATATGCCTGGTGGTAGGGTACCGTCACGGGCGGCATGGGCGACGCGCACGACGCCGAGTCCAACATCGAGGTCTACGCGGCCATCGCCGTGGAGATCGCGGACGGAGCGGGGGACCGCGAGGAGGTGCTCGCCCGGCACGGGCTCGACGAGTCGGGCTGGGACGCGATCGAGGACGCGTGGCACGTCCGCCTCTCGGACGCGAGCGACCCGTGCCCGGACGACACCGAGGTCCCGCCCCTCCTCGCCGCCTACGCCGATGCCATGGCCCGCGCCCAGAAGGCGCGAGCCGGCACCGCCGGGATCGCGTCCTTCGAGCAGTTCGCCGAGGCGATGCGGCTCTTCCAACGGGGAGGGGACATGACCGCGGCGCTCCAGCGGGCCGGGCTCTCCCTGACGGAGTTTTTGCGCGCGAGCCAACACTGGACCGCGCGCCTCGCGACCGACCCCGAGCTCGCCGCTCGCTTCGAGGCGCTCCTTCGCTGAGGCGGCGGCCCGAAGACGAACCGGATCAGCGCGGCTTGTTGGCCCGCGGCGCAGACGGGGCAGGGGCCGCCGGCGTTTCGGGCGAGGCCTTCGCATCGGCGTGGGAAGGGTACACGCGCGCCCAAAGCGAGTCGGGGCCGCCCTCGAGCGCCGCGTCGTGCAGGACGAACGTCCGTTCGAGCTCGGTCTTGTGCAGCACGCGCCCCGCGGAGTCGCTCGTCAGCACCTGCTCATAGACCTTCACCCCGTCGGCCGTGAACTCGGGCGAGGCGGTGAGGACGTACTCGAGCTGGCCCGACACGCCGGGCTCGTTGCCCACGGCGTACGCGCGCTTTTGGGTCGTGACCGTCTGCAGGTGCCCGAGGCGCCCGAAGCGGGACAGAAAGAACGTGACGCTGCTCGTGCACGCGTCGCTCTTGGGATGCCCCTCGCAGCCGTCGTCCGTGGCCGACACGAGGAGCTCCGAGCCGAGGCGCTCCATCTGGAACGCGGGCTTCGTGGTCGAGCGCTTGTACGGACCGATCGCGTAGACCTCCGCCGACTGCTCGAAGGCCCGCACGATCGCCAGCGGCCCGGCCTTGCTGCCGTCGGGCCACTGGTGCGTGGGCAGCCAGACGATGCGCATGCGGTCGCCGGCGGCGCCGTACACGATGTCGCCTTCGTGCACCTCGATGGGGGTGGCGATCGGCGTGCCCCCGGCGAAGACGGGATCGTCGAAGATGCGCTCCCCGGTGCATGCGGTCGCGTCGACGGGAAGCTTGTGAGCCCCGGCGTCGTACCGCGGAAAGACCGCGTGCCAGACTTCGTCTTCGCTGAGGTTACGGACCGTTCCAGGAGCCAGGGGCCGCGGCGCGAGCGAAACGACGCAGGCGGGCACGGGGGCGATGCCCCGTGCCTCGTCTTCGAAGTGCGGGGGTTCCGCCGTCGCGCAGCCCTGAGCGAACGCTCCGAGTGTCGCGATGACCACTGGGATCGTTCGGACGAAATTCACGTGGTCGCCGCCCAGTCGTCGGAGAAGCTGGTCTTGCCGTCGGTGTCGTCGACCTCGATCGTCTGGAAGGTCATCGACCACTCCTCGAGCTCCATCGTGTCGTTCGCCGAGGTGTGGCGCGAAGAGCTCTCGCTGTTGCCTGCGCCCGTGAAGCGACGGATGTTCGAGATGGTGCCGTTCGTGAGCTTGAGCGTCTGGTAGACGTACTCTTGGCCGTTCGCGTTCGTCTTCGTGAACTCGACGGTGACGCTCTTGAGGACCTCGTTCGTGGAGCAGGCCAGGAGGGCCTGCGGCGAGGCCGCGCCCCACTCCTTCACGACCTTCACGGGCCTCCACTGGCGCTTGCCGCTCGCCTGGCCCGTCGCGACGTCGCGCGGACTCACGACTTCCATGTCGAAGGAGAGGACAGGCATCCACTTGTCCTTGCGAGCGGTCTGGATGCCCTCCCCCTTGAACTGCCCCTGCTTCGTCGCGTTGATCGAGATGTGTGCTTGATAGCCCATGACCGTGCGTTGCTCCTGGAGTGTTGGCGGCGCGAGGCCGCATCGCTAGGCAGCCGTCGCTGCTCGCCACCGCGGGTGATGCGCGGTGGAGAGGCTAACCGATGTGCTGCTGGGTCCACAATCGACAACCGCCGTGGTGCGGTGTGTCTTCCAGCTTGCAAAATGCCCATGGTCGGGAACAAAGTCATGTCGTCCAAACGGATGGCGGGGCGAAGCCTCTCGAGTTTCGGGCACTTCCCGAAGCCTCGTCTGCCTCGCGAAGGATTCGCTCGATGGCGCAGGGCCCCCGCGGAACACTCCTCACGCGTATCCGCAGGCCCGACATGGCCGGTCCGCAGCAGTCGGCGTCGGATTGCGATTTGCGCGACAGCATCCTCTTGAACCTCGAACACATGTGCGCCACGCGCGTGGGGTCGATGCTCACCGCACCCGACTACGGCATCGCCGACGTGAGCGAGATGGTGCACGCCTTCCCCGACGCCATCACGCTGATGGCGCAGACGCTGAAGCACACCATCCAGTCCTACGAGCCGCGCCTCCAGAGCGTGCAGATCATCCACATCCCGAGCGAGAACGGAGAGCTCACGCTCCGGTTCGAGATTCGCGCGCGCATCTCCTCGGGCGTGAGCAAGCAGACGATCAAGTTCGAGACGACCCTCGACGCGTCCCGCAAGTTCAGCGTCCGCTGAGAAAGAACGAGGGCGACGCGCCGTGTTCAACAAGTACTTCCAGGACGAGCTCGCGTACCTGCGTGAGCTCGGGCGCGAGTTCGCGATGGCGTACCCGAGCCTCGCGCCGATGCTCGCGGACCGCGGCGTCGACCCCGACGTCGAGCGCCTCCTCGAGGGCGTCGCGTTCCTCACGGGGCGCATCCGGCAGAAGCTCGACGACGAGGTGCCCGAGTTCGTGCTCTCGGTCGCGCTCCTCCTCTTCCCGCACCTGGTGCGGCCGCTGCCGAGCGCGTCGATCCTCGAGATCACGCCGATCGCCAACGCCCTCCGCGACACGCACGTCGTCCCCGCCGGCACCGAGTTCTCGAGCGTGCCGGTCGACGGCGTCGCATGCACGTTCCGATCGACGATGGCGTGCGCCCTCAGCCCGATCGCCATCGAGGGGGTGCGCCTCGAGCTCCTTCCGGGCGGCAAACAGCAGATCGCCATCGCGCTCCGCAGCACGAGCGGCGCCCCGCTGGCGAACGCGCTTCCCGACGTGCTCCGCCTCCACTTCACGGGCGAGCCGAGCGTGGCCTCGGCCCTGCTCTTCGCGGCCAACCGCCAGCTCACCGACGTGGTCCTGAGCGCGCCCGCGGGCGGCACGGCGCGGGAGCTCTCGCTGGGCGCGTCGGCCGTGAGCCCCGTGGGCTTCGAGGAAGACGAGGGCCTCTTGCCCCTCGGGCGGCACGTGTTCCCGGGCTTTCGCCTGCTCGAGGAGTACTACGTCCTCCCGCAGAAGTTCTCTTTCGTCGACGTGAAGGGCCTCCGGCGCATCGCGGAGTTCGACAAGGAGACGCAGAAGGCCACGCTGTGCCTGCGCCTCGAGCGGCAGCTCGCCGTCTCGCTGCGCGTCACGCCGCAGAACGTCCGCCTCCACTGCGTGCCGATCGTGAACGTATTCCGCACCACCGCGGAGCCCATCCGGCTCACCGCGGAGCGCGAGCGCTTCCTCGTGCGCGCCGCGGGTCTCCCGCCGAATCACGGCGAGGTGTACGCGATCACGCAGGTGCAGGCGATCCTCAAGGGGTCGCTGGAGCGCAAGATCATCCCGGCGTTCTACGAATTCGCCCGGAACGAGTCGAGCGCCGGGTTCTACACCACGCACCTCGCCCCGAGCGTGCGTGGCGACGGCGTCGACACGAACGTCTCCTTCGGTTCGCCCGAGGGTGGCGGCGCCGCGCTCGACTACGAGACGATCTCGATCGATCTGCTGGCCACGAACCGGGCGGTGGCCGGCACCCTGCGCCCCGGCGACGTCAACGTGCACACGTCGAGCTCCCCGGCGTTCGTCACCTTCGCGAACATCGGTGCCGTCACGCCCCACGTGCCGCCGCCCTTCGGCAGGGAGCTCCAGTGGCGCGCGGTCGCCCACGTGGCGATGAACCTGCGCTCTCTGGCCGAACCCGACGTGCTCCGCGCCGTCCTCGACGTCTACAACCTGCACGCGATCGTCGACCGGCAGGCCGCGCGCGCCAACGAGCTCCGGATCGCCGCCCTCCGCGACATCAAGGTCCGGGCCGAGGAGCGGCTCCACCGCGGCGCGGCGGTGCGCGGCGTCGGGATCGACGTCGAGATCGACGAAGACGGCTTCGTTGGCGACGGCGACCTGTTCCTCTTCTGCTCCGTGATCGAGCGCCTGCTCTCCGAGCACGTCTCGATCAACTCGTTCGCGCGCACGACCTTCCGCGGGACCCGCTCCAAGATCGAGCTTCGATGGCCACCTCGCAGCGGCAATACGACGCTCTTGTAGACAAGCTGCTCCGCAGCGGGAGGCGCTTCGGCTTCTTCCAGGCGGTGCAGCTCATTCACCGGCTCGCGTCGAAAGCGCCGCGCGTCGGGGAGCTCGGGCCGCCCGAGGAGGAGCCGGTCCGCTTTCGCCACGACCCGAGCCTCGTGTTCCACGCGAGCGACGTCGTCGACGTGAAGATCGGCCACAGCCCGGCCGGGGTCGAGCGCATCGAGATGACGACCGCCTTCCTCGGGCTCGTCGGGACGGCCTCGCCCCTCGCCACCGTGTTCAGCGAGGACGTGCTCCGCGCCGAGTCGCTCGACGAGAAGTCGCTCCTCTCGTTTTACGATCTCTTCCACCACCGGCTCATCAGCCTCTTCTTCCGCAGCTGGCAGAAGTACCGGTTCCACACCGCGTACCGGTCCGACGTCTCCGACAAGTTCAGCCACCGCATGCTCGCCTTCGTGGGCGTGGACATGTCGGGCGCGGTCCCGGCGCGCGGCCTGGGCCCCGTGGACCTCCTGGCCCTCGCGCCGCTCGCCGGGGGCCGCACGCGGCCCGCGCGCACGTTGCAGGTCGTGCTCGAGCGCTTCTTGCCGGGCGCGAACATCAGCATCGCCCCCTTCATCGCGCGGCGCGTGGAGATCCCGCCCGACCAGCAGTGCCAGCTCGGTCGCCAGAACTGCACCCTCGGCGAAGACCTCGCCATCGGCCGCACCGTGGCGGACCGCTCGGGGCGCTTTCGCGTCGTCATCGGCCCGGTGGACTTCCCGACCTACGAGTCGCTGATGCCGGGCGGCAGCCAGCACGCGCTCTTGCGGAACGTGGTCATGCAGTTCTCGCCGGCGCACACCGAGCCCGAGCTCGAGGTCGTCCTCGACACGCGGAACGCGCCGCGCTTCCGGCTCGGGGCCGACCCGGGCGCGCGCCTCGGCGTCACGACGAACCTCCCGATCCGCGGACAGAACGCCATGCGCGGGCGCGTCGTCCTCAGCGAGAACATCGAGGACGCGACGGCCCGCGTCCTCTCGGACTCGGGCGACGGCGACGCGTACGCGGCGCTCTGACGGAAGACGGAGAGATCGACCGCCGGGCGCCAAGGATTTGGAGAATCCTCTGACCCTGGCGTTCCTCGGCGTCCTGGCGGTTTTGAAATCTTCTGTGTCGAAGGATTAGTGAACTTCGAGGCTCTGTAGAGCGTGACGGAGCTCGTCCCCGACGCCGGTGAGGTGCTCTTCGTGGTGCACGATCTGGACGAGGACGACGCGGTGGTCGCCGCGGAGGACGTACTCGTTCGCGTAGTTCACGAGCGGTGCCTTCGCCGCATCGACCTGCTTGCGGACGACGTAAGCGCGGCCCTGGGCGTTCGCGGTCGCCATCGGCACGTCTTGCTCGACGAACTTCTCGCCGGCCTTCGCGGCCTTGCTCTCGTAGTTGCCTTCGAGGTCTTTCCAGGTGCCGTCGGGCGACTCGCCGAACTCGTACACCGCGAAGACGTACGCGTGCGGCGACACGTACTCGACGAAGCGCTGCCCGGGCTGGGCGCTCGCCGAGCGGATCGTCCACGCGCGCGGCCGGGCGAAGCGCACCAGCCCGTCGAACAGGCTGATGCCCACGAACTCCGGCATCGGCGGGTTCTCGGGCACGTCGAGCGGCGGATAGTCGCGCTCGATCGCCGGTGCGGCCTCGCCGCCGGCCATCGTCTCGCCGTTCTGGTAAAAGACGCGGTTCTGCGTGGCGTTCGGCCCGGGGCCGCCGCCGCAGCCGCCCGTCGCGAGGGCGAGGGCGAGGGCCGGCGTTGCAAGGGTCGAGAAGGCGCTGAAGGGAGTGCGCGGCACGGCGGCGATCCTATCGCCGGGGTCCGGACAATGGTAGTTTGAAAGCCGAGCGCTCCCCATGACTTCGATCGCGCGGCCCTTCACGGTCATCGCTTCTCTCGTTTGCCTCAACGCCGGGTGCGGGAGCACCCACGCCTCCGCGCCCGTGACGACCATGGGCGAGTCGGATCCCTACCTTTGGCAAGTGCCCACGACGGGCGCCGTCCGTGTGCGCCCCGAGGTGTGCCACGCGGTGCCCGAGAACGTGCCCGAGGAAAAGTCGCTCGACGAGAGCTCGCTGGTCACCTTCCTCGAGCACCAGGGCTTCCAGACGTCCGTCGTGCACGAGCGCCCCGACCTCTCGTACGTCGACGTGAAGTCCCAGGGCGACGAGCCCATTCGCCTTCGCGTCGCCATCCTGCCCGATCGCTTCGCGGCCGGTCAGGATCTGCACCGGGCCCTCCTCGAGCACGGAACAGGCGCGTGGGGCGTACATCGCGGGAACCTCGCGGTCCTTGCGCCGGTGGGTCCAGTGAGGCGTGCGATCGACTTTGCCGGCCGATCGAAGCTCGTCTGCTGGGGCGTGTTCACGCTGGCGGCGCATGACGATGCCTACGTCGTGCCCGGCGGCTACATGGAGTTCTGACGTGCCCTTGCACAAAACGAAGACGGCGCGCCCCCATCGTAGGGAGCGCGCCGTGTCAGGCGAACCTGGACTCGACTACTCTTTGTCCAGCTTGCCGACGAGGGCGAGGGTGAAGAACGCGCCCATGTACTTGAAGTGCGGGCGCACCCTCATGTCGACCTTGTACCAGCCCGCGTTGCCCGGCACGTCCTCGACGATGATCTGCGCCTGACGGAGCGGGCGCTTGCCGCGAACGGCGGGGCTCACCGAGTCCATGTCGGCGACGTACTGGCCGATCCACTTGTTCAGCTCGGCCTCGAGGTCGCCGCGCTCCTTCCAGGAGCCGATCTGCTCGCGCTGCAGGACCTTGATGTAGTGCGCGAGGCGGTTCACCACGAACATGTACGGAAGCTGCGTGCCGAGGCGGTAGTTGAGCTCCGCGTCCTTGCCCTCCGGCGACTGCCCGAAGGTCTTCGGCTTCTGGCAGCTGTTCGCCGAGAAGAAGCACGCGTTGTCGGCGTCCTTGCGGAAGGTGAGGGAGATGAATCCCTCTTCGGAGAGCTCGAACTCACGGCGCTCGCTGATCTGAATCTCGGTCGGGCACTTGGTCTGGAGCTCGCCCATCGCCTCGTACTGATGGAGGGGCAGATTCTCGACGGTGCCGCCCGACTGCGGGCCGATGATGTTCGGGCACCAGCGGAACTTGGCGAAGCTGTCGGAGATGCGCGTTGCGAACGCGTACGTCGCGTTGCCCCAGAGGTACCGGTCGTGGTGGCCGACGACGTCTTCTTCGTAGTTGAACGACTTGGCCGGGACCGTCTTGTTGCCGTAAGGCAGGCGGAGCGAGAAGCGCGGCATGAGCAGGCCGACGTAGCGCGCGTCCTCCGACTCGCGGAACGCGCGCCACTTCGTGTACTGCGGTCCCTCGAAGATGGCCTTGAGGTCGCGCAGGTTCGGCAGCTTCATGTAGTCCTTGTCGCCGAAGAAGGCGGGACCGGCTGCGCCGAAGAAGGGGGCATGCGACATGGCCGCGACCGACGCGCAGTTCTGGAGGAGCTGCACGTCCTGCGGGCCCGGGCCGAACTCGTAGTTCGAGAAGATGGCGCCGTACGGCTTGCCGCCGAAGGTGCCGTATTCGGCCGTGTACGCGATCTTGTAGAGGCCGCTCTTCGTGATCTCGGGCGCGTCCTCGAAGTCGGTCGCGAGGTCTTCCTTCGAGACGTTGAGGAGCTCGATCTTGATGTTCTCGCGGAAGTCGGTGCGATCGACCGCGAACTTGAGGCCGCGCCATGCCGACTCGAGCTTCTGGAACTCGGGCTGGTGGAGGATGACGTCGAGCTGCTTCGAGATCTTCTCGTCGATCTCGGCGATGAGCGCGTCGGCGAAGGCCTTGTCGACCTTCTCGCCCTGGTGCTTCGGCGAGAGGAGCTCCTTCACGAGCACGCCGATGCCCTGTTTGGTGACGTCGTAACCCTCGTCCGTCGGCTTGAGGCGCGTCTCGCTCAGGATGTCGTCGAGGAGCGAGATTTCCGTGGTGGTGGCGGCCGCCGGGGCGGCGGCCTCTTTCACTTCTTCACTCATGGCTTTCTCCTCACTCCTTGATTCCGAGCTCCGCGAGGATCTTCTCGCGCGCGGTGCCATCGGCGAGCAGCGCCGCGATCTTCCGCTTGAAGGCCGGGACGTTCCCGAGCGGGCCCTTGAGCGCGGTGAGCGCCTGGCGGAGCTCGAGGAGCTTCTTCAGCTCCGGCACCTGCTCGGCGATCGCGTCGGGACCGAAGTCGCCGAGGCGCTTGAACTTGAGCTTCACCGAGAGCTGCGAGTTCTTGTCCTCGGAGAGCACGTCGGGAACCTGCATGGAGAGATTGAGATTCTGCTCGGCGAGGACCTGCTGGAAGTTGTCCTTGTCGACGTTGACAGGCTTCCGGTCCTCGAGCGGCGTCGAGTCGGCGCGCCCCGTGTAGTCGCCGATGAAGAGCATCTTGAGCGGAAGCTCCTCCTCCATCATTGCGTTGCCCGTCGCAGGCTTGTACGTGATGTTCACGCGTTCCTGCGGAGCGACTAATCCTTCCTTGCCCATAGCATCTCCCTCGGTTGTGTTTCCCCCGTCACCCGCGAGCAAACTTTAGCGCGGCCGCCGGATCGAGCCGGCACAGTTTATCGAAGACGGACCGCTCTCTCACCGCGAGATCGGGTGGGCTACCCTGCGTGGACATAGTGTCACGGATTGCCGTCAACAGATAGGAATAGAGCGTCGCGCACAGGGCCGGCTCCCATGCCTCGAGGTCGTGGTGCTCCGCGCTCTCGGTGAGCCGCTCGAGGAGCGCCCGTGCGACATCGGGCTTCGAGCCGTCGAGCGCCATCTTCCCCACGGCAAGGCCGGCGCGGAAGCGCGTCCTCGCGTCGGCGCCGCGCGCGGCGAGGCCGAACCCCGCGGCGAGCGCTTCGGCGACCTTGCCCTCGGTGGCCATCTTCTGGGCCTCGGCGAACCGCGCTGCGACCTCTTCGTCCTCGGCGCTCGCGGCGCTCGGACCGCCGGAGCCTCCACCACCGCCGTACTTCTTGGCCTCTTCCTCGAGCCAGCTCTTGGTCGCCGACTCCGCGAAGGCCGTCCCGTCGGCAAACGTGAGGCCCGGCACCGAAGGCAGCCGCGTGACGAACGCGATGACCTCGCGGCCCAGGACCTCGCGGGCCGCGAGGAAGTTCGGGCCGAGGCGATCGAGCGCCAGGGCGGCAAAGCGGTGGAGATCGAGCCAGAAAACGTACGCCGCCGCCTCCTCCTCGCAGGCGTTGAGGAGACCGAGCCAGTTCTGCGCGTCGCGTAGCCCGGCGATGCGCCTCATGACGCCTTCGGGCGGGGCGCGGATGCGGGTCGCGTTCTGCTCGGCCGGCGGTGGTTGCTCGATGGTGAGCCAGGCGCCCCAGCGCAGCAGCCGATAGGAGAGCGCGCGGGTGGCGTCGCTCGAGCGCATGATGCCCGCCGCCTCGACCAGGGCGCTGCCGTATTCGCTCACGGAGCGGTCGATGTCGGCGGCGTTGGGCGCCGCGACGGTCGGGGCGGGGGAGGCTTCGGCGGCGACGGGGGCCGCCGAGGGGGGTGGCGCGACGGGCTTTGGCTCTTCGGGGGGCGGCGCGGCGGGGATGGCCCGGACCTTCTCGCGCAGCAGCGAGCGCAGCGTGCCGGGCCCCGGATAGGCATCGCCAAGCTTCTCGGCGAGGTGCTGATCGAGGTCCTTGAGGACCTCTTCACAGGTGCGCACCGCGTCGCCGTCGGCCAGCGTCACGGCGAGGTCCTGCACGGACTTCGCGGTCTGGTCGGCGAGCCACAAGAACGCGTTCACGCGCCCGCGCGCGCGCTTCGCGTCGGGGTACATCGTGTCCCAGAAGGTCCGCGCGAGGGCGTCGTAGGTGACGAGCGTGCCGGCGAGGCCCGCCCAGCCTTCGAGCTTCACGCGCGCGAGGCCCGCCCAGCCGACGACGCGTAGGTCTTTCCCCTTCGTCGTCAGGAGGGTCGCGCCGATCTCGCGCATCTCCTTCCAGTGGGGCTCGAGGTTCTCGACCGACGACATCTTGTCGATCTCGGCCTTCAGGCGGCCGAAGTCGTCGTCGTTCGTCGGGTCGGCACCGGCGGGGTTCGGTCCCTCGAACGGGGCGAGCAGCGGCGCGATCTTCGCTGCGATCTCTTCCCGGTGAGTCGGCATCGGCAGGTCCTGGTCAAACGGGTAGGCGGTCGAGAAAATCGCGGACGCTGACGTACGGCGCGTGCAGCGCCTCCGCGATGTGCGCGGGCAAGGCGGACAGGAACGAGGCCGCCTCCGGTCCCGCGGGCGCGGTCAGGTCGCAGAGGTACTCGCTGTCGGGGTCCGGCGCCCAGAGGTCGGCCAGCGTGCTTGCCGGGGTGTCTCCGAGCTGTACAATCGCCGAGCCGCTCGTGCCGTCGAACGACCAGAAGCAGGTGCGGACCTCCAGCGGCGTCCGCGCCAGCCGGGCGACGACGTCGAGCCAGAAGAGAGCCGACGCGACGCCTCCCGCCCCGAGGGGCAAGCGCAGCCCCACCTTGGTCGCCGCCATCGGCTCGCCGCGGAAGGGCGCCAGCGCGTCGGCGATGACGTGGACCGCCCGGGCGGGCATGTAGGGGTTCGCGTCGCCGAACACCACACTCCACACGCTCGAGAGCGTCGAACGCATCGACCATGCGTGGTAGTCGCGCGCGCTCGGCTCGATCTGCGAGAGCGCCGGCGGGGCCAGCGGGCCGAGCGCGCCGCGCATCTCCGCCACGCTGCCGATCGACTCGCTGTCATGGATCGCAATGGCCGCAGCTTCGAAGAAGTCGCCGAGCGCCATCGGGAGCACGTGCGGCCACGCGAGCTCGGGAGCCGGCATCGCCGGCGCGTACACGAGCAGCGGGAAGCGCCGGCCGACCGCGTCGACCGAGGGCCGGATCACGCCGGCGAGGACCTCTCGCGACCGCGCGCCGCGTGCCCCGCGGAAGACGAACGCGTGCGTCAAGCCGGTGGGGTACTCCTGCTGCCAGGCCTGCGCGCGCCGGGTCTCGGCGGCCGCGAGGCCCTGGTGCACCCACTCCTCGAGCGCCTCGCCCGCCGTGTCGGGGAAGCCGACCCGCAGGAAGTCCCCCATGCGCGGCGTCTTGCCGAAGACCAGGACCTGCGGAGTGCCGTCGGCGAGGCCTTCCCTCGAGAACATCGCCGCCCCCTCAGTGCACTCCCGACGCGATTCCGTCGGGGCACGTGTAGTTGCGAAACAGCTTGTCCTTCTTGCGCGCGTACGCGGCGAAGGCCTGCTGCCCGCGCGTCGGGCGGAAATCCATGCGAACCCACGCGTTCTGCGACTGGAGCGTCCACATGACCGTGGTCACGCCGCCCTTGCCGCCGCCGGGATCCATCGAGCTCGCGCTGTCGAGCAGGCGGAAGAGCCCGAAGTCGCCGGGCCGCGTGATCTCCTCGGCCAGTCCGTTCGAGCCGCGCACCTTCAGCGTCGCGCCGCGCTTCTTCGGGTCCGTGGAGGGCCAGGAGAAGTGCAGCCACTCCTCGGGCGTATTCCTGTAGGTCTGCGACACGCCGTCGATGAGGAGCGCGACCTCGGAGACCGTCTCGCTCACAGAGTGCACGTTCACGTCGAACTCGATGTTCGGGTCGGCGCCGTTCTCCGGGAAGGTGTCGGTCGTGATCTGCCAGCCCCGCTGGTAGCACCTCACGAAATCGCCGGTGTAGATGGGCGTGTTCGGCTTGGTGACCGGCACGAAATTCTCGCCCTGCCGCTCGAGCGTGTCGCTGAGGTGGTCTTTGTAGAACCCCCAGAGCAGGCCTCCGGTCGGTCGGAAGAAGTCGCCGTAGTCGACGAGCGACGCGTCCTGCGGCGAGTCTACGAACGGGTAGTGGCCCTCGAGCTTCTCGTGGAACGTCTGCGCCACCTTGATCGACCAGGTGTGCGCGAGGTCGTCGCCCTCCCCGACGAGGACTCCGTGGAAGCCGCGGCGGATCGGGTTGAGGAGGAGCGGCTGGAGGAGCGGCATCGTGAAGCCGCTCTGCGTCGCGGCCACGAGCTCCGTCGCGCTCCGCAGCGACTCGCGGAACACCGTGTCGACGACCTGCGGGTCGGCGGTCTGCTCGTCGTGGATGTCGGTGAGCGTCGCGATCACCTTCGAGATGATCTGCTGGAGGTAGTGCGAGAGACCCGTGGGCGCCGCGTCGTCCCCGCCGCCGACGGAGACCGCGAAGTTGACCATCGGCGCGAACGCCGACTCCACCGGCGAGACCCAACGCTTGTTCGAGGGCGGCGCGCCCGCGTCGCCCACGATCGTCTGGAAGAGGGAGTTCTGCTGCGCCTGCGCCGTGAGCTTGTCGACGAGCGGCTGCGCCGCCTGAGCGAGCGCGGACCCCTGCGGCAGCTCGAGGTGCGTGTTGTCCGCGAGGACGCCGAGGAGCTTGGCGTACGGCGCCGGGTTCTCGCTCATCGACGTGAGCTCGGCGAGCGCCTCGTCGTTGTTCGCGGGCGCGCGCACATCGAGGTCGCGGAAGAAGTCGGCCCACGCCGCGCGGTAGTCGGCGAAGTACCGATCGCGCAGGCCCTGGAGCATCTTCGTCATGTGCTCGGTGCCGCTCTCCTCCGTGTCGCCGAGCACCCAGCGATCGCTCGCGAACTTGGACGCGAGGCTCGGGTCGAGCCGATCGCGCACGTACGTCTCCCAGCCGGGGCGGGTGAAGGCGCCCTTCACGGAGACGTCCTTCTTCGTGCGCGACTGGAGGTACGTGGCGAACGTGGAGCCGACGAAGATGCCCTGCCGCGTGATGGGCGCGGTGTTCTCGTTGGCGGCGCCGATGAGGGCGCTGTAGTACCGGTCGGCCTCGGAGACCTGGTTCAGCGCGGTGCGCACCCGGTTCACGAGGTCCTTGTCGATGTTCCAGGGCGACGCCTCGCCGCTCTGCACGAGCTCCACGTAGTGGCCCACGTGCGGGCGGAGCGCCGCCGCGTCGCTCGCGGAGGTCGTACCGAGGAGGTGCGCCCACTCGTCGGTCAACGTCGCCGTGAGCCAGTCGTGATCGATGCGCGCGGGCTCGGCCATCTCGAGGTAGGCCTTCAGCCGGTCGAAGTACCCGCCGTACTGCTCCGGCGTCAGCCGGCCCGCCGCCGTTATCGAGGCGAGGTCGCGCTCGAGCTGGATGCGCGTGGGCTCCGAGAACTGGGCCTGCAGGCTGCCGACGTACACGGCTCGGAGGGCGTCGTACACGCGGTCGCCCGCGTACATGCCCCACCGCATGCGGAGCGGCGGGCCGTCCTTGCGCCAGCCGTCGATGTCTTCGAGCCGCGCGTGGAGCGCGTCGAGCTTGTGCACCTTCTCGACGAAGGGCGTCTTGTCGGACCAGTCGATGTTCTGCGTGTGCTCGGCGAGCTGCCGAGACTCGGACACGAGCGACATGTTCTGCGCGAACGTGTAGAGCGACGGCAGCACCAGCGCGCCGCCGATGCCGACGACCGCCAGGCCGACCGCGATGCGGTTCGCGAGCTGCCGCTTCTGCTCGCGGCGCGTCCGCGACGCGACGTTCTGATCGGGGAAGACGACGCGCTTGAAGATGTCGGTGACGAAGTAGCTGCGCGCCTCGGTGGCGGGTGGCGCCATCCCCTGCGAGCCGGGCAGGTTGAAGGCGCGCCGCATCGCGCCGATGACGCGCTCGATCGGGCTGCCCTCCTGGGTGCCGCTCGAGAAGTAGACGCCGCGGAGGATCGGCGTCTCCTGGAAGGTGTTCGGCTGCATGAGGAGCCGCACGAAGTCGCGCAGACCCTGTCGGAGCGCTGCGAACTCCAGGGGGAACAGGTACACGCGCTGGCGCACCTCGGCCTGCCGCTTCGCGACGATGCGCTTCAAGGCGCGGGCGTGCAGGCGCTCGACCAGGAGGTCGAACTCCTCGTCGAAGGCCTTCGCCGGGTCGCGCTTTTGCGAGCCCTCGAGCGGCCACGTCACGCCGAGGATCTGTGCGCGCTCGGTCTTCGAGAGCTCCCCGAAGAACTCCACGAAGCCGGCCACGAGGTCGACCTTCGTGAACATGACGTAGACGGGCACGATCATCTGGAGGCGCGTCGTCATCTCGTCGAAGCGCGCGCGGAGGCGCTTCGCGTACGAGTCGATCTGCTCCTCGGTCGCCTGCATCAGGTCGGTGACGCTGATCGCGACGAGCACGCCATTGATCGGCTTGCGCGACCGGTACTTCTTGAGCATGTCGAGGAACGCGAGCCACTCCTCCCGGTCGTCGGCCTCCACGGCCCAGCGGCCCGCGGTGTCGAGGAGGATGGCCTCGTTCGTCGAACCACCAGTCGCAGTTGCGCGTGCCGCCGACGCCCCGAACGCCACCGCCGCTCTGCGGGTCGGCGAACGGGAAGACCAGGCCCGAGTGCTTGAGCGCCGTGGTCTTGCCGGCGCCCGGAGGGCCGATGATCATGTACCAGGGCAGGGTGTAGAGCGCGCTCTTGCCGCTCGCGCCCAGGCGGCTCTGACGGAGGGCGTGGAGGCCCTTCTGCATCTGCACCTGGAGGGCGAGGATCTCCCCCCGCCGATCGGGGCGCGCCTGCATGGCCTGCTGCTCGGCCTGTTTCAGGAGCTCTCGTTCGAGCTGCTGCGCCTTGAGGGACGCGCGTACGCGCCGCCAGACGAAGTACCCGATCACCGCCAGGACGGCGACGACCGTGACCGCGACCTTCGGCCAGAGCGGCCACTGGAGGAAGTAGCCGCCGACCCACGTGCCCGAGACCAGAAGAACGGCGAGGAGCCAGACCCACATGACTGTCGTTCCCGCCCCTATTTGCTGCTGGGTGCGGTGTGCACCGGAATCGCCTTCGTCAGATCCTGCGAGACGTTCGAGACCTGGTACCAGAGGAGGAACCGCAGGACGAGGAACACCACGACGGCGATCACGAAGAGGCCCACGCTGAGGCCGATGATCGGGACGTCCTGCCGCATCGAACCTCGAAAGCGCTCGCGCGCCTCGGCGTGGGGGCTGATGACGTCACCCCCGCCCGCCGCTCCTCCGAGCTGCGCCGCGAGCTGCTCGACGACGGGCCCGAGCGCGTGGCCGCCCTGCACCGCGTACTGACCCTGAAAGCCGAGCGAGAGGCACAGATAGAAGATCTGGAGGACGTGCAGCCGGTGGGGCTGGGTCTGCAGGTACGCCATGTGGCGGAAGAAGTTCTCGCCGGCCGTGTTCTCGTTGAAATAGAGGAGCTGGAGGGGCTGCCCGAGCCACTGCGCGCGCCCCGGCCACGCCGAGCGGAAGATCTGCTCGTCGGTGAACGCGGCGATCGCGTATCGCGCCTCGTTCGCGTCCTCGTCGGGGATGCCGGCCTCGCGGGTCTTCTGCAGCATCTGATCGAAGAGCGTCGAGATGCGCCGCTGGAGCACGTCGGGCGAGGGGAGGTCGCGCGCCGAGGCGAGCTCGCTGGCGAGGCACAGCGGGTCGGCGCACGCCCAGTACATTCTCGTGAGGAGCGTGGTCATTGGAGGTTCGTCGGGTCGACGGCGTAGAGGCGAAACTCGATGGCCTGCGGATCGATCGGCTGGTAGACGGCGATCGTGCCGGTGCCGGCGATATCGTTCCAGAAGCCGGCCGTCCGCGCGACACGGAAGAACACCACCCCCGGCTTGATCGGCAGCGACGCCGGCGGGCGGAACTCGAGGTCGAGCTTGACCCCGCTCACCGCGGTGTTGAGGATGGCCCCCATCTGGTTCCACGAGGCGATCTTCGTGAGCTGGGGCAGGCGCTCGCGCATCTGCTGCTCGGGCATCTTGCCGCTCGCCGCGAGGAAGAACGTGAACCGCATGAGGTTCGCGTCGGTGATCTGCCCGAGGCACATCCCGTCTTCGCGCCGCTTCAGCGGGATCTCGACGTAGCGCTCCTCGAGCACCGCATCGAGCTGCTTGTGTACCCGCTCGAACATCGGCTCGAACACGTCGCCCAGCTCGAGGTAATTGAACTTGGGGATCGTCGTCGGGTCGCCGTCGACCGCGAAGGTGCACAGCGTCCCGATGAGCTGCGCGAGCGCGAGGTACGCGCGCTCGGGGTGACTGTTCCCCTGGTCCACGATGTGCGCGATCGGGGGGATGTGGACGTTAAGGGAGTTGAGCAGCCAGAACTTGGCCGCGTCGGCAGCCTGGAACTCCACGGCCGCCGCGGTGCGCTGCCGGCGCGACTCGGCGAGGACCCGCTGCTTGGCCGAGAGCGTCGTGAGGAGCCGGCGGAAGCGCCCGACGAGGTACGACGACGCGCCGACGCGCAGGGCCGGGGGCACGAAGGTCTCCCGGAGCACCGACACGCCGGTCGGCGACCGGACGAGCTGCGCGACGCGGATCGCGTCGAAGGCGTCCTTCCGCTCGTCGCCGAAGAAGACGACGACGTTGGGGCGCGCGTGCTGCACCGTGTGCTCGCCCGCGCCCGAGTTGTAGTCGAGCACCGACGACTGCTCGCGAAGGAACCGGAGCTGCCCCGCGCCCGTGCCGTCGAGGTCCACGTTCGGCCTCTGATCCATCTCGTGAGTGAGGGCGACGTAGACGTCGAGCGCGCGCGCCTGCGCGGGGAAGGCGCCGGCGAACGAGCGGGGCGGCACCGGATCGCCGACGGCCTCCCCGTGCTCGATCGGGGTGCCGTCGGGGAGCACCGCGGCGAGGCGCGTGAGCTTGAACTGCTCGGCGGCGAGCGCGTGCTCGTCAATCTCGATCTCGACGACGCCCCAGTCGTAGGGCATCACCGACTTCACGCGCTCGGAGACGAGCCACTCGTGGTAGCGATCGAGCTGCTGGAAGTGGTGCTGCGTGACGAACAGCCCCTCGGTCCACACGAGCTTCCGCGGCTTCACGGCGCACCCTTCGAGTCTTGGGTGCCGGTCGAGTCGAACCGAAGCTGCGTCTGGTGCGTGCCGCCCGCGGGCTTGTCGTCGACGTGGTCGGAGCCGTCGACGATGCGCGCGGCGTCCACCCAGACCGGGAACTTCACGATCGCCGGGAGGCACTGACCCTTGGGCGGCTGGCTGCCGAGCTCGTAGTCGGTCCACCAGCTACGGCCGAGCGGGTTCCGGAAGAGCGCGATCGCCGCGACGAACTTCGCGGCGGGATCGCGCTCGAACGTCGCCTCGGTGCGCGTGTCGGGATAGACCGAGAACTCGTCGACCTTCACGAGGTCGTCGCCGAACGTCGTCTTGTCGGCCTTCCACACCGACTCGAACGACGCCTCGAGCAGGCGCGCGTCGGCCTTGAGTTGATAGACGCGGACCTGCACCGGGCGCGCCTTGCCGTCGTCCGACGGGTTCACGCCCGGCGAGGCGACGATGGTCATCGCCACGTTCTGCGGCGCGCACTCCTGTGGCTCCGGGGCCTGCGGCGGCGGGGAAGCGGCCCCGCCGCAACCGAAGGACGTGATGGTCGCCGCGAAGACGGCGCCTCTGAGAGTGTGCGCCGCGAAGACGGCGCCTCCTGGGGCGAACCGACGTGGCTCCGTCATGCCGCTCCCCCGGGGAGGCACACGATCTCGCCGTCGGCAGCGAGGCCGAGCTCGAGCCGCTCGAGCGGCTCGCCCACGGCCATGCGCCGCAGGATCTCGGACGACACGAGCGGCAGGACCGTCCCCCGGAGGATGTGGTCGATGTTGCGGGCGCCGCTCTCGACTTCGCGGCAACGCGCTGCGATCGCCTCCTTGACCTCGGTCTTGACGACGAGCTCGAGGCCGTGGGCCTCCTTCGCGCGCCGGATGATCGCGCCCACCTTCATGCCGACAATCTCGAGCAGCGCGTCGGTGCCAATCGGGTAGTAGGGGACGACCGTCATGCGCGCGAGGAGCGCGGGCTTGAAGTGCGCCGAGAGCGTGGGCTTCACGAGCGAGATGACGTCCTCGAGCTTGGGCTGCGGCTGCCCGGGCATCGCGGCGCTGGTGATGAGGTCCGTCGCGAGGTTGCTCGTGAGGATGACGACCGTGTTGCGGAAGTCGATGTCGCGACCCTCGCCGTCCGCCAGCGTGCCCTTGTCGAACACCTGGTAAAAGAGGTTGAGCACCTCGGGGTGCGCCTTCTCGACCTCGTCGAGCAGGACGACCGAGTAGGGCCGCTGCCGCACCGCCTCGGTGAGGAGGCCGCCTTCGCCGAAGCCCACGTAGCCCGGCGGCGAGCCGACGAGCCGCGAGATGGTGTGCTTCTCGAGGAACTCGCTCATGTTGATCGTGACGGTGAAGCGCTCGCCGCCGAAGATCTGGTCGGCGATGCCGAGGGCCGTCTCGGTCTTTCCGACGCCGCTCGGGCCGACGAGGAGGAACACGCCGAGGGGCTGCTGCGGCGGCTTGAGGCCCGAGCGCGCCGAGCGGAGCTCGCGCCCGAGGACGGCGAGCGCCTGGTCCTGGCCGCGCACGCGGGTGCGGAGACGCTCCTCGAGCTTGAGGACGTTCTGCACGTCGTCCTGCGCCATCTTGCCGGCGGGGATGCCCGTCCAGTCGCAGACGATGGTCGCGACGAGCGTCTCGTCGACGTCGGCGGTGACGAGGCGGTCCTCCACCTTGATGGCCTTGAGCTCGTCGAGGGCCGCGCGCAGGGCCGTGCGCTTCTCGTCTTTTTGCGATGCCGTCGCATCGACTCCGCCGGGCGCCGCGCTCTCCTTCCGGAGCGTGTCGATGCGCTCGACGATCGAGCGCTGGTGCGCGGTCTGCGCCTCGAGCTTCTCGAGATCGGCGCGGAGCTGCTCCTTGTGCGCCGTCGCGGCGGTCTTCGCCTCGTCGTCGATCGCGAGGCCCGCCTTGAAGTCGCGGTCGAAGGCGTCGAGCTCGCGCTCCACGCCGGCGAGGGCGGCGCGCTTGTCGTCGATGACGCCCGGTCGCGCCGCGCGCACGATCTTCGCGCGCGCCGCCGCCGTGTCGAGCAGGTCGACGGCCTTGTCCGGGAGGAGGCGGCCGGAGATGTAGCGGCTGGAGAGGGTGACCGCGGCCTTGACCGCCTCGTCTTGGATGACGACGCCGTGCGCCTCTTCGAACTTGCGCGCGAGGCCGCGGATCATGAGCGTGGCGATCTCGATGGAGGGCTCCTCCACCTTGATCGGCTGGAAGCGGCGCTCGAGGGCCGCGTCCTTCTCGAAGTACTTCTTGTACTCGGCCCACGTGGTGGCCGCAATCGTCCGCAGCTCGCCGCGCGCGAGCGCCGGCTTGAGGAGGTTCGCGGCGTCGCCGCCGCCCTGCGGGCCGCCCGCGCCGATGAGGGTGTGCGCCTCGTCGATGAAGAGGACGATGGGCTTCGGCGAGGCCTTCACCTCGGAGATGACGCCCTTCAGCCGGTTCTCGAACTCGCCCTTCACGCCCGCGCCGGCCTGGAGTGCGCCGAGGTCGAGCGAGAGGACGTGTACGTTCTTGAGCTGATCGGGGACGTTGCCCTCGGCGATGGCGAGCGCGAGGCCCTCGACGAGCGCGGTCTTGCCGACGCCGGGCTCGCCGACGATGATCGGGTTGTTCTTGCGGCGGCGAACGAGGACGTCGACGACATTGCGGATCTCCTGCTCGCGGCCGAAGACCGGGTCGAGCCCGCCGCTCTTCGCGCGTTCGGTGAGATCGAGCGTGAAGCGCGCCAGCGGACCCTCGGCCGCGCCGAGCGACGTGCCGGCCGGGCGGGCGGCGCCGTCGCCGGAGGTCGCCGCGGCGTCGGCGCGGATGGAGGCCGCCTCGGAGCTCGCGGCGGCGATGGTCGGGAGGTTCTTGCGGAGGTCTTCGCGGGAGATCTTCTCGAGGTCCGGGAGCTCGAAGGGCAGGTACCGGCTTGGGGCCGCCGCGATGCGCGTCACGAGCGCGCCCGAGCGCAGCTTCGGGTCGCCGAGCTCCGTGGACGCGTACACCCACCCGTCTTGCACGAGCTCGAGCAGCAGGGACCCGAACACGGGCTTGCCCGCGTTGCCGCTCCGCAGCTCTCCCACGTACCGCTGCAGCGTGGAGCGCAGGCGGGCCGGGTCGATCTCGAACCGCTCGAGGATGCGATAGATGTCGCTCTCGAGGTCGTCGAGGAGCGCGAGCAAGAGGTGCTCGACTGTGACCTCGTAGTGACGCGCGGAGATGCACGCGCTAGCCGCGCGCTCGAGCGCCCGGGTCGAGGTGGGGTTGAGAGTCTTGAGCAGCGACCGGGGTTCTGCGATCAGCACCGCGACCTCGAAGGTTCGATGAGGGCCTAGGGGTTATTGCGATACGTTCCGGACCGGCGCCGCCCCGCGCGTGGACCCCACGCGACCGGACGTTGTCGGCGCGAACCTCATCGCGTCGCGAAGAGTCGCACGGCTTGCCGCCCGACTCCAGAGAGACCTGCGGCAAGCGCGCCTGGCTTCAGGAGGCCCGCTTTGCGGGTCCCGGGGCAGCGCAGTCCCGGCGGCAGAAGCACCCCGACTCGGCGAGCAGGCGGCGGCGCGCGAGCCGCGGGAGCAGCGTCCCGTCGTAAAACGCTTGCATCGTCTCGCGCCGCGCGGCGGGGACGGCCCGGCCGTCGACCCATTTGTGGGTATCGGCTGCGAGACAGAAGAAAAGCTGCACTTCCCGGTTGGAGAACCAGGTGGCCCAGAATGCCGGCGAAGAGCCCCATGCGCGGCCGGCGGTCGCCCCGGGCCGCGATGACCGCGCGCATCTCGGCCTTCGTCAGCGCGTCGCGCCCGGCGAACAGCACCTCGAAGGCCCCGGCGTCGAAGTCGCCCGCGACGTCGAACACCCCCGTGTCGAAGGGGTGCTTGCCGCGCGCGATCTGCGGCACGGACACGACGAAGGGCCGCCGGCTCGTCCTATCGCCGAGAAAACCACAGATGATCGTCGGGAGCACGATCCGCCAAATCCACGGCACCCCGAGGCGGCGCAGGCCCGCGCGGGCCTGCTTCGTCGTGACGAAGCCCGTGCCCCCGGGATCGAAGAACGCGACGTGCCGCTGGAGCGCGGTCGGCCCCGTGCCCATGTGTGGGCCCACACGTTAGCTCAATCGCCGAAGCCGGGGGCGCTCATCGCCACGCACCGCTCGACGCTCTTGACCCCCTGGGCCTCGAAGAACGCGCGGCTCCGGGCGACCCCCTGCCGGCCCGTGGCGCCGCCGAGGAGCTGCCCGCGGCGGTAGCGCGCGCATGCCGCGAGGTACCCGAGAATCGGCGGCATCGAGGAGGGGGATGGCCGTGTCGAGGGCCTTGAGGGCGCCGCCTCCGTCGCCGCGCACGGCTTGCGCGGCGGCGCGGACGAGGTGCCCCATCGCGGGAGCGTACGGGTGCTTGTCGCGAACGAGGCGCCGCACGAAGTGGTCGGCGGCGCGCAGGGCGCGCGCGCAATCGTGGCCCTGCGCGGCGGCGCACACGGCCGAGAGGCCGCGCTCGTACGAGGCGAAGGCCCGGAGGATGGCGACGCGCGAGAGGTCGGAGCCCTCGTACGCGGGGGACGACCGCTCCACGCGCTGCCACGCCGCGCGCCCGTCGCCGCGATAGCGCTCGACGGAGCACGCCGAGATGAACGCCCCGAACTCCCCGGAGGTGAAGGCCGCGGTGGTCGAGCGGTTCGTCGCCACCGCCTGGACGACGACGCGCCACGCGGCGTCGACGTCGTCCGCGACGATGTGCGCGACGCAGGCCGGGTAGGCGAGGTGGGTCGCGGCGAAGAGGTCGTCGCGGGCGCGCGCCTCGTCGAGCGCCTGCGGGATGCGCATCGAGGCCTTCCGCAGCTCGCCGCTCAGGATGAGCGCGTTGCAGCTCCAGACCTCCGCGTGCGCGAGCTCCCACGCGACCGCGCGGCAGCGCGTGCGGAGGATCGCGTCGGCCTCGCTCATGCGCCGCTGCGCCGCGCGCCACTCGCCGAGGAAGAAGTGCACCAGCCCCGCGGCGATGGCCGCCAGGCCGTCCATGTGCGGGTCGTCGACTTGCGCCGCCACGCGCTGGGCAGCGCGCACCAGCTCATCGGCGCGGCGCCGGCCCTTCTCGCCCCGGGCCGCCGCGTTGCCCGCAGCGAGGGCGAGCGCGCGGCCGAGGCGCACCGGCTCGCCGGCCTCGAACGCGAAGCGCAGCGCGCGCAGGCCGAAGTCCGCGCCTCGCAGCGGATCGTGGAGCGCGAGCCCCATCGCTCCGCACAGGGCCGCGTCGATGCGCGCGAGATCGCGCGGCGACAGGCTTTGGGCGCGGCGGACGCGCAGGACGCGCGGCACGAACGTGGCGACGCGCAGGCGGGCCTCGTGCACCAGGATCGACGCGATCGCGGCCTCGCGCGACTCGGGGTAGCGGACGCCGACCTCGTCGAGGATCTCGCGGAGCACCGCGATGCCGCGGTCGTCGCGTCCGCTCTTCAGGTAGTGCTCCGCGGCCGCGCGCCGGAGGCCCGTCGCCTCGTGGCGGGGCGCGGAGCTCGCGGCCGCCATGTACGCGTCCGCGGCGTCGGCGTTCCGGCCCGCGTTCACGAGCGCGTCGCCCAGCTTGGCGTGGAGGACGTCGGGCGCGGCGGCCTGGAGCTCGATGGCGGCGCGGTAGAGCGCCGCGGCCCTCAGGAAGGCGAGGTTCTCCGCGGCCGCCGCCGCCGCGCGCAGCGAGAACGCCCGGGCGCTCGGCGCGTCGCCGCCCGCGAGGAAGTGCTCGAAGGCCAGCTCGGCGTCCGCGTGGCGCGAGGCGGCGATGGCCTCGGCGAGCGCCCGGTGCCGCGCGCGACGCGCCCCGGCGTCGAGGCTCGCCGCGACGGTCTCGCGAATGCGGTCGTGCGCCGTCTCGAGCACGTCGTCGTCGCGCAGGCCGCGCGTGGACACGAAGCGCGCGTTGCGGAGCGCGATGGCCGCGTTTCGGCCGCCGGGCTTCAGGCCCGCGGCCCGCTCGGCAATCGCGTGCTCCACCGGGCCCCCCGCGATGCTCACCGCCTCGAGGAGCGCGCGCGCGTCGTCGGAGAGCTCGGCGACGCGGGCGAGGATCATCGGCTCAAGCGCGACGCCTTCGCCGGCGCCTCCCGTGGACGGGACGTCGCGGCGCTCGTTGGCCCAGCGCGCGAGCTCCGAGACGAAGAGCGGGCTGCCGCGCGCCTCGGCGCCGATGGTCCGGATCACCGCCGGGTCGTCGCGATCGATGAGGGCGCCCGCGAGCTCCTCGGCCTCGTCGCGCGAGAGCTCCCCCACTTGAACGTCGCGGAAGTCGCACACGCCCGAGAGCCGCTGGCGCGCGAGCCGGAGGGCCGTGAGCGCGTCGCTCGACGCGGCGAGCTCGGTGCGGTGGTCGCAGACGAGGAGGAGCGGGCGAGGCGCGGGCGGCGAGAGCACCACCTCGAGGAGCTGTACGCTGTCGGCGTCGCCCCACTGGAGGTCGTCGATGTGGAGCACGAGGGACCGGTGCTGCGCGATCGCGGCGAGGAGGTCCTTGAGGGCGGCGAACCCCCGGCGGCGGACCTCGGGCGGGTCGGCCTGATCGCTCCCGGAGTCGGGCGCTTCGGCGAGGATGCGCGCGTTGCGGAGGACCGGGAAGAGGCGGGTCAGGCAGTGCATGCCCGGCGGGAGGAGCCCGTACGCCTCCTCCTCGGGCATGCGGGCGAGCCAGCGACTCAGCTCGTCGACCACCTGATCGACCGCCTTGAACGGCACCGCCTCCCGCTCGAAGCACCGCCCGGAGAGGACGAGGACGTCGGGCACCGACGCGAGCGACGCGAGGAAGCGCGCGGCGAGCGCGCTCTTTCCCATCCCCGAGCGGCCGTCCAGCATCACGACGACGGGGGAGTCCTTCGCGAGGCTCGCGTCGAACGCCTCGTGGAGGTCGCGGAGCTGGTCGTGCCGCCCGACGAAGGGCGCGTCGACGACCGCGGGCGACGGCGACGATCGATCGCCTTCGAGGCGGCGGAGCACCTGGTCTCCCGAAGGCCGGGTCTGCGGATCGATCGCCAGGAGCTCGACGCAGAGCTGCTCGAGGTCGGGCGGAATGCCGTCGACGAGCGCGGAGGGCGGAATGGCGAGGGGGCGCTGCTTCGCGAGGAGCAGCTCACTCGTCGCGCCTTCGAACGGCATGCGGCGCGTGAGCGCCTCGTAGAGCATGACGCCGACCGCGTACCAGTCGGACGCGGGGGTGGCCGGCTGGAAGGCCGCCTGCTCGGGCGCCATGTAGGCCGGGGTCCCGACGAGGGACTCGTCGGCGCCGGGTTCACGGCCGGCGTGCGGGCGGCTGGCCCAGTACTCGCCGACGACGCCGAAGTCGAGGAGCACGACCCGCCCGTCGGCGGTCACCATGACGTTCGACGGCTTGATGTCGCGATGGAGCTTGCCGGCCGCGTGGATGGCCTGCACCCCCGAGGCGAGCTGCCGGAACGCGTCGCGGAGCCGCGCGCCGTCGCGCACGAGGAACCGCGCCTTGACCCGCGGCGGGGCGAACACGTCTTCGGGGGCCCCGGTGAGGGCGTCTTCGAGCAGGGGGTCGTAGAGGTTGCGCGGGGCCACCAGCGTCGGCGCGATGTCACCTTGCGGCAGCGTCCCGTGTTCGGGCGTCGGCGCGCGGCTCGGTCGCCGCGAGACCCCGGTCTGGAAGGACGCGAGCCGCGCGGGGGGGAGGGACGGCGACGAGTGCACCCAGGTGATCAGGTCGCAGCCGTCGACGAGCTCCATCGTGAAAAACCACTGGTCGTCTTCCGAGAAGAGCTCGTAGAGCTGCACCACGTTCGGATGGCTGATGTCGGCGAGCGCCCGGAACTCGCGCTTGAACCGCAGGAGCGAAGCGGCGTCGAGATGGGTCATCGTCTTGAGCGCGACCACCTGGTCGCGCTCGAGGTCCCGCACGCGATGCACGACCCCCATGCCCCCCTCGCCGAGGCGACCCTCGACGATGAAGCGACTGGTGCCGTGAAAACTTGCGACGCTCCCGAGCATCGAAAACACGCCGACGTGGAAAGTCAGCGGTCACGATACCAGTCTTCGCGTGCTCCGCGGGGCGCGAAGGCCCGTTCTGGCGCAATCAGTACGCGATGCAGCTCTCGACGCGCGCCGGGAGCAGCTTTTCTCGCCCGAGCAGGAAGCCCAGCTCGACGACGAACGCGTAGCCGATCACGTAGCCGCCCTGCAGGTGCACGAGGTCGGCGGCGGCCTTGGCCGTGCCGCCCGTGGCGAGCACGTCGTCGACCACAACGACGCGCGCCTCTTCGCGGAGGCTGCCCTTGTGCATCTCGAGGGACTCGCGGCTGTACTCGGTCTGGAACTCGACGCGATCGACCGAGGCCGGCAGCTTGCCGGGCTTTCGTACGGGCACGAAGCTAGCGTTGAGGCGGGCGGCGAGCGCCCCACCGAAGATGAAGCCGCGCGCCTCGATGCCGACGATGGCGTCGATGTGCTCGCCGATGAAGCGCTCGGCGATGCCGTCGAGGATGATGTGGAGCGCGCGCGGGCTCGCCAGGAGCGGCGTGATGTCCTTGAAGACGATGCCCGGCTTGGGAAAGTCGGGCACGTCGCGGATCAGCGATCGAGCGAAGTCGAAGCTCGACTGCGGGCGGGCCGTGACGGGCAAGAGGGGCGGGGGCGGGGCGGGGCGGCGCGGCGGCGGAGCCGGCGCGGGGCGAGGGGAGGACGCTCGGCGCTTGGCCGTCACGCGGCGGGTCGGTCGTCTCTTCGTAGCCATCGGGGCTCCACTCGTAGCGCAGTTGGCGCGCGCGCGATCAGGCTTTCTTCGCGGCGGCGCGCTCGACGAGGGCGGCGACGCCCGCGGCCTCGGAGGGGCTCGTGAGGTCCATGACGAGCGGCGTGATCGAGGCGGCGCCGTCGTCGTACGCGTCGGTGTCACTGCCCGTGTCGCGCTGGTGCCGCACCCCGGGCCCGCCGACCCAGAGGTATTCGCGGCCCCGCGGGTCTACGCGGAAGTCGACGACCTCCTCGTAGAAGCGCTCGCCGAGCCTCGTCGCGCGCACCTCGCCGGTCCACGTGGGGGGGACGTTGAGGCTGAGGAGCGGGCCGCGGCTGCCGACGCCGTGGAGGCGCGGAAGCTCGAACGCGATCTTCGCGCCGAGGCGGGCGACGCGGCCGAGATCGAGGAGCGGGTGCGCGCTCGTGGCGAGCGCCGGGATGCCGCGGAGCGCGCCTTCGCGCGCGGCGGCGATGGTGCCCGAGTAAAACGCGTCTTGCCCGAGGTTCATGCCGTGGTTGATGCCCGAGACGATGAAGTCGGGCTTTCGCGGCAAGACGCGCGTGCCGGCGTGGAGCGCGACGTACACGCAGTCGGCGGGCGTCCCGTCGAGGGCGAAGATGCCCGGCTCGACCGCGCGGAGGCGCATCGGCCTGTGCAGGCTGAGCGCGTGGCTCGACGCGCTCTGCTCGGTCTCGGGCGCGAGAAGGACGACGTCGGCGCCGGCCTCGAGGAGGGCGGCACGCATCGCGCGGATGCCGGGGCTCCCATACCCGTCGTCGTTCGAGAGGAGGACCAGGTGTCTCGACATGAGGGGACGCTCCGGCGGCCATGCGTACCATAGGGGATCTTGCGGGCGGGATGTAGTAGGTTGCCCGCCGTGCGTTACTACGTCTCCCTCCGCCCCGAGCCCCAAGCCCAGCCGGTCGTCGTGGACCTCGAAGAGCTGCCCAACGGCCACCTCGTCGCCAAGGTCGACGGCAAGCCCGTGGACCTCGACGTCGCGTTCCTGAGGCAGCAGCTCAGCGTGCGTGTCGACGGGCAGGTCGTCGACTTGACCACCGAGGGCGTGCCGCCGGAAATGGGCGCCGTGGCGAGCGGCCACCGCTCGTACGTCCGGGTCGAGAGCGAGCGGATGCGCGCGGCCGAGCAGGCCAAGAAGGGCGCCGGCGGGGCCGCGGAGCGCGTGGTCAAGAGCCCGATGCCGGGCCGCGTGGTCAAGGTGCTCGTCGCCAAGGGCGACGCCGTCGAGCCGGGGCGCGGCCTCGTCGTGCTCGAGGCCATGAAGATGGAGAACGAAGTCAAGGCCAAGGTCGCGGGCACTGTCGCCGAGGTGCACGTCACCCAGGGCGCCACGGTCGAGGGGAACGCGAAGCTCGTCACACTCGCGTGACGCCGGCCCCCGAACGGGGGGCCCGCGACGAAGCGTGCGCGGGCGTCGCCGCGAGGGGTAAGATCGGCCGATGACCGCGCTTCCTCGCGTCGCGCTCGTCCACGGTCCCACGCCCCTCGTGAAGCGGCCCGGGCTCGACGAGCTCTCGGGCCTCGACCTCTGGATCAAGCGCGACGACGCCACGGGCGGCGCCGAGGCGGGCAACAAGGTCCGCAAGCTCGAATACCTGCTCGGCGACGCGCGCGCGCGAGGGGCCGACACGGTCATCACGTGCGGCGGCCTCCAGTCCGAACCATGCGCGCGCCACGGCGCTGGTCTGCGCGTCGCTCGGGATGGGCTCCGTGCTCCTCCTCCGCGTGGACGACCCGCGCGGGACGCGGGTGCCCTACGACGGCAACGTGCTCCTCGACCGCATGGCGGGCGCCGAGATTCGCCTCGTATCGCACGCCGAGTACGCGCAGCGCGCGGCCGTGATGGACAGCGTGGCCCTCGAGCTCCGCGACCGCGGGAAGCGGCCGTACGTCGTGCCCGAGGGCGGCTCGAACGGGCTCGGCTCCCTCGGTTACGTCGACTGCATGCGCGAAATCCGCGCGCAGATGCAGCGCGGCCTCGCAGGGGGCGGCGCGCCGTTCGACGTCGTCGTGCACGCGTGCGGCTCGGGCGGCACGGCCGCGGGGGTGGCCCTCGGCGCCTCGCAGTTCGGCGTTGCGCGCGTCGTGCGGCCCATGGCCGTGTGCGACAGCGCCGAGGTCTTCGAGCGCTCGATCGCCCGCATCGTCCTCGAGGCGCGCGCCTGGGATTCGTCGCTCGGCGATCCCGCGCCGGTCGTCGTGGACGACCAGGCGAAGGGCCCGGCGTACGCCGTCAGCACGCCCGAGCAACGCCGCACCCTCGTGCGCGTGGCGCGCTCGAGCGGCCTGGTGCTCGACCCGGTGTACACGGGCAAGGCGATGCACGGGCTCCTCGCGGCGGCGGAGCGCGGGGACATCCGGCGCGGGGCGCGCGTACTCTTCCTGCACACCGGCGGCTTGCCCGGTCTGCTCGCCGAAGGCGACGCTTTGCGCGAGGAGCTCGCGTGAGGACCGGGGCCTCCGCGCTGCCGAACGCGGACCCCGGAGCGCCCGCGACCCTCTCCGACGCGGCCAAGGTCGTCTTCTGGGGTCTCGTCTTCTGGGGCGGCGCGGTGGCGGCCGGCTCGATGTTCGAGCGGAGCGCGCTCGCGGCGCTGGCCGTGCAGGCCGGCCTCGCGGAGTGGGGCGCGCAGCAGATGGCGATCGCGTGGAGCGACCCGAAGGCGCCGCCGCCCCCGTGGGATCAGGTGGCCCGCCGTGCGGCTCGGGGGGCCGCCCTCGGTGCGGGGGTCGCCGTCGTCGTCGCGCTGGCGGCGCTCGCGTCGCGGACCGTCACCGTGGCGAGTGGTCGCCCCGCCATCCAGGGCCTGGCGGTGGGCCTCTTCGCCGCGGGCCTCGGCGCGGTGCGCGACGAGCTCCTCCTTCGTGGCGTGGTCGTGCGGGCGACGCGGCTCTTGCCCGCGCCGGCGACGCTCGCCGCGTGCGGGCTGGCCGCGGCGGCGGCGCGCTTCGGGATCGACGGGGGCGTTACCGGCGCGCTCGTGCCCGATGCGCTCCGCGGGGTGGCGCTCGGCGCCCTATGGCTTGTCGACGGCGGCGCGTGGATGGCGTGCGCCGCCAACGCGGCCTCGGCGTGGACGCTGGGGACGGCGCTCCAGGGCAACCTGATCGACCTGCGCTTCGCGCACGAAGAGGCGGTGAGCGCGGCAGTGCTCGCTGCCGCGGCGGTCGCGGGCGTCGCGTGGGTGCTCCGGCGCGAGCGCGCCGGGCGAGGGAGGCCGAGGCCATGAGCCCGAACTCCACGCGCGACGTGTCGCAAGAGGACTTCCTCTTCCACCTCTATCGGGGCAGCGAGCTGCTGCAGGACAACCGCATCCTCGAGGCGAAGGAGGAGCTCGAGCAGGCCCTCGCGGTGCAGCCGAGCGATCCGAAGGGGCAGGATCTCCTCGGCGCCGTTTACTTCCGCCTCGGCCTCTACCCGCGCGCCATCCAGATCTACGAGGGCCTCGAGCTCCAGTTCCCGGCCGACGTCGCGATCAAGATGAACCTCGGGCTCTCTTACCTGAAGACTGGGCAGCCGGAGCCCGCGCGGCGCGTCTTGCGCGACGTGGTGCACGCTCAGCCGGATCACAAGCGCGCCTGGGGATACCTCGGGCTCGCGCTCCAGAAGCTGGGGGAGCTCGAGCAAGCGCAGAATCGCCTTCGAGAAGGCGGGGCGCGCGGCGATGGCGAAGCGTGTGACCGAGTACCGCCGGTCGCTCATTCCGCCTCCGTCCGACCGGGCACCCGCGCGCATCTCCTACGCGCCGGGCGAGGCGCCGCTCTCGGGCGCGCCCCTCGGGATGGTCGCGCCGGAGTTCGCGCGCGACGTGCGCGAGATGGCGAACACGGCGTTCTCGGAGCTCGATGCGGGCGAGCTTCGCTTCGCACTCGCCGAGCAGGCCGAAGCGCCGGCCCCGGACGCCGCGTGGCACACCCTCGAGCCGGGCGAGGCCGCGCCCGCGCCGAAGAGCAGGGTGCCGGGGCCGCCACAGATCCGCAGCGTCTTCACGAAGACGCTCCCTCCGCCGTGGATGGGCGACGCCGAGCTCGAGCCCGTGTCGCCGTCGCGGATCGAGTTCTCCGCCCCGCCGCCGTTTCGCGTTCCGCGCATCGCCGACCCGCTCCCGATCCCGACCGTCCTGCCGGTGCCCCCCGTCGTCGTCCATCCGCTCGGGGCGCCCTCGCTCCTCGTAGCATCGGGCGATCGCGGGGTGGAGCTCCTCGCCTCGGGCATGGCCCTCGTGCGCCCCGAGGCCGCGGGCTTCGCGTGCCGGCTCGACGCGCTCCGCGTCGTCGCGGGCAGCGTGACGACGCAGCCTTTGCGCCGGCGCGCGCGCGAGGCCGAGAGCTCCGACGTGCTCGGGGGTACGGCCGACCCGCTCGTCGGTCTCCTCGCCCAGGCGGGCGAAGTGCAGCTCGTTCTCGGGCCGCGCCCCGGCCGGCGGCTCGTCGTGCTCTCGGTCGACGAAGGTCTGGCGTTCATGCGCGAAGACCTCCTCCTGGGGTTCGAGCTCGCGCTCACGTACGAGAACGGGCGCGTGGCGCTGGAGGAAGCCGGGGGGAAAGCGCCCGGAAGCGACGGCCTCGGGGTGGTCCAGCTCCGCGGGACGGGCGCGCTCGTGCTCGAGCCCGCGACCGAGCTCGCGGCCTTGCCGAGTCAGGCGGGCCGGGCCCTCCTCGTACGCCGCGACTGGATCGTCGGGTGGTTCGGGCGCCTGGTGGCCCGGTCGCCGCTTCCCTCGGAGACGCCCGGCGGGCAGCGGGGTCTCGTGGCCTTCTGGGGCGAGGGGACGGTCTTCGTCGCGGTGCAGTAGCGAGCGGCTTTTCGCGTCGCGGACGTCGAATCGCGCGGTGGCCCCGCTTGCTTCCGGCCCGGCCGCCGTGGCAAGTGCTGGAGACCGGCCGATGACCCCTCGAACGCTCCCCAGCGATGCTCTGGCATCGGCTCCTTCGGCGTCGACGGTCGCGCAGCGCCGGAGGACGCTCGCGCAAGACGCGGTGAACCTCCCGAACCTGCTCACGTTCGCGCGGGTCGTCGCGATCCCCTTCCTGGTGTGGCTCCTCGACCGGCCGACTCCCATCCGCGGGTTCTGGGCGTGCATCGTCTTCACCGCGGCCGCCATCACCGACATGCTCGACGGGTACCTGGCGCGGAAGCTCGGGGTCGTGAGCGTGCTCGGAAAGTTCCTCGATCCGCTGGCCGACAAGCTGATCGTGATGGCGGCCCTTGTCTGGATGGTCCCCATGGGGCGCATCCAGGCGTGGGTGGTGGTGCTGCTCCTTGCCCGCGAGATCAGCGTGACCGGCCTCCGCAGCGTCGCGGCGAGCGAGGGCGTGGTGATCAGCGCCGGGCAGGAGGGGAAGACGAAGACCGCCCTTCAGATGATCGGCATCGTCGCCCTCGTGCTCGGCTACCCGTACCATCTGTCTTATCTGGGCATCGACCTTGGCGCGGTCGACATGATCCACGTCGGCCGGCTACTCATTTACCTCTCGCTCCTCTTCTCGCTCGCCAGCGCGGCGCAGTACGTCCGCCTGTTCGGCGCCGCGGTCGAAGCCAAAGAACAGAAGCGCGCCGGCTAGGCTCGAGGCCCGGGATCGGGCTGGCTCGACCGACTTCGTTGCGTTCGGGCCCGTTTTCTGGGAAGTTCCGCGCGCCCCGATGCAAACCTCCTCTTTCTTGGCCGCTTTGTTGGCTGGCGTCACCGGCATGGGCGCCGGCCTCGTGTTCATCCTTGCGGCCGGAGCGGCCTCGGTGGGGTGCAACGGGCAGGGCGAGGGCGACTTCTGCGTCCAGAACAGCGACTGCGCCAGCGGCCTGGAGTGCGTTCAGGCGAACGGCCTGAGCACGTCGCTCACGAACCGCCAGCGCTGCTGCCCGACCCCGCCAGCGCAGCCATCGACGCCCGCGTGCATGGCGCCCCTCGCGGACGGCGGTCTGCCGACGGAGGTCCTGATCGACGCTGGCGCCGACGGCGGGGACGCCGCGACCCCCGACGCGGCGCCGTTGCCGGACGCATCGGACGCCGCGCCCGAGTGACGCTAGACTGAAGAGCGATGCCTCCGTCGAGCCTGGTGCACTTCGGCCAGCAAGCGCTGCTCGTCGTCGTCGCCGTCTCGCTGCCGGTCCTGGCCGTCGCCGCGGTCGTCGGCTTCGTCGTCGCGGCGCTCCAGGCGGCGACGCAGATCCAGGATCCCACGCTGTCGCACTTGCCCCGGCTGCTCGTGGTCACCGCGGCCCTCGTCCTCCTCGGTCCGTGGATGGGACGCGAGGTCGCGGCCTTCGCCGCGCAGACGTTCGTGCAGGCGGGCGCAGAAGGCGCGCGATGAGCGACTCCGTCGGGGCGCGAAAGGCGCTGCCGAAGGCGCGGCGGCCCGTCGAGCCGCACGCCCGAGCGAAGCGAGGGAACGGGCTGACGAAGGTCGCCGGCGACAAGCGCGAGCGCATCCTCGACGCCGCGGTGAAGGTCTTCGCGCGCAAGGGGTTCCACGCGACGCGCGTGAGCGAGGTCGCGAAGGCGGCCGGCGTCGCCGACGGGACAATCTACCTGTACTTCGAGTCGAAGGACCACTTGCTGGTCTCGCTCTTCGAGCACCGCGTCGGGCGGCTGCTCGCGTACCTCGAGACCGAGCTTCCGCGCGCGTCGTCCGCGGCCCACCGCCTCCGCCGGATCATCGAGCTTCAGCTCGGGCTCCTCGAGGGCGAGCGGGATCTCGCCGAGGTCATCACGGTCATCCTGCGACAGTCTTCGAAGCTGATGAGGGAGTACGCGGTGCCGGCCTTCAGCGCGTACCTCGACGCGATCGCGAGCGTCATCGCCGAGGGCCAGGCGGCCGGAGAGCTGCGCGACGACGTGTCGCCTCACCTCGCGGCCCGCGCGGTCTTCGGAGCGCTCGACGGCATCGCCATGACGTGGGCGTTGGGCAAGGCGGAGCACGGCGGCCTCCTTCGGACGTCCGGGCAGCTCGTGGAGCTCGTGCTGCACGGCCTCACGCCGCCCTCTGTCGCGCCTTCGCGGGCGCGCTGAGGAAAGACGTGGCCGGCCCGTCCCGCGGCAAGCGCCTGCACGAGCGCGCGCGCGTCTGCGCGGCCGCGCGGCGCTTCTTCGAGGCGCGGGGCTTCCTCGAGGTGCAGACGCCGGCGGTCGTGCCGTCCCCGGGCCTCGATGTCCACCTCGACGCCTTCGAGGTCGCGGGCGGGGATCGAGGCGCGCCCCGCTGGCTCAGCACCTCGCCCGAGTACCAGATGAAGCGCCTCCTCGCCGAGGGCTACGACCGCATCTACCAGATCGCGCCGTGCTTCCGGCGCGGTGAGCTGGGTGCACGCCACAACCCGGAGTTCACGATGCTCGAGTGGTATCGCGCCGGCGCGGGCGTCGACGACGTGATGCGTGACACCGAGCAGCTCGTGGCCGCGGTCACGGGAGGCGCGGTCCGGGTCGGCGACGACGCCGTCGATCTCGCGCCGCCCTTCGATCGCGTCTCGGTCGCCGACGCGTTCGCGCGCTTCGCGGGCTGGACGGCCGAGGCGATGCTCGAGGCCGCGGCGACGAACGAGGACGCGTACTTCCGGGCGCTCGTCGATCGCGTGGAGCCGGCCCTCGCTGCGTGGCCGCGCGGCGTCTTCCTGGTCGACTATCCGGCGACGCAGGCGTCCCTCGCGCGGCGCAAGCCTGGCGATCCTCGGTTCGCCGAGCGCTTCGAGCTCTACGTGGCCGGCGTCGAGCTGTGCAACGGCTTCGGCGAGCTCGTCGACCCCGTCGAGCAGCGGGCGCGGCTCGTCGCCGACCAGGAAACGCGCCGGACCCGCGGCCTCCCCGTGTACCCGATCGACGAGCGCCTGCTCGAGGCCCTGTCGAGCGTGCCGCCGAGCGGAGGAAACGCGCTGGGTCTCGATCGCCTCGCCGCGCTCGCGTGCGGGACGCGGGACATTGCGGACGTGATCGCCTTCACGGCCGACGAGCTCTGAGCGGCTCGGTCTACGGCTGCGACGGGCGGACGCGGAGCGAAGGGCGAATCGAGTCGGGGGCGGTGCGACCGACGTGGGTGCGCATGCGGCCGGTGGCGAGCTCGATCGCGTCGGAGAGCGTGGGCACGATGAGCGACTCGATCGCGCGGCGCACCTGCGCGGGCTGGCCCGAGACCGCGAACACCACGCACTGGCTGTAGACGCCCGCGGTGGCGCGCGCGAGGAGCGCCGACGGTCCGACGTTGAACTCCTCGCGCAGCATGCGCCGGTACTCCTGCCCGAAGCCCTCGATGCGGCGCTCGACCAGGCCGTCGATGGCTTCGCACGTGAAGTCGAACGGACCGAAGCCCGTGCCGCCGACGACGATCATCGCGTCGGCCTCGTTGGCGGTCGCGACGCTCGAGACGAGCTGCCGTATGAAGATCTCCTCGCTCTTGACGGTCACGCTTCGCGTGAGCGAGAAGACGCCGCGCACGTCGTCGGTGACCTGCTTGGAGAGATCCTCGAGGGTGCGGCTTCGGTACGCCATCACCGTCGCCACGAGGACACGCGGTATCGGGCGATCGGGCTCGCTCATACAAATTTATTGTAAAGAGACCGCGCCCGATGTCCATCACGGACATTCGTGGGCCTGCTTGCCGACCTAAGGCGGCGTGTCGACGACGTCGATGCCGACCGCTCGCATGAGGCGAAGGGCGTTCGAGCTGTGCACGATGCCGGGGCGAAGCGTGTAGTCGAAGCTCATCGCGTCGCCCTGCACTTGCTCCTCGAAGTGCGCGTTTTCCACGTGCTCCGGGAGCTCCTCTTCCAGGGCGGTGATGCCCAGGTCGTGGGTCGAGACCGCGCCGAGGGCGCCGAGGGAGACGAGCTCGCGGACGACGGCGCACGCCCCGATGATGCGCTCGCGGGAGTTCGTCCCGTGGAGGATCTCGTCGAGCAGAAACAGAACGGGGGCGCGCTCCTCCAGCCCGGCCCGAGCGAGGTCGAGGATGCGCTTCAGGCGCCGCAGCTCGGCATAGAAGTGCGAGACCCCGTGCTCGAGCGAGTCTTCGATGCGCATGCTGGTGGCGACCCGGAGCGGCCCCACTCGCAGCGCTGCGGCGCACACGGGAGCCCCCGCCGAGGCGAGCACCGCGTTCAGGCCCATGGCCCGGAGGAGCGTGCTCTTGCCCGACATGTTGGAGCCCGTGATGACGAGCGCCCGGCCGGTCGTGGGGAGGCGGACGTCGTTCGTAACGCGCTTGTCACCCGGGATCAGCGGGTGCCCCAGCTTCTCGGCCTGGAAGGTCGCCTCGTTGGCGAGCTCGGGCCACGCGTAGTCGGGGTGCTCGTCCGCGAAGGCCGCGAGGCTCGCGAGCGCCTCCACCTCCGCGAGGGCGTCGAGCCAGCCGCGGAGCGAAGGTCCGACGCGCGCCCGCCAGCGCTCGAGGGCGAGCGTGCAGTGCGCGTCCCACATGAGGAGCGGCCCGATGAAGAAACGGAACCCCTCGTTCCGCCGGGCGTCGGTGAACCCCACGATCGTCTCGAGCCTTGCGAGCTCTCGCGTGGCGGCGCCTCTCGACGCGCCGGCGAGACGCGCCCCGAGCTGCTGGAGCGGCGGCGCCTCGAAGCGTTCTTTCTCTACGGCCGCGAGCATCGCCCGCCATCGCGTCACCGACGACTCGCGCGCGGACACCGCCTCGAGCATCGGCGTGAGGCGGAGCCCGATGGCAATCGCAATGACCTGAAGCACGGCCAACGCCGCGAGCACTCTTCCCCACGAGACGCCTGCCGCGGCCCCACCCGCGATCAAGACGACTGCGACCGCCGGCACGGCCCAGGCTGCGGCCCCGAGCCAGGGCGGGGGCGGCTCGAAGCGATCGGCACCCTCGCCGCGCCCCTCGGCCCACGCCAGGAGCGGCGCCGGATCCGGGCGCTCGGCACCGAGCACGCCGCCGGCGACGGCGAGCTCCTCTCGGAAGGCGAAGCGGCCCGCGAGCTCGCGCGCTGCGGCCTGGCGCGCCTGGACCGCCTCCTTCCACCCGTGCGGGCCGCCCGGCGGGTCTTCGGCGGAAAGCATCGCGGCGAGACGCTCCTCGCCGAACCGTGTCTCCGTGGCGTCGATGAGCTGCATGATCGACGCGCGTCCGAACACGTCCAGGTCACCCGCGAAGGGATGGTCCGGCACGCGAAACCGGTCGCTCGTCACGGGCAGGGCGGTCCAGTCGAGGCCCAACCGCGCCAGCCCTCGATCGTGGAACCTCAGTGCCGCCTTGGCGCGATCGACCGCCTCGTGAACGCGCGAGTGCAGCACCACGAGCACCACGAACGCGAACGCGAGGCCGCCGAGGGCCATCCAGCCGAGGCCCCCGAGATCACCCCAGACGATGCCGCCCACGGCGCCGATGGCCGCCGCCGCCACGCCCAGGCGCATTCCGGCTAGACCGCGCGAGCGCCCCTCGAGAGCCGCGAGGACCGCGCCATGCCTTCGGCGACCTTCCTCGTACCGCTCCTGGGCCTGCACGCGCCCTTCGATACCACGAGCGCGCGCAGGCCGCGGGCCTTCAGGCAGCGCGCCGGGCGCGCGATGCCGCGCCGGGCTTGGCGACCGGTCGCGGCAGGCCCGCGACCGCGAGCGCAAAGCCCGCCATGGTCAGGCGAGCAGCGGCTCGGGACTCGCCCAGTCGCTCGACCAAACCTGCCTGATCGAGCCGCCTCAAGGCGGCGCGAACGTCACGAGGAGGGGACCCCACACGAACGGCGATTTGCCCGTCGTCGGCGGGTTGGCGTTTACGGGCCAGCCGCAGCATGGCCCGGAGCACGCTGGCTTCGATGGCTTCGGAGTTCATGCTCGGCACCCTAGCTCGACACTGAACGCTCGTCCAGAAATCGGAAGCGAAAGACGTGAAGTCCGTTCAGTCATCCGAGGCCGGCCGGGATCGCCACGACTTCAGTCTTGAGAGCGCTGGAAGTGGGCGTTCTCGGTGACCCCGCAGGGCATCGAAGCTCCGTCGAGGGTGATGGTGGCGTTGCCCGTGAAGGTCTCGTTCGCGGTTTGGCTCTCGGTGTCGACCTGGAACGAGTAGCTCGTGACCATGACGCTGCCCGAGAACGTGCCCGCGGGCTCGTTCGTCACGGGCGACACGACGCCCTCGCCGGGGAAGGTCTCGAGCCACACCGCCGCCGTGGACGACGCGAGGTTGGCCGTGTCGCCGTCGACGTCGGCGGTGAGGGAGCCGAACTCGTTGCTGAGGATGATCTTGCCGTCGGACCCCTGGACCCACGAGTCGGTGTCGTTCCTCGGGAGCCCCTGGGTCATCACCTGCGAGCCACAGGTCACGGTCGTGAGGCCCGACATCGGCGTCCAGTTGCCGACGAAGTCGCCGGACGAATGGCCGGAGCACCCGGCCAGGAGGGCCCCGGCGAAGAGAAGCGATATCTTCATTTCCAAGCGTCTCCCGTCGAGCAAGTAGTCGCACCACCCGAGGTGCAAGCCACGAACCATCCGCCCGCCTTCGCGGCCGAAATCGTCCTGACGCGCGGAAGCGGGGATCGCGCTCGAAGACGCTCGCGACACCCGCGTCATGGGGTGTCGCGCGATCGCGCCACCCGTTACGCGGCTTCTTCGGCGCTCTCGAGCGCCTCGAGGAGGCGGCCGAGCGCGCCGTCGACGTCCGCGACCAGCTTGCGGGGCACCGCGCGAGTGTCCGTCAAGAGCTCACGGAGCCTCCGCGCGACGTTCTTCAGGCCGGAGGCGTCGCGGGCCTTGCGTTGGGCGTCGTCGATCGGAAAGACCACGTCACCGTACGCCCGCGCGATGGTCGACGCTGGCGCCGCGTCTTCGAGGACGCGCCTGCGGATCTCCTCCACGGCGCTCTTCGGCGCGTCGTCGCTCGCCTCGGCGCGCCGCAGGAAGTCGACCGCCTGGTAGCTCGGGATCGGCTCGCGCAGCGCGTCGCGCGAGAGCACTCCCGGCGCTCGGCGCTTGAGGAACGTGTACGAGCCCGTGAGCTTGTCCGCCGTCTCCTGCCGGATGTGGAGCTCGCTCTTCGCGTACGCCTCGAAGGAGTCGTATCCCCACTCTCGCCAGCGCGCGCTGCGCTTCACTTCGGAGAGCGCCTCGGCGAGCTCAATCCAGCTCGCCTTGAAGCGGCGCGCCCGCGCGAGGAGCTCTGCGCGCTGCGGATCGTGCTGGTGCTCGCTCTCGGCTTCGGCCAGGGCGGCGTCGGTCTTCGTGCGGTGCGGGGCGCTCGGCATGGCCCGTCCATTTACGAACGTGCGCCGCCGAAGGACAAGGGCTGTCGGGCCGGCGGACAAAGACGATAAGGTGAGGCTCCCATGCGTCGCTCGTCGCTCTCGGTCGCCCTCGCCCTGACGATCGCTCCTCTCGCTTCCACGGTCTCGCTCGGGTGCGGCGGCTCCAACGCCGCCGCGCCGCCGCCCGCGCAGGGCTCTCTGGCGTCGGCCGGGTCCGCCGAGCCCGGCCCCGTCGCGAACGACGCCCCACCGGCGCCGGCGACCGCGCCCGTCCATCTCCCCGACGCGTGTGCGGATCCCAGCGCGCCCCTGTGCACGCCCCCCGGCGACTTCGTCGAGCGCCTGTGCGCCAGGCCGTTGCAGGACGTCGCGCTCTCCCTCTTCTCGAAGGAGACGCCGTTCACGCGCCTCTATCTGAAGGGCAAGCTCGACGAGCTCGATTTCGAGGAGGAGGTCCTCGCGCTGCGCGTTCACGCGCCGCAAAAGGGCGGGATGGTCGTCGGTAGCGGGCAGGGCACCTACGACGTGCTCCGCTGGGACGGGACCTGCTCGCGCGGGGTGGAGGCCGAGATGCTCGGCAAGTCCGCTCCCGGCAAGCCGCGGAGCGCGCACGTGCAGTGGCATCGCATCGGCTCGAGCCTCCAGGACGCGCTGGTCGCCGCGAGCGAGCCGGTGAAGAAGGCGCACGCGAAGCGGGGTAAGGAGTGCCAGGGAGCCATGAGCGGGGACGTGTCGAAGTCCTGCATGGTGGCGGACCAGGCCCTCGTCGACGCGATCGTCGACTACGTGCGCGGGCACGGGAACCTGCCGCCGCCGGCGGTCCTTCCGTGAAGACTCGCGGCCTTCCGCCGTGAGAGCGGGCGGCGGGCCGAAGGGCGACCTGGCACGGCTCCGGTCGATCCATGACTTCAAAGTCATGGTCGACGGCATTGCTCGCCTGGCCACCCGTGCGCTCCGGCCCCGCTAGACCTCGTCGACCCCCGCGGAAATCCGCTTGTTTTTTCGAGATCACTCGACTGAGATGCCGGTTGGGTCGCGGATTGCTACAGATATCCCCTTTCGCCCCTCATTTGCCGCGCGCGTAATGCAAGAAATCGCCAACGAGCTCACGGCTCAGCCCCATGAGGGCCTCGACTCGGCGCTGGACGGGCCCAGCAGTGGGCCGCTCCGGGCCGGGCGCCGCGCGCTCGAGGCGCTGGGTCGGGCGACCGACGTGCAGCTCGCGCTGCTCGTCAGCGCGGTGCTGTTCCTCGTGGCGGCGTGGCCGCTCGCGCTCGTCGACGTACCGCCGTTCCAGGACCTGCCGAACCACCTGGCGGCGGTCACCGTCATCGAGCACCCCGAGCGGTACCCGGAGTTCGTCTTCAACGGCTACTTGAAGACCAACTCGGTCCTCTTCACGTGGCTGCTCTTCGTGGGCCGGGCCGTCGGGCTGAAGGTCGCCGCGCGCGCGTTCGTGCTCCTCGTGCTCGCCGTGGGCGCCCTGGCGCTGCCACGGTTCGTCCTCACGTTCGGCGGGCGCCGCAAGATGGTCGTGGCCGCGTTCTTCGCGTGGCCCATGGTCCACAACTGGTTCGTCTCCACCGGCATGCTCGACTTCGCGCTGAGCGTGCCGCTGTCGATGCTGCTCCTCACGCAGCTCCACGAGCAGCGGGGCCGCCCGTCGGCGGGGCGCGCGGCGGGCATCGGGGCCCTCGCGATCCTCATCTGGCACGCGCACGTGTTCCCGCTGCTCGTCGTGTTCCTGCTCGTGGCCTTGCAGGCCGTGGTCGACGCCGTGCACCTGCGCCGACAGCCGCCCGAGGCGGTGGCCGGCTTCCGTGCGGCCTTCCTTCGTCAGGGCGTTCCGCTGCTCCCCGCGGCCGGCCTCGTCGCGTGGTCGCTGAGCATCCACCTCGCCGAGACCAGCGGGCCCATGACGGGCTACGTCATGTTCCGCAGCCTGCTCCCGCCGTGGGAGCTCTTCTACAACATGTGGGCCGAGTGGTTCTACGGCTTCACGTGGCTGGAGATTGGCACGCTCGTGCCGTGCCTCGGCATGGGGCTCTGGGCCATCTACCGCTGGCGCGACGACGTCCCGTTCTTCGGGCCCGTGCCGCTCCTGGCCCTCGCGGCGCTCTACTTCTTCTCCCCGTACGTCGCGACCAACTGGTTCCACGTCAACTCGCGCTTCGTCCCGTTCCTCTGGCTCGCTGCGCTCCTGCGCCTCCCCGACCGGATGCCGCGACGCTTCTTCGCCGTCCTCGCCGCCTGCGCGCTCTCTTACAGCCTGGGCATGGGCGTCGACTACGTGCGCCTCCGCGCCGAGTGGACGCGCTTCGACGCGGGGATGGGCGTCGTCCCCGAGGGCTCGCGCTTGCTGCCCCTCGTCTTCCGGAGCAAGGAGACGAGCGAGAACACGCGCAACCTGCTCCACGCATGGGGCTTCTACGTCGTGGAGAAGATGACGAGCGCGCCGCTCCTCTTCGCCCACTCGCGCAGCTTCCCGGTCATGTACCGCGACCCGCCGGAGTCGCGCTTCAACCACCTCGTGCTCGAGAACTTCGCGCCCATCATGGGCAAGCCCGACTGGATCTGCGGGATGCTCCGCACCGGCGGCGTCGTGGTCGACGACTGCAACCAGTTCTGGCGCGATCGCTGGGCCGAGTTCTGGCGGAGCGCGGTGCCCGACTTCGACCACGTCCTCATGTGGGACCCGCCGCGAGAGGTCCTCGCGCTCGTGCCGTCCGCCTACAAGATCGTCTTCCAGCGGGACGAGCTCGTGATCTTCGAGCGCGAGGGCGCTCCGTCAGGGAAGTAGCCGCACCTCGATGTCGACGCGGCGGCCCGGACCGCCCACCGCCGGCAGCGCGAAGAAGGCGCTCCCGACCTCCCCGGCGAAGCTCCCGCCGCTCAGGGCGAACACGTCCCCGTGCATCCCGTCGTGGACGTCATCGCGCGAGACGCGCGCCGTGATCCGCATCGTGGTGACCGCGCCGCGCGCGGTGAAGGCCCGGCCTCGCCCGAGGAGCGCGAGCGTGCGCTCGACGCCGCGCCGGAGGGCCACCGAAGGGGAGCCCTCGACGACCGTCTTGTCGATGTGGCCGTCGTCGTCGAGGACGAGGGTGACCTCCGCGGCGCCCGTGCCTCCGAACGCCGTGGACGTCCACACGGGGTCGGCGCTCGCGGCCTGCGGGAACGCGCGGGTGAAGGTGGTCGCGAGATTGGAGGCGAAGCGTACCCCCACCGCGCCGAAGAGGGCGGGCGGCGCGGGCGCGGCGGCGGCCCTCTCCGCGCCGGTCGCGGCGGCGCGAGGCGCGTGCGAGCCTGGCCGGGGGGGCGCCGGAGCGGGGGCCTCGGGCGCGCTCGGCGGCCTGGCCTCGGCGGCGGGATCCGCGGCCTCTTCGCCCGGCGCCGGCTCTTCGGGCGCGGGCGACGGCTCGACGTCGAGCGTCTCGCCGGCCAGGGTCTGCGAGGACGGATTCGAACGCGCGCGGCGCGTCGGCCTGCGCCCGGCGCACGGCCCGGAACGCCGAGGCATGAAGCCCCAAGCTCGCCACGAGGAAGAGCGCGAGGTGCGGGACCCTCGCGCGTGACGGCTGCGGCTGCCGGGGCATGCACCCATTTTGGCATCCTCTCGGGCGCCACGCTCGAGTAGACGTAATGGGGATGCGTCGACAGGCCGGGGTCGTGCTTCCTCTCTTCGCGCTCCGCACCCGGGGGGACTGGGGCATCGGGCAGCTCACCGCGTTGCCGGTGTGCGCCGAGTGGATCCTCGGCGCCGGTCAGCGGCTGTTGCAGGTGCTCCCGCCGCACACCCTATCGGCGGGCGAGACCAGCCCTTACGGGGCCCTCACGGCGTTCGGGCTCGACCCGATCTACGCAGACATCGAGGCCGTGCCCGACCTCGACGCCGCGGCGATCGACGCCGTGCTCGACGCAAAGCCCGAGGGCGACTCGGTCGACGGCCGCCGAGCGCGCGAGAAGGCGCGCGCGTCGCAGCGCGTGGACTACGCCGGCGTGCGCGCGCTGAAGACGCGGGCCCTCGATGCGGCCTTCGCGCGCTTCTACGAGCGCGACTGGCTCCGCGGCACGACGCGGGCGCGCGGCCTCGCCGATTTCATCCGCGAAGAGCGCGGCTGGCTCGACGACCTGGCGCTCTACGAGACGCTCCGCGGCTCCCACGGTGGCTGGGGCTGGTCGACCTGGGCCGACGACGACCGCGATCGCTCGCCCGCGGCGATCGCGCGCACCCGCCGCGAGCACGCGCGCGACCTCCTCCGCTCGGCCTACGTCCAGTGGACGCTCTACGCGCAATGGGACGCCGCGCACGCTCGCATGCGCGAGCTCGGCGTGGAGCTCATGGGCGACGTGCCCTTCATCGTGGGCACCGAGAGCGCCGACGTCTGGTCGCACGCGTCGCAGTTCCTCCTGCACCTGTCGCTCGGCGCGCCGCCGGACGACTTCTCGGCCGACGGGCAGGACTGGGGCCTCCCCGCGTACGACTGGCTCGCGATGGAGTCCGACGACCTGGCCTGGGTGCGGATGCGCGCGCGCCACGCGGGGCGCATGTACGATCGCTTCCGCCTCGATCACGTCGTCGGCTACTTCCGCCAGTGGGTGCGCCGCAAGGACGGCCACGACCACGGGCGCTTCGATCCCGAGGGTCCCGCCGCGCAGTCGGCGCGCGGCCGCCGCGTGCTGCGAGCCGTGCTCCGCGAGCTGTCGGGCAAGGACGCGCCGGCGGTCGATCCGCCCCGCGCCATCGCGGAGGACCTCGGCGTCATCCCGCCGTTCGCCCGCGAAGCGCTGGCCGAGCTCGGGATGCCCGGCTACCGCGTGCTGCCGTGGGAAAAGGACGGGGACGCGATCCGTGACCCGCTCTCCTTTCCGAGCGCCAGCGTCGTCTCGTGGAGCACGCACGACACCGCGCCCATCGACGGGTGGTGGCCCGAGCTCCCCGAACGCGACCGGGTCCGCTTCGCGGAGCGCGCCGGCGTCGCGCCCGGGGTGGAGCACGACGCGTCCCGGTCGATCGGGCTTCTCGGCGAGATGTACCGCGCGAAGTCCGACATGGCCCTCGCGCTCGCGCAGGAGCTCCTCGGCCTCGAGGAGCGCATCAACACGCCGGCCACGGTCGGCCCGCAGAACTGGAGCTGGAGGCTCCCGGCGCCGATCGAGGACCTCCAGACCGACCCCCGCGTCGCCGCGCGCTTCGCAGCGATCCGCGATCTCGCCGTGCGGTCGGGGCGATGAGGGCGCTCGAGCCCGGGTCCCCCTTTCCGCTCGGCAGCACGTGGGACGGGCGAGGCGTCAACTTCGCCGTCTTCAGCGAGCACGCGCGCGTCGTGGAGCTTTGCCTCTTCGACGCCGCCGGCGCCGAGACGCGGGTGCCCCTTCCGTGGCGCACCCACGACGTCTGGCACGCGTACGTCCCCGGCCTCGGCCCCGGCCAGCGCTACGGCCTCCGCGCGCACGGCTCGTACGCGCCGTCCGAGGGCAATCGCTTCAACCCGAACAAGCTCCTCGTGGACCCGTACGCCCGCGCCATCGACGGCACCGTCGACAACCGGGGACCCGTCTACGGGTCCGCCGGCGATCGCGCGGCCGCCGGCCAATCCCGCGATCCGCTCGCCGACGCGCGCGACCGCGGACCGGATCCGCGGGACGACGCGGCGTACAAGCCGCGCTGCGTGGTGGTCGACGACCGGTTCGACTGGGGGGAGGACTGCGCGCCGCGGGTGCCGTGGAGCGAGACGGTGCTCTACGAGGTGCACGTGCGCGGCTTCACCCGTCTGCACCCGGGCGTGCCCGAGGCTGACCGCGGGAAGTTCCTGGGCCTGGCCTCCGACGCGGCGATCGAGCACCTGCGCGCCCTCGGCGTGACCACCCTGAAGGTCATGCCGGTGCACGCGCACGCGGACGAGCCGGCGCTCACCGGCCGCGGGCTCACCAACTACTGGGGCTACAATACCCTCGGCTACTTCGCGCCCGACGCGCGCTTCGTCACGGACCGCGACGCCGCGCGAGGGCCGGTCGAGTTCCGGCAGATGGTGAAGCGCCTCCACGCCGCCGGCTTCGAGATCGTGCTGGACGTCGTCTACAACCACACCTGCGAGGGAGATCGCTTCGGCCCGACGGTGAGCTTCCGCGGGCTCGACGACCGCGTGTACTACCGTCACCGGCGCGATCGGCCCGGCGACTACTTCGACGTCACCGGGTGCGGCAACACGCCCGATGTCTCGCACCCGCAGGTGCTCAAGCTCGTGACCGACAGCTTGCGGTACTGGGCGACCGAGATGCACGTCGACGGCTTCCGCTTCGACCTCGCGCCTGCGCTCGCGCGCGACGCGGCCGGCCGCTTCGATCCGCGGAGCGCCTTCTTCGCCGCCATCCACCAGGACCCCGTGCTCTCGAAGCTGAAGCTCGTCGCGGAGCCGTGGGACCTCGGCGACGAGGGCTATCGCCTCGGCGGCTTCCCGGTGGCGTGGACCGAGTACAGCGACCGCTTCCGGGACACCGTCCGGCGCTTCTGGCGCGGCGACCGGAGGGTCATCGCGGACCTCGGCTATCGCCTCACGGGGTCGAGCGACCTCTTCGCCGCCGCCGGCCGGCCGACGCAGGCGAGCCTCAACTTCGTGGTGGTGCACGACGGGTTCACGCTGCGAGATCTCGTCAGCTACGACGTGAAGCACAACGAGGCCAACGGGGAGGCCAACGCCGACGGAGGCCCGAACGGCACGAGCCAGAACTGCGGCGTCGAGGGCGACACCGACGATCCCCGCGTCCTCGAGCGACGGAGGACGATCGCACGCAGCTTGATGGCGACGCTCTTCGTGTCGCAGGGCGTGCCGCTCCTCGCCATGGGCGACGAGCTCTGGCGCACCCAACGCGGGAACAACAACGCGTATTGCCACGACTCCGAGGTCACCTGGGTCGACTGGCGCCCCTCGCGGGACGCGGCCGCGATGAAGGCGGCGGCGAGCGCGCTCGTTGCGCTGCGAAAGCGGCTCGGCGTCTTCCGCCAGAGCGATTTCCTGAAGGGCGCGCGGCTGCCCGACGGCCGGCGCGACATCGTTTGGCTCCGGCCCGACGGAGACGAGATGCAGCTCGCAGACTGGAGCGACCCGGCGCGCGCCGCGATCGCGTTCTGCCTCGAGGGCGCCGAGACGGTGCTCGTCCTGATGAACGGCGAGCCGTCGCCCGTGACCTTCGTCCTGCGATCGCCCCCGGCGGGCACGGCGTGGCATCGGGTGTTCGACGCGAGCGACGCGAACACGGTCGTCGCGCGCGAAATCGCGATGGCCGCCGGGACCCTCGTCGTCCTCGAGGCGTTCGCGGGCGAAGGCTCGGGTCCAAGCGAAACGAACAAGAAACAGGCGTGAACCGTCGCCCGCGCCGTTCGCGCGCATCGAAGACGTGCGTACACGCTTGCGAAGCAGGTTCGAAACACTGGCTGAGCTAAAGCCGCGTCTGGGAGGATGAAGCAGATCGACCCTGGCGCATCCGCGTGGCTCGTCCTCTGCAGCGCGCTGGTCCTGCTGATGGCCCCCGCCCTCGCGCTCTTCTACGGAGGGCGCGCTCGCGGCGCCAACACCGGCTCCATCCTCGTGCGCTGGGTGATCGCGATCCCGCTCCTAGCGGTGCAGTGGGTGCTCTTCGGGTACTCGCTGGCGTTCGGCCCGACCCGCCACGGCCTCATCGGCGGCCTCGCATACGCCGGGCTGACCGGCGTGCACGGCTCGGCGGCCGCCTTTGCCTTCGCCGCCTGTCGAATGATGTTCGCGGTCATCGCGCCGGCGCTCGTGTCCGGAGCCCTCGGCGCGCGCATGAAGCTGAGCGCGTACGCGGCGTTCGTCCTCTTCTGGTCCACGCTCGTCTACGAATCCGGTGGCGCACTGGCTCTGGGCGCACGGCGGCTGGCTCTCTCGCATCGGGGCGCTCGACTTCGGGGGCGGCATCGTGGTCCACGCCACCGCGGGCATCTCCGCGGTCGTCTGCGCCCTCGTCCTTACGAAGCCGAGGGCGGACGTCGCCGGTCGCATGTTCGTGCGCGACGTGGCGACGGCCCTCGCGGCCGCGGCGGTCCTATGGTTCGGTTGGTTCGCGCTCAGCGCAGGCGCCGCGCTCGCGAGCGGCGGCGTGGTCGCGCTGCCGTTCCTCGCCACGCTGCTCGGGGCCTCGGGCGGCGGCCTCGGGTGGCTCATCGTGGAGTGGGCGCACCGGGGCCGGCCCACGGCGGTCGGCGTCGCGTCCGGCGTGATCTCGGGGCTCGTCGCCACGACCCCCGCGGCCGGCTTCGTCGCGCCGTCGGCGGCCGTGGCCATCGGCTTCATCGCGGGCGCCATCGGATACGGGACGGGGGTCGGGGTGGTGTCCGCGCTGGTCGCGGGCCTGCTCGCGATTACCGCGGCCGCCGGTCACGTCGAGCCGATGATGGCCGTGGCCATCGCGTGCATCGCGGGCGGCATCTGCCAGGCCGCCGTCTCGATCAAGCGGCGTTTCCAGTTCTCACGCGCGCCCGATCCGTTCGGCGTGCAGGGGGTCGGCGGGTTCGCCGGAGCCCTGCTGACCGGCGTCTTCGCGGAGAAGGCGCTGAACCACGCCGGCGCCGACGGCGCGCTCTTCGGAAACCTCACGCAGCTCGCCGTGCAGGCCGTGGCCTGCGTCGCGACGGGCGCCTACGCGGCCGTCGTCACCTTCCTGATCTTGAAGCTCATCGATGCGGCGATCGGGCTTCGCGTGGAGGAGGTCGCGGTCTTGCCCGCGCCCGCGCCCGTCGAGCTCGCGCCCGATTCGGGCGCGCGCTCCCCCGAGGCCGCCGCCTGAAGGGGACCCGCCTCAGGGGCGGGTGCATGTGAGCGAGTCGGTCCTCGTCCCGTCGGCGCCGACGGTCGCGGCCTCGTCGAGGGTCAGCGTGCTCGTGCCGTCGAGCGCCAGCTCGGCGCTCGTGACGACTTCGGCCATCGCGGCGACGGAGCACGACACCTGCGAGGACCCCATCCCCAGCGCGTCGCTCTGACCCGAGAACGTGACCGGACACAGGACCCCATCGGCCGCCGCCGTGACCGAGCCGTCCACGTTCTGCGTGACTGCGAGCGCGACCGAGTCTTCGCCGGACGTGTTCGAGATGCCCTCCATCGACTCCCAATCATCCGTGCAGGCCCACGTCCCCGCGACCGAGCTCGCGCTCGTGCTCGGCGCCGAGCATCCCGCCGCGCACGCGAGGAGCGCGGCGGCGACGAGCTGCCCGCGCATCGCCGGCCTCTCTTACTTCACGACCCGCAGCGGCACGGGCGCATAAAGAGAGAAGCCCCGCACGTTCTCGTCGACCTGGAGGGGCTGGCGGATTCGAGGGGAACGCGCGCTGCTCGCAGTCGGACCGCTCGCAGATGCGGCAGGTCACGCCGACCGGCGTCGCCGTCTGCGCGCTCTCGAGATCGATGCCGTCGGAGTAGACCATCTCCCGCGCGTGCTCCATGCGGCACCCGAGGCCGATCGACTGGACCGGCTGCTGCGCGTGATAGCCGCCCGAGTCCTTGTGAATCGTGCGCGCGATGCAGAAGTACGTCGCCCCGTCCGTGAAGCGCGAGAGCTGGATGCGGATCATGCCTGGCGTCATGAACGCGGCGAACACGTTCCACCGCGGGCACGCGCCCGAGAAGCGCGCGAACCGGATGCCGCTCGCGCTGAACCGCTTCGAGATGTTCCCCGCCACGTCGATGCGGATCATGTGGAACGGCACGCCCTCGGCCCCCGGCCTGCGGAGCGTGGTGTACCGGTGGCAGAGCTGCTCGAAGCCCACCCGGAAGCGGCGCCCGATGACGTCGAGGTCGTAGCGCTCCTGCCGGCACGCCTCGAGGAAGCGCGCGTACGGCATGAGCACGGCCCCGGCGAAGTAGTTCGCGAGCGCGACGCGCGCGAGCCCGCGCGACTCGTCGGTGGTCAGGTGACCCTCGGCCACGATGCGGTCGATCCGCGCGTGGTCGGCGAGGAGGGCGATCTGGTGGGCGAGCTGGAACGTTCGGGAGCGGGTCGGCAAGAGCTCGCTCAGCGTGAGGATCTGCCGCTCGGCGTCGAACCGGCGCAGGATGCCGCGCTCGGCCTCGCCACGCGCGATGCGCACGTGCACGCCGTGCTGCTTGTCGAGGTGCCGGACGAGCCCGGGGTAGATCTCCTCGGGATCCAGCTTCGCCTTCTTCCACAGCTCCTCGGCGCCCTCTTCGAGCTCCGGGAAGTAGTTCATGCGACCTTGAATGAGGTCGCTCACCTCTTCGGAAGGGAGGAGGGAGCTCTCGGGGCCGGACGACTCCTCGCCTTCGAGGCGGGAGGCGAGCTCCTCGCTCGCGCCGCGCTGCGTCTTGTACGAGGTGTAGAGGGCGAGGGCGGCGCGCGCGACCTGGGGCTGGTTGATAGCGAGGTCGCGCACGTCCGCGGACGTGAGCTGGTACGCATCGAAGAGCGGGTCCGAGAAGGCCTCGAGGAGGTCGCTGACCAGGCGGGCGTCGTCGTCGGCGCCGAAGGCGTGGAGGTCGAGCCCGAAGATCTGGGCGAGCTTGATGAGGAGCGCTGCCGGGAGGGGGCGGCGGTTCGACTCGATGAGGTTGAGGTAACTCGGCGAAATCCCGAGTCGCTCGGCGAGCTGCACCTGGCTCAGGCTCTCGCGTCGGCGTAGCGCCCGGACCTTGGGACCGAGGCGCGGGGGCTCGCGGTGGGGTTGGGTCACGACTGCGGTTGCTTTCTTCGAGGAAACGGTCGCGCTGCCCCTGGAAGCGGGAGCGGACCGACCCCAATGCCTGGCCCGCCCGGCCTTACGAGACGAAGCGGCGTTGCAGCGGGCTCACGTTTTACAGAGTGTAACAGATTTACAGCCTGTCATTGACAATTCTGAACGGGGCCTTCTTACACGGGCTTTTCCATAGCTTGACCCCCCTGACGCAATGTTTCATGTAAAGTCCGCGATGTCGGAGACCTCGACGCAGAAAACGCAGGCCACGCTGCCGGCTGGCGTGAGCCTCACCGGGCAGGTTCGCCCTTCCTACATGCCCATCCTGTCGCAGGACGCTCTCGCGTTCGTCGCCGACCTGGTGCGCACGTTCCGTCCCCGCGTGCACGAGCTGCTCGCGCGCAGGCGCGAGCGCCAGGCGCGCTTCGACAAGGGTGAGTTGCCTGACTTCCTGCCCGAGACGGCGGACGTGCGCGCGAGCGCGTGGACGGTCGCGCCCTTGCCGAAAGACATCCTCGATCGGCGGGTGGAGATCACCGGGCCGACCGACCGGAAGATGGTCATCAACGCGCTCAACTCGGGCGCGAGCGTCTTCATGGCCGACTTCGAGGACGCGAACAGCCCGACCTGGGACAACCTCATCGACGGACAGATCAACCTCGGCGACGCGGTCCGCGGCGACATTGCGTACACCGCGCCCGAGAGCGGAAAGCACTACGCGCTCAAGCCGAAGACGGCCGTCCTCTTCGTGCGCCCGCGCGGCTGGCACCTCCTCGAGCGCCACATGCTCGTCGACGGAGAGGCCATCCCCGGCGCGCTCTTCGACTTCGGCCTCTTCTTTTACCACAACGCGAAGACGGCGCTCTCTCGCGGGACGGGCCCGTACTTCTACCTGCCGAAGATGGAGAGCCACCTCGAGGTGCGCCTCTGGAACGAGGTCTTCGTGCGCGCCCAGGAGCGCCTCGACGTCCCGCGCGGCTCGATCAAGGCGACGTGCCTCATCGAGACGCTGCCCGCGGCGTTCGAGATGGACGAGTTCCTGTGGGAGCTTCGGGAGCACTCGGCGGGCCTCAACTGCGGCCGCTGGGACTACATCTTCAGCTTCATCAAGAAGCGCGCCGAAGACCCGACGGCGGTGCTGCCCGACCGGTCGCAGGTCACGATGGACAAGGGCTTCCTCGCGGCCTACTCGCGCCTCCTCATCAAGACCTGCCACCGCCGCGGCGTGCACGCGATGGGCGGCATGGCCGCGCAGATCCCCATCAAGGACGACCCGGCCGCCAACGAGGCCGCGCTCGAGAAGGTGCGCGTCGACAAGCTGCGCGAGGTGAAGGCCGGCCACGACGGCACGTGGGTCGCGCACCCGGGCCTCGTGCCGATCGCGCGCGACATCTTCGACGCCCACATGCCGGGCCCGAACCAGCTCGCCGTCACGCGCGGCGACGTGAACGTCTCCCAGGCCGATCTGCTCGAGGTGCCCCAGGGCGCCCGCACGGACGCGGGGCTTCGCCACAACATCCGCGTCGGCATCCAGTACATCGAAGCCTGGCTGCGCGGGAACGGCTGCGTGCCGCTCTACCACCTGATGGAAGACGCGGCGACCGCGGAGATTTCGCGCGCCCAGGTCTGGCAGTGGCTGCACCACAAGGCCACCGTGGATGGGGCGCCGCTCGACCGCGAGCGCTTCGCGCGAGCCGTCGAGGAGGAGATGCAGCGCATCCGCAAGGAGGTGGGCGACGCCCGCTTCAACGGCGGGCGCTTCCCTCAGGCGCGCGACCTCTTCGTGCGCCTCTCGACCACCCCCAAGTTCGAAGACTTCCTCACTTTGCCTGCCTACGACCTGCTCGTGACCGATTCGAAATAGGAGAAGCCGCCCCCATGTCCACCGGAACCAAACCCGCCGACGAACGCCTGCACGCAGCACGATTCGAAGGCATCGTTCGTCCGTACTCGAAGGCCGACGTCGAGAAGCTGCGCGGTTCGGTAAAGATCGAGCACACGCTCGCGCGGCTCGGAGCGCATCGTCTCTGGGAGCTCCTCCACTCGGAGCCGTACGTCCACGCCCTCGGTGCCCTCACCGGCAACCAGGCGGTCCAGCAGGTGCGCGCCGGCCTCAAGGCCATCTACCTCTCGGGCTGGCAGGTCGCGGCGGACGCGAACAACGCCGGCCAGATGTACCCCGACCAGTCGCTCTACCCGGCGAACAGCGTCCCCGCGGTCGTCAAGAAGATCAACGCGGCGCTCGAGCGCGCCGACCAGATCGAGCACGCGGAGGGCAAGACCTCGCGCAACTGGTTCGCGCCGATCGTCGCGGACGCCGAGGCCGGCTTCGGCGGCCCGCTCAACGCCTACGAGCTCATGAAGGGCATGATCGAGGCGGGCGCCGCCGGCGTGCACTTCGAGGACCAGCTCGCGAGCGAGAAGAAGTGCGGCCACATGGGCGGCAAGGTGCTCATTCCCACGAGCGCGTTCATCCGCACGCTCATCGCGGCGCGCCTCGCGGCGGACGTCTCCGACGTCCCGACCGTCCTCGTCGCCCGCACGGACGCGGACAGCGCGAAGCTCCTGACGAGCGACGTCGACGACCGCGACAAGCCGTTCATTCAGGCCGGCGAGCGCACGGCCGAGGGCTTCTACCGCATCAAGAGCGGCGTCGACACGGCGATCGCCCGCGGCCTCGCGTATGCGCCGTACGCGGACCTGATCTGGTGCGAGACGAGCACGCCGGACATGGCGCAGGCGAAGAAATTCGCCGAAGCGCTCCGCGCGAAGTTCCCGAGCAAGATGCTCGCGTACAACTGCTCGCCGAGCTTCAACTGGAAGAAGAACCTCGACGACGCGACCATCGCCAAGTTCCAGCGCGAACTCGGCGCCATGGGCTACAAATTCCAGTTCGTCACGCTCGCCGGCTTCCACTCGCTCAACTTCGGCATGTTCGAGCTCGCCCGGAAGTACAAGGACCGCGGCATGGCGGCCTACAGCGAGCTCCAGCAGGCGGAGTTCGACGCCGAGAGCCACGGCTACACGGCGACGCGCCACCAGCGCGAGGTCGGCACCGGCTACTTCGACCAGGTCGCCGAGGTCATCTCGGGCGGCAAGGCGTCGACGCTGGCCCTCGAGGACTCGACGGAGCAGCACCAGTTCTGATCGCTCCCTTCGTCGGACCGTCGAAGCGGCGGAAGGGCTCTAGCTCGTCCGCCGTTTCGCTTTTGTCGTGCCGAATGGCTCTTCCGGTAGAACATCTGGCGCCCCCGGCGCGTCCGATGCACGGTTAGGGGAGACGATGAATCACGGGGTGACCCTCACGCTCGCGGCCGTGGCCTTCCTGGTCGCGTGCATCCTGCCTACGGGGCTCTACCTCTACGTCGAGCCGCGTGGCCGCCGGATGTGGGCGGCGGACGGAGACTCGGTCGATTCGCGGCGGGCGCCGCTCCGGGTGCGCGTCGCCGCCTGGCTCAGCTTCCTCCTCGGCGAGCTGGCCATGCCGTGGCTGGCAGTGCCCGTCGCGTGCGGGGTCCTCCTCTACTTGCAGGCCAAGCTCGGCGTGTGGCGGCCGATCGGCATGGCGGTCACGGCCGCCGCGGGGGTCGCTGCGATCGTGCAGACGCTCCTCGCCCTTCGCCTGATCCCCCTCGGGGTGCGGCTCTTGATGCGCGACGGGAAAGCCTGCGCGAGGGCCCGGTCTCGGGCGCGCGGCGCCGCGATCGCGAACGTCGCCGTGGTCGGCGGGGCGTACGCGCTCTTCTCGATCGCCCACCTGCCGAGCCTCGTGCACCCCTGGCTCGCCGCAGCGCTGGGCTGGGCGGCCTTCCGGCCCGTGATGGCGTACGGCGTCGCGTGCCTGGTGCACTCGCTCCTCCTCTGGCAGTGTCCGAACGAGAGGGAAAGCTCCTCATGACGATGACCAAGCGTGGCTTCCGTAGGGCGGGTTCGTCGGTCGCGGTCGGGGCGATCGCCTCGCTGCTCGCGACGGGCATCCTGGCGAGCGGCGGCCTCGAGGCTCGCGCCGACACGGTCGATGCGGTGGAAACCAACAGCAGCGCGCCGACCTTCGACGGCCCGTCGGTGTCCGAGGGCGCCGGCGAGAGCGACGAGATCGCGGGCGAGATCGCGGTCGATCTGCGGGACGACGTGAGCGACGCCGACGTCGCCGAGCTCGACGCGCACTACGGGGTCGATCTCCGCCCGAACAGCGTCTGGAGCACCACCCACGACAAGCTTGACGTAGTCGACGTGGACCCGGCGCGCGAGGCCGCGGTCATCGCCGCGCTCTCGCGCGATCCGCGCGTGGAGCACGTGGAGCCGATGGGCGTGTACCGCGAGACGTTCGTCCCGAACGATCCGCTGTACGCCACCAAGCAGTGGCACCTGAAGCGCGTCGGCGCCGAGACCGCGTGGAGCTATGCCTGCGGCCAGGGCGTCACCGTCGCGGTCGTCGACACCGGGATCGCCTGCTTCGACAAGGGCCCGTTCACCCGCGGTACCGACCTCGCCGGGACGCGCTGCGAAGGCGGCTGGAACTTCGTCAACGACACGCGCGAGGCGGCCGACGACCAGGGCCACGGCACGCACGTCGCCGGCACAATCGCGCAGACCACCAATAACGGCATGGGCGCCGCGGGCCTGGCGTACTGCGCTTCGCTCATGCCCGTGAAGGTGCTCAACAAGCAGGGCTTCGGCAGCACGGCGAACGTGGCCGAGGGCGTGCGCTACGCGGCCGACAACGGCGCGCAGATCATCAACCTCTCGCTCGGCGGCCCGCTGAAGAGCGGCATCTTGAAGGACGCGGTCGAGCACGCCATTGCCAGGGGCGTCCTGGTCGTCGCCGCGGCCGGCAACAGCGGCAAGAAGGTCGGGTACCCCGCGGCCTACCCGGGCGTCGTGGCCGTGAGCGCCACGGACGCCACCGACAAGATTGCTCCCTTCTCGTCGCGCGGCCCCGAGCTCTCCATCGCCGCGCCCGGCGTGGCGGTGACCCAGCAGACCATCTGCGACGGCGGCCAGAACAAGTGCGAGATCTTCGGCACGTTCAACGGTACCAGCATGGCCTCGCCGCACGTGGCCGGCGTGGCCGCGCTCATCGAGTCGCTCGGCGTCACGCGCGCCGAGTCGGTGCGCGAGGCGCTGGTCGAGACCGCGCGCGCGCCGAGCTCCGGGGCGGATCCCAACCTCTACGGCGCCGGCATCCTCGACGGTGGGGCCGCGGCCACGCGGGTCTTCTGGGGGCACTTCTGGGTCCGCGCGCTCGCGCTCGCGGGCCTCGCCTGGGCCGTTCGCCGCCGCATCTTGAAGCGCGGCGGGGTCTTCGCCCGCTCGGCCGGAGCCATCTTCGGCGCGTGCGTCGCGGGCGTCGGTCTCCTGCCGTTCGCGCCGCTCGCCGGGCTGCTCTCCCGGTCCTCGGGTCGAGCGCGAGATCTCGTGGAGCTCGCGATGCGCCCGCTCGGCGAGTGGGACGCGATCGTCTTCGGGGCCGGCATGCACCGCTGGCTCCTCCTGGCAAGCGCCCTCCCGGTCATCGCGCTGTCGGCGATCGGCTTCGCGAGCCGGCGTTTCCGGCCCTTCATCGGCGGCGTCGCCCTCGGGAGCGCGGCGCTCCTGGCCCAGATGGCCTGGTCGGCGGACGTGGCCTTCGTGGGCGGGGCCTTCCTGGCCCGAGCGTGGGCCGTGGGCAACGCCCTCGTCTGCCTCTGGATCGCTCGGGTCGCGCTCGACGCCAAGCGCCCGGCCGCCTGAGGGCTCTACCCTAGGAGCTCCGCTCGGGCGGGACCCTCGCGGGCAGGTGCCATCCCCACGAGCAGAGATCTTCGGGTGGCGGTAGACTGTCATCGATGTCCCTGAAGATCGACCAGGACCACTCCCGTTTCCGCGCGATCGTGCGGGGCCGGATCCGGCAAAACCTGAGGAAGTACATCTCTCAGGGTGAGCTCGTCGGACGCCACGGCAAAGACGTGGTGTCGATCCCCATCCCGCAGATCGACATCCCGCATTTCTCGTTCGGCGATCGCCAGCGCGGCGGCGCCGGCCAGGGCGAGGGCGACCCGGGGGATCCGATCGGCGGGGACCAGGACGGCGAGGAGGGGGAGGGCGGCCGCCAGGCGGGGCAGTCGCCGGGCGAGCACCTGCTCGAGGTCGACGTCACGCTCGACGAGCTGGCCGCGATCCTCGGCGAGGAGCTCGAGCTCCCCGACATCCAGGACAAGGGCAAGAGCAAGATCATCAACGCGAAGGACCGCTACACGAGCATCCGCCGCGTCGGTCCCGAGTCGCTTCGCAACTTCAAGCGGACCTACCGCGAGGCGCTCAAGCGCCAGATCTCGACGGGCACGTACTCGCCGGGCAACCCGGTCGTCGTCCCCATTCCGAACGACAAGCGTTACCGGAGCTGGAAGACCGAGGCGGAGCCCGTCGCCAACGCCGTCATCATCTACATGATGGACGTGTCGGGCTCGATGGGCGACGAGCAGAAAGAGATCGTCCGCATCGAGAGCTTCTGGATCGATGCTTGGCTCCAGAAGCAGTACAAGGGCCTCGAGAGCCGGTACATCATCCACGACGCCGTCGCGCGCGAGGTCGACCGCGAGACGTTCTTCCACACGAGGGAGAGCGGCGGCACCATGATCTCGAGCGCCTACAAGCTCTGCTCGCAGCTCATCGACGACCGGTACGACCCCGAGGAGTGGAACATCTACCCGTTCCACTTCTCCGACGGCGACAACTGGTCGATGGATGACACGCTGCTCTGCGTGGACCTCCTCAAGAACAAGGTCCTGCCGCGCGTGAACATGTTCGCGTACGGGCAGGTCGAGAGCCCCTACGGGTCCGGCCAGTTCGTGAAGGACCTGCGCGAGCACTTCGGCCGCGACGATCGGGTCGTGACGAGCGAGATCCGCGACAAGGACGCGATCGTGGGCTCGATCAAAGAATTCCTCGGGAAGGGCAACTGAGAAAATGAGCGAATTTGCTCTGAAGACGGCGCTCCCCACTTACCTCCGGGACGAGCAGAACAAGATCGAGAAGCTGGCCGCCCAGGCGGGCCTCGACTTCTTCCCCACCGTCTTCGAGATCCTCACGTACGACCAGATGAACGAGATCGCGGCGTACGGCGGCTTCCCGAACCGCTACCCGCACTGGCGGTTCGGCATGGAGTACGAGCGGCTCGCGAAGAGCTACGAGTACGGCCTCTCGAAAATCTACGAGATGGTCATCAACAACAACCCCTCGTACGCGTACCTCCTCGAGGGGAACTCGCTCGTCGACCAGAAGCTCGTGATGGCGCACGTCTACGCGCACGTCGACTTCTTCAAGAACAACTACTGCTTTCGCCACACCGACCTCGACACCGGCGGCCGCACGGTCAATCCCGTCCGCAGGCCGTCGACCTACGACCCGAACCGCCGCTGGATCGACAAGATGGCGAACCACGGCGCGCGCATGCGGCGCGTCGTCGCGCGGCAGGGGATCACCAAGGTCGAGGAGTTCGTCGACAACTGCCTCAGCCTCGAGAACCTGCTCGACCTCCACGCGCCCTTCAGCGGCAGGCGGGCCAAGCGCGTCCCCGACGACGAGGAGCCGAAGGCCACGGAGATCCCGCGCCTCCGCGCGAAGGACTACATGGAGTCCTTCATCAACCCCGCCGAGTACCTCGAGGAGCAGCGGAAGAAGATCGCCGCGGAGCGCGAGAAGACCAGCAAGTTCCCCGAGCACCCCGAGCGCGACGTCCTCCTCTTCCTCCTCGAGCACGCGCCGCTCGATCGGTGGGAGCGCGACGTCCTCGAGATCATCCGCGAGGAGTCGTACTACTTCGCGCCCCAGTGGCAGACGAAGATCATGAACGAGGGCTGGGCGACGTACTGGCACTCGAAGCTCATGACCGAGAAGATCCTCGATGCGAGCGGAGATCATCGACTACGCCGACCACGCGGCGGGCGTCCTCGCGACGAGCGGGGGGCGGCTGAATCCCTACAAGCTCGGCGTCGAGCTGTACCGGCACATCGAGGAGCGATGGGACCGCGGGCAGTTCGGCAAAGAGTGGGAAGAGTGCGACGACCTCGAGGCGAAGAAGAACTGGAACCTCCGCCTCGGCCTCGGCAAGAAGAAGATCTTCGAGGTGCGCGCGCTCTACAACGACGTCACCTTCATCGACGAGTTTCTCACGCCGGAGTTCGTGCGCGAGCACAAGCTCTTCAGCTTCGGCTGGTCGAACCGCAACGAGCGCTTCGAGATCGAGTCGCGCGAGTTCAAGGCCGTGAAGGAGAAGCTTCTCTTCCAGCTGACGAACGGCGGCAACCCCTTCCTCTACGTGGACGACGCGAACCACGACAACCGGGGGGAGCTCCTCTTGCGGCACGATCACCAGGGCCTCGACCTTCGCCAGGACTACGCGAAGGAGGTGCTCCGGAGCCTGCTCCGCGTCTGGAAGCGGCCGGTGAACGTCACCACGGTGGCGGAGGGCAAGACGGTCATGCTGCGCTACGACGGCAAGGAGCAGACGACGCGTCACCTCCGGTCATGAGCGCGCTCGGGGGCGCGAGCGCATGAGCGACTTCGTCCGCGACAAGGAACACTGGCTGCTCAGGTTCTCGCCCGACGAGTGGATCTCGCGCGGCGCTCGGCGAGCTCGGGCGCGCGGAGAAGGCCCTCGCGGCCGGCAACGCTCGGGCGGGGCTCACCGGGGTGAAGCGAGCGGCGGGGATGGCGCTGAACGCGGCGCTCATCATCGAGCCCGACGAGGCGTGGGGGCGTTCGTACGTCGAGCACGTGCAGGCGCTCGCGCGGGACGCGCGCGTGCCGGAGGCCGTTCGGTCCGCGTGCCGCGCCGTGCTCGAGGCGCAGCCCCCGAGCGGGGACGTGGTAACGCTGCGAACGCCGCGCTCGCACACGAACACGGTCGAGGCCGCCCGCGACGTCATCGCGCATGCATGGGCGGTAGTGAAGAGGCACGGACCATGAGAGCGGCACAGTTTCACCTCGTCCATGCGCTGGCGATCGTCGCGCTCGGCGCCTGCGGAGGGGAGGCGAAGCCGGCCGCCGGTCCGGTCGCGCCGTCATCCCCCGTCGCTCCCGCGGCTCCCGAAGAGGCGGCGTCCGCTCCGCCTGCGGCGAGCGCGCCCGCGACTCCGCCCGCGCCGGCAGCCCCCGCGGCATCCGCTGCAGCGGAGGCGCCGCCTCCGCCTCGCCCGAGCACCATTCCGCTCGCGGCGCGGGACGGATCGCCGGGCGACGCGGAGCTCGCGTCGGGCGACGAGGCCTTCGAGCACGGCGACCTCGACGCCGCCGAGAAGAGCTATCTCGCGGCGCGCGCCGCCGGCGCGAAGAAGCCCGCGCCGGCGGTCGGCCTCGCGCGCGTGCGCATCGCGCGAGCCGGCGTGCCGCTCGACTACGCCGCCGCGAAGGGGAACGTCGCCGTCACGGCCGCCGCCGCGGACCTCGCTCGCGCCGTGAAGGAGGCGCCGGCGTTCGGCCCCGCCTTCGTGGAGCTCGGGCGCGCGCGCCTGCTCCTCGGCGACGCGAACGGTTCGCTCGACGCCTTGCAGAAGGCCGTGCAGCTCTTGCCCGACGAGCCCGAGGCGCACTCCCAGCTCGGGGTCGCGTGGCTGGCGACCGGTCACGCGGACCAGGCGACACGCGAGCTCGCGCGCGCCATGGAGCTCGACCCGGGCAGCGGCGCGCGGCATGGCAACCTCGGGACCGCGCTCCTGATGACCGGCCGCACGAAGGAGGCCATCGAGCAGTACGAGGCGCACGCGCGCATCGATGACGGCGACGCGCGCGCCCACTCCGACCTCGGCACCGCGCTGCTCGCGACCAGCGATCTCCAGCGCGCCCTCGGGGAGCTCTCGCGCGCGACCGACCTCGAGCCCGGGCGCGCGACCTTCCACTCGAACCTCGGCTACGCCCTCCAGCAGGCGGGCCAGCTCGATCGCGCGATCGCCGAGTACCGCGAGGCGATTCGCATCGATCCGAAGCTCGCGAGCGCGTGGATCAACCTCGCGACGATCCTCGCGCACAACCCGAGGACGCGCCGCGAGGCGCGCGCCGCGCTCCAGCACGCGGCGTCGGCGTCGCCCGACGATCCTCGCGTGAAGGCGAACCTCGAGGAGATCGACGCGCTCGATGCGAGCGATCGCAAGCGCGCCGCGGGCGCGAACCATGGCCCCGCGAACGACGCTGCGGACGCTGGCCCAGGGCCGAAATTTCCGTCCACCCCGTGAGCGGCCGCGCGATGCGCCGCCTCGCCGGGACACCCGATCTCCCCGTAATCTCCCGATAAACAGGGGGCTACGGGGGGCGCGCCCCATTTGCGGACCGGCCCTGGTCCGTGCTTGACGTCCGCGAACGCTATCTCCTAGCGTACCGCGCTGCCACGGCGAGCAATCACTGGCGCCGATGCGGTGAGCGGAGAAGCGGAGCCGGCGCCACGGAGTTTCAAACCTTCGAGGCCCCACTCTCGCGGGCACGCAAAGCAAGTAGTGGAGGCATTCCGATGGCTGTGGGACGGGTTAAGTGGTTCAACGACGAGAAGGGCTGGGGGTTCATCAAGCAGGACGCGGGCCCTGACGTCTTCGTGCACTACTCCCAGATTCAGGGGGACGGTCGGCGGCGTCTCTACGAGGACGAGATCGTCGAGTTCGAGATCAAGGAAGGGCCCAAGGGACTGCAAGCAATCAACGTCGTCCGTCAGGACGGCGCGAGCGCAGTCAGCTGAGAGGCGCCTCGTTCCGAGCTTCGGCACGAGGGGGGGTACCGGCGCCCGGGGTCGACCGAAAGGGGTCCCCGGGCGCGGCTCCTTAAGGAGCTTCAGACGTAACGGGGCACGCTGTCGCGCACGAACGTCCCGCTCTTCGGGTCGTGCACGGCGGCTTCGATTCGGCCCACGCTGGCCTCGTCGAGCTCATAGAGGTTGAAGCCCGCCATGCGGTCGGGCGAAGGATCGTCCAGCGAGGCGCTCGTCGCGCCGACGTGATGGACCTTGCCGCCCGTGGTCGTGAGCATTCGCAGCACTCGCCGGTGCAGGTGGCCGTGCAGCACGAGGCCCCGGGGCAGGCGGCGTAGCAGCGCAAGGAGGGCGGGCGCGTCGCGTAGCCCTTCGATGTGCGTCTTGTACCGGGACCAGCTGCCGTGGAGCGCCGGATGGTGCAGCGCCACGACGACCGTGCGGCGCGCGACCTCCGGGTGCTCGAGGACGCGCGCGAGCGCGTCGAGCTGCGCGCGACCGAGCTCCCCGGCCGCCACGAGCGGCGGGCGCGGGACGGCGCTCGACAGCGCGATGACCGCGACGCCCTCGCGAAGCTTCACGATCGGAAAGCGCCCGCCGCCCGCGTCGACCGCGAGCTCTGGGAGGTCGCTCACCATCCAATCGGAGAAGTACCGCTCGAAGCGCCGCGACGTCTGAGCGCCGCGCGTGTAGAGGTCATGGTTGCCGGGCACCACGGTGACGCGCGCCGGGTCGATGCCCAGCTCGTTGCGGAGGACGTCGCGCGCCAGCTCGAACTCGGGCTCGAGGGCGAGGTTCGTCGAGATCGCCCGTGACGACCACGTGGTCGATCTTCGACTGCGCGATCTCGCGCGCGATGGCGCGGACATACGACGATCGATGGATGTGATTGCGCTTGAATCGCAGGTTCGCCCAGCCCGTGAGGCGCTTGTTGAGGAAGCGCCGCGGCGGCACGCCGTCGAGCGAGAGGAGATGCAGATCGGAGAAGTGGGCGATTCTCATTCGGGTCCATCGGCTCGGAGCACGGACTTGGGGGGATGGCCCACGTCCTAGCGAACGTCGGCGGCGCAGCGGAAGCCCACCCACGCGGGGCGGGGGAGCGACGTAGTATCGCGCGAGGTGGCGCGGATCCAAACCGCGCCGTCTTCGTAAGACCCACCACGCACGACATGGAAGCCACCGCTCCCGGTCTTGGGCTTGGGATCGACCTCGGTGGCGGGCGGATAGCCCACGGGGCGCCCGGAGGCGTCAATCTCGAGCTCGTCGGCGACCCACTCGGCCACGTTGCCGGCCATGTCGAAGAGGCCCGTGGGCGTCGCGCCGTCGGGGAAGGAGCCGACCGGCGCGAGGCCCGCGAAGCCATCGGTGGCGTCGGTGCGGTCGTCGGACCACGAGCCGTGGTTGGCGAGGTGAGGGTTGTAGAAGTTTCCCCAGGGGAACGCCCGGCCCTCGGGCCCGCGCGCCGCGAACTCCCACTCGGCCTCGGTGGGTAGGCGCCCGCCGGCCCAGCGGCAGTACGCGTCCGCGTCCTCCCAGCGCACGTGCGTCACGGGGAGATCGCCGCGGGCGAAGCGCGTGTCTTCCGGCGGCATCTCGGGCGGCGCGCACGGCCCCGACGAGACGCACTGCGCGTAGTCGGCCACGGTGACCTCGGTTCGGTCCATCGCGAAGGTCGAGATCGTGACGGCGTGCGCCGTGCCCTCGGCCTCCACCATCGCGAGGACGTCGTCGTCGTGGCACTGCGCGCCCCGCGCCTCGCTCGCGCACAGCGAGAGCGCGAACTCCATCGCGCCGGGCGTGGACCCCATGCGGAAGGTCCCGCCGGCGATGCGCGCGCGTCCTCGCGGCGGGACCCGGAGCATCGTGACGCCGCTCGCGGGCGCCCGGCCCGCCGCGCGATCGAGCCCGACGCTCCACGCCTCCGGCGGCTGCGGGCGGTGCGCCCGCGCGTCGCCCGCGGCGAGCGACACGGCGCCCACCGCGAACACGAGCGACGGCGGGAGCCCGCGCGCGCCCATCAGCCGGTGAGGATCCGCATGGGGTGCTCGATGAGGCGACGCAGCTCGGCGAGGAACGCCGCGCCCACGGCGCCGTCGACCACGCGGTGGTCACAAGAGAGGGTGAGCGCGAGACGCTGGCCCGGCACGACCGCGCCGTCGGCCACGACGGGAACGTCGCGGACCTGACCCACGGCGAGGATCGCGCCCTCGGGCGGGTTGATCACCGCGGCGAACTGGTCGATGCCGAACATGCCGAGGTTCGAAATGGAGAAGGTGCCGTCGCTCATCTCCTCGGGCTTGAGCTTCTTCGCGCGGGCCCGCGACGCCAGCTCGCGCACCTCGCGCGCGATGGCCGCGACGCTCTTCTGGTCCGCGTGGCGCACGACGGGGGTCACGAGCCCCTCGGGGATCGCCACGGCGACCGAGATGTCGACGCGCCGGTGGACGAGGATCGCCTCGGGCGTGAAGCTCGCGTTGCACTCGGGCACGCGCACGAGGCCAATCGCGCATGCCTTCACGAGGAGATCGTTGACCGACACCTTCACCGCGGTCGGGTCGGCGTCCTTCGCCGCGCCGTTCCGGGCCTCGGCGCCCGCGTACTCGGCGTTGATCTGCGCGCGGAGCTTCACGAGAGCGGCCGCGTCGACGTCAATCTGGAGGTAGAAGTGCGGGACGGTCTGCTTGGCCTCGGTGAGGCGACGCGCGATCGTCTTGCGCATCGGGCTGAGGGGCCGAGCCTCGGGCGCCTCGAGGCCTGCGGGGGCGGGCGGCGGCGCCTTCGCGAGCGCCGTGGGCGGCGCCGGCTGCGCGAGCCCTTCGAGGTCGGCGGGAACGACGCGTCCTCCCGGCCCGCTTCCGTGCGCGCCCTTGAGGTCGATGCCCTTTTCGCGCGCGACCTTCCTCACGTAGGGCGAGGCCATCACGCGGCCGTTTCCGTCGCCGCTCCCCGAGGGCTCGCGAGCCGCGCCCCGCTCGCCCGGGTAGGACGCGCGCTCGAGCACGTTGACCACGGGCGGGTTCCGCTGCGCGAACGGGGCGTCGGTCTCGGGCCCGAGCGGCAAGCTGGGCGGGGGCTGCGTGGCCGCTGCCGGCGCAGCCGGCGGGCGCGCGGGAGTCAGCGCTGCGGGCGAAGGCGCGGGCGCTGCGGGCGCCTCTGCCGCGGGCGCCTGCGCTGCGGGCGCCTCCGCGGCGTGCCCCGTGAGCGCCGAGATGTCGTCCCCCGGGTTCCCGATGATGGCGACGGGCTGCCCGAGCTTCACCTGCGCGCCCGGCTCGACGAGGATCTTGAGGAGGGTCGCCTTGTCGAACGACCGGAACTCCATCGTGGCCTTGTCGGTCTCGACCTCCGCGAGCAGGTCGTCGACGGCGATCGCGTCGCCTTCCTTCTTGTGCCACGCGGAGAGTACGCCCTCTTCCATCGTGGGCGACAGCTTCGGCATCTCCAGGATCTTCGCCATCGCGCCCTCCTCGTCCTTCCGCGTCTATCCGCGCCCGAGCGCCCGGAGCACCGTCGCGACGACGCGCTCGGGCTGGGGCATGCACGCGAGCTCGAGCTTCGCGCTGTAAGGCATCGGGACGTCGAGCGTGGTCACGCGCAGGATCGGCCCGTCGAGCGCATCGAACGCGAGCCGCTGCACGCGATCCGCGATCTCGGCGCCGACGCCTCCGTACGGCCAGCCCTCGTGCACGACGACGAGGTGGTGCGTGCGCTCCACGCTGGCGACGAGCGTGTTCTCGTCGAGCGGCCGCAGGCTCCGGAGGTCGACCACCTCCGCGCTCACGCCGTGCTTCTCGAGCGCCGCCGCGGCCTCGAGCACGACGTGCGTGGTGCGAGCGTACGACGCCAGGGTCACGTCCTTGCCGGGACGCACGATCTGCGCCTTGCCGATCGGCACGACGTGCTCGCCGTCGGGCACCTCGCCCTTCACGCCGTACAGCGTCTCGGACTCCATCACGAGCACCGGGTTGTCGTCGCGCACGGCCGACTTGAGGAGCCCCTTCGCGTCGGCGGGGAAGGCCGGCGCGACGACCTTCAGGCCCGGCACCTGCGCGTAGAAGTGCTCCATCGCGTGGCTGTGCTGGCTGCCCACCTGCCGCGCGCTCGCGTTCGGGCCGCGGAAGACGATGGGGCACTCGAGCTGGCCACCGGACATCTGCCGCATCTTGGCCGCGTTGTTCAGGATCTGGTCGAACGCGACGGCGCTGAAGTTCCAGGTCATGAACTCGACGATCGGCCGGAGGCCCACGACCGCCGCGCCGATGCCGATGCCCGCGAAGCCCGCCTCCGCGATGGGCGTGTCGACGACCCGCTTGGGCCCGAACTTCTCGAGCATCCCCTCGCTGACCTTGTACGCGCCCTGGTAGTGGCCGACCTCTTCGCCCATCAAGAAGACGCGATCGTCGCGATCCATCTCCTCGATCATCGCTTCGCGCAGCGCCTCACGGAAACGGAGCGTTCGGGCCATCTGACGCCGAGACTAGCTTGACGGATCGCCCGGTTCGAGGGGGCAGCTCATCAATACGCAAACGGGCCGGAGTACGTCGTGGGCTCGAGGATCTCGACGCCCGGCTCGGGGCTCTCGTTCGCGAATTTGACGGCGTCGGCCACCTCCGCCTCGACCGATCGCTCGATGGCCTCGACGGCGGGCAGGCCGATCGCGAGGGACGAACTCGCCTCGACGAGCTTCACGCGGGCCCGGACGAGTGGATCGCGCTGCTTGTGCTCCTCGAGCTCGGCTTGCGTGCGGTACTTCGCCGGGTCGCTCATCGAGTGCCCGCGGAACCGGTACGTGCGCACCTCGACGAGGGAGGGGGAGCTCTGCTCGCGGGCACGCTGCACGGCCTCGCCGATGCGGCGCTCGACCTCGAGGACGTCGTCGGCGAAGAAGCGATCGCGGTCCATGCCGTAGCCGAGCGCCTTGAGCGAGACGTCCTCGATCGACATCGAGCGCGAGAGGGGCGTGCCCATCGCGTACTCGTTGTTCTCGCAGATGAAGACGATGGGCAGCTTCCACAGCGCGGCGAGGCCGAGGCCCTCGTGGAACCCGCCGATGCTCACCGCGCCCTCGCCGAAGAAGCAGAGGGTGACGCGGCCGTCGCGGCGGTACTTGCTCGCGAAGGCGACGCCGGCCGCGAGCGGGATGTGCCCGCCCACGATCCCGTAGCCGCCGAGCATGTTGTGCTCCTTGTCGAACATGTGCATCGAGCCGCCGAGGCCCTTCGAGCAGCCGGTCACCTTGCCGAACAGCTCGGCGAGCAGGGCGCGCGCGCCCATCCCCTTGGCGAGCGCGATGCCGTGGTCGCGGTACGTCGTGATGACGTAGTCCTCCGGGCGAAGCGCCGCAATCGCGCCGACGCCGACGGCCTCCTGGCCGATGTAGAGGTGCAGGAAGCCGCCGATCTTGCCCTCGGCGTAGCCCCGCGCGCTCTCCTCTTCGACGCGGCGGATGAGGAGCATTTGCCGGTACAGCTTCGAGAGGTGCTCGGCCTCGGCCGAGGGGGTCCGCTCGGGGGCGCCGCTCTCGGTCTTGGGGGTCGCCGCGGGCGGCGCCTCGGTCTTGGGTCCCGCTTCCGCCTCGCTGTTCGACGATGCCGGGGGTGCCGACGCGTCCGTCATGGGCGAGAGTGTAGGCGAGTCGCCGGGGCATCTCCAGGTGGCCTGGGCCTACAGGGCTTGCCGATGGGCTACGGGCCGCGGACTGCAGGTTACGGGCAGAGGAGAGCGAGAGAGGGGCCGCAGAAGAAGACAGCGGGAAAACCCACAGCAGCGAGAGCCCTCTCCTCTCCGTGGACCGTAGCCTGTAGTCTGTACCCTGTAGCCGCTCGGCCCTCCCGAGCAGCTCAGAAAGAAGATGCGGTCCGGCGACATCGTCGCGCGCCGATTCGAAATCGAGCAGTTCGCGGGGGCGGGGGCGATGGGCCTCGTCTACCGCGCGCACGACAAGCAGACGGGCGCCGCCGTCGCCCTCAAGGTGCTCGCCCACGGCAGCGCCGACCGCTTCTTGCGCGAGGCGCGCGCGCTATCGACGGTCAAGCACCCGCACATCGTGCGTTATGTCGATCACGGGCGCACCGCCACGGGCGAGCCCTACCTCGCGATGGAGTGGCTCGAGGGGATCGACCTCGCGCAGCGGCTGACCTCGGGTCCGCTGCCCCTCGCCGACGCCGTCGGCCTGGTGCGGGCCGTGGCCGGGGCGCTCGGGGTCGCGCACGCCCAGGGCGTCGTCCACCGCGACGTGAAGCCGACCAACCTCTTCCTCCTCGGCGGCGACCCGGCGTGCGTGAAGGTGCTCGACTTCGGCGCCGCGCGCTTCGTCGAGACGACCTCGACCCGCACCGCCTCGGGCCTCGTGCTGGGCACTCCCGGCTACCTCGCGCCCGAGCAGGTCCACGACGACACGCCCATCGACGGGCGAGCGGACGTGTTCGCGCTCGGGTGCGTCCTCTACGAGTGCCTCGCCGCGCGGCCCGCCTTCGTCGCGCAGCACGTGCTCGCCCTCCTCGGGAAGATCATGCGCGATCACCCTCCGCCCCTCCGCGGGCTCGCGGCGGAGTGCCCGCAGGAGCTCGAGGACCTCGTCGGCGCGATGCTCGCCAAGGACCCCGCGGCCCGCCCCGCGGACATGGACGCGGTCGTCGCGGCGCTCGATCGCCTCCCGGCGCCGTCGAGCGATCCCGAGCCTCGCATCGAGGGGCCGGTCGTCTTTCGCTGGTGGAACGGCGAGGCGGGCGACCACTTCTACACGACCGAGGCGAGCGGCGAGCGAGCCCTCCAGCGCGGCTACACCTACGAGGGCGTTCGCTTCCGCGCGCTCCGCGCCGGCACGCCGGGCACCCTGCCGCTCTACCGCTTCTACAGCCCCTCGCGGAACGAGCACTACTACACGACCGATCCCAACGACGCGAAGGCCGCCGACTACGAGTCCGAGGGCATTCTCGGGTTCGTGAGCGCCCTTCCGCTGCCCGAGACCGTGCCGCTCCACCGCTGGTGGAACGCGTCGTGCGCCGACCACTTCTACACGGTCGATCCCGACGGCGAGCTCGCGCAGCCGGTCGGCTACGAGTACGAGGGCGTCGTGGGGCACGTGCTCCGCGCCTCCGGCGAGGTGCCCCTCCGTTACGGCAGAGACGAGGGCAAGGGCGAGGACCCGCGCCCGGCGTCGCCGGACGCGTCCCCCGCCGGGCCGGACGAGGGCGCAGGGGCCGAGCCGAGCGACTCGGCGGAGCCCGCCGAGAACGCCGGCGCCATCGAAGCCGGCCGCGGCTGACGCCTCCCGAGCAGCACGAGGACCACAATCACGAGCACCGCTGCCGCGGCGAAGGCGTTCTGTCGCCGGCGCGTCGCGCGCGGCACGATCGACGAGGCCGATGCCCGGGCGAGGGTCGACGCGTCGGCGCCCTCGATTCTCGTGCGCGAGGACGTTCCCGAGCACCTCGCACGACGTGAAGCGCTTGCGCGGCTCCGCGGCGAAGGCGCGGTCGAAGATCGTGTCGAGGTGGGGGAAGCTCCGGAGGTGCGGCGCGAGCGTGGAGGGCCCGGCCGGCCGCGCGCCCGGGCCGAAGGCGGGTCGCTTGCCCGTGAGCGCCTCGTAGAGGCAGGCGGCGAGGGCGATTCGGTCGTCGAACGCGTCCGCGCCGCCGCCGCGCGCGACGCGCGTGAACCCCGGCTCGGTGAGCTTCGGGCCCGCCGCCGCGAGGAGGAGGTTCTCGGTGCGCACGTCGCCGTGCGCAAAGCCGGCCCCGTGGAGCTGGGTCAGGGCCAGGCCAAGCGCCCTCCCCAGGACGGCCACGTCCCCCGGCGGCATCGCGCCCGACGCGAGCCTCTCGGCCAGCGTGGTGCCGCTCACGAGCTCGAAGACGAGGAACGGCGCGCCCTCGAGCTCGCCCATATCGTGCAGCGCCGTGAGCACCGGGTGCGACAGGCTCGCGAACGCCCGCGCGCGCTCGCGGACCCGCTCCGCGAGCGCTTCGCGCGAGAGCCCATCGGGCGCCGCGTTTTCACGGAGCGTCTTGAGCACGACCCGGCGGCCTAGCACCGGGTCGCGCGCGACGAACGCGCGGCCCAGCGGCCCCTCGCCCAGCGGCAGCTCGACCTCGTACCGGCCGATGCGCCGCGCGCCGCCCGACTCCGTCCCCATGACGATCGGAGTCTTTAGCCGTACGGGTTCCAGCAGGCCACTCGATGGCGGCTCCCGTCGGTCGCTTCTTCGAGCCGCGGGACGTCGCGATCGCAGGTGCCCGGCACGAAGCGCGGGCAGCGCGGGTGGAAGGCGCAGCCCGGCGGGGGATCGATGGGGGAGGGGACATCGCCCTCCAGAACGAGCCGCACGCGCTTGTGATCGGGGTCGGGCCGCGGGGCCGCGGCGAGGAGGGCGCGCGTGTAGGGGTGGCGGGGGGCGGCGTAGATCTGCTCGGCGGTGGCCTGCTCGACGATCTTGCCGAGGTACATCACGGCGACGCGGTGGCTCACGTGCTGGACCACCGCGAGGTCGTGGGAGACGAAGAGGTAGGCGAGGCCCAGGGTCTCCTGGAGCTCGAGGAGCAGGTTGACGATCTGCGCCTGGATGGAGACGTCGAGGGCGCTGATCGGCTCGTCGCACACGATGAACTCCGGCTCGACCGCGAGCGCCCGCGCAATGCCGATGCGCTGGCGCTGGCCGCCCGAGAACTCGTGCGGGTAGCGGTCCATCGCGTCGGCGCGCATGCCCACCCGCTCGAGGAGCTGCACGATGCGCGCCTCTTCGTCGGCGCGCGTCTTCGCGAGCTTGTGGATCGAGATGGCCTCTCCGACGATCTCGCGCACCGTCATGCGGGGGTTCAGGCTCGAGTAGGGGTCCTGAAAGATGATCTGCATCCGCCGCCGGAGCGGCCGGAGGGCCCGCTGGGTCAGGTGCGTGATGTCGGTGCCGTCGAAGGTGATGCGCCCGTAGGTCGGCTCGACGAGCCGCAGCATGAGCCGCCCGAGCGTGCTCTTGCCGCAGCCGCTCTCGCCCACGAGCCCCATGGTCTCGCCGCGCCGCACGCGCAGCGACACCCCGTCGACCGCACGCACGTACCGGTCGCGCCGGGCGAAGAGGCCGCCCGTCTGCACCGGAAAGTATTTCGAGACCCGGTCGGTGCCGACCAGCGTGCGCGGGCGCGCGGCGGCGTCCGGCGATCCGGCCTTGGCGGGGGGCGGGGCGTCGCTCACGGCGAGACCTCTTCGGCGCGCCAGCACCGAGCCTCGCGGCCGGGCGCGACGGCCCGGAGCTCGGGCTCCTCGCGGGTGCACTGCTCGACCCGCATCGGGCAGCGGTCGGCGAACTTGCAGCCCGGCGGCAGCTCGCGCGGATCGGGCACGAGGCCCTCGATCGCCTGGAGCCGCTTGCGCGCGCGCCGCTCGCCCGTCGCCGCGGGGCGGGGCATGCTCTCGAGGAGGCCGCGCGTATAAGGGTGCATCGGCCGGGCGAAGAGGTCGCGCACGGGCGCCCGCTCGACGACGCGCCCCGCGTACATCACGACGACGTGCTTCGCGTTCTCGGCGACGACCCCGAGGTCGTGCGTGATGAGGAGGATGCTCGTCGCGAAGCGATTCTGCAGGTCGGCGAGGAGGCCGAGGATCTGCGCCTGGATGGTGACGTCGAGCGCGGTGGTGGGCTCGTCGGCGACGATGAGCTTGGGCTCGCACGCGACGGCCATGGCGATCATCACGCGCTGGCGCTGGCCGCCCGAAAGCTGGTGAGGATAGGCGTCGACGTTCGTCTCGGGTTCGGGGATGCCGACGAGTCGGAGGAGCTCGATGGCCCGGGCGCGCGCCTCGCGCCGCGACTTCTTCTTGTGCAGGCGGTAGCCCTCGGTGATCTGCGCGCCGACCGCGTACACCGGGTTCAAGCTCGGTCATCGGCTCCTGGAACACCATCGAGACGAGGTTCCCGCGCACCTCTCGCATCTCGCGCTCCGAAAGCGCGAGGAGGTCGCGGCCCTCCAGCTCGACCGTGCCCGACTCGATGCGGCCCGGCGGCGTCGCGACGAGGCGCAGGATGGAGAGCGCGGTCACGCTCTTGCCGCAGCCGCTCTCGCCCACCACCGCCACGGTGGTCGCGCGCGGCACGTCGAACGACACGCCGTCGACGGCGCGGAGCAGGCCCCCGTCGGTGCGGAACGTCGTCGAGAGGCCGCGGACGCGGAGGAGCGGCGCGTCGTCCATCGCGGCCCCAAGGAATAGCATCCCCGGCGTGGTAGCGTCGGGGCCATGGTCGATGCCACGGCATCGCACAAAAATGTGGGGCTCGTGGGGCTCGTGGCGCTCGCCGCTCTCGCGGGCTGCGCGGCGCCCGCCCGGATGTGCGCGCAGGGCGCCGACTGCGGCTCGGCGTCTTCGTGCGTCGCGGGCCGGTGCGTCGCGCGCGGCGCCGTCGTCTCGATCGCGACCGCGCGCCGGCTCCTCTTCGACCCGGTCGACGTGGGGTACGTCCGCCGCGGCGGGCCGCCGGCGGGGCCCGAGCCCGGCGCGGGCCGGCCGCCGGTCGCGGTGCTCGGCGGCCGCGAGGGCGGGCTCGCGCTCCTCCGCTTCGCGGTGCGCCTGCCGCCCGAGGCGCACCTGGTCGAGGCGTACCTCCTGCTCGACCGCGCACCCGGCGTCGCCGCCGATCCCGAGCCCGTCGCGCTGCACCTCGCGCCAATCGTCGGCGCGTGGGACAGCCGGAGCCTCAGCTGGGCCCTCCAGCCGCGCGTCGAGGAGGTCGGATTGCCGGTGACGCGCGTGCTCCCCGCCGCTGCCGGGCCCGTGCGCCTCGACGTGCGGGCGATCGTCGAGCGATGGCGGACGAGCGAACGCGCTTCGGACGGCGGCGTGGCGGTCGTCGCGGGCCCGGCGGGAGGCGTCGCGGCGGCGGGCGTGGCCCTGGCGCTCGGCCCGCTTTCGGGGCTCCCGGGGGGGGATGCCTCGTACGGCCCTCGCCTCGAGCTCTACGTGCAGTAGCGCGCCCGCCCGGCTGCGTCGTGGCGCAAACCTGTGCTACGCCGAGCGTATCCATGAAGGCTCGATCTGGTTTCGCGGTCCGCGCGTCGATCGCCGGGGCCGCAAGCATCGCCGCCGTCCTCACCGGTTGCAGCAAGGGCAACGACGGGGTCGCCCACGCCGCCCCCGAGACCCAGGCCGCGGGCTCGCCCCTCGCCTCGCCAGGCTGCACCCACGCCGTGTGCGCCGACAACTTCTTCATCGACGCCACCCCCGGAGACTGCACCGCCGGCGCGGCGTGCTCGCTCTCGCTGAAGCTCGTCGCCACGGGCGACTACCACATCAACGACGAGTACCCTTACCGGTTCAAGGCCGACGACGCGGCCGGTGTCGAGTTCCTCGGCAAGGACGACGCCGGCAAGGGCACGTTCTCCAAGTCCGCGGGCGACTGGCAGAAGTCCGAGGAGAAGGCGGGTGTGATGACCGTGCGCTTCGTGCCGGCCGCGCGCGGGTCGAAGACGGTGTCGGGCACGCTGAAGCTCAGCGTGTGCTCGCCGCAGTCATGCTTGCTCGAGCAGCGGCAGGTCGCCTCCACGATCGTCGCCAAGTGATCCGAGGCACGCGCGGGCGGCGCGAAATGCAGCTACGCTCCCTCATCATGACGTTCATCGGGAGCGCCTCGTGAGCGAACCGCGCGCGGCGGGGTCGCAGGTCATGTCCATCGCCGAGCAGGTCGAGGCGCGCTTCCGGGGCGGCCGCCGCGTCCTCTCGTTCGCGGAGTTCCTGGCGCTCTTCGACGCCGATCCGGTGCGTCACTCGCGCGACGCCAGCCGCTACCTGCGCGACGTGTTCGACCACTACGGCACGACGAAGGTCTCGCACCCGTGGGGCGAGTTCACCCGGTACAACCTCTTCGATCTGCCCTGGGAGGCGCACACCACGCCCTCGGACGGGAAAGACCGCTCGGGGGCGCCGCTCAAGCCGGGCGAGCGGCTCCTGCCGCGCGGCGCCCTCATCGGCCAGGAGCAGGTGCAGGAGGAGGTCTATCGCGCGCTCTCCAACTTCGCGCGCGAAGGCCGGCCCAACCGGCTCGTTCTCCTCCACGGCCCGAACGGGTCGGCGAAGAGCACCATCGCCTCGTGCATCATGGGCGCGCTCGAGCACTACTCCTTGCTCGACGAGGGCGCGCTCTACCGCTTCCACTGGGTGTTCCCCTCGCAGAAGGCCATTCGGGGCGCGCTCGGCTTCGGCAGCGAGAAGGCCTCTTCGCCCACGGTGGCGGGCGGCGCGCAGTCGTACGCCCACCTCTCCGACGAGGAGATCGACGCGAAGCTCCTCGTCGAGGTCCGCGATCACCCGCTCTTCCTCATCCCGGTCCCCGAGCGGCAGCGCCTCCTCGAGGCCAGCTACAAGCGCGCGGGCGTCGGCACCGAGCCCCCGAACGACTGGATCCTCCGCGGGCAGCTCTCGCACAAGAGCCAGCAGGTCTTCGAGGCGCTGCTCTCCTCGTACCACGGCTCGTACATCGAGGTGCTCAAGCACGTGCAGGTCGAGCGGTACTTCGTCTCGCGCCGGTACCGCGTGGGCGCCGTCACCATCGGGCCGCAGCTCAGCGTCGACGCGGCCGAGCGGCAGATCACGATGGACCGCTCGCTCCAGTCGCTGCCGCCGTCGCTCCAGGCCGTGACCCTGTACGACGTGAAGGGTGAGCTCATCGACGCGGCCGGAGGCGTGCTCGAGTTCAGCGATCTGCTGAAGCGCCCGCTCGACGCGTTCAAGTACCTCCAGCTCTCGATCGAGACGGGCGAGGTCGCGCTCGCCGCGCAGAACGTGCAGCTCAACTGCGTGATGATGGGCAGCGCCAACGAGCTCCACCTCGACGCCTTCCGGGAGCACGCCGAGTTCGCGTCGTTCCGGGGCCGCCTCGAGCTCGCGCGCGCCCCGTACCTCAAGAGCTACGAGCAAGAGCGGCTCATCTACGACACGCACGTCTCGCCGCAGGTGCGCCGGCACGTGGCCCCGCACGCGACCGAGATGGCGGCGCTCTTCGCCGTCTTCACGCGCATGCGCAAGCCGAACCCCGACCGGTACTCGCGCGCCATCGGCGCGATCGTCTCCACGCTCACGGGCGTCGAGAAGGCGGACCTCTACTCGCTCGGCCGCGCGCCCGAGCGCCTCGACGCCGACAGCCAGAAGGTCTTGCGGTCGGCCATCAAGGACATCTGGGCCGAGAGCGACTCGTATCCCATCTACGAGGGGCGCGTCGGCGCGAGCCCGCGCGAGATGCGCATCGCGCTCCTCGACGCGGCGCAGTCGCCGGTCTTCAAGTGCCTGAACCCGATCGCGGTGCTCGAGGAGATCGACGCGCTCTGCCAGCGCAAGAACGAGTTCGAGTGGCTCCAGCAGGATCCGATCGTCGGCGGGTATCACGACGTGAAGACCTTCCGCGAGACCCTCCAGACGCGGCTCCTCTCCTCGTGGGAGTACGAGCTCTACGTCGCGAGCGGGCTCGTTCAGGAGCAGCAGTACGTCGAGCTCTTCGACCGGTACGTGCAGCACGTGAGCGTGTGGGTGAAGAAGGAGCGGCTCTTCAACCGAGTCACGCGCCAGTACGAGGATCCCGACGAGAAGATGATGGTGGAGCTCGAGCGCCTGCTCGACGTGAAGGCCGACGCGAACGAGTGGCGCCAGCAGTTCATCAGCGCCATCGCCGCGTGGGCGCTCGACCACCCGGGTCAGAAGCTCGAGCTCTCGCGGGTCTTCCCCCAGCACCTGAAGCGCATGCGGGAGGCCATCTTCGCCGACCGGCGGCAGGCGGTCGCGCGGCTCGCGCGGGACATCGTCCTCCTCCGCCGCGAGGAGGGCGTGGGCGTCAGCGAGGAGCGCCGCAAGGCCGCCGAGGGCGTCATCGAGCGGCTCGTCGCGAAGTTCGGGTACTGCAGCGAGTGCGCGACCGACGCGGCGAGCATGCTCCTTCGCCGGCGCTTCCACGACCTCGTGATCTGACCGCGCCTCAGCCCGCGCGCAGCGCTTCGAGCTTCGCGCGGGCCGTCTTCACGCCGAAGATCTCCGGGCCGCGCGGGTCGACGACGGGCCCGAGAAGCAGGCTCGCAGCGATGGCGGCGAGCCGGAGCGCCAGCGCGTCGCCTTCGCCTTCGCGCGAGACCCGCCACACCCACGGGCATCGCCGCGCCAGGAGGGCGAGCCCCGAGCCCGACGCGCGCGCCTCGGCGCGATCGGCCAGCGCGAGGTCCGCGTCCTCGCGAGGCGTCGCGACCACCGCCCGGACCCCCGGCGTCGCGCCGTCGGGCGCGATCACGAAGCGGAGCTCGACCGCCTCGCCGCCGACGACCGGCGGCCCGGCGAGGCCCACGCGCGTCGCGAAGAAGCGCTCGGCGTGCGCGGTCCACGCGGCGGGATCGACGCGCCCGCCGGCCTGCTGCGCGAAGACGAGGAGCGCGGGCGTGCGGAGCCCCGGCATGGGAGCGAGCGTAGCCGCCCTGGCGCGCGCGGGCTACGCTCGCGCCCGATGTTCCCCGTGGCGGACGCGCACTGTCACCTCGACCCCGGGCACTTCCGCGAAGGGCACGAGGCCGTGATCGCCCGCGCCCGGCAGGCGGGGGTCGTCGGGTTCGTCGTGGTCGGGCTGGTCGATGCTCCGGCATCGCCCTCGGTCGATGCTCCGGCATCGCCCTCGGTCGATGCTCCGGCGGAGCATCCCACGGTGCCGCACGATCCCATGGCCACCACGCGCTTCGCCGTCGAGCTGGCGGCGCGCGCGCCGGGCTCCGTGGCCGCGTGCGTCGGCCTGCACCCCCATGATGCCTCGATGTGGACGACCGAGCTGCACGAGGATCTCCGGGCGCTCGCGGCCTCGCCCGACACGTCGGCGGTCGGCGAGAATCGGCCTCGACTACCACTACGACCGCTCTCCCCGCGACGTGCAGCGCGACGTCTTCGCGCGCATGATCGCCCTCGCGCGCGAGCTCCGGAAGCCCATCGTCGTGCACACGCGCTCCGCGCCCCTCGACACGCTCGACGTCCTCGAGGCCGAGGGCGCCCGCGACGTCGGCGGCATCATCCACTGCTTCAGCGAAGACCGCGCCTTCGCCGAGCGCGCGCTCGCCATCGGCTTCGACCTCTCGTTCTCCGGCATCGTGACCTTCAAGACGGCGCGGTCCGTCCGCGAGGTCGCCGCGTGGGCTCCGCTCGACCGGGTCCTCGTCGAGACCGACAGCCCGTACCTCGCGCCCGTGCCGCTCCGCGGCAAGCGGTGCGAGCCCGCGTACGTGGTGCACACCGCGCGCTGCGTCGCGGAGCTCCGCGGCATGGCTCCGGAGGATCTCGCCGCCGCGGCGCTCGCGAACACCGAGCGCCGCTTCGGCCGGCGCTTCAGCATGCCCTAGCGCGGCCGGCCCGCTGGCGCGGCCGGGGCGGATGGCTCACGATGTGAAGGAGCTAGGAGCCGGTTGAAGACGTCCGCGAGGCGAGTCCAGGGGGGAGCACAGCGGCGCGCGCAAGGGGCTGCGATCGCCGCGTCGATCCTGGTCCACGCCGCGGTCACGGCTGGGCTGTGCCTCGTCGCCCTCCGCTCGCTCGCGGCCAATCGCGCGCAGCCCGTCGAACCCGCGGCCCCGCCTGGCTCCGGCGCCATCCCGGTCGAGCTGCCCTCGGCGGGCGAAGGCGCGCTCGAGGAGACGCCCGTGGACGTTCCCCCGGACCCCGAGGGCGACCCTCCGCGGGTCACCGCGGGCGACGACGTGCCGCGCCTCGATCGCGCCCGAACCGGGCGCGGCGGCGATCCCACGGAGCCCGAGCCCGCCCTGAACCTCGCCGACGACGACGAGCGCCTCCGCCTCTCGCCGGACCCGCTCAACCGCCTCGACCGCAATCAGCTCCAGCGCCTGCGCGTCGCGCGCGCTCGCGCCTCGTGGGAAGACCGGCGCTCCACCACGCACCCGGCCGAGCTCACGCTCGTCGTGATGGGCAGCGGGCACGTGCACGAACGGCGGCCGAGCTCCGCGGAGGACCCGAGCCGCGGCGCGCTCGTCTCGCCCCCTTCGAGCGTGCGCGGGGCTGCGCTGGGGTTCGCGGAGGGCGGCGACGACGCGTCCGGGGTCGGCGGCGAGACTCGCGGCTCCCGCGAGTCCTCGCCGGGCCGGGGCCTCTTCGAAGGTCGCCCCGGTCGCGACCATCGCCCCTCGGCGCCCGTCGCGAGCGCGCGCCCCGCGGTCGACCGCGGGCCGGTCGCCATGCCCGCGGCCGACCGCGCCCGCCCCACCGACGACGTCGACGGCGCCCAGGAGGTCGCGACCACCGTGCGCGCGCTCGTGCACGCGAGCTCGGCGGGCGGGTGGAGCGGCGAAGGGCAGGGCGGGACCTCGGGGGGCGGCGAGGCGGGCGCGGGCGGCGTCGCGGGAGACGGCTCGCGCGCGGCGCCGCTGGGGGCGGGGACGGGCGACGTCTTCGACTACTGGACCAGCGATCCGCGGCTGCTCCCGTACTTCCGGCGGCTCCACGCCAAGATCGATCCCCTGTGGGCCGACGCGTTCCCGAAGAGCGCGCTGCTCGACCTCCAGCAGGGGACCGTCATCCTCGAGTTCACCGTCTACGCGGACGGTCACGCCGCGGTGAGCTGGCCGCCCTTGCGGCCGAGCGGCATCGACGCCTTCAATCGCAACTGCGCCGAGGCGATCCGCAAGGCCTCGCCGTTCCCGCCCATCCCGCGCCAGCTCGGGGTCACCGAGCTCCACGTGCGGGCGCCGTTCGTCGCGAACAACCCGGTCGTTCGCTGAGGCCAACCGGGTCCCGACGAAGAGAAGAGGATCTCGGCCGCCCGCTAGGGCGTGCCGTCGATGGCCCTCGTTCGCGCGCGCTCGGGGCAGGCGCCCGCGGGGGCGCCGTCGACGATCGCGCGATAGAGGGTCCGCGCCTCGACGCGCTGCCCGTTGTCCCAGAGCAGGTCCGCGAGGCCCAGCCGCGAGCTCCACGACGCGGCGTCGGCCGCGAGCGCGCGCCGGTAGTCGGCGATGGCGTCCGCGGTCGCGCCCTCCGTCCGTTCCACTCCCGCGAGCCCGGCGAGCGCCGCGGCGCTCGTGGGGTTCTGGGCGACGGCGGTCGCGAAGAGGCGCTTGGCGTCGTCGATTCGGCCGGCGCGCTCCGCCTCGCGCGCTCAATCGAGCGGGTCCGCGTCCCTCGCGGCCGGCGCCGAAGCCGGCGGCGGCGCCGGCCCGCTGCTCGCGGCGGCGTTCGCGTCCGGCGAAGGCGGAGGGGCGGCCGCGCGCAGCAGCGCGACGAACCCCGCGAAGGCCCCCGCGACCGCGAGCCCCCGCACCCAGGCGATCCGCGAGGGCGTCGCCCTCCGGGCGAGGACGAGCAAGGGCACGGGCAGCGAAGACATGCGCGTGCGCTTTGGCGCGGGCGCCTCCGGGACGGGCGGCGCCTCGGACGGCGTGAGCGCTGCGTCGACGGGCATCGAGCCATGGCTCGCGAGGTCGGGCTGGAGCCGGATCCACGCGGGCGTCGGCGGGCGCATCAGGATCGCCGCGGAGGAGCGGTCGGAGTCGACCTGCGCCGGCGCCGAGGTGCGGAGCGACAGCGGCGCGACCTGGAGCGACGCGGGCGTGAGCAGCGGCTGGCGAACCGCCGGGAACTCGCCCTCGCGCATGCGCACGTCGACGTGCGAGACGCGCTCCGGCTGCGGGCGCATGCGGGTCGTGCTGCGCTTGTCGAAGTCGACGTCGACGGACGATGGCGCGACCTCGATCCGCGCGGGGGTGCCGGCCCGCTCGCTGCCGGCGCTCGGCCTCGTGGGCGCGTCGAGAAGCGCCGCCATCGACGGCGCGCGCCGGATGGGCGGCGCGGCCTGCGGGGGCGGGCGGACCGTGGGCGTGTCGTTCGCCGAGGGGATCTCGCTCTCGGACCGGTTCGGCGGAGGGCGCTCGGTGCGCGAGCTCTGCGCGATCTCGCCGGGGCTCGGGGCCCTCCGCATCGTAGCGCGGGTGCGGAGGCGGCTCTCCCGGAGCGCCTTGGTGATCTCCGCCTCGCGCGTCAATCGCGTCTGGCCGAGGTGGTCGCTCATGAAGGCCTCGACGTCGGAGTGCGAGGTCCGGGCCTCGTTGGCGCGGAGCACCTCCTCGAGGGCGAGGCGCATCTCCTCCATCGTGCGGAAGCGCTTCTCGGGCTCGAGCTCGAGGGCCTTCTCGACGACCGCTCGCATCGGCGGCGACACGCCAGGCGGCAGCGGCGGCGGCGGCTCGCCGCTCGTCAGGAGCCGCAGGGTCGCCACGGGGTTGGCGGCGCTGAACGGGGCGCGCCCCGCGAGGTAGCGGTACAGGGTCGCGCCCGCGCCCCACACGTCGGCGCGCCGGTCAATCTCCTGGCCCATGGCCTGCTCCGGCGCCATGTACGCGATCTTGCCCTTCACGGTGCCGACGTTCGTGTCGTGAGCGAGCCGGTTGCGCGCCTTGGCGATGCCGAAGTCGATGACCTTGGCGATGCCGCGGTAGCTGATGAGCAGGTTGTGCGGGGAGATGTCGCGGTGCACCACGTTGAGGAGGCGGCCCTCGTCGTCCTTGAGCTCGTGCGCCGCGTGGAGCCCGGCGCACGCGTCCGCCATGACCCGCGCGAGGATGCCGACCGGCACGGCCCCGGCCGCCGAGCGCGCCACGGAGCGCCCGAGGTTGATGAGCGACTCGCTGTCGACCCACTCCATCGCCATGAAGAGGACGCCGTTCTCCTCGCCGAGGTCGAGCACCTGCGCCACGTGCACGTGCTCGATGCGGGACGCCACGCGCGCCTCGTCGAGGAACATCTGCCGGAACCCGGGCTCCGCGGCGAGCTTGGGCAAGATCGTCTTGATCGCGACGACGCGGTCGAAGCCGTGCTTGCCTCGCTGCCGCGCGAGCCAGAGCATCGCCATGCCGCCCTCGGCGATGGGCAGGAGCAGCTCGTACCAATCGAGCGTGCTCCCGGGGACGAGCCACGCGGCGTTCGACGCGCTGCGAGGGATCATCACTCCCTCACCCCGCCCACCGCGCGTGCGAGCGGCGCACCGACCGTACCGGCACCGCGGCGCGCAAAGCCACGAATCATGGACTACCCCCGACACCAAACGCTAAAGCGCCATGGCTCGAGTGTCAACGAATGGGGAAATGCGCCTTTTACGGACGACGCCGCCGGGGCGGGTCAGCGGGTCAGCTCGTCGTCGCCTGCCGCGCTTGCCCGTGTCCGTGTCCTTGGCGGGACCGGAGCACCGCGCGCGCGGGCGCTCCGTCGGCGCCTTCGAGCCGGAGGGGGAGGGCCACGAGGTCGTACGAACCCGGCCGTATTTTCGTGAGAATCGAGCCCCTCGAGGATGCACACGCCCGCCTCGAGGAGGACGCGGTGCGCCTCGTGGCCCTCGCGGGTCTCGCCGAGGGAGAGGTAGTCGAAGCCGAGCAGCGCGATGCGGCGCGCGGCGAACCACCTGGCGGCCTCGGGGGTCATGTGCACGAAGTCTGGATTGAAGGGCGACGAGCTCCACTGTTTTTCGGAATTGCGTGTTTTCAAGAGAACGCGCTCTCCCGCACTCAGACTCAGCGATTCGAGCTCGGGCACGTGCACCTTCTTGGCGTGGGCGAGCGCGATGACCCGCGCCGGGCCGATGAAGGCGCCGATGGGCAGCGCGTCGACGCCGGCGCGGCTGACCCCGAAGTGGATCGGCGCGTTGGCGTGGGTGCCCGTGTGCGCGCCGAGCGTGAGCGTGGTGACGCGGCACACGCCGCCCCGCGCGTCGATCGTGCGCTCGTCGCAGAGCACGCCGACCGCGGGGCTGCCCGGCAGCCGCGTCATCTCACGCCGGATGGGGACGGTGACGTCAATCCAGTCGTCGTGCTCGCTGAGCTCGATGGTTGCGCGGCGACTCATTCGAGAGGCACCGTCACGAGGTCTTCGTCGCGCACATGCCGTTCGCGCACCACTGCGAGCAGCAGTCGTGGCTATGGACGCAGGCGTCCCCCTTCTGGATGCACGCGCCCGGAGCGAGGTTCGGACTGTTCTGCGGCTGGGGGTTCGTCACTCCGGAGCTCTGCGACGAACCGCAAGCGCAGCAAAGGAACGCGAACACGCACAGACCATGGCCGACGACGGCCGAGATCCCACGAGCCTTCATGGTGGAGCCCTCCCTCTTCTTCAGCCTCTCGGCGCTGCAATCGAGGGACCACGCGACGCCGACCGGTCGCAAGCGGCGCGGCGCCGGCGTGTCACAGCCGTGGCGGATGCGCGGACGCTCCCACGGCGGCCCGTGATCTCGCGCTCGGTTTCCTGCTTCCGGGGCTGCGAGCTCGACGGGGCGCGGCCATTGCAGAGCCGACGGCGTGCGTATCGCGCTCCTCGCGGGGACCGTCGCGGCGTTCCTCCTTCGCGCGGGTCCGGCGACCGCCCAGGGGAACGACCGTCTTTCGCCGACCGGCGGCCGCTCGACGCTGATGGGCGACACCGGCGTCGCGCTGGGACGCGACGGGGCGGCGCCCTTCCTCAACCCCGCGAACGTCGCCGCCATCGAAAACGACCACCTCGCGGCCTCCTCCAACTTCTTCACGTACAGCATCCGGCACCTCAGCGGGTGGAACCAGCCGGGCCCCGTCGACGCGTCGAAGTTCGGCGACGTCGACCTCGACGCGACGGGCAACGTCTCCACGCGATTTCACGGCCTGCCCTCGACGCTCTGCGCCTTCTTCACGACCTTCACGCGCGCCCCCGGCTCCGAGGACGACGCGAACTTCATCTCGCCCGGCACCCAGAAGCTCGCCCTCTGCATCGGGACGCTCGAAGGGAACGACGTCAACCTGGACGCCCTCTCGTTCCACGGCGCGACGTCCGCGGGGAGCACCTCGCAGATCGAGTCGGTCGTCAGCACCTGGAACCGGCTCTACGCGGGGCCCAGCTACGCGGTCCAGCTCAACGACCGGCTCGCCGTCGGCGTATCGCTCTGGGGCGTCATCACGTCCGACTCGTTCGCCCTCTCGGGCTCGAGCATCACGTCGCTGGCGGGAGGCTCGGCGCTCCAGTCGTCGCTCGGCATCTCGGGGTACGGCTACTCGGCGGACTTCGCGGCGATCCTCGGCGCCACCTACCGGGTGGGCCGCTGGACCCTCGGGGCGAGCGGCCAGCTTCCGGCGCTCCACGCGTTCGGTCCATTTGAGGCGACCGAGAACGACGGCACGTTCGGCCAGGCGAACAGCTCGGAGGTGATGCGCGGCAACGGCTCGTTCTCGGCCCGGCCGCCCGCGCGCCTCGCAATCGGCGCGGGAACCATGCTCTGGGACCGCCTCACGATCGAGAATCGACGAGTCGTACGACGTCCCCTCGTCGACGGCCCTCGAGTCGAAGATGAACGTCTCGACCACGACGCTGAGCGGCGGCGTCTCGTCCGAGAGCGCCCTCGAGGCGACCTTCGCGACGCGCAGCGTGTCGACCTTCGACACCTCGGTCGGCGCGGAGTACTTCCTCACGCGGGGCCTGAGCCTCCTCGGCGGCGCCACCACGAACTTCAGCACCCTGGCGGCTCTCTCGCCCACGACGTCGGTCGGGAACCTCGTCCAGTCGAGGACCAACCACGTCGCGGCGTCGTTCGGCATCGGGTCGTACGGCGCCGCCGCGGATTTCCTGCTCGGCGTGCAGCTCGACTACGGGTGGGGGCAAGCCCTGGTCGTGAACCCGTACGTCTCGCCGAACGACTTCGCCGTGGTGGGCACGCAGGTCTATACGGCGACCGTGGTCCTCGCGGGCTCGACGAACCTGCGCGCAATCGGGCGCGCGTTCGAGAAGGTCAAGAACCTGACGACGCCGGCGCCGGCGGGTCATCCGTGAGCTGAACGCGGCTCGACCCTCGGGCGAGTGCGCTCCCCGGGCGGCCGGGGGGGCCCGACTCTCGGCCGAGTGCGCTCCCCGGGCGTTCGGGCGCGTCCGACTCTCGGGCGAGCGCGCTCCCCGGGCGTTCGGGCGCTCCCGACTCTCGGCCGAGTGTGCTTCCCGGGCGTTCGGGTGCTCTCGACTCTCGGCCGAGCGCGCTCCCCCGGCGTTCGGGCGCGCCCGACCGAAGGTCGGACGCGCTTCCCCGCGTGGGGAGCCTGCCTCCGCGGTCTACCAGCGGGCTGCGACGGGGTGCACCATCGGTTCTGGGTGCCGGAGAAGGGAATCGAACCCCTGACCTAGCGCGTATGAAACGCCCGCTCTAACCATCTGAGCTACTCCGGCATCCCCGCGGCCCAAGGCGTACACCCGGCGCGGGAGGGCGCGCAGTATGTTCGCGGTCCACGGATCTGTAAAGCGCTCAGTACTCGCCGAAGAGGTTCTGGATGCGCGACTCGAGGGCGATGGCGATCTTGTAGAGCGACGAGATCGACGCGCTCGACTCGGCCCGCTCGATCTGCGAGAGGAGCGAGACGCTGAGGCCCGTTCTCCGCGCCATCTGCTTCAGGGTGAGGTCCTTTTCCTTCCGGAGGTTCCGGATGGTGTCGCCGATGACCTTGTGGAGCTGCTCCTCGGGGGTGCGCGCCAGGCCCTTCTTCCGCATCACGCGGCCGATGACGTCGCGGAACTCGTCGACGTTGAACGGCTTCTTGATGTAGTCGACGGCGTCGAGCTTCATCGAGGCGACGGCGCTCTCCAGGTTCGGGAAGCCGGTGAAGATGACGACGGCGATGTCGTTGTCGAGCTTCCTGATGCGCCGGAGGACCTCGATGCCGTCGAGCTTGGGCATCATCAGGTCGAGGATGATGAGGTGATAGCCGCCGGCGCGGACCTCTTCCTCGGCCCCCGTGGGGTCTGTGAGCGTCTTGACCTGGAAGCCATCACGCTCGAGGAGCGTCTGCATGTACTCGCAGATGGCTTTGTCGTCGTCGACGATGAGGATGCGAACGGCGGGTAGCTCCGGGGGCATCGGGTGCTCCTTCACTCGTTGTTCGGCTTTTGGGTCCGTTGCGGCAGAGGCCGCCCGAAGCCGTTACAGTGAGGCTTAACACGCAGGATGGGCTCGGGGAAGGACAGCACGACCGATTTTGTTAGTGATTCCTTACGCATAGAACGATTATGTTGCAGGTGGAACTGCCCCGACAGCTCATCCGACCCCCATCTCGGCGGAATTTGGGATGAATCGGAGGGCTGCCGTTTGAAAGCGCGCTGATCCCCTTCAAATGGCGTTGACGGACGGCGACCGTCCCGCCATAAGAGGCGCGCTCCGCCACGCGCGCTCGCCGTAGCGCGACCGCGTGAGGCGGATTACGGGGCGTAGCGCAGCCTGGTAGCGCACTCGGTTCGGGACCGAGGAGTCGGAGGTTCAAATCCTCTCGCCCCGACAAGAACGAGGTAGCCGGCGGAAGCGAAGAGTTTCTGCCGGGGTCCTCGCCTTTGCGCGGGGTCCCTCCCGCCAAATGACGCGCGGGCCCGCCGGACGAGGTCCGTGGGCCCGCGGCCAGACGCGCAGGGGAGCGCGTTACTTCCTCTTGTGCTGCGGCGCGGGCGCCGAGTGCTGCTGCGGCTGCGGGTGGGGCGCCTCGCGGTGCTCCTGGGGCGCCTGGTGCTGGGCCGCATGCTCGTCGCGCTGAGCGACGTGCTCGTCGTGCTGGGCGTTCCGCTCGTCGTGCTGCGCCGCGTGCTCGTCGCGCTGGGCGTTGTGCTCGTCGCGCTGGGCGACGTGCTCGTCGTGCGCGGCGACGTGCTCGTCGTGGCGCGCCTCTGCGCGGCGCATCGGCGCCATGTTGTGCGGCATCGGGCGGGGCGCGCCGTGGCCGTGCTCGTAGAACGCGGCGCCGCGGCTGCCCGGCGGGAGGCCGCGCGCGCGCTCGACCGGGCGATACACGCCGCGGCGGTAGTCGACCGGACGGACCGGACGACCCCAGCGGATCCGCTCACCGCCGTAGAACCGGGCCGGCGCGCCGGGCGGGCCCCAGTACCCGCGAACGAAGACCACCTGGCCGTTCACGCGCTCGTAGTACGGCTCGATGTAGACGCGGCCCTCGGGCTGGAGGAGCCAGCGACCCGGCGTCCACGACCAGTCAGAACCGGTCCAGCCCCACCAACCGCCGACCCACGCGTAGCCGGGTCCGGGGTTGTCGGTCTGTTCCTCGTAAATCGGATCCGGCGGCTCGCTCGTCGCCTGCACCTCTTCCGGATCGTCGGTCGTGATCTCGACGTCGACCACCGGCTGCTCGTCGGTGCTGGCCGGCTGCTCGGGAGCCGCGGGCTGGGCGGGCGGATCGGGCTGCGCGGGCGGATCGGGGGTGGTGGACGCGGTCACCGTCACGGTGGCGGGCGGCGGGGCCACCGGAGTGAAGCGAATGACGCCGGTGCAGCCAGTCGTGGCTGCGCTGACCAGCGCGAACAACGCAACGTATTTCATCGATTTCTCTCCCGGAGACTCGAAACTACAATGTTGGTGCGTGTCTTGGACACGCATTCTGCGCGGCCCATTCAATCGCCCCCCAGCCGCATCGTCTTTTCCTCGGACCCACACGCGTCCTGCTTGGAGGCAGCCCTCAGGACAGTGGAAAATCGGTCCGGATCGTATCGTCCTCGGATGGTGCTCCTCTGGCGCCAGACTACCCAAGATCGCATTGCGATCGCAGTCTCGCCGAGCTTGGCATCTCGCAAATCGAGGGCTGCGTCAAGGGTGCGAAGGCAGCACCCCAAGTCGCATCTCCTGTGTGCGCTGCCGTTGGCATCGACTCGCCACGGGCGAGCCATCGTTCGCGGGGCTCGCGGGCTTTTTAGCTTCGACGAATGGCGAGGAGCGCCATGCGAGACCGCAGCGTGCTGGGCGCGAGCCCGAGGATGGCCGCCGCGCCTCTCTTTCCCTCGATGACCCAGCCGGTGCGGCCGAGCACGCGCAGAATGTGCGCGCGCTCGACGTCGTCGAGGCTCTCGAGCGCGCCCGCGTCACCCGTGCTCTCTGGCTCGGCGTCGCCGACCGCGCGCGCGGCGGCCCGCGGCGCGGCGCTTTCTACTCGCTCCTCCTCCCGTGCTTCCGCGCGCCCGAGCCGCACGAGCGGCGGCAGATCGCCCGCGCTGAGCACCGGCTCGGTGGCGACGATCGCGGCGCGCTCGATCACGTTCGCGAGCTCGCGCACGTTCCCGGGCCAGTCGTGCGCGAGGAGCGCCTCGAGCGCCTCGGGCGAGAGGCCCTTCAGCGGCTTGCCCAGCCGGTGCGCCTGCACCCGGGCGAACGAGGTCGCGAGCGCCACGCAGTCGCGGCCACGCTCGCGAAGCGGCGGCACCCGGATCGAGAACACACGCGAGCCGGTAGAAGAGGTCCGCCCGGAACCGCCCGGCCTCGACGGCCTTCTGGAGATCGCGGTTCGTGGCCGACACGATGCGCACGTCGACGCGCGTGGGCCGCGCCGCGCCCACGCGCTCGAACTCCTGCTCCTGGAGCACGCGAAGGAGCTTGGGCTGGAGCTCGAGGGGCAGCTCGCCGACCTCGTCGAGGAAGAGGGTGCCGCCGTCGGCGAGCTCGAAGCGGCCGATGCGCCGCTGCTGGGCGCCCGTGAACGCGCCCTTCTCGTGGCCGAAAAGCTCGCTCTCGACGAGCGACGGCGAGAGCGCCGCGCAGTTCACCTTCACGAGGGGGCCGGCCCTTCGCGAGCCGAGCTCGTGGATCGCGCGCGCGACGAGCTCCTTGCCTGTGCCGGTCTCGCCCTGCACGAGCACCGTGGTCGTCGTGGGCGCGACCTTGCGGATCTCCGAGACGACCTCCGCGAGCCCCTCGCACCGCGCGAGGAGCGTCGCGGCGTCGTCCTCGCCGGCGACCTCGCGCCGCAGGTAGGCGTTCTCCGCCTGGAGGCGCTCCTCGAGCGCGCTCACCGTCGCGAAGAGGCGCGCGTTCTTGATCGCGATGGCCGCCTGGTGGGCGAAGAGCGACATGCGCGCGCGATCGGCCTCGCCGAGCGGGCGTCGCGCAAAGGTCCCGAGCACGCCCTCGAGGCCGCCGCGGAAGGTGAGCGGCCAGCCCGCGAACGACGTGAGCCCGTTGGCGCTCGCCCAGGCGTGGTCGGCGATGCGCTCGTCGTGCGCGACGTCGTTGGTCCAGAGCGCCTCGCGGGTCTCGGCGATGCGACCGATCTTGCGGCTGCCGATGGGCACGCGCGCGTAGTTGCCGTCGAGGCGGGTGGACAGGCCCGAGCTCGCCCGCAGGTGGAGGTTCGGGTCGTCGGGCTCGACCAGCCACACGCGCGCAAGCTGCACGCCGAAGTCCTCGACGAGCCCGCGCGTGATGCCCTCGAGGACGCGATCGAGCTCGAGGGTCCCGGTCATCTCGAGAGCGATGCGATCGAGGCGGCCGAGCGACCCCGACGCGCCCGGAGCATGCCTGTCGTGAGGGTCCGGCATCGCCGCGAAGGGCGAGGGTATCATGGAGGAGGCCCCACGGCCGGCCGTGGGAGAGCCCCGCGGCCCATCGTGGTCGGCTTCGGTCCCGCGACGGGGCGTGGGTGGACAGGCTCGTCGTCCCGCGCGCTGCGCTCCACCGGAACCATCCGGAATCACTATGAAAAGGTCGCACCAGCGCGAGCCGAGGAGTCGCTCGAGGGCGCAGGCATTCGCCTTGCGATGGGCTCCGGTCGGAATCTCGCGAAGGAGACCTCCCGATGCTCGCCGAAATGACGACCGCCCCCCAGACCGCGCCCGCCGTCCCCAAGTCTTTGCCCAGGTGCCCCTGCGGCACCGACCGCACCTGCCGCGAGGCCACGCCCGAGCGCGAATACACGTTCGGGGGTGTGCTCTACGCGCTCTGGGGCGGGACGTCGGTGCCGTCGCGGATCAACTTCCGCTGCGTGCACTGCGGCGAGGTGTTCGACGCGTGCACCGACGTCGCGACCCGCAGGGCGCACATCATCTAGCCCGCGGAGCTCATGGCTGCGCGGTCGTCTTCAGCGACTCGGCGCGGCGGAGGATCTCCTGCGCCGCGTCCTTGTTTCTCGCGCTCACCGTGATCGCGAAGCCGGTCGCCGTGGACGAGACGGCGGCGCGCGAGCCCTGGACGCCCAGCGGGCAGCCCGGGCCGGCCTGATTCGGGTCGTCCACGAGGCGCTGCAGCCACTCGCGGGTGATGCCCGGCTGCGCCGCCACGGTGACGACCGCGCCCTGGACGTCCTGCCATGAGTGCTTCAGGTTCGTCTTGGTGACCTTGAACGGCTTCACCGAGGTGATGTTGTTCGGGTTGTCGAAGGGCGCTGCGCACGAGCCGCCGTAGCCATAGGGCGCGTAATCGGGCGCCGCCTGGGCCGCCGCAGGGAGCATCAACCCGAGCGCACCGGCGACGGCGCAAATCGAGACGATCGATCGACTCAGCATGGGGGGCCTCCTTCTCGAGCTTTCGGCGCTCGCGACGTTTCACTGCGCTGCGAGGCAACGTGAGGCCCCGGACTCCCGGTCGCAACGTCGATCGGCGTGACGCGCGCCGTCACCCGAAGAGGGCATGCAGCTTCGCTCGTGCGATCACCAAGCGCACCTGATCGATGCGCCCGCTCGGCCCGAGCTCGCACCGGAAGACGAGGCGCGGCGCGACCCTTGGCGCCGGGTCGTCCACCTCGACGACGGAGGCCGGCATCCCGTTGAGCTGACGCGCGCCCGAGCGGACCGGAGGGCTAACCTTCGCCTTTGCCCCTGCGACCGGCCTTCGTCTGCGCGCTGCGGCGCTTCTCGGCGAGGCGGCGCTCGACGCTGCCGCGCGTGGGCCGCGTCTTGCGGCGCGCCTTGGGGACGTACAGGGCGCGCTCGACCAGCCCGCGCACCTTGTCGCGCGCGTCTTCGAGGTTCAGGTGCTGGTCGCGCGTGCGCTGGCTCGTGACGAGCAGCCACCCATCCTGGTCGAGGGTCGCGACCGCGCGCAGGCGCGCGAGCGCGGCGCCGTCGACGCCGGCGATGCGATCGAGGTCCACGCGGAGCTCCACCTTGCTCGATACCTTGTTGACGTTCTGGCCGCCCGGCCCGCTCGCGCGCACGGCGCGCACGACGAGCGCGTCGGCGGGGACGACCACGCCCGGGCGGACGACGATGGGCTCGGCCATGACGGCCGGGACCTAGCACGAAGGCGGCGCGGTAGAGAGCGGGTCAGCGCGCCGGCGCCTTCCGCGGGAGCAGCACCGAGAAGCGCGTCCCGTCCTCGGCGCTGGACGAGGCGCGCATCACGCCGCCGTGGGAGCGGACGACCTCGTGGGCGATGAAGAGGCCGAGGCCCAGCCCCGATCGGCCGCGCGGCTGCGCGGAGCGCTTGAAGGGGTTGAAGATCGTGTCGATCTCGCCGGCTTCGATCGGCGGCCCGAAGTTGTGGACCGAGAGCTTCACGTCGTCGCCCCGGTCGACGATGCGCAGGGTCACCGGCGAGCCCGGATCGCCGTGGGTGAGTGCGTTCGAGATCATGTTGGCGATCATCTGTCCCAGGCGCTCGACGTCCCAGAACCCGTCCAGGTCGCCCTCGGTCACGAGCTCGACGCTCCGGTCGGGGTTCTCGCGCTCGCTCTCGTCGACGGCCTTGGCGGCGAGGAGACCGAGGTTGGCCGACCGGCGGACGCAGGGCAGGGTGCCGCTCACGCGAATGCGAGTGAAGTCGAGGAGCTGCTCGACCATGGCCGAGATGCGCCCCGCGCTCGCGAGGACCCGCTGGGCGGTGTTCGAGTCGCTCTCGCCGAGCTTGCCGCGCCGGAGGAGCAGGCCCGTGCCGATCTGGATGGCGGTGAGCGGGTTGCGCAGGTCGTGGCTCAGCGTCACGAGGAGGAGCTCGCGGAAGAGCTCCTGCTCCTTGCGCGCGGTCACGTCCTGAATGGTGCCGCACGCGTACGCGAAGCCGTTCTCGTCGTGGACGGACGTCCCGTGGACGTCGAGCCAGCGCGTCTCACCCGCGGCCTGCACGCGCAGCTCGAGGGAGAACGTGCCCGCCTCGGCGCGGGCCCGTGCGACTTCTGCCGCCACCCTCTGGCGGTCGGCCGCATGCACGAGGCCGAGACCATCCTCGTTCAGCTCGAACGCCTGACCTTCCTGGAGGCCCAGGATGCGCAGGGCCGTGGACGACGCCAGCAGGCGCGGGCCTGCGCCGACGAGCTGCCAGACGCCGACCTCCGCGGCGGCGAGCACCCCGCCCACGATGTTGAGATCGATGAGCGCCGCATGGACGCCGGAAGATGCCGGCGGCGGCCTGGACGACGGCGTCGCGCGTCTGGTCTGCTGCATCGCCAATCCCCCCCAAGTCTCACGAAGCCGCGGCGGGCGGAAAAGCCAGCCGATCGTCGCGCGCACCTCGAGCGGATGGCGGATCGATGCGCACGTCGCGATCGACCCGCTCCGCGTCGAGGGACGTAAGCGCGCCCCCGGGGCAGTCCCCCGATTCGCCGCATCTTATTCGCGGCGAGTTCGTTGGCCAATGCAGAGTGGCGAGAAGCGATCGATTCGCGACGGTCCCATCCTGAATGCGCCGGCCGGGGTCGCCTGGCCGGTGGCGGCCGGCCCTGCTCGCGAGGGGCGAGGGCGCCCGGCGAGCGCGAGGGCGCGCGGTCGAGGATGTTGCTCCGCGGATGCTCCGGCTCCATCGGACGGTCGCACGAGCTGTTCGGGGCGGCGGCGCGTCAGCCCGCTCCCTCGGTTCGCTCGGGCGTCGCTCGCCTGCGCGCCGCGAGGCGTCGAGGGCTCAGCGGCCAACGTATGCATTCTGCAAACTCGGCCGCGCGGCCCATGCGCGCCGCGCTTCGAGAACGCTTTCGCCTCGCTGCGACGGTGCCGCCCCCTCGTGGCCGGAGCCGCCACGGAATCTCGATTTCGTCGGCGCTCGAGCGCTCGCGAGGAAAGTCCTGCTCGAACGCACCGCCCGAGCCCGCGCGTCGAGCGCATCGAAGCGCACGAACGCGGCGTGCGCGACCGCGCGTAGCCGCTCTCTTCGCGCCGGCGCCGCGCCCTCGCGGCACGCGGTTCGCTTCCATGGCGCGACACTGGACCGCGGGGGAAAGGCTTCACGCTCTGCCTCGCACAATTGAAGAAAAGGGAGCGTCCGATGAGACACTGGCGATCCTGGGCCACTTTGCTTGTGGCCTCATGCGCGGCTTGCGGCGGATACACCGTGCCCCCGCAGCACGTCACGGGAGCACAAACGGCGATCGCGGCGGCGCGAGGCGGCGGCGCGGACGCGGATCCGCAGGCGGCGATGCACCTCAAGCTCGCCGAGGAGCAGTATTCGGGCGCGCGGAACCTCGTCGCGAAGGGCGACGGCAAGCAGGCCGATTTGATGTTCCTGCGCTCGCAGGCCGACGCTCAGCTCGCGCAGTCGATGGCGCAGAAGTCGACCGCGACGGCCGAGACGCAGCAAACGGTGCAGCAGATCCGTGCGCTGATGCAGCAATCGATGCCTCAGCAGTGAGTAGGGAGGAAGAGAAATCATGAATCGCCTCGGAGTTCGTTACGGCTTTGCCGGAGTCTCGACACTGACGGCCCTGCTCCTCATCGGTTGCGGGTCCACGAAGGCGGCGGCTCCGAGGGAGCTCGTCGACGCCCGCGCCGCCTACAACGCCGCCGCCAGCGGCCCGGCCGCGCAGTACGATCCGACCGACCTTCGGGTCGCTCGGACGTCGCTCGACCGCGCCGAGCAGTGGTTCGCGCAGGACCCGAACGCGTCCGAGACGAGGACGCAGTCGTACCTCGCTCTCCGGCGCGCGCAGATCGCCCAGACGCACGGCGAGACCGGCCTCGCCATCGCGCAGCGCGATCAGGCGCAGCGGGCGCTCGTCCAGGCGCAAGCGCAGGCTCTCGCGCAGACCCGCGCGGAGCTGGACCAGACCAGGGCGCAGCTCACCGAGTCGCAGCGCAACGGCTCTGCGGCCGACGAGCGCGCGATGGCCGTCCTCGAGAAGCAGGGCGCGCATCGCGAGGCGCGGGGCGAGGTCATCACGCTGCCCGGCACGCTCCTCTTCCAGACCGGGAAGGCGGAGCTCTCGCCGCACGCGCGCAACCGGCTCGACGGGGTCGCGGCCGCGCTGAAGGCGGCGGGCGACAAGTCGATCGTCATCGAGGGGTACACCGACAGCACCGGCAACGACGCGGTGAACCTGCCGCTGTCCGAGGCGCGCGCCGAGGCGGTGAAGACGTACCTCGTCTCGCGCGGGGTCTCCGAGGACCGCATCAAGACGCGCGGCTTCGGGCCCGAGCACCCGATCGCGACCAACAAGACGGTCGAGGGCCGCGCGTCGAACCGCCGCGTGGAGATTGTCGTCCCGACGGGCGCCGCCGAGCCGCAGCGCGAAGAGAAGCAGCAGCCGAAGCAGCAGTCGCCCGACAACATGATGGAGAACAATCGGTGAGCTTCGACCGTCTTCGACGGCGCAGCGAGGTGTGGCTGTGAATCCGCTCGACGTCGCGGGTCCCGCGGGGACTGGATCCGCGACGTCGAGCGCGTCGGACGCCGGGCTACGTGACTTCGAAGCGGCCCGCCTCCGGCTCGCGCGAGCGAGCGTCGAGGGCGGGGCGTCGCTCGTCGCGGCCCTTCAGCACACGACCGAGCTGGCGGCCGACACGATCCGCGTCGAGCGGTGCAGCATCTGGCTCTTCGTGGAGGAGCGCCGCGCGATCCGGTGCTTCGATTTGTTCGAGCGCACGGGTCGCCGCCACTCGGAGGGCGCGGTGCTGCGGGCGCGCGACTTCCCCGGCTACTTCGCGATGCTCGAGAAGACACGCGTCGTCGAGGCGGACGACGCGGCCGCAGGGCCGGCGACCAACGAGCTCGACTCCGCCTACCTGGCGCCGCTCGGCATCGGCGCGATGCTCGACGCGCCGCTCTACAGGAACGGCAAGGTCGTGGGCGTCGTGTGCCACGAGCACGTGGGGCCGCCGCGCAAGTGGGCCGCGAGGGAGGTCGATTTCGTGTCCTCGGTGGCCGACAGCGTCGCGCTCGAGATGGAGGCCGCGGCCTTGAAGGACGCGGAGGGGACCTTGCGCGCGCGCGAGTCGCAGCTCGCGGAGCTCCGCAAGTGGGAGGCGATGGGGCAGCTCGCCGCCGGCGTCGCACACGATTTTCGCAACGTGCTCGTCGGCGTGATGGCCCACTCGACGATCCTCATTCGCGACCGGCGCCTGCCCGCCGAGCGCATCGCCGACGCGCAGGCCATGCTGAACCTGGCCGAGCAGGGGGCCGAGCTCGCGAAGGACCTCATGACGCTCGGCAACGACGCGCGTCACGTGCCGACCGTGCTCGACGTCACCGACGCGGTGATGGCGAGCGCCGGCATGCTCCGGAGCATCCTGCGCGGCAGCGGCTGCGAGCTGAAGATCGAGTCGGGCCGGACGAGCGCGCGGGTCTTCATGGACCGCACCGACGTGCGGCGCATGCTCTTCAACCTGGTGGTGAACTCGCGCGACGCCATGCCGTCGGGCGGGTTGGTGGAGATCCGCGTGGACGAGACCGAGGTCCCGGCCGAAGAGGGACGGCCGGCGGTCTACGTGGTGGTCGTCGTGCGCGACAACGGCACCGGCATGGACGACTCGACGCTGTCGCGCGCGTTCGAACCGTTCTTCAGCACGAAGTCCGATGGGCGGGGGACGGGGCTCGGCCTCTCCATCGTCCAGACGATGGTCGATCGGGTGGGGGGGTTCCTGCGCGTCGAGAGCGCGCGCGAGACTGGCACGACCGTCCGTGTGTATCTTCCCCGGATTGCCTCGGAGCCATGAGGCGTAGGAACCGGGCCGTCTGGCGGAAGCGCAGGCTCTTCAACCTGCGGGTGCGAAAGGATGGTGCCCAATGAACCTCACGAAACGCTCGTTGGCGGAGTTCCTCGGCACGTTTTGGATAGTGCTCGGAGGGTGCGGAGCGGCGCTCCTCTCGGCGACCATCCCAGGCGTGGGGATCGGAATCATGGGGGTGTCGCTCGCGTTCGGGTTGAGCGTGGTCACGGGGATGTACGCCCTCGGACAGCTCTCCGGCGGCCACTTCAACCCGGCCATCACGCTCGGGCTCGCGACCGCGCGGCGCTTCCCCGCGCGTGAGGTCCTTCCGTACTGGGTGGCCCAGGTGGGCGGTGCGATCGTGGCGGCGCTCGTCCTCTACTTGATCGCCCACGGCGCGTCGGGGTTCAGCGCGGTCGCGAGCGGCTTCGCGTCGAACGGCTACGGCGACCACTCGCCGGCCGGCTACAACCTCGGAGCCTCGTTCGTCACCGAGCTCGTGATGTCGTTCATGCTCGTGATGGTCGCCCTCGGGTCGACCCACGCCACGGGCTTCAAGGGCTTCGCGCCGCTGGCCGTGGGGCTCGCGCTGGCGCTCATCCACCTCGTCAGCATCCCCGTGACGAACACCTCGGTGAACCCCGCCCGCAGCACGGGCCCGGCGCTCTTCGCGGGCGGCGGGGCCATCGGGCAGCTTTGGCTGTTCTGGCTGGCGCCTCTCCTCGGCGGCATCCTGGCCGGGGTGGTCCACCCGCTCCTGGTCGGCGATCGCTGGCCGAGCGCGGTGACGCGCGGGGCGAACGAGTTCGAGGCGCCGGATCTCCCGGGGCGCCGGCAGGTGCCGGCGCGCTGAACGGGCGCGGCGCCGTCAGATGCGGCGCGGGAGGAGGGCCGAGAACGCCGTGCCCTCCTCCGGCGACGAGGTCGCCCACATCTTGCCCCCGTGGGTGCGCGCGATCTCGTGCGCGATGAAGAGCCCCAGGCCGAGCCCGACGCTCGTGCGCGGGCGAGCGGGGCGGCGGAAGGGATCGAAGATCGTCGCGAGCTCGGGCGCCGGGATGTTCGTCCCGAGGTTGTGCACGACGATGAGCGCGTCGCCGCCGCGGTCGAGCGCGCGGACCGTCACGGGCGCGTTCGGGTCGCCGTGGAGCAGGCCGTTCGACACGAGGTTCGAGATCATCCGCGTGAGCCGGTCGGCGTCCCACTGGCCGTCGAGGTTGCCGTCGTGCTCGAGGTCGATCTGCCGGCCCGGGTACGCGAGGTCCATCTCGTCGACCACGCTCGCCGCGATGAGCCCGAGGTTGCTGAGCCGGCGGTTGCAGGGGAGGCTGCCCCGGACGCGCAGGCGGGTGAAGTCGAGCACCTGGTCGACCATCGCCGAGATGCGGCGCGCGCTGGCGATGACCCGCTTGGCGGTCACCGCGCCCTTCGGCTCGAGCCGCTCGCGCCGGAGGAGGAGCGAGGTGCCGATCTGGATGGCGGTGAGGGGGTCCCGCAGGTCATGGCTCAGCGTGGCGAGGAGTAGGTCGCGGAAGACCTCCGGCTCCTTGCGGTGCGTCACGTCCTGGACGGTTCCGCAGGCCCCGGCGTACCCGCCGTGCTCGTCGCGAAAGGTGCGACCGCGGACTTCGACCCAGCGCGACTCATCGCCGAGGGTCTTCACCTGGGCCTCGAGCGTGAAGGGCCCGGTGTGCAAGCGGAGCCGATCGAGCTCGCCCGCGACCCGGTCGAGATCGGCCGGGTGCACCCGCGTGAGCCACTGCTCCGCGGTGTCGGGCCGCTCGTCGTCGGGCACTCCGAGGAGAGCGTATGTGGCCGGAGTTACAACGAAACTTTGACCGTCGCCCAACAATTGCCACACGCCCACTTCGGCGGAAGCGAGCACCGACTCGATCGAGTCTGGGTCCAGCGAATGATGGTCGATGCTGGATGATCGATACTGGCTAGTGGTCGAGAACGGCCATTCGTGCGTCACGGTACCCCCCGTTTCACTGCGCGACAGTCCGGTCGAGTGGCAAAGGAATCGTCTACATGCCGGTCACTCTGCCGCCCTGCGTCACGCTTCTACCCGTTCTGATTCGGGACGGGTACCTGGACAAAAGCACACCCTCGGATGCTGTGGAGAATCGCGGGGTTTCGTGTCGGCCCCTGCCTTACTCGGCGTGCGCGGGTCCGTGGCTCCTCGTCGGATCGCCAATCGAGGCGCCAGGGGTCGCACTCTCGGGGGCGCCCGGGTCCCCGGAGCCCTCGGGAGCCTTGGATTTCCGGGTCGCGAGCTTCTCCACGAACACGAAGAGGGCGGGGATGATGAAGACGCCGAGCAGCGTGGCCGCGAGCATCCCGGACACGACCGCGGTGCCCAGCATCCGGCGCGCGGCCGCGCCTGCGCCCGTGGCCGTCCAGAGCGGGAGGCACCCGAAGATGAACGCGAAGGAGGTCATCAAGATCGGCCGCAGGCGCAGCCGCGCGCCTTCGAGCGCAGCGTCGACGAGCGGGCGGCCGGCCTCGTAGCGGTCCTTCGCGAACTCCACGATCAGGATGGCGTTCTTGGCCGTCAGACCGACGAGCATCACGAGCCCGATCTGCGCGTAGACGTTGTTGTCGAAGTGACGCGACCAGAGCCCGATGTACGCGCCGAGCACCGCGATGGGGGTGCTCAAGAGCACGCTGAAGGGCAATGACCAGCTTTCGTAGAGCGCCGCGAGGATGAGGAACACGAAGACGAGCGAGAGCCCGAGCACGCGGGCCGAGCCGCCGGAGGCCACCTTCTCCTGGTACGAAAGGGCGTTCCACGCGAAGCCCATCTCGGGCGGCAGCGTCTTCGCCGCGACCTCTTCGAGCGCCTGGAGCGCCTGGCCGGAGCTGTAGCCGGACGCGTTCGTCCCGAGGATCTCGACGGAGCGATACAGGTTGAAACGGACGGTGTACTCGGGGCCGCTGGTCTGCCTGACGTGCACGAACGAGGAGAGCGGCACCATGTCTCCGTGCCCGTTTCGCACGTAGAACTGGCCGATGTCGTCGGCCTGGGTCCGGTACTCGGGTTCGGCCTCGAGGAACACCCTCCACTGCCGCCCGAACCGGCTGAAGTCGTTGATGTACGACCCGCCGAGGAAGGTCTGGAGCGCGTTGTAGATCGCGCTGACGGGCACGCCCTGCTTCAGCGCCTTGTCCTTGTCCACGTCCGCGAAGAGCTGCGGCACCCCCGGCGAGAAGTTCGGGCGCACGCCCTCGAGCTCGGGACGCTTTCGCGCCTCGGCGATGAACTTGCCGACGTTCTGCGCGAGGAAGTCGTAGCTGCCGCCGCTCCGGTCCTGCAGCATCATGCTGAAGCCGCCCTGGGCGCTGATGCCCGGGATCGCCGGCGGCCCGACCGCGAAGACGCGCGCCTCGGGGATCTTGGAGAACGCGATGTTGAGGCTCCGGACGATGCCGGTCGACGTGAGGTCCTCGGTCTTGCGCTTCTCCCACGGAACGAACTGCACGAAGCCCGTGCCCGTGTAGCTCGCCGCGGTGCGCGTGAAGAAGCTGAAGCCCACGACGCCGTTGTACGTCTGGAGGCCCGGTTGCTTGGCGAGGATGGCGTTGATCTTCGTGTAGACCGCCTCCGTGCGCTGGAGCGACGCCCCGTCGGGGAGCTGCACGCCGATGATGGCGTAGCCCTGGTCTTCGTCCGGTACGAAGCCCGTCGGCAGCTTGCGCCCGAGCATCGTCGAGAAGACGGCGACGCCCGCGAGGAGGAAGAGCGGGATGGCCACCTTGCGGATGAGGACGCGGCTCACGCCGACGTACCCGTCGGTCGCGCGGCCGAAGCCGCGGTTGAACCAGGCCCCGGCCTTCCTGAGGACGCCCGGCGGCTTCTTGCTGCGCGGCCGGAGCAAGGTCGCGCTGAGCGCGGGGCTGAGCGTGAGCGCGTTGAACGCCGAGATGAGCACCGCCACCGCGATCGTGAGCGCGAACTGCTGGTACAGGCGCCCGGTGACGCCGCCCGTGAACGCGACCGGGATGAACACCGCCGCGAGGATGAGCGCGATCGCCACGACCGGCCCCGAGACCTCGGACATCGCCTTGAAGGACGCGTCGCGCGGCGACATCCCCTCCTCGATGTGGTGCTCGACCGCCTCGACGACGACGATCGCGTCGTCGACCACGAGGCCGATCGCGAGGACCAGGCCGAAGAGCGACAGCGTGTTGATCGAGAAGCCGAGCGCCGGGAAGACCGCCAGCGCGCCGACGAGCGACACGGGCACCGTGAGGAGCGGGATGAGCGTCGCGCGCCAGCTCTGGAGGAAGACGAAGACGACGATGACGACGAGGGCGATCGCCTCGAGCAGCGTCTGGACGATCTCGCGGATGCCCGCCGTGACCGGCAGCGTCGTGTCGAGCGAGAGGCTGTAGTCGATGCCGGGGGGGAACTTCGCCTTGAGCTGCTCCATCGTCTTGTGGATGTCGGCGGCCACGTCGAGCGCGTTCGAGCCCGGCGTCTGGAAGGCCGCGATGACGGCCCCCGGCTTGCCGTTGAACGTGCCGTCCTGCTGGTAGTTCAGCGAGCCGAGGTCCACGCGCCCGACGTCGCCCAGGCGCACCGACGAGCCGTCGGGGTTCTGGCGGACGATGACGTTCGCGAAGTCTTCGGCCGTCACGAGGCGGCCCTGCGCGCGCACGGTGTACGTGAGCTGCTGGCCCGGGGGCGAGGGCTCGGCGCCGATCTGCCCGGCCGGGTTCACGACGTTCTGCGACCGGATGGCGTTCTGCAGGTCGTCGACGGTCAGGCCGAGGCGCGCGAGCTGGTCGGGCTTCACCCAGATGCGCATCGCGTAGTCGCTCGACCCGAGGTTCCTGATGTCGCCGACGCCCTTCACGCGGAGGAGGGCGTCGTTGACGTTGATGTTCGCGTAGTTCGTGAGGAACGACGCGTCGTACCGGCCGTCGGGCGAGTAGAGCGAGATGACGATGAGCGGGAAGGCGAGCGACTTCTTGATCGTGACGCCGAAGTTCCGGACGTCTTGCGGCAAGAACGGCTCTGCCTGCGAGAAGCGGTTGTTGACGAGGACGTTGTCGATGTCGGGGTCGGTGCCGACGTCGAACGTGACGACTTGGCCCATGGAGCCGTCGTTCGCGTTGGTCGACTGGATGTAGAGCATCCGATCGACGCCGTTCATCTGCTGCTCGATCGGCGTCGCGACCGACTGCTCGATCGTCAGCGCGTCGGCGCCCGTGTACGTCGTCGTCAGGTTGACCTGCGGCGGCAGAATCTGGGGAAACTGCGCGATCGGCAGCCCGAGCAGGGCGACGACGCCGATGATCACCGTCACGATGGCGATGACCATGGCGACGATGGGTCGCCGAATGAAGAATGCCGACATGGAACCTCCCGGGCGTGTCTCTCGGGTCGTTGCTTATTTCTTGGTGTCGCCCGGGGGGTCCGGGGGCGCGGGGTGCGGGTCGACGACCGCCCCGTCGCCGGCCTTCTGGACGCCGTCGACCACGATGCTGTCGCCCTCGGAGAGGCCCTTCTCGACGACGCGCACGCCGTTGACCGCCGGCCCGAGTTCGACCTTGCGGAGCGCCACCTTGTTGTCGGGGCCGACGACCGCGACCGAGTAGCTGCCCTGCACCGAGACGAGCGCCCTCTCGGGGACGGCGATGACGTCGTGGCCGGCGTCTTGCCGCTTGATGCGCACGCGCCCGAACTGGCCGGGGCGGAGCTGCTCGTCCGGGTTGGGGATGAGCGCCTGGAGCTGGATGGTGCCGGTCGTCGGGTCGATCTGTCGGTTGACCGAGACGATGATGCCCTTGTGCGCGTAGATGCTGCCGTCGGAGAGCACGAGCTCGATGCCGGGGTCGCCGTCTTCGGCGACGCCCGTCGACTCGAGGCGCGGGAACTGCTTCTGCGCCCACGTCAGGTCGCGGCCCTCGATCTTCCGGAAGCGATCGGGGTTCTTGACGTAATCGAGCTCGCTCACGGGGAAGTTCACCCGGATCGGATCGATCTGCGAGACGGTCGTCAAGAGCGTCGGCCCGTCTTGCCCGACGAGGTTGCCGACGCGCACGAGGGCGATGCCCGCCACGCCGGAGAGCGGCGAGCGCATCTGCGTGTAGGAGAGGTTGAGGTTGGCCTGATCGAGCTGGGCCTTGGCGGCGTCGACCTGCCCCGCCGAGTCGGCGACGCTGGCGACGACGTTGTCGAGCTCCTGCTGCGAGACCATCCCCGTCTTGTAGAGGCCCTTCCACCGGTCGGCCTGCGTGCGGTTGCGCTCCTGCGCGACCTGCGCGCGCGTGAGCGCCGCCTTCGCCGACTGCACCGCCGCCACGTAGTCGGTCGACTCGATGGTGAAGAGGAGCTGCCCGCTCTTCACGTCCGAGCCGTCGGTGTAGTCCTGCGTGCGGAGGTAGCCGCGGACACGCGCGCGGATCTCCGCGTTGACGTACCCGTCGAGCGAGGCGACCGCCTCGATGTGCAGGGGCAGGTCGCGCCTCGTGACGGTGGTCACGAGCACCGACGGCGGCGGCGGGGGCGGGGGCTTCTTGGCCTCGCCGCACCCGGCGAGGCAGAGCGCCGCGAGGAGCGCCGGAAGGAACGAGGTTTTCAATACAGGCACTCCGCGTTGGTGAGGACGGCGTCGACGCGCGCTTCGGCGACCTGATACTCGAGGATGGCCAGGTCGATCTGCGCTTGCCGCAGGTCCTGAGCGGACGTCACGAGATCGAGGCTCGTACCAAGCCCGTTCGCGTATCCGTTTCGCGTGCGATCGTCGATGCGCTGCGCATCGTCGACCTGGCGGCGCGAGACCTCGATGGCGGCTTGCCGCACGCCCACGAGGCGCTGCGCCGTCTCGGACCCCACGATCGCGCCGAGGCGCGTGGTGACCAGCGCCTGCCGCGCCTGCTCGAGGGCCGCGCGCGCGTCGCGGAGCGCGCCGTACCGCGCGCCGCCGTCGTAGAAGGGGACGGTGAGCACCGCCTCGATGTCCCACGTCTTCGTCGGCCCGAGGACGGCCACGTTGCTGTCGTCGAACTGGGTCGAGAGCTGGATGGACGGCGAGAACAGCAGCTCGGCGTCGTGCACCTGGCGCTGCGCCACGTCGACGCGGCCCTTCGCGGCCTGCACGTCGGGGCGCTTCTCGATGTCGTCGTTGATGCGGCAGGTGCGCGCGACCGCGGCCTCGAAGTGCTCGAGATCGAGCCCGCCCGGTGGCGACATCGCGACGGGCGAGCCGAGCGTCGCGCCGAGCGCCTCGCGCGACTCGAGCAGCGACTCGTCGCCGGTGATGATGAGGCGCCGCGAGGCCTCGACGTCCTGGTGCCCGCGGTCGACGTCGAGCGCGGTGCCCTGCCCGAAACGCTGGCGGGCCTCGGTGAGCTCGAGGCGCCCGAGCGACGCCTTGAGGCTCACGCGATTGACCTCGGCGACGCGGGCGGCGGCGAGCGTGGCGAGCATCGCGTGCACGACGTCGAGGGCGATCTGCCGGCGCTGATCGGAGAAACTCAGCTTGGTGACGTCGATCACCTTGGACGCGGTGCCGACGGCGTAGATGCCGCGCGGGTTGATGGCGTTCCAGGTCGCGCCCAGCCCGACCTGCCAGAGCGTGGGCGGCGGCGACACGAGGTTGAACCCCGCGATCTCGAAGCTCGCCGTGTAGAACTGGTGCTGGTAAGTGCCGATGCCCGTGAGGACGGGCAGCACCGCCGCCAGCACGATGCGCTTCTGCGCCTCGGCGCGGACCACGGCCTGGTAGGCGGTGGAGTAGTCGGGCGACTGCGACTTGATGAGGCTCAGCGCGTCGTCCCACGACTCGATGGTGCGCGGCGCCGGGGGCGGCGGCGCGAGCATCGGGTCGGAGACATCGGGTTCGGGGGGAGGGGGCGGGGGTGGGAGAGAAGACGCCGGAGGGGGCGTAGACGCCGAGGGCGAGGCGGACGAAGGCGAAGCTGGCTGGGCACCGGCTAGAACCCCCGACAAGAGGACCCCAAGCAGGCACGCGGCACCCGTGATGCGCCGCGACAGACCCCGCCCCGGGGACGACAATCGGTTTTCCACGTGCAATCTCGGATGCTCCAGAGAAAAGGTGGTCGCAGGTACCCCTATCTTCGACGCGGCGCGACGGGAAGCAGCTGTGCCTTCCCATATGGGTCGATGTGGTACACAGTGACTGAGCCATGTCAAAGGCAGCGCTCGCTACGCAGTCGCCCGTACGGGTTCGTCGAACGCAGCAAGAGCGGAGCGCCGCCATGCGGCAGCGCCTCCTCGATGCGGCGGTCGACTGCCTCTACGAGCTCGGATACTCGGGCACGACCACCATCGAGGTCGCGGCCCGCGCGGGAGTTTCGCGCGGGGCGCAACTCCACCACTTCCCGACGAAGGAACGCCTGGTGACCGAGGCCGTGCGGCACGTCCTGGCCAAGCGCCTCGACGAGCTGCGCGGGGCGTTCTCCGGGCTCCCCGAGGGGGCGGACAAGGTCGGAGCGGCCATCGACATCCTCTGGGACAAGCTCTCGGGCCGCATCTTCTACGCCTGGCTCGAGCTCGTCGTCGCCGCGAGGACCGACGCCGCCCTTCGCGAGGCGGTCGTCGAGATCGCGGGGCAGTTCCACGACGAAGTGCAGGCCACCGCGCGCGACTTCTTCGAGACCCAGGGCGACAGCCCCATGTCGCTCGAGATGGCCCCCATCTTCGTGTTCGCCGCGATGCAGGGCCTCGCGCTCGACCGCATCGTGTGGCCCGCCGAGGACGCGCGCCTCGAGCGCATCCTACGGGCGCTGCGCGCCATGGCCGTCCTGAGCCTCAAGCCTCAGGACTCGCCGCGGAGCGCCAGGCCCGAGCCCACGCCGAACTCCAACGGCGGCCGCGCCGGCTCGGCGTAGCGGCTCCGCCACGACCCGCGGCGCCAGCGCGCGCCGAACAAGATCGCGCCGAGCGTCGTCTCCACGACGAAGCCGCACCAGCCGCCCGCCGCGCCCCAACCCGCCATCCGCCCGAGGAGGAGCGCGGCGGTGGGCACGCAGGTCCAGACGATCGCCACGCCCATGAGGGCCGGCACGCGGACGTCGCGCGCTCCGCGGAGCGCACCTCGCAGCACGATGCCGATGGCGTCCACGACCTGGAAGCCCGCCGCGATCAGCAGCAGGCGCCGCGCGATCGCGATCACCGCGGCGTCGGAGGTGAACGCGCGCACGAGGAAGCCACCGCCCAGCGCGAAGACCATCCCGCAGGTCGCCATGAAGCCGACCGCGAGGAGCAGGGCCGCGCGCGTCACGCGGTCCGCCCCGGCGAGGTCGCGGCGCCCGAGCGCCTGGCCCACGAGCACGCTCGCGGCCTCGGAGATGGCCGTCCCGGGAAGGAACGACGTGCGGATTGTGGCGAGCGCGATTCTGATGTGCGGCGATCTGCTCGGTGCCCAGCGTGCCGAGGAGGGCCGTGAAGGTCGCGAACGCGAGCATCTCGCTGCCGAACTGCAGGCCGGTCGGCACGCCGAGGTGCGCGACCTCGCGGACGGCGTGAGCGAGGGGCACCTCGGCGCGCGCCCGGGCGTACGTGCCGGACCGGCGCGTGCGCCGGACGAGGAGCGCGAGGAGGACGATCGCTTCCACCGACTCGGCGGTGGCCGTGGCGAGCGCGCCGCCGCGGACGCCGAGCGCCGGGAGGCCGAGGTGCCCGAAGATGAGCGACCAGCCGAGGACCGCGTTGAGCACGTTGCCCGCGAGGCCCACAGCCATCGGAGTGCGCGCGTCGCCGAGCGCCTGCCGGTGATGGGTGAGGGCGGAGAGGATTGCGCTTGCGGGCGCGCCGAGGGTGAAGGTCGCGAGGAACGCCTGCGCGTACGGCACGAGCGCGGGGTCGATGTGGATGGCGTGGAGGAGCGGCGTCGCGTCGCGCGTGCACGCGAACACGGCCGCGCCGGAGAGCGCCCCGAGGGCGACGCCCGCCTGCGCGTAGCGCACGCTCTTGTACTCCTCGCCGAGGCCCACGGCGTGCGCGACGCAGACCTTCACCCCGCGCATGAGGCCGAAGATCGTCATGTAGCCGAAGAACGCGATCGTCATCGCGACGCCGACGCCGCCGAGCGCCTCCGGCCCGAGACCGCCGACGAGCTTGGTGTCGACGAGGCCCATGAGGGTCTCGCCGCCCATGGCGGTCGCGATTGGCGCCGCGAGCGCGAACACCGCGCGCAGCGCCTCGCCGAGCAACCCCGGGACCGTCCTCGTGATCGCGCGTCTCAACTGGAACTGCCGACTCATCCTTCGTCTCCCACACGCGGGAACCCAGTCACCCGAAACGGCCGGGCGACTTCCTGGGCTCCCGTGGGGAGAGCGTCACTCGGCGGTCATGGCTGCGGCGCCTTCTCGACGCCCGGCGCCGGACGGCGCGGGACCACGCAGACGACCACGGGGTCGTGCGGGCGGGGGAGCGAGAAGGTGTGCGCGAGAGCCATGACCGCTTTCAATCCGACGCTCGGAGGGTGGCTCGAAAGATTCGGTTCGTCAAACTTCGCGGCGAGGCCGAGAGCGCGAGTCTCCAGCCGGCGCGCATTGCGCGCGCGGTCCGGCGCAGCTAAGCGGTAGGGCCGATGCGCTCTTCGGTCTTTGCCCTCATGGTCGCGGTGGCGTTTGGCTGCACGTGGCTGAGCGGGTGCGACAAGAAGTCCGACGCGAGCACGGAGTCGTCGCCCCCTCCCGCCGCGCCGGGAGAGCTACGCGTCGTCGCGAGCGAGCACGGGTTCACCCCGCCGTCGCTGACCATCGCCAAGGGCGCGCCCGGGTCGATGGCCACCGTCACCTTCCTTCGCACCACCGACCAGACCTGCGCGACCGAGGTCGTCTTCCCCGAGCTCGACATCAAGAAGCCGCTGCCGCTCAACCAGGCCGTGGCGATTGACGTACCGAGCGACGCCCCTCGCAGCCTGACCTTTCAGTGCGGCATGGGGATGTACAAGGGCGCGCTTCTGGTGAAGTGACCGCGGCGCCGGGCCGCGACGGATTTCAGATCGTCTCGTCAGGTCGCTCGGCGAAGCGATAGCCGACGCCGCGCACCGTCTGCACGTAGATGCCGGCGGGCCCGAGCTTCTCGCGGAGCCGCTTCACGTGCGTGTCGACGGTGCGCGTGGTCACGTCCGCGTCGATCTTCCAGACGTCGCTGAGGAGCGCGTCGCGCGTCTGCACGCGGTTCCGCCGATCGTGCAATGTGAGGAGCAGCTTGAACTCAAGGGCCGTGAGCTCGACCTCCGTGCCGCTCACCCATACGCGGTGCGCGCCGCGATCGACGCGGAGCATGCCGAACTGCGTCGTCTCGCCCGCCTCGCCCGTGGCGACCCGGCGGAGCACCGCCTGCACGCGGAGGAGCAGCTCGCGCACGCTGAACGGCTTGACGATGTAGTCGTCTGCGCCGAGCTCGAACCCGATGACGCGGTCGATCTCTTCGCCCTTGGCCGTCAGCATCACGACGCGCACGCCTCGGGTCGCCGCGTCTTGCCGTAGCGTCTTGCACAGCTCCGTGCCCGAGCCATCGGGGAGCATCAGGTCGAGCAGCACGAGGTCGGGCCGCCGCTCGCGCGCGTGGCGCAACCCATCTTTGGCCGTCGCCGTCAAGACGACGTCGTGCCCGTCGCGCTTCAAGTTGTATTCGAGGATCTCCTGGATGTCGGCCTCGTCCTCGATCACCAAAATGCGCGCCATAGCCGATCCCTATCGCTTCAACGTGACACCGGCGTGACGAGCTCAGTGCACGAAGGTGTCGAGCGGGACCGTAATCGAATCTCGATTTGGGGTCACGCGCGAACGGGATCCGACGCGGGTCGCGCGCCCCTTCGCGAGGGGGGCGCTTCGTTCGGCGCGCCCTGCGGCAGGAAGACCGTGACGGTGGTCCCTTCGCCCGCGTGGCTCTCGATGCCCAGGCGGCCGCCGTGCGCGTCGACGATGCGATCGACGATGGCGAGCCCAAGCCCCGTGCCGCTCGGGCGGGTGGTGAAGAACGGATCGAGGGCGCGCGAGCGCACCTGCGTGTCCATCCCTTCGCCGGTGTCGATGATGTCGACGGCGAGCCCCTCGGTGCCCCCCTCGACCGCGGCGCGGACGCGCACCGTGAGCGCGCCCTCGGGGCCCATGGCCTGCATCGCGTTGTCGATCAGGTTGTCGAACACCTGCCGGAGGAGGTTCGCGTCGCCCCAGATGCGCCCCTCCTGCGCCTCGACGCAAAGCTCGGCGCGGATGCGCTTCTTGTTCAGGTTGTTCGTGCTCGCCAGCGAGAGCGCGCGCTCGAGGAGATCGGGCAGCGGCAGGTGCGACCGCTGCACGTTCACCGGGCGCGCGTAGCGGAGCAGGTCGGTCACCAGGCGATTGAGGCGGCTCGTCTCCTCGTCGAGGATCGCGAGCAGCGTGTCGTGGTCCTCGCGCGAGATGGCCTGCTTGCGGAGGCCGGCGCCCGCGTTGGCGATGATCGCGAGCGGGTTCCGCACCTCGTGGGCGATGACTGCCGCGAGCTCGCCCACCACGGCGAGCTGCTCCTTCTTCACGAGCTCCTCCTGCGCGGTGCGCAGGTCCTCGTAAGAGCGCCGGAGCTCCCGGGTGCGCGTGCGGAGCTCCTCGGTGCGGCGCTCGAGCTCCTGCGTGACCGACGCGTACCGGGTGCCGAGCGTCGTGGCGACGCCCATCGCGAACGCCGAGAGCCCGAGGTCGGTGAGGTACACGGTCGAGAACGCGCCGCTCGCCACGCCGATGTCGTTGATGACCGCGGCGAGGAGCACCGTGGCGCCGAGGACGACGGCAAGCGCGCCGCGCTGGCCGACGAGGTACGCGTGCGCCACGAGGACGAGCACGATCGTCGCGGCGACGAAGACCGCGAAGTAGGTCCCCCCGCCGTCGGGCGTGAGCGACGCGTGCTCGGCCCACCAGCCGCGCGCCACCGAGCGCGCGGTCGCGGGCCGATAGAAGAGCTCGAGCGCGGCGAGCGCGCTCGCGATGACGTACGTCGGCAGGAGCCACCGGACCGGCGGCCCGCTGCCGCGCGAGTAGACGAGGGCGAAGTGGACCGCCAGCGGCAGCGCCGCGAGGAGCCCGACCACGCCCACCCGCGCGGCCGCGGCCTGCGCGGCGTGGCTCCCGAGGGTCTCGCCGGCGAGCGCGCCCGAGGTGTGGACGAGCGCGGCCACGCACAAGAGCGCCGCCAGGCCGTACTCGCGATCGGCCGGACGGCGCGCGAAGGCGTTCGCGAACAGCAGAGCTCCCCAGAGCTCGGTCGCGTCCGTCGCGGCGAGGACGGTGGCGAGGACGTCCACAGCCCGCCGAGCTTACCACCAGGGAAGAAGCCGTCGCCTCGCCAGTTCGCTCGAGGCTGCGCGGCCCGTCAGTGCACGACGGAGAACGTGCGCGAGTTCGAGTTCCAGGGGCCGGGGAGGGGCTTCCCGTCCGGGCCGAGGAGGTCGAGCTTCACCGTGTAGGTGCCGTCCTGGAGGTTATCGAGGAAGAACGGCGGCCCGAACGACGTCGCGTCGGCCGTCTTTTCGCCCTCGATGCCCGGGCCGGTGACGCCGATGTGCACGGTGTCTTTGCCGGCGGCCAGCTTGTCGTTCACGAGCTGGAAGTCGATGAGGACGTGGTTGGCCATGTCGGCCTTGTATTCGCCCTTCGGGCGGCTGTAGATGACCATCGGCTTCGTGATGTCCTGGGCCTTGTCGCCCTTCTTGCCGACCCAGAACTCGATGACCGAGACCGCGTTCGGGGTCTTCACGCTCTCGTGGTTCGCCCGGCTGGGGAACGCGACGAGCACGTGCTGGCCCTCGGCGAGCGGCTCGCCGCCGGTGAGGTCGGAGAGCTTCACGGGGGCCTTCGGATCGAAGATCGGCTTGTAGGGCTTCGCGTCGAGGATGAGGTGCACGTGCGCGTCGCCCGGCGCCGTCTTCCAGTTCTTCACGTCGAGCTTCACCGCGGTGTCGCCGGCGGTGGCGGCGGGGATGACCTGCTCCTTCGCGGGCGCGAGGATTTTCACGGTCGGCGTGGGCGCGGGCGGATCCGGGCTGGGGTCGCCCTGGAGGAGCGTGATCGCCGGCGCGGGCGGCGCCTCGGGCGCCGGGGCGGCGCTGGCGCTCGCCGACGCCGACGCCGGCGGGGCGGACGCAATGGCGGGCGCGGCCGGCGGCGGCGGCGGGGGGGGCGGTAGGTTTTCGTTGCCGCCGCCGCACGCGACCGCGAGCGGGATGGCCGCGAGCGCGCCGAGTGACAAGACGGAGGCGATGGAACGGAGGGGGTTGGCCTTCTTCATGGGCGCGGAAGAATCGTCCCGCCCGAGCTCGAGCGCAAGGGGCTGAACTTGACGGGCGCGGGTGCGCGCGCGAGCGTTGGGCTATCCCGCAGACGGAAACCATGCCCTTTCGCGATCGCTATCTTTTCGTCTGCACGAACCGCCGCCCCGATGGCCACCCGAAGGGGTCCTGCGCCGAGAAGGGCTCCGAGGAGGTCGTCGTCCGCCTCAAGGAAGCGCTCGCCAGGCGCGGGGTCGCCAAGGACGTCGTCCGGGCCTGCTCGTCGAGCTGCATCGATCTCTGCGAGATCGGCGTCGCCGTCGTGCAGGAGCCCGAGCACGTCGCCTACGGCCGCGTGACCCTCGACGACGTCGACGCCATCGCCGACGCGGCCGCGCGCGGGGAGGTCGTGTCGCGCCTCGTGGTCCACAAGGGGTCGCGCTGAGGCCGGCGGCATGCCCTGCATCTCGTTCCGCGAGCGCATGAGCGGCAGCTACTGGCTGCTCGAGAGCCCCACGGAGGAGCGCGCGCTGGCCCTCAGCTTCGAAGCGCACGCCGACGACGTGGCCGACTTCCTCCGCACCCGCACCTGGGCCCTCGCGGGGACGATCGAGGCCGAGGGGCTCGCGCGCCGGCGCGAGATCGAGGGATCCATCCGGTACGCGCTCATCACCGAGCGCCGGGTGCCCTATCGCTTCGCGTTCCGCGGCGACGACGGGCGCCGCTACGACCTCGTCGGGCAAAAGGAGTGGATCGGGCTCGCGCCGATGTCCTCCATGACGCTGCTGCCGGCGACGCTCGTGAACGACGCCGGCCAGGAGGTCGCGCGGGCGACGCTGCGGTTCGACCTCGTGGCCGATTTCGGCGACTGGGTGAAGAGCTTCCGCCTGCGCGTCTGACACGGCGTTCGACGCGCCGGGGGCAGGGGCTTTGACATCCTGTCGCGCCAATGCCAGCGTGTCACTCGTGCTGACAAGAGGTCCTAGCTTTCCTTCGGCGTCCGCCGACGTGGTGCCCGCGCGGGAGGAGCCCCCCATCCCGGAGCCGTCGCCCGACGCGATCACCGTGCTGGTCGTCGACGACGAGCGCTCGAACCTGGAGTCGATCGAGAAGATCTTCCTCCGCGAGGGGATGCGCACGCTCACCGCCCCCGACGCCAAGCGCGCGCTCGAGCTCGTGCGCTCGCACCGCGTCCACGTGGTCCTCACGGACCTGATGATGCCGGGGACCACGGGCCTCGAGCTCCTCCGGGCGATCAAGCAGGTCGCGCCCGACGTGGAGGTCGTGCTCATGACGGCCTTCGGCTCGGTGGAGGCCGCGGTGAGCGCGATGCGCGACGGCGCGTACGACTTCGTCGAGAAGCCGCTCAAGCGCCTGTCGATCGTCAAGAGCGTCCGCAAGGCCGCCGAGCGCCAGCGGCTCGTCGCGGAGAACCGCTCGCTCAAGGACGAGATCAAGCGCCTCGCGCACAGGGAGATCGTCGGCAGCTCGCCCGCGCTCCGCCGCGTCATCGACGTCGCGACGCAGGCCGCGCCGAGCCAGGCGACGGTGCTCGTGCTCGGCGAGAGCGGCACCGGCAAGGAGCTCCTCGCGCGGTACATCCACGAGCGCTCGGCCCGCGCGCGTGGGCCGTTCGTCGCGGTCAACTGCGCCGCGATCCCCGAGACGATCCTCGAGAGTGAGCTCTTCGGCCACGAGAAGGGCGCGTTCACCGGCGCCGCCGCCCGAAAGGAAGGCCGCTTCGCGAAGGCCGCGGGGGGCACGCTCCTGCTCGACGAGATCGGCGAGCTGTCGCCGACCGTGCAGGTCAAGCTGCTGCGCGTCCTCCAGGAGGGGGAGTACGAGCCGCTCGGCGGGAACACGACCAAGTCGGACGTGCGCATCGTCGCGGCGACGAACCGGGACCTCGTCTCCGAGGTCGCCGCGGGGCGCTTCCGCGAGGACCTCTACTACCGCCTCAACGTCATCGCGATCACGGCCCCGCCGCTCCGCGCGCGTCGCGAGGACATCCCGCTCATCGTCGACCACTTCCTCGGCCTCTACTGCGCGAAGAACGGGCGCCCGCGCCTGCACCCCACGCGGGGCGCGCTCGAGCGCCTCATGGACTACGCGTGGCCGGGCAACGTCCGCGAGCTCGAGAACGTCATCGAGCGCGCGGTGGTCCTCTCGCGCAACGAGACGCTGAGCGAGAGCGACCTGCCCGACCACATCGCCGCCGCCGCGCCGGGCGCCGGCACGCCGCTGACCTTCGAGATCGGCGCGACCCTCGACGAGATCGAGCTCCGGGTCATCCGGGAGACCCTGAGGCACACCAAGGGCGACAAGTCCCTCGCCGCCCAGCTCCTGGGCATCTCCACGCGCACCATCTACCGAAAGCTCGACGGCGTGCCCGAGTGAGCTGGGCCGATCCGGCTCGGCCGGGCGCCTGACAGTTTGTCAGAGAGCGAACGTCGGGTAGAGGAGGGGCCGACAACATGGCGAAGGGGCCCTTCGTCACTCATCGGAAACATTCTGTAACTTCGCGCATTTGCGGCGTGGCACGTGCCTCGCACGAGTTCTTTCGCCTCTCCTCCCACCCATGCCCCTCGACCAGCTCCTCAAGCGCCACTTCTGGGCGGTGATCCTCGTCCTCGTCGGGATCGCGGCGTTCCTCGACGCGCAGGGGATCATGCACACCGTCGGGGCGAACCTCGGCGCGGACGAGACGCAGCTCGCCGTCCCGCCGCTCGCCGCTCGCCTGCCCGGCGCGGTGAGCTCGGCGACGCCGCACGCGACGAGCGCGGAGCCGATCCTCTCGCGCAACCCCTTCGACTCCGTCACGGGGCCGCTCAACCTGCCGCCCCCCGCGCCCTCGGGGTCCAGCGAAGCGGCGCTCGCCCCGGGCCCCGACCTGAGCGATCCCTACAACGCGCCGGATTGCGACGGCGTGCAGGTGCTCGTCATCGCGGCGTCCCCGGACCCCGAGTGGTCCTTCGCGGCGCTCTCGACGACGCAGGACAAGGGCAAGAGCTTCCTGCGCCGCCGCGGGAGCGATCTGGGCGGCAAGACGGTGAAGTTCATCGGGTGGGATCGCGTCTGGCTCGTGAACGGCACGCAGCTCTGTCAGACGCAGATGTTCAAGCCGCCCGCGCCGCCGAGCGCCTCGGCCGCTCCCGCGCCGCCGCCTCCTCCAGGCGGGGCCGGCGGCGTCTCGGACGACATCAAGAACGGCATCCAGAAGGTCGGGCCCAACGAGTACAACATCGACCGCGGCGTCGTAGACAAGATCCTCGAAAACCAGGCAGAGCTCATGCGTCAGGCGCGCATCGTGCCCGAGCAGGAGAACGGGAAGGTCGTCGGCATCCGCCTCTTCGGCGTGCGGCCCGACACGCTCCTCGGCACCCTCGGCATGGAGAACGGCGATCGCCTCGAGAAGATCAACGGCTTCGACATGGCCAGCCCCGAGAAGGCGCTCGAGGCCTACGCGCGCCTCCGCACGGCCGATCACCTCACCGTGTCGGTCACCCGGCGCGGGCAGCCGATGAACCTCGACTTCAACATCAAGTGACCGCGAGAACCCGACGACCATGACCGAATCTGCTCTGGACAATCAGGCCCTCTTGAAGCGCTCGCTGGTGACGGCCGGCGCGATGGTGGGCGCCTGCGTCCTCTTCGTGGGCACGATCACGATGGTGGCTGTCGGCATCGTGAACCACGCGGTGACGCCGTCCGAGGAGCCCGCGCCCTCGCCGTCCGCGGCGGGCGCGCTCCCCGCGGGGCGCGCCAAGGCCGGCGCGCTCACGCCGCCGGTCGCGCCCGCGCCGCCGGGCCAGAGGCCTTCGAAGTAGCCCGCGATCGCACGACGCCCATGAGAACGACCGTCCTCTCTTCGCTGCTGCTGTGCACCCTCGCGATCGGCGTCACCGCCGCGGATGCGGTCGCGCAGCCGCAGGCGCCGCCGCGACGTCCCAGCGCGCCGAACGTCCCTCCGCCCACGCCCCCCGCGAACCCCGTCCCGATCGCCGTCCCTCCGTCGCCCGGTGGCGCGGCGGCCACGCCGGCGACGCCCGGCGCGCCCGGCGATCCGCAGAACCTCCAGCAGTTCGAGCCGGGCGTCGACTACCGGCCGAAGGCCGAGGGCGACAAGGTCTCGTTCTCGCTGGAGGACGCCGACCTGCCGGAGCTCGTGCGCGTCATCGGCGAGCTGACGGGCAAGCGCTTCATCTTCGGCGGCAAGATCCGCAACATCAAGGCGACGGTCTTCTCGCCGCAGAAGGTCACCGTCGCGGAGGCGTACCAGGCGTTCCTCTCGATCCTCGAGGCGAACGGGCTCACGGTGGTGCCGCACGGGCGCTTCTACAAGATCGTCGACTCGCCCGACGCGAAGCAGGGCGCGCCCGTCGTCGTCGCGGGCCAGGCGGCGACCGGTGAAGACCGGTACATCACGCGCATCCACCGCGTGCGGAACGCCGCGGCCGACGACGTGGCCAACGTGCTCGCCCACTTCAAGTCGAAGGACGGCGACATCACCGTCTACGGCCCGGGCAACCTCCTCATCATCACGGACACGGGCGCGAACATCCAGCGGATGATGCGCATCCTCGAAGACGTCGACGTGGGCGGCATCGGCGACCAGATTCTGGATCGAGCCGATTCACTACGCGATCGCGTCGGACGTGGCCGCGCGGCTGAACGACGTCTTCGACCTCAAGCCGTCGGGCGGCGCGCCGGCCAAGGGCGGCGACAAGAGCACGAGCGACGTGCACGTCACGAAGATCATCGCCGACGACCGCAGCAACTCGGTCGTCATCATCGGGACCGAGCGGTCGTACCTCCGCATCCTCGAGTTCATCAAGCGGCTCGACATCCCGCACTCCGGCGAGGGCGAGATCCACGTCCTGCCGCTCCAGCACGCGGACGCCGTGGAGCTCGCGAAGACGCTCAACGAGATCGTCACCGGCGCGGCCCAGGCGGGCGGGCAGCAGCAGCAGCCGCGGCCCGGCACGACGCCGCTCACGATCTTCGAGTCGGGCGTGAAGGTGAGCGCCGACAAGGCCACGAACGCCATCGTGGTCACCTCGAGCCTGCGCGATTTCGCGAACCTCCGCACGGTCATCGATCGCCTCGACCAGCCGCGCCGGCAGGTCTTCATCGAGGCGGTCATCATGGACCTCACGATCGACCGCGAGAACCAGCTCGGCGTCGCCTTCCACGGCGGCGACATCACGAACAGCACGGCGGGGCAGACGCTCTACTACGGCGGCCTCAACCCCTTCCGCACGATCGGCATCCCCAGCCCCACCGACTCGTCGCTCAACGCGTTCGCCTTCGGCATCCGCGGCCCGTCGCTCTCCGGCAGCGAGAACCTCCTCGGCACCGGCATCTCGATCCCCGCGTTCGGCGTCCTCATCAACGCGCTCGCGCAGACGAACGACGCCGACACGCTCTCGACGCCGCACATCCTGGCGACGGACAACGTCCCCGCCGAGATCAACGTCGGCCAGAACATCCCGCTCCAGACGAACGTGGGCGGCGTCAGCAACCTCGCGGGCCTCAGCGGCGCGTCGGGCGCCTCGAGCGCGCTCGGCGCGCTCGGCTCGCTGGGCCTCGGCGGCTTCGGCACCGCGCCCCGCCAGGACATCGGCACGAAGATCAAGATCACGCCGCACCTGAACGACTCCGACGAGGTGCGCCTCGAGATCCAGGAGGAGATCAGCGACACCAGCGGCCAGCAGCCCCTCGGCACCCTCGGCGCGATCCCGTTCTCCAAGCGCACCGCGCAGACGCAGATGGTCGTGCGCGACCAGCAGACGGTCGTCCTCGGCGGCCTCACGCGCAATCACATCGCGCGCACCGACACGAAGATCCCGCTGCTCGGCGACATCCCGGTGCTGGGCGCGCTCTTCCGCTCGACGAGCACGTCGCTCCAGAAGACGAACCTCGTGCTCGTGCTGACGCCGTACATCATCCGCGACCAGAATGACCTGCGGACGATCTTCGAGCGCAAGATGCAGGAGCGACAGGAGTTCCTCGACCACTACTTCGTCTTCAGCGACGACACCGCGTACGAGCCGCCGAAGGACTACTCGCGCACGAACGGCCTGCTCGAGGACATCCGGCAGTCGTACGCCGACGTCGAGGACGAGCGGCACCTCGAGGAGATGACGCGCCCGGAGGGGATGAAGAAGCACGAGCCCGGGCAGCCGCTCGAGCTCCCGTCGCTCGGCAGCGACTCCGGGTCGGCGCCGGGCGCCGCGCCGGGCGGGCCGCAGCAGCCCGGCAACCCGGCCGCGCCCCCCTCGCCGCAGCAGGCGGCGCCTCCTCCGGCCCTCAACGTGGCGCCGCCCCAGCGGAGCCTCGAGAAGCAAGAGAAGTGAAGCGATGAGCGAGCAGCGTTTCCTCGGAGAGCTCCTGGCGCGGCGCGGCCTCTTGACCGCCGACAAGCTCGAAGCGCTGTTCGCGGTGCAGCGCGAGCGCGGCGTCGACCTGCTCGATCTCCTGGTCAACACGAACGTCGCCGACGAGAACGCGATCGCGCGCGTGCTCGCCGACGAGGCGCAGGTCTCCACCGTCGAGCGCATCGACCCGGCCGACATCGTGACCGCGGTCGCCACGCGAATCCCCATCAACTTCGCGAAGTCGCACCGCATCCTGGTGCTGCGCGAGGACGAGCACGCGGTGCACGTCGTCGTCGCGGATCCGTTCGACGTCCAGGCGCTCGACGACGTGCGGGTCATCTTCGGCAAGCCGGTCGAGGTGGCCGTGGGCGGCCGCGACCGCATCGAGGACGCGATCAACCGCGTCTACGAGAAGCAGGCCGGCGAGGAGCGCCTCGAGCAGGACGACGGGAGCATCGACGAGGAGGCGGCGGGCGACATCCTCGACTCGGACGACGAGGCGCCGGTCATCCGGTGGGTCAACTCGCTCTTCTTGCAGGCGATGAAGGAGCGCGCGAGCGACATCCACATCGAGCCGGAGGAGAAGGAGGTCATCGTCCGGTACCGCATCGACGGCGAGCTCTACATCGCCCGGCGCGCGGCGCGGACCTTCATGAACAGCATCATCAGCCGCATCAAGATCGAGAGCGCGCTGAACATCGCCGAGAAGCGCCTCCCGCAGGACGGCCGCATCACGAAGCGCATCGCGGGCAAGAGCTTCGACATCCGCGTCAGCACCATCCCGACGAGCCGCGGCTACGAGCGCATCGTCATGCGCCTCCTCAACAAGTCGAGCGTGCTCCTCGACCTGCCCGATCTGGGCTTCAGCCCTCGCGAGTACCAGCTCATGGACGGCCTCATCCGCCGTCCCGACGGCATCGTGCTCGTCACGGGCCCCACCGGCAGCGGCAAGACGACGACGCTGTACGCGTGCATCAACCGCATCAACCAGCCCAACCTGAACATCCTCACCGCCGAGGACCCGGTCGAGTACGAGATTCAGGGCATTCACCAGGTGCACGTGCAGCCCAAGATCGGGCTCACGTTCGCCGGCGCGCTCCGCGCCTTCCTCCGCCAGGACCCCGACATCGTCATGGTCGGCGAGATCCGCGACCACGAGACGCTCGAGATCGCGATCAACGCGTCGCTCACGGGCCACCTCGTGCTCTCCACGATCCACACCAACGACGCCGCCGGCGCCATCACGCGCACGATCGACCTCGGGGCCGAGCCGTTCCTCCTGCGCTCGAGCGTCATCGGCATCCTGGCGCAGCGCCTCGTGCGCATCATCTGCGCGCACTGCAAGTACCCGTACGCGGCCGAGGACTTCGAGCTCGAGGAGCTGGGCCTCACCGAGGAGCGGGTGCGGCAACGCCTGGCGCGCCGCGACAACCCGGCTTCGCGGTACTTCCCGCGCGCCGCGCGCGAGCCCGATCCCCTCGAGACCTTCGACCACACGAAGCGCCCCACCTTCTACAAGGCGCGCGGCTGCGACCAGTGCACGAACACAGGCTTCAGCGGCCGTCGCGGCATCTACGAGCTCCTCCTCGTGGACGACGCCGTGGGCCCGCTCATCCTGCGCAAGGCCGACGCGCGCGCGATCAAGCGCGTCGCGTGGGAACAGGGCATGGACACGCTGCGCGACGACGGGGCGCGCAAGGTGCTCGCGGGCCGCACGACGGTCGAGGAGGTCCTCGCGGCGACGCAGGAGGACATCGACGCGGACCCGCTGACCCAGCACGTCGCCGCCGCCGAGGGAGCGGCTTGAGCCATGGCCGTCTTCGAATACCGCGGCATCGTCGCCACGACCGGCAAGCAGGTGCGCGGCGTCCGCGACGCCGACAACGCGAAGGTCCTGCGCGCCACGCTGAAGCGCGAGGGCGTGCTCCTCACGCAGGCGCAGGAGAACAAGGAGCGCGCGGGTAAGCGCAGCGGGCAGGGGGCCGGCTCGCTCTTCCGCCGCGTGAGCCCGGGCGACGTCTCGATGATGACGCGCCAGCTCGCGACGCTGGTCACCGCGGGCATCCCGCTCGTCGAGTCGGTGGGCGCGCTCATCGAGCAGGTCGAGGGGCTCGAGCTCAAGCGCGTCCTCACGCAGATCGTCGACCGGCTGAACGAGGGCAGCTCGCTCGCCAAGTCCCTCGAGCCGCACCCGCGCGTCTTCTCGAACCTCTACGTGAGCATGGTGAGCGCGGGCGAGGCTTCGGGCACGCTCGAGGCGGTGCTCGAGCGCCTCGCCGACTTCATGGAGTCGCAGTCGAAGCTGCGCGGCAAGGTGGGCGCGGCCCTCGCGTACCCGGCGCTGATGATGGTCATCGGCTCGGGGCTCATCGCGGTCATGATGGTCGTCGTCGTCCCCAAGATGACGGCGATCTTCGAGAGCATGGACGCGGCGCTGCCCTGGTACACGCAGCTTCTCATCAACGTGTCGCACTTCATCGCGTCGAACGAGATGCTGGGCTTCCTCCTCGGCACGCTGACGCTCGTCTTCTCGCGCAACGCCGTCCGCGACCGCGACGCGTCGAAGGTCGCGATGCGGAAGGTGCTCGACGAGACCGCGCGCGCCAAGCAGGCCCTCTTCGTCACGCTCGCCGCCGTCTGCGGCGGGCTGCTCCTCCTCTGCGCGTTCGCGGTCGACTCCTTCGCGCTCTACGCGCTCGGCGCGCTGGTGGGCTTGCTCGCCGGCCTGGGCATCGGGTGGGTGTTCGCGTGGGTCCGGACGCCCGACGGCCGCGCCGCCAAGGACGGCTTCCTCCTCAAGGTGCCCGTGCTCGGGACGCTCATCCGCATGCTCGCCGTCTCCCGCTTCTCGCGCACGCTGGCGACGCTGCTGCGCAGCGGCGTGCCGCTCCTCAAGGCGATGGAGATCGTGAAGAGCGTGCTCGACAACGGCAAGCTCGAGAAGGTGATCGAGGTGGCCGCGGGCAGCATCCGCGAGGGCGAGTCGATCGCCGGACCCCTCAAGCGGAGCGGCGACTTCCCGCCGATCGTCACCCACATGATCGCCGTCGGCGAGCGGAGCGGCCAGCTCGAGCCCATGCTCGAGAACGTCGCCCGCGCCTACGACAGCCAGGTCGAGACGCGCGTGCAGGCGCTGACCAGCCTGCTCGAGCCGCTCATGATCGTCGTCATGGGCGGGAGCGTGGGCTTCATCGCGTTCGCGATCCTGATGCCCTTCATCCAGATGAACGAGTTCATGCAGCAATGAGCCCCGCCCGGCGTGACGAACCCCGCGTCTTCTTTCCGTGGGAACGGCGGCGCGGCGTGCGCTCGCTGTTCATGCGGGCGCGCGGCCGGCAGGTGCTGCTGGCCGTGGGGGGCGTCATCGCGTTCGCGGGGCTCGCGCGCGTGGAGCGGCACGCCTCCGAGGTGCGGGCCACGCGCGCGGAGATCACGACGACGATCGGCGCGGTCGCCGCGTGGCGCGCGGACCACGACCGTTCGTGCCCCGGGTCCCTGGCGGACCTCGTGTCCGGAGGCTACCTGTCGGAGCTCCCGCGGGATGCCTGGGGGAGGCTCTTGCGGGTGAGCTGCCCTGGAAGGAAGGACCCGAGAGGGTTCGACGTATCGAGTGACGGCGCGGACGGCGAGCCACGAGGGCTCGATCGCGTCGAGTGACGAACGAGGAGACTTCGATGAATACCGCCCCGAAATTGCCCCCGCCGGGGGCTCCGAAGAAGAGCGCGTCGGCTGCGGTTCGCCGCCGCGCGGTCGCTCGCGGCTTGACCCTGGTCGAGCTCGTGATCGTCATCACGATCATCGGCGTGCTGACCGCCGCCATCTCGATCGGCGTTCTCAACGCGCAGAAGAAGGCGAACGTCGGCGCGGCCAAGACGGCCTGCAGCACGATCCGCTCGGCGACGCAGATGTGGCGCGCGAGCAACCCGAGCCAGGACTGCCCGACCGTCGACCAGCTCAAGTCCGAGAAGGACCTCGACACGGGCTTCAGCCTGAAGGACCCTTGGGGCGGCCTCTACAAGGTCACGTGCGACACCGACGAGATCACCTGCACGAGCCCGGGCCCCGACCGCAAGGAGGGCACGGACGACGACATCCACGTCCCGCAGATCGACGTCAACGACAACAGCAAGTGACGCGATGGGCTCGCGTCGACTCAGCCGTGGACTGTCGCTGATCGAGATCCTCGTCGTGATCTCGCTCATCGCCCTCGTCATGGGCGTGGCGGTGGCCGGGTCGATGCAGCTCCCGCAGGCGAGGCTCCGCAAGTCCGCCACCATGATCGCGAGCGCGGTCAAGGTGGCCTACACGCGGGCCACGGCGACGTCGCGCAACCTGCGCCTCGTGATGGACATCGAGCACGACCGCGTCTGGCTCGAGGAGACCGACCGGCCGATGATCGTCCAGTCGAAGGACAAGACCGGCACCGGCGGCGCGGAGGCGGTCACCGACGCGGAGCGCGCGGCGTACGCCGAGAGCGCCCGCATCATGGCGGGCCCGCCGGTCCCCAAGCCCGAGTTCCACCCCATCGAGGCGTTCGGCTTCGGCGACACCGAGGCCGGCAAGGGGGGCAAGCCGCTCCCCGGCCGCATCCACTTCCGGCAGGTGCAGACCGCGCACGACGACTCCGCGCGCAACTCCGGGCGCGCCTACCTGTACTTCTGGCCGGGCGGCCTGACCGAGCGCGCCGCGATCCAGCTTCGCATCGACGACTCCGAGGAAGACTCGCGCACGATCACGGTCCTCGTGAGCCCGCTGACCGGGAAGGTGACGATCAAGAACGGCCCGGTCGATCTCCAGCTCCCGACGGACGACGAGAGCGCGTCCGACCGGAAGGAGACCCTCTGACCCATGCGCCGCCGCGGGTTCTCGCTGCTCGAGGTGATGTTCGCCGTCGCGCTGTTCGGCGCGGTGGTGACGTTCATCCTCTCGGCGCAGGGGGGGCTCGTGGCGAGCAACCGTCGCGCGGCCAGCATGAGCCAGGCCGTGGTCATCGCGCGATGCCGCATGAGCGAGCTCGAGGAGAAGCAGCTCAAGCTCGGCTTCCCCGAGGTCGAGGACAAGGACACGAGCACCATCTGCTGCGACGACACCGAGGTCGAGGGCTACCAGTGCGACTGGCAGGTGGAGCGCGTGAAGCTCCCCGAGGCGACGGCGATGAACGGCGATGGGGGGTTCTCCTCCCTCCTCTCGCTGGGCCTCGACGCCGGCTCGCTCGCCAACGGCCTCCCCACGTCGCTCCCAGGGGCGATGGGCACCGCGCTCATCAACCCCGCCGGCGGGGCTGGCCTCAACCTCGGCTTGGACGCGGGCCTCCAGGGCATCGGGCAGTCGCTCCAGAACACGTTCGGCGGAGCGGGGTCTCCGGGGCTGCTCGGGATGTTCTTCTCGATCGTCTACCCGTCGCTCAAGCCGCTGCTCGAGTCGGCCATCCGCCGGATCACCGTCGTCATCCACTGGAAGGAGGGCTCGAACGACCGCGACTTCACGCTGACGCAGTACGTGACCAACCCCTCGGCGGTGGGCCTGCTGGGGGCCATGATGGACTCGGGCGTCCTGGACTCGGGCATCCCGGCGGCGACCACCGCCACGCCCGCGGCGACCGCGCCGGGGACCCATTGAGGCGCCCGCCCGCCTCCGGGGCGCGCGGCATGACGATGATCGAGGTCATCATCTCGATCGCGATCCTCGCCATGGTCGGCGTGCTGATCCACGGCGTCATCACGTCGCTGTCGCGCGGCAAGAAGAGCGAGGGCATGCGCTCGGAGCGGGTGCACGAAGGGCGCGAGGCGCTCCAGCGCATCGTGCGCGATTTGTCGTCGGCGTACCTGTCGATGCACGTCCCGACGGTCCAGGCCCTCCAGACGGAGAAGACGGCCTTCATCGGCAAGAACTCGATGCCGTTCGATCGCCTCGACTTCACCGCCTTCGCGCACCGCCGCACCGAGCGCGACTCGCACGAGTCCGACCAGGCGGAGGTGGGGTACTACGTCGTGGCCGACGACGACTCGACCGACAAGATGGACCTCGTCCGCCGGGAGCAGACGCCCATCGACATGGATCCGCAGAAGGGCGGCGTGCGCAACGTGGTCGCCGAAGACGTGCTGGAGTTCGACGTGAAGTACCTCGACCCGACGACCGGCCAGTGGGTCGAGTCGTGGGACACGACGCAGGCCACCGGCCAGCCGAACCGCCTGCCGCTCGAGGTGAGCATCAAGATCGTCCTCAAGGGCATCGCCGAGAACATGCCGCCGTACGAGTACAAGACGAAGGTCTTCCTCCCGATCCAGCAGCCCCTCTCGTTCGGGATCCCCAAGCAATGACGCCGCCGGAGCCCCGCGCCCAGACCTCGCGCCTCCGCCGGGCGCGCCGCCGCGCCCGCGAGCGCGGCGTGGCCTTCATCATGGTGCTGGGCGCCATCGCCGTGATGATCGTCATGCTCGCCGAGTTCCAGGACGACGCCGGCGCCGAGTTCGCGTCGGCGACCGCGACGCGCGACGGGGTCCAGGCCGAGTACTTCGCGCGGAGCGCGATGAACCTCTCGCGCCTGCTCATCGCGGCGGAGCCCGTGATGCGCGCCACGATCGCGCCGCTCTTCGCCATGATGCAGATGACGCCCCCGCAGCTCCCCGTCTGGCAGTACGCGGACCGCATCCTCGGGGCGTTCAACGACCAGGACGGCGTGAACGACTTCATGGCGCTGGGCGGCCTCGACCTGTCGACCGGCAAGAACCTCGGCATGAAGGGCGGGCGCTTCGAGCTCTCGATCGTCGACGAAGACTCGAAGATCAACGTCAACATGGGCGCGTCGAACGACATCGCGCACATTCGCCTCGCCAAGATTCTGATGGGCGCGATGCAGCCCATCCAGTACGACCCGCTCTTCCAGGAGAAGGACTCGACGGGCAACGTCAACGACCGCCTCTCGACCTGCTCCGCCATCGTCGACTGGGCCGATCCCGACGAGCAGCTCTTCTCGTGCGACACGACGAACGCGCCGTCCTCGAACGCGGTCGAAGACGGCTGGTACCAGCTTCTGCCCAAGCCCTATCGCCGCAAGAACGCGCCGTACGACTCCCTCGAGGAGCTGCACATGGTGCGGGGCGTGAGCGACGACTTCTGGTCCACGTTCGTCGACCCCGACCCCACCGACCCGAGCAAGCGCGTCATCACGGTGTGGGGCCAGGGCGCGGTCAACGTGAACAACGCGAGCCCGCTGACGCTCTACGCCCTCGTCTGCTCCGGCGCCCCGACGGCGACGATGTGCACCGACCCGACGCAGATGCCCATGTTCGTGATGGGCGTCACGATGGCGCAGGGAATCTCGATGGGGCTCCCGGTGTTCGGCTCTCCGGGCGACTTCATCGCGACGATGAAGGGGAAGGGGAACATCGGGCCGCTGCTCACGATGATGGGCATCGAGCCGGTGAAGTTCCAGTCCGAGAGCGACTTCGCCAAGGGCATCGCCACCCAGAGCAAGGTCTTCTCCATCTACGCGGTGGGCGTCGTGAAGGGGTACAAGCGAGAGACGCGCGTGCGCCTGCACGCCGTCGTCGACTACAGCCAGGCCCCATCCCTCACCAGCCTCTCCGCCGCCGCGAACACCGTCAACGCGACCACCGCGAACCCCGCGACGGCCTCCTCGGCGGCGGCCGGCGCCGTCGGCACCGCCATCACCGCCGCCCTCGGGCCCAACCTGGGCGGCAACATCCTGTTCTTCTCCATCGAGTGATCGACTAGGCAATCTCTTCGAGAGGATCTCTGCAATGCCGACGTGGCTGGGCATCGACATCGGAAGCGCGAGCGTGAAGGCGGCCCTCGTGCGCTCCGCTTACCGCAAGGTGTCGCTCGTGCGGGTCGCCACCGCCGACGTCGCCGCCGCCGGTGGGGTCGTGCAGGCAGCCAGGGAGGCCGCGCGCCGTGCGCTCGAGAACGAGCCGAAGGCGGTCGACGCGATCGCGACGGCCATCGAGGGCTCGCGCGCGGCGATCCACAGGTTGGTCCTGCCGGCCACCGCCCAGAAGCAGCTCGCCGACGTCCTCGCGTTCGAGCTCGGGTCGCAGGTGCCCTTCGACCTCGACACGGCAGTCTTCGACTGGCGCGTCCTCGGGCGCGAGGTCGACGGGGAGCTGCCCCTCGTCGCCGCCGTCGCGCGCGTCGAGGACGTCCGCGGGCGGATCGACCTCATCAAGGAGGCGACCGCGCGGGAGCCCGAGCGGGTGGGCGTGGGCGCGCTCACGCTCGGGGCGCTCGTGCCCTTCGTCCCCGCGCTCACGGAGTCCGAGTCGGTGGCGATCGTGGAGGTCGGGGCGAAGGCGAGCGAGGTCCTCGTCCTCGAGCGCGGCGAGTCGGTCTTCGCGCGCACGCTCTCGCGCGGGACCGAGGGCCTGCCCGCCACCGCGGCGCGCCTGGCGCGCGACATCCGCGTGAGCTTCGCCGCCCATCGCGCGCAAGGGGGCGCCGCGCCGACGCGCGTCTTCCTGTGCGGAGGGGGCGCCTTCGTCTCGGGGGCCGAGGGGTTCCTCTCGCGCGAGCTCGAGATTCCGGTGGAGCTCCTGCCCGAGCCGGCCCTCGACCTCACCGGGCTCGCGGCGCCGCCCGCGGAGCTCCCGCGGTACGCGAAGGCCATCGCCCTCGCGCTCGGCCTTGCCGGGCGCGGCTCGGGGTTGAACCTCCGGCGCGGCTCGCTCGCCTTCGAGCGCGGCTTCGCCTGGGTCCGCGAGAGATCCCCATACTCTCGGGGCTCGCGGCGGTGCTGCTCGTCAGTTGCGTCTTCGGCGGGTGGGCGCGCCTCTACGAGGCGCACAAGGAGCGCGACGCCCTCCAGGGCGCCCTCGCGACCGTCACGAGGGACGTCCTCGGCACCGAGACCTCGGACGCGCAAGAGGCGCAGGATCTCCTCACGAAGGAGGCCGCGCTGACCGACGAGGACCCGATGCCGCACGCCGACGGCTTCGACCTGATGGTGCGCATCTCGCAGGCCATCCCGTCCTCGATCAAGAGCGACATCGACGAGCTCGATCTCCAGAAGGGGCGCGTGACGATCCGCGGCGTGGCGGGGTCCATCCCCGACGCGCAGGCCGTCGCGGCGGCCCTCTCGGAGTACGCCTGCATGGGCGACGCGAAGATCAAGAGCACCACCCAGCAGGTCGGCGGCGACCGGCAGAAGTACCTGCTCGAGTTCGACCTCAAGTGCCCCGAAGACGTGCACGCGGCCCCGAAGAAGAAGGGCTCGAGCGGGTCGAGCGGCGAAGGAGGGAAGTGACGTGGCCGGCGGCATCCAGATGAACCAGCGCGAGCGGCGCATGCTCTCCCTCGCCGGGTTGGGCGCGGCGGTGCTCGTTCTCCTCGGCATCCCCTTCGGCTTCGAGGCGGCGATCCACTCCGTGCAGTCCGACAACGACGATCTGCGGCAGGCCCTCTCCGACGTGCAGGACGCGCGAGGCCGGGTGCGCGAGCGCCAGGCGAGGAAGGACGCGATCGCGCAGCGCTACGGGCGCAACGCGCCGCCGCTGGCCGGGTACCTCGACCAGCTCGCGCGCCAGCAGAAGCTCGAGGTCACCGACTCGACGCCGCTGCCCGACGTGCCGCACGGCAAGCGGTACGTGGAGCACGGGAGCGACATCCACCTGAAGAAGACCGGGATGCTGCCCCTCTCGCTCTTCCTCGAGTCGATCGAGAAGAGCGGGTACCCGGTGGCCGTCACGCGCCTGAACATCCGCAAGCGGAGCGGGGAGAACGACGCCTTCGACGTCGAGGTGGGCGTCGCGTCGTACGATCGCACGGAGCCCGCCGCGGCGCCGCAGCCCGCAGGGAGCGCCAAGCCGTGAAGGAGCGCTACCTCAAGTACCTGGGGCCCGTCGGCTACCCGCTCTTCTACGTGATCGCGCTGCTGGTCTTCGCGTCGCTCACGTTCCCGTACCGGCGCCTGAAGGAGCACATCGTCGGCGACTTCAACGCGACGCAGCGCGCGACCAACGGCACGCAGGAGCTCCAGATCGACGACATGAGCGGCTACTGGCTGAGCGGCGTGAAGATGACCGGCGTCGCGCTGCTCAGCGCGGCGGCGGAGCCGGGCAAGCCGCCGAGCCGCATCGACGTCGACGACGCGACGGCGCGCTACCAGCTCCTGCCGATGCTGATCGGCGACGACGACGTCCACTTCGACGCGCACGCGCTGGGGGGCGAGGCGAGCGGCGCGTACGACGTCTCCGGCAAGGACCGGTCGATCGACCTCACGCTCGACGCGCTCGACGTGGGAAAGCTGCAGCCGCTCGCCGACCTGCTCGGCGTGCCGCTCGGCGGGACGCTGTCGGGCACCATCCGCCTCACCATGCCCGACGGGAAGGCGTCGAAGGCCTCGGGGGCGGTCGCGCTCGACTTCAAGGACGTGTGGGTCGGCGACGGCAAAGCGAAGATCAAGGGCGCGCTCGCGCTCCCCCGCATCGACGTCGGCGCGCTGACGATTGCCGGCGAGGCGAAGGACGGCGTGCTCAAAATCTCCAAGTTCGTCGCGGGCGGGAAGGACCTCGAAGTGCAGGGCGACGGGCGCGTCACGATGCGCGAGCTGGCGACCGACTCGCTCGTCGATCTGAACCTCAAGTTCAAGGTCAACGACGCGTACCGCACCAAGAACGACGTGACGCAGAGCCTCTTCGGCGCCCCGGGCAGCAACGCGCCCGCCCTCTTCGAGCTCGCCGACCCGAAGATCAAGCAGTCGAAGCGGCCCGACGGGTTCTACGCCTGGTTCCTGCGCGGGGCGCTCGGGCGGCTCGACTTCGTGCCGGCCACGATGAGCGTGGCCGCGCCGGTGCCGCCGTCGCGGCAGTGAACGCCGGAGCCTTCAGGCTCGGCGGCGCGTCGAGGCGTCGAGGATGCGCTGGACGTCGCGGGCGTCGAGCGCGCGCGCGCGGGCCCGGAGGCGCTCGAGGAGCGAGTCGCGGTCGCTCGGCTCCGCCGGCCGCGTCGAGGACGGCGGGGCCGGCTCGGCGGTAGCCACCAGGGACGCGGAGCTGGGCAGCGAGGGCAATGAGGCGAGCGAGGGCCCCGAGACCGGGGGCAGCGGGAGCGTGGGCTCCGAGGGCGCGGGGGGCGGCGCGATGTCGGGGAGCGACGGCCGCGGCAGGTACGGCTCGAGGGGGTCGGGCGGGCGGCTCGAAGGGCGCCGCATTTCGCGGAGCGCGGCCGCCTTGTCGACGAGCGCCTTGGAGCGCGTGTCGAGGCGCGTGAAGCGCAGCGTGAGGCCCCCGAGGCCGGCGAACGCGTTGGCCTTGAAGCCGAGGACGCGCCCCTCGCCGCGCATGACCACGTAGCCCGACGTGAGAACGAGCTCGAACCGGAGGACCACCCCCTGCGGCCGCGACTGGGCGCCGAGCAGCGTGATGCCCGCGCGGGTCAGCGTCTCGAGCTCCTTGTCGAGATACTCGTCTTCGGTGGCGTAGGGCCGTGTAATCCTGATCGCGACAGGCGGGGGCGGCGGGACCGGCGCGTCAGCCACGTCCGCAGGATACGTCGCCCGGGCCGAGGTTGCATAGGGCGGTCGAACCGGCAGCGCCGTATCCCCTGTGGCTCGCGCCGCCGCATCGTGATACGCGGCACGGCGAGCGCAGAGGGAAATGGCCATCGGAAAGCGGGTCGTCATCGTCGGTTCGGGGGCGCGGGAGCACGCGCTGGCGGCGGCCATCGCCGCGTCCAACCACGAGGTGATCGTCGCGCCCGGCAACCCCGGCACCGAGGCCGTGGGCCGGAACGTGGCCGTGCGGCCGGACGACCTCCCGGGCCTCGTGGCGCTTGCGGAGATCGAGAGGGCCGACCTCGTCGTCGTGGGGCCCGAGCTGCCGCTCACCCTCGGGCTGGTCGACGCGCTCGCGGCGCGCGGCATCCTCGCGTTCGGCCCGTCGAGGCGGGCTGCTCGCCTCGAGGGATCGAAGTCCTTCATGAAGCGCTTCTGTGAGCGGCACGGCATTCCCACCGCTTCGTTCGCGGTGTTCGACGACCCGGCCGCCGCCGAGCTCCACGCGCGCGCCGCGGCGCAGCCCCTGGTCGTGAAGGCCGACGGGCTGGCGGCGGGCAAGGGCGTCGTCGTGTCCGAGAGCGCCGACGAGGCTTGCGAGGCCATCGACCGCATGATGCGCCGGCGCGAGTTCGGCGACGCGGGGGCCACGGTCGTCCTCGAAGAGCGCCTGGCGGGCGAGGAGGCGAGCTTCCACGTGGTCTGCGACGGGCAGCGCGCCGTGCCCCTGGCGCCCGCACAGGACCACAAGCGCGTGGGCGACGGCGACCGCGGGCCCAACACGGGCGGCATGGGCGCGTACGCGCCGGCGCCGGTGGTGACGGCCGAGGTGCACGAGCGCGTCATGCGCGAGATCGTGCAGCCCACGCTCGCCGGGATGGCCGCCGAGGGCGCGCCCTTCCGAGGGGTGCTGTTCGTCGGGCTGATGATCGAGCGAGGCGTGCCGCGCGCGCTCGAGTTCAACGTGCGCTTCGGCGACCCCGAGACGACCGTGCTGGTCCCCACGTACGAGGGCGGGAGCTGGTACGATCTGCTCGAGGCCTCCGCGAAGGGCGACCTCTCGCGCATCTCGCCCGCGCGGACCTCGCGCGCCGCGCTTTCCGTGGTGATGGCCGCGGAGGGCTACCCCGCCAAGCCACGCAGCGGCGACCTCATCGAAGGCCTCGACGCGCCCTGCGGGGAAGACGCGTTCGTGTACCATGCAGGTACCGCCCGCGGACCGCGCGGCGGCGTCGTCACGAGCGGAGGTCGGGTGCTCGCGGTGGGCGCGAGCGGCGCCACGCTCGAAGAGGCCGCGCGCGGCGCCTACGAGGCGGTCGCCCGCATCCGGTGGAACGGAGAGCACCACCGCCGCGACATCGGCAGCCGCGCCCTCGCCCGCTCTTGAAGATCCCAAAAGGAATGCCATGGCCGAAATCGCCCCGCTGACGCCCCTGCGCTACGACCTCTCGCGACTGAGCCCCCGAGGACGGGGGCTCGAGGCCGTCGTCGCGCCGCCTTACGACGTCATCTCGCCCGAGCAGCGAGAGGCGCTCGTCGCGCTCGACCCGCACAACGTCGTGCGCCTCATCCTGCCCGAGGGCGAGGGCGACACGAAGTACGCGAACGCGGCCGCCATCCTCGCGCGGTGGCGCTCCGAGGGCGCGCTCGTGCGCGACGACGAGCCGGGCTTCTACCGGTACGACCAGACCTTCCGCGCGCCCGGGCAGCCCGCGAACGCGCCTCCGACGCGCCGCCGCGGCTTCCTCGCGCTCGTGCGCCTGGCGCCGTTCTCGGACCGCATCGTCCTGCCGCACGAGCGCACCCTCTCGGGCCCGAAGGAAGATCGGCTCAAGCTGTTCCGCGCGACGCGCACGAACCTGAGCCCCGGCTTCATGCTGTACCGCGACGCGCGCAACGAGCTCGCCGCGCCGCTCGACGCCGCCGAGCCGCTCGCGGAGTTCACGACGCCCGACGGCGTGCAGCACGCGCTGGCCAAGGTGCGCGGCAAGGACGCGATGCGCGCGATCATCGAGGGCGTCGCGAAGTCCACGCTCCTCATCGCCGACGGGCACCACCGCTACGAGACGGCCGTGCGCTACTCGTACGAGGCGGCGGCCGCGGCCGGCGAGAAGGAGATCGATCCGCGGAGCCGAGGCGAGCACCGATACTTCATGACGTTCCTGGTGAACGGCGACGACCCCGACCTGGTCGTGTTCCCGACGCACCGGCACGTGCATTCGCTCACCTCGTTCTCGTACGCGAAGCTCCTCGCGAGCGTGGAGCCCTACTTCACGGTCGAACCGTTCGCGCCGTCCTCGTCCGCCGAGGTCATCCTCGCGCGGCTCGGGCAGGCGCGCGGCAAAGGCCAGGAAAAGAAGACCGCGGTGGCGGTGGCCTCGGGCGATGGTCAGGCGGCCCTTCTGACGCTCCGCGGCGACGTGGACCTCGACGCCCACCCCACGCTCGGAAAGCGCCCTGCCGTGCTGCGCCGTACCGACTGCGCGGTTCTGCACGACGCGATCCTCGAGAGCGCGCTCGGCATCACGCCCGAAGCGCAGGCCGCGAAGACGAACCTCTGGTACCCCCAGGACGCACCCGCCACGCTGCGCGAGCTCAGGGCGGGGAAGGGCCAGGCGCTCTTCTTGATGAACGCCACCCCGGTGGAAGAAGTGCGGGCCGTCGCCGAGGCGGGCGAGGTCATGCCGCAGAAGAGCACCTTTTTCTACCCCAAGGTCTCGACCGGCCTGGCCATCCACACGCTGGAGCCCGGGCGCCCCGTGGCGCCCACCTGAGAAAAGACCGCGCGGGTCGCGCGTCGGCGCGCGGGAAGGGGCGAGGGCGGTCGTCGCTCGGTGCGAGCCTCCGCCTGTCCGCGAGCGTATCGGCGAGGGGCGATCGCCGCGGGTGTGCTTTCGGGCGCTCCCCTCGACCTGCGGCGGATGCGTGCTTAGAGTTTGCGGATGCGTGCTCTGGCGCGGCGGCCCGGCCAGACAAGCCAGCAAGCCAGACAAGAGCCAGACGAGAGCCAGGCGAGAGGATGCGAAGGGGGGCGAGCGGCCGCGCTCGGGTCCCCCGGCGCCGGTCGCCAGGCACGAAGAAGAACGCCGTACTTCGGGCGTGCATCTTTGAGTTTTGCGGCCTATTCGTTTTGATTGAGCCACGAGCCGCGCCGGGTGGGCGCGGCTCTTCCCGCGAGAGGTAACCGGACCATGTCGGAAAAGAAGCAGCCGCCGCCCCAGGGCGCGCGCCAGGAAGACGAGCCCATTCAGTTCGGCGACGAGCTCCCGGTCCTTCCCATCCGCAACGCCGTGCTCTTCCCTGGGGCCGTCGCGCCGTTCGACGTCGGCCGGGAAAAGTCGGTCGCGCTCGTGGAGGACGTCGACAACCTCACGGCGCCCGTCATCGCCATCTTCGCCCAGCGCGATCCGTCCACCGACGATCCCGGGCGCGAGGACCTCCACCAGGTCGGGTGCGCGGCGCGGGTGCTCAAGGCGCTGAAGCACAGCTCGGGCAACTACTCGCTCATCCTCCAGGGCCTCGAGCGCATCCGGCTGAGCGACATCACCCAGTCGGCGCCGTACCTCAAGGCCAAGGTGAGCCGCCTGAACGAGAGCAACGCCGGCGACGACGAGGCCGAGGCGCTCAGCATGAGCCTCCGCGACATCGCCAAGCAGGTGATCCAGCTCATGCCCGAGCTGCCGCGCGAGGCCGGGTCTCTCATCGACTCGATCCAGGCGCCCGGCGCCCTGGCCGATCTCGTGGCAGCCAACCTCGACGCCCCCGTCGACGAGAAGGCGGGTCTCCTCGAGACGCTCGACGTGAAGGACCGCATTCGCAAGGTCCTCAAGCTGCTCACCCGGCAGCTCGAAATCCTCAAGATGCGCGAGCGCATCAACTCCCAGATCAAGGAGGAGATGGGCAAGAACCAGCGCGAGTACGTCCTACGCCAGCAGCTCAAGGCCATCAAGGAGGAGCTCGGCGAGGACGACGGCGACCAGGGCGATCTCGACGGCATCGAGGAGCGCATCGCGAAGGCGAACCTCCCGCAAGAGGCCGAGCAGGTCGCGAAGAAGCAGCTCAAGCGCCTCCGCAACATGCAGGTGGGCAGCGCCGAGTACACGGTGGTCCGCACCTACCTCGACTGGATCCTCGATCTGCCGTGGCACACGCAGACGCCGGACAACATGGACATCGGCGCGGTGCGCAAGGTCCTCGACGAGGACCACTACGGCCTCGAGAAGGTCAAGAAGCGCATCCTCGAGTACCTCGCGGTCCGCAAGCTGAAGAAGGACAAGAAGGGGCCCATCCTCTGCCTCATCGGGCCGCCCGGCGTGGGCAAGACGTCGCTCGGCCGGAGCATCGCGCGGGCGCTCGGGCGCAAGTTCGTGCGCATCTCGCTCGGCGGCGTGCACGACGAGGCGGCCATCCGCGGCCACCGGCGCACGTACGTCGGCGCGCTCCCCGGGCAGATCATCCAGGGCATGAAGAAGGGCGCGACCGTGAACCCCGTCTTCATGATGGACGAGGTGGACAAGATCGGGCACGACTTCCGCGGCGACCCCGCGGCGGCGCTCCTCGAGGTCCTCGATCCCGAGCAGAACAACACGTTCGCCGACCACTACCTCGAGATCCCGTACGACCTCTCGAACGTCATGTTCGTCGCGACGGCGAACATCGCGGACCCCATCCCCGCGCCGCTCCGCGACCGCATGGAGATCCTCGAGATCCCCGGCTACACGCGCCGCGAGAAGCTCGCGATCGCCCGCCAGCACCTCATTCCGAAGCAGCTCGAGGAGCACGGCATCACGAAGGAGCAGCTCGACATCACCGACAAGGCGGTCGATCTCGTCATCGACTTCTACACGCGTGAGGCGGGCGTCCGCACGCTCGAGCGGCAGATCGCCAGCATCATCCGCGGCGTCGCCGTGAAGATCGCCGAGGGCGATACGACGCCGCGCAAGGTCGAGGACGAGGACCAGGTGCGCGAGTTCCTGGGGCCGCAGAAGTACACGAGCGAGGTCGCCGAGCGCACGGAAGAAGCGGGCGTCGCGACGGGCCTCGCGTGGACGAGCGTCGGCGGCGAGATCCTCTTCATCGAGGCGACCCGCATGTACGGCACGGGGAAGCTGCAGCTCACCGGGCAGCTCGGCGACGTCATGAAAGAGTCGGCGCAGGCCGCCCTCTCGTACGTCCGTACGAACGCCGAGCGGTACGGCATCAGCAAGGACTTCCTCGAGAAGAGCGACATCCACATCCACATCCCCGCCGGCGGCATGCCGAAGGACGGGCCGAGCGCCGGCGTGACGATGTTCACGGCGCTGGTCTCGATGCTCACGGGCATCCGCGTCCGGCACGACGTCGCGATGACGGGCGAGATCACCCTGCGCGGCCGCGTGCTGCCCATCGGTGGCCTCAAGGAGAAGGTGCTCGCCGCGCACCGCGCCGGCATCAAGCGCGTGCTCGTCCCCGAGCGCAACAAGGCCGACCTCGACGAGGTGCCCGCCGAGGTGAAGAACGACCTCGAGTTCGTCTTCGTCAGCAAGATGGACCAGGTCCTCGAGGCGGCCCTCGAGGAGATGCCGAAGCCCAAGACCGACGAGAAGGCCGCGCAGCCGACGCCGCCGTCGAACTGACCGGGGGCGAGAGCGGGGAGGAGGGGAAGGAGACGAAGGTCTCCCGCCCCTCTTTCCTTTTTGTCTCTTGGCCTCCCTCGCTTCCGGATTTCGGCCGGGAGGCCGGACGCCGCCGCTGTAGTAGACTCCGCCTCGATGAAACCGATCCGCATCGGCCTGCTGGGTTGCGGCACCGTGGGGGGTGGTGTCGTGCGCCTGCTCCGGGCCAACGCCGAGTACGTGGCGCAGAGCGTGGGGGCGCCGCTCGAGGTGGCGAGCGTCCTGGTCCGCGACCCCGAGAAAGACCGCGTCCCCGAGCTCGACCGAGACCGCCTGACGACCGACCCCGAAGCCATCCTCGGCGACGCGTCCATCGACGTGTACGTCGAGGTGATGGGCGGCGTCTCGCCGACCCGCGGGTTCGTCGAGCGCGCGATCGACACGAAGCGCAGCGTCGTCACCGCGAACAAGATGCTCCTCGCGATGCACGGGCCGGCGCTCGTCGAGCGGGCGATCGCCAGGAGCGTCGACCTCGCGTTCGAGGGCTCGGTGGGCGGCGGCATCCCGGTCGTGCGCGTGCTGCGCGAGGCGCTCGCGAGCGACTGGGTCATGAAGCTCGAGGGAATCGTCAACGGCACCTGCAACTTCGTGCTGTCGCGCATGCACGCCGACGGGCTCGGGTTCGACGAGGCCGTGCGAGAGGCCCAGGCGAAGGGCTACGCCGAGGCCGACCCGGGCCTCGACGTGGACGGGCACGACGCCGCGCACAAGCTCGTCGTCCTCGCGATGCTCGCGTTCGGCGCGCGCGTCGAGTCCGCGCGCGTGCCCACCGAGGGCATTCGCGGCATCGACCCGATCGACCACCGCTTCGCCGAGCGCTTCGGGTTCGTCATCAAGCACCTGGCCATCGGCCGCGATCACGGGCCCGACGTCGGCATCGAGCTCCGGGTGCACCCGGCGCTCGTGCACGAAGACACGGCGCTCGCGAACGTCAACGGCGTGCTGAACGCCATCTCGCTCGAGGGCCGCGCCCTCGGGCCGTGCCTCCTCTCGGGCCGCGGCGCGGGCGACCTGCCGACCGCGGTGAGCGTCGTGGCCGACGTGCTCGACGTGGCCCGCGCCCGCCGCAACGGCTTCGCGGGCCTCGCGACGCGCGGCATCCAGGTGCAGGCCCGGCCGCTCACGAGCCTCGACGACGTGCGCGGGCGCTACTACCTGCGCTTCCAGGTGCACGACGCGCCGGGCGTGCTCGCCCGGCTCGCGGGCGCCCTCGGCGAGGCGGGCGTCTCAATCGAGCAGATGGTGCAGGAGGGCGGCGGCGGGTCGACCGGCCTGCCCGTCGAAATCGTGATGCTGACGCACGAGACGGTCGAGCGCGACGTGCGCCGCGCGCTCGAGGCGATTGGCCGCGCCGGCGTCGCGGCCTTCCCGCCGCGACTCCTTCGTATTCAGGACTAGCCCGCGACTAGTTCGCGCGCCCACTCGAGCGGTGGCCGTCGCCCGCGGCGATGACGCGCTCGAGCACCGCCATCCGGACGGCCACGCCGGCCTCGACCTGATCGAGGATCACGCTGTGCGGGCCGTCCGCGATGCGCGGGTCGATCTCGACGCCGCGGTTGATGGGGCCCGGGTGCATCACGATGGCGTCGGGCTTCGCGCGGGCGAGGGCGCGCGCGTTGAGCCCGAAGGTCCGGGCGTATTCGCGGTTGCTGGCGATCATCGCCCCCGCGAGCCGCTCGGTCTGGATGCGCAGCATCATCACGACGTCCGCGCCGTCGAGCGCGTCTTCGAGCTTCTCGAAGGGGCGGACCGTGGGCCCGAGGGCCTCGACGTGCCGCGGCATGAGCGTGCGCGGCGCGCAGAAGCGCACCTCGGCCCCGACCGCGCCGAGGAGGAGGGCGTTCGACCGCGCGACGCGCGAGTGCAAGACATCGCCGGAGATCGCGACCACGAGGCCGTCGAGGCGGCCCTTCTTGCGGCGAATGGTGAACGCGTCGAGGAGCGCCTGCGTGGGGTGCTCGTGCGCGCCGTCGCCCGCGTTGATGATCGACGCGCCGGTCGCCGAGGCCACGAAGTGCGGGGCGCCCGAGGCCGCGTGCCGGAGGACGATCGCGTCCGCGCGCAGGGCCTCCAGGTTGCGCACCGTGTCGAGCAGCGTCTCGCCCTTCGTGACGCTCGAGGTCTGCATCGCGATGTTCACGACGTCGGCCCCGAGGCGCTTGCCCGCGACCTCGAACGAGGTGCGCGTGCGGGTCGACGACTCGAAGAAGATGTTCACGATCGTGCGCCCGTGGAGGACGCGCGCGTTCTTCACCTCGTCGCGGGCGGTGTCGAACCACCGCTCGGCGCCGTCGAGGACGTGAAGGATGTCGTCGCGCGAGAGCTGCGCGATGCCGAGGAGGTGACGATGGGACCACACGGCCGGGCAGACTAGGGCCGGCGCGGGCTACAGGCTACGGGCCCGACATTCGGCCGGGAGCCTCGGCGGGCGATCGGGCATGCCCGGCCGCCGTTCGACCGCCTTCCAGGCTATAGTTTAGTTCAGGTAGCGCTTGTCCTTCGGGGGCGTGCGCTTCTTGAGGACCTCCTCGAGGCCCCCCGGCACGACGCGGAGCGGCGGCGCGTTGCTGGGGCGCGCGCGGCGCTGCGGCTTGCGCGCCAGGATGTCCTCGACCCGCGGGGCGTCCCCGCGCCGGCGCAGGAGCGCCAGACGAAGGTGCAGCCAGGCCGACCGGAGCAGGGAAGGCGTCCCCCCGAGGAGCAGCCCGCCCACCAGGCCGCCCAGCGGCGCGACGACGCCCTCGGGCATGCCCGCCGGGTAGACCAGGTCGAGGACGCAGAAACCCACGGTGATCCACAGGAGCGTGCGGCCCCGCACGGGGAGCACCATGAAGAAGTTCACCATCGAGTCGGCGTATTCGCGCGACCAGGCGATGGCGATGGCGGTGATGGCCGCCGCCGGCCCGAAGACGAACGCCGGGCGGAAGCGATCGGGCGCCGCGTCGCCGACGGCGTGGGCGATGAGCCACGTCGTGAGGTTGCCGAGCACCACCGAGATCGCCAGAAACCGCACGAACCGCCACGAACCCCAGCGCCGCTCGAGCGGGGCGCCGAGGAAGTAGAGCCCCATGAGCGCGAAGAGCAGGTGGCCCCAGCTCGAAGGGCTGGTGAGCAGCGCCGAGCTGAGCAGGCGCCAGGGCTCGCCGAGGCCCTCGCCCGGGCGGAAGACCAGCCAGGTGAACACGCTGTCGGCGCGCCCCCACGAAGCGAGCAGCGCCGTCACGATGCCGAACGCCGACAGCGCGATCAGGAGGGCCCACAAGGCGCGGCCAGGTCGGGGGAAAGCAACGGAGACCTGCGGGCCGTCCATCGCCACTAACTCTAGTGGCCCCTCATCCGGCCCGCCAGGCCCGTGCCCGCCTCGACGTTGCCGCGAAGGCCGCGCCTCAGTCGCCCAGCGCGTCCATGACGTCGCCGTCGGGCGGCGCGTCAGGACCCGCGTCGGGCGCGGCCTCCGCGTCCGGCCCGGCTTCGGGCAGCGCGGCGTCGGGAGCGGTCCCATCGGGGGCGGCGTCGGGCGCCACCGTCGCGTCGGGGCCCGCCGCCGCGTCGGCCGGCCCGGCCTCGGCCGGGAGGACGCCCGTGGGTTCCAGCGGCGGACAGACCGCGAAGACCGGCGCCCCCGACTGCTGCGTCGCCGTGCACTGGGCCATCCAGACGGCGCCCGCCGTCTGCGTCGCCGTGAGGCCGGTGGTGGACGGGGTGCAAATCGACGGACTCGTCCCTTCCGGGCAGCCGAGCGAGGCCGGGAGGCCGACCGCGTCGTAGGCGCTCTGGGTCCAGGCGTAGATGGCGATGTCGAAGGTCACGCTGCCCGTGGGGCTCCCGGGCAGGTTCTCGAACACGCCGTCGGCGAAGCAGTCGAAGATGTTCGTCCACGTGGGGGCGCCGGCGTCCGACACGACGCCCGCGTCGGGCGCGTAGGTGACGACCGCCGCGTACCGAAAGACCTCGTCCCCCGTCCCGCATCCGAGGGGCCCGACGAGCTCGCCCGACCGGATCTCGATGCCCGTGATGGGCGTGAAGGTCGTCGTGGTGCTGGACGCGTTGCAAGCGGCGGCACACGCCGCGGCGAGCAGGCCCAGCGCGGGCAAGCGGAAAGCCAAGGTCACGCGGCGAAGCATTTACCCGCGATCCCCGGAAGGTTCAACCTGCCCGCCGCGTCTCCGCCTGGCGGCTCGTGATGCGCTCGACGGTCCGCGTCGTCATCGTCCCGCCGACGACCTCCGGGTCGGCGAGCAACGCCTTGTGGAACTCGATGTTCGTGCGGATGCCCGCCACGACGAACTCGTCGAGCGCCCTCCGCATCCGGACGATGGCTTCCTCGCGGTTTTTGCCGTGGACGATGAGCTTCGCGAGCAGGGAGTCGTAGTCGGCGGGGACGCGCCAGCCGCCGTAGACGCCGGAGTCGACGCGGACGCCGGTCCCGCCCGGCGGGTAATACTCGGTGATGAGGCCCGGCCACGGCGCGAAGGTCTTCGGGTCCTCGGCGTTCACGCGGCACTCGATGGAGTGGCCCCGGAACTTCCAGGTGCGGGTGTCGGGGAGATCGAGCTTCTCGCCGGCGGCCGCGCGAATCTGGAGGGCGACGAGATCGAGGCCGGTGACCATCTCGGTGACCGGGTGCTCGACCTGCACGCGCGTGTTCATCTCGAGGAAGTAGAGCTTCTGGTTCTCGTCCATCAGAAACTCGAGGGTCCCGAGGGTCGTGTACCCGGTGTCGCGAACGGCCTTGCGGATCACCTCGCCCATGGCGCCGCGGAGCTCCGCGGTCATCGCCGGGCTCGGGGCCTCTTCGATGAGCTTCTGGTGCCGGCGCTGGAGCGAGCACTCGCGCTCGCCGAGGGTCCACACGCCGCCGTGCTTGTCGGCGAGCACCTGGAACTCGATGTGCCGCGGGCGCTCGACGAACTTCTCGCAGAAGACGTCCGGGTTCTTGAAGCCCGTCTCGGCCTCGCGCCGGGCGCTCGCGAACGCGTCGGCCATCTCGGCCTCGCTGCGCACGATGCGCATGCCGCGCCCGCCGCCGCCGCCGCTCGCCTTCAAGATGACGGGGTAGCCGATGCGCCCGGCCTCGCGCGCGGCGTGCGCGGCGTCGTCGAGGACGCCGCTGCCCTTGAGGAGGGGCAGCCCGAAGCGCTCGGCGTTGCCGCGCGCGGTCACCTTGTCGCCCCACGCGCGCATGGCCTCGGGCGAGGGCCCGATGAACGTGATGCCGCACTTGTCGCAGATGCGCGCGAACTCGGCGTTCTCGGAGAGGAAGCCGTAGCCGGGGTGGATCGCGTCGGCCGCGGTGATCTCGGCGGCCGCGATGATGGCGGGCACGTTCAGGTAGCTCTTGGCCGCCGAGGCGGGCCCGATGCACACCGCCTCGTCGGCGAAGCGCACGTGGAGCGCGCGCGCGTCGACCTCGGAGTGGACGGCGACCGTCTTCACGCCGAGCTCGCGGCAGGCCCGGACGACCCGCAGCGCGATTTCGCCCCGGTTGGCGATGAGGACCTTGCGGAACACGCGCCCTCAGGCCTTCTTGATGCGAAAGAGCTTCTGGCCGTACTCGACGCTCTTGCCGTTCTGCGCGAAGGCCTCGACCACGGTGCCCGCGCACTCGGCCTCGATCTCGTTCATCAGCTTCATCGCCTCGACGATGCAGAGGGTCTGCCCGGGGCGCACCACCGAGCCGATCTCGACGAACGTCGGCGCGTCGGGCGCGGGCGACGAGTAGAAGCTGCCGACGAACGGGCTCGTCACGTCGAGGTAGTCGCCGGGCGGGAGCGTGGCCGCGGGCGCGGCGGCCGACGCGGGCAGGGCCGACGACGGCGCCGGAGCCACCGCGGCGGCGGGCGGCGCGGCCAGCGCGGCGACGCCGCGCGTGACCTTGATGCGAACCCCTTGCTCTTCGTGCTCGAACTCGACCACTTCCTTCAGGGCGAGCAGATCGAAGAGCGCGCTCAGTTGCTCGAGGTCGATACTCATTCGTGGGCGAGCACGTTAAGCCCGAAGCCCGCACGGTGGGAAGTAGTCGGGGCGCCCGAAGGGACGGAAAAGCTCTTACGCATGCGAACGGCGTCGCGCGAGCACCCTCACGAGGCCCTCGAGAGCGAGCTCGTAGCTGTCGCCCCCGAAGCCCGCGATCCGGCCGACGCAGGCCCTCGCGAGGTACGAGCGCCGGCGGAAGGCTTCGCGCGCGTCGGGGTTCGAGAGGTGCACTTCGATGCAAGGCAGGCCCACGGCCGTCAGCGCGTCGAGAATGGCGATCGACGTGTGCGTGTAGGCTGCGGGGTTGATGATAAGGCCGCTGAAGCCGGCCTTCGCCGACTCGCCGATCCACTCGACCATCTCGCCTTCGTGGTTCGTCTGGCGCGTCTCAATCTCGACGCCGAGCGAGTGCGCGCGCTTCACGAGCCGCGCGTGGATCTCCAGGAGCGTCTCGCGGCCGTAGACGTCCGGCTCGCGCGTACCCAGGAGATGGAGGTTCGGCCCCGAGATGCAGCGGATGCGCGTCGGCGTCGTCATCCGAGCTCGGCGAGGAGCTTCGGCGCGGCGGTGCGCATCAAGAAGCGGCCCTTGCCGAGGTTCCCGTCGGGACGGAGCGCGACCGCGAGGAAGTAGGTGTCGCTGAGAGGACGAATGAGCGTCACCATCTTCTCGGTGCCGATCGACACCTCGCTCGTGTGGCCCGCCTCGAGCGACTCGGCGGCCCGCTTGATCGAGCCGAGCACGACGCCGTACTCGATGCCGACCGTGGTGATGTCGAACGGCGCGTCGGCGCGCGCGTACGAGTCGAGGACGATCCCCTCGGAGTCCATGATGAGGCCGGCCACGCCGCCCTCGGTCTTCTCCACGATCTCCCGAAGCGCGTCCTGAAACATGGGTGCCAAAGAGGCTAAGAGCCAAGCACCACCCGGGTCAAGGACGCACGCTGCGCTCACGCTCGGGGAAAGCGTGAGCGGGCTTGTGACTGCGCGTCCGCCGGGGTACGTTGGCGAGCCTCGAGCGCGCCCTTGCGTTGCGTGGCAATTGCGCCCGAGAGTACACCACCCATGCGCGCACGAGCCGGGGATCCGCCCCGCACGATGGCCCAGAAAATCCTGTCCGCGCGCTCGGCCGATCCGACGCTCGCGGGGGACATGGTCGGGGTCACGGTCGACCAGGTGGTCCTCGCGCGGGCGCCGGTTCGAACCCACGCGGCGGCCGTCTCCGCGGGGCTGAAGAAGCCCACCGCCGAGGTGGCGATCGCGTACGACACGCGCTGCATCGCCATGGAGCGCGGCAAGTCGAGCGACGACGGCATGCGCCTCGCCATCTCCGAGATGCTCGGCCACGGGCTGCTGGTCGCCCGCGCGGGCGTGGGCTTCCCGGGCCCGGTGCACCTCGAGCGGTTCGCGAGCCCGGCCCGGCTTTGCGTGACGGACGAGCCTCGCCTCGCCGGCGTGGGCGGCATCGGCATGCTGACGCTGGTCGTGCCGACCGGCTCGCTCGCCCAGGCGCTCGCGAGCGGGACGGTCCTCGTTCGCCCGCCGGTGAGCGTGCAGGTGCTGCTCGGCGGCCGGCTCCGTCCCTTCGTGTGCGCGCGCGACGTCGCGCTCGAGCTCCTCCGCCGCGGCCTGGGCGACACCGTCCGCCGCGTCGAAGAGGCGCGCGGGGCGCCCGTGGTGCTCGAGTTCGCGGGGCCGAGCGCGCGCCTCCTCTCGGTCGGCGAGCGCAGCGTGATGGCCGCGCTCGCGCCGCAGGTCGGCGCGGCCGCCGCGGTCTTCGTGAGCGACGAGCGCACCGAGGTGTTCCTGCGCGATCAGCGCCGGTCGAAGGCGCACCGCGCGCTCGCGCCCGACGCGGGGGCGCCCTGCGAGGAGGTCGTCAACGTCGATCTCGGCGCGGTCGATCCCCTGCTCCTCGACGAGCAGGGGCAGGTGCGGTCGGTGCGCGATCTCGCCGGCCAGCCGGTCGCGCAGGCGCTGCTCGGCGGCGACGGGGGGACCACGCTCCGCGATCTCTTCGCCGCGGCCACGCTGCTCAAGAGCAAGCGCGTGCCCGCCCGCATGGACTTCTTGCTCGCGATGCCGTCGCGGCAGATGCTCGAGGTGCTCGCGGGCTCGGGCGCGCTGACCGATCTCATCGCGACCGGCGCGCGGCTCGTGGAGCCCGACGCGCGCGTCGTCTCGGGGGAGCTCTACACGTGTCCGGGCACGGGCGTCTCGATGCGCACCTGCGATCCGGAGCCCTACGTGGTCGGGCGGAAGTCGCCGGTCGTCGCCTCGGCGGAGACGCTGGCGTACGCGGTGGCCACCGGCGAGGTCGGCGACCCTCGGGCCTTCAAGCGCCCGGTCCGCGTGACGGTCCCGCGCGCCATGCCCACCGACGACGTGCTCATCGCCCGGAAAGCAGGCCGCGGGGATCGCAGCGACCCGTCGCCCGCGCGCGGCGCCAAGCCGCGGGACGTGTCGCCTCCCGCCCATCTCTGGAAGGCGGCGCAGACGCTCGTCCTCGTCGAGGGCGCCGCGCTCGCCGACGCGGCGACCGCGAACGGCGTCGAGCCGGCCAACGGAGTCCCCGGGAAGGACGCGTCGGGGCCGCCGAAGGCCGACGGCTCGCGCGTGGCGGTCGTGTGCCTGACCCTCGACGAGGTGCGCGAGCTGGCCGGGCGCGCCGCGGAGATCGCGCCGGCCGTGCGCGCCGTCCTCGCGCCCTACATCCCGAGCTCGCTCGTCGCCCTCTTCAGCGCGGCGGGCATCGCGGCGATCGGCATCGACGCCGCGGCCGCCAAGGGGTTGAAGGGGCAGCGGACGATCGCGCTGCCGGCGCCGTCGCAGTGGCCCGAGCGGGGCGCGGCGACCATCGCGGTGGGCCCGACCAAGCTGCCGCTCACGTGGCTGGCGCTCGGCGCGGAGCGTGCCTGGGCGACGGGAGGCGGGGCAATCGGCGCCGCAGCGGGCGCCGCGGACGCGATGGCGACGAGGGACGGAAGGGTGCGCGGGGCGGCCGATCGCTGATCGCCTCGGTTGCCTCTATCGCCCCGTGACCCGAACGCCGCCTTCTGGCATTCTTCGGGGCGCGTGTCGAAGGGCAAGCTCACCCGGCAGGAACTCGGCTGGCTGTTGACGCAGGAGGCCCAGGGCGCGGCCGACCGTCTCCGCCGAGGCGTCACGGCGCTCACCCAGCCGCCGCCCTCGGGCGTGGAGATCACCGGGGCGCGCGACGGCGCGCAGGACCGGCCTCCCAGCGAGGGGACGGACACGGAGAGCGCGGGCGGCGTCGACGGGATGGACGCGTCGCTCTCGGCGCTCGACGACGCGATGCGCATGCTCTCGAGCCTCCACGCGCGGCCCATCGGGGACGGGCGGCGGGGGCGGCGCGGCCGCATCGACCTCGCTTCGCTCTTGTGGGAGGTCGCGCCCGAGGCGCCGGTGTCGATCGAGCCGGGGAGCGGCACGGAGGTGTTCGGCGACGAGGCCGAGCTCCGGAGGATGCTCCACGTCTTTCTCGGGCACGGCGGGAACACGGGCAGCGCGATCTCCGTGCGGCGCGATCACGACGAGGTGGTCGTGATCGTCGCGATGGGCCCCGAGACGTCGCCCACCGCCGAGACCGAGCGGGCGTGGCTCTCGCGGATGGCCGTTCGGTACGGCGGCCGCTTCGAGCTCGAGGGCGGGAGCGAAGTGCTCGCGCTCCCGGCCGACGGCGTCGAGGCTCGCGACGACGTGGCCAAGCTCCGCAAGGAGCTCGACGAGGCGAAGAAGCAGGGCGAAGCCTACGCGCGCGAGCTCGCGGCGGTGTGGGCGGCGAGCGACGAGGCGGTCAGTCCCTCGAGCTATCCGCCGCCGCAGACGCCGGCGACGCACCGGTTCTCGGCAATCGCGCGCCTCTCGGGCGGGGTGGCCGCGACGCTGCGCTCCATCCTGTCTCCCGTGGGCCGGGAGCTCGCGGAGCTTCGCGGGGCGACGTCCGGCAACCTCGAGGAGCGCCTCGAGTCCGTGCGGCGCAAGTTCCTCGTCGTGCAGGACTTCGTCGCGGAGCTCGCGACCCTCGGCGAGGGCGAGCCCGACGAGGCGCTCCGCGCCGTGGACCTCGTCGAGGTGGTGCGCGGCCAGGTCCGCGCGATCGAGGCGCGCGCCGCGCGCGCGGGCGTCGAGCTGCGCGTGCAGACCGCGCCGGAGGACGGCGCGCGCGTCGTGGCGCACGTCGGCCCGCGCGCGGTCGCCCTCCTGGTGCGGGAGCTGCTCTCGCACGCGGTCGCGGCCTCCACGCGCGGCACCGCGGCCACGGTGACGGTGCAGGCGCCGACCTCCGGCCCGGACTCGCTCGGCCCGCGGCTCGTCTTCGACGACACCGGCACGAGCTTGCCGGCGTCGGCGCGCCGCCCGCTGCTGTCCCTCGAGGTCGAGCCGGGCACCTTCGGCCGGCCGAGCGGCATCTCCCTGTTCGTCGCCGCCGAGATCGCGATGGCGCAGGGCGCCCTCCTCGAAGTCGCCGACGCGCCCGAGGGCGGCGTGCGCGTGGCCATCACCTTCCCGCGCTGAGGACGGCGTCATGCGGATTCTTGCTCATCGAGGACTCCGACTCGATCCGCAGCATGATCCTCGCGCTGATGGCCGCGCGCGGGCACGACGTCGAGGCCGTACCCAACGGCGCCAAGGGGATCGAGGCCGCGCTCGCGCGCAAGCCCGACGCGATCCTCCTCGATTTGCACCTGCCCGGCAGCGTCGACGGGATCGGCGTGTGCCGCGCGCTCCGGGCGGCGGACGGGATGCGCGAGGTGCCGATCCTCGTCATCAGCGCGCTCGCCGACGAGGCCACGAAGACCGCGGCGCTCGAGGCCGGCGCCACCGCGTACTACACGAAGCCGTTCAGCCCGACCGCGCTCCTCAAGGAGCTCGAGATCGTCGCGGGCTGACCCCGCCCTCACAGCAGGTGCAGCGCCTTCTTGGCGCGCTCGGCGCTGGCCTGGAAGAGGGCCTGCGCCTCGGGCGCTGGGATGCGCAGCTTCGCCGAGAGCTGGGCGAGGAAGTCGGCCTCCTCGGGCGAGAGCGTGCCGTCGGCGTAAGAGAGGAGCACGGCGTGCTGGAGGAGCGTGCGCCGGTCGGTCGCGGAGAGGTCCTGCGGCTCGATGTCGGCGAGCGTGCGGCGCTCCTCGGCGTACTTCTCGATCGTGACCTTCTCTTCCGGCGTCGCTTCGTACGCCTCGAGGAGCGCGCGCAGGGTCTCGCGCTCGCGATCGGCGAAGACGCCGTCCGCCCACGCGACGGAGACCAGGGCCTTGACGATGGCGAAGTCCTGTTCGTGCATCGGGGCGCAGAATACCCGATTTCGGCCGCCGGGGCGGTCTCTCCAGATCCTCGGCTAGCGGGCGCTGACCCGGGCGACCCGCGGCGGCGGCGTCCCGGCGCCGGGCTCGTCGGCGGCGATCGCGAAGTCTGCGGCGGCCACGCGTAGGCGCTTGCGGTAGGGACCCGGACCGGCGACGAGGATCTCGAGGTCCTTGTCGCACCGGAGCTGCTCGACGCGCGCCTCGGGCCCCATCCCCGCGAGCATCCAGACCTCCGCGGCGCGCGGCGTGGCCACCACGTGCACGGTGCCGGGCGGGCCCTGGCCGCCCACCTCGGTGCCCGGCTCCGCCGGCGGCCACGGGTCGTTCGCGCCGGCCTTGGCCGCCGACTTGTCGAGCTGCACCGCCGCCTCGAACCGCGGCTTGCCGTCCGCGCCCGGGTCCCAGGTCGCGCCCGCGGGCACCACGACGCGCTTCGGCGCGAAGCCCTCGGCCGTGGCGACGAACTCGAGGCGCGCGCCGACCGGCATCTTCTCGACGTCGACCGGGGCCTGCCCCTCGTGCAGGAGCACCTCGGCCCTCGGAGGCACGTCGGTCACGACGAGGGTCGCCTTGCACGCGGCGGCGGCCGCGTGCGCCGCCGAGGCGCTCGCTGCCGCCGACGGCACGGGCAGCGGGGCGGGGCGCGCCTCGATCTCCGGCGGCCGGAGCTGCCAGACGCCGAAGCCGCCCGCGGCGACCGCCAGCACGGCGACGACCGCCAAGACGCCCCACCCGCCCCGGGACTCGACCCGGGGCGCGCTGTGGAGCGAGGCGCGCGTCTTCTTGAGCTGCGAGGGCTGCGTGGGGAGCTGCGCGTCCTCGCGCGCCCGCGGGATCCCCTTGAAGGGCGTACGCGGCTCGGGCTTCGGGGGAGACACAGCGCGCCCGCGCGACTTCGGGCCGTCGCCCATGGCCAGGAGCGACTCGACGCCGTCGTCGCCGTCGGGCGGAGGCGGGGTGGGCTCGAGGCCCGCGAGCGCCTTGAGGTCGCGCGCGTGCTCGTCGTCGGCGCCGCCCGAGACGCCGAAGTCGGAGATGAGGGAGTCGACGTCGGCCTGCGAGGGGGACGGCTCGCGCGCGTTGAGCTCGAACTGGACGGTCGGCATCTCGGGCGCGGGCGTGGCCTTCTGGAGGAGCTCTCGCGGGATTTGCCCGCGCGCCGTGGTCGGGTCCTCCTCGCGCGAGAACGTGTGCGCGGAGGGGCGCGGCGCAGGCACGTCGGGCGAAGACGTCGGGCCCGGCAGCGACGCCTGCGACGCGCGCCGCGAAGCCGGCGAGGACTCGCTCGACGGCGAAGACGGCAGGGCGTTGCGCCCCACGCCGAGCGTCACGCGCCGCACTTCCCGCGCGAGCCGCGCCAGCGCCCGCCGCCCGGCGGCGCGGTTGACCGGGATGAGCGCGGTCTCGAGTTCCTCCGCGAGCGCCGGCAGGCCGCTCTGCCCCTTGCGGCGCCCGGCCGCGGCGAGCGCCGGGGTCTGCGAGCCGCTCGCGTCGAGGAGGCGCGAGAGCATCGAGCGGATCGAGGCCTCGGCGTCGCCCGCGGCGCCCTCGCGTCGCGGCTTCACCAGCGCGACCGTGCCCTCCTCGCTCACGAAGACGGCCCTCGGATCGACGTCGCCGCCGCCGGGGTCCGCGTGCTCCGCGATCTCGAGGACGAGGTAGCCGGCGAGCTCCGGCGCGAGCGGGACGCGACGGGCGCCGAGGACGGTGAACACTTCTTCGAGCGTGACCGACGAGTCGAGCGCGCCGCCGCCGTTCATGCCGCGCGCTCCGCCTCCTCGACGAGGCGCACCGGGACGCCTTCGCGCGCGAGCGCGCGCTTGGCCTCGGCCACCGTGTACGTGCCGTCGTGGAAGATCGTCGCCGCGAGGACCGCGCTGGCGCGGCCCTCGACGAGCCCCGCCCGCAAGTGCTCGGTCGTGCCCACGCCGCCGCTCGCGATGACCGGGACGGCGACCGCGTCGGACACGGCCCGCGTGAGCGGCAGGTCGTAGCCGGCCTGCGTGCCGTCGCGGTCCATGCTCGTGAGGAGGATCTCGCCCGCGCCGAGGCGGACGACCTCTCGGGCCCACGCGATCGCGTCGAGCCCCGTGCCCGTGCGGCCGCCGTGGACGAAGACCTCCCAGCCGGCGCCGTCGGCGCGGCGCTTCGCGTCGATGGCGACGACGATGGCCTGCGAGCCCCACGCGTCGCTGCACCGGCGCACGAGCTCCGGCGTCTTCACGGCGGACGTGTTGATGCTGACCTTGTCGGCCCCGGCGTGGAGGAGCGCGCGCACGTCTTCTTCGGCGCGGACGCCGCCGCCGACCGTGAGCGGGACGAAGATGGCGTCGGCGGTGCGCGCCACGATGTCGAGCAGGGTGCCCCGGCCCTCGTGCGACGCCGTGATGTCGAGGAACGCAATCTCGTCGGCCCCGGCGAGGTCGTAGCGGCGCGCGCACTCGACGGGATCGCCCGCGTCCCGCAGGCCCACGAAGCGCACGCCTTTGACGACGCGCCCGTCGCGCACGTCGAGGCACGGGATGACGCGCTTCGCAAGCATCGGCAAAAAGGCTTACCCGTGCGGCCGCGGTTCGTAAAGTTCGAGCAGCAGGCGCGAGCGCTGGCGCGCCCGGCCCTCAGCGCTTGACGTTGAGCGCGTCGAGCAGCTTTTCGATCGACGCGAGGCTGTTCTCGATCGCGTCCTGCACGATGACGTGCATCACCGTGCTCGAGCCCTTGAGCGCCTCGTAATAGCGCTGCCGCTCGGTCGAGTGGATGATCGCCGGGGGACAGCCGCCGCGGAGGAGCAGCAGGTTCATGACGAGGCGCGCCACCTTTCCGCTGTCGGTCGCGAAAGGGAAGATGCGCACGATGTCGTAGTGGGCCCGCGCCGCGAGGCGGATGGGGGTGCGCATGCGCTTGGTCTCGGGGTCGTTGACCCAGTCGATGACCTGCCGAAGCTTGTGGGCGATCTTGTCGGGCGGCGCGTACTCGTGGAAGTAGAGCCGGTGCTGCGGGATGTCCTTGCGGTACTTGACCGTCTTGACGTCGCCCTCCTCGGGGTGGAGGACGGTGTAAATCCGCTTCACGATGTCGACGGTGAGGGGCACCCGGCGCTTGGTGGCCTGCTCGCGGATGAAGTTGAGGGCCTCGCGGTGCCGGCGAATCTCCTCGACGACCGGCTGCAGGCTCGAGTCGAAGGCCGGCACGTCGCCGTCGGGCGTGCCCATGGCCGCCCGGAGCTCGGCGAGCGTGTAAACGACCCCCTCGAGCGCGCTGTCGTGCGCGATCCAGCTCATGTCGAGGTCGGCCCGGTACTTGGCCTGGGCGTCGAGCGGAGCGCTCTTCAGCCGGTCCTCGAGGAAGGCGGTGCGCTCCTCCACGGACATCACGCGCGGGGGCTCCGGGGGTGCGGCAGCCGCTTTCTTTTTCGCGGAGGTTCGTGACGGCATCGCGCCTGTGGTGGCCATCGGAGGTAGCTACATACCTGGAAAGACTCGGGTTTCTGAGGCGCGTGCGAAGTGTGCTGAGCCGCATTCAGGGTAGTGAAAGTGAGCCTCGACAGTCAAGCGTCGGAAGAGTCTCCGACGTGATAGGGAAGGCTCCGTGCTGGCTCAGCTCAGCGTGCGGAACGTGGTCCTCATCGAGCGTTTGGAGCTCGACTTGGCCCCCGGGTTCAATGTCATCACGGGCGAGACGGGCGCCGGAAAGTCGATGCTCGTCGACGCGCTGTCTCTCGTTCTCGGCGGGCGCGCCAGGCCCGAGCTCGTCCGTACCGGGGCCGACGAAGCCGAGGTGGCGGCGCTCTTCGAGCTCGGCGCCGACTCCGAGCGCGACGGCGCGAGCCGGGCGGCGCGCCTCGTGGCGAAGCTCGCGGCGGCCGGCCTGCCGAACGAGGCCGAGCTCGTCGTCCGGCGCGTCGTCCAGGCCGGCGGAAAGGGCGGCGAGGGGACCCGCAGCCGCGCTTACGTGAACGGCCGCCTCTGCACCGCGGCGCAGCTCGCCGACCTGGGCGTCGACCTGTGCGACATCGCGTCGCAGCACGAGAGCGTGTCGCTAACCGACCCCTCGACCCACGTCGAGTACCTCGACGCCTTCGGGAAGCTCGAAGACGAGCGCCGGCGCCTGGCGGAGCAGGTCGAGGGGCTCGCGGCGGTCGTCCGCGATCTCGACGAGGCGGGCGCCCGCGAGCGCGGCCGCGCCGAGCGCGAGGACTTCCTCCGCTGGCAGATTCGAGAGATCGACGAGCTCGAGGTCCGCGAGGGCGAGGAGGTCACGCTCGAGCAGGAGCGGGCGCGCCTCCGTCACGCCGAGCGCCTCCAGGGCGCGACGCGCCGGGCCGCCGAGCGCCTCTACGAAGGCGAGGGGGCCATCTGCGACGAGCTCGGGCGCCTCGGCGCGGAGATCGACCAGGCCGCGGCGATCGACGGGTCGCTCCTCCCTCATGCGCGGGCGGTCGAATCGGCCCGCGCGGAGCTCTCGGACACGGCCCGCGCGCTCGCTCGGTACGCCGAGGGGGTGGAGGCGAGCCCCGAGCGGCTCGCGGAGGTCGAGGAGCGCGCCTTCCGCTTGCAGAAGCTCTTACGGAAGCACGGGCCCACCAGCGCGGAGCTCCTCGCGCACCGGGCGGCCCTCGCCACCGAGCTCGAGTCGCTCGCGAGCGCCACCGACCGCCTCGCGGCGCTCGAGGCCGAGAAGGCCGCGCGCATCGCGAAGGCCGGGGCGGCGGCGCGGGCGCTCTCGCGCAAGCGGCGCGAGGCGGCCGAGGAGCTCGCCGACGCGATCGGCGTGGAGCTCGCGCAGCTCGGGATGGGGCGCGCCCGCGTGGTCGTCGACGTGACGCCGGCGAGCGGGGCCGCCGACGCGCTGCTCGTCGACGGTGCGCGGCTGACGCGCACGGGCATCGACCGCGTCGAGTTCCTCATCGGCCCGAACCCCGGCGAGGAGCCGCGGCCGCTCCGGAAGATCGCGAGCGGTGGCGAGCTCTCGCGCGCGCTCCTCGCGCTGAAGCGCGTGCTGGCGGGGCAGGGGCCGGTGGGCACCTACGTGTTCGACGAGGTCGACGCGGGCGTCGGGGGCGCCGTCGCGGAGGTGATCGGGCGGGCCATCGCCGACATCGCGAAGCACCGCCAGGTCGTCTGCATCACGCACCTCGCGCAGATCGCCGCGCTCGCGGACGCGCACTTCGTGGTCGACAAGACCGAGACCAAGGGCCGCACCCAGACGACCGTGCGGCGCCTCTCGAAGGCCGAGCGCGTCGAGGAGATCGCCCGCATGCTCGGCGGCATCAAGGTCGGCACCGCCCAGCGCCGCGCCGCCGCGGAGATGCTGAAGGAGAGCTGATCGAGGGTCAGGCGACGAAGAGGGACGCGACGTTCTCGCTGCCGCGGAGCGCCTTGCTCCGCGCGGTGAGGATTTCGCAGCCCTCGCGCGTGACGAGGATGGTGTGCTCGAACTGCGCGCTGAGCTCACCGTCGGCCGTGCGCACGGTCCACTTGTCGTTGGGGTCGACGTCGACCTCCCAGCCGCCCAGGTTGACCATCGGCTCGATGGTGAAGGTCATGCCGGCGCGGACCCGGTCGCCGGTGCCGCGCTTGCCGTAGTGCTTCACCTGCGGCGCGTCGTGGAACTTGCGGCCGATGCCGTGGCCCACGAAGTCGCGCACGACGCTGCACTCCTGAGCCTCGACGTACTCCTGAATCGCGGCGCCGATGTCGCCGAGGCGCGCGCCGTCCTTCACCTGCTCGATGCCGACGTCGAGCGCGCGGCGCGCGACCTCGACGACGTGCCGCGCGCGCGTGCTGGGCGTGCCGACGTAGAACGTGGCGCTCGTGTCGCCGTGGAAGCCCTCGTACACGTGCGTGACGTCGACGTTCACGATGTCGCCGTTCTTGAGGACCGTGCCGTCGGGGATGCCGTGGCACACGATGTCGTTCACGCTCGTGCACACGCTCTTCGGGAAGCCCTTGTAGTTGAGCGGAGCGGGGCGGGCGCCCTGGCGCAGCGTGTCTTCGTGGACGATGCGGTTGATCTCCTCGGTCGTCATGCCGACGCGAATCTTCTCGCCGACGAGGACCAGGGTCTCCGCGGCGAGGCGGCAGACCGTTCGCATCAACTCGAATCTCGCGGGGGCTCTTGATGTCGATGGCCACGGGTTTCCGGGTAACTAGCACCAATCGGGCCCGAATGCCGCGTGAGCTCCGCGGCGGCCCAGCCTCTATTTGAACTCGCCGAGGAGGCTCGCTGTGCGCACGGCCCCGAGCTCGTCCTTGTCGTCGCGAGCGAAGTGGAAGTGGTACTCGCCGGCCTGATTCGACTCGCTGCCTTCCCCGCCGGGCTGCTCCTCGGTCGCGCCGGGCGTCGTGGAGGCGGTGTCGTAGTCGCTCCCGCCCGCGCCCCTGGCGCGGGTGAACTCGCGCACGAAGACCACGAAGGAGCTGCCGACGAGGCGCTCGTCGAGCGGGCGGACGACGCCCGCGGCGGGTGACGTGGCCCCGACGACGAAGGTGAAGTCGCTCGCGGGAGGCCGCTTGCCGGCCACCGTCTCGATCACGCGGAGGCCGATGCGCCAGCCCGGCCCCGTGGCGGCGGGGTTCGAGGTGACCGTGACGACCCGCGCGCGCACCACGGCGTCGCCGACCTGGGTGCGCTCGCGGAGGAGCGCGTCGCCCGTCGGGGACGATCCCGGGTCCGCGCCGGAGTAGCCGACGGCGCCGGGCTCGATGACGTCATCGAAGAGCTCGACCTCCCGGCCCGTGTACGGCGAGAGGGCCGCGGAGGGGGCGCGTGGCTCATCCGCTGCGCCGCCGCAGCAAATGCACAGCGACGCTGCACCCACGATCGTGCGAGGCCGTCGCATCGACGCCAATGCGGCTCGCGAGAGACGGAATCCTGCGGGCAGGCCCATCCGGGTTGTGTAGCTTGAGGGGCGCAAACGGCAACGACGGGTCCGGGGGTCGGCGCGGCCCTCCACCGCGGCGCAAACGCGCCGCGGCGGCGATGAGGTCGCGCGTGATTGTGCTACCGTTCGAGCAGGGTCGGGCTCGGCCTCGACCCCTGAGGGGTTAAGGTCATGAAACGCGCCATTTCGTTTACCGCGGTCGCCGCGGTGGGCTTCGTCCTCGGCATCCACGGGGTCACCGCGATGGCTGCGCCTTCGGGCGGTGACGCGAGCGTCGTTCCGTCCCTCGCGGCCTTGAAGGAGAAAGAGCTCCGCTGGGGCCTCTCGCACGACGAGGTCACGGGCCTCTACAACAACCCGGGCGGCTTCTTCAATCTCGAGTACGCGCCCGTCATCGCGCGCCTCCAGCCCGGCATCGAGATGCAGAAGGTCGAGGCCACGCGCGACGGTCGGAAGGGGAACTTCCTGCGGAGCTATGCGGTCTTCGGCGACTCGCCGAGCGGCTTCGACGTCACGCCGCTCCACAGCGAGTACTCGTACAACAACGAGGAGGCCATCGAGCGCCTCTCCATCGACGGCAAGACCCGCTCGTTCTTCTTCATCAAGGACAAGCTCTGGAAGATTTACGACGAGGTCCCGCTCAAGGCCGACAGTCCGCTCGGCGACAGCTACCAGGCCGCCGTGACCAAGCTCGGCGCGCTCCTCGGCGTCCCCGGCCGCGTGCGGAACGCCGACGCCGCCCACGGCATCGAGCGCACCACCACCGACTGGCAAGACGCCACGACGCACCTTCGCGCCGACGATCGTTCGGGCGAGCGCCTCATCGGCATCGTCCTCGAAGACAAGCGCACGCTGGCCAACCTGGCCACCCTCCGCGTCCACCAGCCCACGGACCCCTTCGCGCTCGACCCCTCGATCACCGCAATCACCAAGGGCGGCATCAGCGACCCGAACGCCGCCAAAGCCCCCACCACCGACCCGAACGCCCCGAAAGCGCGACACTGACCGGGCTGCGCGGGTCTACAGGCCACCGGCTCGGGCTACAGGCCGGAGAGAACACGGGCTGCGGGCCACGGTTCGCGGACCCACGGTCACGCGGGGCCTTGTTCGCCCTGTAGCCTGTAGTCCGTAGCCTGTAGACCCGCGCAGCCCAGCTAGAGGCGCTTGGCGTTGGGGGGGATGCGGTATCCCGTCGTGAGGACGATGCGCGCCTTGGGCGCGACCGAACGCACGGCCGGCAGAAGGATGTTGTCTGCAGTCATCGCCGAGCCCGGACAGCCCGCGCACGCGCCCGCGAGGTGAACGTGGACGTCGTCGCCGTCCCACCGCACCAGGTACATCTCGCCGCCGTCGTTCTTGACGAGCGGGGCAAGGACCTCGTGCATCACACGCTCGATTTGCTCCTTCACGCTGTTGTCCACCCGCGCTCTCGCCTCCTTACGCGCCCCTACGAAACGAGCCCAATTCGCCCGAAATGGCTGCGCTCGGCCGGCGTGCAGGGCCCCTGTCACAGCCATTCTTGCGTTATAGTCCATCTGCTGAGCGCGTGGGTCTCGAGCTCGCGGGGGAGCATAGCTCCACCCCGACGCTCATGGAGAAGCCGTGGTGGGGGACGGAGAGAGAGAAGTTGGTGCGCTACCGATTGAGGTTCGTGCTGCAAGAGCTCGATCTGCCGCAAGGGGCCACGATCATCGGGCGGAGCCTCGACTGCCACCTCACCCTCGAGGACCCTCTCGTCTCGCGGCGCCACGCGCGCATCGTGGTCGATGAAGGCGGGGCCCGCATCGAAGACATGGGGAGCCGCAACGGCGTCCGGGTGAACGGCGCCGTCATCCGCGACCCCGTCAGCTTGCGCAACGGCGACCGTGTGCGCATCGGCACACAAGATTTCGTGTTTTGCTGCGTCGACCCCGGCGGCCGCGCGCACTCGCGCACCACCGGCCAGCTCCGTCTCTGCGCGAATTGCCGGCTTCCGTACCCGCGAGAGCTCCTCGCGTGCCCGAACTGCGAGGCCACCGAGCAGACCGACGACGACACCCTGACCGGGAGCGGCCGGTCCGCGGCGCACGCGTGGAACGTGCAGCTCATGGTCGAGTCGCTCGAGCGGGCCTTGAAGCTCCACCGCCTCGAGGACGCCGAGCGCATCGTCCAGCGGGCCATCGGGCAAATCGAAGAGGTCATCGCGCAGAATCCCGCCGCCCTCGACCCGGGCGCCCTCGCGGGCCTCTGCGGGCAGGCCGCCGCGACCACCCTCGCTTCGGGCGACCCGGCGTGGGCCCTCTGGGCCATCGACGTCTACGGCCGCACGCGCCGCGTCCCGCCGGCGGACGTGATCAATCGTCTGGCCCAGGTGGCGGTCCGGCACCCGATTCGGAGCGCCCTCGACGCCCTCCTCGGGCAAATCGAGTCCCATCACGCGTCTCTCGCGGCCCCGCCGCTGCCGGAGGACGCCGAGCCGCTGAGCCGCCTGCGCGCTCTTCGCTCGAGCCTCGGCATCGAGGACGGCCCTCCGGACGGGAGCGACCCGACCGGCGCGCGGCACGTCCCGACGGCCTAGCCCAAAGATTTTACGGCGCCCGCTTTCGCTCTTTATCGTCAAATCTTGCCAGCCTGCATCGCAGAAAGGTAAAGCTGAAAGCAATCCCGTCGGCGCGCGCCTCTCCGAGGGTCGCGACCGCGCGCGGATAGTGCCCGAGCGAGCCAATGCGCTTCCGCCTGCGCTACCAGCATCACGATCTCGCGTTGGGCGACGGACAGTTCGTGGTGGGCCGGAGCGCCGGCTGCCAGCTCTCCCTCGACAATCCGCTCGTCTCACGCCGACACGCGATGCTCGTCGTGTCGCGCGACGTCGTGACCGTCGAGGACCTCGAGAGCCGCAACGGCGTCATCGTCAACGGCCACCGGATCACCGAGAGGACCACGATCCACCCGGGCGACAAGATCCTCATCGGCTCGCAGGAGCTCATCCTCCTCAAGGGTCAGGAGAACTCGCTCCGCGAGACGGTCAACCTGCCGGGCCGCAACACGATGCCGAAGATGGCCGCGGTGCCCGACGTCGGCGCCCCGGTGCCTTCGATCCAGGTGCCGCCCTCCTCGAACGCGTCGAGCGCGCCGGAGCCGGTCGAGGACAACACGGCCGGCGCCGACGGCGACTCGACGACCGTCCGGCGGCTCACGGCGTTCAAGCTCCTCGGCGGCGTGGCCGAGAAGGCCCTCGCGATGGGCCGCGCCGACGAGGCCGAGCGCCTGCTCGCCGGCCCGCTCTCCGACATCGTCGAGGCCAGCCGCAGCGGCAAGCCGGTGTCCCCTTGGCTGGTCGACGTCGCCGCGCGCCTGGCCGCGAAGCTCGCCACGTCGACCGGCAAGGGCTCGTGGGCCGACTACGTGATCGAGCTCTACCACGCGCAGGGGCGGCCCTGCGCCGCGCCCGTGGTCGATGAGCTCAACAGCGCCTTGCGCAAGGTCAACGCGGTCGACCTCGGCCGCCTCCGCGCGTACCTGGCGGAGCTTCGGGAGAAGCAGGCGAGTCTGGGGCCCGCCGAGCGCTTTCTCCTGCAGCGGATCGAGGGGCTCGAGCGGCTCGCTGCGCTTCGTTGAGCGGCTCCTGCGGGGCCGCGCGGACGACCGTCTGCCACGCGTCGGGGCTGACGGTGGAAATCGGCAATACCGACGCGGAAGGGCGGCTGGTGCTGTGCGATCTGCTGGATGAAGCCTGCGAGGAAATGCCAGCACTTCTAGTGGATTGCGCGACACTGACCGGTGCGGCGCGCGTGGCGCTGGGGCCCGATCTGCCGGCACTGTTCTGCAACGACGATGCGATCGCCGAATCAACATTACGGTTTGGTCACATTGTACATGACCCGCTGTGGCGGCTGCCGCTGTGGGCGGGTTACGACGACTGGCTGAAAAGCAACATTGCCGACCTGAATAATGTTTCATCGAAGCCTATGGCGGGCGCGGTGACGGCGGCATTGTATTTGCGGCACTTTGTCAAAGCCAGGTATTCCCTGGATGCACCTGGATCTCTACGCCTGGAACGATTCGGACTCGGCCTGGGCGGCCCGAGGGCGGAGAAGCGATGGCGCTGCGGGCATTATTTGCGCTGATAGCAGATATTTCGGAAAAGATTTGACTATTGAGAGGGTGACAACAGTCACGGAGCTGTGACCATGCTTACGAATCGTTAACCGTAATAAGGTTGACTTCGTTTCGCCTCCCGACTAGATGGCGAAAAGGTGGCATACATCGAATTCCGATGTGTGAATTCGAAAGGACGTAGACGTGGCATCTCCTCCAAACCCGGTTTCTGATGCCCAGGTCGGTCTCCTCCGCGATACGATCGTCGCGCTGGTACGCCGCGATGGGGCAGACCTATCGGCGCGGCAGCTTGGTGTGTTCCTCACATGCTATCTGCAAGAGGGCGGCCATACCGTGCGCGGTCTGGCGGCTGAACTTAACGTGTCAAAACCGGCCATTACGCGGGCCTTGGATCGCTTGACCGAGCTCGATCTGGCGCGCCGGAAGGTCGATCCGCTGGATCGGCGCAGCGTGCTGGTGCAGCGTACCGCGAAGGGCTCGGCGTTCCTGCGTGACCTGCGCGGCATCATGCTGGAAGCATCCGGCATGGGCAAGAAGTCAAAGAGGGCGGCGGCCTAGGCCTTTGTCCGCGAGCAGATTCACGCGTCACTGGATCGCTGCGCGATTCCAGTCAGACGCGATCTGCTCTAATACAAAACTATACGTTTCTCTAAGCTTCGTTACGATGAAAGAGCGCGGGTTGCCGCGCTCTCTTCGTTTGTAGACATTTCGATAGACAAACGGATGAACCAAACCGTCATCCGCCCTTGACACCTCCGGCGGTCAGGCCCGCAACGATTTCCTTCTGCATCAGCAGCGTCAGCAGCAGGACCGGCGCCGTGACGACCAGCGCGGCGGCGGCCAGGGGGCCCCAGCTGATCTGCTCGAACGTCAGGACGTTGTAGACGGCGACCGGCAGGGTGCGGGTCGTCGCGGCCGGCCAGCACGACGCCGAAGATGAAGTTGTTCCAACTGAAAATGAACGCCAGGATCATCGCCACCATGATGCCGGGCCGGGCCAGTGGCATCGCGACGTAGCGGAACGCTTGCCAGATCGTGGCGCCGTCCACCAGCGCGGCTTCCTCCAGCTCCGCCGGCAGGCCTTCGAAGAAGCCGATCATGATCCACACCACGATGGGGACGGTGATGACCAGGTGGGTGATGATCAGCGGCGTCAGCGTGCCGATCAGGCCAAGCCACTGGAACAGCAGGAAGAGGGGGATCAGGTAGGACAGGCCGGGGGTGACGCGGGCGATCAGGATCAGGACCGCGGCCTTGGTGGCCTTGCGCCTTGGCGATGCCGTAGCCGGCCGGGACGCCCAGCAGCAGCGCAAGGCCGGTGGCTCAGAATGACACGATCACCGAATTGATGGTGTAGGTCAGGAAGTCGTTCTTCTGGAACACGTCGATGAAGTTGCTGAGTGTCAGGAGCGGTATAAAAAATATGTAAAAACAAATTCGTTGGAATTTACATATTTTTTTACTATATTTTGTATTCTGTAAATCAAAGAACTGGTATAATGGCTTGTATATCTGAAGTATTTGCAGAAGGGGTGGATTATTTTTTATGAAAAAGCTTTTTATTTTTGTCTTCTTACTTATCGCGCTCTCTACTATGTGCCCATCCTTTTTGTATGCGAATAAGGGACGCAAAAGTGTGCATCCAAAGGTACTGTGAAGTTTCAATTACACAAAAAAATAAGAGATCCCCCCTTACTTTCGAGATTACTAATTCTTCGAAAACGGGGGGCACTCACCAGCCCCACACTGTTGGTAGAGGGAACAAGCACAAATTCACATTCCATAAATAAAAGCCCAGAGATACAAAAAGCTGTTTATAACGGCATCCCCATCATAATACTTTCAGCCCACTAAAGGAGAAATTCAAGCCATAACAGGGATAGGCATAGGTCCATGTAGAGCGGCGGTGGTGATACCCAAGAATGGGGGCGAAGAGTTTGAGATCAACATCATCAGAGGAATGGATCATCGTAACGAAGTACATGCCCTTAGTCATGATGAAGAGGATTTGGATGAACAAGTACATACTATTAAAACCATTATTGATACAAAAGAAGTCGAGAAATCCATTGTGAAGGAATCGTCTGGAATCGGTAATAATCATAAAAGGTGGACAGTTATTAGATGCGGAGCCGTTTTTTGGGGAGAGCAGGGGCAATTTACTCATGTAGGATTTCAATACGATTTGTATAACGTTGTGGATCCGACCCATCGAAAATATTTAACGGTTCAGACGGTTGGAACAGGCGTATCTGCGGGTAAGTTCTGTGAGAAAAAGACAATGCATTACATCGCGGTTTTTTTCAGACGCAGGTATCTGTAGGTGTAGGAACATCCGCTATAAGAATTGGAAGAAGGAGCATTTAATTCTCGAAAGAGCTGCACCGGAATCAGATAATAATTCGAACACTGCAACCGTTTCGACGGGAGCCACTTTTACGGTGGCAACATTGCCTGGGATAACACTTACGGGAACGCCGTATATGAATAACTATACTGGTTTTGGTTATTACCTACACGAAGGGAGCGGCTTGTATTTTTCATGATTTTACTGTAAATCATGATCCGGTTAGCCCGGGATCACCCTCGTTAATGCGGTGGACGTATTGGTTAAGTAATGGATCAAAAATCAGAAAAGAACATCAGGCATATGATCTGGTTGATTATCTTGGAATTAAAGAATTACCGCAACTAGCTAAAGATTCAGTGCTGATGCCTCATATGGAGTGTGTCTCTTATGCAGATGGTGATGAGACCAGGTACAGCCATCATCCGCTCTTCTGTGCATCAGAAATTACTCGAAGAATGTCGGAATTATGTTGTCACCTATCGTACCAATGAACTTGAGGGAAATATGGATTACTATGCTAGCATTAACTTTAGTGAAGTTCATAGTTAAAACTACGTCTGAAAACAAGCCTAACGTGTTTGAAGGGCTTGTTTTTTATTGTAGTGCGATTGCGCTCTATCATCCAGTTGTGATACGCTCTCCTACAAAAGGATTGAATGATTATAAAGGGGTAGAAGAGATGAACGGACAAAATCGAAAAGAGATTTCTCCTGGATTGGAAGTAGATATTGTATTAAAACAAGATCAACGTACGGGAAAATTAACCCGGGGAGTTGAAAGATATCCTGACCAATTCTCCAAACCATCCGCATGGAATTAAGGTGCGCTTAGAAGACGGGCAAGTGGGCAGGGTAAAAGAGATATTAGGAAAATAGGTATACGGGAAGAGCTTGATTCTCGATGTAACCAGTTGACAAAAGCGAAAAAAGCAATGTTGGCTGGCTTTTTGATGTATTACGTAGCAATTGTACCGTTAAATTCAAATTATTTTTTTGGTACTATTGGTATTTATGGTATATACTTCTTGAGGTATAGAGTGAATGGTAGAATGACTATACTGAGAAAAAGGGGTCAGATTGTCTGATCTTCCAATATTGAAAATAGGTCGGACGAAAGAATGATCTACAAGGGGATAATGTGATTGGAAACATTTAGTGAACTCGGACTTAGTCCACATCTTTTTAGAAGCAATTCAAAATATGGGGTTTGAAGAAGCGACACCCATTCAAGAAGAAACCATTCCGATAGCACTTCAAGGAATGGATATATTAGGACAGGCCCAAACAGGAACAGGGAAAACAGCAGCCTTTGGGATTCCGATGGTAGAAAAATTTGAGGTAAATGAAGAGGCGATTCAGGGCCTTGTTATTACCCCTACACGGGAGCTGGCAGTTCAGGTTGCAGAAGAATTAAATCGTATTGGTCAACAGAAAAATACTCCGGCCGTTCCCATTTATAGGAGGACAAGAAATTACGCGTCAAATTCGTTCCTTAAAGAAACGGCCGCAAATTATTGTAGGGACCCCAGGACGGCTTCAAGATCATATTCGTCGTAAAACCATTCGACTGCAGGATATTAAGATCGTTGTACTTGATGAAGCCGATGAAATGTTGAATATGGGATTTATTGAAGAAATTGAAGCGATATTATCTGAAATCCCTAAGGAACATCAAACCTTACTATTCTCTGCAACCATGGCAAGTCAGATCAAGGCACTTGCTGGAAAGTTCATGGTAGATCCGCATGAGATCAAAATTAAGGTAAAAGGAGTTAAACCATGCCGTCGATTGAACAGTTCTACTATCGAGGTTTCTCCAAAACAGAAATTCGATGTATTGTGTAATTTGTTAATCTCAATTGCCAGACCTAGCCATCATTTTTGGTCGAACCAAGAAAAGGGTAGATGAGTTAGCAGATGCATCCAATAAACATGGATGTATTCTTGCAGAAGGGATTCACGGAGACCTCTCTCAAGCTCGTCGAGATACAGTCATTCAACAGTTTAAAGAAGGGCTGATTGATATCATGGTAGCCACTGATGTGGCTGCACGTGGGCTCGATATAACAGGGGTAACCCATGTCTATAACTTTGATATTCCACAAGACGCAGAGAGCTATGTGCATCGTATCGGAAGAACGGGACGTGCAGGGAAAACAGGGATGCCTTGTTACCTTTGTTCATCCGCGAGAGATTACTTTCTACGAAGTATCGAGAGAATGACCAAGAAGAAACTACGTCGTCAAAGTTTGCCTACCTTCGATGATGCAATGGAAGGGCAAAAACGATTGAGTTCTGATCGT
>CAWCPA010000005.1:0-12721 GCA_963797395.1 uncultured delta proteobacterium
CGGCCGTACCTCGGCATCTGCCTGGGCCTGCAGGTGCTGTTCGAGGCGAGCGAAGAGGCGCCGGGCTGCGCCGGCCTCGGCATCTTCAAGGGCAAGGTCGTGAAGCTGCCGTCCGGCACCGACGCGGTCACCGGCGCGCCGCTCAAGATCCCGCACACGGGCTGGAACCTCGCGGACCCTTCGCGCAACCCCGGCCTCCTCACGGGCGCCCCGCAGCACTTCTACTTCGTGCACAGCTACGCGGTCGCGCCCGAAGACCCGGCGATCGTCGCGGCCACGACCGACTACGGGGCGCGCTTCGTCAGCGCGGTCGCCCACGAGAACGTCTTCGCCTGCCAGTTTCACCCGGAGAAGAGCCAGCGCGCGGGCCTCGCGCTGCTCGAGAGGTTCCTCGCTTCGTGATCGTCATCCCCGCGATCAATCTCCTCGGCGGCAAGGCGGTGCGCCTCCACCAGGGCCGCTACGACGCCGTCACGGTCTACGACGAGAACCCGCCGTCCCGCGCGCGCGCGTGGCGCGGCATGGTGCCGTGGCTCCACGTCGTGGACCTCGAGGGCGCGCGCGACGGTCGGCCCGTGCAGCGCGACGTCGTCCGGACCGTCATCGCCGAGTTCGGCGCGGGCGTGGAGGTCGGCGGCGGCGTGCGGACGCGCGAGGCGTTCGAGGCGTACCTCGCGCTCGGCGCGAAGCGCGTCGTCCTCGGCTCGGCGGCGGTGAAGGACGAGGCGCTCGTGCGCAGCCTGGCGGCGGACCACCCCGACGTGGTGATCCTGGCCGTCGACGCGCGCGACGGGTTCGTCGCGGTCGACGGGTGGACGCAGCCGACGCGCGTACGCGCGGTGGATCTCGTGCGGTCGTTCGCCGACTCGCCGCTCGCGGGCGTGCTCTACACCGACGTCGCGCGGGACGGGACGCGGGTCGGCCCGAACGTCGACGCGACCGCGGAGCTCGCGGCCGAGACGCCGGTGCCCGTCATCGCGTCGGGCGGTGTCGGGTCCCTCGACGACCTGCGGACGCTCGCTGCGCGGAAGATCCCGGCGTGCATCGTCGGCCGCGCGCTCTACGACGGCACCTTCACGCTCGAGCAGGCGATCGAAGCCGCCAGGGGATGAGAGAAAAGGCGCTTCACCGGCCTGCCCACGACCGCGAAGCTCGGTGAAACACCCTTCACCGGCCTGCCCGCGACCGGGGAGCTCGGGACTTCTCGCCGGACCGGCCTGCCCACGACCGGGCAGCTCGGTGAAGCACCCTTCACCGGCCTGCCTACGACCGGGCAGCTCGGTGCTTCTCGCCGGACCGGCCTGCCCACGACCGGGCAGCGCGGTGAAGCACCCTGCACCGGCCTGCCCACGACCGGGCAGCTCGGTCCTTCTCGCCGTACCGGCCGTACGGCGACCGGGCAGCTCGGTGAAGCACCCTGCACCGACAAAATGCGCAGCAGCGCGACCGGTACGCGGCCGCGCTGCGGGAGAGAGCCGTCCGGGAGGACGGACTCAGGGCTTCGGAACGGCCGCCTCGACCTTCGCCCTCTTGCGACGGCGACGCGCGGCCTCGGCCTGCTTCTTACGGCGCTTGACGCTCGGCTTCATGTAATGCCGGCGCATCTTCAGCTCGCGAAGCACTCCCTCGGACGCGAGCTTCCGCTTGAGCATCTTGATGGCGCGCTCAATCCCGCGGTCGCTGACGATGACCTCGAGGGGTTTGCATTGAATGGCTTCGCTGGGCATCTCGTCTCCGGAGCGTTCAAGCATAGCGGGCAGCACCAGCCGCTCGCAAGCGGGCGAGCTTCTAACACGCCGCTCGTTCGAGCGCCACCGGCCCGGGCGCCCGACCCCCTGCCCTCGCGCTCCACCCGCCCTTGACCCCGCCACCCTCCCTGGGAGAAAGGATACGGTGAGGGGACGGAGGAGGCCGTGTTCGCAAAGAGGGGGTTCGCGCTCCGGGCTGCCGTGGCCTTCGCGGTCCTCACGGCCGCCTCGGGCGTCAATCGCGGAGCCGATGCGGCGGACACGAAGGCCGCGTGCATCGAGGCCAACACCAAGGGCCAGGACCTCCGCCGCGACAGCCACCTTCTCGCGGCCCGGCAAGAGTTCCTCGCGTGCGCGGACGCCGCCTGCCCGACCCTCGTGCGCGACGACTGCGCGCACCGCCTCGACGAGCTCGACGCCGCGCAGCCGACCATCGTCTTCGAGATCGTCGACCGGGCCGGCAAGGACCTGGCGGCCGTAGCGGTCCGCGTGGACGGCAGCCCGGGCGCCGCGAACGTGCCGGGCGCCGCGATGCGCGTCGACCCCGGGTCGCATGTCTTCTCGTTCGAGGCGCCGGGGCTGCCCCCCGTGAAGAAAGAGTTCGTCCTCCGCGAGGGTGAGCGGCAGCGCCTGGAGCGCGTGATCGTGAGCGGCCCCCCCGCGGCGCCGGATTCGCCGGGCGCCCCTCCCCCCGACGCGCGCAAGCCGTCCGCACCCTGGAGGACCGTGGGACTCGTCGTCGGCGGCGTCGGGGTCGCCACGCTCGTGGTCGGGGGCGTCTTCGGCCTCGAAGCGATCGCGAAGAAGAACGACGCGAGCTGCCCGGACAACGTCTGCGCCGACCAGGGGCACCTCACGTCGCTGCACGACGCGACCTCCGCCGCGAACGCCTCCACGGTCCTCTTGATCGCGGGTGCGGCGCTGACCGCGGGCGGCGCTGCGCTCTGGCTGTTCGCACCGCGTGCGCCTGCCGCGGAGAGCGGCGTGCTGCACGTCACCCCCGCAATCGGGCTCGGCAGCGTCGCGCTGCGGGGGTCGTGGTGATCGCGCGGGCAGCCGTCGTCGCGGGAGGGCTGGCCCTCCTGGCCGGGTGCAGCGCCATCCTGGGCCTCGGAAGCGGCACGATCGCCGAGAGCAGCGAAGCCGGGCCGGGCGACGACGGCGCCACGAGCGGGGGCCCCGACGGCGCCGGAGCCGGCTCCGACGGTGGAGGCTCCGCGAACGACTCCGGGCAGAACGGCCCGCCGCCCTCCTGCGACGGCACGCCGGGCACCTGTCTGACGTTCACGCCGAGCGCGGGCATCCCCGCATCGGACCTCGACGGAACGGGCCTGAAGGACTTCGTGCTCACGGTCCACGACGACGCCGGATTCGACACCGGCGACGCGGGCGACGGCGGCCCCGCGCCCGGCGACACCGTCATCGACGTCGACACGGGCGAGATCACGGCGGGCGGCGTCGTCCTCCGTCCCGCGAGCACGGGCAACCCGGCGAACCGCGATGTACAGGCGAACATCGCGTACCGGCAGACCGACCAGAACATCGCGGTCTTCACGTTCCTCTCCCTGACCGTGCCGGCGGGGACCACGCTCAAGCTCGTCGGCCAGCACGCGGTGGCGCTCCTTTCCTCGACGACCCTCGTCGTCGACGGCGCGATCGACGCGCGGCCGATGAACCCGGACGGCTCGGACGTTTGCGGTCCGAACGCCGCGATCGCGCCCGGCGGGTTCGCCGGCGGCGCGGGCGAGGTCAAGGGCCACCAGGGCATCTACTCCGCGCCCGGCGGCGGAAGTGGCCCCGGCGGCGGAGGCGGCGGTCCGAGCGCGTCGGGTGGAGGCGGCGGGCACGCGAGCGGAGGAGGCGCGGGCTGCGAATCCGACCGCGTCGGACGCCGAGTTCGGCACCTGCGGCGCCGCGGGCGCGGTCTACGACGACGCGGTGCTCGACCAGAACGACTTTCGCGGCGGAATCGGGCGGCGGAGGCGGCGGCGTGCAGACGCCCCTTTACTCGAACGGCCCGAACGGAGGCAACGGGGGCGGCGCGCTCCGCCTCGTCGCCGCCAGCGCGCTCACAATCGCGGGCCGGGTCGACGTGAGCGGGTGCGGCGGCGGCGCCGGATCGGGGTGCAGTCCCATCGTCGATTGCGAAGGGCCCGCAGCGATCGCCGGCGGCGGTGGCGGCGCGGGCGGGGCGCTCGTCCTCGAAGCGCCCCGGGTCGCGTTGAGCGACGGGGCCGAGGTCTACGCCGTCGGAGGCGCGGGCGGCTCGCCCGCCGGACCCGGCGGTTCGAGCGAGAACAACGCGGGCTGCGAGGAAGAGAACCCCGGCTATCCGCACTGGGGAGCCGGAGCCGGCCAGCCCCCGGTGGGCTACGGCGACGCAGGCTCGGGCGCGCAGCTCGGCCTCGATCCCCAGGGTTGCGGCGGCGGAGGCGGCTTCGGGTGGATCCGCATCAACGCGGGCGGCGCGCCGGCGATGGCCCAAACGGCCGTGCTCAATCCGGGCGCGGGCTCGGGCGCGATGACCACGGGCCTCCTGCCCTGACGCGCCAGCGGGGCAAAGCCGTTGCCTCGTACGCCGGGGACGAGGTAACAACCCACGGCGCGCGAGACGAGCCGAAGTGGCGGAATGGCAGACGCAGCGGACTCAAAATCCGCCGTCCGAAAGGGCGTATGGGTTCGAGTCCCATCTTCGGTACCGCGGGGTTCATCGCAGCTCACGCATCCAGTCCCTCGCGCAGCCGCCCGCCTCGACCAGAGCTGAGCCGGCGGTGCTAGGGTGGCGCCCGTGCATCGAGCCATCCTTCCTTTGACCTTGGCCGTCGCCGCGGCCGGCGTGATCGCCGGCCAGGGCTGCGGCACGCCGTGCCAGTCGGGCACGAGCCGCTGCGCCGACCAGAGCACCCTGCAGTTCTGCACGAACCGCGCGGGCGACATCAACCCGTCGGCCGGCGGGAACTTCTGGACCGAGAGCACGTGCGCCGGGGCCAACGCCTTCTGCGTCGTGCTCTCCTCGGGCGCCGCGACCTGCGCCGCCTTGCCGGACCGGGATCCGTCCTGCGCGACCAGCGCCGGCGGCTGGGTGTGCGCCGGCGACGCGGGCAACATTCCGGGCTTCTGCGACGACGGATACGTCCAGAGCGCGCCCACAATCTGCTCGCCGCCGACCACCGTCTGCGCGACCACGGGCTTCACCTCCGGGTGCGTCCCGGGCCCCCCAATCACGGAGCCCACGGACGCGGGCCCCGACGCCGCCGACGCCTCGGAAGACTCCAGCGCCCCGGACGCGACGCCCGACGCCGAGCCGGACGCGCAGCCCGACGCCGCGCCCGACGGCGGTTAGAGATCCTCGGACGGCGCTCAGCGGAGGGCGAGCGCGACGAAGATCGAGACGAGCGCGATCGCCAGGGCCGTGACGATCGCCGCCGTTCGGTGCCGCGAGGCGCGACGCAGGACGGCGCGGCCGCCCGGCCGGGGCGCGGACGTGATGCGCGGGCCGTGCTTTTGCGCGAGCGGCGGCGCGCTCGGCGGGCCCGAGGGCGGCATGCGCGGCGCGTCCTGCATCGCGGGCGGGTCGTCGCTGGCCCAGAAGGTCGAGGGCGGCTTCATCGGGGCGCCGAGCCTGCGCGACGGCTCGGGCCCGCTCACGTCTTCGACCCACGCGATCTGCCGCGTCTGGTCGTCCGCGAAGAGCTCGCGCATGGCCTTCGCCACCGAGCGCGCGTCGCAGCGCCGCCCGGTCTCGCCGACCGCGAGCGGCTCGAGGTCGCGGCCGAGGTCCGCGGCGGTGCGGTAGCGCTGCCCGGGGTCGCGCGCGAGCGCGCGCTGGAGGACGCGCCACAGCGCCGGGGGGAAGCCGTCGACGACGCGCGTCGCGTCGGGCACCTCGGCGGCGTGGACGCGGCGCAGCGTGTCGACTTCGTCCGAGCACTTGAAGAGCCGGCGGTCGCAGGCCAGCTCCCAGAGCGTCGTGCCCAGCGCGAACACGTCGGTGCGCCGGTCGATCGGCGCGCCCACCGCCTGCTCGGGCGACATGTACGCGACCTTTCCCTTGATGACGCCCGCGGCCGTCTTCGACGCGCGGTTCGCGGCCTTGGCGAGGCCGAAGTCGATGACCTTCACCTCGCCCTCGTACGTGACGAAGATGTTCGTGGCGTTGACGTCGCGGTGCACGATGTCGAGCGGCACGCCTCGCTCGTCGACGAGCTCGTGGGCGTAGTGGAGGCCGTCGGCCACGCGCGCGCCGATCCACGCGATCATGTCGTAGCGAAGCCGCACGTTGCGGGCGCGGCACGCGTCCCACATGCTCCAGAGCGACTGGCCGAAGAGGAGCTCCATCGCCAGAAAGACCTGCTCGTCCTCGGTGCCGAGCTCGTGGTACCGAACGATGTTCGGGTGGCGGAGGCGCGAGACGATCTTCGCCTCGTCGAGGAACATCGTGACGAACTCGCGGTTCCGCGCGAACGGGTCGCGAATGGTCTTGATCGCGACGACCTCGCCCGCGCGCGGCCCCGCGACGCGGCGCGCGACGTGGACCTCGGCCATGCCCCCGTCGGCGATCTTCGCGCGGAGCTCGTAGCCGCCGAGCCGCCGGCCCGAGGGCCGGTCCGACGGGGGCCGTGCGGTCTCTTCGGCGCTCAAGGCTCGCATCGTCAGCGTACGATGCCTTCGCGTCGGTCGCCTGCGATGCCTTCGCATCGAGAGTACCAAACGCGGCTACTATTCGTGGCGTGAAGCTCCACGTCGGTCCTCGTCATCGTGCCCTCGTTTGCCGCGCTCGGCTCGCCCGCCTCGCCCCCGCAGCCGCTCTCGGCTCGCTCGCCTTCATCACCGCTTGCAAAGACCAGGCGAAGGAGAGCGCCGCTCACGCCGCCCCGGACGCGACGGTCGTCGCGGAGCTCGTGGCCAAGGACGTCGGCGAGATCGAGCGCGGGCTGCCCGAAGGCGCGACGAAGCTCGCCCCCCTGGTCGCCGACGGCGCCGACCCGCGGCAGGACATCGCCGGCGTCCGCAAGGCGCTCATGCGCGTCCGCCGCGAGGTCGTCGACCTCAACGTCGCGAAGTCGACCTTCTTCGCGCTGACCGATCCGACCGGCGTCGCGATCCGCAACGACCTCGAGGAGGACCGGATGGCCGGCAAGGACCTCTCGGCGTCGTTCCCGAGCATCGGGCGCGCGAAGGACGGGTTCGCCACGGGCACCGGCGCGTTCCCCGAGACGCCGAAGACGCCCCCCGACGAAGACTGGATCGCGGGCGCCCCCGTGAAGCGCGCGGATGGGACCACCGGCGCCGTGCTCGTGACGGGCTGGTCCTATCGGTACTTCGCGCGTCACCTTCAAGAGGCCCTCAAGTCTCGCCTTCTCGATCAGGCGAAGGCCGCAGGTCAAGAGGGCAAGATCCCGGTCTTCTACGTCGCCATCTTCGACAAGGGGGGCGTCTACGCGTCGCCGGTCACGCCCGACGTCAACACGCAGGCCCTCGCGGCGCTCGGTCTCGTCGGCAAGACGGCGGCGGCCACCGACGCGCCCGTGACGGGCACCGTCACCATCGCCGACCGGCCGTTCGGCTTCGCCGCGCAGCGCACGCCGAAGCTCGGGCAGGACACGGGCGTCGTCGTCCTCCGCAGCGACGACGACTGACGACGGGCCCGCACTCAGTCGTCGCTTCGGGCTCGCCCGAAGCGGTGGATGCCGAGGCCGAGCAGGGCCCAGCCGGCGAGCACGATCGCGCCGCCCGCCTCCTGCTGGGGGCGGACGCGCTCGACGGGCGCGGTGCCGGCGATGGGCGCGGTCGCGGCGACGACGAGGCCCGCGCAGGTGACGAGGGCGCCGGCCAGAATGAGCCGCCGCGGCGGCGTCACGGCCAGTTCTCGTGCTCGGCGCGCCGAAGGACGTCGCGCGTGGCGAGCTCGAGCTTCTGCTCGGCGGCGATCGCCGTGCTCGTGTGCTGGTCGCCCGAGAGGTCGTCCTGCATGTAGTCCGCAGCGTAGAGGAGCGCGGCGTGGACGTCGTCGTCGCTGCCCGCGCCGTGCACCACGAGGATGGCGTCGGGATCGTCGCGGCGCGGGAGCTGGTCCCCGAGGGTGTCGGCGTCTTGCCAGGTGATGTAGGCGATGCCGAACCGGCGATCGCGGGCGGCCACGTCGAGCGTGAGCTGCGCGCCGTTCGTCCCGAACTGGATGACCCGGTTGCGCACAGGCTCGAAGCCGAGCTGCCGGAAGACGCGCGCCATGACCGAGACCGCGTGCGGCTCGTCGATCGGCCGCATGATCGTCGGCACCCTCGGCTCGTCGCCCCCACAGCCGGCGCCCGTGAGCGCGAAGACCGCGAGCGCCGTGCAAGCCACGCCGAGGGCCCGAGGGAAGACCCGAGCGGGGACGAGATAGGTGGGCCAGGCTACCCGTCCGAACACCGCTGCAGACGCTAGCCGATGAGGCATGCTCCCGCTAGTTTCTGCGTATGCCGCGCTTCGCCGCCATCGACGTGGGCTCGAACGCCCTCCGCCTCCGCGTCATCGAGGCCGGCGCGCCCACGCGGAACGCGAACGGGCAGCCCCCGCAGGCGGTGGAGGGGGCCTGGAAGGATCTCGCCACGCTGCGCTCGCCGGTGCGGCTCGGGGCCGAGGTGTTCCTCTCGGGGCGGCTCGCGCCGGCCTCCGTCGGGCAGGCGTGCACCGCCCTCCGCGAGTTCCGTCAGGGAATCGACCGCTGGAAGGTGGACTCGTACCGCGCCATCGCGACGAGCGCGGTGCGCGAGGCGAAGAACGGCGGCACGCTGGTCGAGCGCGCCCGGCGCGAGGCCGGCATCGAGCTCGAGACGATCGAAGGCATCGAAGAAGCGCGCCTCATCCAGCTCGCCGTCACGCGGCGCCTGCCGCTCGGCGACAAGCGCGCGCTGCTCGTGGACGTCGGCGGCGGCTCCACCGAGCTCACGCTGCTCGAGCGCGGCGAGACGGCCTTCACCATGTCGTTGCCCCTCGGCACCGTGCGGATGCTCGAGGCCTACCTCAAGGGCGTCAAGACCGTCGACCGCACGCGCGAGCGCCTGCTCGAAGAGGCCATCGACCGCGCGCTCAGCGAGGCGGTGCCCGCCCTCGGCGACGTCGACCTCCTCATCGGCACCGGCGGCAACGTCGACACGCTCTGCGACCTGTGCCCGGCGAAGGGCGTCGCGCGGGGCATCGACGTCGCGGCGGCCAGGCCCCTCTACAAGAAGCTGTGCGCGATGTCGAACGCCGAGCGGCGCGACGCGTACCAGCTCCGGCCCGACCGCGCCGACACCATCGTCCCCGCCGCCGCGATCTTCCTCCGGCTCGCGACGGTGCTGAAGATGGGCACCATCCTCTCGCCCGGCGTGGGCCTCGCCGCGGGCGTCCTCGAGGAGCTCGTCGACAAGTTCTTCCACGTGTGGGACGCGGCGGGCGAGGCCGAGCGCGTCCTCGAGGCCTGCGCGCGGCTCGGCCGGCGCTACCACTTCGACGAGGCGCACGCGCGGCACGTGTGCAAGTTCGCGACCCAGCTCTTCGACGACCTGCAGCTCGTGCACGCCTTCGGCGATCGCGACCGGCTGCTCCTCCGCGTCTCGGCCATGCTGCACGACATCGGCGACTTCGTGCACTACAGCGGGCATCACAAGCACAGCCAGTACCTCATCCAGCACGCCGACATCATGGGCATCACGCCCGAAGAGCGGGCGATCGTCGCGAACATCGCCCGCTACCACCGCAAGGGGCCGCCCGACACGAGCCACCCCGGCTACCGCGATCTCGACAAGCAGGCGCGCGGCAAGGTGCGCGGCCTCGCGGGCGTCTTGCGCATCGCCGACGCGCTCGACCGCGAGCACAAGCAAAAGATCGAGAGCGTGCGCGCGGCGATGGACCGGGCGGCGGGCCGCGTGACGCTCTTCTTGCGCGGCGAGGGCGAGCGGGAGCTCGAAGAGTGGACGGTCCGCGCGAAGGCGTCGCTCTGGCGCGACGAGTACGACCTCGACGTGGAGGTCGCGAAGGCCGATGTCGGGGGGTGATCGCTCGAGAGCGTGGCTCGCGATCGCGCTGCTGGCCGGCCCGGTGGGGTGCCTCGGGGGCCGCGCGCCCGATCCCCGCGACGCGGCGCGCGCGTACGCGCAGGCCGCTTCCCGCGGCGACGCGAAGGCGCTCTACGCGCTCCTCAGCACGACCTCGCAGCGCGCGCACGGCCCCGAGGAGGTCGCGCGGGTCGTGGCCGACGAGCGCGCGGAGCTCGCCGAGCAGGCCGCGGCGCTCGAGCAGCCGAACCCGCGCGTCGAGGGGACCGCGCGGCTGCGATACGCCGACGGCGAAGAAGCGGCGCTCGATCTGCGCGACGGCCGCTACGGGGTGACGGCGGCCGGCGCGCTGCCGGGCGGAGGGCGCACGCCCGAGGAGGCGCTCGAGCAGCTTCGTCGCGTGCTCGCGCGCCGCAGCTACGCGGGGCTGATGCGCGTGCTCTCGCCGGAGACGCGCGCCGCGGTGGAGAACGACGTGCGGACCTTCGTTGAGGGCCTGAACGAGCCCGCCGCGCTGCCCGTGCAGCTGAGCGGCGACGTCGCGGTCGTCGCGGTCCCCGGCGGGCACCAGGTGCGCCTGAAGCGCGAGGGCGGCATCTGGCACGTCGAGGACTTCGACTGACGGCGTCCCTCGCCTCGGCTACAAGGAGAGCCGTATGCGCCTCTCCCCGCTCGCGCTCGCTGCGATCGCGCTGTGCCTGGTGGCCGCCGTGCTCGCGCTGGCGCCGCGCCCGGCGCGCGCGTTCGGCGAGTCGGGCGCGTTCGATCCGCGGGTCCTCTTGACGGGCTCGCAGACGGGCCCCGCCCGCGCGACCGCGCCCGCCCGCTGGGCGTGGGAGCTCAAGGAGCGCACGAGCGCGCCGGCCCGGCTTCACCCGACGGTCGTGCGCGCGGACGACCCCGGCATCGTCGACGCGCCCTTCCTCTACTGGAGCGGCGACACCGAGCTCGCGCCGCTGACGAGCGCGGAGATCCGCGGGCTCCGCGGGTTCCTCGCGCTCGGCGGCGTGCTCCTCGTCGACGACGCGGCCCCCGGCCCGAACGGCGAGCCCGGCGCCTTCGGCCGCAGCGCCCGCCGGGAGATCGCGCGCATCTTGCCCGACGGCGCGCCCATCACGATCGGCACCGACCACGTCCTCTTCCGCACCTTCTACCTGCTGCGAAGGGCGGAGGGGCGCGTCGAGGGCCCGCCGTCGCTCGAGGCCATCGTGCGCGGCGGGCAGGCGCAGGTCATCTTCAGCGAGCACGACCTCGGCGGCGCCCTCGCGCGCGGCGGAACGGGCGCGTGGGATCAGCAGGTCGTCCCGGGCGGCGAGCTCCAGCGCGAGCACGCCATCCGGCTCGCCGTGAACATCGCCATGTACGTCCTCTGTTCGAACTACAAGGACGACCAGGTGCACGCGCCCTTCCTGATGCGGCGGCGCGCCCTCACGAGCCCCTGAGATGCTCTCGACCCACCTCGGCGCGAGCGCGGATCTGCCGCCGTGGGCGGTCGTCGCGGCGTGCGTCGTCGCGGCCGCGAGCTTCGCGATGCTCCTCCTCGAGCTTCGCCGCAACGCGCAGGCGAACGCCGCGAGCGCCGCCATCGCCGTCACGGGGCTGCTGGCCGTCGCGATGCTGCTCGGCGCGGTGCTGCGGCCGGCGCGCGTCTCGGCGCGCGAGAGCACGGTCGGCGCCCGCGTCGTCGTCCTCGCCGACGCGTCGCGGTCGATGGCGCTCCCCGGCGACGGCGATCGCCCGCGGCAGGCCGCGCGCGACGAGGCGATCGCGATGCTCCAGAAGAGCGGGCAGAACGCGCGCCTCGTGGTCCTCGGCTTCGGCGAAGGCCCCGCGGCCGCGCTGCCCGAGGCGTCGGAAGGGACGGACGCGTCGGCGCGCGCCCCGCACAGCGACCTGGGCGCCGCGCTGCGCTCGCTCGCGGCGTCGCCGGCCGAGCGGCCCGCGGCCGTGGTGGTCGTCAGCGACGGGCGCTTCGACGATCCCCCGGCCGGCGCGTCGGACGCGGCGCTGCGATCGCTCGCGGACGGGCTGCGCATCCCCATCGACACCATCGCGACGACGCGCTCGGTGCCCGCCGACGCGAGCGTCCGGAGGGTGAGCGCCGCGGGCGCCGCGGTCGCGCACGTGCCCCTGCCGCTGCGGGTCGAGGTCGGATGCGCGGGCGGGCTCTCGTGCGACGAGCTCACGGTCTCGGCGCGGGAGCTCCGCGCGGACGGGCCGCCCGCGGTCCTCGCCTCGGGCGTCGTGCACACCGAGGACGGCAAGGGCACGATCGACCTCACGATCACGCTCGAGCGGGCGGGCACGCACATCGTAGTGTTCAAGTCACCTATTCCTTAACCTTTAAAGTATTTATGATATAAATATTTATTGTTTTTTAAACCTAAATTATATACCTAAGGTATGTTTACGATTATTATATGATCGAACTATATAAAATGTCTAAAACAAAGTATGACTAATTTAACAAGAAGTAAATTTCAAGCTCATCCTTTCCACTTAGTGTCACCTTCACCGTGACCTTTATATACATGTATTGCATTATTTAACATTAACAACTAGCGGAGTATTAACAATGCATGGTTTTAGTAATGCAAATTTATTCTTAGCTTCAGCTTTTGTAGCCGTTATATTATCTATGTTCTTCTATGGCGTGACGTTATAAGTGAAGGAACTTATTTAGGTAATGATACATTGCTGTGCAAAAAGGATTAAATATGGGTGTTGCTTTATTTATAGTATCAGAAGCATTATTCTTCTTAGCTATATTTTGAGCATTTTTTCATTCAGCTTTATCTCCAACAGTAGAACTAGGAGCTCAATGACCTCCTATGGGTATAGAAGCCATCAATCCTTTTGAATTACCCTTGTTAAATACAGTTATATTATTATCCTCAGGTGTGACTGTCACTTACGCTCATCATTCTTTAATAGAGGGTAATAGAAAAGGAA
>CAWCPA010000006.1:0-3265050 GCA_963797395.1 uncultured delta proteobacterium
GACTGTCCGCCGGAAACGAAGCCGCCGATCCCGTCACCATCGACGGCGGTGCGCCCGGCGGTCAGGGCGGTCAGGGCGGCGCGGGAGGCACGGGCGCAGGGGGACCCGGCGGATGGTCCTCGCGTATGCCGCGGTCGCCGACGCGAGCGTGACCCTCAGCGGAACGCGCCTCGTGGTCGCCGAGGGGGGCGCGGGCGGCGACCCGAACGGCGCCCCCGGGGCCGCGCAGGAGCACTGCCCGTGACGATCGCGCGCGGTCCTCGGACCCTGGTCGCGTGCGCGGTCGCCGGGGCCGCGGGGCTCGGCCTCGCGGCCTGCGCGGCCATCGCGGGCATCGACGCGCCGCACGATCGGGCCGCCGACGCCTCGGTGGGATCGCAGGTCGATGGGGGGGTCGAGGGCGGGACGCCCTCGAGCGAAGGCGGCCTGGATCAGGCGGCGCTCCTGGCCTGCATGCAGCGCGTGGTCGACGACGGCAACGGGATCTTCGTCGCCGCGTCGGGCAACGACACCCTCGCCTGCGGCACGCGCGCGAGCCCGTGCGCCACGATTCAGAACGGGATCTCGCAAGCGTCGTCGCTCGGCAAGGGCACCGTCTACGTCGCCGGCGGCACCTACGTCGAGGCCGTGAACCTCGTCGCGGGCGTCACGATCGAGGGCGCGTGGACCGTCAGCGGCACGGCGTGGTCGCCGTCCTGCGGGTCGAGCGCGATTCCTTCACGGATCGAGGCTCCGGACACGTCGAACACCACGGTGACGGCGAGCGCGCTCGACGGCGCGGCGACGCTCCGGTTCCTCTCCATCACGAGCAAGATGGCGGCGCCGAACGCCGGCGAGTCGCTCTACGGCGTCTTCGCGAGCGGCGTCACGACGCAGCTCACGCTCGATGGGGTGACCGTGACCGTGGGCGCGGCGGGCGCCGGGGTGACCGGCGGCTCCGGGGCGGTGGGCGCGGACGCGATTGACGCCGGGTGCGCACCCGGCACCCCGATCGACGGCCTGGGCGACGCGGGCGCGGCCTCGCAGGGCGGCGCGTTCGGCATGAACGGGTATGCCACCGGGGACGGCCAGCCCGGCGCGCAAGGAGCCTCCGGAGCGAACGGCTCGCAAGCCGGAACGGGCCAGTGCCAGTCGGGCTGCGGCGCCTGCGACAACCACTGCACGTACCTCGCCGAGGGCCTGCGCAGCTGCGGCACCGACGGGCTCTCCGGGTGCGGCGGCGCGGGCGGACTAGGCGGCCAAGGCGGGCAGGGCGGCGGGAGCAGCGTGGCCCTCTACGCCTGGGGCGCGGCCGTCACCTGCATCGACAGCACGCTGCAGGGCGGCGGCGGCGGCGCGGGCGCCGCGGGCGGCTCGCCGGGGGACGGCGGCGCCCCGAGCGTCGGGCTCGCGGGTCGCGCGACGAGCTGCGCGACGGCCTGCGGCGGCACTTGCGTCGAGCCTCTCGACGGCGGCGGCTGCGGAGCCTCGGTCTGCGGCCCGACCCTGGTGGCGCTCGAGGGCGGCGCGCCCGGGGGCGCCGGCGCCGCCGGCTATGCGGGCGGGGCGGGCGGCGCGGGCGCGGGCGGCTGGTCGTGCGGAGCGTTTGCCGGCGGCGGCGGCTCGATCACGACGATGGGCAGCACGCTCGCGCCGGGCGACGCAGGTGCCCCCGGCGATCCGAGCGCCGCGGCGGGCAACGCCGCCGGCCAGTGCATGCCGTAGCAGGCTGCTGAAAAAGAGAATTCGACCGCCAGGACGCCAAAGACTGCCAAAGACGCCAGGGTCGGAGAATCGAAATTGAACTTTCTCCCCCGGCGACCCTGGCGTCCTGGCGGTTTCTCTCCTTCAGGGTCTTTTTCAGCAGCCTGCCAGGCGCTCAGGGCGCGCCGGTCTTCGCGGTCTCCTGCGGGGCGGGCGGCACGTCGGCGCAGCAGCGGAAGCCCTGCTGGTAGAAGTAGAAGTCCTCGTTGTGCGCGCGCGTCGACGCGCGGCAGCGCGCGCGGATGGGGCCCCAGTAGCCGCCCTTGAAGATCGACTGGAAGCCCTCGTGCTCCACCGAGCGCGTCCATTCGTCGACGTTGCCGGTCGTGTCGTACACGCCGAAGGGGCTCCGGCAGAGCGGGCGCGAGCCCGAGGCCTCGCCCTGCCAGGTGTAGTCGATTCTCGGCGAGCGCGACGGGGCTGTCGCGCACCGCGAGCAGCCGCTCGTCGAAGAGCCTCCAGGGCCGGTCGACGACGCACGCGTTCGGTTCGCGCACGTACCCGGTGGGGTAGGGCCACGCCTCCTCGCCCTCGCAGGCGAAGGTCCACTCGTCCTCGGTGCAGAGCCTCTCCCCGCGGCTCGAACAGAGCGCGCCCGCCTCGTGCCACGTGACCGCGATGACCGGAAAGGCCCCCTTGCGGTCGGGATACTCGAAGCGGTCGACGCAAAAATGCTCGGGCCGGACAGGAAGGTCCCGCGCGATGCGCTCCCAGCGCTCCGCGTCGAAGCGCGCGCAGCGTTCGGGGAAGTCGCGGCTGATCCAGTCGGTGCAGGTGGTGTTCTGGAGGCCCTCGACGCTGCCCCGCTCGCCGTCCAACTTCATCGAGCCCTGCACTTCGACCATGCCCGCGGGGCACGCGCCGCGCGTGCCTTCGGCGGCGTCGGTGACCTCGGGGTCCTCGGTCTCGCGCGACTCGATCTGCCAGTACTTGCCGTCGACGAGCACCCACGGGTGCGCGTGCGGCGTGGGCGTCACGAGCCCTTCGAGCTGCAGGTACGGCACCGAGAAGTCGTGCCGCAGCGCGAAGGAGACGACGACGGCGAGCAGCGCCCGGCCCCCGAAGCGAAGGAGCCAACGCGAACGCGGCCTACCGGGCGGCGCCGCCGCGAACGGAGTGCGCGACATGATGCCTGCGACCGAGCTTAGCCCGCGCGCATGCTCGAGGCGAAACGGGCGCGTGACGGATCGTCCGCCTCACGGCTGGAGCATGAAAGGGCATGTCGCTTGCTGACCCCTGCGAGCCGAGGGGTATGAAATGAACTCGACCATGCACTGGTTCAGCACGGCTTTCGACGGGGTCGTGGGCTTCTTGCCGGCCCTCATCGCGGGCCTGTTCATCCTGGCCATCGGGTACGTCGTCGGGAAGGTCTGCGGGGGCGTCGTCCGCAACCTCCTTCGCCGCACGCGGTACGACGACTTCCTCGCGAGGATCGGCGTCATCGACGCCGCCGACGAGCACGCCGGCTCGCGCTGGACCGGCTCGGCGGTCTACGCCCTCGTGATGCTCGCCGCGGTGATGCAGGCGGCGCGCGCGTGGAACCTCCAGATGCTCGCGAACGGCGTCGCGGCGGTCATCGGGTACATCCCGCACCTCATCGGCGCGGCGGTGATCTTCGCCGCGGCCCTCTACTTCGCGAACTGGGTGCGCGATCGCATCGTGCGCGGCGACCGGCTGCGCGCCGGACAGCGGCCCATCGCGGCCTCCGCGGTGCGCGCGGGCATCCTGGCGCTCGGCGCGTTCATGGCGCTCCGCGAGCTTCAGATCGCGCCGGAGATCGTGACGATCGCCTTCACGCTGACGGTCGCGGCGATCGCGCTCGCGGCGGCGCTGGCGTTCGGGCTCGGGAGCCGCGGCGTCGCCGGCCAGGTGACGCAGCAGTGGTTCGACCGGCAGGCGGCCGGCAACAACGGCTACACGCGCGAGCCGTCCGTCACGAGCACGCAGACCTGGCCCGGCCAGGGCAACCCGCGTCCGTGAGGGCCACTCGGCTACAGGCTACAGACTACTACAGGCTACAGCCAGAGACCGGGCACACGGGACTGGCTTCGCTGCTCGCGGCTCTGTTCTCTCTCCGGCTGTAGCCTGTCGTCTGTAGCCGCTCGGTCGGCCCTCGCTTCGATGGCGACGTGCGGGCTCGGCGGACCGCCGCCAGCCCGCACGCGAGCGCGAGCGCGACGAGCGCCAGGGCGCTCGCGCGCTGCGAGAGGTCCATGGGCGGCACGCCCCCGAGGAGGTTGCGGAGGTGGCCGCGGGGGCAGGCGGCGGCGCCCGCGCCGCTCGCGGCGGCCCCCAGCACCCAGTCGGCCAGGAGGAAGAGGGCGCGCCCTCCTCCTCGGCGCCCGAAGGACGCGCCGAGCGAGAACCACGCGGCGTAAGCCGCCCCGCCGAGCGCGCCCGCATAGGCGCTCAGGGCGGCGTCGTGCCAGATCGGCGGGTCGGAGATTCCATGCGCGACCAGAGCCACGATCCCCCCCAGCCCGGCCCCGAGGGCCGCGCTCGCGACGGCTCCGACCGCGACCGCCGCGAAGGCGGCGCGCGCGGGAGCGGCGCCGAGCGCCACGAGCGCCTCCGTGGAAGCGCGGAGCGACCGCGAAGCGACGACGGCGCCCACGACGACGTACGCGACGAGCGGCAGGACGAGCGCCCCATAGGTCTCGACGAGGACGTGGTCGGCCCCGTGCGCCGCGCGCTGCGCGCGCGCCGTGAACGCGACCGCCAGCGCTAGGGCGGTCCACGCGCCGACGCCGATCCACGCGCGCCCGCCGCGGGCGAGCCGCGCGACGGGGGGCCGGGCGAGCGCGGCGATCACGACGGCACCGCCGCTTCGCGGGCAGGCTCGCGCGGGCGCGGCTCGGGCGACCCTTCGATGCGGAGCTCGGCCAGCTCGACGCCCGCCGCGAGCGCCGCGCGGCTCGCCGCCCGCGCGAGCTCGCTCGCGTCCCGGCCACGCAGCCGGACGGCGCCCTGCTCGCGCCGGATCGTCTCGACCTCCGCCTCCCGCGAGAGCGCGGCGACGAGCGCGGGCACGTCGCCGGCCGAGCGCACCACCACGCGGAGCGACGCGCCCTCCGCGCTCGGCTCGACGAGCGCGTCGGCGCAGGCGCCGCGCGAAAGGACGCGCCCGCCCCGAAGGGCGACGAAGTCGTCGGCGAGCTCGGAGGCGTCGCGCATCGAGGCGGTCGCGAGGACGACCGCGCAGCCGTCCTGCGCGCGCTCGCGAAAGAGCCGCGGGGCGCGTCCGGCCGCGCGCGGGTCCATCGTGACCAGCGGCTCCTCGACGAGCACCACCTTCACCGACGGCGCGGTCAGCGCCTCGGCCAGCGCGACGGCCCGCGCCTCCTCGCGCGAGAGCGAGCGGACCCGCCGGTCGAGGAGCGGCTCGATCCCGAGCGACGCGAGCCGCGCGACCGCGTCCCCCGCCGGTTCGCGGCGCACCGCCGACGCGAGCGCGAACACCTCGCGCACGCGCATCGCTTCCGGCAGCGCGGGCTCGAGGGGCACGCGCGCGACGCGGCGGCGGACCGCCTCGTCCGCGGGGGACCCGTCGAGCACGCGGAGCGTGCCGGCCCGCGGCCGCGTGAGGCCGCCGAGGAGCCCGAGGAGCAGCGGGCCGCCGTCCTTCGGGCCGGCCACGATTGCGTGGACCCCGGCCTCCCACGCGAGCGAGACCTCCGCGAGGGCCAGCGGGGCGCGGCGGGTCGCGACGCTCTCGAGGACGATCACGCGCGGCCCCCCGCGGGCGAGGCCTTCGCCTCGTCCCCAGGTGAAGCGAGCCGCGCGTGCACGACCAGGAGCGACGCGGCGACCACCGCGAGGAGCCCCACGACCGCCCGCGCCGCGTGCTCGCCGCCCGGGGCGCCGGGCCCCTGCACGCCGGCACGCACGGCCTCGAGGGCCGCGGGGATCGACGTCAGCTCGCGCCAGCCGCGCGGGAGGAGCGCGCCCGTCCACGGCGCCAGGAGCTCCGGGAGAATGAGCACCGCGAGGAGCGCGAGGTAGCCGGCGCCGCGCGACGCGCCGCCGAGCGCCGCCACCGCCACCGGTCCGACCGTCACGGCGAAGGCGAGCGCGTACACGAGCGCCGCCGCCGCCGCGCGGCCGACCTCGACCCGGTCGGCGCCCGCCGCCGCGGTCGCGGCGAGCCCCGCCACGAGCGTGCTCCCGCCGATCGCGAGCGCCAGCACGATCACCAGGCCGCCCACGCGGCCGCGCGCGTACGCGATGGGCCCCACGCCCCGCGACCGCGCGAGCGCGACGACGCCCTGCTCCGCGTCCAGGCGAATCGCGCGCATCGCGGCCCCGAAGGCGAGCGTGGACCCCGCGCCCCACGCGAGGGCCGCCGCCGCGATCGCCGGCAGCGTGCGCACCGAAGGCGAGCCGCGCATGGCCATCGCGGCCGCGATCGAAGCCAGCGCCCCGAGCGCCGCGAGCCCCAGGCTGGCGCGAGCCAGCGCGCCGCGGGTCGCGAGCCAGACGCCGAGGGCCAGCGCGTGGGGCCGCCGCGGGTCAGGCCTGCCAGGCCGACGAGGGGACGGCGCCATGCGGCAACGAAAACACACGGTGCAGCAATGCGCCAGCGGACGTGCAAGACTCGACGGCCGCGACCGTGCTCTCCGCTTCGCCCCTGCCACGCCTCCCCTGGAGGAGCCGGGTGCCACACCTGGCCAGCGTCGCGTACATCGCGGCGACCGCGATCTGGACCGACCGCGGCGTGGGCGCTCGCGCCTGGATCCTCGCGGCGCTCGCCATCCTCCTGGCCGTCGTCGCGGCCGGCCTCACCTCGCGCCTCGGCCGTGTCGTGGGCTGGGGGCTCGCGGTCGTCATGGCGTCCCTCGCGGCGGGCCGCCCGAACCACGGCCTCGACGCGTGCCGCGCGGCCGGCGTCTTCGCGTGCGGCGCCGGGGCGACGTGGGCCGTCGCGAGCATGGGCACCGAGGGAGGGCTCGTCGCGCCGCCGCCCGGTCCGTCGCCGCGCGCCGGGGCGCTCCTTCTGGCCGCGGTGTGGTGGATCGCGATCCTCGCGGACGTCGGGCCCAACCGCTCGGCCATCGCGGTGCTCGTCGATCACCCCGTTCGCTGGCAATGGACGGCCATCGTCGTGACCGCCGGGGCGCTCCTCGCGTGGACCGAGTGGACGCTCCGCCGCCGCGAGCTCGAGCTCGCCATCGTGGAGCGCGCGACCGCCATGCGGGTCCTCCTCTGGACGCTCCTGGTCGCGGTGGGGCTCATCTCCTTGCTGGGCCACGCCCGCGCGGAAGGCGCCGCGTGCCTCGCCCTCGCCGTCGCCGGGGTGCTCGTCACCGCCGCGGCGGCGTACCCCGACGCGGGCGCGGTCGGCCGGACCGCGCGGCGCACGGTGGTGCTGGCGCTCGTCGGCGGCGGGATGGCGGTGCTCGGCGCGTCGATTGCGGAGGGCGGGTTCTCCGACGACGTGTGGCTCGCGACGCTCCTCACCGGCCTGGCCGGGCTGGGGATTCGGGTCGGGGGTCGACGCCCTCGAGCGCTCGACGCGGCCGTCGGGCGGCGCGTGGCTCGACGCCTTCGTGCTCGCGGCCGACGAGGCCATCCGCGCGGACCCTCAAGAGGCGGTGCAGGCCACGCTCCTCGCGCTCCGGGCGCCCGAGGGGGCCGGCGCGCCGTCCCCCGAGCTCTGGACCTTCGCGCCCATCACCGTCACCACGATCGACGCGGCGGGCTACGTGCACCAGCGCGAGTCCGACCTGCCCGAGACGCTGCTCCTCGTCGCCGCGGGCGAGCCGGAGGCCACCCTGCGGGTCGAGGTCCTCGACGCGCTGGAGGTGCGGCGGCCCGACGTCCGGCCGCTCGCGAAGTGGATGACCGGCCGCGGCGCGTCGCTCGCGACCGTCATCGCCAGCGGCGGCGAGACCGAGGGCATCCTCGTGCTTCCGCGGGGCCGTCGGGCCGAGCCCATCACCCTCGAGGAGGTGCGCGCCTTCAAGCGCGTCGCCGATCGCCTCGCGACCGCCTGCCGCGCCCGCGGCACGCAGGGGCGCATGCTCGAGCGGGCGCGCGACGCGGCGGCGCAGGCCGCGCGGGCGGAGGAGCGCGCCGAGAAGCTCCTGCACGACCGCTCGCTCGACGTCCACCGCGACGCCCTGGCCGCGGCGCGCCTCGCGCGGCCCGCGACCGTGGGCGTCTACTCCGACAGGTCGCGCGGCGTGCTCGAGGCGCTCGAGCGGCGCACGGCGGCCGGGGCGCCCATCGTCGTCGTCGCCCCGAGCGGGGCCGACCCGGTCCCGTACCTCGCGCGGGCGCACCTCGCCGGGGTCCGCGCGAGCGCGCCCCTCGTCCTCGTCGACGCCACGAGCGCGCGCGAGCACGACCCGGCGCGATGGGCCGATCCGAAGGTGTCGCCCCTCGCGCTCGCCGATCGCGGGATGCTGGTGCTGCTCGACGGCGCCGCGCTGCCGCTCGACATCCAGCAGCTCGTCGCGCGCGCGTGCATCGAGAAGCGCGCGCCCTGGGGGCGCGCCGACGCGCTCGACATCCAGCTCGCGCTCACCACGGTCGCGCCGCCCGAGGTCCTCGCGGCCGAGCGGCGGCTCGACGGGGCCCTGACGCTCCGCCTCGGCGACGCGCTCGAGGCGCCGGTCGAGCTCCCGCGCCTCCGCGATCGCCCGGAGGACCTGCGCGCCATCCTCACCGATCGCCTCGCGCGCGAGGGCCTCCGCGTCCGCGGCCGGCCCGTGGGCATCGACCACGCGGCGTACGCGCGCCTGGTCGACTACGAGTTCCCCGGCGAGGACGCGGAGCTCGCCGCCGTCGCGCTCCGCCTCGTCGCGGGGTGCAGTGGCGACGTCGTGCGCGCGGCCGAGGTCGACGCCCTCCGCCTGCCGCATGGGGTCGAGCAGGGAAAGGCGCCGCCCGCCGCATAAAGATCCGCCGCCGTCGTGACGCGGTCGCGGCGGGGGCCGGGGCTCCGGGGTAGGCCGATCCGCGCGGAGCGGCGTCTCGTCCTCGGCACGACGCGGGACGGCGAGAGAGTTGCCCTTGTCTGGCCGCTTTCGAGCGTGTTACTCGTCCAGCGCCGCGCTGAGTCCTGCGGGCCGCGCTGGAAAAATCAGAGGAGAGGACGTCAATATGCGCACGCTGCAAACCCTGGCGAAGCGAGCAACCTGCACGCTTGGCTTCGTTGCAGTTCTCGGCTCCGCGGTCGGCTGTGGCGGGGGCGACGACAATCCCTACAAGCCCCAGCCCGCGTGGTCGGGCAAGGCCGCGAACATGCCGGTGCCCCCGAGCATGCCGAGCACGCCCATCAAGCAGGGCGACGCGTACACAGTATACGGCGCGGTGCACCAGCTCCGAAGCATGATGCACAGCAAGGACGTGACGAGCCCGCCGGCCATCTCGATCGTCGGCTACATCGTCGACTCGAACATCCCGCGCGCCCCCGACTGCGCCGTCCACAAGACCGGCAAGGCCGACCCCGAGGGCTGCAACACCGAGATCCCGAGCTTCTGGATCGCCGACAACAAGGACGACACCAAGGGCACCAAGGTGCGCGTCGTGGGCTGGGCTCGTAACTTCGCCGTCGTGTACGACGCCATGAAGGGCTACAAGAACCTCAAGCCGGGCGACGTCCCGACCGAGAAGCAGGCCGTCAAGGACGACACGCTCAACGTGACCGTGCCTTTCCCGCTCCCGGCGGTCGGCGCCAAGGTCAAGATCACCGGCGCCTACAATGTGGCGAAGACGGTCGTGTCGGACATGGTCAGCGAGCCGATTGGCGGCGTCATGTCGCTCCAGACGATGGAGACGCTCGAGCAAGCGCCGGCGCCCGCGAAGTTCGCGAAGGCCATCTGACGCCGGGCGTCAACCCGCGGCGACGCGGACGAGGGCGGGGGTACCCCAGGTACTTCAGGTCGCTTGTCGCGTTGTCGCACGGAAAGGCTGCGGGCGAAGAGCTTGCGCGGTCAGCTCGGTCCGTTATGTTTGGAACTGCTCACGGACGTTTCCCCGGCAACGACTGCTCTCTCGGTTTTCGGGACCGCGGATCGAGATCGACGGCAACGCGACGTGTTGACGCGGCGGATTCCGCCGTCGCGGCCTGGCTTCTGGTTCTGCGGTCGGTTGGGACGTCAGGTAGTGGAACGGCGCTGGTTGGGCGCGATTTCTGAAGGCCGTAAGCGAGAGAAGAGAGAGACATGGGAACGCGTCTGTACGTCGGCAACTTGTCGTTTTCGTCTACGAGCGAGACTGTCCGTGAGGCGTTCGCGCGCATCGGCGAAGTGACGGATGTGCACATCGTGACCGACCGCACCTCGGGCCAATCCCGCGGTTTCGGCTTCGTGACGATGGGCTCGCCGGCAGAGGCTCAGAAGGCCATCGAGTCGATGAACGGGGCGAACCTCGACGGTCGTCCGCTCCGTGTGAACGAGGCTGAAGAGCGCCCGCAGCGTGGTGGTGGCGGCGGCGGCTTCGGCGGCGGTGGTGGTCACGGCGGCGGCGGCGGCGGTGGCGATCGTCGCGGCGGTCGCGGCGGCGGTGGCGGTGGTGGCGGCGGCGATCGCCGCAACCGCTGGTAGTTCGTTAGGCTCCGGTGCGCATCGAGGGTGGGCCTTTTCGGGCTCCCCCTCGATGCGCTCGAGTCGAAAAAAGTCACCGAGTCAGACGAGGCGGCCGTGCCGCGGCCGTCGAGGGGGACGTGTTTCGCGACGCGCACCCTTCCTGTCCCGTTTTGGGGCACGGTCAAAACCGCGAAGCTAACGTAGGCTAGCCCCGAGCAGAGCGAGGGGCACCGGCTGACTGCACGAAAGGTGTGGCCGATGACGAATCCCAGCATTCAGAAGCGCCAGAAGGAGCGCGACCGCCAAGAGCGCCAGCGGGCCAAGGCGGAGAAGCGCAAGCAGCGAAAAGACGAGAAGGTTGCCCGCGTCCCGGGCAGCGAGGGCGAAGACCCGGATATTGCCGGCATCGTGCCGGGGCCGCAGCCGATCCCCGAAGAGCAGCCGCCCGAGACGATTTGATGACAGGGCCCCTTCCTGAAGAGGTGGGCCCGTCTCCGCTCACTTTGCCGGGAGACCTCGGCCGCAATTCGGGCTAGTGCTGCTCGTATGCGGCTCGCACTCATCGGTCTCGGCAAGATGGGCTACAACATGACGCTCCGGCTGCTCGAGGGCGGCCACGAGGTCGTCGCGATCGATCGCAACCTCGACGTCGCGAAGGAACTCGCGACCAAGGGCGCGGTCTTCGGCGAGAACACGGCCAAGGGCATCGAGAAGCTCCAGGGGACGAAGGTCGTCTGGATCATGGTGCCGGCCGAGGTCACCGACCCGGTCATCGAGGACGTGGCCTCGCACCTCTCGAAGGGCGACATCATCATCGACGGCGGCAACTCCAACTGGAAGGAGTCGCGCGCCCGCGCCGAGCGTCTCGCCGCGAAGGGCCTCCACTTCTGCGACGCAGGGACGAGCGGCGGCGTGTGGGGCCTGAAGAACGGCTACTGCCTCATGGTCGGCGGCGCGCCCGAGGCCGTGAAGACGTGCGAGCCCATCTTCAAGACGCTCGCACCCGCCGACGGCTACGCGCACGTCGGCCCCGCCGGCGCGGGCCACTACGTGAAGATGGTGCACAACGGCATCGAGTACGGCCTGATGCAGGCGTACGCCGAGGGCTTCGAGATCATGAAGACCGCGCCGTTCAAGCTCGACCTGCACAACATCGCGGCCATCTGGGGCCACGGCTCGGTCGTGCGCTCCTGGCTGCTCGAGCTCCTCGAGTCGGCCCTCAAGGACGACGCGAACCTCGACGATCTCAAGGGCTGGGTCGCCGACTCGGGCGAAGGCCGCTGGACGGTGCAGGCCGCGATCGATCAGGACGTGCCCGCGCCGATCATCACGCTCTCGCTCCAGACGCGCTTCCGCTCGCGTCAGACCGAGTCGTACGGCGCGAAGATCCTCGCGGCGCTCCGGAACCAGTTCGGCGGTCACGCCGTCAAGAAGGCCTGACGGTGCCCTGCTCGTGCGCGTAGCTCGAGCGCGGCGCGAGGACCACGACGCGATCGTCGGCGTCCTCGCGCGCGCGTTCGACGCCGACCCGGTCGCGAACTACCTCTTTCGCAAGGACGCCGGCCGGGCGCGGGCCTTCGAGCTCGCGTTCGGCGCCTTCCTGAAGCACGCGACGATGCCGCACGGCGAGGTCTGGCTGGGCGCGCCCGACGGCGCGGACGCCGGGCGCGCGAACGGGCCCGTCGGCGCCGCCCTGTGGACTCCGCCCGGCCGCTGGGACATGGGCCTCGCGACGACGCTCGCCATGGGCCCGGCGCTCGTCCGCGCGATTGGGGTCACGCGCTTGCCGCGCATGGCCATGGCCGCCGGGCGCGCCCACAGCCGACACCCGCACTCGCCCGCGCACTACTACCTCTTCGCGATCGGCGTCGAGCCCGCGCACCAGGGGCGCGGCGTCGGCGCGGCGCTGCTCCGGGCCGTGCTCGACCGGTGCGACGCCGAGCGCGTGCCCGCGTACCTCGAGGCCTCGACGCGCGACAACCGCCGCCTCTACGAGCGGCATGGCTTCTCGGTGACCGAAGAGGTCTCGATGGCGCCCGACGCTCCTCCGCTGTGGCTCATGTGGCGCGAGCCAGCCGGTCGCTAACGGCTCTATACTCGGCCTCCACGCCTCCGCCGATGGCAAGGAGCCCCGGATGACCGAGAATCCCTTTCGTAGCGGCCTCGAGACCGAGCGCACGCCGTCCCCTTGCGTGTTCGTGATCTTCGGCGCATCCGGAGACCTCACGCGGCGCAAGCTGTTGCCTGCGCTCTACAACCTCGCGGTCTCGCGGCTCCTGCCCCCCGGCATGTCGATCGTGGGCTTCGCCCTCACCGAGATGGCGGAAGACGCGTTCCGCGCGAACATGCGCGAGGCGGTCGGCGAGTTCTCGCGCCGGAAGCCGATCGACGAGGCCGTGTGGGCCGACTTCGCCAGCCGCCTGCACTACGTGTCGGGCCGCTTCGAGGAGGCGTCGAGCTTCGCGCGCCTGAAGGAGAAGCTCGAGACCCTCGACCGCTCCAACGGCACCGCGGGGAACCGCATCTACTACCTCGCGATCCCGCCGAGCGCGTTCCGCACGGTCAACGACAACCTCGCCTCCGCCGGCATGGTCGCCGAGGAGGGCAAGCGGTACGCGCGCCTCATCATCGAGAAGCCGTTCGGCCACGACCTCGCGAGCGCCGAGTCGCTCAACCGCGATCTGCACCGCGTGTTCGCCGAGCAGCAAATCTTCCGCATCGACCACTACCTCGGCAAGGAGACGGTGCAGAACCTCGTCGCCCTGCGCTTCGGCAACACGATCTTCGAGCCGCTCTGGAACCGGAACCACGTCGACCACGTGCAGGTGACCGTCGCCGAGGACATCGGCGTCGAGGGCCGCGGCAAGTTCTACGAGGAGGCCGGCGCGTCGCGCGACATCGTGCAAAACCACCTCCTCCAGCTCCTCATGGTCACCGCGATGGAGCCGCCGGTCGCGTTCACGGCCGACGAGGTGCGCGACGAGAAGGTGAAGGTCCTCCGCGCGCTCAAGCCGATCCTCGGCACCGACGTCGACAAGCTGACCGTGCGCGGGCAGTACGGCCCGGGCAACGTGGCCGGGCGCCCGGTCGCGGGCTACCGCCAGGAGCCGAACGTCAGCCCCGCCTCGAACGTCGAGACCTTCGTGGCGATGCAGCTCGAGATCGACAACTGGCGCTTCGCCGGCGTGCCGATCTATATCCGCGCGGGCAAGCGGCTCCTCAAGCGCACGACGGAGATCAGCGTGCACTTCAAGCGCGTCCCCCACGCGCTCCTCGCGCACGACCGGCTCGTCGCCGGGCCCGCGCGCCCGGCGGAGACCGCGGCCGCGCCGCCCTCGAAGCCGTCGGTGGCCACGTCCATCGTGCCGCCGCTCCACCAGGACGCGCCCTCCTCCCTCGGCGCCTCGGCGCCCTCCGGCTCGACGCCGTCGGTCGAGCCCGACGTGCTCGCGATCCGCATCCAGCCCGACGAGGGCATCGGCCTGCGCTTCGTCGCGAAGGTGCCCGGCCCCTCGATGACGCTCCGCCCGGTGACCATGGACTTCCGCTACGGGTCCACGTTCGGCGGCAGCGGCCCCGAGGCGTACGAGCGCCTCATCCTCGACGCGCTGCTCGGCGACCCCACCCTCTTCGCCCGCGCCGACGAGGTCACCGCGGCCTGGCGCTTCATGACCCCCATCCTCGAGCACTGGGAGCGGCAGCCCCCGGCCGAGTTCCCGAACTACCCGGCCGGCACGTGGGGCCCGCAGGCCGCGCACGATCTCATCGGGCGCGGCGGCCGCGCGTGGAGGCGCCTGTGAGGCTCGGGCTCGACAAGGTCGAGGCCGAGCTCGCGCGGCTCTGGAAGGACGAGGCCGACCGCGGCGGGGCGCCGCGCATCGAGCTCCTCACGCTCGTGGCCATCGCGAGCGAGCTGCCCCTCGTCGGGCGCGCGGAGCGCACGGTCGCCGCCGTCGCCGACGTCTACCCGTGCCGCACCATCGTCGCGATGTGGCGGCCGGCCGCGGGCGACACCATCACGGCGGACGCGTCGCTCCACCGCCACGGCCCCACGGGCCCGCTGAGCGGGGCCGCGTGCGGCGACGCGATCCTCCTCGAGGCGACCGGCGGGGCGCGCGACTGGATCCCCGAGAGCGTGGACCGCCTCGCGCTCGCCGACCTGCCCCTCTGCGTGTGGTGGGTCGGCGACCTGCCCGACTTCGACCGCCTGTTCGACCGGCTCGTCGTCCACGCCGACGTGGTGCTCGTGAACTCGAGCGAGATGGACCTCCGCGACATCGAGAAGCTGTCGCAGATCGTGACGCGCATGAGCGACGCGTGCGCGCTCGGCGACCTCACGTGGTTCCGCCTCCGCCCGATCCAGGACCTCGTCGCGCGCTTCTTCGACGACGAGACCGGGCTGGCCCTCATGAAGGCGATCGACCGCGTGACGATCGAGTTCAACCCACGCGAGAACGAGACCGAGCCGGCCAGCACGCAGGCGGGGCTGCTCTTCGGGTGGATCGCGAACGCCCTGGGCCTCGCCGGCGAGACCCCGTCATGGAAGCGCGGGAGCGGGAACGAGGGCGAGTGGGCCGAGGTGACGCTCGGCCGCGTGACCGGCCGCTTCGTGCCGCGCGGCCGCGCCGACGTGCCGCCGGGCAGCCTGCTCCGCGTGACGATGGAGTGCGAGGGGGCGCGCTTCGAGGTCGAACGGCAAGAGGACGCGAACGTGTTCCGCTGGTCGCGCGAGGCGCCGGGCGCGCCCCTGCCGTCGCAGACGCTGAGCCTCGGCATTCCGGACGAGACGAAGCTCCTCATCCGCTGCCTCGAGTCGCCGAAGCGCGACCCGCTGCTCGAGGCGAGCCTGCACGTGGCGACGCGCATCGTCCGTCCGGTCGCGCCGCGCCTCTCGGTCCGCGCCGGCAGCAGCTGATCAGCGCGCCTTCGTGTCCGGGGTGTGTCCGCAACTTGCAGTCGGGGACCCCAAGCGGGGTTTCGTCGCCGCGACGGCGGCGCCCGCAGCGCAGAACCTCTGCAAGGAGACAGCAGATGCATCACTCATCGAAGATCGGTACGGCCGTCGTCGCCGTCGCCCTCGCGATCGGCGGGGCTGCGGTCCCGTTCTCGGCGCTCGCGGACCAGCCGGCGGCGACCGAGACCGGCGCCGCCGACATCGTCACGGGCTCGGGCACGATCCAGAAGATCGACAAGGCCAGCCGTGAGGTCACCATCAAGGGCGACCGCGGCAACACGCTCGATGTCGTCGTGGGCCAGAGCGTGAACCTCGACAAGCTGAAGGTCGGCGACAAGGTCAACGCCGCCTACTACGAGGAGGTCGCGGTCGCGCTCCAGAAGCCGGGCGAGACGCCGAAGATGTCTTCGACGACGACCGAGCGCGGTGGCGTCACCGCCCGCCAGACGACCGTCACGGCGAAGATCGTCTCCGTCGACACGGCGAACAACTCGGTCCTGCTCCGCGGGCCGCGCGGCATGGACCACACGGTCAAGATTCAGGATCCCGATCTCCAGTCGCAGCTCAAGAAGTGGAAGGCGGGCGACGACGTCCTCGTGACCTACACGCAGGCCGTCGCGGTGTCCGTCGAACCGGCGACGAAGTGATCTCCTGATGTGATTCGTGCGTGCGCTCGCCGGGGAGCGCAACTTTGAAGAGCTTCGCTCCCCGGCAGCTCATCCGAAAATGATGCGCGCAACGACGCCGGTCAGGCGGGCATCGGTTTCGCAAGGAGAGAGACGTGCGTCATGCGTGCCTCCTTTGAACCAAGCGTCATCCAGCTAGCGGTCCTCTTCGGGTGGAGCGCCTACGGCGCGGTCCGCGACCGCATCGAGCAGCTCCGCGCCCGCTGGCGCGGGGCCGACGCCGACGCGCCCGTCGTTTCGGCCCCCCAGGCGGCTTCGCAGAAGACTCCGCAGAACATTTCAGAGGAGTTTCCGCGGGAGATTCCGCCGTACAACGTCACCACCAGTCCCGAGCGTGCGGCTGCGCCTCACGTGGCCCGGCGCCGCGTGGACTATTCGATCAATTGACGATCAATTGACGATCGAGGCGTCGGGGCCCGGCGGGCCGCCGGCGCGGAGCAGCAGATCGTCCAGGCTGGTGGGGGCCGCCGAAGTGATCCGCGCGGCGAAGAGGCTCTTCGGCCCGCCGACCCGCGTCAGGTCGAAGGGACCGGCGAAGAGGCGGCGCGCGAAGGCGTCGAGTTCGGGCTTGAGCGTGGCAAAAGTGGCGTCGGTGCTGGGCGCGGCCAGCCGGTCGTTGACCCGGAGGATCAGCTCGCGGGTCGAGAACCGGAGCTTGCCGTCGAGCTCCGGAGCCTTTTCGAGCAGCGAGGCCACGTGGAACGTGCGCCGCGCGAGGTCCTCGAGCCGCCGGACTGCCTCGGGGCCGGAGCGTTTGCGGCTATGGAGCAGGCCGAGCCGGTCCTCGCCCTCGTCCATGAAGTAGTCCGTGCCGTGCCCGATGAGCACGACGCCCGGCCCCTGGGGGACGTGCAGGTAGCTCGCGACGTCGATGACGAGCTCCGGCAGCACCCGGTGCTTGATCCACCGGTGGAAGACCTGGATGAACGCCTCGCGGTCGACGGCGCGCGCCGACTCGGGGGTGACGAAGATCTTCAGCTCCAGCTTGTGCGCGTCCATGACTTCAGGCTTTCGCGGCTTGGGGGGCGGGAACTTGGGCGGCGGCCGCCGGCGCCGCGGCCCGGACGGCGGCGGCGAGGCGCTGGTAGCACTGGTGGACGGCGTCGACGAAGAGCGTCGCCTCCTCCACGCGCTGGTGGGCCGCGTCGCGGGTCGCCGCCTGCCCGCGCTCCTCGTAGGCGCGGAAGAAGTAGTTCGAGAACTTCGCCGCGGCGAGCGGGTCGAAGAGCTGCGTGTCGACGTAGTGCGTCCGGAACTCGGAGACAATCTCCGCGGCCTCGGTCCCGATGAACGCGTTCTTCTCGCGGACGAGGGCGCGGGCGCCCCGCAGCATCGCGGCGAAGGCCCGGTCGGCCGCCTCGCCGGGCTTGGCCTCGTCGAGGAGCATCTGCGCCTCGAAGATCTCGCGCTCCGCCGACGCGAGCTCCACCTCGACGTAGGGCACCACCTCGCCGGCGCACTCGCCCTCGCCCATGTCGGTGATCGTGTATTCGCGCGGGTCGCCCCAGTCGCTGTAGAAGCTCGAGTCCTGCTCGTAGGTGGGCAGCTTCTGGAGCTCCTCGACCATCGCGCGGATCGTCTTCTTGCCGATGCGGTTCGCGAACTCGGCGAACGACTCCTCGCCCTGCCGCTCCTTCGCGAAGCGCTCGGTGAGCTTGTGGACGATCTCCGGCACGCGCTTGGAAGGCACCGCCCCGATGGCCAGGCCGTACGAGCCCGCGTTGTTCTCCCATTGCCCGCCGACGACGAGCTGGAAGTGCGGCACGCGCCGCCCGCCCACCTGCCGGGCCACGCCGAGGAGGCCGATGTCGGCCACGTGGTGCTGCCCGCACGAGTTGAAGCAGCCGCTCGTCTTGATGTGGAGGCGGCGCGCGTTGGGGTTCTCGGCGATGCCGGACGCGCGGAGCTCCTTGCCGAGCTGCGCGGCGAGCGCCCGCGACGACGAGATGCCGAGCTTGCACGTGTCGGTGCCCGGGCACGCCGTGATGTCCGTGACGGTGCCCGCGCCCGCGGACGCGAGGCGCGCCCGCACGAGCGCCGCGTAGACCTCGGGCAGGTCCGCCTCGCTCACCCAGCGGAGGAGCATGTTCTGGTCGGCGGTCGTCCGCAGCGTGTCGCCGGTGAACCGCCGCGCGACGTCGGCCAGGGCCCGCGCCTGCTCGGAGGTCAGGTCGCCGAGCGGCAGCGTGACGAGCGCCATCGCGTACCCGGGCTGCCGCTGCGCGATGACGTTGGTGTCGCGCCAGGTCGCGAACCCGTCGGGCAGGGCGCCGCCGGGGAGGGCCCCCGCCGGGCGGATGGGCCTCTCGTCGGTGCCGTGGAGGTCGGCGAGGAAGGCCGTCCAGCGCGGGTCGGGCCGGAGCTTCGCGCGCTCCTCCTTGACGAGGCGCCGCGTCTCCTCGATGCCGAGCTTCTTCACGACGAACTTGAAGCGGGCGCGCGCCCGGTTCTGCCGCTCGCCGAGGCGCGCGAAGACGCGGCCCATCGCCTGCGCCACGGGGAGGAGCTCCTCCTCGGGCAGGAACTCGTCGTACACCTGCGCCGCCTGCGGCACCGCGCCGAGGCCGCCGCCGATCACGACCTCGAAGCCGCGGACGGTCTTGCCGTCGACCACCCGCGTGCGCGCGATGGCGCCGAGGTCGTGGAAGTTCGTGAGGCCGCACGCGTTGTCCTTGCAGCCCGAGAAGGCCACCTTGAACTTGCGGCCGAAGTCCTGCGTGTCGTCGTGCCCGAGGAGGAAGAAGGTGATGGCGTGCGCGTACGGCGTCACGTCGAAGCCCTCGTCCTTGCACACGCCCGCGTACGGGCACGCGGTCACGTTGCGGACCGTGTTGCCGCACGCCTCGCGCGTCGTGATGCCCGCGGCCGCGAGGCGGCGGTGCAGGTCGGGCGTGTCGTCGATGTGGACGAAGTGGAGCTGGAAGTCCTGCCGCGTGGTCACGTGCAGGATGCGATCGGAGTACTCCTCGGCCACGTCGGCGAGGGCGTCGAGCTGGTCGGCGGTGACGCGCCCGTAGGGGATCTTGATGCGCTGCATGCCCGGCGCGTCCCACATCGTGCTCGGGCCCTTGGTGGTCTCCCCCGAGGGGAACGCGATGGCCTGCGTCTTCTCGCCGTCGTGCCGCTGGCCGTTGTCGTAGCGCTGGCCGTACGCGCCGCGGCGCAGCCGGGTCTCCGCGAAGAGCTTCTCTTCGATCTTGCCCTTCTTCCGGAGGTCGATCTGCGTCTCGAAGATGTCAATCTCGCGTCCCCACGCCTCGGGGATGCGGGCACCGAGCACCTCTTTCCACGTCTTGGTCGCGCTCATCGGATCACCTTTGCTGCGGCTGTCTCGTATAACGGAGATTGGCTTCGGTTCAAGGTACGCTGGCAGGCATGGTCGCGCCCTCGAAGCGGTACCCGGGGTGGCCGTCGCCCACCGCGAACTGAGCGGCGCGGAGGAGGTTCTCGCAGAGCGCGGCCACGGTGACCGGGCCGATGCCGCGCGGGACGGGGGTGATGAACGACGCGAGCCGCCGCACGGCCTCGAAGTCCACGTCACCATGGAGCTTTCCGGCGGCGTCGACGCGCGTCGCCACGTCGAAGACCGCGACCCCGGGCTTCACCATGTCGGCCGTGATGCGGTACGAGGCCGCGCCGACGGCGGTCACGAGGATGTCGGCCTCCCGGATGAGCCGCTTCTGATCCTCGGCGGGCACGAACCTGTGCACCCAGACGGACGCCGCGTTGCACCAGCGGCCGCCGAGCATGAAGACGATGGGCTTGGCGGTGATGTCGTTCCGCCCGACGACCACGGCCTGCTTGCCGAGGGTCGCGACGCCGTAGAACTCCATCGTGCGGCGCACGGCCAGGGCCGTCCCCGGGAGGAGGAGCACGCGCTCCTGCTGCGCCCGATAGAGGGCGGCGACCGCGTCCCGTCCGACGCCGTCGACGTCTTTCTCGGCCGGGATGGCGTCGAAGACGTCGAACTTGTTGGTGGTCGCGGCGTCGTGCGCCTCGATGGCGTTCGGCAGCGGGAGCTGGACGAGGATGCCGTGCAGTTCGGGGGCGCGCCCGAGCTTCGCGACCTCGTCCTTCAGCGCGTCGGCCGAGATGTCTTCGGGGAACTTCTTGAGCTCTGCGCGCATGCCGAGGCGGGCGCACGCCTCGAATCTTCTTCTTCACGTAGCGCTCGGACGCGGCGTTCGCCCCGACGAGCACGATGGCGAGCGTCGGGACGACCTTGTGCCTGGCGACGAAGCCCGGCACGACGGCCGCGACGCGGGCCTCAATCGCGTCGGCGACCGGCTTGCCGAGCATCACGACCGCGCCGGATTCGGAGGGGGTGACCATGTCGGGGACCCCCTTGTAGCAGAACTCGACCCGGCCATCGGGCGGGCCCGGGAATGGCTTCGGCGGGCCGACCCCGACGCCGTCGTCGCGCGTCCGAAGGCCGTCCTCGGCGACCTGCACGCCGTGCTCGCGCGTCCGCGTCGCGTCCTCGGCGGTCCGGACGCGGTCCTCGGGCGTCCGCGAGCCGTCCTCGGGCGTTCGCGTGGCGCCCGGCGCGAGCCCGAGGCCGCCCTGCGAGAGCCCGAGGCCGTCCTCGCGCGTTCGCGTGCGGCCCTCGCGCGTTCGCGTCGCGTCCTCGGCGGTCCGGATGCGGTCCTCGCGCGTCCGTAGGCTGGGATCGGCGGTTCGTCCGCCCGGCTAGTTCAGGTTCAGCCGGAAGCGGCGCGCCCGCTCGTAGAGGTGCAGCGCCGACGAGGCGACGCCGACGATCATCGGCCCGAGCAGCACGCCCACGAACCCGAACAGCTTGATGCCCCCGAAGAGCCCCACGAACGTGAGCCAGCCGGACATCGAGTCGCCGCCGCCCACGAGCTTCGGCCGCACGACGTAGTCGCAGAAGGCGATGACCGCGAGCACGTTCCACGCGAGCACGAACGCCCCCGCGCCCGGGTGCCCGCCCGCGAAGAGCAGCACCCCCGCCGGCACCCAGACGATCATCGTGCCGACGACCGGCAGCAGCGACGTCACCGCCGTCATCGCGCCGAGGAACGCGGCCTGCGGCACCCGCGCGATCGCGAAGCCGACGCCCGCGACGACCCCCTGGATGAGCGCCGTGCCGAAGTTGCCGATGACGACGACGCGCCCGAGGCGGCGCACCTCGCGGAGGAGGCGCCGCGTGTGCCGCGGGTTGATCGGCATGATGTGCTCCGCTCGCTTGCCGAGCTGCTTCCAGCGGCGGAGCACGAAGTACATCGTCATGACCATGAAGAGGAGCGCGACGAGCCCGTCGAACACCGCGCTCGCGATCTGCGTGGCCCACCCGGCGATCGACGCCGCGATGCTGCCCGCCGCGTCGCGCAGCCGGTCGACGATGGCGCTGGGCTCGAAGCCGAGCGCGTGGAGCGGGGGCTGAAGCTTGCGGATCAGCGCGTCGATCGCGCCGCCCGGGGCGAGCGACTGCGGGAGGGCGTTGAAGACCGCGACCCCCCGGAGCACGAGCAGGTAGACCGTGATGACCACGGACGCCGCGACGAGGAGCGTGGCGCCCGCCGTGACGAGGGTCGCCGCGAGGGCGGGCTTGCGGGTGCGCCGGGCGATGCTGCGATAGAAGGGGTAACCGGTGAAGGCCAGGAGCGTCCCGAGGAGGACCCCGAGGCCGACCGGGAGCACGACCCAGAAGATCGCGAGGGTCGCGAGGATCGCGAGCGTGCCGAGCGCCCGTGACTCGGCTGGGGCGAAATGGAGCCGCGCGGCGCGCGCCCGCTCGTGCGCGGGATCGGGGCGGGTTTCGAAAGGCTCGGTGGCCACGGGTCCTCTCCTGGGCTCGAGCGTCAGCGCTCCGCGGGCTGGGTCGCCGCCGGCGGCGCGGCGTCGTGGAAGGTCCCCGCGTGGTCGGCCAGCGTGCGGCCCGCGAGCGCGCCGAGGATGGCGGCCACCCACGTCCCGACGAGCAGCCTCAAGGGCGACGGCAGAGACGAGGGCCACGACGATGACCCGTACGTCGACGACGAAGCGCGCATGAGCGACCCCCTACGCAACGGCCGGGCCAGCCTGGGCTGCGCTGGGCTGCGCTGGGCTACAGGAGCGGGTGCCGGAACACGACCGTGCGGCGGGCGGACGGGGGCAGGGCCGGCGCCGGGGAGGTCGTCAGCTTCGCGACCTCGCCGGGCGCGAGCTTCACGACGCGCGGCGCGTCGCCGAGGTCCCACGGGATCCCGTCGGTGTACGGCAGCACCCACGGCCGCCCCGGGACCAGGCCCACCGCGACGATCGCGTCCTCGCCGGCGCGGCCCATCACGCGCACGCCGTCGGGCAGCTCGGTCACGCCCTCGAGCGCGACCGGCTCGAATCCCTCGCGGACCATGCGCCGCGTGAGGGCGAGCAGCTCGGGGATGCGCGCGACCGCGTCGAGCTCGCGGTGCCCCTCGAGCACGGTGAGCCACACGGGCAGCGCGCCGCGCGCCGCGCCGACCGCCGCGTCCGCGCGCTCGAACCACGACACGGGCGCGCTCTGCGCGCACACGGCCCACGTCTCCTGGGCGGCGGACGACGGCGCGAGCGGCGGATTGCACGACCGCGCGACGCCCTCGGGCTCCGAGACGACGTTCGCGCCGGGCGCGAGCGACAGGGCGATGACCCGCGCGTCGGGCGGCCCCGGGTCCACGCGCAGCGGCGCCGAGACCACGTCGGCCGCGCCGCTCGCGCGGAGGAGCGCGCCGGCGTCGAAGGCGAGGTCGTCGCGGGAGATCCAGGCGGCGCTCGGCGGCAGCGCGAGCCCCGCGTCCGCGGCGGCCTCGCGCATGCCGAGGACGCCGCCGATGCGCGTCGCGGGCACTTCGAGCACCGCGACCGGCGCCGTGCCTTCGCGCCAGACCGTGCGCACGCTCGCCGGGTCACCGCACCACGCCAGCGCGCCGCGCGCCTTCGCGACCAGCCGCTCGCCCCCGCGCGCGCGGAGGGAGAGCGCGGTGTCCGGGGTCGCCGCGAGCGCCAGCGCGCAGGTGGCCGCCGGGACGTCCGCGACGAGGAACCGGCGCGCGCCGTCGAGCAGCGCCGCGGGGCGCAGGCCGGCCCGGGCGAGCGCGGGGCGGGCCGCGTGCGCCGCGAACGCGCGGTCGTACGCGTCGGCGACGGCGGGGTCGGCGGTCGAGGACGCGGGCGTGTGCGCGTCGATCCAGGCGTCGAGCGTGGCCTCCGCGCAGGCGCCGCCGCCTTCGCCGGCGTTCTCGGCCCAGCCGCCGGGCGCGAAGTCGAGGAACGAGCGCGCGAGCGGCCCGCCGAGGGTCGCCGCGGCGGTGCGGAGGACGGAGAGCCCGGTCTCGGCGCCGTCGGGCGCCTCGATCGTCGCGTGGGTCGCGCCGCACGCGCACCACGCGACCGAGCCGGGGCCGAGGCCGTTGCCCTCCGGGGAGGTGACGCGCACCGGGGCCGGGGAGGTCGCGACGGCGACGAAGCAGCTCGCGCCGGGCAGGTCGACCTCGAGCGAGCGCTTGCCGGTGAGCGCGTTCGACGCGACGGGCGTGAAGCCCCGCGCCAGCCACGGGCCCTCGGCGGCGCCGATGGCGACGCGGAGCTTGTCGGCGCGGAGGGCGAGCTTGCCGACGATCCCCGCGCCGGCGCAGCCCGCGAGGAGGCCGAAGGCGAGCGCGATGCGCCGGCGCTTGCGGGAGCGCGCGTTCCGTTCGAGCTCGACGGCGATCTGATCGCGCCGCTGGAGCGCGGCTTCCCGCGTCTGGCGCTGGAGGCGCTCGTGCTCGGGGTGCCGTCCGTCGAGGACGGAGAGGGCGCGCTCGACCTCGGTCAGCCCGAGGCGCGCGACGGGCGGCGGCTTCGGAGGGGCTTTGCCGGCGCTCAAGTAGACTGCCCCCGAAGGGCCATGGCCGCCATCGATTGCCATCATACCGCCGGCCGTCTCGCGACGGCTGTGCTTCTCGCGGCGTGCGCCGCGGCGGCCGCATGTGCGCGCGCCCCCCTCGGGAGCGCCCGGAGCGCGGGCGCGCCCCCACCCCCCGCGCGCGCCGCGGTCGCCGGCCAGGTGACCAGCAACGTGGCCCGCGGCGACTACGCGGGCTCCGCGGCCTGCGTCCCGTGCCACGCCGACATCGCGGCGGCGTGGGAGCGCTCGCCGATGCACCGCATGACCCGCGACCTGCCCGGCGCCGAGGTGCGCGCGCCCTTCGACGGTACGAGGTGGAGGTTCAAGGACGACGCGGTCGTACTCGAGCGGCACGGGGACGACCGCGTGGTCCGCGTCGAGCCCTCGGGCGGCGCCGCGCGGAGCTACCGGGTGACCCGGGTCATCGGGGGGCGCACGCGCGAGGACTTCGCCGGCGTCGAGCTCGGCGCGAGCGTCGGCCCGGGCGGCGAGGCCATCGCGCACGGCGAGGAGGTCGTGCTGCCGGTCTCGTACCTGCTCGGGCCGGGGACCCTCCGGTACAAGGGCTACTCGGTGATGGTGCACGAGCGCGCCGGGCTCCACGCGGGGCCGGCGTGGAGCCAGACCTGCATCTTCTGCCACAACACGGTGCCGGAGCTCGATCGGCTGTTCGGCGCGATCGCCGAGGACGGCGGGAGGCGAGCGCCCTCGTACCAGGCGGAGCAGGTCGATCGCTGGCTGCCCGACGCGCGCCGCGCCCACCTCCGCGTGACCGACGCGGCGGGGTTCGCGTCGGCCGCGGGCGCCGAGGTGGAGCGGCTCGGCGGCGCGGGCCTCCGCGGCGGGCCGGCCGCGATGGCGCGCGGGGCCGCGGGCGTGGTGCGCGCGGGGTTCGACGGCTCCGCGCTCCTCGAGGTGGGCATCGGCTGCGAGGCCTGCCACGGCGGCGCGGCGGAGCACACGCGTGACCCGCGCGTGCACCCGTCGTTCGCGCCGGTCGCGCCGTGGCTCGGCGCGTCGACCGCGCCCCAGTCCCCGGCCTCGCCGGCGCTGGCGATCAACCGCGCGTGCGCGCGCTGCCATCAGGTCCTCTTCTCGCGGTACCCGTACACGTGGGAGGGCGGGCGGCGCGACCTCGCGGCGGGCGGGAGCCACATCAACTCCGGCGAGGGTCGCGACTTCCTCCTCGGCGCGTGCTCGAGCGCGATGGCCTGCACCGCCTGCCACGACCCGCACGGGGGCGCGCCGCGCGAGAAGCTCCGCGCGCTCGCGACGCCCGCGGGCAACGCGACCTGCACGGGCTGCCACACGACGCTGGCCGATCGCGAGAAGCTCCAGGAGCACGCGCACCACGATCCCGACGGCGCGGGCGGCTCCTGCGTCGCCTGCCACATGCCCCGCAAGAACATGGGGCTCGACGGCGCGCTGACGCGCTACCACCGCATCGGCGCGCCCACGGACCCGGCGCGGGTGCTCGGCGACCGGCCCCTCGAGTGCGCGCTCTGCCACGCCGACCGATCGGTGGGGGCGCTCGTCGACGCGATGGAGCGCTGGTGGCCGGTGCGCTATCCCCGGCAGCGGCTGGAGGAGCTGTACGGATCGATGGACGCGAACGTGATGCGCGCGACCCTCGAGCGCGGCAAGCCGCACGAGCGCGCCGTGGCAATCGCGACGCTCGGCGAGGCGCGCGACCGCGCGGCGGCGCCGCTGCTCGCGAAGGAGCTCCTGGGCGACTACCCGCTCGTGCGCGAGTGGGCGAAGCGCGCGCTCGTGTCGATCCTGGGCAAGTGCGACGTGGACCTCGCGGCCGACGACGACGCCATCGCGCGCGCCGCGCGGGCGTGCGTCGGGGCGCAGGCGCCGGTCGCCGCGCCGGTCGCCGCGCCGGTCGCCGCGCCGGTCGCCGCGCCGAACGCGGCGCACGTGACGGACGCGGCGCACGTGACGGGGGCGGCGCCCGACGAGGATCCCGAGGATTGAATGGACGACGTGCGCATCCTCGACTGGTACCGCGTCGACCACGGCTCGCGCATGCGGCGCGTCCTCATCGCGGGGCCGTCGCTGCTGTCGCTCGGGGGGCTCGTCGTGGGCGCGTCGTTCGTGTCGCGCGAGCCCTCGGCGGTGCGGGCGTGCATGGCGGCGGTGGGGCTCGCGGTGGTCGCGATGGGCGGGGCCCTCACCCTTGGCGGGATGTACCGCATCCTGCGCGACGACACGTGCCTCGCCATCCGCACCGACGGCGTGATGCTGCGCACGGCCGCCGGCGGCGCGGCGGAGGTGCTGGTGCCCTGGGAGGGGCTCGCGAAGGCCCGCTGGGACGGCGCGCGGGCGGTGCTCGTGCTCGAGCGCACCGAAGGGGAGGCGATCGACGTCACGAGCCGGTTCGCGGGGGTCGCGGGGGGGCCGCTGGCCGAGCGCATCGAGCGTGCCCGGCGGCGGATCGCGCTCGGAATCCTGCCCGGCTGAGCGGGCCTCCGGGTCGCCCGCGTGCTAGAGCGACGCCGCTTGTCCACGTCCCTCGAACGCCTCCGCGCGCTCTATGCGCAGAAGCCCGTCGTCCTCGCGCCCATGGAGGACGTGACGGACGTCGTGTTCCGCCGGCTCTGCCGAAAGCACGGCGCGACCCTCGCCATGACCGAGTTCGTCAACACCGAGGGCCTCCTCCGCGGTTGCCGCAACGCGCGCCGGAAGATCCAGCTCGCCGACGACGACGAGCTCACCGGCATCCAGATCTACGGGGCCAACCCCGAGCGCCTCGCCGAGGCCGCGCGCTTCGCCGAGCAGGCCGAGCCGCTCTTCATCGACATCAACTGCGGCTGCTGGGTCCCGAAGATCGCCGGGCGCGGCGCCGGGGCGGGCTGGCTGCGCGACCCGACCGCGATGGTCGAGATGGCGCGCCTCACCGCGTCGGGCGTCTCGGTGCCCGTGACGGTCAAGACCCGCATCGGCCTCGGCCCCGAGTCGCACATGCCCATCGTCGACCTCGCGCGGCGCCTCGAGGACGCGGGGGTGGCGGCGCTCACAATCCACTGCCGCACCGCGCAGATGGGGCACTCGGGCGCCGCCGACTGGTCGTGGGCCGCCCGCGCCCGGGAGGTCGTGAGCATCCCCGTCATCGTCAACGGCGACATTCGCACCGCGGCCGACGCCGATCGCGCCCTCCGCACCACGGGCTGCGCGGGCGTCATGGTCGGCCGCCGCGCGATCGAGCACCCCTGGATCTTCCGCGAAGCGCGCGCCCTCCTCGATCGCGGCGAAGACCTCCCGCCGCCCACCGCGGCCGAGCGCCTCGAGCTTTGCCGCGAGCACCTCGTCGCGAACGTCGCCCAGCGCGGAGAGCCCTTCGGCGTCCACTGCACGCGCCGCCACCTCTCCGGCTACCTCAAGGGCCTCCCGGGCGCGGCCGCCCTCCGCCAGGAGCTGAACCAGTGCGACTCCCTCGAGGGCTGCCTGGCCATCCTGGGCGCCGCGACGGCGCGCATCGCCGCCTGAGCCGACCAATCGCGTGGGCCGCGCAATCGGCTACAGGCTTTCAGGCTACAGCCCGAGAGAGAGACCGCCCCAGCCCAGCTCAGCTCTTGCGCGCGGGGAAGGCGACGGCCTGGGTGATGGCGTCGAGGTCGACGGGCTTGACCAGGTGGTCTTCGAAGCCGGCCCGCCGCGAGCGGTCGTGGTCGGACTCCTGCCCGTAGCCGGTGAGGGCGATGAGGCGGGTGGTCGTGCAGCCCCCGAGCTCGCGGAGGCGGCGCGCGACCTCGTAGCCGTCCATGACGGGCAGGCCGATGTCGAGGAGCGCCACCTCGGGCACGAAGGGGCCCGCGATCTCGAGGGCCGTCGGGCCGTCGGCCGCGACGCGCACCTCGTGGCCGATCGCGCCCAGCCACTCGGCGAGCATCTCGGCCGCGTCGACGTTGTCGTCGACGATGAGGACGCGCAGCGGCCGCGTGACCGGCGACGGGTGGTCGCGCGGCGTCGGCCGCGCCGGGTCGCGGGTGACGCTCTCGAGCAGCGGGAGCTCGACGACGAACTCGCTGCCCTGGTTCAGGCCCGCGCTCCGCGCCTCGACGCGCCCGCCGTGCAGCTCGGTCAGGCTGCGCACGATCGCGAGGCCCAGGCCGAGCCCCGCCCGCACCGCGTCGCGCCGCGCCCCCTGCACGAAGACCTCGAAGACCTGCGGCAGCACGTCGGGCGCGATGCCGATGCCCGTGTCGTGCACGCTGACGCGGACGACGCGGTGGTCGGCCGCGGCGCGGACGTACACGTCGCCGTACGGCGGCGTGTACTTGGCGGAGTTCGTGAGCAGGTTCGCGAAGACCTGCGCGAGCCGACCCGTGTCGCCGTTCACGGTGAGGCCGGTGGTCGGTACGTCGACCACCAGGCGGTGCTGCTTCTGCTCGAGCGCCGGGCTCGCGATCTCGAGCGCCTTGGCGATCACGTCGGCGATCTCGATGGGCCGCCGCCGCAGCTCCACCTTGCCGCGCGTGATGCGCGACACGTCGAGCAGGTCGTCCACGAGCCGCGTCATGTGCTGCACCTGGCGCTCGATGATCGCGCGCTCGGAGGTGCACGTGTTGCCGGCGCGCAGCGACATCAGCCGGAGGGCCGTCGCGATCGGCGCGAGCGGGTTGCGGAGCTCGTGCCCGAGCACCGCGAGGAACTGGTCCTTCGCGCGGCTCGCCTCCTCGGCCGCCGCCCGGTCGCGGCGCGCCGTCGCGTAGAGCCGCGCGTTCTCGATCGCCACCGACGCGCGCCGCCCGACCTCCATCGCGAACTGGAGGTCCCGCTCGTCGTACCGGCGCGAGGCGTCGTTGCGCGCGAGCGTCAGCGCGCCGAAGCTCTCGCCGCGCGCCCGCAGCGGCACCGCCATCACCGATCGCGGCGCCGGCTCCCAGGCGAGCCGCGGGTCGCCGGCCATCACGCTGCGCCACGTGGCCTCGTCGAAGTCGCGCACCAGGATCGGCTCGCCCTCGCGCAGCGCGCGGAGCGCCGGATACTCCGGACCCGGCTTGAACGGGGCGGGCCCGACGTCGTGCGCGTCCCCGATGGCCGGCCGGCTCTGGCGCGACCCCGCGATGGCCACGCGCACGATCTCGCCGGTCGCCGTGTCGCGCAGGTCGACCCAGCACCAGTCGGCGAACGAGCCGATCGCGAGCTCGGCCACGTTGCGGAGCGTGTCGACCTCGTCGAGCGACTGCGCCAGCGCGACCCCCGCGTCCGCGAGGAAGCGGTGCGCGCGCTCGCTGTCCTGCAGCGTGCGGTGCGCGGCCTCGCGGTCGGCGGCCGCCGCGCAGAGCTGCGCCATCGCCTGGATGAAGGCGCGCTCGCCCTCGTCGAACACGTGCGGGCGGTCGTAGCCGATGAGGATGGCGCCGATGGCCACCTTGCGGACCATGAGCGGGGCGGCCGCGAGGGCGAGGTTCGCCGGCGAGAACATCCGCGCCGCGGCGGGCCAGTGATCCGCGGCCTGCTCGGGCGTCTCGACGAAGATCGCCCGGCAGTCGCGCGCGGCCGCGGCGAGCGGCACGGGCGCGGTGAGCGGGATGGCCTGGAGCGTCCCGGACGCGTCGTTCGCGGGCCCCGCGTACCGCACGTCGACCAGCCGGCCCGCCTTGCGGTCGAGCATCGCCATCCACGCGCGCTTGATGCCGAGCTGCTCGGCGCCGCGCTTGGCGACGAGATTGAACACCTCGCCGACGGTGGCCGCCTCGACGAGCTTCGAGGCCATCTCCTGGAGGCGCTCGGCGCGCGCGCCCGAGTCGACGAGCTTTCGCCCGATGGCCACGCGCGCCGTGGCGTCGCGCAGGATGGCGACGTGGATGCCGGGGCCGACGTTCGCGCGGGCGCGGTACTCGACCGTCACCACCGAGCCGTCGGGCCGCTTCAGGCGGAACTCGCCGGTGTCGTGCCCGAGGGCGAGGAACCGCCGCCACGTCTCGACCGACTCGGCCTCGGGGACCTCCGTCACCTCCTCGATGCGCCTCCCCACGAGCTCGCCGGCCGGCAGGCCGAAGAGGGCGCAGGCCGCCGTGTTGGCGTCCACGAAGCGCCGCTCGTCGTTCGTGACGAGGACGGCGTCGAGGATCTCGTCGAAGACGAGGGTGCGCCATGCGTCGTTCGGAGGCGGCATGCCTGGAGACGGGCAATTACGATCGATGCTACGAGCGGTCAACGACGGGCCCGCCACGTCTCGCCCTGCGCTCATCGAGGACTAAAGTGGCACGCACCTTGGAACTCCGCATGGGCAGGCTCCTCTTTCGACGATTTTCGCGTGTGGGCGCGCTCGCGCTCGGGCTCTCGGCCGCGCATTGCTCGCGCGCTCCGGACGAGCAAGTCACGCCGAGTTCGGAGGCCGGCGCGCCGCGCGCCGCCGATTCGGCCGTGCCCCAAGCGCCACCGTCTCTCGCGCCACCCCTGGCCCCCTCCGTGGCCCCGGTCGCGCCGTCCGCGCTGCCCCACGCATCGAGCCCGCCCTCGCCGGCCCAGGGCCTGCGGTGGGACGACCCGCCTCGCTGGCATCGCCGTCCGCCGTCGAGCCCCATGCGCGCCGCCGAATACGGCATCCCGCGCGCGCCGGGCGACGGCAGCGACGCCGACTGCACGGTCATCACGTTCGGCCCGCGGCAGGGCGGCAGCATCGACGACAACGTCGACCGCTGGGTGCGGCAGTTCAACCCGCTCACGTCGCCCCCCAAGAAGACATCGTCGCGCGCGGGCGGCATGACCGTCACCCGCGTCGAGGTGGCCGGCGCGTACCACCCCATGATGATGCCGGGCGCCGCCGCCGCCCCCTCGACCGAGACCAACGCGCGCCTCGTCGGCGCGATCGTCGAGGCGCCGAGCGGCCTCTGGTTCTTCAAGCTCACCGGCCCGAGCGCGACGGTGCACGCCGCCGAGGGCGAGTTCGACAAGATGATCGAGTCCGTCCGCGCGCCGTAGACGAGAAGAAAAATTTCCTCTAGAGGAGCGGTGAGACCAGGCGCGCGGCGCCTTCCTTCACGCGGTTCGTCCAGCGGCGCGCCTCCCACGCCTCGTACTCGACGCGCCGGCTGTTCTGCAGGTCGTCCTCGAACACCTCGCGGAGGCGCGTGGCGGTCGCCGTCTCGTGCACGAGCGCGTGCACCTCGAAGTTCAGGCGAAAGCTCCGCAGGTCCATGTTCGCGCTGCCGACGAGCGACACCTGCGAGTCGGCGACGAGCGTCTTCGCGTGCACGATGCCCGGCTGGTACTCGCGGATGTCGACCCCGGCGCGCAAGAGGTCCGAGTAGAAGCTGCGCCCCGCCTGGAACGTGACCTCGTGGTTCGAGTGGGCCGGGAGCACGAGCTTCAGGTCGACGCCGCGCATCGCCGCGAGCTCCATCGCGACCGTCAGCGACTCGGTCGGCACGAAGTACGGGGTCGTCATCACGACCTCCCGCGTCGCGCCCACGATCGCGCCGAAGAACATGCGGTGGATCGCCTCGGTGCGCGTGTCGGGGCCGCTCGTCACGATCGCGATCTTCGCGTCGCCCTTCGGCGCGGGGTCCTGGGGGAAGTAGTCGCGCGGGTCGATCGGCTCGCTGGTCGCGAACGCCCAGTCCTGGAAGAAGACGCGCTGGAGCTCGACCGTCGCGGGCCCCTCGATGCGCAGGTGCACGTCGCGCCACGTGCCCACGCCGGGCATGTTGCCCTTGTACTCGTCGCCGATGTTGAACCCGCCGGTGAAGCCGGTCTCGCCGTCGACGACGACGATCTTCCGGTGGTTGCGGAGGTTCACCGGCTGCAAGAGGGCGCTCCGCATCGGCAGGAACTCGGCCACCGAGACGCCCGCCCTGTGCAGCGGACGGCGCCAGCCGCGACCGAGCGCCCAGCAGCCGAAGCCGTCGAGGAGCAGCCGCACCTTCACGCCGCGCATCGCCGCGGCGACGAGCCGATCGCGGAACCAGGCGCCCGTCGCGTCGTTGCGGATGAGGTAGTACTGCGCGTGCACGTGGTGCCGCGCGCCGTCGATGGCCGCGCCGAGCGCGTCGTACGTGGTCTGCCCCTCGACGAGCACGTCGACCTTGTTCCCGCCGGTCGCGCGCAGGTGCGTGAGCTTCTGACCGATGCGGAAGAGCGCCTGCTCCAGCGGGCTCACCGACACGACGCGCAGGTTCGAGGTCCGGTCCGCGTCGACCGCCTCGTGCCGGGCCGCGGCGACCTGCGCCCGGACGACCGCGTCGAGCTCTCGCTTGCGCCGCGCCGGCAGCCGCACCCGGTCGCGCCCGAAGAGGAGGAAGAGGAACGCCCCGACCGCGGGCAGAAAGACGAGCACGAGGATCCACGCCATCGTGGCCGCCGGCTCCTTGCGCCGGACGAGCACGAGGGGAATCAACGAGAACGCGACGGCCCAGGCGAGCCAGCTCGCCGCGCGCATCGCATCGGGGACGAGCACATGCCAAGTCATCGAGAGTTCGATCATAATGGCCCGCATGACCCTTCGCTCACGCCTCGAACGCGCCGCCGCGATGTCGATTCTGAAGGCGCCCCGGACGCTCCTCCGCGCCGCCGCCGGCCCGCGCGTCATGTCGCCGGAAGGTTACGAGCTCGACGTGCAAGGACAGGTGCTCCTCGGTCTCATGCGCCTCTCGCGGCAGCCCGAGCTGCACGAGCGGGGCGTCGCCGGAGGGCGCCGCCTCCTCGATCACACGGGCGACCTGCTCCGCCTCGGCGGGGCGAGCGACGTCGCGACAATCGACCGCACCCTCCCGGGCGCCGAAGGGCCGCGCCGCGCACGCATTTACACGCCTGCCGCCGCGCGCGGCGGCAAGGCGCCCGGCCTCGTCTTCTTCCACGGCGGGGGCTTCGTGCTCGGCTCCATCGAGTCGCACGACAGCGTCTGCCGGGCGCTCGCGAGCCGGGCGGGCGTGATCGTCGCCTCGATCGACTACCGCCTCGCGCCCGAGCACCGCTTCCCGGCCGGCGTCGACGACGCCGTCGCCGCGACGCGCTGGGTCCTCCAGAACGCCGCCACCCTCGGCGTCGACCCGTCCGCCGTGGCGGTCGGGGGCGACAGCGCCGGCGGGAACTTCGCGGCCCTCGTGGCGCTCGCCCTCCGGGGCGCGCCCTTGCGGCCCGCCTTCCAGCTCCTCGTCTATCCGTGCACGGACCTGACGCGCGCGCTCCCGTCGCACAAGTACTTCCGCGAGGGCTTCTTCTTGCCGGAGCCGACCATCCTCTGGTTCCGTCAAAACTACCTCCCCGACCCCAAGCTCGAGAGCGACCCGCGCGCCTCGCCGCTCTTCGAGCAGGACGTCTCGGGTCTCCCGCCGGCCCTCGTCGTCACGGCGGGCTTCGACCCGCTCCGCGACGAAGGCCGCGCCTACGCCGACCGCATGGCCGCCGCGGGCGCGAAGGTCGAGTCGGTCTGCGCCGAGGGCCTGATGCACGGCTTCCTGAACACGGCGGGCGCCATCGACGCCGCCGAAGACATGATGAAGCTCATCGCCGACCGCCTGAAGCAGGCGCTCGCGCTCTCTCCCGTCGCCACCGCCGCATGACCGCCGGGGGAGCTCTCGCGCTCCTCGCGGCGCTGGCCTTCGGCGCGGTGGCGCCGCTCGTCCAGTGGTTCGGGCGCGGAGCCGGGCCGTTCGTGACCGCGGCCCTCCTCTATGGCGGCGCGGCGGCGTTCTCCGGCGCGTGGGTCGTGCTCGGTCCGGGCCGCCAAGAAGACGACGGCGCGCACGACGAGGACGCGCGCCTCCAGCGGACGGACCTCCCGCGCCTCCTCGCGGTGGCCTTCCTCGGCGCCGTGGCCGCGCCGGTGGCCCTCGCGTGGGGCCTCCAGCGCACGAGCGGCGTGGCCGCCGCGCTCCTCCTGAACCTCGAGGCCGTCTTCACCGTGCTCCTCGCGCGCGTCGTCTGGGCCGAGCCAATCGGGCGTCGCGTCGCCGTCGCCCTGCTCGCGATGACGGCGGGTGGGGCGATCCTCCTCGCCCGCGACGCGTCGTGGACGGCCGCGGCCGCCGGGCCCGGCGGCCTCCTGGGCATCCTGGCGATCGCCCTCGCCACGCTCGGCTGGGCTGCCGACAACGTCGTCGGCAAGCCGCTCGCCGATCGCAGCGCGGCGCGCGTCGTCTTCGCGAAGGGTTCGCTCGGCGGGTCGGCGTCGCTCGCCCTGTCGCTCGTGGCGCGCGAGCCGATGCCGGCCGCGGGTCCCGCGGCGGCGCTCGCGGCGTGCGGCGCCATCGGAGTTGGCGCGAGCCTCATGCTCTACCTCGGCGCGCAGCGGCGCATCGGCGCGGCCCGCACGGGCTCGATCTTCGCGGCGGCGCCCTTCGTCGGCGCCGCGCTCGCGTGCGCGCTCGGCCAGCGTGCGTCGGGCGCGTCCACCGCGGCGGCGGGCGCGCTCTTCCTCGCCGGCCTGTGGCTGCACCTCACCGAGCACCACGAGCACCCGCACACGCACGACGCGATTGCGCACAGCCATGCGCACTCGCACGACGATCCTCACCACCAGCACGCCCACGCGGCCGGCGCGCACGCCCACGATCACTCGCACGAGCATCTCCACGAGCGGACCACGCACGCGCACCCGCACGGGCTCGACGACCACCATCGTCATCGGCATTGAGCGATTTGCACGTTGCGACGACGGCGATTGTCGCGTCGCGACCATTGCGCGGGTAACGCGCGCTCAGCATACTGCGCCCATTGGCGCGGCGGCCTCCGCGCGCCTTCTACGAAAGGTAGTTGCCGCATGTTCGCGCTCCACGCGGGCAGGGTTTTCTCGATCGCTTCGCTCGCGGCCTTCGCGGGCGGCCTCCTCGTCTTCGCCGCTGCGTGCGGCACCAACGACAACGGTACGGGCAGCGCGGACGCTTCCGCGTCCGACGTATTCGGCGGCGGCTCGTTCTCCGAGGACGCGGGCTCCGGCAACGACTGTACGCCCCTCACCTGCGCGGCCCGCGGCTACGAGTGCGGCATCAACGGCGACGGCTGCGGCAACACCATCGACTGCGGCTCGTGTCCGACGGACGAGAAGTGCGGTGTGGGCGGATTCAGTAAATGCGGAAATCCGAATAGAGCGGCGGACGGCGGCGTCGTTTCATGTACATCGAAGTCTTGCAGCGACCTGGGCTTTGATTGCGGCAAGGCGCTCGACAATTGCGGAAACATCATCGACTGCGGGTCGACCGCGTGCAGCGGCGGTAACTTCTGCGGCGGCGGCGGGCCCGAGCGGTGCGGCGGCGCGCTCGACGGGGGCATCAAGGACGCGGGCGGCGGCCGCAGCGACGCCGGAGCGCACGCGTGCGTCCCGGCCACGTGCGCGAGCCTCAAGTACAACTGCGGGTACGCGGGCGACGGGTGCGGCGGGATGATCGGCCCGTGCGGCACGGGCACGTGCCCCACCGGGCAAAGCTGCGGCGTGAACCAGCCCAACGTCTGCGGCGCCCCGCCGTGCACGGGCGTCTGCACGAAGGTCCCGAGCTGCACGGCCGGGAAGACCACGACGCTGCACGGCACGGTGCGGGCGGGCTTGCAGGAGGGGACGACGAAGTGGGTGCCGGCGGGCACGCCCGATCCCGTGCCCGGCGTCCTCGTCTACATCCCGCAGAAGGGCATCTCGGCGTTCGATTCCGATCCGAACCATCCGATGGTGCAGTGCCAGTCGTGCGGGGCCGACGTCACCGGCGACCCGCTCGTCTCGACCACCACGAACTTCGACGGGACGTTCACGCTCAGCGGCGTCCCTGTGAGCGCGAGCAGCACCGACAAGATCCCGGTCGTCATCCAGCTCGGGCGGTGGCGCCGCGAGTTCCAGATCTCCATCGCGACCGCCTGCGCGCAAAACGAGTCGGGCGACCTGAACCTGCCGTCGACGTCGGCCGAGGGCGACATCCCGCTCACGGCCATCTCCACGGGCTCGTACGACTCGAATCGAGTGCGTCCTCTTGAAGATGGGCGTCTCGCAGGCCGAGTTCACCTCGTACCCGACGTGGGCCGCCGAGACGGCCAGCGGAACCACCCCGAAGCCGGGGCGCGTCCACATCTACACGAGCACGCAGGCGGCGGAGTTCGGCGCGATCGGCCCGGGCTCCACGCTCGCCCCCCAGGAGGACGAGACTGTGCTCATGGGCACCGGCGCCACCGCCGGCGCCGCGAACGGCACGTACATGATGTACGACCAGATCCTCCTGCCGTGCTGGGGCGACGCCTTCACCAAGAGCGCCGCCGAGCTCGGGAACCTCATCTCGTACGGCAACTCCGGCGGGCGCTTCTTCGCGACGCACTACAGCTACTCGTGGCTCCAGGGCAACGGGGTGCTCAACGGCACCGCGCAGTGGGACCCGAAGGCCGACCAGAACGACACGAACCCGATCCCCACGGGCCAGCCCTTCACGGGCAGCGTGAGCGCGGGCGTGCCGACGTCGAACCCGGGCCTCTTCGTGAAGTGGCTGAACCTGGTGGGCGCGCTCGACGGGAGCAACCCCGGCGGCGCGGTGCCCGCGAACCCCACGGTGACGATCCAGTCGGGGCGCCACGACGTCGACAAGGTGCTCGGCGCCTCGAGCGAGTGGATCGACGGGGTCGACCCGGCGCCCGCGGCCGGCGACCCGAGCCAGATGCTCCTGCACTTCACGTTCGACATGCCGATCGGCCAGTCCGGGCAGTGCGGGCACGCGATCTACAGCGACTTCCACGTGAACGGCACCCAGTCGAACGGCACGACGTTCCCCAGCGAGTGCGACACGAACGCGCTGACGCCGCAGGAGCGCATCCTCGAGTACATGATCTGGGACCTCGCCTCGTGCGTCCCGAGCTCGCCGCCGAGCTCCTGCGTCCCGAAGACGTGCCAGGCGCAGGGCATCTCCTGCGGGCCGGCCGGCGACACGTGCGGGAACCTCATCGCCGGAGGCTGCGGGAGCTGCCCGACCGGTCAGACCTGCGGCGGCGCCGGCACGCCCGGCGTGTGCGGGCCGCCGACATCGTCGACGAGCCCGCCGCCCGGCAACGGGTGCACGCCGATGTCCTGCCAGCAGCAGAACATCACGTGCGGCCCGGCGGCCGACGGGTGCGGCAACGAGAATCGCCGGCGGCTGCGGCGGCTGCCCGCCGCCTACGGAGTGCGGCGGCGGCGGCGTGGCCGGCCAGTGCGGCTCTCTGACCGACTGCGTGCCGCTCACGTGCGCGCAGCAGAACGTGAACTGCGGCGTGACCGGCGACGGCTGCGGCGGCGTCACGGCGAGCTGCGGCACCTGCGCGCCGCCCGCGACGTGCGGCGGCGGCGGCACGCCCGGCCAGTGCGGCACGACCATGACCCGCTGAGCAAACCCGCGCTGGGGAAGGCGAGGGGCTACAGGCTGCAGACTACAGGCTACAGTCCGAGGGAAGGCCTGTAGCCTGAAGTCCGTTGCCTGTAGCCACCGCGCAGCCCGAGCGGCTCCGGGCGGTCTGCGCGGCTCCGGGCGGCCCGGGCAGATCAGGCCGCGTGCAGGCGATGGGGGAGGGCGAGCTCGGTGATCGCGCCGGCGAGGCCGAGCTCGACGACGCGGTCCCAGTAGCGCGCGCCGGCCCGGAGGGCAGGGCCGTCGCCGAAGGGGGAGGCCTCGCGCACGAGCTCGAGGCTCGCGATGAGGCGGGAGGCGAGCGGCACGACGCGGCGCCAGGAGCTCGGCGCGATGGCGAGCTTGTCGGCCACCTCGTCGCCGATGAGCGCGCGGCACATCCCCGTGCTGAAGCGCCGGATGCGCCGGGCGCGCGCCTGCTCCTCGGGGGTCTTCGCCTCGCGGGCGCCGGCGCCGAAGAAGGCTTCGGTGAGGCGGCGCGAGTCCTCGTCGGGATCGCCCTGGGTCGCCGCGATGATCTCGCCGAGCCGCCGGCCCTCGGCCTCGGTCGCCGGCAGGAGCTCGAGGTCGATGCCCATCAGCCAGCCCGACCAGCGCCAGAGCTGCATGTACGCCTCCGCTTCGCCCGGCCCGATGCGCGCGCCGAGCTGCCGCAGGCCCTCGAGCACGATGATCGAGAAGAGGAGGGAGGTCCCGAGCTCGTCGTGCTGGTTGATCGGCGCGCCCCACGCCGCCGCGTCCCACCGGCCGCTCTTCAGGATCATGCGCCGCACCTGCGCGTGGATGAGGCGGACGTTGAGCGTGAGCTGCCAGCCGGGCGCGTGCGGCCGTATGCCCCCGGGCGCGATGGTGGCCTGGACGAAGCGCGCCGTCTCGTTCAGCCGGCGGCCCGCCTGCTCCTCGAGCCGGCCGCTGAAGACGAGGGGCTTGTTCCCCGCGGGCGACGCGTACCCGAGCACGAGCGCCTTCACCCCGAGCACGATCCCCCCGAGCGGCCCGGCGCGGAGGAGCACGGACCCGCCGCAATCGAGCTGCTCCCAGTCGACCCACAGCGGCACCCGCTCGACGGACGCGAACAGCGCCCGCAGCGCCTCGGGCGCGCCGGGCGCGTTCGCGATGCCCTGGCTCGCGGCCCGGCGAAAGAGCGCCCAGCCCTCTCCGGGCGGCATCGCCTCAATCGCCTCGACCACCGCGTCGGCCAGCGGGTCGACCCGTCCGAGCCATGCGCCGAGCCTGTCCGCGCAATCGCCGAAGCGCGCGCGCGCGCCGGTCAGGTTCTGGAACCGGGTGGGAAACATCGGGGCGTTCCCCGGATCAGCGGGGCTTCTTCTTCGCGAGGTCGAGCACGGCCTCGAACTCCTCGCCGGTGACCGGCACCACCGAGAGGCGCGGCCGCCGCAGCATCATCATCTTGGACAGCACGGGGCTCGCCCGCAACTCGTCGAGCCCGACCGGACGCGCGAGCGCCCGCACGGGCTCGACGTCGACCACGCTCCAGTCTTCGCCCTTCGCCGTCGGGTCGGGGTACGCCTCGCGGGCCACGCGCGCGATGCCGACGACCGCCTTGCCCTCGTTCGAGTGGTAGTAGAGGCAGAGGTCGCCCTTCTTCATCGCGCGCAGGTTGTTCCTCGCCTCGAAGTTCCTCACGCCGTCCCAAGCCGCGCGCCCGTCGGCGATCAGCTGGTCGAACGAGAACTTGTACGGCTCGCTCTTGATGAGAAAGTGACTCTTCGCCATGCCCGGGCTCGAGCATAACGCGACCGTGCGCGACGCGCTGGCCGGGGGCGCGCCTGCGGCATCACCGCGGAAGCGGCGCGCCGATCACCACACGCCGCGAATACGGAGGCCGCCTTCGCGTGGATCGAGCACCGGCTCGACCTCGATCTTGCCCGCGCTCCTGGTGACGGCGACGGGCCCGGGCGCCGTCGCGGCGAGGACGCTACCAATCACGAGCGAGACCAGGCCCGAGCCGCCGGTGATGATCGCCGCGCGCCCGTCGTTGGTCGCGTCGTGCCGCTGCTGCGCGCCGACGGGGTTGCACGCGTCGCCGGGGCAGTTGGGGTCGGAGGAGTGGCGGTTGTCGAAGTAGAGCGCGGTGAAGTACGCGCCCGCGCCAATCGCCGCGACGCCGGCGCCGACGAGCAGCCAGCCCACGGCCTTCTGCGGGCCGCCGCGCGAGACAATCGTCGTCTCCGCCTCGACGGGGCCGCTCTCGGGCATCGCCGACGTCACGCCCGGCTCCGGGATGCGCGCGGCGGGGACGGGGAGGGGCTGAGGGACCACGGCCACGCCCGGAGACACCGGCCCCGGCGGCGGCACGACCGCGACGGCCGGCACGTCGGCGAAGTCGGCGAGGGGCGGGAGGTCGACCGTGGTCACGCCGGCGAACGCGGGGACCTCGACGCCCGTGCCCCACGGCTGCTTTCCCGGCGCGTAGATCGCGACGGTGTGCGGGCCGGGGTCGACGGGCACCGGGGTGTTCCACTGGTCGCGGCCGATCTCGGCGCCGTCGCGGCGGATGACGAGGCCGGGGGTCTCGGACGCGCCGTGCGGCGCGATGACGAGCTTCGCGAGGTACGGCTCGAGGGCCTGGGCGCGCTCGCGGGCGACGCGCTCGCGGGCGGTCTCGCCGCGCGTGTGGGCCTGCGACTCGATGTCACGGAAGGCGGCCCAGGCGCTGGCGGTGCGCCCGACGTGCTGCCAGCAGTCGGCGAGGTGGAACTGGGTGCCGAGCCCGGGGTCGGCGCGCTGGCTCTCGTCGAACCGGGAGCACGCCTCGGTGTAGCGGCCGGCCGACATGAGCTGCTTGCCCTGGTCGAAGAGGTCTTGCGCGGCCGCGGGCTCGCCGGCGCGCGCGGGCGACGTGGCGAGCGCGGGGACGAAGGCCAGGGCGACGGCGGGGAACCAGCGAAGTCGGCGGAGAAGCATGCGTCACTTGCGACCGTCGAAGAGGTCGTCTCCCGTGGTGGGCTGCGGGTTCGAGTCGAGCAGAGGCTTCTCGGGCGCGGGCGGATCGTCCGGCGGAATCGAGAGGCGCGGTCAGGCGCGGCGGGACCGCATCGCGATCGCGCGTCGGTCGCGCGATGGCGAGGGGGCGCGGGGCGGGGGCCACGCGTTCCATCGCGTGCGGGGCCGGCGCGGGCGCGGGCAGCGCGCGCGGCCGCGGGTGGGCGGCGGGCAGAGGCTGAGGAGCCGCCGCCGTCGGCTGCGCCGCCGGGGCGGGAGGCGCGGCCGGCGCGGGGGGCTGCCACGCTGGCGCGGCGGGCGGAGGCGCGGGGGCGACCGGCTGCGGGCTGGCGGCGGGCGCCGCCGGCCGGGGGTCCTGAACCTGCGGGGCGGGGCCCTGCGGGGCGGTCACGCCGAAGAGGTGCGGCTCGCTGCCGTGGACGCTCTCGTACATGAACATGAACAGGCCGGCGCCGAGCCCCGCGAGCATGAGCAGCGACCCGAGGACCACGCGCGCGGGCACCCCCAATCGCCGCCAGCGCCTCACGTCCGGATAGCTCTTCGTCTCGGCGGCCGGCTCGTCGACCGGCCACGACATGCGGACCATCGCCTCCTCGGCCGGGGGCATCGCGCGCGGCGGCATGGGGGTCGGCTCGTTCGGCGGCACCGGCTGGCCGGCGACGGCGACGGCCACGCGCGAGATGCGCTCGAAGGACGTGCGCGCGGCCGGCGTGCCGAAGGGCACGATGGCGTACGCGAGCTCGGCGACGTTCGAGAAGCGGGCGCGCGGGTCCTTCTCGAGCGAGCGCAGCACGGCCCGCACGAGCAGCGGCGACACCTCGCCGCGGGACGAGACGAGCGGCTCGGGCGGCTGCGTGAGCACCGAGGCGCAGATCTCGGGGACCGTGTTGCCGCCGAACGGCGGCCGGCCCGAGATGAGCTCGTGGAGCACCGCCCCGAGGGCCCAGATGTCGACGCGCTCGTCGACGTCGCGCGTCGCGCGGAGCTGCTCGGGCGCCATGTAGTGCGGAGAGCCCATGACGTCGGTGGGCAGGGTGATCTTCGGGCCGACGCGCGAGCTCCGCGCGTCGAGGAGCTTCGAGAGGCCGAAGTCGATGACCTTCACGCAGCCGCTGCCGTCGGCGCGCCGCGTGAGGAAGAGGTTCGCGGGCTTGATGTCGCGGTGCACGACGCCGACGGAGTGCGCCTCCGCGATCGCCTCCGCGGCCTGGAGCACCCAGTCGACCGCGGTCGGGACGGTCACCGGGCCCCAGCGCGTCACCACCTCGTCGAGGTTGTGGCCCTCGAGGTACTCGAGCACGAGATACGGCGCGCCGCTCTCGAGCGTGCCGACGTCGAAGACGCGGACGACGTGCTCGCTATGGATGCGGGTCGCGGCGCACCCCTCGCGGAGGAAGCGCTCGACGACCTCCTGGTCGTTGGACCACTCGGGCAGCAGCATCTTGATCGCCACCCGGCGATCGAGCTCGCGGTGCATCGCGGAGAAGACGACGGCGAGTCCGCCGCGACCGCACGGGCTCTCGATGACGTACTTCCCGGCGATGGTGTCGCCCGGGACCGGGAGGGCCCAGCTCAGCTCTTCTGCGCGGCTGTTCATCTTTAGGTTCCAAGCGGCAACGGGGCCCACGTGAATCGGGCCCCACAAGACGGCGTTCGGCGACAACGCATTGCGAAATTTTCGCCAGTTCGCCGGGCAGAGCCTCTGAGGTGTGCCGGTGCGAAACCCAGGCCATGCGGGAAATCGCCGTGCGTGCCAGGCCTCGGCGCTCTGTGTAGAAAGGGGGTCCTCATGAGGAGAACGCTTTTCGCCGCCGCCCTCGCCACGCTCGCCGGGGGAGCTGCATGTGCGGCATCCGTGCCCGTGCCTGTCACGCCGGCCGCTCCGGAGAGTCCGGCGGCTTCAGCGAGCGCCGCGCCGTCCGCCGAGGGCAGCGCCCCCGCGGACGCCGGCCAATCGTCCCCCGAGTCCGGCGCCGCCGCCGCCTCGGCGCCTCCCTCCGCGGCCTCCGGACCGGCGCCTGAGGCGCGCGTGTCGGTCGAGCCTCCGGCGCCCACCGAGACGCCGAGCGCGTGCAGCGACCAGGCGCCGCAGGACTTCCTCATCCGCGGGAACTTCTTGAAGGAGCACGGCGGGAACGAGCGGGCGATCCAGTACCGCACCGACCAGTACGGGTACTACAAGGGCTTCGGCCGCCCGGGGCCCGGCGCCGAGCCTTCCACGAAGCAGCTCGTGACGACGAGGTTCATGGGCTTGCCCGTGCGCATGCACCGCAAGGTCGCGCCCGCCCTCGCCTGCGTCGAGGCCGAGATCAAGGCCGTGTGCGCCGACCATCCTTATACGCCGCACGCCCTCGCCGGCATCCGCGACCACAACACCTACCGGGGCGGCGAGGTCACGAACCACGTCTACGGCATCGCGATCGACGTCGACCCCGACCTCAACACCTGCTGCGGCTGCGTGCCCCCGTGGAACGACGCGCCCGCGTGCAAGCGGAAGGGCAAGAGCGAGTACGACCACATGGCGATGCCCGAGTGCTGGGTGCACGCCTTCGAACGCTTCGGCTTCTACTGGTTGGGGCACGACGTGCTGAAGGACACGATGCACTTCGAGTTCCTCGGCGACCCGGACAAGATCTCGAAGGCGCCGGCGACGCCGCCCTCGCCCTTGCAGCCGAGCGCCGACGCGCCGCGCTGAGAGCTCGAGCGTCGCCGGGATGGGGCCGCGGCGTGGCCGCTCCTCGCCCTGGCTGCTACGTTTCGCGCTGCCATGTCCCTCGGAAACCCGCCTCCGAGACCGAACTCCGGCGTACGGGCCAAGGGTCCGCTCGTCCTCGTCGTGGAGGCGAACGCGGAGCTCCGCGAGGCCTACTCGTCCGAGCTCGCGGCGGCCGGGTTCATGGTGCTCGAGGCCGTCGACGGCGCGAGCGCGATCGAGAAGGTCGCGCGGTTCGGCCCGCACGCCGTCGTCCTCGACCTCGGGTGCCCCGGCATCGACGGCTTCAAGGTGGCGCGCCGCATCCGCGCCTCCGACGCCGCCAGCGACCTCGCGCTCCTCGCGGTCGGCGAGCCCACGCACGACCGCATCGACGCCACGGCCCTCGCCGCCGGCTGCGACGCCTTCATGACCAAGCCAATCCTCGGCGCCGCGCTCGTCGGCGAGGTCGTGCGCCTCCTCGCCGCCAAGCGCGTCGCGGCCGACGCCGCGGGCCGCCCGCCGCGCTGAGGGGGCCTCTCAGTCCGGATACGCCGCGCTCGCGCGATACGCGGCGCGCACGGCGGCGGCGTCGACGCGCGGGTCGGGCGCGACCTCGTCGCCCGCGCCGAGACCCCACGCGCGCGCGACGTCCTCGGGGGCGCGCCGGTGGAGCACCGCGGCCGCCTGGACGCACGCCCCCGCGGCCGCGAGCTCGTCGTCGCGCGGCACGACCAGCGTCCGCTGGGCGAGATCGGCCACCACCCGGCGGTACGCGGCCGACCGCGCGCCGCCGCCGACGAGGAGGAGCCGCCCGTCGGTCGCGACGCCCGCGCCCGCGAACGCGTCGAGCGCTTCGAGCAGCCCGCACGCCACCCCCTCGAACGCCGCGCGCGCGATCGACCCCGGCGCGAGGTCGGAGCGCAGCCCGCGGAGCGCCCCGGTCGCGCCGGGCCGGTTCGGCGTCCGCTCGCCGTCGAGGTACGGCACGAGGACCACGCCGTTCGCGCCGGGCGGCGCCGCGAGCGCGGCCGCCTCGAACGCCGCGCGGTCCATGCCGAGCACGCGCGCGAACACGTCCGTCACCTTCGTCGCGTTCAGGGTGCACGCGAGCGGCAGGTAGCGCCCGGTGGCGTCGGCGAACCCGCCGACCAGGCCGCGCGCGTCCGCGACCGGCTGCGAGCAGACGCCGTACACCGTCCCCGACGTGCCCAGCGAGATCACGACCTCGCGCGGCCGCAGCCCCACGCCGAGCGCGGCGGCCATGTTGTCGCCCGTGCCCGCCGCGACGACCGCGCCCGCCAGACCCGGCAGGACCTCGCGTGCCACCTCCGGCGCGACCGTGCCCGCGGCCTCGAGCGGCCCGAGCACCTCGGGCAGCCAGGGGCGCAAGTCGCGCGCCGGCTCCACGAGCGCGAGGAGGTCCTCGCGATGGCGCCCCTCGGCCGGCGACCACCACCCCGTGCCCGACGCGTCGCCGCGATCGGTCACGAAGCGCCCCGAGAGCCGCCACGTCAGCCAGTCGTGCGGCACGAGCGCCCGCGCGACGCGGGCCCACGACGCCGGCTCGCGCTCCTTGAGCCACGCGAGCTTGGTGATCGTGAACGACGCGACCGGCACGCTCCCGCACGCCTGCGCCCAGGCCTCGGCGCCCAGCGCCTCCACCAGCCGCCGGGCCTGCGGCGCCGACTCGGTGTCGTTCCACAGCTTCGCCGGTCGCACCACGCGCCCCGCCGCGTCGAGCGCCACGAGACCCATCTGCTGGGCCGCGACCGCCACCGCCGCGATCTCCATCCGCGGCAGGCCCGCCGTCGCCGCTCGCAGCGCCGTCCACCACGCCTCGGGGTCCTGCTCGCTGCGCGGGGGGACGGTGGCCGGGTGCGGCGCGCGGCCGGACGCGAGGAGCCGTCCGTCGTCCGCGTCGCGCAGCTCCACCTTCGTCGACTGCGTCGACGAGTCCACGCCGAGGACTGCGGGCACTAGCCCGGGCCTCCCTCGAGGCGCTTCGCGAAGAAGGCCGCGAGCTCCTCGTGGCGCGCCTTCGCGTCGCTCCATCCCATCTCGATGAGCATCTTCGAGAACGGCCCGTCGAAGAGCACGTACGAGAGCATGTCGGCCTCGCCCTCGGTCTCGCCGAGCCGGCGCACCGCGCGGCCCACGAGCCCACGCTCGCGCTTGGCGAACCCCGCCGAGCGCACGTACTCCGACGCGATCACCCCGATGTCCTGCGACGCGCGAATGTAGACTACATGGAGCGGGCGCAGCGCGCTCTCGCCTCTGCGGCCGAGCTCCTCGTTCAGATCGCGCCGAACTCGGGCCCGAACCGGCGCTCGCCGGCGGACAGGACCGCGTTCAGCTTCTCGAGGCGCCGGATGTCGTTCTCGATGCGGTCGAGGAGCAGCGCGTTCATCGCCTTGCCCAGGACGAAGAGCGGATCGGGGTAGCTGGCCTCGCGCTCCTCGGCGAGCGCGGGCGACGGCGACTCCTCCCGGATGTATCGCGGGTTCACGACGATGAGCCCGTCCGCGCCGAGCCGGCGCGCCGGCGAGAGGGGCACGTTTTGCCTCAGCCCGCCGTCGCAGTAGAACTGCCCCTCGATCTCCACCGCGGGGAAGAGGACCGGCACGGCCGCGGACGCCATCGCGTGCTCTGCCCGGATGCGGGCGGTTCGGCCGATCATCGTCGGGTCGCTCCCCCACCGCGGGAGGCCCGGGTCGCGGCGCTGGACGAAGACGACCGTGCGCCCGGTCGCCACGTGCGTCGTCGAGATCGACAGCGCCGCCAGGCGCCCCGCGCGAATGTGCTCGTCGATCGCGTCGAAGGGCGTGCTGCCGCGAATGATGCGCTCGATGCCGCTGGGGTCGAAGATGCCGCCTCGCCGGCGCTCGTCGGGTTTGGCGGAGCGGCCGAGCATGCGGGTCGCGACGTGCAGCATCTCGCCCGGCGCGGGGCGGACGACGTCCTCCAGCGCGAGGGTTTCCCACTGGTGGGCGAGCAGCGCGGCGCCCTCAGCGGGGCGGTCGGCGTAGGCCGCGAGCAGGCAGGCGTTGATGCTACCCGCTGAGGTCCCCGAGATGACGTCGAGCGGCAGGTCGCGCCCGAGCGCGCGCGCGACCTCTTCGACGACGTATCGCACGACCCCCACCTCGTAGGCGCCGCGCGCCGAGCCGCCCGCGAGCACGAGGCCCACGGTCGACACCCGCGCGGACGGAGACGCACGCGTCGGCTTGGGAACGGAGTTCGGCGGCGGGGCTTCGGCACCCATGGCCCGTGAACTCTACAACCTTGGCCTGTCGCGTGCAGCGCTTCGCACCTCGGCGCCGCACGCGTCGGAAGAAAGGAAGACCAACGATGGTTCGCGCAACTCGTGGAGCGAAGAAGAGCAAGCAGCCGAGCAAGAAGGTCGACGCGAAGGCGTCGGGCATGATGGAGGAGGCGCCGATGACGATGGAGCACGGGCGCCGCTCGGCCACGCCGCGCACCGCGGCGCGCCGCGCGACCGCTTCGAGCAGCTCGTCGCCGAAGCGCGCTCCGTCCGCGGGCGCCGGGCGGAAGCCCGCGCCGGCGGCAAAGCGTCCGGGCGCCGCCGCGGCGCCGAGCAAGGGCCGGAGCCGCGCCAAGCGCGCGAGCTCGAAGAAGCGGAGCGGGAAATAAGAGCGGCGCTCCGGGGCCGCACGCGAAGGGGGATTCTTCGAGGGGGGAGCTGGCAGGCGGGCGTCGAGCGCGTGAGGCTCCGGCGGATCGTCCGTGGAAGGCGAGAACCCGGCGTGAGGCGCGCAGAAAGCGTCGCGCGCTCGTTGATTCACTCCGATGTGTGCGGCCCCGGGGCCAAGGTGCCTCGCTGTGGCCATGCGCCACGTGGCGGGCCTGTAGAAGAGGGCGAGGAGACGGAGCGCGGAAGCCGACTGTCGTACGGGCACTTACCGTTCTCGCGAATGAGACTTCTCAGGCGCTGCCCGCTTGAGGTAGCGCTGGAAGGGAGTGGTCGTTTTTCCCATCTTCGCGGCGTCTCTCGTGATGGCGGCGGTCCCGCAGGCCCCGCGCGCGTGCCCCGAGGGGATGGTCTCGATCGACGGCGCGTTCTGCATCGACGCTTACGAGGCGTCGCTCGTCGAGATCGCCGCCGACGGCTCCGAGAAGGCGTGGCCCTATTACCGGACGCTGGCGAGCGGCACGGTCGTCCGCGCGGTGAGCGTCGCGGGCGTCTTCCCGCAGGGATACGTCAGCGGCCTGCAGGCCCGCGCCGCGTGCGAGCGCAGCGGCAAGCGCCTCTGTCGCCCGGACGAATGGCGGAACGCGTGCATGGGGCCCCAGAAGACGACGTTCCCGTACGGGAACGCGCGCGTCACCGGCCGCTGCAACGACAACGGTCGCAGCCCGATGCGCTTCTTCAACCCGCTGCTCGACGCCAAGCCCGAGCACAAGTGGATGTGGGGCGTCGCGGGCAACATGATCGACCCGCGCCTGAACCAGCTCGCGGGCACGCTCACGCACACGGGCGAGCGCTCCGACTGCACGAACGGGTACGGGGTCTTCGACATGGTCGGCAACCTGCACGAGTGGGTCGACGATCCGAAGGGCACCTTCCAGGGCGGCTACTACCTCGACACGCACATCAACGGCGACGGCTGCTACTACCGGACGACCGCGCACCCCATGTCGCATCTCGACTACTCGACGGGGTTCCGCTGCTGCGCCGACGAGGACGACGCCGAAGCCGAGCGCTGACGACGAACGCCGAACGGCTCAGTGCCGCTTGATTGCGTCGGTCCACAGGGCGACGGCCTCCGTCGACATCGAGCCCGTCGGAGGGAGCCGCGCGTCGTCCCACCCGCGCCCGAGGTCCGGCAGGTACTGCTCCCGCGACAGGAAGGTCCCGCGACAAATCCGCGCCGTGCCGCGGGAGTCGCGCCGGGCGCGCGCGAAGAGCTCGTCCGTGACCCAGCGCGGGACCTGCGAAGACTCGCCCGGGTACACGTAGGCGAAGAGCACGAGGTGCGAGAGGAGCACCGGCCAGTGCGCGCCGAACCTGCGGAGGAGGCGCTCCCAGTCCAGGTCCGCGCCGCGCGCCAGGATCAGGTGCATCACGTCGGCGCCGTCGAAGCGCTCTCGCTCCATCACGAAGGCCTTGGACCAGATGGTCTCTTCGACGGGGCAGAGGTCGACCGAGACGCCGAGGACGCGCGCCTTCGCCGCGTGCTCGAACCACTCCTCGTCGACCGGGACCTCGCCGTTGCCCGAGCTGAAGATGACGTCGATGAAGTGCTCCTCGGCGTGGGCCTTCGAGAGCCAGTGCGGGAAGGTGGCCTCGGTGTGGAAGCCGGTCGCCTCGAGGACGTCGAGCGCGTGCGGGACTTCGCGCTCGCGCACGAAGATGTCGAGGTCCTTCGTGTTCCGGCGGATGCCGCAGTACGCGGCGAGCGCGACCGCGCCGCCCACGAGGTACGGGACCCCGTCGGCCTTCAGGGCGGCGAGGCCGCGGGAGTAGCTGAGCGGTTCGGACCCGCTCGGCTCGACGAGGAGTTCACGGCTCACGGCTGCGCTCGTTCGACGCAACGGGTGTGCCCGCCGCCGTCTCGGTCCGGGCTCCTCTCGGTTCGCGGCGGCCGACGCGGCGCAGCTCTTGCCCGACCGCGGGAATGTCCTTGCGCATCGCCGCGATCGGAGACCTCCATTGCCGCAAGACTTCGGCCGGGCAGCTCGCCCCCGTCCTGGTCAAGGCCAACGACGTCGCGGACGTGCTGCTCCTGTGTGGCGACCTCGCCGACCACGGGCTCGAAGACGAGGCACGCGTGCTCGCGAAGGAGCTCTCGGTCGTGCGCATCCCGATGATCGGCGTCCTCGGGAACCACGACCACGAGGCGAACGCCTGCGACGCCGTCACGTCGATCCTCCTCGATGCGGGCGTGACGATGCTCGACGGCGACGCGGTCGAGGTGAAGGGGGTCGGGTTCGCGGGCGCGAAGGGGTTCGTCGGCGGGTTCGGCCGCGGGACCCTGGGACCCTGGGGGGAGCAGGGCATCAAGCGGCTGGTGCAGGAGGCCATCGACGAGGCGCTCAAGCTGGAGGGCGCCCTCGGCCGCCTGCGCACCGAGCGCCGCGTCGCGCTCCTGCACTACGCCCCGATTCGCGACACGTGCGTCGGCGAGCCGGTCGAGATTTACCCCTACCTCGGGTGCGGCCGCCTCGAAGAGCCGCTCCACAGAAACCCCGTCGACGCCGTCTTCCACGGGCACGTCCACCACGGCTCGCCGGTCGGCAAGACCACGAACGGCATCCCCGTCTACAACGTCGCCCTCCCGCTCCTGCGGACGCTTCAGCCCGAGTCGCCCCTCCGGGTGGTGGAGATCTGAACGCGCCTTAAGTTCTGGCCTCAACGAGGTCAGAGTTCATGAGCGCAGAGCCCCTCCGTAACCGCCTGGCGCGCGCCGCCGCCCGCTTCCACTCCGAGTCGATCGGCGACCGCGGCGGTCCGGATCCCGTCGCCGACCTCTACGCCGAGCGGCGCGCCGCGTACTCGCTCTTCTCGCTTCACCTCTCCGACGCCGACTGCGAGGCGCTGCGGCCGTACCTGTTCGGGCGGCCGATCCCGCGGCGGCCGGGCGAGGCCCCGCTCACCTGCCTGAACTTCGTCGGCGGCGAGTGGCGGCGCCCGGCCGAGCTCGTGACGCGGCACTCGCTCGCCGACCGGCGCGTCGCGCTCTTCGAGGTCGGGCGCTCGCGGGAGAAAGACTGCCTGGAGGCGATCGATCGCGCGCACGCGTTCTGGTCGTCGCTCGACTGGGCGCGCGAGGGGCTCGCCTGGCGCAAGCACGTGGTGAAGAACTTCTCGCGCCTGCTGGAGCACTTCTACGAAGAGTGCCTCGACGAGCTCCGCCAGCAGACGCCGAAGACCCGCCTCGAAGCCGACAAGGACTTCTGGGAGGCGAAGCGCGCGGCCGACCACCTCGAGGGCAACGCCGAGAAGGCCATGGCGGGCGAGATCGTCCCGACGATGATCGCCGGCCAGACCTACTGGAAGAACGCGTTCATGCCGGCGGGCGTGTGCACGGTCATCACGCCGATGAACTTCATCTACGGCATCCCGGGCATCCAGCTCGTGGCCTGCTACCTCAGCGGCTCGCCGCTCGTCTTCAAGGGGCACCCCTTCAGCGCGCTCACGTCGACGACCCTCGTGAAGATGCTCCTCGCGGCCGGCGCCGACCCGCGCGCCCTCCAGAAGATCGAGGGCTTCGGCGGCGACATCGCGCCGCTCGTCGCGGATCCCCGGGTGGCGATCGTGAGCGTCACGGGGAGCGCCGAGACGGCGAAGGCCATCCAGGCCCAGCGCGGCGTGCGTCCGGTGCGCTTCGAGGGCGGCGGCTGCAACTGGGCGTGGGTCGACGACGGCTTCGGGGACGAGGACCTCCGCCGCATCGCGGCGCGGCTCGCGTACTCGAAGCTCGGCCTCGGCTCCCACAAGTGCACGACGCTGCACGGCATCGCCGCCAGCCCGCAGACGCTCGACCGCCTCGAGCCGCTCGTCGTGGCCGAGATGAAGGCGTGGAAGCTCGCCGACCCGCGCGCCGCCGAGCCGTCCGAGACGAAGGTGGTGAGCCCGCTCATGGTGCACCGCGCGAACACGGTCACGAGCATCCAGGAGAGCGCGCGCGGCGCCGGGGTGAAGGTGCTGCTCGAGGGCGGCCGCGTGACCGGGACCACCTACGCCGACCACGCCGAGGTGGCGGCGCCCGTCGTGCTCGGGCGCGTGCGGCCGGACACGCGGGTGGCCGTCGACTGGGACGGGGAGGCCGCGGAGATCGCGCTGGCAACCACCGAGTTCTTCATGCCCATCCTCGTCACGATGGAGGTGGCCGGCCTCGAAGACTTCGTGCGCTTCAGCCTGAACGTGAACCCGCACGACCTGGCGACGAGCCTCTATACGCGCGACGACGTGAAGCTCGCCTTCGCCCGCAGCACCCTCGCGGGGATGGTGAAGGAGAACGACGGCACCGACAGCGCCCTCGAGTGGGAGGAGTTCGGGGCGAGCGGCGTCGGCGAGAGCGGCAACACCGGCGTCGGGGACGCGACGGCGACGATCGGGATGTTCTGCCGCCGGCAGAAGGGCCGCCACTTCGTCTTCTAGCCCCCACGCCGTCCCCGACGTGCCGAGAAGAGAAAGACATATTTTTTCTCGGCTCCTTTTCCTCCTCCCCCTCTCTGTTTCTTTTCTCTTCGGGTTGTGCGGTCCAAGACGGCTTGAACTGGGCGGCGTTTGGGCCTAGAAAGCGGGGGCCGCAATGCCCACCGCCGAAGAAATCGCGCAGAAGAAGTTCGACGAGCAGGACAAGCTCTGGACCGCTCCGCGGTTCATCGGGCTCGGAGCCTTCACGCTCTTCCTCTGCATCACGACGATTTACCTGATGTCGACGACCACGGGCTGCTCGCTCCAGATCGTCCCGTGATCGCATAGCGGGCGCCGCCTTCTACGGCTTGGCCGTCGCCGACGCGCTGCCGAGCGCGTCGATGCAGCCCGTGAGGCCGCCCGGGCAGCCCTGGGCGACGCACTCGGCGACCGCGGTCTGCCCGTCCTGGTTCAGGCCCGACAGCACCGGGTAGCAGGTGTTGGGCGTCGTGTGGCAGTTGGTCGCGGCGACCTTGCAGACCTGGATCACCGATCCGAGGATGCAGGCGTGCTTGAGCGCGGTCTCGGCGCACGCAGAGGCGATCGCCGGGTCGCAGCTCTGCGAGGCCGAGAGGGTGTCGAGGCAGGCCACGGTCGCGGCCGCGACCTTCGGGTTGTAGAAGCTCTTGGCGGCCTGGCAGCGCTGCTGCGCGGAGCCGTTCGGGCAGGCGCTCGAGGCGGGGACGTTCGAGCAGTCGAACGCGTGCGAGGCGTTGGCGTCCCAGCAGCCGCCGTTCGGCGGCACGGGCTCGCGGACGTGGGCGGGCTCGGAGGCGGGCTGGGACGGCTCGTCGCGCAGCGCCATCGTCTGGCCCTGGGCTGGCGGGGCGGGAGCACCGGGGTCGTCCGCCGGGGCCTGCTGCGCCACGGGAGGCGCAGGTCGCGGGCGACTCGAGGGGTCGTTCACGTAGACCTCGCACGCGGCGAGGGCGACGAGGCCGCAAGCGGCAAGGCGGTACGGCAGACGAGGACCCGGTCTGTCGGTCTTCATTGCCCCACGTTTTTCGCAGACAACGGGGGCAAAGGTCAAAGCCCCTCTGGCGGTCGCGTTGCGCGGCCCCTCCCCGGCACTATGCTCGCATACATGGTGCCCGGGGGAACGACGGCATCCGAGGCCCCGGCGGGGCTGACGCGCATTCCGGACCTCGACGTCGCGTGGGCCACGCCCTCGCCCGGGGCCCGGCTGCGCGCCGTCCGGTCCGCCGCGGAGGTCCTTCGGGCGCGGTTCGTCGCGGGGCCCCGCGCGGTCGCCGTCCGCACCCTGCCGCTGACGACGGTGCCGTACCCGACGAAGTACGCCTTTTACCACGCGGCCATGTCGCTCGCGCCGTACGTGCTCCTCGCGCACCGCTGCCTCCTCGTCCAGTTCTTCCAGCGCGGCGAGCCGAAGACGCTCCTCTTCAACCCCACCGACGTCGAGGCGGCGCGCGCCACGCCGTTCTTCGCGCGGCTGGCGGCGCGCATCCCGTCGCGGCTCCAGCGCGTCGTCGCGTCGCCGTCCGAGTCGCTCGCGGGCCAGCTCGCCCGGCTCGGCCTGACGCCCGGGGACGTCGACTACGTCGCGTTCGATCACATGCACGTGCAAGACCTCCGGCCCATCGCGGGGACGGCAGACGGCAGCGTGCCCCCTCGCTTTCCGAACGCCACGCTCCTCGTGCCGCGCGCCGAGTGGGACCACTGGGCCGATCTCCACCCCCTCCAGCGGGCGTGGTTCATCCGCGAGGGCCGCGAAGGCCTGGACCTCACCCGCGTCGCGCTGACCACCGGCGACCTCGCCCTCGGCGACGGCGTGATGCTCCTCCGCACGCCCGGGCACACGACCGGAAACCAGACGCTCTTCGTGAACACCTCGGGCGGCGTCTGGGGGGTCAGCGAGAACGGCACCGCGGCCGACAACTGGTCCCCCCTCGAGAGCAAGATCCCGGGGCTCCGCCGGGCCTGCCGGCGCCTCGATCTCGACCTGCTCCCGAACACGAACACGCCCGAGAGCGCCGCCGACCAGTACACCTCGATGGTGCTCGAGAAGACGCTCGTCGACCGGCTGCGCCGCGCGCCCGCGTTCGCGCAGATGTTCCCCTCGAGCGAGGTCACGCCGAGCGCCCTCGCCCCGGGCCTGAAGCCCACGGTCTTGCACCGCGCCGTGACGCACGGCGAAGTGGTCGTCAAAGGGGGCAAAGACCCCGGCCTGGCGGGGTGGACGCGGGAGGGCGGCGCGCCGAGAGACTTTGCTCGACGCGCGCCAGCTTCGCGTGCCACAATGTCCGGCAAGCAATCATGACGGACAACGAGCAAAAGAGCGGTCCGGACGTCGCCAAGAGCGACAAGCGAAAGCAAAGTCTCTACTTCCCCGAGACGATGCTCGAGGAGATCCAGAAGGAAGCGCATCGGCTCCAGCGCTCGATGTCGTGGGTCGTGCAGCGGGCGTGGAAGCACGCGCGCAAAGAGATCAAGTCGGTCCCGGGCTCCAACGAGCCGGGCGGCTGATCGCGCGCCCGGTCCCCGGCTCCGCGCTCCGAGCCACGTCCGTGAGAGAGCGCGGGGAATCCCGCGCTTCGGCCGTCGTTCCGAAGGAACGACGGTCGCTCTAGGGAGCCCTACCGTGCAGAATCGCCCAAACGGCGAGCACGGCGAGGAGCGCGAAGGCCATGCCCAGCATGACGGCGGCCAGCGGGTCGGGCCGCGTGCGAAGGGCCAGCGTGCGCGCCGCCTCCTGCACGGCGGGATCGGCCGCCGTGCGGGCGAGCTCGGGCGCCCGCGCGCGGACGGTCGCGTAGTCGCCGCGCGCGAACGCCTCCACGAGCGCGTCGAGCTCCGGCGTATTTGGAAAAGCGCGCGAAAAGTCTGGTTTACGCATGGCAAGAAGCTCGTTTCACCGGGGTTTCGCGTGTCGCGCAAAGGCTCGAATGGGCCATCTCGAGAGGTGAGTCGGGAGTCATTTCGCAATAAATGACTATAGAGCGGTCGTGCGGAAACGGGGCATGGTTCGGCTTGAAAGCCGATGTTCGACCCGACAACCATGAACGCGAAGTTGAAGCTATTCCTGGTACGTACCGGCAGGCGGCAGTACCAGATTGCCAGGGAAGTGGGGCTCACCGAGAACGAGCTCAGTCGCATCGTACGGGGCCGCCGCTCGGCCACGGCAGACGAGCGGCGCCGCCTCTCGCAGATCCTCGGCGTGGCCGAGCCGGAGCTCTTCGGGCTCTGAGCGCGCCACGCGCCCGAGCGCTCGCCCCTCAGTCGCTCGCGAGGCGAATACCGCTCATCTGCCAGCGGGTGTGGGGCGGAAAAAAGTTCCGGTACGTCGGCCGCAGGTGACCTCGCGGGGAGAGGCTCGACCCGCCGCGAAGCACCATCTGCCCGCTCATGAATTTGCCATTGTATTCGCCAAGCGCGCCGGCGGCCGGGCGAAAGCGGGGATAGGGCAGGTAGGCGCTGGCCGTCCACTCCCAGGCGTCGCCGAAGAGCTGGAGGACCCCGCGTCCGTCGCGGCCCGCGCGGTCTTCGGCGGTCGCTGCGTCGAGCCGGCCGCTCTCGAGGAAGTTGCCGTCGACCGGCGCCGCCGCGGCGAGGACCTCCCATTCGCCCTCGGTCGGGAGCCGGTGGCCGGTCCAGCGCGCGTAGGCGTCGGCCTCGTAGAAGCTCACGTGCGTGACCGGCGCCGACGGGTCGAGGGGCCGCGGGCCGTGCAGCCCGAACCCCACCCAGGCGCCGTTCACGAGCTCCCAGTAGAGGGGGGCGCCCCACCCCTCCACCCGCGCCGCCGCCCAGCCGTCGGAGAGCCAGAGCTCGGGGCGCTCGTACCCGCCGTCCTCGATGAAGCGCGTGTACTCGCCGTTCGTGACCAGCCGCGACCCCATCGCGAACCGCTCGACGAAGACCCGGTGCCGCGGCCCCTCGTTGTCGAACGCGAACGAGGGGCCCTCGTGGCCGATCGCGGCCACCCGCTCGTCGAACGCGATCCACTCGAGCGCGGGCGCGGCGAGGCTCGACGGCGCGCCCGAGGTCGCCGGGGCGTACGCTGGACGGAGCGGGTTTTGCGCGAGCGCGTGCGTCGCGTCGGTGAGGAGGAGCTCCTGGTGCTGCTCCTCGTGGTGCGTGCCGAGGAGCGCAATCTCGAGCGCCGCGGCGTCGACCGTGGCGAGGAGGCGCAGCATGCGCTCGTCGACGCGCGCGCGCCACGCCCGGACCTCGTCGAGCGAGGGCCGCGAGAGGAGGCCGCGCGCCGGGCGCGGGTACCTGGGACCGGCCGCCTCGTAGTACGAGTTGAAGAGGACCCGCCAGCGCTCGTCGTGCCAGCGGTGGCCCGGCTCGAAGCGGGCGAGCACGAACTCCTCGAAGAACCAGGTCGTGTGCGCCAGGTGCCACTTCGTCGGGCTCGCGTCGGGCATCGACTGGACGAGCATGTCCTCGGCGGAGAGGGGGGCGGCGAGCGCCGCGGTGCGCTCGCGGACGAGCCGGTACCGGCGAATGACCTCGTCTCGTTCCATGCTTGTCGCTCTGCGGGGGTTTCCGCCCGGCGGCAAGACCTTGGATGACCCGGCTCGACCGGGGTCGCTCGGGTCGGGTTGGATCCGTTGACTGTCGTTCAACACTCGGTACCGTTAGCCCATGGCGCTGCAATTCACGTCCCAGGACGGCCCCCGGCCGACGCACCCGCATGGCCCTGGCGGCCACGACAGCGACGCGATCGTCATCGTCGGCGCGGGCTTCGCCGGCATCGGGATGGCCATCCGCCTCAAGCAGGCGGGCATCGAGGACTTCGTCATCCTCGAGCGGGCCGACCGCCTCGGCGGCACCTGGCGCGACAACACGTACCCGGGCATTGCCTGCGACGTCCCGTCGTATCTCTACTCGTTCTCGTTCGAGCCCAACCCGGACTGGACGCGGTTCTTCGCGCCGCAGCGCGAGATCCTCGCGTACCTCGAGCGCTGCGCCGACAAGTACGACGTGCGCAAGCACATCCGCTTCTCCACCGAGGTGGTCGGCGCCACGTTCGACGAGCGCACGGGGCTCTGGAGCCTGCGCGTGGCGCCCCGCGGCGAGGGCGGCCGGCAAAACCAGCAAAACCAGCAAAACCAGGAAGATGCGATGACCGCGCGGGTCGTCATCTCGGGCTCGGGGCACTCGCTCAGCAAGCCGGTCTTCCCGGACATCCCCGGCCGCGCCTCGTTCCGCGGCAAGACGATGCACTCGGCCCGCTGGGACCACGACTACCCCCTGCAGGGCAAGCGCGTGGCGGTCATCGGCACCGGCGCGAGCGCGGTGCAGATCATCCCGGCGATCGCCGGCGACGTCGGCAGCATGCAGGTCTACCAGCGCACGGCCGCGTGGGTGCAGCCCAGGCCGGACCGCGAGATCTCGCCGCGCCAGCAGCGCGTCCTCCGCGACCGGCCGTTCGTGCAGCAGATCGCGCGCCGGGCGATCTACTGGGTGCTCGAGACCATGGCGGTGGGGTACGTCGTCGACCCGCGCATCAACCGCATCCGCGAGCTCCGCTCGACCGCGTTCTTGCGGCAGTCCGTGCGCGACCCGGCGCTCCGCGCGAAGCTCACCCCGAGGTTCCGGCTCGGGTGCAAGCGCATCTTGCTCTCGAACGACTACTACCGCGTGCTCCAGCAAGAGAACGTGGAGCTCGTGACCGACGGCATCGCCGAGATCCGCGAGGGGTCGATCGTCACGCGCGACGGCAAGGAGCGGCCGGTCGACGCGATCGTGTACGCGACCGGCTTCGAGACCTCCGAGGCGAAGCCCCCGTTCCCCATCGTCGGCCGGGGCGGCCTGGCGCTCGCGGACGTCTGGCGGGGCGGCGTGACCGCGTACGCGGGCACGACCATCTCGGGCTTCCCGAACACGTTCCTGCTCGTCGGGCCGAACACGGGCCTCGGGCACTCGTCGATGATCTTCATGATGGAGTCGCAGTTCGCGTACGTGCTCGACGCGGTCCGCACGATCCGCGAGCGGCGCCTCAAGTACGTCGACGTCCGGCACGACGTCGAGCAGACCTTCAACGAGAAGCTCCAGAAGCGGCTGAAGCGCACCGTGTGGAACTCGGGCGGGTGCTCGAGCTGGTACCTGACGCACGACGGCAGGAACACCATCACGTGGCCGGGCTTCACGTTCGAGTACCGGCTGAGGATGCGGCGCTTCGACGCCGAGAGCTACGTGCTCGCCCCGCGGAGCGAGCCGGCGTACGCCGCGGCACGCTGACGTCACGGCATCTGCTCGGCCTTTGCTTTATCGTGCAGGGCCCAGGATGGTGCGGCCGGCGGCTCCAGCGACGTTCGCCGTCCTCTTCTGCCTGTCCGGCCTCGCTCGCGCCCAGACGCCGCCCCCCGCGCAGCGCGCGCAGATCTACTCGCCCTACGAGACCGAGACGATCGCCGCGGCCCTCGCGCGCTTCCACGAGAAGATCGATCCGACCCCCGAGGGGAAGATCGTCGAACGCGTCGACGTCGTCACGCTCGACGTCATCGAGCAGCGCGACCCGCTGCCCAACTGGCTGAACGTCTTCCACGCGACCACGCGGCCGTCCATCGTGAGGCGCGAGCTCCTCGTCCAGGAGGGCGACCCCTATCGCCAGGGCCTCGTCGACGAGACGATCCGGAACCTCCGGCAGCTTCCGCCGCTGTCGCTGGTGCTCGTCGTCGCGACCGCCGGCACGAGGCCCGACCGCGTGGGGCTCCTCGTCATCACGAAGGACGTGTGGAGCCTGCGGGCCAACTGGGACGTGAACCTCACGTCGGGCGGCCTCGAGCTCCTCGAGATCGACCCGGAAGAGCGGAACCTCTTCGGCCGCCACCAGGACGTGAGCGCGTCGTTCGTCCTCCAGCCGTCGGCCTACACGGTCGGCGCGGGGTACACGGTCGAGCGCCTCGGGAGCTCGCGGGTCGCGGTGGTCACCGACGCGAACGTGATGATCAACCGCGCCTCGGGCTCGCCGGAGGGCTCGTTCGGGTCGCTCGTCGCGGGGCAGCCGCTCTACTCGGCGCTCACCGAGTGGGCGTGGGACGGGACGACCTCCTGGCAGGACATCGAGGTGCGCCGGTACGTGAACGCGCAGCCGAGCGTCTTCCTCGACACGACCACGGGGATGAGCGTCCCCTTTCAGTACCGGGAGCGGCAGTTCGTCGAGCTCCTCAACGTGCGCCGCTCGTTCGGCTCGGAGACGAAGCACGACCTGCTCTTCGGCCTCGGCATCAACCGCACCGAGTTCAGCACCGACTTCCCGGGCGCGAGCCCTCGGACCGTCGCCGACTTCGAGGCGACCTACGTCCCGAACAGCGACACGCGCGTCGGCCCGACCATCCAGTACGAGACGTACGAGAAGCGCTACGTGCGCGTCATCGACTTCGACACCCTGGCGCTGCAAGAGGACTACCGACTCGGGCACGACATCGTCGTCAAGCTCTCGCCGAGCTTCCGCGCGCTCGGCGCGAGCGAGAACCTCCTCAGCATCGGCGCCTCGGCGCAGTACACGTTCGCGCTCCGCGACGGGCTCTTTCGCCTCGGCGTCGCGACCCTCACCGAGCCCACGATCGACTCGATCTTCGAGGCGTACGTGCAGCCGTACGCGTACCTGGTCACGCCGAGCATCGCCGGCGTCGGCCGCTTCGTGTTCGACGCCTCCGCCACGGACACCTGGCGAAACTCGCTGAACGTCACGTACTCCCTCGGGGGAGGCGATCGCCTCCGCGGCTACCCCACGAACTACTTCGTCGGGCAGAACCTGGTCTCGTACAACCTCGAGTTCCGGTCGCGGCCCGTCGAGATCCTGTCCTGCCAGCTCGCCGCCGTCGGCTTCTTCGACGCGGGAGACGCGACGAAGAGCTGGTCGACGTTCCAGCCGTACCAGTCCGTCGGCGTGGGCATCCGGGCGCTCTTCCCGCAGCTCGACCGGGCGGTCTTCCGCGCCGACCTCGGCGTGCCGCTCGAGCGCCCGTTCAACGTGTCGACGAACGCGTCGGTCCCGCCCGTCGGCTTCTTCTTCTCGTTCGGCCAGGCCCTCGGCGCGCCGAGCGACGCGCCGGTGCCGGTCCTCCCCACCGAGCAGGTCGAGAACCCGGACCAGGGCGACTGAGCGGCCCGGGGCTGCCGGAGGGCGGGCGCGCGCTCAGCCGTCGCAGACGATCATGGCTCCGTAGAGCTCGTCGTCGGAGGGCGCCTCGAAGGCCTCGTCGAGGGCGTCGAACGCCTCCTCGCTGAAGACGGCGGGCGGCGCGCCCCCGTCCGCCTTGCGGCTCCGCGCGAGGAGGCGCGCGCGGCGCACTTCGCGGGGCACGTCGAGGTAGTGCATCTTGATGAGCGCGGCCGTCTGGCTGGCGCGCGCGCGGAACCTGTCGCGGTCGTCGCAGCGGACGAGCGGGACGTCGAAGACCACGTCGATGCCGCGCGCGACGACCTGGTCGGCGACGCTCCACATCAGCGCCTCGCATCGCGCGGCGCGCTCGAGGTCCCACACGATCGTCGCGTCCGCCGGGCGATCTGACCGCGAAGAGCCCGCCCATCCACTCGTCGATCGAGAGGCGCACGGCCTTGGCGCGCTGCGCGAGAGCCATGGCATAGGTCGTCTTGCCCGCCCCGGTCGACCCGCAGATGAAATGCAACGTCGGCATCCTCTCTCTTTCTACCCCCTTTCCATGGGGCGAGCCGCGCCAGTTGGGCGGGGCCTTCGGAAAGAAGCGAGAAAGAAGCCGGAATCGCGCTGGTTTCGGGGTGCTTTGCCCGTCGCGTGCGCTTGCCGTACCGGGGCCCGTGACCCAAGTTGGGCGGCCCGAAAAGGAAAAGGCCCGATGCCGGCGCAGGCATGGGGGAGAGGAGGTTGTTACGCCGGCACCGAGCCGGTCATCACCATCGCGCGTGCACTCCGCACGAGCAGCCCGCTACGGACGAAGGGAAGCTCCCCGCCGACGAGTCGTCCGCGGATTGCCACGAGTGGCGAGGCCGCTCCGCGCGGGTGCCAGAACGCCTCGCCCCCCGCGCTTTTCCCGGGCCGGAAACGCGCCGGAAGAGCTTCAGAGCTTGATGCCGATCTGCCCGTGCAGCGAAAAGGCCGCCTGCGAGTTGTCGAGCCCCGGGATGAGGAGCAGGTTCGCGTCGGCGCCGACGAACCAGAGGCCGAAGGAGAAGAGGCCGGTGACGCCCGGCTCGAAGTAGAAGTTGTTGTTGTCGCCGGCGCTCGCGCTGATGTCGCCGATCGTCGACTTGACGGTCGTGTGGATCGTCGTGTTCCCGAGGCCGATCTGCGGGCGGATGGTGATGGGCCCGAAGGTGAAGCCGTAGCCGCCCTCGAAGCCGTACATCCACGTATGGGCGGAGACGTTGCCGAGCACACTCGAGGCGTCGCTGCCGCCGAAGTAGTAGAGGAACTGCACGCCGCCGTAGATCCCCAGGAACGAGATGCCCGCGCGGCCGCCCAGGCCGAAGCCGAGCGGGTTGGTGGGGAAGTCGCTCGACGGGTTCGTAGCCAGGCCGGCCTTCGCGCCGATCTCGAGATCGACGGGTCCGAGCGCGTGCGCGTCGCGGGTCATCGCGAGGGTGGCGGCGCCAAAGGCAAAGGTTGCTGCGAGGATCGAGGCGTTTCTCATGACCCCAAACGTACACCGCTCCGGATGAGTCGTACCGTTTTCGTCGTCCTTCCGGCGGTGTCCGATTAGACTCCGCTGCCGCCGCGATGCGCGAAGACACCAAGGTGTGGGTGATGCTCGCCATCGTGGCTGCCGGCGTTCTCGTCGCCGCGAGCTGGAGCCATCTGGCCCGGCGGGCCCCCTCGCCGCGCGCCGAGAAGCTCCACCGGGCCCTCATGGCCGTGTGCGCGGCGTTCGGCATCTGGGCCTTCACCTTGTTCGGGGCTCTCCACGACCACGGCGCGCACGGCCACCAGATCTTCCACGCGCACGACTGCTACCACTACTACTTCGGCAGCAAGTACCTGAAGGAGTGGGGCTACGACGGGATGTACTTCGCCACCGTCGCCGCCCTCGAAGAGGTCGGCCGCGAGGAGCCGCGCAAGGCCATCACCTTCAACCGCATCCGCGACCTCGACGGCAGCGCGCGCTTCCTCTACCGGGCCGACTTCGAGCCGCGCCTGGCCGAGGCGCGCGCCCGCTTCTCGCCCGCGCGGTGGGCCCAGCTGAAGAAGGACCTCTCCTTCCTCCGCGACATCACGTCGAACAACGACTGGTGGCACGGCGTCATGCTCGACAACGGCTTCAACCCGCCGCCGAGCTTCGCCGCCATCACGGGCACGGTGGCCAACGTCATTCCGTTCGACGAACGGACCTGGAAGTTCCTCGGCCTCATCGACGTGGCGCTCATGGGGGCGGGCTTCGCCGCCATCGCGTGGGCGTTCGGCGCGGTGCCGGCCCTCTTCGCGATCGTCATCACGGGCAACGCGCCCATCACCACCTTCAACTGGACCGGCGGGTCTTTCTTCCGGCAGCTCTGGCTCTTCTGCCTCATGGTCGGCCTCTCGATGCTGGCCAAGAAGAAGTGGTACGGCGCGGGCGCCGCGCTCGGCGCGTGCACGGCGTGCGTCTTCTTCCCGATCTTCTTCGTGGTCGGCGCGGCGACGCCCCTCGCCTACAAGTACCGCGTGCACCAGGCGCGCGGCGACGTCCCGCCCTGGCGCCGCGAGCTCGCCCAGTTCGCGATCGGCGTCGCGGCCGCGATGGCCTTCCTCCTCGGCCTCTCGCTGGTCGTTTACGGCCGCGACCCGTGGTGGCAGTGGTGGCACCGCATCGTCGCCCACGACCTCACCTTCTTCGACAACCACATCGGGCTGAAGAAGATCACCACGTTCGCCCCGCAGGTCGGGCAGCAGGCCTTCGGCGCCAGCGACTTCGTCTATCCCGACTGGAACCACGCGCTCGTCGCGCGCGCCCAGCGCGGGCACACGGTCGAGCTGGTGCTGTCGCTGCTCCTCTCCGGCTGGTTCGTGGTCTCGGGGCTCCGGGCGCGCGCCGCCGAGGCGTGCCTCATCGTGGGCTCGGCCCTCCTCGTCATCTGGACGATGCCCGCCGGCTACTACACGATTCTACGCCGGCACCTTCGCCGCCGTGATGCTCGCCAATCGCTCGCCCTGGGGCGAGCGGCGCTTCACGCTCGTCGCCGTCGCCCTCGTGGCCGCGGTCGCCATGCGCCGCTTCGAGCGCGACCTCATCACGCAGTCGACCCTCATCTCGGCGGGCTGGATCCTCTGCATCCTCGCCATGTCGGCCATAAACTGGCTCGAGCACGCGCCGCTTCGCCAGTCGACCGCCGGGCGGCAGCGCGTCGTGAAGATCGCGGCGCTCACGGTCGCCGGGTTCTTGCTCGTCATCGCGGGCATCCGCGACTGGGGGCGGGACGCGTCGTTCCTGCCGTCGGAGGTCGCGAACGCCGACCGCGTGGTCGACCGCGTCGACTTCGGCGCGCACGGCGACGAGGCGGCCCACAAGGTCGCCCTCAAGGACGACCGCGACGTCTCCCGGAAGCTGATGGACGTCTTCGGGTACCTCGTGCGCGACGACGCGCGCGTCCTGAAGAAGGGCGAGAAGCTCGACTACGTCCTCACGCCGCGCCCTCCGGGATTCGAGCGCGGCCCGGGAGCTCGTCATCCGCACCGACAGCTTCTACAAGGGCGACCTCAAGACCACCGTGAACGACCGCGAGCTCGAGCCGGTGCACCTCGAGCCGCACCGCACGCTCTTCGCGTACGTCCACGTGCCGCTCCCGCCCGACCTCGGCGACGCCCCGCTCCGCGTGCAGCAGGAGACGACCGCGAACGACGTCGGCCTCTTTTCGGCCTGGCTCCTCGAGTAGTCCTTTCCTAAAAAGCCGGCCATGGTTCGCTCCATGCGCGTCGCCGCGCTCCTCTTCGCGGTCGCGTGGGGCTCGAACCACTTCGTCCCGCTGCTCCTCGTGTATCGCGCGCGCCTGCGGCTCTCGGCCGCGGAGATCGCGATCCTCTTCGGCGTCTACGCGATCGGGCTCTTGCCCGGCCTGCTCCTCGGAGGCCCGCTCTCCGACCGCGCCGGGCGGCGGGCCGTCGTCCTGCCCTCCGCGTGCGTCGCGCTCGCCGGGACGGGGGCGCTCGCCTGGGGCCTCGAGGGGTTCGGCGTGCTGCTCGCCGGGCGCTTCATCGTGGGCCTCGGGGCCGGCGCCACGTTCAGCGCGGGGACGGCCTGGGTGCAGGACCTCGCCGACGGAGAGCCGGCGGGCACCGGCGCGCGCCGAGCGGCGATCGCGCTCTCGAGCGGCTTCGGCTTCGGGCCGCTCGTCGCGGCCGTCTGCGCGCAGTGGCTGCCCTGGCCCTTGCAGCTCCCCTATGCGGTGCAGGGGCTCGTCCTCGCCCCGGCGATCGCCGCGGTCGCCACGCTGCCCGGCCTCCGCGGGGCGGCTCCGTCGGGCGCCCCGCCGCGAACCGAGGGAAAGAAGCTGCCCGCCGGCTTCGGCCCGTTCGCCCTGTCCGCGCCGTGGGTCTTCGGGTTCGCCGCCGTCTCCACGGCCGTCCTGCCTGCGCTCATCCGCGCCCGTCTCGGGTCGTACGCGGTCGCCTACGCCGGCGTCGTGACCGCGCTCACGCTGCTCGCCGGGGTGCTGGTCCAGCGCCCGCTCCGCCCCTGGCCGCCGCACCGCTCGATGCGCTTCGGGCTCGCGGTGGGCGTCGTGGGGCTGATCGTCGGGGCGTTCGCGGCCGGCGCGATGTCGCCGCTCGGCGCGCTGCTCGCGTCGACCGCGCTGGGGTGCGGCTACGGGGGCTGCCTCATCTCCGGCCTGCGGTTCATCGAGACCCGCGCCGATCCGGACGCCCGGGGCCGCGCCACCGGCGTCTACTACGCGCTCACCTACATCGGCTTCGCCGCCCCGCTCGCGCTGGCGACGCTCGCGAAGCACACGGGCGATCTCGGGAGCCTGCTGGTCGTGCTCGGGCTCGCCCTCGCCACGCTGGGCGTGGTCGCCCGTTCGCGTCCGGCAGAATGAAACGTCCTCGCAACGTGGACGCTGCTAGGCTCCTGGCGATGTCGGCGGCGGCGACGCCCGAAGTACCCGGGACCGGCCGCGGCGGGCATGAGCCCTCGGGCGAGCCCGAGCCCCCGCCGCTCCCGCGGCACGAACCGGCCGACGGTGTGTGGAACTACCGCGTCCAGTTCCGCACCATCCACGGCTACCGTCGCGCGTTCATCCGCGTCGGTCAGGGGCCCGTGCTCCTGCTCATCCACGGCATCGGCGACAACTCGTCCACCTGGGAGCACCTCCTGCCCTTCCTGGCGCTCGATCACACGGTGATCGCGCCGGATCTGCTGGGCCACGGCGCGTCCGACAAGCCCCGCGCCGACTACTCGGTCGCGGCGTACGCGAACGGGATGCGCGACCTGCTGAGCGTCCTCGGCGTCGACCGCGCCACGGTCGTCGGCCACTCCCTGGGCGGCGGCGTCGCGATGCAGTTCGCCTACCAGTACCCCGAGCGCTGCGAGCGCCTCGTCCTCGTCAGCACCGGCGGGGTCTCTCGCGAGGTCCACCCCGTGCTGCGCCTCGCGTCGCTGCCCGACGCGGACCTCTTCCTGCCGCTCGTCAGGTACGACCTCACGCGCCTCCTCGTGCACGGCGCCTTCCGCGCGTTCCGCATGATGCACACGGACCTCGGCCGCGACGCGGCCGACTTTCTCCGCGTGTTCGACACGCTGCCCGACGCCACGTCGCGCAGCGCCTTCGTGCGCACCCTCCGCGCCGTCATCGACCCCCGCGGCCAGGTCATCACCATGCTCGACCGCTGCTACCTCACGCGGGGCATGCCCACGCTGCTCGTGTGGGGCGGGCACGACGCCATCATCCCGTACAGCCACGCGCGGCTGGTGCACGCGGCGATGCCCGGCAGCCGGCTCGAGACGTTCGAGAACGCCGGCCACTTCCCGCACCACGCCGAGCCCGCCCGCTTCCTCTCCGTCTTGCGCGACTTCCTCTCGAGCACGACCCCCGCGGTGCACAGCAGCGAGCAGTGGCGGGACCTCCTCCGCACCGGCAAGATGGGCCCGAACCAGCCGCCCCCGAGCGGCACCTCGGTCACCGGCAGGTAATTCGGCCCTTCGCCGCCGCCCCGGTTAGGGTGCGGCGTCTTGCGCTCCGTCGCCGCCGCCGCCGCCGCAGTCTTGTCGTGGACGGCGTGCGCCGCCTGCGCGGCGGGCCGGGCGACGGACCGTGGCGCCGACGGCGGCCTCGCCGCGTCCGCGCCCCCGGCGGCCACGCTCGTCGCGCCTTCCCAGGCGCCGCCCGAGGGCCGCCTGACCGCCCACTTCTACGACGTCGGGCAGGGCCTCGCCGTGCTCGTGGATCTGCCGGGGGGCCAGCACGTGCTCGTCGACACGGGGGACGGACCCCACCGCGCGGGGTGCGGCCGCCGCTGCGAGGCCGCGGACCGGCACCTCGTCTCCAGGCTGCGCGAGGACCTCGCCGGCGCGCCCATCGACCTCGTGTGGATCACGCACCCGCACTCGGACCACGTCGGCGGGGCCGAGACGGTGCTCGCCGAGTTCCCGGTGCACGCCTACGTCGACAACGGACTCGACGCCCCACGCTCCGAGGCCGGGCGCGCGCGCCGCGCCGCCCGGGAGCGCGGCGCCCTCGTGGCCGTGGTCGATCCCGCCCACACCGAGGTCCCGCTGGTCTTGTACCCGCGCGCGCCCGGGGTGTCCCTCGCCGCCGTCGTGCCGCCGCGCTGGCCGTCGTCGTGCCCCCGCGACGCGAACGAGTGCTCCATCGGCCTGCGGGTCGACTTCGGCGCGTCGTCGATCCTCTTCACCGGCGACGCCGAGCACGACGAGGAGGGCGCGCTCGACCCGGGCGGCCCCGTGACGCTCCTCCAGGTCGGCCACCACGGCAGCGACACGTCGACCAGCCCGGCCTTCCTCGCCCGCGTGAAGCCCCGGTACGCGGTCGTCTCCGCCGGCAGCCCCGGCGAGGGCCTGAACCGCGACTACTGCCACCCCCGCGCCCTCGTCGTGCGTCGCCTCTCCCGCGTGCTCGGGGGCCCCACGTCCTCGACCCTCGAGGCCTTCGACGGCGACCGCTGCGACCGCGCGCAGGACTCCGACTGGGTCGCGGTGCCGAGCAGCGACGCCCTTTGGGCGACCGAGCGCGACGGCGACGTCGTCCTCACGACGACCGGCGACGGCACCTTCCGCCGGGTCAGCGCGCCGGTGCCGGCGAGCCTCGCGACCTCAAGGTCCGGCCGGTGACCTCGATCTCGCCGCTGGCGCTGACCACCGGCTGCGACTCGACGGTCGCGACGGAGAGGGGAGCGGGCTCCTCGATCGGCTCGCCGTGCGCGTCGCGCCACGTGCCGGGCGCGTGCCAGAGCTTGCCGTCCCCGCCGCGGACGACCACCCACGGCGAGAACGTCGCGCCTTCGGGCGGCTTCACCCACCGCCCCGGCAGCCACGCCCACCGGCCTCGCCGGAGCGTCCACTCCCCGTCGATCCACACCGCGGAGGCGGCCCTGGGGCGCGGCGGAGTCGTCTCCACCCGGGCCGGGGGAACGGGCAGCCGGAGCTCCACGAGCGCGCTCGTCGGTTGCGCGGAGTAGGGCGGGTGAGGGAAGTGCCCCGCGCACGCGGTCAGCGAGAGCCCGGCGAGCACGGCGGCGAGGCGCATGCGCGCCGGACTAGAGCACGTACAATCGCCCGGCGACCAGCGCGATGGAACGATTGACGCTCCAGGGCATCGGCCTCGCGCTCCTCGTCCTCGCGGCGGGGGTGGGCTGCGCGTCGATCCCCTCCGGGGCGCTCGGCGATCGACAGCCTGAACGTCCACGGCGACCGCGAGCTCGGCGCCGACGACATCACCGACCACCTGGCCACCACCCCGAGCCCCAAGTTCCTCGGGCTCTTCCGCGGCTTCGTCGTCGACTACTCGATCTACGACGAGTCGGTGCTCCAGCGCGACCTCGCGCGCATCGAGCGCTACTACCGGGGCCGCGGCTTCCTCGACGCGCACGCCCGCGCGGCGCGCGTGAAGAGCGTGGGGCCCCAGCACGTGCGCATCGACATCGTCGTCGAGGAGGGGGCGCCGACCGTGAACCGCGAGGTCGGAATCGACGGCCTCGAGGGCCTGCCCAAGGCCGACGCCGACCTCGTGAAGGACGCGGCGCGCTCCGCGCTGCCGCTCGGCGACCGCTTCGACGAGGACAAGTACAAGCAAGCGCAGGAGACGATTCGCCGCGCGCTCACCGACCACGGCTACGCCTACGCCACGGTGAAGCCCGACGCCAAGATCGACCTCGGCTCCCACGCCATCGACTACGTCTTCACGGTCACGCCCGGCATCAAGGCCGTCTTCGGCCCCCTCACGTTCGTCGGCCTCGACCCCGACGGGGACGGACCCAAGCAGGCCCCCTTCGAGGAGGCCCCGCTCCGCCGCGCCGTGAACATCAAGGAGGGCAAGACCTACTCCGAGGCCGCGGTCGAGCTGGCGACGACCTCGCTCCTCCAGCTCCAGGTCTTCTCCTCGGTGCACGTGGAGCCCGATCTCCGCGACCCCAACTCGAAGATCGTGCCGCTCGTCGCCCGCGTCGAGCCGCAGTCCCTCCGGCGCCTGCGCGTCGGCGGCGGCCTCGAGTTCGACGCGATCAAGACCGACCTGCACGCCGTCGTCGGCTGGGAGGACCACAACTTCTTCGGCGGGCTGCGTGACTTCCACGCCGAGGTGAAGCCGGGCGTCGTCCTCTATCCGATGCGGATCAATAACTTCAAGGTGCAGGACTTCCTGCCCGAGGCGCGCGTCAACGGCGAGCTCGACCAGCCCGGCTTCCTCGAGGCGCACACGGTCGGGTTCGTGTCGGCGGCGCTCAACGCCTTCCCGCTGCTCGTCGACCCGAACCCGCCGGCCGACATCGCGGTCCCGGGTTACCTCGAGCCGATTGGCTCGGTCGGCCTGAAGCGGAACTTCGGCAAGCACTTCAGCGCGAAGCTGGACTACAACGTGCAGATCGAGCACCCGTTCCACTATGGGGGCACGCCGCCGCTCGACCCGAACCTCCAGTCGGTGGTGCTGCTCTTCCCGCGGCTCATCACCGCCGTCGACTTCCGCGACGACGCCATCCACCCGCACAAGGGCGTCTACTTCGCCAACGACCTCGAGGTCGCGGGCGTCCCGGGCACGTCGCTTCCGAGCGACCTCCGGGTCCAGCCCGATCTGCGGGGCTACATTCCCCTCGCGCGCGGGGTCACGCTGGCGCTCCGCGCCACCGTCGGCTTCGTCTTCGCGGCCAACTACGGCTCGCAGTACCGCAAGGATTTGCAGCTCGTGAACGAGGGCAAGGCGAACGAAGTCGACCCGCCGGCGGGCGCCCCGGTGCCGCCGCCGGAGGACCAGATCGACCTCAAGGCGCTCAACAGCGACATCCAGACGGTCTACTTCCGCGGCTTCTACGCGGGCGGTCCCGACTCGAACCGCGGGTTCCCGTACCGCGCCGCGTCGCCCTACGGCGTCGTGCCGTTCCTGACCCAGGCCACCGCCGCGCAGTCGGCGCGCAACTGCCAGGCCGGGATGGGCCAGATCAACACCGGCACGTGCACGATCCCCATCGGAGGCTTCTCGCTCTGGGAGTTCTCGGCCGAGGCGCGCTTCGACGTCGCGGGTCCCCTCGGGGTGGCGCTCTTCTGCGACGCGAGCAACGTGTCGCCGAACGTGTTCGACCTCGACTTCACGCAGCCGCACCTCTCCTGCGGCGCCGGGGCCCGGTACGACACGCCGGTCGGGCCGATTCGCCTCGACTTCGGGTATCGGGTCCAGCCTCTCCAGGTCCTCGGGTATCCGGGCGAAGGCTCCGCCGCCGCGGCCGTGCCGACGTACGGCCAGCAAGCGACGTTCCTCGGCGGGCCGTTCGCGCTCTCCTTCGGCATCGGCGAGGCCTTCTGAGATGCTCCGCGTGCTCGCGCAGGCGGTCGGGCTGTTCGTCGTCTTCGCGACGGCGCTCGTGCTCGGCGTCTACGTGCACCTGAACGTGCCCGCGGTGCAGCGCGCCGTGGTGGCGCGCGTGAACCAGGTGCTGGCGCCGGTCTTCTTCGGCAAGCTGACGATCGAGCGCGTGCGGCGGCTCGGCCTCACGCAGGTCGGCGGCGTCGACGCGCGCATGGAGGACCCCGACGGGACCGTCGTGGTCCGCGCGACCGGGATCTCCGGCCTCGTCCTCACCGAGGGGATTCGTGCGCTCGGTCCTCCGCGGCGCGGTCGACGTGGAGGTGCCCCAGGTCTCGGTCGAGAGCGCGGATCTGAACCTCGACGCGTACGACGACGGCTCGCTCCGCATCGCGCGCGCCTTCGAGCCGCGGCCCACGCCGGTCGTGCCCGGCGAGCCCGCGAAGCAGGTGCGCGTGAGCCTCCCGCGCGCGCGCGTCGGGCACCTGACCGTGCACGGCCGTCCGCCCGGGGCGCCGGCGATCGACGGGTCCGCCGACGACATCGAGGGGAGCTTCTCGTTCGTGGAGGAGCACCTCGTCGCGGACCTCACGCGCGCCCGGTGGGAGCTCCGCCGCCCCGCGGGCGGGCCCGACGCCCGCGGAGACGCGAGCGGGCACCTCGCCCTCCCGTCCGCCTCCGGGCGCCCCCTCGGCCTCTCGATCGCGGCCACCGGCGCCGCGGGCGGGGTCCAGGCCAGGGCCGACGCGACGTACGACGGCGGGCGCCTCGACGCGACCGTCGACGTCCCCGCCGTCGCGCCGGACACGGTCCGCGCGCTCGGCGTCGCGTGGCCGCTCTCGGAGCCCATCGCGCTGAACGGCGAGGTGCACGGCGAGCTCCCGACGCTCGACGTCCGCGCGCACGCCGCGACCGTCCCGGCCGGCCCCCGCCCGGCCACCCTGCTCGACGTCACCGGCCCAATCACGATCGGCGCGGGCGTCGAGGCGTCGCTGCACGTCGACGCGAAGCACGTGAGCGCGCGCGAGGTCTCCGCGTCCGCGCCGCCCACGGACCTGAGCGCCGCGGGAGACGTCGCGTTCGGGCTGCGGCCCGACGGCGCCCTCGACGGGAAGTTCTCCGCCGAGCTGGCGCCCGGCACGATCGAGACCACGCCGACGCCCCCCGCCACCCTCACGGGCGAGGTGAAGCGCACGATGCCCGAGGGGGCCTTCGTCGCGACCGCGAAGGCGCGCATCCGGCAGCCGGGCGCGCCGACCACCGTCAGCGTCCGCGTCATGCCGCGAAAGCGATCGACGCTCGTGGCCTTCCAGGTCGACAGCCTCGAGATGAACCTCGGGCGGGTGCACTTCCTCCGGGGCCTCGCGCAGGGGCACGCGGTGTCGCACGCCAGCGGCCAGATCGACCTCGGCGCGGGCACGGTCGAGGCCGACCTCGCGGTGTCGGGTGACGACCTCCGGGCCTTCGGCGTGACGGCGGACAAGGGGCGGCTCGACGTGCACGCGAGCGGCCCGCTGGCCTCGCCCGGGCTGCGCGTGAAGGTCGCGGCGTCGGACCTCGAGGTGTGGCGGCTCCAGTGCTCGACCGTCGAGGCGACGGGCCGCGTGGGCTTCGCGTCGGGGCTGACCTTCGAGGACGTGGAGCTCGACACGACCGCCTCGGACCAGAAGGCCCACGTCTCGGCGGCGCGCGTGCGCCTCCGCGGGAGCGAGGTGGAGGTCGACGACGCGGAGGTGCGCGGCTTCGGCGCGCCGGTCGAGACGACCGTGCGCTACTCCCCGGGCCGCCTCGACCTGAAGGCCAGGAGCGGCGACCTCGACCTCACCCACATCGCCCGCTTCACCCGCTTGAGCGACGTGCGCCGCGGCCACCTCTCGCTCGACGTCGACGCCGAGATTCGAGCGGGGTCGCGCCGAGGGGCGCGTCGACTTCGACGTGAAGGGCGGGTCGTTCGCGGGCTTCGACGACGCCGACGCCCACGTCCAGGCCACGCTGCACGGCCGCCGCGCCGAGGGCCACGTGACCGCGAGCGTCGGCGAGGTGGGGACGATCGACGTCCAGTCGTCGTCCATCCAGGTCGGCGAGGCGGGGGCGCTGTCGCTCTCGTCGTGGCGCAGGGCGTGGGGCGCCGTCGACGTGAAGGCGCACGTCGACCTGCCCGGCCTCGTCTCGCGGCTGCCCCCGGACACCGTGCCCCTCGCCAAGGTGCTCGGCGTGGTGGACCTCTCGGCGCGCATCCAGCGCGACTCGGAGAACGACAGCTCGCCCGCGGTGGACCTGACGCTCGCGACGACGGGGCTCGTCCTCGCGAGCGGGGGCAAGGCGCCGTGGCGCGTCGAGGGCGTCGACCCCTCGTTCCACGCGACGGTCGACGGCGACACGGGCGCGACGGGCGTGGAGCTCCAGCTCCACGACGTTCACGGCCCGATCGCGCGCCTCGACGCGACCTCGAAGAGCGTGCCCTACGACCGCGTCGCGAGCGGCGAGGGGCTGGCCGACGCGCTCCTCGCGATGCCCGTGGACGCGCGCCTCGAGCTCTTCGAGCGCGAGCTCCCCTCGCTGCCGGCGGCCCTCGGCACCGGCGACCTCCGCGGCACGATCGAGGGGGTGCTCGAGTGGCACGGGAGCGCCCGCCAGCCGCAGGCGCACCTGACGACCTCCCTCTCGCGCGGCAAGGACGACCCCACCGCCGCGACGCTGCCCGTCGACCTCTCGCTCACCGCCGACTACGACGGCCGGCGCGCGACCGCGAAGCTCGACGCGATGAGCCGCAACAAGCTGGTCATCGGCACCGAGGCCGTCGTCAACGTGCGCGCGCAGGATTTCGTCGCCGCGGCCGGCGGCGCCGCGCTGCCCTGGACCGGGTCGGCCCACGCGAAGTTCGCGGAGATGCCGCTCCGCACGCTCTCCTGGCTCAACGACCGGCAGGTGCGCGGGAGGGTCAACGGCGAGGTCTCGCTCGACGGCCTGCACGAGGACGCGCGGGCCGTCGCGGACCTCACGTTCGACGGGCTCGCGGTGGGCGAGGTCGTCTGCAAGTCGGCCTCGTTCAAGGCCAAGCTCGACGGGCACACGCTCGACGCGGACGTGCGGATCGCCCAGGAAGACGGGCGCGCCGAGGCGCAGGTCCACGTCGGCACGCACTGGGGGAGCGCGCTCGTCCCGGCCCTGGACGTCGCGCAGCAGGCGAGCGCCAAGCTGGCGGCCGAGAAGTTCCGCGCGGTGCTCCTCTTGCCCTTCGTCTCGAACGTCTTCTCGGAGCTCGACGGGCGCATCGACGCCAACGCGGGCTTCACCGCGGACCCGAGCACCGGCGCCGCGCACCCCGAGGGCAGCCTGGAGCTCAGCGAGGGGTCGTTCGAGCTCTCCTCCATCGGCGGCGAGTTCGCCGACGTCTCGGGCAAGGTTCGGCTCACCCCCGACGGGCTCGTTCGGCTCCAGGACTTCGTCGCGCACGGCCTCACGGGCAAGCTCGAGGCGTCGGCGACCGCGCGCCTCGCCGGCATGCGCTTCGTCGGCGCGACAGGCACGCTGCACATCGCCAGGAAGGACGCGGTGCCGTTGGCGTACGACGGGGTCCAGGTGGGCACGCTCGACGGGCGCATCGACCTCGGGATGGAGCCGGCGCAGGGCGGCGGCCTCGACGTGCGGGTCGACGCGCCGAGCCTGCACCTCGAGCTGCCCACGACCGGCCAGCACGACGTGCAGTCCCTCGGCGGCCTCGAGGGGGTCGTCACCGGGGCCTACGTCGCCGGGCAAGACTTCGTGGAGATCCCGCTCGACGGCACGGTGCGCACGGACGCCGCCGTCGCGCGGCGCGCGCCGATCACGCTGCGCATTCGCCTCGGCGACGACGTGGAGGTGAGCCGCGGGGACGAGGTGAGCGTGTGGCTCACGGGTCAGCCGGTCGTGCGGATCGCCGACGAGCTGACCATCACCGGGCAGATCCGCCTCGTGCGCGGGAACATCGACGTGCGCGGCCGACCGTTCGTGATCGAGAAGGGCATCATCACCTTCGGCGGGAAGGACCCGATGAACCCCCAGGTCGTCCTCACCGCGTCGTGGCAGGCCGGGGACACCAACCGCACGCGCGTCTACGCCGACTTCACCGGCCCGCTCAAGACGGGCAAGGTCACCCTCCGCTCCAATCCCCCGCTGTCGGACAACGACATCCTCTCGCTCATCCTCACCGAGCAGACGCTCGCCGAGGCCTCGGCGTCGAGCACCCAGCAAGGCGCGGGGTCGGTCGCGGGCACCGCGGCGAGCGTCGCCACGGCGCCGATCGACCAGGCGCTCGGGGGCCTGAACCGCACGCTCGACAAGTTCGGCGCCGGCATCTCGGCGAAGATCGGCAGCTCGGAGTCGAACCCGATGCCCGAGGTGCAGCTCCAGATCGCGCGCGACATCTCGATCCGCGTGGGGTACATCATCGGAACGCCGACCTTCGGCAACCTCGACACCACGCTCGTCACCCTGAGCTGGGCCTTCGCGAGGCAGTGGAACCTCGAGACCACGGCCGGCAACACCGGCACGACGGTGCTCGACCTCTTCTGGCAGCACCGGTACTGAGGGGGCGCATGACGCACGACGAGGGGCTGACCGTGGCGCTCGTCGCGAGCTTCGCCACGCTCGCGACCGCGCACGTCGCGCTCGTCGTCGGCCTCGCGACGCGCGAGCCCCGCTGGCACGCCGTCGCGGCCGCCGTGGTCGCGCCGCTCGCGCCGCTCTGGGGGATGCGCGGGGGCATGCCGGGCCGGTCCGCGCTCTGGGTGGCGAGCGCCGCGGCCTACGTCGTCACGCGATGGCTGGCGAGTCGCTGACCGTCCGCTACGTTCTCGGCTCGTTCCGCGTCGATGCGATGGCATCGCGCAAAAGTCGATGCGATGGCATCGCGCAAAAGTCGATGCGATGGCATCGCGCAAAAAGAGGTGAAACCATGGCGACGCCGTCGAGCATGCTGCCCCTGGGTACGGCCCTTCCCCGCGTCCGGCTGACGAACGCGGTCGACGGTGCGGCCGTCGACGTCGCGGCGCTGGCCGAGGGCAAGCGGGGCCTGCTGGTCGCGTTCCTGTGCAATCACTGCCCGTACGTCGTGCACATTCGCAAGGAGTTCGTGCGCTTCGCGCACGACGCGATGGACCGCGGCCTCGCCGTCGTGGCCATCAACTCGAACGACCTGCGCGCCTACCCGCAAGACGGGCCGGGGCCCATGGGCCGCCTGGCGAAGGACGAGCACTGGCGCTTCCCGTTCCTCTTCGACGAGACGCAGGACGTGGCGCGCGCCTTCGGCGCCGAGTGTACGCCCGACCTGTACCTCTTCGACGCGGCCGGCAAGCTCGCGTACCGCGGGCAGTTCGACGACAGCCGCCCTTCGAACGGCAAGCCCGTCACCGGGCGCGACCTCCGCGCGGCGCTCGACGCGGTGCTGGCCGGCGAGAAGCCCTCGTTGGACCAGAAGCCGAGCATCGGCTGCAACATCAAGTGGCGCTGAGCGCGTCGAACGCCGGCGATGCCGTTCCTCCAGCGCCCCCCCGCGACCCCCGAAGAGATCGAGAAGAACAAGCCCCTCGCCATCGCGCCCGAAGCCGTGGCGCAGATGGACGAGCGGGAGTGGTACGAGCGCGCCTTCCGCGGTGAGGACGCGGCGCAGCTCACCGCGCGGTCGCTCCTCATGGGCTGCGTCCTGGGCTTCTTCCTCGCGTTCACGAACGTCTACGTCGGGCTCAAGTCGGGCTGGGGCCTGGGCGTCGCGCTCACCGCCTGCATCACGTCGTTCACGGTGTGGTCCACGCTGCTGCGGGTCGGTCTGGTCGGGTCGCCGATGACAATCCTCGAGAACAACTGCATGCAGTCCACCGCGTCGTCGGCGGGCATGGCGACGACCTCGCTCGTGGTCTCGGCCATCCCGGCGATGCTCCTCCTCTCCGTGACCGACGCGAACCCGCTCGGCACCCAGATGCCGTGGTTGCTCGTGGTCGCGTGGGTCTTCACCGTGGGCGCGCTCGGGGTGCTCATGGCGATTCCGATGAAGCGCAACATGATCAACCGCGAGCGGCTCAAGTTCCCCTCGGGCACCGCGGCCGCCGTGCTCCTCCAGAGCCTCTACAGCGAGGGGGCCGAGGCGCTCGCGAAGGGCCGCGCGCTCCTCGTCTCGGGCGCGGCCGGCGTGCTCGTGCCCATCCTCACGTCGCTGAACCTGACGAAGACCACCGACGCCGCGGGGCACGTCCAGCGAGGGACGCTCCTGCCGTCGGAGTCGAAGCTCTTCGACTGGCTCCCGAACGTCGCGGGCTTCCCCCTCTCGGCCTGGAACGTCCAGCTCGACAACAGCGTCGTCCTCCTGGCCGCGGGGGCGATCGTCGGCCTGCGAACGACCCTGTCGATGGTCCTCGGCGGGGCGATCCTCGTCTTCGGCCTCGGGCCGTACGGGCTCCACGACCACTGGACGAACGCCGCCGGCCACGCCGTCACGGCGGTCACGCGGCCGGGCGCCGCGTGGAAGGAAATCGGGCTCTGGTTCGGCGCGCCGCTGATGGTCTCGTACGGGCTCGTGACCTTCGGGCTGGGCTTCCGCACGATCGGCCGCGCCCTGAAGGACCTGCGCGCGCCGCGCGGGGAGGCGAAGGACGACGCCGGCGCCGCGATCGAGGTGCCGATCTCCTGGTTCGTCGCCGGCACGTCGGTGACCGGCGTCGCGGTCGTCGTGCTCGCGTGGCTCGCGTTCGGCATCCCGCTCCACTACGGCGTGCTCGCGGTCTTCCTCACGTTCTTCCTCGCGCTCGTGGCCTGTCGCGCCACCGGCGACACCGACATCACGCCCATCGGCGCGATGGGGAAGATCATGCAGCTGACGTACGGCGCGCTCATCCCGCAGAACTACGTCGCGAACCTCATGACCGCCTCGATCACGTCGAGCGCGTCCGCCGAGGCCGCCAATCTCCTCAACGACCTCAAGTCGGGCTACCTGCTCGGCGCCCACCCGCGGCGGCAGTTCATCGCGCAGTTCCTCGGCATCTTCACCGGCACGGTCGCGTCGGTGCTCGGCTATTACCTCCTCGTGCCCGACGCCTCGGCCCTCACCGGGCACGCGGGCGCCCCGCCGCAGTTCGCCGCGCCGGCCGCGCAGCAGTGGAAGGCGGTCGCGGAGCTCTTCCGCGTGGGCATCGGCAACCTGCACCCGCTCGCGCGCGAGGGCATCGCGATCGGGCTCGTCCTCGGCGCGGTGCTCGCAATCGTCGAGCGGGTCGCGCCGAGAGCCCGCGCGTGGCTGCCCTCGGCGACCGGCCTCGGGCTCGGCCTCATCCTGCCGTTCGCGACGGCGATGTCGTTCGCGCTCGGCGCGGTGCTCGCGTGGATTTACCAGCGCCTCGACCCGCGCCAGGCCGAGCGCTTCGTAATCCCAATCTCCTCGGGCCTCATCGCGGGCGAGAGCATCGTCGGCGTACTCGTCGCGGCGCTGAACAACTTCGTCCTGAAGTAGCTAGCGGAATCCGACGCGCGCGACCGACCGCGCGATCGCGTCGAGGTCCACCGGCTTCACCAGGTGCTCGGAGAAGCCGGCCTGCCGCGAGCGGTCGTAGTCGGACTCCTGGCCGTACCCCGTCAGCGCGATGAGCTGCACGCGCGAGCCGCCCGGGCGCTCGCGCAGCCGCCGCGCGACCTCGTAGCCGTTCATGACCGGCAGCCCGATGTCGAGCAGCGCGACGTCCGGCTCGAACTCGTTCGCGGCCTCGAGCGCGGTCGGCCCGTCGCCGGCCACGCGCGACACGTGGCCAATCGTCTGGAGCCACTCGGCGAGCGTCTCGGCCGCGTCGAGGTTGTCGTCGACGACGAGCACGCGGAGCGACCGCCCGCGGGGGGCCACGCCGTTCTCGCCCGCCGCGCCCTCGACCTCGAGGGTGGCCTCGTGGAGCGGCAAGGTCACGATGAACTCGCTCCCGCGCCCCGGGCCGTCGCTCCGCGACTCGACGCGCCCGCCGTGGAGCTCCACCAAGCTTCGGACAATCGCGAGCCCCAGCCCCAGGCCCGCGCGGACGCCGTCGGGCCGCGTCCCCTGCACGAAGAGCTCGAACACGTGGGGGAGCACGTCGGTCGCGATGCCGATGCCCGTGTCGCGCACGCTCACGGCGACCTCGCGCGCCCCTGGCCCGGTGCGCGCCGCGCGGATGCTCACGCTCCCCTCGGGCGGCGTGTACCGCGCCGAGTTGGTCAGCAGGTTCACGAACACCTGCGCCAGCCGCGCGACGTCCCCGTTCACGATGAACCCGTGCGCCGGCACGTGGACGTCGAGGCGCAGCCGGCTCCCCTCGAGCGCGGGGCTCGCAATCTCGAGCGCGCGGCCGACGACCTCGGCGAGCTCGATCGGCCGCCGCCGGAGCTCCACCTTGCCGCGCGTGATGCGCGACACGTCGAGCAAATCGTCCACGAGGCGCGTCATGTGCTCGACCTGCCGCTCGACCACGGCGCGCTCGGCCACGCACGCGTCGCGCGCGCGGACCGACATCAGGCGCATCGCGGTGGCGATGGGCGCGAGCGGGTTGCGCAGCTCGTGGCCGAGCACCGCGAGGAACTGGTCCTTGGCCCGGCTCGCCTCCTCGGCCGTGGCGCGGTCGCGGCGGGCCGTCGCGTAGAGGCGGGCGTTGTCGATCGCCACCGAGGCGCGGCGGCCAATCTCCTCGGCCAGCCGCAGGTCCCGCTCGTCGTAGTGCGGCGAGGCGGAGGAGCGGGCGAGCGTGAGGGCCCCGAAGCGCGCCCCGCGGGCGTGCAGCGGCACGGCGAGCACCGACCGCGCGGACCGGCGGCCCGCCAGCTCGGGGACCCGGCGCGCGAGTCGGGTCGACCCCTCCTCGTCGATGTCGCGCACGAGCACCGGGCGGTCCTCGCGGAGCGCGCGGAAGGCCGGATAGGACGCGTCGGGGACGAAGACCGCGCCGTCCTCGGGCGCCGCCTGGAGGACCGGGGGCTCGCCCGCGACCCCCGCGGCGAAGGCCACGCGCGCGACCGCGCCGGATTCGGGGCGCGCGACGTCGACCCAGGCGTAGTCCGCGAGCTCGCCCACCGGCAGGTGCGCGATGCTGCGGAGCGTCTCGGCCTCGTCGAGCGACCGCGCGAGGGCCACGCCGGCGTCGGACAGGAACCGGTGCGCGCGCTCGCTGTCGAGCAATGTGAACTGGGTCTCCTCGCGGTCAATCGCCGCCGCGCAAAGCTGGGCGATCGCCTGGATGAACGCGCGCTCGACGTCGTGGAAGACGTGCGGGCCGTCGTAGGAGAGCTCGAGGACGCCAATCGGCTCGTCGCGCACCACGAGAGGCGCGGCCACGAACGCCGGGTGCCCCTCGCCGAAGATCGCCCGCCGCTCCCGCACCGCGGCGGCGAGGGGCGAGGTCGACCCGAGCGGCACGAACCGGTCCTCCGCCATCCCGGTGCCGGGCGGACCCGCGTACTGCAGGTCGATCGCCTGCACGGCGTGGTCGACGAGCCCCATCCGCGCGCAGCGCACGCCGAGGTGCTCGACCCCGTGCTGCACGACCAGGTCGAAGATGTCGCGCACCGAGACCGCCTCGACGAGGGAGGAGACGATCGCCTGGAGACGCTCGGCGCGCGCCGCGGCCTCCTCGAGGCACCGGCTCGTCTTCACGATGTCCGTGACGTCGCGGAGGATGGCGAGGTGCTTGCCCGGGACGAGGTTCGCGACCGAGACGTACTCGACGGTCGCGAGAAATCCGTCCGCGCGCACCAGCGGGAACCGGCCCCTGTCGACCCCGCGCCGGAGGAACTCGCGCCACGCCTCGGCCGTGTCGTAGTCGGGCGGGGGAGGCGCGAAATCGTCGATGTGCTTGCCCATGAGCGAGGGCGAGGGCACGCCGAAGAGCTCACCCGCCGCGGGGTTCGCGTCGACGTAGCTCCGGTCGTCGTCCGCGATGAGGACGCCGTCGGTCATGCGGTCGAACGCGGCCGAGCGCCACTCGTCGCGGGCCGCCTCGGCGCGCCGGTCGGCCTCGGCGCGCATGCGCGTGCGGCCGAACCTCGGCGGGCTCGGAGCGTGTCGGCGACGGTGTCTCGAAAGCCGGTTCATGCGGTTCATGCGCAGTTCACGCGGCGGTGTAGCGGCGCACGGTCGCGGCGAACTCGGGGCGGTAGGCCGAGAGGGCGTGGGTGGCGCGCCAGTAGCCCGCGAGGTGGCCGCGCCTCGCGCCGTCGACGTACGCCTGGCGGATGCGCGTGGCCCCGTCGACGATGGCGCGCTCGTCGCGGTCGTCGACGGGCATCTGCAGCTTCGTCCGGAGGATGCGCACGAAGTGAGGCGGCGCGACCCAATCCGCGTTGCGACGGCGCGATCGCTCGACCAGGTGATCCGTTCGTTCCCGTCGAACGGACTCGTATTCAGAGAGCGTGAGAGACCACGCGGCGCTGGGCGCCGCTGCGGTGAGCTGCATCTGCGACCTCCGAAGGCGTCGAGCCTAATCCCCCTTGGCGAACGGGCAAGGCAAGGTGGGCAGCTCGGGCGAGCTTGGAAATGGCTAAGTCGTATTCGCGACTCGGCGCGACTGGACGCGACTCGACCGACCGCGCTCGAGTCTCGATTGCGGCACGGCTCGAGCTCTGGCGTGGGAATGCCCCCCGTGGCATCGTCCCGGCTCATGCCGAGCGGAGTTCGCCGTCCCTGGTCGAAAGCTTTCTTCGCGTCCCTCGCCGGAGCGGCGTGCCTTCCCGTCCCAATCGCAATCGTGTTCGCGATGGTGGCGGCGTGCAGCAGCTCCAGCGGACCCACCACCTCGCCGTCGAACGCGATGTGCCAGGCGCAGGTCGCGCAGGGTCAGCTATCCGGCAAGCTCGCCGGGGCGACCTGCGAGTACCTCGGCGTCCCCTACGGCGCGCCTCCCACGGGCGCGCAGCGCTTCGCGCCGCCGAAGGCCGCGGAAGGCTGGTCGGGCGTCCGCCAGGCGACGGCCTTCGGCCCGAGCTGCTTCCAGGCGTCGAACCTCCTCGGCGCCGGCGCGACGCCGCCGAGCGAAGACTGTCTCTCCGTGAACGTCTACACGCCGCAGGACGCCCCGGCGGCGCCGCTGCCGGTCATGGTGTTCATCTACGGGGGCGCGTTCACGTCGGGCTCGAGCTCGCTCTACGACGGCGAGGCCATGTCGGAGCGCGGGCCGGTCATCGTCGTCACGATGAACTACCGCCTCGGCCCCCTCGGCTTCCTCGCGCTCCCACAGCTCGACGGCCAGCGGTCGGGCGCGCCTTCGGGGTCCGACGGCATTCGCGATCAGCAGCTCGCGCTCCAGTGGGTGCAAGACAACATCGACGTCTTCCACGGCGACAAGAGCAACGTCACGGTCTTCGGCGAGTCCGCCGGCTCCATGAGCACGTGCATCCACCTCGTGTCGCCGGGCAGCCAGGGCCTCGCGAAGCGCTACATCATGGAGAGCGGCTCCTGCGTGGGCAAGACCACGCTGCTCAACACGAAGGATCAGGCCTACGCGATCAGCGAGGCGCTCGCGGCCTCCTTCTGCACGGCGGGGTCGACCGCGCCGAGCTCGGGCACCAACCCGGCCGGGGCCGACGCGGGCTTCGGGTCCGCCATCGCCTCCGCGGACGCCACCGACCTGATGACGTGCCTCCGCAGCGCCAATCCGATGGCGCTCATGACCTGGGTTCCGCCGGCGGGGTTCTCGGCTACGGGCATCAACGCGCTCCTCGGGAACCTCCTCGGGCCGCCCTTCGCGCCGACGATCGAGGGCGCCGGCGGCGTGATGCCCGACACCCCCGCGAACCTCATCTCCGCGGGGAAGTTCAACACGAACGCGCAGGTGCTGGCAGGCACGAACCAGAACGAGTGGGGGCTCTTCGTGGAGCTCGGGCAGGCGCTCGGCGGCCCGGTCGGCCAGCAGCTCACCATCACGTCGACCGCGCAGCTCAACGCGGGCATCGTGCAGGTGTTCGGCGCGGCCGCCCCGCAGGTCGAGGCGGCGTACCCCTCCACCGACGCGACCGCGGCCCAGGTGTTCATCGACCTCGTGACCGACTACGCGTTCCGCTGCCCGACGCGCGACCTCGCCCAGTCCACGATGGCCAAGGGCGTCTCGACCTACTTCCTCTACTCGTACGACATCGAGCCGGCGTATCACTCGTTCGAGCTCGTGCCGCTCTTCGACCCGCCCGGCCTCACGCTCCTCGGCGCGACCGACCCTTCGCCCGCCTTCAAGCAGACGATGCTCGGGTACTGGACGCAGTTCGCCATCTCGGGCGACCCGACGACCGGCGGCTCGCTGACGTGGCCCGCGTATACGGCGGCGAGCGACATGTACCTCTCGCTACAGGACCCCACGCCGATGCCCATCGCAAATTGGCGGAAGGCGCAGTGCGATTTCCTGGGATAACTTCGTTCCGGGGATGTGATGACCGGGAAGTTCGAAGGCCGTCGCGGAAGACGCTCGCTCTGCGCGTTCGCGCTCGCGCTCGGGGGGCTGCACGCGGCCGCGTGCAGCAACTCGTCGACCGCCGCGCCGCCGCCTCCGTCGGTGGCGGGCGCCTGGTCGGGCACGGCGACCGACGACGCCGGGTCCGTGCAGGTGCTCTTCGAGCTGACCGAGGACGCGGGCGCGCTCTCGGGCGTCAACACGCTCTACGATCCCTCCAGCCACGCGCCGATCAAGGCCGGCAGCATCACGGGCAAGCGCACAGGGGCGAGCGCGAGCTGGGTGACGATGGGCGGCATCGCCGTCACCGGCACGTTCGCCGGCGAGGCGTTCAACGGCACCGCCACGTTCCCGGGCGCGCTCGACATCCCCGAGCACACCACGTCTCTCCACCTCACGACGACCGGAACGACGACGCCCACGACAGGGGGAGGCGACCCGTGAGCCCGCGCCGGCTCGCCACGCTCCTCGGTGCCGCTTTGACCGCGGTGTCCGCCGCCGCCGCCGCGCAGGTCGATGCCGGCTCGCAGGACGCGACGGCGCCCTACACGCCCGCCATCCCGGCCTGCTGCGCGCCGCTCACCTCGGCGTCCGACCTCCAGGCGTGCGTCGACCGGGCGCAGCCCTCGAACTACTCGCCCCCCATGGGGGGCTGCAGCGCGATGCCCGCCACGCAGCTCGCCGGCGTCGCCGACATCGTGACCAAGTTCGGCCAGGTCGATCTCAGCATGCCCTGCGACAGCCACGACGCCTGCTACGGCACGTGCGGCAACGAGCAGGCGCAGTGCGACGAGGCCTTCCGCACGCAGCTCTACAACCAGTGCATCGCGTCGCAGACCGGCGCCGGCGGCCCGGTGAGCCCGCTCGTCTTGAGCGAGTGCTTCGTCATGGCCAACCTCCTCTTCCAGGCCTCCACCCAGTACGGGAGCGCCTCGTTCACGAGCGCCCAGCTCGCGAGCTGTTACTGCTGCGACGACTGCGGCGACGGCGGCCCGGTTCACCCCACGGGCGGGATGGACGCGTCGAAGGCGCCGCCCGCCTGCGTGCCGATCTACGACGGGGGGAACGCGGACGTCACGAGCTACGACACGATCTCGTTCTGGCCGTGCCTCGAGAGCCAGTGCGGCACCGCCATCCAGGCCTGCGTGGGCGACTGCGCCTGCGACAACGCGCTCCTCAACTCGCTGCAGTGCACGAAGAAGAACGTCGGCGGCCCTCAGTACTGCTTCGAGAGCCTCCAGGGGGGCCTCAGCAACGTGTCCTTGACGGACACGAACGCGGCGAGCGTCCTCAATTGCTTCCTCGATCAGAATCGCCGTCTGCGGCGACGCGGGCTGAGGGGCTCGAGGGGGCTCGCGAACGAATTTGGCGATTTTGAGGGGTCGAATCGGACCTCAGGGCGCGTCGCTCAGGCGCGCCGCGGTCTCGGCGGCGGCCCGCGCCTCGTCCGGGCGGCCCTCGTGGCGCAGGACGACCGCGAGGTTCTCGTACGCGCGCGCGAAGCTCGGGTTGAGGGCGAGCTCTTCGCGGAGCTCGCGCTCCGCGTCGGCCCAACGCGCGTCGTGCATGGCGATCACCGCGATGTTGTTGTGCACCACCTCGCCGGGCCCGAGCGACAGCGAGGTCCGGTACTCGGCGAGCGCGCGGTCCGGCGCGCCGGCAAGCTGGTAGGCCTGGCCGAGGCAAAAGTGGGCGAGCGCCGAGTGCGGCGAGCCTTCGACGGCCTCGCGCGCGAAGGCGAGCCAATCCCGGAACGCCGCCGAGTACCCGGCCGTGACCGCGCCGAGCGCCACCACCAGCACGGCGGACAGCGCGACGAACAGTCGCTGCCCCTCGCGCGCGACCGCGGCGCGCGCGAGCTCGGCCAGCGCGAGCATGAGCCCGCAGGCGGGCAAGTACAGCCGACTCTCGAGCACCAGCGTCCCCGGCCACGCCAGCGCGGGCGCGAGCAAAAGGGCGAACGCGAGCACGCCGAACGCGACGACGCCCGGCCGGACCCCCGCGACGCGCGCGGTCGCCACGGCGATGAATACGGCCGCGAGGCCCCCGAGCCACGGTGACAGGTCCTCGGGCACCGCGAGAGGCGCGGGCGCGACCGGAAAGGCCCAATCGCCCAGCGACGACAGCAGCACGGGTCCGTGGCGGAGCAGCGCGAGGACGCTCGGCCCCTCCAGAGCGCCTCGCGCCGAGAGCGCGAGCCGCGCGGCGATCAGGACCGCCCAGCCCGCGCCGTACACGGTCCAGTCCCGGCCCGGAGCCCGCGGGCGATCGCCCGGCTTCACGAGGAGCCGCTGCGCGATCCACACCGCGGGCAGCGCGAACGCGGTCTCCTTCGTCAGGAGCGCCGCGCCGAAGAGCAGGAAGTGCGGCGCGCGGCGCGCGTCGAACGCGAGCCAGGCCCCCAGCGCGAACACGGCCAGCAGCGAGTCGTTCCGCCCGGGGATCCACGCCACCGCCGGCACGAGCGCCGGGTGCACCGCGAAGACCGCCGCGCCGGCCACTGCCACGACGCGGGGCATCCCCAGCCGCCGGAGGAGCCACAGAAGCAAGGTCGCCGCGACGGCGTGAAGCCCGAGGTTCGTCGCGTGGTACCCGAACGCCCGCACGCCGCTCCACCGTGCGTCGAGCGCGTACGAGGCCGCGACCATCGGCCGGTAGTACGCGTGCGCGGGATCCACGACGTGCATGTACGCGCGACCGAACGCGCGCCACGGGCTCCCCGGCTGCGCCAGGAAGGCCTGGTCGTCGACAATCAGGTCGCTGTCGTCGAGGCCGGTGAACCCGTATCCGAGGCTCGCCGCGTGCGCCGCCGTCGCGAGGCCGGCGATGGCCCCGCTCACGGCAATCGCCGATCTAGTCCGCACGCTTCAGCGGCGGCGGCGTGCGCACCGAGCGCGGGGCCTCGCGGTTCTTGAACCGGATGTCCTGCGGATAGGGGAACACGTCGTCCTGAATCTGCGCGCGGATGCGGTCTTGCGTGGCGATCCAGAAGGCGGGATCGGCGAGATCGCCGTGGAGCTTCATGAACATGTCCCGCGCCGGGCCAGGCGGGTAGAGGAAGGTCGGCAGCTCCTGCGGGAAGACGTCGCTCGGGCCGACCGAGAACCAGGGCTCGGCCGAGGTCTCCTCGTCGTCGGTGCTCGGCTCGGGCAAGCGCCGGAAGTTCACCTCGGTGAGGAGGGCGATCTCGTCGTAGTCGTAGAAGACGACGCGCCCGTAGCGGGTCACGCCGAAGTTCTTGAGGAGCATGTCGCCCGGGAAGATGTTGGCGCTCGCGAGCTCCTTGATGGCGTTGCCGTACTCGTTGATGCAGTGCCGGAGCGCCGGCTCGTCGATGTCTCCGCGGATGTAGAGGTCCATCGGCATCATGCGCCGCTCGATGTACACGTGCCGGATGACGATGCGGTCGCCGTCGATCTCGACGCACGAAGCGGCGACGCGCCGAAGCTCCTCCACGAGCGCCGGGTCGAACCGGCTGAGCGGCAGCGCGACGTTCGAGTACTCCAGCGTGTCCGCCATTCGGCCGGCGCGGTCGTGGTACTTCACGAGGAGGTACTTCTCGAGCACGCGCCGCCGGTCGCCTTGCTTGGGCGGCTCGAACCAGTCGCGGATGACCTTGAACACGTAGGGAAACGACGGGCACGTGAAGACCACCATGACGAGCCCCTTCGTCCCCGGCGCGAACCGGAAGGTGTCCGTCGAGTGCTTCATGTGCTCCATGAGATCGCGGAAGAAGTGCGTCTTGCCCTGCTTTTGCAGCCCGATCATCGTGTAGAACTCGGCCTTCGGCTTGCTCGGCAAGATGGTCTGCAGGAACGCGACGTACGCGGACGGCACCTCCATGTCGACCATGAAGTACGCGCGCGCGAGGCTGAAGACGCGCCCGATGTTCTCCGGCTTGAGGAGCAGCGCGTCGACGTAGATGGCCCCGCGCTCGTCCTTGAGAAGCGGCATCACGAGCGGGTAAACCTCCGCGCCGTTGAGCGCGCGGCCGACGAGGTACGCCGCCTTGTTCCGGTAGAAGAGCGACGACAGCACCTGGATCTGGAAGTTGGGCTGCGCCTTCCACTTGCCGGGGAACTGGTCGCGGACCGCCTCGACGATGTTGCGCACGTCGCGATCCAGGTCCTGGAAGGTGGCCTGGAGGCCGAAGCTCATCAAGAATCGAGAGGACGGTGCTCCGGAGGCCGTCCTTCATCGGGTAGTAGCAGCGGTAGGTGGGCTCGTCGCCGTCGAGGTGCTCGGTGGAGACCGCGGGCCGCGAGAAGATGTACTCGTGCCGGTAGTACCGGCGGTCGAGCACGCGGCATGCGACCGAGTTGTAGAAGGTCTCGGCGCACTCGGGCTGCCGGTGCTCGTGCAGGAGGCCGATGTAGGCCACCTTGATCTCCGGCCACAGCGTCTCGTCGCGGACGGCCAGGGGGAAGCGCTCGCGCAGGATGGCGACGGCCTCGTTGACGCGCTGGTCGTACATCTGGATGCGCGCCTTCGACGCCTCGCGCACCGCGGCCCAGTCGCCCTGCTCGAAGCGCTGCTTCGACCGCGCGCTCGTCTCGCGGAAGAGCCGGTAGTGCTTGTCGAAGCCTTCGCGGATGGTACGCGCGATGTCGAGGGCGGGGCTCATAAGACGCTGCCGCCCACCATAGCAGGCCAGCCGCCGGGCCGCGGCCGAGGCTACGATGGGGCAAGCAAGCTTTGCCTCCCATCGCCATTCGCCTCGCCGCGAGGCCTCCTGATTCCCCACGCCTCCAGCGCACGCGGGGGCGCGCGAGGCCACGCGCGATCGCATGGTTCGGGTTCAGCTCGTTCTGGGGGCACCTCCGGCACCTCCTCGCGATTGCCATCGCCACCGACAGCGTCGACTCGCGCCAGTGGATGGTGCCCGAGCCGCCCGACGAGCTCCTCGGGCGGGCCCTTGCCGTGCTCGGCCCGCGCTGCGCGGCCCAATCCTCGTCTTACGCTTCGCTCGCCGGCGCGATGGGCGGCGAGGTGTCGATCGACTTCGTCGCCGACACCGGCGACGACGCGAGCGTGAGCGAGGCCGTCGCCCGCCTCCTCGCGGCCGAATACCTCGCCGGCGACCAGCGCCTGCCACGCGGGGACGTGCTGATCCACGGCGGCGACACCGCCTATCCGGTCGCCACCGTGCGCGAGGTCACGCGACGGCTCGTCGTCCCGTTCAACCGCGTGCTCGAGCCGCTCTGCGACTGGAGCCGGCCGCGCGTCCTCCTCGCCATCCCCGGCAACCACGACTGGTACGACGGCCTCGACGGCTTCGCGCGCCTCTTCCAGGCGCCGTGCGCCTTCGAGAAGCCGCCCGAGATCGACGACGCGCTCCACCCGCGCCCCAGCCAGAGGCCGGTGCTCTCGTGGGCGCAGGCGTTCGCGAGCGGCAGGCAGGTGCGCAAACCCGGCGCGATGGCCCTCGCCGGGTACGTGCCCGTGCAGCAATCGAGCTACTTCCGCCTGCCGCTCGCCCGCGGGCTCGAGCTCGTCGGCGTCGATCGGCAGCTACGCCAGGTCGATGCGCGGCAGCGCGCCTTCTTCGCCGCGCCCGAGGGGACCGCGCGTGTCGTCCTTTTGCCCGACCCGGCGCGCGCGTGGGGCGACGCGCGCCCCACCGGGACGGAGGCGCTCGGCGCGGTGGGGGTCGATCCGGCGCGCGATCCGACGCTCGTGCTCTCCGGCGACGTCCACCACTACGAGCGGTCGCACGAGGGGCCGAGCGTCCACGTCGTCGCCGGCGGCGGCGGCGCGTTCCTCCACGGGGCGCGCCTCTCCGAGCGCGGCGCGCAGTACCGGCGCGAGGTGGAGTTCCCCGGGCCCCTCGCCTCGCGCGCGATGTGCTTGCGGCTCCCGTGGCACCTGGCGACCGGGCGAGCGGGCTGGGTCATCACGGCGCTCTTCGCGGTCGCGGATGCGTCGGCCATCCGGGCGTACTTCCAGCAGAGCCTCGCCGAGGCCATCTCAATCGCGACGACCACGAGCATCGCGGTGGCCGTGGGCACCGCCTTCCTCATCGGCCTGCGGCGGCGCATGGGTCGCGTCGCGGCCTTCTCGGCGGCCTTCGGGCTCGCCGCGGGCGCGCTGCCGGTGGCGCTCGGCATCGCGGCCCGCGCGGCCGGCTTCGAGGAGATGGGCGGGACGCGCACGGGCCGCGTGCTGGCCATCTGGATCGTGATCGCCGCGTCGACGCTCGCGAGCGGGGCGGCCTTCGGCGTGATGCTCGCCACGATCGCGCGCCTCGGCCTGAATCTGTCGCAGCCCTTCGCGGCGCTCGGCGAGCCGGGGTTCAAGCACTTCGTGCGGCTTCGCGTGCGCGAGCCCGCGAGCGGGCCCGCGACGGTCGAGGCCTTCGTCATCGGCGTGGTGGACCCGGTCGGCGGGAGCCCGCCGGTCCTGGTCGACCGGTTCGAGTGGAAGGCGGGCGGGTAGAGGCCCGAAGAAGGCCGCATGCATGCCGAAGCCAGGAGCACCGGCCATGCCCACTACGCCCACCTTCGCCGGGGCCCCGTACAGAGAGAGCCAGCCTCCGCGAAGCCCCATCCAAAAGACCCGAATCCGTTTGCTTGCAAACGAATTTGCCGAAATTTGGGGGTTTCCGAAGTGGTCCTGGGAGTTCTTTCGGACGGCCGCCCGACCGGGTGTCGCCGGTCGTCCGGGTTGTCCGTGGACAGCTCGCGTCTCGGGCGCGCGTGCCTCAGCGCGCCCGGCGTGCGCCGAGCTCGAACCCGGGCACCTCGCACGGTGGGGCGCGAACACCGGCGTCGCCGGACCGCGCGCCGAGGCAATGCCATGCGGCCCCTCGAGCGGTGGACCGGTCGCCCCCGCCGAGGAAGCGGTCGCCCGGAGCGGTCGAGCCCGTGCCCCAGGCTGGACTCCGCGCTTCCTCGCCGCGGGCGCGGGCTTCTCCGCCGTGGACCCCCGACGGCATGCCGTGGGCGCGCGATGGCACGCCCTGGGCGCGGGCTTCCTCGCCGTGGGTCCCAGCTTCCTCGCCGCGGGCGCGCCGGGATCCGTCGGAGGGCCGCGGCTCCCCGCGAGGGCCGTCAGAGGGTGAACGACTCGATCGCGTTCGCACCGCCGAAGATCACGACCGTCCCGACGGGCGCCCAGACCGCGCGCGCGTTCGTGTGGGGGACCCGCGTCGGGATCTCGGTCACGGACGTGTTGTTCACGCGGTACACGTGCGTGATCCCCGTGTCGATCTCGTCGCCCACGATGAGCGCGTCCTGCCCCGAGCCCCACACGAAGACCTGCGCCGTGTAGAGCTGGACCGGCAGGGACGGCCACGACGTCGTGCAGCTCGTGCTCGCCGTCGTGCATTGCACGTCGAGGATACGAGGGGTCGACGGCTCTCCGACGCCCGAGAACGTGAAGCCGCCCGCCACGAGCACGTGCGTCGCGTCGTACATCGCCGCGCCGCCGCCCGCCGTCGGGTCGGCCGGGTAGGCGAGCGGGGTGCTGGTGCCGGCGTCGGGCGGAAGCACCTCGACGCCAGCGGCCGACAGGTCCTGGTTGCCGCCCGAGACGACCAGCCCGTACGTCGGCACCCAGGCCGCCGACGCGCCGAGCCGCGGCGTCGACAGCGTGATCCAGGTGGTGTTGCCGTACGGGTAGGCGGAGTTCGAGCCGTCGTTCGGATCGATCTTGAGCACGCTCGACGACGGCGTCGTGAGGCGCGTGCCTCCGACGATGTACTGCGCGCCCGTGTCGTCGACAATCGTCTGGCCGCCGGCGACCTCGTCGAACGTGGCGCCGGTCGGCGCCGTGAGCGAGGCGTACTCGTTCTGGGAAAAGTCGAAGTACGTGCCCGTCGCGCCGCTGATGACCCACGCGAGCGTCCCCACGAACGCCATCGAGTCGGGCGGGTAGGGGAGCGTCGGAGGCGCGCCGAGAGGCGCGAAGGTCCCGAAGTCGTAAAGGTCCGTCTGGAGCGCGGCGGACGGCGTGTTCCCGCCCGCGACGACCAGGTACTCGCCCTGCATCACCGACAGCACCGGCTGGGTGCGCGCGTCGGCGAGCGGGCCGGGGAGCCGCGCGAGCTCCCCCACGCGCTGGACGAAGACCGGGAGCGTCTGCCCCGGCAAGAGCCCGTACTGGGTCGGGAGCGACGCGCCGAACACCAGGCGCGGGTGCGTCGCGTCGGAGGCGGTGACGTTGATCGACACCTCGGGAGCGCTCTCGCTCTGGTTGCCGAGATCGATCGTCGTCGTGGGGAGCTGCGCGGTCGCGAGCACGGTGCTCGCGTCGGCCGACTCGACCGCGAGCACCTGGATCTGCGTCGGGACCGGCGCCTCCGTGAAGGTGCCCGCCTCGTCGTCGGTGATGATCTCGGATCGTGCCGTTGTCGGTGCCCTTGCAGCCCAGGGCGCCGCACGGCAGCGCCGCCAAGAGCAGCGCGAGCGAAGAAAAGCGACTCACAGCCGTGGCTGTACCACGGCAGGCCGGCGCGGAGTCAGCGTTTGATGGAGGACGGCTGGCCGAGGTAGTCGCGCTTGCCGACGTCGACGCCGTTGTTGCGCAGAGATCGCGTACGCCATCGTGATGTGGAAGTAGAAGTTGGGCTGCGCGAACTCGAGCAGGTACTCGATGCCCGGGATCGAACGCCCCTCGAGCGCCGGCAGAGTGATCTGCCTTGTCTCGGCGCCCTCGAAGTCGGACGGCTTGAGCGAGTCGACGTACGCGAGGACGGTGTGGATGCGCGCGCGGAGCTCGTCGATCGTCTGCTCGGTGTCGGGGTGCTTGGGCGGCTCCTTCCCGGCGAGGCGCGAGGCCGTGAACTTCACGTGGTCGCAGGCCGACTGCACCTGCCGGAGGAGCGTGAACATGTCGGGCGCGAGCCGGTCGGAGAGGAGCACGGCCGGGTCGAACGACCTGGTCTTGGCGTAGGCCACCGCCTTGTCGAGCCAGCCCTCGAGGTTGACGAGCATCTTCTTTTGCTGCTGAACGGCCGCGTAGGAAATCGACATGGGCGGTTTGGATGCCGGACGGTGGGGCGCGGTTGCTCAGGCGGGGGCGCGCTCGTCGGCCTCGGCGCCGGCGAGGAACTGCGCCTTCGCGAGCTCCGCGAACCGGCCGCCGCGGGCGACGAGCTCCGCGAACGTGCCCGCCTCGACCACCTGCCCGTGGTCGAAGACGAGGATGCGCGTCGCGTTCCGCACGGTCGCGAGCCGGTGCGCGATGACGAAGGTCGTCCGGTCGCGCATGACCTCGTCGAGCGCGCGCTGCACCTTGGCCTCGGTCGTGGCGTCGAGCGCGGAGGTGGCCTCGTCGAGGATGAGGATGGGCGGGTTCTTGAGGAGCGCGCGGGCAATCGACAGGCGCTGGCGCTCGCCGCCCGAGAGCGACCGGCCGCGCTCCCCGACCACGGCGTCGAGGCCCGCGGGCTGCCGCATCATGATCTCCGTGGCCTGCGCGCGCGCGAGGGCGAGCGTGATCTCGGCGTCGCTGGCGTCGGGGTCGCCGACGTGCAGGTTCTCGCGGATGGTGCGCGCGAAGAGCATCGGCTCCTGGAAGACGACGCCGATGTTGCGGCGGAGCGACGCGATCGTCACGCTCCGCACGTCCTGACCATCGACGAGGATGCGCCCGGACTGCGGGTCGAAGGCGCGGTGCAGGAGGCTCAGCGTGGTCGACTTGCCCGACCCGGTCGAGCCCACGAGCGCGACCGTCTCGCCGGGCCGCACCTCGAACGACAGGCGCTCCACCGCGGGCCGCTTGCCGTCGTAGGAGAACGTGACGTCCTCGAACGTCACGGCGCCCTGCACCCGCCCCGCGTCGGGCGCGCCCGGCAGGTCTCGCACCGACGGGATCGTGTCGAGCACCTCGAAGAACTCGGCGAGCTTGGGCGCCTGCGCGAAGACGAAGTTCGAGAAGTTCACGACCTGCTCGAGCCGCCCGATGAGGAGCGTGGAGAAGCTCGTGAAGGTCACGATCTCGCCGACCGAGATCTGCCCGTGCACGCGCAGCCACGCGCCGAGGAAGAACACGCAGAGCACCGTGAGCGTCGACGACGCGCGCGTCGCGACCGCCACGACCGCCCACCACGAGAGCACCGGGATCTGCGCGTCGAGCAGGTTGCGCACCGTGCTCTGCAGCCCCCGCACCTCGCTCTCGATGCGCGTGAAGCTCTGGATGACGGGCAGGTTGCCGAGGGCGTCGGACGCGCGCTCGGCGAGCTCGGAGCCGTACTTCTCGACGTTCTCCTGCAGGCCCTCGGTCTTCTTCACCACGAACGCGGTGACGCCGCCGAAGATCGCCACGAGGATCACGAGGAGGAGCCCCATCTGCCAGTTCATGAACAGCGTGAACGGCAGGAGGACGAACACCGTCACGAACCCCGCGCAGTGCGTGCGGAAGAACGCGAGCCACAGGTTCCACATGCTGTGCGAGCCCTCGAGCATCACCTTGAGGACGCGGCCCGAGTGCGTGCCGGCGTGGAACTCGAGCGGCAGGCGCAGGGCGTGCTCGAAGTAGCTCGAGAGCACGGCCATCTTGCGGCGGTGCGCGAGGCGGTCCGCGTGCAGCGCGACGAAGACGCCCGCGAAGATCGTGAAGACGCCGAAGCCCGCCCACGCGATCATCATGGGCGCGAGCGGCCGCACGCTGCTCGCGGCCCCCGAGGCGTAGAGGGCGTCGACGATGCGCCCGAAGAGCACCGGCTCGGCGAACGCCGCGACGGCGAGGAGGACGTTGGCGACGGCGAGCAGCACGCCCAGCCGGCCCTCGGGGCCGAGCTGCGCGAGGACGCGCGCGTAGAGACGGAACAGCTTCACGGTCGTGGCGGGTGCTGCGGAACGCCCTCCGCCTCAGGAGGAGCGTTCGGGCGGCCGCGGCGCGGTGGTGAAGGGGGGCTGCAGCTCGGCCAGGTTCATGTCCTTCGCCGAATAGTATCCGGCGACCATCTGCTGCGCGCCCGGGCGCGTGTACACGTCGGCGCGCGGCACCTCGAGCACGCCGGCGATGACCTCGGCCACCTCGACCGCGCTCTGCGCGCTCGGCTGCGCGCGGGAGTCGACGCCGCCGTGGAGGGCGTTGAGCCCGAACTCGGTCGCGACGACGCCGGGGTGCACGCTCGACACGTGGATGTCGGGGAAGTCGGCGCGGAGCTCGAGCCGGAGGCTCGCCGTGAGCGCGTTGAGGGCGTGCTTCGAGGCCGAGTACGCCGAGCGGAACGGGACCATCGGCACCCGGCCGAGCAGCGACGAGACGTTCACGATGTGCCCGCGCCCGCGGGCGCGGAAGTGCGGCAGCACGGCCTGCATGCCGTACACGGCCGACTTGACGTTCACGAGCCACATCGCGTCGAGGTCTTCGTCGGTGAGCTCGGACACGTTGCGGCGGATGCCACGGCCGGCGTTGTTCACCCACGCGTCGACGGCGCCGAAGCGCGCGATCGCCGCCTCGACCACGCGCGCGAGGTCGGCCCGCTTCGTCACGTCGGCCGGCACGGCGAGCGCCTGGCGGCCCGCGCGGGCCGCGGCGTCGTTCAGCTCCTTCTCGCGGCGCGCGACGAGCACGGGCCGCGCGCCTCGCGCGCCGAGCACCTCGGCGAGGGCCGCGCCGATGCCGGCGCTCGCGCCCGTGATGACGACCACTCGATCTTGCATGGCAAGCCGTTAGCCCAAACGTGCCGCGGCGGCCATGGCCGTCCCGGCCCGGCGCGAGTGAGGTACATTTCCCGACCGTGAGCTCCAATCGGTCCCTCAGGCTCGGCGTCAATCTCGGCGGCACCAAGACGGAGGCGGTCGTCTTGCGGATGGGCCGCGAGGCGCCGGAGGTGCTCGCCAGGCTGCGCGTGGCGACCGAGCAGCAAGGCGGGTACGACCACATCGTCGCCCGCACCGCGCGCCTCGTGGCCGACGTCGCCGCCCAGGCCGGCCTCGCGTCGCTGCCGCCGGTCGGCGTGGGCATGCCCGGCGGCGTCACGTTCCGCGCGCCGGGCGGCGAGGCGTCGCCGGTGCCGCTCGTGAAGAACTCGAACACCACGTGCCTCAACGGCCGCCCCTTCCGCGGCGACCTCACCGCGGCGGTCGCCGGGCTGGCCGGCGCGCGGCCGGAGGTCGCGTTCGCGAACGACGCCAACTGCTTCGCCCTCGCCGAGACCCGCTACGGCGCGGCGCGCGGCGCGCGGGTCGCCTTCGGCGTCATCATGGGGACGGGCGTGGGCGGCGGCGTCGTGCTCCGCCACGGCGAGGAGCTCGAGGCGTGGGACGGCTTGCACGGAATCGCCGGCGAGTGGGGGCACGTGGTGCTCGAGCCGGACGCGCCGCAGGTCTGCTACTGCGGGCGCCGCGGGTGCATCGAGACGCTGATCAGCGGCCCCGCAATCGAGGCGGCCTACGCGCGCCGCGCGGGCGTGCGGCGGCCGCTCCCCGAGATCGCCTCGCTGGTCGATGCGAAGGCCTCGCCCGTTGGCGACGACGACGCGCGCGCCGTGCTGCAAGAAGTGGTGGACCGCTTCGGGCGCGCGCTGGCGATCGTGGTGAACGTCCTCGACCCGGACGTCATCGTGCTCGGCGGGGGCGTGTCGAACCTCGACGTCCTCTACGACGCGGGCCGCGCCGCCCTCGCGCGCAACGTCTTCAACGACGAGCTCCGGACCCCCCTCGTCAAGAACGCCCTCGGCGACAGCGCCGGCGTCTTCGGCGCCGCGCTCCTGAACACGCTCTAAGGGTCGATGCCCGTGTGCGTGGGGTACTTGCGCATCTTCCAGACGCCGAGGCCCTCGTCGAGGACGGTGACCTTGGTGAAGCCCCTGGTGCGGAGCTTCTGCGCGAGGGTGCCCGACTCGGCGTGCGGGCAGGCGCAGTAGCAGACGAGCCACGCGTCGCGCGGTAGCTGGTCCATGTACGGATCCGGGTCGTAGAACGGCACGCTCACGGCGCCCGCGATGTGCTCGTTCACGTAGTCCGACGGCGCGCGCGCATCGAGGATGGCCATGCGCGCGCCGCGCACGAGCTGCTTGTCGATCGAGTCGGCCGGCGTGGTCGCGGGCGTCGGGCGGAAGCCGTCGGGCTCGGGCCCGTGCGGGTTGAGCGGCACGGGGCCGAGGGGCAGGGGCGGCGGGTGAGCGGGCGGCGTGCGCGCGGCGGGCGCGTTCCGCATCTGCCAGCTCCGGAGGAGCGAGAGGACGTCGTCGACTTTCCCCTCGTCGAGCGACGACGCGAACCCCGCCATCGCCGTGCCCGGCCGGCCCTCGCGGATCGCGTACCGCAGGAAGCCGTTGCCCGCGCTCGACAGGAGATCGGTGTTGCCGATGTGGACGTTCGGGCCGCCGGTGCCCTGGGCGCCGTGGCAGCCGACGCACTTGCCGTCGAAGATCGCCTTGCCGCGGTCGGCGTTGCCGTCGGCCGGGCGCTCGTCGAGCGTCGCGCGCGGCCGGTCGCGCCACTCGTGCAGCATCGACACGAGCGAGTCGATCTCCACGCTGCCGAGCGGCCCGCCGCGCCCGCGCGACCAGGCCGACATCGTCGTGCCGGTCCGCCCGTTGGCGATGGCCGCGCGCAGGAACTCGTCGCTCACCGACGCGAGGAAGTTCTGGTTCGCGAGCATCGGGGCCTGGTCGGCGGCGTACCCCTGGCCGCTCGGCCCGTGGCACACGGCGCACATGCGCGCGTAGATCCGCTCCCCGCGCGCCTCCTGCGGCGTGCGCTCCACGCCGCCGCACTCGAGCGTGCCGCTCGCGATGCACGCGAGGACGACCAAAAGCGTCTGGATCGCCGAGCGGAGCGAAAACGATCGAGGTTGCGCCACGGGGCTACCCGGACACCGGTACGACGATCTCGCCCAGGAAGTCGAGCACCGCGCGCACCCGCGCGCTCCGCTGGAGGTCGGCGTGCACCGCCTGCCAGATGACGCGCGGCGAGGGGGACGAGGCCGTGGCGATACGGACGAGGCACGCGTCGTGATCGGCGACCGCGACCGGCAAGAGCGCGAGCCCCAGCCCCGCCACCGTCGCCGAGTAGATTCGAGCTCACGCTGTCGGACCGCAGCACCACCCGCGCCCCGTCGAGCCGCGCCTGCAGCCACTCGTTCTCGACCGAGAAGGCGCGCGCGTCCGCGAAGAGGATCGCCTGGTGCCCCGCGAGGCTGACGTCGGGATCCGCCGGCGCGCCCCGCTGCTCGAGGTACCGCGGCGCCGCGTAGAGCGAGAGCGGCACCGCCGCGAGGCGCCGGCTCACCACGTTCTCCTCGCGGGGACGCGCCAGGCGCAGGGCCACGTCCGCCTCGCGCCGCGCGAGGCTCACGACGCGCGTCGTGCACTCGAGGTCGAGCGTGACGTCCGGGTACCGCTCGTGGAAGCGCGGCAGGTACGGCGTGATGAACCGCGTCGCCAGCATCTCGGTCACCGTCACCCGCACCGTGCCGGCGGGGCGCTGGTCGGCCCCCATGATCTCGCGGTCGAGCGCGATGGCCTCGCTCTCCATCCGCTCGGCCCGCGGGAGCAGGTCGCGTCCCGACGGGGTCAGCACGTACCCTTCGGGCGTCCGATTGAAGAGCCGCGCCTGCACCTGCTCCTCCAGCGCCACCAGCCGGCGGCCCACCGTCGTGGCGTTGATGCCGAGGAGCTTGCCGGCGCGGGCGAGCGTGCCTTCGCGCGCGACGGCGAGGAAGTAGCGGAGGTCGTTCCAGTCGAGCATGGTGCCGGGCAAAAGCGTGCAAAAGCGCCGTCCGGGCCTGCAACCTTGCCGCGTGCCCGACCGGGGCGGAAGGGCCAACGTACCTGACCATGCAAGCGACGAAAGCCCCCTTCGAGCTCCACGCCGCCGACGGCTTCGTCCTCGGCGCGACCTCCTTCGAGCCCGCGGGCCCCGCGGCCGGCACGCTGCTCGTCCACCCGGCCACGGCGACCCCGCAGCGCTTCTACCGCCTCTTCGCCACCTTCCTCGCGGAGCACGGGGTGCGCGTCGTCACCTACGACTACCGCGGCATCGGCCGGTCGCGCCCGCGCCGGTCGTCCGGCTCCTCCCGCTCGCTCCGCGGCTACCGCGCCACGATGAACGACTGGGCCCGCCTCGACGCGCGCGCCGCGCACGCGTGGGTGCGGAGCCGCTTCCCCGGCGCGCCCCTGGCCGTCCTCGGCCACAGCTTCGGCGCGCAGCTCACGGGCATCATCGACGAGCCGCGCGAGGCCGCGGGCGCCATCTTCGTCGGCGCGCAGTTCGCCTACTACAAGAACTGGCCGCCCCTCGAGCGCGCGCGGCTCGCCTTCCTCTGGCACGCGCTCGTGCCCGCGGTCACGGGCACGGTGGGCTACCTGCCGGGCCGGCTCGGCATCGGGGAGGACCTGCCCGCGGGGGTCGCGCGGCAGTGGGCGCGCTGGTGCACGAGCCCCGAGTACCTCGCGAGCGAGCACACCGACGCGAACGCCCGCCTGGCGCGCTTCGACCGGCCCACCGCCTTCTACAGCTTCACCGACGACGCGTACGCCCCGCCGCGGACCGTCCAGGCCCTCCTCGATCGCCTCCCGCCCTCCGCCGTGGACCACAGGCGCGTCGACCCGACGGATCTCGGCAAGGGGCCGATTGGCCACTTCGGCTTCTTCCGGCCCAAGATGCAAGAGCCCTTGTGGGGCGAGGCCCTGTCCTTCCTCACCGACGTCTTCGCGGGCGAGACGCCCCGCAAGCTCGGCAAGGGCGGGGGCATGGGCGCGCGCGACTTCGCGTGGGATGTGCGTGAAGAGGAGATACTGGCGGATCTCCGGTACCACCCCTGACGAAAGGCGCGGCCGGGAGGGCGCGGCGACCGCGGAGAGCCAACGTCTCGAGCTGGAATTGTCTGCCTCCATGCGACCGGCGACCGCCACGGGCGTTGTCGCTCATGCCACCTTGGTTGGCACCCCGCTCCCTCGCGCCCTCCCCGGGCGGACGAGAAACCCCGGCGAATGCGCTGTAAACGGGGGCCCTCGTGAGACGGAGCGTCGTGTAGACACGAGGCATGCAGGTTGCTAAATCCGCCGAGGCTCGAGACAATGTTCGTCTCACGCAACAAGGCGTGTTCGAGCCGGCGCGGCATTCGGTAACCTCGCAAGAGCGGTACCGGCAGCAGCACGAGTCTCACTAGCATTCGGGGCAGGCGGCCAGACCCGCCCCCGCCACGTGGCTCTCAGGAGGAAGGTTCTCATGCTTCGAAAGATCGTATCCGGCGTCGTTGCGGGCGCTGCGGTCTGTGCGGTGCTCGGCTTGGTCGACGGGTGTCTGACGCGCCCGGTGGAAGCGACGAATCCCGTGACGAAGACGAACTTCATCACGTCGATCCCGCAGGGATCGATCGACAAGGTCGACCTCCTCTTCGACATCGATAACTCGGCGTCGATGGGCGACAAGCAAATCTACCTGTCGCAGGCCATCCCCGACCTCATCACGCGCCTCGTCGAGCCGAACTGCGTCTCGAACGCCGACGGGACGACGGTGACGGGCACGTCCGACACGAGCGGCAACTGCACGGACCCGAACTCGGCCCCCGAGTTTCCCCCCGTGCACAACATGCACATCGGCATCCTGAGCTCGTCGCTCGGCAACCGGCTCGGCGACGCCTGCAAGTCGGAGGCGCAGGTCGGCACCGCGATGGGCAGCCCCGCCATCCAGACGCTCCCGGCGGGCCAGGGCACGATCGACCGCCACAACGACGACCAGGCGCACCTGCTCGATCGCGCGGCGCTGATGCCGAACGTCACCTCGAACTACCAGGAGACCACGGAGACGGCGGCCGACGACTCGACGTCGGGCGGCGGCCACTTCCTCGACTGGTTCCCGGCCACGAACCCGTCCAACGCGGGCGTCGCCCCGACGGGCCCGATGGCAATCTCGGACCCGACGAACCTCTACCAGACGTTCCAGGCGATGGTCATCGGCGTCCACGAGTTCGGATGCGGCATCGAGTCGCAGCTCGAGACCTGGTACCGGTTCCTCATCCAGCCGGACCCCTACGCGTCCCTCGCGGAAGACAGCCACCAGCGGGCGCAGTGGGTGGGCGTCGACACGACCATCCTCGCGCAGCGCGCCGACTTCCTCCGGCCCGACTCGCTCGTGGCGATCCTCGTGCTCACCGACGAGAACGACTCCGAGGTCGACGTCCGGTCGTTCGGCGGCTCCGCCTGGAACTTCATGACCTCGACCTGGCCGCCGCCCCGCGGAACGGCCGCGTGCGCGACGGCCCCGACTTCGTCGGCCTGCCAGTCTTGCGCGTTCTTGTCCAAGTCGGCGCAGGCGGCCGATGCGTCCTGCAAGCTGGGCAACTACAGCTCGCCCACCGACTGGGGCATGGACCTCAACCTGCGCCACGTGCACGAAGTGCAGAAGTACGGCGCCTCGGTGCAGTTCCCGATTCAGCGCTACGTGCTCGGCCTCACCTCGCTCAAGGTGCCCGACCGCAACGGCGAGTACCCGCCGGACAGCAACGGCGACGGCGGCTACGCGAGCAGCTACCAGGGCCTCGTCCCCGCGAACGAGACGTGCGTGAACCCGCTGTTCGCGACGGCGTCTCCCCACGCCGACCGACTCGAGCCTCGCGACCTCGTTCTCGGCGGCGACCGAGAAGCAGCTCTGCAACCTCACGCCCGGGCCGCGCACGCCGAGCCTCGTCTACTACGCGCACATCGGCGGCGTCCCGCACCAGCTCCTCCAGACGGATCCGTCCAACCCGGACAGCGGCCAGAAGGACACGCTCACCGCCGCCGACTGGCAGCTCATCCTCGGTAAAGACCCGGAGAACTTCGATTACACGGGCATCGACCCGCACATGATCGAGTCGTACCAGCCGCGCGAGTCGTACAACACGAACCTGCCGGCCGGCGCCTTCCCCGTCGCCCCCGAGACCGCCAACGAGGGCACCGACCCGATCTCGGGACGCGAGTGGATCACCGACTCGACGATGCCCGAGCACAACGGCCTCGTGGTCGACCGCGAGTACGCGTGCATCTTCAAGATCGCGACGCCGCGCGACTGCAGCGACGCCGCCGTCGCGGCCGACCCCACGCTCGCCGACTCGTGCGACTGCATGACGCCGGCTCAGGGGACGGGCACGACGTTCTCGCACGCGCAAAACCCGGCGGTCTGCAACGACGCCACGCAGACCACGCAGGACTCCGCCAAGGCGTACCCGACCATCCGCGAGCTCGAATCTCGCGCGCCTGCTCGGTCAGGTGAGCGGCGCGAATGAGGGCATCATCTCCTCGCTCTGCCCGATCCACACGACCGACAACGCGGCGATGAACGACCCGCTCTACGGGTACCGCCCGGCGATGAACACGATCATCAACCGCCTCAAGCAGTCGCTGTCGCACCAGTGCCTGCCGCAGCGGCTGCAGATCACCTCGGCCGCGACCGACGACGGCGCCGTCACGAACACCGTGCCCTGCCTCGTCCTCGGGACGTTCCCGAACATGGCCAACGGACAGCCGCTCGCCTCGTCGTGCAGCGGCATCCCCGGCAACATGGGCGGCTGGTTCGACCCCGACCCCGACACGCTCGCGCACTTCAAGACCGACCAGCACGCGCAGTGGGTCCAGGCGAACACGCCCAACGCCGTCGACCCGTCGACCGAGCTGACCTGCGAGCTCAACCAGCTCGCGCCGAACGTGAACTGCTCCACCGGTACCGACATCGGCTGGTGCTACATCGACAACGGCTCGGTCCAGGGCTGCTCCCAGTCGATCCTCTTCAACAAGTCGGCGCTCCAGAACGGCGTCACGACGAGCCTCCAGTGCATCGAGGCGTCGGACAACGTCACGGGCGACGCGTCGGTCTCGACCGGCACGAGCTCGGGCTCGACGAGCTCGGGCTCGAGCAGCCCGGCGCCGGACGACGCGGGCGGCGCCAGCGACTGATCGCCAGCGTCTCCTGAAAGGAACGAAGGCCTCGGCGGACTCCGCCGGGGCCTTCGTCTTTTGTGCGCTCGGGACGGGAGACGGAGCGCCCTCCGCGCGGCCATTGGACCGGCAGAGGGTGGACGGAGTGCGTTACGGAGAAAATCATGTTCCGGACGATCGCGTCGGGCGCCGCCGGCGCCGCGGTCTGCGTGGTCCTGGGCCTGGTCGAGGGGTGCCTGACGCGCCCCGTGGCGCCGACGAACCCCGATACGGTCACGAACTTCACGACGTCGATCCCCGCGGGAGCGATCGACAAGGTCGACCTCCTCTTCGACATCGACAACTCGGCGTCGATGGGGGACAAGCAGGCCTACCTCTCGCAGGCCGTGCCCGATCTCATCACGAGGCTCGTGCAGCCGAACTGCCTCGACGACGAGACGCAGGCGATCACGGGCACGGCCGACACGAACGGCACCTGCGCGGATCCGAACTCGAGCCCCGAGTTCCCGCCCGTGCACGACATGCACATCGGCATCCTGAGCTCGTCGCTCGGGAACCGGCTGGGCGACGAGTGCCTCACGCAGACGCAGGTCACGACGATGAACGCGGACCCGGCGGCCGCGGTGCAAGCGCTGCCCGCCGGGCAGGGCGGACCGATCGATCGCCACAACGACGACCAGGCGCACCTCCTCGATCGCGCGGCCCTCGAGCCGGACGCGTCCACCCACTACGAGGAGACGACCGAGACCGCCGCGGACGACACGACGCTCGGCGGCGGCCATTTCCTCGACTGGTTCCCGACGGCGAACCCGCTGAACGCGGACTCGATGCCCACCGGGCCGACGCCCATCCAGACGACCGGTGACCTCGAGGGCTCGTTCGCCGCGATGGTCTCGGGCGTCCACGAGTTCGGGTGCGGCATCGAGTCGCAGCTCGAGACCTGGTACCGGTTCCTCATCCAGCCCGACCCCTACGCGTCCCTGACGGTCGACGAGAACGGGCGCGCCCAGTGGGTGGGCGTCGACACGACGGTCCTCGCGCAGCGGGCAGACTTCCTGAGGCCCGACTCGCTCCTCGCGATCCTCGTGCTCACCGACGAGAACGACTCGGAGGTCGACGTCCGCTCCTTCGGAGGCTCGGGCTACCAGTTCATGAGCACCAAGTTCGACCCGCCGACGGGGACGCAGGTGTGCAGCACGGACCCCGCCAGCGGTGACTGCCAGTCGTGCGCCTTCACCGGGAACGCGGCGGTCCAGGCCGATCCGACGTGCCACCAGAACGTCGGACCCGACGGCTATCCCGTCCACACCGACCCGACCGACTGGGGCTACGACCTCAACCTGCGCCACGTGCACGAGAAGCAGAAGTACGGGGCCTCGGTGCAGTTCCCGATTCAGCGCTACGTGATCGGGCTCACCTCCGCGAAGGTGCCCGACCGCAACGGCGAGTATCCGCCGGACACCAACGGCGACGGCGGCTACGCGAGCAGCTACCAGGGCCTGCTCGCCGCGAACCAGACGTGCGTCAACCCGCTCTTCGCGCAGAACCTCCCGACGCCGACCGACCCCGGCCTGCTGACCGCGCAGACGATCCCGGCGGCCACCGCGAAGCAGCTCTGCAACCTCGCGCCCGGTCCGCGCACGCCGGGCCTCGTGTACTACGCACACATCGGCGGCGTCCCGCACCAGCTCCTCCAGCAGAATCCGAGCGACGCCGACAGCGCGCAGAAGGACACGCTGAGCGAGGCCGACTGGCAGCTCATCCTCGGCAAGGACCCGGAGAACTTCGACTACACGGGCATCGACCCGCACATGATCGAGTCGTTCCAGCCGCGCGAGTCGGCCAACGCGAACCTGCCGGCGGGCGCCAGCAAGGTCGCCGCCGAGGGGTCGGCCGAGGGCACCGACCCGATCTCGGGCCACGAGTGGATCACCAACTCCATGACGCCCTTCCACGCCGCCGCGAGCGTCAATCGCGAGTACGCTTGCACCTTCAAGCTGCCCACGCCGCGAGACTGCAGCGAGGGCGCCATGAACGCCGACCCCACGCTGTCGGACTCGTGCGACTGCATCGCCCCGTCGCAGGGCGGCACGAGCTACACGCAAGCGCAGCTCCCTGCGGTGTGCAACGACAAGGTCCAGACGACGCAGGACTACGCGAAGGCGTACCCCACCATCCGCGAGCTCGAGGTCGCGCACCTGCTCGGTCAGGTGAGCGGCGCGAACGAGGGCATCGTCTCTTCGCTCTGCCCCATCCACACGGTCGAGGAGACGCCAGGCGACCCGCTCTACGGGTACCGCCCGGCGATGACCACAATCATCAACGTCTTCAAGAAGTCGCTGAACAACCAGTGCCTTCCGCAGCCGCTCCAGATCACGGAGACCGCGGCGGCCGACGGCGGCGTCGCGCCGACGGTGCCGTGCCTCGTCCTCGGCACCTTCCCGAGCGGCCCGAACGCGCCCACGAACTGCGCCGCCGTCCCCGGCTATCAAGACGCGGAGCCCGAGGTGCTCGCGCACTTCCAGGAGGACCAGCACGGCCAGTGGGTGCAGGGCGGCATGTCGGGCACGGATCCTTCGACCGAGCTCACGTGCGAACTGAAGCAGCTCACGCCGAACCAGACCTGCAAGACGGGGCCGGACGTCGGCTGGTGCTACATGGGGCCCGGCTCGAACCGGGACTGCGCGCAGGAGCTTCTCTTCAACAGCGGCGCGATCAAGTTCGGCGTCACGATGAGCCTCCAGTGCATCGAGTCGAGCACGGACGCGGGCGCACCCGGCGTCGGCACCCCCGTGACCGCGAGCGACGCGGGCAACCCAAGCGACTAAGGCCTGTCCCCCCGTCCCTAGAGCTTCGCCTTCATCAAGAGCTCGACGAGCTGCGGGATGCTGTTCTGAAACGCGTACTCCTCCAGCACCAGGAACCAGACCACGAGCGCCCCGCGCAAGGCCACGACGTGCCGGGGCGCTCCTCGTCTCGCGATCCGGCCGACCCCCACGAGCAGCATGGGGACGACCGCGAGGCTCCCGTGCCACGACGGACCGCCGTGCAGGATGGCCATGACGGCGGTGAGGGCCACCGAGGCCGCGAGCAGCGCGTCCCCCTCGAGCAGCGCGAACACTCCCATGACCGCCCCGAGACCCGCGACGACCCCGGAGCGAGGGCCCCACGGGAGGAACGGGGACGACACGGACCGGAAGACGGGCGAGTCGGGCGGCGGCCCGTACTTCGTGCCCATCCAGAAGGTCGCGACCACGAGGGCGCACGCGGCCGCGGCGAAGGCGAACGCCGCGAGCTTCTGCGGGCGCGGCGTGCGCGCGCCGAGCAGCGACCACGCCGCGAGCGCCCCCACCGGAAGGAGGCTCACCGCGCGATAGTTCACGAGCGCGGCCGCCGCGAACCAGGCGAGGCCCGCGGCGGGGCGGCGATCGGCGAGCGCCGCGATCGCGAGCGCACCCAGCCCGAGCCACGCGGCGTCGTAAAAGCCGCACAAGGCCATGCGCAGCACGAGCACCCACACCACGAGGAGCACCGGCCCCGCCGCGCCCCGGACGCGCGAGAGCGCGCGCGCCATGCACGCGAGGCCCGCGTGCGAGAGGAGCACGACCCACAGCATCACGAGCTTCGCCCAGGTGGCCGACGCCATCGGGATCCATGCGCCGGCGAGCGCCGGCACGAGGAACACCACGAACATCCCCGGCGGGTAGAGGACCGTCAGCTCCGGCCAGGGCACCTTCGGATAGAAGGGGTAGGGGCTGTGGATCCCGCCGAAGGGGTAGCGGTAGACGTCGAAGCCACGATGGAGGAAGGTCCACGTCGCCAGGCAGTGGTGAATGTGGTCGGTGTGGACGTCGACCAGGTCGCCCGACCGGGTGGCGAGGTGCAGGACGATCCAGATGCACGCCGCCAGCGAAAGGCCCCAGCACGCGGCGAACGCCGTCTCGCCCGGCCTTTCCCGCCCGAATCGCCGCATCGAGGTTCGCCTGCTTCTACCGCGTCTGCCGCCGACGCCGCGAGAAATACGGCCGGGGACGCCTGCGGGCGGGCCCGTCGGATTCTGGTGGAGCGCAGACTCGTCGGTACCGCGGACGTCGCTTACATTCCTGCCGCCCATGTCCCGCCGTACCGCCTTCGCGTCTTTCGCGTTCGCCTCGCTGTCCCTCGCCTCGGCACCCGCCTTCGGGCAGTTCCCCGCCAACGCGCCGCCGCCGCAGGCGCCCCCGCCGGCCCCGCCTCCGACGCCGCCGCCGGAGCCCGCGGTGGAGCCCGACACCCCGCGGCCGTCGGTGGAGCCGACCCTCCAGAGCGACCTCACCCCCATCCAGAGGATGAGCTTCGACGGCGCCGTGAAGGCGGCGCTCGCGAAGAACCCCACGAACCTCATCGCCCAGCAGGAGATCCGCCGGTACCACGCCCTCATGGAGCAGGTGCGGGCGGCCTCCCTGCCGAAGCTGACCGCCGGCGGAGTCTACACGCGCCTCGATCAAGACCGCGTCGCCAACGGGGTCGTCTACGAGCCCATCGGCGTCCTCGAGGGCACCCTCACGCTCAGCGCGCCGCTCATCCATCCCCAGAGCTGGGTGCTGTGGTCGGAGGCCGCCGACCTGGAGGACGTGGCCAAGGCGAACGCCCTGGACGTGCGGCGAACGATCGCCGTGGCCACCGGACGGGCGTACCTGACCATCCTCACGCAGCGCCGCCTCGTCGACACCGCACGGACGGCGCGCGACAACGCCAAGGCGCACTACGAGTTCACGCGCGCGCAGCGCATCGGCGGCGTGGGCAACCGGCTCGACGAGGTGCGCGCCGCGCAGGAGTACACGAGCGACGAGGTGAACCTGCAGCAGGCCCACGTCTCGCTCGAGCGCGCGCGCGAGGCCCTCGGGGTCTTCGTGGCGGGCGACGAGCCGGTCGATGCCGCGGAGGACTGGAACCCGGGCGGCATGCCCACCTTCAACGACGCGGTCGACGAGACGCAGACGCTACGGCCCGACGTGAAGGCGCGAGACCGCGCCACCCGCGCCGCCGATCGCACCGTCAACAACGCGTGGGCGGACTACATGCCGTACCTCGATCTCATCGCGTACCCGTTCCTCGCCACGCCCTCGACGGTCACGCTCCCCTCCAACGGCTGGGAAGCCCAGCTCGTGCTCAACCTCCCCCTCTACGACGGCGGCCTCCGCTACGGACAGGAGCACGAGCGCAAGGCGGTCGCCGCCGAGGCGCGCCTCAACGAGGAGGACACGCTCCGCCAGGCGAGGAGCGACGTGCGCGTCGCCTTCGAGGAGATCCAGCGCGCCGACATCGCGCTCGATCAGGCCCGGCAGTCCGCCGCCTTCGCCAAGCGCGCGCTGGAGCTCGCGGACATCGCGTACCGCGCCGGCGCGACGACCAACCTCGAGGTCATCGACGCCGAGCGCCAGGCGCGCGACGCCGAAGACCAGGCGGCCATCGCGGAGGACGCCGCCCGCCAGGCGCGGCTCGATCTGCTCGCGGCCAGCGGGCGCTTTCCCTAGAACGACGGGGACCTCAGAGCGCGGAGAGGAGCTTCGTGCCGTTGGGCACGCCCCACCCGGTGCAGGGGTCCCAGCCCTCCTTGGCGGCGAACTGCCCGTCGAGGAGCCCGTCGGTGTCGTTGTTGCCGTTCGTGATGTCGCGGAGGATCTTCTCGGGACCGATCTTCGAGTAGAGGAGCGCGTTGAAGTTGCCCGTGCGGGCCCCGAGCTTCGCGTTGATGCGCGCGACGAGGCTGGCCCAGAGGGGCGCGCTCGCGCTCGTGCCGCCCACGATGCCGAACTGGCCGTTGCTCCGCACGAAGTAGCCGGTCGCGGGATCGGCGTTGGCGGCGACGTCGGGGATGGCGCGGCCGGCGAAGTGCCCGGTGTTGATCGAGACCGGGACGAGGCCGCGCTGCCAGGACGGCACCGGCGTGATGTCCGAGACGCCGCCGCCGGTGCCGTCGCCCTGGCCGCCGTTCCAGACGACCTCGGTGATCGAGCGCTGCCCGGACGTCGACGTCCGCGCGTGCAGCGTGGTGCCGCCGACGGCGAGCACGTACGGGCTGGTCGCGGGGAAGTTCACGTGCGCGTGGCCGTCGCGGACCTGGGCCTCCGAGCCGTCGTCCCCGGTCGAGACGCACACGGTGACGCCGAGGTGCGCGAGCGCGAGGAAGCTGTCGTTCACCTGCTCGATGGCCGCCGGCGACCAGAGCACGCGCCCGTTCATCGGCTGGTTCTCGTCCCAGCCCCAGCTGATCGACACCACGGAGGGATCGTTGTCCGCGTCGGAGCCGACCTTGGCGAGGCAGTCGACGAGGCCCTTCTCGTCGAAGGTCGAGAAGTACACCGCGACCTTCGCGCCGCCCGCGAGCGCGCCCACCACCTCGACGTCGAGCATGACCTCGCCCGTCGACTCGGGGTCGGCCTTCGCGTCGCCCGAGGCCCCGTCGAGGAGCACGACCTTCACGGACGGCGCGGGGAGCTGGAGCTGCTTGAAGTACGCGGCGAGATCGGTCTCGTCGACGCCGCCGCCGAACTCGAGGAGGCCGACGCACTGCTTGGAGGCGTCCGCCTGGGGGAACGCGTAGATCTCGCCGAGCTCCTGCGGATAGAACCAGGGCCGCGCGGGCGCGGTGGCCTTGGCCGCGGCCCTCGTGTCGAGGAGGTGCTTCTTCCGCCGCAGGATGCGGTGGTCGTTGAAGCCGAAGACGCCCGTGATCGCGTCGCCCAGGTCGGCGGGCACGGAGACGGGGCCCGTGCGCGCGTGGAACTTCCCGAGCTCCGGGTGCGAGTAGTCGAGGAGGCGCACCGCGAACGCCGCCGAGAGGTCCGCGACGGTTCCGCCGACCCCGACGCGCGCCGACGTGGCGTCCTCGCGGGTGACGACGAGCCCGTGGGCCTTGGCGAAGCTCTCGATCTTCTTCAGCGCGGCCGGGTCGGCGCCGTAAGCGCTGCGGAGGTGATCGCGCGTCATGTACTTGCGCTTCTGCGGCAGCACGCCGTCGAGAGACGACAGGTCGGGCAGCGCCTTCACGCGGCGGACCGCGAGCGTCAGCTCGAGCCACTGGCGCGGGTTGGTCGCGTGCAGCGCGACGGAGCCGTGGGGAACGTGGTGAATGCTGTTCGTGAGTTCGTGTCTCGAAGCGTGCGTCGGCATCTTGAAGCCCTCCTCTTCAATCACTCGGCCCCTCGAGGCCACCGTTTTTCTGCCCTCAATGCAATGGCAGGGCAGGCGCGCCGTCAACCGTCAAAGAGACCAGGCGCCACGCAGACGGCGTGCCGCGCGCGACGTGCGCGCCCACGTGGCGCGGGGCGCCGTCGTCAGAACATGTCGCCGGGCACGCGCGGCGTCGGCGGAATCTCGGTGTCGTGCGGCGCCTGCGGAAACGGCCACTTGATCGGCGGGACGGGGAAGCCCGGGCGCGCCAGGAGGTAGCCCTGCCCGTAGTGGGCGCCCGAGTCGCAGACGGCCTGCAGCTCGTCGCGCGTCTCGAATCCCCTCGGCGACGACGGTGGCGTTGAGCTCCTCGCAGAGGCGCACGACCCCCGCGACGACCTTCTGCTGGCGGGGCTTCTTATCGAGCTCCTGCACGAGCTTGCGATCGAGCTTCACGACGCGCGGCTCGAGGTCGGCGATGAGGTTCAAGTTGGAATAGCCCGCGCCGAGATCGTCGATGACGAGGTGCACGCCCGCGCGGCCGCACACCTCGCGCAGCACGTTCACGCACAGGCGAAAATGCGTCATCGGCGCCGACTCGGTCACTTCGAGGTAGATGTCGTCGTCGTGCGAGAACACCGGGTCGTCGGGGCGCACCAGCCAGCCCTCTTCGAGCTCCGCGGGGTGCAGGTTCACGAAGAGCGGGGTGCCGCTGCACAGCGGGACGGCAATCTCGCGGATCATGCGCCCGAGGCGGCCGGTCGCGCGGGCCGCGGCCGCGTGCTCGAAGAGCACCGGCGGCGTGAAGTTGGGGATCTTGCAGCGGACGAGGGCCTCGTACGCGAAGAGGCGCCCGCCATCGAGCGAGACGATGGGCTGGAAGACCGCGGAGAGATCGTCGGGTTTGACGAGTTCGAAGAACTTCGCGTCGCGGTCTCCCGCGACGTTCAGCGCGCTGGGTGCTCCCGAGAGGCTGTTCGAGTGGGGCGGGAGCGTGTGCACTGGACTCCTCACGATACCATGACGCCGCGCTCAGGGGAGACCGACTTCGCGCGTCTCGCTCGCCGTCTCGTTCTCGTTCTTGTTGCCGCTTGCTGTCTTCGAGCCGCCACGGATCAGCGTCACGCGGAGCGCGCGCGTTCCCGCGGGCGGCGTGAACGTGACAGCCACGACGGACGCGCCGGATTTCGCCGGGAGCACCACATTGGCGCGGTTCCACGTCCCCGACAGCCTCGAGGCCGCCAGAGACGCGCGCCATGGCCAGCGAGGCAACGGCCCGGGTGGCACGGGCTCGACGGCGACTCTCCACGCTCCGGGCAGGTCCTCGAAGGCGCGCGCCGGCGCGTCGGGAAAAGGGGTAAAGGAGAGATAAGAAGATGAAATCGCATATGCCGGTTCGCCCTCCGCCGTGACGGGCGGCTGCGTCGGCGTGTGGGCCGGTGCCTCGATCGAGACGTCGACGCGTATCGCGCCGCCGGGACGCGGCACGGCCTGGGCGCCGACGATGTGGGGAGGCTCCTTCGGAGATGCGACGCGGCCCTGCGCGTCGAGCCGCAGCGATTCTTTCCCGCAGGGGGTGGCGGCGTCGTCGGTCGCGAGCGTGGAGCACGCGCCGCACTGGCAGCCGTCGCACACGGGGAGCTCGGCGTCGCCGGGCAGGCCGCGCTCCGCGCGGAGCCACTGCTCGAGGGTGATCTCGTCGGGGGTGCCCGGCCCGCTCGCGAGCCACGCGGCGTGGTAGCGCGTGGCGGCGTCGGTGCCGAGGTAGCGCAGGTGCCAGGGCTCGTTCTTGTAGCCGGTCTTCGGATCGATGGGGATCGCGCGGTCGCGCCGCGCCTCGCACCGCGAGCCGTCCTTCCGGTCGTCGGGGTGGATGGGATACGGCAGCACGAAGCCGAAGCGCCACGCGTTGTCGTCGAGCCACTTGCCGCCCTCGGTGCAGCCGAAGCCGTTCCGGAAGACGCCGCCGCGCGAGGCCCAGTCGGCGGTGAAGAGGTCGACCGTGGTCCCGAGCTGGTGCTGGCTGTGGCCGGGGAGCGCGCTCTGCTCGGTGGCCTCGCAGAAGCCGCCGCGCGCCTGGCTCGCCCAGTTCGCGAAGACCCAGCACTGCGTGCCGAAGCCGCGGAACGACGAGACGACGTACCCGGGGACCTTCGCGTCCTTCATCGCCGCGAGCATCGCGTTGAGGGCGGCGGCCGCGTCGCGCCGCAGGCACTCGCCCGTCTCGCACTGGCTCGCGCTCTTCGCCTTGCCGTCGCGCAGGTCGACGAGGTCGGAGGGGGCGTAGGACGAGGGGAGGGCGCCCGTGGGCGCGCGGTTCACGAGGGCGAGGAGGTCGTCGCCGTCGACGAACGCGAAGCGCGTGTCGCCCGCGGCGAGGAAGGAGTGGAAGGCCCCGCCCTTCAGCACGGTGCCGCAGCCGTAGCGAGGGATGGGCGTCGCGGGCCCGAACGGGAACGAGGCGAGGACCCCCGCGTCCGCGTCGGGGGCGGCGGCGTCGGCCGCGGCGTCGCCCTGCGGGGACGCGACGCCGGACGCGGCCGGCGCGGCGGCGGCCGCGGCGGCCGCCGCGGTCGAGTCGAGGCGAGGGGGCTGCCGGCACGCCGCGATGACGGCGAGGAGGAGGAGCGGAGAGCGCGCGGGCATCACCACTCGAACTGGTAGCGCGCCGGATCGTTCCCCCGCACCCGCACGACCATCCGCCGCTCCTCGAGCCGCACGACGGCGTGGGCCGCGGCCGCACGGCCGGGCGCGTCGTCGTCGAGGTTCTCGATGAGGCTCTGGACGGTCACGTAGGGGATGCCCCCGAGGACGTCGAGGTGGTTCCAGTGCAGGTGGCCGTTGAACACGGCGCGGACGCGCCCCGAGCGCTCGAGGATGCTCCTCAGGTCGGCGCGCTCCTTTACGAGCGCGAGGTGCGCCCGGCCAGGCCACCAGCGCGAGTCGTCGAGCTCCTGCTCGCTCGCCGAGTGGTGCATGAAGACGACGACGGGCAGGCGCGTTCCGGCGAGGTCGGCGCGAAGCCACTCGAGCTGCGCGGCGGGGAGGCGAACCTCGACGTCCTTCTGCTCGAGGGTGTGCAGGACGACGAAGTGCCAGCCGCCGTGGTCGAACGCGTAGTGAAGGGGCCCGGTGCGCCTCCAGAAGGCGTTGAGATCCTCGCGGTTCAGGTGGACGACGTCGTGGTTGCCGGCGACGTTCACGAGCGGCGCGGCGGCCTCGCGCAGGATCGACTGGCACTCGCCGTAGCGGGCGAGGTCGGCCTCGCGCGACTCGTCCTCGATGTCGTCGCCGAGGTTCACGACGAGATCGGGGTGAACGTGGTCGTTCATCTCGCGCACGAACCCGCGCGCGAGCGCCCCGGCCTGGTGCGTCATCTTCCGCAGCTTGCCGCCGAAGTGCGCGGGGGGCCCGAAGTGCAGGTCCGTGACGATGCCGAGGGTGATGCCGTCCGCCATGAGGGACCAGTCTAGCGTGACGGACTTGTGGTACTCGTGAGAGTCGATGCGTCCCATCGTGATTGGCGCCGGGCGCGGGAGCCGCCTCGGGCCCGAGACCGACGAGATCCCCAAGGCGCTCGTGCCCGTGATGGGCCGGCCGATGCTCGAGTGGATCCTCGAGGCGCTCGGCGCCGCGGGCTTCCAGCGCAAGGACGTCCTCTTCATCTGCGGCTACAGGGCCGAGGTCGTCCGCGCGCGGTACCCCGAGCTCTCCTTCGTCCATAACCGCGACTGGGAGCGCAACAACATCCTCGGCTCGCTGCTCTGCGCGCGCGACGCCCTCGGCGAGGGGTTCGTCTCGACGTACGCCGACATCGTGTACCGCGGCTCGACGGTGAAGAAGCTCGTCGCGTCGCCGTACGACAAGGTCCTCGCGTGCGACACCGACTGGCGCCGCCGCTACGTCGACCGCAGCCTCCATCCCGAGACCGACGCCGAGAAGCTCCGCGCCGAGGGCGATCGCGTCGTCGAGCTCTCGCGCCGCATCGTCTCCGAGCAGGCCAGCGGGGAGTTCATCGGGGTCGCCAAGTTCACGGCCGCCGGCGCGGGCGAGCTCCTCGCCGCGTACGACGAGGCGCGCGCCCGCCACGCCGGCACGACCTGGCGCGAGGGGCGCACCTTCGAGCGCGCGTACCTCCTCGACCTGTTCCAGGAGATGATCGAGCAGGGCTCCGCGTTCCACCGCGTCGACACCTTCGGCGGGTACATGGAGCTCGACACCCGCGAGGACCTCGCGTGCGCCGCCAAGTGGTGGCGCGAGTCGGCGCCCGAACCCGTGGGATAGGCGGGTGGTCGACGCGGAGATCCACCTCGACCGCGTCACGAAGCGGTTCGCCGGCGGCCGGCCTGCGCCCGACGCGCGGCCCGCCCTGGACGCGGTCTCGCTGGCGGTGTCGCGCGGAGAGATCGTGGTGGTGGTCGGCCCGAGCGGCTGCGGCAAGTCGACGACGCTGCGGCTGGTCGCGGGGCTCGAGGAGCCCGACGCCGGCGCCGTCGCGATCGCGGGCCGCTCGATGAAGGGCGTGCCGCCGCAGGACCGCGACGTCGCGATGGTCTTCCAGGGGTACGCGCTGTACCCGCAGATGACCGTCCGGCAGATCCTCGAGTTCCCCCTCAAGATGCGCGCCGTGGCTCCGGCCGAGCGCGCGCGCGCGGTGGGGGAGGCCGCGGCCCTCCTGCGCATCGAGCCGCTGCTCGATCGGCGGCCGGGGCAGCTCTCGGGCGGCGAGCGGCAGCGGGTGGCGATGGGTCGGGCGATCGTGCGGAGCCCGCGCGTGTTCCTCTTCGACGAGCCGCTCTCGAACCTCGACGCGTCGCTCCGGGCCGACCTGCGCCTCGAGATCGGCCGGCTCGTGCGGCGCCTAGGGGTGACCGCGCTGTACGTGACGCACGACCACGCGGAGGCGATGACGCTCGGCGATCGCCTCGCCGTGATGCGCGCCGGGCGCATCGTGCAGGTGGGGACGCCGCGGGAGGTCTACGAGCGGCCCGCGACGTCGTTCGTGGCGTCGTTCCTCGGGAGCCCGCGCATCAACCTGGTGCCCGCGGTGCCCGAGGAGGAGGCGCTCGTGGCGGGTCCGTTCCGCCTGCCGCGGCCGGCGGGCGCGCTGCCGCCGCGCGTCGTCGTGGGCGTGCGGCCCGAGCGCGTCCGGGTGGTGGCGGACGGCGCGTCGAAGGACGGAAGCGCCGCCGGCGAGGTCGTGGCCGTGGAGCCGCTCGGCGCGGAGACGCACGTCGTCGTGCGGCTCGGCGAGCTCGAGGTCCGGGCGCAGGTGCGCGGGTTCGAGGGGCCGCGGCGGGGAGAGCGCGTCCGCGTGGCGATCGACGCGGGGACCATGCTCCTGTTCGACGCGGACGGCGAGGGAGCGCTCGTCGGTCCCTAGTTCATACGCGGGAGCACGACGTTCCAGAGGCTCGCCGGGCGCTCGGCGTCGAGGGCGATACGGGCGGCCTCGTCGAAGGACTGCAGCGTCTCGTGGCCCGTCCAGCGCCACCAGCGCGCGTCGCGCGGGAGGAGATCGGTCGCGAGACCGAGCACGAGCTCGCGCGCGATCGCGTAGTCGGCGCCCGTGACGAACTTCAGCCACATCGCCGACAGGCGGGGCGTGAGGACCGGCACGCTCACCATCGGCACGCGGTGCCCGCGGAGGAGCGCGACGCGCCGGAGGACCTCGCGCGCGGAGAGCACCTCCGGGCCCGGGATGTCGAACCACTCGCTGCGATCGAGCGGGACGAGACGCGCGTCGAGCAGCGCCGCGATCACGTCCGCGATCGCCACGGGCCGGCTCCGCGACTCCAGCCAGCGGGGGAGGATCATCGCGGGCAGCCGGAGCGCGAGGTCGCGCACGATCTTCCACGAGACGCTCCCGGCGCCGATGATCATCGCGGCCCGGAGCTCCAGCGCGGGCACGCTCCCGGCGCGCAGCGTCGCGCCGACCTCCAGGCGGCTGCCGAGGTGCTCGGACGGCGGGCCCGCGGGCGCGACGCCGCCGAGGTACACGATGCGGCGGCAGCCGCTCGAGGCGGCGGCGCGGGCGAGGTTCTCGGCGCACTCCCGCTCGATGGCGCGGAAATCTCCGGTCCTCTCGCCCATGCTGTGGACCAGGTGGTACGCGCAGTCCGCGCCCTCGAGCACGGCAGGGAGCGTCTCCGGACGGCGCAGGTCGGAAACGACCGGGTGCAGCGCCCGGTGCGGCCGGGCGGGCGGAGGCGCGCGCCGGGACGCGGCGTACACCTCCTCTCCCTCGTCCAGCAGGGCACGGACGAGCGCTCGACCCACGAACCCGGTCGAGCCGAAGACGGCGATCTCTCATTTCAGCTCTGGTTCTCGGCGCGATCTCAGGTCGACGCCTGGCGCCTGCCGGCCACAGGTGTCGCGTTTCTCTCGGACGCGCCGGGGATCAGCGTGCGCGCGGCCGCGATGAGATACAGCCCGGCCAGGCCCACGAGGACGTAGACGATCCGCGAGAGGACGGTCATGTCCCCGAAGATCGCCGTGACGAGGTTGAACCGGAACAGCCCCACCAGCAGCCAGTTGAGCGCTCCGATGATCGTCAGCACGAGCGCCGCGATGCCGGCGTTGCGGGTCATTGAGGTCGTTTCCATGGGCCCGGCAGGTTGCATCTAGCGGACCGCGCCGTGCGCATCTGGCGAGCACCTCTTTTGCACTCGCTCTCCTCGTCGCCGGTCCAGCCCGCGCACGCCCGAGCGAAGCGAGGGAGCGGGCTGCCATCGCCGTGCGGCGGAGGGAGCTTGGCCCATGGCCTTCACGAATCGAAGCACGAATCGAAACAGAGGACTCGCTGGCACCATCGGCTCGAGCGTCGTCGCGATCGGGCTGGGGTTGTCGCTCGGCGCATGCACCATGCCCGAGAAAGGGCCGAGCACGGGCTCGGCCGAGATGCAGCCCGACACCTTCACGTTCGCGCCTCCCGACGGGACGCGCGGCGTGAGGACCGAGCACCGCCGCTACGAGGTGGCGCTCATCGGCACGCCGCTGCGCAACCTCGAAGAGGAGGAGCTCAAATGGAACGTGGAGGCGCACAAATCGGGTGAAGGGTACACGGTTCACCAGGAGCTCGCGCACGTCATGATGAAGCAGGACGGCGAGACGATGGTCGATTGCGACGTGAAGCCCGGCGCCATCGCCGCGGACCTCATCATCGACAAGGCGGGCAACCTCGTCGACGTGAAGGGCCTCGAAGGCACCTCGAAGACCCTGCAGTCGCTCGCCTCGCCCGAAGCGAAGAAGGCGGCCGCGCGCGTCTTCGCCTCGCAGAGCCTCAAGGCGCTCGTCGCCTCGCGGTACGAGGAGACGATGGGCGACATCATCGGGCGGCCCACCAAGGTCGGCTCGTCGTGGACGACGCAGGGGCGGCCGGGCGCCGCGGTGCTCTCGCGCACCGTGACCGTGCAGTCGATGGAGCCGTGCGGCGGCGTGACGTGCGCGCGCCTCTCCGGCAGCTACAAGCTCGACCCGAAGACGATGATCAAGCTCGCGAGCGAGGTCGTGAAGGACTACGCGCGCTGGTCGAACACGGCGGCGACGAAGCTCGACGTCCAGGCCGCGATGTACTCGATGGACGGCACGCTCCTCACCGAGCCGGCCACGATGCTGAACCACGAGGCGTCGCTCGACGAGTCCGGCAAGGTCTTCTTCGCCGGTCCCCAGCGGCAGATGGAGATCGACCTCACCGGCAAGACGGACATCACGGTCGACTACGCGAAGCCCGTCTCGCTGGACGACACGCCGCCGTCGAGGCCCACCGTGGCCACGAAGCCCGCGGTCGCCGAGACGCGCTGATGTAAGATGCGGCGGTGCCCGCGTCGCGCCGCGATTCTGATCCGCGCCTCCGCCGCGGCCCTCGCGCTCGCCTCGCTCTCCGGAGCGGGGTGCGGGCGGTCCGCGCCGCGGGCGGCGCGACGCGAGGGGGGGCGCGTCGTCGTCCGCTTCTGGTACGCCTACGGGGACCTGGTCCGGAAGGTCCTGCTCGAGCTGGTCGCGCGCTTCAACGCGAATCAGAGTCGCGTCTTCGTCGAGGCGGTGCACCAGGGCGACTACTTCGAGTCGCTGGCGAAGCTCCGGGCGGCGCTCGCCGCGGGCGTGCCGCCGGCTCTCTCGCACGTGGTCCTCGAGGTGCTTCCTTACCTGGCGCGCGCGGGCGTCCTCGAGCCGCTCGACGACTACGAGGGCGCGCGCGACCTGCCGTTCGTGCCCGCGCTCGATCAGCGCGGAGCGTTCGCGGGCCCGGACGCCGCGCTCTACGGCATCCCCTTCAACCGCTCGACGCCCATCGCGTTCGTCAATGGGCGATGGCTGGAGCGGGAGGGCGTGTCCATCCCGAAGACGTGGGACGAGCTCGCGACCGCGGCCGCCGCGCTCACACGCCGTGACGCCGACGAGCCGCGCTGGGGGTTCGAGGTCCCCATCTCCTGGTGGTACTGGGTCGCGATGGTGGGCCAGGCCGGGGGGAGCATCGTGGAGCCCGACGGGCGCGTCTCCCTGGGCGGAGAGGCGGGCGAGGACGCGCTCCGCTTCTGGCAGCGGCTCGTGCGCGTCGACCGAGTCATGCGCCCGCCGCCCGGCCGCGACTACCAGGCGTGGCAGTCGACCAACGAGAGCTTCTTGCGCGAGCGCGTCGCCATGATGTGGACGAGCACCGCGTACGTCCGGTACCTCGAGGGCGCCGCGCGCTTCCCGGTCGTCGCCGCGCCGCTCCCGCGCCGCGCTCGGGCCAGCGTACCCACGGGCGGCACGATGTTCGTCCTCCTGCGCGGGGCGCCCGACGAGGAGAAGCGCGCCGCCTGGGAGTTCGTCCGCTGGATGCTCGAGCCCGACCAGGTCGTCGCCTGGTCCACGCGCACCGGCTACATGCCGACGACCCGCGCCGCCGTCGCCCGGCTCGACGCGAGCGGCTGGTACGCCGAGCACCCGAACGACCGGGTCGCGTACGACCAGCTCTCGGCCGCGACCCCGTGGCCGTGGGCGCCGGAGCTCTTCCGCGTGGAGCGCGACGTCGTCGAGCCGCGCCTCGAGGAGGCCGTGCTCACCGGCCGCGACGCCGCCGAGGTCCTGAGCGAAGCCCGCGACGAGGCGCGGCAGCCCGGCTGACGATGCGCCCGCGCTCCCCGTGGCACCCGTGGGCGATGCTCGCGCCGACCCTGGCGCTGCTCTTCGTCTTCTTCGTCGCGCCGCTCGGCATCGCCGCCTACGAGAGCCTCTTCTCGTGGGACATGCTCACGCCGCCGCGCTTCGTCGGCGCCGCGAACTACCGCGCGATCGCCGCGCACGGCGCGCTCCTCGGCGTGGCGCTCCGCACGCTCGCGTACAGCGTCGTGGTGGTCGCGGGCACGATGTCCCTCGGGCTGGGCATCGCGCTGCTCGTCGATCGCCCCGGGCGCTTCTTCGCGGCGGTGCGCGCGAGCGTGTTCAGCGCGTACGTCGTCAGCTGGGTGGCGGTGGCGCTGCTCTGGATGGGGCTCCTCGATCGCGGCGGCGGCTCGCTCCTCGGCGACCGGCGGTGGGCGCTCCTGGCCCTGGCCCTCGTGGGGATCTGGAAGCTGGCGGGGTACGCGATGGTCGTGTTCCTCGCCGGCCTTCAGGGGGTGCCGCGCGCGCTGCTCGAGGCGGCGGCGCTCGACGGCGCGGGGCCGTGGCAGCGCTTTCGCCACGTCGTGGTGCCGCAGCTCATGCCGACGGCCGCCTTCGTCGCGACGACGATGCTCGTCACGAGCTTCCAGGCGTTCGACGTCGTGCGCATCATGACGCAAGGCGGCCCCGCGCGGGCGACCGAGCTCTTCGTGTACGCGATTTACGAGCAGATCTTCCTCGATCTGCGGGTCGGGCGCGCCAGCGCCCTGACGGTCCTCTTCTTCGCCATGCTGCTGGCGCTCTCGACCCTCCAGCTCCGCGCGTGGCGGGTCCGCGGAGGGACGGCGCGATGAGGTCCTCGCGCGCGGGGACGGTGGCCCTCTACGCGGGCGCGGGCCTGGCCGCGGCCGTGTGGATCGTCCCGTACCTGTGGATGGTCGCCACGGCCTTCAAGACGCTCCCCGAGATCGTCCATCACCCGACCGCGCCCTTGCCCGAGCACCTCGATCTCGGCGCCTACCGCGAGGTCTTCGCGTCGATGCCCGTGGGCCGGTACATGGCCGTCACCGTCGGGATGGCCGCGACCATCGCCGCCGCGCAGATCGCGCTCGCCCTGCCGGCGGGCTACGCGCTGGCCAAGCTGCGGTTCGCGGGGGCGCGCTTCGCGTTCGGGACGGTCCTCGCGTGCCTGCTGGTGCCCGCGCAGGCGACCTTCGTCCCGGTCTTCCTCCTCTTCGCCAGGCTGCGGCTCGTCGACACGTTCGCGGCGCTGGTGCTCCCCTTCGCCGCGAGCGCGTTCGGCACCTTCCTCGTGCGGCAGGCCCTCCTCGACGTGCCCGACGAGATCATCGAAGCGGCGCGGATGGATGGGGCCGGCGAGTGGACCCTCGTCTATCGCATTCTCGCCCCGATGCTTCGGCCCACACTCGTGTCGCTTTTCCTCGTCAGCTTCGTCTTCCACTACAGCGACTATTTCTGGCCGCTCGTCATGACGACGGACGACGCCGTGCGCACGCTCCCCCTCGGCGTGGCGCTCTTGCGCGAGCAGGGGACGGGCGTGCGCTGGCACATCGTCATGGCCGGCAACGTGGTGCTGTCGGCGCCCGTCCTGGCGCTCTTCGCGCTCCTCCAGCGGCACCTGCTCCGCGCCGTGGGGGGGCGTTAGCTGCAGCCCTTACGCCCAGGCGCGCTTCGGCAGCACCCGGGCGAGCGGGCTCCACCAGGCCGAGGTCTCCGCGCCTTCGGCGATGGGGCTCTGGCGAAGGCGGCTGTAGGCCTCGTAGGCGAGGCGGGAGCGGATGCGCGGGCTGGACTGCACCGCCTCGTGGACGATGACGCAGCGGGCTCCCCAGCGGGTCTTCGACACGTCGGTCCCGGTCGACAGGTTGATCGCGGTGAGGCCGCTGGCGATCGCGTACTTCATGGCCTCGGCGACGACCGTGGTCGGTACGCTGTACTTGGACCACTTCGGGTCGAAGCCCGAATAGTACATGTACAGGTGGTCGCCCACGACGAACCCGATGCGAGCGGCCACGACGCACCCGCGGATCTTCAGCAAGAAGACGCGCGCCACGCCCCGGTTCGCCAGGCGATCGCAGACCTCGTAGAGAAACTCGCGCGACCGCTGCGTCTCGAAGCGATGGGGGTGCTGCACCGTCTGCGTGAGCGCGGCGCGCATCGCGTGCAGCGACAGGAAGACGTGGAGCGCGTTCCGCACGGCGTCGGGCGTCTCGGCGACCTCGAACTCGAAGTCGAGGCCGTCACGCTTGAGCGAGTTGTAGCAATGCCGCAGCGACTCGCGGATGTTGCGCTTCAGCCCGGCCCGGAAGGTCTCCCACGAGGGCGGCAAGTCGACGAGGTACATCGAGCACGGCTTCAGCCAGGACAGCGCGCTCGAGGCCGAGAGCGTCTCGCCGAACCGCCCCTGGATGCCCGACCAGCGAATCCAATCCCACCCGCCCTCGAAATCGAGGTGCTTCGCCACGGCGGCCGCCGCCGCGTCCTCGCGGCCGGGGATCACGAGCGGACCGCGGATCTCCGTGAAATTCGGGTCGGCGCCCAGCAGCGCCAGTGCCTCGCTGCGGAACCTGCCGATTTCGCGGTGCGTCGAAATGAACGGCACGATCGCCACGCAGTCGCCGAGATCGTCACGGACGACATGGATACGGAGCTCGTCGCGGACTTTCCCCTCGGTCTTGGCGAAATGGTTCCACCAAGCCACGTGCCACTCGTGCAAAGCGAAGGGAATCGCGTTGCCCGAGGCGAGATGAAGCTGGTCGTAGGCGGGCTTGAGAGCCTCCAAACCCGCAGCCGTTTTCACCACTTCGACGCTGCACACATCTGCTCGCCAGCCGCTCGGCTCGCCAACGGCGCGTACGGGTCGTCGCGTGGGGATTTGCCCAATCGGAGCGATGCTCCATGCCATGCTCCCACGAAGTGCGAGAGCTGTGCCGCAGCCGCGGACGGGGGGAATCGGCGGGCCGCGGCTTCAGCGTCCGCGCTCGATCGGGAGCCCGTCGGCCTCCCACGCGAGCATTCCTCCCTCGAGGAAAGCGACCGGCGCGCCCTGCTCCGCGAGCTTCTCGCTGAGCTCCTTGGTCTTGTCCCCGCCGCGGCAGTAGAGGACCGGCTGACCGGCCAGCATGTGGAGCTCGGCGAGGCGCCCCTCGAGGGTCTCGAGCGGCATGTTCACGGCGCGCGGCAGGTGCGCGCGCTTGAAGGCCGCCTCGTCGCGCGTGTCGACGGGGACCACGGCGCCCGCCGAGACGAGCTGCGCCAGCTCCGGCGCCTTCACGGCCCCTGCGGCGCGAGGCAAGAACGGCTCGACGAGCTCCTGCATCTTCTTCTTGCGAATCGCGCCGACGACGGCGTCTTGAATGCGGCCCTCGGCGACGACCATGAACGTGGGCACGCTCTGGATGCGAAGCTGCTGCGCGATGACCGGGGACTTGTCGACGTCGATCTTGACGACCTTGGCCTTGCCGGCGCTCTCGCGCGCGAAGGCCTCGACCTCGGGCGCGATGGCCTTGCAGGGCTGGCACCAGTCGGCCGTGAACTCGATGAGGACGGGCAGCTCGCTCCGGAGCACCTCGGCCTCGAAGTCGCGCTCCGTCACGTAGGGAACTCCTCCGCCCTTCGCCGCCGGCGCCTCGCCGCCCGGCCCTGCTCCGCGACCCCGTCCGCCGAAACCACCCAAAATGGTCATGATGGCCGGGATTAATACGCACGGCCCGAGCGCCGTCGAGGGGGATCGCCTTGTCGCGCAAACAGCGGTAAAAGGGGTTGCATACTAAGGGCGCGCGCTGGCGCTGGGCGAAGGGCGCACCAGGGTAAGACCAGGGTGAGGGGGTGAGGCATGCAGATGGGAACGAACAACGAAGACACGGACCCGTCGAGCCCAAGGGCGCTTCGTCCCCCCGCGCCGCCGCTCGCGGCGGCATCGCACGAAACTGCGACGCAGACGACGTCCAAGCAGCCCACGACCGACCCGGGCCTGGGGCCCCCTTCCTCGGGCGCCTCGGGCGGGAGTGAGGCTCGGGGGCCCGTCTCGCCGCCGCGTCGCACGGCCGTGACCGTCCCGCCTCCGTCGTCGCGGCTCCGCCCTGGCCCGAGCGCCATCACGCCGCCCGACCTGACGCCGATCTCCGCGCCCACCTCGTCCAGCTCTTCCGTATTTTCGCCTGCGCCCTCGACCAAAGACTCGGTCGAGCTCCTCCTCGAGGGGATGGCCGGTCCGCGGCCCGACCGCCGGAAGACCAAGCCGCAAAGCGACGGCGAGGCCTCGGCCGCCTACCACGCGGAGCACGGCGTCCGCCGCGCCCGCGCCCCCTCCCAGCCCGACGCCAAGGTCGTGGTCGAGCGAACGCCCTCGACGGCCGCGCCGGCCCTGGCGGACACCGTCCCCGGTTCCCCGGATTCGCCTGGTTTCCCCCTCGGCTCGCGCGAAGCGCTGTCGACCTTCGTGCCCGCCCGCGTGCTCCGCCGTCGCGTGGCGCTCGCCATCGTCGCGGGCGCGCTCCTGGTGCTGATCTCGTTCGTGGGCTTCAGGCTCGGGGGGCACCGCCCGCCGCCCGTCCCCGCGGCCGCGTCGATCGCGACGACCGCTGCGGCCCCGGCTTCGCCGGCCCCGCCCCCTCCGGTCACGGCCGCGCCCGAGGCGGAGACCTCGCCGGGCGAGGCGGCGCGCGAGTCCACGGGCGAGTCGGCCGCTCGTCCGGCCGCCGCGGCTCCGTCGGGCAGCGCGCCGTCGCGCCGTCACGCGAGGCCGTCGCCGGACGACCCGGCGGGCGACCTCGGCGAGTTCAAATCGAAGTTCTGAGTCCGGTCCGCAACTCTTCCCGTCGGTGACCCGATGGGATGGGCATGCCGGATCCGCTCGTGGGCACCCAGCCCCCTCGTTGGACGTATCTAGAACCCCAAGACGCCGGGCCGCAGCCTCCCGCCGCGGGGCCTCCGCCCTGGCCGCCCCCCGGCTGGCAAGGCCCGCCACTCCTGCCGAAGGCCGCCTTGCCGCCGGTCGCGCCGTCGCCGGCCGAGAGCGATCGCGACCGACGGGTGCAGGCGGCGCTCGACGGCGTCCTCCGCGAGGCGAACGCGCCATACACCGTCTCCGACGGCGGCTCGACGCAGCTCGTGTCCCCGGGCGTCGGGTTCAAGATGGCGCGAACCTGGCCGCAGCAGGCGGCGTCGATGCAGGCGATGCGCGCCGCAATCCAGGCGGCGGCGACGAAGGCCGCCCTCACCGACTCCATCGAGCGCATCACCGCCGGCCGCGGCTCGATCGGATCGGTTCACGCGCTCACCCAGGCGCTCCTCGGCGCGGGGCAGCTCCCGGCGCCCGAGACGGGCACGCTGGCCGAGCGAGTCCGGCGGATGATGTTCGATTGCGGCCTCGGGGTCGACTGCGCCGGATACGTGCAGCAGGCCTACCTGCGCGTCGCGGGCCGCACGCGCGAGTCGGCCGGCCTGCAAAGCCCCGAAAACGAAGACCTCTCGAACCTCGGGTCGCGCGGCTTCACGCGCATGGACGACGTCACCCGGGCGCGCCCTGGCGACATCTTCGTCCTCGGGCCGCCGCTCGATGGCTCGTCGAAGTTCGGCCATCGCGCGATCGTGTACGAGTCGCACGTCGCATCCACGGGAGAGCTCCAGCAACGGGCGGCGAGCTTCGCGACCGACGAGAGCGGCAGCCCGGCCGCGCGGACGATGCTCCTGAGCGGCCACACCATCCAGGTCTTCCAGGTCGATTCTTCCTGGGGCAACGGCGGCAGCTCCCAGGTCGGCGGCGTCCGGCGCGAGACCTGGTTTTACGACCGCGACGGCGGGCAATGGGGATTCACGTTCACCACGCTCTGCGCGGGCGGGCCGTGCACCGCCTTCGCGGCGAGCGGGCAGCCCTACGCCCACTCGGCGACCCCGCCCAACGGGCTCTATCGAGGGAGGGTGCCGTGAAGTGGCGCGCCCTCGCGTGCGGGGCCGCCCTGGGGGCCGCCGGCGCGTTCGCGCCGTCGTCGGCCGGCGCGAAGGGCCACGGCGCGATCGACTTCGTGGGGTTCCAGGGCTTGAGCCTCTCGGTCGACGACGACATCGCGCCCGGCAGGCCGCCCTCCTTCCTGCACCCGGGCGGCACGGTGTTCTTCGCCACGACCGACGCCGGGGGCGGGCCGGGAGTCCTCGGGGAGTACGACCTCGCGACCGGGCGGCAGCTCCGGCGGGTGGCCCTCGGCGCCGCGGCGGTGAAGACCCCCCGTCTCTCGCGAGCAGGCCAGAGGCTGCACGCGGCGGCGCTCTTCGTCGACCCCGCCCATGGGGAGCCTTCGCTCCAGTACCTCGCGATCGACGTCGAGACGCTCCACGTCGAGCGCGCGACGGTCTTCGGGCACCGGGGCGTCGTGGCCGACATCGCTCATGGGGACGGGCTCGTCGCCGTCGAATGGACCGATGACAGGTCGAAGCTGCACGTCAGCGTCTTCGACGACCAGGGTGGCCTCACGGGCGTCTTCGACCTCGGGCCCGTCGCTCAACCTCCCACGGTGCGGCAGCAGATCGCCGCGTACCAGGGCCGCGTGTACTTCACGGTCGCGACCCCCAGCGACCAGCTCTTCGCCGCGATCCGCCGCGACGGGACGCTCGAGAAGAGCGTCGTCTTCCACGAGGCCTCCGCGACCGCGCCGACCCTCGCCGTCCTCGGAGACGCGCTGCTCGAGTTCTCGGGGGCCGAGATGAAGGCGTTCTCGACCCAGCTCGAGGTCGTCGACCACCGGTGCAGCGACGCGAACGACTGGTGGGGGCCGGCCGCCGTGCACGAAGACGGGCGGATCGTGACGTCGCGAGGGGTTCTGGTGATTTCTCCCTTCCAGCGGGTGTCGGTGCCGCAAGCGCTGCCCGGGGATCCGGTGCGCACGATCTGGCTGGGGAATCGGCCGGCGTATCTGCGCGAGGACTACGCGCACATCGTGCGGGGGCTCTCCATCGAAGACCTGTCCCGGGTCGCGTCTGCGCCGCCTCCGCCCGACGGCGTGTGCGCGTGGCCCGTCCCAAGCCAGTCCTGACGACTGCAACCTCGCGACAGCCCTTGGCTTCCGTTCCGTCGCCGGGGTACATAAGGGCTGGTTCGCCTACACATGAGAAGGGGATGAGGAGGCTCCGGATGCGACGAAGCGTTCGATGCGGTCTGGTGACGGCGGCGGTGTTGCTCGTCGCCTCCTCCTCGGCGTACGCCGCAGACGACAAGGCCACTCGCGAGGCCGAGGCCCGGTTCAACGAGGGTCTCGCCCGCGTGAAGACCAAGGACTACGAGGCCGCCCGCCTCTCGTTCGAGCAGGCCTACGCGGTGCTTCACCGGCCCCTCATCTTGTGGAACCTCGCGCTCGCCGAGGAGAAGACCTCCCACCTGCTCGAGGCCATCGCCCACTTCCGGCAGGTCGCGCGCGACGCAGCCAGCGACGCGGACCGCGCGAGCGCGCAGAAGCACGTCGACGCGCTCGCCGGGCAGCTCGGGCGCATCGACGTGACCGCCCCTCCCGGGGCGTCGCTCCGTCTCGACGGGGGCGACGTGGTGGGCACGGCGCCGCTCGCCGATCCGCTCGACGTCACGCCCGGCCATCACGTGGTCGAGGCGCAGTGGCCGCCCGCGGGCTCGAAGAGCTTCGACGTCGACGCTCCCGCCGGGCAGCTCGCGCACGTCACCTTCACGGCCGATGCGCCCGCGCCCGCGGCGCCTCCCGCGGCCGCGCCTCCCGCGCCCGTCGCGACGAGCGTCGTCGAGCCTTCGCCGCCGCCCGCGCCGCCCCCGGCGGATCAGGGGCCTACCCCGTTCTGGACGGCCCGCACCGTGACGATGGCGACGCTCCTCGGCGCGGGGGCCGTGTCGCTGGGCTTCGGCATCTATTTCGGCCTGCAGTCGGTCAGCAACAAGAACAAGGCCGACGCCATCTTCAACGAACCCCCCGTCAGCCACTCGACCAGCTACTGCAGCGGCACGCTGACCGACGCCGCGGTGATCGCGACATGCTCGACCTGGAACAGCCTGCGCGTCGTGCAAAACCGGGACGCCGACATCTCCCAGGTCCTCTACTTCGGGGCCGCCGCTGCGGCCGTGGGCGTCGCGGTCTCCTGGTTCTTCTGGCCCAAGCCGAAGCAGCACGTGACCACGGGCATGAACCTGGAGTGGATGGCGCCCGAGGTGAGTCCCGGGCAGGCGGGTGTCGGCGCGGGGGGGTCCTTCTGAGGGTGCCTGTCTGCCGAGGCGCGATGTCCTCGACGGACCGATTCGATCGCCGGAGGCGTGTTAACTTCGTCTGCCGGAGATTCGCGCGATGGCAGGTCGAGTCAAGCAGCTCATCGACGAGCTATTGCACGTTCGCACCAAGGGAAATACCGCCCTCGTGCCGTTCGTCCGCGCGCACCTGATCCTTCAGGGCATCGATCCGGATCGGTACTCGCCCGCCAGCGCGGACGATCCCCAGCTCGAAAAGAAGCTCGCCCAGCTCATCGAAGACTTTCGTCGATCGTGACCGGCAGTTCGAAGGGAGACTCAGAATGGCACTTTTGAGGGTTTGCTCGACGCACGAGCGGATCGCGGATGTCGTGGCGGATTTCAAGGGTCGGCTCACGGCACCCTCTCCCAAGCTGCTCGTCTTCTTCGCCTCGCCGCGCTTTGCCCTCGCCGAGCTTGGGCCGGCGCTCGAAGCGGCGCTGGGCGTGCCCGCCGTGGGGTGCTCGACCGCCGGCGAGATCATCAGCGGTCGCATGCTGAGCGGGAGCGTGGTCGGGATGATGTTCGACGCGGAGGACGTGCGCGGCGCCCACGCGGAGATTGTGGAGGAGGCGCGCGATCCGGCGGCGGTCCGCGAGGCGCTCCAGGCGTGTGCGACGGCCTTCGGGCAGCGGGTGCGCGATCTCGATCCCGCGCGCTACGTGGGGCTCGTCCTCTTCGACGGGACGTCCGCGAGCGAGGAGGCGGCCATGGCGACGCTGAGCACTTCGACGAACGTGGCCTTCGTCGGGGGGTCTGCGGGGGACGACATGGCCTTCGAGAGGACGCAGGTCTTCGCGGCGGGCAAGATGATCGCGCGCGGCGCGGCCATCGTGCTGCTCGACTCGGCGCGGCCCTTCCAGGTGCTGAAGACGCAGAGCTTCGCGGTGAAGGACAAGCGCCTTCGCGCGACGAAGGTCGACGAGGCGACGCGCACGGTGCACGAGTTCGACGGGAAGCCCGCGTCGGTCGCGTATGCCGAGGCGCTCGGGGTGCCGGTGGCGTCCCTGGGCGACGCTCTCCTGATCAAGCACCCCCTCGGGGTGCTGGTCGACGGCGAGCCCTTCGTGCGAAGCGCACGCCGGATCCACGGCACGAGCGTGTCCTTCTTCTGCCAGATCGCCCAGGGCGCGGAGCTCGCGCTCCTCGAAGGCGGCGACATCGTGGCCGACACGTCGGTCGTCGTAACGAGCAAGGTGAGGGAGATGGGCGGCGTGACGGGGCTCATCAACTTCCACTGCGTCCAGCGAACGATGGTGCTCGACAGCCGCGGGCAGAAGGACGCGTATGGCGCGGTCTTCGCCGAGACGCCGATGATCGGGTTCTCCACCTACGGCGAGGCGTACGTCGGCCACATGAACCAGACCGCGACGATGCTCCTCTTCAAGTAGAGGCTCCGTCGAGGCGGCTCATTATGACGCCTGGGGATACTTGTCCGCCCCGAGGCGGCCGTGTCATTCCTACGCGGCGGCATGTCCTTTCCCCAATCCATCCGCGTCGGCGCCCTCCTGGCCGTCGCATGCGCCTTGGCTCCGGCGTGCGGCGTTCAGGGCGACTCGAACGTCAACGGGGTGAACTACGGCCAGCCGCCCGGCGGCGGCTCGGGGGCCGACGCTTCTTCCATGTCGTCGAACGGCGACGACAGCGGCTCGATGACCAGCGGGGACGACGCGAGCGACGCGGCCGGCGACGACGCGGCCCTCGCCGACTACGGCTGCGGCAACTCGCTCCTCGAGTCCCCCGTCGACCCCGGCGTGCGCGGCGCGTGGAAGGTCGGCGTGCGTACGGTCACGATCGGGCGGCTCACGGTCGAGGTGACGTATCCGGCGCAGCCCGGGTCCGAGGCCGGCGTTCCGGTCGCCACGTACGACATCCGCGACTGGCTGCCCGGCACGGAGGCGACGAAGATCCCCGACAGCCAGGTGCCGGCCGTCACGGCCATCGGCGGCGACATCTTCCGCGGCCTCCCGATCGACGCGGCCCACGGGCCCTACCCGGTCATCATCAACATCCACGGCACGGCGTCCTTCCGGGTCGCCAACCTCACCCTTCTCGCGCAGTGGGCGAGCCGCGGCTTCATCGTGCTGTCGGCCGACTACCCGGGGATGGACCTCACCGACGAGCTGGCCACGACCATCGACTGCCACCTCCCCGCGAGCGGCATGCAGGACGTGCCCGACGACGTCACCACGCAGATCAACGCGCTCAAGGCGCCCACCGGCGACCTCGCGTTCCTGGCGGGCTTCGTCGACACGACGCGCCTCGGCCTGACGGGGCACAGCCAGGGCGCCTGCATCGCCGCGACCCTCACGACCGACCCGAACGTGCAGGTCGTCGTCCCGATGGCGGGCAGCGACGCGGTGGTGTCGTCGTCGTCCCTCAAGGAGCTGCTGTTCGTCGCGGGAATGGCCGACATGGTCATCGACTACAACGGCATCGGCTCCATCGGCAACGTCGTCTGCGGGAACAACTCGTTCTCCGACACCGGCGCGTACAACGCGTCGCCGGGCCCTCCCGCGGTCAAGAAGCGGCTCGTGGGCATCACGGGCGGCGGGCACCTCGTGCCGACCGATCTGTGCCAGACGAACTCGATGGGCAAGAACGCCATTCAGGTGGCGCAGGCCGACGGCGTGTGCGGCGTGAACGACGCGGTCGTCATCGGCCTGCCCGCGCTGTTCGATTGCGGCACGATCGACTGGATGACCGGCATCCACGACGTGGGGTACGTGAGCACCGCCGAGTTCGAGGAGGTCCTCATGTGCCGCGATCACACGGCGGAGTTCACGAACCTCCTGACGACGCTGCCCACCGTGGGCGACTTCCACCAGGACCTCGAGTCCGAGTGACCGCTACGGCCGCGCGGCCGCCACGACGCGGTCGAAGATCGCCGGCGTGAACACGGCGCCGCGAAGCTGCGCCGCGACGCGATCGAACACGTCCTTCCACTCGGCCTTCTCGGCGTCGGTGAGGTCGTAGACGGTCTTGGTCGCCTTCATGCGCGCCCACGCCTGCGCGTCGAGGTTCGCGACGAGGGGCCCGAGCCGCGCCTGCAGCGCCGCGCCGCGCGCCTTCATCACGTCCTTGAAGCGCTGAGGAAGCGCGAGCATGCGCGGCCCCGACGCGAGGAACCCGCCGAGCGCGAACGCGAACGTCTGCGCGCTGACGTGCGTGATGCGGGACGACCACTGGAGCTGCTCGGCGAGAAGGGGCGAGACCGCGAGGAACGTGACCGACCCGTTCGAGAGGCCCGGAAGGATGTCCGTCACCGAGAGCGAGCGAGGTGAAATCCCGCCGATGGCGGAGAAGAGGAGCGGCGAGATCGGGTCTCCCGGCACGGTGAACACCCCTTTGCCCCGGAGATCGCGCGGGTGGTGCACCTCGTAGCCGACCGACATCGTCTTCATCGCGCCCGCGCTGCCCCATCCGAGGACGACGAACCCCCGCGCCTCGAACTCCTTCTCGAGGTCGTCGGTCACGGCGGCCTTCGCGGCTTCGAGCCGGGCCGGGTCGGTGAAGAGGCCCGGAACCTGGAAGATGAGCGCGTCGGTCACGCCCGTCTGCGCGAGGCCCGCAGACGAGACGATGGCGCCGTCGAGCTGCCCGGCGCGAATCTTCTGCACCATGAGGGCCTCGTCTCCGGCCTGGCCATTCCACTGGAAATCGATCTGCAGATCGTCGCTCGTGTCGGTCGCGACGAGGGTCGCCCACTTCCGAAGCTCTCGCCCCCAAGGCGAGTTCTGAGGGAGGAGCGTCGCGAACTTCAGCGTCGTCGTATCGGCCCGCGCCGCGCGGGGGCAGCCGATGCCGACCGAAAGGAGAGCGGCGACGGCGAGGGCCGCCGCAAAGGTCGCTCGTCGAAGGGAGTTTACAGTCACGTTCGCGTCCTTTGTCGGGGGCCGAGGGCAGGGGATCCTATCCGAAGAAGGCGCGTGCTTGCCCGCACCGTGCCGCCATTTCACGGTGCGAAGGCGGGTGCCCGGTGCGAGGGGCCCTGCGCGCCGGCTCGTTCGACAATCCTCGATATGCGCGTACACATCCCCGGCTGGCGTGCGAGAAGCCGGGTGAAGTGAGGGCGTTTGCCATCCCCGAGGGTTGGATATGCGTATCCGAAAAGTAACGCGGAGAGCTTCCAGATGTGTTTAGGTGCGTGTCGGTTGGGGCATTGCGGCTAGGGGTCCGCTCCGCGGATTGCGCGCTCGAAGGGGGCGTGGTCGAAGAGCAGACCCTCGCCGGGGCTTTGAATCATCTGCGGGCGCCGACGTCTTAGCTCGTGTGGGGCAAGGCGCTCTTGTCCGCAAAACCCGGGGTCAGGAAAGAAGGAAGACGGATCATCATGAATCGGACCGGTATTGCCATTCTCCGCCACGTCGGCCTGCGCGTCGGCCTGGCCGCGCTCCTGGGCGGCGCGATGTTGCTTTCGACGACCGGCGCGTCCGCGCAGGGCATCACCGTGCAGATCGGGGTTCCTGCTGCGCCCCCGCCGCCTCCTCCGCCCCCGCCTCCTCCTCCTCCTCCTCCTCCGCCGCCTCCCCAGTACGAGGCGCCTCCCCCCCAGGAGCGCTTCATGCGATGGGGCGGTGGGCTCAAGGTCGCCTGGGGCTTCCCGACGGGGAGCGCCGTCAACGGCAGCCCGCTCAGCGATTGGACCGGCGGGCAGCTCCACTTCGAAGGCTCCGGAGACCTCGTCATCCTTCGACGCCTCGTGCTCGGCGCGAACGTCGGCTTCGGCATCGGCTCCACGGGCTCGGGCTACGACAACGCCTGCAACGGCGACGGCGTCTCCTGTAGCGCCCTCGACGTCGACTTCGGGGTCCACGCCGAGTACCGCTTCCTTCCCGACAACATGATAAACCCCTGGGTCGGCCTCGGCGTCGGCTACGAGTTCCTCATCGAGCACGCGGACGACGGCGAGGGCGACACGGCGGACGAGACTCTCGGCGGCGCCTACGTCGACATCTCGGGCGGCGTCGACTTCCAGGCGGGGCCCTTCGGCATCGGTCCGTTCCTCGGGTACCGCTTCGGCACGTACACCTCGAAGAGCTTCTCCGACAGCAACGGGGACGAGGTCGATACGGGCGTGTTGAACAACGCGGGCCACGGCTGGTTCATGCTCGGCGTTCGCGGCCGGTACTGATCCCTCTCCAGAGCCGTACGGCTCACGGCGGGCGGCGCCCCTCACGAGGGGTGGCCGCCCGTTTCATTTTTGTGACAAGCGGCAAGTGCGCGGGTGTGCGCTCTTTGCCTGTAGACATCGAATCGCGCCCCGTCCAAAGATGCACGCAACAGGGGCGTCGGTCCGGCCGAAAGGTCGTCGAGTGTTCGCGGGGCTCGCGGGGAGCCCGTCGAGCGCAGGCGGGCACGTACGCTCGCGCCGGACCATTTCGTTCACAGCAAAGGAAGAGGGGAAGTGAGGATGGACGCGTGCGGCAGAGCCCGGAGCTGGAAGCTTTCGATCCTCTGCGCCGCTGCCGCGGCGGCGGGTGTGCTGGCCTGCAACGGCGGCGAGGGTTTCACGGCTCGTCTGATGGATGCGAGCCTCGAGTCGGGGGACCTCTCGCCCATCCTCGTCGAGACGCAGCCGAGAGACGCGGGCGACTCGGACGCGACGACCGACGCCGGTGGACCTGCGGATCTGGACGCAGGGGGGAGTGAGGCCGCCGCCGACGCTGCGCCCGACTCCGGGCCGCCCGCGTGCGGAGCGGACCAGTTTCTCTGCGACGGCGGGTGCGCGCCGCTCGTCGAGAACTGCGGTAGTTGCGGCAAGGCGTGCAGCGCGCCGGCGAACGCGACCCCGACGTGCTCCGCCGCCGCCGGCAGCACCTACGCGTGCGGCTTCCAGTGCACCGCGATGGCGACGCTCTGCGGGGGCACGTGCATGGCCCTCAGCGCTCTGCAGACCGACCGCCACAACTGCGGGTCCTGCAAGCACGACTGCGGCATGGGCACCTGTTCGAGCGGGCAATGCCAGCCTTGGCCGGTCGCCGCGGGGCAGGCGGGATCGGCCGCTCCGCACATTGCCACGAACGGCACGACGGTCGCGTGGGCGGACGTCGTGCTCGGCGACGTCTCGGTCGCGACGGGCGCCGTCACCCTGCACCTCGGGCAAGACAGCAGTCGCGCGCTCGGCCGGATCTCGATGACGGGCGCCGTCATCGCGTGCGCGGTCACGATCCAGAGCGAACCGGCGGTCGGGGAGATTGTCACCACCCTCACCGGTTCGACCGCCGTCAACACCACGACGACGGCCTCTCCGGGCATGGGTTCGGACCCCGTCATGGCCGACCCCGGCGGCGATCTGGTCTACTACCTCGACAACGCGTCGTCGCCCGGGCTCGACGTCTGCACGATCGGCGCGAGCGGCGCCTGCAGCGGCGTGTCGGCCGTCTCGGGCGACACGAGCCTGACAAATGATCTCGTCCTGGGCGCGAACGGTGTTTACCTATTTACGGATTACGCCGGCTCGCAAATCGACGGTTGGCCGGCGCCGGCGGGCGGCAAGGCCCTCCGCTATACGGCCACGGGGCACCCGTATCTCCTCGCGGCCGACGCGACGTACGTGTACTGGGCATCCGTTTCCGCGACGGACGGCCGCATTTCCATCTATCGCGCGCTCCAGACCGGTGGGGGCACCATCGAGACGCTGGTCTCGGGCTTCCAGGGGGACGTCGACCACATCGCGACCGACGGGATCAACGTATACTTCAGCGGACAGAACGGGTTCGGCGGCCTGATCGCGTACGTCCCCGCGAACAACGGCGCCGCGGGCGTGACCCCGAAGGCGCCCTTCATTCTCTATGAAGGCGATCAGGTCGCGAGCGTCGTCACGGGAAACGGCAACGTCTTCTGGTACGACACGAGCAATTCGATGATCTACCAGCTGCGCTTCCCCTGAGAGGTCGGCATGGACACCATCGAATCTCCCTATCCGGTGGCGCTCGAGTCGGTGATTCAGCACGCGCGTCGCCTCCAGACGTTCCTCGACGAGCGCGAGGCGCGCGTGCTCCCCGACGACCCCATGGCACCGTGGATCGTCGGGCGCGCCGGCGAGGTGCAGTGCGTCGTGGCCATCGTCGCCATCGACTGGCACCAGCAGCGGGTCTCCGACGAGGAGGCGGCGGCGCGGCTCGGCAGGTACCTCCGCGAGATGCATGACGGGCTGGCGATGCACTTCGATGTCGCGATGGCGCCGTGCTGCGCCGGGGCCGACCCGAACCGCGCCCCCGCGGGCCGGCCGGCGCACCGGCCCTTCTGACCTCGGGGCGGCGCCGCCGCGCTATGCTCCCGCCCGGAGAGATGTCCCAGCCCCTCGCTCGCAGCAGCATTCGCGCTCTCGAAGGCTACGTCCCCGGGGAGCAGCCCCCGCCCGGCGCGCGCGTCGTGAAGCTCAACACGAACGAGAACCCCTATCCGCCGAGCGCCCGGGTGATGGAGGCCGTGCGCGCCGTCCCGCCGCACGCGCTCCAGCGCTACCCGCGCCCCATGGCCGACGAGTTTCGCGCGGCGGCGTCCCGCGTGCTGGGCGTGCCCGAGGACGCGATCCTCGCGGGGAACGGCAGCGACGACATCCTCACGATCGCCACGCGCACCTTCCTCGCTCCCGGCGACGCGCTCGCCTATCCGGAGCCCACGTATTCGCTCTATCCGGTGCTGGCGAAGCTGCAAGACGCGCGCATCGTCACCGTGCCCTGGGCGCCCGGCTGGTCGGTCCCCGTCGAGGCGCTCGCGCGCTCGGGGGCGCGCGCCGTCTACCTCGCGAACCCCAACGCGCCGAGCGGCACGATGGTGCCGCCCGCCGCCGTCGAGGAGCTCGCGCGCGCGTTCGACGGCGTGCTCCTGGTCGACGAGGCCTACGTGGACTTCGCCGACGAGAACTGCCTCGAGCTCGCGCTCCGCCTGCCCAACGTCATCGTGTCGCGCACGCTGAGCAAGGCGTACTCGCTGGCCGGGCTGCGCTTCGGCTTCGCGATCGCCCGGCCCGAGCTCGTGCGCGAGATGGTGAAGGTGAAGGACAGCTACAACTGCGACGCGATCTCCATCGCCGCGGCGGCCGCGGCCATCGCCGATCAGGACTACGCCCGCGGCACGTGGATCAAGATCCGCGCGGAGCGCGAGCGGCTCGTGGGCGCGCTGGCGTCGCTCGGCTGGAGCGTGCTGCCCAGCCAGGCGAACTTCGTGCTCGCGACCGTCCCCGGCGGGCGCGCCGGCGCGCAGCGCGTGCTCGCATCGCTCAAGGCCCGCGGCGTCCTCGTTCGGTACTTCGACGCGCCGGGGCTCGACGACAAGCTGCGCATCACGGTCGGCACCTCCGACGACACCGACGCGCTCCTCGTCGCGCTTCGAGGCTAGCTTTGCTCAGCTCCGCAGGGCTTCCGTCAGCTCGTCGCTCACGCCGCGGAGCTTGGGGTCGAGCGCGTCGCGCGCCGCCTCGCCGACGAGGTTCAGGCCCACGAGGAGCCCGAGCAGCGCGGAGCCCGGGAAGGCGATGAGCCACCACGCCCCCGCGTGCCCGCGCGCCTCGCCGAGCGACTCGCCCCACGACGCCCGCAGATCGGGCGGCCCCGCGTGCAGGAAGTCGACGGCCGCCTCCACGAGGACCACGGAGGCGATCCCGAAGGCGGCGGCGACGATGGCGGGGCCGACCGCGTTCGGAAGCACGTGCCGCCGCAGGACGCGCCACGGCGACGCGCCGAGCGCGCGCGCGGCGGTCACGTAGTCGCTGCCGAGGGCCATCAGGACCTCGGCGCGCACGAGGCGCGCGAGATTGGTCCAGCGGGTGAGGGCGATCGTCCAGAGGAGCGTGCCCGTGGTGGGGCGGGGGACGAGGGCGCACACGATGAGGACGAGGACCAGCGTGGGCACCGCGGTGAAGGACTCGATCGTGCGCGAGACGAGGTTGTCGAGCACGCCGCCCACGAACCCCGCGAGGGCGCCGAGGGCCACGCCGAGGAGGACGAGGAGCGCCGCGGCTCCGAGGCCGAGGGCCAGCGCGGTGCGCGCGCCGTGCACGACGCGCGCGAAGACGTCGCGCCCCTCGGTGTCCGTGCCGAAGGGGTGCCCGCGCGTGAGCGGCGGCATGAGCGCGGCCGCGGCGTCGGTGTGCAGCGGGCCGAACGAGACCATGGGCGGGACCAGCCAGTCGTCGGGGCCGCCGTCGCGGCGCAGCGCGCCGACGTCGAGCCCCGCGAGCGCGGCCGGGTGGGTGACGTTCGGCAGGACGTGAACCTCGCCGTGCCACCGGCAGAGGAGGGGGAGGTCGCTCGCCAGGAAGTCGGCGAAGAGCGCGAGACAAGCGAACGCCGCGATGACGAGGGCGCCGAGGCGCGCGAGGCGGCTGCGCGCCATGTGCGCGAAGGCGATGCGCGCCATCGTGACGTAGGGCGCGGCGGCGCGGCGGGCGGCGTGCCGCTTCAAAGCGCGCCGCCTTGGCGTCGCGTGAGCACCTCGCGGACGCGCGGGTCGAGCGCGCCGTACGCGACGTCGCTCGCCACCAGGCCGATCGTGATCGCGACCGCCGTGACCAGGATGACGGCCATCAGCCACGCGGCGTCGTGCGCCTCGACGGCGCGGAGGGTCTGGTAGCCCATCCCCGGCAGGCCGAAGACCTCCTCGACCACGAACGCCCCGCCGAGCAGCGCCGGCAGGTGCAGCCCCGCGAGCGTCACGGTGGGCATGAGCGCGTTGCGCAGCGCGTGGACGACCATGACGCGCAGCCCGGGCAGGCCCTTGGCGTGCGCCGTGCGCACGTAGTCTTGCCGGACGACGTCGAGCATGGCCGCGCGCTGCCACCGCGAGCACGTGGCGATCGATCCGGCCGCGAGCGCCGCCACCGCCAGGAGCACCCGCCCCGAGCCCACGCCGTGCGCGGACGTCGCGCGCCGCAGGACCTCGGCCACCGCGAACGTGGGCGTCGCGTAGAGGAGGAACATGACCGCCGAGGTGACCACGTCGAACGACTTGCCTTGTCGCCACGCGCCGAGCGCGCCGATGGGCACCGCGATCGCCCAGCTGAGCGCCATCGCCAGCGCGCACACGAGGAACGTGATGGGCGCGCTCGCCCGCAGCTTGTCGGCGACCGGCGTGCCGTCGATCGCGCTCAGGCCGAGCTCCCCGCTGGCGGCCCGGCGCAGCCACTTGCCGTACCGCGTCTCGGTGACGACCGCGATGACCCGGTCGGCCCCGTCGAGCGGCATGAAGTCGGCGCTGTGCACGAACCACCACTCTTCCCACTCGGCCACGTCGTGCCGCACCTCGGCGTCGGTCTCGGCCGGCGAGATCACCGCGCCCCGCTCGCTCGCGTGGTGCGCGATGCGCGTGAGGCGCTCGAGCGTCGCGCGGTCGTCGGACACGGAGATGGCGCGCACGAGCTCCGGCAGCGCGAAGGTGTCGAGCGCGACGAGATCGCTCTCGCGGAGATCGCTGCCGTGCTCGATGAGCCGCGAGACGGCCCGGTCGACGCTGCCGCGCGTGAAGTCGAGCGCGCGGTCGTCCCAGAAGCGGGTCCAGAAGAGCGCGGCGCTCTCGGGCTCGGCGAGCCGCCCGCGATTGGGGAGGCCCATGCGCTCGGCGACGGGCGTGAGCGCCATCGCCGCCCGTCCGCGGGCGTCGGGCGCGAGCGCGTCGAAGAGCGGGAGCGCATACGGGATGGCCGCGCCGCCCAGGCGCCGGAGGGCGCGGGCCCCCTCCTCGTGTGCGGCCGGGTCGGCGCCGCCGATGGCCGCCATCGCCGCCGCTGTGTACGAGCGGACGTCCCTCGGGTTGGGGTTGAGGAAGCGCGGCAGGTCGAAGAACTGGGTGCGGCGCATCTCCTCGAGGTGCTCGCGCTCCGCCGCGCCGAGGCCCGCGCGCCTCGTGGCGACGGGGTCCGGCGCGAGCGTCGTCACCAGAAAGAGGAACAGGCTGGTCGCCAGCAGGGTCGGGATCGACCAGAGGGCGCGGCGCAGGGCGTAGCGGAGCATGGCGGCAGGCCCCGGAGAGTGTACATCTCCGATACCGCCCGTTGCGGATGCTTCCCGATCGCCACCATGGACGCCTCTGAGCTGCGAACGCGCGCCCAGCGCTGGATCGCCGACGATCCCGACCCCGGAACCCGCGCGGAGCTGCACGCGCTCCTCGCCCACCCGCGTCCCACCGAGACCGACCTCGCCGACCGGTTCGCGGGGGCGCTGCAGTTCGGGACCGCGGGGCTGAGGGGGGTGCTGGGCGCCGGCCCGAACCGCATGAACCGCGCCGTCATCGCGCGGGCGACGTGGGGCGTGGCGCGCGAGCTCCTCGAGAGCGTCCAGGGCGCGGCCGACCGCGGGGTCGTGGTGGGCGGCGACGCGCGGCGCATGAGCCGGGAGCTCGTCGAGGACGCCGCGGCGATCTTCGCGGGCGCGGGGCTGCGCGTCGTGCTCTTCCACGACCCGGTGCCGACGCCGCTCGTGGCGTTCACGGTCAAGCGCCTGGGCGCCGCCGCGGGCATCGTCGTCACCGCGAGCCACAACCCGCCCGAGTACAACGGCTACAAGGTCTACTGGGAGAACGGCGCGCAGATCGCCCCGCCCATCGACGAGCGCATCGCGGCCGCGATGGCGCGCGCCCCGTCCGCGCGCGCGATCGCCCGGCCCCCCATCCGGGTGCTGCGCGATCGCGGGCAGGTCGCGGACGCGCCGGCCGAGGCGGTGCGCGCCTACCTCGACGCCGTTCGCGGCCTCTCCGTGCACCCCGACGGCGGGGACCGGGCGCTCCGCATCGTCTACACGCCGCTCCACGGCGTGGGCGACGCCATCACGCGGCGCGCGCTCGCCGAGGCGCGGTTCGAGCGGGTCGAGAGCGTCCCCGAACAGCAGAGGCCCGACGGCGCGTTCCCCACCGTGCCGTTCCCGAACCCCGAGGAGCCGGGCGCGATGGACCTGGCGCTCGCGCGCGCGCGCGCCTCTTCGGCGGACCTCGTGCTCGCGAACGACCCCGACGCGGACCGGCTCGCGGTGGCCGTGCCGGCGGCGGCGGGCGACGCCGGCGGAGGCGCGTACCGCCAGCTCACGGGGAACGAGGTCGGCGTGCTCCTCGGCCACTATCTCCTCACCGAGCGCCCGGCGAAGGGGCCGCGCGCGGTGATCTCGACCGTCGTCTCGTCGCCGATGCTCGGGCGCATCGCGGTCGATTCTGGGCGCCCGCTACGAAGAGACGCTCACCGGCTTCAAGTGGATCGCGGGCCGCGCCATCGCCCTCGGGCGCGAGGGCTACGAGTTCGTGTTCGGCTACGAAGAGGCGCTCGGCTACTGCGTCGGCGACGCCGTGCGCGACAAGGACGGCATCTCGGCCGCGGTGCTCGTGGCCGAGGTGGCCGCCGTCCTCCGCGGGCGCGGGCAGACGATCGCGGGCGCGCTCGACGACATCGCGCGCCGCTGGGGGGTCTTCACGAGCCGCCAGGTCAGCATCACCCGGAAGGGCGCCGAGGGCGCCGCGGCGCTCGCCGCGATGATGGACGCGCTCCGCGCCTCGCCGCCCGAGGCGCTCGCGGGCGACGCGGTCGTGTCGGTGGCCGACTACGCGGCCGGGATCGATCTGCCGACGAGCAACGTGCTGGCGCTCGAGCTCGCGTCGGGAAGCCGCGTCACGGCCCGCCCGAGCGGGACCGAGCCCAAGGCGAAGTTCTACGTCGACGTCCGGGAGCCCGTGGCCCCGGGAGAGGCCGTTTCGGCCGCGCGAACGAGGGCCAAGGCGTCGGAGGACCGGCTCGTCGACGCCCTTCGAGAGCTGACTGCGTCGCTAGGGCTCCGGTCGCCTTGACAAGAGGGGCGTTTGCCATCATTTTGCGCACCCCTCGCGCCGCGGCCCGGTTTCTCGGGCGCCGCGGGTTCCCCGAGTGGAGCGTTGCCATGCCGAAGATGAAGACCAGAAAAGCCGCCGCCAAGCGCCTCCGCATCAGCGGCTCGGGTCGCGTGCGCCGCCCGAAGTCCGGCGGCAACCACGGCATGCAGGAGAAGTCGCGCAAGCGCCTCCGCCGCCTGCGTCAGAACGACATGGTCGACAAGTCGATGCAGAAGAAGGCGAAGCGCCTCCTTCCGTACGGCTGAATCTCAGAAGGTCTAGCTCCCCATGCCTCGCGCCAAACGTGGATTCAAGGCCCGCCGCCGCCGTAACCGCATCCTGAAGCTCGCCTCGGGCTATCACAGCGCTCGCTCGCGCCTCTTCGCCTACGCGAAGGAAGTCGTGATGAAGGCGTGGGTCTACGCCTACGCCCACCGCAAGCTTCGCAAGCGTGACTTCCGCCGCTTGTGGATCGCTCGCATCAACGCGGCGGCCCGCCAGAACGGCACGACGTACTCGCGCCTGATGCACTCGCTGAAGAAGTCGAACGTCGGCCTCGATCGGAAGATCCTCGCGGATCTCGCGGTCGGCGACGCGAAGACGTTCAGCGAGATCGTCAGGGTCGCGCACTGACCTGGGCGCGCCGGCCATCGCCGGCGCCGCGCTCGAGCCGACTGCGATCGCGGTCGGCTATCGGCGTTTCGTCATCGCCGCGACCTTCGCGACGACCTCGGCGATCTTGAAGGGCTTCGTCACGTAGTGGCGAGCGCCCGCGTTGATGCCGGCGATGACATCCATGGTCCCGCCCTTCGCGGTGAGGAACAGGATGGGGATGCGCTGAAGCACCTTGTCGCGGCGGAGCAGCTTCGCCAGCTCCACGCCGTCGAGGCGGGGCATCATCACGTCGCAGACCATCCCGTCGGGCGTCGGGATGACGTCGAGGATCTCCTTCGCTTCCTTGCCGTCGCGCGCTTCGTAGATCGTATACGTGCGACCCAGGGTGTGCACGAGCATCGAGCGAATGGCGTCGTCGTCGTCGACGACCAGGAGCACCTGCGCATCGGGCTTCGGCGAGACGACGGGCTCCGGCACGGCGGCTAGCTCAATCTCCTCGTCCGCATCCCCCTGCGGCTTCTTTGGATCCGGCATTCGGGGCACTTCTCTCGAGATGAAGCGTATCGGGGCGATCGGCGACGCGTCAACGTGCTATCGGACCTGCCGCACATCATGAGTGCTTCCGACTCCGACCACCCTGGCACGGCACCTGTCGAGCCCATCGCGCGGTCGCTCGAGACGCTGCGCGCGACCTTTCGCGCTCGCTTCGAGGGAGCCACGACCGAGCAGGAGCTTCGCAACGAGAACGCGAAGATCCTCGGGAAGAAGGGCGAGCTCACCATCCTCTTGAAAGGGATGGGCTCCGTTCCCGCGGCCGAGCGAAAGTCGGTGGGAGAGCTCGTGAACGCGGTGCGGCAGGAGGTGGAGGGCGCCTTCGAGGAGCGGCTCGCGGCGATCGTGCGCGCGCGGCGCGACGCGGAGCTCCACGCCGCGCCCTTCGATCTCACCCTCCCGGCGCGCCTGCCGGGCCCCTGCGGGCACCGGCACCCCATCTCGCTCGTCCGCGACGAGATCGTCGACGTGCTCTCGAGCCTCGGCTTTGCCGTGCACGACGGGCCAGAGGTCGAGCTCGAGGAGAACAACTTCGGCAGGCTGGGTTACCCCCCCGACCACCCCGCCACCGACATGCAAGACACCTTCTGGGTCGATGTCCGCGCCAAGGGGGCCGCGACCGGCGCGCCGGCGGCGCCCGCGCCGACGCTCCTTCGCTCCCACACGAGCAACGTCCAGGTGCGCGCGATGACGTCGCGCCAGCCTCCGATGGCGTTCATCGCGCCGGGCACGACCTTCCGCCGCGACGACGACGCGACGCACTCGCCGATGTTCCACCAGAATCGAGTGCTTCCTCGTCGACCGTCACGTCACGATGGCGCACCTTCGCGGCGTCCTCGCCGAGTTCGCGGAGCGCTTCTTCGGCGCGGGCACGCCCGTGCGCCTCCGGCCGAGCTACTTCCCGTTCGTCGAGCCGGGCGCCGAGGTCGACGTCGGCTGCCCGTTCTGCAAGCGCCCGGACGGGACGCGCGCCGGGTGCGGCGTCTGCAAGCGCACCGGGTGGATCGAGATCCTCGGGTGCGGAATGATCCACCCCACGGTCTTCGAGAGCTGCGGCATCGACCCCGAGCAGTGGACCGGGTTCGCCTTCGGCATGGGGCTCGAGCGCGTGGCGGTCGTCCGCTACGGCATCCCCGACATGCGCATCCTCTTCGAGAACGACCCGCGGTTCCTCGCGCAGTTCTAGTCCGTGCACCGTTGACAGCGCGCGGGTGCTCGGCCGAGAGTGCCCGCCGCCCATGTCCTTCCTCGCCGAGTCCGAGCTCACGGTCGCAGGGCCCATCGAGGCCGTGTTCAGCCACTTCGTCGACTACCGCGAGTGGTCGTCGTTCATGCCCTCGACGTTCCGCCCGCTCCGCGGGCCCGCGCGCCCGCTCCGTACCGGCGACCGGCTGCTCGTCCTCGTCACCGGCGCGCCCGCGATCATCAAGGTGAACCTCGTCGAGGCGCCGCACGAGGTCGTCTGGTCGGGCGGCCTCCCGGGCCTGCTGCACGCGCGGCACTCGTTCAAGTTCGAGTCGCTCGGCCCGACGTCGACGCTCATCCGCTCGTCCGAGCCGTGGACCGGAGCGGTCACGGCCCTCGCGCCCGTCGCCGCGCGCGTGAAGAAGGCCGCCGAGTCGGTGGGGCGCAGCCAGCTCCGCGGCTTCGAGCGGTGGTTCCAGGCGAGCTTCGCGCCCGCCTAGCCCATCAGCGCGGGCCGCTCGGCGGCGGAGGCGTGGGGACGGCGCAGCGGCCGTTGATGCACTGGGTGCCCGTCGAGGCGCCGCAGCACTGGATGTCGGTCGCGCACTTGTCGTTGAGGCTCGAGCAGGCCGGCGGCTGGTCGCTGCACGTGAGGCCGCCGCTGCCGCTCTCGCAGTAGCCGCCGCAGCACTGGTCGCCCGTCTGGCAGGTCGAGCCGTTTTGCATGCACGGGTCGACGACCCAGTAGCCGCGCGAGTTGCCCGCGAGGAGCTCCTGCGCGGGCAGGTAGAAGGCCGGGTGGCTCACGTCGTTGCCGGGGGTGCCGGTGAGGTCGATCGCCGCGACCCACAGCTTCTTGGGCGTCGGAGTGGTGCTGAGGTCCACGTACCGCGGGTCGCTGTAGTACGGCTTGGTCGTCGCGACGTTGCCGTAGAGGCGCCGGCTGGTGAAGACGACCCACGCGTAGCCGCCGCTCGGCACGGGGTTCACGGTGGGTTCGTAGTTGAGGATCGCGTCGTTCGTGTGGTCGGTCCGCGGGAGCGTCGGCAGGAATCCGAGCCCGTCGAGGTTGTCGAGGCGCGCCGCCTTGCCGGTGGCCATGTCGACCCACCAGAGCTCGGCCTTCGTTCCGCTGGCCGTCTCGTCCTCGCACCCGGTGCCGTCGCACGGGGAGCGCGTACCCCCCCAGTCGCGGCCGTTGCTCTGCGTCTCGAGCTCGAAGACGAGCGCGTCGTTCGTCGGCAAGAACGAGGGCCACACCGAGGTGCCGGCGGGCGGCGTGTAGAGGACGCGGAAGTTCGAGAACGTGGTCGTCGACGCGTCGAAGTCCATCGCCGCGAGCGACACGCCGTCGCCCGCGAGCGCCGGGCCGCCGTCGGGCCCCGCGTCGCCCGCGCCCGCGTCCCCGACGGGGACCGTGCCCGAATAGAAGTTGAAGGCGACGTGCTTGCCGTCGGGCGAGAAGACCGGCGAGCCCGCGACGAGCGTGGGCGGGAGGCCGGTCGACGGGTACGTGTCGCCCGTGGCCACCGCGTAGAGCTGCGCCAGCACCGGCCCGTTGTCCTCCGCGGCGCTGCCCTGGAGCTTCACGTTGCCGCTCTTCATCGCGCCGTCGTTGAAGAGCAGGGTGCCGTCGGGCGAGAGGGCGCCCCAGTTGAAGCGGCCGTCGTTGCCGGGCGTCATCGGCGTCTCGGCGTAGCCGTCGTTCAGGTCGTACCAGGCCGACGCGGGGTCCTCGATGGTGTTGCCCGTGCCCGTGTTGCCGTTGCCCGTGACGAGGCGCGAGCCGTCCGCGCTGACCGTGTGGCACACGCGGCACTCGCTGTCGTTGCCCGCGACGAGCGTCGGGCCCGTGGCGCCGCTCTTGATCGCGAGCGTGGCGCCGCCGAAGGTCACGTTGATCGGCGTGGTCTGCGAGTAGTTGTGGGCGAGGTTCGTCCCGTACGAGTTGTAGTAGACGGTGCCGGTGAGCGACCCTTGCGCGATCGTCCACGTCTCGGTGAGCGGTCCGTACGCCTGGCCGCCCGAGGAGAACACGAGCGTGACCGTGACCGCCTCGCCCTGGTTCGAGTTGCAGAGGAGGTCCCACGCGGTCTGCGGGATGGGGTGGTGCACGAACGGCGTCGCCGTCGCCGCGAAGAAGCCGGTGTACGTGAACGCGCTCTCGCTCAGCGAGAATCATCACCGCGTCGTACGACTGCGGCTCGCTCCACTGGAGGAGCGGCGCGAGGAGGCCGCGCGGCCAGACGGTCTTGTCGAACGGGTAGAGCCAGCCGTAGGTGGCGCCCGCGTCGTCCGTCGCCGCGCTCGACGCCGGCATCGCGCCGCCGTCGAGGCCTCCCTGGAGCACCCCTTGCGTTCCCGGATCGACCGCGCCGCCGAGGCCCTCGCCGCCCACGCCTCCGTTGCCGCCGGCGTTGCCCGCGTCGCCGGCGTCGCCCGCGCCCGCGTCGCCCGCGCCCGCGTCCGCCGGGGGCGCGCCGTTCTGCACGTAGTGGATGCGCACGGTGATCGTGGTCGTGACGCGCTGGCTGTCGAAGGTGGCCGCGACGTTCGCGGTGCCGCCGACGGTGCCCGTGGGCGTGAGGGTGCCGGTGGCCGCGACGAGCGCGCCAATCTCGCCGCGGTCGATCGAGAACGAGGCCGGGACGCTGTTTCCGTCGAGGGTCGCGCTGAAGACGATCGGCGCGGCCGGCTGGCCGTACGTGATGTCGACGACGTCGTTCGCGGGCGCGATGACGAGCGTGCCGTTCGCGTCGCCCGAGCCGTTGCCGGCGTCCGAGCCGCCGCCCCCGTCGTCGAAGAACGTCTGCGTCGCGCCGTCCCCCATGGACGGGGGAGAGCCGGAGTCGCCGGTGAGCGCCTCGCTCGCGGGGCTGCCGCACGCGCCGGTGAAGAGGCCGAAGAGAGAGACCGCCGCGCACGTCGTCAAAGCCAGCCGAACGCGAAGTTTGCCCATCGTTTTCAGTAAACCATGGTTGAGCGAATTCTCGGCTCGCCTTCGGGGGCGGCCCGCGCGCGATCGAGGGCCCGAGCGCGTGTAGGGTGCACGTGGCGCCGGGCATGTGGGCGGGGCGAGCAGCGCGGCCGTGGGCGTGTGGCATAGTGCGGGCGGCCGCACGATGAAGACCCTGCGCGAAGCCCCCTTCGAGCCCCGGTTCTTCGAGCGCTCCGCCCTCTTCGCGCCGGTGATTCGCGGGGCCCGGGCGCTCGCGTCGGCCTCGCTGCCCGGCGCGGGCGACGAGCCGCGCGGCTTTCCGCCCGTCGAGAGGTACGGGGAGGTGTTCGACGCGGGCGGCGCGCCGGTGCGCTTCGAGCGGGCCGACCCGCGCCCCCGCCGCCGCCGGCGCAAGGAGCCGGTGGACGCGCGCACCCTCTACGACGCGCGCATCACGCTCGAGCGGGTGGTCCCCACGCGGGCCGGCTCGTGGCACGACTTCATGAACGCCCTCGTCTGGGGCGCGTTCCCGCAGGCGAAGACGGCCCTCCACGCGCGGCAGCACCGGGCCATCACCGAGCGCATCGTCCCGGGGGCGCGCACGCTCCCCTCGACGCGCACGCGGGAGCTCGACGCCCTGGCCCTCCTCGACGAGGGCGGCGTGCTCCTCGCGGGCGCGCACGCCGAGCCGGTCGTGTTCGGCCACGCGATCTACGAGAGCCTCGCGCTCGGCGTCCCGCCTGCGGTGGTCGCCGCGATCCGCCTCGACCCCGACCTCGGGGCCGTGGCGGCCGGCGCCGCGCGCGGCGAGCGCGCGGCCCTCGCGGAGCTCGACCGCGCCCTCGCGGCGGCCATCGGGGATCCGGCGCAGCTCCGGACGCCCGAGGCGCTGAGCCGGGTCGAGCTTCCCCTGGCGACGGCGCCGCCGGCAAAAGCCTCGATCCAGGGCGGCGCTTGGGCTACGTGTCCCGCCCCCGCCGATGAAAGCCTCCGTTCGCTGGCTACGAGAGCTGTGCCCCTCGCTCCCCGATGACGCGGCCGCCATCGCCGCGCGCCTGACGTCCGCGGGCCTCGAGGTCGAGGAGACGCACGCCTTCGGTCTGGGCGCCGAGGCGTGCATCGTCGCGAGCGTCGTGTCGACGCGGCCCCACCCGTCGCGCAGCGGCCTGCGGCTCGTCACCGTCGACCGCGGCGGCGCCCAGCAGGAGGTCGTGTGCGGCGCGCCGAACGTGCCGGAGGTGGGCGGCCTGGTCGTGCTCGCGCCGCTGGGCGCGCACCTGCCCGCGAAGGGCATGACCATCGAGCGCCGCACGATCGCGGGCGTGCCGAGCGAGGGCATGCTGTGCAGCGAGGCGGAGCTCGGGCTCGGCGACAGCTCCGAGGGCATCCTCGTCCTGCCGGCCGGCATGACGGCGCCCGGCACGCACCTCGTGCAGGCGCTCCCCGCCGCGCGCGACACGATCTTCGAGATCGGCCTGACGCCGAACCGGCCCGACGCGCTCGGCCACCGCGGCATCGCGCGCGAGGCCGCGGCGCTCTTCGACGTCGCGCCCGGCGAGTGGCAGGCGGCGGCGCTCGCGGCGGGCGAGGGCCAGCGCGAGGCAGGCGCGCTCGCGAAGTTCGCGGCGGTGAGCATCGAGGACGCGGAGCGGTGCCCGCACTACGGCGCGGCCGTCGTCGCCGACGTGAAGGTCGGGCCCTCGCCGCTCGCGGTGCGCTGGCGGCTCGCGTCGCTCGGGGTCCGCCCCATCTCGAACGTCGTCGACGTGACGAACCTCGTGATGCTCGAGTTCGGCCATCCGATGCACGCGTTCGACCTCGAGCGCATCCGCGGCCGGAAGATCGTCGTGCGCCGCGCCCGCGCCGGCGAGCCGCTCCGCACGCTCGACGGCGTCGACCGCGCGCTGGTCGAGGACGATCTGGTCATCTGCGACGCCGAGGGGCCGGTCGCGCTGGCCGGCGTCATCGGGGGCGGCGACAGCGAGATCACCGCCGCGACCCGGCGCGTCCTCCTCGAGTGCGCGTACTTCGACGCGCGCGGCGTCCGCCGGGCCGCGCGCCGGCACGGCCTCCACACCGACGCGAGCCACCGCTTCGAGCGCGGCGTCGACTGGGGCGACACCCGCGGCGCGCTCGCGCGGGCGGCCTCGCTGCTCGGCTCGCTCGCCGAGGGGACGGTCGCCGCGGGCCCGCACCTCGTCGAGGCCCGACCGCTCGCGCGGCGCACGGTGGCCCTCCGGTCCGAGCGGCTCGACGGGCTGCTCGGCGTCGCGATCGACCCGGCGGTGGCGCGCGGCATCCTCACGCGCCTGGGGTTCCTGACGCGCTCCGACCCGGGCGCGGCGGCCACCAGCTTCGGCGAGATCTACGAGGTGCCGAGCCACCGGCCCGACATCGGGCGCGAGGTGGACCTCATCGAGGAGGTGGCGCGCGTGCACGGGTACGACGCGATCCCCGCGACCCTGCCGGCGATCCGCGCCTCGCGCGACGCGGGCCCGCGCAGCCTCCTCGCCCGGCGCGCCCGGGAGGCGGCGGTCGCGAGCGGCCTCAGCGAGGCCATCACGTACTCCTTCGTGAGCCCGGGCGACCTGGCCGCCGTCGGCGCGCCGGAGGCCGCGGTCGTCCTGCGCAACCCGATGAGCGAGGAGCAGTCGGTGATGCGCACCAGCCTCCTGCCGGGGCTCTTGCGCGTCCTGGCGCGCGCGCGCCGGCACGGCGAGCGAGACGCGCGGCTCTTCTCGGTCGGCCCCGTCTTCCTGGAGGCCGAGCCGGGCCACCCGCTCCCCGAGGAGCGGCTCGCGTTCGCGGCGCTGCTCGCGGGCGATCGCGAGGCGTGGCTCACGCGTCCGCAGAGCGTCGACGTCTGGGACGGCAAGGGGCTGGCGCAGGCGTTCGTGGAGCGCCTGCTCGGCCGCGAGGCGTCCGTGCGCGGGGCGACGCAAGCGGAGACCGACCGGCCGCCGCCGTCCCTCCACCCACGCGGCGCCGCGTGGATCGAGGTGGCGGGCAAGCGCGTCGGCGCGCTCGGGCCGGTGCACCCGGACGTGAGCGAGTCGTTCGGCGCGGGGGAGGCCGTCGTGGTCGAGATCGATCTCGAGGCGCTCCAGGCCGTCGGCCCGCAGCCGGTGCGCTTCGTGCCGCTCCCGCGGTTCCCGTCGAGCTCCCGTGACATGTCGCTCGTCGTCCGCGACGACGTGGCGGCCGGCGACGTCGAGCACGCCGCCCGCGAGGCCGCGGGCGACCTCGCCGAGCAGGTCGCGCTGTTCAATCGCTTCGTGGGCGGGAGCGTCCCGGCCGGGCACGCGAGCCTCGCCCTCCACGTCGTCTACCGCGCGCCGGACCGGACGCTGACGGACGCGGACGTCGACGCGCGCCACGCGCAGGTCGTGGCGGTCCTCGAGAAGCGGTTCGGCGCCAGCCTGCGCTGAGGCCGCGCCGAGAGGTGCGAGAAGTCCCACCCGCCGCCGCCGGGTCGTGTGTACCATCGACGGGCCATGACGACTGCGCAGTCCGGCTCGCACCAATCGCTCGTCGGCGGCGTGTTCGCGCGTCGCTGGCGGGTGACGGGCAAGCTCGGGGAGGGGGGCATGGGCGAGGTGTTCGCCGCCGAGCCGCTCGCGGGCGGCTCGCGGGTGGCCCTCAAGGTGCTGCGGCCCGAGTTCGTGGCCGACATGCCGGTCCTCTCGCGCTTCCTCGAAGAGGCGCGGACCTCGGTGCGCCTGGTGCATCCGAACATCGTGCGCGTGATGGAGGGCGCCCAGGCCGAAGACGGCACGCCGTACCTCGTCATGGAGCTGCTCGACGGCGTGCCCCTCGGCGCCTACACGCAGAACGGCGGGCGCGTCCCCCTCGCGCAGGCGGTGCCCATCCTCCAGGGCATCCTCGCCGGGCTCGCCGCGGCCCACGCCCAGGGCGTCGTGCACCGCGACCTCAAGCCCGACAACGTGCTGCTCACGCGCGACGCGGGGGGCACGTTCGTCGTGAAGCTCCTCGACTTCGGCATCGCCAAGGTCATGGACGTCGCGGGCGGCATGGGCATGCGCACGCGCACCGGCGTCCTCCTCGGAACGCCCGCGTACATGAGCCCCGAGCAGGCCCGGAACGCGCGGGACGTCGACCAGCGCGCCGACCTGTGGAGCGCGGGCGTCCTCTTCTACGAGATGCTCACTGGCCGCGCCGCGTTCCCCGCGCCGACGGAGTACGCGCGCCTCGCGGCCCTGCTCTCCTCCGAGCCGGAGCCGGTCGCCCGCATCGACCCGGCGCTCGCGCCCCTGAACGGGTTCTTCGAGCGCGCCCTGAAGAAGGAGCGGAACAATCGCTTCTCGTCCGCCCTCGAGATGTCGCAGGCGCTCGCGGCCGCCGCGCCCAACGTCGCGTCCCGCGGCTCGGGGCCGCCGATGCCGCTCAGCCGGCTGCCCGACGTGCCGTCGCTCTTCGCGCCCTCGGCGGGCCCCGGGACGGCGCCGTTCCCGCTGGGCCACGCGCTCACCGAGCGCGCGATGGCTCCGACCGAGATCGTCGCGAGCGCCCACACGGCCCCCGCCCCCAAGGCGAGCGGGGGCCGCGCGCCGGGCGGCACGCTCGAGAGCCCCATGGTGCCCGGCGTCGTCGATCCAGCGCCGTTCCCCAACATCGCGTTCGCCTCGCCCAAGGCGTCCTTCGGCGAGACCCTCCCCTCGCAAGACCCGCGCGGGAGCCGCTCGAGCGGCTCGCGGCGAACGGGACGCCAGAAGGGCGTCGACGTGAAGATCGTCGTCGTCCTCGTGATGGCGGGTGTGGTCGCAGGTTTCGTGCTCGGCTGGGTCTGCGGGCGAATGTAGAAGGCCCCCGCCGACCTTGATAACGTCGTTGGCTCGGAGAGTGTGATCATGAGCCAAGCCTCCATCGATCCCCGTTACCTCGAAGTGTTTCCGCAGTGGCTCCGTAGCCTGGGAGAGGACGCGGGGGCCGTCGGCGCGCTGCTCGCCGCGGACGCCGCCGGCGACGAGGCGACGCGCTCTCTCGTGTCGGGCCTGAACTACATCTTCAAGTCCCTCGATCTCATCCCCGACGGCATCGACGACCTCGGCTTCCTCGACGACGCGTTCGTCCTGCGCGTCGCGTGCGCCCAGGCCGCCGACGCGCGGCCCGACGCCAAGAAGGGCATCGTGCAGCGCCTCACCGACGACGCGCGCGCCGTCAAGGACTTCCTCGGCGACGACTACGCGCGCCTCGAGGCGTACGTGAAGGCCCTCCGCAAGGGCGCCGCGCGCGGTCGCACGGTCGAAGACATCGTGACCGACGGCGCGCTCCGCGGGCAGTTCCTTCAGGAGGTCCGGGCCTGGTCCACCGGCTACCAGGTCCCCAGCTTCACCCGTGACCAGAAGACGCTCGTGAAGCTCAAGGCGTTCCTCAACGCCAAGCTTCCGTAGAAACGCCGCCAAGGGGCGCTCGCCACGCGGCCGGGGAGGTCCGACCCTCGGCCGAGGGCTCTCCCCGCGCGGTCGAAGGCGCCAAACCTCGCAGCGAGCGCGCCCGCCGCGCGGTCGAGGATGCCCGACCTTCGGCCTAGGGCGCTCGGCGCGCGGTCGGACATGCCCGACCTGCCGGCCGAGGGCTCTCCCCCTGCGGTCGGGCACACCCGACCGTCCGGGGAACGCGCTCGGCCGAAGGTCGGGCATCCCCGGCCGTCCGGGGAGCGCGCTTGGCCGAAGGTCGGGCACCCCTGGCGGCCCTGGCGCCCTGGCGGTCTCTCTCAGAATCTCTGCGCCCGTGACGGGGACGTGCTCCCAGTAGATGGGCTCCCCGTTGCGGGACGCGACGAACTGCACGCCGCCGTCGTGCGAGACCACGATCGCGATCGCGCCCGGCTCCAGCGCGCAAAAGCGATACGCCGAGCGGTGCCGCGTGCCGACGTTGTCGATCGCGATCGGCTCCCACGTCTCGCCTTCCAGGTCGAGCGCGCGCCGGACGCTCCGGAGCTCGGGGCGGGTGCTGCTCGTGATCTCCCCGCCGAACCCGAGGATCTCGAACCGGTCCGAGAGCAAGACCGCGCCGTCGACCTCGCCGAGGGCCGCGAGGAGCTGCGACATCTCGAGCACGCCCTCGTCGAGCGACACGATCGAAGGCAGCGTCGACGCGCGGTACGCGCCCCAGCCGACGCGGTCGGGCCGGGGGTCGAGGCTCGTCCCGAGCATCGCGAGCTCGCGCATGACCGCGAGGATGAGCGTGCGGTAGCGCCGCCGGGGCTCGTCGTCGCAGAACGAGTACTTCAGGCGGATCGACCCGCCGTCGCCCGTCACGGCCGCGACCCGATCGCGCGGCAAGAGGAGCAGCGTGCCGCCGTGGTGCGCGTCGCGCATCGTCGCGACGAGGCGCTTCACCATCTGCTGGGCGATCTTTCGGGTGACCTCGGGGTCGAGCGGCACCCCGAGCCCCTGCATGGCCGCCTCGTGGTCCGCGAGCAGCTCGCTGCGGAGTCGGATGAACCGCGACGAGAGCCACTTCGACTCGAACGCGTCCATCGACGCGCTCTGGATCTGGCCGCCCCGGAGCTCGGCGAGGATGACCTCGCCCAGGGCGATCGCGATTCGCCCCGGACCGACCGCGCGCACGACGACGGCGTCGCTCGGCACGGGGGAGGGCAGGGGACGCCCGCCGCGCGCGCTCTGGAGCCAGCGCGGCCCCGACTGGAGCATCCCCCAGATTTCGAACGGCCCGGGCTGCGCGTTGCCCACGCCGATGAGCGCGCGGGTGAACTTCGCGGCCGGCGCGAGCCGCCGGATCTCGTGCTCGTCGAACCGCCGCGGCTCGTTGAAGCGCAGGCAGTGCAGCCCCTCGGGCGGACCGATGTTGGGCGGGAGCCGCGCCGGGTCGCCCACGAAGAGCCGGAAGCGCACCGGGCGCTCCTCCTCCTGGAGGAGGGACGCCTGGTAGGCCACCGAGATGAGGTGCTCGAGCTTCGCCGTGTCGGGCAGCTCGCTGCGGTGCGGGTCGCACGGGCCCGGGTCGCTCATGGCCCGGAGCTCGCGCCAGCGGAGGCGGGCGAACTCGGCGAGCTTGGCGGGGTAGGCGTGGGTCATCGGCTACGGGCGAGGAGCCGGGGGACGGCTTCTACGTCGGCCCGCGGCTCTCGTTCTTCTGCGGCGTGTTGTAGCTCTGACCGTGCATCGCGGCGACGAGCTCTTGCAAAAGGTCGCGCGCCTCGGGCTTGCCCTTGAGGTGGTTCAAGAGCAGGGTCGACACGTCGCTGAAGGCCTTCTCGTAGCCGATGCCCTCGCGCGTGCGCTCGGCGACCTTCTCGCGGCCGCTCGCCAGGTCTTCCTCGAGCGCCTCGGCGTACCGCGCGAGCTGCGCCCGAAGCTCCTCGATTCTGACGGCGCAGGTCGCGCGCCAGCGCCTCCCTCGTGCTCGCGCGCTGCTCGTGCTCCTTGAGCTGCTCGCGCTTGGCCTCCACCATGGCCATCGCCGCGCCCGCGCGCTCGAAGATCGAGCGCACCTGCGCGACCGACCCGCTGGCCGAGTCGGCCGCCTGCTTCGACTGCGCGACCGCCTTCTCGCCCTGCTGGAGCGCCTCGCGCAGGCGGGTCACCTCGCCCTGCTCGGAGGACAGATCGCGGAGCGCGCGCGACTCTTCGTGCGCCAGCTCCTCGACTTTGCGGCCGATCTCCGCGCGGAGCGCGCGGCCCCGGCGCTCGAGCGCCTCGAGCTTGCGGGTGTGGCTGGCGACCTCGCCTTCGAGGCGGCTCGCGCGGGAAGCGAGGTCCCACGCCTGCGACACGGCGCTCTGCACGTCCGCCGGGGCGTTGCCCGTGGGGTACGCGCGCGAGGCCATGCGCGAGAACAGCGCCGCGCGGCTCGCCCACTCGATGACGCCCGGCGACTGCGGGGGCGGCGGGGGCGGCGGGGCCGCGTTGTCGCTCGTGTTGATGTCCCACGGCGTGCTCGGCAAGCTCCGCTGGAGGGTCTTGAGCTCCTCGTGGAGATGGTGCGCGTCCTGGAAGCGCTTGCGCCGGTCTTTCTCGAGGAGGCGCACGACGACCGACTCGGCCGCCGGGAGCACGTCGGGCTTGATCGAGCGCGGGCGCGGCGCGATGGCCGTGCGCTGCATCTCGAGGAGCGTCTCGCGGTCGTCGCTGCGGAACGGGAGCTGGCCCGTGAGCATCTCGAAGAAGAGGACGCCGAGCGCATAGAGGTCGCTCTGCGGCGTGGCCTCCTCGCCGCGCGCCTGCTCCGGCGCCATGTACTCGGGCGTGCCGAAGACCGCGCCCTTCGGCGCGAGGCGCGGGTCCATCGCGAGGTGCGCGAGCCCGAAGTCGAGGATCTTGACGAAGTCTTTGCGGCCGCCGCGCGTCGTCAGCAGGATGTTGTCGCTCTTCAGGTCGCGGTGCACGACGCCGAGGTCGTGGGCGCGCGCGAGCGCCGCGCACATTTGCTCGAGGATGTCGACGCCGCGCCCGAGGGCCATCGACCCTCGCGCGAGCTCGCTCGAGAGCGAGGTGCCGACCAGGTACTCCATCACGAGATAGAGCTCGCTCTCGCCCGTCTCGCCGATGTCGTGGATGTCGATGATGTGCGCGTGGTCGACGCGGTTGGCCGCGCGCGCCTCGCGTAGCATCCACGCGCGCAGATGCGTCTCGCCCCGGAGGTCAGGCCGAATGAGCTTCACCGCGACGATGCGGTCGATGAGCACGTGGCGGGCGCGATAGACGACGCCCATTCCACCTTCACCGATGCGAGCCTCGAGTCGATAGCGGCCGGCAATCGTTCGGCCGAGCATCGGGTCGGCGGGCTTCGCCGCCGGTTGAGGAAGTCGCTGTGCGCCTTGCATTCGCCTCCGCTCCCGACCCTCCGGCCGAGCGTTGTTTAGAATGGTACAGCGCGGCGCAGTCGCTTGTGAACCCGGATCAGAAGGTCATATGCACCATCGGCATCCGGAGCTCGGTCTCGGCGTGCAACCCGTACTGGCGCTGCTCCGCCATGCTGAAACCGGACGAATGTCGGGCACGGGAAGACCAAGCCGAAGTGAACCACCCTGAATGTCGAAGAGCGACTGAGGGGGAGTTGTAGGCGGAGGTGGCGACGCAGGCGGCAGCACGGGCGGCGCGGCCGCAGGAGGGGGCAACGGCGGGGACTGGGGCTGCGGCTGCGGCGTGGGCGGCGGGAGGTTCGGCGCGTTGACGATGCTGCCGCCCGGCGCGCCCGGCTCGGCCGCGGGGCCGGTGGGCGCGTTGTCGTCGGACGCGCCCTCGTCGGGCTGGTAGCGCGTGGCGTTCAGCGTGAGGACGATCGCCGGGATGATGAGCGCGAGGCCGCCCGCGAGCATGTACATCGGGGCGCGACCGTCGTTGCTTCCGTTCTCGATGAAGTGCCCGGCCACCGCGCCGCCGCCGCCGCCGACCACCGCGCCGACGATGTAGGCCCAGGGCGGCCTGACGCCCGCCACGGCCTCGACCATCGTCACGACTTCGGCGCCGAGCAGCGCACCTCCGACGACGCCCTTTCCGTCGGGCGACACCGTTCCCGTGTCGGCGCAGGCCGTGCGGCAGGGCGCCGTCACCGCGGTGATCGCGATGAGGGAAGAAAGGGCGATGCATGCTGCGGGTGCAAAGCGGGGGCGACCGGTCGTGCTGTGCAAGGGCATGGATCGTTCTCCGTAACTTATGTGGGTCTACCGTACTATGGCGTTCATGCCTACTGCTGTGTCGCCGCGGCAGGGCAGCTTTGTGCCCCGGGGGGGCTCTCGATGCAGAAGGACCTGAAGGACTTCCTCGATCGGAAGCTCATCGACCTCGCCGGGGCGGCCATCACGCCCGGCTCCCTCCTCGTGGGGGCGGCCTTCGTCTGCGTGGCGGTCGCCATCGCGAACCTCCTCGCCCTTTCGGTCCGGCGGGTCTTACGCGCGCGCGGGACCGCCCAGGGCGTGCAGTTCGCCGTGGCCAAGATGGTCCGGTACTCGGTCATGGGGGTGGGGCTCATCGGGGCCGTCAACGCGATGGGCTTCCGCCTCGACGCCCTCCTCGCCGCGTCGGCCGTGGTCGCGGTGGGCATCGGCTTCGGCCTGCAGAACATCGCGCAAAACTTCATCAGCGGGCTGATCCTCCTCCTCGAGCAGCCCGTGCGCCACGGCGACTTCGTCCGGGTGGGCGAGACGCTCGGGACGGTCGAGGACATCGGCCTTCGCGCCACGCACATCATCACGCGCGACGAGGTCACCATCATCGTGCCCAACAGCGCCCTCATCACGGCGGAGGTCGTCGACCACTCGCGCCCCACCACGAGCCTGCGCATCCGGGTGGTCGTGGGCGTCGCCTACGGGACGGACACCGAACTCGTGCGCCGCGTCCTCCAGGAGGTGGCGACGAGCACCGAGGGGGTCTCGAAGACGCCCACCCCCGAGGTGCGCCTCGAGGATTTCGGCGACTCGTCGATGCAGTTCTCGCTCCTCTGCTGGATCCCCAACGCGCGCGACGATCTGCGCATCGGCAGCGCCCTCCGCTTCGCGATCGAGAAGGCGTTCCGCCGCGCGGACATCGTGATGCCGTTCCCGCAGCGCGAGGTCCACGTCAAGCGCGACGGCGGCGCCCTGGGCTAGCGGCCCGCGGGCCACAAGCGCGCGACGGCCGAGACGAGGTCGCGCGGGTCCACGGGCTTCGGCAGGTGCGTCTGGAAGCCCGCCGACAGCGCGCGCACGCGGTCGGTCGGGCGCGCGAGCGCGGTGAGCGCGACGGCCGGCGTGTGCCCGCCGAAGTCGGGCGCGAGCGCGCGCAGCTCGCGGATGAACGCGTAGCCATCCTCTTCGGGCGCCGCGATGTCGGAGACGATGACGTTGGGCCGCCACGACCCGATGGCCTCGAGCGCGTCGCGCGCCCGCACCACCGCGCGGAGCTCGGCGCCCGCGGCCTCCAGCGCCGTCCACAGCAGCTCGCGCGAGTCGTCGTCGTCGTCCACGAGGAGCACGCGCGCGCCCGCCAGCCGGGCCGGATCCGAGTCCGGATCGGTGCGCGCCGAGGGGACCTCGCCGTCGGCGAGCGGCAGCTCGATGACCATCTCCGCGCCGAGGCCCTCGCCCTCGCTCCGCGCCTCGGCCCGCCCGCCGTGCGACTCGACGACGTGGCGCACGATGGAGAGCCCGAGGCCGAGCCCGCCGTAGAGGCGCGTCGCGGACCCGTCGGCCTGCTTGAAGCGCTCGAACACGCGCGGGAGGATGTCGGCCGGGATGCCGATGCCCGTGTCGCGCACCGAGACGCGCGCGGTGCGCTCTCCGCGCTCGAGGGAGACCTCGATGCGGCCCCCGGGCGGCGTGAACTTCACCGCGTTCGTCAGCAGGTTCCAGACGACCTGCTGGAGCCGGCGCGGGTCGCCCACGACCGTCACCGTCTCGCCGTCGAGGTCGGTCACGATCTCGATGCCCTTCGCCAGGCTGGTCGGCCGCACCGAGTCGATCGCCGAGTCGACGAGCGCCCCCAGATCGACGGGCGCCATCTCCAGCGCCAGCTTGCCGCTCACGATGCGCGACACGTCGAGGAGGTCGTCGACGAGGCGCGCCTGGAGCGACGCGTTCCGCTCGATGGCCTCGAGCGCCCGCTCCCGCGCCCGCGGGCTCGTGAGCATTCCCCGCTTCAGCATGCGCGCCCAGCCGAGAATGGCCGAGAGGGGCGTCCGCAGCTCGTGGGAGACGATGCCGAGGAAGTCGTCCTTCATGCGGTTGCTGTGCTCGAGCTCGGCCCGGCGCACCTGCTCGAGGGCGTAGAGGCGCGCCCGCTCGAGGGCCTGGGCGCACTGCTCCACGGTGGCCTCGAGGAAGACGAGCATGTCGCGGCCGAGCGGGTGCCCGGCGTCGTACTCGAGGGCGATCGCGCCGATGGGGTGGCTCCGGATGAGGAGCGGGAGGCACAGGCTCTCGGGGGCGCCCGACAGCGCGTGGCCGGTGCGGGCGCAGACCGCGATCGGCAGGTCGGACGTGAGCGGCAGCCGCACGGGCGAGCTCGGCGTGCCGTCCGACAGGGCGTGCAGCACGTAGTCGCCCACCTCGTCGTCGCGGCGCAGGAACGCGCCCGCGCGAGCCCCGAGCGCGGACAGGGCCATCGTCGTGACGACGTCGGCGACCTGGTCCGGCGTCATCGTCTTCGACAGGGCCGCGGCCACCTCGATCAGTCGCGTCATCCGCTCGGGCGCGGACAGCACCATTGTTCCCCCACCGCGTCACCTGAGGCGATTGGGGAGCGGCGTCAAGCAGCCGCAGGTGCTGGCTTTTTCGTTCTGCCCGCGCGAATTCGGGCGCCACGGACGCGGCCGGCTACTTGGGCGGCGGCGGCACCTGCTGAGCGCCGACCGGCGTGAGGCACGACGAGAGGTCGAAGATCATGAACTCGAGGGCCTTCTCCTGCGGCGTCAGAGGGTGCGACGCGCAGCCGTCGGGCGTGATGGGCAGGCCGGGGTAGTCGGGGGGCACGCTGCCCTCGACGGCGTCGATGCCGCCGCTGACGTGGAGATCGCTGTAGACCGCGCGGCCGCACTGCTCCTTCGAGGCGTACGGCATGTCGAACGAGAAGTACTCGGCGGCGTTCGGCGCCGACGACACGCTCGGGTCGACCTGGATCCACTTTTGCGACTGCGTGTTGACCGACGGGCTGAGGTCCGCGTTGTGGCGCGCGAACCAGACGGGGAGCTGCCCGTTCGTGAGCGCGCCCACGCCGCCCAGCCAGGACTTCAGCGCGTCGCCCTCGGGGAAGTCCTTGCCGGCCGTGGTCGTCGTCACGACGTCGGTGGGATAGGTGACCTGGTCGCCGTCGGGGCCGAGCGTCTCGGACTTGCCGGGCGTGCCCTCGGGGGTCCACGTCGCGAGCGGCGGGTTGAAGGTCGCGAACGGGTTGTTCGGGTTGTTCGTGTCGTTGATGAAGAACTCGTAGTGGTAGTGCGAGGCGAACGCGCGGCCGCCGGCGTTGAGGTAGTTGAGGAGCACCGTGGAGCCGCCGCCAATCTTGTAGGTCTCGCGGCCCTCGCACGAGAGCAGCACGAGGTCGAACTGCTGCATGTCCGCGTCCTTGTCCCAGAGGTTCGACCACGACTCCTTCGAGGTCGGGTTCTGGGTCTGGGCGCCGCCCGCGTTGTCGGGCGAGTCGCCGCCCGTGAAGATGTGGATGTGGGGCCCGGAGTCGCTGGCGGTCGGGTTGCCGGTGTACTCGCTCGGGTCGACGCCCATGCGGGTGAAGAGGCACTCGAGCGAGTCGAGCGCGCCGGTCGACACCGCGATGTTCGGCATCCACCCCTCGTTATGGTTGCGCGGGAGGCGGAGCGGCCCGCCGGCGAGCGAGGCGGCGTCGTTGTCGACGCACTGCTTCACGGTCGAGAGGGTGTACTCCATTCGCCATTTGCCCACCTGAACGACGAGCGGGATCTTGTTGCCCACCGGCACGTTCGAGAGGGTGAAGTGACCGCTCGCGTCCGTGTTCGTGCTGACGACCGGCTGCGTGTACCAGGTGTTGCAGTCCGCGCAGGACACGCCGTCGGGGAGGGGCCCCGGGGTCACGTTGGGCACGTACACGGCGACGCCCCAGAGCGGGTTCGTTCCCGCCGGGTCGTACACGACGCCCGACACGGTGGTCGTCGTGTTGGGGGTCGGGCAGTTCACCTGCATGCACTGGAAGTTCGTGCCGTTCGCGCACGTCATCGTGATGTCCGACGCGTCGTCGCCCGCGCAATTGAAGCCGGTGCAGGTGCTGCTGCTCCCGCTGCTCGCGCCCCCTTCCAGCTCGCCGTCCCCCGACGACTTGGAGCTCGAACACCCTGAAAACGGCAACGTGAGGACAATCCCCACGATGGCAATCATGCCCGCCCCAATCGATCGTCGAGTTTGCATAAGCGCCCTTGGCTCCCTGAAGAGAGGCAACGAAGCCTGCCGTCCCCAAGCGCCTTCGTCCACGGCCCGTTTGCAGTGAGACGCCGAAAATCCCACGTAGTGTCCGCTCTGTAAGGAAAACTACGCCATTACTGGTTAGGGGGTCGCGAACCAGGCAACGAGCGCGCCGGGGCCCGTGCTACTTTTGACGTTGATGACCCGTACCAGCTCCGCCCCCGTCCAAGAGGGCGACCTGCTTGCAGGCAAGTACAGGGTCGAGCGCGTGCTCGGTGCCGGAGGGATGGGCATCGTCGTGGCGGCGCGCCACCAGGAGCTCGATCAGCTCGTCGCGATCAAGTTCGTGCGCGAAGAGGCGCTTCAGAACGAAGACGCCGTGCAGCGCTTCATTCGCGAGGCGCGCGCCGCCGTGAAGCTGAAGAGCGAGCACGTGGCCCGCGTGCTCGACGTCGGCAAGCTGGAGTCGGGCGCGCCGTACATGGTGATGGAGTATCTCGAGGGCAGCGACCTCGGGAAGTTCATCGAGACGACGGGGCCGATGCGCTTCGACGCGGCGGCCGAGTGCGATCATGCAGGCGTGCGAGGCGGTCGCCGAGGCGCACGCGTGCGGCATCGTCCACCGCGATCTGAAGCCCGAGAACATGTTCCTCGCGCGCTCGGTCGGCGGCATGTCGAAGCTCAAGGTGCTCGACTTCGGCGTCTCGAAGGCCATCGGCGCCGCGAGCGGCGAGCTCCTCGGCCTCACGCGCACCCGCGCGATGCTCGGCTCGCCGCTCTACATGGCGCCCGAGCAGATGCGCTCCTCGCGCGACGTCGACGCGCGGGCCGACGTCTGGGCGCTCGGCGTCGTGCTGTTCCAGCTCCTCACGCTCCGCTGGCCGTTCGAGGCCGAGACGATGCCGGAGCTGTGCCTCAAGGTCGTGTCCGACCCGCCGACGTCGCTCGGGACCTACCGGCCCGACGTCCCGCAGCAGATGGCCGAGGTCATCGAGCGGTGCCTCGCGAAGGACCCGGCGCACCGCTACGCGAACGCCGCGGAGCTCGCGTCGGCGCTCGAGCCGTTCGTCGACGTGTCCTCCCGCGTGCTCGCCTCCCGCGCGCGCCTCGCCGTCGGGGGCAACGCCTCGAACTCCGCGATGGTCCGCCAGGTGACGCTCGACGCGTCGGCGATGCCTGCCATCGCCACGCTGCTCAGCGGCTCCTCGGGCGCGCGCACGCCGGTGGGCGCGCGCACGCCGCCGCGGTCGCGCGAGGCGAGCATCCCCGATGCGCGGTCGTTCGCCGGCCCGCTCACCCCGGCCGGCGCCACGTCGCGCTCGCCCTCGGCGGCGTGGGCCGAGCCGAGCACCGGCGCCCCCGTCGCGCCGTCCCCGAGCCCGCCGTCGTGGCTCTTCGCGCTCGTCGGGGTCGCGGTGATCTCGGGGGTCGTCGCGGTCGTCCTCGCCGTGCGGACCCCCTCGGCCCCGGCCGCCGTCCCGCCCGCAGCCGCCAGCCCCGCGCCCCCGGCGGCCCAGGCCGTGCCCCCGGCCGTGCACCTCGCCGCGACCGCCGAGGCGCTCCGCGCGCCCGATCCCGAGGGTCCCGCGGCCGTCCCGCCTGCCGCCCCGCCCGCGCCGTCCGCCTCGGTCGCGCTCCCGGCCGGGCCAAGCTCGCCCGCGGTCCAGCGGACCCCGGTCCCCGCCGCGCCCTCGGCCCGGAAGCCCGTCGGCCCCGCGCCAGGCAAGCCGGCGACCGGGACGCCGGCCGACGACGATATCCCGACGATTCGCTAATACCTTTCGCTTCCGGCCAGGCTTTCGGCCTCCGTTCCCAGGTGCGTTCACGCCGCGCTGTGTTAGGGAGGAGGTAGGATGAGCGAGTTCGGGTCCATCCAAGTACGCGAAGGGGACCTGGTCGCCGGGAAGTACCGAATCGGCCGGGTGCTCGGCGTGGGCGGGATGGGCGTGGTCGTCGCCGCCCAGCACGAGCAGCTCGAGCAGCCCGTCGCCATCAAATTCGTGCGCGACGACGCGCTCGACAACGACGACGCGGTCGAGCGCTTCCTCCGCGAGGCGCGGTCGGCCGCGCGCCTCCGGAGCGAGCACGTCGCGCGCGTCCTCGACGTCGGCCGCCTCGAATCGGGCGCGCCCTACATGGTCATGGAGTTCCTCGAGGGCAGCGACCTCTCCAAGGCCCTCACGCGGGACGGGCCCATGGCCGTCGACACGGCCGCCGGGCTGATGCTCCAGGTCTGCGAGGCCGTCGCCGAGGCCCACTCGGCCGGCATCGTCCACCGCGACCTCAAGCCCGAGAACCTCTTTCTCACGAAGACGGTCGGCGGCACGCCGAAGGTGAAGGTGCTCGACTTCGGCGTCTCGAAGTCGATGCGCCTCGGCGACGACTCGAAGCGCAAGCTCACCGGCACGCGCGCGATGCTCGGCTCGCCTCTCTACATGGCGCCCGAGCAGATGCGCTCCTCGCGCGACGTCGACGCGCGCACCGACGTGTGGTCCCTGGGCGTCGTCCTGTTCGAGCTCCTCACCGGCCGGAGCCCGTTCGAGGCCGAGACGATGCCCGAGCTCTGCTTGAAGATCGTCAACGAGCCGCCCACGCCGCTGGTCAGCCTGCGCCCGGTCATCCCGCCGGGACTCGCCGCCGTGGTCGACCGGTGCCTCGAGAAGGACCGCACCCGCCGGTACGCCAACGCCGCGGAGCTCGCGCTGGCGCTCGAGCCCTTCGCGCCGCCGCGGTCGAGCGCGTTCTCGGTGCGCTCCGCGTTCGAGGCGCTCCGGGCCTTGCCGCCGCGGGTCGGGGACCTCGTCGCCACCATCCCCGCCGACGCGCCGCCCGCCGTCACGGCGCCGCAGACCGCGTCGATCCCCGCCGCGTGGGGCACCGAAGGGGTCCGTCTCTCGCAGCAGGCCCCGCGGAAGCCGTCGGCCGCCGGTCCCTGGGCGGCCGCGGTGGCGCTCGTCCTCGGCCTGAGCGCGATCGTCGTCGCGACGCGCCTCTCGAGCGTCGCGCGCCAGCCGCACGACGCGCAGCCCGCGGCGGCGCCGCCGCCGGTCGTCGCCATCCCGCCGGCGATGCCACAGCCTGCGACCCTCGCGCCCGAGCCCCCTGCCGCGGAGCCCCCGGCCCCCGCGCCGCCCGCGATCGCCGAGCCCGAGGCCCCTGCGACGGCGAAGCCCGCCGAGTCGAGCCCCCCCAGGCGCGCGGCCTCCCCGCCCGTGCCGGCGGCGCACCCCGCCCCACTGGCCCGCGCCGCCAGCCCGAGCTCCGCGCCCGCCCCCGACGAAGACATCCCGTCCCTCCGCTGAGGGCAGGCAGAGGTCCTGGCGGTTGTCGTTCCATATGCGGCGCGGTTGCCGTAGAAAAGGGACCATGCTTCGCGACATGCGTCCGCGGCTCCTTCTGGTCGCGGGGGTCTCTGCCGCCCTCGGCTCCGTTTGCGCCGCGGCGCCCGCGCACGCCCAGACGACCTCCACGAACGGCAACGTCGCCGCCGAGGCGCTCTTCGAAGACGGGCGCGCCCTCGTCGCCGCCGGCAAGTACGCCGAAGCCTGCCCCAAGTTCGCCGACAGCCAGCGCCTCGGCCCCTCGGTCGCGACGCTCCTCAACCTCGCCAACTGCTGGGAGAAGCTCGGGCGCACCGCCAGCGCGTGGGCCACCTACCGGCAGGCCGCGAGCGACGCGAACGCCGCGGGCCGCAAAGACTACCTGACCACGGCGCTCCGCCGGGCCGACGGGCTCGCGCCGAAGCTCGCGCGCCTCACGGTGACGGTCGCGCAGCCGGTGAACGGCCTGGTCATCAAGCGCGACGGCGTCCCCGTCGACTCCGCGGAGCTCGGCTCGGGCATCCCGGTCGACACGGGCATGCACGCGGTCGAGGCGAGCGCGCCGGGCCACAAGCCGTGGTCCGTCACGGTCGACGTCGCGCAGGACGGCGCGCTGGCCTCGGTGTCCGTCCCCGCGCTGGAAGAGGCGCCCGACGCGACCCCGGCCCCCACGCCCGCCGCGGTCTCGCCTTCGTCGTCGCCCTCGCCGCTCGTGAGCGCGACCTCGCCCGACGGGCAGGAGCGCGACACCGCGTCGCGGAGCGCAGGCTCGGGCCAGCGCGTCGCCGGCGCCGTCGTCGCGGGGGTCGGCGTCGCGGGCCTCATCGCCGGCGGCGTCTTCGCCATCCTCGCGAAGAGCGACGACACCTCGTCGCGCAACGACTGCGAGTCGACCGATCCGAACATGTGCTCGCAGGCGGGCGTGAACCAGCGCAACGACGCGCGGACCTTCGGCGACGTGGCGACGGTCTCGCTCATCGCGGGCGGCGCGGCGGTCGTCGCCGGCGCCGTCGTCTGGTTCACGGCGCCGCACGCGAGGCCCTCGACGGGCCTCGAGGTGCTGCCTACCCTCGGCGGCGTCGTCGCGAGAGGAGCCTGGTGATCATGCCGCACACGCGAATCCTCCTCGCTCTGGGCGCGGCCCTCTCCGTGGCCGCCGCGGCCATCGCGTGCAACTCGGTGCTCGGCATCGAGCAGGCCAAGCTCGAGGGGAGCAACATCACCTTCTCGGCCAGCAGCGACTGCGACGCCTACTGCGGCGACATGCAGCTCGCCTGCCCGGCCAACTCCGACAACCAGGAGTACATCGAGACGAGCTCCCCCGACGCCGGCAACGTGTGCATGCAGCTCTGCACCTTCCGCGAGAACACCCAGGAAGAGCTGCCGCAGACCGTGAACCTCATGGGCGCCGCGCCCACCGACGACACCGTCGCGTGCCGCGTCTGGCACGCGAACGCGGCCCTCAACCTCAGCCCGGAGGAGCACTGCCCGCACGCCGGGCCCCTCGGGGGCGGCTTCTGCGGGACCACCGCCGCGACGGCCTGCACCGACTTCTGCACCCCGGCCGTCAGCTTTTGCCCCGACGCGTACCCGGGCGGCTTTCAGGACTGCATGAACGCGTGCCTGCCCGACGGCGGCTTCCCCGACGACGGCGGCTACCCCGGCTACCCGTACGACATCAACGGCTACGCGGACGGCGGCGACTCGCCCGATCTCCAGACCTCGGGCAACACGCTGAACTGCCGCATGTATCACCTCGAGGCGCGCCTCGCGACCACGGATCCGACGCAGCAGGCCCTCCACTGCACGCACATCTCGCAGGCCAGCTTGCCCGGCGCCTGCCAGAACTAGAGCGACCGTCGTTCCTTCGGAACGACGGCCAGCTCTCATTTTGCCCTAGTTTGGGAGCATCCGTCCTTTGAACGTTCCGTTCAAAGGACTCCTGCTCTAGTCCAGTCAGCCCGATCCCTCGGTTCGCTCGGGCGTGCGGGCTGAAGCGAGCCGTCGGCCCGGGGAATAAAGCGGCGCGACCATGCGTCCGGCTCCCGCGCCCTCGAGCGCCCGTGTTAGAACGCGCGGCGCCCGCGGGCCACCGAGCCTAGGCCCTCTGGAGACATGGAGTTTCGCGCATGTACGACGTCCGAGCCCTCAACGAACTCGTCGCGAAGGAGAGCGCCTTCGTCGACCGGCTCGCGAACGAGGTCGGCAAGGTCATCGTCGGCCAGCAGTACATGGTCGAGCGCATCCTCGTCGGCCTGCTCACCGGCGGCCACGTGCTCCTCGAGGGCGTGCCCGGCCTCGCCAAGACGCTGACGGTGCGCACGCTCTGCGACGCGATCCACGCCAAGTTCGCGCGCATCCAGTTCACGCCCGACCTCTTGCCCGCCGACCTCGTCGGCACCGTCGTCTATAACCAGCAGAAGGGCGAGTTCACCTCGAAGCTCGGCCCCATCTTCGCGAACCTCGTGCTCGCCGACGAGATCAACCGCGCGCCCGCCAAGGTGCAGAGCGCGCTGCTCGAGGCGATGCAAGAGCGCCAGGTGACGATCGGCGATCGCACCTATCCGCTGCCCGAGCCGTTCGTCGTCATGGCCACGCAGAACCCCATCGAGCAAGAGGGCACCTACGCGCTCCCCGAGGCGCAGGTCGACCGCTTCATGCTCATGGTCAAGGTGGGCTACCCGACGCGCGAAGAAGAGCGGAAGATCATGGACCGCATGACCGCGCCCGAGGCGCTCCGCGCCGAGCCGTGCGTCACGCCGGCCGAGCTCCTCGAGGCGCGCAAGGTCGTCAAGCAGGTGTACGTCGACGAGAAGGTGAAGGAGTACATCGTCGACGTGGTCTTCGCGACGCGCGAGCCGGCCAAGCACGGCCTGAAGGACCTCGCGCCGCTCATCGAGTTCGGCGCGAGCCCGCGCGCCAGCATCGCGCTCAACCTCGCCGCGCGCGCCCACGCGTTCCTCCGCCACCGCGGCTATGTCACCCCCGAAGACGTGAAGGCCGTCGGCCCCGACGTGCTCCGCCACCGCCTCGTCCTCACCTACGAGGCCGACGCCGAGGAGGTGACGAGCGAGCAGGTCGTGAAGCGCGTCTTCGAGGTCGTCGAGGTCCCGTAGCGGCCCACGGAGTGCGCGCGTGATCCCGAAGGACCTCCTCGCGGCCCTCCGCGTCATCGAGATTCACACGGCCCGGCTGGCCAACGAGCAGCTTTCGGGGACGTACCACTCCGGCTTCAAGGGGCAGGGCCTCGCGTTCCGCGAGGTGCGCCCGTACCAGCCCGGCGACGATCCCCGCACCATCGACTGGAACGTCTCGGCGCGCATGAACGACACCTTCGTGAAGGTGTTCGTCGAGGAGCGCGAGATGACCGTCATGCTCGTCGTCGATTTGTCGGCGAGCGAGCGGTTCGGCACCCGCCGCGCGGCCAAGCAGCGCGTCGCGAGCGAGGTCGCGGCCCTCCTCGCGTTCAGCGCCATTCGCAACAACGACCGGGTGGGCCTCATCATCGCGACCGACAAGGTCGAGCGCATCGTGCCGCCCAAGAAGGGCGAGAAGCACGTGATGCGCGTCGTCCGCGAGATCCTCGGCTTCGACTCGCCCGGGACGCGCAAGACCGAGCTCCCCTCGCTCCCGGCCCGGCGCGGCCGGTCGGCGCTCGGCGCCGGCACGAACCTGCGCGCCGCCCTCGAGGCGCTCGTGCGGGTCTCGCGCCGGCGGAGCGTCGCGTTCCTGGTGAGCGACTTCTACGACACGGGCTACGAGCGCCCGCTCGCCCTGGCCTCGGCCAAGCACGACGTGGTGCCCGTCGTCCTGCGCGACCCGCGCGACGCCGCGCTGCCCGACGTCGGGCTCGCGAGCTTCGAGGACCTCGAGAGCGGCGAGAGCGTCGTGGTCGACACGGGCGACCCGCGGGTGCGCGCGTGGTACGCGGCCTCGATGGGCAAGATCGCCGAGAGCCGGCGCGCGGCGTTCCACAAGCTGGGGCTCGACTCGGTGGAGATCGAGACGGGGGGCTCCTTCGTGCGTCCCCTGCGCGATCTCTTCGCGCGCCGGGCGCGGAGGATCCGCCGATGACGCCGCGCTCGCCCGCCGCCGCGTGGCTCGCCGCCGCGCTCGGTCTCCTGATCGCGCTCGTCGCGGGCGCCGCGCGCGCCGAGTGCGTCGAGACGGGCGGCGGCGCCGATCGGCCCACGATGGTCGACGCCTTCCCCGATCGCGGCCTCAGCGGGTACACGGCCACGCTGCACGTCGTCGTCACGCACGGCAAGGGCGAGACGGTGCTGCCGCGCGGGCTCGAGCTCCAGAGCGAGAGCGACGCCGCGCGCGCGCTGAAGGCCGCGGGCTTCGCGCTGCCCGATCAGGACGGAGGCGGCGCGGCGCGCCTCGCGAGCTCCGACGCGGACGCCAAGGCGGGCCGCCGCCAGACGACGCTCGACCTGCCGCTCGTCGCGCTGCCCAGCGGGCCGGGGCGCCACACGCTCACGCTCCCGCCGCTGCCCGTCGCCATCGCGCGCGCGAGCAGCGACGTCGTCACGCTCTGCACGAAGGAGCACACGATTGTCATCGAGGACCCCACCGCATCCACGCCCGACGCGAAGCCGCGCGGCAACCCGCCCCCGCGCGTCCAGCGCGAGGAGTGGGTGGCGCTCGAGCGCGGCCTGCTCTGGCTGGTGTGCGGCGCCGGCGTGGGGCTGCTCGTCGCCTGGCTCGCCCTCCGGTGGATCCGCCGCCCGAAGCCGGTGCCGCCGCCGCCGCCGCCGCGCGTGCCCTGGGAGCTCGCGCTCGAGCGCCTGCACGAGACGCGGCACGCCGGGCTCCTCGAGATGCAGCGCTTCTCCGACTTCTTCGATCGCCTGAACGACGCGGTGCGCGAGTACCTGGGCGCGCGGTTCGGGTTCGACGGCCTCGAGTCGACGACCGACGAGACGCTCAGGGCGCTCCGCAAGGTCGCGCACTTCGGCCTGCCGCTCCCGGAGGTCGCGGGCTTCCTCCAGCAGTGCGACCTCGTGAAGTTCGCGACGCTCACCCCCACGCTCGAGGAGTGCGAGCGCGCGCTCGCCGAGGCCGAGCGCATGGTGCACGCGACCATCCCCACCGCCGCCGAGTACGACGCCCGGGGAGGGCCGACCCCGTGAACGCCCCCCGCAGCCGCTGGCTCCGCGGCGCCCTCGTCGTGCTCGCGACCCTCGCCGCGCTCGCCGCGGCCCTCGTGTGGCCGGCGCTCGCCCGCGGCGAGGCGTGGCTCGGCGCGAAGTGGACCGTCTGGCCGGGCGTCCTCGGCGCGCACCCGTCCACGGCCGACACGCTCTCCTGGCTCGCGCGCGCCGGGTGGTGCGCCTTGCTCGCCGCGGCGCTGGTCGCGGTGCCGGTGCTCGTGCACCGCATGACCCTCGGCGCGGACGCGCGCGTGCCGCGCCTCGGCCTCCCGACGGTCGCGCCCCTCAAGCTCGGCCCGCGCGGCTGGCGCACCCCGCTCCGCGACGCGCCGGGCGTCCTGCGCGGCGCGGCGCTCGTCCTCGCGATCCTCGCGCTCGGCCGGCCCCAGAGCGTGCTGCGCGGCGAGAACGAGGAGGAGCGCGGCATCGACATCGTGCTCGTGCTCGACCTCTCGGGCTCGATGGCCGCGGTCTTCGACGCGCCGTCGAGGGACCTCGTGCCCGGCGCGGGCGGGCGCGCGCACCGCCCCACGCGCATCGACGTCGCGAAGGACGTGCTCATCGACTTCGTGCGCCGCAGGAAGACCGACCGCATCGGCGCGGTCGTCTTCGCCAAGCAGGCTTTCGTCCTCTCGCCGCCCACGCTCGACTACGGCCTCATCGCGTCGCTCGTCTCGCGCATCGAGCTCGGCGTCATCGACAGCAGCAAGACGGCCATCGGCGACGCCGTCGGCACCGCCGTGGCGCGCATGCGCCGGAGCAGCGCGCGCAGCAAGGTCGTCGTGCTCCTCACCGACGGCGACTCGAACGAGGGCGTCATCTCGCCCGAGTACTCCGCGCACCTCGCCCAGAAGGAGGGCGTGCGCGTCTACACCGTCCAGATCGGCAACGGCGACGACGTCGACGTGCAGACGGGCACGGACCTCTTCGGCCAGCCGGTGTACGAGCGCAAGCACTTCGCCGTGAACCCCGAGCTCCTCAAGTCGATGGCGCACGAGACGGGCGGCGAGGCCTTCATCGCGACCGACAAGAGCGGCCTCGAGAACAGCATGCACTCGATCCTCGATCACCTCGAGAAGACCAAGTTCGAGTCGCAGGCGTCGACGATGGAGGACCTCTTCCCGTTCCTCATCGTGCCGGCCGTAATCCTCCTGGCCCTCGAGGCGCTCGTGCGGCTCGCGCTCGTCCGGAGGTTCCCGTGAGGTGGGGCGAGGACTTCGGGTCGCTCGCGGGCGTCCTCGTCGCGGCGTTCTGCGCGCTCGCGTTCCTCGCCTACGCGGGCGCGGTCACGTGGGCGAGCGTCCGGCAGGCCCGGGCGGCCCGGGCGTTCGGCGATCCCGCGGTCGTCGCGCCGCTCGTCAGCTTCGACGCGAGCGGGCGCCGCGCCGTGAAGGCGGTGCTGCTCGTGCTCGCGATGCTGATGGCGTTCGTCGCGCTCGCGCGCCCCCAGTTCGGCAGCGGCACCCGGCTCATCCCCGCGACGAACCTCGATGTCGTCGTGGTGCTCGACTACTCGAAGAGCATGTACGCCCGCGACATCGCCCCCAGCCGCATCGCGCGCGCCAAGGCCGAGGTCGCGCGCCTCATCCAGGATCTCCCCGGCGCCCGGTTCGGCGCGGTGGCGTTCGCGGGCGAGCCGATGAGCTTCCCCCTCACCAGCGACGGCGCCGCGATCGCCCAGTTCTTCCGGCAGCTCGACCCGAACGACATGCCCGTCGGCGGCACGGCGACCGCGCGCGCGCTCGAGGCGGCGCGCGAGGTGTTCGCGCGCGACCCGAAGTCGAAGGACCACGTGCGCGTCATGGTGCTCGTGACCGACGGCGAGGACCTCGAGGGCGATCCGGTCGCGGTGGCGCAGGAGTGCGCGCAGGAGGGGACGCGCATCGACGTCGTGCAGATCGGCGGGCGGGCGCCCGAGATGATCCCCGACGTCGCGGCCGACGGCCGCGTCAGCGGCATGCGGCGCGACGACGACGGCAAGCCGCTGACGACCGAGCTCTCCGCCGAGGGAGAGGCGCAGCTCGCGAAGGTCGCGAAGGCGACCGACGGGACGATCGTCCGCGCGGAGCACGGCGCGACGGGCATCGACCAGATCGCGAAGGGCCTCCAGCGCATGATGCGCGAGGAGCTGAGCGAGAAGGTCGAGACGGTGTACGCCGAGGAGTACGCGTGGCCGCTCGGCGCGGCGGTGGTGCTGCTCCTGGTCGACGCGCTCCTCGGCGAGGCCCCGCGCCGGCGCAAGCGGGCCGCGGCGGAGGGGGCGTCGTGAGGCTCCGGACGACGCTCGCCGTCGCGCTCGCGCTCCTGCCAATCGCGGCGTGCGCGTGGGATCCGTCGCGGCCCTTCGACCGCGACGCGCCGCAGGTGAAGCAGGCGGTCGGCGCGCTCGACGCGGGCGAGGCCGGCGCGGCGGCGGAGGTGCTCGAGGACTACCTCTCGACCGGCGGCTGCAAGGACGGGATCATCGGCACGCCCGACCTCCTGAAGAAGCGCGCCGACGGCACGTTCGACCTCGGCCTCGCGCTCTTCCGCATCGGCGAGCAGTTCGGAAAGCGCTTCGGCGACGAGGAAGACAGCCAGGGCGTGACCGAGGCGCTCCGCTCCAAGCGGCACGCCGAGGTCGAGTGCGCGCGCCGGATCGTCCAGGCCATCGCGGAGGACGACTCGCTCCCGGGCGACCTGCGGGCGCGCGCGTTCTACCTCTCCGGCAACCTCGCCTTCCTCGACGGCGACTACCAGGACGCGGTCACGGCGTACGACCACACGCTCGTCCTCGTCCCCGGCGAGCCCGACGCGGGCGACGCGCTCGGCCGCGACGCCGCGTACAACCGCGCGATCGCGCTCCGGCGCATCGAAGACGACAAGAAGGACGCGTCGCCGCCCGACAGCGGGCCTCCTTCCGACGCCGGCTCGGACGCGTCGCGCCAGCCCGACTCCGGCGGCGGCCAGGACGCGGGCAACGACTCGAAGGACTCGGGCGGCGGGGGCCGCCCCGACGCGGGGCCCGACGGCGGGAACGACGCCGGCGAGCCGCCGCCCTCCACGCCCGACGCCGGCCCCGAGCCCCCGCGCGAGGCGGGCGCCGCGCCGCCCCCGGCGAGCGACGAAGACCAGCGGATGCTCGACCAGCTCGAGAACGCCCCGACCCTCCAGCAAGAGCAGGCCAAGCGCTTCGGCAAGAAGCGCGTGCGCGGGATGGCCGACAAGTGAGCCCCGTGGCGCGGCTCCTCGGGCGCCTCCTCCTCGTCACGGTCGTCGCGCTCGCCCTCGTCCTCTCCGGGAGCTCCTCGGCCCGCGCGCAGAGCGCGCCGCAGATCCACGTACGGCTCGAGCAAGACACGGCCGGCGTCGGCGAGATCCTGCGGGTCGAGATGACGGCGACGAGCCCCGACGAGATGCCGACCGAGGCGCACCTCCAGCCCGTGGCGGGCCTGCGCGTCCGCGGCCAGAACGACGCGCCCAGCCAGACGCACATCGACATCAACGGCCAGCGGAGCGACCGCTACACGCTGAACGTCGACTGGTTCATCGAGGCCGACCGGCCCGGCACGTACACCCTCTCCACCAGCGTCTCCGTGCACGGCGTGCGCACGTCGGGTCCGCCGCGGCAGCTCCGCATCGTCCCCGCCGGGCAGGCGCCCCCGAGGTCGCAGCCGCCGCCGCCGCAGATGCCGCGCGGCTTCCCGTTCTCGCCGTTCGACCCGTGGAAGACGCTCATGCCCGGCTTCCCCGGCGGCTTCGACGATCTCGACCAGCCGCCCCCGCAGCCGGTCGCCCCCACCATCGACCCGAAGCTCGGCCTCGAGCCGCCGCGCGGCAGCGTCTACTTCCTCCACGCGACGGTCGACAAGACGAGCGCCGTCGTCGGCGAGCAGGTCACCTTCAGCGTCTACGAGTACCTCGACGTCACGGCGACCGAGGCCGCGATCGACGACGACGCGCGCGACGCGCAGGTGCCCGACTTCGTGAAGCACCCGCTCCTGCCCGAGGACCAGGACGCGGTGCTCGCGGGGTACGCGTCGTCGGGCGGGCACACGTGGATCGTGAAGCTCGTCCGGCGGTGGGCGCTCTTCCCGCTGAAGGCCGGCGACCTCGTGATCGGCCCGATGCACGAGAAGATGACCCGGCCGCGCGCCGTCGCCGGGCAGCCGCGGACGAGCGAGACGATCTCCATCCACGTGACCGAGCCCCCGGGCGGCCGCCCGCCGGGGTACGCGCTCGGCGACGTGGGCCACTTCGCGCTGAGCGCCCAGGTGCAGCCGCGCGAGGTGCAGGCGGGCGGCGCGGTCGGCGTGCACGTCGAGCTCTCGGGGACCGGCAACCTCCCCGCGACCCTCACGCCCGCGGCGCGCGAGGGCGTCGAGTGGCTCACGCCCGAGACGCACGACCAGCTCGGTCAGGCGGGGCACGACGTGTACGGCGGCAAGCGCACGTTCGACTTCGTGGTCCGCATGAACAGGGCGGGCGACGTCGATCTCGGGAGCCTCGCCGTGCCGTTCTGGGACCCGGACGCCAGGCGGTACGAGACCGCGCGCTCGGCGCTCGGCGTCGTGCACGTGAGCGCCGTGCCCGGCGCGGCCCCGGCGGCCGACCAGGCGCCGCCCGTCTTGCCCGGCCTGCCCGAGCCGCGGGACGCCCTGCAGGGCGCGCGGCCGCCGGAGCTCCACGCCGACGACCGTCCGCTCTTCTGGATCCTGGGCGTCGCGGCGGGGCCGCTCGCGTTCGGGCTCGGCGTCGCGGGCGTCGGGGTCGGGCGGCGCGTCGCCGGCGCGTGGCGGGGGCGGCGCGTCTCGCCCGCGGCGGACCTCAAGGATCGCGTGGCGCTCGCTCACGCCGCCTGCGGCGGCAAGGACGCGCGCGAAGCCGACGCGGCGATCGCGCGCGCGCTCGAGGCCGCGACGATCGTGCACGCGGGCGTCAACGTGCGCGCCGCGGTCGGCGGCGAGGTGGCCGACCGCCTCGAGCGCTCGGGCATGGCCCGCGAGGCCGCCGCGCGGATCGCGGAGCTCTTGCGCGAGTGCGAGGCCGCGCGCTTCTCTCCCGACGCGACGGACCTCGTGGCCGCGCGCGACCGGTGGGTGCGGGCGCAGGGCGCGATTCGCGGGATGGAGAAGCGCGGATGAGCGGGCGCGGGTTCTTCTTGCGGGCGGCGCTCGCGGGCGCGGTCCTCGGCGTGCTCGGTGCTCCGCGCGCCGCGCGGGCGGACGACGACGCCGCGGGGACCTTCACCGAGGCGACGAGGGCGCTGCGCGACGGGCGCGCCGGCGACGCGATCGCGTCGTTCGAGACGCTCGCCGACGAGGGCGTGGTCGACCCCGTGGCCAGCTACGATCGCGGCCTCGCGTACGCCCTCCGCGTGCGCATCGGCGCGGAGGTCCCGGGGGACCTCGGCCGCGCGGCGCACGGGTTCGAGGAGGCGCGGGACCTGAGCGTCGACCCGAGGCTGACCCAGGACGCGGCGCGCGCGCTCGAGATCGTCCGGGGGGAGATCGTGCGGCGAAGGCTGCGCGCGGGCGAGCCGGTCGAGATCGACCCCGGGCGGTCGCTCTCGCGCACGCTGGCCGGGCTGCTCTCCGAGTCGACGTGGTCGGCGATGGCGGTGGCGTTCTCGCTGCTCTTCGCGGCCGGGCTCACGATGCGAAGGTGGGGGCGCGCGCGGGCCGACGGCGGGCGCGCGCGCATCGGGGGCGGGGTCGTCGCGTCGGTCAGCGGGCCCGCGCTCGCGCTCGCCGTCGCGATGACGCTGGCCGCGCGCCACGAGCGGCTCACGTTCCGGGAGGCCGTCGTCGTCGCGCAGGGAGCGCGGCCGATGGACACGCGAGGCATCGCGGTGCCGGGCGCGGCGCCGCTGCCCGAGGGCGCCAGGGTCGAGGTCGTCGAGCCGAAGGGGGCGTCGACCCGCGTCCGGTTCGGCACGGTCGACGCGTGGGTGTCGTCGAGCACGCTGCGCGAGCTCGCCCGCGCCGACTGACCGCTCGCACGGGACCTGCAGCCCCGAGGCCCGAGAGGATCTCGCGATGGCTCATACGAAGGAAGACTCTCGGGCGTCGGGCCACGAGCACGAGCACGGCGCGAACTGCGGCCACATGGCGGTCACGCACGACGGCCACGTCGACTACCTCCACGACGGGCACCTGCATCACCCGCACGGGCACGCGATCGAGGAGCACAAGGTCCGCGTCCGCGCGACCAACCCCGCGAGCTGCACGCCGTACCACCGGTGCGGCGCGCACGAGGAGGCCCACAAGCACGGTCCGGGCTGCGGGCACGAGCCCGTGCCGCACGGCGATCACGTCGACTACTGGGTCGACGGCCACCTTCATCACCCGCACAAGGGCCACTGCGACGACCACGGGACGCTCGAGCGGGCCTGACCTCGGCCCTCACCCTGCGCAGGATGCGCAGTGCCCGCGGAGCTGGACCTCCGTGACGCGCCGCTTCGCTTCCCCGTGCAGGGACACGGCGCTCGCGGGCAGGCAGCTCACCGTCCCGCAGTCGACGCACACGAGGTGAAGGTGCTCCGCGTGGAGCGAACCGCCCCACTGCGGAAGCTCGTAGCGCGCCACGCCGTCGGCGAGCTGCGACCGGATGAGGATCCCGGCCTCGGCCATGCCCGTGAGGTTCCTGTACACGGTCGCGCGATCGAGCCCCTTGGGCGAGAGCTGCTCGACGAGCTCGGGAAACGTCACGGGAGTCTGCCGGCCCGAGAGCGCGCGCAGCACGGCGATGCGCTGCTCCGTGACGCGGATGCCCTTCTCGACGAGGAGCGCGCGGAACCGCTCGTCGCTCTTCGAGGGGTGGGGCTTCGCCATGGGGGCAGTGTACCCCGCTGCCGCGCGCCCACCACCCTCACGACCCACCGGCCGGAGCCGGGTACTGGCGGTCGATGAAGCACAGCCCCTGCGAGTTGAGGTGCCCCTGCGTCGACTGCGTGTACCGGATGTAGTCGTAGTAATCGCGAATGTCGGGGCAGACGTCCTTCGAATAGTCCTGGCCCGGGGCGCCCGTGCACGCGGCCTGCGGGTCGATGGGCACGCTCAGGGTGCTGAAGAACATCTGCCCGTTGCCCGGCGGCGAGTAGTTCGAGCCCACGCAGTTGCGCCACGGCAGCGGCGTCCCCGTCTTGTCGAACCAGGGGTGGAACCGCACGCCGACGAAGTCCTCGGTGTTGACCGGCACCGGGTTGGCGGTCGAGCCCACGTACTGGGCGGCGATGTCGTCCCAGTGCACGGGCGTGTCCTCCTGGAAGCTCTCCCAGAAGGGGTGATCCATGTGGACCGTGACCTGCGCGGTCGTCGACTGGCTCGCCTGCGCCGCGACGCCGCGCGCGTAGTCCTCGCCGGGGAGGGGCTGGCCGCCGCCGGTCATGTTCTGGCAGTTGACGTAGTTCGTCGGCGTGGAGAAGCCGAGCGTGAACGAGAACGTGAGCTTGTCGATCAGCGAGAAGTCGTATCCGCCGTCCGTGTAGGTCGGGACGCCGGCGTCGCCGTCGTCCACCAGCCCCGCGTCCTCGCCGGCGCCGGCGTTGGTCTGCACGCACGAGTAGGGGTTGCTCGGGTCGTCGCCCTTCCACACCGCCGTGCCGCGATAGAAGACCGAGTAGCCCTTCTGCACCATGAGGGCGAAGTCGGCGGCCTCGCTCGAGTCGAGGTTCACGTTTTCCGCGGCGTAGGTCGCCGGCACCGTGCTGAACCCGAAGCCGTACCGGGTGCCGCCCGTGGTGTCGAAGGGCTGGTCGCCGTTGTCGTTCTGGCTGGTGATGGCGCCGAGCGGCGTGGCGAGCTCGGGGTAGCCGCCCTGGCCGACGATCTTCCCGCCCTTGTGCAGGTCGACGACGAACGGCCCGTCGAGGTGCGCGACCTGCGCGCCGTGCTGCGACTGGTCGGCGCTCAGATCGGGGTTCTGCCAGAGCGTGATCTTGTCGACCACGACGATGTATTCGAGGATCTGAAACTCCCACCCGTCGGGCAGGTACGTGTCCGACGAGAAGTTGTCGGGCGGGAACGGATAACCGGTGAGCGCGTTCGACTCGCCCGAGATCGTCACGTAAAACGCGCCCGGACCCGGGTCGGCCGGGTACGCGAACGGCATCAGCGCCGGGCCGCCGTCGGGCGCGCCGATGACCACGTCCGGCGCCGCGTCCGCCGGGGGCTGACCGCCGGCGTCCACGTACCCTCCCTGGCCGCCGCTGTCCCCGTTGCCGCTCGAGCAGGCGGGGACGGCGAGCGCGATGGACAAGACGACCCCTCCGCCGAGCGCGAGCCCGGCGACGAACCTCTGACGATGCATGGAAGACCTCCTGAGAGACGATTCAGTTCATGGCGGTGGCACGACGTAGGAGACGGAGAAGGCAGCCCCGGACGTCACCTCCGCGAAGAGGTCCGCGCCTGCGGTCGCGCCCGGGACGGTGCCCGAGAGGAAGCTGCTGTTCGGGATGCAGACGGTCGGCGGCGGCGCGTCGGGCACGAGCGCGAACGACGCGGGGGTGGTGGGGACCGCCGAGTCGGGGTTGCAGTCGGGGTCGTCGATGGACGGGAGCTGACCCGGTCCGAAGGCGATGGGCGTCGACTGCTCCTGGAACCAGACGCGCGGGTCGACCGTCACGTAGAGGGCGCCGCCCGGGGCGAACGTGAAGTCGGTCGGCATCTGCACGATGCGCGAGCGGCAGAGCGGATCGAGCCCGGGCTGCGACGGGTCGGAGCTGCCCTTCGAGCGGTTGGCGGCGTTGATGGTCACGAGCGCGCCGAAGGAGACTGTGGCGCCCTGGGCGTCCGTCGCGGTCCCTTCGAGCCGGACGATCGGGGTGAAGTTGACCTCGTTGACGTCGCCGTCCGTCAGCCAGGCTTGCCAGCTCAGCACCGTGTCGGTCGAGCCGTACCCGTAGACGCTGAACTCCTGCGGCGAAGTCGAGAGCAGGTCCACGTCGACCGGCCCGGGGACCTGCGCGGCGTAGACGCCCGTCCCGATGCACACCGGCCCGTCGAAGCCCGTCGCGCCGGGCTGCGCCTCGTTGAAGTAGATTGCGCCGAGGTGCATCTTCGCGGCGGTGAGCTGGATCGTGTAGCCGCCGGCGACGAACGGGTCGCCCGCGCCCTTCGCGCCGGACGCGTAGGCCGCGAAGGAGAGGAGCTGGTCGCCCGTCGTGCCGTTGCACGCGGGGGCGAGGCCCAGCGCCAGCGCGATCGCGGCGAGCGCGCCGCGCCTCACGACGAGCCCCCCAGGGTGGCCGACAGCGTCAGCATCACCGTGCGCGGGGCGCCCGCGGTGAACGCGCGCTCCGGCGCGAGCGTCGGCTCTGGCAGGTACTTCTGGAAGTTGGAGGCGTAGTTGTATTCGCCGAGCCGGTAGCGCACGTCGAAGAGGTTCTGGCCCGAGAGCCGCACGCTCCACACCGTCCACGCGAGGCCGACCGACGCGTCCGAGAGGAAGGTGACGTCGCCCACCTGCCCGTAGGGCAGCGGGCGACGGCCGACGTAGCTGACGCCGTAGCCGGCCGTGGCGCGGACCGCGCGGCCGGCGACGTGCCACGGCAGGTCGCCGAACACCGCCGCGTTCCCGACGAGGACCAGGTCCGGCACGTACGGGACGAGCAGGCCGCAGTACGGCGCGCACGCGCCCGTGGTGTCGAAGAGGGCGCGGACGAGCGTCGCGTTCGCGAGGACGTCGAAGAAGGTTCCGGTCGCGCGGAGCGCCCCCGACCAGCCGGTGCGCGTCGAGCCGCTCGCCAGCGTGCTCCGGCCCTCGGTGGGATCGAAGACGAGGTCCTGGCCCACGTGGGTCTGGAAGAACTCGCTCGTGACCTTGACCGACACGGGATCGAACCCGCGCGCGTACGACACGCCGAGGTCGCGCGACTGGACGGTGATGAAGGGCGTGCCAATCCCCTGGCTGACGTAGCTCGGGTCGACCGAGCGGACGCCGTTGCCGGCGCTCGCGGTGAGCTGGAAGTGCGCGATGGGCCCGAGGGTCAGCGTGCCTCGCGGCATGACGGTGCCGCTGGCGGTCGCCGTGCGCGCGAACGGCTCGGCGTAGGTGCCGTGCTCGAGCTGGCTCAGGCAGGAGACGTCAATCTGCGAGGCGGCGACCGCGGGCGAAGGGTCGTCGACGCTCTGGATCGCGCAGTTGTTCAGCACGTCGAAGAGGAAAGTGTCGGCCCGCACGCCCCCGTGGAGGCCGAGCCACGGCAGGAAGTGCACGTCGCCGTCGACGTACACGCCCACGTCGCCGAGGACGGACTGGTAGTCGGCGTCGACGGCATACGCGGTGTTGCTGCCGGACGCGACGCGGTCCTGCGTGGAGTGCGTGACGTCGACGCGGGCGAAGTAGCCGCCCTCGAACTCCTGGCGCAGACCGAGCGCCTCCCCGTGCCAGCGCGCGAAGCCGCGGCCGCCCAGCGTGACCTCGTCGAAGTGGAAGTCGATGAGGTCCCCGCGCTGCGGGTGCGGCTCCTGCGTGGGCTCCTGCACGTCGAGGAGGAAGCCGGTCCAGTTCTCGCGGAGCCGCATGCTCCGGTAGATCGCGAACGCTTGCTGAGACACGTCGAGGTCGCGGAAGCGTCCCTCGTAGGTGAGCGAGAGGGACGCGCGGGTGGCGGTGTTGCCGGTCTGGTTCGGGTCCTCGGTGCCGTAGAAGCCGACCTTGCCCGCCTCGTAGTCGTCCTCGCGCACGACGCCGGCGTTGTTGAACTCCGTCGTGTACGCGACCGAGCTGACGCGCAGCGTGCCGTGGTCGCCGACGGGCGTCTCCCACTGGCCGATGGCGGTCCCGCGCCGCGCCTGTCGGTTCGTGCCGAAGCCGTCGGTCGTGTAGTACTCGGCGCCCGCGAAGGTGCCCGAGGGCGCGTCGGCCGGCCCCCAGAGGACGAGGAGGCGCTGCGCGCCGAAGCTGCCCGCGGTGTACTCGGCGGTGAGGCCGCGGCGATCGAGCCCGAGCTGGTAGTCCGCGCTCCCCGCGACGGCGAAGTTGCCTTGCTGCGGGGCGTACGGGCCCTCGAGGACGCGCACGGAGCGAATGAGCTCCGGGATGACGAAGTGCGTGTCGGCGTATCCGTTGCCGTGATAATTGCCCGGGTCGTTCACGGGGACGCCGTCGACGCTGAACTCGAGGTCTTGCCCCTCGTGCGCGTCGAAGCCGCGCAGGAACACCTGCTCGGCATGGCCCGAGCCGCCCTCGTTCGTGAGGAGGAACCCGGGCGCCAGCTTCAGCACGTCGGAGGCGTTCGTGCGCGGGACCGCCTTCAGCTCGCCGAGCGTGACCGAGTAGTCCGCCGCGCCGCGCGAGCGGGGCTCGAGGTGGCCGCGGACGTTCACCTCGGTGGGGGCGGGAGGGGGCGCGGTCGCGGGTGGGGGCGGTTCGGGCGTGGAGGGCGAAGCGGGCGGGGATGGCGCCTGGGGCGGGGGTGGGGCCGGGGGCGGGACGAAATGGAACGGCACCCGGATGCGGCTCGGGACCGGTTTGCCGTCGCGGGTCGCGGGATCGAACGTCCACGCGCGCGCCGCGGCGATCGCGGCGTCGTCGAAGTCCGCGCCGCCCGACGCCAGGACGTCGACGGCCGACACCTTCCCGTCGGCGCCCACGGTCACGGCGAGGACCACGTCGGCTTCCTCGCCTGCGGCGGCCGCGGAGGCGGGATACGTCGCGCCGACGCGCTCGCGGACGGCGGGCGGGACCACGGACGGCCCCTGCGCGCGCGCGCCGGACGCGGCCACGAGGAGGGCCGTGGAGATCGCGAGCACCAGGCGGCGGCGGGGGAGTCGAGGCAAGGTTCCTGTCGTGGGCCGGTCGGCCCGTGTCGATTCATCAGTTGTTGAAGCGAAGAAGTTTTACGCAACTAGGTTGCAATGAGCGGAGACATAGTCGATCCTGCGTGCCAAGCAAATCGATTCGAAGGGCCCGTGCGCCCGTGCAACATGGTTGCGTCAATGGGTCCGGAGTGCGGTGAACGGGGATCGCGTGGGCTTGCTTGACCGATTCACGTGGTGAAGGAATGAAGAAGAAGACATCGCGCGACGGCGCGACGGAGATGGCTGTCGCGACATGCAAACCGACGGAGCACGCGAGGCACCTGCGGGAGAAGACGTCCGTGTCGGACGAGGCGTTCGTGCGCGCGGCGTCGCTCTTCCGCGTGGTGAGCGACGTGGCCCGCCTCAAGCTCCTCGATCGCCTCGCGGATCGGGAGTGGTGCGTCACCGAGCTCGCCGAGGCGGCCGGCGTCGGCCTCTCGACGGTGTCGCAGCAGCTACGGATGCTCCGCGCCGAGCGCATCGTGCAGCGCCGCCGCACAGGCAAGCACGTCTTCTACTCGCTGGCCGACCGGCACATCATCGAGCTCGTCGAGAACGCGCTCGCGCACGCGGCCGAGGAGCGGGCCGCGCCGGACCACGAGGACGACGCCGACTGAATCGACCGTACGACCACCAGAGGGGATAGCCATGAGCCATCACGAGAACCATTCGCATCGACACGGCGCGAACTGCGGGCACGTCGCGGTTGCCCACGAGGGGCACGTCGACTACCTGCACGACGGCCACCTGCACCACCCGAACGGCGCGGGAGTGGAGGAGCACCGCATCGCCGTCGGGCCCGCGAACGGCGGCGGCTGCACTCCGTCGCACGCCTGCGGCGCGCACGACGGCGCGCACCGGCACGGCCCGGGGTGCGGCCACGAGGCCGTGCCGCACGGCGAGCACGTCGACTACCTCGTCGACGGTCACCTGCACCACCCGCACTCGGGGCACTGCGACGATCACGGCGCGATCGAGCGACGCTGAGGCCGGCGCGCGAGCGCCTCGACGATCGTCGTGCGCAGCGCGCGGGCCGCCGCCGTGAGGTACGCCTCGCCGCGGTGCACGAGGGCCACCTGCCGGCGGACCGCGCCGCGCGAGACCTCGACGGTGCGCAGCCGGTCCGACACCGCGGCCTCCGCCATGATGCGCGGCAGCAGCGCCACGCCCATCCCGCGCTCCACCATCCGCCGCACCGCCTCGAGGGTGTCGGCCTCGACGACGATGTTCGGCCGCGCGCCGCGCTCGTCGCACGCCGCGAGGAGCGCCGCGGTGGAGGCCACGCCGTCGACGACGACCAGCGGCTCGCTCGCCACCTCTCCCAGCGCGACCGGCCGCTCGCTGGCCGCGAGGCGGTGGCCGGCGGGCACGGCGAGGAGGTAGTCCTCCTGCCAGAGCTTCTGCGTCGTGAGGTCCACGCGCCGCACGGGAAGGTTGAGGAGCCCGAGGTCCAGCTCGCCCGACGCGAGCCGCTCCTCGATGCTCTCGGCGAGCCCTTCGCGCAGGCGGAGCAGCACGCCCGGGTGCTCCGCGTGGAAGCGCGCGAGGGCGACGGGCAGCGCGTACGCGCCGATCGTGGGCTGGCTCCCGAGGGCGACCGCGCCGCGCGGCTGCGCCGCGAGCTCGTCGAGGCTGTTGCGGCCGGCGTCGAGGTCCGCGAGCGCGCGCTCGGCGTGCGCGAGGAAGCGCTCTCCCGCGCTGGTCAGCACGACGCCCGCCGGAGTCCGGACGACGAGCCGGGCCTCGAGCTCCTTCTCGAGCTGCTGCACGCGCCGCGACAGGCTCGGCTGCGAGGTGCCGAGCTGGCGCGCCGCCCTGGTGAAGCGCCCGGTGCGGGCGACGGCCACGAAGGCGCGGAGCTGCTCGAGATCCATGGGGCCAGACGCCGGGGAACGGGGACGGGAGACGCCGACGGTACGATGCAGAACCTGCATTGTCGATATGCCGATCGATGCGCTTCCCGCATTCCGGCGCGGGGTTAACCTGAGAGGTCATGAGTTCATCACCGTCCCCACTCGCCGGCCACCGCGTCCCCGGACTGCGGAGGCAGGTGGCGACGGCGGGCGTCCTCCTCGGGCTCATCGTGGCGGCGTTCGAGGGGACGGTCGTGACGAGCGCGATGCCCACGATCGTCCGCGCCCTCGGCGGCGTGAACGACTACGCGTGGGTCTTCTCGGCCTTCCTCATCGCGTCCACGGCCGCGGTGCTCGTCTGCGGGCGGCTCGCCGACGCGTTCGGCCGCCGCCCGGTCTTCGTGGCGGGCATGGCGACGTTCCTCATCGGCTCGGCGCTCTGCGGCGCCTCGGCCACGTTCGGGCAGCTCGTCGCGTTCCGGGTGATCCAGGGCCTCGGGGCCGGCGCCATCCAGCCGATCGCGATGACCATCAGCGCCGACATCTTCACCCTCGAGGAGCGCGCCCGCATCCAGGCGCTCTTCAACGGCGCGTGGGGGGCCGCGAACGTCGTCGGGCCCGTGATGGGCGGGTGGATCGTCATGCACGGCTCGTGGCGCTGGGTGTTCCTCGTCAACGTGCCCGTGGGCGTGCTCGCCGCGGCGCTCCTGGTCGGCGCCTACCGCGACCCGCCGCGCGAGCACCGGCAGGCGCTCCGCGCCCGCGCCATGTTCTGGCCCATCCTGCCCGCGCCCGCCCTCCGCAACCCCGCGGTGCTCTCGGGCCTCGCCGCCGGCGCGTTCGTCGGCGCGATCCTCTACTCGTGCGCCGCGTACGTCCCCTTGTGGATGAGCGGGCACGGGAAGGGCGACGCGCTCGCGGCGGGCCTGGCGCTGATGCCGATGCTCCTCGGCTGGGCGCTCGGCTCGAGCTTCGGCGTGAAGGTCCTCGTGCGGCGCGGCATGCGCGCCAGCGTGGGCGGGGCGTTCGCGGTCGGCGCCGCCGGCGCGGCCGTCCTGGCGATCGCGGTCGCGAACGAACTGCCCGTCGCCGTGGCCTTCGCGGCGCTCGCGCTCCTCGGCGTGGGCGTGGGGCCTGCGGCGAGCAGCTCGCTCGTGGCGGCGCAGAGCAGCGTCCCGTGGCGGACGCGCGGCGCCGTGACCAGCGCGGTCTACGCGACGCGCATGCTGGGCGGCTCGCTCGCGGTCGCGGCGCTCGGCGCGCTGGGCGGCGCGAGCGACCCGGCCGCGGCGCGCTTCACGGCGATCGCGCTGATGGCGCTCGGCGCGATGGCCACGCTCCTCGCGATGGCCCCCCACAAGATCCAGGAGGCCGACCTCGTCCCGACGCAGGCCCCCGCGGAGTGAAGCGAGCCCGCAGGGCACCACAGCGGGCCAAGCACCACAAGCGGGCTACAGGCTACAGGCTACAGCCAGAAAGAGACGAGGCACACGGGACCGGAGGCCGCGCGAAGCGCGCCCTCCCGCGCGAAGCGCGCCCTGTAGCCCGTAAGCCTGTAGCCCAGCGCGTCCCGGTGCCCGCTCAGTTCTGGACCAGCTTCATCCCGGCGGACATGAGGCCCGCGACGGGCGAGACGTCCGAGACGGGGGTGTCGGCGATGTAGAGGTACTTGAGCGAGCGGATGCCGGCGACCGGCGCGAGGCTCTGCACGCGCGTCTTCTTGATGCTGAGGCGCTCGAGCTTCTTCATGTTCGCGACGGGCGTGAGGTCGGAGATCGAGTCCTCGTCGAGCATCAGCTCCGTCACGTTCACCAGCCCCGCGATCGCCTTGAGGTCGTCGTCGCCGACGAGCGTGTGCGAGAGATCGAGGCGGTCCATGCGCTTCAGGCCCGCGAGGGGCGAGACGTCCTTCACCTGGCTGAGCGCGGCCCGCAGGGACTCGAGGTTCGTGAGCTTGGCGAGCGGCGAGAGGTCGTCGTACTCGCCCTGGCCGAGGAACAGGTCCTTCATCGACGTGAACATCGGGAAGATGCACGGGTCGATCTGGTGGATGGTGGCCTGCGAGAGGTTGATCGACTTGATCTGCGCGAGGTCGCCGGGCGTGATGGGCCCCTTGTCCTTCGCGAGCTTGCGGCGCACCTCCTTCTCGAGGGCCTCGTCGTCGCCGAAGTCGATGCTGGCGGGGTGCGCCTTGCAGTCGGAGGCGCTCTTCTTCACGAAGGCGGGCGCGGGCGGCGGGGGAGGGGTGGGCGGCGGGGGCGGCGGCGGCTCGGCGGCCGAGGGCGCGGCCGACGCGGCGGCGGGCGCCTGGCTGGCCGGGTCGTCGCACGCGACCAGGGCGAGCATGGCGGCCGAAAGGGAGACGAGCGCTGCCGCGATGGCCTTCTTCATGGGCCGCGAGCTTACCAAACCCGCGCGAGCCGGGGCTATCCCGGCAGCGCCGCGTGCGGGGCCGTCGCGACCGCGTCGGACGAGAGCAGATCGCTCAGCTCGGGGGGAACCAGACCGTAAGCTTCCGCTGCGGCGAGAAGGCCCGAGTTCGCGTTGAGCTGCGTGAGGAACGTGCGCGCGTACGGAGTGCCCTTCAGCCCGCGCGTCCGCACGACCAGCCGCGGCACGCCGCGCGCGATCGCCAGCCGCGCCTCCTCGAGCCGCCCGAGATCCACGCACGCGTCGTGCAGCGCGAGGAACACGGGCGCCTCGTTCAGCAGGCTCGGCGAGCCCTCGTCGAGCAGGGCCGCCGCCTCGCTCGCGAGCACGCGGGCCTGCTCCGCGTCGCCGCAGCGGCGCTCGGCCTCGGCCCACAGCCCGCGCGACACCGGCAGCACGTCGAGCATCTTCGTCGCGCGGTACCCCTGCGACGCGAGGCGGAGCAGCGTGCGCGCGTGCGCCTCGCCGCCCGGCGTGCGGAGCTTCTCCATCCCCCGGTAGAAGAGGGCTCCCAGCGCCGCGCGATCGTGCGGCACCCAGCTCCCCGCGATGGCCGCGTCCGCGGAGCTCCGCGTCTCGGCGAGCGGCGCCTCGAGCGACGGGTCCGTGCCGAAGGTCGCGGCCCAGCAGAGGAGGATCATCTTCCCGTGCCGCTCCACGCCCGGCGACCCGACCGCCTGGCCGAGCCCGATGCCGCGCTCGATCGCCTCGCGCGCCTCGTCGCGCGCGCCGACCGTGGTGAGCGCGAAGCCCACGTTGATCGTCAGCGTGGCCTCGCGCGTCTTCAGCGACGCCGCGCTCGCCGCGTCCGCCGCGCTCCGCCGCGCCTCGAGCGCCGCGGCCACCTCGCCCCGCGTCTGCCGCACGACCGCGAGCGTCTGCCACGCGTCCACCGCCGCGACCGGGATGGCGTGCCGCTGCGAGAGCCCGAGGAGATCGTCCGCGACGGCCTGCGCCCGATTCGAGCTCGCCCGCGTACGCGTACCGCGCCGCCAGGTGCGCCGCGCACCGCGCCTCCTCGTCGGGCAGCCGCGCCTCCTGCGCCGCCCGGCGCACCTCGTCGAGCCGCGCGCTCGTCTCCGCCCCGCCGCCGCACGCGTCCTCGTAGCGCACGCGCGCGCCCGCCGCGCGGACCTCGCTCGCCTCGTCGTGCACCGCGTCGTGCATCGCGCGCACCGCGGTGTCGCGCTCGGCGGCGCGGGCGTCGAGGCGCGCCCACGCCTCGTCGAGGAGCTGCGCGCGCGCGAACTGGGAGGGCTTGTCCTCCGCGAAGGCGAGGGCCTTCTCGGCCAGCGAGACCGCCTCGGCCAGTGCGTGCGCCGTGAGCGCGCGGCGGGCGGCCTTCTCGAGGTACTGCGCGGCCGCGACCTCGTCGCCGCCGAGTTCGAGGTGGCGCGCGACGATGGCGTCGTCCTCCCCCATCTTGGCGAGCCAGAGCCCGGCGCGCCGGTGGTACTCGCGGAGCTGGTCCTCGCCGAGCGACGCGTACGCGACCTCGCGCATCAGCGCGTGCTTGAAGGCGTACTCGCGGGTGTTGGCGAAGCGCGCGTGCGCCTGCTCGACCATGATCTCCGCGGCCGCGAGCTCCCGCAGGACGTCGCCCGCGTGCGGCACGCCGATGGTCTCGAGCCCCGCGTCCCAGCCGCCCTGGCCGAACACCGCCAGCTTCGCCGCCGCGTCCCGGCCGAAGTCGTCGAGCGCGTCGAGGTGCACCTGCATGGCGGCCTCGATCGTCGGCGCGTCGGAGGCGTCGCGCCCGGCCGCCGCGATGCGCGCGAGCTCCTCGGCGAAGAGGGGCAGCCCCGCCGATTGCTGCGCGATCGACTCCACGATCGCCTCGCCCTTCTCGCCCAGCGCGCGCTCGCCCAGGACCGCCGTCGCGATCGACCGAACCTGCTTGCGCGAGAGGGGCCGCAGCTCGACGCGCACGTGGTCGCGCCCCTCGAAGCGCGACGTGTCCTCGCGCCAGAACGCCGGCCGCGCCGCCGCGAGCACGAAGACCGGGTGCCCCGCGGCGCGCGCCAGCAGGTGGTCGACCCACGAGAGGCTCTCCGCGTCGGCCCACTGGATGTCTTCGAGCACGACCGCCAGCGGGTGCCTGCGCGTCATGCCCACGAGCATGTCGGTCAAGACCAGCCACAGCGCGTCGCGCGCGCCGCGCGTGCCGTCCACCTCGGGCAGCGCCTCGTTCGCGAGGAGGCGCGCGATGAGCTCCCGCGAGGAGTGCGTGCACGGGACGCCGCTGGCCCCCATGAGCACGTCGGTCGCGTCGAGCGTCTCCTGCAGCGGCGCGCCCTTCACCACGCCCGTCAGCGCGCGCGCCACGTCGGCCACGAGGCCGAGCGCGTGGCTCTTCGAGAACGACTCGCACCGCGCGAAGAGGACGCGCGGCGTCGTCGCGTGGCTCGCGATGCGCGAGAGCGACTCGCGGCGCAGGCGCGTCTTGCCCATGCCCGGCGCGCCCGTCACGGTCACCACGATGGGCGCGCGGTCGTCGACGCTGCGCTCGAACGCCGCGACAATCTGCGCGAGCTCCGCCTCGCGGCCCACGAACGGCACGCCGCCCGCGACCTCGCGCTTGCCGCGCAGGGCGGTGCCGACGATCGCGCTGCCGTCGCCCCTCAGCTGGAGCTCGTAGCGGCCGCGGGCGAGCTCGGTCGTCGTCGTGTCGGCGAGCACCTGCGCACGCCCCGCGTCGCGCGCGAGGGCGGCGGCGCGGTCGACCACCTCGCCCGTCGGGCGCGTGCGGTCGATGCGGGTGCGGCCCGTGGCGACGCCCACGCTGGCCCCGATCTTCGCGAGGCGGAGGCCGAGGTCGAGCGCGGTCGGCGCCTCGTCGCCCACGGTCTTGCGCACGCCGAGGTGGCAGACGATGGCGTCCCCCCCCAGCTCGGTCGCGTCGGCCCCGCGCGCCCGCAGGTGCGTGAGGAGGCGCGCGCGCACGGTGCCCTTGGGCACGCGGGTCGCGACGATGGTCGTGACGAGGCGCGTGCCGCCGGACTTGTCGGTCGTGGCGCTCGCGGTGGGGATCTCGTCGTCGTTGAACGTGCGCCGCTGGTCTTCGGGGACATCGGCGCGGAGCTCCGCGGCGATCTCGCGGAGCTCGCGCGCGACCTCGAGGGCCGAGGAGGGCCGGTCGGCTGGCGCGGTCGCGACGAGGCGCGCGACGATGTCGTCGAGCCGTGCCGGCACGCCCGGCATGACCTCGGAGAGGCGCGGCGCGTGCGTCGTGACGAGCCGCGCGAGGATGGCGATCGGCGTGGGCCCCACGTGCGGCGGGCGGCCCGAGGCCATCTCGAAGAGCGTCGCGCCGAGCGCGTAGAGGTCGGCGCGCGCGTCGACCTCGCCGTCGCCGCGGGCCTGTTCGGGCGCCATGTACGCGGGCGTGCCGACGATCGCGCCGGTTCGCGTGAGCTTCGCGTCCTCGGCGGCGGCCACCCCGAAGTCGACGAGCTTCACCCGGAGCGGCCCGGCGGGCTCGTGCAACGGCGAGCTGCCGACCAGGATGACGTTCGACGGCTTCACGTCCCGGTGCACGATGCCGGCCGCGTGGGCCGCGGCGAGCGCCTCGGCCACGTCGGCCGCGATCGCGAGGCTGAGCGAGAGCGGGAGGCGCGATCGGCGCTGCCGCTGCGCGATGTCCTCGCCCTCGAGCCACTCCATCGCGATGTACGGCTGCCCGTCGTCGAGCTGCCCGAACGCCACGACCTGCACGATGCCCGGGTGCCGCAGCCCCGCGAGCACGCGCCCCTCGCGGCGGAAGCGCGCCTCCTCGCCCGCGTCGACGCCGGGCAGCGCGATCACCTTGAGCGCGACGGCCTGCCCGGTCACCTCGTCCTGCGCGCGGTACACGATCCCCACGCCGCCGCGCCCGACCTCGCGCTCGATGACGAAGCGCCCGGCGAGCGGCTGCGCGAGCGGCGCGATCATGCGCGCTTCCCCGTGCCGATCGCGAAGATCTCCGTGCTGATCGAGCGCGTGCCCTCGGGCCGGATGAGGCGCTCGGCCTCGTAGAGCCTGCGGAGCTCGACCCGCGCCTCCGGCAGGTCGCCGCTCATGAAGATCTTGCCGACGAACGCGCTGCCGCGCGCGCCGAGCTCCGCGGCCACGGCGAGGGCGCGCATGAAGAGCTCGAAGCTCCGCGCCTGGTCGGTCACGCGGCTGCCGGTCGTGCGCGGCGCCATGTCGCTGAGGACGACGTCGTACGGCGCGAACCGCGCGAGTTCGTCGTTGGCGAGCGAAAGGGCGTCGCCCTGCACGAACTCGGCGTGCGGCGGCAGCGCGGTGCCGAGCGGCTCGAGGTCCATGGCCAGCACGTGGCCGCGCGGCCCCACCTTCTTCGCGGCGTAGAGCGCCCAGCTTCCGGGTGTGGCGCCGAGGTCGAGCACGCGCTGGCCCGGGCGGAGGAGCCGGACGCGCCGGTCGATCTCCTCCAGCTTGAAGACGCTCCTCGCCGGATAGCCCGCCTCTTTCGCGGCGCGCGTGAAGCGGTCGGGCTTGGCGTAGGGGTTCCTGCGGGCCGGCATCGCCGGCCCTCAACGTAGCGCGATCGCGGGCGCGGTGTACGGCCCGCGGCGAGGCCCCTTACGGCTTGGAGGTCTTCTTCTTGGCCTTCACGGCCTGGCGCACGAGCACGAAGCCGTTCTTCGAACCCGGCACGCCGCCCTCGAGCATGAGCTGGTGCTTCTCGGCGTCGACGCGGGCGACCTTGAGGTTCAAGATCGAGACGGTCTCGTTGCCGTACTGCCCGCCCATTCGCAGGTTCGGGAGCGTGCGGCCCGGCGTCATGTTGGTACCGATCGAGCCGCCGTGCCGGCGGTACTCGTGGGTGCCGTGCGTCTGCACGCCGCCCGCGAAGCCCCAGCGGCGAACGACGCCGGTGAAGCCGCGGCCGCGCGTGGTGCCGCGCGCGTCGACCTTCATGCCCACCTGGAAGATCTCGTCGAGCTTGAGCGGCTGCCCGACCTCCCACTTGCCCGCGAACTCCGCGTCGCAGCGGAGCTCCTTCAAGATGCGCTTCGGGGTGACGTTCGCCTTCTTGAAGTAGCCGCCGACCGGCTTGGTCGTGTGGCGCTCCTTGCGCTCCTCGAGGCCGAGGATGAGGGCAACGTAGCCGTCCTTCTCGACGGTGCGCTTGCCGACCACGACGACGGGTCCCGCCTCGATGACGGTGACGCGGGTGACGGTGCCGTCCGCCTCGAAGAGCTGGGTCGAGCCGAGTTTGCGGCCGAAGATGCCGGGCTGAATGTTCATGGGGGGCGCTCCTGTTCGCTTGCGCGGGTGATGCGTGAAGGTGTTTCTTTCGGAAGAGACCCCGTCGGTGCGCGCCGTCCACAAGCGAAAGGGACGGGTGGCAAAAGCCACGGCTCTTCGAGGGTTTATTTGCCTTCCGAAAGCGAGGCGCGCACTTTAGTCGTCTTCCCTGGCCGGTCAAGCCCGCGTTGACAGTCCCCGGGCCGCGTGCTTTAAGCCCGCGCTCCCTATCCTCCTCTGCGGTGCCGCAAGCATCGACGCGTTGCCCCGAATCCAGCCCATGAATACCTCGCCCAAGATCGCCGAAATCGAGTCCAAGCTCCTCCGGACGGACCTCCCCGACTTCCGAGTCGGCGACACGGTGCGCGTGCACTACCGCATCGTCGAGGGCGACAAGGAGCGCACGCAGGTCTTCCAGGGCGTCGTCATCAAGCGGCACCGGGCCGGTGCGCGCAGCACCTTCACGGTGCGCAAGGTGAGCTTCAGCATCGGCGTGGAGCGCATCTTCCTCTCGCACTCGCCGCGCATCGAGAAAGTCGAAGTCGTGAGCAAGGGCGTCGTTCGCCGCGGCCGCCTCTTCTACCTCCGCGACCTCGCCGGCAAGGCGGCTCGCGTCCGCGACCAGAAAGACGTCTGAGCCCGCGCCGAGCCGGACGTGTTAGTCCGGCTCGAGCATGGTGCTGGTCGTCCAGGCGCATCCTTACCCTGACCGGTCCCGCGCGAACCGCGCGCTCTCGCGCGCCATCGAGGGGCTGCCGGGCGTCGAGGTGCGCTCGCTCTACGACCTCTACCCGGACTTCTCGATCGACGTCGCCGCCGAGCAAGAGGCGCTGCTCCGATCCTCCACGGTCGTCTGGCAGCACCCGATCTACTGGTACACGGCGCCGGCGCTCCTCAAGCTCTGGTTCGAGAAGGTCCTGCTCGTCGGGTGGGCGTACGGCAAGGGCGGCAAGGCCCTCCACGGCAAGCAGTGCCTGTGGGTCGCCACGACCGGCGCCGACGACCGCGGGTACTCGTCGACCGGCGAGCACCAGCACGAGTTCGAGGTCTTCGTCCCGGTCATCCAGCAGACCGCCCAGTTCTGCGGGATGCGCTGGCTCGAGCCGATCATCGTGAAGGCCGCGCATCGGATCCCCTTGCAGGAGCTCGCGGACTTCGGCGCGAAGTACCGCGAGCGGCTCGAGGCGCTCGCGCGCGAGGAGCGCGACCCGGGCGGCGCGGGGGCACCCGCGCCATGACCTCCGAGCACTCGCTCCTCACCGACGCGGTCATCTACCTCGGCGCGGCGGTCGTGTTCGTGCCGATCGCCAGCCGGCTCAAGCTCGGCTCGGTGCTCGGGTACCTCGCGGCGGGCTGCGTGATCGGGCCGTCGTGCCTCGGGCTCATCACCGACGTCGACGTGATCCTCCACTTCGCCGAGTTCGGCGTCGTGCTGATGCTCTTCCTCATCGGCCTCGAGCTCGACACGGCCCGGCTGTGGTCGATGCGCAAGAGCGTGTTCGGCGGCGGCGCCCTCCAGATGGGCGTGTGCGGCGGGATCCTCGCGGGCGGGGGCCTCCTCGCGGGCCTGCCGTGGCAGGGCGCGCTCATCGGGGGGCTCGCGGTGGCGCTGTCGTCGACGGCCATCGCCGTGCAGACGATGAAGGAGCGCGGCGAGCTCGGCGCGCCCATGGGCAAGGTGGCGTTCGGCATCCTGCTCTTCCAGGACGTCGCGGCGATCCCGCTCGTGGCCGCCGTGCCGCTCCTCTCCCAGGGGGGCTCCTCGTCGTCGGGCGTGCCGTGGGTCGCCATCGCGAAGGTCGCCGCGGCGATCGTCGGCGTGGTGTTCCTCGGGCGCTTCGCGACGAAGCCGCTCCTCCGCGTGATCGCGAAGACGAACCTGCGCGAGGTCTTCACGGCGTTCACGCTGCTCCTCGTCATCGGGATCGCGCACGTGATGCAGCTCGCGGGCATCTCGATGGCGCTCGGCGCCTTCCTCGCGGGTGTGCTCCTCGCGAGCTCCGAGTACCGGCACGCGCTCGAGACGGACGTCGAGCCGTTCAAGGGCCTGCTCATGGGGCTCTTCTTCATCGCGGTGGGCATGTCGATCGACTTCGGGCTCCTCGCGCACCGGCCGCTGCTGCTCTCGGCGCTCGTGGTGGGGTTCGTCGCCTCGAAGACCGCCGCGCTGGTGCTCCTCGGCCGGCCGCTCGGCGTCCCGCGCGAGGCGCGGCCGGTGTTCGGGGCGCTGCTGTCGCAGGGCGGCGAGTTCGCGTTCGTCGTGTTCGGCGTCGCGCGGGACGCGCACGTGCTCCCGGGCGACTGGGACAAGCTCTTGACGCTGGCGGTCGCGCTGTCGATGGCGCTCACGCCGCTGATGGTGATCGGGGCCGACTTCGTGCAGCGCCGGCGATTCCCGCCGAAGCGGCGCGAGCAAGACACGATCGAGGCCGAGGACGCGCCGGTCATCATCGCGGGCTTCGGGCGCTTCGGGCAGATCGTCGGGCGCTTGCTCTTCGCGAGCGGGCTGAAGGCGACCGTGCTCGACTTCGACCCGGACCAGATCGAGCTGCTCCGGCGGTTCGGGTTCCGCATCTTCTACGGCGACGCCACGCGCCTCGACCTGCTCCAGGCGGCCGGCGGGGACCGCGCGAAGGTCATCGTGAACGCCATCGACGACGTCGAGTCGAACCTGCGCCTCGTGGACGTCGTGCGCGAGAACTTCCCGCACGTGACGATCGTCGCGCGCGCGCGCAACGTCGAACCACCTCTACGACCTCCGGCGCCGCGGGGTGACGCTCATCGAGCGCGAGACCTTCGACGCGTCGCTCGCCGCGGGCCGCCGCGTCCTCGAGACCCTCGGCGTGCACCCGTTCGAGGCGCGCGAGCGCGCCTTCCGCTTCCGGCAGCACAACATCAGCCTGCTCGACGCCCTCGGCGGCCCCGTCACCGACGCCGAGCGCGTGGCGAAGGCGCGCGCGGCGCGCGACCAGCTCGAGCGCCAGTTCCAGTCGGACGTCGAGGAGATCCAGCGCCTCGAAGGCGGCGACTGGCAAAAAGAAGAGCGCTAGCGACTCGGCTCGCCGCCCGGACGGCGTTCAGCCGCGCGCTGGGAACCTGGTGCGCATGTCGCGTGCCCAGACCGCGTCGCTGAAGACGTAGCCCGAGAGCATCGAGGTGATGGCGCGTCGAAGGAACGGGTGCTGCGGCTGGGCGAACAGGTACGACACGAGCTCGCCCGCGTAGAAGCCCTGCACCGCGCCCAGGAAGAGGTCCGAGCCCGCGCGCATCTCCTGCTCCCAGGCGCTCGTGTGCGCCGCCTTCAGGTCGCCCTCGCCGAGACCGGCGTGGATCGCGTCCGCCGCGAGGAGACCGCCGTGCATCGCCAGGTGCGCGCCGGTCGAGAACAGCGGATCGATGAAGCCGCCCGCGTCGCCCACGGCGAGCCAGCCGTCGCCGCGGAGCTCGGGCACGCGGAAGCTGAAGTCGGCCGTCGCGCCAGGAGGGAAGAGGGGCTCGGTGCCTTCGAGCATCCACGCGGCCGTCGGGTTCTCCGAGACCACCGTCCGGAAGAGCTCGGGCGGGCCGGCCTTGCCCTGGCTCGCGGCCTGCCGCGCGCGGATCCACGCCGACGAGACCACCGCGCCCACGCTCGTCCGCCCGTCGAGGAACGGGATGAACCAGAACCAGCCGCGCTCGGCGCCCTCGCCGAACACGACGATTTGGATGTCGCCCGCGCGCGCGCCCGTGTCGCGCCACGCGCCCCGGACCTGCGTGAAGATCGCCGTGCGATCGAGGTGGGCGATGCGCGCGATGGCGCCGCGCGCCGGTCCGCGCGCGATGAGCGCGTCGCGCCCGCTCGCGTCGACCACCACGCGGGCCGCGATCGACACGGCCTCCCCGTCCTCGGTCATGGCCTCCACGCCCACGGCCCGCGCCCCGTCGAAGACGACCCGCTTCACCTCGCAGCCCTCGCGAAGCTCGGCGCCGCACGCGCCGGCCCGCCCGAAGAGGAGCTGATCGAACTGGTCTCGCGGGACCTGGAACGCGTGGTCGTAGGTGGCGTTGAACGCCTCCTCGAAGCCGTACCGCACGCCCTGCGGGTCGCGGCCGCTCTCGCCCTTCACGAAGCGTGCGCCGCGCTTCACGATGAACGTCTCGCGCACCTCGTCGAAGACGCCGATCGCCGAGAGCACGTGCATGCTGCCCGGCAGGAGCGACTCGCCCAGGTGAAAGCGCGGGTGGTGCCCTCGCTCGAGCACCACCACCTGCCGGCCGAGCGCCGCGAGGCGCGCCGCGCAGATCGAGCCGCCAGGTCCTCCCCCGACGACCACCGCGTCGTACGACGTCACTCGGCGGTCTTGGGGGGCGGCCCGAGCTGGATGCGCTCGCCCATGTACGCGCCGATGAGGGTGAGCAGGATGCCGATGCCCGCGAAGATGAGGTAGAGGAAGATCGGCATCGTGCGGACGGTCTGGCTCTGGATGAGCAAGAACGTCGTGGGGATGGCGACGAGCATGCTCGCGACTGCGGGCTCGATGAAGGTGCGGCCCGGCGAGATCATGCCGACGAGCAAGCCCCCGAGGAACCAGACCGGGATGCACATCAGCATGCCGTTCTGCCCTTCGAAGTCGAGCATGGGGATGACCATGGGGAGGCCGAAGACCAGCGCCGCCGTGAGCACGCCCTGCACGAGGAAGGCGATGACCAGCCACTGCACGCTGACGCCCTCTTGCTGGTAGCGCTGCGAGAGCTCGTCGTCGCGGGTGCGCTTCGACCGCGCCATCTCTTCGATCTTGGCGCCGCACGAGGCGCACCGGGCCGAGCCCGGGGGGTTCTTCTGGAAACCGCAAGACGGGCAGTTGATCGCTTTGGCGGCGGGCATGGCCACCCTACGGTAACGCCCTCGCCCCGGGCTCGCCAAGCGGGAAGGCAGGCGGGAACAACGCGGGATTGATGGTGTCCGAGCTATGCTGTGAGAGGCGTGCCGCACGACCCTGTGCTTCTTCCCGCTAGCCCCGCGCCGCCGGCCCAGCGAGGCTCAGGCGCCGCCGCGCTCCGCTTTCCCTCGGGCGCAGGTGGGCGGGGAGGGGGTCCGGGCGCCCCGGGTGGGAGCGGACCCGGCGCAGGGGACGAGCCGCTGGACCCGGAGCTCGCGGCCCTTCCGTCGCCGCCGCGGACGGCGCGGACGCTGACGGTGCTCATCCTCTTCCTGGCCACGATCGCGGCCCTTCTGGCGAGCGCCGGCCTGTACCGCGAGGTCGCCTACGCCTTTTCCAGCGGGCAGGCGGCGAACCTGGGCGACCTCCGCGTGGCGGCCGCGCCCGCGCTCGCGGGCAGCGTGAACGGGACCGTGCAGGCGGAGGGGATGCTCGGCGCGGCGGGCGGCATCCGGTACGAGCGGCCCTTCGTGGAGGGCAGCTTTCGCACGCTGCCCGTGGTCGGCCGGGCCGAGCCGTTCGACATGTGGGTCGAGGTCCGCGTGCCCGACGGCCAGGAGAGCGGGCGCTGGCAGCCTCCACGGACCTTCATGGGCCGCCTCGTGCGCCTCGACGCGGCGGGGCCCCGGCACCGGGGCCTCCGCGCCGCGATCGAGCAGGCCACGGGCGCTCGGGTGCCCGACGGCGCGTGGCTGCTCGTCGACGGCGAGGATCCGGCGGACGCGCGCTGGGCGGTCCTCCTCGCGATCGTGTTCCTGACGTTCGCCGCATGGAACGTCGTGGCGATCGCGCGGATCGTGCGGCGGGTCAGGGCGTAGGCGCGGGCGGCGGCGGCGGAGCCGGCGGGGCAGAAGGCGGCGTCGGCGGCAGGTCCATCGTGGTGGGCGCGGCGGGCGGCGGGATCGTCGCCGGAGCGGGCGTGTTCGCGCCGGGGGGCGGGGGCGGCGGGGGCGGCGGCGGCACGCACACCGGCGGCGGGATCGGCGGCTTCGGGGGCGGCGCGATGTCGGAGAACGCGTAGATGAGGCTCAGCGTCGTGGACGTGTCGGTCTGCAGCTTGCCGGGCAGCGGCTGGTCGTCGTAGCGCAGGTTGAAGCCGACCCCGAGCGCGAGGCCTCCCCAGATCTTGGCGGCGAAGAGGGCCTCGTAGTTCAGCCAGCGGTGCGACGTGTCGGTGAAGCTTTGGATGTACTCTACGCCTGTCTGCAGCGTGACCTCCTTGTTGAAGGAGTGCTGGAAGCCGGCGTAGAGGCGCACCGAGTGGTTCACGTCGGTCCGCGGCAGCGGGGGCGCGCCGGGGATGGGGGCTCCGGTCGAGTCGAGCGGGGCGAGCGAGTCCGTGCGCCGGACCTCGTACTGGAAGTCGTAGCCCGCCTCGATCCACAGCGTGTTCGTCGCGGCCGTGAGGAAGAGGTACTTCACGCCGGGGTCGAGGTTGTAGCGGAGGTCGAGGCCCTCGAACCGGTCGTTCCGGCCCGTCTGGATGAGGAAGAGGCTGAGCGGCTGGATGAGGTAGCGGTCGTAGCGGACGCGACCCTGGATGTTCCCCGCGGTCTCGACGATCGCGTCGCCCGGCGCCGCGCCCTGGCCGTAGTTGCCGAGGATCGAGATGCCGAGGCCGTCGTTGTTCCAGCGCGACTCGAGCTTGCCGTTCGCGCTGAGCGCGAGGGCGCGCGAGTTGCCGGTCTGGAGGTTGCCGCCGGCCGAGAGCGAGATGGTGGTGCCGCTCACCGGCTTGTCGGGGACGGCGGGGGGCGCCTCGCTCGGCTTGTAGGCGCTGACGATCGCCGAAGCGTCGGGCGGCGGCGCGCCGGTGGGGTTCGCCGGAGGCTCCTGCGCGGACTGTGCCTGCGCGGATAGGGCCCACGTGGAGCCTGCGACGCACGCTGCGGCCCTGAGCGCGGCGCGAACGAGATGCGAACGATTCTCCCTCATGCCCGCGTCCCCTTCTCACAACTCGACAGGCGAGTTCAAGAGGCGAGTACGGGGGGCCGGCCGCGGAGCGCGAGTCGCTGTGTCGCGTGCTACGCATGTCACGTGCGCGTGGCAATCGTCGGCGGTGGCGTGATGGGTTGTACGTCCGCGATCGCGCTCGCCACGCGCGGGATGGACGCGGTGATCCTCGAGCGCGCAGTGCCCGGCGCGGAGGCGTCGAGCGCCGCGGCGGGCATCCTCGGCGCGCAGGCCGAGCTCCACGGAAGGCCGAGCGCCGAGGAGGCGTCGCTCCTGTCGCGCGCGCGTGGCGCGTGGGGGCCGTGGGCGCGCGAGCTCCGCGAGGCCACCGGCATCGACGTGGGCTATCGCGAGACCGGCGTCCTTCGCGTGGCGCTCCGCGAAGACGAACACGCCGCGCTCGGCGAGGAGGTCGCGTGGCAACGATCATGCGGCCTCCGCGCGTCGCTTCTCGACGCGGCGGGGGCGCGCGAGGTCGAGCCGCTCCTCTCGCCCGCCGTCCTCGGGGCCGCGTTCTTCGAGGACGACGGGCAGGTCGATCCGCCCGCGCTCCTCCGCGCGCTCGTCGCCGCGGCCGCGCGCCACGCGCGGATCACGATCCGCTCGGGCACCACGGTGCAGCGCCTCCTCGTCGCGGGCGGGCGCTGCGAGGGCGTGGCGCTCGAGGACGGCGAGCTCCGCGCCGACGCGACCGTGCTCGCAGCGGGGAGCTGGTCGTCGCTGGTGCCGGGCGTGCCCGCGTCGCTCCCGGCGGTGAAGCCCGTGCGCGGCCAGCTCCTCATGCTCGACGAGCGGCCGCCGCGCGCGCGCGCCATCGTCTTCGGCGCGGGCACCTACGTGGTGCCGAGGGGCGACGGCCGCGTGGTCTGCGGGACCACGATGGAAAACGCCGGCTTCCGTCGCGAGGTGACCGCGGAGGGGCTCGAGGCCATCCTGCGCGGCGCCCTCGCGTGCCTGCCGTCGCTCGGTCAGGCTCAGTTCACGTCGGCGTGGAGCAACTTCCGCCCGCACGTCCCGGGCGGCGCGCCGCTCGTGGGCGCCTCGCCGCTGCCGGGCCTGTTCCTGGCGACCGGACACCACCGGAACGGCATCTTGCTCTCGAAGCTCACGGCCGAGACGGTGGCCGCCGCGGTGACCGCTACCGCTACGGGTTGAAGTCTTGCTGCGCGGGCGGCGGCGCGGGCTGGGCCGGCGGCGGCGGCGAGGACGGCGGGGGAGGCGGCGGGAGGTGCGGCGGCGGCGGCGACGTCGTCGCCTTGACCGTCACCTTCACCTTCGCGTCGCCCTTCTTGTCCTTGTCCTTGTCCTTCTCGGGCGGCGGCGCGAGGAGGTCGCCGCGCGTCACGTCGAAGCTCGGCGGCGAGTTCGGGTCGCAGCCGGGCGCGAAGCCGGTGGCGTCGAAGTCGCTCTTGAGGCTCCCGGTCTGCTCGTTGTCGTTCGGGTTGGGCTTCAGCGACGCCTCGATGCGCACCTGGTGCTGCCCCGCGCGCGACGGCGAGCAGTACGAGAGCAGGTAGTAGCTCTTCGTGCGCGACTCGACCCTGGCGCCGACGTCGTCGAACGCCTTCACGATCGCGGTCTTGTCCGCGGCCATGGCGGTGCCGCTCTTGCCGATGCTCGAGAGCTGCTCGGGCTGGATCTCGGCGCCGAGGCCGATGGCGAAGACGTCGAACGGCTTCTCGCGCACGTGCTGCTGCATCTCGGCGGCAGGCACGCGGTTCGCGCGGTCGGTGCCGTCGGTGAAGACGACGAGCGTGCCGAACTTGAGCGGCTGCGTGGCCTTGCCCAGGGCCGCGTCGAGCTCGTCGAGGGCGTGCACGATGGCGCCGTTGAGGTTCGTGCTCGGGTCCTTGCCCTTGAACGTCGCGAGCTGCTGCACGCCCGCCTTCACGGTGCCCGCCTGATCGGTGAACGGCACGATGGGGTAGAGGTCGGGGCCGCCGTCGAACGCGTAGATGCCGATCTTCTGCTGGCTCTCCACGCGGTCGGTGAACGTGCCGACGGCCTGCGCGAGCGTCTCGCCGGTGCCGCTCTCGGTGACGCTCCCGCTCATGTCGACGAGGAGGAGCGTGTAGTGCACGGCGGCGACCTCGGGGTTGAGGATCGTCTGCTTGCTCTCGTACTGCGAGACGAGCTGGTCGTCCTCGTAGATGCGGAAGCGCTGCGCGTCGAGGTTGCCGATCGGCTCGCCGTTGCCGTCTTGCACGCGGAAGTAGACGGCCACGTTGCTCGGCTTCTGCTGCGTCGCCTTGATGGTCGTGAGCTGCAGCCCCGCGCACCCGGTCGCGGCCAGCAAGAAGGGCAGCGCCCAGAGACCCATGTAGGTTCCCGATTTCACGGGACGCAGTGTACCCCCATGGGCCGCCGCGGGTCGAACGAAGCGACCGCCTAGCGCTCCACGGCGAAGGACCGCACGATGGACTCGCACGTCGAGCGATACCGCTCGAACGAGTTCGCCGACGCGGCGCACGTGACCACGTACCCGGTGCCGCGCGACGCGAGCGCCGCCTGCATGGTGCGGTACGTCGTGGTCGACGGCGGCGTGGGGGACCAGTGCGACTCGATGATGAGCGTGGGGTCGCCGTCGATGACGTCGTCGCGCGACCCCTCGACCGTGGCGTGCGGATCGGTGCGGAGCGCGCCCTCGCTCGCCCGCGCGTAGTCGTACGACTCGCCGGGGAAGGGCTCGGTCAGCACGTTGACGCTCGCCTGGAAGTCGTCGACCGGCTGCGGGTCCGCCACGGCCCACGCGGCCGTGCCCTTCTGCGTCGCCTCTTTCCACGTCGAGGGGACCGCGAGCCGCCACCCCGCGCCGCTCTGCGGGACGAAGCCCGCGGGCAGCACCGGCGGCACGAACGTGGCGACGTGCGCGTGCTTCGTGCTCTTGCACCCCTCGCCGGCGCCCACCAGCAAGACGGAAAGGCACGCGCTCGTGCAGACCCAGCGTGCGCCGCGCGGCATCCGCACCAGTCTACCGCTTCTTCTTGCCGTGCGGCGGCTCGAGTGCGGGGCTGCTCTCGAGGGGCGCGATCGACGGGCCGGTGGCCGTCGTCACCGGCACCTCGGGGCTCTGGGGGATCAGCGAGACCGCGGGCGCCGCGACGCCGGCGTCCGCGCGAGGCGCCGCCGGGAGGAGCGCGCCGGAGGCCTCGCTGGAGGCGTTGTGCGTCCCGCTCCGCGCGAGGAAGTGCGCGGTCAGCACCATCGCGAGGACCCCCGCCGCCGCGAAGGCCACGACGAGGCCGACGACGAGCGGCAAGGGCGGCGCGGGGACCGCGCGGCGCGAGGGCACCGGCGGCACCGACGGGATGGGGGGCGACGCGTACGCGGGGACCTCGGTCGCGAGCACGTCGCGCGCCTCCGGGAACGCGGCGAACGTCGGCGACGGGGGCACGCTTCCGTGGGGCTGGGTGACGCCGGTCTGGTGGACGGTCTGCGCGACGGTCATGCCGAGGCCGCCCGCCTGCGTCCCCCAGCCCGCCCAGTCGGCCGACGTACGCGCCCGGAGGATCGTGACCGTCACGTTGTCGTGGCCGCCGCGCGCGTTCGCGAGGTCGACGAGCTTCCACGCGGCCTGCGCGGCCGGCGAGGTGCCGACGATGGCGAGGATCTCGAGGTCGTCGACCAGGTCGCTCAGCCCGTCCGAGCAGAGGATGAACGCGTCGCCCGCCACGTGCTCGACGGGCTGCGGCATCACCTCGACCTCGACCTCGGCCGCCACGCCGAGGGCGCGCGTGATGCGGTTCGAGTCGGGGTGCTGCGAGGCTTGCTGCGGCGTGAGGAGGCCGCGGTCGACCATGTCTTGCACGACCGAGTGGTCGCGCGTCAGCCGGTAGATCTGCCCTTCGTGCACGAGGTAAGCGCGGCTGTCGCCCACGTGGGCGACCTCGGTGCCGCGCGAGTGCATCAGGATGGCGACCACCGTCGAGCCCGGCCGCCCGAGCGCCACCTCGTCGGTCTGCAGCGAGTAGACGCGGCGGCTCGCCTCCTCGATCGCGGCGCGCAGCACGAGCGCGGGCGGCACGCCCTCCGGCGCCTGATCGAAGGTCGCGATGATGGTCCCGGCCGCGAGCTGCGCGGCCTCGCGGCCGGCCGCGTGCCCGCCCATGCCGTCGCACACGATGCAGAGATATCCGAGGCGCGTCTCCCGCAAGACGCACACGTCCTCGTTCACCTGCTTGGCCGGGTCGCGTCCGGGGTCGGAGCGCTCCGCGTACTCCACGGCCGGAAGTTCGAAGGCCGGCTGCATTCATTCCTCGCGAGCGACTCTGGCTCACGCCTCGTGCTGGACGCTGAACTCGACCGGGCCGAAGCGCAAGGGGGTCCCGACGGGGACCGCCGTCCATGCGCCCGGCGGGATGCGTGCACCCGCGATCCAGGTGCCGTTGTTCGAGGTCTCGTCGCGGACCAGGAGCTGGCCGGCGTCGAACCGGAGGGTCGCGTGCACCCCGCTGACGCGGGGCTCCGCCAGGTAGATCGTGCACTGGCCGGGATCGCGCCCGACGCGCACCTCGGCGCCCGCGGGGATCATGTACTGGCCCGAGGCCCCTCGGAGGCTCGCGCCGCTCGGCGCGAAGCCCCCTGCCGCCGGGCCCTGCCCACCGGGAAACCCGGGGGCGACACCGCCCCCACCTCCTCCCGCCGCGACGGGCTGGCCGCACGAAAAGCAGACCGCGGGCTGGCCCGGGGTCGTCATCACGGGCGAGCCGCAAGCGGGGCAGGGGACCTGCACGACCGGAGGCGGCCCGGCCCCCGAGTCGCCCGGGGATAAACCGGCCATCGGCGGCGGCCCCGGCAAGGCGGCGGCGAACGGCGCGACCGGCGCGAGCGCGGGTGGCGAGAAGAGCGGCTGCGAGGGGACGCCCCCGGAAGGCGTCAGCAACGGCGCGCCCTGCATCGGCCCGTCGGCCGAGCGGTAGCCCGCGGGAGGCGGCGGCGGACCGCCGTAGCCCGGAGGAGGTCCATACCCGGGCGGAGGCCCGTAGCCGGGCGGCGCCCCGTACCCGCCGGGCGGCGCGCCGTAGCCGGGCGGCGGCGTACCCTGCGGAGGACCGCCGCTGCGACGCTTGCCCCCGCCCCCGCCGCGGAGCAGCACCATGACGAGCAGGATGATGACGACCAGCAGCCCGGCGATGCCCCCGATGAGCGGGAGCGACAGCGGCTTCTTGGTCGCCTTGAGCGAGAGGACCATCTTCGCGTCGATGGCCGAGGCGCGGTGGGCCTTGTTGTCGTAGACGACGAGGCGCGCGACCGCGTTGTCGCCCGCGCCCTCGAGGACCTTGTCGTCGTCGGGCACGGTGAAGGTCACGTACGTGTCGCCCGTCGCCGTGGCGGTGCCGAGCATGTGCTCCGCCTGGAGCTGCTGCATCGCGCGCCTGGCGACCTCCGGGTCGCGGTTGCTCGTCTGCGCGGGGTCGGGGTTCGTGCCGGCCGGGATGAAGTACGACTCGGCGCGCTGCTTGTCGCCGCCCCAGCAGAAGTCGCCGTACACGGTGAACTGGCCGCCGGGGTAGAGCGGGTTGTCTTGCGCCGCCTTGCGCGTCTTGTCGAAGTCGACGTCGAGCGGCCACTGGGTCGGATCCATGCCGATGGGCACGTCCTTGAACGACCCGTCCGGCGCGATCATCGGCTTGGTGTTCTCGAAGACCAGGTTGAACGTCTGCTCGACGCTCGAGTTGATGCAGCTCATCGACCAGTGCACGAGCCACATCGAGTTGAAGCGCGCGCGAACGAGATCGCTGATCGTCTTGGCCTTCTGGTTGCCCTGGCCCTCCTGCACGATGTCGAAGAACCCGCCGATCTCCGGGTTGGCGAGCGACTGCATGAACTGCGCTTCGTTGTTGCGGAAGATGTTCTCGGTCAGGCTCGACGGGTTCGGCAGCCAGATCGACACGACCGGCAGCGGCGTCTTCGGAAGCGAGGTGTTCTCCGCCGGGAAGCGCCCCTGGTTCATGTACTGGTGGAAGACGTCGGCGTTGGGGCTCGCGCTCTCGGGGTCGCCGCGGCCGGTGCCGTTCGAGAGCAGCACCATGGCCTGGTGCAGCGGCACCGTGTCGGGCTGGTCGGAGTTGCCCAGCGAGCCGAACGCGTCCTGCGTCATCGCCTTGATCTGCGAGAAGAGCGCGCGGTCACGGCCGTGCGAGGGGCTGGTCGACTTGACCGCGTTGAGCGCGTTCCCCAGGTCCGCCCGCTGCTTGAACGTCTTCCACTTCGTGTCGCTGATGGTCTGGACGTCGTCGAAGAACATCAGGTCGAGGAGATCGTTCGGCTCCATCTTCTCGATGAGCTCGTGCGCGATCGCCCGCGCGTCGCCGAACCGGCCGCCCATCGCGCTCGACGCGTCGACGGCGACGAGCCACGCCGTGCCGACGCGCGGCTGGCCCTGCGCCTTGCCCCACTCGGTCTTGTCGACGAACCTCGTGAGCTGGTCCTCGCCGGCCACCTTCACGAGGAAGTGCGCGTTCTGCTCGGGGAAGTTGAACGAGTCGAAGAGCGACTTGGGCTTCTCGAGCTGGTCGCTCCAGCACGACAGGGTCGCCGCGCCGGTCACGCCGGCGCACGGCTGGAGCACGTCGCTCAGGCGCTTGAACTGGACGATCTCGATGACAGTCGTGAGGGTCGGCTTGCCGTCCTTGAGGCCCGTCGCCGGGTCGATGCGGAGGATGTGCGCCTCGGGCGCCGCGCCGGCGGTGCGCGCGGCGAACGAGACGAGCGAGAACAGCGCCAGGAAGAGGAGCGAAAGGAACAGTCGTCGGGCCATCGCCTCGGGACCTCGTCGAGTGGGCACTGCGCGGCGTCTGAAGGGCGTCTGGAGAAGAGCGAGCACGGCGCGTCGCGCGCGCGTCAGACGCGGCCGATCACTTTCACGACGGTGGTGTACCCGCCGAACCGCAGGCGGTCGCCGTCGCGCAGATCGCGCCGCCCGTTGAAGCCGATGTGCTCGTCGTTCACGAACGTGCCGTTCGTGGAGCCCGTGTCCTCGACGACGATCGACCCGCTCGACCCGTCGACCAGAATGGCCGCGTGCCGCGAGGAGATCGTCGGGTCTTGCATCGTGATGTCGGTGCCCTCGGCGCCGCCCACGCGGCCGATGACGAGGCGCCCGCCCGTGAGCGGCCAGAACTCGCCCGCCGGGTTCGAGGTGTACGAGACGAGAAAGCCGCGGAGCATCTTCGGCGGCACGGGCACGGCGGCCGCCTCGGGCGCATAGCCCGGGCCGCCGCCGTACGGGCTGGCGGGCGGCGGATACCCGGGGGCCGCGGCCGGGGGCGGATATCCGCCGGGGCCCGTCTGCGCGCCGAACTGCGGCGCCGCCGCGGGCGGATAGCCGGCCTGCGGCGGTGCGGCGGGCGGCGGGCCGTAGCCGCCGCCGAGGCCGGGGCTCGGCGAAGGTGCCGGGCCGCCGAACGGAGGCGGGCCGGGCGGAGGCCCGAAGCCGCCGGGGGCCTGGCGGGGCGGCTGGCCGAAGCCCGGAGAGGGCGCGAAGCCCTGGGGCGCGCCCGCTCCGTACGGGTCGTTGTTCGAGAACTGCATCTGCTCGAGGGCGATGGGGTGGCCCTGCGCGCAGTAGCTGGCGCCCGGGAGGATTTCGTGGCCGGCCTGGCAGCGCGCGGGCGAGCCGCCCGGGGAGCCGAACTGGGGCGCGCCGGGGGGCGGGAAGCCTCCGCCCGGGCTGGGCGGCGGGAAGCCTCCGCCCGCCGGAGGGGGACCGAAGCCGCCCTGACCCGGAGGAGGACCGAAGCCACCCTGGCCGGGGGGCGGGCCGAAGCCCGCGGGAGGCGGCGCGCCGGGATAAGGAGGCGCTGCGGGAGGCGGCGCCCCGGGGTTCGGCCAGCCGCCGGCCGCGGGGGGCGAGGGAGGACTGTCCGCGGCGGCGCGCGCCAGCGGCGTGCCACACACGTTGCAGAACTTGTCCGTCGCCTTTGCCACGGTGCCGCATTGCGAGCACGCGCTCATGGTGTTGCCTTCGCGCCTTCTGCGGGCTCCTTCGTGCGCGGCCGTGAGACGCGCCGGGGTGTAGGGCCTGCGGGGGACAGCATATCGAACTCGCACGGAAAAGTGCGAGCTTGCGCTGAGGCCGGCCCGGACGGTCGCCCTCCGTTACCGAAGGCCCGCCGCGGCGAGCGCCGCGCGGAGCACCTCGCGCACCGGCACCCCGTGGGCCTTCGCCGCCTCGGCGCAGGCGTCGAACTCGGGCTTGATTTGCGGCGGACCGAACGGGCCGCCCGACACCTTGATCGGGAGGCGCCCGTAGGGGGTGTCGACGTACTCGATGACCCGCGGCCGCTCGAGCCGCGCGATGGCGTGGCGCCGGACGCCGAGGCTCGTCGTCTCCCGCAGCACCACGTGTGCGATGGCGTCGGCGTGTTCGAGGGGGGCGAGCGCGGAGATCGTCATCGCGGGGCGCCCCTTCTTCATGGTGATCGGCGTCACCCACGCGTCGAGCGCGCCGGCCGCGAGCAGCCGCTCGATCCAGCTCGCCGCGAGCTCCCCCGTCGCGTCGTCCACGTTCGCTTCGAGCACCGCGTGCGTGGCCCCGGGCTGCGCCTGCGCCCCCGCGTCCCACGGCGCGCCGAGCACGGCGCGCAGCACGTTCGGCCGGTCGCGCAGCTCGGCCGTGCCCGCGCCCCAGCCGACCCGCTCGGGCGCCATCGTCGGCCACCGCGACGAGCCGGCCGCGTGCGCCCCGACAATCGCCGCGCCCGTCGGCGTCACGAGCTCGAAGTCGATGCCCGCGTCGTACGTGGCGAGGCCGGCCAGGCACGCGACCGTCGCGGGCGCCGGCAGAGGCAGCCGCCCGTGCGCGGCCGACGTGAAGCCGCGGCCCATCGGGAGGGGCGATACCCACAGCTCGGCACCGAGGTGATCGAGCGCCGCGGCGCTCCCCACCACGTCGGCGATCGCGTCGATCGCGCCCACCTCGTGGAAGTGCACGTCGTCGAGCGGGCTCCTGTGCACCTTGGCCTCGGCCTCGGCGAGCCGCCGGAACGTGAGGTGGGCGCGGGCGCGCACGCCCTCGGGCAGCGCGGACGCGTCGAGGAGAGCCCGCACGCTCGCGTACGTGCGCGGCGGCTGCTTCTCGTCGACGTGCACCTCGAACGAGGTCGCCACGATGCCGCTCCGGACGCGCGTCCCGAAGTCCACGTGGAAGCCGGTGACCCCGAGCGAAGCGATCGCGTTCGCCACGAGCTGCGCCGGGACGCCGAGGTCCACGAGGGCCGCGACGATCATGTCGCCCGCGAGCCCGCTCGGCGCGTCGAGGAAGAGGAGGCGCCGCTGCCCGGCGCTCCGCTCGAGCCTCGGCTCGTCGCAGCGCGCGGCCTGCGCGGGCGCCGCGCCGTGCGCGTGGTGGTGATCGTGACCGTGAGCATGGTCGTGATCGTGCTCGTGGCCGTGCTCGTGATCGTGCCCCTCGTGGCCCATGGGAATGTCCTATGCGCGCGCGCCGCTCAGTAACGGTCGCGGGCTCGCAGAATTCTCGCGGCGGCGTAGGCCGCGCCGAAGCCGTTGTCGATGTTGCACACGACCACCCCCGACGCGCAGCTCGACAGCATGCCCGCCATCGCCGCGAGGCCGCCGAAGCTCACCCCGTAGCCGACCGAGGTGGGCACCGCGATGACGGGCCCGGCGACGAGGCCCCCGACCACGCTCGGCAGCGCGCCCTCCATGCCGGCGACGACGATGACGACGCTCGTGCGGTCGAAGATCTCGCGCTTCGAGAGGAGCCTATGGATGCCCGCGACCCCCACGTCGTAGACGCGCTCGACGCTCGCGCCGAGCATGCGCAGGGTCTCGGCGCACTCCTCCACCACGGGCATGTCGCCTGTGCCCGCGCTCACGAGCGCGACCGGGCGCGTCCCGAGCGGCGCGATGGGCGCCAGCTCGACCGTACCCGTCCGCGCGATCTCCACGTAACGGAGCTCGGGCACGGCGGCGCGCACTTCCCGCGCCTTCTCCGGGTCGAGCCGGGTGACGAGCACGTTCTGTCCCGTGCGGGAGAGCTCGCGCGCGATGCCGGCGATCTGCGCCGCGCTCTTGCCCAGGCCGAAGATGACCTCGGGCGTGCCCTGGCGGAGCGCCCGGTGGTGGTCGACCGCGGCGTACCCGAGGTCGCCGTAGGGCAAGTCCTTGAGCTCATGCACGGCGTCTTCCACGCTCGTCGCGCCGCGCCGAACCCCTTCGAGGAGTTGCCGAAGCCGGTTAGGGTCCATGATCGGGCGCGAGCCTAGCACTTCTCCCGCCACGCCCGAGTTTGCCGGGTAACCTCCGGCTCGTGCCGCTCTCGTTCGCGCCGTTCTTCGGCCTCGCCCTCGGCGGGGCGCTCGCCTGGCTCGCCGGCCCCGCGCTCGCGCGCGACGAAGGCCCCGTCGTGGCCGCGCCCGCGTTCGCGATTGTGCTCGCCTTCGCCGGGTTCGTCTGGCTGCCCATCGTCGGCTACTTCGCCGTCTTCCACGGCGACTGGTCGTATCTCTACGCGGTGCCGTGGCGACGCGTGCCGAGCGCGATCGACCTCGGCCTCGTGCTCCTCGCGACCGCGGGGGTGGTGGGCGGCTTCTGGCTCGCCGCGGGGCCTGTGCGCAAGCGTCGGTTCGGTCCCGTCATCGTGATGATCGTGGCGCCCGCGGCGCTCGCGGCCCTCGGGCTCACGCTCGCCGCGCACAGACTCGCGGTCAGCGGGACGTATGCGCAGTTCCACGGCGACTTCGGCACCGAGCCGATTGGGGCGAGCGTGCTGGGCAAAGGGGTCCTCTTGATGGGAGTCATCCTGGTGCTCGCCGTCGGGTGGACGGCGCGGTGGCTGAGCTTCCTCGGCTCCGAGAGCTCGTAAATGCCCCGTTTCCCCCTTCTCAACGCCCCGTCGCCTGCTGCTAAACTGGCAATCATGTGGGTGAGAGGCGCGGCGATCCGCCCGGTCCCGCGGTACGCCGTGGTCGACGCGAGCACGCTCGAACAGATCGAGCGCGAGCTCGCGGACGATTCGCCGCGCGCCCGCGGGGAGCTCGACGGAGCGTTCGCGCGCTTCGAGGCCACGCAGCCGAACCTCGCCGACGCGATCTCGCAGGTGCTCTCGAGGCCCCTCGACGAGACCGCGCTGGCCCTCGGGTACTTCCTCTCCATCGCCATCTGGCTCGCGTTCGAGCGCACCTTCGGCGAGCACCGCCTGCGCGAGGTCACGCAAGACGCGATCGAGGCGACCGAGCAGGCCATCAAGCTCGAAGAAGAGCTCCGCGCCGCCCACGGCGACGAGCCCTTCGATCTCGACGACGTCGTCTCGATCGAGCAGCCCAACGTCCTCGAGTTCGTGCACGAGCACGTCGACGCGGCGCTCGACCCGGCGCTCCGCGTCGGCGACAGCCTCGCGCCTGCCCCGCCGCCGTCGCCGATGGACGCCGCCGCCGAGGCCCCCGCGCCCGCCGAGGAGCGCGAGGTCGACGTGGAAGACGTGCACGGCGTCTATCGCGCCATCGTCCTCCTGACGCTCTGCCTCTCCCACGCGGTCCTGCCGGTCGACGGCGCTTCCCGCGGCAGCCGCGAACTCATGGCCTGACCGCCACTCCCTCTCTTTCTCTCTCTCTCCGGCCTCGGCGGTGACCGAATGGGTCTTGGCGCCGCGGCGCGTCCGGCCCATGTTGCCGGCGAAAGGAGCGAACGATGCCCATCAGCAAGGCGACGGCGCAGTGGACGGGGGGATTCAAGGACGGCAAGGGGGTCATGAAGCCGGCGCACGCGCCGGAGGCGAACTTCACGCTGGCCTCGCGCTTCGAGGGCCAGCCCAGCAGCAACCCCGAAGAGCTCATCGGGGCGGGGCTCGCGGGGTGCTTCTCGATGGCGCTCTCGGTGGGGCTCGAGCAGGCCGGCCACAAGCCGCAGAGCATCCAGACGTCGGCGACGGTCCACCTCGACAAGGACGGGCCGGGCTTCGCCATCTCCAGCATCGAGCTCTCGACCGAGGCGACGGTCCCCGGCCTCGACGACGCCAAGTTCCAGCAGATTGCCCAGGAGACGAAGAAGGGCTGCCCCGTCTCCAAGGCGCTCGCCGGCACGAAGATTGCGCTGACCGCCAAGCTCGCGTGAAGACCGAGGCCGTCGTCCTCCGCGAGCACGGCGGCCCCGAGGTGCTCGTCCGCGAGACGATCGACCTGCCGGAGCCGGGCCCGCGCGAGGTGCGCGTGCGGGTTCGGGCGGTGGCCATGAACCACCTCGATCTGTGGGTGCGTCGCGGCCTGCCGAACCTCCGGCTCGAGTACCCGCACCGCCTCGGGGCCGACGTCGTCGGCGAGGTGGACGCGGTGGGCCCGGGCGCCCGGAGCGCGCCGGGCTCGCCGTCCCCCGGGCCGCGCCCGGGCGACCGCGTGGTCGTGAGCCCGGGCGTCTCCTGCGGGGTGTGCGAGCGGTGCCTCTCGGGGCAAGACCACCTTTGCCGCAAGTACGGCATCCTCGGCGAGCACCTGAGCGGCGGGTACGCGCGGCACGTGAACGTGCCCGACGCGAACCTCCTGCCCTATCCCGGCGAGCTGCCCGCCGCGCAGGTGGCGGCCGTGCCGCTCGTCTTCCTCACCGCCTGGCAGATGGTCGCCGACAAGGGCGCCGTGCGGCCCGGGCAGACCGTGCTCGTGCACGCCGCGGGCAGCGGGGTCTCCAGCGCCGCCATCCAGATCGCGAAGCTCTTCGGCGCGCGCGTCATCGCCACCGCGGGCAGCGACGCCAAGATCGAGCGGGCGCGCGCGCTGGGCGCCGACGAGGGGGTGAACTACCAGACGCAAGACTTCGTCGAGGAAGTGAAGCGCCTCACGGGCAAGCGCGGCGCCGACGTGGTCATCGAGCACGTCGGCGGCGACGTCATGGCCAAGAGCGTCCTCGCGACGACCTCGGGCGGGCGCATCGTCACGTGCGGCGCGACCACCGGGTACACGCCCAAGATCGATCTCCGCCACGTCTTCTTCCGGCAGATCGAGATCCTCGGCTCGACGATGGGCCCGAAGGGCTCGCTCTTCGGCATCCTCGAGCACGTGAAGGCCGGCCGCCTGCGGCCCGTCGTCGATCGCGTCCTGCCCCTCTGGGAGGCCCCCGAGGCGCACCGCGCCCTCGAGTCGCGCGGCGCGTTCGGGAAGATCGTCCTCGAGGTCGACTGAGTGGCTCGCTCCCCCCGAGGCTTCTTTCGTCCGACCAGCTCCGCGGTGCAGCACCTCGCGAGCGCGGCGCGGAACGCGGCCCTCCTCGTGAGCGCGATCTTCGCGCTCGTCGGCCTGCTCGCCGGCGCGGTCCGCGTGCTGCCGTGGCTGCTCGACCCGGCGGTGCCGTGGCGCGTCGCGCAGCCCTTTGCGCGCGGGCTCGTCGCGGTGTCGCTCGAGGCCGCGCTGCTGGTCGGGTGGCCGATGGGGTGGGCGCTCGCGTGCTTCCGGTTCGTCGAGCGGGGCGAGGCGCGCGTGCTGCAAACGCTCGGGCAGCCGCCGATTGAGACGGTCGCCCGCCTGCTCCCGCGCGGCGCGCCGCTCGCCCTGGCGCTGGCCGCCGTGGCCCTCGTCTACGGGAGCGACGTGAGCGCGCCGGGCCGCGTGGTGTCGGATTCTCATCGGCCAGGGCGAGGCGTCGTGCGAGGCCGCGACCGCGCCGGCCACGTACGCGATCCCGTTCACGCGCCTCACGTGGCTCTGCGCGCCCGGGCGCGCGCCGCGCGTCGTCGGCGCCGGGCCGGGGCAGCTCGCGTCGGTGAACCTGAGCGCTCGCGGCGCCCGGGTGTCCGGCGATTTCCGCGCGCTCGAGCTCGACGACGCGAGCGTCCTCTTGCCGTCCTCGCCCCCGGTCGCGGTGCGGGTCGGGCGCCTGTCGCTGCACGGGATGGCCCCGTTCGCGCGGGCGTCCACGCTCTCGGCCCTCGCGCGGGCGGTCGTCATGGGCCTCTCCGCGTGGCTCGCCGCGTCGGTGGCGGCCTATGCGATGCTGCTCCGGGGTGCCCGGTCCGGCACTCGGGCGCGGGCCATCGTCGTCGGGGCCGTGGGGCCGATTGCCGCGCTGGGCCTGGTGCGTTTGCTCGAGGCCTCCAACGCGCGGCCGCTCGCCTTCGCCGCCGTGCCCCTCGCCGCCGGGGCGTCGGCGGCCCTCGCCGCGGCCGCGGCGCAGCCTCTTTCTCGAGTGGTGCGTGCGGCGTATCGCTTGCGGGGCCGTACGGCCGCTGCTACGAGTCAGAGCTGAAAGTTGGGGTGTAAGCAATGGGCAATATCGGCCCCATGGAAATTCTGCTCATCGCGCTCGTCGCGCTGCTCCTCTTCGGGGCCGGCCGAATTGCCGACATCGGCAAGGGGCTCGGGCAGGGCATCAAGAACTTCAAGCAGGGCTTGAAGGAAGCCGAAGAGATCGAGTCGCCGAAGAAGGTCGAGCAGCTTCCGCCCGCTGGATCCCCGGCGAAAGAAGACGGAAGCGCCAAGGCGTGAGCTTGCTCCGTCTCCCGTGAAGCGCTAGACGGGGCCCGTGCCTCGAACTCTAGCGACACGGTTGAGCGTGGTGGCTCCGAGCATCACGCTGGCAATGAACTCGAAGGCCCTCGAGCTGAAGGCCAAGGGCGTCGACGTCTTCGCGTTCGGGGTCGGCGAGCCCGACTTCGAGCCGCCGGAGCACGTCCGTGAGGCGGCCAAGCGGGCCATCGACGCGGGCGCGTCGAAGTACACGGCCGTCACCGGCATCCCCGCGCTCAAGGAGGCCATCTGCGAGGCCACCGAGCGCTCGCGCGGCTGGCGCCCGAAGAACGAGAACGTGTGCGTCAGCGTCGGCGCCAAGCACGTGCTCTTCAACCTCGCGCTCGCGCTCTACGAGCCGGGCGACGAGGTCGTGATCCCCAAGCCGTACTGGGTGAGCTACCCCGAGCAGGTCCGCATCGTCGGCGCGACCCCGGTCCTCGTCGACACGCGCGAGGAAGACGGGTGGAAGCTGTCGCCCGCGGCGCTCGAGAAGGCGCTCACCCCGAAGACCAAGGCGGTCATCCTCTGCACCCCGTGCAACCCCACGGGCCTCGCGTACACCGAGGAAGAGACGCGCGCCCTCGTCGACGTCGTGCGCAAGCACGACTGCTGGCTCATCGTCGACGAGATTCTACGCGGAGCTCGTGTACGACGGGCTCAAGTTCGTGTCCGCCGCGAAGCTCGCCCCCGATCTGCGCGAGCGCATCATCGTGGTCGACGGCGTGTCGAAGTCGTACGCGATGACCGGCTGGCGCATCGGCTGGGCGCTCGCGCCCGCGCCGCTCATCAAGGCGCTCGACGTCGTGCAGGGCCAGAGCACCACGAACCCCACCGCGGTCGCGCAGCACGCGGCCGTCGCGGCCCTCAAGGGGCCGAGCGAAGACTTCGCGCGCATCCGCGCCATGTTCGAGAAGCGCCGCAACGCCATGGTCGCGGGCCTCTCGTCCATCCCGGGCGTGAAGTGCCGCAAGCCCGACGGCGCGTTCTACGCGTTCGCCGACGTGCGCGGCCTCTACGGCCTGCCGTGGCAGGGCGCGGCCGGCGGCGGGGGCAAGGTCTCGACCGACGAGGACGTCGCGTTCTGGATGCTCGAGAAGGCGCACGTCGCGGCCGTCCCCGGCAGCGGGTTCGGCGCCCCCGGGTACGTGCGATTCAGCTACGCGGCGAGCGAAGAGCGCATCGCGGCCGGCTGCGCCGCCATCCGCGCGGCGGCTGCCGGAGCGCGCTGACCGACCCGCTCACGCGCCTCGGCGCGGCGGCCGCTCAGCTGGTGCCGCGCTCGAGGTGCTGGATGTCGCGCATCAGGCGATCGAGGTCCTGGGAGCCCTCGACGCTGTAGTAGCCGCGGATGTTGCCGCTCGGGTCGACGAGCACGAACCAGTCGCCGTGGGTCACGTCGTAGTCGTTGGCGGCCTTCGGGAGCTTCTCGAGCGCGACCTTGAAGCCCGAGACCACCGCGGCCTTCACCGTCTCGATCGGCCCGGTCACGAACGACCAGCGCGACGGATTGGCGCCCGCGTGGCTCGCGTACTCGGCGAGCACCGGCGGGGTGTCGTTCTCCGGGTCGACGGTGAACGAGACCAGCTTCGCGCCGCTCTGCGCCTGGGCGAGGCGGCCCTGGAGCTGCGCCATCTGCGCGGTGAGGCGCGGGCACGACGACGCGCAGCGCGTGAAGATGAAGTCGACGACGGTCACGTGGCCGGCGAGGTTCCCGTCGTTGAAGGGCGCGCCCTTCTGGTCGACGAGCTGGAAGGTCGGGACGTGACCGTACACCGAGAGCCTGGTCTCCTGACGGTCGCGCATGACGCGCCCGAAGACCGTCACCGCCGTGAGGCCCACGAGCAGGACGGCGACCCGCAGGCCCAGGCGCTTCGCCCAGTACCCGCGCGTCTCCTTCTGCGGCTCGTCGCTCACGCGCGCCCGACCAGCAGCGCGATGAGGAGCGCCGGCAGATAGAGGACCGAGAAGGCGAAGACCCGCTTGGCCCAGCGCCGCACGTCGAACCGGCCGCTCACGCGCACGCCCCGGAAGGCGAGCGCCAGGAACGCCGCGCCCAGCACGATCGCCGAGACCGGGTACCACCGGCCCGCCAGCCCGAACGGCACGAAGACCAGCGACATGACGACGAGGAGCACGGTGTAGAGCGCCACCGTGTGCCGCGCCGCGCGCTCGCCCTGCTGCACGCTCACGACCTGAAGGCCGGCGCGCCCGTAGTCCTCGGCGCGGAAGATTGAGATGGCCGCGAAGTGCGGGATTTGCCAGAGGAAGAGCACCCCGAAGAGGAGCGCGCCGCCGAGGCCGATCGAGCCCGTGACCGTGGCCCAGCCGAGCAGGGGAGGGATGGCGCCCGGCACCGCGCCGACGAGCAGCGCGAGGTAGGTGTGCCGCTTCAGCGGCGTGTAGATCGCGACGTAGCTCACGAGCGCCGCGAGGCCGAGGAGCGCCGTCGCGAGGTTCACGAGGTAGAGCATCGGCACCGAGACGAGCGCCAGGGCGATGCCGAAGAAGAGCGCCGTGTCGGGCGAGAGCCGGCCCGCGGGCAGGGGGCGGTTTCGCGTGCGGGCCATCAGCCCGTCGACGTCGCGCTCCCACCACATGTTCAGCGTGTTCGCCGAGCCGACGATGAGGGCCGTGCCGACCAGCGACAGGCACTGCGCGCGGATCCCCGCGTGGCCCGGCGCCAGGGTGGCGCCGGCCGCCTCGGTGGCCAGGACGAGGCCCGTGATGCGCGGCTTCGTGAGCGCGACGAGATCGCGCGCGACGCGCGTGAACTGACGCGCGCCGCTGCGCGAACGCAAACCCGTCGACAGGAGGAGCTCGGAGTTGGCCACGCTTCGCAAACCTCGCGCTCCGGGGGGGAGCGGCTCGGGAGAGCCATTCTTTTAGGGCCCGCGGCCCCGCTCATCAAGCGGCGCGAGACATTCGAAAGGCCCGAAAGCCCGCGGGAAAATACCCCGGAAAGCCGCGCCAGGCCCTAACAGCCCGGAGGCCGAACTGTCAAGGCTGGTCGCCCCCGGCCGCCGCCTTGATGACGGGCGGGGCCCCCTCCGGAGCGGGTCGCGGGGCCGGTCCGAGCTCGGCGAGCCGCGCCTCGCGTTCCTGCAAAAGCGCGCTCCACATCCCCTCGGCGTCGGCCCGGGCCAGCACCGCCCAGTACGCCGCGACGACCGCGCAAAGCGCCCGGAGCGGCGCGTCGAACGCCCCTCGCGAGACGAGCGCCAGGGCCATCGTGACCAGTACGCCGACCACCTGCCGCGGGTGGCACGCCGTCACGAGCGCCAGGAGCAGCGACGCCGGCAGAAGGAACGTGGCGAGCGCGTCGAGCCCGTAGGGGGGCGGGAGCCCCGCCGCGTCGGCGAGGGCCGTGTGCACGACCGCTTGCCAGGTGGCCGCGTCGGAGTGGACCCCGCGCGCCACGCCCCAGGTGACGATCAGCGCGCCCACGAGCGCCACGAACGCGCCGAGCTGGCCGAGCGCGCCCCCGCGCCCGCGCGTGCTCAGCCACATGACCGCCAGGAGCTGCCCCGCGGACTCGAACAGCACGCCCGCCGTCGCCAGCCCGCGGCTCATCGAAAAGTACCGCACGCTCGCGATGTCGCCCGCGTAGAGCGCGAGCCCCCACGCCCCGAGCCGCGCGAGCGCGGCGAACCCCAGCACGGCCAGCACCGCCGCGACGGCGCGCGTGTGCGGCGCGCCCGCCGACCCGTAGGCCCCGGCGAGCGTCGCGACCGCCGCGGCGATCGCGATGAGGCCCGCGTACAGCGGCGGCACCCGATCGCGCAGGCCCGGCGACGACAGGGCCACGACCACCGCGCCGCTCACGAGCATCACGGCCCGCGAGCCCGAGGGCACCCCCCGCGTCCGAAGCAGCTCGATCGCGCCCCACACCGCGAGCGACACGAGCAGGAGCAGGAGGAAGAACGCGAAGACGACCGAGATCCGGTTCATCCACACCACCACGGCCTCGCTCGCGTTGCCCCGCACGCCCGGCGCCAGGATGAACGCGAGCGTCGCCGCCGCGCTCGCCGTGATCGCCGTCGAGCGGAGGAGCCACCCCGCGGGGAGCACGGGCGAGATGGGCGCGGGCGCCGGGGCCGCGGGAGGCCGGGGCGCCTCGGCTTCGTCGCGCAGCGCGTCGGCCGTGGTCATACCGGAAAGAAGCCTAATACAACGCGCCTGGCGGCGGCGGAATCCTTCGGGGCGACCGCCTGCCCCGGACGGTAAGCCACGAAGGAGGGCGCGCGCGGCGACGGCTGAGCAGGGGCAGGCGCTTCGGCCGGCGAGAGCGCGCCTTCGCGCGCGTCGTTCGGGCTCGACGGCGGCGCCCCGCGCTCCTGGGTCGGGCTCGCCGGAGACGGCGCGGGCGGCTGCGGGTCCTTGGTCGGGCCCGGCTTGTTCAAGATGAACGGCTGCGCTCCCTGCGTGGAGCACGCGTAGACCTCGTCGCGGTGGAACTCCCACTGGAGGTACACGTTGCCGTCGGGAGAGATGATCGCCGTGGGCGCCGGCCCGAACGGCTGCGCGCGGTCGATCGCGTCGAGCGCGGCCACGTCGAACGCGGTGAGCCCGCTGGTCTTCACGATGCCCATCCGCCGCAGGTGACCGTCCTTGGTGAGGATGATCTCGAGCTTGGTGACGAGCTTCTGGTCGTTCATCGGGTGGTTCGCGGGCAGGCCATCGAGCGACTCGAGGAAGCTGTCGGCGAAGATCGGGTGGATGCGGTTGTGCATCCCGTTGAGGTACGAGGCGAACGGCACCTGCGCGGTGTTGAGCGCCGTCTGGTTGCCCGGCTTCACGCTCGACACGTAGTTCTCGATCGCGCTCCGCCACCGCTCGAAGTTGGAGGCGACCCACGACCCGCGGTGCTCGCTCTTCCTGCGCTCGCCGTCCGCCTCGCGGAGCTTGCGCAGGTTGTCGAGGCCGACGATCGACGCGACCTGCCCCTGATTCGAGGTTCGTGTTCATCTGGCCCGGCGACGAGCTCTGTCCGAGCCCGGGCAGCGACCACATCTTGCCGCCCGGCAAGCGCGGCCCCGAAGACCCCGCCGTGGGCTGCGGCGTCGATCCCTGCGGGCCACCGGGCCGGGCCGGGTTGAAGCTCCAGTTGCCGTCGGCCGCGCTCTCCACGTCGGGCGAAGGCGGCGTCGCGCCGCCGGGCGCGGGCTGCGGCTGCGCCTGGGGGGCCTGCGGCGACTGGGCGGTGGCCTCGTTGGTGGGCGCGCGCTGCCCGCCCTGCGCGGGCTGCGACGTCGTCGTCTTGTTCGCCTGGACGTCGAGCTTGGGGATCTTCGGCTCGTGCACGACGTCGAAGTCGGTGCCCCTCTCGCCGGGCGCGCGGTTCTTCTCGCCCTTGTGCACGTCGCTCTCGGCGATGCGCGTCTTCTCGGCGTCGCCCGGGTTCTGGTCGCTGCCCGGGTGGTTGCCGCCGGGCGTGGGCTTCTCGTCGTCCTGGTCGTGCGACGTCTGCGTGGCGCGCGTCTCCTGGTCGACGTGGTTGGCCTGGTCGGCGATGAAGTGCGCGTTCGGGTTGTCTTGCTGGTCCGCCTTCACGTGCTGGCGGACCGCGATGCGCCGGTCCTTGAGCGGCTCGGGAATCTCGGGCGGCTTCTGGTCGGTCTTCTTCTCGACGACGAGGACCTTCTTCTCCACTTTCTTCGCTTCTTCGGGCGCCTTCGGCTTCTCGAGCGGCTTCTCGGTCGGCGCCGGCTTCGCCTCGGGAGGCTTGGGCTCCGGCGGCGGAGGGGGCGCGGCTTCGTCCTTCGCTTCCTCTCCCGGCTCGCTGAGCGCGACCTCGAAGGTCTGGTCCTCGCGGCGGGCGAGGCTGCCCGCGGCGCGCGAGAGGCGCAAGAGCTCCGAGCGGTCGTCGTGCACCTCTGCCACCACGAAGCCGCCCGTGCCAAAGAGGAAGTGCGCGCAAATGGCGGCGCAAATCCAAAGTGCCAGGGGGATGGTGACGTCGCGCGTCCGCATTTGCCGTGCTCGGTCGCCTTCTCTCTGGTTCGAACGGCGCGGCCGTCCCAGCGACAGCCTCACCCCTGCGCTACAAGTTACGTACCGAAAGCCGAAGCGTCGAGGCGAAGGCCGGTCGAGTCGGAGCTCCCGGCTGCGGCGCAGACCTTAACACGTCGCCCAGGGGGAAGCCCGCTCCGTACCGCCTCACGTCTGCACCGCGACCGCAGAATCCTTGAACAATGTGCGGGGCCGGCCGACAACCACGCGCTCCTCGACTCGTCCGGGACGGGCTGCCCCCTCGCGCACCCGCGGCTGAGGTCCGCTGTCCCCGCGGGGCACCCTGCGCCTCGGTGGTCCGTGCATGGCCGTGGTAAAATCCGTACCGCGACCATGCTGCCCGCCTACGAGATTCGCGGCGCCGTCGCAGAAGACGAGGACCAGCTCCTCGAGGTGGCCCACCACCTCAACACCGTGAACCTCCCCGCGGATCGCGAAGAGATCCGCGGCATCCTCGATCTGGCGGCCAAGAGCTTCAGCGGCGCCGTGAAGGATCCGCGGCGGCGCGAGTTCGTCTTCGTGCTCGTCGACCACGAGGCCGCCCGCATCGTGGGCACGTCGATGATCATCGGCCAGCTCGGTCGCCGCGACGCGCCGTACATCTACGTCGACGTGTTCGAGGAGGAGCGCTACTCGGCCACGCTCGACAGGCACTACCGGCACTGCGTCCTCAAGATCGGCTACTCGTACGCGGGCCCGACCGAGATCGGCGGCCTCATCGTGAGCCCCGACTCAGCGCAAGAAGCCCGAGCGCCTCGGCCTCCTCATCTCGTACGTGCGCTTCCTCTACATCGCGATGCATCGCGAGTGGTTCCGCGACGAGCTCCTCGCCGAGCTCCTGCCGCCGCTCGAGGCCGACGGCACCTCGCACCTGTGGAACGCGGTCGGGCGCAAGTTCACCGAGATGACCTACGCCGAGGCCGACCGCCTCTCGAAGAAGAACAAGGAGTTCGTCAAAGGCCTGTTCCCCGAAGGACCGATCTACGCGTCGCTCCTCCCGGTCGACGCGCAAGAGGTCATCGGCAAGGTCGGCGCGCAGACGCGCGGCGTCGAGAAGATGCTCCGGCGCATCGGGTTCCGGTACGCCTACCGGGTCGATCCGTTCGACGGCGGACCGCACTTCACCGCGCCGACCGACGAGGTCACGCTCGTGAAGGCGTCGCGCCTGGCGCGCGTGTCGAGGCTCTTCTCGCGTGAGACGCCGCACGGCGCGTCCACGCGGGGGCGCGCGCTCGTCGCGATCGACGTCCCCGAGTCCCCCTTCTTTCGTTCAGTGGTCGCGCCGTGCCATGGCGCGCGCGATGCGGGAGACGTCGAGATCGGGCGCGAGGACGCGGACTACCTCGGCGTCCTCGAAGGCGGCAGCGTCTGGGTCTTGCCGCTCGACTGAGCCAGCACCACACTCGGCCCCCATGCCGCGCTCCCGGTCGAACGGCGAACGCGCGAACGGCGCCGGCGCGCACGCCCGGTCGCAGATCGCCCGCGCCACAGAGTCCCTCGACGTCCGCACCGCCGACGGCTGGTCGCTCCGGGCCGACCTCTGGACGGCGCGCGGCGACGCGCCCGAGCCCGCCCGCGTCGCGGTGCTCGCCCACGCGGCGTTCGCGCGTCGCAGCGAGTTCCAGCGGCCCCGCGCCCACCTGGCCTCGTTCCTCGCCGAGCGCGGCTGGACGGTCGTGACCTTCGACTTCCGCGGCCACGGCGACAGCCGGCCCTCGGCGCGCGAGGGCGGCGCGTTCTCGTACGACGACTTCGTGCAGCGCGACCTCGGCGCGGTGTGCGAGTTCGCGCGCGAGCAGGCGCCGCCGGGCGCGCCCGTGGTCGTCGTGGGGCACTCGCTCGGCGGGCACGCGGCGCTCGCGGCGCAGGGGGTCGGCGCGGTGCGCGCGGACGCGATTGTGGGCGTGGCGTCGGGGCCGCCGTTCCTGCGCGAGAGCGAGCCGTCGCTGCGGCGCTGGGTCGCGAAGCGCGTGGCGTTCGCGTCGATGCTGTCGCTCGCCCGGCGCGTCGGGCGCTTCCCGGCGCGCGCGCTGCGCCTCGGGAGCGACGACGAGACGATCGCGTGCTGCGAGGACTTCGAGCGCTTCGCGCGCACCGACCGCTGGACGAGCCGCGACGGGCGGCTCGACTACCGCGCCGCATTGGCCGACGTGCGCGTGCCGGTGCTGCAGGTGGTCAGCGAGGGCGACCGCTTCGAGTGCGTGCCGGAGTGCGGGGAGCGGTTCGTCGCGTTCTGCGCGGGTCCGCGCGAGGTGATCCGCGTCACGACCGCCGACGGCGGCGGGCCCCCTCCGAGCCACATGGGCCTCGTCACGAGCTCCCGCTCGCGCGAGGCGTGGGAGAGCATCGAGGCCTGGATGCGCCGCGCGACCGTGGTCAGCAGGACCGGTGTCCGCCCTCGGTCGGGAAGATCTTCCCGGGATTGAGCAGGTCCTTCGGGTCGAAGGCCCGCTTCACGTCGCGCTGGAGGGCGATGAGAGTCGTCGCTCTGCTCGAGCCGCAAGTACGCCGCCTTCGAGACGCCGATGCCGTGCTCGCCGCTCAGCGTGCCGCCGAGGTCCACGGTCGCCTGCATCAGGAGGCCGATCGCCCGGTCGACCGCGGGCCGCTCGGCGTCGTCGTTCCAGAGGAAGTTCACGTGCAGGTTCCCGTCGCCGGCGTGGCCGTAGGCGAGGTGCCGCACGCCGGTCTCGTCGCCGATGGCGTCGGTGCGCGCGAGCAGATCGACGATGCGCGTGCGCGGGACGACGACGTCCTCGCTGAGCTTGTGCTTCGCGAGCTTGCGGGTCGCCTTCGAGAGCATGCGGCGCGCGGCCCAGAGCCGGTCGCGCTGCCCCGCGTCCTGCGCGACCACGACGTCCAGGCAGCCGGGGCGGGCGAGCGTGACCTCGCCGAGCCGCTCGAGCACCCCGTCGGCCCCCGCGCCGTCCACCTCGACGAGCAGCATCGCGCCCGCCCGCGGGTCGACCGACACGCCGGCCGCGCGCACGGCGTCGAGCGTGGCCGCGTCGAGCAGCTCGAGGCAGCGCGGGACGATGCCGGCCGCGACGATCGCGGCGACCCCGTCGGCCGCGGCGCGCACGTCGGAGAAGAGGCAAAGCGCGGTCGCGAGCTCCGGCGGGCGCGGGACGAGGCGCAGCGTGGCCTCGGTGAAGACGCCGAGCGTGCCCTCGCTGCCGACGAGCAGCGCGGTGACGTCGTAGCCGGTCACGCCCTTCACGGTGCGCTTGCCGGTCCGCACGACCCGCCCGCCCATCAGGCACGCCTCGAGCCCGAGCACCCAGTCGCGCGTCACGCCGTACTTGAAGGCGCGCGGACCGCCGGCGTTCTCGGCGAGGTTGCCGCCGATGCAGCAGCTCTCGAGGGAGTTGGGGTCGGGCGCGTAGAAGAGGCCCTCGCGCTCCACGGCCTCGTGCAGCGCGCCCGTGATGACGCCCGGCTCGACGACCGCGATGAGGTTGGCCCGGTCGATGTCCTTGATGCGCGCCATCTTGTGGGTCGCGAGGACGATGCCGCCCGCCACGGGCACCGCGCCGCCGGTGCGCCCGGTGCCGCCGGCGCGCGGCGTGACCGGCACGTCGCACGCCTCGGCGACGGCGAGCGTCGCGGCGACGTCGGCCGTCGTCGCGGCCAGGACCACCGCGTCGGGGGCGCGCCCGGCGACGTCGCTGTCGTCGCTCGCGTACGGTCCGCACGCGTCCGCCGAGGTGAGGACCTTGGAGGGCCCCAGCCGGCGCTCGAGCTCGGCCTTGGCGCGGTCGATCGCGGCGCGGGTCGGGACGCGGACTTCGGGCGCGCGGAGCAGCACGCCATCAACCTAGCGCAGCGCGGCAAGCACCGCCGGTCCGCTTCTGCCTTCCGATCTTCCCATCTTCCTGTTCAATCCTCTTCATGGACCCCGTCCGCCTCGACTCCCCCCGCATGGCCTGGCAAGCCGGCGACGACCTCCCCGCGATCATCGCCCGCCACGCGCGCACGTCTCCGGATTGTCCTTCCCTCGTGCAGGGCGACCGCACCGTCTCGTGGTCCGAGCTCGACCAGCGGATCGATCGCGCCGCGAGCGCGCTCGTCTCGGCGGGCCTTCGACCCCACGACAAGATCGCCTTCCTCGCCGAGAACTCGGTCGAGTACGCCGAGGCGTTCTTCGCCGCGCTCCGCATGGGCGCGTGCGCCGTGCCGCTGCCGACGCTGGCCTCGGCCGACGCGCTCGCGCGGATGATGGCCGACTGCGCCGCCCGCGCCCTCTTCGCCGGCGCGGCCTACCAGGAGGTCGGCGCGGCGGTGAGCGGGGAGGGCGTCGCCCTGCGCGCCGCGTTCGGCGAGGGCGCGCACGGCTTCGCGCCCTACGGCGCGTTCCTCGAGCGCGCGGCCGGCGCGCCGCCCGCGGTCGCGATCGGCCCGGACGACGCCTTCGACGTCCTCTACAGCTCGGGCACGACCGGCGTGCCCAAGGGCATCGTGCACAGCCACCTCGCGCGCAAGGCGAGCTACGGCGGCGCGCGGGCGAGCTACTTCGACGAGGCGAGCGTCAACGTCATCGCCACGCCGTTCTATTCGAACACCACCAGCGTCACCTGGTTCATCGCCACCGCGCGCGGCGGCACGAACGTCCTCCTGGGGAAGTTCTCCGCCGAGGCGTTCCTCGAGGCGGTCGAGCGCCGGCGCGTGTCCCACGCGATGCTCGTCCCCGTGCAGTACGAGCGCATCTTGCGCTCCGAGCGCTTCGCGTCCTCCGACCGCTCGAGCCTTCGCTTCCTCTTCTGCACGAGCGCGCCGCTCGCGCCCGAGACCAAGCGCCGCATCCTCGACGAGACGCCGGCCGAGCTCGTGGAGATCTACGGGCTCACCGAGGGCGGCCCCGTCACCATCCTCGAGGGCCGCAAGCACCCCGACAAGCTCGCGAGCGTGGGCCGCGCGGGCCCCGGCATCGACGTGCGCATCGTGGACGAGGTCGGGCGCGACGTGCCGCCCGGCGACGCGGGCGAGGTGGTCGGCCGCTCGCCGAACATGATGAGCGGGTACCTGAACCGGCCCGACGACACGAACGCCATGCTCTGGCGCGACGCCGCCGGGACGCTCTACTTCAAGACGGGCGACCTCGGGCGCTTCGACGAAGACGGCTTCCTCTATCTCCTCGACCGGAAGAAGGACGTCATCATCTCCGGCGGCTTCAACGTGTACGCCACCGATCTCGAGAGCGTCCTCGCGCGGCACGCGTCGGTCGCGGAGGTCGCGGTCATCGGCGTCCCGAGCGAGCGATGGGGCGAGACGCCGATCGCGCTCGTGGTGCCGAAGGCCGGCCACCCCGTCGCGCCCGAGGAGCTCCTCGAGTGGTGCAACGCGCGGGTGGGCAAGGCGCAGCGGCTCGCCGCGGTGGAGCTCCGCGCGGAGCTGCCGCGGAACGCGATCGGCAAGGTGCTGAAGCGCGAGCTGCGGGAGCCTTACTGGCGGCCGGCGTGAGGCGTCGCGGGCGAGCGGCGCCGGGATTCGCGCTGCCCGGCCGCCGGCGGGCCCTGCCGCGCGAGCTGCGCTAGCTTCTCGCCTCGAGCCGCCCGATGTTCGTCCCGTTCCTCTTCGAGCTCCGCAAGCGCAAGGTGAAGGTCGGCCTGCAAGAGGCCATGGCGCTCGCGCGCGCGCTGCAGATGGGACTGCACGACAGCTCGCTCGACGGCTTCTACCACGTGGCCCGCGCGGTCTGCGTGCACACGGAGAGCGACCTCGACGCCTTCGACGAGGCCTACCTCGCCTGCTTCAAGGGCATCGAGTCGAAGTCGGTGGAGCTCGCGAAGGAGCTCGAAGAGTGGCTGCGCGATCCGAAGATGCGCAAATCGCTCACCCCCGAGGAGCTCGCGGTGCTCGAGCAGCTCGACCCCGAGGCCCTGCGCAAGCTCTTCGAGGAGCGCCTCAAGGAGCAGAAGGAGCGGCACGACGGCGGCAACCGCTGGATCGGCACCGGCGGCACGAGCCCCTTCGGCGCGAACGGCGCGCACCCCACGGGCATGCGCGTCGGACCTCAAGGCGGGGGCCGCAGCGCGATGGCCGTGGCCGACGCCCGCACCTACCGGCCGTACCGCTCGGACCTCGTGCTCGACGTGCGGCAGATTGAGGTCGCCCTGCGCAAGCTCCGCGCCTTCGCGCGCGAGGGCAACGACCTCGAGCTCGACCTCGAGGCGACGATCGACGAGACCGCGCGCAACGCCGGCGAGCTCGAGGTCGTGCTCCGCGCGCCGAAGAAGCCCAACGTGCGGGTCGTGCTCTTGATGGACGTCGGCGGCTCGATGGACCCCCACGCGGAGCTCGTGAGCCAGCTCTTCTCGGCGGCCAAGCGCGCGTCGAACTTCCGCGAGCTAAAGACCTACTATTTCCACAACTGCATCTACGGCAAGGTCTACGAGACCGACACGTTCCGCGACGGCGTCTCGCTGCACGACCTCACGCAGCACTGCACCCGGGAGTGGAAGCTCGTGCTCGTGGGCGACGCGGCGATGCACCCCGCGGAGCTCCTCGGGGGGGCGGCTGGTACGGGTCGGTCGACGAGGGCGAGCGCATGGCGGGCATCCGGTGGATGCAGCTCCTGGCCGACCACTTCGATCGCAGCGCGTGGCTGAACCCCGACTCGCCGAGCTACTGGAAGGGCGGCACCGCGGAGATGCTCGGCGGCCTCTTCCCGATGTTCCACCTCACGCTCGAGGGCCTCGGCGAGGCGATGGCCCACCTCTCGAAGGGCCCGGTCCGCAAGCGCTGAAGGCGATGGCGGTGGAGGTCGCGCCCTACAGCCGCACGTCGATGTAGACGTTGCGGCGGAGGTCGGCGAGCCACTGCTTCCGCGCGCGCTCGAGCCCGTCGAGCAGCGCCTTCTGCATCATCTCGTCCTTCACCTCTTCGTACTCGGGCACGCGGGCCGCGCCGAGCGGCATGAGGAGGACGATCGCCTCTTCCTGCCCGAGGTTCACCGGGATGGGCTCCGACACGGAGCCGGGCTTCGTCGCGCGCACACCCTCCTGGATCGCCGGGAGGAGCGTGGTGAAAGGCTGCGGCCCGCGCGAGCCGCACGAGCCGCGGCTCTGCACGTCGTCGCTGTACTGCGCGACCAGCTTGCAGAAGTCCTCGCCGGCGCGCGCGCGCTTCGCGAGCTCCTGCGCGAACGCCATGCGCGAGTCGATGGTCTGCTGCGACGCGGTGCCGGCGACGCGGAGCGCGAGGATGCGCACGTCGACGTTCTCCTGATCGCGCACCTCCTTCACCCAGTGCTGGTACGCGGCGACCGCGTCGGAGTCGGTGACGTGCACGCGCGGGCGCACGCGCAGCTCGATGAGCTTTCCCTCGAGGATCTGCCGGCGGATCTCGTCGCGGAAGTCTTGATCGGTGAGGCCGCGGCGGTGGACCTCGGCCATCACGTCGTCGGGCGAGACCGGGCGGCCCTGCTGGGACTGCGCCTGCGCGGCGATGTTGGCGATGCCGCGGTCGATCTCCTCGGAGGCGACGGTGATGTGCGCCTTGTCGGCCTGCTGCTCCTCGAGCCGATCGTCGATGACGCGATCGAGGAGCTCCTTGTACATCTCCTGCTCCTGGACGCTGATGATGTTCGGGTCGTGCGTCTGCGTGCGGATCTGCACGCGACCCGACAGCGCCCGGTGCAGGAGCTCGGTCCAGAGGACCGGACGCTCGCCGATGACCGCGACCACGCGCTCGACGATGGTCGCGCCCGCGGGCGAGCTCGTCGCCAAGGCCACGGCCACCGCCGCCCCGAACAAACACCTCATGCGGTGCCGCCGCATCGACCTCTCGAACTTCACGGCTCTCCTATACCTCGATCCGCGTTCCGGATCGTCGAGAGCGTTCGTGCAGCACGAGCCAGGGAGCCGGCGCTCTTTTAGCGCTTGCTGTACTGGAAGCGCTTGCGGGCGCCCGGCTGGCCGTACTTCTTGCGCTCCTTCTTGCGCGCGTCGCGCGTCAAGAAGCCCGCGCGCTTGATCGCGCTGCGCTTCTCGGGGTCGAGCTCGATGAGCGCGCGGGAGATGCCGTGGCGCATCGCCTCCGCCTGAGCGCTCTTGCCGCCGCCCGAGCACGTGGCCCACACGTCGAACTGGTCCTGCTGCTCGATGAGCTCGAGGGCCTGCCGGAGCACCATCCGCGACGTCTCGCGCTCGAAGTACTCGTCCACGGGCTTGCCGTTCACGACGATGACGCCGCTGCCTTGCTTGAGCCAAACCCGCGCGATGGCGGTCTTCCGCTTGCCGGTGGCGTAGGTGCGAGTGTCGACGGTGGGCATGTTGAGCGAGCTTTTCGGTGCTTGTCGGGTCAGAGGACGGGAAAGAGAGGGCCGGTTCAGCCGGCGGCGCGCGTGCGGTTGAGGAGCTGCGGCAGGGGCTGCGGCTTCTGCGCGGCGTGCGGGTGATCGGGCGTGATGTACACCTTGAGTTTGGTGATCATCTCGCGGCCGAGCACGCCCTTCGGGAGCATGCCGCGGACGGCCTTCTCGAGGGGGAAGGTGCCGTCGCGCACGAGGAGGTGGCGGTAGCTCTCCTGGCGGAAGCCGCCCGGGATGCCCGAGTGCCGGTAGTAGAACTTGTTGTCGAGCTTGTTGCCCGTGAGCAGCACCTTGTCCGCGTTGACGACGACGACGAAGTCGCCCGTGTCTTCGTGCGGGGTGTACTGGGGCTTGTGCTTGCCGCGGAGGACGTGCGCGACCTCGCTCGCGAGCCGGCCGAGGGGCTTGCCCGTCGCGTCGACGACCCACCACGCCCGCGACCCCTGGGCCTGCGCCTTGGTCATCACGAACGTCTTGTTGGGCGCGCGAGCCGAGATGAACTGCACGCGGGCGGGCGACTCCGTCGAGGACATTGCGAAAGCGGACCTTTCAGCGCGGTGGAACGGCCGGACCCTAGGTAGGCCCGGCAGGAAGGCGCGGGAACCTAGGAGGGAGAAGGGGAACTGTCAAGGCGGACGCGCTCTCCGGCACCCGCGCGCCAGCTCTCGGCCTGTCGAACGGAAGTTAATCCCTCCTACCACCGGTGAGCGCCAGGGACACGCGAGAGGCGCGATGCCTCACGAAATGCCCGCCGGAACCTTTCCCGCGCCTTCTCTCCTGCTCTCGGTCGGGCGCGGCGCCGCGCGCACCTTACCGACGCTCGAGTCACGCTCGTGAGGCCGATAAACTCGGGCGGCGAGCCCTGCGACCCCGCGTCGCCGCTGGGCTCGGGGGCCGCTGAATTCACGCTCCACCGGCTAGGGTGCATATCCCACCTTGGGGTCGCCACGAGATTTGCGTTGTGCGGGTTGGATCCGAAGACCCATGCCCCAGCCCTCCCGATACGAAACGGCTCAACCGGAACCCCGGAAGGAGGACGCCTCCGGCGCCCTGCACCGGGCGCGCGCGAGCTTCCGCTCCCTCCTCGAGATTTCTCCCGAGCTCGCGATCGTGCATCGAGAGGGGAGGATCGTCTACGCCAACGTCGCGTCGGTGAAGGCCCTCGGCCTACAGACGTTCGAAGAGCTGGTGGGCACGCCGGTCGAGGAGGTGTTCCACGAAGAGGACCGGGAGGTCGTGCAGTCGCGGGTCCTGGCGCCCGCCGCCAACGCGACGCACGACACGTTCCCGCTCCGGTGGGGCGCGCGGGGCGGGACGTACCGCGCGACCGAGGCGGCGGCGGCGCCGATTGAGCTCGACGGAGACTCGGCGGTCGTCGTGGTCGGCCGGGACGTCACCGAGCAGACCGAGTTCCAGCACCAGCTCCTCCAGCGCGATCGCATGGCGGCGCTCGGGACGCTGTCGGCGGGCGTCGCGCACGAGATTAACAACCCGCTCACGTACCTCCTCGTCAACCTCGAGCACGTGCTCCGGCGCCTCCGCGCGGCGAGCGCGAGCGACGACCCGATCGAGGAGCTCGCCGCGGTCGGGACGGGCGGCCTCGCGTCGCTGGCCCAGTCGCTCCAGCAGGCCGTCGACGGCGCGAACCGGGTCAAGCAGATCGTCCGCGACCTCTTGACCTTCTCGCAGGGCAACGTCGAGCACCGCGGGATGGTCGACGTCCGCGGCATCCTCGAGAGCGCGACGCAGATGGCGTGGCACGAGATCCGGCACCGGGCGCGCCTCGTGAAGAGCCTCGCCGAGGTGCCCCCGGTCGAGGCGAACGAGGCGCGCCTCGGGCAGGTGTTCCTCAACCTGCTCGTGAACGCGGCGCAGGCCATCCCCGAGGGGCAGGCCGACAAGCACGAGATCCGCGTCGCGACGCGGCTCGACGAGAGCGGCCAGGTCGCGGTCGAGGTGACCGACACGGGGATGGGCATCCCGCGCGAGAACATGAAGCGCGTCTTCGATCCGTTCTTCACGACGAAGGGCGAGACGGGCACGGGCCTCGGCCTCTCGATCTCCCTCGGCGCGATCCGCAGCATGGGCGGCGACATCAAGGTCGCGAGCGAGCCGGGCCGCGGCACCACGTTCCAGGTGCTGCTCCCGCCCGCGAAGACCTGGCGAGGCGCGGTGCCCACGAGCTCGCACGAGGTGCGCGCGCTGACGCGGCGGCGGGTCCTCGTCGTGGACGACGAGCGGCTGGTCGGCGAGGCCATCTCGCGCGCCCTCTCCGAGGAGAACGACGTCGAAGTGGCGACGGAGGCCGAGGAGGCGCTCGCGCGCATCGCGCGGGGCGAGCGCTACGACGTCATCCTCTGCGACCTCATGATGCCCGTCATGACGGGGATGGACCTCTACGCCGAGATCGTGCGCGTCGCGCCCAAGCTCGCCGGGCGGCTCGTCTTCATGACCGGCGGCGCGTTCACCGCGCGGGCCCGCGCCTTCCTCGAGAGCGTGGTGAACCCGTGCCTCGAGAAGCCGCTCGACACGAGCAAGCTCCGGAGCATCATCGCCCGCGCCGGAAAGGATTAGCCGCTGCGTTCCCAGGAGGCGGCCGCGTCGAGGGACTCGGGCCGGCCCCGCATCAGCTCGTGCGGGCGGAACGCCGCCTTGTACCGGAGGGATGGGCAGCCCTCGACGCGGTACCCGAGGTACACGTACGGCCGGCGCGAGCGGCGCGCGTCGCCGATGAGCGCGAGGATGTTCGCGGTGCCGAGCGACATGTGCGCGTAGTCGGGGTCGTGGAAGAAGAAGGCGGCCGAGAGGGCCCTGGGCGTCACGTCGAAGAGCCCGACGCCGACCAGCCGTCCGCCCGCCGCGTCGTCGTAGAAGGCCGCCTCCCGCGCGCACGGGTGCGGGAACGCGAACTCGAGCGCGTAGCGCTCCCGCGTCTGCACGTTCGGCTCCCAGCCGCGCTTCTCCTCGCGCGCCCCGTGCCACCGGGCGTAGAGCGCGAGCCGCTCTTCGTCGACGCTCGGCACGCCCACGACGCGCCGCAGGCCGCCCGCCGCCCGCTCGGCGCGCCGCTGGCTCTTGGAGGGGGCGAAGCCGTCGGCCACGACGCGGATGCTCACGCACTCGGAGCACGACGCGCAGGCCGGCCGGAAGTAGATGGGCCCGAACCGCCGCCAGCCCCGCTCGAGGAGCGCTTCCATCTCGTCGACCGAGACGTCGAGCATCACGCGGACGTCGAGGCTCGCGTTCTCGCCGGGCAGGTAGGCGCACGCGTGGGGCTTCTCGACGACGCGTTCGAGGAGGCGCATCCCTCCGAGGGTCTGCCACGCCTGCGAAAAGCGCGCTACGGTGCCGCGCCTGGTGAGCGCGCTCGGCCGGCCGGTTTACAGCGTGTGCGTCCCCGTGTTCAACGAGGAGGGCAACGTCGAGTCCCTGGCGGCGCGCGTCATCGCCGCGATGGAGGGGGTCGGCGCCCCGTTCGAGCTCCTCTTCGTGGACGACGGGTCCCGCGACCGCACGCCCGAGCTGCTCCGCGGCGTCGCCGCGCGCGACAGCCGGGTGCGCGTCGTCCGCTTCACGCGAAACTACGGCCAGGAGGCCGCCGTCGAGGCGCTCTACCTGAACGCCCGCGGCCGCTGGCTCATCCAGATGGACGGCGACCTCCAGCATCCGCCCGAGGAGATTCCCCGGCTCGTCGCCAAGAAGGACGAGGGGTACGACGTCGTGTACGGGGTGCGCACCCAGCGGCAAGACGCGCTCTTCCGCGTCGCCGCCTCCCGCCTGATGCAGTGGACGATGCGCTCGATGATGGAGATCGAGCTGCCCGACGACGTCTCCACCTTCCGCCTGATGAGCGCGCCCATCGCGCGCCTGGTCGCGGCGCTGCCCGAGCGTCGGAAATTCTTCAGCGCGCTCCTCGTCTGGAGCGGCGCGCGCATCGGCACGGTGAACGTGGCCCACGCCGCGCGGCACGCGGGGGCCACGCACTACAGCTTCACCAAGCTCCTCAACCACACCTTCGATCTCATCGTCGGGTTCTCGAGCAAGCCGCTCCGGTACATCGGCACCCTCGGGTTCGTCTTCGCCATGGGCGGCCTCGGCCTCGGCCTGTGGGTCATCGCGCGCAAGCTCCTCTGGAACTACGGCATGATGGGCTGGCCCTCGCTCTTCGCCGCGGTCGTCATCCTCGGCGGGATGCAGCTCATCGCGACCAGCGTCATCGGCGAGTACATCGCGCGCATCTACGTCCAGGCGCAGGCGAGGCCGCTCTACAACGTGGCCGAGCGCCTGAACTTCGACCCCGCGCAGGCCCCCGACGAGCTCCAGCGCGCCTCGCTCTCGAGCCTCGGCGAGCGCGCGTGAGCCCGGCGAAGATTGTCCTCGTCGGCTGCGGCTTCCCGCAGCTCTCGCTCGTCCGCACGGCGAAGAAGCACGGCCACATCGTCATCGGGGCCGACGCCAACCCGCGCGCCGTCGCGGTCCCGCTCTGCGACGCGTTCGAGGAGATCTCCACCGCCGACGTCCCCGGGCTCGAGGCCCTCGTCCGGCGCACCGGCGCCCGGGCCGTGACGACGACGGGCAGCGAGGTGGCCCTCAAGGCGACCGCGCAGGTCGCGGCGAACCTCGGCCTGCCGTTCTACGCGGACCCCGAGACGGTTCGCCGCTGCCAGGACAAGGACACGATGCGCGCCGCGTACCGCGCGGGCGGCCTGGCGGTGCCGGCGTTCGCGCGGTGCGAGAAGCTGGCGGAGGCCACGGCCTTCGTGCGAGCCCGCGGCCTGCCGGTGGTCGTGAAGCCGTCGCGGGGGTGGGGCCAGCGCGGCGTCGCGCGCGTGAACGACGAGGGCGAGCTTCCGGCGGCCTTCGCGGAGGCCCTGGCCTGCTCGGCGGACGCCGGGCTGCCCGTGGCCGTCGTGGAGGAGTGGCTCGAGGGGCGCGAGTACTCGGTGAACGGCTGGATCGAGGACGGGCGCCTCGCGAGCTACTGCGTCACCGAAAGGCTGACGGTGCCGGGGCGCAAGCCGCTCGGCGTGATGGTGGCCGAGGTGTACCCGTCGGGGCTGTCCGCCGCCGACGAGGCGCGCGTGGTCGAGGAGGCCCGGAGAGGGGCGGCGGCGCTCGGGCACGCGCGCGGCCCCTGCTACTCGCAGGTCGCGCTCGGGGAGCGCGGCTGCTTCCTGTTCGAGACCGCGGCGCGGATGGGGGGCGGGTTCGACGGGGACGTCACGCGCCTGGCGAGCGGCGTGGACCTGTACGATCGGCTGCTGGGGGTCGCCTTCGGCGACGCGGCGCTCGAGCGGCAGGGGCCCGCGGGGGCCACGTACGGCGGCGCGATCGCGAAGTTCCTCGTCGCGCGCCCGGGTGCGGTGCGCGCCGTCCGCGGGCTCGAGGAGGCGCGGGCCCTGCCGGGCGTGGCCGACGCGCAGGTGTTCGTGCCGGCCGGCGGGCGCGTGCTGCCGCTGACGGACAGCGCGAAGCGCGCCGGATACGTGCTCGCGCACGGGGCCGGGCGGGCCGAGGCGACGGCGCGGGCCGACGCGGCGCTCGCCCTCCTGGCGCTCGACGGTGTAGAGGAGGGCCTCCCGTGAGCGCGCAGCCCGCCCATGTGTCGATGCCACCGCATCGCACCCATCAGAACGGCACCGGTTCGTCCGGCGTCTTCCAGCTCTTTCGCGAGCGCCTCGCGCGCGACGCCATGTACGGCGTCGCCTCGTACTGGGACGCGCGCGCGTCGGCCCGCCGGGGCATGGCGCGCTCGCTCTGGCCGTCGAACGCCTTCAACGCGCTCTGGGACGAGCGGCAGCGCGATCTCGTGGCGCGCGCCCTGGGCGATCTCTCCGGGCGCCGCATCGCCGACGTCGGGTGCGGCACGGGGCGCATCACGCGCTGGCTCGCGCTCGAGCACCGCCCGCGGCAGGTCATGGGCATCGACTTCTCGCCGGCCAGCCTCGAGGCCGCGCGCGGCGAGTCGGCCGCCCTCGTCGCCTCGGGGCTCGTGCGCTTCGAGCAGGGCGACGTGCTCTCGGGGCTCGCCGTCGAGGGCGCGGGCACGTTCGACGACGCCATCGTGCTCGGGTGCCTCTCGGTCGCGTGCAGCGACCGGCCCGCCCTCGAGCGCGCGATGGGCCACGTCGCGCGGCTCGTGCGGCCGGGCGGGCGGGTCCTCGTGCTCGAGCCGATCCACCGCTCGCCGCTCCTCCGCCGCGTGCTCGACCTCGGGCTCGAGGAGTGGATCGCCGCCGCCAACCTCGCCGGCCTCTCGCTGGCCGCCGCCGACCGCATGGGGTTCGTGCCGGTGCGCCTCGTTTTCAGCGTCCGCGACTTGCCGCGGCCCGTCGTCGCCCCCATCTTCCGCGCGGGCGAGCGGCTCCTCGACGCCGCGCCCTGGCTCTATGCGCTCTCCGACTACAAGCTTCTCCTCTTCACGCGCTCTTCACCGCGCGGCGGCTCGCCTGGCTGACTCGCGGTGAGCGCCGGGATTTACCTCCTGCTCTTCGTCGCCGCGGCGGTCGGCGGGGGGATCAACTCGGTGGCGGGCGGCGGCAGCTTCGTGGCCTTCCCGGCGCTCCTCTTCGCGGGCGTCCCCGCGGTGCCCGCGAACGCCACGAACACCATCGCCCTCTGGCCCGGCGCCGTCGCGAGCGCCTTCGCGTACCGGCAAGAGCTCGGCGAGTCGCGCAAGGAGCTCGTCCCGCTCGGCATCGCCGGCCTGATCGGCGGGGCCATCGGCTCGATCGCGCTCCTCCGCACCTCGGATCACACCTTCGTCCTGCTGATCCCGTGGCTCTTGCTGTTCGCGACCCTGCTGTTCACGTTCGGCAGCCGCATCACGGGCAAGCTCGCCGCGCGCGCCCAGGCGTCCAAGGGCGTCGCCGTCGCGGCGCAGCTCGTCATCAGCCTCTACGGCGGGTACTTCGGCGGCGGGATGGGGATCATGGTCCTCGCGGTCCTCTCGCTGCTCGGGATGACCGACATCCACAAGATGAACTCGATGAAGGTCGTGCTCGCCGCGCTCGTCAACGGCGTCGCGGTGGTCGCGTTCGTCATCGCCGGGGCGGTCGCGTGGGCCCCCGGGTCCGTCATGATCGCCGGGGGAATCGTCGGGGGTTACCTCGGCGCCGCGGTCGCACGCCGCGTGTCGCCGAAGTCGGTACGGCAGATCGTCCTCGTGGTGGCGTGGGCCATGACAGGATATTTCTTCTTCCGGACCTATGCATGAGACGCTTGCAGCGATGAACCGGTGGACGGCCAGGGCCGCCGCCGGGCAAGCTGCACGTGGCGGACATGCCTGAAGACCGAGACGAGAGCAAAAACGAACCGATCCTGGCCGTGCCGGGGGTGCTGTACGTGGGCCCCGAGCGGGCCGGCGCGCGCACGGTGCTGACCGGCCCCGCGGCCGGGTGGGCCGTGCCGTACGGCATCATGCAGTGGGAGCGCGAGCTCTCGTTCGTGCCGCGGGCCGCGATGACGACGATGCTCGCCTCGGCCCTGCGCGCGACGCGCCCCGACGAGCAGATCGCGCCGAAGCGCTACCCCACGGCCAAGCGCGCCGCCGAGGAGGCCCCGCTCCTGGCCATCTCGGGCAACCTCGCGCACGACGCGCGCGAGCAGAACGTCCGCGTGCACACGGTCGGCGTCGACCGCGTCTCGGGCGACTTCTACTACTTCGAGGAGGGCGGCGCGGGCGACCCGATCCGCGCGCAGGGCAACCTCGTGGAGATGCTCGCCCCGATGTTCGGCGCGAGCACGACGAACGCCGAGATCGCGGTCATGCAGGAAGACCTCATCGACCGGCTGCTCGTGCACTTCTCGAAGGGCGCCGTGACCGAGCTCGCGGTCGAGCTGGCCGACGCGCTGCCCCGCCTCTCGCGCGACGGCACGGGCCTGACCGGCACCGACCTGGATGCGTTCGAGGCGCGCGCCTCCGCCTACATGACCCGCGCCGCCACGTGGGACGGCGACGCGCGCCGCATCCCCGAGGCGCTCGACAAGGCCGCGCGCCAGTCGGCCTCCACGGCCGCTGTGCCGCTCTTCGGCGAGGCGCGCAGCGCGCCCAAGCCCGTGCTCGTCGTGATGGTCGGGGGCAAGGCCATCACGCTCCCCGAGCGCATCGTCTGGACCGTGAAGGGCGAGCCCCGGAAAGAGGAGCCGCGCCGCGAAGCCGCGAAGCCCGTCGTCGCGGCGAAGCCCGCGGTCGCCGCCGCCAGGCCGACGCCGAGCCCCGCCACCCCGAGGGTCGCGGCGAGCCCCGCGCCCACTCGCGTCTCCCCGGTCCCCGCCGCCGCGCGCGAACCCGTGAAGGTCTCCCCGCTCCGCCTCACGCCCGTGCCGCCGCGGCCCGAGGCCAAGGACGCGCCGGCCGTCGCCATTCCCGCGCCCGCGCCCGCGCCGGCCCCCGAGCCCGCGGTGGCCGCTCCGGCCGCGGTGGCCGCTCCGGCCGCGGCGGCGCCCGCGCCCGCGCCGGCCCCGGTGGTCGCCGCCCCGGTCGGGGCGCCCGCGCCCATCGCCTCCGAGCCGCCCCCTGCCGAGGAGCCGGCGCCTGCCCCCCGGCCGGCCGCTCAACTCCCCGCGACCGTCCCCCCGACCTCCCGGACGCCCGCCAAGCCGGCCGCGAAGAAGAAGACCTCGCCGATCGGCTGGATCGCCATCGCCATCGCCATCGCCGCGATCGGCTACGCCGCCCTATCGATGCACCACTGAGTCCGGCCACTCGTCGGTCCAGCCGGGCGGCGGCGGGAGGGTCTCCTCGCGCTCCTCGATCGCCTCGAACCCGTCTTCAGTGGCGCGCGAGCAAGAACCCGAGCACCGTCGCGGCGAACACGACGAGCACGGCCTGGGTGATCCTGGCCTGCGTGCGCCGCTTGCGGGCGACGTGGAGCGCCTCGATCTCCGAGGATTCCCCCGGCGCGCGCTCCAGCGTCCGCATCGCCTCGGGCGACGGGCCCCGGTAGCCCGCGAGCTCGCCCTCGCGCGCGGCCGCGATGCGCTGCTCGAGGAACTCGGCCGGCAGCGCCCCGAGGCGCGCGCCGACGTGGGCGCAGAGCTCGACCACGCGCTTGACCTCCTCGACGTCCTCGAGCACCCCGGCCTTCGCGAACACGAGCGCGTCGCCCACCACGGTCATCTGGCACGGGAACAGCGCCAGGAGGCCGGTGCGCGCGTGCTCGTCGAGGAGGGCGCGGGTCATGTCGGAGGGCGCGGCCTCGACGACGAACGACTCGTCGAACGCCTTGTCGCCGAGGACGAGATCGATCGCGCGCCCGCGCGCGATGTGCCGCTCTTCGACCGCCGTCTGCGGCCGCAGGTCCATCTCGAAGGGCGGCCGGCCCGGCGCGAGCACCGCGCGGCAGAGGGTGCGCGCGCGCGGCGTGCGTCGTGCCGTGAAACCGACGCGCACCGGGTAGTCGATCGCGTAGTGCAGCGGCACCCCGCGGAGCTTCCAGGTGTCGCCGCGCAGGTCGTCGACCGGCGTCGCGCCGAGCGCGCGGAACGCCTCCTCGAAGACTCGCTTGCGCTGGTGGGTCACCCCGATGTGGACCGCCACGATGATCGCGATCATCGCGGCGCTGAAGAGGAGCCCGACCATCGCCCTCGATAGTAGCGCCGATCGCGCCTTGCGGGGTCAGAGCCAGGCGGTGGCCCGCGCCGCGATCTCCTCGCCGATGGCGAGCGACGCGGTCGCCGCGGGCGACGGCGCGTTCAGCACGTGCACCATGCGCTCGGCCTCCGCGAGCGCGAAGTCGTCGACCAGCGCGCCGCTCCGCGTGAGCGCCTGCGCCCGCACGCCCGCCCCGCCCGGCGCCAGATCGCTCTCCTGAATCTCCGGGACGAGCGCCGCGCAGGCCTTCGCGAACGCCTTGCGGCTGAACGACCGCCACTGCTCGCCGAGCCCCGCGCGCCAGTGCTTGCCCGCCATGCGCCAGAAGCCGGGCCACGTGGCCACGTCGATCGCGTCCTTTACGTCGAAGCTCGTCTTCGTATACCCCTCGCGCTTCAGCGCGAGGACCGCGTTCGGCCCGGCCTCCACCGAGTGCTCGGCGCCGATGCGCCGCGTGAAGTGCACGCCCAGGAACGGGAACGCCGGATCCGGCACCGGATAGATGAGGTTCCGCACCAGGTGCGCGCGCTCCGGCGAGAGCATCCAGTACTCGCCGCGGAACGGCACGATCGCGACGTCGACGTCGAGCCCCGCCATCCGCGCGATCCGGTCGCTCGCCAGCCCCGCGCACGCCACGAGCACGCGCGCCTCCACCGAGCCCGCGGTCGACTCGACCACGACGCGCGCCCCGCGGCGGAAGATCGCCGTGGCCCGCGCGCTCGTGCGCACCTCGCCGCCGCGCGCCTCGAGCTCGCCGGCGTACGCGCGCGCGACCTGCTTGTAGTCCACGATGCCCGTCTCGGCGACGAAGAGCGCCGCGACGCCGCGCGCGTTCGGCTCGTGGTCGCGGAGCTCCTCGGGCGAGATGCGCTTGATGCCCGTCAGCCCGTTGGCGCGGCCGCGCCGCTCGAGCTCCTCGAGGCGCGGCACCTCCTCGGGCGTCGTCGCGACCACGATCTTCCCGCAGCGGTCGAACGTGACGCCGTGCTCTTCGCAGAACCGCTCGAGGAGCGCCCGGCCGCGCCCGCACGCGCGCGCCTTGAGCGACCCTGGCTTGTAGTAAAGGCCCGCGTGGATGACGCCGCTGTTGCGGCCCGTCTGGTGGGCGGCCAGCGCGGGCTCCTTCTCGAGCACGAGGGCCTTGCTTCCTGGCTTCGCCGCGAGGAGCGCGAGGCCCGTCGCGAGCCCCACGATGCCCCCGCCGACGATGACCGCGTCGACTTTCGTGAGCGCAGGGGCGGCGTCCGTCATGCGTTCACGGTAGTCTATTTTCGCGATGTCCCACGAACACGCCACCTTCCGAACCGTGCCTCGCACCGGGGTCATCTACGTCACGAACGAGGCCGCCGAAGCTCGGCTTCTCGCGCGACCGACCCGAACTGGTGCAACCTCGGCCAGGGCCAGCCCGAGACGGGCGAGCTGCCCGGCGCGCCGCCGCGCGTGAAGCGCGTCGAGATCGCGCGTCGACGATCAGGAGTACGCGCCCGTCGCCCGGCTTGTGGGAGCTGCGCGAGGCGGTGGCCTCCCTCTACAACGCGCTCTACCGGCGCGGGATGCCGTCGCAGTACTCCGCCGAGAACGTCTGCATCTCCGGCGGCGGCCGCGCCTCCCTCACGCGCGCCGCGGCGAGCCTCGGGCACGTGAACCTCGGCCACTTCCTCCCCGACTACACCGCCTACGAAGAGCTCCTCGACATCTTCAAGGCCTTCACGCGATCCCCATCTTGCTCGAGGGCGAGCGGGGGTACGCGTTCGCGGCCGACGACCTGCGCCGCGAGATCACCGGCCGCGGCTTCGGCGCCATCCTCCTCTGCAACCCGTGCAACCCGACCGGCAAGCTCGTCGAGGGCGAGGAGCTCGAGCGCTGGGTCGGCGTCGCGCGCGAGCTCGACTGCACGCTCCTCCTCGACGAGTTCTATTCGCACTACGTCTATCGCTCGCCGCCCGGCCGCCTGCCGGTCGAGAGCGCCGCGCGCTACGTCGAGGACGTCGATCGCGATCCGATCCTCCTCTTCGACGGCCTCACCAAGAACTGGCGCTACCCCGGGTGGCGCGTCACCTGGTCGGTGGGCCCGAAGGACATCATCGAGGCCCTCTCGAGCGCCGGCTCCTTCCTCGACGGCGGCGGCAGCAAGCCGCTCCAGCGCGCGGCCATCCCGCTCCTCGCGGAGGACCACGTCATCGCCGAGACGAAGGCCATCCAGGCCGCGTTCCGCGTCAAGCGCGACTACCTGCTCTCGCAGCTCGGTCGCCTCGGCGTCCGCATCGACCGCGTCCCCGAGGGCACGTTCTACATCTGGGGGTGCGTCGACCAGCTGCCCGCGCCGCTCGAGCGACGGCATGGGCTTCTTCCGCGCCGCCCTGGAGGAGAAGGTCATCGTCGTGCCGGGCGAGTTCTTCGACGTGAACCCCGGCAAGCGCCGCCCCGGCCACACCTCGCGCTTCCGCAACTACGTGCGCTTCTCGTTCGGGCCGGAGATGCCGACCCTCGAGCGCGCGGTGCAGCGCTTCGAGCGCCTCGTCAACCGCTGAGACGCGCGGGAGAGCGGGCCGCGCCGGCGGCGGGGGGTAGAATCGGGCGCGCATGATCAAGCGGCTGATCGGCGCATGCGCGCTCGGGGTGGCGATCGTCGGTTGCGGGAGCGGGAATCACGCCCTCGAGCAAGACGAGCAGAGCGACGACGCGGGCGGCGGCGGCGACGCGCCCACGGGCTTCACGTCGAGCGGCTCGAGCTCCGGCGGCTTCGCGAGCTCCGACGGCGGCGGGGGCGGGGGTCCGCTCTATGGCTCCGACGGCGGCGTGATCCTGCCTGCGAACTTCGTCGCGACCGAGAAGGGCGGCTACGCGCTCGGCGCCTCCCTCGAAGGCGCCGCCGTCGACGCGGGAAGCCCCGTGAACAGCGGCTCTTCCAACTGCAGCCTCGTCGTCGGCGTCGTCCGCGATTTCAAGAACCAGTCCGACGACAACGACACCGGCCACCCCGACTTCGGCGTCTTCTCCGGCACGTTCGGGCCCACCACGGGCCTCGTGCAGAGCGCCCTCGGCTCCGACCAGAAGCCCGTCTACGCGGGCAACTGCGGCGACGGGACGCCCGCGTTCAGCGTCCAGTGCCCGAGCGGCCAGCAGCTCACGACGCAGGCCAACTACGACCAGTGGTACCGGTACACGCCGAACGTCAACAAGCCGTACCTCGTCTACCTCCAGTTCGTGCCCAACGGCGGCGTGTACACCTTCGACAGCGAGCTCTATTTCCCGCTCGACAACGCGGGCTGGGGCAACAACGCGACCGGCGAGGACGGCAAGCAGCACAACTTCGGCTTCACCACCGAGGTGCACCTCCAGTTCACGTACGGGGGCGGCGAGACCTTCACCTTCACCGGCGACGACGACGTCTGGGTCTTCATCGACGGCAAGCTGGCGGTGGACCTCGGCGGCCTGCACTCGGCGTCGTCGGGAGAGGTCGAGCTCGACTCGCTCGGCCTCACGAAGGGCACGACGTACCCGCTCGACCTCTTCAACGCCGAGCGCAAGCCCGACGGCTCGCACTTTCGCGCCGACACGAACCTCGCGTTCACCAACTGCGGCGTGGTCGTGCCCGACGTGCCGAAGTAGCGAGCCATCCAACAACAATTGACTATGGCGCCCGACGCGCTTCGGGTGCTTTAGCTGGCAGCACCTTCGGAAGGGGGAATCATGGTCGCTGCAGCTGGAACGCCTCGTGCGCCCGGCGCTCCGGAGACGAGCGTCACCGTCGACCCCGCCATCGCCCGCCTGGCGGGCGACGTGGCCAGGCCCGCGCGAACGCCGCCGGTGACCCGCGGGCTCGATCACCTCCCGGGGAGGCGGGGCGGATGGATCCAGTCCGTCCGCTGGATCCGCGACTTCATGAGCCGGGGCGCCGACGCCGTCTCGGACCACGTCGCGCGCTACGGCCCCGTGAGCCGCGTACCCTTCCGGCTGGGCGAGGCGGTGCTCGTCTGCGATCCCGAGCTCGTCTCCCGCCTCGCGCGCAACGGCGATCAAGCCTGGTCCGCGGCCCTGGCCTGGAAGTCGTTCTTCGACGGAATCGGGCTCCGGGAGTCTCTGGGGACGATCGACTTCGAGGTGCACAAGGATGCGCGACGGGTCCTGCAGCCCGCCTTCGCCCCGGCGGCGCTCGCGAGCTACCTGTCGGCGGCCAGCCCCCTCATCGAGCAGGCGGCCGAAGGGTGGCTCGCCCGCGGCGAGGCCCCGTTCAAGAAGGAGGTCCGGGCCCTCCTGGCGTCGGTCTCCTCCCGGATCTTCCTCGGCGACGTCGCCAACGGACCGATGCTCGATCGGGCCCTCCGCGAGACCTGGTCGGGCCCTTACGCCGTCGTGAAGAACCGATGGCTGAGCCCGACCTGGCGGCGCTCCCTGCGCGGTCACCGCACGATGTTCGAGGCGCTCGTCGCGATGATCCCCGAGCGGCGAGCCCGCGGCGGCGCCGATTTCTTCAGCCGCCTCTGCTCCGAGACGCTCCCCGCGGACTGGAGCGACGACGAGACCCTGGTCGGGCAGTTCGTGGGGGTGATGCTCGGCGCGTTCGACACGACCTCGGCCGGCATCACGAGCATGGCGTACCTGCTCGCCAGGCACCCCGACTGGCAGGAGCGCCTCCGGCAAGAGGCCATGGACGCGGGACCTGGGCCCCTCGGTCTCCAGCAAGTCCAGGCCCTCGAGGTCACCGACCGGGTCTGGAAGGAGACGCTGCGCTTCTACCCGATCATCAGCGGCATCCCGCGGTGCGCGCTGCGCGACCTCGAGCTCGGCGGGTTCGCCGTCCCCGCCGGCACCTATGCCTTCGGGATGATCGGACCGGCCCAGCGCGACGCAAGCTGGTGGACGAACCCGCGCACCTTCGATCCCGATCGCTTCTCCGCCGCGCGCGCCGAAGACAAGAAGAAGCCGGGGCTCTTCATGCCCTTCGGCGCGGGCGCCCACGCGTGCATCGGCCTGCAGCTCGCCACGCTCGAGGTGAAGGCCTTCTGGCACGCCGTGCTGCGCCGCGGCCGCATCCGGCTGAAGCACGACTACGAAGCGCGCCACACGTACACGCCGATGGGCAGCGTCTCGGGCGACGTCGACCTGGTGTTCGAGCGCGCGTGAGGGAGCGCTGGCGGTTGTTCTCTACGATGCCATAGTAGAGAACAACCCCCGATGGCGGCGCTCTTCACGCGACACCCGCTCGCCCTGCAGACCGCCTATGCCGAGGTCAAGCGCGAGGCGTCCGAGCAGCCGGCCGTCCCGTCGGGGAGCCCCGGGTCCGTGGGGATACGGCAGGTCAAGGACCGCCCCTTCTACTACCGCCAGTTCTATGACACGCGGGGCCGCAAGGCCGCCGAGTACCTGGGCCCCGTGGGCGACCGGACCGCCGAGGACCGTGCGCAGGCGGCGCGCGAACGCATCGCGGCCAGCACGGCCCTCTCGCGCGAGCTTCGCATGCTCGGGCAGCAGGGCTACGTGCGCGTCGATGCGCGGACGACCGCCCTCCTCGGCGCGATGGCGAATGGCCATCTGTTCCGGGGCGGCGCCGTCCTCGTGGGCTCCCACGCCTACGCGGTCGCAATCAACGACCTCGGCGTGCGCGCGGCCTCGTTTCGTACCGAAGACATCGACATCGCTCGCGGGGAAAGCCTTCGCCTCCCGGAGGCGGTGCGCTTCGAGGAGGTCCTCGCGGCGTCGATGGTCCCGCTGTTCCCCGTTCCAGGCCTCGGCCAAGCTCCCACGACCTCGTTCAAGGCTCGCGGCGCCGATCGCCTTCGCGTCGACTTGCTCGTCCCGGCGCGCGGCCGCGCCGTGACGACCGCGCCGGTGCCGGAGCTCGATGCGCACGCGATGGCGCTGCCCCATCTCGCGTATCTCCTCGAGGAGACCGTGGGGAGCGTCGTCCTCGGGCGCGACGCGGCCGTACCCGTGCGAGTGCCTCGCGCCGAGCGACTCGCCTGGCACAAGATGTACGTCTCCCAGGTCCGGACGGCGACCAGCGAGAAGCGGACCAAGGACCTTCGGCAAGCCGCGACGCTCGTGGCGGCGCTCTTCGAGGAGGCTCCGGACGCCCTGGAGGCCGCCCATGGCCAGTTGCCGGTGGGCGTGCGGAGGAACGCGAAGGCCGGGGCGACGACGGTCATTCGCATCTTGCGGGACGCCGGGTACGCGCCGGCGGCCGAGGCGACGATGGAGCTCGTCTCGTAGGTTGCAAAGGTCCGCCTCCGCGCCCGATGATTCGTCGAGGAGGACCCTCTCGCCGCGGCGCATCCCATGGTTCCCCCCGCGATGTACGGCACGTGACGGATGCTCGGCCTTCATCCAGAAGCCTTCGCGGGCTCGACGGGCTGAACTTCTTCCTCGCCGACGTGCAGGCCGGCGTCGGTCCGTTTCTGGCCATCTATCTGGCCGGCTACGGGTGGGACGTGGCGCGCGTGGGCCTCGCGCTCACCATCGGAGGCATCGCGGGATCGTGACCCAGACTCCCGCAGGGTGGCTCGTCGATCGTGTTCGGTCGAAGCGTGCCCTGATCGGCGGAGCCGCGCTCGCGCTCGCGATGGGCTCCTTGATCATCGGGTGGTTCCCTCGCTGTGGCCCGTCATCGGCGCGCAGATCCTCATCGGCGGGACCTCGAGCGTCTTCGTTCCGTGCGTGTGCGCGATCTCCCTCGGTCTCGTCGGACGCCCGTCGTTCGACGCGCGGCAGGGTCGGAACCAGACGTTCAACTCGGCGGGGAACGTCGTCGCCGCCGTATCCATGGGGCTCCTCGGCTACTTCGTCTCGAACCGAAGCATCTTCTTCTTCGTGGTGGCCCTCGTCGTTCCGACGGTCCTCGCGCTGACGCTCGTACGCCCTGGTGAGATTGATCACGACCTGGCACGAGGCGGAACCGACGATGGCTCGGCGAGGCGGCCAGCGACGCCGCTCGACGTCCTGAAGGATTGCGTTCGGGGTGCTCCCGATTCGCGGCATCCTCTACACTTTGACGAGCACCCCCCTCTTGCTGATTTCCTTCCAGGTGCTCGACGGAGTCGGGGCCGGGCTCTTCGGTGTGGTCTCGGTGCTCGTCATCGCCGATCTGACGCAGGGGACGGGGCGCTTCAACGTGACGCTGGGAGCGATCAACACCGCGGTCGGCGTCGGCGCCTCGCTGAGTCAGGTCGTCGCCGGAGGTGTCGTGCGCCGGCTCGGATTTCACGCCGGGTTCCTGCTGCTCGCGGCCTTGGCCGCGTCGGCGTTTGCGCTCCTCCAGTTTCGGATGCCCGAGACGCGAGGGATTCGCGCTGGACCCGGGGGATGACGCGTCGAGGCGCGGCTGTGTCCGCTTTGCTCGGCGCGAGGCGCGCCTGGCACGTCGGAACCCCGTGAGCCCTGCACGGGTTCCTTCAGGCACCCTCTGGCACTGCCCGTGCTTCGGTCGGCGTGGGTGACGATGGGTGACGTTCGGGGTATCCACAGAGAAAGGCCCGCTCCATGACCCAGGAAGCCGCAAAACAGTTCTCGTTCCGCCTCCCGGAGGGCCTCGTCGAACGTCTCGAGGGTTGTGCGGAGAGCATTCGGGCGCACGGCCTGGAGGTCACCCGCGCGGACGTCGTCCGCCTCTTACTGAAACATGCGCTGGACGCGACCGAATGCAAGCTCGAGCTCCTCGTCGGCGGAAACGCTCCTCCAAGGAAGAGGCGGCGGAACCGGAAGTGAAGTACGAGCTCGCGTTCATGCTCGGTTGCCAGTCCGGCGGTGCTCGGCCGGGCGAGCCGGGGCGAGAATGGTTGGCGTCGACCGTATGGACTCGGCGGCGCGGGAACCCCAAGGACAGCGCGTGACGATGCCGAGCCTCGCCGACCTTCTCCGCGACCATCGCGATCAAATCGTCTCGCGCTTCGTCGCCGAGGTCCAGCGCAAGGACCTCTCTCCTCCGGGGGCCACGCGCGCGGTCCTCGTCAACCACATCCCCAGGTTCCTCGACGAAGTCGTGGCCGAGCTCACGCGGGGGGAGGCCGTCCGGTTGAGCCAGGACGCCGTCGACACCAGCGAGACCGCTCGCCAGCACGGGGAGCAGCGATGGACCCTGGGCTACGATCTCGACGCGCTCGTTCGTGAGTACGGCATCTTGCGCCACGCCATCATGGAGACCGCGAAGGCGGCCAGCGCGTCGCCGACCATCGACGAATTCGAGGTGCTGGCGAAATGCCTCAACGTAGGCGTCGCGGAAGCCACGGCGGAGTACGGTCGCTACCGGGACGCCGAATTGAGCAAGCAGAGGCAGGACCTCGAGTTCCTCGCGCAGGCGGGGCAGCTCTTGGCGTCCTCGCTCGACTACGCGTCCACGCTCGCTCGCCTCACGGGCCTCATCGTCCCCAACCTCGCCGATTGGTGCGCCGTCCTCCTCGATGGCTCTTCCCCCGACGAGACCCCGGTGGCGAGCGTGAACCCCGCGACGACCCTCGCCTTGCGCGAGATCCTCGAGCGGTTCCCCCCCGACGTGGAGTCCGATTTCGGGCACCCTGCCGTCCTCCGCACCGGCGAGTCGCAGCTCACCGAAGAAATGCCCGCCGGGGTGCTCGAGCGCATCGCGCGCTCGCCCGAGCACCTCGCCCTCCTTCGTCGGCTCGGGCCTCGCTCCTTGATCGTCGTGCCCCTCCGTGTTCAATCCGCCGTCTTCGGCACCATCACCCTCGCCTGGAGCGATTCTCCACGCCGGTACGGTCCGTCCGATTTCGACGCTGATCGAGGAGCTCGCGCGGAGAGCGGCGGTGGCGATCGACAACGCCCACCTGTACGCGGCGTCCCAGAAAGAGCGCTCGCGGGTCGAAGCGTTGACGCGCGCGAAGGACGAGTTCGTGGCCATGGTCTCGCACGAGCTCCGGACGCCGCTCAACTCCATCGTCGGGTGGCTCAACTTGATCCGCGAGGGGGCGCTGCCCGAGGTCAAACGCGAGCATGCGCTCGCCGTGTGCTTGCGCAGCGCGAATGCGCTCAATCAGCTCGTCGGGGATCTCCTCGACATCAGCCGCGTGATCACGGGGACGATTCGACTCACCGCGGCCCAGGTGGATCTGAACGACGTCGTCGAGATGGCGGTCGAGAGCGTGCGCCCCGCGGCGGACGCCAAACGCATCAAGCTCGAGCTGCAGGTCGAGCGGAACGACGCGATCATGCGAGGCGACGTAGGCCGACTTCAGCAGGTGGTCTGGAACCTCCTCGCGAACGCCGTGAAATTCACGCCGAAGAACGGCGTCGTCAAGGTGCGTGTCGAACGCATCGAGTCCGATCTCCAGTTGGTCGTGACGGACAGCGGCGCGGGCATCTCCGCCGAGTTCCTGCCTCACGTGTTCGAGGGGTTCCGGCAGTCCGAGACTGGCCCGGGGCGAGGGCACGGAGGACTGGGGATCGGGCTCTCCATCGCGAAGCACATCGTGGAGATGCACGGAGGCTCCATCGAGGCGCGCAGCCCGGGGTTGGGCAAAGGCGCCACGTTCGTCGTCCGCCTCCCCATCAGCCCTCTGGTTTCGACGACCGTGGGCATCCCCCGCGTGCCGGCGACGAGGGGCCAGGCCCTCGCGGAGGGACCGCCGAGCGCACTCCAGGGCGTCCGGGTGCTCGTCGTGGACGACGAACCGGACGCCCGTGAACTCGTCTCGTATTTGCTCGAAAAGTCCGGAACGGAGGTCCGCGCGGTTGGCAGCGCTGCGGAAGCCCTGAAGGAGCTCGAGACCTACACGCCACACGTCATCGTTTCGGACATCGGGATGCCCGACGACGACGGCTACTTCCTCATCCGGCAGGTACGCACGCTCGCCGCCGAGGACAAGAAGAACATCCCGGCCATCGCCCTCACGGCCTTCGCTCGCAACGAGGATAGAAAGCGCGCGCTCGTGGAGGGTTTCAACCTGCACATGACCAAGCCGGTCGAGCCCTCGGCGCTGCTCAAGGCCGTCGCGGACCTCGCGGGGACCGTTCGCCGTTGAACCGGTCTCGCGCCTCGCCGATCACGCGCCGCGAATCCCCACCTCGCTGACGATTCTCGAAGGACCGCAGTCGCGCGGCGTGGTCGAACGCCTGCGCCGTCACGATGAGCTCATCGGGCTTCCAGCGCTCGACGAAGGCGGTCATCCCGGCGCGCACGTCGTCGGGGTTTCCCACCACGCAGCACGAGAGGAGGCGCTGGAGCTGCCCCCGCTCTGCCTCCGTCCAGCGGCCTTCCATGCTCTCGACGGGCGGCGGCAGCGGGACGGGCGCGCCCCGGCGCAGGGCCACGAACGCCTGCTGCAGGGAGGTCATGATGCGGTGGGCCTCGAGGGCGGAGTCGGCGGCGAACACGTTGAGGGCCAGCATGAGGTGCGGCGCCTCGAGATGAGGGGAAGGGCGGAAGCTGCGCCGGTAGATCTCCACGGCTTCGGCCATGTCGGTCGGCGCGAAGTGAGACGCGAAGGCGTACGGCAGGCCGAGCTGCGCGGCGAGGCGAGCCCCGAAGGTGCTCGATCCCAGGATCCAGACGGGAACCCCGAGGCCGGCCCCGGGCACCGCCTGCACCGGGCCGTTCGGCTCGCCGAAGTAGGCGAGCACCTCGAGCACGTCCTGCGGGAACCCGTCGGGGCCCCCGAGGCCTCGCCGGAGCGCCCTCGCCGTGATCACGTCGGTGCCGGGCGCGCGGCCGAGGCCGAGGTCGATGCGGCCCGGGTAGAGGGCCTCGAGCGTGCCGAACTGCTCGGCGATGACCAGCGGGGCATGGTTCGGGAGCATGATGCCGCCGGCGCCGACGCGGATGGTCGAGGTGCCCCCGGCGACGTGCCCGATGACGACGGACGTCGCGGCGCTGGCGATGCCGGGCATGTTGTGGTGCTCGGCGAGCCAGAAGCGCCGGAATCCCCAGCGCTCGGCGTGCCGGGCGAGGTCGAGCGTGTTGAGGAGCGCGCCCGAGGCGGTCGCGCCCTGCACGATCGGCGAGAGGTCGAGGACGGAGAGCGGGGGGAACTTCGGCATGGCCACCGTTCTAGGATGATTCGCCGAGAGGGACGGTCTCGTCGAAGAATCCGGCAGCTTACGCCAGATGGTCGCGACCGGCGGGCGACTCGTCCTCGTCGATCGGCGCGACGTCGACGGACACGTGCACGATGTGCCGGCCGCCTCCGACCAGCACCCCGCGCACGGGCGTCACGTCGCCGTAGTCGCGGCCGTAGGCCACGGTCACGTGGCGGTCCTCCGGCATCAGGTTGTTCACGGGGTCGAAGTCGACCCAGCCGACCGTGGGCAGGTACGTCGAGATCCACGCGTGCGACGCGTCGCAGCCGATGAGGCGCGGGCGGTCGGGCGGGGGCGTGGTCGAGAGATAGCCGCTCACGTAGCGCGCCGGCAGGCCCATGGCGCGGAGGCAACCGATCTGGAAGTGCGCGAAGTCCTGGCAGACGCCGCGCCGCTGCGCGACCACGTCGGACAGCGGGGTGGAGGTCTCCGTCGCGGTCGTGTCGTACGTGAGCTCCTTGAAGATGCGCTCCGTCAGCTCGGCGACGGCCTCGAGGAGCGGGCGGCCCGGGGCGAACGACGGCTCCGCGAACTCGAAGAGGCCGCGGTGGGCGCGGGTCACGTACGGCGAGTCGAACACGAACTCGTACGCGGCGAGCGACTCGGCCTGCCGGTCGGTCGCGACCAGGTCGCGGACCGCCTCCCACGAGCTCTTGTCGAGGAGGAGCGAGCGCTCGCGCTCGCGCACCAGGATCTCGCTCTCGGCCTCTACCTCGAGCGAGCGATGGGTCTCGTGGATTCCGAAGTACAGCGTGCGGTTGTCGAAGTAGTCGCGCCGCTCGCGCGTCGTGCCGGGGACGGGGAAGATGCGGACCTGGTGCGCGAGGCACGCCTGGGTGCGGCCGTCGCGCGGGGCGAGGTGCGCCTCGTGCTGCGACGAGGCGACCGGCTCCGCGTACTGGTAGGTGGTCTTGTGGACGACGCGGAGCTTCATGCGGAGAAGACGGCGTGGTCGAAGTACGCCGCCGAGAGCGAGTTGGACAGCGCCGGCAGCGACGCGGCGACGCGCTCGAGCAGCGAGATCAGGCCGCGGCGCTCGCGCATCTCGGCGGAGTCGCAGAGATCCGTGACGTCGGCCAGGCGCAGCTCGGTGAGGGCGGAGAGGACGATCTTCTGCTGGGGCGTCCGCGGCATGTTCACGCCGTGCGGCAGGACGTCGACGTGCGCCGCGATCGCCTCCATCTGGAAGAGCGCCGAGCGCGGGTTGGTCTCGTCGCAGAGCAGGAGGTCCACGACCGGCGCGACCTGGAGGGTGGCGAGGTAGCGCCTGCGGTACGTCGTCGTGCTGGCGGTCACCTCGAGCAGCGCCTCGAGCACGGGGCCCTCGCGCGGCGACGGCGCGCCGAGCCCGTTGCGCAGGAGGCCGAGGACGCTCGCGGCGCGCTCGAGGCGGCGCCCGATGTCGAGGAAGCGCCAGGCCTGGCCGTGCGTCATGCTCTCGGCGATCAGGCTCTCGAGCGCGACGAGCAGGGTGAGCGCGCGGTTCAGCAGGTCCACGAGGCCGCGCAGCGCGCTCGGATCGCTCGCCCCGAGCGGGCGCCGGAGCTCCTGCTCGAGGTGCGCGACGGAGCGCCACGCGTCGAGCGAGAGCCAGTCGCGGAGCGTCCGCGCCACGCGGTGCGTCTCGGAGACCGTGGCCCGGAGCGTCCCCGTCGGCTGCGCTTCGAAGACCGCCGCGAGGAGCCAGCGCTCGATGGGCCGCGTGAGGGCGCCGTCGCGCGCGTCGTGGCCGTGGCCGTTCCCCTTGCCGTTGGCGTCGCCGTTCGGGCGCGGCGCGGTCATCTCGAGGAGGCGCCGCACGTATGTCTGCGCCTCGAGCATGCGCAGGAGCGGGTCGACGTCGGCGGTCCAGTCGGCGTCGCTGGCGCCGCTCTGGTCGGAGAGGCGCACGGCGAGGGTGCGCGCGAGGCGCGCGGTGGACTGCGCGCGCTCCATGTACCGCCCGAGCCAGAAGAGGTTGTCCGCGACGCGGCTCGGGAGGTCGGCCTCGTCTCGCGAGAGCTCCACCGGCGCCGTGGGCGGGGGCAGGAGGCTCAGGATCTGCACCGGACCGGGCGACGAGACCCACGTGTCCTTGCTCTCGACCTGCCCCGGCGGACCGCCCTCGGCGCCCGCCCCGATGCGCGAGAGCGCGCCGGGCATTACCTTGTAGCCGTCGCTCGAGACCACCGCGTACGCGCGCATCCAGAACGGGGAGGGCGAGAGCTCGTCGCCGGCGGCGCCCGCGAACGACGGGACGACCGACAGCTCGACGTGCTCCTGGGCGACGAACCGCCGCGGCTCGGCCTCGATGCGCGCGCGCAGCTCGCCGAGCGCCTCGGCGGAGAGCTGGCGCCCGAAGACGGGCTCGGTGGGACCGGAGGGGAACGCGGGCTTGATCACCAGCTCCCCGAGCCGCTCGAGCACGAGGGCCAGCGAGCGCGGGTCGCCGCACCAGTGCGTGGGCACCGAGGGGAGCGCGAGGTCCTCGCCGAGGAGGCGGCGACAAATCCCCGGCAGGAACGGGAGCATCGCCGACGTCTGCGCGACGCCGCTGCCGAGCGGGTTGACGACCGCGACCTCGCCGGCGCGCACCGACTCGACGAGGCCCGGGACCCCGAGGAACGAGTCGGGCCGGAGCTCGAGGGGGTCGCAGAAGTCGTCGTTCACGCGCCGCAAGATGACGTCGACCTTCTTCAGGCCGCCGAGCGTCTTCAGGTAGACGCGCGCGTCGCGGACGACGAGGTCCTCGCCGCGCACGAGCGTGAGGGCGAGGTACTGGGCGAGGAAAGCCTGCTCGAAGTACGTCGCGCTGTACGGGCCCGGCGTGAGCAGGACGACGAGCGGGTTGTCGCGGCCGCGCGGCGCGACCTCGCGGAGGAGCTGCTGCATCGCGCGGAAGAACGAGGCGAGGCGCTGGACGCCGCAGTCGCGGAAGACCTCGGGCAGCGACCGCGAGAGGACGATGCGGTTCTCGAGGGCGTACCCCACGCCGGAGGGTGACTGCGGGCGGTCGCCCAGGACGGCGAAGCTGCCCCGGGCGTCGCGGACGACGTCCGCCGAATAGAGCGGCAAAAAGCGGCCTGAGGACGCAAATTCGTTCGCTTGCGAACGTATCGGCACGATCCCGGCGCACGGCCGCAGGAAGCCCGGGTGCGCGAAGACGAGCTCCGGGGGCAGGAGGCCCTCGGCGAGGATCCGCTGCGGCCCGTACAGGTCCGCGAGGACCAGGTCGAGCAGGCGCGCGCGCTGCGCCAGGCCCGCGGCGAGCGGCTCCCAGGTCGAGGGGCCGAAGACCACCGGGATGGGCGAGAGGTTCCACGGACGCGCCGCGCCCTCGCGATCGCCCTGGACGTCGTAGCTGACGCCGCGCTCGTGCAGCAGCCGGCGCGCCTCGTCGGCCCGCCGACGCAGCTCGTCAGGCCCGAGCGCGCCGAGCTGCCCGACCAGCGGCGCCCAGTCGGGCCGCGGCGCGCCGTCGGGATCGAACAGCTCGTCGTAGGCCTCGGGCCTCTGCGGGGCCGAGTACCGCCAAGGCCATTCCGCAGAATCGCGCGCTTCTACCACGAGGGCTCCGGCTGCCGATCACCGTCTCAGATCGAGCGTGAACGGGAACTCCGGATTATACGCGGAAGGCGGCGCCGGGGAACGGCCGGGCGTGTGGCCGAACGCGTAGAAGCGAGCGGTGCGGCGGCTCTCGGCCTCGAAGCTATTCTGCGGAAAGGTGTCGACCGCCCGGCCGCCGGGGTGAGCCGCGTGGTACGTGCAGCCGGCGATGGCGCGCTCGTTCCACGTGTCGATGACGTCGAAGACGAGCGGCGTGTGGATGGGGATGGTGGGGTGCAGCGCCGAGGGCGGCCGCCAAGCCCGGTAGCGCACGCCCGCGACGCGCTCGCCGCGCGTGCCGGTGGGCTGGAGAGGCACCGCGCGCCCGTTGCAGGCGATGACGTGCCGCGGGTCGACCATGCCGCGGACGCGGACCTCGACCCGCTCGACCGAGGAGTCGACGTACCGCGCCGTGCCGCCGCCGGTCGTCTCCTCGCCGAGCACGTGCCACGGCTCGATGGCCGTGCGAAGGTCGAGGACCAGGCCGCCCTTCGCCTCGATCGAGCCGAGCAGCGGGAAGCGGAACTCGTGGTGCGGGTCGAACCACCGCGGGTCGAAGCGGAAGCCCGACTCGCGCAGGTCGTCGAGCACGTCGTCGAAGTCGGCGCGGATGAACGTGGGCAGCATGAAGCGGTCGTGGAGCTCGGTGCCCCAGCGGACCTGCTTCGCCCGGTACGGCTGCTGCCAGAACTTGGCGACGAGCGCGCGCACGAGGAGCTGCTGGGTCAGGCTCATGCGCTCGTGCGGCGGCATCTCGAAGGACCGCAGCTCGAGGAGGCCCTGCCGGCCCGAGGCGCTGTCGGGGCTGTAGAGCTTGTCGATGCAGAACTCGGCGCGGTGCGTGTTGCCGGTCACGTCGATGAGGAGGTTCCTGAACATCCGATCGACGAGCCACGGCGGCGTGTAGCCGTGCTGCTTGGCGTTGGCCTCGAGCTGCCGGAAGGCGAGCTCGATCTCGTACATGCTGTCGTCGCGCGCCTCGTCGACGCGCGGCGCCTGGCTGGTCGGGCCGAGGAAGAGGCCCGAGAACATGTACGAGAGCGAGGGGTGGTTCAGCCAGTAGCCGACCAGGCTGCGCAGCAGGTCCGGCCGGCGGAGCAGCGGGCTGTCGGCCGCCGTGGCGCCGCCGAGGACGACGTGGTTGCCGCCGCCGGTGCCGCAGTGGCGGCCGTCGAGCATGAACTTGTCGGCGCGGAGCTCGGTGTTCTTGGCCTCCTGGTAGAGGACCGTGGTGTTCCAGACCAGCTCCTCCCAGCTCGCGGCCGGGTGGATGTTGACCTCGATGACGCCGGGATCGGGCGTGACCTGGAGGCGCCCGAGGCGCGGATCGTTCGGCGGCGGGTAGCCCTCGATGCGGATCCGCTTGTGGAGCTGGTCGGCGGTCGCCTCGAGGCACGCGCAGAGATCGAGGTAGTCCTCGACGCTCTCGACGGGCGGCAGGAACACGTGGAGCACGCCCTCGCGCGGCTCGACGCAGAGCGCGCTCCGCACGAGGCCGGCCACCGACTCGAAGGGCTTCGGCGCGGCGGGCTCGGCGTCGAGCGGCGCGCCGGGCAGCGGGTGGCGCATGCGCGGGCTGACGCGCTCGCGCGGGGGCGGCAGCGGATCGAGCTCCCGGAAGGGGTCCGGCGGGTGAATGGTGTCCTTGTCGCCCGGCACGGCCCAAGGCAGCGAGTCGAGCGGCAGGCGGTAGCCCATCGGCGAGTCGCCGGGGATGAGATAGAGCCGCTCGGGCCGGAGGAACCATCGGCCTGTCTGCCAGGCGCGCTGGCCGTCGACCCACCCGCGCCGGAGCGGCAGCGCGTAGCCGACGATGCTCGCGAGGCCCTGCTCGAAGACGCGAGCCAGGCGCGCGCGCTCGACGGGATCCTCGAGCTTGGACTCGTGCGGGTCGACGTTGGTCGGCAGCCGGCGCTCGCGCCAGAGGTGGTACCAGGCGTCTTCGTACGCGGGCAGGGCCGACTTGCCGTCGACGCCGAGCTCCCGCGCGAGCGCCGCGACGAACGCGGCGGCGTCGTTGGCGCCGTCGCTCCCGGGGCCGGCCTTCGCGAAGAGGTCCGCGTTGTGCCAGAGGGGCAAGCCGTCCTTGCGGAAGTACACCGAGAGCGCCCACCGGGGCAGCGGCTCGCCCGGGTACCACTTGCCCTGGCCCTCGTGGAGGAGGCCGTGCGGCGTGAAGCGGTTGTAGAGGCGCCGGACCAGGTCCGTCGCGTACCGGCGCTTGGTGGGCCCGAGCGCCTCGGTGTTCCACTCGGGGGCCTCGCGGTCGCCGTCGGCGACGAACGTGGGCTCGCCGCCCATCGTGAGGCGCACGTCGCCCGCGGTGAGCGCGGTGTCGACCTGCCGGCCGAGCGAGAGGATCTCGTTCCACGCGTCGTCGGTGTACGGCGCCGTGACGCGCGGCGACTCGTACACGCGCTGCACGGACATCGTGAAGCCGAACTTCTCCTCGACCTTGTCGTCCTCGGAGAGCTTGGCCCACCCGAAGCTGCCCGTGATGGGCGCCGCGGTCTCGGGGTCGGGCGTGCACGCGAGCGGGATGTGCCCCTCGCCGGCCATCAGGCCGCTCGTCGCGTCGAGCCCCACCCAGCCCGCGCCGGGGAGGAAGACCTCGGCCCAGGCGTGCAGGTCGGTGGAGTCGCGCTCGACGCCCGCCGGGCCGCGGAGCGGCTTCTCGTCGGCGCGGAGCTGGATGGAGTACCCGGACACGAAGCGCGCCGCGAGCCCGAGGGACCGGAGCGTCTGCACGAGCAGCCACGCGAAGTCGCGGCACGAGCCGTGGCCGCGCTCGAGGGTCTCCTCGGGCGGGAAGACGCCCGGCTCCATGCGGATGTCGTAGCGGAGCTTCTGCTGCACGTTGCGGTTCAGGTCGACCAGCACGTCGACCATGCGCCGGCCGGAGCCCGCGACGCGCGAGCGGGCGTGCTCCACGAAATCGGCGAACTTCGGCCCGAACAATCCGGCCCGGAGGTACGGCTCGAGGTCGCGGCGAAGCGCGGGCGTGTAGACGAAGGGGTACGTCTCGGCTTCCTTCTCGAGGAAGAAGTCGAACGGGTTGATGACCGTCATGTCGGCGACGAGGTCGACCTCGAAGACGAGCTCCTTCGCCGGCTTGGGGAAGACGAGGCGCGCCTCGTAGTTGCCGAACGGGTCTTGCTGCCAGTTGAGGAAGTGCTCCTCGGGCTGCACCTTGAGGGAATACGACAGGATGGGCGTGCGCGAGTGCGGCGCGGGTCGCAGCCGAACGACGTGCGGCGCAGGCGTGACGTACCGGTCGTACGAGTAGCGAGTCGTATGGTGGAGAGCGACGCGGATGCTCAAGGTGGGTGCACCCTACCCGAAGCCGCGTTGCGGCGTCGTTTCGGCTTCGCGCCGGGTCGTGCTCAGACCTGCCCGCGGCGCGACATCGTCAGAATGGCCCGGAACACGTCGGCCACCGCGTCGGGGTCGATGCGGGACGCCGCCGCCCACCGCTTTCGGGTCGCGAGGACGTCCGTTTCGCGCGCCCCGTCGAGCACCGGGGCCCCGATGGCGGCCTTGGCGCGCGCCGCGCGCTTGGAGAGCTGCATGCGCTGGCCGAGGAGGCGGACAATCTCCTGGTCGATGGCGTCCATGTGCTCGCGCGTCTCCTTCAGCTCGGGGGAGCGCTTGCCGAGGTCGGGAATGCTGATCGGCTCGGGCTCGATCGCGCCCGTCTCCTGCGCGGCGGCGTGCTCGCGGGCCTCGGCGTCGAGGGCGGCGTCGAGGGCGGCGAGCGAGCGCACGAGCTCCTTGCGGGCCTCGGGCGCGAACGGGTTGTCGCGCGCGATGGCGGCGAAGAGGTGGCCCGCGTCGGCGCGCACGGTCTCGATGGTGCGCGCGAGGGCCTGGAAGCTCGCGGGGGCGAACGGCACGTCGGTGGCGGCGCCCGCGTCGATCATGCCCTTGGCGACGAAGAACGTGAGCGCGTGGGTGTGGGCCATCACGCGGTCGTGGCCGTCGGAGGTCTGCACGACGACCTCGCAGCCGATGCTCTCGTAGAAGGCGCGCGTCCGCTCGGCCGCCTGCGGGTGCGCCAGCGCCGGGCAGAGGACGACGCGCAGCGGCCGCTCCGCGCGCGCGAGGCTCAGGGGGCCGAAGAGCGGGTGGGTGCCGCACCAGGGGATGGCGTCGCCGAGGACGTCCTTCAGCGCCCGCTCGGGGAGGACCTTCACGCTGCCGACGTCGAAGACGATCTGCGAGGGGTCGAGGTGCGGGCGGAGCGCGAGGAGGGCGTCGTACATGCGCGGGACCGGCACGGCGACGACGACGAAGGTGGCGTCGCGCGTGAGGTCCGCGAGCGAGGCGGCGCGAAGCTCGTCCGGGACGGCCACGTGCTCGTCGACGGCGCGCACCGCGACGCCGGCCTCCAGGCAGAGCTGCGCGAACGCGGCCCCGAAGCGGCCATAGCCGACGACGGCGACCTTCTCGTTCGAGGGGGGGCGGCTGGAGGGGATGCGGGGTCCGGGGGGCGCCCCCGAGGGGGGCTGGCGCGGCGAATCCGACATGGTTGGGATCTAGTCCGCAAGCCCGAGCGAAGCGAGTACCCTTGTCGCTGTGGCACTAGTGGCGCGCGGGGGCTTCGTCGCAGCGCTCGCAACCTGCCTGGCGGCGTGCGCTGGCGCCCCGCCCATCGTCTCGCCCGTCGGCCCCGGCGGCACCGTCTGCGGCATCGGGGGATGCCGCGACGCCGACGTCGCCGGCCCGCCGGCCGCGGCCTCGGCCTGCACGCTCGCGGGCGACGCGGCCTGCGCGGGGGCGAGCGCGGAGGAGTGCGCCGATCGAGCGCTGGCCGCGTGGAGCGAGGCGGCGGACGAGCACGCCGTCGCCTGCGTGGCGCGAATGCTCTTCGAGGCATGCGGGCTCGACTCGGCGCGCGCGTGCTCGTTCGCCGGGCGCCTGGCGCTCGATGGCCGCGGGACCGCGCGAGACCCCAAGCGGGGCCTCGAGATGCTCATCCGTGCGTGCGACGGGGGTGTGGCCACGGCGTGCGCGGTCGCGGCGCAATGGCTGGGCGACGCCGCCCACGCGAAGGACATCGACGACGCGGCGAACCTCGTGGCGCGCATCGAGGGCGAGCGTTCGTGCCTCGCGGGGCAGGGAGACTCGTGCTTCCAGGTCGGCGTCCTCTTCTATTACGGCCGCGACGGCTACCCCCACGACCGCCCCAAGGCCGTGCAGGCCTTCGGGCGCGGCTGCGACCTCTCCGAGGCGCGATTCTGCAACAACCTCGGCGACGCGCTCACGTACGGCGAGGGCGTCGGGCGCGACGTCGAGGCCGCGTCGGCCGCGTTCCTGAAGGCGTGCCGCCTGGGCGAGGCGCTCGGCTGCGCGAACTTCGGGTACATGGCCGAGCGCGGGGAGGGCGTGCCGCGCGACGTCGCGCGGGCGCGTGCGCTCTACCGGCAATCGTGCGCGGCCGGGGAAATCTACGGGTGCCTGCACGCGGAGATGATGGCCGCCCAGGACGCGGGCGTCTCGCGCGACCCCGACCGCGCGCTGGCGCAGTGGACCGGCGCGTGCGACAGGCGCGACGCGCGCGCCTGCGCGTTCGTCGGCGTGATCTACGACGACGGGCCGGACGGGATGACGAGGGACGAAGCGAAGAGCCAGAAGGCGATGTCCCGCGCATGCGACCTCGGCGAGACCCGCGCGTGCGACTGGCTGAAATCGCACCCGGACGACTAGCCCGCACGCCCGAGCGTAGCGAGGGATCGGGCTGATTCGAAGTGACGACCAGACCAGGGGCGAGCGAGGTCCCAGCCTTGCAAGTCCCCGAGCGTGGGACAGCGTTGGACGTTCGTTGCGGCGCTCGTCTTGGGGATCGTGGCTTCGCGCGACGCCGGCGCGTTTTGCCGCACGACCACGACGCCGTCGCCCGCGGGGTTCGATCCGACGGTGAACGGCTGCTGGACGCAAGGCAGCCCGATCGCGTGGCTCTGGGATCAGCAAGTGGGCTACGAGCTCGACTCGGCGGCGAGCTCGCAGATCGATCTCGCCGACGCCACGCACGCGGCCGACCAGGCGTTCGCCCGCTGGAACGCCGTCTCGTGCCCGGGCGGCGGCTCGCCCAACGTGAAGACCTTCGACGACGGGCCGGTCGACGCGGCGACCGTGACCGCCAACTGCGGCAGCGCCCCGTGCGCCGCCTCCGCGTCGAAGCCGTACCACGTCATCGTCTTTCGCGACGACGGCTGGGAGTACGACGACCCGGCCAACACGCTGGCCCTCACGACGGTCACGTACGGCATCGACTCGGCGGTGCTCTTCGACGCCGAGATCGAGATCAACTCGCACGACCACAAGCTGACGACCGTGGAGCCGCCCCCGCAGGGCAGCTTCGACCTCCAGACCATCCTCACCCACGAAGCCGGTCACTTCCTCGGGCTCGCGCACGCGACGGCGGAGACGTCGGTCATGTACGCGTACTACTCGGCCGACGCGCGCGAGCTCTCGGCCGACGACATCGAGGGCATCTGCGACGCGTACCCGCCGGCCCCGCCGGCCGGCTCGGTCACCTGCGGCATCGGCAGGGCGGGCGGCGGCGCGGGCGCCTTCGCGGGCGGCGGGCTCCTCCTGGCGCTCGCCCTCGTCCGGCGGCGCCGAGTCCGGCCGAGCCCGGGCATGGAGCGATGAGCGCGTCCGCCTCGCGGATGAGTCACGCCGGCGCGGGCGGGTGGTTCGAGACCGACCTGCCGGCGAGGCTCGACCGCCTGCCGTGGTCGAGCTGGCACGCGCGGGCGGTGCTGGCGCTCGGCATCACGTGGATCCTCGACGGGCTCGAGGTGACGCTCGTGGGCGCGGTCGCCGGCGTGCTCCGCGAGCCGCAGACGCTGCACCTCACCGACTCGCAGATCGGCGCGTCGGCGAGCGCGTACCTCGCCGGCGCGATCATCGGCGCGCTGGTGTTCGGCCGCCTCACGGACACGCTCGGGCGGCGCAAGCTCTTCTTCGTGACGCTGGCCGTGTACCTCGCCGCGACGCTGATGACGGGGCTCTCGGTGGGGTTCGCGAGCTTCGCGTTCTTCCGGGCGGTCACGGGCGCGGGCATCGGCGGCGAGTGCGCCGCGGTCAACTCGGCGATCGACGAGCTGATGCCCTCGTCGGTGCGAGGGCGGGTCGATCTCGTCGTGAACAGCACGTACTGGATCGGCACGGCGCTCGGCTCGGCGAGCACGCTCGTGCTCCTCAACCCGCGCTTCGTGCCGGTGTTCCTCGGCTGGCGGCTCGCGTTCGTGCTCGGCGCGGCGCTGGGCGGCGCGGTGCTCGTCGTGCGGCGGCACCTGCCGGAGAGCCCGCGGTGGCTCCTCCTCCACGGCCGCATCGAGGAGGCCGAGAAGGTCGTCGAGTCGATCGAGGCCGCGGTCGCGGCGCACAAGGGCCCGCTCCCGAAGCCCGGGCCGCCCACGCGCATGCGGTCCCGGGGCGTCATCACGTTCCGGGAGATCGCGCACATCCTCTTCGAGCAGCACCGGCGCCGGACCATCCTGGGCCTGTCGCTGATGATCTCGCAGGCGTTCGCGTACAACGCGATCTTCTTCACCTACGCGCTCGTCCTCGGGCGCTTCTACCAGGTGCCCCCGTTCGACGTGGGCCTCTATCTCTTGCCGTTCGCGGCGAGCAACCTGCTCGGGCCGATCCTCCTCGCGAAGTTCTTCGACACGATCGGCCGGCGCACGATGATCGCGCTCTCGTACGCGACGGCGGGCGTGCTCCTCGTCGTGACCGGCGTGCTCTTCGCGCAGGGGCAGCTGACGGCGATCTCGCAGACGGCGCTCTGGTGCGGCGTGTTCTTCGTGGCGTCGGCCGCGGCGAGCTCCGCGTACCTCACGGTGAGCGAGCTCTTTCCCGTGGAGCTCCGCGGGATCGCGATCGCCTTCTTCTACGCGGTCGGCACGGCGGTCGGCGGCCTCTTCGCGCCGGCCATCCTCGGGGCCCTCATCGAGACGGGCAGCCGCCCGCGCGTCGCGATGGGGTACGTCTTCGGCGGGGTGCTCTTCATGGCCGGGGCCACGGTGGCCGCGATCCTGGGCGTCGCGGCCGAGGGGAAGTCCCTCGAAGAGATCGCGGAGATGTGAGCGGCGGGCCCCGAGGGGGCCGGAGCGCCAACACTCGCCACGACTGCGCCACCCCATCGCGGCATTGGCGCCTCCCACGCGGACGTCGCGCCAAGAACCGAGGTGAATGGCGCCTAACGTCGCGACCGATGCGCCTCGTTCGCGCCGCAGAGCGCCATTGATCTCATCCAGAACGCCATGGGAGCCGATAAAAGCGCCAAACAGAAGCCGTCGTGCGCCATCGTGCGCCTCCAAAGCGCCACAGTCGCGAAGGCGTGAGCCAACGATCCCACGCCGATCGCCATTCCAACCGCAAGTGGCGCCTCGGCCAAACCCCGAGCGCGCAAACCCCCGGAAGGAAGGCGCCACCGGGCCCCCCCAAAGCGCCAAATCGGTTCGCTTGCCAACGAATCGCCCCCCCTTCAAAACGCCCGGATCCTCCCCAGGCAAGGCTAGAACGCGCCCAGAACCGGGCGAGACCCAGCGAGCCCGTTGACGGGGCGAGGAGCCGTACTCCCCGTACGGCGACGACCCCCGGCGGCGGGATCGCGAAGGTATCGCCCGGTTCTGGGCGCGTTCTAGGTGGCGACGAGGCGCCAGAAGGGGGACGGGCTCCGCTCGATGCGGAGGAGCGTCGCGTCTTCGATGGTCTGCCACGGCTCGTCGGTGATGCGCTCGGAGGCGACGAAGACCGCGGTGCGCGCGTGCGACCAGGGGGTCTCGACGACCATGCCGTCGGAGACCATGCGCCGCGAGACGACCGCGTCCTCGGGCTGCCGCTCGAGGAGGAACATCGTGCGGCCGAAGCGGTGCGCGTACGTGGTCGACCCGTCGGAGAGCAGGAAGTTGAAGGCGCCGAAGTTCTGGCGCTCGCGGGCCTCGCGCGCGATGGCGCCGAGCGCGCGGTCCGTCGCGGCGTTCGCGGGCGCGTCGGAGACGCCCGCCTCGTCGAGGCGCGTGAGGACCCACGCGAAGAGGAGCTCGCTGTCGGTCTCGCCCGCGATCTCGGCGATGCGCTCGGGCGAGGCCTGCGCGCGGAGGAAGGCGACGTCGTTCACCGTGCCGTTGTGCGCGAAGATCCAGCGGCCCTGCGCGAACGGGTGCGTGTTGGCGATCGAGGTGCAGCCGATGGTCTTCTGGCGGACGTGCGAGACGAGGAGGACGCCGCGCGAGCCGATGGCGAGCTGGTGGAACCGCTCGTCTTCGCTGGCGCAGGCGACGCCCTTGTCGAGCTGCCACGTCTTGGCGCACGCGTCGTAGACGGCGATCCCCCATCCGTCCCGGTGCTCACGCGACAGCGCGGCGAGCGAGCGCGGCGCCTCACGAAGGACGATGCGGAACTCTGTTGGTTCGTTTGCGGCGATGCCGAGGAGCCGGCACATTGGAGTAGTAAAGCATAGCAACTTGTCGGCAGAGTTTCGCGCTCGCCGGCGTGACCCCGAAGCCAGGAGCGCGCTCCAGCATGGCCCACAAAATCGAGGCAGCCCCCACCGGCCGGGCGAGCTGCCGCGGCTGCAAGCAGGCGATTGGCAAGGGAGAGCTCCGTTTTTGCGAGGAGTTCCAGAACGCTTACGGGGAGCCCGGCACCCTTTCCTACCGGTACTGGCACCTGCCTTGCGCGGCGACCAAGATGGCCAACGAGCTTCGGGGCACGCTGGCCTCGTACGACGGACCCGTGCCCGAGCGCGCCGCGCTGGAAGCCGCCGCGGAGGCCCATGCCAAGCCCGAGATGCCGCACGCCGAGCGGGCGCCCAACGGGCGAGCGCGGTGCAAGGGGTGCGACGAGCCGATCCAGAAGGGGGAGCTTCGTGTGGCGTTCGAGCGGGTGTTCGAAGGGCCGATGGGGGCGCAGAAGGGCGCCGCGTACGCGCACCCCGGGTGCCTCGTGCGCTACCTCGAGCGCGAGCGCGAGCGCGGCGGCGAGGCCCCCGAGCGCGACGCCGCGCTGCGGCAAATCGTCGCGAACAGCAGGCTCCCGCCCGAAGACATCGAGGCCCTGAAGCAGGCCGCCGGCGGCTGAGCGCCTTCACGGGCCGCCCCTCTTGGTCCGCGGCGGGCCCCCCCGTGGGCCGCGCGCACGTCGCGTGCAGGCGCTGGGGCATCGCGTCATGCGCATCGTCCATGTGGTGCAAGGGCTCGGCAGGGGCGGGCCGGGTCGGCTCATCCTCGATCTGTGCGTCGAGCTCGCGCGGCGCGGCCACGAGGCGGCGATCGTCTCGCTCACGCTCGGGGGGAGCTCCGCGCGCAGGCCCGCGGCGTGCGCGTCTACGACGTGCCGCGCGCGAAGAGCTCGGACACCTCGCTCGTCGTGCGCCTCGGCCACCTCCTTTACAGGGCGCGGCCCGACGTCGTGCACACCCACGACCCCGAGCCGCTGCTCCACGCGGTGCCCGCCTCGGTCCTCACGCGCATCGGCCGCCGCATCCACACCAGGCACGGCCCCGAGGCGTACGGCCCCCGCGGGCTCTGGGTCGCGCGCGCGCTCGTCCGCGTGATGGACGCGTTCGTCGCCGTCTCGCCGCACGAGGCCGACGTCGCGCGCGCCGAGGAGCACGTGCCCGAGTGGTGCCTGCGCGTCGTGCCCGACGACATCCCCGTGGCGCTCCACGCCGACGCGTACGAGCGCCTCTACGCGGGGGCCTCGGCCCTTCAGCGAGAGAGGGCGCCGAGGGTGTCGTAGGCCGCGTACTTGAACATCTCGGAGAGCGTCGGGTAGTTGAAGACCATCTCGATGAAAGCGTCGACCGTGCCATCGTGGTGCATGACGGCCTGGCCCACGTGCACGAGCTCCGTCGCCCGCTCGCCGATGCAGTGGCAACCGAGCACCTTGCGGGTCGCGCGGTCGACGACGAGCTTGATGACGCCGTCCTTGTCGCCGACGATCTTGCCGCGCGCGTTGTCGCGGTAGAACGCGCGGCCGGCCACGACGTCGTGCCCCGCGGCGCGCGCCGCCTCCTCCGAGAAGCCGACCGAACCCACCTCGGGGATCGTGTAGATGCCGAACGGATAGAGGTGCGCGACCTGCCGCTTGTACTGGAAGCCGAACGCGTGGCACACGGCGACGCGCGCTTGCTCCATCGAGGTCGACGCGAGGGCGGGGAAGCCGATGACGTCGCCCGCCGCGTACACGCTGGGGACGGCCGTGCGGAAGTCGCCGTCGACCTGGACGGTCCCGCGCTTGTCGACCGCGACGCCGATGGCCTCGAGCCCCATGCCCGCGGTGGCGCCCGAGCGGCCGCTCGAGGCGAGCACCTTCTCGGCGTCGATCGTCGTGCCGTCGTCGAGCGTCGTGACGATGCCGCGCCCGGGCACGCGCTGGATGCTCTTCGTGGTCTTGCCGAGGTGGAAGGTCACGCCGAGGGCGTGCATCGCGCCGCGGAGGCGCTCGGCGATCTCGGTGTCGAGGAACGACAGCAGACGGGGGCGCCCCTCGATGAGGGTCACGTTCACGCGCAGCGCCGCGAACATCGCCGCGTACTCGCAGCCGATGACGCCGCCTCCCACGACGACCAGCGACTTCGGCAGGCGGTCGATTTGGAGGATGGTGTCGGAGTCGTCGACGTCCTCGTCGTCGAAGGGGATGTCGGGCGGGTGGTGCGGCCGCGAGCCCGTGGCGACGAGGAACGTCTCGCTGGTCACGCGCCGCGCGCCCGCGGCGCCCTCGCGCTCGGCCACGTTCGTCAGATCGATCGTGTGCGGGTCGAGGAAGCGCGCGTTGCCGTGCAGGATGGGCACGCGGTGCCGCTCGAGGTTCCACTTGATGCGCGCGACCTCGAGCTCCACCACCGCGTTCTTGCGCGAGAGCAGCTTGGGCACCGCCGTCGCGGCGTTCAGCTCCACGCTGAGGCCGTAGAGCTCCCGCTGGCGGAAGCCCGAGAGGAAGAGGGCCGTCTCGCGGAGCGTCTTGCTCGGCAAGGTCCCCGTGTGCACCGCCGCGCCGCCCGGCTCGCGCGCGGCCTCGACGCAGGCCACCCGCTTGCCGTAGTAGGCCGCCTGCGCCGCGCCCTTCTCGCCGGCGGGGCCCACCCCGATCACGACGAGATCGTAGTCGTACGCCACCTGCGAACGATACCAGGGCTCGCTTCGCCCGGCGCGATTCCTGCGGGACGCGCTATTTGGACGGCGGCGGTCGCGAGGGCCGGTTCGGCGGGCGGATGGCCAGCGCGTCGAGGCGGCTCGAGAGCGTCGTGCGCGCGATGCCGAGCGCGCGCGCCGCGTGCGCGACCACGCCGTCGGACTCGTCGAGCGCCTGCCGCAGGACGTCCTTCTCGAGCTCTTCGAGCATGGCGCGGTCGGCGTGCACCTTCTGCCAGCGCGCACCCAGCGGCTGCGGCTCCCCGGGCGCGTCGGCGAGCGCGCCGTCGAGCGACGCGCCGTCGAGATCGCGCGCCGCGAAGTGCTCGGGCAAGAGCTCCTGGCACTCGGGGTCGCGCGCCGCGGCCCGCTCGCGCGCGCGCTCGACGGCGTGCTCGAGCTGGCGCACGTTGCCCGACCAGGCGACGGCCGGCGAGGCGAGGACCGCGCGCAGGGCGGGCGAGAGCGACCACGCGCGCTGCGGACCGATGCGGCGCAGCGTCGCCTCGACGAGCCAGGGCACGTCCTGGCGGCGCGCGCGGAGGGGAGGGAGCTCGATCGTGACGGCGGCGAGCCGGTAGAAGAGGTCCTGCCGGAAGCGGCGCTCCTGGATTGCGGTGCGGATGTCGCCGTTCGTCGTCGCGATGATGCGCACGCGGGCGCGCTTCGGCTCGGCCGCGTCGTAGCCGAGCGGCCGGTACGTGCCGAACTGCACGAAGTCGAGGAGCACCTGCTGGGCGCTCGGGGACAGGTTGAGGATCTCGTCGAGGACGAGCGTGCCGCCGTTCGCGTACTCGACGAGGCCGACGCGCTTGGCGGTGGCGCCGGGGTGCGAGCCGCGCTCGTGCCCGAAGAGCTCCGAGGTGACGGCGTTCAGGTCGTCGGTGGACCCGAGGACGGCGCGCACGATCGGCCGCCGGCCGCTCGCCTCGGCGAGGGCGTGCGCGAGGACGGTCTTGCCGGTGCCCGACTCGCCGAAGACGAGGACCGGCGCCTCGGACCCGAGGGCCGAGGCCACGTCCTGCCGGAGGTCGGCCAGGCCGGGGGCGGCGAGCAGGTCGTCGAGCGTGGGCGCGTGGCGGCTCTCGACGAAGAGGCTCCGCACCTCGCGCAGGTGCTCCCGGTCGGTCGTCGCGCGCTCGTGCTGGTCGAGGAGCGCGCCGAAGAGCGTCGACGCGGTCATGAAGAACTCGATTCGCCGCTCGTCGATTTGCATGTGCGGGTCGCGGAAATCGACGTAGAGGACGCCCAGCGGCTCGCGCTCGTTCCCCCGCAGCGGCGCCGCGAGGGCCGCGACGATGCGGAGGAGCGCGAAGCTCGCGCTCGTGGCCGGCGCCGCGCCCGGGGCCCACACGACGCACTCGTCGCGCTCGAGGGCGCGCCGGACGATCGTGCGGCTCATCTCCTCGCGCTCTTCGGCGGCGAGCGCGCGCTTGTGGCCGCGGGCGTTGACGACGCGCATCGCGCCGTCGGGGCGGCGGAGGAGCACCATCCCGCGATCGGCCCCGAGGAGGTCGACGACGATGTCGAGGCACCCGTCGACGACCGCGTCGCCCTCGAGCGCCTGGAGCGCCCGATCGACGAGCAGGCGCATGTGGCGCCAGAGGGTCTCGTGCGTCAGCGGGTCGCGTCGTTCCGCGGGTGCGGGCTGGGACATGCTTCGCCCTTCAGTGCTTCGGCTTGACGAGCTCGATGTCCCAGTCGACCACGACGTCGCTCGGATTGGCGTACGGCGGGAACTGGATCTTCTTGAACGCGTTGACCGCGCAGTTGCCGTCGGGCTGGCCGTCGTACGGCGCGGGCACCGCGACCGCCTTCACGTGGCCGTTGCGCCCGAGCGTGACGCTCGCCGCGGTCTTGCCCCACGGACCGGGGCTCGCGCCGCTGTCGTCGGTGGCGGAGCCGCAGTTGGCCTTCACCTGGCGGGCGGCCTTGCGGAGCTCGACCTCGACCGACTCCTTGTCGTAGGGCGTGTTCGGCGTGGCCGGCGCGCTCGACGTGTCGCTGGGCGGCGCGGCCGCGGCGCTCGAGTCGTCGGACGGGTGGCTCGCCGTGTCGGCGGGCACGCAGTCGGACCCGTGGAGCACCGTGCCCTCCGGGCAGCTTCCGGTCGGCGCGTCCGCCTGCTTCGCCCCCCCGCCGCACGCGGCGAGCCCCAGAAGCCCCGCGACCGCGAAGCCCATGCGGTTCATCTTGGCGTCCCTCATGGCGCGGATGATACCGCGTGCGCGGCTAGAGGTCGGTGATCTTGTAGTCCTTGATCTTGTAGAGGAGCGCCCGATGGCTGATCTCGAGGAGATCGGCGGCGCGGGTGCGGTTTCCCTTCGTCTTCTGGAGGGCGCGCCGGATGAGGATCTGCTCGATGGCCGCGGCCGTGCGCTTGATCGAGAGCTCCCCGCTCGCGAGGTGCACCTGGACCGGATCGAGGGCGTCGCGGATGCGCTCGGGCAGGTCGCCGATCTCGAGGAGGTCGGTCTCGGCGAGCACCATCGCGCGCTCGATCGTGTTCTCGAGCTCGCGCACGTTGCCCGGCCACGCGTACTCGAGGAGGAGCTTCCGCGCCTCGTTCGACACGCCGCGGATGCGGGTGCCGAGGCGGGCGTTGTTCCGCGTGATGAAGTGGTCGATGAGGAGGCTCACGTCCTCGCGCCGGCTCCGGAGCGGCGGGATGTGAATGAGAAGGACGTTGATGCGATAGAAGAGGTCCTCGCGGAAGCGGCTGGCCTTCACGTCGGCCGCGAGGTCGCGGTGGGTCGCCGCGATGAGGCGCACGTCGATCTCGACGTCCTTGGTGTCGCCGAGGCGCCGGATGCGCTCTTCCTGCACGACGCGCAGCAGCTTGACCTGGAGGTTCAGCGGCAGCTCGCCGATCTCGTCGAGGAAGAGCGTGCCGCCGTCGGCCTCTTCGAAGAGGCCGCGCCGGTCGGAGGTCGCGTCGGTGAAGGCGCCGCGCCTTGTGGCCGAAGAGCTCCGACTCGAGGAGGTTCTCGGGGATGGCGCCGCAGTTGATGGCCACGAACGGCGCCCCGCTGCGGCTCGAGCGCGTGTGGATGGCGCGCGCGACGAGCTCCTTCCCGGTGCCGCTCTCGCCGGTGACGAGCACGGTCGTCTTGAAGTCGGCGATCTTGGAGACCGTGCGGAAGATGTCGAGCATCTCCTTGCTCTTCGCGAGGATGGACTCGAACTGGTTCTCCTTCTGGATCTGCTCGCGGAGGGCGCGGTTCTCGCGCCGCAGGGTCTCGCGCTCCTCGGCCTTGCGGAGGACGAGCACGATCTCGTCGGGCTTGAAGGGCTTGCTCACGTAGTCGTACGCGCCCGCCTTCATCGCCTCGATCGCGAGGTCGACGTTGCCGTACGCGCTCATCACGATGACGGTCGCGGGGTGCTGCTTGGCCTTGAGCGTCGCGAGGAGGTCGAGCCCGCCCATGCGCGGCATGCGCACGTCGGTGAGGATCACGTCCGGATCGAAGGCGTCGAGCAGGGCCAGGGCGGCCTCGCCGCTGTCGGCGACCTCGACCTCGAACCCGTGCTTCTTGAGGAGCGTCCGCAGGACGAGGCGGATGTTCTCCTCGTCGTCGACGACCAGGATCCGGCGCATGGTATGAAAACTCTTCAGGGCCAGGGTACGTGAATTTTCCTGGCCAGGCGAGCCTGGTGCGGCGGGGGGTGCAAGGCTTGCGACCCCCGGGAGGCGCGCGGCGGCGCGCGGACGTTTCGGCTTCGTCGCGCCGGGGACCCCCCCGTTGAGGTAGCCTCGGGCTGGCGTGCGAACGGGACTCGATCGACTCGCGACGCATCCAAAGCTGGGCGCCGAGCTGCGCGCGGCGCGCGTCGGCCTGCTGGCGCACCCGGCCTCGGTGGACCGGCGCCTCGTGCACGCGAGGCGCATCCTCGACGCGCTCGGCGTTCGCCTGGCGATCGTGTTCGGGCCGGAGCACGGCTACGGCGGCGAGGCGCAGGACCTCATCGGCGTGCCCGACGCGCACGACCTCCTCGGCACGCCCATCCGCAGCCTCTACGGCGACTCGTTCGACCGCCTCTCGCCCGCGCCCGAGGACCTCGCGAAGATCGACGTGCTCGTCATCGACCTCCAGGACGTCGGCTCCCGCTACTACACGTTCGTGTGGACCGCCGTGCTCGCGATGCGCGCGTGCGCGCGCGCCGGGGTGCGCGTCCTCGTCCTCGACCGGCCCAACCCGCTCGGCGGCGACGTGAGCCGCATCGAGGGCCGCCGGCCGTCGCGGTCGTTTTGCTCCTTCGTGGGGCTCGAGCCCGTGCCCATCCGGCACTCTCTGACGCTGGGGGAAATCGTCGCATGGCGGGCGGACGCCGAGGGCGTCGCCGCGGGGCTCGTGCAGGTCGTGGGGGTCGCGGGGCTCGAGCGCGAGCAGCATGCGACCGACTGGGACCGTCCCTTCGTGGCGCCCTCCCCCAACATGCCCACGTACGACACGGCGCTGGTCTATCCGGGCGGCTGCCTCGTCGAGGGAACGAACCTCTCCGAAGGTCGGGGCACGACGCGGCCGTTCGAGATCGTGGGCGCGCCGTGGATTCGACGGCGCCCGCCTCGCGGACGAGCTCCACGCGCTCTCGCTCCCGGGCGCGCGCGCGCGGCCGCTCACCTTCAAGCCCGGCTTCCAGAAGCACGCGGGGACCCTCTGCGGCGGCGTGCAGCTCCACGTGACCGATCCCGGCGCCTTCCGCCCCGTGGCGACGTACCTCGCGCTCCTCACGCTCGCGTACGCGCAGAACCCCGAGCGGTTCGCGTTTCGCACGGAGATGTACGAGTTCCGCGACGACGTGCCCGCGTTCGACCTGCTGACGGGCGACGCCGAAGCGCGCGAGCGCATCGTGAGGGGCGACACGCCGCGGCACGTGGCCGAGGCGATCGCCTCGGTCGACGACGCCGACAGAGCCATCGTGCTCGAGGCGATCGAGGCGGGACGGTCCAGGAAGGTCTGACGGTCGCGGCGGACGCCGAGCCCGACCGAAACGACTCGGACGGCGGGCGCATCGGAATAGATGCGCGTGACGGCGTGTCTCGTAGACAACCGAGTCGCTGCAGGCGACGCGGCCACCCCCGGATCGACCGCGTGGTCGGGATCGAAAAGTCGTGCGTTCGTGCAACCACGAAGCACACCACAAAAGGAGTGAAACCCTCTTGCCCGACCCGCGTACCAGACACATGTAAGAGTCACGTGCGGATCGCCGCCGCCGTCCCCCTCCTGACGGCGATTCCCGGCGGCCGTGCCTTGAGGACTCGCGTGAGCCCCCTCCCCCACCGCGCGAGCCCGCCGCGCCCGGACGATGAAAGTCGCCCGGGCGCGTTTTTTTTGTCCGCTACTTCTTGTTGATCTCGCCCTCGAGATCTTCCGCCAGGTAGCTGAGGATGACCTCGTCCAGCGACTTGTCGCTGATGAGATCTTCTCCGAAGATCGATTTGCCCTGCTGAGGGCGCGCCTGACCGAAGATCGAGGCGGGACGCGTCGGCGCGTAGCGACGCTCTCCGCTCGTGCCCCGTGCGACCGCCGCCGCAGGCATCGGTGAGCTCGAAGGCGGCCGACCCGCGGCCGGCCGCGCCTGCGCCACGGGCGGCGTCGGAGACGGTGACGTCATGCGGTACTTGCCCGCCGAGCTCGAGCTCTTCTCGCGGAACAAGCTCGGAGGAGGCGGAGGCAGATCGACGGACGCGCGGTGGCTGTCGGGGGACATCCCCGCCGCGGCCGCGCGCTCGACGGCGTGCGTGTCGACGGAGAGCTCATCCGATCTTCGCTGCGAGTCGCCGCCGTGCAGCGTCGGGTCGCCGCGCAGCGTGGCGGGGCCGTCTTCCTCGCGCGGGATGATCTCGCGCGGGATGGCGCGGGCGACGGCGGGCGAGGGCGTGAGCCCCGAGACCCTCGCGGCGGGCTGCGCGGGCGAGGTCTTCGCGGTGCCCATCGCGGTGCGCGAGACGGCGCCGTCGAGCATGCGCGAGGCCGAGCCTTCGGGGGCGCGCGAGAGCTGCGGAGAAACCTGCGGAGCGGCGGGCGAAGAGACGTGCGAGGAGACCGGCGAAGCCACGGACGCAGAAGCCGTCGCCGAGACCGGAGAGACCTGAGGCGGCGCAGGCGAGCGGGCGCTCGACGTGCTGGCGGTGGGCGCGACCGAGACGACGGGCGCCTCGACGCCGGGGACGATCACCGGGGGCGCGGCCGGGAACGCCTGAGTCGACGGAGACGGCTCGGCGGCGCCCTCGATGATCGCGTCGAACTTGCCGTCGCGCAGGGCGATGAACATCGCCTTGTGCTGCTGCTTCATCATCTCGCGAACGATCTCGCCCATGCGATCGTTCTCGAAGTACTCCGAGTAGCTGGTCTTGACGCTCTTGAGGATGCGCCCCCCATCCATGAAGAGGTGGGTGATGATGTGGCCGTACTTGACGCCCGAGTCTTCCGTCTGAACGTGAAAGACCTTGCCCTTGTGGCGGACGTTGTTGTTGTAGCCGAGCAGGGGCGACGGGAGCTTCGTCGGCATGGGGGGAGGCCGCTCACGCGGCTCTGCCCACCAACGCTACCACAGGGGGCGGGCAGAGAAGGGCGCCGCACGAGAAGGGGCGCGCCGGAAGCGCGTTCAGGGAGCGCGGCGGGGGCCTGCGGAGATCTCTTACGGGCTCGTCTAAGCGCCTACGATCGACTCCAGGCAGGCATCGGCTTTCGCCCGGAGTTCCCGCACGCCGAGCGACAGCGGTCGCAGGGGCGCGGCTTCGATCGCGAGCCGGTCGCCGCCGGTCGTGCCGATGCGCCGGGCCGGGACGCCCGCAGCCGCGGCGCGCTCGAGCACCGCGGCGACCGAGGCGGGCGAGACGCTGGCGATCACGCGCGACGGTCCCTCGCCGAACAGGGCTGCGACCGCGTCCACCGGGTCGCCGCCGACCCCGCGTACGCCGGTCAGCTCGACCTTCGCGCCGATGACGGTGGCGCCCGCGACGGCGCAACATTCCGCCAGGGCCACCGCGAGGCCGCCGTCGCTCACGTCGTGCGCGCTCGAGAGGAGGTGCGCGCGCGCGAGCCCGAGCACCAGCTTCTGCAGGCGCGCCTCGGCCTCGAGGTCCAGCGCGGGCGCCTCGCCCGCGAGCTTGCCGAGCTTGCGCACGAGCCACTCGCTCGCCCCGAGCGCGCGCACGCCCTGCGACGACGCCTCGCCGAGGAGCAGCACGTCGTCGCCCGCCCGCTGGAACGCGGACCGGACGACGTCCTCCTTCGCGTGGACGAGGCCCACCGCGGCGACCGTGGGCGTCGGCAGGATCGCGACGGACACGGTGCCTCCGCCTTCTCGCTGCACGGCGGTCTCGTTGTAGAGGCTCACGTTGCCGCTCACGACGGGGACGTCGAGCGCCTTGCACGCGGCCGCGATGCCGTCGATGGCGCGCGCGATCTGACTCCATGACCTCGGGCCGCTCGGGGTTGCCGAAGTTCAGGCAGTCGGTGATGCCGATGGGCTCCGCGCCCGTCACGACCAGGTTCCGGCACACCTCGGCGATCGCGCTCGCGCCGCCCGTGAACGCGTCGAGCTCGCACGTGCGGCCGTTGCAGTCGACCGCGAAGGCGAGAAACTTCTCGGTCGCGCCGCACGGCACGCGCACCACGCCGGCGTCCGAGCCGGGGCGCACGACCGTGCTGCCGCGCACGATCTGGTCGTACTGGCGCCAGATCCACGCGCGCGAGCCCACGTTGGGCGAGCCGATCAGCTCGAGGAGCTCCTTCCCGAGGTCCTGCGGGACGGGCACCGCCGCGGGGTCGATCGCGCCGTTCTTGCCGGGCTTCGCCGGGGCGCGCGGGCGGTCGTAGACGGGCGCGCCCTCGGTGAGGATGCCGATCGGGATGTCGCAGACGACGACCGGCGCGCGCGCGATCGGGTTCGCGGCGAGCGGGTCGTAGCCCGGCGTGGCCTTCACGACCCAGCGCTTCGAGTCGGTCACCTTGCCGATGATCGCGGCGTCGAGGTCCCAGCGGGCGCAGATCTCGAGGACGCGCGCCTCCTTGCCTGGCTTGGCGACGAGGAGCATGCGCTCCTGCGACTCGCTGAGGAGGATCTCGTACGGCGTCATCGCCTTGGCCCGGCGCGGCACGGCGTCGAGGTCGATCTCGACGCCGTTGTCGGCGCGGCCCGCCATCTCCACGCTCGACGAGGTGAGGCCCGCGGCGCCCATGTCCTGGATGCCCTCGAGCACGTCCTCGGAGAAGAGCGCGAGGCACGCCTCGAGGAGGAGCTTGCCCATGAACGGGTCGCCCACCTGCATCGTCGTGCGGATGGCGGGGCGCGCGCCCGTGGCGGTGAACTCGTCGCTCGCCATCGTGGCGCCGTGGATGCCGTCGCGTCCCGTCTTCGCGCCGATGTAGAGGATGCTGTAGCCGATGCCGCTGGCGCGGCCGTAGAAGATGCGATCGCTCGGGGCGACGCCGCAGGTGAAGGCGTTGACGAGGATGTTCCCGTCGTAGCGCTCGTCGAACTGGACCTCGCCGCCCACGGTGGGCACGCCGATCGAGTTGCCGTAGCCGCCGATGCCGGCGACGACGCCCCGGAGGAGCTCGGGCGTGCGCGGGTGGTCGGGCCGGCCGAAGCGGAGCGAGTTGAGGCCGGCGATGGGGCGCGCGCCCATGGTGAAGACGTCGCGGAGGATGCCGCCGACGCCCGTGGCCGCGCCCTGGTGCGGCTCGATGAAGCTCGGGTGGTCGTGCGACTCCATCTTGAAGACGGCGGCGTAGCCGTCGCCGATGTCGACCACGCCCGCGTTCTCGCCGGGGCCCTGGATGACGCGCGGCCCCTTGGTCGGCAGGCGGCGGAGGTGCACGCGGCTCGACTTGTACGAGCAGTGCTCGCTCCACATCACGCTGAAGACGCCGAGCTCCGGGTAGGAGGGCTCGCGCCCGAGGCTGCGGAGGAGCGTGGCGTACTCCTCGTCGTTCAGCTTGTGCTGCTTGACGAGGGCGGGGGTGATGGGCGGGTTGGTCGGCATGGGAGGCGAAACCCACGGACTAGCGGCAAACGCCCGGGGGGTCCACCCTCGCTGGGACCTACCGGCGGGGGCCCCGCCTCGACCAGGCGGCGCGTGCTATATCGGCCCCGCATGCGGGCTTGCGTCGTCGTCTTCCCCGGCTCCAACGCGGACGCCGAGATGGTCCACACCCTGCGCGACCTGTGCGGCGCGCCCACCACGGTGGCCTGGCACACGGACACCGCGCTCCCCGCCGGCACGGACCTCGTCGCCATCCCCGGGGGCTTCAGCTACGGCGACTACCTGCGCTGCGGCGCCATCGCCAAGACCTGCCCCATCGTGCCGGCCCTTCGCGACCACGCGGCGCGCGGCGGATACGTGCTCGGCGTCTGCAACGGCTTCCAGGTGCTGACCGAGGCGGGCCTCCTGGCGGGCGCCCTCACGCGGAACCTGCACCAGCGGTTCGAGTGCGGCGACTGGTTCGTGAAGGTCACGAGCGAGGGCCCGTTCACCCGCGGCGTCGGCGACGTCTGGCGCCTGCCCGTCGCGCACGGCGAGGGGCGCTACCAGGCGGACGCCGAGACCCTGAAGAGGCTCGAGGGCGAGGGCCTCATCGCCCTCCGGTACTCCACGCGCGAGGGCGCCTTCGAGGAGCACGCGAACCCGAACGGCAGCCTCCACGCGATCGCCGGCATCTACGGCGGCCCGCGGCGCAACGTCTTCGGGCTCATGCCCCACCCGGAGCGCATGAGCGAAGAGCTCGTGGGCGGCGCCGACGGCCGCAAGCTCTTCGACCGCGTGCTCTCGCAGGCCGGGCTGGCCTAGCGGGCGGCGAGAGCGCGGCCCGTCAGACTTCGAACTCGGCCTTTTCGAGGAGCTCGGTCACGCGCCAGAGGAACGAGTTCGCCGCGACGCCGTCGACCACGCGGTGGTCGTAGGAGAGCGCCATGTACATCACCGGGTGGATGGCGATGACGTCCTCGCCGTTCACCTCGATGACGACCGGCCGCTTCTGCACCTCGCCCATGCGCAGGATGCCGACGTTGGGCTGGTTGATGATCGCGCCGCCGAAGAGGTTCCCCTTGAGGCCGGGGTTCGAGACGCTGAACGTCGCGCCGCTCAGGTCGTCGATGGTGATCTTGCCGGCGCGCGCGCGGCGCGCCAGCTCGTCGATGGCGCGGACGATGCCGCGCACCCCGAGCTCGTCGGCGCGCCGCACCACGGGCACCACCAGGCCGTCGGGCGAGTCGACCGCGACGCCGACGTTCACGTCGTGCAGGACGACGTACGACTCGTCGAGCACCCGCGTGTTCATCTGCGGGTTCTCGCGGAGCGCGCGCGCCGTCGCGACGACCGCGAACGCGAGCATCGTGAGGCTCATCCCCTCGGCCTTGTAGCGCTCCTTGTGGGCCTCGCGCAGCTTGCTCGCCTTCTGCACGTCGACCTCGGCGACCGTGACCACGTGGGGCGACGCGAACTTCGAGTACGTCATGTGGTCGGCGGTGATGCGCCGGCGACGCGTGAACGGGACGACCTTGTCGCCCTCCGCCGGCCGGTACGCCGGCACCTTGAAGCTGCCGAAGCCGACGCCCGGGATGGGCGGGACGAAGCCCCCGCCCGTGTTGATCAGCTGCGTGAGCTGCTGCGTCTGCGGCGAGGGCCGCGACGCCGGCGGGTCGATGGCGGGCGGCGGCGTGGACGGGCGCTCCTTCATCGGCGCCGACGGCGTGCCCGCGGCGCGCATCACGTCGTCGCGCGTGACGCGGCCGCGCTCGCCCGTGCCCTGCACGCGATCGAGGTCCACGTCGTTCTCGAGGGCCGCGCGCCGCACGGTCGGCGTCGCGAGCGGGGAGCGCGTGCTCGGGCTCGCGGGTGGCTCGGGCGCGCGCGGCGGGAGCTCTTGCCGGCGCGCTTCGGGCGGCGGGGGCGGCGGGGGGACGGCGACGTCGGGCACCTTGGGCGGCGGCGGCACGGAGACCGGGGCGCCCGGCGCGGCGGAAAGCGGCGGGGTGGGGTTCGGCGAGGCGCCGGCGGCGCCCTCTTCGATCTGCGCGATGACCGTCTTCACCGCGACCACGGATCCTTCGGCCGCGAGGAGCTTCGCGACGCGACCGGCCGCGGGCGAGGGGAGCTCGCTGTCGGCCTTGTCGGTGGCGATCGAGGCGATGGCCTGGTCCTTCTGGACCGCGTCGCCCTCGCTCACGAGCCACTTGGAGATGGTCCCTTCGGCGACGCTCTCGCCGAGCTGGGGAAGGATGACGTCGATCATGTTTTGGCCGCGCTTCCCGGAAGGTGGAGGTGACGAAGGCTATAGCGTCCGTGCTTGAGACCGCAATCGCGGTCAGGCCCGTCGGAGGAGCTTCGCGACGAAGTACCCGTCGGTCCCCTGCACGTGCGGCAAGAGGCGAAAGGGCGGCTCGGCGAGCTCGAACCCGGGCATCGCGCGCTCCCTTTGCACGAGCGCGTCCACGACCGCCTCGGCCTCCTCGACGAGCACGCTGCACACCACGTAGACCAGCGACCCTCCCGGGCGCACGTGGGCCGCGGCGCGCCGCGCGATGGCCTCCTGCGTCCGCGCGAGCGCCGCGAGATCGCCTTGCTGCCGGCGCAGCCCGATCTCCGGACGACGCCTCAGCGTGCCCACCCCGCTGCACGGCGCGTCCACGAGCACGCGGTCGTACGTGCCCGTGACCTCGCCCGAGCCGACGCTCCAGTCCACGGCGAACGTCGCGCGCGGTCGCAGGCGCACGCGCGCGAGCTCCTCCACGAGGCGCTCGAGCTTCGAGGGGCTCGAGTCGCACGCGTCGACCGCGCCCGCCTCGCCCGCGGCCCGCGCGAGCACCGCCGTCTTGTTCCCGCGCCCCGCGCAGGCGTCGAGCACCGTCTCGCCGGGCCGCACGCCCGCCGCGAGCGCCGCGACCTGCGAGCCCTCCTCCTGCACCGACCACGCGCCCTCGGCGAACCCCGGCAGCCGCTGCGGCTTGCCCGCGCCGCGCACGAGGACCGCGAGCGGCGAGGCGCGGCCCGGCTCGATCGTCGCGTCGGGCGCGGCGGCGCGGAGGCGCTCCACCCAGGCGTCGCGCTCCTCGGGCCGCTCGAGCGCGGCCTCCACGCGGAGGGCGATCGGCGGCGGCTCGACGCTGCACCGGAGGAAGGCGCGCGCCCCCTCGGCGCCCAGCGCGCGCTCGAGCGACTCGCGGAGCCAGGCCGGCGTGGAGGTCACGATCGCCTCTTCGAGGGCGCCGCCCGGGTCTCGCTCGCGCGCGCCCTCGGCCGCCGTCGCCACCTTGCGGAGCACCGCGTTCGCGAAGGCCGCGACCCTCGGGCCGCGCGCCTCGCGCGCCGCGTCGACCGCCTCGCTCACCGCGGCGAACGCGGGGACGCGCGTGAAGTAGAGCTGGTACGCCGCGAGGGCCATGACCGCGCGGACGCGCGGGTCGACCTTCGCCGTGCCCTTCGGCGCGAAGCGCGCGATCTGCTGCTCGAGCCACGGCATGACGCGGAGCGCGCCGTACACGAGCTCCGTCGCCAGGGCCCGGTCGCGCAGGTCGAGGGTCGCGGCGCGCCCGAGCTCCGCCTCGAGGGCGGCGGCGGCGAACGCCTGATCCTTCTCGACGCGGACGAGCACGCGCGCCGCGACGTCGCGCGCGGCGCTCACGAGATGAGCTCGCGCACCTGGGTCACGATGACGTCCCACCTGCGCTCGACGTCGTTCTTGAACGCGACGAGGGTGAGGAGGCCGAGGACGACCATGCCCGCCAGGCTCGCGACCTCGCGGATGCGGAGGGGCAGCGGCCTGCGGCGCGCCGCCTCGAAGAGGAAGAAGAGGAGGTGCCCGCCGTCGAGGACGGGGATCGGCAGGAGGTTGATGATGCCGAGGTTCACCGAGATGATCGCCATCAGGCGCACGAAGTACTCGGGCCCCTTCGCGCCGGCCTGCCCGGCCACGTCGTACAGGGTGATCGGCCCGCTGACGCTCGAGAGCGAGAGGCGGCCCTGCGCGAGGCGCACGATGCCGACGCTGATGAACTTGATGACGCTGCGGGTCTCCTCGATGGCGCGCCGCAGCGCGTAGCGGAGGGGGTGCGGGTTTCGCACGAGGCGATCGGGCGCGTTGGGCACCCACCCGTCCGTGCGGAACACGTAGCGCTCGAAGTGCTGCCCGAACTCGTCGTCCCACTGGTCCTTGCGAAGCTGGAAGAAGCCCCGCATCGGCACGCCGTCGCGCGTCCACGTGAGCTCGTGGCGCTTGTCGGCGCCCGCGACGAGCTCCCCTTCCATCGCGCTCCACAGCCTCTGGTTCGCGCCGTCGAGGGTCACGATGCGGTCGCGCGGGCGCAGGCCCGCGCGCCACTCGCTCGACGCCTCGGGGACGAAGGCCACGTACATCTCCGCGCTCTCGATGCCGGTCCGCGCGAGGACGTCGGCGGCGCGCGCCTGCCAGTCGGCGGGCGGCGAGGCCCCGGGCGGGCGGGGCGTGGGCGTCAGCTGCGCGACGCCTGGCTCGAGGACGGCGAGGTCGGCGAGGCCGCCGAGGGCCTGCGGGACGCCCACGGGGCGCAGGTAGCTGATGACGACCTGGTCGCCGCGGTTCTCGGCGAGCGCGTCGACGAACTCGGAGAAGCGCTCGACGCGGCGGCCGTTGATGGCCGTGATCTGGTCGAAGGTCTCGAGGCGCGCCTGGGCGGCGGGCGAGTCGGGGTTGGCGACGCCGATGACGGCCGCGGGGAAGCGCGCGGCGATGCCGATGCGGCCGACGTGCTCGACGATGTCGAGCTCGCGGGTCTCGGCCTCGTCGGTCGGGGTGAGGGTGACCTCGATCTCCTTGCCGTCGCGGACCACGGCCACGGACATCGGCCGGCCCACCATGCGCGCCGCGGCCTGCTGCACCTCGGGGAAGCTCGTGACCTCGTCGCCGTCGATCCGCACGATGCGGTCGCCCGGGTACAGCTTGCCGTCGGCCGGCTTGCCCGGGATGACTTGCCCCACCGCGGGCGGCAGGAGCTGGTCCTGCTCGAGGTAGACGCACATGTAGAGCGCGATGGGGAAGAGCAGGTTCATCGCCGGCCCGGCCAGCACGATGACCACGCGCTTCCAGAGCGCCTGGGCTTCGAAGGTGCGGTGCCGCTCCTCCGGCAAGATCGGCTCGCTGCGCTTGCTCTCCTCGAGCATTTTCACGAAGCCGCCGAAGGGCAAGAGGCCGACGCAGTACTCGGTCTCCTTGCCGCGGATGCGCACCACCTTCGGCCCGAACCCGATCGAAAAGGTGAGCACCTTCACGCCGAAGATCTTCGCGAACGCGAAGTGCCCCGACTCGTGCGTGAAGATCAGGGAGCTTACGAGGAGGACGGCGTACAGAAGGTCCACGGGACAGGCCGGCGTCCGAAAGGGACCCCCTCAAGTAGCACAAGGGGCGGAAGGGCGCGCCCGACGGCGGAGCCGCTCCGCGCGGAATTTCTCAGCGTGCGCGCACCCGCTCCCAAAATGCACATGTTAAGTCCAACCGGGATACCGGGCGGACCGGGGGAAGCCATGTCAAGGTGGAAGGCCATGATCGACCAGCGACGAACGGGTGCAGCTTGCGCGGTAGCGGTCGCCGTCGTCCTCGGCCTGGCGGCGTGCTCGTCCTCGGGGGGTGACAAGTCGGGCTCGTCGAGCACGGACCTCACGAACGCCGTGAACTGCCCGACGTGGAGCGACACGAGCGACCCGCTCGACCCGTACTCGCCGCCCGTCACGCACGCGGGCACGGCCGGCTACACGTTCGAGCTCCTCGACGCGATGCCGCCGCCGCCCGCCACGGGCACCACGAGCTGGACGATCAGAATCAGCGACGCGACCGGCGCGCCGGTCACGAACGCCAACATCACGAACGTGAAGACGTGGATGCCCCAGCACGGGCACCCCTCCACGGCTCAGCCGCAGCCCGTCTCCAACGGGGACGGCACCTACACGATCAACAACCTGTACCTCTACATGCCCGGCGTCTGGCAGGTCACGATCACCGCGCAGGCCGGCACCACGACCGACAGCGCGATGTTCACGTTCTGCCTCGGCACCTGAACGAGCCTCGCCTCGAGGCGCGTGAGGCTCACGGCCCGGCGTCCCCCACCGGGGCGGAGCACGTCTTCGGCGGGTCGGACGCGAACGGGGTCGTCGCGTTTACGTTGAAGTTGAGCGTCGTCACGCACGACATCGGCAGCATCGCCGCTCCCTGCGTCGCGTCGATGAAGCCCGAGATCGCGGTTTGCGGCGTCCAGGTCAGCGAGGTCGCGATGCCGCCGTCCTCGGTGGGATTGGGGAGCGCGACGGTCAGCGTGGGGATGTTGGCGGCCACGCCGGCGTCGGCAGCGAGATCCCCGGTCGACACGAGGTCGTCGATCACGTCGAGGCCGATGGCCTGCAGGTGCACCGTGGCCGTGACCATGTCGGGCAACTGCGGAAGCACGGAGTCGCCCGGGTTGCTCGGGGTGTTCGGATAGAGCCGGACGCGATGCGTGTAGTTCTTCGGGTCGGTCGGGTCGGTCGAGTAGATCGGGAGGAGCTCGTCGCCGGTCGCGCACGCCGCCTGCCAGAAGTTGTCGACGGGGTTGCCCGTCGCGTCGAACATCTGGTCGCGCAGGAGCCACAGGTCCGGGTCGTTGGGCTCCTGTCCGACCGGCGTCCCCGCAGGCACCGTGCCGCTCGAGTAGAACGGCGTGCCGCCCTTGGACGCGACGACCTCGACCCAGGCGCGTCGGTCTTGCGCGGCGCCGCTCGGCCAGTCGTGCGCCGCCCCCACGTCGTCGAGGATGACGCGCACGCCGCCGCGGATGTTCACGCAAAGCGCGCCCTGCAAGGTGGTCGAGAGCGTGCTCTCGATGGTCGCCTGCTGCGTGGCCGGATCCGGGAAGGTCGGGTCGACCGCGATGTCGACCGCGGGGAAGTCGTGCTTGTGCAGCGTACGGGTCGTGGGGCCGTTGAGCGCCACGTTCGTGTTGTGCACGGCCGTCATGTGGCAGTTGCCCTCGAAGGCGCACGTGTCGTGATTGACCCCGAAGAACGAGTTCTGCCACTCCGTGTACGTGCGCTCGATCTCGCCGCCCGCTTGTGACTGGATGTCGTGGCAGTTGCCGCAGAGCGCGGCGCTCTGGACGTTCTCCTCGTCATGGAGCTGCGAATACGCCGAGGCGTGCGCCGGGTTGTCCTGCGGCCCCATGATCTCGCCGCGCATCACGAGGTCGTTCGCGAGGGTCACGTCGGCGTTGACGTGGGTGGCGCCGACCGAGTCGATCTGATGACAGAAGTAGCAGGTGACGCCCTTCTCGGTGGCCGGCAACGACGCGAGGTTGAGGCCATCCGTGGTGAGGCCGTCCTTGACGGCCAGCGGCGCGTGACACTGCACGCAGAAGGTGCCGAGCTGGCCGTTCGTCTCGCGCTGGCCGCGAGCGTTCATCGCGAGGAACACCGGGTCGTCGGACGCGAACTTGTGCATGCTCTGCGCCCAGTCGTTGTAGTGACTGTCGTGGCAGGGCTCGCACTTGCTTGGGTCGCGCAGGTCCTGGGCGCTGAAGGTCTTCGCCGCCTCTTGCTTGGAGCCGCCGCAGCCGGCGGGCAGCGCCGCGAGACCGGCAGAGCCCACGAGGAGGATCGAGAGCCAGGGGCGTTTCATCGCTTATTTCTCCTGCGTCGGAGCGCCATGCCCGAGATGGCCCCCACGGCCGCGAGCCCGCCGAGCAGCATGGTCGGCGAGGGTGCGCTCCCCCGCGCGACGTCGCACGACGACGACTTGGGGGACGCGGTCGATGGCGCGCTGCACGAGTTCGTCACGCAGAAAGCCTGGAACGCGGCCGAGCACTGAGAGCTGTTCTGGTCGGTGTTGCACGCCGCGCCTTGAGGGTTCGGCGCGCACGCGATGGGACCCGTGAGAGTACCGATCAGCGGGAGCTTCGGCGTGAAGGTCGCGCCTTCGTCGGTCGACACGCCGGCGATGAAGTAGCCGCTCGCGGCCGCCGAGCAGACCCACAGCTCGTCGTTGCGGGTCGCGAGGCACTGCACGTCGATCGATGACTTCTTCGTGAAGACGAAGTCGGTCGTGGACGCGGACCAGAGGCCGTCTTCCTGGCTGCCGATGTAGATCTTCGTGCCGTCGGGCGAGAGCGCGAAGCCGAGCATCTGCCCCGAGAGCCCCATGCCCGCCTCCACCACGAAGGTGTGCTCGCCGCGGAAGGTGGCCGTGCCGTCGGGCTCGACGTCCACGACCGTGAGCCGCGACTGTCCGCCGGCGAGCTGTCCGCTCAATCGCAGATAAAGCCGGTTGGCGTTCGTCGGATCGACGGCTCCGATGAAGACCGAGTCCTCGGTCGAGGGATTCGAAGAGGTCGGACGGCAGCTCGTCCTCTTGCCAGGTGACGCCCTTGTCCATCGACACGAAGAGCCACGCGGAGGTCGTCGACCCGAAGCCCCGCGTGCCGGACACGTAGAGCCGGTTGGGATCGGTCATGGTGACGTCAATCGTCTCGACGGTCACGTCGGAGGGAAGCGTCGTGCCGATCGCATTCCAGCTCGTGCCGTTGTCGGTCGTCTCGAACACCTCCGAGAGGATGTTCGGGGTCGAGCCGTCGGAGGGCTGGTAGGCGCGCGTCAGAACGACCGCGCCGCTCGGCGTGTCGGGGCGCACCGCCAGGTCGGCGATCGGCTGCCCCGCGAGGCCGCCGCTCTCGCACGTCCAGTTGCACCCCTCGTCCGTGGATACGGCGAGGCCCACGGACACGCCCGTGAGGAGGGTGTTGTTCGCCGTGAGGCCGATCGACGGATCCTCGACGGCCGTGGGCCCGAGGCCGAGCGCGTCTTCGCAGATGAAGGCCCAGGTCGCGCCGTTGTCGTGGGACGGCAGCATCCCGTACGTCGTGCGCAGCAGGATGAAGTTCGGGTCCGACGTCGAGAAGGCGAACTGGTTCGAGTAGGGGAACCGGCCGTTGGCCTCGGCGCGGACGGACACGGCGAGCAGCGCGCTGCCCGCGAGCGCCGCAAGGAAGGCTCTTCGCACGCGCCGAATGGTAGCGCGCGGCTCGCGGCCGGGCACATGGGCGTGGAGTGGGCGAGCGCTGGGCTCACTTTTGTGCGATGCCGCTCCTCGGTCTCCGCCTGCGTCGCGCGCTGCGCACCGCCCAAAGGAGCCCCACCCCCGCGAGACCTCCGGCCCCGGCGCTCGCGCCAGGCGCGTGTGCACCCGCCGCGGCGCACCAGAAGCAGCCCGTGGTGCGGTACGGGAGCATCGGGTCGGGGTCCCCCCCGCCGTCGGGACCCGCGTCGGCGCACCCGCCGATCGTACCGCAGAGCTGGTCGAAGGCGGGCGCCCCGCACGCCGAGGCGTCCGCGCCGTCGCACGCGCGGATGGACGCGCCGGGCGCGCACGCAATCGGGCCCGCGATGTCGGCGAAGACGACCTCCGGCGACCAGGCGCCGCCGTCGCGCGCCGTCGCGACCGCGAAGCCGCCGGCCGTGTCGGTGCATGCCCACAGCTCCGCGCCCCGCGTGGCCAGGCACGTGACCGGCGTCGTGGCGATCTTCGTGAAGGCGAGCCCCCCGTCGGCGCCCGGCGCGCCCTCGGCGATCCCGTCCTCGGGGCCGCCCGCGTACACGCGCGACCCGTCGGGCGCGAGGGCGAAGCCCTGCATGGGCCCGACGAAGGTGAGCGCCGTGCGGAACGTGCGGCCGGCGTCGTCGGTGACGAGGAGGCGCGAGGTCCCCGAGGAGCGCACGTACACGCGGTCGGCCGAGAGCGGGTCGACCGCCGCGATGTAGTCCGCCACGTCGACGTTCGCGTCGAAGGGCAGGGGGCGCTCGGTCCACGTGGCGCCCGTGTCGGTCGAGACGAAGAGCGACGAGGTCCGCGCCGCGTCGAACCCGCGCGTCCCGGTGACGTAGAGGCGCGCGGGGTCGCTCGGCGCGACGTCGAGCGTCGTCACCTGGACGGTGGGGTCGAGCGGCGCGCCGAGCTGCGACCAGTGCGCGCCGTCGTCGGCGCTCTGCCAGACGCGCGTGTCTTGCGCGACCGCGACGCCCGCGTCGCCGAAGACGTAGCCCGAGCTCAGGGCGACGACGGCGTGCGGCGCGTTCGCGCGGGAGGCGAGGTCGACAATCGGCTGGCCGCCCAGCGGGCCCGCGGCGCAGGCGATCGTGCACCCGAGGTCCGGCGAGACCTCGAGCCCCTCGACGAGCCCCACGACGAGGGAGCCGTTCGCGGTCAGCGCGATCGACGGATCCTCGATGGACACCAAGGGCACGCCGAGCGCGCTCTCGCAGAGCCACCGCCAGGCCGGCGTGCCCGCGTCCGCGCCGATCGCTTCTCCCGCCTGCGGGCGCCGCGCCTCGAGCAAGCCGAACGTCGTGCGCACGACGACCAGGTCCGGATCGCTCGGGTCGGCCGAGAACACCACCTGCGTCGACGCGGGGTACCGGCCGTTGCCCCGCGCGTCGCGCGCCGCGCCCAGCGTGATGGCCAGCGCGCACGCCGCCGCGAGTGCCCCCTCGAGTCGCACCCCGTACGCTAGCGCTTCACCGGCGGCGCGCGACGACGAACCACTCGAGCTCATCAATCGCGTCGACCCGCGCGTCCCAGGCGGGCGAGAGCGCTGCGCCCCACGCGGCCTCGTCGAGGAGGCGCACCTCGATGGAGGCGCTGGCGGCCAGGTCCTCGAAGACGCCCGTGCCGGGCCCCGTCCGCCGTACGCGCCGGTCGCCGCGGCCTTCGCCCGCGAGCCAATCGAGCCACGCCGGCGAAGGGACCTCGAAGACGAGCGCCCCGCCGGCGCGCACGACGCGCGCGAGCTCGCCCGCGAGGCGCGCGACGGCCTGGTCGTCGGGCGGGTGCGCGAGCGTCCCGTGGAGCGCGACGGCCGCGTCGAACGCGCCCTCCTCGAAGGGCAGCGGCGCCCACAGGTCCGCGAGCACGAGCGGCACCGGGCGGGCGCGGCGGGCGCAGCGATCGAGCATCGCGCGCGACGCGTCGAGCCCGGTCGGCGCGTGCCCCGCGTCGAGCAGCGCCGTCAGCTCGCGCCCGGTCCCCACGCCGAGGTCGAGCACGCGGAGCGGGGCGGGCGCGAAGGCGAGCTCGCGCAGCACGCGCTCCATGCGCCGGCGCGACTCGGCGGAGGACAGCGCGTAGTCGCGCTCGTAGCGGCCGGCGATGGCGTCGAAGAACGGCGCGGCCTCCGCGCCGCCGCGAGGCCTGCGATCGGTCACCGGCGGACCCGGTCGCAGTAGGCCAGGTACATCGCCTCGTGCATGCCCGCGAGCCCGATGGCGCGCGCCATCAGGCCCGCGCGGTCACGCTCGTCCCACGGCTGGCGCGGCGCGCGCGTGGCGCCGCGCCGGTGCCCCGCGCCGAGCAGCGCGCCGAGGTACCGCGCGAGGGGCGCGAGCTCCTTGGTCTCGAGCTCCCCGAGGGCGAGCTTGTCTTCTTGCGGCATGAGGCGCCGCACGAACATCGACTGGTCCTTCATGCGCACCGCGCCGATCATCCGCGGCGGCCGCGCGAGGCAGGCGTGGATCGCCTCGACGACGCGCTCGGCGGGCTCGAGGCGCGGCGGGCGCACGAGGATGGCCGCCGACGGCGAGCCCTGCGACTTCATGTCGAAGACCCACTGGCCGTCTCGCCCGCCCTTGCCCTGCGCGAGGATCGCGACCCGGACGCACCCCAGGCTGCCGGTGCCGGCGACGCGGAAGACCGCGTCGACGACCTCGAGCGACTCGGGCGGGACGCGGTCGGCCTTCGACAGGCCCTTGCCGTACTTCGCGAACGCCTTCTCGGCCCGCGCGCGCAGCTTGGGCTTGAGCTCCTCGTAGCGCTGCCCGCGCACGAACCGGCGCTTGCCGCCGACGACCTCGGTGCGAGCGTCGAGGAGGGCCTTCCGGGTCCTCGAGCGCACCTTCGCGATGAGCTCCGTCACGACCGCCGGGGCGCCCAGGGCGCGCTTGCGGTGGAACGCCGCGGCCGAGTAGCCGTCGAGCAGCGCCTCGCAGAGCTCGAGGGCCCGCCGCCCGTCGACGCCGAGCTCGCGCCCGCCGAGGACGAGGCTCGTGAGGAGCCGGAGGACGTCGTACCGCCACGGCCCGACGAACGCGTCGTCGAAGTCGTTGAGGTCGAAGACGATGTTCTCCTCGGCGTGGCTGTCGGGGGTCTCGTCGACCGAGAGCGCGCCCGTGCGGAACGCGCCGAAGTTCTCGAGGTGGCAGTCGCCGACGAGCCAGCCCTCGCCGGGCGGCCCCTCGCGGAGGAGCGGGTGCTTCGCCAGCACCTCGTAGAAGAGCGGGGCGGAGCCGCGGAGGAGGGCGAGCGGCGACGGCGTCATCCGGTCGGCCTTGTGCGCGAAGAGGTGCGGCGCCAGGGCCAGGCGGTCCTTGTCGATCTCGATCTGACGGCGCGCGAGTCGAACGGGGTCGACGGTGAGCATGTCTCGCCAGGCTACACTCGGGGGCCCGTGATCGCGCGCGCGTTGGACACGCTGCTGGCCCGGGCGCTCGTGCGGCGCCTGCCGGTCCCGGCGCGCGTGCCGGTCGTCACCGTGGGCGGCGCGACGCTCGGCGGGTCGGGCAAGACGCCGGTCGCCATCGCGTGCGCCGCCGAGCTCGCGCGCGCCGGCGCCCGCGTCGTCCTCGTCGGCCACGCGTACCGCGCCGCTCCCGGACGCGCGCGGTTCGTGGAGGCGGGGGATCGGCTCGACGAAGTGGGCGACGAGGCCCTCCTCGCGGCGCGGGCCCTCGGGCCGACGGGCGCTCGCGTGGTGGTCGGGCCGAGCCGGGCGAGCGCGATCGCGGCCGGAGCCGCCGTCGCCGACGTCCTCGTGCTCGACGGCGTGGCGCAGCTCGGCCCCGATCGCGCGGCCCTCGCGCTCCTCGCGGTCGACGCGGCAGACCCCTGGGACGGCCCGGCGACCGCGCTGCCCCGAGGCCGACTGCGCGCTCCGCTGCGCGCTCTCCTCGCGGCGTGCGACGGGGTGGTGCCGGTCGGGCCAGGCGCCCCTGGGGGCATCGACGCGGAAGGTCGTCCCATGTGGCCCGCAGGGGTCGCTTCGCAGGGCGCCTGGGTCGATGGGGGCGCCTTACTGACGTGGGACGCGCTCCGGCCGCTCCGGCTCGGGCTCCTCTGCGCCCTGGGCCGTCCCGACCGGGTCATCCGGGGCCTGAAGGAGGAGGGGGTCGTCCTCCGCGCGATCGTTCGCGCGCGCGATCACGGCCCATTTGGCGCCTGGGCGCGCGCCCGCGCTCGCAGCGCGTCGCGCGGCTCGAGCGCGGTCGACCTCTGGCTCGCCACCCCGAAGTGCGCCCTCCACGCCGCCCGGGGCTTGCCAAAGCTGCCGGTTGCCGTGCTCGACCACGCGCTGGTGCTGCATGCGGATCTGCGCGAACGCTTACGCAGGGTCCTCGCGTAGGCCCAGCGCCTCCCGCCTCGGCGTGCGCGGCCGGCGCCTTGACCAGCGATGTTGGCACTAATAGCCTTGAATTAGGCCGGAAGTCCCCCAGACCGGCCATGGCAAGTTGATGAGATGAGGCCCCGCGCGTGAGCGAGTCCGAGGAGAAAACTCGAGTCACTGCCATCGTTCAGAAGCCTTTGGGGGGAGGCGATGGCGGCCCCAAGGGCAACGACTGCCTCGTGGTCATCTACACGAAGGAGCCGAGCTTGCTCGGGCGACGGTTCGTCCTCGACACGAGCCCCATCCGTATCGGCCGGGGGGCCGAGAATCACATCGTCCTCGAGGGCGACAGTGTCTCGCGGCGTCACGCGCACTTCGAGCAGCGGAGCCTCGCCTGGTGGTGCGTCGACGACGGCTCGACGAACGGCTCGTACGTGAACGACGAGCAGATCATGCGCGAGGCGCATCTCAACAACGGCGACCGAATCAAGATCGGCCCGACCATCTTCAAATTTCTATCCGGGCAGGACGTCGAGGCGCAGTACCACGAAGAGATCTACCGGATGACCATCATCGATGGTCTCACGCAGGTCCACGTGAAGCGCTACCTGCTCGAGGCGCTCGACAAGGAGCTGATGCGGGCGCGCCGGCACATCCGCGACCTCAGCTTCTTGATGCTCGACATCGACCATTTCAAGAAGATCAACGACGTGCACGGGCACCTCGCGGGCGACTACGTGCTCAAAGAGGTCGCCCGCATCATCCAGCAGCGCATTCGCCGCGACGAGGTGCTGGCCCGGTACGGCGGGGAAGAGTTCGCGATCATCCTCCCCGAGACCACGCTCGAGGGCGCGCACGCCCTCGCCGACGGCCTGCGCGAGAAGATCGAGCAGAGCCGGTTCATCTTCCAGGGCGAGGTCATTCGCGTGACCATCTCCATCGGCGGCGCGCTCCTCCACGACGGCGACCGTACGAGCCTCGATCTCATCAAGCGCGCCGACGAGAAGCTCTACGAGGCCAAGCGCTCGGGCCGTAACCGCGTCCTCGTCTGAGCGGCGCGGCGTCGCGCGCAGGCGCGAGGCGGGATAGATAACCTCCCGTGGGCCGTCCTCAGCTTCTGCCTGAAATTCGCGTCACCCCGCCGGGGCCCCGCTCGCAGGCCCTCGCGGCGCGCCTCGCCGCGGTCGAGTCGCCCGCCGTGGACGCCCGCCGGGCCGCCCGCGCCGAGGAGAGCGGCGAGGGGCAGGGGCCCATCCTCTACGACCGCGGCGACGGCCCGAACGTCGTCGACGCCGACGGGAACGTGTACGTCGACCTCGCCGCCGGCTTCGGCGCGCTGCTCCTCGGCCACCTGCCCGAGAGCGTGCTCGGCGCGGTGGCCTCGCAGGAGCGGCGCCTCTGGCTCGCGCTCGGCGACGTGTACTCCGCCGAGCCGAAGGTCGTCCTCTGCGAGCGCCTCGCGCGCCTGCTGCCCGAGCCCGGCGCGCGCGTGATGCTCGGGGCGAGCGGCGCCGACGCGGTCACCGCGGCGCTCAAGACGGCGGTGCTGGCCACCGGTCGCCCGGGCGTGGTCGCGTTCGAGGGCGGGTACCACGGGCTGTCGCACGGCCCGCTGGCCGCGTGCGGCCTCCGCCCGAGCTTCCGCGAGCCTTTTGCGGGCCAGCTCAACGAGCACGTCGTCTTCGCGCCCTACCCGCGCACCGCCGCGACCCTCGCCGCCTCGCTCGCCGAGGTTCACCGCGCGCTCCGGGGCGGGACCATCGGCGCGGTGCTCGTGGAGCCCATCCTCGGCCGCGGCGGCTGCGTGGTGCCGCCGCGCGACTTCCTCGGCGCCCTGCGCGACGCGTGCGATCGCGCCGGCGCGATGCTCGTGTGCGACGAGATCTGGACGGGCCTGGGCCGCAGCGGCGCGTGGCTCGCGAGCGAGGCCGAGGGCGTGCGGGCGGACCTCGTGTGCCTCGGCAAGGGCCTCGGCGGCGGCCTGCCCATCAGCGCCTGCGTCGGGCGCGCGCGCGCGATGGCCGCGTGGGGCGCGCACGGCGGCTCGACGCTGCACACGGCGACGCACTTCGGCGCGCCGATCGCCTGCGCGGCGGCCCTCGCCACGCTCGACGCCATCGAGCGCGAGGGCCTCCCGGCGCGCGCGCGCGACGCGGGCGCGCGGTGGATGCGCAGCCTCCGGCTGCGGGTCGCGGGGCTCGGCGTGACCGACGTGCGCGGGCGCGGGCTCATGGTCGGCGTGGAGCTCGAGGGCGGCGCGGCGCGCGCGCTGGTCGTGACGCGGCGCCTGCTGGAGCGCGGCTGGATCGTGCTCACGGGCGGCCCGAACGGCGATGTGCTGACGCTCACGCCGCCGCTCGACATCGACGAGGCGCTCCTCGACGCGTTCGCCGACGCGTTCGTCGAGGCGCTCGCGGCATGACCTCCGACCGGCGCTCCGCGAGCGACGCCCTCCACGCGCGGGCCCGCGCCTTCATCGCCGCGTTCGAGGCGGGCGCGCCGATGCCCGAGCCCTTCGACGCCCTCGCGGCCGACCTCGCGTCGTTCCAGGCTCGGCATGTGCCTGGCTACGCGCGGCTCTGCGCGGCGCGCGGCGTGGACCCGAGCGCCATCGCCCGCGCGTCGGACGCGCCCGCGGTGCCCGCCGAGGCGTTCAAGATGGCGCGGGTCTTCGCCTTCGACGAGGCCGAGGCCGGCGTGACCTTCCGCACGAGCGGCACGACGGTCGGCGCGCGCGGCGCCCACGCGATGCGCCACCCGGCGACCTACGACGCGGCGGCGCTCGCGTTCGGGCGCGCGATGCTCGCGCGCGGCCTGGCGCGGGGCCGCGCTCGCGTGCCCGTCTTCGTCATCGGGCCCTCCGACGCCGAGGTGCCGGACTCGTCGCTCTCGCACATGTGCGGCCTCTTCGTCCGGGCGTTCGGCGGCGAGGGCCCCCCGGGGGCGTTCTTCGTGCGCGGCGGCGAGCTCGACGCCGGCGGCCTCCTGGCCCGGCTCGGGGATTCTGTCGCCGGCGGCGCCCGTGCTCGTCCTCGCGACGAGCTTCGGGCTCGTGCACTGGCTCGACGCGCTGGGCGGGCGCGTCGCGCCGCTGCCGGCGGGCAGCCGCGTGATGCAGACCGGCGGCACGAAGGGCCGCTCGCGGGAGGTCTCGGCCGCGGAGCTCAGGCGCGACGTCGCACGCGCCTTCGCGGTCCCCGAGCGCGACGTCATCGGCGAGTACGGGATGACCGAGCTGTCGAGCCAGTTCTGGGAGGCCACCGCCGTCGACCCCTCCGCGGCGCCGGGCGTGTACGTCGAGCCGCCGTGGGCCCGCGTGGTCCCCGTGGATCCCGTGACGCTGCGCCCGGTCGCGCCGGGCGCGACCGGCATCGCGCGCATCGAGGACCTCGCCAACGTCGACAGCGCCTTCGCGATCCTCACCCAGGACCTCGTCCGGCGCGCGGGCGGCGGCTTCGAGCTGCTTGGCCGCGCCGCGGGCGCGCCGCCGCGCGGCTGCTCGCTCGCGCTCGAGGAGATGCTCTCCGCGGGGGCGGGCGTCAGGCCGGCGCGATGACGCGCGGCGCCGAGGAGCGCGCTCGCGACGTCCGCCGCTGGCTCGAGGCCGCGCGGCGGGTGTACGCGGACCGCGCGCGGCTCGTCCCGGTCCTCGCGCGCGCGACGGGCCTCTCGCCCGAAGGCGTGGAGCTCGGCTTCGCGTCGCTCGAGCGCGACGCGTCCGCGGGCGAGCTCGCGGCGCTCGTCGCCGCGGCCGGAGACGCCGCCCACGTGCACGTGGTGCTCTCGGCGAACGTGTTCATCGCGCCCCTCCGCGCGATCGCGCTCGCGCGGGCCGCCGCCGCGCGCGTGACGGTGCGGCCCTCGCCGCGCGATCCGGTGCTGGCCGCGGCGCTCGTGGCGGCCGCGGGCGACCCGGCGGTCACGCTCACCGCCGAGCGCGACCTCCAGGCGACGGAAGCCGATCGCGTCGACGCGTACGGCCGCGCCGAGACGCTCGCCCGGGTGCGCGCGACGGTGCGGCCGGGCGTGCGGGTGCGCGAGCACGGCCCCGGGCTGGGCGTCGCGTTCGTCGGGGCGGGCGCGGACCTCGAAGCCGCAGCGGAGGCGCTCGCGGCGGACGTCGTGCCCTTCGACCAGCGCGGGTGCCTGAGCCCCCGCGTCGCCCTGGTCGAAGGCGGGCCGGCCGAAGGGGAGGCCTTCGCCCGCGCCCTCCACGAGCGGCTGCTCGCGTGGCAATCCCGCGTGCCGCGCGGCGAGCTCGCCGAGGCCGAGCACGCCGCGCTGGCCCGCTGGCGCGACGCCCTCGCGTTCGCGGGCGCCGCATGGTTCGGCGGCGGGCTCGACGGAGAGGTCGCCTTCGCGGCGACCGAGCGCACGGCCCTCTCTCCGCTCGCGCTCCCCCCGACCGGCAGGAACGTGGTCGTCACGGCCGTCGCCTCGGCCGCCGCGGCCCGCGGGGCGCTCGCGTCGATCGCGCCGTTCGTGGTGGCGGTGGGCCGGGGCGGGCCCGGCGAGGCCGGCCGCGTGGCCGACCTCGGGCTTCCGCACGCGCGGGTCTCCGCCCTCGGCTCGATGCAGCGGCCTCCCCTCGACGGCCCGGTCGACCGCCGCGGCGTGGGGTAGATTCGGGAAGAGATGCCGCCCGAGGACACGGAGCCCAAGCCGGGCGTCTCGCGGAAGCGCGCCGTCACCCTGGCCGCGGTCATCGTGCTCGGCGGGGCCGCGGTGCTCGGCGTGCGGAGCCTGCTGGCGCACCTCGTCGTCACGCTCGACCTCGATCGCACCGTCGCGGTATCGCTCGCCGGCAAGCTGCCCATCGGCGTGGGGATCGACAAGGCCGTGATCGTCGACTTCACGCAGCCGCTCGACTCGAGCATCGTCCTCAAGAACCCGATCGTCTTCTCGACGCCGGCGCCCCTCGAGGTCCCCGTCGACCTCACCGTGGACGTGCCCATCGACACCGACGTCTTCGTCGATCAGACCCTCGACGTCTCGATGCAGGCGCCCATCGACGTGGTCCTCACCGAGCGCGAGCTCGATCTCGACAAGATCTCCATTCCCATCGACACCTCGGTGCTCGTCGACGACACGATCGCCATCGACACGGTGGTCCCCATCGACCAGTCGGTGTCGAGCGTGCTCGGCGTGAGCGTGCCGGTGAAGGCGAACCTGCCCATTCACCTGAAGGTGCCCGTGCGCCAGCCCGTGCACGTGAAGGACACCATCGAGGTGGCCGTGAAGAGCCTGCACGCGCCCCTGCACATGGTCGTGCCCATCCGGACGAAGGTCCCGATCAAGCAGCCGTTCCACGTGCGCGCCGACGTGCACGTGCCCATCCACCGCACGCTCGCCGTGCGCTTCGATCGCGTGACCATCGACCCCGCGCCCGACCCCATCCCGGTGACGGTCACCCTACCGGGCCAGGTCCCCGTGCACCTCGTCGAGCCGCTCGCGCCCGCCGTCGAGCTCTCGGGCGAGGTCCCCGTGAAGCTCGGGACCATCCGCGTCGAGCCGCGCGACGTGCGGGTGCGCGTGGAGTGAGCGCTCTACGGCGCGGCCTTGTCCGGGATGATCTGGACGCGCCGCTGGGGCTCTTGCCCCATGCTCTCGGTGCGCACGCCCTTGATGTCGCGGAGCGCCATGTGGACGATGCGCCGCTCGCGCGCGCTCATCGGGTCGAACGTGATGATCTTGCCCTCGGCCGCCACGCGCTGCGCGAGCCGCCGCGCCATCTGCGCGAGCTGGTCCTCGTGGCGGGCGCGGTAGCCCTCGGCGTCGACGATCACGTGCCGCCGGGCGTCGCCCGGGCGCACCGCGACGCGCGCCGTGAGGTACTGGATGGCGTCGAGCACGTTGCCCTTCTTGCCGATGATGCGCCCGGAGTCGGGCCCCTCGATCTCGATGCGAATCTCGTCGGGCGAGCCCTCGCCGTCGTCGGGCGGAATGTTCACTTCGACGGCCATCTGCATCTTGCCGCATAGCGTCCGCACGAACGACAGCGCCTTCTGGGTCTGCGGATCCAGCGTCGCCTCGTCGACGGCGGGCCCCGACGCCCGTTCGCCCAATTGCTGCTCACTCACGAGCGTGTCCCTTTCTTGTTTTCCGACTTCACGACGATCTCCGAAGAGGCCGCCGGTGCCCCCACCCTGGGGAAGAGCTTCTCCACGACGAGCTGCTGCGTGATGCCGAGCACGCTGTTCGTCAGCATGTAGACGCCGAGCGCCGCGGGCAAGAAGAGCATCATCACCGTGAAGACGCCCGGCATGAGGAAGCTCATCAGCTTGGCCTGCACGGGGTCCATGCCCTGCTGAGGCACGATGCGCTGCTGCACGATCATCGCGGCCCCGAGGACGGCGGGCAGGATGAACAGCTTGTCGGGCGCCGACAGGTCGCTGAACCAGAGGAACTTCGAGTGGTAGAACTCGACCGCGGTCTGCAGGGTCGCATAGAGCGCGAACCATATCGGCATCTGCACGAGCGCCGGGAGGCACCCGCCGAGCGGGTTCACCTTGTTCTTGCGCCACAGCTCCATCATCGCGAGGTTCTTGGCCTGCGCGTCGTCCTTGAACTTCTCGTTCAGCGCGTCGATCTCCGGCTTGAGCCGGCGCATCGAGATGGTGCTCTGAATCTGCTTCCACGTGAGGGGGAAGAGGCACAGGCGGAGGCCGATCGTGAGGATGATGATCGCCACTCCCCAGTTCCCGAACGCCATGTTGGCGTGGATCCAGGTGATGATCGTCACGAGGACCTTCGCGATGATCGAGAAGGTGCCGAGGTTGATGAGGTCCTGGAGGCGCGCGTGGCCGCCGGCCGCCTTCGCCAGCACGTCGCGCTCCTTGGGGCCGAAGAACGCGATCTGCTTGTAGGTCGCGGTCTCGTGCGGGGCGAGGGTGCGGGCCGGGTACTCGAGGCGGGCGTGGTAGACGTCGCCCGCGGTGTCGTCGTCGGGCTTCTGGTCGGCGCCGTACCACTGCTCGGCGAGCACGACGCACGACGGCTTCTCGTTCGCGTCGTTCGCGCCCACGTCGAGCGGCACGATCGCCTGCGCGAAGTAGTAGTTCGAGATGGCCGCGTAGCGATCGGTGAGGGGCTGCTCGTACCAGAACGGCGGCCTCTTGAAGACCTTGTCGTCCTTGCCCTTGCGCTCGACGTCGTCGGCGCGCGCGCACTCGAGGCTCGTCTGGAACGGCGAGACGCGCCCGAGCTTGCCCTTCACCTCGGCGTTCGTGCGATACGCGAAGGCCTCGATCGACATCGCGTGGCGCTTCGAGCCCTCGGCGAGGTTCGTGATCGAGGTGGCGACGTTCAGCTCGAACGGCCGCTCGCCCGCGGCGATCGTCTTGACGATCTTCACCTGCGGGTCGGCGTAGCTGAAGGTGCAGGTCTCGGGCGCGCTCGAGGGCTCGAGCTTCCAGTCGAAGCGGTCGTACTTCACCTGGTCGTCGGGGGACGGCGGGGTGCCGGCCCTGCGGAAGAGGGTGCGGAGGTTGCGCCAGCGCTCGTGATCGGGCGTGGTGGACATGTCGCCCGCGGCGCTGTCGGCGTAGCGCTTGTCGGTGAGGCGCAGGTGCGTGATGCCGGCGCCGCGCGACGAGAGGTCGGCCTCGTACCGGTTGCCGTGGATCGTACAGAGCTCGCCGGGCGGCGGCGTCCCCGGGGCGGGCTTGCCCGGCTCCACGTCGAGGACGTCGGGCGCGAACCCCGGCGCGTCGACGTACGACTCGCCCGTGACCTGCGGCACGGCGTCCCCGGACTTCTTCTCGAGGAAGAAGTGGTACCCCAGGTACATGAGGCCGGCGATCAAGACATAACGGACGATGGTGTTGCGATCCATGAGTCCTCAGTGCGCCTCGAACGGACCCGGCGAGAGCGCGCGGGGAGGAGGCGGGGGGTCGTAGCCCCCAGGGTGAAAGGGATGGCACTTACACAGGCGCACGATCGAAAGCAAGCCGCCGCGGACCATCCCGTGGGACTCGAGGCACGCCACCGCGTAGCGAGAGCACGACGGCTCGAACCGGCACCGTGGCCCTAGCAGCGGCGAGATCGCACGCTGGTAGAGGGCGATGAGTCCGATGAGCAAGGCGGCCATGGATGCGAGCCCGTCACGCCGGGCGAGTGCCGGCAAGATGATGCCGACTGGCGCTGCGCGCCAGGGCCTCGGCCGCTCGCTTTTCGAGGAGCCTTCCCACGGCGCGCCACTCGGCGCGGACCGACGCGAGGTCGAGCTCCGGCGCGCCGGAGCGCGCGATGACGATGAGATCGACGCCATCGGGCACGATGCGCGGCCACGTGCGGAAGCACTCACGGCACAGGCGCTTCACTCGATTGCGCTGCACGGCGCCGCCGACCTTGCGACCCACGACGAGCCCCAGGCGCGCCGGCCCCGGCGTTCGCTGCGGCGCGAGGAGCAAGGTGAAATGCTGCGTCCCCACGCGCTGGGTCGCGCGATCGTTCTGGGCTCGCGCGAATTCGCCATGGTTCCGGAGCCTGCGTTCGGGGCCGAAGACGTTCCCGTGCGGCTCGCGAGGCACGCCCGCGCGCTCTACTTCTTGTAGATCGTCGGAACGAGCCGCTTCCGGCCCTTGCGCCGGCGGTTCGTGAGCACCTTGCGACCGCCCGCCGTGGCCATGCGGGCGCGGAAGCCGTGGGTGCGGGCTCGGCGGATGTTGTGAGGCTGGTAGGTGCGCTTCATGGGATTGTGCCGGTTGCGAGGGCGGGCAATTGAGCATCGTATCGGCCGCCGGTCAAGTGCTGGGGCGGGCGGCTTTTCTTGGTACGGAAGAGGCGCAGAGGATTTAGTCTGGCCGTCGAATGACACAGGCCCGCCCGCCTCGCCCCGTCAGGTCCGCCTCTACTGGGGCATTTGGCAGTGCATTCGTCAGGTTGGCGTCTTTGCCAAGATGCGTCGTCCCGCGGTCGCCCGCCGGCCGCGTTCCTCGTCGTCTCGCTGCGGCAGCGGCGGCCTTCGGCCTCCTCTCCTCGTTCTTGCTGCTCGCGCCCGAGGCCGCTGAAGCACAGCAGGAAGTTTTTCACCTCGACCGGCTCGAGGTGCCGGGCGCCCCGGACGACGGCGTCGCCGTCTTCCGCCCCGTGACGCAGCCGGACAGCACCTTCTATGCGCAGCTCGCGCTGGGCCTCTCGATCAACCCGCTACGCACGAGCAACATCACCTCGTACCAGCCGGCGCTCCACGCGTCGCCGGCGGACGTGATCACCACGCAGCTGACGACCTACGCGTCCGTGGGCTTCGAGCTCTTCGATCACCTGACGCTCGGCGCGACGCTGCCGGTGACCTGGGTCCAGACGGGCAACCAGCCCACGTATCCCGAGTCGGTCTTCGGCAACGCCGCGACGACGAACTTCTCGACAAGCGGCCCGGCCGTCGCCGACATGCGCCTCGACGCGCGGTACGTCGTGTGGCGCTCGGTCGAGAAGAACGCGGCGATCGGCCTCCAGCTCAGCGTCCGCGTCCCCACCGGCAACGGGTCGACCTCCAACTTCGGCGGCGACGGGTCGTTCTCGGCCCTCCCGATGGTGACCGGCGAGTGGGGCATCCCCAGCCGCGTCTTTCCGCTCACCTTCGACGTGAACCTCGGCCTCGACTTCCGGCCCGACAACTCGATCAACAGCCCCGGCTCGTCCACGGGCGGCATCGGCGTCGGCGACGAGATCCGCTGGGCGGTCGCCGCCTTCCTGCCCATCAAGGACGGCCTCTTCCGCCTCGGCGCGACGATCTTCGGCCAGACGGGCATCACGAACGACCACACGACCGGCCCCACGTTCTTCACCGAGCAGAACACCCCGATCGAGTGGAACGGCGAGCTCCGCGTGAGGCTCCCGATCAAGAACGTCATCCAGAGCGCGCACTGGTACGCGGGCGGCAGCGTCGGCACCTTGATCGCCGACGGCTACGGCGCGCCGGACCTCCGCATCCTCGCGCTCCTGGGCACGTACTTCTCGGTCGAGGACACGCACCCGCACTCGCCGCAGCACGACCTCGTGCGCGAGAGCATCCACGCGTCGATGAAGGACACCGACGGCGACGGCATCCCCGACGACATCGACGCCTGCCCGAACGAGCCCGAGGACCACAAGGACCCGGACCCGAACGACGGCTGCCCCGCGCCGAGCGACCGCGACGGCGACGGCATCCCCGATCAGTTCGACAAGTGCCCGGACGAGCCCGAAGACAAGGACGGCATCCAGGACCAGGACGGCTGCCCCGAGGACGACGCCGACAACGACGGCATCCCCGACACGAAGGACGCGTGCCCGCGCGAGCCCGGCCAGCCCGACCCGGATCCGAAGAAGAACGGCTGCCCGAAGTTCATCAAGCTCGAGGGCTCGACCGTCCGCGTCCTCCAGCAGGTGCACTTCCAGACCGCGTCGGCGACGATCCTCCCCGACAGCTTCCCGATGCTGGGCGAGATCGTGGCGCTCTTGAAGGCCAACCCGTCGATCAAGAAGATGCGGGTCGAGGGTCACACCGACAACCGCGGCAACGCCGACTACAACCTCGACCTCTCCAAGCGACGCGCCGCCTCCGTCGTGAGCTATCTCGTCACGCACGGGGTCGAGGCCGATCGTCTCGAGAGCGAGGGCTACGGCCTCACGAAGCCCATCGAGTCGAACGACACCGAGGAAGGGCGCCTCGCGAACCGGCGCGTCGAGTTCAAGATCCTCGAAGACTCGAGCGCACCGGCGCCCTCGGAGTAGCGCGACCGTCGTTCCTTCGGAACGACGCGTTCAGCGCAGCCCGCCGGCGAAGGCCTCGACGACCCAGGCCTCGCCGCGGGCGTCGCGCACGACCGCGATGCCCACGCGGTCGTAGCCGCGCGCGAGCAGGTTCGCGCGGTGCGACGGGCTCGCCCAGAGCGCGCGGTGGGCCAGCAGGGGCGTCGCGGCGTGGGCGACGTTCTCGCCGATCTCGCGCGCCGAGAGGCCGGCGCCCGCCAGGCGATCCACCGGGTCGCCGTCGCCCGCGTCGTGCGCGAGCACGCGGCTCGCGGCCATGCGCTCGGCGTGGCGCCGGGCGAGCGCGTCGAGGCGCGGATCGCGGGCGAGGGGAGGCTCGCCCGCCGTCGCCCGCGCCGCCGCGAGCATGGCGCGCATCTGCACGTCGTCGGGCTGGGAGGGGTCGGCCGCGTCCGCGCCGTCCTCGCCGGGCGCGGGGGGCTCGTCGTCGGGCTCCACGTCCGCGAAGACGCGCGCCTCCGCGACGGGCCGCGGGCCCGACGCCGTCGCCGCGAGCACCTGCACGTCGAACGCGCCCGGCCGGTCGAGCGCGAACCGCGCCGACAGCGTCGCGCCGTCGAACCACGCCGGCACCCGGCGCGACGTCCCGCCGGGCCCCAGCACCACCACCAATCCGCCGGTCGCGCGCACTCTCAGGCGCGCGCGGACCTCCAGCCACTGACCCGTGCGCGCCCGTGTGGGGAGCGCCGCGAGGTCCGCGAGCGCGTCCACCGCGACGACCGCGAGGACGCGCGTCCCGTCCGGACCGGGGCCGGTCGCCACCGCGCACCGGCGGAGCGCGGGATCGCAATCCTCGGCGAGCCACGCGTCGAGGCGCGCGAGCGTGCTCGCGGGCGCGAGCGACGGCGCGCTCGCGGCCCAGGCGCGGGCCCACGGGTGCGGTTCGCCCGCGGCGCGCTGCGCGGAGGCGAGAGCCTCGGCGTCTGGAACCGGCTCGCCAAGGCCCTCGCGGGACACGACCAGCGCCGCCGCGCCGGCGAGCCCGTCCTCTCCTTCGCCGCAGCGGGACAGCGCCTCGCGCGCGAGCGGATCCTCCGGCGCGCCGGTCAGCGGGACGGGGGACGCCGTCGCCGGAGCCCACACGACGGGCGGATCCCTCGAGGCGTCCATCCGGCGCCGACGCTAACGGGTCCGCCCGAGGAGGTCACCTTCCCGGCCGGAAGCCGGCGTCGCGCAGGGCCATCCGGGCGGACCGGTAACCGAGGGCGATGCCGGCGCGGAGGCCGAGCAGGAAGGCGGCGAAGACGGCGAGCGCGATCCCGAGCACGAGTTCTCGTCGCGGGCAGCGCCGGCGTCAGTTGATGGTGAAGCTCTTGCTGACCGAGAACGGGCCGCCGCCGAACGCCGGCACGTGCACGCCCCGGAAGTGCGCGGCGACGCAGGCGCCGGTGGGCGTGCCGTCGTAGGGCGCGCCCTGGATGGTCGCCGTCTGCGCGCCGCCGCTCGGCGCGAAGACCACGACGACGCGGCCGGTGCCGGTCGGGCCGTCGGGCTTCTTGCACGACTGCGCGGAGGCCGCCGCGGCCGCGAGCTTGGCCTTCGCCTCGCCCATGTTGAACGGCGTTTCCTCGCCGCCGGCAGCGACGGCCGGGGGCGGCGCCGCGACGTGCGTGGGCGCGGCGGCTTGCACCTGCGGGCGCGGCGCCGGCGCGGGCTGCGCGGGAGGCGGAGTCGCCGGGGCCTGCGCGGTCACGGTCTCGGCCGGGGCGGTCGCCGCCGGAGCGGCCGTGGTGGCGGCGGCCGCCGCGGTTTCGGTCGCGCTCGGCTCGGGCGCCGCGGAAGCTGCAGCGGGGGCCGTGGCCGTGGCCGCCGCGGCGCCGGTCGTGGTGGCGGACGGAGCGGTCATGGCCGCCGCGCTCGCGCTGGCCGACGCGCCCGCGTTCTCGGCGTCGGTGCCCTTGTGCATGAAGAGGAGGGTCGCTCCGACGGCCGCCACGATGACGAACGCGGCCGCGCCAATCGCGATGAAGATGATCGTCCGGTTCTTCTCCGGCGCCGCCGCCTCGGGGGCCGCGGCGAACTGGTCCATCGCCGGGGCGGTGAGCGCCGGGGCCGCGAGGGCCGCGTTGAACGCGCCGCCGCTCGAGAGGTTCATGATGTCGTCGACGCGGCTCTTCTTCTTGTCGGCGCCGCCCATCTGCGCGCTGAGCTGCCGGATGTCAATCAGGCCCGAAGCCTCGACGCCCGGGACGGGCGGGGGCCGGCCGTCGCCCTTGCTGGTGAGGGCCGACAGCGAGAAGAGCACGCTGTTCTCGTTGCGGGCGCCCGTGGGCTTCTGCTCGTCGTACGCCTGCGGAGCGCCCGCGGGCGCGCTGGTCATCACTTCTTCCTCACCGCCGGCTTGCGCCGCGCCGTGGAAGAGGTCGGCGCCGCCCGCGCGGCCCGGCGCGCGTCGCGCGGCCCCGCCGTTCGTCGCGCCGTTTCCAGCGGCCGCAGCCGCCGGGGCCGCCGGCCCGCGGTTGAGCACGCGCGTGGCGCCTTCCTCGGCGCCCGGGCGGACGGAGGGCGGCGGAACCGCGCGCGTCGCGTTGCAGGCGTCGAAGAGCGCGTCAATCTCCCGGAGGGGGAGCCAGTCGTTCATGCCGTCCTTCCAGCAGAACGTCTCGCCGCCGATGACGCCGCCCTGGAAGGCCGCCACCACCTCGGCGTCGGTCATCGTGCGCTGATCGCCGTCGGTGACGTTCACCGTCCACGCGTCGTCGCCCCCGGCCGCGGCCCCGTCGTCGGTCCCGTAGGACGCGCCACCGGACCCGTCGCTGCCGTTGACGACAATCGTCGACGAGCACTTCTTGCAGCGAATCTTGACAATCTTCCCGAGGACCTTCTCGTCAGCAATCGTGTATTTGGCCTGACACGACTGGCACGTGATCTTCATCGAGGGACCGTCCTGGAGTTTCTGCCACGTCTACGGCAACGCCTCTGACGTGCCGTCCGCATACACCGAATCGTAGCGCGGGCTACGTCTCGCGTCCGCCTCTGCGTGAGAGGCTCTCGGGCTCAGTTTAGAAGAACGAGCTGGGTGCCGTCCTTACCACAGAACGCCGCCGTCCCGTCGAAGCGGCCCCCGCAGGTGGGGCAAATCTTTCCTCGCGCCGGGGGCTGGGGGTTCACGCTCGCCGTGACCATTCCGGCCGGCAGGAGCTCTTCGCCGTCGTGCGGGCACACTTTGACCCCCGGGTTGAAGCCACGACGGCATGTGGGACAGATGCCCCCCGACGGCCCAGCCATGAGGTCTTGATGCCCGGCGACCGCCACCAGCCGGTTCGAGTCGAACGGGCAGAACGGGCCGCCGCCGGAGAACTCGCGCCGGCACGAGGGGCAGAACGTGGGCCCTCCGTCACTCGACGTGCCCCGGGCCGCCGCCGCGGCCGCGGCCTGCTGCGCGTTGGCGACGCTGGCCAGGTGGGCGTTCATCTGCGCGGCGTGCGCCTCTTCGCGCTGGCGCTGCTGCCGCTCGTACTCGCGCATCCTGTCGGCGTGGCGCGCCTCGGCCGCCTTCTGAACGGCGCGCGCCCGCTTTGCCCGGAGGCCCGCGTACCCCGCGACCCCCGCCAGCGCGAGCGCGAGCGCGCCGACGACCGCGAGGAAGATCGTGCGGCGCTGGCGCGCCCCGTCCTCGGCGCGCACGTCGGTCGCGCCGATGGACCCCGTCGCGAGGATGGCCACCGAAGGCTCGTCTTGCTCGCCGCTGGGCCCGAGCCCCGACTGCGCGAGAAGCGCCTCGAAGGCCGCGGCCGACGTGACCTCGACCGCCGAGCGGGCGCTTCGCCCGGCCGCCGTCGCGATGACGTCGAACGTTGCGTCCGCGCAGTCGCCGGGCACGCTCAGCCTGCCGCCCCCGTCGATCGCGGGCGCCGACGGGTGGGGCTGGCCGTCCTTGAACTTGAGGGCGCCGACCGTCCACTGGATGGGCGTGCTGGTGACGCAGCCCGCCCCGTCGACGACGGTGGCGCGGAAGCCGAAGGTGTCGCCGAAGCGAAGGAGCTTTCGCGACGGACGCACCTCGAGGCGCGCGGCGGGGCCGGGCTCGCTGCAATCGGGCCGGGCGGGCGCGCTCGTCTCGGCGCGCGCCTCGGGCCGCGGGCTCGGGGCCGGCTGCTGGGCCTTGGGCGACGTCTCGCGAGACGTGGGCAAGGGGGGCAGCGCCGCTTCGCCCGTGGCGGCCGCGGTCGCGGCCGTGTCGGCGGTGGCGGCGGCCGGCGCGGTGAGGTCGGTGGCGAGCCTTCGGAGCGACGCGTCACGCTTCACGTCGGCGATGCAGTGCGCGTTGTTGATGGTGAGCTCGTAGCGGCCGGTCTCGGAGATTCTGGAGGGTGTCGCTCGACGTGAGGAAGTAGCCGGTGTTGATGGTCGCGCGGCGCGGGTCGCTCGGCGGCGTCGCGCAGCGCGTGCGCCACGACTTGCCGTCGGTCGAGTGGGCCTGCGAGCCGAGGGTGGGCATCGGGTCGAGGCAGCCGTCCGTGCGGATAGGCCGGCGGCCGCCGTCGATGACGAGCTCGGACCCGTCGGCGCGCACGCGGACCACGCCGCTCGGCTGCTCCTCGCCGGTCACCGGCGCGGGCCCGCAGGCGTTGCTCCACTGCTGCACGGTGAAGGTCTCGGTGATCGCCGTCATGTTCCACGGCCCGTCGAACGGGCCGGGCCCGTCGGCGCGCGCGGCCGGGCAGGCGAGCGTGCACGCGAGGGTAACGAGAAGGGCGACAGCGAACCTGCTCACGGCTAGCCAGGGAGCGTAGCAGAGCACGCGTGCCTCCGAGAACGGCGGACACGCGCAAACGTGCCGTGGATTGGGCAGTCGCTCGCGCCCTTGTGGTACCCTCGCCCGGGACCGAGCGGGCCGAGACTGGCCCCTTGGGAGTGAGGGAGCGGAGACCCGAATGATGCGTCGAAAATCGGCGTGGGCGCTGGCCGTGGGGGCCGCGCTCGCGGTCTTGGGCTCGGGGAGCCAGGCGCGCGCACAATCGGCCAGCACGCCGAACGCGATTCCCTATCCGGCCAACAGCAACGGCTTCGACACGCACCTCTTTCGCCCTGCGATGGATTCGAAGGGGCTCTTCGCGGTCAACGGCACCGACATCCTCGGCGCCCGCGACATCAGCGTGGGCCTGGTGCTCGATCTCGGGCACGGCCTCCTCCGCACGAACGACTCGCAGCACAGTCAGCTCATCGACTACTCGTTCCAGGGCACCCTCCAGTTCAACTACGGCATCGCGAACCAGGTCGTCGTCGGCCTCGACCTCCCCATCGACCTGATGTCGGGCGCGCGCCTGCAGGATGCGCAGTCGCAGTCGACGTACGCGGGCTTCTGGGGCCCCGACCTCCTCTCGTTTCAGGGGCCGGGGTACATCGCGGCCCACGCCAAGTGGCGGCTCACGAAGGTGGAGCACGGCATCGGCGTCGCGGTGGGCCTGCAGCTCGGCGACGGCTTCGGCACCGCCGCGGCCAACGCCGGGGCCGACCCGGGCTTCTGGTACTGGCCGCAGCTCATGCTCGAGAAGCGGTTCGGCAACACCGGCCAGTTCCGCATCGCCCTGAACGGCGGCTTCCGCGGGCACATCGTCAGCGACACGACGCTTCCCCTCAAGGAGGGCACGTTCAAGGACGGGAACCTCTGGACGTACGGCGGCGGCGTGAGCTGGCGCGTCCTCGAGTCGCTCGATCTCGTCGCCGAGACCTACGGCACGTACCTCCTCTCGAGCGACTCGAGCAGCGACGTGAAGCCGAGCAACGAGGTCGTGGGCGGCATCAAGCTGTTCACGCAGCGAAACTCGTATTTCATGCTCGGCGGCGGCGTGCGGTACACGGGCGGCTTCGAGGCCGCCAATCAGCGCATCCTCCTCGGGTTCATCTTCGAGCCGTCGATCGGCGACCGCGACGGGGACGGCATCAAGGACGACGTCGACAAGTGCCCCGACGACCCGGAGGACTTCGACGGCTTCCAGGACGCCGACGGCTGCCCCGACCCGGACAACGACAACGACGGCATCCCCGACGTCAACGACCGCTGCCCGAACGTCCCCGAAGACCGCGACGGCGATCAGGACGAAGACGGCTGCCCCGAGGGGGGCGACGGCGATCGCGACGGCGACGGCATTCCCGACCGGCTCGACAAGTGCCCCGACCAGCCCGAAGACCGCGACGGCTTCCAGGACGCGGACGGCTGCCCCGATCCGGACAACGACGGCGACGGCATCCCCGACAAGCTCGACAAGTGCCCGAACGACCCCGAAGACAAGGACGGCTTCGAGGATCAAGACGGCTGCCCGGACCCGGACAACGACAAGGACGGCATTCCGGACGTGAAGGACAAGTGCCCGAACGATCCGGAGACGTTCAACGGCTACCAGGACGAGGACGGGTGCCCCGACAAGGGCAACGTCATCATCCAGGACAACAACATCGTCATCCTCGACAAGATCAAGTTCCGCACGGCGAGCGCGGAGATCCTGCCCGAGTCGAACAAGATCCTCGACGCGGTCGCGACCACCCTGGCGCACCACCCCGAGTTCACGCTCGTGGAGGTCGCCGGCCACGCCGACGAGCGCGCGAGCGACGAGTACAACCTCAAGCTCACGCAAGACCGGGTCAACTCGGTCGTGCGGGCGCTCATCGCGCGCGGCCTCGAGAAGTCGCGGCTCCGCAGCAAGGGCTACGGCGAGTACTGCCCGCTCGACGAAGGCCACAACGAGGCCGCCTGGGAGCAGAACCGGCGCGTCGAGTTCAAGATCGTCAAGACGCAGGACGGCCCGACGGGCGTCGACCTGGGTTGCGACAACGCCAAGTCGCACGGGGTCACGCCGGACCCGGTCCCCTGACCGGTACGAGCGCGCCCGCACTCGACGGGCGCGCTCACGCAGACATGCGAGCCGAGACAATCTCGCGCAGGAGCGCCCCGAGCTCGGCGTCGGTCGTGGTGGCGATGGTCTGCCGGGCAATCTTGCCGAACTGCACGCCGAGGCCCTTCTTCAGCGCCGCCGCCGCCGCCGTTCGCTCGCTCCGGGAGCCGTGGTGGAGCACCCCCAGGAGCAGCTCGGCCGACTCCGCGGTGTCGATGTGCGCGAGCGCTCCGATGGCCGCGCCGCGCGCGTCGGGGTTGTTCGACTCGCGCACCACGCGCGCCAGCGGGTCGAAGGCGTGCTCGAACTGGAACGCGCCGATCGCCTTCACCGCCTGCCCGACGACCGCCGGGTCGGCGTCGGCGAGCCCCGCGCGAAGGGTCGCGAAGCTCCGCTTGAAGAAGAGCGTCTCGATGGCCTCGAGGACCGCGATCTTCACGCGCCGCTCGGAGTGCGCGAAGAGGTGCTCGAGCGGCGACAGCACAGAGTAAATCTGCACCTGCCCGAGCTCGGCCGCGAGCCTGACCCGAAGCCGCTCGGCCCCCGGGCTGCGGTCGCGCTCGAGCCCCTCGCTCTCGAGGGCCGTGAGGCGCGCGAGCATCGCGCGCCGGCGAATGAATTCCGGGTACCGGCGGTCGTGCATCACCTCGGCGCACGCGTCGGCGGCGCTCCCCGCGCGCTCCCACTCGAGGACGTCGGCGCGCCAGACCTCGTTCGCGTGGACCGCCGCCCGGCCTGCTCCCGGCGCCGCGGCCTGCGCCGCGTCCATCGGCGCGTCGACGGCCTTCGCGTAGCGCTGCGCGGCGCGCCCGTAGTGCTCCCGGCGCGCCGGCTCGAGCTCGAGCGCCGCGAGCTCGCCGTACACCTGCCCCACGCGGGCCCCCTGGCCCACCTCGCCGAAGGCCAGGATGGAACGCGAGGAGCGCGTTCTCGGCGATCTCCGCGGGCGCGCCGCGCTCGAGGCTCTGCCGCGCGGACATGCGCCAGAGCTCGGCCTGGCGGAGCGCGTACCGGCCCGCGGCGGGCGCGAGTCCCACGGAGTGCGCGAACGAGGAGGCCTCCCGCGCCAGCGTCGCGGCGGCCCCCGCCTCTCCGCGCTCCGCCGCGGCCCCAATCGCCTCGTCGTAGTGCTGGAGCGCGAAGTACTTGAGGTGGTCCTCGCGCAGGATGCGGATCGAGTTCACGAACCCCTCGAGCACGTCCTCGAAGGCGCCGCCGTCGCGGCCAATCTGCGCGAGCACCTGGAAGCAGTCGAAGGCGCGCTCGCGCTGCCCGATCGACTCGAAGTGGTCCGCGGCCTCCTCGAGCAGGCGCACGCAGGCGACCGACGCCTCGCGGAGCTGCGTCGCGTCCTGGCACTGGCGCGCGCAGCGGGCGAGGTTGAACTGCACGAGCGCCGCCACGTACATGCTCTCGCCGCGGGTCTCGGCGTGGGGCTCGCCATGCGCCCGCGAGGCGAGCCGCGCCCAGAGCGCGCGCGCCGCGTTCCAGTCTCCCCCCGCTTCGCGGAAGAACGCGGCCGAGGCGACCCGGCCCGCCTCCTCGGCCTCGTGCGCGGCCTCGGCGGTGAGGCCCTGCGCGGCGAGGGCCCGCGCGCGATCCACGGGCGGCACCTGCGGCAGGAGGGGCTGCGCGCGGCCCCACTCCGAGGGATCGTTGGACGCGAGCGCCTCGACGACGGTCAGCGCCCTCCGGGGCGCGTTCGTCCGGGCCAGCAGGTCGGCGAGCGGACGGAGGACCGCGTCGTACTCCCGGTCCGTCGCGTGCGTGCGCGCCGCGGCCGAGAGGAGCGTGGCGACCGCGCCGTCCACGTCGCCGCGCGCGGCGGCCGCGCGGGCGCGCTCGCGGAGGATCTCAATCTCTTCGAGCACGGCCCCGCCGGCGTCACCCCGTGGGGGGGAGGCTGCGCCGCGCTTCTTCGCGCCGCGCCGCGCGCCGCGAGAGGCTGAGGACCGTCTCGAGCAGCCCGATGACCACGTAGCAGGAGAGGAGCCACACGAGCACGAACGCCGGCTTCGTCTGCAGGCTGACGAGCGCGCTCGAGCCGACCGCGAACGCCACGAGCGCGAAGGTGCGGGCGTTGAGCCGCAGGTCCTTGAAGCTGCGGAAGCGGATGGTGGAGACCATGAGGAAGCTGAGAAAGACCGTGAGCGCGATCATCGCCCACACGTACTTCGGCCCCGTGAGGCGGAGCTCGTCGCCCATGGCGTGGTTGGCGAGGACGAGCGAGATGAGGATGCCGGCCGCGCCCGGGACGGGAAGCCCCACGATGTACTTGCCGGGCTTGGTCGGCGCGCCCTTCTCGCCCATCGACAGCACGTTGAAGCGCGCGAGGCGCACGGCGCCGGCCGCCGTGAAGAGGAACGCGGCCGCCAGCCCCTCGAGCGGCCTCTGATAGAGCGACCACTGGTAGACGAGGATGGCGGGCGCGACGCCGAAGGAGATGACGTCGGCGAGCGAGTCGATCTGCAGGCCGAACGCGCTCTGCGTCTTCGTGAGGCGCGCGACGCGCCCGTCGAGCATGTCGAAGAACAGCGCGAAGACGAGCAGAAGCGAGCCCCGGTAGTAGTCGTCGTCCCCCTGGGCGTTGGCGCTCAGGCGTATGGAGTCGAACCCGCAGAAGACGCTCGAGAGCGTGATCATGTTCGGGAGGAGGAAGAGGGTCTTCCTCAGATCGAGCTTTCGGACGTTGTGGGACAACTCGGGCGACCTTGGTGAGGACCGTCGTGGGAACGGGAATCCTCCCGCGGAATCGCCGGAAGGTAAAGGATGTGAGGCGAGAAATTGGCCCATGTACGGGGCGGCTCGTAGGCTTTGCCCGAGCCGTGATGCCCGTGCCCCGGATGAGACGCTCGCATTCGCTCCTCTTGGCAGCGTTCGCTACCGGACCCTTCATCTCCGGATGCTTCAGCGCTCGCGCCTCGGAAGAGCGCCAGCTCGCCGAGATGCGCGACACGATCGAGCACGTCCAGGTGGACCGCGACCAGGCCGATCGCGAGGCCGACCGGGAGATGCTCGCGCCCGAAGCCGCCGACTCGAAGAGCGCCGTGCTCTCGATGCCGCCTCCCGCCCTGCCCCCGCCGGCCCCGCGCACGCTGGCCAATCAGGACGCCATCACGCTCGGCGCGGACGGCCCGTTCGCGACCGGCGACGCGCTGGACGACTACGCCGACACGGAAGACACGACGCCGCGTCCCGTCATCCGCATCTTCGGCTCCTCGCGCGGGCGCGCGTGGCACGACGACCAGGTCGAGGCCACGCCTCCGCCCGACGACGCGGACGGTCCCGCACGCCTCGATGCGGCCGCGGCCCCCGCCTACGACGCGGCGATGGCCCTCGTGAACGCGCACCAGTACGACAAGGCCCTCGACGCCTTCGCCGCGTTCCTCGTGCGCTGGCCCGACCACCCGTACGCCGACAACGCCATGTACTGGCGGGGCGAATGCTTTTACGCACGGGGCGACTACCGGCGCGCGGCCGAGCAGTTCGAAGGCGTGATCGCGCGCTTCCCCGCCGGCGACAAGGCGCCGGACGCCTTGCTCAAGCTCGGCATGTCGCAGATGAAGCTCGGCGATCCTCCGCGCGCGAAGGACTCGTTCAATCGGCTCACGCAGCTCTACCCGCAGAGCGAGGCCGCGCGGCGCATTCCGCCCGTCACGGTGCCCGCGGCGACGCCGAGGGGCCCCGGCCCAGAGGACACCCGATGATGCGCAGATCCAGGCTCTCCTCGCTTTCGTTCGGCGCGCTCTCGTTCGCGGCGCTGCTCGTCTCGAGCTTCGTGCTCGTGAAGGTCGCGCGCGCCCAGGCCGAGCCGGGCGGCTCGGACACGTCGGGCGGCGCCGGCGCTGGCGGCGGCGGCGGCGACACCGGCGGAGGGGCCGCGCCCGCCCAGCCGGCCCCGTCGCCCGCGCCGACGAGCCCCGCGCAGACCCTCTTCGGCTACGGCAACCCGCAGCAGCCGAACGGCACCATCGGCGGCGGCAACGCCACCGAGTCGAGCGCGCACCCGGTCACCGGCGACCAGGAAGACACGTTCGACCTCGGCCCCAACGCCCCGACCCCGGGGGGCGGCGGCGGCCGGCCGTCGGGCGCCATGCACGGCGGGAGCGACGGCCCGATCTTCATCGGGCGGCCTTCGTTCTCGGGCGTCTCGGGCGGCGAGGTCCCCGACACGCACATCGTCCGGCACGGCGACACGCTCTGGGGTCTCTGCGACTTCTACTTCCAGAACCCGTACGAGTGGCCGCGCCTCTGGTCGTACAACCCGCAGATCAAGAACCCGCACTGGATCTATCCAGGCGACGAGGTGCGCCTGCGCGAGGGCGCGGGCGAGGTGGCGGGCGGCGGCGCGCGGAAGGGGCCGATCGATCCGTCCAAGATGTCGATCATCGATCGCCGGCGGCAGGTCCCCGAGGGGACCGTCTTCTTGCGCGACCAGGGCTGGATTCGCGACGAGAACGACGAGGTCTGGGGGAGCCTCACCGGGTCCTCGCAGGACAAGATGTTCCTCTCGGACCTCGACGAGGTCTACCTGACCCTCGACAAGGGGCGCGACGTGCACCTCGGGCAGGAGCTCTCGGTCTTCCGTCCGCGCAAGACCGCCGCGGCCGGGCAGATCGTGCAGATCCTCGGCACCGTGCGCATCGACCAGTACGACCCCCACGACCACCTGGCGCGCGCGCGCGTCATCGAGTCGCTCGACGTCATCGAGCGCGGCGCCTTCATCGGCCCCATCGAGCGCAAGTTCTCGATCGTCGCGCCGCGGCGGAACGACGCCGACGTCCAGGCGCACGTCCTCGCCAGCCTCCACCCCAACGAGCTGTTCGGGCAGAACCAGGTCGTCTTCATCGACAAGGGCTCCGAGGCGGGGCTCAAGGCGGGCAACCGGCTCTTCGTCGTGCGCCGCGGCGACGCCTGGCGCAACAGCCTCATCACGCCGGGCGCCGGCTATCGGGTGTCCGCCGACGACGAGACGCCGATGCCGCCGATGGAAAACACGCCGGGGCCGAAGCGTGACGCGGACAAGTACCCCGACGAGGTCATCGCCGAGCTCCGCGTGCTCGACACCAAGAAGGAGAGCGCGGTGTGCCTGGTCGCGCAGTCGCGCCTCGAGATCGAAGTGAACGACGTCGCGGTGGCGCAGAAGGGCTACTAGCGGTAAAGCGGCTTCGCGCCGTGTGGTCCGCGTTCGAGCTGCTCTCTCTCGTCGCCGTCGCCGTGACCGCGCTCGGCGCGCGCGGGGCCGAGGGCGCGCATGCGCGGGACGCCGACGGCCCTGCAATCGCCGAGGCCCCTGCGTCGGGCGACGCCCCCGCGCCGGAGCTCGCCCCGGACGAGGCCGATGAGGCCGACGAGGCGGACGACGACAACCCTCCCGACGTTCCCGACGGAGAAGACGAGGACGACGCGGCCGAGCAGGCCACCGGCCCGGACGGCGGCAAGGCGCACCGCCCGCACGGGGGCTGCCCTTCGTCGATGGTCCGGGCGGGTGCGTTCTGCATCGATCGCTACGAGGCGCCGAACCGCCGGGGCGCGAGCCCCCTCGTGATGCAGTCGGCGCTCGACGCCAACGCGTGGTGCGCCGAGCGCCAGAAGCGCATGTGCACCGAAGACGAGTGGATCGCCGCGTGCCAGGGCGACGAGCGCCGCGCCTACCCGTACGGCAACGACCACGTCGACGGCCGCTGCAACGACGACAAGGTCTGGCGCAAGGTCGACGAGGGGGTGCTCGCGCGCTGGCCCGCGCCCGAGGCCAAGGAGCACGCCAGGGAGCTCTATCAGGCGACGCCCAGCGGCTCGAAGCGCGGGTGCACGACCGAGTACGGCGCGCGCGACATGACCGGCAACGTCGAGGAGTGGGTCGTGCGCACGCGAGAGCACGCGAACGCGTACCCGTACCTCCTCATCGGCTGCTACTGGTCCGGCTGCTACGGCGGCAACAAGCCGACGTGCCACTCGACGAACAACGCGCACGGCCCCGACTTTCGCTTTTACGAGACCGGCTTTCGCTGCTGCAAAGACGCGAGGAAGTAGGCGCGTGCCGGCGCCGCCGCCGCCCGTGACGGGCCTCTGCGAGACGTGCCGGCACTGCAAGGACGTGCGCTCGGCGCGCGGCTCGGTGTTCCGCATGTGCCTCCTCAGCGAGCGCGATCCGCGGTTCGCGAAGTACCCGCGCCTCCCGGTGCTCGCGTGCGCCGGCTACGACAAGCGCTAGGGGAGGAGCAGGCCGAGCCCGAAGGCCAGCCCGAAGACGGCCCCGGATAGGCCGGTCACCGTGCGCCCCGCGTCGCTCGCCGTCACGGGCCGCAGGGGCACGCCCGCCGCCGCGTCGCCCACGAGCCGCCAGGGCCCGCCGACGCCGACCCAGCCGCCCACCCGTCCGCTCGCGACGGCGCCGAGCTGCGCCCCGCTCGTGCCCTGCGCCCCGGGCCCGGCGACGCCCGAGAACTGCACGTCCACCAGGTCCGCGCGCACGCCGACCTCGACGCCCGCGCGAGCCTCGCGCGGGACCACGGCGTACGCGAGGCCCGCGCCCACGAGGAGCTGGTCCCCGCGCACCGTGCCGTGCGGCGCGCTCGCGTCATGGTTCACGCGGAAGCCGGCGCGCACGCCGACCGTGAGGCGCCGTCCCCACGCGAGGCGCAGGTCTCCCCCGAGGTCGCTCTCCCCCGAGGTCGTCGCGTCGCCGGCCGCCAGCAGCGCGATCTCCGTGGTCGAGGCGCCCTCGCGGGCGACGCCCGCGCCGGCGGGCGCGCCCGCGGTCTCGTTCGCATGCGCCGTCTGGCTCGCCGCCTTCGCGCCCGCTCGCGCCACCTCCGCCGCGTCGACCTCCCGAACCCCCTGCGGCACGGGCGGCAGGTCGGGCGGCGCGGGGGTCGCGGGCGGCGGGACGAGCGCCGCCTCGATCCAGCTCGCGTGCAGGAGCTCCTGCGCCGCGAGCGCGATCGAGAGCCCCAGCGCGTCGCGCGGCACCGCGCGCAGCGGCAGGTCGCGCAGCATGCGCTTCCCGGTCACCGCGTCGCCGACCTCCAGCGAGAGCACCGCCTCGGGCGACAGCGAGAGGGTGATCGTCGCGAGCGGCGGCGCCCCCTCGGCCGCGGCCTCGGCGGCGACCTGGCAAACCGCCATGCCGTGCGCCCGCAGGTCCGCGCCGAGCTGCTCGAGCACCCGCGCGCGGAGCGACGGCGTCAGCACGTCCCCTTCGAAGATCACGCGCAACCACGCCGCGCCGGGCGCCGGGCACGGGTCGGCCTTCGCCGCCAGCGCCCACGCCAGCGTCAGAGCCGCCGCGATCGCGAGGATCGCGGCCCGGGTCATCGATCGCCGCAGCCGACCTCCACGGTCCGACGATACGTGCCGTTCGGCCACCGGGCCAGATAGGCCGCGCGCGCGGCGGCGCAGCCGGAGCCGTCGCCGACGCGCCCGAGCGCCTCGACGCGGCGCGCCTCGGCGTCCTCCCGGAAGGGCGAGCTCGGGCCGAGGGCGATCGCGTCGCGGAGGGCCTCCTCGGCGCCGCGCGGATCGCCCAGCGTGTCGAGGCGCAAGCGGCCGAGCTCGAACGCCGCGAGCGCCGCGTGCGCGTCGTGCCGGTAGGTGCGGCGGAGGCGATCGAAGGCGCGCGCCGCGTCCTCGGCGCGGCCCTCGGCGCGTGCGCGCTGCGCCTCGTCGAAGAGCTCCTTCGCGGTCTCCTCGTGCTGCGGGCGGGGGTTCGCCTGCGGCGCGGGCACGTCGGAGGGCGCGGCGACCGGCGCGGCCGGCGGCGCGGCCGGCGGCGCGGCGGGTCCGTCCGGCGCCGACCACTGCTCGCCGGCCCCGAGCCGCCGGCTCTCCGCGCCCGTCGCGCCCGACGAGGACGTGACCTCCACGACGCCGCGGTCGACGCGCACCGTGACCCGCTCCCCCGGGTCCCGCACCACCGCGAAGTGCGTCCCCACCACGTGCACCGCGTACGACCCGGCCGCCACCTCGAACGTGCGTCCCTCCACGTGGGTCGCCTCGACCTCGATCGACCCGCGCTCCAGATCGATCCGGATCGCCATCGGCTGCGCGCTCGTCAGCCGCGCCCGGGCCGAGGCCCCGAGCTCGACCCGCGACCCGTCGGCCAGAGTGATCGACGTGCCGCGGGCGCCGTCGCCGGCCGCGGGCGACTCGATCACCGTGCCGTCCACGAGGCGCGCCTCGTGCCGGAAGACCCGCGGCCAGACGACCGCGAGCACCGCCGCGGCGGTCACCGTGCCCATCGCCGCCATCGACCAGAAGGCGCCGCCCCGCCGCGACCGCCGCGCCGGGACACGCGCCTGGATGGCCTCGTATTGCCGCGCGAGGCGAGCCTCGTTCAGCGGGGGTGCCACGTTGCGCAGGTCGTTCGGCGTCATCGTCTTTCCCGATCCGCCCAGCGGTCGACGACCTGCTGGGCCGCCGCGATGCGGCGCTTCGTCGTGGCCAGCGAGCTTCCCATGGTGCGCGCGACCTCCTCCAGCTCCATGCCCTCGACGCGCCGGAGCAAGAACGCCACCCGCTGCTCCGCCGGCAGCTGCTCCAGGCGCGCGTACGTCCTCCGCAGCTCGGCCGCGATCTCCGGCCCCGCGACGCGCGCGGCGATCGTGTCGATGTCGATCGGGTCGTTCCGCCGCTGGAGGCCCAGCCGCTCGAGCAGCGAGCGGCGCCGGAGCACCTTGCCCGCCGTCCGGACCACGATCGACCCGAGCCACGCCGCGAACGCCTGCGGGTCGTCGAGCCGGTCGAGCCCCGCGAACGCCGCGACGAACGAGTCCTGAACGAGGTCGTCGACGTCGGCGTCTCGCCCCGTGAGGCGGAACGCCAGCCCGTTCACCATGTGCGCATGGCGACGGAACAGTGCTTCCTGCGCCCAGGCCTCGCCGGCGCGGGCCGCGAGCACCAGCACCGCGTCGCTGGGTCCCACGCTGGAGCGGGTGGCTTGCTCGGCAGCTCGCACGTCTCGGGAAGGTACCGCGAGGTCCTCGCGACGGCTCACGCGAGCCGCGGAGACCCCCTCGTGGTACCTACCCCCCGCGCCGTGAAGCGAACAGGGGCTCTCTTCGTCGCGGCCGCGGTGGGCGGTCTGGGGTGCGGCACCGACCTCGAGGTCCTCTCCGTCGAGGACGCCGCCGCGCCGGCCCCGGAGGCCGCGGTCGGCTCGATGCTGGACTACTGCTCGGGCGTCGGGCCGCCGGTGCTCGTCGACGCGACGTCCGACGGGGGAGCCGTCTGCCCCGACGAGCTCGCGCAGCGCGCCTTCCGGTACGCGCTCTGCGCGTGCAACCAGTACGTGAGCAGCTTCCCGCTGATCACCGACGCGTTCGACGGCACCCAGGGCGCGTACGACCCCGGCACCGCCACGCCGGGCGGCTCGGTCGGCGTGAACGGCGACTTCCACCCGGGCCCCCTCCAGGTCGGCGGCTCGCTCTGGGCGAGCGGCGCGAGCGCCATCACCACCGAGCAGGTGCAGGTCGCGGGCGACCTCCACGCGAAGGGCGAGCTCCGCCCGGCGCCGAGCCTCTCCGTCGGCGGCGACGCGTGGCTCGCGGGCGGGCTCCAGACGACCGGGGACGTGACCGTCGGCGGCGCGCTGCACGTGCCGTCGGGCGCGCCCTTCATCGTGGGCGGCGTCGCCATGTACGGGACGCCGGACCCGACGCCGTTCACGGTGCAGGACGCGTGCGACTGCGCCCCCGGCGACTTCGTCGGCGTGGCGGGCGTGGTCGCGACGTACCGCGCCGAGAACGACGACGCCGCGCTCGGCCTCGCGCCGGACGTGCTCGCGAACGTGCAGGCGCCCGTCTCGAAGTCGCTCCCGTGCGGCCGCATCTACCTCACGGAGATCACCGGGGTGCAGCCCGTCCACCTGACCGCGGAGGGCCGCGTCGCGATCTTCGTCGGCGGCGACCTCTCGACGACCTCCGACTTCGAGATCGACGCGCCGTCCGGCGCCGAGGTCGACCTCTTCGTCGCGGGCAACGTGACCGTCGGCGGCCAGTTCCAGGTCGGCGAGGCCGCGAACCCCGCGCGCGCACGCGCGTACTTCGGCGGCACGACCGTGAACCTCCAGAGCGCGGCGTCCCTCGCCGGCAACCTCTACGCGCCCGGCGCCACGCTCACGCTGGGCAGCATGGCCCCCACGACGCTCTACGGCGCGGTCTTCGCCGGCGCGCTGTCGGCGTCATCGACGCTGACGATCCACTACGACGAGTCCGTCCTCTCGAGCTCCGCCTGCCCGGCGACGCCCTCGGTCTGCTCGGCGTGCGACGACTGAGCGCGCTCAGCGCGGCGTGGACACGACCGGCGGGATGTCGACCACCTCCCACGTGGGCGTGTGGTTGCTCTGGTTGCTGCCGTCGTACGACTGCGAGCCGCTGTAGACGGTCGGCTGGTTCCAGATGTAGAGCGCCGGGTACGTCGAGAGCGTCCCGTTCCCGTCGTCGACCAGCGCGGTGACGTAGAGCTGCGAGGTCGGCAGGGCGCCGTTCCCGTCCATGAGGTTCGACGGGTTGAAGAGCATGCCGCCGCGCGACGACGAAAAGACCAGCCAGTAGTACGTCTTGCCGCTGCACGTCGTGACCTGCGGCGACCACTTCGCCCAGCTGTTCGTCACGCCCGGACTCACCGCCCCCGTGCAGGCCGGCGGCGCGTTCGCGGCGAGGCGCGTCGCTGCGCCGCCCGCCGACGGGATGACGTACACCTCGTCGTGCGGGTCGTAGTACATGGCCTCCCCCGCCGGCGACTCGTTGAACGCGAGGTACCGGTCGTCGGGCGAGAACGCCGGGTAGTACTCGCACTTGTTCGGGTCCGACGCGCCGGGCACGGGCGCCGCCGTCCCGCCCGCGCGCGCGTTGTACGGCACCGAGTAGAGGTCCGCGTCGCCGGTCGCGAGCCGCCCGTCCTTCGCGGCGTTCGTCGACGTGTACACGACCGTCGTCCCGTCGTGGCTCCAGGTCGGGCCCTCGGCGCCGCGCGGGTCGCCGTTGCGGGCGAGGAAGCCGTAGCTCGCGCCCGCCTGCGCCTTCATGTACTGCGAGAGCTGCCAGCCCTGCGTCCCCGCGTCGGCCTGGGCGGCCGAGGGCACGCGGGTCGAGAGGTCGATCCACGCGAGGCGCGAGTTGGGCGCGTCGCTCCAGCTCTGGCCGTCCCAGGGCGCCGAGCCGTCCTGGTACGTGACGACGGCCGCGTGGTCGCCGCCGTTCCAGGCGGACGTCGAGAACGACATGATCCCGAGCCACGGCTGGCTGAACGCCTCGGCGCCGCCCGGCGTGAGCCACGCCGGCACCTGCCCTTCTTGCATGTCGGCGACCGAGGCCACGACGCCCGTCCACGGCCAGTCGTCCACGAACGCCACGCTCTTCCCGTCGGGCACCGCCGTGTGGCAGCCGATGCACTGGACGGCGCCCGTGCCGTTCTGGAGGTTGCCGGCCTGGTCGCGCGACACCTCGAGCTGCGTGGTCTGCGGATCGAGCACGGTCGTGACGCCCTCGTCGCCGACGTTGAACCCCTCGAGCCACGACTGCCCGTTCTGCTCGCCGACGGCGGCCCAGTAGATCATCGCCCCGTCGGCGCCCGCGGGCGCGATGCGGAAGGTGCCCTGCGTGCCCGAGGGCCGAGCGCCCGGCGTGTTCGGGTCGACCGCGCGCACCGTCAGGGTGATGTCCTCGTCCCACGTCGAGGCGCGGAGCGCGTCCCAGGTGGCCTTGGGCATCTTCCACGTCTTGCTCGTCGTGTAGACGAGGAGATCGTTCTGCTGGCGGGGCGTATGCAGGCGCAGCTCGAAGAGCGTCTGGCTGGCGTTCGCAGGCGCGTAGCGGAAGCGCGGGCGGAGCCAGTTCTGCGGGATGAGGGTGCCGTCGCTCGGCTCGACGACGCACGGCCCGCCGCTGCCGAGGCCCTGCGCCGTAAAGTGGGACGCCGCGTTGGAGGGCGTGGCGGGCGAGCCGTCGTCGGGCGTCGCGTCGACAATCGGCGCGGAGGGGAAGTCGGTGCAGCTCGAGCACGGGCGCGCGAGCGCGCTGCAGTCGGTCGCGCCGGCGCTGGCGCCGCTCGACGCGAAGGAGCCGCCCCCGTCGTCTCCGGCGGCGAAAGTCTCGTTCATGCCGTTCCCGGCGCCGGACGGGTGGCTGCCGCTCGAGCAGCCGGCCCAGAGGGCGACGGCCGCGAGCGCGCAGAGGAGCGAGAGCCCGGAGCGGAGCGAGGAGGGCATGACCCCTGGCAGGTGCCGTCCGGGGCGCGCCCCGGCTCGAAATCGTCCGGGCCCGCGTCAGTCGTATCGCTCGCTGTGGACCTGCTGCCGCGGCACCCCCATCTCCTTGCGGAGCAGGTCGCGCACCGAGCCCACCATCCTCTCGAGCCCGCAAATGTACGCGTGCGGCGCGCCGAGGCCGCGGCCGGCCAGCTCCTCCCAGAGCTCGCGCACGTGCGTCTGGACGTAGCCGCGGCGGCCGGCCCACCCCGCGCCGGGCTGCGACAGGGTCGGCTCGAACCGCAGGCCGGGCTGCGCGCGGAACTCGTCCAGATAGAGGAGGTCCTCCTCGCGCCGCACGCCCAGGAGGAGGGTCACCGGCTCGCCGCCCTGCGCCGCGCGGAGCATGCTGCGCATCGGGGTGACGCCGGTGCCCGTCGCGATCATCAGCGAGGGCAGGCCGCGCGCCTCGGGCGAGCGCGTGAAGAAGCCCTGCGGCCCCGTGAACCGCAGGTCGGCGCCGGGCTCGAGCGCGTGGAGGAGCGTGGACCCTGGGCCGTGCTGCACGCGCGTGACGGCGAGCTCGAACCGGGGCGAGCCGTCGGGCGCGGAGGCGATCGAGTACGAGCGCTTCATCTCCGACTCGGCGTTCGGATCGGGCGCGGCGGCCTCGGGCAGGTAGGCGCTCACCCACTGGCCGGGCTCGAAATGCATCGGCTGGCCGTCGGCGCGCTCGAAGACGAGCTCGCGCACGCCGGGCGTGAGGAGGCGCGCGCGGACGAGGCGGGCCTGAAAGGACGGGGGCAGGGGCATGGGCAGCCTGTTTCTACCCTGTCATTTACGTCCTTTTGCGGTCCACCGCACCGGGCGCGCTCCGCCTGGGGACGGCGCGGGCAGCGTCGCGAGCGCCTCGGCGCGGTACGCGTACGCGGCCTTCACGCGCGAGAGGGCCCGGAGCGAGCGCTCCATGCGGAGGAGCGCGTCGAGGGTCTCGTGCGTCGTCATCCCCCGGCTCCGCGCGGCCTCCAGCACGGCCGCGATGTGCTGCGTCGCGGGCGGCGGGTGGAAGATCGCGCCGGGCAGGAGGGCGAGCACGAACGGATCGTCCATCCCGGCGACGCGCGCGTCGAAGAGCTGGTCGGCGCCGGCGTCGAGCTCCGCCCGCGACGCGTCGTCGAGCTCCGTGACGACGAGCTCCGCGCCGCTCCACACGTCCACGAGCACCACGCCCCGCGCCCCTTCGGCCCGCCGGAAGAGGCCCCGGTGCGCGCGCTCGAGCGGCCCGAGCCAGCGCTGCTCCTCGGGGGCGAGCTCGCCTTCCACGTCCCTGCCCAGCCGCCCGCGGGTGAGGGCGTCGCTCCAGAAGGCGCGGCTCCGCTCCTCGAACCAGGGGTCGTCGGGCGCGAAGGCCCCCGTCTGGGCCTCGAACGCGGCCCGGAGGGCGGCGGTTCGCTCGCGGTGCCCCGTGCCTCCGAGCTCGACGATGCGCGCGGCCGCCTCGAGGACTCCCATTCGGCGCGCGCTGGTGTACTCTTTTCCGGCCTCGAGCGTGCATGGAAAACCGAATCTTCTTCCCTCAGGCCGCGCTCGACGAGTCGATGGTCGAGGGATCCGTCGAGCTTCAGGAGGGAGAGCTGACGATCGTGGGCGTCGGCCGGCGCTACCGGGTCGCCGAGGCGGTGCACGTCGTGCGAGACGTCTCGGGCGGGGGTGACGCGGAGCTCGTCGGGCGGGTGAAGTCGCGGGTGGCCCTCGAGCAGCTCGGCGCCGAGATCGTCGAGACCTCGATGCTCCTCGGCGAGGCCGCGTACGACGTGGAGCCGGGCTGGGTGGCCGTCCCGTCGGCGCCCTTCGCCGACTTCGTGGCGAGCGCCGTCCACCCCAGGGCCGCCTCCGCCGGGGCGAGCGACGAGGAGCTCCTGGCGAGGCTCGCCTCCAAGGCGCTGTAAAGGGCCTCCGGCCGGCCCCGCCGTGACCGCGGGCTCGGTTCGTGCCACGATCGGGCTTGCCGTGACGCTCGAGAATCGTCAATCTGCTCTTCGGCGCGACCGCGGCCGTCTATCTGGCGGCGTCGGTCCTCTTCATCGCCGAGCTGGTCGGGCGGGCCGGCGTCGCGCGCGCCTGGGCGCCGCGCCTCGTCGCGATCGGCGTCCCGCTCCACGCGGCGCACATCGCCCTCTGGTCGATGGTGCTCCACGTGTGCCCGGTCGAGGGGATCCACTTCGCGCTCAGCGTCGCGGCCCTGCTCGCGTGCGTCGCGTACGTGCTCGCGCGGCTCCGGTACCAGGTCGACGTCGTCGGCGCGTTCGTCGCGCCGCAGGCGCTCGCGTTCCTGCTGGCCTCGCGCTTCGTCGGGCCCGTCGACGACGAGCCGCGCCTCCGGAGCGCGCTCCTCCCGTTCCACGTGATCAGCAACCTGATCGGCATCGCGCTCTTCTCGATGGCCTTCGCCGCCGCGGTCGCCTACCTGCTTCAAGAGCGGAGGCTGAAGAACAAGCGGTTCGTCGGCTTCGGTCGCCTCCCGGCGGTCGACGCGCTCGATCGCGCGGAGCATGCTTTCCTCGTGGCGGGCTTTCCGCTCCTCACGGTGGGCATCCTCACCGGCACGCTCTGGTCGCGCGAGATCGCGGCGGGCGGCGCGGCGGTCGTCGCGCGCGCGGCGCTCTCGTACGCCTCGTGGGTCCTCATCGGCGGGGTGCTCCTCCTCCGCGCGGCCGCCGGCTGGCGCGGCCGGCGCGCGGCCTTCGGCACGATCCTGGGTTTCAGCCTGACCGTGCTGGTCCTCCTCGTCTATCTCGTGCGCAGCTTCTCGGGCGTCCACGCATGATCCTCGTCGTCGGGCTCTCCCATCGCACGGCCCCGGTCGACGTGCGCGAGCGCCTCGCCGCCGGCGCGGAGGCGCTGCCCGCCGTGCTCGCGCGGCTCGGGGCGCGCGCCGAGCTCGCCGAGGTCATGTTCCTCTCCACGTGCAACCGCGTGGAGGTGTTCGCGCTCACGCCGGGCGCCGCGGGCGAGGCCGGCGTCGAGAGCGGGCTGCGCGCCATCCGCGAAGAGCTCGCCCGCCACGGCGGCGTCCGCGCCGCCGACGACCTCGGGCCGCACCTCTACGAAAAGCGCGGGGACGCGGCAATCGAGCACGTGTTCCGCGTCGCCGCGAGCCTCGACTCGATGGTCCTCGGCGAGCCGCAAATCCTCGGGCAGGTCAAGGAGGCGTACGAGATTGCCGTGGCCGCGGGCGCGCTCAAGGGCACGCTCGGCCGGTGCATGACGCGCGCGTTCGCCGTGGCCAAGCGCGTGCGCACCGAGACGGCCATCGGCGTGGGCACCGTCAGCATCTCCAGCGTCGCGGTCGATCTCGCGGGCCGCATCTTCGGGGGCCTCGCGGACCACGCGGTGCTGCTCCTCGGCGCGGGCGAGATGGCCGAAGCGGCCGCGCGCAGCCTGGGCGCCGGGGCGCGCGCGCTCCGCATCTGCAACCGGAGCTTCGACCGCGCGGCCACCCTCGCGCGCGACCTCCAGGCCGCCGCCGTCCCGTGGGAGGGCCTCGAGGCGGAGCTCGTCCAGGCCGACGTCGTCATCGCGAGCACCGCGAGCGCCCACTACGTCGTCACCCACGACATGGTCCGCCGCGCGATGAAGCAGCGGAGGGGCCGCACCCTCTTCTTCGTCGACATCGCCGTCCCGCGGAACGTCGAGCCCTCCGTGCACCGCATCGACAACGCCTACGTGTTCAACGTCGACGATCTCGAGCAGGAGGTCGCGCGCGGCATGAAGGCGCGCCAGGGCGAGGCCGGCGCCGCCGAGGCGATCGTGGCCGAGGAGGTCGAGCGCTTCCTCGCGTGGGCCCGCGGCCTCGAGGTCCAGCCCACCGTCGTGGCGATGCGCGCCAAGGCCCGCGCCGTCCTGTTCTCCGAGCTCGAACGCTCCCTGGCCGGGCGCCTGAAGCACCTCGCCGAGGCCGACCGCGCCGCCCTCCACCAGATGCTCGAGAGCGCCGTCGGCAAGCTCTTGCACGCGCCCACCACCCGCCTCAAAGAGCGCGCGGCCGATGGCGAAGACGCCCGCGAGCTCGCCGCCGCCGTCCGCTACCTCTTCGATCTGCAGGAGCTGTCCGGCGCCCCGCAGCTCGAGACCGCCGGCGACGACGACAAGCGCCTCCCGAACTGACCTCGGGCCTACGTGCCCGACTTCTTGGCGGGCTTGGCGGCCTTCGCCGGCTTCGCGACGGGCTTGGGCTTGGGCTTCGGCTCGGCGCCGGGCGGGGGCGGGGGGAGCGAGACGATGGGCGGCCGGCGGACGGCCTGGCCGCGGAGCTCGGCGGGGATGACCGCCTTGTGGGCGGTGTGGGTCTTCGAGAACGCGACGACCTTGGTGTCGACGAGCTGCGACGCCTTCAGGGCCTCGAAGACGTCGGACTCGGCGACCGCCTTGCTGCCCTTGGGGCGCACGATCCAGAGGACGCCGTCGTCGGCCATGCGGGCGCGAAGGAGCGGCACCTTCTTCAGCGACTCCCGGTCGCCGGCGCCGAAGAAGATGATGGGCGCGCCCTGCGGCACGCGCCCGTCGGACACGCTGTTGGTGCGCTCGCGGAGGGCGGCGAGAAAGAGGCCGTCGTGGATGTCGACGACCGCGACGCGGGCCTGCGGCGCGACCTCGAGCTTCTCGAAGAGGCCCTTCGGCTCCTTGATGAGCCGGGCCCACTGGGCGGCGAGCTGGGCGCCGAGCTCGAGGCGGGTCTCGTTCTCCTCGGTGCGGACGACGAGAGTACCACCTTCGACCACGACGTCTTTCATGCGGTCGAAGGGAATCTCTATCCTCTGCTCTCCCCGGACGAGGAGCACCTCCGACTCGAGGTACGCCTTACCGGCCGAGGACTTCTTCCCGACGCGTACCGTGCATTCCGCTTCCTGCCCCATTTCCGTACGATGGTAGTCCCGCGCGGCGGTCAATACCGCATTTCTTGAGTCTCAAACGAGCGATCGCCCGGCCTCGAGCCCCAGCGCGTGCGCGTCTCCAGCCGACGCGGGCCAGGGCACTTCGCGCTCGACGCGGCGCAGCGTCTTGCCGTCCGCGCTCGCCACGAAAGCGCGCAAACGAAGAGTGCTCTGGAGATCGTTCTCGTCTTCGCCCAGCTTTTCCGCATATGCGCCGAGCGGCGTCTTGCAGTCTCCGCCGAGCGCGATGAGCACCCCCCGCTCGGCCGCCACGCAGGTCGCGGCCGCCGCGTCGTGCAGCGGCGCCAGCCGCGCGCGCGTGGCCGCGTCGTCCGCGCGGCACTCGATGCCGAGCGCCCCCTGACCCACGGCCGGCAGCGACAGCTCCGGCGCGAGCACCTCCGTCGCCCGCGCCTCGAGCCCGAGCCGCACGAGGCCCGCCCGCGCCAGCACGATTGCCTCGAACTCGCCGGCGTCGACCTTCCGCAGCCGCGTATCCACATTTCCGCGCACCGGAAGGACGGTGAGGTCGGGCCGGGCCGCGAAGAGTGACGCCATGCGTCGCAGGCTCGACGTCCCCACCCGGGCGCCCGCGGGCAGCGCCGCCAGCGTCCGGTGCCGGGGGGCGACGAGCACGTCTCGCGGGTCTTCCCGGCCCGGGATGCAGGCCATGTCGAGCCCGGGCGGGGTCTGCCCGGGCACGTCCTTCATCGAGTGGACGGCGAAGTCGGCGCGCCGCTCGAGGAGCGCCTCCTCGATCTCTTTCACGAAGAGGCCCTTTCCTCCGATGTCGGCGAGCGGGCGGTCCTGGATGCGGTCGCCGCTCGTGACCACGTGGAGCTCCGTCACCTCGAGCCCGGGGTGAATGGCGACGAGGCGCCGCACGAACGCGCGGCACTGGGCGAGGGCCAGGGGGCTCCGCCGGGTGGCGACGGTGAGGGTGACGGAGGAGGGTTCCACGGGCGAGAAGGTAGCCCGACTTGCCAGCGCGGGCGGTGATAGCCTAACGCAAGGAAGAGCCGAGTCCGCCGTGCCACGAAGTACCGCCTTTCCCCGTCTGCGCTTCTGGGCCGCGCTGGTCGCCCTCGCCGCCCTCTTCCTCCCCCGGCCGGCGCACGCGAAAGGGGCCCCCGCCGCGGCGGACCCGATGGTCCTCGAGGTCCCCGGCTTCCCCGACGCGTACTACGTCAAGCCGCGCAGCAAGGCGAAGCGCTCGGTCATCCTCTACCTGCACGGCAGGGGGGGCAACGCCCTCGAAGACTGCCGCAAGTGGGCGCGCGTCGCGCGCATCTTCGGCTGGGTCGTCTGCCCGCAAGGGCCCTCCACGACCGACACCGGCGGCCGCACCTGGAACAACGACGCCGAGAGCGCCAAGCGCATCGTCGACGCGACCCTCGCGGCGCTGTCCGACAAGTACAAGGGGCGCGTCCGCGCCCGAGGCGACGTCCTCATCGGCTTCAGCGAAGGGGCCTTCGTCGCCCAGCAAATCGGCCTGCGCGACCCGGTTCACTTCAGCCGCTGGCTCATCCTCGCCGCGAACGACCGCTACTGGTTCGGCGACGCCCAGGAGCTCCTCGAGCAAAATCACTCGAAGATTCGCCGCGTCTACCTCTTCACCGGCGAGAACGACCAGGTGGCCGAGAACACAAGGCGCGCCGGCGAGATGCTCAAGGACGCCCACATCCGCGTGAAGGTGAAGATCGAGCCCGGTCTGGGACACGAGGTCCCGGCCGACCGGATGATCACCAACTACCGGCGCCCCCTCCGGTGGCTCGTCGCCGCCAGGTAAGGGCATGATACGATAGGCATGCGCTAGGAGTGGGGCGTATCGTGCCGGTCTCTCCCTCGAAGAGCCATTCGTCCAAGATCAAGCTGGTCTGCGAGCTGCTCGTGCGGGAGCGCCTGCTCCGGCCCGACATGGTCGACACCGTCTCGAGCCGCGCCCTGCGGACCGGCGAGCGCGTCGAGGAGGTCATCCTCGAGCTCGGGCTGACCGGCGAGCCGGAGCTCTTGAAGGCTCTGGCGACCCACTACAAGGTCTACTTCATCTCGACCGAGCGCCTCGCGAAGGCCGACGTGCCGCGCGCCGTCGTCGAGATGATCCCCCAGCGGTTCGCCGAGAAGATCGGCGTCTGCCCGCTGATGTACGACGCGAAGGCGCTCGCCCTCAGCGTGGCCACGGCGGATCCCGACGACTTCGAGGCCCTGCGCGAGGCGCAGCTCGCCTCGGGCGCCCGCGAGGTGAAGGGCGTCTTCGCGCGCCCGCTCGCCGTGAAGGCCCTCATCGCGAGGGCGTACACCGGGGACATCCACGCCTTCGCGCTGCTCGACCGGCAGCGCGACTCGCACATGCTCTCGAGCATGCGCGTCTACGCGGGCGACGCGGACCTCGACCTCTCGCCCGGCCCCTCGCTGCGGCCCGAGCCGAAGAGGGAGGCGCCCCCGCCGCCCTCGCCCAAGCCGCCGATGCCGCCGCCGGTCATCTCGATGCCGCCGGAGCTCCCGCGCGCCCCCGAGCCCGATTGCGGCCGCGGCCAGAAGGTCAGCGACGCGTCGTTTATCGAGCTCCTCCACGTCCTCGTCAGCCTCCTCGAGACGAGCCGCGCCGAGCTGCGCGGCCACTCGGCCGAGGTCGGGCGCCTCGTGCGCCGGGTCGGCGACAAGCTGGGGCTCGACAGCGGCGCGACCGCGATGCTCGTCGTGGCCGCGTTCATCCACGACCTCGGGAAGATGGGCCAGTACCACCTCACGGCCCTCAACTGCAGCGAGTACGAGGGCCACAGGGTCGCCGCGCAGAAGGCGTGGGGCCTGCCCGCGCGCCTCCTCGACCCGGTGCGCCTGCCGCCCGACGCCATCCAGATCGCGTCGCGCATGTACGAGCGCTACGACGGCAAGGGCTTCCCCGACGGCATCGGCGGCAAGGACATCCCGCTCGGCTCGCGCATCCTCGCCATCTGCGACACGTACGCCGACCTCACCGCCAACCCGCGCAACCCGTTCCGCAAGGCCCTCTCCCCGCAAGAGGCGTGCATCGCCCTCGCGAAGCACAAGGAGACGGTCTTCGACCCGAACCTCGTCGACCTGTTCCGGAACACGGTGCTCGGCGAGGAGCTGACCGCGAAGCTCCTCGCGACGATGACGCAGGCGCTCGTGGTCGACCTCGACCCGGAGGAGACTACGGTCCTCGAGCTCCGCATGACGGAGCAGGGCTTCATCGTGAAGACCGCGCGGAGCGTGGAGCACGCGCTCAAGATCCTCGCCGAGGGCGAGACGGACCTGGTGGTCAGCGAGATCGACCTCGGGCAGGGCGACGGCCTGGCCCTGGTGGCCGAGGCGCGCAAGCAGCCGTGGGGCAAGGACCTGCCGTGGATCATGTACACGCGCCGGCAGGAGCGGGCCATCGCGCAGAAGGCCTTCGAGCTCGGCGTCCTCGACTACGTCACCAAGCCCGCCTCCGCCGACGTCCTCGTGGCGAAGCTCAAGGCCCTCCTCGAGCAGCGCGCGAGCGCGAGCCCGCGCACGGCCCGCGGCGTGAACGGGTCGCTCCGCGAGATGGGCCTCCCCGACATGGTGCAGGTGCTCTTCCACGGGCGGAAGACCGGCAAGCTGGCCATTCGCGGTCCCCAGGGGGCCGGCGAGATCCACTTCGCCGAGGGGAACGTGGTCGACGCGATGTTCGGGAGCGTGAAGGGCGAGTCGGCGTTCTACGCGATGCTCAAGCTGACGGACGGCGACTTCGCGCTCGACCCCTCGTTCAAGCCGGGGAACCGCGTGATCCACCAGTCGGCCGAGGCGCTTCTCCTCGAAGGCATGCGCCGCATGGACGAAGGCATCTCATAACCGGGCGATACCTTCGCGATCCCGTCGTCGGGGGTCGTCGCCGTACGGGAGTACGGCTCCTCGCCCCGCCGGCGGGCTCGCTTGGTCTCGCCCGGTTCTGAGATGCCTTCGTGCGGCGTCCTGGGGGGGTGTTTGTTTTTGTTTTTGTTTTGTTTGGGGGCAGGGTGGCCTGGGGTTGGTTTTGGGGGGTGAATTTCGTCTTGGCTCTGGCGTGATCCTTTTTCATCGGGGGGGCCACAAGATGTATGAACCGCGTTCATGAGCGCGGGGGACGACACGCGATGCCATCCATGAAGCCGGGCGCACCTGCCGCCGAGGACGACGCCGAGTACCTGTCCGACGAGTTCGTGCTGGACGACGCCCCCGCTCGCGCGCCGGCGCCCGAGGGCTTCATCATCTTCGCCGGCCCGTCCGACGCGCCGCCCGCGTTCACTCCGGTCCGCCCGCCGGGCCGGCCGGTCGACCGCCGCTGGCCCTACGGGCTCGGAGGCGTCGCGGTCGGTCTCGGCATCGCTGCGATCGCGTTCGCATGGTGGTCGCGAAGCGGCGCCCCGGCCGCCGCGGCCCGCGTGGCGCCGTCGGCGGCGAACGTCGCGACGGAGAGCCCCGGCGCCGCGGTCGTGGTGCCGCCGGAGCGTATCGACGCCGTCCAGCCCTCCGAGCCGCCTGCCCCGAGCGCGCAGGCCGCGTCCGTCGCCGCGTCCGAGGCGCCCGCCACGGCGGACGGCGCCGGCGCCAAGCACGCCTCGCAGGCCGCGCTCGAGAAGGGGCGCACCGCGGAGGCCATCTCGCTCGGCGAGCGGTCGGTCGCGCTCGATCCCACCGACGCCGAGGCCTGGCTCGTGCTCGGGGCGGCGTACGACCAGCGCAAGGACTACGCGAAGGCGTGCGCCACCTTCAAGAGCTGCGTCGACCAGGCCACCCGCGGCCCGCGCGGCGAGTGCGCCGCCCTGCTTCGCTAGCGGCGCGCCGAGAACGCCGCGAACGTGCGGGCGAGGCCCTCGCGGACGCCGATCTTCGGCTCGTAGCCCAGGAGCTCCCGCGCGACGCCGATGTCGGCGTGCGAGTCGCGGATGTCGCCCGCGCGGCCGGGCAGGTAGTTCGGCTCGACGCGCGTGCCCGCGAGCTCGGCGATCGCGCGGAGCAGCTCGTTGAGCGACGTTCGCTGCCCGCAGGCCACGTTGGCCACCTCGCCCCGGAGCTTGCGCGGCGACTCGGCCGCGAGCAGGTTCGCGCGCACGGCGTTCTCGACGAAGCAAAAGTCGCGGGTCTGCTCGCCGTCGCCGTAGACCGTCGCGCGCTCCTTCCGGAGGGCGGCGGTGATGAAGCGCGGGACGACCGCCGCGTACTCGCTCTTCGGGTCCTGGCGGGGCCCGAAGATGTTGAAGTACCGCAGGCTGATGGTCTCGAGGCCGTAGAGCTGCGCGAAGACGCGCATCAGGTGCTCGCCCGTCAGCTTGCTCACCGCGTACGGCGAGAGCGGCTGCGGCTCCATGGTCTCGAGCTTCGGCAGTGCGGGGGAGTCGCCGTAGGCCGCGGAGCTCGCGGCGAAGACGACCCGGCGCACCCCGGCGCGGCGGGCCTCGTCGAGCACGTGCGTCGTGCCCTGGGCGCCCGCGAGCATGCTCGCCGACGGGGCCTCGACCGACTGGACGACGCTCGGAATGGCCGCCTCGTGGAAGACGACCTGGGCGCCCTTCACCGCGCGCGCCACCGTCGGCGCGTCGACCACGCTGCCCTCGATGACCTCGACCTTGCCGGGCAGGCTCTCGACGTTCTCGCGGCGGCCGCTGGAGAAGTCGTCGAGGATGCGCACGCGCTCGCCCGCGGCGAGCAGCGCCTCCGCGATGGACGAGCCGATGAAGCCCGCCCCGCCCGTGATCAAGTGAAGAGCCATGGTGCCTCGCTCCAGGCGTATACCTCGGGGCCGGCGCGCGCGCCCGGCGGCGCGCGCCTCAGCCCACGCGTCGGTCGGCGACGCGGCGGCTGCCGCTGAAGGCGGCCGTGAGCGCGGCCCCGAGCTCGTCGCCCTCGGTGCGGCGGTCGCGGCGGCCGCGCCGGTCGGAGAGGAGCGCGCGGAGCTGCGCCCCGGAGCGCGCCTGCGCCGGCGAGCGGCGGTGCATGAGCTCGTGGGACCCGCAGAGCGTGACGCGCGCTCCGCCCTGGAGGACCACGTCGACCAGCGCGCGCGCGTCGCTCGCGCCGCACACGCAGCAGGAGGAACCGACGGCCCCGAACACAACGTCTTCCAGCCTCGTCATGCCCCTCACATTCGCGCCGGCCCCCGGGGCGGGCCAAGTTCTTGCGGCGACGGGGGAACGGCGGCAAAGTTGGCCGCGTTGCGCGCGCTCGCGAACGTGGAGACGAAGCGCGAGCGCGGGCTCGCCGTGGCGGCGGCGGGCGCGGCGGCGCTGGCGGCCCTGGTGGTCTGGCGCTTCGCGTCGGCCAGCTACCGGGGGGACGTCGCGGCGCTGTGCGACGCCGAGCGGCGGTCGGGCTTCTCGATGGAGACGGAGCTGCCGGCGCTGACGGACTGGGTCCGCGGCCACCTGACCACGCCCGAGGGGCAGACGCTGTTCTCGCGGCTGGAGGACGTGCCGGTCGCGGAGCGCGCCGCGTGGCTGCGCGCCGCGTCGGCGCCGCTGGGGATCGCGGCCTGCGCGACCGCCGACGGGTACGAGCGGCTGGGGACCGAGGGCGCGTGCCGCGCGGAGCTCCAGGGTCTCTGCTCGTACGTGACCTTCCCCGGGCTCGCGGACGAGGACGACGAGGGACGGCTCGCCGCCGTGGAAGGCTGGATCGCGGACCACCCGGGCCCGTGCGCGAGCCCGGTCGCCGCGCCGCTGCGCGAGGCCGCGAGCCCCGCCGGCCGCGCCGCGGTGCTGCGGGCGGCGGCCGCGCGCGCCGGCGTCCTCTCGTGCGACGTGGCGAAGGTGCTGCGGCTGCCGCCGCCGCTGGCCGACGCGGGCGCGCCGGACGCGTCCGGGGGGGACTAGGAACCCCCGCGCAGCCTGGCGAGCGGCTTCGCGAGCAGGCGGTTCGCGTTGCCGAAGTACACCTTCTCGAGGACCGCCGCGGGCAGGTGAATCGCGCTGATCGTCCAGTCTCCCTGGATGGGCGTCATGTGCGGGAAGGCCTTGTCGGCGGTCTCGAAGAACTGCCAGTGCTTGCGGAAGAAGTCGACGGCGTCCGCCTCGGTCGGCGGAGGCCCGTTGCCGCCCGAGCCCAGCGTGAGCCGCTCGTAGCTCTGGAAGTCGGTCGCGAAGAGGATGCGGTCCTGGTGCTTCACGAAGAAGGCGCGCACCTTCTCCGGGTCGTGCCGGCCGATCTCGGGCACGCGCGCCGCGATGTCGACCATCATGTTCGGGTGCGCGTCGAGCTGCGCGTCGACCCACTCGAGGTCCTCGGCGTTGTTGCCGAAGTGCACGCAGACGAAGGTCGTCTCGGGGTGGCGCGCGACGACGCGCTCGAGGGCCGCGAGGAGCTCCTCGCGCGGCGGGTACACCTTGGGGTCGCCGAACCACCAGCGCGGGTGGTCGGCGAGCTCCTTCCAGCGCTCGTTGGTCGCGTCGTAGGGACCCCAGAACGCCTTCGGGTCGGCCACGTGGATCGAGATGGGCATGCCGAGCCGGCCGAGCGCCGACCACATGGGATCGAGCCGCGCGTCGTCGATCTTGAGGAGCTGGTTGTTCTTGTCGCGCAGGAAGAGCCCCAGGCGCTTGAACTCCTTGAAGCCCGCGGCGCCGAGCCGCGCGCCCTCCTCGACCTGCGCGACGGCCTCGTCGGCGAAGTCGGGCGCGTCCCAGTCGGCGTAGTCGAGGTTCATGTACTCGAGGAAGCGCCCGGGGAAGTGCTCGTCCGCGAACTTCTTCGTGCGCTCGAACTCGGAGGTCCCGCCGTGGTCGCGCGTGACCGTGCCGCCGCTCAGGTTGATGCCGACCCCGATGCCCACGGCGTCCATCACGCGGACCGCCTCGGCCATCGGCGCGGGCTCCGGGTCGACGTGCAGGTGCATGTCCACGAGCTCGTGCGCCGCGCGCCACGCGTCGGCCTGCGCGCGCACCGCGGCGATCTGCGCGGGTCCGTCGGGGGGGGCCTGGGCCGGAGCCGCCGAGGCGGCGGGCGGAGCCGAGGTCGCGCTCTTCGGTCCGGCCCCGCACGCCGCGAGGGCGCCGAGGACGAACGCGAGCTGCCAGAAGGCCGGGGGCGGGGTGTGGGTCCGGAGCGGGGTGGGGCGCACGGGACGCCGAGCCTACCCCGCCGCGCGGCTCAGCGCTGCGGGCTGGTGTTCGCCGACGCGCTCGGAGCGACGGCCTGCGGCGCGGTCTGCGCCTTGGTCGCCACGACGCTCGGGGTCGCGGGCTCGCCCGGCGGCGTGTACGGCAGGCGCCCGCGGTGATACGCGAGGTCCTCCGCGGAGCTCTCGGCCGGGAAGTGCATGCCCATGTAGCCGACGAAGTCCTCCGCGAGGTCCTCGTCGCGCTGCCGGTCGTAGCCGACGACGTCCCAGACGCCGAGGCGCGAGCTCAGGACGTGGGAGATCTCGTGGGTCAGCGTGCGGACGAAGCGCGGGTTGGCCACGAGCTTCCCGCTGTCGTCCTTGATGAGCGGGTCGTTCCGCAGGAAGAGGTGATTCAGCGAGTCGACGTAGAGGCCCCAGTAGCAGCACCCCGGGGCGACCGCCTCGAAGCGCGAGGGCAGGTCGTTGAGCGCGCGGAGCGACTTGCCGTCGAGGAGCACGTTGCCCGGCAGGAGCGAGATCGACGGCAGCGCGCTCGCCTGGTCGCGCAGGCGCGGGAGCTTGCGCGCGCGGAGGAAGCCCGCGTACTGGTCGAACGCCGTGCGGCACGTGTCGTCGATGACCGCGTAGGCCTGCTCGGTCGCCGCGGTCTCGGCCTTCAGCGCCGAGGTCGCGCGCCACTCGACGATCTTCATCCCGCAGTGCGGCAGCCACACCGGCTGGGCGAGGCGCTCGCTCGGCTGGGGCAGCGCGTCGAACCGCGTGATGGGCGGCCCGCCCGACGACGGCGTCGCGACGAAGCCCACGAGGGCCAGGGCCGCCACGGCGACGAGCCGCGGCAGACGCCCGAGGCAGAGGGGGGAGGCGCGCCAGGAGCGCGAGGACTGCGGGGGGGCGAGGGGGGTGCGGCTCATGCGTCGGGCACGCGCGCCGCGGATTTCTCATGAACGCCGGGGGCTTTCGCGATCATCGCCAGGCCCGTCAGCGCTCCGCCGACCGCACGTGATTCCTACGCTAGCGTGCGGCATCGCTCCCGTTAGTGACAAAACGCCCGGTCGAGCTTCACTTCAGTCGTATCGAGTGCGAGGGGTGGCAGGCCCGCCGATGCCCCCGGTGGAAGCGGTCGGGGCGAAGCCCGCCGCCCGCACGAGTTCGCCGAAATACGCCCCCGGAAGGACTTCGTGCGCTCGCGGCACTCGCTTGAACACGACGTTGTGCGCCAAGTCCGGGGGGCCGAGCTCGGACGGGCCGTCGTCGTCGCCGAACGCGCCGGCGAGTCCGGCGGCGCCCAGGAGGGCGCCGGCGCGGGCCGCGAGCGACCGGGACGGGACGACCGTCGATCCGCAGCACGTGTAGAGATCCACGAACCGCAGCGGATCGCCGGCCCCGGGGTCGAATCGGTTCGCTTGCGAACGGATCCAGTCGAAGAAGAGGTCGTCGCCGCCGTACAGCGCGTCGAGGAGGTCCACCTCCGTCACCCGCGGCACGTCCCCCCAGGCGAGCACGCTCGCCGCGGCCTGGTATCCGCCGGAGTGCGCCATCACGACCACCCGGTCCAGCGCGTCGACCTCGATCGCCGGCCCCGGCCCCCGCTGCGCGAGCGCGCCGAGCACCTCCTGCAGCATCTCGCGCAGCCCGCCGGGCATCGCGAGCCTCCCCGGCTCGCCCGTCGGCATGTCGGCGCGGAGCTCGACCGCCACGAGCAGCGCGTTCGCGCCGGCCGCGTCGAGCTGCGCGGCGAGGTCGGAGGCGCGCCGGGTCGGCCCCGACGCGCTGCACGGCGTGTCCTCGCCGGCGAGCGCCGCGGCCGCGCAGCCCATCCAGCCGTGGAAGTACACGATGACCCCGGGCCGTCGGGTCGCGTCGAACCCCGGCGGGACGTGCACCAGCACGTCCGGCGCGCCGGACCCGGGGAACGCGCCTGCATCCAGCGCGAGCGGCACCGTCTCCCCCGGCGTCGCGACGCCCGTCACGCGCGCGCGGGCCCGGGCCCGAGGAACGAGCGGCGTGTCCGCGGCCGCGACCGAGGCCGCCGCGAGCGCCGCGAGGAGCGCCAGCCGCCCGATCATGCGCCTTCGGCGAAGCCGTATCGCTCCGCGGCGTCGAGCGGCGGCAGGTCGCTCGCGCGCACGAGCAGGGTGCGCACCGCCCAGAGCTCGTGGAACACGCGGTACTTGAGCGCCGTCGCGTCGAGGTAGTCCACGCCCGACGAGCCGCCGGTGCCCGTGCGCCGGCCGATCATGCGCTCGACCATCCGCGCGTGCCGCTGGCGGAAGATGACGAACGCCTGCTCGAAGGAGGTGAGCCCGTCGAGCACCTCGCGCGGCCAGGCGAGGAGCGGCAGCTCGCGATAGCTCTCGATGAACACGAGCGCGGCGCGGACGCGCGAAGAACGGGCGCGGTCCTCGGGGGGCGCGTCGTCCGCGAGCAGGAACGAGCGCGCGTACGCCATCTCCTTGCGCGCGCGCTCGTCGAGGCGCTCGAGATCCGCGGCCGTCACGCTCGCCGGGGCGTGCGCGCGCGCGAGCTCGAGGGCGCGCTGCACCGCGCCCGCGTGCGACGCGAGGTACTCCTCGACGAACGCGCGCACGCGCGCCGCATCGTCCGGCTGCGCCGGCGTCGAGCCCTGGATCGGCGTGCGGTGCAGCCACTCGAGGATCGCCTCGCGCAGCGAGGGCCGGTCCGCGAGCCGCGCGCGCACGCGCTCGAGGGCGGGGGAGGCGGAGCCGTCCTGGTTGCGGAGGGCCTCCATGTACGTGGCCTCGTGCCCGAGCGAGAGGCGCTCGCCTTCGCCGAGGCCCATGAGGATCTCAATCTCGCGGAGCTGCGCCGACTGGAACCCGCTCGCCCCGGAGAGCTTGTCGCGGAAGGCGAGGTAGTCGCGCGTCGTCATCGTCTCCATCAGCGCGAAGTGGCCGGCGAGCTGCCCGAGGATCTCCTGCATGCGCCGGATGCCGCGCACGGCGGACGCGAGCGACTGCTCCGGAACCATGGGCCCCGCGAAGAGGTCGCGGACGACGACCATCTCGCGGAGGATCGAGCTTGAACCATAGCTCGTCGACCTGGTGCACGACGATGAACATGACCTCGTCGTTCGAGAGCTCGGTGTCGCTCGATGCGATCCCCTTTTGCAGGGAGAGGAGCGATTCGACGGCGACGTATTCCCAATACGGCCGGTACCTCATCGGGTCGTTCGGCATGATCTTGCTCGCACTCTAGCCCGCGCCCGAGGCCCCCGTTGCCGATGAGTCGCGTTGACCGTGCCGAGGGCGCATGACAGAACCCGCGCAACGTTTCGCGTGCCCGCGCGTAGGGATTCAGGAAGCGGCAGACCCGCGACGACGTACAGCCCGGCATTCCCCGCGAGGAGCGAGGGTCGGGCTCGAATGATGGGGGCGATCGCGGCGGCGTCATGCGCGGCGCGCGAAAGGCCCCTTCTTGCCCTGAAGAGGTGATCCGTGGACATGAAGAGAGTGCTCATCGGTATTGGCGCGACCTGCGGGGCCGCGGCGGCGGTGCTCGCGTGCAGCAGCAGCTCGCCCGCGAGCCCGAACAACGAAGTGCCCGACTCCGGCGTGCCCACTCCGGACGCGACCTCGCCCGTCGTCGACGCCGGCGGCGTGGCGTGCGGGACGGGGAGCACCCTCTACGAGCGCCTCGGCGGGTACGACGGCATCCACGCCGCGCTCGTCCAGGTCGTGGCCGCGGAGCTCGGCAACGCCGACATCGCGTCTTACTTCTTCAACCAGGTCTCCAACCCGGTCCCGGCCGGGCACCCGACCGCCGACCAGATCACGGACTGCCTCGCCGTGCAGCTCTCCGCCGCGGCCGGCGGCCCCTACTCGTACCCGCCGGACGGCGGCGTCACGACCGACGGCGGCACCTTCATCTGCCGCGACATGGCGACGATCCACCAGCCGCTCCTCATCTCGGGCGGCTCGTTCGACGAGTTCGTCTCGATCGCGGCCTCCACCCTCAGCCCGGAGGTCTGCGCGACCGACCTCGCGATGGTCGGCAGCGTGCTCACCTCGACCAAGCCGGTCATCGTGTACGCCCCCCTCGCGGACGCGGGCCTCGAGCCGTTCCCGGGCGATGCCGGCGTCTCGAAGTGAGCCGATGACGGCCCGCGTGACGCCGCGCATGAAGAGGCGCGCCGCGCAGATCGTGGCGGGGGCGGCCTTCGCCCTCGCCGCGGTCGGCGCGCTGCACGCGCCGTTCGCGCGCCCGCTCCTCATGAGGCTCGGCGGCTGCCCGGTCGCGGGCCACCGCATGACCGTCGCGCAGATGGAGAACGCGCGCCGCATGTCCTCCAGCGTCCTGCGGGGCGACGGGCCGGCGCCGGCCCGGCCGGCGGTCGGCTTCGTGCTCGACGTGACCACGCTCGCCGACGTGAAGGCCTGGTCGGCGCGCTCGGGCGTCGACTGCGAGGCTCCGCACGACGGGTTCCTGCTCTGCAAGCACGTGCAGCCCGCCGCGCTCGGCCTCGACCCGGCCGCGCCGCCCGTGGACGAGCTCTCGCTCGGGTTCGACGGAGCGTCGCGGCTCGTCAACGAGTCGACCCTGCGCACGCACCTCCCGCCGGAGGTCGCGTCCCGCGAGGCGAAGCAGATCGTTCGCGCGCTGACCGATTGCCTCGGCCCCTCGGCGAAGACGGCGGGCGACTTCGACCCCACGCAGATCGCGCGACCGGGCGTGGACGGCGTGTCGACCGTCGCGTTCCGGTTCCGCGACTACATCGCCGACGTCTCGGCCATGAGCCTCGCGGCGTCCGGCACGCTGGTCCGCGAGCACTACATGTCCGCGCGCGACTGACTCCTCGTTCGCTCGGGCGGCCCGGCTATGCTCGGCCGCCGTGTCTCACGCCGCCACCCCCAAGCTCGCCTTCGTCATGGTCGGCCTCCCGGCCCGGGGCAAGACGTTCATCGCCCGCAAGGTCGTCCGGTACCTGTCCTGGCTCGGGTACCGGACGCAGATGTTCAACGTCGGCTCGTACCGGCGCGCCCGGCTCGGGAGCCACCAGCGGCACTCCTTCTTCGACCCGCGCAACGAGCCGGGCCAGATCGCGCGGCTCGAGGTCGCGCTCGCCGCGCTCGAAGACATGCTCCAGTTTCTCGCGAACGACGGCGACATCGCGATCTACGACGCGACGAACAGCACGCGCGAGCGGCGCGAGCTCGTGCGGGCCCGCTGCGCCCACGCGGGGGTCGAGCTCGTCTTCGTCGAGTCGACCTGCAGCGACCTCTTCATCATCGAGCAGAACATCCGCGCGACCAAGGCGCGCTCGCCCGACTACGAGGGCGTGCCCGAGGAGGAGGCGGTGCGCGACTTCCGCCTGCGCATCGCCCACTACGAGAGCGCCTACGAGGAGGTCGGCGAGGACGAGGGCGCCTTCGTGAAGATCATCGACGTCGGGCGCAAGCTCGTCTTGCACCGCATCGAGGGGTACCTCCTCGCGCGCGTCGTGCACTTCCTCCTCAACCTGCACGTCCAGCCGCGGAGCGTCTGGCTCACGCGGCACGGCGAGAGCTCGTTCAACGTCCTCGGGCGCATCGGCGGCGACGCGCCGCTCAGCGACGCGGGTCGCGCGTACGCGGGGCAGCTCGCGAGCGTCGTCCGCGACCGGGTCGGCACCGAGCTCGTCGTCTGGACGAGCACCCTGCGGCGCACCGTCGCCACCGCCGAGATCATCGGCCTGCCGTTCCGGCAATGGCGCGCGCTCGACGAGATCGACGCCGGCGTCTGCGACGGCATGACCTACGCCGAGATCGCGCAGCTGATGCCCCACGAGTACGAGGGGCGCGCGGCCGACAAGTTCCGGTACCGGTACCCGCGCGGCGAGTCCTACCAGGACGTCATCCAGCGGCTCGAGCCGATCATCTTCGAGCTGGAGCGCGAGCGGTCGCCGGTGCTCATCATCGGGCACCAGGCGGTGCTCCGCGCGCTCTACGCGTACATGATGGACCGGCCGCCCGCGGAGTGTCCGTTCGTGTCCATCCCGCTGCACACGGTGCTCGAGCTCGAGCCGACGGCGTACGGGTGCGACGAGCGGCGCGTGGAGCTCCCGCCCCCGCCGCTCAGCCACGAAGAGCTGCGCGAGACGCTCGACTGACGCGCGAAGGCGCCCGACCTTCGGCCGAGGACGCCCGACCGCGCGGGGAGCTCGCCCGACCGCGAGCCGAGCGCGCTCCCCGGCCGGTCGAGCATGCCCGACCGCGATTCGAGCGCGTTCCCCCGAGGGTCGGGCGCGGCCGACCGCGCGGGGAGAGCCCTTGCCCGAGCGTCGGGGATGCCCGACCGCGAGTCGAGCGCGTTCCCCGGCCGGTCGGGGATGCCCGACCGCGAGTCGGGCATCCTTGGCCGAGGGTCGGACGTGTTCGACCGCGCGTCGTCAGAAGCCGGGGGGGCAGATTCCCCCGCCGCCGCACGAGCACATGCCGCCCATGGCGCAGCACGGGCTCGCCAGGGTGCAGGTGTTGTGACAGTCCGAGTCCGTCGAGCACCCGCTCGACGAGCTGCCCGACGACCCGCTGCCCGACGACCCCGACCCGCCGCCTTCGCCGGCCGTGCACGCGAGCATCGTCGTGTCGCAGGTCTCGCCCATCGCCATGCAGTTGGCGCACATCGCGCCGCCCGAGCCGCAGTCGGTGTCGGCGACCGCCGCGACGCACTGCCCGGAGACGGGATCGCAGCAGGTGCCGCAGTTGTTCGCCGAACAGGTGCCCGCGCCGCTGCCGCTGCTGCCCGAGGTGGTGCCGCTGCTGCTGTCGTCGCCCGGCGAGGTGGCGCCGGAGCTGCCCGACGTGGTGCTGCCGCTGCTCGCACCGCCCCCGTCGAACGGACCGTCCCCCGGGCCCGCTTCGGCGCACGCAAAACTGAGGGCCGCGATGGAGACGGCGACGACACCGAAGGGAGGCAAACGGCCGCGAAAGTACATGCTTGCTTCACTCTACTTGGCGGCTCTAGCGCTACAAGCGATCCTCCATGGCCGGCGGCCTGGAGACGGCCATTAGACTCCTGTCGCCGCACGCCGACGCACACGGCTTACGGACGCCGCGCTCCTCCCCCGGGGCGATGCGCCTCTCAGAGGTACGGCGACGGGCCGTCACCGTCACCGGGCGACGGCCCCGCGCTCGCCGGCGGCGCGACCTTCGGAGTCGGCAGCCGCGCGGGCGCCGACACCGGCATCGCCGTCGCCGCCATCGGCGGCCGTTTGGGCATCGGATCGAGGTCGCTCGCGGCGGCGCGCGTCACGAGCTCCGCGAGCCTCGTCACGTCCTCGCCACGGTCCCGATCGCGCCGGGCCGGCGGCTCGGGCGCCGCCACGGGCGCCGCCGACGCGGTGCTGGCCGGGGCGGGGGAGGCCGGGGCGAGGGGCGCGAGCCGCACTTGCCCGTCGCGTGGCGCCGGGGCGGGGGAGGCCAGGCCGATGACGTGGCCCGCGCGCGCCGCGATGGCCGCCTGCGGGCGCGAGAGGACCACGGTCGCCGCGCTGGCGAGCACCATCCCGATGACCAGCGTGCCCGCGAAGGTGCGGAGGGCCTCGCGCGGCCGCGCCGTGCGGATCGTCCGGGCCGCGAGCGTGGCTTCGTTCGGCGTCGTCCGCCAGACGCGCGGCGTCCGGGCGACGGGCAGCGCGAAGAGCTCCGCCGAGTCGCGGACGCGCGGCGAAGGCGGCGTGCGCGCCATCGCGTCGCTCGCGAGCGCGAAGTCGCGCTGGGAGGGGCGGAGCGAGAACGGGCCGGCGACGCCGTCGGGCGACGCGAAGGGCAGGAGCGCCGCGCCGAGGGCCTCGGCGGTGGGCAGCCGGTCGTCGGGCACCTTCGCGAGCGCGGTGACGAGCACGCGCTCGAGCCCCTCCGGCACGTCGCTCCGCACGCGGCGCAAGCTCGGCATCGCGTCGGCGACGATGGCCGCGATGGCGGCGGTCGTGGTCCCGAGGAACGGCGGGGCGCCGGCGATGAGCTCGTAGAGGATGACGCCCAGCGACCAGATGTCGCTCCGGCCGTCGACGTCGCGCGAGTTCCGCATCTGCTCGGGCGACATGTAGAGCGGGGTCCCCACGGTCATGCAGTGCGAGGTGACCGCGGCGGTCGCGTCCGCGTCGCGCGAGATCTTCGAGATGCCGAAGTCGAGCACCTTGAGGACACGCTTGCCCGCCTCCTCGGTCAAAAACAGGTTCGAAGGCTTCAGGTCGCGGTGGACGACGCCGGCCGCGTGCGCCTGCCCGACCGCGACGCACGCTTGCAGGACGAGATCGACCGCCGCCGCGACGGGCAGCGGTCCGCGCGCGCGGAGCTCGGCTTCGAGGTCGCGGCCGCGGAGGAGCTCCATCACCATGTGCGGCCGCCCCTGGTCGTCGCTGTCGACGTCGAGCACCTGCACGACGTGCGGGCCGCGGATGCGCGCGCTCGCGCGGGCCTCGCGCTCGAAGCGCTCGATCGCGTCGGGCAGCGCGAGCACCTCGGGCCGCAAGAACTTGATCGCCACGCTCTGGCGCAGGCGCAGGTGCTCGGCCTCGTAGATCACGCCCATCCCGCCTTCGCCGAGCAGCCGCAGCAGGCGGTACTTCCCGCAGACGACGTCCCCCTCCCCCGGGGGCCGCGCCTCCCGCTCTTCCGGGGCGACTGAGGTCGTTTCGTTCATGAAGCCGGGTGCGATGCGTCATTGCATCGCCCGTGCGAGCCGCCCTCCTCGAACATCTCGGCGCGCCCAGCGCGCGGGCCCGCCGCGCGGCCGTGCGGCACTCGCGCGCGCGAGCGCCCACGCGCGCTCCGCTCTCTCCGCCGCTCGCCCTCGGGCTCAGCGACGACGCGACAGCGACTGCGCGAGCTCGCGCCCGATCCACGCCTTGTTCGCCACGAGCGCGGCGCCCGCCACTTCGAGCGCGACGGCCGCGGCCCCGGGCGCGTGCCACTCCGCGCTGGCGCGGAGCAGCACGGAGGTGCCGTAGAGTCCGACCACCACCGCGAAGGGCACGCCGTCGACGCCCCACGCCCCCGACTCGCCGAGGTCGGCGAAGCAGATCCAGTCGAGCAGCGCGAAGACCGCGCACCACGAGCCGAGCGCGACGCCCGCGACGATCGAATAGAACGAGAGCCACGTGAGCCCGCCCGTGTGCGCGACGACGTCGAGCGCCGAGCCCAGCCCGAGCAGGCCGAGCGCCACCGGCGCGAGCACCGGGTGGATCGCGCGTCCGGTTCTCGAGACCCTCCGCTCGGCCTGGCGCGACATCCCTGGCGACCGCATCGACGGGGTAGCCATCGCAAGGTGCATGCCCCACGGCCTCGTCCGCGTCACGTCCGGTCGGGCCGCACGCCTCAACGCGTCACCTCGACGCTCCACGTCGGGCTCAGCGTCCAGGCGCTCGAGTGGCGGCCGTACCCCGCTTCGACGCTCGCGTGGTAGAGCGTCATCATCTCGCGCGCGAGCTCGCGCGAGGCGCCCGGGTCGAGCGCGGCCTCCACGCGCGCGAAGAGTCCTTCTTCCTCCTCCTGCGCGTGCAGCTCGATGGCGACGCGCAGCGCGCCGATCGCGCGCTCGAACTCCACGCCGTCGCGGGTCGCCTCGAGCGCCTCCTCGAGCGAGCGCACCGCCTGGGCGTGGCGCGCGCGCCCCTCGACGCCCCACGCCTCCTCGCCGAGCACCTCGCCGATCATCGGATAGAAGAACTCGAGCTCCACGGCGACGTGCGCCGCGACGTCCGCCGCGAGCTGCGGCATCAGCGACTCGCGCATCGTGGGGCTCCCGCGCTCCACGGCCTCGCAGAGCTGCTGGAGGTTCCGGTGGTGCCGCTCGAGCAGGGTGGTCGCTTTCATGGAGGTGCGTCCTTGCCCCTCCCCGGCCGTGGAGCCGACGCAGCCTCCGTGCCTACCGGGCGTTGCCGGCGGTGCGCGTGGCGGAGGTGCCCGCGTCGAGCTCGATCTCCCCGTCCCAGCCGACGCTCCCGTCCGTGACGATTGAGGCGTCGAGCACCTCGACCTCCGGGTCGGCCTGGCGCTCGAGCCGCGAGAGCTCGAGGTTCGTCGGGTTCGTCGGCTTCGGCGGGGGCAGGGGCGGCTGCTCGCCCGGGTGGCAGAACGTCAACGCGAGCGTGCACGTCGCGGCCGCGAGCCGGAGCGCTCCGCCCGCGTTCATCGACCGCGCGCGTCCGGGTGCGCGTCCCGTTCCTCGCCGAAGCGCTCGAGGATCTCGTCGACCGCGATGCGGCCTTCGCGATGCCAGAGGTCGTGCGCGACGAAGCCCGCCGCGACCGCGAACGCCAGCCTCCCCGCGCGCGAGAACGCGATGCCCCCGAGCGCGCTCCCCGCCGCCGCGGCCGCCGCGAGCGAGAGCCACGGCCGGCGGCGCACGAACGCGCGGATGTCCGCGCGCACCTGTGCCTCTCCCGAGGACTTGTTCACTTCATCCATCGCCTCGCACGCAGTGCACGAACCGAGCCGTTCGCGAGGCTACCGTCCGCGCCGGCACGCGCACTGCAGCTTGCGCGACTCAGCGGAGACCAAGGGAGACGGTACTCAATGATTGGCTGGACCATCGTACTTCTCGCGCTCGCGACGCTGGGTGCCTTCCTTGCGTTCGGAGGACTCGCGCAGGGCGTCGCGGTCGCCGCGACCGCAGGCAGGTGGCTGCTCGTCACCTCCCTCGTCCTGGCCGGCCTCGCGCTCTTCCGCGGGCCGCGCACCATCGGCTGACCACCGAGAACGCGAACCGGAGAACCGAGGAAGCCCCGATGAGCGACCGTTTCGATCCGCGCGAGCGATGGCGCTGGGAGGAAGAGCGCGAGCGCCAGGATCAGGGCCTCGAGACCGAGGGCCGCTTCATCCGTCACGGCGGCGACTCGCGCTGGGGCACGGGAGGCCTGGGCGACGAGCGTCGCACGCGCTCGAGCCGCGAGACCCCGCCTCCGCCGCGCCCCGACCTGCACGCGCCCTATCGCACGCCCTACGTCGTGCGTCCGCCGCTCCCGCACGAGGTCCGCCTGCCCTACGAGCCGCGCGGACCGTACGTGGGCTACGGGCCGCGCGGCTACCACAGGAGCGACGAGCGCATCCACGAGGACGTGTGCGAGCGGCTGACCGAGCACGGCGACGTCGACGCGCGCGACATCGAGGTCACGGTCGCGGGCGCCGAGGTCACGCTCTCGGGCACCGTCCCGTCGCGCGGGCAGAAGCGGCTCGCCGAGGACGTCGCCGACGCCGTGTCCGGCGTCATCGAGGTGCACAACCGCTTGCGGATCCAGCGCTCGGCCGAGCCCCCGCCGATCAGCCGCAGCGTGCTGCCGGTGACCCCGAGCGAGGTCGAGTTCCAGGACGGCCCGTTCCCGCCCGAGCGGTCGACCCACCGCTAGCCGTCGAGCTAGTCGCGCGTCAGCTCCTGGACCTTCTCCACGAGCATCTCGGGCAGGCAAGGCTTCGCGAGGAACGCGTCGCAGCCGGCTGCGCGGGCGTCGTTCGATTGCCCCGCCTGCGCGTGGCCGGTGAGCGCGATGATCGGGATGTGCCGCGTCCGCTCGTCGGCCTTGAGCCGTCGCGTGGCCTCGAGCCCGTCCATGACCGGCAACGTGAGATCCATGATGATCACGTCGGGCATGCGCCGCGAAGCGACCTCGATGGCCTCTCGCCCGTCGCCGGCCTCCACCACGTCGTACCCCGAGTACGTGAGGTACACGGCATACATCGCCCGGTTGTCGTCGAAGTCATCGACGACCAGTACGAGCCGGTTGGAACGCCCCTCGTCACGTCCCGTGTCGCGGCCCGAGCCGGATCGACTCGAGACGGGCGCGGGGTGCTGGGCACCGGCAGAAGCTTGCGAGGTCATGGGCTGGAGCTCCCCCCGGAGGTCACCTCGTCCTTCTCAAGCGGGAAGCATGCCACGACCCGTGGCGAAGGGCGGACGGCCCCCATGGGCGGTCCGGCGCGGCCTTCGTCCGACAGATGCCGCTCCGGCGCACGCGCGGCCCTCGACGCGAGTTTGAAATCCGGTCGGGCTGACCCACCGGGGGCGCCACAGTCGAGGAGAAACTTGTAGCGTTTTTGTCTGCTCCATGGGCGCGTCCGTTCCTGACGCGTCCGCTCGACGCGCCTGGTCGGAGTCGCCCGGGTCCGCGGCGGCCCGATCTGTGCGTCGTGTCCGTCTCGAACCCCATGCGGATAGCGCTGTTGTCGACGTGCGCGGTGCCCGTTCCTCCGCGAGCTTACGGAGGGACGGAGCTGATCATCGCCGAGCTGGCACGCACGCTCGAAGCCAGCGGGCATCAGGTGACCGTCTTCGCGACCGGCGACTCGCGGCCCGACGGAGAGCTTCGCGCCCACTTCGCGAACCCCGTGTGGCCGCCCGACGAGATGGCCGAGCTCCGGCACTCGGCCTTCGCCTGGCGCTCCATCTGCGAAGAAGACCCGCCGTTCGACGTGGTGCACGCCCACCAGGCACCGGCGATCGCGTTCCGCGCGGTCTGCCCGGTGCCCACCGTGCTCACGATGCACCACGAGCGCTTCGACCGCCTCGTCGATTTCTACGCGGATTTCCCTGACGTCACGCCGGTCGCGATCTCGCGCCGCCAGGCCGAGCTCTTGCCCGAGCTCGGCGCCTGCCACGTCGTCCATCACGGGCTCGACGTCGATCGGTACGAGCCGCGGCGCCCCGGCGAAGGGCGAGAACGAGGGGGAGCGGGCGGGTGGCTCGCCTTCGTGGGCCGCTTCGCCCCCGAGAAAGGGCCCGACATCGCGATCGACGTCGCGATGGACCTCGGGCTCCCCATCCGCATGGGGGGAAAGCCGCACTGGGCCAACGGCGAGTTCTTCGAGCTCGAGATCAAGCCTCGGCTCGCGGTCGCGGGCGACCTGGTGAAGTGGGAGGGCGAGGTCTCGTTCAAGCCGAAGCTCGAGATGCTGCGCGGCGCGCGGGCGACGCTCTTCCCCATCGCGTGGGAGGAGCCGTTCGGGCTCGTGATGGTGGAGTCGATGCTGGTCGGCACGCCCGTCGTGGCGTTCGCGCGGGGGGCGGCGCCGGAGGTCATCGACGAGGGGGTCACGGGCTTTCTGGTGCAGAGCCGCGAGGAGATGGTCGACCGGGTGGCGCGCATCGGGGAGATCGACCGCGACCGCTGCCGGGCTCGAGCGCGCGAGCGCTTCAACGCCACTCGCATGGCGCGCGACTACGAGCGCGTGTACGCAGACGCCATCGCTGGCCATCGCGGGGGGGCGGTCCGCCCCGTCGCCTCGAGCGGTATAGAGCTCGCACGGGCCGTCCAGCGCTGAGGGACCGGATGGCCGAAGAACTACGTCACACGAATGGAAACGGCGGCGGTGCGCTCAACCAGGTCGGCGCCGAGGGCGCCGAGAAGGTCGTCGCCCCCGGAGACGCCAGGGCGAAGGAAGTCGAGGCGCCGCCCGTGGGGGGCGTCAGCTTCCCGACCATCGGCGACATCGAGCATCTGGTCCGCGCCCGCGGCTCGATGTTCCTCGTCACGAACCGCCAGGGCGACATCACGCCCCCGGGGGCCCGCGAGCTGGGCCTCTTCTATCAAGACACGCGGTTTCTCTCGGCTTACGAGCTCGAGGTGCGCGACGCGATCGGGGTGCGGCTGAGCGCCGAGACGTCGCACCCGGCCTACAACCAGGTCGACCTCATGCTCAGCGATCCCGAGCACGAGGAGCTGCTCGACGACCCGCAGAACTTCCTCCACATCCGGCGCCGGCAGATGCTGGACGGCGGCCTCATCGAGGAGATCGTCCTCACGAACTTCTTGATGCGCGCCGTCGACGTCGAGGTGGTCGTGCGCTTCGCCTCCGACTTCGCGGACGTGTTCGAGGTACGCGGGGCGCGTCGCCTCAAGCGTGGCACTGCGCGACGCCCGAAGGTCGAGGGGGCGTCGGTCGTCCTGGGGTACGCGGGGCTCGACAACCGCACGTACGAGACGGTCGTCTCCTTCTCGCCCCCCCCGTCGGAGGTCACCCCGGAGTACGCGCTCTTCGAGCTCACGCTGACGCCCGACCACCCCACGACCCTCGAGGTGCGCGTGACGCCCGTCATCTCGGGCGTCACGCGGAGCCGGCCCGGCGTGCCGTTCAACCGCTGCGCCGAGCACCGGATGAACGAGGCCGAGATGTTCCGCGCGGGCTCCACGCGGTACTTCTGCGACAGCGGGCTTCTCCAGGACTACCTCGACCAGTCGGTGGCCGACCTCCACGCGCTCCGCGTCGAGTTCGACCGGCACACCATCGTGGGCGCGGGCATCCCCTGGTTCTGCGCGCCCTTCGGCCGCGACGCGCTCATCACCTCGTACGAGGCCCTCACCCTCAACCCCGACTTCGCGGCCGAGGCGCTGCGCACCCTCGCGGCCTTCCAGGGCAAGAAGCACGACCCGGTGACCGAGGAGGAGCCGGGGAAGATCTTCCACGAACTCCGCTTCGGCGAGATGGCGCTCACGCGGGAGATCCCGCACTCGCCGTACTACGGCAGCATCGACGCCACGCCCCTCTTTGTCATCGTCGCCGAGGCGATGCACGCGTTCGCGGGCGACACGGCGTTCCTCCAGGAGCTCCGGCCGGCGATCGAGGCCGCGCTCCGCTGGATCGACACGCGCAGCGAGGGCGGGACGAAGCTCGTCCGCTACGAGCGGACGAGCGAAAAGGGCCTCCAGAACCAGGGGTGGAAGGACTCGCGGGCCGGCGTCTCGTTCCCCGACGGGCGGCACGCCGAGGCGCCCATCGCGCTCGTCGAGGTGCAGGGTTACTGCGTCGACGCGTACGTCCGCGGAGCGAAGATCCTCCGGCACCTCGCCGACGAAGCGCTCGCGAACACGTACGAGCAGCGCGCCGCCGCGATGCGCGAGCTCGTGAACCGCTCGTTCTGGATGCCCGAGGCGAACCGGTACGCGTACGCCATCGACGGCCGCGACCGCGTGCTGCCCACGGTCGTCTCGAACATCGGGCACCTCCTCTGGTCGAACGCGGCGCCGCCCGACCGCGCGACGGCGACCGCGCACACGCTGCTCGCCTCGTCGAGCTTCAGCGGCTTCGGCATCCGCACGCTCGCCGCGGACCAGCCGGTGTACAACCCGCTCAGCTACCACAACGGAACCGTGTGGCCGCACGACAACGCCCTCATCGTGCGCGGGCTCGTGCGGTATGGCCTCTACCACGAGGCGATGAAGGCCTTCGACGGCCTCTACGCCGCGATGGGATACTTCCGCGACCGGCGGCTGCCGGAGCTCTTCTGCGGAATCGGAAAGCGGAGCGGCGCCCTCGTCCGGTACCCGGTCGCGTGCAGCCCACAGGCCTGGGCGAGCGCCGCGCCGCTCCTCCTCATTCAATCCATTCTCGGCATCGAGGCCGACGCGCCGCGCGCCCGGCTGGCCATCAAGAATCCTCGCCTTCCGCGCAGCGTTCGAAAACTCGAATTGCAGGGCATGCGGATCGGCGGGGCGCTGGTGGACATAAGCGTTCGGCGTGTCGGCAAGCGCTGCCACGTCGACAAGCTCGACGTGACCGGCGGCCCGCTCAAGGCCGATATTCAGATCGAATAGCGATCAGACCACTACGTATTCACGAACGCGATTCGTGACTGACGCCGGGGCGGTGATGGTCGTCCTGGGTGATCGTGCGGCCAATCTCGCCGACGGCCGACTCGAGGACCTCGAAGAGGCGCTCGATCATGGCGACGCCGTAGGTGGCGCCGGCCGCGACGCCGAGCGCGGCGGCGGCCGGGAGGGCGAGCATCCCGGTGAGGGAGCGCTCCCACTGGCGGAGCGCGACCGACGAGAGGTGGTGGGCGAGGTGCGCGGTGCGCGTGCGCTCGGTGCGCTCGACGAGCCGGCCGTTGGTGCTGCTGGTGTCGTTGAGAAGCTTGTCCATCGATGACATGTTCAATTCCTCCGGGCGCCAACGATAAGGGGAATGCCGGCGAACGCAATGCGATTGGACATCAAAAACCGTAGCAGGCGCGGCTACTTTCGATTGGGCGTACCGCGCTCGTCTGCCGCGATTTTCGGCCTCGCGCGCGGCGGGCGCCCCCTCGGAGGCGGCGCCTCGCGCGCCAGGCGAGCTCTCGAATTCTCATTTGTCCAAGTCGCATATTCCCCGCGGGCCGCCACGGTCGAGTCGCGCGACGCGGCCGTGGACCGGGTGACGGTCTCGTGTCGACCTCGACACGGTTCGTCCGAGGTCCGTTGTCAGGGTGGGGGTCCGCGCTAGCTTCGATTTATGACCGCAGTGTCGATGCCCCGGCATCGCACAAAGCTCGAGTGGCCGGCTCGGCTGCGCGCGCTCGCTCGAGGGCGCGTCTTCCGGTACCTGGTCGGGATAGCCCTCACGGTCGCGCTCCTCGGCGTACGGGTGGCCCTCGACCCCGTGCTCGGGCGGCAGAACAACCGGCACATCGTGATGTTGCCGACGATCATGCTGGCGTCGTGGCTGGGCGGCTTCGGCGCCGGGGCGGTGGCCACGCTCATCGACGCCGTCGCGCTCCAGACGCTCTTCCGCTGCGTGCACCCCTGCGCCATTTCCGCGGTCGGCGACCTCGTCCTCTTCGTCGTGGTCGCGCTCGCCGTGAGCGCGCTCGTCTCCTCGCTGATGACGGCGCGCCGCCGCGCGGACGCCGCGAAGGTGGCGCGCGATCACATCCTCGCCATCGTCGCGCACGACCTCAACAACCCCCTGAACCTGATCCGCCTGGCGGCGGCCGCCATCCAGCGAGGCTCCCCGGATCCCGCCGCCACCGGCCGGCGGCTCGTCACGATCGACCGCGCGGTCGATCGCATGGACCGGCTCATTCGCGATCTGGTCGACGCGACGCGCATCGAGCGCGAAGAGCTCTCGGTGACGCTGCTCGACGAGCCGCTGTCCGCGGTGCTGCGCGAGGTCAGCGACGCGTTCGGGCCCGCGGCGAAGGAGCGCGGCATCGACCTGCACGTCGATCTCGCGTCGGGAGAGGACGTGTCGGGAGAGGACGTGTGGGTGACGGCCGATCGCGCGCGGCTCACGCAGGTCTTCGGCAACCTGCTCGGCAACGCCCTCAAGTTCACGCCGCGCGGCGGCAGCGTGGCGCTGCACGTGCGCGAGGGCGAAGCGGAGGTGCGCTTCGAGGTCACCGACACGGGCCCCGGAATCGAGCCCGAGCACCTGCCGCACGTCTTCGAGCGGTACTGGACGAGGAGCGTCGGGCCGGCCGCCGCCGGAGCTCCGCGGCCGGCGCAACCCGTCGGAGGCAACATCGGCGGCGGCGGCACCGGGCTGGGGCTCTTCATCGCGCGGAGCATCGTCGCCGCGCACGGCGGCGATCTCGCCGTCGCCAGCAGGCCTGGGGACGGCGCGACGTTCTTCTTCGCCATCCCTCGCGGACGGCCGCGCGCTCCTGGAGAGCCGCGCGCCCCCGGCCCGGACCGGGCGGAGGCTCCCCTGGCCGCGGGTGGGAAAGACGCGGAGAGTGTCCCTCCTCGTTCAGCCCGTTCACATTTTCGGTAACCCGAGGCGTGGTACCCTCCCACTAGATCCGGGCGTCCGCGTCTTCTCGATGGCGCCGAGGTCCGGCGAGGCATCCGTGCCGCCCGGCTCGGCGTGCACGCCCCTTTCTTCTCCGCCGGAGGAGCCCATGTCGATCGCCCGCCACTTCCTCCCCTTCGGTGCCCTCGCCAGCCTCGCCTCGGCGGCCGCGTTCGCGGCGGGTTGCGGGGCGGCTCACGAATCCTCCGGCGACCAGAACAACACGTCGAGCTCCGGGGGCGTCTTCAACCAGGGCGACGGAGACGGCGCGCCGCCGCCCCCGCAGTGCATCGTCGCGACGCACCAGTGCAGCGCCACGAACTGCTCCGGCGGCGGCGCGACGACGGTCTCCGGCACCGTGTACGACCCGGCCGGGCGCAACCCGCTCTACGGCATCGTCGTGTACGTGCCCAGCGTGCCGCCGGGCGCGCTCCCCGCGGGCGCGGGCTGCTACTCGTGCAACACGTTCTACGACTCGGGGAAGCCCATCGCGAACACGGTGACCGACGCGTCGGGCAAGTTCATGCTCACCGGCGTGCCCGACGGCACGGACATCCCGCTCGTCGTGCAGGTCGGCAAGTGGCGCATGCAGTACACGCTGCCGAGCGTCACCGCCTGTCAGGACAACGACGCGGCCACCGCCGCGAAGACCATCGCCGCCCCGCAGGTCCTCCGCCTGCCGAAGAACCATACCGAGGGCGACATCCCCAACGTCGCCATCGCCACCGGCTCCGCCGACTCGCTCGAGTGCCTCCTCGGCCGCGTGGGCGTCGACAAGGCCGAGTACGGGCCCGGCGCGGCCGGCGCGGGGCACCTGCACATCTTCCAGGGCGACACCGGCAACGGCGCGAACACCGCCCCGGCCGCGCCCCTCGCGCCCGACGCGCTCTGGGCGTCGCAGGCCGACCTGATGCCGTACGACATCACGATCCTCACGTGCGAGGGCCACGAGACCACGCGCATGAATCAGCAGGCGCTCTACGCGTACGCGCAGGCCGGCGGCCGCGTGTTCGCCTCGCACTTCCACTACTCCTGGTTCGACACCGGCCCGTTCGGCATGGAGAACCTCGCGACGTGGACCACCGGCTCCCAGCAGATCGGCGACATCGACGCGCTCGTGCAGCAGACGCTCCCCTCGGGCGCGGCCTTCCCGCGCGGCGTGGCGATGGAGCAGTGGCTCATGAACGTGGGCGCGCTGGGCACCGTCACGCCGAACGAGCTGCACATCGACCAGGCGCGCCGCAACGCGTACGTGGCCGCGCCCAACACGAACTCCGTGTCGTGGATCGTCGGGGGCGCGAACGCGCCGAAGGACACGACCGAGTACTTCTCGTTCGACACGCCGTTCGGCACGCCGGCGGCCGAGCAGTGCGGCCGCGTCGTGTACAGCGACCTCCACGTCGGCGCCGCGTCGGGCGACTACGGCGAGAAGCCCACCGACGACACGATCCCGGCGAAGGCCATCGTGCCGACGGGCTGCGCGAACAACCCGCTCTCCCCGCAGGAGAAGGCGCTCGAGTTCATGCTGTTCGACCTCTCGGGCTGCGTCACGCCCCCCGACGAGGGGGCGGGCGGCGTGAACACCAAGTAGCGCTCAAGCCGCTTGAAGGGCCGAGCCGCCCGCGAGCTCGAGGAGCTGCATCGCGAGCGCGGCTCGATCGCCCGAGGCGTGGACGCCGACCACGATGTTGCCGCCCACGAGGCCCGCGCGAACGGCGCGCGCTTGCGGCTCCGCCATGCCGAGCGAGAAGAGGGCGGCCGTCAGCCCGCCCGAGCGGAGCATCGCGTCCTGGAGCGGACCGCCGACCCGGAGCGCCGTCCCGCCGCTGCCCGCCGTCGCGAACGCGGCGAGGCCCGAGAGGAGCGCGCCGAGCACGCCGCCCGCGTTCGGCGCAGGGCGAATGCCCGAGCGGGAAGACTGGGACAGGCCGAACTCTCGGTCGTGCGTCTCTTCGGACATCGCCAGACTCACTTCTTCTCGAGCGAAGCCCGCCTGGGCGAGCTGCTCGACCGCCGCGTGGGCGGAGTGTCGATCGGCGAAGAGCGCAGTAGCCGGCATGTGCATGGGCCTAGACCTCCGACGGGCTCGCCATACCAAAGCAACGGGCATGCCCTCCCGCGGCCAAGGTCGCCTCGCGAAGACCGCAACGGCTGCGGCGAGTCCCGGTCAATCTTTACGGGTGGGAGGGATGCACGACGTGCGTCTCGCGCTTGGGCGGCACGTCGCGGCAGCGTTCGAGCTTTCGGTAGAGCGTGCGGCGGTCGAAGCCGAGGACCTGCGCGGCGAGCGTCTTGTTGCCGCCCACCGCCTCGAGCACGCGGAGGATGTAGCGGCGCTCGACCTCCTCCATCGGGAGGAGCTCCGCCGGGTCGTTGCTCTCCACGGTGACGCGCGAGCTCTTGAACTCGCGGACGCGCTCGGGGAGATCGTCGATGCCCACGTGATCGAACTGGGCGAGGGCCACCGCGCGCTCGATGCAGTTCTGGAGCTCGCGCACGTTGCCGGGCCACGTGTACGAGAGGAGCTTGTCGGCGGCGTTGCTCTTGATGCCCACGACCCGCTGCGAGTACCGCTGCAGGAAGTGCTGCGCGAGGAGGAGGATGTCGCTGCCGCGCGCGCGGAGCGGCGGCACGCGGATGCGCACGACGTTGATGCGGTAGAAGAGGTCCTCGCGGAAGCGCTTCTCCTCGACCTCGGTCTCGAGGTCGCGGTTCGTGGCCGCGATGATGCGCGCGTCGAACGACTGCTCCTGGTCGCCGCCGACCGGGCGCACCGTGCGCTCTTGCAGGGCGCGCAGCAGCTTGGCCTGCATGCCCGCCGGCATCTCGCCGATCTCGTCGAGGAAGAGCGTGCCCTTGCTCGCCTTGATGAAGAGGCCGGGGCGGTTGTTCCGCGCGTCGGTGAAGGCGCCCTTCACGTGGCCGAACAGCTCGCTCTCGAGCAGGCTCTCGGGCATCGCCGCGCAGTTGATCGCGACGAACGGCCCGTCCTTGCGCCCGCTGCGCTGGTGGATGGCCTTGGCGACCAGCTCCTTGCCGGTGCCGCTCTCGCCGGTGACGAGGACCGTGGTCTCGGTCTCGGCCACCCTGGCGACGAGGTCGTACATCTTCTTCATCGCCGGGCTCGTCCCCAGGATGTCGTCGAACTTCTGGCTGTCGGTCACGACGCGCCGCAGGCGCTTGACCTCTTCGCGCAGGGCCCGGTGCTTGAGGGCGCGCTCGATGGTCAGCGCGATGTCGTCCATCTCGAAGGGCTTGGTCACGAAGTCGTACGCACCTGCCCGGATGGCGGCGATCGCGGACTCCATGCTCCCGTAGGCGGTCATGACGACCACCGGGAGGTCCTCTCGGCTCTGGACGATGCGCTGGCAGAGGTCCACCCCGCTCATCCCGTGCATGTTGATGTCCGTGAGGACGAGGTCGAAATCCCCTTCGCCGAGCCTGTGCAGGGCGTTCTCGGGAACGGTGGTGGTGGTGACCTCGAAGCCGCGCTTTTTGAGCTCGGCGTCGAGGACATCACACATGCTTCGGTCGTCGTCGATGATCAGGATGCGCCGTTCCACGATGGCTCGCTCCTCCCGGAGGACTGAATCTCAACCGGTTGCAGTGCAGGCCACGTGCCGGCTGGGCCGTGACGTGAAAGTGCGCTGTGTGACGAGAAAAGCGCCTGTCCGGCCGGGCGAACGCTGCAAAGGCGCCACATGCGTGGCGAACTGCGACTGCTGAGCGCGCCGGCCCTGGCGCGGTCATCGCTCATGGCACGAGCGTCGCAGTTACGTCGCGGAACCACCATGAATGCTGACCAGCAAATCGCGGAATGGCTCACGGAGGACGCGAGGTTCGACGACGACGCGGCGAGCGAGTCCGCCCTCGACGACGCCTCCGACTCGCCCGGCCCGGAGCCTGAGGAGCGCGCCCTCCCGGACGTCGACGCGAAGGGGTCGCGCGGCCCGGAGCCGCGCCGACCGGGCGTGGCGGTTCAGCGCGTGCGCCGCATTCCGGCCGCGTTCGGGTTCAGCGGGCCCGAGGCGCGCATCCTCGAGCTGCTCGAGGTGATCGGGCGGCGCATTCGCCGAAGGCCGCTCTCCGCGATCGCGCTCACCGCGGCCGCGGGCTTCGTTCTCGGGGGGGCCATGTCGTTCCGTGCCGGCCGCCTGCTCGTCGCAGCAGGGGTCCGTCACGTCACGCGAGAGCTGCTCAAGCAGGTCCTTTGATCTCCACACCCCTCACACCAAATCCAAGGAGAAACACCATGAACATCAACAAGCTGATGCGCCAGTACGACCTCGACGACGGGCTCCGCCTGATCGGGCTCGCGCGACGTCGCTCGATGATCGGCCTCTTTTTGCCGGCCATCGGCCTCCTCGCGGCGGGCGCCGCGATCGGCGCGGGCGTCGGCCTGGCGTTCGCCCCCTCGTCGGGGCGCCGGCTGCGCCAGGACGTGGGCGGCCGCTTCGATCAGCTTCGCGAGCGCGTGCGTCAGCAGCAGCACAACGACGTCAGCGCGACCGTCTCCTGAGCAGGCCAGGCGGGCTACAGGCTACAGGGCTGTAGCCTGTAGCCTGGCGCGGCCCCTCAGCCCTTCTGCTGGCCGACGCGCGCGAGCAGATCCGAGAGATCGTTCGCGTGCTCTTCTTCCTTCGCGAGGATCTCCTCCAGCAGCCGGCGCGTGGTCGGGTCGTCCTGGCCGAGGAAGCGCACGATCTCGGCGTACGACTCGATGGCGATGCGCTCGGCCACGAGGTCCTCGCGGAGCATCTCCACGAGATCGCGGCCGCCGCCCTTGGTCTCGGCGTACTCGGCGTGGCTGCGCGACGCGAGGCCCTCCGGGTCGAAATTCGGCTCGCCATCGAGCTGCGTGATGCGCTGGGCGATGCTGTCGGCGTGGAGCTGCTCGTCGTTCGCGTGCTCGAGGAACTCCTGCGCGACGGACTTCGACGTGAGGCCCTGGGCCATGTAGTAGTGGCGCTTGTAGCGGAGGACGCAGACGATCTCGGTGGCGAGCGCCTCGTTCAGCAGCTTGATGACGGTCTGGCGATCGGCCTTGTAGGCCGACGTCACGGCGCCCGCTTCGATGTGCTCGCGCGCGCGGCGGCGGAGCTCCTGGATGTCGGAGAGGAACTTCCCGGGTGCTTGGTCGTTTCGGCTCATGGCACAGCCGCGGTGCAGCGGCCGTGCCTGAACCGGGCGGGTCTCAGGTCTCGCCGGACTTCGAGGACATGGGCACCGGGGGGATTGCCGGCACCGCCGCCGCGGCCTCGGGCTCGCCGGGCTTTCGCGCGCCGGGGTCCCGCGCCCGCTCCAGCTTTCGGTACAGGGTCCGCCGGTCGAAGCCGAGGACCTGCGCCGCCAGCGTCTTGTTGCCGCCGACCGCCTCGAGCACCTTGAGGATGTACCGGCGCTCGACCTCCTCCATCGGGAGGAGCTCGGCCGGATCGTTCGACTCGATGTTGATCCGCTGGGTCTTGTAGTCGCGGATCTTCTCGGGGAGGTCGTCGACGCCGATCTGGTCGAACTGCGCGAGCGCCACCGCCCGCTCGATGCAGTTCTGCAGCTCGCGCACGTTGCCCGGCCAGGGGTAGGTGAGGAGCTTGTCGGCGGCCGCGCTCGTCATGCCGAGCACCGCGCGCCGGCTCTGGGCCGCGTAGCGCTCGAGGAAGTGCTGGGCGAGGACCAGAATGTCGCTGCCGCGCGCGCGGAGCGGCGGGACGTGGATGCGGACGACGTTGATGCGGTAGAAGAGGTCCTCGCGGAAGCGCTTTTCTTCGACCTCGGTCTCGAGATCGCGGTTGGTCGCCGCGAGGATGCGCGCGTCGAACGGCTGCTCCTGGTCGCCGCCGACCGGGCGCACGGTGCGCTCTTGCAGCGCGCGTAGCAGCTTGGCCTGCATGCCGCCGGGCATCTCCCCGATCTCGTCGAGGAAGAGGGTGCCCTTGCTGGCCTTGATGAAGAGGCCCGGGCGCGCGTTCCGCGCGTCGGTGAAGGCGCCCTTCACGTGCCCGAACAGCTCGCTCTCGAGGAGGCTCTCGGGCATCGCCGCGCAGTTGATCGCGACGAAGGGCCCGTCCCTACGGCCGCTCTTCGTGTGGAGCGCCTTGGCCACGAGCTCCTTGCCGGTCCCGCTCTCGCCCGTGATGAGCACCGTCGTCTCGGTGTCGGCGACGCGCGTCACGAGCTCGGTCATCTTGAACATCGCCGCGCTCGCGCCGAGGATCTCCTCGAAGCGCTGCGTGCCGTCGACGGCCTTCCGAAGGCGCTTCACCTCCTCGCGGAGGGCGCGATGACGCAGCGCGCGCTCGACCGTAAGCGCGAGTTCGTCCATGTCGAAGGGCTTGGTGAGGAAGTCGTAGGCGCCCGCGCGGATGGCGGCGATCGCCGTCTCCATGTTGGCATAAGCCGTGATTACGATGACGGGCATGTCCTCGCGGCGCCCGACGAGCTGCTTGCACAGCTCGACGCCGTTCATCCCCGCCATGTTCACGTCGGTGATCGCCAGACCGAAGTCTTCGCGCTCGAAGACCGCGAGTGCCTCGTGAGGATCGGTGAACCACTTGACGTCGAACTCACGGCGGCGGAGCTCGCTCTCGAGCACTTCGCAAAGACTGCGATCGTCATCGATGATGAGGATTCTGCGATCCATGCACCTCGTTCGCGGCCGCCCGGTGCTGGGCGAAGGTCGCGAGGAGGCACTGTATGGCCGGCGCGGGCAATTCGCCACCCCTTGCCGGAAACCCGGGTCAACCGTGCTTGACCAGGCCGCGCAAGCCCATGCAAGATCGCTTCCTCATGGCAGATCGCGCCGGCGCGCCCCCGCACCTCGAGCGCCCGGCGTGGCCGGCGCAGCCGGTGCAAAGCAGGCCAGGCGGCGCGGCGCGGACATGACGGAGCGAAGAAGAGAGATGGCCATCGGATGACCACGCCCACGTCCTCGTCGTCCTCGCCCTTCGTGCTCGCGCTCCGCGGGGCCCTCGAGCTCCTCGCGGCCGCGGCGGCGGACACGCAGCCGCGCGAGTCGACGGTCGCGAAGAAGATCGTGCGGGACATCGAGCAGAGCCTCGCGCGCTTCGAAGGGAAGGACTCGACCGAGGCCGACCTCATCTCAATCGTCTGCCACGACCTCAAGGATCCCCTCGCCTCGATCGTGATGGGCGCGGGCTTCCTGCGGAAGACCATTCCCCCCGAGGACGGCGCGGGCAAGCGCGTCGTCGAGGCGATCGCGCGGTCGACCGAGCGCATGAGCCAGGTCATCGGCGACTTTCACGACCTCGCGAAGCTCGAGGCCGGGCGCATCACCCTCGACCTCCGGCCCTGGGACGTGGGGCCGGTGCTCCACGCGGCGGTGGTGTCGTTCGAGCCGAAGGCCAAGGAGCGCGGCGTGCGGCTCGAGCTCGAGTCGCCGGGCACCCCGCTCATCGCCCTCTCCGACCGCGCGCGCCTCCTCCAGGTGGTCTCGAAGCTCCTCGGCAACGCGATCAAGTTCACGAACCCCGAGGGCCGCATCGTCCTCCGCGCCGAGGCCCGGCCCGCGGCGGGCGGGACGGGGACCGGGGGTGAAGGCGCCGGCGTCGTTCGCGTGTCGGTCTCGGACACGGGGCGCGGGATTCCCGCCGACCGCCTGGGGAGCATCTTCGATCACGCGGCCAACGCGCGCCGCACGCCGCGCGACGGGCCCGGCCTGGGCCTCGCGATCGCGCAGGGCTTCCTGTCGCTCCAGGGCCGGCGCATCGAGGTCGAGAGCCGCGTCGACGAGGGGAGCGTCTTCTCCTTCACGCTCCCGTCTCCCTCCGGAGCGTCGGGCTCGCCGGGCACGTGACACGTGACGAGGCCCCGAAAAGGGCCTATGAGCGCGCAGCGAACCATGAACGTGCGCATCGAGTCGGACAGCATGGGCCAGGTCGAAGTCCCCGCAGACAAGTACTGGGGGGCCCAGACCCAACGTAGCCTGCAAAACTTCAAGATCGGCGGGCACCGCTTCGGCCGCCCGGTCATCCGCGCCTTCGGCATCGTGAAGAAGGCCGCCGCCCTCGCGAACAACGACCTCGGCAAGCTCGACGCGTCCAAGCGCGATCTCATCGTGCGCGCGGCCGACGAGGTCATCGCCGGCGCGCTCGACGAGCACTTCCCGCTGGTCGTGTGGCAGACGGGCAGCGGCACGCAGTCGAACATGAACGCGAACGAGGTCATCTCGAACCGCGCCATCGAGCTCTCCGGCGGCACGATGGGCTCGAAGAAGCCCATTCACCCCAACGACGACGTGAACCGCTCGCAGTCGTCGAACGACGTCTTCCCCACCGTGATGCACGTCGCGGCGGCGCTCGACATCCAGGAGCGGCTGCTCCCGGCCGTCGCGGCGCTCCGCAAGGGCATCGAGGCGAAGAGCCACGCGTTCAAGGACATCGTGAAGGTGGGCCGCACCCACCTCATGGACGCGACGCCCCTCACCCTCGGCCAGGAGTTCAGCGGGTGGGCCGCGCAGCTCGAGTTCTGCGAGGGCGCCCTGGCGCGCTCGATCGAGGGCCTCTACGACCTCGCGCTCGGGGGCACCGCCGTCGGTACGGGGCTCAACACGCACCCGGAGTGGGCCGAGACGGTGGCGAAGCGCATCGCGGAGCTCTCGGGGACGCCGTTCCGCACCGCGCCGAACAAGTTCGCCGCGCTGGCCGGCCACGAGGCGCTGGTCGCCGTGAGCGGCGCGATGCGCACCCTCGCCGTCGCCTGCTTCAAGATCGCGAACGACGTGCGCCTCCTCGGCAGCGGCCCGCGCTGCGGCATCGGCGAGCTTCACCTGCCCGAGAACGAGCCGGGCAGCAGCATCATGCCGGGCAAGGTCAACCCGACGCAGGCCGAGGCCATGACGATGGTCTGCGTGCACGTGATGGGCAACGACGCCGCGGTCGGCTTCGCCGGGGCCAGCGGGCACTTCGAGCTCAACGTGTTCAAGCCGGTCATCATCCACAACGTGCTCGAGAGCAGCCAGCTCCTCGCCGACGCGTGCCACAGCTTCCTCGACAACTGCGTCGTCGGCATCGAGCCGAACCGCGACGTCATCGCGCGCCACGTCGAGAACACGCTGATGCTCGTCACCGCGCTGAACGAGGTCATCGGCTACGACAACGCGGCGAAGGTCGCGAAGCTCGCGCACGCGAAGAACATCACGCTGCGCCAGGCGGCCGCCGAGCTCGGGCTCGTGAAGCCCGAGGACTTCGACAAGCACGTGCGGCCCGAGAAGATGGTCTCGCCGGACTGACCCGCGGCCGAGAAGGGCAGCCGCGAAGCGAGGGGCGAAGATGACGGCGAAGACGACGGCCACCGCTCATCCTGCGGCGCGCGGCCACGCCAAGGAGGCGGCGCCCTGGCTCGCCCTCGGGGCCCTGGGCATCGTGTTCGGCGACATCGGGACGAGCCCGCTCTACACGCTGCACGAGTGCATCCACTTCGACGGCGTCTCGACCTCGAGCCCGACCGACGTCCTCGGCGTGCTGTCGCTCATCTTCTGGGCGCTCGCGATGGTCGTCACGGTGAAATACCTGACGTTCATCATGCGCGCCGACAACGAGGGCGAGGGCGGCATCTTCGCGCTCCTCGCGCTCATCCCGATGCCGATGCGCGACCACAAGGGCGGGCGAATCGGGTGGGCGGCGCTCCTCGTCGTCGTCGGCGCGGCGCTCCTCTACGGGGACGGGATGATCACGCCCGCCATCTCGGTGCTGAGCGCCGTCGAAGGCCTCGAGGTCGCGGCGCCCGGCCTCAAGGAGCTCGTGCTCCCGCTGACGTGCGGCGTGCTCGTCGCGCTCTTCGTCATCCAGAAGCACGGCACGGGCCGCGTCGGCAGGTTCTTCGGGCCCGTCATGGTGGTGTGGTTCGACGACCCTCGCGGTCCTCGGGCTCACGCACATCATCCACAACCCGGGCGTCCTCGCCGCGCTCAGCCCCACGTACGCGCTCCGCTTCTTCGTCGACCACGGCGCGCGGGGGACGCTCATCCTCGGCGCGGTCGTCCTCGCCGTCACGGGAGGGGAGGCGCTCTACGCGGACCTCGGGCACTTCGGGTCGAGGCCGATCCGCATGGCGTGGCTCGGCCTCGTCTGGCCCGCGCTCGTGCTCAACTACTACGGGCAGGGCGCGCTCGTCCTCTCCGATCCGGCCGCCGCGGAGAACCCGTTCTTCGCGATGGCGCCCAAGGGGGCGTGGGCGTTCGGGCTCGTGATCCTCTCGGCCGCCGCGACGGTCATCGCGTCGCAGGCGCTCATCTCGGGCGCGTTCTCGCTCACGCACCAGGCCGTGCAGCTCGGGTTCTTCCCGCGCGTCGCCGTGCGGCACACGTCGCGCGAGACCGAGGGGCAGATCTACGTCCCCGAGATCAACTGGTTTCTCGCCATCGCGTGCGTCACGCTCGTCCTCGTCTTCCGCGAGTCGAGCCGGCTCGCGGCGGCGTACGGCATCGCGGTCACCGGGACGATGGCCATCACCTCGGTGATGTACTTCGAGGTCACGCGGCGCACGTGGAAGTGGCCGCTGTGGAAGTCGCTGCCGCTGCTCCTCCTCTTCCTGTCGTTCGACGTGCCCTTCTTCGTCGCGAACCTCTTCAAGTTCCTCGACGGCGGGTACGTGCCGGTGCTGGTCGCGGCGGTCATCACGATCGTGATGGTCACGTGGAAGCGCGGGCGCGGCATCTACCTCGATCGCGTCGGCAAGATCGCGCCGCCGTTCGACGAGTTCTGCGGGGAGCTCGGGGCGAAGGTGTCGCGCGTGCCCGGGTCCTGCGTCTTTCTCACGGGCCGCGTGACGGGCGCGCCGCTGTCGCTCGTGCACTACGTCGACCGCATCCGCGTCCTGCCCGAGACCGTGATCCTGCTCACGGTGGAGGTCCGGCACCAGCCGTACGTCCCGGAGGACACGATGCACTTCGAGACCCTCCCGGGCGGCATCCAGCGGCTCACGATCGAGCGCGGCTTCATGGATGTCTCCGACATCCCGGCCCTCCTCGCGATCGCCGTCGAGCGCTTCGGGCTCGCGATCGACCCGAAGACGGTGACCTACTGCGCCGGGCGCGACACGTTCCTCGCGACCTCCGCGGGCGAGATGGGCGCCATCAGCGAGAGCCTCTTCGCGTTCCTCGCGCGAAACTCCCGCTCCCCCGCGGCGCACTTCTGCATCCCGCCCTCGCAGCTCATCGAGATCGGCTCCCAGATCGATCTGTGACGCTGTACTGGGATGCGCTGGGCTACAGGCTACGGGCTACAGGCTTGAGAGGAGAGCCGGGTCCGGCCCTTCGGGCCGTCCGGCCCGGGCTGCCCGGGTTCTCTCTCTCGGCCTGTAGCCTGAAGTCTGTAGGCCAGCGCGGCCCCGAGCGATCGTGGCCCCCGGTCAGGTCTTGGACAGGACGGCCTGGGCGGCGGCGACGCCGACGCCGAGCTCGATGCGGTGGCCCGACTTGTGGAACGCGCGCTCCAGCGCGCCGACGGTGAGCACGGTGTCGCTCGCGTCGACGGAGCCCATGTGGCCCACGCGGAAGTACTTCGTCTTCGCGTCGGGGTGCAGGCCGCCCGCGATGACGACGCCCTCTTGCCGCGCCTGCCCCACGAACGCCGGCGCGACCCCCTCGGGGTACCAGACGGCGCTCATCGTGTGCGCCGCGATCTCCTCGCGCTGCGGCAAGAGCGAGAGCCGGAGCGCCTTCCACGCCGCGCGGAACGCGTGCGCCACCTTCACGTGCCGCGCGACGCGCGCGTCGATGCCCTCGGCCACGATGCGCTGGAGGCTCACCTCGAGCGCCGCGACCAGGTTCACCGCCGGGGTCGCGAAGTACTGCGGCGCGCCGGCCTCGTAGCTCTCCATGATGGGCAGCCACTCGCCGAAGTCGAGGTACAGCGAGGCGACCTTGGTCTTGCGGGCGCGCCACGCGTCCATCGCGGCGCGGCTCGCCATGACGAGCGCGAGCCCCGGTGGCACGCCGATCGCCTTCTGGCTGGCGGTGAGGCACAGGTCCACGCCCCACGCTTCTTGCCGGAACGCCTCGCCGCCCGTCGCGCAGACGCCGTCGACGATGACCAGCGCGCCGTGCTTGCGCCCGATCTTCGCGATGGCCTCGACCGGCGTGAGCACGCCCGTGGACGTGTCGACGTGCGTGACCGCGAGCGCCTTGCACGGCGCGCGCGAGACGGCGCGCTCGAGCGCGTCGAGGTCGGGCACCCCGCCGAGCTCGGCCCGCACGTGCTCGGGCGTGGCGCCGAGCCGCTCGACGATGCGGCCCATGCGGTCGCCGAAGAAGCCGGTGTTCGCGATGACGACCCGGTCGCCGGCCTCGACGACGTTCGCCGCGGCGAGCTCCATCGCGAGCGTGCCGGTGCCCGCCACGATGAACGGCTGACCTGCGGGCGCGACGAACACGTCGCGCATGCGCCCGAGGGCGCGGCCGAATGCGCGCGCGAACTCGGGATCCATGTGACTGGGGCTCGGGCCCGCGAGGGCCGCGAGGACTTCGGGCTCGAACTCGACCGGACCCGGGATCATCAGCAACGGACGCTTCGGCATGGGGCTCAGGTTAGCGGCAACTTTGGAATCCGCCCGAGTTTTGCATCCCCGCTACGACGGGGGAATGAAGCCGGAGTCCGTGCTCGACGAAGCGCTGGCGCGTGCGCTGGTCGAGGCCGCGCCCGACGCCCTCATCGTCGTGGACGCCAGCGGCGCGATCGCGTTCATCAACGCGCAAGGCGAGGCCATGTTCGGCTACTCGCGCTCCGAGCTCCTCGGGCGGCAGGTCGAGGTGCTCGTGCCCGCGCGCGCTCGCCGGGCTCACGCCGCGCACCGCGCCGCGTTCGCCGAGTCGCCGAGCCCGCGGCCGATGGGCGCCGGCCTCGAGCTCTTCGGCCGCCGCAAGGACGGCGCCGAGTTCCCCGTCGAGGTTCGCCTCAGCCCGGTCGCCACGCCGGCCGCGAACTTCACGGCCGCGGCCATTCGCGACGTCACCGAGACCCGGCGCGTCGCCCGCAGCCTGCGCGACGCCGAGGAGCGCTTCCGCCTCGCGATCGACGAGGCCCCGATCGGCATGGCCCTCACCGGTCTCGACGGCCGCTTCTTCCGCGTCAACCGCGCCCTCTGCCGCTTCGTCGGCTACTCGCCCGCGGAGCTCATGGGCGTCACGTTCCTCGACATCACGCACCCCGACGACGTCGACGAAGACCTCGGCATCGCGCGCCAGCTCGCCGGCGGCGAGATCGCGCGGGCGCAGTTCCGCAAGCGCTACGTGCGCAAGGACGGGCGGGTCGTCCGCGCGGCCGTCAGCGTGTCGCTCGTGCGCGGGCGCGACGAGCGGCCCAAGCACTTCATCGCGCAGGTCGAGGACATCACCGAGCACGAACGCGCCGAGCGAGAGCGCGAAGAGCTCCTCCGGTGGCTGCGCGCCGTGCTCGACCAGTGCCCCGTCGCCATCGTGCTCGTGCACGGCGCGAAGGGGACGCGCGGCAAGCCCGAGGGGATCGAGACGAACGGCGAGGCGCAGCGGCTGGTCGGGGCGCGCATCGAGCACCTCGGGCAGTTCAGCGACATCCTGCTCTGGCCCGACCTGCGGCCCATGGCCCTCGACGCCCGCCCGAGCACGCGCGCGCTCCAGGGCGAGCGCCTCGAGTGGGCCGAGCTCCTGCTCCGGAACGTGACGACGGGCTCCATCACGCCGATCGCCGTCAGCGCGGGCCCGATCCGCGACGCGGACGGGGGCGTCATCGGCGCGGTCATCTCCTTCCAGGACATCACGCCGGTGCGGGAGCTCGAGCGCCTGCGGGCCGAGTGGAGCTCGATCGTCGCGCACGATCTGCGGCAGCCGCTCCACATGATCGCCGTGCAGACGTCGCTCCTCCTGCGCGCGCTCGACGCGCGCCGCACCGACGAGGTGCGCCGCGCCGTCGACCAGATCCGCGGCGGCGTGACGCGGCTCAATCGCATGGTCGGCGACCTGATGGACCTCTCGCGCCTCGAGGCCCAGCGCCTCGAGCTCGCGCGCCAGCGGCTGGACGTGCAGTCGGTGGTGCACGCGGCGGTCGAGCGCATCGCGGTCGACACGGCCGACCGGAGCCTCGAGGTGCGGGTGCACGGCGAGCCGCGCCCGGCCGACATCGACCCCGACCGCATCGCCCAGGTGATGGACAACCTCCTGACGAACGCCATCAAGTACGGCAGCCCCGAGACCCCCGTCGTCGTCGACGTCGAGGCGGGCGCCGGGGAGGTCTCGGTGGCCGTCACCAACCAGGGCTCCGGCATCTCCCAGAACGACCTGCCCCGCCTCTTCCACCGCTTCGAGCGGAGCGAGCAGGCCAAGCACGGGTCCAAGCGCGGCGTGGGGCTGGGGCTCTACATCACCCGGGGCCTGGTGGAGGCCCACGGAGGCCGGATCACGGTCCAGAGCACCCCCGGCGGCACGACGACCTTCCGGTTCACGATCCCGGCGGCGTGAGCCTTGCTCCCGCGCGGCCCGGGGACTAGTTCTGACCTCCCGCCATGCCCGACTCCTTTTCCGCCAAGTCGTCCCTGTCCGTCGGCTCCGACTCGTTCACGTTCTATCGCCTCGGCGCGCTCTACGCGAAGCTCCCCCAGGCGGAGCGGCTGCCGTTCTCGCTGAAGATTCTCCTCGAGAACCTGCTTCGCACCGAAGACGGCGTCTCGGTGCGCCCCGAAGACGTTCAGGCCCTCGCCTCCGTCGACGTGACGGCGCAGCCCACGCAGGAAATCGCCTTCACGCCGGCCCGCGTCCTCCTCCAGGACTTCACGGGCGTCCCGGCCGTCGTCGACCTCGCGGCGATGCGCGACGCGATGAAGAAGCTCGGGGGCGACCCGAAGAAGATCAACCCGCTCCAGCCCGTCGAGCTCGTGATCGACCACTCGGTGCAGGTCGACGCGTTCGGCTCGGGCGAGGCGATGAAGATCAACGCCCAGCTCGAGTTCCAGCGGAACAAGGAGCGCTACCAGTTCCTCAAGTGGGGGCAGACGGCCTTCCGCAACTTCAAGGTCGTGCCGCCGGACCAGGGCATCGTGCACCAGGTGAACCTCGAGTACCTGGCGCGCGTCGTCATGAAGAGCGAAGACGGCAAGACGGTCTACCCCGACACGCTCGTCGGCACCGACTCGCACACGACGATGATCAACGGCCTCGGCGTCCTCGGGTGGGGCGTCGGCGGCATCGAGGCCGAGGCGGCGATGCTCGGCCAGCCGGTCTCGATGCTCATCCCCCAGGTCATCGGGGTGAAGCTCTCGGGCGCGCTGCCCGAGGGCTCCACCGCGACGGACCTCGTGCTCACGGTCACCGAGATGCTCCGCAAGCGCGGCGTCGTCGGCAAGTTCGTCGAGTTCTTCGGCGACGGCCTCGCGCAGCTCCCGCTCGCCGACCGCGCGACGATCGCCAACATGGCGCCCGAGTACGGCGCGACGTGCGGCATCTTCCCGGTCGACGCCGAGACGCTGCGGTACATGCGGTTCTCGGGCCGCGACGAGGCGCAGGTGAAGCTCGTCGAGGCGTACTGCAAGGAGCAGGGCATCTTCCACGCTCCGGGCGCGACCGAGGCCAAGTACACCGACGTCCTGCAGCTCGATCTCGGCAGCGTGGTGCCGAGCCTCGCGGGCCCCACGCGCCCGCAGGACCGCGTGAAGCTCACCGAGTCGAAGGCGAACTTCCACGCCTCGCTCGAGAAGATCCTCGCGAAGTCGCCGAAGCCCAGCGCGCCGAACTCCACGGGCGCCGCGAACATCGACGGCACGGAGCACGAGCTCACGCACGGCTCGGTGGTCATCGCGGCCATCACGAGCTGCACGAACACCTCGAACCCCAGCGTGCTCGTGGCGGCGGGCCTCGTCGCGAAGAAGGCGGCCGAGAAGGGCCTCACGCGCAAGCCGTGGGTGAAGACGAGCCTCGCGCCCGGCTCCAAGGTCGTGACCGAGTATCTCGCGAAGGCGGGCCTCACGAAGTACCTCGACCAGCTCGGCTTCCAGACGGTCGGCTACGGCTGCACGACCTGCATCGGCAACAGCGGCCCGCTGCCCGAGCCGGTCTCGAAGGCCATCGAGCAGGGCGCGCTGGTCGCCGCCGCGGTGCTCAGCGGCAACCGCAACTTCGAGGGCCGCGTGCACGCCGAGGTGCGCGCGAACTACCTCGCGTCGCCGCCGCTCGTCGTCGCGTACGCGATCGCGGGCACGGTCGACTTCGATCCTTACAAGGACCCGCTGGGCACGGGCAGCGACGGCAAGCCCGTCCTCCTCAAGGACGTGTGGCCGACGCGCGCCGAGGTCCAGGCCGCCATCGACAAGTGCATCGACCGCGCGATGTTCGAGCGCGTGTACGGGCACGTCTTCGACGGCGACGAAGAGTGGAAGAAGCTCAGCGTCCCGACGGGCGACCTCTACGCGTGGGACTCCAAGTCCACGTACGTGAAGCACCCGCCGTACTTCGAGGGCATGGGCCGCGACCCCTCGCCCGTCGGCGACATCACGGGCGCGCGGGTCCTGGCGGTGCTGGGCGACAGCATCACCACGGACCACATCTCGCCGGCCGGCAACATCAAGAAGAGCAGCCCGGGCGGCAAGTACCTCATCGACCACGGCGTCGACGTCGCCGACTTCAACTCGTACGGCTCGCGGCGCGGCAACCACGAGACGATGGTGCGGGGCACGTTCGCCAACGTGCGCCTCCGCAACCAGCTCGCGCCGGGCACCGAGGGCGGCGTCACGCGGCACCTGCCGTCGGGCGACGTCACGAGCATCTTCGAGGCGGCGGAGCGCTACGAGAAGGAGAAGGTGGCGCTCGTCATCCTCGCCGGCAAGGAGTACGGGTCCGGCTCGTCGCGCGACTGGGCGGCGAAGGGTCCGAAGCTCCTCGGCGTGCGCGCCGTCATCGCGGAGAGCTACGAGCGCATCCACCGGAGCAACCTCGTCGGCATGGGCATCCTGCCGCTCGAGTTCTCCCCGGGCGACACCGCGGCGTCCCTCGGCCTCACGGGCGAGGAGATCTTCTCGATCGAAGGCCTCGCCGACGCCATCCCGCACCGCAAGGTGACGGTCCGCGCGAAGAACGACGCGGGCCGCGTGGTCGACTTCGTCGCGACCATCCGCATCGATACGCCGCAGGAGCGCGAGTACTACCGCCACGGCGGCATCCTTCAGTACGTGCTGCGGCAGCTGCTGAAGGGCTGAGGCGCGCCTGCGGGCCCCGCGTAAACGCGGGGCTCGGTGCCATCAGCCCCGGTCAGCCGCCCCGCACCAGCGTCACCGGCCGGTGCGACGTCCGCACGACCTTCTCCGCGACGCTGCCGAGCAAGGCGCGCGCGAGGCCCTTGCGGCCGTGCGTCCCGAGGACGAGCAGATCGATCTGCAGCTCCTCGGCGACGCGGTTGATCTCCTCCCAAGCGACGCCCTCCCGGAGGACGCCGTCGACCTGCACCTTGCCGCCCTGACGCTTCTTCACGGCGACGTCGAGGGCCGTGCGCGAGGCGTCGGCGACGCGCGTCGCGATCTCGGCGGTGGCGACGAGCGCCCCATCGGGGAAGCCCACGACGGGGATCTCGTACGAGTGCATCAGCGTGATCGACGCGCCGAGCCGCTCCGCAAGCGTGAGCGCCCACTCGATGGCGTGATCGGAGGTCTCCGTGAAGTCCGTCGGAACGAGAATGCGGCGAAACTCGGCCATGGTGCCCTCCCGCGGCTGCGCTCGGGGTCAGGGTAGGGCAAACGGCCTGCCAGGGGAGGCTCGGCGGAGCGCTCGGCGCCCGGACTGGACGCCGAACCGGGGCGATCTCGGGCGCGCCGCTGGCCGAGGACCCGGTTCAGCTCCGCGCCGAGCAGAAGCGCCACGGAGAAGAGCCACAGTGTGGTGAGCGTCACGCCGATGACCGCGAGGCTCCCCTGGTAGGCGTTCCCGCCGCCGGTGTTCTCGAGGTACACGCGGTACCCCACGCCGAGCGCCCCGATGAGGAGGGCCGCGAGCGCCGCGCCCGGGAGCGCGGGCATCGTCGGCCACGCCTCGCGCGGGATGGCGACGCGATAGAGCGCCGCGATCATCCCCGTGCCGGCGACGAGCGCCACGGCGGCCCGCGCGAGCGTGCCGGCGGGCGTGCGGTCGAAGATCTCGTGCGCGACGTAGGGGTCGAGCCACGCGACGGTGCGGTCGGCGCCCACGGCCAGGACCCCGATCGCGGCGACGCCGATCGACAGGCCGATGCACGCGACGATCGCCAAAAACCGCTTCTTCCACCAAGGGCGCGTCGACCCCGCCTGCACCTCGAGCACGTCGAAGACCGCGTGCATCCCCGTCGACGCGAACCACACGAACATCGCGAGGCCCAGCGGCGCCAGCCGGTTGCCGCTGGCCGAGGCGATCTCCTTCACCTGGCCCGCGACCATCGCGCGCGCCTCGTGCGGCACGGCGGAGAGCAGTCCGCCCTCGAGCCAGAGGTGATGCACGGCCAGCCGCGCCCCGAGCCATCCGGCCACCGCGGCCAGCGGGACCAGCGACAGGAACAGCCAGTACGACATCTCCGCGGCGAGGCCGAAGGTTCGCGCTTTGCCGATCCCGCGGAGCATCGGGCCGAGCCAGTCGCGGAGGAACGGCCGCACCCGCTTGCCGACGCGCGGCATCCTCGCGAGGGATCTCTCGGCAAAGGGCGGCAGGTGATGCACGGCAGACCCAGCCCGGGGCACCTTCCGTGCCGCGACCGATTCGTTCGCTTGCCACGCTTGCCAACGGATTCGCCTTGGCTCGAGACCGGATTCGTTAGCTTGCCGACGAATCCGCTCTCTTCGTGCTCCCCCGCAGCACCTCCTGGGCCTCCTGCCCGGCCGCCGAGGACGCCGCCCGCGCGATCGCCTCGTTCAGCCGCGCCCGGTCGCGCTCGGAGAAGCTGGCCGCGTCCCGCTCGAGCGCCTCCCGAGCCGCGAGCGCGCCGAGGGCCTGCGCGAAGTTCACGTCGCGCCCGGTCGCTCCCTCGGCGTCGGGAGGGGGCTCCGCGCGCATCGCGTCCATCAGCACGCGCTCCGCCAGCAGCGAGAGCACCGGCACCGCCGCCTCGGTGCGTCCGCGCTCGAGGAGCTCGCGGGTGGCGCGCCCGAGCGCCGCGTCGGCCTCGTCGCCCGGGGCTCGCGCCAGCGCCCGGAACGCGAGCACGCGGCCGCTGCGGCTCCCGAGGAGGCCGAGGGTCCCCCGGCTCCACGCGAAGAGGGGCGCCGGCCGCCCGCAGCTCGCGAGGTCCGTGAGCGGCGAGCGCGCGAGGAGGACCCCGAGCGCCTCCGTCAGTCGCTCGCGGTCCACGGCGAGCGGCGCGAGCTCCAGGAGCGGCACCGGCCGGCGGATCACCTCCACGCGCCGCACGCGAGGCCACGCCGTCATCCGCGGCGGAGGATCGACGCCCAGGTACCAGCGCGATCCCACCCACCAGCGCACCTCGGTGTCCGTGCGCGCGACCTCGGGGGCGCGCCCGAGCCACGCGTCGCGCGCCACGACCTCGCCCGTCGTGGCCGCGAGGGGCACGCGGTCGATCGCGAGGACCGCGACGTCCAGGATGCGCGTGGCCGCGCCTCGCCGCAGCGGCGCGTCGAACTCGGGGTTGGCGGCCTGGAGCAGGTCGTGGAGCGAGGCCGCGAGCGCCCAGTCGGCGGCGGTCGGGTCGGGCAGCTCGTCGACGGGCACGAACCGCCGGGCGCGCCGCACGCGGGCCTCCTGCACGCGCGTCAGCAGCGCGCGGTCCCCGGGGAGCCGGCCTTCGCCGAGCGCCAGCGCCGCGCGGGCCCCGATGGCGTGCCCCGGGCGAAGCGGCCCGCCGAGGACCAGCGGCGCCATGACGCCCGCGAAGAGCCGCTCGGCGAGCGCGTCGAGATCCGCGGCCACTCAGTCCTCCCGGGGGCGCTCGACGCCGAGGGTCGGGACCATTCCGATCGACGTGGTCCGCAGGTCCACCGCCGGCTCCTCGAGCGCGTGCGCGATCGACTCGGCGACCGCGGTCTCCCACGGCGGCGCGTCGAGCAGCGCGGCCTGGAGCGGCGCGAACGCGCTCTCCTCGACCGCGACGGCGCGCGCGTCCTTCCCCACGAAGAGCACCTGCCCGGCGGGCAGGGCGAAGGCCTCGGCGAGCACCTCCGGCGCGACGGCCGGCGACACCTCGTGGCCCGCCAGGACGAACAGGTTCGGGTGCACCTCGGCGTAGAAGGTGCCGAGCGGGATGGCCTCGACCCCCGAGGGCACGAGCAGGAACCCGCCCTGGGCCGTGAGCGCGACGCGCACGCCCGCGATGGTCGTGTGGGGGAGGGCGTACGCGAGGCGCCGGAGGCGCGGGAGCTCGGCGCGCGCGATCCACGCCGCGGTCACGCTCCGCCACGGCCCGCTGTGCGGGACGACGGAGAGCTTCACGCGGAGCTCGGAGGGCGCGAGCGTCCCGGAGGCGACCGCGGCCTCCTGCCCGCCGCGCCGAACCTCGACCCGCGAGAGGGACGAGAACGCGCCCATGGTCGGCAGCTTCTCGACGGTCCACGGCTCGTCGCCGCGGCCGCGGAGGAGCACGAGCCCCGCGGGCTCGAAGAGCGGGCAGGCGCGCAGGTCGATTGGATGGCGGAAGCCCGCCTCGACGGCGACGCCGGGCGCGGCGGGGACGAACGCGGTGATGCCCGGCGTTTCGTGAAGGAGGGGCCGCATGCGCTCGGGCAGGTCGGGCACGCGGAGGACCCACCGGCGGACGGGCGTGTCCGCGAAGGCGCTCGAGGGCGGCCACTCGGCCACGCACGCCTCGCCGTCGACGGCGGACCGCAGCAGGTAGTGCACGAGGGCGGGTCCGAGCCCGGGCTCGGCCACGAAGATGCGCGGGCCCGCCTGCAGCTTGATCGCGGGCTCGCTGCGCGGCATGAGCCGGAGCAGCAGCGCGCGGAGCTCGATGCGGCGGTCGACGTCGTACGTCTGCGAGAAGCGCTCGTGGTAGAGCGCGAGGGGCGCGTCGGTGGCGAGGAGGTCGGGCGCGTCGTACCCGAACGGGGCCGCCGCGTCGCGGTACTGCACGAAGTGCCGCGAGGTGCCGGTGAAGGTGAAGCCGCCGACGAGGCGCGCGGTGTCGGCGATGCGGTCCATGCGCTCGCTCGACTCGGCCGCGAACTCGAGGGCGACCTCCCGCGTGCCGAGCTTGGAGCGCACGACGACGATGCCGAGCCCCGGCAAGATGTCCTCGAGCGACCGCTCCCGCGTGTAGACCGACAGGAGCGCGACGAGGCGGTCGATGGAGGGCACCAGCACGACCCCCTTCGAGCCGAGCGCGACCCCCTTCGCGTCGAGGCCCAGGCCGGGCGTGTGCAGCCGCGTCTGGTGGAGGGCGATGCGTTCGAGCACGGCGCCCTCCAGCTTACTCCGCCCCGCCCTGGAGGCCTCCCCACACCCGCACCGCGCCCAGCACGGCGGCTGCGACGGTCTCCGTCCGCAGCGCGTGCGGCCCGATCGTCGCGGTGCGCCACCCGCGGGCGACCGCGGCTTCCACCTCCGCCCCATCGAGCCCGCCCTCGGGCCCGCACGCGAACGCCAGCCCCGCGCCCTGCGAGAGCGCCTCGAAGAGCGCCGGCGCGAGCGGCTCGGCCGCGCGCACCCACAGGCAGAAGCGCGCGGGCGCGCCTTCCTCGCCGATCGCCAGCGCGTCTTCCCACGGGATTGGCCCTTCGACCCGAGGCGCCTCGGCCCGGCCGCACTGGCGCGCGGCCTCCTCGGCGATGCGCGCCCAGCGCGCGAGGCGGGCGTCCGCGCGGCCGGCGTCGAGGCGGACGACGCTGCGCTTCGTCGCGGCGACGACGACGCGGGTCGCCCCGAGCTCGGTCGCGTCCCGGACGACGGCGTCGCACTTGTCGCCCTTCGCGAACCCCTGGATCCACGTGAGCGCGCGCGCCGGGAGCGCCGCGCCGTCGCGGAGGGGACCGAAGCGCGCGGCGATGGCGGCTCCGTCCACGCTCGTGACCACCGCGTCCGCCTCGCGACCCGTGGCGGGATCGAAGCCCACGAAGGCGCTCCCGGGGCGGAGCCGGAGCACGTGCCCCAGGTAGTGCGCCACCGCGCCGTCGAGCCGCCGCTCGCCTTCGCTCAGCCCGGGGATCGGCGCGCGGGTCACGAGCGGCCCTCAGGCGCCGGAAGGCGAGACGAACACGAGCGCGACCCACTCGCCCATGCGCCGGGTGGCCTCGAGCCGCAGCGCGCCGAACGCCTGCGTCACCTCGGGCACCTGGGCGGGCGCGACGTCGGGCGCGAGGATGCCGCTGAGGACGAGCACGCCCCCCGGCGCGACGCGCGCGACGAGGTCCGGCGCGAGCGCCGCCAGCGTCTTCGCCTCGATGTTCGCGAGCACGATCGGGAAGCGGCCGTCGACGGCGCCCGCCGGCGTCTCGTCGGCCTCCACGCGCGCGGCGAGGGCGTTGCGTACGGCGTTCTCGCGGGTGACGGCGACCGCGTCGGGGTCCACGTCGACCGCGCGCACGCGGCCCGCGCCGAGCGCCAGCGCGACGAGCGCGAGGACGCCGCTCCCGCACCCGACGTCCAGCACGGCCGTCCCCGCGAGGGACGCGGCGCGCTCGGCGAGGACCCCCGCGACGAGCCGCGTCGTCTCGTGCAACCCCGTGCCGAACGCCCGGCCGGGCTCGAGCTCGATGACCGTCTCGCCCGGCTGCGCGGCGTAGGGACGCCACGGTGGGCGGACGACCACGCCCGCGCAGATGGCGAAGGGCTCGAAGTGCTTCTTCCACTCGTCGCGCCAGGCGTCGCCGACCACCTGCTCGAGGCGCCCCGCCCAGGCCTCCGGCAGCTCGGCGAGGGCCGCGCGGGCCGCGCCCTCGTCGGGGAAGCTCGCGACCAGCGTCGTCTTGCCGGCCGCGCCGCGCACGAGCGTCGTGGCGTCGCGCTCCTCCACGCCCTCGGCGCCCAGCTCGAAGAGGAGGGCGCCGGCTTCTTCGGACTCGTGGGCCGGGACGTCGACGGCGACGAACGGGTAGCGCGGCTCGGGCATTCGCGATGCTACCAACGACGGCGATTCTACGCGCGAGCGGCGGACGGGCCATCCCCGAAGTAGGAGCGCCGCGCGCGCACGCTCACGAGCTTTTCGCGCGCGGCCTTGCCCCGCGGGACGCGCTCGCCGGGCTCGAGCAGCATGCCCGTGAGCCGCCGGCCGTAGACGCAGCCCGTGTCGATGCCCGTGGCCCACGGGTGGAGCTGGGGCTCTTCGCCCGCGTTGTGCCCGAAGATGACGTGCGGCGGCCCGGAGTACCGGGCGCCCCAGAGGGTGCCCTTGTCGCGATCGTCGCTCCAGCGGCCGTGCGAGTCGACGGTGCGCATCTTGAGGAGCGCCTCCGGCTCGATTCTTCTCGATGCGGACGCCCGGCAGGACCCCGGCGTGGACGACGCGGGCCTCGTGCTCGGGCAGGTCGACCCAGAGCGGGGTCGCGAAGAGGTAGCGCCACTCGTCCGCGGTGAGGGCCTCGGCGACGAGGAGGTGGTCGGGCCCGAGGCGCCCGCGCTCTTCCCTGGTGCTGCCCTTCCAGGTGAGGAGCTTCTGCTCGTGGTTTCCGCGGACGACCGTGGCATTGTAGCGGCGCGCAAGGGCGAGGGCGCCCCGCGGGTCGGGCCCGCGAACGACCACGTCTCCGACGAGAACCAGCCTATCCTTCGCCGAGAAGTCGACCCGTCGAAGCAGCGCCTCGAGCTCGTAGCGGCATCCATGAACGTCGCCCACGATCAACGTCCGTCCGCGCTTGGGCATGACAGCCTGGTCTTTAGTACACCTGAACGACGTCTCTGTGAGAAACTTGGAACAATTCGGGATGAAAACCTGGAGCTTTCTGGCAGCGTCTCTGGCCGTCGCCATCGCCTTTTCTTGCGGCGGCAGCAGCAGCAGCGTCTCGGGCGGCGCCTTCTGCGGCCCGAACGGGACCAATCAGTGCCCGGGCAACGAAAAGTGCGACGGGCAGCTCGGGTGCGTGGAGTGTCTGACGAGCTCGGACTGCGCGCAGCCCAACCCCGTGTGCGTCGCGGCCCTCGGAAAGTGCGCCGCCTGCGGGTCGGACGACGATTGCCCGGCGGCCGCGCCGGCCTGCTGGCCGGGCGACCACCGTTGCCACGCCCCCTGCACGGACTCGTCGTCGTGCCCGCAAGCCACCCCGATCTGCAATAGCGCGGCCGGCGACTGCGTCGCGTGCAACTCGTCCAGCGACTGCAAGGGGAACAACGGGGTGTGTCTCCCCGCCACGAGCTCCTGCGTCGCGTGCGCGAGCGACGCCGACTGCGCCGGCAGCACCGCGCCGCGGTGCTTCGTCCCCACCGGGCAGTGCGTGGCCTGTCTCGACAACGCCGACTGCGGGGTCGCGCGGCCCATCTGCAATCCGGGCGCCTTCACGTGCATCGAGGGTTGCACGAGCGACGCCCAGTGCTCCGGCAGCACGCCCGTCTGCGACCTCGAGCGGTCGGAGTGCGCGGAGTGCCTCACCAACGCGGACTGCGCCGGGTCTTCGAACGGCACGTTCTGCGGCGCGAGCGACGTCTGCGTGCAATGCATCGGCGACACGGACTGCCCGTCCGGCACGCCGCGCTGCAGCGACGGCGCGTGCGTGCAGTGCCTGAGCAACAGCGACTGTCCCGCGAACCAGGCCTGCATCACCTTGCTCCAGGCCGACGTCTGCCGGTAACCGTCAGGGGCCCGGCAGCTTCGCGCGCTTGGGGATGACCACCGTCCCGGCGTCGGTCACGAAGAAGCGCTGGCGGTCGGCCTCGCGGTCGAAGCCGATGATGGTGCCCGCCGGGATCTCGACGTCCTTGTCGATGATCGCGCGGCGGATCTTCGCGTGCCGCCCGACCTGCACGCCCTCGAAGAGGATGCTCTCCTCGACCTCGCTGAAGGAGTTCACGCGGCAGCCGACCCCGAGCACGCTCCGGTGGATGCGCCCGCCCGAGATGATGCAGCCGTGGCTGACCATCGAGTCGGTCGCGATGCCCACACGCGCCTGCGCCTCGTCGCGGAAGACGAACTTCGCGGGCGGGTCGTGCGTGGCGGCCGTGCGGATCGGCCAGCGGAAGTTGTAGAGGTTGAACTGCGGGCGAATCTCGATGAGGTCCATCTGCGCCTCCCAGTAGGCGTCGATGGTCCCGATGTCGCGCCAGTAGCCGCGGTTCGGCTCTTCCTCGCCGGGGACGATGTTCGTGGCGAAGTCGTAAGCGAAGACCTGCCCGCCCTTCTTGACGAGGCGCGGGAGGATGTCGTGGCCGAAGTCGTGCCGGCTCTCTTCGAGGTTCTCGTCCTCGCGGAGCTCGTGCAGGAGCACGTCGGGGCGGAAGATGTAGTTGCCCATCGACGCCAGGCACATGTTCTCGTTGCCGGGCATCGGCGGCGGGTTCTCGACCTTCTCGTGGAAGGCCATGATGCGCCCGCCCGGCCCCACCTCGAGGACGCCGAAGTCGCGCGCCTCGTGCCGCGGCACCGGGATGGCCGCGACCGAAGCGTCGGCCTTGGTCTCCTGGTGGAAGAGGACCATCTGCCGGACGTCCATCTTGTAGACGTGGTCCCCGCCGAAGATGCAGACGAGCTCGGGCTCCTCGTCGTCGATGACGTGCTGGCACTGCCACACGGCGTCGGCCGAGCCGCGGTACCACGTCTTGCCCGTGCGCTGCTGGGCCGGGATGGCCTCGATGTACTGGTCGAGAATGGGCGCCAGCCGCCAGTTTCTCGCGATGTGCTCCTCGAGCGAGGCGCTCTTGTACTGCGTGAGCACCTTGATCTTCGAGAGGCCCGAGTTGACGAAGTTCGACAGGACGATGTCGATGATTCGGTAGCGGCCCCCGAAGGGCACCGCAGGCTTGGCCCGGTCGAGCGTCAGAGGGAAGAGCCGCCGGCCCTCCCCGCCGGCGAGCACCATGACGAGAACCTGGTTCTGGTCGAAGTCCAGCTTCAGCGGCCCCATCTCGTGCGGCAACATAGCGCGCGATCTTCGAACCGGGAGGGGCTCGCGGTCTGACGTCGTCGTTTCGACGATCTTCAGGGCCGGACGAACTTCAGCACGAAGCGATCGCTCGTGCCGCGTCTGTCACCCGCGCCCTTGCCCGAATCGTTCCAGGTTCGGTCGTCCTGGGGGTTGCGCAAGAAGTTCGCGCTCGCGTCCTGCCGGAAGCCGGCGCGCAGCACCTCGCGCACCACGGCCGCCTCCTCGATGCGGTGCAAGGTCTTCACGTCCTTGATGCCGTGTCCGTCAGCCGCGCTGTGGTCGACGATGACGTACTCGCCGCCCGGCTTGAGGGCCGCGAAGACCGCCTTGTTCATCTTGTCGCGGTCGGCGCCGAGCCACACCGTGTCGTGGTAGACGAGCACGCTGACCACCGCGTCGAGGTCCCTCGCCTCGGGGGGGAGGGGCGCGTCGAGGGGGCGCTCGAGCGCCGTCACGCTCTTCCATCACGGTCTTCCCGAGGCGCTCGTCGAAGTCGCGCCGCGCGGACTTCATGAACGCGGGCGGGTTCTCGGCCCAGACCTTCCCGGTGCCGCCGACGCTGCGGGCGAGGAGCTCGGTGGTGTAGCCGCCGCCCGCGCCGATCTCGGCGACCTGCATGCCGCGCGACAGGCCGAGGAAGGCGAGGAGCTCGCCCGGGTGACGCCCTGCGTCGAGGTCCCGGTCCGAGTCGTACCGGTCGATGGCGTCCACGATCGACTGCACGCCGCCCGGAACGGCGAGGGCCTCGGCCTGCGGGCGAGGGGCGCTGGGCTCGGCCGCGGGAGCGGGGTCGGACCCCGGGAACTCGCGCTCGACCGGGGCGGGCGCCGGCACCGGCGGCGCCACGGCGAGGGGTTCTTCGGCCTTCTCGGGCGCCGCGGGGGCCTCGCTCTCGGACTCGGGAGCGTTCGCCTGCTTCTCGGTCGGGTTGACCGGCCGCTCGTCCGCGGGGAGGGCCGCGAGGTCCTGGTGCTCCGGGAACACCGGGCTGCTTTCCTGCGATGCGCCGCAGGCGGCGACGGCGACGATCCACAAGCAACCCGCGGTGGTGAGCGGCTTCCCCATTTGGGGGCAAGTGTACGCCTAACTCGCCCTCAGGTGGACCCCAGAGACAGCTCCAGCCGCTGAAAAAGTGTGTGCAGGTCGGAACGCGAGCGGAGCGGCGCACAGAACGTGGTTCCGAGACGAAGAGCCCGCTGCTCGAGGGCCTCTTGCCGGGCGGTCACGACGACGGCGCGCTTCTGGGCCTCGTCGCGCTCTCGATCGATGCCTTGCTCGTGCTTGGCGAGCGCCGCCCGGAGCTCGGCGATTCGGTACTCCAAGTCCGCGACACTCTGCTCTTTTGCCTCGAGCACCGCCTGCGCGGCCCGCTCCGTCTTGCGCTCCACGAGCCAGGCATCGACCGCGACGGCGCACGCCCGGTAGGCCTCCGCGAGCTGCTTGTACGGCTCCACCTGGGCGGCCCGGCCCTCCCAGGAAACGAGCTCCCGCTGCACGTCGACGTACGCGCGCGCGGCCGTCTTGGCCCGCTCGGCCGGCGCCTCGAGGTCGGTGCGGGCGCTCCGCAGCTCGTCGCGGGCCTTCGACGCGTCCTGGCCGAGCGCGTCCACCGCGAAGCCCAGACGCTGGCGCGCCTCGCGGCCGCGCGTGTCGATCTCCTCGAGCCCGCGCTGCTCCTTCGCGCTCGCGGCGCGGGCCTCGTTGATGTCGCCCACCAGCCGCCGCAAATCCTCGAGGAGACGCGCCTGCTCCTGCGGCACGTGGACCCCGTAGGCGCGCGACGCCATCTCCTGGAACACCTCGAGCCGCTGCGACCACCCGTCGACCGAGGCGCTCGGGCGCGTGGGCGCGGGCGGGCGCGAGCTGCTCGAGGGCTCGGCCTCGGGCTCGATGGGGACCGAGAGGCCGAGCCGCCGCGTGAGCTCCGTGAGGTCGGCCTCGACGCGGTGCGCGTCGACCGGCCGGGCTCGCGGGTCCTTCGCGAGGAGCTGGAGGATGAGGGCCTCGAGCCGCTCGGGGATGCGCGGGTCGATGCTGCGCGGCGGCGGCGGGATGTCCTTGAGGTGCCGGGTGAGGAAGGTGGCCGGGTCGGGCGCGTCGAAGGGGAGCTGCCCCGTCGACATCTCGAACAGGATGACGCCGAGCGCGTAGAGGTCCACGCTCGGCCCGGCTTCGCCGACCGTGATGCGCTCGGGCGCGATGTACTGCGGCGTGCCGAAGAGCTCTCCGGCGTTCGTGAGGCGCGAGTCGGCGCGCGACCGCGCGATGCCGAAGTCGAGGAGCTTCACGAGGTCGCCGCGCTCGCCGCGAGGGCAGATGAAGATGTTGTCGGGCTTGAGATCGCGGTGCACGACGCCGAGGTCGTGGGCCCGGGCGATGCCGCGGGCCATCTGGATCATGATGGGCAGGCCGCGCTCGTTGCCGAGCGGGCCGCCGTCGACGAGGGCCGAGAGCGGCGCGCCGTCGAGGAGCTCCATCACGATGAAGGGAATGCCGTCCTCCATCTCGCCCTGATCGAAGATCTCGATGACGTTCGGGTGGGCGATGCTCTGCGTGCTGCGCGCCTCGCGGCGGAAGCGCTCGCGCACGTTCGGGTCGGCGGCGAGGGCCGGGTTCAGCACCTTCACCGCGCAGCCGCGGTCGATGAGCTTGTGGTGCGCCCGGTACACCGTCGACATGCCGCCCTCGCCGAGCATGTCTTCGATCACGTAGCAGCCCGCGATCGTCTTCCCGATCAGCGGGTCGAGCATCGCCGCGAGCTCGACGCCGTCGAGCAGGCAGTGGAAGGCCTCCGACGGGTAGCGGAGGTGGCACTGAGGGCACGCCTTCATGATTCGGCAAGCTCACAGGCCATCGTCGAGACGACCAGCCCACCCGATCGTCGCCGTTTCTGCAAGGGCCATCGAATTTGACCCGTCCCGGCGGGCCATGCGAGGTTTCCCCGCTCGAATGCCGAGGCGCCGTCGTTCCTCCGCCCTTGCCCTCGCCCTGGTCTCCGGCCTTGCGCTAGGGCTCGCCCTGATCGGCGGGGCAGGTGCGTCGTTCGGCGCCCAGCCGCACGGCCCGCGCGAGGCCGCCGAGCCGCGCCGCGGCGCGAAGCCCGCGCCCAGGCCGATGAAGGCCCGGCTCAAGCCGACCGATGGCGCGGCGCGTCGCGCCATCGCCGCCGGCCCGACGGCCGAGGACGCGATGGGCCCCGAGAGCCCCGAGCTCCGCGCCCTCCGCGAGGCCGAAGAGGAGCTCTTTCCCCCCGCGGCGCCGGCCCCGGGCGGTTCATGGCCCACGAACCTGCCGCTCGTCCTCCGCGGCGAGGGCCGGCCCGAGGTGGAGGCCACGGGCGTCCCGCCCGCCCGCGTCTTGCCGGCCGACCTGCCGGGGGTCACCGGCGCCCCCGAGCGGGCGCAGGACCTCGCGTGGCTCGCGCACCTCGAGATGCCCGACCTGCCCGTGCGGTGGGACGAGCGCGTCGTGCGCTACCTCCAGTTCTTTCGCGACGACCCGCGCGGGCACGTGACCTTCGCGACCCTGTACCGGCACTCGGGCCGCTGGCGCGAGATGATGCGGCGCGCCCTCCGGCGCAAATCGCTCCCGGCGGACCTCGTCTGGGTGTCGATGATCGAGAGCGGGTTCGATTCCACGGCCCACTCGGCGGCCGGCGCCTCGGGGCTCTGGCAGCTCATGCCCGAGACCGCGCGCATCTACGGGCTGGCGATCGACCGGTGGCTCGATCAGCGGCTCGACGCGGCCCTCGCGACCGAGGCCGCCGCCGAGATGTTCACCGACCTGCACCGGCGCTTCGGGAGCTGGGAGCTCGCGCTCGCGGGCTTCAACATGGGGTACGCGGGGCTCGCCTCCATCCTCAAGCGGTACAACACGAACGACTTCTGGGCGCTCGCGCGCACCGAGGGCGCGATGCCCTGGGAGACGACGCTCTACGTGCCCAAGGCCTTCGCCGCGGCCATCGTCGCGCACAACCTCTCCACCTTCGGCTTCGCCGACCTCGCCGTCGACCCGCCCGTGGCGACCGACGAGGTGAACGTCCCGGCGGCCACGCCCCTGTCGCTGGTCGCCCAGGCCGCGGGCTGCTCGCTCAAGGACATCGAGGCGCTCAACCCCGAGCTTCGCGCCTCGCGCACGCCGCCCGCGGCCGACTTCGAGGCGAGCGCCTGGCCGGTCAGCGTGCCGGCCGGCAAGGGCGCCGCGGCCGCGCAGGCCCTCCTCCGGCAGCGGCGCGATCAGCCGCCGCTCGACCGGTACGTCGTGCGCTTCGGCGAGACCCTCGAGCAGATCGCCTCGGCCCACAAGACGACCCCGCAGAAGATCGTGGAGCTCAACGCCATCGCGCCCGGCGAGGCCGTTCGCGGCGGGACGGTGCTCCTGGTCCCGCATGCGGAGGGCGTGCCTCCGGGGTCACTTCCGCCGGCGGCGCCCGCGCCCGAAGCCCCCGCCGCGAAGCCGACGGTCGTCGTGCCGCCCGACGAGTTCGTGTTCCCCGACCGCAAGCGCGTCTTCTACCGCGTGCTCGTGGGCGACACGCTCGCGCAGATCGGCGCGGCGCTCCGCGTGACGCCCGACGATCTGGCGCGCTGGAACGAGCTCGACGCGAGCGCCCGCCTCCAGGAGGGGATGACCCTCCAGGCCTTCGTCGACGCGGGCGCCGACCTCTCGCGCGTGGTCGTCACGCCCGAGAGCGACGTGCGCGTCGTGGCCGTCGGCTCCGACGAGTTCTTCGCGGCGCTCGAGCACGACAAGGGCATCCGCCGCGTCACGGTGACCGCGAAGGCGGGCGACACCATCGAGGCGATCGGCAAGCGCTTCGACGTGGGGCCCCGCGCCATGGAGCGCGTGAACCACCTCAACCGCGGGCACGTGCTCAAGGCGGGCGACACGGTCGTCGTCTACGTGCAGAACCCGGCGCCGGGCGCGACGACCTCGAGCGGCGCGCCGGTCTCGGTCAACGAGCCGGCGCCGAACGGGCCGCTGCCGGCCCCCCCAGTGCCGGATCTCCTGCCGTGAGCTTGGGCGCCGCGCCGCTCGTCTCGCGCGGCGCGCGCAGCGCCGTCGCGAGGAAGAAGCTCGCGAAGGCCATGACCGACCAGATCGCGAAGAGCGCCGTGTGCACGCCCGTTCCGGGGTAGGCGATGCTGGCGATGACGAGGGCCAGCGCGAGCTCGCGCGAGTCGGCCATGATGGCGAAGGCCTTGCGGTTCACGCGCTTCGCGCCGCCCGCGAACCACCCGAGGACCGGCGAGGCCAGCGTCACGATGGCGACCGCGATCCACCCGCGCTGGCCGAGCAGGTCGCCGAGCCCGCGGTCGCCCTTCACCAGCACGACGACGAGCGACGCGACCGCGAAGAAGATCGCGAGCCGGTGCGCGGGGCGCATCAGCTGGTCGGCGCGGGCCCGATCGCGCTTCCGGAGCTGCTTGCCGATGACGTAGGGCAAGAGCTGCAAGAGGACGAGCTGCGCGATGAGCGGCAGCTCGCGCACCTCGAGCGAGTGCAGCGTGAGCATCCACTTGGCGAGCGGCGCCGCGGTGAAGCCGGTGAGCTTCGCGAGGAAGAGCGTGACCTCGATCGCGAGGGCCACGTTGGCGCCGGAGAGCTTCACGAGGTGCGGCGCGAAGCGGCCGCCGGGCGCGACCATCAGGATGAGGAGGGCGATGGTCACGTCGTCCGAGAGGTGAAGGAGGCGCGTGACCCCGAACGCGAGCGCCGGCAGCGCGAGCAGGTGGAACGCGAGGCCCCACGCGAGCATGCGGCGCTTGCCGCGCTTCTCGGTCTTCGACTCCTTCGGCCCGACGCCGAGCTCGAGCCCGAGCGCGAACATCATGCTGACGAGGTACGCCGACGAGAGGAGCGTCACCCACGGTCCGAGTTCGCGCATCGGCTCGGGCGGGGTGCAATCGATGCGCCCGTGGCGCTCGCGCCTCAGAGGGGGGAACGTGTACGAGGGCTGGAAGGCGAGCTGGGTCCGGATGGGCAGCAGCGTCGTGGCCTGGTCGAGCGCGCGCTCCATCTCCTCGGGCGTCGCGGGCGGTCCGCCGGGCGGGAGCTCGTCGTCGGGCGCGCCTCGAGGGGCCGAGACGACCGGGTCCGCGGTCGAAACGGTCGCGACGAAACCCCCCACGGTCTGGTCCCTCGCCCAGTCCCTCGTCGCTCGAGCTTCGACGTCAAGCGAGCGGCGCGGCATCCCGGTTGCGTGTTCCGACCCCGTGTTCGAAGTCCATGTCAGCGCCCGCTCGGTGAAGCCCTTCGCCGAGATCGTCGGTCAGGAGCGCATTCGCGAGCTCGAGCGCAAGGTGGCCGATCTCCGGGGCGTGCTCGGCGAGCGCGAGTTCTGGAACGTGAACACGGCGCCCTCCGGCGGCGGCGTCGCCGAGATGCTGCGGTCGTTCATCCGGTACGCGCGCGGGCTCGACGTCGACGTGCGCTGGCTCGTCTTCCAGGGCCCGCCCGAGTTCTTCCGCATCACGAAGCGCGTGCACAACGCGCTCCACGGCTGGGCCGGCGACGGCTCGCCGCTCGGCCCCGAGCAGGCCGCGCTCTACGAGCGCGTGACCCGCGAGAACGCGCTCGCCATCGACGCGCTCGTGCGCCCGGGCGACATCCTCGTCTGCCACGACCCGCAGACCGCCGGGCTCGTGCCGCACCTCACGAAGCGCGGGGTGCGCGTCGTCTGGCGGTGCCACATCGGCTACGAGCACGCGCAGGTCGAGGTCGACCGCGGCTGGAGCTTCCTGAAGCCGTACCTGGAGGACGTGGCCCTCGCGGTGTTCTCGCGGTACGCGTATGCGCCCTCGTGGCTGCAGCGAAGGCGCACCCTCGAGGTCCCGCCCACCATCGATCCGTTCTCCGCGAAGAACCGGGCGATGGACGGGGGCACCGTCCGCGCGATCCTGACGACCGTGGGCCTCGTCGACGGCGCGCCGGGCTCCGCGGCCCCGGCGTTCGTGCGCGACGACGGGAGCACCACCCGCGTCTCGCGTCCGGTCGACCTGGTGCGCTCGGGACGGGCGCCGTCGCTCGACACACCGCTGGTCACGCAGGTCTCGCGGTGGGACGCGATGAAGGACCCCGTCGGCGTCCTCCAGGGGTTCGCGCGCTTCCTCGAGCCCGACGCCCCGCGCGGCGCGGAGCTCGTCCTCGCGGGGCCCGACGTGAAGGCCGTGGCCGACGACCCGGAGGGGGCGAAGGTCTTCGCGGAGCTCCAGGAAGCGCGGGCCGCCCTCCCGGACGCCCTGCGGCGCTCGGTGCACCTGGCGATGCTGCCGATGGACGACGAGGAGGAGAACGCGGCGATCGTGAACGCGCTGCAGCGGCACTCGGCGGTCATCGTGCAGAAGAGCCTCCAGGAGGGCTTCGGCCTCACCGTGACGGAGGCGATGTGGAAGCGCCGGCCCGTCATCGCGAGCGCGGTCGGCGGCATCCAGGACCAGATCCACGACGGCGTCGAGGGCCTGCTCGTGCACGACCCGCGCGACCTCGGGGAGTTCGCGGGCCTGCTCCGGCGCGCGGTGACCGACGAGCCCCTCGCGCGCAAGCTGGGGCACGCCGCGTACGACCGCGTCCGCGACCACTATTTGAGCATCAACGCGCTGGAGCGCTGGGCGGACCTGATTCGCGCCCTTCTATGAGCCGGCCCGCGCGAGCCCGCCTCAAACGAGGCCGATTGCCACGCGCCGCCGGGGCCGGCTCGCGCTCGATACGCATGATCAGGGCCGGCCGCAGCGGGGCCGGCCGCGTGCATGGCTGGGCAACGTGAAAAAAGTCTCGCCGAAGCGTCTGGTCAAGTGGTTGCTCGTCGCCGTGGCGGGGCTCTTCGCGGCGTACCTCGTCGCGATCAACGTGTTTCTGTCGACGCGGCTGTTCGATCTGGCGATCAACGGCACGCCGATGACCATCGACATCCACTTCCGCCGCGGCTGGTCGATCTGGCCCGGCCTCGTCCAGGCGCGCGACCTCTCCATCCGCAGCCGCGACGGCAACGTGGAGTTCATGCTTCGCATCGAGCGCGTGCGCTTCCGCGTCTCGCTCTTCCAGCTCGCGAAGCAGCGGTTCGTCGTGTCGGGGGTGCGGGGCAGCGGCGTGACCTTCCGCCTCCGCAGCCGCCTCGACCCGTGGGAGGTGACGCCCGCGCGACTCGAGGGCATCCCGCCCATCGAGGGCCTCTCGCCCGTGCCGGTGCGGCCGTTCCAGCAGTGCAGCCTCGCCGAGGGCTCCGACGCGTACTACCACCTCTGGACGATCGACCTCGAGGACGTCGCCGCGGAGGACGTCCGCGATATCTGGGTCGACCGCCGCCGCTTCCAGGGCCTGCTCGCGGTCGACGGCCACTTTTACTTGAAGCCTCTCCGCCGCGTGGAGATCGGGCCGATTCACGTGGTCCCGAAGGACCTCGGGCTCTCGGAGGTCGGGGTGGAGACGGTGAACGGCATCGCGGGCACCGGCGACCTCACGGTCGACCCGTTCGACCCGCGCGCGGTCGGAGGCAAGGCGATCCTCCAGCAGATCCTGCTCCGCACCGACCTCCGCATGAAGCTCCCCGATGTCGCGCGCATGAACCTGCCGCTGCCCGGCGGCGTGAAGGTGCGCGGGCCCGTGGCCTTCGAGAAGTTCGCGATCGGGGTCGATCACGGCAAGATCGGCGACGGAAGCCGGGTGGATGCGGCGGCGCCGCAGGCGGTCGTCGAGCGCGGGGACGACCGGCTCACCACGAGCCTGGTGGCGAGCGCCGAGGTGAAGCCGGGCGACCAGCACGTGGAGGTCCGCGGGACCGCCACCGACGTGCGCTACTCGCACGGCCGCGACGCCGACCTCGCGCTCGTGCCGCGCGTCGACATGACGGCGCGCGCGCGCCCGATCGCCTCGAACTCCCGCATCGACCTCGCGCATCTCACCGTCGACGCGCCCGGCATCCAGGTGCCCGACCTCCACGCCCTCGTGGAGGCGCTCGCGAGCGGGGCGGGCGCCGCGATCGAGCGCGGGCGCGCGCGGGCGGACGTCCGCGCGGAGGCGTGGCCCGACGACGCGCGCGCGGTCGGCCGCGCCTCGATGCAGGCCGAGGACGTCGTCCTGCGCTCGGGGAAGATCCTGGCGCGCGGCACCGTGGCGGTCGACGTCCCGTCGCTGACGTACGAGTGGGAGGCGCACCGCCTCGACGCGGTCGCCGAGGCGAGGGCGAACGCGCGCGTCGCGTCGTCCACGCCGGGGCCGTTCGAGGGCGACGTGCGGGCCGTCGTGCAGGCGCGGAGCATCGGGCCCGACGGGTCGGCCCTCGATCTGTCCGGCTCGGCGGTGGCCCTCCGCAACGTCTCGGTGCGCGGGGAGGCGGCGCCGGACTCGCGCGCGGACGCGATCCTCCAGGGCGCGACGCTCCAGCTCGTGCCCCCCGCCTTCCGCGGCGTCGTGAGCGCGGACGTGATGTACGCGACGCCGCTCCTCGCGCCGGTGCGCGACAAGATCCCCGGCCCGTTCCGGAGCCTGACGGACATCCCGCGCCTCCTGGCGACCGCGCGCCTCAGCTACTCGCAGGCCCGCATGCGCATCGACGCGATCGACGCGCACGGCGGCGCGCTGAGCGCCCGCGGCCTGTATGGCGCGCGCGGGAGCGATCGCCTCGGGGCGTTCGTCATCGAGGGCGGCCCGATCCCCGTGGGCCTGGGCGTCGACCCCGAAGGGACGCACATTCGCATCTTCGGGTTGAGCGGGTGGCTCGTCGACGAGCAGCAGCGCGTGTCGGAGAAGATTGGGGGGCCGTGAAGGCCCCCCGGTCGGAGCCGACCGCTCACCACCAGACGTGGTTCGGCGAGAGCAGGAACACGACGATCAAGAGGACGACCACCAGCCCGAGGCCGCTGCTCGGGTAGTACCCCCAGCTGCGCGAGTGGGGCCACGCGGGCGCCGAGCCGACCGCCATCAGGACCAGCACGATGAGGAGGAGGGTGAGGAACATGCCCGCTCGGGCTGCAGAGTCCGTGCCCCGTGGAGCCCGGGGGCTCGCCCCGAACGACGTCGCGGGTCGATGTGCCTCAGTGGGGACGAATGCCGTATTCGCGATACGTGGCATTCGGGCGCCGCGCGTCGTTCTCCCATGGATTCGCCGCTGCGAGCCGGGCGGCACGTCGCGTGCTCTTCCGCGAGACATGAACAAAATCTCCATCGCCGCTCGTGTCGCCGCCGTCGTCGTCCCGGCCCTCGTCGCCGTGGGCTGCGGGGCCGAATACACCACCGCCGACGGCTACGAGGCTTCGTACGTCGAGGCGCCGCCGCCGGCCCTCGTGGCCTCCCCGACCTACCGCTTCGGGGGCGGGTACATCTACGAGGGGAATGGCCACTACTACCACCCGTACAACGGCCGCTGGGTCGCCTACCGCCACCTGCCGCACGACGCCACGCGCATCGAAGGCCGCGCGGTCTACCAGCACCGCTAGAACTGGTACGCGAGGCCTGCGCTGACGATCCACACGTCGACGTGATACACGCCGCCGTTCACGGGGTCGGGGGGCGTGGCGTTTCCCTTCACCGGGTTGATGAGGGGAACGGCCGCCGTGTCGTACGGCACGTTCACGTCGTTCTGGAACGTGTGCGAGACCGCCGCGTCGAGCCGGAGCTTCTTGTTCATCACGAGCAGGCCCCCGCCGACCGACGCGATGACCTTGTCGTTGTCGATCGTGAGGGGTGACACGTAGTTCGTCGGGATGGCGCTCGTCTCGTACGAGACCCCGGCCCGCCCGATGAGGTCGAGGGCCGAGAGGTGCAGCGTGTACTCGGCGCCGAGGCGGACCGAGTTCGAGTTCTGCATCCCGCGCGGCACCGGAGATCGTCGTGACGCCGAACGGGTTCGGGAAGCCCTTGATGTCGTAGAGCTCGATGTCGTCCGGCGTGATGTCGAGCGACTTCTCCACCGACCAGAACTCCGCGACGTACGCGAGCTCGACGCGCAGGTCGTCGCTCTCGAGCGGGCGGAGCTCGATGCCCGCCCGGAAGACCGGCGGCAGCTCGATGTGGAGGTGCGCCTCGTTGCCCTGCTGGTACGCGCCGTCGAACTCGGGCGCGTTCGGCAGGCGCACGTTCACCGTGGTCGGCGCGTCGATGACGTACGGCGCCTGGAAGCTCGTGCCGAGGCGCACGAGGTGCGTGGGCTTGAAGATCGCGCCGACGTTCGCGCTCGGCGCGAAGATGGGCCCCGCGCTCAGGCCGCTGTAGGCGTCGTACTGCGGGTTCTCCGACGAGCCGACGACGCCCATCTGCGGGCTCGCGCTGAAGTCGATGGTCGTCTTGAAGTACCCGGTCATCATCTGCACGCCGGCGCCGAATCTCGAGCTCCTCCACCGGCTTCCACGCGAACCACCCGCCGATGACCGCGAGGATCGTCCCGTTCAGCGAGACCAGCGAGTACCGCGACGGCGACGGCACCGTCGCGCCGTTCTGCTGCACCGTCAGCGGGAACGACAGCAGGGCCGAGTCGGGCGAGAACACCCCGAGCGCGACCGCCATCGTGTCGTGGTCGAAGCGCACCGAGCCCGCAATCGTGGGGGGCGGCAAGAACGGCGTCGTGCCCTTCACCTGCGGCTGCGTCTCCTCGTATTCGCCGCCGCCCGGGTCGTACCCGAGCGCGTGCCGCGTGAAGGTGGCGCTGTAATCGACCCACGTGCCGTCGAGGAGCACGCCGCTCGGCGCCTCCACGATGCCGGCCGGGTTGTACCAGATGGCGCCCAGGTCGTCGGCGCCGGCCACGAACGCGCCGCCGCGCCCGATGGGCCGCGTGCCCCGGTCTTCGACATAGAGGCCCGCCGCCCGCGCGTCGCGGGTCGTCCCCCAGGCCAGCGCGGCGAGCGAGATCGCGGCGGCGAGACGTCTTGTGCTTCATCGTCAATGCTCGGTCGCGTTTCGGACGATCGCGTAAAACTGCTCGAGCCCGCGATCGGGATCGACGAGGAACTCGCTCACCTCGTTCGAGATGTTCGCGTAGTCCGCGGGGGCGAGCGGGTCGGTGGTGTCGGAGGGGCTCGCGCGGTTCACGTCGGCGATGGTGTCGACGATGACCTCGAGCGGCGTCTCGCCGGTCTGCGCGCCGCCGTCGCCCGCGGTCCCCGTCGACATCGGCGTCACCAGGTACGAGAGCGCGATGTCGAGCACGTCGTTCGGGTCGACCTCCTTGGCGCAGATCTCGTTGCCGTTCGCGTCGACCGCCTGCCCGGCCAAGCGGGTGAGGAGCGCGGTCGCGGCGTCCACCGTGTCGCGAGACGCGGAGAGCCCCGGCGGGGGCGGCCCCGAGGGCGCCGCGAACACCGCGGACAGCACCTGGTAGAGGGGCACGAGGTTCGCGTCGTCCCGCATGACCTGCAGCACGTCGTGCCCCGTCGTGAGCAGCTCCGCCAGCGACTCCACGTCGCCGGTCGCGTCCTGCGCGGTCGGATTGGAGAGGTACGCGACGAGGTCTTCGAGCGCGCCGCGCGCGCTCGTGTCCCGGCGGATCGCGTCGAACACGTCCAGCGCCCCCGCGAACATCGGCCCGCCCATCGACGCGACCGCCTCGTTCCACATCGCGACCGGCACCGTGCAGCCGCTCGCGCCGCTCACCATGCCCGGCGGGCAGCTCGCCGACGGCACCGTGCCGCGCGCCCACGCGCACTCGCCGGTGGTCTCCTGGGGCCCGCACCGCGCGAGGAGCTGCGCGCGGAGCGTGTCGACCAGCACCGGCGCGATCAGCGGGAAGGTCGGGTCGGCGAACGTCTGCTGGGTCGTGTTCTCGCCGCTGACGCTCAGAAACTCGTCGACGAGCTGCGAGCGCGCCGTCCGCCACTCGGTCTGGCGGTTCGGGTCGGCGTCGTTCATGTCGTTCGCGAAGGCGCTGTCGATCTCGTCGAGCGCGTCGAGGAGCAGGTACACGGGCGTCACCTGCGGGTTCGTCGTGCCGTCGTTGCGCGGCGCCGTGACCTTGCCGGTGCTGTCGGTGAGGCCGTACGACTTCGCGACGTTGGGATCGACGAGCGCGCGCGCCGCGGCCGCCAGCGCCTGGACGCCGTTCTCCGCCGTGCCGGGCGCGGTGCAGGTGTGCTTCGACGGGTCAATCGTCTTGCACGGCGTGACGGAGATGCCCTTCGCGACGTTCACGAGGTTGTTGAGCGACGGCAGGAGGTCGGACCCGAAGAGGGTCGAGAGGAGCGCCTCGTACGTGTCGGCCCCGTCCCCCGTGCACCGGGTCGTCGCGCCGCCGGCGGCGGTCGTGAGCAGGCAGTCGTCGGGCTCCGCGGCTGCGCCGGCGGCCGTCTGCCAGTGCTCGTTCAGCACGTCCATGAGCTGCTCGAAGAGGTCCTCGCGGCCGTGGTTCACGAACGCGCCGGCCAGCGGCCTGAGCGCGTCGATGAAGCCGTCGGCCTCGAGATCGAAGAGCACGTCTGTGTCGCGCTGCGCGAGCCAGTCGCCGCTGCTGCAGCTGCTGAGGGTGACCGTGTGGCTGGCGTTGACGTCCGCGTTCGACGCGGGCTGCCCCGAGTCGTAGCAGGCCGGGTCGACCGCGCCGTTCACCCAGCACGGGTCGGGGATGACGCGCGGCTTGCACGCCGTCGTGCCCACCTGCGCGCCCTCGAGGTCGGTGAGGAACGTGTTCGTGATGCAGTTGGTCCCCTTGCCGCCGGCGCTGTCGTTCGCCTGGTCGAAGAAGATGAACCGGCTGATCCAGCCCGGCTTGGGCCGCAGCGTGAACTTGTCCTGCGTGTCCCAGAAGCCCGTCTGGTCGGGGTTGGTCGGGCTGTTGTACGTGTCGTCGGGCGTGCCGCCGAACGCGGTGCACGTCGTGCCGCTCTGGGTCGTCGCGGTCGACGAGTGGAAGCCGATGCCGCTCGACTGCTCGAGCAGGCCGACGCTCGCCTTGCCGATGACGTTGAGCGCGCCGTCCCGCGCGATCTGCGGGCGCATGTACAGGCTGGCCTTGCCCACGAACGAGTCGAGGTAGAAGGTCGCCAGGTCGTCGATTCTTGAAGACCTCGCACTCGTGGAACGTGCGCTGGCCGCTGCACGAGCAGTCGGCGTTGATGCACGCCGACCCCAGGTCGCCGCCCGTGGTCTGGTTGCAGACCGTGAGGGCCGTGGCGTCGCCGAGGTTCGCCGGGAGCGAGGCGCCCTCCTTGTTGCACGCCATCTGGCCCTTGGTGTCGTGGACGAGCTGCGCGAAGCGCTGGAACTCGCTCCGGTTCGCGCCCGTGTCGGGCTTGGTGCGATCGACGGGCGTGTCGGGCGGGTCGGTCTCGTTCTTCGAGGTGAGGTTGACGGCCGGGCCGTTGAGGTTCGTGCGGTCGTACGAGATGTGGTCGAGGTTCGCGGTCTGGCTCGCGAGCGTCTTCGAGAGCCCGAGCGTGGCCGGGTCCCCGAACGCCGTCAGGAGGTCTTCGAGCAGGCGCGCCCCCGTCGGGCCGGTCGACGTGTCCTGCGCGATCTGCACGACCAGGTCGAGGATCTGGTCCCAGAAGACCGAGCTGGCCGGGAGCTTCGCCTCCGGGTGCATGTCGGCCTGCGACTTGTCGTAGAGCGCGTCGCCCACGGTGCGGGCCACGTCGTTCGGGTTCGACTTGAGGAGCGCGCTCAGGAAGGCGAGCGTCGCGTCGCTCGAGGGATCCGCGAGCACCTGCCCCAGCGCGTACACCAGGTCCCCGATGGGCGCGCCCGCGGGCTGGAACGCGTCGTACGTGACCGACGTGCCGTCGGCGTAGGGGCGCGTCGTCATCGCGCGGTTTCCGAAGAGCACGCAGGCCCCGGCAATCGCGTCCATCAGCGTCTCGTGGTTGTCGGCCGGGTTCGAGTCGACCAGCGACTTGCCGGCGATGGCGCCGCGCGCGTGCCCGAGCACCACCGAGAGGAAGGTCTGGTTCGTGTCGATGTACCCGTAGAGCGGGGCCGCGCCCGCCATCGCGCGCCCGTACGCGTCGCGCGGGGCGCCGTCGGGTACGAGGGTCGCGAAGGGCGTGGGCGCCGGGATGCCGCTGTTCATGAACGCGCCGGTGCCGTCGAGCGCCGGCAGGCCGTCGCTGTCGGCCACGAACGGCGCGGGCAGCTTCCCGCCCACGAGCGGCACCGCCGCGTACCCGCGCGGGTCGCGCTGCACGACGTAGCGCGGAGGGCTCGTCGTCATGCCGCCGATGGCGTACGGACCCTGCGCGAAGGTCTGGCTCGCGTGGAAGAGCACCGACTGGATCGCCTCGAGGTCGGTCATGGGCCGGTCGAGCACCTGGCCGAGCGACGCGTCGGTCGCGGCGCCGAGGACGAGGGGCGCGGGCGTCGGATCGGCCGTCTCGTTCTTCATCTCGGCGTGGAGCGCCGTGACGAGCGACTGCATCTGCGAGTACGCCGCGCCGGGCTCCGGGACGCGGTTGCCCTGCGCGTCCTTCATCGGGTTCGCCGCGTACGGATCCGAGTCGGGCGAGACGAGCTTGAGCGTCGCCGCCGCGAACGCGCGGAGCTTGTCGTAAGCGAGCACCGGCCGCGCCGCGCCGACGGCGAGATCGATCGGCCGGTACCCCGCGCGCTGGTTGAAGTGCGACCACGAGGTCTGCGCGTCGGACGAGGCGTTGAAGGTCTGGAGGACCGCGCCGAGCGACTCGGTCGACGCGGGCAGCGTCCCGTCGTCGTAGAGCGCCGTGAGGCGCCCGAGGAAGTTCGCGAGCTCGGTGTGCAGCGACCCTTGCGAGGCCGCGGGCTGGCACGACTGCGTGGGGTCGGCGGCCGCGAGGTTCTTCACCGGGATGCCGATGTCCGGGAACGTCGCGTCGAGGGCGGCGACCAGGTTCGCGCGGTCCTGCGCGAGCCGTTCGAGACGCGCGATGGCATACGAACGGAACGTATTTTGCTGCTGCGGGGTCTCGACGCCGCCGTCGATCGTCGGGATGGCTCCCCCGATCGTCGGGAGCGCCGAAGTGTCCACGGTCATCGAGCCGGGGCCGAAGACGCCGTCCCCTTTTTCGCCATGGCAGATTGCGCTGTACGACGCCCCGGCGAGGTCCTCGGGCAGGCCCTGCGCGCCGACGCGATCGCACACCACTCCATAGAGCTCGACGCCCAGCGACCCGCGCTGCGGCGGCGTCCTCGTACCATCGAAATCCTGGCAAGCTCCCGCAGCGAAGAGACCCAAGACAATGGGGACGAGTGGGCCCCGGGCGCGCCGGAAGGTTGCGCGTCTAGCCATGCAAGTTCCTCCGACCTCGAGTGCGCTACATTCTAGCGGCCGAAGAGCGGGATCGTTTGTAAGCCTTCACGCTTGCGCGTAGTTCGAGCTCTCAGGATAGCCACATGCAGACGACGACGGCCATTCTCCTTGCGGCGGGTCAGGGCACCCGCATGAAGAGCGCGATGCCCAAGGTCATGCACCGCATCTGCGGGCTGCCCATCATCCATCACGGCGTCCAGGCGGCGCTCGACGCGGGTTGCGGCGACGTCGTCGTGGTCGTGGGGCATGGGCGGCAGCTCGTGGAGGAATATCTGGCGCGCGCGTTCCCGGGCGACCGCGTGCGCACGGTGGTGCAGGAGCACCAGCGGGGGACCGGGGATGCCGCGCGTGTAGGGCTCACCGCCGTGCGCGGCGAGATGGTCCGCGCGCTGATCCTCAACGGGGACGTGCCGCTCGTCCGCGCCGACGAGCTCCGCGCCGTCCTCAAGCCGCTCGACGACCTGACGGCCCCCGCGTCCCTGTCGATCGCCACCTGCGTGGTCGACGATCCGACGGGCTACGGCCGCATCTTGCGCGACTCGACGGCGCCGCCGCCCCTCGCGTCGTGGGCGAGGGCCGGCCTGGGGCGCGTCGTCGAGGTGCGCGAGCATCGCGACCTCCAGTCCGATCGCGATCGCGCCATTCGCGAGGTCAACGCGGGTCTGTACGCGGCGAACGTCGCGCTCCTCACGGAGGCGGTGTCGGCGCTGGTGCCGAACAACGCGCAGTCGGAGCTCTACCTGACCGACATCGTGGCGTTCGCGAGCAACGCGGGCGAGCGAGTAGCGACGGTGGAGCTCGCGGCCGACGTGCTCGCCGGCGTGAACGACCGCGAGCAGCTCTCCCAGGTCGAGCAGACGTTGCACCGGCGCATCCTCCGCCTGTGGAGGCTCGCGGGTGCCACGGTGCGCGACGGCGCGCGCATCGATGCCGCGGTGACCCTCGAGCCCGACGCGGTGGTCGAGGCCGGCGCGGTGCTGCGCGGGGCGACGCGCGTCGGGCGCGGGGCCACCGTCGACGTCGGCTGCGTGCTGACGAACGTCATCGTGGGCGACGGCGCGACCGTGCGGCCCTACTCGGTCGCCACCGACGCGCGCATCGGCCCGCGCGCCGAGGTCGGGCCGTTCTCTCACCTGCGGCCGGAGACGGACCTCGGCGAGGAGGTGCACGTCGGCAACTTCGTCGAGACGAAGAAGACGCGCATGGCCAGGGGGGCCAAGGCCAACCACCTCGCCTACCTCGGGGACGGCGTCATCGGCGAGCGCGCGAACATCGGCGCGGGCACCATCTTCTGCAACTACGATGGCGCGGGGAAGCACACGACGACGATCGAGTCCGGCGTCTTCATCGGCAGCGACTCGCAGCTCGTCGCGCCGGTGACCGTGGGGCGCGACGCGTACGTCGCGACCGGGACGACCGTGACGCGGGACGTCCCCGCGGAGGCCCTCGCGATCGGACGCACGGCGCAGCAGAACAAGGAAGGTTACGCGCCGCGTCTGCGCGCGCGCTTCAAGGCCGCGCGCGTCGCGAAGGACACCAAGTAGCGCGCGCCACGACGCGGCGCGACGACGCGACGATCGCGAGGACGCGAGTGAACCGGCGCCCCGCGGCGCTTTGGTCATTCGTGGCCGAATGCCACAGCCCGTGTCGGCGCGCGACCGGCCGAGCCGATGACCGCGGCACGCGCGCTGCACCCGCCCCGTTCGTCATCGGTCGCGCTATGCGGCCGCCGGCGTTCCCGCGGCGGACTCGTTCACGAGCGCCGCTTGCGAGGGAGGGAGAACCCATGTCGAATCATCATCGCGGCCTCGTCACCGGCTTGTCGCTCTCGCTCCTCCTCGCGGGCGCGGGCGTGCTCGGCGCTTGCGGCGGAGCCCACGGTCAGGCGAAGTCGCCGGACAGCGCGCAGGCCGCTACGCCGGTCGTGCCCGCCAGCCCCGCGCCGCCGAACACGACAGCGAACGGCGCCGCGAATGGCGCGAATCCGGGCGCGGCGGCCCCTCACGGGGCGCGCCCCTCCTCGGAGGAGGACGCGCAAGAAGACCAGGACAACGCCGAGCTCGTCGTCAGCCGCGACGTCGTCGCCCGCTGTCCGAAGCTGCGGCTCGTTCGCCAGCACGTCGCGGAGCTGGATCCGGACATGGTCTGGCTGGCGGTCCTCGAGTCCCTTGGAGAGTGCATGGGACAAGGAGGGGCGATGTCGGACCAGAACATCGGCGTGTCGGGCGACGAAGAGCATCGGCACGTGGTCCGAGAGGTGCTTGGGACCCGAGGAGTCGCCCCCACCCGCGTCATCGCCACGCCGACATCGGCGCAGGGTGCCGCGGAATGCCAGGGCGGCGCTGATTGCTCCAAGCGCGTCGAGATCACCGTCGCCCCGACCCAGTGACTCTGGCGGGGGCGACGGTCGAGAAACGGCACGCGAGGTTCGCCGAATCGCAACCCGCCCAGCGGAAAACGAAGCCAAACCGATGAACGTCACGCGCATCCTCGTCGCGCAGCACCGGGCCATCGAAGCGCTCTTCGAAGCCGTCGCCCGCGAGACCCGCCCGCACCAAAGGGCGCGGGCGGCCTCTCGGTTGATCGAAGAGCTCATCGCGCACATGGCCGGGGAAGAGGCCGTCTTCTACCCGGCCGCGCGCACCGCGCTCGGGTCGCTCGCGGGCATCGCCCCGCTCGGGCCCTTCACCGTGTTCCCGGGCGCGGACGGCGACGGCAACGTCGACGACCACTTCATGCTCCGGGCGCAGCTCCGGCGCGTCCTCGGCACCAACGTTCGCGAGCCGTCGTTCCAGCCGCGGTTCGAGGCCCTCCAGCTCCTCTTCGCGCACCACGTGCAGGCCGAGGAGAACGAGCTCTTCCCGCGCGTCGAGGCCATCCTCGCCGCCGCCAAGCTCGAGTCCCTCGGCACCGAGGTGATCGGCTCGCGCCCGCCCGTCTGGGTGGTCACGACCGAGGGGCACGCGCTCATCCGCTCCAAGCGCGGCGGCAGCACGCCGGGCGTTCGCCTGCCTGCCGTACGCATGAGCTGACGGACAGGGGTCGAGAGCCCCCGCGCCCCGCTTCCGGCGCCGGACTACTTGGCCGGCGCTCGGAATTCAGGCAAGCAGTCCGGAGCATGGACGCCATTCGCATTCGTGGCGGTGGACCCCTCCGCGGCACCGTCCGGGTCAGCGGGGCCAAGAACGCCGCGCTCCCCATCCTCTGCGCGACGCTCCTCTCGGACGGCGGGAGCCGCTTGCGGAACGTCCCCGCCTTGCGGGACATCGAGACCACCGCCGCGCTCCTGCGGTTCCTCGGCCGCGACGTGAACGTCGCCGCGCCCGAGGTCGAGGTGGCGGCCGGCTCCAGCGTGCGCCCCGAGGCGCCCTACGAGCTCGTGAAGCAGATGCGCGCGAGCGTCCTCGTGCTGGGGCCCCTCGTCGCGCGCTTCGGGTACGCGAAGGTCTCGCTGCCGGGCGGCTGCGCGATCGGCGCGCGCCCCATCGACCAGCACCTCAAGGGCCTCGAGGCCATGGGATGCACCATCCGCCTCGAGCGCGGCTACGTGCACGTCGAGGGGCCCGGCAACCGCGGACGCCTCCGCGCCGGCGAGGTGTTCTTCGACATCCCCACCGTCACCGGCACCGAGAACCTCATGATGGCCGCGGCCCTCGCGAAGGGTCGCACGACGCTCGTGAACTGCGCGCGCGAGCCGGAGGTCGAGGAGCTCGGGCGCGTCCTCAACAAGATGGGGGCCGAGGTCGACGGCGCCGGCACCGACGTCATTCACATCCGCGGCTCCGACCGCGGCGAGCTCGCGCCGTTCGACCACGCCATCATCCCCGACCGCATCGAGGCCGGCACGTACATGGTGGCGGCGGCCCTCGCCGAGGGCGGCGAGGTCACGCTGGAGGGCGCGGAGCTCGGCGACATGGAGCCCCTCGTCGCCAAGATGCGCGCGGTCGGCGTCGAGGTCGCGGGCGAAGGCCAGAACGTCCTCGTTCGCCGGACCAAGCCCCTCCTCGCGACCAACGTCACGACCGCCCCGCACCCGGGCTTCCCGACCGACATGCAGGCCCAGTTTCTGGTACTGATGTGCTTCGCGCGCGGCGAGAGCTCCATCCGCGAGACAATCTTCGAGAACCGCTTCATGCACGTCCCCGAGCTCCAGCGCATGGGCGCGAGCGTCCACCTCCGAGGCAACACCGCCGTGGTGCAGGGCGTCGACAAGCTGTATGGCGCGAGCGTGATGGCCACCGACCTCCGCGCCAGCGCGTCCCTCGTGATCGCGGGCCTCGTCGCCGAGGACGAGACCGAGGTGCGCCGCGTCTATCACATCGACCGCGGGTACGAGCGCATCGAGGAGAAGCTCCGCGGCCTCGGCGCGAAGATCGAGCGCGTGAAAGGGGCGGAGGCGTGAGCGAGCCCCTCACCGTCGCGCTCCCCAAGGGCCGCGTGCTCAAGGCCGTCGCGCCGCTCCTCTCGCGGGCCGGCGTCGACGTCGAGGCGCTGCTCGCCGACGACCGCACCCTCGTGCGCGAGTCGCCCGCCGCGGGCCTGCGCTTCCTCCTGCTGAAGCCCGACGACGTGCCCACGTACGTGGAGTACGGCGCGGCGGACCTCGGCGTCTGCGGCCGCGACGTGCTCCTCGAGCGCACCGCGGACCTCTATCGCCCGCTCGACCTCGAGGTGGGCGTGTGCCGCATGGTGGTCGCGGGCCTCGCGGGCCGCGCCGCGCCGAGCGGCGTGCCCCGCATCGCGACCAAGTTCCCGCGGATCGCCGCCGACCACTTCGCGCGCAAGGGCGTGCAGGCCGACGTGATCTACGTGCAGGGCTCCGTGGAGCTCGCGCCGATCGTGGGCCTCGCGGATCTCATCGTGGACCTCGTCGAGACGGGCACCACCCTCGCGCAGAACGGGCTCGAGGTGATCGAGGTCGTGACGCACGTCTCGAGCGTGCTCGTGGCGAACCGCGCCGCGTACAAGCTGAAGCAGGATCGCATCAAGCCTCTCATCGAGAACCTGCGCAAGGCCGTGGAGACCGCGCCCCGGAAGGGGTGAGCGGGGCGGCCGCGCACGCAGGAAAGGTGGGCGTCGTGCCGGCCGCGGGACGCGCTGCCGCGGTGATTTCCCCCGCAAATCGCGGCGACACCGACAATTTGGCCGTCGAGAAAACACCGGCGTACGGGAAGCGATGCACCGGCATTTCTCGGCTCTCGCGATGGTGGGACTGGCGGCGACGGCGATCGCGGCCTGCGGGCTCGGTCAGATGCCGGGCACGCAGCTCGGGACCTTCGAGGTCACGGCGCAGGCGCAGACCAACTCGTGCGGGCTGGGCGCGCCGAACCCCTGGGACTTCGACGTGCAGCTCTCGCAGGACGGCAGCACGCTGTACTGGAACTGGATGGACGGCAGCGCCTACCTCTCGGGACCCGTCGCCAACCAGGCCGTGACGTTGACCGCGAGCGAGCAGGGCAACGTCGACGGCACGGCCGACGGCGGCCTCGGTCCGTGCACGATGCAGCGATACGACACCATCACGGTGACGCTGGGCACGGGCACGTCGCCGACGGTCTTCTCGGGCACGATCAGCTACGCGATCTCCGCGGCCGAGGGCGCCGACTGCACCGACCAGCTCACGGCCAACGGCGGCCAGTACACCGAGATCCCGTGCAGCATGGAGTACACGATGACGGCCGCGAAGCAGTGAGGGCCCGGGTCGGAGAGCGAGAGGTTCAACCGCCAGGACGCCAAAGAACGCCAGGGTTCGAGAGTCGGAGGTTCGGAGACTTCTCCTTTGGTGACCCCTGGCGACCCCTGGCGACCCTGGCGGTTCTCTCTCTCACGGGCCCGCGTCGGCGGGGCCCAGGGGGTCGAGGCGGACGAGGGGGCGCAGGCGGCGGAGCATCGCGCGGCCGATGCCCTTCACCTTCATGAGGTCTTCGACCGCGTGGAACCGCCCCATGCGGGCGCGGAGCGCGAGGACGGCGTCGGCGCGCTTCTGACCGATGCCGGGGAGCCTGCGGAGGTCGTCCGCGGTGGCCGCGTTGAGGAAGACGGGATCGTCGGGGGTCGCGCGCGTGCGAGCCTCGCCGGACGGGGGAGGGGCGCGCTCGGGAGCGGGCGGCGCGGCGGCGAGCGGGGCTTGCGGGGGCGGCGGCGGCCCGAGGGTGGACGCGTCGGCCGTGAAGATGATCACGGGCGCGACGCTGGGCGCGGCGGGGACGCCGAACGCCCCCGCGGTGCCGGCGCGACCGATCATCGCGAGGAGGACGAGACCCGCCGCCGCGAGCACGACGCGCGCGACCGGCTTCGCGAAAGGCGAGCCGGCCGCGCGCGCCCATGCACGCGAGAGGGCCCCGCGGATGCCGGGGCTGGTCATCGAGGCGCCTCAGACGACCGAGTCGAACGGGTTGTCGTGGTGGGCCGGCGGCAGGCGCGCGCGAACGGGCAGCTCGTTCGTCTCGCCCCGGCGCTCCCCGGGCTCCCACTCCCGGACGTGGAGCGTGCCGTTCACGGGCATCGCGTCGAGCTTGAGGTTCAGCGACCCGTCGCGGTTCGTGAAGCCCACGCCGACGCGCACCCAGAGCGACCGGCCCTGCCCACGATCGATGATCGTGAACACGGTCTTCATATGCTTGTTGACTGACTCTTCCATGGCGACATCTCTCCGTTCCGCGCGAATACGCGCGCACGGAAAGGAGGGATTGCGACGCGCGTGCCGGACGGGGGGACGCGGGAAAGGAGCGGAAATGCAGCGAGAAAGCGCGCGAAGCCAGCGAGCGCCGGGTGTCTCCGGACGCTCCGCCGCCGGCACGCGACGGTCATCGCGACGCCGCGCATGGCCGGTCGACCGCGTGAGATTCGAACGGTCGTCGATGGACGTCCGGTCCCGGAGCCCTGTGGGGACGTTCGTGACGACGGCGGGTGGCGCTCGGTTTGAGTTCGGTGCGCGATGCGCGCCGCGGTCCTCGGCGCCAGCATCTACGAACATCGGCATCGCGCGGGGCCGATCCTTCACCGCGGCATCCGCCATCCGTTGCCAAACCGGGAATCGCCAGGCGACGTATGCCACAAATGCGACGCCGACTAGCTAGCGCGGAGCCGAGCAAGAGGAAGCGTCCGGCGCGCACGATGTCCAGTGTAGGGTGGACGAAGGGCGTGGTCCGCCGTCGTCGCGTTCGAGGGCCCACGGACCAGGGAGCAAGTCGTCGATGTCGCGCGCGGGGTGTGTCCTGCACGCGAGCGAGGACGTCGGCGAGCTTCGGAACCGTACCGATCACGATCTCGTGTCAACGATGTCGCCGGTCTGGTTTGTCAATGATGTAGTCCCCCGGACGGACGCGTCTCCCACCGATGAGGGGCGCATCCTTGAGGGCGACGGACGCGTCTCCCCCGATGAGGGGCGCATCCTTGAGGGCGACGGACGCGTCTCCTCCGATGAGGGATGCGCGCATCATGCGTGAGCGACGCGTCCCTCGACTTCAAGGAAGCGTCCCTTACGCATGACGGATGCATCGCTTACCTTGACGGACGCACCCATCATGGATGGGTGATGCATCCCTTGCGTGGACGGATGCACTCGTCATGGATGGGTGATGCATCGCTTGCGTTGAAGGATGCACCCGTCATGAATGGGTGATGCATCCCTTGCATGGAAGGCCGTGTCCCTCCAGCCCTTCGACGCATCCGTCACGACCCGCGGATGCGCCCATGGCGGCGAGGCCCGACCACAGAACGCATAACCAATCGCCACGGACGTATAAAGGACTGCCGCTTCTACGGGACTCTGACGGTTGTTGACCGGCTTGGCGTCGAGCTGGTTGGCAATGGCCCCGACCCCAAGCACGGACGCAGTGAGAACTGCGGCGTGAGGCGCATGTCGACGCCCGCCTCGAGGTTCCCCCATATCGCCATGTCCCACTGGTACTGGAGGGTCACCGGGTCGCCGTCGAGGATGCCGGAGGTGTCGTACTGCGCGTAAGGGCCCGCGGAGCCGCCGCCCCCGAGGTAAGGCGCGATGTGCACCGTATGGCCGAAGCGAAAGGGACGAATCCGCCCGGAGGCGGCGTACTGCACTCCCTGCGCGCCGAGGCCGACCCCGGCGTTCAGCCCGAGGAACGGGAACGGTGACCCGTCGATCGCGAGGCCCACGAAGCCGAGCGGCGCGCTGAGTCCGAACCGGAGCTCCATCACCACCGGTCGCACGGCCCAGGGATCGGGCGGCGGCGGCTCGCTCGACTCCGTGCCGTCGTCCGGCGCGTCGGACTCGGGCGCCGAGGTTGCCGCGGGGGGCGCCGGCGGCGGAGCCGCCCTGCACCTCCGGGGGCGGCGCTTCCTCCTCCGGGTCATCCGGCGGCGGAAGCGGGGGCAGCGCGGTCGACTGCGCCTACGCGCGCGTCGCTCCCGCGGCGAGCGCCGCGAGGAAAAGGGCAGACGTAACTTCGGAGGAAGGGAGCGCATGGGGGCGCGGTCCCGCCGCGGTGCGAGCGATGTGCCACGCGGCGCCCCGAGGATTCTCGCGGTTTCGAGGCTCGGTGTGAACCCGTCGATGACGGTCCCAAAGAGAACGGTCCAAAGGAGAACGCCCGCCGTTCGTCCGCGTCTTTGCGCGGGCGCCCGGCGGGCGTGACGGACCTGGGCTTGCGTGGGCCCGTCTCAGCGGTGTCGTCAGCGGTGATGCCAGCGACCCTCGTGGAAGTGGTAGCGGCCGCCCCGCTCCTCCCACCGCGCGCCCTCCCACGCGTAGCCCGCGCGCGGCGCCTGCCAGTAGCCGGGCGTCCACGCGTAGCCGTGCGGGTGGTAGCCCCAGTAGCCGTGCACCCAGGCGTGCTGCGGCGACGGGGCGCGCGGAATGACCTCCACGCGGGGCACCGGCGGGCGAACCCCGACCACGATGTCGGCCGAAGCATCGCGCGCCACGCCGAGGACCGCCGCGCCTGCGACGGCGACACCCAGCGCGACGCGGAAGGCCGCCGAGCGACCCAAAGAAGAAGTGGAGTACTTGGCAAAGGGGTTCATGGGAAACCTCCGTGCGGCGATACTGGAATCCGAAACTCGCCGACTGGGGAGGGGTTGAGCATCGGTCATGCCAGGCGGACCGAGCGCCGCACCGATCCGCAACCACGCGAAATCCCGACATCCGGGGTGGGCGCATCCCCGATCCCCAGGCCGCCTTTGGGGCAGGGTGTCCCGTCGGGACCCGCGTCGCGCGCTGCGCTCGGCCACGTTGCCGCGCACGGGGCGCCATGCGAGGGTCGGCCCCATGCCGACGTTTTTGCATGGCGAGGCGACCCTCCACTACGAGGTGGAGGGCGAGGGGTTCCCGATCCTCCTCTTCGCGCCGGGTGGACCGCGCTCGAGCATCCCGTTCTGGGAGAAGGCTCCGTTCGATCCGCGGCGCGAGCTGTCGGCGTCTTACCGGGTCATCGCGATGGACCAGCGCAACGCGGGGCAGTCGCAAGGGCCGGTCGCCGCCTCCGACGGGTGGGCCGTTTTCACCGCCGACCACGTCGCGCTGCTCGATCACCTGGGCGTCGATCGGTGCCACGTCCTCGGCATGTGCATCGGCTGCGCGTTCGCCCTGGCGCTCGCGAAGGCCGAGCCGTCGCGCGTGGCGTCGGCCGTCCTCGAGCAGCCGATCGGCCTCGCGAACGACAACCGCGGCCAGTTCCACGCGATGTTCGACGGCTGGGCCGACGCCCTGGCCGCCGCGCGCCCCGAGGTCCGCCGCGACGCGCTCGCGAGCATGCGAAGCCACCTCTATGGCGGCGACTTCGTCTTCAGCGTGACGCGCGACGACGCGAAGGCCATGCAGACGCCGATGCTCGTCCTCCGCGGGAACGACGTGTACCACCCCGCCGTGATCTCCGAGGAGCTCGCGCGCCTCGCGCCCCACGCCGAGCTCGTGCCGAGCTGGAAGGAAGGCGCGGACCTGGCCGCGGCGGTCGCGAAGGTGAAGGCGTTCCTCGCCGCGCACACGCCGCGATGACGGCCTGCGTGTTCTGCGAGATCGTCGCGGGGAGGGCGCCCGCGTACCGGGTGGCGGAGGACGAGGCGTCCATCGCGTTCCTCGACGCGCGGCCGCTCTTCCCGGGGCACACGCTCGTCGTGCCCCGCGCCCACCGCGCGGTGCTGAGCGAGGTCCCGCCGGCGGAGCTCGGGCACCTCTTCGTGGTCGCGCAGCGCATCGCGGGCGCGATGGGGCGCGCGCTCGGCTCCGAGGGCACCTTCGTCGCGACCAACGACCGCGTGAGCCAGAGCGTCGCGCACGTGCACGTGCACGTGGTGCCCCGCCGCAAGGGCGACGGGCTTCGCGGCTTCTTCTGGCCGCGGCACAAGTACGCGAGCGACGAGGAGGCCGGCGTGGTCGCGGCCTCGCTGCGGGCGGCGCTCAAAACGTGACGGGGATGTCGACCTGCACGATGTTGTAGTTCGGCGTCGCCGCGGCCATGGGCTTGTCGAGGCCGCGGGAGTACGAGACGCCGGGGTGGATCTTCACGCCGCCGCCGAGCGGAATGTGGAGCCGCGGTCCGACGGCGAAGGTCCAGTTGTCGATCTTGGTGCCGGTCTTGTCGTGGTCGATCGCGATGGGCGCGTCGATCCACCGCTGGTAGCGGAGGTCGACGCCGAGCGAGAGCGCCGGGACGATGAAGTAGCCGGCGTGGAGGCCGCTCGTGAAGTTGGTCTTCGAGGCCTCGGGCTGCGCCTTCTCGCCGCGCACGCGCCAGAGCTGAAAGAGCGTGGCCTCGGCCTGGAGCGTGAGGCCCGCGTGCACCCAGGCGAAGTCGATCCCGGGGAAGACGGCGAAGTCGTTCACCGCAAAGAGGGAGTCGTCCATCTGCGAGCGCGCGAACTGCCCGGCCGAGCGCGCGTCGGTGATGCCCGGCTTCGGGTCGTCGCCGCCGCCCATGCCGACGGGGATCGTCACGCCCAGGAAGAAGGCGGCGCGCGCGTGCGCCCCGAGCGGCAGGACGTACGTGCCGCCGACAGCCGGGTTGACGAACGCGAAGCCCCCGCCCGACGCGACCGACTTGGGCGGCGCGTCGTTGACGATCGCGAGCTTCACGATCGGCGCGAAGCCCGCCCACTTCTCGGGCCCTCCGTACGTCCCGGGGATCTTGTAGGAGAGCGATAGGAGCGAGGCGACGGTGAAGCCCCCGTTCGAGTTCGCGTCTTCGTAGCGCGCGAAGCTCGTGTCCAGTCGCAGGGCGGTGCCGGCGACCGCGGGCCGGAGCTGCCATGGCAGCGAGTACGGCGCGGGGGGCGGAGGACGCTCGGGCGCCGGCTCGTACGCTTCGTCGGCGCGCGCGGAGGTCGCGGCCCCGATCGCGAGGACGAACGAGAATCGCGGCGAGTGAGTTCGAAAGAGGCTTGGAACGACCTGGGACGTGCATGCTCGAGCCCGTTCGCAAGTCCGAGGCCATCCGTTCGACGCGCGCCGACTCTCGTCTTCACCTGCATTCCGAAAGCGACGAAACAATCTCGAAATTGAAGAGAAACTCCACGTTCCCTCACAATTCGTCCAACGCGTCCGCGAGCCCCGACAAAATCGTCGGCCGAGAGACCGCCGGGGGCTCTGCAGCGAGGGACGCCCGAGGCGTCCACCCCGGGATCTCCGCAGGGATCGCGCCCGCGCCGACGCTCCGCGGCGCGTGGCACCCGCCGTGCAGAACCTTTGCCTTCGTGGGAGCGCGACCGCCCCCGAAGGAGCTCCGCCCGCACCATGCTCAATCCGAACGCAAAGAAGGCCGCGAGCATCCAGCTCTTCTCGTTCTCGACTCCCCAGATGCGCGCGTTCCACCTCGCGTGGATGGCGTTCTTCGTCTGCTTCTTCGCCTGGTTCGCCGTCGCGCCGCTGATGCCGATCATCAAGGGCGACATCGGGCTGACGAAGGGGCAGATCGCGAACGTGAACATCGCGTCGGTCGGCATCACGGTGCTGGTCCGCATGCTGGTCGGCCCGCTGTCGGACAAGTACGGGCCGCGCAAGGTGCACACCGCGCTCCTCGCGCTGGGCGCCCTGCCGGTGCTGGGGATCGCCACCGCGCACAGCTACGCGACGTTCCTCTTCTTCCGGCTGCTCATCGGCTCGATCGGCGCGAGCTTCGTCGTCACGCAGTACCACACGTCGGTGATGTTCGCGCCGAACGTGGTGGGCTCGGCGAACGCCGCGTCGGCGGGCTGGGGGAACTCGGGCGGCGGCGTGACGCAGTCGGTGATGCCCTGGGTGCTCGCGGCGGCGCTGAGCCTGGGGATCGAGAAGGGCGCGGGGTGGCGCGTGTCGATGGTCGTGCCGGCCTGCCTGATGCTCATCGTCGCGGCGATGTACTGGCGCTTCACCCAGGACTGCCCGCAGGGCAACTACTCCGAGATGCGCGCGGCCGGCCTCGAGATCGAGAGCGGCAAGAAGGGCGGGTGGGCGGTCTTCAAGACGGCGATGGCGAACTACCGGTCGTGGATGCTCTTCGTCACGTACGGCGCGTGCTTCGGCATCGAGCTCTTCGTGCACAACGTCGCCGCGAGCTACTACGTCGACCGCTTCAAGCTGGATCTCCAGTCGGCGGGCATGGCGGCGGGCAGCTTCGGGCTCCTCGCGCTCTTCGCCCGCGCGGTAGGCGGCATCGTCTCCGATCGCATCGCGCGCACGCGCGGGCTCGACGCGCGCACGCGCCTCCTCTTCGTGCTCATGGTCGGCGAGGGGCTCGGCCTGCTCTGGTTCTCGCGCGCCGAGACGGCCTCGCAGGCCATCGTCGCGATGATCGCGTTCGGCCTCTTCACGCACATGGCGTGCGGATCGACCTACGCGCTCGTGCCCTTCATCGACCGCAAGGCGCTCGGCGGCGTGGCCGGGCTCGTGGGCGCCGGCGGCAACGTGGGCGCGGTGCTCGCGGGGTTCCTCCTCAAGGAGGTCGGGAGCGTGCAGCAGTGCTTCGCGGTGCTGGGCGTGTGCGCGCTCGCGTCGTCGGTGTGCGCGCTCGCGGTGCGCTTCTCTCCCGCCCACAAGGAGGCCGAGCGCGTCTTGTACGAGAAGGCCATGGAAGACCGCCGGGCCTCGCTCCGCCCGGGGCCCGAGCTCGCGCCCATCAGCTGACCGCTACCTCCCGGTCCACCTGGCCCACAGGCCGCGCAGGCCCGGGGCGGGGGCCGGCGCGGCCGGGCCACGGACCTGGAGGACGCCCACGGTGAGGTTGTCGCGCGTGCCGCGCGCGTTCGCATTGTCGATGAGCGCGCGGCACGCCTTCTCCGGATCCTCGGCCCGGCCGAGGACCTGGGCGATCTCGTCCTCTTCGAGCACGTTGTAGAGGCCGTCGCTGCACAGGAGCAGCGCGTCGCCGCCGCCCACGGAGAACGAGATGCGGTCGACGGCGACGATGAGCTCCCTCCCGACGCTCCGCGTCAGCACCGACCGATCCGGGTGGTTCCGGGCGCGCTCCGCGTTGATGAGCTTCAGGCGCTGGCGCTCGCCTGCGACCGTGTGGTCCTTCGTCTTCTGGGTGAGCGTGCCCTCGTGGAGGAGATAGAGGCGGCTGTCGCCGACGTGCGCCGCGTAGACGGTGCCGCCCTCGAAGACCATCGCCGTGAGCGTCGTCGACATGCGACGGAGCTCGGTGACGACGAGCGCGCAATCGTGGATCTCGATGTTGGCCTGCTGCGCGGCCCGATAGAGGCGCCTCAGCGCTCCGAGTGACGCGGCGCTCTCCTTATAGGCGCGGATGGTGACGTCGACGGCCGTGCGGCTGGCGATCTCTCCGCCCTCCTCGCCGCTCACGCCGTCGGCCACCGCGAGGAGCACGTGCGTGGGGGCCTCCACGTACGATCCGACGGCGTCCTCGTTGTTCCCGCGCTCGGTGCCCTGATCGCTGAGCGTCGCGTATCGCAACGACCATTCGGAAACGTTGCTCGAATCGCCTTGTTCCGGGGAAGCGGCCATGACGCGCAGCGGACTATTCCACAATCCCCCTTCAGAAGCAGCCCCGGAGCGTTCCTCGAAACGATCGAGAAACAGACCACAAAATTGTCGACCGGTCCGTTCAGAAGTGTACGCGCAATTGTCCTGAAACAAGCTCCCAGTAGTTTCCGGTCACCAACAGGGGACCTCACCATGTCTGATATTTCAAAACCAGCGGAATCGGGACCGCCCACGAGCCGAGCAACCCTCGGCTTAACGGGCCTCACTGTGAATGCCATGGCGCTGATCGCGCCGGGCGCGTTCTTGTGGCTCACGTTTCAGATCCAGGCGCTCTACGGCGCGCCGATGGCGGGCAGCGCCATGTGGTTCGGGATCGTCGCCGCGCTCTTGCTCTGTTTTGCGACGGCCATCAGCTACGCCGAGCTCTCCAAGCTCTATCCGGGCGCGGGGTCGTCGTACTTCTTCGCCGAGCAGGCGTTCTTGTCGAAGACGCACGCCTTCAAGTTCGCCCGTATGGCCAAGTTCATCACGGGCTGGGCGAGCCACCTCTATTACTGGGTGTACCCCGGGTGCATGGTCGGCGTCACGGCGCTCCTCAGCGGCTATCTCCTCAACCAGTTCTGGCCGGACACGTTCAGCGGGTCGTTCAACAGCCCGCTCTTCATGTACCTCTTCTGCATCGTGTTCTCCCTCGGCGTCGCGTACATCGCGTTCCGCGGGGTCACCGGCTCTACGGGCGTCAGCGTCGCCATCAACGTGATCCAGATCACGGCGCTCCTCGTGTTCGCGGTCATCGCCATCGCCTACCGTGTCCAGCACCCCGACGGGTCGCGCGGATTCCAGCTCGTCAACGGCACCCCGGTCGACTACGTGGTCGCGCAGGAGCCGGTGGTCGGCGACGACGGCAAGCCGAAGGTGGACGACTCGGGCAACCCGGTCCTCCAGAACAAGATGGACGACAAGACCGGCGACCCGGTCCCCGAGATGAAGGATGGCCAGCCCGTGCCGTTCATCCTCAGCTACTCGGCGGACAACGCCGTCACGATGGACCCGTCCGACTCGGACCACCCGAAGGACCTGACGCCGCACTTCCAGTTCCACCAGACGGCCGGCTCGGTCATGGCGCCGCACGGCTTCTCGTTCATCTTCATCCAGGCGTGCGTCGCCATCCTCATCCTCGTCGGCTTCGAGTCGGTCACCTCGATGGGTGAAGAGGCCAAGAACGCGAAGAGGGACATCCCGCGCGCGGTGCTCCTCTCCCTCGCGATTCAGGGCGTGTTTTGCTATCTCATCGAGTACTTCGCGGCGAACTACTTCCTGAACCAGGGGTACACGCTGACGAACGCCGGCGCGTCCGGCGCGCCGCTCGGCGACATGATGGTCATCGCGGGCACGTGGCTCTTCGGCTCGTACAGCGCGGGCCGGGCCTTCATGCTCATCCAGGCCTTCACCGTCTTCCTCGCGCTCATCGGCACGACGCTCTCGTGCATCAACACCGGCGCGCGCGTGACCTACGCGATGGGCAAGGACGAGGAGGTGCCGGCGCACTTCGGCATGCTCCACGGCGCGAAGAACACCCCGCACCGCTCGATCTGGACGCTCGCGATCATCTCGATCATCATCGGCATGATCACCGTGACGGTCTACCTCGGCGGCACGACGCCCTCGGCGCTCGACCCGAAGTACCACAACATCTGGTACAGCTTCGGCATCTTCAACCCCGACCTCATCGCGAAGCTGCCCAACACGCTGGTCATCATCACGCTGATCAGCAACTTCGGCACGTTCATGCTGTACATGCTCACGTGCATCATCGCGATCGTCGCGTTCCGCGAGCACCACAGCTTCCACGGCTTCAAGCACATGGTCGTGCCGGTGTTCGGCCTCGTCGCGAACCTCGCGTGCATGCTCTTCTACCTCGTGGGCCCGTTCCTCGTGAGCGGCATGAGCGTGAAGGAGCCGTTCATCGCGCTCCTGGTCTGCGCGATGTGGGGCATCTACGGCGCCATCTACTTCCTCCGCGCCAGCAAGAAGGCTTCGAAGCCCGTGCTTCTCAGCGAGAAGCCGGCGGTGACGTCGTAGCCGGCACACAGGGCCCCTTCCGCCCTCGTCCTGGTGCGTGAAGGGGCCCAAACCGACCCCCAAAGTTTGGTCGGGTTCGCGTCTCGAACCCTCCGGTCGTTCAGGCATTCCCTGGCAGGATGGGATCGCGCGGGTCGTGCACGCCTCGTGAAGCGTGCACGGCTCGCGTTTTCTTTTTCGTGCGCTCCGGTGTTACATGGCTGGCCGCGCCCGCTTCCCCAGGCGCGGAGTCACGACCGAGGACACCTTTTCCATGCACGAACTCGTCGCGGGAGACCGCGTGGACCAGTACGAGCTCACCGAGCTCCTCGCGCGGAGCGGCATGGCGTCGATCTTCAAGGCGGTCGACCGCAAGTCCGGCGCGACCGTCGCGTTGAAGGTGCCGCACCTCCAATACGAGTCGGACATCGCCTTCTATCAGCGCTTCGAGCGCGAGGAGAAGATCGGGCAAAAGCTCGATCACCCCAACATCGTGCGCGTCCTCTCGCCCGAGGCGAAGACCCGCATGTACCTCGTGATGGAGTTCGCCGAGGGCCGCTCGCTCCGCGCCGTGCAGGGCGACAAGGGGAAGCTCGAGCTCCCGAAGGCGCTCGACTTCGCGACCCAGATCGCGAGCGCGCTCGTCTACCTGCACTCGCGCGGCATCGTGCACCGCGACCTCAAGCCCGACAACGTGCTCATCACGCCCGACGGGAAGATCAAGCTGATCGACTTCGGCATCGCGATGGACGAGGCGGCGCGCCGCCTCACGTGGTTCGGCCTCACGCCGCCGGTCGGCACGCCCGACTACATGGCGCCCGAGCAGGTGCGGGGCAAGCGCGGCGACGCGCGCACCGACGTCTACGCGCTCGGGACGATGCTCTACGAGATGATCACGGGCGAGCTGCCCTACGCGCACGGCAACGCGCACGCGACGATGCGGTCGAAGGTCACGATGGACCCGACGCCGCCGAGCGACGTGATGCCCTCGATCGATCCGAAGATCGAGGAGATCATCATGCACGCGATCGAGCGATCGCCGCGCGAGCGCTACGAGAACATGAAGCAGATGCTCGCGGATCTCGAGAACCCGTCGGGCGTGGTGCTGCGCGAGCGGACGGCGCGCGAGCTCCCGCTCTTCGAGCGGCTCCACGTGCCCCGGCGCCTCATGGCGCGGGCGGCGCTCGTGCTCGTCATCGGCGTCCTCCTCATCCTCACGATCGCCAGCGGTGCGCGGCGCCGGCATGCCGTACCGCCGGCCCCCACCGCGCCGGCGGGCTCGGGGCGCTGAAAGGCCGGGAGGGAGGGGAAGAATGGGCGACGCGACCTCCGGGCTCGGGCAGAGCCTCAACCTGGCGTGGCTGCTCGTCTGCGCCTTCCTCGTGATGTTCATGCAGCTCGGCTTCGCGATGGTCGAGACGGGGTTCACGCGCGCGAAGAACGCCGTGCACACGATGGCGATGAACCTCGTCGTCTACCCCGTGGGCCTCGTGGGCTTCTGGCTGGTCGGTTACGGCATCGCGATGGGCGGCGTGCCGGCCTGGCACACGCTGCCTGCCGGCGCGGGCGACCACCTCGAGATCGGCGTCCGCCTCGGGGGGCACTTCTTCGGCTTCCTGGGGGCCTCGAAGTTCGCGCTCATGGACGTCTCGAACGACCCGGCGAACCTCGCGATGTTCCTCTTCTCGGCGGTCTTCATGGACACCGCGGCGACCATCCCCACGGGGGCGCTGGCCGAGCGCTGGAGGTTCGGGGCCTTCGTCGTCTACGGCTTCTTCATGTCGACGATCCTCTATCCCCTCTTCGCCAACTGGGTTTGGGGCGGAGGCTGGCTGGCGTCGCTCGGCACGGCGTTCGGGCTGGGGCACGGGGAGGTCGACTTCGCCGGGTCGTCGGTCGTGCACATGACGGGCGGGCTCACCGCCCTGGCGGGGACAATCGTGATCGGGCCGCGCATCGGCAAGTTCCGTCGCGACGGGACGATCAGCATGATCCAGGGGCACAACCTGCCGATGGCCGTCATGGGGACGTTCGTCCTGGCGTTCGGCTGGTTCGGCTTCAACGCCGGCTCGACGCTCGCGGCCACCGAGCCGCGCGTGGCGCTCATCGCCGCCAACACGGCCATCGCGTCGGCCACGGGCGCGCTCACGTCGCTCGGGTACGTCTGGCAGCGGCACCGCCGGCCCGACGTCGCGATGGCGTGCAACGGGCTGCTCGGGGGGCTCGTGGCGATCACGGCGCCGTGCGCGTTCGTGGAGCCGCCGGCCGCGGCGCTCATCGGCGTCGTGGCGGGGCTGCTCGTCGGCGTCGCCGTGAGCGGCCTCGAGCGGCGCCTGCGCGTCGACGACCCGGTGGGGGCCATCTCGGTGCACGGCCTGTGCGGCGCGTGGGGCACGCTCGCCGTGGGCATCTTCGCGGACGGGAGCTTCGGCGAGGGGTGGAACGGCGTCGCGGGCCCCGTGCGGGGCGCGCTCTTCGGAGACTTCGGCCAGCTCGGCGCGCAGCTCGTCGGCATGCTCGCGAACGTGGTGGTCGCCTTCGGCGGCGCGTACGCGTACTTCCGCCTCTCCGATCGCCTGATCGGCAACCGCGTCTCCGCCGAGATCGAGACCGCGGGCCTCGACGATCTCGAGATGGGCTCGGACGCGTACCCGCGGGACTGAGCGCGGGGAGAAGGTCACATGGAGGGGAGGAGGGAAAGGAGGGGACCCGAGCGGACGGAGAAGCTTGCCTTCTCGGCTCCTCTCCCTCCTTGCCTCGCTGTTCTTTTCTTCTCTGGCGGGGCGGTCTACTTCACGCGCGCGTTCGACCAGGCCTGCTGAATCGCGTCCTTGAACTTCTCCCACGTGCCGGGGTTCTTCGCCTCCCAGCAATCGCGGGCGCTGGACTCGACCGACTCCCAGCGGTCGGCCGCCTGCCGGCCGTGGTGCAGCTCGTGCCCGAACTGGAACGCAGGCAGGTACGCGTCGAACGAGCCGCGCTCGCCACGGCCTTCGAAGGAGCGGCGATATTCGTCCGCATCGAAGGCGCGAAGCTTGCCGAACTCGATCTCGGTGTTGCGGACCTGGTCGGAGATGGTCGCCGTCTTGTCCTCGACGTGCTTGCGCACGACGACCTCTTCGACCACGCGGGCCGACTTGGAGACGACCGGCTCGTCGGCCATCTCCACCATCTCGACGGTGTCGTCGACGAACGCGCGCTCGTCGGCGCGGAGCGGGCGGTCGACCGCGCGCCGCTCGATGTCGACGTGCGACTCGCGCAGGTGCACCTGCTCCGAGACGGGTCGCTCGACGATGTGAGAGCTCACGCGGACCCCGCCGCGCTCGACGGTGCGGCGCCCGACCCTCATCTCCTCGCGGATGATGGGGATGATGCGCTCCTCGTCGCGCTCGTCCATCTCCAGCGAGTGCCCGTTCGGCTTCACCGCGGCCGAGGACGACGACGCGGCGACGGGCGCCGCGGCGATCTCCTCGCGGACCCGCTCGCGCACGGGCTCGCGTACCGGCTCGGCGACGCGCTCCTCGACGGGACGCGGCACCTGCGAGCGGCGGCGCATCACCGCGAGCACGCGGTCGGAGTCCTTGTCGTCGACCGTGAGCGACTCCAGCGTCTCGCCGTGTTTGACCCCGCTCACGTAGTGGTCCGCGAGCTCGGGCGTCAGGCCGAGGAGCTGGAGCGCCGAGCCGAGGCCGGCGCCCTGGCCCGGCTTGATCAGCACGTCGCGGAGCGGCCCGCCGGTGGCCACCTTGCCGACGTCGGAGAGGTTGAGGCTCTGTAGCCCCATCGACTTGCGAGCCTCGATCGCTTCCTGGCTGGCGACGTTGGTGATGACGCTGATCTTCTCGGACGAATAGCCGAGCCCCTGAAGCTCGTCGATCGCACGCCTCGCCTCTCCCGCGTCGCCGAAGAGTCCAATGACGGTTCTCATCGTATTGCTCCTTCCGTTGCTGCTCCGGTCGCGCGCGCGAGTCTTGCGCGCGAGATCAGCCCGGACCGCCGCGCCGTGCTGCGCCCAGGACCCGTGCCGGGCCCGTGTGTGCATCGCGCGCGCCCAGCGGCGTCGGCCGTATCGTCTGGACGAAGGCCGCCGATCCCCGCGAGGGCCCCGCCGGGCACGCGCGCCACGACGTGCGCCGGGGTCATGGACGGGGCGGGCCCCTCGAGGTGCTCGCCTGAGCCGGCGTTTCGCGTTCGCCCGCAGCGCGCCGCTCGTCGAGCCTTCTTCCCGGGGAGAGGCCCTACGCCCGCGGTGGCGGCCTGGGCATGCGCCTCGCACCACCTCTACGCCTCGGCCGGCTCAATCACCGGGAATACGAAAACTACAAAGTCGAGGTCTCGCCATGACTGCCAATCTCATGGAAGCCGTCTCTGGTCTCGTGACGCCCGATCTCGTCCAGAAGGCGGCGGGCGCGTCGGGCGAATCCCCCGAAGGAACTCGCTCCTCTCTTCTCGGCGCCGTACCGACCCTCTTCGCGGGGCTCGCGCACGGCGCCTCGTCGCCCGCGGGCGCAGCCAGCGTGTTCGGGCTCGTGACCCGCGCCGCCACCAAGCCGAAGGAGACGGGCGGGCAGGGACTCCTGTCGAGCATCTTCGGCAACCGCGCGGAGCAGGTGACCGACGCGCTCGCGTCGTCCTCGGGCGTCCGCCGTTCGTCCGCGGCCGGCGTGCTCGCGCTCATCGGGCCGCTCGTGCTGACCGTCCTCGGCAAGGAGGTGATGAGCCGCGGTCTGAGCGCGGGCGGCCTGACCGACCTGCTCTTCAGCCACAAGAAGGCCATCCTCGACAACCCGAACGTCCCGAAGGGGCTCGGCGACGCGCTCGGCGTCCACAACCTCTCGGAGCTCGGCGGCCCGGCCGCCTCGGTCGCCGGTCCCACGGTGAGCACCGTCGAGACGGCGCGCCCCGCGGAGCGCGAGACGGTCCGCGAGCGGGTCCGTGAGCCGGTCGCGCCGGTGAAGCGCCCGTCGCGCTGGCCGATCATGCTCCTGCCGGCGCTCCTCCTCGGCGTGCTCGCGCTCTGGGGCCTCTCGAACATGTTCAAGGGCCGCCCGCAGGTGCCCGAGGCGAACGCCCCGACGATGCGGCAGCCGACCGGCGTGCAGGAGCCGCAGCCGCAGATGAACGAGCCCAAGGTCGCGGCGCCCAAGGTCGAGGCGCCCCAGGTCAACGAGCCGAAGGCGCCCGAGGTCGGCCGCACCGAGGCCGCCCTCCCCGAGACCAGCTTCCACTTCAACACCGGCTCGGCGACGCTCGCCCTCGGCGCGACCCAGAGCGTCGACCAGCTCGTGTCGTACATGAAGTCGAACCCCACGGCGAAGATCAAGGTCGAGGGCTTCGCCGACACGACCGGGAACGCGCAGGCCAACGAGGCCCTCTCCGCGGCGCGCGCCATGTCGGTCAAGCAGGTGCTGACGGCCCACGGCATCGATCCGAGCCGGGTCGAGACCACCGGCATGGGCGACGACCACCCCGTGGCGCCCAACGACAACAACCCGGACCGCGCTCAGAACCGTCGCGCGGAGGTCACGCTGGTCCACTGACACGGACCCCGCGGGGTCACGGCCGCGGTCGCGGCCGAAGATCGGCGCTCGCGAGCTGGGCTCGCGGGCGCTCCGATCGTAACGGAAACAGCGGGGAAACGTCGTGCATGCTAGCCCGTGAGACGAGGAGCTCATGGACCTGGCGAGCTACGACACGGGCGCCTTCTTCGACGAAATGTTCGACGTCGAGGGTCGCCCGCGCCCCGGCTGCGGACTTCTGGCGCGGACCCTGGCCGGCCTGCCCGACACCGACATCACCCGCCGGCAGCGCGCCGCCGAGCGCGCGATGCTCCACATGGGCATCACCTTCAACGTGTACGGGCACGACTCGGGTACGGAGAAGATCCTCCCGTTCGACCTCGTGCCCCGCGTGGTGCCCGCCGCGGAGTGGTCGGCGATCAACCGAGGCCTCGCGCAGCGAACGCGCGCGCTGAACCTCTTCATCGACGACATCTACCACTCGCGCCGCATCCTCACCGACGGCGTCGTGCCGCGGGAGCTCGTGGAGAGCGCGTCGTCGTACTTGCCCGGCTGCCGGGGGCTCGATCCGCCCCAGGGCGTGTGGGCCCACATCACGGGCACCGACCTCGTTCGGCACAGCGACGGGAAGTACTACGTCCTCGAAGACAACCTGCGCTGCCCCTCGGGCGTCTCGTACGTGCTGCACAACCGGCAGCTCATGAAGCGCTCGTTCCCGAAGGTGTTCGAGGCGTCGCGCGTCCGCCCGGTCGACGGGTACCCGAGCGAGCTCCTTCGCATGCTCCAGCACGTGCGGCCTCGCGGCGTCGCGGCGCCCACGGTCGTCGTGATGACGCCGGGCCCGTACAACTCGGCGTACTCGGAGCACTCGTTCCTCGCGCAGCAGATGGGCGTGGAGCTCGTCGAGCCGCGCGACCTCACGGTGCGCGACGGGTTCGTGTGGATGCGCACGACGCGCGGAATGGCGCGCGTGGACGTCATCTACCGCCGCATCGACGACGCGTTCATCGACCCGACGGTCTTCCGCCCCGACTCGATGCTCGGCGTGCCGGGCATCATGAGCGTGGTGCGCGCGGGCCGGGTGACGCTCGCGAACGCGCCCGGCACCGGCGTGGCCGACGACAAGGTCATCTACGCGTACGTCCCCGCCATCATCAAGTACTACCTCGGCGAAGACGCGATTCTGAACAACGTGCCCACGTTCGTCTGCTTCGACGAGAAGCAGCGCGCGCACGTGCTCGCGAACCTCGACAAGCTCGTGGTGAAGGCGGCCAACGAGTCGGGCGGGTACGGCATGCTCATGGGGCCCCAGGCCTCGGTGGCCGAGCGCGCGGCCTTCGCGGACCACATCCGCAAGAACCCGCGCAACTACATCGCGCAGCCGCTCCTCGGGCTCTCGCGGGTGCCCACGCTGACGAGCGACGGGCTCGAAGGCAGGCACGTCGACTTGCGCCCGTACATCCTCCATGGCGAAGATGTGTTCGTGCTCCCCGGCGGGTTGACCCGGGTTGCGCTCAGGAAGGGATCGTACGTCGTGAACTCGTCGCAGGGCGGCGGAACGAAAGACACGTGGGTGCTGGGCGACGACGTACCCGCGCGGGAGCAGGTCCAATGCTGAGCCGCGCCGCAGAGGCCCTCTACTGGATGTGCCGGTACGCCGAGCGCGCCGAGAACGTCGCGCGCTTCCTCGACGTGAGCATGCAGGTGGCGCTCGACCTGCCCGATCCGCACGGCGACCCGTGGGCGGGCGTGGTCGCGGCCACCGGCGATTACGCGGGCTTCTCGGCGCGCTACGAGGCGCCCAACCGCGACTCGGTCGTCCGCTTCCTCACGGTCGACGCCGACGCGCCGAACTCGATCGTCTCCTGCCTGCGGTGCGCGCGCGACAACGCGCGGTCGATCCGCGACTCGATCTCCTCGGAGACCTGGGAGCAGATCAACAAGTGGTACCTCGCCGTCCGCGAGGCGGCGTCGACGGGCTCCATCGTCGAAGACCCGTACGACTTCCTCGCCGCCGTGAAGGAGGCGTCCCACCTCTTCGTGGGCGTGACGTACCTCACGATGACCCACGGCGAGGGCTGGCACTTCGGCCGCCTCGGGCGCCTGCTCGAGCGCTCCGATCAGACGAGCCGCATCGTCGACGCGAAGCAGTCGCTCATCCAGGTCCGGCCCCCCGACGTCGGCGCCAGCCTCGACGAGAACCACCTCTCGGCCTTGCTCCGCTCGGTGAGCGCGCTCGAGATGTACCGGAAGAAGCACGGGCGCATCGAGCACGCGAAGGTCATCTCGTTCCTCGTGCTCGACAAGCTCTTCCCCCGGTCCATCCGGCACTGCCTCGACAAGTCGCAGCGCTCGCTGCTCGCCATCACCGACAACCGCACCGACGCGACGCGCACGCTGCCCGAGCGGCTGCTCGGCCGGCTCGCCGCCGACTACGAGTACGCGACCGTCGAGGAGATCCTCGGGCAGGGCCTGCACGACCAGATGGACGGGCTGCAGCTCAAACTGAACGAGCTCGGCGCCTCAATCCACGAGACCTTCTTCGCCGCTCGCCCCGACTCGGTCTCCGAGCCGGTCGCCGAGGCCGCCCAGTAAGTCCGGGCCGACCGGGCCGACAGGGCCGACCGAGTGGCTACAGGCTACAGGCAGAGACCGGGACGCACGAGGCAGCGTCGCTGCTAGCGGCGCCGCTCTCTCTCTCAACCTGTAGCCTGAAGCCTGTAGCCTGTGGCCGCTCGGTTCCCGGGCAGCCCGAGCCGCTCCGTTCCCAGAGGCGCCGGAGGCGCGCTACACTCTGGGTGGGATGAGGAAGGGCGAGCACGAGAGCCTTGCCGGGCGCACGATCGCCGGCAAATTCGTGATCGAGGGGCTCATCGGCAGTGGCGCCATGGGGGCCGTGTTCCGGGCTCGGCAAGTCGCCCTGGAGAAGACCGTCGCCATCAAGGTGATGCACGGCGAGCACGCCGACGATCCCGCGTTCGGCGCACGGTTCCACCGGGAGGCGAAAGCGGCCTCGCGCTTGAACCACCCGAACTCCATCCAGGTGCTCGACTTCGGCTCCGAGCCCGACGGGCTGCTCTACATCGCCATGGAGTACCTCGATGGGCGCAGCCTCCATCAGGTCATGCGCGAAGAGTGGCCGCTGGTCCCCGAGCGCGTCGCCGACATCTTGATGCAGACGCTCGCCGCGCTCGCCGTCGCGCACGACATGGGCGTCGTGCACCGCGACCTCAAGCCCGAGAACGTCATGGTCCTGCGCGGCACCGACGACGACGGGCACCCGAAGGACGTCGTCAAGGTGTGCGACTTCGGCATCGCCAAGATCACCAATCCGCGCGCGTACCGCGGCCAGGGCGAGCGCGAGTCCGACGCGCCCGTGACGACCGCGGGCTTCCTCGTCGGCACGCCCGAGTACATGTCGCCCGAGCAGGGCCGCGGCGAGAAGCTCGACTCGCGGAGCGACCTCTACTCGGTCGGCGTGATCCTCTACGAGATGCTGACGAGGCGGGTCCCGTTCGACGCCGAGAACGCGATCGGGGTCGTGCTCAAGCACATCACCGAGGAGCCGAAGCCGCCGTCGCAGGTCGTGCAGGGCTGCGACCCGCGGCTCGAGGCCGTCGCGATGCGCGCGCTCAAGAAGTTCCGCGAGGAGCGGCACGCCTCGGCGCGCGAGATGCGCGCGGAGCTGCGGGCCGTGATGGAGAGCCCGCCGCCGCCGTCGGAGGTCGTGCCGACGGCGGAAAGCGCGGCGGCGCTCGTGAACGCGGCCACGGTGGCGATGCCCATCGTCGTCCGCGCGTCCGGCACCGATCCCGTCGCCCCGAAGCCCACCCTGCAGGGCACCACGGCCGCGGTCGCGGGTCCGCCCCGGCGGCGGCGCGGGCTCGTGCTCGCGGGCGTGACGGTGGTGGCGCTCGGGATGGGGGCCTCGGGCGCGGCGCTGTGGGTGAAGGCGCAGCCCCACGCCGGCGCGGCGGGCCCCGCGACGCCGGTCGTGACGGCCCCCGGGACTGCCCCGAAGCCGATGCAGGTCGCGCCGTCCACGCCGGCCTTCGTGCCGCCGGGAGCCGCGGCGCCGGTCCCCTCGCCGAGGTCGTCCCCGGCGCCGCGGCCCATGGCCGCGCCCGCCCTCGGGCTCCACGGCAAGCCGGGTCCCGTGGCCCCGGTCGCGTCCGGCAAGACGGCGGCAGTGTCGAGCGGCATCCTCGTGGCCTCCGCGGCCCCTGTCATGCCGGCGGCCTCGGCGGCCCCGGCCGCTTCGACCTCCGACGCGGTCGCCGCCGCGCTCCCTTCTGCGACGCCCTCCGCGGCGGCCCCGGATCCGGCCTCCAACCCCTCTCCCGCGGCGACCGACGACGCGGGAGCCGGGGGCGCGGACTTCGATCCCGAGCGGGCGTACGTGGAGATCGGGATGATCAACACGGAGGGCACGAACGAGAAGGCCGTCCGCGGCGCGCTCCACACCGCCGGCCTTTCGCAGTGTTACAAGACGTCGCTGCGCGCGCGCGGCTCGCGCTCCACGGGCGTCGCCACCCTGAACCTCTCGTTCGACGCGGGCGGCAGCGCGCGCTCGGCGGTCCTCACGGGCGCCGACTTCCTGCCGGGGCTCGCGCGCTGCGTGCAAGACACGGCGGCCGGCGTGCACGTCGGCAAGGAGCACGTCGACCCCGGCGGCGGCGTCGCCGAGGTCACGCTGGCCTTCCGCGAGCCCTGATGACCGGTCGCCGCCGGCCCGTGGGCAACGGCGGGGCGCCTCCGGGCATCGGTCTCTCCGTGGAGCCGGCAGAGAAATCGATCGAGCGCGCCGTCGCGGCGGGCCTGCTGTCGTCGCCGAAGCGCCTCCCGGCGTGGCTCTTTTACGACGAGGAGGGCTGTCGCCTCTACGATCGCATCACCGAGCTGCCCGAGTACTACCTGACGCGCGCCGAGCGGAGCATCTTCGAGGTCCACGCCGACGCGATGGCCGAGGCCGCCGCCAGCGACCCGCGCGCCGGAGGGCCGACGGCGCCGCTCCACGTGGCCGAGCTCGGGGCGGGCGAGGCGACCAAGACGCAGGTGCTGCTCCGCGCAATCGCGCGCCGCCAGGGGCCCACCGTGTTCCTCCCGATGGACGTCTCGCGGACCGCGGTCGAGAGCGCGGCGCGCCGCCTCGCGCGCGAAGAGCCCGCGCTCCGCGTGCGGCCCGTCGTGGGCCACCACGAAGAGGCGATCCGCGCAGTCCGCGAGCTGCCCGATCGCCAGCTCGCGCTCTTCATCGGGAGCTCCCTCGGCAACTTCCCGGGCCGCGAGGGGCAGGCGCTGCTCGCGTCGCTGCGGGCCGCGCTGAGGCCGGGCGCGGCGCTCCTCCTCGGCGTCGATCTGAAGAAGCCCGCGCGCGCCCTCCTGCCCGCGTACGACGACAGCCAGGGCGTCACGGCCGCCTTCAACAAGAACGTCCTCCACCGCATCAACCGCGAGCTGGGCGGCGGCTTCGACCCCGAGCGCTTCCGTCACGTGGCCGTGTGGAACGAGGCCGAGTCGCGCGTCGAGATGCACCTCGAGAGCACGGAGAGGCACGCGGTGCCCATCGCGGCCCTGGGCGCCGCCGCGCGCTTCGAGCGGGGCGAGCGCATTCACACCGAGTCGAGCGTGAAGTACGACGACGCGATGGTCTCCGCGCTCTTCGCCGCCTCGGGCTTCGCGCGCGAGCGCGCGTTCCTCGACGACGCGAAGACCTTCGCCGTCTACCTGGCCCGCGCCGTCTGATATAACGCGGCCTCCATGCCGCCCGCACCCGAACCCCCGCGGCAGGGGGCCGACGCATGGAACCCGTACCTCTACTGGCTGGGGGCGGGGCTCGTGGTCGCGGGGTTCTTCGTCACGCACCTCCTCCCGTGCGTCGACTACCCGCAGCACCTCGCGCTCTCCGACGTCGCGCGCCGCCTCCAGGACCCGAGCGCGCCCGAGCAGGCGACCCACCAGCTCAACTACCTGACGTACAACGGGCTCTTTCACCTCGCGGTCGCGTTCCTCTCGGGCGTCATGCCCATCGAGCTCGCGGGGCGCCTGGTCGTCGCGGGATCCCTCGTCGCCACCGCGGCCGCCGTGGTCGCGCTCCTCGGGATCCTCGGCCGCCCGCGCGCGTACGCGGCGCTCTTCACGCCGATCCTGTTCTCGTTCTCGCTCGGCTGGGGCTTCGTGAACTACGTGCTGGCGACGGCGATCGCGCTCTGGGCGCTCGTCTTCGTCGCGCGCGCCGCGCGGAAGCCGTCGGCCCTCGACCTCGCGGCGATCGGGGCGCTGGGGTTCGCGTGCGCGTTCGCCCACGTGCTCGCGATGATCATCCTGTGCGTCGCGGCGGCGGCGCTGGGGCTCGAGCTCGCGTGGCGTGCGGCGGGCCCGGGGCCTCTCTCAGGCCGGGCCTGGCGGGCGGCCCTGCGCGGGGCGCTCGTGCTCCTGCCGCTCCTCGTGGGGTGCGCGTACTGCATCGCGGTCTACCATCGCCAGTACGCGTGGAACCCGGACGTCTATCGCGATCCCACGCTCGAAGGGACCGCTCCCCGCTCTGGCAGAAGGTCGTCTTCTTTCCCGCCTTCGCGACGGACCTCTACAGCGACCGCAGCGATCTCGTGGTGCTCTGGGCGACGATCGGCGTGATCGCCTGGTCGGCCGTCAGCCGGTTCGTCCCCCCGCGCCCGGAGCGCCCGCGCGCCGCGCTCGGCGTCCCGCCGGTCGTCGCGCCTTTTGCCGTCCTCACGTTCGCGTACTTCGCGACGCCGATGGTCCTCATCGGCACGCACCTCATCTTCCCGCGGCTCGCGCAGTGGGCCGTCCTCGGGGCGATCCTCGCGATGCCCCGCTTCGCCCCCCCGACCCAGGCGCCGGCGCGCGTCGCCGTGGCGGCACTGGGCGTGATCGCCGGGGCGAACGCGCTGCTCCACTGCGCCCTCTACGACCGCGAGACGCGCGACGCCTCGGCCACGATCGACGACCTGCCGCAGGGCATGGCCGCGACCGCGGTCATCCTCGAGCCGTGGACCGACTCGTTCCGCAACGGCACGCTCACGCACCTCGCGGCCTACTACGCCGCCCGCAAGCACGGCACCTGGGCGTTCTCGTTCGCGCGATACCTGAGCGTGCCCGTCCGGTTCAAGCCGGGCGGCACGCCGCCGTGGCCGGCCCACGGCTGGGAGTTCGACGGCGCGGAGTACGACCCGCGCTGCAAGTACGCGCGCGCGTTCCCGCTCGTCATCGCGCGGGTGCCCGAAGACTTCCCGGTCGACGCGGCGAGCGAGCCCGCGCTCCGGGCGATGCTCTTCAAGCAGGACGCCCCGGCGCCGCGGCTGCTCTCGCACCACGGGCAGTACTGGGCCTTCGACACCACGGGCCTCCCCGACGACGGCACCCTCTGACGCGCCGATGCGCCGGCCGAGCGAACACCCCGCCTACGCGGCCGTCGCGGGCCTCCTGCTCGCGGGCGCGGTCGCGGTCATCGCCGGCAGCCTCTTCGTGCCGCGGCTCCTCCCGTGCGTGGACTACGCGCAGCACCTCGCGCTCGCCGACGTCGCGCGCCGGCTCTTCTCGCCCGGCGCGCCCGAGCACCGGCTCTTCGAGCTGAACTGGTTCACGTACTACGGGCTCGTGCACCTGCTGCTGGCGGTGCTCTCGCTCGCGGTGCCGATCGAGGTGGCGGGCAAGCTGGTGCTGGGCGGCGCGCTCGCCCTCATGGCGTTCTCGACGCACCGCCTGCTGCGACAGCTCGGGCGGCCCCCGGAGTACGCGGCGCTCTTCGTGCCGGTGCTCTTCTCGTTCTCCGTCTCGTGGGGCTTCCTGAACTACGTCGTCGCGCTCGCGGTGGCGTTCGCGACGATCGCGGAGGTGGCCCGCGAGGTGCTCGCGCCGCGGCCCGCGAGCCGCGCGCTCATCGGGGCGGCGAGCCTGGTCTGCGCGATGACGCACCCGCTGGCCATGCTGGTCCTCTGGGTCTTCGCCGGCGCGCTCGCCGCGGAGCTCGCGGTCCGGGTGGTCGACGGGGAGGGCGCCGCGCGGGCGCCGGCCGCGGCGCGGAGGGCCGCGGGCGCGCTCGCGCCGACGCTGCTCGGAGGCCTGTGGTGCGCGGCGGTGTACTTCGCGCGGACCTCGGCCGAGACGCGGGTGGCCGACACGCGCGACGCCGTCTTCTGGCCCAAGCTCCTGCGCTTCTCGGTCTTCGCGACCGACCTGCACGCCGACCGCACCGACGCAGACATCCTCTACGCCGGGCTCGAGGTCATGGCCGCGATCGTCGTGGCGGGCGCCGCCGGGGCCGTCGTGCGCCGCCTTCGTGCGGGCACGCCCCGGATGGACCCGCGCCCCGGCGTGCTCGTCCTGCCCTTCGCGGTGATGCTCGCCTGCTACCTCGCGATGCCCATGGTCTTCATGGGCTCCCAGCTCATGTTCCCGCGTCTCGTGCCGGCGCTGGTGCTCGCGGCGCTGCTCGCGTTGCCGCGCGTGCCGTTCGCGTGGCTCGAGCCGGTGGCCGGCGCCGCGTGCCTGGGCGTGGCGTGGTGGAGCGCGCTGAACCTCTCCGCGCACCTGAAGAGCTACGGCGACGAGACCGGCGACGCCTCGCGGCTCATCGACGCGATGCCTCCCGGCCGCCGGGCCTCGGCGCTCGTCTACCGCGACTTCACCGACTCGTTCTGGCGCGGCGGGCTCCTGCACCTCGCGGCCTACTACGCCGCGCGCAAGCACGGCGACTGGGCCTACGCCTTCGCGCGCTACGACTACATGCCCGTCCGCTACCGGCCGGGCCGCGCCCCGCCCTGGCCCGAGCACGGCTGGGAGTTCACGCCCGACGACTACGACCCGCGCAGCCCCTACGCGCGCGCCTACGACCTCGTGCTCGTGAAGACCCCCGAGACCGCCGACCCCCCATGGGACGAGGCGGCCGTCCGAGCCCGCGTCTTCAAGGGCGACGCGAGCGCCCCCCGCACGCTGGCCCACTACGGCCTCTACTGGGGCTTCGACACTTCGGGCCTGGCAGGCCGGTGAACGAGAATTTGACCACCAGGACGCCAAGGGACGCGGAGAAAAAAAGGAGGGGAGGAGGGAGAAGAGTCGAGACAAAAAGACTTAATTTCTTCTCTCTCTCCGCTCCTTTCACTCCTCCCCTCCCTGTTTTTTTCTTCCCTGGCAGTTTTCTCGGCCGTCAGCGCTCCTCGTCGCGCGAGACCTGCACTTCGACCTCGAGGGTCTCGCCGCCGCCGCCCACGAAGATCGTGCCCGACGTGGGGGTCGCGTCGCGGTAGGTACAGCCCACGGCGAGGCGCACGTGGTCGGTGCTCGTCACGACGCCGTTGGTCGGATCGAGCCCGCGCCAGCCCACCTCGGGCAGGTACACCTGCACCCACGCGTGCGAGGCCTCGGCCTGCCGTCGGTTCTCGTCCTTCGGCCCCGTGAAGAGGTACCCGCACACGTACCGGGCCGGCACGCCCATGAGGCGCGCCAGGCAGATGAAGAGGTTCGTGAAGTCCTGACAGACCCCGCGGCGCTTCACGTAGACGTCGAACGCCGTGGTGGCGAGCGTCGTCGAGCCCTGCACGTACGTGTACTCGCGGTGGATCGCGTCGTTGAGGTCGAGCAGCGTGTCGAGCACGTCGCCGTCGTTGCGCGAGACGAAGCGCATCGCGTATTCGACCAGCTCCCTCAGCTCGCTCTCGGCGAGCTCCGGCGCCTGGAGGTAAGGCTGGAGCATCGACCGCTGCCACGGCATCCACACGAGCGGGATGACGCTGCGCACGTGCCGCACGTCGAAGCCGAGCGGGTCGGCGTCGAGCGCGTCGACCTCCGAGCGCCCGACGATGGTGAGCTCGCGGTACGGCGTGTCGAGGAGGACCCGCCGCGTGCGGTTGCCGAACGTGTCGTCGAAGTCGTGCGAGCGGCCCTCGACGGAGACCTCGACGTCCGACTTCACGAGCGTCTGGAGGCGGTCGTGCACCGGAAAGAGCCGCAAGAGGTGCGTGCTCCGCTCGACGGGCACCAGGTACCGGTACGTCGTGCGGTGCACGATGGAGAGGCGCGCCGGCGGCTTGCGGGTCGAGAGGCGCCGCTCGGCGCGCGTCGGGGGCAGGACCGGCGCGCGCGAGCGGGGACGCGCGACCGCGCCCTCGGGCTCGGGGCTGCTCGCGGCCGCCGGCGGGATGCTGTCGGCGGGCATGGCGCCGCGCACGACCGCGCCCAGGCGAATGACCACGAGCTCCCCGGGGGCGAGCCGCCGCCACGCGAGCGCGTCGGCGTCGCCCCCCTCGCCCGACGCGAGCGGCGCCGAGGAGACGACGACGCCCTTGCGCGGCTTGCTCCCGCGGCGCGTGAGGTCGATGCGCACGTCGGCGTCGCCCAGCGAGACGCCGCCGTACGGCGGGACGAGCGCGGCGACGTGAAGGCCCGGGGTCGAGCGGTCGGCGTAGGCGAGGAGGCTGGCGCCGTCGCAGAGGACGAGATCGAGCGTGCCGCGGGTGTTGAGCTCGAGGAGCCACTCGTGCAGGGCCTTGGTGTCGGCCTCGGCGATCGAGCGCCAGCCCGCCGCCGCGATGCGCCCGAGCAGGCGACAGAACACGCGCTCGGTGTCGGTCGCTCCGATGGGCTCGAAGCGGCGGTCGCCGTCGTCTTCGAGGCGCGAGACCAGGCTGCCCGCGTGCCCGATCATCCACTCGCGTCCTCCCCAGTCGCGGACGAAGGGCTGCGTGTTGGCGTCGGTGTTCGGGCCCCACGTCGCCGTGCGCACGTGGAGCACGAAGAGCGACGACTCCATGTGCTCCCACGCCTTCACCAGCTCGCCCCGGATGCTGCCGCGCGCCGGCGCGGGCTCCTTGAGGACCGAGGCCGAAGGCTCGCCGGCGGGGTAGTATCCGAGCCCCCAACCGTCGGGGAGCGACGCGCCGGCGGTCAGGCAGTGCATGTCGAAGGACGGGGCGAGCTCCCCCTCGAAGGACAGCGCGAGGAGATTGGGCATCCAGGCCGCAGCCTCGTACGCGGGCTCAGCTTGCGTCAATCACGACCTGGGTGGATCGGACCGCCTGCGGTGCATTTCGCCACGTGGCTCGCTCTCGCCACGACCGGAGACATGCGTGCGCGCCTACGCACCGCTCGCAGGGCCGCCAAAAGCCCCGGGGCCACCGAAAAGGCCGCCGCTCGAGCCCGAGCACGGGCGTTGCAAACGGTCGAGGTCCCAAGACCCCCATGTTGCAGTCAGAGGCGGACCCGTTCGAGCTGGTCGGGACGATCATCGCCGGCAAATACGAAGTCGTGGAGGTGGTGGCGCGGACGGCCCTCTCGGTCGTCTACCGCGCCATCCACCGCGTTTGGCAGCGGCCCGTGGCCATCAAGGCGTTCACGGCGCCCACCCTCTCGGAGGCGGCGAGGCGGCAGCTCCTCGCCAGCTTCGTCGAAGAGGGGCGCCTCCTCATGAACCTTTCCGAGCGGTGCGCCGCAATTTGCCAAGCCCGCGACGTCTCGTCGCTGACCACGGCCAGGGGCGAGTGGGTGCCCTACACCGTGCTCGAGTGGCTCGACGGCGAGTGCCTCGAGGTCGTCATGCTGCGCGAGCGCGCCGAGGGTGTGCGCCCGCGCACGCTGGCCGAGGTGCTCGAGCTCTTGAACCCGATCGCCGAGGCGCTCGCCATCGCGCACGAACGCGGCATCGTGCACCGCGACGTGAAGCCCGGGAACGTCTTCATCCTGCGCGCCGGCAACGGCTCGCTCCCCAGCAAGCTCCTCGACTTCGGGGTCGCGAAGGTGGTGCGCGGCGCGGGCCTGCCCGCCGCGACCACGTCGGGCCCCGTGACCGTGACGCCGACGGCCACCGAGTCGTTCACGCCGAGCTACGCGGCGCCCGAGCAGTTCTCGTCGGCCTTCGGCACGACCGGGCCGTGGACGGACGTCTACGCGCTGGCGCTCATCCTCGTGGAGCTCCTGACGGGCCGCGAGGCCCTCGAGGGCGCGGAGTTCGGGTCGCTGGCCCTCCAGTCGTGCAACCCCGAGGTGCGGCCCACCGCGCGGGCCCTCGGCGCCGTGGTGAGCGACGAGGTGGAGGCGGTCCTCGCGTGCGCGCTCGCGGTGCAGCCGGAGGAGCGCTTCGAGAACGCTCGGGCCCTCTGGAACGCGCTCCGCACGGCGGTGGCACGGGCTGAGCAAGGGTTCGAGGCGGGTCTCGACGTCACCTGGGAAGACGACGCGAGCGGTCCTCTCGAGGACCGCGCATCCACGGAGCCCGACGAGGCGGCGGACGAAGGTCGGGAGAGCTTCCCGAGCGTGCCGGAGATCGACGAGGACGGCCCGACGGCCCTCCTCGTCACGACGACACTCCCCATCGTGCTGAAACGACGGCGCGCAGGCGCCGGACCCACCCCCGGAACGGAGAAAATGAAATGAACTGGGATCGCATCCAGGGCGAATGGAAGCAGCTCGGCGCGCACGCGAAGGCCAAGTGGGCCAAGCTCACCGACGACGATCTGAAGGCGGCCTCCGCGCGGAAGGACGACCTCGTCGGCAAGATTCAGGAGCGCTACGGCGTGCTGCGCGACGAGGCCGAAAAGCAGGTCGACGAGTGGATCGCGAAGCTTCCGAAGCCGGGCGACCACGCCCATGCGGAAGTCAAGGTCGACGCGAAGGCGTCCAAGCCGCACTGAGCTCGGTCCCGAACCGAGACGCGGCGAGACGCGAGCGTGGGGCCGAGCGCCGGCCCCACGCTTGGCCTTCGGGCGGCCGGCGTGATACGCCATCGGTTGAACCCTGGAGGCCCGCCCGATGGTCGAGCACGATTCGAAAGGTGAGCTCGAGACGCATGCCCGCATCGAGCTCGACGGGTCAAGGCGCATGTTCCTCCGGGGCGTGGCCGCCGCCGCGGCGGGCGCCGCGCTGGTGAGCACCCGGTCGGCGTTCGCGCGCACGGCGCCGAACCTCGCGGCCCAGCCGCCCGACGGCTTCTCGCCGCTCTCGATGCCGGGCCACGTGGTCCGCGTGAAGAAGGCCGACTGCCTCGAGAGCAACAAGATCTACCCCAAGCCCGACGACGCGAAGGAGATGCTCCGCCGCGCCCTCGAAGAGCTCACGGGCAAGGCCGACATGAGCGAGGCGGCCAAGGCGTTCGTGCACCCCGACGACAAGGTGTGCGTGAAGGTCAACGGCATCGCCTTGCAGAACATGGCGACCAACAAGGAGCTGGTGTTGCCGTTCCTCGACGCGATGATCGCGTCCGGCGTCCCGGCCAAGAACATCACGGTGCTCGAGCAGTACCCGGGCTTCATGAACGGCACGCGCATCAGCGCGCGCAGCGTCCCGGCGGGCGTCAGCGTGGTCTGGCACTCGAACAGCGACGCCACCATGGACTGGCGGGACATCCCGGGCACCCAGCGCCACACGAAGTTCGTCCGCGCCCTCACCGAGTCGACGGCGCTCATCAACTTCGCGCTCATCAAAGACCACTCGATCTGCGGCTACACCGGCGCGCTCAAGAACATGACGCACGGCTGCAGCGTGAACCCGCAAGACTTCCACGACCACCACGCGAGCCCGCAGATCGCCATCCTGTCCGCGCAGGACGTGCTGCGCTCGCGCCTCCGCCTCTGCATCTTCGACGGCTTCAAGCTCATGGCGCACGGCGGGCCGCTCTACAAGCGGCCGGAGTACGTCATCCCACACGAGGCCGTGTACGCCTCCACCGACCCCGTCGCCATGGACACCATCGGCTGGCAGGAGGTCGAGAAGGCCCGCGTCGGCTTCCACCTCAAGACGCTGACCGACGAAGGCCGCGCGCCGCTCTACATCCAGGCCGCCGCCGACCTCGGGGTGGGCATCGGCGACCCGAGCAAGATCGTCCTCCGCGACGTCGTGCTCTAGGCCAAGCGCGCCTGACGCGCGGCCCCGACAGGGGGTGGGAAGCGCGAGACGGGAGGGGGACGCCGGAAAAATGACGCATTTCTCAGTCAAAGGCTGCGGAACAGCAACGGATTTCCATCGGCGTCGGGCTCTGCTGTAAAGTCAAGGAACCGGTGCCTCCCGACGATTCCGAGCGAACCCGCGTCACGCACATCACCGAGCTCGGGAACACCCCCCAAGTCTCGCGACCGGGGGACGCTTGCGTCGTCGTCATCTACGGCACCGAGCTCGGTCGCCGCGTGCAGCTCGGCAGCGCGCCGTTCGAGATCGGCCGCTCGTCGACCAACGATCTGTTCATCGATCAAGAGAGCATCAGCCGCCATCACGCGCGCATCTCCTTCGACGGGAACGCGTACTGGATCGCGGACCTCGGCTCGACGAACGGCACGTACGTGAACGACGAGCTCGTTCGCGAGCAGCGCCTTCGCGACGGCGACCAGGTGCGCATCGGCCGCTCGATCCTGAAGTTCATGACGGGCGAGAACGTCGAGGTGCACTACCACGAGGAAATCTACCGGCTGATGACGGTGGACGGCCTCACGCAGGCCTTCAACCGCCGGTACTTCAACGAGGCCCTCGAGCGCGAGGTCAACCGGTCGCGCCGCTACGGCCGCGTGCTGTCGCTCGTCGTCTTCGACATCGATCACTTCAAGAAGATCAACGACACGTACGGCCACCTCGTGGGCGACAGCGCCCTCCGCATGATCGCCACGGCGGTGAAGCCGCGCCTCCGGCGCGAGGACATCTTCGCCCGCACCGGCGGCGAGGAGTTCGCGGTGCTCCTGCCGGAGATCGGCATCGATGGCGCGCGCGTGACAGCCGAGAAGATCCGCGCCATCGTGGCCGCGACGCCCCTCCGGCAGGACCAGGAGCTCATTCGGTGCACGGTGAGCCTCGGGGTCGCCAAGCTCGCCGAGGAAGAGACCGCCCCCGAAGACCTCTACAAGCGCGCCGACGAGCGGCTGTACGAGGCGAAGCAGTCCGGCCGAAACCGGGTCTGCGGCTGAGGAAGCCGAGAGTTCGACCGCCAGGACGCTGCCGGGGCGCCTTCTAAGGGCAGGACGTCGGGGTCTTGGCGCCCTGGGAGATCCAGAGGCTGACCCGCTCGAGCTGGTCGAGCGTGAGCGGTCCGGCGGGCCCCGACGTGGTGCCCACGGGGACCGACGGCATGGGCAGGCCCAGGATGTAATTGCTGAGCTGCGCCCGCTCGGCCGGCGGCATGTCCGTGAGGGCGAAGGGCGCCCGCACCTGGCTGACGTTCACCGGCGGCCCCGCGTCGAAGCCCGCGTCGTCGTCGGCCCCGGCGTCGGTAGCGCCGGCGTCCGTCCCGCCGTCGCCCGCGACGGGCGCGGCCGCGTCGGCGCCGCCGTCCGGCAGCGCGGCGGCGGCGTCGGGACCCGCGTCGGGCGTGCTCGTGGGGTTCCCCGCGTCGACCGGCTCGGGGGCGGGCACCGAGATGAGGACCTTGTAGAGCAGCCAGCTGTTGCTCGCATTCCCGTTGCCGTCGACGATCGGCATGTCCTCCCCGAAGAGGAGCGACGGGGGAGCGGGCAGGCTGCGCGGGCCGGTGTTGGCGCCGTGGGCGACCATGTCGATCGCTGTCTGCGGGACGAACCCCGGCGGCTCGAGGACCAGGCCCGCCGCGGGCATGATGCTGGCGCCCGAGGCGAGGTGGCACGAGCCGACGTACCCGCACTTCTGCGAGAAGATCGGCTCGATGTCGCGGCAGTAGTCGATCGTGACCGGCGCGGGCTCCACCACGGCATCCGTGGCGTTGAACGCAATCACGATGGTCTGCGGAGCCGCGAGCGTCGCGCCGTCGAAGGCCCGCAGGCCGTTCACGTCGGACGGGCTCGACGGCGAGTTGACGACGAGCTGGTAGCTCTGGCCCGAGACCAGGACCTGCGTCGGGTCGGTCAGCGGCGTGATCGTGACGATGCGCGAGACCGGGTCATACGAGACGGAGGGCGTGTAGAGGGTGCCGCCGCCCGCTCCCTGCAGGGAGAACGTCTGGCGGGTGATCGAGACCGGCTGCAGGATGCGGTCGAACTGGAGCTCGATGCTGGCGTTCACCGGCAACGCCGTGTTCGGCCCGATGTTGGCGCCCACCAGGTGGACGCTCGCCGTCGGCATGCCCGAGACGCCGGGCGGCACGTCGCGCTGGGGTCCGGCGTCGCACCCCGCCGCCGTAAACCCGAGCAGGGCGGCCGCCGCGAGGCCGGTCAGCTCTCCGAGTAGAGGGCGAGCTGCTCGCGCACGACCTCTTCGTTCACCCCGGAACGAAGATGGTCCTTCAGACAATCGGCCAGCGTCAGGAGGAGCTCGTCGACGCCCTTGTCCTCGATGAGCTTCTGGAGAAGCGACCTCGCCTCCCGGCTGTCGTCCGTACGCAGGAATTGTCGAACGGTGTCGAGGGAGATCTCGCCCTGGAAGTCCAGGTACATGTTCTCCAAGAGGTAGCGTACGAGCTCTTTCACCGTCGTCCTCCTTCACACCAAGTCTGCCAGCACTGCAAGGGATGGACACATATCCCCCGCAGCACGGGTGTTGCAAGGCCGTTTCGAGGGTTTCCGCGCAGGTCGGGCATAGTTTGGCGCACCGGCCCTTCAACGGTCCAGCCGCGAGAAGCGGCCCTCGCGGCGAGGGTAACGGGAGCGGGCAGCTCAGCGGCATTGGGCGAGGACCCGGTCGTTGGGTTCGTGGCAGACGAGGCACGGCCGCGGGTTACGGTTGAACTGGCGAGCGCACCCGCCGAGGAAGCCGTTCTGGTGCGGGTCGAAGCCGCCGCCGACCCCGAGGGCGCCGTGGCAGACCACGCAGTCGCGTTCGGTGTGGCAGCTCACGCACTGGTTCAAGTTGCGCTCCGCCTCGAAGGAGTGGTGCCCCGGCTTTCGCGGCGGGTCGCTCCAGATTTCCTTGGGCGGGTGAAAGCGCGCGTTGTCCTTGGCGTTGGGCGGGCTGGACATCGCCACGCCGACCCGCATGTGGCAGTCGAGGCAGAAGCTCTGCTCGCGGTGGCAGCTCTCGCAGTTCTGCGTCTCCATGCGCGCCTCGATGGCGTGCATGTTCAGGTAGTCGCTCGGGTGGATCGACCGGGGCCGCACGCGACCGTCGTGGCAGTCGGTGCAGAAGTCTTCCTTGTGGCAGTTCGCGCAGAACTTCGAGTCGTCGGCCGCGACCCACTTGTGGCGCTCGATGAAGTCGGGCGTGTGCTCCGCGTTGTGCATCCACTGCGGGGGCTCGAGGGTGCCGCTCGCGAACATGGTCTTGATCAGCGTGCCACGGTCCCCGCGGAAGTGGCACGTGTCGCACGCGCTCTTGGCCTCGCCCGCCGAAGCCGAGTCGGGCTTCTGGTGGCAGTTGAAGCAGCCACGCATGCGCGGGAGCTGGTCGCGCGTGGCGAGCTCGAGCTGGTCGACCGCGCCGTGGCACTGCGCGCACCCGATGTTCCGGTCGGCGTGCACCTTGTGGTCGAAGAGCAGGTTCGCGCGCGGCAGGGCCAGCGTCGGCACCACGTTGCCGTCGGACGGCTTGTAGCCGACGTGGCAGAAGGCGCACTGGCCGGTGGCGTCGTCGCCGGGCTTCACGTGCGCGAGGTCCGAGTGGTCCGTGTTGTGGCACGCGTCGCACGGCTCGCCGGTGGGGACGAGGGCGTCGTTCGCGTTGCTGCTCTTGTACGCGCCCGCGTGGCACGTCTTGCAGTTGGTGCCGATGTCCTTGGCGAGGTGCTTCGCGTGGTTGAAGCGCACCGTGATCTGCTGCTGCGGGTAGATGACGTCGCTCGGGCCCCGGTCGGGCTCGTCCGAGCCCGGAGGCAGCATCGCGTGCGGCACCTGCTTGTCGTCGGGGAGGGGCGCGAGGCCGTGCAGCGGCCCGACGGGGTTCTCGGCCAGCGCCAGCGGCACGACGAACAGCACCGCGACGAGCGGCGCGAGGACGCGGGCCAGGAGAAACCAGGAGCGATACGCAAGGCGTGTCATTTGCCCACCGCCAGCGAAAGGAGGAAGAGAAGGCGGAAGCGGTTCCCCACCAGGCCGCTGATGTCGTGCTCCCACTCGACCTTGCCGAGGGAGCGCGGCGCGAAAATGTACCCTACGCCGAGCACGTAGCTGAAGGTCGTCGTGCTCCGGAACGACCGCAGCTTGTCGTCCCACTGCCAGAGGCCGACGCGCGCGTTCGCGACGTACCGGTCCTCGAAGACGTGCTCGCCGGCGAGGTCGGCGCCGACGCGCTCGCCCTCCTCTCCCCAGTCACCCGCGGCCCGCAGCGTGGCGCGCGTGAGGCCGGTCTTCCAGCGCGCGTTGATGTCGCCGCCGCCGTCGAAGGGGTGGCCGTTCGAGGGGTAGTAGGTGAGGTCGCTGCTGTAGTTCGGGGAAGGGGAGTACCCCGGGGCCGGGTTGAACTCGGAGGTCTGCACCGTGAAGATGCGCGCGTGCGCGCCGCCGGCGACCGAGAGCTGGTCGGTGAAGTTCACGTTGCCGCGCAGGCCGATGTCGCTCGTGGGCTCGCCGGCGAAGAAGTTCCAGATGCTGTCGGCGTCGAACGACGGGACGTAGTAGTCGAAGTCGGCGCTCACGGTCACCGTGGGGGTCAGGTACGCGTCGAGCGATCCGTAAATCGACGTGATGTCGCCGCGATAGAAGTCGTACACGAAGCCGGCCTTGGCGCCGCCCCACTTGGCCAGGCTCGCGTCGATGGCGTATCCGAGGCGCTCGGTCGAGGTGCGGGCCTTGTCGTAGATCTCCGCGGGGTAGATGCCGCTCGCGAACTCCGAGACGTTCGAGGCGCCCTCGTTCCACACGTGCCGGTAGGTGAGGCGGCCGTGAATCCAGGTGAAGCCCGTGGACTCGAGGGCGACGCCGAAGGCCGGGGCGATGCGGGCGGGCTGGAACTGCGGGTAGAGGTTGTCGTCGAAGCCCGAGCGGTTGCCGCGCCACACGCCCTCGGCCTCGAAGCGCGGGGTGCTGAGGGCGAGGCCCGAGCGCTCCTCGAGGCCGCCGTAGGCCTCGGCCTTCACGTAGAACGGCGTCGTGGCGCTGACCTCCGCGCCGTCGAAGGCCCACCAGCCGAGGACGTCGGTGACGTACTGCCGGCCCGCCTTGAAGCCGAGCCACCCGTTCAGGAAGCGCCGCCCCTCGACGTACGCGTACATCAGGTCGACCTGCTGCTCGTGGAGGCCCGGCAGGAACGACTGGAAGTTCGTCGAGTCGGTCTCCATGCTCGAGACGCCGAAGTCGGCGTCGTAGCGGACGCGCGCGCGGATGGAGAGGTCCGGCGCCCGCGTGTCGCCCATGGGCGCTTCGAGCAGGTTGTAGATGCCCAGGCCGAGCGTGGACGTCAGGCGTCGCCGCTCGAGCACCGTGACGTCGCCGTTGGCCGCGGGGGCCGGCGAGCGGACGTCGTAGAACTGCGCCGCGGTGTCGAAGTTGACGTCCGCGTCCCAGGCGAGGACGTCCCCCGAGACGAGGGCCGCCGCCGCCGCCACGGCCGCCGCCGCAGTCCACGGACCGGGCCTCGCGACCCCGCGCAATCGACGCTGCCGCGAGTGGGACACGCGCCTCATGCGCCTCATGCTTTGGTGGCGCCGAAGTCTTTCTCGAACCGGTCGTCGAAGGTGTCGGCCACGGCCGCCAGGTGGCGGACGGTCTGGTCGACTTCGACCGCGTCGAGGCCCGCCGTGGGCCGCTCGCTGACCACGACGACGCGCTCGCCCATGAGGCCGAACGCCGCGTTGGCCAGCCCGGCGGCGTTGAGCTCGAGGAGCTTGCGGAAGAAGCCCGCCTGCTTGGCCGCGTCGGCGGGCACGGTCACCACGGGCGACGCGACGCGGAGGTAGGTGACCCCCTCGTCGGCGCGCTTGGTGACCATGACGAGGATCTGCGCGCTCCCGCGCTTGAAGGTCCACGCCACCTGGTGCTCGGTCCCCGCGGACGCCTTGCAGGTGGACGGATCGAGGCCGATCTTGCGAATGGTCTCTTCGACGAGTTTCTTCGCGTTCTCGAAGTCGTTGTCCACGGGGGGGCCTTCGGAGGGGGGTACGAACACGCGGGGGGACGAGGGCCGGCGGGGGGAACGGCCCGCGCGCCTCATCCGTCGCGGGCGCGAGAATCCTTTGAAGCCGGTGCCGTGTCAACGAGCCGTCGCGGCAAAGAAGCGGTCCGGTGCTCGGCGAGCGCGCGGGATAGCCGGCCCGGCTCCGAGGGCCCGGCTTCGACCCCGCTCGGGGGCCCGGCTCCTTGACCCCCCCGCGCCGTGGATGGCAACCTTATGGGTGAGGCCGCGAGGCCGCCTGACCCATGTCCGACAGCCAGCAACGGTATCGCGTCGTCGAGAAGCTCGAATCGGGTGGCATGGCGGAGGTCTTTCGCGCCGAGAGCGAGGGCCTGCAGGGCTTCCGCAAGCAGGTCGCGATCAAGCGGGTCCTGCCGCACCTTTCGTCGAAGAAGAAGTTCATCTCGATGTTCCTCGACGAGGCGCGCCTCTCGGCGCAGCTCTCGCATTCGAACTGCGTGCAGGTCTTCGACATCGGCGTCGGCGACAGCGCGTTCTTCATCGTCATGGAGTTCGTCGACGGGGCGAACCTCAAGGCGATCATCGAGCACATCAAGAAGAGCGGCCGCGACTTCCCCGTCGAGGCCGCGGTCCACATCTCCCTCGAGCTGTGCAAGGGCCTGGCGTACGCCCACGAGCTGACCGACCCGAACGGCGTCCCGCTCCACATCGTCCACCGCGACATGTCCCCGCCGAACGTGCTCATCACGAAGCACGGCGAGGTGAAGATCGTGGACTTCGGGCTCGCGAAGGCGAACAGCCAGCTCGAACGAAGCGAGCCGGGCATCATCAAGGGCAAGTTCTCGTACCTGGCGCCCGAGGCGGCCATGGGCCAGGACGTCGACGCCCGCACCGACATCTTCGCGGTCGGCATCATCTTGTGGGAGCTCCTCGCCGGCCAGCGCCTCTTCCTCGGTGACACCGACTTCCAGACCGTCAAGAAAGTGCAGGCGGCGCAGGTCCCGAGCATCTCGCAGATCAACAAGAAGGTGCCGCCCGAGCTCGAGCGCATCCTCATGAAGACGCTCGCCCGCGACCCGAACCAGCGTTACCGGACCGCGCGCGATCTCGGCCTCGATCTGTCGAAGTTCATGTTCAAGCACGCGGTGCCGGTGAGCACCTTCGACGTCGCGAGCCTCGTGCAGGGCGCGATGAAGGAGCGGCAGCGGCACCGCCCGATGCAGGCGAGCATCATCGACAAGCTCATCGAAGAGGCGCTCCTCGAGTTCACCTCGCTCACCGACGACAACAAGGCCTCCCCGGGCGGCGGCGCGAAGCCGATCGACACGTCGACCATCACCGGGCCGCTCAAGCCGCCGACCGTCAGCGGCGGCGCCGTCGACGTGGGCTCGTGGATCGACGACATCGCGGTCGGGCAGAAGCCCGAAGGGGCCTCGCGCCCATCGCTGCCCCTCGACATCATGGCCGGCAACCTCGCGGCCCTCGAGGACGACGAGCCGCCCTCGCCGCGCGCCCCCGTCGCGCCGGCCACGCCGAGGCCCGCGACGTCCCCCGTCTCCGCGAGCTCCCCGCCGCCCGCGCCCGCCGCCATCTTGCCGATGGCGGGCGAGCCGAAGAAGAGCGGCAAGCTCGGCGTCGTCGTCGCCCTCGTCGTCGTGATGGCCGCCGGCGCCGCGGCCTGGTTCGGCCACCTCATCCCCCACCCCTAGTCTTAGTCTACACGGCGGTGCAGAATTGACCTCGCGGAGGGCCCCAGCGCCGTCTAGAGGCGGCTCGTCAGGGCAAACCCGCTTGTTTTCGCCGTTGCGAGAGCCTGCTGATTCGTCAGCCGCCGTGGCGTCCGATCGCCATCAGGTTGTTCGCGATGCCCGCCCAGAGGGCGCTACGCGCGACTCCGCTGTCGCCGCGGTAGCGTGTTCGATGCATCCCGAAGGTGTGCTTGAGGCGCGCGATGCGCGCCTCGCCGCCGGCCCGCCACGCCCTTGCTCGTCGAAATGGGCGGCTGCGTTCGCGCGCGAGCCATGCGGGTGACCGGTGACCCGGCTTGGGGACGGCGACGCATCGAACGCCCATCGTCTCGACGTCACGGACGTTGTCCAACGTGAAGAAGCCACGGTCGGTGGCGACGACTCGGGGCACGCGACCGAAGACCTGCCTGTGATGTTCCACTGAAGGGACGAGCAGCTTCGAGTCGTGCTCGGTCACGACCGCGATATCGGTGACGATGCCGCCTTCGGCCTCCTGCACCTTGACCATCTGCCCGAACTCCGTGGGCTTGTGCACCTTGCCGCGCCGCAAAATCTTGGTGGCCGGCTCGAACACGCTGACCAGCTTGGTCGCTGAGTCGGTGACGCCCTTGAAGATGCGCAGCTTGGTCTGAGCCACGACGCGTCGCCCAAGCAGGATCATTCGCTGCATCGTGCGCACGCCGCGGCGTGCCCGTCCCGAAAGACTCTCCCATCGGCGCCGCGCGCGCTTCACCGTCTGCTCGGCTTGTCGGAGCACGCGCCGGGTTGTCGCGAGCAGGCCGCGGTAGGGCTTTCGCAACGCGGCCCGTTTGGCGTCCCGGCTGACGGGGCGTCGGGAGATATGCGTGATCTCACGCTGGCGTCGACCGACGCTGCGCCGCACGTTGCGAAAGCCACGGGGCGCGGTCACCCCCTCGGACCGCGCACGCTCGACCTCACGACAAAGAACCTGGGTCACGTCTTCACAGAGACGCGAGTCGCTCGGATATCGGATTGGCGTCTCGACCACGGTCGTGTCGACGCGCATCTTCCTGCCGCGCGTCACGCGGCGCTTGGCGGCCAGCTGCACAACGCGGTCGAACAAGCCGCGAAGCGCATCGCCTTCGAGCAATTGCCCGAGCCGCACCATCGTCTTTGCGTCCGGCACTGTGCCACCGTCGATACGGCAGAAGTGCCGGTAGACGAGGTTGCCGGTGACTTCCCACTGCAGCTGCTCGTAGCTCCACCCCTTCAGGTGTTTGAGCACCAACATGCGGAGCGCCACTTCCGCCGGCGTCCCATAGCGTCCGCGACGACTGCTCTGCGCGAATCGCCCCCGCATCGCTTCGAGCACCCCATCCACGAGCGCGTCGTCATCGAGCAGCTCGTCGACGCGTCGCAGCTTCGGCTCCATGAGCTCCCGCGGGTCGGGAGCCCCGAAGAGAACGGCGTCCCAGAGTGATCGCTGCCCGTTGCGTCGGCGGATCATCCCCAGTTTTTGATCACGCCGCCCCTGTGCTCGTCCATGGAAATGCTCCCATTCCGGCGAGCTCCGCGGGGCCGTACTCCGGGGAAACGGCCGCCGGAACGCCTACTTCTGCACCGCCGTGTAGTCTAGAGGGGCTCAGTCGCAGAAGAGCTCTGTGCCCTCGACGCGGCAGTCGGCGTGGGCGCAGTCGCGCTTCTTGGCGAACTTGTGGCCGTCGCAGACGAGCTCCGACTTGTGGTCCGTGGCGCAGGTGATACGCCGGTCCTGCATGCAGGGGTCGCCGTCGTCGGCGATCTTGTCGTCGCACTCCACCTTGTGAGGCTCGGCGCCGGGCTCGCCGTGCTCGAAGAAGCACCCCTTGGCGCCCTTGCACGACGCCACGAGCGAGAGCGCCTTGCCGTCGCACTCGAGCATCGCGTTCCCCTCGACCGAGCACGCGAAGGTCCCCGGCCGCTCGCACGGGTCGCCCGCCTCGCCGAGCGACGTGTCGCAGTGCACGTTCCGTCCATCGAGCACCCGGCAGCCCTCGGGCCCCCGGCAGCGGCGCCAGAGCGAGAAGCGGCCGTCGTGGCACACGAGCGCGCTTCCGTGGTCCGTGCCGCACGCGTAGTCGAGGGGAGGGGAGCGCGGGCAGGGGTCGCCCTCGCTCGCGACCGTGTCGTCACACGCGTCGTCGTCCCCCGCGCGCGCGCAGCCGCGGGCGCCCTTGCAGGCGACCTCGGTCCACGCGCGCGGCGCCGGCGTGCTGGCCTCGGCGGAGGCGCTGCCGGCGGGCGGGTCGCACACGAGCCCACGATTGCTCGCGGCGCACACGAGCTGGTCGGGCACGCGGCAGGCCTCGCCCGGCTTCGGCCGCGACGGACACCCCGTGGCGGCGGCGACGCACCCCAGGGCCATCAAGGCGGCGCGGACACCCCGCTGGAGCGCCACGACCCACCGCCGCAGTACCCCCTGGATTTCCCGAAGCAATCGACGTTGGACCTTGTGGATCCCCCGAGTGAACTGCTGGCCCCACCCCGACTACCAGACCCATCAGAACCGACTTCGGCACCCAGGTAAAGCGCTCATTGCCCGTCGGGCTACACCCTGGCCTGGGAGGGGCACCGATGGAAGCCGCGTCCGAGATTCGCGTGCGCGCGATTGACTTCGATCTCGAACGAGGGCGCGGAGGTCTCTGGAACCCGCGCTTGCCCGAAGTGAGCCACGCGCTCAACGCCTTTCAGCTCGCGCTCCCGTATCTCGAGCCCCACTTCATCGACGCCGTCCGCGAAGGCGCGCGCGCCGTCGCCGACCCGCGCCTTCGCGCCGACGCGCAGGCCTTCTGCGCGCAGGAGGCGAACCACTCGCGCGAGCACGGGCGATATAACCGCGTGCTTCGCAGGCGCTACCCGCGCGTCGAGGAGTTCGAGCGGACCTTGCAGCGCGCCCTCGCCGAGCGACGCCGCGCGTCGCCCCTCGCCGAGCGGCTCGCCTTCACCGCGGCGTGCGAGGCCATCACCGGGGAGCTGTCGCGGTTCCTCTTCCGGAACGCGCGCCGGTGGTTCGACGGGGCGGATCCCCACTTCGCCGCGCTCATGGTGTGGCACGCGGTCGAGGAGATTGAGCACAAGAGCGTCGCCTTCGACGTGCTGCGCGCGTCGGGCGTGGCGCGCGCGTCGCGGGTCCGCGCGCTGGGCGCGGCGGTGAAGCAGATGCTGCTCGACCTCGATCCGGTCACGACGTACCTGCTCGAGGTCGACGGCGTGCGCGGCCTGCGTTCGCGGCTCCGGCGGCACGCCTTCCGCGTGCAGTTCGTGGCCGCGGTCGCGCCGCGCCTCCTCCGCTACGCGGGGCCCGCCTACGACCCCTCGGGCGAGCCCGACCCGCCCTTCGTGCGCGCCTGGGTCGACGCGTACGCGCGGGGCGAGGGGCTCGCCACGTTCGACGGCTTCAGGGGCTGACCCGGCCGATCACGTTCCCGTTGTAGGCCGTGAACCAGAGGTTCCCGTCGGGGCCATAGGCCAGCCCGAAGTTCTCGACGATCGTGCTGGGGTCGGTCGCGTACTGGACGATCGTCCCGTTCAGCAGGTCGATGGTCTCGTTGTTGGCGTCGGTGAACCACACGGTGCCGTCGGACATGGCCACGATCCCGTCCGGGAAGGGCGGCGTGTCGAGCGTCCCCGTGATGGGGTACTCGGTGATCACTCCGCCCGTCGTGAGGCTCGCGACGTTGCCGGCGCCCCATTCGGAGAACCAGAGGTTGCCGTCTCCGCCGAGGGTCATCTGGAACGCCGACGCGCCCGCGCTCGGGATGGGGTACTCGGTGAACGCGCCGCTCGGGGTAACGCTGCCGACGTTGTTGCCCTGCGCCTCGGTGAACCAGACGTTGCCGTCGGGGCCCGGCGCGATCCCCGAGGGGCACGACTTCGCGGTCGGAATCGTGTACTCGGTGAACGCGCCCGCGGGGGTGATGACGCCGATCCTCGACGTGTACCACTCGGTGAACCAGAGGTTCCCGTCGGGGCCCAGCGCGACGTTGGTGGGGCCGGAGCCGGCGGTCGGCACGGTGAACTCCGTGATTGCGCCGCCCGGCGTGATGCGGCCGATCTTGTTGCCGCCGAACTCGACGAACCACACGTTGCCGTCGGGTCCTGCGGCGATGCCCTCGGGCTCGGACTTCGCCGTCGGAATCGGGTATTCCGTGAACGCGCCGGCCGTCGTGACGACGCCGATCTGGTTCGCCCCGTACTCCGTGAACCACATGTTGCCGTCGGGGCCGGCCGCGATGCCGTAGGGCTGCGACGAGGGCGTGGGGACGGTCAGGTTGGGCATCGTCCCCGAGACCTGGAGCGTGAAGTCCTGCGTCGACTCGAGCCCGTTCTCCGCGATGAACGTGATGTCGTAGGTGCCGGCGGTGCCGCCCGCGGGCGTTCCGCTCAGGGTGGCGGTCGACGGGTCGAAGCTCATGCCGCTCGGCAGCGCGCCGCTCTCGGAGACCGTGGGCTGCGGCGTGCCGCTCACGATGACCGTGAACGACTGGCTCGACGCCGGGATCGTGGTCGTCACGAAGGTCGCGCTGTCGTCGCTCTCGAAGAAGCCCGCCGAGCGCTCCGAGCCGGTCACGAACGCGTACGCGACGCCGGAGACGCCGGTGGCCGGGTCGGTCGCCGTGACGCTCACCTCGCCGCTCTCGAGGGCGGTGCCGAGGCCCGCGCTCGCGGGATCGTTGGACATCGACAGGATCGTCGAGTCGCTCGAGCTCCACGTGACCTCCGCGGTGAGGTCCTGCGTCGAGCCGTCGCTGTAGGTGCCGACGGCGTCGAACGGCTGGCTGTCGCCGACGTCGAGGGTCCACCCGGAGGGGGTCACGGCGATCGACGCGAGGGTCGCCCCCGTCACGGAGAGGGGCGCCGTTCCGGCGAGCCCCGTCGTCGGGTCGGTGGCCATGATCGTCGTCGACCCCACCGACGTGCCCGTGGCGACGCCGCTGCTCCCGGGCACGTTCGAGATCGTCACGAACGCATCCGCGGCGCTCCACGTCACGCTGGCCGTCAGATCCTGCGTCGAGCCGTCGCTGAACGCCCCCGTCGCGGTGAACGCGTCGGTCGCGCCCACCGGCACGGCCGGCGCCGCCCCGGCGACCCGGATCGACGTGAGCACCGCGGCCGTCACGTTCAGCGTCGCGGTCGCGGTCAACCCCGTGTCGCCGTCGACGGCCTGGATGGCGCTGGCGCCCGCCGCCAGCCCCGTCGCCACGCCCGTGCCGACGCCAATCGTCGCCGTCCCGCTCGGGACGCTCCAGAGCACCGCGCTCGTGAGGTCCTGCGTCGAGCCGTCGCTGTACGTGCCCGTCGCGGTGAAGGCCTGGCTGAAGCCCGCGGGGATCGACGCGGACGCGGGCGTGATCGCGAGCGACGCCAGCGTCACCGCGTTCACGGTCAGGAGCGCGTCCGGCGCGCTGATCGCCGTGGTGGGGTCGAACGCGCCGATCGTCGTCCTACCCGCCCCAATCGCGCTCACCAGGCCGCTCGTCCTGGTGCCGTTCGAGACCGTCGCCACGTCCGGGGCGCTCGAGGTCCAGAGCGCGGCGCTCGTCAGGTCCTTCACGGTGGAGTCCGAATAGACGCCGGTCGCGCGGTACTGAAGCTGCTGGTTCTGCTCGAGGGTGCCCCCGGGCGGCGTGATCGAGAGCGACGCGAGGGTCGCGTCCGTGACGGTGACCCAGCCGTTGCCGGCCACGCCGTCGGCGTCGTCCGTCGCGCTGACGACGGCCGTCCCGACGTCCATCGCCGTCGCGAGGCCGCTCGTCGCGTCGGCGTTGGAGATGGACACGAACGGCGCCGAGGTGATCCACGTCACCGAGCGCGTGACGTCCTGCACGGTCCCGTCCTTGTACGTGGCGGTCGCCGCGAGAGGCTCGGTGAGGCCGCGCGCGACGGCCGACGTCAGCGGCGAGACGGCGATCGAGACAATCTTCGCGGCGGAGACCGTGATCTTGGTCTGCGCCTTCTTCTTCTCGAACACCGCGGTGAGGGTGACCGTTCCGGCCTTGAGGCCCGTCACCTCGCCTGCGCTGGCGCCGGAGTTCGAGACGAGCGCGATCGTGGAATCCGAGGTCGTCCAGGCGGCGCTCGCGGTCTGCGTCAACGTGGCCTTGCTGGCGCCGTACACGGCGGTCAGCACGAACGCCTGCGTGGCCCCCTCGTGCACGCGATAGGTGGTCGCCGTCCCCTTGCGCACGACCTGCTGCGCGGGGTCCGAGTCCGAGATCTCCACGGAGTTCAGGGGCGCGGCGAGGACTCGCAGGTCGATCGTCCCGCTCTTTCCGCTCTTCGTGTCGGTGGCCGTGAGGGTCACGCTGCCCGCCTTCGTGGAGACGCCGGTCACCGCGCCGGTGCTCGAGACCGTCGCGAGCGACTCGTCGGAGGTCGCCCACACGGTCGTTTCGGGAGCCAGCGGCAGCTTTTGCTTCGACAGGTCCACCACCGCGGTGGCTTCGAGCTGCAGCGTGGCTCCGATCGAGAGCTCCGGCGTCTTCGACGGCAGCTTCTTCGGCCCGGCGCCGCCGCTGCCGCCCGAGCTCGCGACGGACACCTCAATCGTGCCGACTCCGCCGGAGACGACGACGATGGTCGCCGCGCCCGAGACGCCGGCGACGACGTCCGTCGCGTGCACGCTCGTCCGACCCGTCGCGAGCGCCTCGACGAGGCCCGTGTCGGTCACGGTCGCGACGGTTGGATCGTCCACCGACCACACGATGTCGGCCGAGGAGAGCGTCGCCTTCGCCTTGCCGATGAGGCCCGTCGCGGTGAAGGCCTGCGCGAAGCCGACCGGCAGGGTCGCGGTCGTCGGGCTCAGGGTGACGCCGGTCGGCGCCTTCCCGCTGACCACCAGCATGGCCCTGCCCGAGACGCCGCTCACCGTATCGGTCGCCGTGATCTGCACGGTGCCGGGGCTGACCGCGGTCGGCACTCCCGAAGGCGAGACCGTCGCGATCCCGACGTCGCTCGACGTCCAGGTGGTCGTCGTGGCATCGAGGGGGAACTTCTGCGACGACTCCCCGTCCTGGAAGAGACCAGTCGCGAGGAACGCCTTCGCGGGCAGAGACTTGACCGTCTTCGTCAGCGTGAGGGTCTCCTTTTGCGGCGAGACCGCGATCGCCTGGAGCGTCGCGTCGGTCACGACGAGCGCCGCCGCCGTGGCCTCGGCCCCGACGGTGGCCCTCACCTTCGTCTTCCCGGCCTGCAGACCGGTCGCGAGCCCGGTGGAGCTGACGCTCGCAACGCTCGGATCATCCACCGACCATACGGCCCCCGCGGGAGCCGTGAACTGCTGCGTGACGCCGACCGGGATCGACGCACGCGTCGGAGCGATGGCGGCCGGGCCCGCTCCGACGGCCTCCGCGGTCGACTCGGTGGCTTCTCCGGCCGGCGGCGCCTGGCCGCACGCGCTGGAGAACACGGCGAGGATGCACGCGAATGCCCATGCGAGCCGACACACGTGCGCGCGCATCGAACCGAGTCGTTCGAACGAAACAAATTTCATGAGATGGATCCTCCCCCGGAAGGGCCGGCGAACGCGCCTCAAGTACCGTGGGCCGCGACGCGCGATCCATAGTCATTTAACTGCCCAATAGCGGGCAGGCCGGTTTTCAGTTAAATACGAACGATCTCAATCGCGCGGCGGCGGCCGGCGAGGACGACCTCGCACTCGTCGCCCGTCTTCGCGCCGAGGAGCGCGCGCCCGAGGGGCGACTTCGGCGTCACGACCTGCACGGCGCCGTCGCAGAGCTTCGCGCCCCCGCCGTGCGGCGCGATCCAGAACGTGCGCGCCTCGCCCTCTTCCTCGGTCGCGACGAGCGCGCCCAGACGCGCCGGGCCGTCGCCCTCGACGTCGTTCACCACCATGGCCTGCACGTCGGCCAGCGCGGCGCGGAGCTCGTCGACGCGCGCGGCCTCTCCACGCGCGAGATACGACATCTCGAGGGCCCGCGTGTCCTTGTCGTTCTCGGGCTTCGCCTCCGCGTGCGTCGCGCCCTCGTGCGCGGCGCGCCACGCCCGCTCGCGCACGGCCAGGTCGCCCGCGATGATCCGGAGGAGCTCCTCTTTCAGGCTTGTCTTCGAGGGCAAGGCGGGCACGCTGAGGAGGTTATACGGGACCGCGGCGCGCGTCGCCGCGGCCTGCGCTATGGTCCCGCTCGTGAACGAGATCCGGCTCGCGAAAATCTTCTTCCTGGCCGAGCGCCTCGGCGGCATCTTTTACGACCGCTTCTCGGCCAAGGTCGACAACCGCGACGTCGGCGAGACGTTCGCGCACTTCGCCGGCGAGGAGCACGACCACGCCGACTGGTACACCGGGTGGCTGCGCGCCCGCGGGCACGAGCCGCCGAACCCGATGGTGTACCAGACGGTCGTCGTCCCGCCGCTCGAGCTCTTCTTGAAGGGCCAGCCGCTCAAGCGAAAGCTCGTGGCGTTCTCGCACACCGAGGCCGCCGCGGCGCGTCACCTCCGGGAGCTCGCCCACAAGGTTCGCGATCCCGAGCTCAAGGCCATCGTCCTTCGTACGATCCCGTACGAAGACAAGCATGCCCTCTGGTACGAGCGCGACGGCCGCCGCATGCTTCGTACGAAGGACGCGGCCCGCTAGGGCATATGCCAGGGAGTGGAGGACCCACGATGAGCACCGAGACCGCCAGGACCGGGCTTCAGCTCCGCACGCTGGTCAAACCCGAGGGCGTCCTCGAGCTCTCCCTCGCCCTCGTGCCCGTGCCCGAGCCCGCGGCGGACGAGGTCGTCCTTCGCGTCGAGGCCGCACCGATCAACCCGTCCGATCTGGCGCTGCTCCTCGGGCCGGCCGATCTCTCGACGCTCGAGGCGTCGGGCACCGCGTCGCGGCCGGTCGTCACGGCCACGCTCCCGCAGACCGCGATGCGCGCGCTGGCCGCGCGCGTGGGCGTGTCGATGCCGGCGGGCAACGAGGGCGCGGGCGTGGTCGTGCGCGCCGGATCGTCTCCGGCCGCGCAGGCGCTCGTCGGCAAGACCGTCGCCGCGATCGGCGGAGCCATGTACGCCGAGTACCGCAACGTCAAGGTCGAGCAGTGCTTCGCGCTGCCCGACGGCACCACTCCGGCCGAGGGAGCGTCGAGCTTCGTCAACCCGCTCACGGTGGTCGGCATGGTGGAGACGATGCGGCGCGAAGGCCACAAGGCCATCGTGCACACGGCCGCCGCGTCGAACCTCGGGCAGATGCTCGTGCGCTACTGCCGCGAGGAGAACGTCCCGCTCGTCAACGTCGTCCGCAAGCCGGAGCAGGTCGAGCTCTTGAAGGACCTCGGGGCCGAGTACGTGCTCGACTCGAACGCGCCGACGTTCCTCGAAGACCTCACCGAGGCCATCGCGAAGACCGGCGCGACGATCGCCTTCGACGCCATCGGCGGCGGAAAGCTCGGCGGGCGCATCCTCACGTCGATGGAAGTCGCCCTCAACCGGAACGCGACCCAGTACAGCCGATACGGCTCGTTCACGCACAAGCAGCTCTACATCTACGGGGGCCTCGACCCGAGCCCCACCGAGTTCCAGCGGAACTTCGGCCTGGCGTTCGGCATCGGCGGCTGGCTCCTCACGTTCTTCCTGCAGAAGATCGGCCCCGCGGCGCAGCGCCCCCTGCAGGAGCGCGTCGCGCGCGGCCTCAAGACGACGTTCGCCAGCAAGTACTCGGCGGAGCTCTCCCTCGCCGAGGCGCTGCGGCCCGAGGCGATCGTCGCCTATGGGCGTCGCGCGACGGGCGAGAAGTACCTGATCGCGCCGCACCGGTGAACGGCGTCCTGCGAATCGCCATCGTCGACCGCGCGTCGAGCTGGCCCGTCCCGGGCGAAGCGAGTTATCGGGCCGACTCGCCTCTAGAGCAGGAGTCCTTTGAACGGAACGTTCAAAGGACGGATGCTCCCAAACTAGGGCAAAATTAGAGCTGGCCGTCGTTCCGAAGGAACGACGGTCGCTCTAGCACTACCTGGTCATTTTATGGTGGCGCGAGCAGCTTCACCGGGGCTCCGCACCGCAGGCACGGCGTAACAAGATGGAAAAGTAGACGGCGACGTACCGAGGGGAGCGTCGCTCTCAGGTGACCCTTCTTGCTACGCCGCGGCTTTATTTTCGGTGAGACGCTCGCGCTGGAGGAAGGCGAAGGCGATCATGCTCAGCAGAGCGTGATGGTGCAGGCCACGCCAGGAGCGCCCCTCGAAGTGGTCGAGCCCCAGTTCTTCTTTGAGCTGTTGATGGACCTGCTCGCAGGACCATCGAGCCTTGATCGCGAACGCGAGGTCGCGGAGCGAGGTCTCCACGGGGTGGTCGGTGACGTAGTACCGCCGCTCATCCGCCCGCTGCTCGCAGACAAGCCAGACTTCAAGGCCTGGCAAACCTTTGCCGTGCGCAGCTTTCGGACCATCCGTGAGCCGCACGCGACAGGCAGCAAAGCGTCCGCGTAGAGGACCCTTGGTGCCGTTACGCCAGGTCACCGTGCGGAATGCCGAGTCACCGAGCGCCTCGACGATCTCCTCAGCCTTCCGGTCCACATGGGTCGGGACACGATGCTTGCGCGGTTTTCCACCGCGTCGGGGGCGAGGCATGCGAGTCGTTGCGTGCGACGGATAGGCGCGCTGATTCGGCAGCACACCGAAGGCCCACAACAGACCGAGCGACGAGAGCTCGTTGCGCAACTCGCCGCAGATGCCGTAGCCGGCATCGCCCAGCACGGTGCGAAATCGGACGCCGGCCTTGATGAGGCGCTTCACCTCGTCGAGGGCGATGCGCCACTTCTCGCGGAAAACGACCTGCTCGGGTACGCCAACCTTCTGTCTGCGCTCATTGTCCTTCGCCCAGGGTTCGGGAAGGTAAAGGGGCAGCGACAGCGGGATGGGCACGTCGTCCTTCGCGAGCGTGAGCGACACCAGCGACTGACAATTCGCCTGCTTCCCTAGCGCCCCGCAGTACTGGTGTGCGACCCCGACCGAGTCGTTCCCCTTCTTGGGCAGCGCAGTGTCATCGATGATCAGAAACGACTCATCGCCGCCCACCATCGCGTCGACCTTCTCCCAGAGCACCGCCTCGACAGCCTCGTCATCCCAATCCGACTCGCTGACGAAGTGACGCAGCTCTTGGTCGTGCCCCGGCGCCACACGCGCCGCGAGCGGTTCGATGCTCTTGCGCTCTCCAGGAAGCAGCAGCCCCCGCAGGTACAGCGGAGCCCACTTCCTACGCGTCTTGAATCTCCAGGCGTCCAAAAACGGCGCCATGAAGCGATCGAAGCGACTCTCCCAACCGTCCGAGCTGGTCACCCATCCCAATGGAGACCAACTCGACCGGCATGGAAAGAGAAAAATGACCAGGTAGTGCTAGTCTAGTGCCGCCCGAAGTCGAGGGCCGTGCCCTTTCGCTGCGCGAGGATGTAGCTCTCGAGCGCCTTCATCTTCGGGTCGTCCTCGGCGAGCGGCTTTCCGCGCACCGGGTTCTCGATGCACCAGTTGATCATGTCGCGGAGGAGGGCGACCCGCCCGAGCTGCACCTGGTACTTGGGATACGTCTCCGGGTGCGTGTTGGCCGCGTTCGGGTGGCACATGTCGCACGAGACGGCGATGGTCCCGCCGAGCGCCTTCGCGTCGTGGAAGACGCGGTTGCCCTCGTCGACGAACGCCTGCGTGGACGCCGCCCAGATCTGCTCGTCGCGCGTCGTGTACGCGCCGTAGGTCTGGCCCTGCTGCACCATGTGGGGCTCGCCCGCGGGCGCCGCCGCCGGCCCCTGCGCGTTCGGAGCCTGCGGGCCGATGCCGGGCGGGGCGGAGGCCGGCGCCGTGGGGGCGCCCTGCGCGCGGGGCGGACCGGCCTGGGCGAGGCGCTCTTCCTCCTCCCAGCCCGAGCCGGGGTGCGCGCGCTTCCACTGCGCCATGAGCGCGTCGCTCACGCTCTGCGCCTGCCCGCGCGAGAGGCCGCTGCCGTCCTTCGCGCCGGGGACCACCACCGACGTCTCCCCGTCGCACAGGCCCACGACGAGGTCGCCGTCCTTCGCCGCCGGCAGCCGGTGCCGGATGCCCTGCGCGAGCGCCGCGCCCCCGACGGACGCCCCGATCACCGCCGCCGCCGCCACCGCATACGCCTTTCGCATGTTCGCGTTCCTCAGTAGGAGACGAGCTTCGTCGCGGGCGGCGCGTCCTGCGCGCCTCCCGACGCGAGATAGCTCGCGTGCACCGTGATGGGGTTGCGGTTCCAGAGGTTGTAGATCGCGTCGACCATCCCCGACGAGAGCGCGTCGAACTGCCCGTTGCCGCACCCGTCGAACTGGTTGAACGGGTCGGCGCGGTTCATCTGCACGGTGAGGCGCGGCAGGCCCGAGGGCGCGTACGGCCACGGCCATGCGGTCGAGAGCATCCCGTGGAAGTTGATGTTCTCGATGCGATTCGAGAGGAGCTGGTGCGTGTGGCCGTGAATCACAGTCACGTTCTCGAACTTCGCGAGGATCGCCTGCACCTCGTCGGCGTCCTCCGTCCAGAAGTTCCAGTTTCGGTAGTACTTGTAGAGCGGCGAGTGCGAGAACACGACGACCGGCGTCTTCGCGTCGATCTTCGCGAGGTCCGCGGCGAGCCACTGCCGGCCCTCGTCGCCCACTTCGAACCGCGACTGGAGGGAGTTGTCGAGCCCCGCCACGGTCTTCATGCGCTCCATCGGCGTCATGTTCCGCGCGGTCCAGAAGTCTTTCTCGACGACGCTCATGAGCGTCACGAAGTGCACGCCCTTGTGGTCGAACGAGTACGACGGCGCACCGAAGAGGGCCTTCCAGTGGTCGCCCATGTCGAGGAACCAGTCGTGCTCCCCGACCATCATGTGCACCGGCGCCTTCAGCCCCTTGAGGACCTGCGCGCCGAGGTCGAGCTCCTCCTTCTGCCCGAGCTGCGCGAGGTCGCCGCCGAAGATCACGAAGTCGGGCTGCGGGTCGAGCGCGTTCACGTCGTCGACGGCCTTGATGATCGCGCGCACGAAACGGTCGTTCAGCTCGCGCTTGTAGAGGTGCGTGTCCGAGATGTACGCGAACGAAAACGCGGGCCCCTCCGTCGCCGCCCGCGCCACGTCCACGAGCTGGAACGAGTGCGGCGTCAGCAGCCCCTTCGACGCCGCGGCCCCCGCCGAGATGCCCGCCGCCTTGAGGAAGTCGCGGCGCGACAGGCGCCGCAGCCGCGCGAAGAGCGCGTCGCGCGCCTCCATGTACTTCGTCTCGACGCCCTTGATGCTCATCGCCCCGCTCCCGCGTCGATCGCCGGCACCGGCCCGTACACGCCGATCTTCGCCGGCCCGTCGGCCGGGGAAGGGTTGGGCGCGACGTCGCCGAGGTCGCCCTTCTTGCCCGCCACGACCGCGCTGTCGCGCTGCGGTCGCGTGCCCTTGCGCGACGCCTGCCGCGCCATCTCCTTCTGCCCGAACGCCCTGTACGACTCGCTCGTGAGGGTCTCGAGGAACGCGACCATGTCGTCGATCTCGGCCTCGGTGAGCCCGAGGCGCTGCATGCCGCCGTCGAGGAACGGGTTCGGCACGCCGCCCTTGTTGTAGTGGTCCATCACGTCCCAGAGGGTGTCCATCGAGCCGTCGTGCATGTACGGGCCCGTGATGGCCACGTTGCGCAGCGTCGGCGTCTTGAACGCGCCGATGTCGGCCGGGTTCTTGGTGATCATGAAGCGACCGAGCTCGCTGAAGCTCGTCTGGAGGACGAGCTCGTCGATCTGCTTCTCGTCGCCCGTCTTCACGATGCCGAGCGCCTTGCGCGCGAGCTCCGTGAAGTCTTGCTTGTGCGCGGCGATGCCGATGTTGTGAAACTTCTGGTCGGAGAAGAGCGGCGAGCTCGCGTTGCCCGCGTGGCAGCTCGTGCACCGGCCCTTGCCGTTGAAGAGCGCCCAGCCGCGCTTCGCCGGCGCGTCGATCGCGTCCTCTTCCCCGGCGATGAAGCGGTCGAACGGCGCGTCGCCCGCGTACTTCGTCCGCTCGAAGCTCGCGATGGCCGCCGCGATGTCGTCGTACGTCGGGTCGCGCCCGAAGAGCTTGTGGAAGGTCTCGCCGTACTCGGGAATCGACCGCACCTTGGCGACCACGTCGTCAGGCGACTTCTGCCCCATCTCGACGGGGTTCAGAATGGGCAGCTTCGCCTGCTCCTCCAGCGTCGGCGCGCGCCCGTCCCAGAACTGCACCGCGTTGAACATGGCGTTCAGAACGGTGGGCGCGTTGCGCTGGCCCTTTTGCTTGCCCACGCCCTCGGAGGTCGGCTTGTGGTCGACGAAGCCCATCTTCGGGTCGTGGCACGTCGAGCAGGAGACCGTCCCGTCGACCGAGAGCCGCTTGTCGTCGAAGAGCTCGTCGCCGAGCTTCGCCATTTCCGGCGTGGGCACTCGATCGGCGGGCACCGCGATCGCGTAGAGCGCCGGGGACACGCCGCGCGGCAGGTCCCCGGGGACGTGCGCAAGCGACGGAGGCTGCACCATCCCCTCGCCGAACCCCGCGCTCGGCGCAGGCGCGCTCGAGGCCGACGCCGCCGGCGTCGGTGGTGGCACCGTGCTCTCGACCGGCGCGGCCGCGCTCGCCGCGGGAGGAGGCGCCTGCGGCTCGCGCTCGTGCGCGCACGCGGCCGCTGCTGCGATCGCGGTCGCGATCGCTGTCGCTGCTCTGCGCATTCGATGGTCCCCCGATGAACCCGCGGACCATGGGACCGAGGTGCAGGCTTGTCAATCGGCCACCGCGCGCGATAGCGATGATGGGTCCGCCGATGAAGAGCCCGAACCCCTGGTACAAGTGCTTCGAAGAGCGACCGAACGCGAAGACGCGGCTCCTCTGCTTCGCCCACGCCGGCGGCTCGCCCACCGCCTACGCCACGTGGCACCGCGAGCTTCCCGCGAGCATCGAGCTGTGCGCGGTGAAGCTCCCGGGCCGCGACGATCGCCGCACGGAGCCGTTCCTCACCAGCTTTCCGCCGCTGCTCGCCGAGCTCCAGACCCACCTGCGCGGGCTCTTCGATCGCCCCGTCGCCATCTTCGGCTACAGCCTCGGCGCGCTCATCGCCTTCGAGTTCGCGCGCGCCGTACGGGCCGGCGGCCTGGGCGAGCCGGTGCACCTGTTCGCCGCCGCGCGCCGCGCCCCGCAGTCGCCGCGCGAGGGCTCCATCTCCGGCCTCAGCGACGCGCGCTTCGTCGAGGAGATGGACCGGCGCTACGGCGGCATACCCCAGCAGATCGCCAGCGACCCCGAGCTCCTCGCGTTCTTCCTCCCCGCGATCCGCGGCGACGTCACGCTGCTCGAGTCTTACGAGTACGCCGACGCCGGACCGTTCGACTTCCCGATCACCGTGTTCGCGGGCGACGCCGATAAGCAGACCCGCCCCGAGACGCTCGAGGGCTGGCGCCAGCAGACGCGGGCCGCGTGCGAGATCCGGATCTTGCCGGGCGGGCACTTCTTCTTCACGAACGCCCGCCGGCAGATCAGCGACACGATCGCCAAGGCGCTGGAATAACCTGCCGCGCATGCAAAATTTCCCCTTCCTCCTTATCTTCCTTGCGGCTTGCGGAGGCGCGCAGGCGAGCGCCCCGCCGCCCGCGCCCGTCGCGTCCGCGCAGCCGCCGGCCCCGCCGCCGAAGCGCGTCGCGTCGGCCGACCTCGCCCGCGCGTGGCCGTTCGCGCAGCCGCCCGATCTCGCCGTGTACGTCGACGTCGCCGGCCTGCGAAGGACCGGGCTCGCGGCATCGCTCGCGCGGGCGCTCGGTCCGGTGCTGAACGACTTCGCCGCGACCCCGTCCGGGATCTGCGCCGCCTCGGCGTGGAAGGGCGCGAGCGAGGCCGCCGTGGGCGGCGGGGACGATGGCTTCGTGTGGGTCGCGCGCTTCGACGCGGCGCCGCCGCTGGACGTGTGCGTGTCGCTCGGCACGCCCACGCAGGTCGAAGGCGCGTCGCGCGCGCTCGACCTCGGGGACAACGGGGTCGCGGCCGTGATGGGGAACGTCGTCGTGGCCGGCCCGCCGGTCCTCGTGGCCGCCGCGATGAAGGGCGCGGGCTCCCCGTCCGCGCTGGCGGACCTCTCGCTCGACACCGACCAGTACGTGGCCGCGCGCCTCGAGAACCGCGCCCCGCCCATCTCCGCGCGGGGGACGCTCCTCGCGGCGGACCAGCGCTTCCTCATCGATGTCGGCGGCACGGCGCCCGAAGGCGCGTCGATGCAGGCGCAGGTCGCTCTCGCCATGGCGCGCAACTCGGACTTCGCGAAGCAGTACCCGCCCCTCGTCCACCTGCTCGACGCCGTGAAGGTGACCCAGAGCGGCACGCAGTTGCAGGCCTCCTTCGAGCTCGACGAGGCCGCCGACGATCAGGCTCGCGACCTGGCCATGCTCTCGACCGTGGGCGTCTACTCCGTTCGCCGATACCTGCTCGCGGTCAAGGTCGAAGAGGGCCGCCAGACGGTGCGCGCGATCGCCGACAAGCTCTCGGCCTCGGCCGAGCACGAGGCCGCGGCCGATCCGCCTGGCACGAAGAAGCACGCGAAGCTGAAGCTCACTTCGCTGCCGCCGGTGCCCGCTGCCATGCAGCACGGCCAGAAGTACGTGTCGCAACCCGCCGACTGGAAGGATTGGGCGAAGATCGGCTTCTCGATGACGGAGCCGCAGTTCTTCCAGTACGAGGTGAAGGCCGCGAAGGACGGCGAGAGCGCCGACATCATCGCGCGGAGCGATCTGAACGGCGACGGGAAGGAGTCGACGGTCACGCTGCACGTGACGCTCGACCGCGCCGCCGGGAAGGTCGTGGCCGCGAGCCCGCTCGCGGAGCAGGTCGCGCCGCTTTCGGAGTGATCCCGGGGTGAGCGGGCGTCAGAGCCCGAGGGCGCTCAGGCTCGGGTGCTCGTCGGGCCGTCGCCCCAGCGGCCAGAAGAACTTGCGATCGCCCGCGGCGATCGGCAGGTCGTTGATGCTCGCGAAGCGACGCCGCATGAGGCCATTCTCCTCGAACTCCCAGTTCTCGTTGCCATACGAGCGGAACCAGCTGCCCGAGTCGTCGTGCCACTCGTACGCGAAGCGGACGGCGATGCGGCTTCCGTCGTGCGCCCAGAGCTCCTTGATCAGTCGGTAGTCGAGCTCCCGTGCCCACTTGCGCGCGAGGAACGCCTTGGCCTGGTCGCGGCCGACCGGGAACTCGACCCGGTTCCGCCACATCGTGTCCAGCGTGTAGACCTGCGCGACGCGCTCGGGGTCGCGCGAGTTCCAGGCGTCTTCCGCGAGGCGCACCTTCTGGGTCGCGCTCTCGAGGGTGAACGGGGGCACGGGCGGCTTGATGTCCATGCCCCTCTCTCTAGCGCGCGGTCAGGAGTTGGCAGCCCAGTACTGAAGCACGGCGTCGTTCCACCCCGCCGCGTCTTCTTGTTGGCAGAAGTGCCCGGCGGCCGGAAGGAGCGTGAGCCGCGCGCCCGGACAGACGTCGTCCTTCAGGTGCCGGGCGATGGCGGCCGGCGCCACGCGGTCGCGCGCGCCCCAGCACACGTGGACCGGCGTGCGCGTGGCGGCGAGCGCGGGTAGCCAGCGCGTCTGCTCGAAGCGCAGGCGCTCGCCGATGTATCCAATGAGGCCGTGCTGCACGGCCTGCCCTCCGTTGTGCCGCATCGCCGCCCACATGAGCGCGATGTCCCGCTCCGCGATCGGGCCGCCGCTGGCGCTCCGGATCTGCTGCGCGAACACCTCGAAGCTTCCGAGCCTGCCGAGCAGCGGACCCAGAGGACCTCGCAGGAGCCGCTGGCCCACGCGCAGCCGCGCGAGCTTCATCACCATGCTGCCGTTCGTGAACGTCAGCGTCGGGAAGCCGCCGGTCAGCCAGCGAGGCAAGAGGCCACGGACCTCGCGCGCCACGAGCTCCGTGAGCACCGTGTCGCCCATGTCGTGCGCGAGGACGTGACCGCCCGTCACGCCGAGCGCCTGCCAGGCCTGCAGCAGGGCATCGGCCTGCTCGAAGAGCGAATACGAGACGACGGTCGGCTTGTCGCTCAGCCCGTACCCGGGGAGGTCGACGAGGACCACGCGCGCGAACCGCCGGCGCAGGGCCTCGACGTTCCGCGCAAAGGAGAAGGACGACTCGGGATACCCGTGCAGCAGCAGCAGCGTGTCCCGCGGCTCGGCGGACGAGGCGCCCGCGGATTGCGTGTACACGCGGTGCGATCCCGGCCTGACGGGGACGTAGGTTCCGCGGGACTCCCAGTCGGCGAGCTCGGGGGGCAGGGTGGCGCCGGTCATGGGCGGGTGTCTAGCGGGCGGGGTCGGTCGCGGCCATGGTCCGCGTGGCTCCCGCCCACCTCGTCTACTCTTCCATCACGGCTTCTTCGGCAACTCCGACGGCTCCTTCGCCGTACTCTGGCGCACGCGCGCCTTCCAGCACTGCGTGGCGAGCTGAGTGACGTTCGGGGTGTCGCGGCTTTCGGGATCGAGCCTCTCTGCGGCATCTAGCGCATCGAGGCACCCCGCGAAGTCGCCTCGCGCATAGTCCGCGGCCGCTTCGCGCTGCATGGCGGTCGCCCGTTCTACGGGCGACGGGGAGCCGGCCGGAGCGGGCAGCGGCATCGTGGCGAGATCCGGCGAGATCTCGTCGTGTTGGTGCTGCCACGCGATGATCTCCTGCCGCCTCGCAACGACGAAGAAAAGGGCGCCGACCGCGAGCGCGGCCGCGACCAGCCAGAGCCAGCGCGGAGCGCGCCGGGGAAAGGGTGCCGCCCTCGCCGCCGACAAGGGCCTGCGAGGCCCCTGCCGCTCGAGATGCCGTAGCTCGGCGAGCACCTGCTTCTCACTCAGCCCTTCGAGGCGCTCGGCCTTCTCCTCGACGAGCAAGTCTTCAGCCACGCGCCGGATATGCGCATGGTCACGCTCTTCTGTGGTCATGACGCCACGGTTTCTCCCTCTGCGGCGCCCGGGGACGCCTGCGCTCGGACCCTCTGCAACCGATCGTGTCCGCTCGTTTCCCATTCGATTCGGACCTCTTCGATCTCACAAGGCACATCGGCCGCGAGCGCGGCGGGGTTGTCGATTCTTTTCAACTTCGTTCGAAAACGCGCGTGACGAGCCGGTGGGTCCGCGCGGGGAGGTCGTATGCAGCCTCCCGCCCCCGCCGGCGCGCCGTGCGCTCATGACTCCGATCGCGTCACCGATGTTACTCCGCGGCCTCGCCCGGCGCGTGCCACAAGGAGAGCAGGTCGAAGGAGGCCCACGCGATGAGCACCATTACGAATCACCGGACCGTCTCGCACGAAGAGTGGATCGCGGAGCGCAAGGCTCTGCTGGCGAAGGAGAAGGAGTTCACCCGGCTGCGCGACGAGCTCAGCGCGCGGCGCCGCGACCTGCCCTGGGAGCGCGTGACGAAGAAGTACGTGTTCGAGGGGCCGCGCGGAGCCGAGAGCCTCGAGCAGGTCTTCGACGGGCGCTCGCAGCTCGTCGTCTACCACGCGATGTTCGACCCGAAGACCGCCTCGCCGCGGACGCCGTACACCAAGGACGCACCGTGCTCGATGTGCTCGTTCTGGATGGATAACCTCGAGCGCAACGCCCTTCACCTCGCGCATCGCGATGTGACCATCCTCGCCGTTTCACGCGCCCCGATGGACAAGCTGGAGGCGTATCGAAAGCGCATGGGCTGGACCTTCAAGTGGGTCTCGAGCGGCGACGGCGACTTCAATCACGACTACCGCGTGTCGCTCACCGCGGACGAGATCGCGAGCGGGCAGGGGGAATACAACTACGCGCCCGCGCGCATTCCGCTCCCCGAGCTGCCCGGCGTCAGCGTCTTCTACAAGGACCCCGCGACCGGGGAGATGTTTCACACGTACTCGACGTACTCGCGCGGCATCGACATGCTCAACTTGGGCTATCACTATCTCGATATCGTCCCGAAGGGGCGCGACGAGGGCCCGCGCCGCGGGAACGAGTGGGTCCGGCGGCGCGACGAGTACGACGACGCCAAGTCGGCGCCGTGCCACTGAAGGGACCCCACCGTCAGGCGCTCGTCGGCGGCCGCGAGGCCGCCCGCTGCAATGTTCGGGAACGCCTCCACGAGGCCCGCGAGGCTCGTCGCGCCGCCACCGTACGCGGCGAACCGGGCCACGACGAGCGCGACCTCGCGGTCCGGGGTCTCTCCCGAGAGCCGCACGAAGGCAGGCCAGGGCCGCGGTCCGAACGGGCCCGCGAACGCCGGAGGCTCGTACGGGTACTCGATGACGGCGTAGAGGTGCGGCTCGCGTTCCATCCGGGGCTCGTCGAGCCTAAGCCCTCCGCGCCGCCTCCGGGTAGTACTGCGGAGCCTCTCGCCGATCGAACATCGCATAGTCGCGCACCACGCGAACCCGACGCGGCCGCAGGCCCCTCCGGGGCTCGCATGGCCTCGGCCGCCGCCCCGTCGCGCCACACGCTCATCCCGATCAAGTCGCCCGGCCGACAGGATCCAGCCCGATCGGGTGAGGCTCTTGTAGCGAATCTGTCGACGGGAAGTCTCGCGCGTACACCGCGTTGACCGCCGCGAACTTCTCCACGGACGCGCAGTACACGTGGCACTGAGGACATTGGCCAGCGGCTCGACGCGAATGGCCTCTCGCTTCATGCTCGTCCTCCACCTCAAGCAAGCATGGCGCCGTCGACGCCCAGCACCGCTCCGCTGACGAAGCTCGCTCCCCGCGAGGCGAGGAACAGGACGGCGGCGGCCACCTCCTCGGGCGTTCCGGCCCGTCCGAGGGGGACCATGGCGAGCATGCCGCGCTTTCCGTCGCCGCCGCCCGTCACGCGGTCGAGCATCGCCGTCTCGATGGGGCCGGGCGCCACGACGTTGACGCGAATGCCGTCCGGCGCGCCCTGGAGGGCCGCCGCCTTGCTCATGCCCTCGATGGCGAACTTGCTCGCGATGTAAGGCAGGCCAATCGGGGCCGCGCGATGGCCGAAGATGGACCCGACGTTGACGACGCTTCCGCCCTTCTGTCGCTTCATGGCGAGCATCTCGTACTTCATGGCCAGCATGGTCCCGACGACGTTGGCCTCGATGACCTCGCGGATCTGCTCTGCGGTCGCCTCGACGAGCGGTCCGAGGAAGCCGTCGGTCCCGGCGTTGTTGACCGCGACGTCCAGGCGGCCGAAGCGGGCGACGGCGCGATCGACCACGCCCTCGAGCTGGTCTTCGCGCGTCAGCTCGGCGTGCACGTATTCGGCCGCGGCGCCCATCGCGCGGAGCTCGGCCTCGAACCTCTGGCCCACCTCGTCGCGCCGCCCCGTGACGATGAGCTTCGCGCCGGCGCGCGCGAACGCGATCGCGGTGGCTCGCCCGATGCCGCCGAGGGCTCCTGAGATGAGGACGGATGCGTCTCGTAGATCGTTCATGGCGCGGAGGTTAACCACGCCGCTCGAGCCCACTCATGACGCGCATCGATAACTCCTATGCGCGAGACGGCACCGTCGTGATCGTCTAGGTTCCTGCCGGCATGACGGACACGCTGACGGCCCTGCGGCTCTTCGTCGGTGTCGCGCGCACGGGGAGCTTCTCGCGGTCCGGGCGCGAGCTCGGGCTGTCGCAGCCGTCGGCGTCGCGCCTCATCGCGTCCCTCGAGCGTGAGGTCGGGGCGCCGCTCCTCCGCCGGACGACGCGTGTGGTCGTGCTCACCGAGGCGGGCAAGGCTTACCTGGCCAGGGTCGAGCCGATCCTCGCCGCGCTGGACGAGGCGAACCACGCGGCACGCGGCGTGAAAGGACTGAACGGCGTGCTTCGCGTGCACGCGCCGTCCAGCGTCGCAAATCGTGAGCTCGCTCCGCGCTTGCCGCGGTTCCTCGTGGAGCACCCCGCGCTCCGCGTCGACCTGCGCGTCGCCGACGTGCGCCCCAATCTCCTGGTGCAGGACATCGACGTCGCGCTCCGCCTCGGCGCCCTCGCCGACTCGACGGCCACGGCGCGCGTCGTGGGCCGAAACGAGCGGGTGGCGGTCGCGGCGCCCGCCTATGTGAAGCGCGCGGGGATGCCGGAGCGGCCGCGCAATCTCGAGGCGCACGACCTCGTCCTGGGTCCCCCCGGCTCGGGCCCGGAGGGATGGAACGTCGAGCGGGAAGGGCAGAGGCAGACGATCCGAAGGGCCGGGCGCGTCGTGGCCAGCGCGAACGAGACCACGACCGCGCTGGCGATCGCCGGGCTCGGCATCGCATCCACGGGGCTGTGGGCCTGCCGGCGCGAGCTCGAGGAGGGGACGCTCGTGCGCGTGCTGGGCGAGTTCGCGATGGGATTCGTCGACGTGCACGCGGTCTTTCCGGGCGGAGGAAAGGCGACGCCCGCGGCGAAGGCGTTCGTCGACTACTTCGCGAAGGAGCTCGAGCGCGACGGCCTTGGGCCGGCGAGAGCGCGATCGAAGCCGGGGCGATCATGAGTCCTTCGAAGCTCGGCCACGAAGCTCTTCGAGAGTCGTTTCGCCCGGAGCGCGTCCGGGTCCTCTTCGTGGGCGAGGCGCCCCCCTCGTCGGGCGCGTTCTTCTACGAACCGGGCTCGAGCCGGCACCGCGTCGTCCAGCGCGTCTTCGAGAAGGCGTTCGACCTGACCTTCGACGACGGCGAGTTCCTCGTCTGGTTCTCGAAGGCCGGCTGCTATCTCGAAGACCTCTCGCACCGTCCCGTGGAGGGCACGACGTCCGCAGGGCGCAGGGCGCTCTACGAGGAGGGGACCGAGCGCCTGGCGGCGACGCTCCGCGAGCTGCGCCCCGAGGTCGTCGTCATCCTCCTGCGGCGGATCGCGCCGCACGTGCGAGCGGCCGTCGAGCGAGCGGAGCTCTCCGCCGAGGTGGTCGACGTCCCTTATCCGGGCCGGTGGCCGGCGCACCGTCTGGTCTTCGAGCGCACCCTCGTGCGGGGCCTTCGTCGCTGGCTCACCACGCTCCCCCGAAGCTCGCGACTCCGACCGTCCCCTCAGGAGCCCTGACCGACGCCCCGGTGCGTCCCAACACGTGCAGCCGCTGGATGGCGGCTGCATGTATCGAGCGAGGCCGCAGCCTGCCTCACATGGCGTTGCATCGCAAGCCCGCGCGTGAGCCTCGGCATCTCCCTCGAGATGATGTTCACCCGGAGGTCGCTGCGCTGATCGATGCCGGCAAGTCACGCGGGATGGGAAAGGGGGGGGGAGGGCGAAGCCTTGACGGCCGCGGTGGCCGCTGCTCGTATGCGCCTCGTTGCAGCGCAAGGGGGAGGCGATGACGGGAAGGCAGCTGCCGGTGGTGCTCCTCATCCCGGGCATCTTCGGGTTCAACGCCTTGGGTCCCGTCGACAAACCGGTGCTCGAGTACTTCGCGGGCGTCCGGAAGATCCTCGAGCCGCGCTTCACGGTGCTCGTGCACGAACCTCCGCCTACCGGCTCCCTCGAGGAGCGCGCCGAGAGCCTCTACCTGGCCCTCTGCAAGCTGAAGTACGGCGTGAGGCTTCCGCACGCGGCGCAGGCCGTGACCGCGGACCGGGTCCATCTCGTGGGGCACAGCACCGGCGGCCTCGACGCGCGCCACGTCGCGAATCCCAAGTTCGAGTGGCCCGATCGTCCTTCCCCCGCGAAGCGCGACGAGGTGACGAGGATGATCACGAAGATCGTCACCATAGCGGCGCCGTTCCGCGGGTCGCCCGTGGTCGATCACATCGCGTGGTTTCGCAGCCCGATCCTCGGCGTTGCCTACGACCTGACCCTGCTCGGGGTCTTCCGGAATGGGAGCGTCGACGCGGGGCTCTTGCGGCTGATCGCGGGCGCGGGCGCGTCGGTGCCGCCCTTCTTCCAGGTGCCGAGCCGCCTCCTGGTGGAGGCGGCGCGCAGCAAGGTTCGGAAGGAGCTCGATTCGAAGCAGCGGGACGAGCTCGCGGCGCAGCTTCAGCGCTTTCTCGGCGAGCTGCACGACGACACGCGGCTCTACGACGACCTGTCCCTCGAGCACATGGCGGCGGACGAGGCGAAGCTCGCGGGCGCCGAATCCCCTGCACCTCCACTCCTACGTCACCGTGTCCCCGAGGCCGCCGACACCCGACTTCGGGAATGACCCCCTCGGTCGCTTCGTCTACTGGAGCCTCTATCACCTGACCGTGCGCAAACGGCTCGGAGGCCCGCAGCCCACGGGCCCGCACCGGGTACGCGAGGAGAAGCGCGTCGCGCTGAAGGAGGCGCTCGAGAGCGACCTCTCGTGCGACGGCGCCGTCCCGACCCGATCGCAGACCCTCCACGGGCGCGCGGAGGGCATCGTGCTCGCCAATCACCTCGACGTCGTCGGGAGCTTCGACGGCGGAACGGGCGCCGACGTCATGCGGTCGGACTCGCAGTTTCGTCAGGGGGATTTCGAGAGGCTATGGCTGGATATCGCGCGGTGCCTCGAGGCCTGAGCCCTCACCAGTCGACGGTCGCGTCGCTCCCGCCGAACCCGGCCGGAAGCGCCTTGTAGTGCGGCAGCTCGTCGCGGACGGGGCGCATCGCGTACCGGCAGTGGATGTGGAAGGCGGGCTGGAACGAGCCGGCGGGCAGCAGCCCGCCGACCACCCCGCGAAGGCCGGCGCCCGGCGGCTCTGCGAAGAGGCGCGTGCCGCACTCCGAGCACGAGCTGCGCGGCATCGTCTTGAGCTTCCACACCTTCGGCGTGCCCTCGATCACGCGCACGGCCGGGATCGGATAGAGCGCGATGGGGACGTACGCGCCGCCCGAGGCGGCCTGGCAATCGTCGCAGTGGCAGAAGAACTGCGCGACGGGCGCCCCCTCGATCTCGATCTTCACGGCCCCGCAGCGGCATTGAATCTTCGTCATGGCTCCCTCGGTCTCGTCTTCTAGCGGACGGCACGGGGCCTGTCCGCGGACACCCCGTCGCTGCATCGAAGACAGTCTTCGTTCGTCGAAGTTCCGCGCCTTTCGTCCGGTCCGGCCCCGGCACGCTCGTCGCACCGCCGCGGCTCGATGCTCGCCACCGCCCTCGGGGCCACGCTCGTCGGTCTCCACGCGCAGCTCGTCCGGGTCGAGGTCGAGGCCACGCGCGGTCCGCCGTTCTTCGAGCTCGTAGGGCTCGCGGAGGCCGCGGTTCGGGAGAGCCGCGTGCGCGTGAAGAGCGCGCTCGCCCTCGTGGGGCTCGCGATCAACGAGTGCCGCATCGTCGTGAACCTCGCGCCGGGCGACGTGCGAAAGACCGGCAGCGGCTTCGACCTGGCCATCGCGGCCGCCGCGATGGGCGCGCTCCAGGCGGCGCCGCTCGAGTCCATCCTGGGCGTGCTTTTCCTCGGCGAGCTGTCCCTCGCCGGCACGGTGCAGCCCGTGCGGGGTGTGCTGCCGCAGCTCCTCGGCGCTCGTGCCCGCGGCGTGCGCCGGGCCGTCGTGGCGCGCGCGAACGCCGCGGAGGCCGCGCTCGTCGAGGGCGTCGACGTGCGGGTCGTGGGATCCGTGGAGGAGCTCGTGCAGGCGCTGCGCGGCCAGTCGGAGCTCGCGCTGGCCGAGCTCCAGCAAGAAGAGCATGTCCCCCTTCCGTGCGACGACCTGGCCGACGTGCGCGGGCAGGGCGCGGCCCGGCGGGCGCTCGAGATCGCGGCGGCCGGGGCGCACAACCTCGCGATGATCGGCCCGCCGGGCGCCGGCAAGACCATGCTCGCACGGCGCCTGCCGGGAATCCTGCCGCCGCTCTCGACCGACGAGGCGCTCGAGGTCACCGCAATCCACAGCGTCGCGGGGATGCTCAACGGGGCTCGAGGGCTCTCGCGCGCGCGTCCGTTTCGCGCGCCGCACCACACGGTGAGCGAGAATCGGTCTCGTGGGAGGCGGCGAGGGGCCGCGGCCGGGGGAGGTGAGCCTCGCGCACCATGGGGTGCTCTTCCTCGACGAGCTCCCCGAGTTCCGGCGCTCGGCGCTCGAGGTCCTGCGCCAGCCGCTCGAGGACGGCGTGGTGACGATCTCGCGGGCGCAGGGCAAGGCGAGCTTCCCGGCGCGCCCGATGGTGGTCTGCGCGCTCAACCCGTGCGCGTGCGGCTGGCTCGGCGACACGATGGGCCGGTGCACGTGCTCCGACGAGCGGCTGCGCAGCTATCGCGCCAAGCTGAGCGGGCCCCTCCTCGATCGCATCGACCTGCACGTCGTGCTCCCCCCGGTGGAGATCGCGGCGCTGCAGGGCCCCTCCAACGCCGAGACGAGCGAGACCGTTCGAGCCCGGGTCGAGCGGGCGCGCGCCATCCAGCGCGAACGATGGTCGCGGAAGGACGTCGACGCGACGACGAACGGCTCCCTCTCTCCGCGGGATCTCGAGCGGGTCGCGGTGCTGTGCGCGCCGGCCGCGAAGATGCTCTCGTCGGCGGTCGAGCGCCTCGCGCTGTCGGCGCGCGCGTACGGGAAGATCCTGCGGGTCGCGCGCACGATCGCGGACCTCGAAGGCGAAGGCTCGCTCCGGCCGGCGCACGTGGCGGAGGCGATCGGCCTGCGCGTGCTCGATCGACGCCCGGATTCGTCCCGCGCGGGCGTGGCCCGCGGTACGCTCCGGTGAGTTTCAACGGAGACGGAGACGAGATGACGCCCACGGAATTTGTCGAGGCCTTCTACAGACTGAAGCAAGAACTGCTCGACACCTACATGCAAGCGTCGCGGGAGAACGACGTGGGCGCCAGGATCGCTTCGCTCGGCCTGAGCGCATCTCAGCGCTCGACGATGAAGGAGATCCTCGACGGGGCGCTCACGGACGCCCTGTACACGGTGCTGCTCGGGCTGGACGGGGTCGCCTCCATGGGCGGCGTGCAGGAGAGCTTCGAGCTGTACGACGAAGCCGGGAACGTGCTGACGGGCGGCGAACTCGAGGGGCCGGCGTGGGACCGGTTCCACGGAGGAGAGTAGGACGCCCCCAGACTCGATCGTCCGCGGACACCCGCCTGCCGTCGGCGGCCATCGCCCACCGCGTGAATCCGCAGCGATTTGCCGGCGCGACCGTGGGCACGCCGCTCGCTCTTCTCGCCTCCGTCGCCGCGCACTCGGCGACAAGGAGAAGAATCGATGCTGGAGCAAATCACGGACAAGATGCGCGCCCTCAAGGGCGTGGTGGCGGCGGTCGAGAAGCAGTTCGGGAAGGGGTCGGTCATGACGCTCGGCGACGACGAGGAGCCGGAGCCTGTCGCGGCCATCTCGACGGGGTCCCTGGCGCTGGATCTGGCGACGGGCATCGGGGGCATCCCGCGCGGGCGGGTCATCGAGATCTACGGACCGGAGTCGAGCGGCAAGACGACGCTGGCCCTCCACGCGATCGCGCAGGCGCAGCGTTCGGGCGGTGTGGCGGCGTTCATCGACGCGGAGCACGCGCTCGACGTCGCTTACGCGCGTGGCGTCGGGGTCGAGACGGAGCGCCTCCTCATCTCGCAGCCCGACACGGGCGAACAGGCGCTCGACATCACGGAGATGCTCGTTCGCTCGGGGGCGGTGGATCTGGTCGTCATCGACTCGGTCGCCGCGCTCACGCCGAAGGCGGAGCTCGAGGGCGAGATGGGAGACGCGCACATGGGGCTCCAGGCGCGGCTCATGAGCCAGGCGCTCCGCAAGCTGACCTCCGTGGCGTACCGCGGAGGCACCTCGCTCGTCTTCTTGAATCAACTGCGCCAGAAGATCGGCGTGACCTTCGGTTCTCCGGAGACGACCACCGGCGGCAACGCTCTCAAGTTTTACGCCAGCATGAGATTCGACGTCCGGCGTATCGGGCAGGTCAAGATTGGCGACGAGCCCGTGGGCGGCCGGACGCGGGTCAAGATTGCAAAGAACAAATGCGCGCCTCCGTTTTGTGAAGCCGAATTCGAGATTCGGTGGGGCGTGGGCATCGACACGGCCAGCGAGCTCCTCAATCTCGGCATTGCGCGCGGGCTGGTCGACAAGTCCGGGAACCACCTGTCCTTCGCGGGGACGCCCCTCGGCAACGGCCGCGAGAGGTCGCGCGAGGCGCTCTCGCAGAACACCAATCTCCAGAACACGCTGCGGCAGGCGATCGTCGCGGCGGGTCCGGCGCGGCCGGGGAGGAGAGTCGAAGCGGAGGCGTGAGGCTCCCTCGCGGGGCGGACGGCGGGCTGGACCCGCCGTCCACGTTGCCCGGAGAGGCGCTCGCGGACGAGGAACTCGTCGCGGCCGGCGTGGGCATTCCGATCACCGGAAATGAATCCACGACGTCCTGCGCGGGCGCCTTCGCGTCACTTAACCGCGCCGAACCCCGTCGTCGAGGCCATGCTTAGCGATACCGAAGATAATGGAGGATCCGCTCGCCGATGAGCAAGGCGACGATCGCCGCGATGGTGATGCCTCGCGCTTCCATCCAGTCTCGCGGCTGAACGACCGCCGCCATCAGCGCGACGAGGAGCAGGAGAGCGCAACGTACCGCGATGCGCGTTGGCAGACTTATTTGACGCCTCGGCCCCATGAAAACTCGGTGCTGGCTCGCCTTTAGCACGTTCCTCTCCGCACCGGACGTAGTCATTCTCGCGCTACACTCGGCGCATGCCATCTTCCTTACGTCGGGTTCTGGCTGGTGCGGTTTACGGTGGAGTCGTCCACACACCGGTTTACGTCGCAGTCGCCGTCTCCGGCTGCATCGACGACGCGGACTCGCCGCCGACGCCCGTCGACGCCGGGGTAGACGCGCCGCAGGCACTCACGGACGCGAACGACGAGACTACGATGGACGCGGGCCCGTGGACGCGCGGAGCTCGGGAGCCCCCGACCTCGGGGCCACACTTCCATGGTTCTACGGCCAGCCGACGCTGACGGGCGGATTCGCGTTTCCCACGACGCTGGTGACGACCAGCAGCGACGATTGGGTGCTATGGGACCGAGCGACCCACGCTCGCATCGCGAGTGGCGCGGGCAAGGCAAGCGCGGGAACGACCCAGTTCGCCGTCGCACTGACGGGCGCGAACGCGCCGGCGGGAGACGTCGTCGAAGTCCTGGATGGCACCCGAGGGGTGGTCGTCTCCACCATCACCGGTGACTCGAACGCGACCGGACTCCTTGGCGCGGGGCTCGCCAGCGATGGGAGCTACGTGTGGAGCTACTGGTCCGGTCATGACGGACCGGAGCTCTGCACGCAGCGAAGCGGGACCTCTGCATGCGACCTCGTGGGCTCCTTCCCTTGCACGATCGATCTCGCGGCGCCCGATGGCCTCGGTTGCGATCAGCAGTTCGATTCGTTCGCGAATGGATCGACGGCGGCACCGTCACTCGAAGGTCAAGCGGACTTCTTCAATCGGTCGGCCACCTGCGGAGTCGTGACGACGACGAGCTCTGACGACGCGGGCGTCGAGACGAGCCACTACGGCAACGGGGAGGTGTTCTCACCGGGAGGCACCCTCGTGGCGAGCTTCCCGCGCGGCGCCAACGACTGGACGTACTGCTACGGCGGGTGGGGGCCGTACGTGGTCTTCCAGGCCGGCGTGGCGGCGACTGTCCTCTTCGATACGCGTCAGCCGACGACCGGGACCGCCCTGCCTGGGGATGGCATGGTGGGCCCACAGTTCGCGCAGGGCGACTATTTCGTCAGCTCCGAAGGCTGGCGTTTCCACATCACCTCGACCACGGCCGAGCCCTCGCCCACAGTCGAAGCGTCGACGGTGAACGTGTACGCGGGCGAGGCGGTGCTGAACATCGCGGCGGACGGCACGGTGTTCGTGGCGGGCGCGAAGGCGACGATCTTCGACGACACCCTCTTCGGCGACACCACTCCGCGACAGGCGTACGCCACGCACGGGGCGATCCTCGCGCAGGACTTCTCGAGTGTCGCGTCGGGGGCGCTCGTGACCGCGTCGGGGCAAATCATGGTCTGGGACTACAGCCACCCGCCGGCCACGCTCGTCTTCGAGGCCGACTCCGCGCTGTCGGCGCCAGTGCTCTCCGCCGACGGCACGCGCGTATCCGTCCAGAACCGCACGACCCTCACGACGTACTCGGTGGCGACCGGCGACGTCCTCGGGACCGTGACCGGGACGATGGTCTCGGCCGCCCGCGACGTCGCCCGCGTTGCAACCGCTTCGGCCGGCGGGGTCAGCGTGACCAATCCGTCGGGGGCGACGGTGTACGCGGCCATCGCGACGTCGCCGGCTCTACCGTGGGATTACTCGGATTCGTACCCCGACAGCCCTGGCCTCGGTCTCTCGCCGCAGGGGGACCTCGTCGCCGTGACCGTGTCGTCGGGGAATGGCCCCGGGCCGCTTGCGACCAACGTTTACCGAGGCACGTCGCTGGTCGCCACGCTGCAGGGCGCCTTCCTACGATGGAGCGACGACGACACGCTCGTCGTTTCCTACCTGAACACGGATCCGTGTGCTGGCGTGTCGACCGGCTGCTACTCCAACGAGGAAGCCTACGATGTGGCGTACACGGCCGACGGGCAGGAGCTCTCGCAGGTGCTGCCGGTGCCGTCCCCGCCCGCGCAGTTCGTCGTGCGAGCCGGCGGCTTCCTCGACATCGAGTGATGGAAAGTTCCACCGCGTGGCTTCGGCCCGGTTGGGGCGTACGCTTCACGCCGCGAAAGGGCGGGTAGATCATGCGGTCGCCGAACACCATGCGCATGCGAGGCTCGGGTTGGTTTGCGACAATGCTCCTCGGGGTCGTTGCTTGTGGCGGGGGCACTCCGCAGCCGGCCGTCGCCGACGACAGCCGCGCGAACACGCAGCCGCCGTCGTCCGAGGCTCCCGCGGCGAGCCCGAGCTCCGGAGCCGAGACAGCGGAGAAGGCGTCGAGCGCGCCGCCCGCGTCCCCGCCGGTCGACCCGCTCGCCTCCGCGACGAGCGACGACCCCTGGATGGCTTCCCACCAGATGACGCAGAAGGACGTGCTGGCGGGCGTGCGGCCTGTCCTCGGCAAGACGCGCGAATGCTTCCGCCAGGGGGTCAAGCGCAATCCGTCCACGTCGGGTGAGGTGAAGATCCGGTTCGTGATCACGAACCCGGGCGTCGTCCGCGTCTGGCGGGACGACGGCTCCTCGATGTCCGACGAGGACGTCACCAAGTGCATCGGTGACTTGATCCAGGCCTCGAAGTTCCCGAAGCAGGAAATCGCCGGGCGACGCCTGGGGCAGTTACACGGCAAACTTCTCGAACTGAGACGCGTTCCTCCCTCTGGGCCCGGCATGGGCTTCGCATTCCGCGCGAAGCCGGCTCACGAGGAAGGAACAGGATGCAAGCTCAGCGCTCGAGATCTAGCGAGCCGAACGGAGGCGAGAACCGAGCGCCGTCGGCCGGCGGTCGCCTCACGATGGGGATCGAAGAGGAGTTCCACCTCGTCGATCTGTCCACGCGCTGGCCGGCGCCGCGGGCGACGGAGATCCTCGGACGGCTGGAGTCCTCGCCGCGCGTGTATGCGGCCGAGCTGCAGCAGACGATGATCGAGACGAACAGCGCGGTCACGGACGATCTCGAGACCCTGCGCGGTCACCTCTTTGCGCATCGAGCGGAGCTCGTCGAAGCCGCGCATGCGCTCGGGGTCGGGGTGGCGGCCGCTGGAATCATCCCGCTCGGCGGGCGGGGCGTGCCGATGACCGATACGCCGCGCTATCAGCGAATGCTCGCGGATTACCGGCTGCTCGTCCGCGAGCAGGTCATCTGCGGCATGCAGGTGCACGTCGGGATCCACGACCGGGAGATCGCGGCGCGCCTGCTCGATCGCGTGTCGCCCTGGCTGCCGGCGTTTCTCGCGCTCTCGGCGAGCTCGCCGCTCTCGCACGCCGGGGAAGACACGGGGTATGCGAGCGCGCGCACGCTCATCTGGTCCCGGTGGCCGACGGCCGGAGGCGCCGGGCCTCTCGAGTCCGCGGCGGAGTACGAGGCCCTCGTCCAATCGCTCCTCGCGTCCGGGATCATCAGCGATCCGAAGATGGTCTACTTCGACGTACGACCGTCGTCTCACGTGCCGACAATCGAGATGCGCATTTGCGATGCGTGTCCCTCCGTCGACGTCGTGGCGCTCATCGCAGGCCTGTTCCGCGCCGTCGTGGCCCGCGAGCTCGCGCGGCTCGCCGACGGAAGGCCGTCGACGGCCGTCTCACCGCCGGTCCAGCGTGCCGCGATGTGGAGGGCGGCGCGCTCGGGCCTCGAAGGCGAGCTCGTCGACCTCTCCGGTCCGCGCTCCGTGCCCGCGCGCGTGCTCGTTCGCGCGATCGTGACGGGACTGCGCCCCGAGCTCGAGGCGACGGGCGACTGGCCCATGGTCCAGGCGCTGTGCGACGCGGCGCTCGCCCGCGGCAGCGCCGCCGGGCGTCAGCGCGAGCGCCTGCGGCAGCGCAACCGGGTCGAGGACGTGATCGATCTCGTCGTCGCCGAGACGTGCGGCGACAGCGGCGATCGCCCTTCGCTCGTCGTCTCGCTGCCGTTCGTGCAGCACTACGGGGTCGATGGCTTCGACGAGGCGATCATCGACGGCACTCGTCTGCGGCCCTCCCACGGCGCGATCCTCGAGACCCTGAATCGATTCTCCGGAGACGAGCTCCAGGCGCGACAAGACCGCCTCGAGAAGCTGAAGATGGACGACGGCGTGGCGTTCCGCCCCGTGGGGCAAACCGCCGCCGTGCCCTTTCCTCTCGATCTGGTGCCTCGCGCGCTCCTCGGCGAGGAGTGGAGCCGAATCCAGGGAGGCGCCGCGCAGAGGGCGCGCGCGCTCGAGGCGTTCTTGCGTGACGCCTACGGCGACCAGGCCATCGTCCGCGACGGCGTGCTGCCCGACTGGGTGATCGGTCAGAGCCCCGGATGGATGCGCGCAGGCCAGGCGCTCCCGCGCGACGTCCGGCGAGCGCAGGTGATCGGCTTCGACATCGTGCGCGACGACGACGGGCGCTGGCTCGTGCTCGAGGACAACGCGCGCGTGCCGTCGGGGGTGGCGTACGCCATCGAGGCGCGGCGTCTGCTCTCGCGCGCGATCCCGGAGATTTTCGCGGGGATCGAGCTGCTCGAGCCCGGCGATGCTCCGGCTCTGCTGAAGACGGCGCTGGCCGAGTCGGCGCCTGCGCGCGCGAAGAGCGACCCGAGCATCGTCCTCTTGACCGACGGGCCGAACGACTCGGCGTACTTCGAGCACCGGATGCTGGCCCGCGAGATGGGCGTGCCGCTGGTCTTGCCGGCCGACCTCGTCGCCGCGCGCGACGGCGTGCATCGGGTCGAGGGGCGGCGCCGCTCTCGCGTCGACGTCGTGTACCTGCGCATCGGCGAGCAGCTCGCGCGCCGGCCCCGGGCCGATCAACGTCCCCTCGGGCCGGGGCTCGTCGAGGCGGCGGCGGCGGGCTCGGTGACGCTCGCGAACGCCCTCGGCAACGGCGTGGCCGACGACAAGGCCGTGTACGCGTATGTCCCGAGCTTCATCGAGTACTATCTGGGAGAGAAGCCTCTCCTCGAGCAGGTGCGCACCTATCACTGCGCCGACCCGGACCAGCAGGGTCACGTCCTCAGGCGCCTCGAGGAGCTCGTCGTGAAGCCGGTCGACGGCTACGGCGGGCTGGGCGTCGTCATCGGCCCCCACGCGAGCGACGAGGAGCTCGCGCGTGCGCGGCACTTGATCCTCGCGCAGCCGGACCGATGGATTGCGCAGGAGCTCGTGTCCCTGTCGACGCATCCCGTGTTCGAGGCAGGGGCGTTCCGCCCTCGGCACGTCGACCTGCGGGTCTTCGCCTACTACGGCGAGGAGCCAATCGTGGTGCCGGCCCCGCTCACCCGGGTCGCTCCCACGGGAAGCATGATCGTGAACTCTTCGCGCGGCGGGGGCTCGAAGGACACGTGGCTGCTCAAGTGAGCGCACCGCTCCCAGGAGGTTCGTGATGTGTGGTTTCGCGGGCGAGCTGCGGCTCGATGGACGACTTGCGGACGTCGCGGGGCTGGACCGAATGAGTCGGGCGATGGTCCACCGTGGCCCCGACGACGGGGGCACGTGGCAACGCGGCGGGATCGGCCTCGCCCACCGTCGCCTCACGATCATCGATCTCAGCGCCGCGGGCAGCCAGCCGATGGTCGACAGCCAGCTCGGGCTGACCCTCGTCTTCAACGGGTGCATCTACAACTACCGCGAGCTCCGAGCGGAGCTCGAGAAGCACGGACATCGCTTCTTCTCGAGCTCCGACACGGAGGTCATCCTCAAGGCGCACGCGCAGTGGGGGACGCGCTGCGTCGAGCGGATGCAGGGGATGTTCGCGTTCGCGATCGCGGAGCACGGCAGCGGACGACTGATCCTGGCGCGCGACCGCCTCGGCATCAAGCCGCTGTACGTCGCGCGCACGCCCAGGGCGATTCGTTTTGCCTCCACGCTGCCCGGCCTTCTCGCGGCCGGCGAGGTGGACACGACCATCGATCGGACGGCCCTCCACCACTACATGACGTTCCACTCCGTCGTCCCGGCGCCGCACACGATCTTCGAGGGCGTGCGGAAGCTGCCGCCCGCCACCGTGCGGGTGATCGAGCGCGACGGTCGCGAGCGCGACGACGTCTATTGGACCCCCACCTTCACGCGCGAGAAGCACGAGAGCATCCCCACCCGGGAGTGGCCCGAGCTCGTGCTCGCCGCCTTGCAGAAGGCCGTCGAGCGGCGCATGGTCGCCGACGTCCCGATTGGCGTGCTCCTGTCCGGCGGGCTCGACTCGAGCCTCATCGTCGCGCTCCTCGCCCGTTCGGGGCAGCGCGGTCTGACGACCTTCAGCATCGGCTTCGAGGCCGCCGGCGGCGAGAGCGGCGACGAGTTCCAGTATTCGGACCTCGTCGCGAAGGTCTTCCAGACCGATCACCGCCAGATACGGATCGACGGCAAGAAGATGCTGCCGGCGATCGATGCGGCCGTCGCGAAGATGAGCGAGCCGATGATCAGCCACGACGCGGTGGCCTTCATGCTCCTGGCCGAAGAGGTGTCGAAGCACGTCAAGGTCGTGCAGTCCGGCCAGGGGGCCGACGAGGTCTTCGCCGGCTACGACTGGTACCCGCCGCTCGCGAACGTCCCTCGCGATGGAGCCGTCCAGGCGTACGCGAACGTCTTCTTCGACCGCCCGCACGGGCTCGTTCGAGAGATCCTCCGGCCCGAATACCTCCCGCACGACGACGTCAGCCGCCGCTTCGTGGAGGCGCAGTTCGCGCGCCCCGGCGCGGACACCACGCTCGACGCGGCGCTCCGGCTCGACACGACGATCATGCTCGTCGACGACCCGGTCAAGCGCGTCGACAACATGACCATGGCCTGGGGCCTCGAGGGGCGAGTTCCGTTCCTGGATCACGAGCTCGTCGAGCTCGCGGCCGCGTGCCCGCCGGAGCTCAAGCTCGCGCGAGGTGGCAAGGGCGTGCTCAAGGACGCGGCGCGCGGCCTCGTTCCGGACGCGGTCATCGATCGGCCGAAGGGGTACTTCCCCGTCCCGGCGATCCGTCACCTCTCGGGCGCGCTGCTCGAGAAGGTCCGCGACGCCCTGACGAACGAGGCCGCCCGCGACCGCGGCCTCTTCCGGCCCGAATACGTGGAGAAGCTGCTGGCGGCCCCGAACGCCACGCGCTCCACGCTCGGCTCCAACGTCCTCTGGCAGCTCGCGCTCCTCGAGCTCTGGTTGCAGTCGGGGCCCATCGCCGCGGGCTCGCGGCGTGAAGGTTGACCCGGCCGTCGTGGCGTCGGACCCGCTTCTCAGCGCTCTCCCCGAGAGCTCCTGGTCGCCCTCGCTCTCCCCCGACGGCGCCCGCGTGGCCTACGTCTCCGATCGCGATGGGGCTCCGCGCGTCTGGGTGCAGGACCTCGACGGCCGCCGGCGGAGGGCCCGGGCGCTGGAGCTGGGCCCACATCCGGTCGAGCGGGTCCGCTGGTCGGTCGACGGCGAGTGGCTGGCGGCGATGCTCGCTCCCGGTGGCTCGCCGCGGACGCAGGTCTGGGCGATGCGGCCCGGCGGCGAAGAGCTGCGACCGATCGCCGCCGAATCGGAGGGCGCCGCTTACCTCGGTCCGTGGTCCCACTGCCCCGGGATCGTCGGCATCTCCGAGGCGTTCCACGCGGGCGGCGGGGTCGCCGCGCTCGTCGACGTTCGCACGGGCGACCGGCGCGAGGTCGCGCGCGAAGGTCACCCGATGCTGCTCGACATCGATCGGCACGACCACTGGGCCCTGATCCGCCGCGGCCCTCGCGGCCAGCGCACCATGTGGGCCGTCGATACGCGCACGGGCGACGAACAGCACCTCGCGCCGGACCCGGGGACGGGTTCGACGGACCTCGGTCATCTCTCACCCGACGGGCGTCTCGCCTACGTCCGGAGCGACGTCGGCCGCGAGTACCACGCCCTCTTCGCGATCGCGCTCCGGCCCCCGGGCGAGCGTCGAACGACGCTCCTCGCCGAGCGCTCCGACGCCGACCTCGAGCACTTCGCGCTCACCGCCGGCGGCGAGGCCGCCGTACTGCTCTGGAGCTGCGCCGGCCGAAGCCTCTGCGAGCGGCTGGACCTGCGGACGGGCGCGCGCTCCGAGCTTCCGCTGCCGGCGCCCGTCGCGCACGACCTGGGCTTCTCGCGCGACGGACGGCGCCTCGCCGTGACCCTCGAGGGGCCGGCGCAGCCGCGCGCCATATGGGTGCTCGACCTCTCCGACGGCCGCTGGCGGCTGGTCACGCCTCTTCGCGAAGGGCCGATCGCGCCGGTGGCGTTGCCGTCGCTCGAGCGCGTCCGGTCGAGCGACGGTCTCGAGTTCACCGGCTGGCTGTACCGCGCGCGGGCCCGAGGGGCCCGTGGCGACGCGGCCGTCATCTACCTGCACGGGGGGCCCGAAGCCCAGGAGCGGCCGGGGTACAGCGATCTGTTTCAGCGGCTCGTGGCGCGGGGCATCTCGGTCTTTGCCTCCAACGTGCGCGGGTCCTCGGGCTTCGGCCGCACCTTCGTGACCGCCGACGACCTCGCGGGTCGCTTCGGCGCCATTCGCGACGTCGCCGCCTGCGTGCACCACCTCGTGATGACGGGCGTGGCCGACCCGTCGCGCATCGCGTGCGCGGGCCGGTCCTACGGGGGCTACCTGACGCTGGCGGCGCTCGTCTTCCACCCCGATCTCTTCGCCGCCGGGGTCGACATCTGCGGAATGGCCGACTTTCACACGTTCTATGCGCACACCGAACCGTGGATTGCCGCGGCCGCATATCCCGAGTACGGCCATCCCGAGCGCGACGCCGATCTCCTTCGCGCGCTCTCGCCGATTCACCGCTTCGACGCGCTGCGCGCCCCTCTCCTCGTCGTCCACGGCGAGAACGATACGAACGTCCCCGTCGAAGAGGCCGAGCAGGTGGTCGCCGCCGCGCGCTCGCGGAACATCCCGGTCGAGTTCATGCGCTTCGATGGCGAGGGCCACGAGCTCATGGGCCGCCGCAATCGCCTCGCCTTCCTCGAGCGCACCGTGAACTGGCTCGCCGAGCGCCTCGCGTGAGGGACGACGGCTACGTCGGCGCCGGGCTCGCCCGAACGACGCACCGGAATCCGACGTGGCACGTGGTCGTGTCGACCGTCTCCGGGATGCGCGCCGCGGGCCGATATCGAAGGCAGTAGTTGGGAGCGCAGAGGAACGAACCGCCTTTGAGGACCTTGCGCGGAATGCGCACCTTCGCGTTCCGGTCGACGCTGTCCGCGCGCGTCCCGCCCCGCGGGTTCCGCGGCGTGCAGCAGGGACGCTGAGGCTCCGCGCGAAGGGAAAACCAGTCGCTCGTCCACTCCCAGACGTTGCCGCAGACGTCGAAGAGGCCGAAGCCGTTCGCCGGGAACGTGCACACGGGGGAAGTGCGCTCGTAGCCGTCGAGCACCAGGTTCTGCCACGGGAACTCGCCCTGCCAGGTGTTCGCCATCAGCCTTCCGTCCGGCGCGAACTCCTCGCCCCAGGCGAACGCGCACCCGTCGAGGCCCCCGCGCGCCGCGCACTCCCACTCGGCCTCCGTCGGCACCTCCTTGTTGGCCCACTTCGCGTACGCCTCGACGTCCTCGTACGCGACGTGGACCACCGGGTGGTCGTCCCGCCCGGCGAGCGTGCTGTCCGGCCCTTCGGGGCGACGCCAGGACGCGCCCGGCAGGTATTGCCACCACTGCGAGCAGTCGTTGTCGGCGGGGCGCCGGCTCATCTTGAAGAACACGGCCGAGCCGGGGACGAGCAGCGCCGGGTCCGCATCGGGGTACGCTCGCGGATCCGGCGGCCGCTCTGCGAAGGTGACGTACCCGGTCTGCTCGACGAAGCGGCGGAAGGCCGCGTTCGTGACCGGACCGCGGTCCATCCAGAACCCGTCGACGGCGACGCGGCGGACCGGTCCCTCCTCGGGATAGTGTCGGTCCGAACCCATGAGGAATGCGCCCCCGGGGATCCAGGCCATGTCCTCTACGGGAGGCGAGCCGTTGGCAGCCGACATGCCTCGCGGGGTTGCAGCGCACGTGCCGCTCGTCCGCGTCCGGCTCGCTACTGCCGCAGCATGGTGGTGGGGTAACACCCCACGTGCCCCGAAGGAGCTCGACTGCGTTCACCTCAGGGCGTCGACGTCGACCCCGCGCCGCACGAACAGGAAGTCGCCGTAGACGCGCTCGAGCTGCGCCGAGGGGACGAGCGTGCCGCCCTTCACCAGGTATCCGGCATAGCCCGCGGCCTCGAGGCTGCGCTGCGCCTCGGTGCCGGAGACCATCTCGACGACCAGGGAGTCGATGCGCTGCTGCTCGAGGAGCTGCCTCGCCCCCGCGATGACGTCGTCCTCCGCGCGCTCGACGTCCACCTTGACGAAGCGCAGCCGGTCGATGCCGGCCTCGCGCGTGTAGTCGTCGAGGCTCACGGTGGTCACCGTGGTCGTCCGTCCCTCGGAGACGAAGACGCCGTGGTTGACCAGCGACGACGTGCCGAGGTTCTCGGTGTTCTGCGAGAGGAAGAAGGTCAGGCGCTCTCGCGATTTGCGGAACACCGCGCGCGTGTCGATCGACACGACGTCCTCGAAGCCGTTGATGGCGACGGAACGGCGCAGCATCGGCCCGAACTGCTCGTTCGGCTCGAAGGCCACGACGCGCCCGGTCTTGCCGACGAGCTTCGCGCAGAGAAACGTGTACGGCCCGACGTTCGCCCCCACGTCGAAGCACACGTCTCCCGGGCGCACCAGGCGCCGCGTGACGTCGAGCGCGCCGGAAGCGCCCTCGAAGTACGTGACCACGCCGAGGGGCTCCGAGACGTGGACGCACAAGCGGTAGCCGTCGAGCTCCGCGACGCGCGCGGTAGGCTCGCGCAGGACCCGCGGGTAGCCGTTCGCGATGGCGCCCAGGCGCAGGTGGCGGCGGAGCACGGGGCGACGCATGCCGGCCACGAGGGCGCGCTCGAGGGTCGGGACCCGCAGCGCGAGGCGGGCTGCGACGTTCGCGAGGGCGATGTGAGCAGGCATGGGCGCCCGATCCTAGGGGATGGGCTGGGTCGCTGCCAGCCGCCGGCCCGCGGCGCGATCGCTCAGCGGCCGATGCCCCGATCCAGCCAGTCCCCGTCGCGATAGTGCGCCTGCGGGCGCGCCCGTAGATCGACCCCGAGCCGCTGCATGAACGCGCGGACCGACGAGCCCGAGGGCTCGGGGAGCGCAGGAAGCAGGCGGAGGTCGCGCGCGTCGTACGCCTCGCGGACCGCGTCGAGCTCGGGCTGGGCCGCGCCCTTCTCCGCGAGGCGCTCGAGGAAGTCGTCCATCGGGGTGGCGAAATGGAAGTCGGTCTCCCAGCTTCGGGTGGCCACCTCCGCGCCGTCGGTCCAGCCGCCCGACGCACGCGAGAACGCGATGCGCCGGACCTCGCGCTCGCGCGCGAACTCGGCGACGCAAAACACGCCGGCCTTCGTCTTGCCGTGCATCGCGAGGACCTCGACGCCGGCCAGCGCCCCCGAGATCTTTCGCGCGAGCTGCTCGGCGAGGGTGCGCGATTTCCCTTCGATCTCGACGAGGAGCGCCGCGCCGCCCGGCAGGACGCTCGCCGCGACGACGCCAATCGGCAATAGCTTCTGCATCAACCCCGGCGTCGCCTGCGAGCGCACGAGGACCCCCACAATGGTCGCCATCGTTCCCCTCGGTGCACCGGGCGCGAGGACCTCGAGCCCGACGCGTCTAAGGACCTTCGGAAAGCTTACGGACGTTTGCCCGTGCGCGCCACGCCGCGGCGGGACGCCGACTCCATTTTCTGCCAGGGCGCAGCGCGCCCGCGAGGCGTGTGTGGCGAGTGGAGGCGAGTGCACATCGCACCGATTCCTTCCTGTCGCTGCTTTGCACTTTTTTTGATCCCGCCCGACCCGTGTCCCCACCTACGGGAAGCCCCTCGATGGCCCTCTGCGTCGCCGCTCGCCCCCACGCTCGTTCCGCGCGTCATTTCGCGTGTTTGGGCGGGATCATGGTGAGCGCGGGCGTGCTCGTCGCGCGTATGGGCCTTGCAGACGAGCCCGACCGTTCGCATTTCGAGGTGACGCGCGCCGACGGCGCCGAAGACTGCCCCGACGCGCTCGGGCTGGCCGGGCAGATCGCGCGCGTGAAGGGGAACGACGGGCCCGCGAGCTCGCCCGGCCCGACCGCGATCTTCGAGGTCGCGTTTACACGCGAGGGCTCGCGGTACGCCGCGAAGATTCACGAGGGCGCGCCGGCCGACGCCGGCGACGACGGGCCGACCCAGATCGCCGCGGACCGGACGATCGTGAGCCACGGCTCGACGTGCAACGCCCTCGCACAAGCCGTGGCCGTGGCCATCGTGGTCATGCTCGACAGCCTCGACGAAGACGGAGCGCCGCGCGGTCCGGCCACGGCGACTCCCGCTCCCGCGCCGGCTCCGCCAATCAACGAGGAACCCGATCGAGTCGCGGTCCGTCCTTCGGTACCGCCGCCGCGTGAGGCGAACAACGTCGTCTTCGGCGAGGCCGGGGGGAGCGCCATCGCGTATTCGCTCAACTACGAGCGCTTCTTCACCGACGACGCGAGCCTGCGCGTGGGCTTCGGCTACATCCGCGGCCCCCGGGTCTACTCGATATCGGGCGTCATCCCCCCCGGCCTGGTGTCGCAATACGCGGCGCCGATTCTCCTCAACTACTACGCGTTGGGCCCCTCCCATCACCTGCACCTCGGCGTGGGCGTGACCCTCCTCTATCGAACGGGTGACCTCGGGGACACCTGGTACAACTGGATGAACAGCGGATACGGGTATCTAGAGTCCGGCGGGTTCCGCGCGCTCGGCGACTTCGTCGTCGGCTGGCGCTACGTGCCGCCCAAGGCGGGGCTCGCGTTCGGCCTCGACGCGCTGCTGCTCTTCAGCGCCGACGCGGAGATCTTCTCGGCGGGCGTCAACGTGGGCTTCGTGTTCTGATCGGCGCTCGGATGTCGATCGAGTTCCGCCGGTTCTACGACGAGCACGTGCGCTTCGTCTGGCGCGCGCTCGTTCGCCTGGGCGTCGGGCCGAACGATCTGCCGGACGCCGTGCAAGAGGTGTTCGTCGTCGTCCACGTGAAGCTCGGGGAGTTCGAAGGTCGCTCGAAGATCACGACGTGGCTCTTCGGCATATGCACGCGGGTCGCGTCCGACCGGCGGCAGCGCGCGCACGTGCGGCGCGAGATCCCGTCGCTCGACCTGCCGCAGGTCGCCGCCGAGAGCACCGACGCGCCGGGCGACGCGACCGAGCGGGCGCGCGCGAGAGAGCTCCTCGCGGCCATCGTCGATCGGATGCCGGAGGAGCAGCGCGTCGTGTTCGTGCTGTTCGAGCTCGAGGGGCTCTCGGGCGAGTCGATCGCGGAGCTGCTCGACGTGCCCGTGGGCACCGTCCGGTCGCGGCTCCGCCTGGCGCGGGAGGTGTTCCGGCAAGCGGTCGCGCGGCTCCAGGCGCGAGGCCGGGGGCGAGCGGGCGTCGCGCTCCGGACGAGGCTCGCATGAAGGTGCACGATCCGGAGCGGCTCCTCGACTCGGCGGAGGCGGGCGATCTCGAGCGGCTGCTCCTCGAGAGCGGCGATATCGTCGACCCGTTGCCCGCGGAGCGAGAGGCCGTGTGGCAGGCGCTGTCGCGGCGGCTCCCGGCGGGCGGCGCGGGGGTCGCTGCGAGGCTCGGGTGGATCGGCGCGTGGAAGGGCGCGCTCCTCGTGCTCCTGACGCTGGGCGCGGTCGGCGCGTCGGCCTGGTGGCTGCGGAGCCCGGCGTCCCCGCCGCCCGCGATCGTCGCACCAATCGCGATCGCGAGGCCCGAGGCGACCGCATCGACGCTCACGCCCGCCCCCGTCCTGGCCCCGGCGCCCGCGATCGCCCCGGCGCCGGCGCCCGCACCCGTTCCCGCGCCTCGTCGCGCTCACGCGGTCGCGCCTCCGCGCTCGGCGCCATCCTCGGCTCCGGACCCTCTCGTCGCCGAGAGCGAGCTCGTTCTGCAGGCGCGCCGGGCGCTCCGCGCGGGGCGCACGAGCGACGCCCTCGACCGGCTCGACGAGGCGCGGTCGCGCTTCCCCAATGGCGCGCTCGCCCAGGAGCGCGATGCGCTCGCCGTCGAGGCCCTCGCGCGCGCGGGCCGCGGCGACGAGGCGGCGGAGCGCGCGGCGGCCTTCCTGCGCGCCTACGAGGGCAGCCCGTACGCCGCCTCGGTCGAGCGCTTCGCGCGCTGAGCTGCGGATATGGCGCTCGTCTTTTCGGATACACGCCGGGACATCTCGTCGCGTCCAATCGCGCGCCCTCATTGGAAATATCGCTCCATTGTCGAACATCGAACTTTCATGAGCCGTTTGCGTGCACATCGACAATCCAGGAGTATGACTGCCCCCGCATGGAGACTTCGATGAACGCGACTCCACTTCGTAGACCGGCGCTCCTCACCGCCAGCGGCATCGCCGCTGCGCTCCTCTTGGCCTGCGGTCAATCGGCCGATCCGGGCTCCTCGGGGCTCTCCACCGAGAGCACGAGCGACGCGCTCACCACCGTCAACACCTGTCAGTCCGAGGCGCTGGCCTGCGGGCTCGACGCGGGCCCGAGCCCCACGGCGATCCTCGCCTGTCAGACCGATCTGCAGAAGTGCCTCATGAGCCTCTTCCCCGACGCGGGCGCGCTGCCGACGCCGCCCACGCTCCCGGGGCTCGACGCCGGGCTGCCCAAGCTGCCGACGCCGCCGGGCCTGCCGTCGTTCGACGCCGGCGTCCCGCCGCTCATGCTGCCCGACAGCGGGATCACCGACGCGTCGTGCCTCGCGTCGCTCAACGCGTGCCTCTTCGCCGGCACCATGCCGACGACCTGCGCCTCCGACGCGCAGACCTGCCTCCAGGCCGCCGCGACGGCGCGCTGCGACGCGCAGGAGAAGGAGTGCACCGCGTCCGGCGCTCCCGCGGCGCTCTGCACCGCGCAGCGCACGGCGTGCCCGTAGTCCCGAATTGGCTACTTGCCGCGAAGCGCGCGGACCATGGCGAGGTCGGTCCTGCCGACCTCGCCCGTCACGACGAGCAACCCGCCGTAGATCGCCGCAACGACCAGCGCGATCACCGGCGTGACGAGCCGCCCGAAGGTCGGCATCACGAACCCCAGGGCCACGCACCCGGCGAGGGCGACGGCGACGCGCAGGGTCGTGCCGGTGGGCACGAACGCCCCCGCGCTCCGGCGCACGACCGCCACCGCGACGACCAGCGCCGCGACCATCCCGGCGGCCGTGGCCGCGGCCGAGCGCACGAGCTGCTCGTGGCCGAACGACGCCGCCGGGACGAGCACCGCGCACGCGCCTCCGACCGCCACCACCGCGGTCAGCGTGAGGACCGCGGCCGAGCGCTCGCGGCCGAGGCTCGTCAGCACGGTCGTCGCGATGCCGAGCATCGTGAAGGCGCCCTGCCCGAGGACCATGAGCCGCAGCACGTCGGCGCCGCGCGCCGCGTCGGCCTTGCCGTACGCGAACGCGAGCAGCGACTCGGGCATGGCCACGATCACGCCGACGAGCAGCCCCGCGAAGATGGCCGAGAGGCGCGCGCCGCGGACGACGTACGCGCGCACGGCGGTCTCGTCGCCCTCGGCCCGCGCGCGCGCGAGCATCGGGAAGAGGATGAGCGTGACGCTGAAGAGGAGCTGGTAGGGGAGGAACGCGAAGGTCTGGCACTCCTTGTACGTCGCGATCCAGGCCTTCACCGCCTCGCGCTGGCCGGCCAGGTCGGTCGCGCCCTGGCTGAGGAAGCGGCCGAGGAGGGCGATGTCGATCTGGAGGAGCACGTTCGTGCAGAGCTGCGCGCCCGCGATGGGCAGGAGCATCGCGCCGTACGCGCGCGCCGTGGGGACGCCCGCCGGGAGGCGCCGCGGGTCGACGCGCGCGCCGAGGCCGGTGGAGCGGACGGCGAGGGGCACGATGCACGCGGCCGCCGCGACCCAGCCCACGGTGGTGCCGAGGACGCCGGACAAGCCGTGGCGCGCGAAGCCGTACCCGAAGCCGATGAGGCCCACGGTGCGCAGCGTGGCGAAGGTGACGTCGAGCGCGGCCTGCCGGCCGAACCGGCGGGTCCCGTTCAGGGAGCCGATGAGCGGCGCGTAGAGGCCGTAGAGCAGCGCGACGCCCGCGAGCACGAAGAGCGGCGCGATGACGTCGTCGGCGTGCTCGAAGCGCGCGTAGATGGGGGCCGCGATGGCCATCGCCGAGGCCACGGCGAGCGCGACGGGCACGTGGACGCGGAGGGCGGCGCGGAGCGCCTCGCCCTCGTGCCCGGGGGCTCCGGCGACCGCCCGGCTGACGCCCTGCGTGCCGCTCGCGATGACGACGTTGTTCACGGTGTTCGCGACGACGAGCGCCTGCGCGAGGCCGCCGAAGTCGCTGAGGCCCACCGCCAGCCGCAGCAGCGGCTGCTGGATGAACCCCACGACCAGGAAGAACACCTTGGCCCCGAGCACGGCGAGACCGCCTCGCCCCGCCACCCGCGCCGTGTTTTCGCTTCGAACTTCGGCCGCGGCGCTCAGAAGAAGCTCCCCAGGTACCGCGTGCACATGCCGTTGTCGAAGAGGAGGAAGAAGCCCACGAGCTGAACGAGCAGCCCGACGCACGCCGCGACGATGCCGGCGACGGCCAGGCCGCCGCCCTTCCACTCCCGCGGGTCGCGCCGCACGTGATCGAGCGCCACGAGGCCGAGCACCACCGCCGCGATGGCGAGCGGCCAGGCGAGGACGCTGCAGCAGCACGAGGGGAGGGTGAGGACCCCGAGCGTGAACGACGCGAGGGCCTGCGGGCAGTAGCGCGGCGCCGGGGGCTCGAACGGGGGGCCCGGGGGACCGAAGCCGCCGGGCGGGGGCTCGTACCATCCGCGCTGCTCCATGGGGGGATGATACGATCTTCCGCGTCGCATGGCGCTTTCCCACGCCTCGCGCCCCGTCGCTTTCTCGCGCGCCGCCGGAGTCGCCGCGCTGTGGGCGCTCTCGGCGATCCCGGCGATCCTCCAGCCTCGGTGCCCGGTCGCCGCGCTCTTGCACCTGCCGTGCCCCGGGTGCGGAATGACGCGTGCTTTGCGCCTCCTCGCGGCGGGGCACGTGGAGGCGTCGCTGCGCCTTCAGCCGCTCGTCGTGCCGGTCCTCGCCGCGGCGGCGCTCTTCGGGGTCGCCTCGGTGCACGCCACGCTCGTGCTCGGCACGCCGCTCGAGATGCATCGCACCCGCCTGGGCCGCGCCGCGATCCGGATCGGGATTGCGGCCTACGCCGTCACGGTCGCGCTGTGGGCGCTCCGGTGGTTCGGCCTGCTCGGCGGGCCGGTTCCGATCTAATCGAGGTGCGTCGGGTCGAGCAGCTTGCCGTTCGGCGTGAGGCCGACGTGCCGCCAGCGCGCCGCCTCGTCGGGCAGATCGGGCACCGGCGGGGGTGTCTCGTTGTCGAAGGTCACCTCGGACCGATCGCGCACGCGCGCGATGCGGATCGTCAGCGTGGGCCCCGCGCCGCCCGGCGCCTTCACGTGCTCGAAGGTGGCGGTCACCGGCCCCTCGCGCAGGCCGCCCTCCTCGAGGTGGGCGCGGAAGTAGCGGACCAGCGCGTCGATGGGCAGGGGCCCGGCGGCGGCGATCTCCTGGCGGATGCTCGCCTCGATCGCGAGGCCGCGCGGCAGGCGCACGCCGAAGGCCGTGTCGGGGCCCTCGACGAGCTCTCCGGGCGCGAGGTGATCGGCGGGCGGCTTCGTGGGGCTCGCGGTGCCGCTCGCCGCGGTGTCGGCCGCGTCGGAGGAGCGGTGGCAGCCGGACGCGAACACGACGGCCGCGAGGACCGCCAGCGCGGCTGGCCGGCGGCTCATTCGAGCACCGAGGCCCACGAGTCGACGACCGCCGGCGTGGTGGGCGGGGCGATGCTGGTCGACAGCGTGCGGGCGCCCGGCCCGTTGGGGTTCGTCTGCCCGACTGTCGCGAGGAGCGAGAAGCTGCCCGCGGTGAAGTTCGAGACGCCGGTGTGGGTCGCGCCGGCGACGTACTGGTCGGAGGTGGGCGTGCCCGCGCTCGCGCACGCGGGCGTCTCGTTCACGGCGAGGCCGGGGATGACGACGTTGTCGAGCGTGGGATTGGTCGCGGACGGCGTGACGTTGGCGACGAACGTGTTGGCCGGCTGCGGCGGGGGAAGCTGGAGCCCGGGCAGGCCGCCGATTCGAGCGGTCGCAGCTCGTGCTCGCGGCGTCGTTGCAGTTGGTGTCGGCCGGCTTCTCGAAGTCGACGCCCCAGATGCGGGCGTAGCTCGTGCTGCAGGTCGTGACCGGCGTGCCGGCGGGCGGCGTGGGCGCGGCGGCGTACGTGGCGAAGTAGAGCTTCCCGTCGAACACGCTCATCGGGCCGGCGACGCGCTCGCCCATCGCGAGGCCGGGGTTCGAGATGGTCGCCTGCGGCGAAGGGGCCGGCACCGTCGTCGACGGGTTCTGGAGCGGCGTGGCGATGTACCAGTTCACGAACGCCCGGAGCTGCGGCGTCGTGCCCTGCGGCTCCTCGGTGACCGAGTAGACGAACTCGATGCCGTTCGAGTCGAAGGTGTCGGTGGTGCCCGTCGCGGCGTTGATGACGAGCCGGCTCAGCGAGTCGAGCGTCAGCGTCGGCGTCACGGTCAGCGGCTGGCCGTCGCTCCACGAGGTGGCGTTGGTGTCGACCGTGGTGTTGTAGAGGTCGATGAAGAGCTGCCCGGTCCACTGCAAGGGGTCGGGGTTCGAGAGGTCGAACTTCCAGATCGTGCCGTCCGCGTCCGACACGAACACCTTGGTCGCGTCGGCCCCGACGTCGCCCGGGTAGACGAGCGGCGTGCCGGTCATCGGCGAGTCGAGCGGCGTGTCGATGACGCGGTTCGCGGCCAGGACCGTGTCGCTCGGGTACTGGAGCACGTCCGCCTTGCGCGCGAACACCTGGAGGATCTCGCCCGTGTCGACGCGCACGATCGCCAGCGAGCGCCCGTTGACCGGGTCGGTCTGCGCGAGGGTGCTGCCCCAGCAGCGCACGCTCTGGCGCGCCTGGTACTGGCCGATCGGCTGCGCGTCGCCGTACTTGCTTCCGCCGGACGCGAACATGGCGCGCCCGCACTGGGCGCTCGACGTCGGCGCGGGGTCGGAGCCGCCGGGAAGGATGGCGACGCCGATCTCGCGGGTGCCGCCGCCGTCGTGCGGATCCATGTTCAGGGTCGTGATGGCCGGCATCGCCGAGTGCGCCCCGAAGATGGGGTAGTTCGTCGTCGGCATCGTCGTGAGCTGCCAGCGGAACTGCGGGCCCGGAGGCGGGGGGTTCGACTGCGGCACGCCGCTCGGGAGGCCGGTCGTGTCGGGCTGCGTGACGTCCACCGCGTAGTACCCGCGGTTCGACGAGCCGTAGCCCGCGACAAGCATCGTGTGCCAGGCCGCCCCGGTCGAGTCGCCCTCGTTGGCGATCGTGCGCTCCCAGACCACGTCCTTCGTGACGAGCGAGCCGTCGAGGAGGAGCGAGTGGCTCGACGGGTAGGTCGGATAGAGGTTGGGCATGACCGCGGGCAGGAGCATCGCCCAGCGCTCGTTGTTCTCGAGCTTCGTCTCGTCGGCCCAGAAGGCGTGGAGCAGGCCGTCGTTCGTCGCGGCGTAGACGATTGCGTCGCGGTTGGCCCAGGCGCTCTGGAAGCCGAGGTACGACGGATCCTGGATGGGCGAAGACGGCGGGCCGACCACCGCGAGCGCCGCGTGGTAAATGTCGCCGAGCGCCGTCGAGTACCGCGACACGAAGGGGAAGTCGCCCGGGTTCGACGTGAACGACTGCTGCCCGAAGGTGTAGTCGAGGGTCATCGTCGCGCAGTCGTTCGTCGAGAGGCCCGGGATCTTCGGCGCGAGCGTGAGCGTCGAGTTGTACGGGCAGGGCTGCGTGATCCCGAGGGCCGCCGCCGAGATGTTCGGGATGACGTTGGCCGCGGAGCCCGCGTAGGTCGTCGCCTTGTACTGGCCCATCCCGTCGGCCACGGTCGTCGTGACGTACGGGCGAATCGTGCCCTGTGGGTTCACCGTGTTGGTGCTCCCGACGAGGTCGGGCTGCATCGCGATGAAGTACCGGTCGTTGCCGGTGTGCGAGTTGAGGTTCGCGCCGAAGTCGTCGCCCATCGACGCGTCGAAGCTCGGGTTGACGGTGTACGAGCCCGACGCGAACGTGCACTGGTTGCGCACGCGCGTGACGTCGCCCGTCCACGGGCCGCCCGGCGTCGGGTTGAAGGACGCGAGGAAGGCCTCGGACGCCGTCGTGGGCGTGCTCGGGTCGTCGAGCGCGGTCTGCTCGCCCGCCGAGAAGGTCGGGGTCGTGCGCGAGGTGGCGTTCGCCGCGATCTTCCCGAGAATCAGGCTGAGCGCCTTCTGCAGGTCGTCGGGGTTGTCGGCGAAGAACGCCGGCGTCGTCTTGTTCGAGCCGTTGAGGGCGATCTCCTGGAGCTCGCAGCAGGCCTGCGTCTGCGGGTCCAGGCTCTTGAACTGCGCGGTGTTCGGCGGGGCGCACTCCGCGGCGAGCGAGCCGCTCGTGACGAGCTGCGAGCACTGCGAGGGGATGCCGTTGTCGCTCGCGGAGACCGAGAAGCCGAGGACGAAGGTGGTGACGCTGTGGTCGCCGCCCGTCGCCTGGTAGAGGTCGAGCGCCGTCTGCGTCGGGTCCTTGAACGGGCAGCTCCCGCCCGCCAGGCAGTCCGGCGTCATGTCGAGGTTCGGCGCGCCGTCGGTGAGGATGATGATGTACTGCGGGCGCTCGCCGCAGTGCACGAGCGGGTCGCTCTGCTCCGGGCCGCTCGGGTCGTTCCAGAGGTAATACTCGGCGTCCGTCAGCATGCCGGCGAGCGGCGTCGCGCCGTAGGGCCGGGTCGCGAGGATGACGTTCGAGATGTTCTGGTTGTTCGTCTCCTGCGTCGTCAGATCGTTCGTCGCGGGGAAGGGCATCATGCGGCCCTCCCACGGCGGCGCCGCCGGGTTGCGTGCGCCGACCGCGTACGTGATCGGGCTGATGCAGTTCGGGGGCGCGCCGGTGTACGGGCAGATGCCGCCCGTGTTCCAGCCCGGGTAGTACGACCACATGCCGGCGAAGTCGCCGTTGAAGGTCGAGTTCGCGTCGGTGAATCCGGCGGGCGTGACCGTCGTCGGCGTGCCGTTGATGACGCCGATCGACCCGCTGGGGTCCTGGTCGAACGTCATGAGGCCGAAGCGCATCAGCGTCGTCGACGAGGGGATCGCGCCGTCCTGGTACTGGTACGTCGTGTACTGGTTGCCCGTGAACTGGGCGCACGCGCCCGTGGTGGGGTTCGCGACGACCGACGTCTGCGCGTAGGGCCGCAGCACGATCGCGTCCGGCGGGAAGTCGGTCGCCGACTGGCCCGCGCCCGCGGCGCGGTTGCCCGACCCGGCGTTCGTGGCGCCGACGCCGGCGCCCGGGCGCGCGCCCGGCAGGGAGCCCGGACCGAGGACGCACGCGGTCGGCGGGGACGTCGACGTGTCGAGGAAGACCGGCCGGTGGTAGTTGAGGTAGTAGCCCGTGTCGTAGGGCTGCACGCCGCCGATCTGGTACTCGGTGGTGAACTGGCTGCCGGCCGCGCGCGGCATCGACACGCAGTTGTAGTTGTTCTGGAAGGTGCCGGTGAGCGCCTTCAAGAGCGTGCCCCAGCGGTTCGCGGTGGGCGGGTTGACCGAGGGCAGCACGGCGCCCGTGTTCGCATCGATGTTGCAGGAGTTGCCGCTCGCCTCGGGCACGCTGCCGTCGATCATCCGCTCCATCGACCCGGAGTTGTCGAGCAGGAGGAGGACGTTCGGGGCGGGCGGGTTCGTGTCGACCTGCTGCGCGCGCGCGGACCCGCCGGAGGCCAGGCCGACGGCGAGCGCGAGCGCGATGCCAATGCGATGGCGAGTCCTCATGGGCCCTTCTTCTGCGGCGGATGTGGCGGCACGCACGAGCCGAGCGCCTGGACGTGCGCGCGCTGGACCTCGATGCCCTCCGACCCGTACGACGTGGTCACAGCGGTCGTGGAGCTCGGATAGAGCGGCCGCGTGATGCCGTACGAGGTCACCGTGATGTAGTTCGTGCAGCGGTCGGAGTTGTCCCGCGCCTTCACGATCTGCAGGTCGGAGAGCTCGACGAAGAAGTCGGCGTCCATCGGCGAGACGCCGAAGCTGCCCGGCGCGATGTTCGCCTGGTACGGCGCGGTGCCGCTGTACGCGTCGATGGCCGAGGGCCCCGACGTCCAGCTGCTCGAGAGGTCGGTGCTGTGCAGGCGCCGGCACGCGAACGAGTACGTGTAGGCGGTCTTCCCGGTGGTCGGCACGTTCTGGAGCGCCAGGCACGTGTCGGTGGAGTTGATCATCTGCCCGACGTAGCTGTCGACCTTCGTCGGCGAGAGCTCGTGCGCCATCCCGAGCACGCCGTACTCGGCGAGGTAGTGCGACTGCGTGCTCTGGCGCTCGTTGCCGCTCATCTTCACTTCGGTCGACGCGGCGGCGAGCGCGAAGACCCCCACCGAGGCGAGGACGGCGAGCGTCATCGCGACGATGAACATCGCCGCGCCGCCCTCGGCCCGGCGGCGCGCGGCGCGGCGCTTGGCGCGATCGAGGTGGCTCATAGGCTGTAGTCCAGCGACTGGTTCGGCATCGCGGCCTCGGTGACGACCGTGCGCACGCGCGCGTACTGCAGGATGTTCTGCGGGTTCGGGTCGACGCACGCGTTGAGCAAGCAGTACCGATAGAGGTAAGAGCCGGCGAGGCCGGGGACCGGCACGTTCAGCGCGCGGTCGGCCAGCGCCGTGCGGGTCGCGATGCGCGCGCGCACCGAGCGGATGCGCTGCGGCCCGGTCGTCGACGGCTGCGCCTGGAGGCTCACGTCCTGCGCCCAGAGGTCGTTGTCGCTCTCGTCCTCCAGGGGGTACGTGACGATGGAAGGCAGGAGGGTGGTGCCCGTCTCGACGGAGAACCCGAACTTCAGGTCGACCGCGTACTCGGCGACGATCTCGGTGGTGCTCGCGATGACTTGCCCGCTGTTCGCGTCGACGTACGACCGCACGAGGTCGTACTTGGTGTCGTCGGCGGTGGTCGGCGCGAGCGGGGTGCCCGAGAGCGGCGAGTTCTGGAACATCTGCGGCTCGGCGCTCGCGGGCATGATCTCCCAGCGCACCATCTGCACCGGGTTCACCCACACCTGCGCGAGGCCCGCGATCGCGCTCGAGGGCGCCTGCTGCGCGGTGAGGATCGGCGTGGCGGCCGAGATGTTCACGGTCAGCGTGGTGCCGTCGTAGCCCGTGGCCGCGCCGGCGCCCGGGCAGGTCGCGACGTACTGGGTGTGCAGGCTGCGATCGAGCACGCGGATGATGAACGTGGCGTTCGCGTTGCTCGCCGGCTGGAAGGCGTTGTTGATCTGCTTGGCGGCCTTCGTGGTGTCGGTGATCCCGCCGAGGAGCCGGTAGACGGCCGGGGAGTTCATGTCGAGACGGACCTGCTGGCAGCCGCCCGCGCCGCCGCCCACGGGCTGCACGGTGCCCGGATAGAAATCGGTCGTCGTCATGTCGCCGCCGATCTCGATGGCGTCGGGGTCGAGCCCGTTGGTGGTCGAGAGGGCGATGCCGTTCGTGGTGACCGAGCCGGACGAGATGAGGTGGATCGACGCGAGCCGCGCCATCGCCCAGCCCGCGGGCGCGGGGTTGAGGACGCTGAGGGGCTTCGCGATCATCGCGTCGGTCACGATGTTGGGCGTGCTCATGAAGCCGGCCCGCCCCAGATCCGCGCGAAGCCGGTCGACCGCGGTGCGCAGGTTGGCCTCGGCCGCCGAGCTGCGCATCTCCTCGTGGAAGGTCTGCGTCGACGACTTCGAGAGCGCGACGATGCCCATCGCCACGACGAGCCCCGCCACGAGCGCGACGGTGAGCTCGATGAGGGTGAAGCCGCGCTGCCTTCGACGGATGGGGCGCCTCATGGCGACGCGTTCTTCCGGATGGTCGTCGTCAGGTAGATCGCGTGCAGCGCCGGGCTGCCGGGATCGCCGCCGCTCGCGCGCACGATGGCCGAGTCGGTGTTCGGGTCCGTGTCGGCCGCCGTCTGGGCGTTGCAGAAGCCGCCGGCCGTCGCGTTGAACGCGTTGAAGATGCCGATGGGCCAGACGACGCGCACGTCGGCGCGGATCAAGTCGCCTCCGGACGTCGTCGGCGCGGGGGCCAGCCAGCGGAGGCGAACGTTGACGCAAAAGTCGGCGCTGGAGAACGAGTCGAGCGGCAGGTCGCGCCCGAGGACGTCGAACGCGGGGCTCATCGTCTGCGCGCCGTGGCTCTGGGCCATCTCCTGCGTGGGCAGGATCCAGGAGCCCGCCGCCCCGATGCCCTCCGCGAGGATGGGCGCCGAGGCGAGGTTGTCGCCGGCCGGGTTCTGCGGGCTCGGGAGCGTCCACTGCATCGCGTCGCGCTGGAGGCGCTCGACCCAGGTGCGGGCGATCTCGTTGGCGACGTCGGTCTTGCGGGCGTCGAGGTTCGCCGTGACGCTCGTCTTCTGCATCGTCATGACGGCGACGCCCGAGATGGCCATCACGGTCATCGCCATGAGCACCTCGATCGCGGTGTAGCCGCGAGCGGAGCCGGCGCGGCGAGCCTGGGAAGGGGAGGGCCGGATCATGACGGGATGTGCGAGAAGAGGCGCGCCAGGCCGTTGGGCGGAAGCACGACGCTTCGGACGGTGCCGTAGGCCGACGTGCCCTGCATGCGAGAGACGCGGATCTCGATGGGCTCGAGGTTCGGCATCGCGCCGTCGAACATGCCGGCCGTCGGGGCCGCGGCGCCCGGCACCGCGTACACGTGCCCGAGCGGCGTGAAGCAGACGAAGATGCTGGTGACGTTGGTCGTGGCGGTCCCGTCGTACTGGGAGATGACCGTCTCGATGTCGCTGTCGCTCTCGATGGAGCCGTTGAGGTTCACGCCGTCGATGAACACGACCCCCGGGTTCGCCGCCGGGTTCGTGGGATCGAGCGGGGCCCAGTTCGTGGGCGTCTTGCACGTCGCGACGGGCGTGCGGTTCTGGCCGCCCGACTCGGCGTTCGCGCTCACCGCCTCGTACATCATGAAGGTGCCGCGGTCGATCGTGCTGTTGGCGGTCATGGAGATCATGATCGCCGAGCCCCGCGCGATCGCCCGGGTGCGGGCCTCGCGGAGGAGCTGCATGACGGCGCCGGCGTCGTCGTAGGCGTTCCGATCGAGGCGGGAGGCGAGCATCGTCGGCACGGCCAGCGCCGAGACGATGCCGATGATGATGATGACCACCATCAGCTCGATCAGCGAGAAGCCTCGCGCCCGGCGAGCCGACGCGAGGACGCGCGTAGACGAGCGCACCCCGGCCGACACCAAGACTGTCCCCGACACCACGATGCGGTGCACCAGCAAGGCCCGTGCCCCTGCCTCGGTCGCCGTTTCTCCTGGACTCTCGCTCACTTGGTGGGGACCGAATTCTCCGCTCGCAGCAACGATTTCTGCGCCATGCAAAACGTGCGCAGTGTCTTGTGCTACCAACGGCCGCGCGAGGTCCGCTGGAAAGCCATGTTCGCCCGAGTGCCTTCGTCGCGCGCGCAGCTCCTCATGACCGGAGGAGCGTGGCTCCTCCTGGCTGCTTGCAACAAGTCGGACGAGGCCGAGCGCCAGCCGCCCCCGCCGCCGCCCGCCGTGTCGCCGTCGCCGTCTTCCTCGGGGTCGGGGCCCGGCGCCGACCTGTGTGCCGGAGGCGGCGGACAGGACACCGACGCCATCAGCGCCCCCTTCATCCCGCGCACGGTCGGCCACTACTGCCTCGACCCGCAGGGGGAGCCGAAGACGTACGGCGCCCAGGGCAAGCTCTCGATGGACGAGGTGTGCACCACCGCGTTCGACGGCGAGTGCGAGGTCTACAAGCGCTTCGGGCTCGATCGGGTCGTCGTGCTCCGGTACGTCGACGGCAGCGGGGCTCCGAACAGCGTGGAGGTGAACCTCTCGCGCTTCGCCACCTCCGACGGCGCCTACGCCATGTTCACCAAGCGCGTCGTCGCCGACGGAGACCCGGCCGGCGCCACCGTGAAGCCCGCCCCGTTCGGCGCCGTGGGCGCGACGAGCAGCAGCAACGCCTACGTCTGGCGCGGGGCGTACATCGTGGAGCTCACCTTCGTGACCGAAGACACGAAGATGACCCCCGAGCAGATGGCCGCCCAGAACAAGGAGGCGACCGGCGCCATCGCGCGCGAGATCGGCTCGCGCCTCCCCGGCCCCACCGACCTGCCCCCGGCGGCCGCCGCGCTCCCCGCGAGCCAGCGGGTGCCGCTCGGCGTCGCCTATCACCCCAAGGAGGCGCTCGGCGTCCCGGGCATCGGCCCCACCGCGGTCGGTTACTACAAGGACGGCGACAAGCGCTGGCGCGCCGTCGCGGTCGTGCGGCCCGACGCGGAGGGCGCCAAGGAGGTCTTCCGCGCGTTCAAGCTGAAGCCGGGCAGCCTCCCGCTGAAGGGCGTCGGTGACGAGGCGGTGCAGATGGTCGTGCAGGAGGCGCCGGACCGCGCGAAGGCCGAGTACCTCGTGGCCCGCCACGGCTCCCTCGTGGCGGCGATCGGCGACGAGGAGCTCGTCCTCGACCCGAGCGTCCCGAACGACAAGCTTGCCCCCCTCAAGCTGACCCGGGACGAGAAGCTCGCCAAGCTGACCGACTGGTTCGCCGGCGGCAAGTAGCCGGGCCCGGAGGGCCCGAGAAAACCGCCAGGGTCGCCAGGGGAGAATCGAAGAATCCAAGTTCTCCGACCCTGGCGTCCTTGGCTGTCCTTGGCGTCCTGGCGGTTCAAAATCTCTTCATCGCCCTGCTAATCTTCCGCGGCTTCTTCCGGGCCGCAGGCCTTCCGCGTGAAGCAGTCGTCGGGCAGGGCTCGCCGCTGCCGGGAGAGGCTCGTGGCCTGGATGAACCGCGTGGTGACCGGGTCGTGGTACCCGCTCGCGTCGGGGAGGTCGGGGACGTCGGCCCGGTGGTAGCGGACGACGCGCGCCATCAGGAGATCGCGCACCCACTTGCCGACGAGGGATGCCATGCTGACGAGGAGGTGGCTCGCGTCGGCGTCGCGCACGAAGGCGATGCGGCCGAGGCCCGGCACGCTGTACTCGCTGCGCTTTCGGCCCTCGACGGCCACCGCGTGGAGGCGCCCGGAGAGCGGGCCGAAGGCCGGCGGGTAGCGGTTGAAGCCTCCGACCTTGCCGCAAATGACGACGACGTCCTTGTCGGTGCGCGCCCGCGCGTCGAGGGCGAGGCGCTCCATGGCGTGGAGGTCGACGTGAAAGCGCGTGAGCCCGCGGGAGACGCCCTCGTTGAGGCGCCGCGTGCAGGTGACGACGCAGACCACGCGAAGGACGTCGATGCCCTGCTCCTCGAGCTTGGCGAGGTCCTTGCTTACGGTCGAGACGAGCTTCTCGTCCGCCGCGAACTGCTCGCCGCGGGCGTCCCAGCACTGGGCGGCGTGGTCGACGGGCAGGGGGAGCGGAGGGCGTCGGGGGTGTCGATCGACAGGGCACGGACGAGCTCCTCCGGGTTGCCCGGGCGGCCGAGGCCCATCCGGGCGGCGATCGACCGGGCCCAGGCCTCGCCGAGGGCCGTGTCGCCGTGCGCCACGAGCTTCTTCGAGTCGTCGAGCCGGGCCCGCATGGCGCCTCGCGGCCGCTGCTCGGCGCGCTCGTGCCCGGCGCCCTGGGTGCGGGCCACGACCGAGGTCACGACGAGCGGCCCGAGGCGCGGGCCGAGGCCGTTCTCGTCGATTCCAATGCGGATGACCGGTTCCACGGTAGGTCTGGGAGCGAGGCTGAGCCTGGCCCGAGCTTTGCGAAAGCTTTGCGAGAGGTCTACAGCACTTGGGCTGGGAGGGGAATGGGAGGGTCGGGGCCGCATCCGTCGTTGACTGGGCGCGTAGCGGTGCTTAACGTCTTCGGCCCCTTTGGGGCGCGTGCAATCGAGTTTCGAGGTCAACTGTGAACAAGGCCACCCTCAAGAAGTTCAGGACGCTGCTTACCGACAAGCGCGATGAGATCCTCAAGAAGGCCAAAGAGACGCTCGAGCAAGACATGACGCTCGACACCGACGACCTGCCGGATGAGATGGACCTGGCGTCGAGCGAGTATCTGCAGTCGTTCACGTTCCGCCTGCGCGGGCGCGAGAAGAGCTTCCTCGACAAGATCGACAAGGCCCTCCAGAAGATCGACGACGGCACCTTCGGCATCTGCGAAGAGTGCGGCGAAGAGATCTCCGTGAAGCGCCTCGAGGCCCGGCCCGAGACGACGCTCTGCATCCGCTGCAAGGAAGACCAGGAGCGGATGGAGAAGGACTACACCTGACGCAGGACCGGGCTGCTGGGGCTACAGGCTACAGTCCGAGAGAGAGACCGAGCCGGCCGAGCAACGCGAGGGCGCCCGCCGAGCGAAGCGAGGGCGGCCCCGCCTGCCCCGCCATCGGATGTAGTCTGTAGCCCGTCGCCCGCTTGCGGGCCCGGCCGGGCTCGGTCAGGCGCGGGCGGCCGCGCGCTTCGGCGTGGGCACGGAGCGGCTCAGGACGTCGCGCATGTACCGGGCGGTGTGGGATTGCTCGACGGAGAGGATGTCCTCCGGCGTCCCCGCCGCGACGATCTCGCCGCCGCCCTCGCCGCCCTCGGGCCCGAGGTCGATCACCCAGTCGGCGCAGGCGACCACGTCGAGGTTGTGCTCGATGACGACGATGGTGTTGCCCTGGTCGCGCAGATCCATCAGCGCCGAGAGCAGCACCTCGATGTCCGCGAAGTGCAGGCCCGTGGTGGGCTCGTCGAGCACGTAGAGGGTGCGCCCCGTCGCGCGGCGCGACAGCTCGCGCGCGAGCTTCACGCGCTGCGCCTCGCCGCCCGAGAGCGTGGTGGCCGGCTGGCCGAGCGTGACGTAGCCGAGGCCCACCTTGCGCAGCGCCTCGAGCTTGTCGGCGATGCGCGGCACGGCGCCGAAGAGGTCGGAGGCCTGCTCGACGGTGACCGCCAGCGCGTCGGCGATCGACAGGCCGCGGTACTTCACCTCGAGGGTCTCGCGGTTGTAGCGGAGGCCGCCGCACGCGTCGCACGCGACGAACACGTCGGGCAGAAAATGCATCTCGACGCGGAGCACGCCGTCGCCCTGGCAAGCCTCGCAGCGCCCGCCCTTCACGTTGAAGGAGAAGCGGCCGGCCTTGTACCCGCGCGCCCGCGCGTCGGGTAGCCCCGCGTAGAGGTCGCGCAGCAGCGCGAAGATGCCGGTGTACGTCGCCGGGTTCGAGCGCGGCGTGCGGCCGATGGGCGCCTGATCGATCGAGACGACCTTGTCGACGTGCTCGAGGCCCTCCACGCGGTCGCACTCGCCGACCGGCGCGGTCGCGTTGTACAGCTTCGCGCGGGCCGCGGGCAGGAGCGTGTCGACGATGAGGCTCGACTTGCCGCTGCCGCTCACGCCGGTGATGCACGTGAAGAGGCCGATGGGGACTTCGGCCGTGACGTTCTGCAGGTTGTGGGCGCGCGCGCCCACGACGCGCACGCTCGCCTTGGTGCGCGGGCGGCGCTTGGAGGGGACCGGGAGCTGGCGGCGGCCGCTGAGCCACGGGCCCGTGAGCGACTTGGGGTTGGCCATGATCTCGCGCGGCGTGCCCTGCGCGATGACCTCCCCGCCGTGGACGCCCGCGCCGGGCCCCATGTCGATGACGTGGTCGGCGGCGAGGATGGCCTCGCGGTCGTGCTCGACCACGATGACCGTGTTCCCGAGATCGCGAAGGCGCGCCTGCGCCTCGATGAGGCGCGCGTTGTCGCGCGCGTGCAGGCCGACGCTCGGCTCGTCGAGCACGTAGAGGACGCCGACGAGCGCCGCGCCGATCTGCGTGGCCAGGCGGATGCGCTGGCCCTCGCCCGAGGAGAGCGTCTGCGCGCTGCGATCGAGCGCGAGGTAGTCGAGCCCCACGTCGATGAGGAAGCCGAGGCGCGCCGCGACCGCGCGGAGCAGCGGCTCGGCGATGGCGCGCTCGCGCGCCCCGAACACCTGGGGCGGCTCCTCCCCGGCCGGAGCCTCCGCGGCGGCGCCGAGCGACTCGACGAACTTGCGCACGTGCCGGAGCGGCATGGCCCCGACCTGCGCGACGTCCTTGCCGCCGAGCTTCACGGCGAGGGCCTCGGGCCGGAGGCGCTTGCCCTTGCACGCGTCGCACGTGCGGGTGACGAGAAAGCGCCCGAGCTCGTCGTCGGCGATGCCGCCTTCGCCCGCGTCGGGGTCTTCTTCCTCCTCGGCCGCCTCGACCCGCACGTCGTCGAGCGCGTCGAGCCGCTTCTCGAGCCGCGGCACGATGCCGGGGTACGCGCCCTTCTTGCCGCTCTCGCGCTTTCGCGACGGCTTCCCCTTCCTGGGCGACGCCGGGGGCGCGCCCTCGGTGCCGAAGAGGATCGCCTGGCGCTGCGCTTCGGGGAGCTTGCCCCAGGGCGTGTCGGGGTTCATGCCGAGCGCCGTGACGGCCGCCTGCACCTCGGCGGCGAGCGCGACGCTCCCGCGCCGGCCCCATGCGAGCACCACGCCCTCGCGAAGGGTGTGCCGCGGGTCGCCCACGCAGCGCTCGGCGTCGACCACGTCGCGCGCGCCGAGCCCGTCGCACGTGGGGCACGCGCCGTGGGGGCCGTTGAACGAGAACATGCGCGGCTCGATGGGCGGCAGCGAGATGCCGCAGTCGACGCACGCGAAGCGCTCGCTCATCCACACCGGCTCGTCTTCGGCCGCCTGTACGAGGAGGCGCCCTTCGCCGAGCTTGAGCGCGAGCTCCACGCTGTCGGTGAGGCGGCTCTTGATGCCCTCCTTGAGGACGAGGCGATCGACGACGACGTCGAGGTCGTGAATCTTGGTGCGATCGAGCTCGATCTCGTCGCCGAGGTCGACCACGGACCCGTCGATGCGGGCGCGCACGAAGCCCTCGCGTCTCAGCCGCTCGAGCTCGAGCTTGAGCTCTCCCTTGCGGGCCCGCGCGATGGGCGCCATGACCGAGAGGCGCGTGCCCTCGGCCATCGCCAGCACGCGATCGACGATTTGCTGCACCGTCTGCGCCTCGATGCGCTTGCCGCAGTTCGGGCAGTGCGGGATGCCGACGCGCGCGTAGAGGAGGCGCAGGTAGTCGGCGATCTCGGTGACGGTGCCGACCGTGGAGCGCGGCGACTTCGACAGCGGGCGCTGCTCGATGGCGATGGCCGGGCTGAGCCCCTCGATGCGCTCGACGTCGGGCTTGGCGAGCTGTTCGAGGAACTGCCGGGCGTAGGCGCTCAGCGACTCGACGTAGCGGCGCTGGCCCTCGGCGTAGATCGTGTCGAAGGCGAGCGAGGACTTTCCCGAGCCGCTGGGGCCCGTGAACACCACGACCTTGCCGCGTGGCAGGCTGACGCTGACGTTCCTCAGATTGTGCTGCCGCGCACCGACGACGATGAGGCGATCCACAGTCAAGGTTTCCCGGTTAGCACGAATCCCGAGAACTCCCACCCTAGGGGTGGCTTACGCATCCCTCACCACCGGAACGGGCCCGCGCTTGTCAATGCACCCTTATGGTAGCGTAGTCGCGGCTGGCGCGAATGCTGAAGGTCGAGTGCGATTCCTGCAAGGCTCCGTTCCAGATCGAGGAGCGGAGAGTACCGCCCACGGGCCTCAAGATGCGGTGCTCGAAGTGCGGGCACTCGTTTCTCGTTCGTAACGACCCCGCTCCGCCCGGGGCGCCTTCCGGGGCAGCGCCCGCGGCACCCTCCACGACGATTTCGCCCTCGCCGCGAACTTCGGGCGCGGTCGGCAGCGGGGCGAACCTTCCCGCGGCCGTTCCCCCGAAGCCCGGCGCTCCGCCCGGCGGCGCGGGACCTCGCCCGCCGACGAACCTGAAGTCGACCATGATGGGCGTCGGCACCGGCGGGGCCTTCGGTCCGCCGCCGTTCGTGGGGCCCCCGGGTCCGGGCGCGGGCGCGCCTCTGCCGAAGCCTGCGGGCGCGTTCCCCGTGCGCGCGCCCATTCCTTCGGTGGCCGGTCCCGCGCCCGCGGCGCCCGCCGGCGGCGCGGCCAACCTCAAGCGAACGATGATGGGCGTGGCCCCGAGCGCGCCCGCGATTCCGGCGGTGTCGGCGCCGATCCAGGTCCCGCCGCCCGCGCCCGCCAAGGCCGCTCCGGAGGCTCCCGCCCCGTCGGCCCCGCTGCCCTCGGACTTTCCGCCCGCGCTCGGCGAGCTCGACGACATGGACCTGCCGGTCATCTCGGCGGGCCTCCCGGTGGGCAAGCCCGCGTCGCCCGCGCCGCCGCGCATGCCCGCGCCCTCGGCGCCGTCCTTCGCCGCGAAGCCCCCGGCGCCTGCCGCGAAGCCCGCCGCGCCAGCCGCTCCCCCCGCGAAGCCCGCGCCTCGCAGCGGCGCCGCCGAGCTCGACGATCTCGACTTCGACCTTCCGGCCCTCGCGGCCGATTCTGCCGACGGCCCGCGGCTTCGGCGCCGACCTGCCGGCCCCGCGCGCGCCCGACGGCCCGATCGAGCTCGACCTCCCGAACGCGCGCGCCGAGCTCCCCGTCGTGCGCGGCGGGCCGCCTCCCAAGCCCGCCCCGGCCGCGCCCTCGAATCCGAGGTTCTCCAACCTGCCGTCGGTCGCGCGGCTCTCCGCGCCGGATCTCCCCTCGCTCGGCGGGTTCCCCGGCGACCCGTCGCTGCCGGTCGTCGCCGCGTCGCTCCCGACCGTCTCGTCCGGCCGCGCCGAGCTCCCGTCGCCCGCGGCTTCGCTGCCGGCGCGCTCCGACCCGAGGGCGCACCTGCCGGCCCCCGCGGCGTCGCTCCCGGTGCGCGCGGACCCGGGCCTGCCCGAGCCCGCGGCGACCTTGCCGGTGAAGCTCGACAGCCTGCCCGTGACGATGGGCGGGCGCGGGTTCGGCGAGATCGAGCTCCCCACCGTGGGCGGGTCGCCCGACTCGATTCCCCCGGCCGGCGCTCCGTCGGTGAAGCCGCCGCCCGGCGCGGCCGACGCGAGCTTCGGCTTCTTCGGGGAGATCGATCTCCCGCACGAGTCGCCCCCGAGCTCCGGACGCGGCGGGCGCCCGACGTCGAGCGCGCCGCCCGCGGCCCCGCTGGACTTCGGCGATCTCCAGCTCGACGAGAAGCCGCGCTCCGGCAGGCCTCCCAGCTCGAGCCCCACCCACCAGGCCCCTTCGGTGCGCTCCGACGCGCAGCAGGCCGCGGGCGGCATGAGCTTCGGCGAGGTGGAGCTGGGCGGCGGCGCCGGCGGCGGCGGCGCGGAGATCGGGCTCGAGGCGCCGGCCGACCCCGGCGGGTCGCTCGAAGCGCCGCCCATGCGCTTCGACGTGCCCGCGCCGGCTCTGCCCGGTCGTGGGCCTGCGCCGGCCGGAGTCCCCGCGCAGAAGCCGCGGCGAAAGCGTTCCCTCGCGCGCGCCGTGGGCGCGGGCCTGGTCGTGGTGCTCCTCGGGGCCGGCGGCGCGCTGCAGGCCACGCCCTTCGGCGCCTTCGGCTACCTCTATCTCGGCGACCTCGTGCACGCGGGGGACTACCGGAGGGCGACCGCCGGCGCGATCGCCGGGGCCGACAAGTCCGGCGCGGCCGACACGTACGACGCCGCGAAGGGCGCGCTCCAGCAGACGCTCGCCGACCAGCGCGCCATGCCGCGCGCCCGGGCCCTCGCCGCGTACGCCGCCTTCGCCGATTACGCGACGACCGTCCGCTTCGGCGCCGACACCGACCGCCCCTCGCCGGCCTCGCAGCTCCTCGGGGGCCTTCCCACCGACCAGCCCGTCCCCTACGCCGACGTGGCCACCGCGCTCCAGGCCGCGGCGGGCGGCGACATCGCCCGGGCGCGCAAGGGCCTCGACGACGCCGCCCGGCGCCTGGCCCCGGACGACGCGCTCGCGCACGACGTCGCGCTCGCGACGGGCGAGCTCGCGCTCGCGGCGCACGACGGCCCCGCCGCCGTGGCGGCGTTCAAGCGCGCGGTCGCCTCGGGCGCCGACGCGCGGGCCCACTACGGCCTCGCGCGCGCCGACGACCTGACCGGCGACGCGGCCGGCACGAAGCAGGAGCTCGCCGCGACCCTCGCCGCGTCGCCCGGCCACCCGGGCGCCCTCACGTTGCGCGCGCGCCCGCGGACCGGCGGCGCCGACGTGACCAAGGCGCTCGCCGACCTCGCCGTCGTCCTCGACGGGCCGTCGCGCGCGAAGGCCTCGCCCGCCGAGCTCTCGCGGGCCTACGCGGCGCGCGCCTGGGTCAGCCTCGAGCGCGGCGGCGCATCCGACGCGCGCGACGCCTTCGCGCAGGCCGTCACGCTCGACCCGCGCAACGTCGACGCCCTCAACGGGCAGGGCCGCCTCTTCCTCAACGAAGAGAGGCCGGCCGAGGCCCTCGCGCGCTTCGACACCGCGCTGGGCATCGACCCCGACTCGCCCGAGACGATCGCGAACGACGCCGAAGCGAAGATCGCCCTCGAGCGCCTCGCCGACGCGAAGCAGCAGCTCACGTCCGCGCGCGCCGAGTTCCCGAAGAGCGTCGAGATCCTCATCCTGCTCGGCCGCGCCGAGCAGCACCTCGGGAACATCGACGCCGCCGAGGCCGACCTGCGCGCCGCGATGGCGCTCGTCGACCCCGCGCGGCCGGGCGCGGTGCTGCCCTACGTCGCGCTCTCGAAGCTGCTCTCGGAGCGCGGTCGCCTGCAGGACGCGCGCGCCGCGCTCGACGAGGCGAAGAAGAAGCTGCCGCCGTCCCCGGCGCTCGACCGCGCGTTCGGCGAGATCAGCGAGATGCAGGGCGACTTCGACGGCGCCATCGCGCGCTACCAGGAGGCGCTCGCGAAGGACCCGAAGGACGCGACCTCGCACTTTCGCTACGGCGTCGCGCTCCGCAAGACGCGCAAGTTCGACGAGGCGACGACGGAGCTCGACAAGGTCGCCGCCATCGACAAGGACTACCCGGGCCTCGCGCTCGAGCGCGGCCTCCTCTACGAGGAGTCGGGCGACGTGCAGCGCGCGATCGAGCAGTTCAACGGCGCGCTCGCCAGGGCGCCCGAGGACCCCGACCTCCAGCTCCGCGTCGGCGCCGCGTACGTCGCCATCGGGCGCGCCGACGAGGCGCTGCCGGTGCTGCACAAGGTGCTCGACAAGCGCCCCGCGAGCGCGGAGGCCAACCACTACCTGGGGCGCGCGCTCATGCTCGAGGGCGGGACGTCGCAGGCCGACGCCCTCCGCTACCTCAAGCGCGCGGTGGAGCTCGATCCGAACCGCGCCGAGTTCCACGTGTACCTCGCGTGGGCCTCGAACGACGCGCAGCCGCCGCAGCTCGAGCTCGCCCGCGACGAGGTGGACCGCGCGCTCGCCCTCGACAGCGTGAACGCCGAGGCTTACTGGCAGCGCGGCGTCCTCGAGCGGATGGAAGGCGCCGTCGAGGACGCGATCAAGGACGAGAACCACGCGCTGGCCCTCCGGCCGTCGCGCTACGAGGCGCGCGCCACGCTCGCCGAGTGCTACGAGGACAAGAACCAGGAGGCGCTCGCGCTCTCCGAGTGGGCGCGCGCCATCGCGGGCGACGCCGAGCCGCCGGGGACCGAGTCCGTGCGGCACCCGTACTGGCGCTTCCGGTACGGCAAGCTCCTCATGGAGCACGGCGGGCCCGCCGTCGCGCTCGCGCAGCTCCTGCCGGCGGCCGTGACCACCGAGAAGGTCGCGATCAAGCCGGGCTGGCTCGCGCCGCTCGAGTTCCTCTCCGCCGAGGCCCTCCGCAAGACGGGCAAGAAGGCCGAGGCCGTCGAGCACTACAAGCGCTTCCTCGACATCGCCCCCGTCAACTCGCCCGACCGCCTCGACGCTCAGCAGGCGCTCGCCGCGCTCGCCCCCAAGGGATCCTGATCGCCGCAGGGCTCCCCGAGCGGCTACAGGCTACAGACTACAGGCTACAGTCCGACGAGAGGGCCTCGCCCGCTCTCGTGTCCGTGTAGTCTGCAGCCCGGCTCTCTCTCTCTTCGGGCTGTAGCCTGTAGCCTGTAGTCTGTAGCCTGTAGCGCGAGGCCGGGCGCCCGGGCATCCCCGGCCAGGCCCGGGCGCTCAGCCGCCCTTGCGCGTCTCGAGGGCCTCGGCCATGCGGGCGAAGGCGTCGACGTCGAGGGTCTCGCCGCGCGCGTCGAGCGAGATCCCCGCCGCCGCGGCGGCGCGCTCGAGGGAGGCGGCGTCGGGCGCGAGGCCGGCCCAGGCGTTGCGGAGCGTCTTGCGGCGCGCCTCGAAGGCCTGGCGCACCACGGCGCGGAAGCGGTCGGTCTCGCGCGCCCGCGGCGGGCGCAGCGGCGTCAGCGCGACGACCGCGCTCGTGACCTCGGGCGGCGGGTGGAAGGCGCCCGGCGGCGCCTTCAGCACGCGGCGCACGTCGAACACGGCCCGCACGAAGACGGTGAGCCCTCCGTACGTCTTCGTCCCGGGCGCCGCGCCGAGGCGCGCCGCGACCTCGTCCTGCACCATGAAGACCGCCCGCTCGAGGCGCCCGGCGTTCTCCACGGCGGCGCGCAGGAGCGTCCCGGTGATCGAGTAGGGCAGGTTCCCGCAGAGCACGCGCGGCGCGTTCGGGTCGGCCTCGCCGAGCAGCGCGGCCAGGTCGGCCGACTGCGCGTCCGCTTCGAGGACGCGCGTGCGCGTGCCCTCGACCGCGCGCTCGAGCACGGGCACGAGGTCGCGGTCGCGCTCGATGGCCACGACGGAGGCCGCGCGCTCCGCGAGGAGGAGCGTGAGGGCGCCCGTCCCCGCGCCGATCTCGACGACGCGCGCGCGCCCGACCTCGTCGTCGGGGACGCACGCGGCCGCGATGCTGCGCGCGATCCCGTCGGCCACGAGGAAGTTCTGGCCGAAGCTCTTCTTCGGCCACAGCCCCGCCTCGCGCAGGACGGCGCGCGGGTCGCGCCCCGTCATGCCTGGGCGTCCTCGACGACGCGCGCCCCCAGCTTGCGGAGGAAGGCCTCTCCGCGCGCCCGGGTCGCGCGCGCCCGCAGGCGCACGGCCTCGTCGACCACGTCGGCCACCGGGCTGCGGCGGCTCGGGTCCGCGCCGACGCCCGCCTCGAACGGCGGCAGCGACCATCGGAGCGCGAGCCGGCGCGCGCGCAGCAGGCCCGCCGCGCGGCTCATGCCCTCGGGGTTCGCCGGCGCGGGGGCCCAGACGTGCACGGAGCTCGCCCGCGGCTTCTCGACCGCCAGCCGCTCGAGCACCGACGCGAGCGTGACCTCCGCCCCCAGGCGCTCCCCGTCGACGCGCGGCGGAGACTCGATGCCGAACGCGGCGAGGTACTGCCGCAGGGACCGCTCGCGAGGCGTCGCGGCGCGGGGCGTGCGCGGCGCGAAGGGCGCGAGCGTCCGGAGCTGGTCGGCCCGGGCCGCGAGGGCCTCGAGGTCGTTCTTGCGCACGCCGCGGAGCCCCTGCGGGTCGAGCGGGCGCGCGTGCTCGGCGACGCGCTGGGCGACCTCGTTCTCGTCGAGCTCGGAGCGGTCGGCGTCGACCGCGCTCGCGGCGCTGGCGAGGGCCGCGGCGATCACGTGGCCCTGCGCGGCCCCCGTGGCCGGCCCGAGCCAGGTGCGCACGCGCGAGGCCAGCACGACGAGCCCCACCCGCTCGCGCCGGCGCAGGTGCCGCATCGCGGCCCCGGCGACCTGGTCGACCACCCGGTCGAGCGGCGCCGTGCCCGGGACGCCCGCCCAGAGCTCGACGGACGCGTCGAGCACCAGCCAGACGACGTCCCGCTCGTGCCGCTCGGTCTCGCGCACGAGCAGGCGCCCGCGGCGCGCGCTCGCCTTCCAGGCGATACGCTTGAAGGGATCGCCGGGCACGTGGTCGCGCAGCTCGCGGAGCTCGTGGTGGTCGCCGGGCGCGTTCGAGCGCGCGCCCTCGTCGGCGGCCTGCCGCGCGCGGCCTCCGCGGCGGGCGCCGCCGACGGCGGCGAGCGGGGAGGGGAGCACCTCGATGCCGAGCGGGTTCGCGAAGAGGAGCGGCACCTCGTAGAGGTCCTCGCCGCCGAACGACGTGCCTCGCACCTCGAGCGCGAGCCCGTGGACGCCCCAGCGCCCGACGCGCCGGGGGACGACCGTGACGTCGACGCGCGCGCGCCCGCCGGGCGGCAGATCAAGCGAGGACGGCGAGACGCGGGTCTCGAGCATGCTCGAGGCGAGCGGCCGGAGGCCCACCGCGCGCACCGCGGTCGCGCCGCGGTTCCGCAGCTCGCCCTCGAGCGCGATGGGCTTGTCGCGCGAGCCGCGGACGACGCGCGTCGGGTTGCTCCACACCATCTCGAACCCCGCGGCGCGGAGGCGCGTGACCGAGAGGACCGCGACGGCGCGCCCGAGCGCGACGGCCAGCAGCATGGCCCCGCCGAAGCCCACGACCGGCGCGAGGCGCGCCGCGCAGCCGAGGGCGACGAGGCCCGCGCCCGCGACGGCGACGTGGAAGGTCGAGCGCGTGGGGTAGAGCTGCACGGCTACACCGCGCGCATGCCGCGGCGGTAGTTCACCTTGGAGAGCGCCTCTTCGAGCAGGCGGTCGCGCGCCTTGGGATCGGCGTCGGCGTCGGGGGTCAAGACGAGGCGGTGCGCGAGGACGCTGGGGACCACGGCGCGGATGTCGTCGGGCGCGACGAAGGGCCGCCCGCCGATCATCGCCCAGGCCTTGGCCGCCTGGACGAGGCCGAGCGACGCGCGCGGGCTCGCCCCGAGCACGACGCGCGCGTGGCTGCGGGTGAAGGCCGAGATGGCGACCGCGTAGTCGAGCAGGTCGTCCTCGACGTACACGCGGGCCGCGATGGCCTGGAGGCGCACGATGTCGCGCGCGTCGAGCACGGGCCTCGCCACCGGCGGGTCGATGCCGTGGGTCTTGAGCATCGCCGCCTCGTCGCGCGCGCTGGGATAGCCCATCGCGACGCGCACGAGGAAGCGATCGATCTGCGCCTCGGGCAGGGGATAGGTGCCCTCGAGGTCGACGGGGTTCTCGGTCGCGAGCACGAGGAACGGCGCCGGGAGCTCGAAGCGGTCGCCCTCGATGGTCACCTGCCGCTCTTGCATCGCCTCGAGGAGCGCGCTCTGCGTCTTGGCGGGCGCCCGGTTGATCTCGTCGGCGAGGACGACGTTGGCGAAGATGGGGCCCGGCGCGGAGCGCGAAGGTGCCGTCGCGCGGCGAGAGCACGTAGGTGCCGGTGATGTCGGCCGGCATGAGGTCGGGCGTGAACTGGATGCGCCGCGCCGAGCAGCCGAGCGTCGTCGCGAACGCCTTCACGAGCGTGGTCTTCGCCACGCCCGGCACGCCCTCGAGCAGCACGTGCCCGCGCGCGAGGAGCGCCATGAGCATCGTGTCGATGGGGTTCGTGGCGCCCAGGTAGACCCGCGACACCTCGCGGCGCACGTCTTCGATGCGTTCGCGGGCGGCCGCGATCTCGTTGGTGTTCGCCGCGGCGCTCACGGTCGTTTCCTCGACGGTATCACGCGCCGTCGTGAGCTCCCAGGCCGAGCCGCTGCCGCAGCTCGCGCACCTCGGCGGCGACCTTGAGCACCTCGCGGTCGCTCGGGGCGTCGCCCAGCAAGGCCGCGCCGGGCCCTCTTCGCCCAGCCCGGGCGCTCGCCCCGGCCATGACGCCCGTGGCCGGCGGCTGCGCCAGCCGCGCCTCGACCTGCGCCAGCCGCCCGAGGAGACGCGACAGCGACCGCGCCCCGGCCTCGTCGAGGAGCCCGGCGGCCCGCAGGCGCGCGACGATCTGCTCGTGCGGCGGCGTCCGCGGCAGCCCGAGGCGCGTCGCGAGGTCCTCCTCGAGCGCGCTCTTCAGCTCGAGGAGGGCGAGCGCCCGCGACGTGCCCGGCGCGCCCAGCACCGCCGCGTGCCCCGCGACGCCGCCCTGGGCGACGACCGGGACCTCGCGGACGAAGCGCGGCGTGACGAGCTTGTGCGTCTTGCCCGCCCGCGCCCCGGCCCAGACGATGACCCCGGCCGCGACCGCGATGGCCGCGGCGTAGGCGACGATGGGCGGGAGGCCGTCGCGGCGGAGCGACCCCAGGGAGTCGTCGAGGGCGCGCGTGATCTGCTTCGTCTCGGCGTCGAAGGCCGACTCGTCGCCGTAGGTGCCGGTGGTCTCGAAGTCGTTCGCGAGGACGTACAGCTTGCCCCCGCGCTTGCCCCACGCGTCGTCCTCGAGCGCGTACCGGACGAGCGAGGTCGCCAGCGCTCGGTTGCCCGGGTAGCGGAGCATGGCGTTGATGAAGACGGAGCCGTCACCGAGCGCGAGGAGCCGCCCGCGCCCGACCGTGCCCGCGACCGCGAGGGTGACGTCGTCCTCGCCGTCCCCGCGCACGACGAGGAGCTGCGCGAGCTGGGGCTGTTCGAGGCCGACCGCATGGTTCGTGACGACGCGACCGACGTCGCGGACGGCCGGGTGATCGCCCGTGACCTCGGCGATCGCGAGCGCGGGCTTGCCGCGCAGCATCTCGGCCGGCCGGCGCGGCAGCGGGCGGCGCTGGATCCCGAAGCGCGTCATGAGCTCGTCGCCGGTGCCGTAGTCGTCGAGGACGATGACCCGGCCGCCGGCGCGCATGAAGGCCTCGAGCGCGCCGACGTCGAGCGCTCGGGTCGGGTGGACGAGGACCAGCGCGTCGGCCGGCTGGATGCCGTGGAGGTCGAGGGGCTGGCCGGTGACCGCGACCGCGTGCCCGCTCCCGAGCTCGACTTCCGCGATTCGCACGAACTGCGCGAGCCCCTGCCAGTCGGTGCCGCTCGGGTCGAACGCCCGGTCGGAAGCGAGAGCGGCGTCGGCTCGGGCGAGCGCCGGCGCGATCGCCGCGGACGCGCACAACAAGACGAGGGCGAGGGCGAGGGCGGCGGCCCGGGCGAAGGGCGCGAGCGGGGACACGAGCGAGCGCGGTCCGCGTCGGGGCGTCGGCGGCGTCGCGGGGCTTCCCCTCATGATCGGCGTCCCGCCAGCATAGACGGCGAAGGCGGCTTCGCGGGGGTTCGCGGGGGGAAGGAGGGCGAGGGGGCAGGGAGAGCGGGAGAGGCGGGAGAGGCGGGAGAGACAGGGGTCGCCGGGGGCCCCACCCTTCGCGAGAGCGACATCCTTGACCCTGGCACTTGCGTTGCTAGGTTTGCAATCAGGGCAGGCGGGTAGGCTCAGATCCGATTTATTAGGATCCCACGGGCGGGCTGCTTAACCTGTCAGGAGGTCTCAACGATGTTGCCTCCCTTCATCATCGAGCAGATCCGCCGGCGGGAAGAGCAAGAGCGAGCCCGCCATGAGCGGCCGCGCCTTGAAATCCCGGTCGATCGTCCAGCCCCGCGGGCTCCCCAGCCTGCGGAGGAGCAGGTCGACCGGGGCGTCGTCATCATCGATCTGATGAACGACAACATCTGACGGGCCGCCGACAGGGCTCCGCTCCTGTCGCGGGCGCCGCGGCCGTATGTCTCGCCGCTGCGGGTCCCTGCCGGTCGCGCGGTCGCGGTTGCTGCGTAAGGAACGCGGCGCGTCAGCGCAGCGCCTTTCGCGGCTGGGACCGTGCTCGTGCGAACCTGCGTTCATCATGGGCCCTGACATGGCTCGACACCTACGCTCGCGGTGACTAGGCTCGGGCGCCCAATGACGCGCGACGTCGCACGTCGGCTTGCCTTCCTTGCGTTTCGAGCGAGCTCCGCCTCCGCGGTGCTCGTGCTCGCGAGCAGCTTGATCCCTGCTTGCTACCCCGACGGCGGGGGCGGGACGGATCCGCCGACCAACACCTTCTACTTCCCGACCGGGCTCGCGGTCTCCAGCGGCGGCAACGCGCTCTACGCCGTCAACTCGGACTTCGACCTCCAGTGGAACGGCGGCACGCTCCAGAGCTACGACCTCTTCGAGATCCGCCGGGACGCCACCCGCCTCATCCAGGCCAACCTCTCGGGCGGCAACGTGAACGCGCTGGGGCTGAACCTCGTGCAGCCGTGGATCCCCGGGCAGTGCATCACGGGCAACCCCGAGGAGGACGGCGGCGGCGCGTTCCAGACGATCACGAACAACGCCGCCGGTCGCATCCCCCTCGGTGAGGGCTGCTCGCCGCCCGTCAACTCGACGAACTACCAGCGCGCCTCGATGGTCATCGGCGCGTTCGCCACGGAGCTCCAGGTCGCGACCGCGAACGGCGTCGTCGGGACGCGCCTCTACACGCCCGTCGGCGGCGACGCGACGCTGACCTGGGCCGACGTCGGAGCCGACGACGTCATGCAGCTCCAGGTCCCGATGGCGGACCTGGCCGACGCGAGCCCGAAAGCCACGGCCCTCGCGACCGATCCCTTCACGCTCGACTGCGCGCCGCCCGGCCAGAACCGCTGCGACGACCTCCACAAGGCGGGCAACAACGCGAACGCCCCCGGCGACACGCGCAACCTCACCATCCCGGGCGAGCCGTACGGCATGGCGCAGACCCCCGACGGCACCGCGATCGCCCTCACGCAGCAGACCGAGAACCAGACCTCGCTCCTCGAGGCCGCGGATCCGGACGCGGTCCCCGCGAACAGCCCGTCGATGCAGTTCGTGCTCGACGACGTCGTGAGCGGCGGCAGCGGCATCACCGCCATCCCGCACGACCCCGACTCGAGCGTGCCGCCGTGCCCGCCCGTGCCGAACCCGCAGAACTGCGTGAACCCGGCCTTCCTGGAGACCAGCTCCAACGTCGCCGAGATCGATCTGCTCCGGTACTACAGCGACGACAACTCCGGCTTGAAGCGGCCCTTCCTCACGAAGGAGTCCGCGTTCCCCTTCACCACCAACTTCGGCGGCACCGACTCGCTGGGCATCGTGGTCGATCCCACGCCGCGCCTCGCGTGCAAGCACAGCCTCGCGCCGGGCGCCGACAAGACGGCGTGCGCGGACCTGCCGGCGCGCCTCTTCTTCGCGAGCCGCTCGCCCGCGTCGCTCGTGGTGGGCGAGGTGGGCGGGCAGCTCCCGAACAACGGCGGCTACAGCCCCGACCTCGTCACGCCCATCGGCAACGCGCCGCTGCCCCCGGGCCCGTACCGCGTGTACCTCGCGCCCATCGTCAACAAGTCGCACAACCTGGAGCTTCGGGTCTTCGTGGTGAACAACCAGGCGAGCTCCGGCGGCGGCGCCGGGACCATCTCGGTCTACGACCCGAACCAGGACGTCGGGCAGCCCGACCTCGCGCTCATCGACACCATCTACGTGGGCATCGGGCCGTCCGCGATGGCGTTCGATCCCTTCACGCTGGAAGACGTGGCCATCCACGCGAACGACCCGCTCGACCAGCGGCAAAAGCCCGAGCTCGGCCTCCGGAACTACCGGTACGGGTATGTCTCGAGCTTCACCGATTCGTACGTGCAGGTCATCGACCTCGACGAGTCGTCTCCGACGTTCGAGAGCGTCGTCTTCACGCTCGGCAACCCCACGCCGCCGAAGGGGACGTGAAGGGCATGAGCGTCGCCATCGGAAAGCGGATTGGCAGCGTCGCGATCCTCGGCGCGGCCGTGGTCGCCCTGGCGGTCGTCGTCGCCGGCTCCGCGTCGAGCTGCTCGCAGACGCCGACGAACAACCCGGTCGTCACCTTCGAGGGCGCCGACAAGGCGGCCCTCGTCTGCCTCGACGTCACGCAGCCCAACGGCTCGGTGCCGCTCACGCAGGACCACTGCGCGCTCGTCCCGTCGGGCATCGCCGGCAGCGGCCAGGCCAACCACCTCATCGCGACGGTCACGCAGACGACGCGCGGCGAGCTGGCGGTCGTCGACCTCACGGCCGGCGACATCGTCGACATCGACTACTCGACGCCGGGCTTCCAGTTCGTCCCCGTCGGCCCGAACCCGTCGGACGTCGCCATCCCGCCGGACGGCCAGTACACCTACGTGTCCAGCGCCAACTCGGCGAAGCCGGCGATCTACACCATCGACAACAGGTTCCTCCTCGGTGACAGCACCGTCGGCAACACCCGCACTCCGCCGCTCCAGCTCACCGACCTGAAGGCGTGCCTGCTCCCGGCGCCGCCGCGCGCGCTCGCCATCTCGCCGAACCCCGCCGCGACCGGCGACGCGGGCGCCGACGCGGGCGGCGACGCCGGGACGGGCCAGCCCGGGTACTCGCTGCTCGCCCTCCTCGACTCGGCCGAGGGGCAGCCGGCCCGCGTCGTGGCCATCGACCCGTCGACCCTGCAAGCCCAGAGCTCGCAGCAGCCGGGCATGCTGCCGCCGTGCACGCTGCTGAGCTCCGTGAACCTCTCCACCGACCTGCCCCCGACGTTCCCGGCGGGTCCGCCGTGGCCCGACGGCGTGCCCTACGTCGACGGCGGCGTGGACCTGGTCGGGCAGTTGCCGCCCATCGCGCCCGCGCCGGTCTGCGGCACGACGCTGAACTTCGACGCCGGGGTGGTCGCGATCGGCGACGCCGGCACGCCGCCGCTGGTCCCGATGGGCTTCCCGCCTCCGAGCGGGGACGAGGCGGGCGTCGACGACGCCGGCACCGACGAAGACGCGGACGCGGGCGCGCCGGTCGCCGACGCGACCGCGCCCGTCGCCGACGCCGCGATCTCCGCTCTGGGCGCCCCGGCCAGCGACGGCGGCTTCGCGCTGCCGCCGCCGCTCCCGCTCGTGTCGACGCCGGTGGGCATGGTGCTGCGCGACGACCAGCCCATCCTCTACGTGGCCGACGGCCAGCTCCCGGTCATCCACGTCCTCGACGTGCACGACCCGACGCACATCGTCGAGCGCCCCGACCCGCTGCTCGCCACGAGCGTCACCCAGCCCACGCGGCAGGTGCACGTCGGGGCGCTGGCTTTCAGCCCCGCGACCCGCGACTACAAGCGCTACCTCTACGCCGTCGACGAGGCGCCGCCGTCGCCGTCGCTCATGGTCTACGACGTGACGAACCCCGACACGTCGCCGCACGTGCCGCTCACGCGGCCGCACGCGGAGCTGAACCCGTTCGCCCCGTCCGACCGCATCGTGTTCGCCGCGGGCGTCGCCAGCGTCAGCTTCGTGACGCACGACTGGCCGGTCACCGCGATGAGCCCGAGCAGCCAGGCCGGGCAGCTCGCGTATCAGGGCCTGCTCTGCAACCCCAACCCCGGGGCCCACCCCAACGCGACGACCTTCAACGACTTCGGCGCGTACTACCGCGTGGACCAGGCGTCGGTCATCCAGCCGAACGGCACCGCCGAGAACTTCCCCTCGCGCCTCCGCGGCGTGTTCGCGTTCGCGGCGCTCACCAACGGGTCGGTCGTCGCGGTCGACGTCGACGACTGGGACGCGCCCTGCCGCCGGCCCGATCCGATGACGGTCGGCGAGATCACCGGCTCGCTCGACGTGCCGCAGGTCGTGACGCCGCTGGCGCCCGGCGGCGGCTTCGATCCGTACGGCGTGCCCACCGCCTACTCGACGGACCCCTCGCTCGCCGAGAGCCCGGCGGTCACCCTCGAGCCCTTCTTCCCGGTCTCGGCGCCGAACCGCCTGCGCTCGAGCACCCTCGTCCGCAACGACCCCACGACGGGCCTGCACTCGCCCGCGCTCGAGCAGCCCCCGCAGCTCAGCGACGTGAACGGAGCCCCCGTGGTCACCGGCGGCACGGCGGGGAGCTCGAACCCCATCCTCCTCCCGACCGCGCTCCAGGACGGCTGGCGCGACCCCTCGACCAACCAGACGCCCACCGAGCCGAACCCCGCCGCCCGCACCTATCTCCCGGACGCCGGCGTCTTCCCCGATCCCACGATGACCGTGACGCCGGGCGTGCGGCTCTCCTTCGACGACCCGACCGCGCAAGTCGCCCAGGACTGGACCGTGACCTACGAGGGCGTGGTGCCCTCTTCCTCCGGCATCGTCGCGACCGTCCAGCCGCAGGCGCCGGGCGACTGGTCGCGGCTCACCTTCAGCACGCAGGGCGCGAACTTCTGCGGGCTCGGCATCGAGGACGCGGCCATCGGCCAGGCCCGCGCGAACGCCGCGGTGGCCGAGATGAACGACCTCGCGAGCCAGGGGGCGATCCAGCCGCTCACGCCCGCCGCCGCCAGCCTCCCCACGTGGACCGCCGACTACGTCGTGGTCACCGACAACCTCCTGGCGCCGACCGACCAGTACTGGACGCTGCCCCAGGCGTGCTGGGACAACCAGCCGCAGACCCGGAGCGACTCGAGCCCGTCGGATCGCTACAACTTCTGCCAGTCGACCTTCGGCGCGCCCGGCACGAACCCCGACCTCGTGCTCGGCCGCGACTTCCCGATCCTCGAGGCGTACGCCGACCACCTGGTCGTGGGCCGGTGGGGCTACCCGAACGACGTGTCGATCGAGAGCACGCAGTCGCGCACGATTGACCCGGGCAGCCCGAACAACGCGACCTTCCTCAAGGCGCTCCAGTGCTGCTTCCACAGCTCGGCGGGCTTCAAGGTCCGCACGGGCGGCGAGTGGGTCGCGGTCGGCCAGCAGAGCGTCGGCCTCCTCCACCACGTCGTCGCGTCGCAGGACCCGTCGCAGAACCAGCGGTGCGTCCTCTCGTGCGAGCCGCGCGACGTCCTCCTGAACGCGCGGTCGTTCGACGTGCCGTGGGCGAGCGCGAGCTGCACCTCGCCCGCGAACCCGCCGCAGCTCGACCGGAACGATCCGCTCGCGATGCGCAACCCGTCCTTCGCGTACATCACGTGGGCGGGGTGCGGGGCGGCGAACCAGGGGACGACCCCGGGCGACGCGGGGGCGGCCGTCGCGGCCCAGCACACGCTGACGGCGCGCGACCTCACCTGGCGCTTCACGGTGGAGGGCGGCTTCTCGCCGCTGACGATCCCCCTCTCCGGCACGACGAACACGCCCGTGAGCCCCCGCTCGATGATCCCCATCGGGCCGCTCGGCCAGCTCGGCATCGTCGACGGCGCGAACCAGGGGTTCGTCGTCATCGATCTCGACGACGTGGCCGTGGTCGCCGACTACTTTTGACCGCGGCCGCGGCCCTCGCTGGACCCCGCCGGGCAGGCGCGGTACGAGCGAGGGGCCTGTCATGTCGAAGGGCAACGCATCGCAGACTCCGGTGATGCGCCAGTACCTCACGGCGAAGGCGGCGCACCCCGACGCGCTGCTCCTCTTTCGCATGGGGGACTTCTACGAGCTCTTCTTCGAGGACGCGGTCACCGCGGCCCGGGCCCTCGACCTCACCCTCACGGCCCGCAACAAGGGCGCCGAGGACGAGATCCCGATGGCGGGCGTGCCCCACCACGCGGCCAGCGCGTACGTGCAGCGCCTCCTCGAGCAGGGCTTCAAGGTCGCTATCTGCGAGCAGATGGCCGACCCGTCGAAGGTGAAGGGCATCGTCCCGCGCGAGGTCGTGCGCGTGGTCACGCCCGGCATCGCCTACGACGACGCGGGCCTCGAGGCGAAGCAGAACCACTACATGGTGGCCGTCGAGCGGGTGCAGGCCCCGCTCGAAGGATTCGGCGTCGCCGCGCTCGATCTGTCGACGGGCGAGCTCCTCGCGTGCGAGGCGCCGAGCCTGGCGGGCGCGCTCTCCGAGGTCGCCCGGCTCGGGCCGCGCGAGGTGCTCGTCGGACCCGAGGCGCGCGACGCCGTCGGGGCGCTGAGGGCGAGCGAGGCGCGGGCGCTCGCCGTCCGCGCGCTCGACGACGCGCTCGACGACGACCAGGCAGGGGCGATCCTCGCGGCGCAGCTCGGCAAGGGCGAGGCCGAGGCCTCGTGCCCGTCGCCCGTGGCCCGGCGCGCGGCGGCGCGCTGCCTCGCGGTCGCGCGCGCGTGCGAGGCGGGGCGGCCGGTGCCCGTCACGCGGCTCGTCGCGTACGCGCTCGGCGACACGCTCGTCCTCGATTTCACGACGCAGGCGCACCTCGAGCTCGTGCGCTCGGTCGACGGCACCGAGCGCGGCTCGCTCCTCGCGCAGATCGACGCGACCCGCACGGCCCCGGGCGCGCGGCTCCTCCGGCGCCGGCTGCTCGCGCCGCTGGCCAAGGTCGCCGAGAATCCGCCGCCGGCACGACGCGGTGGAGCTCTTCACGGGCCAGCCCGGCACCCGCCGCGACCTCCGCGAGCGCCTCGAGGAGATCGGCGACGTCGAGCGCCTCGCCGTGAAGTTCGCGCTCGACCGGGCCGCGCCGCGCGACCTCGTCGCGCTCCGCCGCTCGCTCCGGGCCTTGCCCGAGGTCGCGTCGGCGCTCGATCGCTGCCCCGAGCCCGGCGCGCGCGAGGCGCTCGGCGTGGCCCCGGGGCAGCCGTGGCTCGACGCGTGCGCCGACCTGCGCGAGCTCCTCGACCGCGCCGTCGCCGACGATCCGCCGGCGCGCGCGGGCGAGCGCGGCGTCGTGCGCGACGGGTTCGACGCGGCCCTCGACGAGGCGCGCGAGTGGCTGCGCGGCGGGCACCGCCTCATCGTGGAGCTCGAGGCGCGCCTGCGGGAGTCGTCGGGCATCGCGAGCCTCAAGATGCGCTTCACCCGCGTCTTCGGCTGGTACATCGAGATCACGCGGTCGCACGCGGCCAAGGCGCCCGCCGCGTGGCGTCGCAAGCAGACCGTGGCGAGCGGCGAGCGCTTCACGTGCGCGGAGCTCGACGACATCGCCGACAAGCTCGCGCACGCCGAGGAGCGCGTCGACGCGCGGGAGGCGGAGCTCGTCGCGAAGCTCGTGCGCGATCTCGCAGCGGAGCAGGAGCGGCTGCGCGCGGTGGCGGCGCGCCTGGCGTCGTGGGACGTGGCGAGCGCCCTCGCCGAGGTCGCGCACCGCGACGACTGGGTGCGGCCCACCGTCGACGACTCGCTCGACCTCGTGCTCGAGGAGGCGCGGCACCCGGTCGTCGAGAAGCTCGCGGCGGCGGGGCGCTACGTGCCGAACGACGTCTCGCTCGGCGCGGGCGACGGGCGGCCGCGGCTGCTCCTCGTCACGGGGCCGAACATGGCCGGCAAGTCGACGCTGATGCGGCAGACGGCCCTCTGCGTGATCCTCGCGCAGATGGGCGCCTTCGTGCCCGCGCGGCGCGCGGTCGTCGGCGTGGTCGATCGCGTGCTCACGCGCGTCGGCGCCAGCGACAACCTCTCGCGCGGCGAGAGCACCTTCATGGTCGAGATGAAGGAGACCGCGAACGTCCTCCGCTCGGCGACCAAGCGATCGCTGGTCGTGCTCGACGAGATCGGCCGCGGCACGAGCACGTACGACGGGCTCGCGATCGCGTGGGCCGTCGCCGAGCACCTGCACGACGCCATCGCCTGCCGCGCGATGTTCGCGACGCACTACCACGAGCTCACCGACGTCGCCGAGACGCGGCCCGGCACCTGCGAGAACTGGAGCGTGAGCGCGCGCGAGCACGAGGGCGACGTCGTCTTCCTGCACCGCCTCCAGCGCGGGGCGGCCTCGCGCAGCTACGGCGTCGCCTGCGCGCGCCTCGCGGGCCTGCCGGAGGTCGTGCTCGCCCGCGCGCGCGCGATGCTCGAGGAGCTCGAGCGCGGCGCGGCGCTTCCCAGCGGCGCGCCGTCGTCGTTGAGGGCGAAGTCGCGCGCCGGGCGCGCGCAGCTCGACCTGTTCACGGCGCCTCCGGAGGCGCGGCCGAACCCCGCGCTCGAGACCCTCAAGGCCGTCGACGTCGATCGCCTCACGCCGCTCGAGGCGCTCCAGCTCGTCGCGAACCTGAAACGGATGGCGAGCGAGCCGTGAAGCGTGGCCTCTCGCGCGCGCTGCCTTACGCAGCCGTCGCGCTCGCCGCCTGCGCCTGGGGGACGTGGTCGCTCCTCCTGCGCCGCGTGGAGGCGCTGGAGCCGATGAGCTCCGCGCTCGAGTCGACGATCGTGCTCGCCGTGGAGACCGGCGTCTCGGCCCTCACGTCGCTGCGCGACCGCGTGCCGCGCCGGGCGTCGTGGACCGCGCGCGCCGGGGTCGCGTGGCTCGGCGTGTCGGACGCGCTCAACGTGCTGCTCTTCTTCGCGGCGTACAAGATCACGATCGGCGTCGCGGTGCTCACGCACTACCTCGCGCCGGTGTTCGTCGCGATCGCGTCGCCGTTCCTCCTGCGCGAGCGCATCTCGCGCCGCACGGCGCTCGCGGTGGGCGCGTCGTTCGCGGGGCTCGCGGTGATGCTCGGGCCGCCCGGGTCGAGCGCGGGGGGCGGCACGGGGGCGGTGTGGACGAGCGCGGCGCTCGGCGCGGGCAGCGCGCTCTTCTACGCGTCGAACGTGATCGGCAACAAGTTCATCGCGGACGCGTTCTCGACGAGCGAGGCGATGTTCTGGCACGGCCTCGTCGCCACGCCGCTCCTCGCCGCGTGCGTGCCCGCCGCGGAGTGGCGCGAGGCGCACGCGTACCCCGTCGCGCTCCTCGCGGTCGCGTCGGTGGGCCCCGGCGCGCTCGCGGGCCTGTCGTTCGTGTGGGGGTTGCGGCGGATGCCCGCGGCGCACGCGTCCACGCTGACCTTGCTCGAGCCGCTCGTGGCGGTGCTCGCGGGCGCGGTCGTCTTCGGCGAGGCGCTGGGCCCGCGGTCGCTGGGCGGCGGCGTGTTGATCCTGGCGGGCGCGCTGGCGGTGATGACGGCGCCGCGAGTGCGGGCGTGAAGTTTTCGCCGAGAAGCCGGCCGCACCGCCGGTGAAGCCGGCCGCACCGCCCTACGGATTCGCGCTGCGCTCGTCCTTCGCCGGCTTCGCGCGCGCCGCGATCTCTTCCCGCGAGATCACCTTCGGATCGAACACGACCCGCAGCGACGGACCCTCCGCGTCGACCTCGAGCACGCCCGAGACCTCGCGGAGCGCCGCCGCCGTGCCTTCGCCACCCGGGACGAGCGCGGTGTCGAGCGTCGCCTCGCAGCCGGCCGCCTCGCCGGGAGCGGGGATCGCGCACGCGTTGTCGGTCGCGACGATCTCCGGGCGCGGCAGGCTGCCCGCGAACTGCGCGGCGTACTCGCCGTAGCCCTCGGCGGCCAGGCGCTCGGCCGGGATGAAGCGGAGCGACGCCGAGTTGATGCAGAAGCGCAGCCCGCTGGGCGCGGGCCCGTCGGGGAAGACGTGCCCGAGGTGCGAGTCGCCCGCGGCGGAGCGGACCTCCGTGCGGCGCATGCCGTACTGGGTGTCGGAGTGCGACGTGACCCGGCCGTTCTCGATGGGGCGCGTGAAGCTCGGCCAGCCCGTGCCCGACTCGAACTTGTCGTTGGAGCTGAAGAGCGGCTCGCCCGTCGCGACGTCGACGTAGATGCCCTGCGCGTGGTGGTCGAAGAACTCGTTGCGGAACGGCGGCTCGGTCGCGTCGTTCTGCGTGACCTCGAACTGGATCGGCGAAAGCTTTCGCTTCAGCTCGTCGCGGGTGGGCTTGGCGAACTTGCGGTCGGTGCGATCGGTCAAGGGGAGCTCCTTTGCGTCGTGGCGCGGCCTTCCCCACAGTTGGTCCGCCGGGCCCCGGGATCAAGGGGCGGGCACCTCAGCCTGGAGCGGGAGCCACCACGGGCGCCGCCACCGGCGCCGGAGCGCCCGCGCACGGCATCGAGAGGCGGGCCCGCGCCGTGACGGCGACGTAGACGCGCAGGTACGAGGCGTGCGGGTGCACCCCCGTGACCTCGATGGCGTCGACGTCGCCCTGGAAGCAGCCGTTGTCGCGCTGGAAGGTCAGGTCGCCGCCGAGCTTCTGCCGGACGTCGCGGAGGCGCTCGCCGATGTCGAGCCGCAGCGCCTGGCGAGCCTGGTCGCGGATGCGGTCCGCGCCCGTCAGGGCCTTGAGGGAGAGGAGGAAGCTCCGCGTCTCGATCGTCGGCTCGAGGTCGGGCACGGACAGCTCGTTGTCGACGACCTGCGGCTTGCCGACCAGGTAAAGGTCGCCGTCGAGGTCCGCGTCGATGCCGAGCGCGTGCACCGGGCCCTTGATGTGCAGCTTGAGGACGAGCTGCCCGCTCGACTCGTAGACCTCGGGCTTCTCGAGGTAGAGCTCCGGGTACTCGCTCGAGAAGAAGAGCTTTCCGTTCGTGAAGGCCATCGACATCGCGCGCGTCAGCTCGTCGTAGCGAGCCGCGATCGGGATGGTGACGGTGAACGGGCCGGGCACGATCGTCGCCACGTTCGACATCGGCGGCAGGGCCGCGGCGATGCCGCCCTCGTCGTCCGCGCAGGGCAGCGTGACCGACGGCGCGACCACGAGCGCGATGTCCTTCTCGATGCCGTCGGCGAGCACCGACGGGCCGGCCTCGATCTCGAGCACCTTGAGCCGCGCGCACCCGCGCGCCTCGCCGAGCGGCAGGTCGATGGGCTTCGCGACGCGCGCGTACGCCTCCCCGAGGAGCGGCCGCAGGTCGTACCCGAAGTCCTTCAGCTTGCCCGCGATGGGGTCGCCGATGCGGTCGTAGATGCCGGCGACGCGATCGGCCACGCCGACGCCCGTGTCGGCCGACTTCACCTGCACGTCGACGCCCTGGAGCTTCACGGTGTAGTCGGCGCTGATGATCGGCTCGGCCTCGACGCGCAGGTCGAGCGGGATCTCGAACGTCTTGAACGGCACCATCAGCTTGGCGTTCACCTGGGTCTTCAGGATCACGCGCCCCTGCGAGAAGCTCACGTCGAGCGGGCCGCGCTCCCACGTGTAGGTGCGGTCGCCGCCCAGGAAGCGCACGGTGCCGTCGCCGGTGCGGGGGGCCGCGTCGTCGAGGGCCGCGCGCAGGGCCGCCGAGCTGACGGCGAGGTGGGCGACCACGCGGGCCGGCTGCGGGTCGGCCGCGGGCATCCCCTCGGACGGCGCGGGGCGGGAAGGGTAGACCGGCCCGAACCGCGAGCACGAGGTGCCGGACGCCAGCGCGGCGGCGAGCGCGAGGGACGCAGAGAGCTTCGCGTGCGGCATCGTGGGACTCCCGAAGTGCGGCGCGTCGCAAAGCCTAGCGCAGCCGCAGGGTCCCCGCGCGCTCAAGGCGGCCCGACGATGCACCGCGCCGAGATCGTGGCGCACACCGGAGGCTCGCCGGCGCAGAACCCCCCGCAGCAGTCGCCGTCGGAGTTGCAGCTCAGCCCATCGGGCAGGCACTGCGCGGTGCACACGTCCACCCCGGACGCGCCCCGCTCGCAGCTCCCGCGGCAGCAGTCGCCGTCGCTCACGCACGGCGCGGAGTTCTCGCGGCACGCGCCCGGCCCGAGATCGCACCGGCCCGCGTTGCAGAGGCCCGAGCAGCAGCGCGCCCCCGCGTCGTCCGAGCAGCCCTCGCCGGTCGGCGAGCAGGTGCCCGGCGCCGGCGCGCAGCGCCCGAGGTCGCAATGGTCGGAGCAGCAGTCGCTGTCGCTCGTGCACGCGCTGCCCACCACGTCGCAGATCGCGCCGCCGCAGGTCCCCTGGTGGCACGCGAGCGAGCAACAGTCGGAGGCCTCCTGGCAGCGCTCGCCGTCCGCGAAGCAAAACTGCGCGCACGCGAGGTCGCCCGTGTGCGGCGCGGGCTCGCAGCGCTGGCTGCAGCAGCTCCCGCGCGACGTGCACGCCGTGTTCGGGGCGTCGCACGGGCCGGGCGGGAGGCAGTAGCCCTGCTCGCAGCGGTCCTCGCAGCAGTCGGAGTCCTCGTGGCACATGACGCCGTTCGGCCGGCACGTCGGGCCGCCGTCGAACGAGTCCGTGCAGACGAGGACCGCGCCGCTCTCGGGCCCGGCGTCCCCGCCCGCGTCCGCCGGACCGCCCGCCTCGGCGCTCGCCTCGACCGACGCCTCGCCGGCCGCGTCGCGCGCGCCGGTCGAGAAGTCCACGTTCTCGCCGCACGCCGCGGCCGCCGCCGAGACGAGGATGGCCGCGATCGCGCGCCGGGCGCCCATCAGTCGATCCCCACGGAAAAGCGCAGGCCGAAGAGGCCGAGCCACGCCGGCTCGTCGAGCAGGGTCGCGCCGTTCAGCGAGTACCGCTGGAAGCGCAGGAGCGCCGACGACCCGACGGCGACGCCGAGCCCCACGCGCGCCCCGAGCGCGAAGTCGGCGAGCGCCCACGCGTCGATCGCGGGGTCGAGCTTCACGGCGTGCAGCTCGGCGGCCGAGGGGAGCGCCTTGCCGTCGAGGGTCGTGAGCAGGAGCGACGGCCCCACCTGCGCCTCGAAGGAGAGCCAGCGGGTCGCCTCGACGCGCGCGCGCGCGGTCGCCTCGAACGAGACGATCCGCAGCTCACCCTGGAACGTCGAGGTCCCCACCGACACGCCGGGGCTCGCCTGCACCTCGAGCCCGAGGCCGCCGGCGCCGCGCAGGCTCGCCGGCCAGAAGGCGGCCCCGAGCCCCGCCTCGATCACGACCGCGGAGGACGCGCCGGTGGGCGCGCGGCCGCCGACGAGCGCCTCGAACCGCCACGACGGCGCAGGCCCGGCGGGAGCCGCGGCCGCCGCGGGCGTCCGGGACGGCTCGGAGGGCGCTCCGGCGGGCGCGCTCGGGGCGGCCTCCGGAGGAGGCGCGGCCCGCGGGGGCTCGCCTGTCGAAGGACTGCCCGTCGAAGGACCACCTTGCGGGGCCGCCTCGGGATGGCTGGCCGCGCCGAGGCCCTCGGTGACGAGAGGACTCGCGCGCAGGATCGTCTTCACCGAGAGCGCCACCGCGGCCGCCGCCGCGTCGTCCATCGTGCCCCAGGCGTTGAGCGGACGGATCGTCAGCTCGAGGGTCTGCGCGTCGTACACCCAGAGGCTCGCCTGGAGGTCGGGCGGCTGGGGCGGCGTGATCCACACGACCGCGCCCGCGTGCTGGTCCGACGCGATGACGCGCGCGCGGGCGGCGGCGATGTCGATCGTGCGCGCGCCGGGGGCGTCGGGCGGCGGGGCGGGGCTCGGGCCGGGCGTCCGCACGACCGTGAGGCTCCACGGCGAGAGGGCCACGACCAGCGCGTCCGCGACCCGCGCGTCGACGTCGATGACCACGATGCGCCCGTCGCTCGCCCGCGCGTCCGGCGCGAACGCGGCAAACGCGGCAAACGTGAAGAACGCGAGCGCCTGTGCGACGGCCCGCGCTTTTGACTTCCGGCGCACCATGAGCCCGCATGGGGGATCCTACCGCAAGCGGTCGAGGAGCTTCCGCGCGTCCGCCGCGTTGGGGCCCGACGGGTACCGGGAGAGGTACTCGCGGAGCAGCCGGCGGGCGTCGTCGTTCGCGCCGCGGTCGGCCTCGAGCCGGCCGGCCGCGAAGAGGGCGTTCTCGCCCCACGGGCCGCCCTGGCTGGCGAGCTGCCCGTAGAGCGCGAGCGCCGCGCCGGGCTGCTGGGCTTCGAGGCGGCTCGCGGTCGCGTACTGCTCGCGCGGCGAAGGCGCGGGCGCGGCCGGGCGGCTCTGGGGCGCGGGCGGCGCGGGGCTCGGGCGGGGCTCGGGTGCGCTGCGGGGATCGGGCGCGTCGGCCGGCGCGCTGGGCGCGGGGGCCTCGGCAGGCGCGGTCTTCGCGTCCGGGGTCGCGGCGCGCGGCCAGTGCGAGCCGGCCACCACGAACGCGTCCTGCCCGTCGGACGTGACCTGCACCTCGCCGCGCTGCACGTCGACGGTGATCGCGTCGCCCGCGCGGGTCACGACGAAGTGCGTCCCGATGACGCGCACCTCGACCCCGCCCGCCTCCACGAGGAACGGCGGTCGCTGCCGCCGGGGCGTCACGTCGCACTCCACGCGGCCGCGGTCGAGCGTGACGAGGACGCCGCGCGCGTCGTCCCCCGAGAGGCGCACGGCCGAGCTCGGGCCCACGTCGATGGTCGACTCCCCGAACTCGACGCGCGACCCGATCGCGGCGGTCTCGACGCGCGTGGCGCCCTCGTGCGCCTCCGGCAAGAACGCGCGCCAGGCGACGCCCCCGGCGATGGCCGCGAGCGCCCCCGCGAGCACCAGGAAGGCGGCGGCAAAGCGGCGCCGGTCCGCCGCGCCGGCGGGAGCCGCGTCCACGCGCGCGTCGGCCTCGGCGGCCGCCTGCAGGACGGCGCGCTCGACCCGGGCCCAGCGCGCCTCGCCGAGCGGCTCGATGTCGATCTTCCACGGTCTGGGCGATCGGGTGTCCGGGCCTGAAGCCTTCATCGTCCTTCGGCCTCCACGGCCGCTCCGTCGAGCAGGCCGGCGATCAGCGGGTCGCGGCCCGCGGCCGACCGGAGCGCGCGCCAGGCGCGCCAGATGCGGACCTTGGTCGCCACCACGGAGGCGTCCATCGTCTCGGCCACGTCCTTGATGGGGCGCCCGTCGACCACGTGCAAGGTGAACGCGATGCGCTGGGCGACGGGCACGCGATCGAGGGCCTCGTAGAGGCGCGCGGCGGCCTGCCGGGTCATGGCGCGCTCTTCGGCGTTCGGATCGCGCGAGGTCGGCTCGGGGACGAGCGAGAGGCGCACCGTCTCGACGCGCCGGCGCGTGAGGTGGGCATACGCCACCCGCACCGCGATGCGATCCAGCCACGTCCCCAGCGACGCCTCGCCGCGGAACGTGCGCATCGAGCGGAAGATCTCGATGAAGGCCTCCTGGAGCAGGTCCTCCATCTCCGCGTTCGAGCCGAGGACGCGATAGAGGATCGCGTGCACCCGCCGGCGCTCGCGCTGGAAGAGCTCGCGGTGCGCGGCGGCATCGCCCGAGACGCAGCGCCGTGCGAGCTCGAAGTCGTCCCTCCGGATGCGCGCACGGACGGGGGCCTCCACGCCATCACTGTGGAGCGGCAGGGTCATAAGGTTACGGCGGCCATCGTAGCGCCCGTCGTGGCGGATTTCGGTAACCCGGCGCGGCCGGGGACCCACTGACAGCGCGGACAGTCGGACGGCAGGAAATGCGCGGTTCGTGGGGAGCCGCCGTGAGAGGAGGTGCTTCGATGTCGGCTTTGCACAAGATGATGGGTGCTTCGATCGTGCTGCTCGTCGCCACGGCGGCGGCGTGCGGAGGCTCGGAGAGCGAAGTGAAGGGCGACGGCGGCGCGGGCGACGACGCGACCGCGAGCAGCGGCAGCCCCGCGACCGGCGGGGACGACAGCGCGGGCGACGACGGCAGCGCGCCCATCGAGGTCGACGACGGCAGCGTCGTGCTTCCGCCCGACGACGGCGGTGGGACGACCGGTCCCGACGGCGCGCCCGGCATCGGCGTCACGACGCCCCCGCGCGGCAGCGACGGCGGGGCCGATCAGACCGAGTGCGGGGGCAAGGTCTGCGACTCCACGACCCAGGTCTGCTGCGTCGCCGCGAAGGGCGACACCTGCATCGACAAGACCGCGACGTGCATGGGCACGACGTTCTCCTGCTCGGGCTCGAACAGCTGCCCGACGGCGGGCGACAAGTGCTGCATCGAGGCGACGGGCAGGACCTACGACGCGACGTGCGCGGCGACCTGCAAGAGCGGCGTCGAGCTCTGCACGACCAACGCGGACTGCGCCTCCCCGCAGATTCTGCCGGCACCTGACGACCACCCTCTCGACGTGCGAGAACCCGCCTCCCACGCCGCCTGCGCGAGACGGTGGCACCGTCGGCATCGCTCTCGACGCCGGTCGCATCGGGCCCGTGGGCCCGGTGACCGCGCTCGACGCCGGCCGCCCGTAAGCGGCGCGACCGCGCGTTCGATGCGCGTGCTGTCCGCGGACAGGCCGCGGACAGCCGCGGACAGCCGCGAACCGACCGGCGCCACCGGTCGGACCCCGCTCCAAAGAGACTCCCAGGTCCGATCCGGACACCCCCCAATCCGCCCAATTCGTTCGCAAGCAAACGGATTTGGGATTTTTGGGGGGTCTTTTTCGGAAGCTGCGTCTCTCTGCCGGGGGCGGCCGGCGGGCGGGGACGGCGTCGGCATGGCCGGTGCTCCGGGTCCCGGCATGCATGCCGTCTTCTTCGGGTTGAAGCGCGCTCACCACGGCGTCCTGCGCATCACGCGCGACATGCTCGCGGCCCTTGGGCTGACGCCTGCGCGGTTCGATTCTGCTCTACGCGGTGAAGCTCTATCGCCGTCGCGGCGTGACGCAGCGTCGATTGAGGCAGGTCCTCGGCGTGTGCGGCGCCACGGTGAGCCGCATGCTCAAGTCCCTCGAGGACCTCGGGTGCATCACGCGCACGATCGACGCGCGCGACCGCCGGCGAAAGCTCGTGAAGCTCGCGCCGCCCGGCCGGAAGCGCGTGACGCGGGCGATCTACTACTTTCGCCGGAGCGGGTGGGCGAAGCTCGCAGTCGAGAGTGCGATCGGCGGAGGGACGCTCAAGTACCACTGGTACGACGCCGAAGACTGTCTCGAGGCGACGGGGCTCGTGAACGGCTTCCTAACGGCGTTTCGTACGACGTACGGAGACTTCGCGACGCTCCGCTATCCGTGGGCGCCGGACGAAGTGTCCATCCACATGGAGGCGGAGGACGGGTTCGAGGCGATCGAAGAACGCCAGGAGACCTGCCCGCCGCCGCCCGATTGGCCCGATGAGTGGCCCGAACACCTCTGGAAGTGAGGCGCGCCGAGGTCAGTGCGCCGAGGCCTTGACGTGCTCGACGTACGCGGCGGCCTCGAGGAGGCCGGCGTAGGCGCCGTCGCTCGGCGCGATCGCGACCATCCAGGCCTTGCCGTACGGATCTTCGTTCACGAGCTCGGGCTTGGTCGCGAGCTCTTCGTTGATCAGCACGATCTTGCCGCTGATGGGCGCGTAGAGGTCGCTGAGGGTCTTCACGCTCTCGATCGTCCCGAAGGTCTTGCCGGCGGTGATCGTGTCGCCGACCTTGACGTCGAGGTTCACGAGCGTGATGTCGCCGAGCTGCTCGACGGCGAACGACGTGATGCCGACGGAGACCTCGCCCCCGCTCTCGCGCGCCCACTCGTGGTCTTTGGTGTAACGGCGGTCGGCCGGAAACTGATCGCTCATCGTACTTTGCCTCGTTTGTAGAACGGCGTCGGGACGACCGCGGCTTCGATGTTCTTGCCGCGGCAGTCGACGAAGAACCTGGAGCCCACCGCCGACATCGCCGTCGGCAAATAACCGAGGCCGATGTTCTTGCCAACGGTGGGGGCGGGGCTGCCGCTCGTGCATACGCCCACCTCGGCGCCGGCATCGTCGCGGAGCGGGTAGCCGTGGCGCGCGACGCCCCGGCCGGTGACCTCGAAGCCGACGAGCTTTCGCGGCATCGGCTGCGCCTTGATGGCCTGGAGCGCCGCGCGGCCGACGAAGTCGCCCTTGTCGAGCTTCACCACCCAGCCGAGGCCCGCCTCGAGGGGGTTCGTGGTCTCGTCGATGTCGTTTCCGTAGAGCGAGAGGCGGCCCTCGAGGCGCAGCGTGTCGCGCGCACCCAGCCCGACGGGCTTGATGCCCGCGCTCTTGCCGGCGGCCATGAGCGTGCGCCAGACGGCCGGCGCGCCCGCCCAGGGAGCGAAGATCTCGACGCCGTCCTCCGCGGTGTAGCCGGTGCGGGCCACGGTGCAGGCGACGCCGCCGAGGGTCGTGTCGGTGAAGTGGAACGAGCCGAGGGAGGCGAGCGCGGCCCCGGCGGGTCCCGCCCCTGGTCCCAGAGCCGCGAGGATCTCGAAGGCGCGCGGCCCCTGGAGCGCGATGAGCGCCGTCGCGTCGCTCTGGTCTTCGAAGTCGCAGTGGTCCTTCGCGGCGCGGGCGAAGTGCGCGCTCATCTTGTCGCGGTTCGACGCGTTGCAGACGACGAGCCAGTCGGTCTGCCCGCGGCGGTAGACGATGAGATCGTCGAGGATGGTGCCCTGCTCGTTGCAGGCGCACGTGTACATCGCCTGGCCGTCGACGAGCTTCTTCGCGTCGTTCGTGACGAGGTGGTCGACGACGTGCCCGGCGAACTCGCCGCGGAGGCGAAGCTCGCCCATGTGGCTCACGTCGAAGAGGCCGGCGGCGGTGCGCACGGCCTGGTGCTCGTCGACGATGCCGGTGTACTGGACGGGCATCTCCCAGCCGGCGAAGGGCACGATGCGCGCCCCGAGGGCTACGTGGTCGTCGTAGAGGGACGTTCTTCGCAGCGGCGGGTCGGCCATCGCCGACGGACCTTAGGCTATTCCGCGATCGTGGTCACGATCTGGCAGTCGAAGGCGTCGTACGCGCCGGAGGCCGTCGAGCCCGTACACGTGCCCGTGCACTGGGTGTCGACGTTGGCGCAGGCGGCGGTCGAGCAGTCGGTGTCGGCATGGCAGGCGCAAGGCACGCCGCGCGAGCGCGCCGAGACGTACCCGCCGGCCCCGCCGCCGCCGCCCGCGCCCGAGTCGTCGCCCCACGAGCAACCCGACGCCTTGGTCGCGCTCTGGACGGTCGGGCCGCCCGGCCCGCCCGCCGCGCCGGCGACGCCGCCCGCGCCCCCCGCGCCGCCCGGCATCCCGGTGGCGGGGGGGCCGTTGCCGCCGTTGCCGCCGTTGCCGCCGCTCGCCTGCATGGTGCCCTCGCCGGCGTTCTGGATCGAGGCTGCCTCGACGAGCACGGTGCCGCCGGAGCCGCCGCCCGCGCCGCCGGTGCCGTTCTCGGCGGTCGCGGTGCATCCGCCGGTCTCGCCGTCGGTGCCCTTGCTGCCGTTGGCCGCGAGGAGCGCGCCGGAGAGGTCGAGCGGGCCGAGCGCGGAGATTCTGCAGCGCGCCGCCCCCCGCGCCGGGGGCCGGCACGAACCCGAGGCCGCTGGTGTACGTCGCGCCGCCGCCGCAGCCGCCCGCGAGCGGCGTCGTGCCGGTGCCCTGCACCGCGCCGCCGGCGCCCGGCGTGTTCGGCGGGAACGCGCCGCCGCCGCCGCCCATCGCGGCCTGCCCGCCGCCGCCGCTGCCCTCCTCCCAGAACGTGGCGGTGACCGCGCCGCCGGTGGACGCCGAGGGGCACTCGTTGCCGCCTGCGCCGGGGGTGCTGCCGGTGGCGCTCGCGTCGACCGTGCCGTGGATGGCGGCCGCGCCATACACCGCGAAGATGACGGGGTTGGGCCCGACGAGCTTGAGGGTGCTCGTGCTCGCAATCGTGAGGCTCTGGAAGACGAGGACGTCGGCGGTCTGCCCGCCGCCCGTCTGGTGCACGCTGGCGTGGATGACGGGCGCGGTGCCGGAGCACCCGCCGGTGCTGAAGGCGTGCGCGCCCGAGTCGTACGTGCCGCTGCAATCGGTCGTGGCGCCCGACGGGGGCGTCAGGGCGGTGGGGTCGAAGTTGCTGGGCGCGTAGCCGAACGCGCTCGTGTTGCAGGCGGCCACCGAGCACCCGAAGCCGTCGGCGGTGCCGGTGCCCGTGCACTTGGTGCCACACGAGACGTCGTTCTGCCCGGGGACGACCACGCAGGTGGTCTTGCAGTCGTTGTCGGTCGTGCAGAAGCAGGTGCCCGCGGCGTGGCAGGAGTGGTTCGCGGTGTTGCAGCCGCCGCGCGAGCACACGTAGGCGTGGGGGCCGGTGGGGGCGTCGGAGGCCTCGCCGTCGTCTCCCTGGGGCGCGGCGTCGTCGCCGGGCGCGTCGGTCTCCGCCGTGGCGTCGTCGGGCGGCGGGGGCGGCGGGGTCTGCGCGTCGGCGGCGCCGCCGTCGACCGCGGTGAACTTGTCGAGGCTCACAATCTGGCTGCACGCCGCCAGCGCGAGCGCGCCGACCGCGGCGAGCGCGCCGCTCGAACCGAGCGCAAAGCGGTGCCTCGCCGAATCGCCGCCCACCTTCATGCTTTACCGCGTGCCGCCGCCCGCGTCATCGCGTCCGCGTGAATGAAGCCCAGGAGGTGCTCCCGTACCCGACACCGCAGGTCCCAAAGCTTGTTCGCGTCCTCGGCGGAAACGAGCGCGCGCAGCGTGACGGACGTCGCGTCGGAGTCGGTCGTCTGGATGAGGCACGTCTTCTTGTCCCAGAGCGGATCGGCCTCGCAGATGCGCCGGAGCTCCGCGCGGACCGCGTCGATCGACGCGTCGAGATCGACCTTCAGCATCACGTACCCGATGAGATCCGTGTCGCCGCGCGTCCAGTTCTGGAACGGCTTCTCGAGGAAGTACGTGATGGGCACGATGAGCCGGCGCTTGTTCCAGAGGCGCACGACGGCGTAGGTCAGGTTGATCTCCTCGATCTCGCCGAACTCCCCCTCGAGCAGGACCTGGTCGGCCATGCGCACGGGCTGCGCGACGGAGAACTGGATCCCCGCGATGATCGCGCCGATCGAGCGCTGCGCCGCCACGCCGACGACCACGCCGAGCACGCCCGCCGAGGCGAGGAGCGACACGCCGACGTTGCGCACGAGGTCGAACTGCAGGAGCACGACGGCGCCCGAGACGATGCCAATCGACGCGCCCGCCACGCGCCGGAGGAGCACCGCTTGCGTGCGCATCCGCCGGCCGAGGAACGCGTCGTAGCTGTCGCGCGCGACGCGGGCGTCGAGCAGCACGCTCCACACGCCCAGCCCGCGCAGCACCAGCCACGTGATGCCGAGGACGAGCACCGTGTACGTGACGTGGTCGCAGAAGCCGAGGACCGCGGTCGTGAGCTGGAGCGGCCCGACGAGCGCCCGATATGCCATCGACCAGACGATCGCGCGGAGCGGCCGGCGCGTCGACTCGACGAGCGCCCCGTCCATCTTGAGCGCCCCCCGCCGCGCGAAGTACCCGCCGGTGTGCACGCCCAGCGCGGCGACAATCCGCGCGACGACGTACGCGACGACCCCGGCCCCGAAGAAGCCGATCCACTGCCAGAGCTCGTTGCCCAAGAGCGTGGGGCGCGTCACGGAGGCCGGCAGGTTCACGCCGATCTTCCGCGGGCCGTAGGCGGCGTCGACAATCGGGATGCGGTGCACGGTGCTCTGCGCGACCAGCCAGCGGTCGACGCCGTCGGGGAAGTGGACGCGCTGGACCGCGATGGGCACCGGATCCTCGCCTGCGTAGAGCGTGTCGGCGACGAAGGTGTCGGGCGGCTTGGCGGTCGGATCGCCCTCGGGGACGTCGGGCACCTTCTTGAGGTCGAGCGTCGCGTCGCGCTCGAGCACGAAGCCGAGCTTCTGCGCGAGGTCGGGGCCGTCTTGATCGCGCTCGGAGGCCGGGATGGCGCGCAAATCGAGGTAGTCGGCCGCGACGCGGAAGTTGCCCTCCTTGGTCTCGCGGAGGAACCCGTCGAGCGTGCGGCGCGGCGTCTCGCGATCGAGCGCGTCCTTCGGGGCGCCTTCGAGCGCGGCGTCGGGCGTCGACGGGTCCGCCGCGCGCGCGGTCCGCGGCGCGGCCACGAGAGCGAGCGTCAGGAAGAGGGCTTGGAAGAAGAAGGCGAGTCGTCTCAAGGGCGTACGCCCCATAGCCCGGTTAGGGCTGGTTCGCGAACGCCCGGAGGCCCGCTTCGAGGAGCGGCGCGCACGCCGGCTCGAAGCGGGGCGAGCGCTCGGCCGGATCCCGCCGCATGTCGTAGCAGTCCCAGTGGCGGCCGACGCCGCGCACGATCAGGCGGTCGCCCTCCATCACGCCGTACCGCGCGATATCGGGCTCGACAACCCCGCTCCCGGTGGACATGGGCACGTCGGGCTCACGGGCCTCGGCCGGCCGCAGGAGCGAGCGCCCGAGGAGCCGCTCGCCGTACGGGAAGCTCGCGCGCGCGTCGAGCTGGCCGAGGAGATCGAGCAGGGTGGCGTGGACGTCGCGGGTGAAGGTGCGCCGATCCGCCCAGCCCGCGAGCGCCTCGCGCTGCGCGGGGTCGAGCGCGCGCGGGCCGGCCAGGAGCCAGCCGGGGGTGCGGACCTGCTCCTCGAAGAGCGTCGTCAGGTGATAGAGGCCGCCGTGGTCGCGGAGCTCTTCTCCGTGGTCGGAGACGAAGACGACGACGGTGTCGTCCCAGCCCGGGATCGACCGGAGCTCGCCCAGGAACGCGGCGACGGTGCGCTCCTGGAGCAGGACGCTATTCCGGTAGTGGTTGTGCAGCTTGGTCGCGCTCGACCAGGGCGAGGCGTCGTGGGGCTCGAACGGCTGGAGGTCGGGGTCGACCCGGTACGGCCAGTGCGTGTTCGAGAGGTGCAGCACGGCGAAGTACGGGGCGCCCCCGGACCGCACGAAGGCGAGCATGCGGGCCGTCGCGTTCTCGTCGGGCGCGCCCAGGTGCGGGTCGCCCGCGCCGCCGAGGTCCGCGGCGCTGGCCATCGCGTCGATGCCGGCCCGCTGGAAGAACGCGCCGAAGTCCTCGTACCGCAGGTTCTGCGAGGCGATGTACCCGGTGCGGTAGCCCTCGGCCTTCGCGACCTCCCACAGGACCGGCGCGCTCAGCATCGGGCCCATGTCCGAGTCCGGGCCGAGGCCCGTGAACAGCATCACGCACGACGAGAGCGTGCCGGGCGACTGCGCCGTGAGCCGCCCGAGGGGCATCCGCTCGGCGGCGACCGCGTCGAGGAAGCGCGCCCTGCAGCGCGAGGGCGCCGAGCAAAGCGCGTCCGCGCGGACGCTCTCGGTCACGACGAGGAGCACGTTCGGCCTGTGCGCCGGCGCCTTCAGCGCCGGGAGGGCCGCCGGTTCGCGCAGCGAGATGCCCCTCCGCACCCAGCCCTTGTGCGTGGTCGCGTCGCGCAGGGCGTGGATCACGCCGTGGATGAAGCACGTGTCGGGCGGCGCGGCCTGGAGGGAGCGCGACTCGACGAAGTCGGTCCAGAAGCAGGTCGACGCCGCGGCGAACCCGACAATCGGCACGATGGGCCACGCCGCTCGCGCCGGCCCCGCCGCGACGCGCGAGAGCCGCGCGAAGAGCGCGGTCGCCGCGAGCCCGGCGAGCCCCATCATCACGACCGACCCGCCCCACGCCGCCAGCCACGCGCCCAGCGTGCCGCGGAGCGCGATGCCCAGGCGCACCGTGTCGCGCGCCATGTAGGCCTCGAAGACGTGGAAGTAGAGCGGCTGCCCGCCGAAGCAAAACGTCGACAGCGGGAACACGAAGAGCGCGAAGAACGCCGCGAGCCCCGCGCGCGCCGCCAGGGAGCGCCGCCCGAAGAGCCCCGACGCCAGCCAGAGCGGCCCGCTCCAGAACCCCGCGCTCGCGAGCGACGAGCCGGAGTAGTTCAGCCACTGGAAGGGCTCGAACGCCAGGAGCGACCGCGGGCGCAGCACGAAGTCGAGCGCGATCGCCAGGAACGTCGGCGCCGCGAAGAGCAAGACGAGCGCGGGCCTCGCGCCGAAGACCGCGCGGACGACGCGCCGCGTCCTCGGTTCGGCGGCGGGGTTCGCCGCAGTCTCGCCCTGCTCCGCTCGCATGAACGGCGGCCTTATACCAAGCGAGGCGCCCCGGTCGGGGGAATGGCACGTTCTGGCGTTCGCCGGAGTCTGCGGCAGGCCTTTTTCCCCGACGATTCCACGCTCGCGCCGACCCGACCCAGCGCCAGGTCACGCCGAGCACCCGGCCACGCCGCCCGAGCCAACGTCGCCGGTCCCGCAGAGAGACACGGGTTCCGCAAAAGACCCCCCAAAAGACCGGGATCCGTACGCTTGCGAACGAATTTTGAGATTTCGAGGGGTTTCGAGCCGGTCCCGGGAGTCTCTTCGGACCGGGGCCCCAGGCCAGTCAGGCGGGCGACCGCGCGGCATTGTGCGCGAAGCAGGCGAGGTACTCGCGCACGCGGCACCGGAGGTCCCAGAGGCGCGCCGCGTCCTCGGCCGAGACGAGCGCGCGCAGGGTCAGCGTGTGCTCGTCCGCGTCCGTCACCTCCACCGAGCACACGTGCCGGTCCCACAGCGGGTCCTTCTCGCAGATGCGCCGGAGCTCCTCCCGGATGGCGTCGACCGGCACCGCGTAGCCGACGCGCAGCACCACGGTCCCGACGAGGTCCATCGCCGAGCGCGTCCAGTTCTCGAAAGGCTTCTCGAGGAAGTAGGTGATGGGGAGCACGAGCCGGCGCTTGTCCCACAGGCGCACGACGACGTACGTGAGGTGGATCTCCTCGATGTCGCCGAACTCGCCCTCGACGAGGACGTGGTCGCTGACGCGCACGGGCTGCGCGAGCGAGAACTGCAGGCCGCCGATGATCGCGCCGAGCGACTTCTGCGCCGCGAGGCCGACCACCAAGCTGAAGACGCCCGCCGACGCGAGGATCGACACGCCCACGCTCCGCACGAACTCGAGCTGCGCCACGAGGAACGCGAACGCGACCCACCCGATGGCCACGCCCGCGAGCCGCCGGAACAGGACGATGCGCGTGCGGATGCCTCGCTCGCTGAACTCGTCGACCCCCTCGCGCGCCTCGCGCTCCTCGAGGAAGACCCTCGACACGCCGAGCGCCCGCAGGCCGCCCCACGCGAGGCCCACGACGAGCAGCGAGTACACGAAGTGCTCGCACGCGTTCTGGACCGACGCGGTGAGCTGCAGGGGGTTGAGCAGGAGCCGGTACGCGACCGCCGCCAGCACGAGCCGCAGCGGCCGGCGGCCCGACGTGGCCAGCGCGTCGAACACCTGCGTGGGCATGCGCTTCGTGAGCACGCGGGCCGTGCGCACGAGGAGCTCCGCGAGGAGCCGGCCCGCGATGTACGCGATCGGCAAGCCGAGCGCGAGGCCGAGCCACTGCCACAGCTCGTTGCCGAGGAAGGTGGGCTTGCGGAGCGTCTCCGGGAGCTGCCTGGCCATGGGACCCGGTCCCGATTGCGCGCTCAGCTCGGGGAGGCGGGCCACGGTCGACGCGCCGATGAGCCAGCGGTCGACGCCGTCGGGGAAGTGCGCGCGCTTCATCACGATCGGCAGGAGCGCCTCGCCGACGTACAGCCGCCCGGCGAGGTACGTGATGTCGCCGCCGCCCTCGGGCTCGTTCGAGACCTTCGACGCGTCGAAGCTCGTCTGGTGCTCGAATCAGGTACGCGAGCTTCTTCGCGAGCTCGGGCCCCTCGCTCTCGCGCGCCGCGAAGGGGACGTCGCGGAGGTCGAGGTAGCTCGCCGCCAGTCGGAAGTCGCCCTCCTTGGCCTTGCGGAGGAAGCCCTCGAGGGTGCTGCGCGGCGTCTGCCGGTCGAGCGCGGCGGCGGGCTCGGTCGCGTCGCCGGACGGGACGAGCGTCGGCGGCGCCTGCGCGCGCGCGACCGCGCACGCGAGGACGAGGCCGACGGCGAGGAGGACGAAGGTCGATACGGTGCGGGCGGCGCGGCTCATCCGGGGATGCGTGGGCCGCACGCGCCGCGGCCCTGGAGCGGCGCGGCTACTCGGCGGCGTAGGCTTCGATCGGCGGGCAGGTGCACACGAGGTGCCGGTCGCCGTGCGCGTTGTTGATGCGCCCCACGGCCGGCCAGAACTTGCGCGCGCGCGTCCACGGCGCGGGGAAGGCCGCCTGCTCGCGCGGGTAGGGGTGCTTCCACTCGCTCGCGACGATCGCCTCGGCCGTGTGCGGCGCGTGCTTCAGCGGGTTGTCGTCGCGCGGCATCTTGCCTTCCTCGACCGCGCGGATCTCGGCGCGGATGGCGATCATCGCGTCGCAGAACCGATCGAGCTCCGCCTTCGGCTCGCTCTCGGTCGGCTCGACCATCAGCGTGCCCGCGATGGGGAAGCTCATCGTGGGCGCGTGGAAGCCGAAGTCCATCAGGCGCTTGGCGACGTCGTCCACCTCGATGCCGGCGGTGCGCTTCACGCCGCGCGTGTCGAGGATGCACTCGTGCGCGACGCGGCCGCGCTTGCCCCGGTAGAAGACCGGGAAGTGCGGGTGCAGGCGCTCCGCCACGTAGTTCGCGCTCAGGATCGCCACCTCGCTGGCGCGCTTGAGCCCCTCGGGGCCCATCATGGCGATGTACGCCCACGAGATGAGGAGGATGCTCGCGCTGCCCCACGGCGCCGCGCTGACCGGGCCGATGCTCTCGTGGCCGACGAGGTCCCCGCCGACGGGCACGATCGGGTGCCCCGGCAGGAACTTGGCGAGGTGCTGCGCCACGCCAATCGGGCCCATGCCCGGGCCGCCGCCGCCGTGCGGGATGCAGAAGGTCTTGTGCAGGTTCACGTGGCACACGTCGGCGCCCACGTCGGCGGGCCGGCAGAGCCCGACCTGCGCGTTGAGGTTCGCGCCGTCGAGGTACACCTGCCCGCCGTGCTCGTGGACGATCGCGCAGATGCGCTCGATCTCTTCCTCGAAGATGCCGTACGTCGACGGGTACGTGACCATCAGCGCCGCGAGGTCCTTCGCGTGCGCCCGGGCCTTCTCCTCGAGATCGCCGAGCTCGACGTAACCCTTCTCGTCGCACGCCACGACGACGACGCGCATGCCGGCCATCGCGGCCGAGGCGGGGTTCGTGCCGTGCGCGCTCGCCGGGATGAGGCAGACGTCGCGGTGACGATCGCCGCGGCTCTCGTGGTACTTGCGGATGACGAGCAGGCCCGCCAGCTCGCCCTGCGCGCCCGAGTTGGGCTGGAGGCTCACCGCGGGGAAGCCCGTGATCTCGCCGAGCATCGCCTCGAGCTGCTTGGTGACAATCTGGTAGCCCTGCGCCTGCTCGGCGGGGACGAAGGGGTGCAGGTGGTTGAACTGCGCCCACGTGATCGGCATCATCTCGGCCGTCGCGTTGAGCTTCATCGTGCACGATCCGAGGGGGATCATCGCGTGCGCGAGCGAGAGGTCGCGCGACTCGAGCATGCGCATGTAGCGCAGCATCTCGGTCTCGGAGTGGTGCGTGCCGAAGACCTCGTGCGTGAGGTAGGGGCTCGTCCGCTCGAAGCCGCCGAGCGCGGGCGAGGCCTCGCGCGCGAGCTGCTCGCAGGACGGCGCCGCCGCCGCCACGCCGTCCGCGAACACCGCGAGGAGCGCGTCGACGTCGGCCGGCGACGTCACCTCGTCGAGCGCGATCCCCACCGAGGTCGCGTCGATGAGCCGCAGGTTCATGCGGCGGGCGCGCGCCCCGTCGAGCCACGCCTGCACCTTCGCCGCCGTGCCCTCGACGCGCACCGTGTCGAAGAAGCGCTCGTACGCGACGCGCACGCCGAGCTTGCGGAGGCCGAGCGCGAGCGACGCCGCCATCCCGTGCACGCGGTTCGCGATGGCGCGGATGCCCGCCGGGCCGTGGTAGACCGCGTACATGCTCGCGACGATCGCGAGGAGGGCCTGCGCCGTGCACACGTTGCTCGTCGCCTTCTCCCGGCGGATGTGCTGCTCGCGCGTCGCGAGGGCCATGCGGAGCGCGCGCTTGCCGTGCACGTCGACGCTGACGCCGATGATGCGGCCCGGCAGCCTGCGCACGTGCTCGGGCTTGCACGCGAAGAACGCGGCGTGCGGGCCGCCGAAGCCGAGCGGCACGCCGAAGCGCTGGGCGCTGCCGAACGCGATGTCCGCGCCGAGCTCCCCGGGGGGCGTGATGAGGGCGAGGGCGAGGAGGTCGCAGGCCATCGCCACCATGGCGCCCTCGGCGTGGGCGCGCTCGACGAGCGCGCGGTAGTCCTCGAGCTTGCCGTCGGTCGCGGGGTACTGCAGGAGCACCCCGAAGAGCTTCGCGTCGCCGTCGAAGGCCCGGGCCGGGTCGCCGACCACGACCTCGATGCCGTGCGCGGCGGCGCGGGTCCTCAGCACCTCAATCGTCTGCGGATGGCAGCTCGACGAGACGAAGATCGCGTGGCGGTCGTCGGGGGCCGACGACTCCATCATGTGCATCGCCTCGGCCGCGGCCGTGGCCTCGTCGAGGAGCGACGCGTTGGCGATCTGAAGCCCCGTGAGATCGCTCACCACGGTCTGGAAGTTGAGGAGCGCCTCGAGGCGGCCCTGCGAGATCTCCGCCTGGTACGGCGTGTACTGCGTGTACCAGCCCGGGTTCTCGAGCACGTTCCGCTGGATGACCGGGGGTGTGACGCAGTCGGAGTACCCCATGCCGAGAAAGCTCCGCCAGACGTCGTTCTTGGCGGCGATCTCGCTCAGCTTTTCGAGGAGCTCGCGCTCCGAGAGCGCCCTCGGCAGCGCGAGCGGGCGCCGGAGGCGGATGGTGCTCGGAATCGTCTGATCGATCAGCCCGTCGAGCGATGGCTGGCCCACGACGCCGAGCATCTCTCCGACGTCGCGCTCGTCCGGGCCGATGTGACGAAGCGCGAAATGATCGGGGTGCTCGAGTGAAACTGGCATGGCGGCATCGTGTCTAACGCTCCACACACGAGTTGGCTAGATCCGCCGGGGCACCCTCGGACCCGGCCGCGGCCCCGGCAGCCCGAACCCCGTACGATACGCCCCGGCGAGCGGCCGCGTCGAGTCGGACCGGGAGCTCTGCGAGGGCCCGCCTTGGGTCTCGACCCTGGACAAGAAAGGTTTTATGACAGTTCCTCGCGCGTGCGCGGCCGAGAAGGCAGGCCCGGCGCCAGCGCGGAGGAGAAAGATCCGAATGTCCCGTTATCGTTTCACGTCCGAGTCCGTCACCGAGGGGCATCCGGACAAGCTGTGCGACGCCATCTCCGACGCCATCCTCGACGCGATCCTCGAGCAGGATCCCCGCGCGCGCGTCGCGTGCGAGTCGCTCGCCAAGACGGGCATGGTGGTCGTCGCCGGTGAGATCACGACCACGGCGAAGATCGAGTACGCGCCGATCGTGCGCGAGACGGTGAAGGAGATCGGGTACACCGACTCGGCCATCGGCTTCGACGGCTCCACCTGCGCCGTCCTGACGGCCGTCGAGCGGCAGAGCCCCGACATCGCCCAGGGCGTGAACGAGGGCGACGGCATGTACAAGGAGCAGGGCGCGGGCGACCAGGGCCTGATGTTCGGCTACGCCACGGACGAGACGCCCGAGCTCATGCCGGCGCCGATTCAATACGCGCACAACCTCGCGCGCCAGCTCGCGGCCGTCAGGAAGAAGAAGGCGGTCGACTTCCTGCGCCCCGACGGCAAGACGCAGGTCACCCTCGAGTACGAGAACGACGTGCCCGTCCGCATCGACGCCATCGTCGTCTCCACGCAGCACGACGAGAAGGTGAAGTACAAGCAGCTCCGCGAGGCGGTCATCGAGCTCGTCATCGAGAAGACGCTCCCGAAGAAGCTGATGGACAAGGCCACGAAGATCCACGTCAACCCGACGGGGCGCTTCGTCGTGGGCGGCCCGCAGGGCGACTGCGGCCTCACCGGCCGCAAGATCATCGTCGACTCGTACGGCGGCATGGGCCGGCACGGCGGCGGCGCGTTCAGCGGCAAGGACCCGAGCAAGGTCGACCGGAGCGCCTGCTACTACGCGCGCTACATCGCGAAGAACGTCGTCGCCTCGGGCGTCGCCAAGCGCTGCGAAGTGCAGGTCGCGTACGCCATCGGCGTGGCGCAGCCGGTGGGCGTGCACGTGAACACGTTCGGCACCGGCAAGGTCGCCGACGAGGTCCTCGAGAAGTACATCCTCGCGAAGTTCGACATGCGCCCGAAGGCGCTCATCGAGGAGCTCGAGCTCCTCGCGCCGGTCTACCGGAAGACGGCGGCCTACGGCCACTTCGGCCGCGCCGACTTCTCGTGGGAGAAGACGCACCGCGCCGCGAAGATCGCCGACGACCTCCTCGGCTCGGCCAACACGAAGGGCGGCGCGCGCACCAACGGCTCGGCGAACGGCCACAAGAAGGCCGCCGCCCGCAAGCCGTCGAAGCGCACCGCCCTCGTCGAGGCGTAGAGCTACGAGTAGCGAACGGCCGGCAGGACCGCCGCGCGCGTGCGCGGCGCCTGCTGGGCCAGGATGCGGAGGGTCTCCCGTGAGAACGCCGGGAGATCGGCCGGCTTCCGGCTGGTGACGAGCTGGCCGTCCGTGACGACCTCCTCGTCCACCCAGTCGGCGCCCGCGTTCCGCAGGTCCGTCCGCAGCGACGGCCACGACGTCATCCGCTTGCCGTGCACGAGGCCCGCGTCGATGAGCGTCCACGGCCCGTGGCAGATGGCCGCGATGGGCTTGCCGGAGTTCGAGAACGCACGGATGAACGCGATGGCGCGCGGGTGCATCCGCAGCGTGTCGGGGTTCATCACGCCGCCCGGCAGGACGAGCGCGTCGTAGTTGCCGACTTCGGCCTGATCGAGGGGCACGTCGACGCGCACGCGCCGGCCCCAGTCGCCGAGCTTCCACCCGCGGACCGTCCTTCCGGCCGGCGAGATCACCTCGGTCGCGGCGCCCTCGTCCTCGAGGAACACCCGGGGCTCGACGAGCTCGGACTGCTCGAAGCCGTCGCACACCAGGAACGCCACCCGCTTGCCGATGAGCTTCCTCATGACCGCTCCCTTTTTTGTGGGGCTAAGGCGGACCCCGCAGTGCATCGTGCGTGCCCCGCATGACCCTTGCACCGCAGTTCGACGATGGTTTTGTCGTGCTCGTCGTGGCTGGGCTGGCCCGGCTGGTCCGAGTTCCTGGCAATCGTGAACGGCGCGGGCCTCATCGCGGCGGTGGGGGCTGTGAGCCTGGCCGGGATCGCCACGCTTCTTTTTCGCCGCTGGTGAGGCACTCGCCGCTCGACGGCTGACTGCAGGTCGCGCCTGGGGTCGGGAGGCTGCGCGCGTCGTTGCCGGCCTCCTCGAGGTCGTGCTCGCGGTCGCGCTCGTAGATGCGCGCGCTCGCCACGAAGAGCGACATCGTGACGGGCCCCACGATGATGCCGGCGACGCCGAAGACCGAGATGCCCCCGAGGAGCGCGACGAGCATGAGCAGCGGGTGCGCGCCGCCGCGCGACCCGACGAGGCGCGGCCGCACGACGTAGTCGTTCGCCGCCATCACGAAGACGAGGCAGTAGATCGCGAGCAGCACGGCGCGGACGACGTGCCCGCCCGCGAGCAGCCACACCGCGCCGGGCACCCAGACGAGCAGCACGCCGATGACCGGGATGAACGACGCCATCGCGAGGATGGCGCCCCACGTCACGGGCTGCGGCACCCCGAACACCGCGAAGCCGATGCCCGCGAGCACGCCCTGGATGATCGCCGTCGTCACGGTGCCCACGAACGCCCGGCGCCCGACGTCCCGGAACTCGTTGACGAGCGCGCGGGTGTGCTCCGGGTCGAGCGGCAAGAGGCGCTCGAGGTGGCGGCCGATGCGCGGCCAGTCGAGGAGCACGTAGTACATCGTCCACATGGCGATGACAATCGTCAGCAGCGCGCCCGCCGAGGCCTGCACGACCACCCCGGCGGCCTGCGCGGCGAGGTTCGCCGCCCGCCCGACCTCGTCCCTCAGGCGCGCGATGACGGCGTCCCGCTCGAACCCGACGTGCGCGAGGAGCCGCCACACGCGCGGGCCGGCGAGCGTGCCCCCCGCGGCAATTTGCGACTGCATCCCTGCCACGGCGGTGACCACCTCGTTGACGATGATCCAGCCCGCGATCGTGCCGCCTCCGACGACCATGAGGCCGCCGAGGAGAGTCGTGGCCCCCGACGCGAGCCTGCGCCTGTGGCCCAGCCGTTCGCAGAGCCGGAAGTACAGCGGCTGCGCGGTGAATCCCATCACGGTCCCGAGGGCGAGGCCGACGAGGAGCGGCGCCGCCATCCATGCGACGAGCAGAAACGTCAGCCCCATCAGGACCGCTAACGCGACGCGTTGATTTCGTCGGCCGGGCTCCGACGCGTCTCTGCTGGGCTCCATCCGGAGGGACGGCTGACGCAAAGGTCATTCTCTGCCCGGACGCCCGAGCCGGAGCGCGAACGCGAACGCGAGAGAAGATTCAGCGCGCGCTGGGAATCGCGCTAACCTAAGGACCATGGTTGCGGATGACCGCCTGGTCTGCCCAGCGTGCTTCATCACGCTGCCGCCCGTGAAGCCCGAGGTCGTCGAGGTGCGGTGCCCGCGCTGCCACCACGTATGGGACCCCTCGGAGGAGCTGCAGCAAACGGTCGAGCAGACGCCGATGGCGAAGCGACGTTCGAGCCGCCCGGGCTGACACGCCTCGAGACGTCTCCGTTCGCTTCCAATCGGCGACTCGACCGCGAGTCCCGCAAAGCGGGCGCAACATGGCGTGATTAGGTTCGACATGGGTCGTGTCTCCGCCCACGTCCATTCCGTCGTCCGTCCCCTCTGTCCCGCTCGGCCCCTCGCGCCCGCCCGAAGCTCTGCCGCCGAGCAGCCCGCAGGGCGCGCGGCTGGCGTGCGTCGCGGGCCGGTACGAGCTGCGGACGCTGCTCAAGCACGGGCGCGGGGTGGCCACGTGGGCGGCCGTCGAGCGGGCCACCGGCCGCGACGTCGTCTTGAAGCTCGCCGAGAACCGCGGCGGGCGCTCGAGCATCGAGCGGCGCCTCGCGCACGAGGCGGCCGTGCTGCGCCAGATCGACCACGCGCGCGTCGTGCCGCTCCTCGAGATCGGGCGCGACGGCGACTGCCTGTTCCTCGTGATGCCGCGCGCCGAGGGGCAGACCCTCGCCGAGCGGCTCCGCGGGGGGCCGCTGCCCGTCGCGGAGGCGCTCGCGGTGCACGGGTGCGTCCTCGAGGCGCTCGAGGCGCTGCACGCGCAGGGCGTCGTGCACCGCGACGTCAAGCCGTCGAACGTCATCGTCGACTCGTGCTGCTCGCCGCCGTGCGCGGTCGTCATCGACGCGGGCCTGTCGCGCTGCGAGGCCTTCGACGACGAGCTGCGCGACGTCCCGGTCGGCACGGCGCGGTACATCTCGCCCGAGCAGGCGGGCCTCCTCGACCGCGAGATCGGGCCGCCGTCCGACCTCTACTCCGCGGGCGTCATGCTCTACGAGAGCCTCGCGGGCGCGCCGCCCTTCACCGGCGAGACCGTGGGCGAGCTCCTGCGCCAGCACCTCGTCGCGGCGCCGCCGGACCTGCGCTCGCGGGCCGCCGTGCCGAGGGCGCTCGACCAGGTGATCCAGCGGATGCTCGCGAAGGACCCGCGGGAGCGGTACCAGTCGGCCGCGGGGGTGCGGCTCGATCTCGAGGCGATTCGGGATCAGCTCCTGCGCGGCGTCGAGGAGCCCGTGGTCGTCGTGGGCGCGCGCGACGAGCGGAGCACGGTCACCGAGCCGTCGTTCATCGGGCGAGCCGCGGAGCTCGACGCGCTCGACGGGCAGCTCGGCGGCGCGCGCGCCGGCGTCGGGGAGCTCGTGCTGCTCGAGGGCGAGTCGGGGGTCGGCAAGTCGCGGCTCCTCGACGAGTGGGCGCACCGGTGCCGGCGGCGCGGCGCGCTCGTGCTGCGCGGGCAGGGGGTGAGCCAGACCGCGCAGCGGCCGTTCCAGATGCTCGCGGGCGTCGCGGAGGGCCTCATGGCGCTCGCGCGCCTCCAGCCCGGCATGGCCAGCGAGCTGCGCGCGCGCGCCGGCGAGGACGGCGAGGCGATCGCGGACCTCTTGCCGGAGCTGCGCCCGCTCTTCCAGGGCGGCGCGCGCGGGACGCTCGCGCCCGAGGCCCTCGGCGAGCAGCGCGGGCTCAAGGCCCTGGAGGTCTTGCTCGACGCGCTCGGCTCGAAGGAGGCGCCCGCGGTCGTCTTGCTCGACGACATGCAGTGGTCCGACGAGATGACGCTGAAGCTCCTGGCCCGCTGGCGCCGCGCCTCGGCCGAAGACCCGTCCCGGGCGCCGCACCTCGTGGTGGTCGCGGCGTTCCGCTCGGAGATCGTGTCCGCGCGCCACCCGATCCGCGAGCTCCCAGCGACCGCGGCGATCGCGCTCCCGCCGTTCACCGCCGCGGACGTCGACCGGATGGCCGAGTCGTCGGCGGGCCCGCTGCCCGACAGGGCGCTCGAGGTGGTCCGGACGCTCTCCGAAGGCAACCCCTTCATGGTGTCGGCCGTGCTGCGCGGCCTCATCGAGGCGGGCGCCATCCGGCGCTCCGCCGGCCGCTGGCACGTGCGCGACGACGCGATCGCCGAGGCGCAGTCGTCCCGCCGCGCCGCGGTCTTCCTGAGCCGGCGGCTCGACCTCTTGCCGGCCGCCACCCACCGGCTCCTGGTGAGCGGCGCCGTGCTGGGCAAGGAGTTCGACGCGGAGCTCGCGCGGTCGCTCGCGGGGCTGCCGCTGGACGAGGCCTCCCCCGCCCAGGAGGACGCCCGCGCGCGGCACCTCGTGTGGACGCGCGACAAGCAGGCGCGGTGCGTCTTCGTCCACGACAAGCTTCGCGAGGCGCTCCTCGGCGGGCTCGACGCGGCCACGCGGCGCGCGATGCACCTGCGGGCCGCCGAGGCGCTCGAGGCGCGGTCGGGCGCGACCTTCGACGTGGCGTACCACTACGACGCCGCGGGCGACAGCGAGCGCGCGCTGCCGTTCGCGCTCGCGGCGGCCGAGGAGGCCCGCGGGCAGCACGCCCTCGAGATCGCCGAGCGCCAGTACCGCATCGCGGGCCGCGCGCGGCAGCCCGGCCCCGGCGTGCAGCGCCGCGTCGCGGAAGGGCTCGGCGACGTCCTCATGCTCCGCGGCAGCTACGCGGAGGCCGAAGAGCAGTTCCGGACCGCACAGGCGCTCACGCGCGACCCGACCGACCGCGCGACAATCGAGGGCAAGCGCGGCGAGCTCGCCTTCAAGCGCGGCGACGTGGCGGAGGCGAGCGCGTCGATCGAGAGCGGGCTGCGGCTCCTCGGGCGCGTCGTGCCGCGGACGAACGTCACGCTCCTCGCGATGGCCTTCTGGGAGGTGCTCGTGCAGGCGGTGCACACGCTCTTCCCGCGCGCCGTCGCGGCGCGGACCCGCGGCGAGCCGACCGAGATCGAGCGCCTCGCGATCCACCTCTACAGCCGGCTGGCCTACGCGTACTGGTTCCAGCGCGGGAAGACGGCGTGCCTCTGGGCGCACCTCCGCGAGATGAACCTCGCCGAGCGGCACGCGCCCTCGCTCGAGCTCGCGCAGGCGTACTCGGAGCACGCGCCGGTCATGACGATGATCCCGATGTTCGCGCGGGGCGTGCGGTACGCCGAGCGCTCGCTCGCCATCCGCCGCTCCTTCGGCGACGTGTGGGGTCAGGGGCAGTCGCACAACTTCCGGGGCGTCGTCCTGTACGCGGCCGCGCGCTTCGAGGAGGCGCTCGAGGACTTCACCGAGTCCGTGCGCCTGCTCGAGCGCACGGGCGACCGGTGGGAGGCGAACACCGCCCTCTGGAACATCGCCTACTGCCACTACCGGCTCGGCCACCTGCGAGAGGCGATCGAGGGCAGCCGCCGCGTGTACCAGGTGGGGCAGGAGATCGGCGACACGCAGGCGATGGGGATCGCCGTCGGCTGCTGGGCCAAGGCGACCGAGGGGCGCGTCCCGGCGGCGGCCGTGCGCGCCGAGCTCCAGCGCCGCAGCGAAGACGTCCACACGTGCGCCGAGGTGCTGCAGGCCGAGGGCCTCCGGTGCCTCGCCATCGGCGACACGGCGGGGGCGGTGGACGCCCTGGTGCGCGCGGACGGCGCGGTCCGCGCGAAGGGCCTCCAGCAGGAGTACGTCGCGCCGGTCGTGCCGATGCTCGCCACGGCCCTCCGCGCCCGCGCCGTCAATCCGGCCCTGCGCTTCGCGCCGGACGTCGCTCGCTCGACCCTGCGGCGGGCGGCGTCGGCGGCCCGGCGCGCCCGGCGCATCGCGCGCCTCTACCCGAACAACCTCCCGCACGCGCTCCGCGAGTCGGCCCTCGTCTCCGCGCTCCTCGGGCGCCCGCGCCGGGCGCGCCGCTACTTCGCCGCGAGCCTCGACGCGGCCGAGCGGCAGCGGATGACGCACGAGCGCGCCCTCACGATCGCGGCGCGCGCGCTGGTCGGGGAGTCGCTCGGGTGGCCCGAGGCCTCGAGCGACTCGGCGGCCGCCGAGAAGGAGCGGTTCCAGCGGGGCGCCGACGACCCCGGGACCGCCGCGGCGCCCGCGCCGCCGGGCCCGGAGGGGGAGCCGGTCTCCCTCTCCCTGGCCAATCGGTTCCCGCGCGTCCTCGACGCCGGCCGCCGCATCGCGACGGCGCTGACGCGCGACGCGATCCTCTCGGCCGTGGAGGACGCGGCCACGGCGCTGCTGCGCGGCGAGCGGTCGTGCGTGTACGCGCTGGGGCCGGAGCTCGACCCCGAGAAGATGCCCGACGGCGTGAGCCTCGCCACCGTCCGGCGCGCGCTGGCGACCGGGCGCGTGGTCGTCGCGACCGAGGGGGTCGACGAGTACGAGAGCGACAGCATGGTCCTGTCGAAGGCCCGCTCCACGCTGTGCGCCCCCATCGTCGTGCGCGGCCGGGCGGCCGCGTACCTCTACGTGACCCACGATCGCGTCGCGGCGCTCTTCGGCGCGGTCGACGAGCAGCTCGCGGAGTTCGTCGCGACGCTCGCGGGCGCGGCGCTCGAGAACGCCGAGAACTTCGCGCGCATCGAGGCGCTCTCGAAGGAGCGAGAGCGCCTCCTCGTGGACGCGCAGCGCGCGCTCGTCCAGCGCGACGACTTCCTTTCGGTGGCCTCGCACGAGCTCAAGACGCCGGTCACCTCGCTGTGGCTCAACGCGCAGCTCCTCGAGCGCGGGGCGCGCGAGGGCGCGCTCACGACCTCGCGCGACGTCGCGCGCATCGCCGCGGTCGAGAAGCAGTCGCGGCGGCTCGGGCAGCTCATGGACGAGATGCTGGACCTCTCGCGCCTGGCGCACGGCGGTCCGCCGCTCGAGCGCGAGGACGTCGACCTGCTCGAGCTCGCGCAGGCCGTCGCCGGGCGCCTCTCGGAGGACGCCGCGGCCAACGGGTCGGCGATCGGCGTCCGCGGCCCGGCGGGGATCGTCGGCGCGTGGGACCGCACGCGGCTCGAGCAGGTGGTGACGAACCTCCTCACGAACGCCGTGAAGTTCGGGGAGGGCGGCCGATCGACCTCACCGTCGGGCTCGATCTGCGCGACGAGAGCGTCGCGTGGCTCGCGGTGCAGGACCAGGGCGTGGGCATCTCGCCCGAGGACCAGGAGCGCATCTTCGAGCGGTTCGAGCGCGCCGCGCCAATCCGTCACTTCGGCGGCTTCGGGCTCGGGCTGTGGATCGCCCGGCGCATCGTCTCCGCCATGGGGGGCGCGATCCGCGTCGAGAGCCGGCTCGGCGAGGGCGCGCGGTTCGTGGTCACGCTCCCGCGGCGCGACCACCAGCTCTAATTTTGCCCTAGTTTGGGAGCATCCGTCCTTTGAACGTTCCGTTCAAAGGACTCCTGCTCTAGCCGTAGGTCCGCGGCTGCGTGCCCGGCGGGTCCTGCAGCGGCGGCACCGAGCGGGTCATGACGTCCGCGATCATCAGCGCGAGCATCACGACAATCATCAGGAGGCCCGCCGCGAAGGCCAGGCGCACGCTCGGCTTCTCGAAGGCGAGCTCCATGAAGACCAGCCCCACGAGGACCGCCTTCACCGCGGCGATGACGAGCGCCACGGGCATCCCGACGGCGCCGAGGTGCGCGAAGCGGAGCCCGAAGCTGAGGCCCGCGAGCGCCAGGAGCGCGAGGAGGTTGAAGAAGAGCCCGCGCGCCGAGGTGCCCTCTTCCGGCTGGGCGTGCTGGAGCTCGCTCATCGGGCGTTCCCCGGCACGAGGTAGAAGAGCGGCCACAAGAAGATCCAGATCGCGTCGACGAGGTGCCAGTACACCGCGCCAATCGCCAGCGGGTGCGGCGCCCACGGTCCGATGCGGCCGCGGAGCATCCCGACGAGCATCGCGCCGAGGACGCACGTCCCCGCGATGACGTGGAGCGCGTGCAGGCCCGTCATGCAGAAGTAGAGGGTGAAGAACATCTGGATGCCCGGCTCGGCGTGCGCGTGGAAGAAGTCGCCCTGGCCGCCGGGGTAGATGCCCTCGCGGAAGTGCTCCAGGTACTCGTGCGTCTTCACGCCCAGGAAGACGAGGCCGAGCGCGATCGTCACGCCCGTGAGGCGCGCGGCGGCGCGCGTGTCGCCGAGCCGGAGGCGGTGCACGGCGAGCGCGATCGTGTAGCTGCTCACGAGGAGCACGGCCGTGTTCGTCGTCCCCCAGACGAGCGTGTTGTGGAGCACGCCCTCGCCGAAGCCCTCGGGGTGCTCGACGCGGTAGGTCGCGTAGAGCGCGAAGAGGCCCGAGAAGAAGAGGACCTCGCTGCTCAGGAAGACCCACATCCCGAGGCGGGCGGCGTGCGCCTGGCGGGGAAGATCCTCGAAGTGCTCGGCGGCGCGCGGTTCAGCCATGGTGGTCGTCCACACTCTCGTTCTCGGCCGCGGAGTAGTCGTACGGGCCGAGCTCGAAGACGGGCTCGCCGGTGAAGTTGTGCGTGGGCGGCGGCGAGGGCGTGAGCCACTCGTAGCTCCGCGAGCCCCAGGGGTTGTCGGGCGCGCGCTCGCCGGTGAAGAGCGCGACGACGAGGTAGCCGAGCGTGAAGAGCATCCCCGCGCCCAGGATCCACGAGCCCACCGTGGAGATGACCATCAGCGGCTGGAACTGCGGGTCGTAGTCGTAGTAGCGCCGCGGCATGCCCGCGTTCCCGAGGAGGAACTGCGGGAAGAACGTCATGAAGAAGCCGGCGAAGATGAGCGCCGCGCTGAGGAAGCCCCAGCGCTCGGGGTACATGCGCCCGGTCATCTTCGGGAACCAGTAGTGGATGCGCGGCGAGCCAGCCGGTGAGCGGTGCCGCCCACCATGATGAAGTGGAAGTGAGCCACGACGAAGTAGGTGTCGTGCCAGTGGATGTCGAGGCTCTCGGTGGCCACGGCCACGCCGGTCATGCCCCCGAAGACGAAGAGGAAGAGGAACGCGAAGAAGTAGAGGAGCGGCGTCCGCACGACGATCGACCCCTTTCGCATCGTGAGCACCCAGGTGAAGACCTTGATGGCGCTGAAGATGGCGACCAGCATCGAGAGCACGCCGAAGGCCCCCGCGTCGAAGATCGAGATGCCGGCCACGAACATGTGGTGCCCCCAGGTGAGGAAGCCCACGAAGGCGATGCCCAGCGTGGAGTACGCGATGGCCTTGTACGAGTACGGGTTCTTGTGGCTGAAGGTCGTGACGACCTCGCTCATCACGCCCATCGCCGGGAGGATCATGATGTAGACGGCCGGGTGCGAGTAGAACCAGAAGAGGTGCTGGAAGAGCACCGGGTCCCCGCCGCGCGCCGGGTCGAAGAGGCCCCAGTCGAGCCAGTGGTCGATGCCGACGATGGCCACCGAGATCGCGAGCACCGGCGTGGCGAGCACCTGGATGATGCTCGTGCCGTACATCGTCCAGACGAAGAGCGGCATCTGGAACCAGCCCATGCCGCGCGCGCGCATCGTGTGCGTCGTGACGATGAAGTTCACGCCCGTGATGATCGTCGACCACCCCAGGATGAAGATGCCGAACACCGTCGGCACCACCGCCGACGGCGAGTGCGCGCTGTACGGCGCGTAGAAGGTCCAGCCGGTGTCGACGCCGCCGCGACCACAGCGCGAGGAGCACCCAGACCGAGCCGAAGACGTAGATGTAGTAGCTGAGCAGGTTGAGGCGCGGGAAGGCCACGTCCTTCGCGCCCAGCATGATCGGCAGGAGGAAGTTCCCGAACGCCGCCGGGATGGACGGGATCATGAAGAGCCAGACCATCGCGATGCCGTGCATCGTGAACATCCGGTTGTAGGTCTGGGCGTCGATGATCGTGGGGCCCGGCGTGAGGTGCTCGGTGCGGAGGACGAGCGCGAAGGCGCCGCCGAGGCCGAGCGCGAGGATCGTCGAGACGAGGTAGAGGACGCCGATGCGCTTGTGGTCCGTCGTGAGGGCCCACGAGCGGACCGTGTGCGCGGCCGTCAGGTAGTTGAGGCGGGCCGGCTCGCGGCGCGCCTCGGGGACGGGCAGGGCGCCGGCATCGATACTGGTCATGGGCGCGCCTCCACCTTCGGGAGCTGGACGGTCGGGGCGATCGGCTTGTCGCGGATCGAGGCGATGAGCTCCACGAGCGCCGCGACCTCCGGCTCCTCGAGGAGCCCGCGGTACGTGGGCATCACCGGCTTGAAGCCCGAGACCACGTCGGCGTTGGGCTCCATCATCGACTTCGTGAGGTACGCGTCGTCGACGAGCACCGTGCGCCCGTCCTCCAGGCGCACGGTCGACCCGTAGAGGCCCGCCCACGTGGGCCCGATGTGCGGCTGGCCGTCGATGGTGTGGCAGTTGAGGCACCCACGCCGGGCGGCGACGTCCACGCCGACCGCGGCGAGGTCGCGCGACTCGCCCGTGGGGCCGGGCGGGTCGGACTCGAGCCACTTGCGGTAGTCGTCGGGCCCGAGCACGCGCACCTTGCCGAGCATGCGCGAGTGGCTGACGCCGCAGTATTCCGCGCAGCGGATGTCGTACTCTCCGGCGGTCGTCGCCTGGAACCAGGCCGTGTAGTACCGGCCCGGAACCGCGTCGTGCTTCACGCGGAAGGCGGGGACGTAGAAGCTGTGAATGACGTCGCGCGAGGTGATGACGAGCTTGATCGGGCGGTCGACCGGCACCGTCAGCACGTCCATCGAGGAGCGGCCGTCGCCGTACGAGAACTTCCACATCCACTGCTTCGCGGTGACGTAGACGGGGATCGCGTTCGGCGGCGGCGTCATCATGCGGTCGTACTGGGACGCTCCCACGATCCAGAACACGAGGAAGATCGTCAGCAGGCCGCCGATGACCGTCATCTCGCTCGCGGTCGACGCCTTCACCGTGGGCGTCGTCACCGTGCGCCGCCGGTTCAGCACGAGGAACCCGAGCGCCAGCAGGAAGACGAACGCCGCGCCGAGCATCGTCGTCCCGATGACGAAGAAGTGCAGCAGGTCGACCGACGCCGCGAACGTCGAGGCCTGGGGCGGCAGGTCGAGCAGCGCGCGGAGGAGGCCGTTCACGGCGCCCCCTTCGCCGGCCCCGGGCCGGCCTGCTCGCGCTCGTAGATCTCCATGGCGCGCTCGATGGGGATCGCCGCGACGCCCGCGTCGCGATCGAGCCAGCGATAGCGCGAGAGCTCGGCGCGCTGCGCGGCCCGCAGCTCCTGCCCCTCGCCCTCCCCGAGGATCGGCGTCTGCAGCACGTGCGCGATCTCGGCCTGCGCGGCCCGGTTGCCCTGGTCGCTGCGGATGCCGCCCGTGTTCGTCTCGAGGAGGACCGCCGAGAAGAGCACGGCGACGAGGCCCACGCCGATCGCCAGCAGGGACACCTGCACGAGCCGGCGCGGCGCGATGACGTCCGGCTCCTGGTGGACCTCGAAGGGAGCCCCGAGCGGCGAGGCGTGCGGCGCGCTCATACGGCCGCCTCGTAGTCGAGGCCCTCGGCCAGCTCGGGCACGTGGAGGGGCAGCGGGCTCGCGGTGCCGTACCGGCGCACCACCCACGCGCACGAGACGCCGCCGACGAAGAGCGCGGCGGCGAGATCGAGCCAGTGCGGGCGCATGCCCAGGGTGTCGTGCACCGGCAGCACCTGCCAGTAGACGTCGGCGAAGTGCATGACGAAGATCCACGCGCCCGCGATCGCCAGCGCGTCGGGGTGCCGCTTCAGGTGCCGGTTGAGGAGCACGAAGAACGGCACGACGAAGTGCCCGAACACGAGCACGTACGTGAGCGCCGTCCACGAGCCGGTCGTGCGCCGGAGGAAGTACGTGACCTCCTCGGGGATGTCGCCGATCCAGTAGACGACGAGCTGCCCGTACGAGATGTACGCCCAGAAGACGATCATCGCGAAGAGCAGCCGGCCGAGCGCCTGCGACTGGTCGGGGCTGAGGCGCACGGCGTTCGACCGCTGCGGCCGCGTCACGCGCATCATCACGCACGCGAGCGCGATGGCCGCGACGTACGAGCCGGAGAAGAAGTAGAAGCCGAACATCGACGACGCCCAGTCGGGCTGCAGCGACATGCTCCAGTCGAACGCCGCCCACGTGAGCGTCAGCCCCACGAGCGGCAGGCCCGCGCCGCTCAGGCGGCGCATGCGCTTCACGAGGGCGATGCTCGGCCGGACGTCGTTCTCGCGCGACCAGGCGCGCAGCAGCCCCGAGACGACGCACAGGATCGCGAAGTACAGCCCGGTGCGCGCGACGAAGAACGGCTTGCTGAGCCACACGCGCTTGTGCTCGAGCGCGTGGGCGAGCGCGGCGTCGGGCGGGCCGTGGAGGGCGCCGGCCCACGGGTAGATGCGATCGAGCCCGAAGGCGATGGGCACGAAGAGGACGGCGAAGATGGGCAGCGTGGCGGCGACCGACTCCATCGGCCGGCGCGTCATGACCATCCAGCTCGCCTTGCTCGCGTGCCCCGTCATCGCGACCAGCAGCGCGCCGATGGCCACGCTGACGCCGAAGAGCCAGGCGTCGAGGTACGCGAACCACGCGCGATCGGGATCCACGGCGAGGCCGACGACGAGGAGCGCGAGCCCGAGCCCCGCGGCGGCGAGCGAGAGGACGACCAGGCGGCGTGCGCTCATGGGGACTCCTTGGCGAGCTGCTCGCGCACGTCGGGCGGGAGGTCCGACACGCGCGCGCTCCGCGCGAGCCGCAGCGCGCTCACGTACGCGACGACCGCCCACGTGTCGCGCTCCGAGAGCTGCACCGCGTACGACGGCATGAGCCCGTAGCCGTGCCGGACGGTGGTGTAGACGGAGCCGGGGACGAGGTCCTCGCCCTTGAGCGTGACGAGGTTCGTCGGCTTGCGGAGCGCCATCTGCTCGGCGACGGCGCTGACCCCGTCGCCCAGGAGGCCGTGGCACGCGGCGCAGAACGTCTCGAAGCGCGCGCGGCCCGTCTCGAGGAGCGCGTGGTCGACGGGCACGGGGATGCGCGTGGCGTTTTCGCCCCCGGACGGAGGGACCGCGTCGACCGGGACCGCGCCCTCGGGCGGCGTCTGCATCGCCGTGTCGTTCGGGAGCAGGGGCGCCGCCTCGTAGGCCTTCGTCTTCGGCTGGTCGAGCATGCGCTCGAGGTGCGGGTCGGGCGTGACGAGCGTCTGGTCCGTGCGGCAGGAGGCGAGCGCCCCGAGCGAGAGGACCCCGAAGAGGCCGAGCGCGCGGCTCACGGCGCGCCTCCGATGCGCTCGCACCGGAGCGCCCCGGACCCCTCGAGCACGGCGCGCACGCGGTCGTCGAGCTCCGGGTCCTCGTCGACGCCGAGGAAGAAGCGGTCGACCGCCGCGCGCTCGAAGCCGTCCACCTCGAACATCGGGTGGTAGAGGCGCGGGAGGCCCGAGAGCGCCAGGATCGACACGAACCCCGCGAGCGACGCGGCCAGCACCGCCGACTCGAACGCGATCGGGATGTACGCGGGGATCGCGTTGAACGGCCGCCCGCCGACGTCGATCGGGAAGTCGAGGGCGTTGCACCACCACTCGACGAGGTACGCGCCCCCCGCGCCCGCGAGCCCGGCGATCAGCATGATCCACGGCACCGGCGACTCGGGCAGGCGGTTCACCACGGTTTTCACCGCGTAAGGGCTCCACGACTGGATGCGCGTGACGCCGATGGCCTCGAGGCGCGCGACCGCGCGCTCGAGCGCGTCGGGCCCGTCGAACTCGGCGATGAGGCACGGTCTCGTGGCTTCAGGCATGGCGTTCCGCCTTGCTGGCCAGCTCGTGGCGCATCTCCTTCAGCTCGGAGATGGGGATGAACGGCACGAACCGCAGGAAGAGGAGGAAGAGGAAGAGGAAGAACGAGATCGTCCCGAAGAGGATCGTCCAGTCGATCCAGCTCGGGACGTACGTGCGCCAGCTCGACGGGAGGAAGTCGCGGTGGAGCGAGGTGATGATGAGCATGAAGCGCTCGCCCCACATGCCGAGCTGCACGAGCGCCGCGACGGCGAAGAGGGCGCGCGGGCTCGTGCGCACGCGGCGGCTCCAGAGGGCCTGCACCGCGACGCAGTTGCAGAAGAGGACGCCCCAGTACGCGAACGCGTACGTCTTGAGCGGCCGGTCGACGAGCGCCGTGTACATCTCGTACTCGTTGCCGCCGTACCAGGCGATGAACGCCTCGACGAGGTACGCGTACGTGACGATCCAGCCCGTGACGAGCAGCATCTTGGCGATGTTGTCGAGGTGGTTCTTGGTGACCACCGCCTCGAGCTTGAAGAGCGCGCGCGCCGGGACCATGAGGGTCACGACCATCGCGAAGCCCGAGTAGATCGCGCCCGCCACGAAGTACGGGGGGAAGATGGTCGAGTGCCAGCCGGGAAGCTGGGTGATCGCGAAGTCGAGGCTGATGATGCTGTGCACCGAGAGCACGAGCGGCGTCGCGAGCCCCGCGAGGACGAGGTAGCCGATGCGGTAGTGGCGCCAGTGCCGCGAGTCGCCGCGCCAGCCGAGCGCGAAGAGGCCGTAGACGCGGCGCCGCCGGAGCGTGGGCGCGCGGTCGCGCGCGGCCGCGAGATCGGGCAGGAGGCCCACGTACCAGAAGAGGAACGAGACCGTCAGGTACGTGCTCACCGCGACGACGTCCCACGGCAAGGACGACTTGAAGTTGGGCCAGGTCCCCATCTCGGACGGGTAGGGGATGAGCCAGTACGCGAACCAGGGCCGCCCCATGTGGAAGACGGGGAAGAGCCCCGCCTGCACGACGGCGAAGAGCGTCATCGCCTCGGCGAAGCGGTTGATCGACGTCCGCCACGACGCCTCGAGCAGGAGCAAGATCGCCGAGATGAACGTGCCGGCGTGGCCGATGCCGATCCACCAGACGAAGTTGATGATGGCGAACGCCCACGCGACGGGGATGTTGTTCCCCCACAGGCCGATGCCGGTGAGCACCGTGTACGTGAGCGCCGCCACCAGCGCGCACGCGCCGGCGCCGGTCGCGAGGAGGGCGTACTTGAACCAGGGCCACGGGCGCCAGAGGGGCGCGAGGAGCTGATCGGTGACCTCGAGGTCGGTGCCTCGTACGAGCAGCACGGCCTCGCCGCCGGTCGGCTCCTCGCGCTCGACGCGCTCCCCTTCGATGACCGCGGTGGTCATGACCGCCGGAGCTCCGGGTTGGGATTGACGATGCGCGCGAGGTAGCGCGTGCGCGGCAGCGTGCCGAGGTGGTCGAGGACGGCGTAGAGCCGCTCGTTCCGGCGGGACTCGGAGACGCGCGTCGCGGGGTCGGCGATGTCGCCGAAGACGATCGCGTTCGTGGGGCACGTCTGCTGGCAGGCGGTCTGGATCTCGAGGTCGCGGATCGGGCGCTCTTCGCGCCGCGCGCGGATCTCGGTCTCGCGCACGCGCTGCACGCAGTACGAGCACTTCTCCATCACGCCGCGCGCGCGCACGGTGACGTCGGGGTTCTTCGCCAGCGAGAGGGTGCCCGTGGCCTCGGGCCCGACGTTGTAGTTGAAGAAGTTGAAGCGCCGGACCTTGTACGGGCAGTTGTTGCTGCAGAACCGCGTGCCGACGCAGCGGTTGTAGATCATCTCGTTCATGCCGTCGTGGCTGTGCACCGTCGCGTTCACCGGGCACACGTACTCGCAGGGCGCCTTCTCGCAGTGCTGGCAGAGCATCGGCTGCACCAGCGCCGAGGGGCCGGCCGGGTCCTCGCCGAGGTAGCGATCGAGGCGGATCCACTGCATCACGCGCCCGAGGCGCACGCCGCCCTTGCCGACCACCGGGATGTTGTTCTCCGCCAGGCACGCGACGACGCACGCGCTGCACCCGGTGCACGCGTTGAGGTCGATGGTCATGCCCCACTGGTGCGCGGCGTCGGGCAGGACCGCGTAGAGCGAGCGGCGGCGCTCGTTCTGCGGCTTCGCGAAGCCCGGGTCGGCGCGGTACGCGTCGAGCGTCTTGCAGAGGACGATCGGCCGGCCCTCCATCGACTCGTGCTCCTGCGTGAAGGCGAGGGGCCACGACTGCCCGGTCGGGCTCAGGGTCGCGTCGTCGAACCAGGGGGCGCGCGAGTCGCGCAGCGCGTACGCGTCGGCGCCGACGCCCGACGACACGCGGCCCTCGATCGTCTGCCCGTACCCGAGCGCGATCGCGACGACCCCGTCGGCGGTGCCCGGCTCGACGAGCACGGGGGCCCGCACGGCGCGGCCGCGCACCTCGATCGTCACCTCGTCCTGCGCGGCGAGGTTCAGGCGCTTCGCGGTGGCGGGCGAGAGGATGGCCGCGTTGTCCCACGCGAGCTTCGTGACCGGGTCGCCGAGCTCCTGGAGCCACGCGTTGTTCGCGAAGCGCCCGTCGTGCACCTTCGCGTCGGCGTAGAAGACGACCTCCACGGCGTCCGTCACCTTCCCGGCCACGTGCGCCACCTCGGCGGGCGAGGCGAGCGCGCCCGCCACCGCGGTCGCGTCGACCTTCACGTCCTTCGCGGGCGGCGCGGGCTCGTCGAGCACCCCGCGCACGAGCGCCTGCTGCCAGCGCCCCTTGTCGGCGCTCTCCTCGCGCCACGCGCGCTCGACCAGCGCGCGGGCCGTGACGTCCGGCTCGCCCGCGAGCCCCGCGAGGACCTGCGCCGCGGTCTTGCCCTCGGAGAGGGGGTTCATCAGCGGCTGCGCGATCGACGCGCGGCCGTCGAACGCGCGCGCGTCGCCCCAGGTCTCGAGGAAGTGCGCCCCCGGCACGAACCACCGGCAGAGGCGCGAGGTCTCGTTCTCGTACAGCCCCACGTACGCCGTGAGCGGCACGGCGCGCAGGCGGCGCGCGAACTCGAGGTCCGCGAAGGCGGCATAGGCGGGGTCCCCGCCGACCACGACCAGCGCGGACACCTCGCCCGCGTCGATCGCGCGGAGCAGCGGCGCGACGCCGTGGCTGCCCTCGCCTGCCTCGAGGAGCGCCGACGGCCCGTAGGTCACCGTCCGCCCCGCGTTGCCGAGGAGCTCGTTCATCGCGTGCGCCATCGCGTGGACCTCGGGCGGCTGCCCGTCGCCGGCCACGACCAGGCCCGCGCCTGCGTGCCCGCGCAGGTCGCGCGCCACGGCGGCCGTCCACGCGTCATGGGCGGACGGCACGCGCGCCGCGCCTGCGCTCCGGACCTGCGAGGGCGCTCCGCCCGTGGAGGCGAGCGCAGCCAGCACGCCGGCCGCGACCTCGCGCACCGCGCGGGCCTGCACCGCGAGCCGCTCGTCCGCGCTGATGCCCGTCACCGTGAGCCGCGGCTCGACCACGTACAGGCGGCTCATCGCGTCCGAAGGGCCGCCGACCCGCCGCTTCTCCGCCCACGCGCGCGCCCACGCGGGCGGGGTCGCCGCCGCCGCGAGGAAGTCGGCGTCGAGGGCGAGCACGACGTCGGCGCGCCCGAAGTCCCACCGGGGCTCGAGCACCTGCCCGAACGCCATGCGCGCCCCCTCCCACGCGGCCGCGCGCGAGAGCGGCGCGTCGAAGTGCACCGTGACGCCGCGGGCGCGCGCCGTCGCGAGGAGCGGCGCGAGGTGCGGGCTGCTCGACGGCTCGAGGAGCACGTGCACCCCCTTCGGATGGGCACCCCCGATCTCGACGAGCAGCTCGTGCCACGTCGAGGGCATCCCTTCGCGCGTGAGCTCGCGGCCGCGCGCCGGGTCGTACAGGGAGAGGACGCTCGCTTGCCCGAAGGTGCCCAGCCCGCCGAGGCTGGCGGGGTGCAGCGGGTTGCCCTCGGCCTTGGTCGGCCGGCCCTCGTGGCTCTCGACGACGAGCCCGGTGCCGTACCCGTCGAGGGACATCGTGGTCGCGTAGAGGGTCGGCGTGCCCGGCGTGAGCTCGGGCGGCTGCCGCACGTACGGGACGATCTCTTCGGGCTCGCCGCGGCTGCACCCCGTGGCGAGCGCGGCGTTCGCGCCGAGGAGGACGAGCAGCTCGCGCCGGGTCAGCGGCGGCGGCGTGTCGGCTCCCTCGTGGAATTCGCTCATGGGTCTCGCTCGTCTCTCTGGCTCGCGCTCGCGTCAGCGGTGGCAGCCGGTGCAGGTCTCGACGGGCGGGCTCACGTGGAGCGTCGCGGCGATCTCGGCGCCGACCTCGCGCTGCGGCCGGGAGGGCGCCCACTCCATGCTCGTGATCTCGTCTTGCGGGCGGAGCCGCGGCGCCGGGTCGCGGTGGCAATCGAGGCACCACTTCATGGTCAGCGGCGCGACGGCGTACACGCGGCCCATGGTGTCGATGCGCCCGTGGCACTCCACGCAGCCGACCCCGTGCGAGACGTGGGCCGAGTGGTCGAAGTAGACGAAGCCGGGGAGCTGGTGAACCCGCTGCCAGCGGATGGGCCGGCCGTCGAACCAGCTCTCGCGCACGGGCGCGAGGCGCGCGGCCTGCTGCCAGACCTGGCTGTGGCAGTTCATGCAGACCGACGTCGGCGGGACGCCGGCGTACTTCGAGCGGGTCGCCTCGTAGTGGCAATAGAGGCAATCGATGCCCTCGTCGCGCACGTGATGCCGGTGGTCGAAGGCGATCGGCTGGTCGATCGGATCGAACTGCCGGGTGACATAGGGGGTTCGGACCCAGAGCATCATCGCGACGGGGATGGCGATCGCCGTCGACCCGCCCACGACGAGCGCGATCCGGAGGAGCGTGTCGGACGAGGGCTGGAAGAGCGGGCGCATCGCTGCCCTCAGGGCACTGCGCGGCGTGCAAGGGCTGAACCGTCGCGGCGCGCGCGAGTTCACGACGCGATGCGACGCGCCGGGCGCCGCTGCCGCGAGGCGATTTGCCACCAGCGTGGCAAGATCAGCGCGCGCGCCGGTTCGCGGGCCCGCCGTGGTTGGCGAGGTTGAGGGCCGCGTTCACGAGCGACACGTGGGAGAAGGCCTGCGGAAAGTTCCCCAGCATGCGGCCTGCGCCGACGTCGTACTCCTCCGAGAGGAGACCCACGTCGTTGCACAGGCCGATGAGCCGCTCGAACAGCCTCTTCGCGTCCGCGTGCCGCCCGAGGAGCGAGAGGTTGTCCGCCAGCCAGAAGCTGCAGGGCAGGAACGCGCCCTCGCCCGACGGCAGGCCGTCGACGCGCGGATCGCTGTCGTAGCGCTGCACGAGCCCGTTCACGACGAGGCGCTTCTCGATCGCCCGCACCGTCCCGTGCACGCGCGGATCGTCCGGGGGCAGGAAGCCCACCAGCGGGATCTGCAGGAGGCTCGCGTCGAGGCGTTTCGACCCGTACGACTGCACGAACGAGCCGAGCTCGGCGTCGTAGCCGCGCTCGCAGATTTCCCCGTGCATGCGGTCGCGGAGCGCGCGCCACCGCGCGAGGAGCGGCCCCTCTTCCGTGCGCGATGCCGTCCCATCGACCGTGCGCGCCTCGAGCCGCTTCACCGCGCGGTCGAAGGCGACCCACGCCATCACCTTCGAGTGCGTGAAGTCGCGGGACGGCCCGCGCACCTCCCAGATGCCCTCGTCGGGCTGGTCCCAGCAGGTCTCGAGGAACTCGAGCATCTTGCGCCGCAGGTTCCACGAGTCGGCGTCGCCGGCGAGCCCGTGGGTGTGGCACTGGTAGAGCGCGTCCATGACCTCGCCGAACACGTCGAGCTGGCGCTGCCGGTACGCGGCGTTGCCGACCCGAACGGGCGTCGAGCCCTCGTAGCCCGAGAGCCAGGGGATCTCTTCCTCGTCGAGGCGGCGCTCGCCGTCGACGGCGTACATGATCTGGAGCTCGGACGGGTCGCCGGCCACGGCGCGGAGCAGCCACTCGCGCCACGCGAGCGCCTCGTCGTGGAAGCCGTTGTGGAGGAGCGCGAGGAGCGTGAACGTGGCGTCGCGAACCCAGCAGAAGCGGTAGTCCCAGTTGCGGGGCCCGCCGATGAACTCGGGAAGCGACGTCGTCGGCGAGGCGACGATGCCGCCGGTCGTCGCGTGGGTGAGCGCCTTCAGGGTGACGAGCGAGCGCTCGACGAGCTTCTGGTACGGGCCCCGGTAGGTGCAGCTCGAGGACCAATGCGCCCACGACTCCTCGGTGCGCGCGAGCAAGCCGTGCGCGTCCGCCTCGTGGGGCGTCCTGACGTGCGACGGGTGCCAGCTCAGGACGAACGCTACCGTTTCGCCCCGCCCCACCTCGAAGTCGGCCACGGTGGTGAGGTTCTCGCCGCGGAGGGGCACGTCGGCCTGGAGGTGAATCGAGTCGGGCCCGGCGATCGCGCGGATGGCGCCCGCGGAGCGGGTGCTCTCGTCCTTGCGCACCCACGGCACGATCGACCCGTAGTCGAAGCGCATGGCGAGCTCGCCGTGCATGGCGACGCGGCCCCGCAGGCCGCGGACGATGCGGACGACGCGCGGGACCGTTTCGCGGAGCGGCATGCAGTCGGTGACGGTGACCGTGCCGTCGTCGGTGTCGAAGGTGGTGTCGAGCACGAGCGACCCGTCGCGGTACGAGCGCTCGACGCGCTTCGGTTCGTCGCGCGGGGCGAGCAGCCATCGGCCCCGCTCCGGGCCGCCGAGGAGCGCGGCGAAGCACGCCCCGGAGTCGAAGCGCGGGAGGCACAACCAGTCGATCGACCCGTCGCGCCCGACCAGTGCGGCCGTGTGGCAGTCGCCGATGAGCGCGTAGTCTTCGATGCGTTGGGCCATGCTTGCCGCGCCTGGGCTGCATGGGCCGTGCCGGGCCGATCAGTCGTCGGCGGTCTTCGCGCCCCCCGGGGGCGGCGGGTTCGCCTCGCGCTCGAGGTACCGGAAGATGGTGCGCGGGTCGACGCCGAGGTCGCGCGCGGTCTGCGTGCGGTTGCCGTTGTTGCGTTCGAGGACGTCGAGCACGTACTTGCGCTGAAACTCCTCTTTGGCCTTCTCGAGCGGCAAGATGAGGCTCTCGGCCTCCTTGCCCAGATCGAGGTCTTCGGGCGTGAGGAGCGACTTGTCGCAGAGGACGAGCGCCTTCTTGATGCGGTTCTCGAGCTGCCGGATGTTGCCCGGCCAGGGGCTCTTCTTGATGCCGGCGAGGGCTTGCGGCGTGAGGCCCTGCACGTGCGACCCGAGCTCCTCGGCGTGCTTCGAGAAGAGGGCGCGCGCGATGATGAGGACGTCGTCGCCGCGCTCGCGGAGCGGCGGCAGGTAGATGTTCACGACGTTGAGGCGGTAGTAGAGGTCCTCGCGGAAGCGCGCGGCGCGGATCTCGTCCTCGAGGACGCGGTTGGTCGCGGCGACGATGCGGATGTCGACCTTCTCGGGCTTGCTGTCTCCCACGCGGAAGACGATGCGCTCCTGCAGGGCGCGGAGGAGCTTCACCTGGAGGTTCAGCGGAAGCTCGCCGATCTCGTCGAGGAACAGCGTGCCGCCGTTGGCCACCTGGAACTTGCCGGGCCGCGAGGCGACCGCGCCGGTGAAGGCGCCGCGCACGTGCCCGAAAAGCTCGCTCTCGATGAGGTTCTCGGGGATGGCGCCGCAGTTGATGACGACGAACGGCCCGGTGGCCCGGTTGCTGCGGCGGTGGATCTCGCGCGCGATGAGCTCCTTGCCGGTGCCCGTCTCGCCGGTGATCAGCACCGAGATGTCGGTGGTCGCGACCTTCTGCAGCTTGCGGAAGACCTCGAGCATCGAGGGGCACGCCCCGATGATCTCGCCGAACCGCTTGTCTTTGAGCTCGGCGACGAGCTTCTCCTTGTCGGCGCGGAGCGCGTTGAGCAGCATCGCGTTCTCGAGGATGAGGCTCGCCTGCGAGGCGAAGATCGAGAGCACGTCGAGCTGGTTCTTGTCGAAGAGGTTCTTCACGTGGTCGTTGCCCACGTAGAGGACCCCCTGCACCTGCCCCTGCGACGAGAACGGCGCGCACATGACGCTCGAGAGGCGCAGCGCGAGCACGCTCTCGCTCGTGTTGAACTCCTCGTCGCTGAGGGCGTCGCTCACGATGACCGGGCGGCCCGTCTCGAGGACCTTGCGCACGATGCTGTCGCTGATGGCGCCGCCCGTGCCGGGCTTCGGGGCCGCCGCGCTACCGCCCGAGGCCGGGGCCGAGGGGCGCTGGGCCCGGACGCGGATGCGGCGCGCGGCGCCCGCCGGGTCGGTGGGCGAGGACGGCGCGGCGCCCTTGGGGCCCGTGGTGAACGCGTCGTCGTTGAGGAGGATGAGACCCCGCTCGGCGCCCGTGACGTCGATGACCGCGTCGAGCATCGCCTCGAGGAGCGGGTCGATCTCGGTCATGGTCATCAGCTTTTCGCTGAACTCGTAGAGCTTGCGGAAGGCGGAGAGCTGCTGGTTCGTGACGTTGAGCTGCGTCTCGCTGAGCGCCGCCGGGTCGCCCTCGGCCGTGCGCTTCTGCGGCTCGTCGAAGATGCCGAAGGAGAGGGAGGCCTCGCCGAGCGTGAGGCGATCGCCGTGGACGAGGCGCGCGCGGCGCTTCTTCTTGCCGTTCACCAGGATCTCGCCCTGGCGGTCGACCTCTTCGAGGTTGAAGTCGCGCCCGTCGAAGAGCACCTGCGCGTGCGTCTCGGCCAGCCCCTCCGCCACGAGGGCCACGTCGTTGCCGAGGGCCCGCCCGATCGTCGTCACGGGCTTGTGCAGCACGAACGTGCGCGGGTGACCTTGGGACGGGAACCACTTGAGGATGGGCATCGGTGGCGCGGAGGCAAACGTGTCTGGCCGGGGCGCTGCGCGAGGGGCAGCCCGCCCGGCCCCGCGAAAAGCGGTTGAAACAGGGTACCCCGAAATCGGCCCAAAATAACCAGGGGGCACCTGGGGCCGCGGAGGGCGAGGGAGGACAAAATCGAATGAGAACGCGCGCCAAGGTTCAGACACGCGATTGACGAGTCAGCCCCAACTGAGGCATAAGGGGCCGCGTCCTCGAACCTTACCTCGGGGCCCGTTTGGAGGAGAAGACGATCATGAAGAACATCGCGATTGCCGCGCTTCTTGCGACCGTGGCGGCGGTTGGGGCCCTCGCGGCGTGCGGCGGCAGCAACCCGCCGCCTGCCAGCCCGGACACCGCGTCGTCGGCTTCGGCTGCGCCGGCCGACTCGTCTGCGGCGCCGGCGCCCAGCAAGTAGTCGCTCGGCTCTGAGTTCGGCAGTACCGGCGAGGCTCCCCACAGGGGGCCTCGTTGTTTTCTTTTGCGGGGCGACGAACGGGCCTGAACTGGCCCTCTTTTTCACCTAAAACTGCCCGAAGGCCATCATCTGGCCGCCGCCCCTCGTCGGGCTGACCGAGAGGTTGAAGGGCGGCGTCCACGAGGCCGTCCCGGGCGGGTCGACCATGTTGGCCGTGAGGGCCGCCGCGAGGCCGAGGCCCGCGAGGCCGCCCACCGCGTTGGCGATGAGGCCATGCCGCGGGTCCGCGCTGCTCCCGATGTAGAAGAGGTAGACGGGGGTCGTCGCGAGTGTGCCCGCCACCTCGCCGAGCCACATGTATTTGATGCTCTGCCACGAGGGCACGTAAACCGTGGACACCGCGCCCGCGATGACGATGCCGGCGTTGTAGCCGGCGAAGCCCCACACGGCGGCACCCGAGCCGGCGTCCTTCCCGTCGCTCACGACGCCCGAGCCGAACATGATGCCGGTGAGCGCGCCCCACCCGGCGCTGCTCGCGATGAGCCCGAGGCTCCTCGGGTCGGGTCGGGCCCACTCGCCGAACAGATACCCGCCGATGCCGCCGGCGGTCGACGCCGCCCAGGTGACGGTGGTCCAGGTGCGGAAGGTCCACGAGTTGGGCCCGCCGTTTCCGGTGAGCTGCCACTGCAGGCCGCTGATGGCCGCGCCCTCGAAGCCGCCGAGGAGGAGCCCCGTGGCGATCGACGAAGGGACGCCGCGGTCGAACTCCTGGTTCACGTCCCACGCGTACATGCCGATGGGCACCGCGGCGCCGAGCAGCAGGGGCGCGATGAACGCGATGCCGGGGTCCTTCTCGTCGGCGAGCGCGTCGATCCAGATCCCGGCGCCGACGCCGTACGCGAAGGTGGTCCCGTAGAGGAACGCCATCTCGCCGGGGCTGCGGAAGCGGCTCGGCGGGGGCACCGGCGGCTGGAACACGGGCGCGGGCGGCGGGTACGGCGCGGGCCAGACGGGCGCCGGCTGCGGCGGATAGGGCGCAGGCTGGGGGGCCGGATACGGCGCGGGCTGCGGCGCCTGATACGGCGGCGCGGGCGGGTAGGGCGCCGGCTGCGGCTGCGGCCAGTAGGTCGGAGCCGGCGCCGGCGCGACGTCGGGCGCGGGCTGCGGCGGCAGGGCCGGCCAGGGGGACGGCGCCGGGGCCGGGGCCGGGGCCGGCGGATAGGGCTGCTGCGGGTACTGCGCCGACGCGACCGAGCACCAGACGCAAGACGCCAGAGACGCTGCCAAGGGAAGCCAAGCGCGCATCAATCCTCCGAACGGTGAAGGCCCCACGCGCCCCCATCGTAGCTCAGCTTCTCGCGGCGCTAGTCGCGTTCGAGCGTGGCCCGGGCGATGGCGCGCGGGTCGAACTCGTATCCGAGCTCCCGTGCCATGAGGTCCCGCACCGCGTGCTGCACCGGCTTCTGCTCGTAGAGCACGGCGTACACTTCGGACGTGATCGGCATGCTCACGCCGAGTTTTTGCGAGAGGTCGTAGGCGCTCTTCGCGGTCTTCACGCCCTCGGCGACGTGCCCCAGCGTGGCGAGCACCTGGTCGAGCGTGCGGCCGCGCCCGAGCTCGTGTCCGACGGTGCGGTTTCGCGAGAGCTCCCCGGTGCACGTGAGGACCAGGTCCCCCATGCCCGCGAGGCCCGCGAGCGTGAGCGCCGAGCCGCCCCGCGCCATCGCCAGCTTCGCGACCTCCGCGAGGCCGCGGGTGATGAGCGCCGCGCGCGTGTTGTGGCCGAAGCCCATCCCGTCGACCGCGCCCGCCGCGATGGCGATGACGTTCTTGAGCGCGCCCCCGCACTCGACGCCCACGACGTCGGAGCTCGCGTAGGTGCGCAGGTAGGGCGTGTGGAAGTGGTGCATCACGCGCGAGGCGATGTCCGGCTCGTGCGCCGCGATGACGATCGCCGTCGGGAGGTGCATCGCGAGCTCCTTCGCGAAGCTGGGGCCCGAGAGGAACGCGAAGTGCCGGCGCGCGTGGGCGGGGAGCTCCTGCGCGAGCACCTCGTCCATGAACATGAGCGACTCGTTCTCGATGCCCTTCGTCGCGCTGACGACGAGCACGCCCTCGCGGAGGTGCGGCGCGGCCTCGCGCGCCACGTCGCGCGTCGCGTGGCTCGGCACCACGAAGACGACCATCTGCGCGCCGTCGAGGGCCGCGGCGATCGAGTCCGTCGCGCGGAGGCCCCGCGCGAGCGGGACGCCCGGCAGGTAACGCGCGTTCTCGCGAGCGGCGTTGATCGACTCGCAGAGCTCGCGGCGGCGGGCCCAGACGACGACGTCGGCGCCCTTGTCGGCGAGGAGCTGAGCCAGCGCCGTCCCCCAAGCTCCTGCGCCCAGCACGGCGACCTTCAGCGCCATGCCCTGCACGTCAGCCATGGCGGATGACCTTAGCATGGCCTCCCCGCGCTATGCTGAGCTCCCGATGCCGCCGCCGCCGCGCCGCCGCGCCCGCCGCCGGGCTCCCTCGAGGGTTGCAATCCGGCTGGGGATAGGGCTCGCGGGGGTCGGGGCGCTGTCGGCGGGAGGCGCGTACGTGGAGGGGTGCTCGCCCAACACGGTCTGCAAGATCGCGGGGCCGCTGAACGACCCTTCGAACTACACCCTCCGCCGGAACATCATGAGCTTCGGCCTGGGCCAGTTCTGCCAGCAGATGACGAGCCACAACGCGCCGCTCAAGCTCACGCCCGACGCGAACGTCATCGGCCGGTTCTTCCCCCAGCACTGCACCCAGCAGACGCTCGCGAACGGCGACCTCTGGGTGCAGTTCGACGGCTTCGGCTACGCGTGGACGAACCTCTCGAGGAAGGTCACGTTCACCTCCGGGGCCACCATTCAGTACAACCAGGACTTCAAGTGCGCCGAAGACAACGCCATCTTCGCGTACTTCGACACGCGCACGGTCTCGGCGCCCGACTTTCGCGTCGCCAACATCGAGCAGCCCGTCGCCAACCTCATGCAGAACTGGATCGCACCGTGGGCCGATTCCTTCGGCAACCAGATGGTCTCCGGGCAGCTCGGTCAGGGCTTCACCGTCATTCAGGAGTGGAACGGGAGCGTCGATTTCAGCATCGGCCACCTCCCGCTCGGCCAGCGGCCCTTCCACCCGTACGACATGCACGGGCAAAACCGCGTGACCTTCGAGAACCTCCGCACCGAGGTGCACGCAGGCGAGCGCGACTTCATCGGGCCCGTGAACATCGAGGGCAACGGCCGGGCGCTCTACCTCCAGATGCACCTCGACGGCGTGCAGGCGGTCGACGTCTTCGTGGTGCCCAAGGCCGAGGGAGACGCCTCGCTCCAGCTCTACTTCCAGTACGGCGCCATCGGGCCGCTGGCGTACCCTCCGCGCTTCTCCGATCTCGTGCAGGCGGGCGTCGAATATCAGCGCGCAGTGCCGCTTCCGGCGGGAATGTACTATGTGGTGATCGATAACTCGTCTGCCGCGGGGCAAGCCGCCCCGCCCCCGCCTCTCTTCGGCGTCGTCGGGGACTCGCCGGCGATCGTCAACTACGTGATCCAGCTTGGTGATGCGCCTTGAAGACGGATGAGCCCTCGGTGGATGACGGCGCCAAGGACGGCGGCGTCCAGGCAGGCGGCGGGGGAGAATCGGCGCGGTCGAATTCGACCGCGCAGGTGAACGGCAACGGCGCGCCGACCGAGCGCGAGCGCGAGGCCTCCGCGGCCGACGCCTCGGGCGGGCCGGCCGAGGCGGACGTCCCGCGGGTCGAGCGCATCCGGGCGCTCCGGTACCTCTACTGGGCGCTCTGGTTCGTCATCCTGCCGGTCGTGCTCGCGTGCGCGCTCATCTGGGCGCTCACGCCGCCGGGCGGCGCCGAGCTGACGAACGGCCTCGGCGCGGTGCAGTCGCTCGTGCACGGGCAGCCGGTGCCGGTGGGCATCGTCCTCTTCACGCTGTTCGAGATCGCCCTCTGGGCGGCGCGCCACCAGCTCCCCTTCGCCAGCCACGCGCACACGCCGCTCCGCCACGACCTGCCGGTGCGCCTGCGCGGCGCGTTCGAGCGCGCCCGCGCCCTGCTCGACGAGGCCGACGCCATCCTCCAGCGGCACGAGAAGGCCATCACGCGCGATCTCGCCGCCAAGGAGCGCGAGCGGCTCCGCGCGCAGCTCGCCGAGCTCCGGCGGGCGATGGACCGCGTGCCCTTCGAGGAGCACGCGTTCGTCGAGGCGCTCGCCCACGCCGACGGCGAGGTCGACGTGCACCTCGGGCGCTGGCGCAAGAGCGAGGTGCGCGAGTACCTCGAGGCCATCTTGATGGCGGTGGCCGTCGCGTTCGCGCTGCGCGCGTTCGTCATCGAGGCGTTCAAGATCCCGAGCGGCTCGATGATCCCGACGCTGATGGTCGGCGACCACATCTTCGTGAACAAGTTCAGCTACGGCCCGGCCATCCCCTACACGCACGCCCGCGTCTGGACGAACATGCCGCCGCACCGAGGCGACGTCATGGTGTTCGCGTTCCCCGAGCACCCGGAGCAGGACTTCATCAAGCGCGTCATCGCGCTCCCCGGCGACAAGCTCCAGGCGAAGAACGGCCACCCGATCATCAACGGGTGGACGGTGCCGAGCTGTCTCGTGGGCACGTGGACCTACGACGACTACGAATCGCCGATCGCCTCGCACACGGGCGAGCTCTACGTCGAGTACCTCGGCGACACGTCGTTCCTCACGTTCTACGACCACGCGCGCATCGGGCTGCCCGACGAGGAGCAGGGGCCCTTTTTCGCCAAGGACGGCGAGGTCTGGGTGATGGGCGACAACCGCAACAACAGCCACGACTCGCGCATGTGGTTCGGCGGGCAGGGCGGCGGCGTGCCGTTCGAGAACATCCGGGGCCGGGCGCTCTTCGTATGGCTCAGCCTGAACGACAACGGCGTCGACTGGTCGCGCGAGGGCGCGCCGGTCATGGGACGTCCGCGGCTGCCCCCGAGCGCGGCCAACCTCGAGCCGCAGTTCGAGTCGTGCCTCAAGAACCGTCCTGCCGTCACGTCGCCGCCGTGAGCGCGGGCGCGCAGGCAGCCGCAGCCCTGTTTGCGCTCGGCCTCGCGCTCGCGGGGTGCGCTGCGACCGAGCGCGCGGCCGCGCGCGACCCCTCCCGCTGCGAGCAGAACCCCGACTGCGCTTCGCGCCGCGGCGCGTACATGGACTGTTCGAGGCAGTGTGCGGACAACCCCGAGTGCGTCGATCGATGCATCGAGGCGACGACGGATCAGCCGAAGCACTGAGGTTCGGCCGGACGCGGCTCTACTTGGGCGGGATCGAGACGACGGTGGTGCTGTCGTCCTGCACGCACGCCGAGAGATCGAAGAAGAGGAACTCGAGCGCCTTCTGCTGATTCGAGAGCTTGCCGGCGTTCGAGCCGCAGCCGGTCGGCACGCTGCTGACCGCGCTGAATTCGCTGCCGCCCGTGTGGAGGTCGGTGAAGACCGCCTTTCCGCAGTAGTTCTTCGCGCTCTCGGCGCTCGCGTCGGCGGGGCTGGTGCCGCCGATCGGCGTGTCGAACGAGAGGTACTTCACGTCGGTGCTCCCGGACGGGCCGTAGATCCACCGGTTGGTCGCGCCGTTGACCTTCTTCACGCTGTCGGCCACCCAGTCCATCTTGACCTCGGGGGGCGACGCGACGTCGAGCGCGTTCACCGCTTGCATCCACTGCCCGAAGGTCATGCCCTTCGGGAAGGTCGTGTCGATCTGGAAGTCGGCGCCGGCGCCGTCGCCGGCGGCGTCGGCCAGGCCCGTGGTGCCCCAGGTCGCGACGCCCTTGAAGTCGGCCTGCGGGCTGTCTTCGAACCAGTAGTAGTGATAATGGCTCGCGAAGACCTTTCCGCCTTCGTCGAGCCAGTCGTGCAGCGCGTTCAGCGCGAACGTCGGCTTCTCGCTGGCGGCCTCGCTGCACTCGCAGGAGAGCAGCACCATGTCGTAGCTCTCGAAGCTCGTCTTGCTTTGCCAGAGCGGGCAGCTCGATTTCGAGCAGTCGGGCGCGGTGCCGTATCCGGTCGACAGGCTCGCGGCGGTGCCGCCGAACATGCCGCTCCCCTTGTAGACGTCGAGCCGGCCGCCGCTGCCCGGCGCGCCGAACTCGCTCGGGTCGAGCCCGAGCCCCGTGAGGAAGCACGCCATGTCGTCGCAGCCGCCCGTGAGGAGGGCCATCTGCGGGAGGTCGCCCTCGCTGCGCTTCCGGGGGAGGCGCAGCGTTCCGTCGGGCACCGAGTTGGTGCTGCAGTTGTTCGTGATGTTGACGGTCGTCGTGCGGCGCCACTTGCCGATCTGCACCGTGATGGGGACGTTCATCCCCGTGGGGACGCCCTTGAGGGTGAAGGCGCCCGTCGCGTCGGTGGTGGTGGCGGTGACGTAGTCGCCAATCGTGACGTCGCAGGTGTTGCAGGTCTTGGTGCCCTGCGGGACGGCCGGCAGGTCGGCGACGACGTTCGGGACGAAGACGATGACGTTGTAGAGAGGATTGGCGCCGGCGGGGTCGAACACCTTGCCGGTGAGCGTGGTGGGCGTGTTCGACGACGAGTCGCAGCCGGCCGAGACCGCGCACGCCCACTCCTGGCCGCTGCCCGTGCACTGCGCCGCGCTCGACGCGTCGCCGCCGCTGCTGCCGCTGCCGAAGATCGCGCCGCTCGAGGAGCCGCTCGTGCCGTCGTCCCCGTTCGATCCGCTCGACGAGGCGCCGGTTCCCAGGCCGGAGTTGGAGCTTCCGCAACCTGCCGCGATCCCGATGACGGTCGCTCCGAACACGAAGACTCCGGTGAACAGGCCCTGGCGGACACCCATCGTCTCGACCTCCTTCAAGCGAATCGCGCACGCCGCGCCCGCGCCGAACGCGCGTCTCGCGGACAAGCGAAGACTCAGCGTAATTGTCCCCGTATTCCCGCTACGGATCAAGCAAGTGACGGAGAGCGCCGCTCTCCCCGCATGGCGCGAGGTGCACGGCGGCGACCCTCGTTTGCCTCGCTCACCGCCGCTTCACCTTCATCCGCCTTCGTGGGGCGCGGCGGCTCGCCCGAAGGCGCGCTCAGTTGGCCGTGATGGTGATTTCGAGCGAAGTGCCGCCCTGGGCGTCGCTGAGCAAGCCGCCGTCGAGCCCCTGAAGGAACTGGACGATGAAGGACATCTGCGTGCCCTCGGCGATCGGCGCCGGCGGAGAGTCTGTCGCGGTGTCGAACGTGACCGCGTTGTTCATGGTGCCGTAGGCGTTCAGCGTCTGGCTGAAGAACTCCTCGGGGCCCTCGAGGACCACCACGCCGACGGTGGTCGGCGGGCCATTGCCGAGGCCCGTGAACGTGGCGGTGACCGAGTAGCTCCAGGGCCCGGCCGGGGCGGTCCATGTCGCCCCGGACGCCCTCGTGTCGCTCGGGAGGGCGCCGACGATCCCCGCCGGGACGGTCATGCCCTGGAAGGGCACCGGCGAGAGCGTCGGGTTGTAGAAGACGCCGGGCGGCGCCGTCTTGCCCGTCCAGTACTCGAGCCCATTCGCGGTCGCGACGCCGTACGTGGTCGAGAAGACGCTGTACACCGCGATCATCGCCGTCTGGGGCATGAACGACCCGAACTCCCAGTTGCCCCAGCCCGCCGGCGTCGACGAGAAGTGCGTGCGCACGTGGTCGACGCACTTTCCGAGCTCGCAAGCGAAGCCGCTCGGGCAGGTGCGCGCACACAGACCTCCGCCGTCGCCCATCGCGCCGCCCTCGGACCCGGTGACGCCGCCCGAATCCTCCGGGCTGGAGGCGTCGTGCGGCGCCTCGGCGTCGTGGCCGCTGCCCGCCTCGGGGGGCTCGCCGGGTCCGTCGGACGACGCGTCGATGCCGCCGGAGCCCGACGGCCCGTCGGAGCCGCCATCGACGGGGCCCGCCGTGAACTCGCTCCCGCAGGCCAGCAGCGCCAGCGCAAACGCCACCCCAAGCCAACGCACGCGCATCCCCGGACAAGATAGCAGAGGTTGGGCCCGGGCGTCGGCACGCGCGGGTGGATTCATCCGAGGCGGAAGTGGATCGCCTTCGGGCGGGTGAGGCCCTCGAACCCGAGGGCGCTCAGGCTGACGCCCCGCCCGGAGTCCTTCCAGCCGCTCCACGGGAGCGCGGGGTCGAGGTAGTCGCACCGGTTCATGAAGACCGTGCCGCACTGGAGGTCTCTGGCGAAGCGCGCCGCGCGATCGCGGCTCTTCGTCCAGACGCTCGCCGTCAGGCCGAGCGACGAGTCGTTCATCTTCTCGAGCGCCTCGTCGTCGGAGGAGACGGGCATGACCGCGACGATGGGACCGAATGACTCGCGGTGGAAGAGCTCCATCGACGCGTTGCAGTCGGCGACCAGCGTCGCCTCGAAGAAGCGCCCGCGGCCGGCGGCGTCGCTCACGGGGCGGCCGCCCGCGATGACCCGCCCGCCCTTGGAGCGCGCGTCGCTCACGAACGCCTCGAGCTCCGCGACGTGCGCCTTCTGCGCGATGGGGCCGAGCGTGGTCTTCGCGTCCATGGGGTCGCCCATGACGTACGCGCGCACGTGCGGCTCGGCGAGCTCGAGGAAGCGCCCGTACACCTCCTTGTGCACGTACACGCGCTCGACCGCGCAGCAGCTCTGCCCCGCGTTGTAGCAGGCGCCGTCGACGACGTTCTCGGCGGCGTTGGCCAGGTCGCTGTCGGCGGCGACGTACGCCGGGTCGTTTCCCCCGAGCTCGAGGGTCGGGTGGAGGAAGCGCTTCGACGCCGCCTCGATCATCCGGTGCCCGCCGAAGATGCTGCCGGTGAAGACCACGTGGTCGACCCGCGCGTCGCCGACGAGCCGCTCGCTCTGCGGGTGGTCGCAGTCGAGCGCCTGCACGAGGTGCGCGGGCGCGCCGGCTTCGGTGAACGCGCGCGCGAAGATCTCGCCGCAGAGGGGCGTGCGCGGGCTGTGCTTCACGACGACCGCGTTCCCCGCGAGCACCGCGGGGATGACGCAGTTGACCGCCGTGAGCAGCGGGTAGTTCCACGCCGGGAGGTCGAGCACGACGCCGAGCGGCTCGCGCACGATGCGCCGCTCGAAGCCCGCGAGGGGCAGGGCGACGTCGGCGAGGGAGGCCTCGGCGATCGACATCATGTGCCGGGCGCGGACGGCGGTGGTCTTCACCTCGCCGCGGGCCTGCGCGACGGGCTTGCCCATCATGCGGGTGATGTCGGCCGCGATGTCCTCGGCGCGCGCCTCGAGGGCGAGGACCGCCCGCTCGCAGAGCGCGATGCGCTCGCCGATGGCGCTCTTCTTCCAGGCCTTGGCCGCGGACTGCGCGCGGTCGAGCACCGCTCCCGCGGCCCGGGAGTCGGCGAGGGGGACCTCGCACGCCGGCTCGCCGGTGTAGGGGTTGTCGACGACCAGGGTGTGCGGGGTGCCAGCGCTCATGGGCGAGCAGGATACGCCCCCCTCCCGTCGACTCCAACGCCGACGGCCGACGTAGGGGTCGATGTGGGGGCCGCGGAATCGCTGGGGAAATTCGGTCGCGTACCTGTTTCAGCGGTCGGCACGTACCAGACGCATACGGTAAAGTGGAGAGAGTGCGTGCCTCGCTTGTCCTTCTTGTTCTTGCCGCGTCTGGCTGCGCGAACGTCTGGGGGTTCAAGGACCTGACGGACACGGCGGACGGGAGCGTCGACGCCAGCGAAGCGTCGGTCGCGCCCGTGAGCGATGCCGGGGAGGGCGGCTCGCCCGGCAACGAGGGCGGCTGCGGGCTCACGAACACGGTCGACAACTGCGGCGCGTGCGGCGTGCAGTGCGCGCCGGTGGACAGCGACAACGTCGCGGTCTCGTGCGACGGCACGAACTGCGTCTATCAGTGCGCGCAGGGCCGCTTCGACTGCCCGACGTCGGTGCCCGACACGGTCGGCTGCAAGGTCGCGAACACGCCCGAGCACTGCGGCGGCTGCGCGCCTTGCGACACGCAGCACAGCACGAACGCGAGCTGCGACAGCAACGGCACGACCTGCAGCTACACGGGGTGCGCGCCGGGGTACTTCGACTGCGACCAGACCATGCCCGATACGAACGGCTGCGAGCAGCAGGTCACCGCGGCCAGCGACTGCCAGATCTGCGGGCAGGCCGGGTGCACGGCCACGCACTCCACCGTGACGCCCGTGTGCGAGGTCCCGGACGGCGGCAACCCGTATTGCTCGTATCCGAGTGGCTGCGCCGCGAACTGGGCCGACTGCAACCCCACGCCGCCCGACCTCCACGGCTGCAGCACCGACCTCACCACGCCCCAGAACTGCGGCGCGTGCGGCCGCGCGTGCGACACGGTGACGAGCACCGGCGCGTCGTGTTCCTCGGGCAACTGCGCGTACACGGGTTGCGACAGCAACTTCATCGACTGCGACGCGAGCGCGCCGAACACCGACGGCTGCGAGACGTCGAAGCTCTCGCTGAAGGCGTGCGGCGGCTGCGGCCAGGCGTGCGACACGACCACCGGCACGCCGAGCTGCGACGGCACGACGTGCTCGTACCAGTGCAACTCGCTCCGCGTCGACTGCAACTCGGGCAACGCGCCCGACACCGACGGCTGCGAGTGCACCGGCAACGGCTGCTGTGGCACCGACTGCCAGTACGCGCACCCGAACAGCCTCGGGGTGCCCCAGTACACCTTCTACAACTGCGACAAGCCTGGCACGCACGGCCAGGCCGACGCCCAGCAAGCCTGCGCGGCCGCGGGGGCCACGGGCTGCACGTCGAGCAACCTTTGCTGCTCGCTCAATCTCCTCACCTGCATCGGCTCGACCGCCTACTCGGTGTGCGGGACGATTGGGAACACCTGCTACTGCTGGCAATACACGGGCAGCGGGAACGACCACCCGGGGACCATCCAGACCACCAGCGCGTCCGCGTGCAGCGCGGTCTGCTACTCGGGGAACTCGTTCAACGAGCCCTGGAACTGACGGCGCGTCCGGGCGCCGTCCAGGCGTCTTGCCCGCTCGCCCGAACGCGTTCGGGTGACGTCCGGGCGGGTCCGGACGCCGTCCAAGCGCCTCCGGGCGGCGTCCGGGCGCGATGGGGCGCGGAGCGAGGGCGTCCGGGCGCCGTCCGGACGCGCTTGGACGCTCACCCAACGCCTTGGGTCGCCGTCCGGACCCGGTTCCCCGTCGCCCCAAGGCGCTTTGTCGGCGCCCGAACCCGCTTGCTGGCCGGTCGAGAGAGAAATCACGGCGACGGGCGTCACCGGCAAGGCCAGGGCCGGATGCTCCCGTTCGGGCGAGAAGGACCCTAGGCCACGCCCTTCTGCGCGGCGCGTGAGGCTTCGCGGGCCTCCGCGCCGAGCACCTTGCCGGTCGCGGTGCGCGCGCGCAGGAGCTTGGCGGGCTCGCCCTCGAAGACGATGCGGCCGCCCTCCTCTCCCGCCTCGGGGCCGAGCTCGACCACCCAGTCGGCGCAGGCGATGACATCGGGGTGGTGCTCGATGACGACCAGGGTGTCGCCGCGGGCGACGAGCCGCTCCATCACGCCCAGGAGCCGGCGCACGTCGGACAGGTGCAGGCCGGTCGTCGGCTCGTCGAGCACGTACAGCGTCGGCTCGTGGGCCGAGCCGGCCGTGAGCTCGGCGGCGAGCTTGAGGCGCTGCGCCTCCCCGCCGGAGAGCGTGTTCGACCCTTGCCCGATCTGCACGTACCCGACGCCAAGGTCCGCGAGGGTGGCGAGCGGGCGCGCGATCTTCCGGTGGTTCGCGAAGACCTGCGCCGCGTCGGCCGCGGTCAGGTGCAGCACGTCGCCGATCGAGAGACCCGCGAAGCGGACCTCGAGGGTCGACGGCTCGAAGCGGAATCCGCCGCACGCTTCGCACGGGGCGACGACGTCCGGCATGAACGGCATCTCGGCGACGATCGTCCCCTGGCCCTCGCACGCAGGGCAGCGCCCGCCGCCCAGGTGCGCCTTCTTCGCGCCCTTCTTCGTGCTCTTGCCCGCGGTCTTCGACGACGGCGTGTTGAACGAGAAGCGAGCGGCGGTGTAGCCGCGCGTCTTCGCCTCGGGCAGCGAGGCGAAGAGGTTGCGCACCTCGTTCCAGACGCCGAGGAAGGTCGCCGGGACCGAGCGCGGCGTGCGCCCGATGGGCGACTGATCGACCGCGAGCGCGCGCTTCACCATCTTGTGGCCCTTGAGCGCGCGGTGCTCGCCCGGCTCGGGCGCCACGAGGTTCAGGGCGCGCCGCAGCGCCGGATAGAAGACGTGCCGCACGAGCGTCGACTTGCCCGAGCCGCTCACGCCGGCCACGACGCACATGCGGCCGACCGGCACGCGGAAGTCCACGTCGCGCAGGTTGTTCGCGCGGGCGCCCGACAGCTCGATCCAGGCGTCGGCCATCGCGCGCTTGGGCCGCACGATGCGCGCGGTCTCCTCGAGCGCGCGCGCGGTCGGCGAGCGCGGGTCCTTGAGGACCTGCTCCGCCGGTCCCTCCGCCGCGACGTGCCCGCCGTTGCGGCCGCCGCCCGGGCCGAGGTCGATGACGTGGTCGGCCGCGCGGATGGTCTCCGCGTCGTGCTCGACGACGAGCACCGTGGAGCCCATCTCGGCGAGCTGCCGCAGGTTGGCGAGGAGGCGGCCCGTGTCGCGCGGGTGCAGGCCGATCGTGGGCTCGTCGAGCACGTAGAGCGCGCCGGTCAGGCCGCTCCCGAGCTGCGCGCTGAGGCGCAGGCGCTGCATCTCGCCGCCCGAGAGCGACGCCGCGGGGCGGTCGAGCGCCAGGTACCCGAGGCCCACCTGCTGCACGAACGAGAGGCGGCGCACGAGCTCCGCGTGGGGCCCCTTCGCGATGAGCGCGTCCCGCTCGCCGAAGCGCCACGACTTCACGCGCGCGAGCGCGCTGCCCACCGACCGGGCCGTCGTCTGCGCGTACGACTCGCCGAACATGCGGACGGCGCGCGGCACCGCGCTGAGCCGCGACCCCGCGCACGCCGTGCACGCGTCGTGGGGCCCCTCGTACTCGAGGGCCGCGGGGCCGCCCTCGACCCCCGTGCCCTCGCACGCCTCGCACCGGCCCTGCTTCGTGTTGAAGGAGAACCACCGCGGGTCGAGCTCCGGCACGCCGGTGCCGCAGCGCGGGCACGCGCGCGCCGTCGAGATCATCGACTCGCTCGCGTCGGCCGCGGCCTTCGGCGCGCCCTCCGCGACGCGCACCGCGCCGCCGCCCCACGCGAGGGCGCGGTCGAAGGTGGCGCGGTCGAGGTCCGCGAGCTTGCCGAAGTACACGATGAGGTCGACCGTGTGCTCCTTGGTCTTCGCGAGCCTGGGCGGCGGATCGATCGCGACGATCGCGCCGTCGACGCGCGCGGCCTGCACGCCCGCGCGCGAGGCGGTGGTGAAGAGATCGAGGTAGGTGCCCTTGCGCGCCCGCACCGCCGGCGACAGCACCGTGTGCTTCGCGGACGCGGGGCGCTTCGCGCGCACGAGCGTCTCGTAGACCGCGTCGGGGCTCATGGGCGCGACCAGCGCGTCGCACTTCGGGCAGTGCAGCTCGCCCACCTTCGCGAAGAGGAGCCGCAGGTAGTGCGCCACCTCGGTCACCGTCGCGACGGTGGAGTTCGCGCCGCCGCGGGTCGTGCGCTGCTCGAGCGCGATCGACGGCGGCACCCCCGTCACCGCGTCCACGTCGGGGCGCGGGAGCGTCGGCAGGAACTGCCGGGCGTACGGCGTCAGCGTCTCCATGAAGCGCCGCTGCCCCTCCGCGAAGACCACGTCGAACGCGAGCGACGACTTGCCCGACCCGCTCGGCCCGGTCACGACGCAGATCTTCCCGTGGGGGATCGCGACGGAGATCTCCTTCAGGTTGTGCTCGCGCGCGTGCGAGACCACGATGGCCGGCGGGCCGCTCGAGGCGGCCGACGGGGCCACCGACGTGCGCGGCGGCTGCGACGCGCCGCGGAGCGCCTCGCCCGTGCGCGTGTCGGTCTCCGCGACCTCCTCGGGCGTGCCCTCGGCGACCAGATGCCCGCCGTGCGGACCGCCGCCGGGGCCGAGGTCGATCACCCAGTCGCACGCGCGGATGACGTCGAGGTCGTGCTCCACGACGACGACGCTCGCGCCCTCCTCGACGAGCGCCTGGAGCGCGCCCACCACGAAGGCCGCGTCCTGCGCGTGCAGCCCCGCGCTCGGCTCGTCGACGACGAAGAGCGTGCCCAGCGCGTCCTCGGAGAGCGCGCGGGCGAGCTTGAGGCGCTGCGCCTCGCCGCCGGAGAGGGTCGACAGCGGCTGGCCGAGCGCCAGGTACCCGAGGCCGACCCGGACGATCGGCTCGAGCGCCCTGCGGAGCGAGTAGTCGCGGTCGGACGGCGGGTCGAAGACGGCGAGCGCCTCCTCGGTGCTCATCGCGAGCGCGTCGGCGATGGACTTGCCGCGGTGGGTGACCGCGAGGACCTCGGGCTGGAAGCGCTTGCCCTGGCACACGGCGCAGAGGATCTGCACGTCCGCCAGGAACTGCATCTCCACCGTCTCGTACCCCTCGCCGGAGCACTCCTCGCAGCGACCGGCCGGCACGTTGAACGAGAAGTGGGCCGGCGTGAGGCCTCGCCGCGCCGCCTCGGGCTCCGCGGCGAAGCGCGCCCGGATGCGGTCCCACGCCTTCACGTACGTGGCCGGGTTGCCGCGCGCGGTGCGGCCGAGGGGCGACTGGTCGACCAGGACCGCGCGCGCGAGGTGGCCCAGGCCCTCGAGGCCGTCGTGGTCGCCGGGCTTGTCCACGGAGTAGTTGCCGAGGCCGCGCGCCGCCGCCCGATAGACGACGTCGTGCACGAGCGTGGACTTGCCCGAGCCGCTCGGCCCCGTGACCGCGCAGAGGACGCCGAGTGGGATGCGCACGGTCACGTCCTCGAGGTTGTGCTCGCGCGCGCCCTTCACCTCGAGCCACGCGCGCCCCGGCTTGCGGGCCCTCGCGCCGGCCGGCGGCTGGCTCCACGCGCGCCCCGTCGGGAGGTCGGTGCGGCGCGCGAGCTCCTTCGGCGTGCCGTCGAACAAGATGCGCCCGCCGTGCGGCCCGGCGCCCGGACCCATCTCGAGCACGCGGTCGCACGCGCGCACGATCAGCGGCTCGTGCTCGACGACCATGACGCTGTTGCCGCCGCGGGCGAGCTCGCGCAGCACGTTCGACAGCGCCGGCACGTCGGCCGCGTGCAGGCCCACCGTGGGCTCGTCGAGCACGAAGAGCGTGCCCGTGAGCGCCGCGCCGAGCGCGGTCGTGAGGCCCGCGCGCTGCGCCTCGCCGCCCGAGAGCGTGCGCGCCTGCCGGTCGAGCGTGAGGTACCCGATGCCGACCGCGTCGAGGTACGCGAGCCGGGAGACGAGCTGCTCCTTCACGCGCTTGCCCTGCGGGTCGCGCGCGGCGTACCCGCGCATGCGCTCGAGGGCCTCGCCCACGGTGAGCGCGTGCCACGCGGCGAGGTTCAGGCCCGCGACGCGGTAGGCGAGGGCGGAGGCGTTGAGGCGCGAGCCGCCGCAGTCGGTGCAGAGCGCGTACTCGCGGTACCGCGAGAGGAGCACCCGCACGTGCATCTTGTACGTGCGCTGCTCGAGCCACTTGAACCAGGCGCGCACGCCCGGGTACTTGCCGCCGGTCCAGGTGCCCTCGCCGTCGATGACGGCGGCGCGCTGCGCCTCGGTGAGCTTCTCCCACGCGACGTCGAACGGGATCTTCCGGGCCTTGCAGAACTTCTCGAGGACGCCGCGCTCCCAGGTCGTGCTCGCGCCGCTCCACGGCTTGATGGCGCCGGCCTTGAGGGTCTTGTTCGGGTCGGGGAAGACCTTGGCCCAGTCGACCGCGATGACGCGCCCGAAGCCGCGGCACGCGTCGCACGCGCCGAACGGCGAGTTGTACGAGAAGAGGCCCGGCCGCGGCGGCTCGAACGAGCGCTCGCACTTCGGGCACACGAGGCCCCGGCGGACGGTCACGTGGCCCACGGCGTCCCCGTCGACTCGCAACACGGCCCGGCCGTCGCCGTGGGCCCACGCGGTCTCGATGGCCTCCTCGAGGCGGCGCGCCTCGCCCGGCCGCACCGCGATGCGATCGACGACGACCTCGACGCGCACGCCCGGCGCGGTGGCCTCGCTCGGGCGCACCTCGTCGATCTCGCGCACCGCGCCGCCGACGACGAGGCGCCGGTATCCGCTCTTGGCGAGCTGCTCGCGCACCTCGAGGAACTGCTCGGCGTCGTCGATCGGGATGGCGTACGTGACGATCGCGCGCGCGCCCGCGTGCGACTCCGCGAGCTGCGCCGCGGCGTCGCGCGGCGTGGTGTCGACCGCGTCGAGCCCGCACTCGGGGCACGTGGGGATGGCTTCGCGCCCGAAGAGGCCCGCGAGGTACGGCTCGAGGTCGGCCATCGTCGCGAGCGTGGACCGGCTCGACTTGACCGGCGCGCGCCGGTCCACGGCCACCGTGGCGGCGATGGGCGCGAGCTCGTCCATCGGCGGCCGCTCGAGGCGCTCGAGGAACTGCCGCACGTAGGGGCTGAAGCTCTCGACGAACCGCCGCTGGCCCTCGGCGTAGAGCGTGTCGAGGGCGAGCGACGACTTGCCGGCGCCGCTCGGACCGGTGACGGCGACGAGCTGGCCGGGGTGGAGCTCGAGGTCGACGTTCTGGAGGTTGTGCGTGCGGGCGCCGCGAAGGCGGATGGGCCTCATCCAGCAGGGGTCCTATCTGGGGAGCTCGAGGCGGAAGGCGGCGCCGCGGGGCCCGCCTTCGCGCTCGGAAGAAGTCGGAGTTGCGAGGCCCAGCGAGCCGCCGTGGGCCGCGGCGATGCGCCGCGCGAGCGCCAGGCCGAGCCCCGTGCCGCCGGGGCGCGCGGTGAAGAGCGGGTCGAAGACCCGCTGGGCGATGTCGGGAGGGATGCCCGGGCCGTCATCGGCGACTTCGATGACGACGCGGGCCGGTTCGATGCGCAGGGTCGTCGCGATCGCCGGAGGACGGGGAGCGCTCGCCTGCACCGCGTTCTCGTACAGCACGTGGAGGAGGCGCGCGAGGAGCCCGGGGTTCGCGCGCACGCGCGCGTCGGGCAGCTCGAGCGTGTCGGTGAAGGCCGCCGCGCCCTCGAGGCCCTCCCGCGCGTCCGCGAGGGTGTCGGCGAAGGCGACGGACTCCGTGCGGAGGGCGTCGCCGCGCGCGAGCGCCATGAGGTCGTCGACAATCGCGTGACCCGCGCGCGCGTTCTTCTCGATCTTGAGGACGTGCGGCGCCGCGCCCGCGGCGTCGCCCCGGGCGACCGCCAGCCGCGCGACGAAGGCGCTCGCCGAGATGATCTGAAGGACGTTGTGGAGCTCGTGGGCGACCTCGGCGGCAATCTCCCCGAGGGCCGCGAGCCGCTCGCGCGCGTCGTGTCCCGCGTCGTGAACGTCGTCGGGGTGCCCCTCGGAGCCGGCGCGGGCCTTCACCGGCCGAGACCGTAGCGCCCGTGTACGACATCCGCCATCGGGGTGAGGCCGGCGGAAAGGTTCACCCGATCGCACGGGCTCGCGAGCGACCGAAGGTCGCGAAGCGCCGCTGAAATCCCGAGGAGCGGCGGCCGCGGGACCCCGTCGCCCTCGCACGCGCCGGCCCGCCAGATGCTTCCGGGCTTTGGTCAGCGCGCGAAACGTCGTAAGTTTCAGGTCCGGGGCCGACCCGCGTCCCAGAATGGCCTCCGCCCAACCAGAGAACAAGATCGGCGCCGGTACGTTGCTCGCCGGCAAGTACCGGGTCACGCGCGAGCTCGGACGCGGCGGCATGGCCGCGGTCTACGAGGCGGAGCACATCGACATCGGCAAGCGCATCGCCATCAAGGTGCTCGCGGCCGAGCTTGCGAATTCGGCCATCGTCATCGAGCGCTTCATGCGCGAGGCCCGCGCCGCGGCGAGTGTGAAGAGCCCCTACATCGTCGAGGTGTACGACTCGGGCCGGCTCGACGACGGGCGACCGTTCATCGCGATGGAGCTCCTCGAGGGCGAGTCGCTCTACGACCGGATGGCGCGCGTCCGGCTCATCGACACGCAGACGACGGTGCGCATCATCGGCCAGGTCGCGAAGGGCCTCATGAAGGCGCACGCGATCGGCATCGTGCACCGCGACCTCAAGCCCGAGAACATCCACCTCTGCAAGGGGGAGGATGGCGAGGAGATCGCCAAGATTCTCGATTTCGGGCTCGCCAAGTTCTACTCGCCGGTGAAGACCGACGAGAAGACGGCGCGCCTCACGCGCGAGGGCGCGGTCTTCGGGACGCCTGCCTACATGTCGCCCGAGCAGGTGAAGGGGCAGGGGAGCGTCGATCACCGGGCGGACCTCTGGGCGCTCGGGTGCATGGCCTACGAGTGCCTCACCGGCCGGCCGGTCTGGAACACCGAGCAGGGCGTGGCGATGACCTTCGCGGCCATCGCGGCCTCGCCGCTGCCGCAGCCGAGCCGCTTCCGCCCCGACCTCCCGGCGGGGTTCGACGGCTGGTTCCGGAAGGCGCTCGAGCGCGACGCGAACGCGCGCTTCCAGACCGCCAAGGAGCTCGCCGACGAGCTCGCGCGCGCCCTCGACGCCGCCCCCATCTCGCTCGTGAACGCCTCGGTGAGCCCGAGCCAGATCGAGCTCGAGGCCATCGCGGGCCTGCGCGAGGCGACCCGCGAGCCGGAGCCGGCGTCGCAGCGGGGGTCGGGCATCAAGGCCACCGAGCCGCAGCCCCAGCTCAGCGAGCCGCTCGACCTGGTGGCGCTGAACCCGCGCAACCTGAGCTCCACCGATCTCCCGGCGACGGCCACGCCCGAGAGCGCGCCGCCCGCCTCGCTGCGAAAGCGCTCGGGGTTCGGGCGGTTCGTGGTCTGGCTCATGGTCCTCGGCGCCGTCGGCGCGGGCGGGTGGTTCGGGTACGTGAAGGTCCTCAAGCCGAAGCTCGCCGCGATGCAGCCGGCGCCGGCCCCGCCCCCGCCCCAGCCCTCGGCCGTCGCCGCCGCGTCGAGCGCGCCCGCCGTCGCGCCGCCGCCCGCGCCCGAGGAGCCGAAGTGGATGACGACCCTCGCCGAGGGGCAGGAGCTCCTCGCGGCCGGCGACGCGGACGGCGCGATGCGCAAGTTCAAGGACGCGTCCGACGCGGGCGGCGCGGCCATCGCGAAGTCGTTCCTCGATCAGGTGAAGCTCGGGGCGGCCACGACGGGCCCGTGCCGGATGGCGGCGTTCTCGCACCCGCGGCTTACCTACGGCGGCAACGTGGGCCGGCCGGCGGTGGCCGTGACGTCGAAGGGCGCGGTGGTCGCGTGGACCGACGACCACGAGCAGCCCGGGCACGACCACGTGTACTCGGTGCTCATCGACGCGGCGGGCCGCCCGACGTCCGCGGTGCGCGACCTCACGCCGGAGGCCGACTATGCGATGCGGCCGGAGCTCCTCGCGGTCGACGATCGCGTCGTCCTCCTCTTCTGGGACAAGGGGGGCCGCGAGCCGGGCGTGAAGGTGCGCTGGCTCGACGCCGACGGGCGCATCGGCGGGATGAGCGTGACGGTGAGCGACTCGAAGCCGGGCCTCTTCTGGCCGTCGATGGAGCGCTCGCCCGACGGGAGCGGCTTCTGGGTCGGCTGGCAGGCGACGCCCGACAAGGACGGCGACGACGTCTACCTGCGCCGGCTCGACACCGAGCTCCTGCCGCACGGGCCGGTGGTCCGCGCGACCGACTACGCGCTCGACAAGGGCAAGGTCACGCAGGCGAGCGCGCCGACGCTGGGCGTCTCGAGCTCCAACCTCTTCGTCGCGTACGCCCTCGACCGGGACAAGCAGCACTCCATCGAGCGCATGCGCGTGCCCGTCTCGCTCCCCGAGCTCCAGTCGGGCGGCCTGCCCGACAAGTCGACGAAGGTCGAGCTCTCGGACACGGTCGTCGTGAACGAGGACAAGGTCGGCGGCGACTACCCCTCGATCGCGTGCACCAAGGACGCGTGCTTCCTGGTGTGGCACGAGGTCGACAAGGGCGCCGAGGCGGCGCTCATCGATCCCTTGCGCGGCACGGTGCTCTGGCGCAAGCGCTTCGCGCCGCGCGGCGGGCACCCGGCGGTGGCCTTCACCGAGGACGGGCCGGCGGAGGTCGCCTTCTACGAGGCGGGGCGGGTGCGGGTCGCGGCCATCTCGCGCGACGGCGTGGGGACCACGTCGACGTTCGCGCGCGTGACGGGCGACGAGCCTCGGCCGTGGATTGCCCCGGGCCGGACGCGCGGCGAATGGTTCGTGGCGTGGCTCGACATCGAGGCCGCCCACACCGAGGCGTTCGTGGCACGCCTGCAATGCAGGAACTGACGGCGCGGCGCGCGCGCAAGCCCGCCCTCGCCGAGGCCCTCTGGGTCTCCTCGGACCTCACGCTCGCCGTCGCCGCCATCGCGCTGGTGTCGCCGCCCGACCTGCACTCGGTCCTCGTCGGGGTCCTCTTCCTCGGGGCCGTCTGGGCGCTCGTCTGGCGCGAGGACGACGAGACGGTGCGGCGCGCGGGGCTGGACCTCGGGGGCCTCGTCATCCCGGGTCGCCTCGACCTGGGCGCCACGGCGCGGGCGGCCGGCGTCGCGCTCGCGTGGGCGCTGGCGCTGACGGCGCTCATCGGCGTCCCGTATTACCTCGCGTGGAAGGCGTGGTGGGCGCCGCGCTTCACGTTCTCGCTCGCCGTGCGCCCGGGGGAGGCGGCGGAGGAGGTGCTGGGGCAGGTCCTCGGCATCGCGCTGCCCGAAGAGGCGTTCTATCGCGGGTACCTTCAGTCGCGGCTCGACGAGGTGTGGGCGCCGCGCTGGCGCGTGCTCGGCGCGCAGGTGGGGCCGGGGCTCCTCTTGGCGTCGTCGATCTTCGCGGTCGGCCACCTCGCGACGGTGCAGGTCTCGGCCAGGCTCGCGGTGTTCTTCCCCGCGCTGGTCTTCGGCTGGCTGCGCGCGCGCACCGGCGGCATCGGCGCGTCGGTGTGCTTCCACGCGGCGTGCAACGTGTACTCGCTCGCGCTCGGCCGCGGCTACGGCGTCTACTAGCCCGCACCCCATAGCCGGGCGATACCTTCGCGAGCCCGTCGCCGGGGGTCGTCGTCGTACGGGAGTACGACTCCTCGCCCCGTCGACGGGCTCGCTCGGTCTCGCCCGGCTATGGGGCGCGGGCTGCCGGACCCTTCGGCCGGGCGAGACGCGTCGTGTCCGGGAGATCCCCTGGGCCGGCCGAAAACAGGCGCCCGGACGCCAAATTCGTTGGCAAGCAAACGGATTCGGGTTTCTGGGGGGCCTTTTCGGACGACCTGGGTCTCTCGGTGCGGGGCCCGGCGGCGGTGCGGCGGTCCGGCATGGCCGGTGCTCTGCGTGCTATGGAGGCCGCGATGCAGAGCCCCTTCGAGCTGCCGCTGGTCCAGATCGATCGCGTCGTGGCCGCCGCGCTGGAAGAGGACCTGGGCTCGGGCGACCTCACGACCGAGGCGTGCATCGACCCCGGGGCCCGCGCGGTCGCGCGCGCGGTGGCGCGCACGCCGGTCGTCGCCTGCGGGGCCGTCGTGTTCGAGCGCGTCTTCGCGCGGCTCGACCCGTCGCTCTCGGTCGAGGTGCACGTGCCCGACGGCGCGCGGGTCGCCGCGAAGGAGACGCTGTGGACGGTGCGCGGTCGCGCGCGCGCCATCCTGATGGGCGAGCGGGTCGCGCTGAACCTCGTGCAGCGGATGGCGGGCGTCGCGACGCAGACGCGCGCGTTCGTCGACGCGCTCCCGGCCGGCACCAGGACGCGCGTCACCGACACGCGGAAGACGACGCCCGGCCTTCGCGCCCTCGAGCGCTACGCCGTGCGCGTCGGCGGCGGCCACAACCACCGCGACGACCTGGGCGCCGCGGTGCTCATCAAGGACGACCACATCGCCGCGTGCGGCGGCGTCCGCGCCGCGATCGAGCGCGCGCGCGCCGGGGCGCCGCACACCGCCAAGATCGAGTGCGAGGTCGACTCGCTCGACCAGCTCGACGAGGCGCTCGCGGCCCGGGCCGACATCATCCTGCTCGACAACATGGCCGTGCCCGAGATTCGCGAGGCGGTCGCGCGCACCGCGGGCCGCGCGCTGCTCGAGGCCTCGGGCGGCGTGACGCTCGCCCGCCTCGCGGACCTCGCGCGCGCGGGCGTCGACGCGATCTCGGTCGGGGCGCTCACCCACTCCGTGCACGCGGCCGACATCGGCATCGACTTCGAACCATGATGATGGGAGGGAAGGGCCCTCGGGTCCCGCGCGGCGTCCACCAGGATCTCGAGGCGGCGTCCGAGGCGATCGCCTCGAAGGGCGGCCAGCTCGGCCGCCCGCTCGCCCTCCACGCGATCGCGACCTCCACCAACGACCTCGCGAAGGACGCGGCGCGCGAGGGCGCCCCGCACGGCGCCACCTGGGTCGCGGAGCAGCAGACGGCGGGGCGCGGCCGGCGCGGGAACAAGTGGCTTTGCCCGGCGGGGGAGGGGCTCCTCTTCTCCGTGCTCCTGCGGCTGCCGTGCGCGCCGGCGCGCGTCCCGCTCGTGGCGCTCGTCGCGGGGCTGGCGGTGCGCGACGCCGTCGCGCGGGCCGCGCCCGAGGCGAGCGTGCAGCTGAAGTGGCCGAACGACGTGCTGGTGGGCGGCCGCAAGCTCGCGGGGATCCTCGTCGAGGGCGTGACCTCCGGCGCGAAGGTCGAGGCGGTCGTCGTCGGCGTGGGGATCAACGTGCACACGCGCGAGTTCCCCGAGGAGATCGCGGACCGGGCGACGTCAATCGCGCGCGTGGCCGGGACCCCGCCAGATCGGGCCTCGGTCCTTGCCGACGTGCTCGCGGGGCTCGACCGCGACGTCCACATCGCCGTGGCGCGCGGGCTCGGCCTCCTCCGCGCGCGCCTCGAGGCCGCCGACGCGCTCCGGGGCGGGCGCGTGCGGAGCGACTCCGGCGAAGAAGGCGCCGCCGCCGGCGTCGACGAGGACGGGCGGCTGCTCGTGCGCCGCGACGACGGCGTGCTCACGCGGTGGAGCGCCGGCGAAGTGCATCTGCTCCGGCCCGGGCAGCCCGCCGGAGCCTGAGCGATCACGCGGGCCGCGCCTCGCGTGTCGACGCGCTCCAGAGGAGCCACCCGACCGGCGGCGCGCAGGCCGCGAGCAGGAAGGCCTGCCCGTACCGGCCCCCGTCGAAGAAGCGCCCGAAGAGCGGGAGCACGATCGTCATCAGCCCCGACCACGACCCGGCCCCGAGCCCCGCGAGGAGCGCCCCGTCCTGATCGCCGTGGCGGCGCGTGGTCTCGGCCAGCGACACGATGACGAACCCCGCCGACACGAACATCGCCAGGAACAAGAGGAGGAGCGCGACCCAGGGCTGGCGGACGAGCGGCACGGCGGCCAGCGGCAGGGCGAGCGCCGAGAGGAGCGCGAAGGTCCGGGCGAAGACCGCGCGCGTGGCCTCGCCGCGGGCCGCCGCGCGATCCACGCGCCAGCCGAAGAAGAAGTAGCCGGTCTCCCAGCCGAGCGGCGGGATCCAGAGGACGTGCCCGAGCTGCGCCTGGTCGAACCCGAGGTGCCGTCCGAGGTAGAGCGGCGCGTAGTAGAGGACGAACCCGAGGGGCAACCCTCCGAAGGCGTACGCCGCCATGTACCCGCCCGCCGCGCGGTCGAGCCGGAGCACGGCGCGCGGGCGGCCGGCCGCCACCGGCGCCGCGAGGCGCGGGTCGCGCCCCACGATCGCCCAGATCGCGATCCACGCGGCCCCGAAGAAGCCGGTGCACACGAAGGCGCCGCGCCATCCCCAGCGGAGCGCGATGGGCGTCACGAGGAGGGGGGCCAGCACGGCGCCCAGCGAGCCGCCGCTATAGGCGAGGGCCACCCCGCGCGATCGCTGCTCGGGGTGGAGCGTCTGCGCCGCCGTCCGGAGGCCCCCGGGGAACGTCGCGCCTTCTCCGAAGCCGAGGGCCGCGCGCGCCAGGGCGAACGCCCCCGCGCTGACCGCCCACGCGTGCGAGGCGGAGGCGATCGTCCAGATCGCAACGGCGACGACCAGCCCTACCCTCACGCCGAACCGATCCAGGACGAGGCCCCAGGCCGGGTTGCCGATCAAGTACGCCGCCGAGAACGCGCTGAGGATCCAGCCGTACTGTCCGGCGGTCAGCCCGACGTCCGCGAGGATCGTCTGCGACAGGATCGCGAGGACGTTGCGATCCACGTAACTGAGAAGGGACAGGAGAGTCATCGCCGCGGTCGGCATCCACCACTTCGCGGCCCGCAGCATCGTTCGTTGGTGAAAAAGAGTAGCCTCCGGGCGGACGAAGCCCTAACGATCCGGTCCGTCGGACCCCGGCGCGTCGTGCCGCCGGGTCTTGCCCTTCGCCTCGGCCCGAACGGGCCATCCTGACCCACTCGCTCTCGTTCCGCTCTCGTTGCTCTCGCGTGCCTTTCGCGTCCCTCGCGCCGGTTCTCGTGCGCCGGGTCTGATCGCGTTGATCGCTCCCCGCTATGTCCGCTATGTCCGCCCACCCCGTCGCGGAGCCTCGAAAGTCGCGGCCCGAGTTTGTGAACGGCGCGCAGATTTTTCGCAAAACATCGGTTGTCTCAGCGAGCCTGATTTCGTATAAGCGCGCGCGGCTCAGGCCTGATCATTCCGTCGCGCTGGTGACCCCGAGCCCGCCCCCGTTGCGTAGCGCCGCGCATTCCGCGACCCGCTGCGTGGGCTCCTGACCCGCCGTCCTAGTCAGTCCTAGTCCTAGCCCCCGTCATGCAAATCTTCCCTCGCTCCCTCAACAAGCTGCCGCTGGTCGTGGGCGCGGCCGCCACGTCGGGCCTCGTCGCCGTGGTGTTCCTCGTCTGGTACTACTTTTCGCCCTGGTTCACGCAGGTTGGCTACTCGCCGAAGCAGCCGGTCCCCTACTCGCACCGACTGCACGTCGGGCAGCTCGGGCTCGATTGCCGGTACTGCCACGTGAACGTCGAGCGGGCTCCGCTGGCGATGGTACCGCCCACCGAGACCTGCATGAATTGCCACCAGCTCGTGAAGACCGACTCGAAGGAACTCGAGCCGATTCGCCAGAGCTGGGCCACGGGCCAGTCGATGGAGTGGAACCGGATCCACAAGCTTCCTGATTACGTGTACTTCGACCACAGCGTGCACGTCACCGCCGGTGTCGGCTGTGCCTCGTGCCACGGGCGCATCGATCAGATGGAACAAGTGCGGATGGAGAAGCCCCTCAGCATGGGGTGGTGCCTCGAGTGCCACCGCGACGTCAAGGCAAAGCAGGGCGACAGCGAGTTCATTCGGCCCGTCTCCCAGATGACGAACATGGCGTACGTCCACGACGCCCATGTCGACCCACCGCGGCACCTCAATCCGCCGGAGAACTGCTACGGGTGCCACCGATGAGCAAGCGAGCCCCCCACCCTGTGAGCGAGCCGTGGCCCGGTTCGCCGCAGTACTGGCGTAGCCTCGAGGAGCGCGCGCGCCTCGACGAGGCGACGGCGACGACCGACGGCGACGCGAAGTTCCTCGCGCAGAACGCCGCCGAGTTCCCGAACGGCGCGCTGACCACGCCGCCCAGCGAGGAGTCGCTGACGGTCAGCCGCCGCGGCCTCCTCGGCGCGATGGCCGCCACCTTCGCGCTCGTAGGCGCCGAGGGCTGCCGCCGCCCGCTCGAGAAGATCGTCCCGTACGCGAAGATGCCGGAGGACGTGATCCCCGGCGTGCCCTCGCACTACGCGACGGTCATCCAGCGCCGCGGCGACGCGCTCGGCCTCATCGTCGAGTCCCACGAGGGGCGCCCGACGAAGATCGAGGGGAACGAGTCGCAGCAGTCGAGCCTCGGCGCCGCCGACGCAGTCGCGCAGGCGACCATCCTCGATCTCTACGACCCCGAGCGCTCGACCACGCCGCTGAACGGCGGCAAGGCGGCCACGTGGGCCGACTTCGAGGCCGCGCTGACGGCCAAGCTGGGCGAGTTCGACAAGGACCAGGGGGCGCGCCTGCGCCTCCTCATGCCGCCCACCCTGTCGCCCACGGTGATCCGCATGCGGGCCACGCTGGCGCAGCGGTTCCCGAAGGCGCGCGTCCACACCTGGTCGGCCGTCAGCGACAGCAACGCCCGCGAGGGCGCCCGCCTCGCGTACGGGCAGCCGTTCAACCCGCTGTACTCGTTCGACCGCGCGCGCGTCATCCTCTCGCTCGACAGCGACTTCCTCCAGACCGAGTCGGGCAACGTCCGCGCCGGGAAGATGTTCGCGGCGGGCCGCCGCCTCCGGTCGTTCCGCGACAGCATGAACCGCCTGTACGTGGTCGAGCCCTCGCCGACCGTCACGGGCATGAGCGCCGATCACCGCCTGCGCCTGCCGGCCAGCGCGATCGAGCGGTACGCGCAGGCCCTCTGCGCCGAGCTCGCGAAGAACGGCGTGAGCCTCGGCGACGAGCTCACGAAGTCCACGGCCAAGGCGACCGGCGACGGCATCCCGCCGAAGTGGCTCGCCGCGGTCGCGAAGGACCTCGCCGCGAACCACGGCCGCGCGATCGTCGTCGTCGGCTCGCGCCAGCCGCCGGCCCTCCACGCGCTCGCGCACGCGATCAACGCGGCCCTCGGCGCCCCCGGCCAGTCGGTCGTCCACTTCAACGTGGCCGATCCCGACGAGCTCGACGCCGTGACCGACATCAAGGCGCTCGCCGACGCGATCGCCGGCAACCAGGTCGACGCGCTCGTCATCCTCGGCGGAAACCCCGCCTACGACGCGCCGGCCGACCTCGGGTTCGCCGACAAGATCGCGAAGGTGCCGTTCAGCGTGCACGCGGGCCTCTTCGCGAACGAGACCAGCGAGAAGACGACCTGGCACGTGCCGCAGGCGCACGCGTACGAGTCGTGGGGCGACCTCCGCAGCCTCGACGGCGCCGTCTCGATCTGCCAGCCGCTCATCTCGCCGCTCTACGACGGGCGCAGCGACATCGAGCTGCTCGCCCTCATCGCGAACGCGCCCGAGAAGTCGGGCCACGAGGCCGTGCGGACGCGCATGCGCGACGTGGTCCTCTCGTCGCACAACCTCAAGGACTGCACCGCGCCCGAAGAGGGCAAGGTGGAGTGCCACGACGCGTCGGGCACCCTCGTCCCCATCCGGATGACGGACCTCGAGCGCGAGTGGAGCCGCGCGCTCGCCATGGGCATCGCGAACCGCCCGCAGATGCCGTCCGCCGTCCCCCCGCTCCGCAGCGCGGAGATCGCCGCGGCCATCGACAAGGCCCCCGCGCCCGCGGCGGTCGGCCCCGGCTCGATCGAGGTCACGTTCGCGCCCTGCCCGAAGATGGTCGACGGCGCGCACGCGAACAACACCTGGCTGCAGGAGATGCCCGACCCCGTCACCAAGCTGGTGTGGGACAACGCGGCCATCTTCTCGCCGGCCACGGCCAGGCAGCTCGGCATCGAGAACAAGGACCTGGTCAAGATCGCGGTCGGCGACAAGTCGATCGTGGCCGGCGCCTGGGTCCAGCCCGGCCAGGCCGACAACACCATCGCCCTCACGCTCGGGTGGGGCCGCAAGAAGGCCGGCCGCATCGGCAACGGGCGCGGGTTCGACGTGAACCCGATCCGCACGACCGGCGCGCTCGGCTTCGCGGTCGGCGCGCAGGTCACCAAGGCCGGCGGCGACTACTTCTTCGCCCAGACGCAGGAGCACAGCTCCACCGAGGGCCGGCCCATCGCGCACGAGGCGACGCTCACCGAGTACAAGGCGCGGCCGAACTTCTCGCAGCTCGACTCGCCCCCCATGCGCGCCCTGCCGCTCTGGAGCCAGCAGGACTACAGCCAGGGCCACCAGTGGGGCATGTCGATCGACCTGACGACGTGCACCGGCTGCAGCGCGTGCGTCATCGCCTGCATGGCGGAGAACAACGTCCCGGTCGTCGGCAAGCTGGAGATCTGGCGCGGCCGCGAGATGCACTGGCTCCGCATCGACCGCTACTGGGTCGAGGACGAGAAGCTCGGCGCCACCTCCGACGACCCCCTCGCCGTGAACCAGCCCCTCGCGTGCGTGCACTGCGAAGAGGCTCCCTGCGAGAACGTCTGCCCGGTCAACGCCACCACGCACGGGCCCGAGGGCCTGAACGAGATGGCGTACAACCGCTGCATCGGCACGCGCTACTGCGCGAACAACTGCCCGTACAAGGTGCGCCGCTTCAACTACCTGAACTGGCACAACGACTCCGTGTGGAAGGAGACGGGCGGCCTGCCCGAGTCCCTCCAGATGCAGCACAACCCGAACGTGACCGTTCGGTTCCGCGGCGTGATGGAGAAGTGCAGCTACTGCATCCAGCGCATCCAGTCGGCGAAGATTCGCTCGAAGCGCGAGCTTCGTGAGCTCAAGGATCAGGAGATTCGCACCGCCTGCCAGCAGACGTGCCCGACCGACGCGATCGTCTTCGGCGACGTCAACGACCCGAACAGCCTCGTGACGCGGTGGTCGCGCACGGACCGGCGGTTCGGCCTCCTGCAAGAACTCGGAACACGTCCGCGGACCACGTACCTCGGTAAGGTCCGCAACCCGAATCCGGAGATGGCCTGATGGCTTACTGGAAGCCCATAAAGGAGCTCGACGAAGCCCCCCTCGTCCAAGAGGGGAGCACGTTGGCCGAGGTGACCGACGACATCGCGGGCGTCACCGAGAAGCCCGCGCCGCTGGGCTGGTGGATCTGTTTCCTCATCGCCGCGTCGTTCGCGGGCCTCTTCACGGTCTGCGTGGCGTACCTCTTCTACCGAGGCGTCGGCGTGTGGGGCAACACCGCGCCGGTCTACTGGGCGTGGGACATCACGAACTTCGTGTGGTGGGTCGGCATCGGCCACGCCGGCACGCTCATCAGCGCCATCCTCTTCATCTTCCGGCAGAAGTGGCGCACCGCGATCAACCGCTTCGCCGAGGCGATGACGATCTTCGCGGTCATCTGCGCCCTCATCTTCCCGGGCATTCACGTCGGCCGCCCCTGGCTGCTGTTCTACGTGTTCCCGATCCCCAACCAGATGACGCTGTGGCCGAACTTCAAGTCGCCGCTGCTCTGGGACGTGTTCGCGGTCAGCACGTACTTCACCGTGTCGCTCCTCTTCTGGTACACGGGCCTCATCCCGGACCTCGCGACGATGCGCGACCGCTCGCTCAACAAGTGGCGGCAGCGCATCTACGGGTTCTTCGCCCTCGGCTGGCGCGGCAGCAACCGCCACTGGCAGAACTACGAGCGCGCGTACTTGATCCTCGCCGGCATCTCGACCCCGCTCGTGCTCAGCGTGCACAGCGTCGTCTCGATGGACTTCGCGACGTCGGTCATCCCGGGCTGGCACACGACGATCTTCCCGCCCTACTTCGTCGCGGGCGCCGTGTTCAGCGGGTTCGCGATGGTGGAGACCGTGCTCCTCATCGCGCGCGCGGTCTTCAAGCTCCACCGCGTCGTCCTGATGCGGCACCTCGAGCTGATGAACAAGTTCCTCCTCCTGACGAGCAGCCTCGTTGGCTACGCGTACAGCATGGAGTTCTTCATCGCCTGGTACTCGGGCAACCAGTACGAGATGGCGCACTTCCTCCACAACCGGCCGTTCGGTCCGTACTGGTGGGCGTGGGTCTGGATGATGGTGCCGAACACGCTCATCCCCCAGCTTTACTGGTTCAAGCGGTTCCGCACGAACATCCCGGTGATGTTCGTCATCTCGATCTTCATCAACATCGGAATGTGGTTCGAGCGCTTCGTCATCATCGTCCTCTCGCTGAACCGCGACTTCCTCCCGAGCTCCTGGGGGTACTTCCGCCCGACCATCATCGACGTCGGCGTCTTCACCGGGACCATCGGGGTGTTCTTCACGCTCTTCCTCCTCTTCATGCGCTGGCTGCCGATGGTGGCGATGGCCGAGGTGAAGGGCACGATGCCGCAGGCCAATCCGCACTTCGGCCACGAAGACGAACGCCACGCGCCGCACGGCGCGGACGAGGTCCCCGACACGGCAGTGCAGGGGGGTCTCGTTCCCGGAGGAGCGGAGTGATGGAAGCCAAGGCTCCCAAAGCAAGTGTCGGCCCGGTGCCCGCGATCATCCTGGCCGAGTTCGAGACGACGCACGACGTCCTCCACGCGGCCGAGACGGTCCGCGCGGCCGGATACGTGAACTGGGACACGCACACGCCCTTCCCGATCCACGGGATGGACCGGGCGATGGGCCTCAAGGACTCCCGCCTCGGCTGGATCGTCCTCGCGTTCGCGCTGACCGGCCTCACCGGCGCGTTCGTGATGATGCACTGGATGAACGGGGTCGACTATCCGACCGTCGTCGGCGACAAGCCGCCGGGGGCGCCCGAGACCCTGCCGTCGATGGTGCCGATCATGTTCGAGCTCACCATCCTCCTCTCGGCGTTCGGCGCCGTGCTCGGGATGTTCGGGATGAACCGCCTGCCCCGGCACAACCACCCGGTCTTCATGTCCGACCGCTTCCGCAAGGCGACGGACGACCGGTTCTTCATCTCCATCGAGGCGGAGGACCCGAAGTTCGACGTGGTGAAGACGCGCGAGCTGCTCGAGTCGACGCACGCGGCCCACGTGGAAGTGATCGAAGAGGAACCGGCATGAGTTCGCTGGCGTACGTGAAGAACGGGACCACCCTCGCGCTCTGCGCGGCGCTCGCCGGCGCGGCGCTCGGGGTCGCGGGCTGCCGCGGGCAGTCGAGCGACGACCCGCCCATCATGCCCGAGCGGAACATGTACGACACGGAGCGGTACAACCCCGAGTCGTACTCGCAGTTCTATCCCGACCACCGCACGATGCGCGTGCCCGTCGCGGGCACCGTCGCGCGCGACCGGTACGAGGACGACCCCGAGCTCGCGACCGGCATGACGTCGGACAAGACCGGCTACGTCATGACCATTCCGACGGCCGCGATGGCGCGCCTCGGCGGCTACGAGAAGGCGCTCGCCCGCGGCGAAGAGCGCTTCAACATCTACTGCTCGCCCTGTCATAGCCGCACCGGCGACGGCAAGGGCATGGTGGTCTGCAAGCGCGAGAACATGTCCGACGCGTGCGAGCCCCGCGGCTTCGCGCCGCTGCCCTCGTACGAGGACCCGCGCCTCCGGCACATGCCCGACGGCCAGCTCTTCGCGACGGTCACGCACGGCGTCCGCACGATGCCGGCGTACGGGCCGCAGATTCCCATCATCGATCGCTGGGCGATCGTCAGCTACGTGCGCGCCCTCCAGATGAGCCAGATGGCGGCGGATCCCAGCCAGCCCACGGAGAAGAAGTGAGCACCGCGAGCAAGGCGCCCAGCGCAAGCGATTACCGAATCCCGGCGAAGTCGCCGTGGGTCGGCGCATGGAAGATCCCGGCCGCCCTCGCGGCCCTCGGGCTCGGGATCGCGGCGTACGGGTACCACATGGACCCGGGGCGCTTCGCGTTCTCGTACCTCTTCGCGTTCTACGTGGCGCTGAGCCTCCCGCTCGGCTGCCTCTTCTTCGTGCTGGTGCAGTACATCACGAAGTCGTCGTGGAGCATCACGGTGCGGCGCACCGCGGAGCTCTTGATGCGGCCGATGCCGGTGTTCGCGGTCCTCGCCATCCCGCTCGTCCTCTCGATCGAACCAGCTCTTCCCCTGGCTCGGCGCCCACCACGGCGTGGCCGACGACACGTCGGCCGAGGTCTCCGGCAGCGACCCGCTGGCCGAGGCCCGCGGCATGGCCGACAAGGAGCCGGCGGGCCTGCGCGATCTCCCCGTGGCGAACGCGATTCGCATGAAGCACGCGTCCGAGCGCGAGGAAGAGGGCGTCATCGAGCACAAGCGCCCGTACCTGAATCGCAAGTTCTTCCTCGGCCGCCTCATCGCCTACCTCCTCATCTGGACGTGGCTGGCGCAGCGGTACTTCCGGTGGTCGACCGATCAGGACAAGACCAAGGCGCTCGAGAACACGGCGGCGGCGCAGAGGTTCGCCCCACCCGCCCTCATCCTCTTCGGCTTCTCGATCACGTTCTTCGCGTTCGACTGGCTGCTGTCGCTCGACGGCACCTGGTACTCGACGATCTTCGGCGTGACCGTGTTCGCGCAGTGCGCGCTCTTCATGTTCGCTTGCCTGATCCTCACGACGCTGCTCCTCCGCCGGAGCGGCCTGCTCGGCAACGCGGTGACCGTCGAGCACTACCACGACCTCGGCAAGTTCCTCTTCGGGTTCATCGTCTTCTGGTCGTACGTGACCTTCGCCCAGTTCTTCCTCATCTGGTACTCGAACATCCCCGACGAGGTCGCGTTCTTCCACAAGCGGTGGGAGCTCAACGGCGGCACGTACAAGACGCTGGGCCTCTTGATCGCCGGCATGCACTTCTTCGTTCCCTTCTGGTTCATGCTCTCGCGGCACGCGAAGAGGCGCCTCTCGCTCCTCACGGCCGGCGCCATCTGCATGATCGTGATGCACGTCCTCGAGGTGTACTGGATCGTGATGCCGAACTTCGGGCCGATGGAGCCGAGCATCATGGACGTGGGCTGCCTGGTGGGCGTCTTCGGCGTCTACCTCGCGATCGCGCTCCGCGGGATGGAGGATTACGCGCTCATCCCCGTCGGCGACCCGAGGCTCCACAGGGCCCTCGACTTCGAGAACGCATAGGCAGGAATACGACCATGGCCACGGACAAGTCGGAGCCGAGAATCGGGATCATCTTCAGGGTGGGCTTCCTCACCGTCGTGACCCTGATCGCGGTGCACACGGCGCTCAACGCCTACTTCGATCAGATGGCAGGCGCGGAGGAGCAGCGGAAGATCGGGAGCACCGTTCCCACGGCGCTCAACAACCTCCGCGCGGACGAGCTGAAGCGCCTGAACGAAGGGCCGATGCCCATCGAGAAGGCGATGCAAGACATGGCCGCCAAGGGCCGCAAGGACGTGAGCCCCGACATCGCGCCGTCCGCGTCGCATGACCTCGGGCCGCTCCAGGGCTGGCAGAAGATGCCGGCCGAGGTCCCCGTGCAGATGACCGAGGCGCCGCCCGCCGCCGCTGCGGCCGACGCGGGCGCGCCCGACGCGGCGCCCTCCGACGCCGGCACGCGCGGCCCCGCCCCCACCAACGCCCCGAAGAAGCCGCTCAAGAAGAACCCGTGAGTTCCCCGCCCTCCTCCCTCGCTCCTTCGCCTGGCGGCCATCGCGCCGGTGCTGTGCCTGGCCCTCGTGGCCGGCGCCGCCGACGCGCGCGCGCAGGCGTACCGCGACGAGGCGGCGGGCATGCCGAACACGCCGGCTCCCGAGCTCACGGGCGTCGGCCTCGTGGAGCACCTGGGCGGCCAGCTCCCGGCCGACGCGGCCTTCCGCGACGCCGAGGGGAAGCCCGTTCGCCTCGGCGACTACTTCGACGGCAAGCGCCCGACGCTCTTCGTCTTCGCGTACCACACGTGCCCGATGCTCTGCAGCCTCGTGCTCGACGCGACCGTCGCACGCTGAACGAGATCGAGTGGACGGTCGGGCGACGAGTTCGACGTCGTCTCCGTCAGCATCGACCCGAACGACACGCCCGAGACGGCCACGCGCAAGCGCGCGCAGGTCGTCGCGCAACTACAAGCGGGCGAACGGCAGCACCGCGGGCTGGCACTTCCTCGTCGGCGACGAAGCGAACATCCGCAAGGTCACCGACGCCGTCGGCTTCGAGTACCGCTACGACGCGCGCCAGAAGCAGTACGCCCACCCGGCGGCCATCTACCTGCTGACGCCCGAGGGCAAGATGGCCCGCTACCTCTACGGCATCCAGTATCGACCCGAAGGACGTGCGCCTCGGCCTCCTCGAGGCGACCGAAGGGCCGCTCGGTCACGACGACCGAGCGCATACTCCTCTATTGCTACCACTACGACCCGCAGGGCGAAGCGCTACTCGATCGTCGCGCTGAACGTCATGCGCCTCGGCGGCGTCGTGACGCTCGCCGTCTTCGGCACCTTCCTCGCCATCATGTGGGCGCGACGAGCGGGTGCGCACGCGAGAACCGACTAGCCGCCGGCGCGAGCGCCGCCTCGACCCCGAACAGCACCGTGGAACAGAACTGCGCCATGAACGAGCCCAACGCCCCCGCCACTTCCAGCTGCCGGAGCAGATGTCGACCATCGCGGGCGACGTCGACTGGCTCTACTATTTCATCTACTGGACAGCGTCGTTCTCTTCATGGCCATCGTCGGGGCGATGCTCTGGTGGGCGTACAAGTATCGCGAGCGCCCGGGCCACAAGTCGAGCCGACCGGGCACAACATGACCGCTCGAGATCGCGTGGACGGTCGCGCCAATCTTCATCCTGGCGTTCCTCTTCCACAAGGGCTTCGAGGGCTACATGGACATGGCGGTCGCCCCCGCCAACGCCATGCGAAATCCACGTCAACGCCAAGCAGTGGAGCTGGGAGTTCGTCTACCCGAACGGCGGCAGCAGCTCCGACCTCCACGTCCCGGCGCACAAGCCCATCAAGCTGGTGATGAGCTCCGGCGACGTCATGCACTCGTTCTTCGTGCCGGCCCTCCGCGTGAAGCGCGACGTCGTGCCGGGCATGTATTCGCATCGGTCTGGTTCACCGCCACCCACGAAGGCCACGACGACATCTTCTGCGCCGAGTACTGCGGCGGCCGGAGCTCGGGCCCCGAGGGCGAGCTGCCGTACCAGCCGTGGGACGACCCGCTCCACCCGTTCCCCGCGGGGCAGGCCACCGGCCACTGGGCCATGCACGGGATGATGTACGTCGACTCCGACGCGGACTTCGCGAAGTTCGTGAAGAGCATCGGCGACAAGTGCGAAGAGTTCGCGTCGACGGGCAAGCCGTGCCCGATGGACATCGCGGCGGCCCAGGGCGCAGAAGTCTGGTCGAACAAGGGCTGCGTGGCCTGCCACACGACGACCGGCGCGCCCGGCGTCGGCCCCTCGTGGAAGGGCATCTGGGGCAAGGAAGAGGCGACGAACGTCGGCACCGTGAAGGTCGACGAGAACTACGTCAGCGAGTCGATCCTCGACCCGCAGGCCAAGATCGTGACCGGATTCGGCCCCGTGATGCCCACGTTCCGTGGTCAGATCAACGACGAGGAGCTGACCGAGGTCATCGCCTACATCGAGTCGCTCAAGTAAGTGGAGCGCCCGCGGCGCGCTCGCAACGCAAAGGATTCAGAGGAGCTTTCGTCATGGCAGCAGTCGACATCCCGGCCGGCGGTCACGTAGCGGACTCGCACGGCGACCCCGACGCGCCGTACCTCACCGCCAAGCGCGGCATCGCGTCGTGGCTCTACACGGTCGACCACAAGCGGATCGGCCTCATGTACCTCGTGATGGTCTGCCTGGCCTTCCTGGTCGGCGGGATCTTCGCGCTCCTCGTGCGCCTCGAGCTCTTCTCGCGCGGCAAGACGATCGTCGACGCGGAGACCTACAACCGCTTCTTCACGCTGCACGGCGCGGTGATGGTCTTCCTCTTCATCATCCCGAGCGTGCCCGCGGCCCTCGGCAACTTCTTCCTGCCGATCATGATCGGCGCGAAGGACGTCGCCTTCCCGCGGCTGAACATGCTGAGCTTCTACATCTACATCCTGGGCGTCATCATCCTGCTGACCAGCATCATCAGCGGATCGGTCGACACGGGGTGGACCTTCTACACGCCGTACAGCGTGCAGACGGCCAACAGCGTCATCTCGATGACGTTCGGCGTCTTCGTGCTCGGGTTCTCGTCGATCCTCACTGGTCTGAACTTCCTCGTGACCGTGCACACGATGCGCGCGCCCGGCATCACCTGGACGCGGCTCCCGCTCTTCGTGTGGGGCATGTACGCGACCGCGCTGATGCAGATCCTCGCGACGCCGGTGCTCGCGATCACGCTGCTGCTCCTCGCGGCGGAGCGCTTCTTCGGGATCGGCATCTTCGACCCGAAGCTCGGCGGCGACCCGGTGCTCTTCCAGCACTTCTTCTGGTTCTACTCGCACCCGGCCGTCTACATCATGATCGTCCCGGGGATGGCCATCAACAGTGAGCTCATCGCCACGTTCTCGCGGCGCGCCATCTTCGGCTACTTCGCGGTCGCGATGAGCTCCATCGGCCTCGCGCTCCTCGGCTTCCTCGTGTGGGGCCACCACATGTTCGTGGCCGGCATGAGCGAGTTCGCGACGATGATGTTCTCGGCGCTCACGATCCTGGTCGCCATCCCGTCGCGGCGTGAAGATGTTCAACTGGACGGCGACCCTCTACAAGGGGTCGATCGTGTGGGCGTCCCCGATGCTCTACGCGATGTCGTTCATCTTCCTCTTCTCGATCGGCGGCCTCACGGGCCTCTTCCTCGGGACGCTGAGCGTCGACATCCACCTGACGGACACGTACTTCGTCGTGGCGCACTTCCACTACGTCATGATGGGCGGCACCGTCATGGCGTTCCTCGGCGGCCTCCTCTACTGGTGGCCGAAGATGACCGGGAAGATGCACGACGAGTTCAAGGCGAAGGTCTTCTTCTGCTTCGTGTTCATCGGCTTCAACGTCACGTTCATGTCGCAGTTCATCATGGGCTCGCGCGGCATGCCGCGGCGCTACTACGACTACCTGCCGCAGTTCGAGCCGTTCCACCGCGCGTCGACCATCGGCTCGTGGATCCTCGCGGTCGGCCTCTTCGGCACCGGGTACACGCTGCTCGAGGCCCTGTGGAAGGGCAAGCGCGCGCCGCGCAACCCGTGGGGCTCGGCGGGCTACGAGTGGGCGACGGCGACGCCGCCGGTCCTCGCCAACTTCAGCAAGACCCCGATCATCACGCGCGGTCCGTACGACTATCACCTCGCGACCCCCGAGGAGCTTGCGACCGGGTGGGACGAGGTCGAGGAACCGAAGCCCGCGGCGAAAGCCACGACGAAGAAGGACTGAGATAGGCCATGGCGACCATAGAGCACGCGGATGCGGGTCACGCCGACCACGCCCACGCGCACCCCTCGTTCCTGCAGCACCACTTCGACACGCCGGCCCAGCAGTTCGACGCGGCGAAGCTCGGGATGTGGATCTTCATCGCGACCGAGATCCTCATGTTCGGCGGTCTCTTCTGCGCCTACGCCATCTGGCGCAGCCTCGAGCCGAGCATCTTCGATCAGGCGCACCACTTCCTGAACAAGACCATGGGGGCGTCGAACACGGTCGTGCTGCTCTTCAGCAGCTTGACCGCGGCGCTCGCGGTTCGCTCGGCGCAGGTCGGCAACCGCAACCAGACGTCGATGTACCTGGTCGTCACGATCCTCTGCGCGTGCGTGTTCCTCGTCATCAAGTACTTCGAGTACATGCACAAGATTCACCTCGGCCTGCTGCCGGGGCACTGCTTCGGTCACCCGATGTTCAGCGGGTCGATCCAGAACGGGCAAGAGGTCGGGACCTGCCTCCGGGTCCACGCCGACGCCGCGGCGGGCAACCCCATGTGGGTCCGCGCCATCGACGAGGCCGGCCACGAGCAGCTCCTCCCGCCGCGCGCGAACATGTTCTTCGGCCTCTACTTCGTCATGACGGGCCTCCACGCGGTGCACGTCATCATCGGGATGAGCATCCTCGCGTGGTGCCTCGTCAAGAACCTGAAGGGCGAGCTCTCCAAGGAGTACTTCACGCCGGTCGACATCGGGGCGCTCTACTGGCACCTCGTCGACCTCGTGTGGATCTACCTCTTCCCTCTCCTTTACCTCGTCGGAAAGCCGGATTGAGCCATGGCTAGTTCTCACAGCTCCCACGCGCCGGCGGCGTCCGGCGGGCACGCTCACGCCGACGACGGCGCGGTGCACGTCCACATCTCGAGCACGGGCTTCTACGTCGGGATCTTCCTCGCGCTGGTCACCCTGACCATCCTGACGGTGAAGGTCTCGTATTACGACTTCGGGCCGGCCAACATCGCGATCGCGTTGCTGATCGCGACGATGAAGGGGTCGCTCGTCGCGACGTTCTTCATGCACCTCCGCCACGACAAGCTGTTCAACACGTTCTCGTTCTTGTCGGCGTTCGTCTTCCTCGCCATCTTCATCGTCTTCACCTACGACGACCTCGGTCGCCGCGGTGAGGTCGACAACGCCTACGGCGGCACGGTGGACCCGCACACGGGCATCGCCGCGGCCGGCGGTCTGCCGGCGACGACGGCGACGACCGACGAGTCGCAAGAGGCGCCTCCGGCGCCCGGAACGCACGGCGGCGTCCCGGCTGAGAAGAAGGAATAGTCCTCACGCGATGCGCGCGCGGCGGTCGATGCGACGGCATCGCACGTCAGGGATGGCCATCGCCGCGCTGGCCCTCGCGGCGCTGACCGTGTCGGGCTGCAGGCGGAAGCACCAGCCCGTCGACGTGGAGCCCGAGCTCGGGTACCCCGCGTGCAGCGACGACCCGGGCACGGTCGTCGCGCAGGGGCACATTCGCTCGGGACCGACGTCGACGGACCCGAGCGTGGTCGAGCGCTTCGAGCTGCGCCGGACGTCGTGCGGCTACACGTTCCATAGCCGGCAGGAGTGGCCGCTCGACACGAGCGACGTCGAGGTGCGCTACGACGCGAGCCTCACGCCGCTCTGGGCGTGGAAGCGCATGACGATGGCGGCGTCGACGCGCCCCGATGGGAACGCGGACATCCGCCGCTACGAGCTTCGCACCGGCGAGGTGTTCATCAAGCGGCGCAATGCGCAGGGGGACGTGGCGCTCGAGCACCTCCTGCCGGGAGGGCGCATGCAGGCGCCGTCGGGCGCGCGCGTGGGCGTGGTCCTCGGACCCGGCCGGGGCATCCTGACGGCGTGGCTGAAGCGGGCGAAGCTCCCCGTGGGCGGCAAGACCGACGAGCTGGTGCTCGACATGCGCAGCCTGATCGAGGTCATCGAGATCGGGGCGCTCGAGCGGATGCCCGATCAGTACGAGCCGTCGCTGAAGCGCACGGTGCGCGTCTACACGTTCTTCGGGCAGGAGACGGTCTTCGCGGACGACGACGACGTGGTGCTCGGCGACCTCGCCGGCATGCGCCCGAGCGACTCCCTCTCGACCCCGGAGCCCCCGGCCATCCCGGCCTTCGGCGGCGCGGACCCCGCGCACACGCCCTAGAAATCGGCGCCGACGACCGCGCCGAGCGAGTTCAGGCCGATCGACGGAGTGACGTAAAGCGCGCCCACTTCGGCCTTCGGAGTGGCGACGATGAGGATGACGCCGCCCACCAGCGCCGCGCCGCCCGCCGCGAAGCCGATGATCGACGCGGTGCGATCGGTCTTCGCGTCGTTCACGAGCGACGCGTGCTGGTTGAACTCGGCGGAGCTCGCGCACATGTTGTTCGTCTTGCAGAGGCCTTCGGCCTGGTTGTTCTTCGACAGGGTGGTGATGCCGAAGGCCGCGCCGAGCCCGACGCCGACGACGCCCGCGCCGGCCGTGACCCAGCCGACGATGCGCTGGGTCCGATGCGAGTCGTGCGGCTGCGGGGGCGCGGCGGGGACGGGCGCAGGGGCGGGCGAAGCTGCGACCTCCGCCGGCGGCACGGGCTTCTTCGCGTCGGGGTCGTCGGTGAGGGCCGGCACGGTCACCGTGACCGCGGCGCCGTCGGCGCCGACCTGGATGGTGCTCTGCCAGTGCTTCTTGCCCGGCGCGGTCGCCTCGATGGTGTGCGGCCCGGGATCGACGGGCACCGCCTCGCCGAAGAGGCCCGCCGCGACCGCGCGGTCGCCGTCGTGCACCTCGAGGCCCGCGTCCGGCGCGGGCACCGTGACGGTGAGCCGCGAGAGGTGCGGCTCGAGCGCGGCGGCGCGCTTGTGGGCGACGGCCTCGCGCTCGGGCTGGCCGGCGTTCTTCGCGGTGGTGGCGGCGTCGAGGTAGCGCGACCAGGCGCTCGCCGTGCGGCCGACGTGCTCGTAGCAGTCGGCGAGGTTGAACATGGTGCCGATGCCCGGGTCGAGGTTCAGGCTCTCCTCGAACTTGGGGCACGCGAGGTTGTACTTGCCCTGTCCGACGAGCTTGCGCGCGTCCTGGAAGAGCGCGCGGGCGGCGACGGAGTCGCTCTGGTGGTCGGCGCGCGCGGTCGCGGGCGCCAGGGAGGCGGCGAGCACGGAGGCGACGAGGAGGGTGCGGGGCGAGGGTACGCGCATCGATCAGGGCCCGTTGAAATGCATGACCGTCCCGTTGGACGCGCTCGCGAAGATGTCCTGCGCGGACGCCATCCATACGCCGGTGAGGCCCGCGGTCGTGTTGCTGGTCACGGCCGTCCAGGTGCCGTTTCCGGTCGACGTGAGGATCGTGCCGCCGTTGCCGACCGCGTAGTACGTGTACGGACCCGCCATGCCCATCGAGGCGCCCGCGTTGAATGCGTAGACGCCGTGCAGGTCTTGCGTGGTGCCGCTCGTCTGCTTGGTCCAGTTGCACTGCTGGGCATACGGGGTGGACGTGTTCGTCGGGCAGGACGTGGCGTAGTAGATGCCGCCGCCCGCGCCGACCGCCATCACGGGTTGGGAGAACACCGGGTCGTTCCACATCCCGTAGATCGCCCCCGTCGACGCCGTGTAGTTCGAGGCGAGGGTGCCGACCGCGTTAGAGCCGTAAAGCTCGCCGGTCGCGTCCCCGGCGAAATAGTACGCGTAGCTGGAGGTGACGGTCGCGCCGTAGATCGGGTGGTCCGAATTCGCAGCGAGGGGTTCGAAGCCGTTCGCCCCGTCGAGGACCGTCCACGTGTTCTCGCCGAAGAAGAACACGAACGGCTTTTCGCCTGCGCCGAGGCCGTACCCGTTGCCGGCCACGACGTTGTAGGTGTCGTCGGTGGGTCCGTTCGGGTCGGGGATCTGCGTCCACGTCGAGCCGGCGTTCGTGCTCTCGAGGATGATGTTGTTGTTGCCCGACGCGTACACGAAGCTCGGGTCGTAGGCGTCCGCCCAGATCGAGTCGAGCTGGTTCGTCTGGCTGCCGGTCGTGTAGACCTGCGTCCAGGTGCCGTCGCCCTTCGAGTGGTAGATGAATATGCCGCCGATCGCGTAGATGTCCGTCGCGCTCGTCCCGCTGATCCCGAAGAACTCGTACGCGGCCGTCGTCTCCGCCGTCCACTTCGCGACGCACGTGTTGCCCGAAGCCGTGTGGTAGTTGTCGCAGGTGAAGCCGCCGCAGGCGGTGCCGCTGCACGCGGCCGTGGCGTGCGCGACGGACGTCGTGCAGTTCTGCGTGCTCACCGCGGGGCAGGTGCCGGTGCCGCTGCAGCTCGCCCCGAGCGTCTCGACCGCGCTCGTGCACGACTGCGTGCGGCACGACGTCGTCCCGCCCGGATAGGTGCAGGCGGTGGCGCTGCTCGTCGTGCACTGGCCGCCGCAGACGGTGCCGGGGTTCGTGCACGCCGCGCGCTTCCCGTGCGGCGCGCCGCTGGCGACGGTGGTGCACACTCCGGGGTTCGGCGGGACGTCGCACGCCTGGCACTGCGAGCCGCACGCGACGTTGCAGCAATACCCGTCGACGCAGACGTTCGAGTTGCACTCGGCCGCGGTCGTGCACGCCGCGCCGTTGGACTTGAGCCCGCACGAGTGGTTCGTGCACGTGTTCCCCGTCGAGCACTCCGGCCCGCCCGCGGTGCCGCAGGTGCCGTAGCACGCGTTACCGTTGCACGTGTACGGCGCGCAGTTCTGCGCGTTGGGGGTGACGCAGCTGCCCATTCCGTCGCACTTGCTCTCGCCGATGAACGTGTTCGACGAAGAGGTGCAGGTCTCGGGTCCGCACACCGTGGTGCTCGGGTACTTCTGGCAGAAGCCGGTGCCGTCGCACACGCCGTCGAACCCGCACGTCGTCGGATCGGACGTCTGGCACGCGGGGTGGCCCGACGCGGGTCCGTCGTTCGCGGGGACGGGGACGCACATGCCCTCGCTCCCGCTCACGTTGCACGCGTTGCACGAGTCGGCGCAGCTCGACTCGCAGCACACGCCGTCGACGCAGTGGCCCGTGGCGCACTGCCCGCCGGAGCTACAGGAGGCGCCGAGCGACGCGTCCGTCAACTCGATCGCCGGGCTGGCGTCGCCGGCGTCGCCGGCGTCGCCCGCGTCGTCGCCGTTCGTGGAGGTGGTCGTCGCGTCGACGTCGTTGCCGGACGACGCCCCGTCGTCGCCGGCGCTCGAGTCGACGGGGGTGAACGTGACCGTGCGGTCGTCGATCTTGCACGAGAAAAGCGTGAGGCACGCCACGCCCGCGGCGACCGCAGAGCTTCGATCAAAGCGCAATCGCACTCGCAAACCCCAGTTTCTCGAATTACCTGTTTTGCCCACCGAAGGCAACCGTTCTGACGGCGCAGGCCGGCGCGCCCCGCCTAGGCGTTTTTCCCGCGGGCGCGTTTGACATCAACCGCGGATGGCGATCATCTTTACCGAGATATGAGCGCGCCCGTGCGCGAGGGAGACGTCCTCGCAGGAAAGTACCGTGTCGAGCGCGTCCTCGGTCAGGGCGGCATGGGCGTCGTCGTCTCCGCGCGCCACGTGCAGCTCGGGCAGCACGTCGCCCTGAAGTTCCTGCTCCCCGCGGCCTACGGCAGCCCCGACGCGGTCGCGCGCTTCCTCCGCGAGGCGCAGGCCGCCGTGCAGATTCGCAGCGAGCACGTCGCGCGCATCCTCGACGTCGGCACGCTCGAAACGGGCGCGCCCTTCATGGTCATGGAGTTCCTCAGCGGGGAAGACCTCGCGGCAGTGCTCCAGGCCCGCGGATCCTTGCCCGTCGACGAGGCGGTCACGTACGTGCTCCAGGCGTGCGAGGCGCTCGCCGAGGCGCACGCCGCCGGCATCGTGCACCGCGATCTCAAGCCCTCGAACCTCTTCTTGACCCGCCGGGCCGACGGCTCGGCGCTCGTGAAGGTGCTCGACTTCGGGATCTCGAAGGGCATCGCGCCGCCCGAGGGGGGCGCGGCCGACCTCACGGCGACGAGCGCGGTGATGGGCTCTCCCGCGTACATGTCGCCGGAGCAGATCCGCAGCTCGAAGCACGTCGACGCGCGCGCCGACGTCTGGGCGCTCGGCGTCGTCATCCACCAGCTGGTCTCGGGCCGCCTGCCGTTCGAGAGCACGACGCTCACCGAGATGATGGCGAAGGTCGTCGCCGATCCGCCCACGCCGCTGCGGTTCGCGCAGCCGTCGGCGCCCCCCGAGCTCGAGCGCGTCGTCCTCATGTGCCTGGAGAAGGACGCGAACCGCCGGCTCCGCAGCGTCGGTGCGCTCGCGCAGGCGCTCGGGCCGTTCGCGACTGCCTCGGCGCGGGTGTCAATCGAGCGCATCGTGCGCGTCCTCGGCGAGGTGCCGGGCACGATGGTCGCTCCCGAAGGAGCGTCGTCGGGCCCCGTCGGCACCGTCGTCGCGACGGGGTCTTCGTGGCCGGGCGGCTTGCCCCCGCAGCAGACGGGCGGCGGGTGGGGCACCACGGGCGCCAAGACGAGCAGCAAGTCGCCGCTCCCGCTCATCCTCGGGGTGAGCGGCGGCGCGCTCGCGGTCCTCGGGCTCGGCGCGTTCCTCATGCTGCGGGCCGCCACCGCGCCCGCGCCCGGTGCTCCGGCGCCGTCCGCCACGGCCGCCGCGACGGCCGTCCCGTCGTCGGCTCCCGCGAGCACCCACGCGCTCGCGCCGCTGCCCGAGCCGGCGCCCGCGCCCGCCGAAGCCGTCACGGCCGACGCGTCCGCGCCGGCCAAGGCCGAGCCGGGCGAGCCGCCTCCGGCGCCGGTCGCGCACGCGCCGGCTCCCGCCGCCCACGCGGCGCCGCCCGCGCATCGCGCCTCGCCCGCCCCCGGCAAGCCGTCGGCCACCGACGATCTCTTCAACGACACGAAGTGAGCGCGCTCCGCGAGCTCCAGCTCGACGGCCTCGTCGGGCCGACCCACAACTACGCGGGCCTCAGCCCGGGCAACGTCGCGAGCGCCGCGGCGGCCGGGCAGACCTCCGACCCTCGCGCCGCCGCGCGCGAGGGCCTCGCGAAGATGCGCTTCGTGCGCGGGCTCGGCGTCCTTCAAGGCGTGCTCCCGCCTCACGACCGCCCGAGCCTCGCCACGCTCCGCCGCCTGGGCTTTCACGGCACCGACGAGGAGGTCGTCGCGGCGGCGGGCGCGGGCGACGGCTTCGCGCTCCGCGTGACCTCCAGCGCGTCCGCGATGTGGGTCGCGAACGCCGCGACCGTCGCCCCGTCGTGCGACACGCTCGACGGCCGCGTGCACCTGGTGCCCGCGAACCTCCAGCAGATGCTCCACCGCGCCATCGAGCCCGCGACGACGACGCGCGTCCTCCGCGCCATCTTCGCCGACCCGGCGCGGTTCGAGGTCCACGAGCCGCTTCCGGGCGGGGGGCAGCTGGCCGACGAGGGGGCCGCGAACCACCTGCGCCTCGAGACCTCGCTCGGCGCGGCGCACGTCTTCGCGTGGGGCCGGCGCACGTGGGGGGCGTTCCAGGGACCGCGCCTGCACCCGGCGCGGCAGGCGTTCGAGGCGTCCGAGGCGGTCGCGCGCCTCCTCCGGCTCGACCCGGCGCGCGTGCTCTTCGCGCAGCAGCACCCCGACGGCATCGACGCGGGCGCGTTCCACACCGACGTGCTCGCGGTCGGGAACGAGCGCTTCCTCATGCACCACGCGCTCGCCTTCCGCGACGCGCCGGGCCTCCTGGCGGACCTCGAGCGCCGGCTCGGCGAGGAGCTCTTCGTGGTCGCGGCCACCGAGGCGGCGCTCTCCGTCAGGCGCGCGGTCGCCACGTACCCGTTCAACTCGCAGGTGCTCACGGTCGCGGGCGGCGCGATGGCGATCGTCGCGCCGGCCGACGCGCGCGAAGATCCGAGCGCGCGCGCGTTCCTCGAGGGCGCCGTCGCAGGGCGGGGCAGGCGAGGGGAGGCGAGCCCGGTCGGCGCCGTGCACTACGTCGACGTGCGGCAGTCGATGCGCAACGGCGGCGGCCCGGCGTGCCTCAGGCTCCGGGTGCCCCTCGCGGACGACGAGCTCGGCGCGCTCGGCGCGAGCGTCCTCTTCGACGAGGCGATCGAGCGCGACCTGGCGGCGTGGATCGAGCGGCACTACCGCGATCGCCTCGTCCCCGCCGACCTCGCCGACCCGAAGCTCGCGCGCGAGTCGATGACGGCGCTCGACGAGCTGACGCAGCGGCTCGGTCTGGGCTCGGTCTACGACTTTCAGTGCTAGCCTCTCGGCCGCCGCCATGAGCGAAATCCTCGTCTCCCGAGAAGGCCACGTCTGCGAAGTCCGCATCGACCGCGCCGCCAAGAAGAACGCCCTGACGTTCGCGATGTACACCGCGCTCACCGAGGCCCTCGCCGGCGCGAAGGCCGACGCGGCGGTGCGCGCGGTCCTCGTCACGGGCGCCGGCGAGACCTTTTGCGCCGGCAACGACATCGCCGACTTCCTCAAGCCGCGCGACGACATGCACGGCGCCCCGCCGGCGCGCCTCATCGACATGCTCGTCGGCTTCGACAAGCCGATCGTCGCCGCCGTGCACGGGCCGGCGGTCGGCATCGGGGCGACGATGCTCCTCCACTGCGACCTCGTCTACGCCTCGCCGACGGCGCGCCTGCGCATGCCGTTCGTCAGCCTCGGGCTCGTCCCGGAGGCCGGTTCGAGCCTGCTCCTCCCGCGGCGGGTGGGCGACGCCATCGCCGCCGAGATGCTCCTCCTCGGCGCGTGGATCGACGCCGAGCGCGCGCGCGAGCTCCGCCTCGTGAACGCCGTCCTCCCGACCGCCGACGAGCTCGTGGCCTTCGCCCGGGCGCGCGCCGCCGAGCTCGGCGCGGCCCCTCCCTCGGCCCTCCGCTCGACGCGCGCGCTCCTCCGCGGGCAACGCGACAGCGGCGAGCTCCGGGGGCGCATCCGCGAGGAGCTCGAGAGCTTCGGCCGCCACCTGGTCTCGCCCGAGGCCCGCGAGGCGTTCAGCGCCTTCCTCGAGCGCCGCGCCCCCGACTTCTCGAAGTTCTGAGGGGCGCTACGTCCGTCCTCGCCCCGGCCCGCGGTTCGTAGCGGGCCGCGCGCTGTGCTAGACGGCGCCGAATATGCTTTTCTCCCGCGCCCTCATCCCCACGATGAAAGAGGCCCCGGCCGACGCGACCAACGCGAGCCACGTGCTCCTGTCGCGCGCCGGGTACATCCGGCGCGTCGGCGCCGGCATCTACGACTACCTGCCGCTGGGCTTCCGCGTCCTTCGCAAGGTCGAGGCCATCGTCCGGGAGGAGATGGACCGGGCGGGCGGGCTCGAGATCCTCATGCCGGCGCTCCTGCCGGCCGACTACTTCAAGGAGACCGGGCGCTGGGACCTCTACGGCGACGTGCTCCTCCGCCTCAAGGACCGCAAGGGCGGCGACTATCACCTCGGGCCCACCCACGAGGAGATCGTCACCGACATCGCGCGCCGCGAGATCAAGAGCTGGCGCGACCTGCCGAAGACCCTCTACCAGGTGCAGTCGAAGTTCCGCGACGAGCCGCGGCCGCGCGGCGGCATCCTGCGCGGGCGCGAGTTCATCATGAAGGACGCGTACTCGTTCGACGCCGACGAGACCGGCGCGGCCGCCAGCTACGAGACGATGCGGCAGGCCTACGTGCGCATCTTCGACCGCATGGGCCTGAACTACCGCATGGTGCAGGCCGACTCGGGCGCGATCGGCGGGTCCACGAGCGCCGAGTTCCAGGTGCTCGTCGACTCCGGCGAAGACGCGATCGTCGCGTGCGAGAACTGCGACTACGCGGCGAACGTCGAGGCGGCCGAGGCCAAGACGAGCGGGCCGCCCCCCGCGCCCCCGCCCGGCAAGCCCGAGAAGGCCGAGACGCCCTCGCAGCGCACCATCGAAGAGGTGGCGGCCCTCTTCGCGATCGAGAAGCGCGCGACCCTCAAGTCGCTCCTCTACGTCGCCAAGGACGGGCCGCGCGCCGGAGTGGTCGTGATGGCCGTCGTGCGCGGCGACCACGACGTGAACGAGTTCGCGCTGGCGCGCGCCCTCAAGACGAGCGAGGTGTTCCTCGCCGCCGAGGAGGACGTGCAGCGCGAGACGAAGGCGAAGACCGGCTTCGCGGGCCCCGTGGGGTTCGACCGGGCGCGGCTCTTCGTCGACCACGAGGCCGCGGCCGTGCCCGGCGGGGTCGCGGGCGCGAACGAGACCGGCTTCCACCTCAAGGACGTGTGGTACGGCCGCGACTACGAGGGGACGCTCCTCGCGCTGCGCCTCGTCGGCGCGGGCGACGCGTGTCCGCGCTGCGGCGGGCGCCTCGGCGCGTACAAGGGCATCGAGGCCGGGCACATCTTCATCCTCGGCACCAAGTACTCCGAGCCGATGGGCGCCACCTTCATCGACGAGAAGCAGCAGCAGCGCACGCTCGTCATGGGCTGCTACGGCATCGGCGTGTCGCGCCTCGTCGCGACGACCATCGAGCAGCACCACGACGACAACGGCATCCGCTGGCCGATGAGCCTCGCGCCCTACCACGTGCACCTGGTCACGCTCGGCAAGGACGAGGCGGTGACGAACGCGGCGCGCGCGCTGAACGACGCGCTCGAGAAGGCGGGCGTCGAGGTCCTCTGGGACGACCGCGACGAGCGGCCGGGGGTCAAGTTCAAGGACGCCGACCTGATCGGCTTGCCGCTCCGCGTGACGGTGGGCGGCAAGGGCCTCGCCGGGGGCAACATCGAGCTCAAGGCGCGCTCGGAGCCCGATCCGAAGAAGATCGAGCTCCTCCCCGTGGCCGAGGCGGCGGAGCTCATCGCGCGCCGCGTCGCCCAGGCCAAGGCCTTGCCGCGCGGCTGAACCATCGGTGGACAGCGTGCTACCTACCCGAGCGGTGTCTCGCATCGATCGCCTGCCCCCGCCCCCCGACGCGCCCGTGCGCTCGCCGGCTGTCGCCGTCCACGGGGAGAGCCTGCTCCGCGTGCCCGGCCTGAACGGCGGACCGGCCCTCGGGGCGCGCATGCACGTTCCCGCGCGGCCCGAGCGCGCGGTGCTCATCTGCCACCCGCACCCGCTCTACGGCGGCAGCATGCACAGCCCCGTGCCGCTCGCCGTCGCGAAGGTCCTCTCCGACAAGGCGATCGACCGCGTGGCGTGGGCGCGCTTCGATTTCCGCGGCGTCGAGGACAGCGAGGGCACGTACGACGACGGGCGGGGCGAGGTGGACGACGCGCTCGCGGTGCTCGGCGCGCTGCGGCAGGCCGCGCCCGGCGTGCCGGTCTCGGTGTGCGGGCACTCGTTCGGCTCGTGGGTCGGGCTGCGCGCGGCCGTGCGGGCCCCGCGCGCGACCGCGCCCGACGGGGACGGCGTCGAGCGCGTCCTCCTCGTGGCCCCCAGCGTGCGGTTCGGCAGGGGCGAGGCGCTGCCCGGCCCCATCCCGCGGGCCACCATCTTCCTCGGAGATTGGGACGAGCTCTGCGACGTGGATGAGGCGCGCGAGCTTGCAGACGAGCTGGGGGCCGATCTGCGAATCTTCGAAGGCTTCGATCATCACTTCCTGAAGTCGCGGCGCGCCATGGCTGAAGCGGCGCTGCCCATCATCGCCCCCGAGGTCGTCTCCCCATGAGCGAGCGCAAAGCGATCACTTCCACCGACGCGGTCTATGGCGGCGAGGAGAAGCGAAAGCCTTTCGACGCGGTCCCCATGCCGATCGTCCAGACGGCGACCTACACCTTCGCGGACACGGCGGAGATCGTCGCCTACACCGAGGGCCGGCACCCCGCGGGCGAGCGCGGCGAGTACGGCCGCTACGGAAACCCCACCGTGCGCGCGGTCGAGCAGCGCCTCGCCGCCCTCGAGGGCACCGAGGACGCGGTGCTCTTCTCGAGCGGCATGGCCGCGGTCACGACGAGCACGCTCGCCCTCGCGAAGGGCGGCCAGCACATCGTGCTCTTCCAGGACTGCTACCGGATGACGCTCGAGTTCGTGACCGACGTGCTCGCGCGCTTCGGCGTGACGCACACGCTGGTGCCCGCCGGCGACGTCGCGGCGCTCGCCGACGCGATCCGCCCGGAGACGCGCCTCGTCATCAGCGAGTCGCCCACGAACCCGTACCTCTCCTGCGTCGACCTCGAGGCCGTCGCGGCGGCGTGCAAGACGCGCCGCACCGTGAAGTCGATGATCGACGCGACCTTCGCGACGCCGGTCAACTGCCGTCCGGGCTCGTACGGCATCGACCTCATCGTCCACAGCGCGACGAAGTATCTGTCCGGCCACAACGACGTGCTCGCAGGCGTCGTGTGCGGGCCCACCGGCCTGGTCTCGATGATCCGCGATCTGCGCGGCGTCCTCGGGGGCGTCTGCGATCCGCACGCGGCGTTCCTCGTCGGCCGCGGCCTCAAGACGCTCAGCCTGCGCGTGCAGCGCCAGAACGCGACCGCGCTGGCGCTCGCGGAGCGCCTCGAGAAGCACCCGCGCATCGAGCGCGTCTTCTATCCGGGCCTCGCCTCGCACGCCTCGCACGCGGTGGCGCGAGCGCAGATGCGCGGCTTCGGCGGCGTCGTGAGCTTCATCGTGAAGGGCGGGCTCCACGCGGCGAGCCGCATGATCGACGCCGCGAAGCTCGCCCGCATCGGGCCGAGCTTCGGCGGCGTCGAGGCGCTCATCGAGCAGCCCGCGGTGATGAGCTACTACGAGATGACGACCGAACAGCGCCAGGCCATCGGCATCGCCGACGGGCTCGTGCGCCTGGCGGTCGGCATCGAGGAGACCGCGGACCTCATCGCGGACATCGAGCAGGCGCTGGCCGCGAGCGCGTAGGGCTGTCCTACCGCTTGCCCGCCGGCCCCGCGGGGCGCTGGAGCATGGCGAGGATGGCCTCGGCGGCCGCGGTCGCCTCGCGAGCGGTCGTCGGGCCCTCGTCCTTGATCACGGCCTCCTCGAGGAGCTCCTTCGGCACGTCGAGCAGGAAGCGGCTCGGCGTGCGCGGCACCGGCTTGCCGCGTAGGACGCGCGTGCGCGCGCGGCTGAGGACGAGCTGCTCCTTCGCGCGCGTGACGCCGACGTAAAAGAGGCGCCGCTCCTCCTCGATGTCGGAGGGGGCCTCGCTCGCGCTGGTGGGCACGACGTCGGTCGCGCGCGCCTCGAGGGTGCGCGCGTGCGGGAGGTAGCCCTCCTCGCAGCCCACGAGGAACACCACCTCGAACTCGAGGCCCTTGCTGCCGTGCAGGGTCGAGAGCGTCACCACGTCGGTCGCGTCGTCGGCCTCGACTTCGATGTCCATCGTGAGCAGGTGGAGGAACGCGCCGAGCCCGTCGGTCGCCGCCCCGAGGCCGCCCCGCGCCTCCCGCCGGGCGAGCGTGCCGAGCACGCCCTCGACGTTGCCCCATCGCTTGGCGGCCACGTCGGGCGACGGCGCGCCCGTCTCGATGGCCGCGCGCACCGCGACGCGGTCGCAGATCGCGCGGGCGACCTCGCTCGGCGGGCGCTTCTCGACGAAGAGCTCGCGCCGCGCCTCCGCGACGACCTTCTCGAGCGCGCGGCAGCCCTCGCGCGCCGCCGCCGGCACGTCGTCGAGCGCGTCGACGCGCTCGACGGCCTGCCAGAGCGTCCAGCCGTGCGCGTACGCGTGCGACACGAGCCGCTCGAGCGTCGTCTCGCCGATGCCGCGCGCCGGGTAGTTCACGACGCGCCGCAGGCTGATCTCGTCGTCGGTGTTGAGCGCGAGCTTCACGTAGGCGAGGACGTCCTTCACCTCTTTGCGCTCGAAGAACTGCGTGCCGCCGACCACGCGGTGGGCGACGCCCTGCTCGCGCAGGTTCTCCTCGAGGAGGCGCGACTGCCCGTTGGAGCGGTAGAGCACCGCGATCTCGCCCGGGCGCTTGTTCTCGTCGCGCACGATGCGCCGGATCTCGCGCGCCACCCAGCTCGCCTCGACCTCCGGCGTCGGCGCGGCGGCGACGCGGACGGGGCGCCCGCCGTGCTTCTCGGTGAAGAGCTCCTTGCGCCACTTCGAGTCGGTGCGCCGCGAGATGACGGCGTTCGCGACCGCGAGGATTGGCGCGTACGAGCGGTAGTTCTGCTCGAGCTTCACGACGCGCGCGCCGGGGAAGTGCGTCTCGAAGTCGAGGATGTTCCGCACGTCGGCGCCGCGCCAGCCGTAGATGGCCTGGTCGTCGTCGCCGACGGCGCACACGTTCGCGCGCGGGCCCGCGAGGAGGCGCAGCATCTCGAGCTGCGCGCGGTTCGTGTCCTGGTACTCGTCGACGAGGACGTGAAGGAACTCGCTCTGCCAGCGCGCGCGCACGTCGGCGCGGTCGCGCCAGAGGCGGGCGACCTCGCACACGAGGTCGTCGAAGTCGAAGGCGCGGTACTGGCGAAGGGCGCTCTGGTACTTCGGAAAGATGGTCTTGGTGATCGTGTCGTAGTCGTCGCGCTCGGGCATCTCGGCCGCCGGCTGGAACGCGTTCTTGGCGTTCGAGATGCGCGAGAGCACGGCGGCCGAGTCGTACGCGCGGTCGGCGCCCTGCTCGCGGAGGAGCTGCTTCACGAGCGACACCTGGTCGCCCTGATCGAAGATGGTGAAGCGCCCGCCCACCGCGTCGCGCTCGCGGCCGAGCACCTCGAGGCCGAACGAGTGGAAGGTCGAGACCGTGAGGGTCCGCGACTCCGAGCGCCCTCCGCGGGGCGGCCCGGACTTGTGCCCCGATTTCGGCCCTCCGATCATCGCGGTGACGCGCTCGCGCATCTCGCCCGCGGCCTTGTTCGTGAACGTGAGCGCCACGATGGTGCGCGGCGGCACGCCGCTCTCCACGAGGCGCGTGATGCGGTTCGTGATGACGCGCGTCTTGCCCGAGCCCGCGCCCGCGAGGACGAGAAGCGGCCCTTCGCCGTGCTCGACGGCCTCGGTCTGTGCCTTGTTCAAGCGCATCGTCGACATGTGGTGAAGATGGAGCGCCGGCGAGGGAACCCATCGCTTACAAAACTTGGCCGCCAGAGGCTAGATTGCCAAACGCGCTCGCGTATGCTGTGGGGCAAAAGATGATGCCGCGTTCCATCGCACGGTCACGCCCTGCAAGCCTCGCGCTGTTCGCCGTGATCGGCGCTGCCGCGTGCGGCGGCGCCCCCGCCGCCCCGCAGGCGCCCGCGTCCTCCGCCGGTCCGGTGGCCAGCGTGCCCTTGCCCCCCCCGCCCGACCTCAGCCCCGTGCCGCCTCCGGCGGGCCTCGTCGTCTCGGGCACCATCGCGAAGATCGGCGCGTCGCTCACCACCGTGCACGGCTGGACGCAGCTCCCCATGCCGCAGTCGGATCAGATCACCGAGCTCGTCGCCGGCGAAGGGCTCGGCGCGGTGGTCGATCTCGACCGGCCCATCGACTTTGCCGTGGCGATCAGCGGCCAGGGCGACAACCTCACGAGCTACGTCGCCGCGGCCGCGGGCGTGCGCGACCTCGACGCCGCGCGCAGCGCTCTCGGCGACCGGTACAAGCTCATCCCGACCGAGAACGGCGCGTACTTCCTCCAGCGCGCGTCCGGAGAGAAGAGCGACGACGACCGCACGTGCGAGATCGCGCCCGCCTTCGGGCCGTCGGCGCTCCGGCTCGTGTGCGCGTGGGACGCGAAGGCGCTCACCGCGCTCGGCCCCTGGCTCACGCGCGGCGCGCCCCGCCAGCCCCCCACCAACGACGCGCACGTCGAGATGCGGATGGCGCCCCTCAAGCCGACCATCACCGAAGAGCGGAAGCTCCTCTCCGTCCTCCTCAGCACGATCGTGGGCGGGCGGCTCGGCATGTCGGGCCTCCGCGACCTCCTGACGGCCGCCGGCAACGACGCCGCCGACTTCGCGACCGACCTCGACACGATGTCCATCGACGTCTCGCTCTCGGACCCGGGCGCGTCCGCCACGATGAGCCTCAAGCTCTCGGGCTCCGCCTCGGCGCTCGGCCGCGTGATGACCGCGAACACCGACCGCAACGGCCCTCCGCCCGCCGCGTTCTGGCAGATGCCGACCGACGCCGACTTCGCGGTCTTCAGCCGCGGCATCGACGCGAAGGAGCTCGCGCGCGGCCGCGAGCTCGGGCTCAAGGTGGTCGAAGACAAGCTCGCCGAGGACGGCGTGAAGGACTCCGATCGCCACGCCGTGGTGGACGCGATCGCCGCGTTCGTCACGCCGGCGGCCTCGGTCTACGCGAGCGGCGTCGACATCGACGCCATCCGCAAGGCGCTCACCGCCGAGCGCGCCCTGCCCGACTCCGCGGACCTCGCCGCGCGCCGCGACGCGAACCGCGCGAGCGCCCAGGCCCTCCTCGGCTGGCGCGTCCTCGAGGTCGACGAGCCGGCGGCCACCCGCCTCGACGCCATGAAGATGTTCACCTCGGCGTGGGGCCGCGTGGCGGCCACCTACAAGGCCAAGGGCGGCCGGGTCATGACCCTCCGCGCGGCGCCGCTCCCGAAGGGGAGCCCGCTGCCGAAGGAGGCCCAGCACTTCGCGATCGAGGTGCCGCTCCCGGACCCCATCGCCCCCGAGGCCCCGAAGGGCGCGGCCAAGCCGGCGCCGGCCAGGCCGATGCCGCTCGAGCTCTTCGTCGTCCCCGACGGCGCCCGCACGTGGATCGGCGTGGGCAGCGACGTGGCGCTCGTGAGCGCGCGGCTCCAGGCCGCGGCGGCGGGCACGGGCGACGGGCTGCGCGGCCGCTCGGAGCTCGCCGGCATGAAGGACGCGTCGGTCGGCTCGGGCGGCTTCTTCACGGCGCGCGGCCTGCCCGAGGTCGCGGAGCAGCTCACGGTGTTCGGGGCCGACCCCGAGGTGGGCGGCGGCATCGAGGTCTTCGACGAGGTGACGCAGCTCCCGCACCAGGGCACGACGCCCATCCCGTTCTCGATGACCGCGCCGGCGTCCTCCCCCGGCACCGTCGTCACGACCCTCCAGGTGACGCGCGGCACGATCGACGACCTGCTCGTCTCGGCGCTGAAGCACGGCATCTGACCGTTCTCGAGCCCGCACGCCCGAGCGTAGCGAGGGATTCGGGCTGCACTCAAAGTTTGGCCAGCGCGGCCGGCTCCGCGTATTCGTTGTCGCACATGGCCTCACGTGCCCGCTCACGATGGATGGCCGGCGTCGCGACGCTGGGTGCGCTGCTCGTCGCGAGGACCGCCGGCGCGTGGACCGAGGCCCATCAGACGACCGGGGACGTCACCGTGGAGGTCGGGCCCGACGGGGTCGCGTCGGTGCACGACCTCGTGCGCTGGCAGGTGACCCACGGACCGCTCCACTGGATCGATCTCGAGAACATCGATCCCGCGACCGCCCTCGACGCCGCGGTCACCGTGACCTCGGACGACGGCCGCACCCTCGGCGCCCACCTCGCGCCCCGCGACGCGCGCGCCGATACGCACGTGCTCCGCGTCACCGTCGACGACCCCCACGCGTTCGAGCGCGGCGCGTTCACCTTCGACGTCCGCTGGCGGGTCGACTGGGTGAAGACGCACGTGCTCTCGCGCGATCCCGAGGGCTGGCGCGTCGCGTGGGCCTCGCCGCTCGCCTCCGACGGCCTCGATCCCGCGCGGACGACCTTCGTCTTCCCGCCCGCGCGCCGCCCGCCGATCGCCGTGGTCCCCGAGACCGGTGCCCCCGACGACACCGCGCTCGCCACCCTCAGCCGCGAGCCGACGCGCGACGTCCTCGAGCTCGTTCGGCCCCACGTGGGCCGCGGCGAGGCGGTCCGTTGGGACGTGCGCATCGATCCGAGCGCGCTCCCGGCCGTCACCGACCCGCGCCTCCGCCCGCCGGCTCCTGCGGCGCCGCCCCCCGAGCCGGACCGCGTCCGCGAGGTCTGCGCGGCGACCGCGCTGGGCGCCCTCGCGCTCCTCTTCGCGCTGCTCGTCGCGCACAAGCAGCGCGCGTTCGCGGCTGCCTGCGCCGCGAAGGGCACGCGTTCCCGCTCGCTCGTGCCCGTGCCCTCGCGCCTGCGCCCGGCGGGCGCGGGGATCGCGCTCGCCCTGGGGGTCGCTCTCCAGGCGACCGACGCAGTGACCGCGGGCTCGCTCCTCGTCGCGTGCGCGACGCTCCTCGCGGCGTCCCGGCCGCCCGCCGCCCGCTGGCCGGTCCGCGGGCCGGGCCGCTGGCTGATCCTCCGGCCCGACGAGGCGTTCGCCGACCGCGGACTCGACGGCGACTGGCTCGACGCGAGCACCCGCTCCGGGCGCCTCGCGGCGTTCGCCGCCCTCGCCGCGGTCACGGCCCTCGTGCTGCTCGCCCGTCGGTTCGGAGCGATGGCGCCCTGGCTCGTCGGCCTCGACGCGCTGGCGCTGGTCCCGCTGTTCCTCACGGGCTGCGCCTCGGACTTGCCGCCCGAGGGCGCCCGCGCCTCGGCGCCGTGGCTGGCCCCCGTCTTCGAGCGGCTCCACGCGATCGCCGCGCTCCGGGTCGCGCCGTGGGCCCGGGTCGCCGCCGGTCCCGGGGGCCGCGTGGACGAGCTCCGCTTGCTCGTGCTTCCGCGCGCCTCCATCCCGGGGGTCGTGGGGGTCGAGGTCGGTCGCGCCTGGAGCACGAGCCCCGTGGGATGGGCCGGCACCCCCGAGGTGCTCGTCCGGGTGCTGGAAGGGAGCTCGGCTGCCGCGAGGCTCGCGCGGGAGCTCCCCCGGGCCCGCATGTTCACGGGCCGCCGCGCGGACGAGCGCGTCGTCCGGCTCCGCCCGCGGTCCGGGAGCCAGGCGAGCACGGTCGCGCTGACCCGCGGGCTCGCCGAGGCGCTCACCAATCGGCGCGTCCCCGCGCGGTCCGCCCCCGTTCCGCGCCCCGAGCGGCGCATCCCGCGGCCGGTGACCCCCCCCGGTCCGATCGCCGCGCCCAAGGCGTGCTAGAACCGTCGCCCGTCCGCGATGCCTTCGAACGCACTAGGCGTACACCCGCAGCACGCACTGGCCGTGTACGCCGAGTCCATGGCCGATGGGGCGCGCGTGGCCGTCTTCGGCGACGCCTCGCTCGGCCTCGGCGCCAGGCTGGCGGAGCTCGGCGCCCGCGCCGTCCACGTCTGGGATCCCGACGGTGACCGCGCCGCCGAGGAGGCCGAGAGCGCCCCCCACGGCGTCGTCGTCCGCCCTTATGCCGAGCACGACCCCGACGTCCGCCCCATCGACCTCGCGATCATCGCGGACCTCGGGCTCTTCGACGACCCGGCGTCCCTCGTGCGCCGGGTGCGGCGCATGGTCGGCGAAGAGGGCGTGGCGCTCGTCGCTGCGCAGAGCATCGATGCGAAGGCATCGTACGCGGGCGATGCGAAGGCGTCGTACGCAGGCGACCAGACGAGCCGCCCGTTCGACTACTACGACCTCTTCGATCTCGTGGCGCCCGAGTTCGAGAGCGTGCGCATGGTGGGGCAGCTCCCGTTCCACGGCCTGGCGCTCGTCGAGCTGGGCGACGAGGACGAGTCGCCGTCCGTGAGCGTCGACACGCAGCTCGCCGATGGCGGGCGCGCGGTCGAGGCGTACGTGGTCGTGGCGAGCCAGCACGGCGCGCGGCTCGAGCCGTACGCCATCGTCCAGCTTCCGAACGACGCCCGCACCGCCGCGGCGGTGGCCGTGCGCGACGACGTCCTCGCGGCCCCGGAAGACGCGCTCGAGGACGACGAAGACGACGAGGATGCGCTCGAAGAGATCGAGGAAGAGGTCGAACGAGCGGAGCGCGCCGGGGTCGCGGCCGCGTCCGACCGCGAGGCGCTCGCGTCCGCGCAGATGCGCGTCGAGCTCCTCACCGGCCAGGTCGAAGAGCTGCGCGCCCGCGCCGCCGAGGCCGAGCGGGCCCTCGAGGCGGTGGCCGCGCTCGAGGAGGCGCTCCGGGCCCGCTCGGGCCACGCGCAGGAGCTCGAGCAGATGGTCGCGGCGCGCGGCCGGCAGATGGCGGAGCTCTCCAACGAGGTCGAGGAGATGCGCGCCGCCGCCGACGCGGGCCGCATCGCGGCCGCGCAGGTCGAGGAGGTCGCGCGCCGCGCCGACCGCGCCGAGCGCCGCGTCGACTCGCTCGAGCAGGAGCTCGCGAAGGGCGGAGAGACGCAGTCGAAGGAGCTCTCCGAGATGGAGCGCCTCCTCCGCGACCGCGCGCTCTCGCTCCAGCAGCTCGAGGCCGAGCTCGCGCGCCGCGAGCAGATGGTCCGCGACCTGGTCGGCACGCTCGAGGAGGCCGGCGAGGACGCCACGACGCTCCGCCCGCCGGCGGCGCGCGAGGCCGAACGCCCGACCGCCAACGAGGTCGACGGCCTGGCGCACAGCCGGGTCGCGCAGGAGCTCGGGCAGGAGAACGCCCGTCTCCGCGCCCAGCTCGACGCCCTCGCGCTCGACCTGGCTCGCCGCGAGGGCGAGGCGCAAGCCACAATCTGGCAGATCTCGGAGCTCGAGCGCCAGCTCGCCCAGGCGGTCTCCGAGGCGGCTTCGCCCGCCATCGACCCACAGCTCGCCCACGCGTTGGACGAGCTCGACACCCTGAGGGCGGCCCTCGCGCAGGAGCACGCCGCGCGCGCTCGCGCCGAGTCGGGCGAGGAGCTCGAGCGCGCCCGCGCCGAGATCGAGCGGCAGGCGGTCCTCATGGAGCAGCTCGTGCGACAGCTCGACGCGCGCTCAGGCCCCGCGAACCATCAGGACGAGGTCCACGCGCACGGCACCGTCGGCGGCCACGCCGACCCGGCCGACCCGCGCCGCGAGGATTCGCGTTGACACCCCGCGGTCGAGGCTTAATTTGCGCAGCGACCAGGCGAAGCATTGCCTCCGCTTGGCCTGGTCTATCGCTCGGGACCGGGCGCTGACCGACGAAGAGACCTGAATTCCGATGCCCTCCAAGCGCTGCTACTACGAAGTCCTCGCGGTCACGCGCGAGGCCACCGCCGACGAGCTTCGCAAGGCGTACCGGCGCGAAGCCTTGAAGCATCACCCCGATCGCAACCCGGGTGACGCGTCGGCCGAAGGGAAATTCAAGGAAGTCAACGAGGCCTACCAGGTCCTCAGCGACGAGCAGAAGCGCCGCATCTACGACCAGTTCGGGCACGCCGGCCTCGACGGCTCGATGGGCGGCGTCGGCGCCGACGGCATCGGCGACGTCTTCTCGCACATGCAGGACCTCTTCGCGGAGATGTTCTCCGGCGGCATGGGCTTCGGCGGCAGCGCCAGGCCGCGCCGTGGGAGCGACATGCGCGTACAGGCGCGGCTCACGCTCCGCGAGGCGGCGTTCGGCTGCAAGCGCGAGGTGCAGGTCCGCGTCCCGGCCACCTGCACCGACTGCTCGGGCAGCGGCGCGAAGCCCGGCAGCAAGCCCGAGTCGTGCCCGCAGTGCCGCGGCTCCGGCCAGGTGTCGAACGCGCGCGGCTTCGTGATGTTCTCGTCCACGTGCCCGCGCTGCCGCGGCGCCGGGCGGGTCATCAAGCAGCCGTGCCCGTCGTGCTCGGGCCACGGCGCGGTCGAGCGCGCGCGCAAGGTGAACGTGTCGTTCCCCGCCGGCATCGACGCGGGCCAGCGCCTGCGCGTGCCGGGGCAGGGCATGCCGGGCCCCAGCAACTCGCCGCCGGGCGACCTGTACGTCGAGATTGACGTCGAGGACGATCCGCGGTTCGAGCGCGACGGGGCCGACCTCGTCACGCGCGTGCACGTACCCCTCACCGACGCGGCGCTCGGCGCCGAGATCCGCGTGCCGGCCCTCGAGGCCGACGACGACGACCTGACGCTCCCGCTGATCATCCCGCCGGGCACGCAGTCGAGCGCGATGTTCACCGTGAAGAGCCGCGGCATCCCGCGGCTCGACGGGCGCGGGCGCGGGTCGCTCGTGGTCATCGTGCAGGTCGACGTGCCGTCCGTGCTGACGACGCGGGCGCGCGAGCTCCTCGAGCAGCTCCGGGCGGAGCTCCAGCGCGACTCGAACGAGCCGGAAGGCAAGCGCGCCGCGGGCGGCAAGTAGCCCCCCGGAGAGCGTGGCGCGCGGCATGTCCGTCGACGTCCACGCGCTGAAGGCGAGCCTCGCGCAGGCGAGCACCATCCAGGCGACCGGCCGCGTCGCGGGCGTCACGGGGCTGAGCGTGCGCTTCACGATGCCCGGCGCGCGCGTGGGCGACGTGGTCCACGTGCGCCGGCGCGGGCCCCCGCTGGCGTGCGAGGTGGTCGGCTTCGAGGGCGGCGAGATCGTGGCGATGCCCTTCGGCTCGCTCGCCGGCGTCGGCCCGAACGACGACGTCGAGTCGACCGGCGGGCCGTGGCTGGTGACCGCCGGGGACGGGCTGCTCGGGCGCGTGGTCGACGGCCTGGGACGGGTCGCCGACGGCGGGCCGGGCATCGAAGGTCGCCTCGTGCCCGTCGACCGCGATCCGCCGCCCGCGCTGGAGCGGCGGCCCGTCTCGCGGCCCCTCGCGACCGGCGTGCGCGTGCTCGACGGGCTCGCCACGCTCGGGGAAGGGCAGCGCCTGGGCCTGTTCGCCGGGTCGGGCGTGGGCAAGAGCACGCTGCTGGGCGCCATCGCCCGCGGCGCCGACGCCGACGTGGTGGTCGTGGCCCTCGTCGGGGAGCGCGGGCGCGAGGTGGGGGAGTTCCTCGAAGGCGCGCTCGGCGCCGAGGGTCGCCGGAAGAGCGTCGTCGTGGTCGCGACCAGCGACGCGGCGCCGCTCGAGCGCCTGCGCGCGGCGCAGGTCGCGACGGCCTACGCGGAGCACTTCCGCGACGCGGGCGGTCGCGTCATGCTGCTGGTCGACTCGGTCACCCGCTTCGCGCGCGCCCAGCGCGAGGTGGGGCTCGCGGCGGGCGAGCCGCCCGTGCGGCGCGGCTACCCGCCCAGCGTCTTCGCGGCGCTCCCGCGGCTCCTCGAGCGCGCCGGCCAGTCCGCGCGCGGCAGCATCACGGCCATCTACACCGTGCTGGTCGAGGGCGGCGATCTCGACGAGCCGATCGCCGACGAGGTGCGCGGCATCCTCGACGGCCACGTGGTGCTCGACCGGGCCATCGCCGCGCGCGGCCGCTATCCGGCGGTCGACCCGGTCGGCTCCCTCTCGCGCGTGATGGACGCGATCGTCGCGCCCGCGCACCGCGACGCCGCCCGCCGGGCGCGCGCGCTCCTCGCGACGCACGAGGCCAAGCGCGACCTCGTCACGCTCGGCGCCTACGCAAAGGGGTCCGACAAGGAGCTCGACCTCGCCCTCGCGCGCCTGCCGCAGCTCGAGGCCTTCCTGCGGCAGGGCGCGCACGAGCGCTCCGCGTTCGACGCGACGGTGGCGGCGCTCGCGGCCGTCGTGAGCTGACTCACTCCAGCGCGTCCTTCGCGATGACCGTCCAGTCGTCGTGGGCGTGGCCCTTGGCGATCCAGCGGTCCATCTCGGCGGCGATCGCCGGCAGGATCGCGAGCTTCCGCTCGCCCTCCGTCGCCGCCTCGATCATCAGGCGCGCGTCCTTGCGGGCCATCGCGAGCTCCCACGAGGGCTGCCCGTGCTCCCCGGCGAGAATGCGCTTGATCCTCGGCTCCATCGACGCCCCCGGGTTGAACACGTCGAAGAGCCCCGCCGCGTCCGCCGGCGCGATGCCGAGCGCCTGCCCGAGCGAGAGGAGGTCCGCGATGCCGGCCGTCATCGACATGAGAAAGAGGTTCCCGAGCAGCTTGAACCCCGCGGCCCGCTCCGGCGCCACGCCCAGGTACACGAGCTTGCCCGTCATCTTCGAGAGCTCGGGCGAGAGCGCGTCGAAGCGCGCGCGGTCGCCCGATGCGAGCATGATGCCCGTGCCCTCGAGCGCGTTCGGCGGGCCCATGAACACCGGCGCGTGCTGGAACGCCACTCCGCGCTCGGCCCAGCGCCTCGCGCGCGCGGCCGTGCCGGCCGGCGAGGTCGTGGTGTGGTCGACGATCACGACCCCCGGGGAGAGGCCGGGCCGCGCCCGCTCGAGGACGTCGTCCACCGCCGCGTCGTCCGACAGGGTCACGTGTACGCGCTCCGCCCCGCGGGCCGCGGCGTCCGGCGCGTCGAAGGCGCGCGCCCCGTCCGCCTCGAGGGCCTTCGCCCGGGCCGGGTTGCGGTTCCACACGTTCACGTCCGTCCCGCGGCGGCGAAGCGCCCGCACGAAGTTCGATCCGAGGAGCCCCATTCCGAAAAATGCGATCATCCGTCACCTCCGGGTTCAGCCGCGGCGGCCGAGATGCGCCGGTGGACGCTCCGGCCCCGGTCATTGTAAGACGGCTATAAGTGCGCGTTTTCCTCTCGCCAGGCCCGCCCGCGCTTTCCCCGCTCGAGACCCCCGCGCGAGAGGCGTGGGTGCTCGACCGCACCCTGGCCGAGACCATGGCCCGGGACCTCGCCGCGGCGGGGCTCGAGGCGGTCCCGGTCGGGTCGCTCGAGGAAGGCGAGGGTCGGGCCCGCGCCGAGCCGGAGGGGGGCTTCGTGCTGGTCGACTCGGTCCTGTGCTCGCCGACCGTCATCCGCCGCTTCATGGCGGCGGCCCGCGCGAAGCCGGGCTCCGTCGCGCTCGTGTGCGCGCTGCCCCGCGCGATCGGCACCGATGCCCTGAGCCCCATCGACGGCCTCACCGCCGCCGGCGACGCCTGGACGGCGCCCTTCTACTTCGTGCGCGGCGAAGGGCGGATCGCCGCCGCGGAGCTCGCCCTGCAGGAGTATCGCGAGAACGTCCTCCGCTTCCCCATCCCCTTCGGCATCCTCGGGCGCGAGGGCGAAGAGCTGAAGGTCGGGCTGAGCGAGAGCTACATGTGCAGCGTCAGCCACTGGCTGCACGTGCTGCGCATCAACAACGCGGCGATGGCCGGCTGGTGGGTGCGGCGGATGCGCATCGGGTACGTCTTCGGCGCGATCTGGCTGTTCTGGCGCTTCCTCCTCGGGTTCCCGTGGTGGGGCGGGCGGATGTTCGGCGCCATCCGCGGCGTGAGCTGGGGGGCGCGCGTGCACCACACGGCGACCGCGGAGCTGTCGATCGTGCAGAAGGGCGCGATCGTGGGCGCGCACGCGAGCCTGCGGAACTCCTTCGTGGGGGAGGGCGCGATCATCGGCGAGGGCGCGCGCATCTCGGGGAGCGTCATCGGCAGGGGCGCGCTCGTCGCCCCCAACTCGATCGTGAACCTCTCGGTCGTCTATCCCGGCGCGATGGCCGCGCAGTACCTCATGCAGGCCTCCGTGCTCGGGCGAAACGCGTCCGCGTTCAGCAACTCGTGCTTTTACGACCTGAACTTCGCGAAGAACATCCGCGTGGCCCACCAGGGGCGCATCGTCGACAGCGGCACGCAGATGCTCGGGGTGTGCGTCGGCCCGGAGGCGCGCGTCGCCGCCGGCGTGTGGGTCGCGAGCGGCCGCGAGATCCCGGCGAGGGCGCTCCTCATCAAGTCCCCGGGTGAGGTCGCGACGAACATGGGCGAGGCCCCCCCGGGCGAGGCCGCGGTCGTCGTCAGCGGCAACGTCGTCCCCCTTGGAAGGGTGCGAGGCTGACGGGCCGACGCGGCCCCGGCGATTGCGACGGCCCCGACCGAGAAGGACGCGGCCCTGACCAAGAAGGCCGCGCAATTGCAGAAGAAATACGCGCGCGCAGAGAAGACGGCCGCGCCCGTGGAGAAGAAGGCCGCGCGCGCGGAGAAGAACGCGGCACGCGTGGCGAAGAACTCCGCGCCTTCGGAGAAGAAGGACGCCGACTTCGAGAAGGACTCCGCGCCTTTGAACAAGAAGTCCGCTTCTTCGGGAAGACCTTCTCCGACCCTGGCGTTCTTTGGCGTCCTGGCGGTCCGATTCTCTTCTTCAGCACCCCAGCGACCGGCTACGTCAGCTTCTCGCCGCCCGTGCGCGCGGCGTTGGCGATGCGGCGGAAGGTCCACTTGGTGCTGTCCCACCGGTGGAGCGTCGTCGTGCCGATCCGCTCGTGGTACTCGATGGAGACGTCCTTCACGTTGTAGCCGTGGCGCGCGGGAACGAGGACCAGCTCGACGGGCAGGGCGGCGCCCTTCTCGGCGATGTACGTCGCGCGGAGCATCGAGGTGCGATATGCGCGCATGCCGCTGTGCAGGTCGGTCGTCCAGAACTTGTGCACGACGCCCGCGGCCATCGCGAACGCGCGGTTCGCCATGAAGTTCGCGAGCGGCATCGCCGGCGGGCGGTGGTGCGTGCGCGACGCGTTCACCAGGTCGACGCCGTCCTCGACGAGCGCGTGCAGCTCGCCGATGCGATCGGCCGGGTAGGTTCCGTCGCAGTCGACCGTGATGATGACGTCGGTCGTGGCCGAGTAGAGGAGCCGCGTCATCGCCGGACCGTACCCGCGCGGCGGCACCTGGCGGATCACGCGCGCGCCCTTCGACTCGGCGATGGCCGGCGTCTCGTCCTTCGAGCTGTCGACGAGGAGGATCTCCGCTTGCGGCGCCTGCTGGCGGATCGAGTCGATGACGCCGCCGACCGCGCCGGCCTCGTTCATCGAGATCATGCCCACCGTCAGCGAGAGCTTCCGCTTCTCCGGCCGGCGCCGCGCCACCGACAGCGACCACGGCGCGCCCGGCAGCGGGCGGTGCCGCCAGAGCGGCTCGAGCCGCGCGCTGCGGAGCGCGGAGACCACCCCGTCGCCGCCGCGACCCCGCCCGTGGTCGATGACCACGTGCGCCTCGGGCCCGAGGCGCGGCGCGAGGGTCGCGAGGAGCGCCGACAGCTCGCCCGGCTTCTCGGGCGCGCCTACCACGAGGAGATCCACCGGGTCGGTGGACCTGTCGTCGGAGTGGAAGGTGCGCGCGCCGCGCTCTTCGGCGAGCGACCCGCCGCGCGCCGGGCCGATGAAGAGGGCGGTGCGCGGGCGGCCGATGGCCGAGCTCAGGGCTTCTTCGTCGTTCAGAATCTCGTCGATCATCGGTGGGGCCTGGTCCAACCTGAAACTCGTCGCTTCGCGTCGCTCACGCCTTCGCGGGGATGCGCGCTTCCGGCGCGATGTCGCCGCCGCGGAGCTCGCGCGCCAGGTCGAGCGCCCTGCGCACGCACGCGTCCGTGTTCACGTACTGGAACTCCGCGAAGCGCCCGGCCAGGTGAATGCCGCGCTCCTGCGTGTACTGGCGAATCGTGGAGACGCGCGCGTTGTAGCCGGTCGTGTAGACGACGTACGCGTAGACCTCGCGGTGCACCGCGCGGTAGACGATGCGGTCGCGCTGGACGACGCCGTCGCGCACGAGATCGTCCACGACGCGATCGAGGATGCGCTCGTCGGACCACGTGTCGAGGTCGCTGCCCGGCGACACGGTGATCTCGCACGACACCGAGCTGTGGCCCGCGGGGACCAGGTCCGGGCTGAAGACCCGGTTGTAGCAAACGCGGTGATAGAGCGACGCCGGGTCCGGCACGTAGAGGGCCGTGTACTCCGAGAGGTCGGTTCCGCGCACGCCGATGAGCGCGACGCGGAGCGAGTTGTAGCGGAGCCCTTCGGCCGCGGCCTTCACCGGCGCGGGCACCTCGCCGAGCGCCGAGAAGAGGAACCCGATGGGGATGGTCGAGACGATCTGCTTGTAGCGCCGCTCTTCGCCGGTCGTGCCCACGACCGCCCAGCCGCCGTCGACCGGCTTCAGGCTCGCGACGCGGAAGTTCGTCGTGAGCTTCGGGCCGACCTTCGCGGCCACGGCCTTCGGCATCGACTCGAAGCCGCCCACCTTCGGATAGTTGAAATAGAGCTGGTGCGTGTAGCCCTCGGTCTGGATGCCGACGCCCGTCTTCAGGAGAATCGACGAGCGGGGGACGCGGCACGCGATCGACCCACTCGAGGCTCATCTCCTCGAGCGGCGTCTTCCAGATCTTCTCGTTGTACGGGAGCATGTACCGGTTCGTCAGGCCGTCGCCGAACGTGTGGTACAGCCACTCGTGGAAGTTCGTGGGCTTCGCCTTGTGGGGATTCTCGATGAACGTCTGGAGGATGTCGACGATCTCCTCTTTGGGGAGAATGTCGATGCCGTTCTCGAATGGATATTTGACGTGCAATCCCTTGTAGAGAATCTTGTTGGCGCGAACGCCCTGGTGCACGTTGTCGCCGAGCACCGCGATCTCGTGGGAGAGGGCCTCCTTGTCCTTCGAAAACAGGATGTGACCGCCGATATCCGAGCGGAACCCGTTCGTGCCGAAGCAGCGCGCAAGGCCGCCGGGAGTGGCGTCGGCCTCGAGGATCTCGACGTCACCGCCGAGGAAATAGGCGGTGAAGAGCCCCGACACTCCGCCACCCAATATGCCCACGTCACGCATGCCACACCTCCAGACAGCGGGCAGGCCTTAGCCGACCGGGCAGCCGGTGTAGCAGGGCCAGCAGGCCGTTGTCCACCTTGGACAAGGTCGGCCGCTAGCCGCCGAGATGCTCGTACTGCGGGCCGTGCTGCGGGTGCCTGCGCATGGCGGACACGTGCTTCTTCCCGTGCACGTTCATCCAGACGTGCTTGTTGTACCGCGTCCCGATGAGGCCGAGCACCTCGGCCACCGGCGGCCAGTAGAAGGCCGGGCCGATCACCGGCAGGCGCCGGATGCGCTTCTCGAGCCACGAGACCACGTCGTTCGACTCCTTCGGCAGGTCGAACGGCTCGGGCGCGAAGGCGTCGCCCACGAACTCGAACGCGCTCGAGCCGACGCCCGCCGCCTCGGCCAGCGCGACGTGCGGCGCGAGGCGCGGGTCCATGCCGATGAAGCGCAGCACGGCCGTGTCGATCGCCACGCGGTCGCGGCCCGCCAGGAGCACGTTCGCGACGCGCGGCGTGCCCGTCTTCGGCCCGGCGCCCTCGATGCACACGGTGCCGTCGACGACGGTCAAGAGGGTATTCGGAATCTGCCGGTTGATCTCGGCGATGACGTCGTGCACGACCGGGTGAAACCGGTAGCGCATGCGCGGCAAGAGCCCCCAGTGGTTCTTCAGCCCGCACGTGATGCCGGTCATCACGTGCGTCTTTAGCACCGGCAGGTTCACGATGGCGCTCGCCTCGACGACGCGCTTCGGCAGCTCGACCACGGGGACGGCGGGGTTGGCCGTCTCGATGCGCACGGTGGGCGCGGACGCGAGGTTCTGGATCTCGACGCCGTGCCGGCGCGCGATGACGTCGTACCCCCAGTTCCTGCACGCGCGCTCGAACTGCCGGGAGCCCGCGACGTCGGTGTCGACGATCGTCCAGCGCGCGCGGGGGTAGCGCTCGCGGAGGATCGCGAGCATCGCGTCGACGACCCACGGGCTGGTGTTGCGCCCGGGAAAGAGCTCGTCGCTCATCGCGTTCAGCTTGAAGAGGGCGTCGCCGCCGATCGCGCTCTCGGCGGGCGCGACCGGCTCGAGCACCGCGCGAAGGGCCCGCTCGATCCCGTCACGGGTGACGTCTCCTACACGCTTGAACGACACGCGGTTCATGAGGGGCCGGGCATTCTGGCACCGCGCGGTGGGCGCGCAAAGGCGCGAAGCGGGGCAGCGGGATGGCCGCCCGCCGTGCTACGCCGTGCCGCCTCCGATGACCGTTCTCCAAGTGGCCGACCTGCGGTTCGGGTACGCCGGCGACACGCTCTTCGACGGGCCCACCTTCTCGCTCGCCACCGGCGATCGGGTCGCCCTCGTCGCGCCGAACGGGTCGGGCAAGACCACGCTCCTTCGCATCCTCGCGGGGGAGATCGAGCCCGACGCGGGCTCGGTGGTGCTGCGGCGCGACGCCACGCTGGCCTACTACCGGCAATCGCACGAGGTGGCGGCGCACGGCGACGTCCTCGGCGCCTTCCTCGCGGGGTTCCGGGAGGTCGTCGAGCTCCGCGACGAGCTCCAGCGCGCCCAGCACGAGGCGGCCTCGGGCGAGGCGCCGGCACTCGAGCGCCTCGCGGACGTCACCGATCGCTACCACCTCGCCCGCGGGGACGAGCTCGAGCACAAGGTGTCCGCGCTGGCGAACCACCTCGGGTTCTCGTCGCGCGACCTCGCGCGGCCCGTCGCGTCGCTCTCGGGAGGGGAGCGCGGGCGGCTGAACCTCGGCGTCGTCCTGGCGCAGCAGCCCGACGTCCTCCTCCTCGACGAGCCGACGAACCACCTCGACCTCGACACGATCGGCTGGCTCGAGGGCTGGCTGGCCGACTTCCGCGGCGCCGTGCTGATCGTCAGCCACGACCGCGCGTTCCTCGACAACGCGAGCCGCAGCACGATGGAGCTCGGCCGGAGGAGCTTCCGCGTCTACCCCCACCGCTACTCGGAGTACGTGACCCTCCGCGAGGAAGACCTCGCGCGCGAGCGCGCCCTGGCCGAGCGCCAGCAGGACATGGTCGCCAAGACCGAGGAGTTCATCCGCAAGAACATCGCGGGCCAGAAGACGAAGCAGGCGCAGAGCCGCCGCAAGATGCTCGACAAGCTCGAGCGGATCGACCGGCCCGAGGACGTGTGGGCGAGCGCCGAGCGCGTCGCCTTCCGCTTCCCGCCGTCGGCCCGCACGGGCGACATCGTGCTCGACGCGAAGGGCCTGGGGGCCGAGCGAGGAGGGCGGCAGCTCTTCGACGAGTTCGACCTCCTCGTGCGGCGGGGCGAGCGCATCGGCGTCGTCGGGCCGAACGGGACGGGCAAGAGCACCCTCATCAAGCTCCTCGCCGGGCGCGGCGGCCCCGAGGACCGCGGGACGGTGAAGCGCGGCACGAACCTGCAGGAGGGCTACTTCGACCAGCACCTCGGCGACGTCGATCCCAAGCTCACGGCGGTCGACAACGTGCGCCGCGTCCGCGGCGACTTCACCGTCGAGGCGGCGCGGCAGTACCTCGCCCGCTTTCGCTTCTGGGGGGACGATCCGCTGCGGGTCGTCAGCGGCTTCTCGGGCGGCGAGCGGTCGCGGCTCGCCCTGGCCAAGCTGCTCCTCGAGCCGAAGAACCTCCTCTTCCTCGACGAGCCCACGAACCACCTCGACATCCCCGCGTCGGAGATCCTCGAGGAGGCGCTCGTCGGCTTCGAGGGCACCGTTCTGCTCGTGTCGCACGATCGGCGCTTCCTGGAGAACGTGACGACGCGCATCGTCCACGTGCGCGACGGGAAGGCGGAGGCGTACCCGGGCGGCTTCAAGGACTACGAGAAGGCGAGCCGTCCCGCCCCGGTCCCGCCGGCCCCCAAGGCCTCGACCCGGCCGCCGGCGGACGCCAGGGCGAAGGCCGACGAGGACGCGAAGCAAAAGTTCGAAGAAAAGCGCCAGCTCGCGCGCTCCCTCGAGAAGAAGAAAAAGCGCGTCCAGGAGCTCGAGGCGGCCATCGCATCGGGAGAGAAGGAGCTCGAAGCGCTGCGGGCGCGGCTCCGGCAGGGGCCCGGCGAAGACTGGGAGAAACTCGCGAAGATGGCGCACGACGAGCAGGCGCTCGCCAGGAAGGTCGATACGATGTTGCTCGAATGGGCGAAGCTCTCGGAGGAGGTGCAGTGACGGCGGCTCGAACGCGACGGCGAACGCGGCGCGTCGTTGCGTGGCTGCTCCTCGGGGCGCTCGCCGCGGCCTCCGCGGGTTGCAAGCGCAGCGAGGCGTCTCCGTCCCCTCCGGCGGCGGCGACCGTCGTCGTTCGCGACGACAGCCAGGGCCTGCTCCTCACGTGGATCGACGACAAGGGGGACTTCCACGTCGAGTCCCGCGTCGAGGACGTCCCGATGATGGGGCGCGACGCGGTGCGCGTCGTCGATCCGGCCCACGAAGACAGCGACCACCCGGACGACGTCGCGATCGTCGACCTCCGGCAGGCCGGCGCCGACGGGAACTACCCGGTGCGTACGATGACGCGGAAAGACTTCGAAGCGATGGCGGTCGCGCGCCGCGAGAAGAGCGGCCCGACGCTCGCGAGCGCGGGTCCCGCGGCGCCCGCGGCGCCTGGTTCGTCCGCCGGCTCCGGGGGAGGCTCGCTCCCCGGCCTGCACGAAGCCACGAAGGCGGTCGTGGTCATCTACGGGGCCGAGTGGTGCGGCGCGTGCCACGAGGCCGCCAAGTACCTGCGCAGCAAGGGGATTCCCTATGTCGACAAGGACGTCGAGAAGGACCCCGCGGCCGCCCAGGAAATGCAGGCGAAGCTCGCCAAGAGCGGGCTGCACGAGGGGTCCATCCCGGTCATCGACGTGCACGGGAAGGTCATGGTGGGGTTCAACCCCGCCGAGATCGATGCCGCCCTGGGCGAGCCGCTCTGAACCTCAGTGGCCGCCGAAGCCGCCGGCGCCCGTGCCGGTGCCGAACCCGCCGCCGAGGCCGGGGAGGGTGAAGCCGCCGTCGGCGCCGCCGAAGCCACCGAAGCCCGCGAAGCCGGCGCCGCCGTCGCGCGCCGCGTTCAGGAGCCCGAGCAGGTCGCCGAGGTTCTGGAGGTTGCCGAACGCGCCCGCGTCCGCGCCGCCGAACAGGTTCCCGAGGTTGCCCAGGTTCCCGAGGCCGCCGGTGCCCGTGCCCGTGCCAGACCCGCTGGTGCCGCCCAGACCGCCGAGGAGCCCGCCGAGGCCCGTCGTTCCCCCGGTCGTCCCGCCGCCTTCGCAGATGCCGATGCCGAACGGCGTCTGCGTGCAGGTCTCGCCGTTCTTGCAGCCCGTGTCCGCGGTGCAGGTGGTGATGTTCCCGAGGGCGCCGGCGTCCGCGCCGCCCAGGCCGCCGAGGATGTTCCCGAGGTCGCCGAGCCCGGAGCCGGAGCTTCCGCTGCTGCCCGAGCCGCCGAGCAGGTCGCCCAGAAGGCCGCCGAGGCCCGAGGAGCTCGCCCCGGAGCTGCCGCCGCTGGCTTCGCCGGAGCTGCTGCCCGAGGAGCCTGCGTCGACTTCGCTCCCGGAGTCGTCGCCGCCATTGAGGTCGCTCGACTCGTCGGCCACCCGCCCGCCGCAACCCGCGGCGAACGCCAGCGCAAGACCCGCAACCCCGGAGAGCAAAATCGCGCTTCGCATGACTCTTTTCGATCCCTTCACCTGGCGCCACTGGCGCCGGGTCTCACCCGCCTACGAAAGCCCGCGGACGGGGGGGCGCGCGACTTTATCGTCGGCCCGACCGTTCGCAATGGGATCAGGTGGGAGTGAAGGGGCCTTCGGGTCACGGGGAAGGCGTCCCCCTAGCGTCTCAAACCGGGATGCGCGCCCGGGATACACCGGGCGCTCCGGGAGGGGGCTACAGGCTACAGACCGACTGTAGCCTGTGGCGGCTCGGGGGAGCTCAGGTCGCGTAGCTGCGGGTCTGGAGCGGGGGCGCGGGGTGGCGCGTCCGGCCGAGGGCGCGGAGGCCGACGAAGACCATCATGACGCCGAAGACGACGGCGTAGACGCCGACCGCCCAGACGATCGCGATGGCGCCGGCGAACGGCTCGGCGATGAGCAGGACGCCGAAGAGCAGCGAGACCACGCCGGTCAGCCCGAGCATCCACCGGTGGTCGAGCTCGCGGCCGGCGAGGGCGCCGCCGAGCTCGAGGATCCCGAGGATGATCGCCCGGAAGGCGATCAGGAGCACGATCGCCAGCAGGGTCACGCCCGGTCGCGCCAGCGCCAGGGCCGCCACGGCGAGGCTCACGATGCCCTCGACGAGGAACCAGCCCCATCGCAGGCCGGCCCGGCCGTGGGTCACGGCGGTCGCGAGCGCGAAGATGCCGTCGACCGCGGCGTACGCGGCGAACGCGAAGACGAGCGCCGCGACGCCGATGCCCGGGCTCGCCAGCACGAGCACGCCGAACGCGATGGCGACGGCCCCGCGGAGCGCGATCGACCACCACGACATGCCGTGCGCCTTCTCGAGCCTCTCTTCGAGGCTGCTGCCCTTGAACCCCGGGCCGTATCCAGGCCCGAGCCCGACCGTTCGCTCGCTCATCGGCTCTCCTCCGGTGTGATGGGTCGCTCCCTTCCTCAGGCGCGACGCGGACGGCGGGCCGTTGCACGAACGAGGCCCCGCGGCGCGCCCGGCGCCTCAGCGCTTCTTGCGTCCGAGCACGCGCTCGTAGATTCGCGCGCCTGGGCCGCCCGCTCCAGGCCGCGACCCGATCCGCGACGGTCCGGGCGTGGTCGCCGCGCTCGAGCCCCTCGTCGATGCGCGCGTCGATCGCCGCGTCGTCGACCTGCGCGACGCGGTCCTCGGGCGCGTGCGGCCCGAGCACGAGCACGACCTCGCCCAGCCACTCGCGCTCGTCGGCCGCCAGCGAGGCGCAGCTCCCGCGCACGAACTCCTCGTGCATCTTGGTGAGCTCGCGCGCGACGCACGCGGGGCGTTCGGGGGTCGCGTCGGCGAGCTCGCGCAGCGTCGCCCGCACGCGGCCGGGCGCCTCGAAGATCACCACCGCCTCGGGCGTCTCGCACGCCCGCGCCACCGCGTCGCGCCTCGCGGCGCCGTCGCGCGGGAAGAAGCCGGCGAAGCGGAACCGCCCGTCGCCCGCGAGGCCGCTCGCCGCGACCGCCGCGAGCACGGCGCTCGGCCCGGGGATCGGCACGACGACGGCGCCCGCGGCCACCGCCGCGACGACGACCGCGTCGCCCGGATCGCTCACCCCCGGCGTCCCCGCGTCGGTCACGAGCGCGACGCTCTCGCCGGCCACGAGCCGCTCGACGACGCGCGCCACGTCGTGGTCCGTCGCGTGCGCGTCGAGGCGGTCGACCGGCTTGCCGCCGATGCCGAAGTGCGTGAGGAGCCGCCGCGTGCGGCGCGTGTCTTCGGCGACGACGCGGTCGCACGCGCGGAGGGTCTCGAGGGCGCGCGTCGAGACGTCGCCCAGGTTGCCGATGGGGGTCGCGACGAGATAGAGCGCGCCGGTCATCGCGCAATCCCCTCGTCTCAGGCGACTTCGACCGCGTCCCCCATCTCGTCGCGCAGGAACTCGCGAAGGCGGCCCGTGAGCCGCTGCTCGAGCTGCCGCACGCGCTCGCGCGAGATGCCGAAGCGATCGCCGAGCTCCTGGAGGGTGAGCGGGTCGTCGGCGACGAGGCGCTCGTCGAAGATGGCGAGGTCCTTCTCCTTGCCGGCGAGCGTCTCGCGGAAGGCCCCGAGCTTTTCCTTGAGGAGGACCTGGAGCTCGCTGTCGGCCATGAGCGACTCGGGCCCGTCGACGAGGCTGGGCATCGTGTCGACCTTGGCGGTCGCGCGACCCTCGCCGTCGCCCATCGGCGCGTCGAGCGACTTTTCGCTCGACTGGAGGCGCACGTCCATCTCGGCGACCTCGCTCTCGGGGACGTTGAGCTGCTTGGCGATCTCCGCGTTGGTCGGGTCGATGCCGAGCGCCTGGAGCTCGGCGCGCTTCTTCCTCAGGTTGAAGAACAGCTTGCGCTGCGCCTGCGTGGTGCCGAGCTTCACGAGGCGCCAGTTGTTCAGGATGAACCGGAGGATGTACGCGCGGATCCACCAGGCGGCGTACGAGGAGAGCTTCACGCCCCGGTACGGGTCGTACCGCTTCACGGCCTGCATCAGGCCGATGTTGCCCTCCTGAATGAGGTCCATGATGTTCTTGTAGGCGCGGCGGTACTCGTAGGCGATCTTCACCACGAGCCGCAGGTTCGACGTCACGAGGCGCGCGGCGGCCGCCGAGTCCTGCGTGGACACGAACTTCTGGGCGAGGGCCGCGGTCTCCTCGGGCGAGAGGAGCGGGTGGCGCTGGACCTCCCTCAGGTAGGCCGACAGCGGGTCGAACCGCTCGATCGACCCGCCCGCGCCGTGCGACGCCTCGCGCATCCGGCCGTGGGGGGCGGGCGCGTCGGCGGCGTCCGCGGACTCGTAGGCCTCGGGGTCGGCCGGCGCCTCGTCCTCGTCGCCGCCGCCTTCGCGATCGGCCGGCCGGGGCCCGGCCTCGCCCGCCTCGACGTCGTCGAACTCCGCCGCGTCGCCCCCCGCTTCGAGGTCGCCGCCGTCGGTCGAGGGCTCGGCGGCCGAATCGGCCGCGCCATCGCGGTCTTCGGCGTGCCCCGCGCGCGCCACGGGACTCTTCTCGGCGCGTGGCTTCTTCTTCTCGTGCGGCTTGGTGGTACGGGGCAAGGCGCTCCTGAGGGGTTCTCCGCGGGGGGGATTGCTAGCACGTGTGGGGCCCCGTCGGGTACGACGCCTCAGCCGGCACGCGGATCGATGGGGCATGGCTTGCTAGGATGCCAGTCCCCACGTTGACCGCTCGCTCCCCTCTTCGCTGACCTCTCGCTCGCCGGCTCGTCGGGCCCTGCCAAAGAGCCCCGGGTGGGCTACTGTAGACCGGTAGTACGTGGCGTCGCCCCGGACGTTCCCACGACTGGGCCCATGGCGGCCCAAGCGGGCCAGCTCTCCCCCGGCCGAATTGCCCTGACCGATGTCCCGCGCTCCCGAGCAACCGCCCCGACGGCCGCACCCCCTGCCGTCTTCGCCGCGCCGCACGCCGCCGCTCGCCCTTCGCGCCGCCGACTTCGAGGCGCGCGGCCGGCGGGCCGATCTGCCCTCGCGCATGGAGGCCTGGGCCGCGGGCGTCGTCGAGCGGCTCGCCGAGCTCGAGGCCGAGGTCGAGCCCGTGGTGACCGCCGGCGCGGACGGCGTGCAGGCCTCGTTCGTCGCGGTGCGGCACGGCGCGAAGTCCGAGTCGCCGGTGCGACTGGTGCTGGGGCTCGACGCCGAGGGCGTGCGCGCCGGGCTCGAGCTGCCCGCGGCGCAGGCGCGGGCCGCGCGCACCCGCCTGGCCGACGCGGCGCGAGCCCTCGAGCTCGCGACGGCGCTCGAGGCGCTGCCCGAGCAGTTCACCACGGGCGAGTCGGCGGACGCCTCCGCCGGCGAGGCGCCCCGCGCGACGGCGGACGACATCCGGGCGCTCCTCGACCGCGTCGAGCGCGAGCGCGGCACGCTCTGGATCGGCTGGCGCATCCCGCGCGCGCTCTTCGTCGAGCACGCGGCCGCCGTCGACGATCTCCTCGCCGACGCGGTCGTCGCGCTGGCCCGCGTCTTCCTGCTGCTCGGGGGGGACGCCGCCGACGCGCAGGGCCGCGCCGACGCGCCGCGCGGGCCGCGGCAGCGGTTCGCGGGCAAGCGCGCGAAGGACGGCGACGACGACCGCTCGGGCGCGGCCGCCCACGCCCACGAGAAGCCGCGCGGCCGCGGCAATCGCCCGCGGGTGCGCGCCCGCGATCGCGAGCAAGAAGAAGGCGAGACGCCGGAGGCCTCCGAGCTCGAGCCGGCGCGCGAGGTCGCCGGCCCCGGACGACCCTTCGGGGCGAAGCAGCCCGCGCGGCTCGGGCGCCGCCGGCCCGCGAAGCTCTCGACGCCGGTCGAGCGGGGCGCGCGAGTTCGCGTGCTCGGCGGGCCGTTTTCGGGCAAGGTCGGCGTCGTGCAAGAGCTCGACGGCAAGGGGGGCGCGCGCGTCATGCTGGGGCTGCTCGCAGTCCGGCTCGAAGTCGACAATTTGATGGCGGAGGCGGAAGGGCGGGGTCGGCCCCTCCTGTCCAGCTCTCATCGGAAGCCCATTCCGGCCCGCTCGTGAGCACCCCGGGGACAACGGAAGGGCCGGTGGAAGCATCGGTTGTCGGTGGCATGTCGAGCGTGTTTCCCACCTCCCTGAGCGGCCAGTTCCGGCGCCACGCGCCGCAGTACGCCGTGGGCACGCTCATGCTGGCGGGCTTCCAGTTCGCGATGAACCGCATCGACTGGCAGTCGAAGGCGGCCATCGACGCGATCTTCGGCCCCGACCCCGCCGCCGCGTGGAAGCCCGCGGCCACGATCCTGCTCCTCGGCGTGGGCGCGTTCGTCGCCCGCATCGCGAGCCGCTGGTACGTCTTCAACGCCGGGCGCGACGCCGAGTACGAGCTGCGCCACGAGCTCTTGCGCAAGCTGCACCAGCTCGGCGCGGCGTTCTACCGGAAGATGCCCGCCGGCGAGATCATGAGCCGCTCGACCAGCGACCTCCAGCAGGTGCGCATGCTGCTGGGGTTCGGCGTGCTCAACGTCGTGAACGTGCTCTTCGCGTTCGCGAGCGCACTGCAGATCATGCTCGGCGTCAGCACGCGCCTCACGCTCGCGTGCCTCGTCAGCTTGCCGGTCGCCACGATGCTGTCGCGGACCCTCTCGCGCAACATGTACCACCGCATGCGCGAGAACCAGGCCGCGCTCGGGCGCATGAGCGATCGCCTCCAGGCGAACCTCGCCGGCGTGCGCGTCGTCCGCAGCTTCGCCCTCGAGGAGAGCGAGCGAAAGCGGTTCGAGGTGACCAACCAGGAGTACCTGCAGGCGAGCCTCGCGCTCGCGCGGCTCCGCGGGTCCTTCGGGCCGGTCATCGGCGCGGTCGCCGCGGTCGGCATCCTGGTCTTCTTCTGGTACGGCTCGTCGCTCCTCCTGGCCGGCCCCGACCACGGCGGCCTGTCGCAGGGCGCGTTCTTCGCGTTCTGGAGCGCGTTCGCGCGCATGACGTGGCCGATGATCGCCGTGGGCTTCGCGCTCAGCACGGTGCAGCGCGGGCGCGCCGGCTTCAACCGCCTGCGCGACGTGTTCGACGCGCAGCCCGAGGTCGTCGACGGCGCGCGGCGCCCGCCGAAGCACGTGGGCGGCTCGCTCAGCGTGACCAACCTCTCCTTCGCGTACGGCGCCCGCAAGGTGCTCGACGACGTCTCGCTCAAGGTCGCGCCGGGTCAGTCGGTCGCCATCGTCGGCCGCACCGGCTCGGGCAAGACCACGCTGGCGATGCTCCTCGCGCGCCTGCTCCCCACCCCCGAGAAGACGGTGCGCATGGACGGCGTCGACGTGTGCGAGCTCCCGCTGTCGTCGGTGCGCTCGGCCATCGGCTACGCCCAGCAGGACGCCTTCCTCTTCTCGACGACGGTGGCGCGCAACATCGGCTTCGCCCTCCAGGACCCCGACTCGCCCGAGGCGGCCGCGAAGATTCGCGAGGCCGCGCGCGAGGCGCAGGTGCTCGAGGAGACGCTCTCGCTGCCCGACGGGTTCGACACGGTGGTGGGCGAGCGCGGCGTGCAGCTCTCGGGCGGGCAGAAGCAGCGCATCGCGCTCGCGCGGGCGCTCGTGTGGGAGCCGAAGATCCTCATCCTCGACGACCCGCTCTCCGCGGTCGACTCGAAGACCGAGCAGGCCATCCTCGACGCGATCGACCGGCAGGCCGCGCGCCGCACGGTCGTCCTCGTGACCCACCGCATCGCGGCGGCGTCGCGCTGCGACAAGATCGTGGTCCTCGACGAGGGCCGCATCGTCGAGCAGGGCACGCACGACGAGCTGGCCCGCTCGGGCGGCATCTACGCGGCGTTCGCCGAGGAGCAGCAGATGGCGAGCGAGCTCGAGGAGATCGAGCCGGCGAGCGGCCCGAAGGCCGAGCAGGGCGCGGTGATGTCGTGAACGCCGTCGCGAGCACCAAGCCCCCGCGCGAGGGCGCGCAGACCGCGCGCACCGCGCAGGAGCGCGCCGAGAAGGCGCTGAAGCTCTTCCACGAAGAGGGGACGATTGGAAAGGCGTACGACGCGCGCCTCATCGGGCGGCTCTGGCCGTTCGTGAAGCCGCACTCGCGCTTCATCGCCGCGTCGCTGACCACGCTCGTCGTCGTCACGCTGCTGAACCTCGTGCGGCCGCTGCTCATGGGCGACGTCGTCCGCCGGGCCGCGCAGCGCGACCCCGCGGGCCTCATGCGCGACGGCGTGCTCCTCGCGGGGCTGCTGCTGGTCGTGCAGGCGCTGACCTTCGTGCAGATGTACGCGATGCAGATCGCGGGGGCGCGCGCGATGGCCGAGATGCGCTCGACCATCTTCCAGTTCTTCCAGCGCCTCCGCCTCCGCTACTACGACCGCACGCCGGTCGGGCGCCTCGTGACCCGCGCGACCAACGACGTCGACGCGGTGAGCGAGCTGTTCGCCTCGGGCGCGTTCAACGCGATGGGGGACGTCATCGCGCTCGTGGGCATCGTCGCGATGATGCTCGCGCTCGACTGGCAGCTCTCCATCGTGTCGTTCCTCGCGCTGCCGATCGTCGGCGCCATCGTGAACTACGTGCGCAAGCGCTCGCGGAAGGCGTACCGCGACGTGCGCGCGCGCACCGCGCGGCTGAACGCGTTCCTCAACGAGCAGGTGAACGGCATCTCGGTCGTTCAGGCCTTCGTGCGCGAGGCGTCGATGGCCAACGAGTTCGACGGCATCAACGTCGGCTATCGCGACGCGAACAAGAGCGCCATCTATTACGAGGCGGTGCTCGACGCGAGCATCGAGATGGTCTCCACGCTCTGCGTCGCGAGCATCCTGTGGTTCTCGGGCTTCCGCCGGGTGGGCGACCACGCGATCACCTTCGCGCTCCTCGTCTCCTTCACCCAGTACATCCGCCAGTTCTTCGAGCCGGTGAGCCTGCTGTCGCAGCGCTACACGCTCCTCCAGAGCGGGATGGCCGGCGCCGAGCGCATCTTCGAGCTCCTCGACGAGAAGGACGTCGCGCCGCCGATGCTCGCCGCCGAGCATTGCTGTCCCGAGGGCGGCCCCGAGGAGGCGTTCGCGCTCGACCACGTCGACTTCGAGTACAAGCCCGGCGTCCCGGTGCTCCGCGACGTGAGCCTGTCGGCGCGGCGCGGCGAGCGCATCGCGCTGGTCGGGGCGACCGGCGCCGGCAAGACCACGGTGTCGAGCCTGCTCCTCCGCCTCTACGAGCCGCAGACGGGCGCGGTGCGGGTGCTCGGCAAGGACGTGCGCGGGTACGAGCCGCACGACCTGCGCCGGCATTTCTCGGTCGTCCCGCAAGACGTCTTCCTCTTCCCGGGCACGGTGCTCTCCAACGTCGCGGTCGGCGACGAGGCGCCCGACCGCGCTCGGGCGGAGCAGGCCCTCCGGCGCATCGGGGCGCTCGAGCTCTTCGAGCGGCGCGCGGGCGACGGGACCGGCGCCTCGGGGGCCCTCGACGCCCGCGTCGACGAGCGCGGCCAGAACTTCAGCGCCGGCGAGCGGCAGCTCCTCGCGTTCGCCCGCGCCGTCTACCGGAACGCGCCGCTCCTCGTCCTCGACGAGGCCACGGCCAGCGTCGACTCCGACACCGAGGCGCGCCTCCAGCGCGCGCTCGAGGCCGTGATGCAGGGGCGCACGGCGCTCGTCATCGCGCATCGGCTCTCGACCATCCGCGCCGCCGACCGCATCGTGGCGTTCCACAAGGGCCGCGTCGTCGAGTCCGGCACGCACGAGGAGCTGATCGCCATGAACGGCGTGTACGCGCGCCTCTATCGGATGCAGTACGCGCACGAGCAGGCCATCGCCGCCGAGCGGCGTGCGCACGAAGACGCGCAGCCGGCGGCCAACCCGTAGAGCGCGCGGCCGAGCCGGCACGGCTCGTGCTTTTGAGGGAAGGCGTCGGAGCCTTCCCCATGATGCACGCAATCCAGTTCGTTCCCCAACCCCGCGTCGCGCGGGCGCGCCGAATCCTGCTGGTGCAGGACGACGCGGAGCTCCGGCCGATCCTGGCGTCGGCGCTGCTTCTCGACGGCCACGAGGTGCTCGAGGCGAGCGAGGGCGGCCAGACGCTCGCCCGGCTCGCCCGCTTCACCGGCGAGGGCCCCTCGCGCGCCGCGTTCGACCTGCTCGTCTGCGACGCGTTCATGCCGCTCGGCGCGAGCCTGCGCGCCCTCGAGGCGCTGCGCGACGCCCACTGGTCGATGCCGGCCATCTTCCTGTCCTCGGTGGTCGACGACCTGACCCGAAGCCGCGGGATGAGCCTGGGGGCGGTGGTCTTGCCGAAGCCCGTCGACGTCGACGAGCTCCGCGTCGAGGTCGGCCGCCTCTTGCGCAAGCCCCGCGGGCGCGGCGGTGTCCGGGACGCGCGACCCAACTTGGCCCCGAGACGCTCTTCGTAGTACGGGGGGAGTGGAATCGTGCGGAGCCTGCCGCGCGTTTTACCACTCGATGAGCCAGCCCCTCGTGCCAAGGATCCTCCGTCCCCGCCGCGCAGCCCCGGCAGACGCCATCCGGCCGACGCGCGCGGAGATCAACCTCGAGGCCCTTCGCCACAACGCCCGCGTCGTCCGCAAGCACGCCGGCCCGGCGCGCGTGTGGGCCGTGCTCAAGGCGGACGCGTACGGCCACGGCGCTCCCGCCGTCGCGCGCACGCTCGAGCGCGACCGCCGGGTCGACGGCTTCTGCGTCGCCCTCCTCGAGGAGGGGGTCGAGCTGCGCGAGGCGGGCATCGTGGCGCCGATCCTGGTGATGGGCGGCCACTACTCGGAGTCGCGCGACGCCCACGAAGAGGTCATCGCCCGCGGGCTCGTCCCGGTCGTCCACGATCTGGGCCAGATCGCCGCGTTCGCGCGCCTCGTGCGCGCCGGGGTCGCGAGCGGACCCATCGACGTGCACCTCAAGGTCGACACGGGCATGGCCCGTCTCGGCGTGACGATGCAGGCCCTGCCGGCGCTCGCCGCGCGCCTCGGTGAGTTCCCCGAGGTGCGCGTCCGCGGCCTCATGACGCACCTCGCCTGCGCCGAGGAGGCCGACGCCGCCGAGACCGCCGAGCAGGTTCGGAGGTTCGAGGCCGCCACGGCGCTCCTCGCCGCGCGCGGCGTCGTCCCCGACGTCCGGCACGCCGCCAACAGCGCGGCGCTGCTGCGCGGCGAGGCGATGTTCGACGCGGTCCGGCCCGGCATCTCGATCTTCGGCGTGTCGCCGCGCGTCTCCGACGAGCCGCTCGCGCCCGAGCTCAAGCCCGTGATGCGCGTGCGCACGGAAATCGTCGCGCTCCGCACGCTCGAGCCAGGGGCCGCGGTCGGTTACCGCGCCACGTGGCAGGCCGGGGGCCCGGCGCGTATCGCCACGATCGCGATGGGCTACGCCGACGGGCTCTCTCGCCAGCTCGGAAACCGCGGCCACGCCCTGGTCCGCGGCAAGCGCGCCCCGATCGTGGGCGCCGTGTCGATGGACATGGCCATGATCGACGTGACCGCCGTCGACGGCGCCGCCGTGGGCGACGAGGTCGTCGTGCTGGGCGCGCAGGAGGGTCCGCTCGGCAAGGACGCGATCGCGGCCGACGAGATCGCCGCGCACGCTGGCACGATCGCCTGGGAGGCGCTCACGAGCATCTCGCGCCGCGTCCCGCGCTTCTACCGCGAGCCCTGACCGCCCCGGCCCGCCAGCGTCGAGCCGGGTCCGCCCGCGCGAAACCTGAGCGGCGATTCGTCGCGTGGTATGGACACGCCTTCCCCATGAGCATCGCGTGAGCGACACCGGCGGTGAGACCCGAGACGAGGCGCCCTCGTCGACGCCGCCGTCCTCGCTCGTGGAGCGCGCCGTCGCCCGCGTCGCGGGGTGGGTCGACATGCTCATCGCGCCGTTCATGGGGTTCTTCGACGACCTGGGCTCCACGGTGATGCTCGGCGCGCGCACGGTCGTGTGGGCCGTGCGCCCGCCGTTCCGGCCGGCGCAGCTCCTCATCGCGCTCGACTTCGTCGGCGCGGGCTCGACCTTCATCGTGGCGCTCGTGGGGCTCTTCACGGGCATGGCCTTCACGGTCAGCACGATCATGGGCTTCCGGCGCTTCTCGGCCGAGGGGATGGTGGGCGGCGTGGTGGCGCTCGCCCTGGCCCGCGAGCTCGCGCCCGTCCTCGCGGCCGTCGTCGTCACCGCGCGCGCGGGCAGCACGATGGCGAGTGAGCTGGGGAACATGCGCGTCTCCGAGCAGATCGACGCGATCACGACGATGGGCGTCAGCCCCGAGCAGTACCTCGTCGCCCCGCGCGTCATCGCGACGACCGCGATGATGCCCCTCCTGGCAACGTGCTTTGCCGTGTCGGGGCAAGCGGGCGCCTACCTCGTCGCCGTGGTGTGGCAGGGCATCGACCCGGGCGTCTTCTTCGACAAGATCCAGCAGTTCGTCGAGGCGCACGACCTCTGGATGATGGTCGAGAAGAGCCTCGTGTTCGGGCTGGTGGTGAGCGTCGTCTGCTGCAAGAAGGGCTTTTACGCTACGGGCGGAGCGCGTGGCGTCGGCGAGGCGACAGCGAAGGCGGTCGTCGCCAGCATCGTCGCGATATTCGCCTTCGACTACGTACTGACCACCCTCTTGACCGAGCTTTGAGCCCGTCTGGCGACACCCGCGGGCGACGTCTCCGAATTCTGCGCGCCCCGAACGATTGAAGAGGGCCCTGTGCGGCCTCGTCGCGTGTACCATCGCCCTTGCGCCGCGAACGTCCCAGCGGCCGACGGAGGAGAGCGTGGACAAGGCACGCAACGATCTGAGCGCAGCCGTTCCGAAGTTCTGTCTTGCGCTCGAGGAGCACCGGCGAACGCCCGACGGGCGCGTCCGCACCTCGCAGGAGCTCGTGACGAGCTTCTTCCCGCACGACGACAAATCGTGCACGGACCGCATCTTCAAGTACCTGCCGAACGACGCGCGCGGGCCGATCATCGCGGCCTGGGGCATCCGCGGCATCAAGGCGGCCCTCCGCGACGACGACCAGAAGATCCAGAGCGTCGTGCACGACGCCCTCGTCGCGGGCGACGTCGATCACACCGCCTTCGAAGAGGGCCTCACCGCGGAGACCATCGTCCGCTGGCTCCCGCTGGGCGACCTCTGGGCCTTCTGGCGCGGCGGCAAGCTGACGAAGCAGGCGATTCACAAGGCGCTGTCGACCGCGTACGAGCTCTACCTCTTCGACGCGCGCTGGTTCCTCGACACCATCCAGGCCAAGGGCGGCGCCATCAAGGGCACCGACGTCCTCGCCGACGGTCTCGAGAAGGCCGACCTCACGCAGTGGGTCCGCCGCATCCACGAGACGGGCGACGGCACGCCGAAGGGCATCGTCGCGGCGCTCGGCTGGGACAAGATCGTCGCGAAGACCGCGAACGAGGTCCTCATCGCCGTCCTCGACGCGATGGTGACGAAGGTCGGGCTCGTGGTGTCGCCGAAGGGCGACGCGATGCGCCCGCGCCTCGACTCGAAGCCCGACGCCGCGATGGCGCCTCCGCCCGTCGAGACCAAGGTCGAGAAGCCCGCCAGCGAAGACACGTGGTCGATGCCCCCGGGCGCCGCCGCGACGAACGCGCCGAGCGCCGGCGACGTGGCCGCGCAGCACGCGCCCATCCCGCCCTCCGAGGAGGCAATCAACGTCGTCCTCGAAGACGAGCTGGTCATCACGGACAGCAGCGTGCCCGGCGGCCTCTCGGCGGCCACGCCGTCCGCCGGCCCGGTCTCCGTCGCGTCGGCCTCCGCGTCCGCCGCCCCGGGGCCCGCCGGGGGCGACTCGAAGCCGGGCGGCCTCCGCGACCGGCTGAACCTCGGTCGTCCCAGCGGCGGCCCGCGCCGGTGAAGAGCGAAGAGTAAAAAACAGGGAGGGAAGCCAGGGAAAGGAGACGAGAGCGACAAGAATTTCCTCTTTTCTTCTCAGCTCCTTTCCCTCCTCTCCCTCTTCGTTTTTTCTCTTTAGCTGAGGGCGAGCATGCGCTCGATCGGGAGGCGTGCGCGGTCCATGAGGGCCTTGTCGAGCTCGATGCGGGGCTCGAGGTCGCGAAGCGAGAGGTAGACCTTCTCGAGGGTGTTCATCTTCATGTACGGGCACTCGTTGCACGCGCAGTTCGCGACGGGCGGCGCCGGAATGAAGGTCTTCTCGGGCGCCTGCTTCTGCATCTGGTGCAAGATGCCGGGCTCGGTGACGACGATGAACTCCTTCGCGGGGTTCGAGACCGCGTACTTGAGGAGCGCGGTCGTCGACCCGATGTAGTCGGCCATCGCGAGCACCGGCTCTTCGCACTCGGGGTGCGCGATGACGAGCGCCGACGGGTGCCGCTCCTTGAGGCCCACGAGCTTTCGCTGGCTGAAGGTCTCGTGCACGATGCAGCTGCCCTGCCAGTGGATCATCTTGCGGCCGGTCTTCTTCTCGAGGTACCGGCCGAGGTTCTTGTCCGGCGCGAAGAGGATCGTCTTGTCTTCGGGGATGGCGCGGACGATCTTCTCCGCGTTCGACGAGGTGACGATGTAGTCCGAGAGGGCCTTCACCTCGGCGGTGCAGTTGATGTAGCTGACCACCACCGCGCCCGGGTGCTGCTTCACCCACGCGCCGAAGCGGTCGGCGGGGCAGCCGCTCGCGAGCGAGCAACCGGCCTTCGGGTCGGGCAGCACGACGACGCGCTCGGGGTTGAGGATCTTCGCCGTCTCGGCCATGAAGTGCACGCCGGCGAAGCAGATGACGTCGGCCTTCGTGCTGGCCGCCGCCTGCGAGAGCTGGAGCGAGTCGCCGATGAAGTCGGCGACGTCCTGCACGTCGCTGTCCTGGTAGTAGTGCGCGAGGAGCACGGCGTTGCGCTCCTTTTTCAGCCGCATGACCTCGTCTTCGAGGTCGCCGGCGAATGACACCGCAGCAGTCATGCGTCAGAAGGTAGGTCTGGCACGCCCCCGGGTAAAGACGGGCACCCCGGAGTGCCTTCGTGCGCGTGGTGACCGCGTGCGGCTACGGGCTACGTGTTGCCCAGGAGCTTCGCGGCGACGTGGCTGCCGAGCTTCTCGGACATGAGCTTGGCGACGAATTCTTCGAGCTGCTTGAGCTCCGCCTCGTCCTGGAACTTGAAGCGGATGCCCATCCCGGCCGGGTGCTCTTCGGTGGCCCGGTCTTCGAGGACGGTCCACATCACCTGACCGAGGAGCTGGAGCTGATCCGGCTGGCCGGGAATCGAGAGGACGAACACGAACTCGGTGCCCGCGTCGAGGGGCTTGTTCGTGCGGATGAAGGTGCCACCCTTCGAGATGTTCTTCGCGTAGTCGGCGAAGAAGGTGTTCATGCGCTTGTAGTCGACGCGCAGGGTGATGGCGTGGCGCGGGAAGCGCCGGCGCTCGGCGCCGCTCGACACCACCGCGCCGGTGTCGCCGGGCTCGACCGCGATGCTGGAGAAGTCGGTTTCGTCGTCCGTCGGCATCCGCACCCGCAAAAAATCAGCCCACCGACCATATCACACGAACCCGGCTCGACACGGTACAATGCGGAGACCCAAGGCCATGCTCCTTCCGATCTCGGACCTCCCCGCGCGCCTCCAGCGACTCCGTGCCGCAGCCAAGACCACAGCAGGCGATCTCTCGCAGATCCCGGACCGCGCGCGCACCTTCGCGCGGGTCGCCCGCCAGAGTGGGTTCCTCTTCCAGTTCTCGGCCAAGGGTTTCCTCTTCGCGGGCAGGGCACTGGCGCGGAAGGCGCGGAACCCGTCGGTCGTCTTCGCCCTCCACGGCGCCAACCAGCCGGAGAAGCCGGCCATCCTCTGGCGCGATCGCTGCGTCACCTACGGGGAGCTCGACGACCGGATGAACCGCGTGGCCGTGGGCCTCCAGCGCCGCGGCTTCAAACGGAACACCAGCGTCGTCATCATGATGCGCAACCGCCCCGAGTTCCTCGAAGTGCAGGGCGGCGCGGCGCGCCTCGGGGCCGCGGCGGTGAGCGTATCGTGGCGGTCGACGGCCGCGGAGCTCGTGTACCTGGCGCAGCACTGCGGCGCGAAGGCCATCTGCTTCGAGTCCGACCTCTGGCACGTGGTCGAGCAGGCGAAGAAAAGCCTCACGAACATCGCGGATCGCGACTTCATCGCCGTCGGCGCCGAGATCCCGGGCTGCGGCCGCTACGAGAGGGACCTGCTCGCCGAGCCGGGCGCCGCCATCGGGCCGCAGGAGGCCAACGTCCAGGAGGACGCGGCGGTCGTCATCTACACCTCGGGCACGACGGGCAAGCCCAAGGGCGCCGTGCGCAAGTTCCCGAAGGACGCGATGCACGCCGCGATGGAGTTCATCGGCGAGACGCCGATGCGCAGCGACGACGTGCACCTCGTCACGTGCCCGCTCTACCACTCGACCGCGTTCGGCTTCCTCTCGTTCACCGCGCTCCTCGGCGGCACCTCGGTCCTGATGGACGAGTTCAAGCCCGAGGCGTTCCTCCAGCTCGTCGAGAAGCACGGCGTCACCACGACCGCCGTCGTGCCGACGCTCCTCCACCGCGTGATGGCGCTCGATCCCGACGATCCTCGCCAAGTACGACGTGCGCTCGATGTGCGGCATCTTCACGGTCGGCGCGCCGCTCCCCGGGCCGCTCGGCACGCAGGTGATGGACCACTTCGGCGACGTCCTCTTCAACTGCTACGGCGCCACCGAGACGGGGCTCGTCACGATGGCCAAGCCCGACGACTTGCGCGCCGTCCCGGGGTGCATCGGCAAGGTGCTGCCGGGCAACGAGGTCCGCCTCCTCGACGACCGCGGGGTCGAGGTCGCCCCCGGCGAGGTCGGGGAGCTCTACGTCCGCAACAAGATGCTCGTCGCCGGCTACCACAACGACTCCGACGCGACCCGCTCGAGCATGCGCGAGGGCTTCTTCAGCGTCGGCGACCTCGCGCGCCGCGACCGCGACGGGCGCTACTTCATCGAGGGGCGAAAGCGCGACATGATCATCTCGGGCGGCGTGAACGTGTACCCGGCCGAGGTCGAGGCGGTCCTCGAGGCGCACCCCGATCTGGCCGAGGTCGCGGTCATCGGCGTCGAGGATCCCGAGTGGGGCGAGCGCGTGCGCGCGTTCGTCGTGAAGAAGCCCGGCACGGCGGTCGACGAGGGCGCCCTGAAGGTGTGGTGCCGCGAGCGCCTCGCCGGCCCGAAGGTCCCGCGCGACTTCGTGTTCATGGACGCGCTGCCGCGAAACCCGACGGGCAAGGTGCTGAAGCGCGAGCTCCGCGCCGGCGCGTCGGTGCCGGCGGCCGCGCACGCGCAGCAGCCCTGAAGACGAGAAGGGCCGCTGCGCGTGCGACGCGTCAGCCGTGCGACTGCGCCTCGTGCGCCGCGCGCGTGCGGAGGTGCGTCGCGAGCTGCGCGCGCTGCGACGCCGTGAGCACCGGGACGGCGGCCGCGAGGAGGTCCTCCATGTGGTCGGCGCGGTTCTCGATGCGCTCCTGCATGTTGGCGCCCGCCGCGGAGGCCGTGAAGCTGTCGCCGCGGAACGAGTCGAGCCACGCCTTGAACTGACCCGCGTGCGCCGCGAAGTCGGGGTGCGCGCCCGCGTCGGCGCCGCGCTCGGCGCGGAGGTTGGCGAGGATCTGCGCCTTCTGCGCGTCGGTGATGCCGAGCTCCTTGGCGATCATGCCGAGGCGGCCGTGGCCCGGGCCGCCCTTCCACGCCTGGCCGGCGGCGGGGCCGTGCGCCTCGATCGCGTCGATGAGCTGACCGCGCTGCGCCGGCGTGAGCAGGTCGTGCAGCTTCTGGACGCCGTCGAGGTCGGCCTGGCGCGCCGTGACGGCCGCGGACTCGCGGGCGCTGACGGTCGGCGCGAGCGCGCCCTTGTCGATGGAGGCTTGCTCGACCTGCGTCGCGAGGACGGTGAGGACCTGCGCGTCGGCCTGGCGCACGGGCACTTCGGCCGTACGGCGCGCCTGCGCGAGCTGCTCGATCGAGGAGCGCTGCGCCGCCGTGAGCGAGTCGAGCTGGAGCGCCGCGCCGATGAGCCCCATGCGATGGCCGTGGTGGTTGCCGGGCGCGGAGGCGGCCTCCGGCGTCTGCGCGTAGGCGAGCCCGGCGGGGACGAGCGCGACGGCACCGGAGAGCGAGGCGAGCGTGACGATTCGTGCGATCCAGCGGTTCATGATGATTCCCTTTCGCACCGAGAGACGTCCGGCGCCCAGGGATTATCCCCGATGTGCGGGTAAAGAAGCGTAAACCACCGTAAACGTTCGCGTTCCGTCAACTCCCCAGCGGCACGAGCGCGACACGTGGCCGCCAGCGCGACAGCCGACCGGGAGAAAAGGAAACAAGGAGGGGAGGAGGGATAGGAGGTTTTCTCGGCGCTCCCCTCGCTGTTTTTTTCTCTCCGGGTGTTCAGCCGAGGACGTGGACGCGGATGCTGTTCGTGCTGCCGCTGACGCCGATGGGCGCGCCGAATACGATCACCACGCGCTCCCCGGGCGAGCCGTAACCCGCGGCGAGCAGGTCGCCCGTGCACCAGTCGACGAGCTGGTCGCTGTCGTGCATCGCCGGCATCTCGCGGGGCACGACGCTCCAGTAGAGGGCCATGCGGCGCCGCGTCTTCGCGTTGGGCGAGTAGGCGATGATGGGCACGTCGGGCCGGGCGAGGCTCACGGTCATCGCGCTCGAGCCGCTCTCGGTGAACGCGACGATGTACTTGGCGCCGATCTCGCGCGCCGTGTTGCAAGCGCCGCGCGCGATGGCCTCGGCGGTGCTCGTGGCCCGCGAGACGTACGGCGGCTGCTCGAAGAAGGGGCTCTTCTCGGCCTCGGTCGCGATGCGGCTCATCATCGAGCACGCGAGGGTGGGGTGGTCGCCCGTGGCCGTCTCGCCCGAGAGCATCAGGCAGTCGGTGCCCGAGTAGACCGCGTTCGCGACGTCGCTCGCCTCGGCGCGCGTCGGGCGCGTCGACTTCGTCATCGACTGCAGCATCTCGGTCGCGACGATGACCGGGCGTCGGACGCGGCGCGCGACCTGGAGGATTTGCCGCTGGATGATGGGCACGCGCTCGGGCGGGAACTCGACGCCGAGATCGCCGCGCGCGACCATGACGCCGTCGCTCGCGGCGACGATGCTCTCGAGGTTCTCGACCGCGTCGGGGGTCTCGATCTTCGCGACGACCGGCGTGGGCGCGCCCCACGCGTTGCATATCTCGCGGATTTGCAGGATGTCTTCGGCGCGCCGCACGAAGCTCATGGCGATGTAGTCGGCGCCGCTCGAGAGGCCGAAGACGAGGTCTTCCTTGTCTTTCTCGGTGAGGGCCGAGATGCGCATCGTCTTGCTGGGGAGGTGCACGCCCACGTGGTCGCGCATGCCGCCGCCCTGCTCGACGTGCGCGCGCACGCGCTCGCCCTCGACGCCCGTGACGCCGAGGACGAGGCGCCCGTCGTCGAAGAGGATGCGGTCGCCGACGCGCACGTCGCGCGCGAGCCCCTCGTACTGGATCGGGATGACCCGCTCGTCCTTCGAGCTGTCGCCCTCGATGAGGGTCACCTCGACGCCCGAGGGGAGCTCGAACTTGCGCGGGAAGCTCCCCGTGCGGATTCTGGGACCACAGAGGTCTTGAAGGATGGCGACCGACTTGCGCTCGAGCTCCGAGGCTTGCCGCAGCCGGGCGAAGCGCGCCCCCTGGTCCTCGTGGTCGCCGTGCGAAAAATTGAGCCGCGCGACGTTCCATCCCGGCGGCGATGAGGCTCCGCAGGCCTTCCAGCGAATCGCACGCGGGGCCCAGCGTGCAGACGAGCTTCGCGCGACGGAGTGCGGACATGGGGACCCCAGGATAGTCGCTCTTGCTGCCCTCGCACCAAGAACGCTAGACATGCCCCACGCGATGAGCATCTCTTCCCTCGCCCGCGACTCGGCTGATACGCTCTCGGGCTCGCGCGCGTTCGACGCTTTGCGTCTCGCGCAGGTGGCCGCCGAGGCGGGAACGCCCTCTTACGTCTACGACCTCGACGGCATGGCCGAGGCGGCGCGTGGCATCCAGGAGGCATTCGGGGGTCGCCCGCACCTCGTCGCCTACGCGCTCAAGGCGAACGCGGCCGGGGCCGTGGTGCGCACGATGGCGGCGGAGGGCTGCGGCGCGGACGTCGTGAGCGGCGCCGAGCTGCGGCTGGCGCTGGCGTGCGGCATCCCGCCGGAGAGCATCGTCTACAACGGCGTAGGCAAGACCGAGGAGGAGATTGACCTCGCGATCGGCACGGGTCCGCGCGGCATCTCCGCCGTGCTCATCGAGAGCTTCGAAGAGATCGCGCGCGTCGAGGCGCGGGCGCGCGCGGCCGGCCGGCGGGCGCGCGTCGGCGTCCGCGTGAACCCCACGCTCGACCTCACGGGGGCGACACACGCGCACATCGCGACCGGCCACGACCGGGCCAAGTTCGGGGTCCCTCGCGTCGACGCGGCGCGCGCGGTCGAGGCGGTCGAGGCGTCTCCTCATCTTCAGCTCGTGGGCGTTTCGGCGCACGTCGGTTCGCACTTCAAGAGCACGGGGCCGTACCTGGAGTCGGCGCGGGTGGTCCTCGGGCTCGTGCGGGACCTCCGCGCGGCGGGCCGCGCGCGGTCGCTGGAGTTCGTCGACACGGGCGGCGGCTTCGGCGTCGATTACACCGGCGGCCGCGAGGGCCCGCTCCCCGCGCCGGCCGACTACGTGCTCGCCGTCCTGGGGGAGAAGCGCGAGCACGGCCTCGACGATCTGGCGCTCTACGTCGAGCCCGGGCGCTGCCTCGTCGCCGCCTACGGTCTGCTCCTCGCGCGGGTCACGCAGGCCAAGGTCACCGCGGCGGGGCGGTGGCTCATGATCGACGCGGGCATGAACGACTTGATTCGCCCGGCGCTCTACCAGGCGCGCCACAGGGTCGTCGCCGTGGCGGGTCCCGCGGCCACCGCGCCGGCCGACACCTCGTGGCGCGTCGTCGGCCCGGTCTGCGAGAGCAGCGACGACTTCGGCGAGCACCTCCTGCCGCGCGAGCCGCCGGGCCTCGTCGCCCTCCTCGACGCCGGCGCCTACGGCTACACCATGGCGAGCGTCTACAACGGGCGGCAGCTTCCCGCGGAGGTCTTCCTCCGGGGAGGGCAAATCGCCGGGCGCACCGAGCGCGCGACCGCGGACGGCTGGGCGCAGGAGCGCGCGCGGGCCGGGACGCGCTGACCTTCAGCCCACGTCGCGCAGCACCGCGCGGCGCGGCAGCGTGACGGTGAACGTGGACCCCTCGTCGGGGCCGTCGCTCTGCGCTTCGATCGTGCCGCCGTGGAGCTCCACCAGGTGCCGCGCGACCGCCAGGCCCAGCCGCAGGCCCGCGCCCTGACGGTTCGTCGCCTCCTCGAGGCGCTGGAGCCGATCGAAGACGGACGCGAGGGCGCCCTGCGGGATGCCGATGCCGTTGTCGCGGACGACGAAGTCGACCTGGTCTTCCGTGCGCGAGAGGCGCGCCTCGACCCCGCCCCCCGCGGGCGTGAGCTGCACCGCATTGGAGAGCAGGCTCGAGAAGACCTGGCGAATGCGGTGGAGGTCTGCGTGCGCGAGGCACGGGTCGCTGTCGATCTGGATGGAGAGGTGGACGCCCTTCGCGACGGCCGCGGGGCCGATCGCGTCGGCCGCCTCGCGCAGGACGAACCCCAGGTCGACGGGCCCGGGCCGGATGCGCAGCGTGCCGCCGAGCAGCCGCGAGGCGTCGGTCACCTCGTCGAGGAGGCTCGCCTGGACGCGCGTGCTCGCCTCGATGGTCTGGCCGGCCTCGCGGGCGTCGACGCCCTGCTCCGACTGGAGCAGCGACGCCCAGCCGGAGATGGCCTTCAGCGGGATGCGCAGCTCGTGGGCGATGCCCGCGAGGAGCTGGTCGCGCATGCGGCTCGTGTGCTCGGCGCGCCGAGCCTCGCGCATCGCCTGGCGGAGCGCGTGCTCGAGCTCTTCGCGCTTCTGGATCTCGATGTCGAGCGCCCTGGCGCGCTGCTGGAGGGAGGCGACCTCCCGGTGCCGGGCTTCGAGATCGTCGAGCCGCGTGTAGCCCTCCGCGGGGATGACGCAGTCGTGGAGCGCGCACACCTGCTCGAAGTGCTCGGCGCCCGACTCGTTCGCGAAGTTGTCGAGCGCGTAGCCGCACAGGACGTCGAGGCCGTACCCGCGGAAAAGCTCGGTCCACAGGGCCTCGAGGCTTCGCGCGGCCTCGACCTCCCCGTCCTTGACCAGGAGGTCGACCATCTCGCCGAACACGTGGATGCGCCCCTGGACGCCGCAGGGGCCGATGGCCTTCGCGCACTCCTCGAGCGCCGGCACGATGACCGCGCGCATGCGATCGCGATCGGGCTTCCCGTCGACCATGAAGAGGGCCAGCGTCGCGCGGGCCTCGTGGAGCTGCGCCCGGCCCGACTCGATCGCGCGGGCCAAGTCGAACCCCTCGAGCGCGCGCGACAGCGCGTCTAGGTGCGCGCGGGTGGCGACGACGATCGCGCCTTCGCCGGCGCGGAGCGCGCTCCCGATGAAGCGCGCGACGGAGCCCACGAGGAAATCTTCGTCCTCGTAGAATTGCACCGCGTGGCGCGGTGTTCGTTGCGCCTCCAGGACCTCGGAGAGGGCTCTCACGCGATTTTCTCCCCCACTACCCCCCAACGGCTGACAGCGTGACGTTGGAAGGCCCCCCGAGTCAAGACGTGTCAGGATTTATCGGCCTTCGGGGTGCCCCGGCCCGGCGTGAGGCGCATCGGGGGGATCGATTTGGTCCCGGACGGTGGCGGGAGCGTCCGGGCGCGGACGACCTGGCCGTCGACCAGGATTTCGATGCCGATCGTTCGGCAGCGCCGGGCCAGGCGGTCGACGTCGACGCCCGCCACGACGAGCAGGCCGCCCGGCGGGGAGGGGTCGATGAAGAGCTCCTGGGTCGCCCGGCGGGTGCGGAGCATCTCGCGGATGTTGGCGTCTTCGACCCAGAGCATGCCCGCGGCCGGCACCCAGGTCGTGCGGCCGACCACGACGCTCGCCTGCGCCAGCGTGCGGGAGAGGCTCTCGGGCAGCGGGGCGATCGCCTCGATGCGCGCGCGCAGCACGTCGGCCTCGAGCCCCGCCGACAGGGCCCGCGCGAGCGTCTGCGGAGCGATGATCAGGTCCAGCGTCTCGGCCGCGCGCCCCACCTCGACGAAGGAGGCGATCGCCAGAATGGCCCCGACCTTGGCCTGGGTACCGACACGCAAGACATGGGTGTCGAGGAACTTGGAGGGCTCGCCGTCGCCCGGCGGCGGCTTGTCGGCCAGGAGCGCCCGACCGCGGGCCGTGAGGCGCAGCGCCACGGGGGCGCCGTCCCCGTCGACCGACGGGTCGTGCGGCAGGTCTTCGTCTTCGCCGAGATCGACGATGCCGAGCGCCGGCAAGCTCTCGTGCACGATGCGCCGGGCGACCTCCACCGGATCGACCGGCTCCGCCGCCACGCGCTCCGCCCAGCGCCGCAGCAGGCGGGCCAGCCCCGGCACCATGTGGTCGCTCCGGAGCCACCCGGCCAGGGAGGACCAGGGGACCCAGCGGCCCTCGCCGAGCTCCTTCAGCGCCTCGAGCACCATCTCGCGCACGACGCCGGCCGGGCTCGAGTCGCGCGACTCGGGCGCGAGCCGCAGCACCTCGGGCTCCGAGCGGGCCTCGTCCCACGCGCCGCCGCGGCGCCACGTGACGAACAGCTTCCGCGTGAGCTCCTGCAGGGTGGCGTTGCCGGGCGGGGAGGCCACGTTCGTGGCGGTCGGCTCCCAGAGGCCGATGGCGCGGGAGAGGGCCACGATGAGCGCCACGTGGGACGGCTCGCGCCCGAAGCGGGTCGCCAGCTTCTGCACGAGCGACTTCGGCGTGCCCACGCCCGCGCGCACGTCGGCGAACGCGCCCGACTGCGTGCGGCCCTCGGGGTTGCGGGACGTCGACTCGCGCGCGGCGACCGCGACGCTCATGGCGAGGGCGGCCGGATCGAGCGAGAAGCGCGCGCGCCGGGGCGCGTGGTCGCCGGAGGTGACGAAGTGCTTCACCTGCTCGCGCTGGGCCGCCCGCTCGTTGTGGTGGGCCGCGCCGATGATCGCGCTGACCTCGGTGGGCACCACGTGCCGGTTCGGGTGCACCGGAATGAGGAGGGCGCGCCGCTCGAGCGAGAAGCCGACGCCGCGCCGCGAGGGGGCCGCGCCCGTGGCCGTGCGCATGCGGAGGGGCTCGCGCTCCAGCTCGAGGAGCTCCTCGGTGTCGACCTCGCCGCCGTCGGCCTCCACGCCCTCGAGGACGCGGCGCTCGGTGGGCGAGAGCTTGGTGATCTCCTCGCCGAGCTTCTGGGGGTTGCCGAGCGTGTCCCACGCGGTCTCGAGCGACAGCGCGATGGGCGGGGTGGCCGGCCGGCCGAGGTAGTGCGAGGCGATGGCGCTCATCGTCTCGAACTGCGCTTGCGAGAGGAGGGCGCGCATCCCGCGCGGGTCCTCGCCCTCCCACGCCTTGAGCTGCACGAGGTAGGCGGCCGGGAGGATCAGCTCGACCGAGCTCCCGCTGGCCCGCGCGAACATCAGCCCGCGCGCGAGGAGCGGCTCGAGCCCCGGGGGCACGGCGGACACGAGGAGCGACCCGCGCGCCTCGGCGACGCGGTGCATGAGCTCCACGCAGGCCGGATTGAGCCGCGTCGCGTCGCGTAACTCCGGGAGCGAAACGAGGGCGCGCGCGACCTGCGAGGGGACGTCGATGCGCTTGGCCGGGTCGATGCGGATGGCGAGACGTTCGATGAGCCCGTCGAGCTCACCCTGCGGCAGCGCGCGCAGGATGTCGGTGAGCCTGTTGGCGGCTTCCGGTATACGTGAGTTCGGCACGGGGGATGACAGACGAGACTAGCTCCAGTAATGCCAGGATCCAAAGGGAGGCTGCGGTAAGTTGAGGTCATCCCGCATGCTCCCCCCGGAGAAGGGCAAGGCCGGCGATGGCCTCGAGGTGCTTGCGCGCGGGGACGACGGGCTCGCCATCTCGCCGAGTATGCCTGGCATTTCGGCTGCTTGCGAGCATGGTCCGACGTCGCGAAGTTCAGGTCGGCTACGCCTCCACTGGCCGGGGCGCGTCTGGGAGCCGAGAGCGGCGGAGCGCGCGGCGCCGCCCTTTGAGACCAGCGAGGTATTCGCGCCGTTCGACGCGACGGCGGGGCGCCTCGTGCGCGGCGACGCGCTCGACGTGGCCGGCGCGCTCGCGCGCGAGGGTCTCGCTCGCGGGGTGGACCTCGTCTACGTGGACCCGCCGTTTGCGTCGCAGATGGAATACGTCCACGAGGCGCGGCTCGACGGGCCGGCCGACGGCCGCGTCGTCCGGGCGCGCGCGTACGACGATCGGTGGGACGGCGACGGCATCGGTGGGTACCTCGACATGCTCGCGCCCCGGCTCGAGGCCCTCGCGGCGCTCCTCGCCCCCACCGGCACCATCTGGGTGCACGTGGACTGGCGCGCGTCGTACCTGGTGCGGCTCGTGCTCGACGAGGTGCTCGGGCGCGACGCGTTCGTGAACGAGATCGTCTGGCGCCGCGCGCCGAACCTCGGCCGTCAGGCCGCGAGCCACCAGTTCGGGCGCACCCTCGACACGCTGGTCGTCTACGGCAAGCCGCTGGCGAGGCTGACCCCGCCCACGCGCCTCGAGCCCATCGACCCCGCGGCCGTCCGCTTCGACGACGAGGGCCGCCCCTTCACGACCGCCCCCCGCGGCGACTACACCGACGAGTCGATCGCGCGCCTCGAGGCCGAGGGCCGCGTGCACCGCACGGCCACCGGCCGCGTCTACGTGAAGTACTTCCTCCGCGCGAAGGGCGGCGGCGCGTATGCCCGGGAGCGGCGCGTCGACGCGCTCTGGACCGACGTCCCACCCCTCCGGCACGCGCGTGCCGGAGAGCGCACCGGATACCCCACGCAGAAGCCGCGCGCGCTCCTCGACCGGGTCATCGCGTGCGCCGCGCCGGCGAACGGGCTCGTGGTCGACCTCTTCGGCGGGAGCGGCACCACCGCCGAGAGCGCCCACGCCCTCGGGCGCCGGTTCGTGGTGGGCGACGTCTCGCCGCTCGCCATCGCCACCGCCCGCGCGCGCCTCCTCCGCGCCGGCGCGGGCTTCGTCGTCGAGACCTGCGCGCCGCCGCCGGTCGAGATCGCGCCCGCCGGCTCCGTCGAGGCGCGCGTCGAGCCTCGCGGCCCGCAGGTGTCCGTCGAGCTCGTCGCGCCGCGCGAGCCGCTCGCGTGGGCCATCGACGTGGCGCACGACCCTGCGCGCCCCTTCCGCACCGCCTGGCACTCCGAGCGCGCGCCCGGCGCGAAGGTGCGCGCGGTCGCGACCGAGGCGCTCGTGGAGCGCGGGCCCGGGCCGCTCGCGGTGCGCGTCTGGCACGACGACGGGGCGGTCGCGACGCGCGTGGTCCAGGGGGTCGGCCTTTGATCCTCCGCGACCCGGTGCACGGCCTCGTCGCCTTCGAGGCGCCCGAGGAGGCGATCCTCGAGCGGCTCATCGACACCCCCGAGGTGCAGCGCCTCCGCCGGGTGCAGCAGCTCGGCGTGGCCTCGTTCGCGTTCCCGGGCGCGGAGCACTCGCGCTTCTCGCACGCGATCGGGGCGGCGTTCGTGATGAAGCTCCTCATCGCGCGGCTTCGCGCCATCCACGGCGTGCTGCCCGAGGAGCAGCGCATCACGCCGGAGCGCGCGCGCGAGGCGCTCGCCGCCGCGCTCCTGCACGACCTCGGGCACGGCCCGCTCTCGCACCTCTTCGAGGAGGCCATTCCCTCGGCGCCGCCCCACGAGGCGTGGACCGAGCGCATCGTGCGCGATCCCTCCACGGGCGTGCACGCGGTGCTCGCCGCCGCCGACCCGACGCTGCCCGACCGCGTCACGGACCTCGTGCACGGCCGCCACCCGCTCCCCTACCTCGCGAAGGCCGTCAGCGGCGAGCTCGACGTCGACCGCTGCGACTACCTCCTTCGCGACGCGCACGCGACCGGCGTCCGCTATGGCCTCTACGACCTCGACTTCCTGCTCCGCAGCCTGCGCTTCGCGCCCCAGACCGGGGGGATCGGCGGGGCCCCGGCGCTCGCAATCGACGGCGCCAAGGGCCGGAGCGCCATCGAGGCGTTCATCATCGCCCGCCTCTTCATGTTCCAGGAGATCTACCTGCACAAGGCCGCGCGGGCGGCCGAGTGGATGATCCGCACCGTCCTTTCGCGCGCCGTCGCCGTCCTTCGCGACGGGGGTCGGCTCGAGTCGGTGCCGCAGGCGCTCCGCTCGATCGCGCGGGGCGAGCCCATCGCGCTCGGCGACTACCTCGAGCTCGACGACGGCGTGCTCTGGGGCGCGATGCACACCTGGGAGCACGCAGCGGACCCGCCCCTCGCGGACCTCGCCCGCCGGATCCGGGCTCGCTCGCTCTTCAAGACGCTGGAGCTCTTCGGCGAGCACGCACAAGGGGAGGGGCGCGCCCGCGCCCTCGAGGTCGCCCGCGACGTCGCCCGGTCGCGCGGGTTCGACCCGGAGGCCTACGTGGGGATCGACGTGGCGTCCGACGAGCCTCTGGGCGCGCTCGAGGAGCCCCTCATGGTCGTGTACGCAAAGGGGCCCGCGCGCCCCTTGCACGAGGTGTCGTTCCTTCTGGGCCGTCTGGCGGGGCAGGTGCTCTCGCGAGTTCGGCTCGTGCTCGCGCCCGAGCTGCGCGACCCTGTGACGCATGCCCTCGGCTTCTAGCGCGCACCGGCGGGGACCCCTGCGGGCCGGCGGGATGGCGGCGCTCGCGGCCGCGCTCGCGCTTCTCTTCGCCGCGCCCGCGCGCGCCGAGGGCGTCGTCGATCCCAGCTACGGGCGCGTGGACGGGGACCTCTCGGTGGCCTTCGGCCTGGGGGGCACGATCGGGTCGGGCGGCTTCCGGCCGGAGGCCGAGGTGAGGGCGCGGTACCTCGAGACGGCGGGGATCTTCGCGTCGTACGAGGACGGGCCGGTCGTCGGCCTGTCGCCGGATCCCTCGCGCGTCGTCACCGCGGGCGTCGAGCTCCGGCCGCTGTTCCTCTACCGGTGGCTGCGCGGCTACGAGACGCGGCGCGAGCGGCTGGACCTGCTCGTCGACTCGGCCGGGCTGGAGCTCGGGTTCGCGTGGGCCCAGCCGAAGGACGGCTCGTTCGACTCGCACCCGGGCCTGGTCGTGGGGTTCGGTCTCGAGTTGCCCATCACGCTGGACCCGTCCGGGCTCTGGCTGGCGGTGCACGCGGGCCTCCGCTGGAGCGAGGGCGCGCTGGCCACCGGAAACGTGGACACGAGCGACGAGCGGGAGGCCTACGTGACCTTCACCGTCGCGTGGCACGCCCAGGTGGTCTCGCACATGGTGGACGTGGGGGACCGGGCGCCGGAATAACGCGGGGAGAGAGCCGAGGTAGAGTGGGCCCGATGTCCCGCGATCCGGCCACGGTGCTCGCCTTCAACGCGGGCCTTCAGATCCTGGTCTCGTCGCTCTTCGGAGTCCTGATGCTGGTGCCCATGCAGCCGTGGGGCAGGGCCCTCCGCGCCCGTATGAACGCCAAGGCGCTGCTGGCGACGCACCTCGACTGGCTGATGCTGGCCTTCATGCAGCTCGGCGCGTCGTTCATCTTCGCGCAGTGGCCGGCGACGGCGAGCAGCCGCGTGGCGTGGCTGCTGGTCTTCGGCGGCTGGGTCAATCCGCTGCCGTACCTCCTGCGCGGCTTCGGGATCGACGCGTTCGTGCTCGCCGGGCCGCCCGTGCAGCGCGTGGCAGCGCTGATCGCGGGGACGAGCGTCGCGGCGATCATCGCCGCCTGGACGCTCATCCTCCTGCGCTTCCCCTAATTTTGCCCTAGTTTGGGATTGCTCTAGGGCTTGAGCGCGCCTTCCACGGCGTTGGCCAGCATGCAGTTGTTCGTCTGCCGCTGCATCGCTTCCATCGTCTCGTCGTCGGTGATCGCCCGCTCGCCGGCCTGGATGAAGTGGCCGCCCGCGGCGCGTCGCACGCGCGCGAGGAGCTTGTTGGTCTCTCGGTCGTAGAGGAAGACGCGAGACGTGTGCTCCACCATCTGCAGGGCCTCTTCGGTCAGCGGACCGCCGTCGGCGAAAGGGAGGGCGTCGGGCGTGTCTTCGTCGAGGACGAGGAGGAAGAACTGCGAGCGCTTCACGACGTCGATCGCGACGGGGATCTCCTCGCGAATCGCCTTGTCGTACTGCTGGGTGAAGACCTTGAGGCGCAGATCGTCGTCGGCGTCCTTCACGTCCGCGGCCCAGTCGTCGGTGAGGATTCGCGTGGCCGCGTAAGCTCGCCCGAGGTTCCACGGCTGCTCGGCGAAGGCGCCGCCGTCGACCTCCCCGCGGAGCCCGAGCTCGTTGCGCTCGCGGAGGAAACACGCGGCGAAGGCGTCGCGATTCGAGTCGGCGGCGACCTTCCGGACGCTCTCCGGCGTCGTCGCGTCGGCCATGCGCATGCGCAGGTACAGGCCCGGCTGCGTGCGGAACGCCTGGCTGCGCGCCTCGGGGGTCACGACGTCCCCCGGCCACTCCTTCTCGCGGGCGGCGTCGAGCACGTCCGTCTCGAGGTTCTCTCGGAGGGGGAGCCACTCCGCGCCCACCGTCGCCACCACCGCGCGCTGCTTCGCGAGCAGGGCCTGGCGTCCGGTGTTGAGCTCGTGCTCGTCGACGACCTTGTGCGCGATGAGCGCGAGAATGACCGCGCCGCCGGCCACGAGCCCTGCCTGGGCGGTCCACTTTGCCGCGCCCGAGGCCCGGTCGTCTCTCGCCTTCGCGATGACGCCGAGCCCGCGGGGCCCTCTACGTTTCTCTGCCATAGAAGGGCGAGCCGCCCGGGTGCTTCTCGATCACCCGTGCGACTTGGGGAGGTTGTTCACCATGAAGCTGACGTTCGGGAAGCCCGCGAACGCCGCCGTCTGGAAGACGCTCTTCACGACGACCGCCTTGATGTTCTGGTCGATCTGGAGGAGCACGACGCCCGGGAAGTCCTTGTTCGGGTGCGTCTGCTTCCACAGCTCGCGCTTCGACTTGAGGATGTTGAACAGCTCGTCGATGCGCTGCATGCGGTCGGACTCTTCCACCGGGCGAGTGTTGCCCGCGGGGCCGCCGTCCACGAGGATCTGGCTGCCGACGACCACCACGATGGGCGCGTCAATCATGTCGAGCGTGTTCTCGGCCTTGGGCATGTTGAGGCCCCGGGCCACCGGCGTCTCGCCGCTCGCGCTGAACGTCATCAGGAGGAAGACGACGGTCACCACGAGGAAGTCAATCATGCTGGTCAGCGAAAGACCCGCGTTCGTCGCGCGCTTTCCGTGACCCGAAGCTTTGGCCTCTACGAATTCCAGCCCCACGTGGTGCATGAGGCGGCGGCCGGGCTGATGAATCGCCATGGTCAGTTAACCGCGAAGGTGATGTTGAAGGCAGGGACCTTGTCGGTCTTCGGTCCGACCGTCATGTCCCGGTGGGTGCCGTACACCGCGTCGATGACGCCGATGATGTACTTGAACTCGGTCTTGTTGTCGGTGTGCAGGATCGCCTGGTCGAGCTTGCGGTCCGTCGGGTTCGAGTGCTGGCCCTTGGCCTTCCACTCGCTCTCGAATCTTGTCCGCCAGGTCGGGGAAACGCACGACTTCGACCGCGCCCTGCTGCGAGGTGACGTCCTTGCGCGGGACGTCGATCGAGTCGACGGTGGTGCTCCCCTGCTTCCACACGAGGACGAACTTGTCTTCTTCGCGCATCTCGATGTGAAGCTGCTTCTCCGGCTCGGTCTTCTCCTGCTCGACGTCCGGCCGGGGGGGACCCGGCACCTGGGCGTCGGCGTTGATGCGAGCCATGTGGGTCCACACGGCCGTGATGAGGAGGAACGAGATGGTGACCATCAGGAGGTCGATCATCGGGATCATGTTGATCTCGGAGTCGAGCGACTTCCGCTTGCCGCCGCCGCCTCCGCCAACGTCTACGCCACCCATGCTTCTCTCCGCTCTTCTTCGTGCGATGCCGTCGCATCGACTTCCACTCGGGTCACGCAATGCGCGGAGCCCGCACGCTCGCGAGCTCCGCGTTTCAACATAGAGGTCGCTCTCGCTCGAAAGTTCCCGATCAGCCGCCGACGCCCGCCATGTTGACCTTCTGGCGGTTCGTGACGACGAGGTTGAGCACCTGGACGCTCGCCTCGTTGATGTCGTCCTCGAGCGTCTGCGTCTTGCCGTTGAGAACGGCGAAGGCGACGAGCGCGATGATGGCGACGATGAGGCCGAAGGCGGTGCAGTTCATCGCCTCCGAGATGCCTTCGGCGAGGATTCGGGCCTTCTGGCTCGGGTCGACGCTCTCGCCGGACACCGCGCCGAAGCTCGTGATGAGGCCCGACACGGTCCCGAGGAGACCGCTGAGCATCGAGAGGTTCGCGAGGAGCGCCAGGTAGCCCGTGCGCTTCGCGATCTTGGGGACTTCGCGGAGGGCCGCTTCGTCCATGGCCGCCTGGACCTCTTCGTCCGGGCGGTTGACCTTCACGAGGCCGGCCTGCACGATGCGCGCGAGCGGCGCGTTGGCGGCCGAGCACATCTTGACGGCCTTGGCGATGTCGCCCGCGAGGATGCACTTCTGCATCGTCGCGAGGAAAACGTCCTTGTTGATGGAGGCGCCGAACAGATAGAGCGCCCGCTCGACGATCACGCCGATCTCGATGATCGACCAGAAGAGGATGACGTACATCCCCCATCCGCCTTCTTTGAAATGCTTCCACGCAGCAGCCATCGAACCGTCCTCCGTCTTTGTTTTTTGCGTCGAGCCCGCTCTCGTCGCTCCCCGTTGACTGGCGGAGCGATTGAAGGGGCGCCGACGTGCTTCTTGCGAGCGAGCTAGTGACCTCGAGCGATGCTGTCGGGCGCCTACGCGATCGAAGCGGCGTCGCTCACGGCGCGACGACGTTATCTGAACGAATCCGATCGAAGCAAGCGGCTCACGCCAAGCTGCACGAACACGTCGAGCGTGACAGGTGGGACCAAACTCCGTCAAGGGAGTTTGCGGCCTGAACCCCGATCGAGACGTTCTCGAGAGGTCACAAAAGCGCACAAAATCCAACGCCTTATTGAAGTTTATGCTACCGGCGCAATCCTCAGGATGCAGATTCGAGCTTGAACATGGAGTGCGCCCGCGAGGGCTGTCGGTGGGGCGGCGTCGCGCGAGATCGAGGCGCGCTGGAGAGGCGGGCGCGATGCGCGATCGAGAGAGCGCGCGGCGAGAGGCGCCGCGCTCCGCCGTTCCCGCGCCGCTCGCGTGTGCGCGTCCGCGGCGCGCCCTCCAAGACTGCGGGCGATGAGAATGAGAGGAGGTGGAGCCTGCCGCCCGAGGCGAGGGGGCGCGTGTGTGGGCTCGCGTGCGCGCCCCTCTCTGCCGTGTAGCCGCTCTGTTTCGGCGCGCGAGCGCGACCGATAGAGGAATCGACACGGCTACCTCTTTGTGATGCAGTAGCTCGCTACGCCTACGGGCGGGAGCGGACGGCGCGCCAGAGGCAGACGAGATGTCGGTAGCCATGGCCGCACTGCCCCGGCCGAACCGAGGTCGACGGAGAGTGTGCGCAGCTTTCGACCGGCAAAGAGCTACGCCGATTTCCCATTTTCAAAGCGCGTCCCGCTATACTGGCCGGCGCGCACGAGTCTCTGGATCGAGTCCGCGAGCGCGGCCGCCTCGAGCGGTGGCCCAGCCGCAGGGCAAGCACGAATGAGTTTAGAAAGGAGAGCCGGGGAATGTTGGTGGTCCTAGTTGCGGAGCAGGCGGCGCAGGCGGCGGGCGGTAGCTCGGGCCTGATGGGCGCCTTCAAAGAGCGTCCGACGTTCCTGGTCGCCAACCTTGTCGTAAGCGCGGTCGTCGTCGCGATGGTCGTCGAGCGCGTCGCGTTTCAGCTCTCCAAGTACAGCGTGAACTCGAAGGAGTTCTTCGCGCAGATCAAGAAGCTCGTGACGGCCGGCAACATCGACCGGGCCATCAAGCTCTGCGACGCGGGGGACTACCCCACGCTCCAGCTCGTGAAGGCGGGCCTCACGCACGCCAACAAGGGCCCCGACGAGATCGACGCGGCCATGAGCGAGAAGATGAGCGAGCTCCGGCCGGCGGTCGAGAAGCGCGTCGGCTCCCTCTGGTCGCTCGCGAACATCGCCACCCTGATCGGCCTCATCGGCACGGTCGTCGGTCTGATCACGACGTTCAGCGCCGTCTCCGACCCGCGCCTCTCGGCCGCCCAGCGCCAGGCGCAGCTCTCGCTCGGTATCTCCGAGGCCATGTACAACACGGCGTTCGGCCTCGGAATCGCCGTCACGTGCATGATCGCGCACCTCTTCCTCCACCAGCGCTCCAAGACCATCCAGCACGACCTCGACTCGACGATGGAGCGCGTCTTCAACCTCCTCACCATCCAGACCCGTCCCGGCGGTTACTGATCGGGGTCGCCTGCGATGGCCGAGACCGAGAAACTCAGCGCGGCGCAGCGGACGCGCATCCGCCGCCTTTCGATGCCGAAGGAACTCTCGCCCGACGAAGAGGGCGGAGAGCTCAACATCGTCCCCTTCCTCGACATCATCACCAACGTGCTGATGTTCGTGCTCGCGACCATCTCGGTCACGTTCACGACCATGATCGATACCGAGCCTCCCCGCGCCGGCGGGTCGAGCGCTCGCGCGCCGACCAAGCCGACGCTTTCGCTCAACATCGTCGTCGTCGACAAGGGCTTCATCGTCTCGGCGTTCGGCCAGCGCATCGGCGAGGGCTGCCAGGGGCCCGGCGCCGGAATGGCCGTCGGCCTCAAGTCGGGCAGCACCGACTACGACTACTCGTCGCTCACCGCCTGCGCGAAGCGCCTGAAGAACCAGGTGCCCGAGGCCGCCGACGAGACCGCCGCGACGCTCACGGCGAACAAGGACATCCCCTACCAGGTCATCATCGGGACCATCGACGCGATCCGTAAGGGCGACGACGGGCAGGAGCTGTTCCCCGACATCAATTTCGGAGTTCCCAAGTGAACCAGCCTCCCGGAGAGCAGCCGGTCGCAGCGCCGCGCCCGCCGCAGAAGCCGGCGAGCATGGCGACCTACAAGCGAGAGCTGCGGAAGGCGATCGCCAAGAACCGGGTCGAGCCGGGAGATCACCTTCCTCAACATCACCGCGATGATGGACATGATGACCATCATCCTCGTGTTCTTGCTCAAGAGCCTCAGCAGCTCCACGGCTTCGCTCCCGCAGTCGCAGGACCTCCAGCTCCCGAAGAGCATCCTGACGACCGAGCCCGAGTCGGAGCCCGAGGGCCTGCCGGTCATCGTCTCGAAGTCGCAGATCATCGTCGGCGAGAGCGTCGTGTGCCCCGTCCCGCCGGACGCCGCGGAGTACGGCACCGAGGCGAAGTACAAGCGGGGCTCGCGCAACGACTACTTCATCGTGCCGCTCGGCAGCTCCCTCCAGGCCTGGCGCGACTCGGACAAGCGCATCCGCATGGCCACCGGCAAGGACCCGAACCACAGCGAGGCGATTCTCATCGCCGACTCGCAGACCCCGTACCGCCTGCTCAGCGAGGTCATGTACACGCTGGGCCAGACCGAGTTCTCGAAGTTCCACATGATGGTCCTTCAGGGCGGCAACAAGACGGGCACCCCGGCGCCCTGACCCACGCCGCGCGCGCGACGCTACTGAGCCGTGCCGAAGGGGCTACAGGCTACAGACTACAGGCCACGGTCAGAGGAGAGAGAGAACGGCGCGCTCTCTTCTCGGCCCGTAGCCTGTGTAGTCTGTAGCCCGTAGCCCGCTTCGCAGCCCTGGGCCTGCTTCCGGGCCCGGGCGTCACAGGCCCAGGAGCTGGGTCGGCCGGCTCGGCGAGGCGTAGTACCGGCGCATCGACACGTTCATCACGAGGCCGACGCCGAGGAGGACGGTCATGACGCTCGACCCGCCGTACGAGAAGAGGGGGAGGGTCACGCCGACGATCGGCAGGAGCCCCGTGGCCATGCCGAGGTTGAACACGGCGTGCCAGAAGACGATGCTGCCGACGCCCACCGCCAGGACCGCTCCGAAGCGGTCCTTCGCCATCGAGGCGACGCGCAGGCACCAGAGCACGAGGAGCGCGTAGAGCGCGACCAGGAAGAGGCTCCCGACGAAGCCCCACTCCTCCGCGAAGACGGGGAAGGGGAAGTCGCTGTGCTGCTCGTGCAGGAACATGAACTGGTTCTGCGAGCCGCGCATGAACCCCTGCCCGAGCAGGCCGCCGTTGCCGATCGCGATGCGCGCCTGGTGCGGGTCCCAGTTGTACCCGAGGATGTTCTCGTTCGGGTTCAGCCACGCCTGGATGCGCTCGTTCTGGTAGCCGCGCATGCCGTAGCTCCAGAAGACGACCGCCGCGATGGCGCCCGCGACGCCCAGGCCCGCGATCGTCTTCGTCTGGATGCGGGTGACCGCGCAGATGGAGAAGAACACGAGCGCGAGGATGAGCGCGGTCCCGAGGTCGGGCTGGAGGAGCACGAGCGCGGTCGGCACCGCCGCGATGACCGCCGGCGCCACCAGGTCCTTGAGGGCGCGTCCCTCGCTCTTCGGATCGTCGTGCAGGTACTTCGCCAGCGCGATGACCAGGAAGAGCTTCATGAACTCGCTCGGCTGGAAGCTGTACGAGCCGAGGTAGATCCACCGCGAGCTGCCCCGGATCTCGCGCCCCAGGATGAAGACGAGCAAGAGCAGGCCGATGCCGACCGCGTAGAGCGCGTACCCCATCCGCTCGTAGTGCCGGTAGTCGATCGTCGCGACGACCGCGGCGAGGATGCCGCCGCTCACGAGCCAGTAAATCTGCTGGATGTAGTCCTCGGAGTGGGCGCCGCGGGCGACGCTCGTCGCGGAGTACAGGTTCATGACGCCGATGACGGCGAGCGCCGCGACCGTGATGAAGAGCGTCCAGTCGAAGTTCTCGCGCGCCCGGCCGAGCAGGCCGCCGCCGCCGTCGTCGAGGCGCAGCGTCATGGCCGCGGCCCCGGCTTTCCAGGCGGCGCCTTCGCCGAGGGGGGCCGGCCGGACCGGACGGCCTGGAGGCGCTCGTACTCGTGGACGATCTGCATCGCGACCGGCACCGCGACCTCCGGGCCCGAGCCGCCGTGCTCGACGAGCACGGTCACGGCGATCTCCGGGTTGTGCGCCGGCGCGAAGCTCGAGAACCAGGCGTGGTTCTGGGAGAGAAACCAGCCCATCTTCGGGTCGTCTTCCTTCTTGGTGACGTAGCCCGTCTGCGCGGTGCCGGTCTTGCCGGCGATGTCGAGCGTGGGATCGCGCGCCGGGTAGGCCGTCCCCGTGGGCTCGTTCACGACGTCGTAGAGCGCGTCGGTGATGCGGCGCAGGTTCTCGGGCGCCACCGGCACCTGGCGGCGGATGCGCGGCGGGAACTCCTGCACGACGGTGCCGTCGCTCGTCTCGACCGCGCGGACGATCTGCGGCTGGAAGAGCGTGCCGCCGTTGGCGATCGCGGAGTACGCGGACACGAGCTGGAGCGGCGTGACGGTCACGTCGCCCTCGCCGATGGCCATGTTGAGCGTGAAGCCGACGCGGAACTGCCCGCGGTACCGGAGCGCGTACCACGAGCGCGTGGGGATGCGCCCCGGCGCCTCGGGGTTGATGCCGAGGCCGGTCTTGTCGCCGAGGCCGAACGCCTGGGCGACGCGCGCGATGCGGTCCATGCCGACGGTCTCGGCGAGGTGGAAGAAGTAGACGTTGCACGAGCGCGCGATCGCCTCGCGCATCTGCACCTTCCCGTGCACGTGGCTGCACCGGAAGACGCGCCGCCCGAACACCACGTATCCCTCGCACTTCTCGGTGTGCTCGGGGTCGACCACGTGGTCCTCGAGGGCGGCGAGGGCGCTGAAGGGCTTCATCGTGGAGCCCGGCTGGAAGGCGCCGCTCATCGTCTTGTCGAGCATCGGGCGGAGCGGGTCGGCGTACATCCGGTTGAACGCCTCGCGCACGCGCGCCTTGCCGGCGCCCCCCGAGAGGTCGTTCGGATCGTAATCGGGCTTGGAATAGAGGGCGAGCAGCCTGCCCGTCCGCACGTCGATGACCACGGCCGCGCCGGCGGCGTGCGGTCGCATCGCGCGCTCGATCGCCTGCTCGAGCTCGACGTCGACCGAGAGGCGCAGGTCGCGCCCCGGGATCGGGTCCATCCGCGCGGGCGCGTCGACGAGCCGCTCCGTCTCGGGGCCCGAGCGGTACCGCCCGCGCGCGTCGACCACGCGCTTCTCCCAGCCGCGCTGCCCGCGCAGGTACGACTCCCACGCGCGCTCGATGCCCGTAGCGCCCACCGTGTCGCCCGCGGAGTAGTCGAGCGGGTTGTCGCGCTGCTGCTCGTCGCGCGGGAGCTCGTCGAAGCCCTTCGGCCGGTACTTCGCGAGCGTCTCGGCGTCGACCTCGGCCACGTACCCGAGCATGTGCGCGCCGAGGTTCTTGTACGGGTAGAAGCGCACGGGCACGCCCACCACGTCGACGCCCGCGAGCTCGTCGGTGTGCTGCTTCAGCTCCGCGACGATGTCGCGCGAGACGTCCTCGCGCACGAGGATGGGCGTGCGCCAGCACGGGGACTTGTCGTCGTCGCTCGTGCACGCGGCGTGGACGCGGGCCTCGAAGGTGCGCTTCTCCTCGGGGTTGAGGCGCAGGATCTCGGCGAGCCGCGGCCACGAGTCGGGGTCGCGCGCCATCGGCTGGCCGTTCCGGTAGCGCACGGGGCGCGCGCTCGGCATGACGCGGCCGGGGATGATCTCGACGTCGTACGACGGGCGGCTCGAGGCGAGCACCTTGCCGTACGCGTCGCGGATGACTCCGCGGGTCGTCGGCAGCGTCACGCGGCGGATGATGTTCTCGTGCGCGATGTTCGAGTACGACGCGCCGTCGAGCGCCTGGAGCTGGAAGAGCCGCCCCACGATGACGACGAACGCGAGGAAGGCCCCGAGCGCCATCCACTTGTATCGCTTGCGGAACTCCCCGACGTCCGAGCGGGGGACGAGCAGCCGGCTCACGGCACCGCCCCGCTGGCCTCGCCGCGCCGGCCGTGCGCCGCGCCCCCGCCGGTCGCCACGTGGATGGCCTCGGAGAGCCGGAACACGATGGGCGCGACCGACGCCGTCGCGATCGCGTGCGGCAGGGCGAGCGGGTAGAGCGACCGCGGCACCCACGCGTCGCGGCCGAAGATCGCGAGGAGCACGAGCACCATCGTGCTCTGGAGGAGCGTGAAGGCGCCGGCGAGGATCACCTGCATCCACGTCGTCTGGGCCGCGAGCCGCACGCCGGCCGCCCGCGCGAGCACGAACGTCGCGACGTACGTGAAGGTGTAGAGCCCCACGGGCGCGATCCCGACGACGTCCGTCGTCGCCCCCAGCAGGAAGGACACGGCCGCCCCGCGCGCCAGCGAGTACTCGTGCACCCCCATGAAGAGGATGACCGGCAGCACGAGCGCCGGGATGGGCCGCCCGGACTTCCCGTGCCCGAACGCGACGAGGAGCGAGTAGCCGAGGACCACCGTGGCCGGCAGGATCAGGTCCGCGCGAAACGCCGCGATCGCCCCCGGCCGCCCGCCGCGCTGCTGCCTCAGCCCGCGCGTCGCCTCGGCCAGCACCGCGGCGAGCCACACGACGACCGCGAGCCACACCGGGACGCCGTCGAGCGCGCGGTACACGTTGGCCTGAAGCACGAGGAGCCCGAGGCCGAGCGCCAGGAAGGCGACGTTCCGCATGTCACGGCTTCCCGCGAGGGCCGCTCTGGGCCTGGTTGCCCGCCGTGGCGCTGGGGCTCTCGTCGCCGGGCGTGGTGACGAGGACGAGCACGTTGTCGAGGCGCGAGAAGTCGACCGTGGGCGCCGCGTCGACGTCCTGGTCGCGGCCGAGCTCGCGCTTGATGACCTTCGTGACGCGCGCGACCGGGATGCCGCGCGGGAACCAGCGTCCCTTGCCGCTCGTGACGAGGAGATCGCCGATCTCGACGTCGTCGCGCGAGTCGACCATCTCGACCTTGCAGCCGTACCGCGCCGGGTCGCCCGTGCCGCGCACGAAGCCGCGCGCGTGGGTGCGCTCGTCCTCGACGTCGACGCCGAACGCCGCGTCGACCGCGAGCTGCACGTCCACGGTGTCGCCCACCACGTGGAGCACAGCGCCCACGACCCCGTCGGGGGAGATGACCGGCATGTGCGAGCGTACATCGCGCGCGCCCTTGTCGAGCACGATGCGCGTGACGCGGAAGAACTCCGTGAAGTCCTTGCCGATGACCTGCGCGCTCACCGCGTCGCCGGGCGTCGAGTCCTTGAGCTGGAGGAGGCGCTTGAGCTGCCGGCTCTCGACCTGCGCCTGCTCGAGGGAGCGTACCTGCTCGCGGAGGCGCGCGTTGTCGTACGCGAGGCGCGCGTTGTCCTTCTTCACGTCCACCAGATAGACGTAGTCGTCCCAGACGTCGCCCACGCCTCGGGCGATCATCGCGGCCGCCCCCTCGATGGGCGCCGTGAGGCGCAAAATGAGCCGCTCCAGCGGGCCCTGGTTCTCCGGCGGCTTCATGTTCGCCTTGAGGACGAAGAAGGGGACCGCGAGGAGGAGGACGACGATGGCCGAGTCGCGAAAGCGCTTTAGGGCGGCGAACACTGCGGCGGGCTCCAGCTACACTCCAGGTTCGGACCGCCCTCAGGCGATCGTCACCTCTTTCAGTAGCTCCATGTGGTCGAGCGCCTTGCCGCTCCCCAACACGACTGCGCTGATGGGGTCGTCGCTCACCATCACGGGGAGGCCCGTCTCTTCGCGGAGGAGGACATCGAGGTTGCGGAGCAGCGCCCCGCCGCCCGTGAGGACGATGCCCTTGTCGACGATGTCGGCCGCGAGCTCGGGCGGCGTCTTCTCGAGCGCCGTCAGCACCGCCTCGACGATCGCGTGGATGGGCTCCGTGAGGGCCTCGCGCGTCTCGTCGCTGTTGACGATGACGGTCTTCGGCACGCCCGCCACGAGGTCGCGACCTTTGACCTCGGTCGTGAGCTGCTTCTCCATCGGGTAGGCGTTCCCGATCTGGATCTTGATGCGCTCGGCCGTCTGCTCGCCGATGGCGAGGTTGTACTTGCGCTTGAGGTACGCCGCGATGGCGTCGTCCATCTTGTCGCCGCCGACGCGGACGCTCTGCGAGTACACGATGCCGGCGAGGGAGATGACCGCGACCTCGGTCGTGCCGCCGCCGATGTCGACGATCATGTTGCCGCTCGGCTCGGTGATCGGGAGGCCGGCCCCGATCGCCGCCGCCATGGGCTCCTCGATCAGGTAGACCTCGCGGGCGCCGGCGCTCTCGGCGCTCTCCTTCACGGCGCGCTTCTCGACCTCGGTGATGCCGAAGGGGACGCAGATGATGATGCGCGGCTTCACCAGGGTGCGCCGGCTGTGGGCGCGGGCGATGAAGTAGCGGAGCATCGCCTCGGTGATCTCGAAGTCGGCGATGACGCCGTCGCGCAGGGGGCGCACCGCGCGGATGTTGCCCGGCGTTCGACCGAGCATCTCCTTGGCTTCGCGGCCGACCGCGAGGACCTTGTTCCCGCCCCGCGCGTCCTTCTGGACGGCGACGACGGAGGGCTCGCACGAGACGATGCCCTTGCCCTTCACGTAGATCAGCGTGTTCGCGGTTCCGAGATCGATCGCGAGATCGTTCGAGAACAGGCCGTGAAGCCAGTCGAAGATCATGGCGCGGGCGCTCCTTGCCGCGAGTGCGTTGAAGGGGAGTCCGCGGGCCCCAGTGCCACGCGGGTCGTCGGTATCGTACTGCCGTCAGCCCAGTTCCCCGAGGGGAACGAAGACTTGTACCACAGGTGGCTACCCGGCCTCAACCGAACGGCGTCGAAGATGCGCCCGCGCCTCGTGGCCCCGGCGCCTCGGCGGGCAGACCACGCGCGGGGCGCGCGGTCGCCTGCCGGGGAAAAGACGCTCGAACGGGCCGAAATCAGCCCTTCGAGATCTTGCCTTCCTTGTGGTCGAAGTGCTTTCGGCAGACCGGGCAGAACTTCTTGATCTCGAACTTCTCGGACATGGTCCGCTTGTTCTTGGTCGTCGTGTAGTTGGCCCGGCCGCAGTTGCCGCAGGTCATCTTGATGAGGTCGCGCATGGGAAAACCCTGTCAAAGCCCCATTTCGGGGGCCGCGGAGATTTGCTCACCTTGGCGGCTCCGTCAAGTGGGGCCGTGGGCGGTGAGGGACTCGAGGGGGCTCGGCCCCGCTCGCGCGGGGGCTCGAGGCCCGCGAGCCGAGCTCGCTCGCTTACTTATCGTCGTCGTCGCCGTAGTCGAAGCGGGTGTTCGCGCCGCCGCGCTCTTCGCGCTCGCCGCGCTTACTCTTGTTCCGGGGACCGCCGCCGTCTTCGAAGGAGCGCTTTCGCCGCTCTTCGTGCGCGCCGGCCTTCCGGTGAGGCGGGCCGCTCGGCGCGCCGCCGCCACCCCCACCGCCGCCCCCGCCACCCCCGCCGAACGACGGAGGGAAGGGCGCCGCGAAGCCACCGCCGCCCCCGCCGCCGCCCTCGGGTCGCGCCGGACGCTCGCCCTTGGGATGAGCCAGGTTCACGACGAGGCGCCGGCCGCGAAGGTCGGCCTGGCGGAGCGCGTCGGCCGCGCTCTTCGCGGCCTCGGGGCTCGCCATCGTGACGAAGCCGAACCCACGCTTGCGCCCGTCGGCGTCCATGGGCAGGTGCACGCGGACCACGCTGTCGGCGACGGCGCCGTTCACGAGGACCTGCACCTCTTCCTGCGTGGTGTCGTACGGGAGGTTTCCGACGTAAAGCGTGCGGTCGGGCGCCTGGGGGCCTCCGGGACCGCGCGGGCCGCCGGGAGGACCCCCCGGACCGCCGCCCATGCGGGGACCCCCGGGACCGCCGGCGCCCATCGCGTCGCGCTTCGGAGGCTCGGCCTGGAAGGGACGAACGGAGATCGACTTGCCGCCCTGGATGGACCCATCGAGCGCGTCACGTGCACTCTGCGCCTCCTGGGGGGTCGCGAGCGTCACGAACCCGAAACCACGAGGCCGACCTGTCAGCCGGTCTTTGGGCAGACTGACGCCCACGACCTTTCCGCCCGTCGCCTCGAAGAGCTGCTTGAGCACGTCCTCCGAGATGCTGTCCGGCAGACCCGCCACAAACAGCTTCGCTTCCTCATTCGCCATGCGAAAACTCACGCGCCTCCGTTTCCAATCCGCCTGCAGGTGGCCGCGTAGGCGGCCAGCGGCGAGCTACTCGGGCATCGCCCAAAACTTCGCCAGAAAAAGCCCTGCAAGATAACGTCCACGATATCTAGCACGATTGCGACGTCAACCAGGGGCCGGTACGACGACCTGTGCGTGTCGGGGGACAGCCGGCGGTGACGGGAAGGAAGACAGGACGAGCGGGGGGCGGAGCGCGGGGAGAGCGCTTCACTCCACCGGGATCGAGATGGCGAAGCTCGCCCCAGGCGCGACGCTCGTGCCGTTCCCGTCGCCCTCGACCCAGGCGCGGCCGCCGTGGCTCTCGGCGATGTGCTTCACCAGCGCCAGCCCGATGCCGCTCCCGCGCACGCGGCGGGCGTTGGTCGCCGACCCCTCGCCGAAGCCGCCCGAGGCGAAGGCGCCCCCGCCGAGGCCCGCCGCGCTTCCGTCGACGGCTGGCTGGCCGCGCGCCGTCGAGCCGCGGACGAAGCGCTCGAAGATGCGCTCGCGCTCCTCGACGGGCACCCCGGGCCCCCTGTCGACCACGCGCACCACGACCGCTCCGTCCTCGCGGCCGGCCCGCACGGTCACGATGCCCGTGCCGGGCGCGTACTTGAGCGCGTTGTCGATGAGGTTGATGACCGCGAGCTGAATCGCGCGGTCGTCGATGCGCGTCCTCGGCAGGTCCGGCTCGATGTCGGCCACGAGCCCGATGCCCTCGGACTCGGCGCGGTGCCGGTAGACGTTGACGGCCTTCGAGACCGCCTCCCCGACGCTCCCCTCGGTGAGCTCGTACGCCTGCCGCCCGCGCTCGACCCGCGCGAAGTCGAGCACGTTCTCGATGAGCGCCGAGAGGCGCTCGCTCTCGCTCACGATGATGTCGAGGTACTGCTGGCGCTTCGCCTCGCTGGTCACCCGGCCCGACTGGAGCATCTCGCCGAACATGCGGACGAGCGCGAGCGGCGTCTTGAGCTCGTGGCTCACGTTCGCCACGAACTCGCTCTTCAGCGCCGAGGTGCGCCGCTCCTTGGCGGCGGCCAGGAGGACGGTCGCGACGCCGAGGACGATGACGGCGCACGACAGCACCACCATGAGGAGCTCGAGCAGCGCGCGGTTTCGCACGCGCGCGGTGAGCTCGTCGCTCGCGCTGGGCGAGACCTGGAGGCGCCATCCGTAGAGCGTCGTGGGGAAGCGCACGCCGACCGTGAACTCGCCGCTCCGCAGCGACGGCCCGTAGACGATTCGCCCGCTCTCGTCGACGACGTTCACGCGGCTCGGGGTGGCCGCCTCCGAGAAGAGGGAAGGCATCGCGTCGCGCACGATGCGGCCGAGGTCGTACCACGCGACCACCAGGTACCGGTGCGGGCGGGCCGCCTCGCGGGCGTCGCCCTCGACGGAGGGCGTGACGACCGAGCGCTGCCAGTAGCTCACGAGGTAGCTCTGCCCCCGATACTCGTGGTGGAGGTGCCGGAGCTGGTCGGGCACGATCTTTCCGAGGTCCATGTCGGCGCGCATCCGCTGCACGAGCAGCCGGCGGAAGGCCTCTTCCTCGGCGAAGGCTCCTCCCACGCGGGAGGCGAACGCCACCACGGTGTACGCCTCGTCGAGCACGAGGACCGCGCGCACGGCGGGCGTCTCGCGCTGGGCGGTCGGCAGCCAGCGCTGGGGGATCTCCGAGAGTCGGGCCGGATCGGCGATCGAGAAGATGACGTCGTCTTGCTCGATGATGCGCTGATCGAGGCGCTCGGCCTTCTCGTTGGCCAGGCCCAGGGTCGCCTCGAGGACGGACTGCTGGCGGAGGCGCTCGACCTGGAGGGTGGTGCGGAAGGTGAAGTACGCGAGGATGCCGACGGCCACGAGGACCGCCGGGAGGAGCACGATGCTCGTGAGCTTCTCCCGCCAGCGCGCCATCGGGCGCCAGTCTAGGCTTTAAAGGGGCCGCGCGCCGATGCGCTCGGGGTCGGTGACGATCCCCCGCTCGGCCACGAACTCGGCGAGCTGCTGGGCGATGTAGGTCAGCGCGTTGCCGTCGGACTCGGTGAACGGCTCGCCGTCGGCCGGGTTCACGAGCTCGATCGCGCCGAGGAACCGGCCCTGGAGCATGACCGGCGCGACGATCACGCTGCGCGCGCCGCCGAGGGCGACGTACCGCTCGTTCGTCGCGGCTTCGGTCTGGGCCGCGTCCGGCAAGACGAGCGCCCGGCGCTTGCGCATGGCCGCCGAGAGCATCGCGTCGGTCTCCGGGAAGCGGCGGAGGAGGAGCTGGCGCGCGCCGTCGCCCCGCGTGCACGCGACGAGGAACTCGCGACGGTCGATGTCGTAGAGCTCGACGATGCCCGCTTGCGACGGGAGCTTCGTGAGCGCCAGCGCGAGGCAAAAGTCGCCGCCCTCGACCGCGTCGCGCGCGAAGTGCAGCTCGTGCATCGACTCGAAGAGGTCTGCGATGAGGTCCTCGCCGTGGACGCGGCGCGAGCTCGGCGGGCCGGGCGACGAGGGCGGACCGGCCACGCCGACCGGCGCGACCGGCGGCGCGAGCGGCGAGGCGACGGGCCGGCCGTACGGGGGGGCCGGCGTCTCGAAGTTCGGGCTCGCCGGGATGAAGGGCGAGGGCGCGGAGATCGGCTGCGCGGCGCGGACCGAGGCCGGACCGAAGGGATCGGCCGCGGGCGCGAACGGGTTCGGCGCGACGACCGGCTGCGCCGGCGCCGCCTGATGCACGGCCACGACGGGCTGCGGGGCCACGACCGGCTGCGCCGGCACGAACGGGTTCGCGATGGGCGCCGCCTGCGGGGCGACGAACGGGTTCGCGGCGGGCGCCGCCTGCGGGGCGACGAACGGGTTCGGGGCGGGCGCCGGGACCGACCGCGGCGCGGGCGCCGAGTACGAGACCGAGACGGGGGCCGGCGCGACCGCGGGCGCCGGCGAAGGCATCTCGGCGGCCGAGAGCGGGCCGCCCATCGGAATCGTGATGGGCGCGCGCCCCGGCTGGCGCGGGAAGGAGACCTGCGCGACGCCTCGCCAGTCCTTCCAGGAGAGGGTCGCGAGCGGCGGGACCGGCGGCCGGCCCTGGAAGGTGACGTCGAAGACCGCGAGGTTCACGAGCTTGCCCGCGGGCACCCGCTCGAGCGCCGCGCGAATGAGCCCGAGCTGCGCCTGGACGAACGTCGCGGCGGCCATGTCGGTCGACCCCGGCGGCACGACGAACACGTACTCGCGGTAGGTGAGCGGCAGGGCCTCGGTCGCGTCTTGCTCGCGCTTGGAGAGGATTCTGCGAAGGGAGCGACGACGACGGGGGAGGCGGCGCGGCGGACGGGGGGCCGCCGAGCATCATCGTCGCGCTCGCCGAGATCGGCGGCCGGGTCGACACCGGACCGCGGGAGCGCGGCGCGCCGTCGATCACCGGCGCGACGGCCGCCGGCTGGGGCACGGCGGGGGCCATCGACGGCCGCACCGGGGCGGGACGCCCGTCTTGAGCGCGCTGGACCTCGTAGCTCATGCGGGTGACCGGATCGACGGCGCGGCAGCCCTCTTCGAGGAGCTCGATCGAAAAGCCGCTCATCGGGTCGGACTCGCCGCGGAGCGTACGCGCGACCTGCAGCGCCTTCTGCCACGTATCGGCATCGACGTAGAGCGAGTCCTTCTCGGTCTTGCCGAGTGACGTCACCTCTACGAGCCAGCGCATGCGACGCTATCTGCCTTTCCGGGAAGATGGCACCCGGGTGCCTCGACGGACTTCTATCAGGGCCGCATCCGGCCGGTCAACGCGACCTCTCCTGTTTCCCGTGTCGTCGCGACGTGCTTTCGGGTCACCGGTGGGCTGCGTCATTCCGCGCGCAGGCCGTCTGCCGGGCGCAGGTGCGCCGCGTAGAGGGCGGGGAAGATCGTCGCCACGAGGCAGATGAACACCGCGAGGATGGCCGGCGTCACGAACTCGAAGAGGTGCATCGACACGGGCAGCCGCGAGATGAAGTAGACCTTCGGGTCGAGCGGAAAGGTATAGACGAGCAGGAATCGGCAGCAGAGCCAGCCGAGCAGCAAGCCGAGGGCCGTTCCCACCAGGCCGATGATGCCGCCCTGGTAGAGAAAGATGCGAAGGACGGCGTCGTCCGTGGCCCCGAGCGCCTTCAGGATGGCGATCTCTTTCTTCTTCTCGAGCACCACCATCACGATCGTCGCGATCACGGTGCACCCGGCGACGACGATGATGAGAAAGAGCGCCGCGCTCATCCCGAACTTCTGGATGCTGAGCGCGGTGAAGAGCCCATGGTTCAGCTCGCGCCAGTCCATGGTGTGGTAGATGCCGTTGTCGAGGAGCGCGTCGATGCGGCGCGCGATGGCGTGGGCGTTGTCGATGTCGTCGACCTTCATCTCGACGCCCGTCACGCTGTCGCCGTACTCGTAGAAGGCCTGCGCCTCGTAGAGGTCGGTGTACACGAGCTTCGAGTCGTACTGATCGAAGCCCGCCTCGAAGATGGCGACCACGCGGAAGCTCTTCGCGACCGGGGCGCGCGCTCCGCTGCCGAACGACATGCCGATCTGCGGCGAGGTCACCTGCACGCAGTCACCGAGGCCGGCGCCGAGCTGCTTCGACAGGGTGCGGCCGATGACGATGCCCGCCATCTTCTCGACCTGCGCGGGGCTCTTGCACGGGTCGGGATCGATGGCGTCGGGGAGGTCGTCGTCATCGGGCAGCCGGCTCTTGTATCCGCCGGTCGGCGTGACGTCGCCCTGGGGGCCGCCTCTCGGCGGGGCAGGCGCCGCGGCGGCCGGCGCGGACGCCGCGGGCGCGCCTGCTTCGGCGCGCTCCATGTCGGCCTCGACCTCGCGGCGCATCAGCTGAAGGAGCGAATCGCCCCCCGCGTCCGCGTCGGCGTCGCGGGGTCTCGGGGGCGCCTGATCGATCGCGTCCCGCAGCGGGTCGCGGAGCGCGTCGGCGGGGCGCTCGGGGGGCGCGGCGCCGGGGCGGCGAAGGCCCGCGAGGCTGCCCTCGACGACGTACCGCGGCAGATCGAGCACCTTCGGCATGAGCTCGGGGTCGACGCCCTTCAAGAGCACGCCGGTCGCCGTGTGCTCGCCGTGCGTGACCATCATCGGGTTGATGACGAAGGGGGCCACGCCCACGACGCCGGGCACGCCCTCGATCTTCTTCATCACGTCGCGGTACTCGCGAAAGTCGATCGAGTACTTGAGGACGAGGACGTGGGCGTTCACGCCGAGGACCTTCTCGCGAAACTGCTCCTGGAAGCCCCCCGTCACGCTCATGACGATCGTGAGGGCCGCGACGCCGATGAGCACCCCGCCGATGGCCAGCGCCGTGCTGATCGAGATCATGCTGCGCTTCTTCGACGCCATGTAGCGAAGCGCGACGGTGAGGGGGTAGCCCATCGAGATTCGGGCTCGTATCACGGATCCGGGCGCGGAGCGCGGGCGCGCACGCGCCCCGCGGCGCCGCATGGCGACGGGGACGGTTGGGCTGCAAAATGTGCGAGGCAGGTCAGGACCGGCTCGTCGCGGCGCCGACCGGCGCGGGCCGTCGCCGGCGTGCGCGGCAGCCTCGGCTCGCGCGGTTCACCTCGCAGATGCGCGAGCGCGCGACCCCGCGCGTGGGGCGGCAGGCGTGGGGGAGTGCGAGGGCGGGTCGCAAGCCCGCGCACCCCGGCACAATGGTGGCGCGCGGGTGCGCGCTGGCTGCTGGAGGGGCTCGCTTCTTGCTTCGTGAGAGTTGTGAGATCTCGTACTCTCGGCCTTTGATGAGGACCCATGAGCGACGCTCCGAGGGCTGAAGGAAAGAAGCATGGGGACGATACGGCGCCGCAGCCCGTGACGATCGGCGTGGGAGACACGCCCGCGCCGGGCAGGGCCACGCCCGCCGAAGGAGCGCCTTCCCTCGCGTCGACCGCGTCGTCCGGCGCCGTCGAAGCCGCGCGCCCGGCGGAGGCCGGGGTCGCGCGCCCGCTCGATCCGTTCGTCGGCATGACCATCGACGGCCGCTACACGATCGAGCGCCTGCTCGGCGAGGGCGGGATGGGCGTGGTCTACGCGGGGCGGCACAGGGTGATCGACAAGCGCGTCGCCATCAAGGTGCTGCGCGGCGACAAGGCCAACGACCACGAGCTCAACGAGCGCTTCCTCCAGGAGGCGCGGGCCGCCAGCGCGATCGGCAACCAGCACATCGTCGACATCAGCGACTTCGGGCAGCTCCCCGACGGGTCGACGTACTTCGTCATGGAGTACCTCGACGGCGTGAGCCTCGGGTCGCTGCTCACCGACGCGAAGGGCCCGCTGCCCGTGCAGCGCCTCTGCGGGATCGCCAAGCAGATCGCCCAGGGGCTCTCCGCGGCGCACGCCGCCAGCATCGTCCACCGCGACCTCAAGCCCGACAACGTGATGCTCATCACGCGCGGCCGGCAGCGCGACTTCGTGAAGATCCTCGACTTCGGGATCGCGAAGGTCGGGAGCGCGACGAAGAAGATGACGCGCGCCGGCAGCGTCTTCGGGACGCCCCACTACATGAGCCCCGAGCAGGCCGCGGGCGCGGCGGTCGACCACCGGACGGACATCTACGCGCTCGGCGTCATCCTCTACGAGATGGCGAGCGGCAAGGTCCCCTTCGACGCCGACAACTTCATGGGGATCCTCACGCAGCACATGTACAAGGCGCCCGTGCCGATGCGCGCGCTCGTGCCGGAGATCGACATCCCGCCGGGGCTCGACGCGATCGTCCTCAAGTGCCTCACGAAGAAGGCCGAGGGCCGGTACGCGACGATGGACGAGGTCGTGGCCGATCTCGAGAAGCTCGAAGCCGGCTCGCTGCCGGCCGCCGTCGGGGAGCTCATGGCGCGCTCGGGGGGCTTCAACGTCCCGGCCGACTACTTCCGCGGCGGCGTGCCGGGCATGCCCGAGCCGGTGCCCGCGACCCCGGCGCACCGGTCGCGCGCGGGCAAGTGGCCGCTCTACGCGACGATCGGCGCGGTCGGAACCGTCGTGGCCATCGTCGGCGTCGTCCTCGCGCGCAGCCCGAGCGCGCCCGCCCAGACCGGCCAGGCGGCCAGCGCGCCGCCGCCGGCGGTCGCCCCGCCTCCGGCGCCGCCGCCGGCGCAGCTCGCGCCCGCGCCGCCGGCCGCCGCGGCGGTCGCGCCCGTGCTCCACGAGGTGGTGGTGAGCGTGACGCCCGGGGACGCCGAGGTCACCCGCGACGGCGCCGACCTGGGGCCCGCGCCCGTGCTCTTGCACCTCGCGGAGGGCGAGGCCGCGACGCTCGTCATCGCGCGCAAGGGCTACAAGACGAAGACCGTGAAGGTCGACGGCGCCAGCCCGCGCCAGTCCCTCGCGCTCGAGGCGACATGGACCGCGCCGAAGAGCGCGCCCGCGGCCGCGCCGGCCGGCATCGACGACGTCGGCGACCCGTTCGCGGCCCACAAACACTAAATCCAACAAATCCAGCGAGCCCCGTCCCCCGGGCAGGCCAGAACTCGCCCCATAACCGGGCGAGACCGAGCGAGCCCGTCGACGGGGCGAGGAAACGTACTCCCGTACGTTGACGACCCCCGGCGGCGGGATCGCGAAGGTATCGCCCGGTTATGGGGCGAGTTCTGCGAAGGTGCTGCCGTTCCACCGGTAGCGCACCGCGTGGATGCCGCCCCAGGGCAGGACGAGCGGCTCGACGTCGCCGCTGCCCGGCGTGTCCTGCGCCCACGGGTAGCTTTTCTCGCTCCAGCCCGTCGCGCGGCCCGCCGCAGAGAGGACGTCGAACGTCTTGTTGCCGGGGGCGGGGATGAACTGCACGAGCCCCTGCACGCGCTTGCCGCCGCGCTCGCGCGCCGTCTCGATGCCGAAGACGCGCGTGATCGCGTCGGCCGAGACCTGGTAGACGAAGAGCACCTCCGAGTCGACGACGCCCCCGTCGGCGTGGATGTGCCGCACCCCGCGCACGACGAGGTCGGCGTTGCCGTCGCCGGTGAGGTCGCGCGCCGAGAGCTCGGTCACGTCGGCCGCGTCCTCGAACTGCGCGAGCGTGAGGAAGCTGTAGCCGCTCCCGTCCTTGAAGCCCGGCCCGAAGATGACGATGTCGCGGCCGAGCAGGACGACGCGCTCGGGCCGCGCGTCGCCCGTGACCTGCACCCGGAGGTCGGTCTTCGCGGAGACGTCAGCGGGGATGCCGCGGTCGCGCCGGTACTGCTCCAGCATCGACTCGCCGAGGCTCCCGCCGCGGGACACCTTCGGCGTGGGCGGCTCCGCGGGGTGCGCCGGCAGGTGCTGGACGCCGTGCGCGTCGACGGTCGCGCCCGGGATTTGCTCCTTCTGCGCCACCTCGTGCGCCTTCACGAAGTGCGTCCCGTCGAAGCGCCACGTCTGCGACTTCACCCCGCCCCACGGGAAGAGGATCGGCTCCACGTCGCTCGCGATTGGCTCCTGGTACGAGAGCGGGTCCCAGTTCGTCGCGGGCTCGACCGCCACCTCGATCTCGCCGCGGGAGAGCCGCACGGAGTTGGCGATGTGCTTGTCGGACTGCCGCACCTCGATCTCGTGGGCGAAGACGACGCGCGGCTCCTCGTTGTTGTTCGGCGCGGAGACGACCTCGAGGTACTCGCGCGTCGCGTCGCCCACGGTGGCGCGGCGGCGCACGACCACGTCGCCCTTGCCGCGGCCCGTCGCGTCGCGCACGTCGAGGCGCACGAGGTCCCCGCCGAGGTCGCGGTAGAAGAAGCCCGTGCCCCCGAGGTACGCGCTGCCGCAGATGGTCAGGTAGCGGTCGAAGACGGCGATGCGCTCGCGCATGCCGTCGCCGGTGAGGTCGGCCACCGCGTCGAAGCTCGGAGCGGCCTTCGTGAGGCCGCGCGGCGCGAGAAACTGCTCGATCATCGAGAGCTCCGGCTCGCTGGGGATCCACGCCATCGAGGCCGGGTGCTGGAGATCGACCGGGCCCGTGGCGATCCCGCTGTCGGCCTTCACGTACCGCGCGACGCCGTGGATGCCGACGCGCGTGGAGCGCGCCTCGGGGAGAGCGCTCCACGGGATGACCGCCTCGAAGGTGTACCCGCCCGCGTCCGGGGCCTCGACGATCTTGGCGCCCGGCACGTTGCCGCGCGCGCCGTACCGCACGCTGCCCTCGCTCTCGCCGGGCTTGCCGGCGTAGAGCCCGAGGTCGATCGTCGCGTAGCTCGCGCTGGGGAGCGGCACGGCGAGGACGAGCGAGACGTGGTCGCGGCCGACCGCGAACGCGCCGTCCTTGATGACGGCGGCGACGTAGAGCTTCGCGTCGTCGTACTGGAGGCCGATGGTCATCGCGACGGGCGCCGAGCCGCGCACGACGGTGGCGGCGCGGGCGAGGGCGGCCACTCGGCGGGCACGCCGTCGAGCTTGACCGGCTTGTCCTTGTCGAGCGCCTCGAGGCGCAGGCCGTCGGCGGTGACCTCCGGCGCATCGCCGCCTCCGCCGCCGTTGAGCGTCTGGATGCCCTTCGCGGCCGCGTAGTCGCTGAACCCGGGGTCGGAGTCGGCGGGCGGCGCGGCCGCGGGCGCGGTCGCCTCCACCCCGCTGGCGCCGCCTCCGCAGGCGGACGCGCCGAGGGCCAGGACGATCGAAGCGGCGAGGGGCGCGTGGCGCATTCCCCCACGATAGCAAGAGATCAAGCCGGTTCGTGCGCCTCGCCGCGGCCGTCGCCTCGCGTTTTGCGCACGCCGCGGTCGACCGCCTTGAACGCCTCGACCACCGGGATGATCGAGGCCGACAGGAGGAGGAGCGCCGACCACTCCGTCGCCGTCATCGGGAAGGTGCGGAAGACCGGGCGCAGGCTCGGGACGAGCACCGCCGTCAGGTGGATAGCGGCGCTGAGCACGACCGCCCCCACGAGCGCCAGCGGGAAGATGGGCCGCGCCGAGAACATCGAGGCGATGGCCGAGCGGCAGTTGAACGCGTGGAAGAGGGGGCTCAGCGCGAGCAGCGAGAACGCGATCGCGCGTCCGTGGACGCCCAGGGGGTCGCTGCCGGCGGGCTGGAGGGGCGCCAGGTACGCGACCATCGCAGCCCCGCCCATCCAGGCGCCGACCGCCGTCATCGCGAGCCAGTCGCGCCCCTCGAGGAGGCCGCTCTTGCTCCGGCGGGGGCGCTCGCGCATCTGCGTGGGGTCGGGCTCGTCGACGCCGAGGGCCAGCGCGGGCAGCCCGTTCGTCACGAGGTTGATCCACAGGATCATCAGCGGCGTCAGCGGCGGCAGCCCGGTGAAGAAGCTCACCGCGAACACCGCGAAGAGGAGGCCCGCGTTCGACGAGAGGAGGAAGAAGATGAACTTCTGGATGTTCCGCCAGATGGCGCGCCCCTCGCGGACGGCCTCGACGATCGTCGCGAAGTTGTCGTCGGCGATGACCATGTCGGCGGCCTCGCGCGCGACGTCGGTGCCGTTCTTCCCCATCGCGACGCCGATGTGCGCCTCGCGCAGCGCCGGGGCGTCGTTCACGCCGTCGCCGGTCATCGCCACGACGTGGCCGCAGCGCTTGAACACCGCCACGATGCGAAGCTTCTGCTCGCCGTCACGCGCGCGAAGACGCGCACGTCCTCGATGCGGCCCACGAGCTCCTCGTCGCTGAGCTTCTCGAGCTCGGCGCCGGTGAGCGCGATGGCCCTCTCGTCCCACAGGCCGAGCTCCTTCGCGATGGCCACGGCCGTCAGCTTGTGATCGCCGGTGATCATCACGGCGCGCACGTGCGCCTCGGCGCAGCGCGCCACCGCCTCCTTCACGCCGTCGCGGGGCGGGTCGACCATGCCGACGAGGCCCAGGAAGGTGAGGCGGTCCTCGATGTCGATGCTGCTCTGCCCGGCGTCGGGCGGCGGCATGGACCGAGACCGGCGCCCCAGGTCGCGGCGGGCCACGGCGAGGACGCGCAGGGCCTGGTTGCTCATGCGCTCGGCCTCGTCGAGGATGGCGCGGCGCGACTCGGCGTCGAGCGGCTTGCTGCCGTCGTCGGTGTCGAAGTCGGTGCAGAGGGGGAGGAGCACGTCGGCGCTGCCCTTGGAGTGCGCGACCTCGTTGCCGGCCTCGTCGAGCGCGACGATGGTCATGCGCTTGCGATCGCCGTCGAAGGGCAGCTCCTTCACGACCTGGTGCGAGCTGGTGATCGCCTCGCGCGAGACGCCCGCCTTCGCGGCCAGCGTGAGGAGCGCGCCCTCGGTGGGGTCGCCCTGGACGGTCCACGCGCCGCCGCGGTGCTGGAGGACAGCGCTGTTGCGCAGGGAAATCGTCGAGAGGAGGCGGAGGAGCGAGCCCTCGGGCGCGCGCAGCGGCGTCGCGACCTCCCGGCCGCCCGCGTCGAGCACGGCGCCCCTGGGATCGTACCCGCCGCCCGTGGCCGAGTACCGCGCCGCGCCCGCGTACACCTCGCGGACGGTCATCGCGTTCTGCGTGAGCGTGCCGGTCTTGTCGGTGCAGATGACGGTCGCCGCGCCGAGCGTCTCGACCGCGGCGAGCTTGCGGATGATCGCGCCGTTCTTCGCCATGCGCTGCATGCCGAGCGCCAGCGTGATCGTGGTGATGGCCGGGAGCCCCTCGGGGATCGCGGCGACGGCGAGGCTCACCGCCTCGAGGAGGAGCTCGTGCCACTTGCGGTCGCCCCGCAGCATCCCGCGCGCGAAGAGGATCGCGGAGAGCGCGAGGCACCCCCAGAGGACGCGCCGGCCGAACGAGTCGAGCTTCTCCTCGAGGGGCGTCGTGCGGTCGCGCGGCTGGTGGATGAGCGCCGAGAGGCGCCCGAGCTCCGTGCGCGGTCCCGTCGCGACGATCACCGCCCGCGCCTTGCCGCGCACGACGTTCGACCCGACGAAGACCATCGTCGCGCGATCGCCCAGCGGGGCGTCGTCCGCGACGGCCGCGCGCGAGTCCTTCTCGACGGGCACGCTCTCGCCGGTGAGCGCGCTCTCCTCGACGAAGAGCCCGATCGTGTGGAGCAAGCGCGCGTCGGCGGGCACCGCGTCCCCCGCTTCGAGCTCGAGGACGTCGCCCGCGACGACCTGCGTCGCGGCCAGCGTCCGCTGCGCGTCCCCGCGGCGCACGCGGGCGTGCGGCGTCTGCATCGTCTCGAGCGCGGCGAGGGCCGCCTCGGCGCGCCGCTCCTGGGCGAACCCCAGGACGGCGTTGATCCCGACGATGAGGAGGATCGCGGTCGCGTCGCCGAAGCGCACGAGCACCGGCTGGTTCGCGCGGCTCGCCCCGTCGATGAGCGCGATGACGGCGGCCGCGAGCAGCGTGAGGACGATGGGGTTCGCGAACTGCTCGAGGAGTCGCGCGAGCGCGCTCTTGCCGACGGGCTTCGGCAGCGCGTTCGGCCCGTCCTGCGCGAGCCGCCTCTCGGCCTCCGCCTCGCTCAGCCCCGCGGACGGATCGGTCCCGAGCCGGCCGAGGAGGGACTCGGCGCTCTCGGTGTGCACGAGGGCTTGCGGGGGCGGTGGCTCGGCGAGCTGGGCGGCAACCACTCGTTCCGTGGTATCACAGACCTAGCGCCCCTCTACGGTCGCTCTAGCGGCCGGCTTTGCGCTTCTCTTCGCCCGCGACCTGCTCGGCTTCCATCTCTTCGAGCGCGGCTGCGAGCTCGTCCTGGTCGCTCTTCGACGCGGCGGGCGTGACCGGAGGGGACGCCTCGACGCGAGCCTGGACGGGCTGCGCGGGCTCGTGCGCCTCCTCGGGGGGCAGCATGCCCATCTTGCGCTTCAGCGCGACCAGGTCGTCCTCGCCCGAGTGGGTGCGCTCGAGCTGCTGGAACTGCGAGGCGAGGGTGTCGCCGGTGTACTCCTCGGCGAGGTCGGACTCGGCCTCGGCCTCGGCCTCGAGCTGGTCGATCTTCTGCGACATGCGATCGAAGGTCTCGAACGCGCTCTGGTCGCGGAGGCCGCTCATCGTCTCCTGAATGGCGCGCTGGGCCTCGGCGCGCTTCTTCCGGGCGATGAGGACGTTGCGCTTGCGCTTGGCCTCCTCGATCTTGTCGTTCAGCATCCGAAGGGCCTTCTTCAGCTGATCGACGGCGGCCTTCTGCTTCGTCCACTGGTCTTTGAGGGTGGCGGTGAGCTCGTCGTATTCGCGCTTGCGCGCGAGCGCCTCCTTGGCGAGCGGCTCGTTCCCCGCGCGGAGGGCCAGCATCGCCTTCCGCTCCCACTCCTGCGCGTTCGCCGCCTCGGTGTCGAACTGCTTGGCGAGGCGCTTCTCGTCGGCGATCGACGCGGCCACCTGCTTCTTGGCCTCGACGAGCTGGTTGTTCATGTCCAAAACGACCTGGTTGAGCATCTTCTCGGGATCTTCCGAGCGGCTGATCAGGTCGTTCAGGTTGCTTCTGATGAGCTGCGCGAGGCGGCTGAAAATTCCCATTTGGTGCTCAACCGAGGTTGGTCTTGAGGGCGCCCTTGGCGATCTCGCCCAGGAGCGAGACCTGCTGCGCGAGCGCGAGGTCAATCTCGTCCAAGGTGGCCTGAATTTCGTTGAAGTCGAGGTTCTCGAGCTCGAGGGCGCTCGAGAGGACGACGTGCGCGTCTTCGATGCCGTAGCTCGCGTGCACGAGCTGCCGCGCGTTGAGCTCGAGGAGCTTGCGGAAGAGCGCCGCGTCCGCCCCACCCGCCGCGCCGGTGAGGTCCCCGACGTGGACCCGCAGGATGACGAGCGGGGGGTCGACGTACACCGCGATGGCCGGCGTGCGCTCGCCCGAGTCGACCACGAAGGTGCGCCGGCCGCTCTCCCTGCCGCCGCCGCCGGACCCTTCGCGCCCGTCGAGGGCGCGAAAGCGACGATTCGAGCGGAGCAAATACGCTTCGACGTCCTTTTCGGTGCGCATGACAGGCCCAGGGTAGACGGGGGTCTCCCTCAACTCAACGTGTTGCGCTTGCGCCCGCAGCGTTTAAGTTCGAGGGTACGGCGCGCCCTTCGCGCCTCGAGTTCGACGCCGACCCTTCCGATGCCACCTCCGCCATCGCGCCCGCCGCCTTCGCCTCCCGTGCCCCCGCGCTCGCAGCGGCCGTCGCGTTCGCCCCGGCGCCGGTCCGGTCGGGGCGGCCGGGCGATGGCGCTCTTTCCGGTGGTCGTCGCGGCGATGAGCGCCGTGCTCGCCGCGCAGATGATCGCGCGGGACTCGCGGCTCCTCGCCCCGCTGCTCGCGCTCGCCGCGCTGCTGGTCGCGCCGGCCGTGCTCGGGCGCTGGCGCATGCGCAAGCTCCTCATGTCGGGCGACGTCGAGCGCGTCATCGGCACGTGGGAAGGCTCGATCGAGCGCGTGCCGTACCGCGAGACGATGGCGCCGCTGCTCAAGGCCACGGCGTACGCGTCCTACGGCTGGATCGAAGCGGCGCGGCGGGCGCTCGAGCGCGCGGTCCGCGGGCCCGCGTGGGACGCCGCGATCGAGCAGCGGCTCTTCGTCGAGACGCTCCTCGACACCTTCGAGGGCGATCGCGACGGCGCCCTCCGCAAGGCAGAGGCGCTCGAGGCGCTGCCCATGCCGGCGACGGGCCTCTTCGCGCGCCGCCGCGTGGCGCTCCTCCGCCGCGGCCTGGCCGCGCTCACGCGCGCGTTCGCCCACGCCAGCCGCGAAGACGACGCGCGGGTGCTGGCCCGCGCGGCCGGCGCCTCGCCGCTCGTGCACTGGGCGATGCGGTACGCCGCGGCCGTCGTGGCGATCGACCGCGGCCGCGCCCGCGACGTGCAGGCGCTGCTCTCGGGCGCGCCCGCGTGGCCGGACCAGAGCGCGTTCCACGCGTACCACACCGAGCTCCTGCGCCTAGACCGGGGCCTGACGCTCGGGCCCTCCGTCATGTAGACTCCCGGCCGCGCCCCATGCAGGGGTCTGCGGCACGCCAGGGGAGGATGCCCGAGCTCGCCAAGTACGAGGTCCTCGAGGAGCTCGGTCACGGCGGGATGGCGACCGTCTACCGTGCGCGCGATCGGCGCCTCGGGCGCGAGGTCGCCGTGAAGGTGATCCACCCGCACCTGCGCGACTCGCGCGAGGCCGTCTCGCGCTTCCACGCGGAGGCGAAGGCGGTCGCGAAGCTCCGGCACCCGAACATCGTCGACGTGTACGACGTGAGCGAGCCCGACGAGCCCGACCAGTACCTGGTCGTGGGGCTCGTCCGCGGCACCACGCTCCGCAAGCTCTTGCAGGAGCGGGGCGCGATGCCCGCCGAGGTCGCCGCCGCGCTCGGGCTCGATCTGCTCGCGGCGCTCGCGCACGCCAACGCGAACGGCGTCGTCCACCGCGACGTGAAGCCCGAGAACGTGCTCGTCGAGCGGAGCGCCGCGCGCGCGGGCGGCGGCCCCGACGAGACGCCGCACGCGTCCGTCGCCGTCAAGCTCACCGACTTCGGCATCGCCAAGCTCCTCGACGCGCAGGGCGTGACCTCGACGGGGCAGGTGCTCGGCAGCCCGGCGCACATGGCGCCCGAGCAGATCGAGGGAGGCGAGGTCGACGCGCGGTCCGACGTGTTCGGCGTGGGCGTCTTGCTCTACGAGTGCATGGTCGGCCACCTGCCGTTCGAGGGCGCGAACCCCGCGCAGGTGCTGCGCAGGGTGCTCGACGGCCTCTATCCCGAGGCGCAGCGCGAGCGCCCGTCGGTCGGCGCCGCGTGGAGCCGCATCCTCGACCGCGCGCTCGCGCGGGCCGCCGCCGACCGCTACCCCGACGCGAACGCGATGCGCGACGCGATCGCGGCGGAGCTCGCGCGCCTCGGGTTCGAAGCGCCCGAGCGCGCCCTCGAGGCCTGGATCGAGGACCCGGCCTCCGCGAGCGACCGGCGCGTCGTCGACCGCCTCTGCGCGCTCGCCAACGAGGCGCGCAAGAAGGGCGACGCCATCGCCGCCGCGGCCGACTACAACCGGGCGCTCGCGCTCGCGCCCGACGACCCCGAGCTCCTCCGCATCGTCTCCGGGATGAACCGCGCCGAGCGTCGCGTCCGCGCGATGCGCAAGGCCGCGTGGATCGTGGCGGGCGTCGCGCTCGCCGGGGGCGGGGCGCTGTACGCGGCCCACCGGTCTTCCAGCGCGGCCGGCGCGCGGGCTTCGGCGGCGTCGGCCGGGAGCGTCGCGGCGTCGAGCGCGGCGCCGAGCGAGCCCGCGTCGAGCGCGCCTTCGACCTCGGCGTCCGCCGCGGAGGAGGCCGCGCCCGCGTTTTCCGTCAAGGCGAAGCCCGCGGCCGTGCCGCACGAGCCGCCGCCGCGCGAGCGGCGGGTGACCCTCGACCTCAAGCCGCCGATGGGCGTCTCGGTTTCCATCGACGGGCAGCCCCAGCGCAGCGTCAGCACCGGCGACGAGCTGACCCTCGCCGCGCGCTCGCACGTCCTCGCGTTTACGTGTCCCGTGTGCACGCCGGTGCAGCTGGCGATCGACTCGGCCGACCGCGACTCGACGCTCGTCGTCTCGGTCCCCATCCAGCCCGCGACGCTGATCATCGAGGGAGACGTCTCACGGACGTACCAGCTCGTGGAGCACCCCGAGATCGTCGTGCGCGCCGGCACGAACTCGGTCCCCGTGCGGAGCGCTTACGAGCCCGTGACCGTCAAGCAGATTGAGACGGGGGCGACCGTCTCGGTGCGCCTCGAGGCGGCCAAGAGCAAGCGCGCCTCGTTCCCGTAGCCAGAGCTGGAGAAGAGATTTCGACCGCCAGGAGCGCCAGGGACGCCAGGGTCGGAAGCAAAAAGACTTCTCTTGGATTTCACCCCTGGCGTCCCTGGCGCTCCTGGCGGTCTTCTCTCTTCTTTTTTTGGCCGGATCGGGACCCCCCGCCCGGTATCGTGTCCCGCGTGCGCCCACCGCCCGAGCCTTCCGTTCGAAGCTCGAGCGGGCGCGCGCGCGCGCTGGCCGTCTGGTGCTCCGCGGCGTGCCTGGCGTGGGTCGTGCCGGCGCGCGCCGACCCGCTGAGCGATCTCGAGAAGGCCCACAACGCCTACGTGGCGCACAAGTACGAAGACGCCGAGGGCCGCCTCCGCGCCCTCCTCGATCCGCACACCGGGGGCCTGAAGGACGCGGACAACGTCGCCGACGCGCGCATGTACCTCGGCGCGTCGCTGCTCGCCGAGGGCAAGAAGGCCGAGGCGGCCGGCGTGTTCGAGCAGCTCTTGCTCGACAAGCCCGACTACCAGCCCGACCCCCTCCGCGTCACCCTGCAGGCCGCCGACGCGCTCATCGACGCGCGCTCGCGCCTCCGCGAAGAGCTCGCGGCGAACCTCGCCGAGAAGGTGCGCCAGGCGCAGGAGGAGAGGGCCAAGATCGAGGGCGAGCGCCAGCGCGCCGCCGTGCGCCTCGCGATGGTCGAGAAGCTCGCGTCGGAGGAGACGCTCGTCTACCGGAACTCGCGCTGGCTCGCGGTCTTGCCGTTCGGGGTAGGGCAGTTCCAGAACGGACAGATGGTGCTCGGCGGCACGCTGCTCGCCACCCAGGCGCTGCTCGTGATCGGCAACGTCGTGAGCCAGGCCATCCTCCTCTACAACGAGAACCAGATGAACCAGGCCTCCGCGGCCGGCAACCCGACGCGGTTCGGCTATCACGACCGCGCCGAGGACGCGTACAACGCGGCCAACCTCTTCGCCGCGGGCTTCGCCGTGGTCGCCGTCGCGGGCATCGTGCACGCGGAGCTGACCTACGTCCCCGAGCGGGTCGAGGTGAGGCCCCGGCCCTTGCCGCCGCTCGCCCTGGCGCCGCTCGCGCTGCCCGTCGGCGGCGGCGAAAACAAGGGCGTCGGCGAGGGCGTGCGCGGCGCCATCGTGGGGGTGCAGGGGACCTTCTGACGGATGATCCCCCCGCTCGAGACCCGCGCGCCCGCACCGGGCTTCGCCGCCCAGCTCCGGGAGAGCGCGCGCCACATCCGCAGCACCCTCGGCCTCGTGTGGTCGTCGTCGGCGCCGATGACCGTGGCCCTGGCCGCGATGACCGTGGCCGGGGGCGTCGCGCCGCTCGGCGTCGCGTACGCGGGCAAGCGCATCGTCGACGGCGTGGTCGCCCACTCGCGCGAGGCGACGCTGCGGTGGGTGCTCGTGGAGCTCGCGGTCGTCGTGACCCTGGCGCTCGTGCAGCGCGGGCTCGGGCTCGTGCGCACGCTCCTCGGGGCGCGGCTCGGGATCGACATCAACGTGACGATCCTCCGCAAGGCCCTCGGCCTCGACCTCCAGTTCTTCGAGGACCCCGACTTCTACGACAAGCTGACGCGCGCCCGGCGCGAGGCGTCGTCGCGGCCGATCTCGCTGGTCAGCGAGAGCTTCGGCCTCGTGCAGAGCGCGGTCACGCTCGCCGGGTACGCCGCGCTCCTCGTGCGCTTCAGCGGCTGGGCGGTGCTCGCGCTGGCCCTCGCGACCGTGCCGGCGACGGTGGCCGAGATGCGGTACTCGAAGCTCGCCTTCCGCGTGCGAAACTGGCGCTCGCCCGAGTCGCGCAAGGTGCTCTACCTCGAGTACGTCCTCGCGAACGACGAGCACGCGAAGGAGGTGAAGCTCTTCGGGCTCGGGCCGACCCTGCTCGAGCGCTACGAGCGCCTGTCCGAGGGGTTCTACGAGGAAGACCGGCGCCTCTTCGTGCGCCGCGCGGTCTGGACGCAGCTCCTCTCGCTCGTCGGCACGGCGGCCTTCTACGGCGCGTACGCGGCGATGGCGGCGATGGCGGCGGCGGGCAAGCTCACGCTCGGCAACATGACCATGTACGTCATCGCGTTCCGCCAGGGGCAGCAGGCCTTCCAGTCCGCGCTCGGAGGCATCGGCAGCATCTACGAGCACAACCTCTACATGTCGAACCTCTGGGAGTACCTCCGGATCGCCGACGACGGCGAGACCGCGAGGAGCTCGGCGAAGCGCGCGAAGGACGTGGCGGACGGCCCGGGCCGCGCCCCGCTCGCGCGGCACGGCGGGGCGGGCATCCGCTTCGAGGACGTCGGCTTCCGCTATCCGGGCAAGGACGCGTGGGCGGTGCGCCACGTGAACCTGGACATCCCGCCCGGCGACAGCGTCGCCCTCGTCGGCGAGAACGGCGCCGGCAAGACCACGCTCGTCAAGCTGATGACGCGCCTCTACGAGCCCACCGAGGGGCGCATCGTCATCGACGGGCGCGACCTCCGCGACTGGCCCGCCGAGGAGCTCCGCAAGCGCTACGGCGTCCTCTTCCAGGACTTCAACCAGTACCAGCTCAAGGTCCGCGAGAACGTCGGCTTCGGGAGCGTGGAGCACGCCGACGACGAGCCGCGCGTCGCGCGCGCGACGGAGCGCGGCGGCGCGACCGAGGTGGTGGCCGGGCTGCCGGGCGGTCTCGACGCGCCCCTCGGCCGATGGTTCCAGAGCGGCTCGGAGCTCTCGGGCGGGCAGTGGCAGAAGATCGCGCTCGCCCGCGCCTTCATGCGCGAAGACGCCGACATCCTCGTGCTCGACGAGCCGACCGCGGCCCTCGACGCCGAGGCGGAGCACGCAGTGTTCGAGCGCTTCCGCGAGCTCGCCGAGGGGCGGACGACGATCGTCATCTCGCACCGCTTTCCCACGGTGCGCATGGCCCGACAGATCGTCGTGCTCGACCACGGCACGATCGTCGAGACGGGCACCCACGACGAGCTCGTCGCGCGGGGCGGCAAGTACGCGCGGATGTTCGCGCTGCAGGCGCAGGGGTACCAGTGACCCGCGGGCTCGCCGGCCGGTGAAGCCAGGTTCACCGGCCGTGAAGCCTCGAGGGCGACCGGTGCGGGACGCATCCCCGCCGGTGCGGGCGTGTTCACGGCCGGTGAAGCACGCTGCACCGCCGGTGCGCCCCCGTTCACCGACGCGCCGACGCGATCAGAGCGCTTCTCGGACGAAGAGGTCCTCGAGCGTCTCGCGTTTCGGGGTGACGCTCTCGAGGCGAGCGCCCGCCGCGAGGGCCCGCTCGACGACCGAGCGCACCGCGTCTTCCCCCTCGACCTCGAGCACCAGCGTGCCGCCCGCCTCACGCACCCTCGACGCGAGGGGCGCGAGCGCCTCCCGCAGGCCGGCCTCGGCCCCAGGCGCCGCGAGCGTGATCTCGCTGCGGCGCTTGTCCTGCGCGAGCAGATCGCGCAGGGCGCCCGCGACCACGACCTTGCCCTGGCGCAAGATGCAGACGCGGTCGCAGAGCATCTCGACGTCGCTGAGGATGTGGCTCGAGAAGAACACGGTGTGCCCGCGCTGCTTCTCTTCGAGGATGAGGTCGCGCACCTCCTTGCGCCCCACCGGATCGAGGCCGCTCATCGGCTCGTCGAGGATGAGGAGCTCGGGGTCGTGCACGAGGGCCGCGGCGAGCCCCGTGCGCTGGAGCATGCCCTTGGAGAGCGCGCGGGCCGGGCGGTCGATGGCGGGCGCGATGCCGACCCGCTCGATGACCCGCACGACGCGGGACTCGAGCTCGGCGCCGCGCAGGCCGCTGAGGCGCCCGCACAGCTCCACGAACTCGCGCGGCGAGAGGTACGGGTACACGTACGGGCTCTCGGGCAAGAACCCCACGCGCGCCATCACGTCGGGGGCGGGCACGCGCTCGCCGAGGATGTCGATCGTGCCCTCGGTCGCGGCGATGAGCCCCGTGATCATCTTGATCGACGTGGTCTTCCCGGCGCCGTTCGGCCCGAGGTACCCGAAGATCTCGCCGCGCTTCACCTCGAACGAGATGCCGCGCACGGCCTCGACGCGCCGCCCGCTGAAGGGCTTGCGGTACGTCTTGACGAGGCCCTCGGCGCGCAGGACGACGTCGCTCACGCGCGCTTGTCTTCCTTGGCGACCGCGCCCTCCGGCTTGGACGCCGGCTCGGGGCTCGACTGCGTGTACTCGTGCAGCTTGTACTGGATCTTGCGGGGGCTGACGCCGAGGACGGTCGCGGCCTTCGACGTGGACCCGCCGCAGGCCTCGAGCGTCTTGAGGATGGCGTAGCGCTCGAGGTCGGCGATGGTCGAGCCGGGGATCGGCGGGAGCACCTCGCCGTGGTCGTTGGGCACCACGGTGGGGGAGAGGTGCTTCTTCTCGATGCGGTTGCCGTCGCAGAGGACGACCGCGCGCTCGACGACGTTCTCGAGCTCGCGCACGTTCCCGGGCCAGCGGTACTCGAGGAGCGCCGCGAGCGCGTCGTCGGCGAACGTCTCGATCGCCTTGCCGTTCTCGGACGCGTACCGGCGGAGGAAGAAGCTGGCGAGCGCGGGCACGTCGCCGCGGCGGTCGCGGAGGGCGGGGAGCTCCACGGCGACGACGTTGAGGCGGTAGAAGAGGTCCTCGCGGAACGCGCCCTTGCGGATCTCGGCGCCGAGGTCGCGGTTCGTCGCGGCGATGACGCGCACGTCGACGCGGAGCGTCTCGTTCCCGCCGACGCGCTCGAAGGTGCGCTCCTGCAGGAAGCGCAGGAGCTTCACCTGCACGGCCGCGGGCACCTCGCCGATCTCGTCGAGGAAGAGCGTCCCGCCGTCGGCGAGCTTGAAGCGGCCCTCGCGCCGCGCGAACGCCCCCGTGAAGGCGCCGCGCTCGTGCCCGAAGAGCTCCGACTCGAGGAGGGACTCGGACAGCGCCGCGCAGTGCAGGCGCACGAAGGGCGCCTTGGCCCGCGGGCTCGCCGCGTGGATCGCCTCGGCGATGAGCTCCTTGCCGGTGCCGCTCTCGCCCGTCACGAGCACGCTGGCGCGGCTCGGACCGACCTGCGCGACGAGCTCGAGGACCGCGTGCATCTTCGGGTCGCTCGACACGATGTGACTCAGCGCGTTGCGCTCGCGGAGGCGGTCGCGCAGGCGCCGCGCCTCCTGGACGAGGCGCGCCTTCTCCATCGCGCGCTCGACCACCGCGCCCAGCGCCTCCGGGTCGAGGGGCTTGAGGAGGTAGTTCTCGGCGCCCTTCTTCATGGCGTCGACCGCGCTGGAGATGGTCCCGAACGCCGTCATGACGACGAACACCGCGCCCGGCGCCGCCGCGCGGGCCTTCTCCATGAAGGCGATGCCGTCGAGCCCCGGCATCTTCAAATCCGTCAGGATGACGTCTGGCGCGAAGTCGTCGAGCTTGCCCAGGGCCTTGAAGCCGTCGGCGGCGGTCTCCGTCGCGAACCCGTCCTCGCGCAGGATCTCGCTCAGGGCGGCGCGCGCGTTCGATTCGTCGTCGACGATGAGGATTCGTCCTCGCTGCGGCATTGGGGCGCCCGTCATCCTAGCGCGCGAGCGAGGCAAAATCGGCGCGAGTTAGTGATCCGATCGCACCCCTTGGTGATACAAGCCTCAAGCGAAGGAGCAGTGTCCGACCTTTCCGCCGACTTAAGGACGGGGAAGCGGCCATTCTCCTCTCCGACCGGTACACGGCCCAGCGAGCCTTGGGACCCGGTGAAGACTCGGACAGGGAACAGGGAAGGACTAGGGAGATTCTGCATGGGTCGCTCGTCAGCGTTCGCTTCATCCTTGGCCGTCCTCGCGCTCCTGGGCGCCGCCTCCATCGCGAGGTCCGCCGGAGCCCAGACGGGCATCACGGTCCAGGGAAGCGCACCGCCCCCGGCCCCCGGCCCGGCCCCCGCCCCCGCCCCCGCCGCTCCTCCTCCGGCGGCCGCCGACGGCCTGGCCGCCCCGCCCCCCGAGGCGGACGACGCCCGGGAGGCCGCCGAGGCGGCCGCGTGGGCCGCGCGCGAGCGGTCCCTCGACGAGGCGAACACGATCACCGGGGGCACCGGCCTCCTTCACACGCAGCACGCGCAATCGGGCTCGCCGGGCCAGTTCCGCGTCGGCTTCGTCGGGGAGTGGTTCAAGGCCGGCTTCCTCTGCACCGAGCAGTACCCCTGCCCGAACCCGACCGGCGGCACCGAGCTCACGAGTGACACGCTGACGCACACGGGCGGCACGCTGTCGCTCGGCGCCTCGCTCTTCAACATCGGCGAGGGCGTCTTCGACGGGTACGTCGCCATCAGCGCCATCGCCAACAGCGACGACGCGAACCGCCCGGGCCTCCTCCAGGTGCTCGGCGACACGGACATCGGCGTCAAGTACCAGGCGCCCGTCGGCGACGTGATGCACCTCGGCCTCTTCTCCGAGCTCTGGCTGATCAACGGCACCGGCTCGGTGGGCCTCGACGGCGGCGGCACCAGCGCCAAGTTCGGCGGCATCGCCACGGCCGACCTCCGCGGCGCCCCGACGTCGAACACGCACATCCCGCTGCGCTTCAGCGCGAACGTCATCTACTCGCTCGACAACACCGGCGCCGTCCTGACCGACACCGAGAGCGCGCGCGGCGAGCCGGTCACGCGCATCGAGCGGTATGGCCTCGGCGTCAACCGGGTCGATCACTTCGACATGCTGCTCGGCGGCGAGGCCTTCATCGCCGACGACCGCTTCCGGCCGTTCGTCGAGGGGCGCATCCTCGTCCCGACGAACCGCCAGAGCTACCAGTGCCACCTCGACAACCCGAGCAACGACCAGTGCCTCGCGAATGACACGGTCGTCCCGTCGACGCTCACGCTGGGCGCCCGCGTCTTCCCGTGGAAGCACGGGTTCTCGCTCCTCGCCGCGTTCGACATCGGCCTCGGCGGCGTGAAGAACTTCATCGAGGAGGTGCAGCCGACCCCGCCGTGGACGCTGTTCCTCCAGGCGAGCTGGGCGGTCGACACGCAGGATCGCCCGCCGGTCGTGCGCCACGTCGAGAAGATCGTCGAGCGGATGCCGCCGCGCGGTCACCTCGTCGGCTTCGTCCACGAGAAGGACAAGAACGACCCGATCGTGGGCGCCATCGTCACCTACCGCGACCGGGCCGACGTCTTCCCGCTCGCCACCGGCGCCGACGGCAAGTTCGGCGACGAGCTCCCGCCGGGCGCGTACAGCGTCGACATCAAGGCCGACGGCTTCAAGCCCGGCGCGTGCGACATCAACGTGCCGGCCCAGGGCGGCGACGTGGCCGTCGACTGCCCGGTCGAGTCCCTGCCGCGCGTCGGCACGGTCATCGGGCACGTGCGCGACGCCGACACCGGGCAGCCCGTCTCGGGCGTGCAGGTGGCGCTCGTCGACGCGCAGCAGAAGACGCTCCAGCTCAACGCCGACTCGGCGGGCGGCCTGCGGTTCGAGTCCGTCTCGCCGGGCACCGCGGAGATCCGCGTCGAGGCCGACGGGTATCTGGTCCTGGTCGTCCCCACCGACGTGAAGGCGCGGCAGGAGACCACCGTCGACCTCGCGCTCCGGCCGAAGCCGCGCGAGTCGAAGGTCCAGATCACCGCGAAGGAAATCACGATCAAAGACCAGATTCAGTTCGCGCTCGACAGCGCGGTCATCTTGCCCGACTCGTTCGGCCTCCTGACCGAGATCGCCGACACGATCATCCGCCACCCGGAGATCAAGCGGGTCGAGGTCCAGGGCCACACCGACAACAGCGGCACCCCCGAGCACAACCAGCTCCTGAGCGAGCAGCGCTCCGAAGCGGTGCGCGCGTGGCTCGTGCAGCACGGCGTCGAGGGCGATCGCCTCGTCTCGCGCGGCTACGGTCAAGACCGGCCCCTCGTGCCGAACGTCACCGCCGGGAACCGCGCGCAAAACCGCCGCGTGCAGTTCATCATCCTCGAGAAGGAAGGCGCGCCGCCTCCGGGCGAAGCGCCGAAGAAGATCCTTCCGGGATTCTGAAAGAGCGTACGCGCTCGGTTGCCGCCGGGCGCTCGGGAGAAAACCTGCTAAGGTCCGCGCCCCGGTATCCCTTGCCATGCGCGCCCGCGCCCGGGGCTCAGGGGCCCCGGGGTCGCGGCTTACGAGCTACGAACCTGGGCACGAGCCGCGAAATTCGTGCGGCGAGGACTTGATCAAGGTCCTGCCCGGCGTTAGTTTACGGTGCCCTGTAGGTGGGTTTTCAAGAGCGCGGGACCCAATCCGGGGCCCGCGTTTTTTTTTGCCCTTTTCGCCTCTGCCATGCCGAACCCCCAATCCACTCGTCCTTCCATCGATCGCGCCGCGCTGCTGCGCGTGCTCGAGCCGGTCGTGCACGCGCACGGGGCCGAGGTGGTGGACATCGAGTTCCGCCCCGAGCGCGGCGGATGGACGCTCCGCGTCTACGTCGAGAAGGCGGGAGCCTCCGAGCAAGCGCTCTCGACGCGCGACGCGGCGGTGAACCTCGAGCTCTGCGCCAACGTCTCGCGGGACCTCAGCCCGGCGCTCGACGTCGTGGACCTCATCCCGCACGCCTACCAGCTCGAGGTGAGCTCGCCGGGCGTCGAGCGTCCGCTCCGCACCGAGCGCGACTTCGTGCGCTTCGCCGGGCAGAAGGTGCGGCTCAAGCGGCGCCTCGAGCCGTCCGCCGAAGGCTCGGCTGGAGACCGCGTGGTCATGGGGCTACTTGGCGGCGTCGAAGACGGCCGCCTTCGCGTGGTCGACGGCAAGCGCACGCACGAGATACCGCTGACGGCGATCGAAAGCGCGCGCCTCGTCTTCGAATTCGGCTCCGTCGATGCGAAGGCATCGCGCAAATTCGATGCGAGGGCATCGCACAAAAGGGGCGGACCGCAAGGCGCGCGTCCCTCCCGCCCGCCGAAGGGCTCGCGTCACCTCGACCCCCGAGCATCGGGTTCGAACGACGCGACCGCCTCTCACACCAAGGAACCCCTGCAGAGGAAGCACTGAGGGCATCATGGCAATCCAGCAACAGCAGACCGGCACGAGCGATCTCGACACTCCTTCAGGCGATCGAGATGGTCGCCAAGGACAAGGGGATCGACAAAGCCCGTCTGGTGAAGACCGTCGAGGAGGCGATCCTCAAGGCCGCGCAGAGCGTGTTCGGCGCGAACCGCGAGCTCGAGGCGCGCTTCAACGAGGACAGCGGGCAGGTCGACCTCTTTCAGTACATGACGGTGGTCGACGACGTCGCCGACGACGACCGCGAGGTCTCCATGGAGGACGCCCAGCGCCTCGGGCTCGAGGCGGAGATGGGGGAGGAGCTCGGCTTCCAGATCTTCTGGCACCCCTCGGACGCGAAGAAGGCGGCCGACCAGGACAAGGACTACGGCGACATCCTCCGCGTGAAGCAGGCGCGCCAGGCGTTCGGGCGCATCGCCGCGCAGACGGCCAAGCAGGTGCTCATCCAGCGCGTGCGCGACGAGGAGCGGGACCTCATCTTCAACGAGTTCAAGGACCGCAAGGGGGAGCTCATCAAGGGCGTCGTCCGGCGGTTCGAGAAGGGGAACAACCTCATCGTCGACCTCGGCCGCACCGAGGGCATCCTGCCGTTCCGCGAGCAGACGCCCCGCGAGACGTACCGGCCGGGCGACCGCATCGTCGCCTACGTGAAGGACATCGATCGCGAGGCCCGCGGCCCGCAGGTCATCCTGTCGCGCAGCGACCCGCGCCTCGTCGAGAAGCTCTTCGAGGCCGAGGTGCCGGAGATCTACGAGGGCATCGTGAAGATCGTGGCGTGCGCCCGCGAGCCCGGCGCCCGCTCGAAGATCGCCGTGACGAGCCGCGACGCGGACGTCGACCCCGTGGGCGCGTGCGTCGGCATGAAGGGCGCGCGCGTCCAGGCCGTGGTGCAGGAGCTCCGCGGCGAGAAGATCGACATCGTCCCCTACGACCGCGACCCGGCGCGCTTCGTGTGCGCCGCGATCCAGCCGGCCGAGGTGAGCAAGGTGATCGTCGACGAGGCCGACGGGCGCATGGAGCTCGTGGTCCCCGACGAGAAGCTCTCGCTGGCCATCGGGCGCAAGGGCCAGAACGTGCGCCTCGCGGCGCAGCTCTCGGGCTGGAAGCTCGACATCATCAGCGAAGCGAAGTTCAAGCAGATGGAAGAGGAGGCCGTCGCCCAGCTCCAGCAGGTCGACGGGGTCACCGAGGCGATCGCCCGCGGGATGTACCGCCTCGGCTTCCGTACGCTCGAGGAGCTCGCCGAGGCGAGCGAGCAGGAGCTCGCGACGATGCCGGGCCTGGGCGGCGCCGAGGCCGCGACCCGCATCCACGCGAACGCCGAGTCGACGATGGAGCGCCTCCGCCAGGAGCGCATCAGCGCCGCCTCCGCGCGCACCGAGCCCCTGACCGAGCGCGAGCGGCTCCTCTTCATCCGCGGCGTCGGCGAGCGCACGGTGCAGCTCCTCGAGGACGCGGGTTACAAGACGGTCGAGGACATCCTCCGCGAGGACGAGGAAAAGCTCGCGATCAAGACGGGCCTCGGCATCAAGAAGGCGCGCGCCATCAAGCACGGCGCGGAGCACTTCCTGTCGAACGAGGCCAAGGCCATCGAGGCCGCGCGCAAGGAAGCGGCGGCCCGCGCACGCGAAGCGGCGGCGCAGGCTTCCTGAGTTTCGGGTACACGACGAGGGCGATGCACGTGGAGATGCCGTTGAGAGAGCGCGAACCGCAGCAGCACGAAGGCGCGAGGCCGGGCGAGAGCCGGGGGCCGGTGCGCACGTGCGTCGGCTGCGGCGAGCGCGACGAGGCGGCCGCCCTCCTGCGCTTCGTGGTGATCGAGGGCGCCGGCGGCGCCGGCGAGATCGCGTTCGACCTCGCCGGCGGCGCTTTCGGGCGCGGCGGCCACGTGCACGCGCGCACGGCCTGCCTCGAAAAGGCGCCGCGGGGGCTCGGGCGGGCGTTCCGCGGGGCGGCCCGGGCGGACGCGGCCGCCATCGGCCAGCGCCTCGTCGAGGCCTGCGACCGCCGCACCTCCGGCCTCTTGATGGCGGCGCACCGCACGCGCGCGCTCGCGGTGGGGGCGGACGCGGCGTTCGAGGCGCTGGCGAAGGGGGCGCCGCTCGCGGTCGTCGCGGCGGACGCCGGTTCGGTCGCGTTGGCGGCCGAGGTGCAAGGATGCGCTGCCGATGGACGCGCAATCGCCTGGGGTACGAAAGATCGACTGGGGGGCTTGCTCGGTGAACGTTCCGTCGCAATTTGCGCGGTTCGCCACGCCGGCATCGCCGCCGAGCTAAAGAGGGTGCGCGCCGCCGCGGATGCGGGCTCGGCGGCGCGTCAATCGACGAGAGAAGGTGCGGAATGCAGCAGATTTCCGGAGGCTCGATGAGCGGCAAGGTTCGCGTCTACGAGGTGGCCAAGCAGCTGAACCTCGATCCGAAACAGGTCGTGGGCCTGTTTCAAGCCATCGGCGTGGTCGACGTGCGCAACCACATGAGCTCGGTCGAGCCCGAGGCGGTCGAGCGTGTGAAGCGCCACCTCGAGAAGCAGCGGACCCACGACGTCGTCGAGGAGCGCGTGCGCCCCGACGGCCGCGTCGTGAAGCGCCGCGCCATCGCGAAGGCTTCGTCCGCCGCCCTCCCGGACGTGCCATCGACGTCGTCGCTGCCGACCAGCTCCGCACCCTCCCGCGCGCACGACGACGTGATGAGCCACCCGCAGCACGAGAACGGTCACACCCTCCCGGAGGCCGACGACGAGCGATCGCTTGCCCATCCCCGAGGACCGCACGAGCGTCCGCACGCTCGAGGCCGCGCACGAGCCCGGGCCGGTCGAGTCGATGCCCGAGCCGTCGGCTCCGCCGTCTCCGCCCGAGCCGCAGGAAGCGCCCGTCGCGCACGCGCACGAGGCCGTCGTGTCCACGCGCGAGCCCGCGCCGGTCGCCGAGGCCGCCGTCGCGGTCCCGGCACCCCGCCCCGAGCGCGTGACGGACGACGCGGTCGCCGCGGCCACGCCCGCGCCCGCGGTGGTCGAGGTGGAAGAGCGCCCGGCTCCGTCTGCCCCGCCCGTGGTGGTCGAGGCTCCGGCTCACGTCGAAGCCGGGCCCGCGTCGGCGAAGCCGGCGGTCGCCGAGGCTGCCCCCGCGCCGCGTCCGGCCGAGCCGCCCCCGCGCCCGGCCCCCCCTGCGCGCCCGGCCCCGCCCGCGCGCGTCGCCGAGACGAGGCCCGCGCGGGTGGAGCCGGCTTCCGGCCGCCCCGGCGCGCCGCCCTCTCCCGAGAATCAGCCGGGGGGCCGTCCCACGCCCGCCGCCCCGAAGACGGGCGTCGAGTACTGGACCGGCCGTCCGGGCGTGCCGATGCCCGCGCAGAGCGCGCGCGCGCAACTCGGCGACGGCGCCGAACATGCCCCGCCGCTTCCAGTACGATCCGCGCGCCGGGACGATGGGCGGCCCGAACACGCGCCGCGACGTCCGCGCGCCGGGGCAGCAGCCCGGCAGGCCCATGATGGGCCGCGGCACGGGCGGCGCCGGACGGCGTCCGATCGGGCCCCGTCGGCCCGCGCAAGCCGTCGATGATCTCCACGCAGGAGATGAGCGCGCACAAGAAGGTCATCCGCATCGAGAGCGACGTCACGCTCCAGACGATGGCCCAGCGCATGAGCCTCAAGGCCACCGAGCTCCTCATGAAGCTCCTGTCGATGGGGATGAGCAACATCCACATCAACACGACCCTCGACGCCGACACGGCGAAGATCCTCGCCGGCGAGTTCGGCTGGGAGGTCGAGGACGTCAGCAAGAGCGAGGAGCAGTCGATCGCCGAGGCGCGCGGGGAGGAAGAGGCGCCGACCGAGACCGAGGTCCCGAACACCCGGCCCCCGGTCGTCACGATCATGGGTCACGTCGACCACGGCAAGACGAGCCTCCTCGACAAGATCCGCAAGGCGGACGTCGCGGGCGGCGAGGCCGGCGGCATCACCCAGCACATCGGCGCGTACCGCGCCGAGACCAAGCAGGGGACGCTCGTCTTCCTCGACACCCCGGGCCACGAGGCCTTCACGCAGATGCGCGCCCGCGGCGCGAGCGTGACCGACATCATCGTGCTCGTCGTCGCGGCCGACGACGGCGTGATGCCGCAGACGAAGGAGGCGGTCGCCCACGCGAAGGCGGCGAAGGTGCCGATCATCGTCGCGGTCAACAAGATCGACAAGCCGGGCGCCGACCCCGAGCGCGTGAAGCGCGAGCTCGGCGAGCTCGGGCTCGTGCCCGAGGAGTGGGGCGGCGAGACGCTCTTCGTGCACGTCAGCGCGATCACGGGCGAGGGCATCGAAAAGCTGCTCGAGTCCATCTCCCTCCAGGCGGAGATCCTCGAGCTCAGGGCGAACCCGAAGCGCTCGGCGAGCGGCACGGTGCTCGAGGCCCTCCTCGACCGCGGCCGCGGCCCGGTCGCGCGCGTCCTCGTGCAGGACGGCACGCTGCGCGTCGGCGACTTCGTCCTCGCGGGCATGGGCTTCGGCAAGGTCCGCGCGATGACGAACGAGCACGGCAAGCAGCTTCAGGAGGCGGGTCCGGCCACGCCGGTCGAGATCCTCGGCCTGAACGAAGTGCCGAACGCGGGCGACCGCATGGACGCCGTCAAGGACCCGAAGAAGGCCCAGGAGGTCGCCGAGAGCCGCAAGGGCAAGATGGCGAAGAGCCTCATCCCGGCGACGGCCAAGGTCTCCCTCGAGGAGCTCTCCAAGCGCATCGCCGAGAGCGGCCAGCAAGAGCTGCGCGTCATCATCAAGGGCGACGTGCAGGGCTCGGTCGAGGCCCTCGCCGACGCGATGGCCAAGCTGACCACCGAGAAGGTGCGGCTCTCGGTCATCAACGCGGCGGTCGGCGCCATCACCGAGGGCGACGTGAACCTCGCCATCGCGTCGCGGGCGATCATCGTCGGCTTCAACGTCCGCCCGGCCGGCAAGGCGAGCGGCCTGGCCGAAGAGAACAACATCGAGATTCGTCTCTACTCGATCATCTACAACGCGCTCGAAGACGTCCGCGGGGCCATGGAAGGCCTGCTCCCGCCGACGCTCGTCGAGAAGAAGAACGGCAGGGCCGAGGTCCGGGCGCTCTTCAAGGCCAAGGGCATCACGGTCGCGGGCTGCTACGTCATCGAGGGCAAGGTCGTCCGCAACGCGAAGATGCGCCTCCTGCGCGACAACGCGGTGATCTGGGACGGCAAGGTCGAGAACCTCAAGCGCTTCAAGGACGACGCGCGCGAGGTGCTCGAAGGCTTCGAGTGCGGCATCAGCCTCGAGGGCTTCAACGACATCAAGGAGAAGGACCTCCTCGAGTCGTACGAAGTCGAGGAAATCAAGCAGAAGCTCTAGAGCCCTTCAGGGGCCGCGGGCCGGGCCATGTTCGTCGGAGTCTTGCGCCTCACGTTCCACGTTCCGCACGCGCGCTCGCTGAAGGAAAAGCGGCGCGTCGTGCAGAAGTTCCGGGACCGCGTGCGGGCGCGCTTCGACGTCTCAATCGCCGAGGTCGGCGCGCAGGACCTCCACCAGCGCGCCGTCTTCGGGGTCAGCGTCGTCTCCGGGGACGCCGCCGTGTGCGACTCCGTGCTCGAGCAGGTGGCGCGCGCGGCCGAGACCGCGGAGGACGCGGTCCTCACCGACCGCGCGACCGAGATTCTCCCGATGGGAGACGACCTCTACGAAGGCGAGGAGCATCATGGCGCCTGAGCGCTCGGGAAAGCACGCCGGCAAGCAGGCCGAGAAGGGCATGCGCGTCCGCCGCGTGGAGGAGGGCGTGCGCGAGGAGCTCGCGTCGCTCGTCGCCGGCGAGCTGCGCGATCCGAAGGCCGTGGGGACCATCGTGACCCGGGTGCAGATGACGCCCGACCTGCGAGGCGCGCACGTCTACGTGCGGCTGCTCCAGGGCGGCGACGTGCCCGCGCGGCGTCGCGACGTGACGGATGCCCTGCGCCGCGCTTCGGGGCTGCTCCGCCGCGAGCTGACCCACCGCCTCGGCCTGCGCTTCGCGCCCGAGCTCAAGTTCGAATACGACGAGGGCGTCGACCGCCAGACCGAGGTCGAGCGCGTCCTCGCCGAGATCGCGGCCGAGCGCAAAGGCCGCCCGAACGAGCCCTGAGAGAGAGAGATTTTAGACCGCCAGGACGCCAAGGACAGCCAAGGACGCCAGGGTCGAGAGAGGAATTGAAGTTTGCCCTCCCTGGCGACCCTGGCGGTTCTCTCGCTCTCTGGTTCTCTGGCACTCTCGCCTCAGAGCCGGGTCACGTACCAGGCGCCGCGCCAGGCCGTGAGCTCGCGCACCGGGAGCGTCCGGGTGCGGCCGTCGATGACGAACGTGAGCCGGGACCCGGTGACGGTCCAGAGCGGCTTCTCCCAGCCGTGCTTCTTCACGGTCACCTGGATCATCGAGCGTCCGAGCTCGAGCGACGCGAACTGCGCCCGGTCGAAGTCCTTGTGGCGGCGCGAGAGGGCGTGCACCGAGCGACGAAACCCGTGCGCGACGCGCTTCTCCCAGTCCTTGCCCGGATCGGCCGCGTCGCGCGTCGCGAGCCAGCCGTCGCGGGGGAAGAGGATGTCGCCCGCGAGGTCGGCGTTGTCTTGCGCGATCGCCTCGAGCAGGTGCCGGGCGCGGACGGTGAGCTCCTCGCTGGAGGTCGGCGCGAGCGCGTCGTCCGCGGGCCCCGCGTCCGGCGCCGCGGCCTCGGCGCTCGCGTCGCCCGCGTCCGGGCCGACCGCGTCTGCGCCGCCGTCGGCGCCTGCGCCGCCGCGAAGGCCCCTGCAGCTCGTGAGCGCCGCGAGGCAGAACGCGAGCGCGCTGGCGCGGGCGAGGAGGGGAAGGGAAGTGAAGCGGGCCACGAACACCGGGCCGGCTTTTTACGCGAGCATCGGCAGCGTCACGAGCCCCACGTGCAGGACCTCGTCGAACGCCTTGATCTCCGCGAGGCACGCCTCGGTCGGCCGCTGCTGGAGCCGGAGCTTCGCGGACGCGGCGACCCCGCCCTCGAAGATCGTGTTCGACAGCTCCTCGACGTTGATGCCGTGCCGCTTGAGCACCGCGAGCACGTTCGCGAACGTGCCCACCTTGTCCATCATGCGGATGACGAGCTGGAAGCGCGCCGCCGACGACGACGAGACGTTGACCACGTTCGGCACCGACGCGTCGAGCATGAACGAGCGGATGATGCGCACGGTCTCGGTGGCGATCGAGAGCTGCGCCTGGTCGGTGGCGGCCGAGATGTGCGGCGTGCCGTACACGAGGCCCCCCGAGGGGTGCGACCGGAGCATGTCGGCGTGCGCGAACGTGCGCACCCCCCGCGGCTCGTCGGGGAAGACGTCGAACGCGGCGCGCAGCCCGCGCTTCTCGACCGCCTCGAGCAGCGCCGCCTGGTCCACGAGGTCGGCGCGCGCCGTGTTCACGAAGAGCGCGCGGTCGGGGAGGAGGTCGACGATGCGCCGATCGACGATGTGCCGCGTGCGCTCGGTCAGCGCGAGGTGCAAGGTCAGAATCTGGCTGCGCGACGCGAGCTCCGCGAGGGTCCCGGCGTGGCCGATTCCGAGGTCGGCGGCCCGCGCCGGCGTGAGCGAGCGGCTCCAGCCGACCACGTTGAGGCCGAAGGCGCGCGCGCGGTGCGCGACGTCGCGGCCGATCGCGCCGAGGCCCGCGATGCCGAGCGTCTTGCCCTGGAGGCCCTCGGCCTTGCTGTACTCCTGCCGCTCCCACTTGCCGGCCCGGAGCGAAGCGACCGCGTCGGGGATGCGTCGATCGAGCGCGATGGCGAGCCCGAAGACGAGCTCCGACACGGCCGAAGCGTTCCGCCCGGGGCAGTTGGCGACGTAGATCCCGCGCTTGCTCGCGGCGCGCACGTCGATCGTCGCAAACTCCGCGCCCGCGCGCACGATGAGGTTGAGCTGCTTGGCGCGCTCGATGGCCGCTGCCGTGACCTCGGTGGAGCGAACCACCAGGATGCCCACGCCTGCCAGGCGGGTCTCCAGGCTCTCTCGGTGAGCTCGGGCTCGTCAATCACCTCGAGCGGCAGCGTCCGAAGCTCTTCGATCGCACGCGGGTGAAGCTTGTCCGCGATGAGCAAGCGCATGTCGGGTGGCTGGCCATCCTAACCGAGTCGCCTACTTCTGACTACCGGGACCCGGCTCCGAGTGCGACGACGCGGTCGCCCATCCGAACCGCGGGACAGCCTGTCCCGTCCGGCCCGGTGGCCTCGACCAGAGCCGGCTCGAGCGACGCCTGCGCGTGCGGGGTGAACTTCGCCTCGAAGGGCCCGCCGCGCGCGGCGCGCTTCACCGGCGTGTAGAGCGCGGAATCGCCGCCCACGCGCGCCTCTGCCGGGTCCCACGCCTCCTCCGAGCCGTCGCTCAGGACGAGCACGATGCGGTCCTTCTCGAGGCGGATCGCGCGCACGAAGAAGGGCGCGTCGTCGACCGTGAAGTACGTCCAGTCGTACCCGTTCGTGAGGATGTAGCGGCCATCGTCGGGGTGGCGGCTGATCCAGGCGTGGAACGCGTTCGCGAGGCCCACGTGCTCGACGACGGCCCCGTCGTGCCAGAAGCGCCCGTGGGCGTCGAGCCGGAGCGTGCTCTCCCGCGACCGCCCTTCGGGGGCGGGGAAGCGAAAGAATTCGGGGTGGTCGCCGGGCTTCACGAAGAGAGTTGTAAGGGGCAACGCGCCTTGACGCACCCCGAGGGGGGGCCTAAAGAACGCTTCGTTTCAAAATATTTTGAAAGTTGTAGGTCGTTGCTCCGGGCGCCTTCGTGCGACGCCCGAGGCGCCGGTGGAGGACTCTCGATGGCCTGGGACGGCATGGGCGCGTTCGTTCGTGCGCTCGAGCAGCGCGCGGAGCTGGTGCGCGTCCGCAGGCGGGTCGATCCCCGGCTCGAGGTCTCGGCCATCGCCGACCGCGTGATGAAGGGCGGCGGGCCCGCCCTCCTCTTCGAGGACGTGACGGGCGCGTCGTTCCCGCTCCTCGTCAACGCGTACGGGTCGCGGCCCCGCATGTCGCTCGCCCTCGGGGTCGACGACCTCGAGGAGCACGCGCGGGCCATCGCCGAGATGGTCCACACCAAGGCCCCCTCGAGCGCCCGCGAGCTCGCGCAGCTCGCCCTCAAGCTGCCCGAGTTCGCCCACGTCCCGCCGCGCCCCGCCGCCGGTCCCGCGGCGTGCCAGGAGGTGGTCCGCGCCGGCGACGACGTCGACCTCGACGCGCTCCCCGTCCTCACGTGCTGGCCCGGCGACGGCGGCCCCTTCATCACCCTCCCGCAGGTCATCACCCGCGACCCCGAGACCGGCGTGCGCAACGTCGGCTGTACCGCATGCAGAAGCTCGGCCGCCGCGAGACCGCGATGCACTGGCAGATCCACAAGACGGGCGCCCGCCACTTCCGGGTGGCTCGCGAGAAGGGGCTGCGCCGCCTCGACGTCGCCGTCGCCCTCGGGGGCGATCCGGCCATGCTCTACGCGGCGACCGCGCCCCTCCCCGATGGCATCGACGAGTGGATGTTCGCGGGCTTCCTCCGCAAGCGCGCCGTCACGACGGTCCCCTGCAAGACCGTGGCGCTCGAGGTCCCGGCCGACGCGGACTTCGTCCTCGAAGGGTACGTCGACCCGCAGGCCGAGATGGTCGACGAGGGCCCGTTCGGCGATCACACCGGGTACTACACGCCCGTCGAGAAGTTCCCGCGCTTCCACGTCACGGCCATCACGCACCGCAAGGAGGCCGTCTACCCGGCCACCCTCGTGGGGCCGCCGCCGATGGAGGACGCGTGGCTCGGCAAGGCCACCGAGCGCCTCTTCTTGCCGATGCTGAGGCTCCTCTTCCCCGAGGTCGTGGACATGAACCTCCCGGTCGAGGGGGCCTTCCACAACCTGGTCCTCATCTCGATCAAGAAGCAGTACCCCTACCACGCGGCGCGCCTCGCCCACGGCCTCTGGGGCGCGGGGCAGATGACGTTCTCGAAGGTCATCTGCGTCGTCGACGCCGACGTCGACGTGCAGGACGTCGCGCAGGTCGCGTGGCGCCTCCTCGCGAACCTCGACCCCAAGCGCGACCTCTCCTTCGTCGAGGGGCCCATCGACCAGCTCGATCACGGCGCCGACCAGGCGCTCTATGGCGGCAAGGTCTGCATCGACGGCACGCGCAAGTGGCGCGAAGAGGGCTACACCCGCGCGTGGCCCGAGCCGTGCCGCATGAGCGCCGACGTCGAGGCGCGGGTGGACGCGATGTGGACCGAGCTCGGGATCCCCGGCGGCGGGCCCTCCGCGCCCGCGGCCCGCGGGGCCAACGGCGCCCGCCACGGCACCGGCACGGTCGTCGCGCGCGTCCTCGAGGCGGCGCGCGATCTCGTCGGGAGGACGCGCTCGTGACCGCCGCCCGCGAAGGGGCGAGCCCCATCCCCGAGCTGGCCGCGCGCAGCGGCGAAGAGGCCGCGCACGGGAGCGCCGCGCGCGGCATGTTCGAGCGCATCGCGCCGACGTACGACGCGCTCAACCGCATCCTCTCGGCCGGCATCGACCGGCGCTGGCGCGCGCGCGCCGTCGCCGAGGTCCGCGGGGCGCCTGCCGGTCCGCGCCTCAATCTGTGCGCCGGCACCATGGACCTGACGGCCATGCTGGCCGAGGCGCAGCCCGGCGAGGAGATCGTCGCGCTCGACTTCTCGCCCAAGATGCTCGAGGCCGGCCGCCACAAGGCGCCCCGGGCGAAGATCGTCGTCGGGGACGCGATGCAGCTCCCGTTCGAGGACGGCTCGTTCGCCGCGGTCGTGTGCGGGTTCGGCGTGCGAAACTTCTCCGATCCGGTGCGCGGCGCGCGCGAGGTGCTGCGCGTCCTCCGCCCGGGCGGCCTCTTCGTCACGCTCGAGTTCTTCCGCGCCGCCACGCCGGTCACGCGCGCCTTCCACCGGGTCTACGCGCAGGTCGTGCTGCCGGCCGTCGGCGGCCTCGTCTCGGGCGACGGCGACGCCTACCGGTACCTCGCGCGGAGCATGGCGGGCTTCCTCTCGCGCGCCGAGTACGAGCGCGCGCTCGAGGAGGTCGGGTTCGCGCGCGTGCGCGGCGCCGACCTGACCCTGGGAGTCGCCTCAATCGTCTGCTCTAGCAAGCCGGGCGCGCCGGCGGAGGCCGGATGAAGAAGAAAATCGTCGTCGGGATCACGGGCGCGAGCGGCGCCCCCTACGCGCGCAGGCTGCTCGCCGTGCTCCGCGAGCGCGACGACGTCGAGCTCGGCGTGTGCCTCTCGCACACCGCGCCGGAGGTCTGGCAGCTCGAGTGCGGCGGCGACCTGCGCGAGCACCTCGCGCTCGCGGGCCTCGCCGTGTGGGGCGGTCGCGACTACAAGGCGCCGTTCGCGAGCGGCAGCGCGGGCTGGCACGCGATGGCGGTCGTCCCGTGTTCGATGGGCACCGCGGCGCGCATCGCGCACGGCGTATCGGACACGCTGCTCACGCGCGCGGCGGACGTGATGCTCAAGGAGCGCCGCCCGCTCGTCCTCGTCCCGCGGGAGACGCCCCTCAGCACGCTGCACCTCGAGAACCTCGCCGCGCTTTCGCGCCACGGGGCCGTCATCCTCCCCGCGATGCCGTCCTTCTACGGCAAGCCCGCGACCCTCGAGGCCGCCCTCGACACCGTCATCGCGCGCCTGCTCGATCACCTCGGCCTCGAGAACGACCTCGCCTCGCGATGGGGGAGCCGATGAGCAAGCTGGTCGACCGGGCAATCGAGTCCGCGGGGCTCGGGCCATTGCTCGCGGCGCGACGCGAGGGCGGGGCGCTCGAGGCGTTCGCGGGCACGCTGGCGAGCTGCAATCTCCTGGCGCTCGGCGCCCTCGCCGACCGCATCCGCGCGGAAGAGGTCGGGGCCGAGGTGCGCGTCTACACGAGCGACCCCGCCGACGACGAGGCGTCCCTCGCGCGCGGTCCGGCGGTCTTGCTCCCCGAGGAGGGGCAAGAGCTGACGGGCCTGGATCTCCTGCGGGCGGTCGCGGTGGCGCGCGTGACCGGCGGGCGCGCGGCGCGCGTGCGCGTCGACTGGACCCGGGCGGGCCTCGAGCTCGCGCAGGTCGCCCTCGGGTTCGGGGCCGACGAGCTCGCGGGGTTCATCGCGACCAAGCGCGGCTTGCCCATCGCGGACGGAGAGATGTCCGGCGTCGGCAAGAAGAGCAAGCGCGAGCTCGCGCAGATCGTGAAGCGCCGCGAGCTGGCGGGCTGCATCGAGCGCGGGGGCCGCTCGCCGGTGTTCGTCGGCCCGCGCGGCGCGGAGCCGGTCGAGGGCGTGAGACCCGAGCACGGAGACGAGGGCGCACGGCACGAGGGCGCGGAGGCGGCGATGATGGAGGAGGCCACGTGATGCTCGACGCGATCGCCGAGAAGGTACGGGCTGGCGAGCGGCTCTCGTTCGACGAGGGCGTCGCGCTCTTCAGGCACCCCGACGTGGTGGCCGTGGGGCAGCTCGCCAACGTCGTGCGCGAGCGCCTGCACGGCGACCGGACGTACTTCAACCGGAACATGCGCATCGAGGTCACGAACGTCTGCGTGGCGTCGTGCCTCTTCTGCTCGTTCGCCAAGCTCGAAGAGGGCTCCCCCGGCGCGCACACGATGAAGCTCGAGGAGGCCTGGCGCGAGCTCGAAGCGCGCATGGACGACCCGCCCTCCGAGATCCACATCGTGAACGGCCTGCACCCGGGCCTGCCCTTCTCGTACTACGAGGAGCTCCTCGCGGGCTTCAAGCGCATCAAGCCCGACATCCACATGAAGTGCTTCACCGCCGTGGAGATCCACTTCTTCGCCACCCACTACGGCATGACGCACGCCGAGGTCCTCGAGCGCCTGCGCCGCGCGGGGCTCGACAGCCTGCCGGGGGGCGGCGCGGAGATCTTCCACCCCGAGGTGCGGAGCCGCATCTCGCACGACAAGGCGACCGCCGACGAGTACCTCGAGGTCCACCGCGTCGCGCACCGCCTCGGCATCCGCACCAACACGACCATGCTCTACGGGCACATCGAGACCTTCGAGCACCGCGTCGACCACCTGCTCCGGCTCCGCGCCCTCCAGGACGAGGGCGGCGGTCCATTCCAGGCCTTCATTCCGCTCGCCTTCCACCCCGACGGCAACGGCATGCGAAACCTGCCGGCGCCGACCGCGATCGACGCGCTCCGCACCGTCGCGGTCTCGCGCCTGCTCCTCGACAACGTCCCCCACGTCAAGGCCTACTGGGTCAGCATGACGCCCGAGGTCGCGCAGATCGCCCTCCGCTTCGGCGCCGACGACGTCGACGGCACGATCGTCCACGAGACCATCTACCGCGCCGCGGGCTCGCGCTCGCCCAGCGGCCTGACCGTGGAGGCGCTCGTCCGCCTGATCCAGGAGGCGGGGCGCGTTCCCGTCGAGCGCGACACGCTCTACAACGTCGTGAAGGAGCACCCGCGGGCCGCGCTGCCCGAGTCGGCGCTCAAGGTCCGCGATCGCAAGGCGAACAAGCATCTGGAGGTGTTGTCGTGACCGAGCCGCTTCGCGTCGCCGCCGTCGGGTACCTGAACGCCCGGCCGCTCGTCCATGGCCTCGATCGGGAGCCCGCCTCCGCGCGCGTCCGCCTCGAGTGCGCCTCCCCGCGCGAGATCGCCCGCCGCATCTCCGAGGAGGAGGCCGACGTCGCCCTCATGCCCGTGGCGGCGGCCGCGACGATCGGCGACATCCGGCTCGTGCGCGGCTGCGCGATCGGCGCGCGCGGCGCGGTCCGCAGCGTCCTCATCGTGGGCGAGCGCCCGATCGACCAGATCGAGGAGCTCGCGGTGGACCTCTCGTCGCGCACCAGCATCGTGCTCGCCCGCCTCGTGCTGCGCGCGCGCCGCAGGGGCCGCGAGCCGCGGCTCGTGGGCGCCCCGCCGCACGACGCCGTCGGCATGGTGGGCGGCGCCCGCGGGGCGCTGGTCATCGGCGATCCTGCGCTGGAGATCGAGGGCCGCTTCCCGCACTCGCTCGACCTCGGCCTCGCCTGGTGGGAGCTCACGCGCCTCCCGTTCGTGTTCGCCGCGTGGTGCGGCCGCCCGGGCGCGGTCTCCCTCGAAGACGAGCGCCTCCTCGAGGCGGCCAAGCTCTCCGGGCTCGATCACCGGAACGCCATCGCCGAGGAGCACGCGGCCCGTACCGGTCTCTCGACGGCCTCCCTCCGCGCGTACCTCCGCGACGCCATCCGCTACGACCTGGGCGAGGACGAGCGCCGCGGGCTCGAGCGCTTCTACGACGAGGCGGCGCACGCGGGTCTCCTGCCGCGCACGCAGGTCCGCTTCTTCGACGACGACCGCCGCGCCCCGGCGCCCCAGCCGACCCTCGACACGCTGCTGGGTCGGGCGGCCGAAGGCGAGCGCCTGAGCGCCGCCGAGGGGGAGCGCCTCCTCGCCGACGCCTCGCTGTTCGACCTGGGCCTCGCGGCCGACGCCATCCGCCGGAAGAAGCACCCGAACGGCGTCGTGACGTACATCGTCGATCGGAACGTCAACTACACGAACGTCTGCACCACCAGCTGCCGGTTCTGCGCGTTCTACCGGCCGCTCGGGCACCCGGAGAGCTGGGTGCTCTCGCGCGAAGTGCTCGGGAAGAAGCTGCAGGAGGTCGTCGACGCCGGAGGCGTCCAGATCCTCCTCCAGGGCGGCCTCCACCCCGAGCTCCGCATCGAGTGGTACGAGGACCTCTTTCGCTGGATCAAGAGCGAGTACAAGCTCGGCCTCCACGCGCTCTCGCCCGAGGAGATCCTCCACATCGGTCAGCTCGAGGGCCTCGGCACCCGGCAGGTGCTCGAGCGCCTGCGCGCCGCGGGCCTCGACAGCGTGCCGGGCGGCGGGGCCGAGATCCTCGTCGACCGCGTCCGCCGGAAAATCGCCAAGGCGAAGTGCACCAGCGAGCAGTGGCTCGGCGTCATGCGCGTCGCCCACCAGATGGGCCTGCGCTCGAGCGCGACGATGATGTACGGCACCGTCGACACCCCCCGCGACCGCGTCCTCCACCTCGTGAAGATCCGCGAGCTTCAGGACGAGACCCGCGGCTTCACCGCCTTCTTCTGCTGGGACTTCCAGCACGAGAAGGGCACGCACGTCGAGGCCGGCGACCACGGCACCGTGCTCTACCTGCGGCAGCAGGCCGTCGCCCGCATCCTGCTCGACAACGTGGCCCACGTGGGCGCGTCGTGGGTCACCCAGGGGCCGGAGGTCGGGCAGGTGGCCCTCCGGTTCGGGGCCGACGACTTCGGCAGCGTCATGTTCGAGGAAAACGTGGTCTCGAGCGCCGGCACCACCTTCTGCATGAACGCCGACGCGATGGAAAAGCGCATCCGCGCGGCGGGCTTCAAGGCGGCGCGCCGCAACGTGCGCTACGACTGGCTCACGCCGCCGAGCTGACCCCTTTCGACCGATGCGCGCCGTCCACGCCGATGCGATCGTCACCGGAGACGCGGAGGTCATCCGCGACGGCGCCGTCGTGGTTGACGGCGGCGGCACGGTCGCCGACGTGGGGCCCGCGGCGGAGGTCCTGCCGCGCCACGCCGGCCTCGGGACCGAGCGCGTTCACGGCGTCCTCCTGCCCGGCCTGGTGAACGCGCACACCCACCTCGAGCTCAGCGCGCTGCGAGGGCAGGTGCCCGGCGGCGCGGGGTTCGTGCCCTGGGTCGAGCAGCTCATCGGCGTCCGCGCCGAGACCCGGCCCGAAGACGACGCCGAGGCCGTCGAGCGCGCCGTCGCGGAGCTCGAGGAGTACGGCACCGTCGCCGTGGGCGAGGTGAGCAACGCCCTCAGCGCCGTGCGTCCGCTCGCGCGTCGCGGCTTCGTCGGCCGCATCTTCCACGAGGTCTTCGGCATCGAGCGCGCGCCCCTCGAGCAGCGCGTCGCCGACCTGCCGAAGGTCATCGAGGAGCGGGTCGGCGAGTGGCCCTCGGCCAATCTCCAGTACGCCCCCAGCCCGCACACGCTCTACACCACGCACGCCGCCGTCGTGCGGCGGCTCGCGCGCGACGCGCGGGAGCGGGGCACGCGCATCAGCCTCCACCTCTCGGAGCACGCCGCCGAGCGCGCGTTCCTCGAGCGGGGCGAGGGTCCCATCCCCGCCTGGTACGAGTCGCGCCTCCGGCTCCGGCGCGATCTCCTCGAGTGGCCCGGCAAGTCGCCGGTCGCCCTGGCCGACGACCTCGGCGCGCTCGGCCCCCACGTGCTCTGCGTCCACCTCACGGACGCGCGGCTCGAGGAGCTCGAGCTCGTCGCGCGCCGCGGCGCGCCCCTCGTCCTGTGCCCGCGCTCGAACCTGTTCATCGAGACGCGCTTGCCGCCGCTCCTCGCGGCGCGCGGGGCCGGCCTCCTGCCTGCGCTCGGCACCGACTCGCTGGCCTCCAACGCGTCGCTCGACGTGCTCGCCGAGGCCCGCGCCCTCGCCGACCGCTTCCCGACGGTGCCCGCGCGCGAGCTCCTCCGCATGGCGACGTGGGAGGGGGCGCGGGCGCTCGGGCGGGAAGACGTCGGCCGGATCGCGCGCGGCGCGCGGCCCGGGGTCTTCGCGATCGACGGGGCGCCGGGGGACAATCCGTGCGCGTTCGTGCTTCGCAACCTGCGCGCGCCGCGCCGGTCGATCGTCCGGCGCACGGGCGGGGAGAGCCCGGGAGGAGCGTCATGAGCGTGCTGGCACGCGTCCGCACGTACGGGTCGATGGTCGCGTTCGCGCACACGGTGTTCGCGCTGCCGTTCGCCGCGAGCGCGGTGGTGCTGTCGCTCGCCGTGCCGCACGAGCCGATGACGCTCCTGCGCGTCGCCGGGATGCTCGTGTGCATGGTGTGCGCGCGCACCAGCGCGATGGCGTTCAACCGCTGGGCCGACCGCGACGTCGACGCGAAGAACCCGCGCACCCAGGGCCGCCACATCCCTTCGGGCGCCGTGCGAGCGGGAGAGGCGCTTGCCCTCGCGGTCGGCTCCGGCCTCGCGTTCCTCGCCGTCGCCGCCACCCTCGGCTTCTGGCCCGGCGTTCTCGCGCCGCCGGTCCTCGTCGTGCTCCTCGGCTACTCCTACGCGAAGCGCTTCACGTGGGGAGCGCACGCGTGGCTGGGCGTCGCGCTGTCCCTCGCGCCGGGCGGCGCGTGGCTCGCGATGGGCGCGCGACCGGGCGCGGGCATCTTGCTCCTCATGGCCGCGGTCGTGACCTGGCTCCTCGGCTTCGACGTGCTGTACTCGCTGCAGGACGAGGAGTTCGACCGCGGCGCCGGCCTCCGGTCGATCCCCGCCCGCTTCGGCCGCGCTCGCGCGATGGCCATCTCGGCCAGCGCGCACGTCGTGACGGTCCTGGCCCTCGCGGGCTGCGGGCTCGCGCTGGGCCGCGGTCCGGCGTACGGCCTCGCCGTCGCGGTCGCGGCCTGCCTCCTCGTCTACGAGCACTCCCTCGTGCGGCGAAAGGGCCTCGCCGCGATCGACAAGGCCTTCTTCGACGTCAACGCCTGGGTGAGCGTCCTGTTCTTCTTGCTGGTCTGCGCCGACGCAGCTCTCCGTCAGCGCTCCTGATCGGCCGACGGCCTCAGTGCGTGGAGCACTTCATGAGGCACATGAGGTCGCCGTTGCACCCGCAGTCGCTGGTCGCCTTCTTGGGGGCGGGAGCGGGCGCGGGCGCCGGCGCCGCGGCGCCGGGGTTCGCGGCGGCCGCCTGCGGCTTGGGGGCCATGGCTGCCGGCGCGTGATAGGTGGCGACGGGCTTGGGCTTCGCCGAAGCCGCCGGAGCGCTCGCCGTCGGTTCGGCCGTCGCCGACGCCGTGGCCATCGCGGTGGCGGTGGGCTCGGCGGCAGTCGGCGCAGTCACGACGGGCGCGGCCGACGCCACGGCGCTGGCCGCGGTCTCGGGGCCGCCGCCGCCGACCACCTTCACGCCGACGAAGACGCCGAGGATGAGGACCAGGAGGCCGCCTCCGGCGAGACCGATGTAGAGGGGCACCTTGCTCTTCGGAGCCTGCTCGCCGGCGCCGCCCATGGCGCCGAGAGGCGCGCCCAGGGGCCCTCCGAACCCGAGCGGGGCCGCGAAGGGGCTCGCGTCGGCGACGGCCGGCGGGCGCATCGACTCGGCCTTGGCCGCGAGGGCCTTGAGGTCGATGAGGCCGGAGTCGTCGTTGTTCTTGGTCGTGGACCTGGGCGGCTCGTCCTGGGTGCGGCCGTCGGCGTCCTTGGTGAGGACCGCCAGCGAGAAGAGGACCGAGTTCTCGTTGCGCTGTCCCGTGAGCTTGCCGTCCGGATCGGCCGCGGGGCCCGCCGCCGCCATCATGGCCGGCACCGCCGGCGCGCTCGTCTGCACTTCCTCGCCGCCGCCGCCCGCGAAGAAATCGCGGGCGCGACCGCCGTCGCGCTTCACCGCCGCGCGGCGGGGCTCTGCAATCGGCTCGGGCGCGGCGGCGACCGCCACGGGCGCCGGCGCGGGCGCCTTGTAGGGCACCTCGTCGATGGGCGCGCGAAAGTCGGGGACCTCGACGGACGCCGGGCCCGCCCCCGCGCCCGCGTGCAGCGCCGAGGTCACGGGCTCGACGTCGGACAGCGGCTTCCAGTCGTCCATCCCGTCGGTCCAGATGAACGTGTCCTGGGCGACGGTGCCGGCGTTGTACGCGTCGACGAGCTCGGCCAGCGACATCTTGCGGGGCTCGCCCTCGCCGACGTTCACGTGCCACTCGGCGCCGTCGGCGTCGGCCACGGCGCTCGCGCTCGAACCGTTCGTGCCCGCCGACCCGTTCGCCGATGCGCCGCCATTGCCCTGGACGACAATCGTGGCACCGCACTTGCGGCACCGGATCTTGACAATCTTGCCCTGAACTTTTTCGTCGGCGACGTTGTATTTCGACTGGCAGGACTGGCAGGTAATCTTCATGTGGGCCCGCTTCGTTGCGCCCTAGTGTACCTCGACGCAATCCTCCACGCCTGGTTTCCAGCGTGCCAATCCGAGAGACCGAGTCCGCTTCGGAGGGCGCTTCGGGACTAGGGGTGCGAGGGGCGCGGGGCTCCATGAAGTGCGGCGCGAAGGTCCTCGCCGCGCACGAACGTGGCCTGGCTTTGCATCTGGGCGGTGAGCGTTCCCATGCCCGGCTGAGGCTGCGGTTGCCCCGGCATGTCGGGCATGTCGGGCTGCTGCGCGGCCCCGGGAGCGCGGAACATCAGCACCACGCGCTGCTGCAGGTCGGATTTGCGCGCGACGATCTCGCCGCGCACGAGCTCCATCTCGCCCTGGGCCTGAGCGTCGATCTGCTCCAACGTTGCTCCTTGGGGCAGACCCTGGAGCTCGGTATCCGGACCTGCGGCATAGGCCTTCACGTCCATCGACAGGTGCACACGATTGCCCTCGATCGACTTCACCCGGTACGCGCGGTACGCGATGACGTCGAGCCCCGAGAGCGGCATACGCGTCTCGGCGATCCACTGGGCGCCGACGCCCACCGGCTTCGAGGGCAGGGGCACGGTCGCCATCACCAGCGCCTCGGCTGCGTTCTGCACCAGGCGCTGGAGCCCGTGCTCGGCCTGCTTGCCGAGCTGCACCTCGAGGTCGCTCTCGGCGCCGCTCGCGTCGAGCTTCACGCGGAGCTGCGTGCCCTCGAGCGTGGCGATGGCCTTGTCGGTGCCGGCCGGGAGATCGCCGAACTGCTCCTGCGCGGGCGACGCCTTCTTCACGTCGGCCACCAGCCAGTCGGGGCCGGGACCGTCCTTGCCGGAGGGGCCGAGGGTGAGCCCGAGATCAATCGTCGGCATCGCCGCGCGCGGGCCCATCTGCATCGCGAGCTCGAGGGCCGCGGGACCGTAGGAGGTGGCGCGAACGGTGTCGGGCACGCCGCCGCCGAGGTCCACCCGCGGCTCGCTGCCGTCGCCGAGGGTGTCGACCTTGGTCGGCACGCCCTTCGGGTGGCGCTTGTCGGCCAACCCGGGCTCGAAGATGCCCGTCAGCGGAGGGGCGTTCTCGTCGGTCGGCGCGGCCGAAGCGGCGGCCTTGAGGGCGTTCTCCAGCTTCGGATCGGCCGTGGCGTACTTGTCCGGGCTGGCCCCGCCGTCGAGCGCGGGAGCAGCGTCCTTCTTCTTTTCCTCGCACGCGACGCCGAGCAAAGCAGCCCCGGCGCACGACAGCGCGAGCGTGATCGCGAGCGGACCAGGCATCGGGCGGGTCATGGCGCGCCCCTCATAACACAGCGCGCGGCGTAGAAAACGCCGCGGGTCGTTCCGGTCGGCCCGACGGCGCCGATCCCCGGCCGATCAGGGGAAGGGGCGGTCCGCGAAGTCCTTCTTGTACGAATCCTTGTAGGCCTCGTGGCACTGCTTGCACGAGGCCTTCACGCCCGCGAGGTCCTGCTTGCCGGCCGCGGTGGCACCCGCCTTCGCGATCGTCGCCCAGTTCGGATAGGCGGCGCCGGGCGGCGGCTTGGACGCGACGAGGTTGAGGTTCGTCTGGAGGGTGGGGAAGTCCTGCCCAGCGAGCGGGGTGCCGATGTTGGGCTTCATCCACTTGCCGAGGAGCGTCGTGGGCTCCGCGGCGGAGGCGAAGCCCGCGGCGAGCGCGGCGACGAGGAGCGCGGAGGCGGGGAGGGCAGCCCTAAGGAGCGATCGCGTCATGGTGTGGTTTCTCTTGGACGGAAGGCGGCGCGAAAACTGACACGCCACATGCGCAGAGTCATCCACGTTCTGCGTCCCGAAGCCATTTCCACGGGGCAAACCCTGGGCGCGACCTGGGCGGAGGCTGGTGGTTTCACGCACGGCTCGGCGAGGCGCCGAGACCGACCGGGCACGACACGCCGGTGCCCCCGATGCCGCAGTACCCGTCGGGGTTCTTGTCGAGGTACTGCTGGTGGTAGTCCTCGGCGTAGTAGAACTCGGGCGCCGGCGCGATCTCCGTCGTGATGGCGTCGTGGCCCGCCTTGGTGAGCACCGCCTGGTAGGCGGCGCGCGAGGCCTCCGCCGCCTTCTGCTGATCTTCGCCCTCGGTGTAGACGGCCGACCGGTACTGCGTGCCGACGTCGTTGCCCTGCCGCATGCCCTGCGTGGGATCGTGGTTCTCCCAGAAGACGCGGAGCAGGTCTTCGTAGCGGACCTTGGCGGGGTCGTAGACCACGCGCACCACCTCGGTGTGCCCGGTGGCGCCGGAGCAGACCTCTCGGTAGGTGGGGTTCGGCGTGGGGCCGCCCGCGTAGCCGACCATCGTCGAGTACACGCCTGGCACCTGCCAGAACTTCTTCTCCGCGCCCCAGAAGCAGCCCATGCCAAAGGTGGCCGTGCGCAGGTTCGGGGGGAACGGCGACTCGAGCGGCGTGCCGAGCACCGTGTGCTTCGCGGGCACCGCGATCTTCTGGGCGCGGCCGGGCAGCGCCTGGGACGGGGAGGGGACCTTGAGCTTGCGAGGATCGGTGAACCACATGGCCCTAGGAGTGTGCCATGCTTTTTGGATGCCGCCCGCCTGTCTCGCGCCGCTCTCACGGCGGGCACGACACGTCGTCGTTCGGTGCGTTCGGGGTGCCGTAGAAGCTCGGGAACCATGAGGTCGAGGCGCTCTGCCAGCGCGTGAAGTCGGAGCGCTGGCTGGGATCGCAGTCGCTCGGGAACTCGACCGACACCCCGACGAAGAGCTTGAGCTCCGGGTACGTGAGGGCGTCGACGAGCGCGCCGCTCAGGCTGAGCGTCAACGTCGAGCCCTGGTTGCGGAGGACGTCGCCCGTGTGGCCCGCCCAGGCGACCACCGGGCCGGGGAGGGCGTGGTCGATCGTGGGGTCGAGCGCGTCGGCGACGACGAACGTCCCGCGAGGCGGGATCCACAAGTCGCGGGTCACGTCGAAGGTCGACACCGTGCCCCCATGCGGACACTCGCCGTGCAGCCCGCGCAGGTTCACTGTGCAGTCGAGGAGGCTCGCGACCTCGAACCATTCGCCGTCGTCGCCCGAACCTGCGACCGAAGCGATCATGAGCTCGTCGATCTCGAGGTCGCCCGGGCCGGGCGGATCGGCGCAGGCACCGTCCGGCAAGGACGGGCCCGCCTCGACCGGAGCGACGGGAGACCCTTCCTCCGCGACGTCCTGCGACGCGGCATCGATCGCGGACGGCTCGCTCTGCGTGACCACCTGGCTCGGCGCCGCGTCCTCGGAAAGGACCGTCGACGCCGGAAAGCCGCCGCCATAGGGCCCGTCATCGCCGGTCACAGGGGGCGCGTCCGCACCCAATCCGTCTCCCGCGCGGGCGCACGAGAGCGGGCACGAGAGGAGACAAAGGATGGAGGTCGCGCGGCCGGCGCACCTCGCGAGACGCACGATGGACGTCGGCGGGGCTCCCGAAGCGCGTAGTGTGGTGAAGGGGATTCGCGTCAATCCGAGTCTGGCAAAGACCCGAACGACCATCGCGGGCATTGAAGGGCGCATGCCCGCAATGACTCAGCAACGCACGTTCCCGCACGGCGGCCCTGAAATACTCGCCGCTTCTGCGCGCGGGTGCCGTCCCGCGTCATGCTCCGCTGTCCCGAGGACACCCGGCGGCGGGCGATGGATGCGCTCGAGCCCGACGATATGAACGCGGAAGCGGGAGTGCGGTGTCGCGAACGGGATGGAAGTCGGGTAGCGCAGGATAAGTGACGGAAATGCCCAACACCTGTGGGAGATAGGACCGTTGCCCCGCTCGGAAAAACAAGGTACGACCCCCACGGGGCCGCGCAGGGTGGCAGGTCCGCGAAGATGGTTCGCGGCACTTACTCGCAGGAGGCAATCGAGATGAAGTCTTCGCGTGCTGGTTTTTACTTGCAGGGAGGGTCGCTCGCCGGCCTCGTTCTGGCGGCCGCCTGCAGCAGCAGTAGCTCGGGTGGCCCCGGCGGCGGCGGCGCGCCCAAGGCAGACGCCGGCCTGGGCGAGACCGCCGAGATGCAGCCTATCGTCGTGGGCACGGGCATGACCTGCCCGAGCCTGACCTCGTACACGACGGCGGCGCTCATCACGGTGCCCGTGACCTGGGGAAGTTCGGCCGCGCAGGCAGGTTGCAGCGCGGACTCGATGCCCGCTTGCAGCCAGCCCTTCTACATCTGGCTCCTCACCAACTACACCGTCAACGGCACCGACCTCACGATCAGCTCCAGGACCTGCGGCAACGTCAGCCCGCCGGTGACGCTGAACATGATCGGCCGCGAGGTCACGTGCGGCACTTGCACCTCCGCGCAGGTGCTCAACACGTTCCCCATCAGCGTGTGGGACTCGAGCGACATGCCCGTGACGATGACGACCGGCAAGATCGGCAGCTGGAACGTCGGTAGCTCCACCACGATCGACACGTCCACGACGCTCATCGGCCTCCAGCCGACGAGCTCCTACGCGGATCCGGCGACCAAGTGGCCCAGCTCCGGGACCGCGATCGCGATGAGCGATCTCAAGGACTCCGACGGCGACGGCCCCCTCGGCATCACGGGCATCCCCGAGACCACGAACGGCTTTTACGCGCCGCACGTCGCTCTCGACCCCACGTCGCCCATCGCGTCGGCGCTCGACATCGTGTCGCGCACGACCCTCAGCCTCTACGGGATCGGCACCTCGTGCACCGAGTTCTCGGGCACGGCGTACGTCAATCAGCTCGACAATCACATCATCGGCTGCACCGAGGTCGGTGGCACCACGTGTGTCAACGGCGACCCGAACCAGGGCTCCGGCTTCATCGACGGGAACACGCCGGTCTTCGTGCCCGGACAGGGCACCTTCCAGGCCCAGATCCTCTCGAAGGGATCGGCGGCGACCTGCGACGACGTCGTCGCGGCGTACCCGCTGAGCGGCGTCATGGGCGACGGCGGGGCTCCGCCGGTCACGGATGCTGGCGCGACCCCGGACTCCGGGTCGACGCCGGACGCGGGCTCCACGCCGGACGCCGATACCGACGCCCAGGCCGTCTCCGCGCATTGACGCGAACGTCGGGGCACTGGAGATCGTCTCCGGTGCCCCGAGAGGGCCTCTCGGCGCTCAGAAGAGCGCTTCGAGGTTCCCGGTGAACATGCCGATCCAGGCGGTGTAAATACCGCCCGCGTCTTCCTGGACGGTCGGATATGCCAGCATGTTGCCGTTCGCGTCGACGGCGAGCTCGTTCTTGCCGCGCGTGTCGCGGTTCAAATACTGAATCCACGTGAACTCGGTGCTGAGAAACAGGGAGTCCGTGAGCTTGAAGCGCGCGCCGAGCGTGCCCTGGAAGTTGTCCGCGTCGGGCAGGTCGGGCGCGAGGGTCGAGTCGGGAGTGGCGCCCGTCTCGTAGCCTCCGCCGAAGAGCATCTCGATCTGCGGATGCACGTACCAGCTGACGCCGAGCCGCCCGCCGTACGTGTCTCTCCAGTTTCGCACCTGATATTGCTCGACGTTGCCGCCGCTCGGGTCGGTGCCGTCGGCGTTGACGATGCAGGCCGTGCCCTCGAGATAGAGGCACGTGTACTTGTAATGGCTCCACCGGGTGAGATCGCCGAACAGGCGAAACTCGAGCGGCGCGCTCTTCATGTGCCACCGGGCCCCGGCGCGAATGATGTCCGGCAGCGACTGGGTGAAGTCGCTCGGGAACGTGTGCGTGCCGCCCGTGTTCGTGGTGACCTGGACGCCCTTGAGCGTCTGCGTGCCGAAGCCGGGCTGGGCCTGATACGACGCGGCGAGCCAGAGCTGGTTGCGCACCACCTCGGCCATGAGCCCGCCGGCGGCGCTTGCGTTGTACGCGTGCGCGTCGATGAAGACGCGCCCCTCGGCGTTGGTGTTGGGCAGGCCCTGGGCGCCCGTGTTCTTGGCGAGCGTGTCGTCCAGCGTCGTGCTGATGACGTTCACCGTGACGCCGAGGGCGATGGGCCCGAGCTTGTACGCGACGCCGCCGGTGAAATAGAGGACCGACATCGCGCCGTCGATCGAGAACCAGCGCTGCACGCCGCCCGCCGCGAGGGGGAACTGCGACCCGTTGAACTGGGGGTTTTGCGCCCAGTGCGCGCGGCCGTAAAAGGGCGCGAAAAATCCCGCGCCGATGGCCAGGTTGCCGAACTTGAGAGAGCCGCCGATGGAGGGGCCGCCGAAGACGTTGAAGAGATGCGCCTCGCCCGTGTTGCCGACCTGCGCGTTGGGGTCGGTGATGTCGCTCGGCGCGGTGCTCGTCCGCGTCCACGTCGCGTGCCGCATCGCGAGAGAACCGTAGAGACCCAATTGCGACCCGCTCGCGAAGGCGATGCCGGCGGGGTTGTAGTAGAGCGACGTGGGGTTCGTCGCGACGACCGAGCCCTCTTCACCGCCGATGCGCGTGTTGGCGAAGCCCGCGGCCCGAGCCTCGCGCGGGACGGCCACCACCGCGAGGGCGGCCACTCCGACGCAGGTCGCCGCGGTGCATCGTCGAATGCTCTTCATCCCTGGATCTCCAGTCGCACTCTCGCGGACCCTACCCGTCCCGTCTGGTAGTCTGATTTGTGCGCTGGAGCAAACGTTCCTTACAGGTCCGGAGCGGTTTTGGGGAGCCACGGTTTTGGGGATCCTGGTTGACGTGGCAATCGCGTGTGTGGGTAAAAGAATGCGGTGCCGACAGAGGGCGCGCACGTTCGTGGCGTGGCCGACGTGGGCTAGGAGTTCGCGTGGTAATGCGGTATACGCGTGACGAATGGCTCAGCTAGGTGAGGTCAGGTGCGCGCGCGAAGCGCAAGGCGCGCGAGGGCATGCCCGCTGCGGCATCGTCGCCGCGCTCTTCGTCGCCGCGGCGATCACGGCGCCGTCGCAAGCGAAGGCGCAAGACGCGCCTCCGCCTCCGACCCCGCCGACGGAGCTGCCCGTGGAGCCGGCGCCCGAGCCCGCGGCTGCGCCTCCCCCTTCCGGCGCGCCCACGGTGCCGCCGCCGCCGCCCGTGCCGCCCCCTGCACCCTCGGAGGATCTCGTGGCCGAGGCGACCACGCGCCTCGAATCGCGCGCCCGCGAGGAGCACGAGTGCGCGCGGCAGTTCGCCATCGCCGAGCAGGCCCTCGAGCAGGACTACAAGTACGCGCGCAACTGGACGGACGCCTGGTACGTCACGGGCGCGTCGCTCATCGGCCTCGGGCTCACGAACGACTTCCTCTACAAGGACTACCGTCTGAGCGAGGCGATCACGTTCACCGCGCTCGGCGCGCTATTGATGATTCAGGTGCCCACGGCGACGTTCAACAAGCGTGCGCTCGATGGCATTCGCGCGAGCTCGTCCAACGAGCCGTGTCTGGCGCTCAATAGCGCAAAACACATCTTCGAAGTGAATGCCCACGACGCCGACGACCACCAGTCGGCATTTGCGTATATCTTCCCCGTCGCGCTCAACGTGGTCGCGGGCGGCATCCTGGCGCTCTCCACGCAGCACTGGGACTTCGCGGGCCACGGGGCGGAGGGGCTCTCCGTCCTCGTCGGCATCGTCGCCGGCGAGCTGCAGGTGCTCACGTACCCGCGCCCGTCGCTGAAGCACGACGCGCCCGCCATCTCGCTCCAGTTCACGGGCACCGGGCTGCGCGCGACGTTCTGACGGGGCGGCGCCGCGGCGCCGCTCGCTCCCTCCGAGGGAGAACGAGCTACGCCGCGAGCGCTTCGCGGACGAGCGCGTCGACGCCGGGCGCGATGCCGCTGACGGCGGGCGTGAGCTCGACCGGGTTCGACCACGCGAACGGGTTCGACATGCGGCGCAGGTTCGCGAGGGAGCGGAACGGCCGGCTCACCTCGATCGTGAACGCCAGGGTGCCGAACTCCACGTCGAGCCAATCGTCGAGATCCCCGACGGTGGAGTACCAGTCGGTCGCCTGCATCACGCGGTACTCGACGCCGCGAAGCTGCGTGCGGAAGGCCTGGCCGGCGCGCTCGTAGGAGCTGCGGCGCGGGTTGGCCTGCGTGGTGAACGCCCAGGGGTAGAGGAGCAGCTCACCGAACGAGTGGAAGCCCACGGACACGCGCGGACGGAGCTCCCGCGCGACGTCGCGCAGCGCGCGGCTCTCGGGCTCGGAGAAGGGGTGCGGCCCCACGTAGTGCGGAGAGAAGCGCCACCGCGAGCCGCCGAGCGGGTTGAGCGGCATGTCTTCCCGCTGCCGCGGGAAGTTGCGGTTCAGATCGACCCCCCGCGCGTTGCAGCGCTTGAACGCGCGCTTCCCCGACGCGAGGCGCGAGGAGTTCTCGTGCAGGGCATCGGGGTTCACGATCGGCATCACGACGAGATGCGCGTGACGCAGGAGGTCGCCATACGTGCCCGCGATGACCTGACGCACCACGTCGTGCAGGGCGAGGGCACCCACGAGCTCCACGCCGTGAACCAGGCCCGTCAAGAGGACGGGGACGCCGTCGGCCGGCCCGAGATCGATGCGACGGATTGGGCGCCCCTCGACGGACTCGCCCACGACGGAGCTGCGCGCGCCGGATTGCTGGACGAGGCTCTCCCAGAGCGCCTCGACCCCGCAAGCGTCCGGGTATTCGACCCACGGCGCAGGCAAGCACGTCATCTGACCTCACATAAACGTGCCAGCCTCGTGACGCAATAGTCACGGTCACGTTTTCATGCCGGCACGTCAGCGAGGGACGGCCTCCACGACTGGACGGCTAGCGCCGAGCTGTCGATGCAAGCGCCGGGCGAGGTGGGACGGGCGTCAACCGCGATCGCGACGCGCCCGCACGGCCGCCAGCGCGAGACCCTCGTAGACGAGGTGTGCGGCCAGGTGAGCTGTGATGTCCGCGTGGTCGAGGCCGGGCGCGACCTCCACCAGATCCATCCCGACCACGCGGACCCCGGCGAGTCCACGGAGGAGCGCGATCGCTTCGCGCGAGGTGAGGCCACCGGGGACCGGAGTGCCGGTGCCGGGCGCGAACGCCGGGTCGACGCCGTCGATGTCGAACGTCACGTAGACCGGCCGGTCGCCCGCGCACGCGACGATGCGCGAGGCCACGCTCGCAATGCCGCGCGCGGCGATGCCGTCCATGTCATAGAGCGTGGCCCCGTGGTCAGCCGCGAGCGCGCCCTCCTCGGGGTAGCCCCACGTGGCCCGGATGCCGACCTGGTGAAGCTGGCCTCGCTCGACCAGGCCCTCCTCGATGGCATGCCGGAGCGGCGTGCCGTGGTGGTACGGCTCGCCCCAGACCGACGCGTCGCTGGTGTCGAGGTGGGCGTCGACGTGGACGACGCAGAGCGGGCCGTGCTTCTTGGCGAGCGCGCGCATCGCGGGGAGCGCGATCGAGTGGTCCCCTCCCACCGCGAACGGGGTCGCCCCGGCGGACACGATCGCGGCGATCTCGTTCTCGATGACGTCCCGCGCGACGGCCGGCGCGAACGGCGGCATCGCGACGTTGCCGCCATCGGCCGCGCGAAGGGTCTCGAAGACGTCGATCTTGTGGCCCGGGTGGAAGGTCTGCACGAGGGCGCTGACCCTGCGAATCTCGTACGGCGCGAACCGCGCACCCGGCCGGTAGGTGGTCGAGGCGTCCCACGGGATACCGAGGACGACCGCGTCGAGGTCGGCGTAAGGGGCCGCGGCCTGGACGTCGATCGCCGGGAGGCGAAAGAACGGCGTGAGGCCTTGGCGCACGTAGGGCAGGGCGGGAAGCTGCGGCATGGTGACGGGTTCCTCGTGAAGCGCGCCGAGCTGTCGGCGCAGCGTGTCTCAGCTTGCGCCGGGCAACATGGCGGCGATGGCGCCGCGCGCCCGCGCCGCGAGCTCGGCCGGCGCGTCGCCGGGCGACGCCATGAAGGGCGCACCGAACCGCAGCCGCGCGACGAAGTTCCGCGTGCGCGCCACGCGCGAGTAATGCGGGAGGAACGCCCGCCCGCCGAACCAGGGGACGCGCGCGTCGTCGTACGCGATGGCGGCCGGCACGATGGGCACGTTCGCGATGCGCGCGAGGCCGAAGATGCCGCACTGGAAGGGGCCGACGCTGCGCCCGTCGGTCGTCGTGCCCTCGGGAAAGTTCAGCACGCTCGCGCCCGAGCGGAGCGCCCGGAGCGCCCGCCGGAGCGTGACCGCGCTCGCATGCGGATCGCCGCGCTTCACGAAGAGCACGCCGAGCGCCTTCAGCCCGACGCCCACGAGGGGCCAGCCCTCGGTCTCGCGCTTCGCGACGGCCACGCACGGCAAGAGGGACGCCACCACGAGCGGGTCGAGGTAGCTCGCGTGGTTCGTCACGACGAGCGCCGGGCCCGGCGGCGCGGGCGCGTTCGCGATCACGATGACGCCGTGGCGGGCCAGGATCGCCTGCGCCGTGCGGTGCGAGCGCGCCGCGAAGGTGCGCGGCGTGGGCGCGGCCTCGACGTCCTCGCCGGCGGACCGCACGACCAGGTCCGCGATGATCGAGGCGAGGGCGACCGCGCGGCCGGCGGCGCGGACCGCGCCCGGGAGATTGGAGGCCGCCTCGAGCGGGCCGCCGATGGCATCGAGCGCCGGCATCGGGTTCACGCCACCGCGGCCGAGCCGAGGAGCCCGAGGCGCGCCATGCGCGACCGCAGCCGATCGAAGGCGACGCGGTCGATGCGCGAGATGATCCGGGGCTCGCCGGGGCCGTAATACGACTCGTGCCGCAGCGACTCGCGCGCCCCGAGGGTCGCGTGCAGCGCGCGCGCCTCGGTGTTCGTTTCGTGCACGGTGAACCATACGGAGTCGACGCGCGAGGCAATGGCCGATACGAACGCTTGAACGAAGCGATAGACCAGCCGCGTCCGCTGGTGCTCCGGGGCGATGGCGAGGGTCGAGCAGAAGGCTTCGCGGCCGCGGACCAGGGAGAGCATGTAGCCCACGGGTTCGCCGTCGACGCGCGCGAGGAAGCAGGTGTCGCCGAATACGTCGCAGCAAAGCCGAACGTAGAACGGGCCCAACGTCTTCTCGCCCTTGTCCCCGAACATCGACTGCTCGAGGCCCATCAACGTCTCGAAGTCGTTCGGCCCAAGCGGGCGAACGTCGTACTCGGCCATCGAATCCTCCACGGAAAGGACCTTCGAATTGACACGATGAAGGCGCTGAGTGTCGGACCGGCGAACTGTCGGGGGCTTTTCTGTTCTCGGTTTGAGGCCGCGTCCGCAGCGCGATTTACGCTCGGATGCCCGAGGAATTGGCCAGAATCGTCGTCGCGATCGACGGCCTCAGCCGCGTGACGATTCGGCGAACGCCCGCGATGAATCGCGGGACGCCGCGCCTCTCAAACCCGCACGCGCCAGTTGCCCGTGAACGTCTTGCCGATGTCGTCGCACGTGGGATCGGTCACGACGATTTCGGGCCGCGCGGCCCTGCACGTGAGCACCGCGTTCTGGCGGAACACGCGACCGAAGGCGATGGCCTCGTCGCAATCCATGCCGTGCACCAGCCACGACGGCTCACGCCAGGTCCCTTCCGGATCCTCTTCGTAGCCGACGCACGCCTCGACCCGGTACACGCCGAGGACGAGCAGGTCGCGCATCACCTGGTGGCGCCCCTCGTTGACCTTCCGCGGCAGCAGCATCGACCGGGGGTTATACGCGGTGAGCACGGCGAACGGCCTCTGCAAGAGGTCGGGCAGCGCGGCGACGTCCGTCACGATGTCGCCGTCGAGTGACGCCCGCAGGGGGCCCGTCGGGGTCGGGAACTCGTAGACGGTGGCGAGGTAGCTCCGGAGGAGGCTTTGATCCATGAGCCTCCCCCGAATAGCAGATGCGCGGCCCCCGAGGGGAGCTCGGCCGCGCTCCTCTCGGGGGCTCGGGGGCCCGTCGCTAGGGCGTACCGGGCGTGCCGTGGCCCGCGCCCGGGTTCATCCCCGGCGCGTTCCCGGGGTTACCCGGGTTGGCGCCCGGGTTGACGCCCGGGTTGTCGCCCGGGCTCAGGCCCGGCGGGGTGCCAGGGCTGGGCGGCGGGGTCGGGTTGATCGGGATGGATGGCGTCCCCGGGGCTCCGCCGGGAGGCGTGCCGGGGTTGGCTCCGGGTGGGTTCCCCGGGATGCCGGGGGCAGGCCCGGGGTACAGCGGAGGCCCGCCGGGCTGCTGGTCGTCGGCGAAGGCGACGCCCGAGGTCACCGCCGTGGCAGAAAGCGACGTGACCGCGGCGGCCGTCAGGGCCAGGAGCGTAGGAGTCATTCTCATCTTTCGACTCTCCTCATTCCGGCTGCGGTCCTCGCGAGTGGAGGCCGAGTCGGAGAGCCCGAGACGCATGCGTCGTGCCGAGGTCCGCCGTCGGCGGTCGGCGTCGCACGACGCCCCGCGACGCTATGCCGCGACGCGCTGGAGATGCGCCTCGAAGCGCTCGACGAACGGGACGAGCCCCGCCGACACCGCAGGCAAGAGCGCCGCGTCGGCCTCGCGCAGCATCATGCACAGCCCGAAGAGCGCCGCGTCGGCGAGCGTCGGCGCCTCGCCGAACAGGAACGGACGGGCCGCGAGCGTCTCGAGCGTCGGCGCGAGCAGCCGGCGCCCGCGCTCGACGAGCGCCCCGCGGTCGCGCTCCCACGCGTCGACGCACCCCGCGCCGAACTTGCGCTCCTTGACGAACACGAACATCGCGCGCGCCTCGGGCGTGGCGTGCATGCGCCGGACGGCGGGGGAGGCGACGCGGAAGAGGATGTCCTCGAGCGGCCCGTCGCAGAAGTCGGCATAGGCCCAGACGGGGCCCTCCCAGGGAGACGGAACGAGGCGCGCGCCCCCTTCTCCGGCGAGCAGGTGCTCGCAGATGACGCGCGACTCGACGATGGCGCGCCCGTCGTCCTCGACGAGGACCGGCACCTGGACGCCGCCCGAGACGCGCGCGATCTCCGCGCGGTCGTCATAGGGCACCTCGACGAGTTCGTACTCGCGGCCGAGGAGGTCGAGCACCGCCTGGACCTTCCGCGCGTAGGGGCTGTAGCGAAAGCGGTAGAGCTTCATGCCTGTCGGCGTACCGCGGTCAGCCGCCGAAGCGGTAGCCGATCCCGCGCACGGTCAGCAAAAACTTCGGCTTTTGCGGGTCGGGCTCGAGCTTGGCGCGAAGCTGCTGGATGAAGTTGTCGATGGTGCGGGGCGTCCCGTGGTGGTTCGGGCCCCACACGCGCGAGAAGATGGCCTCGCGCGTCAGGGCGGCGCCGCGGGCCTCGATGAGGCAGAGGAGCACGTCGAGCTCCGTCGCGGTCATCTCGACGGGCGCCCCGTCCCGCGTGACCGTGCGCGCGGCCACGTCGACGCGCACGTCGCCGAAGGCGTGCACCGCGCGCGGCGCGATGTCCTGAACCCGCAGCCCGCGGCGCAGCGCGGCGCGCACGCGGGCGAGGAGCTCCGCGAGGCTGAACGGCTTCGCCACGTAGTCCTCGGCGCCGAGCTCGAGGCCCGTGACCTTCTCCATCTCGCCCGTCCGCGCGCTGAGCACGATGATGGGCATCGCGTGCCCCTCGCGACGCGCGGTCTGGAGGACCTGGAAGCCGTTGAGCTTGGGCAGCATCACGTCGAGGATGATGAGGTCCGGCTGCTTCTCGCGCACCATCGCGAGGCCCGCCTCGCCGTCCTCGGCCGACAATACCTCGTAGCCCTCGCTCTCGAGGTTGATGCGCAGGCCGAGGGCGATGCTCTGGTCGTCCTCGATGACGAGCACCCGCTTGCGCGGCAAGTCGCTGACCCTCGCCATGCGTCAGCCCTTCGCCCCGGCCGCCACGGCGCGGATCTTCTCCTCGCCGGGGTGCGCCGCCGGGAGCACGATGCGGAACGTGGACCCGCGCCCCTCCATGCTCTCGACGTACACCCGCCCGCGGTGCGCGCGCACGATGTGCTTCACGATGGCGAGGCCCAGGCCGCTGCCCTCGCGGACCCGCGAGAGCCGGTCGTCGATGCGGTAGAACTTCTGGAAGATGCGGCGGTGCTCGACGGGGGGGATGCCCACGCCGTTGTCGCTCACCTCGATGGCCACGCCGCGCGCCGCGCGCACCGCCCGCAGGCGCACCGCCGGCGGCGAGCCGCCGTACTTCAGCGCGTTGTTGAGCAGGTTGCCGATCGCGTCGACCATCGCGCCGACGTCGACCTCGACGGACGGAAGGTCGGGGTCCGCGTGCGCCGCGAAGTCGAGCTCGGGGTGGCGATCCCGAACGGGGGAGAACGCCTCGACCGACTTGGCGACGAGGTTGGCCGCGGTCTCGGGGCGGAGCTCGAAGAGCTTGCGCCCCGCCTCCATGCGCCCCCAGTCGAGCAGGCGCTCGATGACCTGGATGAGCCGCTCGGTCTCGCGCGTCAGCCCGCCGAGGCACTTGTCCTGCGTGGCCTGGTCGCCGCGCGCGCGCTCCATCGTCTCGGCGAAGAGGCGGATGCTCGTCAGGGGCGTGCGAAGCTCGTGGCTCACCTTCGAGACGAAGTCGGCCTGCAGCTCGCTGAGGTTGGCCTCGCGGCGGAGGAACACGAGCACGAGCACGATGCCCGTCACCGCCACGAGCACGAAGCTGACGGTGAGCGCCCCGAAGAGCAGGTGGAAGGTGCTCCCCAGGAACATGAGGACGATGCCGACGAGCAGGATGAGCGCCGTCGGGACGATGACCAGAAAGACGAGGAGCTGGACGATGCGCCGGTACCCCAGGCGCTGCCGGTTCTTGGTCACGGCCTCGAACATGGTGCCCTCTCTACTCACTTTGGTCGCTACTCACTTTACTCGACACCTCACTCCAGCGCCGCGCGCATCACGTCGAGGGGCGCCCGCGGTCCGCCTTCTCTGCCGTCTTCGCCGTCCCTCAGCCAGAGCTCCAGGGCCAGCGCGCCCTGCCGCGCGAGCATCCCGAGCCCGTCGTCGCACGCCAGGCCGCGCCGCCGCGCCGCCCGCAACCATGGAGTGTCGCGCGGGGCGTAGACCACGTCGATCGCCACGGCCTGGTCGGGGAGCGCGCCCCACGCGACGACGTCGCTCACCGCGTCGCCCGCGTCGGCCCCGCGCATGCCCGCGCTGGTCGCCTGCACGACGGCGAAGGTCCGTGCTTCGCTCTCGGCCGACGGGGCCCACCCCTCGAGGCGCACCGGCGCCGGCGACGTGGCCGCGAACGTCTCGCGCCGCGCCGCGTCGGAGAAGGCCCGCGCGCGGACGACGACGTCGGCGACGCCCAGGTGCACCCCGACCGCGGCGATCGCCGCTCGCGCCGCCCCGCCCGAGCCGAGGACCAGCGCGCGCCCGCCCGCCGGCCACGGGGCCGCGCCGCGGAGGCGCGTGATCTCGGCCGCGAGGGCCGGCGCGTCCGTGTTGTAGGCCACGAGGCGCTCGCCGCGCCGCACGATCGTGTTGGCGGCGCCCGCGACCCGGGCGCTCGCGTCCAGCTCGTCGGCGAGCGCCAGCACCCGCTCCTTGTGGGGCACCGTGACGTTCAGGCCGTCGAGCGTCCCGGCGCGGACCTGCGCCAGCACGGCGGGCAGCTCGTCGGCCGTCGCGCGGATCGCCTCGTACGTGTGCGGCAAGCCCAGGGCGCGCAGCGCCGCGCCGTGCATCACGGGGCTCTTCGAGTGGCCGATCGGATCGCCCACGACGGCGAAGCGGCGCGCCTTCACGGGCGCCTCCGCGGGACCCCGGGCACCGCGTCGAGCGGGTCGATCGGCTCGACGCGCTCCACGCGCGCCTCGACCCGGGCGTCGCGCACCCTCACGTGGAGCGCGTCGCCCGGCGCGACGTCGTCGCCCGCGCGCACCGCCCGGCCGTCGTCGCGCGTGGCGATGGCGTATCCGCGCGCCAGCACCTTGAGCGGGCTGTAGGCGTCGAGCCGGGCCGCGGCGCGCTGGAGGTCCGACGAGCGCCGCCCGAACGACGCGCTCCACTGCGACTCGAGCCGGTGCCCGAGGTGCACGAGCTGCGCCCGCTCGCGCGCGAGGATGGCCCGCGGGTGCAGGCCCGCGAGCTTGCGGTCGCTCTGCGAGAGGAGGTCGCGACGGCGGGCGAGGGCGCCCTGGGCCCGGGCCACGAGGCGGGCGAGGCGGTCGTCGAGCGTCTGCTGGTGGGCCGCGATGGCGAGGCGCGGGTCCCCGAGCCGCCGCCCGGCGCGCTCGCACGCGACGCGGTCTTGCGAGAGGCGCCCGTGCATGGCGCGCGCGAGGTGCTGCCGCGTGCGACGGAGGAGCTCGCGGCGGGCGAGCCCGTCCGGCACGATCATCTCCGCGGCCTGCGAGGGCGTCGCCGCGCGAGCGTCGGCGGCGAAGTCGGTCAGGGTGACGTCCACCTCGTGGCCGACGGCGCTGACGACGGGCACGCGGCAGCTCGCGACCGCGCGCACGATCGCCTCCTCGTTGAAGGCCGCGAGGTCGTCGGCCGAGCCGCCGCCGCGCCCGACCACGATGACGTCGACCCCGCGCACCCGCTGAAGCTGCCCGAGCGCCCGGCAGATCGACTCCACCGCGCCGGGGCCTTGCACCTGCGCGGGGGCGAGCAGGATGCGCGCGCCCCCGCGCCGGAACGCGACCCGGCAGATGTCGTGGATGACCGCGCCCTGCGCGCTCGTCACGACCCCGATGACCCGCGGCTCGCGGGGAAGCGGCCGCTTGCGCTCGGCGGCGAAGAGGCCCTCGGCGGCGAGCTTGGCCTTGAGCCGCTCGATGGCCTCGAGCAGCGCGCCGCGCCCGGTCGCCTGGAGGCGGTCGGCGATGAGCTGGAGCCTGCCTCGCGGCGCCCACACGGTCGGCTTGCCGCGAAGGCGAAGGCGGGCCCCGTCCACGCAGAGCGACCGCATCCGCGGCGTGACGCTCGCGCGGTACATGACGACGTCGATGGCCGCCTCCTCGCGCTCGTCCTTCAAGCAGAAGTAGAGGTGGCCGTTCGGCGCGGGGCGGGCGCCGGTGACCTCGCCCTCCACCCAGAGGGGCTGGGAGAACGCGTCCTCCACGGCGCCCTTGAGGATGCGATCGAGCTCGGCGACGGTCAGCGCCTTCGGCGGCTCGTCGGCCGGCTTCGTCTGCTTCGGGCCGAAGTCGAGGTCGAGGTTCAACGAGCGCGCGCTCCGATCGAGAGGACGGTCGTCGGGCACACCCGGGGATTTAGCACGCGAACGCCCATTCCGAGGCGGTTCGCGATTTACGGAGACGGGCAGGCGCTGTAACCCTTCGGTCCTTCCACCGATGCCCCGTACCTTCCGCAAAGTCCTCGTCGCCAACCGCGGCGAGATCGCCGTCCGAGTCATCCGCACGCTCCGCGAGATGGGCATCGGCGCCGTGGCCGTCTACTCCGAGGCCGACCGCGCTTCGCTGCACGTCCGCCTGGCCGACGAGGCCTACCCCATCGGGCCCGCGCCCGCGGGCGAGAGCTACCTCCGCATCGACAAGATCATCGACACGGCCAAGGCCAGCGGCTGCGACGCCATCCACCCGGGCTACGGCTTCCTCAGCGAGAACCCCGCGCTGCCCGAAGCCTGCGAGCGCGCCGGCGTCGTCTTCATCGGCCCGCCCGCGTCCGCGATGCGCGCGATGGGCAGCAAGACGGCGGCGCGCGACAAGATGTCCGCGGCGGGCGTGCCGATCGTCCCCGGCGCCCGCTGCGAGACGACCGACGAGGCCGTGGCCGCCGCCAAGAAGATCGGCTTTCCCGTCATGCTCAAGGCCGCGTCGGGCGGCGGCGGCAAGGGCATGCGCCTCGTGGCGAACGCCGAAGAGATGGCGAGCGCCTGGGAACGGGCGCGAAGCGAGGCGAAGAAGTTCTTCGGCGACGACACCGTCTACCTCGAGAAGGCGATCATCCGGCCGCGCCACGTCGAGATTCAGGTCCTCGGCGATCGCGACGGCAACATGGTTCACGTCTTCGAGCGCGACTGCTCCATCCAGCGCAGAAACCAGAAGGTCGTCGAAGAGACGCCGAGCCCCGCGGCCTCCCGTGACCTCGTCGCGCGCATGGGGGCCATCGCCGTGCAGGGCGCGAAGAGCGTCGGCTACTTCAGCGCGGGGACGTTCGAGTTCCTCCTCGCCGAGGACGGGAGCTTCTACTTCCTCGAAATGAACACCCGCCTGCAGGTCGAGCACCCGGTCACGGAGCTCGTGACGGGCCTCGACCTGGTGCGCGAGATGGTGCTGGTCGCGCAGGGCGAGCCCCTCGGGTTCAGTCAGGCCGACCTCTCCGGGCGCGGCGCGGCCATCGAGTGCCGCGTGTACGCCGAAGACCCGCTCGCCTTCCTGCCGTCGCCGGGCGTCATCGAGAGCCTCCAGGTCCCCGCGGGCCCGGGCGTTCGCGACGACGGCGGCGCGTATGCCGGCTGCACGATCTCGAGCTTCTACGATCCGCTCATCTCCAAGCTGAGCGTCTGGGCGCCCACGCGCGAGCGCGCCGTCGCGCGCATGCGCCGCGCGCTCTCCGAGTACGTCGTGACGGGCATCCGCACGAACCTCGCGTTCCACGAGAAGCTCTTCATGCACCCGGAGTTCGCGGCCGGCCGCTACGACACGGGCTTCATCGACCGCTACAAGGACGAGCTCCTCGGCTACCCGCACGTCAAGGAGGATCGCGCCGCCGCCGTGGCCGTCGCCGTGGCGGTCGCGGCCTCGCGGATGGAAAGCGCCACCGGCGTGCAGCTCGCCCAAGACGAAGAGAGCGGCTCGCGCCTCTCGCCCTGGGTCGCGCACCATCGCGCGCGCCGCTGGGCGTAGCTCTAGTCGCCTATCGCGCCGTCGTGAGGCGAGGCCGCGTCGCCGTCGGGCGCGGCGCCCGCGTCGGCGTCGGGTGAGGCGTCGCCAGGCTCTTCGCTCGGGCCGCCCTCGGCGCCCGGCATGCACACGCCGGAGCAGGTGTTCCCCAGGCACGTGCTCAGCCCGCGCACCGCCGGGTCGTTCTCGAGCACGGCGGCCTGGCTGCCCGCGCAGATCGTCGCGGCCTGGATGGCCATCGGCGTGAAGCCGTTCACGGCGACGCCCGAGTCGGCGACGCACGTGAAGAAGTTGATGCAGGCGCAGTCGATGGCGCACATCTGCACGGCGCCGTAACACATCTCGGCGACGCACTCCGCGCAGGGCGCGCCCGCCGCGTCGGACGACGCGAAGACCGAGAGGCTCGCGTCGACGTAGCAGGCCGCGTCGCTCGGGGACCCCGCGTCGACCGGCCCCGGCCCGCCGCTCGACGAGCTGCTGCAGCCCGCCGCCGCCGCAGCGGCGCCCAGCGACGCGGCCGCGAGGCCCAGGACCCAGTGAGACGCATGCATGCCGGAGACGATACTGCGGGCGCGCTCCGCGTGGAAACGCGCCCGCAGCGTCGGCGCGCTCAGGTGGCGGGACCGCCGTCGCCGGCGTCGCCCGCGTCGGGGGTGGTCTCGGAGCCGGCGTCGCCCGCGTCGGGGGTGGTCTCGGAGCCGGCGTCGCCCGCGTCGGTGGGGGTCGCGGAGCCGGCGTCGCCCCCGTCGGTGCCGGCGTCGCCGGGGAGCACGATGCCGCACGTCTTCAGGTTGTCGCCGAGGCAGTTCAGGACGGCGCCGGCGTTCACGTTCGCCGCGTTCGCGCCGAGCGAGCCCTTGAGCGTCGTGAAGCAGCCCGTGAGCGCCGCCGCCGAGGCGTCCTCGGCGCAGTTGAGCGACGTGAGCGCCGAGTTGTTGCAGTCGCAGTCGTTCTGGCAGGTGACGAGGTCCGACGCGCACGCCGACTGGAGGCACGTCCAGAACGAGTTGTTGAAGTCGCCGGTGGCGATGCTCGCGTCGGAGAGCGCCTGGCACGACGCCGCAGCCTCCGTCGCCGCATCGGCGGTGTTGTTGTTGCCGCCGCTCGACGACGAGCTACAGCCGACGGCGATCGTGCCGCCCGCGAGCGCCGCAGCGGCCATACCGAAAAAGAAGATTGTGGAGCGCATTAAAGGATTCCCTCCGTCCAGACGAGCACGATACGCAATGACGCGCGTATGACGCAAACGCACAGCGCCGATTCGGACGCTGGCTCGAGTACGGCGCGTACGCACACGAACGCCTCCCCGCGTCTCCGTCGAGCCCAGAGAGGCGCGGCTCGACCGCGGCGTCCGCCACGGCCGCCGAGCCGATGCTAATTATAGAAGCATGCGCGGTTCGGGCCCCGGGACCTTCGAGTTGCCGCTCGGTCGGCCCGCGACGACCCGGGTGTCGCACTTCGCCGGACTCGCGGCCGCCGCCCTCGTCGTCTGCGCCGTGGCCGTCGCCATTCTCCCGTGGCCCGACTGGCAGCGGGCGCTGGCGGCGGGCGCGCTCGTCGTGCTCGCCGCGCTCGTGAGCCGCGCGGGCGGCCGGCGCCAGGTTCCCCCGCGCGGGTGGGTGCGCCTCGACGACGCCGGCCTCCACCGCATGGATCACGGCTCGATGACCACCCTCGTGGGCTGGGCCGAGCCGTTCGGCCTGACGGTGCTCGGCAGCGTCGACCGGGCCACGCTGCTCCTCGCGGTCACGAGCCCGCGCGCCATGCGGTACCTGCCCGTGCGCGTCTTCGATGCCGACGACGCCGCGCGGGCGCCGCACCTCCTCGCGCAGGCGGCGACGGCGTCCGACAGCGACCTCCGCGCCGACGACGAGGCGTCCCTCTGCGCCGCCGACGCCGAGCGCCTCCTCTCCGCCGTCGGCGAGCGCGCCGCCACGGCGCTCGACTGCATGTACCTCTCGGACGCGTCCGGGCAGGCCGTGGTCCTCGAGCCCGGCCTGCTCCGCGTGGGCGCCCGCCGCATCGACCTGTCCGCGCCGCTCGAGTGGCGCGCCTCGCTCTACCAGGAGCGCGGGGCGCAGGCGGCGTCGGTGTGCCAGGCCACGTGGGTGCGCCAGGGCGACGTCGAGGTCGTGTTCGTCGCCCCGCTCCCCGCCGACAGCGTGTGGACGGGGGACGTCGACGTCGCGGTGAAGGCCGCGGGCGTCGGGCTGGCGGCCAAGCGCGCCATCGCCCGCGACCTGCGCCTCGTCCAGGCCGCCGCCGGCGACGCGCCTCCTCGCGACGCCCGCTGCGCCATCGACCGCGTCTTCATGCTGCCTCTGCGGCGCGCGCTCGATCTCGCGCCGCACGTGCCCCTCGCGGCCGCCTCGCCGTCGAGGACGATGCCCGAAGGCCGCGCCTAATTTTTGCCCTAGTTCGGGAGCATCCTTCCTTCGAACGTTCCGTTCAAAGGACGGATGCTCACCCGAGCGACCGCTGTGCTAATCGGCTCGCGATGAGCCGGTTCTACGTCACCACCCCCATCTACTACGTCAACGACGTCCCGCACCTCGGGACCTCGTACACGACGATCGTGGCCGACGCGGTGCGCCGGTACCACGCGCTCCGGGGCGAGCGGACGCGGATGCTCACCGGCACCGACGAGCACGGCCTCAAGCTCGAGCGCGAAGCGCAGGAGCGCGGGCTCACGCCCGCCGCCTTCGTCGAGAAGATGAGCGCCCACTTTCGCGACGCGTGGCCCCAGCTCGAGATCGAGCCCGACGACTTCGTCCGCACCACCGAGCCGCGGCACGAGCAGGGCGCGCGGGAGATGTGGCAGCGCATCGAGCGCCAGAACCCGGGGGACATCTACCTGGGCTCGTACGAGGACTGGTACTGCGTCGCCTGCGAGGAGTTCAAGACCGAGAAGGACCTCGTCCAGCCCGGCAACCTGTGCCCCATCCACCGCCGGCCCGTCGAGCGCCTGAAGGAGAACACCTACTTCTTCCGCCTGAGCGCCTACCAGGATCGCCTGCTCGAGCTCTACGAGAAGCACCCCGAGTTCATCCAGCCCGAGAGCCGCCGCAACGAGGTCGTGAGCTTCGTGTCGAGCGGCCTGAAGGATTTCTCGATCTCGCGCTCCAACCTCACCTGGGGCATCCCCGTGCCGGGCGATCCGAAGCACGTGATGTACGTGTGGTTCGACGCGCTCACGAACTACTGGACGGTCCTGCAAGACAGCGACGACCACAAGGCGTACTGGGGCGACGGCACGCGCATCGTGCACCTCGTCGGCAAGGACATCCTGCGGTTTCACACCGTGTACTGGCCCGCCATCCTCATGAGCGCCGGGGTGCCCTTGCCGACCACCGTCTTCGCGCACGGCTTCCTCACGTTCAACGGCCACAAGATGAGCAAGTCGCTCCGCAACGCCGTCGAGCCGCTCGGCATCGCGCGCGCGTTCGGGCGCGTCGTGGGCAGCGAGCCCGGGGGCGCCGACGTGCTCCGCTACCAGCTCCTCCGCGCCATCGCGTTCGGGCAGGACGGCGACTTCGATCTCTCCGCGATGATCGAGCGCTACAACGCGGACCTCGGCAAGAACCTGGGCAACCTGCTGGCGCGCACGCTGGGCCTCTGCGTGAAGTCGACCGGGGGGAAGGTGCCGCCCAAGGGCGAGTGGACCCCGCTCGAGCAAGACCTCTTCGTCGCGGTCGACGGCCTGCGCCGCGAGGCGCTCGAGGCCTGGGATCGCATCGAGCCGCACCGCGCGCTCGAGAAGACCTGGGCGATCGCCTCGGCGGCGAACCAGTACGTCGACCGCGCGGCGCCCTGGGCCGCGGAGAAGAAGGGCGACCGGTCGCGGGTCGACACCATCCTGAACACGCTCCTCACGCTGCTCGAGGAGCTCTCGCGGCTCGTGTGGCCGGTGCTGCCGGCCAAGAGCGCCGAGATGCGCAGGCAGCTCGGGCTCGAGCCGCTGCAGCCGGGCGAGGGGCGCGACGTGCTCGCGAAGCTCGCCGAGCCGCGGCGCGGGGGCGACCCGCTGGCGCCGGGGTCGCCGCTCTTCCCGACGATCGACGAGCCCGGGGCGGCCGCGCTCCTCGAGGAGCTCACGCCGAAGGTCGAGGGCATGGCGCCGGCGGCGCCTGCCGCGAAGACCGGCGCGCCCCAGGCGCCCGCGGCGCCGGGGGCTGCCCCGGCCTCCATCTCCTACGACCAGTTCGCCGCGGTCGATCTCCGCGTCGGCGTCGTCCGGACGGCCGAGCGCGTGCCCAAGAAAGACAAGCTGCTGAAGCTCGCGGTCGACGTCGGCGAGCCGGAGCCGCGCACGATCGTCGCCGGGCTCGCGCTCACCTTCGCGCCCGAGCAGCTCGTCGGGCGCCGGGTGATCGTCGTAGTCAACCTGGCCCCGCGCGACTTCGGCAAGGGCCTCGTCTCGCACGGGATGCTCCTCGCGAGCGGTCCGAGCGAGAAGCTCACGCTGGCGGGCATCGAGGGCGACGTGGAGCCCGGCGCGAAGCTGAAGTGAGGCGCGGCGCGCGGGCCGACCCGCGCGCCGCTCGCTCGCCCGGATCAGAAGTCGACGAACATCCCGAGGTTCAGCAGGCCCAGATAGAAGTCGTGCGCGCCGCCGTTGACCTTGGTCACCGTCGACTCGTTCGGGCCGGTGGTGTCCTGCTCTTGCGTGGCGCTGCCGGCGAGCGGGATGTCCATCGCGAGGCCCGCCGTGAGGCCCACGTGCGGCAGGGGCGTGAAGACGATCTGCGGCTCGAGGTTCAGCGAGAACTGGGTCTCGCTCGTCTTGTTGGTCACGCTCGTGTTGTCCGTCGGGTTGCTCGTCGCCGACGACGTCTGGGTGAAGAGCGTGAAGCCGCCCCGCAGCCAGAGGCCGAGCATGTTGCTGAACCGGAAGATGTACCCGGCGCGCGGCGCGATGCCGAAGAGCACCGTGTTGGGCTGGCCGACCGTCGTCGAGGTCTCGACGTCGTTGCCCTCGGTCTTCGTCGTCTGGTTCGCCCCCATCGTGTAGAAGAGGAGCAAGTTGCCGCCGACCGTCACGTTGTTCGCGACGGCGTAGTCGAAGCCGAGGCGAGGCACCGTATACGCGAGGTCGGGGTCCCCCGTGCCCCCGTAGAACCAAGACATGGACCACTGGGACGTCGAGATGGTGGTCTTGACGTTGTCCTGTGTGAAGTCGACCGAGTCGTGCGAGTAGGAGAGCAGCGGCATGAGGCGGTCGACGCCGATGATGAATTCGCCGCGCTGCCCGAACTCGGGCGACTGCTGCGCGTTCGCGGTCGTGGTCGTCACCAGAATACCCATCGCTCCGAGCACCACCCCAACCGCCGTCATCGTTCGCTTCATGGCAGGAAACCTCCGATCGCGCGCGAATCTACTCGCAACGAGGCGCCGCGGTCGAGCTTGGAAACACCAAGCGAGTCCAGCCGCAGCACGGGGGGCCGGATTGGGTATCGTGGGCGGCCATGACCCACGTGCTTCGGTTCGCGCTCCTCGGAGCCGCGCTCCTGGCGGCGCCGGCTTGCTCGAAAGAAGACCCGACCGCGCCGCCCCTGCCCCCCGAGCCGTCCGCGGCCGCCCAGGCGCCCGCGCCCGACCCGTGGGTCGTGAAGCACAACCTCCAGATGGCCGCGTCCGCGGCGGCCATGCCGATGCCCGCGCCGTCCGCGCCCGCCCCCCCGGCGCCGGCGGCGGCCTCCGTGGAGGAAGGTACGGCGCCGAGCCCGCCGCCTCCTCCTCCGAAGCCGGCGACCTGCGGCGACAAGCCGCTGCCTCCGTGCCCGCTCTACACCTGGATGAAGGCGAACATGTCCCCGGCCATGGGCGCCGAGGACTACGACGCCCTCGCGACCGCCCTCGACAAGGCCGCCGGCTTCGCGCCGCACGAGCCGCGCGAGTACGCCAACTGGGCCTCGATCGCCGGCGACGGCGCCGCGGCCGCGCGCGCCCAGAACCTCGACGCCGTGAAGGCCGCATGCCGCGGCTGCCACAACCAGTACAAGGAGCGGTACAAGAGGGAGCTCCGCGACCGCCCCCTCTGAGCGCCCGCATGCCCACGCTCCGACCGATCCCTCGTCCCAAGGTCCCCCGGGTCGGGCGCCCGACCGGCAAGTTCACCCAGCACCGGCGCCTCGACGTGCTGCGCGAGAAGCTCGAGGTCAACTCGGGCGGGCTGTCGCTCGAGGAGCTCGCGGCGATGCTCCGCATCACCACCCGCTCGGTGCGCCGCTACCTGCGGGAGCTGGCGCTCGTGACGGAGCTCGAGTCGATCGCCGTCCGCCCGGGCGGCGCGCACGTGTGGCGCATCAAGCCGAGCGAGCGAGGGCGCACCGTCGCGCTCCGCCGCACGCAGGCCTACGCGCTCCTCGCGGCTCGCCGCGTGTTCGATCCGATCCGCGGCTCCGCGCTCTTCGACGAGATCGACCTCGCGCTCCGGCAGGTCGAGCAGGTGGCGCACCGCCCGATCGTCCGGACGGCCGTGCGCGGCGAGGCGCCGGGCGACGCGCGCCTCGAGGGCCGCTTTGCCTACGTGCCGCCCGCGCCGCGCGCCTACGCGAACCGGAGCGAAGACGTCGACGAGGCCTTCCAGGCCGTGGCCGAGCTCCGCGTCCTCCGCTTTCGCTACCGGGACCCCGGGGCCGACGCGGAAGAGCGGGGCGCGCGCGTGCAGGCGCACCCGTACGCGCTCGTCCTCCACGGCGGGGGGATCGCGTGCATCGCCCACGACGTGGGCCGCGCCGTCGCGCGGGCCTTCCTCTTCGAGCGCATGACCGAGCTCGAGGCGACCCCCGATGAGCGGTTCGAGCTCCCGCCCGATTTCGACATCGCCGACTGGCTCCAGGGCGACTTCGGCGTCGCGCGGGCGCCGCGCACGGTGAAGCTCCTGGTCGAGTTCGAGCCGCGCGCGGCCGAGGGCGTGCGCATCCGCCGGGTGCACCCCTCGCAGAAGGTGGCCGTCGCCGCCGACGGGCGGGTCCGCGTCTCCCTGAGCCTGCCCGAGTCGCCCGACGTGCTCGAGCGGGCGCGGAGCTGGCTGCTGGGCTTCGGCTCGGCGGTGCGCGTCGTCGAGCCGCGCGAGCTGGCCGAGGAGATCGGCGACGAGCTCCGCCGCGCGGCCAATCGCTACGGGCGGCGCTAGAGCAGGAGTCCTTTGAACGGAACGTTCAAAGGACGGATGCTCCCAAACTAGGGCAAAAATTAGAGCTGGCCGTCGTTCCGAAGGAACGACGGTCGCTCTAGGATAGCGCCCCCGAAGGAGCCGATCGGCCATGCCCGAGCGCAAACGAGAACCGGCCAAGTCCGCCGCCAAGACCTCCCTCGAGGAGACGCTCGCCCCCCTCCGGAACTTCCACATCACGACCGCCGACCGCGTCCGGGCGGCCCACGGTCCGCCCGCCTACGTCCGGCGGAAGCGCCACATCGAGGACCTGCAGGCCGCGCTCGCCGAAGCCGCCGTCGAGGCGCTCGCGGTCGCCGGCGACCCCGATGCGGCGCGTCGCGCGCTCGGCGAAGACCCGGCGGTGAGAAAGGCGCTCGGGGAGGTCAATCGCCTCATCGACGCGCACAACCGCTATTACCCGATAGAGGCGAACCTCCCTCTCGACCCTACGCGCCGCGTGCAGCTCGACCGCGGCGGCCGGCCGTACAAGCCGCTTTGCGCCGTGACGCTGGACGACGTCGTCGTCGCTGCTTGCGGCGCACCGTCGCCCGTGGGAAAAATAACGTGAGGGCCCATGCCCCAATCGCTCAAGATCGTCCGCGAACCAGAATCCATCGTCCCCAAGAAGCCGCCCGTCGAGGCGTCGACCCTGGCCCACCGGGAGGTGCTGCGGGGCACGTGGTGGCAAGCCATCCCCGCGTACAAGTCGATCGACGAGGCCACGTTCCTCGATCACGCGTGGCAGGCCAAGAACTCCATCACGCGGGTGGCCAAGCTCGTCGAGACCATCCAGGACCTCGTGCCCGCGGGGTTCGTGCAGGACCTCGAGGAGGGGATGAAGCGCGCGCCGATGAGCGTGCGCGTCAGCCCGTACATCGTGGGGCTCATCGACTGGGAGCGTCCGTACGAGGATCCGCTGCGCACGCAGTTCTTCCCGCTCGCGTCGCGCCTCCTGCCCGACCACCCCAAGCTCGGCCTCGACTCGCTGAACGAGCAGGGCGACGCGCCCGTCGCCGGGCTCACGCACCGCTACCCGGACAAGGCGCTCTTCCTGCCGCTCGACACGTGCCCGGTGTACTGCCGCTTCTGCACGCGCTCGTACGCGATCGGCCTCGACACCGACGAGGTCGAGAAGGTGCACCTGCGCCCCAACGAAGAGCGCTGGCAGCGCGCGTACAGGTACATCGCGTCGCGCCCCGAGCTCGAAGACATCGTCATCAGCGGCGGCGACACCTACCAGCTCCGGGCGCAGCACATCGAGGAGATCGGCGACGCGCTCCTGGCGATCCCCAACGTGCGCCGCATGCGGTTCGCGACCAAGGGTCCCGCCGTCATGCCGATGAAGATCCTCACCGACGACGCGTGGCTCGACGCGCTCACCCGCGTCGTCGACAAGGGGAGGCGGCTGCGCAAGGACGTCGTCTTGCACACCCACTTCAACAACCCCAACGAGATCACCGGCATCACGGAGGCGGCCATGGGGCGCCTCTTCGAACGGGGGATCGTGGTGCGAAACCAGAGCGTGCTGATTCGCGGCGTGAACGACGGCGTCGACACGATGACGCTCCTCGTGAAGCGCCTCGGGCACCTCAACGTGCACGCGTACTACGTCTACACTCACGACATGGTGCGCGGCGTGGAAGACCTGCGGACGAGCGTCGACACCGCGATCCACATCGAGAAGCACGTGCGCGGCGCCACCGCCGGCTTCAACACGCCGACGTTCGTGGTCGACGCCCCCGGCGGCGGCGGCAAGCGCGACGCGCACTCGTACGAGTACTACGACCGCGACACGGGGGTGAGCGTCTTCGCCGCGCCGAGCGTCAAGCCGGGGCAGCTCTTCTACTATCTCAATCCACTCCACCAGCTCGCCGCGCACCAGCAGCGCCGCTGGAACGACCCGCGGGAACAGCAAGCCATGATCGACGACGCTCTCACGAAGGCCCGGGGCCGCGGCCGATGACCACGCGACCGAACGTGCCCCACCTCTCGCAGCCGGGCCAGCGCGTCTTCAATCTCCAGGCGCTCGCCGCGGGCGAGGTCGAGTGGACGTTCTTCCGCGACGGGGTGGACATCTGCCGCCTCTATGGCGACGCCGACTCGGGCCCCTCGGCGGCCCTCCTGCGCTACGCGCCCGACGCCGAGGTCCCGCTCCACGAGCACGAGGGCGTCGAGCACGTCTTCGTCCTCGCGGGCGCCCAGGAAGACGCGCGCGGCGTGTACCCGGCCGGCACGCTCGTGATCAACCCGCCGGGCACGCGGCACCGCGTGCGCGCGCCGAGCGGCTGCACGGTGCTCATCGTGTGGGAGCGGCCGGTGCACCTGCTCGAATCCCTGAGCCCGCCCCCGAGCGGCGCGGAGCCGCTCAGCGCCCGAGCACGGAGTCGGGGAACCGCAGGCGGAGGGTGAGGTCGACGGCCCTGGCGTCGTCATCGAGGCCGAGGCTCCGCAGCGCTTGCGCCTCGAGCGCGAGCTCCTCGGGGACGAGCTGCCGCGCCGGCAGGGAGCGCAGCCCGCGGATCTTCTGGAGCGCCAGGAACGCGTCGCCGCGCGCCAGCGTGTTGCGCGCGTCGGCCAGGAGCGACGCTTCGCGCGCGAGGGCGTCGTCGTGCCCGGCGCCGTCGCGGTTCGCGGCGTTCGCCGCGAGCCCCAGGTGGACCGCGGCCTCGCGGCGCGCCGCCTCCGGCGGGACCGCCATGGCCTGCGGACCGAGCGCCGGCACGGCGTCCACCACGAGCTCCACGTCCTTCGCCGTCGAGACCGGGATCGCGTCTCGATGCACGTCGCGCGCGGGGAACACCGGCACCGCGAGGTCCGGCGGCGCCGCGCTTTCGCCCGACGCGGGCGCCGCGACCGAGATGGCCGGCCCGCGCTGAACCTCGCCGCGCGCGAAGAGCATCATCGCGCCGAGGCCCACGGTGAACGTCCCGCCGAGCAGCGTCCCGAGGACGAGCATCTTCGCGGCGGTCGCCGACCCCGCCGCGGCGCTCCCGCCGGCCACGGTCGCGGCCTCGCCCACGGCCCCCGAAACGCCGGCCCACACCTTCGCGCGAGCCGCGGCGCTGGGCGCGTCGGCCCTGGCGGCCTCGATCATGGCCCGCAGATCGCTCATCGCTCGCCTCCCTGGCGCAGGAGCGCCTGTTCGAGCTCGAGCCGGCCCACCCTCAGCCGCGAGTACACGGTGTTCAGCGGGATGCCCAGGACCTGGGCGACCTCCCGCGCGGTCATCTCCTCAATCTCGTGCAGCACGATCACCGCGCGCCGCCCGAGGTCGATGGACGCCAGCGCCGCGTCGAGCTGCGACAGCGCCTCGCTCCGCGCCAGGGCCTCGGCCTGCGGCGGCTCGACGGTCGTGCGCTCGAGGGCGACCCCGCCGTCGGGCACCTCGGGGTGGCGGCGGTGGTGACGCCGCGCGTCGCTCGCCACGCGAAGGACGATCTGGAAGAGCCACGCCCGCGGCCCGTGGCCACGGTCGACGAAGTCCGCGAAGCGGCGGTGCGCCACGACGAAGACCTCCTGCGCGCGGTCCTCGGCGTCGGCCTCGGCGACCCCGAGGCGACGCAGGTTGCGCCACACGAAGTCGACGTGCTCGTCGTACATGGCTCGGAACGTGCCTGCCGTGTCCCCCTCGGCGCGCGGCGCCACCGATACGGCCTGCAGCGACGGGCGCGAGACCGGAGAGGCCGCGATGGAAGCGGGAGAGGCCGAAGCCGGAGAGGCCACGCCATGCACATGGCCGGGGACCCGGAACATCGTCATCGAACCTTGAACGAAAAGGCGAGCTCGATGCGGCCGGAGAAGAGCGGCTGGAAGACGTTGCCGGTGTGCTCGCTCGTCAGGTTCAGCCCGGCGACCCCGCGGATCGAGGCGGCCAGGGCGCTCCCGAGCTCGCCGCGCAGGTCGAGGCTGGGACCGACCGCGAGGAAGGGCACGTCGATGTTGTCCGTCTCGTCGCTCACGACGCCGACGTCGGCGCCTCCGCACGCGTCGAGCTGCATCCCCCGGTCCTTCGTGTAGAGGCCGGGCAGCCGCAGGCACGCGTCGAGCCGCGCCGCGAAGAGGGCCGCGTTGACGATGGGCGGCGAGTTCAGGGCCGGAAGCGACTCGCCGAACGCGAGAGACGGCCGGAGGAACACGCCGTTGCCCGCTTCGATGATCGCATACGGCGAGACGCCGGCGAGCGCGCCGACGCCGGTGCCGGCCATGAGGAAGCCCGCCAGACCGAGCTCGAAGGTCCGATCGTCTTCGTGGCGCTGGAACCACCCGAAGTCCGGATCGGGCTTGGGGTCTTCGGCGGGCGCGGGCCACATGGGGTCCGACGCCGGCGCCGCGGAGGCCTGCGCTGGGGGCGAAGCGGCGACGGGCGCGGCCTTCGCGCGCACGACCTCCTGCTCGAGCACCAGCGAGGCCCAGACCCCCACGGCCCGGGCGAGCCCGCGGCAGTCGCCGGCGGGCGCCGAGAGGACGCGGGCGGCCATCGGCAGGCCCAGCTCGTTCGAGATCTCGCCCTGGACGCGCAGCCCGTGGCTCCCGGTGGGCACGACGCGCATCGTCACCGTCCACGCGTGCGCCGGCGCCAGGGCCTTTCCGAGCGAATCGTGCAGGAACTCTTCTACCCGGTCCGGCCCTGCGCACGATTCGCGCCCCTCGACGACGATGCGCGGCGGCTCAGCGGCGTCCAAGAGTGCCCTCCTCAATCATGGCCGCCGCCCGCGCCTGCCGTCTCGGAATCGGGAGGGCGAGCCCAAAGTTGGCGGATGCGCAACTACATTGGCACGCCGCCCGCGCCGGTCCTCCGTGCCCCACGGCCCTCACGCGCCTCACGCGCCGCGGCAGTGCAACTGTGAGGCCGCGCCGTGCGCCGACGGTTGCTCAAGCCCGCGAGCGGTGCGAATCTTCGCCCGCAATGGCACGCCTTTCCCGATACTTCGAGGTTCATAGAGACGTCAGCGGCCGCGAACACCTTCGCGTCAGCATCAACGGCGCGGCGCTCACCCGCCTCCCCCTCACCAACAAGGGAACGAGCTTCCCGGAAGACGAGCGCATCGCGCTCGGCCTCGACGGGCTGCTCCCCCCGTACGTGACCACCCTCGAGCAGCAGCTCGAGCGCACGTACGTCGCGTTCCAGTCCGAGCCGACGCCGCTCGCCAAGTACACCTACCTCCGCGGCTTGCAGGAGCGGAACGAGATCCTCTTTTACGCGCTCGTCGAGCGACACCTCGCCGAGATGCTCCCCATCATCTACACGCCGACCGTCGGCGACGCGGTCATCCACGCCTCGTCGATTTACCGGGGTGCGCGCGGCCTCCACATGTCGCCGCGCAACGCGCCGCGGGCGAAGGAGGTCACGCAGAACTGCATGCTCGACGACGTGCGCATCGTCGTCGCGACCGACTCGTCGGCCATCCTCGGCATCGGCGACCAGGGCTGGGGCGGCATGGCCATCGCCATCGGCAAGCTCGCCCTCTATACGGTCGCGGGCGGCGTGAGCCCGTACCGCTCGCTGCCCATCGGCCTCGACGTCGGCACCGATCGCAAAGACCTCCTCGAGAACCCCGCGTACCTGGGCCTCCGCCAGCGGCGCCTCCGCGGCGCCGAGTACATGGCGCTGATGGACCAGGTCGTCGACGCGGTCCGCGAGCGCTGGCCCCGCGCCGTCGTGCAGTGGGAAGACCTCTCGAAGGACACGGCGTTCGACGTGCTGGCGCGCTACCGGAAGCGCATCCCGTCGTTCAACGACGACATCCAGGGCACGGGCGCCGTCGCGCTCTCGGGCCTCATCGGGGCTTGCCAGCTCCGCAGCCGTCGCCTCCGCGACGAGATCGTCGTCGTCTACGGGGCGGGCGCCGGCGGCGCGGGCGTCGCCTGGGCGATCGAGCAGGGCATGGTCGGCGAGGGCGCGACGCTCGAGGAGGCCAAGTCGCGCGTGCTCGTCCTCGACTCGAAGGGCCTGCTGGTCGAGGGCCGCGGCGGCATGGAGGACTACAAGCGCGAGTACTGCCAGCCGCGTTCGGCCGTGGCGAGCTGGGGCGAGGGCCCGTACGGCCTCGCCCAGACGATCGAGAAGGGCAAGGCCACCGTGCTCCTCGGCCTGTCGGGCCAGCCCGGGACCTTCACCGAGCCGATGATTCGCCAGCTCTGCGCGAACACCGAGCAGCCGGTCATCTTCCCGCTCTCGAACCCCACGAGCTCCTGCGAGGCCACGCCCGAGGATCTCCTCGCCTGGAGCCGCGGGCGCGCGATCGTCGCGACCGGCAGCCCGTTCCCGCCCGTGAAGGTCGGCGACCGCGAGCAGGCCATCGGGCAGGGCAACAACGCGTTCATCTTCCCGGGCCTCGGCTTCGGGGCCATCCTCGCCGAGGCGAGCGAGATCACCGATCGCATGGTGCTCGTCGCGTCGTACGCGCTCGCCGAGTACGTCGCCGAGAAGTACCTCCAGGAGGGACTCATCTACCCGCCCGTCGAGGAGATGAGCGAGGTCTCGAAGCGCGTCGCCACGCGCGTCATCCACCAGGCCTTCGACGAGGGCGTCGCCCGCACCAAGAAGGTCACCCGCGAGGGCGCCGAGGCCTACGTGAAGGCCAAGTTCTGGCGCGCCGACTATCTGCCGTTCGTCCGCGGCTGAGCCGTAGGCGCGCGGGCCACCTCGCGGCGACCTCCGGCGCGTGCTACCCAAGCCCACGCGAATGGAACGACTCCTCGCGCGCCTCGAGCGACGCCTCGGTCGCTTCGCCATACCGAACCTCATCACGCTCATCGTCGGCGGCATGGCCGTCGTGTGGGTGCTCACGCTGGCCAAGCCGGGGTTCGAGGGCCTGCTCACGCTCGACTTCGACGAGGTGAAGCGCGGCCAGGTATGGCGCCTGCTGACCTTCCTCTTCGTCCCGCCGCAGCGGTCGTCGCCGTTCTGGCTCCTCATCCACCTCTACTTCACGTGGTGGGTGGGCTCGACCCTCGAGCAGAACTGGGGCGCCTTCAAGTTCAACGCGTACTACTTCATAGGCGCGCTGCTGACGATCGTCGGCGCGGTCCTCGCGGGGCCGAGCACGAACATCTGGCTCGACGCGTCGCTCTTCCTCGCGTTCGCGACGATCTTCCCCGACCTGTCGGTGCTGCTCCTCGTCTTCCCGGTGCGCGCGAAGTGGCTCGCGGCCCTCTCCGCGGCGTTCATGGCGTACGCGGGGTACGTGGGCAGCTGGGAGGTGCGCGCGGCGATCCTCGCGGCCGTCGCGAACTACCTGCTCTTCTTCTCCGACCATTGGGTCGCGTTCTTCCGCCAGCGCGGCCTTCTGGCGCACCAGAAGGCGCGGCGCGAGGCCATGCGCGGCGGCTTCCCCGGCCCGATTCCCGGCCGCGCCCCGAGCGGAGGCGACAAGGGCGGCGACAGGGGCAAGGCGAGCGAGCCCGTGAACGTCTTCGGCCAGCGCACGTGCGCCATCTGCGGCGCGCGCGAGGCCGACGGCGCGGACATCCGGGTGTGCTCCTGCGAGAAGTGCGGAAGCGTGCAGCGGACGCTGTGCCTGGAGCACGCGCGGAGTCACTGAAGGGCCGTTCCTCTCGCGCTCGGCTACCTTCCTCGCGCCGAAGAGCGCGTCCATGAGGGGCGGTGGGCGCATCGACCGGTTCGACGGGTGCGCCTCTCCACGCGACGGCCGCGCCGTTCGAGGTCAGTACCGCCTCTCTTTTGCGTGAGCGGTGCGTCTGTCTGGCTCACCGGTCCATCCCTCTCGCGGACGGGTGCATCTCTCACGCATCATGGATGCCCCCGTTTCGCCGACCGATGCCTCCATGCGGGATGGGGGATTCGGGCCCTCCCGCGAACGGACGCGCCTCTCCCCCGAAGAGACGCGTCTCACCGGTGGGATGGGCGCATCGGTCGGTTCGACCGCCCTCCCCATCCGGCCTGAGAGGCTCGTCCCTTTCGCTCACGGATGCATCCGTCTCGCCGACGGATGGATCCATGAGGGATGGGAGATGCACCCGTCAGGGGAGGGGACGTCCCCGTCGCGCGGGGACCCGCGCCTCTCCGCTCAGGCGAGCGCCTGCTCCAGCCAACGCGACAGCGTCTCCTTCGGAAGCGGGCCGTGCTTCTCCGCGACGGGCCGCCCGTTACGGAAGAGGACGAGCGCCGGGATGCCGGGGATGCTGTACGCATCGGCGATGTGGGGGTGCTCGTCGACGTCGACCGTCACGAGCTGGAGCCGGGGTCCGAACTCCGAGGCGAGCTGCCCCATCACCGCGATGTGCTGGCGGCAGGATGCGCTCCACTCTGCCCCGAAGCGGACCAGAACGGGACCCTCCGATTGCAGAACTTGCGTCGCGAACTCGGCCTCGGTTGCTCCGGGAGTCATAGGGGCAGCCTTACAACTAGCGCCCCGCCCCGCCCATTCCAGGACGTATAAAAACGGAGACGCAAAAAACGGGGGACGCGACCTCTGCTGCCCGTACCTCGTGCGACGTCCCGCACGAGTGCGGCGGAGGCGTCGATCCCCAGCTCGCGGATCAGCAATAGAGAATCTGCCCTTCGATGGCTCCGCCGAACGTCCAGATTCGATAGCCGGTGGGATTGTTGTTGTCGTCGGTGAGGTTCGCGGATCTGGCTGCGGGTGACGTGTCTGCGGATTGGGGGCGGGCCATGGGCTTCAGGGGACCTCGATGACGACCTTCCCGAAGATCTCGTTGCCCTGCATGAGGCGGTGGGCCTCCGCGGCCTGCTCGAGGGGCACCACGCGATCGACCACCGGCCTCAGCGCGCCGCGCTCGAAGAGGGGCACGAGGTGCCGGCCGAGCGCCTGATTGGCGACGATCTTCTCCTCGAGGGGACGCGCGCGGAGGACGGTCCCGCGAATCTCGGCGCGCTTGTGCATCAGGAGGCCCAGGTTGAGGTCCGCCTGGGCGCCGGCCATGGTGCCCACGACCACGATGCGCCCCTTGGCGGCGATGCAGGCCAGGTCCTGCGCGACGTAGGCCCCGCCGACCAGCTCGACGATCACGTCCACGCCGCGTCCGCCGGTCTTCTCGAGCACCGCCGCGGAGAACTTCCCGCCCTCGGGCACGACGCCCTCGTCCAGGCCGAGCGCGGCGGCGCGCGCCAGCTTGTCGGCCGTTCGCGCCGTGCCAATCGAGCGCGCGCCGATGGCCCGTGCAATCTGCACGGACGCCGTGCCCACGCCGCTGCCCGCGGCGTGCACGAGGACGGTCTCGCCCGCCGCCAGGCGCGCCTGCGTGACCATCGCGTCCCAGGCGGTCACGAAGACCTCGGGGATGGCCGCGGCGTCGGTGAACGACATGCCGGCGGGCATGCGGGCGAGCGCCCGCGCGTGCACCGTGAGGTGCTCGGCGTAGCCGCCGCCGCCCACGATGCCGAAGACGCGATCGCCGATCGCGACGTCGATCACGTCGGTGCCCACCGCGTCGACCTCTCCGGCGAATCTCGAGGCCCGGGATGTCGACGGGCGCCCCGGGCGGCGCGGGGTACACGCCCATCCGTTGCAGGAGGTCCGCGCGGTTCACGGCCGTGGCGCGGACGCGCACGCGCGCCTCGCCGTGCTGCGGCGTGGGGGTCGGCACTTCACGAAGCTCGAGGACCTCGGGTCCTCCCGGCCTGGCGATCACGATGGCGCGCATGGCCCGCGAGTGTATAAGCCGTGGGGCCGATGCGCATCGTCCGCCCCGTGGTCCGAAGCTTCACTCGACCGCACATGCAACGAGCCGCCGCGTGGGTCCGCTCCGGCGGGCACGCGGTGGTCTGGCTCGCCCCGCGCAAGGCCCGCCTCGTCTTCAAGCGCCCCAAGGACGGCGACGAGAACGACCTCGGCTGGTGGTCGGTGCTCGACATGGGCAAGTCGGACTACGAGATCGCGCGGACCGGTCCCTTCGCGGGACTGGCGCTCGCGAGCATCCCGCACGACTGCTACACGATCGCGCGCGACCGCGTGGCGCGCGACTCGGTGCATCCGGGCCCCACGCGGACGCTCGATCTCGATTGCCTCGAGTGCGGCGCCTGCTGCAAGGACAACCGGGTCGAGCTCGAGGCGGCCGATTTCGCCCGATTCGAGGCGGCCGGCCGCCCGGACCTCGCGAAGCCGCCGTACGCCAAGCGCGACGACGGGAAGGTCATCCTCGTGCTCCGCCGCGACAAGCGGTGCAAGCACCTATGCGACGACAACAAGTGCGCGATCTACCCCATCCGCCCGGACGCGTGCAGCACCTTCCCGGCGGGCAGCGAGTGCTGCCTCTCGTCGCGCGAAGAGGAGCTCGGGATCCTCGACGGCGCCGCGAGCGCGTGAGCCGGCCTCACTTCGCCGGCTTCACCGCCGGCGGGGCCTTGGCGTTCTGCGCGGCGAGCAACGAGGTCAGGCGATCGCGTGCATAGGCCACGGTCGTCGGATCCGCGGCCGCGGCCTGGACCTCCGCGAGAGCGGCCTTGTCGCCGAGGGTCGCGAGCGCCTCGCCGGCGCTGACGACCGCGGCGGCCATGTCGTCGTCGGGCGCGGTCGCGCGGTACATGCCGAAGAACTGCCGCAGCGCGGGCTCCTCGTTCGGGCCGGCGACGACGGCGAGCGCCGCGGCCGCGGCCATCACGTCGGCCTCGGTGTCGGCCGGGTCGAGCAGGTGCGACGCGAGGAGCGGCGCCGCGGGCTTCTCCTTCATGGCGCCGAGCGCCTGGGCGATCGGACCGACGGGCGGCGTGCGGAGCTCGCCCTTCAGGTAGTCGTAGTGCTTCTCGAGCGCGGCCTCCATGAACCGCGCGCCGTTGCGGCGGTTGGCCAGCGCGGCGCGCGCGGCGGGGAGCAGGTCGGGGCTCGTGCGCGGGTCGCTCGCCGCGTCGACGAGCGTCTTCGTCGCGAGCTCGTCGTCGGAGGTCGCCAGCTCGCGCATGAGGAGGCGCTGCGCGATGACGAGCTGCGGGTCGTCGGCGCGCACGGCCTCGGCGAGCTGCTGGGTGCGGGACTTCACGTCGGCGGGCGCGCCGCTCGTGCGCTGCGCGTCGACGTTGACGACGCACGACTGCAGCGGCTCGCCGAAGTCGTTCTCGGAGAGGACGGCGCCGGTCGCGGCGTCGAGCTCCGTGACGCGGCCCTTGTCGTCGCAGATCACGAGGCCGCCGGCCGCGGCGGCGCCGCCGACCACGTCGTCGCCGTGCAGGTGCACCCACGCGAGCTTCCCGTGCTCGGCGTCGAAGCCCATCACGAAGCGGAAGTACGTGCCGTACCAGCGGTCGTCGACGAGGGCCGCGCCCGCGTCGGTGGCCATCGGCTTGGCGTACATGCGCGTCTTGTCCTCGGCGCCGGCCAGGACGGGGAGGGGAGAGGTGCCGGGCGGGATGAGCTTGGGCATGCCCGGGAGCTCGCGCGGCGGGACGACGACCGTCGACGCCTTGCCCTTCGACGCGTCGCGAATGTGGTCGTCGAACCGGATGAACCCCACGCCGCCGAACCAGAGCGCGCCGCCCTCGGTCCAGGCGCGGCTGGTCTCCTCGCGAAGCGTGACGCGCGCGGTCTCGTCGCCGTTCGCGAGGTCGATGACGGACACGTACTGGCCGTCCCACGGCACGAAGGCCATCCCGTCGACGACCGCGGGCGAGCCGAGCGACTTGGTGCTCTCGATCTGCCGCACCACGGCGCCGTCGTGCGCGACCGCGAGGAGCACGCTGCCCGTGTCGCCGCCGCGCCGGAACGCGGCCACGGTGACCGTCCCGTCGTCGCCCGCGCCGAGGAGCGCGAGGCCGCCGGTCGGGCGCCTCCAGATGACCTGACCGTTCGCCGCGTCGAGCGCGAAGACCTCGCCGCCGCCCGAGCCCACGACGACGTTCCCGGCCACCACCGGCCGGGCGTCGAGCGGGTGCGCGAACGTCCACTTCGCGCCGCTGCCGAGCGACAGCGCCAGCATCTTGTCGTGCTTCTCGGTCACGGCCACGACGAGGTCCGTCGCGGTCGGGATCGGCCTGGCGCCGAGGGTCGCCCACACGCGCCCGATGGAGGCGCCGTCGTCGTCGGTCCAGTCGGTCGAGAACAGGTTGAGGCGCGTCTGCCCGCCGCCGCACTGGAGGAGCGCGGGGAAGACGGCGAGGGCGAGCGGGAGAACGGGAGAGAGCGTCTTCTTCACGGGTTGTTCTCCGCGGGGGCCGAGCCGGGCGAGCCGCTCGTGGCGATGACGGCCTGGTCGATCGCCTGCTTCACGCGCGGCGAGGTCTTCGGCGGCCACTTGGCCTGGAGGTCCTTCAGGAACTGGTTGGTCTCGGCGGTGCCGAGCTCGCGGATGCGCCCGACAATCTCGATCTTCGTGAGGTCGTCGATTTCCTTGGTCGACCGGAGGAGGACCTGATCGAGCCCGCCGGTCATCACGTCGAACGGGACGCGCCCGAGGTTGCCCGCGAACTTCTGGCAGTCGGTCGGCTCGCAGAGCTGCCCGAATCGACGCGGCCGACTCCTCGACCTTGCGGTCGAGCGCCACGAAGAGGTCGGTCACGGCGTCCTTCGCCTTCATGTCGCCGAGCGCCGTCGCCGCCGCGCCGCGCACCCCGTCGTCCGGGTCGGACAGCGCCGCGCGCAGCGCCTTCACCGCCGCGGCCCCACGCGTCTTGGCGAGCGCGTCGACCGCCGCGCGCCGCCGGACGACGTCGCGGTCGCGCGCGTACCAGGCCAGCACCTCGCTCGCGCCCTCGTTGCCGGTCTCGCCGAGCGTCTCGATGGCGGCCTGCGTGAGCTCCGGGGGGAGCCCCGCCTTGAGGAGGTCGACGATCGCGGGCACGGCGGCCCCGGCCGCGCGCCCCGAGACGCGGACGTCGTCGAGCGCGCTCTTCACCTGGGCGAGGTCGCCGCTCTTCAGGCGCTTGATGGCGTCGGGGGGGAGCGGGATGACGAGGGGCGGGGCGAGCTCGGCCCCTCCGCTCTTCGGTCGGGGCTGGTCGCCGTACACCGCTGCAGGGAGCGAAAGGACGCCAAAAGCGAGCGCCGCCGCCCACGGAGCCCACGAAAAAGACCGCGCGCGCATGTGGGGGGAGATGCTCGCGCAGCGCGGGGGCACATGTAAAGTCCCCCGGACATGTTCGAATCCGCTGAGCTCGGGCACGCGGTGAGCAAGCGCTCGTACGAAAAGCGGGCCCCGGGCCTCCGGTACGACCTCCTCGAAGCGCACCTCTCGGTGGTCGAAGCGGCCGAGTTCCCGGTGCTGGTCGTCGTCGGCGGGGAGGACGGGAGCGGGCGCGGGGACCTCGTGAACCTCCTCCTCGAGTGGATGGACCCGAGGCACGTCCACGTCCACGCGGGCGGCTCGCCGGTCGACGGGGAGGAGCAGCGCCCGTACATGTGGAGGTTCTGGCGGTCGCTGCCCCCCAAGGGCAAGGCGAGCGTCTTCTTCGGGGGCTGGTACGCCGACGCGATCCTCGATCGCGCGGAGGGCCGCGAGCGGTCGGCCGAGTTCCAGCGGCGCCTCACGGAGATCGTGCGCTTCGAGCGGATGCTCGTCGACGAGGGCGCGCTCGTCGTGAAGATATGGCTGCACCTCACGAAGAAGGCGCAGCGCCGCCGGTTCGACAAGCTCGAGGCCGACCGCGACACCGCGTGGCGCGTCTCGAAGGAAGACTGGAAGCACCACGACAACTACGCGCGCATGCGCTCCGTCAGCGAGCGCGCGCTCAGGGAGACCAACATCCCCGAGGCGCCGTGGACCCTCGTCGAGGCCACGGACGCGCGGTTTCGCGACCTCACGGTCGCCGAGACGCTCTGCAAGGCGATGCGCGGTCGCCTCGGCCGCGGCAAGCGCGCCGCCCCCGCGCGGGTCGCGGCGCCTCCGCCGCCCGCGATCGACGGGCGCAACGTGATCGAGGAGCTCGATCTCACGAAGTCGCTGCGCGAGAAGGAATACGACAAGCGATTCCCCGAGCTCCAGGCGCGCCTCAACCGCCTGTCGCGCCACCGCCGGTACCGCGACATCGGCGTGATCGCGCTCTTCGAGGGGAACGACGCGGCCGGCAAGGGCGGCGCCATCCGCCGGGTCACGCGCGCGCTCGACGCGCGCTACTACGACGTCGTGCCGATCGCGGCGCCCACCGAGGAAGAGCGCGCGCAGCCCTACCTCTGGCGGTTCTGGCGGCACGTGCCCAAGAAGGGACACATGACGATCTTCGACCGGAGCTGGTACGGGCGCGTGCTCGTCGAGCGGGTCGAGGGGCTTGCGGCCGAACCCGACTGGATGCGCGCGTATCGCGAGATCGTCGATTTCGAAGAAGCGCTCGCGCGGTTCGGCCTCGTCGTCGTGAAGTTCTGGCTCGCCATCGGCAAGGACGAGCAGCTCGCGCGGTTTCGCGCCCGCGAGAAGACCCCCTTCAAGCGCTTCAAGATCACGCCCGACGACTGGCGGAACCGCAAGAAGTGGGGGGCCTACGAGGCCGCCGTCTGCGACATGGTCGATCGCACGAGCACCGACGTCTCGCCCTGGCACCTCGTCGAGGCCAACGACAAGCGGTGGGCGCGCGTGCGCATCCTCGAAACCCTGGCCGATACCATCGAAGAGGCGATCGCGAAATGACGCACGACCCACGCCCTGGTCTTCCGCGCGGCTTTCCCGGCCGGCAAAGCGCCGCGTCCGACGGCCACGGAACGCCGCCCGGCCGCCGCCGTATCGCTGGTATGCGCTCCTTTCCCTTCCTCTTGGCCTCGGTCGCGGCGGCCGTCGCGTGCAGCGGCGGGTCGAGCGGCGACGCGCAGCCCTCGGTCACCCCGTTCGCGAACTGCGGCACCCTCCCGGCGACGGGCAGCATTCCCGACGAGGACAGCGCGATTCTCCAGGGCCGCTGCCAGACTTGCCATACCGATCCTCCGCAGAACGGCGCGCCCTTCCCGCTGATCACCTATGCGCAGGTCCACTCGCTCATCGCGGGCATCACGCCGACGTACGAGGAGATGTACGATCTCATCCAGCCGAACGGCGAGCCGCACATGCCGTACGGCGACGCGCCGCAGCTCTCGTCCGATCAGCTCACCACGCTGAGCGACTGGCTGGCCGCGTGCGCTCCGCCGGGGGAGTGAGCGGGCCGAGCGTCACCCAGCTTGGCATTGTTCACGCGTCACTCGCGGCGGCGTCGCAAATCCGTCATCGGAACGCCCGAGAATTTCCCTCGTGCAGAAGCTCTCCTCGGCGGCGCGCGCGGTCGGCGCGGCCGCCGTCGTCGCGGTCGCTGGCGCGTTCCTGGTCAGGGCGTTTTCGGGAATCGACCTCCACGCGACCGGGCGCGCCGTGGCCGACGCGGGCCGGTGGGCTCCGCTGGCCCTGGTCCCGTTCGTCTTCGGGATGACGCTCGACGCGACCGGCATGCGCGTGCTCCTGGGGACGCTCGGGCGGAAGGTGAGCCTCCTCGAGCTCGTGCCGATCCGCGTCGCCACCGAGGCCCTGCACCTGACGGCGCCGGCCGGCTTCGTGGTGGCCGACTCGGCGACCGCGGCGCTGCTCGACGTGCGGTGCGGCGTGCCCGTCGGCGAGGGCGCGGTGCTGGCGGTGGCGCGCAAGTGGCTCGTGATGCGCGCGCACTCCGTCTACATCGCGCTCGGCGCCTCGATGGGCGGCGCCATCCTCACGGGGGTGTCGATGCGCGCGTTCGGCGCGCCCTGGCTGCCGTGGGCGGTCGGCGCCTCGGGGCTCGCGCCGCTGGGCCTCTCGCTCGCGCTGGGCGCGGGCTTCCGGGGGCAGCCGGCGATCGCGCGGCTTCAGGCGCTCCTCGGCAGGCTGCCGTGGGCCGGGGTCCGGGCGCGGGTCGCCCGATGGCGGACCGGCGCCGTGCGGGCCGACGAGAAGCTCGCGCACATCGGCGCGGCGCGCCGCGCCACGTGGGAGGCGACGGGCGCGTTCTTCGGGTGCTGGCTGATCGAGTCGCTCGAGACCGCGATCATCGTGAAGCTGGTCGGCGGTCCGCTCGACCTCGGGTTCGCGATGGGCGCGGAGGTCGGCGTGTCGATGCTGCGCTCGATCGGCAACGTGGCCCCCGCGGGTCTCGGCGTGCAGGACGCCGGCTACGCGGTGCTCTTCGAAGCGATGGGTCTTCCGCCGCACACGACGGCGGCGTTCGTACTCCTCAAGCGCGCGAAGGAAGTCGTGTGGATCGCGGTCGGCTACGGGCTCCTCTGGGGGCTGCGGAAGCGCACGGCGTCGCTTGCGGGCGCCGGCGCGTCCGCCGCCATCCAGCAGGAGGGCGTGCCGTCAGTGGCTCTCGTTGGCGGCGTCGCTGGAGCCGCGCCGGTACGGGCGCTCTTCGGTGATGCTCGTGGAACCACGCCGCGTCAGCCGGCTCTGTGACGAATCGTGCGCATGACCACTCGGCTCCGGCTGGGTCACCGGCGTGCGCGTCGTGCGAATTCGCTTTGATTTGGCCTTCATGGGTTTTCTCCGCTACCTGTGGAGAATGCCATAAGGCGCCGCGTTAGGCGCATTCCACGCGGCCCCGAATTGTCAGAGTTCACTCGGTTGTTGCAATCGCGTCGCTGATACGCTCCAGCCGCCGCGGCTGAGCTCAGCCATGCCCGGGCGCGGCAAAAGCTCGGTGATCGGCGTCCCGGCCGGCTTCTCCCCTTCTTCTCGTGCCGCTGCGGGCAAGCCCACGAGCTCCCGAATGGTGGGAGCGACGTCGGCGAGGTGCCGCGGCGCGGCAGCGTCGACGAAGCCACGGGCGCCGAGGCCCTCGCCCACGGCGAAGAGCCACACGCGCGCCGACTCGGGCAGCCCGCCGCCGTGGTCCCTGTAGTTGCTCGCGCGCCCGTGATTGGCCGTGACGAGGACCTCCGTGCGGCGCCCGCGCTCGCCCATGGCGCCCAGGGTGGCGAAGAGCCGCCCGAAGAACGCATCGGCCGCGCGCAGCGAGGCGACGTACCCGGCGTAGTCGCCCTGGTGGGCGTACTCGTCCGGCTCGCCGAGGCCCACGAAGAGGAAGGAGGGCTCCTGCTCGGCGAGGTAGCGGAGCGCGATCTCGGACGTGTAACGGTCCGGGCGGAAGGAGCCGTGCCCGGGCCGCGGGTCGGCGCGCGCGCCCTCGTTCAGGAGCGCGCGCGTGGTCGGGTCGCCGGCGAGGACGGCCTCGCCGGCGAGGTCCTCGCGGCCCGCCGAGAGGACGATGCGCCAGGGCCTCTGCGTGGCGGCGCGTCCGATGGGCCCCCACGAGGTGATGACCGCGACGTCGGCGTCGCTCTCCGCGCGATCGCGGAACGCGTCGACGAGCGTCGGGCCGGTGGCGCCGGCGCAGTCGTTGTCGCGGCACCGCTCGGGCGGGCGGCCGGAGAAGATCTCCGTGTAGCCCGGCAGGGACACGAAGTTCGGGCCGCTGGCGGCGATGGTGCCGTGCCCGGGCGCGCCCAGGACCGCGCCGCGCGCGTCCACCGCGCCGTAGAGGGCGGGGAAGAGCCCGCGCGCGTCGGTGCGAGGGCCGACGTCGCGGCGGCCGGCGAGCACGGGGTCGATCCCGACGAACATCTCCTGCCAGCGCACCCCGTCGAGGACGACGAGGACGATGGGGGTCGCGGCGGGCTCGGGGGCCGGCGCGCTCGCCGCGGGCGCTGGCGCCTCGACGGGTCGGGCCGCCGCGGGCGCGGTCGCCGTGTTCGCCAGCGGCGCCGCGCCCGGCAGGTCGTTCGCCGGGAGACAGGTCGTCGTGAAGGCCGCGGCCGTGAGGACGATGCCGGTAGGTACGCGCACGCCGCGAAGGTGAGCGACTCGCGTGCCATTCCGATCGCGCAACCATGGCCGGCGCGCAAACTCGTCGAGTCAGCTCTCCTGGACGCGGCCGGGCACGTCGAAGCCGTAGCCCACGCCGCGCACGCTACGGATGCAGCGCGCGGCGGGCCCGAGCTTCTTGCGCAGGCGCTTCACGTGCGTGTCGACCGTGCGCGTCGTGACGCCGCGCTCCTCGCCCCAGACGTCGCGAAGCAGCGTATCGCGCGACTGCACGCGCGAGCCGCCGTCGAAGAGCGCGCAGAGGAGGCGAAGCTCGAGGGCCGTGAGGTTCACGTCGCGGCCGTGCACGAAGACGCGGTGCGCGGCGCGGTCGATCGAGAGGGGACCCATCGCGGGACGCCCGTTGCCGCTCCGCGAGATGCGCCGGAGCACCGCGCCCACGCGAAGGACGATCTCCCGGACACTGAAGGGCTTCGCCACGTAGTCGTCGGCCCCGAGCTCCAGCGCCCCGACGCGATCGACATCGGCGCTCTTCGCGCTGAGGAAGACCACGCAGGCGTCGCGGGTGGCGTCGTCGCTCTTGAGGGACCGGCACACCTCCGTCCCCGAGATGTCCGGGAGGAGGGCCTCGAGGAGGACCAGGTCGGGGCGCTGGGCGCGGGCGCCGACGAGGCCCCCCGCGCCGGTCCTCGTCACCCGCACCGCATGCCCGGCCTCGAGGAGGGCCGGAACGAGCGCGGTGATCGCCGCTTCGTCGGAGTCGATGAGGAGGACGTCGGCCACGTCCGCTGCGTATCGGTCTTGAATGGCGGTGATGTGACGTGGCGGCGACGAAAGAGGCGAATGCCCGAATCCGTCCGAAATCGATGGTTCCCGGGGTCTCGAGTCACGGACGGGAACCATCGAGGAAGTCTCGTATGAGGAAACGCTCTTGACATGCCGCGAAAATTGAGAGTGACGGAGGCACCTATTTGCAACAGAGATGTCACATCGGCGAGGCGGCCTGAGACATAAGGTCCCCGCTCGCGTGCGCTATCGGTGGGGAGCCATAGGCCGCAGGAGAGAAACAACAATGAGGAATAGAGTGAAGGTGGCGCGGTCGGTCGCGGCGCTCCTCGGAGGAAGCCTCCTGGCGCTCTCCGGGCAGGCTCTCGCCGACACGTGTCCTACCGGTTCCAACGTCGTGTACGTGTCCGGCTCGAGCGCGTTCAAGACCGCGCTGCAGGCCGTGCAGAAGGTCTTCTACGCGGAGGCGAGCACGACGATCGCCGCGGGTGTCATCACGAACCCTCCCGTCGCCCAGATCATCTACACCGCACCGGGCTCCTGCGAGGGTCTCCAGCACTTCCTCGGAACGGGCGGCGGCGCAGCGACGGTCGATACCTCGGCCGCGAGCTACGTCGTTCCCTCCGGCGACGAGGGGACGAACTCGCTCACGTTCCAGACCTGCACCTTCGGGGACGCGGGTGCGGGGCCGGGCGTCCCCGATATCGGGGTCTCCGACGTCTATCCCGCGACGTGCATCACCGGCTACGACACCACGATCAACCCGGTCAGCGCCACCACCCAGAAGGACTTCCTCGGTCCGGTGCAGGCGATGACCTTCGTGCAGTCGGTCAGCGCGCAGCAGCAGCACACGATCAGCGCCGAGGCGGCCTACATGGTCTTCGGCTTCGCGGCTCCTGCCGCGACCCCGGCGGACATCATTGCGCCGTGGAACACGACCGGCGATATCGTCGTCCGCAAGGATGACTCGGGCACCCTGCAGATGCTCGGCGCCGCCATCGGGCTGATCGGCTCGAAATGGGTGCAGCCGGCCGCTTCCGGCCCGTCGGTCCTCCAGGCCACCGGCACCGGCGACGTGGGCACGAAGGTGTCCACGCGCGCCGGCACCAGCGCTTCGGACGCCGAGGCGGCGATTGGCATCATGTCGACCTCCGGCCTCGTGCCGGCGGCCAACACCCAGCCCGTCGTCCAGCCGCTCGCGTTCCAGGCGAAGAACCAGGAGTGCAGCTACTACCCGAGCTCGGCGGCGGGCAAGTACGACCTCGTCAACGTGCGCCAGGGCCGCTACACCGTGTGGGGCCCGGAGCACCTCGTCACGACCGTCGACGGAACCGGCACGCCGAAGGGCAGCAACGGCAATGACGCGGCGGTGCAGGCCGTCATCTCGGCGCTCACCGCGACGTCCCAGTCGCCGATCATGTCGAGCGACGCCGGCCCGCAGGTCGGCTTCACCGAGACCGAGATCGGCGGCATCATCGACGCGATCTCCGTCCCCAGCGTCGGCTACATCCCGACCTGCGCCATGGAGGTCTCGCGTACCTCCGAGGTCGGGCCGGAGTCTTCCGCCAACATCGATACGCCGTGCATCTGCCGCTACGAGCAGAGCGCGGGGGTGCCTTCCAACACGACCTGCACCGCCTGCACCTCGGACTCGGGTTGCTCTGGCTCCACCCCCAAGTGCCACTACGGCTACTGCGAGGCCAAGTGATGAATCCGAATCTTCGTATCGTGAAGAGCGCGTGCCTCGCGGCTCTGGGCATCGGTATCGCGATCGCCGCGGCGGCTTGCAGCAGCGACGACAACAACTCCTCGCCGACGGTGGACAGCGGTAGCCCCGGCAACCCCGACGCCACCATGATGATGACCACGCCCGACGGCAGCATGACCACCAGCCCCGACGGCGGCGCGGTCACCTGCGAGCCGGACGCGGGCATCGGCGGCTCCGACACGCACAACACGTGCTCGACCTGGGGCTGCGCGGGCTTCTACGACAACGCCGCCCACATGGTCCCGAGTCCTCTCCCGACCCTGTAGTCGCGACGCCTGTTCCTGCCTGGCCGGCGCTTGCGGCCATCGATGCCCGTCGATGGTCCTGGCGCCGGCCCGTCAGATGAGGAGCCCCTTCCTTTGCGTTCTTCGTCGTATCGCCTCCGGCTCCTGATCGCCGCTTCTGCCTTTGCTTGGCCCGGGCTCGCGCTCGCGCAAGGCGAGGGTCCTGCGCCCGCACCCGCGGAGCCGCCTCCGAGCGTTCCTGCGAGCGCCGTCCCTCCTGCTTCGCCGGCCCCCGAAGCGCCGCGACCGGCGCTCGTGCCCGCGAGCCCCGCGCCCGCCGCCCCGTCCGCGGACGCCGATCTCCGAAAGGACGTCGACGCGCTCCGCGACGAGGTCCGCGCGCTGCACGAGGAGCTCGCGGTCGTGAAGGCCACGCCGCCGGCGCACCGACCCCCACCGCCGCTCTCGCCGCGGCCGCTGGGCTACGAACCTTTCTGGCCGTGGACGATCCCCGACGAGGGGATCTCCTTCGGCGCATACCTCCAGTCGCAATACCAGAACTCGCAGGCGTCGCAGGACCAGCTCGCGCAGGGCGGCGCGCTCCTGAACAAGAACCGCTTCCTCGTCCGCCGCGCGCGCGCGAGCTTCATCGGCGACTGGGACTGGGTCGCGATCGCCGTCGAGCTCGACGCGAACACGACGAACGGCCCGCAGGTCGACCTCCGCAAGGCGGAGGCCTCGCTGCAGTACCGGCCCGATCGGTCCAAGCCGCCGATCATCATGGCCACGCTCGGGCAGTTCGACACGCCCTTCGGCTACGAGCTCGTCGAGTCGCCGCGAACGCGGGTGTTCATGGAGCGGTCGCAGGCCTCGCTGGCCTTCTGGCCGGGCGAGCCGGACCTCGGGCTGCGCCTCGCGGGCGCGCTCGGGTTCTTCCGCTGGACCATCGCGGCGCTGAACGGCGAGCCGCTGGGCGAATCGTCTCCGTACGCGCTCCAGGATCCGAACAACGCCAAGGACGTCCTCTTCCGCTTCGGGGTCGACACGAACCCCCGCAACGATCTGCACATCGCGGGGGGCGTGAGCGCGCTGCATGGCACGGGGTTCCACCCGGGCACCGACGCGACGAAGAGCGGCCTGCAGTGGCAGGACCAGAACGACGACAACCAGATCCAGGGGTCCGAGCTCACGCCGATCACGGCGCAGAACGCGACGCCCTCGGCCAACTTCGATCGGTGGTGCGTCGGCGCGGACCTGCGGGTCCAGTACCGGTGGCTGCTCGGGGTCGCGAAGCTCTACGGCGAGTTCATGCTCGGCTCCAACATGGACCGCGGGCTGTACGTCGCCGACCCGATCCTCTCGACGATCGACCAGCGCGAGCTCGGCTTCTACGCGGGCTTCACGCAGGAGATCTTCAACTACGGCGTCGTCGGCATCCGGTACGACTACTACGACCCCAACTCCAACGCGTTCGACACCCGGGTCGGGCGGCTCATCCCCGAGAGCCTCGCGATCAAGACGCTCTCGCCGCTCGTGGGCCTGGTCCTCCCCGACCGCGCGCGCCTCCTCTTCCAGTACGACTTCACCCACAACGACCTGGCGCGGAACTCCCTCGGCGTCCCGACCAACCTGCCGTCCAACACGTGGACGGTGCGCCTGCAGGTCCAGCTATGAACGCGCGGTTCACGGCCCGCGCGACGAGGGTCCTCCGCGATGCCTTGGCATCGACGGTCTTCGCCGCCATGGTGGTGTCGTGCCAGGACGACTCGGCGAAGCTCACCGGCCTCGGCGAGCCGATGATCGTGCCGAGCGCGCAGTTCATCCAGGGCCCGATGCCGAACGGCGACGGCGGCCCCGGCGACGCGATCGTCATCTCGAACTTCGGCTATCAGAGCACCACGGTGCCGGCGGGCGACGCCGCGAAGTCGATCTCGGGCGACGTCAGCGACAACGCGGTCGCCGTCGGGGTGGCGCTCGCCGACCTGGGCGGCGGCTACTGGGTGCTCCCGGCGGGGTCGCCCGACACGACGACGCCCGGCCAGCTCACGTTCAGCATCAAGGCCGGCTTCAGCACGGACATCTCGCCCGGCAACCACGACCTGCTCTTCGCCGGGATCTCGGGCTCGGGCCAGGCGGGGCCGCAGACGCCCCTCACGTTCTGCTTCGGCTCGATCACGCCCGACAACGGGCACGCGTGCGCGCCGAAGAACCCGCTCCCCGACACGGTGTACTCGCTGGCGTGGGACGCGAACTTCGATCTCGACCTGCACGTCATCTTGCCCGACGGCACGGACATCAACCCGAAGTCGCCGCTGGCCGGCCCGCTCGACGCGGGCGAGCCGCTCGAGGACGACCCGCACATCGACCGCGACTCGCTGCGCGGCTGCGTGGCCGACGGCCTCCGGCGCGAGGACGTCATCTTCCAGGATCCCCCGCCCAAGGGCGCGTACCTCATCTACGCGGACCCCTTCGCCGCGTGCGGGCAGCCCGCCACCCGCTTCACCTTCACGGTCTACCACCCCTCGGGCCAGTGCCCGACCTGCGTGATGGTGGCCGACCCGAGCGAGACGAAGAGCGGTGAGCTCTTGGGCAGCCAGGTGACTGGCGGCGCTTCGACGGGCCTCTTCGTCGAACAGCTCAACGTGAACTGAGAAAGGACTGTCGCCGTGGTCGTCAAGTATTTGCTCAAAGTGGCGATGCTCGGCAGCGCGTGGGTGATGTACGTGCTGCTCGCGCTCAGCGTGGCCTCCATCGCGGTGATGGTCGAGCGCTGGTGGTACTTCCGGAAGCGGGGCACCGGCGGCGAGGAGCTCTGCGACGCGCTCATCGACCTGCTCGAGCAGGGCAACCGCAACGAGGCCGAGGGCCTGCTCCAGCGGCACGAGTCGATCGAGGCCGAGGTGCTGCTCGCGTCGCTCCGCTGGGCGGTCGGCGGCCCCGACGCGCTCTCCGCGGGCATCGACGGCGAGATGACCAAGCGCCGGCGCGACCTCGAGAGCGGCATGACGCTCCTCGGCACGCTGGGCAACAACGCGCCGTTCGTCGGCCTCCTCGGGACCGTCATCGGCGTCATCGTCGCCTTCGCCGACCTCGCCGAGGGGTCGAACAAGGTCGCGATGGACAAGGTCATGGGCGGCATCGCCGAGGCCCTCATCGCCACGGGCGTCGGCCTCTTCGTCGCGATTCCCGCCGTCGTCGCGTTCAACGTCTATCAAAAGAAGATCACCGACATCGAAGACAACGTCTCTTCGATCAACAAGCGCCTCTGCGCGCTCCTCGCCGCGGTCGGCACCTTCGAAGAGGCCGGGGACGGCGAGCCGGTCGACGCGTCGCTCGCCATGGCCGGCGCGAAGCTCCGCGAGATGGCCCGCGCCAACTCGACGCCCAAGCTGCCCGAAGTCGAAAACGAAGCCGGGGCGGAGGAGTAGGCCATGGGCGGTTCGGTCGGAGGGTCGCGCGGACGCCGCGGCGGGATCACCGGCATCAACGTGACGCCGATGGTCGACGTCATGCTGGTGCTCCTCGTCATCATGATGGTGTCGGCGACGTACATCGTGTCGCGCGCGCTCAAGGTGGAGCTCCCGCACAGCGCGACGTCGGACGAGGCCGCGCAGGGGCCCATCACGGTGACGATCACGAAGGAGGGCCAGTACCTCGTGAACCAGGAGCCCGTCTCGGGCGACCCGGCCCTCAACGCCATCTTCGTGAAGGCGAAGAACTCCCCGGGGGAGCCGAGCCTCGTCGTGAGCGCCGACGGCTCGGCCCTGCACAAGTGGGTCGTCCACGTCATCGATCTCGCGAAGCTCCAGGGCATCACCAAGTTCGCGATCAGCGTGTCGACCGAGTGATCGTGCCGTGAAGAGCCGGGCGCGATCCATCCGAGCGTGGATATTCGGCGGCAGCGTGGCCCTCCACGCCGCCTTCGCCGTCGCGGCCGTCCTCATTCCGAAGCCGGAGCGCGCGGAGACCGCCGCCATCGAGCTCGCCGACATCAAGAAGAAGAAGGAGCCGCCGAAGCCTCCGCCGCCCCCGCCGCCCCCGCCCCAGGAGGACAAGCCGAAGCCTCCGCCGCCGCAGCACGCGCAGACGCAGGCGAAGGCCGCGACGCTGGCGCCCAAGGCCGACACGACGCCCCAGGCGATGCCCATGAGCGACGACGGCTTCGCGGATCTCGGCGGCGTGGCCCTCGGCGGGGGAGGGGGCGGGGGCGACGGCGTCGCGATCCCGACGGCCGGGCCCTCGCGCGCGGCGGCGGCGGGCGGCGGCGCGCAGGCGCCGAAGACCGTGACGAAGAAGGCGGTGCAGCAGCTCGCGCCCGCCGCGGCCGACGCGTGCACCCAGCCCGTCGTGCGCCCGAAGCGCACCGTCGGCGTGCAGGCGAAGTACACGAAGCAGGCGCAGCTCTCCGAGATCGAGGGCAAGGTCCGCGTCGAGGTGACGGTCGACGAGACCGGGCACGTCATCGCGGCGAAGCTGCTCAGCGGTCTGGGCTACGGCCTCGACGAGGTCTCGATCGAAGCCGCGAAGAGGTGCGTCTTCGAGCCCGCGACCCTCTGCGGAAAGCCCGTCGTCGGCACCGCGGTCGTCACGCAGACGTTCGAGCTCGAATGAGACTCCGCGACTCGAGCCTCGCTCTCGCCGCCGCCGTCACAATCGCCGCTCCGGCGAGCGCGCAGGCGCCGCGGCGCGTGATCGTGCCCCCGAAGCTGGTCACGTTCGTCGAGGCCGAGTTCCCGCCTTCCGAGATGGCGTCGGGCAAGGGCTCGGCGGTCATGCTCCAGATCTCCATCGACGCGACCGGCAAGGTCGCGAACGTCACGGTGCTCGAGACGGGCGGCGCGGCGTTCGACGCGTCGGCGGTGGCGGCGGCCCGGCAGTTCGTCTTCACGCCGGCGTCCGTCGACGGCGCGGCGATCCCGGTCAAGATCTCCTACCGCTACCAGTTCACGGTCACCGAGAAGCTCGTCAAGAAGCAGACGGCGGACTTCCAGGGCGTCGTCCGCGATCGGCACTCGAAGCAGCCGATGCCGAACGTGCGCATCCAGGTCGACACGGGGCAGCAGGCCGTCACCGACGACCAGGGCAAGTTCCAGATCCTCGACATCGTGCCCGGCGACCACCTCGTCACGATCTCGGGCGAGAGCCTCGCGACCGTCGGCACGACCGAGTCGTTCGAGGCGAGCAAGAGATCGACGCGACCTACGAGGTCGACAGGAGGAAGGTGGCCGCGGCCGGCGAGGACGAGGACGAGGAGATCGTCGTCACCGCCCCGCGCCTCAAGAAGCAGGTCGTCTCGACCGAGGTGCAGGCGACGCAGGCGACGCGCGTCCCCGGTACGCAGGGCGACGTGCTCAAGGTCGTCGAGAACCTGCCCGGCGTCGCGCGCGCCGCGGCGGGCTCGTCGTCGCTCGTCGTCTGGGGCTCGGCCCCGCAAGACACGCGCGTCTACGTGGACGGCGTGCACGTGCCGCTCCTCTATCACGGCGGCGGATATCGCTCGATCCTCCCCTCGAGCTTCGTCAAGTCGGTGGAGCTCGTGCCGGGCGGGTACGGTCCGAGCTTCGGGCGCGGCCTCGGCGGCCTGGTCACGGTCGCCATGCGCCCGCTCGACGAGGACGGCTTCCACGGGAGCGTCGCCGCCGACGTGATCGACGCCTCGGCCGACGTGCGCGACAAGCTCTCCGACAAGGTGCACTTCGCCGCGGGCTTCCGGAAGAGCTACCTCGACACGGTCCTCGCCAACGTCACGTCCGAGGACGTCGGCAGCATCGTGCCGATTCCCAAGTACTGGGACGGGCAGTTTCGCCTCGCGTACGACCTCGCGCCCCACGAGACGCTCGAGATCGGCGGGCTCGTGTCGAGCGACCGCATCGCGAACACGCTGACGAACCCCGACCCCTCGCGCACCACGGTGCAGACGACCGGCACGGACTTCCAGCGCATCTACCTCCACTACGAGAAGCACCTCGAGGAGGGCTCGGTCATCACGGTCGTGCCGTCGTTCGGCTTCACGTACACGAGCCTCGCGAACTCGTACGGCTCGATCCTGACCGACGCGACCAACCACTCGACGCAGGTGGGCCTGCGCGCCGACTGGCACGGACCGCTCTTCCCGCACGTGCGCGGCGCGGTGGGCGTCGACGCCGAGATCGTGGCGTCGTCGCTGCACCGGGACGGCTCGATCGGCGCGCCGCCGCGCGAGGGCGACATCTACGTCTTCGGCGAGCCTCCGCCCGCCGAGGTCAACGTCGACGACTGGAAGACGGTGGTCGGCTCGCTCGCCCCGTACGCGGAGGCCGACGTCTCGCTCGCCGACGACCGCCTCCACATCATCCCCGGCATCCGCTTCGAGCCGTACATCACCTCGGTCAGCAAGACCGTCCCCGCCGCCGGCCTGAACCCCGACGTCGGCGCGACGCGCGAGGACTCGCAGATCGAGCCGCGCATCTCGATCGACTACGAGTTCACCCCGCAGATCGCCGCCAAGGCCGCGTACGGCGTCTATCACCAGGCGCCGCAGCCGGAGGACCTCTCCGCCGTCTTCGGCAACCCCACGCTCGGCCTCTCGTCGGCGCACCACTACCTCGCGGGCGGCATCTTCCACCTGACGTCGTCGCTCTCGGTCGAGGCCACCGCCTTCCTGTCCGAGATGCAGCAGCTCGTCGCGCGCAGCCAGTCGGAGAGCCCGTACCTCGCCCAGGCGCTCGAGCAGACCGGCATCGGCCGCGCGTACGGCACGCAGTTTCTCCTGCGGCAGCAGCAGATTGGCCATTTCTTCGGCTGGATCAGCTACAGCATCCTCCGGAGCGAGCGAAAGGACGCGCCGGGCCTCGACTGGCGCCTCTTCGACTACGACCAGTCGCACGTCTTCACCGCGCTCGGCGCGTACGATCTCGGGGCGGGCTTCGAGGTCGGCCTTCGCTTCCGCTTCGCGACCGGCTACCCGCGCACGCCCGTCACCGGCGCGAGCTACGACGCCCGGACGAACACGTACATTCCAATCTTCGGCCCGCAGAACTCCATTCGCATTCCGCCCTTCCTCTCGCTCGACGCGCGCGTCGCCAAGCGGTTCAAGGTGAGCCCGTTCGACGTCGAGGTGTACCTCGACGTGCAGAACGTGACGAACCACTCGAACCCCGAGGAGATCGTGTACAATACGAACTACACGCAGCGGGGATACATCACGGGGTTCCCCATCCTCCCGGTCATCGGGGCGAGGGCGTCGTGGTGACCGCGCGCCAGGCGATCCGGCGGGGGGGCTTGTGGGCGCTGGCGGCCGCCGTCGGGGCCGTGCTCGTCTTCGGGTGCAAGCCGAACCTCGATCAGACCGTGTCGATCATCGAGGGACCGCGCGTGCTCGCCGTGCGCTCCGATCCGGCCGAGGCGACGCCGCGGAGCGACGTCACGTACTCGCTCCTCTACGTGGATCCGTCGGGCGATCTCCCGGCGTCGGGCGTCAAATGGGACTACTGCACGGCGCGCGAGCCGCTCGCCGAGCTCGGGCCCGTGAACAACGAGTGCCTCCAGCCGGGCACCGCGTCCTGGTTCACGCCCGTCGGCATCGGGGCGCAGGTCGTGGGCGGCGTGCCGTCGACGGCGTGCCAGGTCTTCGGGCCGGACGTGGTGCAGGTGGCCTCGGGTCCGCAGCCGCGGCCGGCGGATCCCGACTCGACCGGCGGCTACTACCAGCCGGTCCGCGTGCTCTCGCCCGACGGAGCGGTGACCCTCGGCGAGACGCGGCTCGCGTGCGGCGTCGGCGGCGCGGGCGGCGAGGTCAGCGTGACCTTCGGGCAGCGCTACCACGTCAACACGAACCCCGCGGTCACGCTCTCGCTCGTCACCGAGGACGGCGCGGCGGGCGGGGCGCTCATGACGGCCGGCGAGGGCACGAACGTCATCACGGGGGGCGGCGCCGCGGCAATCTCCCTCCGCGCGTCGTGGGCCGCTTGCCCGCTCACCGATCAGTGCGGCGACGGCGTGTGCGGCCCCGACGAGTCGTCGCAGACGTGCGCTTCGGACTGCACGAAGATCGTCGGCTGCACCGGCGCCGAGCGGTTCGTCGTGTTCGACCTCCAGTCGCAGTCGCTCGTCGATCAGCGCGAGGCGATCGGCGTGGCCTGGTACGCGACCGCGGGCTCGTTCGACGCGGACAGCACCGGCCGCCAGGAAGACGACGACGCGACGACGAGCGACAACGTCTGGCACCCGCCGTCGAGCGGGACCGTTCATCTCTGGGTGGTCATCACCGACGATCGCGGCGGTGTCGGCTGGGCCGAATACGTGTTCGTCGTGCAGTAGTCCCTGCGTGACGCAAACGTCACTCGGCTGGCGCCAAGTGTTCGCGGCGGCACTCGACTGTAGCGGCGGCATGGCACGGGTACTCGTGATTGAAGACGAGGCCGACTTGCGCGAGGTCCTGCAGTACAACCTCACGCAAGCCGGTCATCGTGCATTTGCGGCGGCGACGGGAGACGCCGGCCTCAAGCTCGCGCTCGAAGTGAAGCCGGACATCGTGTTGCTCGACCTCATGCTTCCAGACGTGCCCGGCACGGTGGTGGCGAAGTCGCTGCGTCGCGAGCCGCTCACCCAGACGATCCCCATCATCATGGTCACCGCGAAGGGCGAGGAGATCGACCGAATCGTCGGCTTCGAGCTCGGCGCGGACGACTACGTGGTGAAGCCGTTCAGCGTGCGCGAGCTCATGCTCCGCATCGACGCGGTGCTCCGCCGGGGTCGCACGTCCGAGCAGCGGGTCATGGAGGTCGCCGAGCTCCACATCGACAAGGACGCGCATCGCGTCACGGTCGGCGGCGAGGAGATCTCGCTCACGGCGCTCGAGTTCAAGCTGCTCGTGACCCTCATCGAGCGTCGCGACCGCGTGCAGGCGCGCGGCACGCTCCTCAGCGACGTGTGGGCGATGAACTCGGAGATCGCCTCGCGCACGGTCGACACGCACGTGAAGCGCCTCCGCGACAAGCTGCGGAGCGCGGGCCGCTTCATCGAGACGGTCCGCGGCGTGGGCTATCGCTTCAGCGAAACGCCCACCGGCCAGAACGAGTAGCGGCGTCACCGCGTTCCTCGCGCGATCGGGAGCGAGATGCACGCGCGCGTCCCGCGAGGCGCGTTCGGCCCGATGGTCAGGGCGCCCCGGTGGATCTTGGCGATCTCGGTCGCGATCGCGAGGCCGATGCCCGTCCCGCCGCGCTCCGCCTTGGTGGTGAAGAACGGCTGCGTGACGCGCGCCGCCCGCTCGGACTCGATGCCCGCGCCGTCGTCGGTCACCACGAACGCCACGCTCTCCGCGTCGACCCGCGTCGCGAGCTCCACGCGGTCGCCCGCCTTGCACGCTTCGCACGAGTTCAGGAGCAGATTCACGAGCGCCTGCTCGAGCAGCGCCCGCTCGCACTGGATGGCGGGCATCTCCGGCGGGACGTCGCAGACGAGCGAGACGAGGACCTTCGAGAAGCGGTGCTGCACGGCCGCCGCCGCGGCTCTCGCCACTTCGGCCGGGTCGGTGCGCTGGAGCGACGGCGGGCCCCCGCGCGCCATGTCGAGGAAGCGCCGGACGATGTGCTGGATGCGATCGGTCTGCTTCAGGATGATCTGCGCGCCGTGGACGGCCTTCTCGTCGTCGCGCACGCGCCCCACGAGCTGCTCGGCGCGGCCCATGATGACGCCGAGCGGCGTGGAGACCTCGTGCGCGATCCCCATCGCGAAGGTGCCCATCGTGGCGGCCCGCTGCGCCTGCGCGAGCGCCTCCTCGCCCGCGCGCTGGACCTCGGCGATCGCGAGCTCGCGCGCGAGCTCGAGCTCCCGTCGCTGCGTGCGGAGCGCGACGCCGCCGAAGGCCAGGACGAGCCCCGAGGTCACGAGGACGCTGAGGACCAGGCGCCAGAGGGCGCGCTTGTCGCGATCCCGCTCGCGCGCCGCGCTCCCGACCGCCGCGACCCCCCAGCGTCCGAGCGGGCCGCGGTCGAGCTCCGCGACGCCGGCCATGAACATGCGCGCGGGGAGGCCAATCTCCGCGGCCTGCGGGCGCTCGAGCCGCAGCGTGCGGACGCCGTGATCGAGCGCGGCCCGCAAGGGCGCGGAGGTCACGGTCCTGCCGTCGGCCGTGAAGAGCGCGTCGTGGCCCGGCACGGAGAGGAGGGCCACGAACGCGCCGGCCGGCGCCGTCCACGTCCCTTCGCCGAGGAGCTGCGCCGCGCTGACCCCGAGGTCCACCCGGCGGTCGCCCGCCGGGACGCCCAGGACGAAGCGGCCCGCGCCGGCCTCCGCGGGAGGGGCGGAGGCGTCGCGAACGACGAGCGGCCGGTACACGCCGCCCGGGCTGCCTCCGGCGGCGAAGAGCGCGGCGTCCCGCGCGACGGTCGCGAGGTGCGCGTCCAGGCTCGCCGCGAGGATCGAGGCGACGACGCTCTGCTGGCCCTCGAGGTCGCGGAGGGCGGCGCCGGCCTCGCGCTGGTCGTCCCACCAGGCGAGCGCGGTGACCGCCGCGACCGCGGCGACCATGCACGCGACCAGCCACGTCCGGCTCGCGCCCCCCTTCTCCGCCGAGAACCCCCGAGCCATCGCGCGCTGCCCCAACGCAACCCCTGCGCCAGCTTGCCTCGCCCGCGCTCCCCCGGAGATCGCGGGGCGCAAGAGGCGGTGCCGCGCCCTACCGGGAGGAATTTCTCCCTGGGGCACGGAAAATTTCCCGGTCGGCCTCCCGCCTCGCCACCGGTCTTCGCGATTCTTTTGCGCGTCGAACCCGCGGGGCTTGCGTCCCGGCGCCGATTGGCATGGTGGGTGCTCATGCGAGTCGCGCGATTCATGGGCCTCCAACGTCGTGTCGCGTCCTCGGGCGCCGTCGGCCTCGCGCTCTGGCTGGCGGCGGCGTCGGCGCGCGCCGAGTCGGCGGAGGGCGCGCCCGCGCCCGAAGTCGCTCCGCCCTCCAGGGCGCTCACGATGGCGCAGGCGCTCGACTACGCCCGCGCGCACCAGCCGGCAATCCACGCCGCGCTCTCGCGCGTGGCCGAGCGCATCGAGCAGTCGAAGGTCCCGACGGGGCAGTGGCTGCCGACGGTCGAGGTCACCGGGCAGCTCTATGCGATGACCGCGAACAACTCGACCGGCGCCTACGAGCAGCCCGCCTTCATGGACATCCCGCGAATCGGCGGCACGCCCGACCAGACCAGACCCACGGCTGGTCCCCGTACGCGTCCACGCTCGTCGGCGCGGGGCTGCGCCAGGAGGTCTTCGACTTCGGCCGCATCGGGGCGGAGCGGGCCGCGGCCGACGCGCAGGTGGAGGTCGCGAGGCACGACGCCGACTCCGTGCGCCTCGACATCGACTTCGGCGTCGAGGAGGCCTACTTCGCGGTGCTCGCGGCCAAGGCGGTCGTCCAGGCGTCCGACGACGCCTACGAACGGTCGCGCGTGCACCGCGATCTCGCCAAGCGCGGGGTCGACGCGGGCCTCCGCTCGCCGATCGAGCTGACCCGCGCCGAGGCCGACCTCGATCGCTTCGACGTCGGCCGGGTGCGCGCGCGCGGCGGCGTGACGGTCGCGCAGACCGTGCTCTCGGCCGCCATCGGCTCGCCGGAGCCGGCCATCGACGTCGCGGGCGAGCCCCCCGCGCCCGCGGACATGCCCGCGCTCCCCGAGGCCCTCCGGCTCGCGCAGCGCCGCGACCCGCGCCTCGCGCAGACGCTCGCGCGCCTCCAGGCCGCCGAGGAGACCACGCGCGCCGTGGGCGCCGAGCTCCGGCCCGACGTGTCCTTCACCGCCACCCTCACGGGCCGCGCGGGCGGCGCCCCGAGCAGCGGCGGCGTCGTGCCGGACGGGCAGGGGTGGGTGCCGAACGTCCCGAACTGGGACGCGGGCCTCGTCATCACGTGGCCGCTCTTCGACGGCGTCGTCTCCGCGCGCACCAACGCGGCGCGCTCGGCCGAGCAGGTGCAGCGCGACGAGATCGACGCGACCGTCGTGGCGGTGGCCGCGGACGTCCGGAAGGCGTACGTGCAGGTCCTCGTCGCCGGCGCCGCGGTCACCTCGCTCCGGAACGAGGTCGTCGCGGCGCACGCCAACTACGACCAGGCCGACGCGCGGTTCCGGGCCGGCATCGGCAACGCCGTCGAGCTCGCGGACGCGGAGGCCGTGCGGACCGACGCGGAGATCCAGCTCGCGCTCGGGCTGTTCGACCTGGCGCGGGCGCGCGCGGCGTTCGGGCGCGCCATCGCGGAGGGCTTGTGAGTCCGATGAAGAAGAGCGGCGTGCCGATCGTCGATCCTCGCGGGGCTCGCGGGCGTCCTGGCGCTCGGGGCGGGCCTCGTCCTCCACGCCGAGTCGAAGGTGAACAAGGTCGCCCTCTCCGCGGCGCCCAAACCGGTGACGGTGGTCGCCGCGCGGGAGACGACCTTCCGCGACACGCGCAAGTACGTGGGCACCCTGCGGCCGTGGGTCGAGGCCAGCGTCGGACCGCAGTTCATCTCGGCGTACGTCGACACGGTGCTCGTCCGGCCCGGCGCGATCGTGAAGCGCAACGACGTGCTCGCGACGCTCGACTGCCGCAACGCGAGCGCGTCGGACCGGGCGGTGGCCGCCGAGGCCCGCGCAATCGACGCGCGCCAGAAGGCGTTCGCGCACGAGTCGGCGCGCGTGCAGACGCTGCTCGACGGCGGCTTCGTGTCGCCCAACGAGGCCGAGCAAAAGGCGGCGCAGAGCGCGGCCGAGGAGGCGCAGCTCGCGTCGCAGCACGCGAAGCTCGCGGCGACGGCGCTCGAGGTGAGCGACTGCGTCCTCCGCGCGCCCTTCGACGGCGAGGTCGCGACGCGCACCGTCGATCCCGGCGCGTTCGTGCGGCCCGGCACCGCCATCGTCTCGGTCGTCGACCGGACCACGGTGCGCATGACGTTCGACGTGCCCGAGAGCGACTTCGAGGTCGCGCCGGCGCAGACGCCGGTGTCGATCCACGTCGTGGCGACGAACACGACCCTCCGCGGCGTCGTCTCGCGCCGCTCGCCCAGCGCCGACCCCGAGACGCGCACCGTGCACGTCGAGGTCGACCTCGTCGACCCGAAGCGCGCCATCCCCGTCAACACGACCGGAGAGGCGAGCATCGAGGTGGGCCAGCCGATCCAGGCGACGGCCGTCCCGCTCGTCGCGGCCTCCATCTCCGGCTCGAAGGCGGCGCTCTTCGGGGTCGACGGGGACGTCGCGCACGAGGCGAGCGTCTCCGTCCTCGGCGAGCAGGGGAGCGACCTGTTCCTCGACGAGTCCCTCGCGGCGGGCGCCCGGGTCGTCACCGAGGGCCGCGCGATCCTCAACGACGGCGACAGGGTCTCGCCCCGGGAGGTGCCCTACGCGGCGGAGCCGGCCGGGGGCGGGGACCGGAAGCCGGGAGCGAGGGGAAGCCGTGACCGGCCTCTCGCTCCGAAACCCGATCGCGATCCTGATGATCTGCATCGGGCTGGTCGTCTTCGCCGGCGTCGTCACGCCGCGCATGAGCGTCGACACCTTCCCCGAGCTCACGCCGCCGGTGCTCATCATCGGCACGCTGGCCCCGGGCCTCGGCGCGAGGGACGTCGAGAAGACCATCAGCTGGCGCCTCGAGAAGTACGTCAGCGCCACGCCGGGCGTCGATCACGTCGAGAGCCTCTCGCGCAACAACTTCAGCGTCATCTACGTGTGGCTCAAGTGGGGGACGGACCTCAACGCCGCGCAGACGCTCGTGCAGTCGCAGGCGGGCTTCGCGATGGCGGCGGTGCCGAAGTCGCTCGGGCGTCCTGCCGCCGTTCGTGCTCCAGTACGACCCGTCGAACGCGCCCGTCTGCCAGGTCGTCGTCACGGGCGCGGGGTACACGGGGCCGCAGCTCTACGACTACGCGTTCAACAACATCGAGCCGCTGCTCGAGGGCATCTCGGGCGTCGCGAGCGCGGCCCCCGACGGCGGCCGGCTCCGCCAAATCAACGTGGTCGTCGACCCGCTGAACGCGCAGGCGCGCCGGCTCACGGCCGACGAGGTCGCCGCGGCCGTCGCGCGCTCGAACGCGCTCTTGCCGTCGGGCGAGTTCATCGCGCCGAAGTTCGACGCGAACGTCTACACGAACGGCATCCCCAAGGACGTCTCGACCATCGGGGAGGCGCCCGTCAAGCTCGTGGGCGACAAGCCGGTCCTCATCCGCGACGTCGCGCGCGTGGAGGACGGCGGCACGCCCGCGACCCAGTCGGTGAGCGTGAACGGCAAGGACGCCGTGCTCCTCAACGTGCTGCGCATCCCGGGCGGCAACACGATCGACATCGTCGACGCCGTGAAGAAGGTCGTCGAGAACCTCCACGAACTGCCCCCCGGCATGCAGGCCAAGGTCTACTTCGACCAGTCGCTCTTCGTGCGGAGCGCGTACCACGGGCTCAAGAAGGAGATCTTCCAGGCGCTCGGCCTCATCGCGATCGTCATCCTCGTCTTCCTCCAGAGCGTGCGCGGGACGCTCATCGTCTCGGTCGCCATCCCGCTCTCGTTCGCGATCACCCTCATCGTCCTCTACGCCACCGGCCAGACGCTCAACGCGTTCACGCTCGGGGGCCTCACGCTGGCGATGGGACGCCTGGTCGACGACGCCGTCGTCGTGCTCGAATCCATCCACCGCCACCAGCGCGACGGGATGAGCACGACCGACGCCGCGCTCCACGGGGCCAACGCCGTGGCGCTGCCGGTCCTCGCGTCGACGCTGACGACCATGGCGGTCTTGCTGCCCGTCTTGCTCCTGGCCGGGCTGGCGCGAAAGCTGTTCGCGCCGCTCGCCATCACGGTGGGCGTGGCGATGATCGCCTCGTACTTCGTGAGCATGGCGGTCACGCCCGTCGCCTGCAAGTTCTTCCTCGGCCACGCCGAGCACGGGCGCCTGGGCAAGGCCGTCGAGGGCGCCATCGATCGCGTCGCCGACGGGTACGCGCGGACGCTCCGGTCGGTCCTCCCGTTCCGGGCGCTCGTGGTCGGGGTCTCCGTGGTCCTCGTGGCGGCGTCGGGGTGGGCGGCGGCGCGGCTGCCCTCGACGTTCTTCCCCGACATCGACGAGTCGATGGACATGATGTACGTGCGCTTCGCGCCGGGCATCTCGGTCGAGGACGCGGCGAAGAAGATGACCGAGATGGGCCGCGCGGTCTCGAAGGGCCTGCCCGAGGGCACCGTGAAGATGGTCGTCGCGAACGTGGGCATGCCGCAGAACGCGCGCAGCCTGCTCGTGAGCCCCAACGTGGCGCCGAACACCGGGTACCTGCGCGTCGCGTTCTCGGACCCGGAGGAGCGCAAGCTCTCGCAGTCGGAGATCGCGGCGAAGGCGCGCGAGATCCTCACGCGCGAGTTCCCCGGCGTGGAGGTGCTCCAGTACCCCGGCGGCCTCGTCGCCAGCGTGTTCGCCAACGGCTACACGGCGCCGCTCGTCGTGGAGGTCGGCAACGACAACCTGGCCGAGCTCGACGAAGAGACCCGCGCCGTCGCCGACGTGGCGCGCACCATCCCCGGCGTCCGCGACGTCCGCGAATCGCTTCAGGTCGACTACCCCGAGATCCGCGTCGACACCGACCGCGAGAAGGCCGGCTTCGTCGGCACGACGGTGCGCGACGCCGCGCAGACCACGCTCGACGCGACGCTCGGCAACATCAACACGCCCGGCGTCTGGATCGACGCGCACAACGGCCAGTCGTACTACGTGGTCACCTTCTACGACGGCGCGCGCGTCCCGGACACGCAGGCGCTCGGGGCCCTTCCGGTGAGGGTGAGCGAGTCGGGCAAGGCCGTGCTCCTCGGCGCGTACGGCAACATCCACCGGAGCGTCGGCGCCGTGGCCATCGAGCGCAACCATCTCGCGCGCGTCGCGCACGTGCTCATGCAGACCGAGGGGCGCGACCTCGGGTCCTCGGCCGACGCGCTCGAGGCGGCCCTGAAGAACGACCCGAGGACGCGCGACGTGCACTACCGGTTCGTCGGGCAGGTCGATGCTGATGCGGAGCACGTTCTCGGGGCTGGGCCTCGCGCTCGGCCTCGCCGTCATGGTCGTCTTCATGATCATGGCGTCGCAGTTCAAGTCGCTGCGGCTGCCGTTCGTCATGCTCTTCACCATCCCCGTGTCGCTCGTGGGCATCGTCCTCGCGCTGATGGCCGCGGGCCAGGGCTTCTCGATCACCGCGCTCATGGGCGTCTTGATGGTCATCGGCATCGCGGTGTCGAACGGCATCCTCCTCGTGGACGACGCGAACCGGCGCCTCCACGCGGCGGAGGTGGACAAGGTCGACGCCGTCGTGGCCGCGGCGCGCTCGCGCTTCGTGCCCATCGCGATGACGAGCCTCGCCACGGTCATCGGCCTCGTCCCGACCGCCATGGGGCTCGAGCGCGGCTCCGAGGCGAACCAGCCGCTCGCCCTCGCCGTCGTCGGCGGGCTCACTTCGTCGACGCTGCTCTCGCTCTTCCTCGTGCCGGTGATGTTCCTCTTCTTCGCGAAGCGCGAGGCGTGAGGCGTCCCGTCAGACGAGCGTGGCGCGCGGCTCCGCCCGGCTCGACGACGTCACGAAGTCCACGATCGCCGCGGCCTGCGCCATCGTGTCGGAGTATCCGAGATCGAGGAGCTTCGACGTGTACGCCTGGTCGAACGCGAGGTAGCTGAGGAGGTCCCAGCCGCTCTTGCCCGAGACGCCGAGGCCGCGAAAGAGGTACTGGATGAAGATCGGGAGCTTCGCGAGCGCGTCCTTCGCGAGCACCCCTAGGTCCGTCGACGGCCGCAGCACGTAGAGCGGGATGCGCCGGAGCGCGTGCGCGTCGGAGGCGGCGGGGTGCACGTACTTCAGCGTGCGGTTGATGCGCTCGAGGCGCTCGACGTCCGACTCGAGCGACTCGACGAACAGCGCGTTCAAGAAGAGGCCCGCCGTGTCGGCGACGGTCGGGTAGGCGTCGACGCCGTCGCTCGACTCGGCCGGCCGGTCGTGCTGGGCGGCCGAGCGCACCGCGATGGCGAGGATGCGGTCGGCGCCGAGGTGGATCGCGGGGCTCAGGGGCGTCGTGAGCCGCAGCGAGCCGTCGGCGTAGTAGCGCGTGCCGATGCGGATGGCGGGGAAGAAGATCGGGATGGCGCTCGAGGCCATCACGTGATCGACCGTGAGCCGCGCGCGCACGCCGTAGCGCGTCGAGCGCGTCCACGGCGCGATCTCGGGCGCCCCGTCGAAGAAGGTGACGCCGAGGTTGCTCCGGTAGTCGGTGGCCGTGAAGGCGAGGCCGTGGAGGGTGCCGCGCTCGATGTTTTCGCGGATGGCGTCCATGTCGAGGCGCGCCTCGAGGACCCGTCGCAGCGGGTCGCTCCGCAGCAGCGACTTCTCGCGGTGGCGCCCGATCCATCCGCCGAGGCTGAGGTCGGCCGCCCATTTGGCCGCGACCTTGGCGAGCGTCGGGGCGTCGGTGCGAAAGACGTCCTCGGGGCGAATGTGGCCCCAGAAATCGACGAGCCGGCCGACGCCGTGCGGGAAGTCGTGCGCGCGCGCGGCCAGGAACGCGCTCGTGATCGCGCCGGCGGACGTGCCCGCGAGGATGGGGAAGGGGAGCCGCCGCTCCGCGGGAAAGAGCTCGGCGAGCGCGCGCAGCGCGCCGACCTGATAGGCCCCGCGCGCACCTCCGCCCGACAGCGCGAGGCCTGCCCTGGGCGCGAGGGCGGCGACCTTCGACCACGGTGCTCGCACGCTTCGAAGAGATGCAAGCGGCGTGCAATGCGGGCCGGACCGCGCGGCCCGCGCGGACGGGTCTCGAGCTGTGGCGTTTCGCGACTCAGCCCTGACTTTGCCCTGGTTCTAGCCCGTCGCGCGCTTCTTGCGCCCGCCCTTCGCGGCCTTCTCGGGCTTCTCGGCTTCGGCCTCTTCGTGCTTCTCGGCGTCTTCGGCCTTGGTCTTCGCGGGGCCGGGCTTCGCGGCGACCTTGATGGAGCGCGAGAGGAGCTCGGCGAGGTCGATCACCTGCGCTCCCCCGCCGCTCGCGGCCGCCTCGGCGGGCGCCTCGCCGGCGGTGGTGTCGCGCGAGACCTGCCCGGCTTCGACCTTCTCGTCGACCGCGGCGAGCACCGCGCTCCGGTACTCGTCGGGGTGGCGGGCCGGGTCGAAGGGGCCCGTGAGCTCGTCGACGAGGTGCAGGGCGAGCTGCTTCTCGCGGTCGCTCGACTCCTTGCCCTCCGAGGGCGCGATCTCGTCTCCGGGCACGAGCTCCTCGGCGAAGCGCATCATGTCGAGAGAGAAGGCGCGCCCGCGCGGGCGAAGGAGCGCGAGGCGGGTGCGCGTGCGGATGCGGACCTTCGCGAGGGCCACCTTCTTCACGTCGTCGAGCACCGACCGGAGGAGCTGGTAGCCGCGCACGTTCTTGCTGCCCGGCCCGACCCAGTAGCTCTTCTCGATGTACGCGAGGTCCACTTCGAGCGGGTCGACGAACTCGACGATCTCGATGGTGCCCCCGGTGTCGTCGCCGTCGAGCTTCGACAGCTCCTCCTTGGAGAAGAGCGCGTACTCGCCCTTGGCCACCTCGTATCCCTTGCCAATCTCGTCCCACCCGAGATCCCGGTTGCACTTGGGGCAGCGACGCACCAGGTTGATCCGCGTGCCGCACTCCTTGTGGAGCTGGTGGAACTGCGGGGTCAAATCCTTCGTCGCCGTGTAGAGCTTGGCGGGGATGGTGACGAGGCCAAAGGCGATTTCACCGGACCAGAAGGCGCGCATCCGAGGTCTCTCCGAGGGTTCCTGGGCTCCCGCCCAAGCGTGAACGATGCCAGCGACGACGAAAAGGGCGAAGGGAAAGGCGAGCGAGGGCGGCGGCACTGAAAAGACGAGCAGCGCCGACCGGCTCGCGACGTACCGGGCGAAGCGCGACTTCGCGGTGACGCCCGAGCCTGGATCGTCGCAAGCCGAGGACGCGGCGGGAAAGAAAGCTGCGCCTTCGCCCGCCCAGCCCCTCGCGTTCGTGGTGCAAAAGCACGACGCCCGGCGCCTGCACTACGACGTGCGGCTCGAGGTCGACGGCGCGATGGTGAGCTGGGCCGTGCCCAAGGGCCCGAGCTTCGACCCCGCGGTGCGCCGGCTGGCGGTGCAGACCGAGGATCACCCCATGGAGTACAACGCCTTCGAGGGGCGCATTCCGGACGGCGGGTACGGGGCGGGGGACGTGCTCATCTGGGACCGGGGCACGTACGAGACGGTCCCGCCGGGGCAGCAGCGCGCGATGCTCGACAAGGGGCACATGCACGTGCGGCTCTTCGGCGAGAAGCTCGTCGGAGACTGGCACTTCATCAAGACGCAGCGAAAGGGAGTCGATGCGACGGCGTCGCGGTCCATGGACGACGGGACGGGCAATCAGGGGAAGGCGCAGTGGCTCATGTTCAAGGCGCGCGACCTCCGCGCCAATCCCAAGTTCGACGTCGTGACCGAGCGGCCCGAGTCGGTGGTCAGCGGGCGCGCCGCGACGCGCGGGCCCCTTCGCGTCGGCGCGTCGGAGCAGGGCAAGAGCGCGAAGGCGCTCCTCGAGTTCGTCGGCGAGCCCGCGCTCGCGACGGCCGGCGCGAAGATCACGCGCGGCGACGAGTGGCTGTACGAGATCAAGTACGACGGGTATCGCCTCTTCGGCTGCAAGGCCGGCGGCGAGGTGCGGCTCTACACGCGCCGCTCGCACGACTGGACCGACCGGTTCGGCGTCGTGGCCGAGAGCGTCGCGCAGATCCCGGCGCGCGAGTGCGTCGTCGACGGCGAGGTGTGCGTGGTCGACGAGCGCGGGCGGCCGTCGTTCGGCGCGCTCCAGGCGTGGCTCGCGTCGGCCGCGGTCGGCAAGCCGCTGGACGCGTCGGTCGTGTACGCGGTGTTCGACCTGCTATGGCTCGATGGCCGCGACCTGCGCAAGGAGCCCATCGAGATGAGGCGCGAGCTCCTCGACGACCTGGTGCGCAACCCGAAGCCGCCGATGACGGTCTCCCACGCCGTCGAAGGCCGGCTCGAGGAGCTCCTCGCCGCCGCGAAGGCCAACGGGCTCGAGGGCCTCATCGCGAAGCGCCGCGGCTCGCCGTACGTGGCCGGCCGCTCCGGGTACTGGCTCAAGCTGCGCTTCGACCGGCGGCAGGAGTGCGCGATCGCCGGGTACGTTCCGATGGCGGGCACGCGGGACGACGTCGGCGCGCTGCTCCTCGGGGTCGTCGATCCCGCGCGGCCGGGCGAGCTGACGTACGCGGGGCGCGTCGGCACCGGCTTCGACTCCGCGACCCGCCGCGACCTCGGGCTGCGCCTGAACGAGCAGCGCGTCGACGCGCCCGCGGTCGAGGGGGCGCCGAAGATCAAGGACGCGCGGTGGGTGAAGCCCGCGCTCGTCTGCGAGTGCGCGTTCTCGGAGTGGACCCGCGACGGGTCGATGCGGCACCCGCGCTACCTCGGCCTCCGTGAAGACAAGACCCCGCTCGAGACCCTTCGCGATGGAGACGCCATGTCGAACGGAAAGCGCGCCGAAGACCCGCCCGGCGACGCCGCGCACGAGGAGCCGGCCGCCCCTGCGCAACCCCACGCGAAGCCCTCGCCCCACGACGCCGCCAAGCACACGGCGCCCGTCACCCGCCCCGGCGGCCCCAAGCTCGCCAACCCCGCGAAGGTGCTCTTCCCGCGGGACGGCATCACGAAGCGCGAGATCTGGGACTACTACACCGCGATCGCGCCGGCGATGCTCCCTCACCTCGAGGGCCGGCCGCTCACGCTCCAGCGTTACCCGAACGGCATCGACGAGGCCGAGTGGTACCAGCAGAACGCGCCGGAGAAGACCCCCGACTTCGTGCGCCTCGTCGACAGCGGCCCGCGCCACGAGAACAAGAAGCGCATCGTCTGCGACAACCTCGAGAGCCTCCAGTGGCTCGCGAACCTCGCGGCCCTCACGATCCACGGCTGGAGCGCGCACGTGCCGGCCGCCGCGAAGACGCGCGCCGCCATCGACCACGCGCTCGGCCTCCCCGACTACGCCATCCTCGACCTCGACCCGGGCGACGGCCCGTGGTCGCACCTCGTCGAGGTCGCGCGCCACGTGCGCGCGCTCCTCGAGGCGCTGAAGCTCGAGAGCTTCGTGAAGACGAGCGGCAAGCGCGGGGTCCACGTCATCGTCCCCATCGCCCACGGCCCGACGCACGACGAGACGACCGCCTTCGCCGAGCAGATTGCGCGCGCCGTCGCCAAGGTGCTCCCGAAGATCGCGAGCGTCGAGCGCATGAAGGAAAAGCGCGGCGGCAAGCTGTACGTCGACTACCTGCAGAACGGCGAGGGCAAGACCGTCGTCGCGCCGTACACCATCCGCGCGCGCGACGGCGCCGTCGTGTCGACGCCGATCTTCTGGGACGAGCTCGACGAAGACCTCGACCCCCGGCGCTTCACCATCAAGACGACCCTCGAGCGCGTCGAGAAGCACGGCGACCTCTACGCCGGCGTCCTCAAGGGGCACCAGAAGCTGCCGAAGGTCTGAGCCGCGCCGAGCGAACGGTAGCCTGTAGCCCGTAGCCCATCGGTTATTTGACCGTCACGCTCTTCGCCAGGTTCCTGGGCATGTCCGGGTCGTGCCCGCGCAGGCGGGCGAGGTCGTGGCCCAGGAGCTGGGCGACGACCGTGAAGGGGATCGCGGTCGCGTCGCCGAGGTCGGCCACGGCGACGTGGTGATCGAAACCTCGTGGGACTCCGGCGAGAGGCCGATCACGGTCGCGCCGCGGGCCTTCACCTGCGCCGCGGCGGCGAGGACGTCGGCGCGCGTGTCGTCGTTCGGGACCAGGACGACGCACGGCGTGCCCGGCTCGACGAGCGCGATGACGCCGTGTTTCAGCTCGCCGGCCGCGAAGCCCTCGGCATGCACGTAGCTGCCTTCCTTGATCTTGAGCGCCGCCTCGAGCGCGATCGGGTAGCTCTGCCCGCGGCCGAGCACGAACAGGTGCTCGCGCGCCTGCACCGCCTCGGCGATCGCCGCGACGCCCGCGCGCGCCGGGCCTTCGAGGAGCCGCGCGACCTCCTCCGCGGCGAGCTCGATCTCGCGCACGCCGGCGGCCGCGCGCCCCTCGAGCGCCCGCGCCACGAGCAGCACGGCGGCCAGCTTCGCGGTCAGGCTCTTCGTGGCCATCACGCACCGCTCCGGCCCCGCGCCGAGCGGCAACGCGAGGTCCGCGAGCCTCCAGAGCGACGAGCCCTCGACGTTCGACATCGCGGCGATCTGCGCGCCGCGGCCGCGCGCCACGCGGGCCGCATCGAGGACGTCGATCGTCTCGCCGCTCTGCGAGAGCGCGAGGAAGAGCGCGCCCCGGCGCACGAGCGGGAGGGCGTGCGCGAACTCCGACGCCACGCACGCCGTCGCGCGGCGCCCCGCCCGCGCGAACGCGTACTGCGCGAAGAGCGCCGCGTGCCACGCGCTCCCGCAGCCGGCGACGAACAGGTCGTCGCTCGCGGCGATGCGACGCGCGAGGACGTGCGCGCCGTCCAGCGACGCGGCGAGGCGCGCGAGCATCGCGGGCTGCTCGTGGATCTCCTTGGTCATGAAGTCGGGATACGTCCCGCGGTCGGCGCTCTCCGCGCGCCACTCGATCTCGGTCACGACCGGCGGCACCTCGCGCCCGCTCTCGACGTCGTAGAGGCGCGCGCGGTCGCGGGAGAGGAGCACCGCCTGGCCGTCGCTCATGAAGGTGACGCGCCGCGTGTGCTCGAGGAGCGCCGAGGCGTCCGACGCGAGGAAGCGGCCCCCGTCGGCGTGGCCGATGACGAGCGGAGAGCCGCTCTTGCACGCGGCGACCGCGCCGGTGCGCGCGTCGAGCACGGCGACGGCGTTGAGGCCGCGGAGGAGCCGGAAGGCCGAGATCGTCGCGACGAGCAGGGCGTCCGCGTCCGGCTCGGCGCCGGCGAGGGCCGTCTCGAGGGCGTCCTCGACGAGGTGGGCGATGAGCTCCGTGTCGGTCTGCGAGTCGACGCGGTGCCCGGCGAGGACGAGCGAGCGCCGCAGCTCGGCGTCGTTCGCGACGATGCCGTTGTGGACCACGGCGAGCCGCGCGCCGCAGTCGAGGTGCGGGTGCGCGTTGCCCGCGGCGACGCCGCCGTGGGTCGCCCAGCGCGTGTGGCCGAGGCCCGCGCGCGCGTCGGGCAGGGCGACCTCCGCGACGCCAATCTTGCCGACGCGCCGGTCCACCACGGCGCGCCCGCCCGCCGGCACCGCGACGCCCCACGAGTCGTATCCCCGGTACTCGAGCTTCTTCAGACCCTCGAGCACCACCTGCGCCGCGTCGCCGCGATCGCCCACGTAACCAAAGATTCCGCACATGCCAATCTCTCCTCCTCGTCATGGAGGGAGGGCCGGAGACGCTCGTTCGATGGAGGACTCCCGAACCGGGTGCGCTGCACCCGCTTGCACGTTGACCGGTCTTTGTCAGCGCGTCGCCGCGCTGGTTTGCCCCGAGTCATTTCGACCGTGCCGCCGAGGGACCACCCGCCGAGTATTTCGATGAGTCCCTACCTCGTCATCCGCGCGCCCCCCAAGAGGCCCAAACAAGGGCGAGGGCGGCGCGGACCTGGCGCTTCTTTTTTGAAAATGGCCTCCGCTCTTGGCGTCGCTCGCGGCCTCCCTTCCTTCTATGGAGTCGACTGTACGACGCGCGCCCGCAAACGCAAACGAGTGCAAGAGGAGAGGTCGGTGCTCCGCGCGGAGTCAGGCGGGCCGGGCGATGCCGCGCACCGTGGGCCGGAGGACCGGCCACGCCTCGCGCATGCTCTCCCGCTGCATTCCCTCGATGCGGAAGCCCGCCGCGGCCAGCGCGACGTCCGCGCGGCGCGTCAGGTGGCACCCCTCGACGAACTTCTTCCAGGCGGGCTCGAGCCGTCGCTGCCACCGCAGGCGCGACGAGCCGTCGTCGGCCGCGCCGTGCTCGAGGAACACGTAGGCGCCCGACGGCTTGAGTACACGCCGCACCTCCGAGAGCACGGCCGACGGGTCGCGCACGGTGCAGAGGACGAGCGTGCCCACGACCGCATCGAGCGACGCGTCGGGGAAGGGGAGGGTCTCTCCGGAGGCCCCCGCCACGTCGACCTCGGCGGCGCGCACGTGCGCGCCCGCGCGGCGCGCAGCGAGGCGCCGGCGCATCTCGTCGTCGGGCTCGAGGAGGGTGAGGCGCGTGACCGAGGCGCCGTAGTAGGGGAGGTTCGCGCCGGTGCCCGCGCCAATCTCGGCGACCGTGCCTCGGAGGCCGGAGAGGAGCTTCTCGCGCCAGTCGCGGAGGCACGCCTCCTCGGTACGATGCATGAAGCGGTCGTAAAGGGCGGCGAAGAGCCACGACATGGCCGCCAATCCTAGTTCCCGTGTAGAAACGGCGCATGTCCATTCGGCGACCCGCGCGCGCCCTGGCCGCCGTCGCCGCAGGGGGCCTCGTCTTCGGGGTCGCGGCCGGGTCCGCGACGGACGCCCTCGCCGTCGAGGCGCCCGACGCGCGCGACAAGGCGCTCCCCTGCCGCCCGACGATCGCCTGCACCGCCGACATCGTCCCGCCCGGCACGCTCGACGTCGAGATGGGGGCCCTCTTCCGGAAGCTCGGTCCGACGCTCGGCGCGCCGAACGAGGGCTCGCGCCAGTGGACGTTCCCGTTCTTGCTCAAGCTCACGCTCGCCTCGTGGGTGCAGCTCCAGGTCGGGAGCAACGGCTACAGCGAGGCCGTGGGCGCGACGCCGGAGAACTTCTTCGACGACGCCCTGGTCGGGCTCAAGTTCCACTTGGTGGATCAGACCGAATGGGTGCCCTCCATCTCGGTGTCGGGGGAGGCGAGCATCCCGACCTTCATGGGCGAGGGGTACGTGCGCACGTTCGACGCGCTCTTCACCGGCTACATGACGAAGGACATGGGCCTCCTGCACGCCGACTTCAACGTCGGGTGGAACCTCTGGCGCCTGGGCGCGTCGCCGCTCTCGCAAGGCCTGGTCGCGCTCGCGCTCTCGGCGAACCTCCCGCCCCCCTTCGGCGTGATGGCCGAGGCGTACTACTTCTCGAACGCCGCGCCGATCGCCCCGCGGGACGGCGGCTTTCTCTTCGCGTTCAGCCACTCGCCCCGCTCCTGGCTCATCTTCGACGTGGGGGCCGATGTCGGTTGGTTCCCATCGAACCGCGCCTACTCGCTCTTCGTCGGCGCCTCCTTCATCCCCGTCGTCTTCTGGCGACCGAGTAGCGGGAGCAAGGAGAGCGGACTACACGAGCGGCCTCTACCTGCCCTCGGATCAATCAGGTAAGGTTGAGGGCAGCGCTCGATGCGTCCCCTGCGGGACGCGCCGGCGAGGACGCCAGGAATGTCATCCGACGACGAGGAGCTCATAGCCCGCGCAAGCGCACGCGTCGGAGCGCTGCTGAAGGGGAAGTACACGCTCGACCGGGTGCTCGGCATCGGGGGTATGGCGACCGTCTACGCGGCGACCCACCGCAACGGAAAAGAGTTCGCGATCAAGATCCTGCACGCGGAGCTCTCGATGCGCTCCGAGACGCGCACGCGCTTCCTCCGCGAGGGGTACCTGGCCAACCGCGTCAACCACCCTGGCGCCGTCGCCGTGCTCGACGACGACGTCGCCGACGACGGCGGCGCGTTCCTCGTCATGGAGCTTCTTCACGGCCAGACGATGGAGGCCATCTGGGAGCGGGCGCGGGGCCGACTGCCGCTCCAGCTGGTGGCCGGCGTCGCGCTCCAGCTCCTCGAGGTGCTCGCCGCCGCGCACGCGCGCGGGCTGGTTCACCGCGACATCAAGCCCGGCAACCTGATGCTGACCCACGACGGGCACGTCAAGGTGCTCGACTTCGGGATCGCCCGCCTCAAGGACATGGCGAACGCGCGCACCACACAGACCGGGATGGTCATGGGCACGCCCGCCTTCATGGCCCCCGAGCACGCGCTCGCCAAGACCGAGGAGATCGACGCGCAGACCGACCTCTGGGCCGTCGGCGCGACGATGTTCACGCTCAGCACGGGCCGGCTGGTCCACGACGCGGAGAACACGCAGCAGCTCCTCGTGAAGGCCGCGACCCTCCCCGCGCAGCCCTTCAAGAAGGTGATGCCGGCCGCGCCGGCGAGCTTCTGCGACGTCCTCGATCGCGCGCTCGCGTTCCGCAAGGCCGACCGGTGGGCGAGCGCCACCGCGATGCAGGCCGCGCTGGGCGGCTCCGCTCGCGAGGCGTTCCCGAAGTTTCCGACGCCCGCGGTGCTGTCCGAGCTGCTCGACGAGCTCGGGGAGCACGAGCGCACGAACATCCTCGGCCCGACCGAGACGCCCGCGCCGGTCGACCCGCGCGTCTCGGCGCCCGATCCGAGCGAGCTCGAGACCGGCCGCGGGCCGGCCGCGCGTCCGGCCGGAACGGGCACGGCGCCCTCCGGGCCGACGGCGCCCACGACGGAAGGGTCGTCCGAGCGCATCGCGCCGCCGCCCATCGGCCTGATCACCGCCGAGGCGGTCGCCACCGACTCCACGCTCCGGCGCACCACCAGCAGGCCGCGCGGCGCGATGGTCGCGGGGGCCGGCGCCGCCGCGGTGGGCATCGCGGCGGTGCTCGTCTTCGCGATGCGCGCCGGGTCGCCGTCGCCTGCGAGCACGGCGGCCTCGGCGACGTACGCGCCGGCGACGGCCGCGTCGCCCGCGCCCTCGTCGGTCGCCGTCCGCACGGCGGCGACGCAAGCGTGGACCGCGGTCAGCGTCCCGGCGCCCGCGCCGTCGTCGAGCGCCATGGCGGTCGCGACCTCGAAGGGCCCGCCACCGAGCGCGCCGCAAGCGGCCCCGCGCCCGCGCCCGTCTCCGGTCACGCCTTCCGCCGCGGCGGCGCCTCCGCCGCCGCCCGTGACGGCGCCCGCCAAACCGAGCTGCAATCCCCCCTACGAGTTCGACGAGGACGGCAACAAGCGATGGAAGCGCGAATGCCTGTGAACCGAACGCTGCTCTGCGCGCTGGCCGTCGCCTGCGGCCCGCTCTTCTTCGCGAGCGCCGCCGCCGCCGCGGATCCCACCAAGGACCAGTGCATCGACGCGAACGAGTCGGCGCAGTCGCTCCGCAAGACGGGCAAGCTGCGGGAGGCCGAGCAAAAGCTCCGCGTCTGCGTCTCCGCGACCTGCCCCGGCCCCGTGCGCGACGACTGCGCGACGCGCCTCACCGAGGTGCGCGCCATCACGCCGACCCTCGTCTTCAGCGTGAAGGACGACGCCGACCAGGACCTCAGCGACGTGCACGTGACGATGGACGACCAGCCCCTGGCCGACAAGCTCGACGGGACCGCCATCGCCGTCAACCCCGGGCCGCACCGCTTCGTGTTCGAGTCGCCCGGCCGCGTGAAGCAAGAGCGCTCGCTCATCGTGCGCGAGAGCGAGAAGGACCGCCGCGAACGCGTGGTGCTCGTGAACGAGACGGCGGCGCCCGCGCCGGTGGCCTCGCCGGTACCCGAGATCCAGCAGGCCGTCCCCGTCGAGACGCACGCGACGGGGCCCGCCGAGGGCACGACGCAGCGCACCGCGGGTCTGGTCGTCGGCGGCGTGGGCGTCGCGGGCCTCGTCGTGGGCGCCGTGTTCGGCATCGTCGCCAAATCGACGTACAACGACGCGCTGAAGGACTGCCCCGGCGGGACCAACGCGTGCACTCCGGACGGCGTGAGCGGGGGCTCGAACGCCCACTCCCAGGCCGCCGTGTCGACGGTGGGGTTCATCGCGGGCGGCGCGCTCGCCGCCGCCGGAATCGTCCTGTACTTCACCGCGCCGCACGGCGTGGCCGTGACCCCCTCGGTCGGCATGAACTCGGCCGGCGTGGGCCTCTCCGGGAGCTGGTAGTCGATGCGCACGTTCGTCTGGATCTCGCCCGCTCTCCTCGCCGTGGTCGCGGCGTGCTCGGGGGCCGCCGAGAGCACCCTGTCGGTCCCGCCCTCGTCGACGGTCGACGCGACGAGCTCGGGCTCCTCGAGCGGGGGCGGCACGACGTCGGGCAGCGCGGCGTCGGGCGGTTCGTCCGGCAGCGGCTCCGGCGGGGTGGACGAGGCGGCGAGCGGAAACGGCTTCGACGCGTCCAGCGAGGCGAGCTCGGGGAGCGACGACACCGACGACGCGAGCGACGCGGCGCCGACGTTCTGCTCGGGCCACTGCGGCGGGTGCTGCGACAACGACACGTGCCGCGGCGGGAACTCGGCGGCGGCGTGCGGCGCGAACGGCGCCGCGTGCGTGGACTGCTCGGTCGCGCCGTGCCCCTTCCCCCAGGCGGGCTGCTGCACCGCCAGCGGAACGTGCGGGTGCGCCGTGGGAGGTTTCGTCGGGTGCCAGTGACGGGCCGGTGGCTCGCGCCCATGGCGGGCGCTCTTTGCTTCGCGCTGGCGATGCCCGGGTGTGCCAGCGTGCTGGGGTTACAGGACCTGACGGGATCCGACGCCGGCGCCGACGCGACCGACGACGGCGCGCGACAAGGGGTCGACGCCGAGGCCGAAGCGAGCGTCGACGCGGGGCCGGACGCGTCGCTGACGACCGAAGCGCCGGACGCGGGCGACGCCTCGGCTGTCCTGGACGCCGCCGACGCGAGCGACGCGCCGTCGGAGCCGCCGGTGGTCCTGATGTGCCTCGCCACCTGCCAGGGTGGATGCTGCGACACGAGCGGCAACTGCCACACGACGCTCAGCACGACGTACTGCGGCCCGACCAGCGGCCTGTGCACCGGTTGCACCAACACCTGCGCGGTCTCGGAGGCGCCGTGCTGCACGGCGGCCGGCAAGTGCGGCTGCGCCGTGGGCGGAATCGTGGATTGCAATTAGCGCGTCCGGACTAGCCTACGGCCCATGGCCGAGACCGCCCCCCCAGTCCCGTCGCACCCCTCGCATTCCGAAGACCCGCACGGCGTTCACGACCTCGCGGCGCGCCGCGAGAAGGCGCTCGCGATGGGCGGCCCGGCCAAGGTCGCGAAGGTGCACTCCGCCGGCAAGCTGACGATCCGCGAGCGCATCGACCGGCTCGTCGAGCCGGGCAGCTTCCGCGAGGTCGGCCTGCTCGCCCACAGCGACCTGCCCGACGCGCGCGACAAGACGCCCGCCGACGGCAAGGTCTGCGGCTTCGGCACCATCGACGGCCGCACCGTGTACGTGTCCGGCGAGGACGCGACCGTGCTCGCCGGCTCGGGCGGCCGGGTCGGCGTGAAGAAGGACCACGACGCGATGGCCTACGCGGCGGCGAAGGGGTTCCCGCTCGTGTCGCTCGGCGACGGTGGCGGCGCGCGCATCCCGGACATCATGGGCGCGACCGGCATGATGAGCATGGTCTATCCCATCGAGGGCCTGCCGCGCGATCGGCGGGTGCCGTTCATCGCGACCATCCTCGGCGAGTGCTACGGCGGCCCCACGTGGAAGGCGTCGGTCGCGGACGTCGTCATCCAGGTGAAGGGCGCCATCATGGCCGTCTCGGGGCCGCCGGTGCTCGCGGCGGCCACGGGCGAGACGGTGACGAGCGAGGAGATTGGCGGCTGGGAGCTCCACGCGAAGACCACCGGGCAGGTGGACCTCTTCGCCGAGAGCGAGGACGACTGCATGGCGCTCGTGCGCCGCGTGCTCTCGTACCTCCCGAACAACGCCGACGAGCTCCCGCCGGTCTCGCCCTCCGGCGATCCCCCCGACCGGCGGCTCGACGACGTGCTCGGCGTGCTGCCGGCGCGCGCGAAGGTCGCGTACGACATGCACAAGATCGTCGGGCGCGTCTTCGACGCGGGCAGCCTGCTCGAGCTCAAGCCCTTCTACGACCCGAGCCTCATCACCGCGCTCGCCCGGCTCGACGGGCACCCGGTGGGCGTGCTCGCCAGCAACCCGCTCCAGCGCGCGGGCGCGATGGGCCCGGGCGCGTGCGAGAAGGCCACGGCGTTCATCTGCCTGTGCCGACTCCTTCCACCTGCCGCTCGTCTTCTTCCACGACACGCCCGGCTTCTTCGTGAGCAAGGCGGCGGAGGAGAAGAAGATGCCGCTCAAGATCATGACGTTCATCGAGGCGCTGCACCACAGCACCGTGCCGCGCCTGTCGGTCGTGGTCCGCAAGTCGTACGGAATGGCCCACTGCAACATGAGCGGCGGCAACATGGGGAGCGACTACCTGGTCGCGTGGCCCACGGCCGACGTGTCGTTCATGGCGCCCGAGGCCGCGACGAACGTCGTCTTCGGGCGCAAGGTCGACGACTTCGACGATCCCGAGGGCCCGCGGGCGGAGCTCATCGAGCGCATGAAGCGCATGAACTCCCCGTGGGAGGCGGCGGGCGTGCGCCTCTTCGACGACGTGATCGACCCGCGCGACACCCGCCGCGTGCTCGTCGAGGCCCTCCGCCGGGCGCGCGGCCCGCGCGGCGATCGCGGCCGCAGCGAGCGCCGCCTCGCGAGCTGGCCGCGCATGTTCTGACCGCGTCGTGCGGCGCCGCGGCGGTCTGTTAGCCTTGCGCCCATGGGCGCCCGGCATCCGAACGTGACGAACGTCGACGAGCTCGAGTGGCAAGAGGGCCTCTCGCACGGCACCCGCTTCGCGAGCCGCAGGAAGGCGCTCGCCGGGCAGACGGGGGACGGGCGCTCGGCTGCACGCTGTACGAGGTCGCGCCCGGCAAGCGCGCGTTCCCGATGCACGCCCACCTCGCCAACGAAGAGTCGATTTACGTCGTCGAGGGCCAGGGCACGATGCGCATCGGAGGGGCCGAGGTCCCCGTGCGCGCCGGCGACTACGTCACGTTCCCGCCCGGGGCCGAGCACGCGCACCAGCTCGTGAACACGTCCGCCTCCCCGATCCGGTATCTTTGCTTTTCGACGATGCGCGCGCCCGAAGTGGCGCTCTATCCCGATTCGGACAAGGTCGGCGTCCGCGCGCTGAAGCCCGAGGCGATGCGCCTCCTCTTCAAGCGAAGCACGGCGACGGGCGGCACGGTCGCCGACTATTTCGAGGGCGAGCCCGAAGAATGAGCCGCGGCGGCGCGCCCGGGCGGCAGCGCCCCGGCCCGAGCGCACGCCCTCCGGCGGCCTGACGAGCCTATCGCTCCTCGAACTCGAGACGGCTGGGGCCACGACCAGGACGGCGAGCTCGGGAACGGCACGACCGGGAGCGGTCTCGGCGGCGGTCTCGGCCGGGCCTCTCGGCCCGTGTTTTATGAGTTCTTTATCTACTCTGCCGGAATCCTGACGGCGGCTTGATGGGGGCCAGCCTTACGGTTTGCGGCGTGGATCGCAGCTCGCCGACAGCCCATGCACGCGGCCCCGCGCTCTTGCGTGGCCGCCGTTTTGCGTGGCCCGGCGTGCGCGGCCGAACACCGGAGACATTCGAAATGATGGACGTCGTCTATTTGGCGCTGACCGGCGGCCTGCTCGCGCTGTCGTGGGGCCTCGTGCGGCTCTGCGAGCGCGTCTGAGGCGAGGTCTCGAGGGAGCTCTAATCATGCCCGTTCTCTACTGGATCGGCGGCTCGGTATCGGCCGCAATACTCGTGTATCTGTTCGTCGCGCTGCTCAAGCCGGAGGCGTTCTCGTGAGCTGGCAAGGCTGGGCGCAGATCGTCCTCTGCATCGCGCTCCTGGTCCTCGCGGCGAAGCCGCTCGGGGCGTACATGGCGCGCGTCTTCGAGGGGACCCCGGTCCTCCTCGAGAAGGGCCTCGGCTGGCTCGAACGCCTCATCTACCGCGCGTGCGGGGTCTCGCTCGACCCCCAGGCGCGCGAGATGAAGTGGACGACCTACGCCGGCGCGATGCTGCTCTTCAACGTCGCCGGCATCCTCGTCGTCTACGGCGTGCAGCGCCTCCAGGGGGTGCTCCCGCTCAACCCCGACGGGATGGGCGCGGTGACCGCCGGACCTCTCGTTGAACACCGCCGTCAGCTTCGTGACCAACACGAACTGGCAGAGCTACGGCGGCGAGACGACCATGAGCTACTTCACGCAGATGGTCGCGCTGGCCGTGCAGAACTTCGTCTGCGCCGCCTCCGGGCATGGCCGTGATGGTGGCGCTCATTCGCGGCATCTCGCGGCAAGACTCGGCGTCGACGCTCGGCAACTTCTGGGTCGACCTCACGCGGAGCACCCTCTACGTGCTCCTGCCGCTCGTCGGTCGTCCTCGCGCTCCTCTTCGTCTCGCAGGGCGTCGTGCAGACGTTCTCGGGCGCGCAGCACGTCGCGCTCCTCCAGGCGACGAAGGACGCGGCGGGCAACTCGATGACCGAGCAGGTGCTCGCCGTCGGACCGGTCGCCTCGCAGGAGGCCATCAAGCAGCTCGGCACGAACGGCGGCGGCTTCTTCAACGTGAACGCCGCGCACCCGTTCGAGAACCCCACGCCGTTCACGAACCTCCTCCAGATCTTCTCGCTCCTCCTCATCCCCGTGGCGCTCACGCTACACGTTCGGCGTCATGGTGAAGGACGACGCGCCAGGGCTGGGCCGTGCTCGCGGCGATGTTCGCGGTCTTCCTCCCGCTCCTCTACCTCTGCGTGACGCAGGAGCAGTCGGGCGTGCAGGCCCTCGCGTCGATGAACGTCGACCAGGTCGGGAGCGCGCTCCAGGCCGGCGGCAACATGGAAGGCAAGGAGGTCCGCTTCGGCATCTCGGGCTCGGCGCTCTACACGGCGGCGACCACCGGCGCCTCGTGCGGCGCGGTCAACGCGATGCACGACTCGATGACGCCGCTCGGCGGGCTCGTGCCGCTCTTCCTCATCCAGCTCGGCGAGATCATCTTCGGCGGCGTCGGCTCGGGCCTCTACGGCATGCTCATCTTCGCCATCGTCGCGGTCTTCGTGGCCGGCCTGATGGTCGGGCGCACGCCCGAGTACGTCGGCAAGAAGATCGAGGCCAAGGAGATGAAGATGGCGTCGCTCGCCATCCTCGTGCCCTGCATGTCGATCCTCGTCTTCACGGCGATCGCGGTCGTGACCGATGCCGGCAAGAAGGGGCCGCTCAACCCGGGCGCCCACGGCTTCAGCGAGATTCTCTACGCGTTCTCGTCGGCCACCGGCAACAACGGCAGCGCCTTCGCGGGCCTCACCGCGAACACGCCCTTCTACAACACGACCCTCGGCCTCGCGATGTTCTTCGGCCGCTTCTTCATCAAGGTGCCGGTGCTCGCCCTCGCGGGCGCGCTCGTGCAGAAGAAGATCGTCCCGGCGAGCGCGGGCACGCTGCCCACGCACACCCCGCTCTTCGTCGCCATGCTCGTCGGCGTGATCATCATCGTCGGCGCGCTCACCTTCATCCCGGCGCTCGCGCTCGGGCCCATCGTCGAGCAGCTCCTCGCGAAGGCGTGAGGCAAAATTCCCATGAACACGAACAAGATCAGCACCAAGGGCGCGACCACCGCGCCCATGTCCAACGCCGAGTTTCTCAACCCCGGGGCGCCCACCGCGCCGCCGATCACCGCCCCCGCGCCCGATGCGCCCCCGGCGCTCGTGCCCGAACCCGTGGGCCCGACGAAGGCGCGCGCCCGCGGCCAGGGGCGGCCGCTCTTCGATCCCGCCATCGTGCGGCGCGCGATCGTCGAGTCGTTCAGGAAGCTCGACCCGCGCCACCAGGTCCGGAACCCGGTCATGTTCGTCGTGGAGGTCGGCAGCCTGCTGACGACCGGCCTCTACGTGCAGTCGCTCTTCGGCAAGGGCGAGGCGGCGCCCTGGTTCATCCTCGCCATCTCGCTCTGGCTCTGGTTCACGGTCGTCTTCGCGAACTTCGCGGAGGCCATGGCCGAGGGCCGCGGCAAGGCGCAGGCCGACTCGCTCCGCAAGGCCCGCAAGGACATCCACGCCAAGCTCCTCACGGAGGCCCGGCGCGAAGCCGCCACCAGGTCGGTCGTCGCGTCCGAGCTCCGCAAGGGCGACCACGTGCTCGTCGAGGCCGGCGACTACATCCCGGTCGACGGCGAGATCGTCGAGGGCGTCGCCTCGGTCGACGAGAGCGCCATCACCGGCGAGAGCGCGCCCGTCATCCGCGAGAGCGGCGGCGACCGCAGCGCGGTCACCGGCGGCACGCGCGTCCTTTCCGACTGGCTCGTCGTGCGCATCACGACGAACCCGGGCGAGACGTTCCTCGACCGGATGATCGCGATGGTCGAGGGCGCCAAGCGCCAGAAGACGCCGAACGAGATCGCGCTCGACATCTTGCTCGCCGCGCTGACCATCGTCTTCCTCCTCGCGACCGTCACGCTGCTCCCGTACTCGCTCTACAGCGTGGGCCAGGCCGGGCAGGGGACGCCGATCACCATCACGGTGCTCGTCGCGCTCCTCGTCTGCCTCATCCCGACGACCATCGGCGGGCTGCTCTCGGCGATCGGCATCGCCGGCATGGACCGCATGATCCAGGCGAACATCATCGCGACGAGCGGCCGCGCGGTCGAAGCCGCCGGCGACGTCGACGTGCTGCTCCTCGACAAGACCGGAACGATCACCCTGGGCAACCGCCAGGCCACGGCGTTCCTCCCCGCGCCGGGCGTCACGAACGAGCAGGCTGGCCGACGCCGCCCAGCTCAGCTCCCTCGCCGACGAGACCCCCGAGGGCCGCAGCATCGTCGTCCTGGCCAAGGAGCGTTACGGCATCCGCGAGCGCGACGTGCACGCGCTCAAGGCGTCGTTCGTCCCGTTCACCGCGCAGACGCGCATGAGCGGCGTCGACCTCGTCGACGCCCGGCGTCGCGCACGGGAGACGCCCCGGCGTCGCGCACGGGAGACGCCCCGGCGTCGCGCACGGGAGACGCCCCGGCGTCGACCACCGGAGACGGCGAAGCCACGGTCCGCGAGATCCGCAAGGGCGCCGCCGACGCGATCGACGCCTACGTCCGCGCCAAGGGCGGGCAGTTCCCCGCCGAGGTCCGCGCGTCGGTCGACGGCATCTCCAAGCAGGGCGGCACGCCGCTCGTCGTCGCCGAGGGCAGCCGCGTGCTCGGCGTCGTGCAGCTCAAGGACATCGTGAAGGGCGGCATCAAGGAGCGCTTCGCCGAGCTCCGGCGCATGGGCATCAAGACGGTCATGATCACGGGCGACAACCCGCTCACGGCCGCCGCCATCGCCGCCGAGGCCGGCGTCGACGACTACCTCGCGCAGGCCACCCCCGAGACGAAGCTCGCGCTCATTCGCGACCACCAGAAGGGCGGCAAGCTCGTCGCGATGACCGGCGACGGCACGAACGACGCGCCCGCGCTCGCGCAGGCCGACGTCGCCGTCGCGATGAACACCGGCACGCAGGCCGCCAAGGAGGCCGGCAACATGGTCGACCTCGACTCGAACCCCACGAAGCTCATCGAGGTCGTCGAGATCGGCAAGCAGCTCCTCATGACGCGCGGCGCGCTGACCACCTTCAGCATCGCCAACGACATCGCGAAGTACTTCGCGATCATCCCGGCCGCGTTCGCGACCACGTACCCCGCGCTCAACGCGCTGAACGTGATGCACCTCGCGACGCCGGAGAGCGCCATTCTGAGCGCGGTCATCTTCAACGCGCTCATCATCATCGCCCTCGTGCCCCTCGCCCTGCGCGGCATCAAGTACCGCGCGGTCGGCGCCTCGACCCTGCTCCGCGACCACCTGGTCGTGTACGGGCTCGGCGGCGTCATCGTGCCGTTCGTCGGCATCAAGGCGATCGACATGCTCCTCGTCCTCGTGCACCTCGTCTGAATCGGAGTCAATCCATGCTCGCTCAAATTCGTGCCGCCGCGGTCTCGCTCGGGATGCTCACGCTCCTCACGGGCGTCGCGTATCCGCTCCTCGTCACCGGGGTCGCGCAGGCCGCGTTCCCCTCGAAGGCCAACGGCAGCCTCGTGCTTCGCGACGGCAAGTCGGTCGGCTCGCGCCTCGTCGGCCAGTCGTTCGACGACCCGAAGTACTTCTGGGGCCGCCTCTCGGCCACCGCCGACTCGAACTCCAAGCCGCTCCCGTACAACGCGAGCGCCTCGGCCGGCTCGAACCTCGGCCCCACGAACCCCGCGCTCACCGACGAGGTGAAGGGCCGTCTCGACGCCCTCGCCGCCGCCGATCCCGACGCGAAGGGCCCCGTGCCCGTGGACCTCGTGACGTCCTCGGGCAGCGGGCTCGACCCGGACGTCTCGCCGGCCGCGGCGCTCTACCAGGTGCACCGCGTCGCCAAGGCGCGCGGCCTCGACGAGGCCAAGGTGCGCGAGCTCGTCGCGGCCCACACCGAGGACCGGAGCCTGTTCATCCTCGGCGAGCCGCGCGTCAACGTACTCGAGCTGAACCTCGCGCTCGATGCCCTATAGTCCCCTCCGGGCATAGATGGTCGACCGGCGTCCCGATCCCGATGCGCTCCTCGCGCGCGTGCGCGAGGAGGAGCGGGTGTCCGCGAAGGGGAAGCTGACCATCTTCTTCGGCGCGGCCCCGGGCGTCGGCAAGACGTACACGATGCTCGAGGCCGCGCGCCTCGTCGCCGAGGACCAGAAGCGCGACATCGTCATCGGCATCGTCGAGACCCACGGCCGGTACGACACGGGGTCGCTGCTCATCGGCCTCGAGATGCTGCCCCGGCGGACCATCGACCACAAGGGCATCAAGCTCGAGGAGTTCGACCTCGACACCGCGCTCCGCCGCCGTCCGGAGGTCGTCCTCGTCGACGAGCTCGCGCACACGCAACGCGCCCGGCTCGCGGCACCCGAAGCGCTGGCAGGACGTCGAGGAGCTCCTCGACGCGGGCATCGACGTCTTCACGACGCTGAACGTCCAGCACCTCGAGAGCCTCAACGACGTCGTCGCGCAGATCACCGGGGTCGTCGTGCGCGAGACCGTGCCCGACGCGGTCTTCGACAAGGCGTACGAGGTCCGCGTCGTCGACCTCCCGGTCGACCAGCTTCTCGAGCGCCTCCACGAGGGCAAGGTCTACGTGGCCGACCAGGCCGCGGCCCGCGCCCTCGGCAACTTCTTCAAGGAGGGGAACCTCATCGCGCTGCGCGAGCTCGCGCTGCGCCGCACCGCCGAGCGCGTCGAGGCCAAGATGCGCGGCTACAAGGCCGCGCACGGCATCGAGGAGTCGTGGCACACGGGCGAGCGCGTGCTCGTGTGCGTGTCGGCGAGCCCGCACTCGGCGCACCTCGTCCGCGCGTCGCGCCGCATGGCGACGAGCCTCCACGCGGAGCTCGTCGGGTGCTTCGTCGAGACGCCCGCGGCCATCCGCGCGACGTCGGGCGACCGCGAGCGGCTCGCGGCGAACATGCGGCTCGTCGAGGGGCTCGGCGGCGAGGCGGTCACGCTGCGCGGCGAGGACGCCGCCGTGGAGACCGTGCGCTACGCCCGCAAGCGCAACGTCACGAAGATCGTCGTCGGCAAGCCGACGCACCCGCGCTGGCGCGACGTCCTCAAGCGGTCGTTCCTCGACAAGCTGGTGCGCGAGAGCCGCGAGATCGACGTCTACGTCATCTCGGGCGTGCCCGACGCCAAGCCGCCCCCGACGGCGGGCGACCGCGCTCGCCAGCGCTCGGCGTTCGGCGACCCCTCCGGCTACGGCGCGGCGCTGGCGATGGTCGCCGTCGCGGGCCTCGCCGCGAGCTGGATCTTCGGACGGAGCGAGACCGCCGACGTCGTGATGGTCTTCCTGCTCGGCGTCGTGATGGTCTCGATGCGCTTCGGGTACGGGCCGTCGCTGTTCGCGGCGATCCTCAGCGTGCTGGCGTTCGACTTCTTCTTCATCCCGCCGTACCTGAGCTTCGCGGTCAGCGACTTCCGGCACATCGTGACGTTCGGGGTCATGTTCCTCGTGGCGGTGGTCATCAGCCAGCTCACGAACCGCATCCGCGACCAGGCCGACAGCGCGCGCGGACGCGAGCGGCGCACGGCGAGCCTCTTCGCGCTGAGCCGCGAGCTCGGCGTCGCGGCGTCGCGCCCGGCCCTGCTCCAGGCCGCGACGCGGCACGTGCACGAGGTGTTCGAGGCGAAGGTCGCGGTGCTCCTGCCTGGGCGCGAGGACCAGCTCGAGGTCGTGCACGACGACGACGGCGCCTTCACCACCTCGTCCAAGGACGTGGGCGTCGCCGACTGGGTCTGGAACCACCAGCGCCCGGCCGGCCATGGCACCGACACGCTCCCGATGTCGAGCGCGCTCTGCGTGCCGCTCGCGGGCTCGCGCGGCCGCGTGGGCGTGATGGCGCTCTACCCCTCGGAGGGCTCGCGCCTCGACGACCCCGACGAGCGCGCGCTCCTCGACACGATCGCGGGGCTCATCGGGTCGTCGATCGAGCGCACCCAGCTCGCCGAGGAGGCGCGCCGCGCGAGCCTGCGCATCGAGACCGAGCAGCTTCGCAACGCGCTCCTGAGCTCCGTCTCGCACGACCTTCGCACGCCGCTCGGCGTCGTGACGGGCGCGACGAGCGCGCTGCTCGAGGAGGACGTGCCCAAGGACGAGAACATGCGCCGCGAGCTGCTGATGACGGCGCACGAAGAGGCGCTGCGCCTGAACCGGCTGGTGCGCAACCTGCTCGACATGACGCGGCTCGAGGCCGGCGCGATGAAGGTGCAGCGCGACCTCGGGCCCTTCGAGGAGGTGGTCGGCTCCGCGCTCGACCGCATGGACGACCGGCTGCGCGGGCGCGAGGTGCGGACCTCCATCCCGCCGGATTTGCCCCTCGTGCCGTTCGACGCCATCCTCGTCGAACAGGTGCTCATCAACTTGCTCGAGAACGCCACCAAGTACTCGCCCCCGGGCTCGCCCATCGACATCCGGGCGGTCGTGCGGCCCGGCCCCGGCAAGGGAGACAAGGGGGCCATCGAGGTCGAGGTGGCCGACCGCGGGCCCGGCGTCGGCAAGCAGGACGTCGAGCGCGTGTTCGACAAGTTCTTCCGCGTCCGCGAGGGGGAAGGGGGCGGCGTGGGCCTGGGGCTCACGATCTGCCGGGGCATCGTGCACGCCCACGGAGGCCGCATCTGGGTCGAGGACCGCGAAGGGGGCGGCGCGTCGTTCCGGTTCACGCTGCCGCTCGACCCGCCGGCCGTCCCGGCGTCCGTGCCCAGCGAGGCCGCCCTCGAGCGGGACGCGCGATGACCGAATCGAAGCCGCTGGTCCTCCTGGTGGAAGACGAGCAGCAGATGCGCACGTTCGTGCGCCTGGCGCTCACGGCGCACGGGCACCGGGTGCTCGAGGTCGAGAACGGGCGCGACGCCCTCCAGCAGGCCGCGGCGCACACGCCGGACCTGGTGCTGCTCGATCTGGGCCTGCCCGACATGGACGGTCTCGAGGTGACCCGGCGCCTGCGAGAGTGGAGCGCGGTGCCGGTCATCGTCATCTCGGCGCGAGGGCAGGAGCGCGAGAAGGTGGAGGCGCTCGACGCGGGCGCGGACGACTACCTGACGAAGCCCTTCGGCTCGGCCGAGCTCATGGCGCGCATCCGGGTGGCGCTGCGGCACGCGTCGCGGACGGCGCAGGACCCGACCAGCTCCGTCGTGACGATCGGCGGGCTGCGCGTGGACATGGCGCGGCGGCTCGTGTTCCTCGGGGAGGAGGAGGTGCACCTCACCCCGATCGAGTACAAGCTGCTCGTCGCGCTGACGAAGCACGCCGGGATGGTGCTGACCCACAAGCAGCTCCTCGACCAGGTCTGGGGGCCCGGCCACGCCCACCAGATGCAGTACCTGCGGGTGTACATGGCGCAGCTCAGGCAAAAGCTCGAGGAGAACCCGGCGCACCCGCGGTACCTCGTGACCGAGCCGGGCGTGGGGTACCGGATGAAGAGCGAGGGGTGAGGGGTCCCCGGCGACCCGCGCGCGCCGCTCGGTCGTCCACCTCGCGTGCTCGCCGAGCTGCACGCCGTCCTCGCCGACCTGCGCGCGGTCCTCGGTCGTCTGCACGCCGTCCTCGGGCGGTTGCAGACGGTCCTCGCCGATCAGCGCGCCTTCCTCGCCGACCTGCGCGCGGTCCTCGGTCGTCTGCACGCCGTCGTCGGGCGGTTGCAGACGGTCCTCGGTCGTCTGCACGCCGTCCTCGCCGATCTGCGCGCGATCCTCGAACGGCTGGGCCGCGGGGTCGCTCTGCCGTCCAGCGTGACCGCCCTACCTTGTAATCACGCGGAAAGACGGCCGCTTTCGCATCCTCTGGTTGAGCCTGGAGCGCGCCTCGGCTACGACCGACCGCGCCCGATGCTGCGTCGGCGGCTCGCCTTACCTTGCTTGTTCGGCCTCGGCGTGGGGCTTCTCGCGCCGGCGCCTGCACGCGCGCAGCCCAGCCATGGAGGGTTCCCCGCGCCCCCCGGCTCGCAGACGCCGAACGACCAGCCGCCGCCCGCCCCGGCCATCACGCCCCCGGTGGTGAAGAAGAACGAGGGCGTGGCGTACCCGAAGCAGGCCATCGACGAGGGCTTCACCGAGAAGCTCGACGTCGACGTGGTCATCGACATCGACGCCACGGGCGCCGTCACCCACGCCGTGGTCGAGGCCCCCGCCGGCCACGGCTTCGACGAGGCGGCCATCCAGGGGGCGAAGGCGCTCGAGTTCGACCCGGCCGTCCGGAACGGCAAGCCCGTCGCGTCCCGCATCCGCTTCAAGTTCCACTTCGAGCCGCCGCCCGCCGCGCTCTCCGGCCGCGTCCTCACCCTCGCCGCCGACCACCCCATCGGCGGCGCGACCATCGTCGTCAAGGACGCGTCCGGCGCCGAGCGCACCACGACGAGCACCCCCGACGGCGCCTGGCGCGTCGACGGGCTCGCGGCGGGCACCTACCACGTCACGATCACCGCCCCGGGGCGCACGCCGCACGAGGCCGACGAGACGGTGAAGCTCGCCGAGGAGGCCGCGTCGGTCGACCGGCTCGACCTCGTGGAGGCCGCGTCGTCCTCGCCCGCGGCGACGGGCGCCGAGGACGTGACGATCGTCGAGAACAAGGGCGAGAAGCCGCCCCGCTCGGTCACGGTGCGCACCCTCGAGCAGCGCGAGATCAACCGCATCCCCGGAACGAACGGCGACGCGTTGAAGTCGCTGCAGAACCTGCCGGGCGTGGGCCGCCCGCCGTCGTTCATCGGGCTGCTCATCGTGCGCGGCTCGGCGCCCGAAGACTCGGTCTACTTCATCGACGGGACGCCGGTCCCCCTCGTGTACCACTTCGGCGGTCTCTCCTCGGTCGTGCCGACGGAGATGATCAACCGGCTCGACTTCTTCCCCGGCAACTTCAGCGCGCAGTACGGCCGCGCGATGGGCGGCGTGGTCGACGTCGGCCTGATAAGCCCATCGAAGGAGCTGCACGGCCTCGCCGAGGTCGACCTGCTCGATTCGCGGGTCATCGCGCAGGGGCCGCTCTTCGACACCGGGTGGCGCTTCGCCATCGCCGGTCGCCGCTCGTACTTCGACCTGTGGCTCGGGCCGCTGCTCAAGGCCCTCCAGTCGAGCGTGAGCGTGAGCCCGGTGTACTACGACTACCAGGCCATCCTCGAGCGCGACCTCGACGCGCACTCGACCCTCCGCTTCGCGGTCTTCGGGTCCGACGACGCGCTCAAGCTCCTCGACCAGGCCGCGTCCTCGAGCGAGCCGGTGCTCTCGGCGGTCGACAGCCACACCGGCTTCTGGCGCATCCAGGCGATCTACAAGAACCGCATCAGCGACACGACCGAGCTCCGCGCGGTCGCCGCGTTCGGCCGGGACAACCTCTCGTTCAGCACCGGCAACATCTTCTTCGACCTGACCGACTACCCGATCACGGGCCGCCTCGAGGTCGCCCAGAAGCTGAACCAGTGGCTGACGATGAACGTCGGGTTCGACGTCATCGAGGAGCCGTACACCGCGAACGCGCAGCTCCCGCCGCTTCCGAAGCCCGGGCAGCCGCCGTCGGGCCCGTTCTCGACGATGCAGACGCTCTCGACGAGCGTCAACTCGGCGATCACCGAGCCCGCGCTCTACGCCGAGTGGGAGGCGACGCCGTGGAAGGGCACGCGCATCGTGCCGGGCATTCGCTTCGACTACACGCGCGACACCGGGTCCTTCGACGTCGACCCGCGCCTCACGGTGCGGCAAGACATCATGGATTCGCCGCGCACCACCCTCAAGGGCGGCATCGGCGTGTTCTCCGAGCCGCCGCAGCCCCAGCAGACGAACAACGTCTTCGGCACGCCCGGCCTCGTCGACCAGCGCGCCTTCCACTACGACCTCGGCGTCGAGCACGAGTTCACGACGAACATCGACGCGTCGCTCGAGGGCTTCTACAAGCAGGAAGACTACCTGGTGAACCAGGGCGTCGGCAGCACGGGCAGCGGCGTCATCTACGGCGCCGAGCTCTTCGTGCGCTACAAGCCCGACGCGCACTTCTTCGGGTGGCTCTCGTACACCCTGTCGCGCAGCCTCGTGCGCGACGCGCCGGGCCAGCCGCTCCAGCTCTCCGAGTTCGACGAGACGCACGTCCTCACGGTGCTCGGCAGCTACCGCCTCGGGCGCGGGTGGGAGTTCGGCGCGCGCTACCGCCTGACGAGCGGCTACATGACGACCCCCGAGACGTACGGCTTCTACGACGAGAACGTCGGCACCTACCTCTCGCAGATGGCCTACCCGGCGAACGGCACGCGCCTGCCGCTCTTCCAGTCGCTCGACCTCCGCGTCGACAAGACGTGGAAGACGGGCTGGGGCAAGATCGGCGCGTACCTCGACGTGCAGAACGTCTTCAACTACGGAAACGTCGACGGCTTCAGCTACAACTACAACAACACGCAGACGTCGACCGTCGGCGACCTCCCGATCCTGCCGAGCCTCGGCGTGCACGCGGAGTTTTGACGATGAAGCGAACGCTCCTTGGCGCGCTCGGCGGCGTCGCGGCCCTCGCGGCGGTGGCCTCGTCGTGCTCGCCGTCCGATTTCCAGAGCGAGACCGTGATCGACACGGTGCGCGTCCTGGCGACCCGCGCGAGCGAGCCGCGCGCGAAGCCGGGCGACACCGTCACGGTCGACCTCCTCGCGTACGACGGGCGGCAGAACCCGGCGACGCCCATGAAGCTCTCCTGGCTCCCCATCCTGTGCGTGAACCCGCAGGCCGACGCGTACTACGCGTGCTTCGCGCAGTTCGTGTCCGGCGGCGCCGTGTACGCCCCGCCGGGCGACGCGGGCGGGGGGGGATTCGCGGGCGTGGGGGCCGACCCGGGCGGGCTCGCCGCGCTCCTCACGCCGGGCGTGGACCTCACGCCGCTTCTCGCGAGCGGCCCGAGCTTCACCTTCCAGATGCCGTCGAACGCCATCATCGACCGCACCGGCGTCTCGCCGTCCTACGGCCTGGTCATCCTCTTCAACTTCGCGTGCGCGGGCCACATCGAGGTCGTGCCCTTCGACCCGAACTCCGGCAACCCGCAAGACATCCCGCTCTCCTGCTTCGACGACAACCACAACCAGGTCCCCCCGAGCGACTACGTGATCGGCTTCACCCGCGTCTACGCGTACGCGGACAGCACCGAGGTCAACCCCACGATCACGAGCGTCGACCTCGGGGGCACGACCCTCGCGATCGACGGCGGCGTGACCACCGCGCCGTTCACGCCGCCCATCTGCGACCAGAACAACTGCCCCCACCACCCCATCGGGCCGGTCGTGCCCCCGTCGGCCCCGCCGGGCAAGGTCGTGTGGTTCGACGCCTACTCGACGATCGGCACGTTCACCGACGAGTCGCGGTCGCTCTACAACCCGATGGCCACCTTCGACATCCCGGCGGGCACCAACACGAACTTCCTCTCGCCCACGAACATCATGGGCGCGCCCGCCCAGAACTTCGTGTGGATCGTCGTCCACGACAATCAGGGCGGCGCGGACTGGGTCACGGTCCCCCTGCAGGTCCAGCAGGACGCGTCCGCCGACTAGGCCTAACTAGAACCCATCGCGTTCGATGAACGCGAACTCGCGGAGGGCCGGCACGGCGTCGACGGCGATCTGTCCCGAGGCGAGGACCGCGTCGTCGAGCGGGTTCTCCTCGAGGTGCTCACGCACCCGCACGAAGGACTCGAGGTACACGCGCTCGCGGCCGAGGCCGGGGCGTTCGCCGTCGCCGCCGCGGAAGACGCGCTCGGCCACCACGACGGCCTCCGCGGCGTCGATGCCGTGCGCGTCGACCAGGAGCCCGGCGACCTCCGCGAACGAGGCGCCCCCGAGCATCGTCTCGACGGCGCAGTGCCGCGCGGCGAGCTGCCGCCGGCGGCGCGCGCCGAGCAGGCCCGCGCGCTCCTCGAGGAGCACGGCGCGCCCCTCCTGGTCGTCGATGCCGCGCGCGGTGCCGATGCGAAAGTGCGGGGTCTCCGCGAACGCCGAGCGCACGCGCGGGCGCGCGTGGCCCTCGATCTCGTGGAGGACGGTGCGCATCGCGTCCTCCTCGGGCACGAGGCGAGCGGTCGCCACGAGGATGACGCGCTCGCCGGTCGCCGCGAGCGGCGCGAGCCACGGCGTCGCCACGACCGCGAAGGGGAGCCGCAGCCGCCCGACCGCGAAGCGCATGCGCGAGAGGAGCGACCGGGGGTCGGCCGCGTCGCTGGGGATGCTCGCGTCCGGCGGCTCGGCCCGCGGCTCGGCGAGCCACGCCGCGCACATCGCCGACGCGGCGCGCGCGACGCGCGGCTCGCGGGGGGCAAAGCGGGCGCCCGCCAGCCGCGCCAGGCGATCGGTGCCCGCCACGGCGCACATCTCGGCCTCGGCGGAGAGCTCGCGCGCGCGCTCGAGGTACAGCGACTCGAGGGGCGTGCGCTCGCACCTCTCGAGCACGCTCTCGACCACGCCGAGGGCGCGGCGCAGGTCTTCGTGCGGCCGGGGCGTGTAGGTCCAGCGCGGCGCGGCCCGGCGGCCCGCGCGGAGCTCGGCCACGAGGCGCTCGCGTTCGAGCTCGGCGTCGCGCGGCGTGAGCGCCGAGAGCACCCGCACCTCGCGCGCGGCCCGCACGAGGAGCTGCTCGACGGGGGCCAGCCACGAGGAGAGGCCGAGCGCCCGATCTCGCCCGTCTCGTCCCGCTTGCTGCGCCGCTGAGCTCACGTGTGTTCCGCGTTCACTGGCCACGAGCATAGACCGACGCCGCGTCTTGCGCTGGCCCCGTCGGACGGCTAAGGCGGCAAGGGCGCTGCGGCAGGTCCGGCGGCGACTCACCAGCCCGATGAAGAAAAACTACGTTCTCGATACCAACGTCCTCCTTCACGATCCGCATGCGATTTTCCGTTTCGAGGACAACAACGTCATCATCCCGATCTACGTGATCGAAGAGGTCGACCAGTTCAAGCGCGAGGGTTCGGAGCGGGGAAGGAACGCGCGATCGATCGCGCGCCTCCTCGACGAGCTTCGCGACCGGGGCGGTTCGCTCGCCAAGGGCGTGGTCACCGATCAGGGGGGCACCCTGCGCGTCGCCGTGCCGACCACGCGCCTCACGCTTCCCAGCGCCATCGACCACACCGCGATGGATCAGGCCATCTTGCAGACCGCCTTCGAGGTCCGCGAGAACGACGGCGGCCGCGCCACCGTGTTCGTCACGATGGACACGAACCTCCGCATCCGCGCGGATGCGCTCGGGATGGTCGCGGAGACCTACGAGAACCAGCGCGTCGAGCCCGACCGGCTCACGAGCGGCATCATCGATCTCGAGATGGACGGCGGCGACGTCGACACGTTCTTCCGCGAGGGCCGCATCGCCCCGCGCGAGCCGCCGCCCGCGCCGAACACATGCGTGCTCATGCGGGATCGGTCCAACCCGTCGCACACCGCCCTCGGGCGGTACGACGCGGGCAAGCGCGCCATCTGCGCGCTCCGCGTGCCCCGCGAAGGCGTGATGTCCGTGCGCCCGCGCAACAAGGAGCAGTCCTTCGCCTTCGACCTCCTCCTCGACGAGTCGATTCGCCTCGTGACGCTCGTCGGCAAGGCGGGCACCGGCAAGACGCTCCTCGCCCTCGCGGCCGGCCTGAAGCGCACCGTGGAGGACAGCGCCTACACGCGCATGCTCGTCTCGCGGCCCGTCATGCCGCTCGGGCGCGACATCGGCTTCCTCCCGGGCGACGTCGACGAGAAGCTCAACCCCTGGATGCAGCCGATCTTCGACAACCTCGAGTTTCTCTTCTCCACGGGCTCCCGCAAGGGGCCGCGCGCCTACGCGGAGCTCCTCGAGAGCGGGCAGATTCAGGTCGAGCCGCTCACGTACATCCGCGGCCGCTCGCTCCCCCAGCAGTTCATCGTGGTCGACGAGGCCCAGAACCTCACGCCCCACGAGGTCAAGACGATCATCACCCGCTCCGGCGACGGCACGAAGATCGTCCTCACGGGCGATCCGGGGCAGATCGACAATCCCTACGTCGACAGCGCCTCGAACGGCCTGACCGTCGCCGCGGAGCGCTTCCGCGGGGAAAAGCTCGCCGCGCACATCGTGCTCGCGAAGGGCGAGCGGAGCGATCTCGCGGAGCTCGCGGCCAATCTGCTGTAGGCCAGCCGCGCACAAGGCGCGAGGAATCGACAGTCACGCTGTCAAGGTCGAGTATGTCTTCACTCGGGCCGGGCATTAACCTGATGTGAAGGCGCCCCCATCCCGAATTCCGGAAAGCGGCTCCCGAAAGGAAGCGTCGCCCGGAGTCCGAAAGGAGCCGAAAGCGGCTCGAGGGGGCGTGGAGGAAATGCCGGCCGAAATCAGCACCCACCTCCCTTCGGGGCCGGCGCCCGAGGCGCCCGACTGGCGCGGGACGTCTCGCTACGAGGTCCTCCGGTGCATCGGCAAGGGAGGGATGGGGGTGGTGTACGAGGCGTTCGACCGCGAACGCCAGCAGCGCGTCGCGCTCAAGACCATCCTCAACTCGACCCCCTCGGCCCTCTACCTGTTCAAGCAGGAGTTCCGGACGCTGGCCGACGTCCACCACGCGAACCTCGTTCGCCTGTACGAGCTCGTGGCCACCGACGAGGGCCGCGTGTTCTTCACGATGGAGCTCGTCGACGGGACCGACTTCCTCACCCACGTGCAGAAGGGCGGGCAAGGCCCGTCCGAGGACCCCTCCGAGCGCACGTACGACGAGCCGACCCGCCGCGAGACGTGGACCGAGGGCTCCGGCGATCGCCTGCGGCGCCTGCGCCCCGTGCCCAAGCCGGCCTCCACCAACAAGAACAGCCTCGCCGACATCGATCGCCTCCGCCCCGCGCTCGCGCAGCTCGTGCAGGGTGTTTGCGCCCTGCACGCGGCGGGCAAGCTGCACCGCGACATCAAGCCGTCGAACGTGCGCGTGACGCCCGAAGGGCGCGTCGTGCTGCTCGACTTCGGCGTCGCGACCGAGCTGAGCAAGGTCGTCGACGAGAACCTCGCCGAGGGCGGCGAGATGGTCGGCACCGCGCGCTACATGGCGCCCGAGCAGGCCCTCAACGAGGGGCCCACGCCGGCCTCCGACTGGTACAGCGTCGGCGTGATGCTCTACGAGGCGCTCGTCGGCGCGCCGCCCTTCGCGGGCTCCGCCTTCGACATCCTCAAGATGAAGAGCATGCTCGACCCGAAGCCGCCGGGCGACTGCGTCGAGAACGTGCCCGCGGACCTCGACGCGCTCGCGACCGCGCTCCTCCTCCGCGCGCCCGAGCTCCGCCCGACCGGCTCGGACATCCTCTACCAGCTCGGCCTCCGCCCGAGCGGCAGCATGCCCGTCCCGGCGCAGCCCGCGCCGGAGACCGCGACGGCAATCGTCGGCCGCGAGGCGCCCCTCCGCGCGCTGCGCGAGGCCTTCGACTCGGCGCGCACGGGGCGCTCCATCACGGTGCAGGTCGGCGGCCCGACGGGCATGGGCAAGTCGACGGTCGTCACGCACTTCCTCGACGAGCTGGTCGCGCACGGCGAGGCGGTCGTCCTCCGGGGGCGCGCGCACGAGCGCGAGTCGGTGCCGTACAAGGGCGTCGACAGCGTCGTCGACGCGATGAGCCGCTACCTCATGCGCCTCTCCGACCGGGAGGACTCGCTCACGCTCCCGCACGACGTGTGGGCGCTCGCGCGCCTCTTCCCGGTCCTGCGGCGCGTGCCGAGCATCGCTCGCGCCGAGGGCGGGCCCGCGGCGCTCGCGGCCCGCGAGCAGTTCGGCGGCGACCCGAACCGCCTGCGGCGCCGCGCCTTCTTCGCCTTCCGCGAGCTCGTCGCGTCGCTCGCGCGCCGCCAGCCGCTCGTCGTCTACGTCGACGGCGTGCAGTGGGGCGACAAGGACAGCGCCGCGCTGCTCCTCGAGCTCGTGCGCCCGCCCGAAGCGCCTCCGCTCCTCCTCATCCTCACGTACCGCGACGAGGACGTGCAGACGAGCCCCTTCCTCCTCGAGACGCGCGCGCGCTGGCCCGCGCTCGCCGAGCTCCGGTCGATCACGATCGGCCCGCTCGCCGAGGCCGAGACCCGCCGCCTCGCGCTCACGCTCCTCGGCGCCGACGACGCCCGCGCCCAGGTCACCGCCGAGGCCATCGCCCTCGAGGCGCGCGGCAGCCCCTTCCTCGTCGACGAGCTCGCGCGGAGCGTCAGCGGGCCGCACCGGGTCGCCCGCTCCGAGGACACCTCGCCCGGCATCGCGACCGTCACCCTCGAGCAGATGGTGAAGGCGCGCCTCGCGCGCCTGCCCGATCGGGAGCTCCGCCTCCTCCGCGTCGTCGCCGTCGCGGGCCGCCCGCTCCCCGTGTCGGTCGCGGCCGACGCCGCGGGCGTGCGCGACGCGGTCGACGACGCCGTCGGCCTCGTGCGCGCGCGGCGCTTCATCCGTACCGGCATCCGCGACGGGCGCGAGACCGTAGAGATGAGCCACGATCGCATCCGCGAGATGATCGTCACGAAGCTCTCGCCGCGCGTCATCCGCGAGCACCACCGCGCGCTCGCGCGCGTGCTCGAGGGCTTGCCCGACGGCGACCCCGAGGCCATCGCGGCGCACCTCCTCGGCGCCGGCGAGAAGGAGCGCGCCGCGCTGCACGCCGAGCGCGCCGCGGAGCGGGCGGCCGAGCACCTCGCCTTCGACCGGGCCATCTCGCTCTACAAGCTCACGCTCGAGAGCCTGCCGCGGACCTCCGCCGAGCAGCACCGCCTGCGCCTCCGGCTCGCCGAGGTCCTCGAGTGGGCGGGCCGCGGCGCGGAGTCGGCGCGCGTGTACCTCGAGGAGGCGCGCGACGCGCCCGCCTCCGAGCGCGTGAACCTCGAGCGCGCGGCGGCCGAGCAGCTCCTCACCTCGGGTCGCATCGACGAGGGCGGGATCGTCCTGCACCGCGTGCTCGACAGCCTCGGCATGCGCGCGCCGGGGTCGGCGGCGAGCGCGGTCTTCTGGCTGCTCGTGTACCGCGTGATCCTCTTCTTCATGGGCCTGCGCGTGGTCGAGCGCGAGCCGGAGGAGGTGCGCCCCGAGGATCGCCTGCGCATCGACGCGCTGTACTCGGTCGCCCTCGGCTTCGTGCTCGTCGACGTCATCGTGGGCGCGTGCATGCAGGCGCGGCACCTCATCTACGCGCTGCGGAAGGGCGATCGCTTCCAGGTGCTCCGCGCGGTGAGCCTCGAGGCCTCGACGCTCGCGCGCGCCGGCGGCGCCGAGAGCCGCCGCGAGCGCCGCCTGCACGCGCTCGGCGAGGGCCTCGCGAACCAGAGCGACTTCGCCGACGGCCGCATCTTCGTCGACGGTACGCGGGGCATCGCGCTCTTCCTCCGCGGGCAGTTCAAGGAGTCTCGCGGCTTCCTCGAGGTCGCCTCCGGCCACGACACGACGCACATGCGCGCGGGCTGGCAGGCGAACGCGTACCTCTTCGCGCTCGATCTGCTCATGATCCTCGGCGACGTGCACGAGGCGGCCGCGCTTCGCGACCGCCTCCTCGTCGAGGCCGAGGAGCGCGGCGACCTCTACACGATCGTCAACATCGACTCGCGCGCCACCGTCCTCCTGTCGCTGGTCGCCGACGAGCCCGAGACCGCGCGCGTGCGCCTCCGCGAGGCCATGGCGCACTGGTCGCAGAGCGGCTTCTTCCTCCAGCACTGGCAGGCGATGCAGTACGAGGCCGAGATCGAGCTCTACGTCGGGGCCGGCGGGCGCGCGTACGACCGCATGGTGGCCGACGAGGTCGCCATCAGGAGGAGCATGCTCCTTCGCGTGCACATCCTGCGGACGCTCGCGGGCTTCCTCCGCGGGCGCTGCGCCATCGCCTCGCTCGGCTCCCTGCCCGAGGCCGGGCGGGCCCGCCGGCTCGCCGAGGCCGGCCGCATCTCGCGTCGCCTCCGGCGCGGTCGCGACTGGGAGCGCGGGCTCGGGCTCATGCTCGCGGCCTGCGTCGCGAACGCGTCGAACCGGCGCCCGCGGACCGTCGCGCTCCTGCGCGAGGCGATCGCGGCGACCGAGAAGCACAACATGCTCTTGCACGCCATGGCCGCGCGCTACCGGCTCGGGCAGCTCCTCGGCAACGAGTCGGGCCCCGGCAAGAGGATGGGCCAGGAGGCCGCCGACGAGATGGCCTTGCGCGGCGTGCGCTCGCCCCAGCGGATGGCCGCGCGCCTGATGCCTGGTCGATGGGGTGAAAGTTAGGCGCGTTTGGCCTAGGCTGCCGGCCCATCCAAGATGAGCGGGATGCACGACTCGGCGCGGGGCGAGCGCGCGGCGCGCGCGTGGGCGAGGGATTCTCGGGGGCGCCGTGGCGCTCGTCGAGGGCGCGGTCGCGCAGCGGGTGTTCGTGGCGGTCGACGGCTTCGACCTGCCGGCGGTGAACGTCTTCGGCGAGCCGCTCGTGACGGAGCGCGGCACCGACGTCGCGGAGCTCACGCGCAAGTGCGCGCTCGCCGCCGAGGCGGGCGAGCGTGCGACGCTCGTCGCGCGGTCGGCCGACCTCGCGGCCGTGCGCAGCGAGCTCGCGTCGATCTCGGCGCGCCGGCTCGACGTGGTCGTGCACGCGCTCGGCGAGCCGCGCGGCGGCGGCCACGCGTCCGCGGCGGGCCTCGCGCCGGCGCTCGCCCTCGACGACCTCCTCTGGGGCATGCTCCTCAGCGCGGGCGTCTCCGACGCGATCGACCTCGCGCTCGTCGCGCGCCGGGCCGCCGAAGACAGCGGGTGCCCGTTCTTCGTGGTGCACGAGGGCACGCACGCTCACGACGTGGAGCCCATCGCGGCGCCGTCGCGCGCGCTCTGCGAGGCGCTGCTCGGCCCGGGGCGCGGCCGGTCCCGGCCCGAGCCGGTCTACCCGCCGACGAACCCCGGCCTGCGCCGGCGCCCGGGCTCGACCCAGGCCGGCGACCGCGCGTTCGCCGAGCGCGTGCCCTTCGCGCTCGCGAGCGCGCTGCGCCAGCTCGAGGGGCTCACCGGCCGCCATCACGACGTCATCGAGCGCGCGCCCGCGAGCGACGCCGCCGTGTGCCTCGTGGGGGCCGGCGCGCTCGGCGACTCGCTCATCGCCGACGTCGATCGCCTGCGGGCCGACGGGCACGACGTCGCCGCCGTGCGCGTCGTCGCGTGGCGCCCGTTCCCGGCGCCGCGGCTCGTGAAGGCGCTCGGCCGCGCGCTCGCGATCACGGTGCTCGAGCGCGTCGACCAGCCGCTCGCGGGCGGCGCGCCGCTGTCGGTCGAGCTCAAGGCGGCCTTCGCCGACGCCCTCACCTGGGCGCCCGACTTCCCCGGCATCGGTCGCATCCCGCGCATCGTGTCCGGCATCGTGTCGCCCGAGCGCGAGGTCGACTCGCGCGACCTCGACGCCATCGTCCACAATGTCCTCGCCGACGAGCGAGGCAAGCGCACGTTCGTCCTCGGCGGCGACGAGGCGCACGCCCTCCGCGCGCCCGAGCCGGGCAGCGCGACGCCCTCCGAGCCCGCGCCGTCGCCCTCGCTCTCGTCCTCGCCCGGCGCGTTCGTGATGCGCGGGGTCGTGCTGCGGCCCGCCATCGCCGCGGCCTCCGCCGAGCTCTGCGCCGCCGTGCTGACCTCCGCCCTCGGCCTGCGGACGCGCGTCGCGGTGCGGCAGCTCCCGGAGGAGGAGGGCGGCGGCGTCGCCTTCGACCTCGTCGCCTCGCGGCAGCGGCCCCGAGGTGCGCACGCTCCCCACACCATCAGCGTGATCGCCCTCGGCAGCGCGTCTCTGCTGTCGCGCGGGAATCCGCTCTTGCGGCTCGCGCGCTCGGGCGTCGTCGCGATGCAGAGCGAGCGGCGCGCCGCGGACGCGCTCTGGTCCGAGGTCCCGCCCTGGGCCAAGGCCGTCGTGTTCGACCGCGGGGCCCGGGTCGTCGGCTGGCGATCGCCTGGCGACCATGCCGAGGGAGCCGAGGCGGCGAGCGGCGATCGTGACGAGCCCATTTGGCTCGCCGCGGCCGGGTTCGTCGGAATCGCGCTCGCGGCGGCCGCGTCCGACCGGGGCCTTCGCGGCCTCGGCGTGGGCGAGGGCGTCGACGGGGCCGTGGTCGAGCGCGAGGTCGCCGAGGCCCTGCGCGGCGGCGTCGCGTTCCACGCGAAGGGCGCCGCGAGCGCGGCCGAGGCGGGCGGCAAGGCCGCGCGCGCCGTCTTCGAGGCCATCGTCGAGGTCCCTCGGGCGACCATCGAACGCGACGACGACGGTGTGCGTCTAGGAAGGCGCGCGCGAAACAACTGAGTCGCACGATTCCATCCGACCTGGGCATCCCGGCGCGTCTGCACAAAAGTGGTAATCTGATATCGGTGCACGCCATGCTCGAGGGCGGGCAGCTCCCATGAACTCCCTTCGTTCGGCCATCGTGGTGATCATCGCCGTGGCGACGGGCGCCTTGCTCGGTCGCGGCGCCGGCGCGTTCGCGGGCGGCCATACGAGCCCCGCGGCCCTTCCGGCCGGCGTGCTCGCGGCCCCGACCGGCTCTCCGCCGGCCCACGAAGACGACCCCGACGAGCCTCGCCCCGACGCGACCGGCGAGAACCCGTACGACACCCCGCCGTCGCCCAGCGCGAGCGCGGCCCCGTCCGCGCGGCCCGCGCCGTTCCGACTGCAGCTCCCGCTCCGCGACGGGATGCTGAAGCTCCCGGGCGGCCGCTTCACCATGGGCTCGTCGAACGGGCGCGCCCCCGCGAACGAGCGGCCCGTGCGGCCCGAGGTCGTCGCGCCGTTCTGGATCGACCGCACCGAGGTCACGGTCGCGGCCTACCGCGCGTGCGTCACCGCGGGCACGTGCGCCCGGCCCGCGCGCGCGAGCGCGAACTGCACCTACGACCTCGACGATCCCGACCTGCCGGTGTCGTGCGTGCACTGGGCCGACGCCGACGCGTACTGCGGCTTCGTCGGCAAGCGCCTCCCGACCGAGCGCGAGTGGGAGTACGCCGCTCGCGGCAGCTTCGCCTTGCCGTTCCCGTACGGCGTCTCGCCGAGCTGCCTCAACGCGGTCACGCTGCTGAGCGACCAGTCCGGCCGAAGCTGCGTGTCGCACCCGACGCGCGTGGGCACGCACCCGGGCGGCGCGAGCGTCTTCGGCGTGCAGGACCTGAGCGGCAACGTGGAAGAGTGGACGGCCGACTGGTACGTCGAGCTCCTCGGGCCCGGCCCGGCGCCGCGTTCGGGCGCGGCGCACGTCCTTCGCGGCGGCGGCTGGCTCTCGGCCCCCTCGCAAAGCCGCACGACCTCGCGCGACTGGGGCTCGGCGCTCGAGGCCGGCGCCAACGTCGGCTTCCGCTGCGTCAAAGATGCCTCCGCGAGCGACTGAGCCCGGCCGGGCTCCTCGAGCGGCCGGAGCCTGCCCGATCGCCTGGGCTGCGCTGGTCTACGGGCTACAGACTACGGGCTACAGGCTCTGAGCCGGGACGGCAGAGACTCAGACAGGCAGAGCCGGATGCCCGCGGAGCTTTCGGACTGTAGTCTGTAGCCTGTAGCCCCTCGCGCAGCCCAAGCGCTCGTGTATCCCGGGCAGGAATGCGCAGGCCTGTCAGTTGACGGACGGGCGGGCAAAGACTATCCCACCCCGGCCGCGTCCGGCCCGTTCGTCGGCGGTTTTTCCCAGGAGAAGCTCACGTGTCTGGCCCCCTCCTCTCTAGCGATCTGCTGCTCGCTCAAAACGTGGCGCCCAAAGCTGCGGCGCCCGGAACGCCGGGGGTCGCCCAGGACTCGAGCGCTCCCGCGGCCGGCGGCCAGGCGTCGTCGCCCCTCGCCGGCTTCATCATGCCGCTGCTGATGCTCGTCCTCTTCGTTCCCTTCTTCTTCCTCATGAACCGGAAGCAGAAGAAAGAAGAGAAGCAGCGCCAGGCCCTCAAGAAGGGCGACCGCATCGTGACGAACGCGGGTCTCATCGGGGAGCTCGTCGAGACCGACGAGCGCGTCGCCCGCGTGAAGATCGCGCCCGGCGTCACGATCCAAATCGTGGCGAACACGATGTCGCCCTTGGCCGAGCCCGAGAAGGCGGCGCAGAAGGACCTGAAGGAGGCCGCGGAAAAGAAGTCGTAAGACTCTCTCGCCCGCGTCCGAACACGGCCCGAACGGCAATGCCCAAAAAGAACGTCCTTGCGCTGCTCAGCGGCCTCCTCGCGATCGTACTCGCGGGCCTCGCCGTCTGGTGGGAGGGTCAGCCTCTCGCGATCCTCGGCTCCACCGGGGCCGCCCTCATGGCGATCGTGTGGGGTCTGAAGAACCCGTCGCGCCGCACCGCCCTCGGCCTCATGGCCATCGCGGCCGGCTCGGGGGCCCTCTTCTTCCACTACGACTCCTTCTGGGGCCTTTTCGTCGCGGTCCTCGTCTTCGTCTGGTGCGGGTTCGGCCTGCTGCCGATCATGGACGGCACCTGGCGGCTCAAGGCGGGGTTCGTCGCGGCGGTCTTCCTCGGCGCCGTCGGCGTGCTCTGGCCGACCGTCGATCACGCGCTCCCCACGGCGGACACCCCCGTGCCGGCCAACCCCGCGTGGCTGAGCGAGCTCGCGCGCGCGGGCCGGGCCATCGGCTCGAAGCTGCACTGCCCCTCGTACCTCAAGGACCGGGTCACCTTCGGAATCGCGCCGGGCCTCGACCTGAGCGGCGGTCTCCGCCTCGTGTACACGGTGGAGGTCGAGGACGCGATCCACGACAAGCGCGATCACTTCGCCGACGAGATGCGTCAGGAGCTCGCGACGCTCTTCGCCTTCCACTCGGGCGAAGGGCGGGTGACGCGCGACGAGCTCTCCAAGCTCGAAGACAAGGTGCACGTGTCGACGCCGGACGCGGCGACCGTGCTGCTCAAGTTCAAGGACAAGGCCGACAAGGCCAAGCTCGACGAGCGCTTCACGAAGAAGTTCTCGGGTGAGCTGGCCGAGACGCAGGGCCCGGGCGACGACGAGGTCTCGTTCAAGATCCGCTCGGACGTCGAATCGCAGATCCGCGAGCGCGCGGTCGCCCAGGCCAAGGACACGGTCTCGCGCCGCGTCGACGAGCTCGGCCTCCGCGAGGCCGCGGTCACCACGCGCGACGAAGACATCATCGTCGAGGTCCCGGGCAGCGACGAGCAGAGCTTCCGCGACATCAAGGAGACCATCCGCCGCACCGCCCGCCTCGAGTTCAAGATGGTGGACGACTCGGGGACCGAGCAGGTCTTCGGCGGCACCGCCCTCAAGGCCGAGGACATCCCCGAGGGCGAGGGGATCGGCCTCTACCAGGAGGTCGCGCCCGACGGCATCGGCCCCGACGGCCACAAGAAGAACGCGCAGGCGCGCTACGCCCGCATGTCGTGCCAGCCGCCGAAGTACGCGAACGAGTCGCTGAACGACTGCCTCGCGCGCTTCAAGGCCTGGACGAAGACGCTCAGCGTGCCCGACGACCACGTCATCGGGTTCCTGGCCGTCACCGAGCCGGTCGACGGCACCGAGCCGCTCCAGTTCAAGCAGGTCGGCTGGCGCACCTTCTATCTCTACAGCCGGTCGGAGCTGACGGGCGACTACATCACCGACGCGTCGACCAACCAGGACCAGCAGAACTTCGGCCAGTACTACGTCTCGATGACGTTCTCGCCGGCCGGCGCCGACCGCTTCGAGGAGGTCACGGGCGCGAACGTGAACCGCCGGTTCGCGGTCATCCTCGACGACCTCATCGACTCGGCCCCCGTCATCAAGCAGAAGATCGCCGGCGGCCGCGCCCAGATCACGATGGGCTCGGGCGACCCGGAGAAGCAGCTCCACGACGCGAGGCAGCTCGAGCTCGTGCTCCGCTCGGGCGCGCTGCCGGCGCCGATCACGCCGAGCTCGGAGGTCGTCATCGGCCCGTCTCTCGGGCGCGACTCGATCGCCGAGGCGGCCAAGGGCGGCCTGCTCGGCGCGACCGCGGTCCTCCTCTTCATGTTCATCTACTACCGCAAGTCCGGCATCGTCGCGGACGTCGCGGTGCTCTTCAACCTGATGCTGCAGCTCGCGGTCCTCGCGACGTTCAGCGCGACGATGACGCTGCCGGGCATCGCGGGCCTCGCGCTCACGATCGGCATGAGCGTCGACGCGAACGTGCTGATCAACGAGCGCATCCGCGAAGAGCTCCGCAGCGGCAAGAGCGTGCGCGCCGCGGTCGACGCGGGCTACACGCGGGCCTGGCCGTCGATCATCGACGGTCACATGACCATCTTCATCTCGGGCCTCATCCTCGCGCAGTACGGGAGTGGGCCCATCAAGGGCATCGCCGTCACGCTCATCGTCGGCATCATCTGCAGCCTCTTCACCGGGGTGTTCTGCACGCGGCTGGTGTTCGACTGGTGGGTGCGTGGGGCGAAGGTCAAGCGCTTGAGCGTGGGCGCGGAGTTCTGAGGGCGAATCGCGATGGAGTTCTTCAAGCCTGGCCGCGTCTTCGACTTCATGGCGGTCCGTTGGTTCTGGATCCCGTTTAGCCTGCTCGCGGTCGTCGTCTCGATCGTCCTCTGCTTCTACCCGGGCCCCAACTACGGCACCGACTTCCGCGGCGGCACCGAGGTCGAGATCGCGTTCGGCAAGCCGATCGACGCGGGCCAGGTCCGCAGCGCGGTGGAGTCGGTCGGCTTCAAGACGCCGGACATCGTGCAGATCGTCGACACGAACCGCTCGTACCACTTCCTCATCCGCGTCCAGGACGTGAGCGCGATCAACGACGAGGAGAAGGACGCGCTCCGCAAGGCGCTCTGCCTCACCGACGATCCGCAGGCCCCTGTCGCCGACACCGACAAGTGCCCCGAGAACGCGCGCGCCACCGAGGTGAAGTTCAGCGCCGGCGGCGACAAGATCAGCACGCGGTACGACGTCGATCCCGACCTCGAGAAGGTCAAGAACCAGGTGCTCAGCATTCCGGGCATCTCGCTCCGCGCGAGCTCCACGAACCCGCAGATTCTGAACCCGCGCGACCACCGCGTGGAGATCCAGCTCCTCAGCAAAGGCGACCAGCTCGTCGAGCGCCTGCGGAACAAGCTCGGGCCCGAGGCGGTGCCGCCGGGCGCCGCGCTGCGCGTCGAGTGGGTGGGCCCCAAGGCCGGAAAGCAGCTCCGGGACAGCGCCCGCAACGCCATCGCCATCGCGATCGTGTTCATCATGCTCTACCTGGCGTTCCGCTTCGACCTGCGGTTCGCGCCGGGCGTCATCGTGGCCTGCGTCCACGACGCCATGGTGGTCATCGGCGTGTTCATCCTCTGCAACAAGGAGATCACGCTCTCGACGATCGCCGCGATCATCACGGTCATCGGCTACTCGATGAACGACACCGTCGTCGTCTACGACCGTATTCGGGAGAACCTCGGCCGGCACCGCGGCAAGTCGTTCGCGCAGATCATCAACCTGAGCGTCAGCGAGACGCTGTCGCGCACGATCCTCACGAGCGGCGCGACGCTGCTCAGCATGCTCGCCTTCTTCATCTACGGGACCGGCATCATCAAGGACTTCATGTTCGCGCTCGTCGTCGGCATCATCGCCGGCACGTACTCGAGCATCTACGTCGCGGCGCCGCTCACCGAGTGGATCGACACGCGCATGGCGAAGGCCGCGCGCGCGAAGAAGAAGCGCGAGCGCCTGAACCCCGCTCGCGCGACCTGATCGGGCGCTGCGGGCCGCGAGGTCGCCGGGCCTGTGGGCTCGTTGTGGGCGCGCTGTGGAGGAAACAAACCATTGACAGCGCACGCCCGCGCGAGTCCTCTTGCGCGCGATGTTGCAGCTTCCGCCGCCCGCGGGTGGTGACGCGGGAGACCTCGCCCGGTCGCTCGGGGTGACCCGCACGGCCGCCGCGGTCCTGATGGCGCGGGGATACGTCGAGCCGGGGGAGACGTCGCGCTTCCTCGATCCGAAGCTCGCGCACCTCACGCCGCCCGACGCCATGAAGGACCGCAGCGAGGCGGTCGCCCGCCTCGCCCGCGCCGTGCGCGCGAAGGAGCGCGTCTGCGTCTTCGGCGACTACGACGCCGACGGCGTGACCGCATGCGCCCTCGTCACCGACGTCCTGCGCACGCTGGGGGCCGAGGTGGTGCCGCTCCTCGCGGACCGCTTCGAGGGCGGCTACGGGCTGTCGGGCCCCGCGCTGGCCCGCGTGCTCGCGGCGCGCCCGACGCTCCTCGTCACGTGCGACTGCGGGTCGAGCGACCACGAGCGCCTCGAGGCCGTGCGGCGTGCGGGCATCGACGCGATCGTCATCGACCACCACCGCGTGCCGGACGCGACCCTCCCGGCCCTCGCCTTCCTGAACCCGCACCGGCCCGAGTGCGGCTTCCCGTACAAGGGGCTCGCCTCGGTGGGCCTCGCGCTCTCGGTGGCCGCGGGCGTGCGCGCGGAGCTCGGCGTGCAGCTCGACATGCGGCGCTGGCTCGACTTCGTCGCGATCGGCACCATCGGCGACGTCGCGCCGCTCGACGGCGACAACCGCGCCCTCGTCCGCGCCGGCCTCCAGCTCCTTGCCCGCGGCGCGCGCCCGGGCACGAGGGCGCTCATGGAGATCGCGCGGTGCCTGTCCGCGCCGACCGGCGAGGACGTCTCGTTCCGCCTCGCGCCGCGCATCAACGCGCCCGGCCGGCTCGACAAGCCCGATCTCGCCCTCGCGCTCCTCCTCGCGTCGACCGACGCCGAGGCCCGGCGGCTCGCCGGCGAGGTCGAGGACTTCTGCACGCGCCGCAAGGAGGTGGAGCGCGCGGTCTCCGCCGAGGCGCTCGCGATGCTCGAGGACCCCGCGCTGGCGAGCCTGCCGGCGATCGTCCTCGGGCGGCAAGGCTGGCACCCGGGCGTGGTCGGCATCGTCGCGGGGCGGCTCGCGTCGCGGTTCGGCAAGCCGACGATCGTCGCTCGCGCTCGACGGGGCGCGGGGGCGCGGCTCGGTGCGCGGGCCGGCGGGCTTCTCGGTGTACGACGCGCTCGTGCGCGTGCGCGAGGTGCTCCTCGGGTTCGGCGGGCACCACGCGGCGGCGGGCGTGGAGATCGAGAGCGACCAGCTCGAGGCGCTGCGCGAGCGCTTCTCCGCGGCGTGCCACGAGGCGAGGGTCCCCGCGGCGCCGCGCGGCTTCGACGCCGACGCCGTGCTGCACGACGGGGAGCGGCCGTCGCGGGTGGTCGGCGACCTCGAGCGCTTCGAGCCGTGCGGGCAGTCGAACCCCGCGCCGCGCGTCGCGATCGACGCGCGCGCGCCTCCTCGGCAAGCGCGAGCTCCGCGGCGGCCACCTGCGCCTCTGGTGCGAAGTCGCCGGCGCGCCGCTCTCGTGCTTCGGGGCCGAAATGGGGCCCCTCGCGCCGCGCCTCGGGACCCACGTGCGCCTCGTCGGCGCGCTCCGCCGCGACACATGGCAGGGTGGCGGCGGCGGAGCGGGCCCGACCCGCGAACGCGACACGGCCGCCGCGGCGGGCGAGGTCCCGACCGAGATGCGCCTCGTCGCCGCCGAACCCATCTAGCCCGAAAGCCCGAGGGAGCGGGCTGACTCGACAGGCGCTATGCTGGGCTCGTGGAGCCCCTCATCCGGTTCGACGGCGTCCGCAAGGCCTTCGGGGCCGAAGGTCATCTACTCGGGCCTGAACCTGGAGATTCGAGCGCGGCGAGACGCTCACCGTGATGGGGCCGTCGGGCAGCGGCAAGAGCGTCATGCTCAAGATGCTCATCGGCCTCCTCCACGCCGACGACGGGCAGATCCTCTTCGACGGGCGCGATCTCACGAAGATGGACGAGGAGGAGCTCACGCACGTGCGCCGGCGCATCGCGTACCTGTTCCAGGGCGCCGCGCTCTTCGACTCGCTGTCGGTCGGCGAGAACGTGGCGTACGGCCTGCGCGAGCAGTTCTGGAACACGATGACCGACGCCGAGATCCGCTCGCGCGTCGCGCAGTCGCTGGAGCTCGTCGGCCTCCCCGGCATCGAGGACATGCGGCCGAGCGACCTCTCGGGCGGCATGAAGAAGCGTGTGGGCCTCGCGCGCACGCTCGCGCTCCAGCCCGAGGTGCTGCTCTACGACGAGCCGACCACCGGCCTCGACCCCATCAACACCGCGCGCATCGACCACCTCATCACGGGCATCCAGCGCGCCCTGCGGCTCACGAGCATCGTCATCACGCACGACATGGGCACCGCGTTCAGCGTGTCCGACCGGCTCGCGATGATCGGCAAGGGGCGCATCTTGCTCGTCGGCACCAAGGAAGAGTTCAGGGAGAGCCGGAACCCCCTGGTCCACAATTTCATCAATGGGATCGCGCCGTCGACCGAGGACGTGGCCTCGCTCCTCTCGACGTCGTGATGACTGGAGAATGCGAGAGCGATGAAACTGGCGCGCGAGGTTAAGGTCGGGATCTTCGTGCTCCTGGGCCTCGGGCTCACGATGGTCGGCATCTTCGTCATCGGCGGCGCGCGCAGGCTGTGGGAGCCGCGGGTCGGCTACCGCACCGCCTTCCACGACGTGGCCGGCCTCAAGCCCGGCGCGCCCGTGCGCATGGGCGGCCTCGACATCGGCGAGGTCAAGAGCGTGGGCCACGACGGCGACGTCAACGACGCGCGCATCTTCGTCCGCATGTCGCTCGTGAAGGCGGAGGCCACGCGCGTGCGGGCCGACACCGTGGCCCACGTGTCCGGCAAGGGCCTCCTCGGCGACAAGATGGTCGAGCTCACCGTGGGGTCGCCCGACCAGCCGCCGGTGCCCGAGGGGTCGCTCATCCCCTCGCAGGAGCCGACCGACGTCTTCGCCGCGGCGAACAAGATCGCGTCCGTGACGGTGGAGGCGATCCAGCGCATCGAGCCGCTCGCGCAGCAGCTCGGCGACCCGAAGTTCGGGGAGGACATCCGGGGCTCGGCGTCCGACGTGCACGAGCTCCTCGACGCCATCGTCCACGGCGACGGCGCGATGCACCGGCTCTTTTACGACCGCGAGACGGGGCAGCGCCTCAACGACGCGATCGCGCACCTCGACCAGACCGCGTCCCGCCTCGACTCGACGCTCGCCGACGTGCAGGACCTCACGCGCCAGGTGCGCACGGGCCCCGGCATCGCGCACGCGGTGCTCTACGACGGGAGATCTCGAAGAGCGCGGCGGGCGCCGTCGAGGAGCTGCACCAGGACCTCCAGGCGATCCGCCAGGGCAACGGCCTCGCGCACGCGCTCCTCTACGGCGACGACTCTTCGCAGCACGTGATGACGAACCTGAACGCGATGAGCGACGACCTCCGCGCCATCGTCGGGAACCTCCGGCAGGGCCGGGGCACGCTCGGCGCGCTCCTCGTCGACCCGACGATCTACGAGGACATCAAGAGCGCGGTGGGCAACGTCGAGCGCAACGAGGTGCTGCGCGCCCTCGTCCGCTACTCGATCAAGGCCGACGAGCAGCGCCCGCAGGTCGAAGCGCACTAGCTGGCCGGGCTGCTTGGTCGCTCGGTCCGCGCCGAGGGGCTACCAGGCTTACAGACTACAGCCAGAGGGAGAGGGCCGGACGCGGGCTTAGAGCCGGCCGCGCGCGAGAGCCAGCTCGGATCGGTGCGGGGAGCGAAGCGACCCGCACCCTCTCCCCCTGTAGCCTGTAGCCCGTAGCCTGTAGCCCGCCTGTTAGGGCGCAGCCCGGCCGTCCCGGTTCCCTGAAGGCCCCCCCGCCGGCGCGGGGTTCGGCCACCAGTTCTCGGTCGCGCCCCGGCGCATGACCGTGAGACGCAGGAGGTCGATCTCGAGGGCCGCGAAGAAGCCGCGCGCGGGCGTCATGCCGGCGACGCTGGAGATCTCGGTGCCGACCGCGAGCTGGAAGCCCCAGGGCGCGCCCCCCGTGAGCACGAACTGGAGCGGCCACTGACCGTAGTCCCCGAAGGCCCAGGGCCGCCAGGCGGCCCCTGCGTCGACCGCGAGGCCCCAGTCGCCCCGGGCGAAGCCGCCCGTCGAGGCGCGGACGGCCGCGCCGAAGTCGGTGCCGAGGTTGACGAACGTCTGCCCGCGGAAGAGGACGCCGAGCACGAACGCCGACAGGGGCGAGGTGCCGACCCCGACCGAGTACGTGATGGTGGCGGCCGTGTCCGACGACTTGGTCTGCCGGTTGAGCTGGAGCGCGCCGCCCCCGCCGATGGCGAGCCAGGAGGTCACGTCCGCGCGGGCCTCGCGCGGCGCGGCCGCGAGGACTCCGCCCGCGGCGAGCGCGGCCAGGACGAGGGCAGAGAAGGAGGCGTAAGCTGAGCGGGCGGGCACGTTGTGCGCCGAAGGGGGTACCACGCTCGAGCTACCGCTCCAAGCGCGGTCCTCTATTCGGCGGCCTGCGTGACCTCGGCGTCGCGGCCGGGCGCGGCCGCCTGCTCGCGCCGCTCGTCCATGCGGATGCGGTCGATGACCAGGCCGGCGACCTCGGGATCGAAGAGCAGCGTGTTGTGCCCGCGCTTGCGCAGCACGACGACGTCGCCGACGCCGAGGCACGCGGTCGAGATGCCGGGCACGAGGTGGTCGTGCTCCGCCACGACCGAGGTGTGGGGCACGTCGAAGAACCTCGCGCGCTCGCGGAGGCGCCGCAGCAGCGCGCTCTCGTGGTGCAGGTCGGCGCCGACGAAGTAGCGCGGCACGTCGACCCCGCCGAACGGGCTGCCGAGCGAGAGGGTGCGCTCGACCCGCGCGTGCCCCCCGAGCTCCTGCACGTACCAGCGCGTGACCACGCCGCCGAGCGAGTGGCCCACGACCGTGATGCGCGTCCCCTCGGGGATGCGGCGCACCAGTTCGGCCAGGCTCTGCGCGATGCGGCGCACGCCGACGCACGGCGCGTGCGTGAAGCTCGCGATGCGCGCGCCGGTCTCGCGCTCGAGGCGCGCGGCGAGGGGCCGCCAGACCCCCGCGCTCGCGCAGAAGCCGTGCACCAGCACGACCACCCGGTCGCCGGGCCTCGTCTCCGGCACGACCGGCGCGAGGTCGCGGTGCATCAGCGACAGTTCGCGTACGAAGGACAGGCGCTCCGTCCCGATCAGGGTCCCCAGCGTGTCAGCGAGAGCCATCTCTGCCACGAAGACGGAAGCATGTTCCGTGCGCGCGGTCTACAAATCGTCGTAGGCTCGTCGTCGTGAGTGAACCTGCCACCTTTCTGCTGGACCTCGTCGTGGGCGACGAGGACATCGACTTCCTCGGGCACGCGAGCAACATCGCGTTCGTACGCTGGATTCAGGACGCCGCCGTCGCTCACTCGGCCGCCGTCGGGCTCGGCGTGGACGCCTACCAGCGCATGGGCGCCGTCTTCGTCGTGGTCCGTCACGAGATCGACTACCTGCGTCCGGCATTACGCGCGGACGTGCTCGAGGCGCGAACGTGGATTTCCAACGTGATGGCCGCGAAGTGTCTGCGTAGCACGGAGCTCGTACGCAAGAGCGACGGGCAGCTCATCGCTCGCGGCGCGACGACGTGGGGCTTCGTCTCGTACCCCAACGGGCGCCCGAAACGCATCGCGACCGAGGTGCGGGCCGCGTTCGAGCCTTACATTCATCCCTCCAAGGAGGCGTAGAGGCGATGGTCGACCGCGTGACCGACGGCACCCACCGCAACCCGGCCGACCCGGGCGACGCGGCCCACTGGTCCGCGGTGGAAGAGGCGACGGAGCTCCTGCACGAAGAGCGCTTCCGCGAGGCGCTGGTCGAGCTGCGGCGCGTGCTGCAGGCCGACCCGCGAAACCCGTACGCGTACTACTTCCTCGGGGTCGGGCTCTTCGAGGTCGGGGAGATCGAGCCGGCGCGCGACGCGTACGGCGCGGCGCTGAAGGTCTCGCCGCAGCACCTCGGGGCGCGGGTGGCGCTGGCGCACGTCTTACGCATCCTCGGCGATACGCGCGGCTCGGTGCGGGAGGGGCTCGCCGCCCTCCGCCAGGTGCCCGGAGACCCCGACGCGCTGTACGCCGTGGCCCTCGCCTACCACGCCCGCGGCGAAGAGGCGGCCGCGGCCAAGTACCTCGACGCCTTCCTCGCGACGAACCCCGAGTTCGAGGTCGCCGTCGAGACGCGGGCGCTCCTTGCGTCGCTGCGGGGCGAGCCTCAGCCGCAGCCCGACGACGACGACTGAACCGAGGACTCCCCCTCTACTGCCTCTACTGCGCGCAGCCCGCGAACTGGAAGTCGACCTCGGCGTCGCACTGCAGCGTGGCGACCCCGCCGTCGGGGCCCACGACCTGCTGGCCGGAGAACATGCCGCCCGTGACGGCCGCGTTCGGGCACGAGACGTGGGCCCAGATGTTCCCCCCGCTGATCTGCTGGTCGGCCGGGATGGCGCTGTTCAGATAGGTGTACGTCAGCGTGCAGTCGCTCTCGGAGAACGCGCCGCCCTCCGTCGGGTTCACGAAGGTCGCGGCGACGGTGCCGCCCGTCATCGGGTCGATCTTCTGGCCCGTGATGACGAGCGACGTCTCGGGGCCGGGGAAGCCGGCGTTCAGCTTGAGGTCGTAGCCGCTGCCGTCCGGCGAGACCGTGCAGTCGACGTTGAGGCCGTTCTCGCCCTCGGGGATCGGCGCGGGCGCCTGCGCGTTCACCTCGCTGCCGACGTCGAAGAAGTCGGGCTGGTTCCCGATCGTACAGAGAATCGCGTTTTCGCCCTTGCCCTGGAGCTGCACGGCGACGAAGGCGGTCTCGGTCGGCGTCTGCTTCGAGCAGGCCGCGACCGAGGCGCTGGCGACGAGCGCGAGCCAACCGGCGTGCCTCAAGACGTTCACGATCATCGTCAGGATCTCCCGTTGGAAGTGCGGCCCGTGAAGCATACCCCGAGGGCCGCGAGTTGCGTGCAAGCTACGCGACTTCTGCCTTCGCCAAGGCCTGTTCGAGATCGGCCAGGAGGTCCTTCGGGTCCTCGAGACCGACCGAGAGGCGAACGAGGCCGTCGCCGATGCCGAGGGCGCGGCGCGCTTCGGCCGTGAGGCTGGCGTGCGTCATGAGCGCGGGGTGCTCCGCGAGCGACTCCACGCCGCCGAGGCTCTCGGCGCACGCGAAGATGCGAAGCGCCCGGAGAAACGCCGACGCCTGCGCGAGGGTGCCGTTCAGCTCGAACGAGATCATTCCGCCGGGGCCGCTCATCTGACGCGCGGCGACCGCGTGCCCTTCGTGCGAGGACAGGCCTGGGTAGCGTACGCGCGCGATGCGCGGATGTGCTGCGAGGTAGTCGGCGATCACGCGGGCGCTCTCCACGTGGCGCTTCATGCGCACGGCGAGCGTCTTGAGCCCGCGAAGGACCATGTAGCAGTCGAACGGACTCGGCACGCCCCCGACGGACTTCTGAAGGAACCGGAGGCGCTCGCCGAGGGCCGCGTCGTTCGTCATGACGGCGCCCCCCACCACGTCCGAATGGCCGTTCAGGTACTTCGTCGTCGAGTGAACGGCGAGGGTCGCGCCGAGGGCGAGGGGCCGCTGGAGCATCGGGGTGGCGAAGGTGTTGTCGACCGCGAGGGGCACGCCGCGCCCGTGGTCGTGCGCACGGGCCACGGCCGCCACGGCGGCGATGTCGAAGATCTTCAGCATCGGGTTGCTCGGCGTTTCCATCCACACGAGACGCGTATTCGGGCGCATCGCCGCTTCGACGCGCCGGGTGTCGGTCATGTCGACGAAGCTCGCCTCGACGCCGAACTGGGCGAGCACCTTGTCGAAGATGCGAAAGGTGCCCCCGTACACGTCGTCGCCGACGAGCACGTGGTCGCCGCTCTTGAGGGTCAAGAGGACCGCCGTGGTCGCGGCGCAGCCGCTGCCGAACGCGACGCCGTGCGCCGCGCCCTCGAGCGAGGCCAGGCACCCCTCGAGCGCGTCGCGCGTCGGGTTCCCGGCGCGGGAGTAGTCGTACCCCTTGTGCGCGCCGGGTCCTTCCTGCGCGAACGTCGTCGAGAGCACGATCGGTGTCATGACCGCGCCCGACGTCGGGTCGGGGGCCTGTCCGCCGTGGATGCAAAGGGTCTCGAGCGAGTGCGAAGGAACGTGCGCCATGGCGAAGAAGGGTAGTGCGCGCCGCGCGAAAATCTCCCCCTGTGTTTCGCGGGTGCGTGGCATATTCGAAAGTTGGGCGAACTGTGTACTCCGCACGCGATCGAGCGCGTGGCGGTTCGGCCAAAGGGGAGAACATGTCCATTCGTGCCTCGGGCCCGCTGCTCCTCGGAGCCTTCGCGTGCCTCATCGCAGTCGACGTCAGCGGTTGCGGCACGCCGCCGCCCAGCGCGCTCGGAGAGATGACCTCGCCGCCGGGAGACGACGGCGGGCCCAGGGGGATGTTCACCGGCGCCGGCGACGACTCCGGCTCGGACGGCGGCTGCGCCTCGTGCAGCGACGCGACCCTGGGCTTCTGCGGCGACGGTGTCATCGAGATGGGCGAGACGTGCGACGACGGCAACTCGGTGCCGAGCGACGGCTGCTCGGGAATCTGCCAGATCGAGCGCGGCTACACGTGCCCCACGCCCGGCCAGGCCTGCGTCTACACCGTCTCGTGCGGCGACGGCGTCATCGAGGGCAACGAGGCGTGCGACGACGGCAACACGACGAGCGGCGACGGCTGCTCGTCGACCTGCCAGGTCGAGACGGGCTACTCGTGCTCGACGCCCGGCGAGGCGTGCACCGCCAGCCAGGCGCCGGTCGTCTGCGGCGACGGCACGGTGGGCAAGGGCGAGCAGTGCGACGACGGCAACACGACGGGCTCGGACGGGTGCAGCCCGACCTGCCAGGTCGAGCAGGGGTGGACCTGTCCCCAGCCGGACGCGCCCTGCCAGAAGCTCGAGTACTGCGGCGACGGCATCGTCGAGGCCGACCGCAACGAGACGTGCGACGACGGGAACTCGATGCCGGGCGACGGCTGCTCGGGCGTCTGCCAGGTGGAGAACGGCTACGCGTGCCCGGCCGCCGGGCAGCCGTGCGTCGCGACGTGGGTGTGCGGCAACGGCCACATCGATCCCGGCGAGGTCTGCGACGACGGCAACACGGTGTCGAACGACGGGTGCAGCGCCGACTGCAAGACCATCGAGAGCGGGTTCACGTGCCCGGACGTCAACGGCAACGGCGGCCCGTGCGTGGCCGCGCCGCCGAACGTGTGCGGCGACGGCAACGTCGCCGGCAACGAGCAGTGCGACGACGGCAACGTGGTGAGCGGCGACGGCTGCTCCTCGACGTGCGCCGTCGAGCCGGGCTACACGTGCCCCACCGCGGACGCGCCGTGCACGAAGATCGTGTACTGCGGCAACGGCATCGTCGACGGCAACGACCAGTGCGACGACGGGAACAACGTCGCGAACGACGGCTGCTCGCCGACCTGCAAGCTCGAGCCCGGCTTCGCCTGCGTCAGCACGGGCACGCCGCCCAAGTCCGTGTGCCACCCGACCGTCTGCGGCGACGGCGTGAAGGAGGGCTCCGAGCAGTGCGACGACGGCAACCTCGCGCCGTACGACGGCTGCTCGCCGACCTGCACCATCGAGCCGAAGTGCCAGGGCGGCACGTGCACCGCGGTCTGCGGCGACGGCCTCAAGTTCCCGCAGGAAGAGTGCGACGACGGCAACACCATCTCGGGCGACGGCTGCAGCTCGACCTGCACGCTCGAGAAGAACACCGGCTGGACGTGCAGCGACGTCACCGCGGCGCCCGCGGCCACGCTGACCATCCCCATCCTCTACCGCGACATGCTGTACGCCGGCACGACGAGCCCCGGCCCGGGCAACCCGAACTTCCAGAGCCCGTGCTGCGGCCTCGTGCCCGGCCTCGTGCAGCCGCAGCTCGGCCCCGACAGCGAGCCGGTCTTCGCGTCGACGGGCGGCGGCTACCTCACGGACGCCACGACGTTCTGCTGGTGGTACCACGACAAGGGCTGCGCGGACGACGCGGGCGCGAGCCTCAACCCGTACGCCAAGACGGTGTACCTCGACCTCAACGGCCTGCCGACGACGCTCACGCTCACGCAGCAGAACGGGCAGAACGTCTACGGCTTCAACGACCAGACCTTCTACCCGCTCGACGGCCTGGGCTGGAACGCGGCGCCGTCCGTCGCGGACGGGGGCGCCGACGCGGGCACCTTCAGCCCGCAGGTCGACTACGACTGCAACGACAGCACGACGCCGCACAACTTCTCGTTCACGAGCGAGCTCCACTACCCGTTCACCTACTCGGCGAGCGCGCCTGCGGCGGAGTTCGACTTCACCGGCGACGACGACGTCTGGGCGTTCATCAACGGGCAGCTGGTCGTCGATCTCGGCGGCGTGCACTCGGCGGCGAACGGCAGCGTCGTCCTCGACGCGAACGAGGCCAAGACGCTGGGCCTCGCCGACGGCGGGATGTACTCGATCGACCTCTTCCAGGCCGAGCGGCACACCTGCGCCTCGACGTACGCGCTGACGCTCAGCGGCTTCGCGCACGTCACCACGCAGTGCCAGACCACCTGCGGCGACGGCATCGTCGCCGGCAACGAGGTCTGCGACGACAAGACGAACGACGACAGCTACAACGGCTGCGCGTCCGACTGCCTGTCGCTCGGCCCGCACTGCGGGGACGGCACCGTCCAGTCGGCCAACGGCGAGCAGTGCGACGACGGCCGCGAGAACGGCGCCACCGGCGACAAGTGCAGCGCCACGTGCCAGCTCCTCTGCGGCGACGGCGTCGTCGAGGCGGGCGAGCAGTGCGATCTCGGCCCGGGCAAGAACACCGGCGCCTACGGGGGCTGCGAGGCCGACTGCACGCTCGCCCCGTTCTGCGGCGACGGCGTGAAGAGCAACGGCGAGCAGTGCGACGACGGGAAGAACGACGGCAGCTACGGCACCTGCAACCCCAACTGCACCCTCGCAGGCTACTGCGGCGACGGCACGCTGCAGGACCCGCCGGAGACGTGCGACCTGGGCAAGAACGACAGCGCGACCGCCTACGGCGTGGGCAAGTGCACGAACGCGTGCACGCCGGCGCCGTACTGCGGCGACAAGGAGGTCGAGGGCCAGTTCGGCGAGACCTGCGACGACGGCGTGAACAGCGGCAAGCCCGGCTCCTGCACGACCGACTGCACCGCCTTCGTCGCGCTCCAGTCGTGCGGCGACGGCATCGTCGAGTCGCCCGAGCAGTGCGACGACGGCCTCGACAACGGCACGGCGAACAGCACGTGCGACGTGCACTGCCGCATCAAGTGCGGCAACGGCGTCAAGGACCCCGGCGAGCAGTGCGACGACGGCGTCAACGACGGCAGCTACGGCGGGTGCAACTCCAACTGCACGCTGGCGGGCTACTGCGGCGACGGCATCAAGAACGGGCCGGAGCAGTGCGACAACGGCACCGCCAACGCCCCGCTCGCGACGGCGTACGGGTCGGGCACGTGCACGACCGCCTGCACCTTCGCGCCGTACTGCGGCGACGGGCGCGTCGAGTCACAGTTCGGCGAGCAGTGCGACGGCACGCCGTCCTGCAACGGCGCCTGCCAGGTCAGCATTCCTCACTGAGCCTCGAGGCGCTCGGCCAGCAGCATCGCCGTCGCCATGATGGTGTGCTGCGGGTTGACGCCCAGGTTCGTGGGGAGGGCCGCCGCGTCGAGGACCCACAGGCCCGAGGTCCCGTGGACGGCGCCGTCGAACCCGACGGCGCCGCTCCGCGCGTCCGCGCCCATCCGGGCGCTGCTGAAGACGTGGCTCGCGATGATCGACCAGCCGCGGGGGTCGAGCGGGAGCGCGTCGAGCAGCGGGAGCTCGTCGGCGGACGTCAGCACCTCGGGGCCGCCGTGCACGCCCGGGTACACCCGCAGCGCGCCGGCCGCGAAGTGCATCTCGGCGAGGCGGCGCACGCCCTCGCGAAAGCGCTCCATGTCCTGGCGCAGCGGCGTGTAGGAGATGGCGGTCCGCCCGCGCGCGGGCGCCACCGAGCCCTCGGCCTCGGCGCGCACCTGCACGCCCCAGACGGCCATGTGGGGGTAGTCCGCGACCGACCGCTGGAAGTCGGGGCCCATCCCCGGCAGGCGCACCCCCGCGAGCTCGAGGGGGAGGCCGACGACCTCCATCTTGAAGCCTTCCTGGCGGAACTCGTCGATCTCGTACGACTGCGTCGCGCCCTCCCAGAGCCGCACGGGCTCGTCGTAGACGCCCGCGACCGCGGTGCCCGGGTGCGCGCGGAAGTGCTGGCCCACGTGGTCGCGCGGGCCCACGCCCGAGCGGAGCAGGATGCACGGCGTCTGCACCGCGCTGGCCGCGAGCACGACGCCGAACCGCGCCGCGACGCGGAACGGGGCGCCGTCGGCCCGCCGGCCCACGACGCCCGTCGCCCGGGTGCCGCGCATCTCGACGCGGTCGACCTCGTGCCCGGGCAGGATGCGCGCGCCGAGCTTCGCGGCGCGCGGCAGGTAGGTGACCTCCATGCTCTGCTTGCGGTGGGTGGGGCACGCCTCCAGGCAGCGGCCGCTGCCCTGGCAGTTGAGGACGTTGCGGCGGATCGGGTGGCCCTGCCACCCGAGCTTCTTCGCGCCGTCGCGCATGAGGGTGCCGTTGCCGCCGAGCAGGCGGTCGGGGGCGGGCGCGACGAAGAGGTCGCGCTCGATGCGGTCCATGCGCTCCTCGAGGGCGCCCAGCGGGATGGCGGCGGACGCGCCCGCGGCGCCGAAGCTCCGCGCGTACGCGTCCTCGGGCAGGCGCCAGACGATGGCGCCGTTGACGACCGTGGTCCCTCCCAGGCACCGCCCCTGGAGCACGGGGATGACGCTCCGCCCCATGGCGACCTGCGTGCCCTTGTCGCGGAACAGGCGCAGGAAGGACTCGGTGGGGCCGAGGCCGCGGTCCTCGTCGCGCACCTCGGGGCCCTCCTCGAGCACGACGACCTCGTGGCCGGCCTCCGCCAGCACGAGCGCCGCCGTCGCGCCGGCCGCGCCGCTGCCCACGACGACGTAGTCGCCGATGTCCCCGGCCGGATCCGTCACGAGGCTCCGTCCGCGCCCGGCGGGCGCGGCGCCGCCAGCGGCCCGACGCCGATGCGCGCGCGAACCGCGTCTTGCGCGCCCCAGCCGAGCAGCGCGATCGCCTTCAGCAGGTAGAACCCCTCGCGGAGCTCGTAGACGCCGCACCGCGCCCAGCGCTCGAGGTAGCGCCGGCGCGCGGCCGGCGAGAGCGCGCTCGCGGGCAGCGGGACGCCGACGAACGCGATCGGCAGCCAGGTGATTGCCCAGACGACCGCGCGGAGCCCCAGGGCCGCCCGGAAGGGGACGCTCCGCAGGTACCCGTCGAGGAACGCCGCGATCGCGGCCGCCACCTCGGCGGACTCACCGAACACGTCGGCGAGCACCACGGCGATTCGACCTTGCGCGATCCGCCCCAGCCCCATCGGCACCACCTCCTCCGTGTCCTTCCCGGTTGCCGGCCCTCTGCGCCGCGCGCTTCTTCGCCGGGGCCGGCGCCGGGACGGCCCGCGGCATGAGGACGTGCTCGCGGAGCGCGACGGTCTGCTTGCCGAGCGCCTCGTGGAGCGCCCCGCGGATGATGCTCTCGCCGGGCCGCGTGGCCACGGCGATGTAGAGCATCTTCTTCAGGTCCCCGAGCGACCGCGTCATGTCGAGCGTCTCGGGCAGGAAGCGCATCAACCGGCGGCGCACCGTGAGCGTCGAGTTGCTCAGCATGCGGAACATCACGCTGCCGCTCAGGCGCGCGAGCTCGTCTTGCAGCGCGAGCTGCGAGTCGAGGAACTCGTCGGGGTCGCCGACGCACGCGAGCGCGTGATCGAGCATCGCGTCGAGGCCGCGGAACTCGTCGAGGGTCATGCGGGAGATGGCCCTGGTCGCCGTCATCACGAAGCCTTCGAGCCAGAACTCGAGCGCCTCGAGGACCAGGCTCGCGTCGAGCGTGACGTCGTCGAGCGCGAACATCGCGGCCAGCGTGTCGAGCCCGCCGTGCGTGCGGTAGTCGTTGACCTCGACGCCCGAGCCGTGGCGCACGACGACCAGGTTCATGCGCTGCAGCTGCTTGAGCGCCATGCGCAGGGTGGTGCGGTCCGTGCCGAGCTGCGTGGCGAGCTGGCGCTCGGCGGGCAGGCGCGTGCCGACCGGGAACTCGCCGCGGAAGATCTTCGACATGAGGACGTCCGCCAGGACTTCGGGCGATCCGCGGCGGTCGCGACGGGCGGAAGAGGAGGGCGGTCTCATGCCTTCGAGCCGCGGGTGAGGCGGCTTGCCCTCTCCTATAAATTGGATTAACCACTTTGCCAACGGGCTTTGAAAGGGGGACGCCGTGCAGAACGTCGATCCGGGAACGGCCGCAAATCCCGCCACGGGCGCGCCGGCGCTCGACTCCTTCTTCGCCGCCGACGACAAATCGGTCGACGTGGCGAGGCTCGCCGCGACGCTCGACGGGCTGGCCGACGCCGAGCGCGCGGCCTTCACGATGAAGATGACGCCGCGGCAACAGGCGCGGCTCTACGAGGCCGCCGCGGGCTTCCGCCCGCTGTCGCTCGAGCACTTCGTCCCGCGCGGGGTCGCGCCGCTCGAGCAGGTGGACCACGCCGGCAAGAACTCCATCCCAATCTTCTCGCGCTTCGAGAAGCGCTTCTGCCTGCCCGTGGCCGGGTCCGACCGGCTCTGGGGGTACAACTTCAACCCGGCGTCGATCCGCCCCGTGACGGGGCCGGGGTACTTCGTCTGCTACGCGATCGAGAACGGCGAGGTCTTGATCGACTACACGCAGGTGCCCGAGGGCGCGCCGCCCGCCGGCTGGCCGGCCGTACGGCCGAACTCCGCAGGCCTGAGCCGCTTCATCTACCACCGCACGAAGGACACGATGCGCGGCGTCTCGCGGCACGTGAGCATCGGGCGGGCCGCGCGCGACGGAAAGCCCCTCGACAACTGGTTCGTCCTCTGCAGGCTTGCCCGCACACCCGAGCGACTCGAGCGAAGCGAGGGATCGGGCTGACTCGACGACCTCCGGCGGTCGGGGGGGGCGTGCCGAATCTCGCGCGCGGGCTATGTAGAGGGCCCCCGTGCCCGCCCTGACCGCCCAGCACCTGCGCAAGGCCTTCGGCCCGCAGGTCGTCCTCGACGACGCCACGTTCACGCTCACCCGCGGCGAGAAGGTGGGCCTCATCGGCGCCAACGGCGCGGGCAAGTCCACGCTGGCCAAGGTGCTCGCGGGCGCCGACAAGCCCGACGGCGGCACCATCAGCGTGCGGCGCGGGCTCACGGTGCGCTACCTGGCGCAGGAGCCGGAGCTCGATCCGAAGGCCAGCGCCCGCGCCGTCGTCGAAGAGGCGCTCACCGCCTGGACGGCCGCCTCCGCGCGGCACGCCGAGGTCACCGCGCTCCTCTCCAGCGGCGCCCACGACGACCCCTCCATCGGCCCGCTCGTCGAGGAGCAGGCGGAGCTCGACGACGCGATCGTCCGCCTCGGCGGGTGGGAGCGCGGGCACGAGGCCCTGGGCTTCCTCCACCAGCTCGGCGTGAGCGACGTCGAGCGGCCCTGCGGGGAGCGGAGCGGCGGGGAGCGCCGGCGCATCGCGCTCGCGCAGCTCCTCGTCGCCAGCCCCGACGTGGCGATCCTCGACGAGCCGACCAACCACCTCGACGCCGACACCGCGTCGTGGCTCGAGGAGTACCTCGCGAAGGACTTCCCGGGCGCGATCCTCCTCGTCACGCACGACCGCTACTTCCTCGACGCGATCGCGCAGCGGATCATCGAGCTCGAGCGCGGCCGGATCGTGGGATACCCGGGCGGCTACGGCGCCTACCTCGAGAAGAAGGCCGAGCTCATGGCGCACGAGGAGCGCGTCGAGCAAAACCGGCAGAACATCTTGCGCCGCGAGCGCGAGTGGCTGTCGCGCGGCCCGAAGGCGCGCAGCACGAAGCAGAAGGCGCGCATCCAGCGGGCGCACTCGCTCGAGGCGCAGGCCGCGGCGACGTCGGGCCGGCCGGGCGAGGTGTCCCTGGTCACGGCGGTCGCGCCGCAGCAGGGCAAGACGATCCTCGAACTCCGCGCCCTCCAGGTCGGCGCCGGGTCGCGCGTGCTCACCGCGCCGTTCGACCTCATCGTGACCTCGGGCGAGCGCATCGGCATCGTGGGCCCGAACGGCGCGGGGAAGACCACGCTCCTGCGCGCCGTGCTCGCGCAGGCCGCGGGAGAGCCGACGGGCGTGCTCGGGGGTGCGATCGTCGTCGGCAAGAACACGAAGGTCGCGTACCTCGATCAGGCCCGCGCGGAGCTCGACGACGACAAGTCGATCTTCGACGACGTGCGCGGCGAGGGCGGCGGCACGGTCGTGAACCTCGGCCGCGCGGAGGGCGGGTCGTCGCGCTTCAGCGGCACGATGGACCTCCGGACGTACCTCGAGCTGTTCCTCTTCGACGGCTACAAGCAGCGGCAGAAGGTCGGGTCGCTCTCGGGCGGCGAGCGGGCGCGCGTCGCGCTCGCGAAGGTGCTGCGCGAGGGCGCGAACCTGCTCGTCTTCGACGAGCCCACGAACGACCTCGACCTGCCGACGCTCGCCGCGCTCGAGGAGATGCTCTCGGGCTTCGACGGGTCGGTGCTCGTGGTGACGCACGACCGCGCGTTCCTCGATCAGGTGGCGACCGGCATCCTCGCGTTCGATCCCAATCCGGCGGGCGGCCCGTCGACCGTGACGCGCTACGCCGGCGGCTATCAGGACTACCTCGCGCAGCGCCCCGAGCGCCGCGAAGGCGCGTCGGCCGCGCCGCCCCGAAGCCCGCCACCGAAGGTGGAGGCGGCGCCGGCCAAGCCGGCCCCGTCGGCCAAGCCCGCTCCGTCGGCCAAGCCGGCGAAGCCGGGCAAGGCGGCCCTGACGTACGCCGAGCGGCTCGAGCTCGGGTCGATCGTCGACGCCATCGAGGCGGCCGACAAGCGCGTGGCCGAGGCCGAGGCCCTGCTCGCCGACCCCTCGCTCTACTCGAGCCGGGGGAGCGACGTGGCCGCCCTCCAGGCGAAGGTCGCCGCCGCGCGGGCCGAAGCGGCGCGCCTCGTGGGCCGCTGGGAGGAGCTCGAGGCGAAGGCCGCGGGCTCGGGGCAGGCCTGAAGCCCGCCCCGAGCCGGCGGTTTCGGGTCAGTTCGTGATGGCCGAGACGTGCTGCTGCATCGTGCCCGTCGTGGCCGCGATGCAGAAGCTGTGGAGGCCGCCCGTCGAGCAGTCGTTGTCCGAAGAGCAGCCGAGCGGGGTGCAGACGCCCATCGCGCAGACGCTCGCGATGCCGCCCGGCTCGCCCGCCGACGGGTTGCAGTCGCTGTCCTCCTTGCAGGTCGTCTCGCAGGTGCCGCTGGCACAGGTCGACTCGGGGTTGCCGGTCTTCTGCACGCACTCCGCGTTCGTCGTGCAGCCCGCGGTGACGCAGGTGCTCGTGGTCGTGTCGCAGGTGAAGCCGGTGGCGCAGTCGAGAATCCTGCTTGCACTTGAAGTAGCAGGCCGACTGGTAGCAGGTGCAGTTCTCCCCGCCCGCGTCAGCCTCGCCGCAGACGTGGCCCTCCCCGTACGTGTCGTTCGGAGACTTCCCGTCGCAGTCGGAGTCGGCCATGCAGCCGGTCGTGCACGCGCCCGTCGCGCCGCTGCCCGTACAGGCGCCGCTGCCGAGGCTGCGCGTGCGTGACTGCGTGGGGCAGCCGTCGAGCTGGTTCGACTCCGTGCCCACCGTGCACGAGCCGGCGTACTGGCACTCGTTGCTGGCGTTGCACGACCACGTGTTCGGGGCGCAGTCGCAGTAGGACTGGTAGTAGAAGCACGCGGTCGCCAGCGTGTTGGACTCGTTGTTCGTCACGAGGTCGGTGTTCGAGCAGTTGGGCCCCGCGTTCGACGGGCCGCCGAGGTACGCCGCGATGTCCTCGCAGCGCGCCCCGCCGAAGTAGTCGACGGAGAAGTGGCCGATCTCGAGGTCGTCGGGCGCGTCGGTGTACCAGCTGCCCAGCACCACATCGAGGCCGGTCGGCATCTCGCAGCAGTCGGCGGCCGTCTTGCACTCGCCTCCGCAGACGTTGCCGGTCACTGTGAGGCCGTACGTGGTCACGCGGCACGTGCCGCCCACGCAGGAGAGCGGCGAAGCGCAGTCCGTCGAGACCGTACAGCTCTCGTTGAGGAGCCCGAGGTGCGGCGCCGCGTCGGCCGTGCTGGCCGGCGTCACGCACACGTTGCCGACGCACTCGAGGTTGCTCGCGCAGTCGAACGTGCGGGTGCACGACTCGCCGAGGGCGCTCGTGCCGCCGCCCGTATCGAAGTTGTTCGTGGTGCCGCAGCCCACGATCGACGCGCCGACGAGCGCCGCTCCAGCGACGAGCGAAGCCAAAAAAGTCGAGACGGTTTTCATTCTCTCCCTCACATCCCTTTCTTGAAGCAGATGATCCCACACCCCATGGCGGTCACGAGGGCACATCGCCCCCGTCACCCTCCAATCCACAAATACAACCAAGTATCACTCTTCAATCGGAATGAGCAATATCTCTTCCGATCCGGTCCACCCGCCAAGCCCCCGAAAAGAGAGCGCGCCCACCTCTCCCACCCCCGATCTCCCTGTCATGCGTCCCCCCGTTCGCGCCCGAAGCGAAGCGCCATCGGCGAGCCATCCGCACAAACCCGAGTGACGAAGTCACGAGCCCACACCCCACCCCGAGTGACGAAGTCACGAGCCCCAGCCCCGAGTGACGAAGTCACGAGCCCAAACCCCAAACCCCGGCCGTGAACGCGTCCCAGAACCGGGCGAGACCGAGCGAGCCCGCCGACGGGGCGAGGAGTCGTACTCCTGTACGACGACGACCCCCGGCGACGGGATCGCGAAGGTATCGCCCGGTTCTGGGATGCGTTCACACGAAGGCGCTGAAGCCCGTGACGGCACGGCCCACGATGAGGGCGTTCACCTGCGCGGTGCCCTCGTAGGAATAGAGGGCCTCCGCGTCCGCGACGAAGCGGGCGACGTCGTGGGAGAGCAGGATGCCGTTCCCGCCGTGGAGCTCGCGCGCGCGGCTCACGACCTCGCGGCAGCCCGTCGTGCAGAAGACCTTCGCGAGCGACGCGTGCTCGTCTCGCAGCGAGCCCTCGTCCTGCATCTGGCTCAGGCGGTGGACGAGCGCCTGCATCGCGGTGAGCTGGCTGAGCATGCCCGCGACGAGATCCTGCACGAGCTGGAACGAGCCGATCGGGCGGCCGAACTGCTCGCGCGACTGGACGTACCGCACCGTGTGCTCGTACGCGCCCCGCGCGCAGCCCACGGCCTGCCAGGCGACGCCGGCGCGGGTCATGCGGAGGACGCGCGCCGTGTCCTTGAAGCCGTTCGCGTTCGCGAGCCGGTTCGCGTCGGCGACGCGGCAGTCGGTGAGCGTGATCTCCGCGTTTTGCACGGTGCGGAGGGCCATCTTGTCTTCGATCTTCTTGGCCCGGAAGCCCTCGGTCCCGCGGTCGACGATGAAGCCCTTCACCTGTCCGTCGGCCTCGTCGCGCGCCCAGATGATCGTGAAGTCGGAGAACGTGGCGTTGCCGATCCACTTCTTTCGGCCGTTCAGGACCCAGCCATTTCCGTCCTTGCGGCAGGTGGTCCCGAGGCCGCCCGCGACGCCCGAGCCGACGTCGGGCTCGGTCAGGCCGAACGCGCCGAGGAGCTCGAACGTGCGCATCTTGGGCAGGTAGAGCTGCTTTTGCTCCTCCGAGCCGCACAGGTAGATCGACCCCATCGCGAGGCCGCTCTGCACGCCGAGGAACGTCGACATCGACACGTCGACCCGCGCGATCTCCTCGGCCACGAGCCCCTCGAGCAGGCTGCTATGTCCCGGGAAGCCGTGGCCCCGGAACGTGAGGCCCGCGAGGCCGAGATCCGCGAAGCGCGGGATCACGTGCATCGGGAACTCGCCGCGGAGCCACCACTCGTTCGCGATGGGCGCGATCTCGCGGCGCATGAACTCCCGCACGCGCAGCTTGATCGCGAGCTCCTCGGGCGGCAGCTTGTCGCCGAAGCCGTAGAAGTCGCCGTGGGCCTCGGGCAGGGTACGCCCGTTCTTCTTCGCGGTGCGCGCGCGCACCAGCGACGCGAGGTGCGCGAGGTCCTCGGGCTCGAGCTCGGCGAAGACCCCGATCATCTCGGCGAGATCGACGCGCTTGGCGAGCGCGCCGATGCGCTTCAGAATCGACGCGTTCCACGAGCGCCTTCAGATCGGAGAGGGGAGTCGTCATCGGCCTTGCCGGCTCGACAGCGTGCAACCGCGGTGCCGCCCGGCGCGCCCGGGATCGCGGGCATCGCGAGGCATTCCGAGGCGTCTTGCCACGCGCGGGGCGCTCGTGCCCTCAGACGCCCGGCGCTTCGTGGCCCGTTCGCGAGACGTACTCGGTATACCCGCCGCCGTATGCGTGTACGCCGGTCGGCGTCACCTCGAGGACGCGGTTCGAGAGGGCGGCGAGGAACTGCCGATCGTGCGACACGAAGAGCATCGTCCCCTCGAAGCCCGAGAGCGCCTTCACCAGCATCTCCTTGGTGGCCATGTCGAGGTGGTTCGTCGGCTCGTCGAGCACGAGGAAGTTCGGCGGGTCGTAGAGCATCGTGGCGAGGACGAGCCGCGCCTTCTCGCCGCCCGAGAGCACGCGGCAGGTCTTCTCGACGTCGTCGCCCGAGAAGCCGAACGCGCCGGCCAGCGTGCGCATCGACCCGATCGTCGCGAGCGGGAACGCGCCCCGCAGCGTGTCGATCACCGTCGTGTCGGCGTCGAGGATCTCCATGGCGTGCTGCGCGAAGTACGCGAGCTTCACGCTGCCGCCGACGGTGACCTTGCCGGCGTCGGGCTGCGACTCGCCGGCGACGAGCTTGAGCAGCGTCGACTTGCCGGCGCCGTTCACCCCCATGACGCACCACCGCTCGCGGCGGCGCACCAGCAGATCGAGGTTCTCGTAGATTTTGCGCGCCCCGTAGGCCTTCGACACCCCTTCGAGCTTGGCCACGTCCTCGCCCGACCGCGGGGGCGCGCGGAAGTCGAACTCGAGGACCTTGTGGCGCTTCGGCGGCTCGACGCGCTCGATCTTGTCGAGCTTCTTCACCCGCGACTGGACCTGGGCCGCGTGGCTCGCGCGCGCCTTGAACTTCGCGATGAAGGCCTGCTCCTTGGCGAGCATGGCCTGCTGGCGCGCGTACTGCGCCTCTTGCTGGACGGCGGCGAGGGCGCGCTGGCGCTCGTAGAAGTCGTAGTTGCCGGAGTGGGTGGTGATGTCACCGCCGTCGATCTCGACGATCTTCGTGACGAGGCGGTTCAAGAACTCGCGATCGTGCGACGTGATGATGAGCGCGCCCTCGAAGTCGCGGAGGAAGCGCTCGAGCCAGATGATCGACTCGATGTCGAGGTGGTTGGTGGGCTCGTCGAGGAGCAGCGAGTCGGGGTTCATGAGGAGGATGCGCGCGAGGGCGACGCGCATCTTCCACCCGCCCGAGAGCTTGCCCACGTCGTCCTCGACGACCTCGTCGCGGAAGCTGAGGCCCGCGAGGATCTCCCGCGCCTTCGACTCGAGGGCGTACCCGCCGAGCTCGTCGAAGCGCGCCTGCGCGTGGCCGAAGCGCTCGATGTTGGCCTCGAGGTCGTCGGCCTCGACGGGGTCGGCCATCGCGTGCTCGAGGGCGTGGAGCTCGCGCGCGGCGTCGGACACCTCCCCCGCGCCCGCCATCGTCTCCTCGAGGACGGTGCGGCCCCCCATCTCTCCCACGTTCTGGCTGAAGTAGCCGATGGTGACGCCCTTCTCGACAGCGACTTGCCCGCTGTCGGGCGCCTCTTCGCTCATGATCATGCGGAAAATGGTCGACTTGCCGGACCCGTTGGGCCCGACGAGGCCCACCTTCTCTCCGCGAAAGACGGTCATCGACGCGTCGAGGAAGAGGATCTGCGAGCCGTGCTGCTTGGATACCGAGTCGAGCCTGATCACGCGCGGCAACCTAGCCCGTGCCCCGCGTGGAGCAACTCTTCCTAGATCGAACTCGCGGCGGCCCCGTAGATTGAGTTCATGCGGTGGAAGGCTCTTCGCGGCCCTGCTGGGCTCGCGCTCTCTTCGTCCGGGGTGGTGGCGGTCTTGCTGTTCGCGTCGGGCTGCGGCGGTGGCGCGCTGGTGACGACCGACGCGCTGCCGGTGTCGCGGGTCGTCGTCTACCGGAACGGCGTCGCGTACTTCGAGCGGTCCGGCCGCGTCGAGGGCGACGAGGTTCGCTTCCGGATGAAGCCCACCGAGGTCGGGGACTTCCTCGCGACGCTCGCCGTGATGGAAAAGGGCGGCAGCTCGGTGCGCGCCGCGGCCTTCCCCATCGACACGGGCGAGGCGCCGGCCGATGCGCCCGAGGGCGACGACGGGAAGCCGTCGGACGGCAAGGTCGTCGACGCGGGGGGGCCGAAGAAGGCGCCCGGCCTCGCGACCGTGCGGCTCTCGCTCGACGGCAGGACGCACGACCTGAACGTCGGCTACGTCGCGGAGTCGCCCGTGTGGCGGCCCTCGTACCGGCTCGTGGTCCAGCCGGACGGCAAGGCGGACCTCCAGGTGTGGGGCATCGTCCAGAACCTCTCCGGCGAGGACTGGACCCACGTGAAGCTCTCGCTCATCGCGGGCGCGCCGCTCGCGTTCCAGGCGGAGCTCGGGACGCCGGTCATCCCGACGCGGCCCACGATCACCGACGAGGGCGAGGTCATCGCCGCCGTGCCGCGCTCGGTGACCTCGCTGCGCCAGGAAGCCGAGGCCCCGCCGCCCCCGCCCGCGCCGGCGCCCGCGATGGAGGCCGCGCCGGCCTCCGTGGATGGCCGAGGCGCCGTGGACGACGAGGAAGACAAGTCCGAGATGCCCATGGGGGGGGCCGCTCCGAAGGCCCCCCGGGCGATGCGCAAGATGGCGCCGGCCGCGAGCGCCCCGGCGCCCGAGCCGTACAACGGCCAGGCCATCTCGGCCCCGCGGAGCCTCCGCTCGCTCGCCGCGATCGCGGTCGAGGGCAGCACCACGCGATACGACCTGCCCGTGCCGGTCACCATCCCGGACAAGAGCGCGACGATGGTCATGCTCCTCTCGCGCAGCGTGTCGGGCGAGGCGGTCTTCCTCTATGCGCCCGATCCCGGCGTGTCCGACTCCGCGAGCCACCCCTTCCGCGTCGCGCGCTTCACGAACGGCTCGGCGGGCGTGCTCGAGAAGGGGCCCATCGCGGTGTTCGAGGGCGGCGCTTTCCTCGGGCAGGGGATGGTCGACCCGCTGCCGGCGGGCGCCACGGCGACGGTGCCCTTCGCGCTCGAGCGCGGCATCGCGGTCGACGAGGACCACGACACCGACGAGATCGGCGCGCGCCTCGCGAAGATCGAGAACGGCGTCCTGACCATCGAGCGCGATCGCTCGATGAAGACGACCTACCGCATCCGGAACGGCGGCGACGAGGCCGCGACCATCCTCGTGCGGCACCCCCGGAGCGGCGGCTCGCAGCTCTTCGAGCCGCCCCGCGGCACCGAAGACAACGTGGGCACGGGCTCGGCGCTGGTCCCGACCTCCGTGCCCCCGCACGCGACCGCGAAGCTCGTCGTCGACGAGCGCGCGACCGAGCGGTTCGACACGGACTGGCTCTCCGTCGCGGCCGACACGGCGGTGAAGACCTACCTCGCCGGCCCGAAGCACGACGCGGACTTCGCGCGCCGCCTCTCGGCCCTGTGGCAGACGCGCGGCGAGCTCGCCGACAGGCGCACCGAGCGCGACGCCCTCCAGCGGCAGACCCTCACGCTCTCCGAGGCCACCGACGAGACGCGCCGCGACCTCCACGCCATCGAGAAGAACAAGTCCGCCGAGGCCCTCCGGCAGAAGCTGACGGCGCGCCTCACCGAGGCCTCGGGCAAGCTCGACGACCTGAACCGGAAAATCGTGGAGCTCAATGCGCGTATCTCCGAGCTCGAGATCGCGTTCAAGGAGGGCGTCCGCGACATCAAGTTCCTGGCGCCGCCGACCTGAGCTCGGGCGGATTCAAAATCGTGCTTTCGGCGAAGCCTGGAAGCGTCGATACTTGCTCAATCATGCACCGATCCATTTCCATGGGCTTCACGACGGGCCTGGCCACGTGTCTCGCTTTCGCCACGGCCGCGTCGGGCTGCAACAAGTCGTCTCCGAGCGGCGCGGCGGCGCCGGGCGAGGGCAGCGCGACGAACGCCACGGCCAGCGCTCCGGTCCCCGCGGCGGAGGCGCCGGCCCTCGAGGGCTTCGAGGGCGAGATTGACGTCTTGGCGAAGGACAAGGAGCGGCCCGCGCCGTCGTCCGTCGCCTTGAAGATCAAGAACGGGAAGGTGCGCGCCGACATCCCCGAAGAGCTCACGAAGGGCTCGGGCGGCCCCACGCCCGGGTACGGCATCTTCGATTCGACTGCGAAGAAGGTCTACCTCGTGATGGACAAGCAAAAGCAGGTCATCGTGCTCGACCTGAACAACCTGGGCGAGCGCTTCGGGGCGGGCGCGCCCAAGGTGCCGGGTCACGAGAAGGACAGCAAAGGCCCCGACGCGCCGCCGCCCAAGGTCACCAAGACCGGCAAGTTCGACACGGTCGCCGGCTACAAGTGCGAGAACTGGGACATCGAATCGGAGCACGACAAGGCGCAAATCTGCGTCGCGCAGACGGGCTTCTCGTGGCTCAGCTTCCCGATGTCGGCGCTGAACGGCGTCCCCACGAAGCACCTCTGGATGGCCGACCTGCTCGACGGCAAGCACCTGCCGCTCCGCTTCATCGGCTACGAGCCCGGCACCACCGACGAGAAGACGCACGTCGAGGTCACCAAGATCGACAAGCACTCGATGGCCGACGGCGACTTCGAGTACCCGCCGACCTATACGGTCGTCGATTCTCGACCAGATGATGCGCGGCATGCTCGGCCACATGCCGATGGGCGGCCCGGGAATGCCGCCGGGCGCGGGCGGCTACCCCGGCATGCCTCCGGGCATGCCGCCCGGCATGATGCGTCCCGGCATGCACCCGGGCGCGGCGGGCATGCCCCCCAGCGACCCGCACTGAGAGCGCATCCCTCGCGCGGGAGGGCTTCCTCGTTCTGCATCGGGGCGCGCGGCGCGGGGCGTCCATGGGACGGTACCGGGTCTCTCGCTACGGGGGCCCGGCGTCGGTGCGCCTGGTCGGCAGGGCCGCTTTCGTACGTCCGGTCGCCTCCTGCGGACGTGCCGTCCTGTGATAGGGATTCGCCGCATGCTTCGATGGGCCCCCGCCCCCTCAGGAACCACATGAAGCGCACGTCATTCCTTTCGCTCGCTGTCCTGGTCCCGGCGGTCGCGGCTTCGGTGGTCGCCTGCAAGGGGCACGACGCGGCTGTGGTGGCCGACGCGGCGCCCGCGGCGCCCCCGTCCGCCGCCATCGAGAGCCCGTCGGCCTCCGCGGTCGCCTCGGCGTCGGCGGCCCCGGCTCCCCCGGTCGTGCACCATCGGGGCCTCGTCGGCATGTTCTTCAAGGCTGCGCTCGAGGGCGACGTCACCGACGACGAGAGGGACGCGATCGCGAAGATTGAGGAGCCCCTCCGCGCCGAACCCAACTCGCGCCGCGAGCTCGTGGCCGTGCACACCGACATCATCGCGTCGATCAAGGCGGGGAAGATCGACAACGCCAAGCTCCAGGCCGACGCGACCGCCGTCGCGCACACCTTCGAGGCGCGGCAGGAGCAGGAGGCCGCGGCGCTCGGCCAGCTCCACGACGCGCTGACGCCTCCGCAGCGCAAGGCCGTCGCCGACGCGGTGCGCGCGGCGCATGAGGGCAACCGGGAGTCCTCGCGCTTCGACGGCGGTATGCCGCCGGACTGGGCGGCGCACAGGGTCGAGCGGATGAAGGCGCAGCTCGTGCTCGACGAGGACCAGGAGAAGCAGGTCGCGGCCCTCATCGCGCGCGACGCGCCGTCGCCCGCGGCCGTTCAGGCCCGCATCGAGGCCGGCAAGAAGCAGATTCGAGGCCATCACCGCGGCCTTCGAGAAGGACGCGTTCGATCCGAAGAAGATCGACCTCTCCGGCATGCCCGGCCGCAAGCCCACCGAGCCCATCGATCGGCAGATCAAGTACATCAGCGAGCTCATGCCGATCCTCACGCCGGGCCAGCGCGATCGCCTGGCTCTGCTCGTCGAGCATCCTCGCGAGCGCGGACGCGACTCCATCATCGAGCCGCCCGAGTTCGGTGGCACGTTCGGCCCCCGCTGAGAGCGCTCCCCCCGGTTTGCCCCTTTTCTCCCTCGGGGTTCTTTTTTGGAAACGGGGGAATGGTCCGTCCGTATTCCCCATCGGGGCCGGGGGGCCTGCTCCACACAGTCGCGGCGTGCCCGCAGCGTCCGTTGCTCCGCCTCTATCGCAGCGTGAGCAAGGGGACCTGCGGGCCGCCGTCGGTGGGGCGAGGGGCGTTCCCGCCGGTGAAGAAGCCGTAGAAGACCTCGCGGCCCGGGCGGTGCCGGATCTCGGTGCGATCGACGTAGATGTACCCGGGCTTCCAGAGCTTGGGCGCGATGACGAGCGGCATCCCCGCGCTCTTCACCTTCGGGTCGGGCGAGACGAGCGACCCGAGCGGCGCCTCTAGCACGCTCGACTGGATGTCGAACTGCGCGTCTTCGGCCGGGGAGGGGCCCTTCGCGAGGAAGTAGGTCTCGAGGGCCGGCGCGACGCCCGGCACGTACCGCTCGCCGAGGAGCACGGTGCCGTCGCTGAAGTGGACCGGGGAGCGGACGTCGAGGCGACTGGCGAGCTGCTTCTCGAGCTCGTCGGCGCGGGCCGCGTCGCCGGTCGCGAGGGCCGCGTTGTGCGCGATGCGAATCGCGTCGATCGTGGCCGGCGCCGCGTCGGGGGTGGGGTTCGGCGACTGGCCGAAGGTGTCGCGGACCTCCCATGTGGCCCACGCGTCGGCGCGCACCTTGCGAATCGGCTCGGTGCCCGAGACGAAGTACCACTCGAGGAGCGTGGGCTCGCGCACGTCGAACACGAAGCCGTCGGCGGGCGCGCCGGGCGCGGTGCGGTCGATGAGCGCGAACTGGCCGACCGTCGTCACGTGGAACTGCCGGAAGAGCCGCTGCTGCTCGCCGGGCTTGAGGAAGGCGAGGTCGGCGATCGTGTACCGATCCTTCCCGTTGGGAGAGCGGTCGGGCAGGTTGTCGACGCCCACGGTGGGCTTGCGCATCGCCCAGTCGACCGCCCACGTGGAGTGGAGGCTCTGGTGGATCTGGACGCGCGTCTGTCCCTCCATGCGCGTCGCGAACCACCCGGCCGCCTCGGACTTGTCGACGTCCTGGAAGATGCGGCGGCCGCGGTCGTTGAACCTCCCGCCCGTCGTGCGCGCGTAGACCATGCCGCGCACGCCGTCGGGCAGCACGAGGAGCGGGATCAGGCCGACCGAGCCGAGGACGCTGAGGGCGATGACGTCCCTCGGGACGTGCACGTCGCGCCGCCCCACCGTCCGCTCCGCGAGATCGAGCGCCGTGCGCCCGAGGACCCCGACCGACAGCGCCCAGTACGGCGCGAACGGCAGGGGCCAGAACGTGTGGACGTCGGCGCCGTTCTTGAAGTGCACGTACTCGACTCCCGCCATGAGGAGGAGGGCCAGCGGGAAGATCTCGAGCGGCTTCCGCATCGCGAGCATGCGAAAGAGGAAGATGGGCACCGCCAGCTTCGAGACGAAGATCGCGAGGGGCGTGAAGCAGACGTCGATCCAGTACTTGCGGATCTCGAGCACGGCCGCCAGGGGTAGGTCGTTGCCGTGCTCGCGCTTCGCCTCCTGGTTGAAGAAGTCGTCGAGCGCGTTGATGTGCTTGATGTAGGCGAGGTACGCGAAGACCGTCGCGACGACGATCGTCACGCTGAGCGACCACCACTGCCCGAAGCTGCGCGCGTTCACGCGGCCGAACCAGCGCGGGAGGAACAGCCCCATGACGAGCAGCCCTCCGAGCACCGCGCCGAAGAAGACGGCCGCCTCCCAGTCCGCGTTGATGCTCCAGAGGACGCCGACCAGGCTGACGAGCATCCACCTCGTCTTCCACCGCTCCTGGAAGCGCAGGTAACCCCAGGCCGCGAGCAGGCAGCCGAAGACGAGCGGCACCTCGAAGCCGGGGAACTGCCCGAACGCGAGCACGATCGGAAGGACCACGTACGCCAGCGCCGAGAGCGCGCCGGGGATCGGGCCCCAGAGCACGCGCCCGACGCCGTAGACCAGCGGCGGCGTCGCGATGCTCATCAGCACGGGCTCGAGGCGCGGCACGAAGTCGTGCCGCCCGAACACCTTCATGAAGGCGCCGATGACCCAGTACGTTCCCCAGGGGTGGTGCACGTAGTATTCAGACGGCGGCGGCTTGGTGAAGCCGTACTCGCGCACCGCTCCCCAGATTCGCCAGGTCACCATGTTGTCGGCCATGATCCCGCGCGAGCCGACGATGGACCAATGACCCCCGCCCACGGGACCGAAGAGACCCCAGGTGATGGCGAGCGCGAACCAGACGGTCGACGCGATGACGACGATCCTCGCCGTCCGCTCTTGACGGTCCACCCGCATAGGCGCGGCACGCTACCATGACCCCCCTGGCCGACGACCAATCTGCCGACGAGCGGGGGAGCATCCGGGACGAGCCGCAGCGAGGCAGACCGTCCCCATCGTCGAGGAGCGCGCGGCTGCGCTACGTGTTCGCGCTGGTCGCGACCGTCCTGGTCCTCGGGCTCCTCGTCGGCCGCTACCAGGCCGGCCTCGCGGCCGCGCTGAAGGGCGCGCGGCCGGAGTGGATCCTCGCGGCGCTGGGCATGTCGACCGCGGGCGTTCTCCTCGGTGCGCTCAGGTGGCAGATCGTCCTCGAGTCGATGCACTACCGCCTGGGCTTCGCCCGGGCGCTCCAGGCCGTGATGGCCACGTGGCCGCTCGCGCTGGTCACGCCTTCGCGCGCGAACGACTTCCTCCGCGCCTTCGCCGTGAGGCGCACCGTCCCGCTCGCGGCGGGGACCGGGAGCGTCCTCGCCGAGAAGGTGGTCGATATGTCGCTGCTGCTGGGCCTCGCCGCCGCGGGGGCGGCGCTCGAGTCCCTGTGGGTGTGGGCGGGGCTCATCATGGCCGTGCTCGCGGTCGAGGTGGTGTGCGTCGCGCTCCTCGTCGCGCACCGCCGCAAGCTCGCCGAGCTGCCGCTGCTCCGCGCGCACGCGGCCCGCGTGAGGAAGCTCGAGGAGCTCTTCGTGGCCTTCGACGCGCTCTTCGGCTCACCCGCGCGGCTGGCGTGGGCGTGCGTCGTGTCGCTGGTCATCCGGGGCCTCACGCTCGGGATCACCTACGCGCTCCTCCGCGCCGTGGACGCCGACGTCGACCTCTTCGACACGTGCGCCCTCTGGCCGGCCGCGACGCTCATCGGCCTCGTGCCCGTCACCCTCGCCGGGATGGGGACGCGCGACGCGACCTTCATGTACCTCCTGGCCGAGCGCGGCCACCTGGTCACGCGCGGCAACGTCCTGGCCGCCACGCTGGGCTACTCGGCCATCAGCGTCGGCGTCTTCGCGGTGATCGGCCTGCCGTTCATGATCCGCGAGTCGCTGTATGGTGAGTCGGCGTGAAGGTGATCATCCAGATTCCGTGCCTCAACGAGCGCGAACACCTCGGCGCCACCCTCGCGGACCTGCCGCGCCGCATCGAGGGCGTCGACGCGATCGAGGTGCTCGTCATCGACGACGGCAGCACCGACGGCACGAGCGCGCGCGCGGCGGAGCTGGGCGTGCACCACATCGTCAGGTTCCCGCGCAACCGGGGCCTCTCGGCGGCCTTCATGGCCGGCGTCGAGGCGTCGCTGCGCCTGGGCGCGGACGTCATCGTGAACACGGACGCGGACAACCAGTACAAGGGTGAGGACATCGCGCGCCTCGTCGAGCCCATCTTGCGCGGCGAGGCCGACGTGGTGATCGGCGATCGGCAGACCGACAAGATCGCCCACTTCTCACCCCTGAAGAGGTGGATGCAGCGGTGGGGCTCGCGCATGGTCCGCACCGTGTCGAGCACCATGGTCACGGACGCCACCAGCGGCTTCCGAGCCATCCGCCGCGAGGCCGCCTACCGCATGTTCGTGCACAACCGCTTCTCGTACACGCTCGAGACCATCGTCCACGGGGGCCGGTCGGGCGTCGTCTTCCAGGACGTGGCCATCGTCACGAACCCGACGCGGCGCGCGTCGCGGCTCTTCCGGTCGATCCCGCAGTACCTGCGCAGGAACGGCCCGGTCATCGTGCGCGCGTACGTGATGTACCGGCCGGTGCAGACGTTCCTCTACCTGTCGTTCGGCTTCTTCGTGGTGGGCGTCGCGCTCGTCGGCCGCTTCGGGTACCTCTACTTGCAGAGATCCCTCGTATGCGGGCCACACCCAGTCGCTCGTCGTGGGCGTCTCGGCGGTGATCTTGTCGTTCCTGGTCGGCCTCTTCGCGATGCTGAGCGATCTGCTCGCCGGCAACCGCCGCCTGCTCGAGGAGCTGCTCGCCCGCGTGCGCCGGCTCGACGCGGACGCATCCTTGCGCGGGAGCGAGCGCGGGGCGCCCGTCGAGGGGGTCGTGAGCACGGGCGCCGCGCCCTGGCGGAAGGACTGAGGGATGGCTTCTGCCACGGAGAACGTCGTCGGCAACGCGTACGACAAGTACGGGTCGAAGAACCCGATCGAGCGCGCGCTCATGAACGGCTTCCTCGCCGCCGTCGGGGCCTCCTACGACCGGGTCGCCCCCCGGGACGTGCTCGAGGTCGGATGCGGCGAGGGCAAGCTCGCGCACCACCTGGTGACGCGTCCCGGGAAGCCTCGGCCCGATCGCTTCGTGGCGTGCGATCTGTCGTTGGGCGCGCTGGCGCCCGGCCTCGATCCGCTGATCGAGACGCGCGAGGCGTCGGTGTACGAGCTCCCCTTCGCGGACCGGAGCTTCGATCTGGTCGTCTGTTGCGAAGTGCTCGAGCACCTCGAAGACCCTCGGCGAGGGCTCGCCGAGGTCGCGCGCGTCTCCCGCAGAGGGGTCATCGTGAGCACGCCTCGCGAGCCCCTCTGGCGCGCGCTGAACCTGGCGCGCGGCAAGTACGTGCGCGACCTCGGGAACACGCCGGGGCACGTGCAGCACTTCAGCAGCGGCGGGCTCGTCGGACTCGTTGCCTCGCAGCTCGAGGTCGCGGATGTGCGGAAGCCGTTGCCGTGGACGGTCGTTCTCGGGGCACGCGAGGGCCGGTGACTCAGATTGTTGCGCACCCAGGCATTCTGGCGTGCCCGTGACGCTCACGAACGCACCCCTCAGCATGAAGGACGCGCCCGCGACGCATCACGCACCCATCTCTCCGCGCCAGGGACGCTCCGTTGAAGTTGACGGGCGCGCCGCCTCGCGCGACAGACACGGCCCTGACGCTCACGAACGCGCCTCTCCGCGTGACGGACACGCCCCTCACCCATCACCGGCCCATCTCTCGGCACGAGGGGCCCGCCCGTCACGCTCACGAACCCATCCCTCCACGCGAGGGACGTCCCGGTCACGTTCACCCGTGCGTCGATCGTCCTCACGGAACCACCCGTCCGCGTCACGCCCTACTCCGTTCGGCGAAGAGGCGCGCCTCTCACGGCAACCTGTGCATCGGTCGCGGGGAGAGGGGCCCCCATGAGCCCGAGGGCCCCGCTCGTCCAGCATGGGGGGCGCGTCCTTCCGCGGCAGAGCCGCGCCGATGGTGACCGACGCGGCCGCCGCTCGTAGGCGCCGCCCCGCGGCACGTAGGAAAAGCGGTCACCCGTCTCGCCCGCGGGGAATGCCTTGATATCCTGGGGGCTCGTCGCTCCCATGAAACGCGTCCTCCTCTGGGTCGGTTCGCTCGCCCTCCTGGTCGCCATCGGCCTCGGGGGCTGGCGCTGGCGCCAGCTCCATCAGCCGCCGCCCGTCACCTACGAGACGGTGCCCGCCTCGAAGCGACACGTGGTCGGGCGCGTGACGGCGACCGGCACCCTCCTGGCGACGGTGACGGTGACGGTGGGCACGCAGGTGTCGGGGCGCATCGCGAAGCTCTTCGCCGACTACAACTCGCCGGTGAAGAAGGGCCAGCTCATCGCCAAGATCGACCCGCTCCTCTTCCAGGCGGCCCTCGAGCAGGCCCACGCCAACTACGTCTCGGCGCAGGCCTCCCTCAAGAGCGCGCACGCCACCGCAGACGGCGCGAAGAAGCAGGCGCAGCGCGAGGAGGAGCTCCAGAAGGAGAGCCTCGCCGCGCAGCAAGACGTCGACAACGCCGAGTCCGCCGCGCAGGTGGCCGAGGCTCAGGTCGACGTGGCCGCCGCGACGGTCGAGCAGACGCAGGCCATGCTCCACCAGGCGCAGACCAACCTCTCGTACACGGACATCATCTCGCCCATCGACGGGACGGTCATCTCGCGCAGCGTCGACGTCGGGCAGACGGTCGCGGCCTCGCTGCAGGCGCCCATCCTCTTCACGATCGCCGAAGACCTCACCAAGATGCAGGTGAACACCAACGTCTCCGAGGGCGACGTCGGGCGGCTCGAGGAGGGGATGCCGGCGTCCTTCACGGTCGACGCGTACCCGGGCGAGCGCTTCCGCGGCAAGATAAGCCAGATTCGCAACGCGGCGACGACCGTGTCCAACGTCGTCACGTACGACGCGGTCATCGACGTCGCCAACGAAGACCTGCGCCTCCGCCCCGGGATGACGGCGAACGCCACCGTGACCTACGCCGACAAGCGGGACGTGCTGGCGGTGCCCAACTCGGCGCTCCGTTTCCGGCCGCCGGCGGAGGCGAACCTGCCCAAGCCCTCGGCCTCCGCCTCCGGTGGAGGGCACTGGCACGACGTCGGGGCCGCGTCCGGCCAGGGCGACGGCGACGCGCCTCGCGCGGCGCGCGCGCAGGGTCAGGCCGTGCCTCGCGAGGGCACGGCCGGCGAGGGCCGCGGGGCCGGCGGCGGCCGCGAGGGCCGCGAGCGGGGCGAGCCGAAGGCCGTCTGGGTGCTCCGCGACGGCGCGCCCGTGCAGGTCCCCATCAAGCCGGGCCTCTCCGACGGCGCCTACACCGAGATCACCAACGACGACCTGAAGGAGGGTGACGCGGTGATCGTCGACGCCACGGTCGCGGGCAAGGACCCGGCGGCCGCCGCGCCCACGCCGACGATGCGGCGCGCTCCGTTCTGAGGGCCGCGCCATGGCGGGCGACAAGCTCATCGATCTGGAAGGCGTCACCCGCGTGTACGCGACGGGGGACGTGGAGGTGCGCGCGCTCGACGGCGTCTCGCTGTCGATCGCGACGGGCGAGTTCGTGGCCGTCATGGGGCCGTCGGGCTCGGGCAAGTCGACGCTCATGAACATCCTCGGCTGCCTCGACCGCCCCACCGACGGGCGGTACCTGCTCGCGGGCCGCGAAGTCTCGAGCCTGCGCAAGGAGGACCTCGCGGACGTGCGGAGCCGCACGCTGGGCTTCGTGTTCCAGAACTTCAACCTCCTGCCGCGCACGACCGCGATGGAGAACGTCGAGCTGCCCCTCATGTACCAGGGCGTCCGCGCGCGCGACCGGCACGAGCGCGCGCACGAGGCCCTCGCCCGCGTGGGGCTCGCGTCGCGGAGCGGGCACCACCCCAACCAGCTCTCGGGCGGCCAGCAGCAGCGCGTCGCCATCGCGCGCGCGCTCGTCACGCGGCCGCGCGTCATCCTCGCCGACGAGCCCACCGGGAACCTCGACTCGCGCACGAGCCTCGAGGTGATGGCGCTCTTCCAGGAGCTCGGGGGGCAGGGCATCACGATCATCCTCGTGACCCACGAGCCCGAGGTCTCCGAGTTCGCGTCGCGCGTGGTGGTCGTGAAGGACGGGCGCATCCGGTCGGACGAGCACCGCACGCCGCGCATCGTCGAGCTCGGGGAGGCGCCGACGTGAACCCCTGGCTCACCCTCCGGGTCGCCCTCCGCGCGGTCATGAGGAACAAGCTGCGCTCGTTCCTGACGACGCTCGGCATCATCATCGGCGTCGGCGCGGTCATCGCGATGATGGCCATCGGCGCGGGCGCCAAGTCCCAGGTCGAGCAGGCGTTCGCCGCGATGGGCACGAACCTCCTCATCGTGCTCCCGGGCTCGTCGAACGCAGGCGGGCAGCGCGGCGGGTTCGGCTCGCAGCCGACGCTCACGAAGGACGACCTCGAGGCCCTCGAGACCCAGGTGCCGACCGTGAAGGCGGCGGCGCCGGTGCTCGGCTCGACGCAGTCGCTCGTGAGCGACGACGCCAACTGGACGACGAGGGTCAGCGGGACCACGCCCGACTACTTCGATATCCGCAACTGGCCGATGGAGTCCGGCATCGGCATCACGCAGCAAGACGTGGAGGGCGGCACGAAGGTGCTCGTCCTCGGCAAGACCGTCGTCGAGAAGCTCTTCGGCCCCAACGCCGATCCCATCGGCCAGAACGTGCGCGTCGGCACGACGCCCTTCACCGTCGTGGGGGTCGCGATCAGCAAGGGACAGTCGTCGAGCGGCCAGGACTACGACGACGCGGCGTTCATCCCCTTCACGACGTTCGAGCGGAAGATCCAGGGAGGCCTCAACAACTACCTGCTCGGCACGATCTACGTCGAGGCCGCCTCCACCGAGGACATCCCGCGCGCCCAGAAGGACATCACGGCGCTGCTGCGCGACCGCCACCACCTCTCGGTGCGCGACGACGACGACTTCTCGATCCGCAACATGGCCGAGATCGCGAGCGCGCGGCAGCAGGGCACCGACACGATGACGACGCTCCTGGCGAGCGTCGCGGCCGTGTCGCTCCTCGTCGGCGGCATCGGCATCATGAACATCATGCTGGTGAGCGTCACCGAGCGCACGCGCGAGATCGGCCTCCGCATGGCCCTCGGCGCGAAGCCGCGGAACATCCTGATGCAGTTCCTCATCGAGGCGCTCGTGCTCTCGATGGCCGGCGGCGCCATCGGCGTGGGCACGGGGCTCGGCATCGCCCGTGGGCTCGCGCTGAGGTTCGCGTGGCCGATGCTCGTGCAGCCCGACGTCATCCTCGCGTCGGTGGTGTTCAGCGCGACGGTGGGCATCGTCTTCGGCCTCTATCCGGCGCGGAAGGCGTCGCAGCTCGACCCCATCGACGCGCTCCGCTACGAGTGACGCGATGGGAACGGGTCCGGGCAGCGCGCGGCTCTCCTTTGGCCGGCGAGCGGACCGGGGCCGCACCACCCTGGAGGGCGTCTTCGCGACGAGCCCCCTCCGCGTCCTCACGCCGCGGAACCACGGCGACGGCGCCTGGGCCTTCCTCTCGAGCTTCGGCGGCGGGCTGCTCGACGGCGATCACCTCGACGTGCGGGTCGACGTGGCCGCGGGGGCGAGCGCGTTCCTGGGCACGCAGGCGTCGACGAAGGTCTACCGCGCGCGCCGCACGGGGGAGGGCGCGTCGCAGCGCCTCCACGCCGAGGTGGGCGCCGGGGGCCTCCTCGCGGTCGTCCCCGACCCGGTGGTCTGCTTCGCCGACGCCCGGTACGCGCAGACCGTGGAGGTGGCGCTCGCCGGAGACGCGTCGCTGGTGCTGCTCGACTCGTACACGTGCGGGCGGAGCGCGCGGGGCGAGCGGTGGGCCTTCGCGAGCTACGCCTCGCGCACGGTGGTGAAGCGGAAGGGCGGGGGGCAGCTCGTGGTCGACGCGGTCCGGCTCGACCCGCGGCACGGGCCGCTGCTCGATCGCATGGGCCGCTTCGACGCGGTCCTCTCGCTGCTCGTGCTGGGCCCCCGGTGCGGCGCGATGCGCGACGCGATGCTGGCGGCCGCCCCGTGCGCGACCGAGGGCGGCGAGGGCGCGGTGCTCGTCGCGGCGAGCCCGATCGCGGGCGCCGTCGGAGTCGACGGGTGCGTGCTTCGCGTCGCGGCGGAACGTTTCGAGCTCGCGTCGCACGTTTTGCGCTCGAGTTTCGCGGAGCTCGCGCGGCTGCTCGGCGACGACCCCTTCGCTCGAAAGTGGTGACAGGCCCGCGGGCGATGGGCTACTGCTCGGCCCGACTAGGATGCACCTCGCGCCGCGCGACCTCGACAAGCTCGTCCTTCACGGTGCCGGGGTGGTCGCGCAAAAGCGGCTCGCGCGCGGGCGCCGGCTCAACTACCCCGAGGCCGTCGCGCTCATCGCCACGCAGCTCCTCGAGCTGATCCGCGACGGCAAGTCCGTCGCGGAGCTCATGGACCTGGGGCGCCGCATCCTCGGCCGCGTGCACGTGATGGACGGCGTCGCGGAGATGATCATCGAGGTGCAGGTCGAGGGCACGTTTCCGGACGGGACGAAGCTCGTCACGGTGCACGACCCCATCGCGCTCGACCGCGTCGACCTGGCGCTGGCGCTCTACGGGAGCTTCCTGCCGGTGCCGCCCGAGTCGACCTTCCCGGATTTCGCGGCCAAGGCGGCGCCCACGCCGGGCGAGGTCTTCGTCACGCCGGGCACCCTCACGCTGAACGAGGGGCGCGAGGTCATCGAGGTCGTCGTGAAGAGCGTGGGCGACCGGCCGATCCAGGTCGGGAGCCACTACCCGTTCGCCGAGACGAACCTCGCGCTCGTGTTCGACCGCGAGGCTGCGCACGGCCGGCGGCTCGACATCCCGGCGGGGACGGCCGTTCGCTTCGAGCCCGGCGACCAGAAGACCGTGCGCCTCGTCAAAGTGGGAGCCACGCCGTGAGCCTCGTCTTCGACCGCCGCCACTACGCCGACATGTTCGGTCCGACCACGGGCGACCGCGTGCGCCTCGGCGACACCGACCTCGTGGCCGAGGTCGAGCGCGACTTCGCGGTCTACGGCGACGAGTGCAAGTTCGGCGGCGGCAAGGTCCTGCGCGACCGGCAGGGCCAGCGCGCCGGGGTCGGCGACCGCGACGCGCTCGACTGCGTCATCACCAACGCGCTCGTCATCGACGTCCGCGGCATCTACAAGGCCGACATCGGCATCAAGCGCGGGCGCATCGTGGGCATCGGCAAGGCCGGCAACCCCGACGTCATGGCCGGGGTGACGCCGAACATGGTCGTCGGTGTCACCACCGAGGCCATCGCGGGCGAGGGGCTCATCGTCACGGCCGGCGGCATCGACTCCCACATCCACTTCATCTGCCCGCAGCAGATCGACGAGGCGCTCGCCTCGGGCGTCACGACGTTCGTCGGCGGCGGCACGGGCCCCGCGACGGGCACGAACGCCACGACCTGCACCCCGGGGTCGCGCCACATCCAGCAGATGCTCCAGGCGACCGACGCCCTGCCGATCAACATCGGCCTCACGGGCAAGGGCAACACCTCCGCGCCCGAGGGCCTCGTCGACCAGATTCGCGCGGGGGCCGTCGGGCTCAAGCTCCACGAAGACTGGGGCACCACCCCGCCGGCCATCGACTGCTGCCTGGGCGTCGCCGAGACCGAGGACGTCCAGGTCACGATCCACACCGACACGCTGAACGAGTCGGGGTACGTCGACGACTCGATCGCCGCCTTCAAGGGCCGGACCATCCACACCTACCACTCCGAGGGCGCGGGCGGCGGCCACGCCCCCGACATCATCCGCGTGTGCGGCGAGCCGAACGTCATCCCGAGCTCGACGAACCCCACGCGCCCGTTCACGGTCAACACGCTCGACGAGCACCTCGACATGCTCATGGTCTGCCATCACCTGGACAAGACCATCCCCGAGGACGTCGCCTTCGCCGAGAGCCGCATCCGCGGCGAGACGATCGCCGCCGAAGACATTTTGCACGACCTCGGCGCGATCAGCATCATCTCGAGCGACAGCCAGGCGATGGGCCGCGTCGGCGAGGTCGTGATGCGCACCTGGCAGACCGCCGACAAGATGCGCAAGGAGCGCGGGCGGCTGCCGGGCGAGCAGGGCGCGAACGACAACCTTCGCATCAAGCGGTACGTCGCCAAGTACACGATCAACCCCGCGATCGCGCACGGCATGGGCCACGAGATCGGCAGCGTCGAGGTGGGCAAGTGGGCCGACCTCGTGCTCTGGAGGCCGGCGTTCTTCGGCGTGCGGCCCGAGCTCGTGATCAAGGGCGGCTTCATCGCCTGGGCCCAGATGGGCGACCCGAACGCCTCCATCCCCACGCCGCAGCCGCTCCGCATGCGGCCGATGTTCGGCGCCTACGGGCGCGCGACCGGGGCGACGAGCATCGCGTTCGTGTCGCAGCGCGCGGCGCTCGAGGGCGGCCTCGGGGAGCTCGGGCTCACCAAGCACGTGGTGCCGGTGCGCCGCTGCCGCGGCATCGGCAAGCGCGACATGGTGCACAACGACGCGCTCCCGCGGATCACGGTCGACCCCGAGACGTACGAGGTCCGCGCCGACGGGGAGCTCCTCCGGTGCGGCCCGGCCGCGAAGCTCCCGCTCGCCCAGCTCTATCACCTCTTCTGAACGCATCGCGCACGGACCTCGCCATGCGCTGGCAGCTCCTCCAGATCGCCGACTCCGCGTTCCCGACCGGGGGATTCGCGCACTCCGGGGGGCTCGAGGCGGCCATCGCCCACGGGCGCGCGCGCTCGCCCGAGGACCTCGACGCATACCTGCGCGAGCACCTGTGGAACGTGGGGCAGGCGTCGCTGCCGTTCGCGGGCGCCGCGTTCGACGCGCCCGAGCGGGTCTGGCCGCTCGACGCGTGGATCGACGCGACGCTCGTGAACCACGTCGCGAACCGGGCGAGCCGCACCCAGGGCCGCACGTTCCTGGCCACGTGCGGGCGCATCTTCGGCGAGCCGGGGGTCCAGGCGCTGGCGGCGCGGGCGCGCGAGCGGGGCGACGGGCACCCCGCGCCGACCGTTCACTTCGCGCCCGTGTTCGGCGCGTCGGCGGGGATGCTCGGGCTGGAGCGCGGGGAGGCGCTGGCGCTCTTTCTCTTCCTGGCGCTGCGCGGGGCGGCCTCCGCGGCCGTGCGGCTCGGCGTGACGGGGCCCCACGAGGCGCAGCGGATGCAGCGGCGGCACGCGGCGACCCTGGACGCGGTGCTCGCGGAGTGCGCGGCGCTCGAGCCGGGCGAGGCCGCGGCCACCTCGCCGCTGCTCGACACGATGGGCGCGACGCACGACCGGCTCTATGCCCGGCTGTTTCAGAGTTGAGGAGTATTTCGCGATGGCGCACGAGCACGACGGGCACGACCACGACCACGACCCCGATCACGCCGGCCACGGGCACACCCACGAGCACTGGGCGCACCCCGGGCGGTTCCGCGATCGCGAGCCCCAGCGGCGCCGCGACTACGGGGAGCGCGCGTTCACCGTGGGCATCGGCGGGCCCGTGGGGAGCGGCAAGACCGCCCTGGTCCTGGCGCTCTGCGGCGCGCTGCGCGACACCATGAGCCTGGGCGTCGTGACGAACGACATCTTCACCCGCGAAGACGCCGAGTTCCTGCACCGGCACCAGGCGCTCCCGCCCGACCGCATCCGGGCCGTCGAGACGGGCGGCTGCCCCCACGCGGCCATCCGCGAGGACATCAGCCACAACCTCGACGCCCTCGACCAGCTCATGGCCGACGTCCGCCCCGAGCTCCTCCTGGTCGAGAGCGGCGGCGACAACCTGGCGGCCCAGTTCAGCCGGGAGCTCGTCGATTTCACCCTTTACGTGATCGACGTGGCCGGCGGCGACAAGGTGCCCCGAAAGGGCGGACCGGGGATCACCCAATCCGATCTCCTCGTGATCAACAAAATAGACCTCGCGCCCCACGTCGGCGCGAGCCTCGACGTCATGGCGCGCGACGCCCGGGCCATGCGCGGCGACGGGCCATTCGTGTTTTCCCAGGCAAATCGCGGGGTGGGGCTCGACGTCATCGTCGCCGCCATCCTCGATGCCCGGCGAGACGTGCTTGCGCGCTGAGCCCGCCACCGAGCCGAAAATACATCGCACCGATAACTCCTGGAAACAGGGCGAGGGACATGTTCCCCCCCGAGGAGTTACCCAAAGTCATGCGAAAGTGGTTCGTTCTACTTGCTGCGTGCTGCCAGCTCGGGTCGGAGGGGTGCAGCAAAGACGATTCGGCGCCCGCGCCCGCAGCCGCGACGCCCTCGGCGTCGGCCAGCAGCGCGGCGGCGGCCCCGGCGCCCGCCCCGGCGGCGTCCGCGTCGACCGGCGATACGATCAAGATCGGTATTCTCCATTCGCTCTCGGGCACGATGGCCATCAGCGAGACGTCGCTGCGCGACGTGGCCCTCATGACGATCGACGAGATCAACTCGAAGGGCGGCGTGCTGGGAAAGAAGCTCGAGCCGGTCGTCGTCGACCCGGCGTCGAACTGGCCGCTCTTCGCCGAGAAGGCGCGCGAGCTCATTCAGAAGGACGGCGTCGCCGTCACCTTCGGCTGCTGGACCTCGGTGTCCCGCAAGTCGGTGCTCCCGGTGTTCGAGGAGCTGAACGGCCTGCTCTTCTACCCGGTTCAGTACGAGGGTGAGGAGTCTTCGTACAACGTCTTTTACACGGGCGCGGCGCCGAACCAGCAGGCGATTCCCGCGGTCGAGTACCTGATGAGCGAGAAGGGCGGCGGCGCCAAGCGCTTCGAGCTCCTGGGCACCGACTACGTCTATCCGCGCACGACGAACAAGATCCTCCGGTACTTCCTCCACTCGAAGGGCGTCTCGGACGACGACATCCACGAGGAGTACACGCCGTTCGGGCACAGCGACTATCAGACCATCGTCGCCGGCATCAAGAAGTTCGCCGTCGGCAAGCGCACCGCCGTCATCTCGACCATCAACGGCGACTCGAACGTTCCTTTCTACAAGGAGCTCGGCAACCAGGGGATCAAGGCGCAGGACATTCCGGTCGTCGCCTTCTCCGTCGGTGAAGAGGAGCTTCGCGGCATCGACACCAAGCCCCTCGTCGGCCAGCTCGCCGCGTGGAACTACTTCATGTCGATCGACACCCCCGAGAACAAGGCGTTCATCGCGGAGTGGAAGGACTACGTGAAGGCGCACAACCTGCCGGACGGCGACAAGCGCGTCACGAACGACCCGATGGAAGCCACGTACATCGGAATGCACATGTGGGTGCAGGCCGTCGAGCAGGCCGGAACGACCAACGTCGACGCCGTCCGCCAGGCGCTCGGCTACCAGACGTTCCGCTCTCCGTCGGGCTTCGACATCCAGCTCGACGCGAAGAACCACCACCTGCACAAGCCGGTCTACATCGGCGAGGTGCAGGCGAACGGCCAGTTCCACGTCGTGTGGAAGACCGAGGAGCCGATTCGCGCCCAGGCCTGGAGCCCGTTCATTCCGGAGAGCGCGAAGAAGGTGGCCGACTGGACGTACCCGTGGGTTTGCGGCAACTGCACCGAAGGCAAGTACCCCGGGTCGGACGCGCTCGCGAAGAAGTGAAGCCGGCGGGCGTCATGGCGGGCCTCATGAAGCGTGCATCGATCGTCGTCCTCGCGATCTTCGTCCTGGTCGCGTGGCGGCCCGCCCGAGCCGATGGAGCGGCCGACTTCGAGTCGGCCCTCCGCGGCCTCGCGCAGCCCGACGGCATCGTCGCCGCCGTGCAGGCCCTCGGCGCCACCGAGGATCCTCGCGCCCTCGCCGTCCTCAAGAGCCTCGACGACGGGACCCTCGTCGTCGGGGCCGGGGGCAAGGTCTACTACGCCGACGCGAACGGCGCCCTCCACGACGCCCTGAACGGCACGGCGGCCACGCCGTCCGGGGCGCACACGGTGGACGTGGACAACCAGATTCGCCGGGTGCTCGCGCCCACGATGGCGCGCCTCGAGCTCGCGTCGCCCGACCCCGCCGTACGGCTCGACGCCGTGCAGGAGCTCGAGAGCAGCGCGGGCGACGCCGACTCCGCCGCCCTCCGGGACGCGCTCGCGCACGAGAAGGACAAGAAGGTCCGCAGCGCGATCACCGGCGCGCTCGCCGAGCTCGATCTCGCCAGCGACGATCCGCAGCGCCGCCTCGGGGCGATCGCCGCGATCGACGCCGAGGGGTCCGAGCGGCTGCGGCCGAAGCTCGAGAGCATCGCGGCCAACGGCGACCCCGATCCGCGGGTGCGCGACGCGGCCGCGAGGGTCGCGAAGGGCCTCCAGCGCAAGCAGTTCATCTTCGACCTGACGGCCGACGTCCTCTACGGCCTTAGCATGGGGAGCATCCTGCTCCTCTCGTCGCTCGGCCTCGCGATCACCTTCGGCCTGATGCGCGTCATCAACATGGCGCACGGCGAGATGCTCATGCTCGGCGCGTACGCCACGTACGCGACGCAGTCGTTCTTCCACGATCACCTTCCGTCGGCCCAGGCCTGGTACCTGCTCGCGGCCGTGCCCGTGGCGCTCGTCACCACGATGGGGGTCGGGGCGGTCCTCGAGCGGACCGTCATCCGCTTCCTTTACGGGCGGCCGCTCGAGACGCTCCTCGCGACGTACGGCCTGAGCCTGCTCCTCATCCAGGCCGTGCGCACGATCTTCGGGGCGCAGAACGTCGCCGTGGAGAACCCGCCGCTGCTCTCGGGCGGCGTGGAGCTCTTCGAAGGGGTCGTCATCCCGTTCAACCGCATCGCGGTCGTCCTCTTCACAATCGTGGTCGTCTCGGCGCTCGCGTACGTGCTCCAGGGCACCTCGCTCGGCCTGCGCGTCCGCGCGGTGACCCAGAACCGGCCGATGGCCGCGTGCATGGGCATCCCCACGGCCCGCGTCGACACGTGGACGTTCGCGCTCGGCTGCGGCATCGGCGGCCTCGGAGGCGTCGCGCTGTCGCAGCTGGGGAACGTCGGGCCCGACCTCGGTCAGAGCTACATCGTCGACTCGTTCCTCGTGGTCGTCCTCGGCGGCGTCGGGAAGCTCGTGGGGAGCGTCTTCGCCGCGTTCTCGCTCGGCATCCTGAACAAGCTGCTCGAGCCCTTCGCCGGCGCCGTGCTCGGCAAGATCGTCGTGCTGGTCGCCGTCGTCCTCGTGATCCAGAAGCGCCCGCAGGGTCTGTTCGCGCCCAAGGGTCGCAGCGTCGAAACCGCATGAGCACTCCCTCCATCGCCCCCAATCCGCCGCCGCCCCCGCCGCCGACGATCACGAAGGTCTTCCCGGGCATCCAGTGGAACAACTGGGTGGCGGGCTTCGTGTGCCTCGCCGTGGCGGTGGTCATCCCGGTGCTGAACGTCTTCCCTTCGGAGAAGAGCTTCCTGCACGTCTCCGACTTCCTCGTGACGCTCGTGGGGAAGCTGACCTGCTACGCGATCGTGGCCGTCGCGATGAACCTCGTGTGGGGGTACGCGGGCATCTTGAGCCTGTGCCACGCGATGTTCTTCGCGCTCGGCGGGTACGCGATGGGCATGTACCTGATGCGCGTCATCGGCACCGAGGGCATGTACCGGAGCAACCTGCCCGACTTCATGGTGTTCCTCGATTGGAAGGAGCTGCCCTGGTACTGGCAGGGGTTCGATCGGTTCGGCTTCGCCCTGGCGATGGCGCTGATCGTGCCCGGGGTCGTCGCCTTCATCTTCGGGTTCTTCGCGTTCCGCTCGCGCATCAACGGCGTCTACTTCTCGATCGTCACGCAGGCGATGACCTACGCGGGGATGCTCCTCTTCTTCCGCAACGCGACCGGCTTCGGCGGCAACAACGGCCTCACCGACTTCAAGCGCATCCTGGGGTATCCGCTCCGCGAGCCGTCGACGCGCGCGACCCTGTGCGCCATTACGGGCCTCGCCCTCGGCCTGACGTACATCCTCTGCCACCGCATCGTGAAGTCGCGGGCGGGCCGGGTGCTCACCGCGATGCGCGACGCCGAAGCGAAGGTGCGCTTCAGCGGGTACAATCCGGTCGCGTACAAGCTCTTCGCGTGGACGGTCTCGGCGATGCTCTGCGGCCTCGCGGGCGCGCTCTACGTGCCTCAGGTCGGCATCGTGAACCCGAGCGAGATGCAGCCCTCGAGCTCCGTGGAGATCGCGATCTGGGTGGCGGTCGGCGGGCGCGGGTCGCTCGCGGGCGCCATCCTCGGCGCGTTCATCGTGAACGGCGCCAAGAGCTGGCTGACCGTCGCGTTCCCCACGGCGTGGCTCTATTTCCTCGGCGTGCTGTTCGTGGTCGTCACGCTCCTCATCCCGGGCGGGGTGGTCTCCTCGTTCGCCGCGCTCACGCAGGGCGGGGGCCTCGTCCGCCGCGCCATCTTCCGCGCGCAGGCCTCGAAGGCCGCCGAGAAGGGCGTCTCCGTTCCGCCTTCCTCGAGCATCCAGAGCGTGCCGCCGACCACGTTGCCCGTGACCCCCGTGACCGCGAACGAGAAGGGGACCCGCCCGTGACCGCCCAGCTCCAAGTCGAGCACGTGACCGTGAGCTTCGACGGCTTCCGCGCCCTCAACGACCTCACGCTCACCCTCGAGGCGGGCGAGCTCCGGTGCATCATGGGCCCGAACGGCGCCGGCAAGACGACGCTGATGGACATCATCACCGGCAAGACGCGCCCCGACACGGGGAAGGTGACCTTCGAGGGCAAGGACATCACGCGGTACGCCGAGCACGAGATCGTCGGCCTCGGCATCGGGCGCAAGTTCCAGCGCCCGACGGTCTTCCCCGGCCACACGGTCTTCGAGAACCTCGAGCTGACCACGGCCGGCGACAAGGGCGTCTTCAAGACGCTGGTCGCGCGCCTCTCCGGGCCGCAGCGCGACAACATCGAGAAGACGCTGGAGCTCATCGGCCTCGACGAGCAGCGCGATCGCCTCGCCGGCGTGCTCTCGCACGGCCAGAAGCAATGGCTCGAGATCGGCATGCTGCTCGTGCAGCGGCCCAAGCTGCTCCTCGTCGACGAGCCGGTCGCCGGCATGACCCCGCAGGAGATCGAGCGCACGGCGGAGATCCTCGCGTCGCTCGCCGGCGCGCACACCGTCGTGGTCGTCGAGCACGACATGGACTTCGTCCGCAGCATCGCGCAGAAGGTCACCGTGCTGCACGAGGGGCGCGTGCTCGCCGAGGGCCAGATGGACCGACGTGCAGAACGACCCGAAGGTCGTCGAAGTCTACCTGGGAGCGTGAGCGTGCTCGAGACGAACGGAGTCCAACCAGTACTACGGCAGCAGCCACACGCTGCGCGGCACCACCCTCGACGTGCCCGCAGGGCTCCTGCACGGTGCTCATGGGGCGCAACGGCGTCGGCAAGACCACGCTGCTCCGCGCCATCATGGGGCTCGTCCCGCTTCGCGGGGGCAGCATCCAGATCGGCGGCAAGGAGCTCGTCGGCGAAAGACGCCGAGCGAGCGCGCGCGCGTCGGCATCGGCTACGTCCCGCAGGGGCGCGAGATCTTCGGCCAGCTCACCGTCGAAGAGAACCTCCAGGTGGGGGTCTTCTCGCGCACCGACGGCAAGAAGGAGATCCCGGAGCTGGTCTTCCGCCTCTTCCCGGTGCTCAAGACGATGATGCACCGGCGCGGCGGCGATCTCTCGGGCGGCCAGCAGCAGCAGCTCGCCATCGCGCGGGCCCTGACGATCGGCCCGAAGTGCGTGCTGCTCGACGAGCCCACCGAGGGCATCCAGCCGAACATCGTGCACGAGATCGGCAACGTGATCCGGCGCCTCTACGAGGAAGAAAAGCTCGCGGTGCTCCTCGTGGAGCAGAAGCTGCCGTTCGCGCGGCGCGTGGCGGAGCGCTTCTTCCTGATGGAGCGCGGCGCGGTGGTGGCCTCCGGCAAGATGCCCGAGCTCTCGGACGAGCTCGTGCAGAAGCACCTCGCCGTCTAGAACGCACGTTCTCGGAGGCCCGAGGGCGTGTGCTGCTGGAAGGGCGCTCAAAGAGAAGCGCCAGGGGAGAGGCTTCTCGGCTCTCACCCTGGCGTTCTTTGGCGTCCTGGCGGTTTTTGACTCTCTCGCTCAGTCGTTCATTCGCCGGGTTCGGGGAGCGCGTGGTGGTCGAGCGACGGCGAGGGCGCCTCGACGTGCGCGAACTTCGCGATGCCCGCGAAGATGCCCGCGACGGAGAGGTAGCTGAGCGCCACCATCGGAGAGCTTCCGATGCCGATGGCCTCGCCGTGCATGAACCCGAAGAACGTCAGCGCGGAGCCCACGGCCGCGAAGGCCGCGGCCTTCATGAACTGGCGCTCGATGACGAAGACGGCGATGGCGCCGAGGATCAGGCCGCCGAGGATCGAGCCGCCGCCCATCACTTGAGGCCCTCGTACAGCACGCCCGTCTGGGCGAGCTTGTCGATGCCCACCGCGGCGGCGTTCGTGCCGGCCGCTCCGAGCGAGTTGTCGATCTGGAGCTTGCACCAGGCCGCGAGGTGCGGGGTGAGCGCGAGCACGATGGCGGGTGCGTGCGACTTGGGCGTCTCCTGGAACGCCTGCGAGCCGATCAGCATGCCGATGTAGAGCAGGATCGGCGAGATGGCGACGACCGGAATCGATCGCCGACAATCACCGAGATGATGCCGAACCAGGCAGAGCAGATGACCATGATGCCCGTGGCCGCCGAGTAGCCGATGCGGCCGCCCATCGCCTTCCAGCCGGGGTGGCCGATGTAGACCGCGTTGATGAACGGGTTGCCCATCAGGCAGCCGATGAGGCTCACCACGCCGTCGGCGGTCAGCACGCGCGTCGTCGGGAAACTGTCGCCCGCCGCGGAGGCGCTCTCGACGTTGTCCATCGCCTCGACGAAGTCGTAGATGCCGAAGGGAATGGCCGTGACCAGAATGACGCCCAGGTACTGGAAGCCCGTCAAAGACATGGCCGAACGCGGGGATCGGGACGGGAAGCCGAAGTTCGGTGACCGAGTCGGCCAGGTCGCCGATGGTCATGCCGCCGAAATTGAGCCCAACGCCGTCGAACCCCACGCGATGAGCCGTGCCGACCGCAATGGCGACCAGGCCGGCCGGAATCCTCCGTAGCTTCACGCCGCCGAACCAGCTCAGCCAGGATAATCGCGAAGCAAGTGATGCCGATGATCGGCGTCATGAACATCTGCGAGCGCCGGGCGCATCGAGATGAAGGTGATGGAGACGCCCGCGAGCGTGCCGAGCAGCGCGGCGCGCGGCGTGATCTTGCGGATGATGCGGCGCGATGAAGCCGCCGGCCATCAGCACGAAGCTCTGGATGAAGACCCAGGTCAGAGCCCGGCTTCCCACCCTTCGATCGGGTCGCCCGTCTTCGTCGCGATGGGCAGCATGATGACGAACGTGACGATGAACATGTGCGGCACGCTGATGCCCGAGGGCAGCGCGCAGACGTCCGTCCGTCCGGTTTTCTTCGCGAGCCGGTACGCCAGGCAGCGCGTAATACGCGGTGCTGAGGCACATCATCAGCCCCGTCGCGGGCAGGATGCGGCTGGAACACCAGGTCGTCGGGCATTTTCAGGACGAAGCGCAGGAGCGCCGTCAGCGTCGAGCAGGTTGACGAGGATGTTCGTCCCGAAGCCGAAGAACGCGTTCCAGTCGCCCGGCGACCCAGAGTTTTGGTTTGACGTTCCGGTCGCCGGTGTCGATTTCACTGCAGTTTCACTCATGGCCGTCCTCCCAAGTTCGTCACGCCAGCGCCTTCAACACCCGGCCCGAGTCGGACACCCACCCGAAGATGCCGCCCTGAGCCTTGATCATTCGCAACCCGACCTCGTGGAACTCCGGGAAGTACGAGCCGACAGCAGTCTCCCGGCACGAGACACTTGAACCCGCGGTCGTTCGCCTCCCGCACCGTGGTGTGCACGCAAACCTCGGTGGTCACGCCGGCAGACGACGAGGCTCTCGATGCCCCGGTTCCGCAGGATGGCCTCGAGGTCGGTCGCGTAGAACGCTCCCTTGCCCGGCTTGTCGACGATGACCTCGCCCTCCTTCGGATAGAGCTTCGGCACGATGTCGTGCCCGGGCTCCCCGCGAATGAGGATGCGGCCCATCGGCCCCTTCGCCCCGATGCGGAGGTGCGGCTCCCCGCGCTCCACCTTCGCCTTCGGCGCGTCGGTCATGTCGGGCCTGTGGCCCTCCCGGGTGTGGACGATGAGCATCCCCCGCTGGCGGAAGGCGTCCAGCACCGCCCCGCACGGCTTCACCGCCGCTTCGAGCAGCGACACCTTGTTCCCCAGGGTCTCGCCGAAGCCCCCGGGTTCCAAGAAATCGCGCTGCATGTCGATCACGACCAGCGCCGTGCGATCGGTGTCGATCGGCACCGGCTCCGGCTCCGCCTCCACGAGGACTCGCGGCATCGTCGGCCTCCTTGCGGCGCGCCTGAACGGCGCCGCTTATGGCCTGGACGATATCGGTCGGCTGTTTCGAAGGGATTGCCCTCCGAAGAACGGAGGAGTCAGTGTGGCGATTTTGTCAGGGGAGGACTTCGAGGAGGGCGCGCGAGTCGCTGATGGCCCCGAAGACCCCCTGCTGCATCGTCACCATCTTCAGCGCCGCCTCGTGGTTGCCGCGGTCCGTGGCCGCGCAGCAGTCGCTCAAGATGACGCACTCGAAGCCGCGGTCGTTGCCTTCCCGCATGGTGGTGTGGACGCAGACGTCGGTGGTGATGCCGGTCAGCACGAGGTTGCGGATGCCGCGGGTGCGGAGGACCAGCTCGAAGTCGGTCGCGCAGAAGGTCCCTTTTCCGGGCTTGTCGATGATTGCCTCGCCCGGGTGGGGGGCAAGCTCGGGGATGATGTCCCAGCCCGGCTCGCCGCGGACGAGCACGCGCCCGCACGGGCCGGGATCGCCGATGCCCACGCCGGACGCGGCGCGCCGCGAGCGCCACCTCTTGTTGGCGGGAAGGTCGGAGAGGTCGGGGCGGTGCCCCTCCCGCGTGTGGAACACGGGGTAGCCCTTCGACCGGAAGGCCGCGAGCACCCGGGCGATCGGGTCGATGCAGGCCCTCGTCAGAGAGATGTCGTATCCGAGGAGATCGATGTATCCGCCCTTGCCGCAGAAATCGGTCTGCATGTCGATGACGACCAGCGCGGTGTTCGTCCGATCGATCGCGCCGTCGAACGGCCACGGATAGGGATTGGCTGCGACGTGAGTCATGGCGCCGAGGAGTCTGCCGGAGCGGGTGTTTCGAGAAGTTTTCGGTGACATGAGCGATGAATTGCGGACGAAATCGGCTTTTCGTGGCCGCGAGCACAAATGCCACAAACTTAATGTGTGCGAAATCGGCAGGACATCGGCCGACGTCTATCCAGCGAGCTGAATCGTAGCAACGGGTCGCTCCGCCGGGGGCGCGGGGAGGTTTTTGGAAGCGTCTCCGGAGCAGGGGGAGAGATCCGCCCGCGGTTCGCAATCCGAGCTTGCCACGAGAAGGAGACAGCCCGATGAGACGAGTCACGTCGCGATTGCCGGCCGCTTTGGGGTCGGCATGTCTGCTACTGGCCACGATGACGGGGGTGGCTCGCGCGCAGACGACTGCGCCCCCGCCGCCCGCCGCCACGCCCGCCCCGGCGACGCCGCCGCCCGCAGCGGCTGCCCCTGCCACACCGCCGCCCGCGGACGTTCCCCCCCGCCAGGTGCCACGAACCCTCCGCCGCCCCCCGCACCGGTCGTCGCCCCAGCGACCCCGTTGCCGCTACCGCCGACGACGCCGCCCCCCGCGACGCCGCCGGCCGCCGCGACGCACCCGCTCAGCGTGGGCGGCGCGGTGCGCGTGGGCTTCCTCCTGCAGGATCCCAATCAGCCGAAGAAGATGTCCGAGGTCCACTTCGATCCCGGCGCCTATGCCAACGCGGTCGAGCTGCGTTTGCACGGCGACGTGACCGACTTCCTCGGGTGGACGGCGAACTTCAACGCCCTCTACAACGCCGGCGCGCTCGGAACGGCCTACGCGAGCGCCCCCGGCACGCTGGTCAGCGGGAGCGGCCCGACGGTCGCGGACCTGAGCATCGAGGACCTCATCGCCCAGGTGAAGATCGCGGACGAGTTCCAGATCTGGGCGGGCCGGCTCCTCGTCCCGTCGGACCGCTCGAACTTCAGCGGTCCGTTCTTCATGAGCCCCTGGAACTACCCGGGCTTCTACATCGCGGGCGCCGCGCCCATCGGTCCGATGGAAGGCTTCAACGGCCGTAACCAGGGCATCACGATCTGGGGCAACGTCGCCGACGAGAAGTTCAAGTACTTCATCGGCGCGTACGGCCTCGACCAGGGGCAGACCAACCGGGAGGCGAACGGCGCGTTCGCGAACCCGTTCTACTCGGCCCGCCTCTCGTACACCCTGCAGGGCAGCGAGCCCGGGTACTTCGGGTCGAGCACGTACTACGGTGACAAGAACGTCGTGACGATCGGCGTGGGCGGCCAGTACATGAAGGACGGCTCGGTGGACCCGGCGACGCTGAAGCCGAAGGACACGGTCATCGGCATGGCCGACATCCTCGCGGAGGAGAACGTGACCGGCGCGGGAACGTTCACCTTCGAGGGGCAGTTCTACGCCTTCAACGACGGGTACAACTTCGGCAACGGAGACGGGCTCTACTCACCGAAGGAGGCCTTCTACGCCCTCGTCTCGTACCTGACTCCCGACAAGGTCGGCGTCGGCAACATCCAGCCGCTCGTGCGCTGGCAGCAGACGATCGACCCGGCGTGGACGATCTTCGACGGCGCTCTCGCGTACGTCATGAAGGAGTACGACGCGCGCCTCGTCTTGACGTACGAGCACATCGACACGCACGTCAGCACCGGCGGCGGCATCTCGAACGGCATCCAGCTCGGTATCCAGCTGCAGAAGTAAGCGGTCAGTAGTGGGGGGGCCTGTCGTTCGGCACGGCAGGCTCCTCCTGCGCGGCCTGGTTGCGCAGCCGCTTCGTCTCGGCCGAGAGCGCCTCGATGCGGCGGTGCTGCTCGGCGACCACGTCCGACAGCTCTTGCGCGTAGCGTTCGAGCTTCATGAAGCGGAGCTCGAGGTCGACCAGGCGCGCTTCCAGCGGTTCCATCGGGAGCCAATCTAGCCCGCGCTCCCGCCGCTCGACAGGGCCGGCCGCCGCTCGACACGGCCGCCCACGCGAGGCAGGCTTCGTTTCGTGACGCATTCCCCCGCCGAGAGGCCCGTCTGGCGCGACGGCGCGTGGGTGCCCCGGGCCGAGGCGACCGTGAGCGCGCTCTCGCACTCCATGCAGCGCGGCAGCCTCGTCTTCGACGTCGGCGCGGTCCGCGAGACGGCGCGCGGGCTCGCCTGCTTCCGGGCGCGCGACCACATCCGCCGGTTCCTTCGCTCGGCAGCGCTCGTCGGGCTCGAGGTGCCCTGGAACGAGGCCGACCGCGAGGCCGTGCTCCTCGACGCGACGCTCGAGACCGTGCGGCGCGCGGGGGTCGCCCCGGCGCTCGTGCGGTGGTCGGCGTTCTGGCCTTCGCTCGAGGGCGACGTCCTCCCGCGGCCCGCTGCGCGCGCGAGCGTGGTCATCGCCGTCCTCACGGGCGCCGACGCGCTCGAGCCGGGCGAGACGCCGCGACCCAAGCCCGAGACCGTGCGGGTCGCGATCCCGCGCGACGTCCGCAAGGCCGGCCCCGAGGTGTTCCCGCCCCACGCGAAGGTGGCCGCCTCGTACCTCGGTCCGATGCTCGCCAAGCGCCGCGCCGTCGCCGAAGGCCACGACGAGGTCGTGCTCCTCGACGCGGAGGGCTCCGTCGCCGAGGCCCCGACCTCGAACGTCTTCGCCGTGCGGGCGGGCACGCTGATCACGCCGCCCATCGACCGCGTGCTGCCGGGCATCACACGCGACAGCATCCTCGAGCTCGCGCGCGCCGAGGGCATCCCGGCGCTCGAGCAGCGGCTCGCGCCGGAAGATCTGCGCGGCGCCGACGAGGCGTTCCTCGCCGGGACGTCGCTCCCGGTGCAGCCCATCGCCGCGATCGACGGGCGGCCGCTCCGCGCGGGCGCCCCCGGCCCGATCACCGCGCGCCTGAGGGCGCTCCTCCTCGCGTGCGAGCGCGGCGAAGACCCGCGCTTCGAGCGCTGGCTCGAGCGCGTGCGCTAACCCGGCTGCGCGTCGTCGAGGCGGTTGATGCGCCGGAGCTCCGGGAACCCCCACATCCAGACCGCCACCACCACGAGCGTGCCCACGCCGCCGACCACCACCGAGCCGACCGGGCCGAGCCACTGCGCCGTGACACCGGACTCGAACTCGCCGAGCTCGTTGCTCGCGCCGATGAAGACCATGTTCACCGCGCTGACCCGCCCGCGCATCGCGTCCGGCGTCGCGAGCTGCACGAGCGCCGAGCGCACGAACACGCTCACCATGTCCGACGCGCCGATGATCGCCAGCGCGGCGAGCGACAGCCCGAAGCTCCGCGACAGGCCGAAGACGATCGTGGCGACGCCGAACGCCGCGACCCCCGCGAACATCTTGAGCCCAGCGCCGCGCTCGATGGGCCGGAGCGCCAGGAGGACGCCCGTGAGCGCCGCGCCCGCGGCCGGCGCGCTCCGCAGCGCGCCGAGCGCCCATGGACCCAGGTGCAGGATGTCCCGCGCGTACACCGGCAAGAGGGCCGTCGCGCCGCCGAGCAGGACCGCGAAGAGATCGAGCGAGATCGCGCCGAGCACGATCGGGTTGCTGCGGACGTACTGCACGCCCGCGAAGATCGACGCCCGGGCCGACGGCGCCGCCGCGGCGACCGCCCTCATCGCGGCGATGAGGGCGAAGGCCACGACCGAGCAAGCCGAGGCGGTCGCATAGACGCCACCCGCGCCGTTCGAGGCCGCATAGAGGACGCCGCCGAGCGTCGGGCCGACGACCGTCGCGATCTGCCAGGACGACGAGCTCCACGCGACCGCGTTGCCGAAGTGCTCGACCGGAACGAGCGTCGGCAAGATGGAACTGGTTGGCCGGGCCGAGGAACGCGCGGGTGACGCCGATGCCCCCCAGGACGAGGTAAATGCTCGCCACGTCGGACGCGCCGGTGCGCGCGAGCGCGGAGAGCGCCCCCGAGAGCGCGGCCATCGCCAGGAGGCACGCCATGAGGATGCTCCGGCGCGGGAAGCGATCGGCCACGTGTCCCGCGACGAGCGAGAGGCCCGCGATCGGGACGAACTGGGCGAGGCCGACGAAGGCGAGGGACATCGGCTTGCCGGTGGCGGCGTAGATCTCCCAGCCGATGGCGACGCTCTGCATCTGGATGCCGACGATGGACATCAGACGCGCGAGCTGGAAGAGGACGAAGTCGCGGTGGTGGAACGCGACCGCCCACTGGGCCTTGGGTCGTCGAGGCGGCTCGTTCCCTCGCTGCGCCGGGGCCTGCGGGCCGGGCGCCGTCACCGCGCGCTCGCTCGCTTCTTCACGCGGCGCGTCGGCCGGGCGAGGGTGCCGCGGCACTTCGCCGCGCCGCAGCGGCACGGGTAGATGCGGCGGAGGTCCTCCATCGTGTAGCTCTCGTCGGTGACGTACCAGTAGTCGTAGTAGAGCTCCTCGCCCTCCGCGATGTCGCGGATCGCGTGCACGTACACGCGCCGCCGCACGATCTGCACTTCGCAGTTCGGGTCGCACGAGTGGTTGATGAACCGCGCGTCGTTGCCGCCGTTCGAGCCGTCGATGACGACCTCGTCGTCCACGGCGAAGAGGAACGTGTGGTGGCGCTTGGCCCTCTCGTCGTCGGGGGTCTTCGCGTCGGCCTCTTCGGACGAGATGCGCTCGCCGACGTACTCGACGATGCGCTCGCCCTCTGCGATGTCGCGGGTCGCGAAGACGCCTCGCCCCTGGATCTTCGAGCGGCGCGTGACGATGGGAGGGACCTTCATTGCAGCGGGCTTTAACCAGCGCTGCGCGCTGGCGGCAAGGCAGAACGCAACGCTCGAGCTCGCGGCGCGCTTCAGCGCTGGCCGAAGGGGAGGGGAGGCAGCTCGCGGAGGTGCGCCCAGAGCGCGTGCATCTCCGTGTCGTCGAAGTTCTTCCAGCCATCGACCGGCATGAAGGGATCGAGGGGCTTGCCGTCCTTCTTGATGCCCTTCCTCATGAGGGCTTCGAAGTCGTCGAACGTCCAGTCCTTGAGGCCCGAGGCGTCGGGCGTGAGGTTCAGCGGGATGGGGATGCTGCTCGGCGCCCCTGGGATCTTGCCGCCGCTCAGGTGCTCGCCATGGCAGCCGGCGCACGCGCGCGCGACGAACGCGCCATACGCCGCCGTGGGCGCGGGCGGCGGCGGCGTCTCCACCTTGGCGTGGTCGATGCGCCGTGCGACGTCGAAGTCGAACTGATCCTGCCGGTCGAGGACCTTGCCGAGCGCGCCGACCCGCATGCCGTTGTTCGAGCGCTCGACGGGCGGGACGGTGCGCAGGTACGACACGATCGCGAGGACGTCGTCGTCGGGGAGCCAGTTGAAGTCCTGGACGGGCATGAAGCGGACGCTTCGCCCGTCCTTCTTGATGCCGTGGCGAATGAGGCGGGCGAACTCGCCGTCGGAGTAGGCGGCGCCCAGGCTCGCGGGGGTGATGTTCGGCGCGGCGAGCGTGCCGACCGGGCCCATCTCCGTCGGCGCACCGCCGCCGAGGTCCTCGCCGTGGCAGAGGTGCACCGCGCAGCCCGCGAGGGAGTGCACGAGATGGCTGCCGCGCGCGATCACCGCCGCGTCGGTCGATCGCGTCACGTCCGGGACCGGCACGTCGTAGACCTTGGCCATGCTCGCGTCGAAGCGCGAGGTCTGCGACCACACGAAGATCCCCCCGAAGGCGAGGACCACGGCCACGATGATGCCGAGCCCCGCCAGGACGCGCTTCAACATTCGAGTCTTCTCCCCGCGTCGCATCCTAACGACGCGCCGGAGGAGGGGGGGAACAATCGAATCGCGCGGCCGCGGCCGGCCTCCGTTACCGGGCGATCCCGCGGATCATGAGGATTGGGCGGCCGGCCTTCTTCGAGGCCTCGAGGTCGACCGACGCCGTGAGGACATACTCGCTGGCGGTGGCGCTCGGGACGGCGCCGGCGTCGGTCTCGCCGGCGTCGTCGGCGTCGTCGACGCAGAGGAGCTGCTCGACCTCCCACGTCCCTCGCCCCGGCTGGGTCACGCGGGTCTTGTCGGGCGAACGAGCGCTCGGATCGGTGCGGAGGCGCGCGTGCTCCCCGAAGAACGGCCGCATCGCCTCCTCGAACCGGCCGGCGGTCCACTCGGACTCCCCACGACTCTCTGCCCCCTCGGGGAGCGCGACGAGGGCCGCGGCCTCCGCGAAGTCTTTGCGCGCGAGCGCCCGGACCAGCCGGAACGTCGCGTTTCGCACGAGCACAGTGAAGCCGCGCTCGTCGCGCGTCACGTCCGGCTCCGCCAGCTCCGGCGCGGCGCCCGCGGCCGTGTTCGAGAGCGATGCCGCCGCATCGACGCCCGACCGCATGCGCTCCCACTCGTCGAGCAGGCTGCTGTCGACCGAGCGGACGATGGCGCGCAGGAAGATCTCCGTCTCCTCGACGGCGGGCGTCTTGGCCGGCGCGGGGACCGTCTGCACGAGCGCCTTGTAGACGTCGCTCAGGTACCGGAGGAGCGTCCCCTCGGCGCGCCCGAGCTCGTACTCCCGCACGTACTCGTTGAAGTCCATGAAGCGCTCGGCCATCTCGCGCGCGATCGACTTGGGGCGCACGTCGTCGCCCTTCACCCAGGGGTGCTTGCGCGCGAACTCGTTGAACGACTCGTACACGAACTCGCGCAGCGGCTTCGGGTGCTCGAGCTTCTCGAGCTCCGCGATGCGCTCTTCGTACTCGACCCCCGCCATCTTCAGCTCGGCGAGCTTCGCGCGCTTCAGCACCTCGAGCTGCTGCCGGAGGACGTAGTCGGGATCCTCGAGGATCGACTCGACGAGCGTCAGGACGTCGAACGGGTACTCGGGCGCCTCGGGGTTGAGCTCCTCGATCGCGTCGACCAGCCACAGCGACAGGGCGTGGTGGATCGAGAAGTCGTCCTGGAGGTCGGCGTGGACCCGCACGCGCTTCCCGTTGGTGCCGTCGACGACCTCGAGGATGCCGGCGGTCACGAGCGCGTCGGCCATCGCCCGGGCCTCCCGCGCGAAGATGCGCTGCTGCGCGCGCCGCTCGTGCGACCGGTAGATGATGCGCGCGACGTCGAGGCAGCCCCCGCCCGGGCGCTCGAGGCACTCGAGGATCATCCCGTGCGTCACCTTGAAGCGCGAGACCAGCGGCTCGGGCAGCGACGAGACGAGGCGGTCGAAGGTGGCGCGGTCCCAGTGCACGTACCCGCGCTCGGGCGCCTTCTTGCGGACGATCTTCCGCAGCTTGGCCTTGTCGCCGGCGGCCTTCTGCTCCATGCGCAGGTTCTCGATCACGTGCTCGGGCGCCTGCGCGACGACGTACCCCTGGTCGTCGAAGCCCTTGCGGCCGGCGCGCCCGGCCACCTGCAGGAACTCGCGCACGCCGAGGATGGCGGTCTTCTCGCCGTCGAACTTGCAGAGCCGCGTGAAGAGCACCGTGCGGATCGGGATGTTCACGCCGACGCCCAGCGTGTCGGTGCCGCTGACGATGGCGAGGAGCCCCCGCTGCGCGAGCTTCTCGACCAGGAGGCGGTACTTCGGCAAGAGCCCCGCGTGGTGCAGGCCGATGCCGTGCGCGAGGAAGCGCTTCACCTCCTTGCCGTACGGGGAGTCGAACCGCACGCCCGACTGCTCGATGGCCTCGGCGATCGCGCGCTTTCTCTCCTTCGGCGCGAGGTCCACGCTCATGAGGTTCTGCGCGGTCTCGGCGGCCGAGCGCTGCGTGAAGTTGACGACGTAGACGGGCGATCTCCCGGACCGCAGGAGGTCCTGGATGGTCTCCTGCAGGGGCGTCTCGCGGTACTCGAACGCCAGGGGCACCGGGCGCTCCCCCGAACGCACCGTGACCGTGGGCCGGCGCGTCAGCTTGGTGAGGGACTTCTCGAACGTCTCGGTGGGACCGAGGGTCGCGCTCATGAGGAGGAACTGGGCGCGCTCGAGGACGAGCAGCGGAATCTGCCAGGCGACGCCGCGCTCGCGGTCGGCGTAGTAGTGGAACTCGTCGATGACGACGCAGTCGGCGGCGGCGTCCTTGCCTTCGCGGAGCGCGACGTTGGCCAGGATCTCCTCGGTGCAGCAGATGATCTCGGCGTCGCGGTTCACCGACGCGTCGCCCGTGATGAGCCCGACCTTGTCGGCCCCGAAGTCCTTGCAAAGCGCGAAGAACTTCTCGCTCACGAGCGCCTTGATGGGCGCCGAATAGAAGCTCCGCTTGCCCTGGCTCATCGCGAAGAAGTGGAGCGCGAGGGCGACCAGCGACTTCCCGCTGCCGGTGGGGGTCGCCATGATGGCGTTGTTCCCCGAGAAGAGCTCGAGAATCGCCTGCTCCTGAGCCGGGTAGAGCTCGAGGCCCAGCTCCGCCACGTGCCCGAGGAACAAGTCCAGGAGCTCATCGGACGACGTTCCGACGCGCGGCGGGATACGGTCGGCCAGCGACATCGGCCGAGCCATAGCATCTTTCGCACGAAGGGCCGTTGACGGCCCGAGCCCCCGTCGCCCATCCTCCCCCACCCCCCATGCCCTTCGACCTGTCGCTCGCCGGCGTTTGGAGCCCCCCGGCGGTCTCCGAGATCACCTGGAAGGACGCGGCGCTCTACGCGCTCGGAGTCGGCGCGAAGCGCGACGAGCTCGATCTGCTCTTCGAGGGCCTCGGCCCCAAGGTGCTCCCGAGCTTCGCGGTCGTCCCCAAGTTCCAGCCGATGCTCGACCTCCTCGCGAAGAGCGGCGGCAACCTCTCCATGATCGTGCACAACGCCGAGCGCGTGGTCGTGCACACCCCGCTCTCCCCGCGCGGCCAGCTCTCCACCACGGCGGCCATTCGCGGCTTCTACGACATGCGCCGGTTCGCCCAGGTCGTCGTCGACACGCGCAGCGTCGACGAGGCCGGCCGGCTGGTCGCCGAGACCACGTCCACGATGCTCTTCCGCGACCAGGGCGGCTTCGGCGGCGCGCCCCCACCCAAGGAAGCGCCGCCCGCCGAGCGCCCGAAGGAGACCGCGCCGACCTTCGCCGTCGAGGAGGTCACCTCGCCGGAGCAGGCCCTCCTCTACCGGCTCTCGGGCGACCGGAACCCGCTGCACGCGGATCCCGAGTTCGCGAAGAGCGTCGGGTTCGACCGGCCCATCCTCCATGGACTCTGCACGTTCGGCTTCATGGTGCGGCACGTCGCCAAGGCGATGTGCGGCGGCGACCCGTCGCGGGTGCGGACCTTCGAGGGCCAGTTCAGGCGGCCCGTGTGGCCGGGGGACACGCTGGTGACGGAGGGGTGGCTCGTTCGCCCCGGGCTCCTCGCGCTTCGCGTGCGTGTGCCCGCGCGCGACGAGGTCGTCATCACCGGCGGGTGGGCGACCTTCGAGGAGTGAGAGCGGTCATCGAGCGCGCCTCAGGCCTCGCCTTCGAGGAGGATGCGGCCCGACTGGCGCAGCGCGTCGATGTCGACCTCACCCTCGAAGACCTCGCGGCCCTTCACGATGGCCCAGCGGATGGCGTTGCGCATGGCGCGCACGGCACGCAGCGCGGCCCGCACGCTCGGAAAGACCCACGCGAGCGTGCCCGGCTGGCTTTCGCTCCATCCGTAGATCACGAGGGTGACGGCGCCGGTGGTCTTCGTCGTCATGCGAGAGGCCAACCGCCGAAGGTGGGATCGCATTGCCATATCCTTGACGCACCACGAGCGTAAGTCCAATCGTTCGTGGTGCAAGGGGCATCCGCCCGACGCGGAGCATAAGATGCCCACGTGGAACGTTTGCACGGGTCGGCTCCGCCGTTGCCGCCGCGCGCGTCGCATTTCGCCACGCCCCAACAAGTTGGCCCGACCCCGGGCAGCGGGCAAGGCGGACCACGAGGGAGTGGCGCGGGCAGCGTGAGGGTGCAGCTACCCGGCGGCGCGCCGCGCCGCGGCAGGGCATGGCCGCTCCTTCCGCTCGCGCCGGCGATCGTGATCCTCGTGGGCCTCGCCGTGGCCGTGGCGATCGGCATGTTCGGCGTATCGAACCTGGCGACGGCCAGTGACGACCACGCGGCGGCGCGCGCAGAGCTCCTCGCGACCACGCTCGCGGCGCGCCTCTCGCGGCTCCCGACGGGCGAATGGCTCGAGGTCATGGAGCTCGCTGCACGCAAGACGGGCGCCGAATTCGTGGTCATCTCGCGCGAGGGCGACGTGCTCTACGACGCGAGCCTCGGCATGACCGATCGCGCCGCCCTGCGTCGCATCGCGGGCAGCCCCTCGGGCGAGGCGGTCACCGGCCTCGGGCGCGCGCGCTTCGCCACGGAGCGCGTCAACACGCGCGGGTTCGTGAAGGAGCCCATGCTCGCCGCGTTCGCGCGCGAGCCGAGCGCCCCCGACGCGGCCCCGGCGCTCCTTCGCGCGCTCGTGGCGCTGACCACGCTGCTCATCGGCGTGGCCGCCGCGGTCGCTTACGCCGTCGCGCGCGACGCGAACCGCGACGTCCGCTTCGTCGCCGAGCGTGTGGGCGGGATGGTCCACGTCCGCTCCGAGCCCACCGGCGAGCCCGTTCCCGTGCGCACCATGGACGGGGTCGGCGCCCTCACGGTCGCATTCAACGCCCTCGTCGGGCGCTTCGCCGCCGCGCAGTCGGGCTACAAGAGCGACCTCGCGCGCGTGCGCGCGGCCGACCGCGACCGGGCCGCCTTCCTCGCCGCCGTGAGCCACGAGCTCCGCACGCCGCTCAACGCGATCCTCGGCTTCGCGGACGTCCTCATGACCGAGGTCGACGGCCCGCTCTCGCCCGAGGCGCGCGAAGAGGTCGAGCAGATTCGCGGGTCGGGGAAGCACCTGCTCGATCTCATCAACGACATCCTCGAGCTCAGCGCCCTCGAGAGCGGCCAGCTGAGACTGACGCGCGCGCGCGTCGACCTCGCGGGGGTCGCGCTCGAGGTCGTGCGCGAGGCGGTCGGCCTCGTCGGCTCGCGACCGGTGGCGGTGCGCCTCGAGGGTCCGGTCGACGTGTACGCCCGCGCGGACGCCAAGCGCGTTCGGCAGATCCTCACCAACCTGGTCGGCAACGCGATCAAGTTCACCCAGAGGGGCGAGGTGGTCGTCGAGGTGGGCCGCGAGGGCCGCTTCGCGCGGCTCCGCGTCCGCGACACGGGGCCGGGCATCAGCGCCCAGGAGCGCGCGGTCATCTTCGAGGAGTACAAGCAGACGAGCGAGGAGCGCGGCCGGCGGCGCGGCACGGGGCTCGGGCTGGCGATCACGCGGCGGCTGGTGCACGTGCACCGGGGCCTCATCCGGGTGGAGAGCGAGCTCGGGAAGGGCTCGACCTTCGAGGTCCTGCTCCCGGCATGGGCGGGCGAAGACAAGGGCGACGAGAAGATGGCGGAGAAGGCGTCATGAGCGGGGGCGCGGGTCGGCTCGTCGCGCGGCTCGTCGCGATCCAGCTCCTCGCGTGGGGAGCGGTGGAGCTCCTCGTCGTCGTCTTCGCCCCGCGCCTCCTCCTCCTCGACCCCAGCGTCGTCGACGGGAGCGCGCCGCTCGTCCTGTGGGGAGCGGTCGCGATCGCGGGCCTCATGGTCGTCGCGACGGCCCTCGTCGGCCGGCAGTTCCGGCCGCTGCTCCTCGAGCTCACCGTCGGCGCGTCGCACGTGGAGCCCCGCGACGTGCACGTGCTCTACGGCGCGCCGTGGCGGCTCGTCGCCATCGATCTCGTGGGTACGCTCGCCCTCGCGAGCGCCACGCTCTTCCCGCCGCTGCGGCCGGAGACGAACGACCTCTACACGCAGGTGGAGCTGGCCCTCCTCGCCCTCACCATGGCCAGCGTCGCGGCGCTGCCGGCGTACGTCATGATGCGCGCGACGGTCGCGCGGGTGCTGGAGCTCGTGCCCGTCGCGGCCTCGGGCGACGCCATCGAGCTCCTCGGCACCCCCGACCGTCGCACGGCGCGCGTCCGGCGGCGGCTCCTCGCGGCCGTCGTGGCGCCCGTCGCCTTCGTGGCCCTCGGCGCGTCCCTCCTCGTGCACGCCCACCTCCGCGCGTTCGACACCTCGTCGCGCCAGAACGACGCCGCGGAGCTCGCGCAGGGGGTGCTCGACTCGGTCGACGGCGACACGCGCGGGCGCAAGCAGGTCATCGAGGCCGCGCGGGCCTACGGCTACGACGTGGACCTGTCGCGGTCGTCGGAGCTCTTCTCGGCCACGCGCACCGACGAGGGCCAGACCGTCCTCTCGGTCCCCCTCGCCGACGGCCACGCCAAGGTCCGCTTCGAGACCGCCCGCATCAGCCTGGGCACGGGAGTTTACGCCGCCCTCGCGCTCGTCGCCGTCGCGCTCGCCGCGATGCTCGGGTGGCGAGTCGGGGACGCGTTCGCCAGCGACGTCGCCCTCGCCGAGCGCGAGCTCGAGGCCACGGGCGTCGCCGACGTCCTCCGCGGCGGGCGCATCCTGGGCGACGCGCGTTTCCTCTCCGTCGCGGACCTGTTGCGCGCCATCGAGGAGCTCGGGGGCGTCTTCCGCGAGTTCGCCAGCGCGCAGCAGCGCGTGATCGACGCCCGGGCCGCGACCGAGCGCATGCGCGGCTTCTTCCTCGCGTCGATGAGCCACGACCTGAAGGCGCCCCTCAACGCGATCCTGGGGTTCGCCGGCCTCGTCTCCCGCGGCCCCCTCACCGAGGGCCAGCAGGAGAGCGTGGCCATCATCGAGCAGCGGGGCCTCGAGCTCCTCTATCTCATCGACACCATCCTCGACGCGGCGCGGGTCGAAGCCGGGGAGCTCACGGTGTCGCCGGAGCGTACCCGCGTGGGCGACGTCGTGATGCCCGCCGTGCTCGACGCGCGGCCGCTGGTCGAGGGCATGAACGTCGAAATCGTCGGGGAGATCCAGCCTGGCGTGCCCCAGGTCATCGCCGACGCCACGCGCCTCACCCAGGCGCTCACGGCCATCATCCTGGTCGCGGCGCGGTTCGCCGAGCGGGGGCACGTGACCGTGCGGGCGTCCATTCCTGCAAGCGGCGACCAGCTCCACATCGACGTCGAGGTCACCGGGCGCGGCATCGCCGCCGCCGACCGCGAGAAGATCTTCGACGCCTTCAAGCACGCCGACCGCGCTCGCCGTCACGGCAGCCTGGGCCTCGGGCCGTCGCTGGCGCGCGCGATCGTCGAGCTTCACGGGGGCGCCATCGACGTCGAGACGACCGAGGCGGGCGGCACCCTCTTCCGCGTCTGGGTGCCAAGCGAGCGCGGGACGTCGCGCGGCTGACACCCCTCGTCTCGTAAGCCGCGCGGCTCGTTCGAAGTCGGTTCGTTCCCTCGCATCGCTCGGGCGTGCGGGCTATGGTCGCGCGCCATGACGCCTGTGCTCTCGAGGGCCCAGATGCGTGCGTTCGACGCGCACGCGATCACGCAGTGCGGAGTTCCCGGCGCGGTGCTCATGGAGAACGCGGGCCGCGGCGCCACCGACGTCCTCGTGCGCGAGCTCTGCCCCGAGGGCGTGCGCGGCGCGCGGCCCGTCGTCGTTTGCGGCCCGGGCAACAACGGGGGCGACGGCTTCGTCGTCGCGCGCCACCTCCTCGTGCGGGGCGCCACGCCGGTCCTGTTCTTCGTCGGCGACGCGGATCGCGTGACGGGCGACGCCCGCACGAACTTCGACGCCTGGCGCGGCATCGGCGGCGAGGTGCAGTGGCTCCCGCCCAACTCCGCGCTCGGCCCGCTCACCGAGGCGCTCGCGCGCGACGAGGTCGTGGTCGACGCAATCTTCGGCACCGGGCTCGATCGGCCGATCGAGGGCTGGCTCGCCGACGTCGTCGTCGCCATGAACCACTCGCGGGGCCCGCGCTTCGCGGTCGACCTGCCGAGCGGCCTCGACGCCGACACCGGCGCGCCCCTGGGCGTCGCGGTCGAGGCCAAGGTGACCGCGACGTTCGCGCACCACAAGCTCGGGCTCCTCACGCCGAGCGGCGCGAGCCTCGGGGGCAGGGTGTTCGTCGTCGACATCGGCGTGCCGGCGTCGCTCGTCGCGCACGTGGGCGGCTCCGGCCAGCGCCTCGACCCGAGCGACCTCGGCGGGTTCATCGCCGCGCGCCCGCCCGGGGCGCACAAGACCTCCGCGGGCCACGTGGCCGTCGTCGCCGGCTCGGCGGGGAAGGTCGGCGCCCCGCAGCTCGTCGCGCGAGGCGCGCTCCGCGCGGGGGCCGGCGTCGCCACGATCGTCACGTGGCCCGACGCGGCCAGCGCGATCGAGTCGCACATCCTCGAGGCGATGACCGCGCGCATCGACCCGCAGGCCATCGGCGAGAGCCTCGACGGGCTGCTCCGCGGCAAGCACGCGGTCGTGATCGGGCCGGGCCTGGGCCTGGGCGACGACGCGCGCGTGGCCGTCGAGTACGTGCTCGCGGCGTGGCAAGGCCCCGTCGTCGTCGACGCCGACGCGCTGACGATGTTCGCAGGCCGCCCGAGCGTGCTCCTCGCCGCCAAGAACGCCGTCCTCACGCCGCACCCCGGCGAGCTCGCGCGCCTCCTCGGCAAGACGGTCGCGCAGGTCGAGGGCGACCGGTTCCGCGCCGCCCGCGAGCTCGTGGCCGCCACCGGCTCGGTGGTGGTGCTCAAGGGCGCACACACGATCATCGCGTCGCCCGACGCGCGCCTCGCCGTCAGCCCCATCTCGTGCCCGGCGCTCGCCACGGCGGGATCGGGCGACGTCCTCGGCGGGGTGATCGGCGCGATGGCTTGCAAGCTCCCGGGCTTCGAGGCCGCGTGCGCGGGCGTCATGCTGCACGCGATGGCCGGCGAGGCCTGGACGCGCGCCCACGCGAACGCCGATCGCGGCATGCTCGCGTCGGAGATCGCCGACTCGCTCGTCGCGGCACGCACGATCGCGAGCTGACGGGGCCGACTCCGGACGTCTGCCCCGCGGGTTTCGACGACCCCTGGCGTTGCCGGAGGGACACACAGGCTTGTTCCCCCAGACGCGCGCTGCGGTGGAGTGGCGCGCAAAGACAGGTCCTTTCGAGGTCTTACGCGGCAGAGCTCCGTGGCACCCCCCTTGCCAAAGCATGGGTCGTCCAGGGCTCGACCACGGAGAACACCTCGATGCCCGCTCACGCTTCGCCCCTTGCTTCCGGCCCCGTCGACGCGGACCTTCGCGCCGGCCTGGTCGCCTTGCTTCCCCGCCTCCGGTCTCGCGCGCTCCGCCTCTGCGGCGATCCCGCCGCCGCCGACGATCTCGCGCAGGACACCATCGAGCGCGCGCTCCGTTTCGCCCACCAGTACGAGCGGGGGAGCAGCCTCTCGGCCTGGGCCTTCCAGGTGCTGTTCAGCGTCTTCGTCACGCGCTGGCGGCGCCAGCGCCGCGAGCGCAAGGCGCTCCACCACCTCGCGAGCGACCCGCACGCCTGGACCATCCCCGAGCCCTTCGGCTCGCCCGACAAGGGCACCGGCGCGATGAGCAGCGCGACGCGCCGGACGCTCGAGGCCTTGCCACCCGGCTTCCGCGCCGCGGTCATTCTGGTGGACCTGGAGCAGCGCACCTATCAGGACGCCGCGGAGCAGCTCGGCGTGCCCGTGGGCACCGTGATGAGCCGCCTGCACCGCGGCCGCAAGATCCTCGCGGGGAAGTTCGAGAAGGAAGCGGCCTGAGACCGAGTCGGCGGTCAGCCGGCTCGAGGAGCCCAGGGGACGTCGGGGACGCCCGCGAGGACGTTCGCGCGGCGGGCGAGCGCGAAGAGCAGGTCGCTGAGGCGGTTCAGGTACACGAGCACCTCGCGGCGCACAGGGGCGTCGTCGACGACGAGCGTCGCGCGCTCGGCGCGGCGCGAGACGGTGCGGGCCAGGTGCAGGGCCGCGGCCTGCGGGCTGCCGCCCGGGAGCACGAAGGTCTTGAGCGGCTCGCACGCGGCGTCGGCGTCGTCGATCGCCAGCTCGAGACGACGGATGTCGGGTTCACCCAGGAGGGTCATGTGAAGCTTGGACTCGCGACCCGGAACGCACGCCAGCTCGGCGCCGAGCGTGAAGAGGTCGGCCTGCACGTGCTCGAGCACCGCGTCGATGACCGGCGGCAGCCCGGAAGCCCGGGCCACGCCGATCACCGCGTTCGTCTCGTCGACCGTGCCGTACGCCTCGACCCGCGGGCTGGCCTTCGGCACCCGACCGCCCCCAAAGAGGCCGGTCGTGCCGTCGTCCCCCGTCTTCGTGTAGAGCTTCATCCCTGCCGGCTCTTGCACGCCCTCACGCGCGGTGCAACGCCGCCTGCGCCACGGCCGCCTCGGTCGCCTGGTAGTTGCGATCGAAGTCGAGCGCCGCGTTGATGTTCGAGGTCGCGTCGGTGGCTCGCTCGCCCGCGTCCTTCGCGGCGTTCTCGGCCTGATCGGCCGCGGCCTTGTCGGCGGCCGCGTCCGCGTCGTCGTCCTTCTGGCTCGCCGCGAGGAGGTCGTCGCCCGCCTTCTGCATGCCCTCCATGGCGGCGCCCGCCACCGGCGACGCGGCCTTCGCGGCTGCCGTGACGAACCCCGCGGCCATGTCGAACCCTCCCTGCATCCTCAAGTCGGACGCCTCGCCGTGGAGGGTCTGCACCTGCTCGGCGTCGTCGTGCGCCTCGACGGCGTACGCCGCGTCGCGCTCCTCGTGCCCCGTACGCCGCTCGTCCTCTCCGTTCTGGATCGCGAGCGCCGCGGCCTGCGCGCCGAGGTCCCCGCTGATGGCCCCGATGCTCATGTTCACCCCCTCACGACCGTCGCCGCGGGGGCGACGGTGGTCTCGTCGTTGGTCTGGATGGCCTGACCGATCGTCTTCGCTTCTTGCTGCGTACCCTTCTCGCGGTCCTTCACGTCGTCGACCACCTCGTCGGTCACGTTCTGAAGCTGGTGAATCTGGGCGCCCGCGGACGCCGCGTCGGCCTCGTCGTCCTTCGCGTCGGCCGCGAAGGTCTTCACCCGCGCCTCGGAGCAACCGGCCGCCGCGCCCGCGCTCGCGGCCGTGATGGCCGCGACCGCGCCGATCGTCGCGACGCCCGACCCCGAGCCCAGCGTGACGACGGTCGTCGCGACCGCGCCCGCGACGATCGCGACGTCTTCCAGGCCGTGCTCCAGATCGCTCCAGAACGCGGGGCTGTTCCACATCGCGCTGGCGTCCCGGCCCATGTCGTCGAACAGGCTCCCGAAGCGGCCGTTCGCGATGTCGCTGCACGCGTCGCTGAAGAAGTGCCCGAGGCTCGCGAAGAACCCGTCGCCCGAGTTGGCCTGGTTGGCCTGGGCCTGCTGGAGCGCCTGCTGCTGCTGCTCCTCGGCCTGGTGCTCCTCGTTCTGATCCTCCTGGACCTCGGTCTCGCCGTTCTCGGTGACGTGCGCCCCGAGCTCGGTGAGGAGGCCATAGAGATCGCTCATCGTGTCGTCGAACGCCCCGAGCTGCGGCGCCGTGGAGGCGCTCGCGCTCGAGCCCGCGGGGGAGGTGTCCATCTCACTTTCCGATGTTGTCGGCGATCTTGTCGAGCTGATCGCCGAGCGACTGGACGAGGTTCGTGGTGAGCGAGATGGCCGTCTGCCGCTGCGACATGAGCGACTGGAGGTTCACCATCGCGAGCTCGGTGCTCGAGTTGAGATCGCTCGCGGCGTCGGTGAGGGTGGTGGTCGCGGCCTCGAGCTCGGTGGCGCTCAGCCTGCCGTCGCCCTGCGTCGAGTTGTCTTGCGGGGCGTACTGCGTCTCGTCGATGAAGTCGGGCGCGGTGGGATCGACCGCCGTGCCGTTCTTCTGAGCGACGAACGCGGCGCCGCCGTCGCCCGAGTAGACGAGCTGGTTGTAGCTGGGAATGAGCTTCGCGAGCGCGGGCGAACCGGGATCGGTCGCCTGGATGGTCTGGATGGCCTGCTGGTACTCGCTCTCGATCGACCGGACGGTGTTCGGATCGGTCTGGTCGGAGCCGTAGTTGCGGAGGTCACCCGCGACCTGGTCGATGACGTTGATGGTGCTCGCGGTCTGCGACTGCGAGTTGAACGAGTCGGTGATCTGCCCGTCGATCGAGTCGAGGCGCGACTGGCAGTACGCCATGAGCGCGTCGGGGGTGACGGAGCTCATCTCGCTGATGCTGGCGGCGTCGTCGTCGAACGACGCCGTGGCCGCCTGGAGCGGGTTGCTCGCCGTGACCGTGGAAGTGTTCATGGGGATCCTTTCGAGGGTCAGGCGCGCAGGCCGGGGATGGCCGCGCCGGCAGGGACGAGGGCGTCGAGCTCCTCGAGCGCAGCGCGCGGGACGAGCACGGGTTCGGCTTGGCGGGACGCAAAGGCAGCGAGCGCCTGGCGCGCGCGCGCCCACTGCGCGTCTTGACGCGCGCGCTCGGCGGCGATCGCCTGGAGTCTCTTCTCGAGGTCTGCTGGCATGTCGGCTCCTTTTCTCTGCCCATCGGGCAGGAAGCGGGAGCCGTTGCGCGAAAAACGCGCGGGGCCCGTCAGCCCGCGAGCGGCAGCGTCGCGCGACCCCGCGCGCGCTCGAACCGCTCCATGGCGTCGCGGCCCATCGCTCGCCCCAGCGCGTAGTCGCGGTGGAGCGCGGCCCGGTCGCGCGACGTGCGCGTCGTGGCGAGGGCCACGGCCGGCGCCACCTGGACGACCTGACAGTCCTCGGGCGGCGCCATCATGAACTCCACCGCGTCGCGATACGAAGACGAGGCCGACCGGCACGCCTTCACGAGCCCCGGCTCCTTGCGAAGGGCCCACGCGCCGAGGCGGTTCGCGACGCGCGCCTCCTTCACCACGTGCGCCGCGCGCGAGCGGATGACCATGATGGTGCCTGCGCCGCGCCGGTACGCCTCTCGCACCGGGATGGGGTCGCTCAGGCCGCCGTCGACGAAGCTCTCGCTGCCGAAGGTCACGGTCTTCTTGTAGAGGAGGGGAAAGGCGCACGACGCCTTCAGCGCGTCGAGCATGTCGGCCGCGCCGGGCACCAGGTACCGCGGCTCGCCCGTCTGCACGGAGGTCGCGACGAGCGCGTACTCCACGCCGCTGGCGGCGGCGGCCTTGCGGTCGAGCGGGTCTTCGCGCTCGATGGCGTCCCAGAGCCAGTCGAGGTCCATCCAGTGACCGCCGCGGAGCGTGCGCCACGGGTCGATGAACTCGGGCCGCGACATCTGGTCGAGGAAGCAGCGGCGCGTGCGCCCGTGCTGGCCGGCGAGGAACGACAGGGCGTTCGACGCGCCGACCGAGACCCCGAGGACCAGGTCGAACGGCTGGAAACGCTGCTCGAGGAAGACGTCGAGGACGCCCGCGGCGAAGATGCCGCGCATGGCGCCGCCCTCGACGACCAGGGCGGCGCGTTCAGGTGAGGCGGTCATGACGCCCGCTGTTTTTCCCTCGCGTTCGCGCCGCCGTCAATGCCCGGCGACCACGGAGGGCGCGCGGCCGGCGGCGAGATCGACCACCACGCTCGAGCTCCGGTGCCGCACGCGGAGGACCACGCCGCCCGCGGGCGAGGGGAGGGAGACGAAGCCTTCCCCGTCGAGGTCGGTGCGCTCGTGGAGCGGGCGGCCGCCGGCGGAGACCGCGGCGGGCGGGGACGCGAGGCGGAGCGTGTCGGTGGCCTCGGCGTCGAACGTGCGCCAGGCGACGCGGCCGGGCCCGTACGCGATCCGGTCGACGAGCGAGGTAGAGCCCAGGAGGTGATCCTCGCCCGGCGGCGCCCACTCGGGGACGGCCGCCATCGCCGCGAGGAAGTGGCGGATGTAGTCGCCGTACCCGTCGCTGAACCACCAGCCCTGGCGCTCGTCTTCGCCCACGGCCACGACGCCGCGTTCGTCGCAGGTGTACGTCGCCCAGTTCAGCGACCGCGCCGCGAGCTCGCGGGCGGCGGGGTCGCCGGTCGCCTCGGCCCACTGCGCCGCGGTCGCGCCGAAGCGGGCGGTGTGGCTGCCCATCTTGGCCATGTCGTGCGCCTGCTCGCTCATGACCATCGCCCCCCACTGCGCGCCGCGCTCGATCGCCGTGTCGCGGCCGAACGTGTCGGCCGACCACGCGAGCAGGTGTTCGACGTGCTCGCGCCAGGCCGGGTCCGCCTCGGGGTGCGCGAGCAGCCACTGGGCGGCGCGGAGCGCGAGGATCTCGTTGGGGTTGGCCTGCGGGTCGAACTCGATGGCGATGTCTTCGAAGTACCCGCTCCAGGCGTCGTTCTTCATCGGCACGCGGAGCATCCACGCGAGAGCGGTCGCGCGCGCCGCGGCGTAAGCTTCGGGCTGGCCGAGACGCAGCCGCCCGAGCTCGTCGAAGAGCATCATCGCGCCGACCACGTTCGCCGAGTACTCCTCGCGCGCGGCGCCGGTCTCCGCGTAGACGCGGAACGGCCACGGCGAGCGAAGGCGGTCCCCCTCGCGCGCGTGCCTCGCCAGCGCGTCGGCGCACGCGATCGCCGCGTCGCGGTAGCGCGCGTCGCCGGTCGCCTCGAACATCTGCAGGTAGGCGAAGCCGAGCTCCCCGACCTTGTCCGGCTCGATGACGCCCGCGCCGTCGCCGCTGCCGCAGAAGTCGCACCAGTCGTCGTCGGCGCCGCGGTACTCGACGTCGCCCGCGTTCGCGCTGGCGTACGGTACGCGCGGCCAGTCCCAGCCCGCGGGCGTGGTGCCGTGCGCGAGCTGGTAGTCGAGGGCCTTGCGGGCGAGGTCCACGGCCGCGCGGTCGCCGCTGAACGCGTACCAGCGCACCGCGGAGTCGGTGAGCATCGCGTACAGGCCCGCGGGGTTGTGCGGCCAGTTGACGCCCTCGAAGGTGGCGGGGTCGAAGCGCGAGTTCGCGAGCCACGTCTCGACGCCGTTGTCCTGGACGGGAAACCGCGTCTCGAGCGTGCGCCAGGCCAGGCCGGCGACGTGCGCGTAGGGCGCGCCGGCCGTGGACCACGAGAGGAGGCGGTGGTCCGCGTCGAGGCGCACCTTGTGCCCGAGCAGGGTCGAAGGCGGCGGAGGCGGGGTGCTCGATGGTTCGCAGCCGCAAGCGGCGGCAAAGCAAGCGAGCGCGACCAGCCCGGCGGCGATAGCGGTCGGCGCCGTATGCGATCCCATCTGCCCGAGTCTACAATCGCGGCCGTGCGGCGCGAGCGCGGGGTCGTTCTCATCATCGCGTACAAGCTCGTCAAGGGTGGTCTGTGGTTCGTCTTCGCCGCGACCATCCTCGTGATGATGCACATGGGCCTCGGCAATCGAATGCAGGGCTTCGCAGCGCACCTCAGGCTCCACGCGCACCCCTGGAGCTTGCGGCTCGCGAGCGTCGTCGTCGAGGCCTCGACGCGGCGCGCGCTCAAGACCATCGTGGTCGCGCTCCTCGCCGACGGCACGGTCACGCTCATCGAAGGATGGGCGCTCTTGCACGGCCACTGGTGGGGGCCGTGGCTCGTCGTGGTCGCGACGGGGGCCCTCTTGCCGCTCGAGGTGGTGTCGCTGATCCGGCACCCGCGCCCCATCCGCGCGGCGCTGCTCCTCGTGAACCTGACGATCGTCGTCTATCTGGCGTGGACCGCGCTGCGCGAGCGGCGCGAGCGGCTCGAGCGCCGCCCTAGCAGTCCGCCGTCACCCGAGCGACCATCCGGCTCGCCCCCTCACGGAGCGTCGCCTCCGGCGTGAGCAGGCTGACGACCACGTAGGCCTCCTCCTCGAAGTCGAAGAAGTGCCCCGGGTGCACGTGCACGTCGTCGCGCTCGAGGAACTCGAGCACCCACGCCTCCTCGGCGCGCGTTCGCGGCAGGCGCAGCGTCGCGTACCAGCCTCCCTCGGCGTCGAGGAGCGAGACCGGCGTCCCCGCGACGGCCGCCGCGAGCCACGCGACGTTCGCGCGGGCGCGCGCGAGGATGGCCTGCTCGGCGGTGGCGCGCGACGCCAGGAGCTCGGGGAGGGCGTGCTGCACGGCGCTTCCGACCGACAGGAACGAGTCTGCGATGACCTCGAGCCGCTCGAGCGCGCGCGCCGCCTCGCGCCCCCCGACGACCGTCCACGCGAGCTTCGCCTGCGGGAGCGCCGCGAGCTTCGAGAGCCCGCCGAGCGCGAAGACGAGCGGCGCGCCCGTCGCCTCGAGCGCCGTGACCGCGCGCGACGGATCGGCGCGCAGCGGGTACCGCGCGAAGACCTCGTCGCTCACGATGGGCAGACCCAGCTCGGCGAGCGCGGAGACCTCCGCCGCCTTGAGGTAGGACCCCGTGGGGTTGTTCGGGCTCACCGTCATGATCGCGCGCGTTCGCGCCGTGACGGCCGCGCGGAGGGACGGCAGGTCGACGTGCCAGCCGCCGTCGTACGCGAGCCGGTAGGGGACCGCGCGCACCGACTCGAGCCGCGCGAGGTGCTCGAAGAGCGGGTAGCTCGGAAGCGGCACGAGCACCTCGTCGCCCGGATCGCAGAGCAGCTTGAACGCGAACGCGTAGGCCTCGCTCGTGCTCGCCGTGAGGACCACCCGCGACGGGTCGACCGCGGGCCCCTGCGCCGAGAGCTCGCGCGCCACCGCCTCCCGCGCCGACGCGAGCCCGAAGCTCGCCGGCTCGTACACGAGCGCCCCCGGCCGCGCGAACGCCGCCAGGATCGCTTCGCGGTCGTACGGAATCGCCGCCCGCGTCGGGTTCGACTCGGTGAGGTCGAGGATCCGCTCGCCGGACCGCGCCCGCGCCTCGGCCAGCGCCCGCGCGAGCGCGTTCGGCGTCAGGTCCACCGACGACCGCGACGAAAACATCAGGCGGGCGGGGGCCGCGACGACGCCGGCGCGAAGGCGGACTGGAGGGTGGTGTCCACTTCGCGGAACTCGATCGCCATGCGGTGCGGCCAGACGGTGCGCGGATCGTCGACGCGCGGCTCGACGCGCACGATGCGGCCCGGGATGCGCCGCTCGGGGGCGTCGGGGCGGACGCGGAAGACGACGGTCACCTCGTCGCCGATGCGGAGCGCGGCGCTGCCGGCGATGAGGATGCCGCCGGCACTCACGTCGCTGCACACGGCCCAGACCTGCTTCGATTCTGCGTCCAGCGTGACGGGGAACCAGAGGGCATAGCGGCTGTGGGCGCGCTTCTCGTTCATTGGATCAATAGCCTAGGTCGAATGCTTTGGTCTGTGCGGCAGCGGGCTTTGGCCTGGGACGCTCGGCAGGCGCGGCGGTGGCGTGCGCGGCGGCCTTGGGCGCGGACGCGGCCGGCGGCGGCGCGACGGACGCCGAGGGCAGCGGAGCCTCGGCGCTCGCGGCGGCCTTAACCGCCGGAGCCTTGTCGGGGCTCTCGGCCGTCGTGGCCGCCGGCGGCGATGCAGCCGCGGTCACCTCGGAGGCGGCGGAGGCCGGCGGCTCGGCGGCCGCGCGGATGGGAGGGGCCGGGTCGGCGCGCACCATGAGGGCGATCGCCAGCCCGACGACGACGGCGCCCGCCGCGGAGACGACCGCGACCCGGGGGACGCGCGACCGCCGCTCGCCGGGCATCGTCCCGCCCTTGGAGTGCGACCACGACTCCTCGGTGCCGGTCTTCTTCAGCGCCGCAATCTCGCCGGCCCTCGCGTTCGTCGGGAACGCGTCGCTCGGGCGCGGCAGGGCGAGCGTCTCGGTGAGCCCGTTCTTGCGCATCCACGCGTCGAGCGCCTCGGCGAGCTCCTGCGCCGTCGCGAACCGCGCCTCGGGGTCGCGGGCGATGGCGCGGTTGATGAGCCACGCGAAGTCCGGGTCGAGCGACGGAAGCACGGTGAGGGGCGACGGCGCGTCGGTGAGCGCGATCTTGAACATGAGGTCGTTGAACGACTCGCCCTCGAACGGCAGGGTGCCGGTCACCGACTCGTAGAGGATGACGCCGCACGAGTAGATGTCGCTGCGGACGTCGGTCTCGCGGGCGCCGCGCGCCTGCTCGGGCGACATGTAGACCGGAGTCCCGAGGACGGCGTCGGCCCGCGTCATGCGCTGCTCGCCGTCGCCGAAGGGGCGAGAGAACTTCGAAATCCCGAAGTCGATGAGCTTTACGAAGTCCGCGCGGCCCGCTTTCGACCGCAAGATGAAGATGTTTTCCGGCTTGAGGTCGCGGTGGATGATGCCGGCGGCGTGTGCCGAGGCGAGCGCCGTGAGGAACTGCCGCGCGAGGGGGGCGATCTGCTCCGGCGTGAGCCGGCCGTGCCGCTCGATGCGGGCAGCGAGCGTCTCGCCGTCCAGGTACTCCATGACCATGTAGCGGTCGCCGTCGGGCAGCGTCCCGAGGTCGAGCACCTCGAGGATGTGGTCGTTGCCGATCTGCCCGGCCGCCTGCGCCTCCCGCTCGAAGCGCCGCACCGCGTCCGCGCTCGCCATCGATCCCGAGTGGAGGATCTTGATCGCCACGCGGCGCCGGATGAGAAGGTTCTCCCCTTCGTAGACCGACCCCATTCCGCCGTTTCCGATGAGGCGGACGAGCCGGTACTTGCCATCGATGACGTGGCCGGTCTCGAGGGGCATGGCTGACCTTCTAGAATAGGCGAGGCTCTTCCATTCCTCCAAGGCCCGCGGGCGGGGCGCACAGGCGAGCAGATTGGACTCTCGTGCCCACATGCGGGCAGATGCCGGTCGCGGGCCAGATCGTGCGGATTGGCGACTCGACCGACGGGGCCGCGTGTTACCGTGCTCGATCGTGCGTATTGGGCGCCGGAGGCTGTCGCCGATCGTGGCGAGCGTGGGGGTCTTGCTCGCGCTCTCGGCCGCGCCCGCGCGCGCGCAGACCGATCAGGATCGCGCGGCCGCGCGCGCCGCGGCCACGCAGGGCGTGAAGGCGATGCAGGAGGGCCGCTACAAGGACGCCCTCGACCTCTGCACGCGCGCCGAGGCGCTGATGCACGCGCCGACGCACCTCCTCCTCATCGCGCGGGCGCAGAACAAGCTCGGCCATCTTGTGGAAGCGCAGGAGGCCTACATCAAGATCGAGCGCGACCACCTCGCGCCGAACGCCCCGCACGCCTTCGTCGAGGCCCAGGCGACCGCGGCCGAGGAGCTCGCCGCGCTCTCTCCGAGGGTGCCGAGCCTGAAGGTCGACTTCGCCGGCGACAGCCCCGGGGACGTGGAGCTCACCCTCGACGGCGCGCCGTTCTCCACGGCGCTCGTCGGCATCGCGAGCCCGGTGAACCCGGGTTCGCACACCCTCGAGGCCGAGATCGGCCACCGCCAGCGCCGACCCGGTCACCGTCGCCGTGAGCGAGGGCGCGAAGCAGAGCGCGGTCCTCACCTTCAAGTCCATCGCGCCGCCCGCACCCGCGCCGGTCGCGCAGCCGCTCCCGGCGCCGCCGCCGCCGAGCAGCGGCGGGGGCCTTCGCGCCGCCGGCTGGATCGGGGTCGTCGTCGGGGCAGCGGGCCTCGGCGTGGGGACGTTCTTCGTCGTCAAGAACCACGCCGATCGCAGCGACGCGAACGGGCTGTGCGGCGCCATGGGCTGCCCCGACTCGAAGCGGTCGCAGATCTCGTCGGACGACGACAGCGCGAACACCGCCTCGACCGCCGCCTGGGTGTCGTATGGCGTCGGCGCGGGCGCGCTCGTCGCGGGCGTGACGATGATCTGGCTCGGTCGTGGCAAGGCCGCGCCCCCGCAGACGGGGCAGGCGATCGTCGTCGCGCCCTGGTTCTCGGGCGACTCGGCCGGCCTCCGGGGGACCTTCTGATGCGCGCTCGTCTCGCCTGGCTCGCGGTGCCGCTCGTGGGGCTCGGCCTCGGCTGCCTGGGCGGCGTCGAGCGCACGTACTTCGACGACCTCGTCGACGCGTCCGGGCCCTCCGACGCGTCGGCGCTCACGACGCCCGACGTCACGTCGACCGGCGACGAGGTCGCGGTCGACGACGACTCCGGGCAGCCCGTTCCCGACGCCGGCCCGGTCTTCGAGGCGAGCACTCCGCCCCCCGAGGACGTCGACTGCGGGCCGACGAACACGCCCGCGAACTGCAGCGCCTGCGGCCTCGCCTGCGACACGACCGAGAGCATGGGCGCTTCGTGCAACGGCGTCTCGTGCTCGTACTCGGGCTGCGCGCCCGGCTGGGGCGACTGCGTCACCGCGGCCCCGAACACGGGCGGCTGCGAGACCCGCCTCAACACCACCGCCAATTGCACCGGGTGCGGCCTCGCCTGCGACTCCACGAACAGCACGGGCGCGTCCTGCAACGGCACGACCTGCTCGTACACGGGCTGCCGCTCCGGCTACGACGACTGCAACAAGACCGCCCCCGACACCGACGGCTGCGAGTCGCCGCTGAACACCACCGCCAACTGCAGCAAGTGCGGCGCCACCTGCGACACGGTGCACAGCATGGGCGCGACCTGCTCCGGCACGACGTGCATGTACACCGGCTGCGCCGCGGGCTGGAGCATGTGCAACACCGCCGCGCCGAACGCCGGCGGCTGCGCGTGCCACACGCCGGGCTGCTGCAGCAGCGCCTGTCAGACCACCCACAGCGACGGCATGGGCCAGTCGTTTTACGACTGCAACCCGCTCAGCACCTGGAACCAGACGACGGCGCTCGAGGCGTGCGCCGCCTTCACCGGCAACGCGTCGTACTGCTCGAACGACTGGACCGACGACGACCCGGACCACGGCACGGCGGTGTGCAGCAAGGGCTCGCCAGTCACGTGCGCGTGCTGGTCTTACACGGGGAAGAACATCGGCCTCGCGTACAACTACGGCACCGCGAACAAGTGCTACCTGCCCGACGCGCCCGGCGAGGCCGATTATTCGGCCAGCCTGCCCTGGAACTGAAAGCGCGCCAGACTTTCTCGTCCGCGCGGCCGTTTCTCGAGATACGCTTTTCGATCATGAAAAGCTTGGGCGCTCGGCGCGCGCCGGGGGTGTGGGGCCGCGGGGTGCGTTGGGCGATCGCAGCGGCGCTCGTCGTCGCGTCCCCCGTCGCGTGCGACGGCGGCGGAGGCGGCATCTACGGCTCGCTCGACGCGAGCATCCCCACGACGCCGACCGAAGGGGGCGTCGCTGCGGGCGCCGGCGTCGGGGAGGCGTGCAGTGCGACGACGGTTTGCCGGTCGGGCCTCGCGTGCACGTCCGGCACCTGCGCGCCGTGCGCGTGCACCGCCGACGGCGCGGCGTGCGCGCTCGACGACGAGTGCACGGCCGGCGAGTACTGCGGGCCGGCCCGGACGTGCACCGCGGGCGGCACGGGCACGCAGGGGACGACCTGCGCGAGCGACGCGTCGTGCGCGCGCGGCCTGCGCTGCGATCTCGTCGGCTTCTCGGCCCAGTGCATGCCCGAGGGCGCGTCGGACGAGGGCCAGCCGTGCGTCACCTCGAACGACTGCCTCGGGGGCCTCGGCTGCGGGAACCCGGAGGATGGCGGCGCGGCGACCTGCCAGCCGTTCCCGCCGACCACCGGGCTCGCGCCTCTCGCGATCCCGTCGTGGCCCGGCGAGACGTGCAGCGACGCGAGCGGCCCGACGCAGGCGTACTTCCGCGTGCCGCGCGGCACGGGCGACGGCGACTTCTACCGCCTCCCGTTCCCGAACGACGTGCGCCTCACGAACGGCAAGATCAACCTCACCGGCCACCCCACGCCCGGCGCCGCGCTCCTCGGCTACGACCTCGTGCAGCGCTGGTTCGACGACCTCACCGCGACCGCCAGCGGCTTCAGCGCGTACGCGACCGTCTTGTTCCGCTTCAGCGGGGAGGTCGACCAGAACGGCACCCTCAAGGGGGCCGGCGCCCTGCGCTTCCTCGACGTCACCCAGCCCGCGAGCCCCACGGACGTCCCGTTCACCTGGACCACGACGACCGACCGCAACGCGTACATCTGCAACAACTGGCTCGGCCTCCGCCCGTCGCGCGGCGAGCCGCTGACGCCCGGGCACACGTACGCGGTCGTCCTCTCGACCTCGATCCTCGACGTCGGCCAGCAGCCGATCCAGGTCTCGCCCGACCTCTCCGCGCTCCTCGCGACCGCCGCGCCCACCGACCCGGCGCTCGCGCCCGAGTGGCCGAAGTACCAGCCGCTCCGCGACTGGGCGACCCACGCGGGCGTGCCCGCGAGCTCGATCCTCGACGCCACCGTCTTCACGGTCGGCACGCCGACCGCGGTGATGCCGAAGCTCGTCGCGGCGGTCGCCGCGGCCGACAAGCCGCAGGCGACGAGCTGGATCCGCTGCGGGGACGCGCCGTCGCCCTGCCCGCAAGCGACCGGCGACCGCGCGTGCGGCACGCCCGACCCCGCGTTCGACGAGCTCCAGGCGCTCCTCCGCATCCCGCTCTTCCAGGAGGGCACCGAGCCGTACGACACGCCGGACGCGGGCGGCGCGTTCGTGCTCGCCTCGGACGGCACGCCGCAGGTGCAGACTTACCAGGCGGTGTGCCTCGACCTCACGGTGCCGAAGGCCGCCGCGATGCCCGCGGGCGGCTGGCCGCTCCTCGTCTACGCGCCGGGCACGGGAGGCACGTACCGGAGCGCGATCACCGACGGCGTCGCGGCGCGCGAGGCGTCGATCGGCGACGGGTCGGGCGGCTCGTACCACGTCGCGGTGCTCGCCATCGATCAGGTCGAGACCGGTCCGCGGCGCGGGCTCTCGCAAGACTCGTCCGACGACCTCTTCTACAACTTCGCCAACCCGCAGGCCGCGCGCGGCAACCCGCTGCAGGCCGCGGCCGACCAGATGTCGGTCGTGCGCTTCGCCACGGGGTTCGACCTCGCGGCGGGCGCGTCGCCCACGGGCGCCGAGATCAAGTTCGGGTCGGTCGCGTTCTGGGGCCACTCGCAGAGCGCGACGGCGGGCGGCATCGCGATGCCGTACACGGCGGGCGTCCGCGGCGCCGTGCTGAGCGGGGAGGGGGCCAGCGTCATCGACGGGCTGCTCGGCAAGCAGAACCCCGTCGACGTCGCGGACGTCCTGCCGGTCCTACTCGAGGAGGACCCGTCGAAGATGGGGAGCTACCACCCCGTGCTCGGGCTCCTCCAGAACGACCTCGACGGCGTCGACCCGCTGAACCACGCCCGCGCCCTGGTCACGACCCCGGGCGCGGCGGCCGACCAGAAGCACGTCTTCCAGCCCTATGGTGAAGCGGACACCTACGCCCCGCCCGTGACCGAGGCGACCTTCGCGATCGCGGCCCAGCTCATCGAAGCGCAGCCGCCCGCCAGCGCGGGCGATGGGGCCGCCGCCCTGACGAGCACTCCCATCGGCCCGATGCCCCTCGCCGTGCCGCTGGGCCCGACAACGACCGTGCTCGCTATCCCGCTGACGGCCGTGGTGCGTCAATACGCCTCGGACGGGACGTACGACGGCCACTTCGTGGCCTATGACAACGCCGCGGCGGAGGCCGACGTCGACCATTTCCTCGGCGACGTGCTGGCGGGCAAGGTACCCAAGGTCGGGCGTTAGCCTGGCATCGGAAGCGCCTTTCCAGGCCCCGTTCCGCAAACACCGGCTTGTGCCTTTGCCGTCGGGACAGTACTGATCGCGAAGTTTCTCCATGGAGACGTCCCTCTCGGCGGCATCCAGAACCCGGCGTATCGGCGTGTACGGGTGGGGCCTCGTCGCTCCCGGCGCGCGCGACGTGGCGGCGCTCGAGGCCCTCTTGCGCAGCGGAAAGACGGCGCTTTTCGCGAGCGACCGGCCCGAGCTCGGTGCCGGGCTCTTCGCCATCGGCGACCCGGCGTTCCAGCTCTCCGACTACGACGCGTGGATCGCCGCGCGCCACGGGGACGCCTACGTCGCCCGCATGCGCCAGAAGATGGGCGAGAACGTGCAGTTCGCCGTCGGCGCGGCCATTCAGGCGCTCCAGTGCGACCCGAAGCTCGAGAGCCTGGTCCGCGGCCTCGATGACGCGGTGCACGTCTACGTCGGCTCGGGCGTCGGCGACCTGCCGGAGAGCTACCGCGCCGCCTCGTCGCTCGAGAAAGCCACGCGCGTCTGGAATCACTTCTGGGCGCAGCCGGCCCACTGCGGCGCTCGGCGCCGCTTCGAGGGCGAGCGGGCGCTGCCGGCCGGCGACGGCCCCCCGCCCGACCCCGCCTCGCTGCCGGTCGACACCGAGGCGCGGGCCGAGGCGCTCCAGAATCTGGGACGCGTACTGGGCCGCCCGGTCGGACGAGCTCCGGGCGTTCCTCGCTCGCTTCGCCGCCATCGAGAAGATGTGCGCCGACGACGAGGACCACGAGAAGGCCCACCTCAACGCGATCCGCAAGCGCGTGCGCGCGCACCGCGCGCTCCTCGACGAGATCGGCTGCCCGCCTCCGCCCTGGACGGCGGTGAGCCCCAACCTCATCTGGAACATCGAGAACGCTCCCGCCGCGCAGATCACGATGCTGCTCGACGTGCACGGCGCCGCGTGGGCGCCGGTCGGCGCGTGCTCCACGTTCGGCGTCGCGCTGAAGTGCGGGCGCGACGCGATCCTCCGCGGCGAAGCGAAGATGGCGATCGTCGGCACGACCGATCCGCGCCCCGACTCGGCGCTGGTGGGCGCCTTCCACGCCGCGCGAGTCATGCCCGGCATCGGCGAGGTGAACATGCCGTTCACGTCGCTCCGCGGCACGCACGTCTCGGGCGGCGCGTGCATCTGGATCGTCGGCGACGCCGAGTGGTGCGAGGCGCAGGGGCTGCGTCCGGTCGGCGGGTACGTCGACGCGGTGGCCCTCTCGTCCGACGCGGAGCACATCATCACGCCGTCCAAGTCGGGTCCCAAGCGCGCCATCTCCCGCGCCTACGAAGAGGCCCGCGTCACGCCGGAGGACGTCGCGCTCATCGACCTGCACGCGACCGGCACGCCGGGCGACCTCAACGAGCTCTCGCTCGTCGAGGACTTCGTCGGCGAGAAGACGCTCGTCACGGCGCGCAAGGGCCAGCTCGGGCACGGCATGGCCAACTCCGGCGGGTGGGAGCTGACCGCGCTGGCGCTCGGCCTGGCGCGCGAGACCGCGCTCGCCACGGGCATCCCGGCGGGCGAGGTTCACGCGCGCGTCAAGCGGCCCGAGGCGATCGTCCGGGAGGGGCAGCCCCTGTGCGGCGAGGTCGGGGTGAAGTTGATGCTCGGCATCGGCGGCCTCACGGCCTGCGTCGTCCTGCGCCGGTCCTGAAAAAGGGCGCCTCGGGCGCCCGATTCGTTGGCAAGCGAACGAATCGTCCGTCGTCACGTTGACAGTTACAGGTGTCACAGTTATAGATGGTTCACGATAGATGACGCGCTGAGGTCACCCGCGAGGTCGCGGGTGAGTCGCGCGTCTTACGCGCACGCCCCGAGCCGGGCGCGCGCTCCACGGCCCTTCAGGAGGCGCTGATGATCGTCGAATCATCCCACGCGCGCGCGATCGTGCGCGCACCGATCCCCCCGTTTTCGCAGCCCGAATCCCCCGCCGTCGCCGCGGCCATGCCCGACGAAGAGCGCTACCGGCGCTTCGGCGAGGACCTCGACGCCCTCAAGCAGCGCACGATGGCGCGCGTAGGCGCCGAGGACGTCGCGTACGTGAAGAAGCTCAATCGCTTCTCGCTCGGAATGGAGGTCGCCGGGCGGCTCCTCATCCTCCTCAGCCCCGAGCCCGTGACCTTCCTCCTCGGGGTGGGCGCGCTCTGGATCCACAAGCAGCTCCAGGCGACCGAGATCGGCCACACCGCGCTGCACGGCGCGTACGACCGCCTCCCCGGCGCCGAGTCCTTCGCCTCGAAGGGCTTCCGCTGGGACGTGCCCATCGACGAGGAGTCGTGGCGCCTCGCTCACAACGTCCGCCACCACGGCAACACCAACGTCGCCGGCCGCGACCCCGACATCGACTTCGGGCCCGTGCGGCTCACCACGCAGACCCCTCACAACGCCGGACACCGATGGCAGCTCCCTTTCGCGCTCGCGCTGATCTTCCCGTTCTTCGGACTCGTCATCAACACGCACGTCACGGGGCTGAGCGAGGCGATCGCGCCGGAGGACCGGCCGCTCCACTTCTTGCCCGACCGGTCGATGGCGAGCCGCCGGGCCGCGCTGCGGAAGGCCCTGCGGAAGTACGCGCCCTACTACCTCTACAACTTCGTCCTGTTCCCGCTCCTCGCGGGGCCCTTGTTCTTGAAGGTGCTCCTCGGAAACGCGCTCGCCGAGGTGATGCGCGACGTCTACTCCGCCGCGACGATCTTCTGCGGGCACGTCGGGCACGACGTGAAGAGCTGGCCGGAGGGGACGCGCGCCCACGGGAAGGGGCAGTGGTACGCGATGCAGGTCGAGGCGACGAACGACTACGAGGTCAGCCGGCCCATCTCAATCCTCTGCGGGGGGCTCGACCGGCAGATCGAGCACCATTTGTTCCCGAGCCTGGCGCCGCCGCGCCTTCGCGAGATCGCGCCCGAGGTCCGCGCCATCTGCGCGAAGTGGGCCGTCGAGTACAAGACCGACACCTGGGGCCGGACGCTCCGGAAGGCGCTGGCGCACATCGCCGATCTCGCGAGCAAGAGCGGGGGCCTTTCGGGCAAGGTGACCGACATCGTTCGCGAGATGGCGTGATGCTGCTAGAACAGGGCTCCGCCCCGGAGATGAGCCCCAGCCCGACCCCCGAAGACGCGTCGCCGCGGGAGTACACGATCGACGAGCTGTCCGCGGTCGCGAAGGTGCCCAGCCGCACCATCCGCTTCTACCAGTCCCGCGGGGCGCTCATGCATCCGGAGATTCGGGGTCGGGTCGCCTACTACGGCCCATCGCACCTCGAGCGGCTCAAGCTCATCGCGCAGCTCCAGGACCGCGGCCTGCGCATCGACGCCATCCGCGATCTCCTGACGAGCATCGACCGCGGCGAGGTCGACCTGGCCGAGTGGCTCGGCGTCGAGCAGCAGGTGCAGGCCCCCTGGGCCAACGACCAGCCGCGGACCGTCGACGAGGAAGGCCTCTACGAGCTCGCCGGCACGCGCCGGCCCGGCCTCGTCTCCGAGCTGATCCGCGCCCGGGTGATCGAGCGGCGCGGCGACGTGTACCTGGTCGAGAGCCCCGCCCTCCTCCAGATGGCGATGCGCCTCGAGGGCGCGGGCATCGATTCTCTCGACCTCCACGCGCGCCGAGACGGTGGTGCGCAAGCACGTGACGCGCGCGGCGAGCGAGCTCGTGGAGATGTTCGTCCAGCGCTTCGGCGACGGGGCCATCGCGCCGCGCGACTTCGGGCCCGGGTTCGATCAGCTCCGCGGGATGGGCATGGAGGCCGTGCGCCTCATCTTCGGCCGCGCGATGGAGCACGAGCTTCGCAAGCTGTACGAGTCCGGGACCCTCGCGAAGATCCCTGGGCGCGCCCACCGCGCCCGCAAGGCGCGCTGACCTTCACGTTGCTCGCGCCGCGGGGACGAGCTGCTGCTCCTTGAGCCAGTCGTACGACTCGCGGAGCATGTCGGGCAGCGCGGCGACCTGGTAGCCGAGCTCCTCGATCGCCTTGTCGCATTTGAAGTGCTGCGCCGGGCGTGTGGTCGACGCCGCGATCTCCGGCGTGACGTCGGGCGCGCGCCTGGTGAACGCCGAGCCCCACTGCGAGACGCGGCCGAGGGCGCGCACGACCCACGGGGCGAGGGGCTTCGCGGGGACCTTCTTGCCGGTGAGCTCGCCGATCATCGCGATGACCTCGAGGAACGAGGCGTCGGCGCCGCCGAGGAGGTAGCGGTCGCCCGGCCGGCCATAGTCGACCGCGGCGATGTGCGCGCTCGCGACCTGCCGCGCGCCGGCCCAGGTGGCGCCCCCGGGCGGCACGCCCTGGAGCTTGCCCGCCGCGACGAGGCGGATGAGGCGCGCCCACCCGGTCTTGTCGTACCGGCCGACGACCGCGCCGGGGCAGAGCATGACGGCGCGGAGGCCGCGGCCGATGCCGCGCTCGATCTCGAGCTCGCCCAGGTACTTCGTGCGCTCGTAGTTGATGGCCGAGTCGAGCGCGCGCGACGAGGCGGTCTCGTCGAACGGCACGGCCGGCTGCGCTCCCCACGCCGAGACGCTCGACGTGTGGATGAACATCTTCGTCTCCTTCTCGAGCGCGGCCTGCACCATGTGGTGCGTGCCCTCCACGTTCACGCGGGTCTGCTCGGCGTCGCCGCCCGACCAGAGGCTCGTGTCGCCGGCCACGTGGAAGACGGCGTCGCACGACGCGGGCATCGCGCGCCGCACCGACTTGAGGTTCGTCACGGTCCCGTCGACCAGCTCGACCCCGTATTCGCGCAGGTGCCGGACGTCCGACGAGGGGCGATGAAGGGCGACGACGTGCCACCCGAGGGTGACGAGCTGCTCGACGAGGTGGCGGCCGAGGAAGCCCGTTCCCCCGGTAACGAAAGCAGTTCTGGGCACGTAACCATAGTACACGGGTCGCTCCGGTGACGGCGGCGCGATGAACGAATCCTGGACGTATGCGGGCGAGTGAGAGCGAGGTCGACACGATCGTCGTCGGCGCCGGCTCCTCGGGCGCGGTCATCGCCGCGCGCGCGACCGAGCGCTCGGATCGCGAGGTGCTCCTCCTCGAGGCGGGCCCCGACTACCCCGACGCCGCGGGCCTGCCCGCCGACCTCCTCGACGGCACGCGGAACTCGATGCGCCGGCACGACTGGGGGCAGATGCACCGCGCGCGGCCGGGGCACCCGCTCTTCTGGTTTCCGCGCGGGCGCGTCGTCGGCGGGTCGTCTGCCGTGAACACGTGCATCGCGCTTCGCGGGCAGCCCGCCGACTACGAGGAGTGGGCGTCGCTGGGCCTTCGCGAGTGGGGGTGGCGAGATTGCCTGCCCGCCTTCAAGCGCCTCGAGAACGACCTCGACGTGCGGAGCGAATGGCACTCGCAAGACGGCCCGCTGCCCATTCGCCGGCACCCGCCCGAAGAGCTCACGCCGTGGCAGGCGCGCTTCCTCGAGGCGTGCGCCTCGCTCGGCTTCCCGCGCGCCGACGACTCGAACGACCCCACGACGACGGGCTGGGGCCCGCACGCCATGAACAAGGTCGGCGGGCAGCGGATGAGCGTCGCGCGCTGCTACCTCACGCCGCGGGTCCGCGCGCGCGAGAACCTCCGCATCCTGGCGAACACCGTCGTGCGGCGCGTCCTCTTCGGCGCGGGCACGGGCCGCCGTCGGGTGCGCGGGGTGGAGGTCGAGACGCACGGGCGCGTGCACGAGATCGCGGCGCGCCGCGTGGTGCTCGCGGCCGGCGCCACGGCCACGCCCGGCATCTTGCTGCGATCGGGCGTGGGCCCGCGGAGCGAGGTCGAGCGGCTCGGCGTCGATCTCGTGATGGACCTGCCAGCGGTGGGCGCGCGCCTCCTCGATCACCCCGGCGTCGCGATCTTCCTCCGGCCGCGGCCCGTGCTCCGGCAGTCGCTCGCCGACCCGCTCATCCAGACGGTGATGCGCTACGCGTCGAAGGGCGGCCCGTTCGCGAACGACATGATCCTCCAGCCCGGCTCGGTGGTGCCGCTGCCCTTCGCCACGCTGCCGCTCGTGAGCCTCATGTGCAGCGTGGGCAAGCCCCGCGGATCGGGAACGATCGTCTTTCCTTCGGCCGACGTGCGCGCGCGGCCGCGCATCGAGTCGCGCCTCCTCGTGGAGCCCGAAGACCGCCGCCGCGCGGTCGAGGCCATGCGGCTCGCCGCGGACCTCGCGCGGACGCCCGCGATGCGCGGCGCCGCGACGTTCTTCTGGCCGCCCGAGCGCGTCGTGCTCGACGACGCGCGCCTCTCGGCCTTCATCGGCCGGCTCTGCGACTCGGGCTACCACCCGTGCGGCACGGTCCCGATGGGCGCCGACGACGCGCGCCTCGCCGAGGCGGCCACCGACGGCCGCGGCCGCGTGCGCGGGATCGAAGGCGGCCGCGGCCTCGCCGGCCCCGGCGACGTCGGCGGCCTCTGGGTGGCGGACGCGAGCCTCATGCCGACCATCCCGAGCGCCAATACGAACCTCACCACCATCATGATGGGCGAGCGCTTCGGCGAGTGGCTCCGCTGACGCGCCGGCCTCTCTTGTCCGGCGATCACCGCTGCCTGGTGCTGTCGTGACAAAGCGCCGCGGTGAATACCTTTGCGGCTTGCTCGTCCATCTCGCGGTCGACTAAGAGCGATCGATGGGAGAGATCGCGCGTCGGCGGGGCCGGCGCGATCGATGTCTCCGTATGGATTCGCCGCCTCGACGGCTCGCGGTGGCTCGCGAGGCCGGCGGGAGGGGATCCGTTCGCTCGCCGCCGTCACGATTCGAGAGGAGGACTGCCATGATTTCATATCGATTCATCCATTCGAGTTTGTTTACCGCAGGCGCCGTACTGGTCGCCGCGAGCGCCCACGCCAATCCGGCCGCCGCCCAGGCGCCGGCGCCCGCCGCCGCGAGCGGCGCGAAGACGACGGCGATGGCCTCGCAGCCCGAGCCCGCGCAGGGTCCGACCGGCGCGCGGCCCGCGCCCGATACGGTGGCCCCCGCGCCTCCGCCCGACCAGACGACCGCCTTTCCGCCGAGCGCGACGATGCAGGGAGCGCTCTCGGCCCTCGGCGGCGTCGGCTACGGGTGGGGGCTCGGCGTGGGCTTCGGAATCGGCGCGCGCTTCCAATACGATTTTCTGCCGAAGGGCGTATTGCACCTTCCCGGCGGCAAGCACGACGAGATGGGGCTCGAGGCGGGCCTCGACTACTTCCACGTGAGCTACGGCTACGCCGACGGGTACACCGAGAACTACAACGAAGTGACGCCGCTCATCGGCTGGGTGTGGAACTTCTGGCTGACGGACAACCTCGCGGTCTATCCGAAGCTCGACGTCGGCTTCCGCATCGAGAGCTTCTCGGTGTCCGACTCCGCCGGGCACACGGTGTCCACGGCGCACAGCGACGTGTTCCCGGTCTACTTCGAGGGCGCCGCCGGCGTCGTCTACAAGATCGGCCCCGTGGCTCTGCGCGGAGAGGTCGGCTGGGAAGCGCTGCGCGTCGGCGCCGGCATCAACGTCCTCTGACGCGCGCCTGAAGTCTGCCGCGGACCTGGCGCACTCCACCGCGGCACCCAATCTGCACATGCGATGAGCATGGCCCCCGGCTTGGCTCGTCTTGCGCGAAAGGCTCTGGTCGCGGGCGCGAGCGTGGCGCTCCTCGCGGGCGCGCTGGGCTCGGGCGGCGCGCCGGCCGGTGCGGCGGGCGAGGGCTGCGGCACCTGGGACGTGGTCTACGCCATCACGGGGAACCTCCAGCTCAGCGACACGCCGATGGGCGCCGGGAACGGCGTGTACCGGGTAGGTCCCGGGCAGGTCGTGCTGCGGTTCGAGCGGGCGAGCGGCCGCGTCGCGCTTCTCTCGTACGAGATGCCCGAGCGCTTCGGCATCGAGGCGAAGAAGGCGTTCTGGACGACTCACGTGGACACCGACGCGATCGCGCGCGCGGCGCCTGCAGGCACTTGCGGGGGCGCGGCCGAGGGGACGCTGCGCGGGTCGAGCGTGGTCTGGTCGACCCGCCTGAGCGGCTTCCACACCGACGGCACGCTCGAGTGTATCGGCTCGCTCTGCGGGCAGTTCGGGGCGCCGCCGGCCGGCAAGTCGGCGCTTCACATCGGTCCGTCGGACGTCGGGCTCGAGCCGTTCGAGTTCGGCGCCGATGGGAAGACCTTCACGATGGCGTCGACGTTCGTATCGTCGAGCGAGCATCCGAAGCGGACCGCCCACCTGTCGCTCTCCGGCAGGGAGGTGCGCCGCTCGTGCGCCGAGGCGTCGGGCAACGTCTGCCGCTGAGCGCCGCGGCCGGCGCGCGTGATCGCTTGTCCTTCGCCGGGCCGAGATGCCGCGCTCGTCTGACAGTTGCGCCCGCTCGTCGGAGATGAATGCGCGCTCGTCGTGATTTAAGCCTTGCGCGTGAGAGCTGAGCCGTCGATTATCGGCGTATGAGCCGGCTCTACGCCATTTGCAGCGGACTGTTCTTGATCGCCGTCGCCGCGGTCGGTTGTTCCACCAGCAGCGACACTTGTGCCCAGGACGACACCGTCAGCGGGTGCGATTCGCCCTCGATCGGTTACTCGTGCACGGGCAACGACACGCCCGACCAGGACGACTCCTCCCTCATCTGTAGCTACGGCATCACGGGGAACGCCGGGTCCACGCTCTATTGCTGTCTCCCCACGGACGTGGCCTTCTCGAGCTGCACGCAGGACGACAGCGTCGATTGCAGCGACAACGCGGGGCCGACCTTCGGGTTCACCTGCACGGGCACCGATACGCCCGAAGACGCCGATCCGAGCCTCACGTGCAGCGACGCGACCCCGGTCAACGGCGCGCTCACGTACTGCTGCCAGTAACCGCCCGCTCGCCCGCGCGGCCCGCCCCTCGGGCCGGGCCGCGCGCGAGTTCCCTCACGCGGAGGGCGCTCGGAAGACCTCCCCGAGCAGCACGCCCGCCGCGACCGCGACGTTGAGCGACTCGAGCTGACCGCTCCCGCGGATGGCCACGAGCGCGTCGCATTGCGCCCGAACGCGCTCGCCGAGCCCCTCGCGCTCGTGCCCGAGCACCAGCACGAGCGGCCGCCCGAACGCGAACCCGGCGGCCGGCGCGGTCGCCCGCCCGTCGGCGCCCACCACGCGCGCCCCGCTCTCGCGGAGCTTTGCGAGCGTGCTGGCGAGGTCCGTCGTGCGCGCGAGGAGCAGGTGCTCGACGCCGCCCTCCGCGACCCGCACCGCCGTCGGCGCCAGATCGGGGTGCTGCGCTTGAGCGCCGAAGAGCGCTCCCTGCGCGCCGAAGAACGCCGCGCTGCGGAGCACCGCGCCGACGTTGTACGGGTTGCGCACCCGGTCGAGCGCCACGGCCACGCCCTTCGAGCGCCCGAGCGCGTCGGCGACGTCGCGCGCGTTCGCCCACCGGCGAGGCCGCGTGACGACGCAGAGGCCCTCGTGGTGCTGCGACTCCGCGAAGCGGTCGAGTTCTGCGTCGGCCACCTCTTCGAAAGAAAGGCGCTCGCGCGCGGCGAAGCGCGCGAAGTCGGTGAGCTCGTGCCGTACGGCGCGCGTGTGCACGACCCGCAGCACGTCGCCCGGCCGGCGCGAAAAGACGGCGAGGCCAGCGCGTAGGCCCTGCACGAGCTCGGACGCGTCGTCCGACCTGGCGGGCGCGTGCCGCGTTTCCGCTGCGGCGCTCGGAGCCGGGCGCCGCTCGGCGAAAGGTCCCCTGGCGGGGCGTGGCTCGGGGAACCGCGGCTTGCGAGGAGGTGCGCGCAACGTGGGCATCATGGCATGGGCGCCGCACTGCGGGCAGCCGCGCTCGACCGTTGGAACAGATTCGCCCCGACGCACGTTGTCCGCACGCCGCGTCCGCGCCGCGCTCGCGTGCACCCTACCTCGAGCTCCAGCGGAAAAATTCGGGCCGCCCGGCGTCGCGCCGCGCCGAGCGCCGTCTATACTTCGTGGCGATGCGCATGATCGATCGATTCGCGAAGGGCTTGTCCCTCGCCGGTGCTTTCGGTGTGGCTTTGTTCCTGGCGGGGAAGCTCGAAGGCGGCGGTCTGTGGGAGGGCTTCGCGCCCGCCATCGCCGCGGGAAGCCCGGCGGTCACCGACCAAAAGCCCGCGCCGTACGACCTGACGCAACTCAAGGTCGTCAACGAGGTGCTCAAGACCATCCGCGATCGGTACGTCGATCCAAAGCGCGTCAAGCCGAAGGAGATGCTGCTCTCGGCGCTCGACTACGTCCAGAAGGACGTCGCGCAGGTCATGGTCACCCGCGAGGAGAACAACCCCTCGAAGGTGCGCATCCGCGTCGACGCGCAGGAGAAAGAGTTCCGCGTCGACGACGTCGTCGGCCCCTGGGACGTGAGCTCGCACCTCCGCGACGCCTTCGCGTTCATGCAAGACGGCCTGCGGGGCACCGACGTCGACCTCCGCGACGTCGAATACGCGGCCTGCAACGGCATGCTGCACACGCTCGACCCGCACTCGGTGCTCCTCACGCCCGACGCCTACAAGGAGATGAACCTCTCCACGCAGGGGCAGTTCGGCGGCCTCGGCATCGTCATCTCGATCCGCGATCAGCAGCTCACCGTCATGAACCCGATGCCGAACACCCCGGCCGGGCGGGCGGGCCTCAAGAAGTTCGATCGCATCCAGAAGATCAACAACGAGTCGACGCTCAACATGGGCCTCAACGAGGCCGTGAACCACCTCCGCGGCGCGCCCGGCACCAAGGTCACCGTGTGGGTCCACCGCGACGGCGCCGACGGCTGGCAGGGCACGAAGCCGTTCGAGCTCTCGCGCGAGGTCATCCACGTCGCGTCGGTCGATCACAAGATGCTCGAGGGCGGCATCGGCTACGTGCGCCTCAAGCAGTTCCAGGCGAACACGACGTCCGACCTCGAGGCCGCGCTCGCCGACATGAAGAAGAGCGGGGAGCTGAAGGGCCTCGTCCTCGACCTCCGCGGCAACCCGGGCGGTCTGCTCGACCAGGCGGCGAAGGTGGTCGACACCTTCGTCACCGACGGGCCCATCGTCGCGACCGTCGGCAACCCGAGCGAAGGCCGCGAGGAGAAGGTGGCGCGCGGCGACGGCACCGAGCCGAACTACCCGCTCGCGGTGCTCGTGAACGGCTCGAGCGCCAGCGCGAGCGAGATCGTGACGGGCGCGCTCAAGAACCACGACCGCGCCGTCATCATCGGCGACACCACGTTCGGCAAGGGCAGCGTGCAGCTCGTCTTCACCGACCTGCCCGACAAGGCCGCGCTCAAGCTGACGATCGCGCAGTACCTCACCGAGCCGGGCGACGTGTCGATCCAGGGCGTCGGCATCACCCCGGACATCGAGCTCGATCCGATGACGGCCGACTCCCTCGAGATGGACCTCACGGCCGACTCGAGCGGCATCAAGGAGCGCGACCTCTCTCGCGCGCTCTCCAACGTGCGCGCCAAGGACGGCGGGCGTCCGTCGGAGATCGTGAAGTACGACCTGCCCATCAAGGAGCGCCTCGAGGAGCGCGAGCGCGGCGGAGACCTCGACGAGAACTTCGCGCTCGACTTCCCCATCCAGTTCGCGCACGGCTTCCTCACGCGCGTGCAGCCGGGCAAGCGCACCGACCAGGTGCACCAGGCGAAGTCGTTCATCGTCGAGTCGCGCAAGGCGGAGGTCGACAAGCTCGCCGAAGAGCTCAAGGGCCTCGGCGTCGACTGGAGCGACGCGCCGGCCGACGTGCAGGCGCTCGCGACGCCGTCGGCGCCCGCGAACGTCGACGTGAAGGTGGAGACCGATCGGCCGAACAACGAGGTCAACGCCGGCGACCCGATCAACCTCAAGCTCACGGTCACCAACCACGGCACCACGACGCTCTATCGCCTCTTCGGCGTGACCAAGAGCGAGAACCCGCTCTTCGACAACAAGCAGCTCGTCATCGGCAAGCTCGAGCCGGGCAAGTCGCGCACCGCGACGGTGCCGGCCGGCTGGTGCGACTTCAAGGGCCACAAGAATCGGGTCGACCACCGAGCCCACGAAGGACACGCCGCGCCAGTGCGTCGTGCCGAAGGACGCGCTCATGCGGTCCGACGGCGTGAAGGTGCACTTCGACGAGGCGCGCGGTCGCGCGCCCGCCGACGCGGAGCTCCGCACGACGGTCAAGTCACTCGACCGCCCGATCTTCGCCTACTCGTACGAGGTCATCGACAACCGCAAGGGCAACGGCGACGGCCGCATTCAGAAGGGTGAGGACGTCACGATGTACCTGACGGTGAAGAACGTCGGGAAGGGCAAGTCGTACGACGCGATGGCCAACCTGCGGAACCTCTCGGGCGAGGGGCTCCTCCTCCACGACGGCCGCTTCGATCTCTCGAACATGAACCCGGGCGACACCAAGCGCGTCGCCTTCACGTTCGACGTGGGCCACGAGCTGGCCGACCCCGAGGCGAAGCTCGAGCTCTCGATCCACGACGAGGACCTGCGCGAGGGCGTCGTCGAGAAGGTGCGCATCCCGATCGCGGAGCCGGTGGCCATCGCGCCGGCGAGCGGGGTGCAGAAGGCCGGGGCGAGCGGCGCGGACCTCGTGAACCAGCCCGACGCGAACGGTCGCGTCTTCGCGCGGCTGCCGGCGGGGGGCTCGGCGGCGGTGCTCGGCACGGCCAACGGGTACGTGAAGCTCGGGCTCGGCGACGGACGCTTCGCGTTCGCGAAGGCCTCGGAGCTCGACAAGGGCGGCTCGGCGCCGTCCGGTGCGGTGACGCTCGAAGACGCGATGGGCCACGCGCCCCCCGCGCTCGACCTGCCGCAGCCGCAGCTCGTGACGCGCGACGCGCACGCGCAGGTGCACGCGACGGCGAGCGACGACACGCGCCTCCTCGACGCGTTCATCTTCGTCGGCGCGCGGAAGGTCTTCTACCGGTCGAACCGCGACGGGGCCGACCCGAAGAAGATGTCGTTCGACGCGGACCTGCCCCTGCGGCCGGGCGTGAACGTCGTGACGGTCGTCGCGCGGGAGAACCCCGACACGACCACGCGGCGCACCTACGTCGTCCGACGGGACGGCGCGAACGGTGAGCTCCTCGCCACGCCGAAGACGGACGACGAGCTCAGCGAGACTGCGTCAGCCGACGACGACTGAACCCAACGCATCCCATGACCGGGCGATGCCTCTCCCGTCAGCGCGTGGAGGCTTGTTTGTAGGCTCGGACGGCGGCGGGGAGGCCCAGGAAGACGGCGTCGCTGATGAGGGCGTGGCCGATGTTGAGCTCGACGATCTCGGGGATCGCGACGAGCGCGGGGACGTTGGCCTGGGTGAGGCCGTGGCCAGCGGCGATCTCCAGGCCGATGGCGTGGCCACGGCGGGCGCCGGCGGCGAGGCGGTCGAGCTCTCCCGCGTGGCCGTGGGCGTACTCGCCGGTGTGGAGCTCGATCTGACGGGCGCCGATGGCGCGGGCGCAGTCAATCTGCGCCGGGTCGGCCGCGATGAAGAGGCTCACCTTGATGCCCGCCCCGGAGAGCGCCGCGACGCGCTTCGCGAGCGCCTCGCCCCCCGCGACCGCGTCGAGCCCGCCCTCGGTCGTGCGCTCCTCGCGCCGCTCGGGGACGAGGCTGCACACGTCGGGCTTCACGCGGAGGGCGATGCCGACCATCTCGTCGGTCGCGGCCATCTCGAAGTTGAAGGTCGTGCGGGCGCGCGTGCATAGGCCTCGCAGCCGCTCGATGTCGCCGTCCCGCACGTGCCGCCGGTCCTCCCGCAAGTGCGCGGTGATCCCGTCGGCCCCCGCGGCGAGGCATTGCTCCGCCGCCGCGACGGGATCCGGGTAGGACTCGCCGCGCGCGTTTCGGAGCGTGGCGACGTGGTCGATGTTGACGTGGAGGCGAACCGGGCGGGCAGCGGTCATGGATGCGTTCTCAGCGCCCGGCCGTCTCGATCGCGCACAGCGCGCTTCGGGCCTTGCTTCGAGACTCTTCGGCTTCCTTCATCGGGTCGCTCGCTTCCACGATGCCGGCGCCGGCGGCGACGTAGAAGGTGTCGTCTCTGCAGACGGCGGTGCGGATGGCGATGGCGAAATCGAGCTCGCCGGAGCGGGTGACGTAGCCGATGGCGCCGCCGTAGATGCCGCGCGGGCCGGCCTCGAGCTCGCGGATGATCTGCATGGCGCGGAGCTTCGGCGCGCCCGAGAGGGTGCCGGCGGGGAACGCGGCGCGGACGACCTCGAGGGGCGGGGTGGTCGGCGGGACCTTGCCCGTCACCTCGCTGACGATGTGCATGACGTGCGAGTAGCGCTCGATGACCATCTGCCGCGCGACGCGCACGCTGCCCATCTCGGCGACGCGGCCGACGTCGTTGCGACCGAGGTCGATGAGCATGACGTGCTCGGCGCGCTCCTTCGGATCGTTGATGAGCTCCTGCTCGAGCGCGAGGTCCTCCTCCGGCGTCCTGCCGCGGCGGGTGGTGCCGGCGATGGGACGGAGGGTCATCGCGCCGCCCTCGAGGTGGACCATCGTCTCGGGGCTCGCGCCCGCAATCTGCGTACGCGTCTTCTCGCCCGGCGCGGGCGGCAGGTCGAGGAAGTACATGTACGGGCTCGGGTTGAGCACGCGGAGCGCCCGGTACACGTCGAACGGGTCGCGCCGGCCGCGCGGGACGCGGAAGGTGCGCGCGAGGACGATCTGGAACGCGTCGCCGGCCGCGATGTACTCCTGCGCGCGGCGAATGCGCGCGGCGTACTCCGCGTCGTCGAGATCGACGGTGACGTCCGACGGGAGCTTCGTGCGGTCGGGGACGGCGAGGGGCGCGAGCGGCGCCGGATCCTCGAGGAGGGCGCGCGCGCGCTCGAGCTCGTCGGCGTCTTCCGCGGCGATCGTGACCATGTGCGAGAGGCTGTCGAAGACGACGATCGTCGCGCCGCCGAAGAAGCGGCCGAGGGGCGCCGTGACCTCGGGGCCCCAGCCGGGCACCTTGTCGATCGCGTGCACGAGGTCCCAGCCGAGGTACCCGACGTACGCCTGCGCGAAGCGGGCGGCGGGGCCGTCGGCGGGGTTGGGCGCGCGCGTCGGCTCGAAGAGGGCGCGGCCCGCCTGCAGCGGGTCGATGCGGCCGCTGGGACCGGGCGCGACGGGCGCGCCGACCGGCTCGCCCTTGGCGCCGACCCACTGTCCGTTCGCGAGGAGGGTGCGCTCCTCGCGGGGCCGGTAGCCGAGGATCGAGTAGCGCCCCCAGCGCTCGCCCCCGACCACGCTCTCGAGCAGGAAGGAGGCCGCGCCCCCCGCGGCCCGCCGGAGCGCGGCGTAGGCGCGCACCGGGGTGATCGTGTCGGCGACGAAAGAAAGCGTGGCGACCATCGGCTTACCTTTGCTGGCCTTCTTGGCCCATTCGTTGACCGGCCTCGGGACCGAGGCCGAGCGCTGCACGCGCGCGCGCCGGATCGGCCGGCTCGCGCCCGATGGACCGCGCGTAGGCCGCGGCCCGCTCGACGAGTGGCGCGCTGCCCGCGGACGGCGCGCCCTTGCCGAGGTGAATGTCGTCTTCGAGCCCGACCCGCGCGTTGCCGCCGAGGCGCATCGCCAGCTCGGTCATCGGCTGCTGCGCGCGCCCGATCGCCGCGACGCCCCAGGTCGCGTCCGCGGGCAGGAGCGAGCGCATGAAGCGCACGACGTCCTCGCGCGCGGGGATCGCGCCCTTTACGCCGAGCACGAACTGGAAGTGCAGCGGCCCGCGGATCGCGCCTTCGGCGGCGAGCCCGAGCGCCTCCTCGACGTGCCCGATCTCGTAGCACTCGAGCTCCGGCATGGCGCCGGCCGCGCGGATCTTCGCGGCGAGCGTGCGGATGTCGGCGCGCGAGTTGACGAAGACGTCGTCCCCGAAGTTCATCGAGCCGCAGGGCAGCGTGGCCATCTCGGGGCGGCATGCGAGCGGGCCGGCACGCTCGTCGAGCGGCATGCCCACCGCGCCGCCCGTGGAGGGCTGGAGGATGCAGTCGCACTTGCGGCGGACGGCCTCGACGACTTCGGCGAAGCGCTCGGCCGACCGGGTGCTCGGCCCCTGGGCATCGCGCACGCGCAGGTGGATGACCGCGGCGCCGGCCTCGCGGCAGCGCGCGGCCTCGTCGGCCACCTCCTGGGCGCGCGCGAACTCGGCGCCGGCGATCGCGGCGGTGAGGATCACCTCGCCCGGCTCGGGGGTGACGATGGGGCCCTCGCCCGGCGCGGGTCCCGCGGGCAGTCCCGGCATGTAGAGCGCGCGCGGGCGGCGCTGGAGCGGCTGGGGCACGACGCACGTGCCGAGCGCCCGTGCGACCACCGTGGGCACGACGAGCACGTCGGCCGCGCTCGGCGCGAAGCCGGGGGAGCGCAGGTTCGAGATGACCTTCCTGGCCTCGAAGGCGATCTTCCGGCTGCTCTCGCCCATGCCCACGAGCTCGCCGGTGACCTCGAGGAAGTCGCCCGCGAACACGGGCGCCAGGAACTCCACGCTCTCGTACGCGCGGAAGAGCCCTTCGTCGCCGTCGAGCCGGACGAGCAGCTCGGTCGCCACGTCGCCGAAGAGCGCGAGCACCCGCGCCCCGTCGACCAGCTCGCCGGCGTAGCGCGCGTCGTGGGCGCTCATCCGCAGGCGGGAAGTGACCCGCGTCCCGATCATGGCCGGAGGAATATACGCTCGCGGACGAGGCGCCAGCTCGCGGTGCTCGCCGGCGACTTGGCTTCGGCTGCGTCGCGGGCGCGGAGGACGTCCTTCGGGGCCGTGGGCAGCGTCTCGGGGCGACCGACGAGGATGGCCACCTCCCACGCGCCGCCCGGGACGCCCGCGAAGAGCGCGTCGACCGGGCCCTCCACCCGCACCGCGCCGTCGGTGCCCACGGTGAACGGCGCGTCCCACGCGCGCGCTTCTTCTCCCCTCAGCAAAAAACCGCGGGCCGCGATGGCCCCCTCGAGGGTCGCGCCCGGGCGGATCTCGAGCGAGAACCGGTCGCCCGGGGCGAGCGAGCGCTCGTCGGAGGCGACGGCGTCGCGCACGATCGCGAAATCGGGCACGGTCGGCGGCTGGAAATGCAGCCGCAGCCCCACGAGGGCGACGGCGACGACCGCGGCTCCCGGCAAGAGCGCGAGCGCGATCTTGTTCTGCTTCACGCGCTGGCCGGCGCGCCGTTCGTTCCCGGCGTGGCGGTGCGGGCGAGGTGGTCGGCGTGCGTATGGTTCGGGGGCAGGTCGCCGCCGCAGACGCGCTCGATCTCGGCGCCCATCTTCCCGCGGACCGCGAGGAAGTACATCTTGAAGTCGCCGCGGAGCGACCAGAGGGGGTGCTCGAACGTGGCGGGGCGGTTCTTCTCGAAGACGAAATGGCCGACCCACGCCGGCCCGTACCCGGCCACCGGCGCCAGGAGGAGGAGGGCGGGGTTGAAGGTGAGGGCGGCCGTGGCGACGGTGCCGAGGACCGCCGTCGTGCCCGCGTAGTGGAGGGCGCGGTTCACGGGGTCGCGGTGAGCGTGCACGTAGTGCGGCCAGAAGTCCTCGAACGATTCAATCTTGGGTGCGTTCATGGCGGCTCCCGGATCACGTTAGCACCCGACCGTGTCTTGACGAAACCCAGCGGATCGTAGGACGTACGCGTCATGGGCTGGGGTCGGGATCGGTGCCTCGAGAGCGACCGCTGGAAGGAAGACGCCAGCCGCGCGATGGACCGGTACGCCGCCGGGGAGGACGCCGCGTTCGGCGAGCTCTACGACCTCCTCGCGCCGCGCCTCGGGTCGTTCCTCTTCCGGCGGACGCACGATGCGGCCCGCACCGAGGACCTCGTGCAGCAGACGTTCTTGCAGATGCACTCCGCGAGGCGGCATTTCGCCGCGGGCGCCGCCGTCACGCCCTGGGCGTTCGCGATCGCCCGGCGCCTCCTCATCGACGCCTTCCGCAAGGACCACCACGGCCCGGACGGCGCGCCCCCGCTCCGCCGCGCCGATCGCGACGAAGAGGCGCCCTCGACGCCGTCGCCCGGCGCCCTCCCCGACCAGGTGGCCGCCCGCCACCGGCTGACGCGGCGCATGTACGAAGAGCTCCAGCGCATCTCGGAGATCGACCGCGTCGCGTTCGAGCTCGTGAAGTGCGAGGGCCTGTCGATGGCCGAGGCGGCCGAGGTGCTCGGCACGACGGAGAACGCCGTGAAGCTCCGCGCCTTCCGCACGTACGTGCTCCTTCGCGCGACGCTGGGCGACGAGGCGCGCGACGCCCTCGAGGGCACGTGGTGAAGGGCGACCTCAAGGCCCGCGTGCTCGCCGCCGCGCGCGCCGCGCCCTCGCCCGCGCGCCGGCACCCGGCGCGGGTCTGGCTCGTCGCGCCGCCTTCGATCGCGGTGGCCGCGGGGCTCTTCTTCGGGTTCGACGGGCCCCACCACGGCTTCGAGAACGGGGCGCGGTCCGTCTGGTTCTGCGCGGCCGCGGTCACCGCGTGGGGGCTCGTCGCGGCCGCCGCGATGGGCATCGCCCTCGCGCCGGGGCCCTCGGCGCTGGGCCTGCCCGTCCCATGGCTGAAGGGCGTGGCGGCCGGCGTGCCCGTCGCGCTCCTGGGGCTCATGAGCGCGCTGGCGATCGCGCGGCCCGAGCTGGCGACGCTGCACACCGAGCGCGTCGGCTTCAAGTGCTTCGCGCTGACGCTCGCCGCCGCCGCGCTGCCGCTCGTCGCGCTGACGGCGCTCCGCCGCGCGAGCAATCCCGTGCACCCGCGGGCGCGCGGGGCGGCGCTCGGCGCTGCGTGCGGGGCGTGCGCCGCCGTGGTGGTCGTGCTCTGGTGCCCGCTCGTGGAAATGCGTCACGCGGTCGTGGGTCACGTCCTTCCGGTGGTGGTGCTCGTCGCGCTCGGCGCGTTCGGCGCCGCGCCCTTCCTCGCCATCCGCGGCGCGGGCCGCGGGCGCCGGCTTCCGTGGCTGCCGTGCCTGGCGACTCTGGCGCTCTCGCTGCTCGGGCTCCCGGCGTGCGTGGGCGCGCGGCCGCCGAATCCCGCGTCGAGCGCGGGCGCGAGCGAGTGCACCAGCGCGTGGACCACACCGCCCGTCGTGAACGCCACCCTCGCCGTGCCGAGCGGCGCGGTGCTCTTGCACGCAAGCGCCTCGGGCACGCAGAACTACGCGTGCCAGGCGACGGCCGCCGACGGCGGCTCGGCCTACGCGTGGACGCTCACCGGCCCGTCGGCTTCGCTGCGCGACTGCCGCGGCGTCGAGATCGGGCATCACTTCGCGAGCGACCCGTCCGCGGCGGCGCCCTCGCCTCCGAAATGGGAGACGCTCGACGGCACGTTCGTCATCGGCAAGAAACACTTGCCCGCATACGCGCCCGACGGCGGCGCGGGCTCCGTGCCCTGGCTGCTCCTCACGGCCGCGGGATCGGGCGGCTCCGGCCCGCTCGCGCGCACCGCGTACATCCAGCGGCTCGAGACCAAGGGCGGCGTCGCCCCGGGCAACGAGACCGACCCGTGTAACGCGTCTCGTGTAGGCGCGACCGTCCAGGTGCCCTACACAGCAGAGTATTTCTTCTACGGGCCCTGACGATCGGCGAGGGCCTCGAGCTCGAGCGGGTGCTAGTCTCCGTGGGCTGTGGGGCGCCGAGGGCTCGTCTTGCTGGTGCTCGTCGGGGCCCTCGATGCGGCGCTCGCGTGCAGCAGCAGCACGCCCGGCGGCGGGCAGCCCATCGGAATGGGCGATCACCTCTACGTCGACGTCGACGCCACCAGCGCGCCGCCGCCGCAGGGCACCGGCGATGACGCCGGGGCCGACTCGCCCTTCGCCCCGCTCGCCGACGACAGCGGAATCGGCAGCTACAGCGTCGCGCTGGTCATGACCGTCTGTGGGCCGCCCGAGGCCGATGCGCCCAAGGACGGGTCCGCCGAGCCCGATGCGACCGGAGCGGCCGGTGACGGCGCCGCCTCCGGGTCGGGCGGCGCCTATGGTGGCGACGGCGGCTGCGAGGCCTTCCCTGCGGCCTGCGCGCAGCAGCCCGACTGCGACTGTCTGCTGAACGCCCTGGTCGCGGAGATCCCCTGCGGCCCCGCGTCGTGCTCGCTGAAGGGCAACTTCAGCATCTTCTGCTCACGCTGACGCCCGGGCGGCTTCGGTCGAAGCTCGATCATTCGGCGATTCGCCGGCGCGCGGCGACGTTGAGAATTTGGCCCCGCTTCTCGCGTCGTGACAGACTGCACGAGGGCCTTTCGTGGACTCGAAATTCCGGCGATTCGCGTCACTCTTGCTGTTGTTCACGCCGCTCGCCCTCACCGGCGAGAGCTCGGGAGAGGCGCGCGTGAAGCCCGCCCCGGCGCGCGAGGCGCGGACGTTCACGAGCGCGCCGCTCGCCACGGCCGGCGGCGCCGAGAGCGACGAGCGGAGCGAGAGCGCCGTGGTCCTCGTCGTCCTCGACGGCGTGCGATGGCAAGAGGTCTTTCGCGGGGCCGACCCGGCGCGGATGCGCGGCGCCGCCGACGCCGCGGCGCTGATGCCGAACCTGCACCGCATGATCGACGAGGAGGGCGTCGCGATCGGCGCGCCCGATCACGGCGCCGAGATCGACGCGAGCGGCCCCCAGTTCATCTCGCTCCCTGGCTACATCGAGATCTTCTCCGGCATGCCCGACCCCGCGTGCGGCAAGAACGATTGCACGCCCGCCCCCGCGCGCACGCTCGTCGACGACCTGCGCGGCGCCGGCGGCCCGGAGGACGCGATCGTGGTCTCGTCGTGGCCGAACATCGCGCGCGCCGCGACGCGCGCGCCGGCCGACGTCGAGATGTCCGCGGGCCGAAAGCTCCTCGGGCGCGAAGACCTGCTTCGCGCCGACCCCGAGTCGGCCAGCCTGCTGGAGGAGGGCGAGCGCGCGAAGCCGTTCCCCGGCGACGGCGACTACCGCCCCGACGCGTACACCGAGAAGGTCGCGCTCCGCCGACTCGTCGCGGGCCGGCCGCGGTTCCTCTTCGTCGGCCTGGGCGACGCCGACGAGTACGCGCACCGCGGCGACTACCGCGGCTACCTCGGCGCCCTGCGCGGCGCCGACGAGTTCCTCGGCGACCTCACCGAAACCCTGCGCACCATGGGCGCACGCGGTCGCCACACGACGGTCATCGTGACTGCCGATCATGGCCGCGCGAAGAACTTCACCGACCACGGCCCGCAATTCCCGGAATCGGGCCGCGTGTGGCTCGTCGCCGCGGGCGGCGACATCGCCGGCCCGGCCCATGACAGAGGAGACCATGGCCTCGTCGCCGCGTCGCGGCGGCATACGCTCTCCGATGTCGCGCCCACGGTCCGCGCTCTCCTCGGCCAAACGAGGCAAACGAGCGAGACGAGCGAGGCGAGCATGGCCAATACCGCCATTCTGGAAATCGTTCGGTAAGAGCCCGGCCCATACATCAAGTCGCGCGGCGCCGATGTAGACGCGATCGCAACCGGCCCCTGCGCTTCCTGCGCTCTTCGAGGCCGAGTTTGTTTATGGTGGATGTTCGGCGATGAGCGTCTTCTCCAAGCTCTTCTCCGGTAGCCCGAAGGGCGATACGGAGGCCGCGTCGCCCAAGACGGCCGAGGAGGGACCATCGATGCAGCGACCGCCGAACGATGGCCGAAGCGCGGGGGCTCCGCAGCAGCCCACCGCCGCGACGCCGAAGGCTCCTGCCTCGACGAAATCGGTGAACCGCGCCGCCGGCGCGCAGGGCACCTCGTCGAAGGGGCAGCCCGCGGCCGCGCCGTCGCAAGGTGCACAAGGCGCGAAGGCGGCGCCCGCCGCGCAGCCTGCGCCGTCCGCGGCGCCGTCGGTGGCGTCCGCGCCCCAGCCCGCGGCCGCCCCCGCGTCCTCGCCGCAGCCCGCGGTCGTCGTCACGCGCTCCATCGATATCGGCGGCGCGCAGCCGTCTGCCCCCGCGGCCTCGTCGGCGGCGGCGGCCGCCGCGCGGTCGCGCCCCGCGATGCCGGCCATCTCGATCGGCCCGCCCAGCATCCCGGCCGCGCCGCCCGCCGCCGCCGCCAAGGCTCCTGCCGCCGCGCCGGCTCCCGAGTCGCGCCCGTCGGTGCGCCCGCAGGCGCCCGACATGAGCCCGCCCGCGGTGAACGGTCAGGCCTCGATCGCCGACACCTTCGAGCGGCTCTTGAGCTCCGAGGACCTCGAGGCGGGCTTCGCGTCGATCGAGCGCACCACGTCGTCCGGCTCCGCGAACGGCGTCGCGCTCACCGACCTCGCCGAGGTGCGCCAGCTCTTCGCGCAGCTCGCCGCCAACCACGTGCGGCAGGTGCGCGACTTCATGATCGACCTGCGCTGGAGCGAGCCCACCGTCGAGTGGCTCCCGATTCTGCGAGCCCGCGCTGCGCTCGCTGCGCCGCGCGGCCGACAAGCTCGAGCTCTCCGAGCTGTGCGAGGCGCTCGATCGATTTTCCGCCGCGCTCGGCGAGGCGTCGATCACGGGCAACAAGACCATCGGCGGCCCGATGCGCGAGGCGCTCCTCGCGCGGTACGACGACCTGAGCCGGCTGATGCCGCAGGCGTTCGCGCTCGATCTCGATCGCACCCAGCGCGAGGCGGCGATCCTCCAGTCGCTGCTCCTCCAGGTGCCCGAGGTGAAGAAGGTCACGCTCGACCGCATGTACGCGGCGGGCCTCACGACCCTCGAGGCGATGTTCCTGGCGACCCCGGGCGACATCGCCGCGACGACCGGCATCCCCGAGGCGCTCGCCTCGCAGATCGTCGAGCGCTTCCGGGCCTACCGCGACCAGGTGCGGGCCACGGTGCCCGACGCCACGCGCGCCAAGGAGCGCGAGCAGATCGCCCGCCTCACCGCGAAGCTCCGCGCCGAGCACGACGAGTACGAGCGAGTGTCGAGCGAGTGGTCCAAGGGCTCCGGCGCGCAGAAGCGCGAGCTGCGGAAGGCGCGCGAGCAGACGCTGCTCGACCTTCAGGTCGCCCTGGCGAGGCTCGGCGAGGTCGACCGCCTCACGCAGCTCGAGCGCCTGCCGTTCGAGCAGAAGCTCGCCTACCTCGAGTCGTTCCTCGAAGAGGCGCGCGACAAGTACGTGGCGCAGGCCTGACGAGGACCTGGGAGAGACGATAGGAGGGTCACGGTTCCATGCCCGAGTTAACGGCAGACGTTGTACTGAGGAAGATCAAGAGCGGTGAGAAGGTCGAGCGCGCAGACCTGCGCGGGCTCGCCATGCCGAAGGCGATGCTCGAGGGCGTCAGCTTCCGCCGCTGCGATCTCGACGGCGCCAACTTCGAGGGCGCCCGCCTGTCGAAGGCGGTGCTGAAGAACGCGAGCCTCCGCGAGGCGTTCCTCGCGGGCGCGGATCTGCACGAGGCGAACCTCGAGAGCGCGGATCTCGAGGGCGCGAACCTCCAGGGCGCGAAGCTCGTCGGCGCGAACTTGAACCGCGCGAACCTCGAAGGCGCGAACCTCCAGGGCGCCGACCTCTCGGGCGCGCGCCTCACGCACGCGCAGCTCGAGGCGGCCAAGCTCGGCGGCGCCATCCTCGTGGGCGCGCAGCTCGCGCACGCGGACCTCGGCGAGACCGACCTCTCCACCGCGAAGCTCGACGAGGCCGACCTCACGAGCACCAACCTCACGAGCGCGAACCTCGAAGAGGCGAGCCTCGTGCGCGCGCAGCTCCGCGACGCGCAGCTCCGCGAGGCGTCGCTCAAGGGCGCGAACCTCACCGGCGCCGGGCTCCTCAACGCCACGCTCGCCGCGGCGGATTCTGACGAACGCGGACCTCTCGGGCGCCGACGCGCGCCGCGTGAGCTTCGCGGGTGCGAAGGTCGAAGGCCTGAAGCTCACCGGCGCCCGCCTCTACGGCATCATCGGCACCGGCAACGCGGTCCACGGCGTCGTGGCCGAGTGGGTCGACGACAGCGCCGACGGCGCCGAGCACAAGGTCACCGGCGATCGCGTCGCGAAGCTCCTCTCGGGGCAGTCGACGGAGCCGCCCGCGCTCAAGCGCTACTTCGGCAAGGGCGACGTCCTCCGCAACGCCAACCTCGAGTTCGACGCGGGGGCCTCTGTGGAGATCGAGAGCCTCTTCGAGCACTGCACCATCGCCATCGGCGACGGCACCGAGCTGGTCGTCGGCAAGAGCGGCGTGCTCTCCGGCTGCCAGGTGAAGGGCGCGGGGCGCATCACGATCCACGGCAAGTTCGTCGAGCGCGAGAGCCCCGGCATCGTGGGCGCGTCGCAGCTCATCGTGAGCGCGGGCGGATCGCTCGTGGGCGCCGTCGAGCAGCCCGTGGATCAGACGCGCTTCGCGTTCGAGCCCGGGTGCATGCTGCGCATGAAGATCCAGCAGAGCAAGAAGGAAAGACCGAGCAAAGCCGGGAGGCCGCGATGAGCGACGGGAAGAGCACGATGGAACGGAAGACCCTGGTCGAAGAAGGAACGCAGTTCAAGGGCTCGCTCCAGTCGAACTGCCCGATCGACGTGAGGGGCCGCATCGAGGGCGACGTCACCGCGCCGGCCCTCTCGGTCACGTCGGGCGGAGCGGTGCACGGCAAGGTTAAGGTGGGCGAGCTTCGCTCGCAGGGAGAGCTCGCGGGCGAGTTCGACGCGGACGTGGTCCAGCTCTCCGGCACCATCAAGGACAACACCGTCATCCGGGCGAAGTCGCTCGAGGTGAAGCTCGCGACGACGGGCAGCAAGATGCAGGTCGTCTTCGGGGAGTGCGAGCTCGAGGTGGGCGGCGAGCAGCCGGCCGCCGAGGTGCAGCCGCCGGTCGAGCGCCCGAAGGGCATCAGCATGCGGCCCCAGAAGACCGAGAGCGTTCCCCCGCCCGACGCCAACGGCGCCGTCTAGGCGCCGCAACGTCGCCGTGACGCGGTGGTGAACTCTAAGTGTCTCGGTCCCCTTGACACCCAAAGTCCATCGCTCCCCGGCACGATGAGCGGGAGCCGTGGAAAGGATTGAGTTCGGGGCGCTAGCGCCCGGTGCGGTCGTCGGGGGGGCGTACCGAGTCGTCCGACCCATCGCCGAGGGCGGCATGGGGGTCATCTACGAGGTCGAGCAGATCGCCACCGGCGCGCTCCGCGCGCTGAAGGTCATGCACGGCCGGTACGCCGCGGACGACAAGCTCCGCGCTCGCTTCGTTCAGGAGGCGCGGCTCGCCGCCTCCATCCCGAGCGACCACGTCGCGCAGGTGCTCGACGCGGGCCAGGACGCGACGACGGGCGCGCTCTACATCGTGATGGAGCTCCTCGAGGGGACGACGCTCTCGCGGGAGCTCCGGGTCGGCGGACCCTTCCCCTGGACCGAGGCGCTCTCGGTGCTCGGGCAGATCGCCCACGCGCTCGGCGCGGCTCACGACGCGGGCATCGTGCACCGCGACCTCAAGCCCTCCAACGTCTTCCTCTCGCGCTCGCGGCACGCCGGGAAGGCGTTCACCGTGAAGCTCCTCGACTTCGGGATCGCCAAGGCGATCGCGAGCGCCTCGGACGCCACGGTCACCGCGCTCGGCACGCCCGCGTGGATGGCGCCCGAGCAGACGACGATTGACACGCCCATCGGTCCGCAGGCCGACGTCTGGTCGTTCGGTCTCCTCGGGTTCCACCTCATCACCGGGCGGCACTACTTCTCGAGCGCGAACGCGCCCTCGGCGCCGACCGCGGCGGTGCTGCGGGAGGTCGTCTTCGAGCCGCTCGTCCCCGCGTCCGCGCGCGGGCGACAGGTCGGCGCGGCCGAACGCCTGCCCGCGGGCTTCGACGGCTGGTTCGAGCGCTGCGTTGCGCGCGTGCCCTCGAGCCGCTTCGCGGATGCGCGGGCGGCCTTCGAGTCGCTCGCGCGGCTGCCCGCGCCGCCCCCGGTCGCGCGCCGGCGCATCGACACGCCCGTGACCGCGATCGAGAGCGCGCCCATCAGCCGCGCGAAGTGGGAGGGCGACGGGGAGGCCGAGGAGTCCGCGCCCGTCTCGCCGCCGGTCGCCCCGCCCGCGTCGCCGCCGGTCGAGCCCTCGGATCCTTCGGGCGCCGTGAGCCGGCCGCCGCCCGCGCCGAGCCGGCAGCGATCGATCGCGCTCGCGAGCCTCGTCGCGCTCGTCGCGGCGCTCGTCGTCTGGTTGTGGCGCGCGCCGACCGCGACCGAGCTGCCGGCGGCCGCGGTGCCCGCGCCCGCGAAGGTCGCGCCGCCCGTGGCGTCGGCGACGTTCCGCATGCACGGGTCCAACACGATCGGCGCCGACCTCGCGCCGGCCCTCGCCGAGGCGTTCCTCCAGCGGCGCACGGCGGCCAAGTCCATCGTGCGCGAGCGGACCGCGCCCGACGAGGTGCGCGTCGAGGCGCTCGACGGCACGCGACCGATCGAGTCGATCGAGATCTACGCGCACGGCACCTCGACCGCGTTCACGGACCTCGCGGCGGGTCAGTGCGACATCGGGATGGCCTCCCGGCGCATCAAGCCCGAGGAGGCGACGAGGCTCGCCGCGCTCGGCGACCTCGCCTCGGCGGCGAGCGAGCACGTCATCGCGCTCGACGGGATTGCGGTCATCGTGAACCCCGGCAACCCGGTGAACGCGCTGACCAAGGGGCAGATCGGCGATTTGTTCTCGGGGAAGGTCGCGCGCTGGTCGGAGGTCGGCGGGGCCGACCTGCCGGTCGTGGTCCACGCGCGCGACGACCGCTCGGGTACCTACGACACGTTCAAGCAGACCGTCCTGAGCGGGCGGTCGCTGGCCGCGGACGCCAAGCGTCACGAGTCGAGCGACGAGCTCTCCGACGCGGTCGCGGCCGACGCGCGCGCCATCGGCTTCATCGGCCTCGCCTACGTGCGCAGCGCCAAGGCGGTGATGGTGCAAGAGGTGGCATCGGCGCCGCAGCTCGCGTCGCCGATGACCGTCTCGACCGAGGACTACCCGCTCGCGCGCCGCCTTTACATGTACGTGCCGCCCGGCGCGCCGATCGCCGCGCGCGACTTCGTCGACTTCGCGCTCTCGGAGGAGGGGCAGAAGGTCGTGCAGGCGACGGGGTTCGTGGACCTGCGCCCGTCGTGCGACCCGAACGCGGCCCGCTGCGCCTCGTGCGACCGCGAGTACCGCGACGTCGTGCGCGGCGCCTGCCGCCTGTCGATGGACTTTCGCTTCGAGCGCGGCAAGAGCCAGCTCGACACCCGCGCCCTCCGCGATCTCCAGCGCGTCGTGAACATGATGCAGGAGCCCGAGTACGCGGGGCGGTCGCTGCTGCTCCTCGGCTTCTCGGACGGCGCCGGGCCGCGCGCGGAGAGCGTCGCGGTGTCGCAGCAGCGCGCGTCGATCGTGTCCGCGCAGCTCAAGGCGCGCGGGCTGCACGTGGATTTGGAGCGCGGCTTCGGCCCGCAGATGCGCATCGCCGACGACTCCACCGAGGACGGCCAGGAGCGCAACCGCCGCGTCGAGGTCTGGCTTCGCTGACGCCCCGGGCTCAGCGCACGTAGACCGGGTTCGTGAACGAGTAGGGCAGGGCGCCCGGCCGGTAGAGGAAGGTCATCGGCTTCGAGCCGCGCGCGACGGCCAGCACCCAGTCGCCCGACTTGAGCGGCACGCGCGCGGTCTCGTCGAGCCGCACCGGACCGACCGCGGCCCCGGGGTGCCACTCGGCCACGACCTCGCCGCGCTTCACGAGCTGCACGTCGTCGACGTCGACCCACGGCGGCGCCTCGACGCGCACCCGGACCTGGACCGCGTCGTTCGGGTCGATCGCGTCGCCGACCTCGGCGCCGCCCGCCGTGAGGTGCACGAACGGCCCGCTCGTGACCTCGACGCGCCCGCGGCGAACGGCGTCGATGAAGGCGCGCTCGTCGAACGTCGCGGGGGTGTCGCCCGCGACCCGCACGAAGTTCCGCGGCACGCCTGGCTCGTGCCAGGTCATCTTGTGCGAGTCCGAGTTGCCGGTCGCCGTCACGTGGAGGCCCGCGTTCAGGAGGGCGTACCAGTCGCGCATGCACGCCTCGACGCGCGACACGTCGGAGTAGTCGTCTCCGTTGAAGACCTCGAGCGCGTCGAAGGTCGGATCGAAGAGCGGCGCGTTCCGCCGCCAGCCGGCGAAGTCGGTGGGGTCGAGGCGAATGAGCTCGAAGTAGCCGATGGAGCCCATGCGCGGGTGGTTCACCTGCACGATCTTGTCGCGGTCGTGAGGGGCCGCGGCGCGCGCGGCGGCGAAGATCGCGTGCGGCGTCGTCCCCTCGAAGGGGATCGCGGCCTCGCCGGCCGCGAGGGGGAAGACGTTGAAGTGGCCGAGCTCCACGCCGCGGGTGGTGACCTCGTCGCCCACGATCGACGCGAGCCACTCCCCGGCGCCGAGCGCGCGGATCGTCGGCCCGTAGTCGGTCACGGCGTTGTGGTCGGTGGCCGCGGCGACCTCGACGCCCGACGCGGCGAGCGAGCGCACGCGGTCGTCGAGCAGGGTCGGCGCGTCGGGGGAGGGGACGGCGTGCACGTGCAGGTCGGCGGAGATCCAGCCTTGCGTGTCGACGACGCGATCGAGGCGCGCCTCGATCGTGGCGGAGCCGCCGTCGGCGATCTCGAAGGGCCGCTCGGCGAGGGTGTACTCGAAGCCGCGCGAGACGACGGCGCGGTAGCGCCCGGGGGGGACGGGGATCTCGCCGTCGCCCAGCGTCGCGATCGTGTTCAGGGCGGCGCCGTCGAACGGGTCGTCGCCCCAGTCGGGATCGGGCGTCGGCGGCACGCCGCGCACGACGATGCGCGCGGGCAGGGTCGCGTCCGGCCGCCCGACCTCGGGGCCGGTCACGTGCCAGCGCAGGCGGCCGCACTGCGGGGCCGCGGCCTTCGGGTCAATCGCGTCGCCCGCGCGGGCCCACGCGCCGGGCGCGCAGCCGGGCGCGGTCACGCGGACGCGCCAGCAGCCCGCGGGCAGGCGCACCTCGCGCGGCTCGCCGCCGAGGCGGAAGCGCGCGAACGGCGCGCCGTCGTCGCGCGGCGACGCAGGGCACGACGCGACCTCCGCGGTCGCGCGGCCGGCGGCGAGAGCGGGGACCGTGCCGGGGAGCGTCACGGCCTGCGAGGGCGCGCCCTGCGCCGCGAGGAGCGCGGCCGCCGCGTCGCCCGTGGCGCCCTCGGCGTGCGCGAGCCACACGACGCGCCGCGCGCTCGGGTGGCCCGGGTCGGCCGTCGCGGCGCCCGCGACGAGCGTCGTCTCGTCGCCCGTGTGCGCGCGCTCGAAGAAGCCGGCCTGGGGCGCGTTGAAGCGCGCGGTCAGGCGCCCGCCCTCGAGCCCGAGCGCGTACGCCTGCCCGAGCCCCTCGCGCGCGAGGAAATCGCCCGAATAGGTCCCGCCCTCCGTCACGAACCCCGTCCCCTCGACCCACGTCGGGACGTTGCCCCAGCTCACCTTCTCGCCGACGGTCACCGCCTGCGTGCCCTCGCCCTCGGGCATGGCCACCGACTCGATGCGGAGCGCGGCCCCCGCGAACGACACGAACGTCCAGAGGTGCACCGGCGCGTCGCGCACGCGGCGCTCGATGCGAAGGGCGTTCGGCGCGTCGGGCGACGGGACGACCGAGACCACGTCGGCGCGCACGTCGTCGAGCCCGACGTAGACCGCGGGCTCGAGCGCCACGAGCGCGTCGTCGTGGCCGGCCGCGCCGAAGTCGACCACGCGCCCTCCCCGGGCGTCGATGACCGCGACGTGCCCGGCGTTCTCGAGCATCCAGTCGCCGGGGTGGGCGTCGACGCGCCAGCCGGTCAGCGGGACGTCGCCGCGGGCCGTGATGCGGCGCACGGTCCCCTCGGCGCCGGGAGGACCCGCGGGGGCCCCTTCGGTCGTGACGAAGGCGGCCGATTCGTTCGCTTGCGAACGGATCGTCTCCTCCGAAGGGGGTCCGGAGGTCGTCTTCCCGTCGGGCTCGGCCTTGCGCGAGCAGCCCGCCAGGACGCAAGTCACCAGAACAACGGCAGAAACAGCGCCCGCGTCACCCCGCCTGGACCCCATGCGCCTCGCTCCTCTCCGGATCCCCCTCCGGCCCTCGCGGCGCCGCGCCGCGCCCGCCCGCCTCCGCCTCAATCCACGCGCCGAGGTCTTCGAGCGCGCGCTGCCCGGCGGCCTCGTAGCGCTCGCGCTTCTTGAGGCGGCGGTCCGCGGCGGGCGGCAGCCAGGCCCAGGTGACGTTCGAGGGCTGGTAGTCGTGGCCCTCGAGCGGACGCCGCCCGAGGTGCGTGATCACGCCGCCGAGCGCGGTCGTGGGCGGGGGCGGGGAGGGCGCACGCCCGGCGAGCGACTGCGCCAGCATGACCGCGCAGACGAAGCCGCACGCGCAGCTCTCGACGTAGCCCTCGACGCCCGTGATCTGCCCGGCGAGGAAGACGCCCGGACGCGCGCGGAGCTGCATGCGCTCGTCGAGCACGCGCGGCGCGTCGACGAAGGTGTTGCGGTGCACGCTGCCGAACCGGAGGAACTCGGCCGCCTCGAGGCCCGGGATCGTGCGGAGCACGCGCCCCTGATCGGTCCAGGTCATGCGCGTCTGGAAGCCGACGAGGTTGTACGCGGTCGCCGCCGCGTCCTCGGGGCGGAGCTGCACGACGGCGTACGGGCGATACCCGGTGCGCGGGTCGACGAGGCCCACGGGCTTCATGGGACCGAAGGCGAGGGTCATCGGGCCGCGCGACGCCATGACCTCGATGGGCAAGCAGCCCTCGAAGTACTTCGTCTCCTCGAAGGCCCGCGGCTCGACCTTCTCCGCGGCGACCACGTCGGCCACGAAGCGCTCGTACTGCGCCCGGTCCATCGGGCAGTTCACGTACGCCTCGTCCGCGCCCTCTTCGACGCCCTTGCCGTAGCGCGACTGCTTGAAAACGCGGTCCCAGTCGATCGAATCGGCCGCGACGATCGGCGCGATCGCGTCGTAGTACGCGAGGTGGTCGCTGCCAATCGCGCGGGCCAGGTCGGCGGCGAGCGCGTCGCCCGTGAGGGGCCCGGTCGCGAGCACCACCGGCGCCTCGGGCGTGGCCGCGGGGATGGCGTCGACCACCCCGACCTCGAGCGTCACGTTGGGGTGGGCGCGAAGGCGCGAGGTGACCAGCGACGAGAAGGCGAGGCGGTCGACCGCGAGCGCGCCGCCCGCCGGCACCTTCGTGGCGTCGGCGCAGGAGAGGATGAGCGATCCGGCGCGCCGCAGCTCCTCCTTGAGGAGGCCGACCGCGTTCGCGAGCGCCGCGCCGCGGAGCGAGTTGGAGCAGACGAGCTCGCAGAAGTCGTCGGTCTGCTGCGCGGGCGTGCGCGCGAGCGGCTTTTGCTCCACGAGCCGGACCGTCACGCCGCGCTCGGCGAGCTGCCACGTGGCCTCGCAGCCGGCCAGGCCTGCGCCGATGACGGTTACGCTGGGCATGGGCGCTCCTCTAGCATGCTGCCCATCCCCATGCGCCTCCGCCTCCTCGACGGCTCCAGGGTGCTCCTCGACCTGCGCGCCAGCGGCGTCCTCCGCGCGCTCGCCCACAGCCCGACCTTGACCGCCCGGCCCGAGCGCGTCGGAGTGGACCTCGAGGGCAATCTCGCGGCGGCCTCGATCGCCGCGACGGTCGCCGCGAGCTTCCGCGCCGACCGCATCGAGACGCCCCCCGAGCTCTCCGCTTCGGACGGCGAGAAGATGCGGGAGAACCTTCGCGGCCGCGAGGTCCTCGACGCGGCGCGCTTCCCCACCGTCGACTTCACCGGCCGCTACGAGGGCACCCTCGACGCGGGCGCCCTCACCGGCGAGCTCCGGGTCCGCGGCGCCGGCCGCCGCGTCGCCATCCCCACGCGCACCGCGCGGGAGGGGTCGAGCCTCTCGGTCACCGGCGCCTGGGAAGGCCGCCTCCACGACCTCGGGATCAAGCCGTTCAAGGCGCTGCTCGGCGCCATCAAGCTCGAGGACTGGATCCGCGTGCGGATCGAAGCGCGGTTCGAAGCTGATACGCGCTAACTCGAGCTCGCGCGGAGCTGGACCAGCGACGGGTGCGGCGAGAAGCCCTTCGGCAGCGCGGCGATCGCCGCGTCGGCGTCGGCGACGCGCCCTCCGAGCAAGAAGCCGAACGCGAGGAGCTGGAGCGCCTCGGCCCGCACGGGCGCCGTTCGCGACCCGAGGGCGACGGGCCGCGCAATCTCGAGGATGCGTGCGCCGTCCTTCGCGTCCAGGGCCGCGTACGCCTGCCGGAGCGCTTCCCTCATCGGCGCGTCGTGCTCGCGCGCGGCCGCGTCCTTGAGGCCGCGGACGTTCACGACGACGAACGAGACCGCGAGCAGCCCGGCCCACCACGCCTGGGCCCACCACGAACGAACGAGGAACGCCCCGACAATCACGGCGCACGCGACGACAATCGACACGATGTACGCGGGCCGCTCGCCGCGTCCCTTCGTGATGGCCCGGAACACCTGCGCCATCACGTGCCCGCCGTCGAGCGGCAGCATGGGCAGGAGGTTCAGGAGCCCCCAGTCGAAGTTCACGAAGAGCAGCGAGTCGTACACGAAGTTGCCGAACGCCGTGTCGGGGATCACCCGGCCGAGCCCCCACTTCACGGCGCCCGCGGCCGCGAAGCCCGCGCACGGCCCGGCGAGGCTGATCGCGATGCGGCGCGCCGGCGAGAGGTCGCGCGGCACGGCCCACGAGGTGGTGCCGCCCATGCCGTGCAGGTCGATGCGCGGCTCGAGCCCGAACGCGAGCCCCATGCCGGCATGGCCGAGCTCGTGCACGAGCACCGAGACGAACACGATGAGGGCCCAGGCGACGAGCTCGCGAAGGTCCGAGACGAGCCCGAGCAGGGCCGTCATCAGGAAGAACGTCGGCAAGACGCGAACGGGGATGCTGCCGAGGCGGAACGAGAGGGCCATGTGCGAACGAAGGCGCGAGGACGTAGTGTGTCACGCCTTCGCGGACCGCGCGAGACGAGCGGGGTCGCCCATGGTAGAGATAACCCGGCTGTGGAATCGGACCTCGAACGCTTCGTCGCGCTGGTGCGCCGCGAGCTCGGCGCGCGCGAAGTGCAGGTCGGCGCCCCCCCCGCGGACGGAGCGCTCGACAGCGACGCCGAGCGGACGCTCTCGGCCCCGATGCCCGACGGGCGCGTCGTGGTCGCGCGCTTCGACGCGGCCCTCGGCGACCGCGAGGCCAAGCAGCGGCGGCTCGAGATGCTCGCGAGCACGTTCGACACCGTGGAGGACCCGCAGGCCCATCGCGCGCGCCCCTCGCCGGCGCGGGCGCTGCACGAGGAGCTCCTGGGGCTCTGCGAGCGCGCGAAGGCCCTGAACGCGCTCGTCGTCGACGCCAACTCGCCAATCCTCTGGGCGGCCGCGCGCCCGCGCGACGTGGTGCCCGAGGCCTGGAACCCGGCCTTCCCCGGAGACGAGGCGGCGCCGGCCGAGGGCGCGCCGGCCGAGGCTGCTCCACCCGAGGCCGCGCCGCCCGACGACCCGGCAAACTCCGTCGCCAGCCAATCGCGCGACGCCATCCGCGCCCTCCGCGACGGCCTCGACCTCGGCGCGCTGCGCCGCGGCAAGCGCGTGCGCCACATCGAGCGCGACGGCCCGGCGCCGTACCTCGCGCACTCGTTCGCGGGCATCTACCTGCTCACGCTCGTCTTCGACGAGGCCTTCGACGAGCTTCGCGCCGAGCGAGCGGTGCTCGAGGCTCTCCCGCGCGTCGAGCGCTTCGTCCTCGCGCTGCCTCCGCTCGATCCGACCCCCGAGCGCGGCGCGGGCGTCATCGCCATCCGCCGCGCGCGCCGCCGCTGAACCCATGCCGAAGTCGGCCGCTTCGCTGCCCCCCCTCCTCGAGCTCCGCAACGTCACCGTCGCCCGGGGCGACCGCCACGCCCTCCAGGGCGTCACCCTGCGCATCGACCAGGGCGAGCACGCGTGCATCCTGGGCCCCAACGGGTGCGGCAAGTCGACGCTCATCAAGACCATCACGCGCGAGTGCTACCCGCTCGCCATCGACGGCACGTCCATGGCCATCCTCGGCAAGGAGCGCTGGGAGGTCTCGGAGCTCCGCAAGCACCTCGGCATCGTGTCGCCCGACCTGCTCGCGCTCTGCACGACCGAGACGACGTGCCGGGACGTCGTGCTCTCGGGGTTCTTCAGCAGCACCCGCATCTTCCCGCACCACCGGCCGCGCCCCGAGCTCCGGGCCAAGGCCGACGCGGCGCTCGCGCGGCTCGGGCTCGCGCACCTCGCCGACCGCCCGGTCGTCGAGATGTCGTCGGGCGAGGCGAAGCGCACGGTCGTCGCGCGCGCGCTCGTGCACCAGCCCGACACGCTGCTCTTCGACGAGCCGACGAACGCCCTCGACATCGGCGCGCAAATCCAGCTCCGCGAGACGATGCGCGACCTCGCGCGATCGGGGCTCGGGGTGGTGCTGGTGACCCACCACGTGTCGGAGATCATCCCCGAGGAATCGAGCGCGTCATCTTGATGCGCGAGGGGAGCATCGTCGCCGACGGGCCGAAGGAGAGCGTGCTCACCGAGGAGCGGCTGCGCGCGCTCTTCGGCGTCGATCTCCACTTGACGCGTGACAGCGGATATTTTCACGTTCATTGACGTGAACGCCTCGCGGCTCGCGTCGCGGGGAGCTCCCTCGCATACTGCGAGGCATGCGCAGCGCGGTTCGCGTGGGGGGCGTCCTTTGTCTCGGATTCGTGGCGGGGCTGACGGCGCACTGCGGGAGCACGGCGTCGAGTGACCGCGCGCCGGAGCTCGCGGACGCGAGCGACGACGGCCCCGTCGGCACGTCGACGAGCCCGGAGAAGAACCTGCCCGGCGGCGACGCCGGCGCTCCCAAGGACGATCCCGACGCGTGGTCCGCGCCCGACGTCGGCGCGCCGATCGAGGCCGGGAGCCCGGGCACGGTCGACATCACGATGCAGGTGCACGCCGACGAGACCCCGGCTCCCATCTCGCCGTACGTGTACGGCGTGAACAACGGCGGCCAGGCCGCCGCGCACCACGCGACGATCGTGCGCTCGGGCGGCAACCGCCTCACCGCCTACAACTGGGAGAACAACGCCTCCAACGAGGGCAGCGACAACCCCGGCACCTCGTACCAGTTCGAGAACGACGACTTCCTGTGCAGCACGACGACGTGCACGCCGAACGACGACGCGCCCGGCGCGTACCTCAAGGCGATCGTCGACCAGGCCACGGCGGCGGGCGCCGACACCGTGCTCACCGTGCCGATCGTCGACTACGTCGCGGCCGACAAGAGCCCGGGCGGCAACGTGATGAACAGCGGCGCGAACTACCTCATGACGCGCTTCAAGCAGAACGGCATCAAGGGGCAGAACCTCCAGAACCCGCCGAACACCACCGACGCGTACGTCTACCAGGACGAGATGGTGAACTGGGTCGCGCAGGCCGAGCCCCACGCCACCATCCGCTGGCAGCTCGACAACGAGCCCGACCTCTGGTCGAGCACCCACGCCGAGGTGCATCCGGATCCGGTCACGTACGCGGAGCTCTTGAAGCGGGACGTCGACTTCGCGAAGGCCATCAAGTCGGTCGTACCGGGCGCGTTCGTGATCGGGCCGGTGAACTACGGGTGGACCGGCTACGTGAACCTGCAGAACGCGTCGGACGCGAAGGCCGACGGCGACTTCCTCACGTGGTGGCTCGGGCAGATGGCGAGCGCCGCCAAGACGTACGGCAAGCCCGTGGTCGACGGCCTCGACCTCCACTGGTACTCGGAGGCCGGCGACAGCGGCCCGTCGAACCCGGGCAACGGCGGCCCGGCCGGCAGCGACTGCCGGGTCACCTCCGACCCGAAGACGAACAGCGGCATGGCCGCCGACTGCTACACGACCCAGGGGCAGGCCGGGACGGCGGCGGCGCGCGAGCAGGCGACGCGCTCGCTCTGGGACCCGACCTACGTCGAGGACAGCTGGATTCCCTCGAGCATCGGCAACGAGGCCATCCAGCTCATCCCCCTCGTGCACGGGAAGATCCAGAAGAACGACCCCGGCATGCGGCTCTCCTTCACGGAGTGGAACTACGGAGGCGGCAGCGACATCAGCGGGACGATCGCCACCGCCGACGTCCTCGGCATCTTCGGCGCGTACGGGGTCGACATGGCCTCGCTCTTCGAGGTCTGGCACGACGAGTCGTTCACGTACGCCGCGTACGACGCGTACCGGAACTACGACGGAAAGGGCGCGGCCTTCGGCGACACGTCGATCCCGGCGACGACGTCCGACGTCCCCGACTCCTCGGTGTACGCGAGCGTGACCGACGCGGACCCGTCGCACCTCGTCATCGTCGCCATCAACAAGGCCCAGGTCGCGAAGACCGCGGGCATCGTGATCCACCACTCGACCGTGTTCACGACCGCCGCCGTCTACACCATCACGCAGCCGGGCGGCGCGAAGGTCGTCGCCGCGCCGAGCATCACCGCCGTCGCCACGAACGCCTTCCGGTACTCCATGCCCGCCCAGTCGGTGTCCGTGCTCGTCCCGTCGCCTTGAAGAGAGACCGGCAAGACCGCCCGACTCTCGGCCAAGGGCGCCCGACTCTCGGCCAAGAACGTCCGACCGTCGGCCGGGCGCGGTCAAAGGCTCGCCGAGCGCGCCCGAACGCCGGCCAAGGGCTCCCAACCGTCGTTCGAGCGCGCCCGAGCGCCGGCCGGGCATCCTCACCCCTCGGCCGGCCTCGCCCGAACGCCCGCCAAGCCCGCCCGAACGCCGGCCGGGCATCCTCGGCCGAACGCCAAGCCCGCCCGGCCGCGGCGCGAAGCCGCTTTCCTAGAGGTCGATGACGACCTTGCCCTTCGCGTGCCGGCCGGCCTGAAGCTCGACCGCGGTCCGGATTTGCTCGACCGGGAAGCTCGCGGCGATGGGCACCCGGAGTCGGCCGGCCGCAATCAGGCGAGCGAGCTTTTCCGGGGCGCCGGGGGCGGCGTTGGCGCCGTTGGCGGGGGTGATCCCGTCGACCTGGGCGGCGATGGTGGTGATGCGGGCGTCCGGGACGTCGAGTGCCCTCGCGGCGTGCGCCGTCTCCGTCCCATGGAGGTCGATCGCAGCGGTGATACCGCGGGGAGCGAGAGCACGGACCCGGTCCGTGGGATGGGCCTCGTTCGCCGCGATGCCCCCGCTCGGATCGACCACGACGAAGTCGGCGACCGCGCGGGACAGGGCGCCCCCGAACACCCGGTCGCCGGGTGCGAAGCCGGTCACCCCGTCGCCGACCTGGTCGACGACTCCCGCGTAGTCGGTCCCGAACGGTTCAGCCCGGCTGCGGCGACCCGGACGCGGACCTGTCCCGGTCCGGCCTGCGGAGCCGGGACATCCACGAGGTCCAGTGCTTCGGGGCCGCCGAAGGAATGGAGCCGGACCGCCCGGCTCCTGCTCGTCGACCGTGGATCGCTCGGTTTCTGCATGCTGTCCTGTCTCCTTGGTGCCGAAGGAAGGCGACGCTCCTTCTCAGCCGAGGACCGAGCGCGCGATGACGGTCCGCTGGATCTCGCTCGTGCCCTCGTAGAGGGTCGTGACCCGCGCGTCGCGCAGGTGGCGCTCGGCCGGGAACTCGCGCACGTAGCCGTAGCCGCCGTGGATCTGCACGGCGTCGTTGCACACGGCGACCGCGGTCTCGCTCGCGAAGAGCTTCGCCATCGCGCTCTCCCGCGTGAACGGGCGTCCGTCCTCCTTGAGGCCCGCCGCGCGCATCGCGAGGAGGTGCGCGGCGTCGAGGTGCGTCCGCATGTCGGCGAGCTTGAACGCGATGGCCTGGTGCTCCGCGATCGGCACGCCGAAGGCCCTCCGGTCCTTCGCGTAGGCCACGCTCTCCTCGAGCGCCGCGCGCGCGATGCCGATCGCCTGGGACGCGATGCCGATGCGGCCGCCGTCGAGCGCGGTCATGGCGATCTTGAACCCCTCGTTCTCCGCGCCCAGCAGCGCGCCGCGGCAGCCGGAGAACTCGAGCGGCACCGTGTGCGAGCCGCGCAGGCCCATCTTGTCCTCGGGTCGCCCGACGCGCAGGCCCGCGGCCCCGCCCTCGACCACGAAGCAAGAGATGCCCCGCACCCCCGAGTCGGCTGGCCCGGTCCGCGCCCACACGACGAGCAGGCCCGCGAGGTCGCCGTGCGAGATCCACTGCTTCGCGCCGTCGATCGCCCACCCCTCGTCTTTGCCGGCTGCGCCGCCTTCGCTGCCGTCGCGACACGCCGTCGTGCGCATCGCGCCGGGGTCGCTCCCCGCGTCGGGCTCGCTCAGCGCGAAGCTCCCGAGGCCGCGGTCGCCGCGCGCGAGCTCCGGGCACCACCGGCCGCGCTGCTCGGTCGTGCCGTAGCGCGCGATCGTCTCGCCGACCATGTTCGTGACGCTCATGCCGACGGCCGTCGACGCGCACGCGCGCGCGATCTCCTGGAGCGCGAGGGCGTACGCGACCACGCCGGCGCCCGCGCCGCCGAGCTCCTGCGGCACGTTCACCGCCATCAGGCCGAGCTCCGCCAGCCCGCGGTACACCTCCGCGGGCACGCTCCCGGTCGCGTCGATCTGGGCTGCCCGCGGGAGCACGACGCGCTCGGCGAACTCTCGCGCCGCGCGCTGGACGAGCTCCTGCGTCTCCGTCACAGGTCGAAGCCGACCTTGGCCGGCCAGCTGCCCGGCGAGGGGAGCCCCTTCATCTTGGTGAGCACCTCGGCGAGGCAGTCGGTGTGGTCTTCGCCGTCCTTGCCGGTCGTGGAGACGCCGGCCGAGAGCACCTTGCCGCCCGGGCCGACGTACAGCGTCGCGTGGAAGCTCGCGTTCGCGCCGGCCTTGCACTTGTCGATCGCGTCGCCGTGCTTGCCGAGGGCGGCGGCGACCTTGTCGGCGTTCCAGTCGCTCGGCGCGCGCGTCGACTGGAGGGGGAGCTCCATGTCGTAGTGTGCCTCGGCGTCGCCGCCGTCGGGCCGCGGCCACGAGGCGGCGCGGACGACGTCGAGCAGGCACTTCTCGGTGCCGCGATCGCCGAGGTCGCTCGCCTCGAGGTACGTCCACTTGGCCGAGCCGTCCTCGCCGATGCGGAGGAAGAACTTCACGCTGCCCGAGAGGACCTCCACCCGGTCGAGCGCCTGCTTCTGGCAGCCCATGAACTTCTCGTCGAGCGCGCCGAACGCCCGCTCGACCGCGTGCGGGTCGACGACGCCGAGCTCGCTCTTCATCTTCAGGCCGGGCTTCTTCTCGGGCGGAGGCGCCTCTTCCTGCGCGGCCTCGGGGGCCTTGGGCGGCGGCTCGCCCCCGCACGCGGCCAACCCGAAAGCGAGCGATCCCCCCAAGAACGCGAACGCACCGAACGAGACCCCGGACTTTGAGCGCATGGAGCTATCGAAGCAGACTCGCGGCGATCACGATGCGCTGAATTTCGCTCGTGCCCTCGTAAATCTCCGTGATTCGCGCGTCGCGGTAATGCCGCTCGACCGGGAACTCGGTGGAGTAGCCGTACCCACCGTGGACCTGGATGGCCTTGTGGGTGACCTTGGTCGACATCTCGCTCGCGTACAGCTTGGCCATCGCGCTCTCGGCGCTGTGGCGGACGCCCTTGTCCTTCATGCTGGCGGCGCGCCAGGCGAGGAGGCGCGCGGCGTCCACCTGGACGGCCATGTCGGACAGCATGAACTGGATGGCCTGGTGCTGCGCGATGGGGACGCCGAAGCTCTTTCGCTCCTTCGCGTAGGCGACGCTCTTCTCGAACGCGGCGCGCGCGATGCCGATGGCCTGGCAGGCGATGCCGATGCGGCCCCCGTCGAGCGTCGACATGGCGATCTTGAACCCGTCGCCGGGCGCGCCGACGACGTTGGCGTCGGGCACCTTGCAGTTCTCGAAGAAGACCGTGCAGGAGTGCGCCGCGTGGATGCCGAGCTTGTGGTCGGGCGCGTTCTGGGTGTAGCCGGGCGTGCCGCGCTCGACGAGGAACGCGGTGTGCTTCACCTTGGGGCCGCTGCGGTCGGTGATGGCGAAGACGAGGATGTAGTCGGCGTGCGGGCCGTTGGTGATCCAGTTCTTCGCGCCGTTGATCACCCAGCCGCCCGAGGTCTTCTCGGCGCCCGTGACCATGGTCTGCGCGTCGGAGCCGCTCATCGGCTCGGTGAGGCCGAAGCACCCGAGCTTCTTCCCGCTCGCGACGGGCTCGAGCACCCGCTTCTTCTGCTCCTCGTTGCCGAACTTGTAGACGGGGTCGCAGAAGAGCGAGTTGTTCACGCTCATGATGACGCCGCAGCTCGCGCAGGCGGCGCTGATCTCCTCCATCGCGAGCGCGTACGACAGCGCGTCCATCCCGGCGCCGCCGTACTCCTGCGGGATGGCGACGCCGAGGAGCCCGAGCTCCGCCATCTTCGCGATGATCTCGCTCGGCCAGCGGCCGCTCTTGTCCAGCTCCGCGGCCTTGGGGGCCACCTCGCGCAAAGCGAACTCACGCGCGGTGTCGCGGATCATCCGCTGCTCTTCCGTCAGGTCGAACTCCATCGTCCGCGCAATCTAGCGCGTGAGCCGGCCGGGGAAATCGAAGCCGCCGCGAGCTCGACGAGCCCGGCGACCTCGCTCGCCCGGGCGCGGAGGCGCGGCTTGGGCCGCACGGCGACGGGGACGCGCGCGGAGGCGAGGAGCGCGACGTCGAAGGCGTTGTCGCCGAACGCGGCGTAGACGGGCCGCCGCTCCCCGATGCGCTCGAGGAGGCGCGAGACCTTCCCCGGCCCGTACGGGATGGGCGCCTCGACCTCGGGGAGCATCACCTCGCCCTCGAACCGCGCGACGGCCGCGACCACCTCTTCTTCGCCAAAGCCGACCCGGGCGCCCGCCTCGCGCACCACCGCGAGGGGCGAGGCGCTCACGAGCAGCGCGCCCAGCCCTGCCGCTCGCGCGCGATCGAGCACGTCGTGGACCTCTTCGTGGAGGCGCTCGGCGAGCCTGCCCCAATCGACCACGTGGCGCGCGAAGCCGGCCACCTCGGCGCGCGTCCACCCGGCGAAGCACCACGTCATCAGCTCGCACATGCGCTCCTCGGCATATCCGCCCGCGAGATATGCCGCGTAAATCCTGCGCGCGATGTCCACCCCGCTCCCTGCATCGGAGAGGTCGTGGTGGCGAGCGGTGCGCCGTAGGCCTTCGAGGGCCGCCGGCTCGACGCGCCCGCCTTCGAGGAATGCGTGAAACAGATCTTCGCCAACGTCGCCGGTCCAGAGCGTGCCGTCGCCGTCCGTGGCCACGATGCCCCCGGGGCGCTCGCGCGCGTCTGCCTCGATACGTGCCCAGACTTCGCTCGAGGTCTGAATCTGCACGATCACAGTATATCGGATCGAAAGCGGCTCGGCTTGGACTAGGCTCCCGGCGCCCCCGAGGAAGAGGTTGGTTTTGACGATGGAGAGGTCGATGCGGATGGTGACGGCGAGGGGAGTCTTCGCCACGGCAGTCGGGATTTCCGTGGGCGCCGCGGGGCTCGCGGCCCGCGACGCGCACGCGCAGGCGGCGGCCCCGGCCGCCCCGCCCGCGCCCGCGGCGGCGCCGGCCCAGGCGGCGCCGAGCGCACCGGCGGCTCCCTTCCCCTCGCCGGCGGCTACGGCGGGTCAGGCCCCGGCGGCGCCGACCGGGCCCACGCCGCCCGTCTCCACGATGGACGACTCGACGCCGCTTCGCGTCCCGACCGACCTCCTCGAGGTGCACGCCGGCGGCCTCACCGCCGACGAGGCCGGGCACCTCGCCGACAAGACGAGCTGGAACGCGCGGGCGGCGTACGAGAACCTCCGCAGCGCGTCGGCGCGGGTCGACGAGGCGTGGGGGGGCTTTCTGCCGCGCCTCTCGGGCATCGGCAAGTACACGCGCCTCAGCAACTTCACGTCGCCCAACCTGTTCAACACGGGCGGCGCAGCCCTCGTCGGAACGCTCGACAAACCGGGCACCATCAACCCGCCCGACACCGTCGCGGTGGCGGTCCCGCCCATCAACTTCTTCGTCCTCGACAACTGGCTGCTCCAGGGGACGATCACGGTCCCCATCAGCGACTACTTCCTGAGCATCGACCAGAAGTACACGGCGGCCACCCGCTCGGAGGACGCCGCGCGCTGGGACCTCATGGGCGCGCGCGCCACGGCGCTCTCGAACGGCAAGATCACGTACTACACGTGGCTCCGGAACCGGGGCGCCGTCATCGTCGCGGTCGAATCGCTCAACGACCAGAAGACGCACCTTCGCGACGCCCGCAACCAGTTCGCCGTGGGCAACGCGTCGAAGGCCGACGTGCTCCGCGCCGAGACGGCCGTCGCGTCCGCGGAGCTCACCGTCGAGCAGGCGTCGAACCTCAGCGACCTCACGGAGAAGCAGCTCCGCGTCGCGATGCACGTCGCCGAGGAGCAGCCCCTCCAGGTGGGCGAGGAGCTCGAGGCGCCGCTCCCGCCCTTCGGCGGCGACCTGAAGGAGCTGACGTCCGAGGCCATCGTCTCCCGGCCCGAGATCAAGAGCGCCGACGCGAACGCCGAGTCGGCGCGCGAATCGGCGAAGGCCTCCCGCGCGCAGGAGTACCCGGTGCTCAGCGCCTTCGCGGACGGCATCGTCGGCAACCCGAACCCGCGCGTCATCCCGCCGACGAACACCACGTTCGCCACGTGGGACGTCGGCGCGCAGATCACCTGGTCGCCGAACGACATCATCACCGGGGCCGGGTCGATCAAGGACTACGAGGCCCGCGCCGCGAACATCGAGGCGAACGCGGGGATCACGCGCGACGGCATCGTCGTCGAGGTCCAGCAGATGTGGCAGAACGTCCGCGAGGCCGACTTCGCGATCGAGTCGAGCACGCGCCAGCTCGCCAGCGCCGAGGAGGCCTACCGCGTGCAGCGAGAGCTCTTCAACAACGGCCGCGGCACGTCCACCACGCTCACCGACGCCGAGAGCGACCTGACCGGCGCGCGCCTCACGCTGCTCAACGCGCGCGCCGAGGCGCGCATCGCTCGCATCCGCCTCGACCACGCGCTCGGCCGCGACGTGAAGGCGGCGAACGAGCACCGCGCCGACAACAGGTGAGGCCCGGCGGCGGGCGCCGCCGCCTCTCCGCCGGAGGGTCCGACTACTGGCCCTCGTTGTCGAAGAGGAGCTCGTTGTTGGCCGAGGTGGTGAAGATCTCCGTGTTGGGCTCCTGCCCGTCGCTGTTCATGTCGCAGACCGCCTCCGCGACGTACCAGGGCGCGACGGACATCGACGCGAGGCTCTGGCTCACGCCGTTGACGGGGATGTCGGGGGGGGCCACGCCCGCCGCCCCGGCGATGACGGCGTACCCGAAGCGCACGGGCGAGCTCGGGTTCACGTTGAGGGCCGTCCACGAGCCGACGCTGCACTGCGTGCACGGGGCGCCCCACGCGGTCTGCACGCTGCCCGTCGGGTTCGTGGACGGGTAGAGCACGCCGGGGTTGCCCCCGTTGAGGTCGAGCGAGGCCGAGACGTTGAGGTAGCCGCCGTTCTCGGCCTTGAAGGTCTCCTCCGCGCCGCGGATGTTCATCAGCATGTTCTGAGCCTCGTGCAGGTACGAGGACAGGATCCACTTCCGGTACGCGATCGAGGCCAGCGCGGCGAGGATGCCCACGAGCACGACCACGATCATGATCTCGATGAGCGTGAAGGCGCGCGAGCGACGGCGCTCTCGACGGGAAGATGGCATCGTCCTTCAAGGTACCCCAGCCGCTCGGCCGCCACCAGACGCACGGCGCTCGCCCCCCCGGGGCCCGCGGTCCCCGGCCCGCCCGTGCTAGCGTTCGGCGCGTGCCGGCCCATGCGATCGAGGGGCGCGCCCGGGCGTACGCGGCGGGCCTCGTGGCTCTCGCGGCAGTCCTAGCAGGTTGCACGCGCGGCCGGCGCGGCGTGCCGGCGGAGGCCGGGCGCGACTTCGGGCAGGTGAACGTGGCGCCCGACCCGACCTGGACGCCGGCGCCGGCGCTCGACGGCGCGGGGCTTCTCGCGTTCGCGCGCGCCGCGCTCGAGCACCGCGCGGGCGCCGCCCCGCCCGTGGGCGCGGCGCGCCGCGTGATGCTCGCCGCGTGGGCCGCGCCGGCCGCCCAGGGCGCGCGAAAGGAGCCGCGACCGCTCGCCGTCACGACGGGGAACGGCGCCACGCTCGCCGCGTCGATCCAGGCCGCCGCGGACGCGATGGCCGCGAAGGCGCCGGGCTCCGTCGCGGCCCGCCTCGAGCTCGACGTGGCGAGCGCGGTCGACGCGTTGAACCTCGACGAGGACGTGGAGGTGCCGCTGGCGCTCGTGGGGATCGAGGGCGCGCTGGTCATTCGCGACGACGGGCGCGCGGGCGCGGTGCTCCCGGGGGAGGTCGCCGAGCGAGGGCTCTTCAAGTCGGCCTCCCCGCCTACTCTCTCGCACCAGCCCCTTCGCGCGCTCCTCGCCGAGCGCTCGGGCATCGCCGACGCGGAGCTCGCGACCTCGCGCGCCTACCGCTTTCGCGCCGACGCGTTCGTGGAGACGCCGGCCAGGGACGGCGCGCTCCGCGTCACCCGCGGGATGGTCGAGCCCCCGCCGCAGGTGACGCCCGAGCTCCTTCTGGCGGCGGTGCGCGGGGGCGCGAACTACCTCTGCCGCGTGCTCGGGCAGGACGGGCGCTTCGCATACATGTACCACGCAGCGGACGAGCGGCCCGACACCTCGTACGGCTGGCTCCGGCACTCGGGCTCGGTCTACGCGCTCCTCGAGGCCTACGAGGAGTTCGGCGACCCGGCGTACCTCGATCTCGCCGAGCGGGCGCTCACGGCCCTCCAGCTTCGCCTTCGCACCGACGAGGCCAGCCAGGGCAAGTACGTCATCGACACGAACGACGAAGAGCAGCAGAAGTCGGGGGCGCCGGCCTCGCCCTCATCGCGTTCGCGAAGCACGCGGCCGTCACGGGCAAGCGCGGCAACCTCGAGACGATGCGCGCCCTCGCGCGGTTCATCATCGCGCAGCAGTTCGCCGACGGGCACTTCCGGGCGAACGCCGACCTCGGCGACGACGACTCGGGCAAGCGGCGCAAGCGCGAGCCCGTGTACTACCAGGGCGAGGCGGCGCTCGGCCTCGTGCGCCTCTACGCGATCGACCCCCAGCCCGCGTATCTCGACGCCGCGCGCAAGGCGGCCGACTACGTCGTGCAGGTCCGCGACGCCGACGTGTCGCAGGACAACCAGGAGCACGACCACTGGATCACGTACGCGTTCAACGACCTCTACCGCGTCACGCACGACGAGGCGTACGTGGAGCACGCGTACAAGATCGCCCGGGCGATCATGGACAAGCAGCACCGGGCAGGCAGCGCGCCCTGGCCCGACTGGATCGGCACGTTCTTCGAGGGGCAGACGACCCCCGGCTCGACGCGCCTCGAGGCGTACGCGGCCACCGTGGCGCTCTCGCGCTTCGCCGGCCGGCCCGACGCGTGGCTCTTTCCCCCGGCCCGGGAGGTCGCGGCCTCCATGCTCGGCCAGCAGTTCCACGCCGAGGACGACTACTGGCTCCCGAACCCCGCCAGGGCCGACGGGGCCGTGCGCGAGAGCCTCTACGTGCAGGACGTGCGCATCGACTACGTGCAGCACGCGATGAGCGCCTGGCTGCACCTGGCCCGCGAGCTCCGCGATCCCTCGTACGGCAAGACGGGGGTGCCGTCGCAAGATCCGGTACGGCCGCAGGCCGCCGCATCCAATTTGCCCTAGTATCGTCGCCATGTCGCGACCGGGTGTCGGGGTGATCGGGGGGGGTACATGGGGGGTGGCGCTGGCGGCCGCGGCCTCACGCACGGGCGGGCCCACGCTCATCCTGTCGAGGCGCGTGCACAACGGCGAGGTGCCCCCGGGCATCGAGGTCGCGCGCGACGCCGCCGAGCTCGCGGGGCGCGCGCGCCTCATCGTGCTCGCCGTGCCCTCGGCGGTCGCTCGCGAGGTCGCGCGGTCGCTCGGCCCGCACCTCGACGGGGGCCACTTCGTCGTGCACGGCGTGCGCGGCCTCGTGCGCCGCGCCGACGACGCGACCGGCGGGGAGGACCTCGAGACAATCAGCGGCATCGTGCGCGACGAGACCCCGGCCCGCCGCGTCGGCGCGCTGGGCGGCCCGGCGCTCGCGTCCGACCTCCTCGCGGCGCGCCCCACCGTGATGGTGTGCGGCTCGCGCTATCGCGAGGTGATCCTCGCGATGCGCGCGGCGTTCGGCGGTCCGATGCTCCGGCTCGCGGCCACCGAGGATCTCCTCGGCCTCGAGTGGGCGAGCGCGCTCGTGGGTTGCCTCGCGATCGGCATCGGGTACGCGCGGGGCGTAGGCCTGGGGCCCGGCCTCGTCGCGGCGGTCATCACGCGCGCGGTCGAGGAGGCGGCGCGGCTCGCGGCCTTCGCCGGCGGCGACGATCGCACGCTGCTCGGGCTCGCGGGGTACGGCGACCTCCTCGCGTCGATCGCGCAGACCGAGCGGCCCGAGGTGCTCGTCGGCGAGGCGCTGGCGAAGGGCAAGCCGCTCGAGCAGGCGCTCGCCGAGGCCAAGCAGCGCGTCGAGGCGGTGGACCTCAGCCGGCACCTCACCGCCTGGGCCGAGGCCCGCGGGGTCCGCGCGCCGCTCCTCGGGACCCTCTCGGGCAGCATCCTCGCCGGTCGTGCTCCCGACGCGCTCGTCCGCGAGCTCATGACGGGGTGACTCGACCAGGCGGGGGCTCGACGGCCGGCGTCATGCATGGTCGTGGACGCCTTCGACGAGGACGCTTTTCTCATCCGCCGCAGCCCCCGCCTCCTGGGCGGCGCCGTCACAGTCGTGATCCTGGGGGCCGCGCTGGCCTGCTCGGCGGGTCTCGTCGCATTCGGCTTCTGGGTCGCCTGGGTCGGGCTGGCCGCTGTGGCCTACGGCTGGACGCGAAGCCCCGGCGGGGCGCCCACCCCCGTGCGCGTCCGCGCGTGCGCCGAGGGGATTGCGCTCGACGGCGCCCCGGCCCTCACCGCCTCGCGCATCACCGGGGGCTGGGTCCAGCCGCGCCCGCGCTCCGCGCCGCTCGTGCACATCCGCGGGCGGGCGGGCCGGCAGCTCTGCCTCGTCATGCGCGACGTGGAGCAGGGGCGCGCGCTCCTGCGGGCCGTGGGGGTCGACGCCACGCGCGTCTCGGCGCACTACTGGGCCCTCGCACGCCCGCTCGGCGAGCCGAGGGCGTTCGTGCACGCCGCGGGGATCCTGGCGCTGTCGATCGCGCTCGGCCTGATCGTCGGGCCGGCGGTGCCCCCGGTCTTCGCGGTGGCGCTCGTCGCGCTCGTCGTGCTGGTCGCGGGGGTGGTCGTCCCGACGCGCGTCGTGGTCGGCGGCGACGGGGTCCTCCTCCGGTGGCTCGGGACCGTGAAGTTCGTCCCGTGGGCGTGCGTGACCGACGTGGAGCCCTTCGACGGCGGCGTGATGCTCGCGCTCGCGCGAGGCACGCAGGGGACGCGCGACGAGTGGCTCACGCTGCGGATGCCGGCCGAGCACGAGCGCTACCAGCCCGAGCGCGACGCGATGGTCGAGCGCATGATCGCGGCCTTCCGCGCCCACGGGCCCCCGCGCGAGGAGACGCTCGCGCGCGTCCTCGATTGCTCGGGCGGGCGCACGCGCGAGTGGGTCCGGACGATGCGCGCGCTCGTGCGGCCGGCCGGGGGGTTCCGCACCGCCGCCGTGCCGGTCGAGCGGCTGTGGCAGGTCGTCGAGAACCCGCGCGCGGACCGGACCTCGCGCACGGGCGCCGCCATCGCGCTCGCGCCGACCCTGCTCGACACCGACCGGTGGCGCCTGCGCGCCGTCGCCGCCGGCTGCGCCGAGCCGCGGCTGCGCCTGGCGCTGCGCACCGCGGCCGACGAGGCGACCGCGCCGGACGAGGCGCTCGCGGAGGCGCTCGACGCGCTCGAGGCCGAGGGCGATTCCGCGGACCTCGGCGTCGCGCAACGTTGAAGCGCGGGGCACCGAAGCGCGGGGCACGCGCGTTGCTGCCACGGGCGGCCATCGGAGGTCGCCATGCTTCAAACCCTCGAGCTGCCGCAGGTCAGCGAGTGCGTCGTGCGCGAGTGCGCCTACAACGCCGCCGGGAGCTGTCATGCGCGGGCCATCACGATCGGCGACGGGGTGCACCCCGGCTGTGACACCTTCGTCGCTTCGAAGGATCACTGCGACGGGAACGCCGCTGCCGGCGTGGGCGCCTGCAAGGTCGCGAGCTGCACGCACAACGAGCAGCTCGAGTGCACCGCACCCGCCATCCGCGTCGGCTACCACGGCGATCACCCGGACTGCCTTACTTTCGAGCCAGCGTTGCCACGCTGACGTGCTTCGGCATTCGGGCCCGCCGAGCACGCGCCCGGTTACGGGTGGGTGCTCGCCGGCGTGTTCTTCTGCGAGAGCGACTGCAGGGCGGGGTGGTGGTGGTCGATTCCGCCCCACCTCGTGGAGACGACTTCGTACGCGAAGAAGATCCCGCTCGCGACGAGGAACCAGGGCCGGGCCCTCTCGCCAAATTCGCGCCACCTTCGCCGACGCCGGATTCGCACTTCGAACCGACTGGGCATGACGGCGGTCACGCTAGCACGCGACCTTCGCGGGGCAAGGCCACGCACCCGCACGTGGATGGACTTCGTGGTGTGGCAATTTAGCGCCGCGGCGCGCGCGAGCCGCCTCGCGTCGCCGGCGCGGTCCCTGGCTCGAACACGCCTCTCGGCGCCTCTGGATCGAGCAGCGTCGCCCTCGTGACCGCGCGCTCGTCGCCGAAGCGCTGCGAGATCGCCGCGGCGATCTCCTCGACGCGCCGGCGCTTCTCCGCGCCCGCGTCGGGGAGGAGCACGAGCGGCGCGCCGCCGGCTTGAAGCCCGCTCACGCTGACCCCTGTCAGGCGCACGCGCCGCGATTCGAGCGGCACGCGCGCGAGGAGCGCAACGGCCGCGCGGTAGATGGCATCTGTATCTTGCACGGGCTCGGGCAGCGACGCGCGCCGCGTCCGGAGGGTGAAGTCGGAGTACTTCACCTTCACCGCCACGGTGCGCGCCGAGAGGCCACCTCGCACGAGTCGCCGCGCGACGCGGCTCGCGTGGTCGAGCAGGGTGCGCTCGATTCGACGCGCGATCGACGAGGTCGCGCTCGTAGGTCTCCTCCGCCCCCACCGAGAGCGCTTGCCCGTACGGGTCGACCGCGCGCGGGTCCTCGCCGCGGGCGAGGAGCGTCATCTGCTCGCCCCACGTTCCGAAGTGCGCCTGCATCGCCTTCGCGTCGGCGCGCGCGAGGTCGCCGATCGTCGCGTAGCCGAGCGCGCGCATCTTCGGCGCGGTCTTCGGCCCGACGCCCCACATGCGGTCGACGGGCAGCGGCGCGAGGAAGGCCGCGGCCTCGCCGTCGCCCACGACCACCAGCCCGCGCGGCTTGCGCAGGTCGCTCGCGATCTTCGCGACGAACTTGCTCGGCGCCACGCCCGCCGACGCGGTGAGCGCCGCCTCGCCGAGGACGTCGCGCTGGATGGCCCCCGCGATCGCCGCGCCGTCGCCGAAGAGGGCGCGGCTCGCGGTCACGTCGAGGAACGCCTCGTCGAGCGAAAGCGGCTCGACGAGCGGCGTGTACCGCCGGAAGATCGCGAACACCTGCGCGCTCACCGCCTCGTAGACGTCGCGCCGCGGCGGAACGACGAGCGCGTGCGGGGCGCGGCGGAGCGCCTCGCCCATCGACATCGCGGAGCGGACGCCGAACGGCCGCACCTCGTACGACGCGGCCAGCACGACCCCTCGCCGCGACGACCCCCCCACGATGACCGGGCGCCCCCGGAGCTTGGGATCGTCGCGCTGCTCGACGGACGCGTAGAACGCGTCCATGTCGACGTGGAGGATTGTCCGGACGGGGGCGCTGGACATGGCCGGTCAGCTCTTGAGCGCGTTCTCGAGCACCTTCTGGATGAGCGACTCGTACGGGATGCCGACCTGCAGGGCGGCCTGCGCGAAGTCGTCCTCGCGCGCGAGAGAGGGGTTCGGGTTCGCCTCGATGACGACGACCTCGCCGCGCGACGTGAGGCGCGCGTCGATGCGGCCGAGGCCCCGCACGCGAAGGATGCGGCAGACGCGCCGGGCGATCTCCGCCAGCTTCTTCTCGAGGCCCGGGGCGAGCGGCCCCGCGGGGCCGTTCCGGATGCCCCACTTCTTCCGGTAGACCTCGTCCCACTTCGCCTTGGCGGTGGCGAAGCGCGGGCCCTCCGGCTCGCCGGGCTGCCCGTCGGGACCCGCGGTGCCGTTGCGCTCTCCGAAGAAGATCTCGCGGGGCGGGAACACCGTGAGCCGCCGGTTGCCCAGGACGCCGAGATACAGCTCGCGCCCCTCGACGTACTCCTCGATGAGCGCGTCGGTCTCGAAGCGATCGTGGAGGAACCGCGCGCGCTCGAGCACCTCGTCCTCGGTCTTGGCGAGCGAGGCGAGGGCGATGCCGTCGCTCGCCTCCTCGCCGATCGGCTTCACGAAGGCCGGGTACGAGAAGCGCCTCAGCCGCCGCAGCGGGCGCTCGCGGTGCGACACGACGAAGCGCGCGACGCGGATACGGTGGAAGGAGAGGAGCTTCTTCGCGAGCGCCTTGTCCTTGCACAGCATGAGCGCGTCGGGCCCCGCCCCGGTGTAGGGCACCTTCATCAGCTCGAGCAGCGCCGGGATGTTGGGCTCGTGCGCGCGATCGGAGAAGAAGCTCTCGCAGAGGTTGAAGACGACATCGGGCTTGAAGCTGTCGACCCGGTCGAACACGACCTTCGCGTCGTCGTAGACGGCGAGCGTGTCGACGTCGTGCTGGAGCGTCCGGAGGCAGGCGAGGACGTCGGCCTCGGTCGGCTTGGCCTCCTCGTTGCGGAGCGCGCTCTCGGTGAACGTGCGCCCCTCGGCGACGGGGCGATGGACGTCGAAGAGGACGAGGATACGCACGTCAGACCGACCTCTTGAAGCGGCCCGTGTGCAGGTGCGTGGTGACGAGCGCCGACAGGTACGCCCCCACCTCGAGCGCGAGCCCGACCTCGTCGCCGCGCACGTGCAGGCCGAGGCGCTGGCAGCGCTGGAGGAGCTTGCGCGTCAGGTCGTCGACCACGTATTTGCGCTGCCCGGTCCACCGCACGACGCTCGCGACCACGGCCTCGCGGTTCCGCCGCATGAACGCGGCGGCGGTGCCGTGCCCCGCGGGGCTCGGGACGAAGATGCGGCGCAGGTCGGCGTCGTAGAAGTCGGGATAGTCCTCGGCGAAGAGCTTGCGGCGCGTCGCGTAGTAGCGCTCCAGCGTGGAGGTGAGCTTCGTCGCGTCCGCGCGCCGGCGGCCGGGCCCCTCGGACACGAGCGGGGGCTTCTTGCGCGCCTCCTCCATGAGCGCGTCGACGTACTCGAGCTTCCCGACCGCGCGCCACCCGTGGTAGCGCGCGCGCCACTCCTCGCCCGGCATCGACAGCCAGACGGCGAAGGTCTCGGCGAAGTCCTCGTCGGGGTGGGCCTGCGCGTACCAGTTGGGAAGGTGCCGCACGTAGCTCCGGCTGTACGGGCGCGGGCGGTAGCGCTCCGGCTCGTAGTCGACGTTCGGGCTCCCGAAGACCTCGCGCCAGCGCCGGCGCGACGAGAACCGGTACGCGTGGTCGACCGCGTGGCCGCACTCGTGCCGGAGGAGCTGCGCGCACGACTCGGCGGTGCCGCCCTCCACGTCCATCATCTGGTGGAGCTCGAGCTGCTCGAGGCGCGGGTGCGCCAGGTAGAAGGGGATGGCGATCGCGGGCACGCCTTCGGGGCTGAACCACTCGTCGCCCAGGTAGCAGGACGGGCGGAGGGCCAGTCCGCGCGCCCCGAGCTCCTCGTACAGCCGCGCGACCCGGGGCTCGAGCGGGCTCTGCTCGATGCGCACGCCGAGGTCGCGGATCCGCAGCTTGAGGAGCTCTTCGTCGCGAAGGGAGGCCCAGGGCGGATCCACGTGGCGCCATTGTAGCGTGCGCCAGGGGGCGCGCGGGCTCAGCGTCCGAGCAATCGGTGCAGGAGCTCGACGTCGACGCTGGCGCGGAGGACGTCGGCGAGGCGGTCGAACTCGTCCGGGGCGCGCGGGCCAGGGGCCTCCCCCGCGGCCGGCAGGCCCCGGCGGGCGCGGAGCGACGCGACCAGCGCGCGGCGCACCGGGGCGTTGTCGAAGAGCCCGTGCAGCATCGTCCCGAGGACCGCGCCGCCCGCCCCGACCGCGCCGTCGAGGCCCTCGTCGGGCGCGCCGTTCCGGGCGGAGATGGCGAACAGCCCGTCGTGACCGGGCCGCCGCTCGACGCGCCCCATGTGGATCTCGTACGCGCCGACGTCCTCGCGGGCGTCGCACAGGAAGCTCGCCGCGATCGACCGGGCCCGCACCTGCGCGGTGCGCTTCACGGGCGAGAAGCGCGTCGTGACGGGCAGGAGCCCGAGGCCGGGCGCCGACGACTCGCGCGACTCCGCGTGCTCGGGGTCGTCGATCCGCTCGCCGAGCATCTGGCACCCGCCGCACACGCCCAGCACGGGCCGCCCGCGCCCGGCGCGCGCGACCACCGCGTCGGCGAGGCCGCTCGCGCGCAGCCAGGCGAGGTCGGCCAGCGTGGCCTTGGTGCCCGGCAGCACGACGAGATCCGGATCGCCGGCCTCCTCCGGCTTCCCGATCTCGCGCGCGTCCTCGACGAAGCGCACGACCACGCCCGGCTCGTGCTCGAGCGGCTGGAAGTCGTCGTAGTTCGAGATGTGCGGCAGGCGCACGACCGCGATCTCCACTTCGTCCGGCCCCGCGCGCCCGCGCCCGCGGCGCGCCTCGAGCTCCACCGAGTCCTCGTCGGCCACGCGCAGGCGGTGCACGAACGGCAGCACGCCGAGCACGGGGACGCCCGTCCGCTGCGTGACGAAGCGGAGGCCGGGCTCGAGGAGCGAGGCGTCGCCGCGGAACTTGTTGACGAGGAGCGCGCCGACGCGGGCGCGCTCTTCGGGATCGAGGAGCTCCATCGTCCCGACGAAGGCCGCGAACACGCCGCCGCGGTCGATGTCTCCGACGAGCACGACCTTGCAGTCGGCCGCCTCGGCCACGAACATGTTCGCGATGTCGCGGTCCTTGAGGTTGATCTCGGCGGGGCTGCCGGCGCCCTCGATGACGACGAGATTGTACTCGGCGCGGAGGCGGTCGAGCGAGGCGCGGACGATCTCGGCGGAGCTCGGGCTTCCGCGCGTCGTAGTCGCCCGCGTGGAGGCGGCCCATCGGCTTGCCGAGGACGACGACCTGCGCGCGCATGTCGCCCTCGGGCTTGATGAGGATGGGGTTCATGTCGACGGTCGGCGCGACGCGCGCGGCCTCCGCCTGCACCGCCTGCGCGCGGCCGATCTCCCCGCCGTCGGCCGTGACCGACGCGTTCAGCGACATGTTCTGCGACTTGAACGGCGCGACCCGGAGCCCCTCGCGCCGGAAGAAGCGACACATCGCGGTCGCGACGATGCTCTTGCCGACCGACGACGCGGTCCCCTGCACCATGATTGCGCGTGCCCTCATCCCTTCGTCCGTCATGCGTGTGTGCGCTTCACCAGGGGCGGGCCGTGTGCGTTTCCGGGTCTGCTCCATTGACACGCGGCCCGCACGTGTGACAAGCCATCTCGCTATCGGTGCTCTCCGGGTGTCGCCCGGCGAGATTAAAAGGGAACCCGGTGTGAATCCGGGGCTGCCCCGCAGCGGTGAACGGGAACGAAGGTTGCCTTGGAGCACTGGGTCACGTGCGACCTGGGAAGCGGCAATCGCTAGGAAGCCGGCCGGAGACGGTCGGAGCGCCCGTGAGTCCGAAGACCTGCCGAGGTGCGTGCGTCGACGTCTGGACGCGCGTTGCTGTCGAAGCCTTCGTGGGGAAGGCGGGCAGGGTTCGGTCGCTTGGATTCAAGATCTCCCGTCCTATTCATCCTGGGGCCCTGCGCGGCGGCGACCTGCGTCTTCGCGGGCCGTGCGCAGGCCGACGACCTCGCCGAGGAGGTGAACGTCCACGGCGACCCCGTCCGCGATCCGATCGGCGCGAAGGATCCGGGCGTCGCGAGCTCCGTCCTCTCGCGTGAGCGGCTGGTCGGGCCGGGCCTCGAGGCGCAGGACGTCCTCCGGAGCGAGCCGGGCGTCGCGGTCACCGAGTCGGGCGGCTTCGGGGCCCCGTCGACCGCGGCGATCCGCGGCGCCACGGCGGCCGACACGCCCGTCTATCTCGCCGGCGTGAGGCTGAACGACGACGTCGCCGGGACGGCGGACCTGTCGCTCGTGCCGCTCTGGCTCATCGACCACATCGAGGTGTACCGGGGCAACGCGCCCATCGACGCCGATCGACTGGGCGCGGGCGGCGCGATCTTCTTCGAGCCGCGCCGGCCGACGAGCGCCGTGCCGCAGATGGGCGGGGCCGGCTACTACGGCGGGTCGTGGGGCGCCAGCAAGGGCTGGGCGTACGAGGGCGTGCACGCCGGCCCCGTCAGCGCGCTCGTCGGCGTCAGCGGGGACCGCGCGACCAACCGCTACCCGTACGTCGACGACCACGGCGAGCTCTTCGAACCCCAGCTCGCGACCCGCGCCATTCGCGAGAACGCGGACGAGAGCACCCTCGAAGGCTGGGGCCTCGCGCGCGTCGATTTCGGCGGAGGCGCGAGCCTGGACGTGCTCGTGAACGCCATCGCGCGCGACCAGGGCGTCCCGAGCCTGGCCCTCGTCCCGACGCGCGAGGCGCGCGAGCAGGCCGATCGCACGCTCGCGTCGATTGCCGTGCACGCGCCCGTCGGCCCGGCCGCCGTCTTCGACGCGCGCACCTCGGTCCTCGTCGGGCGCACGCACTACGACGACCCGCTCCTCGAGCTGACGCTCTACACCCGCGAGCTCACGGTCGTGGGGCGCCGCGTGGAGCAGGAGCTCGGCGCGACGGTCGACGTCACGGACAGCGCTGCGCGTGCGCCCGGTCGTGAACCTCGCGTACGAGGGCATCGAGCGCGACCCGAACACCATCCCGCTCGGCCACGCCCGGCGAGAGTTCGCGCGCGCGGCGGCCACCGCCGAGGCGACGCCCGCGCGCTGGTTCACGGTCTGCGCGTCCTGGCCAGCGGCGAGTGCCACAACACGGGCGCCGACCCCGGAGCCGCCTGCGACGTCCTCCAGCCCACCGGTCGCGCGGGCGCGGAGGCCGGCAGCGGGCGCCTGCAGCGTCCTCGCGAACGCGAGCCGCTACGTCCGCGTGCCCACGCTCGGGGAGGTGTACGGCGTGTCGGGCACCGTGCACGGCAACCCGGACCTGGCGCCCGAGGAGGGGTACACGGCCGACCTCGGGCTCCGCGCTGCAGACGTCGCGGCGGCGGTATCCTCGACGGGCGCGTACCTCGACGCCTTCGTGTTCGCGCACTGGGTCGACGGCCTCATCGCGTACGAGCGCACGGCGCAGGGCTTCGTCACGCCCTACAACGTCGGGAGGGCCCGCGTCGCGGGCGCGGAGCTGCTCGCGGGGCTCGCGCTGACGAGGCTCGTGCGCGCCGAGATTCGCCGCGACCGCGCTCGACCCGCGCGACACGACGCCCACGCGCACGACCGTCAACGACGTCCTCCCGTACCGCTCGCGATTCGTCGCCGCGCCGCGCCTGCGCGCCGACTGGAAGCGCAGGAGCCGCAACGGCCTGAGCGGCCTGGGCGGCGAGGTGCGCGCGCTCTACCAGTCGAGCCGCTACGTCGACCCCGCGGGGCTCGGCGTCATCGGCGACCAGACCACGGTCGACGTCGAGGCCGACGCGACCTGGTTCGACGGGCTGCTCACGCTCCGCGCGCGCGTGGCGGACGTCTTCGACGCGAAGCGCACGGACATCATCGGGTACCCGCTCCCCGGACGGAGCGTCTACTTCGGATTGGAGGCATCTTGGTGAACAGGTTTGAAAAGAGAACGCGCGGCGGCGCCGCAGGAATCGTGCTCGTGGTCACTGGCTGCAACGTCTCGTCGCCCCCGCCGGGCACCGGCGGCGTCGTCACCGACGGGGGCGTCTGCCCGAGCTCCGTCTCGATCATGGCGAGCGACTACACGTCGACCGACATCGCGATCGCCAAGACGGACGGCACCACGCTCTCGGGCGCGTTCGTGTCGAGCGGCTCGACGATCCCGGGGCTGTCGCTGGCGCTCTCGGGCGACGTCGACGTGCCGTTCGTGCCGCCGGCGTCGGGCCGGGTGGTCGTCATCGACCGCTACGGCACGAACGTCCTCACCTGGATGGACCTCGCGAAGGCGACCGTCCTCGCGCAGCTCGCCATAGGCACGGGGTTCGACGCGAACCCGCAGGACTACGTCGAGGTCGACGCGACGCGCGCGTTCGTCAGCCGGTACGGCACGAACCCCGCGCCCGGCCAGCAGATGTACGACCAGGGCGGCGACCTCCTCGTCGTGGACACGACGCAGTACGCGATCACCGGCCGCATCCCGATGCCCGAGGAGAACCCGGCGCTCCAGCCCAGTCCGGCCGGAATGAACTGGATCGGCAAGGACGTCGTCGTGACCCTGCAGCGGCTCTCTTCCGACTTCTCGCAGATCGGCGACGGCAGGTTCGTGGGCGTCTCGCCGGCCACGAACTCGATCGACTGGACCGTCGACATCGCGGGCCTCCAGAACTGCGGCCGGGTCGTGGTCTCCCCCTCGGGGAACACCGCCGCCATCGCGTGCTCGAGCATGGCCGACGCGAGCGGCGCCTACGACCCGTCCGAGAGCGACATCGTCGTCTACGACGCGACGCAATCTCCGCCCGTCGAGAAGAAGCGCCTCGGCCTCGGCGTCTCGCTGAACGCGGGCATCCAGCCGCAGATCGTCTTCGCCAGCGAGGACGAGATCCTGGCGCTGACGTACGGCGGTAACGCGACGAGCTTCGACACCGTGTTCGCCGTGAGCGCCTCCACCGCGGCGGTCACGCAGCTCGGCGCCGCGACCATGCCGTTCGTCCTCGGAGGGGTGTACTGCACGCCGGGGTGCGGCGACGTCTGCCTCCTCGCCGACGCCGAGCAGAACGCCCTCCGGCGCTGGCAGGTCTCGAACGGCGGCACCTTCACGGCGCTGAGCAACCAGCCGGTCGACCCGACGGTCGGCCTCCCGCCCCGGGACATCGGCGGCCTGCTCTGAAGAAAGAAACCGGGAGAGGGAGGAGGGAGAGGAGCCGTGAGATTCTCGTTCACTGCTCCTTCCACTGCTCCCCTCCCTGTTTTTTGCCTCTCTGCGCTTTAGCCCACTTCGCGGATGTGCGCGCCCGCCGGCACCGCGGCCTCGGCGGAGACGAGCGGGAGCCTCTTCCCCGGCTGCAGCGGGACGGGCTTGTTGCCGGCGTAGATCTTGTGCCGCCCGCGCGACTCGAACCACTCCTTGGTGGTCGCGACCGTGTGCATGTTCTCCACGATCTGCCGCCAGCCGACGCCCGTGTTGTACGCGCAGAAGGAGATCTCGCCCTCCTGCGTGGCGTACGGGATGACGCACATCTCGGTGCGGCGGAAGTCGTAGGTCCAGAGATCCTGGAACCACATGCCGCCCACCCAGAGGATGCGCCAGTCGCGCTCCGGCAGCTCCTTGCCGGTCATGCCGCGCATCTTCTGGAAGAAGAAGAGCCTCACGAACTCGACGAGCGTGAAGCCCGGCGGCGCCTTCGACTGGTCGTAGTTGCGGATGAACGAGAGGGCGATCTGCGCGATGCTGAGCTCCTTGCCGCGCGCGCGGTCGACCACGATCGTCATGTCGGTCATGAACTGCGCCAGGTTGAAGAACGCGGTGATCGGCTCCCACTCGTGCGTCTTCGTGTTGGCGACGAGGACGACGCTCGAGCCGCAGTTGGGGTGACACGAGCAGTTGACCGAACCCATGGAGGTCGGCTCCTCGGGCCCCATGAGGGAGCGGAGGTGATCGGCGAGGTCGCCGAACGCGCCCATCGCGCCGAGCGGGTACCAGTCCCGGTACGGGTCGATCTTCCCGTTGGTGTGGCGCTGGAGGTCGCGGGCGAGGTGCGAGATCGTGTAGCGCTTCGCGTGGCGCTCCTCGTCGGTGATCTCCTCGTCGCGGCCCGTGAACGACACCGGCTGGAACGAGACGCCGTCGAGCGCGTCGCAGTGGGTGATCGAGTAGTCGAGGATCTTCCCGACCTGGTCGTCGTTGACGCCGTTGACGACCGTGGTGACCGGCAGGACCTGGATGCCCGCGGCGCGCATGTTCTCGATCGCCTGGACCTTCACGTCGAAGAGGTTCGTGATGTGGCGGTGGCTGTTGCCCTCGTTGCTCACGCCGTCGAACTGGAAGTACGCGAGGTCGAATCCGGCCGCCTTCGCCTGGAACGCGAACTCGGGCTCGAGCGCGAAGCGGATGCCGTTCGTGGCCGCCTGCACGTTGAAGTAGCCGACCTTCTTCGCGTACGCGCAGGCCTCGAGGAAGTGCGGCGACATCGTGGGCTCGCCGCCGGAGAACTGCACGGTCATCTGCCGGCGCGGCTTGAAGGAGATCGACGCGTCGAGAATCTCCTTGATGTCCTCCATCGTGAGCTCGTGGACGTAGCCGACCTGGTTGGCGTTCCATGAAGCACGGGTTGCACATCATGTTGCAGCGGTTGGTCAGGTCGATCGTGAGGACCGTGCCGCGGCCGTACTTGATCGTCGACGTGCCGTGGCGGTGCACGAGCTCGTCGCCCAGGGTGCGGAAGTCGCGCCCCGGGTAGCGGGCCTCGATGATCCGGCTGAACTCGGGATTGAGCGACAGCAGGTCCTCGAAGACGCCGTGCTCCTTGCACTCCTTCCGGATGACGAGCTTCCCGTCCTCTTCGACGATGCGGGCCTTGATCTCGCCGATGTGACCGTTCACGAGCTCGGACACCTCGCGCTCGCCGCGGAGGATGGCCCCCCGCGTCTCCATGACGCATTTCGGGCACAACGAGTCGGTCTCGCGCGGCCAGCCGAGCGGCGGCTTGGTCTTCTGATGGCTCTTGGGCAACGGACCGGGCGCCCACGGGGGCGTGGGGGACGCGCTCTCCGGCAGCCGTGTGTTGACCGACTGCAAACCTCGCCATCCAAGGTCGGCAAACTCTTTCACGACGGCGTTGACGAGATTGTTCACGGGGAACCTCCTAACGGGCTGTCGACAAGATCAGGGCCGGACACGCTGTCCTTCGGGACTCAGAAATTGCGGGACGGATGGAGTCGAAGCTCGGGATGGGGAAGCCTTCGTGACGCCCGACCGGGCACGGCGGAGCCAGTCGATCCAGGCCAGGCGCTCCGAGGGGGCCCGCTCCGCGATGAGGGACTGGGCGCGCGCCGCGCGCTCGAGCGCCTCGCGCGGCCCCACGACCCACGTGGGCCGGAGATCCGCGACCTCCTCGGCCTCGCGATCGGGCGACCCGATCGCGATTGTCGTCTGCCCGTCGGCGAGGAAGGCCCACAACGCGACGGGCATTCCCGCGAGCGTGCGCGGATCGATCACGTATGCGGTCCCATCCGGCCGGGGCGGAACGTCTGCCCACAGCTCGATGAGGCGATCGACCATCGCGGCGTGCGAGGACAGCGTCCAGGGGCCATCGGTCCCATCTCCGGTCCTCGGGTGGGCGATGGCCGGAGCCTCGGGACGGAGCGCCCGGGCCGCGGCCCGAAACGCCTGGGCCCGCTCGGCCGTGTCGAGGGTCCCTCCGAGCTCCATCGCGGCCGACCAGGGAACGTGCGCGCCCTCGGGCGGAGACGTACCGTCGATCGTGATGACCTCGAGCGACGTCTTTGCCACGCGAAGAAGGCGCTCCCGAGCGGCGTCGCCCTCGGCGAACGCGACGCGCGGGGACAGGAACTTGAGGGCGCCCGCGATCCTCTCGTCGGACGACCGCGGATCGAGCGCCGCGGCCACGCCCCCCTGCGCGATCGCAGCCCACTCCCCGACGATTCGCTCGGGGCGTAGGCTCGAGAAGAAGAGCACGCGATCGGACGCGTCGATCCGCGAGCGCTCCTTCAAGTAGAGCGCCATGCGAACGAGCTGGCGGAAGAACCGCCACGCCGGCAGATCAATCCATCCTGCCGATCCGGCGGGCGCGCGCGTGCGGAGCACGGTGCGCCCGGCGCTGGTCACGGCAGAGTGCTCCGCACGCGTGTACAGCGTGCCGAGGGTCTGAGGTCCGTTCGTGCTGCTGCCTACCGTGCTCGTTGCGGCAAACTGCATGCTGGCGTGCCTCCCAAACGGGCAGAGATCTCTCTGCCCGGCCTCATGTGTGCTTTTGATGCCGCACACACCAGTGCTGTGGCGCGCCTTCGCCTGATTCTTGTACGACGGCGCCCCACGCTCGACGTCTCCTCCTCCCTTTTGGAGGACTGCGCCCCTGCGATCAAGAGAGAGTACGAAGAAGCGCGCGATAGTGTGCGATCAGTCGAGTTCGGCAGAGGCTGCCAGACGGAGCGAAGCGTCCCGGAGTTTCGTCCGCGCGCGCGGGTCGTTCGCGTGCGAATCCGGCCGACTTTCGCGTAGACCGTCGAACCGTTGGCCGCTCGTCCGGGCCAGCGCCGGGTCCACGCCGAGGCGAACCGTCGCATCGACGCCCTCCTCCAGCGTGCTCGTCGGTGAAGGCACGATCTTCGGCATAGGAGGTGGCGGGGTGAAGCTCGATGCCGTCCTGGCTCTCTTGCCGCGCGCCGCCGCCCGGCACGCGCGCGCCCGATGCCCGCCCTACGAGACCGCGTTCACGAGCACGTCGAGGCGCGGTTCGCGCGCGAGGACCGCGTCGGCCATCGCGCGCACCTCGCGCAGGCTCGCGAAGTCCGCCTGGAAGGCTCGCCGTCTACGGCTTGCCGTCGTAGCTGCCCCCGTCGAGATCGACGAGGAGCGTCGCGCCGTGAACGCCGCGAAGCTCGGACCGCCCGAAGGCGACCGCGGCGGCGAGCGACGTGAAGATTCCACCGAGGGTGTCTTCACCCTCTTCGTTCATGTGCCAGGCGCCGGAGCGGAAGGCGATGTGGAGGCGTCGCGGTGTCGAGGTGGCGCGCGCGGAAACGGGAGCAGACACGGGAACCATATTTGGACTGTTGCTCATCGAGGGACCCCGGGCGGTCGCCGGGAGAACGAGGGGACCGTCAGCGGGCAACATAGTGTCCGCTTCGTGAAGGAATGCTCAAGATTTCGGCGCGTAACCTCTGCCCTGGGAACGCGCGCCCCGTGGCCGCGCATTCCTGCCCGCGCGGCTCGCGCGAGAGCCCTCGATTCTTTCGAAGCTCGGCGCTAAAAGAGGGCCGCCCCCATGCGAATCGTCCTCAGCCGCCTCGTGCTCCTCGCGCTCGCCGCCTCGGCCCTCGCCGCCTGCGACCAAGACACGTACTCGAGCAACCCCGAAGACCGGAAGACCCACATGGGGGAAAACATCAAGGCCGCGGAGCCGCCGCCGACGACGTCGGCTCCGGCGCCCGCGGCCCCGTCTGCGTCACACTGACCCTCGCGCCCTCGCGCGAAAGCGGCCGACTACTTGTTCGGCTGCGGGGTCGTGCGCAGGTACGGCTTCACGACCTTGTAGCCCTTCGGGAACTTCTGCTTCAGGACCTCGGGGTCCTGGAGCGACGGGACGATGATGACGTCGTCGCCGTCCTTCCAGTTGGCCGGCGTCGCAACCGAGTGCGAGTCGGTGAGCTGGAGCGAGTCGACGACCCGGAGAATCTCGTCGAAGTTGCGGCCCGTGCTGGCCGGGTAGGTGATGGTCAGGCGCACCTTCTTGTTCGGGTCGATGACGAACACCGAGCGAACGGTCAGCGTGTCGTTCGCGTTCGGGTGGATCATCCCGTAGAGGCCCGCGACCTTGCGATCGGAGTCGCCGAGGATCGGGTAGTTGACCGTCGTGCCCTGCGTCTCCTCGATGTCGCCCGTCCACTTCTTGTGGGAGGGGACGTCGTCGACGCTGACGGCGATCACCTTGATGTTGCGCTTGTCGAACTCGGGCTTCAGCTTGGCCACGGTGCCGAGCTCCGTCGTGCAGACCGGCGTGAAGTCCTTGGGGTGAGAGAAGAGAATGCCCCACGACTTGCCGAGCCACTCGTGGAAGTGGATCGGGCCCTGCGTGGAGTCCTGGGTGAAGTCGGGGGCGATGTCGCCGAGTTGGATGGCCATGCGGGTCTCCCTGTACCGGACGTCAGTCCGGTGCGACGGATCCTATGTCCGCCATACCGAAGGTCAAGAGAGACCCGGCTCTACTTCGAGCCGTCGTGAACGAACGGCAACGTGCGATACCGCCTGAGCAAGAGCGACTGCCGCGTCTCGAGCGACTGCTCCACGCCGCGCACGAAGACGTGCTCCACCGTCGTGCCGATCTGGAGAGGGTCGCCGCTCCACACGACGACGTTGCCGACCGCGCCGGCCTCGAGCCGCCCGTAGCCCTTCAGCCCGAACGCGTCGGCCGGCGCTTCGGTGACCGCGCGCAAGGCCGCATCGTGATCCATGCCCAGCCGCACGGCGTTGCCCGCGCGCTGCCAGAGCAGCCGGGCCTCGTGCGACGAGGACGTCGAGAGGACGACGGGCACGCCGGCCGCCCAGAGGAGCGCGGCGTTGTCGGACCGCGCGTGCAGGCGGTCGAAGTCGGCGGGCAGGTCTTCCAGCGGGTCGACGATGACCGGCACCTTCGCCTTCGCGAGCGCGTCCCGCAGCATCCAGGCCTCGCTCGCGCCGCGCAGCACGAGCTTGAGCTTGAACTCGTCGGCCAGCTTGAGGGCGGTCTCGATGTCGCTCGCCCGGTGCACGGTGAGCACCAGGGGCTGCTCGCCTCGGAGCACGGGCTGCAGCGCCTCGAGGTCCGCGCGCGCGAGCGACAGCGGGCGCGTGCCGTTCGCGTCGTACTGCGCCCTGTGCGCGCCGTAGAAGCGGGCGTCGTCGAGCGCCCGGCGCAGGGTCATCCAGAGGCCGCTCCGCGTCCCGAGGTCGTGCACCTGGTCCTGGTCCGCCCGGGCGTACGAGGCGATGGAGGCGCGCGCGACGGCCTCGGCCTGCGTGTCTCCCGCCAGGTCCACGAGCGCGCCCTGCCCGGAGAGGAGCCCCGCTCGCGGAGCTACGACGGCGGAAGTGACGCCTCCGGCGCGCGCGATGGGGACGAGCACGGAGCGCGGGTTGTACGCGTCCGCGATGCGGAGCGAGGGGACGAGCTGGCCGCTCGTCTCGGCGGGGTTCGTGCCCGCGAGGGGCTCGGCGCGCGGGTCGGCGTCGTTGGCCGAGCGCTCTCCGCTGATCTCCACGGCGCCGACGTCGGTGTCGGCGTCGATGAAGCCCGCGGTGACCGTCATGCCGTGGCCGTCGATGACGCGCGCGTCGGGCGGAACGGGGACGGACGCGCCGACCGCCTGCACCTTGCCCCCGGCGATGACGACGGTGGCGTCGGCGATGGGCGGGTGATCGCCGGGGACGTACGCGAGCACGTGCGTGATCGCGACGGCCGCGGCCTCCTCGGCGTGCGCGGGGGCGGCGGCGAGCGCGAGGCCCAGCGCGAGGACGAGGCGAGCGCCGGCGCGCTTCATCGCGCCCCGCCTCATCGCGTCCCCCCGCGCGGCATCGTGCGCACGCCGAGCTCGAAGTCGCTCCACGGGGCGCCGGGGTGCGCGCGATCGAAGACGAGCTGTCCGTCGACGTACACCTGCTCCGCGCGCGCGTAGACGCTGAACGGGTCTTCGCTCCACACGACGACGTCGGCGCGCTTGCCCGTCTGCAGCGTGCCCACCTGGTCGTCGATGCCGAGCTCCCACGCGGGGTTCGCGGTGAGCCAGCGGAGGGCGTCGTCCTCGGTCAGCTTCACGCCCGCCGCGAGCCCGGCGGCGAGCGCCTTGCCGGCGGCCTGGTTCGAGGATCTGACCGGCGATGGGGGAGTCGGAGTGCACGGCGGCGCGGCCGCCCGCCTCCGTCATGAGCGCGAGGTTCTCGGGGATGCCGTCGAAGGCTTCCATCTTGAAGCCCCACCAGTCGTCCCACGTCGCGATGCCGACGCCGTGCGCGACGAGGACGTCGCGGATCTTGTAGGCCTCGAGCGCGTGGTGGAACGCGCGCACCTGGAAGCCGAACTCGCTGGCCACCTCGAGCGCCGCGAGCATGTCGTCGGCCTGGTAGCAGTGCCACTCGACGAGGATGTCGCCGCGCATGACCAGCGCCAGGGTCTCGAGCGCGAGGTCGCGATCCGGGGGCTTGCCCTCGTCCTCGCCCTCGCTCTTCTTCGTCGGGTGCTGCTTCTTCGCGGCCCAGTCTTCCCAGTCGTGCGCGTACTTGCGCGCCCGCGTGAACGCCTCGCGGACGGCGCGGAGGTTGCCCATGCGCGTGCTCGGCGCGCGCTGCTTGCCGCCGTAGACCCGCTTGGGGTTCTCGCCGCACGCCATCTTGACGATCTCCGGCGAGCCCGGGAACCGCATCGCGCGCGCGCCGAGCCGCGGGAGGAGGTGCACGACGACGCCGCGCCCGCCGATGAGGTTCCCGCTGCCCGGAAGGACGCCCAGCGTGGTCACGCCGCCCGCGACGGCGCGCTCGATGGCCGGGTCCTGCGGCCAGAAGGAGTGCTCGACGCGGAGGCCCGCGGTGATGGGGTCGGTCAGCTCGTTGACGTCGTCGTGGGCGTCGGTGTCGGGCACGGGCGCGACGCCCACGTGCGAGTGCGGGTCGATGATGCCCGGCGTGACGAACTTTCCGCGCCCGTCGATGACGACCGCGTTCTCGGGCGGGGGCGGGCCGTCGCCGGGGCCCACGTCCGCGATCTCGCCGCCGCTGAGGAGCACGTGGCCGGGCTCGTAGCGTTGCCCGCTCGCCGTCATCACCGTGGCGTGCTGGATGAGCACGGGCGGCGCGTGCGCCTCCTGCGCGCCCTCGATCGGGATGCGCGCGCGCGCTTCGGTGGCCGCGAACGGGTCGGGCGGGTGGGCCGAAAAGGCGGGAGCGCGGGGATGGGCGGCGGGTGCGTGCTCCGCTTCGCACGAGGTCGCTGTCAGGGCGACCGCCAGCGCGCCCAGAAGCGCTCCAAATCGGTTTGACAGTCCCAGGCGGACCAAGTTATCCAATCGGCCCTCCGGCACCTAGAAAGTGGGCGTTTACCTCGACGTTCCCCAGTCTCTGACCTAGCGTGCCGTGGCCGTCCTTTTCGTGCGCCGCGCAGCCGTGCCCCGTCTCCGTACGTGACGTCCTGCGGCACCACGGCATCGACGAGGGGAGCGACTAGAGGAGTCCCATGTCCGACCGAGTCACCGTCTTCGACACGACGCTGCGCGACGGCGAGCAAGCCGCCGGGGTGCTCTTCTCGGAGCGCGACAAGCTCGAGATCGCCGAGCGCCTCGCGGCGATGCGGGTCGACGTCATCGAGGCCGGCTTTCCGGCGGCGTCGCCCACCGAGTTCCGGGCCGTCCATGCCGTGGCGCGTCAAGTGCGCAACGCCAGCATCTGCGGTCTGGCACGCTGCGTCGCCCGCGACATCGACACCGCGGCCGAGGCCGTGCAGGGCGCCGCGCGCCCGCGCATCCACGTCTTCGTGAACGCGAGCGAGGTGCAGCTCGCCCACCAGCTTCGGCGCGACCACGACGACGTGCTCGAGCTCACGTCCTCCATGGTTGCCCGCGCGCACAACGCCGTGGGCGACGTGGAGTTCTCGCCGATGGAACGCGACCCGCGCCGATCGGCCGTTCCTCGCGCAGCTCGTGCGGGCCGCCCTCGCGGCGGGCGCCAAGACGATCAACATCCCCGATACGGTCGGGTACGCCTTGCCGCACCACGTGGCGGATCTGTTCCTCTACCTCCGCGGGGCCGTGCCGGAGCTCGAGGGCGCGGTCCTCTCGTTCCACGGGCAGAACGACCTCGGGATGGCGTCGGCCAACGCCATCGCCGCGGTGACCGCGGGCGCGCGCCAGGTCGAGCTCTGCGTGAACGGCATCGGCGAGCGCGCCGGGAACACCTCCTTCGAGGAGGTGGTCATGGCGATCGCGGTGCATCGCGAGTCGCTGGGCGTCCACACCGACGTCGACACGCGCGGCATCTACCCGCTCTCGCAGCTCGTGCAGGAGCGGAGCGGCATCCCCGTCACGGCCAACAAGGCCATCGTGGGCCGCAACGCGTTCCGGCACGCTTCAGGCATTCACCAGGACGGTGTCCTCAAGCACCGCCTCAACTTCGAGTGCATCGACCCCGCCGACATCGGGCACCCCACCGGCACCGAGAATCGTCCTCGGAAAGCTCTCGGGAACGGCTGGCTTCGCGGCCAAGGCCCGGGCCCTCGGGATCGACCTCCGCGGCCCTCAGCTCCAGCAGGCCTTCGCCGCCTTCCAGGCCGTCGCCGACAAGCAGCGCGACATCTCGGACGAGGAGCTTCGCGCCATCTGCGCCAAGGCGTGAGAGTCGGATCCCCTGCGATGACGAGTCGGTCATCGTGAGCGCCGCCAGCGTTCGCATCCTCAGCTACAACGTCCGGTACTTCGGGCACGCGACGCGCGGCCTCGCGAGCACGAAGTCCTCCATGCGGCGCATCGCGGCGGCCATCGCGAGCCTGAAGCCGCTCCCGGCGATCGTCTGCCTGCAGGAGGTCGAGACCCGCTCGATCCGCTCGACCGTCGCCCACCGGCACGAGAGCACCCAGCTCGAACGGTTCATGGAGATGCTGTCGGCCGCCCTCCAGGAGGCCGGCGCCCCGGACGCGTACGACGCCTACTACTTCCCCGCGCACGCGTACCGGCTCGCCGCGAACACCCACGTCTACACGACCGGGCTCGCCATCCTCGCCCACGCGGACTTCGCGGTGGACCACCACAACGCCGAGATGCCCCACGACATCACCCACCGGCGGCTTCACCCGGTGCGCCGGCTGAAGCAGACGCGCATCTGCGCGCACGTCCGGTTCCGGCACCGCTCCGGGGCCGTGCGGCCGATCGAGGTCTTCAACACCCACCTGAGCCTGCCGAGCACCCTCTCGCGCGAGTTCTGGACCAAGCCGCAGCGCCTCGGCTGGGGTCCGAACCAGGTCGAAGAAGCCCGGAATCTCGCGCGGTTCGTCGAGCGCGAGCGCTCGAGCGACCGGTTCGTTGTCGTCGGCGACTTCAACGCGTTGCCGGGCTCGCCGGTTTACCGCTTCCTGGTCGAGGAGCAGGGCTGGGTCGACGCCTTCGCCCAGCGGTACCGGTTCACCCTGGAGGACCTCGCGAGCTGGCCCACCGCGGGGTTCATGCGAATGCGAATGCACCTGGACCACGTGTTCGGGGGCTCCGGCCTCCGGTGGCTCGACTTCGACGGCACCCATCCGTTCGGCGATCGGTCGGCCCCTTTTCACGGCCTGTCCGATCACGTTCCCATGCTGCTCCGCTGCCGGCCGGCCCGAGGGGACACGATTCCGCCGCGATGAGGTTTCACCTTGCGCTGAGACTTGCGCTAAGAATCGATTCATGCCGGCGACTGAGACGTCCACCGCGGTGACCGAAGGCATCCGCATCACGGTGAAGAGCGCGCACATCGCGGAGCAGTCGCTCCCCCTCGCGCGTCGCTACGTGTTCTCGTACACGGTGCGGATCAGCAACGAAGGCAGCGAGCCCGTTCAGCTCCGATCGCGGCACTGGATCATCACCGACAGCATGGGGAAGGTCGAAGAGGTCCGCGGCCCCGGCGTCGTCGGCCACCAGCCCCATCTGAGGCCCGGCGAGCACTTCGAGTACACGAGCGGAGCGGTACTGCAGACCCCGCGCGGCGAGATGAAGGGCACCTACCAGATGCAGCGCCCCGACGGCCGCCTCTTCGACGCCGTCATCGCGCCCTTCCTGCTCGCGATGCCCCACTCGATGAACTAAGCCCGCTCGCGGGCCCGTCCGGGGCTCTCGCCGGGGTTGCGCTATACCTCCCGGCATCCATGGACGAGACCACGTACCAGAAGCTCGCCGACAAGACCTTCCGGGCCATCAGCGACGCGTTCGAGCACGTCGACCCCGAGGTCGTCGACTGCGAGGTCGCCGGCGACGTCGTCACGATCACCCTGCCCGGTAGCAAGCGGTGCATCGTGAACACGCAGCGGCCGGTCCGTCAGAATCTGGCTCGCCGCGAACGCCCGCGCCTGGCACTTCTCGTGGGACGCCGCTGCGAGCCGCTGGGTCGACGACAAAGGGAGGGAGGGGGACCTCTTCGCGACGCTCACCCGCATCGTGAAGGAGGCCACGGGCGTCGACCTCCGCTTCGCGTGAAGCGCTTCGCGTGAAGCCGGTGCCCGTCCCCACGCTCTATGAGGCGATCGGCGGCGAAGCCAAGGTCCGCGAGGTCCTCCAGGCGCTGTACGACCGCCTGTTCGCCGACCCGTTCGTGGGGTTCCTCTTCGACGGCAAGGACAAGGCGCACATCGTCGAGCAGCAGCTCGCGTTCACGTGCCGCTTCCTCGGCGGGCCGCAAAAGTACGACGGCCTCCCGCTCCCGGTCGCCCACGCGAAGCTCCCGCTCTTGCCCGGGCACTTCAATCGGCGCCACCACTTGCTCGCCCAGGTCCTGGAAGAGCGCGCCGTCCCCGAGGACGTGAAGCGGGTGTGGCTCCAGAATCGACCGATCCCTGCGGCCGAGCGTGCTTGCATCCTCCGAAGAGGCGCGGAGAAAAACGCGCGATCAAGGGTGATGGCAAGCCCGGCAGGGCGGCCGCCGAAAAGCGATTTCGTGAGCGAATCCCCTGGCGTGGGACGAAGGTCGGTGTAAGTGGCTAGGCTCATGAACGAGGCCGAGATCGACCTTGCCGGTCAGGAGTCCGGCGGCGAGGTCCCCGCGGAGGAACCGGACAATCGTCTCCTCACGAAGCGCCTGCCTCCGATCACCCCTCCGCCGATGCGGCCTTCGAGTTCTCCGCCGCCCGGCCTCTCGACCGCGCCGTCGTACGCCCCGTCGGGCACGTACCGGTCCGACGGCCAGCCGGCGACGAGCTGGTGGCGTGCCCTCCTCACGGCCACCTTTCCTCCGGCCGCGCCGAGCATCCCCGTCCACGAGACGCTCGTGCCGTCGTCGGCGCGGGACCTCGTGCTCTACCGGCGCATCGGCGCGACCTGCGCCGGAATGGCGCTCGGCTTCGTCATTCTGGCGCTCGCCCTCGGGCTCCGCGGCGCCGAGCCGGCCTACAGCCCGGCCGTGAGCGCGGCCCTCATCGTCTCGCGCACCCTGATGGCCATCGGCTTCCTCGCGTTCGGGCACGGTCTGCTCCGCATGGCCGAGCGCTTTTTCGTGCGCGTCGAGGGCGAGAAGCCCAGCCGTTCCGCCGATCTCGGTTGAGCGGACCGGCCCGAGCGGCGCGGCGACGCGCTGCGGCGCGGAACTGGCGCGACCGGCCTTGACGGGTGGCGCCCTTGCGCATACCTAACTCTCACCCTTACGTAAGACTGACACGTCAGGGTTACCCATGCCGGACCATCACCGACTTCCGCTGCTGAAGCGCACCGAGCGCAGCGACCGAACCGAGCGCGCCTCCGGCCCGGAGAGGTCCGACCGTGCCGAGGGCGTGCCCGCAGACGGACAGGCTCGTGGCGGCGCCCTGGAGGCGGAGCGCTCGAGCGTCCGCTCCCTCGACGACGCGCGCGAGCGCCGCGAGCTGATGCAGATCGGCAATCTCGCGCGCGAGACGGGCAAGACCGTCCGGGCCATTCACCTCTACGAGGAGCTCGGGCTGCTCGCCCCCGCGGCGCGCTCGAAGGGCCGCTTCCGGCTCTACACGCGCGAGGCGCTGATGCGCATCCGCTGGATCGGCAAGCTCCAGGGCATGGGCTTCAGCCTCGGCGACATCCAGACGATCGTCCGCGAGTGGGAGCTCCTCGAGAGCGCCCCCGGTGCGATGAAGCGCATGCGCGAGGTCTATGCGCGCAAGCTCGAAGACACGCGCGAGCAGCGCCGCCGCCTCGAGGCGCTCGAGCACGAGCTCGCGGCGAGCCTCGAGTACCTCGACACCTGCGACGTCTGCGATCCCCAGCGCCTGCTGAGCGCGTGCAACTGCTGCGACCTCCACGACAAGGAGGTCGACGTGCCCGAGCTCGTCCTCGGCTTCCGGGCCTCGCGCCCGGCCGACGACGTGGTCGAGGACGCACCGAGAGAACTGCAACGAGACCGCGAGCGCGATCGCGACCGCGAAGAACCAGGAGCGAGCGAGTAATGGCCCTGAGTCTCCCCATTTTCATGGACAACCATTCGACGACGCCGGTCGACCCGCGCGTCCTCGAAGAGATGCTGCCGTACTTCACGACCAAGTTCGGGAACGCGGCCAGCCGAAGCCACGCCTTCGGCTGGGCGGCCGAAGAGGCCGTCGACTACGCGCGCGAGCGCATCGCCGGCGTCATCGGCGCCAAGGACTCCAAGGAGATCGTCATCACCAGCGGCGCCACCGAGAGCGACAACCTCGCGATCAAGGGCGTGGCCGAGTTCTACAAGGACAAGGGCAACCACATCGTCACGACCGTGACCGAGCACAAGGCCGTGCTCGACACGTGCAAGCGCCTCGAGAAAGAGGGCTACACGGTCACGTACCTCGGCGTCGGCAAGGACGGCCGCGTCGACCCCGACGACGTCAAGAAGGCGATCACCGACAAGACGATCCTCGTCAGCGTGATGCTCGCCAACAACGAGATCGGCACGGTGCAGCCGCTCGAGGAGATCGGGAAGATCACGCGCGAGCGCGGGGTCCTCTTCCACTCCGACGCGGTGCAGGGCATCGGCAAGGTCGACTTCGACGTCCAGAAGATGAACGTCGATCTCGCGTCGATCACGGCGCACAAGATGTACGGGCCCAAGGGCGTGGGCGCGCTCTTCGTGCGGCGCACCAAGCCGCGCGTGCGCCTCGTGGCGCAGATGGACGGCGGCGGCCACGAGCGCGGCAACCGCTCGGGCACCCTCGCGGTGCCGCTCATCGTGGGCTTCGGCAAGGCGTGCGAGATCATGCAGAAGGAGGGCAAGGCCGAGAGCGCGAAGCTCCTCGTCCTTCGCGAGCGCCTCCGCGCGCGCATCATGGGCCGCCTCGACGAGGTGTACATCAACGGCTCGATGGAGCACCGGCTGCCGGGCAACCTGAACATCAGCTTCAACTTCGTCGAAGGCGAGGGGCTGATGATGGCCATCAAGGACGTCGCTGTGAGCTCCGGCTCGGCGTGCACGTCGTCCAGCCTCGAGCCGAGCTACGTGCTCCGGGCGCTCGGCGTGGGCGACGAGCTGGCGCACTCGAGCATCCGATTCGGGCTGGGACGATTCAACACCGACGAAGAAGTGGATTACGTCGCCAATCTCGTCGTCGCGAAGGTCCAGGGACTCCGGGATCTGTCGCCGCTCTGGGAGATGCACAAGGAAGGCATCGACCTGAAGAGCATCGAGTGGGCTGCTCATTGATCATGTTCGAGGGGAGCGGAACTCCCCTCGAGCTCCCCACATTGTTCATGTTCGAGGGGAGCGGAACTCCCCTCGAGCTCCCCACCGGGAAAAGTTCAAAGCCACTGGGTAGAAGATAGGAAACCGCCATGGCATACAGCACCAAAGTCATCGAGCATTACGAGAACCCCCGCAACGTGGGCACGCTCGACAAGAACGACGTCGACGTGGGCACGGGCCTCGTCGGGGCCCCCGCGTGCGGCGACGTGATGCGCCTGCAGATCAAGGTGAACGCGCAGGGCGTCATCGAGGACGCGAAGTTCAAGACGTTCGGCTGCGGCTCGGCCATCGCCAGCTCGTCCCTCGCCACCGAGTGGATCAAGGGCAAGACGGTCGACGAGGCCGAGACGATCAAGAACTCGCAGATCGTCGAGGAGCTCAACCTGCCGCCCGTGAAGATCCACTGCTCGGTGCTCGCCGAGGACGCGATCAAGAGCGCCATCGCCGACTACCGCAAGAAGCAGCAAGATCGGCGCAACGGCAGCGGGAAGTGAGTCGAGCACGATGACGACGACGTCCCAACAGCAGACCGAGAAGCCGGCGGCGGCCAAGGCGGCCATCACCGTGGACGCCAAGGCGGTCGACGCGATCGCCCGGCAGATGAAGAAGCGCGGCACGCCCGAGGCGAGCTTGCGCCTCGGCATCCGCGGCGGCGGTTGCTCCGGCTTCACGTACGTCATCGAGTTCCACGACGGCACGCCGCACGCGCGCGACCGCGTCTTCGAGTACCAGGCGGCCGACGGCACGGCGGTGCGGGTCGTCGTCGACCCCAAGAGCCTCGTCTACCTCAACGGGACGACGCTCGAGTGGGAGCAGACGCTCATGCGGCAGGGCTTCAAGTTCGCCAACCCGAACGAGAAGACCGGCTGCGGCTGCGGGACGTCGTTCAGCGTCTGAGCCTCGCCCATGGACCCGTTCGCGACCCTCGGCATCGCACGCACCTTCGACGTCGACCTGGCGGCGACCGAGAAGGTGCATCGCGAGCTGTCGCGGGCGCTGCACCCCGATCGCTACGTGGGCGCGAGCCCGAGCGAACGGCGGGCGGCGCTGGCGAAGGCCGTGGAGGTGAACGAGGCGTGGCGCGTCGTACGCGACCCGATCCGGCGCGCGGACGCGCTGCTGGCGCTGGGGGGCGTCCCCACCGGCGAGGGCCACGGCGAGAAGGCGGCCCCCGCGTTCCTGATGGACATGCTCGAGCAGCGCGAGGCGCTGTCCGAGGCGAAGCAGTCGAAGGACCTCGCGGCGGTGCGCAAGATGGCTTCGGCCATCGAAGATCGCTCGCGGGCCGTCGAGCGCGCCCTCGCCGAGGGGTTCGCGCGCGGCGAGGCGCAGCAGCTGATCGGCAAGGTCGGTGAGCTGAAGTACTACCGGCGCTTCCTCGACGAGGTGAGCGCCATCGAGGACGAGCTGGCGGCCTAGCGGTACGCCGGCGGGATCGCACAACATGGCTCTGTTCGAAATCTTCGACCCGAAGGCGGCCCCGCGCCCGATCGGCATCGACCTGGGCACGACGAACTCGCTCGTCGCGTATGTCCAGAACGAGCGCCCCGTGGTCATCACCGACTGCGACCTCGAGTCGCTCGTGCCGAGCGTCGTCCAGTACGAGGAGAACGGCGAGGTCGTCGTCGGGCGCCGCGCGGCCGCGCTGGCCGCGGAGCACCCGCGCGACACCATCGTCAGCGTGAAGCGCTTCATGGGCCGCGGCGCCGACAATCCCGAGACGCGCCGGCTCGGCCCGTACGAGTTCGTGGGCGCCGAGGCGGGCCAGGCGAACACGGTTCGCTTCAAGGTCGCGGGCGGCCGCGTGCTCACGCCGGTCGAGGTCAGCGCCGACATCCTGCGCGCCCTCAAGGGCCAGGCCGAGGACGAGCTGCGTGCCATCGGCGGCGCCGTCATCACGGTCCCCGCGTACTTCGACGACGCCCAGCGCCAGGCCACGAAGGACGCGGCGCGCCTGGCCGGCCTCGAGGTGCTGCGCCTGCTGAACGAGCCCACGGCGGCGGCGCTCGCCTACGGCCTCGAGAAGAAGCAGAACGGCACGTTCGCGGTCTACGACCTCGGCGGAGGCACGTTCGACGTCACGGTGCTCCTGCTCGACGACGGCGTCTTCCAGGTGCGCTCCACGGGCGGCGACAGCCAGCTCGGCGGCGACGACATGGACCGGGCGATCGCCCACGAGCTCCTCGCGGCCGTCGGCTTCGACCCGGCCCGGCAGACCCCGGAGCTCGTGCGACTCGTGCTCGACGAGGCTCGCAAGGCCAAGCACGTGCTCACCGAGCGCGAGCAGGTCGAGGCGGTCGTACCGGGGCACCCGCCGGTCGTCCTCACCCGCGCGCGGTTCGAGGCGCTCATTCGGCCGCTGCTCGAGCGCACCGGCGTCGCGTGCAGGCGCGCGCTCAAGGACGCGGGGCTCAAGCCCGAGGCGCTCGACGGCGTGATCCTCGTGGGTGGCGCCACGCGCGTCCCCGCGGTGCGCCGCTACGTCGCGGAGACCTTCAAGAAGGAGCCGCTCGGCGACATCGACCCCGACCAGGTGGTCGCGCTCGGCGCCGCGGTGCAGGCGGACCTCCTCGCGGGGCAGGGGAGGAGCGACGAGGTGCTGCTCCTCGACGTCATCCCGCTCTCGCTCGGCATCGAGGTCGGCGGCGGCGTGGTCGACAAGATCATGCCCCGCAACTCGACCATCCCCTCGTCGGCCCGCGCGACCTACACCACGCAGGAAGACAGGCAGACCGGCTTCGAGATCCACGTGCTCCAGGGCGAGCGCGAGATGGTCGCCGACAACCGCAGCCTCGCGCACTTCACGCTCAAGGGCATCCCCCCGATGCCGGCCGGGATGGCGCGCCTCGAGGTGACCTTCGAGGTCGACGCCGACGGGCTGCTCAGCGTCCACGCGCGCGAGACCACCACGGGCATCGAGCAGACGGTGCAGGTGAAGCCGACCTACGGCCTCGACGACGAGGCGGTCGAGAAGATGCTCCTCGACGCGCTCGACCACGGCGAGGAAGACCTCGAGCGGCGCCGCCTCGCGGAGAACCGCGTCGACGCGTCGCGCATCCTCGCGGCCACGCGATCGGCCCTCGTGAGCGACGCGGACCTCCTCGAGCCCGGCGAGGGCGAGCGCATCGCGCAGGCGTGCGACGCGCTCGAACGCGCGGCGCGCGGCGAGTCGGCCTCGCTCGTGAAGGCGAAGTTCGACGCGGTCGACGAGGCGACGAAAGCGTTCGCGGGCCGCCGCATGAACCGCGCGATCGCGCGGGCCATCGAGGGCAAGCGCGTGGAGGCGGTCGAGAAGAGCGTCGAGCACGCGAAGGGCGTCGAGGAGGCCCACGCGAGGTGATGGCGCTCGTACGCTTCAAGGGGTTCGGCGAGATCCAGGTGCCGCTCGGCACCACGCTGCTCGAGGCCGCGACGAAGGCGCACTTCCCCGAGGGGAGCGCCTGCGGCGGCGTGTGCGCGTGCTCCACGTGCCACGTGCACGTGCTCAAGGGCGCGAACCTCCTGAGCGACCAGGAGGACGAGGAGGCCGACATGCTCGACAAGGCCTTCGACGTGCGCGCCTCCTCGCGCCTCGGCTGTCAGTCGAAGATCGTGCGCGAGGGCGAGATCGAGGTGGAGATCACCCGCGAGAGTCTCGAGGCGTACGAGAACGAGCACCCCAAGGAGCGCGGGAAATACACGGCGCGTTAGTCCTGGGGCAGGCGGACCTCAAAAGCCCGACAGCTCGAGCGCGGTGTCCCAGACGTAGTCGTTCGCGCTCGCCATCCCGTGGCAGGTGTTGCAGTCGAGCGCCGTGTTCGCGGAGTAGGTCTCCGTCGGCGGCGGCTGGATCCCCCGCCACAGCACGGTGACCGTGCAGGCTGCGCCCGCGTCGCCCGTCTGGGCGAGCGAGACCACTCCCAGCCGTCGGCCCCGCCGGAGTTGTAGCCGGAGTTGCGCGCTCGGCGCTTCACCATCGCGAAGATCGTCCGGCTCGCGGGGTCCGGCTCCTGGGTCGACTTCACGATGATGGTGCCGACCGGGAAGACGGTCGAGCCGTGCGCCGGAGAGTGGTTCCAGTACACGGTCATCGGCCCGAGGCTCGCGTGGACGCCGGTCGCCGCGTCGGTGGCCGCGGCCGCGGGCGCCGACTCCCACGAGCAGAAGCCCGCGAAGCTCGGCGCCTGCGCGATGAACTCGGTGGGGGCCGGCGCCACGGCCGCGTCGCTCGTGTCCAGCGCCGCCCCCGCGTCCGGCGGCTCCGCGGCGGGGCCGCCCCCGCCGCTGCACGCGGCGAGGAGGGCCGAACCGCACGCCGCCGCGACGAGCGCCCGCGCGCCGACGCACACGGCGCCCATCGCGCTCACTCCGGCGTGAGCGCGTCCAGATACGTCACGCAGTCCGCGACGCCTCCGTCCCCGCTCACGTCGTAGGACGCGTCGTAGTCGAGGCTCGCCGCGTCGGGCAGGACGCCGCCGTGGAACTTCACGAGGTCGATGCGCGCCACCCACTGGAGGTTCGAATCGACGAGGAAGCCCACCGGAGACCCGTTGAGGAGCTCGATGCTCACGGCGATGCCGTGCGGGTCGCCGATGTTCGAGAACGACGACTCGTCCGGCAGGTCCGGCATCGTGGCGTACACGTATCCGCTGTCGCCCTGGTTGGCCGTCGTGAGGTCGGCCACCGCGACGTACTGATCGCTCTCGCTCTCGAAGAGCGCGAGGTGCGAGGTCGGCTCGATCGCGACGCCCGTCAGGCGGCCCGTCGTCGCGAGCGGATGGTTCGGCGCGACGACCGACATCGTCGTCTTGTCGAACGTGGCCTTCGAGAAGTCGATCACGTTCTGGTAGCCGTCGCCCTCCGACGGCACGACCACGACCCCCGTCGACGGATCCGCCGACGCCGAGTCGGGCTCGCTGCCGACGGGCAGGTCTTCGGTCGGGCCCTCCTCCTCTTCGGCGGGGTCGTCCACCGGGTACTGGTAGGTGTAGACCGGGAACGCGGGATCCGTGAGGTCGATGACGCTCAGGCCGTCGGACATGACGTTGCCGTCGGGCGACATCGGCGTGTTGCACGACGACGGGATCTGCGCCGCGTCGTTGCTGCTCGAGCTGCACGAGTAGAACGGCGCGTAGATCTTCTGGGCGACCGAGTCGAAGCCGAAGTTCTCCGAAGGCGGCGCCTGGATCACGGTGGCGATGGTCTTCGTGTTCAGATCCAGGATCGCGAAGCCGTTCCACACGCTCAAGATCGCCCGCTGGTGCGCGGAGTCGACCGTCACGCCCGTCACGTAGCCTCCGCCGCCCGAGAACTCCGAGCGCCCGTACGTGCCGTCGAGCGTGAGCGTGCCCGTGACCGTGTCCGTGTGCGGGTCGATGAACCAGACGATCGGGAACTCTGTCGAGACGGCGAGGATGATCGACGAGTCTCCGCCGGTGGCCGTCGCGTACGGGGTCTCGCCGTCGAGGACGTCCGCGTCCTCGTTGGCCGGCGTCGGGAGCACGATCGGGTGGATGAGCGCCGGCGCGCCCGCGACCCCGTTGCCCGCCACGCTCACGTCGACGACCGAGATCGTGGCGACCTCGCTCCCGGCGTCCACGTCGAACGTGGGCTTTTGCGGGAGATACATCTTCTGCTTCCCGTCCACCGTGACGATCCCGAACGCGCCGGTGCCGCCCGCGGCGGGCGCCGGCGTCGCCGCGTCGGGTGTCGTACCCGAGCCGCCGTGATTGCTCGACGAGAAGCTGCACGCGACGACGAGCCCCACCGGTAAGAGCAGGATCCATCGCGATTTCAAAGACCTTCGCATCATTGTGTTCTCCCCATGCCAGTGCCTCTCATGCCTTCCGCCCTGAGACGGCCGGGAATGCGATGTGATGCACACATCACCGCGAAAACCAGCCGACCCGGGACAATCTGCGGGACCTACCCCGCATCGTACGTCCTATCGGTCACGCCGCCGTTTCGGGCAAGGACATTGCGGAGTCAGCGCGTGATGTCTGCACGCTCGACGACCACGTCGACGGTCTCGTTGGTCTTTTGCCGCCGGACGGAGACGCCCACACTCGACCCCTCTTCGCCACGCAGGCGCTGGAGCGCGTCGGCCGCCGACATTCCGTCCGTGGTCTCGCCGTCGATCGTGAGGATTCGATCGCCGGCCTTGAGCCCCGCCTTCTCGGCCGGGTTCCCGGGGAAGATCGCGTTCAGCGAGAGGCCGTCGTTGGTCATCGAGAGCCCCGCGCCGATGCCCGTGAACTCGAACTTCGCCCCGTTCGGCGCGTGCAGCGTGATGTCCTGCGTGACCGTGCCCCCCGAGGCGACGCGCAGCCCGGAGACGAGCCGCGTCCGATATCCGTCCTTCTCGGCGTGCAGCGTGAAGGGTCCCGCGGGCGCCCCTTCGAGGCGGTACTGGCCCGAGGCGTCGGAGCGGGCCACGGACTCGCTCTCGATCACCGAGCTCACGGTGTCGAACCGCACCTCGACCCCCTCGAGGGGCGCGCGCTTCTCGTCGAGTACGCGGCCGACGACCGTGCCTCCCTTCGCGATGACGATGCGGACGCCGGTCGTCGTCGCGCCGCTCGACACGACGACGGCGTCCGAGCGGGCGGGCGGCCGGGAGGGCGTGCCCGCGCTCAGCACGTAGCTGCCCGGCGCGAGCTTCTCGAGGCGGAAGGCGCCGCGCGGGTCGTCGACCTTGATCTTCGGGCCGCCGCTTCCGCGCCCGTGCGCGCCGGTGAAGGACTCCACGCCGACCGTGAACGACTCGATGGCCGCGCCGCGCTCGTCGACCGCGACCCCCTCGATCGCCCCTCCGGCCTTGAGGTGGAGCGCCATGCGCTTCCCCTCGACGACGGGGGCCGGATCGCTCGCGCCGTACTGGTCGTGGCGCGCGATCGCCAGGCAGCCGATCGCCGACGGCGGCAGCTCGAAGGTCCCGTCGTCTCCGCTGTCGGCGTTCGCCTCGGTCGATTGTCCCTCGCACGCGACCACGTGCGCCTTGATGGGGTTGCCGTCGGGATCCTGCACGTCGCCCGCGACCGGAGACGCGGCCCCGAGGCGCAGGTGCACCACGAGCTCGGCGGCCTCCTGCCTCGCCGGGAGCCCTGCGCGCGCGGATCGAAAGCCCGCCGCCACCGCGACGACCGACGTCGCGCCTTCGGGGACGGTGGGCATGCGGAACGTGCCGTCCGCCTCGCTGGTCGCGTTCGGGATGTCCCACGGCAGGCCCTCGACCGAGAGCGTCGCGCCGCTCACGGGGTGGTCCTCGCCGTCGACCACGGTGCCCCGGACCACCGCGGGCGCGAGCACGAGCGTGACCTCGGTGCTCCGCCCGTCCTCCACGCGGAGCACCGCGCTCGTGACCGCGCCGTCCGCGCCGTGGTCGGCCTCGACGCGCACGGGTTCGGCGGGGGCGCGCGCGAACGCGAAGGCGCCCTGCGCGTCGCTCTTCGCTTCGGCGTGGACGGCGATAGGCGCGCCGGGGGTGAGGACGCGGACGGCGGCGCCGTTCACGGCGTTCCCGTCCGCGTCGAGGATGCGCCCGTGGAGCGCGGGCGGCGCGGCGGGCGCCTCGGCCTCGACCGGAGCGATCTCCGGAGCGCGCTCCATGGTCGCTCTCGGCCGGGTCGTCGCGGCCGCGCGCGCGCCGCCCCGGCTCCACGGGTGCACGAGGAGCACGGCCGCCAGCGGCACGACGAGGAGCGCTGCGACCCCGACCCACACGCGGGCCGCGGCAGATCGAGGGCGCGCGGAAGACGGGGGCACCGCGCGCAAATCTACCGCCGTGCGTCGAGGTCCGCACGGCGGGCGAAAGGCCGACGAGCCTGGGGCGGCGTGCCCGGGTCGGCGGCGGGCGCGCTACTTGGCGACCTTCTCGATCGTCCCGTTGCCCTGGTTGGCCCAGTACACGTTGCCCGTACTCTCCTGGCTGTCGAGAACGACCGCGACCGGGTCGTGCTGACCGGACACGAGCGTGGTGATCGTGCCGCCGGCGAGGGGCGCCTTGTTGACCGTGCCGTCGTTGAAGTTCGTCCAGTAGACGTCCGTCGCGTCGACGGCGATGCCCGTCGGCCCGCCCTGGTTCTGCGCGATGATGTTGGTGCCGCCTCCGGCGATGGGGGCGCTCCGGACGCTGCCCGTCGGGTTGCCCTGGTCGGTCCAGTACACGTTGTGGGCATCGATGGCGATGCCGATGGGCTGCGACTCCCCGGTGGCGAGCGGGGTGACGGGGCTCACCCCGCCGCCGTCGGGCGACCCGGCGTCACCCGTGTAGATCGGGGCCTTGTTCACGGACCCGTCGCTCACATTGCCAAAGTCGACCCAGTAGACGTTCGTGCCGTCGACCGCGATCGCCTTCGGATGAACCTGACCCGACGCGAGGACGACGGGGGTGCCGCCGGTGAGCGGGACCTGATTCACGGTGCCATCGCCTTCCGACACCCAGTAGACGTTGGTGCCGTCGACCGCGAGCGCGAGCGCGCCAATCGTCCCAGCGTCGACGCCTTGCACGATCGCCGTGGGGGAGCCCCCGTTCAGCGGGACGGAGACGATGGCTCCGGTGGAGTACTCGACCCAGTAGAGATTGTTGGCATCGTGGGCGATCCCACGAGGATCCTGCGCGGCCCACTTGGTCTCGGCGGCACCGCCCGAAAGCGCCTCCCAGTAGACGCCGGGGTTCGTGTCCGCGTTGTTCGCACCCTGCTGCGACCAGAACACCAGCGTCGAGTTCACGGCGAGCGCCGCGACGCTGCCCGTGCCCGTCGTGATGACGTTCGGCTGGCAAATTCCGGCGGTGCACGGGTTGCCCTGGCAGTTGTGCGCGCAGAAGCCGCAGTTGGAGTTGTCCTTCGTCGTGTCGACGCACTTGTTGCCGCACACGCTCTGGGGAATGGGGCACTGGCAGACCCCGGCGCTGCAGACCGTCCCGACGGAGCTCGGGTCGCACGGATTGCCGCAGGTGCCGCAGTTGGTGTTGTCCGTCTGGGTGTCGACGCAACGGCCCTCGCACGTCCTCATCACCGCCGCGGCGTCGTGAGAGATGCACGCGCCGCCGTCGCCCTCGTCGGCGTCGCTACCGGCATCCGTGCTGCCCGCGTCCCGCGGCGCGCTGGTGCCCGTCGACGTGGCCGTCGACGCCGCGTCGAGGGTCCCGTAGCCCGAGAACTCGCCGGGGTTGCCGCTCGAGTTGCACCGCACCGTCGCGAGCACCAGCGGCATGCCCAGGGCGAGCAGACCCAAACCCTGCGCGAGTTCGCGCTGAGCCTTCTTCATGGACGAAAGCCTTTGCCATCGCGTCCGCTTTTTTGCAATCCACGTTTTGGTGGAAGCACGCGACACGGAGTTTACAGAGCGCCCTCCGTTCCAGCTCGATGCGTCGCAGTCACCGCATCGTTACAATCACCCTCTCCGATACCGAAGCCACGACAGCGGGGAACATGACGGGCGCTGACCGCGCGGACCGCTAACCCAGCCGGATGCCCGGCGCGGGGTGCTTCGCGCAGAGCTCCTTCACTTCGCCGGCAATGCGCTTGAGCGCCGCCTCGTCGGCAATCGACTGGGCGACCTTGTCGGTCCACTCGGCGATGCGCGCCATCTCCGCCGTGCCCATCCCGCGCGAGGTGACCGCCGCGGTGCCGATGCGCACGCCCGACGGATCGAAGGGCTTGCGGGGGTCGAACGGGATGGCGTTGTAGTTGAGGACGATGCCGGCGCGATCGAGCGCCTGCGCGAGCTGCTTGCCCGTGACGCCCTTGCTCGTCGCGTCGATGAGCAAGAGATGGTTGTCGGTGCCGCCGGTGATGACGCCGAAGCCGCGCTGGGCGAGCGCCGCGCCGAGGGCCTTGGCGTTCTCGACGATCTGCCGCGCGTACTCCTTGAACTCGGGCCGCGCCGCTTCGTTCGCGGCGACCGCGATGCCCGCGGTGACATGGTTGTGCGGCCCGCCCTGGAGGCCCGGGAAGATGGCCTTGTCGATCGCCGTGGCGTGCGCGGCCTTGGTGAAGATCATGCCGCCGCGCGGGCCGCGGAAGGTCTTGTGCGTGGTCGACGTGACGATGTCGGCGATGCCCACGGGCGACGGGTGCTGCCCGCCGCAGACGAGGCCCGCGATGTGCGCGATGTCGGCCACGAGGAGCGCCCCGACCTCGTCGGCGATCGCGCGGAACGCCGGGAAGTCGATCGTGCGCGGATACGCCGAGGCGCCGCACCAGAGGAGCTTGGGCCGGTGCTGGCGAGCGAGGTCGCGCACCTGGTCCATGTCGATGCGGTGGTCTTCCTTGCGGACGCCGTACTGCACAGACTTGAAGAACTTGCCGGAGAGCGTGACGTTGTGGCCGTGCGTGAGGTGGCCGCCCGCGGGGAGGGCCATGCCCATCACCGTGTCGCCGGGCGCGCAGAAGGCGAAGTACACGGCCAGGTTCGCGGGGCTGCCCGAGTACGGCTGCACGTTCACGTGCTCGGCGCCGAAGAGACCCTTGAGGCGCGCGATCGCGAGCTCTTCGAGCTTGTCGATGACCTGCTGGCCCTCGTAGTACCGCTTGTGCGCGTACCCCTCGGAGTACTTGTTCGTGAAGACCGAGCCCGTCGCTTCCTGCACGGCGCGCGAGGCGTAGTTCTCGCTGGCGATGAGCCGGAGCTTGTCGTTCTCCAGCGCGTTCTCTTCCGCAACGAGGCGCGCGATCTCCGGGTCGGATTCGGGGAGCGAGGGATCGTGGAGGACCATGCGAGCGGTTCTATCAGGTCCACGAGGAAATGCTGCCCGACCGTGCTACGACTGGGGCCGCATGCTTCCGCTCGTGCTTGCCGCGCCCGCGTCAGGCGCCGCTGCGGCGGCCGTACCCATCGGCCAGCAAGAGGCGCCGCCGGACGAAGATGCCGCAGCGCATCTACGCAGCGGCATCGTGGTCGGCCTCGGGCTCGGCGGCGGCTTCGCCGGCGCGAGCGGCTACCCCAACTCGTCGAGCGACATCGGCAACCCCGCGTTCTTCTCGTCGAGCGGCTTCATGGCCGGGGCGAGCGGGACCTTCTTCGTGATGGGGGCCCTCTCGGACTATCTCAACTTCGGCTTCTGGGCGGGCAGCGCGAGCTTCCGCAACGGCGACTGGCAGTCGAGCGGGGGAGGGGGCGGCCTGCGGGTCGAGGCGTTCCCGCTGGTCGGCCTGGTGCCGGCCCTCGGGGGCCTCGGCTTCCTGGGCAATTTCGGCATCGGGAGCGGCAGCCTCACGGACGTCGACACGAAGCGCCAGGTCTCGAGCGGCACGCAGGCGTACGTGGGCGGCGGGGCCTTTTACGAGTGGGCCTTCGGGCACCTCTTCGGCGGGCACTTCGCGCTAGGGCCGAGCTTGGAGTACGACGCGATCTTCTCGACGGCCTTCGAGCGCCACGGCGTGGACGCCAGCTTGCGGATCGTCTTCTACGGCGGCCCGTAGCGCGAGCTGTTATCGTCGGGGCGTGACGTTTTCGGACCCGTTCGGCCTGGTCGGTCAGGTCCTCGACGGCCAGTTCCGGGTCGACCGGCACATCGGCGAGGGCGGGTTCAGCGTGGTGTATCAGGGCACCCACGTGGGGCTGAGCGAGCCCATCGCGATCAAGTGCCTCAAGGTGCCCGCCGCGCTCGGCTCGGCGCTCGTCGAGTCCTTCATTCGCCGCTTCCGCGACGAGAGCCGCATCCACTACCGCCTCTCGCAGGGCAGCCTCCACATCGTCCGCAGCATCGCGAGCGGCACCACCCTCGCGCCCGCGACGAGCGCCCTCGTCCCGTACACGGTGCTCGAGTGGCTCGAGGGTCGCTCGCTCGCCGACGAGTTCCACGTGCGCCGCGAGCAGGGCTGGCAGGGGCGCCCGCTCAAGGAGGTCGTCGCGCTCCTCGACTCGGCCATGGAGGCCATCGCCCACGCCCACGCGCAGGGCGTCGTGCACCGCGACCTCAACCCCGGCAACTTCTTCCTCGCGCAGACGCCCGTCGGCACGCGCGTGAAGGTCCTCGACTTCGGCGTCGCGAAGGTCATGAGCGACTCGGCGCTCGCGATGGGCCCCGTGGCGCGCACCGTCGGCAACGTGCGCATGTTCGCGCCCGCGTACGGCGCGCCCGAGCAGTTCGACAACCCCGCCGCCGTCGGCCCCTGGACCGACGTGTACACGATCGCCCTCGTGCTCCTCGAGGCCATGACCGATCGCACGGTCAACGAGGGGGAGCACATCGGCGAGTTCGTCGTGAAGGCGATGGACGCCAGGCGCCCGACGCCGCGCGCGCTCGGCCTCGAAGTGGGCGACGAGACCGAGAAGCTCTTCGCGCAGGCCCTCTCCATCGATCCCCGGCGGCGGCAGCGCGACGCCGGGGAGCTCTGGGGGGGCTCAAGCACGCGATGCAGGTGGACGCGCGGGCGTCCGCGCGGTCGAGCGCGCGCAAGGCGCTCTCCGAGGAGGGCGTGCCGTCGACCCTGCGGATGGAGCGCGAGGCGAAGAACCGGGACTCGAAGAACCCGCTCTCCGGCACACTGCGCATCGAGACCGGCGCGCCGCGCACCGCCAGCGAGTGGCTCTCGGCGACGCCGCTCCCGGCCCGCACGTCGTCCGCGCCCCCGGCGGACGCGTTCGCCGCGACCATGAAGGCGTCCTCGTCGCCGCCGGGCCCGGCGACCATGCAGGTCCCGACGGGGTACTCGCTCACGCCTCCGCCGGTCATCCGCTCTCCCGTGCCCCCGCCGTCGATCGCCCCGCCGAAGACGCCGGTGATCCGGCAGCCTTCGCCCTCGCCGATCGCCTCGACGATGCACTCGCAGGGCGCGCCGACCGCGGCCACCTACGGCTTCGTCCCGCCCCCTCCGTACGCCGATCCGGCCGTGCACATGGCGCCGCCCGCGTACTCGTCCACGCCGAGCGCCATCCCGGCCCGCCCCGAATCTCGGGACGACCGTCCGCAAGCGCCGCGGCTCGTCCGCGCCCCTCGTCGTGGGCGTCACGGTCGCGGTCCTCGTCGTCGCCGGGGCCGCCGCGGCGGGCTGGCACTATCTGCACGCGCCGCCGCCGGCGCCCCCTCCGGCCACCGCCTCCCCTCCGGCCGCCGCCTCCCCTCCGGCGCCACAACGATGAGCTTTCCCATGACCGACGCCGACTCCCGCGCCCTCTTCAATCGTGCCTGCCGCGTCATCCCCGGCGGCGTGAACAGCCCCGTGCGCGCCTTCCGCGCGGTCGGCGGGTCGCCCGTGTTCATCTCCCGCGCCGAGGGCGCGCGCCTCTACGGCGCCGACGGCCGCGGGTACCTCGACTACGTCGGCTCGTGGGGCCCGATGATCCTCGGCCACGCCCACCCGGCCATCGTCGCCGCCGTGCAGGCCGCGGCCGTCCGCGGCACCAGCTACGGCGCGCCCACCGAGCTCGAGGTGCGCTTCGCCGAGGCCCTCTGCGCCCTGTACCCGTCGATCGAGATGGTCCGCGCCGTCTCGAGCGGCACCGAGGCCACCATGGGCGCGCTGCGCGCGGCCCGCGGCTTCACGGGCCGCGACGCGATCGTGAAGTTCGAGGGCTGCTACCACGGACACGCCGACTTCCTCCTCGTGAAGGCCGGCAGCGGCGCGGCGACGTTCGGCGTCCCCGACTCGGCCGGCGTCCCCGCGAACACCGCGGCCGGCACCCTCACCCTCCCGTTCAACGACGTCGCGGCGCTCCGCGCCCTCTTCGCCGCGCGCGGCGGAGACATCGCGGCCGTCATCGTCGAGCCGGTGGTGGGCAACATGGGCGTGGTCCCCCCGCAGCCGGGCTTCCTCGAGGCGGTCGTCGACGAGTGCCGCGCCGCGGGCGCGGTCTCGGTGTTCGACGAGGTCATGACCGGCTGCCGCGTCGCCCGCGGCGGCATGCAGGAGCGCGCGGGCCTTCGCCCCGACATGACGTGCCTCGGCAAGATCGTCGGCGGCGGGATGCCGCTCGCCGCGTACGGCGGCAAGCGCGCCATCATGGAGAAGATCGCGCCGCTCGGCCCCGTGTACCAGGCCGGCACGCTGAGCGGCAACCCGGTGGCCGTGAGCGCGGGCCTCGCGATGCTCGAGCGGCTCGACGCGGGCGTCTACGCGCGGCTCGAGGTGCTCGGGGCCCGGCTCGAGCAGGGCCTCGCGCGCGCGGCGGCGGCGCGCGGGGTGAAGGCGTGCGTGCAGCGCGTCGGGTCGATGATCACGCTGTTCTTCGCGCCGGGACCCGTGCGCTCGTGGGACGACGCGAAGGGCGCCGACACGAAGGCGTTCGCCAGGTGGCACGGCGGGCTGCTCGAGCGCGGCGTGTACTGGCCGCCGTCGCAGTTCGAGGCGGCCTTCGTCAGCGCGGCCCACACCGAGGCGGACATCGATGCCACGGTGCAGGCCGCAGGGGAAGCGCTGGCGAGCTGAGGGAAGACGTCTTCCCGCCGTCACGCCATGTCGAACACGAGGACGTCGGCGGCGTGCGCCCCGCCGGCGATCGTCATCTCGGTCTCGCCTTCGACCGAGGCGCCGTCGCCGGCGGAGAGCGCCTGCCCGTTCACGCTGGCCTCTCCGCGAAGGACCTGCACCCAGGCCCGCCGCTTCGGCGCGAGGGCGAGCGGCACGCGCGCCCCGGGCTCGACGTGGCCGGCGTACAGGTTCACGTCCTGGTGGATGGTCACGCTGCCCTCGCGCGCGTCGCGGCTCGCGATGAGGCGCAGGGCGCTTTGCTTCTCCGAGTCGGGGAAGCGCTTTTGCTCGTAGCTCGGCGGGAGGCCTCGCCGCTCGGGCTCGATCCAGATTCTGGAGGAAGTGCACGGGCTCCGAGGGCGAGGGGTTGCGCTCGCTGTGGATCACGCCGGTGCCGGCGCTCATGCGCTGCACGTCGCCGGGGCGGATGATCGACCCGTTGCCCATGTTGTCGCCGTGCTCGAGGGAGCCCTCGAGCACGTACGACAGGATCTCCATGTCTCGGTGGGGATGTCGCCCGAAGCCCGCGCCGGGGGCGACCGTGTCTTCGTTGATGACGCGAAGCCGTCCGAACCCCATCTGACGCGGATCGACGTAATCCGCAAACGAGAACGTATGGCGGCTATCGAGCCAGTCGGTGTGGGAGCGGCCTCGTTCGGAGGCCTTGCGGACGGTCACCATGGGAATGTCTCCTGTGCTGAAGGGGTTTCGTGGCCTCGGACCTCGCGCGGCGGCCGCGCCTCAGGCCTTGGCGATGGCCTCGACGTCGATGTCGATGTCGATGTGCTCGCCGACGAGCACGCCGCCCGTCTCGAGCGCCTGGTTCCACTTGAGCCCGAACTCGCCGCGGTCGACGCGCGTCTTCGCGGCGAAGGCGATGCGGGTGTTGCCCCACGGGTCCTTGCCGCCGCCGAGCTCCTCGACCTCGAGCTTCACCGGCTTGGTGACGCCGTGGATCGTGAGGTCGCCGGTGACGGAGTACTTCTTGTCGCCGGCCTTCTCGACCTTCGTGCTCTTGTAGGTGATCTTCGGGAACTTCTCGGCGTCGAGGAAATCCGGCGACTTGAGGTGCCCGTCGCGCTGCGGCTCGCGGGTGTCGATGCTGCCCGAGTCGATGGTGACGTTCAGCGACGACGCCGCCGGGTTGGCGGGGTCGAAGGCGAGGTCCGCCGTCCACTTGGTGAAGTGCCCCTTCACCTTGGCGAACACCATGTGCCGCACGTTGAAGCTCACGTCCGAATGCTGGTAGTCGATCGTATAGGTGGTCATCTCGACGCCTCCGATGCCCTGAACCTAAGGCGGCACGAGCATCGGCGGAACCGATGAAAGTTCGATACGAATCCATCGCCTGAGACGATGGTACAGAACGAACGCTCGCCCTCGCTTCCGCCCGCGCCTTCGCCCGCGGCGCCGCCCGCGCTCGGGGCCGAGGCGCTCACGCTCGACCAGCTCCGCCTCTTCCTCGCCGTGGTCGACGCAGGCGGCTTCTCCGCCGCGGCCCGCTCGCTCAAGCGCGCGCAGTCGGCCGTGAGCTACGGCATCGCCAACCTCGAGCGGCAGCTCGGCACCGCGCTCTTCGATCGCTCCGGCCGGAAGCCCGTGCTCACGCCCGCCGGGCAGGAGATCTCGGCCGACGCGCGCGACGTCTGCGCGCAGGTCGATCGGCTCCGCGCGCGGGCGCACGGCATCGCGCAGGGGGTCGAGCCGCGGCTCTCCATCGCGGTGGACCCGATGTTCCCGGTGCCCGCGCTCATCGACGCGCTCCGCGAGTTTCGCCTCAAGTACCCGACGGTGTCGCTGTCGCTCCGCACCGAGGCGCTCGGCGCCGTCGCGGAGCTCGTCTCCGACGGCGCGTGCTCCGTCGGCATCAGCGCGCCGCTGCCGCGTTGGCCGACGGGCCTGGAGCGCCGCCCGCTCTCGCGGGTCACGATGCTGTACGTGGCGGCGAAGTCGCACCCGCTCGCCCGCTACCGGGGTCCCATCCCGGGGCCCGTCGTCCGCGAGCACGTTCAGATCGTCCTCGCCGACCGCAGCCGTCTGACGGGCGACTACGAGATCAACGTTCACAGCGAGCGGCAGTGGCGCGTGCTCGACCTGAGCTCGAAGCACGCGCTCCTCCGCGCCGCGCTCGGCTGGGGCGGCATGCCGATGCACGTCGTCGCCGAAGACCTCGCGAAGAAGCGCCTCGTGCGCCTTCACCTCGAGGACGTGGGGACCCCGACCTACGAGGCCGTGCTCTTCGCCATCCACCGGGCGGCAGATCCCCCGGGTCCGGCGACGCGCTGGCTGCTCGAGCGGCTCGGCGCGACGTGCCAGGAGGGGAAGGCGGCGAAGAGGTAGGAGAAGCGGTAGGTCGAGCGTGATTTCGCGGGCGTGGGCGTCGCTCATCCGTCGCGAGGAGAGCCTTGCTGCGCCGGGGGAGTGAACCGCCAGGCTCCGCGAGAAGCTCCTCGTTCGCGCGGCCCGGTTCTCCGCGCGGCGCTCTTCAAATGCCCGAGATGGCAAGAGAAACGCCACGCCCGCGGAGAGCCTCGCCTCCTGCGCGGCGAAGCGGGTCGCGCGGCGGGCAAAGAACTCCACGCAGGTGGAGAAGAACTCCACGCTCGTGCCCGAGAACTCTCGACGCGGGGAGAGACTCTACTCGGCGGCCGCGTCGCTCTACGAGATCTGGACCGGCGCGGCGGTCGTCCCGGCGGGCGCCGCCGCAGGGGCGGGTGCCCCGGGTGCCGTCTGCTCCCCCCGCGCGCGCACGTCGTCGTTGTACACGTTGACCGCGTCGAACAGGTGGGGCTGGGCGGCGGCGAGGATCGAGACGCCCACGAGGTAGAGCGCCAGGCCGCCGCCCATCACCGCGAGGCCGGGGGCCGCTCAGGCCGTCCCGTGTCCACCGCTTTCGCCCTTCACGCCGCTCTTCGCGCGGAGCGCCGCCTGCGCGGCCGCGAGGCGCGCGATGGGCACGCGGAAGGGGCTGCAGCTCACGTAGTCGAGCCCCAGCTTCTGGAAGAACTGGATGCTCGCGGGGTCACCCCCGTGCTCGCCGCACACGCCGAGCTTCAGCTTCTCGCGCACGCTCCGGCCGCGCACCACCGCGGTCTCGACCAGCGCGCCGACGCCCTCCTGATCGAGCGACACGAACGGATCGCGCGGGAGGATGCCCGTCTCGACGTACGCGGGCAGGAACTTCCCGGCGTCGTCGCGCGAGAGGCCCATCGTCGCCTGCGTCAGGTCGTTCGTGCCGAACGAGAAGAACTCGGCGGGTCGCGCGAGCTCCGCGGCGAGCAGCGCCGCGCGCGGCAGCTCGATCATCGTGCCGAACGTGAAGGGCACGCGCTTGCCGCCCTTCTCGAACACCTCCGCGGCCACCTCGTCGACGATGGCGCGGGTGCGCTCGAGCTCGGCCCGGGTGATGGCGAGCGGGATCATGATCTCGGGCTGGACCTGGGTGCCCTCGGAAGACACCTGCACCGCCGCCTCGAGGATCGCGCGCGCCTGCATCGCGTAGATCTCGGGGAAGGTGATCGCCAGGCGGCACCCGCGGTGACCGAGCATCGGGTTGAACTCGTGCAGGTCCTTCGTTCGCTGCGCGAGCTTCTGCACCGGCACGCCCATGGTGCGCGAGAGCTGCTCGAGCTGCTTCGGCTCGGTCGGCAGGAACTCGTGCAGCGGCGGGTCGAGCAGGCGGATCGTGACGGGCAGCCCGCGCATCTCGCGGAACAGGCCCACGAAGTCCTCCCGCTGGAAGGGCAAGAGCTTCGCGAGCGCCGCCGCCCGGCCGCGCGAGTCGTCGGCGAGGATCATCTCGCGCATCGCCTCGATGCGCTCCTCCTCGAAGAACATGTGCTCGGTGCGGCAAAGGCCGATGCCCTCCGCGCCGAACGCGCGCGCGGTGCGGGCGTCGAGCGGGGTGTCGGCGTTCGCTCGGACCTTGAGGGTCCTCGCGGCGTCGGCCCACGACATGAGCTCCCCGAACTCGCCGCTCAGCGCCGCGCTCACGGTCGGCACCTCGCCGCCGTAGACGTGCCCGCTGCCGCCGTCGATCGTGAGGAGGTCGCCCTTCTTGAGGGTGACCGTCTCGATCGGGAGGCCGCCGTCGTCGTAGACGGAGACCGTCATCGTCTGCGTCTCGTAGTTCACGGCCACCGCGCTCACGCCGGCGACGCACGGCTTGCCCATGCCGCGCGCGACCACCGCCGCGTGGCTCGTCATGCCGCCGCGCGCCGTGAGGATGCCGCGGGCCGCCTTCATGCCGTGGATGTCTTCGGGCGAGGTCTCGACGCGCACCAGAATGACCGGCTTGCCCTGCCCGGCGCGCCGCTCGGCCTCGTCGGCGCTGAACACGATGTGCCCGCTCGCCGCGCCCGGGCTGGCCGCGAGGCCGCGCGCGAGGAGGCGCTTGGGCGCCGACGGGTCGAGCGTCGGATGGAGGAGCTGATCGAGCCCGCCCGGGTCGACGCGCAGCACGGCCTCCTCTCTCGAGATGAGGCCCTCGGCCGCCATGTCGACCGCCACGCGCACGGCCGCGCGGGCCGCGCGCTTCCCCGTGCGGCACTGGAGCATGTAGAGCTTGCCGGACTGGATGGTGAACTCCAGGTCCTGCATGTCGCGGAAGTGCTTCTCGAGCGTGGCCGCGATGCGCGACAGCTCGCGGTACGCCTCGGGCATCTTGGCCTCGAGCGAGTCGTCGGGGCCGCGCCCCTGCGAGCGGATGGGCAGCGGCGTGCGGATGCCCGCGACCACGTCCTCGCCCTGCGCGTTCGGGAGCCACTCGCCGTAGAGCTTCTTCTCCCCGGTCGACGGGTCGCGCGTGAAGGCCACGCCCGTGGCGCTGGTCTCCCCGAGGTTGCCGAACACCATCGCCTGCACGTTGCACGCGGTGCCCCAGTCGTCGGGGATCTCGTGCATGCGGCGGTACACGATCGCGCGGTGGTTGTTCCACGACTTGAACACCGCCTCGATGGCCTGCCAGAGCTGCTCGCGCGGGTCGCTCGGGAAGTCGCGCCCGGTGTCGCGCTTCACGATCGCCTTGAAGGTGGCGACCAGCGCGCGCAGCTCCTCGGCCGGAATGTCCGAGTCGGGCACGGCGCGCTTCAGCTCTTCGGCGTTGAGGCGGGTGCGGTCGACGCCGCGCGCGGTGGCGACCCTCGCGCGCGTCTCGTCGAGCGCCTTCTCGAAGGGCTCGCGCGAGAGGCCGAGCGCGATGCTCGCGTGCATCGAGACGAACCGCCGGTACGCGTCGTACGCGAAGCGCGGGCTCTTGGTGCGGGCGGCGAGCCCCTCGGCCACGGCGTCGTTGAGGCCGAGGTTGAGGATGGTATCCATCATGCCGGGCATCGACGCGCGCGCCCCCGAGCGCACGCTGACGAGGAGGGGAGACCCCGCGTCGCCCAGCTTGCCGCCCATCGTCGCCTCGAGCCGCGTGAGGGACGCCTCGACCTCGGCGCGCGCCGCGTCGGTCACGCGCTTGGACGCCGCGAAGGCGTTGCAGACCTCCGTGGAGATCGTGAACCCCGCCGGCACCGGCAGGCCGAGCGCCGTCATCTCGGCGAGCCCCGCCCCCTTGCCGCCGAGGAGGTCGCGCCTCTTCGGGTCTCCTTCAGGGTGCCCGTCGCCGAAGAAAAACACGCTCTTTGCCATCGCCGTCACGTCCTTTGCGGAACGAAGCCCGGGGGTAGAAGCCTCCGCATCCTTTTGTGCGCGAGGCTCGGCTTCGACAAGCGTGCGGAAGATAGCAAAGGTGACCGCCACCTGGATCGGCGCGATCACCCCTTAGGGGCGGACGAGCGAGGCGCTACTCCGCGGCGCTGCGGGTGCGCGAAGGGGGCGCTTCGTCGTGGATCGGCTCGGCGAACGGCTCGTGCACCGGCGTCCGCTCCTTGTGGGCGAGCTCGACGATGCGGTTCTTCGCGTCGACGTGGACGACCTTCGGGGTGATCGAAGCGGCCTCTTGCTCGGTCATCCACCCGTAGTTGGCGATGATGACGAGGTCGCCTGCGCGCACGAGGTGTGCGGCGGCGCCGTTGATGCCGATCTCACCCGATCCGCGCTTGCCGGGGATGACGTACGTGGAGAGCCTGGCCCCGTTCGTCACGTCGTAGATGTCGATCTTCTCGTTCTCGAGGAAGCCCGCGGCTTCGATGAGATCCGTGTCGATCGTGATGGAACCGACGTAGTCGAGGTCTGCGCGCGTGACCGTCGCGCGATGGATCTTACCCAACAGGAAATGTCGTAGCACCTTCGCCTCCGGTCGGGGCCGTACGGTCCCCGCCGCCGGGAAACATGGGGCCAATCGAGCTTCAGGTCAACGAATTCCGCCCCCGCCCGAACAGCCCGCCGCACCGCGTCAGACCATGCCGAGCGGCAGGGCTTGCAAGCGGGCTACAGGCTACAGACCACAAGCTACAGGTCGAGAACGAGAGGCGCTCCCGCTCGCGCGGGAGCGCGAGAGGCCCGGCTCAGCCCTCCCTCTCTCCTCGGACTGTAGCCCGTAGTCTGTAGCCTGTAGCCACTCGGCCCTGCTCGGCCGCTCGGTCTGCTCGGCCTGCTCGGCGTCATGCCAGGCGGGAGAAGTCGGCGATGCGGAGCATCGCGGTCGCGCCGAGGGCGAGCGTCTCGAGGCGCGGCTGGGTGAAGGCGTCGTCGGGGTCGTTCACGAGCGTCTCGACGAAGATGCGGTCGAGCTCCGTCGCGAGGCGGCCCATCATCATGAGCGCCTCGCGTACGCGCTCCTCGCTCGCGACGGCCCAGAGGCTCTCGGTCGCCCCATTCAGCTCGCGAACGAGCTCGTGGATGGCGGCGTCGTCCTTCTTCTTGCTGCCCTGGTACCAGGTCGCCGGGTGCAGCTTCGGCGACGCCGTGCGGCTGATGCCCGCCAGGCGCTTCGCGACGATGCGCGCCTTGTCGAGCCAGGGCTCGTTCGCGTCGACCACCGCCTTGAGCGCCCGCGCGCGCGCCTGCGACGCGACCGCGCTCCGGAGCGAGGCCAGCACGTCGGAGCCGAGCACCGCGTCGGCCACGGCCGCCGACGTCGCGCTCGCGAGGAGGCCGCGGAGGCGCTCGCTCGCGAACTCCTCGAGCTTCTCGACCGTCTCGACCTTCGGGAGGTCGAGCTTCTTCCCCTCGAGGCCGTCGTACGCGAGGCCGACGGCCTCTCCGAACGACAGGCCGTACCCGCGGTCGAGCATCGTGCGGAGCGCGCCGATGCACGCGCGGCGGAGCGCGAACGGATCGGCCGCGCCCGTCGGCGCGAGGCCCACGGCGAAGCAGCCGGCGAGCGTGTCGAAGCGGTCGGCCAGCGCGATGACGGCCGAGACGTCGTCCGACGCCACGTCGTCCTGACCGCCGAGCGGCTTGTAGTGGTCGCGGATCGCGTTCGCGACTTCCGCCGGCTCGCCCTGGGCGAGCGCGTAGGCCCGGCCCATGTGCCCCTGGAGCTCGGGGAACTCGCCGACCATGAGCGTCACGAGGTCGCACTTGGCGAGCGTCGCGGCGCGCGCGATGGCGGCGGCGCGCTCGGCCGGCAGGCCCAGCTTGGCGGCGAGGAGGCCCGAGAGTCGCACGACGCGATCGACCTTCTCGCGCACCGTGCCGAGCCGGTGGTGGAACACGATGCCCGCGAGCTTCTCGAGGCGCGACTCGAGCCGCACCTTCTGGTCCTCTTGCCAGAAGAACCGCGCGTCCGAGAGGCGGGCCCGCATCACGCGGTCGGTGCCCTTCGCGATGACGTCGGGGCGGTTCGCCGTGTTGACGACGGCGAGGTAGCTCGAGAGGAGCTCGTCCTCGCTCTTCTGGATGCAGAAGTACTTCTGGTGGCCGCGCGCCACCGAGCGGATGACCGCGGCGGGCAGCGCGAGGAAGGCCGGGTCGAACGAGCCCGTCACGACGTACGGCTCCTCGACGAGCGACGCGTTCTCGTCGACCAGCATCGGCTCGGGGTCGTAGTCGCCGCCGGCGGCGCGGGCCGCCTCGGCGACGCGCTCGACCATGACGCGCACGCGCTCGTCGCGGTCGACGAGGACGTGCCGCTCGCGGAGCTGCTCGACGTACGTCTCGGGCGACGTCACGGGGAACGTGGCCGGCGCGAGGAAGCGGTGCCCACGCGACTGGCGCTGGCTCGCGACGCCCGCGAACGTGAACGGCACGACCTCCGCGCCGAGCAGCGCGACGATCCACTGCACCGGGCGGCCGAATGCGACGTCGAGGTCGGCCCAGCGCATCGACTTGCGGAACGGGATCGCCCTGCAGATGCGCCCGAACGCGTCGCCGAGGAGCTCGAGCGCGGGCCGGCCCTGCTCGACGCGGCGGCCGATCACGTAGCGGCCGGGCTTCTGCTTCGGGCCCGCCGGCTTCTCGACGATCGAGAGCTCCGTCACCGGGACGCCGAGCTTCGCGGCGAAGGCCTCGGCGGCGCGCGTCGGCTTTCCGTCCTTGAAGGCCGCCGTCTCGGGCGGACCCACGACCTCCTCGTCGAGATCGAGCTGGCGCGCCGCGACGCCCTCGATCCGCACCGAGAGTCGTCTCGGCGTACCGAGGGCGCGGACCGCGCCGTGCGAGAGCCGGGCGTTCGCGAGCTCGTCGGCCGCGATGCGAGGGAGCGCGGCGAGGGCAGCGTCGACGAAGGACGACGGCAACTCCTCCGTACCAATCTCGAGCAGGAGCGGGAGCGTAGACGGGGGCAGCGGGGCCATGGGGGCGCGAGCACCCTTAGTGCGGAACGCGCGCGGGGTCGAGCCTTGGCGGCGGGGGCGGGCGGGGATGGCCGCGTGCCCGCGGGGGCTCGACGGGCCCCATGGGGCCGTTTTTTCTTTTTGCTCAATTCGAAAATACGCGCGGCGGCGACGTAAGCTCGTGTGCTCTGGACTTCGACATTCGGAGTATGCGAGACCGGCCTTCGCTCGAACCGAGCGAGGGAGAGGGACATGAAAATCACTTGGATCCAGGCGCCGGTGCTCGCGGCGGCCCTGTTCGTGGGGTCGTCTGCCTTCGCGTCCATTCCGGACGCCAATGGGAACATTCACGCTTGTTACAATGCCCTCTTGGGCAGCGTGCGCATCATCGACTCTGCTTCGTCGAGCTGCACGCCCATCATCGAGACCGCCATCACGTGGAGCCAGCACGGCACCACGGGCGCGGCCGGTCCGGCCGGTCCGCAGGGCCCTGCGGGTCCCGCGGGTTCGTCGGTCGTGGGGCAGTCGCTCGGCGTTGGCAACGCTTCGTGCCCCTACGGTGGCGCGGAGTTCACGCTCGGTAGCCTCGTGACGTTCGCGTGCAACGGCGCGCCGGGCGCGGCCGGTCCTGCCGGTCCCCAGGGCGCCGCCGGCCCCGCGGGTCCCCCGGGCGGCGAAGGTCCTGCCGGTCCCGCCGGTCCGGCCGGCGCGGCGGGGGGCGCGGGTCCTGCGGGTCCCGCCGGTCCTGCGGGCCCTGCCGGTCCTGCGGGCCCCGCCGGTCCGTCGAACGCGTCGTTCGGCACGAACACCTCGCTGGCCGTCGCGGGCACCAGCGCCGAGACCTGCACGCTCGGCGAGATCAAGCTCTTCGCCGGCACCGTCGGAATCGGCCTCGCCGCGGATGGCAGCCTCCTGCCGATCAACCAGAACACGGCGCTGTTCTCGCTCATCGGCAACACGTACGGCGGCGACGGTCAGAGCACGTTCGCGCTGCCCGACCTGCGGAGCGCCGCGCCGAACAACACGACGTACTTCATCTGCAACACGGGCTACTTCCCGTCCCGCAACTGAGGTCAGGCTCGGTCGCCGAGAAATCCTGCGCACGCCGGTCCGGGGGGACCGGCGTGCACTTGCTTTCCGCTCAATCCCCGAACAGGTCCAGCGTCCGCCGGTCCGCCGAGGCTCGCCGGGCCCGCGTCTGCCCCCACTGCCGCAGCGCCTGGATCTTCTCTTCGTACAGCGTCGCGAGCGGCACGAGCTCCCGCGCCGCCGCCCGGAGGTGCGCCTCCGTGAGGTCCGTCCTGCGCTCGGCGTAGGCGTGGAACAAGCCGCTGTCGACCATCTGCTCGATCTCGGCGCCCGACCAGTGCTCGAGCTCCCGCGCGAGGTCCGCGACCGGGTACGCCGCGGCGTCGCGGCCTCGCCGCATCAGGTGCACGCCGAGGATCTGCGCGCGCTCCTTCGGCGACGGCAGATCGACGAAGAACACCTCGTCGAAGCGGCCGCGGCGCGCGAGCTCCGGGGGGAGGCGCTCGACCTCGTTCGCGGTCGCCGCGACGAAGACCGGCGCGCGGCGCTCCTGCAGCCACGTGAGGAACGCGCCGAAGACGCGCGCGTGTCGCGCGTCGGCCGCGTCCGCGCCCAGGCCCTTCTCAATCTCGTCGACCCAGAGCACCACCGGCGCGACCGCCTCGACCGCGCGCGTCGCCTCGTGGATCGCGTGCTCCGGCGAGGCCGCCGCGAACACCTCGGCGAAGTCGAGGCGCACGAGCGGCAACGACAGGACGCGCGCCGTCGCCTTGCTGACCAGCGACTTGCCGCAGCCCTGCACGCCGCACACGAGCATCCCGCGCGGCTCGGCGAGCCCGAACGCGCGCGCCCCGGCGTCGAACGCGAGCACCCTCGAGCGCAGCCAGGCCTTCAAGACCTCGAGGCCCCCCACGTCTTCGAGCGTCACGTCCGACTCGACCAGCTCGAGGCTCGCGCTCCTCCGCAGGGCCCCGCGCTTCTCGGCGATGACCTGGGCAGATCGCCGCCTGCTCGTCGGGCATCGCGCGCGCGACGCGGAAGGCGCGGCGCGCCTCGTCGAGCGTGAGCCCGAGGGCCGCCCGGACGAACGCGTCGCTCTGCGTGCTCGGCCCGAACTCCATGTCGAGCACGGCGCCCAGCGCGTCGGCGTCGGGCAAGGGAAGGGGCAAGACGCGCGTGTCGCGGTCAATCTCGTGGGGCACCGTCGCGACGGGCATCACGAGGACGAGCGGCGCCTCGCGCTTGGCCGCCGCGAGGTCCCGCAGGGCGCGGACGACGCGCGCGTCCTCGAGCCACGGGTGCAGGTCGAGCATCACCCGCGCGACCCCGGCCTCGCCGCCTCGCGCGGCGCGCTCGATGGCGGCGAGCGGCTCGCGGACCGTCCCGTCGTCGGTCCAGCCGCGCGTGGCGGTCCACTCGAGGACGCGCATTCCGCGGAAGGCCTCGCCGATGACCGCGCGGGCGCGGCGCTCCTCGTGGGTCACGATGCACACGATCGGCACGCCGGCGGCCGCGGCGGCGCGGAGGTCCTGCACGAAGGCGTCGCTCACGCGCCCGTCCGCATGCTCATGTCTCCGTGGTCACGCGGAGGACCTCTTCGAAGCTCGTGATGCCCTTCGCGAGCTTCTTGATGGCGGCCTCGCGCAGCGTCATGAGGCCGTCGTGGCGAGCCTGCTTCATGACCTCCTTCGAGCTCGACTTCGCGATGATGAGCTTGCGAAGCTTGTCGTCGATCTCGAGGACCTCGAAGACGCCGGTGCGGCCGAGGAGGCCCGTCGACCGGCACTGCACGCAGCCCTCGCCGAGCGCCACCATGAGCTCGGGGCTCTGCCCCTGGTTGCGGAGCTCGTGGACGTCGAGGCCGAGGAGCGTCATCTGGTCGGGCGTGAGGAAGGTCTCCACGCGGCAGTGCGGGCACACCGTGCGCACGAGCCGCTGCGCGATGACGCCGGTCAGCGTGGAGGCGAGCACGAACGGATCGACGTCGAGCTCGAGGAGGCGAGTCACCGCGGAGGCCGCGTCGTTCGTGTGCAGGGTGCAGAGGACGAGGTGGCCGGTGAGCGCCGCCTGCAGCGCGATCTCCGCGGTCTCGTTGTCGCGCACCTCGCCGACCATGATGACGTCGGGGTCCTGCCGCAGCACGTGCCGCAGCGCCTCGGCGAAGTTGAAGCCAATCTTCGGCTGCACCGAGACCTGGTTGAAGGCCTCGACCATGATCTCGATCGGGTCCTCGATGGTGACGACGTTCACCTCGGGGGTGGAGACGGTGTGGAGCGCCCCGTAGAGCGTGGTCGTCTTGCCGCTGCCCGTGGGGCCCGTGACGAGGATGAGGCCGTGCGGCCGCGCGAGGAAGCGCTCGGCGACCTGGAGCTGCTGCTCGAAGAAGCCGACGTCGCTCAGATCGCGAAGGAGCGTGCCCGGATCGAAGATGCGGATGACGAGCTTCTCGCCGAAGGCGACGGCAATCGTCGAGACTCGCATCTCGACCTCGCGGTCGCCCCGCGCCGTCTTGATGCGCCCGTCCTGCGGGCGGCGCTTCTCGGCGATGTCGAGCCGCGCGAGCGTCTTGATGCGCGAGACCACCGCCGCGTGCACGACCTTCGGCAGCGTGTGCACGTTGTGGAGGACGCCGTCGATGCGCATGCGCACCGCGGAGTGCTCGCGCCGCGGCTCGATGTGCACGTCGCTCGCGCGCTGGTCGAGCGCGTAGTGGAGGAGGTACTCGACGGCGGCGATGACGTGGCTGTCGCTCGCCTCGATCTCCTCGACCCTCTTGAGCTTGACGTACCGCTCGAGGTTCCCGATGTCGACGCCGCCGCCCGCCTGCTGCTCGGCCGCGTCGACCGCGCCGCGGAAGCCGTAAAAGTCGGTGATGAGGCGCTGAATCTCGGTGGGCGTCGCGACGACGAGGCGCGGCTCGCGGCGCACGTGCGTCCGCAGGTCCTCGACGAGCGCCATGTTCAGCGGGTCGGCCACGGCGACGGTGACGGTGCGGTCGTCCGCGGCCACCACGAGCGCGCAGTGCCGGCGCGCGAACGGGCGCGAGAGGAGCTTGGGCGCGAGCTTCGCGTCGATCTTCAGCGGGTCGAGGTCGACGAAGGGCACGCCGAGGTGCTGCGCGAGCGCCTGCATCACGATGCGCTCGGTGAGCGGATAGCGCGCGTCGCCGGCCTGCCCGAAGCCCAGGCTCGTGATGACCTCGGCGGGGTGTACGCCGTCCCCCACGGCGGCGCCCCGGTTGCGCGGGCCGATGGCGCGCTGGCGAAGGAGGCGCGCGTGCGCCGCGTCGCCCCGGGCGAGGGCCTCGCGCCGCTGCTCGAGAGTGACGAGCCCGGCGTGCTCGAGGACGCCACATAGATAGTCGAGGGTGAGCGTCGCTCGGGGGTGATGGGCGGCGCCGGGCATCATCATCGGGCTGTCTTTCAGCGTATCACGGGCCTCGACGCCCATGCGGGTCGCGCTACCCTCGGGGTTCCATGGCAGACGCCCCCATCGACCGTGAGCTTCGCGAGCTGCTCGAGCTCGGAGATCGCATCCTCAAGCTGACCCTCGCGAAGGGAGGCAAGGGCCTCATCGCCGAGTGCGTCCTGCGCTCCGGTGCGGAGCTGTCGGCGCGGGTCCGCAAGGGCGAGCCCGAGCTCGTCGAGGAAGCGGGGACGCGCTCCGCCGGAATGCGGGTCATCCAGGACCGGCGCGTGGCCTCCACCTCCACGAGCGATCTGACCGAGGCCGGCATCGAGCGCTTCGTCTCGGATGCGGTCGAGCTGGTCGCGCTCTCGCAGGAAGATCCCTTCGCCGGCCCGGCGGATCCCTCGCTCCTCTGCGACCCGTCGCAGGCGCCGGCCCTCGATCTGTACGATCCGGCGGGCGGCGCGGTCGACGCGGCGCGCGCCATCGCGCTCGCCCGGGAGGGCGAGGCCGCCGCCTTCGCGTTCGACCCCCGCATCTCGAACAGCGAGGGGGCCACCTTCGGGCGCACCGCGGGCGGCTCGGCCATCGTCCTGTCGAGCGGCTTCCGCGCCACGAACAAGGGCTCGTACCAGTCGCTCAACGTCGTACCCGTGGCCTCCGACGAGGGCGGCAAGAACCGCCGCGGATACCACTGGACGGCGCGACGTCACCTCGCGGAGCTCGATCCGCCGGCCGAGGTCGGGCGCGAGGCCGCCCGCCGCACGCTGCGCAAGCTCGGCGCCCGCACGGTGTCGACGTGCGAAGTGCCCGTCGTCTTCGATCCCGACGCGGCGCGGTCGATCCTCGGCATGCTCGCCGGGTGCGTCATGGGCAGCACCATCTGGCGCAAGTCGAGCTACCTCGTGGGCCGCGAGGGCACCCGGGTCGCGAGCGACCTCATTTCGGTCGTCGACGACCCGCTCATCCCGCGCGCTCCCGGCTCGCGCCCGTTCGACGGCGAGGGTCTTGCCAGCCGGCGCAACGTGGTCGTCGAGAAGGGCGTGCTCCGCACCTATCTCTGCGACAGCTACTCGGCGCGCAAGCTCGGGCGCCAGAGCACCGGCAGCGCGTCACGCGGCGGCGGCGCCGGGGTCGGGCCCAGCACGACCAACTTCGTGCTCCAGCCCGGCGCCGACTCGAACGAGGCCATCGTGAAGGGCACGGCCCGCGGCCTCTACGTCACCGAGATGATGGGCTTCGGCTTCAACGCGGTCACCGGCGACTTCTCGCGCGGCGCGGCGGGGTTCTGGATCGAGAACGGCGAGCTCGCGTATCCGGTGAGCGAGGTCACGATCTCCCTCAACGTCGACCAGCTCTGGCAGTCGATCGACGCCGTGGGCAGCGACCTCGATCTGCGCTCGGCCACCGCGGCCCCCACGCTCCGCGTCGCGAAGATGACCGTCGCGGGCGGCAAGTAAGCCTCGCGTCATGACCGGCGAGGACGTCAAGACGCTACGCAAGGACCTGGGCTGCACCGCCAAGGAGCTCGCGGCGGTGCTCGGGATCGACCAGGCCACCGTCCTTGCGTGGGAGAAGGGCGATCTCTTCCCCACGAAGGCGTTCGTCGATCAGATGACGGCGCTCCGCGCCAAGGGTCCGGGTTCGGTCCCGCGCAAGGCGAAGGCCGGCGTCGATCCCATCAAGGGGCTGGCCGATCCCCAGGTGTGGGAGCTCCTTCGAAAGCTCGCCGCCCACAAGAAGCTCCGCGACGAGGTGGCGAAGTTGGCGGAGAAGTATCCCGATCCAGCGGGGGATTGAGCGGTCGTCCAGCACGGGTTCGCATGCCGATTGCGCGCCCGCGGTCACGCGCGGAGCGCCGCGAGCGCAGCGGCCCACTTCGCGAGCGCGTCGAGCATCATCCTCGCGTGAGTCTCCTGGAGCTCGCTCGGGGTGAAGACTTGATGGGCGTCGATGCTCTTCGCGAAGAACGGCACCATCACCGATTCTTGAAGCGCCACGATCTTCAGCGCGGCCAACATCGGCTTCACCATCTGCACGGCGCGCGTGCCGCCGGCCGGGCCGCCATAGCTCACGAAGCCCGCCGGCTTGTGCGCCCACTCGTGGACCAGGTAGTCGAGCGCGTTGATGAGCGACGGCGGCGAGCCGTGATTGTACTCGGGCGTGACGAAGATGAACGCATCGGCCGCGTCGATCTTCGCGCTCCACCGCTTCGTGTGCTCATGCTCGTACTGCCGCAGCCGCGGATGGTTCGGCTCGTCGAACAGCGGGAGCCCTGCGTCTCGCAGATCGACGAGCTCGACGTCGAAGCCGCCGTGCGCCTTCGCACGCTCGAAGGTCCATTGCGCGAGCGGGAACCCGGCTCGATTCGGACGCGTGCTCACCGCGATGACGTAGAGCTTCGGCATGGGCGCTATCTTGGCGCGCCGTGCGACGGCCACAAGGAGGCACATGCATGAGCGCCAGGAACAGTCTTGTGCCCGGGCCTCATCACTTCTCCAGGATCTCCCTCGCCACCCGAAAGCCGCTGTCGAGCGCCCCCTCCACGGTGCCGTTGTGCGGCGGCTCGCTCGTCGCCTCGCCCGCGAAGTAGAGCGTGCCCTCGAGTGGTTCGCCGAGGGCGCGCCCCGCGTCGGCCCCGCCGACCAGCGGATAGCTGTACGCGCCGCGCGCGAAGACGTCGCGGCTCCAGTCGTGGCGGTAGGCTCCGGCCAGGAGCTTTGCGACCGCGCTGGGCTCGGCGTCGAACGTTCGCGCGAGAATGTCGACGGCGCGGCCGACGAGCAGCTCCTGCGCGCAGCCCTCGAGCGCCGCGGCGCGCGGGCCGCCCACCCAGAACAGCAGGTCCGTCGAGTCCGCGACCGGCTCGCTCCAGAAGACGGGGAAGGCGCCTTCATCGGACGCGGACGAAGAACGGCGAGCGGAGGCGCGCCGACCAGAAGGGCTCGCGAAAGCGGAGCGCGAGCCGGATCGTGTGCCCGGTCGCGAGGCCTGCCAGGGCCACCGCCTTGCCCGGGAGGCTGGTCAGGGGCGGGTCGAACGTCACGTCGTCGTAGCTCGCCAGCGGCAGGGCCACGACCGCCCGGGGGGCGCGGAGCGACCGCTCGCCGGACGGTCCCGAGACCACGACCTCCACGGCGCCCGCCGACCACCGCACGGCGCGGACGACGTGCTCCGTGTGGATCGACCCTGGCGGCAGCCTCGCGGCAAGGGCGCGCACGAGATGGTCGTAGCCCTCGGCGAGCCGGCGCGTTCGCTCGTTGCCTTCACCTCGAGCCAGGGCCCGGGCCGAGATGCGCGTCGCGTCCGCGGCCTGGAAGTTCTCCACGAACTCGTACGCGAGCGAGCGTCCGGGCTCGGTGACCCCCGCGATCGCCAGCGCCTCGGCGAACGAGCGATCCGCGCCATCGAGGTCCACCCCCTCGGTGCCACGAAAAGCCTCTTCCATCGCGTCGTTCCACGGGTCGTCCTGCGTGAGCTTCCCCTCGTGAAACCACCACGCCGCCGCGCGCGGTTCGAGGATCGTGAGCCCGGTCGCCGCCGCCACCGCCACCGTGTGCGGCGCGTCGCCGTGAACGAACTCCGCGCCCAGCTCAATCGGCAACGCGCCGCGCGCGTCGCCGGGGCGGAGCGTCAGGATGCGACCGCCGAGCCGGTCCCTCGCCTCGACCAGGCAGACCTCGAGACCGGCTGAGGCGAGCGCGCCCGCGGCCGCGAGGCCCGCGACGCCGCCGCCGATGACAATCGCGTCGTGCCCTTCGCTCATACTCGTGGATCGCCCTGCCACCGGGAACTGTCGAGGCAATTCGCGAGCCATCGGCTCGCTTCGTGCTCACCTCGCGACGGACATGCGCTACGGGCGCGAGCTGCTACGTATCCTCGTCGACCGCGCGCCAGCGATGCTGGCCTACTGGGACGCGGATCTGCGCTGCTGCTTCGCGAACGCGGCATACCAGCGCTGGTTCGGCGTCTCGCCCGAGTCGCTGATCGGCAAGCACGTCAGCGAGCTTCTCGGGCCGGTCTATTCGCTCAACCGGCCATACCTCGACGCCGCGCTCCGCGGCGAACCTCAGGAGTTCGAGCGCGAGTTCCCCAATCCCGCCGGAGGGCCGCCGCGCTCGAGCCTCATCACCTACGTGCCGGACGTCTCGGGCGGCGCCGTCGTCGGCATCTTCGTCCACGGCAGCGACGTCTCGGAGCTCAGGCGAGCGCAAACCGCACTCGAGGAGTCCGAAGCGCGGTTCTCCGGCATCGTGTCGAACTCGCCGGACGCGATCGTGTCGATGGACGAGAGCCAGCGCATCGTCCTCTTCAACGACGGCGCCGAGAACGCGTTCGGCTGGAAGAGGGAGGAGATCCTCGGCCAGCCGGTGGACGTGCTCATCCCCGCCGGTCTCCGCACGATTCACCAGGAGCACGTGCGCGCCTTCGCGAGCGAGAGCGGCATGCAGCGCGCGACGCACGCCACGCGCGAGGTCGCGGGGCTGCGCAAGGACGGCGTCGAGTTCCCGGCCGAGACCTCGTTCTCGAAGCTGCGCCTCGGCGGCAAGCTCCTCTTCACCGCGACGATCCGGGACGTGAGCGAGCGGAAGCGAAGCGAGGACGAGCGCAGGGTGCTCGTCGCGCTGCTCGACAACGCCCCCGACTTCGTGGGCGTCGCCGACCCGGAGGGCGCCCCGATCTACCTCAACGCGGCGGGCCGCAGCCTGGTCGGCCTGCCGCCCGAGTTTCCGGTCGAGGCGACCTCGATCACCGACTACTTCGCCCCGGACCAGAGCTCCTTCGCGCAGGACGTGATCCTCGGCACCATGATGGAGCGGGGGCGCTGGTCCGGCGAGACGTACCTGCGGAACTGGGCCACCGGAGCGCCCATTCCGGTGTCCGACGAGCATTTCATGATTCGCGACCCGCGGAGCGGCCGGGTGCTCGGGATGGGCTGCGTCTCGCGCGACATCTCGGGGGCGCGCAAGGTCGCGCGGGAACGCGAGGATCTGCTGGCGCGCGAGCGCCGCGCCCGCGAAGACGCCGAGTCGGCCAGCACGAGGCTCCGCGAGTCCGAGGAGCGCTTCCGCCTCGCGATCGACGAGGCGCCCATCGGGATGACGCTGGTCGCGTTCGATGGTCGCTTCATCCGCGTGAACCGCGCCCTCTGCGAGATCGTCGGCTACACCGCGGAGGAGCTCGAGGGCCTCACGTTCCAGGCGATCACCCACCCGGACGACGTCGACACCGACGTGGCCCTCGCGGGCAGGCTGGCCCGCGGCGAGATACCCCGATATCAGCTCGAGAAGCGCTACATTCGAAAGGACGGATCGATCGTCGACATCATGCTGAGCGCCGCGATCGTCCGCGACGCCCGGGGCGAGGCCGTCTCCTACATCGCGCAGATCGAGGACATCAGCGCGCGCAAGCGCCTCGAGGCAGAGCGCAAGCGGTTCGAGGCCGAACAGGAGTTCCTGGCGGAGGTGGGGCCGGTGCTCGCGAGCAGCTTCGACTACGAGGAGACGCTCGCGAAGGTGGCCGACCTGGCCGTGCGGAGCCTGGCCGACCTCTGCGTCATCGATCTGATCGAGAGCGGCGGTCGCGTGCGGCGGTTGAAGACCGCGTGCCGCGACCCGGCGGACCTGGAAGGAGGAGACGCCCGGGCGTCCCTCGGCCCCGGCGGCGCCAATCTGCTCCGCCTGGTGCGAGAATCGAAGGAGCCGCTCGTCTCGACCGACGCCGTGGGGCTGGTGGTCGCGCCGGTCGTGGCGCACGACGAGCTTCTCGGGACCCTCGCGCTCGGTTCGTGGGCGCGTGGGCCCTACCGGCCCGACAATCTCCGGTTCGCCATCGACCTCGCGCGGCGCGCGGCGCTCGCGATCGAGAACGGGAGGCTCTACCGGGAGGCGCAGAGGGCCACTCAGGCGCGCGACAATCTGCTCGGAATCGTGGCTCACAATCTGAGGAATCCCTTGAACGGCGTCCTCATGGCCGCCAGCCTCCTGCGCCCGCGGGGCTTCGCCGAGCGTCGCTCGCAGAGGCCGGGGGAGATCATCGAGCGCTCGGCCAGGCGCATGAATCACCTCATCGAGGATCTGCTGGAGGTGACGCGCATGGAGGCCGGGCGCCTCTCCTTCGAGCCGGGGACCGTCTCGCCGGGCCAGGTCATCGCCGACGCCGTCGAGACCCAGAAGCCGCTCGCGGCGGCCGCTTCACTGGAGATCCAGGCCGAGGTGCCCCGGCAGATCGCCGACGTCTGGGCGGACCGCGACCGCCTGCTTCAGATCTTCGAGAACCTCATCGGGAACGCGATCAAGTTCACGCCCGCCCACGGGCGCGTGAGCGTCGGCGCGGAGCAGGCCGAGAGCGAGGTCACCTTTCGCGTCGCCGACACCGGCGCCGGGATCGCTCCGGACGACGTGCCGCACCTCTTCGATCGCTTCTGGCAGGGTGACCGAGCCCGGCGCCGCGGGGCGGGCCTCGGGCTCCCCATCGTGAAGGGGATCGTCGACGCGCACGGCGGCCGCATCTGGGTCCGCAGCGCGCCGGGCCGCGGAACCACGTTCTTCTTCACCGTGCCGCGTCACCCGTAGTTCATGTGCATCGCCGCGCGGACCTCGGCGAGGGTCCGATCGGCGACCTCGTTCGCCCGCGCGTTGCCGCGGCCGAGCACGCGGCGCACCACCTCGGGCGCGTCCTTCGCGAGCTCGGCGCGCTTCGCGCGGAGCGGCGCGAGGCAATCGTTCAGCGCGGTCGTGAGGGCGGCCTTCAGCGCGCCGCCTCCGCCGTCGCCGATGCGATCCGCGACGGCCTGCGGCGTCTCGCCCGTGCAGAGGCTGACGAGCCCCACGAGGTTGCTGACGGCGGGGCGCTTCTCGGGGTCGTAGGTGATGCGCCGCTCGGCGTCGGTCGTGGCGCGCTTGATGAGCTTCGCCGTCTCGTCGGCGGTGGCGCCGAGCGCGATCGCGTTGTTCCGGCTCTTGCTCATCTTTTGCGCGCCGTCGAGGCCGAGGATCTTGGGGGCCTCGGAGAGGAGCGCCTCGGGCTCGGGGAACACCGCGTCCTTCTTCGCGTACCGCTGGTTGAAGCGGCGGGCGATCTTGCGGGTGATCTCGAGGTGCGAGAGCTGGTCTTTGCCGACGGGCACGACGTTGGACTTGCAGAACAGGATGTCCGCGGCCTGGTGCACCGGATACGTGTACATTCCCGCGTTCACGGTGGTCAGGCCGGCCGCCTCAATCTCCTCCTTCACGGTGGGGTTGCGATCGAGCTCGCCCATGCTCACGAGCGTGAGGAAGGGGACGAGGAGCTGGTTCAGGGCGGGCACCGCGCTGTGGCTGAAGATGAAGGTGCGGCCGTTGTCGGGGTCGAGGCCCGAGGCCATGTAGTCGAGCACGAGCTCCTTCACGTTCCCGGGGATCGCCTCGGTCCCTTCGCGGTCGGTGAGCACCTGGTAGTCGGCGACGAGGATGTACACCTCGACGCCGAGCCCCTGGAGGCGCGTGCGGTTCAAGAGCGAGCCGAAGTAGTGCCCGATGTGCAGGGCGCCCGTGGGCCGATCGCCCGAGAGCACGCGGTACTTCTGCGGGCTCTTGCGCAGGTCGCGCTCGAGCATGTCGGAGCGGCGCTGGCTCGCCTCGAACGAATCCTCGTGCTGCTCGTCGGTGGGGGTCGGGTCGGTCACGGGCGGCACCATAGCAAGGGCGCGGCCGGCGCGACCGGCGCGACCTCAGTCCTCTACGTCTTCGGCGGCGATCGCCTCCGGGGGCGGGGCCATCGTGGCGTGGGTCCCGTCCGGATCCTCTTCGGAGGGCGCGGCGGGCGGCTCGGTCGGGGCTTCAATCTCGGCGTCGTTCGAGGCCTCGGGGGGCTCGAAGTCGGTCCCGAGCTCCTCCTCGGCGGTGCGCCGCGACTCGTCGGAGAGCTCGGTGAACTCGCGCAGGGTCGGCAAATCCTTGAGCGACTTCATGTTGAAGAACTCGAGGAAGTGCGTGGTGGTGCCGTAGAGGAGCGGCCGGCCCGGCTCGTCCTTCTTGCCGAGGATGCGAATGAGATCGCGCTCGAGGAGGAGCTTCAGCGTGGCGCCGCTGTCGACGCCGCGAATCTCGTCGATCTCCGGGCGCGTGATCGGCTGGCGGTAGGCGGCGATGGCGAGCGTCTCAATCTGCGCGCGCGTCAGCTTGACCGGCCGGCCCCCCGCGAGCTCGCGGACGAACGGCGCGTACTGGGCGCTGGTGCGGAACATCCAGCCGCCCGCGACCTCGTCGAGCACGATGCCGCGGTTCGCGAACTCCGCGCGGAGCTCGCCCATCGCGTCCTTCACCTGGCGTCCGGGCGCGGACGCCATGCGCGCGAGCTCGCCGGTCTTCATCGGCTTGTCGCTGGCGAAGACGAGCGCCTCGAGCAGCCCCTTCAGGTGCATGTCGGAGATCGCGGACGCCTCCTCGACCTCCGGTTCGCTCTCCTCGGCCGCGGGCGGCTCGCCGGCCTCGGCGGCGACGGGCTCCTCGGGGGTCGGCGCCGGGTCGGCGGTCGGCTCCGGGGTCGGTTCGCCTTCCGCGATCGGCTCCGGCTCGGCGATCGGCTCCGGGGCCGGCTCGGCGATGCTGCGTATCTTGCCCTTCTTCTCGCGCGTCACGTGGATTCGTCCTCGCCGTCCCAATCTTCCGGGGGCGGTTCTTCTACCGCTTCCTCGGGCGCTTCCTCGTCGGAATGTGCGTCGGCCGTGTCTTCGGGCGGGCGTTCGGGCGGCGGCGGTTGGCTCACGGCCGGTTCGGGCGGCGCCTCGGTGTCGTGCGCCGCGAGCTCCACGTGCAGGGGCCCGAGGGGCTCGCTCTGATAGAGGCGCGTCATGCGGAGCTTCGTCATCTCGAGGAGCGCGAGGAACGTGATGACGAGGTCGAACCTGTTCGTCGCGCCCTCGAAGAAGTCCTCGAACGCCATGCGCTTGCGCACCGTCAGGAGGTCCGAGAGCTGCGCGATGCGGTCGCTCAGGCTCAGACGATCGGCGACGATGTCGTGCGAGAGCTTCACCTTGCTCTTGTCGAGCACCCGCTGGAACGCCTCGACGAGCGAGAAGAGGGGGATCTCCGCGAGCGGCGCGAGGCCGGGGTTCGCGGCCTCCTCGACGGGCATGCCACGCCCGAAGACGTCGCGCCCCGCGACGCCCCGCGCGGCCAGGGCCTCACCGGCGTGCTTGTACTTCTGGTACTCGAGGAGGCGGCGGATGAGGGCCTCGCGCGGGTCCATCTCCTCCTCCGTGAGGAGGGCCTCGTCCTCCTCCTGGCCGGGGGGCGGGGAGGGCAGGAGCATCTTCGACTTGATGTGGGCGAGCGTGGCCGCCATCACCAGGTACTCCGCCGCGACGTCGAGCTGCATGAGCTCCATGATCGCGAGGTACTCGAGGTACTTCTCGGTCAGGAGCCCGACGGGGATGTCGAGGACGTTCAGCTCGTGCTTCTGACAGAGGTGGAGCAGCAGGTCGAGCGGCCCCTCGAACTGGGGGAGCTGCACCGACCACGGCGCTGCAGCGGCATCGAGCGTCTCGCCATCCGACACGATTGGGAGGGAGGACTCTATGCAAAGGGCCCGCCGGTAGGCAACCCGGGCGGCCGGCCAGCGGGTTGGAGACCACAAAGCAATACGTGCGCCCGCAGGCCGAGGAGCTAGCATGGGCAAGTCGTGAGCTCCGAGGCTTCCGCCGAGCCTACCGCCCTCGTGGGACCCCCCACGGGCCCCGCCGGAGGTGCGCCCGCGCCTGGTTCCACGGCTCCGGCGCCGGGGTCCAAGGCCGACCGCCCGAAGGCGTGCCCCTCGTGCGGCGCCCGCTACCCGGCCGATGCCCTCTACTGCTCGCTCGACGGCTCGCCCCTCACGGCCTCGCCCACGGTGATCGCCGCCGCCGCGGCGACCGACCCGTATCTCGGGCACGAGATCCTCGGGCACATCGAGATTCGGCAGCTGGTCGGCATCGGCGCCATGGGCCGCGTCTACCGCGCCTTCCAGCGCGGCATCGATCGCGACGTGGCCGTGAAGGTGCTCCACCGGGAGCTCTCGTCGAACCACGCCCTCGTCGCCCGCTTCGACCGCGAGGCGAAGGTCGCCTCGCGGCTCGCGCACCCGAACGTGGTGCACGTGCTCCTCGTGGGGCAGCTCCCCGACGGGGCGCTCTACATCGTGATGGAGTACCTCGACGGGATGTCGCTCCAGAGCGCGCTCGCCGCGGTCGACGGCGCGATGCCGCTTCCGCGCGCGCTCCACATCGCGCTGCAGCTCTGCGACGCCGCCGGCGAGGGGCACGCGCAGCAGATCGTGCATCGCGATCTCAAGCCCGAGAACGTCATGCTCGTCAGCCGGGCGGACGACGCCGACTTCGTGAAGGTGCTCGACTTCGGCATCGCGCGCGTGCACTGGGGCGAGCACTCGGCGACGGCCGCGGGCCTCATCTTCGGCACGGCGCGGTACATCTCGCCGGAGGGCGCGCAGGGCGAGCAGGTCGGGCCCGCGGGGGACGTCTACTCGATCGCGACGATCCTCTACCAGATGCTGTCGGGCCGAACGCCCTTCCAGGCCGAGCAGGCCGTCGCGCTCCTCGTGCAGCAGATCCACGACGTGCCGGCGCCCCTCGCGAGCGTGCCGCGCGCGGCGTACGTGCCGGAGCCCATCGCGGCGGTCATCATGCAGAACCTCGCCAAGAAGCCGACCGAGCGCGCCCCCGACGCGCGGGTCCTCGGGCGGCAGCTCCTCGAGGCCGCCGTGAGCAGCGGGCTGAGCGCGCAGGACGTGCTGGCCCGCCCCTCGCTTCGCGGCGGCGGGCGCGGGGCGCACCCGAGCGCCGTGCAGATGCCCTCGATGCAGCGGACCCGCCAGCTCCAGCTCGATGCCGAGACGGCGGCGCGCATCGGCGCGGTGACCGCGTTCGAGACGCCGGCGCCCTCGGTGGCCGAGCCGCCGAGGGCCGAGCCGAGCCGGGTGCCCGCGCGCACGGAGATCGCCGATCCCACGGCCGTGCCGCCGGGGATGGCGACGACGAAATGGGTCGCGCCGCCCGAGCTCGCCGCCAAGCTCGCTCCGCCGCCCCTCGTCCAGACTCCGCGGCCCCCCCCTGTCGTGCAGGCGCCGGCCGCCAGCGTCGACGAGACGCTCGACGACCAGCCCGTCCCCATGAACCGCACGCGGCCGATGGCGACCGCGGTCATTCCCTCCCAGCGGCCTTCGCCGACCGCCTTCGACCGCGACACGGCGCCGCCGGTCATGCGCGCCTCGCGTGCGCCGTCCACTCCTGGTTCGCTGACGGGCAAGCCGCCGTCCTCGGTGGAGGTCACGCTGGCGGGCGACGAGGTGGTGCCGGCGCCGAGCGCGCGAATGGCGCAGGTGACGCAGCCGCAGGCCGGGCGGGCCCCGCCGCGCGCGGTCACGGCCGCGATCCTCGGGCTCGTCGTGGGGGTCGGCGGCGTCGCCCTGGCCGTGCTGGGATGGCGCGCGGGCTTGCTCGGCGGGCGTTCGGCGGCCTCGGAGAGGCCGGCCGAGACCCACGAGGCGCGACCCGGGCCGGCGAGGGAGGCCGTGGTGGAGCCCTCGGAGGTCGCGCCGCTCGAGACGGTCGTGCCGCCGCTCACCGCGGTCACGCCGCCCGCGAGGGCCGCGACCGTCGCCCTCGCGTCCCCGTCGGCCGCGCCCGCCTCCGCGAGTGCGACTTCGTCGTTGTCGGGCTCCCCGGCCGGCGCCGCGGCCGGCGTCTCGCGCGCCACCGTCGAGGCCACCAACAACAAGCCCGGCATCGGGCAGCCGGTCGACTTCCTGGCGCACGTCGCGCCCGCGACGAAAGCCGCGAAGATCGACGCGCCACGGTTCTCCATCGCCGGGCCCGGTCTGGCCTCGGGCACGGTGCTCCAGGCGGCCGACGAGGGCGCGGGCGTGTTCCGCACGACCTTCACCTTCCTCCAGGGCGGGCGGTACGAGGTCGGCTTCAGCGCCCGGGCCGACGGCGCGCCGCTCCATGCCTCGCGGGTCGTCACCGTCGGCGACGCGAGCGCCTCGACCGCGCCGCTGCCTCCTGCCGCGGCACCCCCTGCGGCCCCTCCGCCCGCGCCGCCCGCGACCGCAGGCGGCGCGCAATGGCTGTGAGCGCACGAACGATGCGAAGGGTCCTCGTCGGGGCGCTCGGTCTCGCCCTGGTCGTGGCCGGGCCCGTCGCGCGCGGCGACGACAAGCCCCAGGACACGACGCTCCTCGATCGCAAGCACACGGTCGCGGAGGCCGAGGCCGGCATCATCGCGCTGCCCTCGGCGCCGATCTCGGCGGCGAACCGCGGCGGCAGCACGCCCATCGGCAGCGTGGGCAACGGCGACGCGACCGTCGCGCTCGGCGTGCACATCCTCTACCGGGCCGATCGCGCGTGGTCGATCGGCGCGGGCGCCATGTTCGCGCCGAAGCCCACGAGCGACCCCAACTTCTCGACCGGCGAGAGCCCGCTCAAGCGCACGCACTCGCGGAGCTATTTCTGGCTGGGAGGCGACCTCCGCTATTTCCCCATCCACTCTCGGTACATCGAGTTCTGGGTCGGCGCGACGGCGGGCACGGTGGTCGTCGCCGACCGCTTCGACACCGACAGCGCGCCGAGCGTGCCGTCGCTCCTCGGCACGAACGAGAATCACCGTGAGCACCGGCGGCTTCGCGGTCGGAGCGCAGTCGGGGCTCGATTACATCATCTCCGACGCGCTGGTCGTGGGGCTCGCCGGTCGCGGCGACTTCTGGTTGCTCCCGTCCGAGAGCGGCCAGCTCAGCTCGTGCGACGCCATCGGAGACTGCCCGACACTGCACGGCGGCGTGGTGGCCTTCGAGCTTGGGCTGCGACTGGGATATCGGATCCCGCTCTAAAACGTCGGGCGCCCGTGCGCGGGGCCCGGACGAGTCTTACGCTTCGAGTGTTCGGGTCACTCCGAATACGAAATAGGGAGGTCGCCATGTCGCGATGGTCGCTCGTCGCCGTGTTGTCGATGCTGCCCGCGCTCGGGTGCGCGAGCACGAGTCAGGTGCGGGCCGGTCTGGCCAACGCGCAGCCTCTGGGCACGATGCCCTCGTCCGAGGAGCACGTGACGGACGTCGTCGCCAACGGCGACGACGGGTGCGAGGCGGTCGCGCAGACCGAGCAAGGGACGGTGCTCCGCAGCCGCCAGCCGCCGTGCGCCTCCTGGAGCCCCGGCGAGCCGCTGACGCGCGAGGTGAGGCCGTCTGTCCCGGTCAGCACGTCGGGCCTCGCCGGGCCGTGGCTGAACCACCTCTACTTCGGGTGGCCGTGCCCGCCGGCCCTGTCGGAGCGGCAGGTGAAGAGCTTCGTGCCCGAAGCGACGACGGTCGCCTCGTGCTCGGTGCCCTGACTTCTGGGATGCGTTCTCTAGGCCAGGCCGTTGGCCGCCGCGTAGTTGCGCGCGAGCACGTCGGAGTGGGTGTTCTTCGACGGGTGGAAATCGCGCCGCAGGTACGCCGCGATCGCGTCGACCATGTTCGGGACGTCGTGCTCTTCGCGGTACTTGCGGCGCGCACGCATCTCCTTCGCGAAGCGCTTCGGCTTGATGCGCTCCTGCACGAGGAGGGATCCGCTCGCGACCGTCCAGAGGCCGAAGAGCAGCACCGTCGCGACCCCGAGGCCCGCCATGCGGAGCTCGTAGCTGGGGTTGACCTCGCGAAGCACGTCGAACGCCACGGCGCGGTGCTCGATCTCCTCGAGGGAGTGCCAGAGCATGAGCGCGCGCATCGTGGGATCCCTGATGACCATCGAGCCGTCGGCCTCGCGCGCGAGCGCGTTCTCGGCCATGACGGCGGTGAAGTGCTCGCAGGCGGCGGTCGCCGCGAGGCAAAGCTGTGCGGGGGCGATCTTCTCGATGAAGCCGTACGCGAACGCGTCGTAAAAGCGGAGGAAGGTGCGGATGTCGTAGCCCTGCTTCTCGAGCGTCTCGAAGAACCGCTCGTGGGCGTAGGCGTGCAGGCCCTCCTGACCGGAGAAGCCCTTCACGTCCTCGCGGAGCTTCGGGTCCTGGATGCGGTCGAGGTACCGGCGCACGCTGCGGACGAAGAACCGCTCGCCGGCCGGGAAGAGGAGGTTCAGCCCGTTGGCGAGCTGGGTGCCGATGATGCTGTTCGCGAACCAGTAACGCGGCACCGTGTCGAACTCGAACTTGGGGGAGCGCGGCTTGATGGCGGCGCCCTCACGGGTAGAGACGTTCGGCGGGCTCGAGAGGGGTTCGGCGCGAGGATCCATCGTCGATGGCTCAGATATAGGACCCATTGAACTGAAGTCAATCGAAGCGCACCCGGCCCCGGGCGGGCTACGCTGCCCGGGTGGGAACCTCTCGCGTTTTACGGGCTGCCCGCGGGCCGGAGCTGTCGTGCAAGGGCTGGGTGCAGGAGGCGGCGCTCCGCATGCTGCACAACAACCTCGACCCCGAGGTGGCCGAGCGGCCCGAGGACCTGGTCGTCTACGGCGGGACCGGGAAGGCCGCGCGGAGCTGGGAGGCGTTCGACGGGATCGTCCGCGAGCTCCGGGCGCTCGAGGGCGACGAGACGCTCCTCGTGCAGTCGGGCAAGGCCGTCGGCCGCCTCCGCACGCACCCGGACGCGCCGCGCGTCCTCATCGCGAACTCGAACCTGGTGCCGAAGTGGGCGACCTGGGACGAGTTCCGGCGGCTCGAGGCGCTCGGCCTGACGATGTTCGGGCAGATGACGGCGGGCTCGTGGATTTACATCGGCACGCAAGGCATCTTGCAGGGCACCTACGAGACGTTCGTCGCCGCCCGCAAGGCGCTCACGCAGCGCTCGCCGCGGGGGCGGCCGCTCTGGGTCCTCACGGCCGGCCTGGGCGGGATGGGCGGCGCGCAGCCGCTGGCGGCGACCATGGCGGGGATGAGCTGCCTGGCCGTCGAAGTGGACCCCGCGCGCATCGCGAAGCGCCTCGCGACCCGGTACCTCGACGGGCGCATCGACGACCTCGACGCGGCGCTGGCGCGCATCGAGACGGCCACGCAGGAAGGGCGCCCGGTCAGCATTGGCCTCTGCGGGAACGCGGCGGAGGTGTTCCCCGAGCTCGCGTCGCGCGGCATCGTGCCCGATCTCGTCACCGACCAGACCGCCGCGCACGACCCCCTGAACGGGTACGTGCCCCTCGGGCTGTCGCTCGCCGAGGCCGCGGAGCTCCGGAAGGAGGACCCGGCCGGGTACGTCGAGCGCGCGAAGGCGAGCATGGCCGAGGCGGTCGAGGCGATGCTGCGGATGCGCGCGGCCGGGGCCGAGGTGTTCGACTACGGGAACAACCTCCGGGCTGGAGCGCGGGAGGCGGGGTGCGCTCGGGCGTTCGAGATCCCCGGGTTCGTGCCGGCGTACGTGCGCCCGCTCTTCTGCACGGGCAAGGGCCCGTTCCGCTGGGTCGCGCTGAGCGGGGACCCGGCGGACATCGCGGCGACCGACGAGGCCGTCCTCGAGGCGGTGCCGGGCGACGAGGACCTGCGCGCGTGGCTCCGGCTGGCGCGCGAGCGCGTGGCGTTCCAGGGCCTGCCCGCGCGCATCTGCTGGCTCGGGTACGGGGAGCGGGCGAAGGCGGGCCTCGCCTTCAACGAGCTCGTACGCACGGGGCGCGTGAAGGCGCCGATCGTCATCGGCCGCGACCACCTCGACTGCGGGAGCGTGGCCTCGCCGTACCGCGAGACGGAGGCCATGAAGGACGGATCGGACGCCATCGCCGACTGGCCGCTCCTGAACGCGATGGTGAACACGGCGGCGGGGGCCAGCTGGGTGAGCCTGCACCACGGCGGCGGGGTCGGCATGGGGCTCAGCCTGCACGCGGGGATGGTCGTGGTCGCTGACGGGACCGCCGAGGCGGCGCGGCGGCTCGAGCGCGTCCTGACGACCGACCCGGCGACCGGGGTCCTGCGGCACGCGGACGCCGGCTACGAAGAGGCCAAGTCGTTCGCGCAAGACCAGGGGATCCAGGGGATTCAGCGGCCGAACGCGTAGGTGCTGACGCCGACCCGGCGCCCGTCGGGATCGCGAAAGTAGAGCGTGTACGCGGTCTCCCCCTCGATCGCGACGCCCGCGGCGGCCAGCCGCGCGCGCCAGGGCTCGAGGTCGTCGACCCCGAAGGCCACGAGGTCGAGCGCCCCCTCCGGCGGCCCGGGCTCGCCGGGAGAGGCCTGCTCGATCATGACGACGACCTCGCCGGACCCGAGCCATACGCTGCCGCGGGCCGGATCGCGGCGCCGGACGGGCAGCCCGAGCAGCGTGACATAGAAAGCCTCGATCCGGTGCGGGTCGACCGAGCGGAGGGCCAGGTGGTGGATCCGGGGTTCCACGGGGTTCGCCCATCATGCTATGGCGCCCCAGGTGACTTCCGGCCACTCCCCTCAAGTCGTCGTCGCCACCCACGGCCATTGCTTCGACGGCCTTTGCTCGGCCGTGATGTTCACGCGGCTTTATCGGACGCTGTTCCCGGGAGATGGCGCGTCCTTCGCCTACCACGGCGCCGGCTACGGCCCGGGCCAGAACGGGGTCGACCCGAAGATCCTGGGCGGGGACGTGAACGCCATCCTCGATTTTCGCTTCAGCCCCTCGCCGAAGCTCGACTGGTACTTCGATCACCACGTGAGCGCCTTCGGCGCGCCGGGCGACCGCGAGGCGTACGAGCGCGCCGTCGAGCGGCAGGAGGCGGCCGGCCAGCGGCGCATGTTCCACGACGGGACGTACACCTCGGCCACGAAGCTCATCGCCGACATCGGCGCGGCGCGCTTCGGCCTCGACCCCGCGCCGAGCGCGGAGCTCGTGCGCTGGGCCGACATGATCGACAGCGCCGCCTTCCCGAACGCGACGATGCCCGTCGAGCGCAACGAGCCCGAGCTCAAGCTCATGACGGTGGTCGAGCACATGGGCAGCGACTCGTTCCTCGGGAAGATGATCGCTCGGCTGCTCGAGCGCCCGCTCTACGAGGTCGCCCGCTCGGAGGACGTCGCGCAGGCCTACGAGCCGCTCGGCAAGGCGCACGACCAGTTCGTGAAGCTCGTCGAGCAGAGCGCGAAGGCGCTGGGCCCGGTCATCTTCGTCGACCTCACCGCGCACCTCATCGAGGTCGCCGGCAAGTTCGTCACCTACGCGCTCTACCCGGAGAGCGCGTACTCGGTGCTCCTCAGCCGCTCGAAGAGCAAATGCAAGATCAGCGTGGGATATAACCCCTGGTCGGCGATCCCGCGGACGCACAACATCGCGGCGATCTGCGAGCGGTACGGCGGGGAGGGCACCCGGTCGTCGGCGCGGTGTCGCTGGCCGCCGAGAAGGTCGACGAGGCGCGCGCGCTCGCCCGCTCGATCGCCGAAGAGCTCGCGGCTTGAGCGCAGGCCGGGCGCAGCCCTACGCGGTGCTGGCGGAGCGTCCGCGCGAGGACGCGGGCGCGTGGTGGAGCGCGGCGATCGCGTCGCCGCCCTTCGTCGTCGGGCACCGCGGGGGGCGCGGCCAGGGCTGGCCGCCCGAGAACACGCTCGCGTCCTTCGAGCAGGCGCGCCGGCAGGGCGCCCGCGCAATCGAGCTCGACGTGCGCACCTGCGCCGGGGGCGGCGTGGTGGTCTTCCACGACGAGACGCTCGCGCGCATGACCCACGACGGCGACCGGCGGCGCGTCGCCGAGGTGACCGCCGCGGACCTCCTCGCGATCGACCTGGGCGGCGGCGCGACGGTGCCGGCCCTCTCGGAGGTGCTCGCGTGGGCCAAGCGCCACGGCGTGGGCGTCAACGTCGAGCTGAAGCACGACGTGCCGCGCCGGACCGTGCTCGCGCACGCCACCGCGGAGATCGTCCGGGCCGTCGGCGCCGAGGTGCTGTTCTCGTCGTTCGACCCGCGCCTCCTCGCGCTGGTCGCGGTGCGCGCGCCGGAGGTGCCGCGCGCGCTCCTGACGCACGGCGATCAGGAGCGCTGGGCCGGCGTGCTCCAGGAGACGGTGCGCCCGCCCGTCGTCCAGCTTCTGCACGTCGAGCGCACGCAGGCGAGCGCCGGCGCCTTCGAGCGGTACGCGCGGCGAGGCCTCCGCGTGGGGGTCTGGACGGTGAACGACCCCGACGAGGCGCGCCAGCTCGTGAAGTGGGGGGCCGCGTCGATCATCACCGACCGGCCCGGCGAGATGCTCGCGGCCCTGCGCTGAGCGGGCGCCGGGCTACTCGCAGTCGACGACCTCGGGGTGGGTGCCGGCGGGCGGCGCCTGACGGAACGTGCCCTCGGGGAGCGGCGGGTTCCACACGACCTGCTCGTAGTTCACGCGCACGTCGGCGCCGGGGTTCTGCACCTCCACGCGCACCTTGCGCGGGATCTCCGCGTCGCACGTCGGGCCGCTCGGCGGGATTGGCGCTTCGAGGTTGTCGGGGTCCTGGCGCGCCCCCGCCGTGGCCGCGCGCGCGTGGTCCTCGAGCTCCGCGTGATAGAGCTCGTAGCCCTGCTGCACGACGCGAACGTCGAGCACCCGCATGCGCTGCCGGTCCCAAGGGAGCGACCAGTCCTCGGGGCGCGGCGCGAGGTGGATCTCCTCGGACGCGCCTCGCGTCGACGGGATCGACAGCGCCCAGTAGCCGTGCGTGTCCCAGACCATCGTCGCCCGCTCGGGCTCGTGCTTGAGGACGGGGGCCTCGCCGCGAAGGAGCTCGACGAGCACGTGGCCGGGCACGGGCACCGACGTGAGCCGCGCGATGTTGCACGCGCTCGCGGGGCCCACGAAGAAGCGCTTGTCGTGCAGGTCGGACATCGAGAACTCCTTCCCGTCGGAGGTGAGCGTGGCGAGCGCGGCGCCGAAGGGGCTCACGATGTCGAGGCGCAGCGACGCCGGGCGCGCGGCGAAGAGCATCACGTCGCCGGCGACGCGGCCGCCCTCGCCGTAGTGATCGAGCTTGCCGTTGCCCTGCACGGCGTTTCCGCAGGCGAAGCTCGCGTGCATGCGCGCGAGGGCCGCGTCGGCGTTGGGCGGCGCCGACGGGGGCGCCGCGACGGGGGGCATGCAGCCGCTCGGGCCGGTCACGAGGGCCGCGGCGCACCAGGCGAACCGGGCAAGGGAGACGCGCGTCATCGACGATGGAGAGACCCGGATCGAGGCCGCGAGTCAAGCGCGCGCGAGCGCCTGGTCGATCACGGCGATCGCGTCCGCCCGGACGCCGAGCCCCTCGATTCTCGGCTCGCGCGACCCACCGGGCTTCGGCGGCGTCGTCGCCCGCGCGAGGCGCCGCGTCCCCGGCGGGCGCGAGCAGGAACTCGTGGATGGCGTACCTGACGGGGCCGCGCTCGATCCCGACGGCGCCGAGCGCGGCGACGACGCGCGCCTCGATCGCGGTCTCTTCGCGGACCTCGCGCACGACCGCGGCCTCCGGCGTCTCGCCCGGCTCGACCTTTCCGCCCGGGAGCGTCCACTCCCCCTCGGAGGGAGGCCGCCCGCGCCGCACGAGCAGCACGCGCCCGAGGCGATCGACGACCACCGCCCCGGCCGCTATCACCGCTTCGGCTTGCGAGGGGGGGCGCACGCGACGATTCTAGCCGGCCATGCCCGCCGCCGGTCCCCTAGCGCGTGCCCTCGAGGAAGACTGGCGCGAGACCCTCGACGCCGTCGCGCGCGCCCGCGGCTGGCCGACGAGCCGCGACGTCGCGAAGCTCGGGGCCCGCGTGGCCGAGCTGTCGGCCGCGTACAACGATCCCGCGCGGGCCCGCGCCTCGGCGCGCGAGGCCGGCGCGGCGCGCCTCGGCTTCTCGTTTCCCCGCGACGTGCCGAAGGCGGCGGCCGCCGTGCGGGAGCTCGTCGGCGCGCGGGCGATCCCCGAGGCGCGCCCGGAGCGGCCGCTCCGCGTCCTCGACATCGGCGCGGGGCTGGGGGCGAGCACGTGGGGCCTGGTGAGGGCGCTTCGCGCGGCGGGCTTCGAGGGGCCGGTCGACGCGACGTGGGTCGACGCGGACACCGACGCGCTCGCGGTGGGCATGGCGATCGTGCGCGGGCGCGAAGGCGCGCCGGACGGGATCGGGCTTCGCGTGCACGCGCGGCCGGGAGGACTGGGCGCCGCGCCCAGCCTCGGCCGCTTCGACGTGGTGCTGGTCGGGCAGGTGCTGAGCGAGCTGGACGTGGCCCTGCCCGAGGACGCGCGGCGGCAGCGGCACGCCGAGTGGATCCGCGCTCTCGTGAACGAGCGCTGCACCGAGGAGGGCGCGGTCGTCGTCATCGAGCCGGCCTTGCGCGATCGGGCGCGGCATCTCCACCGCGTGCGCGACGCGCTCGCCGAGGGGGGCGCGCCGATCTTCGCGCCGTGCCTCCACCAGGCGTCTTGCCCCGCCCTGGCCCGCGAAGCGGACTGGTGCCACGAGGACCTCCCCGTCGACCTGCCGGAGTGGCTCGCCCCGGTGGCGCGGGCGGCGGGCCTGCGCCGCGAGGGGCTCACGTTCAGCTATCTGGTCCTGCGGCGAGGAGGCTCGACGCTGGCCGGGGTCTTGCGTGCTCCCGACGGTGCCCGCGGGGATGCGACCGCGCCGGGCGCACGTCTACGAGTGGTCTCCGGCGAGATACGCACGAAAGGCAAGCGCGAGGCCTTCGTTTGCGGCGAGCTCGCGGCGCCCGGCGGAACCGCGGCGGCGCGGGCACGGCTCATGCGGCTGGACCGCGACGCGAAGGAAGGGAATGCCGACTGGGAGCGGGCGAGGCGAGGAGATGTCCTCCTCGTGACGCCCGCGCCGGATCTCGACCGCCCGCGCATCGGCTCATCCACTTCCGTCCGCATCGCGATCCTCGAGGCAGACGCGTCCCGGCGCGCCGGTCCCACCGAATCGCGTTGACGGCACGACGAAGCCTCGGCTACCTCCCGCGCACGATGCATGGCCTTTACGCGATCGTCGACGCGGGGGCGCTCGACCTAGTGAACCTCGCCCCGCTGGCCTTCGCGGACGCTCTGCTCAGCGCTCGGCCGGCCGCGCTCCAGCTCCGCGCGAAGAACGTCTCGGCCCGCGAGACGCTCGGGCTGCTCCGCGCGCTCGCGCCGATGTGCCATCGCGCGGGCGTGCCGCTCGTCGCCAACGATCGGCCCGACCTCGCCATCCTCGCCGGCTGCGACCTCGTGCACGTCGGCCAGGACGACATGCCCATCGAGCGCGTCCGCCGCATCGCCCCGGGCCTCGCGATCGGCGTGTCCACGCACACGCTCGAGCAGCTCGACGCGGCCCTCGCCGCCAAGCCCGCGTACGTGGCGTACGGTCCGGTCTTCTCGACCACCACGAAGGTCAATCCGGACCCCGTGGTCGGCGTCGCGGGTTTGACCGCGGCCTATGCCCGGGCTCGCGCCGCGGGCGTGCCGCTCGTCGCGATCGGGGGGGTCACCTTCGAGCGCGCCCGCGGGCTGGTCGCCATCACCGACGCCGTCGCCGCCATCGGGGACCTCCTCCCGGGCAAGGGGCCCGGTGAGGGGCCGCGGCCGGCCTCCGAGCTCTACCCCGAGGTGGCGTCGCGGGCGCGCGCCCTCGCGAGCCTGTTCGCGCCCCCGCCCGCGCAGGTCGGGGCCGCCCTTTGACGCTGGCGCTCGAAGCGCTCGTCATCGCCGGGGGTGTTTTCTGCGGCAGGCTGATCGCGCGGGTCGTCCGCCGCGCGCGCGCGCGGCGTGCGGAGGCCGGGGTCGACTCCCCGTCGGATCCGCCCGCGGCGCCCGACCCGTTCGCGGGCTTCCCTTGCAAGCTGGGCGACGTCGTGGCGCGCAAGCTCGAGGGGGACGAGGCGTGGCTGGCCGGGGCGGTGCTCCTCGAGGAGGAGCGGACCGTCGCGGTGCTCTTCGTCGCGCCCGAGGCCAAGGCCGACCGCGCCGTGCTGGCGCCGGGGCCGGGGCAGACCACGCTCGCGTGGCTCGCGCAGCTCCCCAAGGGCGATCCGCCGGTGCCGGCCGAGCCGCCGCGGTCGATCGAGCAGGGGAGCATCCTCTTCGAGCGCACGCGCCGGCTGCCGGTGCGCCTGCGGCGGGTGGGCACGGGGGCGCCCGACGTCGGCTCCACCGGCGTGTTCGCCGAGTACGCGGGCCCCGGCGCCGAGCGCCTGGTGCTCCTCGCGGGGGCGGCCGGCGGCGTGGCCTGGCGCGGCACCGCCGTGCAGGAGGGGGACTACGAGGTCTGGCCCGGCAGCGAGACCTCGCTCGAATCCGGCTTCGCTCGAATCCGTGAGCGCGGGCTCAGACGCTCCGCATCTTGATCAGCATCGACTCGACCGTGAGCTGCGGCGACGCGTTGCCGTCGAGCTGCTGCACCGCCGCCAGGGCCAGGCCGTGCCGCGCGGCGGCCACGTCGGCGCGACGATCGGCCGCCCCCGCCGCGCCGCGCGCCTCGATGCCGAGCGCCGCCGCGAGCGCCTCGAGCTGCGCGGCGGTGCCCTCCTTGCCGGCCTTCTTCGCGTCCTCGGCCAGCTCGAGCGCCGCGCCGAGATCGCGCGACGCGAGGGCCGCCTTCGCGCGCGACACGAACTCTTCGCGGCGGGCGCTCGCGTCCGGGTCGCCGAGCACCCGCGCGGTCGCCATGCTGCCGCCCGCGAGCGCGGCAATCGAGGCGGCGCCCTCGACGCCCTGCTCGGCCAGGAGCTCCGCGACCACGCCGTCGGGCAAGGGCCCGAAGCGCACGCGCTGGGTGCGGGAGCGGATGGTCGGGAGGAGCGAGTCGGCCATCGCCGAGAGCAGCACGAAGTGCGTGCGGGCGCCCGGCTCCTCGAGCGTCTTGAGGAGGGCGTTCGCCGCGGCCTGGCTGAGGTCTTCGGCGCGACGGAGGATGAACACCTTCGCGCGGCCCTCGTGCGGAGGGAACGCGGCGCGGGCGAGGACCAGCGTGCGGACCTGGTCGATGCTGAGGTCCTGCGTCTCGGGGCTCTTGCGGCCGATCGTGGCGGGGTCGTAGAGGCCGCGCTCGAGCACGATGACGTCGGGGTGCACGGGCCGCCGCTCGCTCGCGCGCGGGAGGGCGCGGGTGCACGGGCTGCACACGCCGCACGCGTCGGCCGCGCCGGGCGCGCGACGCTCGCATACGAGGGCCTGCGCGAGGCCGAACGCCGCCCGCTCCTTGCCGACCCCCTCGGGGCCGTCGAAGAGATAGGCGTGGTGCACCCGCTCGCCGGCGATGGCGCGGCGGAGCGTGTCGACCGCCGTCGCCTGCGCGCGCACCGTCGAGAGGAGGCCCGTCACGGCTAGAGGAGCTTCACGGCGCTGACGGGACCGCCGAGGGTCTTGGGCCGCGGAGAGCGGCCCCGGACGAAGATCGCCATGCGCTCGACGCGGTCGTCGCTCAGGCCGGCGAGGTCGTGCCAGCGCTCCTCGAGCTCGTTGCGCGGGAGGAAGGCGTAGCCGTCGGGCGTCATCGTGCTGGGGTCGGCGAAGAAGAGGCGCTCCTCGTCGTAGCCGACCATCACCACGTAGTGCCCCGCGTCCCACGTCTCGCGGTAAGGCGTGGGGTGGTCCGTCCAGGCCTGCAGGTCGACGATGGGGGGCTGCCCCTCGTCGACCGCGCGCTCGAGGTCCGAGATCGTCACGTCGCCGTGCCGGTACTCGGCGTCGAGGCCGTTGCGACGGAGGAGCGCCGCGATGGGCTCGGGCTCCGTCCCGCGCGCGTGGGTCGTCTCGAGCGGCGCATAGAGGTCCGCCTCGCCGACCGACTCGAACGCCTCGGGTCGCCAGTAGCGCAGGAGCGCCAGCGTGGCTGCCGGGCCGCAGCTGAAGTTGCTTTGCTGCGTGACGACGGGCACGTGGACCCAGTTGCGTGGAAGTGCCGCGACCGCATTGGAAACCTGATGGCTCACGTCCCCTCGAGGATTCGGGTGCGAGAAGGTGAAGTGCCTAGCCATCTAGACCCCGCCGGTGCCCCCTTCAAGCTGGCGAGCTCCGGCGAGGAGCTCGCACGAGCCAGGGTTGCGTGTGGGCGTGTGTGCGTAAGGCTCAGGGGGTCGTCGACGTCTTCGTCGAGTCGGTCTCCTCTTCCAGGGCGTCGAGCTCCTCGTCGGTGAGGCTGCGCCCCCCCTGGGCGGCGCGCTCGCGCGCGAACATGCGGTTCAGCGTGCGCCGGTCGATGCCGAGGACCTCGGCCGCGCGCGTCTTGTTGCCGCCCGTGCGGGAGAGGACGCGGTCGATGTAGCGGCGCTCGAGCACCGCGAGCGTGGGCCAGTCTTCGGCGAGCGAGCCGAGGCTCGCGGCCGTCGAGCCGTGCTGCGTCCAGGCCGCGGTGACGTCGGGCGGCAGGTCGCTGCCCGTGATGACGCTCTCGCGCGCGAGGAGCATCGCGCGCTCGAGGATGTGCGAGAGCTCCCGCACGTTCCCCGGGAACGCGTACGCGCCGAGCATCTCGTTCACCTCGGGCGCCACGCGCGGCGCCGGCCGGCCGAGCCGCTCGGAGTGGCGGGTGATGAAGTGCTTGATGAGCAGCGGGATGTCGCCGCGCCGCTCGCGGAGCGGCGGCACGTGGACGGTCACGACCTGCAGGCGGAAGAGCAGGTCTTCGCGGAAGCGGCCCGTCGCGACCTCGTTCTTGAGGTCCCGGTTGGTCGCGGCGACGACCCGCGCGTCGACCTTGATGGTCTCGGCCGCGCCGACCCGGCGGACCTCGCCCTCCTGCAGCACGCGGAGGAGCTGCACCTGCATCTTCGGGCTGATCTCGCCAATCTCGTCGAGGAAGAGCGTGCCGCCCCTGCGCCTCTTCGAAGAGGCCGTGCTTGGTCGCGCTGGCCCCGGTGAAGGCCCGCGCTCGTGCCCGAACAGCTCGCTCTCGAGGATCGACTCGGGGAGGGCGCCGCAGTTGATCGCCACGAACGGCTTGCTCGCGCGAGGGCTCTTGGCGTGGATGGCGCGGGCGACGAGCTCCTTGCCCGTGCCGCTCTCGCCGACGATGAGCACGGTCGCGGTGGTCGGCGCGACGTGCGCCACGGTCTTGTAGACCGCGAGCATCGACGGCGTGGTGCCGACGATCGGCGTCGCGACCTGCGGAGGGGTCCCGGGGCTGCGTGCCGCCACGTCCTGCCCGGACGTCGCCAGCTTTCGGCGCGACAGGGCCTCGGCGACCATGCGCTTCAGCTCGGTCGGCTCAATCGGCTTGGCGAGGTAGTCGTAGGCTCCCTCGCTGACCGCGTTCATCGCGCCCTCGATGTCGGCGTAGGCCGTCATCAAGATGACCGGCGTGGTCGGGCTCGCCGACCGGACGCGCCGCAGCACCTCGTGGCCGCTCGTCTCTTCGGCCAGGTGGATGTCGCTGAGCACGACGTCGTACCGCGCCAGCTTCGCCGCCCCCGGCGTCGCGTTCGCGCTGTCGAGGACGTCGACGTGGCAGCCGTCGGCGCGGAGGACCCGCGCGAGCAGCCCTGCCAGCGTGTCGTCGTCTTCGAAGAGCAGCACGTGCGCGCCGCCGACGCCGCTCCCCGGGGACGAGCTCGAAGCCGGCCCGCTCGCGTCGGTTGTACCTCGGGTTCCGGTCATGACTCGATGGCTCCCACTGCTTGGTTCACGGACTTGCTCGAATCGAGACAACCTGTCCCATGCTTCCGCATCACACCGACCTCTTTTGCGCGGGTCTCGTAGGGGGACCGGCCATTTTGTGGCCATTTCGTGCGTCCCCGGCCCGCCCTATTCACGTGCAGTGCCGCGCCGCAGGGACCGCCAGCGCGGCCGCGCCGGGGGGCGCCGAAAGGAACGGCGGGCGGCGTGTGCGACGACGGCTCCTTCGCCTAAGCTCGTCGGCCACCGATGCCGGTCGATCTCGCGCGCGTTGGAGAGCACGTGCACGGTCACCTGGGCTGGCTGGCGGCCGTCGCCCTCGCGCACCCGGCGGTGTTGCTCCGGCGGAGGGAGCGGCGGGCGCACCTCTCGGTCGGTCTGGCCGTCGGCGTGACGACGATCGCCGGCGCGCTCGGCGCGTCGCTCTACCCGACGTACCGAGAGCGCCTCCGGCAGTCCATCTTCGCGGAGGCGCCGGCCGTCGGGTACCTGTTCGAGCGCAAGGAGCACCTCGCGTTCGGCGCCGTGCTCCTCGCGTGGGCGGGCGCGCTCGCGTACGTCGCGGGGACCGCTCGCCGTTCGGGAGAGGGCGCGAGCGACCGAGTCAGGCGTGATTTGCGCCGCGCCGCGCACTGGGCGTTCGTCGCCGCGGCGCTCCTCGCGGCGGCCACCGCCGTCCTCGGGACGTGCGTGGCCTCGTACAAGAGTCTTTGAGCCGCGAGCGGAGCAAGGACGCGGCGAGAACGCGCGTCGTGATGCGATCGAGACGCGCTTGGGAGGCCAAACCGTTCTCCCATGCGGCCATGACGCCGCGCGTCGGCGGCGTCGCCGCCCCGTTTGGCCATTCGCGTCACACGCATCATGGCGTAAATCGTCGCGATTCTGGCGTGCGGGAACCTTTGCTTCTGCTTGGAAATCAGCGTAGGTAATTGCGCGTTCGACCCGCGTGGGCTGTTCCCCGAAGGGTGGGAGCGTGAGGGTTTCGGACCGGGAGAGTTAGCCACATGAAGCGCATTCTTAGTTCGCAAGGTCTCCTCGTTGTGCAGGGCGTTGGCTTGGCCGCCTTGATCGGGGTGTCGGCGAAATGCAGCAGCAACTCCGGCAACGTCGTCGTCCCGAGCTCCGGTTCGAGCAGCGGTGACAACACGTCGGGCTCCAGCGGCGACAACACCTCGGGCTCCAGCGGCGACGGCACCTCGGGCTCCAGCGGCACCACGAGCACGGGCTCGAGCAGCGGCTCGACCCCCTTCATGGGCGACGGCGGCACCTGTATGTCCGAGACCAGCACCACGCTGGGCGTCCACATCCGGCTGAACGTGACGTGGGCGGCGACGAACGTCCTCGTGGCCTCGACCGGCAAGCCGGTCGCGGACATTTACCTTCTCTCGACGGAGACCTACACGACGAACAGCGACGGCAGCCTCGCCATCGCGGGCACCACGAAGACGTGCGGCCTCAATCTCCCGCCGATCCAGCTCTCTGGCGTGGTGAACAACGAGAAGGTCAACCTGGTCTTCAACAACCTGGATATCTGGGACGGCCCGAAGATGCCGACCTTCACGACGAACGGCACGCAGGGCGGGTTCTCCGTGGGCAGCTCGATCAGCATCCCGCCGGCCGTCGGCATCCTCGGCCTTTCGAAGACCAGCAGCTTCGCGAACCTCTCGACGGCGTGGCCGGCCCCGAGCCAGCAAGACACCACGGCCGGCACGTGGCCGCAGTTCATGTCGAGCAATCTCTCGGACGACGACGGCGACGGCAACCCCGGCATCACCATCGACTCGTCCAACACGTCGCCGTACTCCTACGTCCCGGCGAGCCTCGGGTACTCGGTCGCGTACGCCGACCAGGTGTACATCGTCTCGCGCAACGAGATCGGTCTGACCGGCACGGTCACCTCGTGCGGTCACTCCGCCGGCACCGCGCAGGTGAAGTACTTCGAGAACCACGTCGTCGGCTGCCACGACGGTCCGAACTCCACGGGCCCGAACTGCGAGCAGACGTCCGGCATCATCGTCGGCGGCGGCTTTATCGACGCCAACCGGACCATTTACGTACCGGGCACCGCGACGTATACCGCGGTCGAGATTCCGGCTGGTTCGACCTGCGCCACGGCTCGCGCGATGTCCGGCGCCGGAATGTGATCGACCGACACTCGGCACCACGCCCCTCGCCCCCGAAAATGTGACGGAGACCAAGGAACGCGATGCAGAGGCTTCAACGGGGGGTCGTGATTGCGGCCCTCGGGGCGTGGCTCGGAGTGACGGGGTGGCAAGCCGACGCGAAAGCGGCGGGCTTCGCCACCCAGAAGTTCGGCGGTGAGCTCGGCAACCCCGTCACCACGAACCCGACGGCGCTCTACTACAACCCTGCTGGCATCGCGTTCGCCGAGGGCTGGCACATCTACTTCGACGAGCAGGTTGCGATGCGCAGCCTGAGCTGGCAGCACGCGCCGGGTCCGGGCGACCCGACGATGGCGCCTTCGAACATCGGAAACGCGGGCACCGCGAGGCTCTTCAACGTCTTCGCGGGGCCCACCGTCGCCGCCACGGCCAACTTCGGCGCCCTTTCGATCGGCGGTGGTCTGTTCGTGCCGTTCGCGGGCCGCGAGCACTGGGCTCAAAACCCGTCGGCGGCGAACCCGATGTACCCGCTGGCGGTCGACGGCGTGCAGCGCTGGAGCAACATCGACGCCTCGCTGACGTTCGTCTACGGCACGGCGGGCGCGGCGCTGAAGCTCGGCCCCCTCGCCATCGGCGTCACGGGCAACTTCATCTACTCGTGGGTCCAGTTCACGAAGGCCCAGAACATCGCGGGCCAGGACACGCCGAACTCCGCGGGCGAGGGCCGCGCGATCCTGGACGTGAAGGGGGCGAACGGGAGCTTCGGCGCGGGCGCCATGCTCGAGCTGGTCCCCAAGCACCTCTGGCTCGGCGCCTCGTACCAGGCGCAGCCCGGCCTGGGGCCGCAGAAGCTGAAGGGCACCTTCAACGTCACGTACCCCCCGATGCCGGCCGACGCGCTCGGCCTCAAGGCGGCGACCCTCACCCAGGGCTTGCCCGACATCTTCCGCGCGGGCATCCGCTTCCGGCCCGTGAACAGCATCGAGCTCCGCGCCTTCGGCGACTACACGCGCTGGAGCAACATGAAGAGCCAGTGCGTTGCGATCGCCGGGCAGCCGTGCGAGGTCTACCAAAACGGCTCGGACGCGACGAGCGGTCAGGTCCTCGCGAACTTCGTCCGTGACTGGGGCAACACCTACGGATACCGCGGCGGCATCAGCTGGTACGCGAGCCCCGAGGTGGAGCTCTTCGTGGGCGGCGGGTGGGAAGAGGGCGCGACACCCAACGCCACGATCGATCCGTCGATCGCCGACGCGAACAACTATCAGGGTGCGCTCGGCGGGCGCTTCCTCCTCTTCAACTACCTCTACGTCTCGGCCTCGTACACGCAGATCATCTACGAGACCAGGAACACGACCGGCGAGAGCCTTCTCTCCACGTACCAGATCCCCACGCAGCAGCCCGACGGCGGCGGCATCTACAAGCAGTGGATTGGCATCTTCGACGTGAACCTCGAGAAGCAGTTCTGAGGCTTCAGCGTCGGCGTTCGGCGCCCGAGCGGCGGCCTGAGACGTCCGAAAGCCGGCCGAGGACGCAGGGCGCGTCGCCGAGCCCCCTCGAGCGAAGAACGAACGCGCCCGACCGCCGGTCGAGCGCGCCCAAACGCCGGCCGAGCGCCCCCACCCGCTCGCCGAGCGCGTCCAGACGAAGAACGAACGCGCCCGGCCGCGCATCGGACGCGCCCGGCCGCGCGTCGGACGCGCCCGGCCGCGCGTCGGACGCGCCCGGCCGAAGGTCGAGCGCCCTTGGACGCGCGCCGGGACTGGCCGGACGAGGCGCGGTCTCGCCGTCCGGGCGTCGCGCCCTCAGAGAAGCCGCGAGAGCAGCGCGCTGCCACCGACCACGACCTCGTCGCCGGGCTCGAGGCCGTGGCGGACCTCGACCCACGGGCCCGAGACCGCGTCTTCGACCTCCACCGGGACGCGCTCGAACCGCGTGCGACCGTTCGTCTCGCCGACCCTGCGGAAGACGACGCGGTACTCGCCGAGGTGCAGCAGCGACTCGCGCGGGACCGCGAGCGCGTGCCGCGGATCGACCGCGAGCTGCAGCGTCGCGAACATCTCGGGCCGCAGCAGCCCGTCGGCGTTGTCGAACGTGCAGCGCACCCGGGCGGTGCGCGTGCCGGGATCGAGCGTGGAGCTGATCCAGTCGACTTTGCCGTGAAAAACTTTCCCGGGGTACGCGAGGAGCGTCACGTCCGCCTGGGCCCCCACGATCACGCGCGCCACGTCGGCCTCGTAGAGGTCGCCCACCACCCAGACGCGCCTCGTCTCGCCGACCGTGAAGAGCTCGGGGGAGGTTCCGCCGGCGTACTCGCCTTGCACTTCGGCGCCGGGGTTGATGGTGCGCCCGAGGATCTCGCCGTCGACCGGCGAGGTGATCGCGAAGGTCTGCGAGACCGTGTCGAGCATGCCGGCGTGGAGGAGAGCGGCCTTCTGCCGGGCGCGCCCCATCTCGGCCACCGCTCGGCGCCAGCCGTCTTCCGACTGCTCGAGCACGGCCTGCGCCGCCGCGTGGCCGGCCGCGAGGTCTCGCTGGCGCGTGAAGTCGTGCTCCGCCGCGATGAGGTCCGCGCGGGCCTTCGCCATGTCGCTCACGGCCACGCCGACGTCCGGCGACTCGATGACCGCGAGCACCTGCCCCCTCTTCACGTGCGCGCCGAGGTCGGCCTCGATGCGCACGACACGGCCGGTCACAGGGGAGAAGACGTGACCGACGAGCGGATCCTCGAGGGCGACCCGCCCGCCGGTCACGACGGCGTCGGCGAGGGGCTGCTCGGCGACCGGCTGTACCCCGATGTTGCTTTCGCGGAGTTGATCGCGCGTGAGCCACACCTCGCCGAGCGGAGGTTGCGCGAGCGACTCCGCGGCCTGGAGCGGAGAGTTGCAGGAGAGGGCCGGCGCGGCCGCCGCCACGAGGGCGGTGACCGCGCCGGCGAGAGGCCAGCCTGAGGCGTCGTTGCTCTTCATGAAATCCTCTTCGGTCCGGCGCGCTCTCACGTTGCTCGTTCAGTCCGCGCCGGCGTCGGTCGGCGCCGGGGCGGGCCCGGCGTCGTCCAGCGCGAGGGAGGACTCCAGCGACCCGCCGGCGGCGAAGGCGCACGCACCCGGGTCCATGTCGGCGGCGCAGATCGACGCCGCTCCGCCGTTGCAGCCCGGCTGGCAGTTCGCGTTGTCGCCCGTGGGGTTGCCGTTCGAGTCGACCGGGCAGCAGTAGTTCTCGGGACAGAACGCGACCATCGGGGTCGACGCCTGCCCGGTGCAAAAGAGCCCGCTCGAGCACTCGTCGTGCGAGTCGAAGGGGTTGCAGCGGCTGCCCTCCGACCAGTTGTCGTCGGTGAACGCGCAGCCCGCCCCCGCGACGGCCAGCGCGACGAAGGCCGCCCCCGCGAGGGCCAGCGCGCGCGGCCAGGTGATGGATATCCACTTCTCGAACGTCGAGGTCTTCATGTTCCTGCTCCGGAGATCGGCGCCCATCAGAAGCGCACCAGCCAAGCGGCAATCAGACGGTTGTCGGTCTTGACGAGGTCGGCCCGCCATCCCGGCGGCGTCTTCGTCGTGATGTACCCGTCCGGCGAGGTCACGCCGCCGTGGCCGGCGAAGTACGGAGTGTCCGCCTGGCGGTGGTTCCACTCGAGGTCGAACGTGAACTGCTCGATCGGCATGTACTGAAAGCCGAACTCGTAGTCCCACGCGTTGAAGTGGGTGCCGAGGTTCATGTCGTAGCCGTTCGTGGGCGGCACGTATTGAATGCCCTGCGTGCTCTCGGGCTGCGGGACGCCCGACGCGTTGCCCGTCGGCGCGAGGACCAGGTACCGGCTCGGGTTCGACATGAAACCGCCGCCCGCGGTGATGGCGAAGTTGTCGCCGAACCAGGCGCGCTGGTACGTCATGCCGCTGATGAACCGCGCCGCGCACGGCGTCGCGGTGGTGCAGTGCCCCTCCGTCCCGTTTCCGCTGAAGGACGTTCCGTCGCCGAATTCACCGCCGATGTCGAAGGTGAACGATCCGGCGAGTCGAGTGATGACCCCGCCGGGGTTATGATAATAGCTGACCGTGACGCTGTTGTCGCTGTGCCACCGGTTCAAGCCCGGCGTGTCCTGGGCGTCCCAGCCCCAGTAGTCGTTCGACAGCATGGAGAGCCACTCGGTCGGCCGAAAGAGGATCTGCGCGCCGAACCCCGGCATTTCGTTGAACTTGCCGTACGTTTGCCAACCGTTGATGAGCCAGGGCTCGATCTTCAGCGTCTCGGTAGGGAAGATCTGGAGTCGCAAACCGTTGAAGAACCAGGGCGTGTTGTCCGACGTGAAAGAGGGCAGGTACATCCAGTTCTCGAACGCGTCGTACGAGAACAGGCCGACGTACGACATGAAGATGCCCGCGTCGAGGTTGATGCCGTGCAGGGCGTTCCAGTGATAACCACCGTTCGCCTCGCTCACGTACCGCAGGGCGTTCTGCAGGTCGAACTGGCCGTGGTAGGTGCTGAAGTCGTTGCGCGCCACGAGGACGGAGCGGACGCCGAACTGGGTCATCAGGCGCGCGCGCGCGTTCTCGTAGTGGAAGTCGCCGCCGAAGCCCATGAACGCTAGCGTCACCTCGTTATTGCGCGAGAGCGAGGTGGAGCCGACGACCGTGTTGTCGATCGGCATGTTCGTCGACGCCGTGTAGTTCACGTCGAGGAGGAAGCTGCCGGTGAAGACCGGCGAGTCGAGCAGCGCCTTGGTCTGCCGGTTCGAGCCGTTCAACCAGGTGAAGTCGCCGAACGCGAACGGGTCGCTGGGCTTGTCGTCCTTCGGCGTCTCGGGGGCGGGCGGCTCGGCCGGCGCCGCGAGCGCCGGCGCCACGGTCCCCGGTGGAGGCGGCGGCGCCGGCGATGCTGCCGGCGTCGACGATGGCGCCGGCCCGGGCGGCGGCGGTGGCGGCTCGATGGGGCCGGCCGTCGCGACCGGCGACGTCTCCGGGGCCGGGGCGGCCGGAGGCGGCTCCGGTGCAGGGGGTTGAGCCATCGCGGCGCCCTCCACCGCCGCGCAGCTCGCGAATGCGCCGAGGCTGACGAGGCAAACGCAGCCGGCGCGTATCAATCGGAATCGACTCATGGACCTGGACTCCCTCATTTGGGTGCGAGTGGACAAAGGGCTCCCTTCACGCCGCCGCCCGATGCCGGCGGCGCCGTGCCCCGACGCTCGTCCTCACGGACTCGTCGCGCCTCAGTGAGACATGTTCTCCCTACCGCCCACCGGGGCGGACTGTAGATTCTGCTTTTATAAAAAGTCCGTAAATTGAAAGGCAGGTACGGCGAATCTTGAGTTCGCCATCGGAAGAGAATGGCGCCGTGCTCGTCGCGATTGCGGACGGAAACGACCCGGAATCAATCGGGGCTCGGGCGCGAGAGACGCGAAGAATCGTACGCAAAAGGCCGGAGGCGTCCTCATGCCGTCGTCGGCGGTGCGGCCACGGATCGTGTTTGCCACTTCGTTTTCGTTTACGTCCGCCAGGTATAACGGAGGCGTAAAAGCTCGGCCGTTTACCATAAATAATTCGTGATACGTCGAGGCTTCGGGCCGGACAATGGACTATAGATGCCTCCCATGCGACGCCTCGCTCCTCTCCTCTCGATCGCCCTCGCCGGCTGCAACGGCGGCTGGTGGCTGCCCGTCGTGCCCGACTGGAGGGGCCCCGCCGCGCGCGCGCGCGAGATGGCCCCGAGATGCACTCACGAGTCCGAATCAAAGGCGGCGGCGGCCATGGCCCCGGACCTCGTCGAGTCCGTGGAGCCCGCGTATTCCACGGTGCCCTCCGGCAACGACCGGGTGATCCGCCTCCGCGGCGCGAAGCTCCACCTGCGCCCGACGCTCAACGTCTCCGCCGAGGCGCTCGCGCGCACCCTCGAGTGCCATCAGGTCCGCGTCACCCTCGGGCAGGACGCCGAGGTCGCGAGCGATCCTTACGTGCTCCGGGGCACCTGGCTCGACATCGACGTCGACTCCAGCGGCGACGGCCTGGTCGCCTCCGTGCGCGTGGACCGGTTCGAGGACGCGCGTCGCGTGCTGGGGCGCGCGTCGGCGTTCGCGACCGCGCGGCCGTAGGTCCTCCGACGGTCGGGAGCGAGGCTCGCGTCAGTCGGACGCGAGCTTCCGGATCTTCTCCGGGTCGACGTCGGCCTGCCAGTTCCAGCCCTTGCAAGTGGCCGCGGGGAGGAGGTCGCCGACGCGCGCCGCGAAGTCGCGCGCCGCCTCCTCCTCGTCCTCGCCGGTGTACTGGAGATCGACGAGGGCCACCGAGCGGGCCTCCGCCACGGAGAAGACGTACGCCGAGAACTGGAGGACGTCGCGCGGCCGGTCCCCGCGCCGCAACGCGGGGAGCGCCGAGAAGGCACGGGCCTGGCCGCCCATCCCGCCCGGCCCGCCGCCGCCGGCTCCGCCCCCGCCTTGCGGCTGCGCCGGAGCGTTGGCCGCCGCCGCGACGGACGGCGCCTTCTCCAGCACGGGGAGGTTGCCCGCCTGGACGAGGACGAGGATGAGATCCCCCTCGGCGGCCGGCCCGAGCTGCGCGAGGAGGTCGTCGGTGGGGCCGTTCGCGCGCGTGTACTCCTCCACCGCCGCCGCGACCGGGCCGCCCACGCCCGCGAGCGGGTCGTTCCGCACGATGGGGCACCGCGCGCCGCCGAGCCGCGGCTCGAGCCTCGGGCGCATCGACTCCCACGCCTGGCCGCTCATCTCTCCGTCGCGATACACGCCCAGTACGGAGACCGTGTGGCCCGCCGTGCGGAAGCCGGAGGCGACCTTCGACTCCCAGTGCTCCGTCGTCGTGCAACCGGCCAGCGCCGTCGCGGCGCAGGTCAACCCGACCCATCGAGCCATGTTCATGTCCATCAATCGACGCGCAGGCGGTAGCCGATGCCGGGCTCCGTGATGAAGCGCTGGGGCCGCGCCGGGTCCTGCTCGAACTTCTGCCGGAGCTGCCCCATGTACACCCGCAGGTACTGCGTCTCGCGCGTGTAAGCCGGTCCCCACACCGCGAAGAGGATCTGCTCGTGGGTGAGCACCTTGCCGGCGCTCCTCATCATGGTGGCGAAGAGCTTGTACTGCGTGGGCGTGAGGCGCACCTCGCGCCCCTCGACGAACGCGAGGCGCTTGTCGAAGTCGATGCGCAAGGGGCCCACGTCGAGCGTGGAGCTGAGCGAGTCGGCCTGGGCGCGCTGGGTGTGCCGCAGCCAGACGCGGATGCGCGCCAGGAGCTCGCCGGTCGCGAACGGCTTCGTCATGTAGTCGTTCGCCCCCGCGTCGAGGGCGGCGACCTTGTCGAACTCGTCGTCGCGCGCCGAGAGGATGAGGATGGGCGCGGCGCTCCACTCGCGCAGCTTGGTGGTGACCTGGATGCCGTCGATGTCGGGCAAGCCGAAGTCGAGCACGACGAGGTCCGGGTTGTGGGCCGACGCTTGCGCCAGCGCCTCGGCCCCCGTCTCCGTCTCGACGACCCGCAGGCGCTGATCCGCCAGCGCGGTCCGCAGGTACTTGCGCATTCGCCGGTCGTCCTCGACGAGGAGGACGAGCGGCGTGACGGCGGCGACCGGTTCGTGGACGGCGGGCGCGGCGGGCTTCGTGACGCCGGGGCTCGGATTCAGTGTGCGTGCGGTGGATTCCAAGGCCGTGCTCGAGCGGGGTTATCGTCTCAAGAAGAAGTATAAGCGTCGTCGCATTAAGGACTCCTAAAAAGGAGTCATTACCCACTACGGGACAAACCGTCCCTACGTGCGTGCGCGTCACGCGGCCGCGTCTCGCAAGCCCTGCGGTGGCTGGAACGAGGCCGCGGCGCGGGCGTGAATTTACGTCAATTTGATAGGTCGGCGCAGTACACCGTTTGCGCGCAGCTTTGAACCTCGAGAGGCCAATGCAATCGCGTGCATCGTTCCCGTGGAGGGGGGGCCCGGCCGCCGTGCAGCCGCTCGTGCTCGTGGTCGCCGACGAGCACGAACGGCAGCGCTCTCTGGCGTCCGTCCTCGCCGTCCACGGCTTTCGCTGTCTCCAGGCGGGGGCGGGCACGGCCGGGCTCGCGCGCGCCCTCGGCCACTCGCCCGACCTCGTGCTCGTCGAGGCGGTCGAGCCGGGCGTGGACCGCGTCAGCGTCACCGGCCGCCTCCGTGACGGCACGGCCGCGCCGATCCTCGTCGTGCTCTCGTCTCCCGGCGAGGGCGGGGACGCCCTGCTCGACGCGGGGGCGAACGACTACATCGTGCGGCCCTTCGCGCCGGCGGAGCTCATCACCCGCATCCGCGTCTGGCTCCGCCAGGGAACGCGCGCGATGCCCTCCACCGGGGCGCCGGTGCCGTCGCGCGGCGGCGCCCCGCGCCTGCGCATCGATCGCGAGCACCGGGCGATCTTCGTGGAGGGTCGAAGGCTCCACGTGACGCCGCTCGAGTACAAGCTCGTCACCGTCCTCGCGCAGAGCCCCTCGCGCGGCGTCCCCGAGCGCGGCCTCTTCGAGGCGGTCTGGGGGTACGGCGCGGAGCCGGCGCCCCAGTACCTGCGCGCGCTCGTGCGGCAGGTGCGGCAGAAGATTGAGAGAGACCCCCAGCGGCCCGCGCACCTCGTGAGCATCGCTGGCGGCGGCTACCGCCTCGAGCTCGGCTGACGCCCTTGAACATCCCCGTGGCGCCGTCCGACAGCACTCCTGCCAGCCCTCCCCTCTGGCTCGAGATCCTGGCGGGCGTCGCCACGGTCTTGCTGGAGACCGCCGTCGCGTGGTGGCTCCTGCACCAGGAGCTCGCAGACATCGCGATGCTCTACCTGCTCGGGATCGTCACGCTGGCCACGCGCTACGGCTACGCCGCGTCGCTCACCGCGACGGCCCTGAGCGTCGCCGCGCTCGACTTCTTCTTCACGACTCCGTATCTGAGCTTCGTCGTCGACGACCGCCGTCACTACGTGACCTTCGCGATCATGGCGGTCGTCGCGCTCCTCATCAGCGGGCAGACCCGCCGCATGCGGCGCGAGGCCGCGATGCGCGTCAGCCTGGCGAACGAGCGCGCGAGGCTCGCCGAGGAGGCCCACCGCGCGCAGGGCCAGGCGCAGGAAGAGCGCCTGCGGAACGCGCTCCTCAGCTCGGTCTCCCACGATCTCAAGACGCCCCTCGCGGTCATCCAGGGCGCGGCGAGCTCTCTCCTCGACGAGTCCATCGAGCAGCCGCCCGAGCGGCGGAGAGAGCAGATGCAGCTCGTCTACTCCGAGGCCGGCCGGCTCGCGCGCCTCGTGCGCAACCTGGTCGACATGACCTCGCTGGAGTCGGGCACGCTGCGCGTCCGCAAGGAGTGGCACTCGATCGAGGAGATTGTCGGCGTCGCCATCGCCCGGCTCGAGGACCAGCTCGAGGGGCGGTCTCTGCACGTGCACCTCGACGAGGAGGCGTCGATGGCCCTCCTCGACGCGACGCTCATCGAGCAGGTCCTCGTCAACCTGCTCGAGAACGCCCTCAAGTACACGCCCGCGGGGACGCCCGTCGAGATCGGCGCCGAGCGGACCCAGGAGGGCGTCGTCATCGAGGTGGCCGACCGCGGCGCGGGCATCCCCGCGGGGAAGAGCGACGTCATCTTCGAGAAGTTCTTCCGAGCCTCCAACGCGGCCATCGGCATGGGCCTCGGCCTGACCATCTGCCGCGGGATCCTCGCGGCGCACGAGGGGCGAATCTGGGCGCGCAACCGGCCGGACGGCGGCGCGAGCTTCCGCTTCCTCTTGCCCGGCGGCCCGGCGCCCGCGCTCGCCGACTCGGCCCACGCCCTCCGGAGCGCGACATAAAAGAATCGAAATAAAGGCCGAATAAAAAGAGGGCGCGCGCGCGGGGCCTTTCTTTGAAGAGATACGCGCGAGTCGTAAGGTAGGTAGCCATGACCGTGTCCGAAGTCGCTGCGTTTCGCGAGATCTTGCGGCCGCGTCCGCGGGAGGAGCCGCTCGACCGCGCCGCCGTCGAGCACGGGCTCGACGCGGTCCGTACGAAGCTCGGGGAGCCGCTCGCGCGCGCCGCGAGCGCCGCGCGCGTCCTGGCCGATCACGCGGGCACGGCCCACGCGGCCGCGGCGAGCGCGATTGTCGGCGCGGTGTCGGCCTCGGAGGCGATGCTGGCCGACGTCGTCGAGTTCTGGCAGATCGCCGCGCTCGGCGGGGCGCGCGTGCAGCCGCGGCGCGTCAGGCTGCGACCGATCGGCGAGCGCGTCGTCGACGCGATCGAGCGGCGCTTCCCCACGCACGGCTTGCAGTTCCGGTCCGACGACGTCGAGGGCCAATGGGACCCGGACGCGCTCGCCGCGCTGCTCTCCCGCGTCGTCGTCAACGGCGTGCAGCACGGGCCCTCCAGCTCGGCCGTGCACGTGCGCGTGCGCGGCCTCGGCGAGCGCGCCGAGATCGAGGTCCGCAGCGGCGCGCCCCTCTCCGCGGACGTGCCGCTCCACCGGCTCTTCGAGCCGTTCGCCTGCGCGCGGCCGCGCGCGACCGACGGCGAGACGGGCCTCGGCCTCGGGCTCTTCCTCGCGCGCGAGACGGCTCGCGCGCACGGCGGCCGAATCGACATCGAGAGCGACCGCCGGCGCGGGACGGTCGTGCGCGTCGATCTCCCGCGCGGATGATCGCACTCGCGGCCGCTTTTTAATGAAAATAATACGAGTCGGTCGCGTGCTTTTGCAACTTCGTTATGGGCTTGGTGATTATCTTTCGTCGCGACGCAGGCCAGTATCGGTCGGTCAACGTTTTTGAAGGAGTCGTCATGATCGTTTCGAAAGTCCTCACCGGGCTCGTTGCGCTGGCGTCGGGCTCTGCTCTCGTCGCCGGGTGCGCTTCGCAGCCGCTAGCGCGTTACGCCACGGCCGGCGTCGTTCAGACGGACGCCGCCGAGAGCACCGACTCGGCGAAGCAGCTCGCGAGCGAAGAGCGCGAAGCTTGCTATCAGGTGCCGGAAGCCGATCGCGTGAACGGACCGTTCACGTCCGATTGCGTCCTCGGCGTCGAGGTCGTTCGCGACCACGGCGTCTTCCCGAAGGGGGCGCTCGTCCCCGTCGGCGTCAGCGTTTACCTGCGCGCGGAGCCGGGCCTCACCCAGGAGTGGCTGGGGCGGATTGTCGCGTGCAACATGGCGCACATGGCCGCCACGGGCCCCTCGTCGCATCCGTCGCCGCTCGCGGTGCGCGGCTCCGACGTGACGGTCTACTCGACCGGCACGGGCTTCCGGGTGACCGTCACCTCGAAGAACTCGGATGTCGCCCGCTCGATTGTCGAGCAGGGTCAGGGCCTCGGCGGCCCCACCGCGGGCTGAGCCGCCGGCCGACCACGAGGGCAACGGGCGGCACGGGGGACGTGCACGGCGCTCGGCCGGACTGCTAAAGGGTCCGGTCGATGTCGACCTTCTCCGCGCGCGCGGCGTTCGGGTTCGTTCTCCTCGGGGCGTGCCGCATCGGCGGCGGCCCTCACGGAGATCCGAGCGCCTACGTCGACTTGCCCGAACCCGAGGGCGGGTCGGCGGCCGCGCCCGAGAGCGGCGCCGGCGACGACACCGCGGGCGAACCTTCGTTCGAGGGCGGCGACGACGCCGACCAGGGCGACGCACCGGGCGGCGACGCCGCCGCGGACGCCGCTCCGTCCTGCGCGCCCCCGTCCTCGGTCCCCGTCTGCGATCCCGTGAAGGGCACGGGGTGCGACGCGCTCCATCGCTGCGACGTCGATCCGACGCAGCCGACCCCCACGGGCCGCTGCGTCTTCCAGTCGAGCGGCACCGACGGCGGCGCCTGCGACTCCTCGTTCCTCGACGAGAGCTGCCCCGCGCCGCTCACGTGCGCGGGCGGCGCGTGCCGCCAGCCCTGCTACTGCGACGGCGACTGCGCGGCCGGCCAATGCTGCGCCGCCGACAGCGCGTCGGTGGGCTTCCTCTTGTGCCAGGCCTGCCCCTGAGGAGCGCTCGAGCGAAGCAGGCTCGCTCCTTGCTCGACCTCCATTGCTCAGGAGGCCCCATGCACATCCTCGCTACGCTACTGGTTGGACTCATCGCGGGCGGGCTCGCAAAGCTCATCATGCCGGGGAAAGACCCGGGAGGACTTCTCATCACCCTGCTGCTCGGGGTGGGAGGGTCGTTCCTGGCCGGCTTCATCGGGCGGGCCGTCGGCTTGTACTCGGACCCCGGAAGCCGCCCCGGGATCATCGCTTCCGTCATCGGCGCGCTCGTGCTGCTCGGCATCTACCGGCTGGCTGTCGGCCGGGGGCTCGGTCGGCACGACCCGCGTCAAGTCACGGGCTGAGGCACGCTTCGTACAAAGGCCGAAGGGGCCGACGGCACTCGCCGCGGCCCCTTCTTCTTCGTTTTTGTGCGTTCGCGCGGGTCGTCAGCGCGAGCCGATAGGCTCGCCGGTGCGGTAGCCCGTCGTCCGCTGGCGGATCTGGTCCTCCTGCTGCGGCTTGCGCAAGAGGCCCGCGAGGCCGCCGAGACCGATGAGGCCCAGCCAGCCCCAGTCGGTGTCCTTCTTGTTCGTGTCGGCGTTGAGGTTCACGTGAGGCGTGTCCATGCCCTGCGAACCCTGGTAGCCCGTCGACTGCTGCGCGGAAGCGACCCCCAACATGGGTCCCGCGACGAGCCCGAACGCCAGAATCCCCCGAACGATGTGCTTTTTCATTGGGTGCTTCCTTTCTGAACGCGAACCGTGACGAGTAAACGTGACCGTCGCCCCTCGGACCGAGCTTCACAGGGACCGCGCGAGGACGCGGCAGTCTTCGATGGATTTCCGCTGGGCCGGGACGATTCGCTCGTGAGCCACGCGCGGAGCGTGGGATCCACGATGTGGTCGTACATGTCCATCGTCCGCTCCTCCATCTCGAGCAGCCCCGTGGCGCGCCGATTGCCCACGCTGTCGGCGCCGCGCTTCAAGATGCCCGCGACGCCCTTCGCCGCGCTGCGGCTCGGCTCACCGCCCGACCGGCGGATGACGCCCTCGATGAGCACCCGCCGCCGGCCGTGCTCGTCGCGCAGGCGCGCGAGCCGCTCCTTCGCCGACGGCTCGGCCACGCGGCAGCACTTGGCCTCGTAGACCTCCGCCTCGCCGGCTTCGACGTTGAGGATGTCGTTCAGCTCCTCGAGCGACGCGCGCCCGAAGGTGGGCATCGCGGTCCAGACCTCGTTGCCGGCCGGGGCGCGACCGCCGCGGGCATCGGCCGCCCCGTGTGGCGGATCGGGCCCGCCGTCTGGATTTCCGCGGGCTTGAACTCCGCCGGCCGGAACTCCGCCGGCTTGTACTCCGCGGGGGTGAACTCGCCCTGCCGGAAGCGCGCCTGCTCGAAGGCGGCCTGCTTGAACCTCGCCTCCTTGTACGAGGCGGGCTGGTAGTCGGCGGGCTTGTACTCTGCAGGCTTGTACTCGGCCGCCTTGTACTCGGCGGGCCGGTAGGTCGCGTCGTGGTGCTCCCCCTGTTTGAACTCCGCGGCGTGGTACTGCGCGGGCTTGAACTCGGCGGGCGTGAACTCCGCGGGCGAGTAGGCCGCGTCCTTGAACTCGGCCTGCTTGAAGTCGGCGGCCTTGAACTCGGCGGGCTTGAACTCGGCCTGCCTGAAGGTGGCCGGCTTGTACTCCGCGGGGCGGAACGTGGCGGGTTTGAACTTCGCGGGGACGAACTCCGCCGGCTTGAACTCGGCGGGCTTGAACTCCGCGTCCTTGTGGCTGCCCGGCTTGAGCTCTCCGGGCTTGAAGTCACTGGGCTTGAACTCGGCCTGTTTGAACTCGGCGGGCTTGAACTGCGCCTGGTGGAACTCCGCCTGCTCGAACCTCGCCTGCTCGAAGGACGCAGCCGCGAACTCGGCCTGCTTGTACTCGGCCGCCCGGAACTGCGCCTCCTTGAACTCGGCGTCCCTGAACTCGGCGGGCTTGATGTCGATCTCGGCGCGAAGTTCGGCCGTGACCTCTTTCGCGACCTCGACGTGCGTGGCCGTCCTGACTTCTTCGCGATGCTGCTCGTTCCGGCTCGCTTGCTCCACGGAGATGGCGTTCGAGCCGCCGTCGCCGGCCGAGCCTTGCCGCTTCACGTCCCTGTCGTCTGTCTTGCTCATGGGGTTGCACTCCCGCGTTAATGGTCCGCCCGAGATCGGCGAACGAAGTGCCCGGGTCTCGCCGGCGCACGGGCCGCAAGATTCGATCCCCTGAAACACACTTGACCTCTCGCCGCCGAGATCGGAGAAGCTGTGGCGTGTCTGCGAAGCGCGTGTGGCCGTTCGCGATCGCCGCGATCGCGGCCGTCTCCTTCGCGTTCTCCGTCGCCGCGGCCTGGCGGTTCACGGTCGACGACACGTACATCACCCTCCGGTACAGCCGAAACGTCGCCGAGGGCCTCGGCCCCACGTACAACGCCGTGGGCCCGCGCGCGGAGGGGTACACGACGTTCGCGTGGATGATCGCGCTGGTCGTCCCGCACCTCCTCGGCCTCGACGCGGTCGTCGCGGCCAAGGCGCTCGGCGTCGCGGCCACCGCCGCAACCCTGGTCGTCGCGGCGCTCTGGGCGCGCGCGGAGGCGACGGCCGCCGCTCCGGCCGACCCGCAGGCGGGCGCCTGGGCGGGCGCCGCGGCGGCCACCTGCCTGGCCGCCATCCCGGCCACCGCGGTGCACGCGGTGTCGGGCATGGAGACCGCGCTCTTCACGCTGCTCCTGACGTCGGTCTTCGCCGCCGCGTCGTCGGTCGCTCGCGCGCCCTCCGCGGCGGGCGTGCGCGCGGGCGCGAACCGCCTCGCGGCCTTGGCCCTCCTCGCGGGCCTCACGCGCCCGGAGGGGAACCTCGTCGCGCTGCTCACGTTCGGCACGCTGGCCCTCGCGCCGCGCGATCGGCGCACGCTCTTCGTGCGGGCGCTCTTCGGGTGGGCGCTGCCCATCGCGGCCTACGAGCTCTGGCGGCGCAGCTACTACGGCCTCTGGTTCCCGCTCCCGTTCTACGTGAAGCTCGCGACGCCCGGGCTGCTCCCCGGCTGGCCCGACGTGCTCGCGTGGCTTTGCGCGCCGGTGCTGCACTTCGCGCCGCTGGTCGCCGCGGCGCTCGTGCGGCCCGCTCGATCGCTCGCGCCCGCGCTCGTCTGCTTCGCGGCGCTCGCCGCGTTCTTCGTCTTGCCGCAGCATCAGATGGGGTACGACCACCGGTACCTCGCGCCGCTGGACCCGACCCTCGCGGTCCTGGCCGGCGTCGGGCTCGCGCGGCTCGTCGCGTGGCGTCCGGTCCCTGACGCCCTCGCGGCCGCCGTCCTCGCCGGCGTGGCCGCGCTCGAGGCCGTGAACGCCCGGGCCGTCATCGCGGGGGAGGCCGAATACGGGCAGGGCCTCGCGAACGCGCACGCCCGCCTGGGGCTCGACCTCTTGGCGCTCGACCTGCCGCGGGCTCGGCTCGCGATCTCCGACGCCGGCGCCACGCCCTACCTCTCGCGGTGGTGGACGCTCGACCTCGTCGGGCTGAACGACGCGGCCATCGCCACGACGGGCCGCCGCGATCCCGCGTGGGTCCTCTCGCAGGCGCCCGACGTCGTCGTCCTCGCCTCGCCGCGCGCCGATCGCGTCGAGCCCTGGGACTGGAACACGTGGGAGCCGGCCCTCTACGACGCCTGCGTCGCGGCGGGCTTCGTTCGCGTCGGCCTCCGGCGCTTCGCCGACGACTACTGGCTATGGGTGATGGCGAGGCCCGACTCCGAGGCGGGCCGCCGGTTCGCCCGGCTCGAAGCCGGGCGCGCGCGGTCGGCGACGCCCTGAGGCGCGGCCGTCACCGCGCCGGGCCGAGGCGGTTGCCCTTCTCGTCGTACAGGTAGAAGCCGCGGCCGGTCTTCCTCCCCAGCCAGCCCGCGGAGACGAGGTTCCGGAGGATGGTCGGCGCGCGGTACTTGTCGTCGCCGAACTCGCGGTGCAAGACGTCGGCGATGGCGAGCACCGTGTCGAGCCCGATCGGATCGCTGAGCTCGAGGGGGCCCATCGGGTGGTTCAACCCGAGCTTCGCGCCTGTGTCGACGTCCTCGACGGTGCCCACGCCCTCCTGGAGGGCGAAGCACGCCTCGCACAGCATCGGGATGAGGATGCGGTTGACCAGAAACCCCGGCGAGTCGTGGGTGGTGGTCGTCTTCTTTCCCATGCGCTCGGCGAGCGCCCTGGTGATCTCGTAGGTCTCGTCGCTGGTCTGCACGGCGCGCACGATCTCCACGAGCTTCATGAGCGGCGGGGGGTTCATGAAGTGCATGCCGATGACGCGATCGGGCCGCGACGTCGCCGCCGCGAGGCGCGTGAGCGAAATGCTCGACGTGTTGCTCGCGAGCCACTTCCCGGCCGGCAGCGCCGCGTCGCACTTGCGGAGGATCTGGAGCTTGAGCTCGAGCGCCTCGACCGCGGCCTCGATGGCGAAGTCGCACTCGCCGAAATCTTCCGGGCCTGCGCCGCAGCGGATGTGCCCGAGGAGCTCGTCGCGCGCCTCGGCGGCCAGCTTGCCCTTCTCCACCAGCTTGCCCAGCGCCCCCGCGATGCGCGCCTTGCCGCGCTGGGCGGTCTCGATGGCGGCGTCCACGAGGACGACGTCGAGGCCGCTCGCGGCCGCGACCTGCGCGATGCCGCTGCCCATCTGCCCGGCGCCGACGACGCCGATCGTCTTCACGTTCGCTTCGGTCGTCATGGCCGAGGTCGAGCGTACTCCGCCGCTCGCGTTCCCGCACGCGCGCGCCGCACGCGCTCTCTCGATGAGGCCCCACCGAATCGAAACTCGCTCGAAACAGACAATGGGCCCTCATGCGGCTAGCCTTCGGCGTCCCGACGAGAGGACGACACGAGGACGAGGGTCGATGCGATGGCATCGCACAAGCATGAGGCTTCGGTGACGATCGATACATCGCGGTGGGCCCGCATCGGGCAATCGACCAACGCCGTCTTTTACGAGATTGAGCGCGGCGTCCTCGCGGTCGTTCCCTTCGACGGTTGCGACGACGACGAGGCGACCGCCCGCGAGAGCATCCGCATCCAGCTCGATCACCTGCGCGCGCAGAAGGCGCGCGCCGGCGTCCTCGTGTTCATGGACCGGCTCGTGAGCCAGAGCGCCGGAGCCCGCGAGGTGTACCGCGTCGCGCCGGACCCGGCGTATCAGGCCTGCTTCGCCCTCGTCGGCGGGACGATGTTCGGCCGCGCCGCCGGCTCCATCTTCATCGGCCTCCACCCGCCGCGGGTGCCGACGCGGCTCTTCGCGGAGCTCGACGCGGCCCTCGCCTGGGCGCGCGAGAAGGCCGGCACGTGACGGAGCTCGACTCGATTCCCCCGATGCTCGTCGAAGGCTTCCTCAAGCTCTGCGAGGGCGACTTCTCGCATCGCCTGCCGCGGAGCGGCCAGCGCGACAAGAACGACACCACCGCGTTCTTCTTCAACGCGATCGCCGAGGAGCTCGAGCACATCTTGCGCGTCTCGCGCGAGCAAGAGCAGCGCCTCGGCCGGAGCGAGGAGAACTTTCGCAAGCTCTTCGACGCCGCGCCGGTGCCCATGCTGCTCCTCGACGACGACGGCGCGATCCGCAACTGCAACGAGCGCGCGGCGGCCCTCCTCGAGGTGGGGCGAGCCTCCGCGGTCGGCGCGGCGATGGCGCAGTTCTTCGCGGAGGAAAAAGAGTGGGGCTGGGTGCTCGGGCGCCTCCGCGCCGAGGGCAACGTCGACGCGCTCGCCGTTCGGTTGCAGACCCGCGGGGGCCAGATGCCGTGGTCGCTCTTGAACGCGCGCGCCCTCGTCCTCGACGAGCGCCGCACCAACGTCGTCACGCTGACGGACCTCACCGAGCAGAAGCTCATCGAGGAAAAGCTGCGCCGCATCGCCGCGAAGGACGAGCTCACCGACACCCTCAGCCGCTCGCGCTTCTTCGAGATCGCCGGCGAGGAGCTCGCCCGCGCCGCCCGGTACGGCCGCCCGCTGGCCCTCGCGATGGTCGACCTCGATCTGTTCAAGTCGGTCAACGACCGGTACGGCCATCAGGCCGGCGACGAAGTGCTCCGCGGCATCGCGGGCCTCATGAACCGGGGGCTCCGCGGGCAAGACCAGGTGGGCCGGTACGGCGGAGAGGAGTTCACCATCCTCTTGCCCGAGACGCCGCTCGACGCCGCTCGCGAGGTCCTCGAGCGAACGCGCCAGGCCATCGCGGATCTGCGCTTCGACGTGCTGGGCAGCCGCATCGGCATCACCGCCAGCGTGGGCGTCGTCGCCGTCGACAAGAGCGAGGCGCTCGAGAACGCGATCGCCCGCGCCGACGCCGCGCTCTACCGCGCGAAGGCGGCGGGCCGGAACCGCGTCATCGCGGGCTGAGCTCGTACGCGGTCACGCCCTTGTGAAAGCCGTTCGGCGCGCCGACGAACCCGGGCGGGTGGTAGTGGCGCTCGAGCACGAAGACGTACCGCTGCCCGTCGATCTCCGCGACGCGCTCGCTGCCCATCGGAAGGTTCACGAGCGTCTTGGCGAACGCGATGACCTCGGCGGGGATCGCGCCGCGGATGTGTACGCGCTGCTCGCCGGGCGCGGCCGGCGGCTGGGCCGCGGCCCGAGGAGGAGGCGCGGCCGTGTGGTGCGCGACGCTCTGCGTGCCCGCCGCTCCGGCAGAGATGAAGCACCACACGAACGCCATGGCGGGGACCAGCATGCGACTCTTCCTCTCGAGCTGACGATGATGCGCGATTCCAGAAGGATGAGGAAGCCGGTATGCCAACGTCGGGCCGTGTCGGCCGGACGCGAGTCACCCGCGACGCTCTTGCAACCAGCGCCGATGCTCGACGAGGAGGCACCGGTCTTCGAGGATGTCGATGCCCGCCGCCGCCAGGCGCGCCGCGAAGGGCTCGCTGTGGATGCCGAGCTGCAGCCACACGGCCCCGGGACGCGCGGCGACGATGTCGTCGAAGTGCGGATCGAGGTCCTGCGGGCGGCGGAAGACGTCGACCAGGTCGATGTGCCCCGGCACGTCGGCGAGGCGGCGGTACACGGGCTTCCCGAGGATGTGGGTGACGTCGGGGTAATACACCGGCACCGGGACGATCTCGAAGCCGTGGGCGTCGAGATACGCGGGCACGTCGAACGCGGGCTGGCCCCGCTGCGCCTCGGTCTTGATGCCCAGGACCGCGATGCGCCTGGTGCGCGCGAGGAGCCCGGGGATGTCTGCGTCGCCGAGGCGGTGCGGTGCGTTCATGCTGCGGAGCCTAGCTCGGCGCGCGTCACGGGTTGAAGGTGCCGCGGACGCCGGCCGTGAAGAGCTCGTGCAGGCCGTGGTCTCACGTCGGGCAGCGGGGCGTTGCTCACCTGCGTGTTCCCCACGGTGACGGACTGCGTGCCCGTGTGGACGTTGTATTCGTTGAGCGAGCCGCTGACGTACGGCCCGACGCCGACCATGCTGTCGATGCGCGCGTCGAAGCCGAGCGTGAGGTTCGCGAACTCCCACCCGCGGTCGATGATGCCCGCGCTGACGTGCCCCGGGGCGGCCCCGCCCGTGGGCAACGGCACCGGCGAGACGCCGTTCACGTTCGTGTGGAGGATCTCGTAGCCGCCGCCCAGCCCGACGTACGGGTCGAGGCGCGAGCGCGGCATGAAATGGTAATCGACCTGGACGCCGAACCTCCAGTTCTGGGCATTACAGTCGAAGTCGCCGGGACACGAGACGGGATTGTTCTTGAGGAACACCGGCGCGAAGGCGCCGTAGAGGCCCGCGTAGAGCTGGGGCAGGAATCGCCAACCGAGGTCGACGGTGATCGGTAGCGCACCCGACGACGCGTCGTGCACGTCGAGGCCCGAATACACGATGCCCGTGCCCGCCGTGTAGCCGACGCGAACGCCCATCTGCGGCCCGCGCCGCGCCATCCAGTCGTGCGCGTTCACGTACGAGGAACCGGGCACGACGTCGGGAGGTGCCGGATTGAACATTGGCGGCTGCCCCCAGTTGTCGTCCTGCGCGCGCGCGTTCGCGCCGGTGAGGAGTGCGCTCGCGATGAGCGGGACTACGAGGAAACGTGCGCTGATGTCCATTGAGGCACCTCTTGCGATGCCTCATTGCAAAGTGCAGGCGCATGACGCGGGCGCACAAAACCGCGGAAGAGCTATCCGCTGTTTCGGAGTCCCGCCGCGATGCCGTTGATCGTGAGGTGAATGCCGCGGCGAACGCGCTCGCCGGTGCGGCCCGATCGAAACCGCTTGATCAACTCCACTTGCAGGTGGTTCAGCGGATCGATGTACGGTAGGCGGTTCTTCAGCGACCGTTCGAGGTTCGCGTTCGCGCCGAGGAAGTCGTCGGCGCCCGTGACCGCGAGCACCGCCTTCTTCGTGAGCTCCCACTCGGCCTGGATGCGCCCGAAGACGTGCTCGCGCAGCACCGCGTCCGGCACGAGCTCCGCGTAGCGCGACGCGATTCCGAGGTCGCTCTTCGCGAGCACCATGTCGAGGTTGCCGATCACGGTCCGGAAGAAGGGCCACCGCGCGTACATCTCGCGGAGCTCCGCGGTGCGGCCCTTCGGGTCCTCGCGCAGCCAGTCCTCCACCGCCGAGCCGAAGCCGTACCATCCGGGGAGGAGCACGCGGCTCTGCGCCCAGCTGAACACCCAGGGGATCGCGCGGAGGTCCTCGATGCGCCCCGACGCCTTGCGCGACGCGGGCCGGCTCCCGATGTTGAGCTCCGCGATCTCGGTGAGCGGCGTGGCCGCGCGGAAGTACTCGTTGAACCGCGGCGTCTCGTACACCAGCGCGCGGTACGCCTTGAACGCGCGATCCGAGAGCCCGTCCATCACGGCACGGAACTGCTGCGCGCTTTCGGGGGACTCGGTCTCGAGCAGCGTGGCCTCGAGGGTCGCGGCGACCATCGTCTCGAGGTTGCGCCGGCCGATCTCGCGGTCCGAGTACTTGCTCGAGATGACCTCGCCTTGCTCGGTGATCCGGATCTGCCCGCTCACCGCGCCCGTGGGCTGGGCCAGGATCGCCTCGTATGTGGGTCCGCCGCCACGGCCGACCGATCCGCCGCGACCGTGGAAGAGCCGAAGCACGAGGCCGAGGCGCTCGAAGAGCTCCGCGAGGCGGACCTCGGCCTTGTAGAGCTCCCAGGTCGAGGTCAGGAAGCCGCCGTCCTTGTTGCTGTCGGAGTAGCCGAGCATCACCTCGACCACGCCGCCCCAGCTCCCTCGCGCCAGCGCCATGATCTCGGGCCGCGTGAGGAAGGCCTCCATGACCTCGGCGCTGCGCTGAAGGTCGTCGATCGTCTCGAAGAGGGGGATGACCTTCATCGCGATCGTGGGCTCGTCGCCCGGGCGCATGAGGCCCACCTCTCGCAGGATGAGCATCACCTCGAGCAGGTCGGACGGCGAGTCGGTCTTCGAGATGATGTAGTGCGGGAGCGCGTGCGCGCCGTAGGCGTGCTGGATGTCGCGCGCGGCTCGCGCGATCGCGAGCTCCTTCTCGGTCTCCTCCGAGTAGCGCAGGTACGGCGAGACGAGCGGCCGCGAGGTCGCGAGCTCCGCGGTGAGGTGGGCGACGCGCTCCTTCTCCGAAAGGGCGGCGTAGTTCGGGAGCACGCCGGCGGTCGCGAACATCTCGGTGACCATGCGCTCGTGCACGTCCGAGTTCTGCCGCAGGTCGAGGGGCGCCAGGTGGAAGCGGAACGCGCGCGCGGCGTGGATCATGTCGCGAAGGCGGCCGCGCGCCGCCTCGGCGCCGCGGTTGGCGACGAGCGACGCGCTGATCGTCTCGAGCTCCATGAGAAACTCGGTGGAGTGCGCGTAGGGCTGGCCCTTGGCCGCGGGGTGCCGGAGCGCCTGCTGGCCGTTGAGCTTCTCGGCGGTGGCGGCGAGGCGCGCGTAGATGCCCACGAGCACGCGCCGGTACGGCTCGTCGGCGCGGTGCTCGGAGCGGTCGGGCGAGACCTCGGCCAGGTCCCCGAGCTGCGGCGAGACCGCCACGAGGTGCGTCGAGAGCGGCAGCTCGGCGCCGAGCGCGTGCACCTGATCGAGGTAGTACTCGAACGCCACGCGCGACTGCTGCCGCACGGCGTACTGAAGGACGTCTTTCGTGATGAGCGGGTGGCCGTCGCGGTCCCCGCCGATCCAGCTCCCGATGCGGAGGAGCGCCGAGAGCTGCCACGGCTCGGACGTGGGGTACGTCTCGTCGAGCAGGTCCTCGACGTACGCGTAGAGCCGGGGAATCTCCGAGAGGAACGTGTACCGGTAGTACGCGAGCGCGTTCTCGATCTCGTCGTAGACCGTGGGCTTCACGCGGCGGAGCATCCGCGTCTCCCACATCGTGCTGACCTCGCGGCGGAGGGCGCGCTCGTTCGCGGTCATCTCGTCCTCCGTCAGCCGCACGCGATCGCGCTCGGTGAGGAGGCGCGCAATGGCGACCTCGCGATCGAGGACGCTCTTGCGCGACACCTCGGTCGGGTGGGCGGTGAGCACCGGGTTGACCGAGGCCCGCCCGAGCACCTCGCGCAGCTTCTCGGTGCGGATGTTCGCCTCCTTGAAGCGCTCGACGGCCCGGCGCAGCGAGCCCTCGCCCGGGGGTCTGCCCGCGAGGCGGTCGCGCCGGTCGCAGCGGTTGGAGTGCTGGTCTTGCGCGATGTTCGCGAGGTGCGAAAAGTAGCTGAACGCGCGGACGACCGTGATCGCAGGCTCGACCTCGAGCGCGTTGAGGCGCTCCGCGAGCGCGGCCCGCGCCTCGTGGTCGCCGTTGCGGCGGAAGCGCACCGCGGTCTGGCGCACCTCCTCGACGATCTGGAACACGTCGGCGCCTTCGTGCGCCCGTATCGTGTCGCCGAGGACACGCCCGAGGAGGCGGATGTCCCCGCGGAGGGGCAGGTCCTCGTCCACGCCGGACACCGGCCCGCTCTCGGGCCTCACGCTGTCGGGCTTGACGCTGTCGGGCTTGAGACGCTCCGATTTCATGTCCATGAGAGAGGTTGCCCCGTAGACTCCACGACGGCCATCCAGAGATCGCCGCTGGTGTCGACTTGTTTGCGAAAGCGCGTGGCCAGCGCCATGGGTACGTGCACGAAGCGCCCGTGCCAGCGTCCGATGAGCATCTCCGTGTTGCCCGCCATCGCCGCGTGCACGGCGTTGCGGGCCATGTTCCAGCAATAGAGGCTGTCGTTGGGCAGCGCGGGCACGCTGCGGATGTGGTAGCTCGGGTCGATGTACTTGAGCGTGACGTCCTGGCGGCGCCCGCGAAAGTGCTCGACGATGCGGTCGCGCAGGACGACGCCGATGTCGGCGAGCCGCACGTTGCCGCTCGGGTCCGTCTGGCTCGGCCGTCCGTCGGCCGCGAGCTCCTGGCCCGCGCCTTCGGCCACGACGAGGACCGCGTGCGAGTGCTTCTCGAGGCGCCGCTCGAGGTAGCCGAGCAGGCCGTGCTCGCCCTCGAGCACGATCGGCACCTCGGGGATGAGGACCGCGTCCACGTCGGTCGACGCGATGGTGGCGTGGCACGCGATGAACCCGGAGTGCCTGCCCATGAGCTTCACGACCGCGATGCCGTTGGCCGCGCCCGTGGCCTCGACGTGCGCGCCGCGGATGACGTCGACCGCCGCGGAGTACGCGCTCTCGAAGCCGAAGCTCCGGTCGATGAAGTGGATGTCGTTGTCGATCGTCTTGGGGATCCCGATCACGCTGATGAGCAGGTCGCGGCGCCCGATCTCCTCGACGAGCTTCATCGCGCCGCGCAGCGTGCCGTCGCCCCCCACGACGAAGAGGATCCCGATGTCCATCTGGTCGAGCCGGTCGACCATATCGCGCGCGTCCTGGTCGCCGCGCGACGTGCCGAGCGCCGTGCCGCCGCCGTTGTGGATGTCGTCGACCGTGGCGGGCGTGAGCTTGATCGGCTCGTGCCCGTGCCGGGGGATGAGACCCTGGTAGCCGTACCGAAAGCCGTAGATCTCCTTGACGCCGTAGCCGTGCGTGAGCTCGAGCACGAGCCCGCGAATGACGTTGTTGATGCCCGGGCACAGCCCGCCGCACGTGACGATTCCGCAGCGCAGGCGCCCAGGGTCGAAGAAGACCTTGTCGCGGGGCCCCGCGAGCTCGAAGGCCGGCGCGCGCGTGGGCTCGGCGCGGTACTCGAGCGTCTTCGACAGCCGGTCGTCGAGCAGCACGCGGTCGGCCTGGCCGACGTAGTGAATCGCGCTCTCGGCGAGGCGGCTGGCGAGGGGAGACGGGTACTTGCAGGCGCCGAGGGCCTTGATCTCGAGGTCCGACGCGACCACCCGGCCCGTGCGCTGGGGTACGGTCAGCGATATCGCCATCGCCCCGGAGGCTAACGCGCGCTCGTTTCGCGCCGCTTTCGTCCCCGTTACGGCTTGCTCGTCGCTGCGCCCACGGGGGAGGCCCCGAGCTCGCGAAGCACTTCGGCTACCGGCATGGCGCCAAGGCGCCCCAGCTCCATGTCGGACGCGAGCGACCGCGAAATCATGCGGTCGACGTAAAGCGTGCCTTCGAGGTGGTCCGACTCGTGCTGCATGATGCGGGCCGGCCACCCCTCGAGGCGCATCGAAAAAGAGTCGCCCTTCGGGTCGAGCGCGGCGACGCGCACCGCGGACGCGCGCGAGACGAGCGCGCCGTACCCCCGTACGCTCAGGCACCCTTCGAAGAACGTGGCGAGCTCCGTCGAATCCGCCGTCACGGTGGGGTTCACGAACGCGGTCAGGGGCAGCGGCATGCGGCCGCGGAGCGCGCGGTTCTCGGCCGACACGTGGGCCATGCGCTCTTCGGGGTCCTCGGCGACGTACAGCCGCAGCGGCACGCCAATCTGCGGCGCGGCGAGGCCGACGCCGGGGGCCTCGCGCATCACCTCGACCATGACGTCGATCAGGCGCGCGAGCTCGCGCGTCCCGAAGAGCTTCGCGGGGACGTCGGCCGCGGGGCGGCGGAGCACGGTCGTCCCGGCCTGCACGATCGGCGGGGGCTGCTCTCCCGCCAGCCACGCCCCGAGGTCGAAGTCGCTCATCGTCAGCTCCCGCCGTCGGCCATGGGCACCGCCATCGAGCCCTCTTCGAGCCGCACGTCGACCGAGCACGCCTTCGCGAGCTTGACGTGGTGGTCGAGCGGATGGTTCAGGACGCAGATGGGGATGGAGTCGGAGCCGCCCGCCTTGGGATTCGAACTGCATGGCGCCGCCCGGCAGGAGCGTCGCCGTGAACTGCACGCGAGGCCCGGTGAACGCGCTGCACCCGTCGACGAGCTGGTTGATCGCCGACTCGGCGAGCTTGGCGTTCTGCGCGCCGTAGAGGGCGCACCCGTTCACGAGGACGACCGCGTTCACCGTGTGCGCCGGCGGTCCCGCGCTCGGGCCCGGAGGCGCCGAGGCCGGCGGAGGCGGTTGCGACCCGCAAGCCGCGCCGAGGAGACACGAGACGAGGACGGCGCGCCGCATCGCCCTTTCATGCGCACGGCTCGGGGAAGAAGTCGAGTTTCCGGAGGCCGTCACATCGTCTTGATGCGGACGTAACGCTTGACGTCGGGGGCCGCCATCCTGGCGACGATCGCCGCGGCGGCGACGCCGACGAGAACCGCCGTCTTCTTCCACATGCCCAGCACGCTCGCGCTGCGATGCTTCATCCGCGGGGGAATTGCATGAACCAGGCCCCCCTCGAGCGGCCGGGTAGAATGGCGCCATGATCGAGTCCTTCCTTCGCACCCTCCTCGCGGGGCCCGCAGCGCCGCCCATCCGCAGCGCGGCCGATCTCGCGCCTGTGGCGGGCTGGCTCGGCCAGCGGCGCCGATACGGTCGAGCAAGCCGCGCTCTCCGGCACGTGCGCCGAGACGCTGGGCTGGGCGTTTGCCGCCGGGTACGAGGCGGCGGTCGCGCGGCTCGACGCGGACGGGATGGAGGGCGGCGTGCTCGGCGCGCTGTGCGCCACGGAAGAAGGGGGAGGGCACCCGAAGGCCATCCACACCACGCTGACGGAGGCGCTCGGCGGCTTCGTCCTCTCGGGCTCCAAGACGTGGGTGACCCTCGGCGCCGACGCCGACCGCCTCCTCGTCGTCGCGAGCGTCGGCGCGGACGCGGACGGCCGGAACCGCTTGCGCGTCGTGCGCGTGCCGGCGAGCCGCGCCGGCGTCGCGCTCTTGCCCGGCACGCCGTTGCCCTTCGTGCCGGAGATCTCCCATGCGCGCGTGACCTTCGACGCCGTCGCGATCGGCGCCGGCGAGGTGCTGCCCGGCGACGGCTACGACGACGCGCTCAAGCCCTTCCGCACGCTCGAGGACGTCCACGTCACGGCGGGGGTGCTCGGCTGGGCGATGCGCGCCGCGCGCGCGAGTGACTGGGAGCGCGCGTGGACCGACGAGGCCGCGGGTGTCTTGCTCTTGCTCCGGGCGGTCGGCCGGGGATCGCCCTCGGCGCCCGAGACGCACGTCGCGCTCGCGGGCGCGCTGACCCTCGCGCGCCGCCTCCTCGACCGCGGCGGCTGGTCGAAGTGCCCGGACGCCGTGCGCGTGACCTGGGAGCGCGATCGCCGGGTGCTCGACGTCGCGTCGAACGTGCGCGCCGCCCGCCTCGAGGCGGCCTGGCGCGCCCTCGCGCGGACGGACGACCTCGCGAGCGGCCACTTTCCGGTCAGTCGTCCTCGCTGAGGCGCTCGGCGGACCACGCGCGCTCGAAGCTCGAGCATCTGGGGGATGCGATCGAGCTCCTCTCGCACGAGCTCGAGCTCCCTGCTCCCGTTCCGCACTAACCCTTTCCCACGCTCGCGCCAACGGCCGCTCCAACGCGGTCTTTGCATGTTCCCCCCGCAGCATCCGAAAAAGGAGCGCGAGTCATGGCCATCGACGACGAGAAGCTGAACGCATTTCTGGGCAAGGTCGTGCCCAGACGCCCGCGGAGCTCGCGAAGAGGACCGAGACGTCCGAGCGCTACGTGCGCGAGTGGCTGAACGCGCAGGCGGCAGGGGCTACGTGGCGTACGACCCGGGCAGCGGCAAGTTCCACCTCGAGCCCGAGCAGGCCGTCGCCCTCGCGGACGACTCGAGCCCGGCCTCGGTGCCGGGCCTCTTCCACGTCGCGTGCGCGATGTGGCACGGCGAGGAGAAGATCGCCGACAACTTTCGCACGGGCGCGGGCCTGGCGTGGGGCGCGCAGCACACCTGCTTGTTCGAGGGCACCGAGCGGTTGCTCCGCGCGGGGTGGATCCCGTCGCTCGCCGGCGTGAAGCCCAAGCTCGAGGCGGGCGCGAAGGTCGCGGACGTCGGCTGCGGCCTCGGCGCCTCGATCATCCTGATGGCGAAGGCCTTCCCCAACTCGAAGTTCTTCGGCTTCGACTCGCACCTCAAGTCGATCGAGACCGCGCGCCAGCGCGCCGCCGAGGCCGGCGTCGCGGATCGCGTCACCTTCGAGGTCGCGACGGCCACCGACTACCCCGGGAGCGGCTCCGACCTCGTGGCGCATCTCGACTGCCTCCACGACATGGAGGATCCGACTGGCGCGGCCCGCCACGTGCGCGAGACCCTCGCCAGGGACGGCACGTGGATGATCGTCGAGCCGTTCGCGGCCGACATGCCCGAGAAGAACCACAACCCCGTGGGCCGCGTGTTCTACTCGGCGTCGACGATGCTGTGCGTCCCGCACTCCCTCTCGCAGGGAGGGCCCGTCCTCGGCGCGCAGGCGGGGAGGCGAGGCTCCGGGAGGTCGTGGCGAAGGGCGGCAGCTTCGGTTCGCTCCGCCGGGCGACCGAGACGCCGTTCAGCCTGGTGCTCGAGGCCCGCATCTAGCCGGCATGCCCGAGCGTAGCCAAGGGAGGCCCGCTGGGTGGGCCCGCCTCCCGCTCGTGTAGCGTGTGGGTGGAGGATTTTGCTGAACTCTCGGGGGTTGCGGCGCCTTTGGTGCCGGGTTCGTGACTTGCGCTTGAAACTCGCGCAGGGGTGGGTATGTTCGGCCGCTGCATTTGCACGCGGTGGCCGTAGCTCAGTTGGTAGAGCACTGGATTGTGGCTCCAGATGTCGCGGGTTCGAACCCCGTCGGTCACCCAAATAGCCGCTGAAAAAGCCGGATCGTGCTGAGCCTCGGAGCCCTCAGGAGCCCCGAAATGCGATCTGAAGAACACACCGGCTTCACACGGGGCCGCCGCTGGAGGCTCTGCCGGGGGCGCTGGGACGCAGCACGGGCAGAAGCACAATTCCTTCACACGGGGCAAGTAGGCGTCCTTCGGGCCGTAGCCAGCCCACCGCTTCGACACGTAAGCTAGCTTGCGCAGCGCCTCCGTGCGCTCGTCCATTCGAGCGCATCACGACCCGTTAGCCGTCAATCGCGACAGCGCCTGGGAGCCGCTCGGTCCCGGTGAAGGTCCTCAGCGTCGGGGCCGGGCTGTCCCACAGCCATCTCCGCACGCCCAAAGACGTTCAATACGTCTCGATCTCCTCGGGCCTCACGCCCAGGCGCGCCGCCAGCTTGACGAGCGTCTCCGCGTGCGGCTTCGCCACCTCCCCGCGCTCGATCCGCGCGATCTCCTTCGCGCTGATCCCCTCGAACTCCTCGCGGCTCAAGCCACGCTGCCGGCGGAGGCGCCTCAACGCACCCCCAAAGCTCGCGTCCCGCTCGATCTCGCGCACCTTGGCACGACGCCGAGCCTCCACGTCGAACTCATAGAGGATGGCATCCGCCGCCGCCTCGAAAGGCCCGAGCCGAACCGTCTGCCCGAAGTCCGTCACCGCGAAATCGCTCGCGTCCGCCTGAGGCCCACCTTTCCGCGCGAACCATCCTAGCGGCACGACCAGCGACTCCAGGTCGCCGCGATAGAGCACGAGCACGCGGTCCGCGGCATCGACCGCCCCCCCGATGAACAAGTCATTCCGGTGGGGCGACGCAAAGACCTCGGCCATCTCCTCCGGAGGCAGAAGCATCCCCGCGTCCTCGACCGCCACCACGAAGCGGAAGAGCGCATGAACGAGCTCGCGGCGAGCCCCTTCGACCCGCCCGAGCACGAGAAGCCGCTGATCGCCCTTGCGCGATCCATGCAGAGAGGCCCCGAGGCGCCGCATCGCACTCGCCGCCGGGGCGATCCACAAGGCCCGGCGCCAACCTCTTCCGAACGCCTCGCGCATCTCCTCGGACGAGTGCAGGACCTTCGGGCGGAGCGCCGCGAAGCGCTTCGCCCAACGCTCGTCCTGATCCAGAAGGAAGACGGCTTCACTCATCGTCCCCCCTCCGCGCCATGACCGGGTTGCTCGGGTACATCGCATCCCATTCCGCGCGGAGCCGAGTCAGGTTCGCGGAGACGACCGCGATGATCTCCGTCGGAACGTCTCCTGGCGGCGGGTCCGCGTCCAGGAAGCCGCCGGTACGCAGGTTCCAGCGCCAGGCGCGCGTCCGGTGCAGCACCGTGACGTGCGGAGGCTCGAGCCGCTCGCGATCGCGGATCTTCACCTTCCACCCCTGGCTGTCCCACGGCGGTGGAAGCGGGAGAGAGAACGCCATGCAGACCCCGAGTCGCCATGCCTCAAATATGTCGCATTTTGCGACGACGTCAACAACGGGACATTTATCGCCGGCGCTGTCGAGGAGCGGGCCGGCCCGTGTGCCTGAGCCGGCTCTCCCCTCATTGGAGCCGAGGGCCACCTCAATCGTCGCCTGCGCGAGCCCGAACACCACGAAGAGGGCCTTCCGGAGCATCGAACCCCCTTCTGAGAGCGCGATGCCGATCCCGAGGCAGACGATCGCCGCGATCCCGATCGCCTTCGCGACCGGCCCCGTGAGCGACGTGATGAGGTTCTGGAGCGGGCTCTCCCAGGGCATGCCGCTCGCGCCGTTGGAGCCGCCGGCTGGCTGCCCGCTGGCGGTCTGCGGCCGCAAGAGAAGCCAGACCACGAGAGCCGCTTGCGCCGCCCGAAGGGAGCGCTGATCCAAAAGATTGGCGAGGACTCGATTCATCGGAGGCCACCTTTCGTGAAGGTCACAGAGGCTCGAGCACCCATGCGCCGTGTCCGGGGTCTCCTCGGCGATCACCTTGAGAAGCGCGTTCGTGAAGGTCGTCTTGCCCGAGCCCGTCCCCCCGCCGACCAGGATGTTCTGATGCGCATGGACGGCTTCGACGAGCGCACGGCGATGCCGCTCGTCCAGAATCCCCTTGGCGACGTAGTCCGCGAGGGAGAAGACGACCCGCGCTGGCTTTCGAAACGCAAACCTCGGAGCGTCCACGATCGGCGGGATCGACGCCTGAACGCGCGCGGCCCAGGGCATCGGGAGCTTGGCCGCGAGCGAAAGCGTAGACGCCGTGAGCTCCACGGACGCCTCGGCGGCGATGAGGCGAAGCAAACGCTCGGCTTCGGCAGCTGCCATGCGCGTCGCGGTTGGCCGCAGGCCTCCGCCGATCCGTTCGACCCAGACGCGCCCGTCGGCATTCAGGAGGATCTCCCACGACGCGATCGTCCCCGAGGAACTCCTCCAGGGATCCGAGGGCGCTCGCAAGCGCGGCGCCACGACGGACCTGACTCTCGGAAGCTGCGGAAGAGAGGGGACGTGGGCATCGCGCCCATTCCATCGGCCGCACGCGCACTCGGTTGCGATGCCTGACGAGAAGCGAGGTGTTCGCCAGCGAACCGCGGCGGAGGCGCACGGGCAAGTCGGGGGGGAGGGCCGACGGATGGCGTTGTGCGGACGTGATTGCCCCCAGCACCCCATCGGAGACGTGTGGGTGGGGCCTTCTCCGATCGCCTGATGCCCAAGTTTTGAGCGGCAGCTGCGACGTGAGGATCGTCGATGACTGATCGTATCGATCCTCGAGGATCTCGAGCAGATCGCGGCGCTCGACGTCGGTCATCGGGGCGAGGAGAAAGTCGTCGAGGACCAGGTGCACCTTCGCGATGCGCGCCAAGGCGCTCGCGTACGTGCCGTCGGCGCGCGCAATCGCGAGCTGCCGCAGGAGCCGGTGCACGCGGACGCAGAGGGCACGGAAGCCGCTACGGCACGAGCGTGGACCGTGGGCCGAACGGGCGTTGGTTCCCGAAGTGCAAACGTACGCCCATCCGACCTCCGGGTCTCCAGGCTACTTCTTCTCACCCGTCTTCAGGAGCTGCATCTCCCAGAGGAACGCGACGCCCGTCCCGCCCGCGTGCGCGACGGAGACGTCGGCGACCGCCGGGACGGTCGCCTCTCGTGCCCAGTCGCGCTGCCACTCGCTCATCACGCCCATCCACGTGAGCGGAGTGGCGCCCGCCTGAACCATTCGCAGGACGGCCATGTCGTGCGCCTCGCGGCTGGTCCCTCCCGACGCGTCGGTGACGAACGACACGTCATAGCCATCGGCGAGGCTGTGGATCACCGGATAGGCCAGGCAAATCTCGGTCCAGAGCGCCGCGAAGATGAGCTGCCGGCGCCCCGTCCTCTTCATGGCGTCTACGACGCGCTTGTCCTCCCAGGTGTTGAGCGTCGTGCGGTTGATCGGCTTCTGCTCAGGGAAGACGTCCTGAATGCCCTTGATGAGGTGACCGCCCCGCTCCTCAGTCACGGTCGTGAGAATCGTGGGCACCTTGAAGGCCTTCGCGGCCTTCGCCAGGCCGACCACGTTGTTCACGATCATGGTCGGTTCGTGGCTGTGGAGGTTGGCGAACTGGAACGGCTGGTGGTCGATGAGTACGAGGACGCTCTCCTCGGGAGTGAGGAGCGCTTCGAGACCGAACTTCTTGGTGGACGATGACATGCTTTCTTGGCCTTTCGATGAATGCGCACGTGGCGCGCGTATGGTTTCGCTTTCTTGCTCAGAACATCCCGTTCGCATTGGCGCGCGGGATGTTCGGTCCGAGCAGGGGCGCCGAGTTTTGCGGGTCCCCCACGAATTGCAGGGTGTCCCAGTGCTCGGCCGCCTTGCCCTCGGCGTCCATCCGGTAGATGTCGACACCCGCGATCCCCGTGTCGTTCGGATCATCGTTGAAGAGATTGAGGAAGTTCACATGGGCCCAGACGTAGTCGCCGGCGGCGATGATCCTGTGCACGACGACCCGAGCGTCGCGCCGTTCGCGGGTGACCTTGCCGAAGAACTGACCCAGCGCGACCGATCCGTCCGCGATGATGGGGTTGTGCTGGATGTACGAAGGTCGGACGTGCTTCGCCGTGCCCTCCTCGGAGCGCTTCGTGTTGATCATCATTTCGTAGAGCTCGAGGACGTTGTTCTTGTTGCGAACGGCACGAGCATCCTTGGTGTCGACAATTTCAATCATGGTGGACTCCTGGTTTTCCTGGCGATTCACCGGACGTTCGGGTCGACGAACACGTACAGGCACGTCACGCGTCCGTGTTCGAGGAGGGCGACGTCCGTCCCGGTGACCACTGCGGGACGTCCGGGCGGTCCCAGTCGCCAGAAGAGCCGTGCTGCCCCGTTGTGGCCCACGGCCGGGCCGGCCGCGGTGAAGACGAAGTCGGGCGGGAAGTTCCCGAGCAAGCTGTCGACGGCCGCCGAGATGGCTTCGCGTCCCGTCGCGACCGCTTCGGGGTCGTAGAGAGTCGCATCGCTGGAATAGAGCTCGCCCAGCGCCTCGAGGCGTCGCTCCGCGCTCCGCTCGTTGAACACGCGATTCATGTTCGCGCGCATGATCGCGTCGGGCTCGGCGACTTGTGCCGGCCCCGTCGTGTCCGTGCCCGTCTTCCGGTTCCCAATGCTCATTTTCGGTTCCTCCGAAGGTTCGATTCACGACGTTGCGTGCAGTGCGCTTTGACTCGGCTCGGGGAGCCGTCGCGCCCGCAGCCGGGCCCAACCCGCGGCGGTCGAGACCCCTCCCATCAGAGGACCGGGGAGCGCGAAGAGAAGGGACTGCGCGCTCAGTACGTGCAGCGCCGTCAGCAGTCGAAGGGAAAGCGCTCCGATGATCCCCGTGCCCACGCCCACGGCGAGCGCGAAGGTCAACGTGCGGCGAGGGAACTCCTTCGGCAGATGGGGCGAGACCGCCGCCAGGGCCATCGCGAGCGCGAAGGCGGCGATGGCGCCCGGTATCGGGATCACGGTCATCGCGGCCGCGCGGAGCCCGGGATTTCTCGTTATCCACGACAGGGGCAAGGTGATCGCGGACGGGACCAGGTACGCGAGCACCACCGACGACGCGAGGTTTCGTGCGCTTCGTGAGTTCATGGCAGTCACCAGGGTTTGAGGGCAGAGAGAAGGAACACGGAACCCGCGGGTCGATTGACCGCGGCGAACTCCCAGTACGCGGTCGCGAGGATCTGCGCGCCCGCAGCCATGGCCAGGAGGCCGGGACCGAGCGCGGCGACGCGCTCTCGAGAGCCCGCGACCGGCTCTCCGTTGGCGCGGGCATCCGTCGTCTGTTGGAGAAAGTAGCCCGCGACGCCCACGCGAAGTGGGGGGACGATCTGGTACGACGCCCCGGCGTTCATGTGGAAGGACTGACCCGGCTGGATTGTCGTGGCGTCGTAGCCCGGGCCTGGAGCGCGGTTCGTCGAGTTCCACGAATAGTGGAGCCGGACGCTCGTCTCGAGCTTGTCAGTGACGAGCCACGTGAGCGCGTAGTAGGGATCGACGCTCCAGACGTGGTCGCTGACGTTGACGGGCGCCGTCGCGCTATAACGGCCAGTCGGCGCCGTGATGTCCAGCGACAATCGGCCCGAGAACGGGCGGCCGAAGAGGGTGACGTCCGGCAGCTGGAAGACGATCGGGCCGAACGTGAGGTCCCCGACGCCCGACGTGGTCGCCACGCCGCCGGGGCTCCGTACGCGGAGGTAGGGCACAACCGGGACGACGACCTCCACGCCGACGTGGCCGCCGAGCACCTCGATGGGCGGGAGGTAGGCCAGGTGCGCGGCGACCACGAACGCGACGAGCGAGTGGCCGCCTGGGATCGTCTTCCCGTCCGGCCCGGCGAATCGAGGAGCGTCGTCCAGCGAAGCGGCCGCGTGCGTCAGGAGCCCAGGGCCGCCCGTCCCGTCGAGGAAGTTCGATTGGCCGAGGTCTCCTAGAGGAAGAGCGATGTGCTCCTGCGCCAGCGACCGTGACGGGACCGCGATGGACAGGCCGGCGAGCAGCGCGGCGTGTCGAAGGGCAGCACGCGGTCTCTTGGCCTTAGAGGCGCCGAGGCTCATGGCAGATCTCCGACACGGCGTCGTGACCGCGCGTGCCCGGAAAAGGCTACGGCGTCTTGTTCTCGAACATTCCGTTCGAGTTGGCGCGGACGATGTTCGGGCCGATCATGGGGGCGGCGTCATTGGGGGTGCCCGCCCATTGCAGGGTGTCCCAGTGCTCTGTCGCCTTGCCTTCCGCGTTCATCTTGAAGATGTCGACCCCGGCGATACCGGCGTCCGCGGGGTCGTCGCTGAAGAAGTGGAGGAAATTCGCGTGAGCCCATACGTAGTCGCCCGCCGCGATCATCCGGTGCACCACGATGCGAGACTTGGTGCGGTCGTGAGTGATCTTGTTGAAGAACTCGGCCAGTGCGGCGCGCCCGTTGGCCATCAGCGGATTGTGCTGAATGTAGTCGGGGCGAAAGTTGCGCGTGCCGTACTCGGCGTTCCTTTTGTTGATCATCATGTCGTAGTGGCCCTGGATCATGCGCAGATTGCGCAAGGCCCGGGGGTCGCTCGTATCGACGATCTCGATCATCACTTGCTCCTCGTCGTTGGACGTGTGAGGGGGGCGCCGCCGTCGCCGAGGCCGGCGAGCTGGAGGCGAAGCGCGTCTTGCTCGACGAAGGACTTCTCGCGGACCACCTGGAGGATGTCGGCCGCGTCGGGGCCGACGGGCGCGACGCTGGGGGCCGGCGTCTGCTCCGCGAGGTCGATCACCTGCCGTGCCGCGGACGGCGAATCGAGCCCGCTCCCTTGCATGGCGTTGAGCGAGTCCGCGAAGGCCCCGAACGTGCTCCCGTAGAGCGCGCGCTGCTCGGTCGTCATCCCGGCCAGGACACGCGAAAGCGCCGCGGCTGTCTTCGCCGGGCCGCCCGTTCTCATGTTCCCCGCCGCCGCGATCACGACGTCCACGCCGAACCGACTCAGCTCGGCCCGGTACACCGTCGCGAGCACGTCCATCGCCGCCTTCGACGCGCCCGATGGCCCGTTGAACGGCAGCGGGAGTCGCGCCGTCCACGTGCTGACCTGGACGATCCGTCCTCGCGCCTTCCGAAGCGCCGGCAGGAACGCGGTCATGACCGACAGCGCGCCGAACACGTTGACGTCGAATTCGCGCCGGACGGCGTCGAGGGACAACACTTCGAGCGGGCCGGGAGTCAGAATGCCGGCGTTGCTGATCAGCAGGTCGAGGCCACGGTCGTCACCCAGAGCGAGCGACACGCTCTGGGCCCAGGCCTTCACGCTCGCCTCCTTTGTGATGTCGCAGACCGCCAGGCCGACGCGGCCGCTCGAGGCGTTCTTCAGGTCCTGGACCTCCGCCTCCGTCAACGCGGTGCCGTAGACCGCGTATCCCTTTTCGGCGAGTCCCAGCGCGATGTCTCGGCCAAGACCGCTGCCGGCGCCCGTGATCGCAGCCGAGCGGACTGCTTGTCTCGAATTCGGTGACATGGGGTTGCTCCGTGGTGATCAGGTGAGATGCGGCGGAGCTCGAGGGCAAGCGAGCTCGCTCCGAGGCGCGTGGGCCACGGCCGGCGCCTCGTTCCCTCGGCGTCTGCGCAGAACCTAGGAGCTGCGACGGTTGACGGGTGCGGACTCTTCGCGCCAATCGGCGTCAAAACGTCGTCAACGCGCGGAAACGCCGCCCTCGGCGCAGGTCACGCGCGAAAGCGGGCCTTGTCGATCTTCGGCGCCCGAATTCTCGATTCAAGCGTCGAGCGCGGCATCCCGAGTCGGACGGCCGCCCCCGAGGGCCCATCCACGCGTCCGCGGGTCGCGCGCAGGGCATCCTCGATGCTCGTCCGCTCTTGCGCTGCGAGGACGCTCGACAGCTTGAGCGGGCAGTCCAGCGCGGGCCGTGCCGAGAGCCAGCTCTTGTCGACCGTGAACTCGTCGGACTCGCAGACGATCACGGAGCGCTCGATGACGTTTTGCAGCTCGCGGACATTTCCCGGCCAGGAGTAAGCCTGAAGGCGCTGCATCGCCTGGCTGTTTACCCACCGAATCGACTTTCCCGCCTTCCGTGCGTACCGGGCGATCAGGTACCGAACGAGAAGCGGGATGTCCTCCGGTCGCTCTCGAAGCGGCGGAACGTCGATGGGGAACACGTTGAGTCGGTAAAAAAGGTCCTCGCGAAATCGGCCCTCTTCGATGGCGAGGCTCAGGTTGCGATGGGTCGCCGCGATCACGCGGACGTCGACACGGACCTTGTGACTACCGCCCAAGCGTTCGAACTCGCGCTCCTGAAGGACCCTCAAGAGAGCGATCTGCATCTCCGACGGCAGCTCGCCGACTTCGTCCAGAAAGAGGCTCCCGCCGTGGGCCAGCTCGAAGCGCCCCAGGCGGCGTTGAAAGGCGCCCGTGAAGGCGCCCTTTTCGTGACCGAACAGCTCCGAGGCGATCAGCTCGCGCGGGACGGCGGCGCAGTTCACGGTGACGAACCCGTTCGACGAGCGTCCGGAGCGGCGATGGATCGCCCGCGCGACGAGCTCCTTCCCCGTGCCCGTCTCGCCGGTGATCAGCACCGTGGAGTTGCTGTCCGCCACCTTCGCGACCCTGGAGAGGACCGCGGTCAGCGCCGACGACCGGCCGATGATCTCCTCGAACATGGAGGCCTTGTCGACCTCCTCGCGAAGGGCGACGTTCTCCTGCCGCAGCCGGTCTTCGGCGCTCTTGCGCTCTTCGATGTCCGTCGACGCGACGTACCAGTTCGTGACCACGCCCCAATCGTCGCGAACCGGGTTACCGCGCGCGAGAAACCATCGATAGCTCCCGTCGGCGGCCCGCAGGCGCGTCTCCAGTTCGAACGGAGTCCCGTTCTCGAGCGCAGCTTCCATGGGAGCCTGGAGCCGCGCCGGGTCGTCCGGGTGCACCTCGTGACCGTCGGGGAGCTTCAGCCACTCGTCGAGGGTCAGGCCGAAGTAGGCGAGCGCCCAGCGATTCGCGTAGACGCGCTCGCATCGGGGGCCGTAGACCGCGACGACCTGTGGGGTGAGGTCGACGACCTGGCGCAGCTCGTACTCGCGCTTTCGTAGCGCGTCTTCGCGCTTGTGCAGAGCGATCGTCAAGAGCTCCTGCTCGGTCACGTCGATCGTGGTCCCAAGGAACGTCGGGGACGCGCCGCTGGTCGGCGCCGCGCGGCCGACGCAGCGCACGTGACGGACGGCGCCGTCGGGTCGCACGATGCGCGCCGTGAAGTCGAATCCCGTCTGGTTCTCGAGAAGGTGCTGCATCTCGCGCGCGACGACATCGCGGTCGTCCGGATGCACGAGTTCGAGGTACTCCTCGGTGGTCCGGGGTTTGGCGCCTGGGTCGATGCCGAAGATGCGACACAGCTCCGCGGACCAGTGATCGATGCCGGAGGGGCCGAACGCCCAGCTCCCCGAGTGGGAGAGCCGCTGGCCTTCCTCCAGAAAGAACTCGGCTCGCATCAGCTCGTCGATGTCGAAGTTGATCCCGACCCAGCAACGGACAGACCCATCCGCCGCTCGAAGAGGTTCGGCGCGACTCAAAAACCAGCGGTACTCGCCTTTCAGGTCGCGAACGCGAAAGGCGACGTCGCCGGCGGCGCCGGTTCGGAGGCACTCGGACCAGACCCTGCGCGTCTCTTCGTGATCGTCCGGGTGCAAGAACTCGATGTGCGAATCCCAGGCGGCGCCGGTGTCCGCTCCGCAGCGAAGCGGATGGTCTTTGGGTAGGCCGCCATAGTCCCCGCCTCGCTCGTTCACGAACGCGAGGGCGCCGGACCGAGTCGCATACCACGCGTTCGCCGGAATCAGGTTCAGCATGGCTTGCAGCTGAATCTCGAACGGCTCCTCCGCGCGCATCGTGGCCCTCCCGGCAATCGGCGAGATCTCGCCAGTGGCGAGATCTCGCCGCGAGATTCAGAGCATGAACCGTAACAATGTCCATCGTTTGTCGTCAATACGTTGTTTGGCTCGCTGTTTGCTTTCGGAGCGCGCAAGAAAATGAGCGATGGTCGCCCGCCGGACGTTCGCCTCTTCGGCGCCTTCCGTTTCGACGTACGGGACGAACGGCTATTCCGGGACCGCACGGAGGTCGAGCTGCGGCGCAAGCCGTTCGTCCTCCTGCGGTACTTCACCGCGCATCCCCAGCGGCTCTTGACCCAGCAGGAGCTGGTCGAAGCGGTGTGGGGGAAGAACGTCGTCATCAGCGAGAGCCTCCTCCGGACTCACGTCAGCGACGTGCGGCGCGCTCTGGGGGAGGGCGTCCTCGAGACGATCGTCGGGCGCGGCTATCGCTTTCTTCTCCCGGTCCAGATGGAGACGGCCGAGCAAAAGGCGCCGGTCGTGGGGCACGCCGGGATGCGTCGCCCCCCGCCCAGCGTCGTGGGGCGAAGCTTCGAGCTCGGCGCGCTCCGGCAGTCGTTCGAATGGGCCCTCGATGCGAAGCGGCAGATGGTCTTCGTCACGGGAGACCCGGGGATCGGAAAGACGACAGTCGTCGATGCGTTTCTGTCCGAGGCGGCAGCGCCGGGCGGAGCGCTCATCGCAAGCGGCTCTTGCATCGAGCATCTTGGCGCGGCGGAGGCGTACCTGCCGGTCTTCAAGGCACTCGGTGCGCTGTGCCGCGGACCGGACAGCCGGCATTGGGTCGAGCTGCTCGCGCGGCACGCGCCGACGTGGCTCGCGCAGATGCCGGGTTTCGTCGACGACGAGAACCTCCAGACGCTGGCGCTCCGCGCCCACGGGGCGAACCAGGCCCGCATGCTTCGCGAGCTCGCCGAAGCGCTCGACTTCATCGCCGCCGAACAGCCGCTGGTGCTCGTGCTCGAAGACATGCACTGGGCCGACGCCTCGACGACGGATCTGCTGGCCACGCTCGGAGGACGGCGCGAGCCCGCGCGCGTTCTCGTTGTTGCCACCTGCCGTCCCGCGGAGCTCACGAAGGGGGACGGCCTGGCGAAGGTCGTCGCGGAGCTCAGGGCCCGCAAGCTGGCCACCGTGCTGAACCTCGAGACCTGGTCGGTCGCCGCCACGTCCGAGTACATCGCGCAGCGCTTCCCGCATGACCGTTTTCCCGAGGCGCTCGCGGGCACCATCCGAAACATGACGGGCGGGAGCCCGCTCTTCGCGGTCGCCGTCGTGGACGACCTGGAGAAGCGCGGGATGATCCGACCAGCGGACGGCGGATGGGAGCTGGCGGCGAAAATGACCGACGTCGACAGCCGCCGGCCTGACACGGTGCGCCAGCTCATTGACATCCAGATCGATCGCCTCAAGTCGAACGAACAGCGCATCGTCGAGGCGGCGAGCGTCGTCGGCGTGCAGTTCACCGCGGGGGCCGTCGCCTACGCGCTGGGGGCTCCCGCCGACGAAATCGACACCGCCTGCGAGGGGCTCGCCAGCGAGAAGCGCTTGTTGCGGTTCGCGGCCTCGGAGGCAGGGCCGGACGGATCGAATCCAGGCGCACTATGCGTTCGCGCACGCGCTCTACCGCGACGCCGCGCTGGAGCGTGTACCTTCGGCGACGAGGCGCCTCTGGCATCGTCGCATCGCCGAAGGTCTCGAAGCCGCCTACGGCGCCGGGGCCGAAGCCGTCTCCGCGGAGCTCGCAGGCCACTACGACGAGGCGCAGATGGTGGCCAAGGCAGTTCGGTACTACGAACTCGCAGGCGAGCGCGCGATGCGGCGGTTCGGGCGCGCCGAAGCCCTCGCCCATTTCGAGCACGCCCGCGCCTTGATCGGGAGACTCGGAGCCTCGGAGGAGGTGGATCGCAACGAGCTCCTCGTGCTGAGGAACATCGGGCCCGCGATCATCGCCCTGCGCGGCTTTCACGATCCCCACCTCGGCGAGACCTTCACCCGTACCGCCGAGCTCGCGCGCAAGCTGGGAGACGACCGCAGCCTGCTCGACGCCCTCCTCGGCGTACAGCGCTGTCACTTCATGAGGGCCGACCATCGAAGCGTCGAGCGATACGAGGGCGAGGTGCAAGACGTCCTATCGCGCCTCGCGGATCCGATCGCGGCGGCGGAGGCGACGGTGCTTTCCTGCGCCGCGCGGCTGTTCCGCGGTCAGCTCGCCCGAGCTCGAGGGCCGCTCACGGAGGCGTGCAACGTACTGGATGCCGCGGATAGAAGCACGGCGCGTATCGTCAACGCGCCGGTCGTCGGGTTATGGGCAGGCCACGTGATCGTGCTCGAGTGGCTCAGCGGCGCGCCAGACACGGCCCGGTCGGTTGCCCGTAGAATGCTCGCGCGCGCCGAGTCGCTCCGCGACCCATTCTTCCTCCTGTCGGCGCTCACGCTCGCCGCGCTCGGTCACATGTGGCGCCGCGAACCCCAGGACGCATTCGACATGGCCCGTCGGGCGCTCAAGCTGGCGCCCGAGGTGGGCGCTCCGACGTGGGAAGGACGCGCCACCTCGCTCTACCACTGGGCCGCGACGGTCCTCGAGCCCGAGGCCGCGAAGGCGCACTCCGACGCGCTGTCCACCGGCCTGACCGCGTTCCTGGCGGCCGGTCCGTACGGGCGGACGGCGCTCACACCGTGCGTCGTTGAGGTCTTCGCGCGTGCCGGGCGGGTCGGCGAAGCGCTCCACGAGCTCGACGATGCCCTTCGATTCGTCGAAGTGAGCGACGAACGAGCGTGGGCGTCGGAGCTGCACCGCCTTCGCGGAGAGCTCCTCAAGGAGTCCGACGTCGCCGGAGCCGAACGAGAGATGACGACTGCGCTCGATCTCGCCGCCGCGCAAGGTGCGAGAGCGTTCGAGCTGAGGGCGGCGATGAGCCTCACGAGGCTTCGTTCGGGAAAGAAGAGGTCCGCGGCGCTGAAGGAGCTGCGGCGGATCCACGCGTCGTTCACCGAGGGCCTCGACACCATCGACCTCCTCGAGGCGAAGGCGCTGCTCGACGAGGGGCGCTAGGGGCCGCGACCGAGAGAAGAGGAAGGATAGTCATCGTCGCCACCGACTCCGGCACGATGTCCTACCGCGTCTTCTTCTCGTTCGGTCCCTCGTTCCCGCCATGACCGTACCCTCCCGGGCGGGCGTGCCAGAGTCATTGGGGTCCTAATCCAACCCCATTTGGAACCGTCACGGGCCGCGACGATTCGACCCGCGGCCAAACCACATCCGCTCCAGTCGAGCGAGTAACCGACGATGCCGTAGAGCGCACGGCTCGGAGAGGATTCGTCGGACCCCGTCGAACGCCGTTCGGGCCGCGGCCTTCCATGTGCCCGCGGTGCTTGGACCGGCCGCGCCGTCGTCATGGCCATGCTCCTTCGATGTCCGTTCAGCCGATACGATATTGACCGCCGTCGACCACGAGCGCCTGGCCCGTGATGAACCGAGCGTCGTCGGACGCGAGGAAGAGGACCGCGCCCGTGACGTCCCCGGGCTCCCCGAGGCGCTGGATCGCCTGGTTCTGCCAGGTCGCGCGCTTCTGCTCCTCGGTTTGGCCAGCCGTGGCGGCGGTGTTGATCAGGCCGGGGAGGACCGCGTTGGCCGTGATCCCGTCGCCGGAGACGTCGTTCGCCAGGCCGCGCATGAACCCGATGATCCCCATCTTGGTGGCGATGTAGTGGCTCATCCCGGGTGTCGCGAGGCCCACCATGCTCGAGGAAATGCCCACAAACCGACCCCACCGCTTCTTTCTCATGCCGGGCAGGAAGTGCTTCACGCTGAGGAAGTGAGAGTCGAGGTTCGTGCTCATGGTCCGCCGCCACGTCGGCAAGTCCAGCTCGTCGATGGGGCGACGCGGGAAGTCGCCCGCGTTGTTGACCACGATGTTCACCTCGCCCAGCCTTCGGGCCTGGGAAGCTATGACCTGCCAGTCTTCGTCCTTGGTGACGTCGAGGGGGAGTGCCCACGCGCGCTCGTGCCGATCTTCCTGGCCGTCTCGTGAGGAACGGTCAAATCCGTCACGATCACTTGGGCGCCACGCTCGCCGAGAGCCATGGCGATCGCCTGGCCGATCCCCCGCGCGGCCCCTGTCGCCAACGCGAGCTGGCCGAGGTGCGTCTTTGCGAATTCGTATGGCCACGAGTCTACGAACGTCCTTCGCCGACGGCCGTGAAACGTCCGTCGGGTCGGCGCTCAAACGCCGTCACACGCGTCAAGGGCCGGCCTCGCTCGACGAATTGACGGCGTTTCACCGACGTTTGACGCCGCCCCCAGCCTCGGGCCGCTACGGTGCCTGTATCATGGCCAAGCACGATTCGATCTCCTCGCGCGAAGCCGCAGACCGTCTCGCCATTCGCGAGCTCGTCGAGGCCTACGCACACTGCGCCGACCGCCGCGATGGCGCCGGACAGATGGCCCTCTTCGTCGAGGACGCCTCCTTCGTGGTGTTCATGAATGCCAGCGACCCGAAGCCGTCCATGGAGCTTCACTCGCGGGCGCAGCTCGCCCCGGTCTTCGCCGATCTGAACAAGTACGCGGCCACGATGCACTTCGTCGGGCAGAGCACGATCCTCTCGCTCGCGGGCGATCGAGCGACCGGCGAGGCCTACACCCTGGCGCACCACCTCACGGTCGCGGGCGAGAAACGCAGCCTGATGATCGCGGCGCTCCGCTATGACGACTCGTTCGTGAAGAGGAACGGCGCCTGGCACTTCTCCGAGCGCAAGCTCTACGTCGACTGGATCGAGGAGCGCGCGCTCTCCTGACGCCGGCCGTCCGCCAGTCGCTCGGCGATCTTGGCCTGCCACAGGCGAACGTGGGCGGAGGCGGAGCGCCGGAGGGCTGCCTCGCGGAAGAGCGACAGCCCGAACCCGTAGCGCGAGTGAACCGTGCCGTCGGACCACGTCTCGGTGCCGAGGTGCTGGAGCAGCTTGCGCTGGCGCACGAGCGTCTCGCAGAGCGAGTCGACGGTCTCGGGGTCCGCGTCCATGGCGTGCGCGACGAGGTGAGCGGTGAACGTCATCCCCGCGGCGCTTCCGACCTCGATGACCTGTCGCTCGAGCGCGTCGAGCCGATCGACCTGCGCGTCGATGAGCCGCAGGATGCTCTCCGGCTTGTACGCCTCGACTTCCTCCACGCCCGCCGTGAGCTGCCAGACGCCGCTCCTCCTCCCGATCGCGCCGCGGCCCTCGAGGTCGTCGACCATCGCGATCACAAAGAGCGGCTTGCCGCCCGTGGACCGCATCAGGCTGCGGGCGAAGTCCGCGCAGAACGAGTGCCCCGGAAAGCGTTCGGCGAGGTAGCCGTCGAGGCTCGTCGCGTCGAATCCATCGAGCTCGATCGCCGAAGTTTCGCTGTGTGCGAGGAGCTCGCCGACGACCCTCGAGAAGGGATGGCCGCGGGGGACCTCCGAGCGGCGGAACGTCCCGAGGACCAGGCAGCGCGCGGGCCCGCGCCTGCGGCAGAGGAACGCTGTCAGCTCGGCGGTCGACGGATCCGCCCATTGCAGGTCCTCGAAGACGATCACGACCGGGGCGTCGGCGCTGAGCACCTCGAGCGCGGCGGCCAGCTCGCTCAGCATCCGAGCCTTGGTCTTCCCGTCGGCTCGGCGCTGCAGCTCCTCCAGCCGGTGATCGGGCACGAGCCCGGGCATCTGGGCCAGCCACGTGGGCGCGTACCTCGCCATCACGTCGACGACCCGATCGCGACCGGGGCCACGGCACAGGGCCCCGAGGGCGTCGAGGAGTGGCAAGTAAGGGTGCTCGCCGCCGTGCGACTCGATGCACGCCCCCCAGCCGACATGCAGCGCCGCCCGCGCCGTCGCCTGCTTCAAGAAACGGTCCACCAGCGTGCTCTTTCCGACGCCCGCCTCGCCCGTGACGAACATCGCCCCCCAGCGCTGTTCGAACGTGCGCTCAAGGGCGCCCCGGAGGGCCGCCAGCTCGGAGTCGCGCCCCACGAGCAGCTTCGCGCGCGCTTCGTTCGACGGCGAGCCTTGTCGGACATAGGCCACGTCCGCGACGAAGCGGTACCCGCGCCCCACGACCGTCTCGACGATTCCGCTGCCGAGCGCGACGCGCAATTCGCGGATATGCGTGCGCACCAGGCTGTCGCACATCGCGCAGCTCCCCCAAACGGCCCCGACCAGCTCTTCCCGCGTCACGAGCCGCTTCGGGTTCTGCGCCAGATAGCGGAGAATCGAATAGGGTTTACGCCGTAGGTGAAGCAATTCGCCATCCTTCATGAGGCGTTCGCTGTCCGTGTCCAGGTGGAAGCCGGCGAACGCGATGACCGGCCCGCTCTGGCCCCCGGCGAACGCGGGACCCTCGAACGGCGCGACGTTGGAGAAAGCCATCATGGCCGAACCTTCCTTTTGGACTAGTCAGGGGCGCTTCTGCAAAGCCGCGCGAACGGCGCCGAGCAGGTCGGGGCCCGAGGCGGGCTTCTGCAACCATGCCACCGCGCCCTTCTGCATCATTCGTTCTCTCGTCTCGGCGTCCCCCGCGGCTGTGAGGACCACGAAGGGCAAGGGTTGCTGGATCGTGACCAGGTGCGAGGCGAGCGCCGGGCCGGTCATTCCAGGCATGCTGAGGTCGAGGACCAGGCAGCTCGTTTGCGCGAGCTCCGGGCTCTCCAAGAACGCTTCGGCCGACGGGAAGGTCTGCACGCGGAATCCACTCGAGAGGAACAAGGATCGCAGGGACCGCAGGACCGAAGGATCGTCGTCCACGACGGCAACGAGCGGCGGTTCTGCAGGGGAGCGGGCTTCGCTCCCACGTCTCTCGGACACTCCGGAAGCTTATGCGGCCCAGGTGGGCGTTCCTATCCTACTTTGGGCGTATCGGAGTCGATCCGGAGACGCGCGCCGAACCGAACGAGCTCCGCGAGCGATGGAGCGCGCATCTTGGACATCACCTGCGCCCGCTGCTGCTTCACAGTGGCCTCGGTGGTCCCGAAGTCGGCAGCAATCTGCTTGTTCAGGAGTCCCTGGACCACCTTGGCCATGACCTGCCGCTCCCTCGCGCTCAGCGACTCGTAGCGCTGGCGGAGCTCGGCGAGCTCATCGCGATCCCTCTGGACTTGGCGTGCCACGTCGAGGGCCGAGCCGATGGCCTTGGCCAGCTCCTCGGGCTGAAACGGCTTCGTGAGGAACTCCGTCGCGCCGGCCTTCATCGCACGCACCGACGTGGGGATGTCGCCTCGCCCCGTGAGAAAGATGATGGGAAGCTCCAGACCGAGCTCCGCGAGCCGCGCCTGCACGTCGAGGCCGTTCAGATCCGGGAGCTGAACGTCGAGCACGACGCACCCGAGGACCTCGGGGCCCAGGCTCGCGAGGAACTCCTGGGCGCTCCCGAACGCGACGACCGTGTGACCGAGCGAACGCGCGAGCCTCCCCACCGACTGCCGGACGGAGGGATCGTCGTCGACGACGAGTACGGAGGGCGCCCCATCCGTCATCGGAGCGCCGGCAGGCGGACAGCGAAGGTCGCTCCGCTTGGCGCGTTCGCGGAGACGGTGAGCTCTCCTTCGTGGCGGTGGACGATGGACCTGCTGATCGACAGCCCCATGCCCAGCCCCTCGGCCTTCGTCGTATAGAACGCGTCGAAGATGCGGGCCCGAGCCGCGGGGTCGATCCCTTTGCCGGTGTCTGCCACCGTCGCCACCGACCAGGCCTGCCCGTCCCGGCGCTCGACCCTCGTGCGGACCACGACCCGGCGACGATCCACGTCGACCGATGTGCAGGCGTCGGCCGCGTTGAGCAGCAGGTTGATGAACACCTGCTGGAGCTGGACCGAGTCGCCGAGGATCAGCGGCAGCGCTGGCTCGAGATCGGTCTCGAGCCAGACGCCCTTGGTCTCAAACTGCGAACGCACGATGGGGACGATGCCCGACACGACGGCGTTGAGGTCGCACGTCGACCGCTCCAGCGGCGCCCGCGTCAGCAACGCGCTGATCCGCGACAGCACGCTCCCCGCACGCTGGCAGTCGGCGGCGATCGCGGTCAGCGCGTCGCGGGCCTCCTGGATGTCCGGGGGTTGGAACCCCAGCCAGTTGAGGGCCGCGGTCGCATCGGCCGAGATGGCCGCGAGCGGCTGGCTCACTTCGTGAGCGATCGAAGCCGCGAGCTCGCCGAGCGCCGAGACCCGCATCACGCGCGCGAGCTCCGCCTGCGCGTTTTGCAGCGCCGCTTCGGCGTCCCGTCGCTCCGTGATGTCCATGATGGCGCCGACGTACTCGATCGGCTTCCCCGGGTCGTGGACCGACTGGCCGATGATGCGGACGAGCCGCACCGCCCCGTCGGCCATCACGTAGCGATGCTCGTAGTCGAGCGCCTCGCCGCTCCGGGTCGCCCGAAGCAGCGTCTCCCGCACCTGGGGCGTATCGTCCGGATGCGTGCGCGCGTACACGAGGTCGAGGGAGAGCGGCGTCCCGCGTTCGACCCCGATGATCCGGTAGCTCTCCTCGGACCACTGAACCTCGCCAGTCGATGGGATCCACCCGAAGCTCCCGGTGCGACTGAGGCGCTGGGCTTCGGCCAGGAAGATCTCGCTTCGCCGCAGCGCGGCCTCGGTGCGCCGGCGAGACTCGTTCTCGCGCTGCACGTCCGAGTGGAGCCACGCGTTCTCGAGGGACAGCGCCGCTTGCGACGCCAGGAGTTTGAGCAGCGCGGTGCGGCGCGGCGTGAACGCTGACGGCGCGAGGTCGTTCTCCAGGTACAAGATCCCTCGCAGCGCGCCTTGCTTCGTGAGCGGTAGGCAGAGGATGGAGCGGATGCGCCTGCCCGCGATGTACGGGTCCTTCGTGAACTCGTTGGGGACCGAGGCATCGTCCAAGACGACCGCCTTGTGCGTGCGATCGACGTACCGGAGCACCATGTCGGGTACGACGGCCGGGGCGTCCAGCATTCGGACCTCGACGCCCGAGCCGGTGATCGTCGCCTCCGCGAGGCTGCGGAGCTCGCCGCTTTCGAGCGCGAAGAGCACGCCGCGTCGCGCGCCGGCGTCCTCGAGAGCGATCGTCAGCGCCTTCGCCGTCCACTTCTCGAGCACGATCTCGCTCGTCAGCGCTTGCATCGTGCGGACGACCGTGGCCAGGTCGAGCTCCTCGACGGACGCGCCGATCGTCGTCGTGGCGGCGACAGCGACTTCGCCCTCGTAAAGGTCTGGGTGCAGCCGCTCGAGCTGCCGCACCTTGGCGTGGGCGCCCCACCGGGCGTACCGGTTGCGGGCTTCGCGATAGTGCCCGCGGGCCGCCGTCTCGAGGCTCCGCGCTTCGTAGAACTGCGCGGCGAGCTCCAGCGCCAGCGCCTCGTGCTGGACGAAGCCGTGCTTGCGCGCGGAGCGGATCGCGTCCTCGTACGACTGCATGGCGTCGAGCTCGCGGCCTTCCACGCGCGCGATCTCCGCGCGAACGAGCGCGTGGCGGCTCCCGAAGTTCTCCGGACAGTACCCCGCCCACATCGCGAATTTCTTTTCGGCCGCGGAGAGGAGCAGCGCGTACTCGTCGCGCCCGCCGGGGGGCGCGGACGGCGCGAGCGCGGCGAGCGTGAGCGCCCGAAAGAAGTGGTAGGTGGCCTCGATGGGCATCGCCATCGCGGCGCCGAGCACCGGCTCCGCCCGATGCGCGGCCGCGAGCGACTCCGAGTAGCGGCCGTGCATGAAGGCGAGAATCTGTTTCATGATATGATAGAAGACGATGCCGCAGCCGAACGTCGCCTGCACCACGGCGGCGAAGCTCGCGTCCTCGTCGAAGTCCGTGTCGCCCATCCCGAGCGGGTCGGCCGTCTTGCCTTGCAGGCTCGCGACGAACTGCTGCTCGAGGCGAATCGTCTCGTAGACCGCCATGTTGTTGCTCTTGCGAGCGAACTGCTCGTAGCGGCCCGACTGCGCGAGGACCTCGTCCAGCGCGTCGCCGCGCTCGACGAACTGCCAAACGGTCTCGAACGCGAGGAAGCCTGCGTACACGAGATCGCCGGCCTCCTGGCACGCCGTGAAGGCCTGGCGCAGGATGGGGATCCCCTCGGAGAAGGGCCGCCGCCAGAAGAGCACGTGGTCCGCGTGCAGGTGCAGGAGCGTGCCCTGGAGGCGCGAGTTCGGGAACCTCTCGTTGAGCCGCAACGACATCGCCGAAAACTCGTAGGCGAGGGGGATGTCATCCATGAGCGGGATGAGCATGAGCGGGTAGACCCCGTACGCGAACGGCGACTGCTCGGTGTTCCCGTAGCGCAGCGAGTAGTTGACGGCCTTCTGCGTGAGCAGCGGGAAGTGGGAGGGCCGGCCGATGTACGCGCACGGGATCGAGCCGACGAGGAGATTGATGATCGTCCGGACGGCGGGGTCGTCGGCCTCAGGCGCGGTCGCGAGGTCCGCCGGACGGCGCCCGCCGAGGTTCTCCTGGAAGGCCTGGATCTCGGCGGCGGTCGCCGCCTCGATGCCCGACGGCGTTTCGGGGAAGGTGACGCCGAAGAGCGCGAGGGCTTCCAGGGCGACGGTCACGCCGGCGTCGTAGCGCCCGGCGACCTGATAGAGCTTCATCCGAAGCTCGGACACCTCCGCGGAGTCGAACTTCGAGCGCGCGTGCGCCAGCATCTCGTCGAAGAGCTCATCCGCGCGGTCGAACTGGCCCACGAGGTACTCGCACTCCGAGAGGTGCAGGTGGAGATCGAACGTCTCGCGATGAGTGGTGGCCCAGGCGTCACCCGGCAAGAGGGCTGCTGCTTGGGCGAAGTAGTTGCGTGCGCTCTGGTAGGCCACTGCGGCCCGTGCCTTCGTTCCCGCCAGAACGTTCAAGCGTGACAACGCACGTCGTTCGGACGGCTCCTCGATGAGCCCCACCGCGCGATTCAGCTGGTTGACGACATCGAAGACGTCGTCCGCGAGCGCGTCGGCGGCGAGGTTCGATTGCAGGATCCGACCGATGCGCAGGTGGGACTCGGGCCGGGCCCGCTCGGGGATGAGCGAGTAGGCCGCTTCCATCACGCGGTCGTGCACGAAGGTGTAGGCTTCGTCCGAGTGTCGGACGAGCCCGAGCCGCACCGGCTCCCAGAGATCCTGTCCGACGGAGCCCGGCGCTCCATTGCAGACCAGGCCGAGCGTCGCGCTCGAGGCGCTGTTTCCCAGGCACGCGAGGGCCTTCAGGGCCTGCTGCGCCGGGGTAGCGAGGCGCTCGATCTTCGTGGCCATCAGGTCGACCACGTTGTGCGTGTACCCCTTCGCGAGGATTCGGTCGCGATCCCAGCTCCACGAACGGTCGGAGGGGTCGCGACCGAGCAGTCTCTCGTGCGCGAGCTCCGCGAGGAACTCGATGGTGAAGAAGGGATTCCCGTGCGTCTTCTCCCAGACGAGCGAAGCGAGCGGCCCCGCGCGCGAGACGTCCGTGCGCAAGGCGTCGGCGACGAGGTGCCCGACGTCGTCCGGGCCGAGCGGAGCGAGGCGGACCTCGTGCACCGGCGTGTGAGACCGGCGCATGGAGTCCAGGGCGAGCGCGAGCGGGTGGGCGGCATGGACCTCGTTGTCGCGGTAGGCGCCGACGACGAGGAGGTGCATCCGCTCGCGCCGCACGACCAGGCGCTCGATGAGCTTGAGTGTCGCCGCGTCCAGCCACTGGAGGTCGTCCAGAAAGAGCGCGAGGGGATGCTCGGGCCTCGCGAAGGCGCCGATGAACTGCGCGAAGACCATCTGGAAGTGGTTCTGCGCATCGCCGGGCGAGAGGACCGGCACGGGGGGTTGCGGTCCGATCACGAGCTCGAGCTCGGGAATCAGATCCGTCAGCAGGCGACCGTTCGGACCGAGGGCGTCGAGGATGATCGCTCGCCAGCGCGCGAGCTCCGCGTCGCTCTCGGCCAGGATCATCCGTACGAGGCTCCCGAAGGCCTGGGCGAGCGTCGCGTACGGGACGTCGCGCTTGTACTGGTCGAACTTCCCGGAAGCGAAGAGCCCCCGCGGAGGCACGAGCGACTTGTGGAGCTCGTAGACGACCGAGGACTTGCCGATCCCGGAGTGCCCCGAGACGAGCACCACCTCGAGGTCGCCCGCGCCGACCATCCGGTCGAAGGCGCCGACGAGCGTCTCGACGTCCTTCTCCCGCCCGTAGAGCTTCTCGGGGATGACGAGGCCCGCCGGGACGTCGGCTGCCCCGAGGGGGAAGGCGTCGATCCGCCCGTTCCGCTCGATCGATTCCAGGCAGCGCCGGAGGTCGGCCTCCAGCCCAGCCGCCGTCTGGTACCGGCGCTCCGGGGGCTTGGCCAGGAGCCGCTCGAGGATCGCCCCCAGCGGCTCCGGCACGTCCAGCCGCGCCTTGTCGGCGCGCGGCGGGGTCTGGGCAAGGTGGCAGTGGAGCCAGCCCATCGCGTCCGACGCCTCGAACGGCAGCCTGCCGGTGAGGAGCTCGTAGAGAGTGACGCCGAGCGAGTACAGATCGCTCCGAGAATCGACCGAGCGGTTCATCCGCCCCGTCTGCTCCGGCGCCATGTACGCGAGCGTGCCCTCGATGACCTGGGGAGGATCGAGCGGGCGCCGCTCCCGCGGCAGGCGCGAGGCGAGCCCGAAGCCCATGAGCCACGCACGGCCGCTCTCAGCGTCGGTCAGGATGTTGGCGGGCTTGAGGTCCCGGTGGATGAGACCGCGCTCGTGGGCCCGCCCGACGGCGCTCGCCGCCCCAATGGCGACCCGGAGGAACGCCGTGACCTCGAGCGGCTGGCGAACAAGCTCGGAGAGGAGCTCCCCTCCGGGGTCGTCGAACATGACGGCCGGCCGCCCCTCGTCCTCCTCGAGAAACTCGATCGGCCGGACGGCCCACGCCGGATCCAGCTCGTTCCGAAGGGCGTACTCGTGCCGGAGGCGCCGGACGGCCGCGCCGGGGGGCGAGTGCCTCGCCGCCACCGAGAGCGTGAGCCGCGAGGCAGCGCGCTCTTGTCGTCGAGAGAGGACGAAGTTCCCGTCGTCTCGGATCGTTTGGCGAACGCCGTCATGCATCGGGTCGCCCACATTGATGGGCGCCTCCGCCCAGTTCACGTTCAGTATTGTTAAATGCTCGGATCACGGTCCCTTGCGCGGGTCCGGCCGGCTGTCGAGTGTCCCGAGCCCGGACAAGATCGCCCGTGCCTCCCGAAGGTCCGAAGTTTGCCATCCTTCGGTGAACCGGCCGTACACCGCCGCGAGGTCCCTCCGATCCGCGCCGCCTCGCTTCGATCTCTCCTGGGCCAGAGACGTGGCGGCACGGAGCTCCCACGCGAGTGCCCCCTGGCTTCGCGCGATCTCGACGGCCGAAGAGAGGGTCTCGTCGGCGGCCGCGGCGTCCGCCGGAGAACGCGAAGCCAGCAAGACCCCCTTGACTCGAACGATCTCGGGTAGGTCCGATCGTGCCCCCCCTCCGATTCGCCAACTCGAGCCCCTCGTCGATCGTGTCGAGCGCTTCGTCGAGCGCTCCCGATCCGGCCAGGCCCTCAGCGAGGGCCTTCGCCAGATAGGTGTCGTGGGAGGCGTTCCGGGCTCCCTTCAACATCCACCGGGCGCTCCGGAGCAACGTGACCCCTTCCCGCGGCCGGCCGGTCTTCACGAGGAGCTCGCCCTTCAAGAACGCCGCGACGCCACGGTGCGACGCGAGCGAGTAGCGCTCGACGTGCTTGGTGAGGATGTCAGAGAGCCGTTCCGCCTCGTCCCATTCGCCACGCCAGACGAAGAGCTGCTCCGCGAGGAGGAGCGTGATGCACCTGTCGACGGGAGAATTCGGCGACTGGGCTTCGTCGAGCACGGGGCGAGCTATCGCCAGCGCGCGGTCGGCCTGCCCTCGCAACCACAGCGTCCGGGCCAGCGTGAGGACCACCTGGGGATATCGAAAGAAGAAAATCGGCTCTTCGCCGGAGGTGGCCGCGAGGCGCAGACCAGCTTCGCAGTGCTCCTGCGAGAGCGCCAGGTTTCCACAGCAATGATGGGAGAGGCCGAGCATCCAGTGAGCCCTCACCGCGCCGGTGGTCTTCGCCCGTTGGGCGGCGACGAAGCTTTGCTTCGCCACCTCCAGCGCGCCGCTCCAGTCTCCCGTCCGGATCAGGAAGTTGTTGAGGCATCCGAGGAGCGCGATTTCCCGGTCGCCGTCTCCGAACGCCCGCGCGAGCTCGAGCCCGCGAAGGAGGGAAGGGTGGACGTTGTCTCGGAGCCCTCTCGAGGAGAAGAGAGCGGAGCTGGCAAGAGCTTCCCGAAGCCTGAGCTCGATGGGCGTCCCCCTCTCCGCCGCTCCCATGCCGTCGAGAGCCTGATGGCACCAGTGGTGGCACTCGTTGAAGAGCCCGAGGTCGAGCCACATCGGCGCGGACGCCGCGGCCAGCCGGACGCCCGCCGACAGCCCCGCGGGCGACGCGAAGCACCACTGGAGAGCGGAGCGCACGTTCGCCACTTCGAAGCTCTGGCCCCAGAAGGGCTCTCCACTCGCACCGCCGAGCGAGCTCGCCAGACGCTCTTCGAAGAACGCGGCGTGGCGGAGGCTGACGCGCGCGAGCTTCTGGCTTTCGTGGAGCCGCTCGAGCGCGTACACCCGGGTCGTCTCGAGCATGCGGTACTCGCCCGGGCTGTCCACGACGGGGGACAAGAGCGACTTGCGGACAAGCTCGTTCAGGACGTAGAGCAGGCCCTCGACGTCGTCGCCCTCGTCGCGGAGCACCGCTTGGGCCGCGCGGATTGGGAAGGCGCCCACGAAGACCGAGAGGTCGCGCAAGACGGCACGTTCCCCGTCGAGCAGCCGGTCGTAGCTCCACGCGATCAGCGCGTCGAGCGTCTGCTGGCGCGGAGGGGCGGTCCGGCGCCCGTGACGCCGCAGCAGACGGAGGCGATCGTCCACCATAGACGCCGTAGCCTGCAGCCCGTGTTCGCCGACGAAGCTCGCGGCCAGCTCGATCGCCAGCGCCACGCCGTCGAGGCGCCTGCAGGTCTCTGCGACGAGGGGCACGTCGTCGTCGGTGAGGTTCCCGCGCCAGCCGCTCGCCGCCGCGCGCTCGAGGAAGACCTGAACGGCGGCGAACGCCTTAGCGGCCTCGGCGCTCATGCCCTCGTGCTCCCCGGGCGTCTCCAGCGGCTCGAGCCGGTGCACGTGCTCGCCCTCCACGCGAAGGGCCTCTCGACTCGTGGTCAGCAGGTGCACCTGCTGGCCGTTCAGGAAGAGGTGCTCCGCGAGCCTCGCGGCTGCTTCGACCACGTGCTCGCAATTGTCGAGCACGAGGAGGATCGCCTTGTCTTGGACGTGCCCTTGCAGCGTGGGAAACACGTCGTCCGTGGGCACCGGGAGTCCAAGGGCCGAAGCGACCATTGCGGCGACGCTGGCGGGATCGGCCACCGACCCGAGCTCGATGAAGTGGACCTCGCCCGCGAAGCGATCGAGGAGCGCGTGCGCGACGGACACCGCGACCGTGGTCTTGCCAATTCCGGCGGCGCCGAGGACGGTCACGAAGCGCTGCTGGAGGAGCTGTTCGGCGAGCGCCTGGACGGTTTCGTGGCGCCCCGCCATCCGCGCGAGCGGCGGGGGCAAGCCATGCGGCGTTCCCAGACCGGTCGGCGCACGTGCCGCCGGCGGTGAGCGCGTCGAAGCGGTTGCCGCGGGGCTCACGCCCCACGTGACGGGCGCGACGAAGCAATATCCGCGACCCGCGACCGCCGCGATGTAGCGCTCCCCGTTCTTGCCGTCGCCCAGAGCCTTGCGCAGGTACGAAACGTGAACGCGAAGGACGCCCTCCCCGACGATGGTGTCGGGCCAGACGGACGACATCAGATCGGCCCGACTGACCACCTTGCCCGGCTGCGTCGCGAGCGCGATGAGCACGTCCAGCGCGCGCGCGCCGACCGGAACCTCCTCGCCGTCCCGCTCGAGCCGCCTCGCACCCGGGAGAAGTCGAAACGGCCCGAACGCCAGGAACTCGCCCGGGGCCGGGGCACGACCGAACCGCTGGCCCGACTCGCTTGGCACGGCGCCACCTTAGGCGAAGAGACGGGCCGCAGAGGTTTGACACATGTTCAATCTCTCGAGTGCGCGCCCGGTTGGGTCCGGGTCCGGGTCGAGGCGTGCGGCGTATGCCACGGCGACGGCCAGCGCCTACCTACCCGGGCATGACCCTCCCGCGCGTTCCCGGCCACGAGCGCGTCGGGGTAGACTGGCACGGCGGGCACTGCTTCGAGTGCGACGTCTGCAGGCGTGGCGACCTTCTCGGATGCGTCAAGTCCAAAGGGACTGGGATGTCGCACGACGGCGGCTGCCTGGTGGTGCTCCAGGAGGCGATCACGCGCAGGGAATCGGGGGGCGCGGGCACTTCGGTGTCCAGTACGCTTCGAAGATGGGCTTCCGAACCGTCGCCATCTCGAGCGGCGCCGACAAGGAGCGGCTGGCCCGCGAGCTCGGCGCGCACGACGACATCGACACCGCGAAGACCCCCGCGGCCGAGGGGCTGAAGAAGGTCGGTGGCGCTGACGTGATCCTCGCGACCGCGCCGCATGGCGCCGCGATCGCGGCCGCCGTCGACGGTCTCCGGCCACGCGGCAAGCTGGAGCTTGTGGAGGCGCCGACGGTCAACCCGTTCGCGCTGCTGTTGGGCCGGAGCCTCTCGGGGTGGTCGAGCGGCCGCCCGATTCGACTCGGGGGACACGCTGCGCTTCAGCGTGCCCGCGGGGGTTCGACCCCGCGTCGAGCGGTTCCCGCTCGAGAAGGCCGAGGACGCGTTCGGCCTCATGACGTCGAACAAGGTCCGCTTCCGCGCGGTCCTCGTCCCGTAGCGCTCTGGCGGGGAGGAGCCCTCGTCCCCGCGCGCGAGGGCTCCCCGTCCGCACCCCAGTTTAGGAGCGGGCGATCGCCCCCTGGATGTTCGTGAGCACGCCGAGCTGCGCGAAGATCACTGTCCCCGACGGATAGCAGTTGAACGACTGGATCTTGCCGCCCACGAGGCGGAAGACATCGCAGCAAGGCGCGTCCATCCTCTTGCCGGTGGGCGGGAGGACGCCCATGGGCGTCGGCAGCGGGCCCTTGTGCGTGCCCTGGAGCGCGAGCTCCACGACGACGACGTCTCCGGCGGTGAAGAAGCGGAACAGTTCGCGGTGCATGTCGGGGAACGCCTTCGCGTAGACCTCGACCGTCTTGGTCACCCCGGTGGGTCCGCTCGGTCCGCGGTAGGTGACGCCGATCGACATGTCGGTGAACGTCCCGTCGGGCGTGAAGGCCTCCGCCCATCCCTCGAGGTCCACCCTCTCGGCCGCCGCGTACGCATTGCGAATGATCTGCTCGTGGTTCATGTCCGTCCTCTCGTGTTCGACGTTTGGGGAGTGCCGGGGGGAATCGACGCACGCAGGAACGCCCCGACGAGATCGAGCGCCGTCCGCCCCGCCTCGAACAGGCCGACGCTGCCGGGGAAGACGTGCGGCAGGCCCTCCCAGACATGCACCTCGACGCGATATCGCGAGGCGAGCCGGAGCGAGTCGTCGAGGAGGATCTCGGCGGTCCCCACGTGGATCTGGATGGGAGGCGTGCCTCCCGAGGGGCCGTAGATCGGCGATGCGTGTGGGTCGCGACGATCGTGCTCGCCGAGGTAGTGATGGGCGCCGCGTTCGAGGGCCGCTCGGGTCAACACCGGATCGTCCGCCGCCTTCGTCTCGATGCTCGCCCCGCCGAGCGCGAGGTCCGTCCAAGGCGAAAGAAGAACGCCACACCGGGCGCCCGCGCCGACGGCGAGGTCCTCCTGCAGCAGCGACAGCACCAGGCCCCCGCCCGCCGAGTCGCCCGCGAGGGCGACGCGCGCCGCACCGAACTGGGCGACCAGGGCGCGCTGAGCGGCCCGCGCGTCGTCGAGGGCGGCGGGGAAGGGGTGCTCCGGAGCCAGCCGGTAGTCCGCCACGAAGACCGGCACGCCGGACCGCGCGACGATCTGTCCGGCCATGTTGCGAAACGCGCGGGCGCTGCCGAAGGCGAAGACGCCGCCGTGGAGGTAGAGCATGGCGGCGTCGTCCCGGCGGGACGCAGGGAGACACCAGAATCCCCCGCACGCCGCCTACCGCGGCCTCGGAGTATTCCACGCCGTCGGCGTGCGGTATCTGCTCGAAGAGCCGATCGAACGAGGCTCGGGTCATGGGAACTTGGGGCGCGGACGCGAGCGTGGCTCGCAAGGCCGCCATGGCCGCTCGATCGGCGGCCGTCAACGCGTGACGTATCTCGGTCATGAGGATTCTCCGATGGTTCGAGCGCGCGGTCGCGCCCTCACCAGGCGCCGACCCCGCCGTCGACGAGCAGGTCGATTCCGGTGACGTACGAGCTCTCGTCCGACGCGAGGAAGAGCGCGGCGTTGGCAATGTCCTCGGGCCGGCCGAGACGGCCGAGCATCGTTCGCCCCAGCACGTACCCGGCCCACTCGGGGTCATCGAGCTGCCTGCGCGTCTGCTGCGTCTCGATGATCCCCGGCGATATCGAATTGACGCGAATGCGATGCTGGCGGCCCTCCATCGCGAGGTGCCGCGTCATCGCCACGATGCCAGCCTTCGCCGTGCTGTGGGCGAGCGAGGGGAGCGTGGCGAAGGTCGACCAGGCGGCCAGCGAAGCCGTGTTGACCACCACGCCGCGGCTCTCCTTGAGGCTCGGCCACGCCGCCTGCGTGAGGAGGAACACCAGCTCCACCTCGTCGGACATGTTCTGCCGCCACTCGGCCAGCGAGATGTCTTCGAGCCAGTTGAACGCCGCGCGCGCGGCGTTGTTGAAGAGGACGTCGATCCTCCCGAAGGTCGTTCGCGCCAGGCCCACCAGCTGCTTGCAGCTTTCGGGATCGGCGAGGGTCGACGCTCGCGCGGAGACCATCTTTCCGCCGAGCTCCCGGACCTGTCGCTCCGTTTCGGCGCCACTCGCGCCGTCGACGTCGGCGCCGACGACGGCGGCACCCTCTCGCGCGAAGAGCAGCGCCGACGCGCGGCCGATGCTCCCGCCCGAACCCGTGATGATGCAGACCTTGCCTTCGAGTCTTCCGCTCATCGTCGGCCTCGTCCTCAGCCCGCGGTGATGAGCTGTGCGGCGCGCCCGCCGATCATGATGGCGGGGGCGTTGGTGGGCGCGGCCACGACCGTGGGGGCTACCGAGGCGTCGGCGACGCGCAGGCCGCGAACCCCGTGGACGCGGAGCTTCGGGTCCACCACCGCGTCGGCGTCGGAGCCGATCTTCGCCGTGCCGACCGCGTGGCCGAAGCTGGCCGAGCCGGTGCGTGCGAGATCGATCAGGTCCTGCTTGCTGGCGCTCGGGCCGGGGATCACCTCGGCCTCGCGGACGCCGTCGAGAGCGGATTGCCGCCCGAGCTCGCGCGCCACTTCAATCGCGCGAACAAGAGCGGCCAAGTCATGGTCGGTCGAGAGGTAGTTGCTCTCGATGACGGGCGCGTCGCGCCAGTCGGCGCTCGCGAGGCGCACCTGACCTCGGCTCGTGGGCTGGACCAGCGCGGGGGCGATGGTGAAACCCTCTTTGGGCGGCGCGCCGAAGCGGGCGGCCGCCTCGGGCGTGGCGATCGGCAGCTGCTCGAGCACCAGGTTGACGTCGGCGGGATGGCTCGACGCGCCGCTCGAGAAGTACACCTCGGCCTCCACGGCGTTGGAGTCCGCCGGGCGGTCCGGCATCTTGCCCTTGTATTTGTAGACGACGCCCGAGACCAGGACGTGATCCTGCAGGTTTTGCCCGACGCCGCGGAGGTTCGCGACCGGAGCGATCCCGAATTTCTTCAGCTCTTCGGCGTTGCCGATGCCGGAGAGCATCAGGATCTGCGCCGTGTGAATCGTCCCCGCGGCCAAGATCACTTCGCGCGTGGCGACCACCCTCCGCACGGCGTCGCCCGTCACGATCTCCGCGCCGGTGGCTCGATCGCCGTCGAACGTGACCTTCGTGACGTTGGTGTTGAGGAGCAGCGTGAGGTTCGGGTGACCGAGGACCGGGCGCAAGAACGCGCGCGCTGCGCTCACGCGCGAGCCGTCCGCGGCGATGTTCATGTTGATGTAGCCCGCGCCGGGCCGCATCGGGCCGTTCATGTCGTCGACCCTGGCGAAGCCCATCTGCCGTGCCGCGTCGAGGAAGGCGGGCGCCGTCGGATGGGGAGTGCCCGAGCGGCGGACGTGGATGGGACCGCCCACGCCGCGCCACTCGTTGGCGCCGCCCTCCCAGTCTTCCTGGGCCTTGAACGTCGGGAGCACGTCCTTGAAGCCCCAGCCGGCCGCGCCTTGGCTCTCCCAGCTGTCGTAGTCGACCGCGAGCCCCCGGGACCAGACCATCGCGTTGATCGAGCTGCCGCCGCCGAGCACATGACCCAGAGCCATGTTGAACTTGCGGTTGTTGAGCTGAGGCGCCGGCGCGATCGGCAGCTTCCAGTCGAGCGGGCCGCCGACGTTGTAGAACCAGATGCTGGGGTTGCTGATCGTCGGACTCGAATCCTCGCCCCCCGACTCGACCACCAGCACCTGCGCGCCGGTCTTCGCGAGCTCCGCCGCGAGCACCGAGCCGGAGGCCCCGGCGCCCACGACGATGTAGTCGTACGTACCGTTCGACTGGGCGCGGTTCCGGGTCTGGTTCTCCCCCGCGGCGACCGCCTGCTCCCCGGCAGGGCCCGAAGCGCAGGCGACCATGCCCACGGCGCTGGCGGCCGCCAGAAACCCGCGGCGGGTCAGTACTCCCATCGCCGCTCGATCCAGGAGGACCTGCGCGTATTCGCTCGAATTCTGAATCATGTGGCACCTCTTATTTGCGATTGGGTGGCGCGGCACAAGGCCTGGCCACGCTGCCTCAGAACGGGTATTGACGCTGCCCGCTGTGGGAGTTGATCCAGATCACGTCCTGGAACTCCTTCAGGCTGTCCGGGCCGGTGCGGCCCCAGCCGCTGTCGCGCACCCCGCCCATCGGCGCGTGGATCTCGTCGTTGACCGTGGGCGAGTTGACGTTGACGATTCCGGCCAAGATCTTCGGCGCCAGATCGAACGCCCTGTACGTGTTCCCCGCCAGGATGGAGGACGTCAGGCCGTACATGGTCCGGTTCGCCGCCTCGACCGCCTTCTCGGGCGTGTCGACCGCCTCGACGACGACCACCGGGCCGAAGGTCTCTTCGTTTGCCACGACGGCGTCGAGCGGGACGTTGCTCAGGATGGTGGGCTGATAGATCTGGCCCTCGAAGACCCCGCCCGTGTGGAGGGTCGCGCCCTTGGCGACGGCCTCCCTGACGCGATCGTCGACCAGCTTCACGGCCGCCGGCGTGATGAGCGGGCCGATGATGGTCCGCGGGTCCTGGGGGTCCCCGGACCGGAGCGTCTTGGTGCGTGCCACGAACTTCTCGAGGAACTCTCCCGCGATCTTGCGCTGCACGATGATGCGGCGGGTGTTGAGGCAGATCTGTCCCTGGTGAAAGAAGGATCCGAACGTGGCCGTGCGGACGGCGTAGTCGACGTCGACGTCGTCGAGGATGATCATCGGGTTGTAGCCGCCGAGCTCCATCGTCGTGCGCTTCAGCGTTTCGCCCGCGCGCTTCGCGAGCATGCGCGCCGTCTTCACGCCGCCGATGAGGTTGATCACCCGTACGTCGGGGCTGTCGAAGAACACGTCGGCGATTTCGCCGGCCACGCCCGGAGCGTGGGTCACCACGTTGATGACACCCTTGGGGAAGCCGGCCTCCTCGGCGATCTGCGCAAGGATCAGACCCGCGGAGATCGGGGCGAACTCGGAGGGCTTCACGACGACCGTATTGCCTGCGGCCACCGGCGAGATGACGGCGCGCCACGACAGCACGTTGGCGCCGTTCCAGGGGGTGAAGCTCGCCACGACGCCCAGCGGGCGGCGCACGCCGATCGAGTGCGATCCGGGGACGTTGCTCGCCAAAACCTCGCCCTTCGGCAGGTACATCCAGCCGGCCGCCTGCTCGATGGTGGCCGCGACGAGGTCCTGCTGGAAGGTCGCGAACGAGATCGTGCTGCCGGTCTCCTGCGCGAGGATCTGCGCGATCTCGGTACGGCGGCGCTTCACGATCTCGGCGGCCTTGAAGAAGAGCTTCGCGCGCTCCGCCGGCGTCGTCTGCGCCCAAGCCGGAAACGCCCGCGCGGCCGCGTCGACCGCGAGCTTCGCCTCGGCCCGGCCGCCGGCGGCGACGCGCGCGTAGAGCGCCCGGTCGTAAGGCTGATGGACGTCGAATACCTTGTTGCTCTCAGCGGCTCTCCATTCTCCGTTCACGAAGAGCTTGAACTGCTTGACCCCGTTGACCTCGGTGACGCCGTTGAGCTCGGACATAGCGGTTTCTCCTTGTGTGCAGCACGGAGCGCGTGCGCTCCGCGCCTCGACGTTCGGTCGGCGCGGACTCGCTTCGGCGCAGCCGCAGGAAGAAACACTAGGCGCCGCTCGGATTGACCGCCGTGGAACCTGGTGCGTATCGCCGTCAAAACCAGGTCAAGGACGGAGTTCGAGCCTTTGACACGGTTTGCGCGAATCTCACAGTGAATGGGGTGGCTCCACTCCGCTTGCAGGTCGCCGCGCCGCGGCCGTAGTGCTCGCGGGGCTCATGGGCAATCCACCTTTGGTAGGAGTGTGCTCGGGGGCCGAAAAGGGGGAGTCTATACGCCCGATACAACCAACCGGACCTCTCCGCATCGTGGTGCGCCCCTGATGGACGCTCGCTCTCCGGACGTTCGCCTTTTCGGCCCCTTCCGGTTCGACGTCGGCGACCAGCGTCTCTTCAAGGAAGGCAAGGAGATCAAGCTCCGGCGAAAGCCGTTTGCGATTCTTGGGTATCTGACGGCGCATCCTCGGCGCCTCGTGACCCAGGAGGAGGCTCGTGGAGGCTGTCTGGGGGAAGATCGCGATGAGCGAGAGCCTTCTCCACACTCACGTGAGCGACGTGCGGCGCGCTCTCGGCGAGGGCGCCGTCGAGACCGTCGTGGGGCGCGGGTACCGCTTCATCCTCGCGGTCGACACGGAGAAGCCCGAGCCGGAGGTCGCGGCCGCCAAGTCCGTGGCCGCGCTCCCCGCGCCGCCCCACCTGGTGGGTCGCGGCGCCGAGGTCGAGACGCTCGAGCAGCTCTTCGAGGCGTCCCTCGAGCAGAAGCGGCAAATCGTCTTCATCGCATCTCCTCGCCATGCTCGGCGCGCGCCGCGAGCCTGCGCGCCTCTTCGTCGTGGTGACTTGCCGTCCCGGAGAGATCACGAGGAGCGACGGGCTGGCGAGGGTGATCGGGGAGCTGACGACCCGCAAGCGGGCCGTCGCGCTGAACCTCGTGGCCTGGTCGACAGCCGCGGTGTCCGACTATCTCGCGCGGCGATTCCCTGGGGCTCGGTTCCCCGAGGACCTCGCGCGCACCATCCAGCACATGACGGGCGGGGACCCGCTCTTTGCAGCAGCCATCGTCGACGACCTGGAGGACCGAAGAATGGTCCGGCCCTCGGAAGGCGGGTGGGAGCTCGCTGCCAAGGAGGCACTCGCCGCGGCGCGCCGGTCCCTGGACCTCGGCCGCGACGGGGGATCCCCGGTCTGGCAGGGCCGCGCGATGTCGATCCACCACTGGGCCGCCACCGCGATTGACCCGCGGACGGCCCAGTCGCACGCGGACGAGCTCTCGGCGGCGCTCGCTTTGCAGCTCGGCGCGGGTCCCGGCGGGCGCACGGCGTTCGCGCCGTTCGTCGCGGAAGTCTACGCGGTGGCCGGCGACGCGGAACGCGCGCTGCGGGAGCTCGACGACGCCCTCGCTTTCGTCGAACGGACCGACGAGCGGGCCTGGTCTTCGGAGCTCCATCGGTCGCGAGGTGAGCTGCTGAAGGACTCGGAAAAGGCCGAGACGGAGCGCGCCTTCGAGCGTGCGCTCGAGATCGCCCGAGAGCAGGGGGCGAAGTCCTTCGAGCTACGAGCTACGCTGAGCCTCGCGAAGCTCGATCGCGGCGCCAGGACCGATCGCGCCGCCCTCGAGGAGCTTCGGCGGGTCTACGGATCCTTCACAGAAGGCTTCGAGGCGGGCGACTTGGTGGAGGCAAAGGCGCTCCTCGACGCAGGTCGGTAGCCGGCGTGGCTCGTCACGCGTCGTACGGGGCGGCGAGGCGAGCTCGAGCCACGACGACGCTGCGCGAGGAGAGAGCCAGAACCCGGCTCACGACGCTGCCCAGCGGCAGGCCGCGCGACTCCCCGCGCTGGCCGCTGCAGCCCACGACGATCAGCTCCGCACCGTACTCCGTCGCGACGTTCAGGAGCTTCTCCCAGGGCAGGCCGCGCCGCACCAGGGGCTCGACGTGGACCCCTCGGCGAGCCGCCCGCGAGAAAGCGACCTCCTGGTCGAGTCGCACCCGTAGCTTCGGGACCGGGTCGTCTTGGATGCTCGCCTCAGGGGCGTCTTCGTAGGCGTGCACCAAGGCCACCCGGGCGCCCGAGTCTTCGGCCAGACGAATCGCGAGCTCGAGCGCCTCCTGCGCCCCATCGCTGAAGTCGGTCCCTACCACCACCCATCGTTCGCATGTCATGCCTTCTTGGTACGGCGGGGGCCTCTGGACTGCCGTGAAACCTCCCGCGAATGTCCGCCAATTCGGCATCCGGCCTCGGCTGCCGGAATTGACGCAATTTTGACGCCTCTCGGCCAACCTTCGGCGAAGGTCAACGACCGGACTCGCTAGCTTCGGAAGAAACGACGCGCCCGGAGACCGGGGGAGGCCGACCATGTCACTGTCGGACGAACGAAAGATTCGCGATCGCCCGCGACTATTTTCAGCTCGCCGACGTCGGCGACCCGAAGCTCATGGAGCTCTTCCACGAGGACGCCACCTTCTACTTTCCGAAGTTCGGCGTCGGCCGCGGCCGGGCCACACTGCTCGAGATGGTCAAGGGCTTCGAGGGGATCCTCGAGTACATCCGACACGACTACGCCGGCCTGGTGTTCGTCCCGAGCGGCGACCGCGTCGCGGTGGAGGGGCTGTCCGAAGGGAGGATGGCAGGCGGCGCCTGGAAGGGCGGCGAGACTCCCGGCGGACGGTTCTGCAACGTGTTCGAGTTCCGAGGGGACCGCATCGCCCGGCTGCACGTGTACCTCGACCCTGACTACCTGGGAGAGGACGAGGCGCGGTTTCGCTGGGGCCGACAGCGAAGCTGGTGACCGCCTCACCGAGACCAGGCCATGGAGAACGTTCGGCTGGCGAGTCGGGCCTCGTTCGCCCCCTCGCCGTCGCGGACTCCGCTGGCCCGTTCCGACGCCGTCGACGCCCTGCGCATAGCCGGTGCCGACCGCATCCATTGGCTCAAAGCTCCGACAGATCTCCGCACAATCGCCGACGATGGGCGTCGCAAATCCTACGTACGAAGCGGCGTCAGCGCGCGCGACCAGGCCACGACCTCGTCCAGGAGCGCGTTCACCGCCGCGAGGTGGTGCGCGCCAGGCTTGAAGACCGTGAAGTTCTCGAAGTCCGTGAACAGCGAGAGACCGACCTGCGCGCGCACGGTGGCCACCTGGGTCGCGGCGAGGACGAGCCGTAGCTGCTCGACCGCTCGCAGGGCACCGGCACTGCCGTAGCCCACGAATCCCGCCGCCTTGTTGTTCCACTCCTCGAACAGGAAATCGATCGCGTTCTTGAGGGCCCCCGACGGGCCGTGATTGTACTCGGGGGTCACGAATATATAGCCGTCCAGGCCGGCAATCCGGGCGCTCCACGCCTTCGTGTGCGCGTTCTTGTACTGCCCCATGGAGGGGGGCATGGGCTCGTCGAGGAGTGGCAGCCCGTACTCCGCGATGTCGACGATCTCGAACTCCGCGTCGGTGCGCCTGCGCGCGTGCTCGAGAATCCAGTGGCCGATCACCTCGCTCTTCCGCCCCGGTCGGGTGCTTCCCAATACGATTCCAATCTTGATCATCGTCGTCTCCTGAGGGTGGCAAATATCCGAGGCTCGCCTGAAAGAGGCTTATAACGAGAGGGTCACGACGCTCGGCTCTTGGTCGGGCACGACGAGAATCGAGCGGTTCGACGTCGTCGCAATTCGGGTCACGACGCTACCGAGGAACGCGAGGCTCGGCCGGCCGTGCTGCCCCGTCGCGCCGACGACGATCATGTCGGCGCCGAGCTCGCAGGCCACGTTGGCGAGCTTTTCCCAGGGGGCGCCGCGACGTACGAAGCACTCCACCCGAAGGTTGGGGAAGCGGGCCCGCATGCGCGCCGCCAGTTCCTCGAGGCGCGGCGTCACGAGCCCCGCCAGATCGCTCTGCGGCGCCGTCTCGGGCGGGTCTTCGTACGCGTGGGTACAGGCGACTGCGGCCCCCAGCCGGCACGCCAGCTCCCCGGCGCGGAGCAGGGCCCTGTCGGCCGGCGCGCTGAAGTCGGTGCCGACCACGATCCATCGGGTACGTTCCATGTTCGCAACCCCTATGACTTGAGGGAGTCGATTCTCATGTGGTGTCGAGCGCGGGGAGGCTCGAGGCGACGACCTCGAGCCTCCCTGGCGGAGAGCCGTCTCTCCCTGGACCCGGATGGCGGCTCACGAAGCCGCGTGGGCCGCCGTGCGCTGGGCCATGGCCGGCGCGGTGGGCGCCGTGCGCGCGTGCAACATCGAAGCGTACGCGTCGCGATACGACCAGGCGGTGAAGACCTCGAGCGCGAGCACCATGAGGGCGATTGGGAGCCCCGCCGGGACGAGCACCGCGTGGAAGAGCACGATGTTGACGACGTTCGGAGCGAGGAGGGCCACCGCCAGGGGCACGAACCGGTTCGAGAGCAAGAGCGCGCCGGCGATGACCTCGACGCCCTTGATGAGCGGGAACATGTATCCCGTCGCGGCGAGGCCACCCATGAAGGCCAAGGCCCTGTCGGGCAGTGGCGGCTGCGGCATAAACTGCAGGAAGCCGTTCAGGCCGAAGACGAGGAAGACGAGGCCGAGGACGACCCGGGCCGCCGTGGGGGCGAAACGTGAGAGCGCATTCATGATCGTGTGCCTTTCTCGGTGGGTTTTTCGGAGACCGAGGCGGCGTCGCAACGGCGCGCGCCGTGTCTCCGTCTTCCAAAACCTTACGGATCCGGGCGTTTAACCGCCGCGGAACCTCCGGTCGATCCACGTCAAATGCGCGTCAATCGTGCCCGAGCGGCCCGTTCAGCTCGGCCGGCTAGCCGCCGAGCACTCGGCGCGCCTCGACGACGTCGGGAGAGTCGTCGCCGCCGGAAACCTGCGACAAGAGCCGCGCGATCTCCTCGCGAGCCTTCTTCTTCGCGCGGCCCGCGACGAGCCGGTGGAGGCTGAGGGTCGCCCGGAGCTCCAGAGCCGTGGCTCCCTGGCGTTGCGCGACCTGGATGGCCGTCGCGAACGACCGCTCCGCGTCGGACGCGTCCCGGACGGCGAGGAGCTCGCCTCGCAGACGGTGAAGCTCGGCCTCGAGCCAGCGCTCTTCGCCCTGTGCCAGGGACGCCAGAGCCTCTTCGATCACCTCGAGCGCCTCGTCGGCATGGCCGAGACGGGCATACGTCGCCGCGTGCAGGAGCGAGGGCAGGGTCCGGCCGAGTGCGACGCTCTCCCATGGCCTGCTCAGGAGCTCCTCCGCGCGGTCCTTCGGCATGGTGGGGGCAAGCTCGGCCTCCGCCCACCGAAGCACCAGATCCGCCCGGTGCCGCCACATGCCGAAGGCTCCCTGCTCGGCCAGGGCGAGAGAACGACGCGCGAGCTCCTGTGCTCGCGCGGGCTCCCCTCGGCACGCGTGGAGCGCGGCCCAGTCGCTAAGAAGGGCCGCTCGCTCCCAGGGGTCGTTGAGGGTCTCGGCCACGCGGTACCCCCTTCGAGCCATCTCGACGGCGCCGTCCTGCTTGCCGGCGAGCCAGAGCGCAAAGGCACAGTACGACATCGCCATCAGGTGCGACCCCGGGGGGCCGAGGGCCGGCATGTCTCCCGTCGGCCCGAGAAGCCCGCGTCCCTCGAAGCGGCGGAGCGCCTCCCGCGGATTTCCTTCGATTAAAACCCGGATCGCCTCGAGCTCCTCGCCGAAGCTCCGGAGAGCGTCCGGCGCCTGATCCAGCAATGGAGCCACGGCGTGGGCGTGCTCGCGGGCCTTCGCCATGTCCCCGCGGACCATGCATACCGCCTCGAGGCGGATCAGGGCCTCGGTGAGGGCGACCGGCTCGTGGAGCCGAGCCGAGAGCTCCCGGGCTCGGTCGAGTACGGAGACGGCGGCGTCCGGCGAGCCGTCGCGTTGGAAGACGCGCCACCCGAGCGCGAGCTTGGCGCGCATCTCCAGAAGATCGCGCGCCCGAGTCTCGGGCAGGCTTGCGACGAGCGCGCAGGCGCGCTCGTAGTGAGCGATGGCCTCTAGCAAGCCATATCGGCGCCCCGCGCGGTTGCCCGCGGCTGAATGGTATTGCGCCGCCTTTGCCGGCATCTGCGCCCGGTCGAAGTGGACCGCGAGCGCCGCCGCGATCTCCTCCTCGCGCGGTGCATGCCCGGCCTCCAGGCGTTCCGCGATCTTTCGGTGCCGCACGCGGACGTTCGCGGACGTGCTTCGCGTCAGCGCCGCATGCTGAAAGAGCGAATGCCCGAAGGCGTACTGCGACTGGATCGTGCCATCGGGCCAGGTCTCCGTTCCCACGTACTGGAGGAATCGCCGCTCGTTCGCGAGGGACTCGCAGGCCGAGTCGACTTCGTCCACGTCGGCGTCGAGGGCGTGCGCGACCACTCCCGCGGCGAAGGTGATCCCGGCGACCGCCGCGGCCTCCACGATGCGCTCCTCGAAGGCGGGCAGCCGATCGATCTGGGTGTCGATGAGGCGGCGAATGCTCTCGGGCCGGCGCGCGGCCACATCTTCGACGCTGGTCGACAGCTCCCACTGACCCTCCCGCTCGCGCAGAAGGCCCTTGCCTTCGAGGTCGTCCACCAGCGTGGTGATGAACAGCGGGTTGCCCCCCGTCGAGCGGTGCACCGTCGACGCCAGGTCGGCGGGAAAACGATGGCGCGCGAAGCGCTTGGCGAAGTACGCGTCCACGGCTTCCGCCCCAAGTCCGTCGAGAGCCATGGAAGACGCTTGGCGTCGCGCGATGAGCTCTCCGGTCACTCTCGTGAGCGGGTGGCCCCGAGGCACCTCCGAGCTTCGGTACGTGCCGAGCAACATTAGCCGCGCCGCCTCGCGACGGCTGCTCAGGATGGCCATGACCTCGGCTGTCGACGGATCCGTCCACTGCAGGTCGTCGAAGACGAGGATCACCGGTGCGTCGGCGCTCAGCGCGTCCAGCGCCTCGGCGAGCTCGCGCAGGGTGCGGCCCTGCGTCGCCCCGCTCGCACGGTGCTGCAGCTCGGCTAGCCGCTCCGGCCGGACCAGGGCGGGCATCTGCGCCAGCCAGGTGGGCGCGTATTCCGCGAAGACGTCGACGGCGCGCGAGCCGCTCGGACCCCTGCAGAGTGTGCCGATCGCATCGAGAATCGGGAGAAACGCCTGCCCGCTCCCGTACTGCTCGACGCACGCGCCCCGGCCCACGAGCGACCTACCTTGCTCGCTCGCCCGCTCGAGGAAGAGATCGACGAGCGTCGTCTTGCCGACCCCAGCTTCTCCCGTGACGAAGAGCACCGTGCGCTTCCGGTCTCGCGCCGCGCGCAGGGCGGCCAGGAGTGCTTCGAGCTCGGACTCGCGCCCCACGACGCGCTGGCTCGACTCGCTCTGCGGCGGGGGTTCGGAAAACCCAGCATCCTCGCCATACACCTGCTGGATCTCGGCCAAGAATCGGTAGCCCCGTCCGACCACGGTCTCCACGACCCCTTCGCCCAGCGCGGCGCGGAGATCGTGCATGTGGGTCCGCAGCAGGCTCTCGCTCATCGCGACCTTGCCCCATACGGCCTCGACGATCTCCCGGTGGGTCACGAGCCGCTTCGGGTTCTGGACGAGAAAGCGAAGGATCGCGAAGGGCTTCCGCCGGAGGCGGACCTCCTGGTCGTTCTTCCAGAGGCGTTCCGAATCGAGATCCAGCCGGAAGGGGGGGAAGGACAACAATTGGGCCCGTAGCTCTTGATGCTCCGGAGGCTAGACATGTTGCCGGCGCTTCTCAACACCGCCCACCGGCGACGAGTCACGGCTGACCACGCCTCACCCGCGGGCCTCCGCTTGCGGAATACGTGCCCCGCGCAAGAAGGGTCGCGGGCGCCATTTGACGGGGATCCGCCGGACGTTCGACGGTGGTCAATCGGCCCAGCCCGTAGTTTTTGGGCAGATGGCTGCGCGGACTCGTCGACGCGGCCCTCGCAACCCCGAGGCAACACAACCATGAACTCCTCGGCCTCGAGGTCTTCCTCGCCTGGTCGTACCGCGACGCCTACCGGCCCGTGCTCCATGCGCGCACGGCGCCGAAGGCTTCCGACGCGGTCGGCCGGGTGTTCGCCCGCGCGCGGGCGTGAGCCGAGCGAGAAGGACGCGGCCATGTCGACCACCGCACGACGTTCGAGGATCCTCCCGCCCACGGCGGTCTGGATGACCGCCGTGGGTCTCGCGATCCTCGCCTGTGGCATAGCTATAGGGGTGGCCATCACCCCGCGACCGCCCCCTCCGCCTTCTCCGGATGCCTTGACGACGACGATCCCGTCGCACGCGGCCCGGTGGTACGTCACGCCGAATCAAGCGGTGAGGCAGGGAGACGTGCTCGCGACCCTGGACGGCGGGCTCGCGGAGGCGCGCCTCGCCTGTACCGAGGCGGCGTTCGAGGCCGCCAGCTCCCGTGCCGCTTGGCAGAAGAGGAGGCGGCGCGCGCGGCGCTCGATGTCGCGGGCATCGAACTCGACGACACGCCCGTCGTCGCTCCTCGAGATGGCGTCGTTCTGGGGATTGCGGTCGCGGAAGGCGAAGGCGTCTCCGTCGGGCAGCCCGTCGCGAGGCTCCGGTCGGGCGCCGTGACGCCCCCGAGCCGCGGCCGTTCGAAATCCGCCTTCCTTCGTCGCCCAAGCGAAGGCGATGGTCGACCATGAGCGACTTCCGGGCTCCCTGGAAGCCTCCGACCGCCCTCGAACCCGCGGCCCCCGACCGCGCGGTTCGCGCCGCGACGCGCGGCTCGAGGCGGCCTCGCGGCGTGGCCTGGTTCGGCTTTCGAAGCTTCTGGGGCCCCCTCTATCATCTCGTAGCCAGCATCATCGCGACCGAGGACATCGACGCGCGCGATTGGATGAAGCCGGACGTGCCGGACGCGCTCGCGAGGCGAATCGCGAAGGTGCTCGTCGACGACTCGGCTCGCCTCGAGGGCGAGTCGCTCACCGAGCTCCTCGACCGCGACCTGTGGATCGACTTCATTGCCGATACGGGCGACGACGTGTCGGTCAGCGAGGCCGTCGGGCGCCTCGTGGCGGGTACGTTCGCGCTCCCCGATCCGGATCCCCGCGGCGGGCAAGACGTGGTGAACGCCGGCCGCGCGGACATCCTGCTTCACGGGGGCGACGTGGCCTACCCGGTGGCGACGGATGCGGACATCTACGACCGGTTCGTCGCCCCCTTCAACCGCGCGCTCGTGGAGGGTCGCGACGGGCGCCGGCGCGTGCTCATGGGGGTGCCCGGGAACCACGACTGGTACAACGGGCTCGATGGCTTCGGCCGCCTCATGCGCCGGCGCCTGGACCCTCCGCGAACCCCATCGGACGGACGCTCGTCGCGCGGGCTGCGTCGAACCCTTCACTGGGCGGGTCAGTTCGTGCGCGTCGGGCAGCTCGAGAAGCGGCGGACTCTCGCGCTCGACGGCTACGTGCCGGTCCAGGAGGCGAGCTACTTCGCCCTGCCGCTCGCGCCGCGCCTCGACCTCTGGGGGCTCGATCGCCAGCTCCGCTCGATCGATTATCGGCAGCGGCGGTACTTCGATCGCCGGCGCGCCGCGAACCCGGACCGCAGGCGCATCGTGCTCTTCCCCGATCCCGTATACGCCCACCTCGAGCCGAGCAAGACCGGCGTCGCGATGGCGCGCGCGGTCCACCTCGATCTGGAGACCACTCCCCACCTTTGCATCGCCGGCGATCTGCATCACTACGAGCGGCTGCGCGTCGGAGCCTCGCTTCACATCACCTCCGGAGGGGGAGGGGCCTTCCTCCATGGGGCTCGCCTCAGCCGGCGCGGGCCGAGAGCGCCCGAGCACGAGTGGCCGGGCCAGCGCGCGACCCGGGCCTTGATCTGGCGCGTCCCTTTCGAAGTCGCGCTCGGTCGCGCGGGCTTCATCCCGCACGTCGTGCTGTTGATCTTGTTCGCTCCGTTGCTTGCCGTCGGCGAATGGGCTTTTGCCGCGCCCGCGGGCCTGCTCGCCGCGACCACCGTGGCGGCCGTCGTCCTCGCCATCGGAGCGGCGTTCACGAGCGGCCACCAGGTCAACCAGAAGCGATTCACCGTACCCCTCGCGATCGCGGTCGGCGTCTGGATCTCGAGCGCACCCATCGCCGCATCGGCGCTCGTCATGCGCATGGCGGAGCTGGCGGGGTTCCACTGCAACGGGTGGACGCAGGCCGCGCTGGTCCTCGTCGTAGCCATTCCGCTGGCGACGTTTGCCTTCGGCGCGCTGCTCGCCGCCCTCTCGGCGCTCGGCCTCGAGAGCACGCTCGCCATGTCCGTCCTGGCTCATCCCGGCTTCAAGCAATTCGTGCGGATGCGGGTGCGGCGCGACGGGAGCCGCGTGGACGCGTGGGTGATCGGGCTCGAGGATCCCCTTGCCCCGGACGCGCGCCCCGTCCTCGTGGACGCCTGGTCATGGGAGCCCTGGGTCGACGGACGCGCCCACTTTTGACGGAGATTCGACGCGCGTTCGCCGGAGGTTCCACGGTGGGGGGATGGCCGCCGGCTTAGGTTTCGCGAAGGTTCTTCGGGCCGGCGCGTCGCCGGGCCCGGGACCGTGGACCTGTCCGCCGGAAAGGCTGCCCGCACATGGAAGACACGACGACTGCCCCCGCGGCGCGGATCGAGCGTTGGCTTGCCCTCTTGCTGCGTCCGTTCGCGCGCGTGGAGCCCGCCGAAATCGTCGTGGTCATGGCCATGACCGCGACGGGGTTCCTCCTGCTGATCAGCTACTACCTGGTCAAGACCGCGCGCGAGCCCCTCATCCTCCTCCACGGGGGCGCCGAGGTGAAGCAGTACGCCGCCGCGGGCCAGGCGTTCCTGCTCGTGGGCGTGGTGCGGGCCTACCGGTGGCTCGCCGAGCGTGTGGGCACGCGCAAGCTGCTCCTCGCCGTGTTCCTGTTCTTCACCTCGAACCTCGTCCTCTTTGCCCTCCTGGCCCGCGCAGGCGTGACCATCGGCGTGCCGTTCTTCCTCTGGGTCGGCGTCTTCAACATGACCGCGGTCTCGCAGTTCTGGACGCTGGCCGCGGACGTGTACACGCCGGAGCAAGGCAAGCGCCTCTTTGCACTCCTGGGCGTCGGGGCGTCGCTCGGCGCCGTCATCGGCGCGCGCATCGCCAAGGAGCTCGCTCCCAAGGGGCCCGCAGCCCTCATCGGCGGGGCGGCCGTGGTGCTCCTGGCGTGCGGAGTCGTGCTCGGGTGGGTGGCCGGGCGCTCCAAGCCCCGAAGCGCGGCGGCGGCAGGTGCGCACGTCGACGCGCCCCTCGCGCCGGCCCGCGTGCTCGACCTGCTCCTCCGGGACAAATACCTGCTCTGGATCGCGGCGCTCACGTTGCTTCTCAACTGGGTGCGCAGCAACGGCGACTACGTCCTCGACCGCACGCTGCTCGACGCCGTGGCCGAAGCCAAGGCGAAGGGCGCCAACGCGACCCTGTTCGTCACGACCTTCAAGGCCAACTACTTCCAGTGGGTCAACCTCGGCGGGCTCGTTCTCCAGCTCCTCGTGGTCTCCCGCGTCGTTCAGCGCGCCGGGATCGGCGTCGCGCTCCTCGTCCTGCCGGCCGTGGCGTTCGGCGAATCCGCCGTGTTCCTGGTCGCCCCGCTGCTCGCTGTCCTTTGCATCGGAAAGGTGGCCGAGAGCGCGCTCGAATATTCGCTCCAGAACACCGCCCGTCAGGCCCTCTTCCTGGACGCGACCCGGCCCGAGAAGTACGTCGGGAAGACGGCGATCGACACGGTCGTCGTCCGCGCGGGCGACGCGCTGACGGGTCTCGCCATCCTGGGGGCGACTCGAGCCGCCTTGTCGCCGAGGGTCTTCGTGGCCCTCAACCTGTTTCTCATCGTTCTCTGGATCGTGGCGGCCGTACGGATCGGCGCGGAGAACCGGAAACGCGCGGGTGAGCCCCTCGACGGCCTCCGCGATGCGTCGCCCGAAGCGGAGCTCGTTGCTCAGCAGGGCGGTGAGGTGCGTGCCGGGACGGCGTAGCCAACACGCGAACCGCCTTTTGACGGGAATCAAGCGGTGATTGCACGCCTGCAAGACCGCGATTGCGCGCAAGGTCAAATCAATGATTTCGCGACGAACCCTCTGCTCCTTGGCGACCGTACCCGCCCTGCTCGTGGTCTCCCCGTCGGTCGTCAGGGCGGCCGACCCCGACGACGTCGAATGGAGCCCCGACTGGCCGAGGGTGAAGCTGGCCGAGACGATCGCGGCGCTCGCGCTCACGGTCGGGGACACGGAGTTCGAAGACCACGTACCCCTGCCCAGCCACGCCACATGGACACGCCCCATCCTGTTCGACACGTGGGCGAGGGACACGTTCCGGGGGCGGACGGCTTCGATCCAGTCGTTCGCCTCGACCTCCACGGACATCATGTACAAGGCGGGAGCGCTCGTCCCGCTCGTCGTGGACGACTACTTCGCCGCGGCGGGTCTCCACCAGAACGCGGACGTCGCCTGGCAGCTCGCCGTCATCGACTTCAACTCGTTCGGCGTCGCGGGGCTCGTGAGCCTCGCCGCCGAGCACTCCGTCGGGCGCGCCCGGCCTTACACCCTCAGCTGTCAGGACGGAGTGGTGCGCGACGCCGAAGGTCACGTGCTGCAGACCTGCGGGAGCGGCAACGACTTTCGTAGCTTCTATAGCGGCCACGCGACCGCAACGGCCACCACGGCGGGGCTCGTGTGCATCCACCACCAGCACCTGCCTCTCTTCGGGGGTGGAGCCGCCGACCTCGCGCCGTGCCTCACGATGATCGCGGTCTCCATGGCCACGGGCATCTTGCGGCTCGTCTACGACGAACACTGGGCCTCGGACGTCATGGTCGGCTGGCTCGACGGTTTCCTGTCCGGCTACGTCTTGCCGGCAGTCATGCACTTCGGCTTCGGGAGCGGGCGCCCGCTCGGCGAGGTGACCGTCGGCGATCTCCGGGCCGCGCCGACGTTGCTCCCGTATCCCGGCGGCGCGGCCGCGGGATGGGTGGGGGTCTTCTGATGAAACCCGTGAGGCGCACGTCGGGTTCGGGATTCTTCGGTGGCGTCTGTGAACTCCTCGCGCTCGCCGGCCTTCTGTTCGCCTCCGTCGGCCTCGCCGACGAGACCGAGAAACGCCCGCTGCCCGACTACCAGGGGCGCCCGCCGGCGCCTTCGACCTTGGGCCAAGATCTGCTCTGGATTCCGCGCATCGTGTTCGCCCCGATCTACTTCACGACGGAGTACTTGATTCGTCGTCCGGTGGGCGCGGCGATCACCGCCGCCGAGCGCGCGAACATCCCTCACGTGCTCTACGACTTCTTCACGTTCGGTCCCGATCACAAGGCTGGCGTCTTCCCCGTGGCGTTCTTCGACTTCGGATTGAACCCGAGCATCGGCGCGTACGGATTCTGGAACGACGCTCTGTTCAAGGGAGACGACATGCAGGCCCATGTGGACGGATGGCCGACCGAATGGCTCGGCGCCTCCGTGGTACAGCGCATCCGCCTGGCGCACGGGAACTCCGTCGCCCTTCGGCTCCTCGGGATTCGTCGGCCCGACTATCCCTTCTACGGCCTCGGGCCCACGTCGCTCGAGTCGGCGATTGGGCGCTATGGATCCGATTGCGCGGACGGAAGCATCGTCGCCACGTTTCGGTACTGGCGGGCGAGCCGCGTCGAGACCGCCGTCGGGACTCGCTATGTCAGCTTCTACGACGGCCACTACCACCGCGACCCCGGGATTTACGAGCAAGTGCAGGCGGGCGCCTACCCGCTGCCTCCCGGCTTCACCTCGGGGTACGCGGCCGCCTACAGCCGGGTGGCGGTCTCTCTCGATTCGAGGCGCCCCAGCCCTTACGACGGCTCGGGGATACGACTCGACGGTGACGTCGAGCAGGGGAGCGCGTTCGGGCCGTCCCCCAACAGCGAATGGGTCCGGTACGGCGGAGCCGCCGGTGCGTTCCTCGATCTCGATGGGCATCGACGCGTGGTCAGCCTCTCGGCGCAGACCATCTTCGTCGATCCCCTGGGGCATGGCAGCACCGTGCCGTTCACCGAGCTGGCCACGCTCGGCGGGGACAAGGCTCCGATGCCGGGCTTCCTCCCCGGCCGCATGATCGATCGCAGCGCGGCGGTCGCGACCCTGCGCTACCGATGGCCGATCGGGCCGTGGCTGGACGGCTCGCTGCAGGCGGCCGTAGGCAACGTCTTCGGCGAGCACCTCGACGACTTCGATCCGCACCTGCTGCGCGTGTCGGCGGCCCTCGGGGTCGAGAGCGATCAGGCCCCGGACAGCTCGCTCCACTTCCTGATCGGTTTCGGCACATCGACCTTCGAGCAAGGGGGCCGCATCGACTCGTTTCGCCTGGCGATCGGAACGGACACCGGACTGTGAGGACGACGATGAACCGCATTCGCCTCTTGGGGCCCGCGCTAATGACTCTCGTGGCCGCGTGCGCCGCGGCCCCCGGCCGCTTCGCGCTCCGTGCCCCCCTGTCGGTGGACACCGACCTGCGCTCCGTCTCCCTGCCTTGCAGGCCGGACCCGACCGACAAAGATCCGCACCACATGAGCTGCACGCCCCGGCCCTACGTCTCGCCTATCATCTGGGACGGGGCCGACAATATGCTGTTCCGCCCCCTCGCAGAGGCATGGGCCTTTCAAGCCTCGACCGAGGCCGTGAACGCGAACAGCTTGGACGAGGTGCCCGACTCCTCCTGGTTCGTCAACCGGATCGGGGCCCGACCGATGTCGATCGAGGAGCTGACCCTCGGCGCGTGCGAGCCCAAGGACGCCCTCGATCCGGATTCCGCGGAGGACGGGTCGTGGGTCATCGACCACGGCAAGACGGAGGGGTCCTCGCTCGGCTTCCGCGTGAAGGTCCACGGGCGCAAGTACCTCTTCAAGGTCGACACCGACGCGCCCGAGCGCCCGAGCGCGGCGAGCATCATCGGCGCCGCCGCGTACAACGCCGTCGGGTTCAACACGTCCTGTGAGCAGATCGTCTATTTCCGCCCGTCGCTCCTTTTTCTCACGCCGGGCCTCAAGAGCCAGGGCAACTTCGACGGCGAACGCCCGTTCGATCGCGCCGCGCTCGATCGCATCCTCGCCAAGGCGCCCCGACGCGGAGACAAAGTCCGCTTCCAGGCCTCGCTTTGGCTACCCGGGAAGACGCTGGGTCCGTTTCGCTACGAGGGAACTCGCAAGGACGATCCCAATGACGTGATCCCCCATCAGGACCGCCGCGAGCTCCGCGGCGGGCGTCTCCTCGCTGCATGGCTCGATCACTTCGACGCGCGCGAGGAGAACAGCATGGACACCTGGATGAGCGACCGGAAGGATCAACCGGACTCCTCCCCCGGGCACGTGGTCCACTACTATCTCGATACCAGCGATTGCATCGGCTCCGCCTGGGACTGGGACGAGATCACGCGACGCTTGGGGCAGTCTTACGTCGCCGACTGGAGCGACATGGCCCGCGACTTCGTGACCCTGGGGATCCCCCTCAGGCCGTGGGACCGGGTGCGCCTGACCGCTGGATTCGAAGCGTTCAACTACTTCGACGTCGCCAACTTCGATCCTGAAACCTGGAAAAACGAGTACGCGAACCCCTCGTTCGACCGGATGACCGAGCGTGACGGCGCATGGATGGCGCGAATCCTGGCCCGTTTCACCCCCGAGCGCGTGCGCGCCTTGGCGGGGATGGGTCGCTTCGCGTGGGCGGGGGACACAGAGTACTTGGCGCGGGTCCTCGAAGGACGGCTCGAGAAGATCCTCTCGCGGTACCTGCTCAGGCTCTCGCCGCTGGCCGAGGTCCACGTCGAGGACGACGCCCTCTGCGCCGTCGACCTGGCGCAATGGCGCACCCTTCGACCGGCCGCGGCGTTCCACTTCGACGCCGCCGCCGAGGGCTTGGGTGCGCTGTCCGTGCAGGAGGAGGGGGAGGGGAAGGTCTGCGTCGCGCTCCCGCACGCCGGTGGAGCGGCACCCCGCTACATGAGCGTCGCGATTCGAGACGGCGTCGTGCGGGGCCCGCTCGTCGCACATCTCTACGACCTCGGGCCGGGACGCGGCTTTGCCCTCGCGGGCCTCGATCGGCCCGACGAGGGACAGGCGCTGTGACGTCACCCGAATGTCTCGGCTCGTTTAGCCGTCGTCAACGAGCCGCAACCTGCGAGCCTCCCTTGCCGAGATCGATGTCGAACCGGCCCTGCAGTCCACCGAACAGAAACGTGTTGACCCGAGGGCTGGTCACGTTGCCGAACCCGCCCGGCGACGGCGTCTCCTGCGTGAAGAACGTCGAGAGGTCCGCGCCGATCACGGGACTGATGGCGAGGTTCCGGTCGATGCGGTAGTCGACGCCCACCTGCAGCTTCGCGATCTCCCAGCCCTGGAGCGAGGTCGTCCCCGCGTCGCTCTTCACCCAGTAGCCGCGCCAGCCCGAGCCGAGAGAGACCCAGGGATCGAAGACCTGGCGGGCCGGGAGGATGTGCCAGTCGGCCTGCACGCCGCCGGTCGCCGACCAGAGGTCGGCCGCCGGATCGACATCGCTGCCCCGGCCGAAGGCGGCGCCGGACCCGTAGACGCCGACCGTCAGGTGCGCGAGCAAGCGGTAGCCCACTCCGACCTGCAGGGCGCCGCCTGCCTCGCTCACGTCCCGAAGCGTGGGCTGCCCGCGGGCGATCTCGCCGTACCCCTGCGCGTACCCGGTGCCCAGCGTGAGCTCGAGGGCGTTCTTGACCGGCGCCAGGTCGTACGAGGAAAAGCTCGTCTCCTCCGCCTGATCCTTCTCGTCCGCGCTGGCGAGCGCCGAGACGATCATGCTGCTCAAAGCGACGACGGTTCCTGCAATCCACTTGGTGTTCATGATGACCTCCGGAGGCTCCCGTTCGTGGGGGCCGTTTCGCAATTGAAAGTACGGCCGCTCCCCCGACCTCGCCGTGAAAGCTCCGCCGGATTCGTGCGCAATCCGCGTCAGGATCGGTCAAAGCACGTCAACCGCCGACAGCGGGCGCGTCGATCGGTCCGTTTGACGAAGATCTGACTCTCGATTTTACGGCGGGCTGGATTGCGACCGAATAGGCTGTGGCTCGGTAGGGAGCGCGCCCTCACCAGCTACGCCGGGTTCCACGCCGCGGGACAGGCAGGTAGGCAATGGATCGAGATCGATGGTTCGTCGTCGGCACGGACTTCAGCGACTGTGCGATGCACGCGCTGGAGTACGCATTGAAGCTCGCCCACGAGGTAGGAGCCAACGTCGCTTGCGTCCACGCCTACGAAGACGCGGACGACACGCCCGCGTTCCACGATCCGGTTCCGGCCCTTCGTGGACGGATGGAGCGGATGCTCACCGAGTGCTCGCCCTGCGACGGGCGCGTGCGGGTCGACGCGATCGTGCGGCGCGGTGCGCCCTGGGACAAGCTGACCAACGTCGCCGCCGAGCTCGGCGCCGAGCTCGTAATCGTCGGGGCGGAGGGTCAACGAGGCGCGGCCAGCAGCCACTTTCTGGGGACCGTGGCCAACCGCGTGGCCACGACCTCCTCGCGCTCGGTGCTGATCGTCCCGTCCCGGGTGGATCCGGCCTCCGTTTGACGGCGAGAGCGTGGCCCTCAGCCAATGACGACGGCCCGCGCTTCGGCCAGGTCCGGCGTGCCGTGCCCCTCGGTGAAGGTCGAGAGCAAGCGCGCGACGTCCTGGCGCGCACGCTTCTTCTTGGCGCCCGAGGCGTGGGCATGCAGGCTGAGGGTCGCGCGAAGCTCGAGGGAGCGTGACCCCTGGCGCTTGGCGATTTCGATGGCGGCGGCCATCGATCGCTCTGCTTCCCGGGCCTTGTTGCACGCGAGGAGAACCTCCCCGCGCAGGCGGTGGAGCTCCGGCTCCAGCCATCGCTCGTCACTCTGCTCGATCGTCGAAAGGGTGGCCACAATCACTTCGAGCGCCCGCTCGGTTCGTCCCAGGCGAGCGCACATCGCGACGTAGACGGTCGCGTGCATCGTCCGGCCCACGCCCCCGTCCTCCCACGGCTTGCTCAGGAGCTCCTCCGCGCGTCCGTGGGGCAGCGCCGGGGCGAGCTCCGCCTCTGCCCACCGGAGGATCAAGTCGGCTCGATGGCGCCACTTCGCGGAGGAGCCCTCCCCCAGGACCGCCAGGATTCGCTTCGCGAGCTCCGAGGCCCGCTCTGGCTCCCTGCACCAGGCGTGCAGCAACGCTCCGTCGCCGAGCATCGCAGCCTGCTCGAAGGGGTTGTAGGTTCGCTCCGCGACCCGCCGCGCTTTCTGCGCCAGGGCGAGCGCACGACCCGGGTAGCCGGTCAGCCACAGGGCGAAGGAGCCCATGGCCATCGCCAGAAGGTGGGCGCCCGCCGCCTCCAGCGCCGTCTCCTCCTCCTGCCCGAAGACCCCCAGACCCCCGAGCAATCGCGTAGCCCTCTGGAACTGCCCGCGAAGGAGGACCGTCGTCGCCTCGACCTGCTTCGCGAGGAGCCGCAACGCCGGGTCGGGCACGTGAGCCATCAGCGCGGGAAGAGCGCGCGCTTGCTCGGCGGCTTCCAGCAGCTCCCCCTGCGCCATCCGCACCGCCCCGAGGCGGATGATAGCCTCGCCCAGCGCGGTCCTGTCTTCCAACCGAGCCGCCAGCTCCTTGGCGCGCTGCAACGTGGGAATGGCCCGATCTCCGCGTCCGGTGAGCTGGAACAGGCTCCAGCCGAGGCTCACCGACGTTCGCAGCTCGAGGGCGTCGCGATTGCGGCCCGGGGGCGTCCGGTCGAGCAGGGCATGGGCGTGCTCCAGATGGTCGGCCGCTTCCTTGTACGCTTGCAGGCGAGCCGCGCGCGCGCCGGCTGCGACGTAGTAGTGAGCGGCTCGCACGGGCACGTGGCCGTGCTCGAAGTGCGTCGCCAGCTCGCTGGCGACCTCTTCTTCGCATCCCGGGTGCCCCGACTCCAGCCGCTCGCCGATCTGCCGGTGCCGGCTGCGGGCGGTCGCTGAGGTGCTTCGTCCGAGCGCTGCGTGCTGGAACAGCGCGTGCCGGAAGCCGTACCGAGACTGGATGGTGCCATCCGGCCAGGTTTCGGTCCCCACGTACTCTAGCAGGCTGCGCTCGCTCGCCAGGGACTCGCACGCCGAGTCCACCGAGTCCGCGTCCGCGCCCAGCGCGTGCGCGACGACGCCCGCCGTGAACGTCATTCCGGCGACGGCGGCCACTTCGATGATCCGCTGCTCGACCGGGCCGAGCCGGTCAATCTGCGTGTCGATGAGCCGTCGAATGCTGTCGGGGCGACGCGCGGCGACGTCCTGCACGCTGGTGGAGAGTCGCCAGCGCCCGTCCCGTTCACAAAGGAGGCCTTGCCCTTGCAATTCGTCGACGAGCGTCGTGAGAAAGAGCGGATTGCCCGCCGTCACCCGCTCGAGAGTCGTCGCGAGCTCCGCGGGGAAAGCATGGCCCGGCCAGCGCTTCGACAGGTAGAGGTCGACCGCCTTGGACTCGAGGCCTCGAAGCGGGATGAACACTGCTTGCCGGTGCGCGATCAGCTGGCCCGCGACCCGCGTGAGCGGATGGCCGCGAGGAGCCTCTTCGGGCCGATACGTACCGAGGATCAAGAGCCGGGCGCGTTCGCGCCGGCTACCGAGGAAGGCGATGAGCTCCGCGGTCGAAGGATCCGTCCAATGCAGATCCTCGAAGGCGACCACCACGGGCCCATCGGCGCTCAAGGCTTCGAGCGCCTCGGCCAGCTCGCAGATCGCCCGCGCCTGCGTGACCCCGGCCGCGCGGCGCTGGAGGTCGTCGGCGCGGTCGGCGCGGACCAGCCCCGGCAGTTGAACGAGCCACGCCGGCGCGTGCTTCGTGAACACGTCGATCACCCGGTCCGCGTCCCGCCCGCGGCAGAGCGCGCGGACGGCGTCTAATACCGGGAGATACGCCTGGCCACTGCCGTACTGCTCGACGCACGCACCACACCCGACGAGCGTGGGGCCGGCGGCTCGGGCCTGTTCGAGGAATGTGTCCACCAGCGTCGTCTTGCCTGTGCCCGCCTCGCCCGTGATGAACACGACGGAGCGATCGAGCTGCTGGGCGGAGCGGAGCGCGTCCTGCAACGCCGTCAGCTCGACGTCGCGTCCGACCATCACGCGGCCCTCGCGCCTCGGCGACGCGCCTGGGGAGCCGTCGGCCTCGACGTGCACCACCTCGCGCACGAAGCGATAGCCGCGTCCGACCACGGTCTCGACGACCCCCTCTCCAAGGACCTGACGCAGGTCGCAAAGGTGCGTGCGGACCAAGCTCTCGCTCATGGCGACCTTGCCCCAGACCGCGTCCACGATCTCGCCGTGCGTCACGAGGCGCTGCGGGTGGAGCACCAGATGCCGAAGGATCGCGAAGGGCTTGCGCCGGAGGTGCATCTCCTCGCCGTTCCTCCACAAGCGTTCGCTCTCCAGGTCCAGGCGGAACGGCGGAAAGGACAGCAAGGTGGCCCAGAGACCCTACAGCGCGCCTCCTCGTCCCTCAACTCGGAGCCAGACGCGCTCGAGCGAAGGCTTCCGCCCAAGCGGAGGGTGCGCCGGCGCGACCGTTCGCCAAGGTCGCCGAGGCGTCGTCGAGGGCCTCGAGCGTCCTGGACACGACCGCCTTGCCGAGCGTGGCGGACAGGCGGATGGGCATGTCCTCGGTCTGGTTGAAGAAGCGCCCCGTCGTTCGCTCGAGCTCCCGGGCGGTCGCGACGTACAGGGGGCCCCGGGCTCCGGCCTCCGGCGAGAGCCACGCGTGCCTGGCGTCTCCGCCGCGGACCCCGGGCGCGCCCTCGCCGAGCCGCGTTCGGACGACACCCGGATGAACGGCGTTCGCCGTGACGCCCGTTCCGTCGAGCGACGCCGCGAAGTCGAGGGTCGCGAGCAGGTTCCAGAGCTTCGTCCTCGCATAGGTCGCGAGCGGCTCGAACTTGGCTCCGCCGGGGTCAGCCTCCAGATCGACGGCCGTCCGGAGAGCCAAGCCCGCGCTCACCTGCACGACGCGCGAGGGAGCGCTCGCGAGGAGGCGTTCTCGGAGGAGCATGTTCAGCACGAAGGGCGCCACATGGTTGACGGCGAAGCTCTCTTCGAACCCGTCGGACGTCACCTTCCGGTGTGCGGGCAAGATCCCCGCATTGTGGATCATGACGTCGATCCTCGGCAGGGCCTCGAGCCGTTGCGCGAGGGAGAGGCTCCCCGCGAGGGAAGCGAGGTCCGCGAGGACCGGAATCAGATCCAGCCCCGCGTGACCGAAGCTCGCCACTTCGCCTGTCGCGTCTCGCAGACGAGCCTCGTTACGCCCGACGATGACGAGTCTCCCCGCCACGGGCGCGAGCGCGCGAGCCATCGCCAGTCCGATCCCGGACGTGACGCCGCTCAGGACGATGGTCTGGCCGCTCACCGCATCCCCCGGGCCAACAGCACCGAACGCGTCGAGAGCGCCACAACGTGGCCCGCGACGCTACCGAGGGGGACGCCACGGGTCGCTCCGCGTTGTCCCGAGGAGCCGACGAAGACCACCTCGGCTCCGTACTCGGTCGCGACGTTCAAGATCTTGTCCCTGGGGGTACCCCGGCGAGGGAGCGGCTCGGTCCCGACCACAATCCATCGATCTGACATCATGCCCGGATCGATACGGCGCGCGCGGATCGGGCGCCCGATCGTTGACCCACTTTTGACGCCGATCTGCGTCAAGTTCGACAGCGGTCAATGCGCGGGTCCCCTAGCTTCGCGCTGGACGGTGCGGCCCAAGCCTTGCGCGCCGCGAAGCGACGACACCACAAAAGGAACAGGAAGTGGCCAAGGTCCTCGTGCTCTACTACTCGTCGTACGGTCACGTGGAGGCGATGGCCCATGCCGTCGCGGAAGGCGCACGAGGCGCCGGCGCCGAGGTGGACATCAAGCGAGTCCCCGAGCTCGTACCCGAGGACGTCGCGCGAAAAGCGCACTTCAAGCTCGACCAGCCCGCGCCCGTGGCCCAGATCGAGCAACTGGCGAACTACGACGCGATCATCATCGGGACCGGTACCCGGTTCGGCCGCATATCGTCGCAGATGGCGAGCTTCCTCGATCAGGCGGGCGGTCTGTGGATGAAGGGCGCCTTGCATGGGAAGGTCGGCGGCGCGTTCGCGTCCACCGGTACCCAGCACGGGGGCCAGGAGATGACCCTCTTCTCGGTGATCGCCAATCTCCTTCACTTCGGCATGACGGTCGTCGGGCTCGACTATGGCCACAAGGGGCAGTCGACCGTCGCCGAGGTCACCGGCGGGTCACCCTACGGAGCGACGACGATTGCTGGCGACGGTTCGCGCCAGCCCACGAAGAACGAGCTCGATGGCGCTCGGTATCAAGGCCGACGGATCGCCGAGACCGCGAAGAAGCTGCACGGCTGACGCAGGCGCACGCCCCAACGACTCGAGGGAGGCCTCCAATGCTCACGATCGACGTTCACCACCACATCCTGCCCGATTTCTTCTGGCGAGGGACCGACCAGGAATCCGGCTCCGTCGTCGGGGGTGTCCATCCCCCGCCTTGGTCGAAGGAGGGCGCGCTCGCGTTCATGGACGACGCGGGGATCGACGTCGCCGTGACGTCCATCAGCACGCCCGGCGTTCACGTGGGCGACGACGCCCGGGCCCGGGCGCTGGCCCGTCGCTGCAACGAGCTTGGCGCGGAGCTCGTGCAAGAGCGGCCTCAGCGCTTCGGCGCGTTCGGCTGCTTGCCCCTTCCCGACGTCGACGGCGCGCTCGCCGAGCTCTCGTACGCGCTCGACGTTTTGAAGCTGGACGGGATCGTCCTCTTCTCCAACGTGCGTGGGGCCTATCTGGGAGATGCGAAGTTCGACCCGATCTTCGACGAACTCGAACGCCGTAAGGCGGTCGTCTTCGTCCATCCCACAGCATCCCCGGACCCGGTGGTGCACGCCCTCGGCCTCCCGGACTCCTTGATCGACTTCGTGGCCGACACCTCGCGAGCGATCGCCCATCTCCATTACAGCAACACCTTCGCCCGAACGCCCAACGTCAGGTACATCTTCTCCCACGCGGGGGGAACCATCCCCTACCTTGCGACCCGCTTCGAGATCGTCGACGAGATGGGCGTCATCGCGGGCGCCGGCAAGCGAGGCACGGCGGCGGACACTTTTCGCCGGCTGTACTGGGACACGGCGCTCTCCTGGCACGACCCCGTGCTGAACCTTCTCCGGTCCGTCGTCGGCATGGATAGGGTTCTCTTCGGCTCCGACTACCCGTACCTTCGCCGCGATCTCGCGATCCGCAATCGCCAGCAGCTGTCTCGCACCGAAGCGCTCAGCGAGGTCGAGCGCGCGGCCATCCTCGCAGAGAATGCTCTCACGCTCTTTCCCCGCATCCGCACGCTGCGAAAGTAGCCATTCGTCTCGCGAGAAAGGCGCCGCAGCGGCTCGGTTCGCCCTTCGTGATTGGCCGTGAAGGAGGGGGCCGGCCTAGGGTTCGCGGTCGCCTGTCAGACCTTCGAGCGGCACGGAGCCGAGGTGGGCGTCTGCTCCGCCCGCGGCATGGGCACGGAGGTCCACGTGGCGCTGCCGTTCAAGCTCGGGTTCACCTCCGTCTACAAGGTCTTCGCCGAACGGGGCGTGCACGAGCGCGTCGTCTTCATCGGGTCGGGGAAGCTCGGGTTCCCGAACAGGCGATGCTGGCGCTCGCACTCGGCTGCGACAGGATCAACGTCGCAAGGAGCTCCTCTAGGTCGCGGGGGCCTGCGGCGTGGCCCACCCCGCCCTGGTGCCCCTCGAGTGCTTCGCCGTCGTCGACGGCTTCATGGCGACCCGCGCCCGCGACCTCTTTGGATACAAGGACACCGGGGCGCGTCCGGGGAGGGCCGACGACGAGACCGGAGCGTCCCCCGCCGACACGCTCGACGGCGCAGCCGCGTAAGTTGGCTGACTCGGAGTTGACGCAGATTCGTCCGAGCTTTGACGGTAGTCGATTGCTGGCTGCCGCATATTCGAGGCATGAACACGACACACACACGGGCCCTCGAGCGCGTCGCGTCGCGTGCGGTGCCGGATACCGACATCGACGACGCCGCTGCGGTCGCCGTACGGCTCTTGCGCATCGCTCTGGGCGTGGTCCTCGTCAGCGTGGGCGCGGCCACGCTGTACCCCGTCGCAGCCGCTCTCGCCGCTTGCCCCTCGACCCTCCCGTCGACATGGTTCACGGGGGCCATCGGGCTCTCGCTGATGGCGTCGGGGACCATGCTGGTCCTCGACAGCTTCGCGCTGCTGGCAATGACCCTCCTCGTCCCGGTGAGCATGCATCTGCTCTTCCAGGCCGTCTTCCACGCCCTGCTAACGGCCGGGTGACCGAGCCACGACCACGCATCGCGTGGAAAGCGCCACGACTCGGCTCGCGACCCTTCCGAGGGGCAGTCCCCGCATCGGCCCCCGCTGCCCGCTCCTGCCGACGACGACCATCTCGGCGCCGTACTCCATGGCGACGTTCTGGATCTTTTCCCAGGGGGCGCCGCGACGTACGAGGGGCTCGACGTGGACTCCACGACGCCAGCATCCGGACGGGGCGATCTGGTGCGCGAGCTGCTCCAGCAGGCCGGGCGTCGGATCGTCCGCGAGCGTCGCGTCGGCAGCCTCCTCGTAAGCGCTGACCAGCGCGACCCGGGCGCCCGAGTCCTCCGCAAGGCGGAGTGCGCATTCGAGCGCGACCTGCGCGCCCTCGCTGAAGTCGGTCCCGACCACAATCCAACGTTCGCCCGCCGCCATACCGCGACACTAGGTGTCGAGCCTCGCCCGCGCCGTGAAAGCTTCCACGAATATTCGCCCAATGAACCCCCCAGCTCCGTTGACGGAGTTGACGCCGTTTTGACGCCAGGAGGGGTCGGCGCGATCAGGCTGCGACGGCACGCCCCGGCGTTTCGGCGACTGCGGAAGTCGCCCGACTCAACCTCGAGACCTGGCGCTTGCATCCGGCGCACACGCGAACCTCCACGACGAGGTGGGATGGCCAGAGAGTCACCAAAGACGAGACTTGCTCCGCCGTGAGGCGAGCGCACAGCGAAAGCGTCGCCCAGCGTTCAGGATCGTAATGGTGCCCGCAGACGCAAACCCGTTGCGATTCCATCCGCATGATGACGTCCCTCTCTTCCGGTGCTCGGTGTGTCACGTTCGCGTCCACGGTCCTCCCCCTGCGCTCGCGATGAGCCTCGCTGCGCGGCCGCCGATCGCGATGGACGCGGCGCTCGTCGACGACCCCGGCGTCCGGGTCGGTGATCTTCGCGCGCCCCATGGCGTGCCCGAGGCCGGCAGACGCGGTGCGCGCCAGATCGACCAGGTCCTGTCGGCGTGTCGCGCGCGGGCCGGGGACGACCTCGGCCTCGCGCACACCGTCCAAGGCCGCCTGGCGCCCGGCCTCCAACGTCTCGCTCGAGTTCTGGGACATGGATAGTCTTCTAGCCCTCTCCGGGTTTGACTGCCGCGCAACGTCTCACGGAAATACGTCAAAAGGATGTCAATGTCGGACGGCCGATCAGAGGCGGGCGCGCAGGACCAGATCGAATCGGGTGACGTCCCCACCGTCAATCCCGCCGACGGTCACGTTGGAGTAGTTCTCGTTCAACTGAAAGTTGTACGAGGCCTCCGCGCCGACGCTGAGATGGTAGCCGAGGGGTATGTCGATACCGACTCCGAGAGGGATTCCCGCCTGTGAACTCGAATGCAGAGCCGCGGACGCTGGGCCGTCGAAATCGAAGTCGTAATACCCAACCCCGCCGAAGACATACGGATGCACGTAGGGCAGGGGCGCCGTCAGACGGACCGACGCCGTGGCCGCGGACGCCAGAAACCCGCCGGACGAGCTCACCGACGCGCGGGACCCGTCGTACATGCCGAGGTAGCGACCTTCGAACGCGAGCCACGGGAGGACCTCGACGCCAATCAGGACGCCCCACGCTGGGCCGGGGTGCATGACCGCGCCCACTCCGTTGCCGAAGCCGAGGGGGCCGCTCTCGTTCATCGCGGAGACCCCGAGGGTGGCCCCGAACTCAATCTGCGGGCCGTCCCACGGCCAATCGGCACAGGCCCCGAGCGCGAGCCACCGATGACGGCAGTCCTCGACGTGTTCGGTCGCCGTTTCGTCCGCCGCGGCGGGCGCTCCGTACAGCGCCAGGGTCGCCGACATCCAGGCGAGGGATGCGAGTACGTGGCGTGGGCTTCTCGACGGCATGATCGATCTCCTCCGGTTCCGTCCACCCGTAGGCCCTGGCCGCGTTGACAGCCGTCAGATTGCCGGGGAATCCGCCGCGTCAAACCGACGTCAACGTTCGAGAACGCGCTTCACGACGAATTAGCGGACATTCTCGCGAGCTTTCACGGCGGCAATGGGCCGCGCGCCGTACAGATGCGGGCATGAGAGCGACAACGGCGAACCGGTCGAGGTGGATGAAGGCCGTGGGCTATCGCACGAACGCCGCCGACGTTCTGCTGGACCTCGAAGTCGCAGCGGCCGCAGTAGGGCGGCTCGAATCTGCTCGTCCCCGTTCCAGCCATCTCGGTGAACCCCGTCGACTCCAAGGTCCGCGCCTTCGAGGCCCCACCGGTCGGCGGACCCAGGACGGAGGTCCGCTCACCCCGCCCAACCTCGCGGCCGCGCACCGGCACCTGGAGACCGGCCGGGCCATCGGCGAGACGGTGCTGAGCACGATTCCGTACCGCGACGTCGAGTGCGAAGGATAGGCGGCGTAACGCGGTTACGCGAAAGGACATGATCATGAAGGCGATGCGATACCACGGTTTCGGCGGCCCCGAGCTCCTGCGCGAGGACGACGTGCCTGCTCCGCGTCCCGCGGCGGGAGAAGTGCTGGTCGAGGTGGCGGGCACCTGCGTGAACCCGGCCGACTGGAAGGTCGGAGAGGGAATGCTGCGAGGCATCATCGACTACCCGGTCCCCTTCATCGCCGGGTTCGACTTTTCGGGGACGATTCGGCAGCTCGGCGCCGACGTCGAGGGCTTGCAGGTGGGCGACGCGGTCTTCGGGGCGATGCCCATCAACCGCATGGGCACCTACGCCGAACAAATCGTCGTCCCCGCGGCGGTCGTCGCTGGGGCCCCGAAGTCGATCCCCTTGGCGACGGCCGGGGCGGTGCCCACCGCCGCCCTGACGGCCTGGTTCGCGACGCAGGCGCCCCAGCACGCCGCCATTCAGCCCGGCCAGCGGGTATTGATTCACGGCGGCGCGGGTGGCACAGGGATGTTCGCGGTGCAGTTCGCGCGATGGCGCGGCGCTCACGTGCTCGCGACCACGTCCGGTGCAAACGTCGAGTTCCTTCGGTCCCTCGGCGTCCAGGAGCCCATCGACTATCGCGCGCAACGATACGACGACGTCGCGGGTCAAGTCGACGCGGTCGTCGACCTGGTCGGCAGCGAGGTGCACGCCCGGTCGTTCCCTCTCCTTCGCAGGGGTGGCGTCATCACTTCAATCGTCGCCCCTCCGGACCCCGGGCTCGCCGAACGGTACGGCGTGAGAGCCACCGTTGTGGACTCGGGGCCGCCGCGCGACCCCGGCACCCTGAAGCAGATTGCGCAGCTGATCGACGACGGTCTTGTCCGCATCGAGGTGAGCGCCCAGCACCCGCTCTCGGCCGCCGCCGCGGCCATGACCGAGAGCCGCCAGGGGCATACCCGGGGAAAGATCTTGCTCGTGGTGAACGGCGCGTGGTCGACGAAGCGTTAGAGCAAAACGAGGGGATGGATTCGCGTTCGAAAGGAGAATGCCCATGGTGACGGTCGAAGCTGCCCGCATGACGAGGTCCGAACGTGCCATCGTGCACCGCACGAAGGGACACGGCCACGGACCCATCACGAGACTCATGAGCCCAGGCGATCTCGGTGAAACGGTGAAGCCGTTCGTGTTCCTGGACCACTTCGAGTTCGACCTCTCAGGGTCGATGGACGGGTTCAAGGTGCATCCCCACTCTGGGATCGCGACGCACACGACCCTGCTCGAGGGAGCCACGACCTACGGCGACTCGACAGGAAAGTCGGGGCTCTTGCGCCCGGGAGGCGTGGAGTGGATGCGCGCGGGAAGGGGCGTCTGGCACGGCGGGGCTCCGACCGTCGGTCGGACGCGGGGTTTCCAGCTCTGGGTGGCCCTCGAGCCCCCCCTGGAGCTCGCCCCCGCGGAGAGCCAGTACGTCGACGCTTCGTCGATCCCTTCCGATGGACCGGTGCGCGTGCTGCTTGGGTCTTACGGCGCCCTCCGGAGTCCGGTCCCATACCCCCAGCCGGTCACGTACCTCCACGTCCAGCTCGCCGCCGGCGGCCGCTGGACGTACGAGCCCGATCCGACCCATGGCGTCGCGTGGCTGGCCGTCTCTCGGGGCGCCTTGCGAGTCGCGGGCGCGACCGTAGGCCGAGAGATGGTGGTCTTCGAGGAGGGAAACTCCCCCATCGAAGTCGCGGCGGGGGGGACGTCGAATTCGTGATCGCCTCGGCGCGAAAACATTCGCATCCCCTCGCCACCGGCATTTACTCCGTCCACACCAGCCCGAAGAACCTGGCGATCGCCGAGGGTGAGATTCGGGACGTCGCATCGTCGATGAGCCTCGTGCCCTGGCGTCCGCTCGGCGACGCTCGGCGCTGACGCCCGCTCGTCACCAGAGCGCGCGGAACACCAGCGCTCCCGAGTAGCCGCTCGGCTTGCCGCTGAGGGAAGACGTCTCGAACCCTTCGATCGCCTTGAGATAGCGCTGCGTGAAGGCGAGTGCGCCGATCTCGACGCCTCGCCGGCCCGTGAACCAGACACCGCCGCCGACGTATTGCGTCGTCGAGCTCTGTTGGCCCGCCCCTTCGATCGAAGACGCGGTCGTCACACCCGCATACTCCGCCGAGACGCCGAGCGGGACCGACCAGCGGCTGAACGAGGCCGAGAGCACGGCGTCGAAGGTGACCGTGACGTCCGTGGTAGAGAGCGTCGTGAACTCCTGCGTCGACGCGTGAAAGGGCGTGGCCCGGCTCCAAGACCCCTCCACGTTGGCCGCGACCTGGAGGGTGAGGGGCCCGACGAGCGCCTGCGCATAATGGAGGGACCCACCGACTCGCACGGTCGTCGTGGAGTAGAGGACGATGTTGGAGTAGTCCGTGTCCGCGAGGGCGAATGCCTCGTTTTCGAGCTGCTGCGTGAGCTGCATCGTGGTCGCCGAGCTCTGGACGGCGCCCTGTACGCCCTTCGCGGCGCGAGTCGCGAACTCTTCGAAGAAGTCCGGGAGATCCAGCGTGCGGCCCTCGTCTCCGCCCGCGTAAGCGCGAATGGCCACCTGGGACCGGCTTCGGTCATTGCGGTAAAGACGCAAGACCGCACCGCCCTTGCCGGAGAAGTTCAGTCCGCCCCCCTCGAACACGAGGCTCGGAGTGTCCGGGCCGAGCGCCCCGGAGGCCACGCCTTCCGCATAGGCGCTCGTCCAGCGCCACCCACGAGACCTCGTAGCGGCCGAGCGCCGCGACCGGATAATCGGGGATGACCTGGTAGCTGATGCCTTGCCGAAAGCCGAACTCCGTCAAGACGAAAGCGCTGTCGGCCAGCGCCGGGAGCATGAACGTCGTGTCGCCGATGGTTCGGGACGCCGCATGGTCTTCCTGGGCCTCGGCCAGCGCCGTCATCGCGTCGGCGGCCCCGAGCGCGGCGAGCGCGACCAGAAGCCGCCTCGCTGGGCCAAGGCGGCTGAGCACGGCCGGTCGCGACGAGGCTTCGTCTCTCATGCAGCACCCATAGGCATCGGGTGGGTTGGCGGCCGTCGAACGTCCGCGAAATGCGCATCACATGTTCGCCCGCGACGCTTTGACGTGCGGCGCGGTCGTTTGACGCCGGCCGACGGGGATTGACCGCGAAACCGGAGTAGCTTTTACGGTGGGTGCCCCGCGACGGCTCTCCACACGCCTCGCAGACCGGCGGCCGACGGTGACAGCTAGCAGACGTCGCGAGGGATGCTGGGGTATGAGCGCCACCACGACGCGGAAATGATGGGTCGTCGGGGCGGGGGAGTGCAGGCCCGGCGAGGGCCAAGGTCCCGCGTCAGTGGGGGATGGGACACGCCGTGCTGGGCCCAGCCAGACGCGAGATGCGATAAAGTGAATGTCCCCGCGCGCGCCGCAAACGCGCCGGAGGCCGTGACCGACGAAGGGGACTCGCCGGTGGGAGCGAAGATCGCAGGCGCTGTCGAGGACACCGGCGCCCTCGGCCGAAGCGCGACCGGCTTCTTCGCGCAGCTCTCGAGCGGGAAAGGGCAGCGCAAGGGTGCCCTGCTCGCCGGCGCCTCCACGCAGCCCACCTGAGCGGCGGTCCGTGAGCGGCGCTATCGTGGACGCCGCGGATGCCGATCGACTATCGCGAGACGCACGACATCGACCTGGACGAGCTCGAGCGGCTCTTCCAGAGCGCGGACATGGGCGACAGGGCCGCCGACCGCCGTCGCCTCGCGCAGCAGGTGGCGGGGGCGATGTTCGTCGTTTCGGCCTGGGACGACGGCGCCCTCGTGGGGTTCGCGCGCGCCATCTCCGACGGCGTGACCAACGCGTACATCCGTACCGTCGCCGTGCGGCCGACGCATCAGCGCCGCGGCATCGGCCGCGAGATGGTCCGTCGTCTCCTCGCGGGCCGCGACGGGATCACCTTCGCGCTCCACTCCCGCCCGACGGCCAGGGCCTTTTACGTCGCGTGCGGCTTCGTGGCCAATCTCGACATGTTCCGCCGACTGCGGAGGTATTGAAGGTCGCGACCCGCCGGTCGGACCGGTACCCTCCGGCGCAGCCAAAGCTGGGAGGCCCGTGTCGAGCGCCGGCTCGCCCTCCGGGTCCGCCACATGGGACGCAGCTTGGCGCCGAGGGTCCGCCGTAGAGGGAGACGATGGCTTGCGCACCTGCTCCTCCTGGGAAACGCCGTCCCCTCTCGTCCCGCCCGCCCCCGTCCCGCCATGCGCGGCGGCCCATTACCGACGCAAAGGAGTTTCCTTTCACCTCGCGACAACGCTCAAACGCGCCCCCGAGGCAGCCACGAGGCCCTCGATGTCCTCGGGGTCGCCGGTGAAAACTGAGCCCGAAAGCGCATCGCGACAACGACCACGCACGCGTCCACGACGTCAGCGGTGCGCCTGGCTGCGAGCAAGCGGCCGACCGCGTGTGCCATCGGCTCATCGAGCGGTACGACGATGCAACCGCGGAGGAACCTCGACAGTTGCGCCTAGCACGCAGAGCGACTACCGTGAGCCAGGACTGCGGCAGGCACCACCGGCACGACGCCATCCCGCAGGGGGAACTTGTGCTCAGCCCAAGCTCGCCGGTCGCTATGGTCCGCCGCAACGAGCACAGCCGCGTCGTAGACCACCTCACTCATTCCGTGCGTCGCGCCCGCCGGCGGCCGCCCGCTGCGCTCACTGTCTTGCGGGCGGTCGCCAGGGGTAGAGGCTCCCCTCAGGGACATGGACGCCGGCGGCTTGGGCTCGCCAGAGCATCCTCTCGCCATGCGAAGGCGACCACCGACGAAGCGTGTTTTGGAGAGACTTTGGAGACGGGCGCGCCGACGGTCCGGGGCCCCTCGGCGCCACAGTGTCCAAAATCTCTCCAAAAACGGGGTCGGATCAGGGGGTGACCGGGAGACTCCAGGGGAAATCTCGCTCGGTGGAAAGAGAAACGATTCCGAACCCTTACGACGAAAGACGAGCGGCGTCGCGCTGTTACGAAATGCTGCCCTATAGGGTTCGAACCCGTCGGTCACCCAAGGAATCGTTGGAGAAAGGTCGGCGGAAGCGATCGCGGGCCTGCTCCTCGCCAGAGCTCAGGCAGTCGCGAGCACGCCCCCGCCCCGGCATGCCCGCCCACGAAGGGCGGCCGCTCCTTTGCCGAAGGACGCCCCCCCCGAGAGCGGGCCGGGCGGCGAGTTCGGTCAGGCGCCCGCGGATCATCGATTGAGTCCTGAAGAATCCTAAAAAAGATTCGCCTCAGGGAACTGAGATTCGGCGTCTTCATTCTTCTCTTGCCGTGCGGCGCCCCGACGCACGTCACGGTCCCGCTCGCGAGCGGCGTGGGCGTGCCGAACGGGACCTCTTGCCGCGGATCCGCCCAGCGATTGCGTTGGCCTTCCGGGGGCCTTTGGCATAAATAGTCCCCCGATGTCTGGCTCGGCACGATGGAGGGTCGCCACTTCTCGTGGCGACGCCCCGGCGGCATCATGACGACGGGACCTTCGCGGCGCAAAGGGGACATCCGCCGCGACGTGCTCGCGCTCGTGCTGTGTTGCCTCGCGCCGGTCCTCCCGTATCTGGTCGTCGTCCTGTGGCGGGGCGTGCCGCGCTTCGATCTGGTCGCCGACATCGCGCAGATGGAGTACGACACGCGCCACGTCTGGAAGCTCGACACCCTCCTCGGGATCTCGGGGCGCTTCGGATGGTGCCATCCCGGGGCGCTTCTCTTCTACTGGCTCGCTCCGGCGGTGAGCATGTTCGGCTCGTCGAGTACAGGCATGTACGTCGGCACGATCCTGCTCTCGTGCGCGTGCATCGCGACGGCGGTCTCGTTCGCGCGCACGTTCGGCGGCATGGCGCACGGCGCCGCCATCGCCCTCGTCATCCTGGGCTGGCTGGCGGCCTTCGGCAACTCGACGCCGAACCCGTGGCCCCGCGTCGTCGTGGCGCTCCCGCTCCTGGCCTTCCTGGTCTGCGCGGCGTCCCTCGCCATCGGCGAGAGCATCGCCGCCGCGCCGGCGGTGTTCTTCGGCACGATGGCGGATCAGACGCACCTTGCTTGCCTGACGACCTTCGCGATCGTCGGCGGCCTCGCGCTCGCTTCCTTCTTCGCGGTGCGGTCGCGCCGCTTCTCGATCACCCGTCGCGACTGGCAATGGCTGGCGCTCGCCCTGGTTCTGCTCGTCGTGTTCTTCATACCGCCGGTGTACGAAGAGCTGAGGGCGCCGCCGGGGACCGGGAACATGACGAAAATCTACCAATTTTTCGTCCACCGCGAGGAACCGTACAAGAGCTGGGGGGCGGCGATCCGCAACTGGGTCACGGCGACGGGCTGGCTTCCCGAACGGGTCTGGGGCAGAAGCCTCGTCGACGACGGCTCGATCTCTTTCTCGATGCGCTGGGACGCCATCCCCCAGGAGCCCACGACGGCCGCGTGGGCCATCGCGGGCGTTCACGTGGGGGCGGTCGTCGCGGCCGCGGTCGTCGCGTTCCGTCGCCGCGATCGCGCGAGCCTCGCGCTCCTCGTGGCCGGTGGCGTCGGGGACGCCCTCGCGGTGCACGGCTCGCATGCCATCATCGGGGAAGATTTGTATTCGCTCTTCTTCTGGACCACCGCGGCGAGCTGCGTGGCCTGGGCCGGGGTGCTGTCCACCTTCTTCGGCGCCATCGGTGCGCGCTGGCCCGCGGCGGTCGAAGCCGGCGGCCGGCGCGGAAGGCTCATCTTCGTCGCTCTCGCCGTGAGCGCCGCGCTCTGCACGGTCGCTCAGTGCCAGTGGCTCGCCCGCTTCCCGTTCGCGCCCGCGAGCGACCCCGGGCGAAGCGACGAACGCCGGCGCATCTACGAGGCGCTCACCGAGCTCGGGAAGGACGGCGCCACGCCGGTGATTCACGTCGAGGGGTGGTGGGGCGTCGCGTTCTCCATGCTCCTGGAGTTCGAGAAAGACCACGCCGACGTGCGCGTCGCCGACGAGAACATCTGGGGGTTCCCGGGCTCGCGCTCGGCGGCGGGGGTGGTTCACGCCCGCCACATCTGGTTCGCCAACCCCGACTGGCCGTTGCGCCTCGCGGGGTGCCTCGACCGCGTCGCGACGTTCGGGTCGTTGACCGCGTACGTGGCGCCGACCAACGTCCCGTCGTGCGATCGCCCCGCCCCCTGAGTTCAGTCTAGGGCGGTGGCGAGAAGCGGGGGCCGGCGAGCGATCGCTCGAGCAGCCCGGTCACCGCCGCGGAGCGATGGAGCCGCGCGACTTCGAGGGCCGTCTGGCCGTCGAACGTCTCCTGGGGATCCGCCCCGAGTCCGAGGAGGCGCTGCGCCTGGTCGAAGTCGTCGACGCGAGCGGCCCTGTGCAAGGGCGGCACGAAGTCGACCGTGGTCGCGGGTCTGGCGCCGAGCCGGAAGAGCAGATCCGCCGCGACGTCGCTATCGGCTCCCATCGCCACGTCGAGGGGCGTCGAGCCGACCACGTCGGGGACGCTGAGGTCCATCTTCATCTCGGCGTACAGCCGGATGAGGGCGAGGTTGTTCGTGACGCCGGCGAAGTGCAGCGGCGTATAGCCGCGAAGATCGCGGGCCAGGAGGTTCGCCCCGTGACCGACGAGCAGACGCGCCGACGCGCCCGCGCGCAGCCAGTCGACCTTCGCGACCACGTGCAGCGGGGTCTCGCCCCACGAGTTGGCGAGGTTGGGATCGGCCCCCGCGTCGAGCAAGAGCTGCAGGATCTCGATCGGGCCCTTGGCCGCCACTTCCAGCAGCGGCGTCGTCTCGTTGAGGCCGACCTGGACGTTCGGCTTCGCGCCGCTCGCGAGCAGCAGGTACACGCAGTCGGCGTGGCCGAGCGCGGCGGCCAGGAAGAGCGGCGTCTCGCCCTTGACGTTCAGGGCCTCGACCTTCGCGTGATGGTCGAGGAGGACCTCGAGGAGGCGGTGGTCCCCGCGGATCGCCGCGATGTGGATCGGGCCGTAGCCGTTGGCGTCGAGCGCGTCGACGTCGGCCCCGGCGCGCAGCGCGTCTTCGAGCGCGATCTCGCCGTCGGCCAGCGCGCTCACCGCGGTCGGGCGCGACGAGCAGCTGCTCGCGGCGAGCCCCGCGCAGAGAACGAATGCCAGGCGCGTGCGCGACACGTCAGCCTCGCTCCGTCTGCGAGGTCAGCGAGTCGTGGACGTCGACAGGCGCGCTCGCGCGCGGCCCGCGACGCGGCATGCGCGCCGCCACGAGCCCCCCGATCGCTCGCGCGAGCTCCGCCGTGCGGGCCGGCGTCGCCGCCGCCAGAGAAGCCAGGAGGACGAGCAGCGCCACCGGGAAGCCCCACATGAACGTCCCTTGCGGCGAGTTCGCGTCGATGCCGCTCGACGAGGGGACGCCGGGGAGGGCGGGGTAGAAGAGCGGGTCCCCCCAGCGGCGCTCGGCGCGCGCGATGGCGTGGAGGGCGATCAGCCCTGCGCCGAAGAAGTCCCATCGCTCGAGGTAAGGCTGCGCGGAGCGCGCGACGAGGGCGAGCGCCGCGTCGGGGGGCACCTTGTCTCCCGTGCTGGGCGCGACCGTGACGCCGCAGGGTCCCAGGGCGACCTCCCACCCCGTCGCCGACCGCGTGACCTCCGCAGGCCGTCCCGCCGTGAAAGACAGGTGCACCGGCACGCCGGCGCCCGCCATGATCTGCAGCGTGTCATCGAGCATCGCCCGCTGGCGCCACGCGAGCAGCCGCCCGGGATCGTCCACCGGGAGCGCCGGCGCGCGCACCGTCGGGCCCCCGCGAGGGCCGGGCTTCCCGGTGTAGGTTACATGAAAGAGCCCCTGCCGCGGGGCCGCGTGCTGCGTCGCGGCCACCCCCGGAGCCCAGATGTCATACGGCGTGACGAAGTAGCGCACAGGATCGAGCCGCACGGCGGGGTTGTCGAAGAGGCGGAGCCGAGCGCCGAAGTTGACGGGATCGGTCGTTGTGTCCTGGTACGCGAGCGGCAGGGCGACGTACTGGACGTCGTGGGCGCGCAGGTATTCCCAGACGCGCCCTTCCTTCATCAGGCCGACGGTTCGCGGATCCGAGAGCCCGCCGATGTCGAGCACCGGGCGCTTCGACACGAAGCCGCTGCAGCCGATGTCGAAGCTGGCGACGGCGGCCCCGTCGGGCAGCTCGTTGATCGCGTCGCCCATCGCGCACTCGGTCGCCCGGATGTGGATGACCGCCTTGGCGTGGTCTCCGCCCCAGTCGCGGACGCCCACGCCGACGAGCGCCACCCACGGAGCGACGGAGGCGACGGCGACACCGAACGACACCCACGCGCGCTTGCCGTCCCGAAACACGAGGTCCGCCAGGCTCTCGAGCAGCGCCGCCGAGCCCGAGCCGACGGCGGCGAGGAAGATCAGCGGCACGAGCGGCTGGTAGCGCCCCCCGTGACCCGCGACCGGCATCAGCACCAGGTAGGTCCCGACGTGAACCAAGGTCCAGCCGAGCACCAGGATCATGGACGCGTTTCGGGCCCGCACCCAGCGATGGGCGCCGTAGACGGCGAGCCCGAGGCAGACCCAGAGGAGCGCCGTCGCGGAGGTGCCGAGCGTGGCGTTGCGAAGCCGGAGCAGCCAGTCGGAGACGAACTCCCAGGCGATCGCCGGCCGCGAGAGGGCGGTGAAGCCATCGAGCCATAGCCATCGCCGCCCCTCGAGGGTGGCCGGTGCCGCCACACCGGTGGCGATGAGGTTCGACCCGACATAGATGCCGAGCGCCAGCCCCCACCCCACGATCACGCGCAGCGCGTCGCGCCAGGTCCGGCCTACCCGCGTCGAGAGCACCGCGAGCATGAGGCCGAGGCTGGCCGCTTCGGGCCTCGTCAGGGCGAGGGCCCCTGCGGCCAGCCCCGCTCCCCACGCGCCCGCGCTCGACGGGCGTACGCCGGGGGCGGGCACGTAGAGGTGAATCGCGAGGAGGACCAGGAGGATGACGAGGTTGCCCTCCATCCCCGAATAGGCAAACCAAAGGAAGTTGCCTCCTTCGCACGCGAGCACGCTGGCGACGAAGGCGCACGCCACGTGCTCCGTGCGGTCCTCGGAGCGGCCGCGGAGCAGGAGCGCCAGGAGGAGCTGGCCCGACGCGAGCGAGAGAGACGCGTTCAGCGCGAGGGTGAACGCCGGCGGGTCGACATGGAAGAACCGGAAGTTCGTCGCGAGGAGGACGGCCCACAGGTAGCTCGTGGCGCCGGCGCCGTGGTGGCCAGGCGCGTATCCGAGCGTGCCGGTCGTCGCCAGTGTGCGCGCGACCGCTTGGTGGATCCACGCGTCGTCGAGCGGAAAGCCGTCGATCAGACTCCAGCTCCGTGCGAAGGCGAAGAGGCAGAGTGCCTGCGAGCAGGCGAGGGCGAAGTGGGCGTAGCGTCGGGGAGAACGGCGCAATTTCTCGAGAACGGATGACATCGTGGAGGACGGCGAACGCAGCTTGGCGTGGGGCGAACGCTAGCAGAGAGTCGGCCACGCGGCAGACCCAACGTGCTCCGCCGGGAGCCGATTCGGGCGTACGAATCGCGTGGTCCGCACGGGACCGTTCGCGTGCCCCGCGCCGGGCATACGGCAGAGGCCCGTGGCCCGCGGCGGCCGCGGTCGGGTGGGAGGCGGTGAGCTCCGCCTGGGCACGCTCGACCCGCGTCGACCGCCGAGCGGGGAGGCGATAACCATGAAGCCATGGCCCAGCCGACAGCGTCGCCGCTCGCCGACATCGACCTTCGAGCGCGCGTCCGCGACGGCGTGCGCCGCGCCGTCGAGAACCTGGCACGGCTGCAGGACGAAGACGGCGGATGGGCGGGCGACTACGGCGGCCCGATGTTCCTTTTGCCCATGTACCTGGCACTCTGTCACGCCGGAGGCGGGGTCCCCGCCGGACGACGCGAGGGGATGATCGCCTATCTCTCTTCCGTGCAGCGAGCGAATGGAAGCATCGGGCTTCACGCGGAGGACTCCCGCGGCAGCATGTTCTGCACCGCTCTCGCGTACGTCGGCCTCCGGGTGCTCGGGGTCGCCCCGGACGACGCGCGCCTCGAGCGCATGCGTCGGTGGATCCACGCGCACGGGACGCCGCTCGGCGCCGCGGCGTGGGGAAAGTTCACGCTTTGCCTGCTCGGTCTCTACGACTGGCGAGGCATCTACCCGGTGCTGCCCGAGCTGTGGCTCTTGCCCGCCGGCGCGCCGATCCATCCGGGCCGCTTTTGGTGCCATTGTCGTCAGGTGTACCTCCCGATGGCCTGGCTCTACGGGCGCCGCGCCGTCGTGCCCGAAGGCCCGCTCGTCCGCGCCTTGCGTGAGGAGCTCTACGACGGGGCCTGGAGCCGCATCGACTGGGAAGAGCACCGCGACACGCTGGCCGCGGGCGAGGGGTACCGGCCCCCCACGGCCGCGTTGCGGATTGCGAACCGCGCGATGGCCGGCCTCGAGCGGGTGGTCCCGGCGTCGGTCCGGGCGCGGGCCCTCGACGAGATCCTCCGCCACATCGTCTACGAAGACCGGGTCACCGGCGACATCGACATCGGCCCGGTGAACAAGGTGCTCAACGCGTTCGTTCACTACTTCGAGCAGCCGGAGGGCGAGAGGTTCCGTCGTTCGTTCTCGGCCTGCGAGACCTATCTCTGGGACGGGCACGACGGCACCAAGATGCAGGGGTACAACAGCAGCAAGCTCTGGGACACGGCGTTCGCCCTGCAGGCCATCGACGCGGCGCGAAGCGCGCGCAGCACGCCCCCCTCGCTCGAGCGCGCCGTGGCCGGGGCCTACGGCTACGTCCGCGACAACCAGATCCTCGACGACGTCCCCGATGCAGAGCGCCACTACCGCCACCCGTCGCGCGGGGGGTGGCCGTTCTCCAACCGCGCGCACGGCTGGCCAATCACGGATTGCACCGCCGAGGCGTTCAAGTGCGCGCTGGCCTTCGAGGGCGAGTGCGACCCCGCCGTCTCCGAAGGCCTGCTCCGCGACTCGGTGCGCTTGATGCTCTCGTGGCAGAACGAGGACGGCGGATGGGCGACCTACGAGCGCAAGAGGGGTCCGGGCTGGCTCGAGCTCCTCAACCCATCGCAGGTGTTCGGCGACATCATGGTCGACTACTCCTATGTCGAATGCACCAGCGCGCTGCTGCAGGCGCTGAAGGTCGCGCGCGCGCGTTTTCCGGATCTCGCGCCGGCGATCGCCCCGGCGATGGAGCGGGGAGCGCGCTTCCTTCGCGCCCGGCAACGGACCGATGGGGGCTTCGAGGGCTCCTGGGCGGTCTGCTTCACGTACGGCGCGTGGTTCGGCGTGAGCGGCCTGCTTGCGGCGGGAGCCCGGCGCGACGACGAGGCCGTCGTGCGCGCCTGTCGCTTCCTCCTCGACCGGCAGCGGCCCGACGGCGGCTGGGGCGAGGACGGCGACTCGTGCCGCGAGCACCGATACATCCAGGCCGACGACGGAAGGGTCGCGCAGACCGCCTGGGCGCTCCTGGCGCTGGTGCGCGCCGGCCATGCGAGGCACGACGCGAAGCAAAGGGCCGTTGCCTTCCTCCTCGATCGTCAGCAGGCGGACGGCGGCTGGCCTCGGGAGGGCCTGGTGGGCGTCTTCAACCGGACCTGCCTGATCAACTACGACAATTACCGGCAATACTTCCCACTCTGGGCCCTCGCCGAGTGGTCGGTCGCCGCCGGCGTCGACGCGGCGATTTGATAGTGGGCGTAGAGCCGCAGCACCTCGGCGCGAGGCACCTTGGCGCCCGGACCCTCTTGCTCGAGGCGCACGAGTGTCGCCTGCGCGAGGTCGGCGGCAAGCGACGTGAAGGCGGAGAAGCCCGGCGGCGCGCCGCCGCGTTCGAGCGCCCCGATGTAGCGGCGGGCACGGACCAGGTCCCGACGTGCCAGCTCGATCAGCTCGGTCGTCCCCACGCCGGGCGGCAAGTAACCCCGGCCCTCTCGGGTGTCTTGCGATTCGTCCTTGAGAATGTTTACGAGCTGGAGCCCTTCCCCGAAGGCGACCTGGTCTTCGATCAGCGCGTCACTCACCGCAGACAGCGCGGGGCTGTCGTACACGAAGAGCTCGGTGAGCAGCTCGCCCACAATCCCGGCCACGACGTAGCAATAGCTCCGCAGCTCTTCCAGGCTCTTCATGCTCACGCGCCCCGCGGCATCGGTTCGCTCCAGCGTCTGACGCATGCCATCGACCGTTCGTAGGGCGTGAACGCGGACGATGCGCCGCTCTCCCGCGCTCGCGTGGGCCAGCTTCCCCAAAATCTGGGGGACCGCCGCCAGCAGCGCCCGATACCCGACGTGGCTCGTGGCCCCATTCGCCGTCCAGCGCTCGCTTGCGGCCTTCGCCCGGTCTACGTCGTTGGTGCGGAGGAGCTCCGCCCATTCGGCGAGCGCGTCGAGACGCGCGATTCTCGACCAGGTGGCCGCGTCCTCGAGCGTGTCGGCGACGCGAAAGAGCAAGTAAGCGAGGCAGGTCGTCGATTGGGTCGGTTCGGGCAAGAGCGGGATGGCCAGCGCAAACGTTCGACTGGTCCCCATCAACAGATCGTGGAGGGATGCCATGCGTACTCCTTGTTCGGACGTCCTCGTCGTGGGCGGTGGTTTCGCCGGCCTGACCTCGGCGATGGCGCTTGGCGCAGCAGGGGCCGAGGTCACGGTGCTCGAAGCCCTCCAGGGCCCGCTTCCCGCGTTTCGGGGGGAGCTGCTCCATCCCCCGGGGGTTCGTATGCTGGGTGCGATGGGCCTGGCGGGGCTCGTCTCCTCCGGGCCCGGCGTCCACGTGCACGGCTTTGCGGCGTTCGACGGGGTCGACCCTGCAGCCGTACTCCTGCCGTATCCCGCCGATTCTGTCCCCGGTCTCGGCTTCAATCACGAGATGTTGGTGAGCCGGCTGCGGAGCGAGCTTTCTCGCCGACCGCGAATCCGGTTGTCGAAAGGGGCCCGTGTCCACGGCCTCGTCCGTGAGCGGGGACGCGTCGTCGGGGTTCGCTGCTCCGATGGCACCGAGCACCGCGCCTCCTTGCTGATCGGTGCCGACGGGCGACACTCCAAAGTGCGTCGCCTTCTCGGACTCCCTACGGACGTGACTCTCTTGTCGTATATGGTCCTGGTCGCCCTCGAGGGAGATCTCCTTCCCGAGCGCGGCTACGGTCATGTCATCGTCGGAGCGCCGGGGCCGGCGCTGGCCTATCCGTACGGCGAGCGCCAGGTCCGCGTGTGCATCGATGTCCCGCTCGGTCTGACGGGCGGCGCGGAAGGGATCGCCTCGTTCGTGCGCATCCACCATGCCCGTCTCTTCCCCGAGCCGCTCCGGGGGGCGCTCGTCTCCGCCCTGGAGCGCCAGGAGTTTTCCGTCTGCGCGAACCATGCGGTGTACACCGCGCGCTGCACGGCTTCGGCCGCGGCGCTGGTGGGCGACGCAGGGGGATGCTCGCATCCGCTCACGGCGACGGGCATGACCAGCGCGTTGCACGACGTCAGTGTGCTGGCCGACTGCTTATCGGCAAGCCGCCCCATCGAGGACGCCCTCCACGAATACCAGCGGCGCCGCTATCGCTTCGTCCGCGCGCGCGAGGTCTTCGCCCACGCGATGTACGACGTCTTCCGGGACGCCGGCCCCGGGGCCCTGTCGCTGCGTAGCGGGATGTTCCGGTACTGGCGGGCCGAGGAGCGCGCCCGCCGCGCGTCCATCCGAATCCTCTCCGGGGAGGACTCGCGGGTGGCGTCGTTCCTGACGGAGTACGCGCGGGTCATGAGAAGCGCGGGCCCGCTGTCGTGGCACGCGGCGCGGACCGGTTGGGGCGTCAAGCAAGTCGCGAGCATGCTCGCGGCGTCCGTCGAGGGCCTGCGGCCGCTCCTGCAAGCGGCCCGAGCGGGGCGCGCGGCCGGAGAACGAGCGCAGGCTCGTGAGCGTCAGGACGAAACTGGCGGTTAGGAAGACATCAGTTTCGGGCTCGCGAGCCTTCGAGCGCCGCTTGCAGCCGGCGAATCGCGATGCGCACGCGCTCGGCCCGGACGTCGACGGCCGTCCACGCGACCGCGTCGTCGATGGCCTCGGGCGAGAACGCCTTCATCCGGTGCTGACGTCCGAGCAGCCACGTGAAGGCCGTCATCAGCGTCCGCAGCACCGCCGAGTCGGTGAGCAGCGCCACGGGCGGCGTGGGCCCCGCGTTCGCGCCGAGGACCTCGGCGACGCGGGCTCGCTGCTTGGAGTTCGGGGCTCCCCCGCGCGTGATGACGAGCAGGGCTCGATGCTTGCGCAGTCGCTCGGTCGCGATCCACCGATCCCACTCTGCCTCGGTGGGGTTGTCCTCGGAGTGACAGAGCACCAGGAGATCGTCGACGGCGGCGAAGGCCATCGTGGTGAGAACGGTGTCGTTTCGCGGATCGTCGGGCACGTCCGAACTCTACTTCAGTCAGTGCGCCGACGCGTGCGTCTCCAGCGTCTGGAGGGGCAACTCGAGGGTGAAGACCGATCCCTGGCCGACCCGGCTCTCGACGTGCATCCGGCCGCCCATCGCCTCGGCGAACACCTTCGCAATCCACAGCCCGAGCCCGAAGCCGCCGTAGTTCTCCGAAGACACCGCGCGCTCGAAGCGCTCGAAGATCCGCTCTCGGTCCTCCTCCGCGATGCCGATGCCCTCGTCGCGCACCGTGACGACGGCATTGCCGTCGGCCGAGTTCGCGGCGACGATCTCGACGGGGCGGGCCGCGCCGTACTTGAGCGCGTTGGACACGACGTTCGTCAAGATCTGCTCCAGCCGCATGCGGTCCCACAGACCGACGGCGGGGCCGTCGAAGTGCGTCTCCACGCGGCATCCGGCCCGAGCGAGGTCCTCTTCGAGGTCGGCGAGCACGTCCTCGATGACCGTGCGCAGGTCCACGGGCTCGAGCGAGAGCTCCACGCGCCCGCGCGAGATTCGATTCACCTCGAGGAGGCCTCGCACCAGCCTGGCCATGCGCAGCACCTGGCGGTCGATGAAGCCCATGCGAGCCATCATCTTCTCGGGATCCCATGACCGCGACTTGCCCATGGCCCGCCTCACGGCGCCGACCTGGAGCTGCAAGCTGGTGAGCGGCGTGTTGAGCTCGTGGGACGCGAGCGAGAGGAACTCGTCGCGGAGCTGCACCGTGTGCCGGAGGTCCTCGGCGACCCTCTCGCGCTCCTCGGCGCGGGCTTCTTGCTCCGCGGCGCGCCGCCGGAGCTCCGACATCGTGACCTGCAATCGCACCCGCGCGAGGAGCTCCCGCGCCGAGAAGGGCTTCGTGAGATAGTCGTCCGCTCCCAGCTCGAGCCCCCCGGCGGTCTCCTCCTCTCCGGCCCGCGCCGACAGGAGGATCACCGGCAAGGTGCGCAGCGAGGGGTGCGCGCGGAGCCTCCGAACCAGCTCGGCGCCGTCCATCACCGGCATCATCACGTCCGACAGCACGAGGTCGGGGCGCTGCTCCTGCGCGGCGTCGAGCGCCGCGCGTCCGTCCGACGCGGTGGTCACCCGATAGCCGCGCTCGACGAGCAGGCGGCGCACGTAGTCGCGCATGTCCGCGTTGTCGTCCGCCAGCAGGACGCGCGGCCAATCGGCCTCCTGGCCTTCGTCCGGCGACGGCTGGCTCGGCGGCGGCTGCCACCTCAGCGCCTCCGCCACGAAGGTCTCGGCGCGCTGCGGATCGGGCCCGGCCGGGGAGGGGCGCGCCTCCGTCACGCGGGCGCTCGTCAGCGGGATGCGGACGGTGAAGGTCGAGCCCACTCCCATGGTGCTCTCGACCGACGCCGACCCGCCGTGCAAGAGCGCCAGGTCCTTGACGAGCGCGAGCCCGATGCCGGTGCCTTCGTGGGTCCTTCCGCTCGCGCCCTGCACGCGGTGGAAGCGCTCGAAGATGCGGCCGACCTGGTCGGCGGGGATGCCGATTCCCGTGTCGCTCACGGCGAGCACCGCGAACCCGTCGTCGGTCCCGAGCGAGACGCGGATCTGCCCGGCCTGCGTGAACTTGAAGGCGTTCGAGAGCAGATTGAGGACAATCTTCTCCCACATGTCGCGGTCCACCGGGATCGTCGCCGGCAACGGCGCGACGTCGACGATCAGGCGCAGCCCCGCCTGCTCGACCGCCGAGCGGAAGGCGCTGGCGAGGTCGCGCGTGAGGTTCGCCAGATCGGTCGGCGCGAGATCGGCCTCGGCGCGCCCGGCTTCGATGCGCGAGAAGTCGAGGAGCGCGTTCACGAGCTTGAGCAGGCGGAGCGCGCTGCGGTGGACGACCTCGAGCTCCCGTCTCGCGGCCTCGGTGAGGCCCGGCCCCTCCGCGAGCATGTGTTCGAGGGGCCCGAGCATCAACGTGAGCGGCGTCCGGAACTCGTGGCTGACGTTGCTGAAGAAGGTCGTCTTCGCCCGGTCCAGCTCCGCGAGCGCTTCGGCCCTCGACCGCTCCATCTCGTACGCGCGCACGTTGCCGAGCGCCGCGGTGGTCGCCCCCCCGAGCATCTCGAAGAAGCCGACGTATTTCTCGTCGAGGGGGAGCCTCGGGCTCGCGCCCACCACGAGGTAGCCGAGAGGCTGCCCGACCCCTCCCGGGTGCACGGGGAGCACGAACGCGTTCGCGACGGGCTCGGGATACTCGTACGCGGCGACGTCCCCGAAGCGCGCGCGCACGTCCACGAGAACCGCCCGCCCGCCGCTCAGGCTCTCGAGGAGCGGCCAGCGCCTGCCCCGAGCCTCGCCGGAGCCGGCGAGAGGGATGACCTCGGGCGTGAACGCGTCGCCGCCCTCCCGGCCGCAGACGCCGCGAAGTCGCGCGTGCGAGCCGTCCGCGGACGTGAGGTAGAGGGCCGCGAAGGGGAGATCGAAGGCGTGCTCGCAGAGCGTCGCCAGGAGGAGCTCGCAGGCGTTGCCGAGCCCCGAGGCGCGCCCGGCGCCGTCGGCAATCTCGCGCAGCGCGCGCGTCCGGCGCTCCGCGAGCATCGTGGCCGTCGTCTCCGTCACGGGGTGAAAGAGCCCCGCCACCTTGCCGGACTCGTCCCGGATCGGGCTCAGCGAGAACGTGAAGAAGGTCTCCTCGTGGTAGCCGTTGCGCTCGAGGAACATGCGCTGGTTCTCGAGATACGAGGTCTCACCCGCGAGCGCGCGCTCGAAGGCCTCGCCGACGGCCGGCCACGCCGAGGCCCACGTGACGCGGTAGTCCTCTCCCATGGCGCGGGGGTGCACCGCGCCGCACACCACCCGGTAGCCGTCGTTGTAGATCTGATTGTGGCCCGGTCCCCAGATGATGTTGATCGGAAAATTGGAGCCCAGGCAGAGGCTCACGGTGGTGCGCAGGCTCTGCGGCCAGCTCTGAATGGGGCCGAGGGGAGAGTTCGACCAGTCCTTCGAGGCGACCAGTGCGGCCATCTCGCCGCCGCCGGCGAGCCATTGGAGCCTTCCTGTCGCGCTCAAGGGACTGCCTCTTTCTTTCGGCGACGGAGGGGCAGCGTCAAGTCCCCCGATCGCGAAGCCGATCGGGGTGAAAGGAGCTCGTGGCCCTCGTCTCGTCGCTCGCGGCGCGACCCGATGCGAGGTTGGCGCGATCGCGCCAAAGGTCGCGCGCGCTACGCCTGTCTCCTCATCCGCTCGACGAGCGCGGCGACGATCGCCAGCAGCTCGCTCGGCTCGACGGGCTTCGTGAGGTGCATGTCGAAGCCTGCGCGCACGGCGTGGGCGCGGTCTTCGCTCCGCGCGTAAGCGGTGAGGGCGATGGCGGGGATGCGCGCCACGCTCCCCTTCCGGTGGGAGCGCACGCTGCGGATGAGCGAATAGCCGTCCACGACCGGCATGCCGATGTCGCTGACCAGGACGTCGAGCTCGACGTCACCCAGCTTCGCGAGGGCGCCTTCCGCGTCGGCCGCCACCGCGACGACGCACCCGCACTGCTCGAGGATGAACCGGAGCAGGGCGCGGGTGTCCGCCTCGTCGTCCACCACCAGGATACGGAGCCCCGAGAGCACGCCGGGGCACTCGAATTTCGGACCCGACAGCGCGGGCGGGGCGTCCGGCGCCGCCGGCGCCGCGTCGGCCCGCAGGGGAGCCGTGGGCAAGCGGATCGTGAAGGTTGCCCCGCGTCCGAGCCCGTCGCTCTGCGCCGTGACGGTGCCCCCGTGGAGCTCCACGATGGACCGCACGATCGCGAGGCCCAGGCCGAGACCGCCCGCCTTGCGCGAGATCTTCGCGTCGGCCTGGCGAAAGCAATCGAAGACGTGAGGCAGGAACTCCGGGTCGATGCCCATCCCGTCGTCGGCCACCACGAGCTCGACGTACGACTCCCTTCGTCGAACGTGCACGTGTACGCGACCGCCCTTGGGGGTGAACTTGATGGCGTTCGACAGGAGGTTCCACGCGACCTGCTGGAGGCGATCGGCGTCGCCGATGATCGTCGCGTGCGAGTCGAGGACCGGCTGCAGCCGGATGCCCTTGGCTTCGGCCGCGATGCGGACGGAGTCGAGCGCCGCCTCCACGACCCGGACCAGCTCCGTCGGCCCGACCGACAGCAGCAGCTTGCCCTGCTCGATGCGAGCCAGATCGAGCATGTCCTCGATGAGCCGCGACTGGACGCGCGCGTTGCGCTCAATCGTCTCGAGGGCGCGAGGCGTATTTTCCGGCGAGACGCAGCCGGTCTGGAGGAGGCTCGACCAGCCCACGATGGCGTTGAGCGGAGTTCGCAGCTCGTGGCTCATCGTCGCGAGGAACTCGTCCTTCGCCCGGTTCGCCCGGTGGGCCTGTTCGAGCGCGCGGGACCGCTCCTCGGTGGCCGCCTTGAGCTGCTCGAGGGCGCGTTCGAGCTCCTTCCGGGCGAGCACCTGCAGGGACACGTCGAACGCGCTGAGGAGGACGCCCTCTACCGCGCCGTCGGTGCTGCGGAGGGGGGCATAGATGTAGTTGTAATAGCGGTCCTCGAGCGCTCCCCCGGGTCCGGTCGGAAGGCGGACCAGCTCGCCGAGGCCTTCGTGGGCACGCCCGGTGCGAAAGACGTCATCGAGGTAATCGATGAAGAGCTGATCCTTCAGCGCGGGGACGGCCTCGGCGAGCGGGCGCCCGAGGACTTCCGGTCCCTGCCCCCAGGCGCTGAGGACGGCGGGGTTGGCCAGCTCGATGCTGTGATCGGGTCCCCGAAAGACGGCGACGGGGAAGGGGGCCTGCATGAAGTGGCGATAGAAGTTGACCCGCTGCCGCTCTTCGAGGTCCGCCATCTCGCGCGACGCGCGGGCCGTGGCGAGGGTCGAGGCGATGCGGACGAGGAGCTCGCGCGCCGAGAACGGCTTGGCGACGTAGTCGTTGGCGCCCGCGTTCAGGCCCTTCGCGGCCTCGTCCTCGCCGGCGCGCGCGGACAGGATGATGACCGGGACCCCTCGCAGCGTGGCGTCTGCACGCATCGCCTTCACCAGCGAGAACCCGTCCAGCCCCGGCATCATCACGTCGCAGAGCACGAGGTCCGGAGGGGCGCGCCGGACGCTCTCGAGCGCCGCGGCGCCGTCGCTGACGGCTTCGACCGTCCACCGCTCCCGGAGGAGGCGCGTGACGTAGTCGCGCATGTCGGCGTTGTCGTCGGCGAAGACGATGCGTTCCTTCCTGCCGGGTGCGCGCGCCGCCAGCGCCGCCGCGAGATCGGTCGCTCCCGGCGCGCCCGCCCAGCGCGAGGCCTCCGCGACGAACGTGCTGGCCTCCGCCAGGATCGACGGGACGGCCCGCTCGGCGCGGATCTGCGCCGGCGGAAGGTGGGCGCTCCCACGAGGGACGCGGACCCGGAAGGTCGTGCCCTCGCCGACGCGGCTGTGGACGCGGATCTCTCCGCCGTGCAGGCGCACCAGCTCGTAGACCAGCGCCAGGCCGATCCCCGAGCCCTCGTGGCTGCGCGACCGGGCGTCCTCGACGCGATGGAAGCGCTCGAAGAGTCTGGGCAGCTCGTGCTCGGGGATGCCCGTACCGGTGTCGGTGACCTCGAGCTCGGCGACGCCGCCTTCCATCCGGAGGTACACGGCGATGGTGCCCTCGAAGGTGAACTTGAAGGCGTTCGACAGCAGGTTGAGGACGATCCTCTCCCACATGTCGCAATCGACGTAGACCGGCTCCCGAAGGGGCGCACAGTCGACCGCGAGGGTCAACCCGGCGCCCTCGATGGCCGCGCGGAAGCTGCTCGCGAGGTCGAGGGTCAACGCGGACAGGTCGACCGGCTGGTAGACGGCTTCGACCCGGCCCGCCTCGATGCGCGAGAACTCGAGGAGCGTGTTGACGAGCTTGAGGAGCCGGCGAGCGTTCCGGTGCAGGAGCTCGAGGGACTGAGGATCGAGCGGCGCGCCCTCCGGCATCGCCTGCATGTCCTGGATCGGCGCGAGCATGAGCGTCAGCGGCGTGCGAAACTCGTGGCTGATGTTGCTGAAGAAGGCCGTCTTCGCGCGGTCGAGCTCCGCCAGGCTCTCCGCGCGCTTCTTCTCCTCTTCGTAGGCCGCCGCGTTGCTCACGGCCTGCGAGACGCTCGAGGCCAGCAGCTTGTGGAAGCGGGCGTACGACTCGCTGCTGGCCAGGAGCGGACTCAGGCCCGCGACGAGGAAGCCGAACGGGCGACCGCCGCCCGAGCGCTCGATCGGGAGGATGGTGGCGCCCCGGCTCCCCGGGACGCCGGCCGGCACCTCGGCGAAGGGCGGCGACGCGTGCGCGAGCGCCTGCTCGAACGGCCACACGGAGCCGTCGCCGAAGGCGATGGTCACGGGCGACCGCGGCGTCCCGGGCTCGAGGTTCGCCGTGCCCGCCAGGCGGGCGATCCCGGCCCCTTCGTCGAGCAGGTAGAGGAGCGCGAACGGCACGTCGTTGGGGAACCGCGCGATCCGCGGCATCGCCTGGGCGCACGCCTCTTCGGCCGTGCGCGCCTGCGTCGCCTCGGCCAGCGCGTTGAGGAGCCGGAGTCGACGTTCCTCGATCACCTTGCCCGTCGTCTCCATGACGGCGCAGAAGACGCCCGCCACCTGGCCCGATTCGTCGTGGATCGGGCTGTACGTGAAGGTGAAGTAGCCCTCCTCGGGCCCGGCGCCGCGAACGAGCGGCAGCATGAGGTCTTCCGACCAGGTCGCCTCGCCCGTGCGGCTCACGTGCAGGAGCAGCGGCTCGATGATCTGCCGGATCTCCGGGAGCACCTCGAACGCGGGCCGGCCCATGGCCCGCGGGTGCTTGTTCGCCCCGACCATCGGGATGAGGCTGTCGTTGTAGAGCATCACGAACTCGGGTCCCCAGTAGAGGGCGATGGGAAACCGCGAGCCGAGGGCGAGGTTGAAGGACGTCCGGAGGCTCGGAGGCCACTCCTCGGCCGGACCCAGGAGCGTGCTCTCCCAGTCGAGCGTGCGCGCGAGAGCCCCGGTCACGCCGCCGCCGACGAAGAGGGGGGATGCGCTGGGCCCGCTGGCCTCCTCGGTTGCGCCGGACATGCCCTCGAAGGTCATGTCCGCAGACGATTTCTCGCGGAGTTACGGCGCGGAGTCATGAATGAGAACGCTAAGGACCAGCCCCCCGAACCGCAACCCGAGTCGTCCCTGAGCTCGGCAGGTTCGGGGAGGGCTCCGGCCCCTCGAAGGGCGGCCCACCTCATCCGGAGGGGTCGCGGGCGAGGCGCGCCGGCGGAGGGCCCTACTGCGTGCAGCTATCGCAGATCGTACTGACCGAGAGCGGATTGATGTAAATGAGCACGCCCTGAATATAGACGTTCGTGACGACGTACTGGTAGTCGCGGTCTGGCGTGAAGCAGTACGACTGGTGCCAGTTGAAGATCGAGCCGTCGAGCGTGAGCGTGAAGAGCTTTTGCTGCGTCTCGCAGATGTCCGGCGCCGTCGAGCCGAAGACGTCGACCGTGACCGCCTGACCGAGCTCGATCGGCAAGAGGCGGTCGTAGCTCACGGAGTAGGTGTGGCCGGCGAGGAAGGTGTAGCCGAGGGGCGCCGCCTCCGACGCCACGGCGCCTCCGTCGGTCCACGCGACGCCCGCCTCGACCTCGTTCTGCTGGCACTCGTAGAGCCCCGCGTCGTTCGTGCCCGCATCGGGGGTGCCGCTCGACGCGGCCGCGACGCAGCCATTGAGGCCTCCGGCTTCGGGGGTGGAGCCGTCCGAGGGCGTGCACGCGACGGAGGTCGCGGCCTGGGCGGTCTGCGCTCCGGTGGAGAGCTCGCCCGTGGACGACCCGCTGCTGTCGGTCGCCGTGACCGAGACCGGCGTGGTGCTCTCGGGGCAGATCGTGAAGGGGCCGGGGCCGCTCCACGAGGGGTCGCTCCAGGCGTACGAGTACGGTTGCGTGCCGCCCTGGGTCTGGGCGAGAACGACCGCGCATGCGCCGCACACGCCGTCGTTGCCGTTGACCTGGATGTGGACCTGGAGGGGACCGCCGCCGTCCGCCGCGGTCGTGAACATCGCGTTGCCGATGTCCGCGTCCCCACCGCTCGCACTGGCGACGACGCTGTCCGAGGCGTCGTCGGTCGAGAGGGTGGGTGAGCCCTGGTTGGTCTTGGCCGAGCTGCCGCAGGCCGCCATCGAAGGCGAGACCAGCGCTGCGAGCGCCAGCGAGGCCAGGAGGACCGTGAGGCGCTTCGAGATGTGAACGTGCATGGCGAGCTCCATCGGTCGCGCTGGACAATCGAGGCGTCCGCGCGCTTTCCGTGGGCCCTCTGCAGTCACGCGGCCCGAGCATCGTCCCGAACGGGTCTCAGCGCGGCACGACGCGTCACCGCGGCAGCACGAGCAGCCCGCCGAACGCGATCCCGGCGCCGGCGAGGGCGACCACGAGCGCCCGCGCCACGTGGTTCGGCGCCGGTCGCTCCGTCTTGGCGAGCACGAACGCGCCCACGAAGCCCGCCGCGAGCCCCGCGATGTGGGCGCTGAGATCGATGTCCTTCGCAGACAGGCCCAGGACGAGGTTGAGCGCGAAGAAGGTGCCCAGGCTCCGCATCGTCCGGCGCCACGCCTCGGGATCGATCCGCCCGCGGCGCGCGAGCATCACCGCCGCGAAGGCGCCGAACATTCCGAAGACCGCGCCGGAGGCGCCGGCCGACACCGCGAGGGGGTGGAGGGCGAGGCTCGCGAGGCCGCCGACGAGGCCCGCCGCGAGGTAGAGCGCGAGGAACTCGGCCCGCCCCAGGATGCGTTCGACGACGCCTATCTGGTAGAGACAGGCCATGTTCATCCCTATGTGCACGATGCCATAGTGGAGGAACATGGCCGTGAAGAGGCGCCACGCCTGGCCGTTGCAGGTCAACGGTCCGAAGTTCCCGCCGAGCTCGATCATCTGCCGCGGATCGGGGCTGGCGAGGCCGCTGCCCGACACGAGCTCGAACCCGAACATCGCGACGTTCGCGGCGATGAGCCCGTAGGTCACCCAGGGCTTCCACGCGTCGACGACGGGCGGCGGCGAGGGCACGGGCAGGGGCGGCGAAGAGGATGGATTCAAGGCGAGCGCGTTGTATAGCCGACCGTCGTGGGCGGCGCCCTCCGGCGCGGCCGAGCCTCGGGGCCGCCTGCCTGCCGGCTCAGGCGCCATGAGTGCAGAGTGCAAATCATGAAGCTCCCGAGAGCCTCGCGCGAGCTGTCGGGGAAGGTCGCGCGCGCTCCCCAACTCGTCCGCGGGGGGAGCGCGTCAGGCGGCGCGAGGTCCCTGGATCGGTCGGGCGAGGTTCCGCAGGACTTCGCGCGACCCCGCGCGCGGAGTCACGCGAGCTTCCAGGGAAGGGCGCGCCTACGGGGTCGGGAGCTCGCGCCGAGCGCCTGGAAGATCGCGTGAGGTCCCACGGTAGATGGCGCGAGGTCCCTCGGTCCCTCGCGCCGGTCCGGCGGGATCTCGCGTGACGTTCCATGGAAGGTCGCGCGAGGGTGCCCGGAGCCGCGCGCACACTGTCCCACTCATTTGAAGTACGAAGTCGCCGCTCGCGCGGTTTCCTCTGGGAAGGGGCACGGGCCGGCACGGTGCCGCGCTTCGCCTCCTTCGCGCCTCCGCCAAACGAAAGACGAAGAGGAACCGACCATGGGCAGCAACAAGGCGAAGAACCGCACGCAACAGATCGACGGAGACCAGAAGCTCATCGCGGGTCTCAGCAAGCACGCGTCGACCATCCCCGCGCTCGTCATCGCCGGTGCGGCGATGGCGAACAAGGACATCGTCGCGATGTTGCAACCGCGCATCGACACGGCGAACGCCGTCCTCCCCGCCCGGGCGGGTTGGCAGGCGGCGGTCCTGGCGAACGACACGGAGCTCGCGAAGACCAACGCGCTCGTCTCGAACCTGAAGCAGGCCTTGCTCGTCGCTTTCTCCGGACAGGTCGACGTGCTCGCCGACTTCGGGCTCGTGGCGAAGAAGCCCTCGATCATGTCGCCCGAAACCAGGGTCGCCGCCATCGCCAAGATGAAAGCGACCCGAGCCGCCCGTCACACGATGGGCTCGCAGCAGAAGAAGGGGGTCAGGGGAAACGTCACGGGCGTCGTCGTGACGCCCGTCACGGAGCCGCCCACCGGGGCCCCCGGCGGTCCGGCCGCGCCCGCGACTAGCGGGGGAGGTCCGGCTCCCGTGCTTGCCGGACCGTGAAGTACCCCGCGACCAGCAGCAGCGCGAACATACCCGCCCAGGAAGCCTCGCCTCCTGCCGGCGTCTGGACCGCCCCGCGGACGAGCCATGTTCCGAGCTGGCTGTCGGTGACCGATCCATCTGCCGCGATCGTATCCGTGAAATCGATGACGTTGCCGTCGGCATCGTTGCCTGTCGTGATCATGCCGAGGCCCTCGATGTTCCCCGGAGACTCGAGGGACCATGCCTCGGTACGCGGACAGGAGCCCGGCGGCGTGGTTCCCGAGCAGGTCTCCTGCTGCGTGATGCCGAACACGTTGAAGAACGCCTGCACGTCCGCGACGTTGCTCGGGGAGCTCGTCGTCGTCGGGTTGTTGAAGTTGTTGGCGAAGAGGGCCTTCACCTGGGCCGCCGAGGCGACCGAGAAGCCCCCGCCGCCCGCCGTCACCAACCCGTCGAACCCTCCGACGACCGAGTTGTACGAGACGCCGGCCGTGACTCGCGGAGAGAGCCACTGGAGGCCGGTGACGGTGTCTTGCACGAGCAAACCGTCGCCGGTCGACTGAAAGTCGTGCACGACGAGCGACGCTCGCGCCCACTGCGTCCACAGAACCAAGGCCAACACAATCCCCAGGGCGCTCGCGAGCTGCCCGATCTTCTTCGAATTCATGAAACCTCCGCTTGGCGGAAGTCGCATGCGTCGTGCCGAGTTCGCCTGGGAGCGCCGTATACTCCATTGTGTATTCGTTTCGGGCTCTAGGGCGATGACGTCCGTCGCCCACCTCGTCCAGTGCGTCCGATTGTCGGAAGGAGCCCTCCGAGTTTCGGAGGGGCGCGGTCGTCTCGCGCGGTCCGCCACTACAAAACATCGATGATTGCAGGCGCCGCGGGTCGCGCGCGCCGCCGTCTTCCTCGCCGTCGAGGCGACTTGTACGACGGGGACGGACCTCCCGGTCGATGGAGGCATCGGTCAGGTGTAACTTGAGGCGGATGGCCCGGCCGCGCGAGTTCGGCGAAAGCGAAGTCGTCAATCGCGCGCTCGCGACCTTCTGGGAGCACGCCGGGCTCCTCGCGCTCGCTCTCGCGGGCTGCCGATCGGCCGCGAACCCTCCCGCGACCCTTCGAGGGCCGGTCCCGGAGACCAGGCCGGCGCCGGCACCCGAAGCGGCGAGCGCGCCGGGCCCGGCCAGGGCGGCCGCTGCCAATCCCGCCTCGCTCCCCTGGAGCACCGGCCCCGAGGTCGGCCACGGCGTCGCCTTCAAGGACACGAAGAACCCCGACGGAGAGAACCTCTTCATCGGCTATGCCGGCTACGAGGTGGACCTCGCCTCGGCCGAGGCCTGGGTCGAGGCCCTGCACGAGCGGGCGCTGGCCGCGCGAGGCGTTCGATACCTCTGGGCGGTGCAGGGGCCGAAGGACATCCTCTATTCGAGCGCCGAAATCGGCAATTCCAGAATCGCCGCGACCCTGTTGCCGCTCGTCGGCCCGAAGACCCGCTTCGTGCTCGTCGCGGGGCACTCGAGCGGCAGCTTCGTCGCCCACGAGCTCCTCGAGGGGCTCGCCGGGGGAATGGATCCGTCGGGACTCACCGCGGGGCGCATCGTCTACTTCGACCTCGACGGCGGGGGCAGCGGCCTCACGCCCCGCGCGGTCGGCCGCCTGCGCCGCGCGTACTTCGTGGGGGCCCGCGACGCGGCGACCGGCACCCGGTCCCCGCGCCTCGCCACGATGCGCCTGCTCGGCGCCACGTACGCGTCCGCGGGCGGCTACCTGGAGAGCGACGCCAGCGAGGCGGGATGCCGCGCGGGGGCCGAGTGGTGCGTGCACGACGCGCTCATCACGACCCTCCCGCACGAGGCGCAGCGCGGGGGCTCGAGGCTGGACTACGCCGATTTCGCCGGCCGCCGCCCTTGCCAGAGCTGGATCGACGCCAAGGCGGACGAAGCGGGGCTGGCGCCGTAGAACGGGGCCGAAAAAAAAACGGCGGTGTCATGGGGGGGTGCGTGCAGCGGAGACACCGGCGCCCGGGCTGGGGCCGGCCCTCTCGAACACGGCTCGAACATGGACACGGGAGATACGGGAGGTGTAAAAAAGAAAGTTGGGTACGTGGGAGGATCGCTTGGCTTCGAAGCTTGGACAGAAGACTCTGGTCGTCGCGGTCTTGGCGCTGGTGGGTGCGGCGGCGCCGGCGGCCCGGGCCGATGCCACGAAGTCGGAGTGCATCGAAGCGAACGCCAAAGGCCAGGACGCGCGGCGCGACCATCGCTTTGCGACGGCGCGCACGCTGCTCACGCAGTGCTCGCAGCCCTCGTGTCCGGCCATGGTGCGCGATGACTGCACGAAGCGCCTCGACGAGCTCGAGCGGTCGCAGCCCACGATCGTCTTCTCGGTGACGGACGCCGCGGGGCGGGACCTGGTGAACGTGAAGGTCTCGGTCGACGGGACCGTCCTCGCCGACAAGGTCGACGGTACGGCGCTGAACGTGGACCCGGGGGCGCGCATGTTCACCTTCGAGGCCCCCGGGCATCCGCCGTTCGACCAGACGATCGTCATCCGCGAAGGGGAGAAGGAGCGCAACGAGCGCGTGATCCTCGGGTCGGCGGAGGCGGCGCCTCCGGCCCCGACTCCCGCGGCGCACGGCGCGCAGCTCGTCGTGACGGCCGACGAGGCGGCGACGATTGTCGTCGACGGCTCGGCCCTCGCGAAGGGGCGCTTCGACGGTCCCCTCCTGGCGGGAACGCACGACGTGCAGGTCACCGAGCCCGGGAAGGCGGACTACAGCGAGCAGGTGGAGCTTCACGAGGGGGAGACGCGAAGGCTCGACGTGACGCTCGTGGAGGCGAAGCGCGCTCCCGTGTGGCCGTGGCTCGTCGCGGGCGGAGTGGTCGTCGTCGCCGGCGCGGCGGTGGGCGGTTACTTCCTCTTCCGGACGCAGGATACGCAGCCGGCGGCGCTCAACGGATCGCTGGGGAGCTTGAGGTTCACGGCATGGTCACTCTGAAGAAGGCGCGGGCGCGCAGGCTCGCGGGGGTCGCCGCGGGCGCGATGTGCGTCGCGGGCCTGGGGGTCGCGTGCTCGACGACCAAGACCACGCCGGCGACGGGGCTCGAGGTCATCATCAGCACCGACGGTCTGAGCGCGCCGGCCGACTTCGACGACATCCAGCTGCAGATCAGCGAGCAGGAGGACGGCGGGTGGATCCCGAAGTGGAACCGCGACTACGTCGTCGGATCGATGGAAGCCACCCTGCCCGCGACGTTCGCCATCGGCTCCGGGAGCAGCGCCGGCGAAGAGGCGCTCATCACCGTGACGGCGTTCAAGGGCAACTCGTCGATGGGGCAGGCCGTCGTGCAGCGCGTGGCGCAGGTGCAAGTGCCCAGCGACAGCATGCAGGCGCTGTATCTGGTGCTCGCGAAGCAGTGCGTGGGGCAGGTCTCGACGTGCGGCGCGGGCGAGAGCTGCCAGCCGGGGAACGGCCAGTGCGGCGGCGACGTCGTCGCCTCCTCTGCGCTCACGCCGTACACCCCGGGCGAGGACCTCGACGCCGGGGTCTCCCTCGGCCTCCTCTCCGGGGACGCCGGCACGCCGGGCGAGCCCGACGCGGACGCCACGACGGAAGACGTGGACGCCGCGGAGGACGCCTCCGACGGCCCGGCCCTCGACGGCCCGGCGGACGCCTCCGACGCGTCCTCCACGCAGCCCGAGCCCACGTACCTGACCACGGACGCCTTCTCCGGGTTCGCGTACCAGGCCAGCCTCGGAACCCCGTACGACTCGATCCTGGCGGCCCCGATTGACACGACGGCCACGGCGATTGTCCCCGGCTTCTCGACGAGCTCCACCGGCGCGAGCACCTCGGCCTCCAAGTTCCAGCTCGTCGCCGGCAGCGCCGACCTCTACGCCCAGCTGGGCGTCTCCCCGGCGCTCAGCGTCTCGACCGGGCTGCCGTCCGTGAGCGCGAAGACCGCGTTCGCGCACGACACCAAGCTCGATACGGCCGACCTCTGGGTCCTCGCGGATTCTCACGCAAGCCACGGCGCCGCAGACGATTGTGTCGCCGACCCTGTCGGCGACCGCCGCGGCCATGAGCCCCGAGGCCTTCTATGCGACCTACGGCGATCGCTACGCGGCGCAGATCGTCAAGGGCGCCGAGGTGTTCTGCGCCATCCGCATCCCGACGACCTCACCGCAGGACAAATCCACCCTCGCCGCGACGCTCGGCTTCTCCTACGGCTCGAGCAACGCCTCGAGCGCCTTCGCGACCGCCGTGACGTCGGCGATGAGCGGGCGAGCGGCGGCCAGCGTGTCGTGCGGATATCTCGGCTTCGCGCCCAGCACGCTGATCACCTCCCTGTCGGGGGTCCTGAGCGCGGCCAGCGCCTTCCAGTCGGGGATGGCGAGCACGCTGGGGACCGTGACGCCCGCGCCGATCGATCTCGTCTACACGACGTACTACGGGCTCCCGGGCTACCCGGGCGTGCCCGCCGGAATCGCGACGCTCGTCGCCCAGGAAGCGCCGCTCGGGCCCGAGTTCCTGCTCTACGACTCGCTCGTGACCAACGATTTCTCCGCCTACTACCAGGACGCGAACGACTCGGGCCTCGCGTTCTTCGAGGACATGAAGGGCTATCACGACGCCCTCCAGACGTTCCTGTCGGCGTCGATCACGAACAGCCTCAGCCCGGCCGCCCCCGTTCCCACGCCCGCGGCGGACGGCGTCATCACCGACTGGATGCCGACCTCGACCCTCGCGTCGACCGGGACCGCGGCGCCGCAATATACCGTGTACGGAATTCCGAACGGGGTTCTGCCCAAGCACGTCGTCGACTACGCGATTCCCCTGAAGTACGCGTATCCGACCGCGACGGGCGGCGGCGTCCTGGAGGGCGTCACGTTCCCGCCGGTCACTCCGGTGCAGCCGGCCGCCTCGACGACGAGCAAGGCCCCGCTGACCTATCCGCTCTACGTGGTGAAGAAGCCGGGGGCCGGCGCGCCCACCCTCGAATACCAGTGGGACGCGGCGACCTATCTCATCGCGAACGCCACCAACGCGGCGGGCGCCCCCTCCGCCGCGGCGGTCAGCTCGGCGATCACGGCCTTCGGCCTGACCGGCAACCTGACGGGCGAGTACGTCGTGGTCAACAAGGCGACCGGCCTCGTGATGACCGACAACGGCACGTCGACCGGCATCACGGCGACGCACCTCGCGAACGGCGACAAGAGCCAGCTGTGGGAGTTCTACGTGGACGCCGGCGGCGACATCGTCAACTGCGCCTCGTACGTGCCGCCGCCGGCCGCCGACACCCCGGGCGTCGGCTGCGCGGTCAGCAACAACGGGGTCACGAGCGCCCCGAACAACCCGCCCTGCGGCAGCTTGATTTACGGAATTTCGGCGGCGGACATCGCCTCGATGACTCAGGGTTACTGGAGCGTCGCGAGCCCGGGCGCCGCCGGCACCGCCATCGACGCGGTCGGCGGTGGCGGGTGCGATCGGTGCAACTGGAACTGCAGCAGCGTTCACTGCGAGTACAGCGCGTGCTCCGGCGGGCCGGAGCCGAACAACGATTTCTTCCTCCAGCCCTACGACAACGGCAGCACGCAGGCGATTTACAACTTCGCCGCGAGCCTCGGCAACGTCGTCTCGTACGCGGTGACGAGCACGACCCAGAGCGCGGCGACCCTCACCAACCAGCCCCTCGTCGTCGCCACGGCGATCAGCGGATATCCGCACGAGCTCTGGGTGTTCATCCCGTCGACGAACGTCGATACCGCCCCGTAGAGCGACCGTCGTTCCTTGGGAACGACGGCCAGCTCTATTTTTGCCCTAGTCTGGGGAGCGCGGCGCGGGACGGCCGAGGAGTCCTCAGCGCTTCGGTTGGAAGGGGCCGCCCTTCAGCACTGGGTCGTCGCGAGGAGGTCGACGGTGAGCGCGGGGTGGCGCCTCGCGAACTCCGCGAGCGCGGTGCCCACGGTCCCGTTCGCGTACTCGGGCACGGTCGTGACGCGCAGCGTCCCCGTGAGCTCTCCTCGCACGTCGTTCACGCGGTCGAGCGCCGTCACGAGGCCGTCGAGGAACGGCTTGCACTCCTCGAGCAGCCGCTCGCCGCCCTCCGTCAGGTAGACGCGGCGCGTGGTCCGCACGAAGAGCTCGCTCCCGAGCTGCTCTTCGAGCTTGCTGACATCCTGGCCCACGAGGCTCGTCGGAACGCCGAGCCGGCGAGCCGCGGCGGTGAAGCCGCCCGAGTCGGCCACGGCGACGAAGGTGGCGAGGCGTGCAAACGGCAGGCGCCGGCGCTTCATCGTCCCTGCTTGTAGGGGAAGGATTGTTCACCGTACGCGAACGGTGTGTCGCCGCGTTGGGTCTGGCGCGGGCGCCGGCGGGCGGTCCACACTCGGGTTCGGCGCCATGAGCCCCTTGCCGGCCGACCTCCAGGACCTCGTCACGCGGGTGAAAGAGTCGGCGTCCGCGCGCCGCGCCGCCGAGGCCGACTACGTCTATCGGCTCGCGCAGCTCATGCGAGCCTCCGCCGGGCGCCGGCTCGCGGGCGGCGGGTCCGCTTCGGCGGCGTGCGCGCAGGCGCGGGGCATCGCGCGGACGACGCTCGCCGCGTTCACCATCGTGGCCACGCGCTGGACGGCCGACGAGCTCCACGCGCTCCTCACGCGACGCGACGTGCACGGCGACCCGATCTCGGTGAGCCACCTGCTCCTCCTGTCGCGCCTGCCGCGGGGGCCCGGGAGGCCTGGGTCGAGCGCGTCTTTCGCGACGGGCTCGACGTGCGGGGGCTGAAGCGCGCCATGCGCGCGATGACGATGCCGCCCTGCGAGCACGTCGCGGCCGCCCAGGGAGCACCGGGCGAGCGGCCTAGGTCGCCGGGACGGCCACGACTTCGAGGTTCAGGTGCGACGACGGGGGCCGGGCCGAGCGCCGCACGAGCGCCGCGCGCAGCGCCCGGAGCTGCGGGTTGTCGTACGGCGCGCCGCTCGGGACGCCGACGACCACGGCGACGGTGGGACTCTCGACGGGCCGCGCGGCGCACGCGACGAAGAGGTCCGCGACGTCGCGCTCGATCAGCGTTCGCTGCGTGCTCTGGAAGCGGTCGCGGATCGCGATGAACCAGGTCGTGCCCTGGTAGTCGAAGGAGAGGTCGATGCGACCCCGTGCGCTGCGACGAGGGCCGACGCCGAGCTGCGCGTGCAGGCGCTCGGCGAGCCGGTCACGGTAGGCCTCGGTCGGCCAGGACCCGTCCCAGCGGAGCTCGCGGATGCACCGGAGCACGGGCTCCTCGCGCGCCGCGCGCCGGCGCCAGGAGAGGACGAACCGGGCGAGCGCCACCGCCGCGAGCGCCCACGCCGCTCCCATGCACAGGACGACGTCTCGCAACGGCGCCGCCCGCATCGACTCCCAGATTTCCATGCTTTGCTCCCTCTACGCCGATCTTCAAAAGTATCGGGAGGAGCAGGCGACTGCCAAGGGGCGCGGGGAGCGGCTCCCGAGTCCGGTTCGCGTGCGCGACGGGCGATGGCGTAGAGTCGTGGGAACGGTGGAGCAGCTCTTCCCGCTCGAGGTCACGGTCGACGGCGGCGCGCTCCGCGGACGCAGCGCGAACGGCGTGCATCACTTCGTCGGCGTCCCCTTCGCGAAGGCGGGGCGCTTCGAGCCTCCGCGCGCGCCCGACGCCTGGTCCGGCGTGCGCGCGGCCACGGAGCCCACGCCGATCTGCCCGCAACCGGCCGCCCCGCTTCAGACGATCATCGGCCGGCCGCCTCGCGCCGCGGGGCACGACGAGGACTGCCTCACGCTCTGCGTCTCGACGCCCGGCCTCGATCTCGATCGCGGTCGCGGTCGCGGTCGCCCGGTGATGGTCTGGCTGCACGGCGGGGCCTACCTCTTCGGCTCGGGGTCGAGCGACTGGTACCGGCCCGACGCGCTCGTGCGCGAAGGCGGCGTGGTCGTCGTGCGGCCGAACTACCGGGTCGGCGCGTTCGGGTACCTCGCGGCGCCCGGCGTCGCGCCCCCGAACCTGGGTCCCATGGACCAGATCGCGGCGCTTCGCTGGGTGCAGCGGAACATCGCGGCGTTCGGGGGCGCCCCGGACCAGGTCACGGTGTTCGGCGAGTCGGCCGGCGCGCACGCGATCGCGGCGCTCATGTGCACGGAGGGGACGCGCGGGCTCTTCCGGCGGGCGATCCTCCAGAGCGCGCACCTCGGGCTCGGCTTCAAGTCGGCGGCGGGCGCCGCGCGGGTGGCGCGCCTGTTCACGCGCGCGCTCGGCGGCGCGGATCTGCGCGCGGTGTCGGCGAAGGAGCTGCTCGACGCGCAGGCGAAGGTGCTCGTGCAGATGGCCTGGCCTGCCGGGCTCAACTCGACGCCCGCGTTCGGGCCGGTGGCCGGTGAGGGGCCGTTCGCGGGCGCCCGGCGCGCGCACCTCGTCGCGTCGCCGGCGCAGGTGCAGCCGGAGGTGGACTTGCTCATCGGGACGACGCGCGACGAGATGCGCGCGTTCTTCGACGCGAATCCGCGCATCGCGCGGCTGCGACGGGCAGGAGCGCTCGGTCTGCGGGCGCACGACGCGCTGACGGCGGTCGTCACGCGGCGCGTCTTCGCGGCGCCCGCCGCGCAGCTCGCGGACGCGAAGGCCAGCGCGGGCGCGACGGTGTACCGCTACCGGCTCGACTGGACGCCGCCGGTCGGGGGCTTCGGCGCGTGCCACGCGATCGATCTGCCGATCCTGTTCGGCGACCACGACGCGTGGAAGGACGCGCCGATGCTCGCGGGCGCGCCCTGGGAGGGGATCGACGCGCTCGGCCGCGTCATGCGCCGCGCGTGGACGAGCTTCGCGCGGCACGGCGATCCGTCCCGGGACGGCGGCGAGCCATGGCCCGCCCACCGTCCGGGCGACGGCGTGGGCCGCATCTTCGGCTAGTTACACATACGCGCGACGAACGCGTCGGATTCGCCGGCGCTCGTGAGGGTCGTCGAGCCGAGGGTCTGCATGCCGGCGTAGGAGCCGCCGACGAACACGCCGCTCGTCGGCGTGGGGGCCACGACCGCGTAGCCGTTGCCCGACGACGCGCTGCCCGAGTCGGTGCCCTGGAGCCACTGGATGTCGCCCGCGGCGTCGTACTTCGCGACGAACGTGGTGCCCGTGCCCGAGAGCGACTTCGAGCCGAAGGCCGACGGGTTCTGGACGAAGCCCGTGACGTAGATCGAGGTGCCGTCGGAGGCGAGGTCCGCGCCCATCGCAGTGGCCGGGTTGGGCGTGGAGCCGCCGTGCTCGACCCACTGGGGGTTGCCGTTCGTGTCGTACTTGACGAGGAACATGTCGGTGCCGCCGCTCAGCGTGCCGACGCGGACGCCGCCCGCGCCGCCGTCGCTGCCCGCGTCCAGGCCGCCCTGCGTCGCCACCTGGAAAGTGGGCATGCCGTCGTACTTCCCGGTGACGTACACGCCGCCGCTCGCGTCGAGCGCCACGGCGTTCGGGGTCACCTCGTCCGACGCGTCGGGCGCGAGCGCCGTGGCCCAGACCAGGTGCCCGTCGGACGAGGCGAGCTTGACGAGGAAGCCCCCCTGGTCGTCGTCGAGGACGGTGCCCTCGACGTTCAGCGTCTCCTTCACGATGCCGGTGACGTAGACGTCTCCGTCGCTCGAGACCGTGACGCCGGTCGGGACGCCGCCGTCGATCGTATGGTTCGCCCGGCCGGCCCACCCCTGGAGCCACGCCCAGGCGCCGAGCGACGTCGAATACTTCGCGACGAAGACGCCCGAGTCTTGCGAGATGCCGGCGGTGGTCAGGGCGCCGAGCGTGGTCGTGCCGTTGTACTCGCCGACGACGTACACGTCGCCGTTCGAGTCGATCGCGACGTCGCGCGCGTCTTCGCCGTCGCCGTCGCCGCTCGTCCCGTCGCCCCACTCGGCCGTGCCGGTCGCTCCGTCGAACTTCAATACGAAGACCGAGCCGTTGCCGTCGTTGTCCTCGACGAGGTGCACGCCGTCGATGTCGAGCTGCTTCTCGTAGCCGCCGACCACCCAGGCGTCGCCGTTGCCGTCGACGCGGAGGCGCGAGCCGAACGACGTGCCGCCCAGCGCGCCGCCGATCGCGCGCGCGAAGAGCACCTTGCCCGTCGGATCGAGCTTGGCGACGAAGCCCGTCGTGCTCGTCTGCTCGGCGGAGGTCAGCTGGACGCTGCCCCACGTCGCCGAGGCCGTGAAGGTGCCGGTGACCCAGACGTTGCCGCTCTTGTCGACGTCGATGCCCGAGACGAGATCGAGGTCCTGTGGGCCGCCGCCCGAGATCGCCCACTGGAACTGCGACGTCGGGCAGGAGCCCGCGTCGGGCGAGCCTCCCTCTCCGCTCGCCGACCCCGATGCGGAATCCGACCCGGACCCCAATCCGTCGGGGGTCGCCCCCGCGTTCTTCATGGTCGTCGTCGTGATTCGTATTCGAAGAAGAGGAGCAAGCCGCGAGAGCGAGGATGGAGAAAGTGAGGAGACTGGAAGGGGAGAGTAGGGCTCGCATTCAGCTCGCCGACTCTATCAATCATTGGCAAGCCGCTGAACGGCGAAGCTATCGGTCCACCCATCCCGCCTTCGCGCGTTCCAGCTCGCCGCGGAGCCGCGCGTCTTCGCGTTCGAGGTGCGCGATGGTCACCGCCGAAACGACCGCGCCCGCGATCGCGAAGCCCGCGAGCGCCCGCAGCCTCCACTCGAGCCCGCGGGCGTCGTTCCGCATCTCGTGGAGCCGGAGCTCGTGCTCCTGGAGCGCCGCGGCCCGGGCCGCGCGAAAGGGCGCCTCGGCCTCGAACGCCGCGCGCTGCACCGCGAGCCGGTGCTGCTCCTCGGCCCGGCGCCGCGCCACCTCCGCCCGACGGTGCTCGGCGATCTCGGCGCGCAGTCGTTCGGAGGCCTGCGCCCGCCGCCTCGCCCCGGCTTCTTCCTCGCGACACCTTGCGTCACGAAGGATTTCTTCGATCGACGCGGTGACCGACGACTCGCGGGAGCTCATCATGGTCCCCGGCCGGACAACCCCGCGGAGAGAAAGTTCCAGTGGCAGCGTTTACGTTCCCGCGGGCCCGTGCGTCGCGAAGATCATGTAGCTGAGGGTCTCGGTCTCGTCGGGAATGACGCGGTCGAGGAGCCGCGCGGTGCCCGCGACCCCCACCATCATCGGCGCGACGATCGGGAGCAGCCACGGCGTGCCCGCCTTCGGCACGAACGCCGCGCCCTCGTGCTTGGCCTTGCCGAGCGCCGATGCGGTCGCGTGGCCCGCCGCGGCGCGAAACGCGAGGAAGGTGTTGAGCTTGTGTCCGATGACCGACCAGATGGTGCCCTGCTGCCAGACCTCGGTCACTTCGAGACCCGCCTCCGCGCACATCGCACGCAGGCCGTGCGGCGTGTAGCGAAAGTAGTCGTGGGGCTCTTCGTGCAGGCGGCCCGAGAAGGGCGCGCTCAGCATGAGGATGCCGTCGCGCTTGAGGACGCGCGCCATCTCGCCGAGGAGGCGCTGCGGGTGCGGCGTGTGCTCGAGCACCTGGATGCTGAGCACCGTGTCGAACGACGCGTCGGGGAAGGGGAGCGTCCGCCCGTCGTACGTGAGGTCGGGCTTGCGGGCCGCCGACGACGCGGCCGTCGTCTGGAACACCGCCTCGTGCTCGATACCGATGTACTCGGAGACGAACGGGCGAAACGCCTCTTCATACGGCTTGTCGCCGCAGCCGACGTCGAGGAGGCGCCCGCGGGCGCGCGGCGCGGCCTTGGCAATCTGCTCGAGAATGTACGAGTACTGCAGATCGACCCAGTCGGCGGTGATTCGAGCCGTGCGGCGCACGAGGGGGATCTCGAGGAGCTGGGCGAGGGCGCCGCGGCCGGGCATGCGCGCGCTTCTAGCACGGAGGGATTGTGGCAAAGCGCCTCGATGGCCCTTGGGCAACCAGGTGTCTTCGCGACGCCGGTCCCGGCTTACGGTGCGGGTGATCTCTTGCCTTACTGACTCGAAGTCGAGTAGTACGTCCAGCCCATGTGGAAACGGCCGTTGCGGCTGGAACGCTTGGGCTTGCTCTTCCTTCTGGCTTCTGCATGCGGATCCAACGGGGCCTCCGGGTCCCCTGGATCCGGAGATGACGCCGGTGGGCCGCTCGTGGACGCGAGCGGCGACGACGCTGGCGGCGGCGCGCAGGGCTCCTTCTCGAGCGGCGACGACGGCGGCTCGGGTCGGACCACGCGCCCGACCGGTCCGGACGCCTCGAGCTCCGGCAGCGGCAACGGCGACGCGGACGCCGCGACGGACTCCGGCGCCGGCGGCACGATGGGCACCGGCTCGTCGTCCGGCGGCGGCGACGACGCGTCGGCCGACGCGACGACCGGCGACGGCACCAGCGACGCCGGCGGGGCGACGGACGCGAACGGACTCTGGGTCGATTCGCGCGCCGCGTACTGCGAGGGCTCCGGTCCGCCGGTCACGGTCGGCGACAGCGTCTCCGGCACGCTGGAGTGCACCGGCGCCATCGCCGAGCTGACCTTCTCGCACGCACTCTGCACGTGCGACGACGCGAACGTGCAGGGCGTGCTCTACACCGACTCGTTCGACTCCGTCCTCGCGCCGGGCCAGGCGCCCATCCGCAACGGTGCGCCGGTCGGCGTCGACGACACGCTGACCGTCGCGGGCGTGCCCGACATCGGCGGCAGCCTGCGGGTCACGGGTCCGAACGGCTTCGTCTTCGCGGGCGCGGCGGACGTGCACGGCGACCTCGAGGTCTCGCAGAACGTTTCGCTCGCCGGCGCGTCCGAGGTCGATCGAGACCTCTGGGTGGGCGGCAACCTCACGAGCGCCGGCACCCTCTCCATCGGGCGCGACCTCCACGAGCCGCTGGGCCAGCTCGCGCTCGGGATCATCGGCGTCGGCGGCTCCACCTTCACCTCTCCCTTCACGCTGGCGCCGCCGTGCGCGTGCGCGCCGAGCCAGATCCTCGACATCGCGGCGATCGTCGGGCAAGGCCGCGCCCAGAACGACGACGCGACGATCGGCCTCGACCCCGACGCGTTCGACGCGTTCGTGGGCGCCGCGGATATCGAGCTGCCGTGCGGTCGCTTCTATCTCCACCAGATCGCGGGCGCGGGCGCCATCCGCTTCGGCGTGCAGGGCCGCACCGCCCTCTTCGTCGACGGCGACATCGCCACGGCGGGCGCGTTCGACTTCGACATCGGCCCCCAGGGCGAGCTCGACGTGTTCGTGAACGGCAACTTCACGCCGACGGGCGAGACGATCTTCGGCAACGCCACGCGGCCCTCCGCGGTGCGCGTGTACGTCGCGGGGTCGGGCCTCGTCGCCTTCACCGGCGCGAACGAGTTCGTCGGCAACGTGTACGCGCCGCGCGCCACGGTGACGATCACCGGGTACTCGGACTTCTACGGCTTCATCTTCGCGAACGAGTTCGAGGCGCCGGGCGACCTGCGCATCCACTACGACCGCGGCGTCCTCGCGGCCGGGGACGAGTGCCCGCCTCCTCCTCCCCCCGTGCCCGATGCCTCGGCGCCGCCCGCGGACGCGGGGCCGTCTTCGACCCCCGATGCGGCGCCGCCCGCGGATGCCGCCGCCCCCGCGCCCGAGGCGGGACCGACGCCGGAGCCCGACGCGTCGTCGCCTCCGCCCCCGCCTCCTCCCCCGCCCGTGTGCCAGACCTGCGGGACGTGCAACGCGGGCACCGCGTGCGTGAGCGGGTCGTGCGGGTCGTGCAGCTTCGACAGCGACTGCTGCTCGCCGCTCGTGTGCAGCGAAGGGCAGTGCATCGAGCTCTTCTTGCCGAAGTGAGCGTCAGCCCTCGTTGCGGTAGGCGGTCGGCGTCTTGCCGGTCCAGCGGCGGAAGGCGCGCGTGAAGTTGGCGACGTCGGAGTAGCCGAGGCGCTCGCCGACCTCGCGCACCGAGAGCTCGTTCGACCGCAGGAGATGGAGCGCCCGCCGGCGGCGCTCCTCGTCGGCCAGCGCCGAGAACGTGAGGCCCTCGGCCTCGAGGTGGCGCCGGAAGGTCCGCGGCGAGAGGCGCAGCGAGCGCGCGACGCTCTTCAGCGAGGGCACGTCGTCGGGCTTGCGGGCGAGGGCCGAGCGCACGCGCGGCACGAGGCGCCCGTCGAGGCCGAGCGACTGCAGGAGCTGCTCGCACTGCTCGCGCGCGAGCCGGAGGGAGGACTCGTCGGCCATGGTGAGCGGCGCTTCGAGGAGCCCGAGGTCGCGGAGCACGAGCTGGTTGGCGGGGCGGTCGAAGGAGGTCGGCGGCAGGAGCGCGGTGAAGCGATCGAAGTACGCGGGCTTCGGGAACGCGAACTCGAGCGACGCGTCGTAGTCGCGGCCGCTGAGGACCTGGCCCATGCGCCAGAAGCCGATGAGGATCGCGAAGGCGTACCCCTCGCGCGCGCCGCGGAGGGCCTCGTGCGCGTCGACCGCCAGGGTGGCGAAGCCGTCGCCGACGTGGGTGCTGAGCGCGATGGCGGTCGTGCGGATGACGGAGTAGCGCGCCGCGAGCCGGACGGCGTCGCGCACCGTGCCCGAGCTCATCGCGGCGAACCCGAGGATGCCGTGTGCCGACGCGCGCATCTGGAGGCCCATGTAGATGCCGAGCGCCGGATCGCCCGTGACCTCGACGACGCGCTCCCAGAATCGCCACCGCGACGTCGAGCGGGAGGGTGAGGGTCGGGTCCGTGAGGGCCACGCGCGTCAGGCCGAACTCGGCGAGGAGCTGCTCGTCCTCGATGGCCCATTGCTTGGCGAGGTCGAGGAGGTGGAGCGCGTACGCGGCCGGCACCGTGTGAGTCTGCGCGAGCGCTTGCGATCCCATGGGCGGAGCGAGGGAGAGCGTATCACCTCGAGCCGATCGACCGATGTCGTGGCCTCGCGTGACAAGAGGATGGTCCAGCCATGACACGGGCAATCGTGGGGGCTCCGGCCGTGAAGCCCTCCCGCTACTGGATGCCGCCGTGCGGGAACGGCGCGCCGTTCAGCGGCGGCGGCTCGGGGATCGGGCGCGAGGCCTCGCCGGCGCGGGGCTGGTCCTCGCGCCCGCCCGCGTCGAAGCGCGCCTGGAGGCCCGCGTAGAGGAACGTGCCCCACTGCACCTGGGCCAGCGGGGTCGAGTTGGCCCAGACGAAGGTCTGGAGGTTGGCGCCCAGGATCGGCGCCCACGACACGCCGTTCCACGCCTGGATGTCGTAGCCGACGCGCACGTTGAGGAGGTCGAAGCCGCTGAAGCCGACGTTGCCGCCCAGGGCGCCGTAGCCGATGGGCCCCGGCGTGGCGTCGTTGACCCAGAGCCAGCGGAACCCCGTGCCGAGGCGTACCCAGGGGTCGCCGCGCCGCGTGGGGAGGAAGTGGAGGGTCGTGCCGACGTTGAGGTCGAGCCCCTGCGAGGTCCCCGCGTTCTCGGAGGCGAAGGCCTGGTATTGCCCCTCGACCTCGATCGAGGCGCGCGCGCTCGCGCGGTATCCCAGGCTCGCGGTGAGCCCGAGGCCGGCGCCCGCCGCGTCGAGGATCGCGCGGTCGGGGATGATGTTGCCGAACCCTTGCGTGTACCCGCCGCTCACCTGGAGCTCGAAGGCGTGGGTCGGCGGCGGCACGCGGGTCTGGAGGTACGCCTCCTGCGCGGCCGCGGGCGGCTCGAGCGACACGCCGAGGCCCAGCGCGCCCAGGAGCACGGCCCATCCGGAACTTCGTCGCATCGGACTTCCCCCGGTGAGGGAAACCAGCACCGTCCATGCCGCGCAGAGAGCCACATTGCGGGCTCGGCCAATCGCCTGCGACACTCGGGGGCATGGAGATCGTCACCCCCGAGTCGGTCGGGCTCTCGAGCACCAGGCTCCGCCGGATCGACGAACATTTGAAGAGCCGCTACCTCGACACCGGCCGCATCGCCGGCGCGCTCACGCTGGTCGCGCGGCGCGGGAAGGTGGCGCTCTGCTCGCCGCTGGGCCTGATGGACCGCGAGCGCGGGAAGGCGGTGCAGGCCGACACGATCTTCCGCATCTACTCGATGACGAAGCCCGTGGCGTCGGTGGCGCTGATGATGCTGTACGAGGAGGGGGCGTTCCAGCTCTCCGATCCGGTGCACGCGTGGCTGCCGGGCTGGGACAACCTCCGCGTGTACCGCTACGGGCAGTACCCGAACTTCGTGACGCAGCCCGCGGAGCGGCCGATGACGGTGCGCGACGTGCTGACGCACACGTCGGGTCTGTCGTACGGCATCCAGGAGCGGACCCACGTCGACGCCGCGTATCGCAAGGTCGGGGTGGCGGACGGGCATGGGACGCTCGCCGACATGATGGAGAAGCTCTCGCGCCTTCCGCTCGAGTACTCGCCGGGGACGCGCTGGGGCTACTCGATCGCGACGGACGTCGTGGCGCGGCTCGTCGAGATCCTCTCCGGGCGGCGCTTCGACGAGTACCTGCGCGAGCGGATCTTCGAGCCGCTCGGCATGGTCGACACCGGCTACACGGTCGCCGCGGAGAACCTGCAGCGGTACGCGGCCTGCTATGCGCGCGCGCCCGCCGGAAACGTCGTGCTCTACGACGATCCGGCCGACAGCGCGTACGCCCGGCCGCGCGCGCTGCACCTCGGGAGCTCGGGCCTCGTGTCGACGGCGCGCGACTATTTCCGGTTCGCGGAGATGCTCCGGCGCGGTGGGGAGCTCGACGGCGCGCGCCTGCTCGGGCCGCGGACCGTCGCGTTCATGACGATGAACCACCTGCCGGGCGGCGCCGACCTGGCGAGCTTCGCGATGGAGTCGTCGTTCAGCGAGACGCGCTACGAAGGCGTGGGCTTCGGGCTCGGCGTGTCGGTGAACATCGACGGCGTGCTCGCGCAGGGCCTCGGGCAGTACGGCTGGGGAGGGATGGCGAGCACCGCGTTCTGGGTGGACCCGGCCGAGGAGATGACGGTCGTCTTCATGACGCAGCTCGTGCCCTCGAGCGCGCTGCCGATCCGCGGCGAGCTGCGGTCGATCGTGCAGGCGGCGATCGTCGACTAGAGCAGGAGTCCTTTGAACGGAACGTTCAACTAGGCGTACGCGCGGAGGAGGGCGTAGACGAGGACGCCCGTGACCGAGACGTAGAGCCAGATCGGCATCGTGTAGCGCGCGATCTTGCGGTGCCGCGGGAAGCGCCCCGAGAGCGAGAAGAACAGGCTGAAGAAGATGAGCGGCAGCGCGACGGCCGAGAGGCCCACGTGCGAGACGAGCACGAAGAAGTAGAAGGGCCGAATGGCGCCGTGGCCCCCGAACTTCGTGTCGCCGTGCACCGAGTGGTAGACGATGTACGAGACGAGGAAGAGCGTGGACGCCGCGAGCGACACGAGGACGCGGCGCGCGTGCGTGGCCGGGTCCCGCCGGCGGATCGCCAGGTAGGCGAACACGAGGAAGACGGCGCTCGTCCCGTTGAGCAGGGCGTTCAGCGCGGGCAGGTACGAGACCCAGCCGGGCACTTCGGCCGCGCGCCCGTGCCCGTAGATGACGACGACGAGGAGCGCGAGCGCCGCGGCGCTCACCCCGAGGATGACGAACGTCGCGCGCTTGGGGCTGGTCCCCTTCAGCGCGTCGAGCTGGAACGGGAGGGGCGCGGCCATCGCGCGGCGATATAGCACGCGCCCCCTCAGCGCTTCTCGCGGCTCGCGCGCTTCTGCTCGCGCGACACTCGCGGGGTCCCGCTCCACTCGTCGAGGGTGCGCGGCGGGATGAGCACGCCGATGACGAGCTCACCGTGCCGGTTCACCTTGGACAGGACGCGGGCGCGGTCGAAGCCGGCCTTGCGGGCCAAGCCTTCGATTTCGTTCATCAGCGCGCGGACGGCCAGGTTCATATGTGAACACATGAACAGTCCTCGCGGCGGCGTCAATAGACGCGGGCCACGGTCGAGAAAGGCGCCACGGGCGGCCCGGCCGGGTAGAACGACACCGGCGCCATGGCACGCACTCGTCTCCCCCGTGGAGCGGCGGCATACGTCGCGATCCTCCTCGGCCTCCTCGCGCTCGTGCAGATCCGGGCGCTCGCGGCGCAGTTCGAGGCCGGCTTCCGGCCGCTCGTGCAGGCCCCGGTGCGCGTGCCGTACTCGTGGGACATGTTCGCCATCCGCCTCGATCGCTGCGTCGTCGGCTGGGACCCGCCGCTCCAGATGGAAGGCGCGGAGGTGGCCCGCTGGCACGACCGGCTGCCCTTCTTCGAGTTCGACACCGTGTTCAACGGCGCGGACTCGTACGTCGCCGCGGGCGCGCGCGCGTGCGCGTACCGCTCGGCGCCCGAGACGCGCGTGACGATGAAGTGCTTCAGCAGCGAGGGCGGGACCCGTGAGTTTGGCTTCGACTGTCCGTGAGCGCTTCGCCGGGTGGCTCGAGGCCGAGGACGACGGCGCCCTCGCGCGCTTCCGCGCCGTGTTCGCGTGGATATGGGTCGTGTACGACGCGATCGATCTCGCGTGGGGGATGACCGAGCGCTCGCGCGTATGGTTCCCGCACGACCGGACGCCCGGGCTCGCGGCCCTTCAGGTGGTGCTCGTCGCGAGCGGGGTCGCGCTGGCGCTGGGCCGCGGGGTCTGGGTGGCGGGCATGATCGCGGCCGTCGCGCGGTGCGCCGAGGCGTTCGAGTTCTTCTCTCTGAACGACTTCTTCTTCGTGTCGGTCGTCGATCTCCTGCTCGCGCACTCGCGCGGCGGTCCGTTCGAGCGGGGCCGCGCGCCCCGCTGGGTGCGCGACGCGCTCCTCGCGCAGTTCGGGTGGACCTACCTCGCGACCGGGCTCCTCAAGCTGAACCCCGACTGGTTGAACGGCGGGCAGCTCTTCGTGCGCTCGCAGTACCTGTGGACGGGCCACGGGTGGCCGTACCCGGCGGCGATGGAGCGTGCGCTCGCGTCGATCCAGGTGGACGCGTGGCTGTCGAAGCTCGGCGTCGCCTCCGAGCTGCTCCTGGGCGCGCTGCTCTTCGCGCGCGGACCGTACTGGCTCGCGGTCGCGCTCGTCGTCGGCGTGCACACGGTGGGCGCGATGATCACCAACGTGTGGTTCTTCTCGGCGTCGATGGTGGCCGGGGTGGTCTTTCTCTTGCCGCACGGGCCGCGCGGGCGGGGACGCGGGCGAGCGCTAAGCTGAGCCGCGATGCGCGCGCTCCGCGAATGGCCCGCACGGCTCGCGCTCGGTTGCGGGGCCGCGCTCGCGCTCGGCGCCTGCGAGCGCCCGTTCCTGGCGAGCGACGGCACCGTCGTGTTCCAGCAGAAGGGGGCGCACGGCGCGTCGGTGGTGACCGCGAACGGCGTCGAGTTCCACGACGTGACCGACGTCCCGAACCGGGTCGTGGTGCGCGACCCGTACGAGCCGTGGCGCGCGCCCCTCGGCTTCCTCGTCCCGGCGAACGGGCGCTTCACGAAGACGAGCGTGCCGACGGTCGTCTCGACGGGCGGGCTGGCGATCACGCTGCGTCCGAGCGACACGCGGGTGCCGTCGTGGGGCGGGGAGATGCTCGTGCGGGTGGACGTGCTCGCGCCGGCGGCCCAGGGGACGGCGCGGTGGGGGCAGGACGTGGCCATCGTGCTCGACGGGCGGTCGGCCGATCTCGGCGCCCTCGCGGACGCGGCCCTCGCGCAGCTCGGCGGGCGCGACCGCATCGAGGTCATCGACGCGGCGGCCGCGCGGACGGTGGTGCCCGCCATGCCGGCGTCGCACCGCTCGCTGGTCGCGGCCGCGATCGCGCGCGATTCTCGCGAAGCCCGCGAACGGACCCGCGGACCCCACGCGCGCCGTCGCGGCGGCCCTCGCCGGGCTCTCGGCCGGCATCGAGCGGCGCGTGCTGGTCCTGAGCGCGCGGGACTCGGACGACTCGGTGGACTGGTCGCAGGGCCTCGGGGACGCGGTGGTGCCGCTCGCGGTCGTCACGCCGGATCGAGGCGACCTCGCGGAGCGCACCGGGCTGGTGCGCGACTTCGTCCCGCCGTGCGGGGACACCGCGTTCCACGACGTCGTGCTCGCCTTCGACGGGACGCCCGCGCCGTCGCACGTGCTCGAAGCGTCGGGCGGTGACGCGCGGTGGGAGCTCGAGGGCGGCGAGCTCGCGCTCGGCGATCTGCGCGCGGGCGACGAGCGGGCGGAGGTCGTCCGCGTGACGGTGCCGGCGTGGACGCCGGGAGAGGCGTTCACGCTGCACGTGACGGCCCGCTTCGGAGATCTCGCGCGCGGCGGCGAGGAGCGCACGATGAACGCGGACCTCGCGTCGACCTACGACGACGACGTCGAGCGCCTCGCCGACTCGAGGCACGGTGACGTCATCGCGTACGCGTCGGCCCTCGCGACCCTCTCGAGGCTCGACGCGGCGTTCGTGGGAGGCTCGAGCGCGGAGGCGCTGCTGCCGATCGCGCGGATGCACGCCCGGTCGCTCGGCCTCCTCGCGCGCGACATGCGTGACCCGGCGGCGGCCGAGCAGGCCGCGTTGCTCGAGGCGCTCCTCTCCGTCGTGCCGTGAAGCGAGCTCTCAGGCGATGAGGGGCGCGATCAGGAGCGAGACGACGCCCATGACCTTGATGAGGATCGAGATGCCGGGGCCTGCCGTGTCCTTGAACGGGTCGCCGACGGTGTCACCGACGACGGCCGCCTTGTGCGCGTCGGAGCCCTTCGCGTGGCCCACGAGGCCGCCCTTCTCGATGTGCTTCTTCGCGTTGTCCCAGGCGCCGCCGCCGTTCGCCATGAGGAGCGAGAGCGTCGCGCCGACCGCGAGGGCGCCGGCGAGGGCGCCCGCGAGCACCTCCGGACCGAACGCGAACCCGAGGAGCGGGGGAGCGAGCACGGCGATCGCGCCCGGGAAGATCATCTGCTTGATGGCCGCCGAAGTGGCGAGGTCGACGATGACCTTCGGCTGCGGGTCGACGCCGGGCAGGCCCTCGAGCAGCCCCGGGATCTCCCGGAACTGACGGCGGATCTCCTCGACAATCTCACCGGCCGCCCGGCCGACCGCGGTCATGGTGGAAGCGCCCACGATGCACGGGAGGATCGCGCCGAAGAGGAGGCCCATGAGGACCTTGGCGTCGGTGAGGACGAGCAGGAGCTCGGGCTGCCCGCGCGCGCGACGGGTGGCGTTGACCGCCATGTCGAACGCCGCGAAGAGCGCGACGACGGTGAGCACCGCGGAGCCGATGGCGAAGCCCTTGCCGACGGCCGCCGTGGTGTTGCCCACCGCGTCGAGCTCGTCGGTGATGGCGCGCACTTCCTTGCCGAGGCCCGCCATCTCCGAGATGCCGCCGCCGTTGTCGGCGATGGGGCCGTACGCGTCGACGGTCATGACGATGGCCGTACCCGCGAGCATGCCGACGGCGGCGATGGCGATGCCGTAGAGGCCGAGCTGCGCGTTCGCGACGGCGCCGACCGTGCAGAGGGTGGTCAGCGGGATGGCGACGCTCTCGAGGCCGACCGCGAGGCCGCGAATGACGTTCGTGCCGGGGCCGGTGAGGGCGCTCTCGGCGATGCGCTCCACGGGGCCCATCGAGGTGTAGTAGTCGGTCACGAGGCCGACGATGGCGCCGCCCGCGGCGCCGGCGGCGAGCGTGATGATCGCGGAGGTGCCAATCTGCATCGTGGGCAGCACCACCGCGGCCGCCGCGACGACGAGGAACGGCGGCAGGAGCAGCGCGATTCGGAGCACGCGGCCCGGCGGCATGTGCGTGAGGGCGCGCATCAGGAAGATGGCCGCGATCGACACCGCGAGCCCGAGGGTCGCGAGGAGCAGCGGCAGCTCGAGGGCGAGGGTGCGGAGCGTGGCCTCGGACTCCACCGTCGGCGCCAGGCGCTTGAGCTCCCCGGCGGGGAGGGTCATGGCGAGCGCCATCGCCGCGACGACGGCCGCCACGTAGCTCTCGTAGATGTCGGCGCCCATGCCGGCGATGTCGCCGACATTGTCGCCCACGTTGTCGGCGATGACGCCCGGGTTACGGGGATCGTCTTCGGGGATGTTCGCCTCGACCTTGCCGACGATGTCGGCGCCGACGTCGGCCGCCTTCGTGTAGATGCCGCCGCCGATGCGGGCGAAGAGGGCGATCGAGCTCGCGCCGACCGCGAACGCGTGGATGACGGGGCCGAACTTCTCGTCGTGCGGGAAGTACCCGAAGAGAGCGCCCATGCCGACCAGGCCGAGGCCCGCCACGCACAGGCCCATGACGGCGCCGCCGTCGAGCGCCGTGATGAGCGCCGCCGGCTTGCCGTGGGCTCGCGCCGCCTCCGCCGTGCGGACGTTCGCGTACGTGGCCGCCTTCATGCCGAAGAAGCCCGCCGCCAGCGAGAGGAAGGCCCCCGCCAGGAACGAGGCCCCCGCCGCGATGCCGAGACGCCAGGAGAGGAGGCAGAAGACGACGAGCGCGTACCCCGAGAGCACCTTGTACTCGCGGGAGAGAAAGGCCATCGCCCCTTCGCGGATGTAACCCGCGATGCGCGACATCGTGGCGTTTCCCTCGGGTGCCACCTTGACCCGCGCGTAGAAACCGCGAGCGACCAGGAGCGCTACAGCGCCTGTGCCTGCCGCCTGGAGAGACAAAGCATCCACGTGGACTCCTCGAGGATTCAGAAAGACCGAACAGAAAGTGGGTGCGCGTACATCGCGATCTCTCGCCCGGCGGTCAAGCTCCAAACCGTATGGTCACGTATGTTAGCGAACGCCTCAGCGGCTCGTCCCACGCCTCGGCCATCCGGGACGGTGCTGAGGCGCGCAAAAACTGCCGGGTTGTCCCCGTCGATGACGTCGCTGCGAGGGCGTGCGAGCTCGACCATGACGTGAGCGAGTCCTCCGAGAGCCGCGGGACGCTTGCGGTTCCCGGGTGTGGGCCTTACGGTCCGAGCCTCGGGCGCGCGAGCGCGCGATTTGCGCGCACGAGAGGGGGGCGAACGTGGGCAAAGGAACGATGACGGCGGCAGGGGGCGCGTCGTGACCGCCGCGCGGACGATGCCGGGTTGCTCCGAGGGGCCGCTCGCGCTGGCGCTCGAGCGGGCCGAGGGCTGCCAGGGCGGCGCCAACGTGGACGGGTGGTCGCTGCCGCAGGCGCTCGCGCACTGCGCGCAGGCGATCGAGTTCTCGATGGCGGGCTTCCCGCGGCCGCGCGGGCGAATCTTCCAGGCGTCGGTCGGGCGCGCGGTGAAGCGGCGCTTCTTGCGGCGGGGCGTGATGGTGCACAACCGCGAAGCGGCCATCCCCGGCGCGCCCCCGGTGCCGCCGACGCTCACGCTCGCGGACGCGCGGGCGCGCCTTCGCCGCGCCGTGGAGGCGTTCGAGGTGTTCGAGGGCGAGCTCGCCCCGCACTTCGCGTACGGCCCCACGACGCGCGGCGAATACGAAGAGCTCCACGCGCTGCACATCGCCAATCACCTCTCGGCGTTCTCGGGCGGCGCCGCGGGTTAGCGGCTCACGCGGGGGTCAGTGGGCGCCGGCCTTCGCCGTCTTCGCGGACGTGCCGCCGAGGCGCTTGAAGAGGCGCCGCGCGCCTAGCACGACGAGGCGCTGGTAGGTCGCGGGGAGCGTGCGCTGGAGGAGGTCGAGCGCCACCGCGTCGTTGCCGACGAGCACCCGGCGCGCGTTGCGCTCGACGCCGCGGAGGATGATCTCCGCCGCGTCTTCGGGGGTGGTGTTGAACATCTTCTCGAAGCGCTTGCCGCTGCCGGAGTGGTAGCCGAAGCTCGCCATGCTCGGGTCCATCCGCGCGTTCCGGGCGATGTTCGTCTTGATGCCGCCCGGGTGGATGCAGGTGGCGCTGACGGGAGAGTTCGCGAAGTCGAGCTCCTCGCGGAGCGACTCGGTGAAGCCGCGGACGGCGAACTTCGCGGCGTTGTACGTCGCCTGGCTGGGCATGCTGAGCAGGCCGAAGAGGCTCGAGATGTTGACGACGTGGCCCTCCCCCGAGGCCTTGAGGTGCGGCAGGAAGGCCTTCGTCCCGTAGACGACGCCCCAGAAGTTGATGCCGACGATCCACTCGAAGTCCTTGTACTCGGTGGCCTCGACCGTCCCCATGTGCGAGACGCCGGCGTTGTTGATGATCATGTTGCAGCGGCCGTGGTCGCGCACCACCTCGTCGGCCCAGGCGTAGACCTGCTCGCGCGACGCCACGTCCACGCGCTTCGACGTGATCTTCACGTTGCCGCTGGTGTGCGCGAGGCGCACGGTCTCGGCGAGCCCCTCTTCGTTGACGTCGCTGAGGGCGAGGTTGCAGCCCCGCTTCGCGAGCGAGAGCGACAGGGTGCGCCCCATCCCCGAACCGGCGCCCGTGATCGCCGCGACCTTGCCGTGGAACGATTTCATCGGCAGTCGTTATGGTACCAAGCGGTACCAGTTGCAAGGGGGTCGTGCGCGGGCGCGCCCGCCGGCCGTCACTGGAAGGAGAGGCCGATGATCATCCGGAGCCAGATGTTCCCGAACTCGTCGGGGTTCGCCTGGTCTTTGATGCCGGAGTCGAGATCGCGGCCCATGTAGGTGAGCCGCCAATAGGCACCCAAGCTGAACCAGAAGTTGCCGAAGTCGAACATCATCGCCGGCCCCACGTACACCTGCGGGCCCAGGTTGAAGGTGCGTGGGCCCCCGGCGTCCGGGTATTCGGCGCGCATCCACGATTCGATGCCAGGGTGGAAGACGGGCGTCACCTGGTAGGTCGCACCCAGCGTGGGGTTCAGCACCCAGTCGCCGCCGTGGCGGAAGTCGAGGTTCTCGTACTCGCGCTCGGCCCAGAGGTTGGCGACCAGCCGCAGATCGCCGATGCGGCGCTGCAGCAGGATCTTCATCTCGATCTCGAACTCTTGCTGGAACTCGACGATCTCGCCGTAGAGACCCACATCGATGGGCCACTGCCCCTCTTCGGCCAGGCGCAGGCGCAGGCGCTCCTTGAGCCCCGTTCCCTCGCCGAGCTGCACGTTCGCGACGCTCGAACTCGCGCAGTTGCAAGGCGAGAGCGGCGCGTAGGCCGCATAGAGCCCGAGCTCGAGCCGGTCCGTGATGCCGTACTCGAACTCCTCCTGGAACTGCGACGCGCCGTAGTTGACCACGGCGCCGTTTGCGGCGTCCGGAACGCGGATGGGCGTGTAGTCGACGTACGTCTCGACTTCGACGCTGCCCTTGGGCAGCGTCTCGTAGACGTACGAGAACGGGAGCGGATCGGGCGTGGCGTGGGCGGTCGCGGGGACCAGGAGAATCCCGGCCGCGATGAGCGTCTTTTTCATGGGGGAGAGACTCAGAGGCTGCGGAGGTACTCGACGAGCGCGGCGCGGTCGTCCTGCGAGAGGGTCGGGGAGGCCGTCGGACAAGCCGGCGCGGTCGCCGTGAGCATGACCGCGAGCGCGTCGTCCAGCGTCAGGGCGCTGCCGTCGTGCAGGTACGGCGCCGAGTCCCAGAGGCCCCGGAGGGCGGGCGTGTCGAAGTCACAGGCGGCGCGCGGGTTGCCGTCGATGTCCGTGTGCGCCACGTCGGGGAAGGGGCCGGACGTGACGCACGTGCCCACGTCGTGGAGGACGATCGGGCCGGAGAGGTCGAGCGTGGGGTTGCCCGAGCCCGAGTCGGTCTTGTAGGGCCCCGAGTGGCAGCAGGTGCAGTTGGTCTGCGTGGGATTGTTGAAGAGCGCCTCGCCGCGGGCCAGCGCCGTGGTGTCCGTCGGCTGCGGCGGCACGGGGACCGGGATGGCTTCGTTCACGTAGGCGGCGAGCTCGTCGAGGAGGGCCGACTGCGCCGGCACGGTGATGCTGAAGTGGCCGCCCTGCTCCTGGTCGATCGTCTGCCAGTAGTCCTGGACCTGCGAGCAATCGGCGGTGCGGAAGAGGAAGCCCGTGCCGATCATCCCGCCGCCGTTCGAAGGCGTGTCGCGCGGCCCCTCGGTGACGTCCCAGGTGACCGCGCTGCTCCGCCCCTCGATGTGGCACGCCGCGCACGAGACCCAGTGGTCCTGCGTCGTGGGGACGTCGTCGCTGTCGGCCGAGAAGAAGAGCTTCTGGCCGACGCGGAGGTTGGCCGGCATCGGATCGCTCGAGACCGTGGGGAAGGGCGCGCCGTCTTGCTGCATCGAGAGGCCGCCGTCGGCGCCGGAGACGGTGAAGGCGACGATGTCTTCGGTGTTGCGCTCCTGCACGTAGAGCTCGCCGTGGTCGTAGACGAGGCCCTCGGGCAGGTGGCCCTGGAGGGTGTCCACGCCGCCGCCGGTGGCGCTGACGCTGTGCCGCACGATGGTCGCCTCGACGGGCGGGCTGGCGGTGGCGTCGATCACGAGGACGTCCTCGCTGTCGGTGTCGACCACGAAGGCGTAGTGGCCGTCGTCGGAGAAGGTGATCGCGCGCGGGCCTGACACGACGTCTTCGAACGCGCCGTTGTCGCCGACGTTGGTCGAGACCGTGAGGCGCGCGGTCTGGGCGCCCGTGGCGTCGAGGATCGAGACGGCGGGGAACACGGTGCGGAGGAAGTCGAGCGCCGGCTGCGGCGTGTCGGTCCCGAGCATCAGGTGCGCGACCCAGAGGTCGGTCGTGCCGGGGCGGGGCGCGACGTCGTAGATGCCCCGCACCTGGCCGTGCGGCTCGGTCGCGTCGCCGTCGCTCGCGGCCGGACCGTCGGCGAGCGTCCAGGTGGCCTTCAGCGCGAAGGGCTGGGCGGTGAACGCGCTCACGCCGGGGCCGAGGAGGTGCGTGGCGAGGAGCGTCGAGCCGTCCGCGCTCCACGCGAGGCTCCACGGCTTGCGGGGGCAGCTCACCTGGCCTTCAATCGTCAGCCCCGACGCGGCGACCTCCACGACCTCGTCGTCCTGCGAGCAGGCCACGAAGACGTGCTGGTCGTCCGGGCTCACGACGACGCCGATGGGCTCCGAGCACACGAAGACGTCCTTGGTGACCGTGCCCGCCGTCGCGTCGACCGCGTAGAGGTGCCCGGAGCGCTCGCCGGTCACGTAGACGGTCTTGCCCTGCGAATCGAGGGCCAGGGCGCGGGGGGTGACCGCGGGGTCGTAGCGGTTGGTCGCCGCGTCGAACGCGACCGGCTGGCTCGCGAGGAGGACCTCGTGGTCGATGGCGTGGCTGGCCTTGTCGAGGATGCTGATGCTGTCGGCGTCGGGGTGCACGACATAGAGCCGCGTGCCGTCCGGGCTGACCGCGATGGGGCTCGAATGGCCCGGCGTCCCCTTGCTCGCGTCGCCGGTTTGGTTCTGGCCTCCGCTGCTGCAGGCGGTGGACGCCGCGAGGAGCAGGACGAGGGCGGCGCGGGGCTTCATTGCGAGATGGGGGAGAGGGTGAACGTGATCGAGTTGGCGAGGGCCGCCGGCAGGCCCGCGGCGGAGATCTCGGGGACGCAGTCGTGCTCGCGGTCCGTCGTGATGACGCGGGCGCCGCCGTCTCCCGCGTCGGGGGTGTCGGCCAGCGAGCCCGACTCGCCGCTCAGCACGCGCTCGGCCATCTGGAGCCCGCCCTTGGCCATGGGCTGGCCGTCGGGCCCCGTGCCCATCTGCGCGCACTCGCCGGGCCACTCAATCTGCCCGTCCTCGTCGCGGTCGTCCCAGCCGTTCAGGACGAGCTTGTCGAGCCGCGCGATGCGGTCCTCGAGGGTGGAGAGGAGCGTGGCCTGCCCCGGGCTGACCCCGATGAGCTCCAGCGTGTCGCGAAGGGCGCCCTGGAGGAGCCCGAAGCGGCGCGGGGTGAAGACGACCGTGTTCGACGTATCTCCGGCCGTCGTGCGGTACACGCGCGCGGTCGGGTCGTAGAAGGCCGAGTCGAGGCGGTCGTACACGGCGAGGGCGCGGTCGCGGAACGCCGTGTTGCCGGTGGCGAGGTACGCGACGAGCGCGCCGCGAATCGCCGCGCTGTGCGCGTCGAGCGCGGTGCCCGTGTCGGTGGGCGCGTTCTTCGAGAAGTCCCAGCCCGAGTACGAGGTCCCGTCGGACGTCGTGAACTTGTCCATGAACGCCTGCGAGAGGGACGCGATGAGCTGGTCGAGCCGCGCGCCGAAGGCCATGCCGTCGACCTGCGCGAAGCCGTCGAGCGGCGTGGGGACGCCCTGCTCGTCGGGCCGCGTGTTCGAGTAGAGGGTGAGCAGGCCGTCGAGGGCGCGGCGCTCGGTGCGGAGCGCGAGGAGCGCATAGGCGGCGACGTCGGTCGAGAGGGTGGTGCCGCGCGTGGGGACGTTGCCGGCCATCGTGACGTCGTCGACGGGCAGGTTCGTCGTCGGGTCGAAGTGGAGCCGGTCCATGTTCACGACGAGGACGCGGCCGAGAGCGAGCGTGCGGTCGTGGAGCGTGGAGGCGCCCGTCGGCGTCTGGTTCTGGACGGGGAAGGGGTCGCCGTCGAAGTAGGCCATGACGGGCTGGCTGCCGCCGACCTCGGTGTTCGACTGGTCGGTCAGCGAGTAGACGCTGGAGTACGCGCCGAGGAGCCCGGCGAGGTCGAGCAGGTGGCTGTCGGCCGACGCAATCGTGTAGCCGCTCGGGCGGGGGAAGCCGCTCGCGTCGCTGGTCTCGTCGACGTTGATGAAGCCGGGGAGCCAGCGCAGGGGGTCCGTGGGGCTGTACGCGAGCGCGGCGCCGACGCTCGCGAAGCCGCCGAGCGTGGTGCCGTCGGCGGTTGTGAGCTGGGTGAGCCACTGGTCCGACTGGTTGTCGAGCATCTGGAGGAAGTTGCCCGCCTGGAAGCCCTCGATGTCGCTCGACCCGAGGAAGGTGCCGACGACGCTGCCGTCGTCGTTGCCGAGGACGGTGTTGTTGGGCATGCCCACCATCGCGAGCTGGCCCGCCGGGACGGTCGTGACCGCGTTCTCCTGCGAGTCGTGCATCGACTGGAGGTAGTTGAGCGTCCAGAGCGCCTCCTTCCAGGCGGCCCACCCCGAGGACCCCGGGTCAATCGTGCTCGTCACCTGCGCCGCGCGGTTCGGGAGGTGTAGCGTCGTGTAGTCGCACTCGTAGTCGTCGCACGCGAGCGAGCCCGTGGCGCCCGGGTCGTCGTCGGAGCTGATCGAGCAGCCGGTCGACGCGTTGGACGCCTGGATGGTCGGGTCCCACTGCGAGAAGGGCTGGAGGGTCGGCCAGAGCCCGGGCCAGCCGAGCGGGTTGTCCGCCGTCGCCGTGGAGGCGACGAAGCGGCTCGTCGCGTTGCTCTCGGGGGCGAGCTGCTGGACCCAAGCGCGCATGCCCGCGAGCGCGTCGGCCCCGGTCACGCCGTTCGGGTTGATGAGGGGCCCGAAGCCGAGGAAGGTGCCCGCGCCCGACTCGAAGGCGATGTTGTTCATCGGCTGCTTCGAGTACTCGTACGACTCGACGGCCGAGGCGAAGCCCGGCATGTCGTCCATCGACAGCAAGCCGCCGTCGCCGACAGGCTCGTTGTAGATGCTCGGGTCGCACACGTCATAGGGAGACGGGCACGCGTAGTCGCGGCTGTAGCCCGAGAGGTCGCGGCCCATCGCTTCGGCGAGCGGCTCGCCGGAGAGCTGCATCTCGACGGCGGCCATGAAGTGGTCGCGCGTCGCGAACGTCGTGTCGACGGCCGTGATGTTGAGGGCCAGCGACTGGACGACCGGCGTCGGAGTGCCATCCGTCGCGTCGTTGTCGCCGGTCATCCCCGCGTCATGCGGCGAGTTCGAGGAGCTCGTGCTGCTGCACGCGCAGAGGGCGAACAAGGGAAGAGAGGTCAAGGCAAGGAAGCGGCGTCCCCGGGCGTCCAAGCGCGCCGTGTGGGTCCAGCGGAACAACATGCGCCATTGATGATGAATTTCATCTTCTGAGTCAAGCACTATTGCAAGTTACTTTCATTATCAGTATCGTGCGCGCATGCTTAGTCGCCGCCGAGTCGTCATGGGCGCGCTCCCTGTGGTCGTGGCCGTCGCTGCGTGCAGCGCAGCGTCGAACCCCGGGACTGCAACGCAGCTCGATTCTGGCTCGGAGGGCGGTGTGTCGACCGACGACACGACGGAGCAGTTCGTTTCGCAGATCGCCGACTTCACCGGCTTTTGCAAGTGGTCGTCCGCGCCTGCCCTGCCCGAAGGCGACGCCTCGGACGGAGTGCATGCGACCGGTCCCCTGACCGTTTACTGGAACCATGCACCGCCCCACGGGGCGACCGAGTTCCCGGTCGGGACCATCATCGTGAAGGAGTCGAACGAGAGCAATCCGACGATGCGGACCGTGTTCGCGATGGTGAAGCGCGAGTCACGCAACTACTCGGCCGGCGAGGTCTACAACGACCTGGGTGCGAGGGGGTGGGAGTGGTGGTCGCTCGGGGACCTCGGCAACTGCTCGATGAAGGAGCTGTGGCGCGGCCCGGTGGCGCCTAGCACCGAGACCTACAGCGGGACTCCCGCCGGGGACTGCAACGGCTGCCACGGCGAGGTCATGAACAGCAACGACTACGTCTGGGACACGGCCCTGCAGCTCTCCAACTTCTGACGGCGACGGTCTGCGCTGGTGCATGGGCCATCCAGGATCGCAGACATGCCAGTGCCCGAATTGGGCGCCCCACTCGACGATGATAGTGCCGGGGTCCCGTATGATAGACGAAGTTCCGTCTTGACGAAGGACGGCCCAGGGGGCAGAAAGCCCCGGGTGACCTCTCCCTTCAAGACCGGCCTCGTCCTCGGCACGCTCGCCCTCGTCGCGTGCGGCAAACCGTCGGGCACGGTCGAACAGCAGGCCACCGAGCCGGGCGCCCCCGCGGCCGCGAAAGAGGTCGAGCTCCTCAACGCCTCGTATGACCCCACGCGGGAGCTCTACGACGCCGTGAACGCCGCGTTCGCGCAGAGCTACGCGTCCTCGGGCGGCCCCAAGGTCACCGTGCACCAGTCGCACGGCGGGTCGGCCAAGCAGGCGCGGGCGGTCATCGACGGCCTCGAGGCCGACGTAGTCACGCTCGGCCTCGCGTACGACGTCGACGCGGTCTCGCGCTCCGGGCTGATTCCGGCCGACTGGGCCACGCGCCTGCCGAACAAGTCGGTCCCCTTCACGTCGACCATCGTCTTCCTCGTGCGTCAGGGCAACCCGAAGCACGTGCGCGACTGGGACGACCTCGTGAAGCCGGGCGTCGCGGTGATCACGCCGAACCCGAAGACGTCGGGCGGCGCGCGCTGGAACTACCTCGCCGCGTGGGGCTACGCGAAGCGAAAGGCCGGCGGCGACGACGCGAAGGCTCGCGACTTCGTCAGCCACATGTACGCGAACGTGCCTGTCCTCGACTCGGGCGCCCGCGGTTCGACGACCACGTTCGTCGAGCGCGGTCAGGGCGACGTGCTCATCGCGTGGGAGAGCGAGGCGCTCCTCGCCAAGAGCAAGCCCGGCGGCGACAAGTTCGAGGTGGTCATCCCGTCGGTGAGCATCGTGGCCGCGACGCCCGTCGCCGTGGTCGACAAGGTCGCCGACAAGCACGGGACGCGCGCCGTGGCCGACGCGTACCTCAAGTTCCTGTACACGCCGGCGGCGCAGGCCATCGCGGCGCAGCACTTCTACCGGCCGACGACCGAGGCCGCGACCGACCCGCCCTTCGCCAAGCTGACGCTCTTCACCATCGAGGACGAGTTCGGCGGCTGGGACAAGGCGCAGGCCGACCACTTCGCCGACGGCGCGACGTTCGACCAGAATCTACAAGCCGGGCCACTGAAATGGCCCCGCGCCGCTCTCCCATCCCGGGCTTCCGCCTCTCGCTCGGCTACACGCTCTTCTGGCTCGGGCTGGTCGTGCTCTTCCCGCTCGCGCTCCTCGCTGCGAAGGCGGCGAGCGGCGGGTGGCTGGGGTTCTGGCGCGCGGTCAGCTCCGGGCGCGCCATCGCCTCGCTCCGCTTCACGGTGCTCACGTCGCTCGCGGCCGCCGCGGTGAACGCGGTGCTCGGCTTCGTGCTGGCCTGGGTGCTCGCGCGCTACCGGTTCCCGGGGAAGCGCCTCGTGGACGCGATCGTCGATCTCCCGCTCGCGCTGCCGACCGCCGTGGCCGGCGTCGCGCTGACCGCGCTCTACACGGACAACGGGTGGATCGGCGCGCGACTCGCGCCGCTCGGGATCCATCTCGCCTTCGCGTGGCCGGGGGTCGTGATCGCCCTCGTCTTCGTCGGCCTGCCCTTCCTGGTGCGCACCGTGCAGCCCGTGATCGAGGAGCTCGACCCTGCGGTGGAAGAGGCGGCGATCACTCTCGGCGCGACGCCCGCGCAGACCTTCTTCCGGGTCGTGCTGCCGGCGCTGGCCCCGGCGCTCCGGGCCGGGTTCGCGGCCGCCTTCGCGCGCGCGCTGGGCGAGTACGGCTCGGTCGTGTTCATCGCGGGGAACATGCCGATGAAGACGGAGATCACGTCGCTCCTCATCATGACCAAGCTCGATCAGTACGACTACCGGGGCGCCGCGAGCCTCGGCGTCGTCATGCTGGGGCTCTCGCTGGGGTTCCTCGTGGTCATCCACTCCTCGCGCACCGCGAGCGAGAGGCTCCGTGCAAGCGCCTGACGTGGCCGGCTTCCTCGGAGTGCGCGCGGCGAAGGACGCCGCGAAGCCCTCGGCGCGCGGCGGCGCGCTGACTCGGCGCGCGCTGATCGCGGTGGCGCTCGGCTTCGTGGGGATCGTCGTCGTGTTGCCCGTCGTCGCGGTGCTCGTGGAGGCGTTCCGCGACGGGGTGCCCGCGTACTTCGCGTCCCTCGCGGACACCGACACCCTCGCGGCAATCGAGCTCACGCTGCTCACCGCCGCCGTGGTCGTGCCGGCCAACACGGCGTTCGGCGTCGCGGCGGGCTGGGCCATCGGCAAGTTCGACTTCCGCGGGAAGACCCTCCTCACCTCGCTCATCGAGATCCCGTTCGCGGTCTCGCCGGTCATCTCGGGGCTCGTGTTCGTCCTGGCTCTCGGGCCGCGCACCACGATCGGGGGATGGTTCGCGGACCACGGGCTGCACATCGTCTTCGCGTGGCCGGGCATCGCGCTCGCCACGGGCTTCGTCACCTTCGGGTACGTCGCCCGCGAGGTGATCACGGTCATGGAGGCCGCCGGCCGCGAGAAGGAAGAGGCGGCGGTGGTGCTCGGCGCGAGCGGCTGGCAAACGCTCTGGCACGTCACGCTGCCGAGCATCAAGTGGGGGCTGCTCTACGGCGTCATCCTCTGCAACGCGCGCGCGATGGGCGAGTTCGGTGCGGTCTCGGTCGTGTCGGGCCACGTGCGGGGGCAGACGAACACGCTGCCGCTCCAGGTCGAGGCGCTCTACGAGGACTACCACTTCTCGTCGGCGTTCGCGGTCTCGTCGATGCTCGTGCTGCTCGCCATCGTCACGCTGGTCGCGAAGACCTGGCTACGCGGAAGGACCGAGGAGAGACCATGAGTTTCGAAGTCCACGGGCTCGAGAAGGCCTTCGGCAACTACCGGGCGCTCGATCGCGTCTCGCTCCGGGTCGCGCGCGGCGAGCTCCTCGCGCTCCTCGGCCCCTCGGGGTGCGGCAAGACCACGTTGCTCCGCGTGCTCGCGGGGCTCGAGGCCCCGGACGCGGGCACGGTGTTCTTCGAGGGCTCCGACGTGACGCGCACGCCGGCGGCGGCGCGCAACGTCGGGCTAGTCTTCCAGCACTACGCGCTCTTCGAGCACATGACCGTGTTCGAGAACGTGGCCTTCGGGCTGCGGGTCCGCGGGACGCCGAAGGCGCGCGTGGCCGAGCGGGTGCGCGAGCTCCTCGCGCACGTGCGGCTCGAGGGCTTCGCCGCGCGTCCTCCCTCGCAGCTCTCCGGCGGGCAGCGCCAGCGGGTGGCCCTCGCGCGCGCGCTCGCCGCCGAGCCACGCGTGCTCCTCCTCGACGAGCCGTTCGGCGCCCTCGACGCGCGGGTGAAGCAAGAGCTCCGCGTGTGGCTGCGCCGCCTCCACGACGAGACGCGCGTGACCACGGTCCTCGTGACGCACGATCGCGAAGACGCCTTCGAGGTCGCCGATCGCGTGGCCGTCATGAACGCGGGCCGCCTCGAGCAGGTGGGCCCGCCGGCGGATGTGTTCCACGAGCCGGCGAGCGCCTGGGTGATGCGGTTCCTGGGCGACGTGAACGAGTTCCCGGTGGCGGGCGAGCGCGGCCCGGTGGTCGGGTACGTGCGCCCGCACGAGATCGAGCTGTCGCGCTCGAGCCCCGAGGCCGCGTCTCTGGCGGCGAAGGTGCGGCGCGTGCAGCCTGCCGGCGCGTCGGTGCGGATCGAGTTCGACGCGACCGCGGGCGGCCCGCTGGTCGCCGAGCTCGACGAGCGCCGCTTCCAGGAGCTCGCGCTCCGCGCGGGCGACGCCGTGTTCCTCTCGCCCCGCCGCGTGCGCGTGTTCGAGGGGCACGCCTGACGTTCAGCCGACGTCGCGCCAGGCCTTCTGCGCGACGCGAGCGGCGCGCCCGACGTCTTCGTCACCCTTCGCGAGCGGCGGGATCTCGTCGGCGCGGCCCTCGAGCATCCCGCGAATCGCGCTCGTCAGGCCCGCCTCGAGCGAGACGAGGTCGTACCCGCCTTCGAGCACCAGGGCCATCCGCCCCTTGGCCGACTGCGCCGCGACCCGCGCGACCTCCCGGGCCATCCACCCGAAGGCGTTCGCCGAGAGCTCCATCTGCGCGAGCGGGTCGCGGGCCGAGGCGTCGAACCCCGCGCTCACGAGGACGAGGTCGGGGACGAAGCTCTCGAGCACGGGGAGCACCACGCGCCGGAACCCGTCGGCATAGACGGCGTCGCCGCCTCCGGCCGCGAGCGGGAGGTTGACCGTGTATCCCTGGCCGTCGCCCGCGCCCACCTCGTCGACGTTCCCGGTGCCCGGGTAGAAGGGCGCCTGGTGGGTCGAGACGTAGAGGACGTTCGGGTCGGACCAGAACATTTCCTGCGTGCCGTTGCCGTGGTGCACGTCCCAGTCGACAATCGCGACGCGCTGCGCGCCACGCGCGCGCGCGTGCGCCGCGGCGACGGCCACGTTGTTGAGGAGGCAGAAGCCCATGGCCTTGGCGGGCCGCGCGTGGTGCCCCGGCGGTCGGAGGAGGGCGACCCCTTGCGGCACCGGCCCGTCGAGCATCGCGTCGACCATGGCCACGAGCGACCCGGCGGCGAGCTTTGCCGTCTCGATGCTGTCTGCCGACACGTAGGTGTCTGGGTCCAAATTCCCCCTCTCCCCGCGAAGACGGCCGAGCTGCTCGACGAATCGCGCGTCGTGCACGCGAACGAGCTCGTCGTCTGTCGCGAGGCGGGGGGCGATCGTCTCGAAGGTGGCGCCCGAAGCGGCCACGTGGGCGAGCGCCTCGCGCGCGGCTCGCAGCCGCTCCGGCCGCTCGGGGTGGTGCCCGAGGGGAATGTGGCGGTCGAATCGCGGATCGTCGACGACCAGCGCTCGCGGCGTGCTCATTGGGGCGTCACCTTCCCAACGACTGCCCCACTCGAGCGAGAGCCCATCCGACGCCTTCCGCGAATCCCCACGCGCATGTTGCCGCGCTCTCTGGCCGAATGATAGCGTTTTGATGGCCGGCAAGCAGCGTGGGGCCAAGGGCCGATCGGGCTCGGTCCCGCCAATGCGCGCGAGACGCGCCGGTCTGCGCGCAGGCTATCGCCGGAAGCTGGGAGGACTCGAGGGCCAATGCGAATCAAGATCATCGCGGTCAACGCTCTGATCGTAGCCGTGGTCGGTCTGCTGTCGTTCTTGCTCGTACGTTCCTCGATAGGAACGGCGACGAGCAACAAGGACCAGCTCATGGCCGGTGCCCAAGGCGACGTGAACGGCGCGGCCGGGTGGGTGCAGCTCGACGGCCTTCGGGCCGAGCGCTGGCTCGCTTCCGTGGCGAACGAGTCGGCCATTCAGGACGCGTTGAGCAAGGCGACCGCTTCGGCGCGCGGCGACGCGGCCTCCAAGGCCTGCGACGACCTCGTGAGCCGCATGAAGAACGCGCCGCTCTTCGAGCGGAACGTGCCGACGTTCGTCGCCCTCGTCGACGCGAGCGGGCGCGTCGTGGGCCGGAACGGGTCGAACCTCGGCCGCGGCGACAATCTCGCGGCGAGCTACTCAGGCCTCAAGGCGACGCTCTCGAGCGGCCAGTCGGGCTCCGACGTGTGGTACGAGCACGACCGGTTCCTGGCGTCCTACGTCGTCGTCCGCGACGACCAGGGCAGGGTCATCGGGGCGCTCCTCATCGGCCGCCCGCTCGATGACACGCTTTCGCGGGTCAGCGAGGCCACGGCGAACCGGCCGCTCGTGCTGGTCGCGCCGAAGGGCGACGGTTTCCAGGTGATCGGTCACTCCGCGCAGTCGGCCCCCGCGCTCGACGAGAGCGTGGACAAGGGCGCGAAGGCGACGCTCTCCAACGCGCTCTCGCACCAGCAGACCGACGTGGTGCGCGACGGCGACCTGCTCATCGCGGGCGCGCCGCTTCCTGCCTTCGAGGACGGCAAGCGGGCGGTGCTCGTCGCGGCTTCGCCGGCGGCGCTCGTGGGCGATCCGACGGAGCTCGCGCTCATGCCGACGCTCGGCGCTCTGGCGATCGGTCTCCTGCTGGTGGTGGTCGCGGGCTGGCTGCTCGGCAACTACATCACCCGCCCCATCAACAACCTCGAGGAAGGTCTCCTCGCCATCCTGAACGGGCAGGCGGACAAGCGGTTCGAGCTCGACCACGCCGAGCTCGGCGGCCTGGCCTTCCGCATCGATCAGCTCCTCAATCAGCTCATGGGCGTCGAGGAAGACACGACCGACGACGAGGGCAGGGTATCGCGCTCCCCCGGCGCCGCGAACTTCAACGAGACGCTCGAGGTCGAAGACAAGAAGAGCGGCGACGGTTCGGTCGACCCCGAGGCGGCGCGCCGCCTCGCGGCCGAGCCGGCCCCGCAGTACTACGCGCGCATCTACCGCGAGTACATCGCCGCCAAGAAGGCCATCGGCGAGCCGACGGATCACATCAGCGAGCAGGCGTTCGCCGGCCGCATCCAGAGCATGGAGCAAGACGCGGCTCAGAAGTACGGGCGCCCCGTCCGCTACCAGGTCCACGCGCGGAGCAAGGAAGTCGTCCTCCTGGCGGTCCCGCTCTGACCTGACCGCCTGCCAAACCCGCTCGAGCTCGAGCGGGACGAAACAGCAGCCTTTGCTAGACTCCGCCGCGCTGCCGCCTTCGGGGGCCGCGCGAGGAGAGCATGGGTCTGTTCGATATGTTCAAGGGGGCTCCGAAGGCCGAGGGCAAGCCGCGACCGAAGGCGAGCGCGGCGAGCAAGTGGGCCGACCGCATCGAGAAGCGCGCCCAGAACTACGACCGTCAGGAGGCGATCCAGGCCCTCGCCGACATGGAGAGCGCAGCGGCGTGCGAGCTCCTCCTCAAGCGGTTCACGTTCCACATCGACCCGTCGATCACCGATCAGGAAGAGAAGGACGCGGCCTTCCGCGGCATCCTCCGCGCAGGCCGCGACGCCATCGAGCCCGTCCGCGCGTTCGCCGCGAGGGCCGAGAGCCTCGCGTGGCCGATGAAGATCGTGAAGGCAATCGTCGACGAGAACGAGTACGTCGAAGAGCTCCTCACCTGGCTCTCCAGGTGGGACACCGAGTACGCGAAGTTCGTCGACCCCAAGGTGCAGATCCTCACCGCGCTCGAGGAGCACCGGCACCAGAGGATCCGGGAGGGGGTCGAGCGCTTCCTCGAGGACGTGAACGAGCCCGCGCGCTTCCACGCCGCGGCGACGCTGATCGCTCAGGACGACGCGGCCGCCGTGCCGGCCCTCGCCAAGCTCCTCGTCGACGAGGAGAGCGTGCGCGTCCGCACGAAGGTGGCCGAGGGGCTCGCGGCCCGCGGGTGGCCGATCGGCGAAGCCGATCGCGCGGCCGTCCGCAAGGTGCTGCCGCCGCCGTACGGCATCGACGGCGCCGGCCGCGTCACCAAGCGCTGACGAGTCACAAAAGGCGAAGGGCGCGCACGTCGAAACGCGCGCGCCCTTTCGAGCCTCGTAAGAGGAAGAGCGGTTACTCGCTGATCTTCGGCTGCGTCGGGAACGAGAACCCGAGGTTCACCGTGACGAACTGGTTGAACTTGAAGGTCTCGTCTTCGCCGTTGACCTGCCCGTCGGGGAAGTTGTCGTTCGGCCCGGAGCCGCGCGAGTCGAAGCCGGCGCGGTTCCACGAGAACGGGATGGCGCGGTACTCGACGCCGAACGAAACGAAGTCGCTCGGGTAGAAGGAGAGACCGAACCCGAAGGTGCCCGTGAACTTCGTCTTGCCCGTGCGCTCGAATGAAGAACTCCTGAATGCAGCTCGGCTCGTTGCCGCCGCCGCCGCAGTCGACGCGCTCTTGGATGCCGACGATGGCCGCGCCACCCGCGACGTAGAAGTCGGTGTCGACGAAGATCTTGTTGAAGAGCGCCAGCTTGCCGCGGAAGGGGATGAACGTGAGCTGCGGCGCGATGACGTACGAGATCGTCGCGAGCTGGTTGAGGAACGACGCATTGCCGAACGTGGGAGCGCTCGTGGACCCGCCCAACGTATGGTTCACGTTCGTGGCCGTCAGCTTGTCGCGCGGCGACGTCACGTTGATCTTGTTCGCGAGGTCCGTCGGCGTGTTCACGACGGCGGCGGCGCCCCAGACGCCGATCGCGAGCCAGTCGGTGATGTTGTAGTTGAGTCGGGCCCCGACCAGGATCGCCCGCTCGTACTCGTCGAGCAGCGAGAAGGTGACCGTGGGATCGAGCTCGAAGCGACCCTGCCGATAGAGCTTCATGTGCCGCACGGCGGGCGCGCCCTTCAGCGGACCGGTGAGTTGGAGCTCCTGCGCGTCAGCCGACCCGGACGAGCACAAGGCCGTCGCCGACGCGAGCAACGCGCAAACTGCTGTGACGAAACGCCGCTTCATCGCCGTCCTCGTCTCCGTTCTCATTTCGGCAACGTGTATTCGAAGGAAGTCGGCAGAAAGAGCGAGAGGCCGACTTGCATCTGGACGTCGTTGGTGAAGTGGGTGTTCGGGTCGTACCAGTGGGCCGGGTTGAGCGGGCTGTTGCCGTAGAGGGCATTACCCGGGCCGACCGCAGGCCCGGTCGCGACCTGGGTGTTCTCGATCTTCTCGAAGTACATGATGTCGCGCACTTCGAGGACCGCGGCGAGCCAGCGGTTGAAGAAGATGCGGAGGCCGATGCCGACGTCGAAGTTGACGAGGTTGTTCCAGTCGAAGAACCGGTTGTCGGGGTCGATGACCGGAATCGGCTTCGTTCGGATGAGACCCACGCCGCCGTCGACATAGGCGTCGTAGTGGAAGATGAAGTCACCGAAGCCGGCAAACTTTCCGTACATCGGCACGTAGGTGAAATTCAGGTCCGCCGCGAGCTGGTAATCGTTCAGCGGCACCGCGATGCGGGCGGCGCGACGGTTCTGGAAGTTGAAGTCCGAGTCGGAGTTCAACGATCCGTACCAGGCGCCGTTGATGCCGACCGCGAGGACTTGCGTGATGTAGTAGTTCAGCGCGAGGCCAGGCGCGTCGTGAGTGACGAACTGGTCGTTGAGGCTGATCGCGAAGTACGGCTGGATCTCGAAGCGCTGCGCCTTGATGACGTACTGCTGCTGGACGGCGTAGACTTCCGCCGCAACGGCCTTTTTCTGCTGCGCATTGAGATCGACCGACTTCTCCGCGGTGCACTCGGGAGCGTCGGGCGTGATCTGACAGATGTCAGTGTCGCCACCGCCGGTGTCGCCACCGGCCGGAGGATTCGCCGGCGGCGTGGCCGCGGGCGCTGGAGTCGTGGCGGGCGAATCTGCGTCCATGTCCGCGGGCGCCGCTTCCGAACCAGTGTCTGCTGACACGGGTGCGGGCGCGGGCGCCGGCGCGGCGGTCGCACCGCCCTTGGGCTTCTTCTTCTGGGCATATGCTGCCTGCGGCAGCAGCACGAGGGCTGCCGCGAGTAGAAGCCACCTGCGAGCCTGCTTCATTGCTACCCCTTCCGCATCCTTCGAGGCATTAGACGGCCGTGACTCCCGCTGGGATCGGCCTTCGCTTTCATTACGACGCGTCGTGCCTAAACTCTGAGAACTGCTGGGGAATCAGGCTGACAGCAAAAGTGAGCGCGACTATATCAGCGCCATTTCGGCCGAGCAAAGGGATTTCTTTCGATCTTTCGCGTCTCAAGCCGCTGCGACTTCGTCTTCGCCCTTACCAAACAGGGCCTCTACGAACTCGTCGGCGTGAAACTCGCGCAAGTCTTCCGCGCGCTCGCCAAGACCCACATATCGCACGGGAACACCCAGCTCGTCGCAGATCCCGAGGACGATGCCGCCCTTCGCCGTTCCATCAAGTTTCGTCAAGACGATGCCCGTGAGATCGAGGGCATCTTTGAAGAGAGACGCTTGCTGCAATGCGTTCTGACCGGTCGTTGCGTCAAGGACGAGGAAGGTCTCGTGAGGCGCGCCGTCCATGGCCTTGGCGATCGTCTTTCGTACCTTCTTGATCTCATCCATCAACGGCGCCTTGGTGTGGAGTCTCCCTGCAGTATCGATGAACAAGACGTCGGAGCCGTTCTCCTTGGCGCGCGTCGTCGCGTCGAACGCAACCGCGCCGGGGTCGGCTCCCTCTTTGCCGCGAACGACCTCGCAGCCCACGCGCTTCCCCCAGACCTCGAGCTGCTGCACCGCCGCAGCGCGGAAGGTGTCACCCGCCGCGAGGACGACCTTCTTGCCGGCGACATTGTAGCGGGTGGCGAGCTTGCCGATGGTCGTGGTCTTGCCGACGCCGTTGACCCCGACCATCAGCACGACGGTGGGGGAGGCCGACAACCGGACCGGGCCACCGCCGATTCCAAGGATGCGGATGGCCTCCGCGCGCAGCGCCGCCCACACGGCGTTCTCGTCCTGGAGTTCGTGACGTTCGAGTGATTCGCGCAGACGCGCGAGAATCGCCGACGTCGTGCGAGGCCCGACGTCGCTGGCGAGCATGACCTCTTCCACCTGCTCCAGGATGGCCGGGTCAATCTCTTTTTTGCCTTGAAACAGCGCCGTGAGCTTCGCGATGAACCCGCCCCGCGCGGCCGCGAGGCCCTTGCGGAGGCCGGCGACGTCGCGCTTCGACGGCGGCGCGGAGGGGGGCGCGCTGGGCTTGCCCGGCTCGGGCGCCGCGGGGGCCGGCTGGGTGGAGGCGGCCTTGCGGCCTTCTTCGCGATCGGCGGCCGGCGCCTCTCCAGCGGGCGGCGTGGCCCCCGGAGGCGCCGCGGACGGCGCGGGGCCCTCGCGCGCGGCGTCGCGCTGCGACGGGCGCTCGGAGGGGCGCTTCGGCGGAGGCTGCGGGCGAGCGCTCGGCAGCGGGGCGCCGCCGGGCGGCGCTTGCAGCTGGCTCGTCGCCTTGCCGCGCCCGAGGAGCGCGAACACCACGATCGCGAGGACGACGAGCGCAACGACGATGGCAACGGAAGTGGTCATGGGCGGCGTCCGCCTTATCGTGGCGGCGGGGGACTATAGAGACCGGGGCTTCGCGCAGTCAACGTGGTCAGGTCCTGCGCGGCGGCTCTCGAATGCGTCTCGTGTCGGCGGGGAGGGAAGCGTCTGCGGGGGCCAGTCTATCTACTTCCTCTTCGCCTTGTGCATCGATTGCGGTCCCCGCGTAGACGGCCTGCTCGACCGCGTCGGCCCATGCCGCGACCGCGTCACCGGGCCTCGCCGCGTTGCGCACATGCCTCGGCGTCGGCTCCGGCCGCGCGTCGAACGGCCGGCCGCGGCGCGCCGCCCACGTCACGAGGCGCTCGAGGAGCGCTCGCCGCCGGGTCACGAGCGCGACGCGAAGCTCCCCCGGCTGCGGCGCCGGCTGCGCGGTGCGCGCGTGAAGGGAGCTCTCGGCTACGAGGCGATCGCCGGGCAGCACGTCGGCGGCGCCCAGAAAGAACCCACCCGTTGCGTCGGAGGTGGCGACGCTTCGCGCTTCGACCTGGTCGAACGAGGCGCGCTCGATCGCGACGCGCGCGCCGGCGACGGGTGTGCCTTCGTGGGCGTCGACCACGCGCCCTCTCCAGCCGCTGCCCGCCGCCCCGACCTGAAGGACCTCGACCCGCGCTTCGACGCGCTCGCGCGGGGCGCGCGCCGAGCGGTCGACCGCCTCGCGACGAGGCAAGCGGCCCGCGACGAGCCATGCGACGACCGCGAGGCTCGCGAGCCCGAGGGCCGCGCGGTCCCACCCGCTCGGCGGCTTCACGGGCTGCACGAGCGCGAGCGGCGCGAGGGGTTCGAACCAGGGTACGTCCGGCACGTAGCGGACGACGAGCGGCACCTGGCTCGGCCCCCGCTCGGGCCTGGCGAACCGCACGAGCACTTCGGCCCGGCCCTGGTCGAGCGTCGCCGCGCCCAGAGTGGCCGTCGCGTCGCCGCCGGCGAGGTCGACCTCCACCGTGCCCGTGGGTGAGCCAGGGCAGCCTCGAGAAGCGCAGCTCGTTCGGGCGACCACCTCGAGAGGCACGCCCCGCTCGGGCGACGACGAGGCGAGGGGGAGCTGCCCCCCCGGCGCCGCCGGAGCGTCGAGGACGATCGCGGTCCGTCGCTCCACCTCCGTCGCGTAGGTCGCCGCTCCGGCTGCGCCGTTGCCGGCGAAGGTGACCCGGAGCTCTCCGCGCCCCGGGGTCCCCAGGGTCGCCCCGTCGACGACGAGCCGAGCGCGCCCTTCGGCGTCCGTGACGGCGCGTCCAAGCGGCTTGCCCGTCTCGTTGGAGAACTCGAGCGGCAGGTTGGGCGCCGCCGACGTGATGCCGTCGTCCTCGGTCGATGCGGTGACATCGAGGGCGAGCCGCTCTTCGTCGAGCGGAAGCACGGGTCGCCGCGGGTCGAGGTGATCGAAGCGGAGGGTGACCGGCGCGACAGCGAGATCGACCGGCAGATCGAGCTTCGCCCCGTCGACGAGCCCCGCGCTCTGCACCTCGAGGTGCGCGAGGTAACGGCCGGTGGGCACCGCCAAGCGCAGGCAGAACCGCGCGCTTCGGTCGGTCGCCACGGTCACGCGGTCGGGGCCCAGGGCCGCGGCCTGCGCCACCTCGCTGCCGCACGCTTCGGGCGACCAAGAGGCGAGCGGCAAGACGCCGCCCGCGGGCTCCGCGCTCGAGTTCGCGAGCTGAAACGAGACCCGGGCGCCTTGCGCCGTCGCGCCGACGTCGTCGGTCACGACGCCGCTCAAGACGAGCTTGCCCTGCGATCGCGCGACGTGTGCGTCGATGCGCGCGGTGCCCCGCAGGTGGATCCGTACGGCGCCCCACGCCGCGCCGCTGGTGAAAAAAGCGGTAGCGGCAAGGGCGATGGCTACGCTCCACGCCAGGGCCGCGCGCGAATTGTGCGCGGGTATCGGCGCCGTCGTCATGCATTCGACGCCGAGGCGCCGCGACGTCCCTTCGCGCGCTTGGACCATGGTACCGTGAACGATTGCATGACTGTGCCGGCTAGGGCCATGCCGATGCCCCGATCCCGCGGGACCGGCATCCTCCTCCTCTTGCTCCTGGCGCTCCTGCTGTTCCCCTCGACCGCCAAAGCCGACGGGCGGGTCGCGTTCCTCGCTGCGCGCCTGAAGTATCCGCCTGCCTCCGGCCAGGCCGACGACTTCCGCGTGCGCACCAACGCCGCTCTGGCGCTTGGCGCGACGGACGACGACGGCGCGATTGCGCCCCTTTGCAGTGGGCTCGACGACCCGAGCGAGGTGGTCCGGCAAGCGGTGGCCGTCGCGCTCAAGAAGCTCTCGCGACCTTCTTCCCGCGACTGCCTCGAGAGGCACATGGCGAGCGAGGCGAACGCGTCCGTGAAGGGGCAGATCAAGCACGCCGTCGACGCGCTCGACGCCGCGGGGGGAGGGGGCTCGGGCGGTTCGAGCGGCTCGCCGCCGGACACGACGACCTCCGTCGCGAACGCCAAGTACTACGTCTCCGTCTCCCGGGTGACGAACAACACGACCCGGTCGGCGGCCGACGTGGAGCGCATCGTCCACGGGGCCATCGCCTCGAAGCTCTCGGACCTCGGCGAGTACCAGCTCGCCCCTCCGGGCGAGTCCAGCGACGCGGCCAAGGCCGCCCTCGCGAAGCGCAGGCTCAAGGGTTACTACCTCGGCGTCAGCGTCGATAAGCTCGACTACTCCGACGGGAACCTCCGCGTCCGCGTCAAGATCGCGGTATTCTCTTATCCGGGACGCGACCTCCGCGGGGAGGTCCCTGCGAGCGCCACGTACCCCGGTGCCCGGCCGGGGGACTCCAGCGCCGAAGAGCAGCTCATGAGCGTCGTCGCGGCCCGCGCGGCCGAGCTTTTTGCGCAAAACTTCAAGTGAACGACCGTTAGTGAGACAAGGGCCAAGTACGATGACTACCGCAGCGACGTCGCCGGGGGCCTACAAGCGCAGCGTGCGAAACCTGCTTCTCGACTCGCGCTTTCAGCTCAAATACTCGGGCTTCCTGGTGATCGTGGCCATCGTGATCAGCGGCATCATGGGGGCCGTGCTCTACGAAACGACGCGGGCGGTGGTGGGCGAGAGCTCGGCCTTGGTCGAGGAGAGCAAGAAGGTCTCCGAGGTGAGCCGGATGAACATCCGCGACCTCGCTTCCGACAGCCCGGAGCTCCTCACGGAGTTCAACCGCGAAGCCGACGCGCACGACAAGGCCCTCGGGGAGCAGCAGGCCCGGTTGATCCACGGTCAACAGCTCATGATCGAGTCGCTCGTGGGCGGCCTGGCCCTCATGGTCGTCCTCATCGGGCTCCTGGGCATCTACTTCACGCACAAGGTCGCGGGCCCCGTCTTCAAGATGACGCGCCTCCTCAAGCACGTCGGCGACGGGCATCTCCACGTGGACGCGCGACTCCGCCGCGGCGACGAGCTGGTCGAGTTCTTCGACACGTTCACGCAGATGGTCGAGGGCCTCCGGCAGATGGAGTCGCGCCAGCTCGCGGACGTGGAGGCGGCGATCCAGGCGCTCGAGGGCGGCTCGAAGGACGACGTCGCCGCCGCGCTCGGGCGTGTGCGGGCCGCGATGACCGATGCGCTCCAGCGTTGAAGAGCCTCAGCCGAAGGCGCCGGGGACGTACTCGATGAACGTCTTCCCGGAGGTGAACGACACGGCGGCGGCGTCCAGTCGGACGCGCTCGACGCCGCGAGTCCACTGGCGATTCTCGCGCCACAGCCGCTGAGCGGCCTTGAAGAGGCGAGCGCGCTTCGTCCTGCCGATACTCTCGAAGGGGCCCACGAGCCCGTGGGCGGCGCGCGTTCGCACCTCGGTCACGACGAGCAGCGGGCCTTTCCGCGCGACGAGATCGATCTCGAGAGGCCCCAGGCGCAGGTTCTGCGCGAGGAGGTCGAAGCCCTCGACGAACAGGAGATCGGCGACGGCGAGCTCGGCGCGGCGGCCGAGCTCCGTGCGGGTCACTGCTGCCCGTTGTTCTGTGCGCCGCCGCAGTTCAAGCCACCCGTGCCCCCGCACTCCGTGCAGGGCGAGTTGTCGAACTGCGTGCCGCTCTTGATGCAGTAGCCGCCGGTGAGGCCCTGGTCGGACATCGCGCTGAGCGAGCTGACGAGCTGCGTGCAGGTGAAGCCGGAGGGGCACTTGCAGAAGTTGCCGCCGGCCGTCGACCCGTTGATGTCCTCGCAGCGGCACGAGCAGTACACGGTCTGGTTGGCCGTCCGGTCGGTGCACTGCGGCTGCACTTCGGCCGTCGAGCCCGATACCAGCGGCCCGGTCACCGGCGAGGGGACGCCCGGCGTCACGCAGGCGCTGGTCGCCGGCGGGTTGATGCCGCCGTCGGCCGTCTGGCCGTAGGGGCACGACACGCGGCCCTGGAAGTGGTTCACGAGACAGAGGCGCGTCTGGCACTGGAAGCTCTCGCCTTCCGTGCTGACCTCCTGCTCGACGAAGCCCGCGAACGTGGGGTCATACTCTTGTTCGGGAGTGCACGGGTCTCCGACGCCACTCGACTGGCAGCCGGTTCCGATGAAAGACGCAGCGGCCAGGCTGGCCACAACGACAGCCACTCCGGTCAGGATCGTTCGGGTCATCGTGTCGGCTCTCCGTTGGCGTGAGCGGGTAGAACGCAAGGGCGCTCCGCGGCTTGCGAGCTCACGCGGGGGGCAACGCAGCGGAAACGTAATCGAGGGGTCTGAAACGCGTCAAGCCGTTATGAGTCGGTCACTTTTTGGGCAAGAGCACCTACGTGAAGCTCGCTTCGATCGCGGCCCAGGGATTCGCACCCTGTCACTTTGTCGTCTCCGAAAGAATGGCCGCTCGCAGTCGAAGTCGTCGCGGTGTCAAAGACGAGATGGGTAGCGCGCCCCTGTTCCCCTTCACGACTCGCGCCACTCTCGTACACCGTGCGTGAGATACTCCGGCCCCGGCGGACGCTCGGCATCGAACGCCATCGACGCTCGCAAGAACATGCTCGCGCGACCTTCTTCGACGCGCTGCGTGCCGGCTTTTGACCTTGACAACGGCGAATCACGCTCCGTACCATCACCGCGCTCGGCGAGAGTATCTCGTGAACTTCGTTGAGAATTTCGGCGGCCTGCGAGCTGCGCATCACGAGACCTCGGCGAACCTGCGAGCCGCCCTCCCGACTTATTCGAATGCCGGCTTTCGAGCATCACGAACACGCGAGCCTCGCTTGCCTTCTTATCGCGCCGGGCTTCGTGCTCGGCAGCCCTGCAACCGTTGATGTGGGTATCGGGTCGTTCGATCGAACGAGGAGCACGACATGCGTAGGTTTTTGACGAACACCCCCTCGCGGGGTGCATGCGTCGCGGCTTTCACGGCGCTCGCGATGGTGATCGGCTTCACGAGCGACACCGCGCACGCGCAATCGAAGAAGAAGAAGAAGCCGAAGCCCGCCGCGGTGCAGGCGGCGCCGCCGCCGGCCGCGGTCGACATGGACGCCGATTCGCCGGCGGCCGCTCCGGCCGCTGCGCCCGCCGCCCCCGCCCCCGTGTCGGCCGACGATCCGACCCCCGCCCCCACCGGCAAGAAGCCGCACGTCGTCGACAACTCGCCGCCGGCGGTCGCCGGCCAGCCCACCGAGGCGGCGGCGCAGGCCAAGCGCCTCTACGACAGCGAGAAGTGGTGGGACGCGGCGAAGGCGCTCTACCGCGTGTCGAACGGCGAGACCGGCGACGACGAGGGCAACAAGCAGATCGCCCAGTTCAACCTGGCGAAGGCCCTCTACAAGCTGAAGTTCTTCCAGGCCGCGTACGCGATCTTCAGCGAGATCGCCGACCGCCCGAACCACCTCAAGTACAACGAGACGCTCCTCTGGCTCGCGAAGCTCGCGACCGACCTGCCCGAGCCCGCCGACATCATCGAGCGCGTGGGCAAGTACAACGAGGACCACGTCGCGAAGTTCAACAACAAAGAGCAGCAGGAAATTTACTGGCAGCTCAACTATCTGCTCGGCCGGTACCGGTACCGCAACGGGCAGTTCCCCGAGGCGCTCTCGCTCCTTCAGAAGGTCGATCGCCGCAGCAAGTACTACGTGCAGGCGCAGTTCTTCGGCGGCGTCACGAACGTCCAGATGCGCCAGAGCAAGCCGGCCGTCGAGGCGTTCGAGCGCATCCTCGGCGCGATCGAGGAGGGCGACGTGCAGGTCGAGGACGAGGCGCGCATGCGTGACCTCGCGTACCTCTCGATGGCGCGCACGTTCTACTCGGCGAGCGTCAAGGTCGACGAGAACACCAACGCGCCGACCGTCGACCAGACGCGCCTCAGCGCCGCGGTGAAGTACTGGAACAAGGTCGACGTCGCGAGCGAGTACTGGCTCGACGCACTCTTCGAGGAGTCGTGGGCGTACTTCATGGCGGGCGACTACAGCCACGCGCTCGGGAACATCCACACGCTCAACGCGCCGTACTTCCCGCACGCGTACTACCCCGAGGCCGACGTCCTCAAGGCGGTCATCTACTTCGCGAACTGCCAGTACGACGACGCGCTCACGATCGTCGCGAAGTTCCGCGCTCGCTTCGAGCCGATTCGCGACGAGCTCACGAGCATCCTCAACAAGTTCAAGGGCGACAACCAGGAAGAGGAGTTCTACAAGTTCCTCCGCGACGTCCGCGACGACAAGGCACAGCTCGACCCGAAGGTCGCGCCAATCGTCAAGACGTCCCTCTCGGACCGCCAGCTCCTCCGCAACCTCGAGTACGTGCGGCTCCTCGACGAGGAGGAGGCACGCTTCAAGAAGGCGCCGGGCAGCTTCCGCGACGCGAAGGTCGCCGACCTCGTGAAGGACTCCGTGCACGACGCGCGCGAGCTCGCGGTCCGCAACGCCGGCAACCTGGCCAGGGTGCGCTACCAGCGCAACCTCCAGGATCTGCAGGAGCAGCTCCGCAACGGCCAGAAGATCCTCATCGACATCACGGCCGCGAAGCGAAACGAAATCGACCAGGCCATGGCGAGCCAGCAGGTGACGGCCGAGGAGTCGAAAGCGAACATCGTGCGGCCCGACGAAGAGCACGTCATCTGGCCGTTCCAAGGCGAATACTGGCGAGACGAGCTCGGATTTTACCGCCAGACGATCACGTCGAAGTGCGGGAGGTAGCGATGAAGCGGGTTCTATCTTTTTGGGTCGTCGCTCAGGCCCTCGCGTTGGGCTTGGTGTTCGGCGGTACGCGCGTCGCGGCCGCCGCGACCGACTCGTCGGACAGCGACGGGCTCTCGGCGTCGGCGTCCTCGTCGGCGCCTGGCAGCTCGGGTTCCGTGTGCGTTCCCGACTCGGCGAAAAAGAGCCTCGAGGTCTGCCCCGAGGGTCCCGCCATGCAGTCGGTGCCCCACGGCAAGGCGCCCACGATGTCGTTCCACTCGAAGGTAGAAGACATCAAGAAGGGCGACAAGCAGATCGGCATCGGCCAGGCCGACGTCTCGCAGCTCGCGGGCATCCGCGACGCGCGCACGACGGCGCTCCAGCAGCGCTCGCTCGGTCTCCTCGTCCAGGAGATCTCGGGCCTCGAGGGCCTGTACAAGACCACCGACCTCTCGTCGCCCGACCGCCCCAAGCTCCTCCGCCGTCTCGCGGAGGACTACGTCGAGCTCGAGAACGCCGCGTTCCGCGAAAAGACGGTCGCCGAGGTCGCGCGCGATGCGGCGAAGTCGTCGAGCCCGCGCGAGTCGGCGAACCAGGGCAAGGTCGCCGTCGCGCGCGAGAGGACGATGAAGGCGGCCCGCAGGGCGGCCATCCGCTACTACGGCACGCTGGTCGACGACTACTCGGGCCAGCCGTCGCAGAACTTCCCGCAGAACCCGCCGCCGGCGTACCCGGTGCTCGACGAGGTCTACTACTACCTCGCGTACGAGTACGAGCAGTCGGGCGACACGGTGAACGCCCGACGCGTCTACCTCGACCTCATCACGAAGACGCCGAACTCGAAGTACATCTCGAACGCGTACCTCGCGTTCGGCGAGCTGTTCTTCAACGAGGCGCAGGGTGATCCGTCGAAGTGGGAGCCCGCGAAGCAGGCGTACCAGAAGGTCATCTCGAAGCCGCCGCCCGACAACAAGGTGTACGGGTACGCCTGGTACAAGCTCGCGTACGTCTTCTGGAACCAGGGCGACCTTCCCCACGCGCTCGACGCGTTCAAGAAGACGATCGACTTCGGTACCCAGTTCGCGCAGCTACCGAACGCGAAGAAGCTCGCGGAGAGCGCCCGGAAGGACCTCATCCCCGTGTACGCGCTCGCCGGCAACCCGGCCGACTCGTACAACTTCTTCAAGAACCTGAGCGGCGACCCGTCGGGTCAGACGGCCAAGACGTTCAAGATGATGGACGACCTCGGCCAGAACTACCTCGACACCGGCCACTATCCCGAGGCGATCTCGCTCTATAAGGACCTCTTGGTCCGCGACGGCAGCGGCGACCGCGCCTGCGATTACCAGTCGCACATCACCGAAGCGACCATGGCGATGAAGTCGGGCGACAAGAACGCCATCGTCCTGGAGCTCCTGAACCAGTTCAAGAAGTACAACGCCTTCAACGCCGACAGCCACGCCGCCGACGCGAAGCAAAAGTGCGCCGGCCGCACGGCGGCCCTCGCGACCGAGACGGCGATGGCGTGGCACCTCGAGGCCGTGGGCTCCGAGGGGCAGCGCGGCACGGGCGACCCGAAGACGATGGACTTCGCCGCCGCCCTCTACAAGAAGGTGGCCGAGACCTGGAAGTCGGACGAGTTCTCGAAGTTCGAGTTCCCGCGCCTCGTCAAGGACGACTGGCCCACGATCTACAAGATCAAATACAACATGGCCGACCTCCTCTACTTCCGCGAGAAGTGGGCGGAGTGCGGGCCGGCGTTCGACGCGGTCGTCCAGGAAGACCCGAAGGCCCCCGAGGCCGCCGAGTCCGCGTATGCCGCGGTGCTCTGCTACCAGAACATCTATCTCGCCAGCCACCAGAAGGGCTCGGACAGGAAGGGCAGCGGCAACCTGCCTGGCGTCGGCAAGGACATCAAGCAGGAGTCGGACGACAAGTACCACCCGAAGGAGATGACCGACGCGCAGAAGTCGATGGTCCAGTCCTTCAACCGGTACGTCTGCTACATCCACCCCGACAAGACCGACGCCGATGGCCAGAAGCAGCTCGTCGAGGTCGAGTACGCGCGCTGCCGCATGTACTTCGAGGCGCAGCACTGGGAAGAGGCCGCCGCCTGCTTCAAGCAGGTCGCGTTCGACCACCCGGACAACGACTCGGCGGTCTACGCGTCGCAGCTCTATCTCGAGAGCATCAACGTCCTCATGTTCCACGGGCAGCCGAACCGCACCTCGTGCATCGACGACATGATCACGGACGTGCCCAAGTTCCTCGACATGTTCTGCACGGGCGACAAGGCCGCGAAGAACGAGGACACGTGCACCCTCCTCACGAAGGTGCAGTGCGACATCCAGCGCTTGCACGCGCAGCACATCGTCGAAGAGGCCGACAAGGGCGGCAACAACTCCCTCGAGCTCTTCGAAAAGGGCGGCAAGGCGTACTTCGAGCTCTGGGACAAGTACGGGGCCACGCCGCTCCGCAACAACCAGGTGCCGCAGTGCGAGAAGCTCGATGAAATCGTCGAGAACTCCGCGCGCGCCTTCCAGGCCGGCCACCTCGTCGCCAGCGCGATCCGCGCCCGCATGGTCCTCCTCAATCCGACCTACCGGATGGAGAAGACCGAGCTCGCGAAGGACGCGATGTTCAAGATCGGAGGCAACTGGCAGGCCATCGCCGTGTACGACCAGGCATCCGACTGGTACGAGCGCTACGCGAAGGAAAATCCGCACCGGAAGGACGCCGACAAGGCGCTCTCCGACGCGATCGTCCTCCGCCTCGGCCTCGGCCAGGAGGACCAGGCCGTCGCGGACGTGAAGGAGTACCAGAAGGACTACGGCAACTCGAACGCCGTCGAGACCGCGCAGATCGCCTTCGCCATCGGCGCTCACTACGCCGACAAGGAAGACTGGGATTCGGCGAAGAAGGCGCTCTCGGGCGCGATGGGCACGCTCGACAAGGCGCCGCCGGACATCCAGGTGCAGGCGCACGCCACGCTCGCCCGGGCCCTCATGCACACCAAGGCCGAGAAGTCGGCCGCGGGCGAGTACGAGAAGGTCCGCAAGCTCTGGGGCGACGGCAGCGCCGCCCAGGCCAAGATCAACGAGGCCTACAAGTCCGAGGGCGAAGACCAGCGCGCACACCGCCTGGGCAAAGCCCTCGACGCCGTGGGCGAGGCGACCTTCTTCGCGTCGGAAGACCGGAGGCACGAGAAGGTCGATGCGATCCCGTTCCCCAACTACAAGGGCAACGGCACCAAGGACGACATCAAGAAGTACACCGAGAAGGTGCTCCTCCCGTGGGTGCAGAAGAAGCGCACCGCGATCGAGGAGGTCGACAACGACTACCAGAAGATCACCGATCTCCAGCCGGTGCCGCCTCCGCGCTGGGTCATCGCCGCGGCGTCGCGCGCGGGGCTCATGTGGGGCAACTTCGTCGACGACTTCCGCAAGGCGCCTTACCCCAAGGACTGGGACAAGAAGGGCTTCGTCCCGGGCACGGGCGACACGCTCTCCTGGGCCGACATCCGCGCCGACTACCTCCAGCACCTCGACGAGGCGTCGGAGCCGATCAAGCGCGACAAGGCGAAGCCGGCGCTCAAGCGCTGCCTCGACGACTCCGTGAAGTACCAGTACTTCGACGAGTACTCGCGCGACTGCGAGAAGTGGCTCGCGAAGAACTACAAGACCGAATACCACGTGGTCGACGAGCTCCGCGGGGCTCCGACCCTCTCGAACGGCGGTCTCGACGATCATCCGCCGCCCCTCATCGTGGGCGGCCAGCTCTGGCACCCGGTCGAAACCGGCCCGGCGACGGAGAAGATGGAGATCGCTGGCGATTCGGCGAGCGGCAACAACGCCGACGACGCCAAGAAGAAGCCCAAGAAGAAGTGACGCCGGGACGCCGCGAGGATTGAGATCATGAAGAACATCGGAAGCGTTTTGGCCACGGGCATCCTCGTCGCCGCGACCGCGCTCGGTTGCGGCGGCGGGAACAAGGAGAGCGGCGCGGGGGAGGCAACGACCCCGAGCGGCGGCGGGAGCCCGAGCACCGGTGGCGTCACGACGCACGTCGACGCCGGCGCGCAGAAGCAGTTCAGCGCGGCCCTCGATACGCTCAACGCCCACGACAAGGCGAACGACTGGAACGACCAGACGTGCGCCGACACCGCGCATCAATTCGAGTCCGCGGCGTCGGCGAACGGCAAGTTCCCCGAGGCGACGTACGACGCCGGGCTCGCGTACCAGCGCTGCGGCAACGACAAGGACGCGAAGGCGCGCTTCCAGCAAGCCCTCACCGACGACGCGAAGTTCCACTTCGCGCGCGCGCAGCTCGCCCTCTACCAGTTCAAGGCCGACGGGAACGTCGACACCGCCATCAGCTCGCTCGAGCAGGCCGTCAACGACGCGAACTTCCAGAACGTGCCGGCGCTGGTCGACCTCGCGATGTTCCAGATGCAGCGCGACTCCGACACGGTCGGCGCCAACTGCCACTCGAAGGCGGGCGGCAAGGACGTCGACCTCGCCGACTTCGAGTGCGCGAAGCTGAACCTCCAGCGCGCGCTCGCCATCGACGACGGCTACATGCCGGCGTTCAATCAGCTGGCCCTCTACTACTTCGGCAGCGCGAAGAAGAAGGCCGGCGGCAAGCGGTTCGGCCGCACGATCGCGACCAGCGCGGCGATCGCGAAGCGCGGCGACGTGCAGCAGCTCGAGCTCGCGTCGCTCGTGTGCTCGCAGGCCGTCCGCAAGAGCGCGTCGTACGCGCCGATTCACAACACCTCGGGCCTGATCCTCAACGAGCTCGGTCAGGTGAACACGGCGGTGAAGGAGTTTCAGGCCGCCGCCTCGCTCGATCCGCACTTCTTCGAAGCGCAGATGAACCTCGCCGCGATCAACCTGAGCTTCCGCGGGTTCGACAAGGCGGAGGCGGCGTACCGCAAGGCGCTCGAGATGCACCCGAACGACTACGACGCCCACCTCGGGCTCGCGCTCGCCCTCCGCGGGCAGATCGACGACTCGAACTACGACAAGCAGGTGACGGCGGTTCAGGCCGAGCTCGACTCCTGCAAGAAGATCGACGGCGCTCGCCCGGACGCGTACTTCAACGAGGGGATCCTCACGCAGGAGTACAAGGCCAAGGGCGCGAGCGACGTGGCGAAGGCCGTCGGGATTTACCAGCAGGCCAAGACCGTCTTCCAGACCTTCATGGAGAAGGCCGACGGCAAGTCGGACTACGACGGCGCCGTCAAGAAGACCAAGGAACGGATGCAGGACATCGACGACACCGTGACCTTCCTCCAGGCGGGCGGTCCGCCTGCCGGTGGGGCGCCGCCTGCGCCGAGCGACTCGTCCGCCCCGGCGGCGGCGCCGCCGGCGGGTTCGGCGGCTCCGGCTCCGGCTCCGGCTGCGGCCGCCGCGCCGGCGAAGTGAGGTCATTCGCAAGAAGTTCGAGGGGCCCGGAAACTCTGGGCCCCACGCGATTGTCAGTACCGTACGAGACGTGGTGGTGACGACAAACGCGTTGACCCGAGCGCCTCAGGCACGTACACTTATACTGTAATTAGAGCGGTTATTTCCGTCGAGGCTGTAGGAGGATCTGTCGTCATGAAGAGCACGAACAAGTGGCTCGTAGTGGGATCGCTGGCGGCCGTGCTTCTCTCGGTGTCGGCGCAGTCGTATGCGCAGGACGCGGCGGGGGCGGGCGGTGCTGGTGCTGCAGCCGGCGCCGGCGGTGGCGGCGACTACGGGTACAAGTTCGAAGACGACCCTCTCGCAGCCGGTGGCTTCGGGCCTTCGGACGCGACGATTCGCGTTCGCCCCGGACCCGTTCGCACGACCCTCATTCGGCCCCGCACGTCGTTCGTGCCGGAGATGCTGAAGTCGGTCGAAAACATCTGAGTTTTCGAGAGCTCGCCAGTCGATGCGACGGCATCGCACAAAAAGCAGCCGCGCCCTACGGGGCGGCATGGAAGCAATAGGGTAATCGATGGACAGCCAGGGCAAGGCGAAGGTCGCGCTGACGTTCGCGCTGTATCAGGGAGATCAGCTCGTCCGACGCGACACGATCGCGCAGGACATCGTCAAGGTCGGCAAGGACCCGCGCAGCCACCTGCGCGTGGACGATGATCTCGCTTCCCGCATGCACGCGGTCATCGAAGTGGCGTCGCCCTCGGACATCACCCTGATCGACCTGGGCAACGAGCCCGGCACGCTGGTCAACGGCCAGCGGGTCAACAAGTGCAAGGTGAGGCCGGGCGACCAGATCCAGATCGGGTCGACCCTCATCGTCCTCGAAAACGCCGAACCGGCGCGTGCCGGGGCCGCCGCTGCCCCTGCCGCCGCTGCCCCCGCATTCGCGGCCGCTCCTGCGGCGGCCTCTGCGAACCCCTTCGCGGGTACGAACCCCTTCGCGGCGAGCCCCGCGGCTGCGGCGAACCCCTTCGCGGGCGCGAACCCCTTCGCCGCGCCTCCCGCGCCGGCGTCGGCCGCGCCCTTCGCGCCGCCCTCCACCCCGTTCGTCGCGCAGGCTGCGGCGCCCGTGGCGATGGCGGGCGTCGGCCTCGGCATCGAGCCGCCGCTCGACGGCGGCGCCGGTGGCTTCACGTACTCGATGGTCAAGAGTGGCCCCGACGTGAACCCCGATGAGGTCGAGGTCGCGCACATGTCGGCCGTCGAGGTCATGATCATGTGGGACTCGAACGTCCTGCATGTGTCGCACCTCTCGCCGCCGCGCTCCTTCTACGTCGGTGAGGAGTTCAGCGAGAAGATCGGCTGCGACTACTTCATCCCGAGCGAGACGCTCGGCACCACGCGCGCCCCGATCGTGGTGTCCCGCGGCGGCGTCGGCGCGGCGCTCGTCATCCTCCCGCGCTCGCGCGGCTACGTCGACATCCAGGGCCAGAAGATCAGCCTCGCGGAGCTCGTCTCGACGGGTCGCGCGCGTCCTTCGACCGAGATGAGCGGCGCGCACGAGTTCGACCTGCCGCCGAACGCCAAGGCGCGCATGGAGCTCGAGGGCAGCGCGCTCGTGTTCCAGGTGAGCGCGGTCAACGCCGGCAAGAAGGTGCCCGTCGGCTTCCTCGCGACGTTGGAGCCCGCGGCGTTCCTGTTCACGGGGCTCTCGTTCCTGCTCCACATGGGGCTCGTGGCGGTCTTCGCGTTCTTCATGCCCAGCATGCGGGGCGACGACAGCGAGGACCTCGACCGGGATCAGATCCTCATGATGCAGAAGCTCCTCAACGCCGCGGCCGACCGCGAGCAGGAGGAGCTCAAGGAGGACACGAACGAGGCCCAGGCCGACCAGAAGGAAGGCGGGACCGGCACGCGCGCCAAGGGTGAAGAGGGGTCGATGGGCAACCCCAACACCAAGGACAGCGGCCACAAGTACGGTGTCCAGGGTCCGAAGGACAACCCCGACCCGCACCTCGCGAAGCAGGCGGCCCTCCAGGAGGCTGCTCAGTTCGGCATGATCGGGCTCATCTCGACGATGGGCGGTGGTGACCCGAACGCGCCCACGGCCCCGTGGGGTCGTGAAGAGTCGTCCGGCTCGGACGAGAAGAGCGCGCGCGGCAACATGTTCGGCGACACGATCGGCGACTCGTTCGGCGCGGGCGGCCTCGGCCTCTCGGGCGTCGGCGAGGGCGGCGGCGGTCGCGGCGAGGGCATCGGCCTCGGCAACTTCGGTGGTCTCGGTCACGGGGCCGGCACCGGCACGGGCCAGGGCATCGGCAACGGCCGCGGGCGTCTCGGCGGCGGCCACCAGGTGAAGTCGCCGAAGCTCCGTGAGGGCGCGACGCAGGTCAACGGTCGCCTCCCGCCGGAGGTCATCCAGCGCATCGTTCGCCAGAACTTCGGGCGCTTCCGGCTCTGCTACGAGAACGGCATGCGGAACAACCCGAACCTCCAGGGCCGCGTGTCGGTGAAGTTCCTGATCGACCGCACGGGCGCGGTGGCGTTCACGGGCGACGGCGGCAGCGATCTGCCGGATCAGAGCGTCGTGCAGTGCGTCGTCCGCGGCTTCGGGAACCTCTCGTTCCCGCAGCCCGAGGGCGGCCAGGTCACGGTCGTCTACCCGATCATGTTCAACCCCGGCGACTGAACCGGACCATAACCGAGCGATACCTTCGCGAGCCCGTTGCCGGGGGTCGTCGCAGTACGGGAGTACAGCTCCTCGCCCCGTCAACGGGCTCGCTCGGTCTCACTCGGTTCTGGCCCGGTTCAGTGAGCGTATGTGTTGGCGGGCTGCGCTCCGCGCCTTCGGCGCGTCGCTCGGGTGGTTTGGGCTCCGGGGGCTCCGCGCCTTCGGCGCGTTGCTTGTGGGCTGCGGGCTCCGCGGCTTCGGCGCGTCGCGGCGGCGCGGGGTTTCCGTCTTGAGCGTGCGGCGTGTTGTTGGCAATCGGCGGGTTGAAGAGCCGAGTCGGGGGAGCAGCGCGGGGCGAGTCCGCGAGCGCGAGCGCTGCTCGAGCTGCACCGTTGGAGAGACCGCGCACCAGACGCGATTGTGAGAACGCGTCCCAGAACCGGGTGAGACCGAGCGAGGCCGTCGACGGCGGCGAGGAGCCGTACTCCTGTACTCCTGTACGGCGACGACCCCCGGCGACGGTCTCGCGAAGGTATCGCCCGGTTCTGGGATGCGTTCTCCCTGGACGCAGCGAGCGCGGTTCCCGTAGACTCCCGCGCGCCATGAGCGAAAAATCCCTGGCTCTCGTCGCTGCGGCGTTCGTCGTTTCGTCGGCTGTCGGATGCAGCCGCAACAACATCGAAGCCGTGAATCTCGCCAACGAAGGCGATCAGGCCAAGAGCGCCAACATCGACGAGGCGATCTCCGAAGTACGACCAGGCGACGAAGCTGGACGCGGACAACCCGCGCATCTGGTGGAAGCTCGTCCTCGCGTACGAGAAGAAGGAAGACTGGCAGAAGATGGCGACCGCGTGCGTCCACGCGGAGGAGGCCGCGGAGAAGGCCGACGGCAAGAAGGTGCACGCCGACTACTACTTCGCGCAGGGGCACGCGCTCACCCAGCTTGCAGAAGCGGGCGGGGGAGCCTGGGCCGACGCGAAGGCGCCCTTCCAGGAGGCCATCGCGCTCGACCCGAACTTCGGGTCCGCCTACGGCGAGCTCGGTTGGGTGCTCATGCACACCGACGACGAGGTCGGCGCGATGCAGAACTGGACGAAGGCCGTCCAGGTGCAGCCCGACAAGACGCAGTACTACGTCTCCATCGCCGACGAGTACCGCCGCCTGATGTTCTGGGATCAGGAGGAGCAGGTGCTCCGCGAGGGGCTGTCCTTCGCCGGCGACGACGACAAGCACGTCTTCAACATGCACACCCTTCTCGGCGACATGTACGAGACCAAGGGAGACTTCTCCCGCGCGGTCACCGAGTACGAGGCGGCCAAGAAGTCTTGCGAAAGCAACAAGTGCAACGACCACAAAGAGGCGTACTTCTACCTGGGTACCGCCTACGCCGAGCTCAACCCGCCCAAGAAGGACCAGGCGATGCAGCAGCTCCAGTCCTTCTGGAAGATCACCTGCAAGGGCGCCTCGGCCAAGAACTTCGCCGACCAGTGCGCGCAGTCCCAGGAGATCGCGCGCCGGGTGGGCGGTTCGCTTCAGTAAGTCTTCGGGCGCGCCGGCTATTGGAGGTCGTTTCTGACCCACGCGGCCGCCGCCGCTCCTTCACTGAGAGCGGGCTCGGCAGGTTCGTCGTGGGGTGGGTAGGAGTCGATGCTACGGCATCGCCTACGAACGACGCTACGGGCATCGCTCAACGTCGATCCGGCATCGCGGCCGCGACGTACTCGACCGGAGCGAGCGAATCGGCGAGCCGGGGCAGACAGGGCGAACTGGGCGATCGGGTCCGGCGGCGCGCCGACGGGGCGCGTGTGCGCGTGCACGACCGTCAAAATTCGGCACCAGAAACGGGACCCTGCGGCGGTATACTCGGTCCCGGGAACGGGTCCGCGAAGGCCGCCCACTTGGATGATGCGCTCTGGTACCGTTTGCTTTGCGCGGTTCCTGTCCCCCCGTTGGAGATTGGGGCGCGCAGCCGCGACGAGCATGCGACTCGTGCGCAAACCGCACCGTGACTTTCCCTTGAGCGGTCGAACGAACCGAGGCGATCGATGGAGCTAGAGGAGCGTCTTTCGTATCTGGAGAATGTCCGAGACTGGCAGAGTCTCGTGGAGGAGCTCGAGAAAGGGATCGCGTCCTCGGCGCAAAACGCCGACAAGGCCCAGTTCCACCTCAAGCTCGGGCGTGTCCTCGAGACGAAATTTCTCGCGGGGGTCAAAGCCCTCAAGCACTTCCAGGACGCGTACAAGCTCAACCCCGCGCTCATCGAGAGCCTCGAGTCCGCCCGGAGCGTCTACTGGGGCCTCGGCAAGCTCAACATGGTGCAGAAGCTCCTCGAGCTCGAGCTCAAAGCGGGGCCCGACGGCCAGCGCGCGAGCGCGCTGCTGGTGGAGCTCGGGGACGTGCTCTCCGATCAAGGCGACTGGGAAAAGGCCGCCGCGACCTACGCCCGCGCCCTCGGCGCCAGCGGGGGCAAGAACCCCGAAGCCAGCGCGTGCCTCGAGGACGTGCAGGTGGAGGCGGGCACCGCGAAGCAGCGCCTCGCCACGCTCCTGAAGAACGCGAACGACGAGAGCGACGCGTACCGCAAGGCCCGCGCGTACCTCCGCGCGACGCGCATCTCGCGCCGCTTCTCGATCGACGACGCCGAGAACCACCTCGGCCGCGCCTACGCCGCCGCGCCGACCGACAAGCAGATCGCCGCGCTCTACGAGGGGCTCCTCGCCGAGCAAGGTCGCTTCGACGCGCTCGAGCAGGCGCAGAAGCAGGCGCTCTCGCGCGTCGACGATCCGAAGGAGCGGGGCGCGCTCGCCCTCACGTTCGGCACTCGCTGGGTGCTACGGCACCAGAACCTCGAGGTCGGCACTCGCTTCCTCGAGGAGGCGCTCAAGCTCGATCCGCAGAACGAAGGCGCCTTCTTCTTCCTCCGCGAGGCCTACGGAAAGAAGGCCGGCGACTGGACCCGCGTCCTCGATCTGGCCGAAGAGGCCGCGACCCGCGTCGAGAACGGCGACAGCACCTTCCTCCTCGCGCAGGCCGGCACCATCGCGTGGCGCCAGCTCGGCAACCTCATTCGCGCCCGTCTCTCGTTCCAGCGTCTGAGCGCCGTCTCTCCCGAGCACCCGCAGCTCCGGGCCTTCGAGGCGCAGATCGGCGAGACCCTCAAGCCGCAGACCGCGCCGGCGGTCCACGACGTGGCCGCTCCGCACGTCGTCCCCGCGGCCCGTGCCCCGGAGCCCGTGCGCGCTCCGGAGCCCGTCGTCGCGCGCAGCACGGACGCGGTCTCCGCGCCCGCCGTGCAGGCGCCTCCGTCCGAGCCCGTGACGTCGCCGTCCCCGGTCGCGCCGACGCCCGTCTCGGCCCCCGAGCCGTCGACCGGGCCGGCAGGCGCCGGCGACGACGCGAAGGTCGCGGAGCTCCGCGCCCTAGCCGACAAGCAGGAGGCCGCGAAGCGCTACAACGAGTACGTCAAGACGCTGCTCCAGCTCGCGTCGATGGTCGCGGACCCCGAAGAGAAGGTCTCGCTCTTCTCGAAGGCCGCGGACCTCTACATCACCAAGTTCGCGAACCAGGCCGAGGCCGTGAAGGCCTACGAGTCGGTGCTCGCCATCGATCCCGACAACGGGCAGGCGGTCGAGTACCTGCGGCAGATGTACGAGAAGCGCCGCGACTGGGAGAAGCTCCTCGGGCTCCAGCGCCGCGACGCCGAGCGCATGGATCCGGGCGCGGGCCGCGCCGCCAAGTTCCTCGAGATCGCCAAGCTCGCCACCGAGCGCGTGAAGAAGCCCGAGGTCTGCATCGACCTCTGGCAAGAGGTGCTCGCCAACGACGAGTCCAACGCCGAGGCGCTCGGCGCGCTCGCGGGTCTCTACGAGCGCGCGAAGGACTTCGAGAAGCTGGCGAGCGTCCTCGAGCAGCAAGCCGAGGTCACCTACGACGCGCCCGCGAAGATCCAGGTCCTCACGAAGCTCGGCACGATCTACGGCGAGCGCCTCAACAACGACGAGGGCGCCGTCAACGCGTGGCGCATGCTCCTCACGCTCGATCCGAACGATCGACGCGCCCAGGACGCGGTCAAGAAGAAGTACCTCTCGCTCGGCCGGTGGGACGACCTCGAGGTCTTCTACGCCGAGTCCGGCAAGTGGGACGAGTTCATTCGCGTCCTCGAGCAGCAAGAGGCCAAGGAGACTGCGCCCCAGCCGAAGATCTCCTCCTCTTCAAGATCGCCCAGCTCTGGGGCGACAAGAAGCAGAAGCTCGATCGCGCCGCGAAGGCGTACGAGAAGGTCCTCGAGCTCGAACCGGAGAGCCTCCAGGCCGCCGAGGCGCTCATCCCGATCTACACCGCCGCGGGCAACGCCAAGGCCCTCGGCAACGTCATCGAGGTCAAGCTCGGCCACGAGCAAGATCCCGTCGCGAAGCTCGAGCTCTATCGCGAGGTCGCCGCCCTCTACGAGGGCAAGGTCCGCGACCCGCAGAAGGCGTTCGATCGTTACCGCTCCGCGTTCGAGCTCTTCTCGAACGACGAGCGCACCAGCGAGGACCTCGAGAGGGCCGCGAAGGCCACGGGCCGCTGGGACGAGGTGGTCGCGGCCTACCGGCAGGCGATCGAGGCGGCCGACCGCGACGGCGATCGCGACGTCGGCATCATGCTGCGCCTGCGGCTCGGGCGCGTGCTCGTCGAGAGCCTGCAGAAGGTCGACGAGGCGCTCGAGGTGTACCGCGCCGTCTACGAGGCCGACGGCGAGAACGCCGAGTCGATCGCCGCGCTCGAGCGGCTCTATCGCCAGACGTCTCGCTTCAGCGAGCTGCTCGGCATCTACGAGAAGAAGCGCGATCTCTCCACGACGTCCGAGGAGAAGAAGGCGATCAACGCGGAGATCGCCCGCCTCTACGAGAACGAGATCAAGGACGTCGATCGCGCGATCGACACCTACGTCCAGGTCCTCGAGGACGAGCCGAACGACGCGCAGGCGCTCGCCGCCCTCGACGTCCTCTACGGGCGCCTCGGGAGGTGGGAGCCGTACGTCGACGTCCTGCGCCGCCGCATCGAGCTCGACGTCGGCGAGAAGGAGCTCGTCGATCTCAAGTTCCGCCTCGGGAGCACGCTCGAGAAGCACCTCGGCGACGCGGCCGGCGCGCTCGAGAACTACCGCGAGATCCTCTTCGTCGACGCCGCCCACGAGGGCGCGCGCGCGGCCCTCGAGGCCATGCTCGAAGGGGAGCTCCGCTCCGAGGCCGCCTCGATCCTCGAGTCGATCTACGAGGAGCGCGGCGACTGGTCGAAGCTCATTCACGCGCTCGAGATCCTCAGCGACGCCGAGCCGGAGCTCGAGCGGCGCGTGGCCCTCAAGCGCAAAGCGGCCCGCATCAGCGCCGAGCGCGTGAACGACGCGGCGCACGCGTTCGCCGTCCTCGCCTCCGCCCTCCGCGACGACCCGGCGCTCGCCGAGACGCGCGACGAGATCGAGCGCATCGCCGAGAGCTCGGGCGCCCAGCAGGAGCTCGTCACGCTCTACGGAGAGCTGGCGGCGAGCCTGACCGACGCGCTCCTGGCGCGCGACTACTGGCTCCGCATCGCCGGCGTCGATGACCGCCTCGGCGACGTCGATCGGGCCGCGCAGGCCTACTACAAGGTGCTCGCCATCGATCCGGGCGACGCCGAGGCGCTCGCCTCGCTCGAGCAGCTCTTCACGCGCACCGAGCGCTGGAAGGACCTTATCGGCGTCGTCGAGCGTCGCATCGAGCAGACGAACGACGCGCGCGAGCGCGAGACCCTCTACGCGACCACCGCGCAGATCTACGACGAACGGCTCGGCCGCCCCGAAGACGCGGTCGCCGCGTACCAGAAGGTGCTCGAGCTCGAGCCGGGGAGCGACCGCGCCCTCCGCGCGCTGGACGATCTCTTCACCCGCCAGAAGATGTGGGGCGAGCTCGCCGAGAACCTCGAGGCGCAGCTCGCGCTCGCGAGCGACGACGACGCGCAGCTGGCCCTCATGCTCCGGCTCTCCGCGCTCCGCGAGCGCGAGATGGGGCTCGTCGACGTCGCCATCGAGGGGTACCGGCAGGTCCTCGAGCGCGCGCCGGCGAACACGCAGGCGCTCGCCGCCCTCGAGCGGCTCGGCAAGGACGAGAAGTACGAGCTCACGATCGCCGACCTCCTCGAGCCGCTGTACCGGCACGTCGGCGACTGGCAGAAGCTCATCGGCACCCACGAGGTGCAGGTCCGGCGCAGCGAGGACGTCACTCGCCGCGTCGAGCTCCTCCACCAGATCGCACAGCTCTACGAGGACGCCGCCGGCGACCTCGGGGCGGCGTTCGCCACGCTCGCCCGCGCGCTCAAGGAGGACCCCTCCAACGAGGCGACGCAGCAGCAGCTCGATCGCGTCGCGCGCGCCACCGGCCGCTTCGACGACCTCGCGCACGTCTTCGAGGCGCTCGCCGCGGAGATCGAGGACCCGTCGCTCGCCAGCGCGCTCTACATGACGAGCGCCCGCGTCCAGGAGACGGACCTCGGCAACGTCGACACGGCGATCGCGCTGTACCGCAAGGTGCTCGAGATCGATCCGCTGAGCCTCGCCGCCGCCGAGTCGCTCGAGCGCCTGTTCCGCGCCTCGGAGCGCTACGCGGAGCTCTCGATCATCCTCCAGCGTAAATCGGAGATCCTCGAGGAGCCGAGCGACAAGAAGGACGCCCTCTTCCAGGCCGCGTCGATCGAGGAGGACGTCCTCAACCGGCCCGAGGCCGCGATCGCGGTCTACAGCAAGGTCCTCGAGATCGACTCCGACGACCTCCGCGCCATCGACGCCCTCGTGCGTCGCTATCTCGATCTCTCGCGCTGGCAGGACCTCCTCGCGGTGTACGCGCGCAAGGCGGATCTCGTCGCGGACATCGACGAGAAGAAGGGCATCCACTACCAGGTGGGCGCCGTGTACGAGCGCGAGCTCGGCGACGTGCCGCGCGCGATCGACACGTACACGAAGATCCTCGAGCTCGACCCCGACGACCTCCAGGCCCTCTCGCGCCTCGACGTCCTCTACGAGAGCGCGAAGAACTGGACCGAGCTCCTCTCCGTGCTCACGCGCGAGAGCGAGATGACGGGCGACCCGAACGAGGCGATCAGCTTCCAGTACCGGATCGCCGAGCTCTACGAGAAGCACCTCGAAGACGTCGCGCGCGCGGTGGAGCTCTACAGCAACATCCTGCAGCGGCAGATGGACCACGCGCCGACGCTGCGCGCGCTCGAAGGCCTCAAGGACGGCGACGCCGACCCGCTCGGCGCGGCCGCGGTGCTCGAGCCGGTCTACGAGGCGATCAGCGACTGGCCGAAGCTCATTCGCGTGCACGAGGTGCAGGTCCGTCGCTCGACCGACCCGTACCAGAAGGTGGACCTCCTCCACCGCATCGCCCGCCTCTACGAGGACGCCCTCGGCGATCACGCGTCGGCCTTCGAGACGTACGCGCGCGCGCTGCCGATGGACGACGGGAACGAGCAGACGCTCGGCAACCTCGAGCGGCTCGCGATGGTCGTGAACCGCTGGCCCAACGTGGCGCAGCTCTACGACGCGCAGCTCGACGACCTCGCGCAGTCCGGCCAGAACGACCGGCTCGTCGAGCTCGGGCTCCGCAACGCGCAGGTGTTCGAGGTCCAGCTCGAGGACGTGGACGGCGCGATCGCGCGCTACCGCCGCGTCGTCGAGGCCGCGCCCGACAACCTCACCGCGATCCGCGCGCTCGATCGTCTCTACCTCCAGACCGAGCGCTGGCAGGACCTCGCGGCCACGCTCGCCCGCGAGTCGGAGGTCGCCGAGTCGCCCGACGAGGTCCTCGAGCTCAAGTACCGCCTCGGCCAGGTGCTCCAGCTCCGGCTGAACGACGTCGACGGCGCGCTCACGGCGTACCGCGAGGTCATCGGCGCGGCGCCCGAGCACGAGGCGACGCTGCGGGCCCTCGAGGGCCTGTTCTCGGACGGCGTGAAGCAGGCCGAGGTCGGCGAGATCCTCGAGCCGCTCTACCGCGCCAGCGGGGAGTGGGAGAAGATCGCGCTCGTCTTCGAGGCGCAGCTCGCGCACACGCAAGGGCAGGAGGACCGGCTCGCCGCGTACTACCGGCTCGCGGAGCTGTCGGAAGACAAGCTCCTCGACTCGGCCAAGACGCTCGAGGTCTACCTGCGGGCCCTCAAGGAGTTCCCGCTCGACGAGAAGACCGGCGAAGAGGCGCCGCGCCTCGCGGCGGCCGTCGACGGCGGCTGGGAGACCCTCGCGAACGCCTACGCCGACGTCCTCGGCAGCCACAACGACACCGAGGTCCAGAAGATCGTCGGGCGGCGCCTCGCGCGCACGTTCGAGGAGGAGCTGGCCGACGTCTCGAAGGCCGAGGAGACGTACAAGTACGTCCTCGGCATCGACACGAAGGACACCGAGGCCCTCGCGAACCTCGATCGGATCTATCTCGCCGCCGAGTCGTGGCCCGAGCTCGCGCAGATCCTCGAGATGCGCGTGCAGGCGACGACCGACCCGCTCGACCTCGTCGACCTGTACCCGCGCCTCGGCGAGCTGTACGAGACGCGCCTCAACGACATGCCGAACGCCATCAAGGCGTACCGGCGAATCTTCGACGATCTCGACAAGACGCACGACGGCGCCATCGCGGCGCTCGCGCGCATCTACGAGGTCCAGGGCGCGTGGCGCGACCTCGACACCGTCTACCAGCGCGAGCTCGAGACCGCGTCGGGCGACTCCGCCGAGGCCGAGATCCGCGCGAAGATCGCGCACCTCGCCGCCGACAAGCTCGGCCAGCCCGAGAAGGCGATCGAGACGTGGAAGGTGGTCCTCGACCTGCGCGGCGAGGACCCCGAGGCCCTGCACGCCCTCGCGAACCTCTACGAAGGCGCGTCGGAGTGGGCGCGGCTCGTCGACATCCTCGAGCGCGAGTTCGACATCGCCTCGAGCGACGAGGACCGCGTCAACATCCTCACGCGGCGCGCCCGCACGACGAGCGAGAAGCTCGGTCGCGACGAGCAGGCGCTCGACGACTGGAACCGCGTCCTCGACATCGACTACGCGAACCTCGCGGCGCTCCGCGCCATCGTGGCCATCCGCCGCCGTCAGGGCGACCCGAACGAGCTCGTGGCCGCGCTCCACCAGCTCGTCGATCGCGCCGCGTCGTTCCTCGAGGCCGACGAGCTGAAGGAGACCTTCCGCGAGCTCGGCAAGACCTACGGGACGGAGCTCCAGCAGCCCTTCGACGCCGCCGAGGCGTGGACGAAGCTGCTCGACGTCGGCCCCGACTTCGAGGCGATGGACGCCCTCGAGGCGATCTACCGCGCCGACGAGAAGTGGACGGACGTCATCGGCGTGAAGATGCGCCGCGCCGAGGCCCTCGGCGAGGCGGCCGATCGCGTCGAGGAGCTCCGCGGAGCGGCGGCCCTCTGGCGCGACAAGGTGGGGGACGCCGACGGGGCGCGCGCGCCGTACGAGCGCATCCTCGAGATCGACGCGGCCAACGACGAAGCCTTCGTCGAGCTCGAGAAGCTCCACACCGCCGCCGCGCGGTGGGAGCCGCTGGTCGAGCTCTATCTCGCGCGCCTCGAGACGCGCGAGGAGATCGCGCCGCAGACCGACATCCTTCGCAAGATCGCCCGCGTCTTCGAGGAGAAGCTCGACGACAAGGGGCAGGCGCTCGACGCCCTCGTCAACGCGCTGTCGATGGACTTCCACGACCGCGAGACCGCTCGCTACCTCGAGCGGATGGCGCAGGCGACCGGCCGCTGGGCGGAGGTCATCCAGACCGTCAACGGCTGGCTGAAGCAGCAGACGGAGCCCAAGGAGAAGATCCGGCTCTGCCTGCACCTCGCGAAGTGGTACGGCGACGACCTCGGGCACCCCGAGTACGCGCAGCCCTACTACGCGCAGATCATCCAGCTCGATCCGCTGAACGTCGGCGCGATGCGCCAGCTCGCGAGCCTCTACAAGAAGGCCGCCAACTGGCAGCAGATGGGCGCGACGCTCACGCGCGCCCTCGAAGTCGCGACGAACGACCTCGATCGCAAGGAGACGCTGAACGACCTCGGCGAGCTGCTCGACGGCCAGATGCAGCAGACCGATCAGGCCATCTCGCACTTCCAGCGGGCCCTCGAGGTCGATCCGCACTTCGTCCCCGCCCTCGCGAACCTCGAGCGCATCTACGCGGCGCGCTCGCAGAATCGCGAGCTCGTCGACGTCCTGCAGCGCAAGGTCCCGGCACTCCAGGACCAGGCCGAGATCCTCCCGACGAAGCTGCGCATCGCGCAGCTCTTCGAGAACAGCCTCGGCGATGCGTCGCGCGCGGCCCAGGTGTACCGCGAGGTCACCGAGGTCGAGGCGACGAACATCCAGGCGCTCCGCGGCCTGACCCGCGTCTATCACACGCTCGAGCAGTGGAGCGACCTCGTCGCGGTGCTCGACGCGCAGCTCGACGTCGTCACGACCGAGCGCGAGAAGATCGACGTCCTCATGCAGCTCGCGACGATGCACGAGGAGCACTTCCTCAAGGCGGACCTCGCGGCCAAGCGTCTCGAGCAGGTGCTCGAGATCGACCCGAACCACGAGGACGCGTACTTCAAGCTCGAGCGCAACTACCGCAAGCTGCGGCAGTGGCTCGACCTCATCAACGCGTACGACCGTCACATCTCCGCGACGGCCGATCGCAAGACGAAGGTCGACATCTACGGCGCCATCGCGCAGGTGTACGCCGACGAGGTCGAGGACTCCGATCGCGCGATCGACGCGTACAAGAACATCGTCGATCTCGACGATCAGAACGTGCCGGCCCTCGAGGCCCTCGCGAAGCTGTACGACAAGCTCGACGACGCCGCGCGGTCGATCGAGTACATGACCCGCGTCGCGGAGCTGACGCAGGACACCAAGCAGCGCGTCGAGTCCTTCTACCGAATCGGCAAGGCCCTCGACGAGAAGCTCGGCGACCGCGTCTCCGCGCAGGAGCGGTACGAGATGGCGCTCGACCTCGATCCGTCGCACCTCGCGACGATCGCGGCCCTGCGGCAGATCGCGCTCGAGGCCGAGGACCACGACAAGGCGGCCCGGTACCTCGATCAGGAGCAGAGCTACACGACCTCGCCGCGCCAGCGCGCCAAGCTCCTCGTGGAGCTCGGCAAGCTGCGCGAGAACATGCTGGGCGACCACCCGAGCGCCGTGCTCGCGTGGGAGGCGGCGTACGAGGCGGACGGCGAGAACGAGGAGGCCGCGATGCCCCTCGCCGACGAGTACATCGCGCAGGCCGAGTGGGCGAAGGCCGAGCCGCTGCTCGACCTCCTCGTCCGCAAGGCCGGCAAGCGCGAGCGCGCGGAGCAGCACGCGCTCCAATACAAGCTCGGTCAGGTCTGCGCCGCCCTCGGCAAGGACGACAAGGCCCTCAAGGCGTACTCGGCGGCCCACCAGATCGACCTGACCGATCAGGCCACGATCCGCGGCCTCGCCGAGGTGTGCTTCCGGCTCAAGGACTGGGGCGCGGCGCTCACCAACTACCAGAAGGTGCTGACCTCTCTGGCGGAGGACGAGACCGCGGCTCGCGCGGACGTCTACTACAAGCTCGGCTGCGTCAAGCGCGAGCAGGGGCAGGCGAAGCAGGCGATCAACAACTTCGAGAAGTCGTTGTCGGTCGACGCGGCGTATGCGCCGACCCTCGAAGCGCTCGTCTCGCTCTACGCGGAGCTCAAGGACTGGAAGCAGGTCGTCGCGTACAAGCGGCAGATCCTGGACAACGTCTTCCAGGCCGACGACCGCTTCCGCATGCTCAACGAGATCGCGGACGTCTGGGCGGACCAGGACAAGAGCCCGCTCCGCGCGATCGAGGCCCTCGAAGAGGCGCGGGAGCTCCAGCCCCTGAACCCGGGCCTGCTCCACAAGCTGATCGCGCTCTACCAGGCGACCGAGAACTGGTCGAAGATGATCGACACGCTGCAGGCGATCGCCGACAGCGAGAAGGACACGATCCGCAAGTCGAAGTTCCTCTACACGATGGCGCAGCTCTATCGTGACAAGGAGGGCGACCAGGATCGCGCCGTGGAGCTCTTCGGCGAGGCGCTCGATCTCAACCCGCAGTATCTCGAGGCCTTCGAGCGCATCAACAAGATCCTCACCTCGAAGAAGGACTTCAAGGCCCTCGAGCGCGCCTTCCGCAAGATGCTCCGGCGGATGTCGACGGCGAACGTCTCGAACCCGGACCTCGAGTTCAACCTCTGGCACAACCTCGGCCTCATCTACCGCGACCGGCTGAAGGACACGGCGAGCGCCATCGAGGCGTTCAAGATGGCCACGCGGTTCAAGCCCGACGAGGTCGTCGAGCGGCAGATCCTCGCGGAGCTGTACGAGGCGACCGAGCAGACCGAGGCGGCCGTGGGCGAGCACTCGCTGGTCCTCCAGAAGGACCCGCTGCGCGTCGACCCGTACCGCAGCCTCTACAAGCTGTACCTCCGCTCGAACGAGTACGACCGCGCGTGGTGCATGTGCGCGGCGCTCGCGTTCCTCCGCAAGACCGACGACGAGGAGCAGCGCTTCTTCGAAGACTACCGCCCCAAGGGGATGATCCAGGTCAAGAGCCGCCTGGACAACGAGGGGTGGGTGAAGAGCCTCTTCCACAAGGACGAGAACCTCTTCATCGGCAAGATCTTCGAGATGCTCACGCCGGCGGCCATCGTCGCGAAGACCAACCAGCTTCGGGCGCAAAAGCAGCTTCCGGTGCTCGACCGCCGCTTCCGCCAGGACCCGGCGACGAGCACGGTCACCTTCGCGAAGACCTTCGGGTGGGCCTCGCAGGTGCTCGGCGTCTCGACGCCGGAGCTCTACGTGCGGAGCGACGTGCAGGGCGCGCTCACTGCGGTCGTCGCCTCGCCGGCGGCCAGCGTGGCGGGCCAGAACGTGCTCTCGGGGTTCACGCCCCAGGAGCTCACGTTCATCGTCGGCAAGCACCTCTCGGGGTACCGCGGCGAGCACTACATCAAGAACCTCTTCCCGACGCTCAACGAGCTGAAGGTCATCCTCTTCGCGGGCGTGAAGATCGTCATGAACGACTTCGCGGTCCCCGGCGAGATGGCCCAGGCCGTGAACGCGACGGCGATGGAGCTCGTGAAGCACATGCAGCCGGTGCACCGCGAGTCGCTCAAGATCGTCGTCCAGAAGTGGATCGAGGACGGCGCCAAGGCCGACCTCAAGCGCTGGATCCAGGCGACCGAGATCACCGCCAGCCGCGCGGGCCTGCTCCTCTGCGCCGACCTCGAGATCGCGAAGAAGATCATCGGCGCCGAGCCGCAGCTCCCGGGTGACCTGGCGCCGGCCGACAAGATGAAGGAGCTCCTCATCTTCTCGGTGAGCGAGCAGTACTTCGCGCTCCGCAAGATGCTCGGCATCGCGGTGGGCTGACCCGACGGAGGGCCCTCGGGGATCTGCGTCTACCTCGCGAACCCACGCAACTCTGCGTTGCGTGGGGCCGACGGGGTAGACGTGGAGCCTGGAATCGCAAAGACCGCATGCGGCGACGCGGACGCGCCGCCTGACGATGAGCCCCGTTCCTCGGTCACCGTGGAGAATCCCACGCGCGCCGCCGGCCACGGGGTGGTTCGTGGACGTGCAAGACGAAGGGGGCACGCGTCGCGTGCCCCTGGGGGAGACTCCGCTCGTCATCGGGGCGGGTTCGCCGTCGAGCGTCGTCGTCCGTGACGAGACCGTCAGCGGGCGTCACTGCGCGCTCCGCGTGGTCGACGGCGCGGTCGTCATCGAAGACCTCGGGTCGCGCAACGGTACGTTCGTGGGCGGAGCGCGGGTCCACGAGGCGCGCGGGCACGCAGGCGCGGCCATCGCCATCGGCCGCTCGATGCTCGTCCTCGGCCGGGCCGACGAAGGGGAGGGGGAGGCGCCGCCCGGAGGCGAGCCGCTGCAGGGCATCGCGGGGTCGTCTCTCGCCATGCGCCGCCTCGCGGACCAGGTGAGGCGGCTCGCGCGCCACACGCTCCCCGTGCTCATCTCCGGCGAGAGCGGCACCGGCAAGGAGCTCCTCGCTCGCGCGCTTCACGCCGAAGGACCGCGCCGCGCGCGCCCCTTCGTGGCGATCAACGTCACCGCGGTGCCGCGCGAGCTGGTGGAGAGCGAGCTCTTTGGGCACGAGCGCGGCGCGTTCACCGGCGCGCACATGCGGCGGGAGGGCGCCTTCTCCGACGCCGAGGGCGGCACGCTCTTCCTCGACGAGATCGGCGATCTGCCGCTCGAGGCGCAGCCGAAGATCCTCCGCGCGCTCGACGGATACGAGGTGCGGCGCGTGGGCGGGGCGGGCAGCGGGAAGAAGGCCGACGTGCGCGTGGTCGCGGCCACGCACGCCAAGCTCGACGCCCGCGTCGCGAGCGGGGAGTTCCGTCGTGATCTGTTCCACCGGCTCGAGTGCTTCGTGATCCACGTGCCGTCGCTCCGCGAGCGCCGCGGCGACATCGGCATCATCAGCCGCGAGCTGCTCCGGCAGCTCGAGCCCGACGTCGGGCCGCGGTCGCTCACGTCCGCGGCGCTTTCGCGGCTCGCGGCCCACGAGTGGCCCGGCAACGTGCGCGAGCTCCGGAACGCGCTGTGCCGCGCGGCCGACGCGGCGGGCACGCGCGCGCGCCTCGACGCCGACGACATCAATCGCGCCCTCCGCCGCGACCGCGACGGCCTGGCGAAGTGCGTGACGCGCGAGCGGGCGCACGAGCTCCTCCGTGCGACCGAAGGCAACCTCAGCGCGGCGGCCCGCGCGGCGGGCTTGCCGCGCACGTCGTTCCGCAAGCTGCTGGGGATGGGGACCTAGAGCAGGAGTCCTTTGAACGGAACGTTCAAAGGACGGATGCTCCCAAACTAGGGCAAAATGAGAGCTGGCCGTCGTTCCGAAGGAACGACGGTCGCTCTAGGCCGGCGCGGGCTGCGTGGTACTGTGCAATCGATGACGGAAGTCGCCGTCGCATCGATGCTCCGGCCGGTGGCGGTGCTCGTGGGGCTCGCGACGCTCGCCGGGTGCTCGCGCTCGTCGGGGGGAGCGGGCGCGTCGGGCGCGAGCAGCGCGCCCTCCGCGACCGCCGATGCGCCGCCGGTCGCCTCGAGCGCGCCGGTCACGAAGCTCGAGTCCGCCGCGGTGTTCTCTGCGCCGATCGCGGCGGTGCGCGCCGGGGGCGCGCTCGTGGCCGCGGGGCTCGTGGCCGCGGAGGGCCTCGTTCGCGTCGCGGGCCTGTCCGAGGGAGCGCCGTGGTCGGTCGACGCGCTCAAGGGCGTGGGCTGGGCGCCGGACGCCGACGTGAAGCTCCAGGCCGCGGCCGGCGGGCTCGCGCTGCTCTGGCGGGGACTCGTCGGCGGGAAGGCGGGCGCCGTGCTCGTCGTCCTCGGCCCGCACGGCGAGGCGCGGGCCGAGCCGGTCCCCGTGGGCGCCGGGATGTGCACGACCGATGGCGGCGTGGCCTGGCTCGATCCTCAGGGGTCGGGCCCCGTCCACCTGCGCGCGCGCGCGTGGGCCGCCGACGCCGGATCGCCGGCGCCCGCGGCGCAGGACCTCGCGACGGTCCCGGCCGACCGCGCAGGGTCTCTGGTCTGCGGCGAGCACCTCGCGTTCCTCCTCGGCGACGGCGACGACGACCTCACCGCGCGCGCGTTCGCGCTCGGTGGGGCGGAGGCGGGCGCGCCGCCGGGCGCGGTCACGGCGATCCGTGACGGCGACTTCGGCGAGGACGACGAGCGCGAGCACGAGGTGTACACGTCGGGCGACGACCTCGGAATCGTTCGCGTCGGCGACTCGGGGACAATCTCCGTCCGCGAGATTCGCGGCCGGACGAGCGGGCCCGTGGCGGCGGCTGCACCACGCGCTCGCGAACGACGACGACGTCGTCGCGGTCGACGGCGACGCGCAGGCGCTCGTCGTCGTGTCGACGCGCGAGGGGCGTACGGCGTGCCCGGGCGGGGAGGGGGGCGGCCCGAGCGTCCGCGCGCTGCGCGTCGACCGCAAGACCGGCGAGGAGACGCTCTCGGTGCTCGCGCCCGACGACTGCGCGAGCGCGCCGGGGCCGTTCTGGGTCGTGGGGAGCCCGAAGGGCACGGTCGTCGCGTGGGCCGAGCAGCGCGCGCACGCGGATCCGGGGGCCGCGCCCATCGAGCACCTGACGTTCCGCGTGCTCGCGACGCCGGCGAGCGAGGGTGGAGTCGAGGGGGGAAGCTCCGAGTCTCCGACGCCGGGCCGCCTCGACGTGCAGGCCGACGCGCTGGCCGACGCCGCCTGCGACGACACCGGTTGCTATGCGGCGGCGCTCCTTCGCCCCGACGGCGCGGGCAACGACGCGTCGCAGCCCGGGCCGATCCTCGGCCTTCGCTATCCGTAGCCAGCGCGAGCGGCGAGACCTCGCGTGGACCGAGCTCGGTCGCGGCGAACCGCTCCAATTTCGCCTCGTTTGCGCTAGCGAACTTCCACGCGCGGGCAGCCGAAGACCACGTTCACCTGGCCGAGATCGTCGGCCTTGACCGTGTTGCACACGGCCGGGCACAGGATGACCTGGGTCGGCTGGTTCGGGTCGTCGAAGTACCAGCCGGTGTCGGGCGCCTTCGAGCAGTCGGCGGCGTCGCCCACGAAGACGAACTCCTGCTCGCCTCCGGCCGCGGGCATGTACGTGACGTTGGTCTGGCTCGGGTCGATCGCGCCCGGCGGGATGGTGAAGTTGCAAGGGATGGCGCTGAGGCGCGCCGCGTCGAGCGCCGCGAGGAAGGTCTGCTGCGCTCCGTTGCTGGTGTCGACGAGGGTGGCCGAGGTCGTCCCGCCCGCCTGGGCGATGCCGTTCAGGGCCGTGAGGTCGTCGCCGACGCCGATGACGAAGGTCTCGATCGAGGGGGTGCCCGCGTACGCCGACGCCGCGACCGTGATGGCGTTCGCGAGCGAGTTGGGCGTCTCCCCGTCGATGTCGCTCAGGCACGTGTCGTCGGGGACGCCGTCGGTCGCGAGCAGGATGACGGGCTTGTGGCCCGCGTTCTGGTGGGCCTGGAGGTAGGCCGTGAGCCCCTGGAGGAGCGGGACGGTCGGTGTGCCGCCGGCCATCATCTGCGCCTCGAGCGCCTGCACGATCGACCCCGACACCTGCGGCGCGGCTCCCAGGTTGACCGCGAGGTTCTGATAGTCGGACACGTTACACTGCGCGCGGATCGGGAAGAACTGCAGGCCGATGTTGAGGTCCGCGTAGGCCGGGTTCTGCACGAAGGCCTCGAGGGCGGACTTCAGGTTCGTCCACTTGTCGTCGAAGTTCATGGAGAAGCTCGTGTCGAGCCCGATCACCATGTCGAGCGGCACCTTCTGCGCCTTCTGCGTTACCGTGGCGCACCCGCCGAAGCCGCCGTCGGCGCCGCTGCCGCCGTCGTCGCCGTTCGAGAAGACCGAGCCGGAGCTGCCGCCGTCGCCGCCGCCACCGCCTCCTGGCTCGCCTCCGTTCGAATGGGAGCCGCACCCGGGTCCGTACAGGAGGACGACCGAGAGGGACGCGGCGAGTGCCCAGACGTGTCGAGTCGGATTGCGCATGGTCCTCAGGTCCCGCAGTTGAGCTTCCCGCCGCAGCCGTCGTCCTGAACGCCCGCCAGGCCGTGGCAGGTGTTCTTCACGCACGTGCACTCCCCGCCCGTGCACGCGAAGTTCTCGTTGCCCGTCCCGCTCGGGCACGAGCAGTTGATCGTCGTGCAGCCGTTGTTCACCGCGCCGCACGCGCTCCCGATGCCCGCCGCCGGGCAGGTCGCCGGGCTGCAGCACACGTTCGGCGCCGCCGACGTGTTGCACGCCTTGCCGCCGGCGCAGTTGCACGTGAGCGTGCCCCCGCACCCGTCGTCGAACGATCCGCACGCGTCGCCCCCGGACTGGCCCGGGCCGTTCGGCACGTTGCTGCACGTGTACTTCGCGCCCGTGGGGTTGTTGCACCCGCAGGTGCCGGTCGATCCCGGCGTGCTGGTCGAGCAGACCTGGCCGGTCGCGCACGGGCAGTCGAGCGTGCCGCCCGCGCCGTCGTCGAGCCCCGTGCCGCACGAGCCCGCGTACGTCCCGCTCCCGCAGGTGAGGGGCGCCTTGCACGCCCCCGTTCCGTCGCTCGCGGTGCACTGGTGGTCGGTGCACCAGCACACGAGGTTGCCCGAGCACGTGCACGTGCGGTTCGACCCGCAGTTCGGGCCGGCCGTCTTCACGTCGTTGCACTCGCCGCCGGCCGCGCCGTTCAGGCTGCAGGTCGCCGCCGGGGTGCAGCACATCGAGTTCATGCACGACTGCGCGCCGCATTCGTTGCACGTGTGCATCGTGCCGGTCGGCCGGCACGAGTCCTGGACCGAGCCGCAGCTCCCCGATCCGATGCTGCTGCAGTCGGGCGTGCAGCACGTCCCGACGACGCCGTTGCCGGGCGCGGGCCCCGCGTCGCCCGTCGTGTTCGCGACGCACTCTTGCCCGCTCGGGCACGACACGTTGATCGTGCTGCCGCACCCGTCGGGGAGCTTCGTGCCGCACTCGTTCTGGCCCGTGTAGAACGAGGCCGCGTGCGGCGAGCAGCACGCGCCGGCCGCGCCGTTCGCAGGCGCCGCCGCCGCGCCGCCGTCGGCGGTGCACTTGGTGGCCGTCGCGCAGGTGCAAGACACCGAGTTGCCGCCGCAGCCGTTCGGCAGCGCCGTCCCGCACTCGTGCGCGTAGTCGGTGCCGCACTGCTTCTCGGGGCAGCACGTGTTCGTCGTCTGGTCGCAGATGCCGCCGGCGCACGTGCCGCACGTGATCGTGCTGCCGCAGCCGTCGTCGAACGTGCCGCACTGGTAGCCGACGTAGTCGGCGCACGTCTTCTCCGTGCAGGGCGGACCGCAGGTGCCGTTCGTGCCGCAGACCTGTCCCGTGGCGCAGTCGCCGCAGTGCACCTTCTGGCCGGTGCACAGGCTCGTGATGTCGCCGCACACCCGGCCCTGGCCCACACACTCGTCGGGGGTCTCGAAGGGATCGCAGTGGTTGGCGATGCCGCGCACGCCGCACTGCTCGCCCGCCGCGCACCCGAAGCCGATCACGTTGCTGTCACACTCGACGATGCCGCCGCAGCCGTCGGTGATGAACCCGCACTGCACGCCGAGCGCCGCCTTTGCGGCCGCGCAGATGACCGCGGCCGACTTCGGGGTGCACTTCGGCTCGCACGTGTGCAAGGTCGCGTTGCAGACCTGCGCGCCGCCGTCGCCGGCGTTCGGGCACTGTCCGCAATCCGTGTAATTGCTCTCCGTGTCGAGGCCGCACCCGAGATACGCGAACCCACACTGATAACCGAGGTCCGCGCAGGTGACCTGCTCGCAGTCCTGGCAAAGATGGGTGTCGGGGTTGCACTCCTCTCCGGCGGGACAGCCCTTGATCGGGCTGTCCGGGCAATCCAGATAATCGCCGCAGCTGTCGCGCACCGTTCCGCACTGCGCTCCGAGCTCCGCGCACGTGGTCTTCGGCACCGTGCAGGTGTTCGTCGTCAGGTCGCACACCTGCGCCTGCGCGCCGCCGTCGGGGCCCGCGATCGGCTGGCAGCCGCCGCACATCTTGCTGTGCCCGCAGGTGTCGTGCACCGGGCCGCAGAGGCCCGTGCAGTCGATGTCGACCTGCGCATCGGGATCGCACGTGGGGCCGGCCTCGAGCACGGTGTTCGCGTCGCCGGGCTCCTCGGAGCCTCCCTCGACCGTGCTGTCCGCGCCTGCGTCGCTCGGCTCGCCCGCGTCCGTCGGACCCTCGTGCGTCCCGCCGTTGGACCCGCATCCCTGGGCCGCCGCAGCGCCCATCGCGAGCGCCGCGCACACCCCGGTCCATTTCAGCCACGCCTTCGTCATCGTGTGCTCCTCGCGCCTGCCTTCGCCGCGTCCCCGGCGCCCGGCGCCTCGTTCGGAGACGCGCGCACCCGATTCCGCGGTTGCCCCATCGCGCGGAATCGAAAGAAACCGCCCAACGTAAAACAATCATGGGCTAGTCCCTCGACGAGGTCCACCCCAACGTTCAGAGAGGGCCAATCCGGCCGCGCCAGCCGGCCACGCCACGAGGCTACAGACTACAGACTACAGGCTACAGTCCGAGAGAGAGGGAGACCGGCGCGGGTGGCTCTTGTCTCTGGCTGTAGCCTGTAGTCTGTAGCCTGTAGCCGCTCGGCGAGGCCCGGAGAGGCTCGGTCGGCGCGCTGGCAAGCGATGCGCGCGCCAGGCACAATGCGCGCGCGTGCGCGTCGCGATCCTCTTGTGCGTAGCGGTGCTCGCCGCGGGTGCGGGGTGCGCCGAGAGCGGCGCCAGGGTGCGCATGCACGCGCAGACCCTCGTCCGCGAGGACCGCACCGATCAGGCCGCGACCCTCCTTCGCGAGCGGGTCGCGAAGCACCCCGACGACGTCGCGTCGCGCGAGCTCCTCGTGCGCGTCCTCGGCGCGGCCGGCGACATCCTGGGCGCGCGGGCGCAGGTGGCCGAGCTCGCGCGCGTCTTGCCGCAGAACGACCCGGCGCCGTACCTCGAGCTCGGCCACGCGCTGGAGCTCACGCACGCCTACGACGAGGCGCTCGAGGCCTACGATCGCGCCGCGGCGGTGGCTCCCGACTCGCCCGACGGACCCCGCGAAGGCGGGATGCGCTGCGCGCGCTGGGGCGAACTCGAAGACGCGCGAGCGCGCCTCGAGGAAGCCGTGCGCCGCGGCGCTCGCGACGCCGAGACCTGGCACACGCTCGGGCTCGTGCTCCTCCACTTGGGCGACTACGACGGGGCGGAGCGCGCGTACCGCGCCGGCGCGGCGGCCGGCGACGCGGCCGGCACGACGGACCGCGGCGCCGCCGCGGAGTGCTGGCTGGGCCTCGCCACGCTCGGGCTCGTGCGCGGAGACGCCCGCCTCGCGCTGGAGGCATACGACCGCGTGCTCGCGCGATCTCCGCGCTTCGCGACGGCGCAGCTCGGCCGGGCCTGGGCGCTCGCGCAGCTCGGCCGGCACGACGAGGCCGAACGCGCGCTCGATCTCGCCCAGCAGCTCGGGGCGCCTGCGGCGCCCATCGCCCGGCAGCGCGCGTCGCTCTCGAGCGGGGCGGGGGCCCCTCCTCCTCTTGCCTCCCCCGCGAGCCCGTGAGCGACGGCCGCGCGCGCGTCAGCGCGCCGAGTAGACCGTCGCGCGCTTCTGGCCCGACTTGCGGAGCCGCTTCGAGGCCAGCCCCTCCTTGAGGACGCGCGGGAGCTCTTTGGCCTGAAGGCCGAGCTCCACGCGAATTTGCTCTGCGCGCAAACCGTCCTTGTTTTTCTTCACGAGCGTAACGATCTGGTCGAGCACCTGCCCGATGTCTTCGCTGCTGCGGCGCTTGAGGCGGCCGGAGCGGGTGGTCTTGGCGGCTGTCGCTTTGGCGACAGGTGCCGCCGCGCCGGCACGTCCGCCTTTTCCGTCGGTGACGAGCTCCTGGAGGGAGGCGCTGCGGATGGCGTCGACGACGGCACTGGCGAACGAGGCCGCGAGGGCATCGAGTTGGGAACGGAGGGTAGGCATGGCCGGGGGGCCTACCACGCCACGGGTGGCCTCGTCATGAAAATAGCGCTCTTCTTGAGTCGATGAGACGGGGGCGCTTTTGGGGAGCGCGCCCGCTGCCTATTTACGCAATTGCTTTGCGGCCTCGACGATGTGCTCTGCCGTGATCCCGAGCTCTTTCATGACCTCGGCGCCGGGCGCCGAGAGACCGAAGCGATCGACGCCCAGGCGCAGGCCGTCGAGGCCCACGTACGGCGCCCACGACGACGGCACGGTCGCCTCGAGCGAGATGCGGCGGCGGCAGGACAGCGGCAGGACCTCCTCGCGGTATTCGGCCGGCTGCCGGTTGAAGCGCTCGAAGCAGGGAATGCTGACGACGCGGGTGCCCGCGCCGAGGGTGTCGGCCGCCTTGAGCGCGTGCTGAAGCTCGCTGCCCGCCGAGAGGAGGATCAGGTCGAGCGGGGCCGTCTCCTTGCGGGCGACGTAGCCGCCCTTCAAGACGCCTTCGCGCCGCGTCTTCACGGGAATGTCCTTGAGGAGCGGGACGGCTTGCCGCGTCAGCGCGAGGAGGGTCGGCCCGTCGGAGCGCTCGAGGGCGGCGACGAACGCGCCCGCCGTCTCCTCGGGATCCGCAGGGCGGATGACGTCGAGGTTCGGGATGACGCGCAGGCCCGGCACCGTCTCCGTGGGCTCGTGCGTCGGACCGTCCTCGCCCACGCCGATGCTGTCGTGCGTGAACACGTAGATGACCGGCAGGTGGCTCAGGGCCGCGAGGCGGATGGCCGGGCGGCAGTAGTCGGCGAAGACGAGGAACGTGGCGCCGCTCGCGCGGAAGATCCCGGCGGCGGCAATGCCGTTCAGGATCGAGCACATCCCGTGTTCGCGAATGCCGAAGCGGATATTCCGGCCCGAGCGGTGCCCGACCTTGAAGTCGTCGTTCCCGGCCTTGAGGTCGCCGATGTAATTGAGCGTGGAGCCGTAGAGGTCGGCGCTGCCGCCGATGAGCAGCGGCACCTTCGCCGCGAGCGGCTGTAGGACATCTTGCCCCGCCTTGCGCGTGGCGATCTTGGTGTCCGCCGGGAACTCGGGGATGGCGGCGAAGAGGTCGGCGGTGGCCGGGGTGCGCTGCTTGGTCGTCTGCGGCACGGCGTGCGCGTACGCCCGCGACGTCCCGAGCTCGGTGGCGAGCGCCGGGTTGGCGGCCTTCCACGCTTCGAACGTCTTCTCCCAGGCGGCGCGCTTCGCGCCGAGCTCCTTCGCGTGGGCCGCGAAGAACGCCTGGACGGCCGGGGCCACGTAGTAGTGCTCCGCCGGCAAGCCGAGGCCCTTGCGCGCCCCGTCGGCGAACTTCGCGCCGGCCTCGCCGTGCGCCTTCTGCGTGCCCTCGACCTCGGGGATGCCCCGGCCGATGAGCGTCTTGGCGAGGATGAACTGTGGCTTGCCGCTGCCCGCGTGCTTGGCGCGCTCGAAGGCCGCGAGGAACGCCTCCATCTCGTGCCCGTCGACCGTCTGCACGTCGAAGCCGATGGCCTCGAAGCGCTTGGCCGTGTCCTCGCTCTGCGTCTCCTTCGCCATCGCGTCGAGGGTGACGTTGTTGGAGTCGTAGATGAGGATCAGGTTGTCGAGCTTCTGGTGGCCCGCGAACTCCACGGCCTCCATGGCGACGCCTTCCTGCATGCACCCGTCGCCGGCGAGGGCCACGACGTGGTGGTCGAAGATGGTGTGCTCCTTCGTATTGAAGCGCGCCTCGGCCATCTTCGCCGAGACGGCCATTCCGACCGCGTTGGCGACGCCCTGACCGAGCGGGCCGGTCGTCGTCTCGATGCCGCTCGGGGCGTGCGTGAGCTCCGGGTGGCCTGGGGTCTTCGAGTGGAGCTGGCGGAAGCGCTTGATCTCGTCGATCGTCATCTCCTCGTAGCCGGCCAGGTGCAGCCACGCGTAGAGGAACATCGACCCGTGCCCGGCCGACAGCACGAACCGGTCGCGATTGAGCCAGCCCGGGTTCGCCGGGTCGTACGAGAGGGCATGGCCGAAGAGCACCGCGCCAATCTCGGCGCAGCCGAGTGGCAGACCCAGGTGACCGCTTTGGCTGGCGTGAACGGCGTCGATGGCGAGGCCGCGCGCGTCCGTGGCGGCCTGGGCGAGGATGTCTTTCGGCAGCATGGGGACCATCCATAGCTGCTGCTCCCGCGATGACTAGTGGGATCGCACCCGGATCCACGCGAACGTGATGGCGCCAGGCCGGACGATGAAGTTGACCGACCCGATGGGTGCCATTGGCGCCCCGCCGTCGTTCCCTTCGCCGAACACGGCGTTCACGGTCAGGGCGCCTGCCGGAACGTTCAGCAGGCCGCCGAGCCCGTAAGGGTCGGTCTCGCGGGCCGTGAGGCTCGGGAGACCGCCCGCGAAATAAAACGGGATTCCCGCGTCGGCCACGCTGTACGTGAACGAGACGTTGCTGGCCTGGTGGTCCTCGCAGTCGTAAACGGTGACGAGCGCGTGTCCGATGCCCGCGTCGGGGTCGAGGATGGCCGGCTGCGACAGCTCCGACGCCACGACGTTCTGGAAGTCGTCGGGGCTGATGTCGTATGCCGGGAAGCTCACCGGCGAATCCCCGGAAAGGAGAGGCCCGGGGTACAGCCGCGCGGGGATGAGATCCGGCCGGCTCAAATCGAAGAAGCCGTTGAAGTCGTTCGGGAGGACGAAGTTCACCAGACCCCCGTCGTCGCTGACCCCGCTCGGCGGCATGTCGACGCAGTTCGTGTCGAGGGCGGAGCAGGCCTTGACCGTGACGCCCGGGAGGACGGTGCCGCTGACCGTGTCGAGGTCGGAGCCCCCGTCGACCACGCCGGCGGCCGTCGACGTCTTGGCCCCGTCCATCACGAGGAGCTGCACGTTCACCTGGAAGTTCGGGTCGAGCGACTGGCTGGGCGCGCTGAGGCAGCCCCAGGGCGTGCTCGGAACGGGGGGGTGCGTCGCGCCGCCCGCGTCCGGCGTGCCTGCGGCGACGTACCGATCGGACTCGATCCCGAGCACCGTCGAGCAACCCGCGACGGCGAGCACGGCCGCGGCCGCAGACCCTCTCGCGAGCTGCCCCCACCGCGCGCGCATGGCCTTCAGAAGTCTCCGCGGAGGGTGAGCCCCCCGCCGGTCGGCCCCAGCGCGGGCGCGAGCGCCATGGCGCTCGAGGCCCTCGACGGGCCGCCGGCGAGGACCATCACGAGCCCGCCCCCCGCGAGCACCAGCCCCGAGACGAACGTGATCGTCGAGGCGGTGGCGAACGTCCCGGCGTCGTGGGCGAGGTTCACCCCGTCCCGCGTGGAGCACACGGCGCCGTTGCACACCATGTTCGCTTCGTTGTTCTTGTTCTCGGCCACGAGCCCGAGGACCAGGCTCGCGCCGACGGCGGCGACGCCCGCCCCGAGGACGACCGCCCCGGCCGTGCGCACCCCGCCTCCGCGCGAGGGCGCGGCGTCGGGCGTGGCGGCCGCGCGCGGGGCGGGGGCTTCCGGCGCGACGGACGGCTCGGGAGCGGCGCCGGCGGGCGACGAGGCCTCGGGCTTCGAGGCGGCGGCCTCCTCGGCCTTCAGCGCGGTGAGGCGCGCCGTCGCCTTCTCGACGAGCTCGGGCTCGGCGTCGGGCGAGGTCACGTACCGCCGGTAGAACTCCGCGGCGAGCGCGCCCTCGTGCAGCTTGCGGTCGTAGATGGTCGCGACGTTGAGGAGCGTGACCGCGGCGTTCGAGGCCTCGTACGCCTTCATGTACATCGCAATCGCTTCCGCGTACTTGCCGGCCGCGTGGAGCTCGTAGGCCTGCGCCGCGAGCTGCTCGGCGCTCGCGAGCGCGCCGGTGGTCGGCGGGGAAGGCGCGTCGGCCGCGCGAGCGCGCGCCGGCAGCGTCGCCAGGGGCAGGCCCACGACGAGCGCGGCCCACACCCTGCCTCGACGCGACCTTCCGACCACGGCGGCATGGTACATCCGCGGCGTCGCGCGCAGCAAATTCGGGCCGCGGCCGCCGACGGCGCGCTACTCGTCGAGGACGCGGATGTTGAGGTGCGGGTGCCCCGACGCCGCGGGCTTCGGCGCCGTCGCCTGCGCGGCCAGGGGCGCCTGCGCCGCGGGCGCCTGCGCGACCGGCGCGCGAGCCGTCGGGCGCGGGGCCGGCGACGCCGGCGAGACCGGCGGGGCAATCGTCGGCGGCGCGGGCGCGGGCGCGGGCGGCGCGGTCGCGCGCAGCGCGAGGGTGCGATCGATCGCCGAGCCCGCGGCCACGTCAATCGAGAGCGTCTCCGCCTCGTACCCCGGCATCGAGACGCGCAGGGTCACCGTGCCCGGGTCGAGATCGAACGCCGCAGGCGTGTGCGAGAGGGGCTTTCCGTCGCGCTCGACGAGCGCCCCGGGGGGCGTCGTCGTCAGGCGCACGTGCCCGGTGTCGGTCACCGTGGCCGGTGCGGCGGCCGCGGGCTGGATGGTGCGGCCGAGCCGCGCGAGGACGACCACCCCGGCGACCGACACCGCGGCCGCCGCGAGGAGCCAGAACCAGCCGTGCTTTCGCGTCTGGATGGGCGCGATGCCGCTCGTCGCGGGCGGCGTGTGCGAGCCGCTCGCGTCGACCAGCGTCGGGAGGTCCCTCGTGCGGCCGATCTGCGGCGAGCTGCCCTCGTTGCCGTCGTCCGCGGGCATGTGCTCGAGGAACGCCCTGATGCGGGCCCGGACCTCGTCGCGCGTCTTCGCGAAGACGTCGTTCATGATGCCGGCGAGCTCTTTCTCGAGCCCCTGTTCGCCGACGGTCCGCAAATAGTCGTCGATGTCGGCGCGCATCGCGTCGGCCGTGGCGTACCGCTCGTCGGGGTCGCGGCGGAGCGCCTTCATGGCGATGCGATCGAGCGCCGGCGAGACGTCGGGGCGCACCGAGCGGACCGGCTCGACGTCGTGGTTCACGATGCGCCCGAGCACCGCCGCCGCGTCGCCCTGGAACAGCGGCCGCCGCGCCAGGAGCTCCCAGAGCACGACGCCGAATGCGAAGAGATCGGCCCGTCGATCGATGTTCCAATCGGCGATCTGCTCCGGCGCCATGTAGCGAATCTTGCCTTTGAGGACGCCGGTCTCGGTGTGCGAGGCGTTCATCGCCGCCTTCGCAATTCCGAAGTCGAGGAGCTTCACCTCGCCCGAGTACGTCAGATAGAGATTGTGCGGCGAGACGTCCCGATGGACGATCCCCAGCGCCGTCCCGTCGAAGTCGCAGAGGTCGTGCGCGTGGTGGAGCCCCCGCAGCGCCTGCGCGGCCACGTAGGCGACGAGCGGATCGCCGAGGGCGTCCGCCTTGTTCGCGCCCTTGTCCCTGAGCCGCGCGAGGAGCGCGTTGAGCGACTGCCCCTCGAGGTACTCCATCGCGATGAAGTACTTCCCGCCGGCCTGTCCGACCTCGTACGTGTGCACCACGTTGGGGTGGTTCAGGCGGGCGGCGAGCCGCGCCTCGTCGAGGAACATCTCGACGTGCGTCGGGTCGTCGGGGTTGCGCAGCCGCTTCACGACCGTGAGCTTGTTGAAGCCCACGGGCCCGCGCGCGACCGAGAGGAAGATCTCGGCCATCCCTCCGCTGCCCAGCCGCGCGAAGGGGACGTATTTGCCGAGAGCAGCGGGAAAAGCGCTATCGCGCTTCTCGGCCGTCACGGACTCTCCCGGCATACCGCAAGAGGGTAGATCCACTCGCCAGACGGATCGACGGGAATCGCGCAGTTTTCGCGCACCTCCATTTGCCTACGCGCCAGGGAACAGGGCTACAAGCGGGGCACGGGAACAGGCGGGCTACGGGCTACAGGCTACAGGCTTCAGCAGGAGACCGAGCAGGGCGAGACGTTGGCGTCGCTGCTCGACGGGCCTCGGGTCTCTCTCGGGCTGTAGCCTGGAGCCTGGAGCCGGCGCGCCGAAGCGCGCCTCAGACGCGGAGGCGGCGGGCGGCGATGTCGGCGTAGAGCTTCGCGTCGAGCGGCACGTACTCGTCGCTCGTCGGGTGCCGGAGGTAGAGGCGCGCCTTCACCTTCGCGGGGTCGATGCCTTCGCGCTGGAGGTCCCCCTTCTTCAGCTTCAGGGTGCTCGTGGTCTCGAGCGACGCGTCGACGATGCGCACGAAGAGGGGGCGAGCGTACTTCGGGAGGGTCGCGTCGACGTGGGCCTTGAACGACGCCGGGTCGAACGACTGCCCCGGCTGGAGGACCAGCGCGGCGACCCCGGCGCGCCCCTCGGCGCCCGGCACCTCGACGCCGTAGACGTTGACCTCCTGCACCGGCGGCCAGGAGGAAATCTGCTCCTGCACCTCGAAGGTCGAGACGTTCTCGCCCTTCCAGCGGAACGTGTCGCCGAGGCGGTCGGCGAAGAAGAGGTTCCGCCGCCAGTCGACGCGCAAGAGGTCGCCCGTGTTGAACCAGGCGTCGCCCGGCTCGAACGCGTCCCGCACGATCTTCTTCTCGGTCGCCTGCTTGTCGCGGTAGCCGTCGAAGCCCGTCAGGTCGGAGATCTTCCCGAGGAGCACGCCGACCTCGTCGAGCGAGCAGCGCTGGAGGCGCCCGTCCTTGCCGCGGACGAACTCCTGCTTCTCCTCGTCCCAGCGGGCGATGGCCTGGCCCACGGTCATCTTGCCGACCGACCCGGCGGGCCCGCCGAGGTTGATCGTGACGATGTTGCCCTCGGTCGCCCCGTAGAACTCCGCGATGCGCTCGATGCCGAACCGCGCCTGGAAGCCCTCCCAGATGTCGAGGCGGAGGCCGTTGCCGCTGATCGCGCGGATCTTGTGGTCGCGGTCGTTGCCCTTTCGGGGCGCGCCGTAGAGGTACCGGCAAAGCTCCCCGATGTAGAGGAAGCACGTCGCGTCGTAGCGGCGGCAGTCTTGCCAGAAGGCGGTCGTCGAGAACTTGCGCGCCAGCGCGATCGTCGCGCCGAACGCCACGACGCTCGACATGCCGATGATCATCGCGTTGCCGTGATAGAGCGGCAGCGAGATGTAGAGCACGTCCCCGGGGCGGAGCTCGAGCGCGAACCCGCCCCAGATGCGCCCGGCCCGGTAGAAGCGGTGGTGCTTCACGAGGGCCGCCTTGGGCGCGCCCGTCGTGCCGCTCGTGTAGATGTACGCCGCCAGGTCGCCGAGCGTGTGCAGGCCCGTCTCAATCGGATCGCGCGCGAGGCTCGAGAGGCTCGGCGGGAGCCGCTCCGACCACGCCGGCACGCCGGACACCGCCGGCCCGTCGGGGTCGACGTCGACGTCGACGCTCGCGCCGGCGCCCGCCCCGTCGCGCGGCGCGAGCACGTCGGCGAGCTCGCCGCGCACCGCGTCGAACTGCGCGAGCACCTCGGAGCCGACGACCACGCGCTTCGGGTTGCAGATGCGGATCGCGTGGGCGAGCGGCTTGCCCACCGCGTGGGAGTTCACGAGCGCCACGGTCACGCCGAGCTTCGAGAGCCCGAAGAAGTGCCAGTAGAGCTCCGGCCGGTTCTCGAGGACGAGCGCGACGACCTGCCCCTTGCGGAGCCCCGCCGCGCGGTACGCCTCGGCGTACCGGTTCGCCAGGAGGTTGGCCTCCCGGTAGGTGAAGCGGCGGTCGCGATAGAGGAGGAACGGGTGCGCCGGGTCGAGGCGCGCCCGCTGCTCGAACTGGTGGATGAACGTCTGGGTCGAGTGGTAGTCGGGCGGCAGGAGGCCCTGGACGCCCTTCGCCAGGCGGGTGAGGGGGCCGCCGAGCGCCTGCGGTACCAGGCTCACTCCGCGTCCGTGTTCTCGACCGCCCGCCGCGCCACCACGGGCGCCGCCTCGCCGCGCGAGCACGCGCCGGGCTGCTGGTACTTCTGGCCCCTCATCTTGCGGACGGCCATCGCGCCCTTCCACGAGAGGTACGACTCCGTGAAGCGCGTGGCCTCGGACGGGTCGAGGTACGGGTTCTTCGCGTCGCCGAGCGAGACGAGCGCGAACACCTGCTCCGCGACGCTCACCGGGCAGCCCTGCATGCGGATGTGCGGGGCGTTTCGCTGGGCGTGGAGCTCCTTGGTGACCTTGAGGACCTTGTCGTAGATGTCCGCCGACTCGGCCTTGTGCGGGTCCTTCGTCGAGCGGTCCTTGTAGAGGCTCTCGATCGAGACCATGTCCTTGCCCCAGAGCTGCCCGCTCCACTTCGCGCAGTCGCCGATGAAGACGACCTTCTCGCCCGGCTTCGCGTCGATGGGCCCCTCGTACGCGCCGAAGACGACGTGGAGGCGCGACATCTTCTTGTCGCACTCGGCGTCGTACGTGCGGAGGATCTCGATGGCCTCCTCGATGGCGCCGGGGCAGCCGCCCCAGCAGTAGTCGGTGTGCTCGGTCTCGGGCGGCGGGCCGGCGTACGCCGTGATGCTCGAGCCCTCGAAGTACTTCTCGACCCGGACGAGCCCGACGTCGAAGCCCTTCGCGCGGGCCTTCGCCTGCTCGAGCGTGACGTCGCCGCTGATCTCGATCTGCGAGAGGCCCATCGTGCCGAACCCGCGCTCGGAGGCGAAGCGGATGTGGTCGACCGTCTTGGCGTCGACGCCGATGATCGCCGCGCACACGGTGTCGAACGCGACCTGGTTGTTGCCCATGATGACGAGGTTCATCTCGAAGGGCTTGGGCGTCAGCATGCGCCCCTCGCCCGCGATGATCGCGTCGATGGCGATGAACTGCGGCTGGATGATGTACTGGAGGTCGGCGACCTTCTCGTTCAGCCGGTGGTCGTGATCGATGAGCCGGTGCCGGTCGTCCTGAATCCCGATGTAGTTCTTCATCGAGAAGGTGACCGTGGTCCAGGGGTGCGCCTTGAACTTCGGGCAGTTGACGAAGAAGTCGGCCTTGGCGACGGGCTCCGGCGTGAAGACGTAGTCGCGGAGGCGCTTCTCGTGGGTGTAGCGAATCTCGACCTGCGGCTCTTCCTCGAAGCAGTACCGCTTCACCCCGCGCGTGCGGTTGATGACCGTGTCCCACCCGCTGTGCTTGTAGACGTAGCGCGTGGGGATCGTGATGCCGCACCGCTCGCCGACCGCGAGCTCGGTCATCGTGTCGGACCCGACGTCCTGGAGGGCGAGCAGCATCGCCTCGCCGAACTCGGCCCGCGTGTACGCGTGCGGGAACATCTCGCCGGCGCTGACGAGGTTCGGCTTCACGAGCGTGCGCCCCTTCGGCACGATGCCGAGCTCCCGCATCCCCTCGCGGAGGATCGCGCGGATCTTCTCCATGTAGTAGCCGTCGCAGTGCCGGATGATGACGCGCGGGGCGCTGGCGTTGGGGTTCACGAGGCGTTCCTTTCCACGAACCGGGAGCCGGTCGACCTTATTCATACCCGCCGGCAGGTTCGCACAAGAGTCCTCGAGTGCCACAAGAAGGTCATTTGGGGACAGGCGCGGGACCGCGTCGCCGCGCATGCTCTTGATTCACCGGATCGAAGGCTGATTGAATGACGGGTCCGAAAGGGATCGAATGAACGCCGACAACGCCGACAAGTCGCTCGGGCAGTCGCTTGGAGCCGTGGGGGTCGGGGAGGAGGTCTTCGTCACGGGGGCGACCGGCTTCCTCGGGAGCGAGATCGTCAAGCGAATCCTGGAGCAAAACCCGCGGACGAGGCTGGCGCTCCTCGTCCGGTCGACGCACCGCGAGACCGCCCGGGAGCGCGTCGACAAGCTCCTCTCGAAGATGTTCGGGCTCGCCGACGCGTCGCGGCACGCCGAGCGCATCGAGGTCGTCGAGGGCGACATCTCCCTGCGCGGCGCCGGAATGGACGCCGAGCGCCGGGCGAAGATCTCCCCGCGCATCGACCAGGTGATCCACTGCGCGGCGTCCGTGCGGTTCGACCTGCCGCTCGAGGTCGCGCGCCGCGACAACACCGAGGGGACGCGGAACATCCTCTCCTTCGCCGAGGGCCTGCCGCGGCTGAAGCGCTTCGACTACATCGGCACCGCGTTCGTCGCGGGCGAGCGCCGGGGCGTCATCCGCGAAGACGAGCTCGACGTGGGCCAGCGGTTCCGAAACTCGTACGAGCAGACGAAGATGGAGGCCGAGAAGCTCGTGCGCGCCTTCGGCGAGAAGCACCCGACGGCCATCTACCGGCCCGCCGTCGTCGTCGGGAGCTCCAAGACGGGCGAGACGACGACCTTCCAGGGCTTTTACCAGGCGCTCCTTCTTTACCGGAAGATCTTCGCCCGCAAGATGCTGCCCGGCCTGCCCCTGCCCGTGCCCCTCCCGGTCGACCCGAACATGCCGCTGGATCTCGGTGCCGGTCGACTACGTGGTCGACGCGTTCTTCGCCATCATGGGCAAGCCCCAGAGCCTCGGCGGGTGCTTCCACCTCGTGTCGGGGCCGGGCAAGACCTGCACGGCCGACGAGCTCCTCAAGATGCTCGCCGAGTTCACGGGCGTGCGGCAACCGCCGTACGTGTCGCGCGAGGCGTACGAGCGGCTCATCCGCCCGGCCGCGCGCGCCGCCCTCTTCTGGGACAGCCGGGTCGACTCCGCGCGCAAGGCCGAGACCTACCTCCCGTACGCGTGGTCCAACCTCATCTTCGACAAGACGCACACCGACGCGGCCCTGGCGGAGAGCGGCATCGTGGCGCCGCACACGCGCGAGTACTTCGTGAAGCTCCTCGAGTACCAGGCGAAGGCGCTCAAAATCTCGTAAGAAGGCCGTCTCTCACCGAGAGGGCCCATGACGCCGTACGTCGAACGAATCCTCAAGGCGCGCGTCTACGACGTCGTCAGCGAGACCCCGCTCGAGCGGGCGCCCCGCCTCTCGGCCCGGCTCGGCAACGAGGTCCTCCTCAAGCGGGAGGACCTCCACGGCGTCTTCTCGTTCAAGGTGCGCGGCGCCTACAACAAGGTGGCGTCGCTCACGCCCGAGGAGGCGGCGCGCGGGGTCATCGCGGCCTCGGCGGGCAACCACGCGCAGGGCGTCGCCCTCGCGGCGAAGCGGCTCGGCCTCCGGGCCGTCATCGTGATGCCGACCACCACGCCCGAGATCAAGGTGCAGGCGGTGAACGCCATGGGCGCCGAGATCGTCCTCTGCGGCGACAGCTTCGACGTGGCCAACGCGGAGGCGCAGCGGCTCACCGCCAAGCACGGCATGACCTTCATCGCGCCGTACGACGACCCGGAGGTCATCGCGGGGCAGGGCACCATCGGGATGGAGATCCTGCGCCAGCACCGGCGGCCGATCGACGCGATCTTCGTCCCGGTCGGCGGCGGCGGCCTCATCGCGGGCATCGCGGCGTACGTGAAGGCGCTCGAGCCGTCGACGCGCATCGTGGGCGTCGAGCCGGTCGACGCGGCGTGCCTCCTCGCGGCGATGAAGGCGGGGAGCCGGGTGCGCCTCGACCGGGTCGGCATCTTCGCGGACGGCGTGGCGGTGCGGCAGGTGGGCGAGGAGCCCTGGCGGATCGCGCGAAGATGCGTCGACGAGGTCATCACCGCCAGCACCGACGAGATCTGCGCGGCCATCAAGGACGTCTTCGAGGACAACCGCAGCGTGCCGGAGCCGGCGGGGGCGCTCTCCGTCGCGGGCCTGAAGCGGTACGTCGCCGAGCGCGGCTGCCGCGGGCAGACGCTCGTCGCGATCGAGTCGGGCGCGAACATGGGCTTCGACCGGCTGCGGCACGTGGCCGAGCGGGCGGAGGTCGGCGAGGCGCGCGAGGCGCTCCTGGCGGTGACCATCCCGGAGCGGGCGGGCAGCTTCCTCCGCTTCTGCGAGGTGCTCGGGCCGCTGCCCATCACGGAGTTCAACTACCGGTACAGCGACCCGGGGGCGGCGCACCTCTTCGTGGGGGTCGGGCTGCGGCGGGGAGGGGAAGAGCGCGCGACCATCGTCGGGGCGATCCGCGGCAGCGGCTACCCCGTGGTGGACCTGACGGACGACGAGATGGCCAAGGTGCACGTCCGCTTCATGGTCGGGGGGCGCTCGCGCGGGCTCGGCAGCGAGCGTCTCTGCAGCTTCGAGTTCCCGGAGCGGCCGGGGGCGCTCCTGTCGTTCCTGCGGGAGCTCAGCGGGCGGTGGAACATCACGCTGTTCCACTACCGGAACCACGGTGCGGCGTTCGGGCGGGTCCTGGCGGGCATCCAGGTCGGCGAGGACGAGCGTGGGCACTTCGAGGAGACGCTCGATCGCGTCGGCTTCGACTACCGGGACGAGTCGAACAACCCCGCGTACGCGCTCTTCCTGGGCGAGGCGCCGTAGAAAGGCAGGCGGGTCGCCGACCCCGGAGCCGTCCTCGGCGACCCGGGAGCCGTCCTCGGCGATCCGGGAGCCGTCCTCGGGCGCTCGCGTGCGGTCCTCGCGCTGTCGGATGCGGTCCTCGCGCGGCCCGATGCCGTCCTCGCGCCGCCCGATGCGGTCCTCGCGCCGCCCGATGCCGTCCTGGAACGGCCGGGAGCCGCCCTCGGCCGGCCGCGCGCCGCGCTCGACGACCCGCTATCTTTCCCCGCGCATGCTTCGCCGGAGACTCGTCGCCCTCCTCTCGATCACCGCCTCCGCCGCGGCGTTCTCCTGCGCCGGGGCCCCGCCGGCGCCCGCCGCCGCGCCGGTCGCCTCCGCCCGACCGTCGGCAGACGACGACGCCCTCGCCCGCGTCGCCGAGATCCACGGGGGCGCCGGCCCCTGGGCCGTCGCCGGGTACCGCATGGGCCAGTACGCCCTCGCCAGGCTCGGGCTCCCGCGGCAGAGCTTCGACCTCGAGGTCGTCCACCACACCCCGCAGAAGGTCCAGTTCTCCTGCATCGCCGACGGCGCGTCGGCGGCGACCGGCGCCAGCGCCGGGAAGCTGAACCTCAAGCTGGTCGACGCCGCCGATGCGGACGTCGCGACCACCTTCCGGCGCGTCTCGACCGGACAGACCGTGACGCTCCGGCCGACCCGCGCCTTCGCGGCGCGCTTCGCGGACCTGCCGCGCGAGCAGCTCGCGGAGGCCGGCCGCACCGTGCTCGGGCTGCCCGACGCGGAGGTGTTCGAAGAGGTCCCGGCCGTGCGCTAGGGTTCCCCGCCGATGCACATCCCCGACGGCTTCCTCTCGGCGCCCGTGGCCGCGGTGTGCGCCGGGCTGTCGGTGGCGGCGGTCGGCGCGGCGTCGGCGCGGTCGCGGGCGCTCCTCGGGTCGCGCGCCGTCGCGTGGATGGGCGTGACCGCGGCGTTCGTGTTCTCGGCGCAGATGATCAACTTCCCCGTCGCGGGCGGCACGTCGGGGCACCTCATCGGCGGGGTGCTCGCGGCGGTGCTGCTCGGGCCGTCGGCGGCGGTGGTCGTGATGACCGCGGTCCTCGTGCTCCAGTGCCTCGTCTTCGGCGACGGCGGGCTCCTCGCGCTCGGCGCGAACGTCCTCAACATGGCGGTCGTGCACCCCATCGTCGGGTACGCGGCGTACCGCGTGGTCCTCGGCGCGCGCCGTCCCCCGCGCCCGGCGCGGCGCCTCGCGGCGGCGGCGTTCGCGTGCTGGGTCGCCACGGTCGCCGCCGCGGCCGTCTGCGCGGGCGAGCTCGCGCTCTCCGGGGTGGCCGCGCCGGGCGTGGTCGTCCCCGCGATGGTCGGCGTGCACGCGGCCATCGGGATCGGCGAGGCGCTCATCGTGACGCTGGTGCTCGCGGCCCTCCTCCGCCTGCGGCCGGAGATGCTCGAGCGCGCCTCCTCCATGGGGGCGCCGGGAGGTCCGGGCGCGACCGCGGTCCTCGGGCTCGTGCCGTCCCTCGGGCTCGCCCTCTTCCTCAGCCCCCTCGCGTGCAAGTGGCCCGACGGGCTCGAGCGCGTCGCCGAGCGCCTCGGGGTCGAGCCGTCCCGCGCGCTCCTCGCGGCGCCGCTCGGCAACTACGCGATCCCGGGCCTCACGAACTCCTTCGTCACGACCGCGCTCGCGGGCGCCGCCGGCACGCTGCTCGTCTTCGGGCTCTCGTGCGCGCTCGGTTCGTGGCTCGCGTCGCCCACCCGCTCGTGAGCGCGTCATGAGCGGCGCGCACCTGCTCCCGAGCTACGGCCACCTCGACTCGCCGCTGCACCGCGCCCCCGCGGGCCTCAAGCTGGCCGCGACCCTCGCGCTGGTCTTCGCGGTGGCCCTCGTGCCGGTCGAGCGCGCGCCGTGGGTGGGCGTCGTGCTCGTCCTGGTGCTCGGCCTCGCGCGCGCCTCGCGCATCCCGCTCTCGGCCTTCGCGGCGCGCGTCGCGCTCGCCGAGCCGTTCGTCCTCGGCGTGGCGGTGCTCGCGCTCTTCCAGGGGCGCGGGCTGACGGTGTTCCTCGCGCTCGTCGTGAAGAGCACGACGTGCGTGGCGGCGGTGCAGCTCCTCGCGCACACCACGCCGTTCGACGCGCTCCTCCGCGCGCTCCGCCGGGCGCGCGTCCCCGCGGTGCTCGTGACGACCCTCGCGCTCGTGCACCGGTACCTGTTCGTGCTCGTCGAGGAGACGCAGCGCATGCAGCGCGCCCGCGCCGCGCGCACCTGGCAGGGCCGCCGGTGGGGCCTCTGGCGCGCGCGCTCGTCCGTCATCGCGGTGTCGTTCGTGCGGAGCGCCGAGCGCGCGGAGCGCATCTACGCGGCGATGCGCGCGCGAGGGTGGGAATGACGCCCGCGATCGAGGTGCGCGGCCTCTCCTACCACTTCGAGGACGGCACGCCGGCGTTCGACGACGTCTCGTTCCGGATCGAGGAGGGCGAGTGCGTCGCGCTCATCGGCCCGAACGGCGCCGGCAAGTCCACGCTGCTCCTGCACGTCATCGGCCTCCTGCCCGAGCCGGGCCGAGGCCACGGGCGCGGCGAGGTGCGGCTCTTCGGCGAGCGCCTGCGCGCGGGCGACGCGCGCGCGACCGCCGCGGCGCGCCGGCAGGTGGGGCTCCTCTTCCAGGACCCCGACGACCAGCTCTTTTGCCCCACGGTCGGCGAGGACGTCGCGTTCGGCCCGCGGCAGCTCGGGCTGTCCGGCGCGCGCCTCGACGAGCGGGTCGCCGCGGCGCTGGCGCAGGTGGGCCTGAGCGGCTTCGAGCGCCGCCCGCCGCACCGCCTGAGCGGCGGCGAGAAGAAGCGCGTCGGCCTCGCCGGCCTGCTCGCGTACGAGCCGCGCGTGCTCGTCTTCGACGAGCCCACCGCCGGCCTCGATCCGCGCGCGCGCCGCCAGCTCGTCTCGGTCCTGCAGGGCGTGAAGGCGACGCGCCTCCTCGCGACCCACGACCTCGCGCTCGTCGCCGAGACGTGCGCGCGCACAATCGTCCTCGACGGCGGGCGCGTCGTGGCGGACGGCCCGACCCGGCCGCTCCTGCGCGACGACGCCCTGATGCGCGCGCACGGCCTCGAGACGCCGCGCCTCGAGCTGCCCGCCCGCCTGCTCGACGACGGCGAGCCCGGCGTCTCCGGGGCCGCGTGAGGGGGGCTCGCGCGCCCGCCGCCGTCCGGTTCGCCCTCGCGGCGGCCGTCCTCGCGTGCGTCCTGGCCATCGCCCCGGGAGCGCGCGCGCACCCCGCCGGCTTCTCTTCGGTCAACCGGTACGTCGGCGTCTCGGTCGACGCGCGCGGCGCCGTCCACGTCGCGTACCTCCTCGACTTCGCCGAGCTGCCCGCGTACGCCGAGATCGAGCAGCTCGACGCGGACCACGACGGCTCGCTCAGCCCCGCGGAGCAGCGCGCCTACCTCGACGCGCGCGTCCCGCCGCTGGTCGCGCGGTGGACCGTCGAGATCGACGGCGTGAAGGTCCCGGCCCGCGTCACGGGCAGCGGCCTCGAGGTGCCGCCGGGAGAGCGCGGCCTCTCGACCTTGCGCATCGCGGCCGACGTGATCGCCGAGCCTCCGTCGCCGGTGGACCTCGGCGGCCGCGAGGTGCGCGTGCACGTGGTCGACCCGGGGTTCGCGGAGCGGTCGGGATGGCGCGAGATGGCCGCGGAGGAGTCGGACGCCGCCACCGTCGTCTCGGGCCCGGCGCGCACCGGCGCGGTGCTCGCGTACGGCAGCGCGCAGCCGGGCGGCCCGCCGCGCGTCGACGAGGGCACCTTCGTGTTCCGGTCGCGGGCCGGAGCTCCGCCCCCGGAGCCCGCGGCGCGGCCCGCGGCCCCGGCGAGCGTGGACCCGCGGCTGGCGCGCCTCTCGGAGGCGATGCGCCAGGCCGAGGACGGCCCGCGCTTCCTCGCCGTCGCGCTGGCGCTCGCGTTCGCGCTCGGCGCGGCGCACGCGCTCTCGCCGGGCCACGGCAAGGCGCTCGCCGCGGCGTACCTCGTGGGGCGTCGCGCGCGGCCGTCGCAGGCGTTCGTGTTCGGCGCGTCGGTGACCGTCGCGCACACCGCGGTCGTCTTCGTCCTCGCGGCGCTCGCGATCGCCGTCGAGCGCACCGTGGGCTCCGAGCGGCTGACGCGCGGCCTCGAGCTGGTGTCTGCGGTGGCGATCGTCGCGCTCGGGATCGTGCAGCTCTCGAGGCGCTGGCGCGAGGTCACGGCCGGCGCGGAGGCGGCGCACGACCACGCGCACGATCACGAGGTCGACGGGCCCGACGGCCTGCGCTCGCTCGTCGCGCTCGGCGCGGCTTCGGGGCTGGCGCCGTGCCCCGCGGCGCTGGCCCTGCTCCTCGCGGCGGTCGCGCTCCACAAGAGCGTCCTCGGCCTGGGGCTCGTGGTGGTCTTCTCGGCCGGCGTCGCCGCGACCCTGACCGCCGCGGGACTCCTCGTCGTGACCGCGCGCCGCGCCGTCGACCGCGTCGCGGGCCGCGCCCCCGGGCTGACCAACGTCCTTCGCTGGCTCCCCGTGATGTCCTCGATGTGCGTCCTGCTCATCGGCATCCTCCTCTGCGCCTCGGCAATCCCCGCCCGCTGACGAGGCGACGCTTTTTCTCTTTTCTCAGCGAGTCGGGGGCGGCGGAGGCGAGGGGACGTCGGTCTCGAGGGAGACGCACGCGGAGAGGTCGAAGAAGAGGTACTCGAGGGCCTTCTGCTGGTCGTTGAGGGCCGCGCCGCTGCAGCCGTCGGGGATGTTGGCGACGCTGCTCGTGAGCGTGCTGTTCGTGTGGAGATCGGTGAAGACGGCCTTGCCGCAGTACGTCGGGGCGTTCGTCTCCATGGGCGGCGTGGTCGCGGCGCCGGCCTCCGGGCCGGCGGGCGCGCTGGCCTCGGCGGCGCCGTCGGCGCTCGCGTCGACCGGCGGGGCGCTCGCGTCGGGACCCGGCGCCGCGGGCGCGGGCGCGCCTGCCTCGGGGACGATGCCGCCGACGGGCGTGAGGAACGAGAGGTACTTCGTGTCGTTCGTGGGCTTGTCGTAAATCCAGCTCGTCGCCGGGCTGTTCACCGTGGTGACGCTCGTCGCGACCGCGCCGACGTTGATGGTGTCGGCCCCGTCGAGCGCGCCCACGTTCTGGAGCCAGTCGTGGAAGGTCTGGCCCTTCGCGAACGACGTGTCGATGTAGTAGTTGCCGCCGCCCGACGCGCTGCCCGAGACGCCGGGGATCCAGTTGGCGACGCCCTGGAAGTCGGCCGGCCCGTCCTTGAACCACGTGTAGTGGTAGTGGCTCGCGAACACCTTGCCGCCCTCGTCGAGCCAGTCGTGGAGGGCCTGCCGCGCGACCTGGGGCTTCGTCTGCGTGTTCTCGCCGCACTCGCAGGAGAAGAGCGCGATGTCGTAGTACTCGAACGACTGGCGGCTCTGCCAGAGCGGGCAGCTGGAGGTCGTGCAGTCGCCGGCCTTGCCCGGCCGCGAGGTCGAGAGGCTCGCGCCCTCGGCGCCGGCGATGCCGCCGCCGAGCCCTCCGAGCCCCCCGAGGCCCGGGAAGCCGCCGCCGCCCGCGGCGGTGAGCGTGCCGAGGCCCTGGTACACGTCGAGCCGCCCGCCGCCGTGCGGGGCGCTGAACTCGCTGCTGTCGATGCCGACGCTCTTCAGGAAGCACCCGAGGTCGTCGCAGCCGCCGGTGAGGAGCGCCATCTGCGGCAGGTCGCCCTCGGTATGGTTCTTCGGCAGGCGGCTGTTCGCGGCGGCGACCGCGGTGTCCTGGCACGCGGTCACGGTGGGCAGGAACACCTCGCGCCGCCACTTGCCGGTCTGCACGACGAGCGGCACGTGCGAGATGGCCGGCATGCCCGAGAGCGTGAAGTTGCCCTTCGCGTCGGTGGTGGTGGCGGCGAGATAGTTGCCAATCGAGACGTCGCACGTCTGGCAGGTGTGCGTGCCCGGCGTGATCGGCGGCAGGGTGCCCAGCGGGTCGTTCGGCACGAAGACGATGACGTTGTAGAGCGGGTTGCGCCCGGCCGGGTCGTAGACGGTGCCGCTCACGCTCGTCGTGCAGTTGGCCGGCACGTAGCACCCCAGCCCGCCGTCCGGGCACGGGGCCACGGGGCCTCCGTCGTTGCCGAACGTGTCGCCGTTCGTCATGTTGAACGTCGGGCCGCCGCCGTCGGCCCCCTCGGGGCCGGAGCCGTCGGACCTGGTGCCGCAGCCCGCCGCGCAGACGAGCGCGAGGGACACCGCCGCGCCCATCGAGACCATGGCTTGACGTATCGTTTTCATGCCCCGCCTCTGGTATCGCGGCGGCGAAGCGCCGCTCCGCGCGGCACTCTACGAGACTTATCCCTCGGTGCACCTCAATGCGTGCGCCGGATAGTCACGATTGCGTTGAAGGTGATTTCTTCCAGGCTCCCGCTGGAGCCCGGGACTCGCAATCAGGGTGCCGCGCTCGCGACCGCTTCGACGACCGCGCCGTCCGCGTGCGGCGCGCAGGGGCCGATCGGGAGCTCCTCGGGCGGCGGCAGCTCCGCCCAGACCTCGCCGTTCTCGACGCGCACGGGGAACGTCGCGATCTCGAGGTCCTCGCCCGACAGGCACGCGCCCGTCTTCAGGTCGAACGTCTTCTTGTGGAGCGGGCACGCGACCTTCGGCGCCCCCGCCTGGTCGCCCACGATGCCGCGCGCGAGCACCATCTGCCGCTTGTGCGGGCAGAGGTTCTGGGTCGCGAACCACTCGCCCCGCGACGCGAAGTTGTACACGGCAATCTGCGCGGCGCCGTGGCGCACCGCGACGCCGCCGTCGACCGGCACGTCGGCCGCGGCGGCGACGCGCACCCAGTCGCGGCGCACGACCGGCAGGCGCCGCCGGCGGAGGGTCTCGTCGCTCTCCTCGCGCGCCGGTCGGTCGGCCGGGCGCTTCTGGCCGCGCTCGGGCACGAACGCAATCGTGTCGTCGCCCTGGCTCCCCTCGCCGTCGTTCGCGAAGTGACGGAACGCCGCGCGCTTCGCGGGGTCGCGCACGACGTCGGTCCACTCGCACACGAAGCCGTCGACGAGCTGCTGCATGTCCCGCTCGAGGTCGGCCGCAATCCCGAGGGAGTCTTCGACGACGATCCTCCGGAGCTGCTCGATGCCGCCTTCCATCTTCTCGAGCCACACGGACGTGCGCGTCAGGCGGTCGGCCGTGCGGATGTAGAACATGACGAACCGGTCGAGGTAACGAATCGCGGTCTCGCTGTCGACGTCCGACACGAGGAGGTCCGCGTGGCGCGGGGTCACGCCGCCGTTGCCGCAGACGTAGAGGTTCCAGCCGCGCTCCGTCGCGATGATCCCGAAGTCCTTGCTCTGCGCCTCGGCGCACTCGCGCGCGCAGCCGCTGACGGCGCTCTTCAGCTTGTGCGGCGAGCGGATGCCCTTGTACCGCTCCTCGACGCGGATCGCGAAGGCGGTCGAGTCTTGCACGCCGTACCGGCACCACGTGGAGCCGACGCAGCTCTTCACCGTGCGCACCGCCTTGCCGTACGCGTGGCCGCTCTCGAAGCCCGCCGCGATGAGCTCCTCCCAGATCGCCGGGAGCTCCTCGACGCGCGCGCCGAAGAGGTCGATGCGCTGGCCGCCGGTGATCTTGGTGTAGAGGTCGTACTTCTTCGCGACGCTGCCGAGCGCGATGAGCTGGTCGGGCGTGATCTCGCCGGCGGGCACGCGCGGGACGACCGAGTACGTGCCGTTCTTCTGGATGTTGGCGAGGAAGCGGTCGTTCGAGTCTTGCAGCGTGCGGTGCGCCACGTCGAAGATTGGCTCGTTGTGCACGCTCGCGAGGATGCTCGCGACGGTGGGCTTGCAAATCTCGCAGCCGTCGCCGCGCCCGTGCGCGGCGAGGAGCTCGGCGAAGGTGCGGATGCGGCGGGCCGTGACAATCTGCGAAGAGCTCTTGCCGCGTGAACGCGAAGTGCTCGCAGAGCGTCGGCTTCACGGCTCTCCCGCAGGCCTTCAGCTCCCCTTGCAAGATGTCGCCGACCATCGGCAGGCACCCGCCGCAGCCGGTGCCCGCCTTCGTGCACGACTTGACCTGCGCGACGGTCGAGAGGCCGTCCTCGCGGATGCGGAGGCGCACGGTCTTCGCGGTCACGTTGTTGCACGAGCAGACCTGGGCGTCGTCGGGCAGCGCCGCTCCGCCCGCCGCCCCGCCGCCGCCGCCGAGCCCGAGCTCCTCGAGCGCCTCGGAGAGCACGCTCTTCGAGCGCGTGAGGTGGAGGAGCGAGCCGTACGAGGCGGTGTCGCCGACGAGGATGCCGCCGACGAGCTGGCGCTCGTCGCCGCGGAAGACGAGCTTCTTGTACGTTCCGCGGAGCTCGTCGTGGATCTGGATGACGCGGGCCTGCGCGGGCGCGTGGAAGGGATCCCCGAAGGTGGCGACGTCGATGCCGAGGAGCTTGAGCTTCGCCGACTGGTCGGTGCCCTCGAAGCGCGCGTCGCCGCCGCAGTAGGTTCCGCGCGAGCGCGTCGGCCATCTCGTAGCCGGGCGCCACGAGGCCGTAGATGGTGCCGCGGTGGAGCGCGACCTCGCCAATCGCGTAGACGCCGTCGCCGCTCGTGCGGAGGCGGTCGTCGACCACGACGCCGCCGCGGTCACCCACCTGGAGCCCCGCGCCCCGCGCGAGCTCGTCGCGCGGACGGATGCCCGCCGACACGATGACCAGGTCGACCTCGAGCAGCTCGCCGTCGGAGAACTCGATGCCCTCGAGGCGCTCGCCGCCCGCGAGCCGCGCGATGCGCTTGTCGGTGTGCACGCGCACGCCGAGCCCCTCAATCGTCCGCGCGAGCATCGCCGACGCCGTCGGAATAGAGCTGCCGCGGCATCAGGCGCGGCGCGACCTCGACGACGTGCGTCTGGAGCCCCGAGTCCACCACGGCGCGGGCCGCCTCGAGGCCGAGCAGGCCGCCGCCGATGACCGCCGCGCGCGTCGCGCCCGCGGCGTGCGCGAGGATGGCGTCGAGGTCCTCGATGGTGCGGTACACGAAGACGCCGGGCTGCTGCATCCCGGGCACGGGCGGCACGAAGGGCGCGGAGCCGGTCGCGAGGACGAGCACGTCGTACGCGATGCGGGCGCCGCCGCCCGTGGTCGCGACGCGGCGCTCGCGGTCGATCGCCGTGACCTGCGTGCCAGTGCGGAGCTCGATCCCGCGCTCCGCGTACCAGCCGTGGGTGCCGAGGAGGAGCGCGTCGGCGGACCGCTCGGTGAAGTAGCTCGTGAGGTGGACGCGGTCGTAGGCGGGCCGCGGCTCCTCGCCGACGACGACGAGGCGGTACCGCCGCTCGGCGTCGTACTCCACGAGCTTCTCGCAAAAGCGGTGGCTTACCATGCCGTTGCCGACGACGAGGACGACGGACGGGAGGACCTCGGCGACCATCACGACCCCTGCGCGGCTTGCGCGCGGCGCCCGGCCCGCGCGTCGAGGTGACGCATCAGCGTGACGATGAGGGGCCCCATCTTCGGGTGGTCGGGCACCACCTGGACGCGAACGCCGTGGGCTTGGACGATGGCGTTGCACGTGGGGCCGACCGCGGCGACGACGACCCGCCCGTTGAGCGCGCGAACGAGGTCGCGCTCGGCGCCCATGCCCTCGGCCACCTGATAGAGGTGGCGGAACTGGATTTGGCAGGTCACCGCCAGGGCGTCGACCTTGCCGTCGAGGATGTCCTTCACGAGGTGCTCGAGCCCGGAGAGCTCCTCGGGGAGCTGCCAGCGGTAGAGCCACTGCTCGTGCACGACGGCCTGCCGCGCGAGGAGCGTCTCCGCGAGCGACTCGCTGCGCTCTCCGTAGTGGAAGAGAAGGACGCGCTTCCCGCGGAGCTCGAGGTCCGCGAACGCGTCGATGACCTCCGCGGAGGTGTACGACTCCTTCGCCGAGACGGTCGGCGGCACGCCGAAGCCGCGGAGCGCCGCGGTCGGCTTCGGCCCGCGGCACACGGTGGTCACGCGGCGCAGGCCCGCCACGAGGTCCGGGCGCCGGCCAATCTGCTCGCCGACCTCGAAGAGCATCGAGACCGCGACGCCCGTCATGAAGACCGCGATGTCGTACTCGCCGTTCGCGAGCAGCGTGATGAGGCGCCGGGCGGTCTCGGCGTCGAGCTCGTGGTGCTCGCGCACCGCGGGCACGCAGAGGGGCTCGCCGCCGTGCTTCTCGACGAGGCGCGCGAGCTCGCGGCCCATTCGAGACTCGAGGAGCGCGACGATGGGGACCACAGCGTGCATTTCACCCCTTCGTGAGCAACTCCGAGGCCACGTGCGCATGGCCAGCGAGCGTCGCGCGTCCCGCCGCGTCGCACGGCTCTCCGTGAGCCTCCGAAACGAAAGAGACATGAGAGAGAAACGGCCCGTTGCTCCGTAAATGGCGGATCGGACGGGCACATGCCGACAAAATTGAAGGAGGCGTGCGCGACCGCGCGAAACAAGTCGGACAAGAGCGGTGAGCTAGTCTTGAGCGTCCATGAATCTCGGGGCTCTGGTGCCGGGGGGTAACGGTCGCGCGTCGGGCGCCGAGCGCAGCCCGGCGGTCCCGTCCGATCACCTGTCCGCGCTGGCCTCGATCGGGCAGGAGCTCGGCGCGGGCGCGACGCTGGCGGAGGGGTTCTCGCGCGCGATGACGGTGCTCGCGCAGCAGCTCCACGTGCGCCGCGCGGTCCTCTTCCTGGCCGACCCGCAGAAGCGCACGATCACGGTGGAGGCGACGTACGAGGTCGCGCCCGACGAGTTCCGCGCGCGCTTCGGGCAGGGCGTCGCGGGGCGCGTCGCCGAGGCTGGGCGCCCGATCGTCGTCCCGACGGTGAGGCGCGATCCGATGGCGCTCTCCGAGCTCAGCGATCCCGAGCGCTGGCGCGGCGACCCGCTGAGCCTCGTGTCGGTGCCCATCACGATCCGCGGCCGCGCCGCCGGCGCGCTGTCCGTCTACATGGATCCCGATCCGGCCGCGGGCTTCGCGATTCGCCTCGGCCTGCTCCAGGTGGTGTCGTCGGTGCTCGCGCAGGAGCTTCGCGCGGGGGCGCCCGGACCGGAGCCTCCACCGGAGAGCCCGCGCGAGCGCGCGGTCTTCGAGTACGCGAACATGATCGGGACCAGCGCGGTCATGCGCCAGGTCTACGAGGAGGTGGGGCAGGTGGCCGGCACGGTGGCCACGGCGCTCATCCTCGGCGAGTCGGGCACCGGCAAGGAGCTCGTCGCGCGCGCGATCCACGCGAACTCCGAGCGCGCGCGGCAGCCGTTCATCAAGATCAACGGCGCGGCGTTCCCCGAGGGGCTCTTCGAGTCGGAGCTCTTCGGTCACGAGCGCGGCGCGTTCACCGGCGCGCTCACGCGCAAGAAGGGCCGGCTCGATCTCGCGCAGGGGGGCACGCTCTTCCTCGACGAGATCGGCGACCTGCCGCTCTCCACGCAGGTGAAGCTCCTGCGCGTGCTCCAGTTCCGGGAGTTCGAGCGCCTGGGCGGCACCGAGACGCTCAAGGCCGACGTGCGGCTCGTCGCCGCGACGAACAAGGACGTCGAGCGCGCGGTCGCGCAGGGCAAGTTCCGCGAGGACCTGTACTACCGGCTCAACGTCTTCACGATCACGCTGCCGCCGCTCCGCGAGCGGCGCGGCGACGTCCCGGCGCTCGTCGAGTATTTCGTCGCGAAGTACGCCGCGGAGCACAGGCGCAAGGTGCGGCTCGCGTCGAGCGGGGCGCTCGAGGTCCTATGCCACCACGCGTGGCCGGGGAACGTGCGCGAGCTCGAGAACGCAATCGAGCGCGCCGTCGTGGCGTGCGACGGCACGGTCCTCGAGGAGCGGCACCTGCCGAAGAACATCCTGGGCGCGAGCGTGCCCGCCGCCGAGCGCGCCACGACGCTCGCGGGCGCCGTCGAGCAGCTCGAGCGCCGCATGATCGCCGACGCGCTGGGCGCCTCGATGGGCAACCTGGCCCGCGCCGCGCGCGCCCTCGGCACGACCGAGCGCGTCCTCCGCTACAAGATGACGAAGTACCAGCTCGCCCCGGCGCGCGCGCGCCGCTAGAGGAGGAGTCCTTATGGGGCGCGCTTCGACGCCGCGCGGGCTTCGCGATCGAGGCGCTTCTCGCGCTCGGCGAGCGCGAGCTCCACGCAGCGCGCGACGCGCCGGGCGCGCGTGTCGTCGTGCACGGCGCGCTCGAGCCACTTCAGGAACTGGCCGCGCCGGCCCGGCGACATCGCCTCGAACGCCTCGAACACGCCCTCGTCGTGGAGCGCCTCCGCGAGGTCCGGCGGCGTGTGCCACACGGGCGGCTCCTCGTCGACGCGGAGCCTGACGGCGACGCGGTCTCCGAGGGCCGCGCCCGACGCCTTGCGCATCTCGGCGTTCACCCAGAAGCGGTGGCGGCCGCCCTTCACGGGGACGAGCGTCGTGCGGAAGGCCGCGCCGTCGATGGTGCCGACGACGGGCACCGCGCCGCGCTTGCCGAGCGCGCGGCTCGCCGCCGCGGGCAGGTCAATCGCGTAGAGGGGCGCGACGCGAACAATCTTCGCGTGGAACTCGACGTGCGGCTTGCGCGCGGCCACGGCCCTTCCGGTCTTAGCAGACGAAGGTAGACTCGCGGCCGATGACCCGGGAGGACCTCGTCGCGTTCCTGCGGGCCCACAGGCTCTGCGTCGAGGCGTCGGTCGCGCCTTCGGGCGGCCCCCAGGCGGCCGTGGTGGGGTTCGGGGTGAGCGACGACCTGGAGATCGTGTTCGACACGCTCGGGACGACTCGCAAGATGCAGAACCTCCGGCGCGACCCGCGCATCGCGCTGGTCGTCGGCTGGGGCTCCGACGAGCAGACCGCGCAGATCGAGGGCATCGCCGACGAGCCCGCCGGCGTGGAGCTCGAGCGTATGAAGGCCGTGTACTTTCAGGCCCATCCCGACGGCGTGGAGCGGCAAGGGTGGAAGGACATCACGTGGGTGCGCGTCCGCCCCACGTGGGTCCGCCACACCGACTTCCTTCACGCCGGAGGTCCAAAGCTCGTCGAGCTGACGTTCCCAGTGCCCTAGCCGCCGGGCCTTTACCTCTCGTCGCGGGCGCGATTGCGATAAGCCTGTGGAAGGAGAGAAGCGATGAATTCCACTCCGTGCCCGTTCTGCGGCCAGCCCCACCCGCAGGGGACCGTCTTCTGCCCGTCCACCGGGCGGTCGCTCCAGGGCGCCGCGCCGCAAGGCCAGCCGCCCGCGTATCCGCAACAAGGGCAGCCGGCGTATCCGCAGCAGGGGCAGCCGCCGGGGTATCCGCCGCAGGGCCAGCCCGCTCCGCCCGGGTATCCGCAGGCCCCGCAGGGGTATGCGCCGCAGCCGGGTTACGGGCAACCGCCGCCCGGGTACGGCCAGCCGCAAGGCTACGGGGCGCCGCAGGGCTACGCGCCGCAGCCGGGCTATGGCGCCCCTCCCGGCTATGGTGCGCCGCAGGGCTACGCGGCCCAGCCGGGCTACGGTCCCCAGCAAGGTTACGGCGCGGCCCCCGGCTATGGCGCTCCGCAAGGCTACGCCCAGCCGGCCGGCGGGTACGGGGCGCCGCCGGCGATGCCGCAAAGCGCGCTCGGCCCGGGGAAGCCCGTCGGACAGATCCTCAGCGAGGCGTTCCAGATCTACCAGAAGCACATCTCCACCCTGCTCCTCACGTGCGCGATCCTCCTCGTGCCCGTCGCGGTGCTGAAGGCGGGCGCGATGACCCTCATCCTCGCGCCGACCGCCGTCGCGGACGTCGCCGCGAACCGCGCGGAGGAGCTCTCGAAGCGCACGCAGCGCGACATGGAGCGCCTCCAGCAGGCCGACCCGTCGAAGCGCGGGGAGATCAGCGAGGAGCAGCAGAAGGAAATCGAGGACCTCCAGCGCCAGTGGACCACCACGGGGGTCGAGGCGGTCGGCGGGCTCATGGCCATGCTGCTCGGCGCGCTTGCCGCGTTCGTCGGCGTCGCGTTGATGTACGGGATCGCCGTACCGCTCGTGACGGGCGCCTTGACCGTCATCGTCGCCGACCGCATCGCGGGGGGCAACGCCGGGCCGGGCAAGGGCTACGCCCGGCTCTTCCAGCGCTTCGGGAAGATGACGACCGCGGGTCTCCTCGCGGGCCTCGCGGTCACGCTCGGCTGCCTTTGCCTGCTGATTCCCGGCCTGGTTCTCGGGTTCCTGTTCGCCTTCGTCACGCCGGTCGTGCTCCTCGAGAACCTCGGCGGCGTCGAGGCCCTCAAGCGGAGCGCGACGCTCGTGAAGGCCAACGCCCTGCAAATCTTCGTGGTCGGGCTGATCTTCTTCTCGATGACCTTCGTCACCTCGATCTTCGCGGCCATCGCGGTGCCCCACCGGCTTCCCTTCGTGTCGAGCCTCGTGGAGGACGCGTTCCAGATGGTCATGCTCCCTTTCCCGATCATCGCGACGGTGCTCCTCTACCTCGACGCCCGCAAGCGAGCTGACGGGCTCGACGAGCGCGGCATCCGTGTTGCGCTGGACGCGTGACGAGAGGAAGGACGAGGGGAGAGCGCATCGCACGCGGCTGGTCGTGATCGGCCAGCTTGGATCGGGCATTCCCGGTCCGCGCGGAAGGTGTAGTCTCGAACAGGGTTTCGGATGACGGGATCGCCCCCCAGCAGCGCCGGCGAAGGCGGACCCCTCGTGCGAACCGGGGATATCGTCGCGGGGAAGTTCCGTATCGAGCGGGTCCTCGGCCAGGGCGGGATGGGCGTCGTCGTCGCCGCGCGCCACCTCCAGCTCGACGAGACGGTCGCCCTCAAGTTCCTCCGGCCGCACGCGGTCGCGGACCGGGACGCGCTGGCCCGCTTCACGCGCGAGGCGCGGGCGGCGGCGAAGCTGAAGAGCGAGCACGTCGCGCGCGTGCTCGACGCCGGGGTGGGCGAGGACGGGACGCCCTACATCGCGATGGAGTACCTCGACGGGCGCACGCTCGGGCAGGTGCTCGAAGACGAAGGGCGGCTCGAGGTGGCCACGGCCGCCGACTACGCGATCCAGACGTGCGAGGCGCTGGCCGATGCGCACGCCCGCGGCATCGTGCACCGCGACATCAAGCCGGAGAACCTGTTCCTGGTCGAGCGCGCGCAGGGCTGGCGCTTGGTGAAGGTGCTCGACTTCGGGATCTCGAAGCTCGCGATGTCGCTGCCCGCCGAGACGGGGAACGTCGCGACGCAGAGCATGATGGGCTCGCCTTGCTACATGTCGCCGGAGCAGCTCCGGTCGACCGCGTCGGTCGATCACCGGACCGACCTCTGGTCGCTCGGCGTCACCCTCTTCGAGCTCCTGGCGGGCGGCACCGCGTACAGCGCCGGGCAGACGCTGCCTCAGCTCATCGCCGCGATCCTCGAGCGGCCCGCGCCGCGCCTCACGGAGATCTGGCCGGACGTGCCGCCCGAGCTGTCCGACGTCGTCGCGCGTTGCATGGCCAAGGAGCGCGAGGCGCGCTTCGAGAGCGCCGCGGAGCTCGCGCTCGCGCTGCTCCCGTTCGCGCCGAAGCGGTGCCGCACGAACGTCGAGCGCGCGCTCGCGATGAGCCAGCCGTCGGAGAAGATCTCGTCGAGGGTCTCGGTCACGACCGAGCCTCCGCCGCCGCCGGCCACGTCGCGCACGCCGTTCGCGCCGGCGAACACCCTCAAGTCGGCCACCTCCTCGAAGGTCACCCCCGAGCCGGGCACGCTCGACACGCTCGCCGCGCCGACCGTGGCGCCGGCCGAGCTCCCGCGACGGGGCCTGCCGCGCGGCGTGGTGGGCGGCCTCGCGATCGCGCTGATCGGCGTCGGGCTGGCCTGGTTCGCGGGGCGGCCGACGTCCGCGCCGCCGCCGGCGCCGTCCGCGGCCTCCACCGCGGCGATCGAGGCGACCCCGAAGAACAGCGTCGAGCCCGACGCCCCCGCGTTCCCGCCGCCGCCCGCGACGACCGCCGAGCCGGCCGAGGCTGGGCCGCCCTCGCCCGCGGCGAGCGCGCCGGCCGCGAAGCCCCCGCACCACGCCCCCGTCGCCGCGCCCGCGCGACCCGCCGCGAGCGGGCCCGCGCAGGGCCTCGACATCCGCATGGAGCGCTGACGAGCGCTCCGCGTCCGAGGTCATGCTCTCGCGTCACGTCCTCCGCGCCGCCCTCCTCTGCGCCGCCATCGCCGCGCTCGCTGCCCCGCGCCCGGCGCGCGCCGACGATCTCGCGGACGAGGCCGAGCTCCATTTCGAGATCGCGGCCGAGAAATACAAGGCCGGCGACTTCCGCGGCGCGCTCGAGCACTTCCTCGCGTCGAACCGGCTCGTCGCGAACCGCAACGTCGTGTTCAACATCGCGCGCTCGTACGAGCAGCTCGGCCAGAACGCCGACGCGTACCGCTATTACAACCAGGCCCTCGCCGGCGAGCCCGACCCCGACGCGCGGAAGCGCATCGGCGACGCGATCGCCCGCATCGAGCCGCTCGTCGCCGTGCTCGACATCGAGACCGACCCGCCGGGCGCGGCAATCTACATCGGGCGGCGCGACCTCGGCTCGCGCGGCACCGCGCCGGTGTCGTTCGGCGTCGCGCCCGGCTCGTACGAGGTCCTCGCCGACCTCCCCGGGTACGAGTCGGCGCAGGCCGAGGTCCCCGACCTGAAGGCGGGCACCCGCACGCGCGTCCCGCTCGTGCTCAAGCAGATCCTCGGAGACCTGCGCGTCGAGGGCGCGCCCGCGGGGGCGATCGCGCGGCTCGACGACCAGCACGGCGCCGCGCTGTGCACGATGCCGTGCGACGCGCGGGTCCCGCCGGGGCGGCACACGGTCTTCGTCTCGGCGCCCGGCTGGCAGGACGGCGCGACGAGCGTCGAGGTCGTCGCGAACGCGGCGCAGGCGGCGCGGGTCGAGCTCGCGCCGGTGACGGGCACGCTCCTCATCGCGTCCGAGCTGCGGAACGCCCTCGTGACGGTGGACGGGCAAGACAAGGGCTTCACGCCGGCCGCCCTCGCGCTCCCGGTCGGGCCGCACCAGGTGGTGGTGACGCACGAGGGGTTCCGGCCGCTCCGGCAGCGCGTCGACATCGTGGCCGACGGGCAGACGCGGGTGGACGTGGACCTCGTGCCGCTCGAGGAGGTCACCGCGGCGTCGCGCGTGACCGAATCGGTCGAGGACGCTCCGAGCTCCGTCACGATCATCAGCGGCCGGGAGCTCCGCGCGATGGGATACCCCACGATCGCCGACGCGGTGCAGGGCGTGCGCGGCGTCTTCACGACCGACGACAAGAGCTACGCGACAATCGGCTTCCGCGGGTTCTCCATCCCGGGCGACTACGGCGACCACGTGCTCGTGCTCGTCGACGGACAGCCCACGAACGACGACTACGTCGGGTCTTCGTACGTGGGATACGACGCGCGCGCCGACATCGCCGACGTCCAGCGCATCGAGATCGTCCGCGGCCCGGGGTCGGCGCTCTACGGCACGGGCGCCTTCTTCGGCGTCATCAACCTCGTCACCCGCGACCGCGACGCGCCCACGCACGGCGAGGTCGAGGTCTCGACCGCGGGCGACGGCGTGGGCCACGCGCGGGCCACGGCGCAGCTCCGCCTCTCGCCGGACGCGGGCGGCTGGGTCTCGGTGGCGGGCGCGCACGGGACGGGGAGCGACTACTTCTTTCCGGACTACGCGAGCGACCCCGCGACGGGCGGCAACGCGCGCGGCCTCGACGGCTTCGAGACGGGCACCGTGACCGGGCGCGCCTGGTACAAGGCGCTCTCGGCGGAGTGGCTCCTCACGTCGCGCAACAAGACGCTCGCCACCGGCGAATACGGCACGATCTTCGGCGACCCGCGCACGCACCTCGTCGACACCCGGGGCCTCCTCGAGGTGCGGTTCGAGCCCACGGTCTCGAGCCAGGTGCAGCTCCTCAGCCGCGCTCACCTCAACCTCTACGACTTCGGCGACTTCCTCGCGTACACGCCCGACGAGGGCGGCCCCGTGCAGGAGTCGTTTCACGGGCGCTGGGTCGGGGCGGAGCAACGCGTCGTCTACACGCCCGCTCAGGCGGTGCGGATCACGGCGGGCGGCGAGATCCAGCGCCACTTCGAGACTCACCAGACGGGCAAGAACGACGACGGCACCTACCTCGATCGCGACGACCCGTTCACGGTGCTCGCGGGGTATCTCGTGGGCGACATCACGCCGCTCCGCGCCCTGAAGGTCTCGGCGGGCGCGCGGCTCGACTACCATTCGAACTCGGGGTCGTCGCTCGACCCGCGAATCGCGATCGTCGTGAAGCCGTACGACGCCGGCGACGTGAAGATCGTCGTGGGCAAGGCCTTCCGCGCGCCCAGCGTCTACGAGCTCTATTACGCCGCGCCCACGCAGATCCCGGGCGGGAACCTCCAGCCGGAGCAGATCGTCTCGGGCGAGATCGAATACACGCACCGGTTCTCGAACACGGTGAGCGCGACCGCCGCGACGTATGCGAACTACGTCACGAACCTCATCGTCCTGGGCGGCGGGGGCACGGCCGAGAGCCCGAATCAGTACATGAACTCGGCGAGCCCGATCGAGACCGAGGGCGTCGAGGCCGAGCTGCGGCGCGACTGGCGGGACGGCCTGATGTTCGCGGCGTCTTACGCGTACCAGACGTCGCGGTACCTGAACGACGGCGCACCGCCGGGCGGGGTGGCGCCGCTCCGCGGCGTGACGAACTCGCCGCACCACCTCGCGTCGATCAAGGCGGCGGCGCCGATCATCGGGTCGCTGCTCACCGCGATGACGCGCCTCTCGTACGTGGGGCCGCGCCTGGACAAGTATGACCAGGCGAGCGACCCGGTCCCGCAGGGCACGACGCCGGCCGCGCTCGTCTGGGACTTCGTGCTCTCCGGGCAGGTCGAGCGGTATGGCCTCCGCTACTCCCTCGGACTCTACAATGCGGCCGACTACCGTTACTCGGTGCCGGTGAGCCGCGAGTTCGTCCAGGACTCGATCGTCCAGAGCGGCCGCACGCTGCTCCTCAGCAGCAGCGTCTCGTTCTGAAAAGGTCGGTCCGACGTCAGTTCGCGGCCGAAGGCGGCGCGGGCTTGGCCATCGGGCTCGAGAGCGGGCCCACGTGGTGGTGAACCATGCGCCACTGGTCCTCTTCGAGGACGAACGCGTTCGTGGCAGCCAGATGCGCGGGGCGCTCGCCGCTGCCCTCGTAGCAGGTGACGATCGCCGCTTCGCCGAGGAGGTGCACGACCGGGTGGTCGCAGCGCATGGGCACGGGTCCCCGCAGGATCTGCTTCCAGCTCTCGAGCACCTGGGCTCGCCCCACGAGCACCGGGGCGCCCGGGTGAAAGCACGCGACCGGCGCGCGCTCGGCCCAGAGGCGCGACATCGACGCGAGGTCCGCCCGCCGGAACGCGCGATAAAAAGTCGCGTTCGCCTCGAGGACGGCCGCCTCGATCTCCGCTCGCTTCGCGCCGAACATGGGGCCTGTCATGGGGACGAGGCCGCAGCATGCCGCCGCTCCTCTCCGCGCGCCAGGGGCAAGCGAGCTCTCGTCCCGCGTACAGGAGCACCGCTCGCGCTCGGGTGAACGCGCGCCGGCCGGGTGCTACGCCACATGGTTCGCATGCGACTCTGGGCCATCAGCGACCTGCACGTGGGGCACGAGGCGAACCGCAAGGCCGTACTCGACCTCGAGCCTCACCCCGAAGACTGGCTGGCGGTCGTCGGCGACGTCGGCGAGACCGTCGGGCACCTCGAGCTCGCGCTCGACGCCCTGACGACGAAGTTCGCGCGCGTCCTCTGGGCGCCCGGCAACCACGAGCTCTGGACGAGCCGGAGCGAGGGGCTCGGGGGGGAGGCCAAGTACCGGCGGCTCGTCGACGTGTGCCGCGAGCGCGGGGTGCTGACGCCGGAGGACCCGTACGTAGAGTGGCCCGGCTCGAGCGCGGGCGCGCCCATCGTGCTCGCGCCGCTCTTCCTCCTCTACGACTACACGTTCGCGCCGGACGAGGTGGGGCCCGAGCGCGCGGTCGCCTGGGCCGCGGAGTCGGGCCTGGTCTGCGCCGACGAGCGGATGCTCGATCCCTCGCCGTACCCCTCGCGCGCGGCGTGGTGCCACGCCCGCTGCGAGTCGACGGCGGCGCGCCTGGCCGCGCTGCCCGAGAGCGCGCGGACGGTGCTCATCGACCACTACCCGCTCCGCCGGGAGCACGCGGTGCTGCGCATGATCCCGCGCTTCACCGTCTGGTGCGGGACGCGGCAGACCCACGGCTGGCACACGCGCTTCCGGGCGGTGGCGGTCGTTTCCGGGCACCTGCACATCCGGTCGACCCGGCAGCTGGACGGCGTGCGCTTCGACGAGGTCTCCCTCGGCTATCCTCCCCAGTGGGACCGGGACCGCCCGGTGAGCAGCTACCTGCGGCAAATCCTTCCCGCGACGTAAACACAAAAGGATACAGCGGCCCCCCGCCGAGGCCAGCGACCCCGAAAACGGCTCTCGCCTCAGCGGCCCAATTCGAGGCCGGTGACGACGAGCCCGTCGCCGCAGGCGAAGCGGCCCACGAAGGCGTCTCCCTCGCGAAAGGCCTCGCCCGAGCCTTTCCGCACGAGGACGCGGAACGCCGACCCGGTCTCGTCGAGATCGATGGTGACCGCCGTGAAGTCGAGGAACTGGCGGGTCAGCGGGAACTGAAGCTTGTAGTAGCACTCCTTCGCGCTGAAGAAGATCGAGGCCGCGCGCACGCGCTCGCGCTCCGGGAGCGCGTCGAGCCGCACCCGCTCTTCGTCGCGCAATACCGACGGCCAGAGGTCGGGAGTGAGCCCCTCGTCGGATTCGGCGTCGATACCGACGGATCGAACGGCTTCTGCGTCGGCCAGGGCGACCGCCGCGAAGCCCCGTGCGCGACGGCGAGTGTGCGTGATGCTGCCGACGACGCCCGGCGGCCACGCGGGCGCCCCCGCCTCGTCGTTCACGAGGGAGAAGCCGCGCACGCCGAGCGCTTCGAGCGCCGCGCGCGCGAGCTCGCGACCGGCCGCGAAATCGAGCTGCCGCACCGGGACCGCGCTGGCGACGCAGGCGAGCTCTTCGCGCGGCAGGGCCGGCATCTCCCTCGGAAGCGAGCCTTCGCGGGTCACGATGCGGCTGCTGAAGAGACCAGAAGCGAGCCCGGACATACCCCCATCTGTAAGCGCAATCGCGGTCGCGTCCACCGGAAGAATGAGAGAGACAGGCACAATCGAGAAGGCCCGGCAACATCGGTTACGAGCAGGCAGACAGGTAGAAACGGACGGAAAGGGTCGATAAATCGAATCAAAAGGTTGCGAAGGATCGCGCCAGGCGTAATCTCGCCAGCCCATGAGCACCCTTCGTTCGCGTCTCCAGGAACTCGCCGCCTCGTTTGCCGACCAGCTGATGGCCGCGATTCAGTCCACGTCACTTCAGGATCTGGTCGGCACCAAGGGCGACGGCGCCTACGTCGCGAATGGTCGCTCCGGGCGTTCCGCGCAGCACCACGCGGCCGCCGAGCCGGTCGCGCACGCCCCCGCGAAGACCGCCAAGAAGGCCGGCCGCCTCCCGCGCCGCTCGGCCGACGACATCCAGAGCGCCCTCACCAAGGTCGTGGGACTACTTCAAAAGCACAAGGATGGGCTGCGCGCCGAAGAGATTCGCGCCAACCTCGGAATGCAGGCGAAGGAAATGCCGCGCATCTTGAAGGAAGGCCTCTCGAGCAAGCTGCTCCGCAGCAAGGGCCAGAAGCGCGCGACCACTTACTTCGCGAAGTGAGTCGCCTGCACGACGATTGTCACTGGGAGGCGCCGAGGCACACGGCGCTGCACGTCCCGCAAGCCTTCATCGTGCCCCCGAGGCCGCTGCTGCAGCAGGTCTCGTGGCTGGAGCATGGATGAGTCGCGTCGCAGAGGTTGCCCCCCACGCACGCGCCGGCATCGCCCGAGCCGCCGCCCGAAGCGTCCCCTGACGCGTCGCGTTCCCCACCGGCGTCGCCCCCTACCGACCCCCCCGAGTCGAGGGCGCCGCCCGAGTCGGCGGAGCCCATGTCGGGCGGTCCGCTCGAGTCCGCGACGTCCCCTGCGTCGTCGGCGGGAGGGACGCCGCCCGCTCCGTCGGCAAGCCCGGAATCGACCAGCGTGGCGTCGGGATCGGCGCTCGCGTCGAAACCCGTGTCGACCGGCGGATCCATGGCGTCGACGAGGGGGAGCGAGGCGTCTGGATCGCTATCGGCGCTCCCCGCGGAGAACGGGGTCCCGCCGCACGCTATGGCAATGACGCTCAACGGAAGAAAAGCAAAGGCAGGTCGCCACATTCCGATCCTTCTTTTTGAAGCATGGGCGGGCCCGCCGCAAGGGAAACCGCGAATTGGCGCGAAGGCGCGCGGGCGTCACCAGCTCGATTGGAACTCTACGCCGGCGGAGCGCGAGCCCACGGCAGGCTCGATGTACGTGCCGCGGGGCGCCAGGAAATAGAGCAGCGAGCCCGCGAGGACGGCCGCGGCGCCGACGGGCAAGAAGACGTCGGCCACGCGGGCGCTCGTCTTCGCATCTCCGCTCTCGCTCACGGCGGCAGCGCTGCCGCAAGCCGAATTCGGGCACGTGCCATTGGCGTCGTGGGCTTTGGCGATCGCTCGAACCCCGAAGTAGGTGCCCGCGCCGATGGCCACGAGGCCCGCCGCCGCCGCGATGACGCCCCATGTACGCTGCGACCCTCCAGCGCCGCCCTTGCCCTGGGATGGGCGCTCGGCCTCGGCAAGAGGGGCCCCCGGCGCTGCCGCGGGCGAGGGTACGGAGGCCACGGGCGCCGGGGCTGGAGCGAGAACGAGCGAGGGAATCGTGATGTCGTCGAGGGCGGCGGTCCTCCCGTTCTCGCCGCCGACCCTCACGTGCGCGGACCACGGCACGCGCCCCGTGGCCACCGCCTCGAGCGAGTGGTCGCCGGGGTCGAGCGGGACCGCGACGCCCCAGGCCGCCGGACCGACCGCGACGCCGTCGCGGCGGACCACCATGCCCGGGAGCGCGGCGACTTCCGCCGGAACGTCGATCGTGAGGCGGGAGAGCCGCGGCTGCAGCGCCGCGACGTGCTGGCGCGCGAACTTCTCGCGATCGGCCTGGCCGGCGCGCTGCGCGCTCGTCACGAGCTCCGTGAACTCCGACCACGCGGTCGCGACCTTTCCTTCTTTCTCGTGGCAGGTCGCGAGCCGCGCGAGGGTGCCGTTGCCGGGATCGAGGCGCTGACTCTCCGCGAGCTTCGGGCACGCGGCGGTGTAGTCGCCCTCGTCCATGAGCTTCTTGCCCGCCCGGAAGAGCGCCTCGGCCTCGGCCCCCACGTCGTCGGCCGCGCGAGCGGGGGCCGGAGAGGCGAGGACTCCGAGCACGGCGAGCGCGGAGAGCGCCGAACGGGGAGAACCGGCAAAAAGGGAAACCCGGGAGCGCGGAGTCATTTTCGCGAATCCATCACGTGGTCGAATTCGCCCTCTCCGGAGGGGCGCTTGCGCGCCGAGGCGGGCCGAGGCGCGGGGGCCGCCGGGCGAGGAGCCGGCGAAGCGTCCGCGCGGGGCACCGGCGGCGTGGCCGGCACGGCCACCGAGGCGCTCGCGGGCGGAGGGGTCGCGGCGCTCGGGGCCGGCGCGGAGGCGGCGGGCGGTTCGACCGGGCGGGTCGCCGCCGAGGCCGCGGCGTCCGCGCGCCCCGTCTGCGCGCGCGTGACCGCGACGGACACCGCCACGAGCGCGATCGCCGCCGCCGCGAGCCCCGCGATTTGCCCGAGGCGCCGCTTCACGCCGCCCCCGCGAGCCCTCGCGGGCCCCGCGACCGTCGGGAACTCGCTCACGCGCCGCGCCGGCGCGGCCGCCGGCGGGATCGAGGGGCGGAGGGCGTTCGTGGGCGTCGCCTGCTCGATCATCGCGACCCGCCGGGCGCGCTCGTCGATCACGCTGCCCGCCACGCGCTCCACCCACTCGGCCACGTCGCTCGCGGGGGCGGGCGCCACGATGCGCTGGAGGGCTCGCGCCATCTCCCGCGCCGTCCGGACGCGGTCGCGCGGCTCCTTCGCCAGCCCGCGGAGCACCAGCTCGTCGAGCTCCGGCGGGATCTTCGCGTACTTGCTCGGCGGCTCCGGTTCGATGGCGAGCACCTTGTTCACCATCGACTTCAGCTCGCTCTCGCCGGGCACGAGCCGCGTGCCGGTGATGCTCTCCCAGAGCACGACCGACGCCGCGTAGACGTCGCTCGTCCGATCGACCGGCCCCGACGTGAGCTGCTCGGGCGCCATGTAGCCGAGCTTTCCCTTGATCTGCCCGTCGCGCGTCGAGTGCGCCCGATCGGACGCCTTCGCGATGCCGAAGTCGAGCACCCGCGCCAGGCCGTCGCTCGCGCCGAGGATGACGTTGTGCGGAGAGACGTCGCGGTGCACGATCCCGAGCGGCTCCTCCCGCTCGTTCGTCGCCTCGTGCGCGGCGTGCAGGCCGTCGAGGACCCCGACCAGGATCGCCGAGACGATCGGCAGCGGGATCGGCGTCTGGCGCTCCCGCGCCGTCTTCATCAGGCGGAAGAGGGATTCTCCGTGCACGTACTCCATCACGAGAAAGAGCTCTCCCGCGAGCGCGACCACGTCGAGGGTGCCGATCACGTTGGGGTGGCGGATTCGGGCCGCGAGGCGCGCCTCGTCGAGGAACATCGAGACGAACTCGGGGTCCTTCGCGAGGTTCGGGTGCATGCGCTTGATCGCGACGGTGCGCGAGAAGCCCACGGGCCCGAGGAGGCGCCCGATGTGAACGGTCGCCATGCCGCCGGACGCGATCTCGTCGTAGAGCGCGTAGCGCCCGATGATGACGGGAGGGACGGGGTCGCGGCTCGTGAGCATGAGCGGTGGGCTAGTTTCCCCGGAAGACGACGTTGTCGAACTCGAGGGTGAGGAGCTCGGAGCCGGGAGGGACCTGGTAGACCATCCCGACGAGGAACTTCGTCTGCTCCGGCGCGCCGGCGTCGCCGGGATTGGAGCCGACCATCACGCCGTTCTGCAGGACCTCGACCCCGTTCGTCGTGTCGTAGGCGATCACGAGGCGCGTCCAGGTGCGGAGGGGCGGGAGCGGGAGGGGGACGTTGAGCGGCGCGCCGCCGTCGGCCCCCGCATAGACCTGGAGCTGCGCGGATCCCGTGGAGAGGATCTGGTAGTCGAGCTCCATCTTCGCGCCGCTACGGGAAGCCGTCACCTGGGCGAGCGTGCTTTGCTGGGGGAGGCCTTCGACCGAGTCGACGTCGAGGCGGACGTCGAAGGCGAGCCGGAACGACGTCGAGAGCGAGCTCGCGACGTCGTAGCCGGCGGCCATCAGCTGGTCGCCGGTGGAAGCGGGAGCGACGACCTCCAGCGACTGGCTCGGCGACGTGTACGCACGTGTGTCGAGGGCCAGCGTGCCGCCGTCGTCGGTCGTCAGCGTGTACGTCCAGAGCTGGCCGACCGCCGTGACCAGGTCGAAGTCGTCGCAAAAGAGGTAGGTCCCCTGTCCCTCGCAAGGCGCGCTGGGGTCGGTGGTGCCGGCGTCGGGCGCGAGGAACGCGGGATCGACGGGGGCATCGGGGGCGGCGTCGGCCTGCGTGCCGGCGTCTGCGTCGCCGGGGCCGGCGTCGCTCGTCGTGGCGTCGGGGCCACCTTCGGGCGTCGGCGGCTCCGCGTCGTCGCCGGACGGAACCGGGCTGACCGCGCCCGCCTCGAAAGGCGCGGCGTCGAGCGCGAGAACCTTGTCTTGGACCCCCGCCACGAACTCACATCCGGGGATCCAACGAAGGATGAGGACCGTGCCCCAAACCAGCCGGTTCATGAGTCGTTCGCCCTCGATGGAGGTTAGCCACGCGCGCACGGCCCTTACAGCGCGCAACGAGCCGACAAAGTGGATCTCGGCGAGTGCGGCCCACGTCGTACATCGGCATCGGACACTTCAGCACCGCGCCCGCGAGTCCCGGCGTGAAGTCTCGAAAAGGTAGGTTGCCGTCCGCCAGGGGCACCGTCAGACTCCCCCGCGTGAACCCTCCCGTGACGTCCCTCGCGCACGACAGCCCGGCGCTCGCCCGCGCATACGACCGCCTGAGCGATTCCCAGTTTGCGGGCGGTCAGCGCCTCGTGGGGCGTCTCGAGCTCGAACCCGGAGACCGCGTCCTCGACGTGGGCTGTGGCACCGGCCGCCTCGCGCGCCATATCGCAGACATCACCGGGCCCCAGTTCGTCTCCGGCGTCGACCCCCTCGTCGACCGGGTGGAGGTCGCGCGCACCCACCACCCGGGCATCTCCTTCTCCGTCGGCTCCGCCGAGGACCTCGGCGCCTTCCGGGACGCGAGCCTGGAGGCGGTGACCATGTCCGCGGTCTTCCACTGGGTGCAAGACAAGCCGCGCGCCCTCGCCGAGGTTCGCCGGGTGCTAGGTCGGGGCGGGCGCCTCGGGCTGACCACGCCGGCGAAGGAGCTTCGCGGCGAGAGCACGACGGCGAAGGTCTGCGCGCCGCTCCTCGGGTGTCCCCGCTTCTCGGACCGCCTGAACCCGGGGGGCTTCGGCGTCGCGCGCATGGGGTGCACGGTCACCGAGCTCCTGACGCTCTTCTCCGAGGCCCGCCTCGACGTCCTCGAGCTCCACGTGGTGCGCCGCGTCCAGGCGTTCGCGACCGGCGAAGACGTCGTCGATTTCCTGGAGTCGAGCTCCTTCGGGAACTTCCTCCTGCTCGTCACCGAAGACGCCCGGCCCGCGTTCCGGGCCGAGCTCGCCGCCGCGTTCGACGCCACCCGCGGCCCGAACGGCATCACGCTCGTCGATCACGGCGTGATGGCCGTCGCCTCCCGCGGCGCCTGACGGAGCGCGTCCTCCACGCCGACGCCGACCTCGCGGACCGCGCGGTCGAGGGCGCGCGCGAGCGCCGCGACGAACGCATCGAAGATCTCGCCGTGCACGGGCTCCGAGACGCGGACCGTGCGCTCGAGCAGCGTGCGGTCCGCGGCGAGGACGACCCGCAGCCCGACGCGCGCCGCGTGCTCGGTCGGCGCCTTGACCTCCTCGAACTCGAACACCTCGACGTCGAGCGTCGGCGCGGCCGGGCCCACCGCGCGCTCGCACGCCGCGTCTTCGAAGATCGCACGGGAGAGGGCGCGCCTCACGTACTGGTCCGGGCGCTCGGTCCAGCGGCGACCGTCGTAGTACCCGACCTGGAAGAGGCCGTCGCCGTACGCGATGCGGAGCCCGAGGCCCCCCGCCGCCGAGACCCGCCCGATGCGGAGCGCGCAGCCGCTGCGCTGGGGCTCGGCGACCCCCGAGGGCCCGCGGCTCGCGGCGTCGTCGTGGCGGTCGATCGCGAAGAGCTCGGGCGTGTACCACCGCTCGTCGACCGTCGCGCCGCGCGAGAACAGCGCGCAGCCGACCGAAGGGGCGACGGAGAGCGCGAAGCCGAGGAGCAAGGCGAAGCGCGTCACGGCGCCCCTCGCGCGCGGCCCTTGAGGAGCGCGTCGGGCTGGCGCTCGATCTCGTCGGCGAGGGCCCGGACGCTCGCGGCGGCCTCGCGGATGTCGCCGAGCGTCTGGTCGAGGTCGCGCGTGGCGCCCGCGACGTTCCGGCCGGCCTCGCCGAACGACGCGAGCGAGCCCTTCGCCGTCGCGAGGAGGCCCTTGTCGCCGTCGAGGTTCGTGAAGATCTTGTCGAGGTCCCCGGCGGTCGCGTGAAGCTGCTCGATCATGCCGCCCGCCTGCTCCGCGAGCTTCGCGCGGTTCGCGCTGCCGACCAAGTGGTCGACGCCCTTCAGCGCCGCCTGCGCCTCGGCGAGCGCGTTCGTGGCCTTCTCGCCCGCGCGCCCGTGATCGAGGTCGTCGACCACGTGCCCCACGCCGTCGACGACGTACGTCGCCCGCTGGGCGAGCGTCGTCACCTGCTCCATCGCGTTGGCCAGCGAGTCTTCGAGGCCCTTGGTGAGGCTCAGGGTCGACGGCACGTAGTGCTCCGGCGTGGGGAAGGGGAGCTCCGGCGGCGGATGGCTCTTCGCGTCGAAGAAGTCGATCGAGACGTACTTGTTGCCGGTGAGGCCCTGCGAGCCGACCTGCGTGCGGAGGTCGTCGGGGGGCGGCGGCACGGTGCCTCGCTGCTTGAACTCGCCGCGCGGCACGAGGCCCAGCTGCTCCATCGCCTGCACGTCGACGTCCATTCGCACCTCGACGAGGCGGTGGTCGGGCGCGATCGTGATGTCTCCCACGCGGCCCATGCGCACGCCGCGGAAGGTGACGGGCGCGCCAATCTCGAGGCCCTGCACCGACTCGTTGAAGAACGTGTAGAACTGCACCGTGTCGTGGTGCGAGTTCGCCGCGCCGAGGGCGACCGCGAGGCCGAGCGACGCGGACAGGCCGAAGATGACGAAGAGGCCGATTTTTACGTAGTTCGCGCGCGATGCCATGGCCGGTCCTTTCCGTGCGAGGGGTCGAAGAAGCGCCGCACGCGCGGGTCCGCGCTCTCGCGCAGGTCCCGCGGATCGCCCATCGCGAGCACGCGCCGGGTCTCGCGGTCGAGCAGGATGCAGCGGTCGACGATGCGGAACACGCTCGCGAGCTCGTGGGTCACGATGAGCACCGTCAGGCGGGTCGTGCGCGCGAGCGTGAGAATGAGCTCGTCGAGCTCGAGGGAGGTCACCGGATCGAGGCCCGCCGACGGCTCGTCGAAGAAGACGATGGACGGGTCGAGGGCCAGCGCCCGGGCGATCGCGGCGCGCTTCGTCATGCCGCCGGAGAGCTCCGCGGGCAGCTTGTCGACCGCGCCCGCAAGGCCCACGAGCTCGAGCTTCGCGGTGGCGATGACGTCCGCGGAGCGCTGGGGGAGCGGGCTCCACTCCTCGATCGGGAGGGCGACGTTCTCGAGCACGCTCATCGAGCCGAAGAGGGCGCCTCCCTGGAACATGACCCCGTAGGGCGGGAGGCCGCGCGTGAGGTCCGGCGGGCCGCACCCGGCGACGTCGATCTCTCCCTTCGTCGGCGTCTCGAGCCCCACGAGGAAGCGCAGCAGCGTCGACTTGCCCGACCCGCTGCCGCCGAGGATGGCGAAGATCTCGCCGCGCGGGACCGTGAAGGAGATGTCCTCGATCAGCGGGGTGTCGCCCCAGCCGATGGTGAGCCCACGCACGGCCACGGCGGGCGCCTCCCCCGGCGGGGGCGCCTCTCCGGCAGGGGAGCCCGTGCGCGCCTCGGCGGGCGCGCTCATGACAGCCCGTAGACGCGGAAGAGGACCGTGATGCACGCGTCGAGCACCACGATCGCGAAGAGCGAGGTCACGACCGACGAGGTCGTGCGGCGCCCGACGCCTTGCGGCCCGCCCGAGGCCGCGAAGCCTTGCTCGCACGCGATCAGCCCGATGGCGAGCGCGAACGCGCCGCTGAGGACGATCCCCGAGAAGATGTCCCAGGGGACGAGCGCCGACTCGAGCTCCAGCAGGTACCCGCGCGGCGTCAGTCCGAGGCTCCCGACCGCGACGACCATGCCGCCGAGCATCCCCATGACGTCGCCGATCAGCGTCAGCACCGGCACCGTCAGGACGAGCGACACGAGGCGCGGGATCGCCAGCCACCCGAAGGGCTCGAGGCCCATCGTGCGGAGCGCGTCGATCTCCTCGTCGACCTTCATCGCGCCGAGCTCCGTCGTGTACGCGGCGCCCGAGCGTCCGCACACGAGGATGGCGGTCATGAGCGGCGCGAGCTGCCGGGAGACGCCGATGCCGACGAGGTCGGCGACGAACAGGTCGGCGCCGTAGGTGCGCAGCGCGCGCGCGGACATGTACGCGAGCACGAAGCCGACGAGGAAGTTGATGACGACGACGATCGGGATAGCGTCGGCCCCCGCGCGCTGGACGAGCATCGGCAGGTCGCGCCACGCGCCTTTGCGCCCGCGACGCAGCAAGCGGCCCGCGGCGACCGACATCTGGCCCGCGAACGCGAGGATGCACTCGATCCAGGTCAGCTCGTGCACGGTCGCGCGCCCGATGTGCGCGACGATGCCCTCGGGCTCCTGCATGGGCCGGGGCTGCGCCTCGACCGCGCAGCGGTACAGATTGACCAGCCCCGTGTACTGGTCGCCCCCGACCAGCCGCGGCCGCACCTTGCGGTGCGCGCAGTCCGCGCGAAGGAGCGCGATCACGCCGCCGTCGAGCTGCTCGACCGCGCCGAGATCGATCGTCGGCTCCTCGATCCCGGCGGTCGCCTCCCGCACGGCCGCCACGAGAGCCGGGCCCTCCGGGGTGCACAGCCGGCCCGAGAGGCGGACGCCGCCGTCCACGCGCGCGAGGCTCCACTCTGCCGTTCCACCGTGCGGGTCCACGCCGGAATGCAGTCGCCGCGCCGTGCCTCGGCTGGCAGGCTCGGGGGCGAGCGCCCGAGCGCGGTCGTGCTCGACCCTAGTTCGCGCTCGCCTGCCGGTGCGCGGCCGCGGACGCCCCGCGCCGGAGCGCCTCGCGCTCGTCGGGCCGGAGCACCTGCGGCGCGACCTTGGGCGCGAGCGTCCCGGGGTGGAAGAACGGCGAGGGGGTGCCCTTCTTCGTGATCCACCAGGTGGCGACGAGCCGGATCGTTCGAACGACGAGGCTCAGCGGCGCGATGCGATGCACGCCGGGCGGCGGCTCGCCGATCGCGAAGCGCCCGTAGACGGACGCCACCGGCTTTCCGAGCACGCTGTCGCGCGAGCGCCCGTCGGTCTCGTGGTCCATGAACGAGTGGACCAGCCCGATGGCAGGCAGGCGCCCGTTGATGGTGTTGCCGATGGGCGTGCGGCAGCACCCGGCGAACCAGCGAATCATTCCCTTCTCGGAGAGGCGCATGCACCGGAGCTCGTCTTCGCCTTCGAGGATCTTCACGCGCGACTGCGCGACGTGGCAGACGTCCGTTCCGCCGGCGCCGTTGGTGACGCCCGGCTGACCGAGGAACGCGGCGAACGCCTGGCAGTCATCGCAATAGCAGACGAGGCGATTGACCGTTTCGGGCGCGACGTCGGTGACGACGCCGCGCACACGCCCACATCGACAGCGAAGCGGCACTTCGGTGGCCATGCGCGGCACCCTAGCATTCGCGCGCGACGGCGCGGATTGCGTTTCGGCTTCGTTTTCCGCGAGCGACCTCATCCCGACTCTCGACTCTCCGCTCGAAGCGGCGCTCAAGAGAGGCCGACGAGGCCCGCGCCCGTGACGCGATATACGGTGTCGGGGTGGCGGTCGGGGGCCTCGACGAGGTCCGCGACGCCGCGGCCCATGATCTCGGGCGTGAGCGGCGGATAGAAGCGCTTCGCGTATTCCTCGAACGCCATCCCCGCGCGGTCGGCATAGACGCGAATCGCCGCTTCGCCGCGCTCGGTGACGGGGCTCAGGTGCGGCAGCAGGCAGCGCACGTGCAGGCCCAGCTCGAGGCGCTTGCTCTCGGCGGCCGCGTACTCGGCCATGTACCACTGCGCGCGCTTGGCGGGGGCGTACCCGCCGCTGGCGGGCGAGCCGTGGATGGCCGCGCCGCTCGACACCACGATCACGTGGCCGCCGCGCTTCATCGGGCGGCACAGGGCCTCGCGGAGCCACACGAACGCGCTCTTCGCGTCGACGTTCCAGTTCGCGCCGAACTGCTCCCACGAGAGCTCGTGCAGCGCCGCCGCCGGCGAGGGGCCACCGGCGCAGAGGACGACGACATCGGGCGAGCGCGCCGCGAAGATCCGCTCGGCGAGGCCCTCGTCCGCGGCGTCGCCGGCGGCCGGGACGACGCCGGGCACCTCGCTCGCCATCGCCTCGCTCGCCGCCGCGTTCCGCGCCACGACGAGGACGCGCGCGCCCCGCGCCGCGAGCGCCTGCGCGACGCCGCGCCCGAGGCCGCGCGTGCCGCCGGTGACCACGGCGACCTTTCCCGAGAGGGAACCGCTGTTTGCCATGTGCATTTCGAGCTCCGCTCTCGTTAATACGACCGGCGCGCCCGAAAGGATGCTCCACGCCCCATCCTCGATGACAATCACGACCCGCGATTGGCTTCGGCTCAATCTCGGCATTCGACCCGACCGCCCGCTCCCGCGGCCGGCCCCGCGCGTGCCCGGCACCATCACCGCCGCGCTGGCCGTCTACGAGGGGTTCGGCATCGACCAGTGCTGGAGAAGCTCCAGGCCGTTCGCCTCGAGCACGCGGTTTGGTGGCACGCGAGCGTGACCTGCGTCGCCAGCGGGAACATGTCCGGCGCGAGCCGGCCCCGGAGGAGCTCCTCGGGGTCGGCGCCCGTCGCGCGCGCGTGCTGCGCGCCCTTGTCGAGTAGCTTGGAGAGCGTGCGCAGCGCGGGCGCGAACGTCTCGAGGGCCATCCCGTATGCGAAGGAGCCCGAGATCAGAACCGACCGCTGAGCGAGAGGCCGCCGCCCTGCGGCCCCACGCTCGGCGTGACCAGCAGGCCGGTGGTCGAGGGCGACGACGGGTGCGCCGTGAGGAAGAGGAGGACCCCGCCGACGAGGAGCGCGCCCCCCGCGATGAACCCGACCGTGGAGACCGCGCCGTCGCTGTTCGCGGAGGAGTGATCGCCGAGGGCCGCGTCGTGCCCGGCCTGTGAGCACGCCGCGCTGTTCGGGCAGTCGTTCTGCTGCTGGTTCTTCTTCGAGATCGTCATCACGCCGAAGATCGCGCCCACGGCGAGGCCCGCGACGCCCGCGCCCGCGACGACGATCCCCGCGATCTTCTGCGCCGGCATCGGCGACGACGGAGGCGTCTCGGGCGCGGCCGCCGGCGCCGCGAGGGTCGCCGCGGCCGGAGGCGCGGCGCCGCCGGCGACGGGCGCGCCGCCGAGCGTCACGATCTCGCGGCGCCCCTTCTCGCCCTCGGTCAGCACGAGCGACCGCGAGATCGGCGGCTGCCCCGCGACGGTGAAGGTGAAGGCGTGCTGGCCGATGTCGACCGGCACGGCGTTGCCGTCGAGGTGATCGGTCAGCGGCTTTCCGTCGACCGTCACCTCCACCGCAGTCACGTCGGACCCCGACGCGTCTTTCACTTCGAAGGCGATGGTCGGCTGAGCGGCCTGGAGCTCGTCGAGGCGGCGCGTGCAGTCGGCGCGCACGATGGCCGGGCAGGCCGGGTCGCTGCACGCCTGGAGCGCGACGTGAGCCTCGGAGAGCTTGCCGTCACGCCGCAGGTCTTGACCTCGCGTATTGGCTTCGACGCACTGCGCTTTCGTGATGTCCGCGCGAGCCCCCGCGGGCGCCGCCAGGCACGCGAGGGCGACCGACGCCGAAACCCACCGAGAAATCGCTGACCTTCGCGCCACTCTGCCATATCACGCAAGGCGGGATGGCGCGTCAAGCCTTCCCTCAGAAGCTGCCGAACGCCGTGAGCCCGTATCCGGAGCCCACGTTGGTCGGCGAGACGTGCACGCTCGGCTTCTCGGCCTCGGAGGTCTGCTGGACGACCTCGTGACGCTCCGGCGAGAGGAAGCCCCACACGGTGGTGATCGCGCCGATGCCCTGGAAGACGCCGTCGATCGCGAGGAGGACCTTGTCCGAGGTCTCCGCGTCGCAGCCGATGTGCCCCGCGCCGCACTGCGGGCGGTCGCCCATGTCGAGCCACGGCCCGACGAGCGGCACGAAGAGGTGGTGGTCCGCGCTGGTGTTGCTCGCTCCTGCCACGATGAGGGCAGGGAGGTACGACGCGCCGAAGGTGATGAGACCCGTCGCGATGAGCCGGCGGTTCGGCCCCGTGTACGAGTCCGCTCTCTCGGTGGTCGTTCCCTGCGAGACGGGCGCCGCCACGACCGCCGCTTGCGGGGCCGGGGCCGGCGCGGGCGCCGGTTCGACGACCGTCGTATCGGCCGACGCGTTGCTCGCGCAGGTCAGGGTGAAAGCCGCGCCCAGGGCGGCCAACGCCGCGCCTCCGATTCCGACGACGAACTGACGATTCATGGCTCGATTCCTCCGTTGAGACCCCCGTTGTGGGCCCGTTGTGAGGATGTGGTGCAACGGCGGTGCCTGGACGAGGTGGCGCATGAACGTCTCCCGGCAAAACGGCCACATCGAGCCTCGGTACAGGCCAATCCTTCGAGGAAAACGTCCGGGCAAGAGGGGGCGCCCGCGTCGATCCGCGTCGCGTGTGAGCGCTTTTCGAAGCGTCTCGCGCATGGCACGATGAACGGTTGATGCTGCCATTACTGCCACGATCGTCCGCTCTCGCCGCGTGTTTGCTCCTGGGGGTCGCCGCGTGTGGCATCGAGGCCAATGGGCTGATGACCACCGACGCCGGCGGGCAGGGGGCGTCCTCGGGGTCCGGGAGCGGCGGCGCGGCCAGCGGAAGCCAGGCGATGGGCCAGGGCGGGTCGAGCGGCGCGTCGAGCACCGCCGGCTCCTCGGGCGACTCCAGCTCCACCGGCTCGTCGGACGATTCGGGCTCCTCGGGCTCCACGTCTTCGGGATCCACGTCCACGGGGGACGACGCGCAGGGACCTCCGCCGGGCGACGACGCGTCGGCCGACGCGACCTCCGGCTCCTCGGGGTCCACGGTGGCCGACGCCTCGCAGACCCCCGACGCGCCTTCGAACCCCCCGCCGCCTCCGCCCGACAGCGGACCGCCGGACAGCGGCACCCTCAGCTCCAACGCGTGCGTCGCGTGCGCGCAGACGACGTGCGCGAGCCAGTTCGCCGCGTGCAGCCCCGGGAGCGACTGCGAAGCGTTCCGCAACTGCGAGGTCGCGTGCGCCGGCTCTGCCGGCGACACGTGCGTGGACAAGTGCGAGTCGAAGTACTCGACGGGCGCCACCCAGTACGCCGCCCTGGCGCTCTGCGCGACGAAGTGCGGCGGGGTCTGCGTCCCGACGATCCTCGGCGCGATCTGAGGGGCTCGCGGCGCTTTGTAGAGGTGCGTGCCGCTCGAGCTCTCGCGGTCCGCTCCTCGCAGCGGCCGGCGGCCATGAGACCCCAACGGCTTGCCGGCCTCGTCGCCGCGGGAGGCCTCGTGGCGACCGTGGCGTGCGCCCACTCGAAGCCGCCCGCGCCGCAGAGCTCCATCGGCGTGACCAGCATGCAGCGCACGGACGGCGCGTCCGCCGCCTCGCAGATCGCCGACGCGCGCTGCCATCACGCCGAGATTTGCCGTGACGTCGGCGGCGCGGGCCGACGGTACCCCAGCCGCGAGGCGTGCCTCTCCGAATGCGGCCAGCGCGCCGCGGTCGACCTCCGCTCCGCGCAGTGCGCGAGCGAGGTCGACACGAAGCGTCTCGAGACGTGCCTCACCCGGATCACGGTCGGGTCGTGCTCCGACACGAACGCCGAGTTCGAGACCTCCCTCGCGTGCAGCTCGGGCCAGCTCTGCCCTTGATCGCGGCGTATTGACACGATGGCGCGCCCGCTCGACAGTCGCCCCCGTGCTCCACGGCGCGCACGTCATCCTCTTCAGCAAGAACGCCGACGCCGATCGCGACTTCTTTCGCGACGTCCTCGGGTTTCCCTTCGCAGACGCCGGGCACGGGTGGCTCATCTTCGCCCTCCCGCCCGCGGAGGCGGCCTTCCACCCGGCCGAGGCGAACGGCCAGCACGAGCTCTATTTCATGTGCGACGACGTGCACGCCTTCGTCGCCGAGATGATCGCGAAGAGCGTCCCGTGCGCGCCCATCGAGGAGCAGCGGTGGGGCTCGCTCACGCGCATCGAGCTGCCCGGCGGCGGCACGATCGGCGTGTACCAGCCGAAGCACCCGTCGCCCGCGGTCTCGAGCGGCGCGAAGCGCGGCTGACGGTCAGCGCCGCGCCAGCGCCGCGAGGTTCGCGACGGCCGCGACCAGATCCTGCGGATTCACCGGCTTGCCGACGTGCGTGGTGAAGCCGGCGGCGAGCGCGCGCGTCCGGTCTTCGGTCCGCGTATATGCGGTGAGCGCGATCGACGGGATGCCGCCGCCCTCGCCCGGCCGGAGGGCCCGCATGCGCCGGATGAGCGTGTAGCCGTCTTCGCCGGGCATCGCGATGTCGCTCACGAGGACGTCCGGGCGGATGCGCCGCACGGCCTCGAGCCCCGAGGCGGCCGACTCCGCCGTCTCCACCAGCGCGCCCACGGCCGACAGCGTGAAGGAGAGGAGGTCGCGCGCGTCCGGATCGTCGTCGACCACCACGACGCTCACGCCCTTCAGCGACGACACGACGTCGGAGGGCGCGGGGCACGCGACGTCCGGGCGCGCGGGCTCCTCGGGGACGTCGCCGACCGCCACGGCCCTCACCGGCAGCGTGACGCGGAAGAGCGCGCCCTTGCCGCGGCCGGCGCTCTCCGCGTCCACCTGGCCGCCGTGGAGCTCCACGATGTGGCGCACGATCGCGAGCCCGAGGCCCAGGCCCCCGAACCTCCGCGTCGTGGAGCTGTCGCCTTGCTCGAAGCGCTCGAAGACGTGCGGGAGGAACTCCGCCGCGATGCCGCGGCCCGTGTCGCGCACGGTCGCGATGATCCTCCCGCCGTCGCGATCGACCGAGAGCACGATGTGCCCGCCGGGATCGGTGAACTTCACGGCGTTCGAAAGGAGGTTCCAGATCACCTGGCGCAGCCGCTCGGGATCGCCGACGAGCAGCGTGGAGTCGGTGGGCGGCAGCGCGACGAGCGCCAGGCCCTTCGCCAGCGCCGATGGCTTCACCACCTCGAGCGCCTCTTCGCAGACCGCCGCGAGGTCCATCGGCTTCACGTCGAGCCGGAGCTTGCCCGTGACGATGCGCGAGACGTCGAGGATGTCGTCGACGATTCGCGCCTGCGCCTCCGCGTTGCGGTGGATGACCTCGGCCGCCTTGAGGAGGACCGGGTCCGCCGAGGTCGCCATGCGGTCGCGCAGGATGGACGCGTAGCCGAGCATCGCGTTCAGCGGCGTCCTTAGCTCGTGAGAGACCGTGGCGAGGAACTCGTCCTTCACGCGGGTGGCGTTCTCCGCCCTGCGCGCCTCCTCTTCGGCGCGCCGGGCCGCGCTGCGCGCGAGCTCTTCGCTCTCGCGGAGCTGCCGCTCGCTCGCCTCGGCGGCGGCGCGGGCGGCCTGCTCGCGGAGCAGGCGACGCGTCGTCTCTTCGGACGCGCGCCGGGCCGTGAGGTCGCGCGTGCTCTTCGAGTACCCGAGGAGCTCGCCCTCGGTCCCGCGGAGGGGGGTGACGATGACGCTCGCCCAGAAGAGCGACCCGTCCTTGCGCTTGCGCCACCCCTCGTCCTCGAAGCGGCCGTTCGCGAGCGCCTGTTCGAGCTCGCGCGCGGGCTTGCCGCTCTCCACGTCGGCCTCCGGGAAGAAGACGCGGAAGTGCTGCCCGACAATCTCCTGGGCGACGTACCCCTTCATGCGCTCGGCGCCGGCGTTCCAGCTCACGAGGTGCCCATCGGGGTCGAGCATGTAGATCGCGTAGTCGGGCACGCTCTCGACGAGCAGCCGAAATCGCTCTTCCGAGCGGCGGAGCGCCTCGTTGACGGCGCGCCGCTCGGTGAGGTCACGCGTGACCTTGGCGAAGCCCACGACCTGGCCGCTCGGGTCCTTCAGGGCCGTGATGACGACGTCGGCCCAGAAGCGCGTGCCGTCCTTGCGGACGCGCCAGCTCTCGTCCTCCAGGCGCCCCTCGCGCCGCACCGTCTCGAGGACGCGCTCGGGCTTGCCGGCCGCGCGGTCTTCCGGGGTGTAGAAGACCGAGAGGTGCTGGCCGACGATCTCGCTCGCGAGGTAGCCCTTCGTCTTCTGCGCGCCCGCGTTCCACGTCATGACGTGGCCGGAGGCGTCGAGCATGAAGATGGCGTAGTCGGTGACCGCGTCGACGAGGTGATGGAAGCGGTGCTCCGGCGGATCGGTCGCGCCCGTATTCTGAGGATCGCCGGGTCGGCTCATCACTTCGTGTTCCTCGGCCCCCCGAAGAAAAGGAGACTCTAGCCCGCACGCCCGATACGTGCCGACCCTATTGCCGGCGAGCTCTAGCTTGACCGCGAGAGCGCCCTCGCCCCATCATCGCGCCGAAACGGGGGGAATCGCGCTTTGTCGCCTTCGACGATCGATGACGTGCTCAGCCGGCTCGAGGGCATCGTGGACGCGGCGCTCGTGGCCGCCTCGCCCATCGGGTACTTCGCGGCCCTCTACGAGCGCGTCACGCTCGGGGTCAAGCGCGCGATCGTGGCGAAGGGCTTCGACGACAACCCGCGGATGGATCTCCTCGATCGCACCTTCGCGGGCCGCTTCCTCGACGCGTGGAGCCTGCACGAGTCCGGTCAGGCGCCGACGCAGTCGTGGCGGCTCGCGTTCGACGCGCTCTCGAACGCCGAGGTGCTCGTCATCCAGCATCTTCTCCTCGGCATCAACGCGCACGTCAACCTCGACCTCGGCGTCGCCGTGGCCACCATCGCGCCGGGTCCGGCGATCGACGCCGTGAAGGGCGACTTCGATCGCATCAACGCGATCCTCGCGCGGCTCGTCGGCGCCGTACAGACGGTGATCGGCGAGGTGTCTCCGCGGTTCAAGACCATCGAGGCCGTGGAGTCCGTGGAGGATCAGCTCTTCGACTTCGCCCTCGACGCCGCGCGGGACTCGGCGTGGGCCTTCGCGGTGAAGCTCGCGGGCCTCCCGCAAGGCGCCTGGGCCGCCGCGATCGCCGCGCGCGATCTCGAAGTGGTCGCGCTCGGCCGCGCCATCCTCGACCCGGGCCCGCTGGCGGCGCCCGTCGTGAAGTGGATCCGCGCGTCGGAGTCGACCGACGTCACGTCGAACATCCTGGTCGTCGGGAGCTGAAGGCCGGCCAAGCCGCCGCGACCGGTCCTCCGCCCCGGTGCCGGAGCGAGGGATCATGTCGGTGCAACGCAAACGCGGTAGGGTCATCCTATGGGCATGACTTCGCGCATCGCGCGCCGCATCGCCGCGGCCGCTGGCGTCATTCTCGTCGGGATCGTCGGCATATACGTGGTGGCGCAGAAATTCAGGAAAGCGCGCAGCCCGAAGGACGACCTCGCCAGCGAGCAGGTCGCGCGCGACGAGAGCATCGCCCCGATCGTCGATCCAGCGCCCCTGCCGCCGCCCGCGGCGCTGCCGATCGCCGGCGGGGAGGGGACGCTGCCCGACGGATATCCGGTCGCGCACGCCGACGGCGCGGGGTTCCGCAGCCTCCTCGTAAACCGCCGTTTCGACGAGCTCGATCGCTACTTCGATGAGCTTCAGAACGACTACGAGGCAGACAACAAGCGCGAGACGTGGGTGGACGGCGCCGCCGACGCGTTCGGTTCGCCCGAGCCCTCGCTGGAGCCGATGCTCGACGCGTGGGTCGCGGCGACGCCCAACCACTTCGCGCCGTATCTCGCCCGCGCCGATTACTGGACCGCCGTGGGCGCGTCGCGTCGCGGCGACGTGGCCGAGCCGCCCGACGCGTCGACCCCCGCCCACGACGCCTTCCAGCACGCCGCGGCCGATCTGAGCAAGGCCCTCGGGATCAAGACGCGGCTCGTCTCCGCGATGAGGCTCCGCATCCGCGCCCTCGATCCCTCCAAGACGCGCGAGGTCCGCGCGCAGGTCGATCGCGCCACCGCCATGTGCCCCGGCTGCTTCGACGTCCGGCTCGAGTACCTGCTCGCCACGCGGCCGCGCTGGGGCGGCACGTACGACGCGATGCACGCCTTCGCCGCGACCTGCGACGCCAACGTCAACCCGCGTTGCAAGGCGCTCGACGGCGTGCCCGACTACGACCTGGCCGACCTCGCCTGGCGCGACAAGCGCCCCGACGAGGCGCGGCAGGACATCGACCGCGCCGTCGCCGCCGGCGACTGCGCCACCTTCCTCGCGGCGCGCGCGCGCATGCGCCTCGACACGAAGGAGGCCGACGGCGCCCTCGCCGACGCACAGAAGGCCGTCACGCTCTCGTACGCGGGCGACACGCTCTCGGTCCTCTCCGAGGCGTACTACGCTCTCTCTCGCTACGAGCCCGCCGTACAGACGCTGCTGGCGACGCTCCGGCTCGGCAGGTCGGATTCGCACGCGAAGGACGTCGCCGCGCGCGCGGTCAAGGCGCTCGCGAGCGAAGCCTGGGACGACGCGCGCGCCGATCGCCGCGACGACGCCCTCCGCAAGCTCGATCTCGCGGCGCAGCTCGCGCCCTCCACGCGCGAGATCGTCGCCGAGCGCGGACAGATCGCGTTTGCCGCCGCCCGCGCGCAAGCCGCGCGGGCGCAAGGCGCGGCGCCGGCCCATTGACCTCCGCGCACGATTGTCCCGGCAGAGCTCCGGCGGCTGGCGCAATGTGCCACGCTGGCGCGTGCCGCACAAACGGGGGACGTGCACCGGGCTCGTGGCATGATTACGAAAACCATCATGAACCTCAGCGCGCGTTCGAACGGGGCGATCCTCGCCCTTCTTATTTCTGGAATCGCCGGCATCACGGGCTGCGGCGCGGCCATGGACGAAGACGAGCAGCCCGCGACGCCTCCGCCTCCTCCCGCCGCGCCGCCCGACGCCGACGAGCCTTACACGGCGCAGTCGCCGTCGGCGCAGCCCGCGCAGCCTCCGCCTCCTCCCGCGCAGGCCGCCCAGCCCGCCCCTCCGGCTCCGCCCGCGGCTGCCCAGCAGCAGGTCTACTCGTACCCCACCGGCCAGTGGATCTGGCTCGCCAACCAGGGCTGGGTGTGGGTGCCGGCCGGCGCGCAGGCGACCGAGAGCGAAGGGGTGCCCTACACGTATCTGTACACGCCGTCGTACGGGTGGACCTGGTACGTCTCGCCGTGGGGCTGGGGCCCGTACCGGTACGGCGGGTGGCTGCACCACCCGTGGCATCCGGTCGGCATGCACGGCTACTGGGTCGCGCGGCCGCACGCGGCCGTTCGCCTCGGGCGCGGCTGGCACCGTCGCTAGCGAGCCGCCTCGGTCACGCGGCAGGTGGGCCCGCGTCGAGGCGCACCTCGACCGCCGGCGACTTCGAGAGCGTCTGCAAGACCACGCAGTAGCGCTCGGTCAACTCGAGGAGCTTCGCCTGCTTCTCCGCGGGCGCGTCGGTGTCGAGCGCGAGCCGCAGGCGAACGCGCGTGATGCCCACGGGGATCTCGCGCGAGACGCCGAGGGTGCCGCGGAGGTCGACGTCGCCTTCGGCGTCAATCGTGGCCGACCGGAGCACGAGGCTCATGGCGGTCGCGACCGAGGCGAGCGTCACGCCGGTGCACGCGACGAGGGCCTCGAGGAGCATCGCCTCGGGGCTCGCGTGGGTGCCGTCGCCGCCCACCCCGCGGCCCGGGCCCGCGGGCACGCCCGGCTTGCCGCTCACGATGGCGCAGGTCAGCGTGGTCTGGTCGACGACGCCGCGCGCGTGCGTGGTGAGGATCGCCTCGGCCGGGTGCTCCTTGTACCGTGCCTTGAGGGGGGCCTGAAGCTGCCGCAGTCGTTCGGAATCCATGAGCTCACAGGCATAGCAAACGGCGCGAGCAGCCCGCTGCCCGCGCGGCTAAGCTCGGGACCGAGGCCATGCTCACGCGACCACCCGGCCCGGCCCTTCGACCCTTCGTGAAGGCCTTGTGGACCACGGACGAGTGGCCCGCGCCCGTGGGGCGCTCGTCCGTGCCGGCGGCCCCGCGCGAGCGGGTGCTCCCGACGGGAGGCGTGAGCCTCGTGTTCCGGCTCTCGGAGCATCCGCTCCGCATCTTCGAGGAGCCGTCCGGGGCGGCGCGCACAATCGGGCACGCGATCGTGGGCGGCCCGCGCTCGGCGTTCTACGTGCGGGACGTCTCCCGGCCCGCGGCGTCCGTCGGCGCGCAGCTCCTTCCGGGTGCCGCGAGCCTCCTCCTCGGGGTCGCCGCCGCCGAGCTCGCCGAGCGGCACACGCCCCTCGAAGACCTGTGGGGCGCGGAAGCGGGCGAGTGGCGCGCGCGGCTCGCCGAGGCGCGGTCCGCCGAGCGAAGGCTCGAGCTGTTCGAGGCGCTGCTCCTCTCTCGTCACCTCACGCGTTTCCGCTGCGTGCGACGCGTGCACCCCGCGATCGCGCGGGCGCTCGAGCAATTCCGCGCGAGCGCGCCCGTGGCCGAGGCTGCGCGCGGCAGCGGGTACAGCCACCGGCACTTCATCGCGCTCTTCCGCGAGACGGTCGGCCTCGGACCGAAGCAGTTTTGCCGCGTCCTCCGCTTCCAGCGCGTCCTCGAGCGCGCGCGCCTCGCGCCGGACGCGCCGTGGGCCGCGCTCGCGTTCGATGCGGGCTACAGCGATCAGTCGCACTTCTCGCGCGAGTTCCACGCGTTCAGCGGCATCACGCCCGGCCGTTACCGGACGATCGGCCCGGCCGCCCCGAACCACGTGCCCGAGCGCTGAGGTCAAATCCGTTCAAGACGCCGGGCGCGTCGCGCGCCATGCTTGCCCCCGTCGTCTCGCCCGGAGGGAAAGCCCATGGTCATTCACGAGCTCTACGCCTATCTCCGCGTCCGCAACGCGCCCGCCGCCATCGCGTTCTACGAGAAGGCCTTCGGCGCGAAAGAGAAGTATCGCCTGACGGAGCCGAGCGGCCGCGTCGGCCACGCCGAGCTCGATCTCGGGGGCACCACGCTGATGCTGTCCGAGGAGTACCCCGAGAGCGGCATCACGGGTCCCGAGAGCGTCGGGGGCACCACGTTCTCGATTCACCTCCACGTCGACGACGCCGACGCATTCATCGAGCGCGCCGTGAGCGCGGGCGCCAAGGTCGTGCGCAAGCCCGTCAATCAGTTCTACGGCGAGCGCTCGGGGTCCGTGCGCAATCCGTTCGGTCACGAGTGGATTCTCGGTCACAACATCGAAGAGATCGCGCCCGAGGAGATGCAGCGCCGTTACACCGCGTTGATGAAGAAGTAGCCGGGCTCCGGGCGGCGGCACGGGCACCGGCTCTGCCCATCTCGGTGCCCGAGCCCGCTGGCACGCGCATCGCCTCCGGACGGGGCATGGCAAACTCGCAAACCCAGGCGCAAAATGGCACCGATGGCCTCTTCGACGTGGCCAAGGTGCGGCAAGACGCCAAGAAGTCCATTCTCAACGGCGCCGTCACCGAGGACTACCCCCTCGACCTCGCGCGTACGCACGAGCTCCTGAACCAGGCCCTCGCGGCCGAGATCCTGTGCGTCCTCCGGTATCGCCACCACCAGATCGTCGCGACGGGCATCGACAACCCGCAGGTCGCCGACGAGTTCGCGGAGCACGCCGAGGACGAGCATCGGCACATGATGCTCATCGCCGAGCGCATCGATCAGCTTGGCGGCGACCCCGACTTCAACCCCGCCACGGTCACGCCGCGTTCGTCGACCGAGTACGGCGGGGGGATGCAGACCCTCGAGAAGCTCATCGAGGACGACCTCGTCGCGGAGCGCGTCGTCATCGAGATCTACCGCAAGCTCATTCAGTGGTTCGGGAACGCCGACCCGACCAGCCGCCGCATGTTCGAGACGATCCTCGCGGACGAAGAGGACCACGCGAACGACCTCTCGGACCTCCTGTCCGCGGTCTGAGCGGGCCGACCGCCCCGGCTCCGAGCGAAGACTTCGATCGCGACAGGCCTCCGGGACGAGAAGTGCCCAGGGACGGAATCGAACCGCCGACACGGGGATTTTCAATCCCCTGCTCTACCAACTGAGCTACCTGGGCAACACCACCGCCGAGCCCCCACCCCCGTAGGGGCGGGTAGGGCACCCGGAAGGGCGCGGAGACTCGCGCAAAGAGCGCCTCCGGTCAAGGGCGTCGCGCAGCCGGACGAGACGGCGCCGAGGTAGGCCTTCCGGCGAGGGCAACGCACTGCCTTTCCCGAGCTTGTTGAAGGCCTTCCAAGAGGGTCGCCGCGCGCCGCCGCGGAAACGTGAACGTGCTCCACCGTGATAGCGTTGGGAGCGTGCACGAGTGGTCCCTTGCGCGGGTCGGGGCACCAGCGCTGTCGTCGACGGCGCCGTCGACGGCGGTCTCGCTGCTGGGTCTCGCGTTCGCGTTTCGTCGCAGGAAGCGCCGAAACTCGCTCCCTGCCTGCACGTAAGAACCCTGGAGCCACCCCTTGCCTCATAGCGACACCCTCAAGCTCATCGGTCGCACCATCGCCGATAAGTACGCGGTCGAGAGCATCGTCGGCGAGGGCGGGTTCGCGACGGTCTACAAGGCGATGCACACCATCTGGAAGCGCCCGGTGGCGCTCAAGGTGTTCAAGTCGCTCGGTGACTTCTCCGAAGCGGACCGGCAGAAGCTCCTCGACGAGTTCATTCAGGAGGGGACGCTCCTCGCCGATCTGTCGGCGCGGACGGCGGCCATCGTGCAGGCGCGCGACATCGGGATGCTCGACGGGCCGAAGGGCGAGCGCATCCCGTACATGGTGCTCGAGTGGCTCGAGGGCGCGACGCTCGAGGAGGTGCTCGCGAGCGAGAAGGCCCAGGGGTTGCCGCTCCGCTCCGCGCACGACGCGGTCATGCTGCTGCAGCCGGCGGGCGAGGCGCTGGCGCTCGCGCACCGCAAGGGGGTCGCCCACCGCGACGTCAAGCCGGGGAACGTGTTCGTGATCGGCGACGCGCGCGGCGAGGCCACGGTGAAGCTCCTCGACTTCGGCATCGCGAAGGTCGTGTCGGACGCGCAGAAGATGGCCGGCACGTTCACGAAGACGAGCGGGCAGGTGACGAGCTTCACGCCGGCGTATGGCGCGCCCGAGCAGTTCTCGCGCTCGCATGGCTCGACGGGCCCTTGGACGGACGTGTTCGCGCTCGCGCTCATCTTCGTGGAGACGGTGACCGGGCGCGAGCCGCTCGAGGGCGACGACTTCATCCAGCTCGCGTTCTCGTCGGCGAACCCCGAGAAGCGGCCGACGCCGCGGGCTTTCGGCGTCGAGGTCGACGAGGGGCTCGAGACGGTGCTCGCGAAGGCGCTGGCCGTGAAGCCGACGGACCGGTGGCAGACGGCCGGCGAGTTCTGGAACGCGCTCCGGCAGGCGGTGGCGATGACGCCGATGCGGGGGATGACGGACACGTCGCCGCAGGCCCCGCCCTCGCGCGTCCCGGTGTCGCCGGGCGCGGTGCCCTCGCACCAGGCGCTCTCGGCGCCCTTGCCGAACGCCGCGACCGTCGCCGCGAACTGGGACGCCGGTTCCCCCACGAACACGGCTCCGTCCGTGTCGAAGTCGACCACGGGCGGCGGCGGCACGACCAAGACGGGGCTCTTCGTGGGCCTGGGGGTCGCGGGCCTCGCGGCGGTCGGCGCGGCGGTCTTCGCGCTCGGCGGCAAGGGGGCGGGGAGCGCGCCGTCGGACCTGGCGGCGCGTACGCCGGCGCCGTCGGCGTCTGCGGCGCCGACCGCTTCTTCCTCGCCCTCCGCGTCCGCGGCGGCGATCGTGCCGATGACGTGCCCCGCCGGGATGATCGCGATCCCGGGCGGCAGCTTCTTCATGGGCAGCGACGACGGGCTCGCGATGGAGAAGCCCTCGCACCAGGTCACGCTCCAGCCCTTCTGCATCGACGAGTTCGAGGTCACGGTCGACCGCTACCGCGCGTGCAGCGACGCCGGGCGGTGCAAGCGCGCCGGCTCCACGAACGACTGGGCGGGCATCGCCGACAAGGACCACAAGGCCTTCGACCCGCTCTGCAACATTCGCGACCCCGACAAGCGCGGCAACCACCCGATCAACTGCGTCGACTGGGAGATGGCCGACAAGTTTTGCCACGAGCAGGGCGGCCGCCTCCCGAGCGAGGCCGAGTGGGAGTTCTCGGCCCGCGGGCCCGACGGGCGCAAGTACCCGTGGGGCGACGACGACCCGGCCGCCGGGCACCTCAACGCGTGCGGCAAGGAGTGCGTCGCGTGGGGGCAGAAGAACGGCGTCGAAGAGAAGGCGATGTACGACTCCGACGACGGCTTTCCGAACACGGCGCCGGTCGGCAGCTTCCCGAAGGGGGCATCGCGGTACGGCGTGCAAGACGTGGTCGGCAACGTCTGGGAGTGGGTCGCCGACTGGTACGGCGACTACGGCAAGGACGAGCAGATGGCGCCGAAGGGTCCGGCGTCGGGCGACGAGAAGGTCATCCGCGGCGGCTCGTGGAACGGCTCGTACGCGTCGTGGGTGCGGCCGACGTTCCGCTACAAGGACGCGCCGACGAAGCGCAGCTACGGCATCGGCTTCCGCTGCGCGAAGTGAGAGGCGTGGCCCTCACACCCCGTACGCATGGAGGAGCGGGGCCTTCGTCGCGTCGTCGAGCCGGCGGTTAGGAGCTTGCGTCTCAGGACGGCGCGCGCGTCGCCGCGTCGCGGCGCGCGGCCGCCAGCTTGTTCTTGATCGACAGGATTTGCTGTCGCGCCGCGTCCGCTTGCCGGTGCAGGTCGGCCCAGTCTTGCTCCTCGGCGAGCGTCGCGAGCGCGTCGGCCTCGGCGACGACGGCGGAGATTTGCGCCTCGACGTCGCCGAGCCCCGAGAGGATCTCGCCCTCGTTGGAGCCCTCGCGCCGCTTCGTGTCGAGGTCCGCCGCGAGCGTCTGGACCTGGCGCGCCGAGTCTCCCAGCGCGGCGAACCGCTTGACCAGCGCGTCGTGTTGCTCCGAGCGCGCCTGCGCCCGCTCGGCGGCCTGCAGCAGCGCGTTCAGGCTCTCGACCTGGCGCACGCGCGCCTCCTCGATCTGCGTCACGAGGGCGCGGAGCTTCTCCTGGATGATCTCGCTCTTTTCGTTCGATTCGTTCACCAGCGCGACCGCGCGGAGGAGCGTCTTGCCGCTGTTGATGGTCGCGCGCTTCGCCTCGTCGGCCAGCGCGTCGTAGCGGCGAAGCTCCTCGTCCAGCGCGGCGGCCGCGACGACCAGCGGCGAGTCTTTTCTCGTCTGGCTCTTGGACACGCGTTCGACGCTACCCGCTCGTAGGGCGGTTGTCACCGCGAGGGCCAGAGCGCTAAGGAATGGGTGTGTCCGCCGCGGCCCGAATCTCGTCACGCTTCGCGCCGTGCCTGGTGACGAGCCTCGCGATGGCGGGCCTCGCGGCGTGTGGCACGTCGCTCGAATCTCGGCTCGAACGACGCGGGCATTCCCTACGAAGCGAGCTGCGCGCCGGGGACGTACGTCGGCACCTACCAGTGCGCGGCGGGCGGCAGCGCCATCGACAGCGCCGTCCCCATCTCCGCGGACGGCATCTCTGCGAGCGGCACCCTCTCGCTCGACTTGCGCCCGGCGGGGGCCCATATCCTCGCGCTGCCGCCCGACGCGTCGTTCTCGACGGAGATGGCCGGCGTCCAGGAGATCGCCGCGATCGAGGGCACCCTCGACTGCTCGACCGGAAAGTTCACGGGCACCGAGGGGCCGGTGGCCTTCATGTCGTCCGACTTCATGGGCACGGTCGGCGGCACCGGTCCGATCCAGGCGAACTACGACGACGACGGCGGGGTCCCGTCCCTCGTCGCGGGGACGCTCCAGTCCTCGCCGGCCCTCGGGGCGATGAGCTGCAGGTGGAGCGCGCAGCTCGCTCCTTGATGGCGTATCGTCGGGCGTCGTTCGCGTGTCTTCCGCCTGGATCTCGACCGTAGGCCCGGCCTGTCTGGGGTGCGCCGCGCTCACCGCCGCGGCTCCGGCGTACGGCAGCCCGTCCGCGCGTCTCATCTATGCTCGCGCGCCCGAGGCGGCGTCGTGCCCGGACGACGGCGCGCTGCGGAGCGCGGTCGCCGCGCGGCTCGGCTACGACCCGTTCTTCCCGTGGGCCAGGCAGACCGTGGTCGTGCAGGTCTGGCGCGAAGGGGGCGGCGGGCGAGAACGGGAGCGTGGCTACCGGGCGCGCCTCCAGCTCGTGGACGCCGAGGGCCTCGCCCACGGGACGCGCACGCTTTCCTCGAACCAGACCACGTGCGCGGAGCTCTTCGACGCCGCGGCGCTCGCAATCAGCATCGCGATGGACTCCCTCCCGAAGACCGACCCGGAGCCGGCCCCCGCGCCTCCGCCGCCCGCCCAGCCCACCCCGGAGCCGCCGCCGTCCGCGCCTCCGCCTCCGCCGGCCCCTCCGCCCCCCGCGCCTCCGCCTCCTCCTCCGCCCCGCGCGGTCGCGCCCTTCCTCGGGGTCGACCTCCTGGGCGTCGTCGACGCGGAGCCCGGGCCCACCGGCGCGCTCGCCGCGTTCGCCGGCCTGGCGACGCCCGGCGCGTCGCTGGCGCTCGAGGTCCGCGCCGACTCGCCCGCCTCCGGCGCGGACCCCGTCGCGCCCGGGCGCGTCCGCGCCTGGTCCGGCCAGGCCACGCTCGCTCCCTGCGCGCGGTTCGGGGTGACCTCGCTCTGCGCCCTCGGCTCGCTGGGGCTCTTCCGCGCCGAGAGCGCCGGCATCACCGACCCGCGCTCCGCGACCGCGCTCTTCGTGACGGCGGGGGCCCGCGCCGGCGCCGAGTGGCCCCTCACCCGGGCGCTCTCGCTCCGCGCGCACGTGGACGCGGCCTTCGACCTCCGCCGCGCCCACCTGCTCGTCGGGGGGGACGACGCGTGGACCTCGCCGCTCGTCGCGCTCGCCGCCGCCGCCGGCTTCGTCGTCCACTTCCGGTGACGGATCGGCCCCGGTCGACCCAATGGACGACATGAACCTCGCTCCGTCGCGGTCGCCGCCCGACCTGGGCGCGATCTTCGACGAGCATTTCGATTACGTGTGGGCAACGCTGCGCCGCCTGGGCATTCACGACGCGGACCGTGAAAACCTGGTGCACGAGGTCTTCTTGAAGGTACATGCGCACCTCGCCGACTACGACGGCAAGCGGCCCCTCCGCCCCTGGCTCTTCGGCTTCGCGTACCGCGTCGCGGCGGACCACCGCCGCCTCGCGCGGCACCGCGTCGAGGTCCTCGACGGCTCCGGCGAGCCTCCGTCGCAGCAGCCCCTCGCGGACGAGCGCGCGTCGGCCAGCGAAGATCGGGAGCTCCTCCTCGCCGCGCTCCAGCTCCTCGACCTCGACAAGCGCGCGGTCCTCGTCATGCACGACATCGACGAGGTGCCCATGCCGCAGATCGCCCACACCCTCGACCTGCGGCTAAACACGGCCTACTCGCGCCTGCGCCTCGCGCGCGAGCAGCTCGCGGTCGTCGTGACGCGCCTGCGCAACGCGAAGGGGGCCCGGTGACCGATCCGCCCCGCCCCTCGACGGCGAGCTCGCGCGCGGGCTCGCCCGCCTGCGGGACCTCAATCCGGCGCCGCCCGAGGTGCGCACGCGCGCCCGCTCCCGCCTGATGGCGGCCCTCGCCGCGCTGCCCCTCGCGGGCGGGGCGTCAATCGCCGGCTCGCGCGCGTCGCTCGGGGCCATGGCCCGGGTCGCGACCGTCGCGTTCCTCGCGGGCGGGCTCGCCGGCGCGGGGCTCTATGCGGTCTTGGCGCCGCCGCCGGCCTCGCGCGTCGTGTACGTCGATCGCCCCGCGCCGCCGCCGCTCCCCCCGCCGCCGCCCGCGGCGCCTGCGCCTCCGCCGGTCGTCGCGGCCCCCGCCGCGCCGTCCGCGCCCGCCGCCCAGGCGCCGTCGAGTCTCCCGTCGCGCTCCTCGCAGCTCTCCGCCGAGCGCGTCCTCCTCGACGAGGCGCGCGCCGCTCTCGCCCAGGGCGACCCGGACCGAGCGCTCGATCGCCTCGAGCGGCACCGGCGCACGTTCGCGGCGCCGATCCTCGGCGAGGAGCGCGACGCCATGCGCGTCGAGGCCCTGGCGAAGGCGTCGCGTGGCGACGAGGCGCGGGCCGCGGCGGCTGCGTTCCGCAAGCGATGGCCCGACAGTCTTTTTGCGTCTGCGGTGCAAGCGGCGGTCGAATCGGTCCCATGACGTGACGGAAGGGGCGACCTGCGCCCAATGGCTCGGACATGGGCTCTCAATCGAGGCGGGTCGGGCTGGGGGCTGGCGCCTTCCTCTCGGGCTGGGTCTGCGTGGCGTGCGGGAGCCACGGCGGCGCCCTCGGCGGCTCGGGTGCGTCCTCCGGGGACGACGAGGGCAACCCGGCGAGCGACGCGGGCGGTGGCGCTTCGAGCGGCGACGACGCCTCGACGGGGATGGTCTTCACGTCCAGCGACGCGGCCCCGGCCGGCGTGACGTTCGAATGCGAGCCCGGGACCTACACCGGGATGTTCATGACGCAGGTGGGGTCCGACGCGGGCGGCCTCGCTTCGCTCTTCTCGTTTGCCTGGACCGGCACGCTCTCCATCACCCTCCAGGGCTCGGTGATGAACACGAGCGCCGGAGAAATCCCGCTATCGACCCTCACCATCGCGCCGGGCGCCAAGCTCTCGGGCATGGACATGATGGGCGGCATCTTCAGCGCCGACCTCTCCGGCATGCTCGACTGCCCGACGAAGATGCTGACGGTCACCGTCGCCAACGGCACGTACACGGACGCCTTCATGACCGTGCAGATGACCGGCTCGATGACCGCGACCTACGACGCGTCCAGCGGCACGCCGGAGCTCACCGACGGGATGATCAGCGTCGGCTCCCCGCAGTATGCCTCGCTCTCCGCCGACGGCACCTGGTCGGCTACCCTCAAGTAAGCGCTGGCGCATCGCGTGCTTTGGCCGCCGGGCCGGAGGCGAACGCATGGCCAGAGCGAAGTTCACTGCCACGGGGGCTCCCGACCTCGAGGATCACGAGCGCCGATCGAGCGGCGCGTACCGCATCTCGGTGCGCCGCGTGCTGAAGACCCCCGACGCGCGGCTGGCGCTGCCCGCGATCGAGGTGGATCCGTGCGATCCCGGCGTGGTCGCCCTCTCGCACGCGCTGGTCGCGACGATGCGGGTCTCGCCGGCGTGCGTCGGGCTGGCCGCGACCCAGGTCGGCGAGGCGGCGCGCGTCTTCTGCGTGGACGTGACGGGTCACCGTCAGGCCCGCTCGTGCGCGGGGCTCGTCGTCCTGTGCAACCCCACGATCGTGTGGCGCTCGGCGCCCGTCGTCATGCGCGAGGGCTGCATGAGCGTGCCGCACCTCACGGGGAACGTCGCCCGCGCCGAGCGCGTGACCGTCGCGGGCTTCGAGCCGGGCAGCGGCGCGCCGGTCCGCATCGACGCCGACGCGATCGAAGCGCGCTGCCTGCAGCACGAGATCGATCACCTCGAGGGCCTCGTCTTCCCCGATCGCGTCGAGGACGCCGTGAACGATCTCTTCCCGCGCAAGACGTACGCGTGAACCGCTGCGGCCTGCGGGCATCAGCGACGCCTACAGGCTGCAGCGCCGGGCAGGCGGGCGCGAGCGGCCTGCCGGGAATTCTCGCGGGGCCGACCGCTCGCGGGCCTTGGCGCGGCGCGTGCTCTTGGAGCCCCGCATGCGGGGACGACGGCTGGGGGCCGTCGGCGCGGTCCTGACCGCGCTGGCGGCTTCGTGCTCACCGACTTTCGATACGAAGACCTGCGCGACGGACTCCGACTGCGGCGGGTCGCTCGTGTGCGAGATGCAGGGGTCGCGCGCGGCGTGCGTGTCGACCGACGCGGCGGCGGTCCGCATCGGCATGAGCGCGCCCATCTCCGGCCCGAACCAGGAGCTCGGGACGGACATGAAGCTCGGCGTGTCGATGGCCTTCGACGCGCAGAACGCGGCGGGCGGCATCCGAGGGCGGCAGCTGGTGCTCGACTTCAAGGACGACCAGTACGAGCCCGACATCGCGCAGCAGGACGCGCTCACGCTGACCGCGGCGCAGGCGATGACGACGCCGCCGCGCTGCCCGACGACCGACGACCCGACCGTGTCGGGCGCGCCGGCGGTGTCGACGACGGCGCTCGACCGGGGGGACGACGCGGTCCTCGCGTTCCTCGGCAACGTCGGCACGCCGACGATGGTCCGCGCGGCGCCGGTGTCGCTCGAGACGGGCACCATCTTCTTCGGCGCCTTCACCGGCGCGACGACCATCCTCCGCGACACGTCGGCGGGGCCGTGCGCCAGGTACGTGTTCAACGTGCGCGCGAGCTACGCCGACGAGGCCTACGCCACGCTCGAGTACTTCTTCCTCGAGGGCGTGCCCGACTACCAGCACCTGGTCTCGTTCGACCAGAACGACACCTTCGGCGACGCCGGGTACGGCGGCCTGGTCGCCGCCTACACGGCCATCAAGGGCGGCTTCCCCGCGAGCGCGAACGCCACGACGCCCATCGCGCGCTTCCGCTACACGCGCAACGACACGACCAGCGTCCCCGCGCAGGTCACGGGCGCCGCGGCGTACCTCGCGTCGCTCCTCGCGGCCGACTCGGCCCAGCACACCGTCGGCGTCATGATGACCGACACGTACGGCGCGGCGACGGACTTCATCACCGGCATCCGCCAGTGGCAGTACGCGAACGACGCGCAGCAGGCGTCGCTCCAGAAGGCCACGCGCCTCACCTTGTACTTCAGCAACGTCTCCTTCGTCGGCCCGAACGCGCTCGCGCAGAACCTCGTGCAGGCCGGCACCGTGCAGACCCCGTCGGGCCCGGCGCCCTACACGCAAGACGTCGTCGTCTCGCAGGTCGTCCCCAACTACCAGACCGACACGAGCGACATCGTGAGCGCGTACCGCGGCCTGGTCTCGAGCGCGCAGCAGCAGCCGAGCTTCACCTCGCTCGAGGGGTACATCGACGCGCGCATCTTCATCGCGGGCCTGCTGGCGCACAGCGGCCCGTTCACGCCCGACTCCCTCGTCTCGACCCTCGAGAACTTGCCCGACCTGAGCTTGGGAATCGGCGCCGCTTCCGGCTTCTCCCCGACCAACCACAACTACTCCCGCTCCGTATGGGGCACGGCGATCGGCGCCGACGGCTCGTTCCAGGACATCTACTTCTGGACCAACGGCTCGGCGATCCAGCTGTTCGAGTGAAGGAAACGACGATGGGCGAGTTCGCGCATCCACGTCCCGACGCGACGCACGCGTCGCTGGAGCCTCGGGACGAGGCCCGCACGTTCGGGCGCTACGTCCTCTATGCGCCGATCGCGCGCGGCGGGATGGCGACCATCCACATCGCGCGCCTGGTCGGCGACGACGGCTTCAGCCGCATCGTGGCCGCGAAGCGGCTGCACCCGCAGTTCACCGAGGACCCGGACTTCGTCGCGATGTTCCGCGACGAGGCGGAGATCGCGTCGAAGATCCACCACCCCAACGTCGTGCCGGTGCTCGACATCGTGCTCGACGGCGAGGAGGTGGTGCTCGTGCAGGAGTACGTGCACGGCGTGCCCCTCGACCGCCTCTTCCGGGCGGCGTGCGCGAGCCGCGACGGCATCCCGGTGCGGGTGGCGGTCGCGATCGCGTCGGGCATCCTCTCGGGCCTCCACGCCGCGCACGAGACCACCGACGAGACGGGCCAGCCGCTCGGCGTCATCCACCGCGACGTGTCGCCGCAAAACGTGATGGTCAGCGTCGACGGCATCCCGCGCCTCCTCGACTTCGGGATCGCGAAGGCGAGCTCCAGCGCGCACGTGACCCGCGAGGGCCTGCTCAAGGGCAAGCTCGCGTACATGGCGCCGGAGCAGGTGCGCGGCGACGACGCGACCCGCGCGACGGACGTCTATGCCTGCGGCGTCGTGCTCTGGGAGCTCCTCGCGATGCGCCGGCTCCACGCGGGCCGCACCGACGCGCAAATCCTCGCGGCCGTGCTCCACGAGGAGGCGCCGCGGCTCGACGTGGTCGAGCGGCTCGCGTCGGTGGTCGCGAAGGCGACGGCCTCCGCGCCGGGGGATCGCTACGCGACGGCCGCGGACATGTTCTCGGCGCTCGTCCGCGCGGCGCCCGCGGCCAGCGCGCTCGAGGTGGCCGCGTGGGCGAAGGCGCGCGGCGCGGAGTACCTCGAGCGGCGCCAGCAGGTGCTCGCGTCGAACGAGGAGAGCTGGCGATCCCTGTCGAAGGTGATGGCGGCGTCGCCGGGCGGGCCCCAGTCGGGGGTGACGCGGGTGCGCGGGAGCGCGCGCGTGGTGACCCCGAGCGGGCCGCCGTCGTCGCGGTCGGAGGCGGCCATGCTCGTCGGCGACCCGGCGGACGCGCCGTTCGCGGCGGACGAAGAGCGTCCGCGCGCGCGGCGGCTGCCGTGGGTGGTCGCGGCCGTCTCGGTCGCGATGTCGGGCGCCTTGCTCGGGGCGCTCGAGGCGCGCCAGGCCGCGCCGCCCCTCCCGGAGACGCCCGCGCCGCCGGAGGTCGTCTCGACGGTCGCCCCTTCGCCTCCGCCGGTCGAGGCGCCCGCGCCCTCCGCGGGGGCCACGTCGTTCCTCGCGATGGCGCCGTCGGCCGCGTCCAGCGCACCGGCGGCGAGCCCGGCGCCGGCGTTGCGCTCCGTGCGCGCGGCGGTGGCCCCGCGCAGGGTGGACGCGCCCCCGACCGTGGTGCATGCCGCCGCGGCCCCGCAGGTGCCGAGCGCGAAGGCCGACTGCGACCCGCCGTTTTACTTCGAGGGCACGAAGAAGGTCTTCAAGCCGAGCTGCATCTGAGGCGCGACCGAGGAGGAGAGGCATGACGGGGAGTCGTTGGCGGTGGGTCGCGGCGCTGTCGCTGGTGCTCTTCGCGTTCTGGGCGTGGGCCGGCGAGCGGGCGTGCCGCGCGGGGACGAAGGAGGACTGCCTCGACGCCCACGGGCGCGGGCAGGACCTGCGCGACGCGGGCCGGCTCACGAGCGCGCGGCAGACCTTCTTCGCGTGCGCGCAGAGCTCGTGCCCGGCGCTCATCCAGGCCGACTGCGCGCGCTTCGGCGAGGAGCTCGATCGGCTGGTGCCGAGCGTGAGCTTCGCGGCGCGCGACCCGGCGGGCGCGGATCTGCCCGACACGGCGGTGCTCGTCGACGATCAGCCGGTGGCCTCGCGCCTGGACGACGGGAGGCCGTACGACCTCGACCCGGGCAAGCACGTCGTGCGCTTCGTGCACGCGGGGCGCGAGGTGGAGGTGACCGTCGTGATCGACCAGGGCGAGAAGGGCCGGGGCGTGGTCGCGACCTTCCCGGTCCCCGAGGCGCTGTCCGCCGCGCGCGGCGCGACCACGCCGCCGCCGCCCGCGCCGAGGAAGCCGATCCTGCCGCTCGTCGTGGCCGGCGCGGGCGCGATCGCCGCGGTCACCGGCGCCGTCATCGCGGCGGTCGGGCTGAGCGAGGTGCCGTCGAGCTGCTCGATCGGCAGCCGGCAGTGCGAGGCCACGCCGGGCGACCCGGCGTTCGGGCGCGCGCACGACGCCGTGTCGCTCGCGAACGTGGGGCTCGGCGTCGGGCTCGGAGGGGCGGCGGTGCTCGCGTGCGGCGCCCTCTGGTACGCGGCGTCGCCGGCCCGTCCGCCGCGCGAGCAGGTCTCGGTCGTGCCCTGGGCGGGAGACCGAGCGGGCGGGGTCGGGGTGCGGGGGGCGTTCTGACGGCTCAGGCGTTCGGCGCGTGACCGCTTCTTGCACGATCTCCGGCCATGAAGATCGTAGTCATCGGTGGCAGTGGGCTCATCGGGACGAAGCTCGTGAAGAAGCTCCGCGACGCCGGGCACGAAGTCGTCGCGGCCTCTCTTCAGTCGGGGGTGAACGTCCTCACGGGCGAGGGTCTCGACGCGGCGCTCTCGGGCGCGGACGTCGTCGTGGACGTCGCCAATTCGCCGTCGTTCGAGGACGAAGCCGTCCTCTCGTTCTTCGAGACCTCCGCTAGGAACCTCCTCCCGGCAGAGGCGCGGGCGGGCGTGAAGCACCACGTGGCCCTGTCGATCGTCGGTGCCGACCGCAACCCCGACAGCGGCTACATGCGCGCGAAGATCGCTCAGGAGAAGGCGATCAAGGGGGCCAAGGTCCCGTACACGATCGTGCGGGCGACCCAGTTCTTCGAGTTCCTGGGCCAGATCGCCGACGCGAGCACGGAGGGGAACACGGTGCGGCTCCCTCGAGGCCTCATGCAGCCGCTCGCCGCGGACGACGTCGCGGCCGCGGTCGCGGACGTGGCGGTCCAGCCGCCGCTCGACGGCACGATCGACGTCGCCGGACCGGAGGCCATGGGCATCGACGAGCTCGTGCGGCGATACCTCCAGGCGAAGGGGGACAAGCGGCAGGTCCAAAGCGACCCCGAGGCGCGGTACTTCGGTACGAAGGTCGACGAGCGGTCTCTCCGCTCCCAGGGTCGTCCGCGCATCGGGGCCACGCGCTTCGACCAGTGGCTGCGTCAGGGAGCGCCGCGCTGAGGGAGGGCGTTCGGGCGGACGTACGGGCGGGGAGAGGCGTCTCGCGGGCGGTGAAGCGGCCTTCCCCGGCAGTGCAACGAGCTTCGTCGTCGGTCGTCGGTGAAGCGCGCTTCCCCGGCGGTGCCGCCTGCGGGACGCGCGACTGCGCGTCTTTCCTCGCCGGGGACGCGTCCTCCACCGGCGGTGAAGCCCGGCGCACCGCCGGTGAAGCGCGCTTCCACGGCGGCACCGGCTGCGGGACGCGCGAGGACGCGTCCTTCCCCGACGGTGAACCCCGCCGCACGGCCGGTGAAGCTTGGCGTACCGACCGGGACGCGTCCCTCACCGCCGGTGAAGCCCGGCGTACGCTTCTCTCCGGCCCAAAGCACGGCGAGGCAGCATGAATCGAGCGAGATCCCTGCGCGGGGGTCGGGGTTGAGGTACTCGAGTCCCTCGCTCCAGTGGTCCTCCCTCAGGCGTCCGGTGACCGTCGTCTCCCGGCTCCGTTCGGACCGGCGATGACCAGGAGAGCCGGCTTCACTTTGCGTTCGCTCGGACCGCCTCGCGTTCCTCGGACTCGCGAAGGACCTGAGCGCTGCGCGTTGCGATCTCGGCGCGCAGCCTCGCGAGCACCGCCTGATGCCGTTCCTTCACGCCGGCGAACGCCCGCTTCGACAGCTCCGTGAGCTGCTCGTCCGTCGGCTCGAAGTCCGGGTCGGCAAGGTTGATCGCGTCGCCCATGACCCGACTCAGCGTAGCACTGGGCCCCCGGCGCGCCGCTCTCACCCCGGCTCGGGCGAGGTCCAGAGGCGGCGCACGTCGATCTCGAGATCGAAGGGAGGCAGCCGCGCGGCCTCTTCGTCCGAGGCGGTCGTGACGAGCACGGGCTTGCCGTCGAGCGCGCCGAAGACCTGCACGAGGTGGTCGGTGGGCTCGATGATCCACACGAACGGGACGCCCGCCCGGATGGTGTTCGGCAGCTTGATGCGGATGTCGTCCGCCGCGGTCGAAGGCGAGAGAACCTCGCAACACCAGTCGGGGACGAGGTCGATGGGGTTCTCGTCCGGGATCTCGGGGACACGCTCGACACGCCAGCCGGCCAGGTCCGGGTCGAAGAGGCGCTCGCCGAAGCGGACCTCGGGCTCGAGCTCGAATCCACCACCCCGTGCCCCCCACGTTGGCGTCCCGGGAGCCAAGGGAAGTGTAGAGCACCTGGGCCGCGCGGCGGTGCTTCTTGCCCGGGCGCCCCATGGTGATGCGCACCTCGCCCGGCGTGAGGATCTCGCCCCGCTGTCCCTCGGGGAGGTCGCGGATCGCCTGATAGAGCTCGTCGAAGCTCTTCTTTCGCGCGGCGGCTACCATGGCTCGAGTCTAGCGCCGGTCGGCCTCCGCGGCCTTCACCCCGGCGTCTTCAGCCCGTGCTTCTGCACGAGCCTGTGCAGGTACATGCGGTCCATCCCGCCGAGGCGCGCGGCCTTGCTGATGTTGCCGCCCGTCGATTCGAGCAGCGAGGCGATGTACTGCCGCTCGAAGCCGTCGACGACGGCGTCCTTCGCGAGCTTGAAGGGCACGGGCGCGCCGTCGCCCTCGGGCGGCGACGCGGCGGGCGCCTCCGCGGGCGCGGCCGCGGCGACGCGCCTGGGCGCGGCGGGCAGGGCCTCCTGGAGGACGACGGAGCGCTCGACGTAGTTCCTGAGCTCGCGCACGTTGCCCGGCCAGTCGTGGTCGGCGAGCGACGCGAGGACGCGCGGGGAGAAGACGTCGCGCGGGTCACTAGGGCCGACGCCCAGCGACGCGAGGAACGAGCGCACGAGCCCGGGAATGTCGTCGACCCGGTCGCGGAGCGGCGGCACGCGCACCATCATGACGGCGAGCCGGAAGTAGAGGTCCTCGCGGAAGCGACCGCGGTTCACCTCGCGCTCGAGGTCGCGGTTCGTCGCGGCGATGACGCGCACGTCGACCTTGCGCGCGCGCGTCTCGCCCACGCGGCGAATGGCGCGGGCCTCGAGCGCACGGAGGAGCTTGGGCTGGAGCTCGAGCGGCAGCTCGCCGATCTCGTCGAGGAAGACCGTGCCGCCGTTGGCCGCCTCGAACGCGCCCACCCAATCGCGGTCGGCGCCGGTGAAGGCGCCGCGCACGTGCCCAAAGAGCTCGCTCTCGACGAGGCTCGGCGAGATGGCGCCGCAGTCGACGATGACGAAGGCGCGGTCGGCGCGGGGGCCGCGCTGGAAGATCTCGGAGGCGACGACCTCCTTGCCGGTGCCGCTCTCGCCCTCGATGAGCACGTTGATGTCGCTCGCGGCGACCTTCTCGAGGTACGCGAAGAGCTTGCGCATCGGGACGCTCGTGCCGGTCAGCGCGCCGAACGAGACGCAGGCGGGCAGGTCGGAGGCCGACTCGGGGCCCGCGCCCTCGAGGGGGCGCACCTGGAGCAGGCAGTCGCCGAGCGCGAGGGCGCCCTCGTTGCCGAGGTCGGCGTCGCGGACGCGCACCCCATTGAGCTCGGTGCCGTTGAGCGACCCGTTGTCTTGCACGCGCCAGCCGGCCTCGTCGGAGGTCAGCTTGCAGTGAAACCGCGAGACCGAGGGGTCGGCGAGGACCAGGTCGTTCGAGGAGTGCGTGCCGATGCGGCAGACCGGTCCTTCGTGCACGACGACGCGTGGCTCGCGCGAGCCTTCGCGGCGTACTTCGAGGGACAGCTTGGGCGCCCCGCCGGCGCCCCCGAGCGGTCGGGCGGCGCGAATGGTGGCCGAATCGCGCCGGAGAGCGGTCGGTTGCTCGTCTGCCAGACGGGACGAAGGCCGGCGCTCCATGCGCTTCGATGATGCCACGCCGGGCGGGTGGGCGCAGCTCAATCGCCCGGCGCGGGCTTGCTCCTAGGCTCCCTTCGTCCTAATTCCATGGCCACAACATGCGAACCATGTGGGTCTCGAAGCGCTCGGGCGACGCGTGCAAGACGCAAATGCACTACGCGCGCAAAGGCGTCGTCACCGAAGAGATGGCGTACATCGCCGCACGCGAGCGGGTCGAGCCCGCGCTGGTTCGGGACGAGGTCGCGCGCGGCCGGCTCGTCGTGCCCGCGAACGTCGAGCACACGAACCTCGAGCCGATGGGCATCGGCATCGCGCTCTCGTGCAAGGTGAACGCGAACATCGGCAACAGCGCCGTCACGAGCGACGCCGAGGGCGAGCTCCGCAAGCTCCGCGTCGCGCTCAAGCACGGGGCCGACACCGTGATGAACCTCTCCACCGGCGGCGACATCGATCTCATTCGCGGCGAGATCGTGAAGAGCTCCCCCGTGCCCATCGGCACGGTCCCCATCTACCAGGTGCTCAAGGAGCGCAAGAAGGTGTCCGACATCCGGGCGGACGACCTCATCGACATGCTCGAGCACCAGGCGAAGCAGGGCGTCGACTACTTCACGATCCACGCGGGCGTGCTCGCCGAGCACCTGCCGCTCGTGCAGCACCGCATCACGGGCATCGTGTCGCGCGGCGGCTCGATCATGGCGCAGTGGATGATCGAGAAGAAGAAGCAGAACCCCTTCTACACGCACTGGGACAAGGTGCTCGAGATCTGCGCCCGGTACGACGTGACCATCAGCGCGGGCGACGGCCTGCGCCCCGGCTGCCTCGCCGACGCGAGCGACGCGGCGCAGTTCGCCGAGCTGAAGACGCTCGGGGAGCTGACGACGAAGGCGTGGGAGAAGGACGTGCAGGTCATGATCGAGGGGCCGGGCCACGTCCCCTTCGACCAGATCGAGATGAACGTGAAGAAGGAGATGGACCTCTGCCACGAGGCGCCCTTCTACGTGCTCGGGCCGCTCGTGACGGACATCGCGCCCGGCTACGACCACATCACGAGCGCCATCGGCGCCACGATGGCCGGCACCGCGGGGGCCGCGATGCTCTGCTACGTCACGCCGAAGGAGCACCTCGGCCTGCCCGACGAGGACGACGTTCGCCAGGGCCTCATCGCCTACAAGATCGCGGCGCACGCGGCCGACGTCGCGCGCCACCGCCCGGGCGCGCGCGATCGCGACGACGCGCTCTCGCGCGCGCGGTACGCGTTCGACTGGAACGAGCAGTTCCGCCTCTCGCTCGACCCCGAGACCGCGCAGTCGATGCACGACGAGACCCTGCCCGACCAGTACTTCAAGAGCGCCGAGTTCTGCTCCATGTGCGGGCCGAAGTTCTGCAGCATGCACATCAACCGCGCGGTCGAAGAGTTCAACAAGCAGGTCGAGGAAGACAGCAAGACCGGCAAGCGCACGCTCGACCTCTTCAACCCGTGACGCGCTGGTTCTCGCCGGCGCTGCCGCTGGCGTCGCTCGTCGTCCTGGCCGCGCACTGCGGGAAGGGCGGCGCGCCGGCCGCCGCGGTCGCGTCGGCCTCGCCCGACGCGCCGGCGGGACCGGCGGCCGAGCCCACCGAGGAGGACGCGGGCGCCCCGATGGACGACCGCGAGACCGCGGCGTGGGCCCGCGCGCAGGACGGCGGGGAGGACGACGACGCGCGCCTGGCGGACCTCGTCGGGTGCACCGGGCTTCGCGAGCGGGCGGCGGCCGCGCGGCTCCGGCCGACGGCGCTCCGGGCCATGGCGCAGTGCCGCGACTTCTCCGAGCTCCCGTGGCTCGGCGAGGTCGCCGCGGGGCCGAACGACGCGGACGCCCTCGCGGCGCTCGACGCGGTCGTCGAGGAGGCCGCGCGACCTCGCCGCCCGACCGACCCCGAGGACGCCGAGGAGCTCCACGACGGCTGCGGCGAGCTCCTCGCGCTCGCGCGCGCCGTCGACAGGCCCGCGGCGCGGCGCGTGCGGGCGATCCGCGCGCTCCGCATGCTCTCCGAGCGCGGGTGCGTGAAGCGGGCGGACATTCCGACCGACCTCGATCCGAAGTAGGTCCGAGGGCGCAGCCCCTTGGGCCTCTAGTCCCGCGCGTCGACCATCCGCCGCGACTCGTGCACGAGCTGCTGCACCGCGGCCCGCGCCTCGTCGCGGACGCGCGCGGCGCGCGCCGAAGGCCCGATGGCGATGGGCGCGCCGACGCACATCCCGACCGAGGAGGGGTTCGCGGCGGCCATGCGCGAGAGGTGCTTGCCGAAGGTCTCGTTGACGAACTGGGCGCCGGACCCGGCCTCGTACGCGAGGCCCACCGGGATGACGTCGGCCCCCGAGTGCAGCGCGGCGACGAACGCGCCGGCGTGGAACGGCCGGACCTCGTCGCCGAGGAACGTGGTGCCCTCGGGGAAGACGATGACGGTCGCGCCCTGGGCGAGGCGCGCGCGGATGGCCCGGACCGCGGTCGCGCCGCTCACCACGTCGGCGCGATCGACGAACAGCGTGCCGACGGCGCGCGCCGCCGGTCCTACGAGGGGCCACCCCGCGAGGTCGGCGCGGCTGACCATGTGGCCGCCGAACGCGCGCAGGAGCACGAGGATGTCCGCGGTCGATCGGTGGTTGGCGACGACGAGGTGGCCGCGCCCGTGCACGGGCACCGCCCCGCGCGAGAGCACCGAGACGCCGAAGATGCCGAGCAGCGCCGACGCCCACGCGCCGACCCAGCGGTCGCGGATCGCGTCCCGGTCGCCGGGCAGCGCGGAGGCCTCGTGCGCGACGAACGCCGGCAGCATCATCGCGGTGAGCGCCCCGAAGCCCGCCACGCGGGCCGCGCGCCTCACGTGCAGGCGCGGCTTCACCAGAGCCTCCGCAGGGCGAACGACGCCCACTCGAAGCCGCGGCGCGCGAGCGAACGATCGCGCCACGCGGTGAGCTCGACCTTCGTCGCCCGCGAGAGGTCGTACTCGAACCAGCTTCGCACGTGCCGCGCGAACGCGCGGTCTTCCACGGCGAGGTTCAGCTCGAGGTTCTTGAGCCACGAGCGCTCGTCGAGGTTGTAGCTCCCGATGGTCGTGAACTCTTCGTCGATGACGGCGGTCTTGGCGTGCAGCATGGTCCCGGGGAGCGTCCAGAGCTCCACCCCGTGCCGGAGCAGCGTATCGAAGAGCGCCTCGCTCGCGAACTGCACGACGGGGACGTCGCTCCGGGCCGGGATGAGGACGCGCACGTGCACGCCGCGCGTCACCGCGTGGAAGAGCGCCGCGCGCACGCGCCGGTCGGGCACGAAGTAGGAGTTGGCGATGTCGACGCGCGCGGTCGCGCGCCGGATGCGCACGACGTACTCGCGGTGCATGCTGCGGTGCGTGCGCCACTGGCTCGCGAGCACCCAGACGGGGCGCGCGTGATGCCGCTTGAGCGGGAGCACGTCGGGCGGGGGCGCCTCGCGCGTCAGCTTGCGCCAGGTGCGGTAGAAGAGCGTGCGCACCTCCTGCACGGCGTCGCCGCGGACCTGCACGAGGTCGTCGCGCCACCCCGCGCCCCCCTCGGCGAGGGTGAGCCACGGCTCGGCGAGGTTGATGCCGCCGGTGAAGCCGGTCTCGCCGTCGACGACGAGGATCTTTCGATGGTCGCGGCGCTCGATGCGCTCGATGCGGAAGCGCGGATCGAGCGGCGAGATGGAGTGGAACTCGACGACGCGGCCGCCCGCGTCGGTGAGCCGCTGCCACCAGCCGGGGCCGATGCCGAAGCTGCCGACGGCGTCGTGGATGACGAGCACCTTCACCCCGGCCGCCGCGCGTTCGACGAGGGCGTCGCGGAAGCGCGCGCCGACCGCGTCCGCGCCGATCCAGTACATCTCGAGGAGGATCTCGCGCTGCGCGCCCGCGATGGCGCCGAGCATGGCGGGGAAGGCCTCGACCCCGTCGCGGAGCAGGCGCACCGCGTCGCCCCCCACGCGAAACCAGGGGGCGTCCCGCGAGGCGTCGGGGGCGGGGGTCGCGGGGTTCATCGCACGGTGGCCTTCTCGGGGAGCGGACGCGGAGGACGTGCGGCGACGATGACGAGGGACTCGTCGTGCACCCAGGCCGCCGAGAACGCATGGAGCTCGTCGAGCGTAGGGGGCGCCGAGGCCGTACCCGAGGGAGTAGGGGAAGACGCCTCGCCGCGCCAGAGCGCGACCGCGCGGGCGCGCGGGTCGAGCGAGGTCGCGAGGCGCTGGCGTGTCACGACGGCGGCGGCCCGGCTTCGGTCCTCCTCGCGGAGGGCCCCGTGGCGCAGGCGGTCGAGGAGCGCGCGCACCTGCGCCACCGCGTCGTCGATCGACGCGTCGCGGGCGACGACCCGGACCACGAGCGCCGAGGCCGGCGAGGCGCCGACCACGTCCGCACCCCAGGCGCGCGCGAGCGAGGGTCCCGTCGCGTCGCGATCGCCGCCGAGGACGTGCGCGAGGAGGCCGTCGCTCCCCTCGAGCGCGGCCGCGAGCCAGGTCGCGTCCGCGCGCGCCGCCGCATCGCCCGCGGGGAGGGGGATGGCGAGGACGGCCTCGGACAGCGCGCCCGCCGGGAGGTCCACCGAGTAGGTGCCCGGCTTCGGCGCCGCGGGCGCGGCGACGGCAGGGCAGGCGCGGGCGTCTCCCGGCTTGCGCGCGACCCAGCGATCGATCGCGCGGACGGCCGCGTCGGCCTGCGCCGCGTCGGCGTTCGCGACCACGGCCACGCGCAGCGGGCCGGCGCGCACGGCGGCGGCCCGCGCGGCGACGGAGTCGTCCGAGACGGAGCCGAGGCCGAAGAGGGTGCCCTGCGGATCGACCCAGGAGGGGTGCCCCGGCGCGAGCGCGCCGGCCAGCTCTCCGATCGCCCTCGCGTCGGTCAGCGCGGCGCGCGCGAGGAGCACCGTCCGCGCCTCCGCCACGCGGGCCGGGTCGATCGCGTCCGCCGCGAAGGCGCGCGCGGCCGCGTCCGCGAGCCGGCGCGCGTGCGCTTGCGCCGACTCGCCCGGGCGCGCGGGGCCGTGCACCAGCACGCCCACCCCGTCCGCCGCGACGAAGGGCTCGACCTGCGCGTCGCGCGCCCCGTCGGCGGCGCTCGCGGACGCCGCCATGGCCACGGTCGCCCCGATGCCCGCGTCTCCCGAAGCCTCCGGGCCCGTGCCGCACGGCGAGGCGAGGAGCACCCAGGCCTCGCCCTGCCCGCGCTCGACGAAGGTGCGCGCTTCGACCACCGAGGAGTGCCAGGCCACGGTCGCGCGATCGATCTCGGCGCGGATCGCGTCGACCCCCGCGCCGGGGCTCGCGCCGTCGCGCGGCGAGACGCCCACGGTGAGCTCGATGCACGGCTCGGCGTCCGGCTCGCCCGCGCGCCGCCCCGCGAGCGACCACCAGGCGGCTCGCTCGGCGGCGTCGCGAGGATCCGACGCGCGCCTCGTCAGCTCGCTGCCGAGGTCCGGGGGCGCCACGCCGTCGGCGATCTCCACGGCCACCTCCTGCCGCGCGAGCGCCGCGACCGTCGCGACGCGGCCCGGCGCGTCGGCCGTCAGGTCGCGCGCCGCGAGGTCGATCGTCACCGCGACGCAGCCCCCGTCGACGTGCGCGGTCGCGATCACCGAGCGGACGCGGGCCGGCGCCGGCAGCGCCGCCAGGCGCGAGGCGAGGGGACCCTGCGGGTCGCCGAGCACCGGCGCGGCGGCCACCGCGGCCTCGGGCGCCGCGGTGCGCGCGGTGACGACGACGCGCGCTCCCCCCGGCTCGATCTCGGAGGCCTCGTACACCGCGGGCGGGCCGTGCGCCGGAGGCCACGCCGAGGCCACGACCGGCGCGGCCGAGGGCCACGCGGGCGCGGCGGCGAGCGCCTGCGCCGCGGCGTCGGCGAGGGCCGCGTCGCCGACCACCGCGATGGCGACGCGCCCGAGGCCGTGGGCCGCGGCGCGCCAGGCCTCGAGCTCCCGAGCCTGCGGCGCCGCGTCGCCCACCGCGTAGACCTCTCCCGTGCAGCGCGCGACGTCGGCCAGCGCGGGGTCGGGCAGCGGGCGGGCGCCGAGCGCCGCGACCTTCCGCGCCACGGCCGGAAGCGCCGGGTCCGCGGCGCCCACGGGGGCGAGCAGCGCGTCCCGCACGGCGGTCACGACGCGGGCCGCGTCGGCCGGCGAATCGACGAGCAGCCGCGCGCGCCATCCGTCCCAGCCGCCCACCGCGGTCGCGCTCACGTTGCGCGCCGCGAGCCGCGCCTCGACGAGGGCCGCGAGCGCGACCCCGGCCAGGGCCCCGCTATTCGGCGCGAGACCGTCGGTCGTCACGGCCACCGCGACGGCGCCTCGCGCGTCGCCCTGCCGGGTGAGCACCGCGAGCCTCGGGCGGCGGTCGCCCGTGGGGCGGCTCGCCATCGCCGGCGCGAGGGCCGGGCGGGCGCCCACGCAGGCGGGCGCGCACGCGGCCATCAGGCCGGCGGCGAGCCACACGGCTGTGCGCCGGAGCGCGCCCTTCACCGTTCCGTCCCGCGGCGCCCCGCGAGGCCCGGCCCCGTGCCGGCCGCGAGGTCCGCGGCCTCGGCGGCCTTCGCGCGGACGAACGCGGCCATTTGGCGCATCGGCACCCGCGTCGGGCACCGCGCCTCGAGCGCCTGGAGCCGCTCGTCGCCCACGGCCTCGAAGGAGCGCGCGGCGGCGTCGTAGTCGGGCATGTTCCGGGAGCTGCAGAGCATCAGGTCCATCACCCCGGCATACCGGCCACCGGAGCGGGCGATGGCGGCCCCCTCGCCGGCGTCGCACAGCCCGCAGGCGATGCACCCCACCAGCGCGGGCAGGCGCCGCCGCTCGGCCGGGGAGAGGGGCACGATGCGGTCGGCCGCGTAGCTCCGCTCGAAGTCCGCGAGGCCGCGCCGGGCGCCGACCAGGGGCGCGAGGAGGGAGCGCACGAGGCCCCACGCCAGCACGAAGAGGGCGTGCAGGCGGCTCATGCGGGTCCCCGAGACGGGCCGGCCGAGAAGCAGGACATCCTACGCATGCTAACGAATGGGCGGCCATGGCGCTCGTTCAGCTCCGCACCTCGTCCAAGGGGCGCTCCACGCGCGATTGCAAGGCGTTCCTGCCTACATGCCGCGAGGAGATGCAGGCCCGCGGGTGGGACGAGCTCGACGTCCTCATCGTCACCGGCGACGCGTACGTCGACCACCCGGCCTTCGGGCCCGTGCTGGTCGCGCGCTTCCTCGCCGGCCGCGGCTATCGCGTGGGCATCGTGGCGCAGCCGCGCTGGACGGGCCCGAGGACATCGCGCGGATGGGGCGGCCGCGGCTCTTCGTGGGCGTGAGCGCGGGCAACCTCGACTCGATGCTCAACAAGCTCACGGCGCAGAAGAAGGTGCGCTCCGAGGACCAGTACTCGCCCGCGGGCCGCACCAACATGCGCCCCAACCGCGCGACGGTCGTCTACGCGAACCTCTGCCGCCAGGCCTTCCCCGGCCTGCCGATCGTCCTCGGGGGCATCGAGGCGTCGCTCCGGCGCATCGCGCACTACGACTACTGGAGCGACTCGATCCGCCGGTCGATCCTCCTCGACAGCAAGGCCGACCTTCTCGTCTTCGGCATGGGCGAGCTCGCGGCCTGGGAGATTGCGCGGCGGCTCGACGGGGGCGAGGCCGTCGAGCAGCTCGGCGACGTGCGCGGCACGGCGCACGTGCGCAAGAACCGCCGCGCGTGGGAGGGCACCGCGGCGAGCGCGAGCCGGTACGTGACCGACGGCAAGCCGGTGGTCCTGCCTTCGTACGAGGAGGTCGTGCGCGACAAGGTCGCCTTCGCGAAGATGTCGCGCATGCTGCAGTTCGAGACGAACGCGCACAACGCGCGCCCGCTCCTCCAGCCGCACGGCGACGAGGCCGTGTACTTCAACGCGCCCGCGCTCCCGCTCGAGGAGGCGCAGATGGACGCGCTCTACGATCTGCCCTTCGCCCGGCGCCCGCACTGGTCGTACGAGGGCGAGCCCATCCCGGCGTTCGAGACGGTCAAGAACTCGATCGTGACCATGCGCGGCTGCTTCGGCGGCTGCACCTTCTGCAGCATCACCGAGCACGAGGGCCGCATCATCCAGAGCCGCAGCGCCGACAGCGTCCTCCGCGAGGTCCGCGCGCTCTCGCGCATGGAGGAGTTCCGCGGGACGATCACCGACGTCGGCGGCCCCACGGCCAACATGTACAAGATGCGGTGCAAGGACGACGAGACCGAGCACGCCTGCCGGCGCCTCTCGTGCGTCCACCCCGGCATCTGCGAGAACCTCGTCACCGACCACGCGCCGCTCATCGATTTGCTGCGCCGCGTGCGCTCCGAGCCGGGCGTCGACCGGGTCTACGTGGCGAGCGGCGTGCGCTACGACCTCGCGGTCAGGAGCCCGGAGTTCGTGCGCGAGCTCGCGCGCCACCACACCGGCGGGCAGCTCAGCGTCGCGCCCGAGCACACGAACCCCGAGGTGCTCGACAAGATGAAGAAGCCGCCCATCGAGCACTACGAGCGCTTCGCGCAGGCCTTCTGCCAGGCGAGCGAGGCGGCGGGCAAGGAGCAGTACCTCATCCCGTACTTCATCAGCGGCCACCCCGGCTCCACGCTGAAAGACACCATCGAGCTCGGGCTCTGGCTGAAGAGCAAGAACATGCGCCCGCGCCAGGTGCAGGACTTCATCCCCACGCCGATGGCGATCGCGACGACCATGTACGTGACCGGCATCGACCCGCTGACCCAGCAGCCGGTGCCCGTCGTGCGCGACCTCCGCGAGAAGCGGATGATGAAGGCCCTCCTCTACTGGTGGGACGAGGCGCACCACGACCTCGCCCGCGAGGCGCTCGCCAAGGCGGGCCGCGCGGACCTCATCGGCCACGGCCCGAACGCGCTCGTGCCGCCCGCCCGGTCGTACGCCGCTCGCCGTCCGCAAGGCGAGGGCGGTCCGCCCCCCGCTCGCCCCGGAAAGTCAGGAGGCCGCCGGCCGCATGCCGCGCGTGGTCGTCGGGTTCGCTGACCCCGAGGTCGAGCGGGTGCGCGAGGTCGCGCTCGCGGCGTTCGAGGAGGCGCGGGCCGATTGGTGGCCGTTCCTCAGCGACGTCCTCGGCCGCCGCCTGCGCGGCGTCTCCCCGGAAGACGCGGCGGTCGTGACCGCGGTCGTCCACGCGCTCGTGAAGTACGACCGCCTGCTCGCCTTCGCGGCGCGCTCCGAGGCCGGCGCGGCGAAGCTCGCCGCGCTGCGATTGCTCGCCAGGAGCGGCGGGCCGGGCGAGGTCGACGCGCGCATCGAGGCGATCGACCGGCCCCTCGAGCGGCTCGGCGTGGCGTACTCGTTCCCCGACTGGCTCGTGGCGCTCGTGGAGGCCGACGTCGGCGCCGCGCACGTCGAGCGGGCGCTCGCGACGATGAACGACGTGGCGCCGCGGTTCGCGCGCGCGAACGCCCTCAAGACGACCCGCGACGCGTGCATCGCGGCGCTCGCCGAAGAGAACGTGCCGACGCGGCCGGGCGCCCACGGCCGCCACGCGTTCGCGATCGAGGGGCGCGCCTCGCCGTTCCGCACGCAGGCGTTCGCGCGCGGAGACTTCGAGATGCAGGACGAGGCCTCGCAGCTCGTGGCGGAGCTCGTCGCGCCGCCCCCGGGGTCGGTCGTCGTCGACGCGTGCGCCGGGGCGGGCGGCAAGGCGCTCGCCCTCGCCGCGGAGCTCGCGGGAAAAGGGGGGGTCGTGGCGCTCGACGTGGCGGAGGGCAAGCTCGAGGAGCTCCGGCGGCGCGCCCGGAGGGCCGGGGCGAGCAACGTGCGCGCGATCGCGGTCGACCTGCTCGCGCCGGGCGAAGCGCTCGCTCCCTTCGCCGGGAAGGCGGCGCGCGTGCTCGTCGACGCGCCGTGCACCGGGCTCGGCGCGATCCGCAGGAACCCCGAGGTGCGCTGGCGGTTGAGCCCGGAGCAGGTCGAGTCGCTGCGCTCCACGCAGGAGAGCCTGCTGCGCGCCGCCGCCGCGCTCGTCGCGCCTCGCGGCCGGCTCGTGTACGCGACGTGCTCGTTCCTCAAGCGCGAGGGGCAGGCGGTCATCGAGGCGTTCCTCGCGGGCGACCCGCGCTTCGTCCCGGTCACAGCGCGCGACGTCCTCGGGCGCGCGCGGACCGAGGCCGTGGCCACTGCATCGGGCCGCTACCTCCAGACGTGGCGCTTCGACGAGGCCGCGGCCGCCGCGGCCCACGAGGGCGGCGTCGACGGCTTCTTCGGCGCCGTGGCGCGGCGCAGCGAGACAACGAACGAGGCGCGAAAAGAGAACGGGGCGAAGGAAGCCCCGCCCGAGGCCCCCGAACACCCTTGACGGTCCTTCTTTTTCGCCGATCGTAGGCGCCCATGCTCTCGATCGACCTCACGGGGAAGCGCGCGTTCGTCGCCGGCGTGGCCGACGACGCCGGGTTCGGGTTCGCCATCGCCAAGGCGCTCGCCGAGGCCGGGGCGACGGTGTGCCTCGGCACCTGGCCGCCGGCGCTCGGCATCTTCCAGACGCTCCTCCGCCGCGGGAAGCTCGACGCCTCGCTCGTCCTGTCGGGCGGGGGCAAGCTCGAGTTCGAGCGCATCTACCCGCTCGACGCCGAGTACGACGTGCTCGATCAGGCGCCCGCCGAGGTGCGCGAGAACAAGCGCTACCGGGAGCTCGGCGACTTCACGGTGCAGGGCTGCGCCGACCGGCTGCGCGCCGACTTCGGCGAGCCGTGCCTCGACGTCGTCATCCATTCGCTCGCGAACGGGCCCGAGGTCTCGAAGGACCTGCTCCATACGAGCCGCAAGGGGTACCTCGGGGCGGTGAGCGTCAGCGCGTACTCGAACGTCGCGCTGGTCCAGCGCTTCGGGCCCATCGTCCGCCCGGGCGGTTCGTTTCTGAGCTTGTCGTACCTGGCGAGCGAACGTGTGTTCCCGGGCTACGGCGGGGGCATGTCGAGCGCGAAGGCGGCGCTCGAGAGCGACACGCGCGTCCTCGCCTACGAGGCGGGCCGCCAGTGGGGCCACCGGGTCAACTGCATCAGCGCCGGGCCGCTGGCCTCGCGCGCGGCGAGCGCCATCGGGGGGCCGGCCACGCCCGGCGAGCCGCCCGGCACGCCGAAGAAGTCGTTCGTCGAGCAGATGATCGACTACGCCCGCCCCAACTCGCCCCTGCAGGCCGAGCTGGCGGCGAGCGAGGTCGGGGCCACGGCGGCCTTCCTTTCGAGCCCCCTGGCCTCGGCCGTCACCGGCACGGTCATCTACGTCGACAAGGGCTACCACGTGATGGGGAAGGCCGTGGCCTGACCCCCATCGGCCGCCTTGCCACCTCGCCTTGGCCGGCGTGATACTTGGCCATCATGAGCTCACCCTTTACGCCGCCCTCGCATGGTGAACCGATCACGATGGGCCCGAACGGCCGGCTCGTGGTCCCCGACAACCCCATCCTCCCGTTCGTCGAAGGCGACGGCACGGGTCGCGACATCTGGAAGGCCTCGGTCCGCGTGCTCGACGCCGCGGTCGCGAAGGCCTACGGCGGGAAGAAGAAGATCGCCTGGTACGAGGTGTACGCGGGCGAGAAGGCGCACAAGCAGTTCAGCAACTGGCTGCCCGAAGAGACCGTCGCCGCCTTCCGCAAGTACCTCGTCGGCATCAAGGGCCCGCTCACCACGCCGATCGGCGGCGGCATCCGCTCGCTCAACGTGGCGCTGCGGCAGCTGCTCGATCTCTACGTGTGCATCCGGCCCGTACGCTGGTTCGAGGGCGTGCCCAGCCCCGTGAAGCGGCCGCAGGACGTCGACATGGTGATCTTCCGCGAGAACACGGAAGACATCTACGCCGGCATCGAGTTCGAGGCCGAGACGGCCGACGCGAAGAAGATCCTCGGCTTCCTCGAGAAGGAGTTCCCGGCCGACTTCCGCAAGGTGCGCTTCCCCGCCACGACGGCCATCGGCATCAAGCCGGTGAGCCGCGAGGGCACCGAGCGCCTCGTGCGCGCCGCCATCCTCTATGCGGTCGAGCAGAAGCGGAAGAGCGTCACGTTCGTGCACAAGGGGAACATCATGAAGTACACCGAGGGCGCGTTCATGCGGTGGGGCTACGCGCTCGCGCAGCGCGAGTTCGGCGACGCGGTCTACACGTGGGACCAGTGGGAGAAGACCAAGGCGGCCAAGGGCGAGGCCGCGGCCAACGCCGAGCAGAAGGTGGCGGTCGAGAAGGGCAAGGTCCTCGTGAAGGACGCCATCGCCGACATCACGCTCCAGCAGGTCTTGACGCGCGCGAAGGAGTTCGACGTCATCGCGACGCTGAACCTGAACGGCGACTACCTCAGCGACGCGCTCGCGGCGCAGGTCGGCGGCATCGGCATCGCGCCGGGCGGCAACATCAACTACATCACCGGCCACGCGATCTTCGAGGCCACGCACGGCACCGCGCCGAAGTACGCGGACCTCGACAAGGTGAACCCGGGCTCCGTGGTCCTCAGCGGCGAGATGATGCTCCGGCACCTCGGGTGGCGCGAGGCCGCGGATCTCGTCATCAAGGGGATGGACGGCGCGATCGCCAGCAAGCGCGTGACGTACGACTTCGCGCGGCTCATGGACGGCGGCACGGAGATCAAGTGCTCCGAGTTCGGCGACAACGTCATCTCCCACATGGGATGACCGGGCTGCGCCCGCCCCCGGTGTGCTAAAGCAGCCCGGCGAAAGGACCCGTTTACCCCATGCCCACGCGCAAGAAGATCGGTCTCATTGGCGCAGGAAACATCGGCGGCGAGCTCGCGCGCCTCTGTGCGAACGAGGAGCTCGGCGACGTCTTCCTCTACGACATCCCGGCGAAGGAGAACTTCGCGAAGGGGAAGGCGCTCGACCTCGAGCAGAACGGCGCGGTCCTCGGCTACGACTCGAACATCCACGGCACGGGCAACTGGGCGGATCTCGAGGGCGCCGACGTCCTCATCATCACCGCCGGCATTCCGCGCAAGCCGGGTCAGTCGCGCGACGACCTCGTCGCCAGCAACCTGCCGATCATCCGCGACGTGGCGAACAACGCGAAGAAGGTCTGCCCGAACGCGTTCGTCATCGTCATCAGCAACCCGCTCGACGCGATGGTCTACGAGTACCGCCGCGTCGTCGGCGCCCCGAAGAACCTCGTCGCCGGCATGGCGGGCGTCCTCGACAGCGCGCGCTTCCAGCTCTTCGTCGCGCGCGAGGCCGGCGTCAGCGTGAAGGACGTCCGGCCGATGGTCCTCGGCGGCCACGGCGACGACATGGTCCCCATCCTCTCGACGACCACCGTGAACGGCATCCCCGTCTCGGCGCTCATCGCGAAGGACAAGCTCGACAAGATCGTCGAGCGCACCCGCAAGGGCGGCGGCGAGATCGTGAACCTCATGGGCACGAGCGCCTACTACGCGCCCGCGTCGAGCGCCGTCGCGATGGCGAAGGCGTACCTGCGCGACGAGAAGCGCCTCCTCGCGGCGGCCGCGTACCTCGAGGGCGAGTACGGCTATAGCGACCTCTTCATGGGCGTGCCGTGCGTCATCGGCGGCAAGGGCATCGAGAAGATCATCCAGCTCCCGCTCACCGAGGAAGAGAAGGCCGCCCTCGCGAAGAGCGCCAAGAGCGTCCAGGCCGTCGTCGACATCTGCAAGAAGGGCTGAAACGCATCCCATAACCGAGCGATACCTTCGCGATCCCGCCGTCGGGGGTCGTCGCCCTACGTGAGTAGGGCTCCTCGCCCCGCCGACGGCCTCGCTCGGTCTCCCTCGGTTCTGGAACGCGTTTCCTGAGAGCTCGCAGCACCCCCGGTTCGCGGAAAACTTGGTTTTTTCGTGAATCGGGGCGATTTCCCGGAAACGATGCACCGCCGTACGTTCCTCGCCGCCCTGGTCGCCGCGCCGGCCCTGGGGTTGGCGGCCTCCTTCGCGCGCCCGGCCTGGGCGCAGTCGGCGCGACTCAAGTCGGTGGCCCGCGACGCGATGGGCACGACGCTCTGGCTCGGGCTCGATCACGCCCCCTTCGCCGGCGGCGGCTACCGCGACGACACGGTCATCGTGTTCGTCCCGGCGCACTACCGGTTCCGCGACGAAGAGGGGATCGCGACGCTCGTGCACCTGCACGGCCACAACACCACGGCCGAGCGCGCGATGGTCGCGCACCAGCTTCGCGAGCAGGTCTCCGACAGCAAGCAGAACGCGATCCTCCTCGTGCCCCAGCTCGCGGTCATGGCGGCCGACTCGTCGTGCGGCCGGCTCGAGTCGCCGGGCGGGATGCAGCGGATGCTCTCCGAGGCGATCGTCACCGCGGCCCGCGAGGGGCGCGGGACGCTCGGCGACACGGCCTACCCCTCCGACGCGCCGCTCGGCACCATGTGCATGAGCGCCCACTCGGGCGGCTACCACGCCGCGGCGTGCGTGCTCCGCGGGGGAGGCATCGACGTCCGCGAGACCTACCTCTTCGACGCGCTCTACGCCGAGACCGACGCGTTCCGCGACTGGGTCGTCGCGCGCCTCGGCGAGCCGCTCCACCGGCGGCACAAGCTCGTCAGCTACTTCACCGAGGGCGGCGTCACCGAGGCGAACGACCGCGCCCTGCAGGGTCAGCTCGAGCGGGCGGGCGCGCTCGTCGAGGGCGAGCTGCGCGAAGGGGAGCTCTCACGGCACGACCTCTCGCACGCGGAGGCGGTCTTCGTGCGCTCGGGCCTCTACCACTCGACGGTCACGTGGGAGACGAACGCGCTCCGCGACTGCCTGTACGCGTCGGCGCTCCCGCGGCACCTCGCGAGCACCTGGTTCGCCCGGAAGACCGGCGCGCGGCCCATCGAGCGGCGCCGCTAGGGACCTGTGCTAGCGTCTGGGCCCGCATGAAAATCCACGAGTATCAGGCGAAGCAAATCTTCGCCCGCTACGGCGTTCCCATCCCGCGCGGCTACCCGGCGACCACGGTCGACGAGGCGGAGGCCGCCGCCAAGACGCTCGCCGGCGAGACGGGCAGCCCCGTCGTGGTCGTCAAGGCGCAGATCCACGCGGGCGGCCGCGGCAAGGGCGGCGGCGTGAAGGTCGCGAAGAGCGGCGCCGCCGAGGCGCGCGAGCTCGCCCAGAAGATCCTGGGCATGCAGCTCGTCACCCACCAGACCGGCCCCGAAGGGCAGAAGGTGCGGCGCCTCTACATCGAGCAGGGCCTCGACATCGCGCGCGAGCTCTACCTCGGCGCGGTCGTCGATCGCGACCGCCGGCGCATCGCGTTCATGGTGTCCACCGAGGGCGGCGTGGAGATCGAGAAGGTCGCCGCCGAGACGCCCGAGAAGATCCTCACCGTGCACATCGACCCGGCCGTGGGCTTCGCCCCGTACCAGGCGCGCGAGCTCGCGTTCAACCTCGGGCTCGGCGCGAAGGACGTCCTGCCCAAGTTCGTGAAGCTGCTCGCCGCGCTGTACGAGGTCGTCACGCGCGAAGACTGCTCGCTCTGCGAGATCAACCCGCTCGTCCTCACCAAGTCGAACGCCGTCGTGGCGCTCGACGCGAAAATCAACCTCGACGACAACGCCGAGTTCCGCCACCCCGAGTGGCGCGAGCTCGAAGACAAGGACGAGGAAGACCCCGTCGAGCTCGAGGCGAAGGCGGCGGGCCTGAACTACGTGTCGCTCGACGGCAACGTCGGGTGCCTGGTGAACGGCGCCGGCCTGGCGATGGCCACGATGGACATCATCAAGCACTTCGGGAAGGGCCACGGCGTCGCGCCCGCGAACTTCCTCGACGTCGGCGGCGGCGCCAACCAGGAGCAGGTCACCAAGGCCTTCAAGATGATCCTCCGCAGCCCGAAGGTGAAGGCGATCTTCGTCAACATCTTCGGCGGCATCATGAAGTGCGACGTCATCGCGAACGGCGTCGTGGCCGCGGCGCGGGAGCTCGGGCTGAAGGTGCCGCTCGTCGTGCGCCTCGAGGGCACGAACGTCGAGCTCGGGCGCAAGATCTTGAACGAAAGCGGCCTCGCGATCCAGGCGGCTTCCACCATGGCCGACGGCGCGCAAAAGGTCGTCGCCGCGGTCGGGGCGTGAGAGGGCAAAGGCGATGAGCGTTCTCGTTGGAAAAGACACGCGGCTCCTGGTGCAGGGCATCACGGGGAGCGCCGGCGGGTTTCACGCGAAGCAGATGCTGGAGTACGGCACGAAGGTCGTCGCCGGCGTCACCCCCGGCCGGGGCGGCGAGAAGTTCGAGTCGGCGGTCCCCGTCTTCGACACCGTCGCCGAAGCGGTGAAGGCCACGGGCGCGAACGCGACCGTCATCTTCGTCCCGCCCCCGGGCGCGGCCGACGCGATCCTCGAGGCGTTCGACGGCGGGATCGAGCTCGTGGTGTGCATCACCGAGGGCGTGCCCGTCACCGACATGCTGAAGGTGCGGCGCGTGCTCGAGGGCCTGAAGGGCAAGACGCGCCTCATCGGGCCGAACTGCCCGGGGATCATCACGCCGGGCGCCGCCGGCGTCGGCTGCAAGATCGGCATCATGCCCGGCCACATCCACAAGGCGGGCAACATCGGCGTCGTCTCGCGCTCCGGAACGCTGACGTACGAGGCGGTCGGGCAGCTCACCGCGCGCGGCGTGGGCCAGTCGACCTGCATCGGCATCGGCGGCGATCCCGTGAGCGGGATGGACTTCGTCGACGTCCTCGAGCTCTTTCAGGCCGATCCCGACACGCACGGCGTGATCATGATCGGGGAGATCGGGGGCGGCGCCGAAGAGCGCGCCGCGAAGTTCATCAAGGAGCGGATGGACAAGCCGGTCGCCGGCTTCATCGCCGGCGCGACGGCCCCTCCCGGCAAGCGCATGGGCCACGCCGGCGCGATCATCGCGGGCGGCAAGGGCACCGCCGCCGAGAAGGTCAAGGCGCTCGAAGCCGCGGGCGTCCGCGTCGCGCCGACCCCGAGCGACATGGCGTCGACGCTGGCGACCATGATGTCGGGCTGAAGAGCTTCCGGTGCGGCGCGGGGCTGCTTACGATCAAATTCGTAGGCAACCTGGATGACGTAGGCGCGGGCGCCGATGCGCGCGTGCCCCTGCGCGCGCGTGGAAACGAACGGTCGAGAGCCGCTTGCGCCTGGTTGCTTCTCCTCGCAAATTCACCTACAAGCGCGGTCGCTCGCACTCATCGAGGATCCCCATGGCCGTTGAACGCACCCTCTGTATCGTCAAGCCCGACGCGGTCGAGAAGAACAAGACCGGGGCCATCTTGCAGCGCGTCGAAGAAGGCGGCTTCAAGATCGTCGCGCTGAGGATGACGCACCTCTCGCGCGCCGAGGCCGAAGGCTTCTACGACGTGCATCGCGCCCGCTCCTTTTTCGGCGAGCTCGTGCAGTTCATGACGCGCTCGCCGGTGGTCATCGCCGTCCTCGAGCGTGACAACGCGGTGACCGCCTGGCGCGACCTGATGGGCGCGACGGATCCGGCGAAGGCCGCGGCCGGTACGATTCGCAAGCAATTCGGCGCCAACGTGGGCGAGAATGCGACGCACGGGTCCGATTCCGCCGAGAACGCTCGGCGCGAGATCGCCTACTACTTTCCTGGGACGGAGGTCTCGCCCACGGCGTGACGCGTCGCAGGCGCTTGTAAACGAATCTTCCTTGACGAGGTGACGACGCGGGGGCGGCGCGTCGGTCAGGCCATGGCGCGCGAGCAAGCGTCTTGGCCCGGCTGAACTGCAGCGCGAAGGGCACCTGATGTCGTCGGAGAGCAACGGAAGCAAGCCATCATCCCAGGCCCCCGCGCCCCCTTCGGGCGTCTCCGGCCGGACGAGCGCGCGCGCCCCGTCGGCGTGGGGCGCGGTGCGCGACGCCCTCGCGGCCGTCCACAACCTCGAGGCCTTGCTGCGGAGCTCCAGCGTCCAGAGCCGGACGATCCTCGACCTCATGCCCGAGCTCCGCATGAGCGCGGGCGTGCTCCGGGCCGCCTTCGAGCGCGCGATCGGCACCGACCCCGCGGTCACCCAGCTCGGCGAGCATGGCCGCGGCACGGTCGACGCCTTCGACGCGCTCCTCGACGCCATCGCGGCCGCCCCCGACGACCGGGACGTGCACGCCGCGCAGGCCGGCGAGTTCGCCGACGAGCTCGAGGCCGAGACCGACCTGCTCGCGCTCCTCGACCGCGCGTCCGCGCCCATCGCCACCGAGGTCAGCCTCGACCTCGTCGCACGCGAGGCCGGGCGCATGTCCGGCTCCACGCGCGGGCGGGAGCTCGTGGTCCAGTTCCAGAAGGCCGATCCCGACACGGCGGTCACGACCGACCCCTACGTGCTCGGGCCGATCTTGCTGCTCCTCGCCGCCCGCGTGCACGCGGCGGGCGTGCACGCGATCGTGCTCCGCGCGCGGCCGGCGCCGTCTGCCGGCTTCCTGGTGGAGCCGGCGCAGCTCGCGGACGCGGCGCTGCCCACGCTCTCGCTCCGCATCACGTCGTGGCTCGCCTCGTCCGAGGGCGTCATGCAGCGGCTCGCCGGGCAGATCGGCGCCGCCCTCCAGCTCGACGCGCGCTCGGGCGCGATCTCCCTCGCCGCGACCGGCTGACGCGGGCTGGTTGACACGGCCCGCGCCGCGGTAGATAGGCGAGAGGCACGCATGACCATCGCCGATTCCTCTTCCCTCGTCTTGGCTCCGCTTGTCACGGCGGCCTTCGCCGACCGCGCCCTCCTCTCGAAGCCCGACCACCGCCGCGCCGTGGAAGACACGGTCGCCGCGCTCGATCGCGGCGAGCTCCGGGTGGCGTCGCCTCCGCCGGCGGGAGAGAGCGGCGCGTGGACCACGCACGCGTGGGTGAAGGAGGCCATCCTGCTCTACTTCGCCGTCCGGCAGATGGAGACGTCGTCGGTCGGGCCGTTCGAGTTCCACGACAAGATCCCCCTCAAGCACGACCTCGCCGCCGCGGGCGTGCGCGTCGTTCCCCCGGGCGTGGCCCGCTACGGCTCGTTCCTCGAGAAGGGCGTCATCCTGATGCCGGGCTACGTGAACGTCGGCGCGCGGGTCGGCGCCGGCACGATGGTCGACACCTGGGCCACGGTCGGCTCGTGCGCCCAGATCGGCAGCGACTGCCACCTCGCGGGCGGCGTCGGCATCGGCGGCGTCCTCGAGCCGCCGGGCGCGCAGCCGGTCATCGTGGAAGACGGGGTCTTCGTCGGCTCGCGCGTCGTCATCGTCGAGGGCATGCACGTCGGCCGCGAGGCGGTCATCGGGGCGGGCGTCGTCCTCACCTCGTCCACGACGATCATCGACGTCACCGGGCCGCAGCCCGTCGAATACAAGGGCCACGTGCCGCCGAGCAGCGTCGTCATCCCCGGCGTGCGCCCGAAGAAGTTCCCCGCGGGCGAGTTCCACATCCCGTGCGCGCTCATCATCGGCAAGCGCACCGCCAGCACCGATCGCAAGGTCAGCCTCAACGCCGCCCTCCGCGACTTCGGGGTGCCGGTGTGACCGCCGAGGGCGTCGCCGCTCGCCTCGATCAGGCGCTGCTCGAGCTGTGCGCGGTGGCCTCGCCCATCGGCGAAGAGCGCGCGCTGTGCGACGCCGTGCGGGCGCGCCTGGCGAAGCTCCCGCTCCCGGCCCCCATCCGGCGGTACGGGGACTCGATCGTCGTGCCGCTCACGCGCGGCCGCGGGCCGAAGATCGCGCTCGCCGGCCACCTCGACACCGTCCGCACCGAGAACGGTCCGGCGCGCATCGAGGGCGGGCGCTGCTTCGGCTCCGGCGCGAGCGACATGAAGAGCGGCCTCGCGGTCATGATCGTCCTCGCCGAGACGCTCCCGCTCGCCGAGCTCCGCTGCGATCTCACGCTCGTCTTCTACGCGCGCGAGGAGGGGCCGTTCGCGGAGAACGAGCTCGGGCCCGTGCTCGAGCAGGACCCCGAGCTCGGCGGGGTCGACCTCGCGGTCTGCATGGAGCCTTCGGACAACAAGCTCCACCTCGGCTGCGTCGGCTCCATCCACGCGACCGTGACCTTCCGCGGGAAGACGGCGCACAGCGCGCGTCCCTGGGAGGGCGACAACGCGATTCTCGCAGGCCGGCGCGCTCCTGTCCGAGCTCCGGGCCCTCGCGCCGAAGGAGTCGGTGCTCGAGGGCCTCACGTACCGCTCGGTCACCACGGTCACACAGGCGCGCGACGGCGGCCGCGGGCGCAACGTCGTGCCCGACATCTTCACGCTCAACCTGAACCGCCGGTTCGCGCCCGACGTCCCGCTCGAGGACGCCAAGGCCGATCTGCTCGCGATGATCGGCGGCCGCGCCGAGGTCACCTTCACCGACCTCTCGCCCGCCGCGCGGCCGAGCGCCGAGCACCCGCTGGTGCGCGCGCTCGTCGCCGCCGGCGTGCGCGCCGTCGAGCCGAAGCAGGCGTGGACCGACGTGGCGCGGTTCGCCGCGCGCGGCGTCGCCGCGGTGAACTTCGGGCCCGGCGAGAACGCGCAGGCCCACCAGCGCAACGAGTCGACCTCGCTCGCGCTCCTCCACGAGGGGTACGCGATCACCGAGCGCTGGCTCCTCGGCATCGCCGGATGATCGACCCCACGGGCATCGGCGTCGCCGACGCGGCCCGCTCGGCGGCGTTCTGCGGCGCGGCGCTCGGCCTTCGCCGCGAAGGAGGGACGAGCTCTTAGCCCAGCTCGATCTTGCTCCACATCTCGCGCCGCATCTGCTCGCGGCGGCGGTCGGTGCGCGTGATCAGGCGCGCGGCGCTCCACGCCGCGAGGAGTTCGCCCTCCTGGCCCAGCGCGGGGAGCGCGCTCGGGCCGAGGATGAACGCGCCCGCGAGCGGCGAGCGGATCGGCTCCGCGCCCAGGCCCCGGAAGGTCGCGGGGTCGACGCGCCAGCGGGCGACCATCGGCTCGGCGTCGAGGGACCCGCCGGTGGCGCGCAGGGCCGCGCGGTCGACCTCCTTGCGGGCCCCGGCGCGGAGGTCCCACAGCGGCCGGCCGTCGTGCGGCGAGTCGACCAGCAAGTAGTGGCGCTCGACGAAGGGAAGGAACGACTCGATCGTCTCGAGCACCACTTCCCGGGCGCGCTCGATCGGCAGCGGGGTCCCCTCCGGCCACGCGGCCTCGGCCACGACCAGCGTCGCGCCCGGGATCCCGCACGCCTCGGGCGACCGCTGGAGGTGCACGAGCGGCTTGCCGCCCTCCTGGGCCCGGTGCGGCCACGAAGGCAGGAGGAAGGCCTCGCCGCCGAGCGGCTGCGGCAGCCCCTCGTTGCGCACGACCAGCGAGACGACGAAGCGCCGCTCGGCGGGCACCAGGTGCGGGAGGGCCGCGAGCGCGCGGCGCGGCGGGTCGAAGTCGCTCGTCAGGTCGAGGAGCAGGCGGGTCGTGTGGTCCGTCGCGACGAAGCCCACGCCCGTCGGCGCGTCGTCCCCGTCGACGACCACGCCCGTCACGCGTCCGCGCTTGTGCACGAGCTTCGCGGCGCGCTCGCCGAGCCGGGCCTCGCCGCCGTGCGCGCGAAGGCGCTCCACGAGGAAGTCGACCACCTCGCGCTCGCCGCCCGCGAGCCGCACCACGCCGCGCGTCCACGCGCCGTGGAGCCGCGCGACCGCGAAGTCGGGCAGGTCGACCGCGTGGCTCGCGAAGCGCGCGGGCACGTCGACGATGGTCCGGTACTCGTGGTCGCGGGGGAACTCGGCCAGGAGGGGCGGCAGCCGGCCGCTCTCGAAGCGCGGCATCGAGGCCGCGAAGCGCTCGGTCTCGCGCCGCTCCCAGAAGCTGCCCGGCGGCCACACGAGGTCGCGCTCGAAGGCGGCGTCCGCGGCGGCGTTGGTGCGGGCGAGCTCGGCGTACAGCTCGTCGACGACGCGCCGCACCTCGGGGTACGCGCGGTCGATCTCCTTGCCGAAGAGCTGGACCTCGGGCGGCACCTCGAGCCGGAGCTGCGGCGCGAGCACCTGGAACATCGGGTCGAGCGCGGTCGCGCGCCGGCGGAAGGTCTGCGACTGCGCGAGCTCCACCAGCACGCGCGTCCAGGCGGGCGAGGAGCCGGCGAGGAACGTGAACGGGCGCCGCGCGAGCGTCACGCCGTCGTACTGGTACGTGGGCGGCCGCCAGCCCTGACCGAGCACGAGCACGCGCCACGACCGCCGCGCCAGGAGGGCCGCCGCGGTGAGGGCGCCGACGCCGGCGCCCAGGATGGCGACGTCATAGTGCTTCGACATGGCAGGATCAGCGCACGCGTACCCGCGGCCGCGCCCCGGCGGTCGCCTCGACGGTCACGCGCCCCTCGGCGATCCACTGCAGGGCGCGCGGCAGGAGCTGGTGCTCCTGCACGAGGATGCGCGCCGTGAGGGTGGCCTCGTCGTCGTCCTCGTGCACCGGCACGGCGGCCTGCGCGATGATGGGGCCCGTGTCGGTGCCGTGGTCCACGAAGTGGACCGTGCAGCCCGAGACGCGCACGCCGTACGCGAGCGCTTGCCCCTGGCCGTGCACGCCCGGGAACGCCGGCAGGAGCGCGGGGTGCACGTTCACGATGCGCATCGGGAACGCGTCGAGCAGCACGGGCGTCACGAGCCGCATGAAGCCCGCGAGGACGACGAACTCCACGCCGCGCTCGCGGAGCGTCGCCACCATCGCCGCGTCGAAGCTGGCCCGGTCGGGGAAGGCCTTGTGGTCGAGCACCACCGCCTCGACGCCCGCCGCCCTCGCGCGCTCGAGCGCCTCCACGCCGGGGACGTTCGAGACCACGACCGCGACCCGCGCGTCGAGACGCCGTTCGCCGATTGCATCGAGGATGGCCTGGAGGTTGGTCCCGCTGCCGGAGACGAGGACACCGAGGACGATCACGCCTGCCACTCCACCCGCTCCTCGAACGGGCGGTCGTTCGGCACGCGCACCACGCGCCCGAGCACGAAGGGCGACTCGCCCGCGGCGCGCAGCGCCTGCTCCGCGCGGGCGGCGTCGCCGGCGGCCACGACGAAGAGGAAGCCCACGCCCCCGTTGAAGGTGCGCCGCATCTCGCTCTCTTCGATGGCGCCCGCCCGCTGCACCAGATCGAAGATCGCCGGCCTCGTCCACGCGCGCTCGACGCGCAGGCCGGTGCCCTCCGGCAACACCCGCGGCACGTTGCCCGGCAGGCCGCCGCCCGTGATGTGGCTCATCGCCCGGAGGTCGAGGCCCGCGCCCGTGACCGCCTGCACGGCCCGCGCGTAGAGCCGCGTGGGCTCGAGGAGCGCCTCGGCCAGCGTGCGGCCCTGGAGCTCCGGCGGGCGCGTCGACAGGCGCGCGTTCGTGGCGGCAGCCTCGGAGCCCTCGGTCACGTCGACCCCGAGGGCGCGCCGCGCGAGCGAGTACCCGTTGGAGTGCAGGCCGCTGGAGGGCAGCGCGATCGCCACGTCGCCCTCGGCCGCGCGCGTGCCGTCGACGATGCTCTTGCGCGCGACGACGCCCACCGAGAACCCCGCGAGGTCGTACTCGCCGGGCGCGTACATGCCCGGGAGCTCGGCCGTCTCGCCGCCGAGGAGCGCGCAGCCGCTCTCCTTGCAGGCCGCGGCGATGCCCGCGACGACCTTCTCGGCCACGCCCACGTCGAGCTTTCCGGTCGCGAAGTAGTCGAGGAAGAAGAGGGGGCGCGCGCCGCACGTGACCACGTCGTTCACGCACATGCCGACGAGATCGAAGCCGATGGTGTCGTGCACGCCGGTGGCGAAGGCCAGCTTGAGCTTCGTGCCGACGCCGTCGGTGCCGCTCACGAGGACGGGGTCCTCGATGCCGGCCGGAACGGCGCACAGGCCCGCGAACCCGCCGACCCCGCCCACGACCTCGGCGATGCGCGTGGCCGCCGCGAGGGGCTTGATGCGCTCCACGAGCTCGTCGCCTGCGTCGATGTCGACGCCGGAGCTCTTGTACGTCAGCGGCGCGTTCGGGACGGGATTCCGCGGCATGGCGCGCCCACGCTAGCATGGCCCGCTCATGCAGCGACGTCCCCGCACAGGCAGCCCGGCCCGCGTCCATCCGCCCTCGGTCGTGGTGGAGGGCGCGCGCCTCGGCAGCGACGTCGTCGTGGGCGCGTTCTGCTTCGTGGCGCGCGGCGCGATCGTCGGCGCCGGCACGCGCATCCAGAGCCATACGAGCGTCTGGGAGGGGGTCGAGCTCGGCGAGGACGTGTTCGTCGGGCCGGGCGCGCAGTTCACGAACGTGCGGCACCCGAGGGCCGCGTTCCCGCGCGCCCCGCGCTGGGACCGCACCGTCGTGGAGGACGGCGCGACCGTCGGCGCGAACGCGACCATCGTCGCGCCCGCGCGCATCGGGCGGTTCGCCGTCGTCGGGGCCGGCGCGGTCGTCACGCGCGACGTCCCGGCGCACGCCATCGTGACCGGGAACCCTGCGCGCGTGACCGGCTGGGCGTGCGAGTGCGGCGAGACGCTCGCGCGCGGCGCGCGCGCGCCCGACGCGCCCGTTCGGTGCGCGTGCGGGCGCGAGCTCGTGCTCTGAGAGGCCTCAGCTCGCGGGGGCGAGGTCGCCCGAGCCGCGGCGCGGCGGCATCTTCGCGGCCGCCGCGGACTTCGCGTAGACCGGCGAAGCTGCGTAGTCGGCCTTCCAGTCGGCGAGGAGCACGTCGGAGTCGATCTGCGACGGGTGGAAGTTCGGGCGGAAGTACTCGAAGTACGGCCCGATCATCTTGAGCATCCCGCCCGGGTTCACGAACAGGAACTCGACGAGAGCAGCCCACTCCTTCGCCGAGAAGAGCAGGCCGGACGACTTCATCATGCGCGCCTGGTGCTCGATGACCTTGCCCCAGAAGATGGCGGTCGCGCCGATCATCGCGGCCGCGCGGACGACGTAGCTGCCCTTCGCGGCCTTGTAGACGTCGAACGCCACGGTCTTGTGCTCGTTCTCTTCCGCCGCGTGCCAGCGCCAGAGGGCCACCATCGAGGGGTGCGCGCCCTCCAGCAGCTGAGGATTCTTGAGGACCATCGCCCCGAGGAGGGCCGTGAAGTGCTCGAGGGCGCAGGTCACCGCGAGCTGCATCTCCTCGCTCGAGCGCGAGGTGACGCCGTCGAGGATCTCCTTCACCCAATCCTCCATGTCCTCGATCGGGTAGCCCTGCCTCTTGAGGAACGCGTTGTACGACTCGTGCTCGCGGGCGTGCACGCCTTCCTGCCCGCAGAACGCGCGCACCTCGGCGTCGAGCTCCGGCGCCTTCACCGCGCCCTGGTGCGCCCGCACCGCCTTCACGAAGAAGCGCTCGCCCGCCGGGAAGAACACCGACAGGTTGTCGAGGAACATCGTCACCGAGCGCCGCCCTCCGTGCCAGTAGCGGGGGACGCTCTCATCGATCTCGAAGTGCAGGTTGCGAACGACGGGGGTCATGGCGGGGGTCCTTCTTGAGCACCGTGCCTCGGAAACGCTGCAGATACGCGCGCTTGGCTTCGTCTGGCCGGCCGTGGCCGGCCAACCTCGGTCCTCTCAGCTTCCCATGGTGAGGCCTATCCGGTTGCAGCGGTAGGTTGTCGCATGCCAAATTCCGGTCAGTTCGGGCCAGCCCAATGCCGGTACAGGACGAACCGCTCGCGCAACCGTTCACTCTGCCCGCCGTGCACGCCCTGCACTTGGCCGAGCTCGTGATCGGTGCGGGCGTGCCCCTCGAGGAGTTCTTCGGCCCCCTCGGGCTCGAGCGCGGGGCCCTGGCCGTGCCGGGCGCGAAGCTCGCCGTTCCCGTCGTGGTGCGGCTCTTCGAGCGGGCGCGCGTCCTCACCGGCAATCCGGCCATCGGCATCCACCTGGGCCTACAGATGCGCGCGTCGGCGCACGGGCAGCTCGGCTTCGCCGCCATGACCGCGGCCACCCTGCGCGAGGCCCTCGAGACCGCGGCCCGCTTCGCCCCCACCCGCACGAACGCCCTCGGCCTCAGCCTGCACGTGGGCGAGACCTCCGCGTCGCTCGTCATCGAAGAGCACGCCGACTTCGGCCCGGCTCGCGACGCCATCCTCTTCGCGCTCGTCGTCGGCATCTGGCAGATCGGCGAGGCCCTCACGGGCCGGCCCCTCGACGGGGCGGTCGACTTCTCGTTCCCGCGGCCCGCGTACTTCGACCAGTTCGCGGGGGTCGGGCCGGTCATGCGGTTCGACCAGGCGGCCACGCAGCTCGTCTTCGACGCGCACGTCCTCCAGCACCCGCTCACGATGGCCGACCCGGTCTCGCAGCAGATCGCGTACTCCGAGTGCGAGCGATCGCTCGAGGAGCTCGGGCCCGAGAAGGAGATCCTCGCGCAGGTGCGCCGGCTCGTGGCGCGCAAGAACGGCGGCTTCCACTCGCTGGAGGAGGTCGCGAGCGAGCTCCACCTCTCGCCGCGCACCCTCAAGCGCCGGCTGGCGACCCAGGGCGCGACCTACTCCGACCTGCTCGAGGAGCAGCGGCGCGAGCGGGCGCTCTTGCTGCTCCGCTCGCAGACGCTCTCGCTCGACGAGGTCGCCGAGCAGCTCGGGTACTCGGACCCGTCGAACTTCCGACGCGCCTTCCGCCGCTGGACGGGCCTCTCGCCCGCGGCCTACCGGCGCGGCGTCCGAGGCCGGGCCGACGCGAAGGCTACCCCGGGTGCTGGAGATGCCACGACCCGGCCGCGGCCTGAACGAGGGGGATCCGCACCGCGGGATCCGGGTGCGAAAGGAAGATCGACAGCGCCGGGACGCCCCCCGACGCGCGACTGAGGCGCTGGAAGAGGTCGAGCAGGAGGAGCCCGCCGTTCTCGGTCCACGCGTACGCGGCGGGAGCCCGCGCGCGGCCCGTGTCGAGCGTATTGCGGATGCCGTAGTTGTCGGCCACGACCTCGTTGGGTTGGTTGAACGACGGGGGGCCCGACGTGAGGATCTGCCCGATTCTGCGCGACGGCCTGCGGGAACGCGCCCGCCGTGCCCATCGCGCACCCGGTGTGGCCCAGGTAGTGGTGCGAGAGCTCGTGGCCGAACGTGAACGCCACGGTCTCGTCGAAGATCTCGTGCGCGCGCGAGATGCGCCGCGGATCGAGCCAGTACTGCGGCGGGATGACGGTCGGCGGCAGGAGCGCGCTGCCGCCGCCCTTCGAGGATAGGCGCGGCACGACCGCGTTCGCGTAGGCCTCGTAGGTCCTCGTGCCATAGAGCTCGTCGGTCGCGCGGGTCTCGGCGATGGCGTCGATGGCGTCGAGCAGCCCCTCGGTCGCCGCGACGAAGGGGGCCCCGTTCTTGTCGCACGAGGCGAAGGCGTTGATGTCGGTCGTGCTCGGATCGATGACGATGGTCACGGACGCGACCCGCGGCTGGTACTCGGCGCTGAGGTTCGCCGTGAGCTCCTTCGCCACAGCGTGCACCTCCGCCTGCCACGCGAGCGGGCCGAGCAACGGGCCCAGCAGCGGCCGCGACCCGGGCGGACTCCCCGGAGCCGGCGAGGTCGCGCTGGGGAAGGGCAACGGGAAGGTGGGGAACGTGGGAAGCGCGAACGTCGGGGCCGGCGCGGGCGCGGGCGCCGGAGCCGGCGCGGGGCCCTGCGCCTGCGTCGGCGCGTACTGCGGGGGCGGTGGGGCCGGGGCGGGCGGAGCCGGCGCGGGGGCTGGCTGCTGCTGCGCGTATGGCTGCTGCTGCGGGTACGGCGGCTGCTGCGGGTACGGCGGCTGCGGCGCGTACCCGGGCTGCGGCTGCGGGCCGTATCCCGGCTGCGCCGCGTAGGCGGGCGGGGCGTTCTCGTACCCGGGGGGCGGGGACGAGGCCGGCGGGTTCGACCCGGCGGGCTGGCAGGCCGAGCCGGCCACGAGTCCAGCCAGGGCGACGAGGCGCGAGAAAGCCGAGCGGCGGGGGAGGCGTACGGGGATCGAAGATCTCGACCGTATCAGGAACCGACACGGTCGTTCTAGCGCCCGCCCTAGCGCCCGGCACGATGTGCGCTTACGACCTTCGGATGCGCTTCGACCCCAACTACGAGAGCCGTGACGTCGTCGACCGCCGAGGCGAGCGGGCGCCCATGCAGGCCGGGGGTGGGGGCGGCAACCTGCTCTTCCTCGTGCCCTGGTTGATGCGAAGCCGCATCGGGCGCATCGTCCTCGTGCTCGGGGTGCTCTTCTTCGTGGGGCGCGCCCTGCTCACGAGCGGGTTGAACACCCAGCATGTGGGCGGCTCGGCGGAGGAGCAGGCGCACCGCGCGCCCGAGACCCCCGAAGTGCACTTCGTCTCGTTCGTCCTCGACGACGTGCAGAAGGCGTGGACCGACGAGTTCACGCAGGAGGGCCTGCCCTACCGGCACGCGAAGCTGGTGCTCTACAACGACGCGACCCAGACCGGCTGCGGGTACGGCCAGGCGGCCACCGGCCCGTTCTATTGCCCGACCGACGAGCGCGTGTACATCGATCTCGGGTTCTTCAAGGAGCTCACCGACCGCCTCGGCGCGCGCGGCCAGTTCGCGGAGGCCTACGTCCTCGCCCACGAAATCGGGCACCACATCCAGAAGCAGCTCGGCATCAGCCAGAAGGTCGACGCCCAGCGCAGCACCGCGGGGGCCACCGGCGCGTCCGTGCGGCTCGAGCTCCAGGCCGACTGCTTCGCGGGCATCTGGGCGCACACCACCCAGCAGCGCAATTTGCTCGAGGACGGCGACATCGACTCGGCCGTCAGCGCCGCCGCCGCCGTCGGCGACGATCGCCTGCAGCGCCGCGCGACGGGCACCGTCAGCCCCGAGCGGTGGACCCACGGCTCCTCGGAGGAGCGCGTGCGGTGGTTCCGGAAGGGGTACGAGACAGGCTCGGTGCGCGCCTGCGACACGTTCGGCGCCACGCAACTCTAGCCCGTACGACCCGTCGCGCGCGCGGTCCGATTGACATGCCGGTCCCCGGCTGCTGACAATCCCTCCATGCGCGACGTGTTCGCCGCCGGGGTCGCGGCGCTTCTCGTGCCCCTCTCGACGTGCCTCGCGGGCTGCGGTCCGTCGACCATCCGCGTCGTGGGGGTGATGCAGCAGTCGTCCGAGATGCGGCCGCTCCCCAACGTGCCCCTCGGCGGCTACCAGCAGCTCCACCTCTTCGTGCGCGCCGCTCCCGGCCAGTCGGCCGACAAGTACGGCTCGCCCGATTGCGGGTTCGCCAAGCTCGAAGGCAGCAGCGACGCCGACCAGCAGAACAACGCGGCGTGCGTCCCGGTCGACGCCCTGAACACCGCCATCGGCATCATCCGCCAGCGCCTCCGGTCGTACGGCATCGACGTCGTGCGCGACGGGTCGGACCCGTACGACTTCAAGGTCGAGGTCGCGGTCACCGGCGAGGCCCCCCACCAGCCGGACCGCGCGCTCTCCCGGGCCGTCGCTCAGGTCACCTTCAAGCTCCACGACGACCCGGCGGGGAACACGCTCGTCAACGGGCTCGACCCCGTGGCCGCCTCGGCCGCGTTCGACCAGATCGCGAAGACCTGCGGCTTTCGCGACGGCGAGCTCCACCGCTTCTCGGTCGTGAGCCGCCAGCCCATGACGCCGGACTTCGACATCGTGGCGCTCGCCGACGACGCGGTCGACAACGCCCTCCGCTGCGACGACCTCGCGGCGTTCTTCCTCGACGCGCGCACGCGGTACCCGAAGCACGGGCCGGCCACGAACTAGGAGGCTAGTTGGGCAGCGTCTTGAGGTGGGCCTCGATGACGTCGTGCATGACAATCATCGCGACGTGCGCGTAGATGATGACGCCGAGCGTGTCGACGAGGCTCGCGATGAAGGGCGTGGAGCTCGTCGCCGGGTCGATGCCCAGGCGCTTGAGGATGACCGGGAGCATCGAGCCGACCGTGCAGCCGGTGGCGATGATGCAGAGCACCGTCAGGCCGACCGTGATGGCGAACGGCAAGTGCTGGTCGGGGTACATGAGCACGCGCCCCATCGCGATGACCGCGATGATGCACCCGAGGACGAGCCCCATGACCGACTCGCGCAGCAGGATGCGCCACCAGTCGCCGATCTTGATCTCGCCGAGGGCGAGGCCGCGGATGACGAGCGTGGACGACTGCGAGCCCGAGTTGCCGCCGGCCGAGATGAGCAGCGGGACGTAGAGGAGCGCGCCCTGCACGGCCTCCATGACGGGGTCGTAGTGGCGGAGCGCGGTCTGCGTGAAGAACTCCTCGACGAAGAGCACGATGAGCCAGCCGGCGCGCTTGCGGATGAAGGTGAGGAAGCTCGTCTGGAAGTAGGGGACGTCGAGGGGCTCGACGCCGCCGATCTTCTGCACGTCCTCCGTCTGCTCCTGGACGAGGACGTCGATGATGTCGTCGATCGTGATGACGCCGAGCACGGAGCCGTCGTCGGCCACGACGGGGATGACGTTGAGGTCGTACTTCGCCATGCGGCGCGCGACCTCCTCCTGGTCCATCGTCGGCGGCACGCTGATGACGTTCGCCCGCATGACCTCGACAATCTGATGCTCGGGGTCGGCGATGAGCAGGTCGCGCAAGCTGGCGACGCCGGCCAGGCGGCCCTGGTCGAGCGCGTAGACCGTGTACACGAACTCGTCGCGGTCGCGCGCACGCTTCCGCACGATCTCGAGCGCCTCGGACACGCGCATCCGCGGCCCGACGGCGACGAAGTCGGTGGTCATCAGGTGGCCGGCGCTCGTCTCCGGCCACTTCTCGATCTCGCGGACCTCCTGGGCGGCCGCGGGGTCGACCTTCTGGAGGGCCTCGAAGAGCTGCTCGCCGACCGCGTCGGGCAGGACGCTGAAGAGGTCCGCGCGGTTGTCGGCGGACATCTCGCTCGCGATCTCCGCGACCGACTCGGGCGGCATCTGCTCGACGAGCTCGCCCTGCTCGTGCTCGTCGAGGCGCTCGAAGATGGGCGCCGCGTCCTCCGCGGGGATGCGCGCGAGGAGCTCGGCGGCTTCGTCGGGCTCGAGCTCGGAGATGATGTCGGCCAGGTCCTCGGCGTGGATGTCGTCGAGGAGCTCGCGCAGAGCCTCCGGATCCTCTTTGAGGATCTGCTTGATGTCGGGACCGATGAGGGAGGCGAGGCGCATCGGCGATTGCCGCGCAATCTACTGTCGCCCTCGCGGCGAGGCCATCGCGTTTTCAGCCCCGGCGACTCAATTCTTCCGGGGCGGCCGCCGGTCGGTCGTGCCCGCCGGGGCGTGGGCGTACCCCCACTCCTCGAGCACCTGCTGCATTTCCTTCGAAGCCGCGGCGCTGTTCGTCTCGGGGCCGCTCGCGGAGCCGGGCCCCGGAGCCACGTTTGCGCGCCCCTCGCTCGGCGCCGGCGGCGCGTCGCGCGTGAAGAAAGCGCCGAAGTCGCGCGCGGGGTCGATGGGAGGCAGGTCGGTCGCGTAGAGCTCTTCGCGGGCCTCGTCGCTGGTCACGCCCTCACGGGCCGCGACGGCCGGCAGGCCGAAGGGACCCGCGAAGAGGCGGCCCTCGGGGAGCGGCCGCTCGTCGAGGAAGAGCTGCCAGACCACGGGCGCGCCCGGCGGATCCACGCTGAGGTCGAAGCCCACGGCCGCCTCCGGCGATGTCGCGAGCGAGAAATCGACGACCGCGCGGGGCGCCGCCGTGGCCTCGGGCGAGGCCGCGACCCGCACGTCTTCCAGGGCGATTCCGGCCGGGTCGACGTGCACCGTGACCGCGCGCTTCCCGTCCCCCACGGTCAGCGTCCCGCTCACCCTGTGCGTCTGCGCGGCCCCGACGAAGCGGGCCGAGAGCTTCGCGGGCGGCGGGTGCGCCTCGGACGCGGCGTCGGCGGCCGGGGTGTTGGCGAGGCCGGCCGCGAGGCGCGCCGCGAGGTCGGCGACGACGTCGGGGTGCTCCCGCAGCACGTTGTGGCGCTCGCCCGGGTCGACCGAGAGGTCGAAGAGCTCGTCCTCGGGCGGCTTGTCGTCGCCGGCGTCGGGCTCCTCGGCGGCGTCGGCGCGCCGGACGCGCGGGACGGGCCGGACGACCGGCTGGTGCACGATCATCCGCCAGGTGCCCCAGAGGATCGCGCGCGTCGCGCGGCCCTCGCTGATGACCACCCGCGGCTCGGCCTCCGGCTTGCCGCGCGCGAGGGGCAGCATCGACCGGCCGCTCATCCGCGGATCGGCCTCGAGGCCCTCGACGTCGAGCACGGTCGGCGCGATGTCCACGTTGCGCACCCGGTCCTTCACCTCCACGCCGCCCTCGAGCACGCCGGGCAGCGCCATGACGATGGGGATGCGCGTCGTCTCCTCGAAGTTGCCGACCGCGTGATGGAAGCGCATCGGCATGTTGCCGAGGCCGATGGCGTCGTGCGCCGACGACAGCGTCTCGCCGTGGTCGGCCGTCACGACGACGAGCGTCGTCTTCTCGATCCCGAGGGCGGCGATCTTCTCCAGCAGGTCGCCGATGGCCGCGTCGTCCTTGGCCGCCTCCGCCATGTACGACCGCACCTGCGGATCGAGCGGCTTGCCCCCCGGCGCGGGCGGGATGCGCGCCAGGTTCTCGCGCAGCGGGTCGTACGGCTCGTGCGGCGAGTTGAAGTTCGCGAAGAGGAAGAAGCGGTCCGCGCGGTGCGCATCGAGCCAGGCGAGGGTGTCGCGCTCGATCTCGGCCGTGTCGCGCGTGCGGTAGCGGTGGTCGGTCAGCCGCTCGAACCCCATGTCGACGCCCACGGCCGCGTACCCGGCCATGAAGAAGTTGTTCACGAACGCCGCGGTCACGGCCCCGCTCCGCCGCAAGACCAGGGGCAGGAGCGGCGGGTCGGACGCATACCAGCGCGCGACCTGGGAGGGCGGCAGCACCCACGTCGTCGTGTCGACCCCGAGCTCGCTCGAGCGCTCGCCCGTCAGCATCGCGAGGGTGCCAGGCCGCGTCCACGCGGCCGCCGACCACGCGTGCTGGAAGTGGACGCCCCGGGCCGCGAGCGCGTCGATCGACGGCAAGAGGCCCGGCACGGCGGGCAGCAGGGCCTCGAGCGGGGCCCGGGGCGCGGCCAGCTTCGCGCGGTCCTCGTCGGCGTCGTGCAGGCCGGCCGCGACGTCCGGCCGGAGCGCGTCGACCACGATCCAAAGGACGTTGTACGGGAGGCGCGTCGGCCCCCGCGCGACGAGCAGCGGGTCGCCCCAGAGCGCCTGCGGCCCGGCGCCCGCCGGGGGCGCGCCGCTCGGGGTCTCGGCCGACGTCCGGAGCACGAGCTCCACCGGCTGTCCGCCCCAGGGGTCGAGGTCCAAATCGAGGTCGTGCCACACGTGCGCCTCGCCGGCCTCGACCCGCGTCGTCGCGAGGGGATGCGCCGTGCGGCCCGCGTCCACGACCGACACGTCGAACCGCGTCGCGCAGGGCGCCGGGGTCGCGAGCGCCGGAGCGAGCCTCAGCCGCGCGTGCAGGGGGAGCGTCGTGCGGAACGCGACCGTCGCGGGGGCCGGCGCGAAGATGGCCTCGCGCTGGTCGAAGCTGCCCTCGTTCATGTTCCACACGCGGGCCTCGGGCGACCAGGTGCCGCCGTCGGAGGTGGTGACCGCCCACTGCTGCTCCTCGGCGCTGCGGGGCAGGGCGACCGTCGTCGCGAGCCGCCCCCCGAGGCCCGGGGGCAGCGACCACGGCCCGCGCATCTTGCGCCAGGTGCTCTGGAAGGCCGCCTGCGCGGCTCCGAGGTTCTGCACCTCGATGCGCGCCGTGCCGAGCGCGTCGACGAGGCGCAGCTTCACCTCGTACGCCTCGGCGCCCGTGGCCGGCGCGGCCGACGCGGAGGTCGACCCCTCGGGACGCGGTGGATCGACCCGCGCGTCCCCGCCGCCGCCGGCGCGCCAGGCCACGGCCGCCGCGGCCAGCCCGAAGAGAGGGAGTATCAGCGTCGAAGCCGGCGGGAAGCGCGGGCTAGCCATCCTGCGCGACCGCGGAGTCGAGCGCGGCGTAGAGGGCCCGCACGTCGGCCTCGGTCGCGGCGGCCGAAGGCGTCTTCGGGGTCGCGGCCTTGAGCAGCTTTGCAATCGCCGGCTCGACGTCCTTCGGGAAGATGAGCCGGTCGCCCCCGAGGCTCGGCACGAGCACGCGAATGACCCCGCGCGTGAGCGACTGCCACAGCGATCCGCCCACCACCACCACCGCCATCTTGCGCAGCGACGGGGTGAGGTTCACGAGGCGCGCCGCGCTCTCCACCGCCGTGTTCCGGTCGGGCGGGGACCACGTCGGCAGGATGATCATGAGCGCGAGCATCCCGCCCGGCAGCTGCGCCGCGGCCTGATCGAGCTCGTCGTACAGCCAGCGGCTCCGCGCCGACCGCCACGGCGCCTTGCACAGGACGACCGCCAGGTCTCCGCGCACCGAGAGGGCCACGCCGTCATAGGCCGCGATCGACGACCCGTCGCCCGCGACCTGCCGCGCCCCGAAGCGCACCGGGGGGCGCGCGCTGTCGATCGTCGCGGTCACCGCGGCGCTCGGCGACTTGCGCCGCGCCGCGCTCGCGACCTTGCGCGGACCGCGCTCCACCGGCGCGGCGGGCATCGGGCTCTGGAGCTCCGAGCTCCACGACCAGCGCGCCCGGTCGGAAGCCATCGGCAAGAGCGCCGCCCCGAACGCGCGGATCGAAGGGAAGCGCTGCCTGGGGTCGCGGCTCATCGCGCGGCCAATCACCTCGTCGAGCTCGGGCGGCAGGCCGTTCGAGCGGCGGCTCGGCGGAGCGAAGCGGGCGGTCTGGATCGCCTGGAGCACCTCGTACGCGCCGCTCCCCGCGAACGGCCGCTCTCCCGTCACGCACTCGTAGAGGAGCACCGCGAGGGCGTACTGATCGCCCGCGTACGAACCGCAGCTGTCCCCGCGCGCTTGCTCGGGAGGCATGTACGCCACCGTGCCGACGACGCCGTCGGCCGTCGTGCTGAAGCTCGTCTCGTTCGACTCGAGGATCGCCGAGACGCCGAAGTCGACCACCTTCGGCCACGGCTGGCCGCCGGGCCCGCGGCTCACGAACACGTTCGACGGCTTGAGGTCGCGGTGGATGACCTTGGCGTCGTGCGCCGCGCTCACCGCAGCGATGACCGGCAGCACCGAGTCGAGCGCGTCTTCGAGCGTGAGCCGCCCGCGGTTCTCGAGGTGGGTCGCGAGGTCTTGCCCTTCGAGGAGCTCCATCGCCAGGTAAGGCGCGCCGTCCTCGGTGCCGAGCGCGAGCACCTGGACCACGTGCGGGTGCCGGATGCGTGCGGCCGCCCGGCCCTCCCGGAGGAAGCGCTTCGACGCGTGCGGGTTGCGCGCGATGTGGGGATGAAGTCGCTTCAGCGCAACGAGCCGCCCGAGGCGCGTGTCGACCGCCTCGTAAACCGTGCCCATCGCGCCGCTCCCGATGCGTGCGAGGACCCGGAAGTGTCCGCAAACCATAGGCGAATCGAAAGGTTCTCCCACGTGTGCTCGCGTTTGCTCCGGGTAAACGCAGGCTAGCATCGTCGAGCGTACGAGCTATGACGCCCGTTAGGGTGACGCGGAACCCGGGGGTGACGACGACTCGTCGTCCACGCGGACGAAGCCCGTGTCGCTGAGCTCGGCCGCCCCGAGGCCCTCCCGGGCGGCGCTCCTCGGCAGGAGGTAGCCGTTGTGCTCGACCATGTCCGCGTCGCGCCTCATCCAGGTCCACAGCTCGGCCTGCATGCGGGCCAGGACCTCGGGGTGGTCTCGCGCCACGTCGCGCGTCTCTCCGGGATCTTCGAGCGTGTCGTAGAGCAGCCAGCGCACCCCGCCGCGCGCCGGCACGTAGACGAGCTTGTACCGCTCGTCGCGCACCATCCGGTGCTTGGCGACGATCGTCAGCGGCCGGAGCGACGACCGCAGCACGACCTCGTCTGCGTGCTTCGTGTCCACCTCCGTGAGCCGGGCGATACCGGGATAGGGCAGGCGCAGGTCGCCCGGCAGGCCGGGGATGTCCTCCGTGAACCACAGGCCCGTCTCGGCAAAGGCCAGCGCGCGTGGGATCGATTGCCCCGTCAGCGCCGGCACGAGCGACTGCCCGTCGAGGTCCGCGGGCGGTGCGACGTTCGTCAGCGCGTAGAGCGTCGGCGCGAGATCCACGTCGCGCACGATCGACGTCGCGTGGCGCGGCGTGGAGGGCGCGGAAGGCACGCGCGGATCGACCACGACGAGCGGCACGTGCGTCCCCTCGTCGCCGAAGAGGTGATCGCCGTGGCCCTGGCCGTGCCCGTGGTCGTAGAGCGTCTCGCCGTGGTCGCCCGTGACGACGACAATCGTCTTGCCCGCGAGGTGGTCGGCCTCGAGCGCGTCGAGCACGCGCTGGGAGGCGTCGTCAATCGCGCTGACCGCGCCCGTGTAGAGCGCCCGCACCTGCCGCTCGTCGCGCGCGTCGGCCGGCGCCTCCTGCCCGAGCCCGACCGGCTTGTCGTACTTGAAGCGGCCCCGGTAGCCGTCGTCCGTGAAGCGCCGGTAGTACGGCGCCGGCGCCGCGTAGGGGAAGTGCGCGGTCGAGAAGAAGACGACGAGGAAGAACGGCCCGCGGGCCTCGAGCGACCGCATCGTGCGGATGGCGTCGCGCGCGAGCATCTCGGGGTCCGCCGCGTCGTTCATCTCGCGCAGCACCGGGAACGCCACGCGCCCCGCGCGCGAGTGGAGGAGCGGCAAGAGCGGCGTCTCGCGCTCGAGGAGGCGCTGGCGCACGAGCTGGCGGAAGTCGAACTCCGGCACGTTCACCGCGCCGAAGCCGAGAATCGACCCGCGAGAAGATGTCGCCCGCGTAGTCGCTCACGACGCCCGTCGCCCAGCCGGCGCGGGCGAGCCGCTCGGGGAGGGCGTCGAAGTCGCGCGCGCGCTCCTCCCAGCGGGGGAACATCGAGCGGATGCCGTGGTGATGGGGGTGCCGCCCGGTGAGCCACGTCACCCACGAGGGGAACGTGCGCGGCAGCGAGACGTACGCGCGATCGAAGCGCGTGCCCAGGTTCGCGAGCGCCGAGAGGTGCGGCGCGACGTCGGGCGTCAGGTGGTCCGCGCGGAGGGAGTCGGCCGCGAGCACGAGCACGTTCGGCCGCGGGTCGTCGATGCGCGCGTGCGCCGACGGCAAGCTCCCCACGAGCAGCGTCAGGAGCGCGAGCCCCAGCGCGGCCGCCGCAATCTGCGCGAGGCGTCGCGCGGGCAGCCTCACGGCCGTCGCGGCGCGGCGCGCGCAATCCGGCCAGCGCCCCCACCGGGCGCGCGGCCCCGCCAGGAACGCGAGCCCGAGCAGCGCGGCCAGCGCGGTCACGCCCCCGGGGTGCAGCGCGTCCGACGCGAGCACCTGCACGGTGCGCCGCCACCCGCCCTGCGCGTACCACGCCGCCACGTAGAGCTGCGGGGCCTGCGCCATCGCGCGGAGCTCGAGCAGCGCGTGCATCACGACGACGAGCGCGAGCACGGCGAGCCATCGCCGCACGGTCCGTGGCTCTGCCGGCGGGGAAGCGCCCGACGGACCGTCGAGACGCGCGAGCCGCTCGCGCGCGGCGAGGAGGCCTTGCGCCGCCCCGCCCAGCAGCAGCCCGAAGACCACCGCTGCGGCCACGAGCGCGGCCACCGTGCGGGCGATCTCCGCGCCGAACCGCCCCTCGACCACGGCCTCGATCTGCCGCGCCTGCGCGCCGAGCTGCTGCGGGTCGTCGGGGGGCGTGCGCGCCGCCCAGAGCGCGAGGAGGACGAGGTACGCGGCGCCCGCGAGCGCGGGCTGCGCGAGGCTTCGCGCGAGCGCCCCCAGCGCCCGCTTCATCCGAGCGACTTGGTGAAAGCCCGCGGGTGCGGGTCCCGCGGCGCGAAGCGCGCCGAGAGGTCTGCGACGCGCCGGCCAATCGCGTTCACCTCGTCGCGCGGTCGCTTGACGCGCGCGCCGTACGGGGCCTGGGCGTCCTGGCAGAAGAACGTGCGGCACCCGAACGGGCGCGACGCGTAAATCCGGCAGCGGCCCGTCTCGGAGAGGAGGGGGCACGGCTGGAGGTCCGCGAGCGGCAGCTTGCGCGCGGGCGCCGGGCTCACCCCGAGCGTGCGCATCGCGTGGCGCACCTCTTCGAGCTCGACCGCGGTGGGATAGGGCTCGCGGCCGATGTTCCCGAAGTGGCAGCACTGGGCGGCGGGCGGGTCGTCAGGTCCGCGGGCCGCCGAGCAAGCGCACGACCATCCATCGACGAGCGCGTCGGCCTCGGCGTAGAGCGCGAGGAGCTCGCCGCGGAGGGGCGACTCATGCCAGCGCGGCGCTCGGGGAGGACGCATACCCATGGCTCGGCCTGGCATCATACCATTCGGCTCCGTGCTCACTCCGCTGAGGCGCTTCGACGCCCGCACTGGGGGCTCGAACTGGGGCCGTGCGTCGCTAAACTGAGCCCGATGGACGCTCTCTCCCGCCCCGCGCTCCGCCCCGTCGAGTCGATCGTCGTGCCGGACCGGGAGCACGGGCGGGTGCTCGTGCTCCGCGACACCCAGGGCGTGACGGAGGCGCAGGCGGTCCTGCCGCCGGCCCTCGCGTCGGTCGTCGTGCGGTTCACCGGGCGCCTCACGTGCGAGGAGATCGCGGCCGAAGCGTCCCAGGAGGTGGGGACGAATGTCCCCGTCGAGCTCGTCGTGCGCCTCGCCGACGAGCTCGAGCGGGGCCTCTTCCTCGATGGCGTGGTCTTCCGCGCCGCGCGCGCCCGCGTCGAGCGCGAGTTCGCCGACTCGCCCATACGCGCCGCGACCCACGCCGGCGGCGCGTACCACGGCGAGCGCACCGCCCTCGAGCGCTACATCGAGCAGTCGTGCCTCGCGAAGGCCAACGGCAAGCCGGCCGGTGGCGCGCACGGCACGAACGGCGCGGGACCCGTGAACAAGGGGAGCGGCGGCGGCGTCATGCGCGCCCTCGTCGCGCCGCACATCGACCCGTGGCGCGGCGCCGTCGGGTACGGGCACGCGTACGCGGCCCTCGCGGCGGCGCTCCCGCCGCAGGCCGACACCTTCGTGCTCTTCGGCACCTCGCACGCCCCCATGCGCCAGCCGTTCGCGATGTGCCGCAAGACGTTCGAGACCCCGCTCGGCGCCGTGGAGGCCGACGGCGACACCATCGACCTCATCGCCAAGCAGGCGAGCGGGTTCGATCCCTTCGCCGACCAGTTCGACCACAAGCGCGAGCACTCCCTCGAGTTCCAGGTGGTCTTCCTGAAGCACCTGCTGAAAGACCGACCGTTTCGCATCGTCCCCGTGCTCGCGGGCCTGGGCGTTCAGCAGGCGACCGGCCGCGATCCCGACGGCGACGCCCGCATCGCCCGCTTCATGGACGCGGTGCGCGATCTCGCAGACGCGCGCCCGGGCCGCGTGGTGGTCGTCGCCGGCGCCGATCTCGCGCACGTCGGCCCGCGCTTCGGGGACGCGCAGGCGTACGACGCCGAGGCCCGGGCGCGCCTCGAGAAGGCCGATCGCGAGTCTCTCGAGCGAGCGACCGCCGTCGACCCGCGCGGGTTCTGGGAGCACGTCGCGGCTGACCTGGAAGAGCGGCGGGTCTGCGGCCTCGCCCCGATCTGGTCCCTCCTGCGGACGCTCGGCGGTGGGGCGAACGGCCTGCTCGGGCGAGTCTTGCACTACGAGCAGACGGTGGACGCCGAAGACGGCTCCATCGTGAGCCACGCGGCCGTGGGGTTCTACGGGTGAGGGGGGCGCCGGAACCCGCGGGGGAAGGAAACCGTGGCAGAATGGCTCGGCCGAAGGTTCGTGGGCTCCTCGTTGACATGGCCGATCGAGCGCGCTACATCCGGCGCCCGGTTCTTGAAGCCGGCGGAGCATAGTCCGGCGGTTACGTAGGTTTGCGGGAGTAACTCAGTGGTAGAGTGCCACCTTGCCAAGGTGGACGTCGAGGGTTCGAATCCCTTCTCCCGCTCCAAGAAAACGTAAGGAAAGCGGCCGGTTGAGCGAACCCCCTCAGCCGGTTTTTTTATGCTGTCCGTCCGGGCTGTCCCCTTTGCTGTCCCTCCCGGACCCGTTCCCCGAAGCGACACGCCGCTCCACGTGCGTCAGGTCGACGATGCGGGCGATGGCTCGCTCTTGCTCGTGCCCCTGCGCTGTGGAGTAACGCTGCTGCATCCGCTCGGTGAGGTGGCCAGAGATGCTCCGGACCACCACGTTGGCGACCTGCGCCTCGCGCATGGCGTCCTGAAACGAGGTTCGCATGGCCTTGGGCGAGATCAGCTTCTTGAGCCCCATGGCCTTGGCGATCCCCTTGAACGGCTTGGTGAGCGCCGAGTTCGAACGGAAGCCGCCCACCTCGGAAGGGAACAGGAGCTCGCTGCGCTCCATGTCCCGGGTGATGAGCTGCTTCTCGACGTGCCATCGGAGGACGGACATCACGAACGGGGGGAGCTTGATGACCTGGTCATGGTTGGTCTTGGTCAGAGGCTTGCGCGAAGTGCGTCGGGGATCGGTTCGTTCGCCTCCTGGTGGACCAAAGACTCGGAGGTCGACTTATGAGTGCGCGTGTCCGAGGCGACAATGGCGGGCTTCTGCCACCGAGTGAATCGGTCGATCGGCCCTTCGCGACGACGCGCGAGGTGGCGGCTCACTGCGGGTTCAAGACGACGGGCGCGCTTCGGAAGGCGAAGCTCGAAGGACGGATCGCTCCGGTGGGCCGTCGGGGTGGAGGGGGAACGTGGATGTGGAGTCGCGAGGCGCCGGACCGTTTTCTCCGAGGGGAGCCCGCTGCTCGCGTCCTTCCGGCCGCATGTCGTAGACCGCGCGGACCCTCCAGATGAGCGTCCGATCCTCGGGGATCTCGCCGTGTGGCGCACCGAAAGGTGCGCGACGCTTGCCTCCTGCGAACGACGGAGGGCGGTGGGTGATGGACGGCGCCACTTCGCAGATCGCATCTCAATCCCACGCAACCCCTGACGCGCAGCCGAGGGCGCAGCCCGTGTTGCCCGCGTGTACCTGCCCTGCGTTGACACCTGAGTAGATCCAGCAAGAACAGTTGCCCGAGACAGTGCCGCACACCGCGTTCGACTGCATTCCTCCGAAGCCGAAAATGCCCCCACACGTCGTGCTTGTGGCAGTGCACCCCGAACCCCCAGTCTCCATGCAGGCGGCCATCGCCTGCTGCTGCGTCGTGTTCCCGGCGGCGCTGCAGTCGTAATAAGTCGGGATGGTGGAAAGGCCGCTTGCGTGCGCGGTCTGGCAACTCATGTTGCAGCACGCCGTGCCCGCACATTCGCAGCCGTCCTTGTCGGGCACTGTCGTTGCGTTGCAGTCTTGGCGGTCGGAGTCGCACACGTAACTGCAAACTCCGGCGTTGCACGAAGGGGAGCCGGTGCTCGTGTCGCACGCTTGGCCGCAGGCTCCGCAGTTGCCGACCGTCGCGAGCGATCCGCAAGCACTATCGATTGCGGCCGCGTCGGCGCTCGCGCCGGCCTCCATCGGTGCGCCCCCGTCCGGGTCCGTCGCCTCGGGGTCCCCCGCGGCATCGCCTTCCTGCCCGCCGTCCACCTGGTCGCTCGCGGACGCATCGTTGGTCGGGCCGCCCTCCGAAAGAATGCTCGCATCGCAAGTGTTCGCACAAGCGCCGGTCGAGTAAGGAGCCCGGCGGAAATAATCGATCCCGCGATGGAAATAGGGGTAGGGACGGCGTTGTTCATCGCCCAGGATGGGGCAGGTGGATCAAATCCGGGCGAAGTACGAGCGACTGCGGCACGCGATGGGCGAGCGCCTGACGCGTCTTTGGGCGGCCGCAGAGGCCGAGGTGCTTGGGCATGGCGGTATCGCCGCGGTGGTCGAAGCAACCGGCATCAGCAAGAAGCGGGTGCGCGCCGGGATTCGCGATCTCGACGAGATGTCGCACAACCCTCCAGCGGCTCCGCCCCGCGAGCAGCGGGTTCGCCGACCGGGCGCGGGCAGGCCGTCGCTCGTCGACACGGACCCGACGCTGATGGAGGACCTCGATGCGCTGGTGGATCCGGTGACGCGCGGCGACCCGGAGTCTCCGCTTCGGTGGACTTGCAAGAGCAAGGACAAGCTCGCCGCGGAGCTTCGCGGCATGGGGCACAAAGTCAGCGCGACCACGGTCGGCCTGCTCCTGCGCGACCTCGGCTACAGTCTTCAGGTCGTCCGCAAGACACGCGAGGGGCAGCAGTCTCCGGACCGCAACGCGCAGTTCGAGCATATCAACAAGGCCGCGGCCGATTTCATGGCGCGAGGCCAGCCCGTCGTGTCGGTCGACACCAAGAAGAAGGAACTGATCGGCGACTTCAAGAACGCCGGCAAGGAGTGGCACATCAAGGGCGAGCCCGAGCCGGTTCGTGTCCACGACTTCATCGACAAGGAGCTCGGCAAGGCGATCCCGTACGGCGTCTACGACACCGCACGCAACGAAGCCTGGGTGAGCGTTGGGGTCGACCACGACACCGCGGAGTTCGCCGTAGCGACCTTGGAGCGCTGGTGGCGAGAGATGGGCAAGAAGGCTTACCCGAAGGCCACCGAACTGCTGGTCACCGCCGACGGCGGAGGCAGCAACGCGCCCCGCTCTCGGCTGTGGCGCCTCGAGCTTCAACGCTTCGTGGACCAGACCGGCCTCGAGGTGAGCGTCTGCCACTTCCCGCCGGGCACCAGCAAGTGGAACAAGATCGAACACCGCCTCTTCTCCCAGATCACGCAGAACTGGAGGGGGCGCCCGCTCGTGAGCCGAGAGGCCGTTGTCGCCCTGATTCAAGGCACCACGACCAAGACCGGACTTCGTGTTCGCGCGCGACTCGATAAGCGACGCTACCCAACCGGAAAGAAGGTTGCTCCGGAGCTTATGCGTCGCGTGCGACTCGTACCGAAGCCCTTTCGCGGCGACTGGAACTATACCGTTCGCAAATCTTGAAAAGGACCGGTAATTTCGATCGGGCTCCTAAGCGTCCAAGCCGCTGACGGCTGCGCAGGCACCTAGGAGCGTGGCCAGCGGGCCGGCCAGGACGATGGCCCAGCCCCGGTGGGGCGGCAGAAGGGCGGCCTTCCCGAACTCCGTGACCTTAGACATCGTGGAGGGGAACCAACGACCGTCCTGCGACGGAGCACGACGACGAGCTTTTCTCTCGGTTGCCAACGAATGTGAGCTTCGGGCGGGCGTTCGACATCACGTCGGTGGGCTCGAGGCAGGGCGCGAGGCAGGCTCCGGTCCTCGACCGAGCGCGATGCTCCAAGGGGGTACCGTCAGGCCGCAGAAAGCAGGCAGCAGCGCACAGACCACACACGCCCGCCCTTTGATGGGTGGCTTATCCCGCCACCACGTGGGTAAAATGTGTCTTGCGGCGTACCTAAGGGCCCGGGAACAAACAAGACGACCGGTCAAGTGTTCAAGTACCGCGGGCGGACGACGTAGTTCCACTCGCCGCGGAAGTCGTGGGGCTCGATATTCAGGGCGCGCATTTCTCTAACGGACACCTTCTTTCCGATCGGGTACTTGCGGCGGTCGAGTCGCGCACGGCCAACAAGTCCGCCGCGGTTCGTGGTGTTCGAGATGAGGTTCACGACGGTTTCGTACGAGCGGAGCGGACGCCCCCGCCAGTTGATCGAGATGAAGGAGAAGAGTCGGTGTTCGACCTTGTTCCACTTGCTCGTGCCGGGTGGGAAGTGGCACACGTGGATCATGAGACCGAGCTTGTCGGTCACGCGCTGGAGCTCGTATTTCCAGACGCGAGAGCGATAGCTATTGCTGCCGCCCGCGTCCGCCGTGATGAAAATCTCCCGGGCATTCCGATAGCGCTTTGCGCCGACTTGTGCCCACCACGCCTCGATCGTGGTGACCGCAAAGACGGGGGTGTCGTGGTCGATGCCAACACTGACGAACCCGTCGTTCGCGCCGACGTCGTACACGCCATACGGGATGGCCTTGCCCACGGCGTCGCTGGGAAAGTCGTGCACGTCGACCAACTCGGGCTCGCCTTCCGGTTGCCATTCGCGTCCAGAGTTCTTGAAGTTCCCGACCAGCTCCTTCTTCTTCGTGTCGACGGAGAGCACCGGAACGCCGCGTTCGAGGCATTCCTCCGCCTTCGCGTTGATGTGCTCGAACTGGGCGTTCCGATCCGGGTGCTGCGTTCCCTCCACGGACTTGCTTGGCGCCTGCAGGCTATAGCCGTGCTGCTCGATCTGTTTTCTCGTCGCGTCGTGGGCTGGGCGATGAGCGCGAACAACGACCGGGCCTTGGCCTTGGCTACCCTGGAGCGCGCCCTCAAGAATCGACGCCCGCCCGAAGGCCTGCTCCACCACACTGACCGCGGAAGCCCGTATGCCAGCGAGGACTACCAGGCTGCTCTCCGTCAGCGCGGCATCGTCGTCAGCATGAGCCGAACCGGCGACTGCTACGACAACGCCGTCGCCGAGGGCTTCTTCGCGACGCTCAAGGCCGAGCACGTGGACCACGAAGACTTCCCGAGCCGAGAGGTGGCTCACGCATCCATTGCAGATTACATTGAAAGCTTCTACAATTCGGCCCGGCGACATTCGTCGCTCGGCTACGTCAGCCCGATCGAGTTCGAACTGAGGTCACGAGTCGCCGCGTTCGCGGCATAGTCCGACTGTCCACGGCGCCGGTACGGCGCCGGGGGAAGATCAAAGCGACAAGGATGGCCGGCGGGTGGGCGATCGAGGTCGACATCCGAAAGTACTTCGACACGATCGACCACCGTCAGCTGCAGGAAGTGCACCGCCAACGGATACGCGACGGGGTGATCACGCGCCTCGTCGGCAAGTGGCTCAACGCAGGGGTGATGGAAAACGGCAAGCTGGAGCGCAGCGAAGCCGGCACGCCGCAGGGAGGGATCATCTCTCCACTGCTCGCGAACATCTACCTGCACACGGTGCTGGACGTCTGGTTCGAAGAGGAAGTCCGGCCGCGCCTGCGCGGCTGGGCCTCGCCGTCGACGGCGGATCCGGCTCGGGGTAACCGTCCCTGGGACATGTTGATCCCGATGGCATGCAACACGCCGCCGGTGTGTCGGGATCGCGGATACCTGCGTGCAGTGCACGGCGGCCGACACGGCGGAATGTAAGGGGGACACGCCGGCATGTAACACCACGACAAACCGGTGCGTTCAGTGCAGGACGACCCCGAATTGCTCGAGCGGCGAGGTCTGTGACACGACCAACAGGTGTGTGGCCTCCTGCACCAGCAGCGCAGAGTGCGCCGAGGCCAGGGCGGCCACCCCTACTGCGCGGAGGCTGGCGACGATGCTGCCGTCGTGACTGCTTTGCGCGGGCTCGGGGTACTTTCGAATCGCCATGAGCCAAGAAGAGACCCGCAACGTGATCGTGATCGGTTCCGGACCCGCGGGCCATACGGCCGCCATCTATGCGGCACGGGCGAACTTGAAGCCCCTGATGTTCGAGGGGCTCTTTCGCGGGGGCATCGCGGGCGGCCAGCTCATGATCACCAACGACGTGGAGAATTATCCCGGCTTCCCGGAGAAAATCGCGGGCCCCGAGCTTATGCAGGCCTTCCGTCAGCAATCGGTCGTTCGGGGCGTCGAGATCCTTCCGGAGGATGTGATGCGTGTCGATCTTCGGGGAGGGCCATTCACCGTCTGGGCGGGGGAAAGCGGCGCGATCGAGTACCGGGCTCGCGCGCTCATCGTCGCGACGGGCGCCCAGGCCAAGTGGCTCGGACTGGAGAGCGAGACCGCGCTTCGCGGAAAGGGGGTGAGCGCCTGCGCCGTCTGCGACGGCGCTTTCTTCCGCAACCAGGACGTCGTCGTCGTCGGGGGTGGGGACACCGCCATGGAAGAAGCCATGTACCTCTCCGGAATCTGCTGGCAGGTGTCCCTCGTCCATCGCCGCGAAGCCTTTCGAGCGAGCAGGACCATGCAGGAGCGCGTCGCCCGAAATCGGAAGATCCGGGTTTTTTGCGACACCCTCGTCGACGAAATTCTTGATGTTCGGAAGGGTGGCGTGACGGGAGCGCGAGTCCGGAATCGGAGGACGGGCGAAACAATGGTGATCGACTGTACCGGTTTCTTCGTGGCCATCGGGCACACGCCGAACACCGACTTGTTCGAGGGGCAGCTCGAGCTTCACGACAACGGCTACATCCGGACGAGGCCCGGGAGCACACATACGAGCATTCCGGGGGTGTTCGCGTGCGGCGACGTGCAGGATTTCACCTATCGTCAGGCCGTGACGGCGGCAGGGAGCGGCTGCATGGCGGGCCTCGATGCCGAGCGCTGGGTCGCGCTCGGGGGAGGACACTGACCTTGGGGCGGGCCCCCGCCTGCCGTTCGAGCGTGCTCAGCGAACCTGATGGAGGGCGCGGGCGAGCTGCTCGGGCGGCACGAACTCGGTGAACCGGAAATCCTCTTTGCCATCACTGCCGAAGAGGAGAACGACGGGGAGCCCTTCGGTCGCCGCATATTTGCGGCGTACGCGGGCGACCTCGGGATCGTCGTCGTCCGTCGCGTCGACGTGGAGCGCCACGAAGCGCCCGCCCTCAGCGCGAACTCGAGCATCGGGGAACGTCTGCTCCTCCAGCTCTTTGCAGGCCCCGCACCAGCTCGCGCCGAAATCGACGAGCAACGGTTTGTGCTCCGAGAGGGCGCGAGAAGTTGCGACCAGCTCGCTCGACTCCCACTTCAGCGCCCCGACGGTCGCGGAGGTGACGTTGGCCGTGGCCAGGTTTGCTGGTTCGCCGCTTCGCCACCACGTGGTGATCACGAACAGTCCCGCGATCGCCGGGACGATGGAGGCGAGCTTCGCGGGCTTGGAAAGACGGACAAAGCTGGATTTACGTCGTTCGGCTGCGACATGCACGGCCGCCAGCGCCACGCCTACGGCGAGAAGAGCCCCGCCGACGACGGCGTAGATCTCATTGGGGGATGCGAGTCGCTGCAGCGTCGCCCTGGGAAGCGCATCGCGTACGTACGCGAGGGCCATGTACGCAAGGCAGACGCCGCCGACCCATTTGATGCCCATCATCCAGGCCCCGGCCTTCGGCAAGTTCACGGCGAACGCGCCGACCACGAAAAAGAGGGTGCCCAGCCCGAGCCCGTACAGCGCCATGGCGGCCGAGCCGAGCGCCACGTCGCGCGTCGTCGCGATCCAGCCGAGGAGTCCGAAAAGAAAAGGGCCCACACAGGGCGCCGCGACGAGGCCGCAGACGAGCCCGAGCGCGTACGCGCCTCGGTACCCCGTTCCGCCCACGCTCGACAGGCGGGTATTGAGGCTGGCCGGCAAGGCGATTTCGAAAGCTCCGAAGAGAGACGCGGCCAGAGACAGAAAGACGATGCCGATGACGGCCACGACCCAGGGGTTCCCAAGGACGCTCCCAAAGCCCTTGCCCGTGAGCGCCGAGATGACGCCCATTGGCGTGAAGAGCGACACGATGCCGAGGACAAAGACGAACGAGACGCTCACGCCGTGGAAGCGGCTCTTTGCCTCGCTTGCGCCGAAGACGGAAACCGTGATCGCGATCATCGGGTAGACGCAGGGCGTTAGGCTCGTGGCGAGGCCGAACACGTAGCTGGCCGCGAGCGCGAAGAAAGCTCCGTGCGCTAGCGCGCGTTCGAATGCCCCCGTGTCGGACCCTCCGCCCGCGGCCCAGGCGATGCTCGGCGAAGCCACGAGGAGCGCCAAGGCCGCGAGGCTGGCAAGGATGGGGTGGCGTTCTCTTCCTAGGTGGTTCTTCACGGCGACGGTCCGTCTCGGCCAGGGGTTTCTACGCGCCGCCGCGTCCCGTGCGACCGGGACGGCAACGGTTCGGCGTACAAGTGCCCCGACCGAATTGCGATCAGGCAGCCGCGTGTAGAAGACTCAAGGGCGATGGTCGATCCGGTTGCCGTGGTGCTCCTTGTTGCCGCCGGAGAGGCTCTAACGCCGACGACCGCCGCGATGGCGCGCGCGGCCCGCGAAGCGCTGGGGGCCTCGGTGACGGTGCGAGAGAGCGCAGGCAGGCCCGCCGACGGCGAGGCCCTCGCCGTGGAGAGCTCGGAACACGCCTCTGCCGTGGCGGAGATTCTCTGGCTGGAGCCCGACCAACGACGGGCACGACTTCGCATCCACCTGGCGCGCTCGTCGCAGTGGCTTGAGCGGTCCGTCGCTTTCCTTCCGTCCAATCCGCTCTCCGAGCGTGCGCGAACGCTCGGTTTCGCGGTCGCGCAGGTCGTCCCCTCGGGTTCGGAGGCGTCCGAGGAACCGCCCCCACTCGCCCCCCCCGCGAGCGGTGACCGGAGCTCCGCTCCTGCGTCTTCCTCCCCGGCGAGCTCACCGTCCAACGCGCCGCAGGCGCCCGGCCTGCCACCCCAGACGACGCCCGTCGCTCCAAGCGGTACCGTGCCGCCGCACTCTCCGCTGCCTCCCTCAAGCGAAACTTCGATCGCCGGTCGCGCTCCCGATCCGGACCGGGCGGCCTCTTTACCGCCCGACCGATCCGGCGCGCCCACCGCGAGTCGCCGCCCGAAAATGGAGTTGGACCTCTTCGCGTCGAGCGCCACCGGGAGCGCGGACGGTATCGGAGGAGGGGGCAACGCGCGCTGGCTGGCCCTTCGCTGGTTGGCGGTCGGGGTCGGCGCCTGGGCGCGGGCCGGCGGCATCGACACCGCCGAAGCGAGCGTCTCGACGCTCGGTCTGACGTCGGGCGTCGCTCTGTACCTCTTTTCCCCGGCGCCCGCGCAGCCCTTCGGCCTCGCCATCCGCGCGGACTATCTCCTCGTGCGGCAATCGGCGACGCACTTTGATTCGGACGACGCGAGCCCCGTCCACGTGACGCGCTGGCTCTCCGGGTTCGATGGCCTGCTGGAGGGGACCTGGCTGTTCACTTCGGAAATCGGGGTTCTGGCCGGGGTTGGTCTGGAAGACGTCTTGGCGCCTACCTACATCACCATCCATGATGAGCAAGTCGCCTCCCTTCCGGCAGTGCGGCTCGCCGCCGAGGGAGGCTTTTGCCTACGCTTCTGACGGTGCCTGATTCCGGCAGCCTCGCGGTACCTTGGACGATGAGATGCCGAGCAAGAGCGCGCGGGTCGGGCCCATTCTGAGGCTCGTTCGCACCCCAGAGGCGCCCAAGGCGCCATCTGGCCCGGCGTTCGACGACAGCGAGATTCTGGCAGCGGTCCGCCGTGGCGACGCGAACGCCGCGACGGCGCTTCACGATCGCCTTCGTCCCCAGGTGGACCGAACAGCGCGGCGGCTTCTTGGCCCACACGATCCAAATCTGTGCGATGTGGCGCAGCAGTCGATGATCGATCTCGTGGGCACCATCGAACGCTATCGAGGCGACTGCTCGCTCGATTCCTGGACCAGCGCCGTCACCGCGCACGTCGTCTACAAGCACATCCGGCGCCGGAAGCTCGAGCGGCGCATCTTCAGCAGCCTCGACGGCGATCTCCTCGCCGTGACCTGCTCGCCATCTCGGCCAGGACGCGAGGCGTTGGTGCGGAGCACGATGCGCCGCATCCTCGCGCACCTCGACCTCATCGAAGAGACCAAAGCGTGGGCGTTCGTGCTCCACGACGTTTGCGGGTACGACCTGCGCGAGATCGGGCAGATCACGGGCGTAACCATTGCCGCGGCGCAAACGAGGCTCGTTCGCGGGCGACGCGAAGTGCACGAGCGCATGGCAAGCGACCCCGAGCTGGCCAGCTTGCTTGAATCGCTCGAGGGACATCGATGAGCCCTCCCCGATACGCCTGGCTGGCTAGCAGGATGCTCGCGCGCGCGCGCTCCTCTCCGCCGCCGCCGCAGGATCCGGACGAGAGGGCGCGAGCAATCGCCAGGATTGCACAGGCCATCCAGGGCAGAGCCCGGAGACGCCGGATGCGCCAGTGGGCGGCAGCGTTCGCAGCGGTAGCCGCGATGGCGCTCGCGGGCTTCGGCGGGGTCCGTGTTGCGCGCGTATTCGGCCCCCCGCCCGAGGTCTCCGTCGCGCCGCTCCCCGTGGCGACCGTCACTCCGATCGTCGCCCATCCCATCGGCAGCGGCGCGAGCGTCATCCTCTCCGGGGCTCAGGAACCCCTCGACGACGGGCGTCCGATCGACTCGGGCAATCGCGTCCTCACGCGGGCCAACGGTGGAGCGATGCTCTCGTTCAGCACGGGCACTACCGGGCTGCTGCACGAGAGTACGGATCTGACGGTAGCCGCCATCGGGGCCGTGCAGGTTCTTCGCCTCGAGGCCGGGTCGGTGGATCTGCACGTTGCCAAGCTCCACGCCGGTCAGCGGTTCCTCGTCGACACGTCGGACAGCGAGGTCGAAGTTCGCGGGACTCGGTTCCAGGTGTCGATGGTTGCGCCAGACCCGACCTGCGGCGCCGGCGTCCGCACGCGCGTCGCCGTAGCCGAGGGGGTCGTCGTCGTGCGACATGCGGGCGCCGAGGATCGCGTGGCCACGGGCGAGCAGTGGCCCCCTGCATGCGTCCGTGGGCCCGCGGCTGCACCGCCGGCGGTCGCTCAAGCTTCAAGCACGACGCCTCCCCCGCCGAACTCGCCTGGGAGCGGGTCGACCCTTGCCGACCAGAACGATCTCTACGCCGCCGCGGTACTCGCGCGGCGTCGAGGCGATGCGCGCACCGCGCTCGCGCTTCTCGACCGATTCGTGTCGATTTTTCCGAGCAGTCCCCTCGCCGAGAACGTGATGGTGGAGCGTATGCGCCTCACGGCCTCGGGGGCCCCGGTGCGCTCCGCCCGTCTGGCCCGAGAGTACCTTGCGCATTACCCGAACGGCTTCGCGCGCGCCGAGGCGGAGGCAATCCTCACGGAGGCGCCGTGATACATCGCGCTTTCGGGGTGGGGCTTGCGGCCTTCGTGGTCGGAGCGTGCGGCGCGCAGGACTGGTCCTTCGATCCCCTTCGCGATGCGTCGACCTCTCCCGAGGGGGAGACGGGCGTGGACGCCCCCGCGGACGCGGCCGATGCCCCTCTCGGCGACGGCGCGGACGACGAGCCCGCCGAGGCAGAGGCGGGACGCGCGATCGAAGCAGGGATCTCGCTCGAGGCGTCCCCTCCATGCGGATCCGACGACGACTGCCCCTTTCTGACTCCCGTCTGTCAGTCGTCGGGTCAATGCACGGCCTGCATCCAGGATACCGACTGCGCGGCCGCCGCCGGAGGGCCTGCCTGCGACACCTCGACCGGGGCCTGCGTTCCGTGCACCTCAAGCGCGGACTGCGCGAGCCATGCGGGCGTCACGCACTGCGACACGACGACGCATACCTGTGTGGCTTGCCTCGAGTCTTCGGACTGCCCGCGCGAATCGAGCTGCGACCTCGCGTCGCACACGTGCACTCCGTCCATTTAGCGGTCTGTTTCGACGTCCATTTAGCCGTCTGCTTCGACCTTCCAACCTGATGACGATCACTCCGTTCCAAGGGAGCAGCAAGATGTCCTTACGAATTCATGCCAACCATGGCTTCTTCTTCTGCGCGGCGATTGCGACTCTCGCCGCCTGCGCAGGCTCGGAACCCGGCGCAGATGCGCCCTCCGGCAAGGGAGGCTTGGTCGGCAACCCTGCGCCAGACTTCGAGACGAACGCCGTCACCGGCTCGAAGGAGGTCCTGTCGCTCAAAGAACTGCGCGGCCAGGTCGTCCTGGTCGACTTCTGGGGCACCTTCTGCGATCCGTGCAAGAAGTCCTTCCCCAAGCTCGAGGCCCTGAGGAAGAAGTACTCGGCGAGCGGTTTGCGCATCATCGGCGTCAGCGAGGACGAAGAAGACGACAAGGGCAAAATTCCCGCCTTCGCCGATTCCTACGGCGCCAAATTCCCGCTCGCTTGGGATGGCGACAAGGCGATCGCCAAGCAGTACAAGCCCGAAACCATGCCTTCCTCGTTCCTCATCGACAAGAACGGCGTCATTCGGTTCGCGCACGTTGGCTTCCACGACGGAGAAGAAGCCGAACTCGATCAGGAGATCAGTACCCTTCTCCGCAACTGAGCCGGTGGTCGGAGCGAATGTTGGTGCGCATCGACGCGCGTCACCCGCGACGATACCCGTGGCGGATTTCTCCATCAGGCATCGAAAATCGTTGGCTTGCCTGCTTCCCGTGAGCCCGGGGTACCGAGAGGTTGCCGTTCCTCCGGGCAATCACGATTCGGGAGCAAGCCATGCAACTGCAAAACCATCTCGGGATCCTCCTCGTGGCGTCGGCGTCCGCAGTGCTCGCAGCGTGCAGCAGCGCCGGCGATCCCCTCGGCGGACCCTATGGGGGAACAGCGAACGTAGTCGAACCCAACGCCGGAAACCTGGGATCCGACGACGGTGGCGACAACGACGCTGCCGCCTCTGGCGACGATGCTGGCGCATCTGGCTCGAGCGGGCAGGGCGGATCGGGGTCGGGCAGCGGATCCAGCGGCGGCTCCGGCGGTTCGAGCAGCGGCGGTTCGAGCAGCGGCAGTTCGAATAGCGGCTCGAGCAGCGGTTCGAGCAGCGGCGTGTCGAGCGGGACGAGCGCTCCTACGTGGAGCCAGATCTTCTCGTCGTATCTCGCGAGCGGCACGACCGGGCGCTGCCAGAGTTGCCACTCGCAGATGAGGTCTGCGTCGGGGGCCTACTCGTGGCTCTCGAGTCAAGGCTACATCAACGGCAAGAACTCGATCCTCGCGAAGACCGGGTCGTGCCTCACCTGGTTCAATGGCGACATGCCCCCCGGCGGGCCTCGGAGCTACGCGCAAGCGCAGGCGGCCATGACCGCCTGGGCCGCCGCAGGAGCCCCGAACAACTGACGCTTCTTTTCACGCGAAAAGTTTCACCATGTTCACTCGCTTAGCGATTGCCGGCGCGTTGCTCTTCTCGAGCGCAGCCTGCGAGCACGTAGCCCCTTACGAGCGCGGCAGGCTCGCACATCCCATGATGACGAACGAGGGGCTCGAAGGGCCGGGAGCCTCGCACGTCCTTGCGGTCCATGAGGGAGCGACCGGCGGCGGTTCACTTTCCGAAAGCGGATGCGGATGCAATTGAGGCGCAGCACGCTCCAGGTTCACGGCGCGTGTCTGGTCTTCGTTCTCATCGCGACGGTGATGCTGGTCGAGGCCACTCTCGAGCGGCGGGCACGATGCGCGGCGGATGCCGACTCTCCTGACCGGCCTTCGACGCGGTCGGCGGATCCACTGGCGCCATCGTCGAAGACCTCAGCCCCGGCCGAGTCGACCGTCGAGGACACGACCACCAAGCGGGCGTCGTTCGAGTTCGCCGGCTACAACGACAGTGACCATGTGACCGTTGTCACGCCTTCGATTGCGCTCGGAATCGAAAACGCTAGCGGTGCCTCCCTGAAGGCCACATATCTGGTCGACGTGGTATCCGCGGCCTCGGTCGATATCGTATCGACGGCGTCTCAGCGCTGGCGCGAGGTGCGGCACGCAGGAAGCGTCACGGGAGAGTACAAGCCGCACGACTTCGGCGTGGCGGTGGGCACCTCGTTCTCGAGCGAACCGGACTACCTCTCCTATGGTGCCTTCGCCACGGTCACCAAAGACTTCGACGAGAAGAACTGGACGGCCTTCTTCGGATATGGCTTCAGCCACGACACCATTGGGCGGTGCGGAGACTACGGCAAATGTACGCCTTTTAGCGTGTTCTCACGCAACCTCGAGCGTGGGTCGTTCAACGGAGGCCTCGACTTCGTCGTCGATCGTTCGACCCTCGCGTCCATCACGGGCGACGTCATCGTCGAGAACGGCAATCAGTCCAAGCCTTACCGTTATATCCCCATGTTCTCCCCGAGCATCGCACCGACTATCCCCAACGGCGCCTCGATCGCTCTCGTCGACCAGCTGCGGCTGCCGGAACGTCCGCTCGAGCAGCTCCCGCTCTCGCGCACCCGGTTCGCGCTCACGGGACGCTACGCGCACCGGTTCGCCGGGTCGACCCTCCGCCTTGAGGAGCGCGTGTACGACGATTCATGGGGCCTCGTGGCCTCGTCGTCGGACGCTCGATGGATCTTGACCTCGGCCGCAGGTTTGCGCTTTGGCCGCACACCCGGTTTCACGTGCAGAACGGCGTTTCCTTTTGGCAGCGCGCCTATGTCTCCGGCAGCGCCACGGGGTGGAACTTGCCCGAGTTCCGCACCGGAGATCGGGAACTCGCCCCGCTCTGGACCGTCGAAGGAGGTGCCGGACTGAAATGGTATCTCGGCGCTACCGAAAACCCCGAGCAGTGGGCGCTGCAGTTCACCTTCGACGCGATGTACACGTCCTTTTTGAACGACCTGTACCTGACCAGCCGCACGGCCGAACTCGGCGCGATTGGCTTCGAGGGCCAGTTCTGATGGCGAGACAATTCCTGGTAATCCGGCTCGCGACCGGTGCCCTCGGCGCCGCGTTGGTGCTCGCGGGGTGCGTCGATGAGACCCACGAACTGCAAGTGCAGGCGCTCGGAGGCGAGACTTCCGGCGTTCCACGCGGTCCCCTTCATCGTCCCGGTCAGCCGTGCCTCGTGTGCCACGGCGGCGAGGGACCCGCATCGAGCACGTTCCTGATGGCTGGCACTGTATACGCGGTTCAAGACGAGCCGGCCCCCGCCGTCGGGGCCTCCGTGCAGATCGAGGACATCAACGGATCGTTCTATACGTTGAGTACGAACGCGGCGGGCAATTTCTTCATCCGTCCGTCGGATTGGTCGTTGACGTATCCCGCACAGGCGCAGGTGACGCTCGGCTCGTCGATCCAGCTCATGGGAACGCACATCAATCGCGACGGCTCATGCGCGGATTGCCATGCGCTGACTCCGAGCCCCACGTCTCCGGGCCGGGTCTTCGCCGCGCTCGCCCCCGCGGAGGGTGGACAATGACGCGAGGTCTTCTGACTCCGCTCGTCGCGCTGGCGTTCGGTCTCGTGGCCGCCACGGGGATGGCGTCGTGCTCGACGGTGCCGGCGAACGCCCGGATCGGCATCGACGCGCCGAACGGCTCCGAAGAGGAGTTCGGCATCGTCGGTGACTATCTCAATCATCGCTGCGGGTCGCTCGACTGCCACGGTCAAGTCGGGCGAAATTTGCGCATCTGGGGGTGCGAGGGGATGCGCCTCGACCCCTCCGCGATTCCAGGTTGCAGCGTGCCGCAAGGCGGCAGCCCGACCACGCCTGCCGAACACCAGGCGACGTACAGGTCGCTCGTAGGACTCGAGCCCGAGGTCATGAGTACGGTCGTCCAGGATCACGGAGCGCACCCCGAACTCCTCACGTTCGTGCAGAAGGCGCGCGGCGAGGAGGCCCACAAGGGTGGCGCGCTGATCACACCCGGAGACCCGCAGGACGTCTGCATTACGTCATGGCTCGCTGGGCAGACCGATCAGAACGCGTGCGCGAACGCCCTCGGATATCCAGAGTTCCCGCTGGACGCGTCGCCCGAATGACGCGGGTGTCGCGCCCCCTCGGTTCCTCGCGCGTCGCCCGCGCAGCGCTAGTATTGTCCACGGCGGCCTCGGTGAGCGCCGCATCTCCGGCACGTGCCGCCGACCCACGCACCGAGGCCGCCGCGAGCGGTGCGATTCACAAGGCATCCGAAGCCTACCTCGCGACGGATTACGCCAGGGCTGTCGCGGTGCTCCGGAAGGCCCTTCGCGCTTGCGGAGCGTCCCGATGCGGAGCCCCGACGCGCGCGGCCGTGCTCCGCGATCTGGCGGTCATGCAGTTCCGAACCGGCGATGCCTCCGGCGCGGCCCAGTCGTTCGCCGCTGCTCAGACCTTGCAGGTCGGCATTGCGCTCAACCCCGACTATGACGCCCCCGACGTGCGAGCGGCCCTTGGGGTCGCGACGCCCCCGGAGGCGAGCCCACCCGCCGAGCCACCCGTGGGAGACTTCACCCATACCCCGGTCAGCGAACAGAAGGCGAACACGCCGCTTCCGGTCTACGTGGAGATCGATGGCATTGCGGTCTCGCGCGTGATCGTCAGGTACCGGGGTGTCGGCATGATAGAACCGGCGCAGGTGGAGATGAGACACATGAACGCCGGCTGGGGCGCGCTCGTGCCCTGCGGCGCCGTAAAGAGCGGAGACCTCCGCTACTGGATCGTGGGGTTCGACGCGAGCGGCGAGCCCACCGCGAGCTCGGGCAACCCGAACCATCCGTTCCACGTGCACATACGCGAAAAGAATCGCGTCCGAGGTGCCGCACCTTCCGGGCCGCGCTCCCCCGGCGACGTGCAGCGAAGATGCTACGGCGTCCGAGGATGTCGGCGCTGCATCCTCGGACGAGGAGGTACCTGGGAAGCCAGAAGAAGGAGGCAGGGCCGACCGCTCCCCCCGCTCGCGGCATCCTGTCGAGCCGGCATACGCGCGGTGGTGGGTCGGGTTCGCCGGCGCTATCGACTTCGTGTCGCTCCTCGGTGGCCAGGACGTCTGCGCACTGAACGCTTCGCTAAAACCCAATAACGCGGCCGGCTACTACTGCACGAACCCCGACGGCTCAGACTTTCCTGGGCGGTCGGGAGCCGCGCAGAACGCCTCCCTGATGCCGGGGCAAGCGGGCCAAGTGCCGGGCGACGTTCACGTCGGCAACTTGAGAGCGCTCGTCGCGATCGACTACGCGCTCGACTCCGGTCTCCTGGTCGGCGGGCGCCTCGGCTACGTGCTCAATACGTATCCAAGTGGGGGTGCCGCTGTCGCGGATGGCCGAGCGCTCGGCGTGAACGTCCACATCGAAGGGCGGATCACGTACGTATTCGGCGACTCGCCGCTGGCGCATGTCGGGTTCGCCCCCACGGTCTTCGGCGCCCTCGGCATCGCGCCTTTCAATGGGCATGTCACCACGGTGGTGTCCATGACGCCGAGCGGCGGCACGGCGCCTCTCACGCAGCCGGTGACGGCCTGGCTCACGAATGGCCCGTGGTTCGTCGCGGTCGGGGCGGGGGCCCGCTACCAGTTCTCGCAGCGCGCCGCGTTCACGGCCGCCGCTCGGGTGAACGCCGCATTCGGCGGCGTCGGTGCCCTGTTTACCTTCGGCCCGGAGATCGCCTTTCAATACGGGTTCTGAGTGGCTCCGGTTTCTCTCACGCTCCAGAGGACAATTTCATCATGGGAAAGACGCCTGCTTCGCGCTGCTCGCTGGGACTGTCCGCCCTCCTGGTCGTCGTCGCCTTCTCACCCACGGCGCGCGCCGAAGAGGAGTTTGATGTGCACGTCTCGCAGGGCCAGCTCTCCCTTTCCACGAAGGGTGAATGGCACATCAACAAGGAATTTCCTTGGAAACTCACGATAGGCGACCAAAAGCTCGACAAGACAAAATTCACGCTGACGGAAAAGGACGCGACGGTGAGCCACGCTCCTTCCGGGACCGGCAGGCTCAGGGGGGCCGTATGTTCGCACGACGCATGTCACACGCTCGAAAAGGAAGTCACGATCCCCTGACGGTTCGCTTGCTCGAGGCGCGGGTGGCATACGCTCGACAAATCCCTGGCCGTCGTGGTGCCGCAGTAGAGCAACGTACTCGAGCGCCTGCCTGATTCATCCATCGCCGGGGCACTGATCTCGTTGAAGATGGCGCTCTCAAGATGGTGGACGGTCGGTGACATGCCTGCGAGGGCGCGCACCCGCCGGCGGGCTGCCTCCACGGACGCCGATCTTGGGATCGAAGGATGTATATGAAAGACGGTAAGCAAAGTTTCTCGCGTCGACGATTTCTCGCGGGCGTGGGGGCCGCGGCAGCAACCGGCGCATGCTCCTCTCCCGGGGCAGGACCGGCGCAAGTGGGCGACGTGCAGGCCGTCAACGTTGCGCAACTTCCTGTGGGCACGCTCACGGTCGTAGGAGGCGAACCCATCTGCATCGGACGGGACAGCCAAGGCGTCTATGCCATGACGTTGATCTGCACCCACGCTGGCTGCGACATCGGTCAGACCGGCGACGTCTCCGCCAGTGGTCTCTTCTGTGGATGCCACGGAAGCGAGTTCGATGCGAACGGGAACGTGGTGCGCGGCCCAGCGACGCAGTCGCTGGACCACTTCGCCGTCACGGTCGACGGCAACGGGGTGCTGACAGTTCATAGTGACCAGACCGTGGGTGAGACGGAGCGTCTGGTTGTATAGCTCCGCAGGGCGCGCGCGCGGTCGCCTGGCCGCAGCTCCGTGACCGTCTGCTTCGTCACGCGCTTCCCACAACGGTGAAGTGGACCCCGAATTTTGGGCCAGGGGTTAAGGTGGTACGGGGAGCCTGCTCCAGAGCGGAGAAGAGCAGGAGCGATGAAGAAGAGCACGCGTACGAAGCACACCCCGGAGTTCAAGGCGAAGGTCGCGATCGCGGCGCTGCGCGAGCAGGCCACCGTGCCGGAGCTGGCCAAGCAGTTCGGCGTCCATCCCAACCAGATCTACACCTGGAAGCGGGAGTTCATCGAGAAGGCCGCTCGCGTGTTCGCCAACGGGCCGGAGACGACGAGCGACGGCGGCAGCAGCGAGCGTGAGGAGCAGTTGCTCAAGAAGATCGGCGAGCTGACGGTCGAGCGCGATTCTTTATCCAAAGGGCTCGGGCGTGTTCGCTGACCGAGCGTCGCGCGATGATCGATCGCGAGCAGCCGGAGCTGTCGGTACGCCGCCCGTGCGAGCTGCTTCGGCTGTCGCGCTCCGGCCTGTACTACGAGCCCGAGCCCACCAGCCCCGAGCAGCTCGCCCTGATGCGCCGCATCGACGAGCTGCACCTGAAGTACCCGTTCTACGGCAGCCGCAAGCTGGCCGACGCGCTTCGGCGCGAGGGCCGCGAGGTCAATCGGAAGCGGGTCCAGCGGCTGATGCGCCTGATGGGGCTGGAGGCGATGGCACCCAAGCCCAAGACGAGCGAGCCGCACCCCGAGCACGTCGTCTATCCGTACCTGCTGCGCGGGCTGAATATTTCCCGGGTAAACCAGGTCTGGGCGACCGACATCACGTACATCCCGATGAAGGCCGGCTTCGTGTACCTGGTCGCGATCATGGACTGGTACTCGCGGCGAGTCCTGTCGTGGCGACTGTCGAACACGCTGGACTCGAGCTTCTGCGTCGAGGCGCTGGAGGAGGCGCTCGCGCGCTTCGGCAAGCCGGAGGTCTTCAACACCGACCAGGGAGCGCAGTTCACGGCGGAGTCCTTCACCAGCCCGCTGCGGGACCGCGGCATCGCCATCACATGGACGGCGAGGGCCGCTGCTTGGACAACGTCTTCGTCGAGCGGCTCTGGCGCTCACTCAAGTACGAGGAGGTCTACTTGCACGTCTACGACGGCATGGCGCAGGCGCGCGCCGGCATCAGTCGCTACCTCGCGTTCTACAACGACGAGCGCTCCCACCAGGCACTCGGCTACCAGACGCCCGCCGCGTTCTACGCCGGCCAGGCGGGCAAGGCGGCATGATGCAGAACGAGGCTGGTCCTACCGCGCCGATAACGGCCTCTACCCACGTCGAGCATCGTGGCGGCTTGCTTGCTCGTCTCGGGGTGCCTTCGGTCACCCCTCGCCCGAGCGCCATAGACGGCCGGCCGAGGCGCGCGGCACGTTGCTCGCGAACAGCGATGCGCCTTGCATTTGATGTCTGCATATTGCATAGAACACGAGTCGCAGGCTCCACCTTAGCCGCCCCGTCCCGTGGTCCGAAGAATGGGGTCCACTTCAGACTTCGCCGAGTGCATGCGCGACCTCGTCGACACCCACTACCCGAAGGCGGAGCGGATCCGCGTCGTCCTGGACAATCTCTCCACGCACACGGCGTCCGCGCTGTACGAGACCTTCGAGCCTGCCGAGGCCCGCCGCATCCTTCGTCGGCTCGAGTTTCACTACACGCCTAAGCACGCCAGCTGGCTCAACATGGTGGAGATCGAGAATCGGAGTCATGGTGGCTCGGTGCTTGGACCGTCGTATCCCGACCAAGGCGATGCTCATCCGCGAGGTCAAGGAGTGGGAAAGGACGCGGAACGCCACCGGAGCCCGCATCAAGTGGCGATTCACGCTCGGCCGCGCGAGGGAAAAGCTCGGCCCGGCCTACCTGTCGGTACGCCCGAAACCGGCGACCCGCGCGGCTGCATGATCCCGGTCAGAACCTCTGTGCCGAGGTACTAGCCGCGAGAGGGCCGGCTGCGAGGAGAAGGACGGCCCAGGTGGGCAGAGCGGGCGCCGAGGCAGCCGCCGGGCTGGCGTGTATTCGCTTCGATGGCGATCTTGTAGGACCCGTCAGCCGTTGCCACGACGGACGGCTGCGATGAGTCTTGCTCGCCGCAGCCCATACTGGCCGCACCTCCAAGGACGCCAGCAACGACAGTTCCCAGCCACGCCCCGAGCCTCATCGTTCGTCTCCACTGTCGAGGTCGCGCTCTGCGCCCCGTCCACCGCTCTACCCGCGGTGGACGGGCAAAGACCATGGTCATTTCTTCGCCGCTGGCTCCGATTCACCTCGCACACGCCACCGCGAACCCGCACGACCGGTATCCCGCTCATGTGCGGGGCCTCGTTGTAGTAGCTGGCTTGCCGGCGGACCAAGTGCAGGAGATGACGCTCGCCGAGCACGATCAGATGATGGATCAGCTCTCGACGAACGGTGCCTACCCACCGTTCCGCGTACCCGTTCTGCCAGGGGGACCGCGGCGACGTGGGCAGCTGTTCGACGCCTAGGTTTCGCACTCGGGCGTCGAAGGCCCCGCCCTTAGATTGTGTCGCGGTCGCGAATCACACGGCTCACGTTGGCATCGGGTCTGGTCGCGGTGGGCCGACGCGCTGGCGATCGTGAAGGCAGACACCCTCATGCTCGACATGCTGGGCGGCACGCTCCACGCGCCGCTCGTCATCAAGAACGACCCGGTCGACGACGTGCTCATCGCGCGCATCGTGGACGTTCTGCTCCACGGCGCGGGCGTGCCGCGCGACCGCGCGCGAAAACGCGCCGCCCAGTCTATGGCGGCGCGTTCACGGCGACGCTAGCCCGCACGCCCCTCTTCTACTTCTGCGGCCGCGACCCCCCTCGCGCCTCGTGCCTCCTCGCGATCGCGTCCCGCCGTGCCTCCGCGCGCTCCTGGCTTTGCTTGAGCGCCTCCGCCGCCATCCCGGCACCCTCCCCGAGGTGCGCCGCCAGCGCCCGCACGGTCGGATAGCGGAAGAGATCGAGGAGCACCACGTTCTTGGCGAGCGCCTTGCGGAGCCGGACGCTGGCCTGGACCATCATGAGCGAGTTCGCCCCGAGCTCGAAGAAGTTGTGGTCCACGCTCACGCGGTCCATCGAGAGGAGGTCCTGGAAGATCTCCGCGATTGCCTTCTCCATCTGGCTTTGCGGCGGTGCATGGGTCGCCTGGCCCTCGTCCGCCCGCGCGCGATCGGGCGCCGGGAGCGCCTTGCGATCGACCTTGCCGTTCGGCGTCTGCGGGAATGCGTCCAGCGCGACGAACGCGCCCGGCACCATGTACTCCGGGAGCTTGCCGCGCAAGTAGGCGCGGAGCTCGGCATTCCACGAGCCGCGCCACAGGGCACGCGCCGGCACGTTCGCATGGTCCGCCCACGGCCGCGCGGCCACCGCCTCGGACGGCGCGACCCGGACCCTCGGCCCGCGCATCCTGTGGCGCGCGATCATGTCGAAGCGGTCGGCGCCCGCCGCCGACCACGTCGTGAACACCTCGTATGCCGGGTCGAGATCGAGCAGGTCGCTCGGATCGATCGAGGAGCCCGCTTCCGAGGCTGCCGACCGCAGATCGCCCGCGGTCTTCCCGCCCTCGCCGCGCGCCAGGAGCATCGCGGCACGCACGTCTGCGCGCACTCGCGCGTTGGGGATTCCCGAGATCCGTACCGCGAGGTCGCGCAGCAAGGCCCGCAGCGCATCGCGCGTGCAGACCGCGGGGGCCTGCACCGCCGGGGCCTCCACCGCAGGCGCGTGCGCCCCACCCGCCTTGCGCAGGACCACGTCGTACCGGAATCGGGTCATCTCGTTCGCGTGCCGGCTGTCCTTCAGGCGCAGCTCCACCTCGGCCAGGTCGGGCACCGCCGACCGGAGCGCGAGGAACACCTGCGGATCCAGCGCCAGCTCGCGCTCTCGCTCCGCGCGCTGTTCCACGCGGGTCACCAGCTCGGTCGACGCGAGGGCCGCAGGCGCGTCGTGCAGCTCCACCGATGCGTGGAAGGCAGGCAGGAGCGGCAAGCTCCTCACGTCGCCGACGAACATCGCACCGCCCGGCTCGAGCAGCCCCCAGGCCTTCTCCACCACGCGAACGAAGTACGCGGCGTTCGGGAAGTACTGCGCCACCGAGTTCAGGACGACCGTGTCGAAGCGCTCCTCTGCGCGCGTCTCGATCGCGTCCGCCTCGAGCGCCTCGATCGTCACGACTTCGGAGAGCCCGGCGGCCTGCACTCGCGCCTCGAGCTGCGCGACGGCCGATCGCGAAACGTCCACGCCGACGTATCGCGCGCAAGAGGGCGCGACGCGGAAGAGGACCAGGCCCGTTCCGCACCCGATGTCCAGCACCCTCTTCGGCGCGAGCGCCAGCACGCGTGACGCCGTCTCCTGCACCCACGCGCGCATCTCTTCCTCGCCGAGCGCCCGCGACGCGTAGCTGCTCTTCCACCCCGCGACGTCGAACGCCGCGTCGCCGCCCGAGGCGCTCGCCCCCTCGTACGTCTCGTCCCACAGCGCGCGCCAGTGCGCGGTCACACCTTGCCCGTCGCCCGCGTCCTTCCGGAGGACCACGTACGCCACGAGGCGCGGATCCGGTCCGCCGTCCGTGCGCGGTACGACGACCGCCCCGCGCACAGCGGGGTGCCGCCCCAGCGCCGACTCGATCTCGCCGGGCTCGATGCGGAAGCCACGGATCTTCACCTGCTGGTCGAGTCGGCCGAGGAATTCGATCGTCCCATCATCCCGCCAGCGCGCGAGGTCGCCCGTGCGGTATAGCGTCGCGCCCGGCGCCGCGGAGAACGGGTCGGGCACGAAGCGCTCGCGCGTGAGCTCAGGCCGATCGAGGTATCCGCGCGTGACTCCGTCGCCGCCGATGAGGAGCTCCCCGGGCACGCCGATCGGCGTTACTCGAAGGCTTCGATCGACGACGTAGACACGCGTGTTGACGATCGGCTTGCCGATCGTGATCGGAGCGCCATCGTGCCGCACCTCGGCGCACGTCGACCAGATCGTCGTCTCGGTGGGGCCGTACATGTTGAAGAGCCGCCCGCGCATCGCTGGCCGCAGGCGCGCGACGAGCGAGGCGGGCAGCGCCTCGCCGCCGAGGAGGAGCACGTCGAGGGAAGCGACCGCCTCGAGGCCCTCGGGCTCACTCGTCACGAGGCTCGCGAGCGTCGGCGTGCACTGCATGTGCGTGACGCCGTGCCGCCTCACCTGCGCCGGGATCCCGTAGTCTTCATGCCCCGCGCCATCGTTCGCGAGCGCGCGAAGCGCGTCGAGGTGGTGCAGGTGTTCGAGCACCACGTCCGCCGGGATCCCGAAGTCTACGAGGCACGCGATCTCGTCGACCCCCGCGGCCTGGAGCGCCCGCACGCGGGGCAGGCACGACTGCGTCGTGCCGAAGAGGCCCGCGGTCGAGAAGTATCGCTCGAAGGCGTGGTCCAGAATCGCCTGCATCTCCTCGGGCGCGAGATCGTCGAGGTCCTTCGCGCCGTCCGCGGTGAGCTGCGCGGACGGCTTCGCAAACGCGGTCATCTCCCAGCGTGCCTTGTTCACGAGGTCCGTCGACGTCCGTAGGTACTCGAGGAACGGCCCGCGCACCGTCTCGCGGATCGCGCGCTCGTCGGGTCCGACGAACGCGTGCAGCATCAGGGTGACGTGCCCGTCGCCCGGATGCTTCGCGGCGCGGTACGCTTGGCGGTACACGGCGACGTTCTTCGCGAGCTCCTCGGGCTTCATCACGAGCAGGTTCGTGAGGACGTTCGCGCCCATCTTGCCGGCCATCGCGAAGGTCTCGGGCGTGCCGCTGGCGGTGATCCAAATCGGCAGCTCCTTCTGTACCGGCTTCGGGTAGATGCCGACGCGGATGGGCTTGCCGTCGCCGCTCGTCGCGGGCACCTCCTCGCCGCGCCAGAGCGCGCGGACGGTCTCGATGCCCTCGCCCATCAGCCGCCGGCGCGCCTCGAAGTTCCCCGGCATCAGCGCGAAGTCGGAGGCGTGCCAGCCCGACGCGAAGGCAAGACCCACGCGGCCGTTCGAGAGGTTGTCGACGACCGACCACTCTTCCGCGCAGCGAATCGGGTTGTGGAGCGGGAGAACGACGCTGCCCGCCCGCAGCGCGATCCGCCGCGTGACCGCCGCGACCGCCGCGCTCGTGACCGAGGGGTTCGGGTAGAGCCCGCCGAACGCGTGGAAGTGCCGCTCCGGCGTCCACACGGCCGCGAAGCCGTGGGCGTCGGCGAAGCGGGCGCCCTCGAGCAACAGGCGGTACGCGTTCGCCGAGCGCTCGTCGGCTTCGGCCGCGAAATAGAAGAGACTGAAGTCCACCTTCTTGCCGATCGCCCCGGCCGCCGCCGGCTCGCGGCGGTCCTCGTGGGCGGCCTCCTGCACGACCACGGTGAAGCCGCGCGCGAGCGTCCAGAGGATCTCCAGCACCGAGATGTCGAACGAGATGCTCGTCAGCGCTAGCCACACCCCGGGCGGCGATCCGTCCGCACGTGGACGCGCGACCCGCGCGCGATCCATCCCCGCGAAGAAGTTGGTCACGTTGCAGTGCCGCACGAGCACGCCCTTCGGCCGTCCCGTCGAGCCCGAGGTGAAGATCATGTAGGCGAGATCTTCGCCGCCGACGGACACCGCGACGGGCGTCGCGTCCGCGCTCCCGAGCGAGTCGAGCTCCACGATCGTCGCGTCGGTCGGCGGCAGCGCGTCCCTCAGCCGCGCGACCGTGACGATCACCGTGGCGCTCGTGTCCTTCAGCATCCAGGCGATGCGCTCCGTGGGGTACGCCGGGTCCATCGGCACGTACGCGCCCCCCGCCTTCAAGATGCCCAGCAGCCCGACGACCATCTCGATCGAGCGCTCGACGAAGACCCCCACGAGCGATGCCGGGCCGACGCCGGCGTCGCGCAGCCGTCGCGCGACGCGGTTCGCGCGCGCGTCGAGCTCCTTGTAGGTGACCGAGGCGTGGCGGAAGACGACCGCCGTCCGGCCGCCCGTCTCGCGGACCTGCGCCTCGATCTGCGCGTGGACGCGCGGATCGCCCTCGACCGGGGCCGCCGTGTCTTGCCACTCGACGAGGAGGCGGCGTGCGTCGGATTCGGGCAGGCGCGGGAGGTCGCCGACGGTCACCTGCGGGTCGCGCGCGATGGCCTCGATGACCGCGCGCACGAGCGCCGCGACCCAATCCATCGCGGCGCCGTCGAAGCGGCGAGCGTCGTACTCGATGCGGAAGTGGATGGCCTCGTCGCCATATCCCATAAGGCTGCACGGGAAGCTCGTCTGGTCGTGGAGCTCGAGCGTGCGGGAGGACCACGCGCCGCCATACGCCTTCATCCGCGCGTCCGCGTGCGCGTCGTTGTAGACGACGAGCGTCTCGAAGAGGGCGGTGCCCCGGGGCGCGTCGGACGTGGCGACGGCGTCGACCAGGGCCGTGTGCTCGAAGGGACGAAGCGCGGTCTGCCGTGCCCGAAGCTCGCGTAGCCAGTCGAGGACCGGCCGCGACGGATCGATCCGCACGCGGAAGGGTACCGTGTTGATGAGGAGGCCGGCCATCGTCTCGGCCCCCTCGACCGAGGAGCCTCGGCACCGGCGCGTCACGCCGAACACGACGTCGTCGGTCCCCTCGAACGCCGCGAGCACCAGGGCCCACGCCGCCTCGACGGCCGTCGACACACCGACCCCGTCGGCCTTCAGACCGCGCAGCGCTTCGGACGTGCCCGCGTCAAGACGGAAGGAGGTCGTCGCGAAGCCGGCCGGGCCCGACGGGGCGTGCGCGAGTGCGCCGAGGCCGGTCGGCGTGGAGAACCCCGCCAGCATGCGGCGGAAGAACGCCCTGGCGTCCGCGCGGGTCCGCTCGAGGTGCCCGGCGAGCCACACGCAGTGGTCACGATAGGGGCGGCGCGCCTCGAGGACCGGCGTACGTCCCGCCCGCAGCGCGCGGTAGGCAATCTCGACGTCATTCAAGATGAACGCAAATGAGTTGTCGAGCAACGTGTGCGAATAAGTCCAGACGAATCTGCATACGTATTGCTTGCCTCGGCCGATTCGAAAGAGCGTCACACGCCATGGCGGCGCGAGGGCAGGATCGAAGCCGCGCGCCCGATCCTCGACGAGGAACGCTCGCATCGCCTCATCCACGTCCTCGGCCCGGCCTTCCCGCCCTGGGCTCGACGGCTCGACGGTCAGCGGAGTCTCGAACGCGCTGAGCACTTCTTGCATTGGCTTCTCGCGATCGGCCCACGAAAACCGCGTTCGCAAGATCGGATGATTCGCCACGACCCAATCCCACGCGCGCCGGAAGGCCTCGGCGTCGAGATCCTCGTTCAGGTCGCCCACGAGCTGCTCGATGTCGACCCCGGCGGCCCGATCCAGGATGCCGTGGAAGAGCATCGCGTGCTGGAGGGGCGTCGCGGGATAGGTGTCCTCGATGTCGCGGGGGCGTTCGGGGTACGTCGGTTGCTGGTCGCTCATGATGGCCTCGTTGGGGCGAGGCTCTTCGTGCATCGAAGGTGCCGGGTACGAATGGCGCAACGGACCGGAGGCCCGGCGTGAGCGGGCAGAGGAGGGGGACTTGGTCGAAGCAAGCGCGATGGCGGTCATCGGAATGGCAGGGCGCTTCCCGGGCGCTGCGGATCCGAAGGCGCTCTGGGAAAACTTGAGGGCCGGCCTGGAAACGGTCCACCGCTTCACCGACGACGAGCTCCGCGCGGCGGGCGAGACCGAGGAGGCGCTCGCCGATCCCACGTACGTGAAAGCGTGCGGGCGGCTCGACGGTATCGAGTGCTTCGACGCCGGCTTCTTCGGTATGAGCCCACGCGACGCGGCGATCTTCGATCCGCAGCACCGCGTCTTCCTCGAGTGCGCGTGGGAGGCTCTCGAGCGCGCGGGGTACATGGGCGAGTCGGTGGCCGGCCCGATCGGCGTCTTCGCGACGTGTGGCATGAGCGAGTACATGATCAAGAACCTCATGACCAACCCCGAGGTCATGACGGAGGTCGGCCCGTGGCTCGTGCGCCATACCGGGAACGACACGAACTTCCTCGCGACCCGCGTCTCGTACGAGCTGAACCTCCGCGGGCCGAGCGTCAACGTGCAGACGGCCTGCTCGTCGGGGCTCGTCGCCATCCACCTCGCCTGCCAGAGTCTCTTGAACGGCGAGTGCGACCTCGCCCTCGCGGGCGGCGCCACCGTGTACCCGGAGCAGAACAAGGGATACTTCTGGCGCGACGGCGAGATCCAGTCGCCCGACGGCCACACGCGGTCGTTCGACGCGGGCGCCGCCGGCACGACGTTGTCGAGCGCCGCAGCTTGCGTCGTGCTCAAGCGCCTCGACGACGCCCTCCGCGATGGCGACACCGTGCTCGCGGTCGTCCGCGGCTCGGCGATCAACAACGACGGCCACGACAAGGTTGGCTATCTCGCGCCGAGCGTGTCGGGGCAGGCGCGCGCGGTGATCGAAGCCCTCGAGATCGCCGGGGTCTCGCCCGAGGAGGTCTCGTACGTCGAGGCGCACGGCACGGCGACCCGCATCGGCGATCCGATCGAGATCGCCGCCCTCACGCAAGCGTACCGCGCGTCGACCGACAAGACGGGATACTGCGCGATCGGGTCGCTCAAGTCGAACATCGGGCACACTGGCGAGGCCAGCGGCGCGGCGGCCTTCGTGAAGGCAGTGCTGGCCCTTCAGAACCGCATGATCCCGCCGAGCCTGAACTACGAATCTCCAAATCCGCAATGCGAATTCGGATCGTCGCCCTTTTTCGTGAATACGAAGCTGCGGCCGTGGGACGCGCCGCGCCGCATTTGCGGCGTCACGTCGCTCGGCGCCGGGGGCACGAACTGCCACGTCGTGCTCGAAGAGGCGCCCCTGTCCCCCATGCCGGCTCCGGCCCGGACGCGCCACGTCCTCGTCGTGTCGGCGAAGACGGAGGCCGCGCTCGAGGCGGCCACGAAGAATCTGGCCCAGCACTTCGAAGGCGACCCCGAGGGATCGCTGGCCGACGCCGCCTTCACCCTCGCCGTCGGGCGCAAGGCGTTCCGACACCGCCGGGCGGTCGTCGCGAAGGACACGCGCGACGCGGCCCACGCCCTGCGCGCTGGCGGCGGGGTGACGGGAGAAGCGGGCGAGCCGCCCAAGGTCGCGCTTGTCTTTCCCGACGCGGGTGCAGTCGCGCCCGACGCGGAGCTGGCCGCGGAGCCCGCCTTCCGCGAGGCGATGGACGCGTGCCTCGCCGTCCTGCGCACTACCCCCGAAGCGCTGGCGCCGGACGACCTGCAGATGCTGTTCGCGGTCGAGTACGCGACCGCGAAGCTCCTCCTCTCGTGGGGGCTGTCACCGGCCGCCTTCATCGGCCATGGCGTGGGAGAGCACGCTGCGGCGTGCGCGGCAGGCGTACGGTCTCTCGAGGACGCGATCGCGCGAGTCGTGGAACCGGCGTCGAGCCGGACGCCCCCGTGGAGCTCGGGCGATGTGGCGGACGGTGTGATGGCGCTCTCGGTGATCCGCCCTGCCGGCGATCCTCGCTCGGACCTCGAGTACCTGCTCGCGTCGGTGGGGCGCCTGTGGACGGCCGGAGCCATGGCGCTCGGCGGGCTGTACGAAGGGCAGCGGCTCAGGCGCGCGCCGCTCCCCACGTACCCGTGGCAACGCCGTAAGTACTGGATCGCGCCTGGCGCCACGGTGACGGCCGCCGCGACGAAGACCGCGCCCGCCTTCGAGCGGCCCGAGGTCCGCGCGTCGTTCGTTGCGCCCCGCACGGCCGTCGAGGAGGAGCTCGCCGCGATGTGGCGCGAGCTCCTCGGCGTCGATCGGGTCGGCGCGCGCGACGACTTCTTCGAGCTCGGAGGCCAGTCGCTCGTCGCCGTGCGCTTCTTCACGCGCGTTCGCAAGAGTCGCGGCGTCGACCTGCCGCTGACGACTCTCCTCGAGGCCCCGACGATCGAGAAGCTCGCGGCGATCGTCGAGGCCGCGAGCCGGCCCGCGCCCGGCTTCCGCTCCCTCGTTCCGATCCAGCGGGGAGACGGCCGCAGGCCGTTTTTCTGCGTGCACGGGGCCGGCGGCAATGTCCTCAACTTCCGTGACCTGTCGCGCGCGCTCCGGGCCGAGCAGCCGTTCTACGGCCTCCAGGCGCGCGGCATCGACGGCGCCCTCCGGCCGCACGCGAGCATCGAGGAGATGGCGGCTGCGTACCTCGAGGAGGTCCGCGCGCTCCAGCGGAACGGCCCGTACATGCTCGGCGGCTACTCGGGGGGCGGCCTCGTGGCGCTCGAGATGGCGCAGCGGCTCGGCGAGGCGGGCGAGCGCGTGGAGCTCCTCGCCCTCATCGACACATTCCACCCCGCCACGCCCGTCCGCAAGATGACGTTTGCCCGCCGCCTCGAGCGCGCGCGCGACGAGGGCTCCGACTACCTGCGCCGCGCGATCGAGGACAAGGTCGCCGGCCAGCGCACGCGGCGGCAGCTCGAAGAGGCCGCCCGGCTCGCCGCCGCTGGAGAGCCGATTCCGCCCGAGCTCCGTGAAGCGTATCTGGTCGAGAACTTCCAGCGCGCGGTCGAGCGCTATCGGCCGCAGCCCTGGGGCGGGCGCGCGATCCTCTTCCGCGCCGAGCGACTCGACTACGTCCTCGGCGACGCGACCCCGGCGTACGGCTGGGAGGACGTTCTGGCCGATGTCGAGATCTTGCGCGTGCCCGGCAACCACGCCAGCTTGCTTCTCGTGCCGCACGCCTCCGTGCTGGTCGAGGCCCTGCGCCGCGCCGTCGAAGACGACAGCGCCGCGGATCCCGAGGCCGACGCGGCGAGATTCGCGGCGAGGGTCTCCGCGCGCCGCGCGCCGGTCGTGCCCTCGAGGCCCGCGCTTTCCCCCGACGGGACGGTGAAGAGCGGGGTCGGCTCGAGGCGCCGATGGCGGCGCGACGACGCGGTCGCGCCGAGGCCCGCGTGGCTGGAGTGGGTGCTCCGGAGCAGCGCCACGGGCGTGCTCGTGGCCAAGCGGACCGCGGCGCCCGCTCCCGCGCGCCGCCCGGAGCCCGGCGACGCGACGTGATGGAATCGCGCTACTTGCCCGTGGCGCACGCGCCGGTGTGGCTTCCGCGGCTTGAGCGCGTAGCCGTCGGGCAGGCCGTTGCACGCGAGGTCGGTCTCGGTGCCGTCGCAGCGCAGCCGGCCTCGTACGCGAGGCACTCGATCTGCGCGCGGTCCTGGGAAATACTCGCCCTTCGCGGCGCATCCCTCGGTCTGGACGAACCCACTGCTCGCCGCTCGGGCAATCGCGGAGCCTGTCAACGAGGTTGAGACAGCGAGTGGGAGAATTTAGGGGAAGCATGAATCGCACCCCTCGAGAGCAGGGTCCGCAGCGCGCCCCCGACCGCCCCTTCGAGCTTCGCGAAGTGGTCGATGCAGAAGGCATCACCGTGGAACTGCTCGTCGAAGGCGAGTCCCTGTTTTCTGGCCGCGTACGCCACGTCGATCTCGCCGAGATGGTCCGCCTGCTTCGATTGGCGCGGGAGGACGTCGTGGCGCAGCTCGGGCGTGAGCTGGTCGCACGATTCGAGCAACAGCGCGCGCGCGCGTCAACCTGAGCCCGCCGGTGCTCGCCTCTACCGCCGGTGGCGAAGGCGACGGCGATAGGCTCGTCAGTCGCTACGTGACCGACGCTGGGGCGGGCGTCGAGGCCGGGATTGCCTGGTACGACATCTCGTCTCGTTTCGTCGGTCCGGACCTTATCCCAGCACTCGTTCGGAGCCGGATGCGAGACGACGTACATCGCAAGCTCACGGAGACCCCGCCCAGCACGCTCCAAGTCCTGCTCGGTGTGCTCGACGGGATGTCGTCGTAACGAGAAAATCAATGAGCCAAGTTGTCCTCATTACTGGAGCGACGAGTGGTATCGGGAGAGCCACGGCCCTTGAGTTCGGGAAGCGCGGCGCATGCCTTGTTCTTGGAAGCCCGCACGAGGGGACCGCCGCCAGCCTCACGAGAGAGTTGGGCGAAGGGCGCGCGGTCTTCAAGCAGTCCGACGTTACGAGCGAGCAGGACATGGAGGCACTCGTCGAACTGGCCTTGGAGCGCTTCGGTCGCCTGGGCGTCGCGGTCAACGGCGCAGCACTCGAGGCGAAAGCGCCGTTCGCGGCCTTCGACTTAGAGACCTACGAGGGTGTCTTCGACACGAACGTCAAGGGTGTTTGCCTCGCCATGTGGTTCGAAATCTTAGCGATGCGGCACACGGGGGGAGGGTCGATCGTCAATGTCGGTGCTACGAGCGGTAGCCGCGGCGCGCCGAACATGTCCCTGTATGCCGCGAGCAAGCACGCAGTCGAAGGGCTTACGCGTTCTGTGGCGCTAGAGCTGGCAAAGGACGGCATCCGCGTCAACGTTGTGGCTCCCGGACCGACGCTTAGGGCCCGGGAACAAACAAGACGACCGGTCAAGTGTTCAAGTACCGCGGGCGGACGACGTAGTTCCACTCGCCGCGGAAGTCGTGGGGCTCGATATTCAGGGCGCGCATTTCTCTAACGGACACCTTCTTTCCGATCGGGTACTTGCGGCGGTCGAGTCGCGCACGGACAACAAGTCCGCCGCGGTTCGTGGTGTTCGAGATGAGGTTCACGACGGTTTCGTACGAGCGGAGCGGACGCCCCCGCCAGTTGATCGAGATGAAGGAGAAGAGTCGGTGTTCGACCTTGTTCCACTTGCTCGTGCCGGGTGGGAAGTGGCACACGTGGATCATGAGACCGAGCTTGTCGGTCACGCGCTGGAGCTCGTATTTCCAGACGCGAGAGCGATAGCTATTGCTGCCGCCCGCGTCCGCCGTGATGAAAATCTCCCGGGCATTCCGATAGCGCTTTGCGCCGACTTGTGCCCACCACGCCTCGAATCGTGGTGACCGCAAAGACGGGGGTGTCGTGGTCGATGCCAACACTGACGAACCCGTCGTTCGCGCCGACGTCGTAGACGCCATACGGGATGGCCTTGCCCACGGCGTCGCTGGGAAAGTCGTGCACGTCGACCAACTCGGGCTCGCCTTCCGGTTGCCATTCGCGTCCAGAGTTCTTGAAGTTCCCGACCAGCTCCTTCTTCTTCGTGTCGACGGAGAGCACCGGAACGCCGCGTTCGAGGCATTCCTCCGCCTTCGCGTTGATGTGCTCGAACTGGGCGTTCCGATCCGGGTGCTGCGTTCCCTCCACGGACTTGCTTGGCGCCTGCAGGCTATAGCCGTGCTCCTTGAGCAACTTCGCGACGGTCTTGTCGCTGACCCGGATCTCGTGCTGCACGAACAGTTCTCCCGCCAAGGCCTGAGTGCTCTTACACGTCCAGCGCAACGGCGACTCCGGGTCACCTCGGGTCACGGGGGACACCAACTTCTCCAGCTTCGGCCAAACGTCGGGATGCTCGACTTCGAAGCTACGTCGACCCCCGCCCTTGCGTCGAACACGGCCAACGTCCTCCGCGCGGATGCCGGCCCGGACCTCGTCACGTCCCTTGCGTACCGTGCTGATGGCAAGCCCCGTCGCGCGTGCAACGGCCGCCACCCCGCCCCATCCCACCGCGTCCGCCTCGGCCCCCGCCCACAAGCGACGCGCTCGCTCGCTCATCGTGGCCTTCAGCAGGCGCCACTTTCGACGAACCACTCTCTCGGCGTCCACCGGAACCGTAGATCATGACGGCGAGCTTCTGTCGATCCCTTCGATCGACTTGTTCGTCCGTGAGCCCTTACGCCGATGCTCGACCGCGTAACTGGTGGAAACGTCGACCTCCTCGCGAGTCGGGTTCCTATGGGGCGCGCGGCGTCGGCGGACGAGGTGGCGCGCGCCATCGTGTGGTCTCATCGCCCGAAGCATCCTTCGTGACCGGCGCCGTTCTTCCCGTCAACGTCGGAATGTGCGCCGCGTGACTCAGCCCCGAACCGTACGGGCTCTCCGAGCACCGCCGCTCGGCGCGTGGCCGGTCCCCCGCGGCAGAAGCACCAAATCGGCCGCTTCCTCTGCGTCCCTGAGAAGCGTCTTGCGCGTCGAGCCCATTTTCGCACGCATGGTCAAACCGTGGACAAGGTCAATGACTTGGCTCGCCCGCGCGGCTACAGGAAAGTCCGACGGGATTTCACCCGCGCTGATCCCGTCCCGGAAACGACGTTCCACCATCGCCACGGCGCCAGCCGTAGCTTTCTGTAGGAACTGCCGGACCTCTGCGTCGTCCACAAGCGGTGCGACGCACACGATTAGACAACCCACGGCCGAGCCTTCCTCGGTCGCAAACTCGACGGTCTGCCTCATGAAGCTGGCGAGCGAGGCGCGAAGAGCCTGCGGCGAGAGGAGTGCCTTCGCAGCGAGAGCGCCCTTCTTCTCTGCGTACGCCCTGAGGACGCGCATGAACAACGTCCGCTTGTCCCCGAAGACGGCGTACAGGCTCGGTCGAGCAACGCCCATCCCGCCGACGAGATCGTCGATCGTCGCTCCGTCGTAGCCCTTCGACCAAAACACCTGGGTCGCCTTTTCCAGCGCTTCCAGCTCGTCGAAGTTGCGCGGTCGTCCACGCGGTCTCGTCGCATTGTGAATCATTCAGTACAAAACTCCTTGCGCCTGATCGTTCGTCCTATTACCATACCGAACGGTTCGGAAATCGGCAAGTGACCAACGTCCGACGTGTTGGAACTTCCGGTTCAATCGTCCCCCCACACCGCGGAACCACCCATGAAACATTCGAGCGCTCTCGTCACCGGCAGCACCTCCGGGCTCGGTTATGCGGCAGCCAGCATGCTCGCCGCCGAGGGCTGCCACCAGGTCATCGTCACGGGCCGGAGCCTGGCACAGGTCCAGGAAACGGCCTCACGGCTCGCGGCTGAGAGCAAGACCCAGGTCTTCACACCGCTGGAGCTGGATCTGAACGCACCGACCAGCGTCCAGTCCGCCCTGGCCGAGCTCGTCAAGCGAGGCCGGCCGATCGATTTCCTTCTGCTCAATGCAGGGCTGGTCCCAACCAAGGAGCGCGTGATCACTGCGGCGGGCGTCGAGGCATCTCAGGCCCCGCTCATCGGTCATCATCAACTGACCGTTGGGTTGCTCCGCGGCAACCTGCTGAGCCCCAACGCGCGGATTGTTATCGCCGGCGCGGAACCTGCCCGAGGGGGCGTGCCCTTTTTTAGCTACACCGACGTGCCAGCCTTCGCGGCCCAGTACTTCAAGAGTGACCGAACCGCCGCCGTCGAAGCCCTCATTCGCAACGGGCCGAACGTGAAGTACGTGCCCAACAATGCGTATGCCGACGCGAAGCTCATCATCGCTTGGTGGACCGCGGCGCTGGCCCGCCGGCTACCCTCCGGCATCGCCGTGTACGCTGTCTCGCCCGGCGCGGCGACCGCCACCAAGGTGGTGCGAAACGCTAACGCGGCATTGAGGTATCTGTTCATCCCAATCGTGAACCTCATTCCCGGCATGAATCAGACGCCCGAGACCGCGGCCCGTCGGTACCTCCAGGCGTCGGAGTTCGGAACCGACGTCTCAGGGCAATTCTTCGCCTCGAAGCTCGGGAAGTTCACAGGCCCAATTGAGGCGCAGCTCCAACCACACCTCCACGATCGCGCCAGCCAGGAAGCCGCGTGGCAGGCCGTCGTCAACGTCTCCGGCGTCGACTTCTCCTCCGTAGCACCCTTGCGCGCGGCGAACGCGGTGTCCTGAGGAAGCGCCCTGGTCGCGGCTCAATTGGTTGAAGGAGACGGCATGACGACCGCGGAAGAGCATTCGATGCCGCAAGCGGGCACACTCGTGCGGACCTCCGAGGTCGGCACGGCGCCGGCGCGCACGAGCAAGCCTCGCGGCGAAGCTATTCGCGATGGCCGCCACGAGCGCCGCCGTCGCGGCGAGCGCCGGATCGTACGCGCTCACCGCAGGCCGCGAGTCAACCGACGACGCCCAGGTCGACGCCGAGGTTGTCCCCGTTCCCGCCCGCGCCGCGGGCATCGTGACGCACATCAACTTCGTCGAGAACTAATCCGTAAAGGCAGGCGACGTCTTGGCAACGCTCGAGCACGATATCGCGAAGGCCCGGTTCGTCGAGGCGGACGCGGCGTTCGCCTCCGCACAGGCAAATGCCGACGCTGATGAAGCGGACGCGCGCGTTGCCGAGACGAACGCGAGTGGAAACAAGGCCGCGGCGAGCGCCTCGCTGCAGTCGTCGTCGGCCGCTGTTTCCGCCGCGCGAGATCAAATCGCCGAGGCAGAGGCCACGCGCGTGGGTGCTGAGGCGTCGCTCGGGCGCGTTCGCCTTCGTGAAGCGCCGCGATCGTCGTCGCGCCCAACGGCCTGTTTTGGAATCATACGGTTCAAAAAGGCTCTTGCGGCTGACCATTCGTCCAATTAGTGTACCGAACGGTCCTAAATTGACGAGCGACCCTGGGGGTCGCGAAGGAGAGCAGGCATGGAACGGTACGACGGTAAACGAGTAGTGATCACCGGCGGCACGAGCGGCATGGGTCTCGCGACGGCGAAGCTGCTGCTCGATCAGGGAGCGCGAGTGCTGGTGACGGGGAGCACGAAGAAGACGCTCGACTCAGCTCGTGAGGAGCTTGGGAGGAACGCCATCGTGATGTCGAGTAACGCGACGGTGCTGGCGGACATCGACGCTCTCGCCGCTCGCGCGAAGTCGGAGTTCGGAGCGGTCGACTTTCTGTTCATCAACGCGGGGTACGGAAAGTTCGCGCCGTTCGAGGGCACGTCCGAGGCGGTGTACGACGAGATGTTTAATCTGAACATCAAAGGGCCGTACTTCGCGGCGCAGAAGTTTGCTCCGCTGATGCCTAGCGGGAGCGCGATCGTACTCACGACGTCCATTGCGAACGAGAAGGGGATGCCAGGGGTCAGCGCTTACGCGGCCGCCAAAGCTGCGCTCCGCTCCCTCGCGCGATCACTTGCAGCCGAGCTTATGCCGCGAGGCATCCGCGTCAACGCCATCAGCCCCGGTCCCATCGACACGCCGGTCATCCTCAAGACGGGGCTGCCCAAGGAGCAGATGGACCAAATGTACAAGAAGATGGAGGAGGCCATTCCGATGAAGCGTCATGGTCGTCCCGAAGAGATCGCGAAGGCGGCCGTTTTTTTGGCCTTCGACGCGACGTTCACGAACGGACACGAACTCCCCGTGGACGGCGGCATGACCCAGCTCTGAGTCCCATGCGGCGAGACTTTCAGAAGATGGGGTCGCTCTTTGGCCTCGGCGCTGACCTCATGCGTCTCGCTCAAGTGCCAGCCAAGATGACTCCCGCCAAGCCAACCGAGATACTGCGACGAGACACGGGCCCGCGGGAACCGCGCCGGCGACGGCCGCTCGCAGAATCGGATCGCGCTCTACCGCCAACGCAAGAGCCAGAACCTCCGCGAGGTGGTCGAGGCAGGTGAGGAGCCGCGCCTCGGCATCACCCTTGGCTCGGATGAGCCATACCTTGGCCACGCCGCTGGCGAGCTGACGGACAACGGCACGCTCGCCGGAGAACGACATCAGCCAGCGCATACGCAAGCGCGTGGAGGAGATCTTTGGGTGGGCCATGATCTTCCCCCGGCGCCGTGGACAGTCGGACTATGCCGCGAACGCGGCGACTCGTGACCTCAGTTCGAACTCGATCGGGCTGACGTAGCCGAGCGACGAATGTCGCCGGGCCGAGTTGTAGAAGATTTCAATGTAATCTGCAATGGATGCGTGAGCCACCTCTCGGCTCGGGAAGTCTTCGTGGTCCACGTGCTCGGCCTTGAGCGTCGCGAAGAAGCTCTCGGCGACGGCGTTGTCGTAGCAGTCGCCGGTTCGGCTCATGCTGACGACGATGCCACGCTGACGGAGAGCAGCCTGGTAGTCCTCGCTGGCATACGGGCTTCCGCGATCAGTGTGGTGGAGCAGGCCTTCGGGCGGGCGTCGATTCTTGAGGGCGCGCTCCAGGGTAGCCAAGGCCAAGGCCCGGTCGTTGTTCGCGCTCATCGCCCAGCCCACGACGCGACGAGAAAACAGGTCGAGCAGCACCGCCAAGTACAGCCAGCCCTCGGCGGTCGCGATGTACGTCACGTCGCCGACCCAGGTGCGGTTCGGGGCGTCGGCTTTGAAGCGACGCTCCAACACGTTCGGGGCAACCGGCAGCGAGTGGGCGGAGTCCGTCGTGCAGACGAACCTGCGCTTCGTCCTCCCTTTCAGGCCATTCTCGCGCATCAAGCGCTCGATGCGCTTGCGTCCGATGCGAAGCCCCCGGGCCTTGAGGTCGCGGTGAAGTCGCGGGCTCCCGTAGATGCCGCGGCTTGCTGCCGCACCTCATCACCGCGTAGTCCCGTCCACCGGCGGCAACTGCCCCGCCGGTGGCCGAAAGCGCGTCAGTCCTGCCGCCCACGAGGAAGGCGACCTGCGCCGTCAACACGGGTTTTTCCGCAGCCTGCTACACTAGTCTACACGGCGGTGCAGAAGTAGGCGTTCCTGCGGCCGTTTCCCCGGAGTACGGCCCCGCGGAGCTCGCCGGAATGGGAGCATTTCCATGGACGAGCACAGGGGCGGCGTGATCAAAAACTGGGGATGATCCGCCGACGCAACGGGCAGCGATCACTCTGGGACGCCGTTCTCTTCGGGGCTCCCGACCCGCGGGAGCTCATGGAGCCGAAGCTGCGACGCGTCGACGAGCTGCTCGATGACGACGCGCTCGTGGATGGGGTGCTCGAAGCGATGCGGGGGCGATTCGCGCAGAGCAGTCGTCGCGGACGCTATGGGACGCCGGCGGAAGTGGCGCTCCGCATGTTGGTGCTCAAACACCTGAAGGGGTGGAGCTACGAGCAGCTGCAGTGGGAAGTCACCGGCAACCTCGTCTACCGGCACTTCTGCCGTATCGACGGTGGCACAGTGCCGGACGCAAAGACGATGGTGCGGCTCGGGCAATTGCTCGAAGGCGATGCGCTTCGCGGCTTGTTCGACCGCGTTGTGCAGCTGGCCGCCAAGCGCCGCGTGACGCGCGGCAGGAAGATGCGCGTCGACACGACCGTGGTCGAGACGCCAATCCGATATCCGAGCGACTCGCGTCTCTGTGAAGACGTGACCCAGGTTCTTTGTCGTGAGGTCGAGCGTGCGCGGTCCGAGGGGGTGACCGCGCCCCGTGGCTTTCGCAACGTGCGGCGCAGCGTCGGTCGACGCCAGCGTGAGATCACGCATATCTCCCGACGCCCCGTCAGCCGGGACGCCAAACGGGCCGCGTTGCGAAAGCCCTACCGCGGCCTGCTCGCGACAACCCGGCGCGTGCTCCGACAAGCCGAGCAGACGGTGAAGCGCGCGCGGCGCCGATGGGAGAGTCTTTCGGGACGGGCACGCCGCGGCGTGCGCACGATGCAGCGAATGATCCTGCTTGGGCGACGCGTCGTGGCTCAGACCAAGCTGCGCATCTTCAAGGGCGTCACCGACTCAGCGACCAAGCTGGTCAGCGTGTTCGAGCCGGCCACCAAGATTTTGCGGCGCGGCAAGGTGCACAAGCCCACGGAGTTCGGGCAGATGGTCAAGGTGCAGGAGGCCGAAGGCGGCATCGTCACCGATATCGCGGTCGTGACCGAGCACGACTCGAAGCTGCTCGTCCCTTCAGTGGAACATCACAGGCAGGTCTTCGGTCGCGTGCCCCGAGTCGTCGCCACCGACCGTGGCTTCTTCACGTTGGACAACGTCCGTGACGTCGAGACGATGGGCGTTCGATGCGTCGCCGTCCCCAAGCCGGGTCACCGGTCACCCGCATGGCTCGCGCGCGAACGCAGCCGCCCATTTCGACGAGCAAGGGCGTGGCGGGCCGGCGGCGAGGCGCGCATCGCGCGCCTCAAGCACACCTTCGGGATGCATCGAACACGCTACCGCGGCGACAGCGGAGTCGCGCGTAGCGCCCTCTGGGCGGGCATCGCGAACAACCTGATGGCGATCGGACGCCACGGCGGCTGACGAATCAGCAGGCTCTCGCAACGGCGAAAACAAGCGGGTTTGCCCTGACGAGCCGCCTCTAGACGGCGCTGGGGCCCTCCGCGAGGTCAATTCTGCACCGCCGTGTAGTCTAGTGGCATCCGGCCGCGCAGCTATCCACCGCCACCCCGCAAACCGTGACGCTCGCCCCGCACGGGATGCTGGTGCAGTCGGGCATCGGGCACGCCGCGCAAGCCCCGGCCGCGTTGCACGCGCTGCCGGTGGCGCAAGCGCCGCCGCAGCTCACGTTTCCGCCGCAACCATCGGGCGCCGTGCCGCACGTCTTGCTGCCGCAGGCTTGCGCGGCCGCCGTCGGGGCGCAGCAGGCGTTGGCATGACACACTTCCATGTTCGTACAGGTGCTCGGGCAGGCGATCGTCCCGCCGCAGCCATCGGAGACGGTACCGCACTCGATCCCGGAGCACGCCACCCCGGCCGACGCCGGCGCGCAGCAAGCGCCGGCTTTGCACGCCGAACCCGCGTCGGAGCACTTGTTCGGGCATACGACCGTCCCGCCGCATCCATCGGACACCGTGCCGCAGACGGCGCTGGCGCAGGCCAGCGCCGGAGCCGTGGGATTGCAGCATGCGTGGTCGTCACAAGTCAGTCCCCCGTCGCAGGTGCCGCAATTCACTGACGCGCCGCACACGTCCGTGAGCGCTCCGCATACCGCGGCCTCCGACGAACAGAGTCCGTCGTCGTCCAACACGGGCTTGCAGACGCCGGCGGAACACGCATCCCCCACGGGGCAAGAGCCGCACTCGAGTATGCCGCCGCACCCATCGCTCCAAGAACCGCAGTGCGCCCCGAGAGCGCTGCACGATGTCTTGTTGCACGCGCCGCACGTGTGGGTAACCGCGTCGCAGACCTCGGGCGACGAGCAGGCCCCGCACGGTAAAGACCCGCCGCATCCGTCCTCTGCGTTGCCGCAATGGAAGCCGAGGCTGTCGCACGTCTGCGTCTGGCAGGTCACGCAGCTGTGGGTCGTCGGGTCGCAGCTCTGGCCTGCGAGGCACACGCCGCACTCGACGACTTCGGCGCAGTCGTTGATCAGGACTCCGCACGTCGCCCCGAGCTGCGCGCAGGTCTTGGCCAGTGCGGCGCACGACCTCGTCCTCGGGCTGCAGATGAGGCCCTGACCGCAGCCCCCGCAGACGAGCGTGCCGCCGCAGCCGTCCGGGTAATCCCCGCAGGAGGCGCCGAGCGAGGCGCAGGTGAGGCAGCCTGCGTCGAACGTCGCGGCTTCGAGCGGGGCGGCGTCGGTCGGAGCGCTGTCGGGGCTCTCGTTGGCGTCGGGCACCGCAGTGACGTCGAGCGTCGCGTCGGTGACCTCGGGCTGGCCCGAATCGGCGCCCGGCGCGGCGTCCGGCTGTTGGTCGAGTGTCGCGTCGTCGTGCTGCCCCGCGTCGGACGGCGTGACGCCGGAACCTGCGCCACCGCAATCCGTCACGAACACGGCCGCGGCGATCGTCAAGGCGAAGGCGAGAAAGGTCGATCGAGGCGCGCGACAGATGAGGCCCATATTGGGCGAAGATATCACCCTCCGGCTCGCGCTGGGCTGTCGCCTGACGAAGCGCCGCAAATCGCCGCCGATTCCCGGCAGCTCTCTTCGGCCGTCATTGCCTGGCCGCCCTCGCGAGCGCAGAGCTCTAAACCCCGGCCCCTGCCGTCTCCGCCCCCGCTCTGCAGGCTTGGGCGATGCTGCTCCTCGAAGTCGATGAGGTTGCCGGCCTTGCTGGCTCGCGCGCGCGGGCGCGCGGCCGAGAGGGCAGCGCGGGCGGGCGGCAAAGAGTTTCGCGTTCGCCGCACCGAGTGAGCGCCGACGGCGCCGCCAGAGGCTTCATGCGGCAGGTCGCCCAACGGCAGGGGCTCTTCTACGGCGAGGACGCCGCGTTCCAGCAATGGGGGAGGGCGCTGCGCTGGCATCTGGCGCGCTAGCTATCGTTGTCAGTAGCGCGCGGCGGCGCACCCCGCGTAAGACCGCGGCGTCGTCCAGCGGCAACGCCTCCGCAGGCGACTCGGTCCATCATTCGTCGAGGTGTCCGACGGGCCGCGGCTCGACCGGCGCTTCCGCGGTTCCTTTTCGACGGCGTGCCCTTTACGACCTGGATCGCGTAGCTGAAATTGAGCGCCTCGATCCCGACCACCGGAGCCGAGCTCTTCTCGTGCTCGGCGATCTCGGACGCCTGCGCCTGCAGACGAGCGAGTTCGTCTTCGGGGTAGTGCCAGACGATGGCGGCCATATACGTGTCGGCGTAGCCGTGGAGCTCGAGCAGGTACACAGGCGAGCGATCGCCGCGACGGCCGTCGTGACGCTGGCTATTTCAACCGTCGCCACGTCATCATCTGCATCTACCTACGACTCGCCCTTGTGGAAACCGGGAATATCCCGACGGACGCCAACTCCGGTGTCTCGGTCGTGCTCCAACGCCGCGTCGGGCGCCTTCTCCAGTCGCATCGAGTGGCCCTTCCGCCGCAGGCGCCCGTTCGGGCGCCGCACCGGGGCATGGTTCTCGCTCGCTGCCGGGTACAACGGAGAGAAGGAGTCAACACCATGAAGCACATCCTCGCGAAGGCTTCAGCGGTAGCGGCACTGTTCGTCGTCGCTTGCGCGGGAAGTCAGAAGAACCCGACACCACCGCAACAAGCGGCCACGAAGGGTGAGGAGCAGGCGCACAACGATGCGTCTCAGTCGGAAGGGGCTGCGAACAAGCAGGCCGAACCCGCCTCGCCGGACACGGCTCAGGAGAGGAAGGCCGAGAAGCTCCCGCAGCCCCCCCAGACGCTCGTCGTCATCACCTCGGGCTTGCTCTTCCCCACGGGCGGCACTGAGATTTCGGATGCCGCGCAGCCGCGGCTCAACGAGATCGCGATGACGCTGAAGACCCAGCCACAGTCGAGCACGATCTTCGTTCAAGGGCATACGGACGACGTGGGTACCTCGGCCGCGAACCTCAAGCTCTCCGCGGAGCGTGCCCAGACCGTCGCCGAGTATCTGGAGAAGCAGGGCGTTCCAAAGGAACGCATAGTCGTCAGGGCCCTCGGCGAGCAATTCCCGATCAGCGACAAGAAGACGGCCGAGGCGCGCGCCGTCAACCGCCGCGTCGACATCATGGTGCAGCCAGCGCTGGGAGCCGCCGAGCAGCAGGGCACGCAGCCCGATCAGGGCACCCCGAACAACAAGTAGGCGCCATCGCAGCCCTGCCGCTTTGCGGACGCTCGGGGCCGCGCATCCCGCTCTGGGCGGAACGGCCGACCAGCGTGGCAGATTCGACCACGGTCTATTCGGCGATTGACCCGAGGGGTGTGGCGTCCGTCCCGCACAGCGTGGGCGTACGCCTCTCGGACAAGGCGACACCGAGTTTATCGAACGCCGCCGGCGCAAGCCACGAGCACGCGCTGGCTCTGCTCGAGTGCGATAAGAAGGCGAAGCGTTTCCATCCTAACGTAGCTCCTTTTCGAGATGGGCGGCTTACCCGCCCTGCCACTCTCAGGGAACGGCGGGCTGCGGGCGGAGGCGCAGTTGTCTCCGCTCCTCGCGACGTCGACGCAAGAAGAGCCGCAGGCCATCGAGCTATCGTGGACGCCGCGGATGCCGATCGACTATCGCGAGACGCACGACATCGACCTGGACGAGCTCGAGCGGCTCTTCCAGAGCGCGGACATGGGCGATAGGGCCGCCGACCGGGGTCGCCTCGCGCAGCAGGTGGCGGGGGCGATGTTCGTCGTCTCGGCCTGGGACGACGGCGCCCTCGTGGGGTTCGCGCGCGCCATCTCCGACGGCGTGACGAACGCGTACATCAGTACCGCCGCCGTGCGGCCGACGCATCAGCGCCGCGGCATCGGCCGCGAGATGGTCCGTCGTCTCCTCGCGGGCCGCGACGGGATCACCTTCGCGCTCCACTCCCGCCCGACGGCCAGGGCGCTTTACGTCGCGTGCGGCTTCGTGGCCAATCCCGACATGTTCCGCAGACTACGGAGGTATTGAAGGTCGCGACCCGGGCCCTCTCGCCGGAGTCGAAGAGGAACGGACCCCCCCGTCGCCAAGGAGTCGCGCGTCCCCCCGTCCCGATCCCCGGTCGTATGAGTGTTCTTCATACGAGCCCATTTTGTCTTGTATGGTAGACCGCGCCGGCGCTACAGGAGGAGCCCGTTCGCCGCCGCGGCGGCATCGCGAAGGACGTTCATGCGGAAAAGAGCGGTACTTGCGTCGTCAGGGCTGATCGCCGCCATCCTGGTGGTGGCGTGCTCGGGATCGAACGGGACCAACGGGACGGATGGGGCCCAGGGCCAGGCCGGAGCGCCGGGTGCCCAAGGAGAAGCCGGCGCGCCGGGGCAAGCGGGCGAGCCCGGAGCGAACGGTGAGGCCGGGGCCCCGGGAGCGACCGGGCCGCAAGGGGCCGGCGCGGTCCCCGTGGCCGTCTTCGTGCAGACACCGCCGAAGGCCACCGTGGCCACCTCCGGGACCTTCGCGTTCGGATGCACGGCGGGCAACTGCACGTTCACCTGCAGCCTCGACGGCGCGGCCTACGCGGCCTGCACGAGCCCCACGACCGTGTCCGGCTTCGCGCCCAACTCGCAGCACACGTTCTCGGTGGAGGCGACCGGGCCGGGCGCCGACGCGGCCGCGCCGATCCCCGTCCCGTACTCGTGGAACGTCCAGCAGCCCAACATCCTGCTGATCGTCGCGGACGATTCTCGGCTACTCGGACATCCACGCGTTCGGCGGCGAGATCGACACGCCGAACCTCGACGCCCTCGTCGCCGACGGGACGCTGCTGACCGACCACCACGTCGGGAGCGTGAGCGCCATCACGCGGTCGATGCTCATCTCGGGCACCGATCACCACCTCGTCGGCGAGGGCGTCATGGGGACGCCGAACGACGAGCGGCGCGGCCTCGACGGATACGAGGGCTTCCTGAACGAGCACTCGCTCTCGGTCGCGCAGCTCCTCCAGGACGCCGGGTACCACACGTACATGGCCGGCAAGTGGCACCTGGGCTCGGCCATCGTGGGCGGCAACACGGCCGCCCTCGGCAAGACGCCGGACCAGTGGGGCTTCGAGAACAGCTTCGCGCTCCTCGGCGGCGCGGCGAACAACCACTTCTTCCACGAGGCGGCCGGCTCGACGAACTACGCCGAGAACGGCGCGTACGTGCAGCCGGGCCAGCCCGGGCAGGCGAGCGGCTACGACGCCGACACCTACACCTCGAAGCTTCTCGGCTACATCGACGCGAACCAGGGCGACGGCAAGCCCTTCTTCGCGTATGCCGCCTTCACCACGCCGCATTGGCCGCTCGAGGCGCCGCCCGGCTACGTGAATCGCTACAAGGGCAAGTACAGCGCGGGATACCCCACGATCCGCAACGCGCGCATCGCGCGCCAGCAGGCCGAGGGGATCGTCCCCTTCTACCTGACGCCGTACGCGGGCGCGCCCGCGACGACGACCCAGTCCGCCGCCACGGCGAACTACGGCACGGCGGCCGCGAAGTACCTCAATGCCGTGAACTCCCCGCCGGATTACGTCGATTACCGGGCGGGGTTCGTCGACAAGACGTGGGACCAGCTCTCCGCGCCCGAGCAGGCGGCGCAGGCGCGATACATGGAAGTCTTCGCCGCGATGGTCGAGTACCTCGACTACCAGGTCGGCGTCCTCATCCAGCACCTGAAGGACATCGGTCAGTACGACAACACCTTCATCCTCTTCCACTCGGACAACGGCGCGGAAGGCTGGCCCATCAACGGCGGCGCCGACCCGACCGCGACCGACACGGCCAACGCGAACGACGTCGCCGCGATCGGGACCGACAACGGCCTGACGAACGCGACGAACATCAAGTACGGCCTCCGCTGGGCCGAGGTGAGCGCGACGCCGCTCGCTCAGACCAAGGGATCGCTCGGCGAAGGGGGCGTCTCGGTGCCCGCGATCGCCCACCTCCCGGGCCAGACGACGCGGGGCGCGACGGTCAACGTCTTCACGCACGTGACCGACGACACGGCGACGTTCCTCGCACTCGCCGGCGTCACGCCGCCCTCGCAGCCGGCGACGCCATCGACGCTCGGCCTGCCCGACGGCGGGCCCGCCTACGATCCCGACTTCGGGCCGGCGACGCGGGGGCTCGTCACCTACAAAGGCAACTCGGTCTATCCGGTCACCGGCCAGTCGCTCCTGCCGCTCCTCCAGGGCACGAGCAGCGCGCCGATCCACACCGCGGCCTTCGGGGACGAGGCGTACGGGCGCGCGTACGTCTACAGCGCCGACGGCGCGTGGAAGCTGCGCTGGACGGAGCCGCCCTTCGGGCCGCTCGACGGGCACTGGGAGCTCTTCGCGATCCAGACCGATCGAGGCGAGACCACGGACGTCTCCGGCGCGAACGCGTCGGTCGTCAGCACGCTGACGCAGAGCTGGCTCACGTACATGAACACGGTGGGCGGCGAGGAGCCGCTGCGCCCCCTCGGCTATTACTGATGGCTCCGGGGAGCGACGTCTGGTCCTTCCGGTGCTCCGCGTGCGGCAAGTGCTGCAACTCGGCGCCGCAGATGTCGCTCCCCGAGCTCCTCCACCACCAGCGACGCTTCGTCGGATGCCTGGCGATCCGCCGCGTATCGGGCGGCGCGCTGGCGGGGCCGTACTCGCACGCGCTGCCCGGTCCCGCCGGAGACCTCCTGCTCGCGACCCACGCGTTCGGCTTCTCGGGCGCGAGCCGGTGCCCGGCGCTCGGCGAGGACATGCGCTGCGCCATCCACCACGACCGCAAGCCCGCCGCCTGCGAGGGGGTCCCGCTGGACGCGCTCGCGCCGGACCACCTGCAGCACGCCGTTCTCGCGGAGCGGCGCGCGGACGCCGCGTACATGGGAGCCGACTGTCTCGCGCCGGGAGAGCGGGCCGGCGCGGCGGTCCTGACGCGGCGGCTCGCCGTGGTCGACGAGGGCGCACGGACCGCGCTCGCGCGGCGACGGCACGACCTCGCGGACGACAAGCGCTGGTGGGGCGACGCCGTGTTCCGGATGCTGCGGCCGGACCTCGTCGCGAACCCCGCGGTGCTCGGACGCTTGCCCGCGGGGGGGCTGCTCTTCGTGGCGATCGCGCCCGTGCTCCTGACCCTCGCCGGCGCCTCGCCTCGGTGCAGGGCGCGCTGCGCAGAGTACGTCGACGCGCAGCTCGCGCTCATCGCCTCGAGCCTCCGCGACGCGACCGGGAGCGGCCTCGCGGCGCCCGCCGAGCTCGCGCAGCTCCGGGCGTTCGAGCGCACGCACCGCGCGCTGAAGACCGCGCTCGCGGGTCCGCCGCGCGCGAGCTCCCCGCCGCGCGCAGACCCGGCGGCGATCGAGGCCTGGATGGGCCTCGCTTCCTGAAAGCGAAACCGACCATGCAGCACTCCGAAGAAGTCCTCCGCGCCGCGGCGCGCCTCAACGTCCGGCCCGAGGCCGTGCAGCGCTGGCTCGACGCGGGGCAAGGCACGCGCCACCCCGGCGTCGAGCGCGTGATGCACATGACCGTCAAGCCGGTGGGCGCGGCGTGCAACCTCGATTGCACGTATTGCTACTACCTAAGCAAGGAAGAGCTCCTCGAGCAGAAGACGAAGCGCATCCAGGACGAGGTCCTCGAGCGCTTCGTCGCCGACTACATCGAGGGGCAGGACGCGCCGGAGATCCCGTTCACGTGGCACGGCGGCGAGGCGACCCTCATGGGCCTGCCCTTCTTCCGCAGGGTCGTCGAGCTGCAGAAGAAGCACTGCCCGCCCGGCCGCACGATTGCCAATGACCTGCAGACGAACGGTACGCTCCTCGACGACGCGTGGTGCGCGTTCCTCGCCGAGAACTCGTTCCTCGTCGGCCTGAGCATCGACGGCCCGCGCGAGCTCCACGACGCATACCGGCCTACGAAGCGCGGGGGCTCCTCGTTCGACAAGGTGGTCGAAGCCGCCCGGAGGCTGAAGGCGCATGGCGTGCCCTTCAGCGCGCTCACGGTCGTGAACCGGAAGAACGCGGCGCACCCGCTCGAGGTGTATCGCTTCCTCCGCGACGAGCTCGGGACCGCGTACATGCAGTTCATCCCCTGCGTCGAGCCGAAGCCGTTCGAGACGGTCGCCCCCGGGCACCTCTCCGCCGGGCAGCTCGCCCCGGCCGGCAGCCCGCGCGCGCGGCCCGGGCACCCGATGTCGATCGTGACCGACTGGAGCGTCGACCCGGACGAGTGGGGCTCGTTCCTCGCGGCCGTCTTCGACGAGTGGGCCGCGAACGATCGCGGCAAGGTGAAGGTGAACCTCTTCGAGAGCATGTTCGCCCAGATGAGCGGCCGCCCCTCGCTGCTCTGCACGAGCAGCCCCGTGTGCGGAAAGAACGTTGCGCTCGAGAACGACGGGCGCGTGTACTCGTGCGATCACTACGTCTACCCCGAATACGAGATCGGCAGGATCGGCGAGCGTCCCTTGCGTGAGATGGTCTTCTCGCTCCGGCAGCTCGAGTTCGGCCTGAACAAGCACAACTCGCTCCCGTCCGAGTGCCGGACGTGCCCGTATCTCAAGCTGTGCTGGGGCGAGTGCCCGCGTACGCGAATCCTGCGGACGCGCGAGGGCGAGGGGAACCTCAGCTACCTGTGCAGCGGCTGGAAGCGCTTCTACGGCCACGTCGTGCCGAAGATCGCGGTCCGGCGGGGGGCGTTGCCGGTCGTGCCGTAGAATCTCGCGTGCCCGACGGGAAGAAGGGCCTTTGTTCGTCCTACGTTCACGCTCCCACTACGGGCAGATCTGGCTCGCCGGACACGTGCAGCCGGCGGGCGCAGGGAGCGTCACCGAGGTCCCGGGATGGATCGGATCCGCGAACGACCCGCATAGCTGGTTCTGCGTGTCGCCGTAAGCGTTGCGCACCTGCTGCGCAGTCGGCGAGGGCGCCGCCGGGCCGCAGAACCCCGGTGTGATGGAGCCGCAGACCTGGTTGGACGGGCAGCTGTTGCAGTTGATGAGCCCTCCGCAGCCATCGGTGACCTGCGCGCACGCCTGGGCGCCGCCGTCGTTGGACGCGCAGGCCTGGGCGGTCGTCATGGGTGTGCACGCCGTCACCGGCGTGTTCGTCGGACCGCACGCCATGCCACTCGGCGGAGCGCCGCAGTTGATGGGCTGGTCGATCTGGGCGATGCCGAAGAGCCACCCGCAGCCGCCGCTCGGGCACGAGGGGGTGGGGATGCCCTGGACGCCGAGGCTCACGCTGTCGCCCATGAACCGGGCGCTGTACTGCGTGTCGGCTCCGACCGTGGCGCTGGAGCCCGAGATTGTCACGAGCTGCACGACGAAGCCCTGGGTCCGGCCGATTCCGTAGGCGTTCGTCGGGTCCCAGAACTCGTCCTCGTTGATCGCGACGTCGAACATGTTCGTCGACGACAGGTGGTCGACGTCCACGGTCACGCCGACGACGTACGGAGCGAAACTGCCGGTGAGGACGGTCGTCGAGTACCAGCTCGTCGAGTTGAGGGCGCTCCAGTAGCAGACGACGGAGCCGGTGCCGGTCGTCGTGAAGGGGATGACCTTCTGTCCGTTGAGTCCCGTCATCAGCGCGCCGATGGGGAGCTCCGTCGCGCACACCACGCGGTAGGCCGAGGTGGCGGCGACGTTCACGTTGAGGATGAAGGCCGAGCCGCCGATCGCGTACGAGGCGCCGCTGTTCTCCTGCACCCAGATCTGCTCGTTGCCGTTCCCCTCGTATGCGAGGGAGACGGTCCCGTAGGCCTTGGGGGTCAGCGTGCTGCCGCCGTCGTTCACCTGAATTGAGGCGTCGGGGTCGAGCACGCCACCGTCGGGGAAGGAACTCCCGCCGTCCGCGGTGGTCGAGGGGCCGAGGACGAACTGGCCCACGACGTTCTGGCTCCCCACCGAAGGCTCGGTGACCTGGAGGAAGCCGCGCGCCGGGAGCGTCGTCGTGAGGGCCTGGGCCTGGGCCGTCGTGCTCTCGACGCGGCCGGGGTCGGGTTCCGAGACGCCCGACTGACAGCCGACACCGGCGATTGCGGCGACGCCGACCACGCCGAGCGCGGCCAGGGCGGTGCACAGTGCCACCCTCTCAGGGAAAGGACGGTTCATCTCTCGCTCCTCTTCTCACTGCCCGCCGCGGGTGCAGTTGTAGTCACTGCCCTTGCAGGAGTCGTACGACGCGTAACAGGTGAACGAGTCCGAGTACGTCCACTGGCCGAAGCCCCAAAAGACCGCCGCCGCCGCGGTCGTCGTCACGCTGCCGGTGCCCGAGTAGCAGGTCTGGTTCTGCCCGCAGGTCGTCGTGCTGTTCATCTTGTACGCGCCCGACCCGGTGACCGCGAGCGAGAGGCGCATGCCCACCCCGATGCCGCTCCAGAAGCAATTTCGTGTATCGACCTGCCCCTGCGCGGTGACGCTGGGCGAGAAGGTGAAGTTGCCGGTCCCGTTGTCGCAGTCGGTGCCGCCGCCGTTGGGGCAAGATCCCCCGCTCAACGTGTTGTCGTCGCTGCCGCCGCCGCTGGCATTGATCTGCACCGAGATCTGGCCCACCGCCATCTTTCGCAGGCAGTCGGAGACCTGGTAGCCGGCGCCGCTGTTGTAGCCATACATGGCCTTGAACATCCATTGCGGCATGCGTCCGGTGATGTTCTCCATCACCGTCATCATCGACCACGTGTAACGGCCGCCGCCCTGGAGGCTCCAGGTCTGTCCGTTCTTGGACTCGGAGCTCTCGGTGGCGCCACACATGCAGTAGCCGGGAGGCGGGCCGCCGTCGTTGCCGCCGGGCTGGGTCATGCACTCGTTGATGTCGCCCGACCAGGTCGTGTTGACGCTGCCGCCGACAATGATGTCGCAGAACGTGGAGTTGACGCTTCCGCCGGCCGACCCGCTCCACGTGCCCGTGCACTGGTCGACGGTACCGTTGCCGGTGGAGGTGACGCTGGCCGACCCGCTGATGGTCGAGTTCTGCTGGCCCATTCGGCTGCAGATCTGGCCGGAGATCGCGCCGGGCAGGCTGAATCCCCACTGCTCTCCGACCATGCTGAAGCCGCCCGGGAGGTTGAAGCCCATGCCACCTGCGTGCATGCAGGTCGTCTCGGAAGGCGCTCCGCTCTCGCAGGCCTTGCTGGTGTCGCAGCTCGCGTCCGCGGTGCGCTCCCCCATCGAGACGAGGAGTGCACCCGTCGCGAGTATTGCCAGATACGTGCGGCCCTTCATCATGCGACAACTCCCCACGACCCGCGCCGACCGCCACTCGACGGCGGCGCGCGCTGCTGAACGTGAAATGCCGACTTCGGGCCGCAACCCCTCGCGACGCCGACCCCTCGGCAAGGAGTTAGCATCGTCCGGTACGGGCCTGCGTGCCTTTTTCGTTTCTGATCGCGGCGGCCAGGTGACGGATCGCGGACGTGTTGTTCCTCCGTCGAATCGCTGCGGCTGGCCGCCTCGAATGGGCACAGAAGTGCCTCGCTTCGCCGAGGTTGAATGTTTCAGGGACGACGGCTTCGGTCGCCGTCGTCGCCGTGCGCGCGCTGCTCATGCCTTTCGTGGCCGTGACGTCAGAGACCGACCATCTCCCGATTGGCGAGCGTCAGCTCGTCGCCCGGGAGCCATGGATGCTCCCCAGCGAGCTTCTCCAAACTAACGGACGTCGACGAGGAGGAAGCGGTTCCCCTCGGGGTCGCGGCGAAGGTGGTGCAGGCAGCCCGCAGCCTTCGACGAACTGGGCCATGCTCGCCGGAGTCCGCCGTGCTCGCGGCGCGTAGAGCTAGGACGCGAGCGCCCACGAGCAGATCGTGGGCTCGCCGTGGCGCGGTTGTTGCGTGGGTTCGGGGACCGCTCGCGAGAAGAGTGCCATGAGTCGCACGAATGAGCCCAGGACGGTCGCGTCGGATGTGGCGTGCCTATGGCCTCGAGCGGTCAACCTCGTCCTGGGAGTGTGGCTATCCATTTCGGTTTTTTCGTGGCCCCATGCTGGCTGGCAGTTCATCAATACGCTTGTCCCTGGCGTCTTGATCGTCGTATTCGCACTTGTCGGCTGCGTCGTCCCCCGGATCAGGTACCTCAACACAGCCCTGTCCGCGTACCTCTTGGTGAGTGCCCTGTGTTACCCCTCGAGCACCTTGGCCGAGATGGCGACGCAATGGAACAACTCGATGGTCGCGCTGTGGATTTTCCTCGTTTCAGTCCTAAACAATGAGGCTCGCGGGACCGACTCGCCTGCCTACGGTCCGCAGCCGCCCAGCAGCACCGCGAGCGGTCCGCGCAGGTCCGGTGCCGCGACGTCGAGCCAGCCGTCTTCGTTGAAGTCGCCGACGGCGACGCCGTAGAAGGCCGTGCCGAGCATGATGTCGTTCGTGCGGAACGTGCCGTCACCGTTCCCCAGAGCGATCGAGATCTCGCCGAGTTCGGTATTGCCGGTGACGAGATCCATGGTGCCGTCTCGATCCATGTCGGCGACGACGGTCGACGCCTGGAAGGAGGGGCCGCCGGTCAGCAGGTTCCGCCCGTGAAACGTGCCGTCGCCGCTGCCGAGGAGCGTCGTCATTCCGGCAAACCCGGGCACCGCGAGATCCGGCTCTCCGTCGCCGTTCAGGTCGCCCGCGGTCACGGTCGCCGGCCCGACGGAGGCGAGCGTCGGCGTCAGGGCGTGGAACGCTCCGTCGCCGCTGCCGAGGAGCACGGTGACGGTCTGGTCTCCGGTCTGAGCTGCCACGAGGTCCGGATGGCCATCCCGATTGAAGTCGGCGATGGCCACCGAGTACGGCTCCGAGCCGGCAGGGTAGGTGACGGGCTCGCCGAACGTGCCGTCGCCGTTCGCCAGGAGCACCACGACGCCATGGACGCCTCCCAGCGCGACATCGGGCGACCCGTCACCGTTCACGTCGGCGATCGCCACGCTGTAGGCCTCCGCGTTCGGTGCGTACTGCACCGAAAGCGCGAACGTGCCGTCCCCGTAGCCGAGCAGGATGCTCACCCCCGCAGCCACGTTGGCCACCGCGAGGTCCGGGATGCCGTCCGCGTTCAAGTCGCCGATGGCGAGGCCATACGAGTCGGGCCCGGTGAGATAGGTCGTCGCTGGTTGGAAGGTGCCGTCGCCGTTGCCCAGGAGGATCGCGACGCTGCTCCTATCCGTGGAGTCGACCTCTTGCCCGGCGACGGCGAGATCCAGGTGACAGTCGCCGTTGAAGTCGGCAATGCCGATGGCGCTCGGGTCGCCGGTCCCCGACGACGCGTCCTGGTCCAACGGGGTGAGGCTCCATGCGACCGCGGCGTCGCGCAGGCCGAGAGCCGTGGCGGCGTCCGCCGACGGATGCGCGTCGCAGCGCGCGCGGGCATCCGGCCGCGCGTGCAGGACGCCTGCCTCCCCGTCCTCGGCTTCGAGGGTGGCGTCCGGGCCCGGAGCCCTCCCGGAGGCATCGAAGGCCGTTAGCCGCGCCGCGGCGTCCTCGAGGCCGTCGGCGGCATCCTCGGGGGCCGAGCCGAGCAAGCGCCCGCCGCATCCCCCGAGCGCCCCGAGACCGATGCCCGAAGCGAGGGCCAGCGGCCACGCCCGTTTCCTTCGACTGGGCACGCCACGAACCTTCACGAGTTTAGAGTCGACGCTCCGGGTGCCTCGCCCGACTTCGGCTCGCAGAAACATAGCTTGTTGCCGAAGGGATCCAACAAGACGAGCCGCGGCGTTCCCCAGAAGGTCTCCGTGATGCCCGGACGCCAATATGGATATTTCTTCTTCTCCAGTTCCGCGTGCAACTCGCGAACGCCCACGAAATCGATCTGGAACGAAGCGCCGGGCGAACCGTCGCCGTAGTGCTCAGAAAGGTGGATCTTTTCTACAGAAAAGATGCGCAAGATTGGAATGACGCGAAGGGCGCGGGGCATGCAACGAGAAGAAAATGCAAGAGCCGGGCGCCTGTCAAGCCTGCCCCTTGAAGGTCGCGATCTGCCACACGTTGCCCCAGCGGTCCTCGACCATACCGCGTCGGTCGCCGTACGGCGTGTCGATGGGTTGCTCCAGCGAACGAGCACCCGCCTCGACGGCCCGCCTGTAGGTCGTGTCGGCATCGTCGACGTAGACGTACAGGAAGGCCGGCATCGCGGGTCGTGGCCCAGGTCCGCTGATCATCAAGTTGGAGTCGGCGAGACGCAGGACGGCCGGGCGACCCGGGTGGACGTCCCCCGTCGCGTCGAAGGCCCGCTTCAAGAACTCGACCAGACCCATCACGTCTTCGGTGACGATCCTCGGTGTGAGGCCGTGCCAGCCATCGGGGAGCTTCATCGCGGCGACCTCGTGGGGTGCAACAGTATACACGCCATCGCCGCTCGCTCAGGGAGGTTGTCCGGACCCGAGCCGCCGCAGGTAGGGGGCTGCCGGGCAGGCAGCGGAGCGACCCATTTGATGGGGGGCGCATGGAGCTCTTCGACCGATCGCATGGCCCTGATGGATCCGTCGCCTGTCCCTGCTGGGTCGGCCGCCCGTCCCTGCTGGATCGGTCACATCTCCTGCTTCGATCGGTCGCATGGCCCTGTTGGGTCGGTCGCCCGTCCCTGCTGGATCGGTCGCCTGTCCGTGCTGGATCGGTCGCATCTCCTGCTTCGATTGGTCGCCTGGCCCTGTTGGATCGGTCGCCTGGCTCTGTTGGATCGGTCGCCTGTCCCTGACGGGTCGGTCGCATGCCCCCCCCGTGCCCCGCTCGTCACGGTCCGGCGATGAGTTGCGCCCACTTGTAGCCGCGCTCGTTGTCGTCGATGGCGGTCACGCTCGTCCATGTCCAGTTCGTCCGGTCGGTGAGGCGAACGTGGAAGAGGTTGTTGTTCGAGTCGATGAACGCAAGCTCGAGGAGGGCGCCCGACGCGCCGCGCGCGATGTCGAGCGGCTGGAAGCCGAGGCTCGGGTAAACGTCTGGCGCCACCTGGAACGTGCTCCACGAGGTGCCGTCGTAGAAGGCGATCTTGACGGCGCCCGTCGCGAAGTACGCGAGCGCGATGGTGCCGTCACCGAGGACCGCGAGCCGCGGCGCCTCGTAGTAGGCGACGTTGGGATCCGTCGCGAGCACCGTCGGCGCCGACCAGGCGCCGGCCGAGAACTTCGCCACCGCGATGGCCTCGACGGGCCCCCCGTCGGCCGGTACGGACGTCGCGAAGCCCGCGAGCAAGTCTCCAGCCGCGCTGGCGCGCACGATCGAAGCGCCCGGCAGGTGCGCCGACGTCTCGTTGGGGGGTAGGGGCAGGCCGGCCATCGTGGCGGGCGAGCTCCACGTCCCGCCGGTGCGGTACGACCAGTCGTACCCGGACGCGGTCGGCACGACGAGGAGCGCGTCGCCGGGGGCGCTGCCTGCGGCGACCACGGGGAGGCCGAGCTGGTTGCCGGTGATCGGCGTCGCGCTCGTCGTCCACGAACGCCGACGAGTTCGTCGCAGAGCACCGCGCCGGTGGAGAGCTCGTGCGCGACGATGGCGCCGTCCGCCGCCCCCCCGCCGCCCGTGAACGTCGGTGCCCGGCCGGCAGTGCCGCGGCCGCTTCCATGCCGCTGTCCTGGGGGGCGCCGCCGTCCGCGCCGCCGCTGTCGGTCGTCGCATCGGGCGTCCCCCGGGAGCCGCCTTCCTCACCGGAGCCGCTGGACGACCCGTCTTCCGCGGAGCCGCTCGAGGACGGCGCGTCGTCCACCGGGGAGCTCGCGTCCATCGGCGAGCCGCTCGACTGCCCCTTCGAGCCGCACGCCGCGACAGCGAGGGCGCCGGCCGCGAGCGGCAAAGCCAGGGACGAGAGGCGGGCGAGGCGAGCGGACGAGCGGGGGAGAAAAATGGGCATCCGAAAACGACATCATGAGTGCCACCGTCCAATTAACGGCCATCCTCGCGCCGGGCCGCCCTCGAGGCGTTCGCGCGCAGCGCATGCCGGTCACCGCCGAGCGCACGACACCTTCGTGGGCATCCTCGGCTGGCGGAGCCCGAGCTCGTCTCTACGAAGGCAGGGTGGTAGATGTCGACGATGCGTCGCCGGGGTCTATCGGATAGCCGAACGTGAGCGCCATCGAGCTTCGCGGCGTTTCGAAGCAATACGGCGGTCAAAAGGTCGTCGACGCCGTCAGTCTGACCATCGAGGCGGGGCAGACCTTTTGCTTCATCGGGGCCAGCGGCTCCGGCAAGAGCACGACGCTGCGGATGATCAACCGGCTGGTGGAGCCGTCCGCCGGTAGCGTCCTCGTCGAAGGCCAGGACGTGCGCGCCGTCGACGCGCCCGCGCTCCGCCGGCGCATCGGGTACGTCATCCAGGACGTGGGCCTGATCCCCCACTACACGATCGCTCGAAACGTCGGCATCGTCCCCGAGCTCCTCGGCTGGACACAGGCCAAGCGGAGCGCGCGTGTCACCGAGCTGCTCGAGACCGTGGGTCTGCCCGAGCAGGCGTATGGCCGCCGGTATCCTTCCGAGCTGTCGGGCGGGCAGCGTCAGCGCGTCGGCATCGCCCGCGCGCTCGCGTCGGATCCGCCGATCGTCTTGCTGGATGAACCGTTCAGCGCGCTCGATCCGGTTTCGCGCGCCAGCCTCCAGGACGAATTCATCGCGCTCTCGCGGCAGCTCGGAAAGACCTTCGTCATGGTCACGCACGACATCCTCGAGGCCGCCCGCCTCGGGGATCGCATCGCCGTCATGAGCGAAGGCCGATTGGTGCAGTGTGGGGTCCCACGAGACATCGTCGAGCACCCCGCGGACCCGGGGGTGCTGGCGCTCATCGGACGCGATCGCTATCGCCTGCGGCTGATGACGCTGCCCCTGCACGAGCTCTGCGGCGCGGCCTCGCGCCGGGCGGAGCCCCCTCCGTCCATCTCCGACGCCGCCGTGCTGTCCTTGGCGGGCGACGTATCGGCGTGGGAGGTTCTCGAGCGGATGGAATCGATGCGGGCCTCGTGGATTCGCGTCGAAGGCGCAGCGCCGGCGAACGGCGCCTGGTGGGTCTCGCGCGCCGACATCCTCGGCGGCCTCCAGAAGGGCTGAGCCATCATGGCCAGCCTCCACGACATCCTCGCCGAACTGGTCCGGCATCTCCAGCTCACGGGCATCGCGCTCGCGCTCGCCACCGTCTCGGGCATCCCCCTCGGGATCCTCATCGCCCGCGAACGCTGGCTCGCCGCACCGGTGCTCGCCGTCGTCAGCGTCATCTATACGATCCCGAGCGTCGCCTTGCTGGGCTTCATGATCCCGCTCCTCGGCATCGGGCCGAAGGTCGCCATCGTGGCCCTCTTTCTCTATGCGCTGCTCCCGATCGTCCGCAATACGTACACGGGCATCGGGCAGGGCGATCCGGCCGCCCGCGAGGCTGCCCGCGGCATGGGCATGAGCGAGCGGCAGATCCTCCTGCGAGTGATCTTGCCTCAAGCTCTGCCCGTCCTCATGACGGGGGTTCGAACCTCGGCCGTGCTCAGCGTGTCGGTCGCCACGCTCGCGGCGCTCGTCGGCGCGGGGGGCCTCGGGAAGTTCGTCTTCGAGGGAATCGACATGACCAACACCCGGATGATCCTCTCGGGCGCCATCCCCATCGCCGCGCTCGCGCTGCTGGTGGACGCGGCGCTCGGCCGGCTCGAGCGCTGGATCACTCCGCGCGGCCTGCGCCGATAACGCATGTCGCGGCTTCGAGCCCTCGCTCTCCTCGTCGCCTGGCTCCTGGCCACGAGCGTCCTGGTGGCGGGGACCCTCCGGATCGTGAATCGCCCGGGCCCCGCCCCCAACGAGATCATCGTCGGCTCCAAGCGGTTCGTGGAGTCGGTAGTCCTGGCGGAGATCATCGCGCAGGCCCTCGAGGCCGACGGAATACGCGTTCGGCGGGAGTTCTTCCTCGGCGGCACGAACATCACATTTCAGGCGCTCACGTCCGGCGCGATCGACCTCTATCCCGAGTACACGGGCACGGGGCTCAGCGCGATCCTCGGCGAGCCCCCCATCGCGGACCCCGCGGCGGCCCTCGCCGCCGTGCGCCGGGGGTCGGCCCGGTACGATGTCGTCTGGCTCGACCCGCTCGGCTTCAGCGACACCTACGCCCTGGCCATGCCGCGGCGGCGAGCGGAAGAGCTTCGAATCCGCCGTATCAGCGATTCTGGTGGGTCGCCGCGACCTCGCGGCGGGATTCGCCTCCGAGTTCTTCGCCCGCGAGGACGGGTGGCCGGGCCTCAGCAGGCGCTACTCCCTCGCTTTCGCGCGCGGCCCGTTCGGCATGGAGGCCGGCTTGATGTACAAGGCCGCTGCCTCCGGGCAGATCGATGTCATCAGTGCCTATTCGACCGACGGTCGCCTCTCCGACCTGGACTTCGTCCTCCTCGAGGACGACCGCAGGTTTTTCCCCGCGTACGACGCCGCGATCGTCGCCCGTAGAGACGCGCTTGCCCGCGTGCCCCGCGCGCAGGCGGTCCTCGAGACCCTCTCGGGGCTCATCCACGAGGACGAGATCCGCCGCATGAACGCCGAGGTGAACGGAGGTCGCGCGCCGGCGGAAGTGGCGCGGGCTTTCCTGGCCAGTCATCCCCGCACGCACCCGGTGCGCGAGACGTCCCCGTGATGACGGTCGAGGTCACCGGACGAGCCCTGTCGCCAGCGGGCGTCGCGAGCGTCGCCAGGCGCGGGGCGCCCGTGCGGCTGGCCCCCACGGCCGAGTCGCGGATTCGTGAGGGGGAGCGTCGCCTGCGGTCCCTCGTGGAAGCCGGGTCGCCCATCTATGGACTGACGACCGGCGTCGGAGCCCTGGACGCTCGCAGCCTCGGCCTCGCGACCAACCGCGATCAGCAGCGCGCGCTGCTCCGCAGCCACGCCGCGGGCGTCGGCGAACCGATGGGGAGCGACGAGGTGCGAGCGATGTTGCTGGCGCGCCTGAACGCGCTCGCGGGCGGCGTCAGCGGGGTCCGGCTCCCTATCGCCCGGGCGCTCGTGGCGCTCCTCAACAGCCCCGTCGTTCCGTTCGTCCCGCGCCGCGGGTCGGTCGGCGCGAGCGACATGGCGCCGCTGGCGCATGCCGCGCTGGCGCTGGCGGGGGAGGGCCGAGCCTTCGTCGACGGCGTCCTGCACAAGGGCAGCGTCGCGCTGGAGCGAGCCGGCTTGACGCCCATCGAGCCCGAGATGCGCGATGCCTTCGCGCTCATCAACGGGCCCGCGCAGAGCGCCGGACTGGGCGCGCTCGCCATCGTCGACGTCTGGCGTCTGGTCCGGACCTCCGAGGTGGCGACGGCCATGACGATGGCGGCGCTCGGAAGCCGTCGCGACTTCCTCGACGCCCGGCTCGAGGCGCTCCGTAACCACCCGGGGGCGGCACGGAGCGGGTCGTGTCTGCGGTCGATGCTCGCCGAAGAGGTGGTCGAACCTCGAACCTTGCCCCTCCGCGAGCCACTCTCCACGCGAGGGGCTCCGCAGGTGCACGGCGCGCTTCGAGACGCCATCGTGTCGGCCGAAAGGGTCGTGTCGGCCGAGCTGAACGCGTCCGTCGACAACCCGGTCGTGCTCGAGGACGGGTGGACCACGAACTCCTCGGGGTTGCCCCACGCGCAGCACCTGGCGCTGGCCCTCGATAGCCTCCGGGTGGCCGTCGTGTCCCTGGCGGTGATGAGCGAGCGGCGCATCGCCCGCCTGCTCGATCCGCACCACAGCGGCGGGCTCCCGGCCTTCCTGGTCCACCCGCGCGCTCGGCCGGGCGTGGACTCCGGCTTGATGATTGCGCAGTACACGGCCGCGGCCGTCGTCGGCGAACTCCACGCGACCGGTGTCCCGGCGAGCGTGCAGTCTCTGCCGGTGTGCGGCAACTCCGAGGATCACGCGCCGATGACCGCGCTCTCCGCCTTGCAGCTCGCGCGGTGCATCCGCCTCGCCGAGACCGTCAGCGCCATCGAGCTCCTGGTCGCCGCGCAGGGCGTCGACCTGTGCTCCCGGGCACTTCCGCCGGCGCTAGTGCCCTTTCACGGCCTCGTCCGCGCGCGCGTGCCGGTGCTCGTCGAAGACCGTGTGCTCGGGGACGACCTGGCGACCGTCGAGGACCTCGTGCGCGACGAGGTCTGGGCCGCCGGTCTGCCCAGCGACTGAATCGGATCCGACGCCGGCCACGCAGTCCCGCGCCGGTCGCAGCGCATAGGCGGCGACGATGGAGCGATAACCTCGAAAGCACCATCCGCCGTTCAGGGGGAGAAGGGCGTCGCGCTCTCGCCGGTAGAGGCGTGGAAGGAGATACCAAGGCGCGCCGGGGTGCTGGTGGTGCACCACGTGCAGGTTGTTGTTCAGATAGAGGAGCGCGAACGGGGCCTCCGCTTCGACGATCGCCGTTCGATGCCCGGGCGAGCTCGCGGTCCGGTGCTCGACGAACGACCGGAGCAGCGTGAGCGCGATCCCCGGATACACGCAGCCCGCGACATAGGCGCCGAGCGGAACGTGCCAGGCGCGCAACCAGAGGAGGACCCCTGCGACGCCGAGCGCGTGCCAGGACCAGTGGCCCAGGTCACGGCGGTCGCCGCGCGCGAGCCGGCGCACCGCCCGCGCGTACTCCGACGCGACGACCACGAAGGGTCCGAGGAGCAGCCGGCCGGCCAGGGTCGTCTGGAGGCGAAGACAGGCTCTCCGGAAGTGCCCCGCGCGAGCCCACGCTCCCGCGGTCACGTAGGCCGACTCGGGGTCGTCCACGGGATCGGCCAGCCACGGCGCGGCGTGGTGACGGAGGTGCGTCTCACGGTACACACCGTACGGCAGCCAGAGCCCGAGCGGGATGCTCCCGAGGAGCGAGTTCAGACGCCGGGAGCGGGACGGGTGTCCGTGGATGGTCTCGTGCTGCAGCGACCCGTGCCACGCCACGAGCCACCCTCCGGCGAGCGGCACGAACCACCAGGGCCAGTGCGCCCAGCCGATCGTGAAGGCGGCCCAGGCCCCGTGGATCCCGGCGACGAGCGCCCAGGTGGGCCACTCGATCGGGCTCCTGGACCAGGTGGGATCCCCCGCGCGAACGTGAATCCGAGCGACCGGCTCGGCTGGGGCTTCGGGCACGGCACATCCTCGCAGAGACGGAGGGCATGCAGCCAGGAGGGAACGCGCACGATGCGGCGCAAGCGGTCACCAAACGGCGACCGTGTTGATGGACCGCCATCGCTGTTGCTATTGGTAAACACGTACACCATGCGCCGGCAGGACACCGTGGCCATCTTTCGCGAGCGTCTCCTCGCGGTCATCGAGCAATCGGGGCTCAATCGGTCCGCCTTCGCGGCCAAGGCCGGGATCGACCGCTCGACGCTGTCGCAGCTGCTCTCGACGGACAACGACCGCCTCCCGCGCGCCGAGACGCTCGCCGCCATCGCCGAGAGCGCGCGCGTCAGCGTCGACTGGCTCATCGGCCTGTCGCAGGAGGGGCGCGTCGGCGCGGACATCCTGAGGCAGTCCGTGGAGGTGGAGCGAGACCCCGACGGGTCCGCCGACGCGCTGCTCGAGAGCTGGCACGCCGAGGCCGCCGGCTACAAGGTCCGCTATGTCCCGACGACGCTTCCCGACCTGCTGAAGACCGACCGCATCATCCGGTACGAATACCGTCGCTTCGAGGCCGTCGACGCGGCCGAGAGCAAGAAGCTCGCCCAGGCCAAGCTCGACTTGCAGCGCAAGAGCGGCTCCGAGATGGAGGCTTGCAACTCCGTCCAGGCGATCGAGGGCTTCGCCCGCGGGGAGGGGATCTGGCGCGATCTCGGCCCCGCCATGCGCAAGGAGCAGCTCGATCACATCATCAAGCTCGTGGACGAGCTCTATCCGTCCTTCCGGTGGTTCCTCTACGATTCGCGCCACCGCTACTCGGTGCCGTTCACGGTGTTCGGCCCGAAGCGCGCCGTCATCTACGTCGGCCAGATGTACTGGGTCTTCAACAGCGTGGAGCACATCCGCGTGCTGACGAGCCATTTCGAGAGCCTGATTCGCGCCGCGGTCGTGCAGCCCCACGAGATCGTCCCGTTCTTGCGTCGCGTCGCCGAGAAGGTTACGTGACCCCGTGCCGCTGTTCGCGTCGCTGCCCATGTACGACTTGCAGGAGGTGCGCGGCGCCACCGACGAGCTGTGGTCGCGATTGGCCCACCACCTGGTGCGCGCCGGCGTCGAGGGCGTTCCCCGGCACCTCGATCGCGAGACGCCGTACGACCACATCGGCCGGCAGGCCACGCTGCTCTTCGGCCAAATCTGCGGCTATCCCTTGACGCACGCGGACCGCGGGCGCCTCCGGGCGATCGCGACGCCCCGCTACGCCGTCCCCGGATGCGAGGGCGGCACGTACCGGAGCGCGATCGTGGTGCGCGCAGACTCGCGCGCCGGGGGCCTCGCGGACTTGAGGGGCGCGACCTGCGCCGTCAACGGCTTCGACTCGCACTCCGGCGCGAACATCCTCGCCTTCGAGGTCGCCAGGCTGACGCCGCGCGACGCGGGAGGCGAGCCGTTCTTCGGGCGCGTGGTCGTCACGGATGGCCACGTGGCCAGCCTCGCGGCGGTCGCCGGAGGCGTCTGCGGCGTGGCGTCGATCGACGCCGTCACGCACGGGCTCCTGGCCGCGTCGCGCTCGCCGGCCCTCGAGGGCACCCGAGTCCTTGCCTGGACCGAGCCGGCGCCGGCGCCGCCGTTCGTGACCCATGGCGCAGCGAGCGAGGCCCTTTGCAGCGCGATCGATCAGGCCCTGGAGGCTCTCATGCACGATCCGGCCGCGCGCGCCGCCCGCGGCGCCCTCCGCCTCGAGGGCGTCGAGAGAATCGCCGCGAGCGCATACGAACGGATCGTGGAGATGGAGGAGAGCTGGCGTCCGCGGGAGCGGGCCATCTGGCGTCGAGCCGCGCGCACTTGAGGGCCCGCCCCGAAGCGAAGGCTCGGGCAACCGGCTCGGCGCGCTGAAAATCGACAAGAGGGAAATTGCGGCCGCGAAGCTCCGCCGCGGCCGCTACGCTCGCGGCCATGGAGACCGCGACGAGGACCCGGTGGTTCGTGCGAGCCGACATCGACGGCTTCTTCGGCCTCTTCATCGACAACCTGTTGCAGCTGATGCTCGTCGTCGTCCTCTCGACGACGGCGGCGGGCTTGCCGCCATCGCTGGTCCTCGAGCGAATTCTCCCCGGCGCCGCCGTCTCGATCCTCCTGGGCAACGTCTTCTATGCGTGGCAAGCCGCGAAGAGCGGGCGCGAGGACGCGACCGCGCTCCCGTTCGGGATCAACACCCCGAGCCTCCTCGCGTTCATCTTTCTCATCATGGGGCCCGTCTACGCCGAGACCAAGGACCCCGTCCTCACTTGGCACGTCGGCCTTTCGGCGTGCCTCATCAGTGGGGTCTTCGAGGCCGCGGGAGCGTTCGTGGGTGGCTGGCTGCGTCGAACGACGCCGCGCGCGGCGCTCCTCGCGGCGCTCGCGGGCATCGCCCTGACCTTCATTTCGATGGGGTTCGTCTTCACAATCTTCGCACGGCCGTGGATCGCGCTCTTCCCCGCGCTCCTCCTCGTCACGACCTACGCGTCGCGAACGCGACTGCCTTTCGGCGTTCCCGGTGGCCTGGCCGCCATCGTCGTCGGGACGGTCCTGGCGTGGAGCGTGCGGGTCATCGCTCCTTCGCTGTACGGAACGTCGACCGAGCCGTCCGCGCTGGCCCTGCATCTGCCGGTCCCCATGCTCGGCGAGACGTGGCACCTGCTCACCGATCCTCGCGCGTACCGCTATCTGTCCGTCGTCCTGCCCATGGGCCTCTTCAACGTGGTCGGGTCGCTTCAGAACCTCGAGAGCGCGGAGGCAGCCGGCGATCGCTACGAGACGCTGCCGTGCCTTCTCGCCAACGGGGTCGCGACCATCGCCTCAGCGCTCTTCGGCAACCCGTTCCCGACGACGATCTACATCGGACACCCCGCCTGGAAGGCGATGGGCGCGCGCCGCGGGTATTCGATCTTGAACGGGGCGGCCGTCACGATCCTCTGCCTCCTGGGCGCGATCCCGCTCGTGCTCGCGTACGTTCCGATCGACGCGACGGTCGGAATTCTGCTGTGGATCGGGCTGGTCATGACGGCGCAGGCCTTCCAGGAGGTTCCGCGCGAGCACGCGCTCGCGGTCGCCCTTGGACTCATCCCGTCGCTGGCGGCGTGGGTCCTCGTGCAGGTGGAGACGGCCGTTCGGGCAGCCGGCTCGAGCCTCTACGCGGTGGCGCCCAAGCTCGGGTCCGACTTTGCGCTCGGCGGGATCATCGCCCTCAGCCAGGGATTTCTGCCGACGTCGATGATCCTGTCGGCGATCCTGGTCTTCGCCATCGACCGGCGCTTCCTTCGGGCCGCGGCCTGGGCCTTGGCCGCTGCGTTCCTGTCGATGGTCGGTCTGATGCACGCGTACGAGCTCACGCCGCTCGGGATCCGAAATCGGTTCGGCGTGGCGGCGGCGCCGGCGTTCGGCGCGATGTACGCGCTGGCGGCCGCATTCCTCGCGACGCTTCACTTCGTGGGCGGGGCGCCCGGCGAGGATCACTCGGGCGCTGCCCATCACGAGTGAGCCCCGACCTGGCCGTTCACGGTCAGGAGGATCCTTGCCGCGCAAGTCGCCGCGGGAGAATGACGACGCCCCGGGCGGGCGGTCAGAGCGGCACGTTCCCGGCGCACTCCGAGCTGCGCCCCGCGGACTCGAGCACGCCGAGGTAGTGCGCGATCTTCCTCCGCGTCTCGTCGGGCTCCACGACCTCGTCGACCCACCCGCGCTCGGCCGCGACGCGCACGGACATGTAGTCCTCACGATACCGCGCGCAGAGCTCCTCGAAGCGCTGCTTCGGGTCCGCGGCCGCCTGGAGGTCCTTGCCGTGCAGGACCTCGACGGCGCCCTCCGCGCCCATGACGGCGATCTGCGCGCCGGGCCACGCGAGGTTCACGTCGGCCCCCACGTGCTTCGACGACATCACGATGTAGGCGCCGCCAAACGCCTTGCGCATCACGACGGTCACGCGCGGCACCGTCGCCTCGCAGTACGCGTACAAGAGCTTCGCGCCGTGGACGATGACCCCGCCATGCTCCTGCCGCGAGCCCGGCATGAAGCCCGGGACGTCGACCAGGGACACGATCGGAACCCCGAACGCGTTCATCGTGCGCACGAACCGCGCGGCCTTCCGGGCCGCGTTGATGTCGACGACCCCGGCGCGCTCCTTGGGCTGGTTGGCCACGAAGCCGACCGAGCGGCCCTCGAGGCGCGCGATCGCGATGACGATGTTCTTGGCATAGTCGGGTTGAATCTCGATGACGCTGCCGCGATCGGCGATCGCGCGTACGACGCGCCGCACGTCGTACGCCCGCCGGAAGTTCGGCGTCACGATCTCCGAGAGCGGCGCCTCGTCGCCCGGCTCCTCCGGGGCGATGCGCGGCACGCGGAGGAGGGCGAGGAGGGCGCGCGTGCGCACGATGGCCTGCCGTTCGTCCGCCTCCACGAGGTGCGCGACGCCGCTCGTCGACGCGTGCACCTCCGCGCCGCCGAGCTGCGCGGCGTCCACGTCCTCGAAGAGCACCTGCTTCACCACCTTGGGGCCCGTCACGAACATCAGCGCATCGGGTCGCGAGAGGACGATGAAGTCGGTGATGGCGGGCGAGTACACGGCGCCACCCGCGCACGGGCCGAGCACGACGGAGATCTGCGGCACCCGACCCGAGAGCCTCACGTTGCGCCGGAAGATCTCTCCGTAGCCCGCGAGGGCCGCGACGCCCTCCTGAATGCGCGCGCCGCCCGAGTCGAGCAGACCCACGATGGGTGCGCCGATGCGCTCCGCCAGGTCCATGCCCTTGCAGATCTTGCGGGCGTGCGCCTCGCCGAGCGAGCCGCCCATGAACCGCCGGTCTTGCGCGAAGGCCACGACGACCTGGCCGTGCACGCGCCCCGTGGCGACGCTCACGCCGTCGCCATCGCTGCGCTTCTTGTCCATGCCCCAGTGGCGGGCCTGGTGGTGGACGAGGGCGTCGAGCTCCTCGTAGCGGCCGAAGTCGAAGAGGGTGGCGAGCCTGCGGGCCGGCGGCGAGAGCGCCTCGACCGCCGCGCCGGGGAGCGGCTCCGCGGGCCGGATGCCCGATGCCGCAGCACGTTCTTCGATGTCCATATTGCCGATTGCGTTTGCCATCGTCGTCTCTTTCCCCCTCGGTTCGAAACCGTCGACTCGCGAATCCGAACGCGCGCCGCCCTCACATGCGGACCACCGCGCCGCCCCAGGAGATCCCCGCGCCGAGCGCGCTCATGAGGACCGCGTCCCCCGGCTCGATCTTGCCCGCCCGCACGCTCTCGTCGAGCAGGATGGGGATCGATGCGCTCGAGGTGTTGCCGACGTGGTCGATGTTGCAAAGCATCCGGTCGGGCGGCGTCTCGAGCCGCGCCGCGACCTGATCGAGGATGCGCTTGTTGGCCTGGTGGGCGCACACCCAGTCGACCGCCGCCGGCGTCATCCCCGCCTCGTCGAGCGCGGCGCGGCTCGCCGACACGAGGTTCTTCACGGCGTGCTTGAAGACCTCTTGCCCGTTCATGCGAAGAAAATGCAGCTTCTTGTCGACCGTCGCGGCGGACGGCGGGTGGGCGCTGCCACCGCCGGGGATGTACAGCGCCGGGACCAGCGAGCCGTCGGTCGAGAGCGAGGTCGAGAGGACGCCGCGCGGGCGGCCCTCGCCGTCGACCGCCGAATCCGCCCCCAGCACGACCGCGCCCGCGCCGTCGCCGAAGAGGACGCAGGTCTTGCGATCGCTCCAGTCGAGGAACTTGGTCAGCGTGTCGGCGCCGATGACGAGGACGCAGCGGCGCTTGCCGGTCGCGATGAACTGCTCCGCGACCGACAGCGCGAAGACGAAGCCCGCGCATGCCGCGCCCACGTCGATGGCCGGGCAGGGGCCCGCGCCGATCTTGTGCTGCACGAACGCCGCGGCCGACGGCATCGGCATGTCGGGCGTCACGGTCGCCACGACGATGAGGTCCACGTCGTGAGGACGGAGCCCGGCCATGTCGAGCGCCTGGCGCGCCGCCGCGGCGCTCATGTCGCTGGTCGTCATGCCGTCGGGCGCGAGCCGTCGCTCGCGGATGCCCGTCCGCTCGGTGACCCACGCGTCGGAGGTCTCCACGAGCCGCTCGATGTCGCGGTTCGTGCGGACGACCGGCGGCAGGTAGTGTCCGGTACCGAGAACGCGGGCGCGGTTGGGCATGTTCGTCCTCAGGGGTCGAAGCGGGAGAGGAGAAGGGCGCAGTTCGTCCCGCCGAAGCCGAACGAGTTGTTCATCGCGTGGCGGACCGGCCGGCGGCGCGCCGTGTTGGGCACGTAGTCCAGGGTGCACTGCGGATCGGGGTCGACGAGGTTGATCGTCGGCGGCACGCACTCCCGCGCGATCGCCAGCGCGCACACCGCCGTCTCCACGGCGCCCGCGGCGCCGAGGAGGTGGCCCATCATCGATTTCGTCGAGCTGATCCAGAGCCGCTTGTCCGTCGCGTGCGCGCCGAAGACCGCGGCGATCGCTCGCGACTCCTCGACGTCGCCGACCGCCGTCGACGTGCCGTGCGCGTTCACGTAGTCGAGCGCGTCGGGCGAGACCTTCGCGTCCGCGAGCGCCATCCGCATCGCGCGCTGCGCGCCGCGGTGTTCGGGCGCGGGCTGCGTGATGTGGTGGGCATCCGTCGACGCTCCGTAGCCCGTCAGCTCCGCGTACACGCGGGCGCCGCGCAGCTTCGCGCGCGCCATCGACTCGAGCACCAGGATCGCCGCGCCCTCGCCGCACACGAACCCGTCGCGCCCGCGGTCGAAGGGTCTGCTCGCGCGCTGGGGGTCGTCGTTGCGGCGGCTGAGCGCGAACATGGCCTCGAACCCGGCGATGCCCACCGGGCTCACGGTCGCCTCGGCGCCGCCCGCGACCATCACGTCCGCCTTGCCGAGGCGGATCCACTGCGCGGCCTCGCCGATGGCGTGCGCGCCGCTGGAGCACGCGCTCGTCGTGCAGTAGCTCGGGCCCTCGAGCCGGTGCGCCATGGCGACCTGCCCCGCCGCGAGATTCGAGATGATCGCCGGGATGGTGTAGGGGCTGACCTTCTCCGGCCCCTTGGAGAGGAGCGTCTCCTTGGTCCGCTCGAGCGCGGGCAACCCGCCGAGGCCGACTCCGATGATGCACCCGGCGCCCGGGCGCTCCTCTTCGGCCAGCTCGAGCCCGGCGTCGGCGACGGCGAGCGACGCCGCGCCGAGCGCGAACTCGGTGAAGCGGTCCATCTCTTTGAGGCGCTTCTTCTCGACCCAGCGCGCCGCGTCCCACCCCTTGACCTCGCCGGCGATCCGAACGCGAAAGCCTGTCGTGTCGAACCGCGTGATGGGGCCGACTCCGCTCTCGCCGGCCAAGAGCGCGTTCCACGGCTCCAGCGTGCCGACGCCCACCGGCGTAACGAGCCCGATTCCCGTGACCACCACGCGATTCATCTGTTTCCAAGCTATCCACGAATGCGAAGGCCGCGCTTTCCAACGCCCGCCAATCACTTGTCCGTCGGCGTCAGCGCGAGTATCGGGCAGAAACCGCCGCGTCCGCATGGGCCATAGGCCCGATCGGCCTACGAAGCGACGCCGCGATCCTCTTGCTCCTGGAGCACGCGCCAGAGGATCTTGCCTGACGCCGTCTTCGGCAGCGAGTCGACGAACGCCACGGCGCGGGGAACCTTGTAGGCCGCCATCCGTGTTCTGCACCACGCGATGAGCGCCTCCTCCTCGAGCGCGTGCGCCGGGTCCTTCTTCAAGACGACCACCGCCTTGACGCTCTCGCCGCGGCGCGCCTCTCGCGTCCGGATGATCGCCGCCTCCAAGATGGCCGGATGCCCGTACAGCATCGCCTCGACCTCGGCGGGCCAGACCTTGAATCCGGCCAGGTTGATCATCCGCTTGAGCCGATCGACGAGGAAGAAGTATCCGTCCTCGTCAATCCGGCCGAGGTCACCGGTCCGGAAGAACCGCTTTCCGTCGATCTCCACGAAGCACTCGGCGTTCGCCTCCGGCTTCCCCCAGTAACCGCCGAACACCTGCGGGCCGCTCGTGACGATCTCACCGACCTCGCCCGGTCCGAGCTCGGCGAGCGTCTCGGGATCGACGACGCGCGAGTCGACCCCGAAGATCGGGATGCCCAGGCACTGCGCCTTGGGTTTGTGGGTCGGGTTGATGTGCGTTGGCGCGATCGTCTCGGAGAGGCCGTAGCCCTCGATGTACGTGAGCCCGTACGAGTCCTTGAGTTTTCGGGCGATCGCCTCCGGCATGGCCGCGCCTCCACCGCCCATGACGCGGAGGCTCGAAAGGTCGTAGCGCCCGAGGTCGGGGCTCGAGAGGAGGTCGACCACCATCGTCGGAACGGCCGTCCAACCGGTGACGCGGTGACGTTGGATGAGTTCGGCCGCGACGGCGCGGTCCCAGCGCGGGAGTACGACCATCGTCGAGCCCGCGAAGATCGGGCAGTTCATCCCGTACTGCATGCCGGTGACGTGGAAGAAGGGGAGGACCGCGAGCTCCGATTCTCGATCCTGCTCGGCGGCGTGCCATGTGGGACCGGCCACCGTCGTTTGCATGACCGTGCGATGCGAGTGCATGCATCCCTTGGGATGGCCGGTCGTGCCGGAGGTGTACGGCAGAACACAGAGGTCCTCCGGCGTCGCGGTCGGCGGAGCGGGCGCGATGTCGTGACCGATCGCTTCGGCCCACGTCACGACCCCCGGTGAGGCCCAGGTCTTCCGGGGGGCGCGGACGAACTCCGGGGCGTGAAGGTCGGTCTCGTGCGCGAGGTAATCCGAATACGTGGCCACGACGAGGCGGTCGAGCGGCTTGCCGCCGAGCAGGGGGACGGCGTTGGCGGCCAGTTCCTGCGCCGCGATCATGACGCGCGCCCCGCTGTCGCCGAGCATGTACTCGAGCTCGGCGGTCAAGTTCATCGGGTTGACCGGCACGACGGCCGCATCGGCGCGGAGAATCGCGTAGTACCCGATGATGAACTGCGGGCTGTTCTGCATGTACAGGGCGACGCGGTCGCCGCGGGCGACGCCGCATACTTGCTGGAGGAACCCCGCCAGCCGCTCGCACTCGCGCGCGAGCTCGCGATACGTGAGAGAGGTCCCGTAGAAGACGACGGCCCGGCGATCCGGGGCCCTCGCGGCCGTGGCCGCGAGGTTGGCCCAGAGTGACGTGGCCGGCGGCGTCAACTCGCGCGGGAGGCCCGGGGGCCAGGACGAAAAGTGGCGCGTTCCCATGGCGACTCGTGGGCCTCCGATTCAGAAGAAGACGTGAGCGACGCGAACTCCGAAGAACCGCGTGATCGACGCGCCGCCCGACGCGGCCACGTCCTGGTTGTACTGGAGAAGGAGGTTCGTGCCCTTCTCGATCCGGATGCCATACGTGAAGCGCAGCGTTTGAATCATCTGCGAATCGTCCACCGTGACCGGTCCGGCCGGGGTATCGACCGTGCGCTTTCCTACGGCCGCCAGATAGTACGAGGCGGCCAGATAGAACGTCGGCGAGAGGTCCGCGGCGAGGTGCACCTCCATGCCGGCGGAGAGGTCCTGCTTCAGCGTCGTCGTCCCGAGGCCCGGCACCAGGAACTCGTCGTTGTCCCCGTACCACACGAAATTTCCCACGACCTCGGCGGTCAGGGCCTTCATGAACCGCTGGCCGACGGCGATCTGGGGCTGCACCCGCCACCGATGGTCGCCCAGATTCACGAGCTTCGTCGAATCGTAAGTCCCCGTCGGACCCGTGACGTACGGGGTGAAGGCCACGTACGTGTGCGTGTGGGTCAGGTCGTCTTCCGAGACGCTGTAGCCGATCGTCGGAAGGTAGGTCGCGTCCCCGAGCCCCGAGGTATGCAGCGTCGTCGAACCCACCGCGGGAGCGGGCGCAGGTTCGAACACGCTGAGGTCGATGACGGGAAGGATCGCGTCGAAGGGCACTAGCGCCAGGTCGCCGAAGCGGAGGACGTACGAACCGCGGAAGGCGGCTTGCGCCTCGCTGAAGTCCGTCGAGTCGGAGCTCGAGACGTCGCGGAAGTACCCGAGGGCGGCGACCGAGCCGTTCGGCAGGTTCGTCAGCGCCTCGTAGTCGCGCGCGTCGCTCTGCGAGTTGGCCACTTGCGCGCGCGCCGCGGAAGACGAGAAAACGGCCGCCACGACCACGGGCGAGAGAAGAGGACCGAGCTTGATCACCTGGGGCTCCCTTGATGCCGGGGCTTCGCCGCTGGCGTCCCCAACCGCGGGCATCCTGGCGTTCCAGCTCTCACATGGTGGGACAAAGTTCCGACATCTCGGGCCACGCTGACGCGGGTTTGCAGGAACGGCTTCCGTCGGCCAAAGTCCCCTCGTTGACCCAGGCCGTACCCGAGCAGCCGACCTTTCCGATCGCGCACATCCATCACCTCGTCGGGCTCGTCGAACGATGGGGCGTCAGTGCCCGCGAGCTCCTTTCGGGGGTCGGGGTGCCCGCGGAGGCCCTCGTCGATCCGGCGTCGCGCGTTCCGGTGCCGACGATGGTCGCGCTCCTGGAGCGCGCGCGGCTCCTCACCCGGGAGCCGGCGATTGGGCTTCGCATCGGCCTGGAGATCCGACCGACGCTCTACGCGAATCTCGGCTTCGCGCTCATGAGCGCCTCGAACATTCGCGAGGCGATCGAGCTGGCGGTCCGCTTCAGTCCCATCATCACGAGTGCGGTCCGTCTACGCCTCCGTGTGGAAGGGCGCGTGGCGTCGCTCATCGTGGACGAGGAGGCGGACTTCGGCAGCGCGCGAGACATCGTCATCCTCGCCATCCTCGTGTCGCTGCGATTCGGCGGCACTCTGCTCGCGGCCGGCCCCGACGTGATGACCACGGTCGCGGAGATGGCCCTGCCCGAGCCCTTTTACGCCGGAAAGCTTGCCGCCGCGAACCTGCCGATGCGGTTCGATTGTCCGACGAACCGGCTCGTGTTCGACGCGCGAAGTCTGGACGTGCCCTACACGACCGCGAACCCGACGGCCCTCCGCGTGGCCCAGGATCATTGCCTGCGGGAGCTGGATCGCGTCGGAAAGCCCGTTCGGTGGGCCGAGTCCGTGCGTGACCTCCTCGCGGGCCCCGGCGCGAGCTGCCACTCCCTCGAGCAGGCCGCCGCGGCCCTTCACCTCTCGAGCCGCACGCTCAAGAGACACCTGGCCGCGGAGGGGGTCTCGTTCTCGTCGCTTCGCGAAGGCGAGCTCCGGGATCGCGCGGTCGCCCTCGTGCGCTCGTCGCGCCTGTCGTTCTCCGAGATCGCCGAGCGCCTCGGCTATTCGCACGTGACGAGCTTCGAGCGAGCCTTCCGTCGCTGGACGTCCCGCTCCCCCCACGAGTTCCGGCGGCCTGACGGTGTGGGGGACCCCTCTCGAGTGGTCGGATTCAGCGCCTCCGAAGATCGGACGGGGGGTGGCCCGTCCAGCGGCGGAAGGCGCGGGTGAAGCTCGGGCCATTGGTGAACCCGAGGAGGTAGCCGATGTCCTTGATCGAGCATCGATCCGCATGGAGGTAGGCGATGGCGAGATCGCGACGGGTCTCGTCGACGACCGTGCCGTAGGTGGTGGACTCCGTGGCGAGGCGGCGCTGGAGGGCGCGGGGGCTCATGCCGAGGACGCGGGCGATGTCGGTCTGAGACTGAGGGCCTGTCGGTAGCCGGTCCAGGAGGACGGTGCGAACGCGATCCGCGAGGCGCGCGCTCTCCCACCGGGAGAGGGCCTGTGAAGCAATGAGGTCGTTCGCGCGGGCGAGCTCGGCGTTCGCCCCCTGAATTCGGACGTCGCAGAGGACCTTCGGGAGCATGAGCGCGTCCTCGCGGGACTCGAAGGCCACGGGCGCGCGGAAGCAGCGAAAGAAGGGGCTCGGGTCGGGTGGCCGAGGGCGCTGGACCTCGACGTGGAGGGGCGAGAACGTCCGCCCCGCGAGCGACCGGCACAGGCGCACCGCGACCGCCAGCACCGCGTCGATGGCCTCGAACGCGGGTTCTGCCACGCCATCGATCCGCACGGAGACGCGGTAGGCCTCGCCGCGCTCCTCGAAGCGAATGGTCGTCGCGTCCGAGACGAGCCGGTAATAGCGGACGACCCGCTCGAACGCCTCGCGCAGACTCGAGCTCGCGGCGAGCGAGAGGCCGAGGGCATGGAAGGTCGTCGGGGAGGTGTGCCGGGCGACCTCCAGGCCGAAGCAAAGATCGCCCGTGGCCTCGACGGCGAGCCGCCAGAGGAGCGACTCGGCCCTCGCCGAGAAGCGCGCTTCGGGATCGTCGAGGGCCGCGAGATCGAGCCCGGCACGGGAGAAGAGCTCGGCAGCCCCGCAGCCGCGGCTCTCGAGCGCCCTGGCGATCGCGAGGCCCCAGCTGCTCAGCGAGGTCGGAGCGCGCGACGGCGGCGCGACGCCATCGGCGTCGAGGGGGAGCGAGCGGGCCGCCACCGACGCTCTCACCATGCCGCGCGATAGAGCTCCTCGATCTCGCCGGGCGACGCGCGCCGGGCCGTGTAGGCCGCGGCCAGGTCGGTCACCGCGATCTCCGAGCACGCGCCGAGCGCCTCCCTGGGCACGCCCACCTCCGACAGGCGGGTCGGGTGCTGGCAGGCGCGGAGGAGCGCGTCGACCGCGGCGGCCGAGGCGACGGCCGCCTTGTCCGGCGACTCGACCGCGGCGCCCAGGGCCTGCGCCACCTCGAGGTGGCGGGCGGCCGACGCCGGGACGCCGCCGTTGAAGCGGATCACGTGCGGCAAGAGGATGCCGTTGCCGATGCCGTGGGGCACGCCGTGCCGCGCGCCGATGGTGTGGCTCATCGCGTGGACGAGGCCCACCGTCGAGCTCGAGATGGCCCAGCCCGCGAGCGTCGCCGCGGTCTGCATCTGGATGCGCGCCTCGAGGTCCGCGCCGTTCGCGACGGCCTTCGGGAGCCAGCGCGCGACGAGGCGGATGGCGTGGAGCGCCTGGGCGTCGCTCATCGAGTTGGCGGCGCGCGCCGTGTACGCCTCGATGGCGTGCGTCAGCGCGTCGAGGCCGGTCGCCGCGGTCATGCGCGGCGGAAGGCCGACGAGCAGGTTCGGGTCGAGCACCGCGAGGTCGGGCGCGACGAGCGAGTCGAGGATGTACGCCTTGGTGCCGACGTGCTCGTTCTTGATCACGGCGACGTTGGTCACCTCGCTGCCCGTGCCCGCGGTCGTGGGCACCGCGATGTGCGTGGTGGGCGCGACGCCGAGGTGGTTCGATGCCGATCGACTCGATGGCGCTCCACCCGTTGGAGAGCGCGCACGCGACCGCCTTCGCCGTGTCGATGCAGCTCCCGCCGCCGAGGCTGAGGACGACGTCCGCGCTCGAGGCGCGGGCGACCGCGAGGGCCGCGTCGACGAGCGCGATGCCCGAGTCCTGCGTGACCGCGTCGAACACCGCCACGACGCGGTGCCCGAGCACCTGCCGCAGCTTGACGAGGAGCCCCGCGGCCACCACGCCCGCGTCGGTGACGACGAGCGCGCGCTTCTTGCCCATCGCGTCGAGCTCCGCGTGCAGGCGCGTCAGGCTGCCCGGGCCGGAGAGCACGCGCGTGCGCGGCTCGTACTGGTAGGTCAGCGAGCGGCCGCGCGTGACGAGCGAGCGGTGCACCTTCGCGTCGGGGTTGACCTCGACGCCCACGTGCACGTGCTTGGTCTCCGTGTACTCGGCCAGGCCGTGGTAGCCCATCTCGCGGCCGATGCCGCTCTGCTTGTAGCCGCCGAAGGGCGCCAGGTCGTGGAAGAAGTGCCAGTCGTTGATCCACACCGTGCCGGTGCGCAGGCGGTTCGCCACCGACTGCGCGCGCTCGAGGTCGCGCGACCACACGCCGCCCGCGAGGCCGAAGTCGGAGTCGTTCGCCAGCGCGATCGCCTGGTCCTCGGTGTCGTAGCGGAGCACCGAGAGCACCGGGCCGAAGATCTCCTCGCGCGCGATCGTCATCTTGGGGTCGACGTCGACGAAGACGGCGGGCTGCGCGTAGAAGCCGCCCTCGAGGCCCGGCACGATCGGCCGCTCGCCGCCGCAGGCGAGGCGCGCGCCCTCCTTCTTTCCGAGCGCGACGTACCGCTCGATGCGGTCGCGCTGCGCGGCGTTGACGACCGGGCCGACGCGCGTGCGCGGGTCCATCGGGTGGCCGACGGTCAGCGCGCGGACCTTCTCGACGAGGCGCGAGACGAACGCGTCGTGCAGGTCGGCCGGGAGGAAGAGGCGCGTGCCCGACTCGCACACCTGCCCGCTGTGGAGGAACGCCGCCCAGATGGCGCCGTCGACGGCGAGCTCGAGGTCCGCGTCGCGAAGCACGATGTTGGCGCTCTTGCCGCCGAGCTCGAGGCTCACGCGCTTGAGGGTGTCGGCGCCGTTCTTGAGGATCTCCTTGCCGACGGGCGTGCTGCCCGTGAACGCGACGCGGTCGACCTTCGGGTGGCGCACGAGCATCTCGCCGACGGCGCGGTCGGGGCCCGCGATGACGTTCACGACGCCCGGGGGCACCTTGCTGCCCGCGACGATCTTGCCGAGGGCCAGCGCCGACAGCGGCGTCTCGGGCGAGGGCTTGAGGACGATCGTGTTGCCGGTGACGAGCGCCATCGCGAGCTTCCACGTCGCCATCAGGAGCGGGAAGTTCCAGGGCACGATGGCGGCGCACACGCCGATGGGCTCGCGGCGCACGACGTTCGTGCCGGGGAAGAAGGAGTTCTTGCCCGGGATGCGCTCCTCCCACGGGAACTCGTGCGCGGCGTACCGCGCCATCGTCCGCATGAAGCGCGCGCCCTGGAACACGTCGGTCGCCGTGCGCGACAGCAGGCCGCCCGAGTCCTTCGACTCGAGGAAGCCGAGCTGCATGATCGCCGCCTGCATCCGGTCGGCGAGGTCGAACACGATGGCCGCGCGCTCGGCGACCGGCGTCTCGCTCCACGGGCCGAACGCGCGCCGCGCCGCGTCGACCGCGGCGTCGACGTCGGCCCGACCCGCGGCGGCGACCGTCGCGAGGGGCTGCCCGTTCGACGGATCGACGGTGGTGAAGCGCGCGCGATCGGCGGCATCGACGAGCTTGCCGTCGATGAGGAAAAGGTGGTGTTCCATTTGCCGGGATTGGTCCTTCAGGAAGCAGGGATCGTCAAGTCGGAGTGACGTGTGGCGATGACGATGGGTGAGTTCGTCGTCTTTGCTCCGATCCTTTGGCAGCGCGGCGCCCTACACGACGGGACAAACTTCCGACAGTTCGGGCCACGCTCCGTCTCCGCTCGGCGTCGTCCCGTTCAGCCCGCGCCCCCGTCGCTCGCCGGGTCTCCCGCGCGTGCCGCCCGGCGAAACGCCGAAGGGGTGGTCGACGTCCATCGGCGGAACGCGCGAGCAAAGTTCGCCGGATCGGAGAACCCGAGCTGCGACGCGACGGCCCTGACCGAACCGCGCGACGATCCGACGAGCCGGGTCGCCCGTTCGCGGAGCTCCTCGTCGCGAAGGGCCGTGAACGAGGAGCCCTCCTCGGCGAGCCGGCGCCTCAGGGTCCGCTGCGACTGGTGCAGGGCGGACGCGACCTCCGCGAGGGCCCCGCACGCGCGGTCCGCGCGCGAGAGCTCGAGGCGAACCGCGTCGGTCCAGCGCGCCGTGGGCACCGTCCTTTCGAGATCGCGCTGGCAGTGGTCTCGCGCCAGGCGCAGCGCCGTCGGGCTCGCCATGGTGAACGGCACCTCGAGGCTCCGCACGTCGAACACCAGCCGGTGCGCCGGGCAGCCGAACCGAATCGGTAGGCCCGCCGCGGCGAGCCGGCCGGCGTAGGCTGGCTCGGGGAGCGCCAGCTCGGCGACGCTCGTCGTCGCGTGCGGCGCCGCGAGGAGCGTGCCGACCGTGTGAAGCGACAGGAGCGCCGCGATGAGGATCGTGTCGCGGGCCGCGCCGAAGGTGGCACGCTCCTCGACGACGAGGGAGGCGGCAGGCCCCTCGACCTGAAGCTGCAGATGCAGCGCGGTGGTGACGGTGGGGCTGAATCGGATCGCGAGCTCGAGCGCCTCGAAGACGTTGGCGGCGCTCATCAGCGCGAACCCCAGGTTCCCGTAGAGGGTCGGGCGCGCGTCGAGGCCGATGTACATGCCGAGGGCCGGCTCTCGCGCCAGAGAGCGCGCGCGCTCGAGGAGCGCGACCATCGCGCGGACGGGGACGCGGGCGCGCGGGTCGGCCATCGCTTCCTCGAGGCCGACCGAGCCCGCGAGCAGCCTTTCCCGCGTCACCCCCCAGCGTTCGACCAGGGCGGCGAGGTGAAAGACGTGCGCGACGGGAAAGCCCGTCACCATGGCGGGCAACCAATCCATCGGTCGGACCTTGCCGAGCGTCACGAGCCCGTCGCAGCCATCCCCTCGGGACAATGCGGCGTGGCCGTCGGGGGCGCCATGTCCAGCGCGCTCGAAGCTCGGTCCGCGGCGCTCGCGCGGGTGGGCATTGGCGGCGCGGCCACCGAGGTGAGCGCGTAGGACCTGAATCCGAGCGCTTCGGCCCTACCCCACGCGGCGTCGTCCACTACGTTCTGGCGGGCCGTTCTTGGTCCTTATCGGAGGCTCGTAAAGCACGATGGTCGTCCGGATTCGCTTGCTCTTGCCATTCGCGGTTCTGGGGTTTTATCTCGTCGCGAGCTGCGCTTCCGGGTCGAGCGACGGAACGACGCCGGCCGGCAATGGGTCGGGCTCGTCGGGGTCGGGAGGATCGGGAGGCTCGGGAGGCTCGAGCGGCTCGAGCGCTGCCGGCTCCGGCGGCAACGGGTCAGGCGCGGGTGGCGGATCCGGGAGCGTGACCGGGGAGGATGGAGGTTCCGGGGATGACGGGGTGGACGGGTCGAGCTGCGGCCCCCTCGCGACGACACAGACGTCCTTCGAGGATTCGGCTCCGCCCGGCCTCGCTCAGGGGACGGCCTTCGATCCGAACGAGAGCGACACGGTGCCCGGCGCGAGCGCCAGCGTCAGCGCGCCCGCGGGCTGGCACTACTACAACTTCCCGGGGGCCATGTGCCGCGACGGTTCGCCGCTCGGCATCTACGTCCGGTACGGCTCGGTGAACAAGCTCATGATCTACATGGAGGGCGGGGGCGTCTGCATCAGCCCGCACTTCTGCGACCACAATCCGGCGAACATGAACCAGGTGTTCCCCGGTGGATCCCTCAACGGCGAGTCGTTCGCCGGTTCGCTCGTCGTCGAATCCGGCCTGCAGGCCCCCTATACCGACGGAATCTTCGACACGACGAACGCGGCCAATCCATTCCTGAATTGGAATCAGATCTACGTTCCTTACTGCACGGGGGACGCCCACATCGGGACCAACGCCAGCGGCAACGTGCCGAACGACTTCGGCGTCGCCACGACGCAGCACTTCGTCGGCCACCTGAACATGCAGCTCTTCGTGAGCCGCATCGTGCCGACCTTCAAGGCGGTGGAGCAGGTGGTCCTCACCGGGTCGAGCGCGGGCGGCATCGGCGCGGGCCTGAACTTCGGGCTCGTGCAGGATGCGTTCGGCACGAGCGTGCCGGTCACCCTCATCGACGACTCGTTCCCGCCGTTCACCGGCACGAACTACATCACACCGTGCCTTCAGTCGCTCTCGGACGGGCTGTGGGGGTTGACCGCGGGCCTCCCCTCGGATTGCGCCGAGTGCAAAGATCCGGACGGCGGGTTCGCCAATATCGTCCTCTACTGGCTGCACAAGTACCCGAAGGCACACTTCGGGCTCGTCTCGAGCATCCACGACCAGATCATCCGCCTCTTTCTGGCCGCCGGCACCGACGACTGCTCGGACACCGACCCGAATCTCCTGACCAACCTCGGCACGGCGGGCGGTGACGTGCCCGAGTTCGATGGTGGCCAGTACGCCAACGGCTTGATGAACCTGCGCTCGACCTATCTCTGCACGCAGCGCATCTCGTCGTACTTCATCGGGACGGGCGATCCGGACGCGTCGGACTCGAACGGCTCGATCGACACGCTCCACGAGCACATCTTCCGCCCGCGGTTCTACGCGCCGCTCGCCGGGCCGGGCGCGCCCACGCTCGCGCAGTGGGTGGGGGACCTGGTCGGCGGCAAGGTCGAACAGATCGGGCCGTGACAGGCGTCCGTCGCTGCGCGTGGAGGCGCCGTCATGCCGGCCGACCCGCGCGGGCCCGCAGCCGGAACTCGCCGGCGCTGACCCCGCCTGTCCATCGCCGGAACGCCTTCGAGAACGAGGACGCGTCCCGGAAGCCGACCAGGAACGCGACGTCCGTCGTCGTGACCGTCGGATCGGCCAGGTACCGTTGGGCGAGCTCGAACCGGACCGCGTCGAGGATGGCGGCGTACGTCGTCCCTTCCGCCTCGAGGCGCCGCCGGAGCGTGGAAACGCTCATGGCGAGTTTGTGGGCCATCTCTTCCATCGTGCAGGCGCCCAGGCGCAGCTCTGCGACGAGCGCTCGCCTGACCGACGCGGCGACCCCCGAGCTCTCGCGCATCCTCGCGAGCAGGGCATCGGCGTGCGTCTCGTACTCGGCGTGCATGCCCGGGTCGCTGCTCGTCAGCGGCGTGTCGAGCTGCTCCCGTGTCAGGACGATGCCGCTGTCGGGCGCGCCGAAGCGCACCGCCGTGCGGAAGACGCTCGCATAGGCGGCACGGTGCCCCGGCTCGGCGTGCGCGAAGCGAACCTCGGCGGGTGGCTGGTAGTGGCGGCAGTAGATCCTCGCGAAGGCGTCGGCGGCACCGACGACGAAGTCGTTGGCGGCGGGTGGCTGGGGCACCCCGTCGGTCACCCGCTCGCGCAGGAGCACGCGATCGCCCTCGTCGACGAGCGCGAGCTCGAGGGCCTCGTTCAGTAGGCCGACGTAACGGACGAAGCAGCGGATCGCGTCCCCCAGCGTGGCGCAGCTCCGCGCGGCGTACTCGAGGACCGCGAAGTCACCCGGCTGCAGGCTCGCTCCGGCCCGGAGGCCGATGTCGACGTCCCCTGCGCCGACGTGCCGCTCGAGGAGCTCGATGACGAGCCGGTGGCCGAGGCGTGTCTCGGGGTTGAAGTATTCGGCCGGGCCAATCTTCTCGCGCAGGAAGATCTCCCGCGCCCTCAAGGGATCGCGGCTCACGCGGGCGAACACCCAGACGAGACGTACGGAGAGGCGCGCCTCCTTCATCGAGCACGCGTGCGCGGCAACGTGAAGTGGAAGCACGTGTCGCCGCCGGGGTCGCTCTCTGCCCAGATCCGGCCGTCGTGCGCCTCGACCAGGCCCTTCGAGATGTATAGCCCGAGCCCCAGTCCCGGGATTCGCTCGGCGAGGGTCCTGGCCGCGCGCCGAAAGCGGCTGAAGAGGTCGGGCAGCTCCTCGGGTGGAATGCCGGCCCCTTGGTTCGTCACGCGGACCTCGAGCGTCTCTTCGCGCGCGACGGACTCCACCCGGATGGGAGTACCTGGTTTGCCATACTTGGCGGCGTTCGATAGCAGATTGTCGAGAACCTGGTGAATGCGATCGGGATCGGCCTCGAGGCGCTGGTCGCCCTCGATCACGACGTCGACCCGGCGACCGGTCACGGCGCCTCGCAAGCTCTCGACCGAGCCATCGATCAGCGACGCCAGAATCGATGGGCCGCCGCTCGAGCGGGAGGCGCCTGGCTTCGATCAGAGACGCGTGGAGCAGATCGTCGATCATCCGGTTCAGTCGGAGCGCCGACGCCTGGATGCGCTCGAGGACGAGCCGCTCGTCCTCCTGCAGCCTGCCGTCGAGCCGCTTGTGCAGCACGTGGCCGCCCATGGCGATCGAGTTCACGGGTTGCTTGAGCTCGTGTGCCACCGCGGAGCCCCACTCCTCCCGCAGCCTCTCGAGCCCCTTCATCGCCGTGACGTCCTGGAGGAGGTTCGCGGCTCCGACGATCTCGCCTCGTTCGTCGTACACGGGTGACGCGTTCGAGAGAATGGGCACGAGCCGCCCGTCGGCCGCTCGCGCGAGTAGCTCTCGCCCGAGCGTCACCTCGCCGCGGAGCGCTCCGGCGATCGGATGGTCTTCGACAGGGAGCGGCGAGCCGTCCGGCGACCGGAGATCGAAGATGGCCGGATTGGCCGGCGCCTCGGTGCTCCTCGGCACGTCGCCGGAGAACGCCAGGGCGGCGCGATTCAGAGCCACGATTTGCCCGGCGCGGTCGAGCAGCAATACCCCACCCGGTATCTGCTCGATCGTCGTCGTCAACCAGGCTCGAGCCTCCGCTTCGCGCGCATAGAGCTGGGCGATCTGCACGGCGACGGCGGCGCGCGCCGCGAGCATCTGGACCTTCCGCTCGTCGGCCGGGGAGAACTCCGCCGCTTCCTGCTTTTCGACCAGATAGAGAATCCCGAACCGCCGACCGCCGTGCCGGAGCGGGACACCGAGGAAGCTCGTGGCCTCCGGGTGACCCCGGGGCAGACTTTGAAGGCCTGCGACGCGCAGAGTCTGCCCCTCGCACGCGACCTTCCCGAGGACTCCCACGGGGCTCGGGAATCGGCCGAGCGCACGAACGGCCTCCGGCGGGGAGCCGACCGAGATCCAGGGCTCGAAGGGTCTCTCGGGATCCGTTCCGATGCCGACGGCCGCGTACTTCGCCCCGGTCAAGGACTGGGCCTCGAGCGCGAGGGTCGTCAGGAGGCCAGGCACGTCGGGGCGCTGGAAGCTGGTGATCGCCTCCGACACCGTCGTCACCGATCGGGTCACTTGCTCGAGCTCGGTACGCAACCGCTCCTCGGCCTTGCAGGCGCGCTCGAGCTCGATCTCGACGACGTGGCGTCGGAGGTCCTCGGCGACGTCGACGTCGACGCGTCCCCAGGGGGCCGAGACGCCGCGCACCTCCTCGACCCAGGCCGCGAACGAGCGTCGCGGATGGATACGGTTGTCCTCGGAGAGGGCGGGCTTCGACGGGTCGCCGCCCCATGTCACGGTCTTCAACAGCTCGCGGCGGAACCAGAGAACGTACGACGGCGGCTCTGCGATTTGGATGGCCAGGAGGCCACTCGCCACTCCGGCGTAGGTTCGCGCGGGGGCGTGAAGCTCCCCGAGCGCGTTCGTCTCGAACACTCCGCCCCTGGTCTGCGAAAGCCACGCGAGGAGGACCCGAATCTCGGCTTCCGCCGGCGCGTCGCCGATACGCCGGAGCCCATGGTTGCCGCAGATGGCGGCTCCGGTCGCTCTCAGCATCCGAAGGAGGAGGTCTCCGTGGCCGGCGAGGCCACCGGCCCATCCATGAGGATGGCCTCGCATCGCTTCGACGAGCCCCGCCTCGATGTCGCGGATGGCGCTCCTCTCGCGCGCCCGCTCGATCTCGGCGAGCGCCGAAGCCTGGACGGAGACGAGGCGCCCGACGACCTCGCACGCGGAGCGCAAGACGAGCGGGAGGCGTCGCGGCTCCCGGTGGTGGCACGCGAGGAGTCCCCACAGCGCGCCGTCCCGGACGAGGGAGACGCTCATCGACGCCCGCACGCCCATGTTCCGTAGATATTCGAGATGAATCGGCGAGACGCTCCGCAGCGTCGCGAGCGACAGATCGAGCGGCCTCCCGGTCAGCGGCGAGACGACGGGGACCGTGGGTACCGGCGCGTAGGCGACATCGGGGATGATCCGGATCCAGTCGAGGACGTAGAGGCGGCGCGCCTGCGCTGGAATATCGGAGGCGGGATAGTGATGGCCCAGGTACGACTCCACGTCGGGAGCCTTGGCCTCGGCGACGACCTCGCCGTGGCCGTCGCTGTGGAACGTGTAGACCATCACGCGGTCGAACCCCGTGAGCGCGCGGATTCTCGTCGGCCGCCGTCGCGAAGAGCGCGGACACGCTCGCCGCCCTCTGAAGCCGCACGAGCGCCGGTCGAAGGACGTCCTCGCCGGACGAAGACGGCGTGTTCGCCCCCGGCTCGAGCTCGAGGATCGTCGCGCCGTCGCTGCGGTGCAGGGTCCAGTCGAAGGTCCGTTCTCCTACCTTCAGTCCCTCTCCCACCAGCAGGGGGCCCGGGTTCGGCGAAGGCGACGGACCGGGCGGCAGCGCGCTCGTGACGCTGGCCGCTGCGCTCGATCCGAGGAGCACCGCGAGAGGTCTGCCGATGACCTCCGCCACCTCCGAACCGAGGAACTCGCGGACGTTCGCGCTCACGTGAGTGATCGTCATCTCCGGCTCCGCCAGCGCGATGAGGGCGCCGTGAGCCTGGATCGCGCCGGGAACGTGGATCGGTTCTCGATCGCAAACCGTCAGATCGATCCTCGAATCGAGCGACAAAGGAGGGGGCTCTGCCATGGTCCCGGGACCCTCGGATGGGAGGAGCGACCGTTCGAGGCTATCCAACACCTGGAAGACAGCTAGGCCTTTGCGCCCTCGCCGCGCGGCCGAGCATGCTCGGCCGTCGAGACGCTCATCCCGCGCGGAGAGCGTCTTTCTCGATGGCTCGAGGGTGCGTGCCCGACTGCGTGCGCGTGGGCATCGGGGCCGAGTGGAGCGGACCGGCGCGGTCTACCCGGGACGCCGCCCGGACGATGGCCAGCAGTTCGCGTCGGCTGCGCACGAGATTCCAGGCGAGCAGGGCCGCCGAGGTCCACGTGAGCAGCGCGCGCGGTCCCTGTGCGAGCGCGAGGACCCCGGCGATGACGAGCCAGTGCAAAAGCCGCATGAGCTCCGCGCCCGACTTGGGCCACCCCGCGTCGGTGAGACGATAGATGAAGTACTGCACCCAGCGCGAGAGCGCGTGCGCCGCGAGCGCGGCGGCGCCGATCGGGGTGACGGCGACGAACGGGACGAACGCCGCGGTGCGTGCGACTTGCAGCGGGAGGTAGAGCCAGGCCCGCGTGCGCTTGTCCGCACGGTTATAGGCATGAAACCAAGCCAGGGTCGCGACGAGAATCGCGACCCACGCTCCGAGCCGCACATACGAGAACGGTCGTGGCCAGTCGAGCACGCGCAGACCGAGCGCGCCGGCGCCCAGTGCCCAGACCCAGGGCAGGAACCGCGGCGTCGGCACCGGAGACTTGCGGAACGCCGACGACAGCACGGGCTCGTCCTCGAAGCGAGCCGCGACGGCGTCATTGTCCACGTAGCCGCGCTCGTAGATGCACCAGAACGACAGGCACAAGAGCGCCAGGCCGCCGACGTGCAGCGCGGGGTGGGGCGCGAGGGCGAGGGAGGCGAGCACCCAGAAGGCAAAATCTTCCTGAACGATGCCGCGGAGGATGTACCGCGTGCCCGGGCGCTTGATGCGCGTGATGTACCGGCCGGGCAAGTAACTGTGCGAGAGGGCGGGGACGTACGCGGCTTCCGGCCAGACGACGCGCAGCGGGCAGGCGCAGCGCGCGAGCAGCGCTTCATCCTGGAGCGAGTCCGTGATCACCAGCGATTCGGCGACGCACGCCTCGCCGAGCGCCGCGATCGCCAGCGCGTCCTTTCCGTCACGCCGCTCCGCCCAGGAGAACAGGCGTGACGCGACGAGCGGCCACGCGCCCGCCCCGATCGAGGCGACGAGCGGCTTCACGATGAAGCGGAAACCGTTGGTGACCACGTACGTGGGACCCTTGCGGTCCCGCAGAGCGCCCAAGAGGTCGCCGTTGGTGTGTCTCGCGGCGAGCCCGGGCGCGCGGAGCCGCCACATCAGGGTCGTCCACGGGAAGAGGAGGGCGATGACCTGGACCCGCCAGACGTCTCGGGTGGCCGCGCCTCCCGTGAGCACCCAGGGCCGCGCGACGTCCAACAGCCGCAGGACGAGCACGCCCAGGATCGATGGGCGCACGGAGTCGATGAAGTCCTCCGTGGAGCTGCGCAGGTAGAGCGTCTCGTCCAGATCGACGAGCACGGCCCCCGGGTGAACCCGGACCCGCTCCAACGACGATTCGATCTCGGCGGGGCGAAGATCGACCGGGTCCGGCTTCGTCCGTAAAGTCATACCGGATCGGACCATAGCCATCCGATCGCATACGCACCCCAACTTATGTGTGAACTCAGGTGCGTCGAGCGGAGTGGGACCTGGCGCCGCACGCCATGTTTCGCGGAGGTTAGGGCGTTGACAGCTCGCCGTGTCCGAGCCCGATTCGGGCGTGCAGAAATGTCCCGCTCGGGCCCGGTAGGCGCCGCAGGGCCCGCCGCGCCGCCGGCCGACTACGGCTCGAGGCGGCCACGAACGCGGGCGCGTCGACGATGGTCATGATGCGCGCGCGTAAAGGATCTCGCGCGAGATCTCGTCGACACGCGCGAGCACCTCCGAGGGGATTCGGGGCCGCGTCGTTTGCGGATCGAACCACCCGGAGATCGCTTCGGGCTCCCACGGAGGGAACCCGAAGCGCGGCGCCTCGAGGGTCGGCGACCCGGAGGAACCTCCGGCATGCCAGCGCTCACCGCTGCGAAGAGTCGGCGGTCACTTCACCGCGTCTTTAACGGCCTTCACCGGCCTGGCCTTCACGGCCTTGCTCGCCGGCTTCGCGGCGAACCGCTGCTTCTCCTTGGTGAAGGGGTTGATGCCGTCGCGGGCGGGCCGCGCGGGCTTCTTCACCACGACGAACTTCGCGAAGCCGTGAAGGACGAAGACGCCGGTCTTCTTCAGTTCCTTGTGGCCGAGCTCGACCAGCGTCTCGATGACCTGCTTCACGTGCTTGCGGGAGACCTCCTCGCCGACGGCCTCGGCTACGGCGGTGAGGATGTCGGACTTCGAGAGGGGCTTCGATTTCTTGGCCGTCGTCGGCTTTGCCATGTTCGTGGGGCTCCTTAGTGGGCCAGAAGAGCGCAGGGAGGGCGGCGGCGTCAACGTCGAGGTTGAGCCAACCCCCACAGATTCTCGGCTCCTCGCGCCTCGCCGGGGCTCGCGAGTCTCCCCGGAGGGGTGGAGCACCCGGGCCCGGGGTGCCCCCGTTTGCGGCCGCGTCCGCCGCGCTTTCGGCTTCGAACCGGCCGGATCGACGCTCCCTCAGACGCCCGCGTACCACTCGTAGCCGCGGTCTTCCCAGTATCCGCCCGTGGCCATCGGGAGGAATCGCACCTCGTCGAGGTACTTCACGGACTTGTATCCGAGCTTCACCGCCCCGTAGAGGCGCACCGGCGCTCCGTGGGCCGGTGTGAGCGGCGCCCCATTCATGCCGTAGGCCAGGAGAGTCTGCGCGTGCTCGGCGCTCTCGCGATCCCAGGACGACGAGTACCCCGCGTCGAACGAGTCGAACTCCACGAAGCGCGCCTCCGGGCGCGCGCCCGCGGCCCGCGCGATCTCCGACAGGGCCGGGCCGTGCCACGTCGCGACGGCGGACCAGCCCTCCACGCAGTGGTGCCGGACGCGGAGATCGGTGCGCGTCATGCGGCGCAGGTCGTCGAGCGTCAGGTCCAGCGGGCGGTCGACGAGGCCTCGCACCCGGAGCACCCACCCCTCCGGCGCCACGGGCACGGAGGGCGCGATGAAGTACGCTGGGAAGTCGTCGCCCGGTGTGGTCTCGACCTCGCGCGCGGTGGGCGCCAGGCGGCGCGGCGAGAAGAGCGCTTGCTCCAGCCACTGGTTGAGCCTCTCGCTCTTGCCGAGCACTCCCTGACCCGGCCTCGTCGTGTCGCAGCCGGCGCCGAGCGCGGCGAGCGAGAGGAGAAAGGCCCGGCGGCCGGTCCGACGTCGATCGGCGGGCTCACTCACGGCGGCCTCCGTGGAGCATGGCGAGGAGGGTCCGCGGGTGAATCGCCACCATGACGACGTGGCCGAGGGCGAAGGCCGTGAGGGCCATGAGCGCGAGCAGGTGCACGGCGCGCGCGCCGTCGTAACCGCCGAGCGCCGTCGCGAGGAGGCCGAGCTGCACGGGCTTCCACATGGCCAGGCCCGAGACCACGAGGAGCGCCCCGAGCGCGATCGCGCTCGTGTAGGCCGCGCGCTGGAGCCCGTTGTAGAGCTCCCCGGGTCGGGCCGCCGCGGGACGCAGGCGCGCGTAGTCCGCCGCCGTCTGCACGGCGTTGCGCGCGTCGCGCCTCGGCTCGAAGAGACGGCGCCGCCACTCGCCGGAGCCCGCGCAGTAGACGACGTACGCGACGCCGTTGCCGACGAGGAGCCAGGCGAACGCGAAGTGCAGGTGGCGCGCGCCCGCCAGCCAGCCGCCGAGCTCCAGCGCGGAGGGCGGCGTGACGCCCTGCAGCGGGAACCAGGAGAAGGCGGCGCCTCGCGGCCCGAGGTACGGATAGGCCTGCCAGATCTGCAGTCCGCTCCCCGCCATGGCCACGACGGCGACGACGGCGAGCCAGTGCATGATGCGGATGGGCCAGGGCTGCTCGCGCCTCCGAGGCTCGAGCGCCGCATGTCGCTCGTTCGATCCGCGCTCCATGACCCGCCAGCGTAGCGATGCATCCCCCGAGCCGGGGACCGCTTCGTCGGGACCTTCGCCGAGAGTCGACGCGCGGCACGCGACGCCGTCGACGGCCCCGCTCTTGCTCCGTGACGAAACGTGGCGGTAACCGCCACGCATCACGCCCGTAATGAGGGCACAGGTGAACATCATGAAGGCAACATGGTTCGCGACGATGGCCGTTTTCTCGGTCTTTTCCCTCGGAACCGCGGCCTGCGCGTCCACGGCGCAAGAAGTGCGGCCGCAGACCGCGCTGCACGACTGCACGCCGCAGGGTCCGGCCGTCGTCAATCCCGACAGTCGCTTGCATGGTTTCGCGACGAGTGACGAGGGTCAGCCCCGCGTCGTCACCCCGGGGACGCTCGAGCTCGAGGGCCGCGGCGTGAGCCCGTCGGCGAGCGGCACCGTGGCGCACTCGGCAGGGAACACCATCCAGGGCCGCGGCGATTCGACGTGCTTCTGACGGCCGTGGCAGACTCCTCGCGCTCATGCGCGGCGACATCGACGACGAGCTCGAGGCGCTATGTCGATCGTGCGGACTCTGTTGCGACGGAGCCCTCTTCGGGCGCGTCGGCCTCGACCCCGACGAGGTCTCCGGCGCACGAAAGAAGCGCCTCCGCGTCCTCGAGCGCGGAGGCGCGTTCGAGCAGCCGTGTTCGGCGCTCTCGACGCTGGGGGACCGCTGCGGGTGTTCGGTCTACTCCGATCGTCCGCGCGCTTGCCGCGCCTTCACGTGTCGCCTTCACGACCGGCACCGGCGTGAAGGCGGCCCGCTCGCGGCGCGGCTCGAAGCGGTGAGGCGCGTGCGCGCGCTCCTCTCCTTCCTCGACACGACGAAGGACGACGAAGCTCGGCGCGAGCCGATCGCGGAGCTTACGCGACGGATGGCGGACGACTTCGCGAGAGCTTGATTTCGCCCCGGCCTGGGAAGCCGCGCGCACTGCGAGGCGCTCGGCCACGAACTGGAGGACGTCGCCGGCATGCTCTCGCTCGAGATGCTCGGCTTCACGGGCGCCGACCAGGTCTTCATCCCGGGCGTCGTCACGTCGCGAACGACCGGCGACTTCCTCGTTGTCGTCGCCGACCACCCGAGCGCGCACCTGCTCGCGATGTTCGAGGCGCTCGAGGCGCCGCTCGTCGAGTGCATCGTCGTCGCGTCCGACAGCGAGGCGGGCGCGCTCGCGGGCCTCTCCGACCATGGGTCCTTCTGGGACGCGGGGCGGCCGGCGCTCCTCGTCACGGACACCGCCTTCCTCCGGAATCCCCACTATCACCGCGCGAGCGACGTATCGGCGACGCTCGACTACCCCTTTCTCGCCGCCTCGACCGCGGTCACCGGCCACCAGCGCGCGCCTATCGGGTCGGCGGGTGCGCGGCGCGGGCGACCGAGAGGGCCGGAGCGCTCTCGCGCACCTCACGGCCGAGGAGGGCCCGGTAGATGCCGACCAGCCGGTCGACGCCGTGGTCGAACGAGAACGCCCGAGCGAGGGTCACGTACTTCTCTCGCGCCGCGTGCAGGACCTCGGGGCGCTCGATGAGCGCATCGATCCTCGCCGCGAGCGCCTCCGCGTCGCCGCTGGGGAACCGGAAGTCCTGGGAGATGGCGAACACGGACGCCGCGCTCTCGGGGCTCTGAGCCACGAGCACCGGCAGCCCCGAGCTCATCGCCTCGAGGACGGCGATGCCTTCGAGCTCCACCTCGCTCGCGTGCACGAAGAGGTCGGCGCCGGCCAGGAGGCGCAAGAGCCTCTCGCGCGGCAAGAAGCCGATCTCCGGCGGGTTGGGCAGCGCCCGGCCGAGCGACTGCAAGTGCTTCAGGTGTGGCCCGCCGCCCGCCAGAACCAGACGGATGCGATCGCGGTGCCGCGAGCGCCGCACCGCCTCGATGATCGTGTCCTGCCGCTTCTCGGAGGCGAGACGGCCGACCGCGAGGATCTCGAAGGTCGAGGGCGCGTGATCCGGGCGCGGCCGCGCGACGCTCGGGCGCACGTCCGGCGGCACGCCGTTCGAGATGACGTGGACCGGCGTGGCCAGCCCGCGGTCGCGGAGCTTGCGCGCGGCGAACGCCGTGGGGCAGACCACCGCGTCGGCGCGCGAGAACACCCGCGAGACCCAGTAGTCGTAAATTCGCCGGCTCAGCCACGGCCAGCGAATGCCCAGGTTCGCCAGGGCGTTCTCGGGCTGGACGTGAAAGGCCGCCACCACGGGCCGGCCCGCGCGGCGCGCCTCGTCGACGGCGACGGCGCCGAGCCAGAACGGGAACTGGACGTGGACCACGTCGACCTGCCGGAAAAGGCGCGCGAGCGCGGCGCGGTTCGGCCGAGCCATGGTGAACTGCATCTCCCGCATCACCCGGACCGGGAGCGGGAGGCCTTCGAGGCGCAGATCACCTTCCGAGGCCGGGTCGGACGCGGCGACGACCACCTCATGCTCGGTGCGCAGGGAGTCGACCAGGTACCGGCCGGCGATGACCCCACCCCCGAGCCGGCTCGCGATCGTATCGGCGACGAAGGCGATACGAAGGGGCCGCGAGGGAGAGCGCGAAGGCGAGCCCAAGGGAGTCGGCATGGAGGTCGGGTGATGCTGCACCGGACGTGTGGTGACCAACGCTCGGCTCGGCGAAGCCTCTCAGCCTTACGATGCCCGTTCCGCCGCGCCGTTTCGTTCCATCCGAGGGAGCGAACATCGTGCCGTCGCGCCCGCTGGGAGCACGACTCTCGAGATTGGAGCGCGCGTCAGAGCCAGCCGGGCACGCCCATCTGCTCGGCGCTCCAGTCGTGGAACCGAAACGACGGTCCGATTGGAGCGAGCCCGATGGCGAGATGCGCGACGACGTTGTGAAGCACCCAGGACCAGCGGTCTTCGACGTGGGGGACTCCGTGCAGCCTTGCCACCCGGAAGGTGCTCTCGCCGACGGCGACGTGCATCCTGGAATTGTTGAGCCACTGGCTGGTCAGCTCGTGGAACTCGATGGCCTCGACGGTGGGGCCGAGGGCCAGGAGGGGATGGGCCACGCAGTTGTGGATCAGCCAGAACGCGTGGTGACGAAGCCACGGGTACGGACGTCCGTCCTTACGAAAGGTCTCGAGACGGACCTCATACCGCTCGGCCGACGTCGTCGGCGGGTGCCCACGCGGCGGGCCGACGGGTCCCTTCGAGACCCCGCCCTCCCACTCGTCTCGGGAGATTGTCCCGTCCGTGTTCACGCGCATGAGGGATAGCCATGAGCCCTACTGAGCGACCGCGCTCTCAGCTTGCGCAGCGCGGCCCTCAGCGAAGGACGAGCGAAGGATTACTGGTCTGCGTCGAGCGCCGCGTTCCACGTGCCGCTTCCACCGAAGTCGCCCGGACCGAGGTAGAGGCCGGAGTCCGAGAGGTAGTTCCAGATCGAACCGCCGTCGGGGCCGGGCATCATGCCGTTGTTGCCCGCGAGCGCCTCGGCTCCGTTCCACTGGCCGTTGACGAACGCCAGCATGTTGACGTCGTACTCGGCGGTGAGCGGCCCGGCGAACCGTCCGCCGAGGCCAGCGCCGCTGTCGTTGGTGCCGCCGATGCAGTACCCGGGGCCGGCGTCGGTGCCGCCGAGGAGGCCCGCGCAGTAGGTGCACTGGATCCAGCCCTCATCGAGCACCTTGGACTGGCAGTCCAACGTCCCCGTCATCACACAGAAGTAAGGGAAGAGGCCGTCGGCGGTGCCGCTGATCGTTCCGTTCTTCAGCGTGAAGACGTCGCTGCAGGGGACCGGGAGCTCGCCCGCCGGGTGGCAGGTCCCCATGGTGGTCTCCTGATCGAGGTCCAGGCTCACGTTGCCCGCGACAGGGATGGGGAAGCCGATGCCCGTCAAGACGGAGGTGTAGAGCCCCCCGAACGTGCCGTCGTAGTGGCCACCCTTGCATGCGCCCTGGAGCGGGACGGTGACGGTGCCGCCGTCCGCCGTCATGAACACGCCCGTGGTGCTGCCGGAGCCCGCGTTGAAGCCCGAACCCGACCCGGTCGAGGAGGAGCCGCTGCTGCCACCACCGTCGTCGCCGTCCCCACCGCCACTGAGGCCGGTATGTGAGCCTCCGCAAGCAATGGCCCACACGGACGGGACGAGCAAGGCAGTCGCGAAGACCCAACTTAAACGCATTGTGAGCTCCCTCGGGAAGAACGCGCCGACAGCAGGCTATACAGCACGATCTGCGCCGGGCATGCCGGATCGGCCAAACGATAGAATAGCAGTGCAGCGAAGCGCGACGGATTGGCCAGGTTGCGCAATAATTTGCTCGGAGCTGCGCACTCAGTCAGGGGCCGCGTCTTCGACACGAGGTACCAGTGTACCAGTTCAGGTGGGCCCGACGAGCCTTTGCCCGCCTTCTCGGCGTGAGGAGACCTAGATGCGACCACCTCCCGAGGCCTCGCCGCGCATCCCTTCGTTTGCGTTCGTCCGGGCCCTGTGGGCCGTTGTGGGTGTCCGGGCCGCCCCTCAAGCGCGGAGTGGGAGGGTTCATCGGGTGCGGCTTCGCGGGCGCTCCTCGTGGGAGCCGTCCTCGACGACCTCGCCGCCCGAGAAGACCAGGATCCGATCGAGGTGCGCGATCGTCGAGAGGCGGTGCGTGCCCGGCGAGCCGCCTCTTCGACCTCCGCGTCCGTCTCGCCCTCGCGCCCGTCACGGATGTTCTCGCGAATGGAGCGGTCGACATCGGGGCTTGAGCTCCAGCCGCTCCGTGCCGATGATGCGCGGCATGTCGATGCCCGACGAGAGGCACGAGGACGCGAGGCACGAGGACGCGACGGATCCGGCCGCGCTCATCGTCGAGCTGTGCCGGCAGTTCTACGCGCTCGGCTGGGTCTCGGGTACGGGGGGCGGGGTGAGCCTCCGGCGGGACGGGCGCGTCTGGGTCGCGCCGAGCGGGGTCCAGAAGGAGCGGCTCCGGCCGGAGGACCTGTTCGTGCTCGACGAGGAGGGCCGCGCGCTGCGCACGCCGCCGGGAGGCCACCGGGTCTCGGCGTGCCTGCCGATCTTCCAGCAGGCGTTCCGGCTGCGCGGCGCGGGCGCGGTCATCCACTCTCACGGGATGCACGCGATGCTCGCCACCCTGATCTCCGGAAGCGAGTTCCGGGTCACGCACCTCGAGATGATCAAGGGCATCTCGGGCATGGGCTATCACGACGATCTGGTGGTGCCGATCCTCGAGAACACCGCCCACGAGTGCGATCTCGCCGACGCCGTGGGGGACGCGATCCGCGCGTACCCGCGCAGCCACGCGGTCCTCGTTCGACGGCACGGGGTCTACGTCTGGGGCGCCGACTGGGTCGCCGCCAAGACGCACGCCGAGTGCTATCACTACCTCTTCGAAGCGGCGGTTCGCCTCCGGGGGCTCGGCGTCGACCCGAGCCGTCCGCCGGCGGGCGAGTGAAGGAGAGCTGGCAGATGCGCGCGCACTGGCTCGACACCGACGAGACCCTGACGCCCGATACGCTGCGGGAGCACGGCGTCCTCTCCGAGGCGCTCCCCGTCGACGCCTTTCGAGGTCCGCTCGACGCCCTGAAGGGGGCGCGGGGCTACATCCAGGAAGACCAGATCGAGCTGCAGCCGTCGACGCCCGGGCTCGACGCGATCTGCGCCAAGTTCCTCGACGAGCACCTGCACGACGAAGACGAAGTGCGCTTCGTGCTCGCCGGCGAGGGCATCTTCGACATCCGCAGCCTCGGCGACCGCTTCATGCGCGTCGTCGTCGGTCCGGGGGATTCTCATCGTGGTCCCCGCGCAGCGGTACCACCGCTTCCTCCTGACCGAGGCGCGGACCATCCGGGCGGTCCGCCTCTTCAAGGACCGCAGCGGCTGGGTGCCGACCTACCGGTGAGCCCCGGAACCTCTCGCGCCCCCTGAGGCGATGGGGTCGCCGAGGCCCGGCAGGGCTGGCACGCCCTTGGCAAATGCCTGCGCGCGCTCTACCAAGTCGGGCCGTGGCATGCCTACCGGAGGCGTATGAGGTTCCCTGAAATCACGGTCCGAGAATGGCGAGCCCAGGTCGAAAAGGAGCTCGCCGGGGTGCCGTTCGAGAAGGCGCTCGTCCACCGGACCGCGGAGGGGATCCCGATCGAGCCGCTCTACACCGAGCGGCCCGCGGCGGCTGAGCGACTGGCGGTCCCGGGCGGGGCGCGCTTCCGCATCTGCATGCGGGCCGAGGCCGGCGAGGTGGCCGAGCAGCTCGAGGGCGGGGCCGACGCCGTGTGGCTGCGCGCGGCGGCCCTCGACGACGAGCGCGTCGTCGGGCTCGTGAAGGCCAAGGGCGCGTCCGTCGTCGTCGATGCGACGGCATCGAGGCAGAACGGGCCGATCCCCTGCGCCTCGCTCGTCGAGGCCTCGGGCCGCCGGGTCCTGCTCGCGTCGACGCTCGAATATCACGCGGCCGGCGCGGACGCGGTCGACGAGGTCGCCCTGGCCCTGGCGACCGTGGCGGAGCTGCTCCGCGGGGGGCTCGACGCCGAGATCGGCGCGCAGGTCGCGGCCGGCCGCGACACCTTCGTCGAGCTCGCGAAGCTCCGCGCGCTCCGCGTCTGCTGGCGAAAGCTGCTCGCGGCCGCCGGCCTGCCCGCCGGGCCGCCGGTCGTGCACGCCGTATGCTCTTCGCGCACGCTCGCGCAGCGCGATCCGTGGGTGAACATGCTGCGGGTGACGACGCAGGTGTTCGCCGCCGTCCTCGGCGGGGCGGATCTGGTGACCCCGGCGTCGTTCGACCAGGCGCTCGGCGCCCCCGGCGACCTCGGGCGGCGCGTGGCGCGCAACACGGGGCTCGTCCTTCGCGAGGAGAGCGCGCTCGGCAAGGTGCGCGATCCCGCCGCGGGCTCGTACTACCTCGAGGCCGTCACGGACGCCGTCGCGCGCGAGGCGTGGAAGCGCTTCCAGACGATCGAGCGGGAAGGGGGCGTCGCGGACGCCGTCGCCAGCGGGCGTCTGCGCGAGCGCCTCGACGCGAAGTGGCGCGAGCGCCTCGACGCCGTCGCCAAGCGGAAGACCCCGTTGCTCGGCGTCTCCGACTTCGCGAACCTCGACGAGAAGCTCCCGCAGCCCGCGCACGCCGACGCGGTGCGACCGGGCGGCGCGTCCTTCGCCGCGCGCCGCGACACCCAGCCGTTCGAGGACCTGCGGCTCCGCGCCGAAGCGCTCCCGAGCCGCCCCGAGGCCGTCCTCGTGACGCTCGGCCCGCTCGCCGAGTCGCGCCCGCGCGTCGGCTTCGCGACCAACTTCTTCGCCGCGGGCGGGATCCGCTCGCGCGAGACGTCCAAGGACGAGCCGGCGAAGCTCGCGTGCTTGTGCGGCAGCGACGAGCGCTACGCGGCCGAGGCCGTGGCCCGCGCGCGCGCGCTGAAGGCGGCGGGCTGCACCCGCGTCCTGCTCGCCGGGCGCCCCGGGGCGCTCGAGCCCGCGCTCCGCGAAGCCGGGGTCGACGCCTTCCTCTACGTGGGCTGCGATACCGTCGCGATCCTCTCCGAGCTCCTGGAAGCACTCCGATGACGACGCGACGCCTGCCCGATTTTTCCTCTCTCGACTTCGACGCCATCGCCGTCCCGTCGGCCGGGGGCGCGCCCGCGGGAGAGACGTGGGACACGCCCGAAGGCATCCCCCATCGCGCGATCTACACGGAGGCGGACCTCGCGGGGCTCGAGCACCTCGGCACGTACCCGGGCTTCGCGCCGTTCGTCCGCGGCCCGTACCCGACGATGTACGTCCGCCAGCCCTGGACCGTTCGCCAGTACGCCGGCTTCTCGACCGCCGAAGACTCCAACGCGTTCTACCGCAGGAACCTCGCCGCCGGGCAGATGGGGCTCTCCATCGCCTTCGATCTCGCGACCCACCGCGGCTACGACAGCGATCACCCGCGCGTGGTCGGCGACGTCGGGATGGCCGGCGTCGCCATCGACTCGATCCTCGACATGCGGCTCCTCTTCGACGGCATCCCGCTCGACAAGATGAGCGTGTCGATGACCATGAACGGCGCGGTGCTCCCCGTGCTCGCGCTCTACATCGTCGCGGCCGAGGAGCAGGGGGTGCCGCCGGAGAAGCTCACCGGCACCATCCAGAACGACATCCTCAAAGAGTTCATGGTGCGGAACACGTACATCTATCCGCCCGCGCCCTCGATGAAGATCATCGCGGACATCTTCGCCTTCACCGCGAAGCGAATGCCCAAGTTCAACTCGATCTCGATCTCCGGCTACCACATGCAAGAGGCCGGGGCGACGGCGGATCTCGAGCTCGGGTACACGCTGGCCGACGGCCTCGAGTACATCCGCACCGGCATCGCGTCCGGCATGAGCGTGGACTCGTTCGCGCCGCGCCTCTCGTTCTTCTTCGCGATCGGGATGAACTTCTTCATGGAGGTCGCGAAGCTGCGCGCCGCGCGCCTCCTCTGGTCGCGGCTCGTCGCGCGCTTCGAGCCCCAGAGCCAGAAGAGCCTCGCCCTCCGCACCCACTGCCAGACGTCGGGGTGGTCGCTCACCGCGCAGGACGTCTACAACAACGTGATCCGCACCTGCATCGAGGCGATGGCCGCGACGCAGGGCCACACGCAGAGCCTCCACACGAACTCCCTCGACGAGGCCCTCGCGCTCCCGACCGACTTCTCGGCGCGCATCGCCCGCAACACGCAGCTCCTCCTCCAGCTCGAGTCGGGGACCACGCGGCCGGTGGACCCGTGGGGCGGCAGCTACTACGTCGAGCGCCTGACCCACGAGCTCGCGGCGCGCGCGCAGGCGCACATCGACGAGGTCGAGGGGCTCGGCGGGATGGTGAAGGCCATCGAGGCGGGCGTGCCCAAGCTCCGCATCGAGGAGGCGGCGGCGCGGACCCAGGCGCGCATCGACTCCGGGCGGCAGACGATCGTCGGCGTGAACCGCTTCAAGCCGACGCGCGAAGAGCCCGTCCCGGTCCTCAAGGTCGACAACGCGGCGGTCCGCAAGACGCAGATCGAGCGCCTCGAGAAGCTGCGCGGCGAGCGCGACACGGCGGCGACGAACCGGGCGCTCGACGCGCTGACGGCCTGCGCCGAGGGCGCCGGCGGGAACCTCCTCGAGCTGGCGGTGGACGCGGCGCGCGCCCGCGCGAGCGTCGGAGAGATCTCCTACGCCCTCGAGAAGGTCTGGGGCCGGCACCAGGCCGAAATCCGGGCCATCTCCGGGGTGTACAGTGGAGAGGTGGGCGAGACCTCGACGGCGGTGACGACGGTGCGGGGGCGCACCAAGGGCTTCTTCGATCGCGAAGGCCGCCGCCCGCGCATCCTCATCGCGAAGATGGGGCAGGACGGGCACGATCGCGGCCAGAAGGTCATCGCCTCGGCGTTCGCCGACCTGGGCTTCGACGTCGACATCGGGCCGCTCTTCCAGACGCCGCAGGAGACGGCGCGGGCCGCGGTCGAGAACGACGTCCACATCATCGGCGCGAGCTCGCTGGCCGCGGGCCACCTGACGCTGGTCCCCGCCCTCCGCGCCGCGCTCGCGGAGCTCGGCCGTCCCGACATTCTCGTAGTGGTCGGCGGCGTCATCCCGCCCGACGACTACCCGGCGCTCCTCGCGGAGGGCGCGGAGGCCATCTTCGGGCCGGGCACCGTGATCGCGGAGGCGGCGATCGCGCTGATCGACAAGCTGGAATCGCGCGGATGAGCGCGAAGCGCCCGCGCCTCACGCTCGAGGCCTACGAGCGCGGCGTGCGCGCGCGCGACCGCGCGGTCCTGGCGCAGGCCATCACGCTGGTCGAGAGCCGCAACGAGTCGGACGCGGCCCTCGCGCAGGAGCTCCTCGCGCGGCTCCTGCCCCACACGGGGCGGGCGCGGCGCGTGGGGATCACCGGCGTTCCCGGCGTCGGCAAGAGCACGCTCGTCGACGCGCTCGGGATGTTCCTGCTGGCGCGAGGCCTCGACGTGGCCGTCCTGGCGATCGACCCGTCGAGCACGCTCTCGGGCGGCTCCATCCTCGGCGACAAGACGCGCATGGCGCGCCTCTCGCTCGAGCCCCGCGCGTTCATCCGGCCGTCCCCCAGCGGCTCGTCGCCGGGTGGCATCGCGCGGCGGACGCGCGAGACGATGCTCCTCTGCGAGGCTTCGGGCTTCGACGTCGTCCTCGTGGAGACGGTCGGCGTCGGCCAGGGCGAGACCGCGGTCGCGGACATGGTCGACTTCTTCCTGGTGCTCGCGCTGCCCGGATCGGGCGACGAGCTCCAGGGGATCAAGAAGGGCGTGCTCGAGCTGGCCGACGCGATCGCCGTGAACAAGGCGGACGGCGACGGCGCGGCGCGGGCCCGCGTCGCGCTCGGAGACATCAAGGCGGCGCTCCGGTACCTGCCGCGCAAGCGCGCGAGCTGGGCGCCGCGCGCCATCGCGATCTCGGGGCTCACGGGGGCGGGTCTCGAAGCCCTGTGGGACACGATCGAAGAGCACCGCGAGACGCTGTCCTCGAACGGCGAGCTCGCGGCCCTGCGCGCCGAGCAGCAGCGCGCGTGGATGTGGTCCCTCATCGTCGACCGGCTGGAGCGGAGCTTCCGCGCGCACCCGAAGGTCGCCGCGCTCTTGCCGGGGGTGGAGGCCGAGGTCGTCGCCGGGAAGACGACGCCGACCGCCGCCGCCGACGCGCTGCTCCGCGAGCTCGGCCTCGGGGGAATCGAGTGAGTCAATCACCGGGCCGCGCGCCGCCGCGGCCGCGCGGGCGTGGAGCCCGCCTCCCGGCACAGGGCCAGCCATAGCTCGAGGCCGCGCCCGCGGTACTTGTGCCGGTTCAGGAGCAGGTAGAGCCCCCGGCTGAAATCGCGGTGGGGCACGCGGCAGGGCGCGAGGGTGCCGTGGTCGAACGCCTCCTGAAGGGCGATGCGCGAGACGCACCCGATGCCGAGGCCGGCGACGACGGCCCCGCGAATGGCCTCGGTGTGCTCGAGCGCGAGCACGATGTCGAGCTCCCCGAGGATCCCGTGCATCGCCCGCTCGAAGGTCTGGCGCGTGCCGGAGCCGTGCTCGCGCACGATCCACCGGGCCGCGCGCAGGTCGTCGTCGGTGAGGGCGCGCCTCTTCGCGTACGGGTGGTCGGGGGCGCAAAAGACGACCAGCTCGTCGTCGCGCCAGGGGATCACCTCGAGGTCGGGGTGCTGGATCTCGCCCTCGACGAGGCCGACGTCGATGTCGAAGTTCGACATCCGCCGCGCGATCTCCTCGGTGTTGGCCACGGCGAGCGTGAGCTCGGCCCCGGGGTGCTCGCGGAGGAAGCGCGCCATCAGCGGCGCGACCAGGTGGTTGCCGATCGTGAGGGTCGCCCCGATGCGCAGCCGGCCGACGTCTGCGCGGCCGTCGAACGCGGCCTCGAGCTCGTTCGCCCGGTCGAGCACGCCCTCGGCGGTCGACCGGATGGCCTGCCCCAGCTCGTTCAACCGCAGCCGCTTGCCGACGCGGTCGAAGAGCTGCCGCCCGAACTGCCGCTCGAGATCGCCGAGGGCCCCGCTCACGGCCGACTGCGACATCGCGAGCGCCTCGCCCGCGCCGCTCACGCTCCCGATGCGGGCCACGGCCAGGAAGACCTCGAGCTGGCGCAGCGAGTAGCGCATATCGGCTCCGCCGCAGAGTCTTATCAGATCATCCCGTTTTACCGATGGGAAAGTGTGGGTCATCCTACCCCCATGAGCGCCTTCAACGAGGAACAAGTCCTCAGCGTGCACCACTGGAACGACACGCTCTTCAGCTTCACCACGACGCGAAACGCCGCCTTCCGCTTCCGGAACGGGCACTTCGTGATGATGGGGCTCGAGGTCGAGGGCAAGCCTCTCCTGCGCGCCTTCAGCCTCGCCGCCGCGAACTACGACGAGCACCTCGAGTTCTACAGCATCAAGATCCAGGACGGCGCGCTCACCTCGCGGCTCCAGCACATCGTGCCCGGCCAGCGCGTCCTCGTCGGGCGCAAGCCCACCGGCACGCTGCTCGTCGAGAACCTCAGGCCCGGCAAGCGCCTCTACCTGCTCGCCACGGGGACGGGCCTCGCGCCCTTCATGAGCATCATCCGGGACCCGGCGACGTACGAGCGGTTCGAGTCCGTCGCCCTCGTGCACGGCGTCCGGCGCGTGAGCGATTCTCGCGTACCGCTCGTTCATCGAGCAGGAGCTCCCGCGCCACGAGCTCGTCGGCGACCCGGTCCGCCAGCAGCTCCTCTACTACCCGACGGTCACGCGCGAACCGTACCGGAACCAGGGGCGCATCTCGGACCTCCTCGAGACGGGCAAGCTCGCGCAGGACCTGGCCCTGCCGGCCGTCGACGCCGAGCACGATCGCTTCATGCTCTGCGGAAGCCCCGGCATGCTGAAGGACCTGGTCGGCATCCTCGAGGCCCGCGGCTTCGACGAGGCCAACAGCGACCGGCGCGGCTCGTACGTCATCGAGCGGGCGTTCGTCGAGAAGTAGGCGAGGCGACGCCGCTCGTCACACGGCGAGCATGAACACCATCGCCAGGAACGCCCGCTCCGACTCGAGGGGCACGACGCGGCCCGTGAAGCGCATCGCTTGCAGGGCGGGCCGCCCGAACGGGTGATCGACGAGGATGTCGCGCGGGACGTTGCCCCTCGCGAGCTCGTCGAGGAACGCCCAGAGCTCCGGGGGGTCGGTGGGGCTGCCGTAGGCCTCCGCGAGCGGTCTCCCGAGCGCGCCCGGGCCGACGCCGAAGGCCTCGAACGCGGCGCGGTTCGCCCAGACGAGGTTGAGCTGCCGGTCGACGAGGATGAGCGGGTGGGGGAGCGCCGACAGGACCTGCGCCGTGGCCGGGTCGACGCGTAGCGCGTCCGGGATCGCCGCCGGCGTGGCCGTCCGCACGAACTCGATGACGAGCCCGCGGATCACCTGATCGGCGGTGACGTACGGCACCATCTTCATCGCGTACCAGAAGCCGTCGAGGCAGCGGACGCGCTGCTCGCGCGCGGCGACCGAGGCGATGGCCTCCGCGGCGAGCCGCTCGACGTCGCGCCCGCTGACGACGTTTCGCAGATACGCCAAGGGCCTTCCGATGTCGCCCGGGATGAGGCTGAGGAGCCTCTCCGCCGCCGTCGAGAAGCGGCGGAATCCGGAAGTCTGCGCCGACGATGACGATGGCCCCATGGCTGTTGAGGAGCACGTTCTGCAGGTCGTCGTTGGCGACGCTGAGCTGCCCCATGCGGTTATGGAGCTCGTCGTTGACGGTGGCCAGCTCCTCGTTGGTCGACTGGAGCTCCTCCTTCGAGGTCTCGAGCTCCTCGTTGGTCGACTGGAGCTCCTCGTTGGAGCTCTGGAGCTCTTCGTTGGAGCTCTGGAGCTCTTCGTTCGCGGCCTCGAGCTCCTCGATGGTGGACTGGAGGTACTCCTTGGTCGTGGCGAGCTCGCGCTCGAGCTCCCCGAGCCGGGGATCGTCGGTCAATCGCGGGGCGGCTCCGGACCCCTCGTCGGGGGCGACGGCCGGTACCCCCTGGTCGGTGAAGAGGACCAGGACGGCCTTGCGCCCGAGGGTGTCGACGAGGGGCACGACGTCGATGACGACCGACTGCGCCTTGCCGTCGCCCCAGAGGGGGACGGGCGGCGAGGTCGTCGCGAGCCCGTCGGCGAGCACCTTGTGCATCGTCGCGCGAAGCGCGACGAGGAGCTCCGGCCGCGCGAGCTTCAGGAGGTTCAGCGTCGCGGCGCCGGGGGCGGGCTCGAGGAACGGCCCGATGCGCCCGCGGAACTGCACCACGTCGAGCCGCTCGTCCACGATGACGCCCGGGGGCGCGTACCTCTCGAGCACCTTGCGATCGGCGATCTGCGCCACGCCCAGGATCGGCCGGAGGTCGCTGGGCGCGACGGCGACCTCGGTGTCGTTCGCCCCCCGCCCGGACGTGAACGACACGTCGAAGGGCGCGGTCAAGGGGATGTTCTTCTTCACGTAGACCTTGAGCTTCCGGTCGATGAGCGAGAAGAGGTCCACCGCGTCGCCCACCGATTCGGACGTGCCGAGGACGAGGTACGCGTCCGGCTTCAGCGAGTAGTGGAAGATGCGGAGCACCTTCTTCTGGAGCGGCCCCTGAAGGTAGATGAGGACGTTCCGGCACGTGACGAGGTCGAGCCGCGAGAACGGCGGGTCCTTGCCCAGGTTGTGCCGGGCGAAGACGACCAGATCGCGCACCTGCCTCGAGACCTGGTAGCCCCTGTCGTTGCGCACGAAGAAGCGCTGCAGGCGGCCGGGGGAGAGGTCGCGCTCGATGGTCGGGGGGTAGACGGCGGCGCGGGCGCGGGCCAGCGCGTTCTCGTCGACGTCGGTCGCGAAGATCTGGATGGTGAAGGCGCCGGCCCGGTCGTCGAGGAACTCGAGCAGCGCCATCGCGACGGAGAAGGCCTCCTCGCCCGTCGAGCAGCCCGCGATCCAGATGCGCACCGGCGACTCGACCGGCCGGTTGTCGAAGAGGCGCGGGAAGACGATCTGCTTGAGGGCGTCGAACGGCTCCGCGTCGCGGAAGAAGCTCGTCACCCCGATGAGGAGGTCGTTGTAGAGGCTTCGCAGCTCGCCGATGTCGGCGGCCAGGACCTTCAGGTACTCCTCCGTCTGCTCGATCTTGTGGAGCGCCATGCGCCGCCCGATGCGCCGCTCGACGGTGCTCTGCTTGTACTGCGTGAAGTCGACGCCGAAGGCCGCGCGGAGCTGGGCGAAGATCTTCGCGCTGCTGTCGTGGTCGACGAGCTTGTCCGTCCGCGCTCGCCCGACGTAGGGATGGGCGCTGAGGCGCCTCAGCTCGAGGCCGATCTCCTCCGGGATGAGCGCGAAGTCGGCGTGGCCGGCGTCGGCCGCCGTCTGCGGCATGCTGGGCTGCGCGGCGCTGCTCGGCTCCTGTACGAAGGTGATCCCGCCTTCGTCCTTGATCGCCTTGAGGCCGACCGTGCCGTCGCTGCCCGATCCGGAGAGGACGATGCCGATGGCCATGGGGCCCCCCGTGCGCGCGAGCGAGCAGAGGAAGACGTCGACGTTTCGCCGGACACCCGCGCCGTCTTCCTGGGGCGCGAGGCGAAGCCGGTCGCCGTCGAGGGTGACCTCGACCGTGGGCGGCGCGACGTAGATGACGCCGGCCTCGAGCCTCATGCCGTTCTCGATCGTCAGCACGCGCAGGGTCGTCCCGCGCTTCAGGATCTCCGTGAGCATGCTCACGTGACCCGGCGCGAGGTGCTGGACGACCACGAACGCCATGCGATCGGGCACGAGCTGGTGGGTCAGCGCCTCGAGCGCCTCGAGGCCCCCCGCGGACGCACCGATGCCGGCGACCGGGAAGGGCAGGCGCAAGGGCGGAGACTGCGCCGCCGAGGGCGGCTCGCCGGGATCGGCGGCGGGCGGCCCGCTGTCGTCGTGCTCGTCGGACATGATGGCCCCTGGCACTTGAGACGACGGGCTCCCCGAACACAAGCCCGGCCCGGGCGCCCCTCGATCAGGTCGGCCAGCGAAGCGTCACCGCGGGGGACGTCTCGCCGAGCACGACGCGCGCCCCGCACCGCTCCGCGAGCCGCGTCGCGATCGCCGTGCGAATGGCCCAGCCCTCCGGCACGCGCGCGCCCTCCGGCGGATTGACCGCCAGGGAGAGCTCCTCTGCGCCGGCCCGGACCGTCACCGTCACGAGCTCGTCTCGAGGCGAGCCGTCGAGGGCCCGCCCGAGGAAGAGGGCGATCGAGCGGCCGAGGCTCGGCCCGCGCACGCGCGGCGGCCCGGCGAGCCCGACCTCGCGCAGCTCGATGCGCCCGCGCTCCGGGCCGAGCGCGTCGAGGACCTCGCGAACGCTCGCCGGCAAATCGGCCTCGTCGGCCGCCGGGCGAGGCTCCGCCGGGAGGCGCGAGAACTCGGAGAGGTCGTCGAGGCGGCTCCCCTGGGACGCGGCGCACCGCTCGATGGTCTGGAGGGCCAGGCGCCGGTCGTCCTCGGAGAGCGGCTCGGTCTGGAGGAGGCGCGACCAGAGGACGATGGGCTCGAGGCCCCTCCGGAGGTCGTCGACGAGCATCGCGGCGAGCTCCTCGAGGGCCGTTTCGCGGCTCTCTTTCGCCTCGGACCGGGAGGCGTCGCGGAGCACCCAGCGCAGCGCGACCGCGCTCCCGCCGTCGTTCATGACCGCCACGACCGAGACGGAGACCACGAACACGGCCTGGCCGCGGGGGCGCATGCGGAGGACGGCGCGGAGGGGCTCCTGCGGGGCGGGTCGGGCGTCGAGGAGCTCGTGGAGCAGCCGGCGGAAGGCCCGCGTGTCCCGCCGGGCGACGTAGCTGACGAGAGGGCGCCCGGCGAGGCCCCCGGGTTCGGCGCGAAAGAGGCCGGAAGCGGCCAGGTTGGCCTCTTCGATGACGCCGCCCAGGTTCGTGACCAGGTAGGCCTCGGGCGCGTCGACGAAGAGGCTCAGATATTTGGAGCGCTCTCGTTCGAGCAGTGTGGCGGCGTGTCGCATCGACTCCACCTGCTCGCGAAGCTCGTCCGCTACGGCGCGGAGCTCCTCGTCCCGGACGTTCAGCTCCTCGATGAGATCCAGGTCGGAGGGCTCCGCGACATGCGCAGCCAGGCGGAGCGCCGCCGCCTGGGCCTGCGACAGGAGCTGGTCGAGATGGTCCCGGTTCTGACGCGCGAGCCGGCGTGACTCGCGGAGGAAGGCGGCGACGTCGCTCACGTGGGTCGATCTCCTGTTTGCTCAACGCCGGGCCGGTTCCGGTTTGACCGAGGCGGGACTGTAGCGTAGGAGAACGCCATTCCGGGCGCCGTCCTACGGCGACGCTCGTGAGCGCACGGGACCCGACCCATTCCGCGCCATCCGGCGGCGCGTGAGCCCGCAGGGAAAAGGGCGTCGTCGTGAGCTCAGCAGTGTTCTTCGATGAGCCTGCGTCGTCCCCGGACGGCGAGGAGGCGAACGCGGAGACCGAGAAGTCGGACCCAAAGGCCACGCCTGTCTCGGGGAAGGCGCCGAGAGCGGTAGGGACGCCCGTCGCCACCCCTTGGCGGCGGATCGTGGAGCTCGCGCGTCGGATCGACGACCAGCACCGCGCCACCGGAACCCTCGACTTCGACGCGGTCGTGAAGCTGGCCGACACGGTGCTGCTCTTCCACGTGCGGCTGCTCGGCGGGTTCTCGGGTGGCCGGCGGCCTGGTCCCGAGCCGCGCTAAGGTCGATGTCCATGACGATCATCGCCAGCGTTCAGGTCGAGTCGCGGGAGGCCCGCTACGCGCAGGACATCCGTACCGGCAAGCACGTCCTCGTGGCCGACGAGCCCGAGGCGCGCGGCGGCACCGACGCGGGACCGCGTCCGTACGAGCTGCTCCTGTCGGCGCTCGGGGCGTGCACCTCGATCACCCTGCGGATGTACGCGGAGAAGAAGGGCTGGGACGTCGGGGCGATCGCCGTCGGCCTTCGCATGGTGAAGGAGGGCGAGGTCGACCGCATCGAGCGGACGCTGCGCTTCTCGAAGGCCCTCGACGAGGCCCAGCGCGAGCGGCTCCTCGAGATTGCGGGCAAGACGCCCGTGACGAAGACGGTGCTGCACGGCGCGGCGATCCACACGACCATCGAGGGCGCCGCGGGCGCCTAGCCGGGCCCCGCTTCGGCCGGCACGACCCCGAGCTCGCTCCGCACGACGTCGATGTCCTTGGCGAGCTCGGGCCAGTAGTCCCAGTGATCGAAGAGGTCGCGCTTCACGTGCGACCCGCGCTTCGCGGCGCGCACCATGCGCTCGAGGATCTCCGGCTCGTCGAGCGCGCCCTTCCTGCCTTTCGCGATCGCGACGAGGCGAACGCCCATGTGCGCCTGGAGGACCGCCACGAAGAGGGTGCTCAGCGGATCGCGCTCGCTGAACGCAGCCTGGAAGGCGACGACCTCGATCTCGCCCGGCCCGTCGACGCCGTAGCCGCTGAGGACGTGGCAAAGGTCGTGGACGGTCGCGAAGGCGGGGATCGAGCGGAGCTTGCCCGGGATCGGGAACGCGTTGCGCTCGTAGTACGCCCAGAGCTGCCGGCCGAGCGTGCGGTCGGGGTAGGTCGCGAGGGCCTGGTACTTCGCCGAGGTGGCCGGGTCTTCGCGCAGGCCGGCGCGCGCGCCCGCGGCGCGCAAGAGCGAGAGGACGCCTTCGTCCTCGCGCGCCTCCGCGGCGGCGCGGCCGGTGAACGCGCGGCGGTTCACGTCGTAGGTGAGGAGCGCCATGCGCCCCTCGGCGAGCTGGCGCAGGTGGACGACCCCGTGCTCGTCGACGCCCAGGGCACGGGCGAACCGCTCGAGCGCGGCCGCGTCCTCGCGAGCGATTCTCGCCGCGGGCCACGCAGGTGAGGACGAGCCCCCGCACGATGCGCTCGCGCGCCTTCGGGGCGACCACCGCGGCCGCGACCTCGGCGGGGGTGATCGGCGCGAGCGCGTCCAGGTCGACGTCGGTCTCGAGCACGAGGCGCTGCGCGAGCTCGAGCATCGACCGCTGGGTCGGGTGCAGCGGCCCGCGCGCCGTCGCCACGGTCTTCGCGGCCCGTAGCCCGTAGGGGGCGAGCGTCGGATCGGCGGGGCTGAGATTCGAGTCGCATGGGCACGGCTCCTTCCGCCTGGGTGAACGTGCAAGCCGTGCGCACGGGAGCCTGGCTCGCCCGGAAGAACTTCTGAGCTAGTCTCCCGCCCCATGCCCAACCCGACCGCCACCCTCGAGACCTCTCTCGGCAGCATCACCGTCGAGCTCTTCACCGACAAGATGCCCCTCACCGCGGGCAACTTCGTCAAGCTCGCCAAGAGCGGCTTCTACGACGGGCTGCACTTCCACCGCGTGATCGACGGCTTCATGCTGCAGTTCGGCTGCCCCCACAGCCGCGACCCGAAGAGCCCCCGCGCGGGCACGGGCGACGGCCCCGACGGGACCATCCGCGACGAGCACCCCGCCAACGCGAAGATCTCGAACGAGCCGGGCACGCTCTCGATGGCGAACACCGGCGCGCCGAACACCGGCAGCTGCCAGTTCTTCATCAACACCGTGCACAACGCCTACCTCGACTGGTTCACGCCCGGCTCGCAGCACCCCGTGTTCGGCAAGGTGCTCTCCGGCATGGACGTCGTGCAGAAGATCGAGAAGACCCCCACCGACGGGAGCGACCGCCCCCGGACGCCCGTGAAGATGATCCGCGTGACCGTGCAAGAGACCTGAAGAGGCCCGATGAAGCCGGAAACGCCGGGTTGCGCTGGGGCGCATCGTCGTCGCCGGCTCGTAGACCGACGCGACGGGCACGAACGCGGTTCTGGCCGTAGCTCTTTCAGGGCAGGCGGTCGCCCGGGAAGCTGCGGCACGCGTGGATCTCGTGGGCGAGCACGCCCGCCTTGATCGCAGGGTCGTCCTGCATCAAGCGCTCGACCACGTCGAGCGCCGCGTCGAAGATGCCGACACCGGCGACGGAGCCGCCGCCGGCGACCGGACAGACCACCGAGAGCAGGCCGGCGGCGCGGAGCGCGACGTTCCGCTTGCCGTGCTCCAGGATGATCGCGTCCGAGCCGGGCTCGTTCCGCCGCGGTCCCGGCCTCAAGATGACCAGGCTGTAGACCTTGGACTGCTTGAGGAGCGCCTGGATCTCTTCGTTGCTCACGTGCGGAAGCGTGACGGGAGCGTCGTTCCCTCGGTCGTTCGTGCTCATGACGCGGCCAGGGTCCCTTCTTGCGGGCGTCGCAGGTCCCGCGCGATGCCGATGGCGAGGAAGGCGCAGATGGCGGTGGAGAACGCGGTCGGCGCCGGGAAGAAGTACGCCCACGCGGCGGCCAGCCCGCCGATCTGGCTCGCGAGGAGCGCCCACGCCACGAACCGCAGGGCCTCGCGGTCCTTGTCGGTCGCGGCGCCGAGCCGCCACGCGAGGACGCTCGAGAAGACCAGGAACACCGACACGAAGACGCCGAAGCCTCGGTAAAAGCCGTACCACGTGCAGTCTGCACCCTGCGCGCGGACGTGCACGTCGGTCATCGCCGCCACCACGGCGTCGCTCTCGAGGCCGAAGCGCGGCACGTTCACCACCGCGCCGAGCGTGTGCCCGAGCGTATAGAAGCCGAGCAGGTAGCTCGCGATGCGAAAGGGGTTCATGTGGCGAGCGATCCACGTCATGTTCGGTTCTCCTTCTCTCAGAGCCCGTGGCGGGCGAGGTCCTCGAGGTGCGCCTGGAGCCAGGCGAGCACGCGCTCCCAGCCCCTGCCGTGCGACGTGCACGACTCGGGGCGCCGCACGAAGCCTTCGTGGCGCACGGTGACCCGCGTGCCGCCCGGAACGGCGTCGAGCGTGTAGGTGATGCGCGTCTGCGGGTGGTTCGCGTCCCAGTCGTGCTGCCAGGTCTGCACGAGCTTCCTGGGCGGGTCGATCTCGAGGAACTCCCCGTAGACCGAATAGGGCTTGCCGTCGGCGCCTCTCCCCTCGACGCGCCACTGCCCGCCGACGCGAAGGTCGGATTCCCACGTGTGGGCCTGGTACGTCTCGGGCGAACCCCACCAGACGACGAGCTCCTTGGGATCGGTGAGGGCCTGGAAGACGCGCTCCAGGGTCGCCGCGATCTCGACGTTGGCGAGCACCACGCCCGCGCCGACGTCGGCGACGGCCCGCGCGCTCGACCCGAAGGGCTTCGTGGTCATCTCGGCTTCTCCAGGTGCCGCTTCAGGCGATCGAGGTTCATCGCCCAGAAGGAGCGATATCCCTCCAGCCACCCCACGACCTCCTGCAGCGGCGCGGGGCGGAGCTGGTACACGCGCTCGCGGCCCGCGCGCTCCTCGGTGACGAGGTTCGCGAGGCGAAGGACGCGCAGGTGCTTCGAGACCGCGGGCCTCGTCTGCTGGAAGGCGTCGGCGAGGGCGTTGACCGCCGCCGGCCCGGCGCGCAGCCGATCGAGGATGGCCCGCCGCGTGGGGTCGGCGATGGCGCGAAACACGTCGGCGTGGGCGAGGGCGCGATGCATGTCTCGTAACCTTTCGAGTACCCGTAGGTAGGCCCAGAATGGCCAAACATGGCCGTGGGACCCGAACAGGTAACCAATTGGTGCCATTTGATGCGTGCCTCGTCAAGCCTTCGCTTCGGGGGCGGCTTCCCTGGTCTTCAGGACCGCGCTTCTTTCGCTTCGTCGCGCGGCCCTTTCGGTGAGGGGTGCACGCGTCTCGCGGAGGGACGTGGCTCTCTCGCTCGCGCGGGCATCCTTGTCGCTCACGGGCGCACGTCTCTCGCGGAAGGACGTGTCTCCCATGGCGGATGGCCGTATCGGTCACGTCGAGGAGTGCGCCCGTCTCGCCCAGTCGCGCGTCCGTCACGCGAAGGGACGCGCCTCTCGCGCTCAGCGACGCATCTTTCTCGCGGACGGAACGTGCCCTTGTCGCCGAGGGCTGTACCGGTCGCGCTCACGACCACGCCCGTCACGCTCAGGGATGCCTCCGTCACGTTCACGGATGCCTCCCTCACGCTCAGGGACGCCTCGGTCGCATTCAGGCATGCGCCCGTCGCGCGAAGGCGTCCGTCCCTTGCGCTCGGAGATGCGCGCGTCGCGACGAGAAGATGCCCTCGAGCGCCGCTCGTCCGACCTAGTCGAGCTTGGGGACGAGCCCCTCGGCCAGAATGGGCGCCGCGAGGAGGAGGACGGCGAGCGGGTCCCCCGATGCGGGCGGCACATCCTCCCCGAAGTGGCAGAGCGTACCGAACGGAGTGCCATCGAAGTGCCGGAGGAGCACTCCGCAGTACGCGTTGAAGATCGAGCGCCGGCGGACGCCCGACGCGATCAGGGCCTCGGTGGCCACGAGGGGGCGGCGCGTCCGCTTCAGCTCGAGGCAGAAGTCCTCGCTCAGGCAGATCTCCGAACCGCGCACGGCCACCGGGTCTTCGCGATCGAAGAGGTACAGGTTGCGGACGCCGTCGCCGTCGAACCGGTTGAGGGCCGTGAACCGGTAGTGGGTGCGGCGGTTGAGCGACCCCAGGGCCTCGTGGAGGCCCTGCGTCTCGAGGATCGTCTGGAGGTCGCGGACCGCCGGCGGCTCGTCGCGCTTGTTCGTCACCCGCTCGAGGATGTGGACCAGCGCGTCGAGGTCGAACGGCTTCGCGACGTAGACCGAGAAGCCCGACTGCGCCGCGCGGTGGCGGTCGCGCTCCCGCGTGTTCGCGGTCACCGCGATGGCGGGGCGGGCGCGGAGCTCGGGCGAGCGGCGGAGCGCTTCGAGGAGCTGGTGGCCGTCCATCTCGGGCATCGAGATGTCGAGGAGGAGGACGTCCGGCGTCCAGCCGCGCACGAGCGCGAGCGCCTCGGCCCCGCGGTAAGCGACGCGCACCTTGGCCCCCGTCGCCTCCAGGCTGGCGGAGAGGACTTCGGCGCTGTCGGCGTCATCGTCGACCACGAGGACCGACGTTCCGACGAGAGGGCTGAGCATCACATCGCCTTATACCCCGCGGGAGAAGCTGAGGCACTTCGCCCAAGTGACAATTTTCGAAGTCGGCCGTGAGACGGATTTGGCGATGGCTACGGTCGCGGTCGCCTCCCCCCCCGCTCGAAGCGCGTACGATGGCCGCTTGGTCATGCGGACAGCCGCGCTCCCCACCCTCGCCCTCGCCCTCGCCCTCGCGCTCGCTCTCGTTGCCGCCTGCCACGGCCCTTCTCTCGGCCCTACCCTGGACGACGCCGGGGCGGCGACCCTCGCGCCCCGGGAAGACTCGGCGGCCAGGAAGCCCCCTCCGCTACGGGCCGGCAAGCCCGCCGTTCCGGCCTTGCCGGACCTTCCGACCCTCGACGCGCACGAGGCGCCCTCGGAGGCGCCCGCCGAGACCCGGGCGAGCAGGCACCCGTGCCGGGCCGTCTGGACGGGCAACTACACGGCGCCGCTCGCGTGCGCGAAGTCGCTCCTCTTCGGGAAGAAGCCGGCCGGCGGAGCCGAGCTCCTCGTCGCGAGGCGCCTCCTCCGGCGCGACCCGGCGACCCTGCCGGCCATCGCCGACCACCGCTTCGACGGCACGGAGGGCCCGACGCGCGACCAGGGCTCCGCCCCCGCGTGCACCGCGTTCGCCACGGCGGCCGCGATCGACCACGCGCTCTTGCACTGGAGCGGCAAGGTCTCGCCCGCGAGCACGATGCTCATCTGGTCGCGCTACCACTCGCCGTTCGTCGAGACCTCGCTCTCGTCGAACCTCGGGCAGCGGATGGGCGCGGAGCAGTCGTTCCCGTTCGACGCGAAGGAGGCGACCGGCTGGGTGCCCTGCGCCGACCTGCCCGCGGGCTCGAAGTCGCCCTGCGGCAACGCCGTGGACGACGCGCGCCTGCGGAAGCTCGAGTCCACGCCCATCGGCGAGCTCACCGAGGTCGAGTACCTCTCGACCCCGCCCGACGTCGGCACGTTGGCCGCGAAGATCGCGGCGGGGCAGGACATCATCGTGGGGATGGAGGTGCCGGACGCCTTCGTGCCGAAGGGGCGCGCCGGGTCGCGCTACGTGCCCAACTACACGAAGTCGGGCGGCGAAGACGCGGGGCACGCCCTGGTCCTCGCGGGCTACGCGCACCTCCCCCACGGCACGTACTTCCTCGCGCACAATAGCTGGGGCACGCTCTGGGGCGACGGCGGGTACGCCTGGATCCACGAGGCGACGGTGACCGCGTGGGCGCGCCAGATCATCGCGCTCGACGCCGAGCCAATCGACCGCGACCCCACCGGGCGCCCGCGGCGGACGCGCGGCACGACCTCGTGCTCGGCGGGCTACGTGCCCGACAGCATCCGGGCGACGTGCGCGACGCCGTGCCCCGACGGCAGCCCGCGCCACGACGGCGTGTGCCCCGTCGCCGGCCAGTGCCCCGCGGGCTACGTGAACCTGACCGGCGCGTGCGTCCTCGCGGCGCCCGGCTCGATGGGGCACGACCCCGCGAGCGACATCGCGTGGGCCTGCGGTCCGGGCGGCTGCACCTATACGATCCCGCGCACCAGCGACCCGACGTGCTCGGGCGTGGCGTGCATGGTCTCGTGCCCGGCGCCGGACTTCCACGCGGCGCGAATGGGCAGCGAGATCGTCTGCGTGGAGTGATTCAGCGACGCGAGCGCCCCTCGAGCACGAGAAGGGGCCGCGAGGGGCAAAGCGCCGCGGGTCAGGCACGCTGCGGCCCTCGTCCTGCCCTAACCGCGGCCTAACGGCGCGCTTCGAAAACGCGGAAGCCCTGATGAAGTCACGGACGCTTCATGGAATCGTAACGCAGCCCTTCGAGATTGCGCAGCCGAGGTCGGCGCGACCTTCGAGCGCCGAGAAAAGACAAGAATGAAGATGAAGCGCCTTCTCACCGTCCTGACTCCTCTCTCCGCGATGGCCGCCGCGATGGCCGTGGTCGCCGCGTGCAACGGCAACGGGGACGACAGCACGACGCCGCCGCCCGGCCCCGACGCGGGCCCGGACGCGACCGCGTCGGGCAGCCACCCGGACGCCTCGACGAGCGAAGACGCCGCGGCGAGCAGCCCGGACGCGAGCAACGACGGCGCGCTCGCGGACGGCGCCATCGCGGACGGCGGGGTTGCGGATGCTCCGTTCGACGCGCCCTCGGATGCGGGCGTTTCGCCCGACGCGGCGGATGGCGGGGCCGCCCAGGCGCTCGTGACGACGCTCGAGAGCGGGCAGGGCCCGGTCCTCGCGATGATCGACCAGGGCACGGCGATCGGCGAAGGCTCGAAGAACGGCTCGACGCCCTTCATGATCGCGAACCTCTCGCCCGATTCGAACGACTCGCAGACGATCGCGTCGAACGACGGCGGCCCGCCGTTCCTCGCGTCGGGCAACGTCCCCGACCCCGCGTACGGCTTCTGCAACTACCCGACGGACGGCGGCGCGCCCACCCGCATCACCCACGTCACCGGCTCGAAGTTCGAGACGACCGCCGGCTCGGATCCGATGGTGCCGCTCACCCCCGCGTACTTCCCGCTCGTCTACACGACGACCAACACGCCTTCGCCGAACGCGTTCGCTCCCGACGCGGGGATCACGCCGATCATCGGTCTGTTCGACTGGCGTCCGAAGGACATCGACGAGGCCCTCCTGGTCGCCGAGTCCGATGACGACGGCAAGACCTGGTACTTCATGCAGAACGTCCTGGAGCTCGACCCGGACTACACGAACCCGTTCAGCGGCGGGTACTCGGCGACGGCGACGGCGACCGGCTGCCCGGCGACGGTGAACGACACGAACGCGAACTACATCTCCGCCAACGGTTCGCAGGACGACGACGGCTGGGGCCACGCGGCCATCATCCAGCTCCCCGGCGCCGGCAACGCCGCGACCGGCCAGTACCTCTACATGCTCGACCGCAACACGAACGACATCTCCGGCACGTCCACGGAGATCGTCGACGGCGCCCCCCTCTGGGTCATCAACCTCTCGGGGACGAACGGCAACGGCGGCTCGAGCAACAAGTTCCCGATCTGGAATACGAACAACTCCGAGCCGGGCAATAACGACATCAAGTCCATCAGCTCGACGCTCGACCAGACGCCCGACTCGGGCACGCCCATCGACATCCAGCAGACCGTGGGCCTCACGGACCCCGACGGCATCATGGCGGTCTTCCCGACGTCGGCGACAGCCGCGGCGGGCTCCCCCGTGACGGTGCTCTGGGTGCAGAAGATCCTCAGCGGCGACAACACCGGCGCCACCGCGCTGCCCGCCGACCAGCAGTGCACCAAGGCGCCGTTCAGCGGGAAGACGAACCACGACATCGCGACGGTCCGCCGCGCGACGACCACCGACGGCGTGCACTTCACCGACCTCGGCCCCGTGAACGGCCTGAGCGACCCGACGACCGTCGACTACAACAAGACGCGCTGGGTGAGCCCGCGCGGCACGCTCATCGACATCTACGGGGACGGCTCGCGCTGGGGCCTCTATTTCTCGGCCGGCAACTGCCTCGACGGGGACTCGGACGCGTTCCACTACATCGGATACGCCGAGTCCTCCGACATGGTGAACTGGACCGTCTACAACGACATCAACAGCCCCATCGCCTCGATCAACCCGATCACGACGAAGAACCAGGCGACCGGCGAGACGGTGACGATCCCGGCCAACCCGCCCATCGTCCCGACGCAGCCCTGGTTCGCGGAGCGCCTCTACGCGCCGACGGCCGTGCAGATCGACTCCACGCACCTCAGCATGACGTTCGCGGGCTACGGCGTGCAGACGCCCAACAACGATCTGCTCGAGTACCGGCAGATCGGCAACGTGGTCCTCAAGGTGAGCCAGGAGCTCCCGCCCGGGACGCCCAACAACATCAACGCCCACTGAGCGCGTGACGGGGCGCGAGGTCCGCTCCACCCGGAGGGGCGGACCTCCGCTGAGTCCGGCGAAGCCGAGATTGGAGCGGCCTCGTCGCGAGAGGCGGCTAGAGGTCGACGGGGGAAGTGTTAGGGTCCTCTTCGTGGGGCTCATGCCGCCCGCGGACATCCGCTCTTCGCAGCGCATCGTGCTGGCGCGTGCCGACTGGAAGGCCGTGACGCCGCGCGCGCTCGTCTTCGCGTGCTCGCGCGGGGCGCAGCCCGTCGAGGCGCTCGACCTCGTGCAGACCGCCGTCATGGACGTGTTCTGCGGCGCGCGGCGGATTCGACACCGCCCGCCACCCCGACATGGCGCGTGCCATGGCCAGCGCGCTCCGCAGCCTCCTCACCCGCGCGCAGGAGCGCACGTCCCGCACGCCCGCGCCCGGCTCGGCCCCCGCCGCGCTCCCGGCCGCGCGTCCGCCTTCCGCCGAGGCCGAGGCCCGGTGCGAAGCCGCTCTCGCCCGCCTTCGCGCCGCCCTCGCGGGCGACGAGGCCGCGACGGCGGTGCTCGAGCTCGTGGTCATGGGCATCGACCAGCCGGCGGAGCAGGCGGGCTGGATGGGCGTCGAGGTCCCGGCGGTCTACGAGGCGCGCGACCGCGTGGCGCGCGCCGTGGAGCGAGCGAAGGCGGAAGACGTGAAGGTCGATGCGACCGGGGCGCGCGAAGGTGAAGTGGCCGAATGACCTCGGCCCGCAAGCGATCGGCGACGGAGGCCTGGAGCGCGCTCGAGGCCATGGGCGCGCAGGACGCGGCCGAGCGCGCCGTCGTCGAGGACGACGCGCGCGAAATGGACCGCATCGCGGGGCTCACGGAGGAGCAGATCGAGCGCGAGCTCGCCGCGGCGGGCATCGATCCGGCCGCCGCGCGCGCCCTCAGCGACAGGCTCGGCCGCATGGTGGGCCCGCAGACGGCCGCCCCTCCGGCGCCGCGCAAGCGCCGCAGGCGCGGCCCGCCCGCCGTGTGGCTGATTGCGGGGGCGCTCGCGCTCGGCGGGCTCGCCTTCCTCGGCAGGCCGGGCGGCGAGATCGCGCACTGGCTGGACGGGCAAGAGCCCTCCGCGCGTCCCGACACGCCGAGCCCCACGTGGCTCGCGTCGCACGTCATGACGCGGGCGAGCGACCTGCGCGACGAGGCCCACGCGGACTGCGGGGCCCGGCGGTGGCGGGCGTGCTTCGACAAGCTCGAGGAAGCCCGGCGGCTCGATCCCGCCGGGGACGACGAGCCGTTCGCGCGGGCCGATTGGAGGGCCGCGACCGCGGCGCTCATCCCGCCGGCCGCTTCGGGAGCGCCGGCGCGGTGACGCGGGGCGCCGGCGCGGACGTGCGGCTCCTTTCGCGCGCCTCGCTGCCCGCGATGTGCGACGAATGTGCGGGTCGTCTCTCTCTGGTGGGGCTGGTGAACTCATGATTTTCCGGCAGCTCTTCGACCCGGCCTCCAGCACCTATTCGTACTTGCTCGCGGACCAGCGCACGCGCGAAGCCGTGCTCCTCGACCCGGTGTTCGAGCAGCACGCCCGCGACGCGGCGCTGATCCGCGAGCTCGGGCTGAAGCTGCTGCTCACCATCGACACGCACTGCCACGCGGATCACGTGACCGGCGCGTGGCTCATGAAGATGGCGCTCGGGAGCCGCATCGGGCTCTCGGGCGCCTACGGCGCCGACAACGTCGACGTCCCGCTCGCGGACGGCGACGTCGTCCGCTTCGGCGCCGAGGCGCTCGAGGTCCGCGCGACGCCCGGCCACACGGCCGGGTGTCTGTCGCTGGTCACGACCGACCACCGGCTGGCGTTCACCGGCGACGCGCTCCTCGTGCGCGGCGCCGGCCGCACCGACTTCCAGCAGGGGGACGCGCACCGCCTGTTCCGCTCGATTCGCGACCGGCTGCTGACGCTGCCCGACGCGTGCGCCGTGTACCCCGCGCACGACTACGAAGGACGGACCTCGAGCACCATCGGCGAAGAGCGGGCGTACAACCCGCGCATCGGCGGCGGCGCCCGCGAGGAAGACTTCGTGGGCTACATGGAAAACCTCGGCCTGCCGCACCCGAAGCAGCTCGCGATCGCTCTGCCCGCGAACATGCGCGCCGGCGAGCCCGAGGACGGGCGCCTCCCGTCGCGGCCCGACTGGGGTCCGGTGATCGCGACGTACGGGGGCCAGACCGAGATCGGCGCCGAGTGGGTCGCGGCCCATCGCGGCGAGGTGAGCGTGATCGACGTGCGCTCGCCGGCGGAGTACGGCGGCGAACTCGGCCACCTCGACGGGGCGCGCCTCATTCCGCTCGACGAGCTGCGCGCGCGAGCGCCCGAGGTCGGGGCGGCGGGCGACAGGCCGGTCGTCGTCGTGTGCCAGACGGGCCGGCGTTCCGGGCTGGCCGCGGCGATCCTGAAGAAGGCGGGCGTGGCGCGCGTGGCCAGCCTGGCGGGCGGAATGGTCCACTGGAGAGAGCTCGGCCTGCCCAGCTGAGCGCGAGACGATTTTCGCTTTTTTCCAGCGAGCGCGTCGCGTGACACGGGGGCGCGAGGGTCTTACGTAGCCGCGCATGGGCGGGGGGATTCCGACGGGCACCCAGTCTCCGTTCGCGCCGAGCTCGCCGTTCGCCGCGGCGATCGCCCACACCTTCTGGGTCACGCTCGGAGTGTGCGCGGTCATCGGCCTCGGCGTGGCCGCGGCCATCGCCTACTCGCTCTTCAAGTTCCGCGGGGCGGCGGGGGCGGCCGAGCCGCCGCAGCTCACCGGGAACCGCAAGCTCGAAGTCCTCTGGACGGTCGTGCCCCTCGGCATCGTCGCGGGGCTCTTCGTCCTGACGATCGCGACGATGGCGCGGTCCGATCCGGCGCCCGACCGGGCGCCCGATCTCACGATCGTCGGCCACCAGTGGTGGTGGGAGGTCCGGTATCCGTCGGGCGCGGTCACGGCCAACGAGATCCACATCCCGGTCGGGCGGCCGCTGCTCCTGCGGATCGAGTCGGCCGACGTGATCCACGACTTCTGGGTCCCGCAGCTCGCCCGGAAGATCGACGCCGTCCCCGGCCACCCCAACTCGCTCTGGCTCAGCGCGGACGCGCCGGGCGCCTACGGCGGCACGTGCGCCGAGTACTGCGGCGCGCAGCACGCGTGGATGCGCCTGCTCGTCTTCGCGGAGCCCGAGGCCGACTTCGACGCGTGGCAGAGGGCCCAGCTCGCGCCCGCGCCGGCGCCCTCGAACGGCGCGGCCGCGCGCGGCGAGCGCGTCTTCCGCGCGGAGGCGTGCGGGAACTGCCACGCCGTCGCGGGGCGGGGCTTCGGGGGCCGGGTCGCGCCCGACCTCACGCACGTCGTGACCCGCAAGACGCTCGGGGCCGGCGTCACCGATCAGACGCCCGAAGACCTCCGGGCCTGGTTGCACGATCCCCAGTCGATCAAGCCGGGCTGCCGCATGCCCGACTTCAAGCTCTCGGACGACGAGGTGAGCGACCTCGTCGCCTACCTGGAGGAGCGCCGATGACCGCCCCCGCCATTCCGCTCGAGGTCCAGGGGCGCGCGGTCGAAGACCGGCTGGTTTTCGTGGGTCGCCACCGTCGACCACAAGCGCGTCGGCATCCTGTACCTCTGGACGTCGCTGTTCTTCTTCCTCGTGGGGGGGGTCGAGGCGCTGCTCGTCCGCGCGCAGCTCGCCTTCCCGCGGTCGCACGTGCTCTCGCCCGCGGCGTACAACCAGATCTTCACGATGCACGGCACGACGATGATCTTCCTCGTCGTGATGCCGGTCCTCACCGGCTTCGCCAACTATTGCGTGCCGCTCCAGATCGGCGCGCGCGACGTCGCGTTCCCGCGGCTGAACGCGCTGGCGTATTGGCTGTTCCCGATGGGGGGCTTCGTCCTGCACTTCAGCTGGCTCGCCGGCGGCGCGCCCGACGTCGGCTGGTTCAGCTACGCGCCGCTCAGCGAGACCCCCTTCACCGGGATCGTCCGCGGCGCCGACTACTGGGCCATGGCGCTCCTCCTCCTCGGTATCAGCACCATCGCGAGCTCGATCAACCTGATCGCCACGACGCTCTCGCTCCGCGCGCCCGGCATGACGATGCGGCGCGTGCCGCTCTTCGTCTGGATGGTGTTCGTCAACTCGATCCTGAGCGTCATGGCCCTCCCCGCGCTCACGGCATCGTGCGTGCTGCTCCTCGCCGATCGCCTGTTCGGCGCGCAGCTCTTCCTGCCTTCGGGCGGGGGCTCGGCGATCCTCTGGCAGCACTACTTCTGGAGCTTCGGCCACCCGGAGGTCTACATCATGGTGCTGCCCGCGTTCGGGATGATCTCCGAGATCGTCCCGGTCGTTCTCGCGCAAGCCGATCTTCGGATATGCGTTCGTCGCGGCCTCCACCGTGGCGATCGCCGTCCTGAGCTTCGGCGTCTGGGCGCACCACATGTTCACCGTGGGCCTCGGGCGCGTGGCCGACGCGATCTTCGCCGCCTCGAGCCTCCTCATCGCGGTGCCGACGGGCGTGAAGATCTTCAACTGGGTCGCGACGATGTGGGGCGGGTCGATCCGCTGACGGACCGCGATGCTGTTCGCGGTCGCGTTCCTCCTCCAGTTCGTGATCGGCGGCCTGAGCGGCGATCACCTTCGCGGTCGCCCCCATCGACTGGCAGATGACCGACACGTACTACGTCGTCGCCCACTTCCACTACGTGCTCTTCGGCGGCACGGCCTTCGCGGTCATGGGCGCCATCTACTACTGGTTCCCGAAGATGACGGGCCGCATGCTCGACGAGCGGCTGGGGCGCGCTGACACTTCTGGGTGATGGTGGTCGGCTTCAACCTGACCTTCTTCGTCCAGCACTTCCTCGGGCTCATCGGCATGCCGCGCCGCGTCTACACGTACCCCGACTTGCCGTACTGGGGCGCGCTCAACATGGTGTCGACGGTGGGCGCGTTCCTCCTCGGCGCGGCGGCGCTGGTGCTCGTGGTCAACGTGCTCTGGTCGCTCCGGTTCGGGGAGGTCGCCGGGCGACAACCCGTGGAGCGCGTGGACGCTCGAGTGGGCGGCGCCGTCGCCGCCCCCCGAGCACAACTTCGACTTCGTGCCGCCGGTCCGCAGCCGCCGGCCGCTCTGGGATCTCGCGCACCCCGAGGCGCCCGACGCGACCGTCGGCCCCGACGAGCCGGCCGAGGCCCGGCGGCCCACGCCCGCGAAGGTCGCGGTCCTCTCGTTCATCGCCTCGGAGGTCGGTGTTCTTCATGCTGCTCATCATCGCCTACGTCTTCTACTCGGCCATCTCGCGCGGCGGGCCGACCCCGCAGAAGAGCCTCGACGCGGCGCGCACGGGCTTCTTCACCGTGCTGCCTGCTCGCGAGCAGCGTCACGTTCTGGCGGGCGGAGCGGCGCTACGCGGCCGGGCGCGCACTCGCGCGGCGTCTTCTGGCTGGGCGCGACCATCGCGCTCGGCTTCAGCTTCCTCGCCGGCCAGGGCGCCGAGTAGGCCCGGCTTGTCGAGACGGGCGTGACCTTCGAGACCAACCTCTTCACCACCACGTTCTTCACCCTGACCGGGTTCCACGGTCTGCACGTCACGGCGGGGCTCCTCGCGCTGGCGATTCTCTTCGCGCTCGCCTACCGGCGGCCCCCGGCGGGCCGCATGGCCGACGGGCTGCGCGCGGTCGGGTATTACTGGCACTTCGTCGACGTCGTGTGGCTCGTCGTCTTCTCGGTCGTCTACCTGCGGGGGGCGATATGACGGCGCAGGCAGCTCCTTCTCGAGACGTGGATGTGGCGGCCGGAGGTCGCGCTCATGCTGGCGATCGCGCTCGGCGCGCACCTCGCGCGCTTCCGCTTCACGCAGCCGGCGCGCACCGCGGCGCTCGTCGCCGCCGCGGCCGCGGTGGCGATCGCGCTCATGTCGCCGATCGCGGCGCTCGCGGCTGGGACGCTGTTCAGCGCCCACATGCTGCAGCACATGCTCCTCTGCCTCGTCGCGCCGCCGCTGGCGCTCCTGGCGATCCCGCGGAGCACCCGCGCCGGCGCGGGGGGCGTCGCGCGGTGGCCCTGGGCGACGTCGTGGGGAGCCGGCGTGGGGGCCATGTGGATTCTGGCACGCGCCGATGCTGTGCAACGCCGCGGCGACGAACCCCGGCGTGCAGGCGCTGCAGAGCGCGACCCTCCCGCTCCTGGGGGCGACGTTCTGGTGGCCGATCCTCGGGCCGCGCCTCGACCAGCGCCTGCCCGAGGCGGGCGCCGTCGCGTACCTCTTCACGGCCTGCGCCGCGTGCACGGTCCTCGGCGTGGCGATCACCTTCTCGCCGGTCGAGGTGTGCGCGGCCTACGGCCACGGGAGCGACCCGATTGGCGCGCTGGCGCTCGTGCGGGGCGCCTGGGGGCTCACGCCGCCAGTGGACCAGGAGCTCGGCGGGCTCTTGATGTGGGTCCCGGGTTGTCTCGCGTACGCGGTCGCGATCCTCGCGCTCGTCAGCCGCTTCCACTCCGCGCCGCACGTCGAGGCGCCGGAGACCCAATGACCGAGACGCGGAGCGAGACGTCCCGGGCCCCCGCGCCTCCGGGCTGGGGCCGCAGCCTCCCGGAGCACCTCCCGAGGTCGACGCCGGCGCCGGCGCTCTTCGCGTTCGGCCTGATGCTCTTCGGCTGGGGGCTCGATCAGCCAGCCGCTGCTCGTGCTCATGGGCGGCGTGCTGGCCTTCGTCGCATTGCTCGTCTGGGTCGGGGAGATTCGGCATGACGCAACGTAAAGAAGTCGATTTGCCGGACGACGCCGCGCCGGTGTCTCCGGAGCGGAGGCGCTTCCTCGCGCGGGTGTGCGTCGGGGCGGGCGCGGGGTGCGCGGGCCTCGTGGTGCCGGCGGCGGGGTTCGTCCTCTCGCCGCTCTTGCAGACGGCGCCGGTCGTCTGGCGCGCGGTCGGCAAGCTCGCCGACTTCAAGGTCGGCGAGACCACGAACGTGAGCCTCGTCGACGCGTCGCCCTTGCCCTGGGCGGGGATCACCGCGAACACCGCCGCGTGGCTGCGCCGCACCGGCGAGAACGAGTTCATCGCGTTCTCCGTGAACTGCGCGCACCTCGGGTGCCCCGTCCGGTGGATGCCGGGCGCCAACCTCTTCATGTGCCCCTGCCACGGCGGCGTCTACTACGAGGACGGGTCGGTCGCGGCGGGCCCGCCGCCCATGCCCTCTCGCGCTATCCGGCGCGCGTGCAAGGCGACGAAGTGCAAGTGCGGGCCGACCCGCTGCCGATCGGTCGAGGGCCATGCGCGCTCGCCTCCGCATGCTCGGTCGCTGGCTCGACGACCGCCTCGGTGTTCGCAAGGCCCTCGGGCCGATCATGAAGCACCACGTCCCCGCCGACGCGAAGTGGTGGTACGTGTTCGGCAGCGCGACCCTCGCCGCCTTCTTGCTCCAGGTGCTGACCGGCGTCACGCTGGCCTTCTCGTACGTGCCCTCGGCGGGCCAGGCCTACGAGACGCTCCAGTTCATCACGAACGTGGCGACGTTCGGCAGCTTCCTCCGCGGCCTCCACTACTACGGCGCGTCGGCCATGGTGCTCATGGTCGGCGTGCACATGGTGCAGACGTTCCTCTTCGGCGCGTACAAGTACCCGCGCGAGATGAACTGGATGACGGGGGTGCTCCTCCTCCTCTTCACCATTCTCATGGGGTTCACCGGGCAGCTCCTTCGATGGGACCAGACCGCCGTGTGGTCGGTCGTCATCGCCGCCGAGCAGGCGGGGAGGGTGCCGTTCCTCGGGACCGCGCTGGCGCACTTCATCTTCGGCGGCGACACCGTCGGCGGCGGCACCCTGAGCCGCTTCTTCGCCATTCACGTGTTCCTGGTCCCCGCCTGCATCTTCGCCTTCGTGGGGATTCACCTCTTCCTGGTGCTCCCACGGCATCTCGGAGCCGCCGGTGGCGGGCAAGCCGGTGGACCCGAAGACGTACCGGCGCGACTACGAAGAGCGCATGAAGCGCCACGGCCGGCCCTTCTGGCCCGACGCGATGTGGCGCGACGTCGTCTTCTCGGTCGGGCTGATCGCGTGCATCGCGATTGCCGCCGCGGTGTTCGGCCCCCCGCGCCTGGGCAAGCCGCCGGACCCGGCGACGATCCGCGCCTACCCGCAGCCCGACTGGTACCTCCTCTGGTACTACGCGGCCTTCGCGCTGATGCCGCCGTCGATCGAGAACTACATCATCATCGGCGCCCCGCTCGTCGCGGGCACGGTGCTCTTCTTCGTCCCGCTGATCTCGAACCGCGGCGAGCGGAGCCCCCGGCGGCGTCCGTGGGCCATCGCCGCGGTGGTGTTCTGCGTGATGATGGTCGGCTCGCTCTGGATCCTGGGCGTGCGGGCGCCCTGGTCGCCCGACTTCGACGTCGCGCCGCTGTCGGCCGACGTCGTCGGGGCGAGCTTCGGGCCCGTGGCCGACGGCGCGCGCGTCTTCCACGACAAGGGCTGCATCAACTGCCACCGCATCGAGGGGCACGGAGGCCGACGCGGCCCCGACCTCTCGCGCATCGGCAGCCTGCTCACGAAGGACGACCTCACGCTGCGGATCATCAACGGCGGAACGAACATGCCCGCCTTCGCGGGCAACGTCTCGCCGGACGACCTCGCCACGCTCGTCTCGTTCCTCGAGACCCGGCGCATTCGCGGGATGCCGCCCCCGGAGGAAGACGCGGGGATGAGGCTGACCCAGCCTTTCTGAGCGCGCCGCCGGGTTGAGCGGCGCCGAGAAGGTCCGCGGCGCCCATCCGACATGTCGCGCTCGCGGCGCGCGTCAGTGCGTCCTCCGTATCGACTTCGAATGAGCGCCGCCTCGCACCTCTCTTAGAGGAGGCTCGAAGGAAGGAGGCTCGACGAGCGAGGCGAGGGACAGGACGCCGCGTTTGTCGCCCTTGGCGAGCCGCCATCGCGTCGATCTTTCCCGGCCCTTCGGGACGCGCCGCTGCGCCGCGCTGGCGAAGCGAAATACGGCGCGACGCACAAAGTGCTTTGGCGCGCGGCAAGGGCGTGGGCGCGTGTAGGGCGTGCCGAAAAAAGATGGTCTCGCGCGGCGGCTTGGCGCGTGGGCCGCGAGGAAAAGCGCGCGAATTGCGATTGCAACGTGGCCGGCGTTCGCGCACATTCTAACGCTGGACGATTTGCATTCGTCCGCAGATTTTCGGGAGGACCCGAATGGGTACACGTTACGGAATGCGGTGGCTATCGACGCTCGTCGTCGCCGCGATACCCGCCTTTGCCGCAGCATCGTGCGGCAGCGCGTCGCATAACAACGCCGGACCCGAGGTCGACGCCTCGGACAACGGGATGGACAGCAGCATGGTGTTCACCGGTGGCGACGACGCCACCATGACCACCAACTGCATCGCAAAGACGTGTGCCGACCTTGGCTACACCTGCGGCATGAACGGCGACGGGTGCGGCGGCTCGCTCGACTGCGGGTCGTGCCCGACCGGCCAGTACTGCGGCGGCGGCGGTTACAGCCAGTGCGGCGCGTACACCTACACCGACGGCGGTGGGAGCGGCGACGACGGCGGTGGCTGCACGATGCAGACCTGCCAGACCCTCAACATCACCTGCGGCTACGCCGGCGACGGCTGCGGCGGCGTCCTCGATTGCGGTAGCTGCACGAATCCCGAGTACTGCGGCGGCGGCGGCTTCAACAAGTGCGGCGGCAACAACGGCCTTACGGTCGACGGCAGCAGCCCGGCGTGCACGCCGACGACCTGCGCGGCCCTGGGCTACACGTGCGGCGTCGCGGCCGACGGCTGCGGCAACACCCTCAACTGCGGCACCTGCTCGAACCCCGAGTACTGCGGCGGCGGCGGCTTCGACAAGTGCGGCGGCAACAACGGCCTCCTGGCCGACGGCGGAATCCCCTGCACGCCCACGACGTGCACGGCGCTCGGCGAGACCTGCGGCATCGCGGCCGACGGCTGCGGCGGGGTCCTCAACTGCGGCACGTGCAAGAACCCCGCGTACTGCGGCGGCGGCGGCTACGACAAGTGCGGCGGCAACGACGGCCTGAACGCCGACGGCAGCGTCGCGTGCACGCCCGAGACGTGCAAGAGCCTCGGCTACACCTGCGGCGTCGCGGGCGACGGCTGCGGCGGCACGCTGAGCTGCGGCTCGTGCACCGACCCGACGTACTGCGGCGGCGGCGGGTACAACAAGTGCGGCGGCAACAACGGCCTGACGGCCGACGGCGGCGTCGCCTGCACCCCGAAGACCTGCGCGCAGCTCGGGTACACCTGCGGCGTCACGGGCGACGGCTGCGGCGCATCGCTGAACTGCGGGTCGTGCACCAACCCGCAGTACTGCGGCGGCGGCGGCTTCAACGAGTGCGGCGGCAACAACGGCCTCACGGCCGACGGCGGCGTGGCCTGCACGCCCGCCACGTGCGCCACGCTCGGGTACAACTGCGGCCAGGCGGCCGACGGCTGCGGCGGCCTCCTCAACTGCGGCACCTGCACGAACCCCGAGTACTGCGGCGGCGGCGGCTACGACACCTGCGGCGGCAACAACGGCCTGACGGCCGACGGCGGCGTCGCGTGCACCCCGAAGACGTGCGCGCAGCTCGGGTACACCTGCGGCGCGGCGGGCGACGGCTGCGGCAACCTCCTCAACTGCGGCACCTGCACCTCGCCGCAGTACTGCGGCGGCGGCGGCTACGACCAGTGCGGCCCCTCCACCGTCTCGGTCTGCGACGGCGGCGCCACGACGAGCGTCACCGGCTACGTCTACGACCCGGGCAACAACGTCCCCGTCTACAATACGCTCGTCTACGTCCCGCTCGACGCCGTCGTCACGCCGACGACGGGCGTCAGCGCGTCGACCTGCGGTTGCACCGCGCCGGCCGCGGTCGTCTCGACCTACACCGGCATCGACGGCAAGTTCACCCTCAACGTGCCGGCCGGCTCGACCGCCAGCCTCGTCATCCAGCTCGGGAAGTGGCAGCGCTCGTTCAGCGAGCCGATCACGCCCTGCAAGGCGAACACGCTGGCGGCGCACCTCACGCTCCCGAGCACGCACGCGCAGGGGCACATCCCGCTCTTCGCGATCGACACCGGCAACGTCGACACGATGGAGTGCGTGCTCCTCAAGATGGGCATCGACCAGAGCGAGTTCGTCGACCCCGCGCTCTCGCGGACCACGGGCCTGCCGACCGCCGCGGGTCGCGTGCACATGTACAAGGGCACGAACTACAAGGGCGGCGCCGAGATCGACCACAGCACGCCGGGCGAGTCGTCGCTCACCGAGAGCGCGGCGGTGATGGACTCGTACGACGTCATCCTCTTCCCGTGCCAGGGCGGTGAGGCCCAGTACGACAAGGCCAACGGGTTCCCGAACACGCTCGGCAACCTCCTCAACTTCGCGAACGACGGCGGCCGCGTCTTCGCGACGCACTACAGCTACACGCTGCTCTACACGAACGGCTCGACCACCACCGGCTTCGAGGCCAGCGCGAAGTGGGGCCTCAACAACGGCTCGTGGGACGGTCCGTTCACCGGCAACATCGACACGAGCTTCGCGCGCGGCCAGGCGCTCTCCTCGTGGCTCGCCCAGTCCACCGTTTACGGCGGCACGGCGGGTCAGATCCCGGTCGACGTCATCCGCAACGACTTCACCGCCGCGGTCGCGCCCGCCCAGCAGTGGGTCTACACGACGAACCCGCCGGACCAGGGTCTGTCGTCGATGGACATCCACTACACGTTCGACACGCCCTTCACCGCGGGCCAGGCCGCGGGCACCTGCGGGCGCGTCGTCTTCAGCGACTTCCACGTCGAGAACTCGAACGGCTCGCACAACACGACCTTCCCGAACGAGTGCGCTGCGGGTGCGCTGACCCCGCAGGAGAAGCTCCTCGAGTTCATGCTCTTCGACCTCACGTCGTGCGTGCAGCCGCCGACGTGCACGGCCCTCACGTGCGCCCAGCAGGGCATCTCGTGCGGCCCGGCGGGCGACGGCTGCGGCAACGAGCTCAATTGCGGCACGTGCAACTCTCCGCAGACGTGCGGCGGCGGCGGCGTCGCGGGTCAGTGCGGCTTCCCCGACGGCGGCAGCTGCCTGCCGACCTCCTGCGCTTCGCAGGGCATCCAGTGCGGCCCGGCCGGCGACGGCTGCGGCAACACGCTGGCTTGCGGCTCGTGCCCGGCCGGTCAGACCTGCGGCGGCGGCGGCCTGCCCGGCAAGTGCGGCGCGCCCGACGGCGGCTCGTGCCAGGCGGTGTCGTGCGCGACGCAGGGCATCAACTGCGGCCCGGCCGGCGACGGCTGCGGCAACCAGATCAACTGCGGCTCGTGCATGTCTCCCCAGACGTGCGGCGGCGGCGGCGTCCCCGGCCAGTGCGGGTACCCCGACGCGGCGGCGTGCGCCCCGACCTCCTGCTCTTCGCAGGGCATCACGTGCGGTCCGGCCGGCGACGGCTGCGGCAACCTCCAGCAGTGCGGCACCTGCATGGCGCCCGCGACCTGCGGCGGCGGCGGCATCCCCGGTCAGTGCGGTTCGCCCGACGCGGGCTCGTGCAAGCCGCTCACGTGCACGCAGCAGAACCTCAACTGCGGCCCGGCCGGCGACGGCTGCGGCAATCAGCTCAACTGCGGCACCTGCCAGGCTCCGCAGACCTGCGGCGGCGGCGGCGTCCCCGGCCAGTGCGGGGCTCCCGACGGCGGTTCGTGCAAGGCGCTCACGTGCGCTCAGCAGAACCTCAACTGCGGCCCGGCCGGCGACGGCTGCGGTAACCAGATTCAGCTGCGGCACGTGCCCCGCGGGCACGGCGTGCGGGGGCGGCGGCGTCCCCGGTCAGTGCGGCGCGCCGGACTCCGGGTCGTGCGTCCCGACGACCTGCCAGGCGCAGAGCATCGCGTGCGGTCCCACCGGCGACGGCTGCGGCAACCTCCTCCAGTGCGGCAACTGCCCGTCGGGTCAGACCTGCGGCGGTGGCGGCGTCGCCGGCCAGTGCGGCGCGCCGGGTGGCACTTGCACCCCGGTGACCTGCGCGATGCAGGGCCTCAACTGCGGCCCCGCGGGCGACGGTTGCGGCAACCTGCTCCAGTGCGGCACGTGCGTCTCTCCGGAGACCTGCGGCGGTGGCGGCGTCTCCGGCGTCTGCGGCATGGGCATGATCCGGTAATCGCGGGTCCCCGCGAATCGAGGTCCCGGTCGGCGACGAGCGCCGGCCGGGACTTCTTTTGTCAGCGCGTCGCTCGAGTCGCGGTCGCTTCGGCGTGCTTCATACGGGGCACTTCGCCGCGCCTCGCATCTTCCGGACGAACGGTGGCTGAAAGCACACAATCCGAGGTCGCCTCCCGCGAAGCTGTGGTTCACTTCCATCCCTTGCGCTTCATCCCTCGCCTCTTTGCCTTCGCGCTTCCGTTCGTCACGGCGGGCCTCGTCGCTTGCGGGTCGTCGTCGTCGTCGTCGGGCCCCGGCAAGCAATCGCTTCCTTCCGTCGCGTACGGCGGCGGCGGCATGCTGGCGGCGCCCACCGTCGTCGCGGTGACCTTCGCCGGCGAGACCATGACCACCGACCTCGAGGCGTTCACCTCCACGCTGGCGTCGACGCCGTACTGGGACGAGATCCGCGCCGGCGTCTGCGCCGGCTCCGGCGGCCCGTGCATCGGGGACGGCCCCGCGGGCGCGTCGGTCGAGATCGCGCAGCCCGCCGACAGTCGCTACACCGACACCGTCGTCCCCGGCGGCCCCTCGACCCTCCAGTCGTGGATGACGGGCGCCCTCATGAGCGGGACGCTCCCGGCGCCCGAGCCCGGCGCCGTCTCGAGCAGCATCTACGTCTTCTACTTGCCGCAGACGACGAGCGTGACGCTCGACGGAGAGACGAGCTGCGCGGACGGGAGCTTCGTCGGCTACCACAAGCTGGTTCACGTACGGCGCGCAGCAGGTCCCGTACGCCGTCATCGTCGAGTGCGCGCCCGAGCCGGCGGTCACCCAGGGGATGGTGCCGGAGACGCTGCTCCAGCAGACGACGCTCGCCACGAGCCACGAGGTCTTCGAGGCCACGACCGACCCAATCCCGCCCTCCAGCGACCCGCAGGAGCCCCAGTACGGCTACGCGCTCGACCCGACGAACACCGCGTACTGGGGCTGGATCGACGTGACCGGCGGCGGGGAGCTCGCGGACATGTGCGTCGACATCTTCGGCCTGAACCAGGACGAGGCGACCGACGGCAACTACACCGCGCAGCGCATGTGGTCGAACGCGCGCGCGGCGATGCAGCAGGACCCGTGCATCCCGGTCCCCGCGAACGACCCGACCTACGTGAACGTCGCGCCGAGGCAGAGCTTCTTCATCCTGCCGGTCGGCGGGAGCGCGACCTTCACGGCCGACGCCATCGCGTTCGGGTCCGCGCAGCCGTGGACGCTCGCGCCCCAGGACCTCACCGACTCGGACTCGCAGGAGCCGTATCTCGACTTCGCGATCGCGGGCGGCACCGACACCGAGGGCGGCCCGACCCTTCAGGTGAAGGCCGGGCAGTCGGTGCAGATTACCGTCACCCTCAAGCGCGATCCGACGAGCCTCGCCGAGGAGGAGGCCGACGGGGCGCTGGTCTCAATCGTCGGCAGCCCCGCCTCGGTGTCGGCCGTCCACTACTGGCCCTTCGGGGTCATCTCGCAGGACTTCGCCGAGGACGCGGGCATCACCGCGCCGACGGCCCGGCGCAAGCCCGTGCTCGAAGGACGGGTGAGGCCGCGACCCCTCCGCAAGCCGCTGCGCCTCTTCGGGCTGCCGAAGCGCTAGCCCCGGCTATTCTCTCGGGGTGCCCGCCCCGCTGCTCCCGCACCTACGCAGCCGCGTCGCGTCGATCGACGTCGCGGAGAGCCGCGGCAGCGTCCTCGTCCTGCCGTCGACGAGCGCCGTCCTGGGCTTCCAGTTCCGGGGTCGCGTGAAGGCGGGCGAGGGCATGCTCGCGCCGGCGGGGGTCACGGGCATCCAGCCGTCGGCGCGCGAGTACACGTACGTCGGGGGCGCCGACGCGGGCTCGAGCGCGGGCTCGGTGCTCGTGCGCTTCACGCCCGAGGGCGCCGCGAGCCTCGGCGTCCCGGCCGCCGAGCTGGCGGGACGCAGCGTGCCGCTCGACGCGATCCTGCCGCGCGCGCGCGTCGCCGAGGTGACCGATCGCCTCTGCGCCGCGGACGGGGCCCGCGCGCGGGTCGCGGTCGTCGAGCGCTTCCTCGCAGAGCTCCCCTACGCGGGCGACCCCCGGGTGACGCGCGCGCTCGCGCTCCTCGACCAGGCGCGGGACGACGCCGGCGTGGCGGCGGTCGCGCGGGCCGTGGGGATGAGCGAGCGGCAGCTCGAGCGCCGCTTCCTCGCGCGGGTCGGGGTGACGCCGAAGCGGTTCGCCGTGCTCCGGCGCTTCGAGCGGGCGGTGGCCCTGAGCGCGACGGCGCCGTCCCTGGGCCACGCCGCCGTCGATGCGGGCTACTACGACCAGTCACACTTCATTCGCGACTTCCGGCGCTTCACGGGCGGCTCTCCGCGGGGCGTCCTCGGCCGGCCATGAGATGTCGGATTCGTCCAATCGCACGAGGTCGCGCGGCCGCATCCTGAGGGCATGACCACGACAGAACGACACCTCGAGTCCGCGAAGTCCGAGCTCTTCACGAACGTCCACAAAGGCATTCGCCGCGCCCTCTTCGACGCGTGCGTCGCCCTCGGCCGCGCGCTGGGCGAGCCCGCCCGCGAGCAGGCCGCCCGCGCCACGCTCGCCGAGGCGCTCCGCTTCGTCGCGCACCACGGCGAGAACGAGGACCTCCTGCTCCTGCCCATGGTCCGCGACCGCGCGCCCGAGGTCCACGCGCGCATGACCGAGGAGCACGGCGCGCTCGACGCGGCGCGCGCGGCGCTCGGGCCCGAGCGGCCCATCGACCTGCTCTACCTCGAGGCGTGCGCGTTCACCGCCAAGTACCTCGCCCACATGGACGAGGAGGAGCGGGTCTTCGAGCCGCGGATCCTCGCGGTGCTCACGCCCGAGGAGGCCGCGTCCTTCTCGCGCGGCTCGGTCGCCCGCACGGCGCCCGCCGACCAGCGCATGATGGTGGGCTGGATGCTCCCCGCCATGACGCGCGCCGACGCCGAGGCGTTCCTCGGGAAGGTCCCGCCGGGGCTGGCCGCGGAGCTGCGCGGCCTCCTGGACGCGCCGCGGCTCACCACCCGCTCCGGGTCCGCTCCGTAGCGTCGAGCACCTCGCTCATGAAGTGCACGAGCGCCAGCTCGTCGCCGAGCGTCGCGCCGCTCTCGAGCTCCACGTGCTCGATGGCGCGGCTGACGAGCACCCCGCGGACGATGCCCGCCGGCGCGTCGTGCGCGAGCCACTCCGTCTCGGTCGCCGGGATGACCGAGTCGCCCGCGCCGTGGAGCAGGTACACCGGGACGCGCAGGCCGCCGAGGTGCGCGTCCGGCGAGACCGCGGCGTAGGTCGGCTGGAGGCGATCGACCTCCGCGCGCAGGGCCGGCGCCAGCGCGACCGTGTCGCGATGAAACACGCGCTCCATCGTCGCCGCCGCGTCGGGCGAGAGCGCGGCGGCGCGGGTGCGCGCGGCGTCGAAGTCCTCGTGGAGCCAGCTCCGCAGCGCCTCGCGGGCGACCTCGACGTCCGCGGGCGGGAAGAAGTCCTCGACGTGGGCGTAGAGGACGACGGCCGGGCCGTACGCGTGCGCCTGGAGGTGCATCGTGGTGCCGTCCGGGCGCGGGGCCTCGTTCGTCGTGAAGAACCGCAGGACGCGGCCGAGATCGTCGTGCGCGCCCACCGTCACCACGAAGGCGAACGACGCCGCGTACCGTGGGTCGGCGGCGGCGATGAGCGAGAGCCCGCCCGCGAAGGAGAGCCCGAGCACGCCGACGCGGCGGCCTCCGAGGTGCTCCGAGAGGGCGCGCGCGGCCTCGCCGATCCGGTCGATCGACGCCGGGTCGACGCGGTAGTCGCACAGCTCGGGCAGCTCGGGGGTGAGGGCGACCACGCCGGTCGCGGCCAGGGTCCGCGCGAAGCGCTCGAGGCGCGGCTCGTCGATGCCCTTGTAGTGCACCCCGTGAACGACCACGACGCCGGGGAGGTCGGCCGGGCTCGCCGCGCCGGCGGGCTCGTACAGGCGCGCGCGCGATCCCGGGAAAGGGAAGGCGCTCTCCACGGTGGCCTGCAGACCGCTCGTGAGGAGCGTGTGCGCGTCGGGATCGGAGAAGCGCGCGAGGAACGACGCGGCCCGCAGGTGGGCGCTCGCCGGCCTCCAGAGGATCGCGAGGGCGGCGAGGAACGCCAGCGCGATGGCGCGCCGCCGGCCCCCCCGGCGCCGCGCGAGGGACTGTTCGGCCCGAGGCACCTGGACAGCGTACCACCTCGGCGCCGGCGGGCTCCGTCAGCTGAACTCGCCGCGCACGTACTCCTGGGTGGCGGTCTCCCTCGGGTCCTCGAAGATCTGCCGCGTCTCGCCGTACTCGACGAGATACCCGGTGCGGGAGCCCTGGCTCGTGTCCACGTAGAAGAACGCCGTCTTGTCCGCGACCCGCTTCGCCTGCTGGAGGTTGTGGGTCACGATCGCGATGGTGTAGCGGTCCTTGAGCTCGCGCATCAGGTCCTCGATCTTGCGCGTGCCGATCGGATCGATCGACGCGCACGGCTCATCCATCAAGAGCACCTCGGGCTCGGTGGCGATCGACCGCGCGATGCAGAGGCGCTGCTGCTGGCCGCCCGAGAGCGCGAGGGCGCTCGCGTGGAGCTTGTCCTTCACCTCGTCCCACAGCGCGGCGCCGCGGAGGGCCTGCTCGACGCGCTCCTGATGGTCGCCCCGGTACCCGTTGAGGCGCAGGCCGTAGGTCACGTTGCGGAAGACGGTCATCGCGAACGGGTTGGGCTTCTGGAACACCATGCCGATGGTGCGTCGCACCGCCACGGGGTCGATCGTGTCGGCGTAGATGTCCTTGCCGAGGTAGCGCACCTTCCCGTTCAGCCGGAAGCCGCGCTTGAGGTCGTTCATGCGATTCAGGCTGCGGAGCACCGTGCTCTTGCCGCAGCCCGAGGGGCCGATGAGGGCCGTGATGGTGCCCTTCTGGATCTCGAACCCGACGTCGCGTACGGCCCGGAAGCTGCCGTAATGGAGCTCTTTCATGTCCAGTTCGAACACCGAGCCGTTGGAGTTCATGTTCGCGCTCCTACGAGTCTGCGCGCACGCTCGGAGAGCGCCTGGGCGCCGAGCGTGAGCAGCAGCACGATGAGGACGAGGACCAGGGAGGCCGCCCAGGCAATCTCCTTCTGGTTCTGGAAAGGCGACTTGGAGAAGTTGTAGATCAGCACCGCGAGGGAGGCGGTCGGCTCCATGAAGTGCCCCCTCAGCCAGTAGTCGCTGAACGTCAGCGTGAAGAGGAGCGGCGCCGTCTCGCCCGCGCCGCGGGCGAGCGCGAGGAGGATCCCGGTGAGGATCGAGGGCAGCGCGGTGGGCAGGAGGATGTGGCAGATCATCTCGGTCTGCGTCGCGCCCATGCCGATGGCCGCCTCGCGCATCTCGTCGCCCAGAGAGCGGAGGGCCTCCTCCGTGGTCAGCATGATCGTCGGGAGCATGAGGACGGCCAGCGCGATGCCGCCCGCGACCGGCGAGAAGCGCCCCGTGACCAAGACGACCGTCGTGTACGCGAAGACGCCCGCGAGGATCGACGGCAAGCCCGTGAGGAGCTTGGCGCAAAAGCGCACGATGCCGCCCGCGCGGCCCTCGGGGTTGATCTCGGCGAGGTAGACCCCGCCGAGGACGCCGACCGGGATCGCGACGAGCGCGCCGAGGAAGACGACGAGGATGGTGCCGAGGATGGCGTTGCCAATCCCGCCGCCCGCCATGCCCGCCGCCGGCGGGAGCTGCGTGAAGAGGGCCAGGCTGAGGCGGCTGCCGCCCCGCACGATGAGCATCAGGAGGACGGAGGCCAGCGGAACGGCGGCCAGGAGCGCCAGGATTCCGCAGAGGATGCTGAGGCAGTAGTTGACGAGCGTGCGAGGCCGGCGGAGAGACCGGTCGAGCAGGTTGAGGTCGTACTCGCCCCGAGTGGGGGCGGTGGTGAACATCGAGCTGGTCTCGGCGTCGGTGGTCACGGGGTCACCTCCTTCTTCGCGGGCGGGGGCGCCGCCGGCTTGGTCTTGCGCCCGCCGGGGCGGTCGACGCGGTCGCGCCGGATGACGAGCTCCCCGGCGACGTTGACCACGAGCGTCAGGAGCAGGAGCACGAGGGCCGCGTACATCAGCGCGCCGAGGTCCATGCGGGACGCCGCCTCGGGGAAGCGGTTGGCGAGGAGCGCGGCGAGCGTGTTGGCGGGCGAGAACAGCGACGGGCTGATCACGTTGACGCTGCCGACGAGCATCGCGAGGGCCATCGTCTCGCCGAGGGCGCGGCCCAGGCCGAGCACGACCGACCCGTAGATGCCGCGCTTCGACGTGGGGATCGTCACGCCGAGGATCGTCTCCCACCGCGTCGCGCCCATCCCGAACGCCGCCTCGCGCAGCAAGGGATCGACGGCCGCGATCGAGTCGCGGGAGATCGCCGTGATCGTGGGCAGGATCATGATCGCGAGGACGATCGCGGCCGGAGCGATGCCGACGCTCACGAGCGGCGTGCCGAAGAGCGGGATCCAGCCGAAGTGACCGTGCAGCCAGTTGCAGGCGGGCCGTATGACCGGGATGACGACGAAGATGCCCCAGAGGCCGTAGACGACGCTCGGGATCGCGGCGAGCAAGGTGATGACGTTCTTGAGGATGTTCTCCAGCCAGCGCGGGATGAACTCCTGGGTCAGGAACACCGCGACCGAGACCCCGAAGATCGTGGCGAGGGCGACGCCGAGCAGCGAGCTCACGAGCGTCCCGAAGATCTCGGGGAGGATCCCGAACTGATCCTTCCCGGCGTCCCACTTCGTGGACGTGACGAAGCCCGGGCCGAACTTCTCGATCGCCGGCCACGCGCCCTTCGCGACCATCAAGACGATGAACGCGACCAGCAGCGCCGACAGGCCTGCGAGGATGCGCGCGGCCCAGCGGAAGGCCCTGTCGACCGCGTGCTCGCGCGCCGTCGGAGGCTGGGCGATGTGTCTTCGCTCGGGGGTGGAGTCGATGGCGGTCATGCTTGCGTCACCGTGCGGCGGTCAGCGTCTGCAGGTCCGAGCGGAGCCGCTGGATGACCTCGTCGGGCATCTTGAGGTACCCGAGCTGCTGGGCGATGGCCTGCTTGCCGTCGCTCAGGCAATCGAGGAGGAGGGCCTCGAGGGTCGAGGCATCGCGAGGGTCGTCGTAGTGCCGGCGGGTCAGCACCCAGGTGTACGTCACGATCGGATAGGCGCCGCTCGCCGGGGGATCCGAGATGCGGATCTGGAGGTCGTCGGGGATGGGCGCGCCCGCGAGCGCGCGCTCGCCGGACCTGCCGTCGGGGTCGGGCGCGACGAACTCCCCGGAGTGGTTCTCGAGGGCGGCCATGTGCAGGTCGGCGAGCTTCGCGTAGCCGTACTCCACGTAGCCCAACGAGCCGGGCGTCAGCTGGATGAGGGCCGCGACGCCGTCGTTGCCCTGCGCGGCGATCGACTGCTTCCACGGGACCGACTTGTCGACGCCCGGCGTCCACTCGAGGTTCAGCGCCTTCGCGACCGCGGCCATGTGCGCGGTGAACGCGTAGGTGGTGCCGCTGCTGTCGGCGCGCGTGACGACCGTGATCGCCTGGTCGGGCAGCGCGACGCCCGGGTTGTCCTTGGCGATCTCCGGGTCGCTCCAGTGGGTGATCTGCCGTAGGAAGATCTTCACGTACGCCGCGCGCGAGAGGCGCACGGGGGCGGGCACGGGCAGGTTGTACGAGAGCACGATCTCGCCGGCCGTCATCGGCAGGAGGAGCACGCCGTCGTAGTCCTTCGGCAGCTTGTCGATCTCCTTCTTCGACATGCCCGCGTCGCTGGCGCCGAAGGTCGTCAAGCCCGCGGTGAACTGCCGGATGCCGGCGCCGCTGCCGATGGGCGAGTAGTTCACCCGCACCGAGGGGTGCGCGGCGTAGTACTCGACGAACCACCTCTTGTAGAGGGGCGCAGGGAAGGTCGCGCCCGAGCCCTGGAGCGTGACGTCCTGCGACGACTTCCCGCAGCTCAGCGTGCACGCCGTGGCCGGCACGAGTGCGACGAGGAAGAGGGCACGCCGGAGAAAGTCGCGTCCGAGCCGCTGTTTCATGCGGACGGCGATCAAGCGCGGGGCGTGCCAATGTGCGCCCCTGTCACGCTCGAGAAGCGCGAATGCTACGCGCGGCTAGGGTTCCCGATCGGCCCAGGTGCACTCGCGCGGCTTCTTGTCGGTGCGAAGCCCGAGGAAGACGGGATGCCGGAGCTTGCCGTCGCGCGTCCACTCCGAGTACGCGACCTGCGCGACGAGCATCGGCCGCACCCAGGTCACGTCCTTCAGGCCCGGCGCGGCGAACGGCGCGCGGCGCGTCTCGAGCGCGCGCATCCTGGCGCCGAGATCGGCGAGGGTGGCGCGCGAGAAGCCCGCGCCGATCTTGCCCGTGAAGCGGAGGGCGTCGCCATCGTAGAGCCCGACCAGCAGCGCGCCGAACTCCGTGCGCGCGCCCGCGGGCGGCGTGAAGCCCGCCACGACGAACTCGGACTGCTTGCGGCACTTGACCTTGAGCCAGCTCTTCGAGCGCCGGCCCGGCTCGTACGGCGCGGACTCGTCCTTCGCGAGGATGCCCTCCCAGCCCTTCTGGCACGCGGCCTCGTACGCCGCGACGCCGCTCCCGGGGACGCGCCGCGCGCGCAAGAGCACCGGCGATTTGGCCGGCACCACGGCCTCGAGCGCCGCGCGCCGCTCGGGCAGGGGGCGATCGACGAGGCGCGCGCCCTCGCGCTCGAGGCAGTCGAACACGGCATACACGAGCCGGACCGGCTCGCCGACCGCGCGCCGCTGGAGGAGCTGGAAGCGCGAGACGTCGTCGCGATCGAACGCGACGACCTCGCCGTCGAGCACGAAGTCGGCCCCCGGGAGGCGCTCGAGGGCGGCCGCGATCTCGGGGAACTGGTCCGTGGAGTCCTTCATGCCGCGCGAGACCAGCTTCGCGCGCTTGCCGCGGCGGTACGCGAGGATGCGCACGCCGTCGTACTTTTCTTCGAAGACCCAGCCGGGCCGGTCGAAGGGCTCCTTCACGAGCGTCGCGAGCATGGGCGAGACGGGCGGCGACTTCATGCCGCCGCCCGTTCTCGCACCCCTCGCGGGCGCGGTCCACCCCTCGCGGGCGGGTCTACTGGAGGAACTGCGCGAGCGTGGTGAGCTGCGGGCTGTCCTTGTCGCCGTTGAAGAACGGGTAGTTCATCGGCTCGCTGGAGCCGAAGCCCGCGCCGGCCGCCCAGTAGGTCCAGCCGATGAAGACGCTCGGGTCGCTCGAGATGAACGTGAGCATCTGCGAGATGGCGCTCTCGCAGTTCGAGTCGGCGTTGACGTCGATGCCGGCCGAGAACTCGCCGAGGAAGCCCTTCATCCCGTATTTGGCGGCCCACGTCTCGAAGGTCTGGAGGCCGTTCATGACCCCCTGGATCGATCCGCTCGAGCCCGTCGTGCACGTGTCGGACGTGCCATACGCGTTGTCGGGATAGGCGTGGATCTCGAACGCGAAGTTGTTTTGCGGGTCGGAGAGGTTCTTCAGCGGGTCCGACGAGCCGCCCGACGTGAAGGTGCTCGGATCGGCGTAGTTGTTCCCGCAGATGAGGATCAGGTTGTTCGCCCCGATGCTGCGGATGCCGGTGATCGCCGCCTGCGACGCCTCGTACAGCTCCGTCCCCGCGGGCTGGCCCGACGGGTCGGGGGGCGAGTTGGGCTCGTTCATGATGTCGAACACCACCTTCGGGTTGTTCGCGTAGAGCGAGGCGATGCCGATCCACAGGTTCTCGAAGGCCACGTTCGGCACGTTCGACGAGCCGATCGGGTCGCCGCTCTGGCCCGACGCGATCTCGGACGCGTTCGCGTACCACTCGTAGTTGTGGATATCGATGAGCACATAGAAGCCGGCGGCCGTGAGCGTGCTGACGGAGCTCTCGAGCGCGGCGAGCTCCGTGGAGTCGAACGTCGCGACGACCTGGGACGCGGAGGCGACGCCGCCGCTCGTGCTCGAGAGGCTGTGCTGGAGGCGCTCCCACCGGAGAGGCAGGCGGATCGTGTTCATCCCCTTGCCGAGGAAGAACGGGTCCATCAGGGTCGTCTCCATGGCCGTCCCGTTCGTGGCGGGCCAGGAGGGGCCGCCGTTCGCGAGGTTGCTCGTAGGGTAGTAGTAGTCGCCGGGCATCGAGCCGAGGGAGTTGCCGTTGAACTGCGCGCTCACGGAGGCCGCGAACTCCGCGCCCGAGAGCGCGAGGCCGCGGTAGGGGAGGGTCGCGTAGGTCTTGCCGGCGTCGCCGTCGGGGGCGGTGGCCGTGCTGCCCGAGGAGGCGCTGCCCGAGGAGGCGCTACCCGACGAGCTGCCGCTGCCGGAGGACCCGGAGGTCGTGCCCGAAGAGGAGCCGCTGGCATGGCCGCTGTGGCCCGACGACGTGCTGCTCTTCGATCCCGAGCTGCCCGTGGAGGCGTCGGCGCCGGAGACGGAGGCGTCGGGCCCGGAGGAGTCCCCCGAAGGTTCGCCGGAGGTCTCTCCCGAGGAGGAGGCGTCGTCGCCCGTGGGCTCGTCGCTCGATCCGCTGCTCGCGCCTGCCGAGTACATGCTCGATTGTGTGCCCTGCGGTCCGCCGTCCGTCTCGGTCGACGAGGCGCTGGAGCCGTTGCCGACGCCGGACGCGCAGGCGCCCGAGGAGAGCGCGACGAGGACCGCGCCCGTGAGCAGGAGATGCTTGTTCATGGAACGCCGCATGAGCAAGGCGGGTGCCGTTGTCGTGTTTGCTTGACATCGGCAACTCGTTGAAAAAAGCCGAAGATTTGTGGGGTCCGCCGCGCTCCGGTCGAGCTGCCGGTCGAGGGCTGCGGTCCTCATGGTGCGGTCGCTTGTCCTCAATTTGGGATTCCAGAGCGAGGAATACCGTCGAGAGCGAAGTTTTGAATCGAGGGGCGCCTGGTCAGAAGCAGCCGGACGGAAAATTGCGCTCACGACGGGATCGACGTGATGGCAGCGGGCCTCAATCGCCGCCGCGCCTCTCGGGAGAGACCGAAGCCTCTCGGGTGCCGCGGGACTCAGTGCCGCGCGAGGAACAAACCGATCGCACCCGCCGCGACGACGAGGACCAGCACGACGAGCACGGGCCACGGCACGGCGCGCCGCGCCGGCACGACCGCCGGACGCGGGGCCGCGGGAGCCGGCGCCGCCGCCTTGTTTTGCGATGCCGTCGCATCGACCTTGCGCGATGCCGTCGCATCGACGCGTGCGGACGCCGGGGCGGCCGCGGGACGGTCCTTCTTCTTCGGCTTCTTTTGCTTCGCGGAGGCCGCGGCCGCGCGGGCCCTGCGGCGCTCGGTCTTCTCGGCCGCCTTGGCCCGCTGGCGGTCCTTCCGGGCGGCGGCGCGCGCCGCGCGGGCCTCCCGCTCCTCGGGCGTCAGCGCGCGGCGCTGGGTGCCGCTGGCCTCGGGGCCGCCGATCTCGTCGTCCCAGCCGGCGTCGACCGCCTCGTCGTCCCAGGCCGAGTCGACGTCATCCTCGTCGTCCCAGCCGGCGTCGAGTTCGTCCACGTCGGGTTTGGAGTGCGATGCGACCAATCGATGCGCATTACAGCATGGCGGGCTCGCGGGGACCAAGCCGGTGCAGCGCCACTGTCGAGCTACACGTCGCGCGGGGGCGCGCGCCGCGCTCGCTCCTGGCCTCGCCGGCCCTGCCGAGCCACGAGGCCGCTCAGCCGTAGCGCGATTCCGGGGAACATGTTCCCCAGCTTCGCGGCGGCGCCCTGGGCCGAGCGCGGCACGTCGAGCACGAGCTCGAGCGGCTTCTTCACGAGCGCGCGCCGCACGATGGCCGTGGTGACCTCGTCGGCCGTGAGGGGCCGCGGGCCCGAGAACACGTACGCCGTCTCCTCGCGCCCGACCTGGATGTCCATCATCGGCGTCTCCACGAGCGTCGGGCAGACGGCCGTGACGAAGACGCCGTGCTTGCGCACCTCCTGGCCGGCCGCGATCGAGTACGCGCGCACCGCGTGCTTCGACGCGCTGTAGAGCGCGAGCCCCGGCACGGGGACGAGGCCCGCGATCGACGCCACGTTCACCACGTGCCCGGCGCCGCGCGCGACCATGTGCCGGAGCGCCTCGTTCGTGCCGTGCACCACGCCCTTCACGTTCACGTCGACGGTGAAGTCCACGTCGCGATCGGTCGCCTCGTGCGCCCACGTCGGGACCAGCACGCCCGCGACGTTCGCGAGCACGTCGAGCGCGCCGTGACGCCGGATGATCTCGCCGATGACCTCGCGCCAGGCCGCCGGATCGCGCACGTCGAGCGGGCGCAGCGTGACGCGCGCGGGGTCCGTCCACCCGCCCGACTGCGCGGCGGCGTGCAGCCCGGTCTCGTTCACGTCCGTCGCGACCACCCGCCAGCCGTCGGCCAGCAGCTTGCCCACCAGCGAGCGGCCGATGCCGCTCGCCGCGCCCGTCACCAGTACGACGCCGCCCATGAAGATGCCCTCAGGCGTACCCGCCGACGCGAAACTCCGCCACCACGCGCACGACGATCTTCTTGCTGTTCGCCACGCTGAGGCCCAGGTCCGCGCTCGTCATGCGCGCGCGGGCCAGGCTGGGGACGCCTCCCGCCGCGAAGGGCCTCGCGATCGCCTCGACCTCGGGCTCCAGGAAGCGGTGCACGCCGAGGAGCTGGACCCCGAGGGCCGCGGCGATCTCCCTGGCGCGGGCCGTCGCACGCGCCGCGCAGTCGACGAGCCAGCGCGTGCGGAGGGCGTCGGGCTCGGAGTAGCCCCAGTCGACGTTCCCGATCTGCGCGTTCTTCTGCGCGGTGATGGCGCCCAGCACGTCGCCGAGCGCCTCGAGCTGCTCGCATCGGACGCGCAGGGTGTACGTCGCCGAAGAGCTCTTCGTGAGCTTGCCGCTCTCGACCTGCACCGCGACGTCCTCGACGTGGATCGCGGCCTCCGGGACGCCCACCGCGCCGAGCCCCTGCACGAGCGACGCGACCTCGCGCGCCTTCGTCCGCGCGGCGCCGCCGGTGAAGAACGACGAGCCCTTCACCGTCACGCGCAGGTCGGCGTACGTCGCGGCCAGCTCGTCTTCGTGCACGACCGAGACGATGATCAGATCGGGGCGTTCTTCGAGAGCCATGGGACCTCCGCCGGAGACTCTACTGAATCCCGCGGAGGCCGTGCGCCTTCACCGCGTGAAGCGCGCGCCCGTAAACTCCTCGCTGATCGCCCAGAGGCGCTCGGCGAGCGCCGGGTCGCACGCCCAGGGGCGCACGCCGCGGGGCTCGGTGGAGTCGGCCGGCAGGGGCTCGGCGACGTCGGTGTCCTCGCAGTAGACTCCGCCCACTCCGTCGAGCTGCGGGCTCGTCGCGCACCACACGCTCGTGGAGGCGCCCTCCTCCACGGTCTTGAGGCCGCCCGGCATCTTGCCCGCCGCCTCGATGGCCGCCCGCAGCTCCTCCGCGGGCATCGATCGCCCGAGGTCCGTCTCGGCGATCGCGCCCGGGTGGACCGAGAACGCGCGCACGCCCGCGGGCGCGCCGCGCACGTCGAGCCCCATCGCGAAGAGCGCGTTCGCCGTCTTCGACTGCCCGTACGCGACCCACTTGTCGTAGGGCCGGCGCAGGAAGTGGGGGTCCTCGAAGTCGACGCCGGCCCGCGCGTGGCCGCGCGACGACAGCGCCACCACGCGGGCCTGCCGGGCGCGGACCAGCGCCGGCCAGAGGCGAAGCGTGAGCTGGAAGTGCCCGAGGTGGTTCGTCGCGAGCTGGGACTCGTAGCCGCGCGCGTCGCGGGCGAGCGGCGTCGCCATGATGCCCGCGTTGTTCACGAGCATGTGCAGCGGGCGGCCGGACGCGAGGAAGCGCGACGCGAACGCGTCGATCGAGGCGGGGTCGGCGAGGTCGAGCGCGTCGAGCTCCACGCGCTCGGTCCGCGCGAGCGCGTCGCGCGCCTTCGCGAGGCTCCGCGCGGGCACGACCACCGTCGCGCCGGCCGCGGCGAGCGCGCGCGTGGTCTCGAGGCCCACGCCCGCGTAGCCGCCGGTCACGATCGCGATCGCGCCGTCGAGGCGGCGGGCGCCGAGCACCTCGCGCGCCGTCGTGCGCGCCGAGTAGCCGGACGGGAGGGGGGCTTGTCGTGTCGTCATGGCGGGGCTCCTCTTCAGCGGGTGGCGCTCTCGCGCCAGCGGGCAGGGGACTTGCGCTCCCACGCGCGGAAGGCGCGCGCGAACGAGTTGGGCTCCTCGAAGCCGAGGAGGAACGCGATCTCGATCATGTCGAGCTCCGTGTTGGCCAGCAGCCGCCGCGCCGAGGCGCGCCGGACCTGATCGAGCTGCTCCTGGTAGGTCGTGCGCTCCTCGCCGAGCCGCCGCTGGAGCGTGCGCGCGCTCAGGCGAAGGCGCCGCGCGACGTGGTCGACCGACGGCCGCGCGCCGCTGCTGATGTTGCGCGCGATCGCCACGCGCACCTCGTCGCGCAGGGGGCGCGCGCGCGAGCGGCTCACGAGCTCCGCCTCGAGGCCCGGGACGATCCGCGAGAACGCCTCGGCGTCCGCGGTGACGAAGGGCAGCGACAGGGCGCCCTCTTCGAAGACGATGCGGTCGACCGGGGCGCCGAAGACGATCGTGCAGCCGAAGTGCTCGCGGAGGAGCGCGGCGTCGGACCTGCGGCGCGCGAGCTCGATGCGCACCGGCGCCGCCTCGCCGCCCGTTCCCCGCCACGCGACCGCGCGGAAGGACGCGAACGCGGAGTCGACGAGCACGCGCGGCGCCTCGCTCGCCGCGAGCGTCCAGTGGAACCGGATGTTCGCCTCGCCGAGATCGATCTCCAGCTCGACCTGTTCGGGGCAGGCGAGGCGCTTGTAGCGCCCGATGGTCTCGAGGGCCGCGGCGAGCGTGGGCGCGTGGAGGGCCGCCGCCGACGCGACGCTGCAGCCGTTCTCGGCCGACTCCGCGCCGAGCAAGAGCCCGATGTCCGGCCGCCGCGACTCTTCGTGGACCGCCGACCAGAACGCGAAGAACGCCTCGGTCGTGATCGACACGAGCGGCCCGTCGGGCGGGAGGCCCGCGCGCCGGCGCACCCGATTCGAGCGGCGCGCCGAGCTCCTCGAGCCGCGCGAGGATGCGCGACGAGATCGTCACGGCGTCGCGGGTCGTCACTGCGAGGCCTTCATCAGGCTCTTGGCGATCGCGCTCTCGTGGAAGGGCGGCAGACCGTCGAAGTCGGTGCCCGAGCTCAGGTCCTTCCAGCGCGCGTCCTCCTCGGCGCGGCGCCTCGCGACGACCTCGGCGAGGAACACCGCGTCGGTGCCGAGGAGGAGGCGCAGCGGCGGGTCGGCGAGGGACGCCACGCGGAGGATGGCCTGCGCGGCCTTGGCGGGATCGCCGCGCGAGGTCCCCGCCTGGCGGGCGTTCCCCGCGAGGGCGCCGACGGTCGCCCGGTACGGCTCGCTCGGCTCGTCGTTGCGCATCGACGCCCCGGCCCAGTCGGTGCGCATGCCGCCCGGCTCCACGATCGTGGCCTTGATCCCGAGGGGCCCGACCTCGCGCGCGAGCACCTCGGTGAAGCCCTCGACGGCCCACTTCGCCGACTGGTACGAGCCGAGGCCGGGCGAGCCGAGGCGCCCGCCGATCGACGAGATCTGGATGACGTGGCCCGCCTTCTGCGCGCGCAGCACGGGGAGGGCGGCGCGCGTCACGTGGAACACGCCGAAGAAGTTCGTCTCGAACTGCGCGCGGAAGTCGGCCTCGTCGACGTCCTCGATGGAGTTCGTGTTGGCGTACCCCGCGTTGTTGACCAGGACGTCGAGGCGGCCGAACCGCTCGACCGCCGCAGCCACGGCGCTGCGCGCGTCGTCGGCACGAGTGACGTCGAGGGCGACGGCGAGCACCTGGTCCGCGTGGGCGGCCACGACGCCGGCGAGCGACTTCGGGTCGCGCGCCGTCGCGACCAGGCGGTCGCCGGACGCGAGGACGGCCTTCGCGAGGTCCCGGCCGAGGCCGCGCGAGCTTCCCGTGACGAGCCAAACCTTCGACATGGCCTTCACCTCCGCAGCGCCGCTCGAGGATCCGAGGGGCGACACGGCAAAACTTAGGGAAGGCCCTGCGAGGTCACAAATCCGATCGCGCCAAAGCTCGGGCGCCGGCCGGAGCGGCTCTAGGGCGCGTACCCGTGCGTGCGGAACGGCACCTCGAGCTCGCGGCAAACCTCGTCGAGCACGTCGGGCGCGTGGTGGTAGTCGACCATGCGCGCGACGCGGTCGCCCTGCACTTCGATGCGCACGACCGCGTGCACCTCGCCGGCCCACCACCACAAGAGGATCGACTCCTCCCGGTGCAGCCGGACCTCGCAGCGCGGGATCATCGAAGGGGGATACCCGCCCTCCGCGCAGCCGAACAGCGTGCTGCGGAGCGAGCCCTCGCGAATCGCGTTCACGCCGGCCTCGACGCGGAGCCCGGGGAACTCCATCGTCGCCGTCTCGAGGAGGAGCCCGGTCAGGCGGTCGAGGTCCCGCGCGTTGAACGCCTCGCAGAACGCGTCGAGGACGCGGGGCGAGACGGGCGCCGCGAGGGTCGTCGGGTCGGCCGGCTCGGGCTGCACGAGCTTGGCGCGCCCGCGGTGGAGCGCCGACTTGATCGCGCCCGGGGTCGTCGCGAGGGCCTCTGCGATCTCTTCCAGCGACAGGCCGAACGCGTCCTTGAGCACGAGGGCCGCGCGCTCCTGCGGCGCGAGGCTCGCGAGGAGGGTCCCTGCCGCCTCGCGCGATGCGCGCGGCTCGGGCTGGACCGACGGCTCGGGCGCGTCGCCTCCCGACGGGCGCTCGCGGGCGCGCCGGGTCTGGTTCGACCACTGGTTCGTCGCGACCCGAAAGAGCCATGCCCGGGGGTTCTGCGGCGGCTCGGTCAGGCACGCGAGCGCGACGAACGCGCGGGTCAGCGCCTCCTGCGCCATGTCCTCGGCGTCCCACGCGCTGCGCGTCAGGTGCCGGCAGTACCGGTAGAGGTCCGGGCGGAGGGGCTCGTACGTCTCGAGGAAGCGCTGCCACGACGCCTTGACGTCGCCGCCGAGGTCACGGAGACGTGGTGCGGGGGAGAGGCTCATGGGAGAAGGACACGCGAGCAGGGGGAAAAGATACGGCGCCCGTATCCTTTCACGCGCGCCGTGGGTTTTCACAGCATGAGCAGCGGAAGAGTCGTTTCCACGGACGGTACGTCGATCGCCTACGACCGGGTGGGCCGCGGCCCGGCCGTGGTCCTCGTCGACGGCGCCCTGTGCAGCCGGGCCATGGGGCCCATGGCCAAGATCGCGGGCGAGCTCGCGGAGAGCTTCACGGTCTTCACGTATGACCGGCGCGGGCGCGGCGAGAGCACGGACGCCGGGCCCTACGCGGTCGCGCGCGAGGTCGAGGATCTCCGCGCGCTCCTCGCGGAGGCGGGGGGCGCGGCGTGCGCGTTGGGCATCTCGTCCGGCGCGCTGCTCGCGCTCGCCGCGGCGGCGGATGGCGCGCCCCTGACGAAGCTCGCGCTCTACGAGGCGCCGATCGTGGTCGAAGGAGGCCCGACGGGGATGCAGGCGTCGTGGGCGGAGGTCGACGCGGCCGTCGCGGCGGCCCGTCTTGGGGACGCGGTGAAGGTGTTCCTGCGGTCGGTCGGCGTGCCCGGACCGGTGCGGGCGATCATGCGGTTCACGCCGATCTGGTCGAGGCTGACGGCGGTCGCGCACACGCTCCCGTACGACGGGGCGATCGTGCGGGACTACCAGCACGGGCGACCCTTGCCGGAGGGTCGATGGGCGCAGGTGAACCTTCCCGCGCTGGTACTGCATGGAGGGCGGAGCCCGGCGTGGATGCAGGCGGGCACGAGGGCCCTCGCGGCGGCCCTCCCTCATGCCCAGTGCCGCGTGCTCGATGGGCAGACGCACGACGTCCACGCCAAGGCCATCGCGCCGGCGTTGAAGGCGTTCTTCGGCTAGCGGCTGCTCGGCGTCAGGGCGTTCCACGCCGTGAGCGAGTCCATGTAGTCGCGCCAGTGGGCAATCTTGCGGTTCTCGAGCCGGATGATGGAGCAGAACCGATTGTCGTAGGCGACGCCCGTCGATCGGACCGTTCCATGGACCTCGTACTCGATCACGACGGCGCGGCCGCCGTCCGTCTGGTGGACGACGAGATTGTCCGCCGAGCGGAGCTCCATGTGCTCGGCGTAGCCGCGAAACTGCGCCATGAGCGCGGCGCGCCCCCGAACGACGCGCGGCCATCCGGGAAACTCGTACAGAACCTCGTAGACGACGTCGTCGGCGACGACATCGAAGAAGTGTGCGCCGTCCACGAGGCCGCCCAGGGCGCCTCGCGCGAGGTCGAAGTAGGGCGCGGCCGGCTCGTACGCGGCGTAGGTTCGGCTCGACATCGTGGCTCCTCCGTTCATCCTGCCATTCGCGGCCCGAAGACCGCTTCGAGCGAGGTCTGCGCCTCGACGCGGCGGTGCCCGCCTTCGAAGGCGAGCGCACCGCTGCGGATGCCAGTGATGAGCTCCACGTAGGCGTTCGTCAGGTCGGCGTTGAACCCGAGGCGCGCGATCGCGGGCGCGACGGCGTCCGGTGGGATCTCGTCGACGCGAACCGCCTTGCCCACGACGCCTCCGAGCACGCGGGCGATCGCGGCATGTGCGAGGCCGGAGCCGAGCTCGACGATCCCCTGGCTCGTCGCATCGAGGAGCAACTCGGTCGCCAGGAGCCCGATGTCGCGCGTCGCGACCATCGGGACCGGCAACTCGGCCGGAAAGAACGAGGGCAACACCCCCGCATCCTTCACGACGCCCAGCACCGGGAAGACGTTCTCGTAGAAGTACCCGGCGCGGATCGACGACAGCCGCAGGCCCGGGACCGCGCCGAGCAGACGCTCGGCGTCGTGAAGGCCCGCGAGGGGGCCGCTCCCGCGTTCGCGATGCGCGGCGAAACCGGACAGGAACACGACGTGCCCGACGCCGCTCTCTGCAGCGGCCACGGCGAGCGCGCGCGCGACGTGCGTTTGCTGCGCGCGCAAGCTCGGCGCCGTGAAGCTCGGGGGGATCAGCAGATAGGCGCCGCGCACGCCCGTCAGTGCGCGCGTCAGCGACGGAGCATCCCCGAGATCGGCGATGGCAACCTCCGCGCCGCGCGCCGCCCATGCCGCGGCCATCGATGCCTCGCGCACCACGACACGAACTCCTTCGCGACGCGCGAGAAGGGTCTCTGCAACGACGGACCCTGTGTTTCCCGAGACGCCGGCAACGGCGAACGTCATGGTTCACCTCCTGCTCGAGAACATGCTCGCGGCCTCCTCATTCGTCGAATGCAACGGTCGCGCGTGCTACGTGCATCGAATGAATATCTCGGCCGTCGATCTGAACCTCGCCGTGGTGCTGCGGGCTCTCCTCGACGAGCGCAGCGTGTCACGTGCGGCGCGTCGACTCGGGCTCAGTCAGTCGGCGACGAGCCACGCCCTGGGCCGCCTGCGCGGGCTCGTGAAGGACCCGCTCTTCGTACGAACACGAACGGGCATCGTACCGACGGCGCGGGCCGAGGCGATGGCGGGCACCGTGCGGTCCTCCGTGGCCGCGCTGGAAGCGGCGTTGCTCGCGACGCCGCCGTTCGATCCGAAGACCGTCGAGCGCACGTTTCGCGTGCGCCCGAGCGACTACGTCGAGTACCTCCTCGTCCCGCGTCTCCTCGAGCGGCTCGCGAAGGTCGCGCCCGGCATCGCGGTCTCCGCGCAGCCTGCGACGACGGAGCCGACGCTCGCGCTCGAAGAGGGCCAGCTCGATCTGCTCATCCAGCCGACGCGCTCGGGCGAACGGACCGACGGCTTCCACATGCAGGAGCTCTGGGGGGATCGTTTCGTGGGCCTCGCGCGTCGTGGACACCCCCTCACGCGAGGCCGGATCACGATCGAGCGTTTCGCGCGCGCGAGTCACGCGCTCGTGTCTCCGCGCGGAGAGCCGGGGGGGATGGTCGACGACGTGCTCCAGCGTCACGGGAAGGCGCGGCGCATCGCCTTCACGACGCCGAGCTTCCTGGTCGCCCCGCAGGTGGTGGCGACGACGGATCTCGTGACGGTCCTCCCGGCGCGAATCGCGGCGGCGCTCGAAGGCCAGCTGGGCCTCGTGACCTTCGAGCCGCCGCTCGACGTGCCCGGCTTCCGGATCGCGATGTTTTGGCACGATCGGCACGACTCGGATCCGGCGCACGCCTTCGTTCGACGCGAAATCGGGGAGGTCGCCGCCGCGCTCCCGAGGGAAGCCTCTCTTTCGAAGGGCCGGGCGACCCGCGCTACCGCCCCGGTTCGTGCTCCGCGCGCTCGAGCGTCGCCTTGATGATGGGCATCGCCTGACCCATCATCCCGGCGATCGCGGGAGTGAGGGCGTCGGGCAGGAAGTCGGCCGTCCACACGAAGCGACACCCCGTGCCCTCGGCGAGCACCTGCGCGGCGCCGTTGTGATGCGTCATGCGCCCGCCGACGATCGTCCACACGACCCGGCGCGCCTCCGGGTCGACGGTCACGATGACCTCCCGCGCCAACGTGCCGTCGCCGAAGGTGACGACGCGGGCCTGCTCCTCCGGCGTCACGTCCATCTTCACGTCGGTGACGAAGCCCGGCACGAGGCGCGTGTGGAGCGCGCCGACGTCGCGCAGCGCGTCCCACGCGGTCTCGGGTCGAGCGTCGATCGCGATTTCTCTTCGAAGGGTCGCCACGGTGTTTCCCTCTCTTCGCCGCTCACTGTCCTACGACCCGGCCGACCCGTTCTTGGAGAATCTTGCGATCCCCGCGGGCGGCCTGCCGGAAGCCGCGCGGCGAGACGCCGGCCGCGCGGTGGAAGGTGCGGACGAAATGGGAGAGGTCGCCGAAGCCGACGTCGAAGGCGATCGCCGTGATGGGCTCCGCGTCGCCGGCGAGGCGCCGGGCCGCGTGCCGGAGCCGCGCGCGCACGAGGTACTGGTGCGGCGTGAGGCCGAACACGCTCGAGAAGACCCGGAGGAAGTGGAACGGGCTCAGGCCTGCCTCGCGGGCGGCCTCGTCGAGGCCGACCGCCTCACCGTGGTGTGCGTCGAGCCACTCCGCCGCACGGAAGGCGCGCCGCCGATCGCGGGCGCTCGGGCTGCGCACCGACCCGGTCGCGCCGGCCGCCAGCTTCACGAAGCTCGCGCCGAGCAGCACGCCGACCTCGTCGCCGCCCAGATCCGTGGCGCCCGCGACGAAGCTCTGCGCGAGCTCCGCCAGCACGAGGAGCTCGGCGAGCGGCGGCACCGCCCCGAGGCTCCAGGCGCGGCCCACCCCGCCCAGCGAATCCACGAGCTCGGGCGAGAAGCGAAACGACAGGCACTCGTCGCCAAACGCGTGATCGTGGGTCACGACGTACTCGCGGCCGGGCCGCCCTACGAGGACGGAGCCCGCGACGAGGTCGAACGACGTGCCCTCGGGGTGATAGCCGAAGGTGCCCTTGCGCACGTACGAGAGCGAAAAGCTGTCGTGCACCTCGACGAACGGCGGCCCGTCGCCCGGGCCCACGGTGCACCGGTAATCGACGATCGTGACGTGCTCGCGTCGGTGGACGAGGGTCGCGGGCATCCTCCCGGGAGACTATCGGCGGGCCGCACGGCCGCAAACGCTCGGCCCCGGCGGCTGTCGCGGTTCCGCCTCGAGGGCGGAGCGGCTCCGGCATTTCGCCTCGGAGACAGGGGCGCCCGTCACGCCAGAGCGCAAATGACGAGGGAGTTGTCCGCAGGTCGAAACGGGGAGATCATGAGCTCTGTGGGATCGAAAGCTCGTCCGCGGCTCGGCTGGTGGGTGCTCCTCGCGACGGCCTTCGTGCCGCTCGCCGTCGCGGCGCAGACCAAGGCGCCCCCGGGCGCGGCGGCCCCGAAAGCAGGGGCCGCCACCGCGGTCATGCCCGGCTTCGAGACCTTGCCCGACGGCTCGACCCGCGTGTTCGTCGAGCTCTCCGCGCCGGTCACGTTCGAGACGAAGCCCGGCGCCGAAGGCTCCACGAACTACGTCCTCAAGACGACGAACGTCGCGCGCCGCAACAACACGAACCCCCTCGTCACGGAGTTCTTCAACACGCCGGTCACCTCCGCGCGGCTCGTCCCGCACGGCCGCGACCTCTGGCTGGTGACCGAGACCCGCGCGAAGGTCGAGCCGAGCGTCTCCGTCGACACCGAGACCGACGGGGGCGTCACCTTCTCCGTGCGATACCCGAAGGGCGACTACCTGCCCGCCGACGCGCGCGAGGCCGACGCGGTGGAGTTCGCGCCGTCCGGGGCCGCCGGCGCGCCTGCCGCGGGGTCCGCCGCGCCCGCGGCCGCGTCGAGCGCCCGTCCGCCCATCGGGCGTGGGGGCCGTGGCGGCGGCGGCGCCGGGCGGGGCGGGCACCGCTCGCACGGCGCCTCGCAGTAACGCTCACTCGTACATCACGTATTCGGGCTTCGGCGAGAGCGCGAGGACCTCTTTCGGCGTCATCAGCCGGCTGCCGTTCCGCGTGTCTTCGTCGAAGAAGAGCTTGAAGCCCGCGTGCACGCCGACCACGAGGTTGCTCGTCAGGTAGTCGTACGTCTTGATCTTCGACGCGACCTGCCCGAGGCCGTCGACGCTCTTGATGAAGATGACGCCCGGCGCCGCCTTGAGCTCGGGCTCGTCCTTCAGCACCCAGTTGTTGACCTGGTGGAAGACGAGCGCCTTCTCGGGCAGCTTGCCCTCGGCCACGATGCCCGAGAGGTAGTTCGCGACCTCGGTGATCGTCTCGCCGTCGGTCTGCCCGAACGAGCGCCCCGGGAGCTGCTTCGGACGCATCGCCCACTCGGGGTCGAGCGCGACGCCGACGTCGGGCTCGCGCAGGTACTTCTCGTAGGCCTTCACCTCCGAGAGGAAGTCCGACTGGCCCGGCTGGATGTTGAGGAGCAGGAGCGCCTTCAATCCGCGGGCCACCTTCAGGTACTGCTCGACGACGCTGCCGTCGACGCGGCGCCGGTACTTGCCGTCGGGCCCCGCGTACGACTGCACGACGACGGCGATGAGCTCGAAGACGGGCATCAGCTTGCGGTCATCGGCGTTGCGCGCGTCGGCGTAGCGCGCGGCCTGCTGGTCGAGCGCGCGGGCGCGCGCGGGCAGGTTCCCCTGGAGCGACCCGAGCTCCGGGGCGCCCGGCGTCCCGCAGAAGCCGACCAGCCGGTAGTCGGGGAAGAGGGTACGCCCGCCGCGCGGGAGCTCGATGGCCGGCGGCGCCGGCGCCTCCGGCTCGGGGGCCGGCAGAGGAGGCAGGGGTGCCTCGTTGCGCGAAACCGTGACGTCCGTGGGGGCTTGCCTCGCGGCGAGGGCCTCGGGCGCGGGGTGCGAAGGATGCGTGGCCACGCAAGCCGCAAAGCCCCCGATCACGCCCGCGAAGGCGAGAGCGACGGGCAGGGCATGGGCGATGCGCGCGCGGTTCGTCGTGGGCACTCCATGGGAATCGTTCATGGACCTCACCGAGGGAAGTGGCGCGCGAAGGCGCGGGAGAGTGGCGCCCCCGGGTTCTCTTGCAATTCGCGCCGTTCGTCAACAAGCGCGTGCCTCGCACCCGTCACGAGCCGGTTACGGCTGGCGCTGCCTCACGCTCATCGGGGGCAGGCTCAAAGCGCGATATTCGGTGCCGCGCCCGTACGTGATCGCGAAAAGCCGGCTCGGGACCTCGGCGTTCGTGCGGTGCCAGACGCCCCGCGGGATCACGCAGGCGCGGCCGGCGTGCAGCGGAAGATTCTTTTCTTCGCCGTTCGTCTCGACGACGAGGGTCGCGCTGCCGGAGAGGAGCACCAGCACCTCTTCCCCGTACGGGTGCATCTCCGAGTGCCACTCCTCGCCCTCGCACGCGACCTCGCGAACGAGGCGCACGTCGCGCAGGTCGTCGCGCTGGGCGATCGTGCTCCAGAAGGCCGGTGTCGCCTCGATCGTGCAGGCGTCGCCGAACGCCGAGAGGCACACGTTTGCCACGGCGGGATCGAATTCCTCGATGGGGCTCTGGCCCTCGCGAGCCGCTTCGAGCTCGGGAACGGGCGCGCGATCGGGGTGCGCGACGGCGGCTTCCACGCGGCGGCGGAGGGCCGCCGGGAGCTGGCGAATGGCCTCCGAGCGCTGGTTTTTGACCACGAACGCGTGGAGCGCGGCGTCGATGTCGTCGCGCAGCTCGAAGAGGCTCTTTTCGAGGCGATTGAGACCGCGCTCGACGCCCTTGGGCATGCTCAGGACGCGGAGGAGGGGGCGGGCAGCCATGGAGGTCGTCACGACGCGGTCTCTAGCAATGGTCGCGCCCGTCCCAGCCGTCCCCCCATGCGAACTGAACGCTCCCTGGATTCCCGATCAGCGAGACTTCCCACTTGGCGAGTCACGGGCCAGACTCGATCCGTGACGTCCCGCGCCCCCCAGCCTTCGCTCCTTCCGCTGGATTTATTCGACCAGCTCGCGGCAGGCATCTTCGTCATGACGGCCACGGGTCAGTTCGTGGCGTTCAACCGGAGGGGGGCCGACCTCCTCGGCTACAGCCCGGAGGAGCTGATAGGGCAGAACGTCGCCGCCATCGTTCACCCGGAGGATCTCGCCGCGCGGCTCGCGCGCGCGGCTCGGTCTCCGGGTCAGACCGCGACGGGCCGCCGGCGCATGCGCCACAAGGACGGGCACTTCCTCGTCATCGACGGCACCTCGCGGGTGCTCGAGGACGGGAACCTGGCGACGGTGTTCAACGACGCGACGGCGGTCGCGTCGGCGGAGCACGACATGACCGAGAACGCCGAGCGCATGGCCTTCGTCGCCAACGCGATCCCGGCGCTCATCGCGTACCTCGACACCGGCGTCCGCTACCTCTGGGCCAACGAGATGTACCGCCGCTGGTTCGGCGAGGCGCCCGAGCGCATCCGGGGAAAGCACGCGCGGGACGTGCTGGGCCTGGCCGCGTGGGACGTCATCGAGCCGTACGTGGCCCGCGTGCTCGCGGGCGACGAGGTCCAGTTCGATCACCGAATCACGTACAAGGACGGGGTCGCCCGCGACGTGAGCATCTCGTACGTCCCCCATTTCGACCGGGACGGGCGGGTGCGCGGCTTCGGCGTCCTCGCGCACGACATCAGCGAGATCCGCGTCGCCGAACACGCGCTCCGGCGCAGCGAGCACGTCCTCGAGCAGTCGCAGTCGACCGCGCACGTAGGGAGCTGGGAGGCCGAGTTCGCGAACGGCGACGTCTACGACCCGACGCCGCTCCGCTGGTCGGCGGAGACCTACCGCATCTTCGGTTACGAGCCGGGGTCGGTCGAGGTCTCGCTGCCGCTGTTCTTCCAGAAGGTGCACCCCGACGACCGGGAGCGGGTGCGCGTGGAGTCGGTCGCGGGCGTCGGCCGGAACGAGCCCTTCGAGAAGGAGTTCCGCATCGTGCGGCCCGACGGCACGATCCGCGTCGTGCAGGCGTGGAGCTGCTTCGAGCTCGACCCCGCGGGGAAGCCCGCGCGCATGATCGGCACGGTGCAGGACATCACCGAGCGGAAGAAGGCCGAGCAGGAGCTGCGTCAGGCGCGCGAAGACCTCCAGATCGTCATCCAGGAGCTCCGCGACGCCGACCGGCGCAAGGACGAGTTCCTGGCGATGCTCTCCCACGAGCTCCGCAACCCGCTCGCGCCCATCCTCAACGCCGTGGAGGTGCTCGATCGCGCCGCGCCGGGCGACGACGAGGTGAAGTCGAAGTACCGCGCGGTCATCGGCCGGCAGGTGCACCACATGAAGCGCCTGCTCGACAATCTCCTCGACGTGTCGCGCGTGAGCCAGGGCAAGATCCAGCTCCGCACGGAGCCCGTGGAGCTCGGCGCGCTGCTCTTGCAGGCGGTCGAGGTGAGCCGCCCAATCATCGTCGAGAAGCGCCAGCAGCTCTCGCTGACGCTCGCCCCCGGTCCGCTGGCCCTCGAGGCCGACCCCACGCGGCTCGTGCAGGTCTTCGCGAACCTCCTCAACAACGCCGCGAAGTACACGGATCCGGGCGGGAACATCGCGCTGTCGGTCAGGAACGAGGGCGGCGACGCGGTCGTGACCGTGCGCGACGACGGGATGGGCATGAGCCCCGAGCTCCTCGCGCGCGCGTTCGACCTGTTCGTGCAGGAGACGCGCTCGCTCGATCGCGCGCAGGGCGGGCTGGGCATCGGGCTCACGCTCGTGCGGACGCTCGTGAAGATGCACGGCGGGTCGGTCCGGGCGCTCAGCGAGGGGCCCGGCCGCGGGAGCGAGCTCGTGGTGACGCTCCCGCTGACGACGGGGGCGACGCCCGAGGCGCCCCGGGCATTCGCCAGCGCTCCCGCGCTCCACGAGGACGCGCGCCGCGACGAGCCGGCGCGGGACCGGCCGCTCCGCGTGCTCGTCGTCGACGACAACGTCGACGCGGCGGACGCCATCGGGACGCTGCTCGAGGTGCTCGGGCACGACGTCACGCTTGCGTACGACGGGCCCGCCGCGCTGGCCGCGGCGGCCGCGGCGCCGCCCGAGCTGGTCCTCCTCGACATCGGCCTGCCCGGCATGGACGGCTACGCGGTGGCGGCGCGCCTCCGGGCCGACGGGCACGACCGCGCGACCCTCGTCGCCCTCACCGGCTACGGGCAAGACGACCACCTGCGCCGCACGAGCGAGGCCGGCTTCGATCACCACCTCGTCAAGCCGCTCGACTTCGACACCCTCGGCGGGATCACCGCGCGCCTCTGCGCATCGCCGCGCGATCCGCTCGGCAAGGGGTGACGACCGGGCTGGCCCGAAAGGATGCGCGCTTCGTGGCGCTGCCGCTACTTGCCGTACCCGAGGTCCGAGGCCGAGTTCGAGCCGGCGTGAGCTAAGCTCCCTGCGTGCCCAGGTACGTGAACCTCGACGGAACGACGCCCGACAAGGGGCTGCGCGACATTCTCAAGTGGCAGTTCGCCGATCGCTGGGCGGGCCGCGGCGCGCCCCCGGCCCCGCCGTTCGTCACGCCGCGGCGCGACAACGACGGCGCCGCGCTCGCCGCGCGCGAGCCGCACGCGACCTGGATCGGCCACGCCTCCTTCGTCTTCCGCCTCGGCGGCGCGCTCGTCGCGACCGATCCCGTCTTCGCGGGCCGCATGGGGCCGCGCCGCCGCCTCACGCCTCCCGGCGTCGACCCGGCGCGCCTCCCTCCGCTCGACGTCGTGACCGTGTCGCACTCGCACTACGACCACCTCGACCTCCCGAGTCTGCGCGCGCTCGCGGGCCGCGGCAGCCCGCTCTTCGTCGTTCCGAAAGACAACGGGGAGCTCTTGCGCGGCGCCGGGATTCGAGAAGGTCGCCGAGCTCGGTTGGTGGGAGTCGGTCGACGCGGGCGGCGTGCGCGTCACCTGCGTGCCCGCGCAGCACTGGTCGATGCGCGTGCCGTGGGACCGGAACGAGCGGCTCTGGGGAGGCTTCGTGTACGAGAGCGCCGAGGGCGTCGCGTACCACGCGGGCGACACGGCGATGAGCGAGGACGTGTTCCGCGCGATCGCCGACCGGTGCCCGAAGATCGACTGGGCCATGATGCCCATCGGCGCGTACGAGCCGACCTGGTTCATGGCGTCGCAGCACATGGGCCCCGAGGAGGCCGGGCGCGCCTGGGAGATCCTCGGGGCGCGGCGGCTGCTGGCGATGCACTGGGGCACCTTCAAGCTCACGGACGAGCCCATCGGCGAGCCGCCCGCGCGCATGAAGGCCTGGTTCGCCGAGCGCGGATACCCGGCAGATAGGCTATGGATCATGGACGTGGGGGAGACGCGGAAGCTCGTAGCGTGACGATGACCCAGGACAATCCAGAGACGTCTACCGGCAGCGCTGCGGCGCTCTGGCCCTGCTTCCGTTGCGAGCCGGGCATCCTCCAGGCGCCCGCGGGCAGCCCGCCCGACTGGGTCCCTCCGACGATGCGGCTCTGCCGCCGTCACGACCCGGCGCGCGTCGCGTCCGGCCGGCCGCTCGTCGAGGTGCTCGAGGCGCGCAACGTGTGCCGCCGGAGCGATCGGCGGGTCGAGTGGCTGCTCAACCCGGTGGTCGTCGAGGGGCAGCGCGCGTGGTTCTCGCTGGCCATCAACAGCTACCGCGTGCAGGGCGAGGCCTTCGCGAGCCACGATCCGTTCGAGTACTTCGCGCAGCACGACGCCCAGACGTCGTCGGAGCTCCTGGCGCTGCACAAGCACCGCGAGATCTTCGCGCGGGGCGCCGACGCGCGCGCGCTCGCCCGGTACTACAGGGCCCGCGTGCACGGCGCTCGCCACGTGGTGCCCGAGCAAGACGGCAAACAGGAGGAGGCCGGCCCCTTCGACTGGTTCCGGCGCCTCTGGGAGAGGCGTCCGGCCCCGGTGGCCCAGCCGACCCGCCTCGATCGCCTTTGCCGCTACTGGTCGTACCGGCGCGAGTTCCTGGCTCTCCGGAACCGGGTGGATCCCTCGCGCACCCTGCGCGAGGAGCAGGTCATCGACCACGCCCGGCAAATCGAGTTCCCCTGGCAGGCACCTGCCAGCGAGATGCGCCTCGAGGAGGTGATCCCCGACCTCCTCGCCCTCGCGGCGCGCCGGTACGGCGGCTGAGCGGCGCGCCGCCGCGCGTCAGGAGCGCGCGTGGCAGGTTTGCCGGAAGCGCCCATATGGCCACACGTCGCGGACACCGGCCAGACGGCGAAGCGCGGGCCGGCGCGGGCAGCTCGACTGGGGCTCGTGTCTTGCTTGCTTCCGGTGGGAGGCCAGGTGCGCGCGCCCATTCTTCTGGTCGACGATCGGCCCGCGAACCTGCTCGCCCTCGAGGCGGTGCTCGCGGGCCCGGAGCACGAGCTCGTGAGCGTGCCCTCGGGCTTCGAGGCGCTCGCGCAGCTCGAGGAGCGGGAGTTTGCGGTCGTCTTGCTCGACCTCCAGATGCCCGTGATGGACGGCGTCGAGACGGCCACGCGCATCCGCGAGGTGGGGCACGCGCACGGTCAGACCGTTCCGATCATCTTCCTCACGGCGACCGAGGCGAACGTCCCGCGCGTGCTCCACGCCTACCAGAGCGGCGCGGTCGATTTCATCCAGAAGCCCCTCCAGCCGGAGATCCTCCGCTCGAAGGTGGAGGTCTTCGCGGACCTCTATCGCGCGCGCCAGCGCCTGGTCGCCGAGATCGAGCAGCGCCGCCGCCTCCAGGGCGCGCTCCGGGCGCGCGACGAGCTCCTGGCGATCGTCTCGCACGACCTGCGCAACCCGCTGAACGCCGTGCTCCTCGGGGCCAACCAGGTCGAGCGCGCCGCCGAGCAGAAGGAGTGGGCGCACGCGAAGAAGGCCGTGGGGTCGATCTCCAAGGCGGTCGAGCGGATGTCGCAGCTCGTCGGAAACCTGCTCGATCTCGCCACGCTGGACGCCGGCCGCGTGTTGCCGATGGAGCCGGGGAAGCACGACCTCGCGGACCTGGCCCACGACACCGTGGAGATCCTCGAGCCGCTCGCCGACGCGAAGGGCGTGAAGGTCCACGTGCCGATCGCGCCCCGGACGTTCGTGCTCTGCGACGCCGATCGCGTGCAGCAGGTGCTCGCGAACCTCGTGGGCAACGCGATCAAGTTCACGCCGTCGAACGGCGCCGTCGAGATCGGCGCGGCGCCTCGAGGCGGCGAGGTCCTCGTGTCGGTGAAGGACACCGGGATGGGCATCCGCGCGGACGACGTGGCGCACATCTTCGAGGCGTACTGGAAGGCCGATCCCAACCGGAAGAACGGCGCCGGCCTGGGGCTCTCGATCGCGCGCGCGATCGTCGAGGCGCACGGGGGCCGCATCTGGGTCGACACCCAGGAGGGCCGCGGCAGCACCTTCACCTTCACGCTCTGCGCGGCGGACGCGCCCAGCGAGGCGTCGCGCGAAGGCGTCGCGCGCCTCGGCGCGGCGTAGAGCATCCCAAGCTAGGGCAAACTAGTCTGGCTTCTTGCCCGTCGGGTCGCGGTGCGCGAGCAGGTGCACCTGCTGGACGACCGCCGCCGCCGGCGCCGGCTTTGCGAGGAACGCGTCGCACCCCGCGGCGAACGCCTCGCGCTTCAGCGCCTCGGAGGCGAGGGCGCTCACCGCCAGGATCGCCACCGTGCGCTTGCGCTCGAGCGAGCGCACTGTGCGCGCCAGCCCGAAGCCGTTGAGCTCCGGCAGCATGAGATCGAGGACGATGACGTCCGGAGCGAAGTGCCGCACCTTCTCGAGTCCCTCTTCACCGTTCGACGCCTGCGAGACGACGAAGCCCGCGAGCTCGAGCTCCGAGGCCAGGAATTCGCGCGGACCCTCTTCGTCTTCCACGACGAGCACCCGAGCCGTTCCCTGGCTATCGACGAGGTTGCTATCCCCCTGTGGACGAGCTTTCGAGGCCGACATTCTCCAATCTTAGCAACGCCGTGCGCCTATGCTGGGTTTCTCGGGGTCTTTGTGCTCCAGCCCTTGCGAAGGCCTTCATTTTCCGTAGGCGCAGCCGATGAGCCACGCGATCGTCGGTTTCGGCCAATGCCCACGACCCGTGACGAGCTCGGCAAAGAAGGTGCTCGGGCGTTGGTGTAGCCTCGAGGGGTGAACGCCGAGAGCATCCAGGAGCGCCTCTTCCCGAACCTCACCTGCTTCGGGTGCGGCCAGGCGAACGCGAACGGCCTGCACCTGAAGAGCTACCTCGCGCCGGGCGGCGTCACGGCGCGGTTCGTCCCGCGTCCGGAGCACGACAACGGCCTGGGCTTCGTGAACGGCGGCATCCTCTCCACGGTCCTCGACTGCCACACGGCCTCGGTCGTCATGAACGAGGTCCACGCGCGCGGCTGGTGGAAGCCCGGCGACCCCGCTCTGTCGTTCGTCACGGCGGGCTTCGACGTGCGCTTCCTCCGGCCCACGCCGCTCGGCCCCGAGCTGGAGCTGTGGGCCCAGCTCGAGGCCATCGACGAGAGCGAGGCAATCGTCCTCGGCGAGCTACGGCACGGCGAGAAGGTCCGCGTGACGATGCGCGCGACCTGGAAGCGCTTCCGGCCGCGCCCCGCCTGAGAGGTGCCGGGTCTCGTGCGCGAGCAGCCAGCGCTTGCGCTCGAGGCCCCCGGCGTACCCCGTGAGGGTTCCGTCGGCGCCGATCACGCGGTGGCACGGGACGACGATGGAAACGGGGTTCGCGCCGTTCGCCAGCCCCACCGCGCGGACCGCCGCGGGCTGGCCGATCGCGCGGGCGAGCTCCCCGTAGGAGCGGGTCTCGCCGCACGGAATGTCCCGGAGCGCCCGCCAGACCTTCTGCTGGAAGGGCGTCCCGACGCCCTCGGCCGGCAGCGCGTCGAGGACGGCGAGGTCGCCGGCGAAGTATGCGCGCATCGCGTCGCGCAGGCCGCCCGGGTTGCGCGCGGCCTCGAGCCGGAAGCGGCGCGCGTCGGCGAAGACGCCGAGGTGCCGCTCCATGCGGGCGTGCGCCTCGGCGAAGCCGGCGGCGCGGAGGCGCCCGGCCTCGTCGGCCACGAGGACGAACTCGCCCACGGGAGTCTCGAATCGATCGGTGAACACTCGCTCCATGTTCATGCCGACGACCTTAGCCACCCGGGCGCGCGCGGGCTGGCCGTTTTCGGACATGGTTCGACGGTCGCCGCGCCCCCGGCGATCAGCGGAACGCCGCGGCGTTCTCGCGCGCCCACGCCGCGAACGAAATCGGCGCGCGGCCGAGCACCCGCTGCGCGGTATCGGTGACGGTCGCGACCCGGCCCTCGCGCACGGCGCGCCAGAGGCCGACGAGCGCGTCGGCCACCCCCGTCGGCATCCCCAGCCCCAGGAGCCGCTCGCGCGCCTCCGCGTCGGAGATCGGCACGAACGTGACCGGCCGGTCGATCGCCGCGCCGATCGCCGCCGCCATGTCCGCGTAGCGCAGCGCCTCGGGCCCGGTGATGGCGAGCGACGCGCCCTCGAAGCGCGGCGCGAGGATGGCCGCGGCGGCGACGGCCGCGACGTCTGCGGGGTGGATCATCGCGACCCGGCCTTCGCCGGTGCACGCGCGCACGGCGCCGTCCGCGCGGATCGACCGCGCCCACTCGAGCGCGTTCGACATGAACCCCGCGGGCTGCACGAAGGTGAAAGGCACGCCGCTCGCGCGGATCGCGTCCTGCCCGTGCGCGTGCCAGGCGCCGACCGAGGACGCGTCGCCGCGGAGGGCGTCCATCGAGGAGAGCTTCACGATCCGCTTCACCCGCGCGTCGCGCGCGGCCTTGGCGGCGGCCTCGTCGCGCCGCGCGAGGCCGGCGCCGGCGCTCACGAGGAAGAGGACGTCGGCGCCGCCCAGGGCCGACGCCAGCGAGGCCCGGTCCTCCAGGTCGCCCGCCGCGACGTCCACGCGGTCGCCGAAGAGCGCGCGCGCCTTCTGCGGGTCGCGCGCGAAGACGCGCGGCCGTACGCCTGCCGCGAGCAGGTGCGCGACCACCCGCCCCCCGACGTTGCCCGTTGCGCCCGTGACGAGACAGGTCATGATCCACCTCCGATGAAGTCGCTGGATGAAAGCTCGGAATCGATGCTCCACCCTAGTTCCCGCTCGGGGCGCGGTCAGCTCGCGTTCCACGGGCGCGCGAAGGCCGCGCGGCGTTCGGCGGCCCGCGCGGCTCAGCGGAGGGAAGCTCACATTTTGGTCGCGTGGTCGCGATGAAGGCCGGCCGGCGGGCGCCCAAGCAGCGGCGCGCGGTCCAGACCGTCGAGGCGGTGCTCGACGCCGTCGCGCGCATCTTGAAGCGCGAGGGCGTCGCCGCGGTCACGACCAACCGCATCGCGGAGGTCGCGGGCGTCAGCATCGGCTCGGTGTACCAGTACTTCCCCGACAAGCAGGCGATCTTCGTCGCGCTGCACCACCGGCACGTGTCCGAGGTGGCGCGCGTCGTCGAAGGCGCGCTCGTCGAGCACGCCGCCGCCCCGCTCGAGGAGCTCGTGCGCGCCATGATCGACGCGATGCTGCGCGCCCACGCGAAGGACGCCGAGCTGCACGAGCTCCTTTGGGACGAGGTCCCGCACCGCGCGCAGGGCGGGCGCGACATCGAGGCGCGCGTCCGGGGCGCGTGGCGGCTGGCGGTCGCGCCGAAGCTCTCCCCGCGCCACGACGTCGACCGCGTCGTCTACATGTTGACGCACATGGTGCAGGGGCTCTCGCACGCGATCCTCTCGCGGCCTTCGCGCATGTCGCTCGCTGCGGCGAAGGAGGAGGCCGTGCGCGCAGTGCTGGCCTATCTGCGGGCGTGAGTCTCGGGGTATAATCCCCGGCGGGAGGTGGGCGATGCTCGACGTGTCCGCGCGGGGAACGCGTCCGACCTTCGGCCAAGGACACCCGACCGCGCAGGGAACGCGTCCGACCTTCGGCCGAGGGCACCCGACCGCGCGGGAAGCGCGTCCGACCTTCGGCCAAGGGCACCCGACCGCGCGGGAAGCGCGTCCGACCGCGCGGGGAGCGCGCTTGCCCGAAGGTCGAGGGCACCCCACCGCTCGGGGAGCGCCCTAGCCCGACGGTCGAGCGCACCCGACCGCTCGGGGAGCGCCCTTGCCCGAAGGTCGAGGGCACCCGACCGCTCGGGGAGAGGACGAGCACGCGGTGATCGCGCGCCAGCGCATTCCTTTTCTCTTTCCCGGTGCCCGACGCGGTGTCATGAAAGTGGGGCATGCCGCAGCTCTCTGGGCGGTCGGTCGAAGCTTCCTCTTTCCAGGCGTGGGTCGAGCGGCTTTCGAAGCCCGAATGTCTGCTACAGCCGGGCCGGCTCGCGCGGCGGCTCTTGAACCGCAGGGCGGTCCCCGCCTCGGACGGGATGTATCGCCTCCCGCTGCCCTGGAAGATGAAGCTCCAGGTGAGCCGGCTGGACAACGTCGCGTGCGCGGTCGACGTCCTCGGCGTCCACGATCTCGTGGTGACGGAGGCCATCTGGCGGCTCGTGGCCCCGGGCGACACCGTCGTCGACGTCGGAGCGAACGTCGGATACATGAGCATGGTGATGGCGGCGCGGCTCCGAAGCCGGGGCCGCGTCTTCTCCTTCGAGCCGCAGCCGAGCGTGCTCGACGAGCTCTCCGCGAACCTCGCGTCCGCCCAGCAAAGGTTCTCCGGCGTGACCGTGGAGGCGCGCTTCGAGGCGCTCTCCGACACCGACGGCACGGCCCGCCTGGCGCTCCCGCCGCCCGACCAGAACCGCGGGGCCGCCCGCATCGATCCCGACGGAGCGCGCACCGTCCCCGTGCCGATGCGCCGCCTCGACGAGTACGCCCGCGCGTTCGGCGACGACGTCGCCCTCATGAAGATCGACGTCGAGGGCCACGAGCCCGCCGTGCTGCGCGGGGCGGCCGGGCTGCTCGAGCGCCGCGTCTTTCGCCACGTCATCGCCGAAGAGCACGGGCGCTATCCCACCGAGGCGACGGCGCTCCTCGAGCGCTGCGGGTACACGCTCTACAGCCTCGAGCGCGGCCTCCTGGGCGTCCGCCTGGGCGACGTGGCGCGGCCGGCCCGCGTCTCCTGGCACGCCCCGAGCCTCATCGCGACGCGAGACCCCGAGGCCCTGAAGCGCGCCTTCCGCATCCCCGGCTGGCGCTCGCTCTCCCTCGCCGCGCGCCGGTAGCCCGCGCTCGAGCGTCCGGGGACCCCTGGTCGACTTCGCCCACCGAGGCGCGATAGAGCTGAAGCGCTCGAGTCTGCCAGGATTGCACCCGGTTCAGGGACGCAGCATGGATTGTCCCGACAAGGCGTTCGTCGATCAGTTCGTCCAGGGCGCGCTTCAGGCAGACGAAATCTCGCGGTTCGAAGCGCACATCGACGGCTGCTCTCGCTGCCTCGTGCTGGTCTCGGAGACCGCCGGCCGCGAAGACTCGAAGGACCCCGCGCAGGCCGCGCGGCAAGACTCGCTGTGGGTGCACCTCGTCGCGGCCTTCGCGCGGACGTCCGACTCGTCGCCGACGTACGAGCCGCGACCGGTGCGCGACCGCTTCGGTCCGTACCGCGTGGTCGGCGTGCTCGGTCGCGGCGCGATGGGGGTCGTGCACTCCGCGGTGCACGACGAGACCGGCCTCCCGGTCGCGGTCAAGACGGTCGGCACGCCCAGCTCCCGCTCGCTGGTGGCCATCCGGCACGAGATCGAGTTCCTGAAGCGCACGCAGCACCAGGGCGTCGTGCAGATCTTCGCCGACGGCGTGATCGACGGCGACCCCTGGTACGCGATGGAGCTCCTCGACGGAATGACCCTCGAGGCGCTCCACCGCTCGCTGTGGAAGCGGCAGGCGGTCGCGGTCGCGCGCGCCGCGCAGGGCGGCGCCGCGCCGGGCTTCGCGCCGACCGCCGACGCCGAGCGGCTCGTCGAGGTGGTGTCGATCTTCGCGCGCCTCTGCGGTCCGCTCTCCTTCATCCACCGCGCCGGCATCGTGCACTGCGACCTCAAGCCCGCGAACGTATGGGTGCGCCGCGACTCCCGCCCGGTGCTCATGGACTTCGGGCTGCTGTCGCGCGCGGGCGGCGCCATAGGCCGCGAGACGCTCGAGACCGGCGGCCTGCGCGGCACGCTCTCGTACCTCGCGCCCGAGATCATCCGCGGCCGCATCGCCGACGCGCGCGCCGACCTCTACTCGCTCGGCTGCATGCTCTACGAGAGCGTCACCGGCCGGCCGCCGTTCGTGGCCGCCTCGGCGCGCGATCTGCTCCAGGCGCACCTGTACGAGGAGCCGCGCCCGCCCTCCGCGCTCGTCGAAGGGCTCCCGCCCGTGCTCGACGACCTCCTCGGAAACCTGCTCGCGAAGCGGCCCGAGCGCCGGCTCGGCGGCGCCGACATGGTCGAGGAGATCCTCTCGGACCTCCTCCCCGAGGGCTCGCGCTCCGCGAGCCCGGCGCCCGCGCCGTACCTGTTCCGCCCGCGCATGGTCGGGCGCGACGCGGTCCTCGAGCAGCTCCAGGGCCTCCGGCGCGAGGTGATGGGCGGGCGCGGGCGCCTCGTCCTCCTCGGCGGTGAGAGCGGCATCGGCAAGACGTTCCTCGCCTCCGAGCTCGCGCGGCTCGCGGCGCGCGGGGGCTTCCAGGTCGTCACGGGCGAGTGCGTGCCGCTCGCGGCCACGCACTCGAGCCAGCAGCTCTCGAGCACCGCGCTGGAGCCGTTCCGCGGTCTCCTCCAGCGCGCCGCCGACCGCTGCCGCGGCGGCCCCGAGATTGTCGGCCAGCTCTTCTCGTCGCCGCGCACCATCCGGCTCCTCGTCCGCTACGAGCCGGCCCTCGCTTACCTGGTCGACGACGACCAGGTCGAGATCCCGGCGCTCCCGCCCCCCGCCGAGCGCGATCGCGCGCTCGAGGCGATGCGAGAGGTCCTCTCCGGCATGGCGATGAGCATGCCGCTGCTCCTCGTCATCGACGACATCCAGTGGGCCGACGACCTCTCGCTCGCGTTCTTCGAGGCGATCAACGAGGAGTTCCTCGCCAGCACGCCCGTCCTCATCGTCGCCCTCTACCGCACCGAGGAGGTCTCCGGCGCGATCGCGCGGCTCCAGGGCGCGCCGCACGTCCGCGCGATCGAGCTCGAGCGCCTCGACGACGGCGCCCTCGAGGTCATGGTCGGCGACCTCCTCTCGCGCTCGCCGCCGCAGGCCCTCGTGCGCGCCCTGGCGCTGCACAGCGAGGGCAACCCGTTCTTCGTCGCCGAGTACCTGCGCGCCGCGGCCTCCGAGGGGCTCCTCGTGCAGGGCATCGACGGCTGGCGGGTCGCCGACCGTCCGGGCGCCCCGCGCGCCTTCGACGACCTCGCGTTCCCGCGCTCGCTCCACAACCTCCTCGAGCGCCGCCTCCAGCTCCTCAGCGAGGGCGCGCAGCGGCTCGTCGAGGGCGCGGCGGTCCTCGGGCGCGAGTTCCAGCTCTCGATGCTCGCGACCGTCTGCGGCGTCACGCCCGCCGAGATGGGGCCGTGGGTCGACGAGATGGTGGGGCGGCAGCTCATCGAGCGCTCGCGCGACGCCGGCCTGCGCTTCGCGCACGACAAGATCCGCGAGCTCGCGTACGACCGCATCGCCGCCGAGCGGCGGCGCGGGCTGCACCTCGCCGCCGGCACCGGGCTCGAGGCGTCGAGCGCCGGCCAGCCCGAGACCGCCGTGCGCTACGCCGAGCTCGCGTATCACTTCCGCAACGGCAGCGTCCCGGTTCGCGCGATCGACTACTTCGAGAAGGCCGCGGACCACGCCCTCCGCAGCTCCGCGAACGCCGACGCCGTGCGCCTCTTCCGCGAGGCGATGGACACGAGCGCCGCGCACTCGATCCCGGTGCCCCCGTCGCGGCGGGCGCTGTGGGCGCGCCGCATCGGCGACGCGCTCCAGGCCCTCGGCGATCTCCTCGGGCAGCCGCACGCACCTGCTCGAGTCCCTCACGCTCCTCGGCCACCCCGTGCCGAAGACCGACGGCGCGCTGGGCCGCGGCGTCCTCCGCCGGCTCGCCGAGCAGGTGGTGCACCGCGTGGTGCCGCGCCGCTGGATTCGAGGCGGGCCCGGTCGAGGGCCCGGCGCTGCTCGAGGCGGCGCGCGCGTACGACCGCCTGATGCAGATTTACTACTACCGCGGCGAGGTCTTGCCGCTCTTCTACGCGAACCTCGCCACGCTCGACCTCGCCGAGCGGGCCGGCCCCTCTCCGATGCTCGCCGTCGCCTACACGAACACAGGCGCCGCGGCGGGGCTCGTCCCGCTCCGCACCCTCGCGAACACGTACTTCCGCCTGGCCGCGGCCACGCTCGAGCAGACGTACGACCCCGAGGTCGAGTCGTACCTGCACGTCCTGCGCGCGCGGTACCTGAGCGGCCTCGGCGCGTGGGACGACGCGACGCGCGCGACCGAGCGCTCGATGGCGCTCGCCACGGAGCTCGGGTTCCAGCGCCGGTGGGACGAGGGCGCCGGCCTGCGCTCCGATCTGAGCTGGGGTCGCGACTTCGACGACTCGATGGCGTGGTGCCTCAAGATGTACGAGTCCGCGGTGCGCCGGCGCGACGCGCAGGCGACGATCTGGGGCCACCTGCGTCAGGCCGAGGTCCACCTCGCGCGCGCGCGCTTCGAGGAGGCCGACGAAGAGCTCCGCGAGGCCGCGAAGATGCCCGACATCGGGCAGGCCGAGCAGGTGCGGCTCTTCGGGCTCCGCGCGTTCGTCCTCGCGCAGCGCGGCCGCCTCGCCGAGGCGGTGCCGATGGCCGACCGCGCCGCGCGCCTCGTGAGCGAGACGAAGACCATCCACGTCTACTGCATCGACCCGTACGCGCGCGTGGCCGAGGTGTACCTCGCGGCGCTCGAGAGCGGGCAGTACGCGCGGGACGTGCGCGCGAAGGTCCTCTCCGCGTGCCAGACGCTCGAGAAGGCGGCGCGCCTCTTCCCCATCGCGATGCCGCGCTACTGCCTGCACGAGGGGACGCGCCGGTGGCTGCTCGGCGCGCCGAAGGCCGCGATCGCGCTCTGGGAGCAGGGTCACCAGGCCGCGATCGATCTCTCGATCCCGCACGAGGAGGCCCTGCTCCTCCTCGCGCTCGTCCGCCACCCGACGCGCCGCACGCGCCTCCAGCCCGGGTCGCGCGACCGCGCGACGAAGATCCTCGCGGGCCTCGGCGTACGGCCGTTCGCGCGTCAGCCGGTCGAGTAGACGTCGTACCGGGCCGAGACGGCTCGCCGCGCGCCCTCGGGCTCCGCGACCCAACGCCCGAACGCGACGCACGCCCGGTCGCCGAGCCACCCGTAGCGGCTGTCGGACGTGTCGAACCGCGGGACGACCCAGGCGCCGCACGCGAGGGCGCGCGCGTCCGGCTCGAAGCCGAGGAGCGCCGTCGCGACCGACGGAGGGAAGCGCAGGACGCCGTCGTACCGCACGTCGATCGTCGCGCGGTCCTTCGTCTTGAGGGTCATGCGCCCCTCGACCGTCGCCATCCCCGTCGAGACGGGGCCGCGCGCGCCGTCGCGGAGGACGAAGGTGAGCGACTCCCACGCGTCCTCGATGGTCCCGACCGGGCAGTCGTGCTTCAGCCCGTCGGTGCCCATCACGCTCAGCGCGTCGAGCACGTGGAACACGTGCCCGAACGCGGCCGGGGCGCCGGCCTCCGCGGGGCGCCGCTGCGGCTGGACCCGGATGCCGCCCGGGATCAGCGTGAGGTCGTTCACCCCGAACGCGAGCGCCGCGTCGTAGGAGCACGCATACTGCACCTTTCGCTCGAAGAACCGGGTCCGCACGCTCTGAAGATCCATCGCGCCTCTCACGTCATGGCGTAAACGTCGTAGCTCAGTCTCCGGAAGATCCCGCCGATCCTCTCGACTCTACCGAAGCCGACGCACTGCTGCTCGGTGAGCCATTGGTAGTCGGGAGCCTCGGTTTGATAGGTGGGCGTCACTACCACCGGATATTCGGCTGGCGCATCGAGGGACCCGATCGGATCCACGCCGGCCGCGATCCCCCTGAAGCCCCCCGGCCCCAGTGGCATGACGCCGTAGTAAGTCGTGTCGATGTACGCGCCGTCGTCGGTCTCGATCGTCCCTCGGACGCTCGCGATGGCCGCGTCTTCGTCGCTGACGAGGACGGGGTCCTCGCCGAAGATGAGCCGCCCGGTGACGGCGGGGTAGCCGCGCATGCCCACCGTCCGCTCGCGCAGGACGTTGAAGACGCGCGACGTCTCGGGCACGCACGTGAGGTTCAGGCGGAGACCGCCCGGCACGAGCCCGATCTCTTCGAAGCTGAGCGCGAACTCGGCGTTCAGCGAGAAGAGGTAGAGGAGCTCCTTGTCGATGAAGTAGGGGCGGTGCGCGAACCCCGGGCCGATGCCCGCGCTCATGCGGGCACCATGGCGTAGACGTCGAGCCGCAGGCCCACGACCTCCGTGCCCTTGATCTCAATCCAGCCCACGCCGACGCACTGGTTCTGGAGGAGCGCCCGGTACTTCGGATTGTTGGCGGCGAGGTTGCGGAGGCGCGCCGCGGTGTACGGCTTGACCGGCCCCGAGCCGTCGAACTCCATCGGGAGGTTCACCGGCACGCGGCGGACGGCGCCTTCGGTCGTCGCCGCGGTGAGGTCGGCCTTGCCGGTGATGCTCACGTTGAGGAGGAAGTCGTCGGCGGGGGGCGTCGCGCTCTCCTCGAAGCCCTTCTCGGCCTGGTTGGCGATGTCGAAGTAGACGTCCTTCGCGCCGCGCCCGATCGTCATGCGCGCGTCGAAGACGGCCACGTCGTCCTCGCGCAGGAAGACCCAGTCGCGCCCGGTCAGCACGCGCCCCTCGAGCTCGGAGACGATGCTGTCGGGGAGCGGCGTGACGGTGCCGCCCGAGTAGATCGCGTGGAGGCGGGTCCCGCCGGGGAGGCGCTGCGCCGGCAGGACCGACACCTGGCCCGCCGACGACTCGATCGTGAAGCACGGCCTGAAGCCGGGGTGGGCGGCGGCCGCCCTCGCGGGCCGCGCGCGCGTGGACTTCTTGCCAGCGGATCTCTTGGCAGCCATCTTGTCCTTCGGATCGCCGTTGCCGGGACGATTCCCAGTTTCGTTAGCGTCCATCTCTCCTCCAGAGTTGCTTGAGGTTGTCGGTGACGCGGAGCGCGAGCGTGCCGAGCGAGCTCGTGGCTCCGGCCGCGATCTCGAAGGCGGCGTCGGCGCCCTTCCAGCGCTCCGCGAAGGTGACCAGCGCGAACACCCGCCCGAGCACCGACGCGTCGTCGAGCCCGAAGGTGCGGCAGCGGTCGTAGCGCGAGCCGACCGCCTCCAGGATCGCGTTCACCGCGTGCCGGGCGGCCTCGTTCGCCCCTTCCATGCACGCGAGGTTCGTGGCCGTCTTCACGTAGTCGGCCGCGAGGAACATGTTGGAGATCTTCGTGCGCGCCGTGGGCCGGAGGGCGAGGGTGCCCGGCCGGTTCACGAGCAGCGGCTCGACGTTGTGGTCGAGGCGGTCGCCGAAGACGAACGGGGCGTCCGGGGTGTTCTCGGCCTGGGCGAGGAGCTCTTCGGCGCTGAGCGCGGCCTGCTCCATCTGGTTGAGCGCCCGGTCCATGCCCTGCGCGAAGGCCGCCTGCTTCTTCCGGTCGTACCGCTCGACGATGTCGTCGTCGAGGTGGTAGCTGCCGGCGACCTTGCCGGTGACCAGCGCCTGGTCGCTCAGCACGGGCTGCTCACCCGCGCGGTTGAACGAGGCCTTGAGCTGCTCCCAGACCTCCTCGGCGATCTCTTCGCGCGTACAGAGGAAGGCCTCGCGGCGGCGGAAGCGGCCCTTCTTGTCCCACGCGCTGATGTCGACGCTGAGGATCGACTGCACCTCGGCGGGCAGGGGGACGTCCTTCCAGAACTGGGTCTGCTCGATCGCGGTCAGCGCCCACTCCGAGTCGGCGCACACGATGTGCCCGGGCGCGAGGCGCACCGGGTACTTGAGGTAGAACTGGATGCCCGACATCCAGTCGACCGCCCCCGCGAGCGCGACGATGTTGCGGAGCGACGGGTCGTACGACGTGAGCGTGGTCGTGCGGTTCACGTAATAGGCCATCTGCTCGACCGGAACGGCGAACACGTAGTAGTCCGCCTCGGCGACGTGCGGCCCGTCGGGCACGTTCCCGAGCTCGTTCCTCGCGTGCCCGTGCAGGCCCGAGAGGGGCTCGGCGGCGAGGTTCACCCCGGCGGGCGCGCTCTTCTCCATGGCCTGGAGCGCGGTCGTGATCTTCTGGCGCGCCTTCGCCGGGTCCGTCGTGCGGAGCGTCTCGCGGAGGAGGCGCACGCCGAGCTGCTCGCCGGTCTTCGAGAACGTGAGCGACTGGATGCTCGGGCTCTTGCCGTCGAACTGGATGGACTCGAGCTCGTAGCCGGTCTTGAAGGTGACGCCGCGGCCGGCGAGGTACCGCTGCCACGGGTCGATCCAGACCTCGCTGGTCGGCCCGTCGAGCACGCAGTCGGACTTGAGGGGCGCGTCGAACAGCGTGCGAATCGCCATGAGGGCGATGGTGTAGGCGCTCGCCTTCTCGGCCTTGGCGGCGAGGAGCGTGCGCGTGGTCGCGACGGTCAGCGTGCGGAACGCGTCGGAGCGCTCGTCGGCCGACATGAACGACCACCACGACGTCTCGTCGAACTTCGCGGCGCGCCTCTCTTCCGGGGTGCTCAGGAACTCGATGAGCCGGCGGAAGAAGAAGAGGAGGTCGGCCGGCGGCAGGCCCCACGCGAGGAGCTGGCGCGCGAACTGGACGAGGACCTGCGCCTGCTGCGGGTTCTTCGGCGAGTGCAGGACGACCGAGATGGGGTCGCGATCGTACTGGACGACGAGGTTCGACTCCGTCGGCACGAGGTGGTCGAGCACGGTGTGCTCGCCGGCCCAGTTGCGCTGCCCGCGCACCGGGATGCGCCGGAGCGTGTCGGGCAAGTGCTTGTACCAGCCGGGGAAGAAGCGAAACCCGTGTTCGCCAGGCCGGTGGTTCTCGTCGGCCGGCGGCGGCGCGCCCGCGCCCTGGGTCACGCCCGCGCGCGTGCGCACGCTCGCGGCCTTGCCTCCGAGGTACGCGCGACGCTCGTACACCTCGACCTCGAAATCGCGCTCCACGAGCTCGTGGGCGGCGCTGAGCCCCGCCACGCCTCCGCCCACGATGATGACCTTCTGGCGGTTCGATCGCGGAGAGTTCCGAGTCATCCGAGAATCACCTTTCGAGCGGTCGCGGCCGTATCGCTGCGAGGGAGTGCCCTCCGCGCGCGGCTACGACCGGCAGCCGCGGCGGGAATCGCGAGGGTCAGCTACTCACTTCCGTATCACGAAGGACGCGCGACAAGCTGAGATTCGATGCGACTGCGCACGTCGCGGATGATGGAGTCCATCTCCGGGTCGTTGAACCCGTAGACCTCGCGCAGGTATTTTCGAATCGCGGTGTAGAGCTGATCGATCGCCGCTTCGAGCGTGCGGCTCACGGTCGACTGGTGCACGCGGAGCATGCGCGCGATGTGCGTGAGGGGCACCCCCTGCGACATGTGGAGGCGCAGGATGGTGCGCTGCCGCCGGTCGAGCGACGGCAGCGAGGCGCGCACGGCGTCGCGGATGATGCCCTCGTAGCGGGTCACGACGAGCTTGCGCGAGCTCGGGTGCGACTCGCCCACCTTCGAGGCCACCTCCGCGACGTCGTCGGCCGCGGTGTCGTGTCCCTTGCGACGCAGGAGGGAGCGCATCGTGTTCCTCGCGGCGGTCGCGACGAACCGGTCGAGCGGGCCGCGGCCCGAGTACTGGCCGATGCGCGGGGCCGACTCGCCGCGCCCGAGGAGGAGCGCGTCTTCGAGCTCGCGCCGCACCTCGTCTGCCGTCACGTGCGCGCTGCGGAACGCGGCGAGGTGCTCGCCCACCCTCGAGAGGTGGCGGTTCGAGAAGAGGCTCATCGCGCGCGCCGAGCCGCCGGCGCAGGCCTGCGCGAGATAGAGGTCTATCGTGTGGATTCGCGCGAGCGCCTCGGCGGGGCTCCGCTCGGCGGCCACCGCCGCGCGGAGGCGCTGGGCGAAGGCCGCGTGCGCCATCAGTGGCTCGCCCCAATGGGCCTCGGCCTCCAGCGTCAGCCGGGCCACCGTTCGAGCCAGGTCTGGCGCGGGCGGCATCGCAAAGACACCATTTATCATGGCTGCTTCCGGCGGGGTAAGGGGTGACTCGCGGGGCGAGCCCGTTTCGGGCGCGGGAGCGGGGGAGCCCGAGGCCCCGGAGGACGATGCATCGACCGGCGAGCCGCGGAAGAGGACGCGCCGAACTGGGACGTAGACGGCGCGGAGGCGCTCCAAGAACGAGAACCGAGACCGCGGGGTCTTCCCGTCGCACGGGCTATCGGGGTCCATCCGATCTAGGAGAGCTGTCGCCAAATCCAAAAGAGTTCGATGTTGAATCGCGGGCGGCCAAGGACCGAATCGCGCGAGACCCCTTCGGGTGGAAGCTCCGGTCCGTACACGAGAGCCTCGAGCTCGTACGCGGTAGGGGAGGGTGTGTGGGGTGCGTGCGGAACGCGAAGGGTCTTGGGAGGCATGGGGGCGAGCGAGGAGGAGGCTCCTCGTAGAGAGGACGCAGCGACCCCCGGACCCATGCGCAGTTTTTTGAAAAAAAAAACGCCCGAGGCGGCGAACCCCCGGGTTTCAGCCCCCCTGGGCGCGGACCTTCGCGTCGGGCGGGAACCAGGAGCCCGCGGGGCGCGCGACGGGCCGCGTGGCGCTGTCGACGACGGACGATGCCTTCGCATCGATCTCTTCCCCGGTGGCGACCACGCAGGCCGCGTCGTCCCACGCCTTGCCGTGCTCGGACACGACGGCCTCCGCGAACGCTCGCGGGGCGAGCGCCCGGAACGGCGCGAGGTCGAAGCGGCGGTGCACGCCGTCGCTGTGCAAGACGAGGAGGTCGCCCACCCCGAACGCGAAGACCTGCGGGCGCACCGTGCGGAACGCGCTGCCGAGGACGCCGGCGGACAGCGGCACCGGACGCGGGTCGGCGCCGCCGCTCGCCAGGAGCGCGGTCACGTCGCCCACGCCGGCCAGCTCCACGGTGCGAAGCAGCTCGTCGAAGCGCGCGAGCACGGCGACCGCGCCTCGCGTCTCGCGGAGCGCGCGGTGTGCCCCCTCGATGACCGCGGCCAGCGGAGCCTCGCGGGCCGCGCACACGTGCTCCACGAACGCGGCGGCCGCCACGGCGGCGGCGGGCCCGTGCCCGAGCCCGTCGGCCACGGCGACCACCAGGCCACGCGCCCACGGCTCGACGATGCACGCGTCCCCCGCGACGAGCTCCCCGGCGAGGGGGCGAACGAACGCGGCGGCCGAGACGCGCATCAGGACACGTGCTTCTTGGCGACCACGGTCGTCCCGACGCCGGGGCGCGAGTCGATCTCGAGTTCGTCCATCAGCCGCTTCGTCCCCTGGAGGCCCATGCCCATGCCCGTGTTCGATCGGTAGCCGCTGTTTAGCACGAGCCCGACGTCCGCGATGCCGCCGCCCGCGTCGGCCGCCACGATCTCGATCCCGCGCCGCGGCACGTCGAACGCGCGCACACGGACCTCGCCGTCGCCCACGTAGAGGAGGATGTTCCGCGCGAGCTCGGACGCGGCGGTCGCGATCTTCGTCTGGTCGAGCAGCGAGAACCCCAGCGTGCGGGCGATCGCGCGCGCGAGGTCGCACGCCTGCACGACGTCGCGAGCCGACCGGACCCGCACCGTTCCGGCCTCGGGGCCCGCGGGCTCCTTCGGGACGCTCTCCGGCGCGGCCTCGGGAGGCGCCGGCACGCGCGGCGTGTCGCGGGCCGGCCGCGGCCGGGGGGACGGCGGCGGCGTGTCGCGCGGCTCGACGGCCAGCGCGCGCCGCACCCGGTCAACGCATTCTCCGCGCCGCTTCGCATCGACGATGTACATCGGCAGGGTGCGCTCGAGCGCGTCGACCAGCTCCGCGACCTCGTGCTCGCGCACCGACTCCGCGAGGCCGCCCCGGCGCAGGGCCGAGCGGAGCACCGCGCGCGCGATCGCCGGCGGGAAGAAGCCCTCGAGCGCGCCGACGACGCCTTCAGCGAGCGCCGTCATCGGTCCCACCAGTCCCGCGAGCCGCCCGGGTCCTGCTCCTCTTCCTCGCGGAGCGCCTCGAGCAGCTCGAGCCCGCGCTCGAGGTTCAGCGCGGTGTGCACGCCCGGGATTCTCGAGCCCCATGTCGACGAGCGTGATGGCCACGGCCGGCCGGAGTCCCGAGACCACCGCGGTCACCCCCATGAGCCGCGCCGTCAGCGCCAGGTCGCGCAGGTTCCGCGTCAGGTAGCTGTCGAGGATCTCGACCCCCGACACGTCGACCACGAGCCCCTTGGCGTCGGTGTCCTGGATGCGCTGCGTGACGTCGCGCTGGAGCGCCGCCATCACGTCGTCCGCGATCGCCCCCTGGATGGGCACGATGAGGTTCGCGTAGAGCGCGATGATCGGAATCCGGGCTTCCTGGATGCTCATGGCTCCGCGTCCTCGGCGGCCTGCTGGGCGATCGCGCGGGCGCGCAGGCACCACTTGAGCGCGTCGCGGAGCGAGCGCGTCGTCCGCACCGCGCCCAGGTCCACGCCGAGCCCGACGATCGTCTGCGCGACCGCCGGCCGGATGCCGCAGATGACGCCTTCGACGCCGAGCACGCGCGCGGCGCGAAAGAGCTGCAGCAAATGGTCGGCCGTCGACGTGTCGACGAACTCCACGCCGGTCAGGTCGACGATGGCGTACTTCGCCTGCTCCTTCACGATGCTCTCCAGCAGGCCCTGCATCATGTCCGCGGTGCGGTCGCCGTCGACCGTGCCGATCACGGGCAGGCACAGCACGCCGTCCCAGACCTGGAGGACCGGCGTCGCCGCCACCCGCGCCGCCTCCTGCTTCCGTTCGAACGACACGCAGGCCGCGCCGCGCACCACGCCATCGAGCCCGCGGAGCGGCGCGAACCAGCTCTCGAGGCGCAGCTCGCCGGTGGGGTTCGTGACCACGTGCCCCTCCTCGCCGCGGAGCGCGCGCGCGAGCCCCGTGGCAATCGGCGGGTTGTCGCGGAACATCTCGAGCGCCGACAGGCCCACCGCCTCGCCGGGCTCCATCCCGAGGAGCGCGAGCCCGCGTCCCTCGCTCATCGTGAACGTGCCCTCGGCGTCCACCGTCCACGCCACCAGCGGCGCGCCGCCGAGCACCTGCCGCAGCATGGACGAGCTCTCCGTTGCGCTCATGGCTCCTCCCGCCGGTCCGCGCGGCCGAGGGGGCGCGCGCGCCGCTTCGCCTCGACCTGCCTGCGCGCCAGGCACCACGACAGCGCGTCGTGGAGCGTGCGCACCATCCGCAGATCGTCGAGCTCCATCCCGAGCGACACGATCGTCTGCGCGACGACCGGCTGCGCCCCGGAGAGGACGCCGAGCGCGCCCAGCGTCTGCGCGGCCTTCAGCATGCGGATCACGTGGTGCACGGTCGACGTGTCCATCGCGCCCACGCCCGTCAGGTCGAGGATCGCGAACCTCGCCCGCTCCCGCACGATCGCGTCGAGCAGGTGCTCCATCATCTCCGCCGCCCGGCCGCCGTCGACCGCGCCGAGGATCGGCAGGCACACGACCTCGTCCCAGACCTTGATGACCGGCGCCGCGAGGTCCCGGATGGTCTCGCTCTGGCGCGCGATGACCTTCGCCTTCTCCGCGAGCTGCGCCTCGGACCGCACGCGCTCCGTCGCGTCGATGGCGAGCGTGATCACGCCGTCGATCGTGTCGTTCTCGTTGCGCAGGGGGGCGTACCACGTGTCGAAGAAGACCCCCGGCCTCGGCTCCGTCACCGCGCGCACCGTCTCGCCGGCGAGCGCGCGCCGGAGGTGCCCGTGCGTCGCGGTCCCCAGGGTCGCGTGCAGCTCGTTCACGCCCACACGCTCGCCGGGCCGCCGGCCCACCCGCTCGAGCCCCTTGCCGTCGGACATCGAGGTGACGCCCGCCGCGTCGATCGACGACAGGACGATTGGCGCGTGGGCCATCACCTTCGCGAACGTCGAGAGCGAGAGGGCCTGCCATTCCATGAACTCCACCCGCTCCCGGAGCTCGTCGACCTCGCCGCGCAGGTCCGAGACGTCCGTCGCGACGAGCAGCAGCCCGCCCTCTCCGGTCGGGGACGCCGCCGAGGCCTGGAGCCTCACCTCGGGCCTCGGCGGCGCCGCGGCCAGGAGCGCGTCCCACGCCCTCGAGCTCGCGGCGACGGACCCGTCGGCGCGCAGCAGCGCCGTGGGGATGGCCGACGCCCGCACCCAACTTCGACCGTCCTCGCTCACGCCGCACCTCGATTTTCCTGAGCGAGCGGGAGCCGGAAGACGAACCGCGTCTCCTTGCCCCGCGCGCTCTCCACGCGAATCGTCCCCCCGAGCGCCGCGGTCGCGGTCCACACCGCGGCGAGGCCCACCCCGCGGCCCGACACGTCGGTGACCGCGTCGACCGTCGAGATCCCCGACGCGAACAGCGCGCGCTCCAGGTCCGCGCGCCGCGCCGCGGGCAGCCCCGCCGCGCGCGCCTTGGCCGCGAGACGGTCCCAGTCGATGCCGGCGCCGTCGTCCGCGATCTCGATCACCACGTCGCCTCCTTGCATCCGCGCGCGAAACTCCACGCTGCCCCGCGCCGGCTTGCCCGCGGCGGCGCGGGCCGCGGCGTCCTCGATCCCGTGGTCCACCGCGTTGCGGACCACGTGCACGAGCCCGGCCCAGAACGCCGCGTACGGGCGCCGGGGCAGGCGGAGGTCGTCGCTCTGGACCGTGAACACCGGCACCGGCTTGCCCAGCCGCGAGGCCAGGCGCTCCGCGTGGTCGCCGAGGCGCGCGAACCGCAGGGCCACGGGCTCGTCGAAGAGCATCTCGAGCCGGGTCGCGACCTCCGCGGGCGGGAGCCCGCTCGACGCCGCGCGCACCAGCCGCTCGAGCTCCGCGCGCGACACGTGCACCGACGCTTCGCTCGTCCCGACCAGCGGCGCGACCTGCCGGGCCAGCGCGTCCCACGCGCAGAGGAGCGGGCGGCGGCTCTCTTCGCCGACGGCGTCCCCCGCGTCCACGATCGCCGACTCGAGGTCGTGCGCCGCCTCCGCGACGGAGCGGACGTCGTACTGCGCGGCGTTGCCCTTCACCGTGTGCACGAGCGCGAGCTGCTCCGCCTTCGCGGGGGCTTCGCCGCGCAGCCGCTCGACGAGGCTGCCGGTCTCCTCGAGGAACGCGACGAACGCCGCCTTGTCGCGGGCGAGCCGCCGGAACACCTGGTTCTCCTCGCGCTGGCGCGCCTGCTCCTTCCGCGCCTCGAGCTCGGCGGTGACGTCGGTCACGACGAGGAGGGCCCCGGCGAGCGCGGCGCCGTCGGGAGAGTGCGTCGCGTCGACGATCGGCTTCACCGAGAGCGTGAAGTGCCGGTCGTCGCGGTCGAAGCGCTTGGGAAGCTGGTCGATCGTGACCTCCGGGGGCAGGAAGCCTTCGGCGACCTGCTCCCATCCGAGCTGCAGCGTCAGGCGCAGCCGCTCGTCGTCCCGCGCGATCGCGCCGGCGAAGGCGCCGCCGTCGGGCGCGTCGAACCACCGGTCGAAGGCCGCGGACCGCTCCGGACGGAGCGCGCCGTCGAGGCCGATCGTCGCGAGCCCCTGGTCCACGTTGTCGAGCACGAGCCGCAGCGCCGCGTTGCGCGTCGCGAGCTCACGGGTGCGCGTGGCGACGAGGCTCTCGAGGTGCGACCGGTGCTGCTCGAGCTCCTGGTCTCGCGCCTGGAGCCCCGCGAGCATGTCGTTGAAGGTCTCGGTGAGCACGCCGAGCTCGTCGTCGCTCCTGCGCACGGCGCGCACGGAGAAGTCCCGGCTGGCCCGCACCTGCCGCGCCGCCTCGGCGAGCGCGCTCACGGACCCGGTGACGCCGCGCCCGACCCCGACCGCCATCGCGAGGGACAGGGCGAGGACCGCGATCGACGCGCCGAGGCTCAGGCGAATCGCGTCGCGGAGATCGGCGCCCTTGGTCGCCGCGGCGCCCTCGATGCGGTCGAGGAGGATGTGCTCCACGGCGCGCAGGCCGCCGATGGCGGCGCCCTGGGCGCGGTTCCACGCGCCGGGGTCGAGCGTCACCGTGTCCTCGGTCGAGGAGAGGACGCCCTCGAGCATCTCGCGCGCCGGGCGCCCGTCGCGCTCCGCGCCGTCGAAGGCCTGCCGCACGTCGTCCGAGGCGCTCGTGCGGAACGCCTGGTCGTACACGGCCTCCTCGGTCGACGTCGTCACGAGCGCCTTGTAGGCGCCCGGCGGGAAGTCCGAGCGCGCCGCCGCGAAGCCGACCACGGCGTGCTCGATGCTCGCGCGCTCCTCGAGCTCGAGCAGCGCGACGAGCGCCGAGATGTTGCGCAGCATGTCGCCGTCGTCGCTGAGCTCCGCGAGGGCGGCCACCGCGCCGACGAGCGGGCCGCTCGTCGCGCCGTAGCGGGCGAGCACGTCCTGCAGCCGCGCCGCGTCCTGGTCGTCGAGCGCCCGCGTGGCCCCGAGCGCGCGTAGCTGCTCCTCGGACGCCACGAGGTCGCGCGCCAGGCGCGCCGGGAGCTTGGTGCGGTCGCGCGTGGCGAGGAACGACTCGAGGCGGGCCGTGGCCGCGTCGGTCGCGTGGTACGCGGCGTCGGGCGCCTCGGCGCGTGGACCGAGGCCGGCCGCGATCGCGCGCGCGGCGCGCTCGTCCTCCACGGCGTGCAGCACCTCGGCGATGTACGACGTGAGCCGCGCGAGATCCTCGATCGAGCCGAGCGACGCCGCGGAGGCCGCGCGCTGCCGCGCGTCGTGCGCCACGAAGAGCGCGAGGAGCACGGCCCCGACGACCGGCACGCCGGCGAGGAGCGCGAGCTTGGCGCGAATGGATGTCCGGGGGCCGTGGAGCATGTTCAAAAGAGCTGGACGCCGCCCTCGGCGACCGGCTGCATGGACTCATCGGGCGACATCGCGAGCGCGAAGCCCTCGGCGATCTCGGCGTCGAAGTAGATGGCGATCGACCCGCCGCTCGCCTCGAACAGATAGCGGCGCGCGACCGTCGTCGAGGCGGGCGCGCGGTGCAGGTGCCAGCCCGTGATGACCGTGGGCGTGCCCTGCTCGAGCGACAGGCCGAACGGCGCGAGCGCGTTCTTCACGCGCCCGAGGAGCTGGTTCACGAGCTCGCCCGCCCAGTCGTACACGTCGCGATCCTCCGGGACCTTGTGCCGGAGCTCGGCGGGCCACGCGCGCGCGACCAGGTCCTTGCGCGCCGTGAGGAGCACGGCGCCGCGGATCTTGGCGGCGCTGAAGCCGATGCTGGCGGCGACGTCGTGGTCCCGCGGCGTGCCGGCGAAGATGGCCGCGCGCTCGCTGAGGGTCATGCCGTGCGTGCCGAACAGCGCGCGGGCCGCCGACTGCACGACGTCGTCGATGCGCGCGAGGGTCTCGGGGCTCATGCGGTCAGCTTCCTCACGGCGGCGAGGAGGATGTCGGCCTTGAACGGCTTCACGAGCCAGCCCTTGGCGCCGTTCTTCCGCGCCCGCTCGATGAGCTGCGGCTGGCCCTCGGTCGTGAGCATCACGACGGGCAGGGCCTTCAGGCGGTCGACCTTGCGGATCTCCTCGAGGAGCTCGAGGCCGTTGCGCTTCGGCATGTTGACGTCGCAGATGACGAGCGCCGCGTCGGGCGTGCGCTCGATGGCCTCCATCCCGTCGACCCCGTCGACGGCCTCGACGATGTCGAACCCCGCCTGCCTCAGCGTGGTGCCCACCTGGTCCCGGATGGTCTGCGAGTCGTCGACGACGATGATCTTCTTCCCCATGAATCGAGTTCTCCTGTCTTCCCTTCGAACCCGCGCCCCGTCAGGGCGCGACCACTTGCCCGTCGCGGATGCGCGCGACGACCCGCACGCCCTCGCCCACGTCCGACGCCGGCGCGTACCCGATGCCCGTCTCGTCGGCGCCGACGAACCGCACGAGCACCGCCGGGCCCGCGAGCTTGCGCGGCGACCCGACGCCGGAGCGGATGCGGCTGTCGAGCCAGAACCGCTCGACCTCGTCGGGCCGGAGCCCGAGCACGGCGAGGTCGAACGCCTGCCGCACCGGGCTCTCGGGCGGGAGGTTCACCGGCGTGGCGCGGCCGCCGCCGGGGAACTGGGTCGACTTGGCCTTGAAGAGCGCGCTGAGCTGCGAGCGGTTCATCGACGCGATCGGGTTGGCCTTGTTCACGACCACCGCGATGTCGTCGCCCTCCGCCCGCGCCGGCCCGGCCCCCGCCTGCCAGGCGAGGGCCGCCGCGGCGATCCCGATGAGAAACGTCCTCCTGTTCATTCTTCCCCCCGACTCAGAAAGAGAACGCGAGCTGCGACATGAGCGCCGTGGCGTCGCTCGCGACCGCCTTGCTCTGGGGGAGTAGCCGGCTCGCCTCGAGCTTGATCGTCACGAACGGCGAGGGCTTGACGTTCAACCCGCCCCGGAACTGGGTGTTGTTGCGGGTCGGCACCGTCGTCGACGGGACGACGTAGTCGTATCCCGCGTAGGGCGTGACGGTGAGATCGAACAGCGAAGTGTGAATGGGGACCTCGTAGGCGGCCATCACGTACCCCCCGTACGCGTAGTGGCTCGGGTCGTAGATGTTCACGTCGAAGGGGACGCCCTTGAGGAGCTTCCACTGCGCGTCCACCTCGTTCGGCGTCTGGTAGATGACCGTCTGCCGCGCGAACTCGCCGATGAGACGCAGGTGCCCGACGCGGAGCTCCGCGTCGCCCGTGAGGACGGTCTCGTTGTAGGCCTCGTTGGTGACCGACGTGCTCCCGAGCGAGGGGCTGTACGACGGGTCGAGCGTCAGCTCGGGCGTGAGGTGGACCTGGATCTCGTCTTCCGTGTCGCGGTACTGGCTGTAGTAGGCATACCCGCCGATGCGGAAGAGGAAGGCCTCGGGGTTGTAGACGATCTTGAGGCGCGCCCCGAACGCCTTCATGTCGGTGAGGTCCTTGTATTCGTCCTCGGGCCCGCGGCTGTTCGCGACGGTGAGCGCGTACTCGACGCGGAGGTCGTCGCCGACGCTCACGCCGCCGAAGGCTTCGACGCCGAGCTGCCAGATCGGCACGATGTTGAAGTTCATGAACTGCGGGTAGTCGACGCCGATGAGCACGGGGCTGCCGTGGTCTTCGTTCCAGATGCCGAACGGCGTGAGGAATCGCCCGGCGCGCACGCCGAACCAGTCGGCGGGCTTCCATTCGAGGTAGGCGCGCTCGATGAGGATGCCGTCCTGCCGGTAGCTTAGCTGCGAGTACGGCCCCTGGGTCGTCGTGTCCGTGCGCTGGAAGGAGTTGAGCGACTGGATCGTCGTCGACCCGATGTCGACCTGCGTGGGCCAGTTGTCGGCGTAGCCGTTCGGCGTGTACGTGAGGCGCGTCTCGACGAGCGCCGAGAGCGTCCGCGTCATCTCGCTCTTCGCGTAGAGGTTGATTCCCGACGAGAAGAACGTGTCGTGATACGGAGTCTGCACTTTGTAGAGCGCGTTCGGGTTGTCGTAAATGAGCTCTCCGAAGCTCAGAATCCGAGAATCCCCAGAACGAGAGGAGCTTGGTCGGGCTCGAGGCCTCGTCGGCCGCCGCCGATTGCTCGCGCAGCGCCGCGACGGCCGCGTCCTGCTCCTTGGCCCGCGCGAGCAGCGCGTCGATCTGCGCCTGCTGCTTCGCGAGCTTGTCGTCGACGTTCGGGGGCGCCGGCTGGGGCGGTGCATCCGGCGGGTCGGCGTGGGCCGGCCGGGCCCCGGCGAGCTCGAAAAGCGAGCCGGCGAACAAAGCGGCGCCGGCGGCCGCGCGCCGGAGGCGGCGGGGAGATCTCTTCACGTTCATGTGCGCCTTTCGCGCGGGGTTCTTGCGAGAGTTCTTGAGGGAGCTTTTTGCGTGACCGTCTCAGAGGCAGTTGCAGCCGAGGGAGACGAGGGTGGACTGGTCGTCCAGCGGCGCGCACACGTCCTTCGGCCAGGCGGCGAGGGCGCTCAGGGCGGCGGCGGTGCAGTCGCAGCACGAGTAGGCGCTCGTGCAGTCGGCGGCGGTGCAGCCGGGGATGGAACGAGATCCCGGGATCGGTGGGCGCGGCGGTCGGGTCCTTCAGGCAGAAGCTGGCCTGGCCCGGGCAGTCGCCGTCGGAGCCGCACGCGGCCCCGAGGCCGCCGTCGCCCGCGCTCGGCGCGTCGTCGGGGCCTCCCGCGTCCGTCCCGCCGCCGCCGTCGCCGCCGCCGTCATCGCCCCCGACGGCGAGGCAGGCGTCGTACTGCGGCGCGTAGACGAAGCCGGGGAGGCATCGGTTCGTGTCGGTCACGCAGGCGAGGTGCGGGGCGGCGCTCAGGGTCGTGAAGAAGATTCGCGGAGAGAGCCGCGGAGAGAGGGGTGCGAGTCATCGTTGCCGAGCCCTTGTGCAACGGTCGAGCCATCCGCAATCCACGCTGCTTTCATCGAGGTTCGAGCCGCGCCTTCCGGAAGGCGTGCGGAAAGCGATCGCTCGCGCCGCCTCGAGTGTTCGATTCTCGAACGCCGCATGGATCCTGCACGAGCGCCCGCGCATGGCATCCCTCATCGAGAACTACGGCTTCATCGGCGACCTCCACGGATCGGCCCTCGTATCGCGCGACGGGTCGGTCGACTGGCTGTGCATGCCGCGCTTCGACTCGCCGGCGTGCATGGCCGCGCTGCTCGGTCGGGACGAGCACGGGTGCTGGCAGATGTCCCCCGGCTCCCCCGTGCACCGCATCGAGCGGCGCTACCGGCCCGGGACCCTCATCCTCGAGACGGACTACTACTGCGAAGGCGGCTCGGTGCGCATCGTCGACTTCATGCCGTTCGGCCTGAAGCGCGGCGCCCTCTTCCGCGTCGTCATCGGCCTCGAAGGCGAAGTGGCCATCAACACGCTGCTGCGGATTCGGTTCGGGTACGGCGCCTACCGCCCGTGGATCACCCAGGAGGACGGGTACGTACGGCTGACCACCGCGCCCAACTCGCTCGCGCTGTACACGCCCGCGCCGCTCACGGTCGGCGAGGAGGACATCTGGGGGCTCTTCAAGGTGCGGAAGGGCGACCGCGTCCCGTTCGAGCTCTCGTGGAACCCCGCCTACGCCACGACGTGCGACGAGAAGCTCGACCCCTTCGCGACGCTCGAGGAGACGGAGCGCGGGTGGAAGGAATGGTCGGGCCGGTCGAAGTACCACGGCCCCTACAAGGACATCGTCGACCGCTCGCTCATCACGCTCAAGGGCATGATCTACGCGCCGAGCGGCGGCATCGTCGCGGCGCCCACGGCGGGGCTTCCCGAGGAGATCGGTGGCGTGCGCAACTGGGACTACCGCTACTGCTGGCTGCGCGACGCCACGCTGACGCTCGACAGCCTCATGGTCGGCGGGTACGTCGAGGAGGCCGTGGCGTGGCGCCAGTGGCTCCTCAACGCGGTCGCGGGCGCGCCCGACGAGCTGCAGATCATGTACGGCATCGACGGCGAGCGCAGCCTCAAGGAGTTCGAGGCCACGTGGCTGCCGGGCTACGAGGAGTCACGGCCCGTGCGCATCGGCAACGCCGCGAGCGAGCAGTTCCAGCTCGACGTCTACGGCGAGGTGATCCAGGCGCTCTACGAGGCGCGCCGGCTGGGCGTGCCCGAGGCCCGCGGCTCGCAGGCGGCGGCGACGAAGCTCGCGCATTTCCTCGAGAAGGCCTGGCAGAAGCCCGACGACGGCATCTGGGAGGTGCGCGGCGGGCGGCGCCACTTCGTGCACTCGAAGATGATGGCGTGGGTGGCGATCGACCGGATGGTGCGCGTCGTCGAGGAGTTCACGGCGCCGGACAACCCGGTGCGCTCGTTCCTCCCGCGCGGCCACGCCCTCCGCGATCGCATCCACCGGGACGTCTGCGAGCACGGCTTCGACAAGCGGCAGAACTCGTTCACCCAGGCCTACAACGACCCGGCGCTCGACGCGGGCGTGCTGCTCATGCCGGCGCTCGGCTTCCTGCCGGCGAGCGACCCGCGCGTCCAGGGGACCATCCGCGCGATCGAGAAGAACCTGATGCGAGACGGCTTCGTCCTCCGCTACAAGCCGGAGCACACGAACGACGGCCTCTCCGGCACGGAGGGCGCGTTCCTCGCGTGCAGCTTCTGGCTCGTCGACGCGTACGCCTACTCCGGGCGAATCCAGGAGGCCGAGGGCCTGTTCGAGCGCCTCATCGCGCTGCGCAACGACCTCGACCTCCTCTCGGAGGAGTACGAGCCCAACTCGGGGCGCCTCATCGGGAACTTCCCCCAGGCGTTCTCCCACCTGGCGCTCGTTCACTCGGCGAGCGTCCTCGCCAACGCCGAGATCTCCCCGCGCGCCCGGACCAACGGCCGCCCCGCGCAGCCGCCGGCCCAGGCGCCGACGCCGACGTCCTAGTTCGGATTGGCGCCTTCGGACACCACCAGCCCCGGCGGCTCCCACGCGCCGTGGAGCACGGACTCCTTCGGCCAGTACATCCGGAGCAGCACCGTGAACGGCGCGTCCTTCGGGGCGGGCAGCCAGTTGGCCTCGCAATCCTTCCCCGGCGAGTCGGCCTGCACGTAGATGTCGACCGACCCGTCGGGGTTCTTCTTCAGCAGCGAGTCGCGCGCCGCGTAGCGGTGCAGCGCGTTCGGGACGAAGTACCCGTCCTTGTCGTACATCGTCAGGGACCAGAACGCGTTCACGGGCGGAAGCTGGCCGTTGTCGAAGTGCAGCCGGTACGGTTTGTGGCCGTCGAGCGGCTGACCGCCTGCGTCGGCGCTGGCGGACGGATAGATCGCGTCGTCGGGCAGGTTGGCGCCCAGGCCGAACTCGGTGACGGCCGCGCGCTGCAGGTAGTCGGTGCCGTACGTGCCGATGCCCTTCCGCACGACGTGCCAGCCGTTGACGACCTCGCCGAGGTCCTTCGCCTTCTCGTCGATCGACGCGTACGCGCGGTCTTCGGCCTTCTGGAGCGTGAGGGAGAGATTGGGGCTCGGGTTGAAGGGGTGCCCGGGGACCAGCCCGATGCCGAGGAAGCGCTCGAGCAGCGCCGCGTCCGGCGGAGAGGGCGGGTTGTCGCGCATGAGGAGCGCGAGCCGGTTGAAGAACGTCGGCGCGTCGAGCGCGCGCACGCGCTCCGGCGGCGTCTTGCCGCCGCGCGGCAGCTCGGGGACCGGCGTCGCGGCGACGGCGCCCTTCGGCCAGTCGCTCCAGGTCGAGATGGCGAACTGCCGCTGGATGGCGTTGACCGCGGGGATGTCGCCGGGGCCGTTGAGCTGCGTCCGGGCGATGATCCACACCTCCGACGTGGGCGCGTGAAGCACGGTCATCCCCGCGGTGGGCTGGAGCGGCTGCGACCATCGCGGCCCCACGAGCAAGTAGTCGTGCGGGCCGGCTCCCGAGGTGCGCGTCCCCGGCGACGCGAACACGCTCGTGTACGCGTCCATCATCTCCACGACGTAGTACCGGTCGCGCGACTCGGGCACGTGCACCACGACGGGCTGCGACGACAGGTCGAGCATCGCGGTCGTGTACAGGGTGTCGGCGTTGGGACGCACGACGCTCTTGTCGTCGGGCGGCGGCGGCCCGGGCATGTACACGAAGTGGTTCGTGACGCCCTTGAAGAGGTCCTCCTTCGTCGCGTCGACGACGAGCAGCGGATATCCGTAGACATACGCCTGCTCGCCGACTGCCGCCTTCTCCCCCGCGACCGGCTGCTGCGCGGTCTCCTTGGCCTGCGACGACGCGACGAGCGCCGCGCCCAGGAGGGCCGCGCTCACCGCGACCGCTACGGGCCGCCCATGTTTCTTCGATTCGAGCATGAGGCTCGCGCTCGCAACGAGAGTGCCGCCTCAGGCGATCGCGGCCGCGCGGGCCTCGAGGAGCGCGCGCTCGCGGGCGTTGTCCGCGAACGCCGCGGCGCGCTCGAGGTCGGCCCGCGCCTCGGCGCCGCGCCCGAGCTTCGCGAGCAGGTCGGCGCGGACCGCATAGCAAGAGGTGGTAGCGCCGGAGCGAGGGCTCCCGCGCGACGGCCTCGATCACCGCCAGCCCGGCCGCGGGCCCGTGGGCCATGCCCACCGCGACGGCGCGGTTGAGCTCCACGATCGGCGAGGGCGCCACCTGCGCCAGCTCGAGGTAGAGGGCGGCGATGCGCGCCCAGTCCGTCGCCTCGGCCGTGCGGGCCCGCGCATGGCAGGCGGCAATCGCGGCCTGCGGCGCATACGGGCCACGCGCGCCGCCGAGCGCTTCGGCGCGGTCGAGGGCCGCGAGCCCGCGGAGGATGAGGAGCTGATCCCAGCGCGCGCGGTTCTGGTCGAGGAGCAGGATGGGCTGTCCCTGCGCGTCGGTGCGGGCGTGGAGGCGCGAAGCCTGGATTTCCATGAGCGCGACGAGCCCGTGCGCCTCGGCCTCGCCGGGGGCGAGCTCGGCGAGGACCCGCCCGAGGCGCAGCGCGTCCTCGCAGAGCGCGGGCCGCACCCAGTCGTCGCCGGCCGTGGCGGAGTACCCTTCGTTGAAGACGAGGTAGATGACCTCGAGGACGGACGCGAGGCGCTCGGCGCGCTCGGCCCCGTGCGGGGCCTCGAAGGGCACCTGCGCGGCCGCGATGGTCCGCTTGGCGCGCACGATGCGCTGCGCGATCGTCGGCTCCGGCACGAGGAACGCCCGGGCGATCTCCTCGGTCGTGAGGCCGCCGAGGAGGCGGAGCGTGAGCGCGACGCGCGCTTCCGCCGAGAGGACCGGGTGGCACGAGACGAAGACGAGGCGGAGCAGGTCGTCGCCGATGTCGTCGTCGGCCGCCAGCTCGATCTCCGCGGCGGAGGCCTCCTGCCGCGCCTCGAGCGCGACCCCGAGCTCCTCGTGCTTGCGCTCGACCCGCTTCTTCTGGCGCAGGTGGTCGAGCGCGCGGTTCTTGGCGGTGGCCATGAGCCACGCGCCGGGGTTGTCGGGCACGCCCGTCCCCGGCCACCGCTCGAGCGCCGCGACGAGCGCGTCTTGCGCGAACTCCTCGGCGAGGCCCACGTCGCGCACGATCCGGGCGAGGGCGGCGATGAGCCGCGCGGACTCGATGCGCCAGACGGCCTGGATCGCGAGGTCGGTCACGCCGGGAGCTTAGCGCAGCGCCCCCGGCGCCCGCCGTCGCCCGCGCTACTTGCGCTGGAGACGCTCGCCGAGCTCCTGCCTCTTCTTGCGCAGCTCGCCCGTCGGGTCGCTGGCCGCGAAGTCCTCGGGCTCGAAGATCTGGCGCAGCTCGACGGTGACCGGATGGGGATCGATCTTGGCGAAGGGGGCGCGGCGCAGCCACTCCACCGCCTCCTCCTTCGACTTGACCTGCCAGATCCAGAAGCCGGCGACGAGCTCCTTGGACTCCGTGAAGGGGCCGTCGACCACCGAGGCGCGCTTGGCGCCGTCGAAGGTGACGCGCGCCCCCTTCGACGAGGGGTGCAGCCCCTCGCCGGCCAGCATGACCCCGGCCTTGACCAGCTCTTCGTTGAACCTGCCCATCTCGGCGAGGCCGCGCTCGTCGGGCATGACCCCGGCCTCGGACTCGGGGCTCGCGGGGACAATCACCAGGAAATCGCATCGTCGTTCTCCTTGGCTCTCGGAAGCTCCCTTGCTTCACCCGAGCGACGAACGAAAGGGACCCGGATCGACACGGCCCCTCACTTTTCTTTGTGGGCGCCTCAGGCGGCCGGGCGCCGTGCCGGCGGCCGCCTGCGCGGGCGGAGGTCGCCGAGGATGGCCCCGAGCGCGGCCACCATCTCCGGCCCGACCGCGAGGAGCTGGTCGCGGTGGAGCTCGGACAGCTCCGCCAGGCGCGCCGAGCCCTCGTCGGTCACGCGCAGGAGGATCTCGCGCCGGTCGTCGGGGCTGCGCTCGCGGGCGACGAGGCCGGCCGCCTCGAGCCGGTCGACGAGGGCGACCGTGGTGTGGTGCTGGACGCAGAGGCGCTCGGCGATGGCCCGGATCGTGGGGCGCCGGCCCGCCGGCAGCCCCTGCACGGCGAGCAAGAGCTGGTGCTGCTGCGGCTCGATGCCGGCGCGGCGCGCGGCCTGCTCGCTGAAGGCGAGGAACTTGCGGATCTCGTAGCGGAAGGCCGCGAGGGCGCGGGTGTCGGAGAGGGAGATCTTCGGCAAGGGGTCCTCAGCTCGCGACGTCCAGCGGCGCCGCGGCGGTCTTCTTCGGCGTGCTGCCGAGGAGCTGAACGAGCTCGCTCTTGCACGACCCGCACCCGGTGCCCGCCTTCGTGACCTCGCCCAAGGCCTCGACGGACTGCGCGCCGTTCCCAATCGCCTCGCGCAGCACGCTCAGGGTGACCTTGTTGCAGTTGCACACGAGCCGGTCGATCGCGCCGTCGGCGCCGCGCACGGTGCAGAGCGCCTCGAGCGGGTCCTCGGGCATCGGGTCGCCGCGGTCGAAGAGCTGCACGAGGGTCCCCGCGGCGCCCGTGTTCCCGACCAGCATCGCGCCGACGAGGCGCCCCTCGCGGACGACGAGCTTGCGGTACGCGTCGCGGCGCTCTTCGATGACCTGGAAGACCTGGTCGCTCTCGATCTCCGGCGCGAGCGCGCCCATCGACGCCACCTCGACGCCCGCGACCTTGAGGCGCGTGTAGAGCTTCGAGCCCCGGTAGCGCGCCTGGCCCTGGTTGCCGGTCAGCACGTCGGCGAGCACGGCGGCCTGCTCCCACACCGGCGCGACGATGCCGTACGTCTTGCCCTGGTGCTCGGCGCACTCGCCGAACGCGTACACGCCGGGCACCTCGGTCGCCAGCGTGTCGTTCACGACGATGGCCTTGTTCACGCGCAGGCCCGAGGCCTTCGCGGCGTCGACCCGCGGCCGCACGCCGCACGCGAGGACGACGAGGTCGGCCGGCAGGGTCGTCCCGTCGTCGAGGATGACGCCGCCGAGGTGCTCGTCGCCGTACACCGACTCGAGGGTGCGCCCCGCGCGCACGAAGATGCCGCAGCGCTCGATCTGCCGGCGGAGCATCTCGCCGCCCAGGTCGTCGAGCTGCATGTTCATGAGGGTCTTGGCCACGTGCACCACGGTGACGTGCAGGCCGCGGTCGGAGAGCGACTTGGCCGCCTCGAGGCCGAGGAGGCCCCCGCCGACCACAATCGCGCTGTCGCCCGACCGCGCGTGGGCGCGGATGCGCAGGCAGTCGGCGACCGTCCGGTACACGAAGACGCCGGGACGGAGCTCCCCGTCCTCGCCGAGCAGTCCCGGCAACGGAGGGACGAGCGGCTGGCTGCCGGTCGCGAACACCGCCAGGTCGTACCGGCGCGTCTGCCCGTCCTGCGTCTCGAGGTTCTTGCGCAGGGTGTCGAGCCGCATGACCCGCGTGCTGCTGACGAGGCGTACGCCGTGCTGGTAATACCACTCGGGCGACTTGGTCACGATCGCGTCGGGCGCGGCGCCGCCCAGCACCTTGCTGAGGAGGATGCGGCTGTACGCGCCGCCCTGCTCTTCGCCGAAGACGGTGATCTCGTACTGCAGTGTGCCGCCGCGCCGCGAGAGCTCGTCGAGGAGCCGGCAGGTGCCCATGCCATTGCCGACGACGGCGAGCTTCTTCTTGCCGATGCTCATGCGAGTTCCGGGGAGTTCGCGGGCACGGGGCGGGCTCGCGCCGCGCAGATCTTGAATTCGGGCATTCGGCTCTTCGGGTCGAGCGCCGGGACCGTGAGGCGGTTGGCGGCCTGACGGCCCCCCCAGTGGAAGGGCGCAAAGAGGGTGTCGGGGCGGATGTCCGGGGAGAGGCGCACGACGAAGCGCACGGCGCCGCGTCGGCTCTCGACGAGGAGGCGGTCGCCGTCGGCCACGCCGAAGCGCTCCGCGAGGCGCGGGTGGATCTGGAGGAGCGGCTCGGGCCTGGCGTCGACGAGCGCGCCGACCCGGCGCGTCTGCGCGCCCGAGTTGTAGTGCTCCTTGTAGCGGCCCGTCGTGAAGTAGAGCGGGTACTCGGCGTCCGGCAGCTCGGCGGCCGGGCGGTACGGCGTGGGGTGGAAGCGCGCGCGCCCGCTCGGGAAGGGGAAGGTCTCGGCGAAGAGGCGCGGCGTGCCCGGGTGATCGGTGGACGGGCACGGCCAGAAGAGGCCCTGCGCGTCGCGCAGCCGCTCGTAGGTCATGCCGCTGTAGTCGGCGACGGCTCCGGCGGTCACCGCGCGGAGCTCCTCGAACACCTCGCGCGGCGACGCGAACTCGAAGCCCCTTCGCGCGCCGAGGCGCTGCGCGAGCGCGCAGAGGATCTCGAGGTCCGTCCGCACGCCCTCGGGCGGAGGGCGCACGCGCTGCCGCAGGATGACGCGCCCCTCGAGGTTCGTCATCGTGCCCTCCTCCTCGGCCCACTGCGCGATCGGCAAGAGGACGTGCGCGGCCTGGCCGGTCTCGGTCTCGAAGGCGTCGCAGCAGACGAGCAGATCGAGCATGCGGAGCTTCTGCTCCACGTTCGACGCGTTCGGCGAGGCGACGGCGACGTTCGACCCGAAGACGAGGAGCGAGCGGATGCCGCCGCCCGGCCCGAGCGCGTCGAGGAGCTCGTAGGCGCTCTTGCCCCTGGGCGGCAGCGCCTCGGGATCGACGCCCCAGACGCGCGCGACGGCCGCGCGGTGCCCGAGGTCCTCGATCGACCGATAGCCCGGGAGCTGGTCGGCCTTCTGCCCGTGCTCGCGGCCGCCCTGGCCGTTGCCCTGGCCCGTGAGCGTGCCATAGCCGCTCGCGGGCTTGCCGACCTTGCCCAGCGCCAGCATCAGGTTCGCGAGCGCGAGGATGGTGTCGGACCCCTTCGACTGCTGCTCCGGGCCGCGGCCCGAGAGCACCATGCTCGACTCGGACTCGGCGAGCAGGCGGACCGTCGCGAGCTGCTGCTGGACCGAGACGCCCGTCAGCCGCTCCACGTGCGTCGGGTCGCTCGTCAGCGCGCTGCGCCGGAGCTCGTCGAAGCCCTCGGTGCGGTGCTCGACGTAGTCGCGGTCGACGAACCCGTGCTCGATCGCCAGGTAGAGGAGCCCGTTCGCGAGCGCGAGGTCCGTGCCCGGAGTCAACTGCAGGTGCAGGTTCGCCGAGCGCGCCGTGTCGGTGCGGCGGGGATCGACGACGACGAGCTGACCGCGGCTCTTTTGCGCGAGCACCCACTGCATGATGGGCGGCATCGTGTCGGCGCAGTTCGAGCCCCACAGCACGAGCGCCTTCGTCTCGGCGATGTCGGAGACGGGGAAGGGGAGGCCCCGATCGATGCCGAACGCGCGGTTTTGCCCCGCGGCGGCCGACGACATGCAGTAGCGCCCGTTGTAGTCGATGTTCGGCGTGCGCAGGGCGACGCGCGCGAACTTGCCGAGCAGGTACGCCTTCTCGTTGGTCAGCGCGCCGCTGCCGAACACGCCCAGCGCGGCGGGGCCGTGCGCCGCGCGGATGGCCACCATGCGCTCGGCCACGAAGTCGAGCGCCGTGTCCCAGGCGACGGGCGCGAGGCTCCCGTCGGCGTTGCGAAGCAGGGGGCCGCGCAGGCGCGCCGGGTTGTCGAGGAGCGCGGCGGACGTGAAGCCCTTGATGCACATCTGCCCGCGGTTGACCGGGAACTCCGGGTCGGCGGCGATCGTGGGGAGGCCCGGCCCGTCGGTGCGGACCGACATGCCGCACTGGAACGCGCAGTACGGGCAGTGCGTCTTCGTGACCTCCGGCTCGGCCGAGACGGGGAGCCGGGGCGAGCTGCGCGACATGTGCGGCGGAGCAGAGCGTGCTCCGCCGCACGTTTCGCCGGCGTATCGCGGACGTTATCGCGGGGTGAAATGTATCGCGAAGCGATATGTCACAGCTCGACGGGGCGGCGGCGACCACCGACGCGCCGAGTGATTCGCCACCCCGCCGTCAGCGCCGGGTCGGCGTGGTGAGCTCGACGAGCGCGCCGTTGAGGTCGCGCACGTAGCCGGTGGTCTGGCCCGACGGCTTCTCCTCGGGCATCTTCACGGGCACCGCGCCGGCGGCGAGCGCGCGCTCCCAGTCGCGTTCGAGCTCCGTGGTGACGCAGGCGGGGAGGCCGCCGGACGGCGGCGCGCTCGGGCGGCTTCTGCGCGTCTCGACGTGGCTCTGGAGGTCCATGTCGCGCACGAACGCCTCGCCGAGGAAGGCGATGCGGGTCTCGCCGGCCTCGAGCTCCGCGTAGCCCTCGCTCGGGTGCATGGAGCGGAGGTTGAACCCAAAGGCGGCCTCGTAGAAGGCCACCGCGCGCGGGACGTCGGGCACGACCAGGCACCAGTACTTCATCGCTTCACCCGCTTCACCCTACCCCTTCATCCCGAAAGCGCCGCCTCCAGGGTGACCTCTTCGATGCCGATTCCGGCGAACCGGCGCGGCCGGATCGTGATGGCGAGGACGCCCCGCGCCGCGTCGATCGAGGTCGACCACTGGGGGCCGACCGGCGGCGCGCGATCGAACAGATCGCCGAGGACGATCGACGCGGCCTGCTGCGCGGCCTTCGGGTCGGCCGACGCCGGGATCGCCGCGGCCACCTGCTGTACGGCCCGCGCGAAGCGCCCCACGAAGAGCTGGTCGGCGAGCGTGACGTCGGCCGGCTGGCCGGGCGCGCGATGGAGCACCGGCGCGCGGAGCACGAGCGCCGCGTCGCTGTTCGGCTGGCAGGCCAGCATCGTGAAGCCGGCCCGCGCGACCTCGGCGACGGTGGCCTCGCTGGGCACCGCCTCGAGCGGGATGGCGGGCTGGTGCGCGCCGCCCGGCGAGTGCACCGGGAGGTCGCCGATCGCGCCGTCGTGCGCGCCGGTGATCGACGTGGGCCAGCCGAGACGCACGAAGCTCTTCGCGCAGAGGGCCGCGACCGCGAACGCGCCGTTCGCGAACACGTGGGCCTCCGGGGCGCCCGGGTCCTCGTCGAAGGGCGGCTGCGTCTGACGGGCGCTCGACGCGGTGTACGGCGCGCGCACCAGCGGGTCGTTGAGGACGAGCGCCGCCCACCGGGACGCGTCGCGCCCCGCCACGGCGCGGACCGCCACCGCGCGCGGGTCGTCGCTCCTCGAGCTCGCGTTCGTCGAGCGCGCGAGCTGCGCGACCGACGCCGCGCCCACGGCCGCGGGCTGCGCGGCGAGGACGAGCGGCGCCATCATCTCGCTCGCGATCGCGCACCAGGCCTCGAACCGGCGCAGGTCCACCGCGGCCGGGTCGAGCACGTGGTCGACGACGACCAGATCGACGGGCGCGCCGCCCGGGTCGTTGCGCGCGAGCCGCGTCAGCGCCTCCTCGACGTCGTCGGGGGCAGCGCAGACCACGTCGACCTCGACGCCCTTCCTGCGATCGCAGTGCTCGACGAGCAGGCGCAGGCCACGCCAGGCCCGCTCGAGGCGGCGCACCTCGGGGTGGTGCAAGATTCGACGAGAGCAGCCCGTGGAAGCCGCGCTCGAGCGGCGCGCCTTCGAGCCGCGGCGCCGGGGCCGGGGCGTCGCCGGCCGCGGCGCTGCCCCCGCGGGCCACCGCCGCGACGAGGTGGGTGAAGCGCGAAGGGACACGGGTCGGGGCGAGCGCGGGCTCCGTCTTGGAGGGCTCCGGCGCCTCCTCCGACGACCCGAAATCGACCAGGTCGAAGAGCGAGCCGCCGGCGGCAGGCGCAGGGGCGGCGACCGGCGCGCGCGGCGTCTGCGGCTCCTCGCCGACGGCCGTGCGGGTCGCGGCGCCCGCCTGCAAGACCGCGTCGGCCCACGCCGGCCGCGGGAGGGTGCGCGCGAGCTGGGCGCGCGCCGCGTCGATCGGGGCCCGGCGCGAGGCCACCTCTTGCACCACCCGCTGGGCGTCGGCGAGCGCCTGGAGGGCCGGCACCTGCCGCACGATTCTCGTTCGGGCGGAGCGCCTTCCGGTCGCCGAAGCGCAGATCGACGCGGAGCTTGGGGGCGCGAGGGTCGAAGGGGTCGTCCACGTCGACGGCGAGGGACGGCGCGAACGCGCCCATGACCGCGTCGAACGACTCGACGTCGACGGGCACCGCGTCGGGCGGGGGCGTGGGGCCGAGCGACCACTCCGCGCCGGCCACGAGGTGCGACACCACGGCGATCCGGAACGTCTGCGCGGCGCCGCCGTCGCCCTCCGGCCCGACATCCTCCCCCGGGCCCGCTCCCTTCCCGAAACCGACGTTGAACGACGCGACGCCCCCTGGCTTTTGTTCGGCCATCTGGCAGCTGGACCTAGCGCTCCTGCCTCGCGGCGCCAAGCCACGCCTACGTCACCCGAGCGGGTGACACGGCCGGCCCCTCGCCTTCACCCTTTTGGAGGACATGACTTCCCGACGAAAGGCGGGCACATTGGGGGTACTCGACTCGCCGTGAAGTGCAGCGCGGCGCCGGGGACCACGAAAGCTGCACCGTTCCTTCACGGAGACCAAACATGGCGTTCCAAGCACACATCGCGATCAAGGGCACGCGGCAGGGCCAGTTCAAGGGCGAGGGCATTCAGAAGGCGCGGAAGGACAAGTGGTGCCCGGTCCTGTCCTTCTCCCAGGGAATCTCCGCGCCGAAAGACGTCGCGACGGGCCAGGCGTCGGGTAAGCGTCAGTGGAAGCCGGTGAAGATCATCAAGGAGTGGGGTGCGGCCTCCCCGCAGGCGCTCCTGGCGGCCGTGACCAACGAGGTCCTCCCCACGGTGAACATCGAGTTCACGAAGACGGATGCGACCGGCAAGGAGTACGTCTACCAGACGATCGCGCTCACGAACGCGACGCTCGCGAGCATCCGTCGCTTCTCCGGCGGCGCGACCCCGAGCGCGACCCTCGAGGGCGACACCGAGAGGGCCGATGCCGGCTCCTCGCGCCACACGATGGCCAACAGCACGATGGAATGCGAAGAGTGGACGTTCACCTTCCAGAAGATCGAGGTCACGGACAACGACGGCAAGACGTCGTTCGGGGATGACTGGGCCGCGACGACCTGAGCGTCGGTCCCTCGACACGCGCATCGCCTCTCGCAAGCCGTTCTCTCCGCCGCCGAGCGCCACCCGGACCCAACGTCCGATGGACTCGGCGGTTTCGTTTTGTCTTCTCGAGAATTGGCCTGCTCGGAATGCCAATTGGCCCTCGCGGAGGAACTCCCGCGTTCGAGCGCAGCGCGAGACGCGGCCTGCGCACTTCGGCGCGCAAAAGCCCTTGGTTTTCACGGTCTTCAAGGCGTCTCACCGCGTGGTTCCGGTCGCGGGCGACGTGCCGAAGAGGCATTCCGATCTCGGACGTTGCGAGTCCGCCGGCGTTGTGTCGGGCGTCGCACGCAGACGTCTTGGAGGATCCGTCATGCGCGCGATTCACGTTTGGGTCGTCGGCTGTGCGCTCGTGCTTCCGGCGTTCGTCGCCTGCAGCGGCGGCAAGAAGGCCGGCCTGGGGAGCGGGGACGATTCGAGCTCGGGGGACGACTCGTCGGGGGGCGGCTCGCTGAACTCGGGCGGCGGCGGCGGCACGTTCACGTCCGACGGGTCGGTCAACAACGGGAACGACGTGGACCCCGGGCCCTGCAAGGGCGGCGACTACCAGGGCACCTTCGGAGGCCTCTATACGTCGCACCTCACGGGCGTGGGCATCCCGATCCCCGTCGCGGGCAACGTCGATCTCACCCTCGAGCAGGGCGGCACCGACGGGCAGCAGTGCATGGTCGCCGGCGAGTTCGAGCGGTGCAGCAACGTGTTCACCCTCCAGAACGGCGTCATCCAGGGCGTGGCCGACGCCCTCCACGTCGGCGACGCCGCGGTCGGCGGCTTCCCCTACTTCTGCACGATGACCGGCACGCTCGACTGCGCGGCGAAGAAGCTCGACGACGGCTGGATCCAGTGCACGTACTGCGTCGGGCCCCTCGCCGACGGGGGCCTCTCGTGCGCGCTGCTCGACGGCGTGGGCGGCACCACGGGCGTGGGCGGCCATTTCGCGGGCCCGCTCGTCGCGAACTACGACTACACGACGCTGTCGTTCGTGATGGGAAGCTGGAACGGCGCCGAGGCGCTCGCCGGCAACGACGGCGGCTCGCCCGGTCCCGACGGCGGCCCAATCGGCGACTATCTCTCCGACTCGGGCCTCTATCTCGGGCCGGGAGATTTCGGTGGCAGCGGCGTGTGGAACGCGACGTATCAGTGAGGCCGGCGCCGCAGGCGAACGTGCAGGTTCTTCGGGGTCATCGAGAACGCCATGAGCTCGCGCACGTCGCCCCTCGCGCCGACGCGTTCGATGTCGTAGCGCTTGTAGATGGCGGCGAGCAGGTGCCGCATCTCGGTGAGCGCGAGGGAGCGGCCCGGGCAGATGCGCGGGCCCGAGCCGAAGGGGAGGCTCACCGTGGGATCGTGCGGCCTCCCGTTCGGCTCGGCCTCGAGCCAGCGCTCCGGCAGGAAGGCCAGCGGGGTGCCGAAGCGGGCGGGATCGCGCGTCGCGAGGCGCGACGCGACGATGATCGTGACCCCCTTCGGGACGGCGACGTCGCCGACCACGACGTCCCGCGTCGGCTCGAAGATGGGGATCGGCGCGATGGGGCGCAGGCGCATGGTCTCGTTCGCGACGGCGAGCGCGTACGTGAGCCGGTTCGTCTGCTCGACCTCCACGGGGAACGCGTCTTCCCCGAGCGCCGCGTCGGCTTCGGCCCGCAGCGCGGCCGTCGCGGCCGGGTGGTCGAGGAGCTCGTGCATCGCCCACGCGAGCGTGTACGCGGTGGTGTCTTCCCCGCCGAGGAGCATCGTGAGGGCGTTGCCGAAGATGATCTCGTCGGAGAAGCCCCGGCCCTCGCCGTCGCGCGCCGCGACCATGATCTCGATGAAGTTCGCTGGCTTCGCCGCGGGGTTGGCGAGGCGCGCGCGAGCCCGCGCGACGAGGTCCGCGAGCCACCCGTAAATCTCGGCGATGGCGCGATCGACGCGGCGGTCGGCGGGGAGCCGCAGGATGCGCCAGTACGGGAAGAGCGCGTTCATGCGGCGGTTGAGCGTCGGGAACACGAGCTCGAGGTGCCGCTGCACGACGTCGTCGCGATCTTCCAGCGTGTTCAGATCGTGCCCGAAGACGAGGAGGACCGTGGCGTCCACCGTGTAGCGTTTCAGCTCGTCGCCGGGGTCGAGCACGCGCCCTTCGTCGGCGGCCCGGTCCCAGCGGCGGAGGAGGCGATGCCCGATGCGCGCCAGCGCCGGATAGAAGCCGCGCACGTGCCGCTGCGCCAGCGCCTCCATCGCGAGGCGCCGCTGCGAGCGCCACGCCTCGCCCTCGGCCGAGAACACGCCCGAGATCCCGAGCTCGCGCATGATCTCCGCGAGGTAGGTGGGGCGCCGGAAGGTCTCGGGCCGTTCGCGGAAGAGCGGCTCGGCGAGGGCAGGGTCGGAGACGACCACGAACCAGTCCTTCGCGAGGCGGAGCGCGAAGATCGGCCCGTACTTCGCCGAAAAATCTTCGAGATCGATGTGGGCCTTGGCGGCGTCGATCTCGAAGGCGTTGCCGACGAGGGGGAGCGGCTTCGGCCCCGGCAGGTCCTGGACGGCGCGGAGCGGCCCGGTCGCCCGCGCCTTCGCGCCGGATAGGCCGGATGCGTCCACGAGGATCGCGCCGCCTTCCTCCTTCACGGGGCAGGCGCGGAGGCACTGGGGGCCGCCCTGCCGCTGCCCGGTGGCCACGTCGAACTTCCACCGGTGGTTTCGGCACACGAGGGCGTCGCCGTCGAGCTCCCCCTCCCCGAGCAGCGCGCCCTGGTGCGGGCAGAGGCCCTCGTAGACGCGGAGCCCGGCGGGGGTGCGGAGCAGGACCAGATCGACGTCGCCGGCCGAGACGGCGTGCGGCCCTTCGCCGCGCAGCTCGATCGCGTCCGCGACCTTGACCCACGGGGCGCCCGGGCCAGGAACGTCGGGCCGCGCGGCGGTGTCGGGAATCGTCATGGCCATGGCGGCTGCGGACTCTACGGCGCATCCTCCGTCCGCGCCAAGGCCGCGCGCGGAGGCCGCGTCGTGGAGCACTGGACGATGGCCGACGCCGCGGGCCTGCTGCGGCAGCTCGCCGCCCGACGCCGGCGCGCGTCTCGTCCGCCGTTCAGAAGTGCGCCTTGAACTCGCCGAGGTCGGCCGCCGAGTACCTGTCGGGCCCGCGGCTCGCGCTGGCCGGGGCCGGCGGGGGGGCGGGAGCCGGCGCGGGTGGAGCGAGGGGCGCGTTCGCGGCGGGCGTCGCGCTCGGCGGGACGCTCGCCGCCTCCGCGGTCGGTGTGGCCGGCTCTCCCGCGTGCGCCGTGCGGTCGAGCGCGCCCCGGCCGTGCCTCCATTCGTGGACCGCCCGCGGCGTGGCGATCGCGGTCGCGAGCCCCATCCCGCACGCCAGCACCCACAGCGCCGTCTTGCCTCGCCGGGGCGGCCTTGCGACGCGCTGCGGAACGGGCGCGCCGGCGCCCGCGATGCCCCCGAAGGCCTCGGCCAGCGCGGCGCACGTCGCGAACCGGTCGTCCGGGCGCGGCGCGAACGCCCGCGCGAAGAACGCCGCGTACGCTTGTGGCAGGTCCGGCCGGCGCCTCGCGAAGGGCACCACGCGCGCGGCTCGGACGTTCGCCATCACCTCGTCGCCGTCGATGCCCTCGACGGGCAGCTCCCCCGTGAGCGCCTCGTACGCGATGGCCGCGAGCGACCAGACGTCCGCCCGCCGGTCGGCGTCGACGGCGCCGTTCGCCTGCTCCGGGCTCATGTACCCGGGGGTGCCGAAGACCACGCCTCGCGCCGTCGCGAACGGCGCGGCCAGGCGCTGCGCCTCGTCGCCCCGCGCGAGCCCGAAGTCCAGCAGCTTGACGAGCGGCTCGCCCGCCGCGCCCTCGACGAGGAACACGTTCGCGGGCTTCAGATCCCGGTGCAGCACGCCCTCGGCGTGCGCGACCTCGAGCCCGTGCGCGATCTGCCCGACGATGGGGGCGACCTCTCCCGGCGCCATCGGCCCGCGCCGCATGAAGGCCGCCTCGAGCGTCTGGCCCTCGAGCAGCTCCATCACGAGGAACGCGACCGGCCCGTCGTGGCCGTGGTCCGTCACGCGGACCACGTGGCGGGTCTTGCGCGAGAGCCGCGCGGCGACCTGCGCCTCGAAGCGAAAGCGCGCGGCGGCGGTCGACGCGGTCTCGATGCCGCCCGAGTCCGCGACCGGGGCCATCACCTTGACCGCGACCTGCTCGCCGAGCGTCCGGTGCCGCGCGAGCCAGACCGTGCCCATCGAGCCGCGCCCCAGCAAGCGCACGAGCTCGTAGCGGCCGCCCAGCACCTGCCCGGCGCGCGGGGTGGCCTCCGGAAGGATCGCCAGCGGCGGGTCGGCGACGTCGACCTGCACCTGGATGCGCACGCGGTCGAGCTGTGCGAAGCGCGTGCCAGCGGCGACTGTCAGCGCAAGATTCTCGATGAGGAGGACCCACGCGTTGAGTACGGCCGAGCCGAACGAGGCCAGCGTTCCCGCGACGACCAGGTAAATGCCGGCGCCGTGGCCGCGCACCAGCAGCAGGCCGCCGACGACGAAGGGGAGGGTCGCGGCCTGCGTCCCGAGCACGCGATCGCGCAGCCACTGCCGGGCCTCGACGTCCTGGTACGCGCGGACCTGGGCGCGCACCGACGCGAACCACGCGACGGCGCCCGTCGCGGCGACTTCGACCCCGAAGTACACGGGGCGCTGGCTCGGGATCAGCCCGAACGTCGCGATCGCGAGCACGGAGAGCACGATGACCAGGCTCTCGCCGGCGCGGGCCGGGAGGTGCGGGACGGCCAGGATGTGCGTGAGGTTGATCGGAGATCGCGACGAAGAGCAGGCCGCTCAGCGCGGCGGAGGCTCCGGCCTCGGCGACGAAGAAGTTCGCCCAGTCGGCGAGGGGCATGGCCGGCGATGTTGAACATGCCGCGATGCGCATTCCGTGGGGCGAGGTGCAGCTCTTCTTGGCGGTCGCCGAGTCGGGGAGCCTGAGCGCCGCCGCCCGGGTGCTCCAGGTCACGCAGCCGACCGTGAGCCGGCGGCTCGCGGAGCTCGAGGCGCAGCTCGGCGAGCCGCTCTTCGCGCGGACCGCCGACGGCGCGTCGCTCACGCCTTTCGGCGAGCGCATGGTGGCGCCCGCGCGGAGGATGGCCGAGTTCGCGGGCGAGGTGGAGCGGGCGGCTTCGGGGGCCGAGTCGGCGCCGAAAGGGGTCGTGCGGGTCACGGCGCCGCCGGGCGTCGCGTACCTGTTCCTCGCGCCGTTCGCGGCGGCCATGCGCGAGGAGCTCCCCGAGATCCGGCTCGAGGTCGTCTCGACGGTCGACTACGTGGACCTCGTGCGGCGCGAGGCCGATCTGGCGATCCGCTTCGAGGGCCTCGAGCGCCCGTCGGCGCAGCGCGACCTCGTGTGCCTCGCGACGCAGGAGCACGGGGTCGGCGCCTTCGCGACGCCCAGGTACATCGCGAAGCTGCCCCGCAAGTACGGCCTCGCCGACGTCGGGTGGATCGCGTGGGCGCCGCCGCTCGAGCACCTGCTCCCGAACCCGGTGCTCGCCCAGCGCATCCCGGGCTTCACGCCCGTCTTCGCGACCGACGACTACATCGTCCAGATCCGCGCCGCGGAGGCCGGGGCGGGCGCCATCTTGCTTGGTTTGCTCCGGACGCGCTTCGGCATGCCGGAGGGGCTCGCGCAGCTCGACATCGACCTCGGCCCGCTCTCCGCCAAGGTGCACCTGGTGTCTGCGCGAAGCTCGCTCGCCATCCCGCGGGTCAAGGCCGTGGCGGATCTCCTGGCGCGGGAGCTCGCGACGCCGGCCGCAACGCCGCCGCGCAAGCGACGATGACGGCCGGCTGGAGGAACAGGCAGCCGATCGCCGCGCGCAGCCCGTAGCGGTCCGCGACCAGGCCGAGCGCCAGGGGCGCCCCCACGTCGACCGCCACGAAGAGCTGCGCGATCGCCTGCACCGCGCCCGGGTGCCCGGGCATCTCGTGGTAGGCGCGCGCGAACGCGAGCGGGTGGTGCGGCGCGCACGCGGCGCCGAGCGCGAAGAGCGCGACGCACGACGCCGGCGCCCCGCCGGCCGCCAGGAGCAGCGCGACCGCGAGCGCGCAGGCGGCGCCGCTCGCGAGGAGGAGCTGCCGCGGGCGGAAGCGCGCGATCGCGCGGTCGGTCCACGCCGCGCCGAAGACGGAGCCCGCCGAGAACGTCACGGCGGCCGTGGCGGCGAGCGCGTCGCTCAGGCCTTGCTCGCGCTGCATGCGGAGCACGGCGACCGCGACGCCCAGCTCGTCGAGGAGCGTGCACGCCGCGGCGGCGGCCAGCCACGCCCAGAGCCGCGGAGACCGGGCGGCGCGCCGGAGCGCGGCGAGGAGGGGCTCCGGCGGCGCGTCGGAGTCGCGGGCCGAAGGCTCGGGAGCGTCCCCGGTCTCGGGCGGCGCCTCCTCGTCCGCGCGGCTCCGCCAGAGGGCGACGCACTGCGCTGCGACCGCGCCCGCGAGGATCGCCATCGCCGCGCGGTACGAGCCGCCCATCGCCATCACGCCTCCCGTCACGAGCGGCGCGATCACGTCGCCGATCGCGCCGAAGAGCGCCCACCGCGCCATCGCGCCGTCGCTGCCGCGCGGATCGGAAGCCACGAGGAGCCCCTGCGCGGCGCTGCACGCGACGCCGCCCGCGGCGCCGGCGAGCGCCAGCCCCGCGGCCAGGCCCCAGGGAGCGCGCGTCCACGCCGTGAAGAGCAGCGCCGCCGCGAGCCCCGCCTGGCCCGCGATCGCCACGCGCCGGCGCCGCCATCGATCGGACGCGATGGACACGCCGGCTTCGAGCAGCGCCGCGACGACCAGCGGCACCGCGAACACCCAGGTGAGGTACGCCCGGTGCGAGAGCCCGAGCTCCTGCTCCACGGACGGCGCGCCGCAGCTGGCGACGCCGCTCCACAGCTCGTCGACCAGAGCAACGAGAGGAAGCGCGCCCAGTGCGCGCGCGAGCGGGGATCAAATGCGCTCGGTGAACTTCATCGCAATCCGAGAATGCGCGCGCCCGCGCGCCCGCGCAAGGCTCGCTTGCGCGGCCAGAGCTCGGTGGAAAATGCCTCACCAATCCGGGACGTTTTGTGGTGGCGCTGGAGACGGTTGGCCCCATCTTTCACCTCAAGGGGGACCGCGACAGCGGCGCAGTCATGAAATCTCGTGAACAGCTTATGAGGATGGCCGAGCTCCTCGGGGGGATGCTCGTGCTCGATTGCTTTCCAGGAGGGCCCGCGGCGCGCGCCGGCCTCCGCTTCGGGGACATCATCCTCGAGGTGAACGGCCAGCCGACGCCCAACGTCCAGGCCTATCTCGACGCCATCGAGCTGGAGCGCGAAGTACGCATTCGCGTGTTTCGCGACGGCGCGACCATCCAGGTCGGCTTCCAGCGGGCGCCCACGCCCGGCGAGGTCGACTTCGGGAGCACCGTGCTGCAGCTCCTCGAGCGGCGCATCCTGCCCTCCTGAGGAGAGCGTGGGGCGAATCCTGGTCGTCGACGACGACGAGACAATCGCTTCGTCCCTCGCGCGCTTCCTCGCGCGCGACGGGGAGGTGGTCGCGCTCACGTCGGCGCGCGAAGCGCTGCGCCGCATCGTGGCCGGCGAGCGCTTCGACGCCGTCGTCTGCGATCTGGCGATGCCGGATCTCGGCGGGGCGGACCTCTTCGAGCGCATCCGCGCGGCCGATCCCGCGCAGAGCGACGCGATCATCTTCATGACGGGCGGCGCGTTCACGCCCTCGGTGCGCGCGTTCCTCGAGTCGATCCCGAACGCGCGGCTCGAGAAACCGTTCTCCGCGCACGAGCTTCGAGCCCTCGTGCGCGGCCGGTTGCTTCGCTAGTCGTCGTCGATCAGAGCGAGAGGTTCTTCTCGGCGTCGTTCAGCGTCATGCGCGCCATCGCGAGGTTCGCGCGCGCGCGGTCGATCGCGAGGTAGATGAAGACCGCCGGACGCCCGCGAACCGGGCGGATCAGGTGGTACTGCTTGCCGAGGGTGACGAGGATGTCGTCGATCTCGTCGTTGAGGTTGAGCGACTTCATCGCCTTGCGCTTCGCGCGGACGACCTCGGTGTTGCCGGCGGCGGCGACCTCGAGATTGAGCGCGCCGCCGCCGCCGTCGATGCCGAGCGCCATGCCGCTGTCGCTGTCGACGAGCGCGCTGCCGATGTAACCGTCTACCGCGCGGAGCTTCTCGAGAGTTGCCTGAACGCTGACATTGGCCATGTGGTTCCCCCTGATTGTCGATGTTTGGACTTGACCGTCGCGCACCATCGCGCGGCGGATCAAACTGGATGTGGCGTCGAGGCCGTCTTCGCCGAACGAGCGGCGGTCGGGCCTGCCGTCGGGCACGAAGGAGAGCTGCGACTGGTCGCGCGCGAGGAGCGCCCGTAGCGCGAGCACGCCGCTGGAGATCATCGTGTCGGCGTGGACGACGCGCCCGCGATCGAGCCAGATGGAGCCCGACATCGTGGCGGCCGCGCGGAGCTCGCCGGTCGCGTTCGACAGCATGAGGAGCTGCACGACGTCTCCCACGGGGATGCGCCGCGCCTCGCCGGGCCCGGCCTCGAGCAGCTCGGCGACCGCCGACGACATCGTCCGCCACTCGAAGGGCTTCTCGACGTACCGCACGAGGCCGAACGACGGGCCGGTGCCGCCCCAGGGCGGGTACGCCGTCATGACCACGAACCGCGACGAGCCGCCCATGCGCCTCGCCTCGAGGATCAGCTCGACGCCGCTCACGTTGGGCATCTTCAGGTCGGCCACGATGACGTCGTAGGCGTGCTGGCGAATGAGCTCCAGCGACTGGAGCGAGTCGCTCACGCCCTCGACGTCGGCGTGCGGCAACGTGCGCCCGAGGCGCGCGGTGAGGGACCAAACGAGATCGTCCTCGTCGTCCACGATGAGCACCCGGCTCTTTCTGCTCATTCGTGTTCGACCTCCAATGCGGGATTCGTTCCGCGCCCCGCGCCCCGCGCCCGCGAGGGATCGCCGGGATTTTCGCGCGCGTTTCGCCGGGCGCCTCGCGCCCGCGGTGGTCACGCGCTGACCACCGGTCACGCGCTGACCGGATAGACTCCGTATTCGCGCAGCTTGCGGCGCAGCGAGACGCGGGTGATGCCGAGGAGCGCCGCCGTGCGGGTCATGTTGTGCGCCGTCGTCTCGTACACGCGCAGCACGTGCGCGCGCACCGCGCTCTCGAGCGAGAGCGCGTCGCCGCCGCGGGCCTCGGCGGCGAGCGAGGGGGTCGTGAGCGAGGGCGCCGACGGAGGCCCCCCGGCGCGGCGCCCTTCGACCACCTCGGGGGGAAGGTGCGCGAGCTCGATCGTCGCGCCGCGCGCGAGGACGACCGCGCGCTCGATCGCGTTCTTCAGCTCCCGCACGTTGCCGGGCCACGAGTACTCCGCGATGCGCGCGAGGGCCCGGGCGTCGATCTGCGTGTCGGGCGCGCGGAGCTCGGCGGCCGTGCGCGCGACCAGGTGCAGCGCGATCGCGCGCGCGTCGCCGGCCCGCTCGCGCAGCGGCGGGAGCGCGATCTCGATGACCCGCAGGCGGTAGTACAGGTCCTCACGGAAGGCGCCGCGGGCAATCATCTCGGGGAGCGAGCGGTTGGTCGCCGCCACGAGGCGCACGTCGACGCGGATACTCCTTCTCGCCGCCGAGCCGCCGGAAGCCGTGGCCCTCGAGCACCCGCAGCAGCTTCGGCTGCAGCTCCACGGGCAGCTCCCCGATCTCGTCGAGGAAGAGCGTGCCGCCGTGCGCCTGTTCGAAGAGCCCGCGCCGCGTCCCGCGCGCGTCCGTGAACGCGCCCGCCTCGTGCCCGAAGAGCTCCGACTCGAGGAGCGAGGCCGGCAGGCAGGCCGCGTTCACCGTGACGAACGGCGCCGCGGCGCGCGGGCTCCAGCCGTGCACCTGCCGCGCGAGGACGTCCTTGCCGGTCCCGCACTCGCCCGTCAGGAGCACGGGCACGCGCCCGTTCTGCGCCGCGACGTGGGTCTCCGAGAGGACCTCGCGCCAGGCCGGGGACGACCCGGCGATGGGGGCGTCGTCCCGCGCGGCGCGGGCGAGCGCGAGGTCGCGGCGCGCGGCGCTCTGCGCGGCGGCCGCGTCGATGGCGCGCAGCAGGGGGGCGCGCTCCCACGGCTTCACGAGGTAGTCCGCGGCGCCGGCGCGGAGGGCGCGGACCGCGGTCGCGGCCTCGTCGCGCCCGGTGATGACGATCACCTGCGCGTCGGCGCGCCGCTCGCCGATGCGCTCGAGGGCGCTCAGCCCTTCCTCCCCCGGAAGGCCCAGGTCGAGGAGCACGACGTCGATCTCGCCGCCGTCGAGGTGCGCGCGCGCCGACGCGACGTCGGCGGCGCGGGCGACCCGGTGGCCCGCGCGGCCGAGGACCGCCGCGAGCTCGGCGCCGACGTCGTCGTCGTCTTCGACGATGAGCACGGAGGTCATTCGCCGTCTCCGGGCAGCTCCACGGAGAAGATCGTCCGGCCCGGTTCGGACTCGAACGTGAGCCGGCCGCGGTTCTCGAGCACCAGCTTGCGCGCGATCGACAGCCCCAGGCCCGTGCCCTTGGGCTTCGTCGTGAAGAACGGCGCGAAGATGCGGCCCGCGAGCTCCGCGGGCACCCCGGGCCCGGTGTCGCCGACGTCGATGCGCGCGCCGTTCGAGAGCGGCGTGGCGAGCACGTGCACCTTCGTGTCGTGCGATGCCGTCGCATCGACCGCCGCGTCTTGCGTGGCGTCGAGCGCGTTGTCGAGCAGGATGACGAGCGCCTGCACCACCTGCCCGTCGTCCACGAAGACACCCGGGAGCGGCTCGGGCGCGTCGACCGCAATCGTCGTGCCCGAGGCCCCGAGGCGCGAGCCGAGGAGCTCGAGGGCCGCCCGCACGAGCGCGAGCGGCTCGTGCCGGGCCGCGTTGGGCGTCGAGGGCTGCCCGAAGCGGAGGGAGCTCTTCACCAGGTGGTCATGCGCTGCACGATCCGCTGCATCCGCACCAGGTCGTCGATGCGCGCGTCCCCCGCCGGCGTGTCGGAGACGAGCCCCTCGAGGATGGACTGCAGCGCGGCGAGCGGGTTGCGGAACTCGTGCGCGAAGCCCGCCATCATCTGCCCCATCGCCATGAGCCGCTCCCCGTGGGCGTCGCGCGCGGCGCCGTCGGGCAGCCCCGGGGCGTCCTTCGGGCCGGTCATCGCGCCACCATGGCCGACGTCGGCGCGGGGCGGTCGGGCGCGACGGACCGGAGGAGACGGTCGAGCGCGGCGCGGCCCGGCGGCGCGGCCTCCGCCTCGGCCAGCGAGCGCGCGAGCCCCGTGCGCTCGACGTCGACGGGCGTGAGGCGCGTGCGCATCGCCGTCTCGAGGCGGTCCACGTACGCCGCGCACGCGTCGGCGAAGCGGGCCGCGCGCGCCATCGGCTCGACGATGGCCTCCCCGAGCCCGGGCAGCGTCGAGCCGAACCCAATCTCGTGCCCGATGTAGTACGTCCGCTCGTTGACGAGCGCGTGGTCCGCGAGCGAGAGCGACATCACGATGTGCTCGCGCGACGCGAGCAGGATCGCGTCGACGGCGATGCGCGCGCAGTGGCTCAGCACCCGCGCGACCGCGGAGTCGCCGAGGCGCAGGCCCTGCTCGATCTCGCTCTCGAGCGTCGCGACCATGCGCCGCACGGTCCAGAGGCGCCACCCGCGGTCGCCGTCGGCCTGGACGGCGAGCACGGTGCCGGGGAGCTGCTGGTCCCCCATGAGGCTTCGCGCGCGCGCGAGGCGAATGAGCTCCGTGCGGGCCTCTTCGGGCTCCGCGAAGCGGCGGTTCGACGCGCGCACCCAGAAGCCGCCGACGCGGCACGCCACCCCCGAGCCGTCGGCGACGGCGGGCAGCGACCGGTCGGGCGAGTGCGAGCGCGCGGCGGCCTCGGTCGCCTCGAGGTCGCGCAGCACCTCGCGGGCCGTCAGCGCCGGCCACACGTAACCGGTCCGCGCGTCGGCCCGGGGCAGCGGCGGCAGGCGCGGCGCGAGGGGAGGAGCAAGGGGAGCCGGGAGGGGAGCGGGACGCGGCGGGGGCGGCGGGGGCGCGGGGATGGGGACGACCGCGGCCGGCTCCGTCTGCGCGTCGCCCACGTCCTCGAGCTCCGACGACAGGACGCCGAGGTCGATGTCCTCCTCGAAGTCGTCCTCGATCATCGCGGAGTGGAGCTCGCCGGCGCTCTCGGCCGGGCGGACCGCGAGCTGGAGCCCCACGTCGTCGGAGAGGTGCTGGATGTGATCCGTCAGCGCGCGCACGGTCCGGATCAACGTCTCGCGCACGCCGACGCCCTGATGCGCGCGCGCGGGCAGGGCCGGGGTGGACGGCGAGAGCGCCAGGGCGGCGAGGAGCGCCTCGGGCGTGAGCGCGTCCGCGCCGTCCTGCTTGTTGGCCTGGAGGACGAGGGGCGGGCGGTTGGCGCCGCGCTCGTCGAGCAGCCGGCGGAGGAGCTCGAGGCCCTCGCGCGTCCGCCGCAGCCGCGCGCGCGAGCTGTCGGCCACGAACACCACCGCGTCGGCCGTGAGCAGCAGGTGCTTGCGGCGGTGCGCGAGCGCGGCCTGGCCGGGGACGGTCACAATCTGGCAGCTCAGGGGGAGCCCGCAGAATCATCCCTCCTTCGAGCTGCACCCAGTCGAACCACAGCGTGCGGCCGTCTCGCTCTTCGGGCACGACCATCTCCGAGCGCCGCACGCCCGTGAAGACGTCGCCGAGGCGCCGCACGTTCGTGGTCTTTCCCGCGTGCGCGACGCCGTCGTACACGATGCGCGCGACGATCTTCTGCTGCTCGAGGTCGAAGGTGGCCATCGTCCGATCAACTCCCGCCCGCCTCGCCGCGCACGAGCGCGACGAGGGCGCGCGCCAGGGACCCTTGCTCGGCGAGCAGCACGACGTACGAGACGCCGCCCCGCTCCCACGTGAGCGCCGCCCGTCCCGAGGCCGCGCTCACGACGTGGAACCGCACTCGCTTCGTGATCGCCGACGCGACGTCGAGCGCGTCGGCGGACCACCGCCCGATGTCGCTGATCGTGCGCGGCTTGAGGGCGTCGACCTCCAGCGCCGCGATCGGCGTCGGCTCGGCGTAGCCCTCGTCGCGCGCGAACGCGACGGCGCACGCCCCGGCGCCCGCGACGCGCTCGAGCTCCCGGGTCGCGTCGGCCGACCGCGCGACGTCGCGCCCCGCGCCCGCGGCGACGAGGAGCTCCGCGGTGCTGTACGTGAACGCCGGGTTGTACCCGCCGCGCGTGCGCGGCAGCCAGCGGGTCCGCGCCTGCGAGCTCGCGAGGAGCGAGCACGACTCGATGGTGTGCCGCCGCAGCGCGGTGCGCAGCTCCACCGGCGAGATGAACCCCTCCTGCACGAGCCGCTCGCCGAACGGGATGCGCGACTCGCGGCAAAAGCGGTACACGCCCTCGACCGCCGTCGTGTCGAGCGACCGCGCCGAGTTCCGCGCGAGCAGGTCGATGAGCCGGCGGCCCAGCCCGCGCGCGGCCGCCCAGCACACGCGCCCGCGCTCCACGAAGACCGCCCCGAGCGGGTCGTCGTCCTCGCCGACCACGAGCTCCCCCGTCGCGCCCGCCGGCAGCTCGTGCACGAGCTCGAGCAACTCCCCGAGCGGTCGGACGCTGGGGCTCGGAAGGACCGAGAGGCTGGCCAGCGGGGCGGCCACGAGGTCCCTCAGAGCGCCGCTTCGAATCGGGCCCAGCGACGAGCGCACCTTGGCGAGGACCAGCCCGAGGGCGACCGACGCGTGGCACACCGCGACGTACGCGCAGCTCGAACGCGCGCGCGAGCGGACGAACACGTGCACCCGCTCGACGCCCATCACGAGCGCCTCGTGGAACGCGCCGTCCGCGGCGGCGGGGTCGGCCGCGGCGAGCGCCTGCTGCGCCCCGCGACGCGCGCTCGTGCCTTCGAGGAGCTCCCCGCACGCCGCGGCGGCGAGGTCGAAGCCCCCGCGCTCGACCGGCGACCCGCAGAGGACGGCACCCGCCGCGAGGTCGACGAGCCCGAGGGCGACGCAGCCGGGGATCTCGCGTTGCGCGTGTTCGATGGCGGCTTCTAGATGCATGGAGGGTCTCCTTCGGTCAGGGGATGAGCGCTTCGACGAGGGGGGTGCACCCGCGCACCTGGATCCACCCCATCCCCACGTTGGACGTACGGCGCATCGCGACGACGAGGAGCGCCCGGCCGCCGCGGACGATCTTCGGCGAAATGCGAGTACTTCGGGGTCGCGACGTAGATTCTCGTCGAAGGCGCTCGCGCCCTCGCCTCCGGCGGCGCTCGTCCCGAGCGCGTCGCCGATGCGCAGCGCGCGGCGGGCCGGGGGCACCATGTCGCGCGCGATGGCCGCGAGCACCATCGGCTCGACCTCGGGCGGCGACGCGTGGGCGCCGACGACCACCCCGGTCTCGAGCAGCACCACGGCCGCGGCGAACGCGTCGTCGACGCGCGCGACGATGTTCGCGCACGCCTCGTCGAGCGCGGTCATGCGGCGAGCCCCCCGGGCGCGAGCTCCACGATGCGGTGGGCGAGCGCGGTCGTGTGCGAGCGGAACCAGCTCTTGGCGTCGCGGCCGCCGAGGGGCGCGAAGAACAGGATCGCGAAGGGGGCGTTCGGCCGCCGCACGAAGGCGAGGCCGAGGCCGTCGTTCACGCACTCGCACTGCACCTCGGGCGCGTGGACCAGCGCGCCCACGAAGGCCGTGGCGACGCGGACCGCCTCGCTCTCGGCCACGTCGCCGCGCAGCACGAGCAGCGTGCCGCGCGCCGTATCGTAGACCGCCGCGCAGAGGTTCGGGGCCGTTCGCTCGAGCAGCGTCCGCGCCGGGCCCCACCCGTCGTCGGCGGGCGGGTTCACGCGCGTCGTCGGCGGCTCGAAGTCCCAGTCGTCGGTCGGTCCGCCTTCGTCGCGGGTCCGCGTCGCCTCGTCCACGATGCGGAGCGCGTCGAGCACGAGGGACTCGAAGGGGCGCGCGATGGTGCGCGCGACGTCCCCCAGGACGGTCGTGCGGATGGAGCCCGAGCGCGTGGACAGCAGGGCGACGAGCGCCCGCTCGCCCTGCGCGTCGGCGACCTCGGCGTGCACGATGTCGCCGCCCTCGACGTAGATGCGGCCCGGCTTGGCGCCGCCGATGATGATCGTCGCGTTGCGACGGCCATAGTGGAACATCTGGAGGATGTCGAGCAGCGAGAGCCCGTGCACGTTGCCGTGGAAGCCGTGCTCGCACTCGACCGCCTCGCGGATGGCCTCGATGAGCTCGCGGGGCGTGAAGGGCTTGCAGAGCACCCGCACCGCCCCGAGCTGCAGCGCGGTGTCGTAGTCGCGCGCGGTCGCGTACGCGCTCATCAAGAATCGCGCGGGCGGGCCTCGCCGCGGCCCGGCAGGCGGTGAGCAGATCGATCCCGTCGCGGTCGCCCATGCGCAGGTCGGTCACCACCACGTCCACGGCGTCGCGGGCGAGGACCAGGATGGCCTCGTCCACCGTGGAGGCCGTCGTGACCTCGAAGGCGTGCGCCGACAGGTCCCGCGCAATCGCCGAGCTGAACGCCGCGTCGTCGTCGACCACTAGAACCTTCGTGCCCACCGCGTCCCCCTCCTCCTCCGACTCGAAAGAAACTCGTGCCCCCGTCCCGCGTCAGTCGGCGCCCGGGATGAGCAGGCTGAACGACGGGTCCCCCTCCACGGGCTCGTAGAGGAGGTCGCCGCCCAGAATCGCGCAGCGCCTCGCGCGACACCGCGAGGCCGAGGCCCGTCCCGTTCTCCTTCGTCGTGAAAAACGGCTCGAAGAGGCGGGCGTGGACCCCCGGCGGGATGCGCGCTCCCTCGTTGACGACCCGCAGCTTCACGAACCGGCCCGCCGAGCCGTCCGGCGCCGTCGCCGGCTCGCTCCACACCGTGATGCGCGTCCCGCGCGGGTTCGCCTCGAGGGCGTTGACGATGAGGTTCACGAGGACCTGCTCGAGCGTGATGACGTTCGCCTTCACGCGCACCGCCGGGTCGAGCTGCTGCACGAAGACGTGCGGGCACCCCCGGAGCATCCCGCGCAGGAGGCTCATGACGCGCCCGTAGACCTCGACCAGCGAGACGTCCACGTTCCGCGGCGGCCCGAGCCGCGCGAAATCGAGCAGCCCGTCGACCGTGCGCCGGAGCGAGAGCGTCGCCGCGCGGATCTCGGCGAGCGACTGCCGGATGGCGTCCGGCTCGTGCATCCGCTCGTCGAGCATCTCGACGTTGAAGACGATCGCCGAGAGCGAGTTGCGCACGTCGTGGGCGATGCCCGCGACGAGCCGGCCGGTCGCCTCCAGCCGCTGCTTGTGCAGGCGCTGCGCGAGCACGCGCTGCTTCTCGGAGACCTCGCGCATCAAGAGCAGGAAGTGGTTCGGCCCGAGCTCGTAGCGCGTGCAGCCGAGCCGGGCGTCGGCCGCGGGCGACGAGATCCACTGCATCGCCTCGCCCGGTGGCGTGGCGCTGAGCTCCCGCCAGAAGACCGCCGGGAGCGGCTGAGGGAGCGGGCGCACCCGCATCGGCAGGCGCTCGAGGAGCACGCTGGCGCTCGGCGTGGCGCCGACGAGCAAGCCGGAGCTCGTGCACGCGGCGACGGGCGCCGCGATGCTGGCGAGCGAGAATCGACGTGATGTCGATGCCCGAGACGCGCGAGGTCTCTCCGGCGGCTTGCACGATCGGCGCTCCTCTCCCTTTCTCGTTCCTTCTCGGGGCCTCCCGCCCTCAGGCGAGCTTGGACGCCTGCTTGCCGACCATCGTGCGGACGATGGCGATGTTGCTGTTGGCGCGGTCGACGGCGAGATAGAGGAACGTCGACGGCGACGTGATCTTGATCATGTGGATCTGGTCGCCGAGCGTCAGGATCATGTCCTCGAGGCCCGTCTTGAGGTTGAGGGCCTTCATGATCTTGAGCTTCTGCTTCACGAGCTCGCTGTTGTAGGCGCTCGCGACCGCCAGATCGAAGTCCGGTCGCTGCGACTTCACCGCAAGCGTCATCCCGGAGTCGATGTCGACGAGGGAGGCCGCGATGAACCCGTTGATGTCGCGCGCAAAGCCTTCGAGCGTGTCGATCATGTCTTTTTCGGTAGCCACGGTTCGATCCTTTCTTGTTCTCGGTCGGTCGTCAGTCTTCGGGCGGCCCTCAGCGCCACCACGAGCGCTTTCCTTCGCGCAGCATCTGGCCCATCGCGCGGACCTCCTCGGCGATCTGCGTGAACCGCTCGTCGAGCACGCGCAGGGGGTCGCCGAGCCGCGAGGAGACCTCGTCGAGGCGCGGGTGAAGGGCCTCGAGGCGCTCGAGCAGGCTGTCGCTGCGGGCGCCGAGATCGCGGAGCGAAGCCTCCACGGCGGACGCGCGCTCGTCGACCGCGGTGCGCGTGACGGCGCCGGTCGCGGCGGTGTGCGCGCGGGTCGCGGCCGCCTCCTCGCGGGCCGCGGTCGCGGCGCCCTCGGACACGCGCCGGGCGACGCCCTCGCCGAGGCGCGTGACCGCGCCGGTGATCGACGCCTCGAGGCGCGGCCCGAGCGCGGCGATCGCGCGTTCCATCGCTTCCTGTCGAGCGGCCAGTTCCTTCTGTTGGGACAAGAGCACCTCCTGTTGCGTCGCGAGCTCCGCCTGCCGGGCCGCGAGCGCCTGCTCGCGGGCGGCGAGCGCCTCGTGCCGGGTCGCGAGCGACTCGTGACGGGAGCGCGCGGTGACCTCGCGGGCCTGCTCCCGCGACGCGGCCTCCTGCTGCCTGGCGTCGAGCCGACCGACCCGCGTGACGAGGTCGGCGACCCGGCCGTCCGGCTCTCCCGCCCGCGCGCCGAGGCGATCGACCCGGGCGGCAATCTCGGTCTGGGTCGCGGCGAGCTCGCCGAGCCGCGACGTGATCTCGCCCTGCCGGACGGCGAGCTCGCCGTGCCGGGCCGAGAGCTCCTCCTGCCGGGTCGCGAGGTCCTTCGTGGCCCCGCCCGCCGCGGCGAGCTGGCGCTCCACCGCGTCGAGCCGCGCCTTCGGGGCGGCCGCCTGCCCGCGCGGCTCGGGCCCCGGCTGCCGGATGGCGCGCACGATGAGCTGCGTCGCCTCCCGCACCGTCTCGACGACGCCCGTCCCGCTCGCCGCGGAGGCCTCGACGTGCGGCCACGGCGGCGCGCCGACCTCGCGCAGGAGGTCGTCCACCGCCATCGCGTTCGGCAGGTCGCGCTTGTTGATCTGGAGGATGACCGGCAGGCGGTCCTGCGGCAGCCCGGCGTCCGCGAACGCGCGCCGGAGGTCGTCGAGCGTCTGGCGGTTCTTGTCGAGCGCGCCGGGCTCGCCGTCGAGCACCACCACGATGCCGTCCGCCCCATCGAAGAGCGCGCGCCGCCCGTCCGCCGTCGGCGCCTCGCCCTGGAGCGCGACCACCTGCACGGCCACCTCGCACCCGTTGAGCGGCTCGAGGTGGGCCGGCGACCACCGCAGCGACAGGAGCCGGTCCGGCCCCACCTCGCGGGTCACGAGGTCGCCGCCGTGCCCGTCGGCGAAGGCGCCCTGCAGGTGCGTGAGGTTGGTGCGCCTCCCGCTCGACGGCGACCCGAAGTACACGAGCTTCGCCTCGATGGTGCGGTCCTTCAGATTGAGCTGCGGCATTCGCGCTTCCTGTTTGTGTAGTTTGCAACCATGGGGCCAGCGCGATCTCGCGGGCCGCCGCGCGATTCTCGGCGCCGCCCGCGGGGGCCGGCGCCCGCCGGGGCGGGTCGTCCGGCCGCGCCGTCCAGACGATGGATTCCCGTCTAGACTATGGACGGCGCGGGACCTGAATTCCGAATCGCTTCATCTTTTGATACATCGAACTACGAGGTACTCCGAGCTTGCGCGCCGCCGCGTCCACGCGGCCCTCCTCGGCGAGCGCGCGGAGGATGTGGGACCGCTCGACGCTCTCGAGCGTCTGGCCCGCGTCCTCGAGCCCGGGGGCGGGGAGGGAAGAGAGGGAGTCGATCGGCTCGAACACGAGGTGCTCCGCCGACACCGGCTCGCCGCCGCACATGTAGAGCGCACGTTCCAGCACGTTGCGGAGCTGTCGGATGTTGCCGGGCCAGGAGTGTTTCGTGAGGACCTCCTCGGCGTCGGGCTCCAGGCGCACCGCCTCGACGTCGCCGCGCGAGGACGCGTCGAGGATCGCGCGCGCGAGCGGCAGGACGTCCTCGCGGCGCTCGCGCAGGGGCGGGACGTCGACGAGCAGCGTGCTGAGGCGGAAGTACAGGTCGCTGCGGAAGCGCTTCTCGCGCACGAGGAACGAGAGGTCCGCGTTGGTCGCCGCGACCAGGCGCACGTCGACCACCCAATCGCGCACGTCGCCGAGGCGCCGGAACCGGCCCTCCTCGAGCACCTTGAGCAGCTTGGGCTGCACGCTCGGGTCGACGTCGCCGATCTCGTCGAGGAAGAGCGTGCCGCGGTGTCCCACGTCGAGGAGCCCTTGCTTCGACGCCACCGCGCCGGTGAAGGCGCCCTTCTCGTGCCCGAAGAGCTCCGTGTCGAGGAAGTCCTTCGACAGGCCGGCGCAGTTGAGAATCGACGAAGGCGCCGTCGCGCCGTGCGCTCGCGTCGTGGATCCATCGCGCGAGGACGCTCTTGCCGGTCCCCGTCTCGCCGGTGACGAGCACGGGGCTGTCGCTCGCCGCGACGCGCTCCGCCTGCGCGCGTAGCTTGCGGATCGCCTCGCTCGGCCCGACGAACGGGTCGAACCGGCGCGGGCTCCCCGCGCCGAGGGCGGGCCGCTTGCGGTGCGTCGCCGCGATGCTCTGACAGAGCTTCGCGAGGAGCACGTCGAGCTCGACGGGCTTCGTCAGGAAGTGCTCCGCGCCCTCCTTCGTGAGCCGCACCGCGAGGTCGATCGTCGCGTGCGCCGTGAGGATGAGCACCGGGACGTCGAGGCTCCGGAAGCGCGGGAAGAGATCGAGCGCCACCCCGTCGGGCAAGCGGTAGTCGAGGATGACGGCGTCCGGCGCGAACTCGCGGAAGCGCTTCTCGGCCATGGCGCACGAGTCGGCCTCGTCGAGCGCGAAGCCGTGCGCCTGCAAGAAAGCCCGGATGCCGAAGCGGACGCTGGGCTCGTCGTCAACGATCAGAACCTTCGCTCCCAAAGGATGGTCCCCCCTCTCCGGTCACGAGTCGGTCGATTCGGATCGTGAAAAGCGTCCCGTCCGGGACGAAGCGCGCGGTCAGCGTCCCGCCGTGCGCCTCGACGACGCGGCGGGCGATGGCGAGGTCGAAGCCGCCGTCGGGAGAGCGGCGGAAGGGCTCGAAGAACGCCTCGAACTCCTCCGTGCCGGCCGTCCTCGCGTGGTCCCGCACCGAGACGACGATCGCCTCGACGCCGGCGTCGCCCTCCTCGCTCGAGGCCATCACCTCGACGCTCGACCCCGCGGGCGACCGCCGGAGGGCCGCGTCGACGACGTTGCCCACGGCCTCGAGGAGGCGATCGGGGTCGACCAGCGTGACCGGCAGATCGGGCTCGATGCGGGCGAGGAGGGCGACGCCGCGGTGGTCGGCGAGCCCCTCGCGGGCGTGCACCGTCGCGTCAATCGCCGGCGAGAGCGCGCACGGCTCGCGCACCAGGCGGATGGGGCGCGTCCACACCGCCAGGTTCTGCAGGATGGCCCGCATGCGATCGACGGCGCTGCGCGCGGCGCGCAGGTACTCGAGCTGCTCGGACGCCGGGCTCAGGTTCGGCTCCCACGCGTCGAGCGTGCTCGAGATTCCGAACAATGGGTTTCGCATCTCGTGAACGAGGTAGTCCACGAAACGCGCGAACGCGGTATCGCTCAGACGGCGCTCCACCCCTTGGACCCCCCCAAACTCGATGACCCTATCCCGCGCCATCTCCGCGGGTCAACGGAGGTCGTCATGCGCGATCGAGCGCGAGGAAGCGCGCATATCGGTCGATGGCCGACGCGAGCGCTCTCTTCGGGTCTCCCGTCGCGGCGAAGCGGATGAAGATCTTCGCGGCGACCGAGACCGTGCTCGTCGATGGCGCGCGGCGCCAGGCCCCGACGACGCGGCCGCCGCGCACGATCACGGCGCGAACCCTGGCGCTCGCGGGGCCGGAGACGCGCTGCGTGAGGAGGCGCCGGAGGACGTTTGCGGGGGACGCCGCGCGGACCGTGACTAACCCAGCCGCACGCGGAAGCCCAGGCGGTGAGCTCGCTCTAGAGAGCGGGCCCGGCGTTGACGCGCCCCGAATGGGGTTCCAGGTATTCCCCGAAAGCAGCGAGGCCTTCCATGAATACGCTCGTCCTCGTGATACTGACGTTCGCGATCGGGGTGATCGCAGGTCTGCGGGCGCTGACGGCTCCGATGGTCGTGAGCTGGGCCGCGCGCTTCAAGTGGATCGACCTCGACGGAACCTGGGCCGCGTTCGTGGGCCGCACCGCGACGCCGTGGATCTTCACCCTCCTGGCGGCCGCGGAGCTCGTGGCGGACCAGCTCCCGCAGACGCCGAGCCGAACCTCACCACCGGCCTTCGGGGTCCGGCTGCTGAGCGGCGCGTTCTGCGGGGCGGCCGTGGCGACGGGCGTGGACGAGGCGTGGATCCTCGGCGCCGTCGCCGGCGCGCTCGGCGCGGTCGCGGGCACGCTCGGGGGGCACGCCGCGCGGGTCGGCCTCGTGCGGGCGCTGAGGGTGCCCGACTTCGCCGTCGCGATCCCCGAGGACTTCGTCGCCGTCGTGGGCGGGTTCCTCCTCCTCGCCGCCTTCTTCCGGTGACCCCATGAACCGATCGAACGCCCTCGCTCGCCGCCCTTCGACGTACGCCCTCTACGCCGCGGCCCTCTTCGCGCTCCAGGCCCTCTTCCCGATCGTGCACCGGCTCGCGGGCGGCCAGTACCACGGCTACACGCACGCGTTCAGCGCCGTCGTCGACGTCGTCCTCGCCGCCCTCTGGATCGCCGCGGCCGTCGCCGGCGTCGTGCGCCGGTCGGGCCTCGCGCTCGCGGTCATGTGCGTGGCGGCGGCGGCGACGCACGTCCACGGCTTCCTCCTGTCGGTGTCCACGTCGAGCCACGGCCCGTACGGGGTGGGGATCCCGTTCCTGGTCGCGTCGGGGCTCGAGGCGTTCTTCCTCGCGCAGGCCACGCCCGCGTTCCGGCGCGAGGCCGCGGACGAGCCCTCGGCGCTCGACCGGCTCCGCGGCGCGCTCCACCGGAGGGCGCACGCGCACTGAGTCGAGCCGCGCGGCCCGCTGGCCGGGGGAGGGCCGCGCGCGCAGCTCTCCCCCGGCCCCTCACGTACTTCTCGCTCATGACTTCGCGTGTCTACTCGACTCGAACCGCTCCCGAACCGAAGGCGCTCAGGAGTGTGGCGGCGTGCCCGCCGCCGGTGCGACCACGCCCGGAGCCGGCGCGGGAGCCGGGCCGGGGGCGGTCGTGGGGTTCGGCGCGGGCGTGGTGACCGGCGTCACGACGACGCCGGTCACGTTGCCCACCACCGCTTTCTTCTGCTGACTGCCCATCGTGTGCCGCGCCACGCGCGTCGCCGCGCGCTTTGCGACCGCCGCCGTCTTGGCCTCGACCGAGAGCGGCGCGCGCGCCTTCGGGGAGATCCCGAAGTCGGCGAGCACGTCCGGCGAGCCGGCGTAGGCCCCCTTCACGTACGACACCAGCGCTGCCATGAAGGCTTGCAGCGCTGGCAGTTGGGCCGCCTCGACCGCGAGCTTTGCTTTCGTCGCGGCCTTGGCGTCGTTCACGCCGGAGCGGAGCGTCACGATCGATTGAAGCTTCGTCGTGATGTCCGCCGGCGTGAGCGATTGCCCCATGAGGCTCACGGGGGTGGTCCCCGTGAGGTGCACTAGGAACGGCTTGTTTTTGGCTGGATCGTGAGCGTCGAATCGCCCGGGGCGATTTCGGGGCGATTGCGATTTCGGGCGGCAGGGGCGGGAAGACGACGCCGAACCCGGCCGAGAGGTTCTCCGCTTCGCGGAGGTAGATCTTCGTCGTGTCGAACGCCTCGTGTCCGGCGCGCTGCATGATGCGCAGGGGGTCGTCGCCGCGGATGGCCATCCAGGAAATGCCGGTCGCACGTAGGTCGTGGTAGGTGATGGCCTTGCGGGTGGCGTCCGTCACAAAGAGGTCGGCGCGGTCGACGCCAGCAACGCGAAGGTACTTCTTGAGCTGCTTCGAGAGCACGCCGGCCGAGGGCAACGCGAACACATGGCGCCCGGTCGAACGCTCGTGCAGCGCCTTGAGCAGCGGGAGCAGCGCGGGTTCGATTGGGATGCGCCGTGCCGCCTCGCTCTTGGTGGCCTTCGCGGTCCCCTTCTTGCGCACGCGGTCGATCGAGCGGTGGATGTGGAGCGTCCCATGCTCAAGGTCGACGTCGGTCCACTCGAGGGCCGCCAGCTCGCCAGCTCGCATGTACGTGTAGACCGCGAGTGCGAAGAGAACTCTCCAGCGTACTGGGACCGCGTCGCAGGCGACGAGCTTCAAGAACTCGGATGGCCAGAGGTACACCTTCGCCTTCTCGATGCCCGCGTCGGGGCCGGCGACGCCCTCGGCGGGGCTGTCGTCGCGAACGCAGAGCGCCGGGTCCTTCGCCTTCCACGCGTCGCGGAAGAGCGCCAGGACCACGGACCACACGTTCGAGGCCGTCTTGCTGCCGAACGCCTTCCCATCCGCGCTGCACCCCGCCGCGGCCTTCTCGTCGAGCTCGACGACGAGCCGTTTCAGGTCGTCACGCCCGACCTCACGCACGTTGAGGCGCCCGAGCGTCGGGAGGATGTGCCGGGCGAGGATCGGTACGATCGCCCCCGACGCACCCGAGGCCGCGCTTCTCGCGCCAGGTACACCAACGGTTCGCGTACGCTTCGACGGTCTCGCCCGCGCCCTTGTTCGCCCGCGCCGCCCGCACCTTCGGCGCCATGCGCGCCGCGAGCATCTTGGCGCCCGCCTCGTCGTCGGGCGCGATGTTCGCGTCGAGCGGCTCCCATTCGGTGCGATCGCCACTGAGGAGGGTGTACCTCGCGTGCCACTGCGGCTTGCCGTGCGCGCCCTGGAGAAGCCGAACCGTTCCAACTGCCTTGCGTCCCATGTCGATCTCCGCCCACGCCGCGCCGGTGAGGGTGCGGCGTAGGCGATGAGCGAAACCTACTCCTTGATGAGCTTTCCCCAGTCCTGATCCGGTGCGTCGGTGACGACGATGTTGACGAGACACATCCAACCGTTGGTCCCCATCCTCGCGTACGAGAAGTACCTGGACGACACTCGCCCTCGGACCTCGGAGTCGATGCTGACAAAGTCGCCTACACTCGGAAGGACGACTTGGCCGCTTTTGTCGCCGGCCTCAATGATGTCCATCAAGGTCCAATCCTGCGGACGCGAGGCGTTCGCGGGCATGTACTGATACTCGATTCTATATTCCATCTGTTCGATCTCCTCCCTCGGCCCCCGAGTCACCTCCGAGGCCGAAGGCGAAGGGCGAGCTAGACCCGTTTGAGTTCCTCGGTCTCGCGTGCCGCACGCTCCGTGGCGGAGAGCCACCACCTACTGGAGGGATGCACGTTGCGCAGCCCCTCGCAGGCGGCGACCATGGCGGCCGTCTGTCGGACGCGATCGTTGAGGTTGAAGTTCACTAGCGAGTCGTAATACTTGACCGTGTACGACAGACCCGCGAGCACCTCCGCTGCGAGGCGCAGATCGCCCGGTAGGTCTTCGGGGTTCGACGCGAGTCCGAGGATACGGTTGCTGATCGCTTGGATCTCGCCGGCCAACCGCTCGCGCGACATCTCGGCGGTCTGCTTGACAATGCGGAGCCCGGCCCGCTTCGCGGCGGCGCTCATCGCGCACCGCCTTTCAGCGTGTCGCGCATCGCCTCGAGAGCGCCGAACGCGAGCCGCATGTGACGCGCGACGCGGGCGTAGTCGCGATCGAGCGGCTCGCCACCCTGCTCGATCACGTTGAGGAGGCTCTGATAGGCGAGCTGGGCGCGGCGAAGCCCCTGCATGGCTTCGCGGCGGAGGCCCTCGGCATCGGCGAGGGGTCGGACGAGTTCGGCGGCGCTCACGTCGACACCTCCGCTTCGGTCTCGCGGGCGTACGCCTCGACCGGGTCGGCGATGCCCTCGACGGCTTCCTCGGCCGTAGTGAGCGCATCGTCGATCAGCGAGAAGAACTCGGCCACCTCGAGATACTCCTCGGCGGGCATGCGGAAGTTGGCCATGTGCCGGAGCGTCTTCGCGACCTCGTGACGGACCTTCGCGAGATCGTCACGGGCGACGCGCGTCCGTCGCTCGAGGCCGCGCGCGCGGCGCGCAGGGTCGGTGCTCATGAAGTTCGGCCGTTCGATGAGCGTGAGCTTCGGTGTGGTCTTCTTCGTACGCGGGTGTGCGCCCGCAGTGCTATGTTTCATCGATCGATCTCCTTTACAGGTCGGTCCATGAGGTCGGGCGGCGGCAACCGCGCCGGCCTCACTTCTTGTTCTTCCTTTTGTCGCCAAACCGTTCGGCGTGGGCGCGACGGATAAGAAGGCGCACGACTTGCGAGGCCGAAACGTCGTCCAGGTCGGACAACGCCTTGAGCTTCGCCATGTCGTCTTCGGTGATCATCGCCGTGAGCTTCGTATCCTTCGCGCTTGCCATGGTCCGCACCGTCATAGTTACGTAACTCCTACGACCTGTCAAGCCCGCGTCGAACAGTTGCGGGACAGCGCGCGATGGGCGTAGTTTTTGAAGATGACCGACCAATTGAAGCCGATCGATCGCCCTTCACTCATCAAGCAGCTGGAGCATCAAGGCTTTCGGGTCGAGGAAGCTGCGTACGAGAACCTCGACGATCTCAGGGTCCGCTACGCGAACGACATCGGGCCCGGCGAGCTCGCTTGGAAGGTTCGTGACCCGCGGTCACACAAGGAAGTCAAGCGAGTGGTCGTGTACGGCCGGCCTGACAGGCCCCCGCCGTACCGCGGAATCGTCAAGAAGACAGGCAGCGACGCTGCTTACTTCGTTGGAGAGGTTGTGGTCGACGAGGACGGCGTTCTCCTCTTCTTGCGAAGTAAGGAAGGCTTGCTCGAGAGAATCAACGGCATATAGACCACGCGCGGAGCTCGCTGCCAAATAGAGGACCGCTTCCGAATGACAAACGGTGGCCTCGTCGGCGGCCCCGGCTTCTGCGGCGGCTTCGGGGGCGGCGGTTTGATCACAGCCGCCTCGTGATCCGCCCGCGCGTCGTGTCGTACGGCGAGACCTCGACGCGCACGCGATCGCCTTCGACGATCTTGATCCGGTGGATGTTCAGCCGGCCACTGCGCCGCGCCAGCACGGTGCGCCGCAGGGCGCCGAGCGTGCACGCGACCGTGTAGAGATCGCCGCGGCCGACGTGCTCGACGACGCCCTCCATTTCGAGAACGTCGCGGTGGGTCCCCTGTGCCGCCCACGATCAGGTGCCCCATGTCGCGTGCGCGTATGTCTCGTACGTCGACAGGTTGCCGGAGCTCAGGACGCTCGAGCAGATGATGAGCTCCGCGAGCGTGCCATTTAGGATACTAGCGCCGTCGGAACGCTTGCCGATAAACAGCGCATTGGTCGTCGTGGATGTGGTGCCAGATGTGACACGGTTCGTTGTCTGCGCCGACCCGTTCTTATAGGTTTGGGCGCTTGTCGATGATCCGGATCCATCGTCTGTATACCCGATGGCAAAGGCCGATCCCGTTCCGAATATCGCCGGCGTGTTGACTTGATTCGTACTGCCAGAGGCTCGGCGCGTCGCGAATAGCTCAGAGTTGCTTTGGACATATAGATCGTATTCGCAGGTGGAGCCGCTTACGCCCTTCGCTACAACGCAGTTGTATGTGCTGAAGGACGCGAACCGGATGACAGCGAGGATCGTGATACCACCCACGATCTGGAGCGCCGCGATGTTCGGAATCGTCATCGCCGCCGAGCCGTTGAACGAGCACGTCGGCTGATTGTTGAAGTTCGCGTCCGTCGCGTTGTAGGTGGGCGTCCCCGTCGAGACGCTGAAGGACAAGCCGTTCGGCCCATAGTCGATGAACGGCACCGTGCCGCTCGACGCCTTTCCCCAAAGCTGGAGGTTGGGGAGCGAGAGCGGGGTCCAGGCCGGTCCGCTGCTGGTAGGTCCGAGTTCGAGTCCGAGTCCGAGTGATAGTCCACGCATTGTCGTATTTCCTTTTACGGGATGGTGTGTCCGAGCAGGCCCTTCACGGCCGCCGCCAGTCGCTGAACCGCGTCCTGGATGTTTGTTGGCGCCGACGTAGCCCAGTTTCCGCTCGTGTCGACGTACCCGAGGTCAGTAGCGAAGGTGATGAGCGTTGCCGCGGTCCCGGACGCATTCGTACAAGATGTGTCGAAGATGTTGACCGTGATCGTCCCGCTCAGCGAGTTGGCTTCGAGCCCCGAGCCGTCCGTGAGGTTGACGATGCCGGTGCCGCCTCCCGCGGTGGCAAAGGCGGCGTTCGTGGTGTCGCCAGCGTCCGTGCTGTCGGTGCATTGAACCTCGAACGCGGTGCCGGAGCCCGACGCCTGAATGAATGGCGCCGTGTTCGCGCAGAGCAGGTTGCACCCGTTTATGAACATGTAGAGCGCCTGGCCGTTCGGGACGGAGATGAGCGGGACGCCCGCCGTCGTCGTGATCGACATGTTCACGAATTGCGTGACACCAACGAGCCGGCAACTGGCCGCGAAGGTGACCTGAGGCTCTTGGTCGTATCCGCCCTGGAAGATGGTCTCGGCGGACGTGAACGTCCACGTGCCAGTGGGGACCGTGACCGATCCGTATGTCCCATCAAAGAACACGGTGCACTGTCCACGGACCAACGAGGCCGCGGCGACGAGCGGCGCCCAGCTCGTGTAGACGGTGCCGCTGGCAACGCCTCCCGGCTGGTAGGTGAGGCTCGCCCTGGTTAGGTAATCCAACAGGAGCGCCTGAGTGCCCCGTATTTGGCTATCGATGTACTGGCGATCGAAAGAGTTGAAACGATAATTGCCAGTGAGTGCGATCGGCTGATCCACCTGCGGCGGACTGAGCGTGATCGCGCTAGGCGGTTGACCGGGAGTGGGCATTTGCTTTATCTTTCTTTCGACGGTTATCGGCGCGCCTGTTCGCGGCGGACGGCTTCGAGGGCCGCGGCATCCTTGGCCGCGTAGCCGGACTTTTCAGGATCGCTGAGCGACTGTTCGAGCCGGCCAGCGAGCCACGAGAGGTCGTCGTCCGCGAGTTCGTCGAGCGGGAGCCCCTTGCAGCGACCGAAGGGCGCGACCGGGTTGTCGTGGCGCTCAGTCGTGGAATCGGCTTGCGGAGTCGACGGAGGGGTCGGTGCCTTGTCACGAGCGGCGGCGCGCGCGGCCGACCTTCGGTCGATCTCGTCGGCCAGCTTCTCGAGCGAGCGAGCGGCTTCGCGGGCCAGAACGGCCAAGCTTTCGCCGCTCACTGCTCGACCTCTAGAGCCGCGATCGTCGTGGTCGCGTCCTCGTATGCTGGCCGGTCCGAGGCCGTCGCGGGCGGCGGGGCGGCCTCTACCCATCCATTCGCGAGGTCCCTCCCCGTGCGAGCGCGGTCCCGGGCGATGGCGACGCGGGCCAGGAGCGCCGCGTGCGCGAGCGTTGGCGGACCGCCGAGCCGTTGCACGTCAACGGGTGTCTGGAGCTTGACGGACAGATCCTCGGCGTTCGCGTAGGCGTCGCCGGCCTCGACGACCGCGTCGGCGATGCGGTCGACGATCTCCGCGACCCTCCGATCCAGCTCCACGAGGGCTCGGAGCTCCGGCCAGAGGCGAGTCGGCAGATTGGAGACGAACGCGATGGACCGCGCGAGCTCGGCCCGCTCGTTCGCTTCCTGCTCGGCCTCGAGCGCCTTGCTGGCCGTCGCCAGCTCCGCGACGCGAGCCTCGTGTCGACGCTCGGCCCGCTCGCGAGCGAGGCGCGCTCGGGCGGCGGCTGTCGCGGCCTCGTCGCAGTCGTCTGAATCGTAGCGCCCCACGGCGATCGCCTCGGCAGCGCGGGCATCGAAGAGCGCCTGCGCCTCTAGCTCGAGAGCGTAATGGGCGCGAGCGACGGCTTCCTGGGCGATGCTCACTTCGAGGCCGCCTTCCGAGCACGAGCCCGCGCGATCGCGGGGTCCTCGTCGGCCAGCGCAGCGAGCTTCCCCACGACGTCACCGGGCGCGATCGCAACGGACCTCGGCGGCGCGGCGCGGGTGACTAGCGAGCGGTCAACGCCGTATCGCTGGCCTTCGCGCTGGAGCAGTGGCGCAAGGCCGCCGTTCACCATTGCGCGCGGACCGGCGTTCGACGGGTCCCTACAGATCGCGTTCTTGCAACCGGGGTGGCCGCACCCGGTCAGGATGTGAATCGCGCCGTCGTACTTCGACGGAAGCGACTGCGTCTCGCCCGTGGCGAACGTCACGCGGCGCATCTCGTGGTCGATCTTGATCGTGTGCCGGATACCGAGATCGTCGACGACGACCCGCGAGATATTCGCCGGCACGGCGAGCTCGAAACTAATCGGGTGGCTCGTCGGATTCGTCCAAGCAGTCATCGGCTCGGCGGTCGGGGCGATCCACTCGTTGCGGTTCGGGGGATTCATTTCGAGTTGTCTCCAGCGTTGGGGGTGTAGGTGAGGGCAGGCGCCATGCCGCCCTGGATCGCGCCGTCGGGCGCGTGTGCCTTCGTGCACCAGCCAAGAGCGCGGCACGATAGGTCTCGGCAAAGGACGTGAAAGACGCCTCTGAATCGACCGATCGGCAACTCGAGCGAGGCGCCCGGCGCGATCGTGTGACTCTCGGTCGGGTGAGTGAACTCGAGTCGCTGGGGCTGTTTGGTCGGGTTGTGGACTTTGAATGTATCGGCGGTCATCGTTTCGATCCTCCTCGTTTGACGTAGGCTTCCCAATCGGCGGCTTCCTTGGCTTGCCAACCGGGATCGTTGAGTGTCTGGGCGCGGGCCGAGTTGAGGACTACGCGACGGCGTTCGGCGTCGACTACGGCTTGCTTGCGCTCCTCCTCGGGCCCGAACTCGTTGTTGCGCGCGAACGACTCGTAGAGGCCACGGACCTTGGCGTCGAAGGCCGCGCGGTTGGCGGTGGCGATCGTCGTCTGCCGCATGGCCTCGTACGCGCCTGCTAGCGCGTCGACCTGGTCGTCGTGGACGTCGGTGCCGGTGAAGCTGACAACCTCCGTCACGAACGCGTCGAGCCAGGGCGCGGAGCGCGGCAAGAGCACACGGCCCGCGTTCCACTGCGCGGCGACAGGTTGGGCGCGCAGGAACTTGTCGACAGTGGCCGGGGCGGTATCGATCTGGACGCCGCCCTGCGCGTTCATCATGTCCACGGTCCCGCGCTCGGTGCCGCCGACGAACGCGAACGGCCGGACGCCCGGATAGCTGGCGCAGACGCCATCGAGCGTCGCCTTGAACTCGGGCGCCGTGGCCTGCAGGCGGATGACGTCGAGCACGTAATGCACGCCGGACGCCTCCCCGAGCACGACCGCCACGGAGTAGTCCGCCTTCGTCTTTTTCGTGTAGGCGAAGTCGACGCCGATGCAGATGCGGAGGCGCTCCGGCAACGCTTCGTAAAAGCGAGTGTCGCGAAAGAGGGCGCCGCCGCGTGCGTGCGGCTGGCCCATGTATAGTGAGCTCCACCCGTACTCGCCGAGCGTCTCCTTGATTCGGAGAAGGGCCGACAGCGGGTAGCGCTCGGGGCAAAGGGCCTCGCCCTTGTCGCTGATCGCGGGGAGGTTGATCGACTCCCATCCCTCGGCGAGCAGATGGCCCGCCAGGTCCCCGGGGGTCCATCGGGCCATGAGCAGGATCGTCGACGCGCCCGGCTCCTCGCGCGTGGAGAGCGTGTCCCGGTACCAGTCGATTAGCTTCTCGCGCTCGACGCCGGACTCAGCGAGCGCGCGCGACTTGACCGGGTCGTCGATGATGATGAGGTCGAAGCCTTCGCCGGTGATCGGCCCTCCCACCGAGGTTGCCCAAAGGCCGCCGTCATCCGTTCCCGTGTCGGTCGTTCTCCAATCCGCCAGGGTGTTCGCGTCCTCGACGACGCGGCCGCCCGTGCGCTGGTAGAGCTGGCGAATCTCGCGGCTCTTCTTCAAGGCGAAGCTCGCCGCGTACGTCACGTATGCGATGCGCGTCCGCGGATTCTGCCGGAGGCGCCGGACGATGCCGTGCTTGATTGTCTCCGTCTTCATGTGCCGCGGCGGCACGCTGCCAACGGCATGCACCGGCTCGCGCTCGGTCCGCTCGAAGGCCTCGACGAGAGGCGCCAGGTGCAGCGGGCGCCGGAACCGCGGCGAGATCGCCGGGACGTAGTCCATCAGCGGAATGGCTCGGACGCTCACTTGCTCTGCTCCTTGTCGTCAGAGACCCAGACCATGCCAGGCGGAAGCTCGTCGACGCCGGCCGCCTTGCGGGAGGTGGCGTCCTTGGCGCAGGTCTCGCGCGCATACAGCAGGTGCATGCGGCTCGATTCGCCAAGCTTGCGCGCCGTGTCGACGTCGCCCGTCGCCATCGCGTGCTCGCGCATCGCGGCGTCCTCGACGCCGAGCTTCACGAAGAGTGAGGCGAGCATTCCGCACGCCCCGGCTCCGACCGTGCGGGCCAGCTCAGTGGCGATCCGGCGGCGGGCGAACCGCGCTCGACGTCGGAGCGTGTCGGATACGGGCAACACGTCGGGTACGTCGTGGGTGAGCTTCGTTCGGCCCTTACGGGCTTTGCCGCCGAGCGCCGGGACGATCGTTGCGCCGGGCTGGATGCCGCGCCCGCCGGCTTTGCGTTCTTGGCTTGCATCCGATTGCTCGGGATCGGGCGTGCCGGTCGTTAGCTCGTCGTGCCGGTCGCCTTGCAGCCGGTCGCGGTCGTGGGACCTGGAGGCAGGCACCTAGCGTCCCTCCAGCATCGCGATCGCGGCACGGAGGGCCGGGAGGTCAGCTTTCGCGAACACGACGTTCATGCCGCCACGCGTGCGGATATGGACCTTGCCCGCGGCGAGTTCGCGGACGATGGCGTGCGGACCGGTGGCGACGATGGCCCACGCTTTGTCGAAGCCGTCTTGCGCGCGCTGCTTCTCGAGGTCGTCTCGGCTGGTCATTGGATATCTCCGTCCGTGGAGCGGACCGCGTTTATCGCCACGCTGGCGCGTCTTTGCTGGGAAGGGTCACGTGGACGTTGCGGGCGCCGATCGCGCGTCCTGGGGCAACGTCGTGGGAAAGGGCGCTCGACCCGCCGCCAGGTCGGGGCAAAGGAGGAAAAACCCGGCGAGGCGGCGGGGAGCGCGTAAGAAGCCGCCGGAGCGGCAAGGACCGAGGGCGGAGCTCGGCGCGGGCGGTCGCCGACACGCATCCGCCATCTCGCGGGGCGGGGTGCCGAGGTCGGGCGCGTTGACCTTCGCGGGCATGGATCCCCGCGTCGCGGACGTCGAAAACTGAATTACGGATCCGGAATGGCCCGGAATCCTCAACGATTACGGTCTAGGAATCGGGTTGCGTACCCGAATGGGCGCCGCCGCTGGGGGGGGCCGTGGCGCGGACCCTGCCGTAGGCTTACTTCGACAGAAGCAAGTGAATCGCCTGCCGCGCGAATGGCTTGCCGGCTCGGTTCAGCAGACCCTCGTCTGCGAGCTGGTCGGCGATGGCTTGGCAGGACATGTTCGGCGCGTTCAGCTCGCGCGCGCGGGCGATCACGGCCTGCTCCGCGGGCTCCTCCACGAGGTGCACGCCATCGCCTCCGAGGCGGTATCCGTAGGGCACCTTGCCGACCCGTTCGCCCAGGGCCGACTTGGCCGCGAGCGCGGCCTTTGTGCGGGCTGCGATGAGTTGCCGCTCGAACTGGGCGAATCCGTCGAGCATGTGACGCATAAGCTCATCGGCCGCGGTATCGCCGTTGCCGGCGCCGTCCGCCGAGACGACCCGGGCGCCGGCCTTCGCGACCAGGCGGCCCACCTGGGCAGCAACGAACGTGTCGCGCGCGAGTCTGTCGCGCTTGGCGACCACGAGGGTATCGCCCTTGCGGAGCGCGCTAATCGCCTCCACGAGCGCCGGGCGTTCGGCGAGGTCATTGCCGCCGCTGACGCCGTCGTCGGCGTGCCAGGAAGCCACCTGGAGCCCCTGGCGGCCCGCCCACGACTCAATCGCGCTGCGCTGGGCGTCCAGGCCGAGGGCTTGCTCGTCGGTCGAGACTCGGATGTAGGCCACAAGGCGACCAGACGAGCGCTTCGAGTTCCGGCGGACCATGCCCGTACTGTGATGTTCAGTGGGTCTATTGTCAAGCAACCGTTCGGAAGATTGTCAATCATGGTATCGGGTGGGGCGAAGCGTCGCGGGTAGTCGGCCGGTTCACGCTCGCGTGCGCGCGAAGGTAGTCGGCCACGGGTGGCCGAGAGGCCAGCATGCGCCCGGGCTTCCGGGTTTCGCGGTGGGGCAGTCGGGCGCATGTCGCCGCTGCTCACTTCCCACCCGCCTTCTCAAGGCTCCGGTGCCACTCCGCGGTGGTCGGTGCCTTCACCGGAATACCGAGCTTCTTCGACAAGTCGCTCATGAGCGCGGTGAGCTTGGCCTTGTTCTCTGCAATCTGCTCTGGGGTCAACTCGGGCTGCGGCTCGACTTGCTCATCCCCCGACTTCCAAAGAGGGCCTCCCGGGCCCGGCTGCTGCCGGTGCGGACTCTGGAGCATCGGGATATGCTTGCTCTCCGGCCTGCGCCCCGGCTGCACGCGCTCCTTGTGTTCGGCGAACTTCTCGACTTTCGCGGCGTCGCCAAGGGCGTGCCGGATGTCGCAGTACTCGGCCCCGCGGTCGTTGTCGCCGAGATGCCAGCTGTCGAGCCAAACGCCCTCGACGGCGAGCTTCAGGGTCTCGACGTCGAAGCCCTCGCGAAGTCGGTCCTGGATAACCTCGGCGCGCTTCCTGTCGAGTCGCGGCTCCGGTCCGAGCGGGTGCTTCTTCTTCCTACGCGATGCCCAGGCATCGAAGACGGCCCGCACGTCGTCGGTGACGTGCATGTCCGTCTTTCTCTTACCCTTAGCCAACTTCGGAGCGGGGGGGGCGAGCGTCAGCGCGCCCCTCTCTCTTGGGTAGTTGTTTGGGTAGTTCCATTGGGTAGATCAATGGGTAGATCCTGTGAACGTGGTTCACCTTGGACGTGAACGTCGTTCACCTTGAGGGGTGAAGCAGGTTCACCTTGGGGGTGAACGTCGATCACTGCATGGTGAACGTCGTTCACCTTGACCTGAACCGCGGGCCCCACCGTGATCCGGTAGAGGTTCGATGTCGGCAGCCGCGTGCCCTCCCGCATCCTGGAGATGACCGTCAGATAGCCTTCGCCGGCAAGACGCTTCACGGTCGTCATCGCGCATCGCGACGTGATGCCGGCGTCGCCTGCGATCGTCTCGTACTTCGGGAACGTCTCGCCGTTCTGGTCCGCCCTCAGCGCCAGCGAGTACAGGACCGACTTGTCGACGGACGAGAGTCCGCGCAGATCGCGGATCGCCCGGAGCGTTGCGAACGCGTCGCTCATCGGGCACCCGCTTGCGCCGCGCTGAGCGCCGTATCCCAGTTCTTGACGATCGCCGCGATGGACTCGCGCTCGACCTTCTCGACCGCCTCCAAGCGGTGCCAGGCCGTCAGGTCGATGTCCGAGACGATAGCCTCCTGAATCCTCAGGCGCAGGACGTCGGGCGGTAGCGCGTCGAGCTCCGCGGCGCGGTTGCCGTACTTCTCGAGGTACGCCTTCGCGCGCGTGTCGGTCTTCTTGACCGGGAGCTTTACGAGATCGAAGTCGTCGAAGTCCGACTCGAGGAGGCCGTGTCTACGCCAGCCGTCGAGGCTGACGCCTTCACGATCAAGGTGCCTCTCGAGCGTCTCGAGCGCGTGGCGTTCGATGTCCAGTCCGGTCGGGTCGTGGTCACCGAAGTACGCGACGCGTACCGTCTTGCCCTCGTTGCCGAGCGAGATGATCTCTTGCGACCACTCGTAGAGGAAGCTCTCCGACCCGTAGCCGTGCGTGACGGAAAGGCATGCACCGAAGCGGTCGACCTCCTCTTGGAAGATGCCCTCGAGCGCCTGCTTCTCGCACGCCACCATCACGACGACGTCTTGGCTGGCCCAGAGGTCGCGCCGGTACTGCTTGCCGACCGCGTTCATGATGGCGATCGGGCCGTCCCATCCGGCGCGCTTGTGCATGGCGCGCGTGCGGTCGACGATCCTCGAGTAGCCGATCGCCCCTTCGCGACGGAGCTCGACGACGAGGCGTTGCACACGGTCGTATGCCGCCGGCTCGTTCTTGATCGCGCCGCGCGAGACGCATTGGTAATAGACCTGGCGCGTCGAGAGGCTCAGGTCCGCGAACGTGACGTTGACGATGTCGAGGATGACGTCGGCCAGCGCCTGGGTCTTCCGGTACCGGCCTCGCGAAACTGAGGCCTGTCCAGTTTTCATGGCGGCGCTCATCGACCCCTCGCAGGGCCGAGGACGGCCGCGGCCTCGTCCCATACCGGGGCTTTCGCGTCGCCCTCGAGAGCGGCCAGGAACGCCGCGACGACGACGACGGGGCGTCTACCGACCTTGCGGATCGGGACGTCGTGCGCGTGGCAGAACGATTGGACGACCCTCCACGGCAAGCCGACGACCTGCATGGAGGTTCTGTCCGAGAACACGATCGGCGCGATCGCGACGGGCGCGTTCATCGCGGCCCCCACGGCGAGCGCGCGAGTCGCACGACGTCAACTTCGTGTACCGACTCGTCGACTTGCGGGGAGATGGATCCCTCGTCGTCCGTGTCGGGTTTCTCGGTCGCGACGCGCTCGTCGACCACGAGCCACAGACCGCGCGCCTCGTCCTCCCGAGACAGCCTCCCGCGAGCGACCACGCGCGCCGGGACCGCGGGCACACGCTGCGGGGGACGAGCGACACCCTTGGCTTCGAGCTGACCGCCGCCGGCCCAGCCCGCGACGAGCGCATCGCGGAGTGCCTGCGCATCGCGAGCCTCCGCCCGCTGACGCTGCTCCCAGCGCTTGCGGGCGCTCACGAGCGCCTCCACGAACTATCGGGCGGGACGACCCCTAGCCCGGATGAGCCCCCGTCAGGGGCTCGTGATGGTGGCTCTGGTGGGCCGTCCCCAGCGCCGGATACGGCGCTCGTGCCGGTCTTGACCAGGCGCAGGACGCGACTGCGGGGGCTGCGCGGACGCGCACGGACGATCGGACGCATCGCGATCGGCGTGCGGATCAACCTGAGGCGCGGTGGCATCGGCGGATAGACGCGATCGAGCACCTTTGGAAGGCTTCCGAACTGCTCCAGCACATCCTGCATACCGATGTCGTTGGCCATCTCGCCCAAGATGTCGTTGGCCTCGCGCAGCTCGTCGACGAGCTCTTGCAGCTCGCCCTTGAACTCCGCGAACTCGGCGAAGCAGGTCTCTGGGTCCACCTTGTCAGGCTGCATGCTCATCATGAGCGCGAGCGTCATTTGCTTCTCGACCTCGAGAAGGGCGAGCTTCGCCTTGCGGCACCCCTCCCGGCGTTCGGAAAGAGTCTTCGCCTCCCAGTGCTCGCGGAGGGCCTGCTTCTCCACCTCGGGGATCTCGTCGAGCGTGCGCCTCATCGCGTGGTCGACTCCTGGCGATACCGTGCGAGGGCATCGCGAACGACGTCCGAAACCGAACGCTGCTGGAGCAGTGCGAGCTCTCGGAGCATCGCGCGCTCGGAGTCGCTCAACATGACCTTGAGGGCCTTCGGTCTCTGCGGGGTTGTCCGAATGCGGGGCATCATGCGGTCCTTCTATGTTCCTTAGTAACAGACGTTCAGTGGGCGAGCAAGAAAAAGGCGACAAGGTTCTTGACTTTCATCCTCGAGATCTGAATGGGACAACGTTCGATGGCATGCCGGAGCGCTCCGCGTCATCGATCTTCGACTGCAAGATCTCGACGCTGGACCATGCGCGGGCGCGGATCGCATCGGCGAGGGCGGCCCGAAGCTCGTCGAGCGATAGGGGCCTCGTCCCCGGAGGCGTCGCGACGTTGTCTGAGCGGTCAGCGAGAGGTCGCGGCTCGGTCAATTCGGGCGCGGGCTCGAATGCACTACCCGGCCGATTTTCCAGTACTTCATCGTGCTTTCGCGAAAGGGGGTGGTCCCCGTGAGGTGCTTCGTGACCCCTTCGATCAGGTTCTGCGCACGAATGACGATCTGTCCCTTGGTATCTCGATTCGTAGACATGGCTCTTTCCTCTTTCAGCGAGGGCAAGCCTCGGCGCCACGGCCCCGCACCACGCGGGGTCGTGCGCTCTGGCGTCCCTCACTGGGGTAAGCCCGTCGGCCGACCGAATTCCTCGTGGGGGTCGGTCGATTTTCGAGAAAGACCTACGGCGAGCGGCGGGCCGTCATCGGAATGCGAAACGAGAGTGCCTTCGGCTGGGGGCCGAACTCGGTGGCGCGCGCCACGCCCTCGATGCAGCTACCGAGCGGCGTGGCCGCGAGGGTCGCGGGCAGGACCTGCGCCGACTGGACGTGCCCGCCGGCATCGATCTCGAACCGCACAGAGAGCGCGGGCGTGCCCGAGACGTCCGTGCCGGTGGTGGTGAAGCACCTTGCCATCTGATCCTGGCGCCGGGCAAAGACCAGCGAGAGCGACTGCGCGTCGCCGTTGCCCGCGTGCGCCTTGCCCGAGGGGGTCGCGGGCGGGGTCCCCGGCGACGCCCCGCTCTCCGCCGGCTTCGAGGCCGCCGCCGGGGCCGGGGGCGTCTCCGGGGACGGCGCGGGGTTCGAGGACGCGGCCGCCGTCGCGATCGATCGGCTGTCGACGACGATCACCTGCTCGGCCCCGCCTTGCGTGGGTCGCTGCGGTCGCAGCACCAGCACGAGCGCGCACGCCCCCGCGACCAGCCCGCCCGCAGCGAGCGCGATGGCCCAGAAGTTCCCCCGGGGCCCGACGTTCGCGATCGCCACCGGGGCGGCGGCCACGGTCGGGACCGACGGCACCGTCCTCGAACCGGCGGCCCCCGCGGGGACCTCGTCGACGTGCGTGGTGACGCTCGGCTCGGGCCTCGGGGCGGCCCTCGACGTCGTGTGTCTCCCGCCGCCGGAGACGTCTCGCCAGGCGCGCTCGAGCGTCGACGGATCGTCGACCCCCAGGAGGGCCGACATCCGCGGGTCGTTGAAGTCACGCTTCACGGCGATCGCGAGCTGGCGGGCGGCCTGCTCGGCCGTGAGCTGGCGGAGCCCGTCGAGGGCGCGCGAGAACTCGCGCGCGCCGGCGAACCGCTCGTCGGGAGACTTGGCCAGGGCCCGCTGCAGCACGTCGTCGAGCTCCGCGGGGACGTCGCTTCGAGCGGAGCTCACGTACGTGGGCGTGTGCTGCATGACGCGGACGGCGGTGGCCGGCACGGTCTCGGCTTTGAACTCGTTCTTCCCGACGAGGAGTTCGTGGAGCATGACCGCGCACGCGTACACGTCGGAGCTGGGAGTCGGCGGGCCCTGGGCGAGGAGCTCGGGCGCCATATAGGAGATCTTCCCCTTGATGAGGTTCCCCTCCGACGACTCGGTGCGGTCCGTGCTCATTCGCGCCACGCCGAAGTCCGCGAGCTTCACGTGGCCGTCGACATCGAGGAGCACGTTGCCCGGGCTGATGTCGCGGTGGACGATGCCGAGGGGCTCTCCGTCGGAGCGGGTGAGCCGGTGCGCGTAGTCGAGCGCGTCGAGCACCCGATCGACGACGTGCAGCGCGAGGTCGGCCGGAAAGTCCTTGCCCTGCTGCTGGACGAACTTGCGCCACTGGCCCAGGTTGTATCCCTGCACGTAATCGAGGACGAGCAGGGCCGAGCCGTTTTCCTCGGCGAAGTCGATGACGCTCACGATGTTCGGGTGGCGCAGGTTCGACATGATCCGCGCCTCGCGGGCGAGCTGCGCGATCATCATGTCGCCCCCCGCGACCGTCTCCGGCGCGGCTTGCTTGATGACGAACGGCTTCACGAACCCGGCCGAGCCCTCGCTGCGCGCCAGGTAGATGACGCCCATCCCGCCGCGGCCGATCGCGCGGACGACGCGGTAGCGCCCGAGCACGATCTGTCCGACGAGATCCGCTGGCGACGGGTTCACGTGCCTCCTATGCGGCGAAGGTAGTACTGCACGCCGCGCGCGGGGTGGGCGATTCGTATCGCGATGGACCGATCGCCGGGGTCCACCGCCACCTCGCCCCGGAATCGGTACTGCGCGTCGAGCGGAATCGGCGTGTCGCCCACGCTCACGCGCGCCCCTTCGATGGCCACGCCGGAGACCGTGACCTTGCCGTCCTTCGGCTCGAAACCATCCTCCGGCTCGTGGATCTCGGCCGCGGGCGAGGCGTTGTCGAAGGCGACCCGCAGCGTGGTCTGGAGGGATCGCAGGCGAGGGTCGCGCTGCAGCTCGAACCAGAACGTGTAGGTGCCGTCGGCGAGCTTGCCCGACGGGAACGAGTAGCTGGCGCCCTGCAACGGAATCGCATCGCCTCCATGCGATGCCGTCGCATCGCCTCCATCGAGCTGGAGCGTCACCGGCTCCCCCGGCGGCGCGTCGGGCCAGTCGAAGGTCAGGTCGGGCAGGAGGTTCTGGTAGAGGACGCTGTATCGCCGCCCGTCGGCGTGCACCAGGTCGTGGCCCGGCGCTCGTGGCAGGCGCGCCGCCCCCGAGTCCTGGAGCACTCGCACCGAGCCGCTCGACCCGGCCGCCGTCTGTTCGGGGCAGCGCACCCGATAGGCGTGACCGCCGGCGCCGAAGCTGAGGACGACCGCGCGGAGCTGCGGCGCCCCCGACGTCTCCGCGAGGCCCGCGGGCAAGAAGCGACCGGCGCGCGCGACCTCGACGTACGCTCCGGCCCCGCAGGCCGGGTCGATACGCACGAGCACGGGCGCCGGCAGGTGCATCGTGTGCACGGTCGCCGTCTCCCCCGCGGGCAAGGTGAGCACCGGGGGCTCCGAGGTGGCGATCGACTTCTCGACCGCGCCGCTGTCCTCGATCCACGCGGCCTCGCCGCCCTTGAGAACCGTCACGCTCTTGCGGCCGCGGAGCTCGGTCGTCCCTCCACGCGAGAACACGTCCGTCTCGTGGTTGTCGAGGACGACGTCGGCGCTGCTCGGCACCTCGGGGGTCCCGCGCACGGTGATGGTCCCGCCCGGGACAATCAGGCGGATGAGCGTCTGCGACGCGTCGACCGAGACGCGCCCGCCGCGGCTCTCGAGCAGCGCGCCCGACGCGCCGCCCACGACGAGATCGGCCGCCCCCAGGACGGTCGCTCGCTCGCCTCCACGCCGCACGACCACCCGGGCGCCCTCCGGCACCACGAGCCGCGAGCCCGGCTCGAGCCGCACCGTGCCCGGGTCGACCGCGACGAGGGGCGCGCTCCGGGTCGCGGCCTTGCGCGCGCCCGCGGCGCCGATGTCGGCCAGGATGGCGGTCGGGTCGTCGGCCTGCGCGTCGGCGGCGTCGCTCGCGTCGGCCTGCGAGGCCGCCCCGGCGTCGACCGCGGGCGCGGGCGCCTCGAGCTCCCGCGACTGCCCCGCGCCGAGCACCTCGGCCGACGCGTCGGGGGTCTCGACGATGGCGGAGCCGACGACCACGTCGACGCGCGTCGTCGCGCCGTCGTCGGTCAGCCGCACGCGGGCGCGGGGCTCGATGCGCGCCACGCCGAAGCGGGTCTCGAACTCGAGGCCCTCCTCGCCCATCTCAATCTCGGCGGCCCCCGTCTCGAGGCTCACCCGGCGCTCGGCGGTGGCGGCGTCCGTCCGGAAGCGCAGCACCGTGGCCTCGCGCATCTCGAGCCGGCCGCCCCCTCGCATGCGGATCTGCGCCTGGGAGGCGGGCTCGGTGCGCAGGCCATCGCCGATCGAGAAGGTGGCGCCGATCGCCGCCGGGCTCCAGCTCTCCGGGTGCGCCGCGTCGTCGCGCGAGACGTGGCCGGTCTCCCCGACGAGCTCGGCCAGCGGCTCGGCGCGCGCGCCCGAGCGACAGCCGCCGAGGGCGAGGACGGCGGCCGTCGCCAGCGTCGCGACGGCGGAGGGAGGAGCACCCCGACGCTTCACCGCGCGCTCCGGAGGTCGATGTTCAGCAGCGTCACGCCCTGGGGCTCGACCACCACCTTGCGCCGCTGCGGCGCATACCCGCGGGCGGTGACGACGACGTCGTACGTGCCGGGCTGCACGTCCACCTCGAAGCCGCCGTCGGCCCTCAGGCTCGCGGCGACGCCGAGCGGCTCGATGACCACCGAGGCGGCCACCGGCTTGCCCGCGAAGTCGCGCACGAACCCGCGAATCTGGGCGGGCGGGATGGCCGGGTCGAGCGTGACCGTCACGACGGCGGTGCCGCTCGCGTCCACCTTGACCTCCCGCTTCGCCTGCGAATAGCCCGCCGCGCTCACCTCGAGCTCGGCGACGCCGAAGGGCACGTCGTCGAACTCGAAGCGCCCGTCGTCGTCGCTCTGGGCGGCGCGCGCCTCCTGGCCGAACGCGGTGAGCCGCACTTGCGCGCGGGGCAGCGGAGCGCCCGCCGCGGACGTCACGCGCCCCTTGACGGCGGTCGCCATCTGCGGCGGCAGCGGGGCGACCTCCGGCGGCGGTGGGGCCTCCTCGGGGGGCGGAGGCGCGGGAGCTCGGTCCTCGGGGGCGCCCGGCCGGAGGACGATGCCGAGCGACGCGCTCAGCCGCGGCTCGACGTCGACGAGCGGCTGGCCGGCGGCCACGTCGGGACGCTCGCTCGGACTCACGTCGAAGAGGAGCTGGAGGCTGACGGTGCGGCGCTCGTTCAGCGCCCAGCGGGCGCCGGCGCCGATCACGATCGGCGAGTCGAGCAGCGCGGGCGCGGAGCGGCCCACGAGCCAGTCGGCGCTGACATCGCCGAGGAGGTCGAGCCGCCGTCCCACGCCGAGCGACACGCCGACGCCGGAGAGGACGCCGCTCGCGTCGTTCACGCCGAGCCCGAGGCGCTCGGAGTCGCTGAGCTGGGCCGCGTCGGGGACGCTCGCTGCGCTGTTGTCCCACCTGACCCCGGCGTGCGCCGCGACGACGAGGCGCGAGCCCGGCGGCGCGTACGCGGCCAGGAGGGTCATGTCGAGCGTCGCCGCGTCGAAGACGAGCGACGGCGCGTGGTCGCCCGGCACCCAGAGGCCGAGCTGCGCGCCGAGGCGAAAGCCGTGGGGCAGGTCGGTCCCGATTCGAACGAAGACGCGCGGGTCTCCGACGTAGCCGCTCGAGTCGGGCTGGGCCCGATCGCCGGGATCGAAGTCGTGGTCGTAGCGCCCGTCGAGGCGGAGGCCGAAGGCCAGCCAGCGGAGCGGGCGCACGCTCGCGGCGAGGGTCCCGGTGACGCGATCGTGGTGGTCGCCCCGTCCCAGCGCGGCTTCCGTGTAGCCGTAGCCGGCCGACGCGGCGAACGCGACGCCGGTGCGCTCGAACGCGCCGGCCACGGGGACGTTGACGATGCCGGGCATCGCGTCACGCGCGTCTCCGGCGGGCGGGTCGCCGCGGGTCGCGTTTTCAATCGCGCCTTCCTGGGCATTCGCTGGACTCGCGTGGAAGAGCGCCCCCGCGAGGATGGCAGTAGCCGGCCATGGCCTCGCCTTGCGAGCGGTCTCCATTCGATCGTCAATCTTACGAGGCGCGGTCCTCAGTCTCCAGCCGACTCGTGATAGCTTTTGAAGCTATGAGGCGATCGCCCGCCCTTGGCTCGAGAATACCGCTGGGCGCGTGGGGGCTGGGCGCGTCTCTCGCGGGGCTCGTCGGGTGCGGGCGCATCGGATTCGACACCCTGATCGAGCAGGACGCGAGCATGGGCGCCGGGCAGCCGGAAGCGGGCATGCAAACGGCCCCCCCCGACGCCGGGGCCTCGCCGGACGACGGCGGCGCGTGCACTCCGGCCTGCGTCAACGCACATGGGAGCACGAGCTGCGAGAACGGCGCGTGCGTCCCCTCGTGCGCCACGGGCTACGCGGACTGCAACGGAGACGTCTCCGACGGGTGCGAGACCGACGTGCAGGCGGACCCCGCGAACTGCGGCCAGTGCGCGAACGTGTGCGCCGTCGACGGCGGCAGCGCCGTTTGTCAGTCGAGCATGTGCGCGACGTCCTCTTGCGCGCCCGGCACGGGCGACTGCGACGGCAACGAGGCCAACGGCTGCGAGACGGACGTCGACACCTCGACGGCGAACTGCCGCTTTTGCGGAAACGCGTGCACGTTCGCCAACGCCGCCGCGTCTTGCCAGGCGGCGACCTGCACGCTCGGCGCGTGCAACGCCGGCTTCGGCGACTGCGACGGCATGCCCGACAACGGCTGCGAGACGGCGCTCGATACGACCAGCAACTGCGGCGTGTGCGGTCGCGTCTGCACCTCCGACGCGGGATCGCCGGTGTGCAGCGGAGGAGCGTGCAGCACCGCGTGCGATCTCACCGGAACGTGGGCCGCCAAGCTGTCCGTGTCGCTCACGTGGCCCGCGTCGCTGACCCTGGCCGGCGGGAGCGGCACCCTCGTGGTCTGGGTCATGCTCACCGGGACGCAGAGCGGGAACTCGATGGCGGCCAGCCTGGTCCCGTGCGGAATCACGCTGCCCGATTTTCCGAGCAGCGCCGCGGCGGGCAACGAGCCCTATGGGCTGACCTTCCCGAACTCGCTCTTCGATCAGGTCCCCTCCTACCTGCCGAGCGTCGCGACCACGGTGACGCTGGGCGGCACGTCGCCGGGATCGACGTGGTCCGTCCCGACGGTCGCCTTCCTCCTCGGATTGACGATGACCAATCCGGTCACCGACCCGTGGCCGTCGACCCCCGAGGCGGTCGACGAGGTCGACATGGACGAGGACACGAACCCGGGAATCACGGTGCCATACAAGACCGGCGGCTCGTATGTATACGTGCCCGTCAATATCGCGAAGTCGGCGCGAAGCGACGAGGCCTATCTCGCCACTCGCCTGGCCAGCTCGTTCAGCGGCACCCTCTCGGGCTGCACCGGCGTGACGGGCACCGCGACCGTGGCCAGCTTCGATACCCACATCGTCGGCTGCGAGCTCTCGGGCGGCGCGGGCAATTGCACCCAGATGGACAGTGACTTCACCGACAGCAATCGACCCGCCTATACCGCGGGTACGGCGACGGTCGCCCTCGTGAAGGTCGCCGACGCGGCCACCTGTGCGGTCGTACGCGCGGCGCTGTAGCACGTCCATCACGCTCACCGAGGCGTCCCTCACGCCCATGGATGCATCTCCCACGTGTCATGGACGCGCCTGTCGCGCTCATGGGCGCGTCTCTCACGCTCACGGTCTCGTCTCTCACGCTCACGGGCGCATCCGTGAGCGGACAGGGAACGCTCCTCCTGCGAAGGGCTCCGTCTCTTCGCGGGAGAGCCGCGTCCTTGCCGCGAAGAGAACCGTCCGTCGCGCTCAAAGACCGTCCCGTCGCGCTCATCGACGCACGCCCCCCGCTCAGGGATGCGTCGCTCACGCTCGACGGCGCGCCCGTCACGCTCAGGGATGCAACCGTCGCGCGGAGAGAAGCGCCCCTCCCGACGTAAGCACCCTCCCTTGCCCGCAAGGGCTTTTCGCATGCACCCCAAATGCTACCGTCGTCGCCCATGGGGGGCAGGGGGGAGTACGACGTGGGCGCGCCGCAGAGGGCCGCGTTCGAGGCCGTCGACTGGAGGGACGTGCTCAAGCGCCTGGTGCGCTTCGCCCGTGCGCGGGGGGCTTCTCCCGTAGACGCGCTGGACCTCGCGCAAGCCGCGGCGTCGCTGGTCCTGAGCGGCGAGCGGCGGTGGGACCCGTCGTCGACGACGAGCTTCGAGCGGTTCATGCTCGGGGTCGTGGCGAGCCTCATGAGCCACGCGAAGGAGCGAGCGGCGCGCGTGCCCGAGGTGCCGGGCGGCGTCCCCGACGACGCGCCCGCGCCCATCTCCGATCGCCTCCCGGCTCCCGAGCGCGAGGCACGCTATGCCGCGGCCCTCGCGCGCCTTCGTGCCGCGCTCGAGGGTGACGCGATCGCCCTGGCCGTCGTGGACCTCACGTCCGAGGGCGTCGACAAGCCCGCCGAACTCGCCGCTCGGCTCGGCGCGAAGGTCGAGCTCGTCTACGACGCGCGAGACCGGATCGCGCGCCACGTGCGGCGCATCGCGAAGCAAGCGGACGACGTTGGAAGCGAGGTCGCGCAGTGAATACCCCCCGCCGGACGGCCGAAGAGACGTGGCGAGCCCTCGAGGCCATCGAGGAAGACGACAGCGCCGAGATGGAGCGCATCCTCGCGCTCAGCCCCGCCGCGCTCGACCGGGAGCTCGCCGAGGCGGGCGTCGATCCCACGGCGGTCGACACCCTGGGCGACGAGTGCGCCCGCATGGCCGCCCCCACGGTCGCGCGCCCGGCCATCGCGAAGAAGCGGCGCGCCCCGACCCGGACGCTCCTGCTGCTGGCGGCGGTGCTCGCGCTGGCGGTGCTCGCGGTGCTCGCGCGGCCGGGCGGAGAGATCGCGCGATGGCTTCACCCGGCCGTCATCGGGCCGGACCGGGCCGATCCCAACTGGCTTACGCTGGAGCAGGCCCGGGCGCGCGCGCGGGCCCTCCGCGGCGACGCGCACGAGGCCTGCGCCCGCGAGCGCTGGCAGGCGTGCCGCGAAGATCTCGACGAGGCGAAGCGGCTCGACCCCGCGGGCGACGCGGCGAACGTGGTGCAGCAGGATTGCCAGGCCGCGGCCGACGGGCTGGCGCATCCGCCCCCGTCGCCTTCACTGCCGGAGAAATAGGCCCTACGTATTCGTCCGCGATGGACGCGCTCTTTTGGAACCGGCTCCAGTTCGCGTTCACGATCATCTACCACTACCTGTTCCCGCAGCTCACGATGGGCCTCGCGCTGCTCATGGTGGTGATGAAGGGCATCGCCCTCCGGACGAAGAAGCCGCACTGGGACGATCTCGCCCGCTTCTGGGGCCGCGTGTTCGCCCTCAACTTCGCGGTGGGCGTGGTGACGGGTATCCCGATGGAGTTCCAGTTCGGCACCAACTGGGCCCGCTTCTCGCGGATGACGGGCGGCGTCGTCGGGCTCACGCTCGCGATGGAGGGGCTCTTCGCGTTCTTCGCGGAGTCGGCCTTCCTCGGGCTCTTCCTCTTCGGCGAGAAGAAGCTCGGGCCGCGCAAGCACTTCTTCGCCACCTTCATGGTGTTCGCGGGGTCGTGGCTGTCGGGGTACTTCATCGTCACGACGAACGCCTTCATGCAGCACCCGGTCGGTTACGCCCGGCAGCCCGACGGGAGCCTCGCCCTCGCCGACTTCTGGGGCTTCCTCTTCAACCCGTGGGCCCTCTGGCAGTACGCGCACACGATGACCGCCGCGGTCATCACCGGCTCCTTCGTCGTCACGGCCGTCGCGGCGTACTGGGCGCTCATGGGGCAGTTCGAGGCGCACGCGCGCGCGGCGCTCCGCGTCGGCGTGATCGCGGGGCTCTGCGCGTCGATCCTCCAGGTGTTTCCCACGGGCGATCAGCAGGGCAAGCTCGTGGCCACGTACCAGACCGTGACGCTCGCCGCCATGGAGGGGAAGTTCGAGAGCTCCGCGCACGCCGAGCTCGATCTCATCGGCCAGCCGAACGTCGCCGAGCACCGCCTCGAGAACCCCGTCGTCGTGCCCTACGCGCTGAGCTTCCTCGCGTACGGCTCGTTCGGCGCGACGGTGAAGGGGCTCGACGACTTTCCCCGCGACCAGTGGCCCGACAACGTCGATCTCCTGTATTTCGCGTACCACATCATGGTGGGGCTCGGGACGCTCCAGGCCGCGCTCATGGCCTTCTCGGCGCTCCTCCTCCGGCGCGGGGTGCTCTTTCACACGCGGCCGGTGCTCTGGATGCTGATGCTCGCGTTCCCGTTCCCGTACATCGCGACGACCGCCGGGTGGACCACCGCGGAGCTCGGGCGGCAGCCGTGGGTCGTCTACGGCATCCTCCGCACCGCGGACGCGAGCTCGCCGGCGGTGGGCGCGGGCGACGTGGTCTTCACGACGCTCGGCTACGCGGGCCTGTACTTGCTGCTCGGCGTCCTGTTCCTGTGGCTGGTGCTGCGCGAGGTTGCGCGCGGCCCAGGGGTCCACGCGCCCGCGTCCGCCGCCGGCGTCGCGCCGGCGGCGGGCTGAGGAGGCGCCGGTGCACGCGGTCTGGTTCACGATCCTCGCGCTGATGATCACCGCGTACGCGGTGCTCGACGGCTTCGACTTCGGAGCGGGCATCCTGCACCTCTTCGTCGCGCGCACGGACGCCGAGCGGCGCACCGTCCTCGCGGCCATCGGGCCCCTCTGGGACGGGAACGAGGTGTGGCTGATCGCGGCCGGCGGGGTGCTCGTCTTCGCGTTCCCGCGCGCGTACGCGGCGGCCTTCAGCGGGCTCTATCTGTCGTTGATGATCGTCCTGTGGCTGCTCGTCCTGCGCGGGATCTCCATCGAGTTCCGCTCGAAGGTGGACCACCCGCTGTGGCGCACGGCGTGGGACACGGTGTTCGCGGGGGCCTCGGCCGCGATGGCCGTGGTGCTCGGGGTCGCGCTCGGCAACGTCGTGCGGGGCGTGCCAATCCAGGCCTCGGGGTACTTCGAGGAGGACCTCTTCGTTTTCGTGCGTTCCCATCGGACCGACGGCCTCGGCCAGGCCCACGCGGCGGCCATCGACGCGTACACGACGCTGGTCGGCCTGTTCGCCCTCGCGGCGCTGGGCGCGCACGGCGCCACCTTCCTCGCGTGGAAGACCGAGGGCGAGCTCGGGCAGCGCGCGCGCCGCGCGGCGACCCGGATGTGGGGGGCCACGGTCGGGCTCTTCGTGGTCACGACCCTGACGACGGCCCGGACGCAGGGCCCGTTCTTCGCGAGCGCGCTCTCCCGCCCCTGGATCTGGCCATTGCCGTTCGCGGCCCTCGCGGCCGTCGTGATCGCGGTGCGCGACCTGGCGAAGGGCCGCGAGCTCCGGGCGTTCCTCGCGTCGTGCGCCTTCCTCGTGGCGATGCTGCTGGCGACCGCGGGGACGCTGTATCCGGTGATCCTCCGGTCGACCGTGGACCCGGCGTACTCGCTCGACGCGTACAACGCGGCGTCGAGCCGGGACGGACTCACGATTGGCCTCTTCGTCTGGACGCCCGCGATCGCGCTCGCCATTGGCTACTTCGTCTACGTGTTCCGCGCGTTCCGCGGCAAGGCCGACGCCGAGGACCACCATGACTGACGGCCGCTCCGGCTTCACATCCGCATCCCGGCGAGCGGCAGGAAGAGCGCCCGTCAGAATCCCGGCGTGGTGGCCACGGGCTTCGCGGGCTTGCGGCGCGCGGGCGCGGGCTTCGGGGGCGGCGGGGCCTCCGGAGGAGGGGGCGCGCCGGTGCTTTCCGGCGCGACCGAGGCCGCCGGGGCAGCGCGACCGGCGGCGGTGGCGCGATCGCGGTCGCCGCTGCGGGCGGGGGCGAGGGGGTTCGTCTGGCCGTCCACAGGGTGACGGCGCCGCCCACGACGAACGCGGTCGCCGCGATGGCCCACGCGCGTCGCCGCGCGCTCCGTGCATCTCCGGCGGGCGCGCCCATCGAGTGGCCGCCCACGGTGCGGGTGCCCTCGTTCGACGAGGCCGGGGCCGGCTCGTCCGCCACGATCGGCGCGCCTCGCAGCGCCTCGGCGAGCGAGGCGTCGGTCTCGCCGGCAGCCGCGAGCAGCGCGTGCGCCATGGCCTCCGCGCTCTCCGGCCGCTCGTACGGCTGCTTCGCGAGGGCCCGCCGGAGCTCGACCCAGAGGCGCGCGTCGATGCGCGAGTCGGGGTCGACGACCGCCTCGAGCACCGCCGCGAGCGAGGCCGCCGGCGTGCTCGCCGCAAAGGGGCACACACCGGTCAGCATCTCGTAGAGGACCGCGCCGACGCTGAACAGATTGCTCCGCCCGTCGAGCCCGTCCTGCTCGCGCACGCGCTCGGGCGCCATGTACCGCGGCGTGCCGAGCGCCTTGCCGTCGACCGTGTGGCGCTCGGCCGCGGAGGGGACGCGCGCGATGCCGAAGTCGAGCAGCTTGGGCCCGACGAAGCCGTCCGGGTCGACCGCGAGGAAGACGTTCGCGGGGGTCACGTCCCGGTGCACGACGCCGCGCGCATGCGCATGCGCGAGGGCCGAGAGCAGCGGGAGCGCGATGGCCAGCGCCTCGCGCGTGGCGAGAGGACCGCGCCGCTCGAGGTGCCGCTCGAGCGTCTCGCCCTTGAGGAGCTCCATCACGAGGAGGAGCGCGCCTTCGCCGTCCTCCTCCACCAGATTGAAGATCCGCACGATGCCGCGGTGCGCGAGCATCGCGCCGAGCCGTGCCTCGTGCCGGAAGCGCGCCGCGGCGTCGCCTCTACGGTCTTCGCGCACTCGCTTCACCGCGACCTCGGCGCCCGTGGTCTCGTTGACGGCGATCCAGACCTCCCCCATCCCGCCGGCCCCGATCTTCCGCACGAGCCGGTACTTTCGGCCGACCACCGCGCCCATCAGGGCCCCTCGTCGTCGGGGTCGAGCCACGACGTCCCGTAGAGCCCCCGCTTCTTCAGCAGATCACGCAGGTGGTGGCGCGCGACGTCCGCCTCGCGCGCGGCCTGCGAGAGGTTCCCGCCGCAGCGCCGCATGAGCGCGGCGAGGTACGCCGCCTCGAAGCGCTCGACCGCGCGCTCCTTGGCCGCCGCGAAGGGCCCGGACACGACGAGCGCGGATCGCTCCTCGCGGCTCCCGCGGAAGCCGAGCCCCTCACCGGCGACGTCCGCGCGCCGGATTCGACGGTCCGGTCGCGAGCGCCGCCGCGCGCACCAGCGCGTTGCGGAGCTCCCGCACGTTCCCGGGCCAGGGCAGCGCCTCGAGGTGCACGAGCGCGTCCGCGTCGAGCGCCATCGGCGGACCGGGCGCGGCCACCTCCACGAGGATCTTCTCGCAGAGCGCCGCGACGTCCTCCGTGCGGCTCCGGAGGGGCGGGAGCGTCAGGCGGATCTGCGCGATGCGGAAGAAGAGGTCCTCGCGGAACCGGCCGCGCTCGATCTCGTGCCGCAGGTCACGGTTCGTCGCCGCCACCACCCGCACGTCCACCGGCACCGGCGCGGTCCCGCCGAGACGCGTGACCTCGCGCCGCTCGAGCACGCGCAGGAACTTGGCCTGCAGCACGGGCGCGAGCTCCCCGATCTCGTCGAGGAACACGGTGCCGCCGCTCGCCGCCTCGAAGAAGCCCGCGCGCCGCTGCTCCGCCCCGGTGAAGGCGCCGCGCTCGTGCCCGAAGAGGAGCGCCTCGGCGAGCGACTCCGGCAGCGACGTCGCGTCGATGACCACGAACGGCCGCCCCGCGCGCGGCGATCGCGCGTGGATGGCCCGCGCCACCTCCTCCTTGCCGGTGCCCGTCTCGCCCTGCACGAGCACGGCGAGGTCCTTGGGCGCGATCCGCTCGAGCGTCGCGAAGAGCTCGAGCATCTCGGGCGAGCGGCCCACGAGCGCTCCGAACTGCCCCGCGGCGCTCCGTCGCGCCGGGGTCGCGCCGTCGTCGCGATCGATCCGCAGCGAGGTGGCGCCCACCGTGAGCTCCGCGCCCGCGGCGACCTCGCCCTCGACGAGCCGGTGCGGGCCGATCCACGTGCCGTTCCTGCTCCCGGCGTCGCGCACGTGCAGGCGGTCGCCGGCGCGACGCAGCTCGAGGTGGACCCCGCTCACCCGCGGGTCGTCCAGCACGAGGTCGTTCGTGGGGTGCCGCCCGACCGTCGCCTGCGCGCTCGTCATCGCGAGCGCCCGCCCCGCGCCCGGGCCGCGCGTCGCGGTGACGCGCGGCACCCCGGCGCGCGCGGGTTCGGCCGTCTCGTTGGCCTCGGTGCCGCCGTGGCGCGCAGGGTCCTGGGGCATCCGCCGTGAAGTGTACCAACTTTGCTTCCGCCCCGCGGACCCGTAGGCTCCATGCGGATGTGCAGGCCCCACGGGCGAAGGTGGCTCGCCGTTCTGTGCGCGGGCGCCGCGGCGTTCGGTCTGTGTCCTCGCGTCGCGTTCGCCCAGGCGGAGCCCGGCGACGAGGCGGATCCGCTCCCCGCCGCCCGCGCCCTCTTTGCGGAGGCGCTGCGCGACGAAGACGCCGGCCGCTTCGCCGAGGCCCTCGACGAGTTCCGGCGTGTCCGCGCCGTGCGCGACACGCCCTCGATCGAGTACCGCATCGGCACCGCCTGCGAGGGCCTCGGTCGTGACCCGGAGGCGTTCGCCGCCTACCGCGCCGCCGAGGAGCTCGCGGAAAGCAACGCGCAGGACCGGGACGTGCTCCGCGCGGCGACGGAGCGGCTCGGCGTGCTCGCCCCGCGCGTCGGGCGCCTCGCGCTCGTGCTGCCGGGCCGCGCGCCGCCGGGCGCACGCGTCGAGGTCGACGGGACCGCCCTGGAGCCCGCCGCGCTCCGCGAGCCGATCCCGCTCGCGCCCGGCCGGCACGTCGTCCGCGCGACGGTCCCCGGCGGGCCGCCCTTCGCGAGCGACGTGTCCCTCCCCGCCGGCGCGCAGGTCTCCTTGTCCGTCCAGTTCCCGCCGCCGCCCGCCGAAGGCCGAGCGCCGCCGCTCCGCGGCGCCGGGTGGGCGGCGATCGCGGGAGGCGCGGCGCTCGTCGGAGCCTCCGCCGTCCTGTGGATCCTGCGGCACGACGACATCGCCGACCTGAATCGCGCGTGCCCCGGGGGCGTCTGCCCGCCGGGCGCGCCCGCCGCGTCCCTCGAGTCGACCCGGAGCCGCGCGCTCGTCGAGGGCCCCGTCGCGGCGGCGTGCGGCGCGGCCGGCGTCCTGGCGCTGGGATTCGGCGTGCTCGCCACGACGGGCGTGTTCCCGTTCGCGACGCGCGGGGGCGGCGGCCTCGCGATTGCCGGGGAGCTCCCGTGACCGGTGCGCGCCTCGCCCCCACGCGCGCCCTGGCGCTGGCGCTCGGCCTTGCGACCGGCTGCGAGGCCGTCCCGGTCCTCACCTTCGAAGTCGACGCGGGTCCCGGCGACGACGCGGCCGCGGCGCCCGAGGACGCCGGCGCGGACGCGGGTTGCCCGGAGAGTCCTCCGTCCGGCGCGTCCGTGTGCTGCGGCCCGGTCGCGTGCGACGGCCTCTGCGCCTCCCAGTGCGCCGCGTGCGCCGCCAAGTGCACGCCGGACCAGCTCTGCTGCGCCAAGACGAACAACGTCGTCTGCATGGCCGCAGGGTCGATCTGCCACTGAGGCCCTGGTCATCGCGGTGACCAGCCGGCACCTGCGGTGACCAGGCGCACGAGCCGGCGGGCCCGTAGGGTCCGTGGATTCTGCATGCGCGCCGCGGGCCCCCGGCTTGCTTCCTGGGGTGGTCATGGCAGAACGTTCGACGTCCGGGTGGTTCGCGCTCCTCGCCGGGGCGCTGGCGTGCGTGGGGGTGGCAGGCTGCGGAGGCAAGTCGGGGAACGACGCGCCGAGCGCGCCCGACGCGGCCGCCCCCGGCGACGACGCGACGACCTCGGGGGGCGACGACGCGGGCTTCGGCGGCGGCGACGCCGCGCTCACCACGTCCGTCTTCGGCGGCGGCGGGGGGGCGGCGACCGGGAGCTGCCTCGGCCTCGGCGCGGGCTGCTCGACGAACGGCGACTGCTGCAGCGCCGACTGCGCCGGCGGCGCGTGCCGCTACCCCGCGTGCGTCTCGGACGACGGGCCTTGCGCGACGGGCGGCGACTGCTGCAGCCAGAGCTGCTCCGGCGGCAAGTGCGCCTCGCTCAACGCGGCGTGCGAGACGCTCGGCAACCAGTGCGCGTCGAGCGCGCAGTGCTGCTCGGGGCTCTGCTCCGGCGGCACGTGCCAGTCGTCCTCCTTCTGCGGACAGGGCGGCGACGCGTGCTCGACCGGCGCGGACTGCTGCACGGGCACCTGCGCGCGCGCCGCGGGCGCGACCCTCGGCACGTGCGGCGCGACCCCGCCCGGCGGCCCCGCGAACTGCGGGGTCGTCGACGGGCAGCTCTGCGGCGGCAGCGCCCCCGACGGCGGCGTCGCGCTGAACGCCTCGAACCTCCCCGCGTGCGGCGGCCCGTGCTGCAGCCGCGCGTGCGCGCCGTGGGGGCCGACGGGCGTGCTCGTCTGCCAGCCCGCGAGCGGCTGCCACGTCGTCGGGGACCTCTGCACGACGGACGCGGACTGCTGCGGCTCTTCGGGTCTCCCTGGCGGATCGAACAAGCCCGTCACGTGCGACCTGAGCGGCGGCGGCGCGCTCGGCATCTGCCGCCTGCCCATGGGCTGCAAGCCGGACGGCGACGTGTGCAAGCTCGCCACGATGTCGTGCAACTCGTCGTGCGACTGCTGCAGCGGCAACTGCGAGAACGAAGACACCTGCCACCAGGACAACATGGGCGTGCCGCGCTGCTCGCCGGCCGCGTGCGTCGCGGCGGGGGCCGCGTGCGCGTCGAGCGCCGACTGCTGCGGCGGTGCGCCGTGCGTCCCGACCGCGGCCGACGGCGGAGCGCCGTCCTTCGTCTGCGCGGGCGCGGCGTGCGTTCCTTCGTGCGGCGCGTGCACCGACAACGCCGACTGCTGCGCGGGCACCTCCTGCGTCGTGGCGCCGGGGAGCACGCGCGGCGTGTGCGGGCCGTGCGGGGCGGGCGCCGACGCGGGCCCCGGCACGGGCGGCCCCGGCACGGGACCGACGTGCACCCTCTACGGTCAGACCTGCACCGGCGACGCGCAGTGCTGCGACGGCGTCCCGTGCAGCGGCGGCCGGTGCGAGCTCCCCATCCCGAAGTGACGACCGCTCAGAGCAGCCCGGTCACGAGCGCGACGCCGATGCCCGCGAAGAGCACCGCGGCGATGCGCTTCGTGAGGTCGGCGTCGAGGAGCTTGCCGGCGCGGTTGCCGATGAACACCGCGATGGCGGTGACCGCCCACAGCGCCAGCGTCGACGCGGCGAAGATGACGAAGGGGGCGCGGTAGCGCGCGGCCATCGCGCCGGTGGCGAGCTGCGTGAGGTCGCCCCACTCGGCGATGAACACGATGACGAACACCTGCCAGAGCGTCTTGAAGAAGCCGCGGTCGGGACCGTCCTTCACGTCGTCCTCGCCGTCGTCGTTGCGGAACCACATCACGATGCCCGACACGATGAAGATGGCGCCCGCGAAGACGTGCACCGGCCGGGCCGGCAAGAGCGACAGGAGCTGCCCCGCCGTGACCGCGACGACGCTCTGCACGGTGAGCGCGAGCGCCGCGCCGAGGAGGACCGGCCACGGCTTGTGGCGCGTCGCGAGGACCAGCGCGGCGAGCGCGGTCTTGTCCGGCAGCTCGGCCACGAAGATCAGCCCGAACACGGAGAAGAAGAGCGCATATCCGGTCATGAAGGCCCAGAGGGGGGCTAGCCCTTCGGCAGGTCGAGTCAAGGGCGGCCGAGCGCGGTAGAGTCCATTCATGGACGCGACGACTCCGGTGGTCGACTTCTGGTTCGAGCTCGCGAGCACGTACAGCTACCTCTCCGTCTGCCGCGTCGAGCGCGCGGCGGAGGAGGCGGGCGTCCTCGTGCGCTGGCGCCCGTTCTCGCTCGGCCCCGTGTTCGCGTCGGCGGGCTGGTCGACGACGCCTTTCCTCGTCTTGCCGGTCAAAGGCAAGTACATGTGGCGCGACGTGGCGCGAGAGGCCGAGCGCATCGGCGCCCCGTTCCGGCAGCCCACCGTCTTTCCGTGCAACACGATCCTCGCGGCGCGCGTCGCCCTCCTCGGCGTGCAGCGCGAATGGGGTGTGCGCTTCGCGCGCGCCGCGATGACGGCGTACTTTGGAGACGATCGCGATCTCTCGCAGCCCGAGGTCGTCGACGCCGTGCTCGCGTCCCTCGGGCTCGACGGCCCGGCGGTGAGGCGCGAAGCCGAGGCGCCCGAGCACAAGCCGGCGCTCCGCGCCGCGACGACGCAGGCCATCGAGCTCGGCATTTTCGGCGCGCCCACATTTGTGGTCGAAGGTGAGCTCTTTTGGGGCAACGACCGGATGGAGCGCGCCTTCGAGCGCGCGACCGGCTCTTGCCGCCCCGCCGCGGCCATGGGATGACCGTAGAGATATCGGGGAGGCCATGAAAAATACGTACGACGCCATCGTCATCGGGACGGGCTTCGGCGGTGCGGTGTCGTCTTGCCGTCTGTCGCAAGCGGGGCTCACGGTTGCCGTGCTCGAGCGCGGCCGGCGCTACGACAAGCCCGGAGCCGGCGGGGAGCTTCCGTTCCCGCGGGACTTCACCGATATCGAAAAGGGCTGGCTCTATGCGCACGAGCAGGGCCTCTTCGACGTGAAGCCCGTCGAGGAGGTGTTCGTCTTCGAGTGCGCGGGATACGGCGGCGGCTCGCTCATCTACGCGAACGTCCACTGCCGCCCCGTGCCCGACGTCTTCTCCAGCGGCTGGCCCGCCGGCTACTCGCGCGACGAGCTCGATCCCTATTACGACCTCGTCGGGTACATGCTCGACATCGCGCCGATCACCACGCGGCCGAACGACCTGCCCCCGAAGACGAGGCTGATGGCGAGCGCGTTCGAGCGCCTCGGCCGGTCGAAGCAGTTCTACTACCCGAACCTCGCGGTCGATCTCTCCGACGCGAGCGCCGGCGCGCACGAGAACAAGTTCGGCGTCACGCAGTGGGGCTGCCGCAACTGCGGCGAGTGCGACATCGGCTGCCGCTACCGCTCGAAGAACACGCTCGACCTCAACTACCTCGCCGTCGCCGAGAAGCACGGCGCGGAGGTGCGGCCGCAGTGCGAGGTCGTGCGCATCGCGCCGCAAGAGGGCGGCTACGCCGTCTTCTATCGCGACTTCACGAACGGCGGCGTCGAGGCGAGCGTCTCGGCGACCTCGGTCTTCGTGTGCGCGGGCGCCGTCAACTCGACGGAGCTCCTCCTCCGCTGCCGCGACGAGTTCGGCACGTTGCCGGCGATGAGCCCCGCGCTCGGGAGGGGGTACTCGGGCAACGGCGACTTCCTGGCGTTCGGCTTCGACACGAAGGAGCCGTTCCACCCCGAGTACGGCCCCACGATCACGACGGGCGTCATCTACGACCGGGGTGGAGACCAGGGCGGCGGGGAGCTCCGCGCCTGGTTCACGCTGCAGGAGGGCGGGTACCCGAAGCAGATCGGGAGCCTCTTCCAGCTCCTCCGGCAGGGCAGCAGCTGGCTGCCGGCGGCGGGGAACCTCGTGCGCGAGGAGGTCGAGGTCGAGATCCGCAAGGCCGTCGCGGCCAACGGGGCCCGAGAGGCGAAGGAGACCGCCACGAGCGCGGTCTTCCTCGCGATGGGCCGCGACCGCGCGAACGGCACGGTCGCGCTGCACCCGATCACGAAGAAGCTCCAGATTCGCTGGGACCTCGCCGGCAACCTGCCGCTCTACGACAGCGAAGACCGCCTCATTCGCGACGTCGTGAAGGAGCTCGGGGGCCAGGCGGCCGACAACCCGCTCTGGACCCTCTTGAACCAGCCGGTCTCGGTGCACAACCTCGGCGGCTGCTGCATGGCCGACGACGAAGTGCGCGGCGTGACCGACGCGAACGGGCAGGTGTACGGGTACCCGAACCTCTTCGTGATGGACGGGGGCTGCCTGCCGGCGGCCACGGGCATCAACCCGTCGCACACGATCGCGGCGGTGGCGGAGCGCAACGTCGAGCGCTTCATTCGCCGCTGGAGGAAGGACGCCGACTGGGCGCCGCCCGAGCGGGCGATGGCCAAGCCGATCGTCGATCCGGTGTCGCGCGTGCAGATCCCGGCGGGGGGCACCGCGGCGACGGTCGATCCTCCGGTGGGCCTCGCGTTCACCGAGACGATGCGCGGCTTCCTGGTCGCGGCCGATCGCGTGCCCGCCGACATCGCGGGGTACGTGGCCGCCGAGCACGCGGCCCAGAAGGCGAACGGCAAGGCGCAGTTCACCCTGACGATCACCACGGCCGACGTCGACCGCTTCCTCGCCGACAAGGCGCACGCGGCGGTCGCGGTCGGCACCGTGACGATCGACAGGATCACGCCGCCCGGCGGCGCGCAGGTCGGCGCCGGCGTGTTCAACCTCTTCGTGACCGGCGCCGCCCCGCACCGCAGAAAGATGCTGTACGCGCTCCCGTTCGTCGGCGCCGACGGCAAGACGTACCTGCTCGACGGCTACAAGGACGTGGTCGACGACGGGCACTTCGACGTCTGGAAGGCCACGAGCACGCTGTACACGGTCATCCGCGCGGGCGGCACGCACGACGCGCCCGTGTGCGCCGCGGGCGTGCTGCACATCCTCATCCCCGACTTCATGCACCAGCTCACGACGTTCCGCGTCCCGGGCGCGACGAGCGACCGCCAGCGCCTCGAGGCGATGGGCCGCTTCGGAAAGATGTTCGTCGGCTCGCTCTGGGACGTGTTCGTCGCGCCGCGCCTCGGCTGAGGGGACCCATGCACTACGACAACGCGGTCATCCTCGTCCCCGGCTTCTTCGGGTTCGGGCGCCTGGGCACGTTCTACTACTTCGCCGATCGGGTCGCGGCGTGCCTGCGCGGCGCCGCCGAGCGGGCGCTCGGCAAGCCCACGCCGGTCATGGGCCTCTCGACCGTCCCGGCGGGCAGCCTCGCGGAGCGGCAGGAGTTCATGCTCGCGCACCTGGCCAAGGCCGACCAGGTGCTCGGCCGGCCGAGCCGCTTCCACCTCGTGGGGCACAGCGCGGGCGGCGTCGACGTCGAGCTGCTCCGGGCCGAGTTCCCGCTGCGGGCGCGCCGGTGGGCCGACGTCGATCCCACCGACGTGCGCCGCCGCATCGCCTCGATCACCACGATCTCGTCGCCCCACTACGGGACGTACCTGGCCGAGAGCGCCGTCGTCGGCTTCCTGCGCAACCCGCTCCAGCACATGGGCGCCCTCCCCGAGACGTCCGCGGTCGCGCTGCAGCTCGCGAAGCTCGCGTTCGAGCGCCCCGTCGTCCACGAGGCGCTCCTCGCGAGCGTGCGCGGCTGGTCCGACAGCGCGCGGTTCCTCGTGAGCCTCCTCACGGACGACAAGCTCCTCGCCGACCTGCGCTGCGACTCGATGGAGCGCATCCGCCGCGAGAAGGCGCCCGTGCTCGACGTGCCCGTGAACTGCTTCGTGACCGGCGTCCCCACGAAGCCCGTCGTCGAGGAGTCGAGGGAGCGCAAGCCCGACGAGTTCTTCGAGTGGATCCACAAACTCACGGGCCAGGTGACCGGCAAGCCGTCCCCCCACGCCGAGGCGGACCTCGTCGACTTGAACGTCTTCAAGGAGCCGGTCGTCCGCAACCCGGAGGCCGAGGTGCCCGTCTTCGACCCCTCGACGAACGACGGCGTCGTGAACTCGATGACGCAGAATCCTCCGGGCGCCCGGCGCGCGCTTCGCGGGGATCGTCCTGGCCGACCACGGCGACGTGATCGGCCACTACGACCGGATGGACCCGCTCACCAACGGGACGCCCATCAACGACGGCGTCTTCCGCAGCGGCGCGGGCTTCGGCGACGACCAGTTCTTCGAGCTCTACGGGCGCGTGGCCCGGGGCTTCGTCTGATCAGAGGCTCGCGACGTCGATCACGAACCGGTAGCGCACGTCGCTCCGGAGCATGCGCTCGTACGCCTCGTTGATCTTCTGCACCGGGATGACCTCGACGTCGGCGAGGATCTTCCGGGCCGCGCAGTAGTCCATCATCTCCTGCGTCTCGGCCATGCCGCCGATCGACGAGCCCGCGAGGCGCTTGTTGCCGGCGATGAGCGAGAAGGCGGCGACGGGGGTGGGCGCCGGCGGGACGCCGACGACCGCCATGGTGCCCTTGGGCCGGAGCATCGCGAGGTAGGCGTTGTAGTCGTGCGGCGCCGAGATCGTGTCGACGATGAGGTCGAAGCGGTTCTGGAGCTTCTTGAGCGCGCCCGGCTCGGTCGTCACCTCGAAGTGCGCCGCGCCGAGCCGCTGGGCGTCGGGGGCCTTGCTGCGCGACGTGCTGAGGAGCGTGACCTCCGCGCCCATCGACGCCGCCAGCTTGACGGCCATGTGGCCGAGGCCCCCGAGCCCGACGACCGCGACGCGAGAGCCCTTCTCGCAGTCGAACTGCCGGAGCGGCGAGTACGTGGTGATGCCCGCGCAGAGGAGCGGCGCCGCGCCCGCCGGGTCGAGGCTCGACGGCACCTTCACGACGAAGCGCTCGGCGACGACGACCGACTGCGAGTACCCGCCGAAGGTGGGGGTCTTGCGGTCCATCTCGGTCGAGTTGTACGTGAACGCGCAGCGCTTCTCGCAGCACTGCTCCATGTCCTCGCGGCAGGGGTCGCACACGCGGCACGAGTCGACCATGCAGCCGACGCCCGCGATGTCGCCGACCGCGAGCTTCTTCACGTCGCTGCCGACGCGGACGACGCGGCCGATGATCTCGTGGCCCGGCACCATGGGGAAGCGCGCGCCGCCCCACTCGTCGCGGACCTGGTGGATGTCGGAGTGGCAGACCCCGCAGTGCGTGATCTCGATGGCGACGTCGAGCGGGCCGGGCTCCCGGCGATCGACGGTGAAGGGGGCGAGGGGAGCCCCGGCGGAGGGGGCGGCGTAGGCGGCGGCTTTCGGCATACGCGCGATACTAAATGGCGGGCGCGATCTCCGCCCGCCGCCGGGATCCTATTTCGCCTGCAGGAGGACCCGCCCGAGCGCGACTCCCAGGAGGGCCGCGACGAGCGAGGCCAGCAGGATGGCCGCCTTGGCGGCGCGGAGCAGCTCCGGGTCCGAGAAGGCAAGGTCGGCCATGAAGATCGACATGGTGAACCCGATGCCCGCCACGACGCCCATCACCCCGATCCCCCGCCAGCCCGCGCCCCGCGGGGGCTCGGCCAGCCCGAGCCGCGTCGCCGCCGCCGTCGCGAGGAGCACGCCCACCGGCTTTCCCGCGACGAGCCCCAGGAAGATCCCCGCGAACGCGTACGTCCAGTGGCCCGCCGCCTCGCGCAGCCCGGCGAGCACGACCCCGGCGTTCGCGAGCGCGAAGAGCGGCATCACCCCGAAGGCGACCCACGCGTGAAGGTCGGCGCGGAGCTTCGTGGCGGGGGGCACGGCTTCGCGGCGGGCGCGCTTCAGCCGATGGAGGAGCCCGAGCAAGGCGTCGGGGTCTTCCTCGGTCTCGAGGGTCGCGGCGATCTCGCGGGCCGTGTCGATCACGCCGCGCCGCCCGTACCAGGCCTGCACGGGGGTCATCAGGCCGAGGATCACGCCCGCGAGCGTCGGGTTCAGGCCGGCCCGGTGCAACCCGAACCACATCGCGATCGCGGGCGCGGCGTAGACGAAGATGTTCCGCACGCCGAGCTTTCGCAGCGCCGCGAGCACGCCGGCGGCGGCCGCGACGAGCGCGAGCCCCCTCGGCTCGAGGCCGCGCGAGTAGCCGACCGTGATGACGACGATCGCGCCGATGTCGTCGATCACGGCGAGCGCGAGCAGCGCGACGCGCACCGGCGCGGGAACCCGCGCTCCGAGGAGGGCCAGGACGCCGGCCGCGAACGCGATGTCCGTCGCGATGGGCACGCCCCACCCGTTGGCGCTGGCCCGGTGGGCGTTGAACGCCAGATAGACGAGGGCGGGGACGGCCATCCCGCCGAGCGCGGCGGCGGCGGGCAGGGCGGCGCGGCGGGCGGTCGAGAGCTCGCCCGCGTGGATCTCCTGGCGGATCTCCAGGCCGACGACGAAGAAGAAGAGCGTCATCAGCCCGTCGTCGACCCAGAAGTGGAGCGGCGGCGCGAACGAGGCGCCGCCGAAGGTCACGCCGAGCTCGAGGTTCCAGAAGCGCTCGTACGACGCCCCGGGCCAGTTCGCCCAGACGAGCGCGGCGAACGTGGCGGCCCAGAGCGCGATCCCGCTCGCGGCCTCGACGCGGAAGAACCGCTCGAATCGGCCGGAGGAACTGCCGCGCGGCGGCGCGCGCCGCGGCGGACGCGCCCGGCGGGTGTCGCGGGACCTGGTTCTCCACCACGCGGGATCATGTCCGCGCGGGGCGCGGCCGGCAAACCCCGAGTATGCTGCGCGCCTCGAGGCGGACGCATGAAGCGACGGCGGCGGACATGGGCGGTGGCGGCGGTCTTCCTGGCGTTCGCCTTCGCGTGGGCCGCGCCCGCCATGGCCGGAGACGTCCAGGTCGCGGTCGCCGCCAACTTCGCGGCGCCCGCGCAGCGCATCGCCGACGCCTTCGCGAAGGACACGGGCGACCACGCCACGATCGTCACGGGCGCGACCGGAAAGCTGCGCGCGCAGATCGAGAACGGCGCGCCCTTCGAGGTGCTCCTCGCCGCGGACGACGCCGCGCCCGCGACCCTCGAGACCGAGAAGCTCGCCGTCCCGGGGACCCGCTTCACGTACGCGATCGGCAAGCTGGTGCTCTGGAGCGCGAAGCCGAATTTCGTCGACCCGGCGGGCGCCGTGCTGCGCCAGGGGCACTTCGAGCACCTCGCGATCGCGAACCCCAAGCTCGCCCCCTACGGCGCCGCGGCCATGCAGGTCCTCGAGGCGCTGGGTCTCGCGACCTCGCTCGCGCCGAAGCTCGTCCAGGGCGAGAACATCGGGCAGGCGGCGCAGTTCGTCGCGAGCGGCAGCGCGGAGCTCGGCTTCGTCGCGCTCTCGCAGGCCGCGCCGCCCGACCTGGCGCCCGCCGGCTCCTACTGGCTCGTGCCCGCCGCGCTGTACGCGCCGCTCCGGCAAGACGCCGTGCTCCTCCAGCGGGCCGCCGCGAGCCCCGCCGCGCGCGCGTTCCTCGCGTATCTGAAGGGCGCGAAGGCGCGCGAGGTCCTCCGCGCCTACGGCTACGGCCTCGGCGACGAGCCGCGCGCTCCTTCTCCCGCGCCCTCGGCGCGATGAGGCGCCCGGCATGCTGAGCGAGGGCGACGGGCCCGCGATCGTCCTGACGCTGGAGCTGGCGGCGGTCACCTGCGCGCTGCTCCTCGCGCTCGGCACGCCGCTGGCGTGGTGGCTCGCGCGCACGCGGTCGCGCGCGAAGGCGTGGGTCGCGGCGACCGTGGCGCTGCCGCTCGTGCTCCCGCCGACGGTGCTCGGCTTCTACCTTCTGGTCTGGCTCGGGCCGAGCGGATTCGTTGGCAAGCTAACGAATTCGGTGGGCCTGGGCACCCTGCCGTTCACCTTCCCCGGGCTGGTCGTCGCGTCGACCCTGTACTCGCTGCCGTTCGTCGTGCAGCCGCTCCAGAACGCGTTCGAGGCGGTGGGCCGCGCGCCCCTCGAGCTCGCGGCGACGCTCGGGGCGGGGCCGGTCGATCGCTTCTTCACCGTGGCCGTGCCGCTCGCGTGGCCCGGGTTCGTCGTCGCGGCGGTGCTGGGCTTCGCGCACACGATCGGCGAGTTCGGCGTGGTGCTCATGATCGGCGGGAACATCCCGGGCAAGACGCGCGTGCTCTCGGTCGCGTTGTACGACCACGTCGACGCGCTCGAGTACGGCGACGCCCACCGGCTGGCGCTCGGCCTGGTCGTCTTCTCCTTCGCGGTGCTCCTGGCCCTGCACTCGCTCCGGGGCGCGCCGCGTGCCCTCTGATCCGGGCATCGAGGCGTCCCTCCGGTTCGCCCGCGGCGCCTTCCGCGTGGAGCTCGAGCTCGCGCTCCCGGCCCGAGGCATCTCGGCGCTCTTCGGGCCCTCGGGCGCGGGCAAGACCACGTGCCTGCGCCTCCTCGCGGGCCTCGAGCGCGGCGAGGGCTCCGTACGCGCGCTCGGCGTCCCGTGGCAGGACGACGCCGCGAAGCTCTTCGTGCCCGTGCACCGCCGGTCCGTGGGCTGCGTGTTCCAGCAGCACGCGCTCCTCCCGCACCTCGACGTGCGCGCGAACCTCGCGTACGGCCAGAAGCGCGGCCGCGGCGACGCGGGGATCCGCGCCGATCTCGTGGTCGAGCGCCTCGGGCTCCGGCCTCTCCTCGATCGCCGGCCCGGCAGCCTCTCGGGCGGCGAGCGGCAGCGGGCGGCCATCGCGCAGGCGCTCTTCGCGCAGCCGCGCGTCCTCCTGCTCGACGAGCCGCTCGCGGGGCTCGACGCCGCGCTCAAGCTCGAGGTCCTCGGGCACCTCGAGCGCCTCCGCGACGCCCTCGCGATCCCGGTGGTGTACGTCACGCACGCGATGGACGAGGTCGCGCGCGTCGCCGACCACCTGGTGCTCGTCGACGGCGGCCGGGTCACGGCGAGCGGCCCGCTCGCCCCGATGCTCGCGCGCCTCGACCTGCCGACCGCGCTCGCCGACGACGCCGGCGTGATCCTCGAGGGGGTGGTCGCCGCGCACGACGAGCCGAACGGCCTGACCGAGCTCGCGTTCCCCGGGGGCGCGCTCTGGGTCGGCGGCGTCGATCGGCCCGCGGGCGCGAAGGCGCGCGCGCGGGCCCTCGCGCGCGACGTCAGCCTCGCGCTCGACGCGCCGGGCCTGTCGAGCGTGTTGAACGTGCTCCCGGGCCGGGTCGAGGAGGTGCGCGACCTCGGGCCCGACCGCGTCAACGTGCGGCTCGCGATCGGCGACGGCTCGGTCGCGCTGCTCGCGCGGGTGACGCGGCGTTCGTGCGGCGCGCTCGGGCTGGCGGCGGGCGTGCGGGTGCACGCGATGATCAAGAGCGTGGCGCTCCTCGCCTGATTGCAAGATCCGCCAAGTGCCGGCCGGCCGGCGTTGCTAGATTCCCGTCCGATATGGACGCGCCGCTCTCCGAGGTGTTCTTCGCCGGCTTCGACACCCCGATCGGCCGCTGCGGCATCGCGTGGGGGCCGCGCGGCGTCGTCGGCGTCCAGCTCCCCGAAGGGCCCGACGCGAAGCTGCGCGCCCGCATGAGGCAGCGCTTCCCGGGCGCGCGCGAGGCGGCGCCCGGGCCCGAGGCGCAGGCGGTCCTCGACGAGGTCCTGCGCCTGCTGCGCGGCGAGCCCGTGGACTTCGCGGCGGCGGCCCTCGACATGCGCGGCGTGCCGCTCTTCCACCGCCGCGTCTACGAGGTGGCGCGCACCATCCCCCCGGGCGAGACGCTCTCGTACGGCGAGCTCGCCGTGCGCCTCGGCAGGCCGCGCTCGGCGCGCGCGGTGGGCCAGGCGCTCGGGCGCAACCCGTTCGCGATCGTCGTCCCGTGCCACCGCGTGCTCGGGGCGGGGGGCCGGCTGGGGGGCTTCTCGGCGAACGGCGGGATCACGACGAAGCTGCAGCTCCTCGCGCTCGAGGGCGAGCACGCCGCGCCCGCAGGGCACCCCGAGGGCGACGGGACGTTCGGGTTCGATCCCGCCGCGGCGATGGAGCACCTGCGGGGCGTGGATCCGGAGCTCGGCGTCCTGTTCGACCAGGTGGGCCCGTTCCGGATGCGCATCCAGCGCACGTCGAGCCTCTTCGTGTCGCTGGCGAGGGCCATCGTGTACCAGCAGCTCCACGGGCGCGCGGCCGCGTCGATCTTCGCGCGCCTGCGCGCGCTCTTCCCGCACGGGCACCGCGGGCCCACGCCCGAGCAGATCTTGCGGGCGTCCGAGGCGAAGCTCCGCGGGGCGGGGCTCTCGCAGTCGAAGATGCTGTCGCTGCGCGATCTCGCGAAGCGCGCGGCAGACGGGGAGATCCCCGAGCTCGCCGAGCTGCGCGGCATGGACGACGAGACGATCGTCGAGCGGTTGACGCGCGTGCGCGGCATCGGCCGGTGGACGGTCGAGATGCTCCTCATGTTTCGCCTCGGGCGGCCCGACGTCTTGCCGGTCGACGACTTCGGCGTGCGGAAGGGGTTCGCGGTCACCTTCCACCACCGGGCCATGCCCACGCCCAAGGCCCTCGCCGAGAAAGGCGAGCGCTGGAAGCCCTACCGCACGCTCGTCGCCTGGTACTTCTGGCGCGCCGCCGAATCCGGGACCCTCCCCAAGGCCGCCAAGAAGCGCGTGGAGGCCAGGAAGACCACGAAGCGCTGAGAGGCCCGACGAGGCCGCAGCTGCTATAGGAGCGGCCGTGGCCGCTCGATTCCGCGCTCCCCGACGTCCTGGCGATCGTCCCTCGAACCGCGCCGGTCTCCGGCTCGGTCCGGCCGCCCGGATCCAAGAGTTACACGAACCGGGCGCTCGTCCTCGCGGCCCTGGCCGGCGGGCGCTCCGCGATCGAGGGCGCGCTCTTCAGCGACGACACCCTGCACATGGCGCGGTCGCTCGGCGGCCTCGGCTTCGACGTCGCCTCCGACGAGGCCGGGGAGCGGTTCGAGGTGACGGGCGGCGCGGGCACCGTGCCCGCTTCGACCGCGCGGGTCTTCGTCGGCAACTCGGGCACCACCGCGCGCTTCCTCGCGCCGCTCATGGCGCTCGGCCACGGCACCTACGAGCTCGAGGGCGACGAGGCGATGGCCAGGCGGCCGATCGCGCCGCTGCTCGACGCGCTCGCCGGTCTCGGCGTGAAGGCGACCAGCATCCGCGGCAACGGCTGCCCGCCGATCCGCGTCGAGGCCGCGGGGCTCGAAGGGGGCTCGGTCCGCATGGCCGGCGGCATCAGCAGCCAGTACTTCAGCGCGCTCTTGATGGTCGCACCCTGCACGCGCCGCGGGCTCTCCATCGAGGTGGAGGGCGATCTCGTCTCGAAGCCGTACATCGCGGTCACGGCTCAGGCGATGGAGGCGTTCGGCGTCCCGCTGAAGGTGGACGGCTTCGCGCGCTTCGACGTGCGCCCCGGCGCGTACCGGGCGACCTCGTACGGCGTGGAGCCCGACGCGTCGGCGGCCTCGTACTTCTTCGCCGCGGCGGCCGTCACCGGCGGGCGCGTCGTCGTCCCGGGGCTCGGCACGCGCTCGCTCCAGGGCGATCTGGGCTTCGTGCGGCTGCTCGAAAGAATGGGCTGCCGCGTGCGGCAGACCGAGGCCGAGACCGAAGTGATCGGCCCCACGAAGCTCACGGGGATCGAGGCAGACATGTCGAACGTGTCGGACACGGCGCAGACCCTCGCCGCGATCGCCCCGTTCGCCGACCGCCCCACGCGCGTGACCGGCGTCGGCTTCATTCGCCGCAAGGAGACCGACCGCGTCGCCGCCGTGGTCGCCGAGCTCCATCGCCTCGGGATCGCCGCGGAGGAAGAGAGCGACGGGTTCGTCGTTCACCCCGGCGTCCCCAGGCCCGCGGACGTCGAGACGTACGACGATCACCGCATGGCGATGAGTTTTTCCATCGCCGGCCTCGTCGCCCCGGGCATCCGCATCAAGAACCCCGCGTGCGTATCGAAGACGTTTCCGCGCTTCTTCGAAGTCCTCGCGACCATCTGACGGTGTCGCAGACGGCCTCCTGTGAGAGGCGTCACAAGGCCACAGGCCGCGCCCCGGCGGAAGCCGGTTCGCGGGCCCGCGACGACCGCCTTTAACGAGCCCGCCGAAGAACTCCCCTCGAGCCGAGGCACCGGGGTTGCACTCAGCCTTCGACGAACGGTGGCTTGGGCTGCCGGCCCCTCGCGTGGAGCGAAGGGCCGCGGGTCCAATGGCGCCGATGGAGGCACACGATGAGGCAGCAAAGGGGATTCGTGTATGCGGCGGCGCTCGGCGCCGCCCTCTTGGCGACGGCGTCGGCGAGCAAGGCCTTCGCGGAGGACCCGGACGGGATTGAGAGCACCTCGACGCCGCCGGCCCCGCCGCCGCTCCCGACGGAGGGCGCCCACAACGACACCAAGGACACGCTCCTCGGGACGGGGTTGTTCCTCCTCGCGGTGTCGTACTTGCCGGCGGTGTCGGTCGCGGCTTCGAGCACGATGATGGTCGACCAGCACCTGTACGTGCCGGTCGTCGGTCCGTGGATTGATCTCTCGCAGCGCCCCGCGTGCGCGCCGCCGCTCAACTGCGCGACGGAGCAGACGAACCGCGCGCTCCTCGAGACGAGCGGCATTCTCCAGGGCGTCGGCGCGTTCCTCACGCTCGTCGGCTTGCTGACGAGCGACGACGACGACGTCAACCACCCGGCGCCGGCGAAGTCCACGAACGACGCGAAGGCGACGCGCATCCAGGTGATGCCGACGCAGTTCGGCGCGACCGGCTACGGCCTGGCGGCGTTCGGCAAGTTCTGAGAAAGACCAGGCAGAGCGAACAAAGAAAACAAACGAATCTCCCAAGGCCGTGGTGAACGCGTGCCAGAACCGGGGAAGACCGAGCGAGGTCGTCGACGGGGCGAGGAGCCGTACTCCTGTACGGCGACGACCCCCGGCGGCGAGATTGCGAAGGTATCCCCCGGTTATGGCATGCGTTCAGTGACGGGCGGAGCCTTCGCGGCGGTAGGCCGCCGGCGTTCGCCCGGTCCAGCGACGGAACGCGCGCATGAAGTTCGCGACGTCGGAGTAGCCGACCCGTTCGGCGACCTCCTTCGTCGAGAGCTCGACGGATCGCAAGAGCAAGAGGGCCCGGTCGCGGCGAACCTGGTCGAGGAGCTCCGAGAAGGAGACCTTGGCCTCGGCGAGCCGCCGGCGCAGGGTCCTCGGCGAGACGCGCAGGGCCTGCGCGAGCTCCTCGAAGCTGCGCACCCCCGCGTCGCTGCGGAGGACCAGGCGCCGCACGCGCTCGACGAGGGGGGAGCGCGCCGAGCAGAGGTCGAGCTCGCGCGCGCACTGCTCCTGGGCGAGCCTCAGGGACGCCGGGTCGGCCGAGACCACGCGCGCCCCGAGGAGGGCCGGATTGAAGACGAGCCGGTTGGCCGGGCGCAGGAACTCGACGCGCGGGTTGATGTGCCGGAGGCGCTGATAGTAGGCCGGCTCGGCGAAGGTCACCTCGACGAACGACTCCTTCACTTCTCGGCCGAGGAGCGCGTTGCCGATCTGCCAGACGCCGACGAGGAAGCCGATGAGCACCACGTCGCGCGCCGCCCCGAGGTTCTCGACCTCGTCGACGACCAGCGCCGCGGCTCGCCCGTCGTTCTCGAGCCGCAGCGAGATCACCGTCGTGCGGATTGGCGCGTACTGCACCGCGAGCTCCAGCGCGTCGCGCAGGGTGGGGGCGCTCATCGCGGCGAACCCCAGGTAGCCGTGGGCCGACGAGGACATCTGGAGCCCGAGGTGGAAGCCGAGCGCCGGCTCGCGCGTGGCGTCGCGCACGCGCTCGACCAGGGCGACGACGCCGGGCAGCGTCATGAGGGCCGCCGGGTCCGAGAGCTGTTCGCGCGTGACGCCGAGATCGGCGAGGAGCACGCGATCGGGCACGCCGAGGCGGTTCGCGAGATCCAGCAGGTGGAGCGCGTAGCTGGAGGGCAAGCCTCGCGGTTCGATGGCGTCCGTCATCCCCTCCTCCCACTGTACGCTGGCCGGAAATGACAATCCATTGGCAGCATGAACGGTTGCCGGCCGGCCGCTGCCGGTTCAGGGTTCGACCTCGACCATGCGATTGTCCCCCGCAAACCTCTTTTTGGCCTCCTTGATGTGTGTCGCTGTCGGCGGCGGCTGTGCGACCGCTGGCAGCGGCGAGGACGGCGAGCCCGCGAGCTCGGGCTCCTCCACCGGGTCGACCGGGACGGCCTCCGGCGGCAGCGATGTCAGCACCGGGGACGACGCGTCGTGCCCGACCTGCACCGGCGGCTACGTCCCGCCCGGTGACGACACGAGCACGGGCGATGACGCGTCGCTCGGGGGCGACGACGGCGGGGAGTCGAGCGGAAGCGCTTCTTCGGGCACGGCGGCGAGCAACCCCCTCGGCGGCCTCGGCAGCCTGTTCGGCGGCAGTGGGAGCAGCGGCACCGGCATCTCCCTCCCTTCCGGGCTGCCCGACGCGGGCGTCGGCGGGACCTCGAGCGGCGCCAGCTCCGGCTCGGCGAACATGTGCACCACGAAGATCTGCATCGACCCGGTCTTCGACTGCCCGCTCCAGGGCTGCTTCAACGGCTGCACGAACTTCCACTGCATGTGAGCGGCGAGGCGCGGCCTCGCCGCGCCCCTCGTCACATCGCGGCGGCGGCGGAGGGGCCGTCGAAGGATTGCGTCCTCGGGCCCGACTCGGCCTGCGCCTCGGCCAGGTCCTCCATCAGGGCCGAGACGATCCGCGGGTCGCGGAAGACGTTGAGGCGCGGGGCCAGCAGGCGCGCGTAGCGATCGAAGTACAGCATCTGCTTCACGACGAGCACGAACTCGCGCGGCATCCGCATTCCGTGCTGCACCCCGGCGCGCAGGATGGCCGGCAGGATGTCGGCGTACTTGGCCGGCGTGACCTCGTCGCCGAGGATCGGCCCGTACGCCGCGGCGAGGTCCTCGGCGAGCTTCTTCGCGTCGACGCGGGACCGGTCGACGGAGCCCATGGTCATCATGACGTCCGCGAGCTTCGCGAAGTCGCCCGTGGCGAACGCGACGAGGTAGTCGCCGACCTGGTCGCGCTGGGCGCGCGCGAAGCGGCCCACGATGCCGAAGTCGAGGAAGCCGACCCGCCCGTCGTCGAGCGACATGAGGTTCCCCGCGTGCACGTCGCCGTGGAAGAACCCGTGGAGCAGCATGCACTGGAACCAGGCGCGCATGCCGAGGAGGAGCTGCGCCTCGGTGTCGACGTTCTTGGCGCGCAGCTTCTCGACGTCGTCGACGCGATGCCCGAAGAAGCGCTCCATCACGAGGACGCGCTGCGTGGAGAGCTCGCCGTGCACGCGCGGCGCGGCCACGCGCGTGTGCCCGCGCATCCCCATGATGCGGTTGAACTCGGCCATGTTCTTGGCCTCGCGGCGGAAGTCGAGCTCCTCGCGGATGCTGCACTCGAAGTCTTCGATCACGCCGACGGGGTTCGCGAGCTCGCCGTGCTTCACGTGCGTGAGCGCGCGCGCGCCGAGGCGCAGGACGCGGAGGTCGGCCTCCACCAGGCGCGTGATGTTCGGCCGCTGGACCTTGATGACGACCTCCTGGCCGTCGCGGAGGCGCGCCGCGTGCACCTGCGCGATGGACGCGGACGCCAGCGGCTCGGGGTCGATGCGATCGAAGAGCTCCCCGGGGTCGCGCCCGAGCTCCGCCCGCAGCGTCCGCTCGACGTCGGCGAAGGGGAAGGGCCGCACGCGATCGAGGCACTTGCGGAACTCCTGGCAGTACGGCTCCGGGAAGAGCCCCTGGCTGCTCGCCACGAGCTGGCCGAGCTTCACGTACGTGGGGCCGAGGTCCTCGAAGGCGGTGCGGAGCGCGACCGGACCGGCGTCCTTCCGGCCGCGCAGGCGCGCGCCGACGCCCTTCGCCGCGGCCTTCGCGGCCACGCCCGCGGTCACGAGGACGCGGCGCCCGGTGCGCGACGCGAGCAGCGCGCCGAGCCCGAGCACGCCGACCCCGATCCACACGGCGAGCGAGCCGGCCGGCGGAGCGCCCGGCTCGAGCGGGCCCAGCGCCGCGGACACGGGCGCGGGTGGGTCTGCGAAGTGGGTGCGATGACGGCGCGAGTGCCCGTTGCGGGCGGATCTCCGCCTGCGCGACTTCAACGACATGGCGCTTCCTCGGGAGCGACGACCGCGGGCCGCGCGTGCTGCGCGGCCGGGCATCAGCTCATGGGTCGGTTATAGATGTAACAGTCATCGCTGTCAAGGTCGCGGGCCGCCTTCGAGGCGCGTACCCTCGAGGAGTGCCCCGGTTCGTGGTGATCGGGCGGACTGCGACCGCCTCCGGGGAGTTCCTCCCGAACGACGTGCCCGGGACGAGCGGCCGGCTCGACGTGCTGCTCCGCTGCATCCGCGCGGCGCTCCTGTGTTCGCACGGCGTGCGGGGCGACGTCGCGATCTACCTCGTCCTCGGCGGAGGCCCGCGGGCGCCGCGCGTCGTGCGCATCGACGGGGCCACGTCGCGCTTCGTTCGCCCCGACGAGCGGAGCCTCGCGACGCTGGTCCAAAAGGCGCTCGAGCGCGCCTCCTCGGAGCCCGCGTCGGCGGGCTTCGTGGAGATCAGGGCGGGGATCGCCGTCGCCGGGGCGGGCCTCGAGGCGGCCCTCGACGACCTCGCGCCGGGCGCGCCCCTCTTCGTGCTCGAGGAGGGCGGCGCGGATCTGCGGGCCGCGGAACAAGTCGGCGCGCCCTCGGCGGCGTTCGTGCTCGGCGATCACCTCGGCTTCGACGGGCCTTCGCGCGATCTCCTCGCGCTTCGCGGCGCGCAGGCGGTCGCGGTCGGCCCGCGGAGCCTTCACGCCGAGGACGTGATCACGATCGTCCTCAACGAGATCGACCGGAGAACCGCCAGGACGCCAGGGTCGCCGGGGTTCGAGAGATGAATTCAAAGATTCTCTCTCTCCCTGGCGTTCTTTGGCGTCCTGGCGGTTCAAACTCTCTCTCTTCGGCTCCGTGCTCGGCGCGCTCAGCGCACGAACGAATAGCCGCCGACCATGAGCGCCGGGTGCGCGTCCCGGAAGCGCGCCACGGCGGCCGGCGGCGCCCCGAGCGCCCGCAGCCGCCAGGGAAGCTGCGTCGGGACCTCGGTCGACACCGTGTACGAGCTCCAGCCGCCCTCGGTGCACGCGTAGCAGCTCGAGACCGTCACGAGCGCGCTCGCCTCGATGCCGCCGGTCGGCGCGAGGCGCGGCAGGAGCTCGGTGAGGGTGGGTGGATCCTCGGGGCGGCTGAAGTCCACCGCGCCGCCGCGCGCGTCGATCGCGCGCTTGCCCTCGGCGAGGAGCGCCTCGCAATCGGGCAGCTCGGACAGCAGGTCGACGCGACGGCCCTGGTCGATGTTCCAGACGGCGAACGACATCCCCGTGTTGCCGTGGGCGCCGCACGTGTACGTGTACGTCGAGTCCTCGACGAACACGTACGGCCCGAGCGACGCGAGGATGCGCGCGGACTGCTCGACCTGGTTCGCGGACCCGTCGGCCACGGGCGCGACGAGCTCGAGAGGCGCGCGCCGCGTGTCGGCCGGCACGAGCCGCACGCGCACGCCGCGGCCCTTCTCGGGGGCCTCGTCGGGCCGGCTCTCGCACGGCGCGGTCGGGACCTCTTCGACGGTCACGTCGCTCGTCCACTCGGTGCCCGCGCTGTAGATGTGGATGCCCGGCATCTGCGAGAGCACGGTGCCGTCGTTCGCGAGCGCGTAGGTCGTCGGCGCGGCCCCCTCGCTGTCGACCGCCCACAGGTACACGCTCGCCGCGCCCTGGCTCGCCGCCGACCCGGCCGGCCGCTCGAGCGCGCCCTGGGCGCGGCACGCGAGCGACATGCAAGCGATCGCGCACACCGGCGCCAGCTGCCGGGCGGCCGCCGCGCGCGGCGCCCAGGCGGCGAGCAGATCGCCGAACGTGGAGAACGTGAGCGAGGGCAAGAGCGGGCGCAAGACCGTCGGCACCACGTGGGGCGACACGAGCTGCAACGCCAGGGGCACGAGGGACAACACGCCTGCACAGTGCAGCGTATGTGCCGCGATCGCGAATTTTGTGATCCCGGCGAAGTGTCGCGTCGCTCACGGACGCAGCGGTGTCGGATCGGACCGCGGGCGTGTGCCCGCGGACACACGCGCGCGTGGCGCGCTGAGGTCGGTATCGCGTGAAGCTCGTCAGAAACTGACAGCGGCGTCGATACGGAAGAACGCGCCGCTCATGTCGAGCGAGCCGAGGTCGGTGCCGCTGATGACGCGCCCGTCACTGGAAGCGAGCGCCGGCGAGAGATCGAGGTGGTTGGCCGCCACCCACCCGTAGCCGCCGTCGGCCTGGAGCCAGAAGCGCGCGGTCGCCGACGGCTCGCGCGTGCGCGGGAAGACGAGCCACGCGAAGCCGCCGCTCAGATCGGTCGAGAACAGCCAGCGGCTCTTCTCGAGCGGCGCGGCCGCAGCCGCGTCGTCGACCTCGGCGCGCTCCACCGTGGCCCCGGGAGCTGCTCGGACGAAGAGGTATCCGACCGGCCCCAGGTGGACGCGGCCCTCAATCGGCGCGCTGATGCGCTGAACGGACAGCGAGGTCGAGTCGCCGCGCGCGGTCGCGCTCGTCTTCGCGTAGTCCCAGCCGAGGCCCAGGGCGAGCGAGAGGTGACCCGCTGCGAAGAGCGTGCGCGTCGCCGCGACCGAGAACTCGGGGAGGAAGTCGTTCGTCGCGAACGGGTCGAACGCGGCGCTCGGAACGAAGGACCCGCGGAACCCGGCCTCGATGCGCCACATGGACTCGCGGGTGTCGGCCCCTGTGGGCGCGGGCGCGGTCTCGAGCGCGGGCGCCGGCGCAGGGAGCGGGCTCAGCGAAGGCGGGGCGTCCTGGGCGCTCGCGGAAGTCGCGATCAACGCGATCCACGAGACGACGGCGGCGGCCGGGAAGAGAACGAGGGAGTCGGCAAGCGATCGGCGGCTCATGGGCCCTCCAGGACGAGCGGAGCGATACGGCGGGAAGTGGCGGTGACGGGCGTCACGCCGTCGAAGACGGTGACGCCGAGCGCGCCGACGTCGTGGAGCGCGACGAGGGCGCGCTGGCCGTCGACGCGCTGGATGTCGAAGACCCCGGCGATCGGCAGGTCGGTGGTGAGGGGCACCGGGTTGAGCGTCGTGAGGTCGACCTGCGCGAGGTCGGTGCCGCCGCTGTCGTAGGCCCAGAGGCGCTGACCGTCGGGCGAGATCGTCAGCGTCGCCTGGCCCGTCGTGGTGAGCGGCGGCGCCGTCGGCGAGGACAGGTCGAGCACGTAGAAGCCCGTGCCCGACGACATCTCCAGCACCTTGAGGCGCTGGTTCGGCGCGGGAACGTCGAGCGCCGTCGAGACCGGCTGCGTCGCGCCCAGCGTCGTGATGCTCGCGTAGGGCGCGGTCACCGAGTTCTGGAGGCTCCAGAGGGCGGCGCCCGACCCCGACGACCCGCCGTTCCAGAGGAGGGCCACGTCGGTGCCCAAAGGCGCCGACCCCGGCGCCACCAGGCCCGTCACGAGCGACATGCTGGCGTACGGCGCCGGCAGCGAGACGGTCGTCGTGAGGCTCGTGTCGGGGGCCACGAGCACGGCGCTCGTCTGGCTCGGCACGAGGGCCGCGACCCGCAGCGAAGTGCCGCTCGCCTGGGTGGGGTCCTGCGTCTCCACGAACGCGACCTGCGAGGGGATGCCCCCGACGTCGGTGATGTTGATCGTCGGGGCGAAGTCGTTTCGCAGGTCCGTCGTCGGCGCGACGAGCTGGATCGTGTAGACGTTCGTGTCGTTCGACGACCAGACCGCGAACCGGGCATTGTCCTGCTGCCCGGTCCGCCCGTCGACGGCCACCCCCGCGGTCGTCACCTGCTGCGCGGGCATGCCGTTCGCCGCGTTGCTGGTGAGCGGCACGGTGATCTCGGGGGGCGGCGAGGCGTCGAACGCGTGGTCGGCGTCGAGCATCGTGAGATCGATGTCCGACTCGACGAGCAAGAGGCGGCGCTCCTGCGTGGCCGACGTCGTGTTCCACGGGAGCTGCAGCTCCGGCGTGAAGACGAGGCGCTGCGGCGTCCCCCCGCGGCTCTGCAGGGTGCGCGTGACCGTGCGCCGCGACGCGGGCGTCAGGTCGAAGAGCACGATCTCGTTCGGGTTCTGCACGAACGACGCCTTCAGCGCCGGGTTCGAGTCGACCGCCGCGTTCTCGACCGTGTACGCCACGGCCCAGTGGCCCATGGGGTCGACCGTGAGGCTGCCCCGGGGCTCGGTCATCGTGTAGCGGTTCGCCTCCGCCACGGAGCTGTTCACGAAGTCGATGACCGTCATCGACGGGGGCTCGTCGGACAGCGTCCGCTGCGGCCAGTCGCCCGCCGAGAGGACGAAGAGCAGCGTCTGGTCCGGCGAGACCGTCACGCTCACCACGTTGTGGCCGATCGGCAGCGACTGCTCCGAGGCCTGCAGGCTGCCGTCGGCGATCGTGAGCATGACCACGCGGTGGTCGGCGTCGTCGACGAGCGCGACGCCGTTCGTGAGCCCGTAGGCGACCGTCCCGGTCGGCGGCGGATCGTTCCAGTACGACGGCCGCCCGCCGCACCCTCCTCCCAGTCCGAGCAGCCCGGAAGCCAGGACCACCGCAGACAGGCCGAGCGGAAGTCGCGCCGCTCGCGCGTTCGTTCGGGCGCTCATCGGTCCGGCCCCACGAGGATGCCGGCGCTGAGCTCGAAGCCCGTGATGGTCCGGGTCGAGAGGTCGCCGCCGGCGTCCCCCTCGCCGAGGTCCACGAAGGTGATGCGCCCCTCGGAGTAGTCCTGCGCGGCGTACCCGCGCGAGGCTCCCTGGGCGATGCCGACCGCGATGGGCGGGCTGGCGAGCGGATAAGGGCGAATGTCGAGCGATGGCATGAGCACCAGGTAGAGGCCGTACGTGTTCGTCGCGTCGTCGCGGGTGGAGACGATCGCGCGGTCGTTGGAGATCGCGACCGCGGTCGGCGGGGCGGGCAGGGACTCGATGACGGCGGGCAGGTTCTGCCCGATGGGCACGACGCTGAAGGCGCCGCCCGCCGTGGAGCCCGCGTCCGGCGGGAGCTGGTTCAGGACGACCGCGTACTGCCCGTCGCTGGTCGGGAAGACCGCCTCGACGGGCGCGTGGAGCGGGATGGTGCGCGCGCTGGGGGTCGGCTGGAGCGTGACCACCGTGAGGCTCTCCTCGACGCCGGTGGTCGTGAAGAGGACGATGCTCTTGCCGCCGTTCGTGACGATGCCGCGGCCGATCGTGTGGCCGGGCACCTGCAGGGAGGTCACCGCGTTCGGCGCGGTGAGCACGCCCGGGATCGGCAGGATCACGACGGTGCTGGTGTCGCGCAGCACGGCCACCGCGAAGTCGCCCTGCGGAGACAGGGAGAGGTCGGTCGGCGGCGAGGCGAGGGGGAGGGTCGACAGCGTCCCGTCGGAGAGCCGGTCGATCGTGATCGAGGAGATCCCGTCCTGCCGGATGAGCGCGTAGGCGCCGTCGGGCGTGAAGGAGACGTCCGGCGTGGTGGTGTCGGTCGTGCCCGCGTCGAGCACGAGGACCCCGCCGTCGCTGCCGGCGTCGTCGCCCGCGTCTCCGGCGTCGTCTCCTCCGGCGTCGCCGGCGTCGCCGCCGCTGGGCACCGGGGTGAGCACCTGGGCCGTGAAGGGATCGCTCCGGATGACGGTGGGCGTCGGGACGCCCGCGAGCTGGATGACCGAGATGCCGTCCTCGGTCACCGCGTAGGCCCTCGACTCGTCGCCGGCGAAGGCGAGCTGCTCCGGCCGGAAGCCGACCGCGAGCGTCGTCGACGGCGCGGGCGCGGTCCCGGTGACGGTCGCCGAGAGGTCCATCACCGCCACGAACTGGAAGCTCTGGGTCGGGTCGGGGTTGGTGACGAAGGTCGCGTTGGTCCACGCGATGCCCCAGTGGCCGCTCGGCGAGATTGCCCAGGAGTTCGCGTCGGCGGTCGACGCGTACGTCTGCGTCTGGAGGTTGCCTTGCGGGTCGACCCGGAAGAGCGTGGCGTCGTCCGAGAGGACGTTGAGTACGATTGCGACGTCGGCCTGCGGGTTCGCCGAGTCGGTCACGGCGGCCAGGTACGTCGGGCCGTCGCCGGCCGCGGTGGTCTGGACGTCGAAGGTGGACGCGTTGATGTAGGCCACCCGGCCGCTCGTCGGGTTGGCGCTCCAGACGAAGTTGCCGGTGGCGACGGGAGCCTTGAACTGGTCCTCCACCTTAATCTCTACGGGCAGGCTGGCGCCCGCGTCGCCGCCCATCTCGAAGAGGCTCCCGCCGCCGCTCGAACTGCCGCTGCCCGACGCGACGTCCCCGGTAGGCGTTGCGCTGTTGTCGCCTCCGAGCCCGCCGTTCGAACTGCTGCCGCACCCGTCCGTCACCGCGAGGGCAAACGCCACCCACGGAGCGGCGTATCGCCACCCGGTCATCGGTCTTCCCTCCTGAGGGGGCGCAAGCCCCCTTCGGCCGTCCGGGGGGATTCAGCGCCCCATCAAGCCACGCCGTAAGCTCGAGCGTGGTAGTTGCAAGGGCATGCCCAACCGTGGCAATCGGGAAAAATGAGCATGACGGAACCGGGCATCCCGATCAGGTTGTCGCGGTTGGCCCAGGGTGACACGACGGTTCGTGGACCCCGACGGCCTGGGCGCCCCACCGGCCTCCGCCATCAAATCGCATCCCGACCGTCACGCGACATGCTGTCCCGGCATCCGAGTCAACAGCGGAACCGAACCCACGGTCATGGCCCCCTGGCGGCCGGCGCCGGAAACGTCCCGAAACGCGCCTCGCGTAGGGTCGCTCCAGCACTCGCCCCCGACCCGAAGGCACCCGAAAGGGGGGGCTGGCCTCGACCGTGCGGCGCGGGGCACCTCGACCGTAACTCCCGACCGGACCACCCCGGCGCTCTGAGGCATTCAGGCATGGCATCGATGCAAGCGACCACAGACCCCGTTGCGGGTAGACCGCACCGAACCGACGAGGCTCCCCCACGCGGACTGGGCTCCGCTCGGGCTTCCCAGAGACGAGCCCGTGCTGGGCGCCTTGTTTGCATCGGGAGCGCTTGGCTGCGATGCGTCGAACCAGGCTGGAAGCGCAGGGTCTCCGAACTCAGCAGAGGCTCGACCGGGTCGGTCGCGTCCAGGGGCCCGTGGGCCCGGTCGACGCGGCGTTCGTCGGGCCTGTCCGGGCTCTGCAGAGCTGGGGACGGCGATGTGCTCGTTCCGCTCGAGTTTTCGGCTCGTCCTGCTTGCCCCTCCGCTCGTCGTCGGGTGGGGGCGGTTCGTCGGCAGGCCCCGCGGCGCCCGGGTTCGGCGCGTCACCATGGGCTTCGCGCGGAACAATGACGACCTCGCACTTTCAGCCGACGCGCCCGAGCGCGATCCTGGTTCGCCCGTCTCCGGTGCTGCCTGACGCGATCTGCTCGGCGGCCCTGCGCCTGCTCGATCAGGTCGCGCTGGGGTTCGTCGCGGCGGGCATCTCCGCGAACACCGTCACGACGACGTGCATCCTCCTCGGCGCCGGCGCCGGCGTCATGCTCGCCTTCGGGCAGTTCGGCCTCGCGGCCACCGCGATGGTGATCGCCTCGCTGGGCGACGCGATCGACGGGCTCGTCGCACGGCGAACGGGCACGTCGTCGGTCGGCGGCGCGCTGCTCGACGCGTCGGGCGATCGCTATCAGGAGTTCTTCTTCCTCGGCGGCCTCGCGATGTACTTCCGCGCCTCGCCGCCGGCCCTCGCGGCGACGCTCGCCGCGCTCGCGGGCTCGTTCATGGTCAGCTACGGCAGCGCCAAGGCCGAAGCCCTGAACGTGCCCGTGCCGCCCGGCATGATGCGCAGGGCCGAGCGCGCGGTCTGTCTCTGTCTCGCGACCGCGGTCGCCGCGTTCTGGCAGCCGTGGGCCGCGACGAACGGCCTGCCGGCGTGGGCCGGGGCGCTGCCGCTGCTCATCGCGGTGACGCTCATCGCGGTCGTCGCGAACTTCTCGGCGATCCGGCGCATGCGGCTCCTCGCGCGCGGAGCGATGGGCCGGTCGGCGACGCCGCGTCTTCCGATGCCTCCGGAGCCCGAAGCCAGCGAGGTCCCGACTTCGCGCGAGCTCGCGCGCGAGTCCTCCGCCTAGCCTCGACTTGGCCGGGGATCGGCGCGTCGACCTCGGGGTCGGGGGGCGCGCCGTAATCGAGTGTTCGCACTCACCCCCGTGCCCGCGCGTTTACGGGTGTGCGTCGGGCGGCACGCGCCTGAGGCCGAGCTTCATCGAGGTGACCGCCGCCGCGCCGAGCCGTTCGCGCCGGGCAGGCTGGACCTTGAGGTAGGCATGCATGACGGGTCTCTCCCAACCGGCCCCGATGAACTTGCCACTCGGCCCTCCCGAAGCGGCGAACCCACGGAGCCTGACTCCCTTCTATAACCCCCGACGGAGCGGCGCGTCAAATACGATTCGTCGCGATGCGTCATCCAGAGCTTTCCCCCAGCTTAACCCGCAGAAAATGGCTCCACTCGTCCGACAACGCGGTGCATTGTGCGACTATGGGTGTGCTCGCTATCTCGAGCGTTTCCGTGGGCTTCCGCTCGCCTGGAGCGCGATGCACTCGTGTGCTAGCGTCGCTCGCCAAGTGAATCTACGTTCACCAACCACGTCCCGATGACCTCGATGGCCAGTCCCAGACCGATCTCCGACCCGAGTCCTTCCCCCGCGTCCGGTCCGGCCCCCGCGCCCGTTCCGGAGCACGCCGCCCCCGCTGCGAAGCGCAAGAGCAACAGGCCGTACATGATCCTCGGCGGCATCGTCGTCGCCGCCGCCGGCATTTACGGCGCCGTCGCCTGGCTCACGCACGGTCGCGAGAACACGGACGACGCGCAGATCGACGCCGACATCGTCGCCATCTCCGCCCGCGTCGGAGGCGCCGTGCTCAAGGTGCACGTCACCGACAACCAGCAGGTGCACGCGGGCGATCTCCTCGTCGAGATCGACCCCGCCGATCTCACCGCGCACGAGAAGCAGGCCGAGGCCGAGCTCGCGGCCGCGCGCGCGCAGGCCGCCGCGGCCGACGCGCAGGTGGGCATCGCCTCGGCGACCTCGAAGGGCGGGCTCTCCGCCGCGCAGGCCCAGCTCTCGGGCAGCGCGACGTCGGTCGTGAGCGCCGCCGCGCAGATCGAGGCGGCCAAGGCCTCGCTCGACCGCGCCCAGGCCGAGGCGGCCCGCGCCGACACCGACCTCGCGCGCGCGAACGCCCTCCGCAAGGACGAGGCGGTGCCGCAGGCGCAGGTCGACACTGCGCGCTCCAACGATTCCGCGGCCCACGCGGCCGTCGCGCAGGCGCAGGCGCAGCTCGCCGCCGCCGAAGAGGCGAGGCGCACGGCGCAAACGCAGATCGCCGAGGCCAAGGGCCGCGTCGAGCAGAGCGCCCCCGTCGACGCGCTGCTCGCCGCCGCCCGGGCCAACGCCGACCTCGCGCACGCGCGGGCCGACGCCGCCGACGCGGCGCTCACCGAGGCGAAGCTCCAGCTCTCGTACACGCACATCGTCGCGCCGGCCGACGGCGTGCTCTCGCGCCTCGCGGTCCACGAGGGGCAGCTCGTTCAGGCGGGCCAGCAGGTGGTCGGCCTCGTGCCGAACACCACCTACGTGGTCGCGAACTTCAAGGAGACGCAGGTCGGCCGCATGCACCCGGGCCAGCGCGCGGAGATCACCGTCGACGCCCTGCCGGGGCGCACCTTCGAGGGCAAGGTCGAGAGCACCTCTCCGGGCACGGGCGCGCGCTTCTCGCTGCTCCCGGCGGACAACGCCTCGGGGAACTTCGTGAAGGTCGTGCAGCGTCTCCCGGTGAAGATCTCGTGGGTCAACGTGCCGCCCGACGTGAAGCTCGCGGCGGGGCTCTCGACCGACGTGACCGTGATCACGGAGTGAGCGCGGGACAACTTCGCAAAGCGACGGGAAGGAAAGTCATGAGATCCACGCGCGAGGTGCGGCGCCTTGCCGCGCCCGTTCCGGCTCTATCGATCGCCATTGCTCTGATCGCCGCGTCGGCGGCCGCGCAGCCCGCGCCGGTCCCGTCGCTCACGCCGGCTCACGGCATGCCCCTCGCGGAGGCGGTGGCCATCGCCCTCCGCGAGAACCCCGACGCGCAGACGAGTCAGGCGCAGGTGAAGGAGGCCGAGGCGGAGCAGGCCGAGGTCCGCGGCGCCTTCGGCCCGAAGCTCCACGTGGACGCGAACGTCCAGCAGTGGAACTCGAACTTCGCCATCCCCTTCGGCGGCGTGAACTTCGTGGTCCGCGACGATTTCACGTGGACCGTCGGCGTCTCGCTCATCCAGCCGATCACCCCGCTCTTCGCGATCATGGACGAGTACAAGGTGCAGGAGCTCGGCGTCGACGTCGCCAGCATCCGCCGCGCCGCGACCCGCCGGGAGATTGCCTTCCACACCATCGAGGCGTACTACCGCCTCCTCGAGGCCGAGCGCCTCGCCGAGGTGGCCGACACCTCGGTCACGCAGCTCCAGTCGCAGCAGAAGCAGGCGCAGTCGCAGTTCGACAATGGCCTCATCGGCAAGAACGACCTGCTCCGCGCCACGCTCGCCCTCGCCGGCGCCCGGCAGCGCGCCATCCAGACCCACGGCCAGGTGACCCTCACGCACGGGCAGCTCGCCTCCGCGATGGGCCGCACGCCCGACACGAACATCGAGCCGATCCCGTTCGACAGCGAGCCGCCGCCCATCGCCGAGGGGGCGCTCGAGGTCGCCGAGCAGCACGCGCTCACCCAGCGCCTCGAGATCCGCGACCTCGACACGCAGATCGAGCAGGCGCACAGCAGCGTGGCCTTCGCGAAGAAGAAGCTCTTGCCGACCATCAACGCCGTCGGCAACTACACGCACACCGCGGGCTCGCCCTTCCAGCAGGAGGACGCCGCGTACGTCGGCCTCGCCGCGTCGTGGGACGTCTGGGACTGGGGCACCACGATCTCCGGCATTCACGTGGCCAACGCGAAGCTCGAGCAGGCGCTGCTCGCGCGCCGCAAGATCGAGGACACCGTGCGCCTGCAGGCGCGCGAGGCGTTCGTCAACGCGCAGAGCGCGCGCGACGCGCTCGACGTCGCGCGCACCGCGGTCTCGCAGGCCGAGGAGAACTACCGCATCGTCTCGAAGAAGTTCGAGCAGAACGCGGCGACCTCCTTCGACATGGTCGACGCCGAGTCGCTCCTCACGCAGGCGCGCGGCCAGGTGGAGCAGGCGCTCTACGACTACCTCATCGCGTGCAGCGCCCTCCAGAAGGCGACCGGCGCGGCGCTCCCGGGCGAGAGCTCGTAGAGCGTTTCACGCCCCTTCCAGCTCGCGGCGGAGCGTCTCGACGAGGGCCGCGGCGCCCATCGGTCGCGCGAGGGGCGCGCCCTGGCCCGCCCACTGCGCGCCGTAGCCGAACTCTCCCTTCGCCTTCGCCGCGGCGTGGAGCGCCTTCCCCGCGTCGTACGCGATCGGGTACTCGGGGATCGCGCCGTCGAGCGCGGCCTCGCCGAGCGCGGTGAACCGGTTCGCGAGGCTGCGCGCGGGGCGCCCGGAGATCGCGCGGGTCATCACCGTGTGGTACGCCGCCTCGCTCGCGAGGGCCGCCCGGTATCCGGTGTCCGCCAGGGACTCGTCGGTGGGGACGAACGCCGTCCCGAGCTGCGCCCCGCTCGCGCCGAGCCGGAGGGCCGCGGCGATCCCCGCGCCGTCCATGATGCCCCCCGCGGCGACGACGGGGCGCTCGACCAATCGGACGAGGAGCCGCACCAGGGCGAGCGTGCCGAGGCGGTCGTCGCGCGCGTCCGGATCGAACGCGCCGCGGTGCCCGCCCGCCTCGTAGCCCTGCGCGACGACCGCGTCGACGCCGGCCTCGGCCAGCGCGCGCCCCTCGGCGACGCTCGTGGCCGTGCCGAGGAGGACGATGCCGCGCTCGCGGAGCAATCGCACGCGGTCGGGCGAGGGGAGCCCGAAGTGGAAGCTCACGGCCTTCGGCCGCTCCTCGAGGAGCATCGCGAGCATCGCGTCGTCTTCCACGAAGCTCCGGTAGATTTCCTTCAGGGCCGCGGGCGGCGTCGCCGCGTGCCGCGCGAACTCCGGCGCGAGGCGCGCGAGCCACCCGGCTTCCCGCGCCGCGTCGGCGCGGGCCGGGGCGTGGCAGAACACGTTCACGTTCAGCGAGCGGCCCGATCGCGCGCGGAACGCCGCGATCATCTTCCGCGCGCCCTCCGCGTCCGTGGCGCCCACGCCGAGCGCGCCCAGCCCACCCGCGTTCGACACAGCGGCGGCCATCTCGGGGGTCGAGATGCCCGCCATCGGAGCCTGGAGGATGGGAGCGTCGATCGCGAGGAGATCGAGGAGGCGCGAAGCGGGCATTCAGAGAATCTCCTCGATCACGTGCATCGGGCCGCCCGGCGTGATCTGGCCCTCGCCGACCGCGAGCAGCTCGTTCAGGAACGCGTACTCCGGGGCCGCCGTCTCGAACCGCGGGAGCGTGCGCAGGTACGCGCCGCCCGGCGCGGCGTCGTCGCGAAGGCCCTGGAAGGTCATGTGGATGAGCGCTCCGTCGTGGGTCTGCAGCGTGACCCGGAGATCGAGCTCCATCACCCCGTCCGCGCGGCGCACCGTCCAGTCGTCGCCGCCGGGCAGGACCTTCCCGCGCAGGCGCTCGCCCTCGAACGTCCCGCCCGTGACGGGGAACGTCTGGCGCGCGCCGAGCGGCCCCTGCCCGAAGTCCTGCGTCGGCGCGGTCGTGAGGCGCAGCGTGAACAGCGGTCGCGTCTGCATCAGAGCACCTCGAAGATCGAGTAGATGGGCCCGTCCGCCCGCCGGTCGCCCGTCGCGACGGCCACCAGCCGGTTCAGGAAGGCGTACTTCGGGTGGGCGGTCTCGAAGCGCGGCGTGGTCCGGAAGTAGTAGGCCGACGGGTCCACCCGCTCCCCACGGGCGAGGGCGGCGAGCACCTCGGGAGGGCCGTGCCGCAGCCCGAAGGACGCCATGTGGACGAGCGCGCCGTCGTCGGTCGCGAGGGTCACGCGTAGATCGAGCTCGAGGACCCCGTCGCCCCGGAGGAGCGTCCAGTCGCCGCCGCCGGGCAACACCGTGCCGCGGAGGCGGGGTCCCTCGAACGCGCCGCTCGTGATGGGCGCGGTCACCCGCGTCCCGTGGGGCACCGCGCCGATTCGCTGCGCGCCTTCGACCTTCACCGTGAGCGTCATGAGGTGCCGCGAATCCATGCGGGCGAACATAGTCCACCCGGCCCGTCGCGACAGGCCCGGCGGTCGAGGCGCTATGCTGAAGCGCATGAAGGACAGCCCCTACGCAATCCGGCGCCTCGACCACGTCCAGGTCGCCATCCCGGTGGGAGGCGAAGCCCTCGCGGAGGCGTTCTACGCGGGCGTCCTCGGCTTCGAGGTCCTTCCCAAGCCCATGCCCCTCGCGGCACGCGGAGGCCGCTGGTTCGCGAAGAACGGCGTGGAGCTCCACGTCGGGGCGGAGAAGGACTTCCGCGCCGCGAAGAAGGCGCATCCGGCGCTCGTCGTCTCGGGGTTCGACGCGCTCTTCGAGCGCCTCACGGCCGAGGGCTACGCGGTGCGAATGGACGACGAGCTCCCCGAGATCCGCAGGTGCTTCGTGGAGGATCCCTTCGGGAACCGGCCCGAGTTGATCGAAGGGTGACCGCTACGAAGGCCGGCCCCTCACGCCAGATGAGGCATCGGTGCGGTCCTGAGCACCTTCTCCAGCTCGTCCAGGTCCACCGGCTTGGCGACGTGGACATCGAACCCTGCCTCGATGGACCGGCGGCGATCCTCCGGTCGCGCATACCCACTCAACGCAACGAGCCGCGCGCTGCGAAGGGCGGAATCGGCCCGCATCTTCCTTGCGACCTCGTACCCATCCATCTCGGGCAGGCCGAGATTGCAGAGCACGACCTCGGGACGGAAGCTTTGCGCCAGGAGGAGGCCCGAGGGTCCGTCGTACGCGAGCCGCACGTCGTGCCCTTCGAGCGTCAGCAGCGTGCACAACGAGTCGCCCGCGTCGACGTTGTCCTCGATCACGAGCACGCGCCGTCGCTCGGGCGCCACGCCGGAGGGCGCCGCGATTGCCGCCTTCGCCGGCGGCGCCACGGTGGGCAGACGCACCGTGAACTCCGAGCCCCACCCGATGCCGGCGCTGCTCACCGCGACGCTCCCCCGGTGGAGCTCGACGAGCCCCTTGACCATGGCCAGCCCGAGGCCGAGCCCACCGCGCGATTGATCGAGCGTCTGCGGGGCCTGCGTGAACGGGCGGAAGAGGCGGTCGCGGACGTCCTCCGCGATCCCGACCCCGTTGTCGCGGACGGACACCACCGCCGCGCCGCGGTCGTCCCGGAGCGTGACGTCGACGCGCCCTCCGCGCGACGTGAACTTCAGGGCATTGATGAGGAGGTTCCCGAACACCTGCGCCAGGCGCGTCGCGTCGGCGTCGACCCAGATCTCGCGAGCGCCGATGGGGCCGTGGAGCGCGATCCCGCTGTCTTCGAAGGCGCCGGACTGGTCCGCGATCGCGTCCCCGACCAGCGCTCCGAGCTCGAGCGGCGCGCACTCCAGACGAATCTTCCCGGTCCCGATGCGCGTCACCTCGAGGAGATCGTCGACGATCTGCACGAGGTGATTGACCTGCCGATTGATGAGCGCCCGCGTCCGGCGCGACCGGTCGTCTCCGTGATCGAGGCGATCGAGGACGTAGAGGCTGCTGCGGATCGACGACAGGGGATTGCGGAGCTCGTGCGAGAGGGTCGCGAGGAATTCGTCCTTGTGGCGGCTCTCTTCGAGGAGCGCCGTCTCGGCGCGCTTGCGCGCCGCCACGTCGTGCATGGCCACGAGCGCCTTGCGAGCCGGCGGCCCGAGCCCGGCGAGGGCCGAGACGACGAACCGGACCTCGTGGGTCCGGCCGTTCTTCACGAAGAGGGTCGCCTCGCAGGACTCCGCCGGCTGGTCCTCGCCCTCGGTCGTGAGCACGCGACCGAGCAGCCCGGCGACCTGGGGCCGGTCCTCGTCGGTGACGAAGGCGAGGAGCGGACGGCGCAAAAGCTCGGTGCGCGGCGCGCCGAGGAGCCGCGCGCCCTCGAAGTTGACGTCGTCGAGGGTCGACTCGGCGTCGAGCACCGCATAGCCGATGGGGGCGAAGTCGAAGAGCTCCGTGTACCGGCGAAGGGCAGCCTCGATCTCGACCCTCGCCGCGCGCAGCTCCTCGTTCTGGGTCTCGAGCTCGATCGGGTGCACCTCGAGTGCGTGCGAGAGGCGCGACGGGTCCCGCGAAGTGGGTCCCCCCAACGAGTTCTGTTTCACGTCTCCTCCCCCCGTAACCGACAATAGCGCGATGCTCGCGGAGCAAGGCTCGAATCTCCAATCGGAAGCGCTCACGGGTTCCGCCGGTCCACTCCGCTACGGCGCCGAGCGGTCATCGTGGACCCGCGAACGAGGAGCTCGCCATCGAGGAAGAGGGCGGCGATGTGGCGGGTCTACGGAGCGTCGAGCACGATCGCGGGCGTCTCGCTCACGTCGAGCGTGACGGTGGGGTTCGGTCCGCTCGGCGTACTTCGCGTGGACCTTCGCGCGGCGTCCGTCGGTGGGAGGGTCGAGGGCGGGCCGCCGTCCGTGGGGCCTCCGCCGTCGTGCGACGAGCCGCAGTGCGCGCGCGCGAGCGCGAACGACTGCAGCGGCGGCGCGCGGAGCGCGGCGGGCGCGGGTGCATGAGGGAAGCTTACGGCGGACTGACGCCGTCTGCGCCGGGCGGCTCCTGCCCACGCGGGCTGGACCGGCGATTGCAAACCTGTCCTGCCATGAGCACCGATTCGAAGAAAGCCCGGCGTGGAGTGAGGCGTGAGGAGCGGAAAGAGCGGACGGTCACTCGCGCGGCCGCCACGCGCGCCCTCGTCCAGGCGGTCGTGGAGCGGATGGCGTCCGTGTTCAAGTCCTTCGCGTGACGCCGCCCGGCGCGCGGCGCCGAGATGCCACACGAAGGGGCGGGAAGGCCCATCGCCGCCCGCCATCACTTCACGCAGCGTGCAGGTGCCTGCAAGCGGGTGCCTCCCTTGCTCGTCCGAGCGGCATCGGCGCCGTGAAAGCGAGTTTGCTCTAGGGAGCGTACCGCTCGCCGCGCCCGCGCCTACTCCGCTTCGCTGGGCTCGAGCCTCGGCGGGCGCGAAGCGGCGCGCTTCGCCTTCTTCCGGTTGGTCTTGGTCAGGCGATCGAGCGCGAGGTAGACGACGGGCGTCGTGTAGAGCGTGAGCAGCTGCGACGCGAGGAGGCCGCCGACGATCGCGATGCCGAGCGGCTTTCGCAGCTCGGACCCGAGCCCGGTGCCGAACGCGAGAGGCAGCGCGCCGAAGAGCGCCGCGCACGTCGTCATCAAGATCGGCCGGAAGCGGAGCGTGCACGCTTGCATGATCGCGTCCTCCGGCGAGGCTCCCTGGTTTCGCTCGGCCTCGAGCGCGAAGTCGATCAAGAGGATCGCGTTCTTCTTCACGATGCCTATGAGGAGGAGCAGCCCGACGATCGCGATGATGCTCAGATCCACCCCGAAGAGCAGCAGCGCGACGAGCGCGCCGATGCCCGCCGACGGCAGCGTCGAGAGGATCGTGATCGGGTGGATGTAGCTCTCGTAGAGCATCCCGAGCACGATGTAGACGGCGATGAGCGCGGCGGCGACGAGCATGGGCTCGTTCTTCAGCGAGGACGTGAAGGCCTGCGCGGTGCCCTGGAACTCCGCGTGGACGCTCGGCGGCAGGTGGATCCCTAGCTCCGCCTTGTCGATCGCGTCGACGGCCTGCCCGAGCGACGCGTTCGCCGAGAGGTTGAACGACATCGTGACCGACGGGAACTGGCCGTTGTGGTTCACGGCGAGCGCCGTCACCTGCGGCACGGCCTTCGCGACAGCGCGGAGGGGCACCGCGCCGCCCGCCGGGCTCTTGATGTAGATGCCGTCGAGCGAGTCGAGGCTGTCGCGCTGGGGCTCCGCCGCCTCCATGACGACGTAGTACTCGTTCATCTGCGTGAAGGTCGTCGCGACCAGGCGCTGCCCGTAGACGTCGTAGAGCGCGTCGTCGATCGCGCCGGCGGTGAGCCCGAGGCGCGAGGCGGTGTCGCGGTCGATCTGCACGGTGACCTGGAGCCCGGCGTTCTGCTGGTCGCTGTTGACGTCCTTGAGCTCGGGCACCTTCTTCAGCGCGTCGAGGATGCGCGGCGCCCATGCGATGAGCTCGTCGAGGTTCGCGTCTTCGATCGTGTACTGGTACTGCGTGCGCGACTGGCGGCCGCCGACGCTCACGTCCTGGCGCGATTGAAGGTACGTGTTGATGCCCGGCACCTTCGACAGCTTGCCACGCAGGCGCGCGAGCACCTGGTCGGCGGTGAGCTTGCGCGGCGGGAGCGCCTTCAGCATGAGGAAGCCCGAGCCGGTGTTGCCGGTCCCGAGGCCGCCCGAGCCGATGAAGGCGACGTAGTGGTCGATGTCGGGGTCCTCGCTGAAGATCTTGTTCACCTGCGTCTGCAGGCGGAACATCTCGGCGTACGACGAGTCTTGCGAGGCTTCGGTCGTGGCCATGAGCAAGCCCGTGTCTTGCTGGGGGAAGAGGCCCTTCGGCACGTACGCGAAGAGGAACACGTTGAGCGCGACGGTGCCCGCCGTGACGAGGAGCATGATCACGCGGTGCCGCAGCGCCCAGCGCAGGCCCCGCTCGTAGAAGCGCAGCATCCAGTCGAACCCGCGCTCCGACAGCATGTAGAGGCGCCCGTGCTTCACGCCGTGCTCGGGACGCAGCAAGAGGGAGCACATCATCGGCGTGAGCGTCAGCGACACGAGCGCCGAGACCGCGATCGCGGCGCTCAGCGTCACGGCGAACTCGCGGAACAGGCGGCCCACGATGCCGCCCATCGCGAGGATGGGCACGAACACCGCGAGGAGCGACACGGTGATCGACACGATCGTGAACCCGATCTCCTGCGCGCCCTTGAGCGCCGCCTGGAAGGGCGGGGAGCCGCCCTCGATCGCGCGCGTGATGTTCTCCGTCACGACGATCGCGTCGTCCACGACGAACCCCGTCGAGATCGTCAGCGCCATCAGCGAGAGGTTGTCGATGCTGTACCCCATCAGCCACATGACGCCGAACGTGCCGAGGAGGGAGAGCGGCATCGCCACCGACGGGACGATCGTCGCGCGGGCCGACCGCAGGAAGGCGAACACGACGACCACGACGAGCAAGACGCTGAGGACGAGCGTCTTCTCGACGTCCTCCACCGAGGCCTTGATCGTCTGCGTGCGGTCGCTGCTCACCATGATGTCGATGGCGGGCGAGATCGACGTCGCGAGCTGCGGGAGGAGAGCGAGGATGCGCTTGTTCGTCTCGAGGATGTTCGCGTCGGGCTGCTTGCGGACGATCATCAGCACCGCGCGCTTGCCGTCGGCCCAGCCCGCGACGCGGTTGTTCTGCACGTCGTTCGAGACGTCGGCGACGTCGCGCAGGCGCGCCGTGGCCTGGCCGCTCTGCGCCACGACGAGCGGCGCGTAGCCTCGCGCGTCGAAAATCTGGTCGTTGGCGGAGACGGTGGCCTGCTGGTTCTGGTCGCCGACGCTGCCCTTCGCGCCGTCGCTCGTGGTGGCCGAGAGCGTGCCGCGGATGTCGGCGGTGCCGAGGCCCATCCCCGCGAGCGCGGCCGGGTCGACCTGCACGCGCACCGCCGGCTGCTGCCCGCCGCCGACGAACACCTGGCCGACGCCCTTCACCTGGGAGATCTTCTGGGCGAGGATGTTGTTCGCGGCGTCGTACACCTGCGCGAGCTGCAGGGTGTCGCTCGTCAGCGAGATGATGAGGATCGGGGCGTCGGCCGGGTTCACCTTGCGGTAGGTCGGCTTGAGCGGCAGGTCGGGCGGGAGCTCGCCGCCCGCCGCGGCGATGGCCGCCTGGACGTCGCGGGCGGCCGCGTCGACGTTCCGGTTCAGATCGAACTGGAGGGTGATGCGACGTCGAGCCCAGCGTGCTCGTCGACGTCATCTCGCTGAGGCCCGCGATGCGGCCGAAGCGCCGCTCGAGCGGCGTGGCGACCGACGACGCCATCGTCTCGGGGCTCGCGCCCGGAAGCTGCGCCTGCACCTGGATCGTCGGGAAGTCGACGCGCGGCAGGGGCGCGACCGGCAGGTGCAAGTACGCGAGGATGCCCGCGAGCAGGATCGCCGCCGCCAGGAGCGACGTCGCGACCGGCCTCCGGATGAACGGCTCGGAGATATTCAATGGGTCGGCCCCCCGGTCGACCTCGTGGACGTCACAGGGAGGCTGCTCATTCTGCGGGCCCTCCGGCGAGGGACGGGTGCTCCTGCTTCTTGTCCCTGCGCAGGTAGTGGCCGAGGCGGTCCATGTAGAGGTAGACGACCGGCGTCGTGTAGAGCGTCAGCATCTGCGAGATGATGAGGCCCCCGACGATGGTGATGCCGAGCGGGCGCCGCAGCTCGGAGCCCATGCCGGTGCCGAGCGCCAGCGGGCAGGCCGCCGAGGAGCGCGGCCATCGTCGTCATCATGATCGGCCGGAAGCGCAGGAGGCACGCCTCGTGGATCGACTCCTCCGGCGTCTTGCCGTGATCGCGCTCCGCCTCGAGCGCGAAGTCGATCATCATGATCGCGTTCTTCTTCACGATGCCTATGAGGAGCACGATGCCGATGAGCGCGATGACGCTGAAGTCGGCCCGGCAGAGGAGCAGCGCGAGCAGCGCGCCGACGCCCGCCGACGGCAGCGTGGAGATGATCGTGATCGGGTGGATGTAGCTCTCGTAGAGTACGCCGAGCACGATGTAGACCGTGATGATCGCCGCGAGGACGAGGGCCGGCTCGCTCGCCAGCGACTGGTCGAACGCCTGCGCGGTGCCGGCGAAGTCGGCGCGCACGCTCGGCGGCACGCCGATGCGCTCCTGCGCGGCCTGAATGGCCTTCACCGCGTCGCCCAGCGACTCGCCGGGCGCGAGGTTGAACGAGACCGTGACCGCCGGAAACTGGCCCTGGTGGTTGATGGCGAGCGGCGCGGTCGTCGTCGTCTCGTGCACCATCGTGCTGAGGGGCACCGGCGCGCCCGCCGGGGTGCGCACGAAGAGGCGCGTCAGCGCGTTGGCGGTCTTGGCCTGGTCGGGCTTCACCTCGAGGATGACGCGGTAGAGGTTCAGCTGCGTGAAGATGATCGACACCTGCCGCTGGCCGAACGCGCTGTAGAGCGTGTCGTCGATGAGCTGCGGCGAGATGCCGAGGCGCGAGGCGGTGTCGCGGTCGATCGTGAGCGACACCTGCAGGCCCGCGGTCTCGAGGTCGCTCGCCACGTCCTGCATCACGTGCTCCTTGCGGAGCTCGGTGATGAGCTTCGGCACCCAGTCGGCGAGCTCGTTCGGATCGGGGTCCTCGAGCGTGTACTGGAACTGCGTGCGGCCGATGCGGCTGTCGATCTGGAGGTCTTGCACCGACTGGAGGTAGAGGTCGATGCCCTTCACATCGGCGAGCTTCGGCTGGAGGCGGTGGATGATCTCCTCGGCGTTCGCGTGCCGCTCGTCGAGCGGCTTGAGCGTGATCGACATCCGCCCGCTGTTCGTCGTGGGGTTCGTCCCGTCGGAGCCGATGAACGACGCGACGTTCAGGACGTCGGGATCCTGCAGCACGACCTCGGCGAGCTCGCGCTGGAGCTCCATCATCTTGGGGAACGACACGTCGGGCGCGGCCTCGGAGACGCCGAGGATGGCGCCCGTGTCCTGCTGCGGGAAGAAGCCCTTCGGCACCAGCACCGCGAGCAGGATCGTGAACCCGAGCGTCGCGATGGTCACGAGCAGCGTGATGAACTTGTGCCGCAGCACCACGCGGAGGCCGCTGTCGTAGAACGCGATGGCGCTCTCGAACGCCCGCTCCGACCAGCGGTACGCGGCGCTCCGCTCGTGCTCCTTCGGCTCGGGCCGCAGGAGGTGCGCGCACATCATCGGCGTGAGCGTCAGCGAGAGGATGGCCGACACCGCGATCGACGCCGAGAGGGTGACCGCGAACTCGCGGAAGAGGCGCCCGATGAGGCCCCCCATGAAGAGGAGGGGGATGAGCACGGCCACGAGCGAGACGGTCAGCGAGACGATCGTGAAGCCGATCTGCCCGGCGCCCTTGAGGGCCGCCTCGAACGGCTTCTCGCCCTCCTCGATGTAGCGCGCGATGTTCTCGATCATGACGATCGCGTCGTCGACGACGAAGCCGGTCGCGATCGTGAGCGCCATGAGCGTGAGGTTGTTGAGGCTGTAGCCGAGCGCGTACATCACCCCGAACGTGCCGACGAGCGAGAGCGGGACGGCGATGCTCGGGATGATGGTCGCGCGGACGTTGCGGAGGAAGGCGAAGATGACCAGCACGACGAGGCCGATCGTGATGACGAGCGTGTGCTCGACGTCGTCGACGGAGGCGCGCACCGTCTCGGTCCGGTCGCTCAGGACCTTCACGTCGATGCCCTGCGGGAGCGACGACTGGAGCTGCGGGAGCAGCGCCTTCACGCGGTCGGCCACCTGGATGACGTTCGCGCCCGGCTGGCGCTGGACGTTCAGGATGATCGCGCGCTTGTCGTTCTGCCAGCCCGCGAGCTGCGCGTTCTCGACGCCGTCGACCACGTCCGCGACGTCGCGGAGGCGCACCGGCGAGCCGTTGGCGTATGCGATGACGAGCGGCTTGAAGCCGTCGGCCTTGTAGAGCTGGTCGTTCGTGGCCAGCGTGTAGTCTTGCCGCGGGCCGTCGATGTTGCCCTTCGGCTGGTTGACGTTCGCGGCGACGAGCGCGCTCCGCACGTCCTCGAGGGTGAGGCCGGTGCCGCCGAGGGCGACCGGGTCGACCTGCACGCGCACGGCCGGCTTCTGCCCGCCGTTGATGGTCACGAGGCCGACGCCGGAGACCTGGGAGATCTTCTGCGCCAGGATGGAGTCGGCGTAGTCGTCGACCTGGTCGAGCGGCAGGACGTCGGAGCTGATCGCCAGCGTGAGGATCGGCTGGTCGGCCGGGTTGCTCTTCGAGTACGTCGGCGGCGTCGGGAGCTGCGCGGGGAGCAGGCTCGCGGCGGCGTTGATGGCCGCCTGCACGTCCTGCTGGGCGGCGTCGATGTTGCGATCGAGGTCGAACTGGAGCGTGATCTGCGAGTACGCCGAGCTCGAGACGCTCGTCATCTGCGTGAGCGACGGCATCTGCCCGAACTGCCGCTCGAGCGGCGTCGTCACCGCCGAGGCCATCGTGTCGGCGCTGGCGCCTGGGAGGTTCGTCGAGACGACGATGGTCGGGTAGTCGACCTGCGGGAGGGCGGAGATCGGGAGCTGCGTGAAGGCGAGGATGCCGACGAGCAGCACGCCCACCATCAGGAGGGTGGTGGCGACCGGCCGCCGGATGAACGGCTCGGATACGCCCCCGCTCATTGGCGGGTCCCGTTCGTCGGCGGAGCGCCCGGGGCTGCGGGGGTGGGCTGGACGCCGGGGCCCGCGGAGGTGGCGCCGGCCGGGGCGGCCTTGCCCGCGACCTTCGAGCCCGGACGGATCTGCGCCTGGCCCTCGACGACGACCGTCTCACCGGGCGTCAGGCCCTTCGAGACGATCGCGTTCTCGCCCTGGATGGCCTCGACGGTGATCGGGCGCATCTGCGCGGTCGAGTCCTCTCCGACGACGTACGCGAACGTGCCCTGCGGCCCGTGCTGCACGGTGACCGCGGGCACCACGATGGCGTTCTTGCGCGTCGTGATGTGGAGGCGCGCCTTCACGAACTGGTTCGGCCACAGGAGGCGCTTGGGGTTGTCGAAGATCGCCTTCAGGCGGACGGTGGCCGTCGCCTCGTTGATCTGGTCGTCGAGCACCGTGAGCTTCCCCTCGCCGAGCGACTTGTCGCCGTCGCGGCTGCGCGCCTCGACGCCGAGGGTGCCGTTGGCCATGCCCTCGGTGATCGCCGCGAGGTCGTCCTGCGGGAGGGTGAAGAACACCGCGATGGGATCGAGCTCGGCGACGACGACGAGGCCGGACGCGTCGGTCGGCTGGACGAAGTTGCCCGGGTCGACGAGGCGCACGCCGGTCACGCCGTCGATGGGCGAGGTGATGCGCGCGTACACGAGGTTCAGCTTGGCGGAGGCGATCTGCGCCTGATCGGCCTGGACCTGCGCGTCGAGCTGCGCGACCGCCGACGCCTGGTCGGTGTACTGCTGGGTGGCGATGAGCTTCTGATCGCTGAGCGTCTTGTAGCGGTCGAGGTTGAGCTGCCCGTTCTTCAGGTTGGCCTGGTCGCGCGCGAGCGCGGCCTCGGCCGACTGGAGGGCGATCGCGAAGGGGCGGGGATCGATCTGCACGAGCACGTCGCCCTTTTTGACCTGCTGGCCTTCCTTGAAGAGGACGTCGACGATTTGCCCCGAGACCTGGGTCTTGACGGTGACCGTGTAGAACGCGGCGACGTTGCCGAGGCCTTCGAGCCACACCGGCACGTCGTGCTGCTGCACGGTCGCGGTGAGCACCGGGACGACGCGGTTCGCCTGCGCGCTCGCCGCCGCCGCCGCCGCGGCGGTCGCGGCCTTGGCGCGCGTTCGCACGAGCAGCCAGGTCCCGAGGACGACCGCGACCAGGAGGACGAGCAGGACGATGCGCGTGACGGGCGAGGACCGGCGAGGCGCTTCGGCCGGTTCGATCCCGTCCGGGGAGGCCACAGTCATTGGATTATCGTGGATCATGTACGTCCCAAGGCGGCGAGGAGCTGCACGCGAGCCGATGCGAGGTTGTAGCGGGCCTGTACGACCTGAGCGGCCGCAGCCGTATACGTGACTTGAGCGTCGTCGAGCTCGATGATGTTCCCGACGCCCGTGGCATAGCGCTGCTCGGCGAGCCGGAGCTGCTCGCCGGCGCTCTCGAGGGCCTCGTTCGCGGCCGCGATCGTCTCCTTGGTCGCCCTCACGGCGAGCTGGGCGGTGTTCACGCCCTGCTGGATTTGGAGCTGGATCGGATCGCGCTGCGCGACGATGTTGGAGAGGTTCGCTTCGGCCTGGTGGACGGTCGCGACCGTGAGCCCGCCCTGGAAGATGGGCCACGTCAGGGTCGCGCCCACATTGATGTTCGGGCTGAGTGAGTCAATCGGTCCCGCCTCGCTCGCGCCCGCTGCGGCAGAAAGAGACGGCCCGTATCCGCCCTTGGCGGAACGGACGGTCGCGTGCTGCGCGTCTTCGAGCTTCCACAGGTTGGCGAGCTCGGGGCGGGCGGCGAGGGCCTTCTCGACGAGCTTCTCGAGGGGCTGGTCCTCGTCCTCGATGGGAGGCTCCTCCTCGTCGAGGACGTCGTACGCGGTGCCGCCCGAGAGGCCCGCCGCCGCGTTGAGCTGCGCCTTGGCCGTCTCGTAGTTGTTCTGCGCGGCGATGAGCTGCACCTTCGCGTTGGCGACCGCGGCCTTCTGCTGGGCGAGGGCGATTCTCCGGCTGGGTGCCGACCTGCACGAAGGCCTGCACCTGCACGAGGTGTTTGCGCTGGTTGTCGACGGTCTCCTGCTGGACGTCGACGAGCTCCTTGTTCGCGCGCGCCGCGAAGTACGACTGGCGCACGGTCGACACGACGTTGATCTTCGTGACGTCTTCCTCGTACCGCTGCGCGTCGGCCGAGTCGCTGGCGGCGACCCATTTTTCGCTGGTCTGCCCGAAGTCATAAATGAGCTGCGACGCGGTCACGCCGAACGTGAAGAGGTCCAACTGGTTCGAGAGAGAGGTCGTCCCTCCGGCCGACCCGGTGGACCCGGCCTGGGCCGTCGGTACGACCTGGCCCGGCGATTGGAACGCGCCCCACTCGTGGGCGTATTCGGCCTGCCCGATCACCTGGGGCAAGAGGGCCGACCGCGACTGGTCGGCGGCGGCGCGGGCGGCGAGGGTCTGCGCGCGCGCGGCGCGAAGCTGCGGCTGCGCCTGGAGCGCGGCGCGCTCGGCGGCCTCGAGCGAGAGCACCGGCATGTCGGGCTTGCCCGGCTGCGGCCTCTCGGGCCGGGCGAGGAACTGGGCCGTGTCGGGCGCGGAGCCGGGGCCGCTGGTCGGCACCGCCGCGGGCGATCCGGCGCCCGTGTCGCCCTGCGCCGCGGCCGTGGAGGCCGAAAGGAGCCCGGCGGCCAACGTGACCGTGACCGCGGCAGCGGCGCGGCACCTCTTCTCGGTAAGGATCGATCCTGAAGCCATCGCTATTTCCCGCATGATTTTGGGGTTACGATGCGCTCTGCATCGGCGCCGTCCCGGTCGCAAGCGACGAGGGGTGGCTATCCGCAGACGAAGCACCGCGTCGAGCCGACCGGCGGCGGCGGCGAAACGGCGTCCGCGTTGTATCATCGAATCATGACGGCCTTCGCAGCACCTCCGGTCCGTCCCCGTGCGCTCCTCGGGACGCTCGTCGTGGTCTGCGTGATCCTCCTCCAGCTCGGCGTCGACCTCGTGTCGGGGCGCGAGCCGGTGCGCACGGTCGCGCGGCTCGTGTTCATGGTCCTCGAGATGCCCATCTTGGTGGTCGCCCTCTCGACCGCGTTCAGTTGGGCGGTCAAGCGGCGGGTCTCGGCCTCGCAGGGGCTCGGGGCCGGGGTCGCGGTGGCGACCGTCATCGGCGGGGTGTTCGGGCTCCTCTACGGCGTCGTCGCGCAGCACACGCCGGAGCTCCGGCTCCACTTTCCGAACGGCGTGACGCTCCCGCGCACGTGCCTGTTCGGCATCCTCAACGCGCAGATGTACTTCGGCCTCTGGGCGCTCGGGTTCGTGTACCCGTTCGCCGTCGAGAGCGCCGGGATGCGCGCGCTCGAGGCGCAGCAGCTTCGCAGCGAGGCCGAGCTCTCGCATCTGCGCTCGCACCTCGAGCCGCACTTCCTCCTCAACACGCTCAACGCCATCGCGGGGCTCGTCACGGAGGACCCGCGCGAGGCGCGGCGCCTCCTCGTGTGCTTGGGCGATCTCCTGCGCGACGCCGTGCAGGAGAAGGGCGAGCGCCAGCGGCTCGACAAGCAGATCGCGTGGCTCCGCCGTTACGCGCAGATCCTCGAGGCCCGCCACCACGGCTCGCTGAGCTTCCGATGGGACGTGGCGGCCGACGTGCAACAGGCCATGCTCCCCACCATGCTCCTTCAGCCTCTCGTCGAGAACGCGGTCAAGCACGGCGCGCTCCGGCGCGGCGACGGGGCGGGCGAGGTGACCGTTCGCGCGTCGCGGCGCGACGACGGCGCGCTCGTCTGCGTGATCGAAGACAACGGGCCCGGCATGCCCGACGTGGAGGTGCGCTCGGGCGCGTTCGGCCTCCATGCCGTGCGCCGCCGGCTCGAGCTCGAGAAGCACCACGCGTCGCTGCGGTTCGAGTCGTCGAGCCAGGGCACCCGGTCCATCGTGGAGATCGCCTCGTGAACGCCCCCAACGCGCCCCTCCGGGCGCTCGTCGTCGAAGACGAGTGGCCCGCGCGCAACTATCTGGTCGAGCTCCTCGAGACGTCGCAGCTCGCGGAGGTCGTGGGCGCCGTGGGCGCGGTCGACGAGGCGAAGCAGGCCCTCTCGAGCGACGTCCCGGGCGTCGGGCTCGACGTCGTGTTCGTCGACGTCGCGCTCGACGGCTCCGACCGGGAGGAGAACGGGCTCTCCCTGGTGCGCTCGTCGGCCGGGCAGCCGAACGCTCCGATGTTCGTGCTGGCCACGGCGTACGAGCAGCACGCGCTCGAGGCGTTCGAGCTCGGTGTGGTCGACTATCTGCTCAAGCCCTTCAGCGAGGAGCGGGTGGTGCAGTGCCTCAAGCGCCTGCACCAGCGGCGCGCGCCCGCCGTGGGCGTGAAGGCCGGCACGGCGCGCATCGTCGCGCGCCGCAAGCGCAGCCTCGTCTTCCTCGAGCCGCACGAGATCTGGGCGTTCGAGGCGGCCGACCGGCTCACGTTCGTGCACACGATGCACGGCACGTTCGACATCGATTCTGTCGCTCGCGGCGGTCGAGGCCTCTTTCGGTCGCGCGTTCGTGCGCGTGCATCGAAACTGGCTCGTGAACTCGAACCACATCAAGGAGCTCGAGCGCGACGGGCACGAGACGAAGCTGTTCGTGGGCGCGGGGGTCGCGGACGCCGGCAAGGGCGTGCGCGTGCCGGTCGCGCGCGAGCGGTCGGCCGCCGTGCGCGAGATGCTCCTCACGAACGCGACCGGGCTGCGCCGGCCGTAACCAGAAATCGCGCACGGCTCGAGCGGACCGCCCGATTGCGATGGCGGCGGGCGGGTGCTACGAGGGCCCGGTGAGAGCCGAGTCCACGGAAATTGCGGTCGAGTCGCCGACCGTCGTCACGCCTACAACCCCGCCCCTCGCGGGGGGCTCGGTCACGTCCTTCGTGGTCGAAGTGGTGGAGGGCCCCGACGCCGGGCTGCACTACGGGTTCGACTCGGCGATGCCGCGCGGCGTGCTCGTGGGGCAGGGGATTGCGTGCGACGTGCGCCTGTCGGACCGTCGCGTCTCGCGGCGGCACGCGGAGCTCGACTTCACCGAGCGCGGGCTGCGCCTGGTGGATCTCGACTCCACGAACGGCACGTGGGTCGGGCGGCTGCGCGTGGCGGAGGCGTTCTTGACCGGCGGCGAGATCGTCCGCGTCGGCGAGACGGCCATCCGCCTGACGTGCTCGGTGTCGGCCGAGGCCCCCGCGACGTCGGGCGCGACGAGCTTCGGCCGTCTGGTCGGCGAGAGCCCGGAGATGCGCCGGCTCTATCCGCTCTGCGCGCGGCTCGCCCAGTCGGACGTGCCGGTCGTGATCGAGGGCGAGGCGGGCACCGGCAAGGAGGTGCTCGCGGAGGCGCTGCACCGGGCGAGCGCTCGCGCGGGCGGTCCGTTCGTGGTGTTCGACTGCACGGCCGTGGCGCCGTCGCTGCTCGAGTCGGCGCTGTTCGGCCACGAGAAGGGCGCGTTCGCCGGAGCGCAGGCCGAGCGCCGCGGCACGCTCGAGCAGGCGCATGGCGGCACGCTCTTCATCGACGAGATCGGAGAGCTCGACGCGAGCCTCCAGCCGAAGCTGCTCCGCGCGATCGAGCGCGGCGAGGTGCAGCGGGTCGGGGCCGAGCGCTGGGAAAAGGTCGACGCGCGCATCGTCGCCGCCACGCGCCGCGACCTCGATCGCGAGGTGCAGGCCGGACGCTTCCGCGACGACCTGTTCTTCCGCCTCGCGGTCGGTCGCATCGAGCTGCCGCCGCTGCGGAGGCGCCGAGGCGACGTCGCGGTGCTCGCGCGCCACTTCTGGCAACGGGTCGCGGGCTCGCGGCCGCTGCCTGCCTCGCTCATCGCGCGCCTCGAGGACTACCCTTGGCCCGGCAACGTGCGCGAGCTCGAGAACGCGATCGCCCGGCACGTCGCGGTCGGTGACCCGCCGGCCGGGGCGCCGCGGCCGGCGGCGATCGATCCGATTGAGCGCGTGCTCGCGATGGAGCTCTCGCTCCCGCGCGCGCGGGCGGAGCTCGTGTCGGAGTTCGAGCGCCGGTACCTGCAGTCCGTGATGGCGCGCAACGACGGCAGCGTGTCGCGCGCCGCGGCCGCATCGGGCGTCGCGCTCCGGTACTTCCAGCTCCTGCGCGCGCGCCGCGCCGCCAAGTAGAGGGGTAGAGGGGCGGAACGGGCCCGAGACGCGCGCTGTCCGCCGACAGCCCGGATTCGACCGAGGACACCGATCGGGCGGCCCCTCCCCAAAGAGACACGGGGGCCGCTTCGGATTCCCCCGAAATCGCCAAATTCGTTCACAAGCAAACGGATTCGGGTCTTTTGGGGGGTCTTCGGGAAGGTCTGGGTCTCTCTAGACCGGGGGGCCCGCGGCGGTGGCGTGTGGTCGGCATGGCCGGTGCTCTTGGCTCGGCATGCATGCGGTCTTTTTCGGGTTGAAGCGTGCGCACCACGGAGTCCTCTCCATCACGCGTGACAAGCTCGCGGCCCTCGGGCTGACGCCGGCGCGGTTCGATTCTGCTCTACGCGGTGAAGCTCTATCGGCGTCGCGGCGTGACGCAGCGTCGTTTGCGACAGGTGCTGGGCGTGTGCGGGGCGACGGTGAGTCGGATGCTCAAGTCACTCGAAGACCTGGGGTGCGTCACCCGGACGATCGACCCGCGCGATCGGCGACGCAAGCTGGTGAAGCTCGCGCCGCCGGGCCGCAAGCGCGTGACGCGGGCGATTCTACTACTTCCGCCGAAGCGGCTGGGCGAAGCTCGCCGTGGAGAGTGCGCTCGGCGGAGGGTCGCTCAAGTACCACTGGTACGACGCGGAAGACTGTCTGGAGGCGACGGGCCTCGTCGACGGCTTCCTCAAGGCGTTTCGCACGACCTACGGGGATTTCGCGACGCTCCACTATCCATGGGCGCCGGACGAGAAGTTCATGAACATGGAGGCGGAAGACGGGTTCGAGGCGCTCGAGGAGCGCGAGGAGACCTATCCCTCGCCGCCCGGCTGGACCGACGAGTGGCCCGACCCCGCGAACTAGGGACGGCCGGGGAGCCCCTCAGCGCGCTTCGAATTTCTCCGTCTCGAAGGAGACGCGATAGCGGTTGTTGCAGGTCTCGCCCTTCTTGGGCTTCCACTTCTTGTCGAGCGCGAACTTGCCGTTCTGGCATTTGACCTGCGCGCCGTCGGCGGTGCACGACAGGGTGCTCTCTTCGGTGCACGGTTCGTCGAGGGCGACGATGCTCTTGTCGCAGCGGACGCTGTAGTTGCCGGGAAGCTCGCAGCCAATCGGGCCCAGGCAGGTGAGCTGCGTCTTGAAGTGGCCGCCCTGGCAGACGAGCACGTTCTTCTTCGACACGTCGCACGCGCCGGTGCCCTCGGTGCGGCACGCCTCGCCTTCGAAGGCCTGGGTGCGGTCGCAGCGCACGCCGCCGCCCGGGTCGGTCGCGCAGCCGAGCGCCCCGTGGCAGGTGCGGGTCGCGGCGAGCTTGCCGTCGACGCAATCGAGCTCGGACTTCTGCCCGAGGTCGCACACGATCGAGTCGGCCCGGCACGGGTCGCCGACGGATCCCGTGGGGGTGCACTTCGGGTTGTTGCTCGAGTCGAGCGTGCAGCCGCCGCGGCAGCTCCACTCCACTCCGAACTGCCCGTCGCGGCAGCGGAGCTCCTTCGTGCCGTCCGCGCTGCACGCGCGCGCGCCGTCGCGGGAGCAGCCGTCGCCGATGTCCGCCTTGGTGTTGTCGCACGCGAGGGACTTGTCGTCGGTGCAGCCGCCCGCGCCCTTGCACGTCTCGAGGAGGTACTTGCCGCCCTTGCAGACGAGGTGCGAACCCTTGTCCGAACAGCTTCCGGGCGTGTCGGTGCAGTCCTCTCCGGGCTTGGATTGACAGCCGGCGGCGAGGGCGGTGGCGAGGCCGAGCGAGAAGACGAGGGCGAGGATGCGCGGGGTCATCGGGGGCGGCATCCTAAATCGCCGCTCGCGAACGTGGACGGCGATTTGACGGCGCCGCGCTCCCGTCGCGTCTCGACGCTCGTTCGACGCACCGCGGCGGGGGTCGCGGGGGTAGGCTCCCGGCCAGGAAATGGAGGGACGGCGATGACCCCGGGCCGCATGATGAACTTTCCGCTGACGCTGACGCATTTGCTCGATCGCGCGCGGCGCTACTTCGGGAAGACCGAGATCGTCAGCCGGCAAGCCAATGGAAGTTTGCACCGGCAGACGTGGGCCGACACGTACGCGCGAACCTGCAAGCTCGCCCACGCGCTCGATCGGCTCGGCGTGAAGGAGGGCGACCGGGTCGCGACCCTCGCGTGGAACCACAACCGCCACCTCGAGGCGTACTACGCCGCGCCGATGATGGGCGCGATCGTCCACACGCTGAACCTTCGCCTCCACCCGAACGAGATCGGGTACATCGCGCGGCACGCCGAAGACTCCGTGGTGCTCGTCGACCGCTCGCTCCTCCCGCTGCTCGAGCAGTTCGTGCGGTCGGTCCCGACGGTGCGGCACGTGGTCGTCATGGCCGACGAGGGCGAGACCGTCCCCGACGGGATGCTCGACTACGAGAAGCTCCTCGCCGCCGAGGCGGCCGAGTACGCGTGGCCCGAGCTCGACGAGAACACCGCCGCGACCATCTGTTACACCTCGGGCACCACGGGCAACCCGAAGGGCGTCGTCTACAGCCACCGCTCCAACGTCCTCCACGCGCTCCTCTCGAGCCTCCCGGACCAGACGGACCTCTCGCACCGCGACGTCATCCTGCCCGTCGTGCCGATGTTCCACGCGAACTGCTGGGGCCTCGCGCACTCGGCCGCCGCGATCGGCGCGAAGCTCGTGTTCCCGGGGCCGAAGCTGGATCCCGAGAGCCTCCTCGACCTCATGGCCGCCGAGGGCGTCACCTGCGCCGCCGGCGTGCCGACGATCTCGGATCGGCATCCTCGCGCAGCTCGACGCCCACCCGAAGAAGTGGGACCTCTCCCGTCTCCGCCAGATGAACGTGGGCGGCTCCGCGGCGCCCCCCGCGCTCATCGAGGGGTTCGAGAAGCGGCACGGCCTCTTCGTCCTCCACGCGTGGGGCATGACCGAGACGAACCCGGTCGGCACCATGGCGCGCGTCAAGAAGAGCCTCGACGGCAGCGGTGACGCGGCCATGCTCTCGACGCGGGCCTCGCAGGGCTACCCGCTGCCCTTCTTCGAGATCCGCCACACCGACGACCGCGGGAAGGTGCTGCCGTGGGACGCCGAGACCATGGGCGAGCTCGAGGTTCGCGGGCCGTGGGTCGCCTCCTCGTACATGGGGGACGAGGGCAAGGACCGCTGGGCCAAGGACGGCTGGTTCAAGACCGGCGACGTCGTCACGATCGACTCCGAGGGGTACGTGCGCATCACCGACCGCTCGAAGGACGTCATCAAGTCCGGCGGCGAGTGGATCAGCAGCGTCGCGCTCGAGAACGCCCTCATGAGCCACCCCGCGGTCCTCGAGGCGGCGGTCTTCGCCGGCCACCACCCGAAGTGGGACGAGCGGCCGATCGCCGCCGTCGTCTTCAAGAAGGACAAGCACGCCACCGAAGCCGAGCTCGCGAAGCACCTCGAAGCCCACTTCGCGAAGTACTGGCTGCCCGACGCGTACGTCTTCGTCGACGCAATCCCGCGTACGTCGACCGGCAAGTTCCTGAAGACGCGGCTCCGCGAACAGTACGGCTCGCTCCTCCTCCCGAAGCCGACCTGAAGCCCGCTCAGCGGCCGGTGTACTTGCCGGCGCGGCGCTCGAGGAACGACTGGACGCCCTCGCGCGCGTCCTCGCTCGCGAGGACCGAAGGGAGCTGCGTCGAGAGCGCCTTCGCGGCGGCCGCCTCGCCCTGGTGCAGGCCGATGCGCGCGTTCGCGAGCGTCGCCCGGACCCCGAGCGGCGCCTGGGCGGCGATCTTCTCGCCCAGGGCGGTCGCGCGGGCGACGAGCTCCGCGCGCGGCACGACCTCCTGCACGAGGCCGATGCGGTGCGCCTCGGCCGCGCCGAAGGGCTCGGCCGTGAGGAGGAAGCGCATCGCGTTCCCCCACCCGAGCTGGGCCGGCGCGCGGAACGTCGCCCCGCCGAAGGGGAAGATGCCGCGAGCGAATCTCGAGCTGCGCGAAGGTCGCGTCGTCGGAGCAGAGGCGGATGTCGCTGGCCAGCGCGAGCTCGATGCCGATGGTGAAGACGCGGCCCTGCATCGCCGTCACGAGCGGCTTGGTGCGCCCGGGGCCGGTGATCTCGAGCGGGTCGATGCCGCCGGTCGGCCAGAGCGGCCCGCCCGCCTGGATGCCCGGCATCACGTTGGCGAGATCGAGCCCGGCCGTGAAGTCCTTGCCCGCCGCGAAGAGGACCGCGCAGCGGAGCGCGTCGTCGGCCTCGTAGCGCGTGAAGGCCTCGGCGAGGGCGCGCAGCATGTCCTCGTTGAAGGCGTTCAGCTTCTGCGGTCGGTTCAGCCCGAGGAGGAGGACGTGGCCGCGGGTTTCGGTCGTGACGGTGGGCTCGCTCATGAGGGGCCGCAGATTACTCGCGAAACGTGCCCGCTGGCGGCCGACTTCGTATAAGGGGCCATGCCCGAAGACCGGCACCCCAGGCGCGGGACGCTGAGCGTCGTCGACACCGCGCTCATCGTCGTGGGGAGCATCGTCGGCGCGGGGATCTTCCTCGTCAGCCCCTTCGTGGCGCAGTCGGTGTCGTCGCCGCTCGCGTTCATCGTCGCGTGGCTCATCGGCGGAGGCGTGGCGCTCGCCGGCGCGCTCTCGAACGGGGAGCTCGGGGGGCTCTTCCCGCGCTCGGGCGGCGAGTACGTGTACCTCCGCGAGGCGTACGGTCCGGCCTTCGGGTTCCTCAGCGGATGGACGAGCTTCTGGATCGCCTTCCCGGGGTCGATCGCCTCGCTCGCGTCCGGCTTCGGCGCCGCCGTCGCGCCGATGCTGCACGTCGAGGGGCCGCGGGCGCCGGTGGAGGTGGGTCTGGTGGCCATCGCGGCGCTCACCCTCCTCAACTGCATGGGCCTCGACGCCGGCAAGTGGACGCAGAACTTCCTCTCCGCGGTGAAGCTCGCCGCCTTCGCGGTCCTGCTCGGGCTCGGGCTCGTGCTGGGCAGGGCGGGCGTCGGCGGCCTGGCGCCGCTCGTCACGCCGGGGGACCACCCGGGCGGCCTCGCGGTCGCGCTCGTGCCGGTGATGTTCGCCTACGCGGGGTGGAACGCCGCCACCTACGTGACGGGCGAGATGCGCGATCCCGCGCGTGGACTGGGCCGCGCCCTGGCGATCGGCACGGGCCTCTGCGTCGCGCTGTACGTGGCGGTCAACGTCGTGTACTTGCGCGCCATGCCGCTGTCCGACCTGGCTCGAGCGACCGACCCCGCGCGCGCGGCCGCGGTCCGGCTCGGCGGCCCCACGGTGGCGGCGCTGCTCTCGCCCCTCATCGCGGTCTGCGTGCTGAGCTCCCTGCACGCGACGGTGCTCGTCGGGCCGCGCATCTACCAGGCGATGGCCGGCGACGGCCTCTTCCCCGCCGCCTTCGCGCGCCTCCATCCGCGCACCGGGTCGCCGATCCTCGCGCTGGTGGCGCAGGGGTTCATCGCCTCCGTGGAGCTCGTCAGCGGGAGCTTCGACCAGCTCGTGACCTTCGCGATGTTCGCCATCGTCGCCTTCTCCACGCTCGCCGTCGCGTCCGTGTTCGTGCTGCGCGTCCGCCTGCCCGACGCGCGGCGGCCCTTCCGCGTGCCGGGCTACCCCGTGGTGCCCGGGCTCTTCGTGGCGATCAACCTCTGGATCCTCTGGAACGTCGTGCAATACGGAGAGCACGGCGGGCGGGCAGCCGTGATCGGGCTCGTCGCCATCGTGGCGACGGGGGTGCCGGCGTACGTGCTGTTTCGAATGAAGAACGACCCTTCGCAGGAGACTCGATGATTCGCTGTAGGTTCGTGGGGCTCACCGTCGTCGTCCCCTCGTTTGCCGTGCTTTGCGCGCTGGCCGCGGCGTGCGCGCGCCCTCCGACGCCCGACGCCGTCGCGTCCTCCTCGGCTTCGCCAAGCGCAGCCCCCGTCGCCGCCCCGTCGGCCTCGGCGGCCGCCTCGTCCGCGCCTTCGGCTTCGGCCTCGTCCGCCGCGGCCGCACCGAGCGCGTCGAGCGCTCCCCCCGGCGGCGCGCCGGAAACGCCGCTCGAGGGCCTCGACCTCATCGAGCAGGCGCGCGTCATCTATCGGGTCGCCGTCTGCGGCGCCGGCGACGTTCCGTCGAAGTTCAGCGCCGACGTCGTCGCCAAGCATTGCACTGAGCTCGAGCACGCCTACGGCGACTACCGCAAGCAGTGGGTCGAGGTCGCGGAGCCCTTCCTCGCGTCGCTGCGCCCGAAGAACCTGCCGAGCACCGTCGTGTACCCGTTCGGCGGCGGCGACCTGGCGAGCGCCCTCGCGACCTTCCCCGACGCGACCGAGCTCACCACCATCTCGCTCGAGCCCACCGGCGACATCCGGCCCATCGATCACCTGCCGCCCGAGCGCCTCGCGCACGAGCTCTCCGTGCACCGCTCCCACCTCGAGCGCCTCTTCGAGAAGGCTCACTCCCGCACCGACAACCTCGACAAGGAAGCGCACGCCGACGTGCCCGGGGAGGTCGTGTTCGACCTCGCGGCGCTGGTGGTCCACGGCTACGAGCCCGTGAGCCTTCGGTACTTCAAGCTGCAGCCCGACGGCACCCTGGCCTACGTCACCCAGGCCGACATCGACGCTCAGGCGCACCACCCGGTCGCGCTCCGGAAGCTCTTCGACGACGTCGAGCTCCGGTTCCGGCCCACGGGGGGCGCCGGCCCGACCCGGGTTTTCCGGCACATCGCGTACAACCTCGACGACACCAACCTCAAGGACGACCCGTCGCTCCTCGCGCACCTGAACGCGAAGGGGAAGGTGGCGGCGATGACGAAGGCGGCGAGCCACCTGCTCTGGAACGACCACTTTTCGACCATCCGCGGCTGGCTCATCGACCACACCGACTGGATGATCTCCGACTCGACGGGCATTCCCCCTCGGTTCGCCCAGCCGGCCGGCTTCGTCCAGGACACCTATGGGACCTTCGACGGCCCCGCCCTCTTCGGCACCTACGACAAGCGCGACGCCGACGACCTGAAGCAGCTTTTCAAGACCGAGCCCACGAGGGAGCTGGCCTTCCGCTACGGCTACCCCGACCAGGCGGGCCACGCGCACCTGATGGTGACCCACCGGGACGCCAACGTGGCGGTCCGCAACGAGAAATCGGGATCCGCCCCTCCGGCTGAGGTCCCCGCGCCTTCCGCGACGCCCTGAGCTTTCGGCCCAGCGCCGCAGCAGCCGGGGCGGGGGCCCGAGACCTGGGGAGAAAAGGCCCGAGGCCCGAGCGTCTCGTCCGCTTCGTCAGGGTTCTGTCATCCGCAGACTGCACGGATTCGCGCGCGGCGGACGAAACCACCCGCGCCGGGCCGCGTAGAACTGGCAGGCCTGCCAGGTCGCGCGCGTACCGGGCGTGAAAGCGCAAAGTCCCTAAAAAGGCCGGGTTGCGCTCGCTAGGTCACGGCCCCAGAAGGCCCGCATAGGCCTTCGAAACCCTCTGGCCAAAACGCCTGCCATGGTTAATGTATGGCCTCCGGCGGGAAGGGCCGGTACAGGCCGTCTGTTGTCCACCCTCGAGAGCGACCCTACTCCATCGCTCGGCATCCCAACCCCGTAAGCCCCCCGTGAACGTACCTAGCACTGCCCTCGCTCCTGCGCGACCCGCACGGCGAGAGCCAATCCGCCAAGAACCGCTCGAGCTCAACCCGTTCGGCGACGCAGCCGTCGCGAACGACGCCGCTCCCGCGTCCATCGCACCCCCGGCTGCGCCGCGGGGCCCGCGGAGGCGCGTCCTCACGCACGAGGAAGAGGTCGACCTCTCCCAGCGTATCGAAGCGGGTGAGCGAGACGCTTTGCACGCGCTCCTGGGCACGGCCCACGCGGCGGTTCCGCTTCGTGCGCTCGCGGCCGAGCTGCGCGATGGCCGGGTGCTGCCCTCGCAAATCCTCCGCAACGCGGAGGAGGATGCGGACACCCCCGTGGGCATCGAGCGGCTCGTGCGCCTCCTCGAGCGCGCGGCGTCGGGCGTCGCGGCGAAGGCCGCGCGGGACGAGGCGACGCGCGAGCGCCGCAAGCGCCGCCGCACGCGGCTGGCGATGGAGCTCTCCACGATGCGCTTCGAGCGGTCGGTGTTCGATCGGATCGGGCGCGCCCTCCGCACGCGCGGCGCCGACGAGCGCACGCGCCGCTCGTTCGCGCGCGGCCGTCGCGAGGCCGAGCGCGCGGTGCACGAGTTCGTCGGGGCGAATTTCGGGCTCGTGGTCACCTACGCGCGCCGGTTCGTCGGGCAGGGCCTCGATATGCACGACCTCGTGCAGGAAGGGCAGCTCGGCCTCATTCGCGCCGTCGAGAAGTTCGACTGGCGCCGCGGGCACCGGTTCTCGACGTACGCGGCGTGGTGGGTGCGCCAGGCCATGGCGCGCGCCCTCGCCGACCAGAGCAAGACGATCCGCGTCCCCGTGCACCTCCTCGAGAGCCGTCACAAGCTCGAGCGCGTGCGCCGGGCGATGGCCCAGCAGGGCGTCCGCGACCCGAGCGACGAGGAGCTGGCGCGCGAGAGCGGCCTGCCCATCGACAAGGTGCGGGCCATCCGTGGTCTCGTTCGCGAGCCGCTGCGTCTCGAGGCTCCCCTCGGGGACGCGGGCGACGGCGGGCAGCTCGGCGATCGTGTCGCCGACCTGCGCTCTCCGGCGCCCGACGAGCAGCTCGCGCAGGGCCGCATGCAGGTCCAGACGCGCGCGCTCCTCGATCTGCTCTCGCCGCGCGAGCAGCAGCTCCTCCGCCTCCGCTTCGGGATGGATGGCGGCCCGGGGCAGACCCTCGAAGAGGTGGGGAAGTCCTTCAATCTGTCGCGCGAGCGCGTGCGGCAGATTGAGGCGGCCGCCCTGAAGAAGCTGCGCGCCATCTCGGAAGAGCGCGAGCTCGGCTCCTACATCGGTCGCTGAGGCGGTCGCCCCGAGCGGATGACCGGTCGCCCACGGCGGATGACCGGTCGCCCGCGGCGGATGACCGGTCGCCCACGGCGGATGACCGGTCGCCCGCGGCGGATGACCGGTCGCCCACGGCGGAGAACCGGTCGCCTCCGCCGGAGGCCCTGGCTTCCTCGCCGAAGGCGACCGCTGGCACGTCGGGGGGACACGAGGATCCGTCGAGGGCGCCCGAGGATCCGTCGAGGGTGCCCGATCCTCCGGGGCGTACGCCGGGGACCTATTCGAACGACGGCAGGGAAGCGAAGCGAGCGAGGTGGTACTCCTCGTCGCCGAAGAGGGTGCTGAGCGCGTGCATGCGCTTGAAGTACAGCCCCACGTCGTGCTCGTCGGTGATGCCGATGCCGCCGTGGAGTTGGATGGCCTGCTGCGTGACGAACCGCCCGCTCACCGCGAGCTGCACCTTCGCCGCCGAGACGGCGCTCTTGCGGGTGACCTCGTCGGGGTCGTCGACGCGGATGCTCGCCATGATCGACGCGGAGCGCGCGAGCTCCGTCTCGATGAACATGTCGACGCACCGGTGCTGGAGCGCCTGGAACGTCCCGATCTTCACGCCGAACTGCTCGCGCGTGCACAGATAGTCGCGCGTCATCGCCAGCACGGTCTGCATGATGCCGACGCCCTCCGCGCAGGCCGCCGCCGCGCCGAGGTCCATCGTGCGCTCGAGGGCCGCGGCCGCGCCGCCCTCGGGGCCGAGCCGTCGATCGGCGCCGACCTCGACCCCCGCCATCGTGACGATCGCCGCGCGGTGGCCATCCATCGTCTTGACGGGCCGGATCGTGACGCCGCGGGCGCCCCGGTCGACGACGAAGGCGGAGACGCCCTCGGGGCCGGCGACGTCGCCGGACGTGCGCGCCGTGACGACGATCGCCTCGGCGCCGTGGCCGTTGAGCACGAACACCTTCTCGCCGTCGAGCTTGTACGAGGCCCCGGTGCGGGCCGCGCGCGTGGCGACGCGGAGCGGATTCGAAGCGGCTCTCGCGCTCGGCGTACGCGAGCGCCAGCGACGTCGTCCCCGCGATTGCAGGCTCGAGCCAGCGCTTCTTCTGCTCGTCCGTGCCGAGCGCGGCGAGCATGGACCCCGCGAGGACGAGCGACGCGACGTAGGGCTCGGGCACCAGCGTCGTCCCGAGCTTCTCGACGACGAGGGCCGCGTCGGAGAACGTGCCGCCGAAGCCGCCGACCGCCTCGGGGAACAGGATGCCGAGCCACCCGAGGTCGCCCATATGCTTGAGGACGTCCTTCGAGTAGCCGAGGTCGTCCTGGCGGAGGGCCCGCAGGCGCGTCACCGGCGACTCTTTGCGGACGAACGCCGAGGCGGTCTCGACGAGGAGCTTCTGGTCCTGGGTGAGGTCGAAGTGCATGGTGGCCTATCGGGAGGGGAGACCGAGGATCAGCTTGGCGATGACGTTCTTCTGGATCTCGTTGGAGCCGCCGTAGATCGTCGTCGCGCGCGTGTAGTTGAACGCGGGGGCGACCCACTGCTCGTTGGCGGGCACGACGCCGGGCTCGTTGAACCAGGCGAGCGAGTCGTGGCCCATGATTTCCATCGCGAGCTCGAAGCACTGCTGGAGCACCTCGGAGCCGCGAATCTTGAGGATGGAGGCCTCCGGTCCGGGGGCGTGCCCGAGCTGCGCGCTCGCGAGCGCGCGGTAGTTCGCCATCTGGAGGGACCGGAGCTTCACCTCCATGCGGGCGATCTTCGCGCGGAAGCCGGGGTCTTCGAAGAGCGGGCGTCCGTTCGCGATCGTCTGCTTGGCGAGGCGCTTCACCCGGCGCAGCGTGCGCGTCGACTGCCCGACGGCCGCGATGAGCGTGCGCTCGTGCCCGAGCAGGGCCTTGGCGATCGTCCAGCCGCCGTTGAGGGGGCCGACGAGGTTCTCGCGCGGGACGATGGCGTTCTCGAAGAACGTCTCGGAGAAGGCGGGCGTGCCGCCGATCGTGAGGAAGGGCTTGGCGACGACGCCCGGCGTCTTCATGTCGACCAGGATGAAGCCGATGCCCTCCTGCTTCTTCGCGTGCGTGTCGGTCCGCGCGAGGCAGAGATCCAGTCGGCGTACTGGGCGTGGGTGGTCCACGTCTTCTGGCCGTTCATGACGAAGTGGCCCTGGCCGTCGTCCTCGGCGCGGAGCCGCAGCGACGCGAGATCGCTCCCCGCGTTCGGCTCGGAGTAGCCCTGGCACCACACCTCTTCGCCCGCGAGGATCTTCGGCAGGAAGCGCTTCTTCTGCGCGTCGGTGCCGAACTGCATGAGGAGGGGGCCGACCATCGAGAGGCCGAAGGGGCTGAGCTGCGGCGCGCCGGCGAGCTCGAGCTCCTCGGTGAGGATGAAGCGCGACGCCGCGTCGAGGCCGGGGCCGCCGTACTCGGCGGGCCAGTGCGGGGCGCTCCACCCGCGCCCGAAGAGGACCTTGTGCCACTCCATCACCTCGCGGTGCTCGAAGTTGCCGTCGACCTCCGCCTTCTCGCGGATGTGCGCGGGCATGGCCGTCTTGAGCCAGGCGCGCACCTCGTCGCGGAAAGCGAGCTGCTCGGGGGTGAAGGAGAGGTCCATCTAGGTGTCCTAAGCACCGACGATAGCGCCGATCCGGGAAACTTTTCGGGCTCAGGAACGTCGTAGGGAGCATGAGCTACCGCGACCCCCTCGAGTCCCTGCGCGCGCGTCGCGAGCACATCCAGGCTCAGCTCGCCGAGAGTCGCAAGGCGGCGCGCGAAGCCGAGGACCATGCGAAGCGCGCGGCCGCGCTCGAGCGCGAGCTCGCCGAGGTCGACGGGATGCTTCAGGGAGGGGGATGGCGCCGCGGTCTGCCGCTCCTCGAGGAGGTGCGCGTCGCCTCCCCCTGCAGTGCGAGCTGGGACGACATGGCCGGCGACGAGCGCGTCCGGTTCTGCGGGCAGTGCGAGAAGAACGTCTACAACCTGTCGGCGATGCCGCGCGAAGAGGCCGAGGCCTTCCTCGCCGAGCGGGCCGGCAACGTGTGCGTGCGCCTGTACCGCCGGGCGGACGGCACGGTCGTGACGGCCGATTGCCCGGTGGGCGCCCGGCGCGTGCGCCGCCGCCGCGTGGCGTACGGGGCGGTGGCGAGCTTGCTGGCAGCGGCCAACGCGGTGATCGCGAACCGCATGGCGGTGCACGGCGGCATCGAGCCGCACGTCGACGCCCACCCCAAGCAGCTCGTCTCGATGATGGGCGCCCCGCCTCCGATGCCCATGCTCGGCGAGATGGTCGTGCCCGGCCCGCAGCAGGCGCTTCAGGGCAAGCCGACGCCTCCGCACGTCTCGCCGTCGCCGCCGCACGTCTCGCCGACGATGGGCCGCCGCGCGCCCCCGAAGGCCGTCCCCACCGCGGACGACCTCGAGCCGATGATGGGGTACATGAAGTAGCGAGGCCCCCGTTACTTGGTCCGCGCCTCCGCGGAGGGCTAGAAGTGGCAACCGCGTGGCCGAGATCGTCTGGGAGGGCAAATACCGCGACGGCGTTCGCGTCGTGCCCGAGCGCGTCGCGCTCCCGCTCCGCACCGAGGAGGTGCACGAGGGCGGCGGCGAGGGCGGCTGGCGCAACCGGCTCCTCCTCGGCGACCAGGCGAACGTGCTCCCGGCCCTCGCGGGCGAGCTCACGGGGAAGGTGGCCCTCGTCTACGTCGACCCGCCGTTCGAGACCGGCGGCGCCTTCGATTTCCGCGCCTCGATCCCCGGCGCGCCCGACGGCACGCCCCGCCTCGCCATCCCGGCGTACCGCGACGCGCGCGGCCTCGACGCGTGGCTCGCGTGGTTCGACGGCGCGGCGCGCATGCTGTTCGAGCTCCTCGCCGACGGGGGAAGCTTCTACGTGCACCTCGACGCCCACGCGGCCCACTACGCGAAGGTGGTGCTCGACGAGGTGTTCGGGCCGGGCGGTTTCCAGCGCGAGATCGTCTGGCGCATCGGCTGGGTGAGCGGGTTCAAGTCGCGCGCGCGCGGCTGGATCCGCAACCATGACACGCTCCTCTTCTACGCGAAGGGCGGGCGCCCCGCGACCTTCCACAAGGAGTACGTGCCGTACCCGCCGGGGTACGTGCGGCGCGACGGCAAGCCGCCGCGCGGGGAGGGGTACCCCATCGAGGACGTGTGGAACGGGAGCGAGATTGACCGGATGGACAGCATCCAGATCATGTCGTTCTCCGGCGAGAAGGTCGGCTACCCGACGCAGAAGAACGAGTCGCTCGTCGCGCGCATCGTCCGCGCGTCGTCGAGCCCGGGCGACCTGGTGCTCGACTGCTTCGCCGGGTCCGGCACGACCGCCGTCGTGGCCGAGAAGCTCGGGCGCCGCTGGGTCGCGTGCGACGTGTCGCCCATCGCCGTGCACGCGACGAGGAAGCGCCTCCTGAGCCTCCCCGGCGTGAAGTCGCTCGTCGTGCAGCGCGCGGTGCCGCGCGAGGCCCAGGGCGAGGCGTCGCCGCCCCTCGAGGACGCCGCGCGGCGACGGCTCGGCGCGCGCGTCGCGGTGGACGGTCGCAGCGCGACCATCGAGCTCGCCTCCTTCGCACTGCCTGCCCGCGCGGTGCCGGCCCCCGCGCGCGCAGGGGTCGAGCACTGGTCGCAGTGGATTGAGGGGTGGTGCGTCGACTGGGACCACCGCGGCGGGGCTCTGCACGCCGGCTCCCGGGCGTGGCGGGCGCGGGCGCGGCCGGGCGCGGGGAAACCCGCGCCTCAGGGCGTCCTGCCGCTGACCGCGACGCACGCGTACGAGGGTCCCGGCCGCTACGTGGCGCTCGTGAAGGCCTTCGATGTCCTGGGCGGCGCGACGACGAAGCGGCTAGAAGTCGAAGTCGCATGAACCGAACGGCCGCCGTCCTCCTCTTGCTCGCCGCCACGGCCCCCGCCTTCGCGCCGGTCGCGGGGTGCGGCGGGGCGCCGCTGCTCACGCCCGTGCCGCCCGTCACTTCGGCGATGCCCGGGCCCGGCACGCTCCCCCCGGCGCCGTCGGTGTCCGAGCCGGCCGAGGCCCCCGCGTCGAGCGCGTCGAGCTACACGGGCCACGGCGTCGAGACGATCGCGCCCGAGGTCCTCGCGAAGTACCGGCCGGTGGCCCTCGCGCCCGAGGTCTCGCGCCGCATCCAGGCGCTCATGGACGTGCGGGCCCCCGGCGCGGGCACCCTCTCGCCCGACGGCAAGGCGCTCTACTTCCCCTGGAGCATCACGGGCATCGGCCAGGTGTGGCGGGCCGACGGGCCGCGCCGGTTCCCGCAGCAGCTCACAGCGGGGGAAGACAGCACGACCCTCGCGGACATCACGCCCGACGGCCGGTGGCTCGTCATCCAGCGCGACCGCAAAGGGGAGGAGAACCCGGGGCTCTACGTGCAGCCCGCGGGCGGCGGCCCGCTCGAGGTCATCCAGCACGTGCCGGGCGTCCAGACGCGCTTCGAGGGCGTCTCGAGCGATTCGCGGTACGTGTACTTCACGGCGAACGACGCGAAGGACGGGAAGCGCGACTCGTACGTGGTCTATCGCTGGGACCTCGCGAAGAAGCAGCGCGAGGTCGCCTTCGACGCGCAACCGGGGCTCTGGCGCGTCTCGGACCTGAAGGACGACGGGCGCCTGCTCCTGCGCAAGGAGACCGGGTCGGTCACGGCCGAGTACTTCGAGTGGGATCCGGCGAAGAAGGTGCTGACGCCGCTGCTGGGGCAGGGGGAGCTCGAGGAGTACGACGCGCGATACGGGGCGCGCGAGGGCGAGCTGCTCGTGCTCACGAACAAGCTCGGCGAGTTCCGCCGGCTGTACGACTTCAAGGAGGGGAAGCTGACTCCCCTCGGCGAGGACATCCGCTTCGACGTCGACGCCTTCACCATCGATCGCAAGCGCGCGCGAGTGCTCTACACGGTGAACGAGGCCGGCCTCACGCGGCTCCACGCGCTCGAAGGGAAGAGCCTGAAGCCGGTCGCGCTCCCGGCCTTCCCCGAGGCCGACCACGTGTACTTCGGCGAGACCACGCCCGACGGGCGCTACACCACGCTCGGCGTGGACGACGGGCGGCACCCGCTCCACGCGTTCGTGCTCGACTGGACCACCGGGAAGCTCGAGAGCTGGAGCGAGCCCAGCACCCCCGAGGTCGACACGACCCGGTTCGCGCGGGCCACGATTGAGTCGTACCCGGCGCGCGACGGGACCAAGATCCCGGTGCTCGTCCGCACGCCCGCGCGATGCGCCTCCGCGCCGTGCCCGGTCGTCGTGAGCTTCCACGGCGGGCCCGAGTCGCAGGCGCGGCCCGGCTTCAGCGTCGGCGCCCAGATGTTCATCGACGCGGGCTTCGTGTACGTCGAGCCCAACGTCCGCGGCAGCGATGGCTACGGCAAGACCTGGCTTCACGCCGACGACGGGCCGAAGCGCCTCGAGGTCATCACGGACATCGAGGACGCGGCCAAATGGGCTCGCGCCCGCTTCGCGGCCGGGGGCAAGGCGCCGCGCGTGGGCATCTTCGGGGGCAGCTACGGCGGCTACTCCGTGCTGATGGGCATGACGATGTTCGCGGGCGCGTACGACGCAGGCGTGGACGTGGTCGGGATCAGCGATCTCCGCACCTTCCTCCGCAACACCGCGCCCTATCGCCGGATCCTCCGCATCAGCGAGTACGGCGATCCCGATCGCGACGCCGACGCGCTGGCGAAGCTCTCCCCCATGACGTACGTCGATCGAACGAAAGCGCCGCTCCTCATCATGCAGGGCGCGAGCGATCCACGCGTGCCGGCGGGCGAGGCGATTCAGATCCACGACGCGCTCGAGCGCCGCGGCGTGGCGTGCGATCTCATGATCTTCCCCGACGAGGGCCACGGCGCGCAGAAGCGCGAAAACCGCGTCCTCATGCTCGGCGGGGCCGTCGCGTTCTTCGAGAAGCACCTCGCCGCGTCGCCCTAGTCCCCGGGGGTCGCCCCGGTCGAGTTGGCGCGCGAGGGGCGGGCCGCGGAACGCGGCATGCACATGCCCCACGAATGGGCGTAGTCGTCTCCTTGAGCGAGCTGTTACGGCGTCGCCACCGGGGCCTGCAGACGCGCATGGCCGCGCTGGAGTTCGACCCGCGCGCCCGGCGCGCGCGCGTCGTGCAGCTCGCGGAGGAGCTGGTCGCGCATGCGACGGTGGAGCAGCTCGTGCTCTACCCCTACGCGGAGGAGCTCCTGGGGGTGGGCAACCTCGCGATGGAGATCGAGCGCTCGCTCGACGCCCTGCTGAGCGTCGTCGGCGGCATCGACGACGATCGCGCCTTCGCGGTCGCGATGGCGCGGCTCTCGGCGTCCTTCGATCGTCACGTCGACGGGGACGAGATTCGGGCTCCTTCCGATGATCGAGACGCTCTCGATGCCGGAGCAGATCCTCCGCATGGAGCAGACCATCGAGGAGTTCGAGCGCGCGCTCACGACGCGAGCGACGGACGGTCCGGCGTTCTGGCCCGAGACGGCCGGGGACTTGGTGGTGCGCGGCGGCTGCGGGCGAAACTGAGCGGCGCTCAGCCCTTGAACCAGCCGAGCTGCGTGGCGCGCGCGACGAGCGAGTAGCGGCCCGTCAGGCGGTACTTCGAGAAGATGCTGCGGAGCTGGCAGGCGACGGTCTGGGCGGACGTGTCGCGGCGGAGAGCGATTCTGCTGGCGCGGCTCGCCCTCGACGAGGAGGCGGGCGACCATGCGCTCGGCCTGCGTGAGGACGCCGTCGTCGCGGACCATGGGCGGCGGGACGACGACCACGAAGTACGCGTCGCCGGCGAACTTGAAGCGCGCGCCCCGCGCGTCGACGGGGGGCTGCCCTCCCGAGGACCACGCCTGCGCGGCGATCACGAGGGGGAGGGGGATGGGGGTCTCCTCGATCCGGAGGTTCCGGAGCGCGTCCTTGTACCACTTGGAGGCCGTGGAGCAGGCGATGTCGAGGTCGAAGGCGACGGTCTTCTGCTGCTCGCCGCCGAGGACGCGCACGAGGACCGCGGTCGCCTGACCGTTGAGGGCGCGGCAGCTCGGGCCCGCGCCGCCTGCGGCGCGCGCGAACACGTAGCGACCCGAAGGCGAGGCGCCGTGCCCGCAGACGACCATCTCGCCGCGGAGGATGTTCTCCCAGAACGCCGCGAGGTCGACGCCGGGCGCTGCGCCGTCGATGGCCGCGAGCGCCGCTTCGGTGAGCTCCGAGGCCGGCGGGGGATCCGGCGCGAGCAGGTCGGCGAGGCTCGTGCGAGAGGACGGTTCGGGACGCGCGGGTTCCGGACCCGAGGACCGCGGCGCGCGCGCCCGCGAGTTCGGGATGTGGGGAATGGGGATTGCCATGCGGCGACAATCGGCCGCGAGGCGATCAAAGTCGATTTCAGCCGATTTCTCGGGGGGCCCGCCCCCAGCCGCCTCAGAGCGAGCCGGCGGCGAGAGACGGGCAGCCGGGGCACGTGGTGCCGACGCACTGCTGGAACGTCGTGTACTCCGACGCGGCCGCGGGCTGCGCCGTCGCCACGCACGTGTCGAAGCAGGACGCGGCCGCGCCCCCCACGCACGTGTTCTCCACGCACGTCGCGATCGCCACGCACAAGGGGTCGTTGGGGCAGGCCGTCGGGCCCGCGCAGCAGTTGTCGACCACGCACCCGGCGCACGTCGAGCCGGCGGCGCTGAAAATCGTGGTCGCCCCTGCGCACGTGGTCGTCGCGTCGCTCTCCGTTTCGCCCGCATCGGAAGGAGAGCTCGATCCGCTGCTGCCGCTCGAGGGCGCCGCGCCCCCTCCGCCTCCGGTCACCGGCGGCGGGCACGGGCCCGTCGTCGACACGCACCCGCTGCTCTGCGCCGGCTTGGGGCTGGCAGACGAGCCGCACGAGAGGACGAGCGCTACCGAGAGCGCGGAGAAGCTCAAGCCGAAGGAGCGCGACGCCATCCGTCATTACCTGGTCCCACTGGCTGGTGGGTGTCAAGCGAGGATGAGCGTTCGCGCGGCCGAGCGCCTCATAGACGCGCACACTTCCCGAGCGATCGCGCCCGCCGCAGATAGCTTGCCCTTGAGCTCAACCCGCCCGATGGGTTCTATCTAGACTGTGGTGCTCCGTGCCCTCGAGCCGAAACGCGCCCGTGCGCTCGCGATGGCCGCGCGTGCGATCCATCGCCTCGGCTGTGGCGGCGCGCCGCGCGCGGTCGCGCTGCGCGGCGGCGACGAGGCCGTCGTCGAGAGGGAGGTCCGAGAACTGCTGGCTCGGTGATCCGCTCGCCCAGCCGGCCAGGCTCGGGCACGAAACACGCAAACTCATCCTCACGGAACGCGTCACGGCGTCACAAGAGAAGGGGTTCCTTCGAATGGCGGTCCTCGAACGGTCTCGGTTTCTGCGTCGGTTTCTCGGGTGCTTGCTGGTGGGCAGCGCGCTCGCCACGGCAGCCTCGGGGGTCGCCCGGGCCGAGGATCCGAACGTCACCATGCGCGACCTCGCCGAGTCGAGCGACTTTCGAGTACGGGTGAACGCGGCGCTCTCCCTCGGCCACACGCGGCCCGACGGGGCGCGCGAGGCCCTCGAAGAAGCCCTCGGCGACTCGCACCCCGCCGTGCGCGTGGCCGTCGCCCGCGCGCTCGGCAGCGTGGGCGACCCCGACGCGATCCCGGCGATCGAGCGCCGGCTCGGGCAGGAGCAGTCTCCGAGCGTCGTCGCGCAGCTTCGTGCCGCGCGCACGCAGCTGAAGCACGCGGCCGGCGCCGCAGCGGAAGCGACCGACGGGCCCCGGCGGCTTCCGGCCGGCGTGCGCTACCTGGTCGAGCTGGGCGCGATGCGAAACCACAGCGGCATCCGCGTCGAAGAGCTCGAGCAGGTGCTCGGCGACGCGGCGAAGACGCGGGCCCAGGCCATGCGCAACACGGTCCTGCTCGACGAGGACGACGACGGCCTCCGCCAGCAAGCGGCCGCGCGCCACGTGCCCGTCATCACGCTCGACGGAAATGTCACGCAGGTGGTCGAAGCCAAGGTCGGCGGCTCGACCCAGGTCCAGGTGCACGTCGAGTTCGCCGTGCGCCGCGGGCAGACGCTCAAGGGCACGGTCTCGGGCGCGGCCACCACGTTCGGCAGCGGCACCGAGTTGAGCGACGCCGCCCGGCGCAAGCTGGAAGAGGACGCCGTGCAGGGCGCCGTGCAGAGCGCGCTGAGGGGGGCCGAGCAGGGGCTGCTGGTGGCCGCGCGGTGACCGCGCCCATGCTATAGCCGCGCGACGATGTCCCGAACTTCCGCCGAGGTCCGCCGCGCGTTCCTCGAGTTCTTCGAGAGCCGGGGGCACAAGTCCGTCCCGAGCTCGTCGCTGGTCCCGCAGAACGACCCCACGCTGATGTTCGCCAACGCGGGCATGGTCCAGTTCAAAGACGTCTTCGTCGGCAAGGAGACGCGCCCGTACACGCGAGCGACCTCGAGCCAGAAGGTCATCCGCATCTCGGGCAAGCACAACGACCTCGAGAACGTCGGCGTCACCGCGCGGCACCACACGTTCTTCGAGATGCTCGGGAACTTCTCCTTCGGCGACTACTTCAAGGAAGACGCCATCGCCTACGCGTGGGAGCTCCTCACCAAGGTGTACGGCCTCCCCGAAGAGCGCCTCCTCATCACCGTGTTCGGTGGCGCCGAGGGCCTGCCGGCCGACGACGAGGCCCGCGCCATCTGGCGCAAGGTCACGGGGCTGGGCGACGACCGCATCCTCGGCATCCCGGGCATGCCCGGCGACAACTTCTGGCAGATGGGCGAGACCGGTCCGTGCGGGCCGTGCACCGAGATCCACTGGTGGAACGGCGAGGCGACCGGCGGCGTGCCCTACGGCCGCTTCGGCGAGGAGCCCACGCCGGCCGGGGTCGGGTGGACCGAGCTGTGGAACCTCGTCTTCATGCAGTTCGAGCGGTCGATTCGAGCCGTCGGGCGAGGCGAAGCTCGCGTCGTTGCCGAAGCCCTGCGTCGACACCGGCATGGGCCTCGAGCGCGTGACGAGCGCCCTCCAGGGCGTGACGAGCAACTACGAGACCGACATCTTGCGGGGCCTGGTCGAGAAGGTCAGCGAGATTCTGCGGCAAGCGCTACGCCGGCACGCAGGGCGACGACGACGTGTCGATGCGGGTCATCGCCGACCACGCGCGCACGACCGCGTTCCTCGTGGCCGAGGGCGTGTTCCCCGATCGCGGGGCGCGCGAGTACGTGCTCCGCCGTGTGATGCGCCGGGCCGTCCGCCACGGGCACCGCCTCGGCATCCGCGCGCCCTTCCTGCACGAGGTGGCGCTCGACGTCGTGGCCCGCATGGGCGGCCACTACCCCGAGCTCGAGGAGCGCAAGGAGCTCATCGCCAGCGTCTCGCGCGCCGAGGAAGAGCGCTTTCGCGAGACGCTCGAGCGCGGGCTCAAGATCCTCGAGGAGGAGCTCCAGCGCGAGCCGGCGCGCACGTCGAAGGTCCTCTCCGGCGACGTGGCCTTCAAGCTCTACGACACGTTCGGCTTCCCGCGGGACCTCACCGAGGTGATCACCGCCGAGCGCGGCGTGCAGATCGACGGCGCCGGGTACGACCAGGCGCTCCGCGAGGCGCAGGCCCGGAGCGAGGGCTCCAAGGTCGGCGAAGAGGCGATCGCCCACGTGTGGCGCGACGCGCTCGGGGCCGTGCAGCGCACCGCCGCCGCCGGCGTGAAGTTCGTGGGGTACGAGCGCGAGGAGGCCGAGGCGAAAGTCCTGGCGATCGTCGTCGAAGGCAAGCTCGTCGACCGCGTCGCCGAGGGGCAGCGCGCGTTCGTCATCACCGACGTGACGCCGTTCTACGGCGAGGCGGGCGGGCAGGCGGGCGACGCGGGCGTGCTCGAGGTGCGCGGCGTCGAGCCCGCGGTCTTCCAGGTGACGGACACGCAGAAGCCCCTCGCGGGCCTCGTGGCGCACGACGGGACCGTGACCAAGGGCGCCCTCGCGGTGGGCGAGGGGGTCTGGCTGGCGGTCGACCACGAGCGCCGGAGCGCGACGCGCCGGAACCACTCGGCGACGCACCTCTTGCACTGGGCGCTCCGCACCGTGCTCGGGGAGCAGGCCACGCAGAAGGGCTCGCTCGTCGCGGCCGACCGCCTGCGCTTCGACTTCTCCCACGGCAAGGCGCTCACCCACGAGGAGCTCTCGCGCATCGAGGACCTGGTGAACGCCAAGGTCCTGACCGACGCGCCGGTGCTCACCGACGTGATGCCCATCGACGAAGCGCGGAAGCGCGGGGCGATGGCCATCTTCGAGGAGAAGTACGGCGACGTCGTGCGCATGCTGACGATGACGAAGGACTCGATCGAGCTTTGCGGCGGTACGCACGCGCGGGCCCTCGGCGAGATCGGCCTGTTCAAGATCGTGAGCGAGCAGGGGCTCGCCGCCGGGGTCCGGCGCATCGAGGCGGCCACGGGGCTGAACGCGCTCGCGTACGTTCGCTCGGTCGAGGGCGCGCTGCGCGGGGCGGCCCGCGCGGTCCGGGCGTCGCCGAACGACATCGTCGAGAAGGTCGAGAAGCTCCTCGACCGCGAGCGCCTCCTCGAGAAGGAAATCGCGGATCTCAAGCGGAAAGTCGCCATGGGCGGCGGCGGCGCCGGCGCCTCCGGCGGCGGGCTCGACGACCTGCTGAAGGGGGCGCGGGACGTGCCCGGGGGCAAGGCACTGGCCGTCCGTCTCCCCGTGGGCGACGCGGCGACCCTCCGGGAGGTCGCCGAGAAGCTCCGCGACAAGCTCGGCAGTGCCGTCGTCCTGGTGGGCGCGACCGACCAGGGCAACCCGCCCAAGGCGATGCTGGTCCTCACCGTGTCCAAGGACCTCACGGGGCGTTACCGCGCTGGGGACGTCATCAAGGGCATCGCGCAGGCCCTCGGTGGGTCGGGCGGCGGCCGGCCCGACATGGCCCAGGCGGGGGGGACCCAGGTCGACAAGCTCGACGAAGCGCTCGAGAGCCTCCACACGCGACTAGCGTAATGAGGCGCCCGTGTGAGAGCCTGGGAACTCGGTCGGGCGTAACCTTGGGAAGCGTGGCAACATGGTGTCGCGCCCCCGGCGCCTCCGCGTGGGCCTTGCGCGGGCACGGAGCGGTTCGAGGGATGATCTTTGCGGAGCGAGGCGTTGTCTGATGCGTAGGCATCGCCTTCAATCGAGGCGGCGATGACGGACGGCAGTCGGAGCGGCCTGCCGCCGCTGACGCACGGGACGGTCGTCAACGACCGCTACGAGATCCGTCAGAGCCTCGGCAAGGGCGGGATGGGCGAGGTGTTCCTCGCGTACGACCGCACGACCCAGCAGGCGGTCGCGCTGAAGATCGTCCGCGAGGAGGCGCGCATGCCCGGCGACGACGAGGCGCTCCGCCAGGAGCTGCTCCTCGCGCGCTCGGTCAGCCACCCGAACGTCTGCCGCGTGCACGACCTGGCCTCGAGCCCGTACGGGCCGATCCTGGTGATGGAGTACATCACGGGCCAGACGCTCCACACGCACATCCGGCGCAAGAAGGCTCAAGGCGGCTACACCTCCGACGAGTTCAGGCGCATCGCGCACGACGTCGCGTCCGGGGTGGCGGCCATCCACCAGCAGGGCCTCGTCCACGGCGACCTCAAGCCCGGCAACGTCATGGTCACCACGAACCCCGACGGGTCGTTCGGCAAGGCCATGGTCCTCGACTTCGGCTTCGCCAAGGAGCGCGCGCGCGCGAGCGCCCGGCGCCCCGGCGCCCCTCCCGACGGCGGCACGCCGAACTACATGAGCCCGGAGCGCATCCGCTCGGGCGGGGCGAGCCCCGAAGACGACGTCTACGCGCTCGGCCTCACGCTCCTCGAGATGTGGACCTGCCGCGTGCCCGAGCCCGGCTACAAGCCGCGCCTCAAGCCGATGCGGCAGCAGATCATGTTCGACGTGCCCGCGGGGCTCAGCATCGACGAGATCAAGCAGGTCTTTCGCTGCTTCGCCGACGACGCGCAGGAGCGTCTGCCTGCCAGGCACCTGCGCTTCTTCAACCCGGTCACGCTCACGACCAACCCGATCCAGGTGCCCCGCGAGCGGCTCGACCCGGGGCCGCCCCCGGGCCGCAGCGCCTCACAGTCCTTCGTCGCGGGGGCCCAGTCCCTCCTCGCGACGTTCGCCACGAACGCGCCGGAGTTCGTCGGGGAGCTCGTCGGCCTCGACAAGCCGGTCGTCACCGCCGGCCGCCGCGCCGACAACGACGTCGTCGTGCCCGAGGCGACGGCCAGCGGGCAGCACGCGCTCCTCAAGTGGCAGAACGCGACGTGGATCGTCGAGGACGTCGGGTCCACGAACGGCACGTACGTGGACCACACGTACGAGCGCCGCAAGAGCGTCAACCTGATGCACGGCGGCGAGGTGCAGCTCGGCGAGCTGCGCTTCAAGCTCGTCAGCTTCGCCCGCGACGGGCTGAACCACCGGCGCGCGCGCGCGTACCTCCAGAAGCGGGACGGCCTCACGGGGCTGCTCATTCGCGAGCACATGCTGAAGGCCCTCGACGAGGAGGCGGCGTTCGCCGACTGGGTCGAGGCGCCGCTGACCATCGCGCGGTACGAGCTCCGCGGGCCGAACCGGCTCGTCAGCGAGCGCCCGACCATCCTCGAGATGCTGGCGCTGCGCCGCACGGCCGGCCGCGTGGTCGAGCTGACCGACATGCTTCTCCTCTCGCTCATCGCCGTCACGGCGGGCCGCACGGGCCCCCTGCGCTTCTGCGTGGCGATGGTCGGCCCCGGCTCGCAGGAGGCCCGCAACCTCGTCGAGCAGGTGGTCGGCCAGGTGCAGGGCACGCTGCCCGAAGGGCTCGACCTCGCGGCGACGATCGCGCGCTACGAGACGGGCCTCAACGTCCGCTCGCTGGTCGACGCGTGACCTCGCCGTCCGTTCCCCCGGGCTCGCATCCCCCCAGCGACCCGCGCCCGACGCGGGCCCGGAGCCGCGGCGACGGCTTCCCCATGGAGCAGCGCCCGCCGCGCGGGCAGCTCGTCGCATCGGCCGTGCTGGGGATGATCCTCGTCGCGGGGGGTCTGTACCTCTGGCGGCGTCCGCGCTCCGGCGCCGACGGGGCGGCGGCCGGAGCGCCCTCGGCGTCCGCGCTGGCCGTGGAGGACTCCCACGCTCCGCTGGCGCTCGTCGACGCCGGCAGCGGCGAGCCCGCCCCGGTCAAGGTCTCCGAGGCGCGCGTCCTGGCGTGCCACGACAAGGGGTCGCGCAAGACGCCGGCCGAGCAGTGCGACCACGTCACCGCGGTCGAGCAGGCGCTCGCGCAGGCCATCGAGCAGTCGGCGGCGTGTGGCTCGTCCACGCCCGCGGGCGGGACGATCGAGTACGTCGCGGACGTGAGCTTCCTCCGGCGAAAGGTGCGCATCAGCTTACCGAGGGGCGGCCGCTCGGTGCGCGACCGCAAGGTCATCGGCGCCTGCGCGACCGCCGTGCGCGAGGCCATGGACGCGGTGCCGCTCGACGCGGCCGACCACGAACACGCGCGGTACACGATCTCCGTCGTCGCGACCTACCGCGGAAAAGCCCAAGGCTAGGCCACTCTGACGCCCGTCTCGCGGCGCGACTCGCGCGCGGCGGCGGGCGCTCGCACACTTCGCCCCTGGTCGGGAGGGCGTGCAGCGGTTAGGTTCCTGGTCGCCGAATGCCCGATGCCAAGCGCCGCCTCGTCGTACTCGATCCAACGTCCTCCCGCGAAGGCGCTTCTCAGGGCCGGACTTCTCCGCTGAGCTCTTCCGCAGACGACGACGACCACTTCCACGACGAGTGCGGGGTCTTCGGCATCTTCGATCACCCCGAAGCCGCCAACATGACGTACCTCGGGCTGCACGCGCTGCAGCACCGCGGGCAGGAGTCGGCGGGCATCGTCACCACCGACAACGAGAAGCTCTACGCCCACCGGGCCATGGGCCTCGTGCAGGACGTCTTCAACCAGGAACAGCTCGCGAAGCTGCCGGGCCGCGTCGCGATCGGCCACGTGCGGTACTCCACCGCGGGCGGCTCGCACATCAAGAACGCGCAGCCCATCGCGGTCGACTACGCGCGCGGCTCGCTGGCCGTCTGCCACAACGGCAACCTCACCAACGCCGAGGAGCTCCGCGCGGAGCTCGAGGCGCGCGGCTCGATCTTCCAGAGCGACACCGACACCGAGGTGTTCGTGCACCTGGTCGCGGCCAGCAAGGAGGTCGCCGTCGAAGACCGCATCGCCGACGCGCTCGCCCGCGTGAAGGGCGCCTACTCGCTGCTCTTCATGACCGAAGAGGCGGTCATCGCGGTGCGCGACCCCATGGGCATCCGCCCGCTGTGCCTCGGGCTCCTCTCGTCGAAGCGCGACGTGCACGTCATCGCGAGCGAGCCGTGCTCGTTCGATCTCATCGGCGCCGAGTACGTGCGCGACATCGAGCCCGGCGAGATGATCGTCATCGACGGCAGCGGCATGCGCTCGCTCCGGCCGATGCCGCCGGCCCCGCCGCGCATGTGCGTCTTCGAGTACGTGTACTTCGCGCGGCCCGACTCCAAGCTCGCCGGCCGCAGCGTCTACGACACGCGCAAGGCCTTTGGTCGCGCGCTCGCGCGCGAGCACCCCGTCGACGCCGACGTCGTCGTCCCGGTGCCCGACTCCGGCGTGCCCGCCGCGATCGGCTTCGCGGCGGAGCGCGACGTGCCCTTCGAGATGGGCCTCATGCGCTCGCACTACGTGGGCCGCACGTTCATCGAGCCGCAGGAGAGCATCCGCCACTTCGGCGTGCGCCTGAAGTTGAGCCCCGTGGCGCCGGTGCTGCGCGGCAAGCGCGTCGTCGTCATCGACGACTCGATCGTCCGCGGCACCACCTCGCGCAAGATCGTGAAGATGGTGCGCGACGCGGGCGCCCGCGAGGTGCACCTTCGCATCTCGAGCCCGCCCACGCAGTGGCCTTGCTACTACGGCATCGACACGCCGACCCGGCGGGAGCTCATCGCTTCGAGCCACTCCATCGACGAGATCGCCCGGTACGTCACGGCCGACTCGCTGGGTTACCTCTCGCTCGACGGGATGCTCGAGACGCTCGGGGGAACGCCCAGCTTCTGCCACGCGTGCTTCTCGGGGCAGTACGCGATCCCGTTCACCGCGACGAGCCGCCGGCAGATGCGCCTCGTCGGCGTCTGACCTCCCCGGCTCTAGCCTAATCTTGCCCTAGTTTGGGATCTAGACTTCGACGTCTTCGTAGACGCGAACGCTGTGGAGTAGGCCCGACTCGCCGCGCTCGTACACGGCGAGACCCGCCTGGGGCGGCACGTTCTTTCCGCGCACCCGGACGACCGTGTACTCCAGCGCGCAGATGCGCCCGTCGTCGGCGCGGGCTCCCTTGAGGACCTCGATGCCCGCGCCGCGGCTGCCCGGCGCGGGGACGCCGGAGCCCTCGCGCGTCGAGCAAAGCTTCTCGTAGAACGCGCGGAGCGGGCCGCCGTCGTCCTTCTTCTCGTGCGTCTCGCCGGCGGCGTCGCGGAGCTTGGCTCCGTTCTCGAAGCTCGCCAGGACCGCCGGGATGTCGGCGCGCGAGAGCGCGTCGAGCTGGGCGGCGACCTGCACGGGGACCGCGACCTCGTCGTTCTTCGGCAGGAGAGGCGAGCGGACGGCGCGGGTGCCTTTGATGGGCTTGGTCGAGTAGTAGAGGCGCATCTCGACTTCGCGCTCGGGGCGCCGCTCGGCCACCACGGCGACAGGCACCTTCACGCGGCGACCCTCGAACGTCATCGAGAGCGTGCCCTCGGTGACGTCCCGATCGGACCCGGTGACGAACGCCGCCTGGTCGAACGTCCCCTCGTGCTTCACCAGCCACGCCGCCACTTCGTCGAGGTACCTGGCGAGCGCGGGCATGCCGGTCGTCCGCCCGAAGATGGGGTCGTCCACCGTCGCGCGATCCCCGAGGCGCCGCACGAGCTGGTCGGCCTGCGCCGACACCAGCGCGGGCATGTACACCTCCGACAACCAGCCGCGCAGCCCCGACGATCCGTCGCGGTCAGGACCATCCTGCATAAGGGTCAGGATAGCGGCAGCTCATGCCATGGGTCCAGACGTGCCCGAGGTCGCCCCCTCGGCGCGGCTTTTGGCGGGTCGCGGCCGCTCCCCCGGCACCGCTTGCGCGAGAGGCAAGCCCGACCAAACATCCCTGGTGCCCCCCGTGATGCTCCAGAACCTCCCCGAACGCGTCTCGGTTTACGAGGTCTCGCCCCGCGATGGCCTTCAGAACGAGCGGGCGACGGTGCCGCTCCGAGCCAAGATGCGGCTGATCGACGCGCTCGTGAGCGCCGGCCTGACGCGCATCGAGATCACGAGCTTCGTCTCGCCCAAGTGGATTCCGCAGCTCGCCGACGCGGACGAGGTCGCGCGTCACGTGGCGCCGCCCCCGGGCGTCAGCTTCAGCGCGCTCTGCCCGAACCCCAAGGGCCTCGAGCGCGCGCTCGCGGCGGGCATCCGCGAGATCGCGGTGTTCGTCTCGGCCAGCGAGACCCACAACCGCAAGAACGTGAACAAGACCGTCGCCGACACGCTGAAGGCCTTCGAGGCCACCGTGGGCCCCGCGCGCGAGGCGGGCCTCCGGGTGCGCGGCTACGTCTCGACCGTCTGGGGATGTCCGTATGAAGGAGACGTCGACCCCGACCGTGCCGTCTCCATCGCAAAGACCCTTCTGGACATGGGCTGCTACCAGGTCTCGCTGGGCGACACGATCGGCGTCGGCACCCCGCGGCACACGGCGCGAATCCTCGAGCGCATGCTGCGGGAGATCCCCGTGCCGAAGCTCGCCATGCACATGCACGACACCCGCGGGACGGCCCTCGCGAACGTGCTCGTCGGGCTCGACATGGGAATTCGCGATTTCGACGCCAGCGTCGGAGGGATGGGGGGGTGCCCTTACGCCCCCGGGGCGGCTGGGAATCTCGCCACGGAGGATCTTGTGTACATGCTGCACGGGATGGGCATCGCGACGGGAATCGATCTCGAGCGCCTCGTGGAAGCCGGGAAGGTCGCGGAGAGCGCCGTCGGCCGCGCCCTCCCTGGAAAGGTGCACCTCGCGGGGGTCCGCAGCCTGAAGGCCTGAGGCCTAGGGGCGGCGTTACTCGCCGTTCGGCGTCCTGAGAATCGTCAGGGCAGCCGGCGCGACATCGCGGCCCTGGCCACAAACCGGACGACTCGCATGCACCCCACACGCATCACCCGGAGTGCCGCGACAAGCCTGCCTCGCGGCGTGGCGCGGCCGCACGCGCATACCCCCTTCGATGGCGATGTGTGTCCCCCTCCGGAGAGTCGCGTGCTGTCGCCCGTCGTGTGCCCACAGCCTTTCCCCCCGCCCGAGATTTCAGTTTTGAAATCGCTTTCGTGGCTACATTTTCGATTTTGAACGCTCGCCGAAACACCGACCCCCAGAACTCGCGGGGATCCTGCAATCCCGCTGCTGGCATACCTATCGCAATAGACCCCTGCGGCACCGCGTAGGACGGCTCTCCCCCCCCGAGCCCCTATGCGGTGCCGTTTTCATTTTGTCGTCCGAAGGACGACTTGCTAAACGCGCCACTCATGCGCTTTCCGCCCGCACTGCTTCTGGCCACGCTGGTGGGGGCCGAGTGTCAGCGCGCTGCCCCCGAGGACTTCTCGCAGCGGGGCACCTCCACCGCGCCCGCAGCGTCGTCCCCGTCTGCGCCCCCGTCGTCTGCGACGCTATCGAGCAGTGAACCCGCGGGCCCTGCGACCGAGGCTCCCGCGCCCGCTCAGGCGACCGCGCAGAGCCCCGACGGCGCTGGACAGGGACGCTGCATCCTTCCAACGCCGTCGCAGCCCCCGCCGCCGGTCGCGCCGGGTCCGGCTGCCGGATGTCCTGCGGACCCCGAGGGAGGGCCGCCGGAGGTCCCCGTCGTGCGCGTCGCCTTTCCCGAAGCAGGAGCCGCGGGCGTCGACGCAGAGCTCGTCCGTTCGGAGCACGACACCATGCGCGGGCTCATGTACCGGAAGAGCATGGGCGCCGACCGCGGGATGCTCTTCGATCTCCGCGTGCGCGATGACCACAAATTCTGGATGCACAACACCTGCATCCCGCTCGACCTCGTCTACATCGACAGCGATGGGCTGGTGGTGGGCATCGTCGAGAACGCGCCGACGCTCGACGACGGCTCGCGCGGCGTGGGCTGCCCGTCGCGATACGTGCTCGAGGTGAACGCCGGCTGGACGCGTCGCCACGGCGTGAAGGCGGGCCAGCGCGCCTCCCTCCCAACAGAACGCGTCCCATAACCGGGCGATACCTTCGCGATCCCGCCGCCGGGGGTCGTCGCGGTACGTGAGTACCGCTCCTCGCCCCGTCGACGGGCTCGCTCGGTCTCACCCGGTTCTGGGACGCGTTCTGTTCCGTCCTTGATCCTTCGCTCGCGCTCTCGCTTCGCTCGGGCTCTCGCTTCGCTCGGGCTGCGAAGTCGCCGTAGGCCGTGCGAAACGCCGACCCCGCCGCGCGAGGGCCCGTGGGGAGACCAGCCCTTCGCGAAGGCCCCCAGACCCGAATCTGTACGCTTGCTTCGCTTGCTAACGAAATTTGGGGGGGCCGCGCCGGCCGGGCAGTCTCGTCGAACGGCCATCCGACCGGTGCCTCCGCCGGTCCGACGCGGGATTGCCGGCTCCCGCGCGAGCGAAGCGAGAGCGCGCGCGTCCACAAGCCTCCCCACAAGGCTGCGAGAACGCGTCCCAGAACCGGGGGAGACCGAGCGAGCCCGTCGACGGGGCGAGGAGCGGTACTCACGTACCGCGACGCCCCCCCGCGGCGGGCTCGCGAAGGTATCGCCCGGTTCTGGGACGCGTTCTAGTGCGAGAAGTTGCCGACGGCTGCGCCGACGCCGATCACGTGCCCGCCCATGGCCGTGTCGATGGCGTCTCGACCGGGCTCGGGCGGGACCTGCAGCACGGCGTCGAGGGCGAGGACGCGGAACACGTAGTGGTGGATCTCCCCGTGCGGCGGGCACGGGCCGTTGTACGCGGCGTGCTTGAAGTCGTTGAGGCCGGACGCGCCGCCGAGGGAGGCCGGGTCGGCGCCCTCTGGCATCTCGCGGGCGTCGGCGTTGAGGTTGTAGGCGATCCAGTGCGTGAAGGTGCCGCCGGGCGAGTCGGGGTCCTCGGCGACGATGGCGAAGCTCTTCGTGCCCTGGGGCGGCGCGCTCCACGTCACCTGGGGCGACCGGTCGGCGCCATCGCAGGTGTTGTCGACGGGGATCGGCTCGTTCGACCCGAACGACTTGCTGGTGACGGCCATTCGCTCGATGTTGGCGCCCGCCGGCGCCGAGAGGTCGGCCGCGGGCATCCGGCAGGCGGCCAGCGCGAGGCCCAGGATTCGACGCGCACGCGCTCGCCCGCATCGCGCCCCTCAGTCCGGCTGGTACACGACCGTCTGCGACCCCTCGCGGAAGTAGAAGCGGTCGAACGGCGCCTTGTCGAAGGTCCCCGCCCCGAAGGCGTTCCACGCGATGCCCCACGCCGCGCACGTGGCGAAGAGCGCCCGCATCGGCCGGGCCCCGATCGCCAGCAGCACGAAGAGGAGCACGGCGTAGTCGTTCGAGAACCGGTAGCCGAACTGGCGCCATCCGGAGTTCTGATAGAGCAAATCGAGGGCGGCCGGGAGCGCGACCGAGAGGGCCGTGACGACGTAGAGCCAGCGCCGCTCGGGCTGGCCGTCGAAGCGCCGGGGCCAGAGCAGCCAGAAGTACAGCGGCGTCGTGAACCAGAGCGCCAGGCCGTGCTCGTTGATCTTGAAGGGCGCGCCGAACTGAGCCACCTGGTCGCGCGCAGGGAGCCACGGCAGGCTGCCGACCGCGATGCCGAGGTTCTTGCCGAGGAAGTGGTAGCTGAAGAGTCCCCACCGCACGATTCGCCCGCGCCAGCCCACTGTGAGGTACTCGTGCCCGGGATCGAAGGGGCTCCAGGTCTCGAACTTCGCGTGGTTCAGGAAGGCGTTGACGACCAGCGCCGCGAGGATCGGCGCCGCGAACACCGCGTACGTCCGCAAGAGCTTCGCGAAGTCGACCGAGCGGCGCATCTGGTCGAGCCGCCCGAGGATCCCCGCCGGAGCGGGAGGAAAGGCGCGCCAGCTCACCCTTAGCGCCTCGAGCGCGAAGAGCGGAATCGCGAACGCCTCCGTGGGGCGCGTCAACATCGCGCACGCGAGCATCGCCCCCGCCGCCAGGGGCTGCTCGGCGTCGAGCGCGAAGAGCGTGTAGAGCGCCTGGCACCCCACGCCGACCACCATGGCCGCGAACCAGACGGTGCCCTCGACCGCGGTGAAGAAGTACACGGTGCCGAACGCGAAGATCAGCGTCAGGGCAAGGTTCTCGCGCTCCGTGCGGCTCGAGACGCCCATGCGGCCGAGCTTCTCGAGGACGAGGAAGAGCACCGCGGGCCCGACGCCCGCGAGCCAGACGATGAACTGCCCGTCGCGGAAGTTCTCGGGCGACCCCGAGAGCTTCACGAAGGGCATCATCAAGAGCGCAGGAAACGGGGGGAAGCTGATGTACGTCTTGCCTCTGAACTCGGCGAAGTCGTTGTTCATCGCGTACCCCGGGGGCCCGTTCGCGAGGTCTTGCCTACCGTGGAGCCACGCGTCGGCGAGGAGCGCATAATGGTTGAACGGCGTGTGCCGCGCGAGCCGCTCCGGCCCGGCAAAGGCGGCGTAGACGACGGAGGCCACCACGTACACGAGCACCGCGACCAGGATCCGCCGGCGCCGGGAGCCCGGCTCCGTCCAGCTCGCGCGGAGGCCGCCCTTCGACGAGGCGGTATTCGATGCGCTCTCTGAGGCAGGGGATGGGGTGGACTCGGGGCTGCCCATACGGCGGCGCACGCTATCACTGGTCGCGACGCGGCGCGCCGGATCGGGCGCGTGCGGTCGCCCTACCGCGAAGGGCTCTGCGCGCGTCGCCCTGCGGCGTGCGAACGGTCATGCGCATGGCGCAGTGCGTGAAGCGAAAACCTCGCCGAATTTGCGGGTGCGAGCCCGCTCCATGCGTTGGCATGTCGCTTGAAGATACTGAACGAAATACCCCATGGCCCTTCCGTTCGGTGAGACTCCCGGTGCACGTGATCCGCGCGCGCTCGCTATCCTGGCGAGGACCATCTACCGCGAGCTCCGCAGCAGCGGCTTCGAGGCGCGCGACGTGATCGCGCTGGCCGGCGAGCTGCTCGGCCAGGTCACGAGCGAAGTGCGTCGGGGCGCCGGGCACAGCGAATAGCGCCCGTCCCGTCGGGGATCGGCGTACGGGTTGGTCGACGCCAGGACGTCGCCATCGATCGAGGCGGGCGAGCCAGCGTGTGACGGCCAGAGTGTGGCCGCAGTTGACACGCTTGCGGCCCTGCTTCGACAATCCCCGGGGCCGCGAGTCGTCGGGTGCGCTCCCCGTGGGGAGCCAGCCGGCGGCGCCCGCGGGCCGAACGAGGCCTGCGCCGGACCCCGAAGAAGACGGAATGTTCACGATCATCATCAGCGAGAAGGGGGGCGCCGAGCGTCGAGAGGCCTTCGAAAGGAACGAGATCAACGTGGGGAGGGTCCAGGGCAACGACCTGATGCTCCCCAAGGGGAACGTCTCGAAGCACCACGCCCGGCTCCTCTATCGGGACGGCCGATTCATCGTCACCGACCTGAAGAGCACCAACGGCACGTACGTCAACGGCCGCAAGATCTCGCAGGCCACCATCGTCCGCGAGGGGGACAAGATCTACATCGGCGACTTCGTCCTTCGCCTCGAGACGGGCCACTCGGTCTCCGGCCATGAGGGAAGCGGCGACGATTCTCGTCGCCCGCGCCGCGCGCGTCGCGCCCGCGATTGTCCGCGACGCGGCCGGTTCGTCGGCGCCCCCGCCCGACGCGCCGACCGGCGTGCCGCCGCCGCCCTCGCCGGGTGCCACGGTCGGGGCCGTCGGAATGTCCATCCCTCCGCTACCCCAAGCCCACCGCCCTCCGGAGGCCTCGGCCGTCAGCCATTTCCCGCTCGAGCGCGATCCCGACAGCGAGAGCGCGCCGGACCTCGGCGGCGCGATGATGCCGCGGGTCCCCGGGCCGCCGCGCCTCCCGGCCCAGGACGCCCGCCCCCGCGCGACCACGGCCCTCCTGGGGGCCGCGGCGCCGTCCCCGCCGCCCGTCCGCAGCCTCCCCAAGCCGACCCTCCGGCAGGCGGCCCGCCGCAAGGCGCTGGCCGCTCTCGTGGAGCGGGTCGGCGCCGCCCTGGACCTCGCCTCGCTCGCGGAGGGGGCTCCGGTCGACGAGGCCTTCGCGCGCCGCATCGAGGCAGCCGCCCGCGAGCAGGCGGCGGCCCTCGGGGAGCTACCGGACGGCGTGGACGCCGAGCTCCTCGGCCGCGACGCCGCGCGCGAGATTGCGGGCCTCGGGCCGCTCGAGGCGCTCCTCGACGACGAGCTGGTCACCGAGCTGTACGTCCCGCGCGCCGAGTCCGTCCTGGCGATCCGCGACGGACAGCCCTCGCTCGTGGACCTCGGGTTCACCAGCGACGCGGCGCTCGGCCGCGCGGTGGCGCGACTGGCCCTCACGGCCGGCGCGGCCGTCGCGCCGCGCGAGGCCATCATCGAGCGCCGCCTGCCCCGGGGCGCACGCCTCACGGCGTTCGCGCCTCCCCACGCGGCGGGCGGCTGGTCCGTCGCCATCCGCAAGCAGGCGAAGGCCGAAGGCACCCTCGAGGATCACGTGCGGGCGGGCGCCCTCTCGCGCTCGATGGCCACGCTGCTCGAAGCGTGCGTGGCCGCGCGGGCCAACCTCCTCGTCGCGGGCGCGGGCTCCGTGGCGCCGATGGTGGCGGCGCTGGCGTTCGCCTCGGGCTCCGGCGAGCGGATCGCGTACCTCAGCGACGCCGAGGACCTCCTCGTGCCGCACGCGTTCGTGACGCGCCTCGTCGCCGACGACCGAGGCTCCGACGCGGCCGAGCTGCTGCGCGCGATGGCTCGCTCCAGGCCCGACAGGCTGGTCGTCGGGTCGCTCGGTGCGGCGACCGCCGGCGCGGCGCTCGACGCGGTGGCGGACGGCGCCGAGGGCCTCGTCGCGGGCGTGGCGGCGCCGTCGCTGCGGAGCGGCCTGGCGCGCCTCGTCTCGCAGATCGCGCTCGCGCGCGGCGGCGCGGCCCTCGAGTCGGTGCGCGAGGCGGTCGCGGAGTCGTTCGACCTGGGGGTGGAGGTCGTCCGCGGGGGCGACGGCCGGCCGCGCGTTTCGCGCATCTCCGAGCTGGCCGGGGCCGACGCGGCCGGGGTCATCGTGCGCGACCTCTTCGTGGCCAGCGCCGACGGCACGGGCGAGGGCGGGTACGTCGCGACCGGCGCGACGCCCCGCTTCCTCCATGACTTCGCGTCGCGCGGCGTGAGGCTCGACGCCTCCCTCTTCAAGCGACGCTGACCCGGGTGGCGGCCCGCCCGGGCAGAGGACATCGCGCGCGTGTCAGCGCTCGATGTGGACCTTCAGCTTTCGGTGGAAGGAGGGGAGGCGCAGCTTTCGGAGCGCCTTCGTCTCGATCTGCCGGATGCGCTCGCGCGTGAGCTCGAAGCTCTTGCCGACGTCCTCGAGCGTCTGATCGCCCGGCGAGTCGATGCCGAAGCGCATGCGGAGCACCTGCTCCTCGCGCGGCGTGAGGAGCTTGAGGAGTTCGCGCGTCTCGCGCGAGAGCTCCTTGTCGCCCACCGCGTCGTCGGGCGGGGGGAAGGAGAGGTCCTCGACGAAGTCGCCGACCGTCGCGCCGCCGTCCTCGCCGACCGGCGAGTCGAGGCTGACCGGATCGCGCGTCGCCTCGAGGAGCATGCGAATCTTCTCGACCGGCACGTTCATGCGCGCGGCGATCTGCTCGGGGGTCGGCTCGTCGCCGCCCTCCTGCACCATGTCGCGGAGCGTCTTCGAGAGCTTGTTGTGCGTCTCGACCATGTGCACCGGGATGCGGATGGTGCGCGCCTGGTCGCTGATCGCGCGGCTGACGCTCTGGCGGATCCACCAGCTGGCGTACGTGCTGAACTTGTATCCGCGCTTGTATTCGAACTTGTCGACCGCGCGCATCAGCCCGAGGTTGCCCTCTTGAATGAGGTCGAGCAGGTGCAGCCCGCGGTTGCGATACCGCTTGGCGATCGACACCACGAGCCGGAGGTTCGCGGCGATGAGGTCGGCCTTCGCGCGCTCGGCCTTCGCGTCGCCGAGGCGGATGGCCGCGAGCGTCGCGTCCACCGCGCGGCGGCGGGGGAGCGGCGCGTCCTCGCGCGCAGAGCGCAGCTTGGCGATGACGCGATCGTACGCGCGGCGCGCGAGCCGGACCTCGAGGAGCGCCTCCACGAGCTCGTCGCGCGTGCGCGCGCTGGCCTTGCCCGCGCGGGCGACCACGGCGGCCCGCTCGAGCGCCTCGCCGATCGCGCGGCCCGCGCTGTCTTCGTCGTCGCCGCCTTCATCGTCGACCGTGGCGCGCGTCACGTCGCGAAGCCGCAGCTTGCGATCGCGCAGCGCCTTCCCGAGAGCCCCGAGCTCCCGCGCGCCGACGGCGGACGCCACGATGGCGCGCAGCGCATGGCGCTCGCCTTCCTCGATGCGTTTCGCGAGCTCCACTTCGCCTTCCCTCGTGAGGAGAGGGACGCGAGCGAGCTGCTCGAAGTAGGTGGTCACCGCGTCCGACGAATCGCCGGCCGCGGAGGGACGAACGGATTGAAGGGGAAGGGAGGTTGTCACTATCGGCTGATTGGGGAGTACGGGGGAACGAGACGGTTCGGTCTATCCGAAACGCGCTGCAGGACTCGAATGTTCCACGTGCCCTGGAAGAGGGCGACCTCGACCTTGGCAAAAACGAACGAGATTGTACGAGTCAGCCGGTGGCCGACGTGCTGGTTTCACCGCGCCGGAGCATCTTCCGATGCAGGAGGCGCTTTTTCAGGGGGCCAAGGTGGTCAATCATGAGCACTCCCTGCAAATGGTCGTATTCGTGCTGGATTGCAATCGCGAGCAGGCCCTCCGTCTCGAGCTCGAACCAGCGGCCTTCGGCGTCTTGCGCCTTCACACGCACCTTCTCCGCGCGTTCGACCTCCTCGCGCGCGGTCGGAAAGCTCAGGCAACCCTCGTCCGACGAGACCTTGCCCTCGACGGAGACGATCTCGGGGTTCACGAAGACCCGAAGATCGCTCGGTTCGCCGTCGGCCGCGCAGTCGACCACGAAGATCTGCCAGGGGGCGCCCACCTGCGTCGCCGCCAGGCCGACGCCCGGCGCGGCGTACATCGTCTCGGCCATGTCGTCGATGAGTTGACGCAGCTCGGCCGTGATGTTTTCGACCTTTTTGCCCGGTTCTCGGAGCCGGGCGTCGGGGTAATGCAGGATGGTACGGACGGCCATGGGAACGACCCTCAATCTAACGCTCTGGCGAGCCCGCTGCCACTATCTTGCTTCCCCGTCAAGGCCGCCGAGGCGCGACCCCTGCGGCGGCACGGCTCAGCGGGGATAACGGAGGGTGCCCCAGACGTGGGCGTCGACCCCGCATACCTCCCACTGTGGGTCCACGATGCCGGGCGCCTCGGCGGGGGTCGCCGGGCCCGCCCAGTCGACCGCCCCCGGGCGACCCCGAGGGCCCAGGAGGATGGGGGCGATGAACGCGTGGAGCTCGTCGACGGCGTTGCCTGCCAGAACGCTCCCCGCGAGCTCGGCGCCGCCCTCGATCAACACCGCGACGATGCCCCGGCTCGCGAGCAGGCGCAGGGCCGCCAGCGGGTCGATTCGCCCCTCCGCCGAGGGGGGCGCCCGCAGGACCTCGACGCCCCTCTCCACGAGCGCCTCCTCGGCCGAGGACGGCGCGTCCGTCGTGCAGACGACCCACGTGGGCACTTCGCGTGCGGTCTGCACGAGGCGGCCCGCCAGGGGCAGCCGCAGCTTGGTGTCGAAGATCACCCGTAGCGGGCTCTGGCCGGGCGCGTCACGGACCGTGAGCCGCGGGTCGTCGGCGAGCGCGGTGCCGATGCCGACGACCACCGCGTCCTGCTGGGCGCGCAGCACGTGGACGCGGGCGCGGGCCTCCGGCCCGGTGACCCACTTGGAGGCCCCCGTGCGCGACGCGATGCGCCCGTCGAGGGAGAGCCCGAGCTTGAGGGTGACGTACGGCATCCCCGTCGTGACGAACTTCGTCCAGGGGGCGATGAGCTTGCGGCCTTCGGCCTCGCGGCACCCGACGTCGACCTGCACGCCCGCCGACCGGAGCTGCTCGACGCCGCCGCCCGTCACGTGCGGATTGGGGTCGCGGCAACAGACGACCACCCGCTCGATGCCCGCCGCCGCGATCGCGTCCGTGCACGGCGGCGTGCGGCCCACGTGGTTGCAGGGCTCGAGGGTGACGTACAGCGTGGCCCCGGCCGCGCGCGCGCCCGCCTCGCGGAGGGCGCCGATCTCGGCGTGATCTTCGCCTGCCCGCTCGTGATGGCCGGCGCCCACGACCGCCCCGTTCTTCACGACGAGCGCGCCGACGTGGGGGTTCGGGGAGGGGGTGCCGCGGGTGCCGCGCTCGAGCGCGGCCCCCATTCGTGCTTCGTCGTCGGCTGAGAAGACCGCCTCCGGCGCGTCGGCGCTCATTGGGCCTCCCCAGCAGCGGCCCGCGCCTCGGCCATCTTGTCGAGCTCGGACCGGAACTCCTCGATGTCGCGGAAGCTGCGGTACACGCTCGCGAACCGGACGTAAGCGACCTCGTCGAGCGCCCGCAGGATCTTCATCACGCGCTCGCCAATCTGCTGGCTGGGCACTTCCTTGGCCTCTCCCTCGATGAGCTCGCGCTCGAGCTCGTCGATGAACCGCTCGAGCGCTCCATGGCGACCGGCCGCTTGTTGCAGGCGAGCCGCACGCCCCGCAGGACCTTCTCGCGGTCGAACGGCTCGCGGACCCCGTCCTTCTTCACGACGACGGGCAGCACGTCCTCCACGCGCTCACGGCTCGTGAACCGCCGCGCGCAGCCTTCGCACTCGCGGCGTCGCCGGATGACGTCGCCCGCCGTCGACACCCGCGAGTCGATCACCTTGCTGTCGAGGCGGGAGCAGAACGGGCACTTCACGCGCGGACTTTTAGCACGGACGGCACGCGCCCGGCGCGCGGAGGGACGCGCCTCACCCCTCGAAGCGGGAGAGCAGCAGGGCGCAGTTCGTCCCGCCGAAACCGAACGAGTTGTTCATCGCGTGGCGGATCCGCCGCTCGCGCGCGGTGTTGGCCACGAAGTCGAGCACGCACTCGGGATCCTGATCAACGAGGTTGTCGTGGGCGGCACCCGCCCGTCGCGCACGGCCAGCGCGCAGATCGCCGTCTCGACGGCGCCCGCGGCGCCGAGCAGATGTCCCATCATCGACTTGGTGGAGCTGACCCACAGCTTCTTGTCGACGGCGTTCGCGCCGAAGACCGCAGCGACGGCCTGCGACTCTTCGACGTCGCCGATGGGCGTGGACGTGCCGTGCGCGTTCACGTAGTCGACCGCGTCGGTGGAGACCCTCGCGTCGTCGAGCGCCATGCGCATCGCGCGCTGGGCGCCCTCGTCGTGCGGCGCGGGCTGGGTGACGTGGTACGCGTCGGTCGACGCCCCGTACCCGGTGACCTCTGCATAGATGACCGCGCCGCGCTTCTTCGCGCGCGTCAGCGACTCGAGCACCAGAATGGCGCCGCCCTCGCCGGACACGAACCCGTCGCGCCCGCGATCGAACGGGCCGGCTCGCGTGGGCCGGATCGTCGTTGCGCTTGCTGAGCGCGAGCATCGCCTCGAAGCCCGCGATGCCGACCGGCGTGATGGTCGCCTCGGCGCCGCCCGCGATCATGACGTCGCACTTGCCGCGGCGGATCCACTCGGCCGCTTCGCCGATGGCATGCGCGCCGCTCGAGCACGCGCTCGTCGTGCAGTAGCTCGGGCCCTTGAGGCCGTGGGCGATGGCGACCTGGCCGGCGGCGAGGTTCGCGATGATGCCGGGGATCGAGTAGGGGCTGACCTTCCCCGATCCCTTGGTCATCACCGTCTCCTTGGTCTTCTCGAGGGTCGAAAGGCCGCCGAGGCCCACGCCCACGAAGCACCCGGCTCGCTCGTGCTCACCGTCGGCCAGCTCGAGCTTGGCGTCCTCGAACGCCATCGCCGCCGCGCCGACCGCGAACTCGGTGAAGCGGTCCATCTCCTTGTTCTTCTTCTTGTCGATCCAGCGCGACGGGTCCCAGTCCTTGACCTCGCCGGCGATGCGCACGCGAAACTGCGAGGCAGTCGAAGCGCGTGATCGGCCCGATGCCGCTCTGGCCCGCGAGGAGCGCGTGCCAGGATTCTTGCCGTCCCCACGCCGACGGGGGTGACGAGGCCGATGCCGGTGATGACGACTCGCTCCATGGAGGGCTCGCTACTTCTTAGCGTGCTTCTCGATGTAGTCGATGGCGTCTTGCACGGTGCGGATCTTCTCCGTGTCCTCGTCCGGAATGTCGATCTCGAACGCCTCTTCGAAGGCGAGGACGAGCTCGACGAGGCCGAGCGAGTCGGCGCCCAGGTCGTCGATGAAGCTCGACTCGGGCTTGATGTCTTTCTCGTCGACGTCGAGCTGCTCCTTGATGATGCGCTTGACGTCGCTGGGGATGTCGGTAGCCATGGGTCCTTCGCCTCGTATAGGAAAAACGTCCGGCCGTCGAGCGGCAGAGGCGTAAAACCGCCCTGCGCGCCACGGCCCGTTCACACGTGCATGCCGCCGTTGACCCGGAGCACCTGACCGGTGACGTAGCCTGCTTCCTCGCTCGCGAGGTACAGGCAGGCCGCCGCGATGTCTCGCGCGGTGCCCGTCCGCCCAGCGGGACGACCTTCACCAGCTGCTCTTTGTTCTCGGCCGACATCGTCGCTGTCATGTCGGTGTCGATGTACCCGGGCGCGATGACGTTCGCCGTCACGTTCCGTGACGCATACTCCCGAGCGATCGAGCTCGCGGCGCCGATGAGGGCCGCCTTGGTCGCGGCGTAGGCGGTCTGGCCGGCGTTGCCCATCTCGCCGACGACGCTCGACATGAACACGATGCGGCCCCACCGGCCGCGCATCATGCTCCGGCTCGCGGCGCGAGCGCAGGCGATGGCCCCACGAAGGTTCGTGGCGAAGAGCTTGTCGAGGTCCTCGTCCTTGAGGCGGAGGAGGAGCCCGTCGATGGCGATGCCCGCGTTCGCGACGAGGATGTCGAGCTTTCCGTGGCGCTTGACGATCTCCTCGACGCCCTTGTCGACCGCCTGAGTGTCCGCGACGTCGAACCCGGAGACGTCGGCCTTGCCACCCGCCGCGACGATCCCCTCGGACACGGCGCGCGCCGCGGCCTCGCCCTTCACGTAGTTCACGACCACGGTGGCGCCGTGGGCGGCGAGGACCTCGCAGCAGGCCGCGCCGATACCCCGCGAGCCGCCCGTGACGAGCGCAATTCTGCCGTCGAGTCGGAACATGCCTTCTCCTGTCTTCTCCCGAGGCTTTCCGCCCGAGTCCGCGCGCCCTAGATCGGCCACCGCAGGTCCTGAGAGCGCGGGCAGAGAGCGACGGCTCGGAGGGCGCCCTATAGTTCAACCGGTGGCTTCGGCAAGGAAGGCGGGCACCTGCGCCAGGGACGCCGCGTCGCCGACGCTCAGCACCTTGATCTCTTTTGCGATTCGCTTGATGAGCCCCGCGAGGACCTTCCCGGGGCCAATCTCGAGGGCGTGCGTCACGCCCTGCGCCGCCATGAGGCGCACGCTCTCTTCCCAGCGCACGGCGTTCTCCACTTGGCGCACGAGCAGGTCTCGTACCCGTCCGACCTCGGCGTTGGGCTGGGCGTCGACGTTCGCCACGACCGGGAACGAGGGGGCCGACAGCGCGACCCGCGCCAGCTCGACCTCGATGACGCGGGACGCCGGCGCCATGAGCGTGCAGTGAAAGGGCGCGCTCACCTTGAGCGCGATGGCCTTGCCTTTGTGGGCCCCGACGAGCTCCGCGAGGCGCGCGAGCGCGCCCGTGTGTCCCGCCACGACGATCTGCCCGGGCGCGTTGAAGTTCGCCGGCGACACGACCTCTCCCTGGGCCGCCTGAGCGCACAGTTCCTCGAGCTTGGCCGGCTCGAGGCCCATCACCGCGCTCATCCCGCCCGTGCCGGCCGGCACGGCCGCCTGCATCGCCTCGCCGCGAAGGCGCACGAGCCGCAGCGCGTCCTCGAGCGCCAGCGCGCCTGCCGCCACGAGCGCCGAGTACTCCCCGAGGGAGTGCCCCGCCGCGAGCGCGGGCGCGGCGAGCCCCGGGACCTGCTCGCGGATGGCCGCGAGGATCGCCGCGCTCGTGGCCACGATCGCCGGCTGGGCGTTGGCCGTGAGGACCAGCGCTTCTTCGGGGCCTTCGAGGATGAGCTGCGACAGCGAGCTGTTCGGCCAGGCCCCGGCGAGCGCCGCGTCGGCCTTCTCGAAGACGGATCTCGCCGCCGCGGACGCCCCAAGGACGTCCTTCGCCATGCCTACGGCCTGCGAGCCTTGACCCGGAAAGAGCCAAGCGACGCTCATCGCTCGCCTCGTAACGACCGCCGTCGAATCGCCGGCAATCGAAGGAAAAGGGTTTACTCCTGAGTCGTCGTCCCGCTCTTCACGGCGCGGCCCTTGTAGTGGCCGCACGAGGCGCAGGCGCGGTGCGGAACCACGGGCTCCCCACAGTTGGCGCACGCCACGAGGTTCGGCGCGGCAACCTTGTCATGGTTGGCGCGGCGCATCTTGCTCTTCAATCGGCTCGTTCGTCGCTTGGGGACCGCCACGACTGCTCTCCTTCGTACTTACTTCGACGTGCTACGGGCGCCCTCGAGTCGGGCACCGCGGAAACGGGTGTTGCTCAGGTCTTGTCTCGGAGCTTCAAGAGCGGGCGCAGGCGCGGGTCGATGCCGTCCGCGTCGTCATTCCCCTCCGAGCCGGCGCTTGCCGGAGCAGGCCTGATACCTGGGCAAGCCTCGGAACACAAGGGGATCATCGGAATGCCCAGCAAGAGCTCGTCCCGGACCAGGTCGTCGAGCACGAGCGTCTCGCCGTCGAAGCCGATGACGTCGCCATCGCCGTCGCCGAGCTCGCCCTCTTCCTCGTCGTCCTCGCCCTTGGGGTCACCCCTGCCGGCGCTCTTGCCGCCGCGCGGAGGGGCCTCTTCGCCGCCGGGCACCGCAAGTACGCTCAACTCTTCGCGAACCGAGACGAGCGCCGGCTCGAGGCACCGGGAGCACGGCACGACGACGTCGGCGGCGAGGGTGCCGCGGACCACCACGTCCGTGCCGCTCTTCGAGAGCCTGATGTCGAGCGCGCCGTCGTGATCCGATGCGCCCACGTCGCTGCCCTCGAGCACCCCTCGAAGCCAGCCCACGCGCACCGGCCGCTGGAAGCTTTTGCCTCCGGCGTCGAGGTCGCTCACGGGAAAAGAAAACTCGGGGGTGATCATCGAAGGGAGCCCGGAACATAGGCGGCCCGGTCCGGCCAGCAAGCGTGACGCTTGACGAGGCCCACCCCGCACCTATTACTTCGCATACTAAACATTTCCGTGATCCCGTTCGAAATCAAGCCCGAGCTCGACGCGATCCTCGAAGCGGTCGTGTACCTCTACACCGAAAGCCGGCGGGTCACGAAAGAGGTGGCCCGGAGCGCGGAGCTCACCGGGCCCCAGCTCACCGTCCTCAAGGTGCTCGAGGGGGTGGGGGATCTCTCGCTCTCGGAGCTCTCCGAGCGCATCCGCGCCCAGAACAGCACCGTGACCGGGATCATCGACCGGATGGAGCGCGAGGGCCTCGTCGTCCGGGCCCGCTCGACCGAGGACCGGAGAGTGGTGCACATCCGGCTGACCTCCAAGGGCGCCAAGATCGCCGGCGAGATCGCCGTCGAGCCCATGGAGGTGTTCCGTGGCGCCCTCGACAGCCTCTCGCCGTCCGAGGTCCGTGACCTCCTCCGTATCCTCACCAAGATCGCCCAGCGCGTGCAGAGCCTCGTGAAGGCGCCTGCGCACAGGGTCGATGCGACGGCATCGCACAAGGTCGATGCGACGGCATCGCTGAAGAAGGAGAAGGCCCCATGAACGGACGGCGCGATTCCGACCTGTGCGTCATCACCTGCGCGCTCACCGGCGTGCTGGCCAACCGGAAGCAGTGCCCGAACCTGCCGTACACGCCCGCCGAGATCGGCGAGGAGGCGAAGCGCGCGTACGACGCCGGCGCGACGGTCGTGCACATCCACGCGCGCAACGACGACGGCAGCCCCACCTTCAGCCCGCAGACCTTCGCGCGCATCAAGGAAGAGGTGCGGAAGCGCTCGCCGGTGCTCCTCAACTTCTCGACCGGCACGATCGTCGAAGACGTGTCCGATCAGTGCGCCTACGTGCGCGAGAGCCGCCCCGCCATCGCGGCGCTCAACATGGGCACCATGAACTACTCGAAGTACTCCGAGCGAAAGAAGGAGTTCGTCTTCGACATGGTGTTCCCGAACACGTACGGGAAGATCCAGAAGCTCGCCGCCGCGATGAACGAGGCCGGCGTGAAGCCCGAGCTCGAGTGCTTCGACGCAGGGCACACGCAGGGCGTCTGGCCGCTCGTCGACATGGGGGTCTTGCGCCCGCCGCTCCAGTTCTCGTTCATCGTGAACGTGCTCGGGGGCATTCCCCCGACCGTCGAGAGCGTGCAGCTCCAGAAGAAGATCGCCACCGACATCGCGCCGGGCAGCGAGTGGGAGGTCATCGGGATCAGCCACTGCCAGTGGCGCATGCTGGCGACCGCGCTCGTCCTGGGCGGCAACGTGCGCGTGGGGCTCGAAGACAACCTCTATTTGCCGAGCGGCGAGATGGCGAAGTCGAACGGCGACCTCGTCGAGGTCGCCGCGCGCATGGTGCGCGACGTGGGCCGCAAGCCCGCCGACGTCGAGCAGACGCGCGCCATCCTCGGGCTCCGGGCGGACGCGTGACGCGCGCCTACGAGCGCATCGTCGTCGCCCGCGACGGCGACGTCGAGACCATCACCCTTCACAACCCGCAGCGCCGCAACGCCATCGGCCCGCAGATGGTGAACGAGCTCCTCTGGGCGCTCGACGACGCGCGGGCTGCGGAGGACGTGCGGTCCATCGTGCTGACGGGCGCGGGGAAGGCGTTCTGCTCCGGCGGCGACTTCACGAGCGCGCCGGACTCGGGCGGCTTGGCCCGCCACCCTTCGGGCGGCGACTTCTCGGACCTGCTCCTCGCGCTCGTCCGGTCCGACAAGCCCGTCGTCGCGAAGGTGAACGGCGACGCGATGGGCGGCGGACTCGGGCTGGCGGCGGCGAGCACGTTCGCGATCGCGTCGTCGCAGGCGCGGTTCGGCACGCCGGAGGTCGACCTCGGGATCTTCCCGATGATGATCATGGCGGTGCTCGCGCGGCACGTGCCGCGGCGGCGGCTCCTCGAGATGATGCTGCTGGGCCAGCGGTTCGCGGCCGAGGAGGCCGCGCGGCTGGGGATCGTGAACCGCGCGGTCGCGCCCGAGGCGCTCGACGCCGAGGTGAAGGCGACGACGGACGCCCTCGCCGCCAAGAGCCCGTCGGCCCTGCGCCTCGGCCTCCGCGCGTTCGCCGCGCAGGACGACCTCGACCTCGAGCGCGCGCTGCGGCTCCTCCGCGAGCGCCTCGCCGAGGTGCTCGGCACCGACGACGCGCGCGAGGGTCTCACGGCGTTCATCGAGAAGCGCGCGCCGACGTGGACCGGGCGCTGAGGTCGACGCGAAGAGGAGGAGACGCCATGCCGAACATGCGTGAGCTCGTGGCCGAACTCGAGGCGCGCCGCGCCCGGGTGCTCGAGATGGGGGGCGCGGAGAAGATCGCGAGGCAGCACGCCCGCGGCAAGATGACCGCCCGCGAGCGGCTCGCGGTGCTGTTCGACGACGGGGCCTTCCTCGAGGTCGGCGCGCACGGCACGCAGATGGGCCTCGCGGCCGGGGCTGACGGCGCCGACAAGCCCCCGGCCGACGCCGTCGTGACGGTCTTCGGCAAGATCGGCGGGCGCATGGCGACGTGCGCCGCATACGACTTCACGGTCAAGGGAGGCAGCATCGGGTACACCGGCGAGGAGAAGGTCTCGCGCCTGCGTGCGATGGCCCTTCGAGGCCGCTGGCCGATGGTGTGGCTCATCGACTCGGGCGGCGCGCGCATCGATCCGGGGTCGAGCCACCCGGACATGATCTCGCTCTTCGCGGGCACCGGGCACCTCTTCCGGGAGCAGGTGGTCATGAGCGGCGTCGTCCCGCAGGTGGCGGCGATGGTCGGCCCGGGCGCCGCGGGCACGGCGTACATCCCGGGGCTCGCCGACTACGTGCCGATGGTGAAGGGCATCGGGAGCCTCGCGCTCGGCGGGCCGGCCCTCGTGAAGGCGGCGACCGGCCAGGAGATCGGCGAGCAGGAGCTCGGCGGCTCGAAGGTCCACAGCGAAGTGAGCGGCGTCGGCGACGGCGAGTTCGAGAGCGACGCCGCCTGCCTCGCCGCCGTGCGCGGGTATCTCTCGTATCTGCCCTCGAACTGCGACGAACCCCCGCCCGACGTCGCGTGCGACGACCCGATCGACCGCCGCGACGAGTCGCTGCTCAATCTGCTGCCCGAGTCGACGCGCAAGCCGTACGACATGTACAAGCTCGTCCGCGCCGTCGTCGATCGCGGGAAGATCTTCGACATCAAGCCGCGGTTCGCCCGCAGCGTCATCACGTGCTTCGCGCGCATCGGCGGCAAGAGCGTCGGCGTCGTCGCCAACCAGCCGATGCACCTCGGGGGCATCCTCGACAACGACTCGGCCGACAAGGCCGCGCGGTTCATCCAGATATGCGACGCGTTCAACGTGCCGCTCGTCTTCTTCCAAGACGTGCCGGGCTTCATGGTCGGCTCCAAGGTCGAGCACGCGGGTATCATCCGGCACGGCGCGAAGATGCTGCACGTGATGAGCGCCGCGACCGTGCCGAAGCTCACCGTGATCGTGCGCAAGGCGTACGGCGCCGGGTACTACGTCATGTGCGGCCGCGCCTACGAGCCCGACCTCATCGTCGCGTGGCCGGGCGCGGAGATCAGCGTGATGGGCGCCGAGGGGATGGTCGGCATCGCCGCCCGCAAGCTCTTCGGCGACGCGGAGCCCCCGCCCGAGGTGCGGAAGGGCATCGTCGAGACGCTCCAGAAGAACATCGACGTGTACAAGGTGGCCGGCTGGGGCCTCGTCGACGACGTCATCGACCCGCGCGACACCCGGCGGGTCCTAGCCTGGGGCCTCGAGCTCGCCAAGCACAAGCACATCGAGCGCCCCGCGAAGAAGCGCGGTGTGATACCCGTTTGACGCGGCGAGATGAGGGGGCGCGGGCCCATCTCTCGGGGGGCCTCTCCCCCCTCACGGAAAAGGCGGGCCTCGGGCCTCCTGCGGATCTCGCGCGCGGTGTGCCGTTTGCTATGTCGCCGTAGTGGAGGCGCCCTTTCCGATGTCGCGAAGATGGGGTCGGTTGGAGCCGAGGTCGGGCGATCGTCTCGAGCTGCGCGTGGTCGACGACTCTCTCGCCCGGGCCCTCTTCCACGGCATCCCTGCGGCGCGCCTGCTCGCGCGCGCACGCCTTTCGGGCGGTGACGCCGAGGCGTGGGACGCGCGCCTGCGGTCGCTTCTCGGCGCGTCGACCGAGCGCGTCAAGCGCGCGATGGCCCGGCACGCCCGCGTGGCGCTCGACGAGGCCCCCCTCCGCGCGAGCGAGAGCACCGTCGCCGTCCTCGCCTGGGCCGTGGCCTCCGCGCCGGAGACCGATGCGTCGCTCGCCGAGCTCGCGCCGGGCGCCGGCGAGCCGTCCCTCTGCGACGAGGGCGTGCTCGCCGAGTGCGCCGCGTACGACGAGCGCCTCGCCGACCGCGCCGCGGACAAGCGCGCCCCCGCCTTCGAGGCGTGCGTCCGCCTCTCGACGCGCGCCGTGCTCGGGCCCATCCCCTGGGACCGCGTGCGGGTCCTCGCCGACCAACTCGAGCGGGCCGAGATTGGCGTGCGCCTCCTCGGCGACGCCCCCGCCACGATCTTCCCGCGCCGCGTCGACGACGAGATCGCCGCGGGCGACCGGCGGATGTCCGCCCTCGACCGCGCACCGCTCGACGCGCTCGTCGCGAAGGACCCGCGCCGGCTCGCGGCCCAGCTCGCCCGCATGGACGAGGCGATCGACGACGGCGTGCGGCTCGCGACCTTCCTCGCGGACCTCGGGCGGCTGCTCGCCCACGAGGGCACGCTCGTCGCGGCGCTGCTCGCCCCCGAGCCTCCCGGCGCCGAGGACCCGGCCCACGAGGCCCCCGCGAGTCCGCGGGAGTGGACGGCCTCCACGGCGGCCGCGCTGGCCCAGGCGCTCGAGCGCGGCGCCACGACCTTCCCCCGCGTGCGCGCCGCGGCCGTGCGCGGCGGCGAGGCGGCCCTCGACGCGATCGGCGCCGAGATGCTCGACGTCGGCGGCCACGTCTCGGCGAGCGCCGCGTTCGCGGAGATCCTCTCGGGCAGCGGCCGGCCGCGCGACGTGCTCCGGCTCGTGACGTACTTCGCGATCGCGCCGGACCCGGTGCCCGCGGCGCGCGCCCTCGCGGCGTGCGCCGCCGTGGAGCTTCCGCGGGTGCTCGGCGCGTGGCTCGACGCGATGCTGCCCCTCGACGGGGACGACGCGCTCGAGTCGAGCGCCGCGCGCGTGACCGCGTGCATCGCCTCGCTGAAGCCGTACCCGCAGCTCTATCGGGCGGTCTCGCCGCTGCTCGCGCGGCTCGACGTCGCCCCGATCAGCCGGTAGCGCGCCGAGGTCCCGCCTGTCACTCCGGCTGGAGCTGCGGGCGCCCAGGCGGGCGAGGCGCGGTCCCCTGGTGGAGGCGCACGACGGTCGGCGCCACCTGGATGACCTGGCCGTCGAAGCTGTGCGATCCCGATCTCGGCGCCGGACGCCCGACGCGAGTCGAACGACGCCCGGAGCACGTAGAGCCCCGGCTGCGTGAACGCCGTACGCGCACAGTAGGCAGTGAGGAGCACGGTCATGCTCTCGCTCGCGCCGGGCGGGATCGACGAGAAGACCTCGCGCGTCGGCGCGGAGATGAGCGTCGGCCACGGGCAGTGGTTGGCGCCGGTGGGCCCGAGGACCTCGAAGCCCAGCGTCTCGGGGCGAAAGCGGACCTGCGCCGTGCGCTTGCCCGTGTTCGTGAGGGTGATCGGGATTTCGATCCCGTCCGCGTCCGGGGCGTCGATCTGCACGGGCGCGAAGAGGTTGAGCGCCGGCTCGGGGTAAGGGGAGGGGGGCGGCGCGTCCTTCGGATCGAAGGTGGGGGCCGGCTCGTCGGGCAGCGCGATCGGCGCGGAGTGCGTCGCGTGGGGCCCCGCGGCGAGGGTGGCGACGACCATGGCGCCCGGCGCGAGGGCCTCGAGGCGATTTCCGCCGACGCAGTAGAGGCGCGGCTCGAAGCGCTCGGAGTAGGCGCGATGGGGCGGGATGACGAGCAGCCGATCCAGCTCGTCGGCGGCCCGCATGTCGGCCGGCAGGCTGCACTTCACCGGCCGGCGGGCGCCTCGCGGCGTCACCTCGAAGACGAGCCCGCGCGCGTCGGCCGTGATGGCCACGGGCGCCTCCCCGTCGTTCGTGACGCGCATGGTCCACGTGCCGCGCGGGGTCGGCGCGTCGAGGGTGAGCGTGAGGGGCAGGGGAGGCTCGGGCGCGGGCCCCGTCTTCGCCAAGGCGCGGCCCGGCGGCGCCGCGTGCGCGGCGGTCGCGGGGACCACGAAAGCGGCGATGATCGCCGCCGCGAGGCCGCCGCGAGTCGCCGCGCCGCACATCGCTCAGCCCCGGAGCGTCTCGAGGAGCTCGAGATCGGGGATGGCGATCGAGAACTTCGTCTTCACGACGCCCACGTCGATGTCCTCGAGGAGCTTGCAGAGCGCGATGCCGTCGTAGAGCGCGACCGGGGCGGCGCCCGGGGCGGCCGCCTCTTCGCGCGCGCCCGACAGGACCTGCCCGGTCGTCATGAGCCAGCCGATGCTGGCCGGGCCGTAGTGGTGGAGCGCGCCGCGCAGGTCGGTCACCCGCTCGCGGCCGATCTCCCGCCCGTCCTTGCGGACCACGATCGCCGTCGGGATCGCGTCGCCGCCGGTCTTCAGGACGGCCGCGAAGTGGGCCTCGCCGCCCGGCGAGCCCGACCGGCGCACCGGCCGGAGGTTCGTCATGCCCGAGCGCTCGAGCGCGAGGAGGGCGAGCTCGATGAGGGCGTGCCCCGGAAGCTCCTGGAGGCGGCGCAGCATCGCGCGACGGGAGGCGTCGCGGTACCTCTCGACGGCCGCCACGACCTCCTGCTCGAGACGCGGCAGCTCGCCGCCGAGCGACCACTCGGTGAGCGCGAGCCGCCCGCCCGAGGCGAAGCGGAAGCGCACCCGCTGGGCGCTCGCTGCGCGCCGCAGGTTGTCCGCGCGGACCGACGCGCCGAGCTGCGCGACGGCGAGGGCCGGATCGCCCTGGAGCCGCCCTCGACGCATGAGCGCGTCGGCCACGGCGCGGATCGGCGCCGGACCCGCGTTGCGATCGAACGACGAGAGCACCACGGCGGCCGCGTCCGCGAGGTCACGTCCGCTGAGCTCTTCGCCCTCGGGGATCGGGACGTCGATGCCGGTGGGCTGGCCGCTCGCCATGATCTGCTGGCGATCGCGCACGACGGGCCGCGCTGCGGGGCCCGGCTCGCGCATCTCGTTCGGCTCGCCATCCATCGGCTGCGGCACCGGCGCGGCGCCCTCGATGCGCGGCTGCGAGGCGCGCTCGCCCGGAGCGCCGCCGAAGGTCGTCCCCGGCAGCTCGCCCTGGCCGCTGCCCCCGCGCCCGCGACGGCGGCGGCGGCGGCGGCGACGACCGCCGTCGCCCTGCGCCGCGTTCGGCGCGCCGGGCTGCGAGAGCGGCGCGAGGATCGGCTGATCGTCGTCTTCCTCGTCGTCGAAGAGCTCGGCGCCGCTGGCCGCGAGATCCGCGCGGAGCGCGTCTTCGCCCGACACGGGCGTCCCGGGCTCATCGCTCTCTTGCTCGCCGGCTTCGTCGGCGTCCTCGGCGTCTTTCCCGCTCTCGTCCGCGCGGAGCGCCGCCTCGATCTCCAGCGCGTTCACGCCGGTGTTTCCGTCTTCCTCGGCCTCGACTTCCTCGACGGGAGCCTCGACCGGCGCGGCCTTCTTGCCCTTCTTCTCTTCCCACTCGCGAAGGGCGAAAACACCGGGACGAATTTTCGTGATCGGCACTTCCTTGTCGTTTTTCTTGATGGCCGACGTGAGCCGGTGGCTCATCGTGACCTCGGGCGTCTTGCCCACGTGCGACAGGAGGTTGCGGGCGATCGCCAGCTCGGTGATCTCCTTGTAGTGCAGGGGCTTCCCCGCCTGGCGGAGCACCTCCGCCGCCGCTTCGATGAACGTCATGTTCTCTTTTCGTCCGTCCCTCAGGTAGGGGACCCTTTTTGTCGGAGCGTCTCCAGGGGGCCAGAATGGCCGTCCCGAGCGCTCAATCGATCTTCCCTCGAGCGCGCTTCCGAAGGCCCCGCCAGACCTGGGGCGGACCGAACAGCAAACGCGTTTGTGGCTCTTACCCCGCTTCGCTCACCACGTCAAACGCCGACCTGTGCCGTTATTGCGACGGCGCGGGCGTGCTCGAGGAGCCGGGCGCGGCGCCCCCACCGCTCGACGGCGCCTCTTCGGAGAGGAGCTTCTGGAGGAGCTTCTCGCGCGCGGCGTCGTCCCCATGCTCCATCTTGCTCAGGTCGAACGTGAGGAGCGGAAGGGCGCCGGCGCTGTACTGGGGGAGCTTTCCGTCCCAGTGCTCGAGCGCGCGGTACTGGAGGACGGCCGGCGTCGTCGAGAGGCGGATGATTTCGTTCGCCTGCGCCTCGGATCGGGCGCGGATGAGCAGCGCGTCGGCGTCGCCTTGCGCCTTCTGCCGCGCGGCCTCGGCCTGGCCGTGCGCCTGCGCGATCGCCTGCGTGGCCTCGGCCTCGACCTGCGCGACGCGGTTCCGGCTCTGAATGGCGTTTTGCGTCGCCTCCATGGCGCGGTTGATCGCGTCCATCACGTTTTGCGGGAGGCGAAGCGCGCCGTTGATCGTCAGCTGGTCGATCACGATTCCGTCTTTGCCGAAGACGTCGCGGCATTTCTCGGTGACGGCGTTGAGCATCTTGCTCTTGCCCGCGCCGTAAATGTCCTGAACGGGGAGCTTCGAGGCCACGTCGTTGAAGGCCTCGCGCACGGTGTTGCGCATGTATCCGTCGGAGAGCACCGCGAGGTCGTTCAGGCGAAAGCGCCCGTAGAGGCGCGGCGCGAGCGACGGCTCGATGTGGAACGAAAGGCCGATGTCGGCGCTGATGTTCACGCCCTCGGCGGAGCTGAAGGTGATCGACTCGTCGATGGGCTTTCCCTCGTTGGCAGATTGCGTCCAGACGACGTTCTGCACGCTCGTGGGGAAGAGCACGATTTGCTCGGTCAGCGGGTTGAAGAACACCCAGCCCGTCACGACGGGCATGTCTTGCACCCCGCGGTCGGTGCCCGCGAGCTTCACGCGGATGCCCACGTGGCCGGCGTCGACCCGGGTGGTCGTCTGGCAGCCGACCACGAAGATGGCCACCCCCGTCGCGATCACCGCTACCAGCCTGCGCGCCGAGCGACCCACGCCGCCTGAGTCGAGGGGAATCCGTCCAGCCATGGAAGACGAAGCGTATCTGATTGGCCCGGGATACGCTTCGCGGCCGTCATGCCGGGCTCCCCCCCTCTGCGTCTCGTGACCCTCTTCGTGCCTGCCGCCGTCGTCCTGGTCGGCGCGGGCTCGTACTTCGCCTTCTCGGCCGAGCGCTCCGGCACGGTCGCCTTCTGGGCGCTCGCGCTCGGGCCCGAGGTCTTGCTGGCCGTGGTGGCGACGATTTGGGCGCGCCGCGAGGACCTCCTCCGCGAGTGGCTCGCGCCGCGATGGGGCGACTTCACGCGGGGCATCCTCGGCGCGGTGGGGCTTTTCCTCGCGGCGTGGGGCGTGACCCGGGTGATCGCGCCGGTCGGCTCGCCGCGCGAGATCTGGCTGGTCTCGCTCTACGGGCAGATCGGGGATCCGCGCGCGCTCGAGGCGCACGGGCCGGCGGTGGCAGCGGCGATCATCGTGGCGGCGTTCGTCGAGGAGCTCGTGTGGAGGGGCGCGGTCACGCAGCTCCTCGCGGAGCGGGTGGGCTCGAGGTACGCGTGGCTCTGGGCGGCCGGCCTGTATGCGCTCGCGCTCGCCCCGACGGCCTGGGCCCTCGGCGGCCCGGGTGGGCTGAACCCCCTGCTCGTGGTCGCGGCGCTCGGCGGGGGCCTCGTATGGGGCGGGATGGCACGTGCCTTCGGAGAGCTCGGGCCGAGCATCCTCGCCCACGCCTTCTTCGACTGGGCCGTCCTCATGATGTTCCCGCTCTGGGGCCCGCCGCGCTGAGCGTCAGGGCAGGCCCGGTCGCGCCCCGATCTTGTCGTGGCCCGTAGTCTGTATCCGCGCAGCTCCGTGCTCAGGCGGCTTCGGGCGCGTCCTTCACGGGAGCGCGCATCAGCTGCGCGCCCGTCATGTCAATGATGCCGATCGCGGCGAGGGCGCGCATGACCTGGTACGTCGGGTCCAGCTCGAACCAGCGGGCCGCGAAGTTCGGGCTCATGCCGTACTTGTGGTGGTTGTTCTGAAAGAGCTCGCCGAGCGTGACGAAGTCGAGAACGAGCGTGTTCCGCGACTCGTCGCCGTTGTCGAAGTTCTTGTACCCGTACATGTGGCCGCACCAGTTCACGATCGCGCCGTGCACGGGGCCCATCACGAACTGAATCGGAAGGAGCGCCCACATCCAGGGCTGCGTCGCGAACTTCAAGTAGACGAGCGAGTAGACCCCGCACCACGCGATGCGCGCCGTCCACGACTGCCCGAGGCGATCGAGCAGGGGCCAGCTAGGCAGGCCGCCGTCGAACCGCGCCTCCGGCTTGACGCGGTCGTACGCGAAGTCGTCGTACTTGTGCTTCGTGTCGAGCATCATCTTCATCAGCGCCGCCGGGCCCTTGAAGTTCGTGGGCGAGTGCGGGTCCTTCGGCGTGTCGCTGAAGGCATGATGCATGCGATGCAGAATCGCGTAGCCGCGCGGGGACAGGAAGCTCGGGCCCTGCGCCAGGTACGTGCTCAGGTGGAAGAAGCGCTCCCAGCCCTTGCTCATCGTGTACATGCGATGCGCGCCGTACCGATGCAGGAAGAAGGTCTGGAAGAAGACCGAGAGCTGCCAGTGCGCCACGAAGAAGATGACGATGACCAACGGGGAAACTCCTGTCTTTGCGCCCGCGAGGCGTCCTTTGACGGAGCTCTACTCGGCCGTGGGCGCCTCGACCGTCACGCTTCGGTCATCGGACAGCGCCCGCTGTCACGAAAGGACCATCCGGCGCAGGCCGTCGTCGTCGCGCGTCACGGCATGCGGGCTCGGCGCTCGCGAGGTGCGTAGCGCGCGTCGCGCTGGGGGCCCCGCGAAGGAGCGTGCGCGCCTGTCGCCGGGGGGCCCGCGGGTCGCGGCTCGGGCCGGGGATCGCCGCCCGATACGGGCAAGCGCTGGCGAATGAGCCGCTCGATGTCCGCCAGGAGCGAGCGCTCCTCGCGGTCGCAGAAGGAAATGGCGCGCCCTGCCGCGCCCGCCCGGCCCGTGCGGCCGATGCGGTGCACGTAGCTCTCGGCGACGTTCGGCATGTCGAAGTTCACGACGAGCGAGACCCCCTCGACGTCGATGCCGCGGGCCGCGACGTCGGTCGCGACGAGCACGCGGGTCGTGCCGCGGCGGAAGGCGTCGAGCGCCCGATCGCGCGCCCCCTGAGACTTGTTGCCGTGGATGGCGGCGCTCTGGATGCCGGCTCGATCGAGCTGCTCGGAGAGCCGGTTCGCGCCGTGCTTGGTGCGCGTGAAGACGAGCGTTCGGCCGACCTCTCCCTCCGGGAGGGCCTCGCGGAGGACACGCTCGAGCATCGCGCGCTTGTCGGCCTTCTCGACGAACACGACGGACTGCTCGACCCGCTCGGCGGTCGTCACGGTCGGCGTGATGGAGACCCGCACCGGGTCGATGAGCATGGTGCGCGCGAGCGTCTCGATCGCCGGGGCGATGGTCGCCGAGAAGAAGAGCGTCTGGCGCGCGCGGGGGAGGGCCGAGACCACGCGCCGGACGTCGTGCACGAACCCCATGTCGAGCATGCGGTCGGCCTCGTCGAGGACGAAGTGGGTCACGCCGTCGAGGCGGACGATTCCCTGCTGCATCAGGTCGAGCAGGCGGCCGGGGGTCGCGACGACGAGGTCGGGCCCGGCACGGAGCGCCGATTCCTGCCGCACCTGGCTGACGCCCCCGTAGACGACGGTGTGCCGGAGGTGCAGGTGCCGGCCGTAGGCCGCCACGCGATCGGCGATCTGCGCGGCGAGCTCGCGGGTCGGGGTCAGCACGAGGGCCCGGATGCGCGAGGAGGGGGGGCGCGACTCGGACAGCTTTTGCAGCATCGGCAGGACGAAGGCCGCGGTCTTGCCCGTGCCCGTCTGCGCGCCGGCGAGGACGTCGCGCCCTTCGAGCGCGCGCGGGACGACCTCCGTCTGGACCGGCGAGGGCTGCGTGTACTCCTCCTCGAGCACGGCGCGGACGAGCGGAGCCGCGAGGCCGAGCGCGCGGAAGGGCGAAGCCTCGATGGCCGCCTCGATCTCCGGGGTCATCGGCGGGGGCGGCGCCTGGTGCTGGACCGGGCTCGCCGGAGCGACGGCGGCGCGCGGCTGGCCGGACTGTCCGTGATTGGGCCGTGCGCTGCGCGAATTGAAACGACGAGTGTTGCGATGGAAATTCAAATCGAGTCCTTTGGACTTTCGCCCGCTGCCCCTTCCGGGGCGAGAGGTTGGATGGGCGTGGAAAGGGGCCTTGTGTTCCGCGGAGCGCGGCTCGGAGGGGACGCAACGGGCGCCAGCGGCAATTCGTACCGTTGGGCCGCACGCTGCGCTCTACCGCCGAGCGCTTGCGGGCACCCGCCGTCTCCGTGAATCGGGCGCGGCAGGGGTGTGGCCGTTTCTCTGACGGCCCACCTTGTAGCCCGGAGCCCCCTCGGGTGCAAGAAGACGCCCGGCCGAGCCCGCGGCGGCGCGCACCGTGCTTGAAACATTCCGAATGGGGTCGCCGCCGGAAGAGCCACGTTCCTTCCGCAAGGTGAGCCAGGCCAGCGAGATCCACCGGGGCCGCCGCTTCGTCGTGACGCGCCTCGGTGCCCCCGGCTCGCCGGACCGCATCGTCATCGAGAAGACCGTGGAGCCCGACCATCGGGACGAGGCGGCGGTCGCGGCGTTGATCCACGAGGCCGCGGTGCTCAAGCGCGTCGAGGCGCCCGGGGTCGAGCGGCTCGTGGCGCTTCGCACCGAGCATGCCCTTCCGGTGCTCGTCGTGGAGGACGCCGGCAGCACGACCCTCCGCGAGCGCATGAGGCGCCCGTTCGAGGTGGAAGGGTTCCTCGAGGTGGCGCTCCGCCTCGCGGAGATCGTCGGCCACGTGCACTCGTGCGACGTCATCCACGGCGACATCAACCCGTCGAACATCGTCGTCGACGCCCACGGCGAGCCGACCCTCGTCGACTTCGATCGCGCGGCGGCCGGCTCCTCCAGCCTGCTGCCCTCGGTCGACGAGCCCGGCGGGGAGCCGCCGCTCTTGCCGTACGCCGCGCCCGAGCAGCTCGGGCGCGCCAAGCGTGCCGTCGATTGCCGGAGCGACCTCTATTCGCTCGGCGCGATCTCTACGAGATGCTGACGGGCCGGCCGCCCTTCCGCTCCGAGGACCCCCTCGAGATCGTGCACGCCCACCTCGCGCGTGTGCCGGTGTCGCCGACGGTCGTCGCGGCGGGGGTCCCGGGCCTGCTCTCGGGCATCGTCCTGAAGCTCCTCGCGAAGGCCCCCGAGGGGCGATACCAGACCGCCGCCGCGCTCGCCGCGGACCTCCGGGAGGCCCGCCAGCGCTGGCAGCGCGCCGGGGTCATCGAGCCCTTCGAGCTCGGCACCGTCGATCTCGCCCTCGAGCTCCCGATCTCCCATCGGCTCTACGGGCGCGGACCCGAGATGGGCAAGCTGCGCGCGGCGGTCGACCGCGTCGCCCAGGGGGCCCACGAGCTCGTGCTCGTGGCCGGCGATGCGGGCGTCGGCAAGACCGCCCTCGTCCACGCGCTCCGCGACGAGATTGTCCGCGGGTCGGTGGCGGCCGGCGGCGGGAAGCGGTGCCGCTTCATCTGGGGGAAGTTCGACATGCGCGGGGGCAACCTGCCCTTCGCGTCGCTCGTCGAGGCCCTCGACCGCCTGATTGTCCAGCTTCTGGAGGAGCACGAGGAGCAGCGGCGCGCGACCGCGTCGCGCATCCTCGCGGCCGTCGGGGACAACGGCCGCGTGCTGACCGAGCTCCTGCCCTCGCTCGAGGGCCTCATCGGGCCGCAGCCGCCGCTCGCGGCGCTCGATCCCTTCGAGGCGCAGACGCGCCTCTACGTGACCGCGCAGGCGTTCGTGCAGGCGTTCGCGACCGAGCGGCAGCCGCTGGTCCTCTTCCTCGACGACATCCAGTGGGCCGACACGGCGAGCCTCGACGCGATGCGCATGCTCGCGAGCGACCCGGTGAGCCGGCACCTGCTCCTCCTCGGGGCGTACCGGTCGCGCGACGTCGTGCCAGGGCACCCGCTCGTGAGCTTCGAGGCGGAGCTCAAGCGAACGCGCGCGCCGGCGTCCCGCATCGACCTCGCGCCCCTCACCCAGAAAGCCGTGCAGGACATGCTCTGCGAGATCCTGCGCTGCGAGCCCGACCGCGCGGGGCCGCTCGCCGACCTGCTGACCGCCAAGACCGGGGGCAACCCGTTCTTCGTACGGCAGCTCATCGCGTCGCTGCACCGGAGCGGGCAGCTCGCCTTCGACGTGCGCGAGCGGCGCTGGGCCTGGAGCCTCCCCCAGATCGAGCGCGTGGGCATCACGGAGAACGTCGTCGAGCTCCTCCTCGAGGCGATCCGCCGGCTGCCCGACGAGACGCGCGACTTCCTGGCCATCGCCGCGTGCGTCGGGAAGGTCGCGGGGCTCGACGCGCTCGCCGCCGTCTCGGACAAGCCCGAGCCGGAGGTGCACGCGTCGCTGCAGCCCGCGCTCCGTGAGGGGCTCCTCTTCCATGACCTGTCCAAGGACGCGTATCGCTTCGCCCACGATTGCGTGCAGGCGGCCGCGTACTCGGTGCTCCCCGCGGCCCGCCGCGAGGAGCTCCACCTCGCGCTCGGGCGCCTCATCGAGAGCGGCGCCATCGAGGCCGTCGCCGACGCCACCTTCGAGGCGGCCGACCACTTCAACGCGGGCGTGCGCCGGCTCGGCACCGCCGCCGAGCGCCTCGAGCTCGCGCGCCTCGACCACCGCGCGGGCCTCAAGGCGAAGGCCGCGGCGGCCTTCGGGCCGGCCCTCGCGTACCTGCGCGCGGGCCTCGCCGCGCTGCCCGGCGACGGCTGGGAGGCCGCGACCGACCTGGCGATGGTCATGCACCGCGACGCCGCCGAGTGCGCGTACCTCACGGGCGACTACGCGCTCTCCGACCGCATGGTCGAGGACGCGCTCGACCACGCGACGTCGACCATCCAGAAGGCGGACCTCTACAACCTGCGGGTCGTGAGCGCCGGGGCGCGGGGCGCGTGGAAGGTGGCGCTCGACGAGGGGCAGCGCGGGCTCGCCGAGGTCGGCTACACGCTGTTCTCGGGCACCGACATCGAGGCGGCGATCGAGGAGGAGGAGAAGGCGGTCGACTTCCTCTTGCACGACGCCGGCCCCTCGGTGCTGCTCGACGTCCCGCTCATCACGAACCCCACGCACCTCGCCATCCTGCGCCTGCTCGTCAATATGGCGCACCCGGCGTGGTGGTTCCGCGACCGCGGCCTCTTCCGGCTCCTGTCGTTCCGCACGCTCCGCTTCATCGCCGAGCACGGGCACGGCCCCGAGTCGCTGACCGCCCTCTGCGACGTCGCGATGTGTCTCTCGGCGCAGGACCAGTTCGCGATGGCCGACGCGTTCGGCGCCGTCGCGCAGGATCTGGCGTGGAGGTTCGGCCCGTCCGGGCAGCAGGTGCACGCGCAGTTCCTCTACGCGGCCTTCGTGCAGCGCTGGCAGCACCCGTACTCGTGGATCCTCCCGCGCCTCGGGCGGGCCTCGGAGGCGGCCAAGCGGCTCGGCGAGATGCGGGGGGCGGCCTACTCGCTCTCGGCGCGGGTCATCTTCGGGTTCGCGGCGGGGCGCGACCTCGACGATTCTGATGCGCGCCATCGACGATGACATGCCCTTCCTGCGCCGGACGCGCAACGAGGGGATCATCGCGTTCCACGTCTGCTACCGGCAGGCGTGCCGCGCCCTCAAGGGCCTCACGTCGGGGCGCAACCTGTTCGTCGAGCCGGGGTTCGACGAGGAGACCTTCCTCCGGACCGCGGAGGTCGTGCCCTCGCTCGTGTGCCTGTACTGGATTCCGCCGGCTGCACACGTCGTTCGTCTTCCGCGACTTCACGGCGGCCCACGCCTACGCCGAGGCGGCCGGGCAGCTCATGGAGTCGATGGCCGGGTTCGTCCCCTCGGTCGACTACGTGCCTTACAGCTCGCTCACCCTCGCGGCCCTCTGCGACTCGGGCCCCGCCCCGCGTCGCGCCGAGTGGCTCGCGCGCATCGCGGACAACCAGCGCCGCCTCGCGCGCTGGTCGGAGAGCTGCCCCGCGAACTTCCGCCACCTGCACGTGCTGGTCGACGCGGAGGTCGCGCGGCTCGAACAGCGCCACGCCGAGGCGGCGGACCTCTACGACGAGGCGATCGAGTGCGCGACCGACGGCGGCTTCGTCCACGACGCCGCGGTCGCGAGCGAGCTCGCGGGCCGGCACGCGCTCTCGCGCGGCCGCATCCGCATCGCGGACCTCTACATCCGCAAGGCGCGCGAGCGGTTCGGCCACTGGGGCGCGGCGGAGAAGGTGCGCGCGCTCGACGAGGAGTTCCCCGAGATCGGCCTCTCCGACCGGCCCGCCGAGATGGGGCGCATCCGCGACGAGGACCTCGACTTCCTCAGCCTGCTCAAGTCGGCCGGCACCATCGCCACGGAGGTCGAGCTCGACCTGCTGCTCGAGCGCCTCGTCCAGGTGTGCGCCGAGGCGGCCGGGGCGGACCGCGTCGCGGTCATCCTCGAGGAGGACTCGCACCCGGTCGTGCGCGCGTGGGGGGCCTCCGACGGGAAGGTGGTCATCGAGCGCGTACCCCTCACCGACCGGGTGCCCGTGTGCCGGTACGCCATCGAGCTCGCCCGCGCGACGCGGAGCCCGATGATCGTGGACGACGCCGTGCACGACCCGCGCATCGCGGCCGACCCGTACCTCGCGAACCACGTGCTGCGCTCGATGCTCGCGCTGCCCGTGCAGCGCGGCGCGACGCTCGTCGCGACGCTGTACTTCGAGAACAACCTCGTCTCGCACGCGTTCACGCGGTCTCGCATCCAGGTCCTCGAGCTGCTCTCCGCGCAGATCGCCGCCGCCCTCGAGAACAGCCTGCTCTTCGAGCGGCTCCGCGGCGAGATTGCCGATCGCCGGCGCGCGGAGGACTCGGTGCGGTTCCTCGCGAACGCCGGCGCCGCGCTGGCGGAGACGCTCGACCCGGCGCGCATCTTCGATCGCCTCGCGGGGCTCGTCGTGCCGACCCTGGCCGACTGGTGCTGCGTCGACGTCATCGACGACAACCGGCACATCCAGCGCCAGGCGGCGGCGCACGCCGACCCCGAGAAGGCCGCGGCGCTGGCGGAGTTCCGCGAGAAGGGCGCGCCCGACTGGAGCTCCCCGCAGGCGCCCGCGGTGGTCCTCCGGACGGGCGTGCCCGTGCTCCTCGAGGACGTGACCGACGCGGTCCTCGAGGCGAACGCGCGCGACGGCGAGCACCTGCGCATGGCCCGCGAGCTGGGCACGCGGAGCATCCTCGGGGTCCCGATGATCGCGCACGGCCGCACCATCGGCGCCATCACCTGCGTCATGTCCGGCAAGGGCCGCAGGTTCGGCCCGGAGGACGTCACGATCGCCCAGGAGCTCGCGCAGCGCGCCGCGCTCGCGATCGACAACGCGCGGCTCTTCCAGAAGGCCCAGGACGCGGTGCGCATCCGCGAGGAGTTCCTTTCGGTGGCGGCGCACGAGCTGCACACGCCCATCACGTCGCTGCACCTCATGATGCAGGCGCTCTCGGGCGGAAACGTCCCGGTCACGCCCGACACCGTGCGGCAGACGTTCGGGGTGGCCGACCGGCAGGTGCGCCGGCTCATTCGTCTCATCGACGAGCTGCTCGACGTCGCGCGGATCGAGGCCCGCCGCTTCCACCTCAACCTCGAGCCGGTCAATCTCTCGGTGCTCGCCCGCGAGGTCGTCGAGCGCTTCGCGGAGGACGCGAGCCGCTCGGGGGTGAAGATCTCCGTCGAGGCGCCCGGTCCGGTTTCCGGCGTCTGGGACCGCATACGGCTCGACCAGGTGCTGTCGAACCTGCTCTCGAACGCCGTGAAGTTCGGCGCCGGCCGGCCGATCGAGGTCTCCGTCGGCGTGGGCGAAGGCGGCGTCGAGGCCTTCGTCGCGGTCACCGACCACGGGATCGGCGTGCCGCACGAGCGCAGGTCGCGCATCTTCGAGCGCTTCGAGCGGGGCGTTTCGACGCGCCAGTACGGGGGGCTCGGGCTCGGCCTCTACATCGTCCGGACGATCGTCGAGGCCCTCGGGGGTCGCGTCCGGATCGAAGACACGCCGGGCGGCGGGTCCGTGTTCGTCGTGGAGCTCCCGCGCGAGGCGGGGAACGTCGAACCAGGAAAAGGGAGCTGAAATGATGGGTGGCCCGACGATCCTCGTCGTCGACGACGACATCGACATCCGCGACGCGATGTGCCTGGTGCTTCAGCACAATGGCTACCGGACGGTCTCCGCATCCAACGGCGAGGAGGCCCTGCGCGCGCTCTCGGACGGGGCCCCGGTCGACCTCATCCTCCTCGACATGATGATGCCCGTGATGGATGGCTGGGGGTTCAGGAGCTCCCTGTCCGACCGGCCGTCGATGGCCCAGATCCCCGTCGTCGTCCTGACCGGCGACGGGCGGGCGCCCGCCAAGGCGGCGTCAATCGGCGCCGCCGGCTACCTCCGCAAGCCCCTCGATCTCGATGAGCTCCTCGCCATGGTGGCGAAGCACTGCAGCGCTCCGCGCGAAGGCGATCCACGGTGAAGAGCCATCGACTTCTCGGGCTCCGCGTGCTCTAGGCTGCGAAGCGAAGGATGCGCGCCGAGGACGTAGCCCCCCGCGACGCCGCCGCCGTTCGAGCGCGCATCGCGTCGCTCGTGGGGTCCGCGGGCGAGCGGGTGCGCGACGACCTGGTCGAGCTGGGCGCCCTGCTCGTGTGCGCGTACCCGGCCATCCTCCCGGCCATCGAGGCGCACCCCGACGACCTCCTCGCCCTCGGCCGCGGCACCCGCCAGGCGCGCGACCTGCGCGCCTACCGCCGGCTCGCCGCGATCGCCGTCGGCGACCCGACCGACGCGGCGGGCGTCCGCCGCGGGCTGCGCCGCTGGGCGAACCGCGAGAAGCTCCGCATCGCCGCCCGCGAGCTCCTCGCCCACCCGGGGCACGACGTGGACGTCACCGCGCGGGAGCTCTCCGATCTCGCCGATGTCTGCTGCGAGGTGGCCCTGGCCGAGGCGCTGGCCTGGGCCGAGGGCCGCTTCGGGACGCCCATCGCCTCGAACGGCGCCTCGTGCGCGTTCTCCGTCCTCGGCATGGGCAAGCTCGGGGGCCGCGAGCTCAACGCCGGCAGCGACATCGACCTGATGCTCTTCTACGACACCGACGACGGCTTCGTCGTGCCGCCCACCCCCTCGGGCAAGAGCCACACCCTGCACGAGCACTTCACGCGGGTCGCCCAGCGCTTCGTCGCCACGCTCGACGAGCCCACCGAGGACGGCGTCGTCTGGCGCGTCGACCTGCGGCTCCGGCCCGAGGGCACCCGCGGTCCTCTCGTGAACGCCCTCGCGGCGGGCGAGCGGTACTACGAGACCTGGGGCCGCACGTGGGAGCGGGCCGCGCTCGTCCGGGCGCGCCCGGTCGCGGGTGACGCCGACTTCGGCGGCCGCCTCCTCGGCGCGCTCGCTCCGTTCGTGTGGCGGCGCGCGGTCGATCCGGGCCTCGTCGACGAGATGGGCTCGATGCTCGACCGCGGGCGCGCCGAGGCCGCGGCGGCCTCGCGCAGCGTGGACGACGACCTCAAGATCGGCCAGGGCGGCATCCGGGAGGTCGAGTTCTTCGCGCAGAGCCTGCAGCTCGTCTGGGGCGGGCAGGAGCCGCGCGTGCGCGGGGCCAACACCATCGAGGCGCTGCGCCGGCTGCGCGCCCGCGGCTTCGTGACCGAGCGCGAGGAGCGAGAGCTGGCCGACGCGTACCTGTTTCTGCGCCGGCTCGAGCACCGTATCCAGTTCGCGACCGGCCAGCAGACCCACAGCGTCCCGCGCGATCCGGCCCTCGTGGACCGCATCGCCCGGTCGCTCGGCTACGAGGGCGCCGACCCTCTCCTCCGCGAGCTCTATCGCGTGCGCGCCGGCGTGGCCGCGCGCTTCGCGTCGCTCGGCCTGGGCTCCCGGGCCCCGCAGCGCACCTTCGACCGCCTCTGGGCGGCGCTGGACGCGCAGGACGAGGTAGCCGTCGCCGCCGCCGCGGCGGAGCCCTTCGGGCCGTCGGCGTCCACCAATCTGCCGCGACACCTCCTGTCGCTCGCGCGTCCGCCGCACAGCCCCCTGGGCGCGGCCACCCGCGACAAGGATCCCGACTTCGCGCGCCGGCTGATCCAGGCCCTCGCCGAGTCGGCCGATCCCGAGCAGGCGGCGCGCCTCCTCGGCGCCTTCTTCGCGCGCTTCGTGACGCCCGGCGCGTACGTGCGCGCGCTCGCCGACGACCCGTTCCGCGTGAGCGCCGTGTGCTCCCTGCTCGGCGCGAGCGCCTTCCTCGGCGAGTCGCTGGCCGCGCACCCCGACATGGCGGACCTCGTCTTCTTCGCTCGCATCCTCCCGACGCCGGAGATCGCGCGGGCGCAGCTCGACGAGGAGATCGCGGCGCTCAAGCCCGAGGACGCGCGCGACGTCGACGCCTTCGTGGGCGCGATGCGCCGGGTGAAGCGCCGGGTGACGTTCGAGGTGGGCCTGGCCGACCTGTCCGGAGAGCTCGGCACCCGCGAGGTCGCCCACGTCCTGGCGGCCCTGGCCGACGCGACCCTCGATCACGCCTGCCGGTTCGCGCTCCGGGAGCTCCGTGACGCCGAGCGCGCGAGGGGGCTCAAAGCGCCGGCCGTCAACCTGGCGGTCATCGCCATGGGGAAGCTCGGAGGCCGCGAGATCGGCTACGGCTCCGACCTGGACCTCTTCTTCGTGTACGACGTCGAGTCGTCGGGCAACGGCCGCGACGCCGACCCGGGCGGCGCCGAGCGGGCGGCGCGGCTCGCCCAGCGCGTGATGCGGCTCCTCGAGACCCCCCACGCCGAGGGCCCGGGCTACGCCCTCGACACGCGCCTCCGGCCGTCGGGCAGCCAGGGCCTGCTCGTCGTGTCGCTCGACGGCTTCACGAAGTACCAGAACGAGCGCGCCGAGCCGTGGGAGCGCCAGGCCCTGGTGAAGGCCCGCGCCTGCGCCGGGGATTGGGAGCTCGGGACGCGCGTCGTCGGGGTCGCCCGGCGCGCGGCCTACGAGCGGGGCGCGCCGGACCCGGAGCGCATCCACCAGATGCGCGTGCGGATGCAGCGGGAAATCGGGCACGAGCGGCTCGATCGCTCGCCCGCCCGGTACGACCTCAAGGTGGGCCGCGGGGGCCTCGTCGACATCGAATTCGCGGCCCAGTGGCTCCAGATGCACCACGGGCGCGACCCGCGCGTGCGCACCGCCGAGACCGAGGTCGCCCTCTCCGCCCTCGAGACGTGCGGCCACCTCGACCCCGGGCTGGCCGAGGCCCTGCGGGACGGCTGGCGGTTCCTCCGGCGGCTGGAGCAGCGCGTGAGGGTCTCGCACGGCACCAGCGTGAACCTCCTGGAGGAGGGGGCGCCGGGCCTCGCCACGCTGGCGCGCCGCATGGGAATGCGGGACGGGCCCCGGGCCCGGGCCGATCAGACCCTCCTGGAAAGGTACGTCGCGGTGACGACGGACGTGCGGGCCGCCTACCTTCGCGTGCTCGGTCTCCGGGCTGGAGCCGAGTAGACTAGTCGCGATGAAGCTCTGCCCGCGCTGCGCCGAGCCATACGCCGACGACGCCGGGTTCTGTCCGTTCGACGGCACCGCGCTCGCGCGCAGCGCGGACCCGTTCGTCGGGCGAACGCTGGCCGCGCGCTACAGGCTGGTGCGGCCCCTCGGCAGCGGCGGAATGGCCGTCGTGTACCTCGCGCGGCACGTGATGATCGAGCGCCTCAGCGCGATCAAGATCCTCCGCCAGGACCTCGGCATGAACGTCTCGCATCGCGAGCGCTTCCTGCGCGAGGCGCGCGCCGTGAACCGCATCAACCACCCGAACATCGTCGAGATCACCGATTTCGGCGAAGACAGCGGGCTGGTGTTCCTCGTGATGGAGTACGTCGAGGGCGACTCGCTGCAGTCGGCGCTCGTCGGGGGGCGCTTCGAGATGGCGCGCGCCGTGCGCGTCGCCCTGCAGATTACCTCCGCCCTCGCCCGCGCCCACGAGCTCGGGGTGGTGCACCGCGACCTCAAGCCCGAGAACGTGCTCCTCGTGCCCCGCGCGAACGGCGACGTCGCCAAGCTCACCGACTTCGGCATCGCCAAGATCATCGACGCGCCGGCCATCACCTTCAGCGAGCAGCGGTTCGGCACGCCCGGGTACATCGCGCCCGAGTACATCGACGGCGAGCCCGCCACGCCGCTCGGCGACCTCTACGCGCTCGGCGTCGTCCTCTACCAGATGGTGACCGGCAAGCTGCCCTTCGACGCCAAGGTGCCGGTCGCGCTCCTCGCGCTCGCCCTCCAGGGCAACCCCGTCAAGCCAAGCGCGCGGGTCGACGGGATTCCGGCCGACCTCGAGGAGCTCATCCTCCGGATGATCGCCCGCAGGCCCGAAGACCGCCCGCGCGACGCCTTCGCCGTGCACGACGCGCTCGAGGCCGTGCTCCGGAACCTGGCCGCCGCGCCGCCCGCGCCCGAGGCCGCCGCGCCGTCCCTCGAGGCCGCGCCGCCCTTCGAGGTTCCTCCGCCGCCGCGCCTGGTCGAGTACGACCTGGCCGAGACGGTCGCCGATTTGCCGCCGACCAGCCAGTCGTTGTCGCCGCAGTCGTGGCTGGCCGCGGAGCTGACGGACCGGCCGATCGGAGAGCTCGACGAACGCTGGAGCAAGACCCTCGACGAGTTCGAGCGCCACATCCGCAGCGCCGCCCGCAAGCGCGGCGAGGGCGCCGTCGGACGCGCCCGCGAGCTCCACGAAGGTGCGCGGGCGCTACTGAGGTCGCTGGAGCGCGCGAAGACCACGGCGGCCGACCACCAGGGCCGCGTCGACGAGCTCGAGGTGCGCGGGCGCGTGTTTCGCACCAGCCTGGGGCACGCCATCGATTCGCTGTCGCGCGACCGGTCCCGCGAGCACGCCCACCTGGAGGCCATCGCGGCCCTGCGCGGCGGCATCGACGAGGAGCTCGCGCACTCGGCGCCCGGCGACTCGCGGCGCCGCGAGACGCTCGTGTGGGAGGCGGCCGCCGTGAAGGCGGAGGAGATGCGCGCCCAGACGATCGTCGTGGATCTGACCTTCCAGATCGAGAGCCTCGAGAACCAGCTCGAGCACCAGAACGCGTCCCTCGAGGCCGAGCTCGCCGAGGCGACCGGCATGCTCGAGGGGGGCCTCTCGGCCGTGCGCCGCATCACGGGAGAGCTGGTCCGCACCATGTCCGAGGCCGCCAACTCGCTCTGAGGTCTCACCGACCATTGCGGGCCACGCGGGCGCATGGCACTCGTCTCGCTCGATGAGCCGCGTCGAACCGGGCCGGGCGGCCGCGCCGATCGTCGTCGCGACGTACCTGGGGGTTGGTGCGGCCGCCGCGGGCGTCGCGCTGGCCCTCGGCCGGAACCCCCTCGTGTGCGACGGGTGGCTCGGCGCGCGGGGCGCCGCGTCATGGCTCGTGAGCCTGGGCCTCGGCATGCTAGTCGGCGCCGTCACGGTCGCGCTGACGCCCCCGGTCGTCCGGCGGTGGAGCTGGGCGCGGGACCTGCACCTGGCGCTCCGCCCGGCCGTGCACCAGGCCGGCGACGGCGCGCTCCTCCTGGTGGCCGTGTCGAGCGCCGTCGGCGAGGAGCTGCTCTTTCGCGGCCTGCTGGTGCCGATCCTGGGCGTGTTGGGCTCCTCGGCCGCCTTTGGCGTCCTGCATCAAATCCGGGGGCGCGCGCGGTGGGGATGGATGGGCTGGGCCACTTTGATGGGGCTGCTTTTCGGCGAAATCTTCGCGATGACCGGCAGCCTCGTAGGCCCGCTCCTCGCGCACGCGGCCATCGACCACGCCAACCTTCGGTTCCTCCGCGACAACGATCCCGCGGCCCCCCGCCGTCCACTGGGGGGGCTTCTGCGCCGGTGAGCGTCGGGGACACACGGCGAGCATGCTCGGTTCGAGCTGACCTGTTAGCATCCCAAGGTCAGTCCTCATGTCGACCTCCGCGCCCGACGAGCGTCCCCGCGTCCTCATCGTCGATGACGAAAAGTTCATCCGAGACATCCTGGCCGACTTCCTGGGGATGGAGGGCTACATCGTGCGCACCGCCGAGGACGGGGCGGCCGCGCTGAACGAGCTGCACAACGCCCACTACGACCTCGTCATCAGCGATCTCAAGATGCCCCGCATGGGCGGCATCGAACTCCTCGACGCCATCGGCACCGCCGCCCCCAGCGCCCTCACCGTCATCATGACGGGCTTCGGCACGGTCGAGACCGCGATCGACGCGATGAAGCGCGGCGCGTACGACTACATCCTCAAGCCCTTCAAGGTCGAAGAGGTCATTCGCGTCGTGCAGCGCGGCCTCGAGAAGCAGCGCCTCGCCGCCGAGAACCTGCGCCTCCGCGAGGCGGTTTCGCTCTATAAGGTGAGCGAGGCGATCGCCGCCAGCCTCTCGCTCGAAGAAGTGCTCGCGACGATCGGCGACACGGCCGTCTACGAGCTCAAGGGCGACCTCATCTCGACGTGGCTCGAGAACGGCGAGGGCGGGTACTTCGAGCGCCAGCGCATCGTGCAGACCCCGGGCCGCGACTCGTCGCTCCCGCCGGGCGCGCGCCCCTCGAGCCCCAACCCCATCCTCGCCGGCCTCGCGAACGCGCCCCCGGGCGAACCCCCGCGCCCGGAGGAGATCTCCGCGGCCGTGCACGGCCCCGAGTACGGCGAGCTCGCGCCGCGCGCCTTCATCGACCACTACGCCGCGCACTCCACGCTGCTCGAGCAGGGGACCAAGGGGGCGCGCTTCTTCGGCCGCCTGCCGTCCGTGCCTCCGGTGTCGCTCGTCTCGGTGCCGATGCGCATGAAGACGCGCCTCCTCGGCTGGATCAGCGTCGCGAGCTTCACCAAGCAAAAGCGCTTCAACGAGGGCCACCGCAAGCTCCTCTCGATCGTGGGCTCGCGCGCCGCCGCGGCCATCGAGAACGCCCGCCTCTACGAGGACCTGCGCGCGACCTTCCAGCAGACGATCCAGGGCCTCGCGCGCGCCATCGATAAGATGGACCGCTACACGGCCGGCCACTCCGAGCGCGTCGCCACCTACGCGACGTATCTCGCGGTGCGCCTGGGCCTCGACACCGAGGTCGTCGAGATCGTGCGCCAGAGCGCCCTGATGCACGACATCGGGAAAATCGGCTGCGTGATGAACCTCAACAAGCCCGGCAAGCTCACGCAGGACGAGTACGAGATCTTCAAGCGCCACCCGACGTACGGCAAAGACATCCTCGATCCCATCAAGTTCCTGAACCCGCTCGTGCCCGGCGTGCACTTGCATCACGAGCGGTGGGACGGCCGCGGGTATCCGCTCGGCCTGAAGGGCAACGGCGTTCCGCTCATCGCGCGCATCATTTCCGTCGCCGACACGTACGACGCGATGACGAGCGACCGCGCCTACCGCCGGGCGCTCCCGCACGAGGTCGCCGTGGGCGAGATCGAGCGCTGCAGCGGCACCCAGTTCGACCCCGAGGTGGCGCACTCGTTCACGGCAGGGCTCGAGGCCTTCCTCGAGGAGCTCGCCGCCAAGGGCACGAAGATCCCCGACTGATTCGGCGCTATAGAGCTGCCGATGGCGACGCGTCGGTTCGAGGCACGCTGGCTCGGTCGGGTGCGGTACGGCGAGGCCCTCGCGGAGCAGGAGCGCCTGCTCGAGGCGCGCGTCCGCGGCGAGGTGGGCGACACGCTGCTGCTCCTCGAGCACGAGCCGGTCGTGACGCTCGGGCGCGGCGCGCACGCCGAGAACGTCCTCGCGACGCGCGACCACCTCGCGTCCCTGGGCGTCGACTTCCACGAAACGGGGAGGGGCGGGGACGTGACGTTCCACGGGCCCGGGCAGCTCGTCGCGTATCCCATCTTCGACCTGAGCCCCGATCGCTGCGACGTGCGGCGGTACGTGCGCGATCTCGCGCGCGTGATGATCGACCTCGCGCGCGCGCACGGCGTCGCGTCGAGCTTCCTCGAGGGTGACCCCAAGCTCGTGGGCGTCTGGGCCGACGAAGACAGCCCGGCGACGTGGGCGGGCGACCCGCGCGAGCCCGGCGGTGCGCAGCGCCCCGCGAAGATCGGCGCCATCGGCGTGCGCCTCTCGCGCTGGGTCACGATGCACGGCTTCGCGCTCAACGTGTCGACCGATCTCACGGGCTTCCGGCTCATCGTGCCGTGTGGCATTTCGAACTACGGGGTCACGTCGCTGAAGTCGCTCGGGGTCGAGGCGCCCGCGGTCGAGGCGATGGCGCGCGCCGCGGTGCCGTGCTTCGAGCGGGTCTTCGACGCGCGGGGAACCTGGGCCGACGGAGCCTGGGCCGGCGGGGCGTGGCTCGGCCGCACCCCGCCGGCTGCCAGCTCAGCCGGTGCGCCCGGGCAGGCCGTGGGTTAGGCTTCCGGCATGCACGCGATCATTCACCTGGCGGTCCTCGCGGTCACCATCTTCGCTCTGGCGCACCTGATGCCCTCGGTCCGCATTCGCAACGCGGGAACCGCGGTCCTCGTGGCCGTCGTCTTCAGCGTGCTGAACTTCTTCTGCGGGTGGCTCATCCGCGCGATGCTGTTCGTGCCCGCGGTGCTCACGCTCGGCATCCTCTTCCTCTTCGTGCCGTTCATCGTGAACACGGTGCTGCTCTGGGTCACCGACAAGGTGCTCGCCAGCTTCGAGATCCGCACCTTCCGCGCCCTCTTCGTCTCGTCGGGCGTGATCACGCTCGTGAACTGGCTGTTTTACGCGCCGCTCCTCAACGCCATGTCGCACGGCCGTAGCTTCCACCAGACGTGGATCTGACGGCGGCGGGGACACGAGGGGTCAGGGCCGAGGGGGCAACGACTCGCCGCGCGCCGACGCCATGATTCGAAGGTACATGCGCGCGCGCACGTTCTCGGGATCGAGATCGAGCACCTTGCGCCACTGATCGGCGGCGGCCTCGCTCTCGCCGAGCGAGAGGAGCGTGACGCCGAGCTGGATGCGCGCGGGCACGTACGTCGGGCGCGCGATGACCGCCGCCTCGTACTGCTCGCGCGCGCGCGGCAGGTCGTTCACCTCGCGGAGCAGCGTGCCGAGCTTCGTGCGGAGATCGGCGAACTGCGGGCAGAGGCCCACGGCTTTCTCGTATTCGTCGATGGCCTCGCGCGTGAGGCCCGCGTCGGCATACGCCTGCCCGACGTCGGCGTGCATGTTGGCGATCTTGCCGCGCGCGAAGGGATCGAGGCCGTGGAGATTTCCGCCCGGGGTGCCGCGAATGCGCGTGTAGACCTGCCGCGCGGCCTCGTACTTGCCGCGATCGTTGTAGGTCACGGCGAGGTTGAGCGCGGCCTCCGTGTAGCTCGGGTTGATCGAGAGGGCGCGCTCGAAGTGGTGCTCGGCCTGCGCGAAGTTGCCGCGCGTATGGCAAATGACGCCGAGCATGTCGTGCACGTCGGCCAGGCGATCGTTCTTGTCGAGCACTTGCCGCAAGAGCGCCTCGGCCTTCTCGAATTCGCGCTTTTGATAGTGCTCGCGGCCGAGAAGCAGGAGTTGCTTGGTATGCTCGTCCATCGTCCCTTGTAGGTTTCGCGCGCGGAAGGCACGAGCCCTACTCGGGAGAATACGACGAAAGCTCCGCCAAGCGGGAGCTTGAATTTCCGCTTACGACGCGGTGCATTCGATCCGCGCCCGCGGCAGCCGCCCGCGTCCGATAGGGGCGCCAGCTCGTCCGCACCTTGTTGCGCCCGCCCACGCCTCTGATGTAAGGCCGATCTCTCGAGTGCAAGGCCCCGACCGCAAAACCCCCCTTGACGGCGAAGGCGACGGCGGCGGCCATGCGAAGGCCGAGACCGCGGCGCCCGCCGCCCAGGGCGAGGCCGGAGAGAGCGCACCGACGCCGCTCTCGCCCGCACCCGCGCCGGCCCAGACGCCGCACGGCAGCGAGGCGAGCCTCGCGCGCGACGCGGGCGCGGAAAGGCCGGCCCCGCGCAGGGAGCTCGAGACTCAGCACTCCGCATCGATCTCCTCGCAGGTGCAGGCGCGTAAGCCGGGTGTCTGGTCGCGCGTGCGGGCGCTCGCGACGCGCCTGGGAGTTCTGTCGCCGCTCTCCAGCCCCTCGCGCTCGGCGCGCGGGGCCTGGATGCGGGCGGCCGCCGCGCTGGCGGGCGGCGCCGTGGCGCTCTTCGGCGCGGTGGTGGTGCCCCGCTTTTTCGGAGCGGGAGAACCAGAGGTGCTCCCGCGCGTGGGGGCGGCCACGCTCGCGGGCTCGGTCTCGGCGATGGGCTCGCTCGTCGACGGCGGCAGCGCGCTCGCGGCCGAAGGGCGGGCGACCGACGCCTCCACCAACGCCGACGACGCGGGCGACGGAGGTCCGGCGCAGCCGCCGGTGTGGCGGCTCGCGTCCCTGGCGGCCGACCCGAACGTGGTCGCCGTCGACGTCCCCATCCAGCACAAGCCGCTCCTCGCGGCGCTCGCATCGGTCAAGGTGTCGCGCGTCGAGGCCGACCGGCTCGTCGCCGCGCTCGACGAAGTCCACAGCGTCGATCACTTCGCACCGAAGGACGCGCTCACGGTCGCGCTCGACAAGCCGACGGGGCGCGTCCTCGCGTTCGAGCTCACCTCGTCGCCCGCCGAGGTGTGGCAAGGCCGCGAGGACGCCGACGCCGCCGACGCTTCCGAGCCGCGGCTCGTGGCCAGGCGGCTGAAGCTCGAGGTCGAGCGCGTGCGCATCCGCAAGGCGGTGCTCGTCGGCGCCGACCTCCACGCCTCGTTCGTGGACGCGGGCCTCGCGCCCATCGACGACCTCGTCGCGATGCTCGACGACGCGCTCGAGGGCCACGCGGAGCTCTCCGACATCCGCCCCGGGTCGCGCCTCCGCATCATCGCGACGCAGGACCAGGTGGACGGCGCGTTCGTGAAGTGGTCGTCGCTCGAGGCCGTCGAGTACTTCCCGGCGGCGGCGGGGGCGCCCTCGGTCCGCGTCTACCGGTTCGGGGACGACGACGGGCCGGACGACGCCGACGACAAGCACCCCGGGGCCAAGCACGCCAGCGAGGGCAAGCGCCGGCGCGGCTGGTACGACGCGAAGGGCCGGCAGCCTTTCCACGGCGGCTGGCGCACGCCGGTGCCGCTCGCGCGCATCACCTCGCGCTTCAACCCGCACCGCATGCACCCGGTGCTCCACGTCATCATGCCGCACAACGGGGTCGACTTCGCGGCGCCCGTAGGCACGCCCGTGTACGCGACCGCCGCCGGGGTGGTGTCGAGCGTCGGCAACGAGGGGCCGTGCGGCAACAAGGTGGAGATCACCCACCCCGGCAACATCCAGAGCATCTACTGTCACCTCTCGCGGTTCGCGACCGGCCTCCACGTGGGGCTCCACGTCGAGCAGCGGCAGCTCATCGCGTACGTCGGGGCCACGGGTCGGGTCACGGGCCCCCACTTGCACTTCGGCATCCGCCGCGCGGGGGTGATCATCGACCCGATGACCCTTCGCCTGGACGGGATGCGCGTCGTCCCGCGGACGCAGCGGGACGAATTCGACCGGGAGCGGGCGACCCTCGACGCGGAGCTCGACGGGGTGCCTTTGCCCGCGGCGGCCGGCGTGCCGCCGGAGGCCTCCGAGAGCGGGGACACGTTCTACGAGGAGCCCTGACGCACAGGTAAACGTTTGGTCGCCGGCCGAGACCAAGCTAGCGTAGCGCCGACGAGCAGATGGTAGCGCGTACGCAGGCGGCCAAAGTCGGGCTCTTCGTCGCGCTCACGGGGGCCGCCGGCTTCGGCATCTACCGGTTCGTGAGCCCCAACGTGGGCGGCGGCGGCGCGTACACCGTCCACGCGTTCATCCACGACGCCACCGGCCTCGCTCCCCGCACGCGCGTCACCATCGCCGGCATCCCCGTCGGCAGCCTCGATGCCATCCGCCTCGAGAACGGCGAGGCGCGCCTCGACGTGAAGGTGAAGAACGACCTCGCCCTCTACGACAACGCCACCCTCGGCAAGAAGAGCGCGTCGCTCCTCGGCGAGTCGGTCATCGTGCTCACCCCCGGCACGCCCGACAACCGCAAGCTCCACGACGGCGACGAGATCCACATCATCATCGAGCCGACCACGCCCGCCGAGATTATGGACGAGGTGAAGGAGATCGCCGACAGCGTGAAGGCCGTCACCGCGCAGCTCGCCGCCTCCATCGGCACCGAGCAGGGCGGGCGCAACATGCGCCTCATTCTGGAGAACCTCGCCGAGTCGACCGATCAGCTGAACCAGACGATCCGCGAGAACCGCGAGATCATCCACGACACGCTACGCAACCTCGACTCCATCGCGTCCAACGCGAACCCCGAGCTCTCGAAGATCCTCGAGAACGTGCGCGTCGTGACGCAAGACGTGCGCGACCTCCTCGCGTCGCAGGGCCCCAACTCCCAGCAGGCGGGCGCCCTCCGCGAGACCGCCGAGCGCCTCGACCAGGCCAGCAAGAGCCTCGAGAGCACCCTCCAGCACACGGACAGCATCAGCGGGCGCATCGACCGCGGCGAGGGCACCATCGGGAAGCTCACCAAGGACGACGCGCTCATCAACGAGGTGCAGGGCGTCGCCGAGGGCGTCAACGACTACGTCCAGAACCTCGTGCGCGTACAGACCATCGTGGGCCTGCGCAGCGACTACAACTTCCTCGCGAACACGCTCAAGACGTACGTGTCGCTGCGCCTCCAGCCGCGCGAGGACAAGTACTACGAGATCGAGCTCATCGACGACCCGCGCGGCTACACGTCGATCACCGATACGAGCGTCGACACCACGAACCCCGCGTCCGCGCCGCACTACCGCGTCATCACGACGACGACGACGGAGGCGTTCCGCTTCTCGCTCCAGTTCGCGAAGCGCTTCGGCGCCTTCACGGGCCGCTTCGGCATCAAGGAGTCGACCGGCGGCATCGGCCTCGACATCCACCTCCTGCAAGACCGCTTCGAGATCGTGAACGACCTCTTCGGCTTCAGCGAGGAGGTCCAGCCGCGCTACCGCGTGTACGTCTCGTACGAGTTCATCAAGCACCTCTGGCTCCTCGGCGGCGTCGACTACCTCTTCTCGGCGAGCCAGCGCGACTACTTCCTCGGCCTCCAGCTCCGGTTCAACGACGAGGATCTCAAGACGATTCTCCCGTTCGCCGGGCCGGTCGCCGGCGCGGCCACGCACTGACGGCGCGCGCCAGTCTCTGCCCTACTGCCGGACGAGGAGCTTCGCGTCGACGAGGACCTCGAGGGCGCGAAGCGCGTCGCTGCCCGTCATGGACCCCTCGCGGGACGCGAGCGCGAGGAGCTCGCGGACGCCGCGCGGCTGCTGCACGAGGTTCAAGATGCGGCGGACGGTCGCCGGCCACGGGGCCGACTCGAGGCGCGGGCGCGGCACGGGCGACGGCGCGACGACGTCGTCGAGATGATCCCGCCAGGCCGCGAACGCCGCGTCGCCCGGGTACGCGGCCTCGATGCCGGCGAGGAGGAGCGCTGGCAGCTCGAGCTCCAGCGGGAACTCGACGTGCGGCGCCGCCTGGTCCTTGTAGAAGGTGAGGGTCCCCGTCGGCCACTGGAACAGATCGACGAGGCGGTCGCGCCCCTGATCGCGAATCGCGCGGAACACGTCGAGCGACGGCAAGAGGCCGAGCGCCGCGAGCGCCTCTCCCATTCGCCCGCCGTACCGCGGGAGGACCGCGAGCGCGAAGTCGAGCTCCACCCGCGTGATGACGCCGCGCCGGAGCAGGTACTCGCCGAGCAGCTCGCTCGCGTTGCTCGAGGCGATGTGCGCGAGCTTGCCAGCTACGAAGTAGAGCTCCTTCCGACCGGTGTGCCCCTGGGCGTGCGCGAGGACCCGGCGCGACTCGGTCGGGCCCTCCGCGAAGAGAACGCCGGTGCCCTCGGTCTCGAGGACGCCCGCGAGGACCGCGACGAGCGCGGACGGCGAGACCGTGTCGACGAAGTCGGCCGCGCCGACGCCCGCGATGCGGTTCGTGGTGGCCGCCGTGAGCGCCGGCAAGAAGCGCTCGAGCTCGTGGATCGACCCGAGCGGCACGCCCTCGCGGCCCATGAACTCGACGCGATCGACCCGGCCCACCTCGCCCGTCGCGATGGCCTCGATGAGCCGCGAAAAGGGCCACGGCCCGAGGCGCTCGCCGGAGGTCGTCGTCACGAACGAGGGGATTGGCACGTACTCGCCCGTCTGCCGCTCCGACTCGGCGGGGTCTTCGGCGGCGGCCGCCGCGGGCGCGGGCGCGGGCAAAGACAGGGGCACGGGCACGGGAGCCGGCGCGCCGTCTCGGGCGCCGACGCCGTCGCTCGGCTCTCGCGCGGGCGCCGCGCGGAGCTTCGCGGCGCTCTCGCGCACCGCCTGCATCTGCTCGGCCGACGGGGCGGACTGCACCCAGCGCACGAGCGCGCCGAGCTCGGCGCGGGCGGCCGTGGGGTTCGCGTCGAACGGCGAGAGCGCCTCGGAGAAGACGCTCGCGGTGGCGAAGCGGTTCGCGGGCTCGCGGGCGAGCGCGCGCTCCACCACCTCGAAGAGCCCGGGCGGAAGGTTGCCGCGCGCCTCGCGGAGCGGATCGATACGGCAATCTCGGATGGCCAGGAGCACCGCGAGCTGCCCGCTGCCCGCGAAGAGCGGCCGCCCGAGGAGCATCTCGGCGAGCACCACGGCGGTCGAGAAGAGGTCGGCGCGCTGGTCGAACGGCTCGCCCGCGACCTGCTCCGGCGCGAGGTACGCGAACTTGCCCTTGAGCATGGGCCCGCCCGTCGTGAGGGTCGCGCGGCTCGCGGACCGCGCGATCCCGAAGTCGCCGAGCTTCACCCGGCCGTCGGACGCCAGGTACACGTTGGATGGCGTCACGTCGCGGTGGATGATCACCATCGGCTGCCCGCCGCCGTCGCGCGCCGTATGCACGCTGTCGAGCGCCCGGAGGAGCTCGCGCGCCACGTACACCGCGACGCCCCGCGGGAGCGCCCGCCCCGCGTTCGCCATGCGGCGCAGGAGCCGGAACAGGTCGCACCCGTCCACCCACTCCATCGCGAGCCAGGGCTCGTCGCCCGCGACACCGGATCCGAACACCTCGACGACATTGTCGTGACGAACCGCCGCGTGCAGCGCCGCCTCGCGCTCGAACATCGTGCGCCCCTCGGGGTCCGACACGAAGTGCGGAAGCAGCCGCTTCACCACGAGCTTGCGCGGGTGCGCGGCGTCGTCGATGGGCCGAGCCACGTAGACCTCGGCCGTTCCGCCCACGGCGAGCCGCGCCTCCAGCCAGAACGGACCGAATTTCATCGGGCCGCCCGTGAGGGCGCGAGGTACGCCTCTTCCGCGAGGGTTTTCGCCCGACGACATCGAGCGAAGAGTGTATCTATTTCGCGCGGTGGCGTCGCATCCACGGCGCTCCGGCCCCCAAGCTCTCGGAGCACGTCGCCTGCGCCCCACGTTCCTCCTCTCGTCGTTGGCCCCCAGAATCGCCTTCGCGGTGAGGATCGCGTTCGCCTTTCTCGCGCTCGGCATCGCCGCATGCGAAGGCTGCCGCTCGACGTCGGGCCCGTCCGCGTCGTCGCCGTCGTCCGGGCCGGCCGACGTGGGTGCGCCCACCGTGCGGCTCTACTTCGTGTCCGACCTCGCGGGTGCCCTCGAGCCCTGCGGCTGCACGAAAGACCAGCTCGGCGGCGTCGACCACTTCGGGGCCTGGGTCCGTCAGGCGCGCCAGGCCGGGCCGCCGCTCTTCGTCGCCTCCGCCGGGCCCCTCTTCTTCATGGACGCCACGCTCGCCACCGAGCGCGCCGAGCAGGACCGCGCCAAGGCCGAGACAATCGCGCGCGTCCTCCACGGGCTCGACTTCGCCGCCTTCGCGCCCGGCGACAACGACTGGTCCGCGGGGGAAGATGCCCTCGCCAAGCTGTCGACCGCGTCGGGCGGCGAGGCCATCGTGCCCGCGCGGCCGCCGTCGCTGCCGTCGCCACCGTTCGTGTCGGTGGTCGTCCGGGAGGCGGGGCCGCTCAAGATCGGGTTCATCGGCTATGGCCAGCCCGATCCTGCGTCTCCAGCCCAGGTCGACGGTGGCGCCGACCGCGCCGTGGAGGACGCCGTGAAGGCGGGCGCGGCCGAGGCCGCGCGCCAGGGGGCCAACGTCCTCGTGGCCCTCGCGTCCGTCGGCCGCGGGGAGGCCAAGCGCATCGCCGACGCCGTGCCGGAACTCGCCGCGGTCGTCGTGGGCTCCGCGAAGTCGAACGGCGACGCGAACACCACCGCTCCACAGGGCGAGCGCGTCGGCGACGTGCTGATCGCGCAGGCGGCGAACCACCTCCAGAGCGTGGCGGTGCTCGACCTCTACGTGCGCGACGCGGTCGCCCCGGGCAAGGCCGTCAAGTTCGCCGACGCCACGGGCCTCGAGCTCGCGCAGCAGCGCGACGACATCGCGCGCCGCATCGACGAGCTGCACGTCAAGATCTCCGCGTGGGAGCGCGAGAAGAGCGTCGGCGCCTCGGACCTCGCCGCGCGCCGCGCCGACCTCGCCAAGCTCGAGGCCCAGCGCGACCAGCTCAATCGCCGCACCCCGCCCTCGACGGGGAGCTTCTTCCGCTACGCCGTGAAGGAAATCCGCGACTCGCTCGGGAAGGACGAGGCCATCGAGGCCGACATGGCCTCGTATTACAAGGGCGTGAACGACCACAACAAGGTCGCCTTCGCCGACCGCGTGCCGGCGCCGGCGCCTCCCGGCCAGGCGAGCTACGTCGGCATCGAGGCCTGCACGAAGTGCCACGCCGCCCCGCGGCGGGTCTGGGACGGGACGAGCCACGCGAAGGCGTACGCCACGCTCTCCACGCAGTTCAAGGAGTTCAACCTCGACTGCGTCGGCTGCCACGTCACCGGCTACGAGAAGCCCGGGGGCAGCACCGTCACCCACGCCGCCGGGCTCGAGAACGTGCAGTGCGAGGTGTGCCACGGGCCGGGCTCGCGCCACGTCGCGAACCCCTCCGACCCATCCTTGCTCATCGCCGCGCCTCAGCCCTCCGCGTGCTTGCAGTGCCACCACTCGCCCCACGTCGAGAACTTCGACGCCGCGGCGCGCATGAAGGACGTCCTGGGCCCCGGCCACGGCATGCCCGTCCGCTAGAGCCGGCGTAACCGGCCCGGGGCGGCCTGCGTATGATCAGCCATGAACAGGCATCGCGCTTCGGCTCTCGTGCTGTCGGCCTTCGTCTTCTGCGGGGTCGGCGCGTGTCGCACGAACGGCTCTGCCATGGCCGACCCGGCGCCAGGCGCCTCCGGCGCCGCGCAGCCGACCTCCGCGGTCGGCACGAACCCCGGCCACGCGGGCGACGGCACCCCGCTCGTCCCCGGCTCCGGCCACGAGCTCGCCGCGTTCGCCGAGGGCTGCTTCTGGGGATCCGAAGACACCTTCCGCCACGTGCCGGGCGTCGTCGCCACCGCCGTCGGCTATTCGGGCGGCCACACCACGAGCCCCACTTACGAGTCCGTGTGCACCCACACGACCGGTCACGCCGAGACCGTGCTGGTCGAATTCGACCCGAAGCAGGTGAGCTACACGGATCTCCTCCGGGTCTTCTGGGACTCGCACGATCCCACCACGCTGGACCGCCAGGGGCCGGACGTGGGTGACCAGTATCGGAGCGAGATCTTCACCTTCTCGGCGTCGCAAGAGACCGCCGCGCGCGCGTCGCTCGCCGCGCAGAAGGCGCACTACGCGCCCGACAAGGAGACCGTGACGACGCTCGTCGAGCCCATGACCCGCTTCTGGAAGGCCGAGGGCTATCACCAGCAATACGACGAGAAAACCGGCCGGCACTCGTGTCCGAATCCGCTTGCCGAAGGGCGCATGAGGCTTTGCGGGATCGCCGCGTTGCGCTAGAGTGTCGCGCGTTCACGAAACGTTTCGCAGGGACCGACGCTCTCTCGGCAGTCAGCGGGAAAAGCGGCTTCCGCCCGAGGCGACGCAAGCGGCGCGGCGCCTTTCCCGGAACGAGCGGAACAAGAGAGCTCAACATGTCCACGCGCTTCGATCTTTCCGGCGAGCCCTCGTCCTCGCGCTCGCGCGGCCCAGCTTGCGCGGGAGCGTGGTGAGGGTGTCTCACGCGAGCTCGCGTCGCGCGCCGCCGCGCGCGAGTCTTGCCCGCACCGGGCTCGTGGTCTCGCGCGACGAGCTCGACCGATGCGTCGATGCGAAGGCATCGCACTCTGCAGATGCGCACGCATCGCACTCTCACCTCGAGGAGGGGGCGCTTCGATGAACGGCCGAATCTCGTGAGGCCCATCTCCGGTTCACCGAGCGGCGCCGTCGCGAAGACGAGGCGCGCCGGCTGCGCGACGAGATTCCCCAGCTTCGGACGATGAAGCTCGAGGTCGAGGAGCACCGCCGCGAGGCGACCATCGCCGAGACGAAGCACGTGCGGCACATCATCGTCGACCGGGCGCCGGCGCTCTTCGAGCTGCCGTGCAACGACCCCTCGTGCCGCGAGGGCGGCCACGACCTCACCGACATGATGATCCAGCGGCTTCGGGCGCACGCGACCGAGTTCGTCGTCGAGGACGTGTGCATGGGCGACGTTCGCGGCGCCTCGTGCGGCCGCATCGTGCGCGTGCTCGTGACCGCGACCTACGGCTGACCGGTCGTCACCGAGAACAGCCGCGGCACCGCCGCGCCGGCGAGGCCCAGGCGGCACTCGTCGAACATCCCTGCGTTGTCGGGCTCCTCGGGCCCCACGTAGACGGTCTTCGCGGCTCGGCTGCGCGCCCGCACGGCCGCGACGAAGCCCGCCGCCGGGTACACGGCGCCGCTGCTCCCGATGGTCACGAAGACGTCGCACGCGTCGAGCGCGCGCGCGATGCGGTCCATCTCGAGGGGGATCTCGCCGAACCAGGACCGATATGCGGCCGGAGCCTTGCGCCGCAGTCGCAGCGGGGGATGGCCGCGTGGGTCGTGCGATCGTCGAAGGGCGGCCGCCGGCACGACTCGCAGCGCGTCTTCATCAGCTCTCCGTGCATGTGCAGGAGCCGCTGGTGCCCGGCCTTCTCGTGAAGGTCGTCGACGTTCTGCGTGCAGAGGAAGAGGCGGTCGCCGATGGCGCGCTCGAGCGCGGCGAGCCCGAGGTGGGCCGGGTTCGGCGCGCAGGTCGCCGCCTGGGCGCGGCGCTCGCCGTAGAAGCGCCAGACGAGAGCCGCGTCGGCGGCCCAGCCCGCGGGCGACGCGACCTCTTCGAAGCTGTGCTCCTCCCAGAGACCGCCCGCGTCGCGGAACGTGCGAATGCCGCTCTCCGCGCTGATTCCGGCGCCCGTCAGGATGAAGACGCGGGTGGTGGGCCCGACCGCCAGGGGCTCGAAGTCGGCGGCTGGAGCGACGCGGCCGGAGCGGCGGGAGCGCTGCATGGCCTAGAGGGTAGGCGGCTGTGCTCCTACGGTCGAGGCCCGAGAGTTGCCGACCTGTGTCGCTGCGGGGTATGAATCCAGGGTGAAAGTCGGCAAAGACGACCCCGTGCCGGCCACCCCGGCCGACGTCGAGCGGCCCTCGCGCCGCGAGGTGCTGACGCGCGTCGGGGCCATGGCGGGGGTCCTCGGCGCCGCGGCGATCGGCGCGCGCCTCTCGTGGGACCACGGGGGCTTCGGGGTCGCCCAGTCGAGCGCCGCGCGCCAGGTCCGCGACTACCGGCTCGCCGAGCGCGACGCCGAGCACGCTCAGCTCGCCATCGCCCGGGCCGCCCCGAAAGAGGCCGGCGATGACTCGCCCCATCCCACCGCCACGCCCGAGCAGCTCGTGCGGCGGGCGGTCGAGGCGATGGGGGGCATCGGCAAGTTCGTCTCGCGTGGCGACGTCGTCGTGGTGAAGCCGAACATCGGCTGGGACCGCATGCCCATCCACGCCGCCAACACCAACCCCGAAGTCGTCGGCGCGGTGGTGCGGCTGGCCTTCGAGGCCGGCGCGAAGAAGGTCGTCGTGGCCGACGGGTCGTGCAACGACCCGAACCGCTGCTTCCAGCGCTCGGGCATCTGGCGCGCCGCGTACGAGCTCGGGGCCGACGTGGTGCTGCCGCAGGAGCACCGCTTCCGCACGATGCGCCTGAAGGGCGACGTGCTCGACGAGTGGCCGATCTTCACGACGCTCGTCGACGCCGACAAGGTGATCAACGTGCCCGTGGCCAAGCACCACAACCTCGCCAAGTTCACCGCCGCGATGAAGAACTGGTACGGCGTGCTGGGCGGCCGCAGAAATCGCCTGCACCAGAACATCGACACCTCCATCGCCGACCTGGCGACCTTCATGCGGCCGACCCTCGTCGTGATGGACGCCTGGCGCGTGCTGATGCGAAACGGCCCCCAGGGCGGCAACATCGACGACGCGAAAGACATGCACACCGTGATCGCGTCGGTCGATCAGGTCGCGGCCGACGCGTTCGGCTGCACCCTCATCGGGCAGAAGCGCGAGAACCTGTCGTACCTCGCCATGGGCGAGCAGCGCGGGCTCGGAACCTCGCACTGGGAGAACCTCCGCGTCCGGGAGGTCTGAGGCCTCATGGAGTCCCCCGAGTCCCCGACGCGGACCCCCGACCACGCGGGGGTGAAGCTCGACCCCGCGATCCTCGCCGGCGCCCCCGACCTCCACGAGCACGTGGAGCCCATCCCGTGGAAGACCGGCAAGGTCGGGATGGTGGGGACCCTCGACGCGATCACCGCGGGAGCCGCGCCGGCGGTTCCGGTCGTCCCGCCTTCGCGAGGCGCGGGCGCGGGCATCCCCGCCGCGCCGCCCGCGGCCGCGAAGCCCAAGAAGAAGCTGCCGGGCAGCGGGATCCCGCCGCGCCGCATCGCCGTGATCCTCAAGTGGGCCCGGCGCGCGTCGCAGGTCGGGTTCTTCGCGCTCTTCATGTACTTCCTCTTCCAGACGGGCTTCCGCGGGAGCTTCGCCGCGCGCGCCGACGCGCCCGTGCGGCTGCCGCTGCCGGTCGAGGCCTTCCTCCTCGCGGACCCGTTCGTCGCGGCCATGACCTGGCTGTCGACGCACCAGGTCTATCGGGGCCTGCTCTGGAGCGTGGGACTCCTCGCGCTCACGATGGTGTTCGGGCGCGTGTTCTGCGGGTGGATCTGCCCGTTCGGCACGCTGCACCACTTCTTCGCGTGGCTCCTGCCGAGCAAGCACGGTCGCGGCGCCTCCCGTGTCGAGGCCAACAAGACGCACACCTACCAGCGCGCCAAGTACTACCTGCTCTACGCGTTCCTGGTCGCGGGCGTCGCCGGCAGCGCCGTCGGGGGGCTCTTCGACCCGATCTGCATCGCGGTGCGCTCGATCGGGCTCGGCGTCATCCCGGCGCTCCAGTACCTGTCGCACCGCGGGCTCGGCGCCGCGCAGGACGTCCACTCGCGGGCCATTCAGGGCGCAGCGGACCACGCGCAAGACTGGCTCGCCCAGACCGTCTGGCAGAGCAAGCAGTTCTACTTCCACCAGACCTGGTTCATCCTCTTCTTGCTGGTCGCGGTGCTCTTCGCGAACCGGTTCATCCCGCGGTTCTGGTGCCGCGTGCTCTGCCCGCTCGGCGCCTTCCTCGGGGTGTTCGCGCGGTTCGCGGTCTTCGGCATGACGAAGGACCACGCGAAGTGCACCGACTGCAACCTGTGCCTCGTCAACTGCCAGGGAGCCGACTCGCCGCAGGGCGGCGTGAAGTGGCGCCAGGACGAGTGCCACATGTGCATGAACTGCGAGAACGCGTGCCCCGAGGACGTGATCAAGTTCACGTTCCTCCCCAACCGCCGCAGCGCCGTCGTCGCGCCCGACACCCAGCGCCGCACCGCCCTGGCGGCGGTGGGAGCGGGCGCGATGTTCCTGCCGGCCGCGCGCATCGCCGACTCGCTCGACGTCAATTACCACTCGAAGGTCATCCGCCCGCCGGGCGCGGTCGAAGAGCGGGGCTTCCTCGAGCGGTGCATCCGCTGCGCCGAGTGCATGAAGGTGTGCCCGAACAACGCGCTCCACCCCGCGTTCTTCGAGGCGGGCATCGAGGGCCTCTGGACGCCCATCCTCATCGCGCGCATCGGGTACTGCGAGTACTCGTGCGTGCTTTGCGGGCAGGTGTGCCCGACGGGCGCCATCCAGAAGATCAGCGAGAAAGAGAAGATGGGGCAGGGCCAGCCCCCCATCAAGATCGGCACCGCCTTCTACGACCACGGGCGCTGCCTGCCGTGGTCGATGCAGACTCCCTGCATCGTGTGCGAGGAGTTCTGCCCGACGTCCCCGAAGGCCATCTGGGTCGAAGAGGTCGACGCGCCGATGCGCGACAGCAAGCCCGGCCCCGACGGCGCGCCGCCCGCGTACAAGACGGTGCACCTCCAGCGCCCGCACGTGGACCCGTCGCTCTGCGTCGGCTGCGGTGCGTGCGAGAAGGTCTGCCCGGTGCAGGACCAGCCCGCCGTCTACGTGACGAGCGTGGGCGAGACGCGCAGCAAGACGAACGTCATTCTGCTCGAGAACACGAACTACAACCAGAAGAGCTGAGCGGCCGCGCGCGCCAGCCGGCGCTGTGGCCGCCCGCGCTCACCGTCGCGCGTCGCGCGCCGCCTGGCCGCGCCGGTTCCGCGACCCCTGATGACCCCGCAGGCGCGTCGCGTGCGAACGATTCGATCTGGTTGCTCTTGCGCGTGCCCGCCGCGGCCGCCGAGCGCCGCCGGCGCGCGGCGTTCGTCGCCGGCTCGACCTTGCGCGCGGGCCGCTTGCGCCGCGTCGCGACGGCGGCGGGCGCCCGTGAAGAGAGGCTCTGCGTGGCCTCCTCCAGCCGCGCGGCCGCCTCGAGGCGCGCGAGGCGGGCCTCGAAGCGCTCGACCACCTCGGCGAAGAGCTCGGCCTTCGCGACCGTGCGCGCGTTCCCGCGCGCCGGCCGGCGACCGCGCGGGGCGGCCTTGCCGCGGGCCTCGCGGGCCTGGCGCGCGGCGAGGTCGCGGAACTTCCGCTGGAGCACGCGCGCGCGGGCGACCTTCCCCTTGAGGCGCTCGGCGGTCTCGGCGCGCAGCGCCGTGGGGCGCGCGGCGTCGACGAGCGCGAGCTCTTGTACGGTGCACAGTTCGGCGGCTCTTCGGAAGTGCGACGGCATGGGCCGGTGCGCAGCACTGCATGTGCCAGGGGCCCGGCCAGGGCGCCTCGGCCGGCTGACTGCCAGTTCGAGTCAGCCCGCTCTCTCGCTTCGCTCGAGCGTGCGGGCTAGTCTCCCCGACCGTGAACGATCTTTTCCTTCGTGCCTGCCGCCGTGAGCCCGTCGAGCGGACGCCCGTATGGTTCATGCGTCAGGCGGGCCGATACATGCCCGAGTACCGCAAGCTGCGCGAGAACCGCACGCTGCTCGAGCTCTGCAAGACGCCCGAGCTCGCCGTGGAGGTCACCCTCCAGCCGATGCGCCTCGGCGTGGACGCGGCGATCCTCTTCGCCGACATCCTCCTCCCCCTCGAGCCGATGGGTGCGTCGTTCGAGTTCGCCAAGGGAGAGGGCCCGGTCATCCACGAGCCGATCGCCAATCGAGGCCAGATCGACCGGCTTCGCGTCATCGACCCCGAGGAGTCACTCGCGTACGTGCTCTCGGCCATCCGCCTCCTGAAGCGCGAGCTGAAGGTGCCGCTCATCGGGTTCGCCGGTGCCCCCTTCACGCTCTCGAGCTACCTCGTGGAGGGCGGCAAGAGCGCCAACTTCGCCAAGACCAAGCGCCTCATGTTCGGGCAGCCCGACGCGTGGCACGCGCTCATGACGAAGCTCGGCGAGGTCGTACGCCGCTACCTGCTCGCGCAGATCGCCGCGGGGGTCGACGCGGTGCAGCTCTTCGACAGCTGGGTGGGCGACCTCGCGCCCGAGGACTACGCCGAGTACGTGCAGCCGCACGTGAAGGCGGTGCTCGCCGACGTCGAGCGCGCCGGCGTGCCGGTCATCCACTTCGGCGTGGGCACGGCCACCCTCCTCGAGAAGATGCGCGACGCGGGCGGCACGGTCATCGGCGTCGACTTCTGCACGCCGCTCGGCGAGGCCTGGGAGCGCATCGGCCACGACCGCGCCGTGCAGGGAAACATGGACCCGTGCGCGCTCCTCGCGACGCGCGACGTGGCCGTGCGCCACGCGCAGCGCGTGCTGGACGCGGCCGGCGGAAGGCCCGGCCACGTCTTCAACCTGGGTCACGGCATCACCCCCGAGACCCCCGTCGACAACGTGCGCGCGGTGGTCGATCACGTCCACGAGGCGAGCGCGAGATGACCCGTGAAGCCGTCCTCGTCGTCTCGCACGGGACCGTCGACGACCTGGACGACCTCGGAGCCTTCGTGGCGCAGGTGCGGCGTGGCCGGCAGGCCCCGCCGGAGCTCGTCGCGGAGCTCCGCCGGCGCTACGAGGCGATCGGCGGCTCGCCCCTGAACCGCATCAACCTCGCCCTCGCGGCGAAGCTGGCGGCGCGCCTCGGCGTGCCCGTCGCGTCCGCGAACCGCCTCTGGCGACCCTTCGTCCGCGACGTGTTGGCCGAGCTCGCGCGCGACGGCGTGGGGCGCGCGGTGGTCCTGCCGCTCGCGCAGCACTCGGTGCACGTCTACGAGGACGACGCGGCGAAGGCGGCGGCGGGCTCGGGCGTGCAGCTCGCGTGCGTCCCGCCGTGGGGGCAGCGCGAGGACCTCGCGGTGGCCTTCGCCACCCGCATCGCCGCGGAGCTGTCCGGGCCGGGCGATCTCGTCGTGATGACGGCCCATAGCCTGCCGCAGTCCGTGGTCGACGCGGGCGATCCCTACGAGCGCGACGTGCGTGCCTCTGCGGCGGCGATCACCGCCGCGGTGTGCGCGCGGGCCGGGCGCCAGGTGCCGGCGCTCGTCGCGTTCCAGAGCCAGACGGCCGGGTCGTCGATCCCGTGGCTGGGGCCGGACCTCGCGGCCACGCTCGACGCCGCGAAGGCGCGAGGGGCCGAGCGGGTGGTCTTCGCGCCGATCGGGTTCCTCGCCGACCACGTCGAGGTCCTCTACGACCTCGATGTCGAGGCGCGCACGATGGCCCTCGACCGCGGCCTGACCTACGCGCGCGCGGCCTCGCTGAACGCCGACGACGACTTCGCCGACCTCCTCGCGGCCGTGGCGCGCCCGCTCCTGGGCGGAGCGTCCCCCGGAGGGGTGCGTGGCTGAGGGGAAGCGCATCGTCATCGTCGGCGGCGGCATCACGGGCCTGGCCGCGGCGCACGCGGCGCTCGGGCGCGCGCGCGAGCTCGGGCGCGAGGTCGCGGTCACGGTGCTCGAGCGCGGCGGGCGCTTCGGCGGCAACCTCGTCACGGAGCGCACCGGCGGCTTCCTGCTCGACGGCGGCCCCGACTCGTGGGTCAGCTCCAAGCCGCAGGCGTCGGCCCTCGCGAAGGAGCTCGGGCTCGGCGGGGAGCTCGTCGGCACGAACGAGGCGACGCGGCGCTTCTTCATCGCCCACGGGGGCGCGCTGCACGCGGTGCCCGAGGGCCTGGTCCTCGGCATCCCCACGAAGCTCGGTCCACTCTTCGGGACGAAGCTCTTCTCGTGGCCCGCGAAGCTGCGCATGGCGCTGGAGCCGCTCGTCCCTGCGCGCGCCGACGAGGGCGACGAGTCCATCGCCGACTTCGCCCGCCGGCGCCTCGGGCGGGAGGCCGCCGAGCGGCTGGTCGCGCCGCTGCTCGGCGGCATCTCGGCGGGGGACGCGACGGACCTCTCGGTCCGCGCGGCGTTCCCGCAGCTCGTCGCGATGGAGCGCGAGCACGGCTCGCTGGTCCGCGGCATGGTCGCCGCCCAGCGGGCGCGCCAGGCCGCCGGAGGGCGCGCGGCGAGCGCGTTCGTCTCGCTGACGGGCGGCGTGGGCCAGCTCGTCGAGGCGCTGGCGGCGCGCGTCCGCGACGCGGGCGCCGACCTGCGCATGGGGGCGGCCGTGCGCGGGCTCGCGCGAGGGGAGACGGCGCCGTGGACCGTGGGGCTCGCGGACGGGGCCTCGCTGGCCGCCGACCAGGTGCTCCTCGCCGTGCCCGGGTACGCGGCGGGCGCGCTCGCGGCGGGGCTCGACGAGGACCTCGGGCGCCGCCTCTCCGATCTGCGGAGCGCGACGACGGCGACGGTGTTCCTGGGCTATCGCCGCGCGGACGTCGGGCACCCGCTCGACGGCGTGGGGTTCGTGGTGCCGCGCACCGCGGGCGAGCCGGTGCTCGCGGGCACGTGGGTGTCGAGCAAGTGGGAGGGCAGGGCGCCGGAGGGGCACGTGCTCCTGCGCGTGTTCTTCGGCGGGCCCGCGGCCGCCGAGGTCCTGAGGGGCGACGACGCCGGCCTCGCGCGGCTCGCCCGGCGCGAGCTGCGCTTGCTCATGGGCGTGGACGCCGAGCCGGTGCTGACGCGCGTCTTCCGCTTCGAGCGCGCGAGCCCGCAGATGCGGGTAGGGCACGCCGCGTCGGTCGCGGAGCTCCGGCGCCGCCTGGCCGAGCGCGCGCCCGGCGTGCACGTGGCCGGCGGAGGATACGAGGGCATCGGCATCCCCGACTGCATCCGGCAGGGCACCGACACGGGCCGCGCCCTCGTCGACGCGCCCCGCTGACGTCAGCGCCGCGCGAGCGCCCCGACGACCGCGTCGAGGGCCGCCTCGACCGCCGGCATCATGGCCTCGCTGGCCGCCCAGTCTTCGCGCGCGACCGTCGACTCGAGGACCCCGAGCGCGGCGGCGAGCTGCGCGGCGTCGAGGCCGAGCGCCTGCCCGCGCAGCCGGTGCACCGCGAAGACGTAAGGCTCCGCCTCGCGCCGCCCCAGGTCGGCCCGCAGCGAGCCGCGCGCCTCGCGCGCCGAGGCGAGCAGCTCCTCGACCATGCGGTCGAGGAGCCCGCGATTGCCCTGGAGCCGCTGGAGGGACCGATCGAGATCCACCGCCTTCGTGTCGCCGAGGCGGCCCGGAGGCGCGTCGACCACGGCCTCCGGCGTCTCGCCGGCGTGCGCCGCGACGATCGCGAGGAGGCGGCGCGCGTCGACGGGCTTCGCGATGTGCCCGTCCATCCCGGCGAGGCGGGCCCGCTCGAGGTCCTCGCGCGTGGCGCTGGCGGTGAGGGCGACGATGGCCGTCGGCCCGCGGCGTCCGAGCTGGCCGGACGCCTCGAGCCCCCGGATGCGGCGCGTGGCCTCGTAGCCGTCGATGCCGGGGAGCTGGCAGTCCATCAGGATGAGGTCGTACGGGGCGCGCCGCGCGGCGTCGACCGCCTGGAAGCCGTCGACCGCGACGTCGATCGCGTACCCGGCCGAACGGACGATCTCGACGACGACCTCCGCGTTGATGGGGGTGTCTTCGACGAGGAGGAGGCGCCCCGGCTTCGTCGGGGCCGCCCCGGAGGCCGCGAGCGGCGGGGCGGCGCGGCTCTCCGGGCCCTCGAGCGCCGCCCCGAGCGCGCGCAGGAGCTGGACGCGCCAGATGGGCTTCGTCGCCCACGCGACAATCCCGCTGGCGCGGTGCTCCCGCGGGTCGAGCGGGCGGCCCATCGAGCCGAGCATGAGCAGGCGCGTCGAGGCGATCGCGGCGTCGGCCTTGATGCGCCGCGCGAGCTCGCGCCCGTCCATCTCGGGCATGTTCTGGTCGAGGATCGCGAGCGCGTACGGGTCGCCGCCGTCCGCGGCCGCCGCGAGCAGGCCGAGCGCCTCGGGCCCGGAGGCCGCCACGTCGCACCGCATCCCCGCGGCCGCGAGCTGCGCCCGCAAGACCTCGCGGTTCGTGGCGTTGTCGTCGACGGCGAGGACGCGCACGCCGACGAGCCGGGCGTCGGTGCGCGGGGGCGAGGCGGGGCCGAGCGCGGGATCGAGGCGCAGCGTGAACCAGAACGTGGAGCCCTCGCCGGGCTCGCTGGCCACGCCGAATCTCGCCTCCCATCCGGCGCACGAGCTCCCGGCAGATCGCCAGGCCCAGGCCCGATCCCCCGTACTTTCGCGTGGTCGACGCGTCGAGCTGCGAGAACGGCAGGAAGAGCCGGGCCTGCGCCTCCTCGGCGATGCCCACGCCGGTGTCGCGCACCTCGATGCGCGCGCGCCGGCCCTCGGGGCGCTCCTCGAGCCGGGCGCGCACCGCAATCTCGCCGCGGGAGGTGAATTTCACCGCGTTGTTCAGCAGGTTGACGAGCACCTGCCGCACCCGGCCCGGGTCGCCCGCGCACGCCGCGTCGAGCGCGCGCTCGGTCTCGCAGCTCAGCTCGAGGCCCTTCTCCTCGGCGGGCAGCGCCATCATGGTCGTCACCTCCTCGATGACGTCGCGGAGCGAGAAGTCGACGTGCTCGAGCTCGAGCTTGCCCGCCTCGATCTTCGAGAAGTCGAGGATGTCGTTGATGACCGAGAGGAGCAGGCTCGCCGACGTGCGGGCGACGTCGACGTACCGCTTTTGCCGGGCGTCGAGCTGCGTGCGCGAGAGCAGGTCCACCATGCCGATGACGCCGTTCAGCGGCGTGCGGAGCTCGTGGCTCATGTTGGCGACGAACGCGCTCTTCGCGGCGGTAGCGGCGATCGCGTCCTCCTTGGCACGCTCGAGCTGCCGCTCGGTCTCGCGGCGCGTCTGGTCCGCGCGGAAGCGGTCGCTCACGTCGCGGGCGAGGACGAGCCCCGCGGTCACGTTGCCCTCGTGGTCGTGCATCGGCGAGCGCACCGACTCGACGCGTATGCGCTCGCCGTCCTTCCGGACCGCCGCCCACTCGACGGGCGGCTGCCGCAAGCCGAGCTTGGCCTGCTCGATCGTCACGCGGAGGCGCTCGTGCTCGTGGGGCTCGAGGAGGCGGGTCAGCCCCATCTCCAGCAGCTCGTCGTTCGAGTAGCCCGTGAGCTGCTCGGACGCCGGGTTCGCGAAGCGGACGTTCCCCTCGAGGTCGAAGATGAAGATGGCGTCGTGCGACCGCTCGACGACCGTGCGGTACCGCTCCTCGCTCTCCCGGAGCCGCCGCTCGGCGGCGGCGCGCGCCCGGCCCATCGCGACGAGCTCCGACACGCGCCCGACGAGCGCCGCGTCGTCGGAGTCGAGGGGCGAGCCCTCGGGGCGCGCGCCGTCCTCGAGCCACCGCTGCACGGCGGCCTCCTCGAGGTGCAGGAACTCCGAGAGCCACTCGACCGCGAAGGCGATCGCGCCCTCGATGTCGCCCTGCACGAAGCGGCGGGAGATCGTCGCGAGGATCTCGTCGCGCGCGGCGCGGCGGGCGAGGGAAGCGCGGGCGGCCTCGCGCTCGCTGATGTCCTCGATGATGGTCTGCATCACGCGGCGGCCGCCCTCGAGCTCGAGCACCGTGATGCGGACGTCGGCCAGGAACACGGACCCGTCGAAGCGGCGCGCGAGCCACTGGCACTCCTCGGTGCCCGTGGCGATGGCGCGCCCGACGTGCTCGCGGAAGGCCTCGAGGGAGGGCCGCCCATCCGGCTGCGTGGCGGCCGAGAGATCGACGACGTGCGAGCTCCGGAGCTGGTCGACGTCGCGCGCGCGATAGAGGCGGAGGGCCGCCGCGTTGCACTCGACGAAGCTCTGGTCCTCGAGCGACCGCACCGTCACCGCGGTGGCGATGCCGTCGAAGAGGGAGCGATAGAGGCGACGGGAATCGGCGACGGAGGTCGCGGCGCGCTCGCTCGCTTCGAGCCGTTGCTCCAGGTGTGCGATACGCGCCTTCGAATCGTCCGCCTCGGCCACCACGCGAGCCGCAGCGTACCCAATCGGAAATCGAACGGCCGGGCGTTCCGATTCCGGACGCGGGAGGCGATTGCCGGATGTTCAAATGGCGCGAATCGAGGAGTGTCCGGTGGCTCGGCCGTTGCACTGGGGCCGGGCATGAACGGCCAACGGATGGAAGAGGAGCACCCCGAAAGCGGCCCGCAGGCGGTCGCGGGGGAGCTCGAAGCGGTCAGGGGGAAACCGGCCGGCGTGGAGGAAGTACACGCGAAGTGCGAGGCGAGCCTCCGCAGGCTTCGCGCCGACAACGCGCGCCTCGCGCGCCTGGTGGAGGCGTGGCAGCGGCTCGGCGCTTCGCTGCACCGCGAGGCGGTGCTCGCCGCGATCGAAGGGGTGCTCGTGGAGCTCGTCGGGGCGCGCGCGCTCGCCGTCTTCGACCTGGACCCGGTCGACGGCGACGTCGACGCCCTGCGCCTCGCCCACGTCCATGGCGTGGAGGTGGGGAGCGTGCGAATCCTGCGCGCGCGCTCCTCTTTCCGCTATGCGCTCGACCTCGGCGAGCCCCTCGTCGTATGCGGCCGCCGCGCCGCCGCGGGAGACGCGGACGGCGGCCTCACCGCCGCGATCCCTCTCCGGATCGACGGGCACGTCACGGGTCTCGTCGCCGTCTTCGGCCTCCGCGAGTCCAAGGCGGCCCTCACGAAGGACGACCACCAGCTCTTCGAGCTCCTGAGCCGGCAGGCCGCCATCGCCCTCCACGCGGGCGCCGTGCGCGCGCATCGCCCGACGGCGCGCCCCCCGCGCAGGGGGTGAGCCTCAGAACTCGGCGGGGTCGGAGTAGGTGCCGAGGACGTCGCGGAGGACGTCGCAGATCTCCTGCTGGGTGCAGTAGGCCTTCGCGGCGTCCACGATGGCGGGCACGAGGTTGCTGCCCGGGCTCCCGGAGGGCTTCCCGGCGGTCTCGCGCACGGCGGCGAGCGCGCTCGCCACGCGGGCCGCGTCGCGCGAAGCCTTCACGCGGCGGAGGTTCTCGACCTGCGTGCGGTGCACCTCTTCGTCGACGCGGAGGAGAGGGATGTCGGAGCCGCCCTCGGTGGCGTACTTGTTCACGCCGACCATCACGCGCTCGCCCGCCTCGAGCTGGCGCTGGAAGCGGTACGCGCTCGCCGCGATCTCGCGCTGCGGATAGCCCTTCTCGATCGCCGCGATCATCCCGCCCATCTCGTCGATGCGGCGAATGGTGCGGAGCGCCTCGTCCTCGATCCGCGCCGTGAGCTCCTCGACGAACCACGAGCCGCCGAGCGGATCGATCGCGCTCGCGACGCCGCTCTCCTCGGCGATGATCTGCTGCGTGCGGAGCGCGATGGTGACCGCGTCCTCGGTGGGCAGGGCGTACGTCTCGTCGAGCGAGTTCGTGTGGAGCGACTGCGTGCCCCCGAGCACGGCCGCGAGGGCCTGGAGGGCGACGCGCACGACGTTGTTCTGCGGCTGCTGCGCGGTCAGCGAGACGCCCGCCGTCTGCGCGTGCGTGCGAAGCTTCATGCTCTCGGGCTTGCGCGCGCCGAAGCGCTCCTTGACGATGCGCGCCCACATGCGGCGCGCCGCCCGGAACTTCGCGATCTCTTCGAAGAAGTCGTTGTGCACGTCGAAGAAGAAGGAGAGCCGCGGGGCGAAGTCGTCGACGTCGAGCCCGCGATCGACGCCGCTCTGGAGGTACGCGATGCCGTCGGCGAGCGTGAAGGCGAGCTCCTGGGCGGCCGTCGCCCCGGCCTCGCGGATGTGGTAGCCGCTCACGCTCACGGTGTTCCAGCGGGGGGCCTCGCGCGCGCCGAACTCCATCATGTCGGTCACGAGGCGCATGGCCGGGCGGGGCGGCACCAGCCACGCGTGCTGGGCGATGAACTCCTTGAGGCAGTCGTTCTGCACCGTGCCGCCGAGGCGAGCGCGGGGGACGCCGCGCTGGTCGGCCAGCGCCACGTAAAACGCAAAGAGGACGATCGCCGGGCCGTTGATCGTCATCGACGTCGTCACGCGATCGAGCGGGATGTCCGCGAAGAGGACCTCCATGTCCCGCAGCGTGTCGACCGCGACGCCGCACATCCCCACCTCGCCGAGCGCGCGCGGGCTGTCGCTGTCGTACCCCATGAGGGTGGGGAAATCGAAGGCGGTCGAGAGCCCCGTCTGCCCCTGGTCGAGCAGGTACTTGAAGCGGCGGTTCGTCTGCTCGGGCGTGCCGAAGCCGGCGAACATGCGCATCGTCCAGAGCTTGCCGCGGTACATCGTCGGCTGGACGCCGCGGGTGAACGGGTACTGCCCGGGCATGCCGAGGTCGCGCAGGTAGTCGCCGCCCACGTCGGCCGGCGTGAGCACGGGCGGAACATCGAGCCCGCTCCAGGTCGTGAAGCGGGGCAGGCGCGGCGGGACCTTGGCCTCGGCGCTGGCCACGTGCTTCTCGCGCCACTCCTCGACGGCGGCGCGGATGCGCTCGAGGTCCGCGTCGCCGGGCGCCTCACCGTCGGCCGTGTACTGCCAATCGGCGCGATCGGGGAGCGGGGCGACCTTCTGGGCCATGCCTTGAAAGGTAGCGCCAATCCAGGCGGGTCGCTTACACGGGGCGGCTCAGTCGGCCTTGGCGACGTCGACGTCGGCGGCCGCGGCGCCCTCGACCTTGTAGGTACGGTAGACCTTGAAGCGCGACCAGACGAAGTAGCCGGCCGCCGCCAGGATGGCGACCGCGATGACCGCGTCGAACTTGTGCATGAAGCTCTTCAGCGGCGAGTGATCGTCGAGGAGCTCGATGCCCAGCCTCTGACCGGCGTAGCCGAGCGCGAGGCACCACGGCAGCGATCCCACGAACGTGTAGACGTGGAACTTCACGCGGTTCATCCGCGCGACCCCGGCGGGGAAGGCGATGAAGGTACGGACGACCGGCAAGAGCCGCGCGAGCAGGATGATGATCTCGCCACGCTTGTCGAACCAGGCGATCCCCGAGCTCGAGCTCGTGCTTCGAGATGAGGAGCAGGCGCCCGTAGCGCTCGATGGCGGGGCGGCCTCCGCGGGCGCCGACCCAGTACGCAATCTCGCTCCCGAGGTTGCAGCCCAGGGCGCCGGCCACCGCGGCGAAGAACAGATTGAACGCCGGGACCTCGACGCCGTAGCGGGCCTGGAGCGCCGCTGCGACCGCCGGGTGCGACATCGCCCCCGCATAGGGCATGATGAGCTCACTCGGAAGCGGGATGCATGCGCTCTCGATGCCCATCAAGATAGCAACACCGAAGTAGGAGAGCGTCGCCATCACATGGACGCAAAACCAACCCAGCGCGCCGACGATCTCTTGGACCATGCGGGTGGCGGCTTACCCGCTAAAGACCATCGGGTCAAGCGAGGCCGGGCCTGTTTGCAGGGTTGTTTCTCGCGGCGAAAGATTCAGTGATCGCCGGAAGCGTGCGCCCGGCGCTGGCCGTTCTCGGAGGAGGCGTCGACCGAGGCCTGCTCGGGCTCTTCGAGCTTGATGAGGACCGCGGTGATGTTGTCTTCGCCACCGCGCTCGTTCGCGCGCTGAATGAGCTTTCGGCAGGCCTCGCGGACGTCGGGGGCGACGCTGACGATCTGCTCGATGTCCTCGTCGGAGACCATGCCGCTCAAGCCGTCGGAGCAGAGGACGTACACGTCGCCCGGGCGCGGGTCGTCGTGCTGAAGGTCCACGACGACGTGGTCCTGCATGCCGAGGGCGCGCGTGATGACGTTCTTCGGAAGCTCGCTCTTCTGCTCGTCCGTGAGGTCGGGCATCGCGAGCAAATAGTCGTTGATCAGGGAGTGGTCGCGCGTCAGGAGCTGAATGTGCCCCTGGCGCACGCGGTAGCAGCGAGAGTCGCCCACATGGCCGATGTACATCCGCCCCTTCTGTGGGCTGAACATGGCCCCGACGACCGTCGTGCCCATGCCGTGGTACTCGCGTGACCGCGTGGACCGCTCGAAGATTTGCCGGTTCGCGACGCGAATGCCCGTGAGCAGCCGGTTTTCTTCTTCACTCAGGTTGGTGTCGAAGTGGAACGGCCACGTCACGTCTTCGTTCGCCGTGCTCCGGAAAAACTCGGAGATGGTCTCGGTCGCAATTCGAGAGGCGACGTCGCCCGCGCGATGCCCGCCCATGCCGTCCGCGACGACGAAAAGGTCGTACTCCTTCAGCACGACGAACGAATCCTCGTTGTGCTCGCGCTGGAGCCCGACGTCGCTCAACCCGGCCGCGACTGCCCGCATCAAGGCGCCGAATCCTCCAATAAGAAAAGAGTTTCACCCACCCCGGAGGGTGTCAAGCCAGTCCGTAAGGACACCTCGGCGACCGTAAGGCCCATCTTCGCCTGCTTGGCGCACACGGACGGGCTCATACCTCGAGGATGTCTTTCTCCTTGTGGGCCACGGTCGAGTCGACTTGCTTGACCCCGTCCTGAACGAGCTCCTCGACCTTCTTCTTGGCGCGATCGACCTCGTCGGCGCTGGCCCCGCCCTCGGCGTCGAGCTGGCTCAGGAGGTCGAGCGCGTCGTGGCGCGCCTTGCGGATGGAGACCTTGCAGTCTTCCCCGTACTTGCGGGCGATCTTCACGAACTCTTTCCGCCGCTCTTCCGTGAGGGGCGGGAGGGGAATGCGCACCAGGTCGCCGTCGACCTGGGGGTTCAGGCCGAGGTCGCTCTCGCGAAGGGCCTTCTCGACGGCTTTCACCGCGCTCTTGTCCCATGGTTTGACCGTGATGAGGCGCGGTTCCGGTACGTTGATGTGGGCCATCTGCCCGAGCGCCGTGGGGGTGCCGTAATAGTCGGCGCGGATGCCATCGAGGAGGCTGGCGCTGGCGCGACCCGCGCGGAGCTTCGTGAGCTCGCGCTTGAGCGCTTCGTGCGCCTTCGACAGCGCGGTGGTCAGTTCCTTCTGCACGTCCTGGATCATGTCGGTCTTCGCCTTTTATGCGCGGCCGCGCCTCGTGCCCTTCGCGCGCCCGTGCGCGCTCGTCCAGAGCGGAACTTAGCGCCGGCAGCCAGCGCACGAAAGCGCCAATGTGAGGAGACGGCCGGGTCAGCCGCGCGGACCGCCGCCTTCGCGCCGCTTCTCGGCCCCCCAGGTGGAAACCGGCGCTCCCCCGCGCTTGACAGACCGTGGTAGAGGCTCCCCGGGGTGATGGGTCCGAAGAAGCGGCCACGGCGTGGCGTGATGCCCGCGATCGGCGCCCTGGGCATGGGCCTCGGGGTCGCGGTCGCGCTCGCGACCTCTGCGTCGCCCTCAATCGCCGGAGGCGCGGCGGCGGCGGGCTCGGCCTCGCCGGCGCCGGACGCGGGCGCGCTCTCGAGCATCGCCGCGCGCGCGCAGAAGAGCGAGGTCGCGCCGCCCGAGCTCGGCCAGGTCGAGCGCATGTGCGCGCTCCTCACCTCGTGCGACGACCTGCCCATTCCGCCGTCGCTCGTGCCCGAAGACTTCGCGGGCTGCGTGAAGAAGATGACCGAAGAGCTCTCGTCGCCCACGGCCATCAGCTTCTCTCTGACGCTCCGCGAGTGTGGTCTCCAGTCGGAGAGCTGCTCGAGCCTGCGCGCGTGCGCGATGCACGGCGCGGCTCCGGGCGCGTGCGCCGGCCGTGGCAAGCAGGCGGTCGTGGGCTTCTGCGACGTGGACGGCCGCGCGCTCACCTGCTGGCACGAGCAGATGCTCGCGGTCCGCGACTGCCCGCGCGGCGGCGAGCAGTGCCTGGTCGTCGGCGGGCAGGCCACCTGCACGCTCGGCGCGTGCCCGGCGACGATCGCCGAGGGCGACAAGCCTCGCTGCTCGGGGTCGGGCACGCACCTCCTCCACTGCGAGAAGGGCAAGCTCGCGAGCCTCGACTGCGCGGCGTTCGGGCTCAAGTGCGCGGCCGGCGCCGATGGGGCAGCGGGCTGCGCGACGGCGGGACCTCCGTGCCCGGCGGGGGCCGCGCGCTGCGAGGGCAGCGTATCGGTGGGGTGCGTGTACGGCCACGAAGTGCGCGTCGACTGCGCCGCTGGGGGGCTCGGGTGCAGCAACGCGCCGGGCGCGGGCGCGGCCGTGGGCGCGTGCGTGGCGGCCCCGCCGGCCGGCGGCGCGTGTGACCCGAACGAGAAGGCGCAGTGCGAGGACGGCGCGATCCGGTACTGCGCCGCGGGCCGGCCGCGGTCGTACTCCTGCAAGGCCGTGGGCTTCGGCCGGTGCGACGCTTCGAAGGGCGTGATCCGCTGCGCGCCGTGAGGTAAGGCCCGCCCATGCGGCTCGCGCTCCCGGCGCTCGTCTTCGCGCTCGCGTCGCTGCCCGCGTGCGACACGCGCGGGCCGCGCGCCGGCGCGGCCGCGGCGGTCGAGGCGCCTCCGCCGGAGCCGCCGGGGCTCGTGGCGCGCGCCGTGCTCCGCGATCCCGATGGCGCGTGGTCGCGGGTGCAGCGTGGCGCGGGCGCGGCGCTCGCGCTCTTGCCGGAAACGACCGGCGCGATCGCGAGCCGGCTCCTCGGCGCGGACGCGCGGCTCGGCGCGCTGGTCGACGGGAACGCGGCGGCGTACGCCGCCGTGGTCAATCGCGACGCGCAGGGGCTGGGCTGGGCGCTCGCGCTGCCCCTCACCGCCGAGGGCGCGCGTGCCGCGGCGTCCACGCCCGCGTCGGACGTCGGGATGACCGAGCGCACCGAGGGCGCGCTTCGCGTCCTGTCGCGCGCCAATCCGCCGCTGCCCGTGGCGGTCGCGCTCGCGCCGGGGTGGCTCCTCGTGGCCGGCGAAGGCGAGGACCTCGCGCGCCTCGGCCCCTACGTGTACCGCGCGCTGCCCGAGGACGTCGCGCTCGCGCCCGCGGCCCGGCCGCGCGGCCTGCTGGCCCTCGCGCCGCACGCGGGGCGGGCGCTCGCGCCGCGCCTCGAGGCGCTCTGGGGTGCGGCGACCGCCTGGCTCCTCGCGCGAGCGCGGGACGCGCGGGCCGAGCACGGCGGGCGTGGGCCCGACTTCGGGAGCCCCGAGGCGCTCGTCGGGGTCGTGGACGCGCCGGTGCGCCGGCGCATCGCCGCGATGGCCGGCGCCCACGAGGTGCGCGTCGCGATCGACGCGGGGGACGACGACGTCGCGTTCGACGTCGGGGCGCGCTACCCGGAGGACCCGTCGCCCGCGGCGATCGCCGGTGACCTGGGTCCGCTCGCCGCGGCGCCCGCCGAGGCGGTGGCGGTGGGGATGGCCTGGGAGGACGAGGGCGAGCGCGTCGCGAGCGCGCGGGCCCTGGCCGACGGCCTGCGCTCCGTGCTGGGCGCGCGCGCGGGCGAGGACGAGCCGCGCGCGATCGCCGCGGCCCTCGACGACTGGGCGCACGCGCGGGGCGACTGGATGTCCGTCGCGGTCCTCGCGGGGTCCGGGCTGGTGGTGCGCACGCCGGCGGCGTCGCAGGGCGCCTCGAAGACCGTGGGCGAGGTGCTCGCGCTGTCGCGCGGGCCCGGGATGCGCGGGCTCCTCCAGGGCGCCCTCCGCGCGGGGCCGGCCGCGTTCCCGTCGCCCGAGGTCGCGACCTTCCCGAGGGTGAGCGCGGGGCTCGAGCCGCTCTCGGTCCGGTGGAAGGCGGGCGAGGACCTCGTCCTGACGGCGGCGCAGGGCCGCCCGGCGCTCGCGCCTTCCGGGGAGACGACGGCCCGGCTGGGCGACGACCCGCGGGTGGCTCGCGCCCTGGGCGCGGTCGGCGAGGCGCCTTCGTTCGCCGCGCTGGTCCGGCCGCCGGGGGGGGCGCCGTCGGTTCTGGTATGGGGCGGGCTCGGGGCGCAGCGATGGGCCCGCATCGACCTCTCGGACGAGCTCCTGGCCCAGGCCCTCCGGTTGAGCGTTCCGTTCCTGTGAGCTTGTTCTAATCTCCTGCGGTTCATGTCCGACGCCGACATCGTCCTCCTCACCGGCTTCCCGTCGCTCCTCTCGCGGACCGTTTGCACGGAGATCCTCTCGAGCGACCCGCAGGCTCGCGTACAGCTCATCTTGCGGCCGAAGTTCGACAAGGAGATGAACGCCTTCCTCCAGGAGCTCACGCCCGACCAGCGCAGCCGCGCCGGCGTGATCGAAGGCGACGCGTCGGCCATCGACCTCGGGCTCTCCGGCCTCGAGTTCAAGTCGCTCGCGCGCGACGTCACGCACATCCACCACTGCTCCCAGGTCACGCACCTCGGCGTCGACACGCGCGCCGCGGAGCACACGAACATCGGCGGGGCGCGCGAGGCCATCGAGCTCGCCTCGAGCTGCGAGAAGCTCGAGTGCCTCGTCTTCCACTCCACGGCCCACGTCTCCGGCGACCGCACCGGCGTCGTGTACGAAGACGACCTGCAGGCCGGGCAGGCGTTCCGCAGCATCGTCGAGGAGACGAAGGCGCGCGCCGAGAAGATCATGCGCGCCGCGATGGGTCGGGTGCCGATCGCGGTCATGCGGCCCGCGACCGTCGTCGGCGACTCGCGCACCGGGGAGGTCGATCGCTTCGACGGCCCGTACCTGCTCATCGTGCTCGTCGTCAGTTCGCCGCCCGACCTCGCGCTGCCGCTGCCCGGGTCGGGCGACGAGGCGCTGAATCTCGTGCCAATCGACTGGGTGGCCCGCGCGTCGGTCGCGCTCGGCCGCGACCCGCGGGCGCGCGGCCGCACCTTCCACCTCGTCGACCCGCAGCCGTTCACGACCCGCAAGGTGTTCGAGGTGGTCGCGCGTGCCGGCGGGCGCCGCGGCCCGCGCGGGTCGATCCCCACGAACCTCGCCAGGGCTTTGCTGCGCGCGCCGGGCCTCGAGCGCATCGCGAAGAGCCCGCGCGCCCTCCTCGAGACGCTGACGACGCCGGTCACGTACGACGCGCGCAACTCCGACGAGCTGCTCGCGGCGCTCGGCGTCCCCGCGTGCCCGCCCCTCGAGTCCTACGTCGAGAAGCTCGTCGAGTACGTGAAGGAGCACGTGCGGCGCCGCCGCGAGGCGAAGGTCGAGCCCGTCGAGGTGGAGGACCCCCTTGTCTAGGCAGCCGGTCGCTCCGCTGCTCGGCGAGGGGCTGGTCGTGCGGCGCGTGGTCATGCGCGCGCCCGACGTCGTGTTCTTCAAGGGCATCATCGAGGCGAGCGAGGGCCTCGCGGCGGTGTTCGCGGAGCACGGGGGCGACCTCGTGGTCGCGGCGCCCGATGCGCGGGCCGCGGAGCTCGACGCGATCCTCGATGACTTGTGCGCCGAGATCGGCGCGATGCGGTGCGCGCCGTGAACGCCGACGTCGACGTGGCCATCGTCGGCGGGGGACCGGCGGGGACGAGCACGGCGCTGCACCTCGTTCGGCGCGAGGGCGTGCCCGCCGGGCGCGTCGCGATCTTCGAGAAGGCGCGGCACCCGCGCGACAAGCCCTGCGCGGGCGCCGTCAGCGCCTGGGGCCTCGACGCACTCGACGCAATCGGGGCGCCGCTCGCGGTGCCGCACGCCGCCATGCGGGGCCTGCGGGTGTTCGCGGGGGGCGCCTCGGGCGCGACGCTGGCGCCGCTCGGCGTCGTCGTGCAGCGATGCGATTTCGACGCGAGCCTCTGGCGGCGGGTCGCGGGCGACGGCGTGGCGGCGTTCGAAGGCGAGCCGGTCGTGGCCCTCGAGCGCCTCGACGGCGGCTGGCGCCTCGAGACGCCCGCGCGAGCGATGACGGCCCGGTACGTCGCCGCGTGCGACGGCGCGGGCAGCACGGTGCGCAAGCTGCTCGGGCTGCGCGAGCCCGCCCGCAAGGGGCACCTCTACGTGGCCGAGACGCCGCTCGCCGCGGCCGACGACGGCCCGCGCGCGGGGCTCTGCGACTTCGATCTGCGCGTCTCCGACGGCGGACCCGCGGGCATCGAGGGCTACTACTGGGACTTCCCGACGGTGACGTCCGGCGTCACGTCGGATGGCGTCGTGACCGGCGGCGCGCGACCGGCCGTGAGCCGCGGCATCTACCACGCGAACTTCACCCCGCGGCCCGACCTCAAGCGGCACCTGGCGCGCGCCCTCGCGGCGCGCGGCCTCGACGCCGGGGCGATCGCGCTGAAGGCGTTCAGCACGCGCCCGCTCGTTCCGAGCTCGGTCCTCGCGCTCGACCGGCTCGCGCTGGTCGGCGAGGCCGGCGGCATCGACGCGACGACGGGCGAGGGGATCGCGCAGGCCATCCTCACCGGGGGCCTCGCCGCCGACGAGCTCGCGCGCGCGCTCCGGGCCGGGCGCGGCTCGCTCGCGGGCTACGCGCGCGCGGTCTTCGGCGGCCGCGTGGGCCGGCACCTCCTCCAGAGCGCCTGGCTCGCGCGGCGCGTTTACGGGCCGCGCGGGGCGGCGTGGCGGGCGTTCCTCGCCGAGAACGCGCAGGCACGCCAGGCGGGCGCCGCCTGGTACACGGGCCGCAAGCTGGGCTGGCCGATGAAGGCGCGGCTCGGCGTGGGGCTCGCGGCGAGCCTCGGCGCGGGGCTCGCGCTCGATCCGCGCGTCCGTGCGATGGCGGGGGAAGCATGAGCGCTGCGTCCAGCGCGCCCGCCCGCGCGCGGCCCACCCTGCGCGAGGCGCTCGCCGAGGCGCCCTTCGGCCTCACGATGTCGTCGGGGTTCTTCGGGTTCTTCGCGCACACGGGCATGCTCACCGCGCTGCTCGACGCGGGGCTCGTGCCGGTCCGCATCAGCGGGTCGAGCGCGGGCGCCCTGGTGGGCGGCCTGTGGTCGGCGGGCCTGGAGCCGCTCGCGGCGCGCGAGGCGCTCGTGGGGCTCACCCGCGAGTCGTTCTGGGACCCTGCGCCGGGCTTCGGCGTCCTCCGCGGCAGGAAGTTCCGTGCGCTCCTCGACGCGCTGCTCCCGGCGCCCTCCTTCCACCAGACGCGCGTGCCGTTCGCCGCGAGCGTGTTCGATCCGATCGCGCGCGAGACGGTGGTCATCGACCACGGCTCGATCGCCGCGGCCATCCATGCGTCCTGCGCCGTGCCGCTGATGTTCCACCCCGTGCGCATCGGGGGTCGCTTCTTCGTCGACGGCGGCGTCGCCGACCGGCCGGGCCTCGCGGGCATGCCTGCCGGTACGCGCGTCCTCTACCACCACCTCGCGAGCCGCTCCCCGTGGAGGAGCGCGAAGTCGATGGGCCTCCCGCGACGCTCGGGCCTCGTGGCGCTCGCGTTCGAGGGCCTTCCGCGGCCGCACCCGTTCGATCTGCGGCCCGGCTCCGCCGCGATCGATCTCGCCTACGCGCGCACGCGCGAGGCGCTCGGCCGCGGCGTCCCCGACGCGGCCTGAAGCGCGCTCCGGTCGAACGGCGTCCGAGACGCAGGCTGTCCGTGGACAGGCCCCGGAGCGTCCGGCGACACCCGGTCGGCCCCCCCTCCAAGAGACACCCAGGGCCGGCTCCGGACCCCTCGAAATCACAACATTCGTTCGCAAGCGTATGGATTCGGTTCTTTTGGGGGGGGGCTTCGGGGAGGCTGGGTCTCTTTATACGGGGCCCCGGAGACCGTACGCGTGGTCGGCATGGCCGGTGCTCTTGGCCTCGGCATGCATGCGGTCTTTTTCGGATTGAAGCGCGCGCACCATGGAGTCCTGTCCATCACGCGCGACAAGCTCGCGGCTCTCGGGCTGACACCGGCGCGGTTCGATCTGCTCTACGCGGTGAAGCTCTATCGGCGCCGCGGCGTGACGCAGCGTCGGTTGAGGCAGGTCCTCGGTGTATGCGGCGCGACGGTGAGTCGGATGCTCAAGTCGCTCGAGGACCTGGGGTGCATCACGCGGACGATCGACGAGCGCGATCGGCGGCGAAAGCTGGTCAAGCTCGCGCCGCCCGGCCGGAAGCGGGTGACGCGCGCGATCTACTACTTCCGGCGAAGCGGATGGGCGAAGCTCGCGGTCGAGAGCGCGCTCGGCGGCGGGTCGCTCAAGTACCACTGGTACAACGCGGAAGACTGTCTGGAGGCGACGGGGCTCGTCGACAGCTTCCTGAGGGCGTTTCGCACGACGTACGGGGACTTCGCGACGCTCCACTATCCATGGGCGCCGGACGAGAAGTTCATGAACATGGAGGCGGAGGACGGGTTCGAGGCGATCGAGGAGCGTGAGGAGACCATCCCGCCGCCGCCCGGCTGGACCGACGAGTGGCCGGACCACGCGAACTAGGGCAGCAGGGCAGCCCTAGTCGGGCAGGGCCCAGCCCGCGCGATCGAGCACCGCAGCGAGGTCGCCTGCGAGCGGGGCCTCGACGTCCAGGACGCCCCGGCCGTCGGGCCGCGGGACCTCGATTCGGGCCGCATGCAAGAACGCGCGATCGAGGCCGAACTTCTCTTCGAAGTGCCGGTTGGTCGGCCCATGGCCGTGCCGGTCGTCGCCGAGCAGCGGGTGGCCGGTCGCGGCCAGCTCGCGCCGGAGGGGCAGGGCCCTGCGCGGGTCGATCGGGGACGCGACGGCGCGGAGCACGCTCTGGCCCGCCGCGATGCCGAGCCTGCGGTAGCGGACCTCCGGGGGGCCCTTCAGCTTTCCCTTGCGCGAGGTGACGCCGCGCGTGGCTGCGAGATACGTGGCGCGCGCCCCCGCCTGCGCGAGCGCCGCCTCCCACCGCGCTACGAAGGCGGCGCGCCGCGCGAAGAGCACGACGCCGCTCGCCCCCACGTCCGCGCGCTGGAGCGCGACGGCCTGCTCGGCGCCTGGCACGGCGCGGACGCGCCCGAGGAGGGACCCGGCGTACTCTCCCTGGGGCACGGTCGGCTCGTGCGGGCCCTTGTCGACCGCGAGGACCTCGTCGTCCTCGTAGAGCACGCGCGCCGGAGCCGGAGCCGCGGGGCGCAGGACGGCGACCGTCTCGACCTCGTCGGTCAGCGGGATCATGTCGAGCGGCCGCAGCGCGCTCGCCTGGTACCCGAGTCGCGCGAGGTGGGCGAGATCGCGGGCGAGCGTGTCGGGGTCGCACGAGACGTACGCGACGGCGGCCGGCGCGAGCCGCGCGAGGGCCTCGCGCACCTTGGGGCTCGTGCCGCGGCGGGGTGGGTTCACGACGACGAGGTCGAACCGCTCGGCGCCCCGTGCGGCGCGTGACTGGAGGGCCGCCGCGACGTCGGCGCACTCGGCCTCGAGCGGCAGACCCTGCGCGCGCGCCGTGGCCGCGGCCTGCTCCGCCGCGGGCGCGAAGGACTCGACCAGCGTCACGCGAGCCCCGGCCGCCGCGAGCGCGAGCCCGATGGCGCCGGACCCTCCGTAGAGGTCGAGGGCGCGTGCCGGAGGCCGTACCAGCGCCTCGAGGAGCGCGTGGATGCGCGCGGCCTGCCCGCGGTGCGCCTGCACGAAGGAGCCGAAGGTCGCGGTCGGCCGCGACGAGCCGGTGCGGTCGGGGAGGCGCGCTTCGCCGGCCAGGAGCTCCGTCTCCGCGCCGAGGATCTGCGGGCCCTTGCCTTCGTGGAGGTTCGCGGCCACCCCGGCGATCCGCGGCGCCGCGGCCATCAGTGCGCGCGCCGCGCCGGCGAGGGCCTCGAGCCTCGCGGTGGCGCGGTCGACGACGAGCGTGACGAGGACGCGCGACTGTCCGGCGTCGTCGCGGACCTCGCGCAGGTCCACGGCTCGAAGCGCGCCGAGCGGCCCGTCGCTCGCGCGGTCCGCGGCGATGCGCGCGCGGAGCGCGGCGGCGGTGACCGCGAGCGGCGGCGCGAGGACGCGGCAGCCCGGGATGTCGACGACTTCATGGCCGCCCCCCTTGGCGAACAGGCCGAGGGCGCCGCCGCCGGCGACGAGCTTCGCGCGCGTGCGATACCCCACGATCGGGTCCGCGGGCGCCACGGCCTCCACGGCGAGCGCGCCCAGCGACGGGTAGCGCGCGAGCGCGGCGGCGACGCGCCCGTGCTTGCGGTCGAGCTGCGCGTCGTACGGCAGCTCGATGAGCGGGCACCCGCCGCAGCGGTCCGCGTGGACGCATTCTACGCGCTCGGACATCCGATCCGCGCGAAGCTAGCACCCAAGCGTGCGGCGCCGGTCAGAACGACGCGCGGTACGCGAGGAACCCCCCCCAGAACGCCGGAGGGTGCGTGCGGTCGGGGTCGAGGAACGTGCAGTCGGCCTCGATCGCGACCGCGGCCCACGTCGAGAGCACGAGCTCGATGCCGGCGCCGGCCTGCCCCGCGAGGAGCGCCGGATGCGTCGCATTCAGGGCGTCGGGGTCGACGCGCCACTGCCCGAGCCCAACCTGCACGAACGGCACGATCGGTCCCTCGAGGAGGCGCTCCCGCATGAGCACCATGCGCCGCGACCGCCGGACCTGGTCCGTGGGCGCGAGCTTGCCCATGACGACCCGCGAGGCGTCCCAGTCGCGCGCGACGATCGAGTACCTGCCCATGCCCCGCAGCGTCTCGAGGAGCGGCGGGTCCGCGTCGGGCTTGCGCAGCGACGCGTGCTCCGCCAGCTCCGCTCGCCACGCCGCGCCGGGCGGGACGTTGAGGAGCGCGGGCGGTGGCAGCAGCTCGGCGAGCTTCGTCCACTCGACGGCGAGGTGCGCGTCGCCGCGCGCCGTCGCCCCCGTGAGCGCAGCCGCCAGAGCGGCGCATGCGCCTACGAGGCACCGTCCGTTGCTCATCATTTCCCCAGGAGCAACGCACATGCCCCTCCGACCTCATGCTCCCCTTGCCGCGCGGCCAAGGCTCGGGTGCCGGGGCCCGCGAGGTCGTGGCGACGGGAGTACCGTCGGTCCGAAACTGACGCTCGCGGGCAGCGTACTGGCCCAGGATGGTCGCGTCCTCGCCCCGGCTCGAGCACGCGCCCGCGGTCGCCCGGGTTTTCTGGGTCGCGGTGCGTGATACAAGCACGGAGGTGGAGCCGCGGTCGGAGGCCGATCTCGCGATGGAGCGCTATGCCCGGGGGGACGCCGCGGCGTTCGCCATGGTGTATGACGCCCTGGCTTCGCGCCTCTATGGCTATCTGGTCCGGCAGATGCGCGATCACGCGCGCGCCGAAGACCTGCTCCAGCAGACGATGCTCCACATCCACCGCGCGCGCGATCGATTCATCCCGGGCTCCGAGGTGACGCCCTGGGCGTTCGCGATCGCGCGACGACTGGTCGTCGACGAGGTGCGTCGAGGCCGCCGCGTGGTGCTGTCGAACGGGTACGACGCCGAAGACGAGGAGCTCTCCGACCTGCCCGCCGGAGACGAGGTCGCGCAGGCCCACGAGCTCGCGCGGCGAATCCAGAGCACCCTCGAAAAGCTGCCCAACTCGCAGCGCGTCGCCTTCGAGCTGATCAAGCAGGACGGGCTCACCGTCGCCGAGGCGGCGCAGGTGCTCGGCACCACCGTCGCCGCGGTGAAGCTCCGCGCGCACCGGGCGTACGAGGCCCTCCGCGTCGCGCTCGGCGACTTCGACGCGGGCTACGCGGGCCGCTACGAGCGAGGCAAGCCGTGAGCCGGCCCCTCCCGCCGGTCCCCTCGCCGGGGCTCCGCGCGCGCGTCCTCGACGCCGTCGGCCGCGAGCCCGTTCCTCCGCGGCCGGCGGCGCGCTGGTCGCGCGCGCGCCCGCTCGTCATCGGCTTCGGCTTGCTGCTCGCCTTCCTCGCCAAGACCGGCGTGCACCCCGGAACGCGGCCCATCCCCCAGGTCGCCGGGCTCGTGATCGCCTCGCTCCTCGTCGCGGGCGCGGCCACGTGGGCCGCCGTGGGCCGGGGGCGCTCGATGCTCGGGCGCCCGCAGACCTGGCTCGTGGCGGTCCTCGCGCTGACGCCGATCGCGTTGATGGCCGTCTCGGGGGGCCTGGCGCTCGTGTGGCCGCCGGCGGCGGCGCTCCCCGAGGGCCAGCACTTCCGGTGTGACATCGGCACCCTCATCATGTCCCTCGGCCCGCTCTTCGCGTTCGGCGCGTACCGGCGCCGGAGCGATCCGGTGAGCCCGCGCCTGAGCGGTGCGGCCATCGCCATGGCCGCGGGGTCGTGGGCGGTCGTCGTGCACTACCTGATCTGCCCGTTCTCGAGCCCCCTGCACATCCTCCTCGGGCACGTGGCGCCGGCGATCGGGGTGGCGCTGGTCGGGTCGGTGCTCATGGCGCGAGCTGTGGCGGTCCGGGCCAAGACGGGGTAAACGGCGCAGTCTGCGCATGCCTGCGGGCCCCCTCCGTGTGTTGATGGTCTCGTCCGAGGTCGAGTCGCTCGCCCGGACCGGCGGTCTGGGCGACGCGGTCGAAGCCCTCTCGCGGGCGCTCGGCGCCCTCGGCGCCGACGTCGTCGTGGCGACCCCTCGCTACGGCGTCTCGCGCGTGCCGCCCTCGGCCCGCTTCTGGTCGGCCCCCGTCGTCGCGCCCCTCGGTCTGGGCCACGCCCGGACCATGGGCGTCCTCGAGTGCCGGCTCGGCGGCGCGGCGCAGGCCGGGGCGCCCCGCGCGTGCCTGCTCACCGACGCCCAGCTCTTCGACCGCGGGGGCATCTACGGCGACCGCTCCGGCACCTTCACCGACAACGCGTTCCGCTTCGCCGCCATGTGCAGCGGCGCCCTCTCGCTCGCCGAGCGCTCCTGGGACGGCGCCCTGCCGCACGTCGTCCACGCCCACGACTGGCACGCCGCGCTCTCCGTCCTCTACGCCCGCCGGACGCGCGGGCCGGCGTGGGCCGCGGTCCCGACGATGCTCACGATCCACAACCTCGCCTACCAGGGCGTCTTCCCCCCGGGAGAGCTCGACTACCTCGCCATCCCGCGCGACGCGTGGGAGGGCGGGTGGATCCGCCATCAAGACGCGATCAACCTCATGAAGGGCGGCATCGAGATCGCCGATCGCGTCACCACCGTCAGCGAGTCGTACGCGCGCGAGATCACCCGGGCGCCCAACGGCTACGGCCTCGACGCGCACCTGCGGTGGCACGGCTACAAGCTCTCCGGCATCGTCAACGGCATCGACACCGACGCGTTCGACCCGAGCACCGACGCCGCGCTCGCCCGCAAGTACGGCGTGGCCGACGTGACCGAGGGCAAGCTCGCGTGCAAGCGCGCGCTCTCCGCCGAGCTGGGGCTCGACCCCTTCGACGGCACGTCCGAGCGGCCGCTCTTCGGGCTCATCTCGCGGCTCCAGTGGCTGAAGGGCATCGACATGCTCCTCACCGTGCTGCCGGGGCTCGTCGACCGCGGCGCGAACGTGGTCCTCATCGGCACCGGCGAGCCCGATCTCGAGCGCGCCCTGCGCTGGGCGGGCGAGCGGTGGCCGGGGAGGGTCGCCGCGCGCATCGCGTTCGACCCGACGCTCGCGCGCCGCATCTACGGCGGCTCCGACTTCCTCGTCGTCCCCTCGCGCGACGAGCCCTGCGGCCTCACGCAGCTCTACGCGATGCGCTACGGCGCGATCCCGGTGGTCACGCCGGTCGGCGGCCTCCGCGACACCGTGGAGCAGGCCGACGTCGCGCACGGCCGAGGGACCGGCATCGTGGCCTCCGCGCCCGACGAGTGGTCCCTCTTCCTCGCGCTCGAAGAGGCGCTCGGCGTCTGGCGCGATCGCGTCGGCTTCGCGTCGCTCGTGGCCCGCGCCATGTCCCGCGACCACTCCTGGAGCAAGAGCGCCCGCCGGTACGCGTCGCTCTACAACGAGCTCCGCCGGCCATGACCGCTCCGGCCCGCGACGTCGTCATCGTGGGCGGCGGGCCGGCGGGGACGACGACCGCGCTCGCCCTCGCCCACGCCGCGCCCGAGCTCGCGCCCCGCGTCGCGCTGCTCGAAAGGGCGCGCTACCCGCGCGAGAAGCCGTGCGCGGGCGCCCTGGGCGCGCGCGGCGACGCGCTCCTCGCCGCGATCGGCGTGACCGCCGACGTCCCCTCCGTGCCCATCGACGGCATGTCCTTCCGCGGCGCCCACGGCGAGCAGACGGCGCGGCCCGGGCGCATCGGGCGGGTGGTGCGGCGGATTGAGTTCGACCACGCGCTCGCGCGGGCCGCGGCGGCGCGCGGCGTCGAGGTCCGCGAGGGCGTGCGCGTGCTCGACGTGAAGGAAGTCGACGACGGCGAGGGCGGGACCGATGGCGGCGCCGTCGTCGCGACGAGCGCGGGCGACGTGCGCGCGCGCGTCGTGGTCGGGTGCGACGGGATCGGCAGCGCGGTCCGCAAGGCGATGGGCCTCGGCGCGGGGGAGCTGCGCGCGCAGGTCATCGAGGTCGACACGCCGCCGGTCCCGGCCGATCGCGACCGCGCCCTCCTCCACTTCGACGCGACCGACCGCCGGGTGCGCGGCTACGCGTGGGACTTTCCCACGCTGGTGAACGGGCGGCCGCTCGTCTGCCGGGGCCTCTACCGCCTGCGCGGCGCCGGCGAGCCCGAGGGGCCCGAGCTCGGCGCCCTCCTCGCCGAGCGGCTGCGCGCGCAGGGCGTGGACCCCGCGCGCTGCGAGAACAAGCGCTACGCGGAGCGCGGCTTCGAGCCGGGCGGGCCCGTCGCCCGCGGCCGCGCGATGCTCGTCGGGGAGGCCGCGGGCATCGACCCGGTGACCGGGGAGGGGATCGCGCAGGCGATCGAGTACGGCGTCCTGGCGGGCCGCTTCCTCGCGCGGGCTCTCCGCGAGGGCGAGGCGCCGCGCGTCGAGCGCTGGCAAGACGAGGTGCGCGCGTCGCGGCTCGCGCGCGACCTGTCGATCCGCGGCCGCCTGATGCACCTCTACTACGGGCCCACGCGCGGCGACGTGGAGGCCTTCCTCGCCGAGTCGCCCGACGCGCTCTTCGTCGGGGGCCAGCACTTCGCGGCGCACCCGTACGACTGGTGGAAGGTCGGGGAGGTCGTCGCGCGCGGCGCCGCCCGCCTCCTGGCCCGGCGCGTCGAGGCCGCGCTGGCGTACCCATGAGCCGCGAAGAGCGGTCGCTCGATCCGCGCGGGCTGGCGCTCGTCGCGATCGCCAACGTCCTGCCGATCCTCGTCTCGGGCCCGCTGCCCTTCACGGACGGTCCCGAGCACGTCGCGGCCATCGCGACGCTGGGGCCCTCCTTCGATGCTGGCTGGCTCTATCACGCGGTCGCCGCGGCGCTCGCCGTGGTCCTCCCCGACGCGGAGGTGGCCAACCGCTGGCTCCTCGCCGCGGCCGGCATCGCGCTGCCCTTCGCCCTCCACGACCTGCTCCGCGCGCTGGGCCGCGACGAGCGCCTCGCGATCTTCGCCGGTCCGCTCTTCTGGACCCGGCCGCTCGGCCTCGGCCTCTTCCCCTTCGTCGCGAGCCTGCCGTTGGTCCTCTACGGGCTCGCGCTCGCCGCCCGGCAAGCCGCCGAGCCCCGCCGCGGGCGCGCGCTCGGCCTCGCGGTCCTGGGGCTGGCGCTGGTCTACGTCCACGTCCTGGCGTTCGCGCTGCTCGCGCTGGCCGCCGGGGCCACGTTCGTCGCGGGCCGCTTCCGCGAGGCCGCCGACGCGAGGCCTCGGGCGCCCTGGTGGCTGGTCCCGGGCGCGGTCGCGGCCGCGGCCGGCGCGGTCGGGCACGCGCGCTTCCTCGACACCCCGTACGCGCTCGGCCCGTTCGGCCTCTGGACGTCGCTCTGGGCCGACGCCTGCGGGGTCCTCTATGGCCTCGCGTTCGGAGGGGTCGCCGTCGGTCAGCTCCTCCGCGCGAGACGAGGGAGGACACGGAAACTCGACCCCCGGGTCTGGACGCCGTTCGCGTGCGCGGTCGTCGTGTGCCTCGCCGCGCCGTACGCGGCTCCGCTCGTCGCGCTGCTGGCGGTGCCGCTCCTCGATCCCGGGGAGAGCGCGGCGAGCGCCTGGGCGCTCGGCCTGGCGTCGGTGGTCGCGCTGCTCGTGCCCCTCGTGAACGGCGTCGAGATCCGGCGCATCGACGTCGAAGAGGCCGTGGAGCCCGACGCGCTCTTCGCGCGCACGCGCCCGGGCGGGCGCCTCGTGGCGCTGAACTTCCGCACGGAGTCGCCGCGGATGCGCCTCGCGCCGTGGACGCACGCCGGGGCGTACTACCGGCTGCGCCGCGGCCGCGTGACGACCATGGTCGACCCCTGCGCGTTCCGCAACGCGCTCGACGGCCCGATCTACGACTACGTGCTCGTCCGCGGGCACCTCGACCCGTTCCGCGACCGCCCGCCCGGTCCGGCGTGGCGGGTCCTCGTCCACCGCCGCGACTACACGCTCTACGAGAAGAACGAAGACGACGCGTGGCCCGCGCGCGCCGCCCGCGACGAGGGCCCGTGCCGAGAACGCATCCCATAACCGGGCTCGCTCGGTCTCACCCGGTTCTGGGATGCGTTCTTAGCGCTTGGCGAGGCGCGAGCGGCGGCGGTCCTCGGCGGCGGCCGCGGCGGCGCGCTCCTCCTCGTTCAGGCAGAGGAGCGGCGGCACCGGCGTCGGCCTGAGGCCGTCGCTCATCGCCACGAACGTCACCAGGCACTCGAGCGTGGGCCATTGCTCGCCCGTCACCGTGTCCTCGCCGGACACGGTCACCTCGATCTCCATCGAGGTCCGGAACGCGGCGGTCATCTGCGCGCGCAGCCGCGCCACCTGCCCGACGCGCACCGGCCGCTTGAAGAGCAGGTCGTCCACGAAGACCGTGACGCACGGCCGGCCCGCGTGCCGCTGCGCGCAGACCACGCCGCACAGGTCGACCCACGCCATGATCTGCCCGCCGAAGATCGTGCCGTGGAGGTTCGCGTGCGAAGGCAGTACGTACTCGAGCATCTCGGTCGCCGAGGCCGCGCGCGGCTTGGGGATCAGCTCGCTCACGACGCGCCTCCGGCCTTGCGCGCCTGCGCGGGCGCCTCGGCGCGCGGCGCCCAGACCGGGTGCGGCTGGCCGAGCCACGCGGTGAACGCCGCGCGGGCGCTCGCGGGCGCGTCGGCCTTGGCGACGATCTTCACGCGATCGAGCCGCGGGGCGTCGAGCGTGACGTTCCGCGTCTGGATGCGGCCGTCACGCGCGAGGAGGACCTCGAGCACGTCTCCCGGCGCGCGCCCGCGGATCGGGCCGTCGACGTTCACGCCGTCGACGCGCATCCCGCCGATCGCGAGGATCTCGTCGCCCGGGTCGATGCCGGCGCGCCACGCGCCCCCCTCGCGGACGACCGAGCCGACGACCGCGCGGCCGCCTTCGGATCTCACGCGCGCCCCGAACGAGCACGTGTGCGGCTCGCCCCGCGAGCTGCGCTCGATCGCGAGCCCGACGCGGCCGAGGGTGCGCGCGTAGTCGATCTCCCACGAGGCGCGGATCCACGCGTCGAACAGGTCGCCGAGGGGCACGCCCGCGATCCGCTCGAAGAGCGGCTGCATCGCGTTCTCGGGCACCGGGCGGCCCTGCGCCCCGTACTCCTCCCAGAGGGCGGCGAGCACGGCGTCGAGCGACGCCTTCCCGCCGCTGCGCGCGCGGATCTCGAGGTCGAGGAGCGCGCAGACGATCTCGCCCTTGCGGTAGTAGCTCACGCTGCTGTTCGAGGAGTTGTCGTCGGGCCGGTAGAGCTTGATCCAGGCGTCGAAGCTCGCGTCTTCGAGGGAGTGCACCAGGCGCCCCGGCGTCTGATCGAGGTACGCGATCTCGCCGGCGAGGTGATCGAGGTACTCGTCGAGCGTGCAGAGGCGCGCGAGCGCGAGGACGCGCCAGTCGTAGTAGCTCGTGCCCCCCTCGAACCACCAGAGCAGGCGCGTGTGGCACTCCTCGCCGTAGCGGTACGGCGTGAGCTCGGCGGGCCGGATGCGCTTGATGTTCCAGACGTGGAAGGCCTCGTGCGCCACGAGCGAGAGGAGGTCGACGTACCCCTCGCGGGTCGCGAAGCTCGCCGGCGACGCGATGAGCGCGGCGCTCGCGTTGTGCTCGAGGCCCCCGCGGCCGCGCGGCGAGAGGTGCAGGAGCAGGTCGTACTCGCCGTACGGGAGGGCGCCGCCGAAGAGCTTCGCCTCGGTCTCGAGGATCGTGCGCGTGTCGTCCACGAGGCGCCGCGCGTCGGCGTCGGACACGAGCCGCGCCGGCCAGATCGCGTAGCGGTGCGGCTTGCCGAGGACCTCGAAGGCCTCCTCCCTGTGGGTGCCGAGCTCGATGGGCGAGTCGACGAGCGTGTCGAAGTCGGGCGCGTCGAACCGCAGCACCTCGTCGCCGTGGCCGTGCGCGGCGGGCAGCGCCGTGGCGGCCCGCCACCCGCGCGGAGGGACGATCTCGACGCGGGCGCCGAGCGTCTCTTGCCCCTCGACGCAGAGGAAGAGCGCCGCGCCGACGAGGAAGGCGTGGCTGTCGTCGACGTGGCTGGTGCGGACCGTGAGCTCCCCGGCGTGGACGCGGTAGCGGAGGACGATGCGCGCGGTGCCGCGCGTCTCGATGCGCCAGGCGTTCTTGCGCACCTTCACGGCGCGGCCGGGCGGCTCCGCCCAGAAGCCCTCGACGTGCCGGGCGAACTCGCGCACCAGGTAGGAGCCCGGCGTCCACACCGGCATGAACACGATGAGCGCCTCGGGCAGCGCGTGCTCGGCGGCGCCGGACGCCGAGAGCGTGGTCTCGACGTGGACGAGGTGCGTTTGCGGGGAGGGGATCGAGACCCGGTGGACGACGGAGAGCGCGGGCATGGAGCGCACGACGGATACTAGCCCGGCAGGACGGAGCTCGTCACCGGACCTTGCCGCTCCGCCGCTCGTGGAGCAGGCGCGAGAACGCCTCGCCCGCGGCCACGGCGAGCGCCCCCACGCGCTCCATCGCCGCGCCCGCGTCGGCGAGACCGTCGGCGAACACGATCGCGACGGGCTTTCCTTCGGCGTGGACGGCCGCGACCACCGCCTGCCCCGAGGGCGGCGACCTCATGACCGCGATGAACGGCGCGTGCGCGGCGTCCATCGGGACGCGCACCAGGTGCGGCGCCTGCGTCTCGAGGACGGCGTGGAACACGGTCGGCATCGAGTTCGGCAGGTTCACCGCCCGGAGCACGGCGCGGTCGGCGAACTCGCGCGACGCGGTCCACCCGACGAGGGCGTCCTTGCGGACCGCGAGGACCACCCCGGCGCGCGATCGTGCGCGTGCCGGCGACGACGAGGTCCAGGATGGTGTCGCGGTCGCGCGCCTCGCCCATCTGCTCGAGGACCGACCCGTCGGGGAAGGGGCCGCGCTCCGTCGGAATCGAGGGTGAGGAGGCCTCGTCGTCCGTCCGCGAGGTGCTCTTTCGCTTCCGGAGCTCGAGGACCGGCTCGACGGGCGCCGCCGGCGCCACCGAGAGATTGCGCCGGGTCAGGGGGATGGCCATGTCCCCGTCGTCGCGCGCCTCCGGCACGTAAGCCCGCGAGCCGTAGACGGGCGTGCGGAGGAGCTTGGAGGGGATGGGCGCGGGTGGGGGCGCCCAGATGGGCGGCGCGAGGGCCCGCATGCCGGGATCCGGCTCGGGAGGCGGGCGCTCGCCGATGCGGATGAGGGTCGACTCCATCGAGGCAATCGACGTCCGCACGACCCGCACGGGCACCTTGAGCCAGTGCGCGATCTCCTCGGGCGGGTGCGGGTCGCGCGCGTCGACGACCGCCACGTCCACCGTGCCCGTGCGCGGGTCCTGCCGCACCGGCACCGCCAGCAGCCGGTCGCAGAGCCCCCGCGGCAGCCGCTCGACGAGCGGCATCACGGGCGCGATCTGCTTCATGAACGGCGCCTCGCCCCGCTCGAGCATCTGCTCGAGGCGCAGCGTGTCGATCGCCCGCGCCGCCAGGAGCGTCCGCACGAGGGAGGTGCCGCGCGTCGCCGAGAGGAAGAGCGCCTCGGCGAGGGCGGTGGGCGTGACCGCGTCGGCGAGGAGGAGCGAGCGCGCGAGGGCGAACGTCACCGGCGCGAGAATATCAGCATGCGCGGGTCATTTGCCGAACTGGAAGACGACCTCGCTCTTCCTCACCATGCCGAGCTCCCCGCGGGCGATGCGCTCGACGGCCGCGGGATCGTCGCGGAGCTCGCGGACCTCGACGCGCAGGCGCTCGACCTCGCGGGAGCTGTCGGCGTTCTCGGCGGTCACCTGGTCGAGCTCCTTCTCGAGGGCGCGAAGGCGCGGCAGGCCCTCGGGCTCGAGCACGAGGACCGGCACCGCGATGAGCGCGAGGCTCAAGATCGCGATGGGCAGCGTGCGCTGAACGAGCTCCTCGGGGCGGGCGAGGTAGGGCCGGTGGGGCGAGCGAAACAAGGGCGAGCGTGATCCTGCCATGGGCCGGGCGCGGTGTCCCACTTTCTCGAGCCGTGCTAACGACCGAACGCATGCGTTACGAGGCCGTCATCGGGCTGGAGGTCCATGCGCAGCTCCTCACGCGCTCCAAGGCCTTCTGCGGGTGCGCGACGACGTACGGGGCCCCGCCGAACACGCAGGTGTGCCCGGTCTGCCTGGGCCTCCCGGGGGCCCTGCCCGTCCTGAACGGGGAGGCGGTGAAGCTCGCCGTCCGCACCGCGCTCGCGCTCGACTGCGCGATTCGGCCTCAGCAGCCGGTTCGCCCGCAAGAACTACTTCTATCCCGACCTGCCGAAGGGCTACCAGATCAGCCAGTTCGACGAGCCTTTCAGCGACGGCGGGCACCTCGAGATCGAGATCGACGGCGTGAAGAAGACCATCGGCATCACGCGCGTCCACATGGAAGAAGACGCCGGCAAGAACGTGCACACCGGCTCCGAGTCGGTCGTCGACCTGAACCGGTCGGGGGTGCCGCTCGTCGAGATCGTCGGGGAGCCCCACCTCCGGAGCGGGGCCGAGGCGGCCGAGTACCTGCGTACGCTCCGCGAGGTGCTCATCTTCATCGGCGTCAACGACGGGAACCTCGAGGAGGGGAGCTTCCGCTGCGACGCGAACGTGAGCATCCGCCCGGTGGGCCAGGAGAAGCTCGGCACGCGCGTGGAGCTCAAGAACATCAACTCGTTCCGCTTCGTCGAGAAGGCCATCCTCCACGAGATCGAGCGCCAGGCGCAGGTGCTCGACGGCGGCGGTCGCATCGTCCAGGAGACGCGCGGCTGGAACGAGGACAAGGGCACGACCTTCAGCATGCGCAGCAAGGAAGAAGCGCAGGACTACCGCTACTTCCCCGACCCGGACTTGCCGCCGCTGCGCCTCGACGACGCGTTCGTCGAAGAGGTGCGCCGCGCGATGCCGGAGCTCCCCGCGGGCAAGCGCGCGAGGTTCACCGCGGCGATGGGCCTCACGCCGTACGCCGCGCAGGTGCTCACGGCGCACCCGGGGGTCGCGGCGTTCTTCGAGGAGGCCGTGAAGCTCGCCGAGGGCGCCGCGCCGGCGGTCTCCCCCGTCAAGGTGGCCAACTTCATCCAGAGCGAGGTCCTCGGCGACGTGCAGACGCACGGCCTCGACGCGAAGATCCCGGTGAGCGCCGTCCAGGTGGCCGAGCTCCTCCGGCTCGTCGAGCAGGGCAAGATCAGCGGCAAGCAGGCCAAGGAGGTCTACGGCGCGATCGCCGGCACCGCGCAAGCCCCGGGCGACGTCGTGGCGAAGCTCGGGATGGCGCAGGTCACCGACACCGCCGAGCTCGAGAAGGTGTGCCGCCAGGTCGTCGAGGCGAACCCCAAGCAGGTCGAGCAGCTCCGCGCGGGCAAGGCGAACCTCATGGGCTTCTTCGTCGGGCAGGTCATGAAGCAAACGAAGGGCGCCGCGAGCCCGGCGATCGTCAACGACCTGCTGAAGAAGCTCCTCGGCGCCGGGTGACCCGCGTGCCCCGCGACGCGCACGGGACGCCCGGCCGGGAGGCGTACGCCTCGACATCGCGGCTCCAGGCCGTGTCGGCGCGCTCGCGCCTCCTCATCCTCGACGACAACGTCGAGCTCGTGGGCACGCTCCACGCGGTCATCATGAGCGCGGAGCTCTCGGACGGGCGGGCCGCGGCCAACAGCATCGAGGTCGTCACCGCGTCGCGCGGCGACGAGGGCCTCGCCATCGCGCAGGACCAGGGCTTCGACGTCGCGATCGTCGACGTGAAGCTGCCCGACACCAGCGGCGTCGACCTCATCCCCAAGCTCCGCGCGGCCTGCCCCTTCGGCGAGGTCGTGCTCATCACGGGCTTCGCGACGATGGACGCCGCGATGGGGGCGCTCCGGTCGGGCGCGTACGCATTCATCCCGAAGTCGTTCCGCCCCGAAGAGCTCATCTCGACGGTGGACCAGGCGCTCGCCAAGGTGCGCCTGGCCCGGGAGCGCGAGGAGCTCGAGCGCCGGTACCGGGCGCTCGTCGAGCTGACCGACGTGCTGGTCGTGGGCCTCGACGCGCCCGGGCGCGTGGCGCTCTTCAACCGCAAGGCGTCGCTCTTCGCGCGGGTGGAGCCGGCCGCGGCCCTCGGCTGGTCGTTCGTCGACCGCTGGATGCCCGACGAGGACCGGCCCCGCATGCGCGAGGCCATCGCGCAGGCCCGCGCCGGCCGGACCCAGGAGGTCGAGACGGGGTTCGCGGACGCGGAGGCGGTCGCCCACGGGCCCGTGCAGGTGAGCTCCCGGGACCTCCGGGAGGCGCCCACGCGCCGGCGCGTGCGCTGGCACCTGTCGATGGCGCGGGGCGGGGGAGACGGGGCCGCGCTCGTCTACGGGTTCGGAATCGACGTCACCGAGCGCCGGGCCCTCGAGAAGCGCGCCGCCGACGCCGAGGCCCTCTCGGCGATGGGCACCCTGGCCCTGAACCTCGCGCACGAGGTGCGCAACCCGCTGAACGCGGCGGTCCTCCAGCTCCACCTCCTCGGCCGCCTGGTCGACAAGCTCCAGGTCGACGAGGACTCGCGCGCCGCGCTCCGCCACAAGGGGCAGATCGTCGGCGACGAGATCCGCCGCCTCAGCCGCCTGCTGACCGAGTTCCTCGAGCTCGCCCGGCCGCGGGCGCCCGTGCGGGAGCTCGTGCACTTCGGGAAGCTCGTGGGGGACGTGCTCGACCTCGAGCAAGGGACCGCCGCGTCGCGCCACGTCGAGGTGGAGCGCGCCCTCTCGAGCGAGTGCGTGCTGCTCGGGGACCCCGAGAAGCTCAAGCAGGTCGTCCTCAACCTGGTCATGAACGCCCTCGAGGCCATGAAGGAGGGCGGCACGCTCAAGGTGAGCGTGTCGTGCCCGGCCGACGAGGTCCGCCTCGCCGTCGAGGACACGGGCGGCGGCATCGACCCGGCGCACGTCACGCAGGTCTTCGATCCGTTCTTCACGACCAAGGAGGCCGGCACGGGGCTCGGCCTCTCGATCGTGCGCAAGATCGTCGACCAGCACCGGGGCGAAGTGCGGATCGAGAGCGAGCTGGGCGCCGGCACGCGTGTGACCGTCGCCCTCCCTCGCGGCCGCTGAGCGGCCGACCGGCCTCTCCGCAGCGTTTTTCGGCGGCCTTCAGCGACCGGGCGGCCGGAGCGGCAGCGCGGCGGTCGACGTCGGCGGCGGTGGGATGCGGGGGGACGTCTCGAGCTCCCCCGCGGTGTCGATCGCCGTGATCGCGTTGAAGAGGCGATCCATCCCGACCTCGAGCGCGCCCTCTTTCTGGAAGAGACCGGCGATGCGCACGAGGCGAATCGCGGTGGTCTTCCCCAGATCGATCTCCCGCTCGACGAACGCCTCGAAGGACGGGAACCGCTTGGCCTCGTAGAGGCGGCGGGTCTGGATGTCCTTCAAGACGACCCCGATGTCGAAGAACGTCTTGTGGAGGTTCTTCCGGTAGTTCTTGATCTGCTGGAGGGCCGCATGGAGCTCGCGAATGCGCTCCTTGATGTCCTCGGCGTCGACCGGCGTACGGATGGTCGCGCGCGCGCTGCCCGGGAGCGGCGGTTCCGCGGCCCGAGCACGCGCCTCGGCCGCGTGCTTCGCCGCGTGCCGGGCGGCCCAGGGGGCAGCCCCACGGAGGCCAAGCTTGCGCTTGAGGTTCCCGGTTTCTTCCTTCGCCCCGCCTGCCTTGGCCTGTGCGGGTTTTGCCGGTGCCGGCGGCTTCATGGAGCCCTTGGTCACCGCAGCCTTCTTCGCTGTCTTCGCCATGTCGTTCTCGGTTCGGGACAAGCCCTTGTAATGCTTCGGCTTCGTGCCCGTCTCCCCCGCTGGTTCTCGACGGATGCGTGGCCTGCACCCGACGGGCGGCTTGCGAGGGTGGCTCGCGCAAAACGCCTTGCGCCAATTACCAGAGTTGTCCCGCAGGCGTCTACACGCGAAATCGAGCGGACGCTAGGATGGCACGCTCGCATGGCCCTCTTGACCTCGATCTCGCCCGAAGACGCCCGCGCGCTCCTCGCCGGGTACGACCTCCCCAGCCTCGACCGGCTCGAGCCGCTCACGGTGGGGAGCGTGAACTCGAACTTCGCCATCGTGGCCGGCGCGCGCCGGCTCTTCCTTCGCGTCTACGAAGAGCAGGGGCGGGACGGAGCCCTCGCCGAGACGGCGATGGTCGAGCGCCTCGTCCGGGCCGGGGTGCCGGCCGTGCCGGCCCTCGCGCGCACGGACGGGCAGCTCGTCTCCCAGGTGCGGGGCAAGCCGGCTGCCCTCTTCCCCTGGCTCGAAGGGACGAGCCGCTGCCAGGCTCAGGTCACGGCCGCGGATGCGTCGCGCGTCGGCGAGGCGCTGGCGCGGGTCCACGTGGCCGGCGCCGGGGAGACGCCCGGCCCCAGCCGCTTTCGCTACGAGGACCTCCTGGCGCGGCTGGACCGCATCGGCGCCGCGCCCGATCCCCGGCACGCGCAGCTCGCGCGCGTCGCGCCGGAGCTCCGCGCGACCCTCGATCGGGTCCACGCCCGCCGCCCCGCCGGCCTGCCGCAGGGGCTCGTCCACGGGGACCTCTTTCGAGACAACGTCCTCTGGGCCGCCGACGGCCGGCTCGCGGCCCTCCTCGACTTCGAGAGCGCGGCGCGCGGCACCTTCGTCTTCGACCTGATGGTCACGCTCTTGGCGTGGTGCGTCGGCGACGACCTCGACCTCGGCCTCGCCCGGGCCATGCGCGAAGGGTACGAGCGAGTGCGCCCCCTCGAGGAGGCCGAGCGTCAGGGCCTCGCCGCGGAGGGCGCCTTCGCCTGCCTGCGGTTCGCGATCACCCGCATCACGGACTTCTCCATGCGCGCCCCCCCGGGCGTGCCGCCCGCCCGCGACTGGCGCCGCTTCATGAAGCGCTTCGATACCCTCGAAGCCCTCGGCCCCGCCGGCCTCCGGGCGGCGCTGGGGGCCTAGGGGCTGGGGGCGGCTTCGGCGATGCGGAGGCGGTCGGCCGGGGACCAGAGCTCGGCGCGGAGCTTCTCGAGGCGCTCGGTGACCTGGGCGAGGGCGGCGGCCTGGCCTTCGACGGTGGCCTTGGCCTTCGCCTCGTCCTCCTGGCCCGGGCCGCGCGCGTCCTTGGCGGAGCGCAGGACCTCGACCACCTCGCGGTGGAGCTCCTGGCCGGCGCTGACGACCCACGCGTCGAGCTTTTGGGCGAAGTCGCCGATCATGTCGTCGAGCTTCGGCGCGACCTTCTTCGCCGTCTCGCGCATGGCCTCGGGCCCGAGCTCGTTCGCGCGCTTCTTGAACTCCTCGTGGATCTTCCCGCGCGCGAACATCGCGAAGATGGCCGGCCCCGCGACGGCCAGCACGCCGCCGGCCATGAGGTTCACCGCCATGAGCGCGACGCCGCCGAACATCAGCGCGACGACGCCGATGTCGTACTTGATGGTGTCGACCTGCACGTCGAGGCGCTTGGCGTCCCCGCCGAGCACCGCGGCCACCCGCCGCGCGTTGTCGCGCGCGTCCTCGCGGACGAGGGCGATGGTCTTCTCGGCGAGCTGCTCGAGCTTGACCGCGATCTCCTTGGTCTCCTCCTCGGCCCACTGCTTGAACGCGTCTTCGAGGAACGCGGGGAGGAACTGCCGGAGCTCGTTCGGCTTGGCCGACTCGATGACGTTCGGGAGCTGCCGGCAAATGTCGTCGACGAAGCGGTCGAGATCCTTGCGGGCGCCCATCTTGATGGCGGCGACCTCCTCGCGGATCTGCACGCGCCGCTGCTCGATCGTCCCGGACTTGCCCGCGAGGTCCTTCTCGAGGGCCTCGATGCGACGCTCGATCTGCTCGCCGTTCATCTGGATGCTGCGGCGGCGGGCGTCGACGCCCTTCGAGAGGAGCTGCGAGAGGCCGAGCCCCTCGCCGAGCGCGTTGTCGAGCAGGATGCGCCCGCGCTCCTCGGCGAGGAACCGCGTGAGGTGCGCCACGAGCTCCGGCAGGCCGCTGGCCGCCGCGTTCCCCTGGAGCGACGTCTCGGCGCTCACCGGGAACACGACCGGGTCCTTCACCAGCGTCGACAGGTGGTTCTTCGCGTAGGCGAGCGCCTCGCGCTGCTCCTCGGCGGAGAGCAGGTCCCACTTGGTGATGACGAACACGATCTTGTCGCGCGACGCCTTCAGCAGCTTGTCGTTCAGGAAGACGCGCTCGCTCTCCTTGAGGATCTGCCCCGCGTCGAGCAGGAACAGCACCGCGTCGGCGCGCGGGATGTAGCTGTAGGTGATGTCCGCGCGCTGGAGCGACAGGTCGTTCACGCCTGGCGTGTCGACGAGCAGGATGCGCTCGCGGAGCAGGGGGGCGGGGTAGCCGATCTCCAGGTGGTCGACCTCCTCCGTGGCGGCGCCGCCGCCGACCGCGAAGCGCCGCGCCTCGGCGAAGGGCATGGGGCGCCGCTCGCCGCCGCCCGGCGCGACGACGAAGGCCTCGGGCTGCTCGGCCCAGTGGATGTGGTGGATCGTCGCGGTCGTCGGCGTGACGCCCACGGGCAGGGCCTGCTCGCCGAGCAGCGCGTTCACGAACGTGGTCTTGCCGTGGTCGAACTCGCCCACGACGACGAGGTGGAACCGGTCTTCGGTGAGCTTCCGCACGAGCTCGCGCTCGACGCGGTCGCGCAGGCTCTTCGTGCCGAGCGCGGTGGCCACGTCGCCGAGGCCCCGCAGCGCGTCGACGACCTCGTCGCGGCGGCCGAAGAACGTCTCGAGCGCCGGCTTGGCGGCCGTGGTCGGCCCCGTCTGCCCGTTGGCTTCCATCAAGCATCCCCCTTCAGAAGGCCGGCGACGCGGCTGTCGACTTCGCTCATCGTCAGGCCCGTGCTCGGCTTGCCGACCGCGGCGCGAAAGAGCTGGCTGTCGCCGAAGACCCGCATCGCGAGCACGCGCTTCGGCAGCCACGGGTGGGTCGCGAAGACCTCCATGTACTTGCCGATGCCGTGGCTGCCCTCCTCGTGCTGCTCGAGGAACGCGTCGAGGTTGAACTCTTCGTAGAGCTTGCGCGAGCCGACCGCGAGCTTGGTGATGGCCCGCTCGGCCGCCTGCTGGTCGCGCGCGACGAGCATGCCGGCCCGGTCGCAGGTAATCTCCGCGCGCCGCGACCACGTGCGGAGGGCGACGAGCGCGGGCTGGAGGATCCACGGCAGGAACATCCCCGCCATGTACGTGAGGTAGTGGAGCGCGGTCAGGTAGGCGACGTGCGAGTTGTGGATGTGCCCGCACTCGTGCCCGATGACCGTGAGGAGCTCCTCGTCGGTGTACTGATCGACCAGGGCCGAGTGCACCATGATGAACGAGTCGTCGTTGGTGCCCAGGGTGCCGGCGTTGAAGACCGGGCTGTTCACGACGAAGACCTGCGGCATGCGGATTTGAAGCGTGTCGCACGCCGTCTTGGTGATGCCGTGGATGCGCGAGAACTGCCGGTCGCTCACCTTCACGGCGTGCCCCAGGAGCTGGTGCATCCCGATCTGCTTGAAGAGCCGCACGCTGGCCTCGACCGCGAGCGCCACCGGCTTGGTGTTCTCGAAGGCGATGCGGGACTGCCGGTCGAACGTGTACGTGTACTCGTGCCCGGTGGTCAGCGCGCCGCCCCCGGCGCGCTCGGCCTTCTTGCGGGCGACGAAGGCTTCGAAGTCGAGTTCGGGTGCTTGCGCCATGGATCCTGAGCTCCGTAGCGGAGAGCCTAAGGTCGCGGGCGCGGATCCGCAATTCGGGGCCATTTCGTGGCCGCAATCGAGAGCGCGCCGCGCTCGATCGCGGTCTCAGTCGCCCGTGACGCCCTTCAGGCCGCCGGAGACGAAGCGCGTCTCGGCAGGAGCCGGTGAGAGCGCGCCGCTCGCCAGCACGGCGACCCCCGCCGCCAGCGCCGCGGCGCCGGCGCCCGCGATCGCCCACGTCGCCCACGCGGGCCACGCTCCCGCGCCCTTGGTTGGCGACGCCGCCTCGGGGGCGACGGGAACCGGCGCGGGCCGCGCCCACGGGGCCGGCTCGCCGGCATCCCGCCACTCGCCGATCGGACCGCACGCGCCGGCCGCGCACGACGCGAGCTGGAGCGCGCCCCCGGCCCAGGGCGCCGCCGCGATCCAGCGAGGGCAGCGCACCCCGGAGGCCTCGATGCCGGCGCCGCCGCCGCCGAACGACGCGCGCGCCGTGTCGCGGAGCGAGCAGGGCGCGGGCGCCGGCACGTCGATCGCGAAGCGCGAGGGCCCCGGCGCCACCTCGATCCACCGCGCCCAGACGGCCGTGGCCCCTTCGAGCACCACGAGCGCGTGCGGCCCGGCGCGCGTGGCGATCTCGGGCGCGGAGCCCGCCGGGCCCGTCGCGACGTCGCGGCCGTCGAGGCGCGCCTGGCCGGCGCCGTAGGGCAGCTCGAGCGCGAGCTCCGCGGAGCCCGCCGCAGAGGCTCCCGTGGCCGTGGACCCGGCCTCGGCGAGCCCGGGCTCGCGCCCGCCGTCGAGCGCCGCGGCGCGGCTCCACGCGCGGTCGGCGGCCTCGGGGTCTTCGGGGGCCGTGCGCCGCCATCGCGCGGCGCGGGCACGCTCGACCTCGGCGAAGAGCCACGCGGCCTGCGGCAGCTCGGGGTGCGCGCGGAGGAGCGACTCGGCCGCCTCGGTCGCGCGGTCTGCGGCGTCGCCGTCGCGCGCGGCGAGCGCGTCGCGGGCGCGCTCGAGGAGCTCCTCGACGGCGTCGGCGGCGCCCTCGCTGGCGGGAAGCGGAGGAGGCGGCGCCTCGTCGCGGGGAGGCTCGAGCTCGACGCCGTGCGCGCGCGCCCAGTCGAGGAGGGCGCGGCGGGCCGCGGCGTCCGGAGGCTCGGGGGCGAACCACACGAGCGTCGCCGGCGCCGCGCCGCCGCTCACGAGCGCTTGGCCTTCTTCGCGGCGGCCTTCTTGGCGGGAGCCTTCTTCGCCGGCGCGGCGCCGGGCTCCGCGAGCTCGCCGAGCGCGGCGAGGACGGCGTCGACGTGGCCGTCGACCTTCACGCCCTTCCACACGCGGGCGAGGCGCCCGTCGGGCGAGACCAGGAAGGTCGAGCGAATCGTCCCTTCGATGGCCTTTCCGTACATCATCTTCTTTCCCCACGCGCCGTACGCCTCGTGGGTGGTGAGCTCGGGGTCGCTGAGGAGCGGGAAGGCGATCTCGAACTTGTCGCGAAAGCCGGTGTGGCTCTTCACCGAGTCCTTCGAGACGCCCGCCACCTCCGCGCCCGCTCTCTTCAGGCGCGCCACGGCGAGGCTGAAGGCCTGCGCCTCCCGGGTGCAGCCGGGCGTGTTGTCCCGCGGATAGAAGTAGAGGACGAGCCACTTGCCGGCGAAGTCGCCGAGGGACACGCGGGCTCCACGGTCGCTCTCGAGGTCGAAGTCAGGGGCGAGCTTGCCCACATCTGCGGTCATGGCGGCCCATCTTACCGCGCCAAGCACGTGGACGAAAACAGGCGTAAGCTTGCCGATCGGTGCAGATCAACTTCGGCGGTCGCGAGATCACGCTCAAGCTCGTGTATTACGGCCCCGCGCTGAGCGGGAAGACGACCAACCTGCGCTCCCTCCACCAGCTCACGACCGAGGGCGCGCGCGGTCGGCTCATGACGCTGGAGACGAAGGACGACCGGACCCTCTTCTTCGACATGCTGCCGCTCACCCTGCGGGCCGAGCCGGCCGCCGGCGTGGCCGCGCAGGCGACGCCGGGCATGAGCCTCCGCATCAAGATCTTCACGGTGCCGGGCCAGGTCCTGCACGCCTCGACGCGCAAGCTGGTGCTGCAGGGGGCCGACGGCGTGGCGTTCGTCGCAGACTCGCAAATTTCCGAAACCGAGCACAACGCTGCTTCGTTCTTCGATCTGAGGCAGAACCTGAAGGACCTGAAGCTCAGCTTGAAGAACCTGCCGCTCGTCATTCAGTTCAACAAGCGAGACCTCGACAAGGTCCGCTCGGACGAGGAGCTCGCGGCGCTCGCCAGGAAGGGGCGCGAGCCGGTGTTCCGCGCGAGCGCGGTGAACGGCCAGGGCGTCCTCGAGACCTTCTTCGGCCTCCTCCACCTCACATGGGCCAAGCTCGACGCGGAGCATCAAGATCGCGAAGATGCTCGGAATCGCGCGCGAGGAGCTGTTGCCGATGGCGGCCCGCCAGCTCGGCGTCGGGAAGGACGTCCCGACCATGCTCTCGGCGTGCGTCGGCGGAAAGCTGGATCGCAACGGGCAGGTGACGCCATGAGCGGCGAAGCGAAGCTGGAAGCGCCGGACGTCAGCGTCGACGACCTGCTCCTCGACACGCGCATCCAGCTCGAGGACCTCGTCGACCGCGACGCGCTCGACGAGATGTGCAAGAGCTTCGTCGCCCTCTTCGGCATCCCGGTGCGCATCTACTCCAACGAGGGGGCGCTCCTCGCCGACACGGGGTCCGAGCAGGAGCTCTGCGCCTACGTGAACCGCGTGCCCGAGGGGCGCCGCGCCTGCGCCTCGACGGTCGGCGCCGTGCGGGCGCGCGAGGCGGGCGAGACCGGGGACGTCCTCCACCCGTGCTTCACGGGCGCGGCGTACCGCATCATCGCCCTCCAGTACGAGGGGCGGCGCGTCGGCCGGCTCATCGTCGGGCCGTTCGTCCCGCACAACGTCGCCGAGCCGCCCCCGACGCTCCTCGAGATCGGCGGCCGCAGCGGCGGCATCGAGAAAGACCGCGCGCAGGTCCTCCTCGCGCGCATGCCGCGCGCGAAGCTCGAGACGGTCACGCGCATCGCCGCGCACCTCAAGGCGTCGCTCGATCTCATCCTGTTCAGCGGCCACAAGTCGTTCGTCACGAGCAAGATGCACCTGATGAGCGTGCGCGAGAGCTACCGGCAGCTCGAAGAGAAGAACGCGCACCTGCAGGAGGCGTTCGACAAGCTCAGGGAGCTCGATCGCCTCAAGTCGAACTTCCTCGCGACCGTGAGCCACGAGCTTCGCACGCCGCTCACGTCGATCATCGGCTACAGCGAGATGCTCACCGAGGGGCTCGCGGGCGCGCTCTCGTCCGAGCAGATGGAGTTCGTCACCACCATCCACACGAAGGGGGGCCAGCTCCTCTCGCTCATCATGGGCCTGCTCGACCTGAGCAAGCTCGAGAGCGGCACGATGCGCTTGAAGATGGGGCCGATGCGCATCGAGCCGGTCCTCGGCGAGGTCGTGTCGACGCTCACGCCGACCGCCCGGAAGAAGGGCGTGCGCCTCGAGCTCGTGCGGGGGCAGGGGCTCGCCGAGCTCCGCGGCGACCCGGAGCGGCTGCGGCAGGTCTTTCTGAACCTCGTCGAGAACGCGATCAAGTTCACGCCCGCGCAGGGCACGATCTCCCTCGTCACCGACATGGTCGAGGGCGACGCCGACGACGAGGAGGCCGACGGCCTCACGCTCGTCGCGCCGACGCGCGCGCGCCTCCGCGTGCGGGTGGCCGACACCGGCATCGGCATCCCGGGCAAGGAGAAGGAGAAGGTGTTCGACGCCTTCTACCAGGTCGACTCGTCGAGCACGCGCGAGTACGGCGGCACGGGTCTCGGCCTCTCGATCGTGAAGCGCCTGGTCGAGGGGCACGGCGGCGCGATCGCGATCGAGGACAACCGGCCGCGCGGCACGGTGTTCGTCGTCACGCTGCCGCAGTCCGCCGACTCATGACCGCGCGAAGTGGTCGAAGCCCGCGGGCTCGAGGGCTTCGTCGCCGCGCGCGGTGCGGAGCGCGAGCCCCTCGCCGGGCGTGATCTCGCCGATCCTCCGGAAGCCGTCGATCGCGACCGGGCTCGCCACGACGAGCGCGTAGTCCTCGCCGCCTCCGAGCGCGAAGGCGAGCGGGTCGGCCCCGAGCGCCGCGGCGGCCGCGACGAGCGCCTCGTCGAGCACCGCGCGCGCGTCGATGACGGCGCGGAGGCCGCTCGCCGCGGCGAGGTGCCCGACGTCGCGCGCGAGCCCGTCGGACACGTCGACCGCCGCGGTCGCGAAGGCCGCCATCGCGCGCCCCTCGGCGACGAGGGCGGCCGGGGTCCGCCACGCGGCGATCGCGGGGCGGAGCGCGTCCGTCTCCGCGCGGCCCTCGTCGAGCGCGCGGAACCCCGCCGCGGCGAGGCCCACGCGCCCGGCGAGCCAGAGCCCGTCGCCGGCCCGCGCGCCGCTCCGGAGGACCGGGCGGCCCGTGCGCCCGAGGAGGGTCGTGGCGACCGAGACGACCGGCCCGCGCGCCAGGTTCCCGCCGACGATGGGCGCGCCGGCCGCGCCGGCCGCCTCGGCCTGGCCCCGCGCGAGGGCCTCGAGCGCCGCGTCGTCGAGGTCGGGCGGGAGCACCAGCGCCGCGAGGGCGCACCACGGCTCGGCTCCCATCGCCGCGAGGTCGCTCGCGGCCGCCATGAAGCTGCGCCACCCGACGTCGCGCCAGGAGAGCAGGTCGCGGCGGAAGTGCGTCCCCTCGACCTGCTCGTCGATGGTCCAGACGATCTTCCCGCTCTCGCCGTCGAGCACCGCGGCGTCGTCCCCGATGCCGACCTCGACGCCGCGCGCCGGGCCGCCCAGCACGCGCGCGAGCAGCGCGATCCGGGCGGCCTCGTTCATGGCGAGAAAGAAGCCGCCAGGACGCCAAGGACGCCAGGGTCAGAGAAAAAGAGGGGCGAAGAGGATGATGCGGCGAACAAAAACTCTCCTCTTGCCCCCTGGCGTCTTTGGCGTCCTGGCGGTTTTCTCTTTCTCTTCTCGCTCTACTGCGCCTGGCAGACGGACGGCAGCTTCACGCTCTGGAGCATTTGCCGCACGCCGCTCAGCTCGGGCGCGGTGCCCGTCGCGCCCGCCTGCACGACCAGCATGTCGCACGCGGAGGCGGCCATGTTGACCTGCGCGGCCTCGGGCGCGCTGCCGAGCGTCTTCGCCTGCGTGTGGAGCGCGCTGCAGCACTCGCGGATGCGGAGCTGGTTGGCGGAGTACGTCGTTCCGCCGCCGGTCCACTTCTTCGAGGCGTCGGGGGCGGCGTCGGTCATCGCGTCGGGGCCCGCGTCGTCGACCATGGGCGCGAGCTCGGTCACCGTGGGTGTGCTCGCCGGAGGGGGCGGGGGCGGTCCCGCCTCTTCGACGACGGGCGCCGGCTTCTTCGGGCAGCCCATCATCAGCGCCGGGACGAACGTCGTGAACCCTACGAACGCAATGACACGGCGCACGGACGATCGGGGCATTCGGCGAGTCTCCGGAAAGGGCGACCAGCGTACCTCAGGGCCCGGGATCGGGATCCGCGAAGCGCAGGTCGGGAAGGACGCGCCCCGAGAACCGGGAGAGACCGCGAAGGTAGCTCCCGGTCATCGGATGCGCTCTTCAGGAGCACCCCATCGAGTTTCCGCAGTTCAGGCACTTGTAGCAAGCGCCGTTGCGCACTGTGATGTGGCCGCACACGTCGCAGACCGGCGCGTCGCCCATCATCGTGTCGAGCTGGGCGTCGAGCGGCGAGCCCGTGCCGTCGATCGGCTCCTGCGCGCGCGGGGAGGCGGCCGCGTCGCTCAGCGTCTCGCTCATCGCGGCGCTGCGCGCGGTCGCTTCGCGCGTGTGCGGGAGCGGGCGCGTGTCGCGCGTCATCGCGTCGGGGATCTGCCGCAGGCTCGGCGGCTCGGGCGGCGTGCCCTGGTTCGACGCCGCGTCGAGCGGGGTCGAGTCGATCTCCGGCTTGATGTGCGCGAGGTCGTGGCGGTGCAGGTACTCGACGCCGAGCGCCCGGAAGATGAAGTCGACGATCGACGTCGCGAACTTCACGTACGGGTGCCCCTCGACCGGGCCCTGCGGCTCGAACCGCGTGAAGGTAAACTGATCGACGTACGTCTGGAGGGGCACGCCGTACTGCAGGCCCACGCTGACGCTCATCGCGAAGCAGTTCATGAGGCTGCGGAACGCCGCCCCCTCCTTGTGCATGTCGATGAAGATCTCGCCGAGCGTGCCGTTGTCGTACTCGCCGGTCCTCAGGAAGATCTTGTGGCCGCCGACGCGCGCCTCCTGCGTGTAGCCGCGGCGCCGCTTCGGCAGGCGGATGCGCGTGCCGTACGGGCGCGTGTGGGTCGGCGACATCTGGAGGGTGAGCTGGCCGCCCTCGCCGGACGCGTGCTGCGGCACCGGCGCGAGCAGCGGATCGGGGACGGCCGTCGGCGTGGCCGGCGGGGGCGCCTCCGCCACGGCGGCCTTCTTCTCGGCCTTCTCGCCGCTCGAGGAGAGCGGCTGGCTCGCCTTGCATCCGTCGCGGTAGAGCGCGACGGCCTTGAGGCCGAGCCGCCAGCCCTGCTCGTAGATGCCCTGGACGTCCTCGATGGTGGCGTCGTTCGGCAGGTTGACGGTCTTCGAGATGGCGCCGCTGAGGAACGGCTGCGTGGCGGCCATCATCTTCACGTGCGCCATCGGCGCGAGGTAGCGCTTCCCGTGCTTGCCGCACCGGTTCGCGCAGTCGAACACCGAGTAGTGCTCGTCGCGCAGGTAAGGCGCGCCCTCGATCGTCATCCGTCCGATGATGACGTCCTGCGCCTCCTCGATCTGCGCGCGCGTGAAGCCGAGGTGCTCGAGCAGCGAGAAGCCCCTGCCGCGCGCGTCCTTGGCCGCGCCGAGGCGCTCGTACGTCTCTTCGCCGAGGACCCAGGTGGCGAACGCGCTGTCGAGGTCGAAGACGCCCGGGATGGCCGCCTCCACCTTCGAGAGCTCGGCGTCGACCAGCCCCTTTTCCTTGAGGGTGCGGCGGTTGATGATCGGCGCCGCGAGCAGCGTGTTCGTGCCCGAGACGTACGCGACGATCTCCTGCACCTCGCGCTCGGCGTAGCCGAGGCGGCGAAGCGCGAACGGCACCGTCTGGTTGACGATCTTGAAGTAGCCGCCGCCGGCCAGCTTCTTGAACTTCACGAGCGCGAAGTCGGGCTCGATGCCGGTCGTGTCGCAATCCATGAGGAGGCCGATCGTCCCCGTGGGCGCGAGCACCGTGGCCTGCGCGTTGCGGTAGCCGTTCACCTCGCCGAGGCGCACCGCCTCGTCCCAGTCCTCGCAGGCCGAGCGATAGAGGTCGCCCGGGGTCGCGTGCCGGGTCTCGCCCGGGAGGCGGCACGCGTCGCGGTCGATCGCGTACGCGGCGTCGCGGTGCATGCGCATGACCCGCAGCATCGGCTCGCGGTTCTTCGCGTACCCGGGGAAGGGGCCCTGCGCCTCCGCCATCTCGGCGCTGGCGCGGTAGGCGTGCCCGCACATGATGGCCGTGAGCGCCGCGGCGATCGCGCGACCCTCGCGGCTGTCGTACGAGACGCCGACCGTCATCAGCAGGCTGCCGAGGTTCGCGTACCCGAGGCCGAGCGGCCGGTAGTCGTGGCTGTTCTTCGCGATCGTCGCGGTGGGGTAGCTCGAGAGGTCGACGAGGATCTCCTGCGCGATGAAGAAGACGCGGCAGGCGTGGCGGTAGCCCTCGATGTCGAACGAGCCGTCGTCGAGCAGGAACTTCGTGAGGTTCACGCTCGCGAGGTTGCAGGCCGTGTCGTCGAGGAACATGTACTCGGAGCACGGGTTCGACGCGTTGATGCGCCCCGTGTTCGGGCACGTGTGCCACCGGTTGATTGTCGAGTCGTACTGCACGCCCGGGTCGGCGCAGCCCCAGGCCGCCTCGGCGACCTTGGTCCAGATGTCCTTCGCCTCGAGCGTCTCGCAGACCTCGCCCGTCGTGCGGAAGCGCGTCTGCCACTTGGCGCCCGCGAGCGCCGCGTGCATGAAGTCGTCGGTGATGCGGACGCTGTTGTTCGAGTTCTGCCCGCTGATCGTGTGGTAGGCCTCGCCGTTGAAGTCCGAGCTGAAGCCCGCAAGGATGAGCGCGTGCGCCTTCTTCTCCTCGCGCATCTTCCACCCGATGAAGTCGACGATCTCCGGGTGGTCCATGTCGAGGCACACCATCTTGGCCGCGCGCCGCGTGGTGCCGCCGCTCTTCGTCGCGCCCGCCGCGCGGTCGAACACCTCGAGGAACGACATGAGGCCCGACGACGTGCCGCCGCCCGAGAGCTTCTCCTGCTTGCCGCGGATCGCGCTGAAGTTCGAGCCCGTGCCCGAACCGTACTTGAAGAGGCGCGCCTCGGACTTCACGAGCTCGTAGATCGACATGAGGTCGTCTTTGGCCGCCTGGATGAAGCACGCCGAGCACTGCGGGCGCTCGTACGCCGTCTGCGTCTCGGCGACGGCGCCCGCTTCCTCGTTCCAGGCCCAGTTGCCGCCCGAGCCATCGATCTCGTACTCGTGCCAGAGGCCGAGGTTGAACCAGACCGGCGAGTTGAAGGCGCCATACTGGTTCACGAGGAGGTACGCGAGCTCCGCCTCGAAGGTGTCGGCGTCGCTCTTGGAGGCGAAGTAGCGGCTGCCGGCCGTGCGGATCGTGTGCGAGAGGCGGTGGACGACCTGGCGGATGCTGGTCTCGCCCGTGTCCTTGTCGCCGTGGAGGCCCGCCTTGCGGAAGTACTTCGAGATGAGGATGTCCGTCGCGAGCTGGCTCCAGGTCGACGGGACCTCGGCGCCCTCCATCTTGAAGACGAGGCTGCCGTCGGGGTTCGAGATGGTGCTCGAGCGCCGCTCGTAGACGACCGTGTCGAGCGGGTTCACGCCGGCGGTCGTGAGCTTGCGCTCGACCCGCACGCCGCGCGCGCTCTTCTTCTTGGGTGAGGTCGCGCTGCGCGAGGGCTCGGCCTGCGCGGCGCTGCCGTTGCCGGAGCGCGCTTCCGCGCCCGGGCGAGTCTTGCCGTGCGCCTTCGCCTCGACCGCGGGCTCGGAAGCCCGCGCGCCCGATGACTTTGCGACCGAGCGCGACAACTTGGCGTGACCGTTGCGCATTCCCAATCCATTTCCGCCGAAGTCGGAGCTTGCCATTGTAGTACGCCTCCTCAGACCGTCCCGTTCGCAACCATCGCAATCGCCCCTGATCGAGGGCGTGGCCCTGCCCAAAGCCCACGCGCGCACGATGCCCGTCCGAGCCCGCGGGGCCTCAACTGCGAGAGCCCGCTTGCCCACCCGGAATCGCTCGAAAATCTTCTCGAAAGCCCCAGTTGGCGCGCTCACTCACCGACGCTTCGTTCAGTACTCTGGACCCTGAACGATGGCATATCGACGAGCGGCCTGCCCCTGTCTGCGCGTTCAGCTATGAACAATGAAAAGCAAGTGCCGCACGGCGGCCGACGGCCCCGTGCACCCGCTAGAACTCTACCGTGCCACCCCCCGCCGACCGGCCCTACGACGAGCCGGACCGCAGAGCGGTTGAGTCACACGTTCTACCCCCAACATCTTGGGGCTGTCCAGGAAAAAGCCACCAATCCTTGTGGTTACAGGATGGGCGGGTGTGATCCGAGACGCCGTGTCGGCACGCCTTTCGCGCGCTCCTCGGTGAGGCGGGGCCGACCGGTTTTCGGAGACCTCACCCGAGCTCGAGAGCCCGAGCTCCAAGGTGCAGACATCACTGAACTTGCGATGGGACGTGAACGGCTGATTCCCACAGGTCGATCACAGTGCGCTCGACCCCTCTCCCCTTCGTTGTTCAGGGGTTTTCCACAACTGTGGAAAAGCCCTCAGAAGAGGCGGGCGGCGGTGTCGTCCGTCCAGAGCCACGCCGGGCGCGGGATGCGGAGGCGCGTGCCCTCCTCGACGAGGCGCCCGCGATCGACGAGCTGGCTCGCGGCGCGGCGGCGGCCGCCGCTCCACGGGTCGACGCCGAGATTGTCGCCGATGGCCGCGAGGTCGATGCCCTCCTCCATGCGGAGGCCGAGCATGATGCGCTCGCGGAGCAGCGTCTCGGCGTCGAGCGGCTCGCGCTGCTCGGCCGCGCCGGCGACGTATTTCTCCGGCGCGACTTCGTTTCGCCAGCGGCTGCCCGCGGCGCCGCGAGCCGTCTCGTTCTTGTCGCGCGCGTAGCCGTACGCGCCGCAGCCGAGGCCCAGGTACTCGTCGCCGCGCCAGTAGCCGAGGTTGTGCCGCGCCTCTTGCCCCGGCTGCGCGTGATTCGAGATCTCGTAGTGCCGGAAGCCGCGCGCTCCGAGGGCCTCGTCGATCGCGAGGAACGACTCGGCGACGTGGCCTTCGTCGGCCAGCGGCAGCCTTCCGCGGCGCGCGAGCTCGCCGAAGCGCGTCCCGGGCTCGATGGTGAGCTGGTAGGCCGAGAGGTGCGCGATGCCCAGGTCGGCGAGCTCGAGGGCCTCGCGGCGCGCCTCTTCGGGCGGCTGGTCGGGCAGGCCGAAGATGAGATCCGCCGAGACCCGCGGCATCCCCGCGTCGATCGCGCCCGTGACGGCGGCGCGCGCCCCGCGGGCGTCGTGGAGGCGCCCGAGGAAGCGGAGGCGATCGTCCCGGAGGGACTGCACGCCGATGGAAAGCCGGTTCACGCCGGCGTCCCGGAGGGCGCGGGCGCGATCGGGATTCGAGCGACGTCGGGTTGCACTCCACCGTCACCTCGACGTCGCGCGACGGGGAGCGCGACGTCGCGTTCTTTGGCAACGCGGCGAGCACCCCGGCGAGGACGCGGCCGAGCTCCCTCGGCTCCCACAGGCTGGGCGTGCCGCCACCGAAGAACACGCTCTCGAGCTCCCGCCCGTCGAACGCCGGCGCCCGGGCGCCGAGCTCCCGGAGCACCGCGTCCGCGTAGCCGCGGTGATCGATCGCGGGCGGGGCCGCCGCGTAGCTCACGAAGTCGCAGTACGGACACTTCGCGAGACACCACGGAAAATGGACGTAGGCGCCGGCGCTGCGGGCACTCGAAGGCGCGCGTACGCGCGGGCTCGCGGCAGGGGGCGTGGGGGCGTTCGAGGGGAGCATCCAGAAAGAGCCCAAAAATTCCGAGCGAATGCGCCTCCTTGAGGCGCCGATTGCCGCTACGGGGCGGGAGTGTTACTTTTTTTTGCCGGGCAACGCACGTCGTGCCCGCTAATGCTTCAGGTCGAACAGCTCATCCAGCGCGTCAAAGCCTATCAGCCGTCGGTGGACTCCGGGCTGATCCAGCGCGCCTACGACTACAGCTTCCGCATGCATGCGGGGCAGACGCGGAAGTCCGGGCAGCCCTACATCGTCCACCCCGTCGGTGTGGCGGGCATCTTGGCCGACCTGCGACTCGACGCCGCCAGCGTCTGCGCCGGCCTCTTGCACGACGTCGTCGAGGACACGCTCGCGACCACCGACGAACTCCAGAAGGAGTTCGGCCTCGAGGTCGCGGAGCTCGTCGACGGCGTCACGAAGCTCTCGAAGATCAACTTCACCTCGAAGGAAGATCGTCAGGCCGAGAACTTCCGCAAGATGGTCGTGGCGATGGCGCGGGACATCCGGGTCCTGCTCATCAAGCTCTGCGATCGCCTCGACAACATGCGGACGCTCGAGCACATGACGCGCGAGGCGCAGGAGCGCATCTCGCGCGAGACGCTCGAAATCTACGCGCCGCTCGCCAACCGCCTCGGCATCCAGGCGTTCAAGAGCGAGCTCGAGGACCTGAGCTTCAAGCACCTCGAGCCCGAGGCGCAGGCCGATCTCGTCGCGCAGATGACGAAGACGAAGCGCGAGCGCGACAAGTACATCGCCGAGGTGTGCAGGACGCTCTCGAGCCGCCTGGCCGAGCAGGGGTTCGCGGCCGAGGTCACGGGCCGCGCGAAGCACCTCTACAGCGTGTACCGGAAGATGCAGGCGCAGCAGTCGGGCATCGAGGGCGTGCACGACCTCATCGCCTTCCGCGTCGTCGTCGAGAGCGTGAGCGACTGCTATGCGGCGCTCGGCGTCATCCACTCGCAGTGGACGCCGGTGCCGGGCCGCTTCAAGGACTACATCGCGCTGCCGAAGCCGAACATGTACCAGTCGCTCCACACGACGGTCATCGGCCCGGGGCGCGAGCGCATCGAGATCCAGATCCGCACCCACGAGATGCACCGCGTGGCCGAGCGCGGCATCGCGGCGCACTGGAAGTACAAGGACCGGGGCGGCGGCATCGCCGACCAGGACGCGCAGCGGTTCGCGTGGCTGCGGCAGCTCCTCGAGTGGCAGAAGGAGCTCAAGGATCCCGCCGAGTTCCTCGAGGGCGTGAAGGTCGACCTCTTCCAGGACGAGGTCTACGTCTTCACGCCCAAGGGCGACGTGCGCGTCTTCCCGCGCGGGGCGACGCCCGTCGACTTCGCGTACCAGATTCACACGCAGCTCGGGGACCACATCACGGGCGCGCGCATCAACGGCAAGATGGAGCCGCTGCGGTACAAGCTCCGCAACGGCGACGTCGTCGAGATCCTCACGAGCCCGAACCAGCACCCCGGCAAGGACTGGCTCGACTTCGTCGGGACGATGCGGGCGCGCTCGAAGATCCGCAATCACCTCCGGACGGAGCAGCGGGACAAGAGCCGGCGCCTCGGCGAGGAGCTCCTCGAGAAGGAGCTCCACGCGGCGGGCATCAGCGCGAGCAAGCTCCTCAAGAACGACGCCGAGATGAAGCGCGTCTACGAGACCCTCAAGGTGCAGAACCTCGAGGAGCTCTTCATCGGCATCGGGTACGGGAAGATCGACCCCGAGGAGATCACCAAGCTGGTGTCTCCGCCCGACGAGGAGGGCCGCGAGAGCAAGCCGCCCGAGTCGCTGCGCGAGGGGCGGCTCGCGGGGCTCGTCCGCAAGGTCATCAAGCGCGACGAGGGCGCGATCCGCATCAACGGGATCGACGACGTGCTCGTGCGGTACGCCAAGTGTTGCAACCCCCTTCCGGGGGACGACATCCTGGGCTTCATCACCCGCGGCCGCGGCGTCACGATCCACCGCCGGAGCTGTCAGAAGGCGTTCGACACCGATCCCGAGCGGCGCGTCGAGATCACCTGGGACAGCAAGGCGCGCATCAACCGCAGCGTGCAGCTCCGGGTGGTGACGGCGAACCTGCCGGGCATCCTCGCGAACGTGGGCCAGAGCTTCATGGCCCAGGGCATCAACATCAGCGAAGCGAACTGTCGCGCGAGCGACGACGGGCGCGCGGTGAACCTGTTCTCCTTCGTGTGCCAGGACCTCCAGCAGCTCAAGAGCGTGATGAAGGCCCTCCAGAAGGTGAAGGGCGTCGTCGCGGTCGAACGGGCCTAGAAACCCGCGGACGACGCTGGACCGCGCGGCCGCCCGATGGGGGCCCGTCCAAAGAGACTCCCGGGGCCGGCTTCGGGGCCCTCCAAATCGCCAAATTCGTTGGCAAGCGTACAAGATCCGGTTCTTTTGGGGGGTCTTCGCGGAGGCTGGGTCTCTCTACGGGGGGGGCCGGCGGCGGTCGACGGGAGGGTTCATCGGGCGTCCGCATGGAGGGCGGCTCGGTGAAACGCGCTTCCTCGCGCGTCCGCATGGCTTCCTCGGCCGTCCGCGTCCTGTCCTCGCGCGTCCCGATGCCGTCCTGCGCCGCACGGCAGGAGGGCAACGCGACCCCAGACGAGGGCAGGCGCCGCTCACGGGAGGGCAGCGCGGTGCGGGTGGCTTCCTCGGCCGTCCGCGTCGCGTCCTCGCGCACCCCGGTGGCGTCCCCGGCGATCCCGATGGCGTCCTCGCGCGTTCGCCTGCCGTCACCGGCCCGACGTACGCCCGGACCGCGTTGCGGTCCCTCCGGGTCGCGCGCAAATCCCGTCGGGTGACCTTCCCGCGATCGCGGGCGCTCTTCTCGCGAGCCGGCCTTTCCGCGCTCGCCACGCCTTGAGCGCGGACGGCCTCGTTGGCTTGTGGGCCCGGTCGTTTCCGACCCGATTCGCCCGCAAAGACGCGCCGGACCCTTGCAACTGCAGCTCATGTGCGGCATCCAGGGGACCTCATGAAGGTCCGTCACCTCGCTGCAGTGCTCTTTGCAGTCGTCCTCCCGGCTTACGCCGCGGCCTGTGGTGGAGAAGCGCCGCCGCCCGCGACCCCCGCGCCCGCCGCCAGCGAAGCGCCCGCAGCGTCCAGCGCGCCTCCGGCCGCGAGCGCCGCGCCCGTGGAGACCGCCGCGCCGGCCGCCAGCGCCGCGCCGGCCGGTCCGCCCGCCGGTGCTCCCGTTCCTCCCGCCCCGGGCGAATGGGACAAGTGGTCGAAGGAGCAGAAGGGCGCGTACATGAAGGCCGCCGTCTTGCCGAAGATGGGCGGGCTCTTTCACGACTTCGACGCGACGCGATACGCCGAGCCCAAGTGCGTGCTCTGCCACGGCGCCGGCGTGAAGGACATGAGCTTCCTCATGCCGAACCCCGACCTCCCCAAGCTCGACCTCTCCCCCGCCGGCTTCAAGGCGATGCAGGCGAAGAGCCCGAAGGTCCTCGAGTTCATGATGAAGCAGGTCGAGCCGACGATGGCGGGCCTCATCGGCGAAGAGCCGTTCGACCCGAAGACCATGAAGGGCTTCGGCTGTCTCGGCTGCCACACGAAGAAGAAGTGAGTCACGTGGCTCCGCGCCACAGCGCACCACACCGTGTGGCGCGTCGTGGCGGCCGGGGGACGCGCGCCGAGCGACCCCGCCGGGCGCCCGTCGCAGCGGACGTGTGCACGGGCGCTCGAACGCCGGAGCTGAAAACCGGGGCGTGAAGGCGCCCGTCGTGGAGGGGCCCACGAGAGGCGGCCGCGAGCGCGCCGGAGGCTCGACCCATCCGGCGCGTTGCTTGCGATGTGTCGATGGCGAAACACGCCATGACGACCCACCGGAGCTCCTCGGATTCGAACCATTCCCTGGCGATGCCGAGCGCGCTCCCCGTGCTCCCCATCCGCGACGCGGTCGTCTTCCCGCTGACGATCGCGCCCGTCTTCCTGGACAAGGAGCGCTCGCGCAGCCTGGTCGAGGACGTCGCCAAGGGCGACCGCCTCGTCGCGCTGGTCGCCCAGCGCGACGGCGACGCGCGGCCCCCCTCTCCCGAGGAGCTCTACGCCTTCGGGACCGCGGCGGTCCTGCATGACGCGGTGGAGGGCCCCGACGGGGTCGTCCGCGCCGCCGTGCAGGGGCTCGAGCGGGTGCGCATCGTCGGCTGGGTGCGGACGGAGCCTTACCTCGTCGCGCGCGTGCAGTGGATGCCCGACGTGGTGGAGCCCGGCCCGGACCTCGACACGCTGGTCCGCGCCGCGCGGCAGGCGTACCTGCGGTTCGTCTCGCTCGTGAACGACGCGCCGGCCGACGCGCCCGCCGCGATGGATCGCGTGCGCGACCCGCGGCAGCTCGTGTACCTGCTCGCGTCGACGACCCCGATGATCCACCAGGCGCGCCAGTACATCCTCGAGCACCCGAGCATCAAGGCGAAGCTCCGCCGCCTCATCGAGCACCTGCAGCAGGACATCACGGTGCGCGAGTCGATGCGGAAGATCGCCCAGGAGACGCCGTTCGACCCGGCGGTCGGCCAGGCCCCGCACGAGGAGTTCCCCCCGCGCCGCCGGGACGGTCAGGGCTTCGCCCGCGACGCCGCGGCCGAGCGCGAGACGCCGCCCGAGCCGCGCGGGACGCGCGCGCAGATGGCCGCCCTGCCGCTGCCCGAGGACGCGCGCAAGGAGGTGGAGCGCGAGCTCGACCGCCTCGACCGCACCCCGCCCGCGTCGCCCGAGCACGGGATGATCCGCACCTACCTCGACTGGGTCGGCAAGATGCCCTGGGGCCGCGTCACCGGCGGCCCGATCGACATCGTGCGCGCGCGCCAGCGGCTCGATCAGGACCACCACCACCTCCACAAGGTGAAGGACCGCGTCGTCGAAGACCTCGCCGTGCGCCGCCTGCGGGCCGACCGCGGCGTCGTCGCGGGCGACGAGGGCGCCCCGCGCGAGCCGATCCTCTGCTTCGTGGGCCCGCCCGGCGTCGGCAAGACGTCGCTCGGCCAGTCGATCGCCCGCGCCCTCGGCCGCGCCTTCGCGCGCGTCGCCCTCGGCGGCATCCACGACGAGGCCGAGATCCGCGGCCACCGCCGCACGTACATCGGCGCGATGCCCGGGCGCATCCTCCAGGCGCTCGCGCGCTGCGGCGCGAGCGACCCCGTGTTCATGCTCGACGAGATCGACAAGCTGGGCGTCGGCTTCCACGGCGACCCCAGCGCGGCGCTCCTCGAGGTGCTCGACCCGTCGCAGAACCAGGCCTTCGTCGACAACTACCTGGGCGTGCCGTTCGACCTGTCGCGCGTGCTCTTCGTGTGCACCGCGAACAGCGTCGACACGATCCCGCCCCCGCTCCTCGATCGCATGGAGGTGCTCACGCTCTCGGGGTACACCGACGGCGAGAAGCTCTTCATCGCGCGCCGCCACCTCCTGCCGCGGGCCATCGCCGCCCACGGCCTCAAGCCGGGCGAGGTCGAGTTCGACGACGACACGGTCCGCAACATCGTGCGCGGCTACACCCGGGAGGCGGGCGTCCGCAACCTGTCGCGGGAGCTCTCGAGCGTCATCCGCAAGGTCGTTCGCCGCGTCGGACAGGGGACGCCGCCGCCCATCCGCGTCAGCCCCGAGGACGTCCGCGGCTACCTCGGCTCGCCCACCTTCCACGACGAGATCGCCGAGCGGGTCGACCGTCCGGGCGTCGTCACCGGCCTCGCGTGGATGCCCACGGGCGGCGACATCCTCTTCGTCGAGGCCACAATCATGCCCTCCGAGGAGGACCGGCTCGTCCTCACCGGCATGCTGGGCGACGTGATGCGCGAGAGCGCGCAGGCCGCCCTCTCGTACCTGCGCTCGAACGGCGCGCGCTTCGGCATCGACCCGCGCATCCTGCACAAGAAGACGGTGCACATCCACGTCCCGGCCGGCGGCATCCCGAAGGACGGGCCGAGCGCGGGCGTCACCATCCTCGTCGCCCTCGCGTCGCTCGCCCGCGCCCGCCCCGTGCGCTGCGACCTCGCCATGACCGGCGAGGTCACCCTGCGCGGCCGCGTGCTCCCGGTGGGAGGCGTGAAGGAGAAGGTGCTCGCCGCGCACCGCGCCGGCATGCGCGCGGTCATCCTCCCGGCCCGGTGCGAGCCGCAGCTCGACGACGTGCCCGAGGACGTGCGGCGCGCGCTCCAGCTCATCTTCGTGGAGTCCGCGGACGAGGTGCTCGCCGCCGCGCTCGACCTCACCCCCATCGAGCGGAGCGCCGCGGTGCCATCGGAGCGCGCGGCTTCGGTCCAGTGAAGCTGGAGATTTCCGCGCCGCTCTGGGGGGCTTCCGGAACTTGCCGTTCTTCTGGTGTTCTTTCCCCTCTGAATGGCAAGGCCTGCGAGTCCGACGTTCCCGGTCCCCGACCTGGTCTCCGCCGAGCCGGCCGCGCGCGTCGACGTCGCGGGCCTCCGGCAGACGCTCGTCTTCGCGTTCGCGGCCGGCGCCTCGCAGGAAGTCTTCGACGGCGCCCTCGCCTCCGCCCGGCTCCCCGCGTGCTCGTGGGCGAGAGGTGGGTTCGCGCGTGACCTCTACCTCGACGAGCTCGTCGAGAAGTGCTTCGAGGTCCGGGTCGGCACCGCGCGCTACGCCCCGAACCTGCGGTACCTGACGCGGTTCGTCTCCGAGCCGCCCGCCGACCCGCGCGACGCCGAGGTGCGCCGGGAGGTCCTGCGCGAGCTCGTCGCGTCGCCGGCCGCGCGCGAGCAGCTCGGCCGGGTGTACGCCGCGATCGTTCGCATGCGAACGCTCCTGTGCGCGGCCCGCCAGCCGGCGCCGCGCGCGCGTCGCGTCGAGATCCTGCGCGCGGCGCGCGAGACGTTCGACCTGCTCGCGGGCGGCTTCGAGGGCTCGGACTCGCCGCTCGCCCGGCTGCGCGCGTTCGGGGCGGCGGTGGTCGCGGGCGAGGGGTACGGGCGGCTCGCGGCGCTGCTCGAGCACGAGGAGCACCAGGCGGCCATCGACCTGCGCGTGCGCGTGGGCGCCGACGGCGAGGTGCGCGCGATGCAAATCGTCGGCATCCGCGAGAACAAGGACAACCCCTTCTACCGCTCGGTGTGGCGGCGGCTCTTCGTCCGCTTCATCCTCTTCTTCAGCGGCTACCGGACGACGAGCGGCGAGGTCGCGGAGCGCGTCCTCTCCGAGGTGTTCGGCGGCGTGGAGGACCCCATCGCGCTCTGCTTCCAGCTCGTGGGCGACCTCGAGGTGTACCTCGGCGCCCTCGCGTTCCGCGATCGGGCGGCCGCGGCCGGCCTCGCGACGACCCTGCCGCAGTTCGCCCACCCCGGCGCGGCGACGGCCATCGAGGGCCTCTTCAACCCGCTGCTCCTCGCGGCCGGCATCACGCCGTCGCCGTGCGACGTACGCGCCGGGCCGGGCGCGATGGTGCTCGTGACGGGCCCGAACTCGGGCGGCAAGACGCGCCTGCTCCAGGCCATCGCCACCGCGCAGCTCCTCGCCGAGTGCGGCCTCTTCGCGCCGGCGCGGGCCGCGACCCTGCCGCGCGCCTCGGGCCTCTTCGCGTCGCTCTTCGAGGAGGCGCGGGCCGATCAGCCGGAGGGGCACCTCGGGATGGAGCTCCTCCGCATCAAGCGGTGCTTCGACGAGCTCGACGAGGGGGCGCTCGTCGTGATCGACGAGCTCTGCTCGGGCACGAACCCCTCGGAGGGCGAGGAGATCGCGCGGCTCGTGCTGTCGCTCTTGCCCGCCCTCGGCGTGCGCGGGTTCGTGACGACGCACCTCCTCAAGTTCGCCGAGGGCCTCGCGGGTGAGCACGGCCCGTCGCTGGAGTTCTTGCAGGTGGAGCTCGACGCCCACGAGCGGCCCACGTACCGCTTCGTGCCGGGCGTCGCGCGCACCTCGCTCGCCCACAAGACCGCCGAGCGCCTCGGCGTGACCCGCGGAGAGCTCCTCGCGCGCATCGCCGCCAAGCGAGCCCACCGGGCCGGCAACTAGGTCGTTCTCCGGATTTGTGGGTGCGGGTGTGGATTGCGTGAATTGGCGCCGTGACGGCTCCCGTCCGCTACGCTGAGTGGTAAGGGGTCGCGTCAGGCCCCGCGGAGCGAGGCGATGGTCGCTGACACGACGACCGCGGGCACGCTCGACGAAGCGGTCGAGTGGAAGGGCACGGCTCGATACGAGATCGCGCGCCGCATCGGGACCGGCGGGATGGGCGTCGTCTACGAGGCCTTTGATCGCTTCCGCCGCCAGCGCGTGGCGCTGAAAACGTTGCTCCGCTTCAGCCCCGCCGCCCTCTATCGCTTCAAGCAGGAGTTTCGCACCCTCGCGGACGTCCACCACCCGAACCTGGTGAGCCTCTACGAGCTCGTCATCTCGGAGACCGATCCGGTCTTCTTCACGATGGAGCTCGTGCCCGGCACGGACTTCGTGTCGCACGTGCACCGCGTCGCGGTCGCGCGCACCTCCGACGTGCCCACCGAGTCGGGCAAGACCCGCGGGCAGCGCCCCTCGAGCCCCGCGCCCGACCCGGCCACGGGCGACGTGTCGGGCGTGCGCTCCGACGGCACGCCCGCGGACCTCGAGCGGCTGCGCGCCGCGCTCGTGCAGCTCGTCGAGGGCGTGCAGGCGCTGCACGCGGCGGGCAAGCTCCACCGCGACATCAAGCCGTCGAACGTGCGCGTGACGCCCACCGGGCGCGTCGTCCTGCTCGACTTCGGCGTCGCGACCGCGCTGCCCCGCGGAGACGAGGCGGGCGCGGAGACGGCGGAGATCGTCGGCACGCCACGCTACATGGCGCCCGAGCAGGGCGCGGGCGAGACGCCCACGCCCGCCTGCGACTGGTACGGCGTCGGCGTCATCCTCTACGAGTCGCTCGTCGGCCGGCCGCCGTTCTCGGGCACGGCCGTCGACGTGATGACGACCAAGAGCACGCTCGACCCGATCGCGCCGGGCGAGTGCGTGCGCGACGTCCCGGCGGACCTCGACGCGCTCTGCTGCGCGCTCCTCAGCCGCGAGCCGCGCGAGAGGCCGACCGGCCCCGAGATCCTCCGCCGCCTCGGCGCGAAGACGAGCAGCCGCCCGGTCCCGACGGCCGCCCACTCGGAGGTGCGCCTCTCGCTCGTCGGGCGCGAGGCCCACCTGCGGGGGCTGCGCGAGGCGTTCGAGGCGACGCGGCGCGGGCACTCGATCACGATCCGCGTGCCGGGCGCGGCGGGCCTCGGCAAGTCGACCCTCGTGCACCACTTCATCGACGAGATCGAGGAGAGCGTCGAGGCCGAGGTGCTGCGCGGGCGCGCCTACGAGCGCGAGTCGGTGCCGTACAAGGCGGTCGACGCGGTCATCGACGCGCTGAGCCGGTACCTCCAGCGGCTCTCGGACCAGGGCGCCTCGGTCATCATGCCCCGGGACACGTGGGCGCTCGCGCGCCTCTTCCCGGTGCTGCGCGGCTCGCCGGGCATGGCCATCGCGGCCGAGGAGCCCATCGCCAATCCGCAGGCGCTCCGCCAGCGCGCCTTCGTCGCGCTCCGCGAGCTCTTCGCGACGCTCGCGCGCCGGCACCCGATCGTGGTCTTCATCGACGACGTGCAGTGGGGCGACAGCGACAGCGCCGCGCTGCTCCTCGAGCTGATGCGGCCGCCGCACTCGCCGCCGATGCTCCTCGTGATGACGTACCGCGACGAGGACGAGCAATCGAACGAGTTCCTCCTCGAGACGGGCGCGCTCTGGCCCGAGGGGGCGGAGGTGCGGCGCCTTCGCGTCGACCCGCTCGCGCCCGAGGACTCGCGGCGGCTCGCGATGGCGCTCCTCGGCCCGGACGACGCCGCGACCCGGGAGCTCGCCGACGCCGTCGCGCGCGAGTCGAGCGGCAGCCCGTTCCTCGTCGAGGAGCTCGCGCGCGGCCTGAGCGCCGAGCGGCGCGCCGGCCTCCTCATGGGGGTCGAGCCGGCGGCCGCCACGCTGACGCTCGAGCACGTGGTCCGGGCCCGCGTCGAGCGGCTCATCCCCGAGGCGCGCGCGCTCCTCGAGATCGTCGCGGTGGGCGGGCGGCCGCTGCTCCTCTCGGTGCTCCGCGACGCGACCGGGGCGGGCGCGAACCTCGAGGGGCTCGTCGGCGTGCTCCGCACCGAGCGCTTCGTGCGCACCGGCTTCCGCGACGGGCACGAGGTGGTCGAGGCGAGCCACGACCGCATCCGGGAGACGATCTTCGCGATCCTCCCCGACGACGCCGTCCGCGACCGCCACGTGCAGCTCGCGCGCGCCCTCGAGTCGACGCCGGGCGCGGACCTCGAGGCGCTCTCGGTGCACCTGCTCGGCGCCGGCGATCGCGAGCGCGCGGCGCACTACGCCGAGCGCGCCGCGGAGCAGGCGATCGCCAAGCTCGCGTTCGACCAGGCGGCGCGCCTCTTTCGCGCGACGCTGCGCATGATCGACGACGAGGTCGAGACGCGGCGCCTGAGCACGCGCCTGGCGTGCGTCCTCGAGTGGTCGGGCCGCGGCGGCGAGGCGGCCCTCGTGTACCTGGGCGCGGCCAAGGGGGCGCCGTACGCCGAGCGCGTCGATCTCGAGCGCGCGGCGGCCGAGCAGCTCCTCGCGTGCGGGCGCATCGACGAGGGCGGCACGGTCATCCGCGGGGTCCTCCAGTCGATTCGGCATCCGCACCCCGAAGTCCGCGTTCGGCGCGCTCTTCTGGCTCCTCGTCTACCGCGGGTGGCTGCGCGTGCGCGGGCTCGCCTTCGAGTCCCGGCGCCCGGAGGAGGTCAGCCGCGAGGACCGCATCCGCATCGACGCGCTGTACTCGCTGGGCCTCGGCCTCAGCATCGTCGACGTCGTGCTCGGCGCGTGCATGCAGTCGCTGCACCTGCTCCTCGCGCTCCGCGCGGGCGACGACGTGCAGGTCCTCCGCGCGGCGAGCCTCGAGGTCGGTCACCTCGCGAGCGAGGGCGGCGTCGAGGGCCGGCGCGAGCGCGCGGTGAACGAGATCGCGGGCACGCTGGTCGAGCGGACGGCCGACACCGAAGGCGAGACGTTCTACGTCGGCACCCACGCCGTCGGCCTCTTCCTGCGTGGCCAGTGGCGCGAGGCGGCGCGCGCGCTCGACGCGGCCTACGAGCGGTACCCGAACCACAAGGCGGGCTGGCACACGAACGCGAAGATCTTCTCGGTCTACGCGCTCTACTACCTGGGCGACTACAAGCAGCAGGCGCGCCGCGCGGTGCAGCTCCTCGCGGAGGCCGAGCAGCGCAACGACCTCTACATCATCGTGAACCTGCGCACGACGTCGATGGTCGACATCGCGCTGGCGAACGACGATCCGGATCTCGCGCGGACGCACCTGCGAGAGGCGATGGACCAGTGGTCGCAGACGGGCTTCCTCGTCCAGCACTGGAAGGCGATGGTGTGGGCCGCCGAGACGGAGCTCTACGCCGGCGACGGCGCGCGCGCGTGCGAGATCCTCGCGCGCGACGCCCGCGCGCTCCGCCGGAGCTTCCTCCTCCAGGTGCAGTTCCTGCGCGCGACGACGGCGTTCGTGCGGGGGCGGAGCCTCGTCGCGTCGATCGCGGCGGCGCCCGGGGCGCGCGACGCGCGCGTGAAGGCGGCGCGGGCGATCGCGCGGCGCCTCGAGCGCGAGAAGATGCCGTGGACCGCGGTGCTCGCGTGCCTGGTCCGCGCCGCGGCGGAGAACGCGGCCGGACGGCGAGAGCAGGCCATCGCCGCGCTCGAGGCCGCGATCCACCGCGCGCGCCTCGCCGAGATGCCCATGTACGGGTGGGCCGCGCGCCATCGCCTCGGGCTCCTCGTGGGCGGCGCCGACGGCGCGCGCCGCACGCGCGACGCGGAGGCCGCGATGGCCGCGCAGGGCATCCGCGTGCCCGCGCGCTTCGCGGGCATGCTGCTGCCCGGCTCCTGGGCCTGAGCCTGCCGTACGGGCTCGGCGCTGGAGGCGGATGCGCGCCCGCGCGATCGCGATCGGACGCGGCTAGCCGAAGAGCGTCTTGCAGGTCGTGGCGGGCGCGAGCCCGAGGGACGCGGCGTCGTGGGCGAACGTCTCGAGCGCGTCGGGGAGCGGATCGGTGGTGAAATCGACCCAGCGCGCGGCCTCGTCGATGAGGGGCCGAGGCAGGGCCTTGCCGAGCAGCTGCCCGAGCTCGACGCGGACCTGCTCGCGCGCCTCGTCGGGCTGCCGGCGGGTGCGCTCGACCTCGGCGGCGATCGCCTGGACGACGCGCGCCGCGAGCGCGGGGTTCCGCCGCGCGAAGTCGCCGCGCGCGACGACGATGGCGGTCGGGAAGGCGCGGTTCGGCCACAGGTCGCGCTCGTCGATGAGGCGGACGGCCTTCGCGTCCATCACGACGCGCGTGGCCCACGGCTCGGGGAGCCACGCGCCGTCGAGCGCGCCGCGGCGGATCTCGGTGAGGATGGTCGCGGCGTCGAGCGCGTGCACGGTGACTTCGCCGCCGCGCTCGGCGGCCTCGTAGCCGTGGGCGCGGAGATACTTGCGGAGGGCGATGTCCTGGGTGGTGCCGATCTGCACGGTGGCGAGGACGCGGCCCCGGAGGTCGCCCGGGCCGGCGATGCCGGAGCCGCGGCCCACGACGAACGAGGCCCCGCCCGAGCAGCAGCCGGAGAGGACGCGGAGCGTGCCGGCGCCGTGTCGCGCGTGCGTGTAGACGACCGGCGCGGGGCCCGAGACGCCGACGTCGATCGCGTCGCCGACGAGGGCCTCGATGACGCGCGGCCCGGCGCGGAAGCTCCGGCTCTCGAGGGGGACGCCGAGCACCTGCGCCATGCGGCCCGAGGTGACCCCGGCGATCGCCGGCCCGTGGGTGAGGTTCGTCATGAACCCGATGCGCACCCCGGCGGCGGGTCCTCGATGGCAGGCGGTCGCCAGGGCGGCCGCGCCGGCACCCAGCAGAACGTCGCGGCGGGAAATGCGTCGGGGCATGGTTTCACTCGATGGCGGAGACCGTACGGTTTCGGTATACCAACGGGGGGTTCCGGTAAACTGGAGGACAACGTGGAAGCGCGGAAGACCACCGGCCGGCCCCTGGCCGGGCCGGGAGACGACGTCGGCGCGGCCGAGCTGGGCCGCCGGGTCGCCGAGAACCTGCGGCAGCGCCGCAAGGCCCGGGGCCTGTCCCTCGACGACCTCGCGCGCTCCTCCGGCGTCAGCCGGGCCGCCCTGTCCCAGATCGAGACCGTGAAGAGCAACCCCACGGTCGGGGTGCTCTGGAAGATCGCGGTCGGCCTGGGCGTCCCCATCGCGGAGCTCATCGGGGCGCCGCGGTCCGGCATCGTGGTGCTCCGCCGGGCCGACTCCCAGGTCCTTCGCTCGGCCGACGGGAAGTTCGAGAGCCGCCCGCTCACGCCCGCGGGGGCCTCGCCCCTGGTCGAGCTCTACGAGCTTCGCATGGCGGCCCGGGCCGCGCACGCCTCCGAGCCGCACGCGCCCGGCACCCACGAGATGCTGGTCGTGCTCACCGGGCACCTCAAGATGCACGTCGGCGAAGAGGTCCACGAGCTCGCCGCGGGCGACGCGATCGCCTTCGCGGCCGACCGCCCGCACACGTACGAGAACCCGGCCGGCACCGAGGCCCGGTATCACAACGTCATCGTGTACGAGCGTTGACGCTTGGACACTCGTTCAATATAACGGCCCCGTGTTCGCGTTCGCGAAGGTCTGGTCCGGCGCTCGAGAGGCCGCTCCGTCCGCGGCCCCCGCGGCGAAGCCGTCCCCGCGCGCGGGCGCGAGCGTGGCCCTCGAGAACGTCTCGCTGAGCGTCGACACCGAGCACGGCAAGGTGGAGATCCTCCGCGAGGCCACCCTCCGCGTCGCGGCGGGCGAGTTCCTCTGCCTGCTCGGCCCCTCGGGCAGCGGCAAGTCGACCATCTTGAACCTCGTCGCGGGCCTCTCGAAGCCCACGACCGGTCAGGTGCGCCACGCCGACGCCGAGGTCACCGGCCCCGGACCCGACCGCGCGGTCGTCTTCCAGGACGCGGCCCTCTTCCCCTGGCTCACGCTCCGCGACAACGTCGAGTTCCCCCTCAAGCTCCAGGGCCTGAGCCCCGCGGCGCGGGCCGCGCGCAGCGAGGAGCTCCTGCGTCAGGTGCACCTCTGGCGCTTCCACGACCGCTTTTCCCACCAGCTCTCGGGCGGGATGCGCCAGCGCGGCGCCATCGCGCGCGCGCTCGCCACCGACCCGGCCGTCCTCCTCATGGACGAGCCGTTCGCGGCGCTCGACGCCCAGACGCGCGAGATCCTCCAGGGTGAGGTCGAGCGCATCTGGAGCGCCACCCGCAAGACGATCATCTTCGTGACGCACAACGTCCGCGAGGCCGTACGGCTCGCCGACCGCGTGGTCCTCATGGGCACGCGGCCCGGCCGCGTCCTCCACGAGGAGTTCGTGGATCTCCCGCGACCGCGCGCCGCCAACGACGCGCGCGTCGCCGCGCTCGCGAACGGGGTTGCGCGCCGAATCGCGAGCGAGGTCGAGAAGGTGGCGCGCGAGGAGGCAGACGATGCGTGGGTGGCTCCGGGGGCTCACGGTCACGGCGATCCTCGTCGCCAGCTGGGCCGCGGCATCTGAGATCGCCCATACGCCGCTCGCGCCGGGCCCGCTCGAAGTGGGCCGCTCCATCGTGGAGGGCGTGCGCGACGGGACGCTGCCGCGCGCCTTCGTCACGAGCGTCGCGCGGCTGCTCTTCGGGTATGCCGTCGCGCTCGCGTCGGGCGTGCCGCTCGGCATCGCGCTCGCGCGATCGCGGGCGGTCAAGCAGTCGATCGGGCCGATCGTCCTCGGTCTGAGCTCGGTGCCGTCGATCTGCTGGCTGCCGCTGGCGATCCTGTGGTTTGGCCTGAGCGAGCTCGCGATCCAGGTCGTCGTGGTGCTCGGCGCAGCCCTGCCGATCGCGGTCGCGACCGAGAACTCGGTGCGGCACGTCACGCCGTCGATCGAGCGCGCCGCCCGCACGATGGGCGCCCGGGGCGCGCGGCTCATGCTCACGGTCACGCTGCCGGCCGCGCTTCCGGGCATCCTCGGCGGCGCGAAGGTCGGCTGGACGTTCGCGCTCCGGTCGCTCATGGCGGGGGAGCTCCTCTTCGTCTCGGGCGGCCTCGGGCAGCTCCTCGAGACGGGCCGCGACCTGGGCGACACCTCCCTCGTCCTCGCCGTGGTGGTCGTCATCGTCCTCCTCGGGCGCGCGAGCGAGGTCCTGCTATTCTCGCGTATCGACCGCGTGATCGCGCGGCGATGGGGCGTCGAGGAAGTATGAGCGAGGGTTCCCCGGAGGTCGATGGGAAGGCATCGCCCGCGGTCGACGGCGTGCGCGCCATCCGCCGCGGCAAGGTGTGGCTCGTCGGGGCCGGCCCCGGCGACCCGGAGCTCTTGACGGTGCGCGCCTACCGCCTGCTCTCGACCGCCGAGGTGGTGGCGTACGACGAGCTCGTGGCGCTGGACGTCCTCGCCATCGCGCCGCCCACGGCCGAGCGCATCCCCGTGGGCCGGCGGGCGCGCGGGTGCCGGCATCACGAGGCCCGCATCCACCCTGCCATCGTCGAGCGCGCGCTCGAGGGCAAGGACGTCGTGCGCCTCAAGGGGGGCGACCCCTTCGTGTTCGGGCGCGGCGGCGAGGAGGCCGAGGAGCTCGCGGCGGCGCGCGTGCCCTTCGAGGTCGTGCCGGGCATCTCGGCGGCGCTCGCGGCGGCGGCGGTCGCGGCAATCCCGCTCACGCACCGGGAGTGCTCGGCGAGCGTCACCCTCGCGACGGCGCACGCGGCGCACGGCGAGCCCGACGTCGCGGCCCACGTGACCGAGGCCGGGACGCTCGTCTTCTACATGGGCCTCGCGCGCCTCGAGGAGACGTGCGCGGCGCTCGTCGCCGGGGGCCGCCCGCCGTCGACGCCCGCGGCGGTCGTGTCGAAGGCGTCGCTGCCCGACGCGCGCGTCGTGATCGGCACGGTCGCGGACATCGGCGCGCGCGCGCGGGCCGCCCAGCTCGAGGCGCCCGCGCTGCTCATCGTGGGCGAGGTCGTCGCGCGCCGGGTGGAGAGCCCCGCGGTCCTGGGCGCGCCGCCCGTGGCGAGCGCGGGGGACGTCCACCGTCGCTGATCCGGCTGTCGGGCGTGGCCCATTCCGGCGCGGCGCGCCGGCTCAGCGCACTTCGATCGCGCCGCGGTGCAGGCTGCGCGCGTACGTGTACGCCGTGTACGCCGCGACCACGTGGCAGATCCACCCGAAGAGCCCCGCCGTCCACAGCCAGAGGCCCGGCGTGACGATCAGCCAGAAGATCCCTCGCAGGAACTTGCCGTTGTAAATCTGGCCGAGCCCCGGGATGACGAACGAGAGGACGGCGGCGAGGCCCGGGTCGGGGAGGGGACGTCGATCGGACACGCCAAGAACGTGCGTCCGATCCGCCGGTCGTGCAAGCGGCGGGCTCCCGGCGCCGGGAGCCCGCCACGAAAGCCAAGTCAAGGCATGAGCTTGCGCCGTATGGCAACGATCGTGCTCGGGCGCGCGACGCTGGAATCCCCGGGGAATCGCCGGCGCCGCGCCCCGGCGTCGTGAACGGTCGATCACTCGGCGTGCCGGAGAGGCACACCCGGGGTACCCTCCGACCCGCCTTGGCCAGCTTGCTCGACCTGGGGCCGCGGGGGCGGGTCATCGCGTGCGTCCTCTTCTTCGGGACCGAGGCGGTGCTCGTCGGGACGGCGGGGATGCGCTCCGACCGGTCGTACGGCTTCCGGATGTTCCCCGAGTCGTCGAGCCTCACGGTCCACGTGTCGCGGCGCCTCGCCGACGGGTCGCTCGTGCCGATCGAGCGCGGTCGCTGGGACGCGCGCGACTGCGCGGGCCAGAGGCACACGTTCGTCTGGGGGAAGATGATCCGGCCGCCCGCCCCGTTCCGCCTCGATGCCCCCGTCGCCGCGCCCTACGGCGTGGAGTCGGAGCTCCACCGCACGCGCGACGCGATGCGCTGGGTGCTCGACCACACGAGCGACGACTGCGAGACGCGCGCGCTCGTCGCCAGGGTCGACGCGCGCCGGAACGGACGCGAGCCCGTGGAAGTGGACCTCGAGGCCGAGCGTGCCCCCTGAGGCCCCGGCTCGCGCCGGGACGGGCCTCGTCGCGGCGCTGGTGGCGCTCCGGGACCAGGTCGGGGACCCGCTCGTCCTCGCGATGGTGCGCGTCGGCTTCGGGCTGCTCCTCCTGAACGAGGCTTGGCTGGCCACGCAGCAGCTCCGGGGCGCCGGGTTCTTCGGGGGCCACTTCCACCAGCCGATGCTCCCGGAGGCGCTCGTCCCGGGCGAGAGCGTCTACACGGGGATCCTCGCGGTGCAGTGGGCCGCGGCCGTCGCGATCCTCGCCGGTCGCGCCGCGCGCCCCGCGCTGATCGTGGCCGCGAGCCTGCTCGTCTACGGGATGCTCTGCGACCGTCTCTGGTTCCACCACTACCGGCACACGATGGCGGCGTTCTCGCTGCTCCTGGCGATGTCGCCCTGCGATCGGGAGCTCGTGGTCGGGCGCGCGCCCGTGACCGGTCCGGCGCCGCTCTGGGCCGCGAACGCGATGAAGGCGCAGGTCTCGGTCATGTACCTGTCCTCGGGCGGGTCGAAGCTCTTCGACCCCGACTGGCGCGGCGGCCTGATGATGCGCGGGATGGTCGCGGGGTTCGCGCGCCTCGTCCGCGCCCGCGGGGTGCCGAGCGAGTGGATCGACGCGCTCCAGACGCCGCTCGGCGGGAGCCTGCTGGCGAAGGGCGCCATCGCGACGGAGCTGTCCCTGGCGCTCCTCCTGTGGTGGCCGCGCGCCCGTCGATGGGCGATCTGGGTGGGGCTGTTCTTCCACCTGTCGATCTCGCTGATGACGCCCGTGCAGCTCTTCACGTTCGAGATGCTGCTCGTGTACCTGCTCTTCGCGACGCCGGACCGCGAAGGGCGCGTCCTGCGGTTCGACGCCGAGCGGCACCCGCTGGCGGGGGTCGTCGAGTCGAATCGACTGGCTGAAGCGCTATCGCTTCGAGCGCGCGGCGGGCGCCCGCTTCGCGGTGGTCGATCGCGACGGGCGCGAGCGCGCCGGGCTCGACGCGGTCGAGCGCGTGTTCGCGACGGTGCCGCTGCTCTTCCCGGTCTGGCCCGCCGTGGCCGCGGCCGCGTGGGTCGGCCGGCGGGCTACGGCCGGTCGGCCCGGCGTCCGTGCCCGCTGACGAGGCGCTCGACCACGATGAGGAACTCCCCGGGCGCGATCGGCTTGCTGAGGTGCATGTCGAAACCAGCCTTGAACGCCGCGGTGCGGTCCTCGCTGCGCGCGTAGGCGGTGAGCGCGAGGGCCGGGATGCGCCCGCCGCTGTCGGCCGGGAGCTGGCGGATGCGCCGGATGAGGGACAGGCCGTCTTCCTCGGGCATGCCCACGTCGGAGACGAGCACGTCGAACGACCCCCTCTTCAGGGCCTCGATCGCCTCGCCCGCGCTGCCCGCCTGGGTCACGCGCGCCTCGCACTGCACGAGGACGTACTCGAGCAGGCCGCGCGTGTCGGGCTCGTCGTCGACGACCAGGATGTTCAGTCCGCGCAACCCCGGCGGGCACTCGAAGGTCGCGGGCTTCGGGGCGTTGGTCACGCTCACGGGCTTGGGGTGCGCGTGGTCCGAGCGGAGCGGCGCCGTGGGCAGGCGCACGACGAAGGTGGCGCCGCGGCCCGGGCCCTCGCTGCCCGCGGTGACGGTGCCGCCGTGCAGCTCGACGAGCGAGCGCACGATCGCGAGGCCCAGCCCGAGGCCGCCGGTCCTGCGGGTCGACGACGGGTCGGCCTGCCGGAAGCGATCGAAGACGTGCGGCAGGAAGCTCTTCTCGATGCCCTGGCCGTTGTCGGCGACCGCGAGCTCCACGTACGAGTCCTGCCTGTGCAGCCGCACCTGCACGCGGCCGCCGCGCGGCGTGAACTTGATCGCGTTGGTGAGGAGGTTCCAGGCGACCTGCTGCAGCCGGTCGGCGTCGCCGACGATCGTCGCGTGCGAGTCGAGCACGGGCTGGATGCGCACGCCCTTCGCGTCCGCCGCCGGGCGCACCGCGTCGATGGCCGCCTCGACGACCCGCACCATCTCGAGCGGGCCCACGCTGAGCACCAGCTTTCCCTGCTCGACGCGCGAGAGCTCGAGCAGGTCTTCGATGAGGCGCGCCTGGACGCGGGCGTTGCGTTCGATCGTCTCGAAGACCTTGGGAAGCTGCTCCTCCGCGACCCCGCCGCCGCGCAGCAGCGTCGCCCAGCCGACGATCGCGTTGAGGGGCGTGCGGAGCTCGTGGCTCAGGGTGCTCAGGAAGTCGTCCTTGGCGCGGCTCGCGTCCTCGGCCGCCTTGCGCAGCCGCGCGATCTGCAGGTGCGTCGACACGCGGGCGAGGAGCTCGCGGGCCGAGAACGGCTTCGTGAGGTAGTCGTCGGCGCCGGCCTCGAGGCCCTCGACGCGCGCCTCTTCGCCCGCGCGCGCCGACAGCATGATGACCGGCACGTCCTTCGTCGGCGGGTGGCGGCGCAGCTCGCGCATCAGGCCGAAGCCGTCGAGGCCGGGCATCATGACGTCGGTGAGGACGAGGTTCGGCGCGCGGGCCCGCGCCGCCGTGAGGGCCTGGTCGCCGTCGCCCACGGCCTCGACGCTCCAGCGGGTGCGGAGGAGGCGCGCGAGGTAGTCGCGCATGTCGGCGTTGTCGTCGGCGAGCAGGATGTGCGTGTCCAGGTTGGGCACGGGCGCCTCGCCCGGCCGGCCGCCGGGGGGCGTGAGCCGCACCTCCTCGGGCTCCGCGTCGGGCAGCCAGCGGAGCGCCTCCTCGACGTAGGGCCGCGTGCCCGTCGCGGTCGAGACGAGCTCGGACTGCGCGTTCACCCGGTCGGCGGGCAGGTGGCTCGAGCCCACGGGGATGGCGACCTTCACCGTGGTGCCGTGGTCGACGCGGCTCTCGATGGCGACGGTGCCGCCGTGCATCCGCACGAGCTCGTGCACGAGCGCGAGGCCGATGCCCGAGCCCTCGTGCGTGCGCGCCCGCGCGCCCTGGACGCGCCGGAACCGCTCGAAGACGTGCGGCAGCTCCGCCGCGGGGATGCCGGTGCCGGTGTCGCGCACGACGAGCTCCACGACGTCGCCGGCCCGCCGGAGCCCCACTCGAATCGAGCCCGTGAAGGTGAACTTCAGCGCGTTCGAGAGCAGGTTGAGGACGATCTTCTCCCACATGTCGTGGTCGACGAACATCGGCTCCGGGAGGGGAGCGCAGTCGACCTCGTACGCGAGCCCGGCGCGCTCGACGGCGGAGCGGAAGGCGCTCGCGAGGTCGATCGTGAGCGCCGGGAGGTCCGTCGGGCGGAACGACGCCTGCGCGCGCCCGGCCTCGAGGCGCGAGAAGTCGAGGAGCGCGTTCACGAGGCGGAGCAGGCGAAGCGCGTTGCGGTGGACAGTGAGGAGGTTCTCCCCGGAGAGCGCCTGCGGGTGGGCCCCGATCGCGTCCTCGGTGGGACCCAGCATGAGCGTGAGCGGGGTGCGAAACTCGTGGCTCACGTTGCTGAAGAACGCGGTCTTCGCGCGATCGAGCGCCGCGAGCGCCTCGGCGCGGTTCTTCTCTTCCTCGTAGGCGTGGGCGTTCCCGACGCTCGAGCCGATCTGGCTGGCCACGAGCTCGAGGAAGCCGCGGTATTCGGCGTCGAGCGCGCGGTACGGGCTCAGGCCCACGACGAGCGCTCCCGCGCGCCCGCCCGTGCCGGAGGGGGCGATCGGCAGGATGAGCGCCCGGGACGGGGGACGGTCCCACGCGCCCGGCGGCAGGTCGCCGAACCGCTCGCCGAGCGCTTCGACCAGGCGCCCTTGGCGGGCCGCCATCGCATCGACGAACGGCCACTCCGCGCCCGGCTCGAGCGGCACGACCTCCGGGGCCACGCGGTGCCCGCGGGGCACGCCCGCGACCGCGCCGAGCGTCGCGCGCCGCTTGTCGAGGTCGAACCGGTAGATGAGGGCGAAGGGCAGGTCGCGCGGGTCGGTCTGGAGGGCCGCGGCCGCGACGGAGATCGCGTCGTCCACCCGGCGCGCCTCGGCGGTGCGCGCCGCGAGCTCCCGAAGGAGCCCGAGCTGCCGCTCGCCGATGATGCGCCGCGTGTCCTCGGTGTTGGCGCAGATGATGCCACCGGTGCCGCCACGGTCGTTCGGTACGGGGCTGTACGAGAACGTGTAGTAGGTCTCTTCCGGGCTGCCGTCCCGCTCCATCAGGAGGAGGAGCGCCTCGTCGTAGGTGCCCTCGTTGCCGGCCATCGTGCGCTCGGCGCGCGGCCCGATCTGCGACCGAATCTCGCGCCACACTTCGTGGGCGGGCTGCCCGAGCGCCTGCGGGTGCTTGCCCCCGCGCAGGATGGACTTGTAGGCGTCGTTGTAGAGATTGACGAGGGACTCGCCCCACCAGACGAACATCGGCTGCCGGGAGGTCAGCACGATGCGCACGCAGGTCTTGAGGTTCTGCGGCCACCCCTCCGGCGGCCCCAGCGGGGTCTGCGACCAGTCTTTGGCGCGCATCCGCGCGCCCATCTCCCCCCCGCCTGCGAGGAAATCGAGAGCGTCCGGCTTCATGGCGTGTGTCGGCCCGCGTGACGCGGGCAGCACACCCTAGCGGACGGTTCGCCGGAGATGAAGGGCGTCGCGCGACGATTTCGATGCGCGCGACGGGAAATGTCTCGAGGCAGCCTCTGCCGTCAGAGGCCCATCGGCAGATCGATAGCGCGGTGCTTCCGCCACGCGCGATCGCCGCCGGCGATCTTCTTCTCCGCGAGCTCGCGCATCAGCAAGTTGAGCGGCCAGTACGCCACGTTCTGTATCCAGGAGTGCTGGACCCCGAAGTCGTAGCGCCGGCGGATCGAGTCGAGGCAGTACATCGACCGCCACGCGCCGACCCAGCCGTCGCGCAGGGCGTCGCGGCTCATCGTGGCCGGCTGGTAGAAGGGCGCGTCGGTGTCGTGGTCCGGGCTCAACCACCACCGGTCCTTCGTCAGGCGGCCCTCGGCCTTGAGGCGCTTGTAGAGCGCCGTGCCGGGGTAGGGCGTGAGGAGCGCGAAGAGGGCCATGGTGATCTTCGACGCGACGCAGAACTCGACCGTGCGCTCGAACGCGTCGGGCGAGTCGTCGTCGAGCCCGAAGATGAAGCTCCCCCAGACGGCGATGCCGTGGTCGGCGAGGCGCCGCACGATCTCGGTGTACTTCTGCGGCTTGTTCTGGCGCTTGCCGGCGTGCCGCACGGCGCCGTCGTCGACCGACTCGAAGCCGATGAAGAGCGCGCGGCACCCGGCGCGCGCCATCACGTCGATGTTCTCGGCGCGGTGCAGGCCGGCGAGCGAGGCCTGCGCGACCCAGTGCTTTCGCATGGGCACCATCGCCTCGAAGAGCTCGTGGCTGTACTTCTGGTGGATCATCACGTTGTCGTCGCCGAAGAGGATGCGCGGGCCGCACGTCTCGATCTCGGCGATGACCTCGCGCACCGGGCGGAAGCGGAACTTCGAGCCGTTGTACGTCGAGACGCTGCAGAACTCGCACGGGAACGGGCATCCGCGCGTGGTCTGCACGACGTCGAAGGGCACGTAGCGGAGGGACTTCAAGAGATCGCGCCGCGGGAGCGCGAGGCCGTCGAGCGGGCGGTATTCGTCGTCCTTGTAGATCGCGCGGCGGAGGAGCGACCGGCTCGAGCCGAGGCGGCCGGCGCGCGCGTCCTTCACGACGTCGCGCCAGAGCCACTCGGCCTCCCCGCTCACGACGGCGTCGGCGTGGAGGAGCCCCTCGTCCGGCAAGGCCGTCACGTGGATCCCCCCGAGGACGACCTTGCTCCCGCGCGTCCGGTAGGCGTCGGCGATGGCGTAGGCGCGGGCCGCGGTCTTCGAGTTCACGCTGATCCCGACGAGGTCGGGCGCGCGGCCCGCGTCGAGATCGGCCTCGAGGTCGATCGGCTCGAGGCCGTCGTCGCGGAAGGTGAGCTCGACGTCGTCGGGCGTGTGGGCCGCGAGCGTCGCGACCCACAGGGGCTTGATGTACGTCGAGTCCTCGTTCGAGGGGGCGATGAGGTGAACGTGGTACATGGCGTCGCGCGTCAGTCTACAACGACCCCGCCCGGGCGCCGATTGGCGATTTGGCTGCTCTGGATACGCTGGAATGGCCCGTGCACCCGGCGATGCCTTCGGGGAGAAGCGATGTTGGAATTCGAAGGAGTGGGGGCGGCGACTGTGAACGACGGCACCGGTCCACTCCGTGAACGACGGGACCACGGCGTTTCGCCCCGCATGACGCGCCAGCATGACCGAGGGAGGCTTTCCGTGATGAGTTCGAAGCGTATCGGGGGTTCGTTCGTCGTCGTCTTCTTCCTTTCCGCCGGGTGCGGCCTCAGGGCCAATCGCGGTCAGGGGGCCCTCGAGCCCTCGAACTCCGAAGTCGCGACGAGCGTCGTCAGCGGGGCGCTGAACAACACCGAAGGCTCGGGGCTCGCGTGGGCCACGCCCGCGGCGCCGAAGCGCTCGGTGCTGGCGCGCATGGCCGACGCGCTGAACCCCGTGTCGACCGCGTGGGCCGCCGACTGGTCGTGCTCGGGCAGCACGCTCAGCCCGGCGTTCGCGGGGCCGTCGCAGGACCCGTACTCGTACACGCCGATGAGCTGCAGCGTGACGTGGGGAGCGAACGACACGGCGTCGTCGTCGTGGAGCGGCCCGTTCACGCTCGGCTACGGCGCGAGCTGCGACTCGACCCACCCGTGGATCGATCGCCAGGCGGCGGGCTGCGCGCTCACGCGCACGACCGGGGCGGGCGGCGACACGCGCACGATCACCGGGCCCGACGGGAATCGGTACGCCATCCTGCACGACACGAACGGCGCCGGCACCGGGTGGGACACCACCGTCAGCCCGGCGCCGACCGACGACGGCGTCGTCGTCACGTGCGGCGCGGGGGGCTGTGAAGACTCGCGCACCCTCGTCGTCCACGGCAGCCACCTCACCGGCACGGTGACCATCGGCGGCGCAGAGACGAAGATCTGGGATCACACGGTGTCGACCGACGGCAACGGGCTGACCGTGACCGGGTCCGGCGCGGGCCGGGTCGTCGACGGCTCCGTGTTCGTGCAGCACAACCTCCTCCGGTACACGTCGGTCACGACCTTCCACGCGGTCGGCTACGGCGACACCGCGTGCTGCTTTCCGACCTCGGGCAGCGTGACCTCGACCTACAGCGAGGGCACCGCGAAGAACGTGACGGAGACGCTGACCTTCGGCAGCGCCTGCGGCCAGGCGACGCTCCAGACCGGCGGCGGCCAGACCGACCCGCTGACCCTCGCGCACTGCCTGTGATTCGAACGTCCTTCAGAGCGGGTAGCGGGCCGGGTCGACGCCGACCTTCTCGGCGACGGCGCGCAGGACCTCGTCGGTGCGGGCGCGGTTCTGCTCGAGCGTGCCGGTCGTGTCGATGACGTAGTCGGCGACGCGGACCTTCTCGGCGAGCGACTTCTGCGCGCGGATGCGGGCGAGGGCGTCCTCGCGCGAGGCGCTGTCGCGCTGCTGCACGCGCTGGAGCTGCACGTCCTCGGGGCACGCGACGACGACGAGCGGCCGGAAGGCGTCGGCGATGCCGTTCTCGACGAGCAGCGCGGCCTCGTAGCAGGCGAGCGGCTCGCCGGCGCGGCGGACCTCCTCGGCGCGCTCGGCGGTGAGCGCCGCGATGCGCGGGTGGGTGATCGCGTTGAGGAGCTTGCGCGCCGCGTCGTCCGCGAAGGCGACGCGCGCGAGGCCCTTGCGGTCGAGCGCGCCGTCGGGCCCGAGGACGCCCTCGCCGAAGGCGTCGACGAGCGCCCGAAAGCCGTCCGTGCCGGGCGCGACAATCTCGCGTGCCAGCTCGTCCGCGTCGATGACCGGGACGCCGCGCGCCCGCAGTCGCGCCGCGACCGTGCTTTTTCCCGAGGCGATGCCGCCCGTGAGGCCGAAGAGGTGCACGGTGCCTCTCGCCCCTATACATTGCGCCGCGTCCCGATGCGAGCGTCGCCCGAAAACGCCGTGACGCGCCGCCGCGCGCTGAAGCTCGGCGCGCTCGGCGTCCTCGCGCTCGCGGGGGCCGTCGGGGTGCTCCGCACGAGCGGGTACGCGGCGCCCGAGGGGCGGCGGTTCGCCACGCTGTCGCCGTGGCAGTTCGTCGTGGTGCAGCACGCGGCGAGGCGCATCGCGGCGCCCGATCGACCGGACGACCCGACCATCCCCACGCCCGACGCGCTCGACGTCGCCGGGTTCGTCGACGCCTGGCTGGCGCGCATGGCCGCGCCGCTGCGGCGCGACTTCGGGCGGTTCCTCGCGTACCTCGAGCACCTCGCGCCGCTCCGGGCGGGGGAGGCCTCGCGCTTCACGCGCCTCGACGCGGCCGCGCAGGACCGGGTGCTCGCGGACGTCGAGGCGAGCTCGTTCGACCTCCTCCGCGCCGGGTTCGACGGCCTCAAGTCCCTCGTCCTCATGGGCTACTACCGCGACGCGCGCGCGTGGGCCCTCATCGGGTACGACGGGCCTCGCGTCGGCCGGCCGGAGACGGGGTGGCGGTGAGGGCCGGCTCGAATCGTCCTGGGGCGCGAGCTCACCCAGGACCTCGTCCTCGCGGTCGACGCAATCGTCGTCGGGACCGGGGCGGGCGGGTCGATCGCCGTCCGGGAGCTCGCGCGGGCCGGGCTCGACGCCGTCGCCATCGAGGAGGGCGCGTACTCGACGTGGCGCGACTTCGATCAGCGGGAGGACCACATGCTCCCGCGCCTCTTCCAGGACGCGGGCGGCCGCGCCACCGCCGACATGGCCATCCGCGTGCTTCAGGGCCGCGGCGTCGGCGGCAGCACGGTGCACAACACGAACCTCTGCAAGCGCACCCCGGAGGAGATCCTCCATCTCTGGGCGCGCAAGTTCGGCATCGAGGGCGCGTCGCCGGCGGAGCTGCGGCCGGCGTTCGAGGCGATCGAGGGGGACCTCTCCGTCAGCGAGATCCCGCCGGACATGCGCAACGCCAACAACGACGTGCTCCGCGCGGGCTGCGAGGCCCTCGGGTGGCGCGGCGGGCCGCTGAAGCACAACCGCATCGGCTGCCAGCAGAGCGGGTTCTGCGAGCTCGGCTGCGCGTACGACGCGAAGCAGAACGCGCTGAAGGTCGTGCTCCCGCAGGCCATCCAGGCCGGCGCGCGCGTGTACTCGGACGTCGAAGCGGTCCGGCTCGTCCACGACGGGTCGCACGTGCGGGGCGTCCACGCGGTGGCCCGCGACGAGAGCGGCCGCATCCGGGCGTCGGTCGAGATCTGGGCGAAGGTCGTGGTGCTCGCGGCGAGCGCGATCGGCAGCGCGGCCCTCGCGCGGCGCAGCGGCCTTCCCGACCCGTACAATCAGCTCGGGCGCGGCCTGCGGATGCACCCCGGCGGGGCGGTCGCGGGGCGCTTCGACCGGGAGATCGCCGGGTGGCGCGGGATCCCCCAGAGCTACGAGTGCACCGAGCACCTCTCCCACGAAGAGGGGAGCGACTCGCGCGTGTGGATCGTCCCGGCCTTCGCGCACCCGGTCGGCGCGGCCGCGACGCTGCCGGGCTTCGGCGCGTCGCACATGGCGGCGATCCGGGCGTACCCGCGCCTCGCCGTGCTCTCGGCGATGGTGCACGACGAGACGAGCGGGGAGGTCGACGTCGACGGCGACGGGCGCCCCGTCATCCGGTACGCGATGACCGAGCGGGACCGCGGGCAGCTCGCCAAGGGCCTCCTCGCCTGCGCTCGGCTGCTGCTGGCGGCGGGCGCCGTCGAAGTGACCATCCCCGCCATCCCGGCCGTACGCATCACCCAGGCCTCGCAGCTCCCCTCGGTCGACACGTCGGTCCTCCGCCCGCACTCGGTCCCGCTGACCGCCGTGCACCCGATGGGCACGATGCGCATGGGCGAGGACCCCCACGCGAGCGTCGTGAACTCCACCGGCGAGCATCACCAGGTCCGCGGGCTCTTCGTCTCGGACGGCTCCCTCTTCCCGACGAGCATCGGCGCGCCGCCGCAAATCAGCATTTACGCATTCGCGCTCCACCTCGCGCCGAACGTGATCGAGCGGGCGCGGGCGTGATTCCTGGTGATTGGGGGCGGTCGCGGTTAGCATCCGAACGACATGAAAAGAGTCGAAGCCATCATCCGTCCGTCGAAGCTCGACGAAGTGAAAGAGGCGCTCGCGAACATCGGAATCGCGGGCATGACGCTCACGGAGGTGAAGGGCTTCGGTCGCACCGGCGGTCGCACCGAGGTGTACAGGGGCTCGGCGTACGTCGTCGACTTCGTCCCGAAGATCAAGATCGAGGTCGTGGCGCCCGACAACCTCGTGGGGCCCATGCTCGAGACGATCGAGCGCGCCGCGAAGACGGGGAAGATCGGCGACGGGAAGATCTTCGTGACCGACGTGCCCGAGGCCGTGCGCATTCGCACCGGCGAGCACGGCGGCCAGGCGCTCTGAGCCGGCCACGATCTTGCTAAGCCCGGGGCGGTGATTCCGACCTCGGCTTGGCTCGTCTTCGGGGCGGTCGTGGCGGTCAGCCTCGCGGCCGACCTCCTCGGTCACCGATCGGGCCGCAGCCAGTCGCGGGGGAGCGCGATCGCGTGGAGCGTCGTGTGGATCACGGTCGCGCTGCTCTTCGGCGCGTGGGTGTGGCGCGCGCTCGGCCGTGACGCGGGGGAGGACTTCCTCACGGCGTGGCTCATCGAGAAGAGCCTCAGCGTCGACAACCTGTTCGTGTTCCTGGTGCTCTTCGACCGGCTGCGCATCCCGAAGAGCGACCAGCACCGGGTCCTCTTCTGGGGAATCCTCGGCGCGCTCGTGACCCGCGCCGCGTTCATCGCCGCGGGCTCGGCCATGCTCGCGGCGTGGCACGGGGCCATCTTCGTCCTCGGCGCGTTCCTCGTGTACACGGGGCTGAAGACGCTGCGGGAGCAGTCGAAGGACGGCGAGCACGACGAGGGCAAGCTCCTGCGGTTCGTGCGCCGGCGCCTCCGCGTGTCGTCGCAGCCGGCCGCGAGCCTCGGCGGCAGGTTCCTGGTCGTCGAGGAGGGGCGGCGCGTCGCGACGCCGCTCTTGCTCGCGCTCGTCGTCATCGAGCTGACGGACGTCCTCTTCGCCATCGACTCGATCCCGGCCGTGTTCTCGATCACGTCCGAGCCGTTCATCGTCTACAGCTCGAACGTGTTCGCGGTCCTGGGCATGCGCGCGCTCTACCTGGTGCTGGCCGACCTGCTCGCGGGCCTCCACTACCTGCGGTACGCGCTCAGCGGCATCCTGGTGCTGGCGGGCCTGAAGATGCTCGTCTCCCCGTTCTACGCCGTTCCGCACGCCATCTCGCTCCTGGCGATCGGCGCGCTGCTGACCGCGGCGATCGTGCCTAGCGTGGTGCGGCGGCGCCGGGAGGCGCGCCGCGTCCGACCCCCGGACCCGCGAGACCTGCCGCGCGCCCCAGACGTGACAAGCGTCGCGCTGCCCCCGGGACGAGGCGAAAGAGCAGAGGGTTCAGCGTGATCGAGGCGATGGAGGCCGCGACGAGGGCCTGCATCGCGCTCGCCGGCAGGAGGCCGAGCCGGTGCCCGAGCTCGGCCACGATGAACGAGAACTCCCCGATCTGCGCGAGCGAGACGGCGACCGTCGCCGAGGGCTCGGCGCCCGCGCGGAGGGCCAGCGCGATGAGGACGGTGGCCAGCGGCTTCACCACGGTGACGAGCACGAACGTCGCGCCGATGAGGGCGGCGTTCGGGACGATCTCCCGGGGATCGAGGAGCATGCCCATCGAGACGAAGAAGAGGACCGCGAAGGCGTCGCGCATCGGGAGCGCGTCCGAGGCGGCCCGCTGCGCGAAGTTCGACTGCCCGATGACGAGCCCCGCGAGGAAGGCGCCGAGGGCCATCGACGCGCCGAAGACCTGGGCCGACCCCACCGCAATCCCGAGCGCGAGCGCGAGGACCGTGAGCGTGAAGAGCTCGCGGGACCCGGTCTTCGCGACGTAGGCGAGCAGCCAAGGAATGACCCGCTGCCCGACGAACAGCGTGAACGCCAGGAGGGCGGCGATCTTGAGCAACGCGACCGAGACGGACCCGGCGATCGCGACCGGCGCGGCGCCCGAGGCCCCCGCGAAGATCGGCAGGAGCACGAGCACGAGGACCGTGAAGACGTCCTCGACGAGCAGCCACCCGACGGCGAGGTGCCCGGCCCGGGTGTGGAGCGCGTCGTTGTCGGCGAGGACGCGGAGGAGCACGACCGTGCTGGCGACCGAGACCGCGAGCCCGAAGACGAGCCCGCCCGCCCCCCAGCCGAAGGCGCGGGCGACGAGGGCCCCTGCGGCCGTGGCCGCCCCGATCTGGAGCAGGGCGCCCGGCAGCGCGACCTTGCGCACCGCGAGCAGCTCCTCCACCCGGAAGTGCAGGCCCACGCCGAACATCAGGAGGATGACCCCGAGCTCGGCGAGCTGCTCGGCGATCTCCGCGTGGGCGACGAAGCCGGGGGTGAAGGGCCCGACCGCGATGCCGGCGATGAGGTACCCGACGATGGGCGACAGGCGAAGGCGCTGCGTCACGAGCCCGAAGAGCACCGCCGCCGCGAGCCCGCCCGTCAGCGTGAAAATCAGCTCGAGGTGTTGCGGCATGGTCGGGCCAGCGCGAATGAGGTCTCGCAACAGTCGATCCAGCGGGTAGCATGTCGGCAGAGGCGAACATGGCGAGCAAGAAGGCGAAGAAGGCGACGAAGAAGGCGACGAAGGCCCCCGCGATGAAGGCCATGAAGGCCCCCGCGAAGAAGGCGCCGGCGAAGAAGGCGGCAGCGAAGAAGGCGCCGGCGAAGGCGCCCGCGCGGAAGGCCGCGCGCAAGGCCCCGCCGCCGAAGGGCGCCGCGCACCCGATCGTGCACTGGGAAATCCAGGCGGAGAACCCCGAGGTGCTGCACAAGTTCTACGCCGAGGCGCTCGGCTGGGTGATCGACGCGAACAACGAGATGAACTACGGCATGGTCTCGTCGGGCGGCCGCGAGGGCATCGACGGGGGCATCGGCGGCAAGTTCGGCGGCGCGGGGGACGGCACGCGCGCGCGCGTGCTCGTCTATGCGTCGGTGCCCAGCATCGTCGACATGCTGGCGCGCATCGAGGGGCTCGGCGGCAAGACGCTGATGCCGCGGACCGACGTCGGCCCCGTGATCATGGCGCTCTACGCCAATCCCGAGGGCAACACCATGGGCCTCCTCGAGGGCTGAGCTTGCGCGAACAGGCCGTCCTCGTCGGGGTGCAGCTTCCGGGCGTGACGGACGAGGATCACTCTTCGGATCTCGCCGAGCTCGGGCGCCTCGTGAACACGCTCGGGTTCGACGTCGCCGCGACGGTGACGCAGCGGCGCGAGGCGCTGGCCCCCGCCGCGGTCCTCGGCGAGGGCAAGCTCAAGGAGCTCGCGCAGCTCACGGGCGGCAAGGGCGTCGTCCCGAGCGGGGCGCCCGAGGTCAAATCGAAGGCGCGCGCTCGCCAGGCGGCGGCGTCCGGCAAGGGCGCGGACAAGGCCAAAGGCAAAGCCGAGGACGAGCGCGAGGGCGACGAGTCCAGGGACGGCGAGGAGAGCGGGAAGCCCGCGCTCATCGTCGTCGACCACGAGATCTCGCCGAGCCAGGCGCGGAACCTCGAGCGCGCGACGGGCGCGCGCGTCCTCGACCGGACGGGCCTCATCGTCGACATCTTCCACCGCCACGCGCGCAGCCGCGAGGCGCGGCTCGAGGTCGAGATCGCCCGCCTCAACTACGTCGCGCCTCGCCTCCGCGAGTCGCCGGGCGGCAAGGAGAGGCAGCGCGGCAAGGGCGCGGGGGAAGCGGCGATCGAGCTCGACCGCCGCAAGATCCGCGATCGCATCGCCGAGCTGCGCGAGCAGCTGGCCGCGATCCAGAAGGAGCAGGAGAACCGGCGGCACGCGCGGCAGGACCAGCTCCGCGTGGCGCTCGTCGGGTACACGAACGCGGGCAAGTCGTCCCTGATGCGCGCGCTGACGGGCAGCGAGGTGCTCGTCGAGGACAAGCTGTTCGCGACCCTCGACACCACCGTGCGCGCCCTCCAGCCCGAGACCAAGCCGCGCATCCTCGTCTCCGACACGGTCGGCTTCATCAAGAAGCTGCCCCACGACCTCGTCGCCTCCTTCCGCTCGACGCTCGCCGAGGCGCTCGAGGCGTCGCTGCTCCTCTACGTGGTCGACGGGAGCGACCCCGCGCACGGGGCGCAGCTCGAGGTGACGCGCGAGGTCCTCCGCGAGATCGGCGCGGACGCGGTGAGGAGCCGCCTGGTCCTCAACAAGGCCGATCGCCTCGACGGGCCCGCGCGCGAGGCGCTCCTCCGCGAGCACGGGGGGGCCAGCGGCGGTGCCATCGTGCTCTCGGCGCACGACCCGGCGGACGTCGCGCGGCTTCGGGGGGAGATCGTCGCGTTCTTCGACGCGTCGATGGTCGAAGAGTCGCTGCTCGTACCCTATGCGAAGCAGTCGCTCCTCGGCGAGGTGTACGAGCGCGCGCGCGTCGTGGCCGAAGAGTACGAAGAGACGGGGACGCGCCTGACGGTCCGCGGCCTGCCTGCCGCGATCGCGCGTCTCCGCGCCATGATGGGGCTCCCGGTTCCGCCGCGTTCGGAGTAGACCTTCTCGGGCCATGCCCGCGGAGTTCAATCACCTCCACGTCCACTCGCAGTACTCGCTCCTCGACGGGGCCGTGAAGGTGAAGGACCTGGTGAAGCGCGTCGCCGGGGGCGGGATGCGCGCCGTCGCCGTGACCGACCACGGGAACATGTTCGGCGCCATCACGCTGTACAAGGCGGCGAAGGAGGCCAAGGTCCAGCCGATCCTCGGGTGCGAGCTCGACGTCGCGTGGAATCGCGGCGGCCACGGGCACCACCTGCCGCTCCTGGCGTCGAGCCTCGACGGATACAAGAACCTCATCTGGCTGGTGTCGCGCGCGCACGTGAAGGGCGCGATCCTCTCGCCCGACGAGATCGCGTCGCACGCGAAGGGCCTCGTCGGCATGACCGGGTGCATGGGCGGCGTGGTCGCGCAGGCCATCCTCGAGGAGGGCGAGGCCCGCGGGCGCGAGGTGCTCGGGGCGCTGCGCGACGCGCTCGAACCGGGGAGCCTCTACGTCGAGCTCCAGGACCACGGGCTGCCGGAGCAGTCGGTCCTCAACGAGATCCTCGTCTCGCTCGCGCGCGAGATGAGCCTGCCGCTCGTCGCGACCAACGACGTGCACTACGCCGAGCGCTCCGACGCCGAGGCGCACCTCTATCTCTCGTGCATCAAGACCGGCCGCACGCTCGAGGAGGCGAAGGAGCGCCACCACGGGTCGAGCGAGATGTACCTGAAGTCGCCGGACGAGATGGCGCAGCTCTTCTCGGCGCACCCGGCCGCGGTGGCGGCCACGATGGAGATCGCCGAGCGCTGCAAGCTCTCGCTGAAGCTCGGCGAGCCGATGCTCCCGAGCTTCCAGGTGCCCGAGGGCTACGACACCGAGGGCTACTTCCGGCACGTCGCGAGGGAGGGGCTCGAGCGGCGGCTCGCGGAGCTCGAGGCGCAGGGCAGCAAGCCCGATCGCGCGTTCTACGCGCAGCGCCTCGAGACGGAGCTCGACGTCATCGCGAAGATGAAGTTCCCCGGGTACTTCCTCATCGTCTGGGACTTCATCCGCTACGCGAAGGAGAACGGCGTGCCGGTGGGGCCGGGGCGCGGGTCGGGCGCGGGGTCGATCGTGGCGTACGCGATGCGCATCACCGACCTCGATCCCATCCCGTACAACCTGCTCTTCGAGCGCTTCCTCAACCCCGAGCGCGTGAGCATGCCCGACTTCGACGTCGACTTCTGCATGGACAAGCGCGACGAGGTCATCGCCTACGTCCAGCGCAAGTACGGCGAGACGAGCGTCGGACAGATCGCGACGTTCGCGGAGCTGAAGAGCAAGAGCGTCGTGAAGGACGTCGCGCGGTGCATGGGCATCACGCCGACCGAGGCGCAGCAGATCGCGAACCTCATTCCGCGCAAGACGCCCGCCGAGACCTACACGATCGCCGAGTCGCTCGAGGTCGAGCCGAAGCTCAAGACGCTGTACGACCGCGACCCGCGCATCAAGGAGCTCCTCGACCAGGGCCGCAAGCTCGAGGGCCTGATGCGGCACGCGGGCAAGCACGCCGCCGGCATCGTCATCAGCGAGGGCCCGCTCTGGGACCACGTGCCGGTGTTCAAGGCCGAGACGAAGGCGGCGCGCGGGGCGGACGCGAAGGACGCGAAGAACGAGAAGGGCGAGGGCAAGACCGAGATCGGCGCGCTCGTCACGCAGTACTACAAGGACGACGTCGAGCAGGCGGGCCTCGTCAAGTTCGACTTCCTCGGCCTCAAGACGCTGACGGTGCTCGACATCGCCGTGCGCCTCGTGAACGCCCGGCCCGACTTCGTCGCCGACGGCAAGACGCTCGACCTCGGCAGCATCGGCAAGACGCTCGATCTGGCGAACATCGATCTCAAGGACCAAGCGACGTACAAGCTCCTCGCGTCGGGCGAGACGAAGGGCGTGTTCCAGCTCGAGTCGAGCGGCATGCAGCAGCTCTTCAAGGACCTGCGGCCCGACGGCTTCGAGGACGTCGTCGCCGCCGTGGCCCTCTACCGGCCCGGCCCGCTCGGCAGCGGGATGGTGGAGGACTTCGTGAACCGCAAGCACGGGCGCGCGCCGATCGCGAGCCTGCACCCCCTGGTCGACGAGCTCTTGAAGCCGACGTACGGCGTCATCGTCTACCAGGAGCAGGTCATGCAGATCGCGCAGCAGCTCGCCGGGTACACGCTCGGGGGCGCCGACCTGCTCCGCCGCGCGATGGGCAAGAAGAAGCCCGAGGAGATGGCCAAGCAGAAGGGCATCTTCCTCGACGGCGCGCGCACGAAAGGGGTCGACGAGAAGGAGGCCGAGCGCATCTTCGGGCTCCTCGAGTATTTCGCCGGGTACGGCTTCAACAAGAGCCACTCGGCCGCGTACGCCCTCATCACGTACCAGACCGCGTGGCTGAAGACGCACTACCCGGTCGAGCTCCTCTGCGCGATCCTCACGAGCGACAAGGACCGCATCGACAAGGTGGTCCGGACCATCGCCGACGCGCGCGCGATGGGCGTCACCGTCCTCCCGCCCGACGTGAACGAGAGCGACACCGACTTCAAGGTCGTCTACACGAACCCCAAGGGCGACAAGCGGCTGCGCCGCGCCACCAAGGGCCCGCAAGACGCCTTCGGCCCCGAGATCCGCTTCGGCCTCGGCGCGGTGCGCGGGCTCGGCGGCTCGGCGCTCGAGGCCGTGTTCGAGGCGCGGCAGGGGGGCTTCTTCCGCGATCTCTTCGACCTCGCGGCCCGCGTCGACGCGAAGCGGGTGAACAAGGCCGTGTTCGAGGCGCTCGTGCAGTGCGGGGCCTTCGACTCGAGCCTCGAGGAGCGCGGCGTGTCGCGGGCGCGGGCGTTCGCGTCGGTCGACATCGCGCTCGAGCGATCGCGCTCGGCGAGCCGCGATCGCGCGGCCGGCCAGACCACGCTGTTCGGGCTGTTCGACGCGGCGCCGCAGCAGGCCTCGTCGGGCCCCACCGCGGGCGACTACGTCGAGTGCGAGCCGTGGGACCGGCGCGAGCTCCTCGTGCGGGAGCGCCAGGCCCTCGGCTTCTACGTCTCGGGGCACCCGCTCGAGCGGTACCTCGGCTCGCGGGGCGAGAGCGAGACCAAGACCGAGAGCAACAAGGGCGACGTCGCGCGCGCGAAGGCGAACGCCGAGGCGAGCCTCGCGAAGCTCGGGGCGACGCCCATCGCGGAGTGCGCCGGGATGAACGACTGGGCGGTCGTGAAGCTCGTCGGCATGGTCGAGGGGTACCGCGAGCGCATCTTCAAGGACGGCGGCGGCAAGGTCGCCTTCTTCGAGCTCGAGGACCTGACGGGCCGGGTGAACGTGAAGCTCCGCGCGCGAGACATCGACCAGTACGCGCACGTGCTGGCCTCGGGCGACCCGGTGCTCGTCACGGGGAAGGTGAGCTTCCCGCAGCGCAGCGAAGAGGCCGAGGACGAGCCCGAGGGGCCGCGCGAGCCGACCATCCTCCTCAGCGAGGCGCAGCCGCTCGGCGAGGTCGTGCGGGCCGACACGAGGGCAATCGCAATCCGGGTGCCGGCCGAGCGCACGCGGTCGGCCGACCTCGCCAGCCTGGCCCGCGTCCTCTCGACGGCCAAGGGGACCTGCCCCGTCTCGCTCCACGTGAACTTCGCGGACGGCCGCGAGGCGGTGCTCTCGCTCGGCGACGCCTGGCGGGTCGACGTGGGTGACGCGCTGCTCTCGGGCATCGAGCGGATCTTCGGCTCGCAGGTCGCGGAGCTGAGGTAGCCGCACGAGGGCGCATGAAGGGCCGAAGCCCACTCTTTCCGGGTCGGGCTCGCTCTTCGTATACTGGAAAGAATGCACGCGAGCCCAGTTGCGCTGGAGAGCCACGAAGAGCCGGTCGTGACGACCCGCGCGGTGAACCCGGTGGGGGCCGGCCTGACGGACATCGGGCCGCGCGAGCACAACGAAGACCACGTCCTCCTGCGCCCCGAGCTGGGCTTGTTCCTGCTCGCCGACGGCGCCGGCGGGCACAACGCCGGCAACGTCGCGAGCGCGCTCGCGACCTCCACCGTCGCGAACATCTTCGAGACGACGGCGAAGTCGCTCGTCGAGCGGCCCGAGGTCGACGACTTCGGCCTCTACACGATGGCGCGCCGGCTCTCGGCGGCGATTCACCGCGCGAACGCGGACATCGTCGACATCGCGAAGAAGTCGAAGAAGTACCACGGCATGGGCTCGACAATCGTGGCCCTCGCGTTCTCGCCCGAGGGGGATCTCATTCACGTGGCCCACGTCGGCGACAGCCGCTGTTACCGCGTCCGGGCCGGGGTGCTCGAGCGGATGACGATGGATCACTCCCTCGTGAACGACGTCCTCGAGACGCACCCCGAGGCCGACGACGCGCTCATCGCGCGGATGCCCCAGCACGTCATCACGCGCGCCCTCGGGATGGGCGAGACGCTGCGGGTCCCCGTGCGCACGGCGCGCGTCGTGCCGGGCGATCTCTACATGCTCTGCTCCGACGGCCTCACGGGGGGCCTCGACGACGAGCAGATCGAGGAGATCTTGCTCCAGCGCCGCACGCCCCACGAGCACGTCCGCGCCCTCGTCGACGCGGCGCTCGCCGCGGGCACCCGCGACAACGTGGCGGCCCTGGTCGTCGAGTGCCGCGACACGGACGTCGCCCCGCCTCGCCGGCCGTCCGCGCGCCCGTCGTCCCGCCCGTCGTCTCGGCCGACCGACGGGATCGCGTGGCCGCCGCCCCCCCGCGCCCCCGCCGGGTCGGCGCCGGAGATCATCATCGTGGGCGTCGAGACGCACGTCGTCCCGACCAACAGCGCGAGCGCGAACCTCCTCGACGCGCTGGGCCGCTTCTCGCGCCTGCGGCAGCCGAGCCTCCCCGAGATGGCCGAGCCGAAGCCCGGCCGCTGCGACGACTGCGGGCAGCCCCTCGAGAAGGGCGCCAGCTTCTGCCCGATGTGCGGCTCGAAGTTCGGGTCGTAGAATCTTCAGGGCTCTTCGTCGGGGGCGCCGCCCATCTTGGCGAGGTCCTCCTGGCGCACGCGCTCGGCGTTGAACTTGCCGGCCCGCTGGGCCATCTGCGCGATCACGCTCCCGGCGCTCGGCAGGTCGCCCTTGATCCACCGGAGCGGGTTGATGCGCGCGACGACGAAGGACCGCAGGTAGGGACTCGTGAGCCCGCGCTCCTTGAGGCGCGCGATGGCCGCGGAGACCCTGGCCTCCAGGTCGAGCACCGCTTCGGCCAGGCGCTCGTGCTCCTCGATCGCCTCCGAGATCGGCCCGTCGGAGAAGTGCTCGGTGCGGCGGAGCACGGGGTGGTACGCGCCGCCCGCGAAGCGGGGCTGCTTCTCGTAGCAGACGCCGAGCGTCACGAGCGCGGGGTCCTCGAGGTAGAACGCGAAGCCCGACTCGCCGCGGCGCCCGTCTTCCTCGAGCAGGCCGCGATAGATGCGAATGACCTCGAGCGAGCGCTCCTTGAGGTTGTGCGCCTTCTCGGTGTTGAGCGCGAGGATTTGCCAGGCGACCTCGCGCGCCGGGACGACGAGCGCCGTGATCGCCTTCGCGCCGAGCCGCCGCATCGCCTCGAGGCGGTGGCGGCCGTTCGGCGTCCAGAAGCCCTCCTTCGGGGCGGTCACGGCCACGATCGGGTCGAGGAAGCGGCCGGTCTTCGCGATGACCTCGGCGAGTCGCTTGTGGTGCGTCTCGGAGAGATCGCGCTGGAACGGCGTCGGCTCGACGCGCCCGATGGGGAGCACCGCGAGGACGAGCGGGTGGCCGCCGAGAGGATCGAGGTAGGCGCCCACGACGGAGCCGCCTTCGCGCTCGATGCGCTCCGCCACGTCTCGGGCCTCGCTCGGCACGCCCCCCGGCACGCACGCGCGCGGTTCGAGGCCCGCAGACTCGGCCTTGGCCTTGCGGGGCGCGCGCCTGCGCGCGGGGGCTCGCTTCGTCGCCGTCGCCTTCTTCGCGGCCGCCATCGGCCATGCGCTCTAGCACGCGAGAGCGCGAGGCGTGTCTCAGCCGGGCAGCTTCACGCCGAGGACGTCGGCCTTCTCAATCTTCGGCGGCTCGGCCAGGAGCTCGGGGGCCTTCGCCATGAGCGCCTTGGCGATCTCGCCGCCGAGGTGCTTGCTGCGATCGGCGTCGTTCGCGAACGCGTCGACGATGTAGAAGACGCTCGGCTCCGTGCGGAGCGCGAACCACGCCGGCGTGAAGGCCTCGCCCTGCGCGAGGGGCTGTGCCCCCGCGAGGAACGAGCGGACCTGCTCTTCTTTGCCGGACTTCGCCACCAGCCGCACGACGAGCGCAACCTTGACCATGGTGAAACCTCCCTTTTGGCCTTTGCAGGCTCCCCGAGGCTAGACCTATGCCCGTCGAAGTCGATGGTCGCGGGAGCGACGCCGGGCGTTCTCCGGAGGCAAGGCTCGCTCGAAGGCGAGCTCAGGGAATCACGCTCAGGCTGAGGCCGCCGCCGACGATCCACCCCTGGCTGCCGAAGCCCGGCCAGCCCGGGTTGTTCGTCTGGAGGCCCTGCGCTCCGGCGAGCGGCTTGCCGTCGAGCACGCTGTCGTCGGGCACCTCGTCGGCGACGAGCGCGGGCGTGTGGTCTTGCCCGTCGGGGGAGGTCGGGGTCGGCAGCTTCGTCTGGTAGCGGGGGATCAGCCGGTGGACCTCGAGCTGCGCGCCGATCTTGAAGCGCGTGCCCCAGAGGCTGAAGCCGTAGTCGATGCCGCCGTCGGCGCCGATGCGGTCGTTGTCGACGTAGTTCGTGCGCCCCGTCTGCAGCGGGACGGGCGACGGCTGGTACTCGACGTCGAGGAAGGTGCCGACCGCGTCGTGCTGGACGCGCACGCCGCCGACCGGCGTCAGCGTGTCGTACCAGCCGTACTGGGCGATCGGCACCTCGCTGTGCCGGTCGACGTAGTTCGACCAGAGCCCGTACACGGCGCTCGCGACGAGCGTGACCGTGTCGTGCTCGTTCGAGACGACGTCGTACGAGCCACCGGCCCCGAACTGCCACGGCATGTAGTCGTGCGTGAAGTCCACGCCGGCCGACTGCTGCACGCCGTTCGAGAGGAGGAACGTGAAGTCGGTGTCGATCGCGAGCTTCTCGGGCGAGTGCACGGTGCCCGTGAGCCGGAGGCGCGGGGTCGGCTTGTAGGAGACGCCGAAGTGCGGCGCGACCGACGCGACCACCTTCACGTCGGAGTCGACGAGGATGTTCTGGAGGTGCCCCGCGTCGACGACGTACGTGGGCGTATCGGCTTCGGTCGCCAGGTTCAGGGTGAAGGCGACGCCGAACGAGAGCTCGTCGGTGATCTTCACGCCGGCGCCGAACGCGATCGAGGTCGCGACCAGGCGATCGCCATAGAGCTCCGGGTGCAAGCTGTTCGAGAAATACTGCTCCCGCTCGTCGCTGTAGAACGCGTCGGCGCCGGTGAAGCGGCTGTACGGGACGAGGGCGTACGCGCCGAGGGCGAGCCTGTCGTGGAAGAGCTTCGTGACGATGCCGAGCATCTGGTACGCGAAGGCCTCCTGCCCGGAGCCCGCCCCCTGCCGCGGCCGCGCCGGAAGCGCGGTGTTCGACGCGCTCGCGGGCCGCCCGTTTTGGAGCCACTGCGTGGGAATCGGGTAATTCGCCCACTGCGTGCCGTTCGCGTGGGTGGCGTTCTCGACGCCCACCGGCACGTCGTACTGGGGGCCCAGGCGAGGGGCCAGCGAGACGCCAATCTGCTGGCTCATGACGAAGAAGCCGAGCTGCACGCCGGCCGGCACGTCGACGAGGAGCGCGGGGTTGTAGTACGTCGACGCCGCGCCGCCCGGGACGACGCGCCCGTTGAAGCCGCCCTGGCCGCCCACGCCGCCCGCGAGCTCGAACAGGGGCGACGCGCCGGCGCTTCGCGCCGCGCAGACGTTCCACACGCACCCGAGGGCCGCGGCAGCCGCGAGCCTCCGCCCGCGATCTCGGATCGCGTCGGCCATCGAACCTTACTGGAGAGCGGCCGGGGCGACGGAGGGGACGAGCGCGCGGACGGCCGAGCAGATCGCCGTCGGGTCGCCCGTGGCCTCATCGGCGGTGAGGCGCACGAAGTACACGTAGTGCTGCGACGGGTCCGTGTCGGGGTCGCTCGTCTGCGTGATGAGCTCCGAGCCGGTGTAGCCGAGCACCGACTCCTCCGTGTTCCACGTGACGGCGAGCTTGAACGACGTCGTGTCGAACGCGACGTCGCCCGCGTACTGCGTCCAGTCGCGCTGCGCGACGTACAGGTTGCCCTTGGTCGGCGCGGTCACGTCGAAGGTGATGCCGGGGTTGCCGTCGCCGTCCCAGTCTTCCCAGCCGGGCGTCGAGCCCATGGCCTGCTGCGACGCGCTGGGGAGGGGCTGGGTAGGGTCGTCGTAGAACGACTGCGTCGCTCCGCGGACCGTGTAGAGCTTGTCGAAGGCCACCGAGCAGCCGGTCGACGTCGCCTGCATCGTACCCATGCGGCCGGCGTCGTTGTCGTGGGTGAGGATCGAGGGCCACGCGCCGCTCGAGTCGACGTCCGCGCCGAGGGGCGTCACGTGGACGACGTCGAAGCCGCAGTTGAGCCCCTGCGTGACCGTGACCGTCGTGCCGTCCTGGCGCAGCTCGTAATAGAACCAGTTGTGCGACGCCTGCGTCTGACCAATCGCGTCGGCGAGGACGCGCTGTGCCACCAGCCAGCGTCCGTTGAGGTCGCACCGCGGGTCGGCCGGGACGCCCCCGTCGACGCCGCGCCCGCTGTCGTAGGCGGGCGGGGCGACGGTCGCCGCCTCGGCGGCGACGTCGTCGCTCCCGTCCGTGGAGCCGTCGGGCGACTCGTACGAAGCGGCGGGAGGCACCGAGTCTTGCGAGCAAGCGATGACGCCGGCGAGCGGCGCGAGGCTCGCGGCGACGGCGAAGAAGGAGCCGGCGAACTTTTTGGTCATGGGCGACGCTGGCGACGTCGACCGTCACGTGTACCAGACCGAGGCGCCCCGGACCAAGGACCAGCGGCTACCCCTTGCGGCAAACCCCGAGCCCCGGTTCGCTCGGCATCGTGTACCGGGGCCCGAGCGCGACGTAGCCGCCCTCGTACGGGTCGTCCGCGAGGAGCCACGCCGTGTCCAGGTCGACGAACTCCACCCCGCCGAGCGCACACGCGACGTGGGCCGCGGCGGTCATGCCGAGCCGCGTCTCGACCATGCCGCCGATCATCAGCGTGAAGCCCTTCGCGCGCGCCTCGAGCCCGAGGCGCACGGCGACGAGCGCGCCGCCCAGCTTCGCCAGCTTGAGGTTCACGCCGGCCGCGTACCGGGTGCGCGCGAGCTCGGCGAAGTCCTCGAAGCTCGTGATCGACTCGTCGGCGATGACCGGCGCGCGGACGGCCCGCCCGACCGCCGCCATGCCGTCGAGGTCCGCGGCGGCGCAGGGCTGCTCCCAGCATTCAATCGCCGGCCCGAGGCCGAGCCGCTCGCAGGCGCCGGCCATGGCAATCGCTTGCTCTGCCGTGTACCCCGCGTTCGCGTCGATGCGGAGGCGCGCCCCGGGCGCGGCTCTGCCAATCGCCTCGAGCGCGCGCACGTCGGAGTCGAGGTCCTTGCCCACCTTGATCTTGAGCGCCCGAAAGCCACGCGCCGTCCACTCGCGCGCCAGATCGGCCATGCGCGCGGGGCTCGCGATGGCGATGGTGACGTCGGTCTCGAGCTCGACCGTGTCGCGTCCACGCTCGCCGCCGAGCAGCGACCGCAGCGGCGTCCCCGCGCAGCGCGCCGTGGCGTCGAGCAGCGCGGTCTCCAGACCGGCGCGCGCGACGGGGTACCCCGGGGTCGCCTCGAGGACCGCGCGCTCGAGCGCATGCTGCTCCGCGTCGAGGGCGCGGCCGACGAGCTGGCCGGCCGCGCGGCGCACCGCGCGCAGCGCGTCGGGCTGATCTTCCCGCGTCACCGGAGGGAGGCAAGCTGCCTCGCCGAGCCCCGTGGCGGTGCAACCTTGCCAGCGAACGCGTGCGCGCACCTCGACGGCTCGCGTCGCATCGACGCGGCCGCTGGCGATGACGAAGGGCTCGCGGAGCGGGACCGAGAGCTCTCGAGCCTCGATGTGTTCGACGTGGAGCTCGCCGCCGCTCAATCCGTGCAAGCCACGTTGTCGTAGAGATCCTCGGCCGCGGCGTCCACATCTTCTTCGCCGCGCTCTTCGCGCGGTGCCTTCCCGTCGACCGTGCTGGGCGGCGCGTGGGGCGCGGCCGGGCGGGCGTCGTGGGGGCGCGGACGCTGTGCCCCGGTGTAGTCCGGCGCGTTCTTGGCGGCGTGCTCTCGCGCGTCGGTGGGCTTGCTCGAGTTCGGCTGTCGGGGCGGCGTCGGGGCCATGTCTCGATACTCGAGCAACGAACATGCCCCGAGCTTTCGCCGGCGAGGCCTCGCGATCCACGCCGCGATTCGGGGCGCGAGCCAGGGGGCGGAGGCGCTCGCGCGAACGCCGCGCCGCGAAATCAGCTTCGCTCGCTGCGTATCGACTCGCCTATGCTCGGTGCGTCATGCCGCGCTTGACCTTGTACAACTGGTGGCGCTCGTCTTCGTCGCATCGCGTGCGAATCGCGCTTGCGCTGAAAAACCTGGAATACGAATACCTGGTCGTCCGGCTCCCCGCGGGCGAGCAGGGGAGCGAGGCGTACCGAAGCCGGAGCGCGACGGGCTACGTGCCGTGCCTGGAGATCGACGGCGTGCCGTACGTGGAGTCGGTGGCGATCGTGGAGCTCCTCGAGGAGACCTTCCCCGCGCCCGCGCTCTATCCGCCCGACGCGCACGGGCGCGCGCGCGTGCGCGCGCTCGTAGAGATCGTGAACAGCGGCATCCAGCCGCTCCAGAACACCGCCGTGCGCGCCGAGGCCGCCCGGGCGATGGGCGGCGACGCCGCGGCGACCGCGTTCTCGAATCACTTCATCGCGCGCGGGCTCGCCGCGTTCGAGCGCGCGATGGAGGCCCACGCGCGCGAGGGCGTCACCGGCCCCTACGCCTACGGAGCCGCGCCCACCGCGGCCGACGTCTTCCTCGTCCCCCAGGTGGCCGCCGCGAAGCGCTTCGGCGTGCCCGTGGAGCCGCACCCGCGGGTGAGCGCCGCCTACGAAGCCGCGTCCCGCCTCGACGCGTTCCGGAAGGCTGCTCCCGAGAACCAGGTCGATGCGGACGCGGTGAAGGGCGCGGGATAGTATCCCGGGCGGCTTGCGCTTCGGTCCGCTCCTTCTCGCGGCTGTCGTCCTCGGCGTACCTGCAGTCGCGCGAGGGCAGGCCGTCCGCACGTGGGGCGAAGCCCAGGACGACGCGCCGGCGTCCGAGGCCGCGCCCGCGGAGCCGTCGAGCACCCCCGCCGAGCCGGCGGAGCCGCCCGAGCCGCCGCCGGTCACGAAGGGGACGCCGGCGCCCGGGTCAACGTCGGGCCCCGGCGCGCCTCCGACCACCGTCGCCGACGCGTCCAGCGCCCCGAGCCCGCCGAGCGCGGGGGGCGTCGTGCGCGCGGCCGGCGCCGTCGGCTTGAAGTACACGCTCGAGGGCGTCGAGGTGCGCGGCAACACCACGACGCTCGCGCGGGTCGTCCTCCGCTACGTGCCCTTCCACGCGGGCGACGTCCTCGACGTCAACGACCCCGAGCTCGAGCTCACGAGGTTCCGGCTCCTCGGCACGGGCTTCTTCCGCGACGTCCAGCTCTCGCTCCGGCGCGGCACGCAGCGCGGGTACGTCGTGCTCGTCGTCGAGGTCTCCGAGCGCAACACGATCGTCGTCGACGACCTGTGGCTCGGCCTCTCGGCCGACGTGGACCCGAGCGGCACGGCGCGCCCGCTGACGGCGTACGGCGGGGCGTCGGTCACCGAGACCAACCTCGCGGGCACCGGCATCGCGCTCGGCGGCGCGTTCGCCGTCGCCGACGGGCAGCTCGCGCTCCGCGCGCGCCTCTCGGACCCGCAGTTCGCGGGCACCAACTGGACCGCGGAGGCGGAGCTCCTCTACAACGACGCGCGCGATTTCTTCGGCAACGGCGACGTCCTCGTGGGCGACGCCAGCCCGGCGCAGGACTTCGCCATCCTGCCGTACAAGCGCTTCGGGGCGCGCGTCGGGTTCGGGCACGACCTCGGGATCTCGACGCAGCTCCGCTTCGACTACCGCCTCGAGAACATCGACGCGCAGGTCCCCGCCGCGGCGAGCGACCACCGCGGGTTCGACACCGAGCCGATCGACTTCATGATCGACGACGGCTCGAGCTTCCTCTCGACGCTGCGCGCGACGCTCACGTACGACACGCGCGACGAGCCGTTCCTCCCGACGCGCGGGGAGCTGCTCACGGTGAGCCTCGACGCCTCGCTCACCCCGCTGGGCAGCGACTACCCGTACATGAAGTTCAACGCCCACGGCTCGAAGTGGTTCGAGCTCCCGTGGGGCCACGTGCTGGGCGTGGACGGGTTCGTCGGCGCCATCTTCGGCAACGCGCCGCTCTTCGAGCGATTCTACGTCGGCGACCTCACCGACCTCCTGCCCGATCGGGTCCTCGACCTCAACTTCGACCGCCGGCCCTCTCCGAACTACCTCGGGACCGACATCGTCGAGATTCGCTACGGCAACTACGCTGCGAAGCTCGACGTCGAGTACCGCGTCCCGGTCTACCGGGGCACCCAATCGATCTACGGCGTCGATCTCTTCGCCAACTTCGGCCTCTTCGGGCTCGCCAACGAAGAGGACTTCGTGAACCCGGCCCGCGGCTACACGGGCTTCCAGAAGGTGCCGGTCGACATCACCTTCAACGCGGGCCTCCGCGTCGACACGCAGGTCGGCGGGTTCGTCCTCGGCCTCTCGAACCTCGTCGGGCTGATCCCCGTGAGGGGCGCGGACCAGGGGGCCGCGCGTCCGTGAGCGCCTTCTCGCCTCGCCTCCGGCGCGCGCTGGCGGTCGCCGTGGCCCTCGCCGGGCTCGCGCCGGTCGTGGCCGGCGCGCAGTCGCAGCCGCAGGCCGTCCAGCTCGCGCACCCCGGCGCCCTGTCGCTGCGGCAGGCGAACTACGCGTGGGACGGCGATCTGCTGCGCGCGAGCTTCTCGTACCGCGACGTCTTCGCCGATCCGGCGCTCACGAAGAAGCTCTCGAGCGGCCTGCCGATGGTCATCGCGATGCGCGCCTACGTGTACCGTGAAGGGCAAGACACGCCGGTGGCCCTCGCGCCGCGCGTCTGCCACGTGGTCTACGATCTGTGGGACGAGGTGTACCGCGTCCACGTCAGCGAGCCCGAGCGTGAGCGCGACCAGGCCGCGGTCTTCGACGGCGTGCAGCGCCTCTGCTTCGACGCGCGCGATCTGCCCGTGGTGCGGCGAAGCTTCCTCGAGGCCAAGCAGGCCTACTACCTGGCCGTCGTCGTCGACGTAAACCCGGTCTCGCCCGAGATCGTCGAGCAGATGCGGCGCTGGATGTCGCGGCCGACCGGCAGCACCGGCATCGCCACGAACGACGCCCTCTTCGGCACCTTCGCGCAGCTCTTCGTCCGGCAGATCGCCACCACCGACAAGACGCTTACCTTTCGCACCCAGGACGTCGTGCCTTGATGTGACGCGTGAGGGGTGGCCAAGACGTGAGGATGCGCAAGGCGTGCGTTCGCGAACTCCGGTCGCGCTACGCGCCATTTGACGACCCTGCCGAACGACGCCTACCAATCAAGTAGGCAATGCAACGCCGTGACCAGATCGACGCGACTCGCGCCAGGCAGTTCGCGTGGAGATTCCTCCTCCCGGGGGACACCGAGCGGATCGCCGAGCTGCTCCGCGCCGTCGACGACGGCGCGGATCCGGCCGCCCACGTCTCTCCTCTCGCCCCCTCGACCGCGCAGCTCGAGCGCTCGCGCGACCGCGCCCGCGCCGCGTGCCGCGCCCTCTCGCTCTCCATCGCGGAGGCGTGGGCCCTGGCCGACGGCGCCGATTGCGCGCGGGCGGTGAAGCGCCTCCTCGCGCGCGCCGACCGGCTCGGCAACGCGATCGGCGCCATGGAGGAGCACCCCGCCGAGGCGGTGCGCTTCGTCCGGCTGCTCGTGCGGCACGGCGGCAAGCTCACGCGCCGGCAGCGCGACCGCGCCGCGTGCGTCGCGGTGCTCCTGCCGCTCGCGCACCCCGAGACCGCCAATCTCCTCGTCGAGATCGCGCGCGCGGCCGACCGTGCGACGGCCCGCCTCCTGCTCGAGGAGGACGAGGAGTGGTGCCGCCACGTCGGCGACGTCGACTCGCTCGTCGCCCGCCTCGCCGACACGCTCGAAGAGGGCCCGACGGACGACGTGCGCGCGGTCGCAATCGACCTGCTCGCGCGGCTCCAGCGCCTCGACGCGGGCCCGTCGAACGCCGCGCGCGCGGTGTGCGTCGCGGCGCTCCGCCGGGCGCTCCGCCGTTGCGGCTTCGGGGCGCGCGCCCACGCGCTGGCGGCCCTCGCCTCCGCCGCGCCGTGTGCGGTCGGCGAAGAGGACCTCGTCTTCGTCCTGCGCGATCTGGTCGCGAACGCTCCGCCCGACGTCCTCCGCGAGGGCGAGCAGCAGGACGAGCGCGAGGAGGACGAGCGCATGATGGCCGACGCGATCCTCGCGGCGCTCGGCCACGTGCAGCCGGCCGAGGCCGAAGAGGCGCTGCTCGATCTCATCGACGCCGAGCACGACGCCGTGTGGCTCGACGCGGGGTGGGCCACGGAGGCCCTGTCGGTCGCCTATCCGGAGACGGCCGCGGCGATGGTCGATCACTGGCTCAAGTGCGCGCGCTCGTACGAGCGCGTGCGGGCCCTCGCGGCCATCGAGCGCCTGCCCGTCGAGCTGGCGGTCCCGCGCCTGCGGCTCGCGGCGATGGACCCCGCGCTGGCGGTGCGCGAGGGCGCGCGGAGACAGTGGCTGCACCGCTTCGAGCGCGCCCTGGCGGCGGGCCCCGGCGACCTCCTGGGCGCCGAGCTCCTCGTGCAGCCCCCGAGCGACCGCTTCGCGCCGCGCCTCGCGGTCATGCAGGGCCGCGTGAAGGACGCGCGCCGGGCGATGGCGCGGGTGCTGCTCGCCGAGGCGCCGGATCCCGAGGCGCTCGTGCTGCTCCTGCAGCTCGTGGCCGACGACGGCGAGTCGGGCGAACCGCGCTTCGCTTCGCGCGAGGACGCGTGGGCCGCGACCGTCGTCGAGCGGTTCGGCGCCGCGGGCGTGCGGGCCCTCTGCACCGTCGCCGCGCGCTTCCCCGAGCCGGAGAGCTTCGGCTGGATGCGCCGGCTCGGCGACCTGGTCGAGCGCGGCGTCTTGCCGCGCGAGCACGCCGAGCCGGTGCGCCGGCTCGCGGCGGCGCAGGTGATGTCCGAAGACGCGGGCCGCGTCGACGACGCGCTGCGCGTGCTCGCCCTCGTGGGCGCGCCTTCCGAGCTGCTCGAGCGGGTGCTCGCGCTGGCCCTCGAGGACGAGATCGGCGCGTCCGAGGCGCGCGGTCTGGTGATCGGCTGGGCGGATCGCGCGATCGACGCGCGCCTCACCTCCGAGATGGCGCTGGCGCTGGCCTGTCGCGACTGGACGCGCCTGCGATACGCGGCGTGGATGGCGTTCGAGCGGAGAGCGCCCGCCGCCGCCGTCGTCGCGCAGCGCGTGCTCGAAGTGGCCGAGCGCGACGCCGAGGTCTCCGACGCGGCGGTCGAGTGCGCGCGCCGGATGCGGGAGGCGGGGCTGCTCGGCGAGGCCTGGGCGCTCGAGGCGCTGGCACGGCCCGAGTCGCCGATCTTCGCGGTCGCCGCGCGGGCTTGGCGGCGCGCTCCGGGCGTGCGGCCGGCGCTCGAGGAGGCGCTCTCTTCGACGGCGCGCGGCGGGGCCTCGGCGGTGCAGGCGGCGATCTCGCTGCTCCACGACGACCCGGCGCTGAGCCCCCGCGATCGCCGCCTCGCCGCGGTGCTCGAGTCCGCGGCGCCCGAGCAGCGCGCAGAGCTGGTCCACGCGATGTGCATCCACGGCGCGCCGCTGGTCGTGGTGGGGTCGCACCTCGAGGAGCTGCTCGTTTCGTCGGATCCGAACGTGACGGGCACGCTGATCGGCGTGGCCGTCTGGCTGCGGTCCTCGAGGGCGCGGGCGCTGCTTCGGGCCGTCCTGCCGCGGGTCGCGGACCTGGAGCTCCGGGCCGACATCGAGGAGAGCCTGGCGGCGCATGACTCCTACCGGGCATTGCGCTAAAAAATCAGAATGCCGACTTGTCTAAGAGATCTCTTTGCGGCCGCCGGCGCGGTCGCCTCGTTCTCCCTCGTCGCCGGCCTCGCCGCCGGCTGCGCGCACCACGACGCCCCCAACGCCACGCTGCCCGAGGCATCCAGCGCGGCGCCCAGGCCCAGCGCCGCCGCCGATTCGACCGGGACGCCCGGCAACCCGGCGATCAAGAAAGAGATCATCGACGCCACGCTCAACCCGAACAAGCTGCCCGCGTACGACGGGCCGACGGGGAGCGTCGAGGGGACGATCACCGTCGTCGGTCCGGCGTCCCCCGACGTGAAGATCGAGAACTCGTCGCACTGCCCCGCCGCGATCGACACCTTCGGGAAGCTCTTTCGCGAGGGCACGCCGGCCGAGCCCGAGGGGCCGCGTCCCCTCGCCGACACGGTGGTCGCCGTGGTGGGCTACGGCGGCTACTACATCCCCGAGAAGCGGGGGACGGAGTCGGTCACCATCGCGGCGGACTGCTCGTACCCCGCGCGCACGATCGCGGTCACGTTCGGGCAGAAGCTCGAGGTGACGAACCTCTCGAAGTACCCGTTCGCGCCGGTGCTCGACCCGGGCGCGTCGCCCGCCGTGATGATGGCTCCGCCGCTCGGCGCGGGCAATCCGGTCCGCATTTACCCGCGGCGTCCGGGACACGTGATCATGGGGGATCTCATGCAGGAGTACGTCCGCGAGGACGTTTACGTGCTCCGCTTCCCGCTCCACGCGGTGAGCGACCGGAACGGTCACTACCGCATCGACGGCATTCCCGTGGGCAAGCTCACGGTGGGCGCCGAGCATCCGACCGTGGCCAGCCGGGCGGAGGCCCCCGTCGAGATCAAGGAAAACGTGGTCGCGAAGGTCAATCTCTTGCTCAAGTACGACCCGAAGGCGGCTGAGCCCCGCGACAAGGCGAGCAACATCCTGCGCTGAGCCTCCACGGACCAGCGGCGCGCTATCTTGGCGAGCCGGATGCTCCCCGACGCCGTCGTCCAGAAGCTCGACGCGCTGCCCGCGCAGCCGGGCGTTTACATCTTCAAGGACAAGAAGGCGGCCGTCGTCTACGTCGGCAAGGCCAAGAGCCTCCGCTCGCGCGTTCGCAGCTACTTCCAGGACGCGCTCGGCGACGCGCGCGCCTTCATCCCGGTGCTCCAGCGCACCATCGGGGACCTCGACACGATCGTCACGGCCAACGAGAAAGAGGCCACGATCCTCGAGAACAACCTCATCAAGGAGTACCGGCCCCGCTACAACGTCAAGCTTCGCGACGACAAGGACTTCATCACGCTCCGCCTCGCCGCCGCGGCGCCTTCCCCGGCGGAGCTCGACCTCGCGGAGCTCCCCGCTCGAGACGGGGACGACCGCGCGGACGAGCCCGAGGTCGAGCTCGAAGGGACGAAGCGCGCCGCCGAGTGGCCGCGGCTCGAGGTCGTGCGGCGGCCCACGCCCGACGGCGCGGCGTACTTCGGCCCGTACCACTCGGCGACCGCGGCGCGCCGCACGCTGCACCTCGTGAACAAGCACTTCCAGCTCCGCATCTGCAGCGACATCGAGTTCGCGAGCCGGCGGCGCCCGTGCCTCCAGCACCAAATCAAGCGCTGTCCGGCGCCTTGCGTGCTCGCGGTGGACCGCGGCTGGTACGGCGAGCAGGTCGACGCGGTCGCGAAGTTCCTCCAGGGCCGCCACGACGAGCTCTCGCGCGAGCTCGCCGACAGGATGAAGCTCGCCGCGCGCGACATGCGCTTCGAGCTCGCCGCGGTCTACCGCGACCAGCTCCGCGCGATCGAGAAGGTGCGCGAGCAGCAGCGGGTCGTCACGATCGACGACATCGACCGCGACGTCCTCGGCATCTACCGCGAGGGCGACCTCGTGGAGTTCGCGCTCCTCTACGTGCGGCAGGGCAAGCTCGCCGACGTGACGACGTACTCGATCAAGCAGGCCGAGATCCCCGACGAGGAGATCGTGGCCGCCTTCGTCGCCCAGCACTACGGCGCCTCCCTGGGCAAGCCGTCGGAGGAGGGCGAGGAGGACGTCGCGCTCGTGCTGGTGCCCGACGAGATCATCCTCCCGCGCGAGCCCGAGGGCGTCGACGGCATCTCCGAGTGGCTCTCCGAGCGGGCGGGGAGGAAGGTCGCGCTCCTCTTCCCGAAGCGCGGCCACCGCGTGAGCTTGCTCGCGATGGCGGACGACAACGCGCGGCACTCGTTCGCGGAGAAGCAGCGGCGCACCGACGACGTGCAGGAGCGGCTTCGCGATCTGCAGGAGCGCCTGCGGCTGCCCGTCTTGCCGCGCCGGATCGAGTGTTGCGACATCTCGCACCTCGGCGGCGGCGACACGGTCGGAGCGGTCGTCGCGATGCGCGACGGCGAGCTGGACAAGAAGCACTACCGCACGTTCAACGTGCGAGGCGACGCGGTTCGCGACCAGGCGGGCCAGATCAACGACGACTACGGCTCGATGTACGAGGTGCTCGCGCGGCGCTTCCGGCGCGCCATCACGGCCAACGAGGCCGCTGTGCCCGGCGCGCCGCCCGACAGCGACGCGAAGGCCGAAGGCGCCGACGGTGACGCGAACGGCGTGTGGGATCTGCCCGACCTCTTCGTGGTCGACGGCGGCCGAGGACAGCTCGCCGTCGCGATGGCGGCGGCGCACGACCTCGGGCTGCACGACCTCCCCATCGTGGCGCTCGCGAAGGAGCGGGAGACCCCGGAGCTCGTACCCGCCGTGCCCGGGGCAAAGGAGAAGCTCCTCGATCGGGTCTATCTGCCCGGGCAGAAGAACCCGATCCCGCTGAAGAGCAGCACGACGTCGCTCTTCCTCCTGGCGCGCCTGCGCGACGAGGCGCACCGCTTCTCGAACCGCGCGCGCATGCGCGTCGGCAAGAAGCGCCGCTTCGAGACGCCGCTCGACGGCGTGAAAGGCCTGGGCGAAAAGGCCAGGAAGGCCCTGATGACGCACATCGGGAACCTGGCGGCGATCCGGGCCGCGGACGACGCGACGCTCCTCGCCGTGCCCGGCATCACCGCGCGCCACGTGAAGGCGCTCCGCGCGGCGTTTCCGACCTGAAATCGTCGGCGGACGCGGCTCGCGATGCGGTATACATGCACGCGGGACACGTCATGGTGCCGGCGAAGAAGACCGTCCTCGTCGTCGACGACGAGCCGCACATCGTCCTCGGCCTCCGCGACGCGCTCGAGTTCGAGGGCTTCCGGGTCATCGCCGCGGGCGATGGGCGCGGGGGCATCGCGCTCGCGCGGAGCGAGGCGCCCGACGCGATCATCCTCGACCTGATGCTCCCCGACATGAACGGCTACGCCGTCTGCGAGCAGCTCCGGCGGATCAACGCGCAGGTCCCCATCGTGATGCTCACGGCGCGCTCGCAGGAGACCGACAAGGTCCGCGGCCTCGACGCGGGCGCCGACGACTACGTCACGAAGCCCTTCGGGGTGAACGAGCTCATCGCGCGCATGCGGGCGATCCTCCGGCGCGTGGCGCGCAGCGTGTCGTCCGTGCCCGAGACGCTGACGATCGGCGAGGCGTCCGTGAACTTCACCTCGCAGACCGTGACGGCCGGCGGTCGCGATCACACGCTGTCGTTCTACGAAGTGGAGCTCCTGCGCATGCTGGCCGAGCGGGGAGGGCAGCCCGTCGCGCGCGACGAGATCCTCGCGAAGATCTGGGGCCTCGAGGCGTCTTCTACGAACCGCACGGTCGACAACTTCATCGTGAAGCTGCGAAAGAAGATCGAGAAGAGCCCCGACAAGCCGCAGCACATCCTCACCGTGTACGGCTTCGGCTATCGCCTCGCGAACTAGCCTAAATTTGGACTAGCGTCAGCCGCCGCCGACGAAGACGACGTCCACCCGCTCGTTGCGGGCACGGAGGCGGGGGTCCTGCGGATCGACGACGGGCGCGCGCGCGCCCGCGAGCTCGGACTTCACGCGCGCCGCGGGCGCGCCGCCGTCGACGAGGGCCTTCACGACCGCGTCGGCCCGCTTCGCGTCCGCGTCGTCCTTGGAAGAAGGGGCGACCGCGTCGTGGATGACGACCTGGACGCCGAAGCCCGCGTGCGCGGAGGCGACCCGGCCCAGGCTCTCGAGCTTGGTCTTCGCTTCGTCGGTCAGATCGGCGCCGGTGAACGCGCCGCGGAGGGTGACGACGACCCCGCGCTCGTCGCGCGTCGGGTCCCACCCGCCGCTGGCCGACAGCTCGGTGAGCAGGGCGTCGGTGCGGCCGCTCGTCGGCCCGAGCTGCCCCGAGGCGGCCGCCGCCCGCCGCGCGCGCGTGAGGGCGTCGAGGCACTGAGCGCGCGCCGTCGCCGCCTCGTCGACCGCCGCGGGCCTCGACTTGTCGGCGGGACCGGCCTTCGCCGCGAGGCGCGCCTCGACCTTCTCGAGCCCGTCGCGCGCCTGCGCCAGGGCGTCGCCGCCGTCGCCTGCGAGCTGCGCAGCGCCGCAGAGGAGCCGCGCTTCGGTGGCGATCGAGCGAGCGGCCGCGAGCCGGGCCGCCTCGCGATCCGCCGGGGCCACGCCGCTCTGCGCGGGCAGGAGCCGATCGCGCGCGAGCTGCGCCTGGCGCTCGAGGTCCTCGGCGTCGAGATCGAGCTTCGTCCGCGCGCCGGCGAGCACCTGCTCCTGGGCGGCCGTATCGTCGAGCGCCTTCTTGGCCTCGGCCAGCTCGGCCGTCGCCGTCGCGAGGCGCGCGACGGCCGTCGCGTGCTCGTAGGCCGCCAGGGCGCGCTCGGCGTGGAGGTTGGCCGCGACGTCGTCTCGGGCCGCGTGCGCCGTACGCGCGAAGTCGCGCTCCTGCTCGGCGCGCGCGTACGCCTCGGGCGCGCGCTCGGCCACCTCTCGCATCGGCGCGGAGGCGCGCGTGCGATCCACCTCGTCGAGAGAGGCGAGGTGCATGGGCGTCGCGCCGCACGCCGCGCCGGCGAGGGCGAGCGCGCAGACCAGGGACGTGCGCGCGAGGCTCACGGGGTCGACCCGCCGGCCGCCGCCTGCGCCTTCGCCGCGCCCGGCTTCGCCTCGCCCGGCTTCGCCTCGCCTTCGTGCACCTCGACCGCGCGGGCCACGGCCTTCGCGTCGCCGATCTCGGCACGGAGCCGCCCGAGGTGCGCGATGCCCTCTTCGACGAGGGCGCGCGTTCGCTGGAGCTGAGCTTGCGACTCCATCGCCTGCCGCTTGCAGTCCTCGGCCGCCTTCTCGGCGGCGATCGCGAGGGCGAGATCGCGCGCGGTCTCGGCCCACTCGCGAGCGAGGCCGTCGGCGGCCTTCGCGTGCGCCTCGTCGCCGGCGGCGCGGAGCCGCGTGGCTTGCTCGATCGCGTCCCTGGCCCGGGAGACCGCGTCGGCGGTGGCGGGGGTGGCGGTCGCCTGATCGAGCATCGCCTGGACGGCCGCGCGCTCTCCCTGCGGGGGAGGCGACGGGGGGACGGGTGACGGCGGCGGGGGAGAGCCGTTCGCGGCCGGCGGCGCGGGTTGGTCGGCGCGCGACGGCGTGGCGATTGCCACGAGCGCCGCAATCTGAACCGCGCAGAGCCCAGCGGCCGCGCTTCGGTGGCTACGGAGCCGACCTGTCGTCATGGCCCTGCCCATAGGAGCAGCGCAGGTGCGCTTGTCAATCCCGGCGCCGCTTGTGCCCGCGCCCGCCAGGGCGTTAGGTTCTTGCGCGATGACCTCGAGCTCGCAGCCGTCCAAGCCCGGGGCCCGCGTTCGCGCCTCGTGGGACGAGTACTTCATGAACATCGCCCGCGAGGTGTCCACGCGGTCGACGTGCGATTGCAAGTTCGTCGGCGCCGTCGTCGTGCGCGACAAGAGCATCCTCGCCACCGGTTACAATGGCAGCGTCCGCGGCCTGCCCCACTGCGACGAAGAGGGGCACTTGATGGAGGACGGCCATTGCGTGCGCACCGTCCACGCCGAGGCGAACGCCATCGTCCAGGCGGCGCGCCACGGGGTCCGCATCGAGGGGGCGTCGATCTACGTGACGGCCAGCCCGTGCTGGGGGTGCTTCCGTCTCATCGCGAACGCCGGGATCGCCCGCATCGCCTTCGGCGAGTTCTACCGCGACCAGCGCATCTTCGACGTCGCCACGCGCCTCGGCATCGAGCTCATCGACATGTCCGCGCACACCGGTCGCAAAGACGCCTGACCGGCGCGATACTCGCCCGCACGCCATGAGCTCCCGCCCGCGCAGCCTCTCGGTCGCCGTCGTTCAGGGAGGCCCGTCGACGGAGGCCGAGGTGAGCCGCGCCTCCGCGCTGGGCGTCGCCAAGGCGCTCACCGAGGCGGGGCACAAGGCCGTGCGCCTCGAGCTCGACGGTTTCCTCGCCGAGTCGCTCCGCACGGGCGGCTACGACGTCGCGTTCCCCGTGGTGCACGGGGCGGTGGGCGAAGACGGGTCGCTCCAGGGCCTGCTCGAGGTGCTCGACCTCCCGTACGTCGGCTCCGGGGTGCTCGCGAGCGCGATGGCGATGCACAAGCGCGTCGCGCGGCTGGTCTTCGAGCGCGCGGGGCTCCCCGTGGCCCGAGGCACCGCGGTCGCGCGCGGTGTCGATGCGAAAGCATCGCCAGGAGGCGCGCGGGCAATTGCCGAGCGGCTGCGCCGCGAGGTCGGCGCGCGGCTCGTCGTGAAGCCGTCGTCGCACGGCTCGGCGATCGGTGTCACGCGGCTCGAGGCGACGTCGCCGCTCGAGGAGGTCGTGCGGGCGCTCGAGGTCGTGTGGGAGATCGACGAGTTCGCGATCGTCGAGCACTTCGCGCGCGGCCGCGAGGTCACGTGTGGCGTGCTCGAGACGGAGGCGCCCGAGGCGCTGCCGCCCACGGAGATCTTCTCGCCGAACGACCCGTTCTACACCTTCGAAGCCCGCTACGCGCCGGGCCGAAGCCGCCACGAGTGCCCGGCCAGGCTCTCGGCGCAGGTCACGGCGCGCGTGCAGGAGGCGGCGGTCGCCGCGCACAGAGCCCTCGGCTGCCGGGACCTCTCGCGCGTCGACTTCATCGTCGGCGACGAAGGGGATCCCGACGCGGTGACCCTCCTCGAGGTGAACACGCTGCCGGGCATGACGGCGACGAGCCTCTACCCCGAGGCCGCCGCCGCGGCGGGCGTGACGATGGCGGCGCTGTGCGGGCGCTTCGCGGTGCAGGCCTACACGCGCGGACCGGCCCGGAGGCTGCCAGCACGACCCATGCCAGGCTGAAACTGATCCGAAACGCATCCTGGTTTCCACTAACCAAGGAAGATGGGCGGAAGCCTGGACAGCCCTGGTGGACGGTCACATGGTGAACCGGAGAGGTTCGTAGATGGCCCGTGACTCGCTCTTCGGCGAGCGCATCGTGTGGCAGGGCCGCTGCCGGGCGGTCTCCGTTCCCTTCACCGAGAAGGTGGTTGCCGCGGTCGCTGCGGTCGTATCGGCGGTCACCTTGGCCTATGCGGTCGTCGTCGCCAAGTCGCTCGACGTCCCCGTCGGTGGGATGGTCCTTTTCGCGGCGTGGTGCGCCACCATCGCGTTCGGCGCCTGGCGCCTCCCCATCTGGTGGCGGTCGCAGCTCGAGTACATCGTCACGGATCGGCACGTCATCTGGCGCCGCGGCAAGATCCGCCGCTCGATCGAGACCCGGCAAATCAGCTACGCGCTCGTGCGCTGGAGCAAGCACGACGCCTCGGGGGGCGATCTCGTGCTGGTCCGCGCCGTCCCGACCGGCGCGCTTCGCCGGACGCTCTCCCTCACGCTCCAGGACGTCGACGCGCCCGATCGCCTCTGGGCGATCATCCGGGGCGTCGAGCCGAGCGCGCCGCTCGGAAGCGGCGACCGCCCGCTCGGCCAGCGCCTCGACGTGGGCGAGCGGGTCCTCTGGTCGGCGGCGCCCCTCGCGTCGAGCTGGACCACCAAGCGCGCCGTCACCGCGGGCGCGGGCGCGCTGCTCGCCCTCACGTTCGAGCGCTCGCTCGCGCGCTCGGTGCCGTCGCTGGCCGAGATCCTCCGGATGCACGAGCTGTCGCCGAGCCTGGCCGTTCTGCTCGTGAGCGCGGCGTCGCTCGGCATGGCGCTCCTCGCCGTGGTGTCGGCCGGCGCGGGCTACGCGGCCCTCGTGCGGCCCTCGCGGCTCACGCGCGAGACGCGGTACTTCGTCACGAACGCGCGCGTCCTCATCCGGCGCGGCAACGAGGAGCTCACGCTCGACCGCTCGCGCATCGCGTACGTGATCGACGCGCCGTCGCGCAAGCTGCACGACGTCTTCCTGGTCCTCGACGGCCCGCAAGCGCGCGCGCTCGCGCCGAGCGGGGCGTTCGGGGGCGACTCGGCGGACGGCGCGCTGCGCCCGGTCTTCTCGGCCATCGACGACGCCGACACCGTGGGTCGCATCCTCCGGGCCTGAGCATCACCGGAGCGGCCCTCAGAGCGCGCAGGCGAACGGCTCGTTCCGCCAGGCGCCGTTCGCACACTTGACGGTCGATCCGCCGGGGACCGAGCAGGAGCCGTAGTCGCATGTCTGCCCGCCCTCTTCGCAGGCGGCGCCGAGCCGGGGACGCGGCCGCGGGCACCCGGCCGCGGGCTCCTGGCAGGACCACCGCGCGGACGCGGCGGCGTCGGAGGGGACGGGTCCCATCCCGACTCCGCACTCGCACCGGCCCTGAGGGTAGTCGCACGAGACCCCGAAGGGCCGGCACGGAGCGCTGCCCGTCGACGCCGTCGACGCCGTCACGAAGGTCGCGGGGCAATCGAGCGAGAGCGCCGGCGGGCAGTCGGCGGGCGAGGTGCGCGCGGGCGTGACCGCCCAGTGGGCGCCCTCGCAGATCGCGACGGTGTCGCACTCGAGGACGGGGCTCGAGCCGAACTCGCACTCGAGGTAAGCGCCCCCGCACGCGGCGCCGTCCGCGGGCGCCGCCGCGGGGCACGTACGCGACCCGCTCGGGGCGCCGGCGTCGCCCGGAGCTCCGCCGTCGCCGGTGAGCGCCGCGCTGTCGCATGCGCTGCACAGCGCGAGCGCTCCCAGCGCCGCGGCGCGCGAAGCTCGACCGATGCGCGCGCGAGGCCTCCCCATCTCTCCTTTGTAAGCGCGTCGGCCCGACGAACCAGGCGACAACCAGGGGAAGAACGGTCCCGGGCTGGTGCTACGCTGGCGCCGGAACCTCGTGATCGACATCGGGACCGTCGTCAACGGCAAGTACCGCCTCGTCCGCATCCTCGGGGATGGGGGGATGGGGTCGGTCTACGAGGCGCAGCACGCGATGCTCGGTACGCGCGTCGCGGTCAAGGTGCTGCACCCCGAGCTCGGGCGGAAGAGCGGCCTCGTCGAGCGCTTCCTGCAAGAGGCCCGGGTCTCGGCGCAGATCCGCAGCCCCCACGTGGTCCAGGTGACGGACGTCGACCGGACGCCCGACGGCCACGCGTACATCGTGATGGAGCTCCTCGAGGGCGAGCCGCTCTCGAACGTCCTCGACCGCCAGCGCCGCCTGCCCGTCGCGACCGCGTGCGAATACACCGTGCAGATCCTCGAAGCGCTCGAGGCGGCGCACGCGCTCGGCGTCGTCCACCGCGACCTCAAGCCCGAGAACGTGTTCGTCACCTTCGCGGGCGGGCGCCCCGTGCTCAAGCTCATCGACTTCGGGATCGCCAAGGCGCGCCGGGTCGATCCCCGCCAGAAGAACCTCACCGTCGCCGGCGTCGTGATGGGCACCGCGGAGTACATGGCGCCGGAGCAAGCGCGGAGCGCCGACACCGTGGACCCGCGCGCCGACCTCTACGCGGTCGGCGTGATGCTCTACGAGATGATGGCGGGCACCCGGCCGGTCCGGGGCGACAGCGGCATCGACGCACGCGTGATCGCGCTGAAGGTCGAGCGGGGCGAGGTGACGCCGCTCCTCCAGGCGATGCCCGACGCGCCTCGCGACGTCGCCGGGCACGTGCACCGCGCGATGGCCCCACGGCCGGAGCTGCGGTTCGCGACCGCCACCGAGATGCGGCTGGCCATCGAGGCCGCGATGAACGGCCGGCGGCCTTCCGCCGTCTCGACCGGCTCGGGCTCGCGCGCGCCCTCGCTCGGGCAGGTCTCGACCGCCCCGATGCCGGCGACCCCGAACCAGCAGCGGAGCACCGCGGCTTCGCCGGTCATCACCGGGCCCCCCGAGCACGAGCCGCACGTGGACACGGTGCGCGCGCCGCCGATCGCGACCGCGATGGGCACGCCCTACGCGGCGGCCGGGATGCTCGGCGCTCCCGCCATGTCCGGGGTGATGCCGGGCCCGCCTCACGAGCCGCGCAAGCGGGTCCCCGTCGCCGCGATCGTGGGCCTCTCGGTGCTCCTCCTCGCGAGCGTCGGCGGGATCCTCGTCGGCACCGGCGCCATCGCGCTGAGCTCGAGCCCGCCCGCGCCACCCACGAGCGCTCCGCCGCCGCCCGCGCCAATCGCCCTCGCCGATCCCGCCGCGACCACGGCCGGCGGCTCCACGCCGGGCGCGACGCCGGCGGGCGGCGCGACCCCGCCGCTCTTGCCCGCGATCGGCGCGGCGCCCGCGCGCACGGCTGCGCCTCCGGCGCCGCGGCCCGCGACGGCTCCGTCCGCGAAGCCCGCGGACGAACCGGACGCGGCGCCGCCCGCGGCGGCGACCCCGTTCGGTCTCCCCACCGCGATCCCGAATCCCGAGCGTGTTCACGCTCCCCGCCGGCTTTCCCTCGAGCCTGCCGAGCGGCTTCCCGAGCTTCCCGGGCTGGCCCGTGCCCCAGCCGGCGCCCACCGCGAAAGAGGCGGCATCCGCCGCGCCCGCGGGCTACTGAAACCGGGTCCCGTGCGTTCGCCCCTCATCGAGCCGCTCCACCAGCTCGCCGACGCCTGGGGGGCCGCGCTTCGTCCCGCCCGGCTCCGCGTGGAGCTGGCGGGGGTGTCGCTCGTCTGGGTGGCAGCCCTGCTGCTGGCCCGGCAGGGGACGACGAACGCTCGCGCCGGCGCCGCCGCGCTCGCCCTCGCGAGCGTGGTGGCCGCGGCCGTGTGGGAGTGGAGGGCGCGCCGGCGCACGCGTGAACCCGCGCACGTCCTCCGGGGCATCGGGCGCCGCGTCGACCCGCCGCGGGTGGACCGCGCGCTGCGGGCGCTCGCGTTCGTCGGTCCGGGGGGCGAAGTCCGCGTCGAGGGGACGTCGCTCGAGCTCGCGCGCCTGCACCTCTCGCGGGTCCTCGCGGATCTGCCCCGGGAGCCGATCCTCGGACACGGCGCGCGCATCGCGCGGCGCGCGAACTTCGTCGCGCTGGGCCTCGCGGCGTGCGCCATCGGCCTGACCGGCGTCCGCGCGTGGTCGGTGCTCGAAGGCGGCGACGTCCTCTTCGCGCGCGCCGGCTTGGCCCCTGTGGCGATGAACTGGCTCGACGGCGTCGAGCTCACGGCGCGGCCGCCGGAGTACCTGCACGAGAGCGAGATCCGGGAGATTGCCTTCACGCCGCTCGCGCTGCCGTTCGGCACGTCGATCGCCGTCCGCGGGGAGCCGCTCCACGCCGGTCGTCAGCTCTTCTTGAGCGACGGCACGACCGAGGTGCCCTTCGTCGAGGACGGGGCGGGCGCGGTCGTCGCGCGGTGGACCCTGGGGCCGAGCAGCACCCTGAAGGTCCTCGCGCGCTTCGGGGACGTGGCGATCGAGCAGGCCGACGGGCTGGTCGTGACGTCGATCCCCGACGAGGCGCCCGTCGTGAAGCTCGAAGGCGCGCCCCGCCGCGTGCGCCTCGTCGACGAGACCGACGACATCCCGATCAAGTACGAGGCAGCCGACGACCACGGCCTGCGGGAGGTGCATCTCGTCCTGCGCTGCGGGGGGCGCGAGGAGCGGCGCGTGCTGGCGCGGCTCGACGGCGAGGCGCGCACCGACGCCGGCGGGCAGATCCTCAAGCTGCGCGACGGCTTCCTGAGAAAGAGCCACGCGCCCGTCGAGGTGACGGTCGAGGCCAAGGACAACGATCCGCTGAGCGGCCCGAAGTGGGGAGCCAGCGAGGCGATCACGATCATCCCGCCGGACGTCGGCGAGCCCGAAGCGCTTCGCCTCGACGCGCTCCGCAAGATCCGCGACGCCCTCGTCGACTCGCTCTCCTGGCGGCTCGATCACGAGGTGCCCTCCGGCGCGGCCGATCGCAAGGCGTTCGTCACCGACGAGAAGAAGCGCACCGAGGACGACGAGCGCGTGATCGACGAAGCGCTGTCCGGCACCTACGCGGGCGTCCGCGTGCCCGGTCGCACACGCGCCATGGTGCTCGCGCAGCGCGCCGCGGTCCGCAAGGCCGTCGACGCAGAGCTTCGCGGGCCGAGCGGGACGACGCACGGGGGCGTGGTCAAGGCGACGGAGCACGCCGCGCTCGTGGCCGACGCAATCGTACGAGGGCTGGGCGTCCGCGACACGCGCGACTCGGCGCGGCAGCTCGCCGACGTCGCCGACAATCTCGCGGCGGGCGCGGACGGCATGTCGAACGCCAACGCCGAGGCCCGCGTGCGCAACGTCGAGCGCATGGATGTCGCGACGATGGTCCTCGCCGCGGGCGGCCGCGTGATGATGCGGCTCGGGGCGCTCGGGCACGACCTGGGAGAGATCGTCGACGCCGACCTGCCACGCGTGAAGCGCGGCCGCGACGCGTCGGACTTCGGCCACGCGACGCTCGCGGCCCGCGACCTCGCGACGCGCTTGCGGCAGCCCGAATCCTTCGTTCGGCTCGCGAGGGAGCGGCGCGCGCGCGGGGGGCGAGTCGGGCGGCGGGCGCGGGACCTCCGACGACGAGGAGCCGCCCGACGACGTCGAGCAGGCCTTCGACGAGGCCGCCAACGACCTCGAACGGCTGTCGACGGACCACGCCGGCGAGATCGGCAAGATGGAGCAGGCCCTCGCAGGCGCCACCAGCGACGAAGAGATGAACCAGATGCGCGAGGAGGCCAAGCGCCACGCGCAGTCCATCCGCGACGCGGTTCGGTCGTTGCCCGCGGTGGGCATGGGCAGCGACTCGTGGACGAGCAAGGGCGCGGCCGCCCGCGAGCTCGCGGAGCAGACGGCGCGGTCCCTCGAGCAGGGGCGGCCCGAGGAGGCCTCGCAGAGCGGGCGCAGCTCGCTCGGGGCGCTCGACGAGGCCAAGCGCCTGCTCCACGGGAGCGGGCCGCTCGACGATCCGACGGGAGACGGGCAGAAGCGCGTCGACGACGCGCGGCGCAAGCTCGAGGGCGAGTCGCAGTGGATCGCCGACGAGCTCCGGGAGCTCCGCAAGCGCGCGGCCAATCGCGCGCGCGGGCAGCTCCAGGGCGGCGGCGAGGAGGAGGACCGGCTGGCGGACCGGGCCCGCGAGCTCGGGCAGAAGGGCCGTGACAAGGGCGCGCTCCCGCAGCAGGCGCTCGAGTCGATCGACGACGCGGAGCGCGCCGCGCGGCAAGCGGCCGACGCCTTGAAGCAGGGCGACGCCGACAAGGGGCTCGATCGGCAGCGGGAGGCTCAGCGCGCGCTCGAGGCGGCGCGCGAGCAGCTCCAGGGCGAGGACGAGGGGGCCGGTCCGCAGAACTCCCAGGGGAACGAGGGCAAGCAGCCGAGCCCCGACCACGTCGACGTGCCGACGGACCACAAGGGCCCCGAAGACTTCCGTCGGCGCGTCATGCGCGGGCTGGGGCAGGGGTCGAGCGGATCGCTCAAGGACGCGATCCAGCGCTACGCGGAGGGCCTGCTGCGATGAGGACGTCGATGCGGAGGCGTCGCCCGTGGTCGACGGGCCTCTGGGCAATCGCGGCGGTGTGCGCGCTCGTCGCCTCGCCGCGCCCCACGGTCGCGCAGGACGACGTCGCGAACCGCGCGCAGGCGCTCATCGCGGGGCTCGACTTCGACGAGGCGCGGCAGGTGCTCGCCCCCGAGAGCGACAATCCGCGGGTGCTGCTCGAGCGGGCGCGTCTCGCGATCTACGAGCTCGACTGCGACGGCGCCGCGGCAATCCTCGCGCGGCCCGAGGTCGAGCACGTGGAGGGCGGCGAGGACCTCGCCGACATCGCGCACGGGTGTCAGCGCGTGACGGCGTCGCTCGCGGTGGATCGCGACGAAGCGCGCGCCGTCGAGGTGCGCTGGCAGGACGAGAACGACCGCGCGCTCGCGCCGATCGTCATCGAGACGATCGCCAGGGCGCGCGAGGCGCTGACGCGCGACCTGGGCGTCGACTGGCCGCGCCCGACGCGCGTCGTCGTCGTGCGCGACCTCCTCTCACTGTCGGCGATGACCGGGCTGCCCTACGAGAGCGCGCAGACTACGGGCACCGTGGCGGTCGCCAAGTGGGGCCGGGTCACGCTCCTCAGCCCGCGCGCGAGCCACCACGGCTATCCGTGGCGCGACACGCTGGCGCACGAGCTCACGCACCTGGCCGTGACGCGCGCGACGCGCGACCGCGCGCCGCTCTGGCTCCAGGAGGGCGTGGCCAAGCGCGAAGAGATCCGCTGGCGCGATCCGGGGCCCTTCGACGACCGCCCGCCGCCCGAGGCGGTCGTCCAGCGCGGCGCGGAGCTCAACCTCACCATCCCGCTCGACAAGCTGGGGCCCAGCATCGCGATGTTGCCCAGCGCCGACGCGGCGACCGTCGCCTTCGCCGAGGTGACGAGCTTCGTTCGCTACTATGCCGACACGCAGCGCGAGGCCGGCGACAATCGGGCGCTGCCGAAGCTCTTCGCGCGCCTCAGGGAGGGGAAGAACGCCGACGAGGCGCTCCAGGCCGCGAGCGGCACCGACCTGAAGGGGTGGGACGCGAAGTGGCGCGCGAGCCTCGCGACCCGGCCCCACGTGACGCTGCCCGAGCTGATGGGGCTCGGCACGAGCAGCGAGCCGCCGCGCGAGCTCGACCGCCTGCGCGATCTGCGCGATCGGTCGCGCCTGGCGCAGCTCCTCATGGGCCGGGATCACGCGCCCGAGGCGCTGAAGGAGCTCGATCGCATCGAGCTCGCGCGATCTCCCGTGCCGAACGAGGGGTGGGATCGCGCGATGGGCGACCCGAGCGTGCGGTGGCTCCGCGCCCGCGCGCTCGAAGCCTCGGGCCGGCGCGAAGAGGGCGAGCCCCTGGTCGCGGACCCTGCGCAGGTTCTCTCCTCCTATGGTCCGTGGTGGGCGACGCGCGGCCGATGGGCGCGGCTGCGGGGCGACGAGGGGCTCGCCACGAGCTCGTTCGGGGAAGCGGTCGCGGCGGATCCGTTCGACGCGGAGGGCGCTTGCGAGACCATCGAATCCGCAGAAAGCACCGCCCGAACCCGCCAGGGCCCCCCTCTGCGACGCAGCGCGCCGCGACGCGACGGCGCCCTTCGACGTCGAGTGACGCGGGCGCGAGGTCATCGACTGCGATTCTGGCGGTGACATTGACCCGCTTCGAGCGCGGCAGGTACCATACAGAACGGGCGTCCAAACACTTCCGAGCTGTCGACGCTACCTCTCGCCGCGAGCGGTCCTCCCGCTCGTCGTCATGCGGGGGCGCCCTTACCCATGAGCGCCGTCACCTACGCCACCGCCCAGATCCTGCGGGTCTTGCCTCGTCAGCGCATCGGCCGGGCCCTCGGAAGGCTCGCAGACGCGCCCTGGCCCGCTCCCGTGGGTCGTGCCGTTGTAGGGCTCTACTCCCGCGTCTACGACATCGCGCTCGACGAGTACGTGCCGGCGGACGACGGGGGATGGCCGAGCTTCGACGCGTTCTTCACCCGCCGCCTGCGCGACGGGCGCCGCGACGTCGATCGCGATCCGCGCCACGTGATCAGCCCGGCGGATGGCCGCATCGAGTCGATGGCGCGAATCGAGGACGGCGGGACGTTCCGGGTCAAGGGGCGCGCGTACTCGGTCGAAGAGCTCGTGGGTGACGCGGATGAGGCGCGCAAGCTGCTCGGGGGTATGGGCTTCGTCGTCTACCTGTCGCCTCGCGACTACCACCGCGTTCATGCGCCGGTAGGCGGCGTGGTGCGGCGCATCCGGTCGATGCCGGGCGACTACTTCCCGGTGAACGCGATCGGCGTGCGTCACGTCGACAACCTTTTTTGCAGGAACCGCCGCGTCGCCATCGAGATCGACGCCGAAGGGGGGCTCGGCCGCGTGACGGTGGTGATGGTCGTCGCGATGATCGTCGGGCGCATCACGGTCACGGGGATCGACGCGTACGACGTCCCCATCGGGGTGCACGCCTTCGAGCCGGCCCTGCGCGTCGCCCGGGGAGAGGAAATCGGCGTGTTCCACCTCGGGTCGACCGCCGTCGTCCTCGTCGAGTCGCCGCGGAGGGCGAAGGGCGAATGGCTGGTCTCCGAAGGGCCGGTCCGGTACGGCGAACCTCTCGTGCGGTTCGACGGACCAATCGCCACCGACCGAAGCCGCACCCACGGAGAGGCGGGATGACCGAAGAGCGCCGCGCCGCGCCCGCCCCGAACGCCGTCGACGCAAGCGCCCCCGAGCTCGACGGGAGCGCGCCGCAGCGCGCCGTCCGCGACTCGTCGCCCGCCAGGCGGCCCCGCGGGCGCATGACGCTCCGCATCCCCGACGACGAAGTCGTCCGCCCGCAGGGCGACACGGGGGATCCCGGTCCGGTTCGAGCCCTCTCGCGACCGCCGAGCATGGCGCCGACGACGCCCGACCCGGGCTCCGTCACGGTCACGCCGATGCGCATCATCTCAATCACGTCGGACCTGCCGCCGGCGGGCCCCGCGGACGAGGAGAACACGGCCGACAACGGGCCCACGCTCACGGCCACCCAGGAGTCCTGGCTCCCGCCGTCCGCGGGGTTCGACACCATCGAAGACGAGAATCCCCCAATCGAAGAGGGCGAGGAGGAGGTCGAGGTCGTCGCGCACATCCAGATGGACGGCGCGATCCACGAGTCGATGCCGCCCGCGGACGTCGAGCCAATCTCCGCCGAGCCCACCACGGATCCCGCCGTGTCTTCGGGGCCCTCCTCGCCGCAGGTCCTCGTCGGCGCCGAGGCGCACGCGGACGGTGAGGAAGAGGTCCGCTTCGAGGACGACGCGCTCACGCCGGCGCTCCCCGGGGTGGAGCCCGCGCGCAGCCCTGCGCTCGACGTGGCGGCTCCCTCGGACGGCGAGCGCCGGTCGGACCCGGGCGACGCGCCGGAGATCGCCGCCGAGGACCTGGTCGCCGTGGAGGCCGCGCCCAAGCGCCTCGCCGTCGAGCTGCCGCCCATGCGCGCGCGCGCCCCCTCGCAGCCTCCGCTGCCCCCGGTCGGCAAGTCCGTCGCGCCTGCCGTCCCCCAGCGGCCGCCCCTCGTGATCGTCCCGCCGCACGTCGGCAGCATGGCTCCCCAGGGGCCCGAGTCAATCGGCCCGCGCCGGAAGGGACGCCTCTGGTGGGAGGATCTCTTCAACGACGACTACCTCCGCACGATGGAGAAGATCACCGACGCGCAGATCGCGCGCGAGGCCGACTTCATCGAGACGAGCCTCGGGCTCGAACGCGGCGGCGCGATGCTCGACCTCGCGTGCGGCACCGGGCGTCAGGCGATCGAGCTCGCGCGCCGCAGCTACCAGGTCGTCGCGTTCGACCTCTCCCTCGCGATGCTCGCGCGCGCGGGCGACGAGGCGCAAGAGCGCGACGTGCGCCTCAACTTCGTGCAGGGCGACATGCGAGAGATGTCGTTCGAGGCGCAGTTCGACGGCGTCTACTGCTGGAACACTTCGTTCGGCTACTTCGACGAGGAGAAGAACGCGCAGGTCATCGACCGCGTGCACAAGTCGCTCAAGAGCGGCGGCCTCTTCCTGCTCGACGTCGTGAACCGCGACTTCATCATCCGCCAGTCGCCCTCGCTGGCCTGGTTCGAGGGCGACGGCTGCGTGTGCATGGACGAGATGACCGTCGACTTCATCACGAGCCGCATGAAGGTGAAGCGCACGCTGATGCTCGACGACGGGCGCTCGCGCGAGCTCGAGTACTCGATGCGCGTCTACAGCCTGCACGAGCTCGGGAAGATCCTCCACGAGCACGGCTTCAAGGTGTGCGAGGTCACGGGCCGCGTCGGGACGCCCGGCGTCTACTTCGGCAACGAGTCGCCGCGCACCATCATCCTCGCCGAGAAGCGCTGACGCCGACCCCCGCTCAGTGGCCGTGGAAGACGGCCTCGATGTTGTGCCCGTCGGGGTCGAGCACGAACGCGGCGTAGTCGTTCGGGTGATGGTGGGTACGGAGGCCGGGCGCGCCGAAGTCCTTGCCGCCCGCGGCCATCGCCGCGGCGTGGAAGCCGTCGACCTGCGCCTTGTTCGTCGCGGTCAACGCGACGTGGATCGGAGTGACGAGCCGAACCTGCTCCGGCTTCTGGAACGAGGCGGGCCCGAGCGTCGAATCCTCAATCGGCCTTCACGAACCGAAGCGCGCGACCAGGGCCTTCGCGCGCGCCACGAACTCCTCGCGATGGAAGCGCTCGTAGTCGGCCCACGTGCAGAGCGTGCGCGTATCGGCCACGCAATCCACGAAGAGCTTTCCGTCGAGGTGGTCGACCTCGTGCTGGAAGGTGCCGGCCGTCAGGCCCTTCACCTCGAAGTCGAGCTCCTTGCCGGCGCGGTCCCACGCGCGGACCCGCACCGCCGTGAAGCGCGGCACCTGCCCGCGCAGGTTCGGGACGCTCAGGCACCCCTCGAAGTTCATGAAGGTCTCGTCGGTGCGAGCCTCCACGCGCGGGTTGACGAGGACCGTCAGGGGCCAGTCGGGCTTGTATCGATACCGAGGATTCTTGTCGACCTCGATGACGCACACGCGCACGGCCTCGTGCACCTGGTTGGCCGCGATGCCCGCGCCGTTCGCGTCGCGCATCGTCTCAATCATGTCGTCGACGAGGCGCTGCGTGGCCGGGCTCGCGAGCTCCTCGCGCGTGAGGTCGCGGGCGGGCTGGCGAAGGACCGGGTGCCCGATCGTCGCGATCTTCCGGAGGGCCATGACCACAGTCTGGCCGCGCGGATCGCGCGCGTCAGTACCGGATCGAGACCACGGTGAACTCGACCTCTCCGCTCGGACGGCGGAAGGAGACGCTGTCGCCCTCGCGCCGCTTGAGGAGCGAGCGCCCGAGCGGCGAGCGCCAGGAGATGTGCCCCTTGTCGAGGTCAATCTCGTCCTCTCCGACGATGCGGTACGTGGCCCGGGCGCCGTCCTCGTCTTCGACCTCGACGTACGCGCCGAAGAAGATGACCTCCAGGGCGTCGGCCCTCGGCTCGACGACCATCGCGCTCTCGAGGCGCTTCGTGAGCCAGTGGATGCGGCGGTCAATCTCCCGGAGCTTCTTCTTGCCGTAGATGTACTCGGCGTTCTCGCTGCGATCGCCCTGCGCGGCGGCGTCGGCGACCTCCTGCACGACCTTGGGGCGCTGCTTCGACCGCAGCTCGCCGAGCTCCGCCTGGAGGCGCTTCGCGCCCTCGCGCGTGATGTAGTTCGGGCGCGACTCGGTCACGGCGCGCTCGATTCTTCCATGAGGACGTCGAGCGCGTACGCCGGCGGACGGCCCGCGAGGCCCGCCACGGCCAGCGCGATCGCCCTCCGAGACGCGGACGCAGGGATGGCCAGGAGCGCCCAGCGCTCGCCCGGCCCCCGTCCCCACGCTCTGCCGGACTCGACGCGCATGCGGGACGCGCCCTCGCAGATGGCCACCGTCGTGCGAGGCGGCTGCACGAGGTCAATCGCGCGCCGCGCGAACGCCGCGCGATCGAACCGCTCGTCGCTCGCTTCGTCCTGGGCGCGGTCGCGCTCGATGACGAGGACGTTCTCGGGGTTGCGGATCGTCGTCATGGCAAACGGCGCGCGCGCGCGTCGAGCTCGAGATAGTAGCTCACGAGGTCTCTCTCTTTGTGCCCCATGGCCACGAAGCGCAAGACGCGGGCGAACGGCCAGACGCGCGTCGGCTCGGGCGGCGGCCCCTCGCCCGGCGGCCCCGCCGGGACGAGCATCGTCCAGCGCGCCGACTCGGGCGGATCGACGTCGACCCAGAACGCGGCGAGGCGGCGCGACAGGAACTCGCCCAGGAAGGCGCCGTAGCGCATGAGCTCCCGCTCGTCTTCGCGCCCGCGGACCCGCCCGTCCGTGAAGCGCTCGCGGAGGTAGCGCTGGGCGAGCTCGAGGCCTTCGACGTCGGTCATGAGCTCGACGCCATGGCGAAGGCGGGTGTCGCGGCCGAGCTCGCGCGCGAGCAGCGTGAAGAGGTGGCGTGCGGCGTGCGGCGTCCGCGGCGGCTCGTCGAGAGGCGGCGCGGGCATCCCCTGCAGACCGGGGGGGAAGCTCAGCGTCTCGAGCAGCTCCACCTCGAGGACCGGCGGCACGCGACCGCGCGGGGACGCGGGCGGGGACGACGCGGGCGGGGTGTCGCCAGGAGGGCCCGCGGGGGCCTTGTCCGTGGGCCGGCTCGCCCACGCGACGGTCGGCGAGTTGCCCTCGGGCCGCGCCGAGCGGGTCGCGGGAGGCCGGTACGAGCGGTTCGAGCGGCTCGTCGCGGGCGGGGCGTCGGAGGGCAGCTCTCCGACGTCGCTGGGGGCCCGCGGCGCGCGCGGGATCTGCGGGGCGTTCGAGCGCGTCCCCGCAATCGGCTCGGGGCGGCCGCTGCTCTTTCCTTCGAGGTCGTCGAGGACGAGCCGGGCCTGGTGGCGGATGGTCGCCGAGGCCCCCCTGTTGTCGAAGAGATCGCGCGCGAACGCCTTCGCGCGACGCACGAAGCCCGCTGCGGCCCAGGCCTGCGCCGCGAGCAGCTCGAGCTCGTGGAAGTCGGGCATCGAGGTCGACAGCGAGGAGATGCGCTCGGCGAGCTCCAGCGGCTCCTCGGGGCGCAGCCACAGCTCGGCCCGGGCGCGGAGGTACGCGGTGCCTGGCAGGCGCCCGTGCCGCCGCTCGATCGCGTCGAGCTCCTCGAGGATGCCCAGCGTCTCGCCCTGCGAGAGCCGGAGCTCGAGGGGCCAGAGCTCGGGCGGGTCGGCGAGCGGGCCTTGCGCCGGGCGTTCGTTGGCGCCGAGCGCGGCCTCGAGCGACGGCAGCAGGCCGCGCGAGGCCGGGGCCTGGTCGGCGCGCACGCGGAGGCGGTCGATGACCTCCTGGCGGCTCGGGCCGGAGCTCGTTCGCGGGCGCGGCGAGCCGGGGCCGAGCGCCCGAAGCGCGGGCACCAGGCGATCGATGTTCTCGAACCTGACGCGACGGAAGGTGCGCTCGCCCGGCTTGCGGAGGGCCGTGAGCTCGGCAGTGAGGAGCGCGACGGCGTCGTCGTCGGCGCGCTCGGCGAGGAGCGCAGCGAGGTGCAGCGCCTGGAGGAGCGCGGGCACCCCTTCGACCGACAGGTCGACGGCGAGGCCCGGGAGATCGAGCCAGGCGCCGCGATAGAGGGCCGTGCCGGGGTTGTAGATCTGCCCCTCGAAGAACTCGGCGGCGCCCAGGCGGTCGACGATGCTGCGGACCGAGTTGCCGCGCGCGTAGCTGCGCGACACGGGCCGGAGCGCCTCCGCGGCCTCCGCGGCCAGCGTCGTCGTGATGCCGAGCTCGGCCAGGCGCTCGCGGGCGAGGCGCGCGGTGGTGCGGTACGCGGCCTCGCGGTTGGTGCCGGGCCCGCTCGCCTGGAGCTCGATTTCGCCTACGTCGAAGAGCGCGTACTCGGCGTCGAGGGGACCGCCCTCCGCCACGACGACCACGGTGCCGGCAAGTTCGAGCGCGCAGCGAGACAAGTTACCTTGCATCAAAGCACGGCCGAGACGGCTTTCGCAAAAGGCGCGGTCCCGGCCGCGCCCACCGTCCCACCTGCGGCGCGACCCGCTGCGTCAGATGGCCGCGGGCGGCGCTTCGGCGTGCTCGCCGCCAATCGTCGCACCGGGTCCCTCACCCGCGGTCTCGACGACCGGGCGCTTGTACCCGCACTCCTTGTTCGCGCACGCGATCATCGGCTTGGCCCGCGTACCGCCCATCACGACGAACGTCGCGCCGCAGTTCGGGCACGGCTCCGCGATGGGCTTCTGCCACAGCTTGAAGTCGCACTTGATGGTCTCGGTCGCGTAGTTCGAGCACCCATAGAAGGGGCGCCCGCCGCGCTTCTTCGACCGGATCTCGATGAGGTCACCGCCGCACTTCGGGCACTTCACGCCGAGGGGTACGGGCTTGGCGTTCTTGCACTCGGGGTAGCCGGTGCACGAGAGGAACTCGCCGAAGCGGCCGCTCTTGATGACCATGCCCTTCCCGCACTTGTCGCAGTCGATCCCGGTCTCGCGCGGCTGCGTGGGCGTGCCGTCCGCGCCGAGGTCGCGCGTGTTCTTGCACTCGGGGTAGTTCGCGCAGCCGAGGAACCAGCCGTTGCGCGACCAGCGCTTCAGCATGACCCCGCCGTCGAGGTCGCACTTCTCGTCGGTCGGCTCGGGCTCGGGGTTCCAGCGCTTGCCCTTCTTGCTGAGATCGAGCTGCGACCGGAAGCGCTTGTAGAAGCGCTTGAGCAAGTCGACGCGCTCCTCCTTGCCGGCTTCGACCTCGTCGAGCTCCTCCTCCATCTTGGAGGTGAACGCGGGGTCCATGAAATCGAGCTCGCTCCGCACCAGGCCGTCGACGACGAACTTGCCGAGCGTCGTCGGGCGAAAGCGCGTCCCGTCCATCTTCTCGACGTAGTCGCGCGCCTGCACCTTGCTGATGATCTCGGCGTACGTGCTCGGCCGCCCGATGCCGCGCTCCTCGAGCTCGCGTACGAGCGAGGCCTCGGTGTAGCGCGGCGGGGGCTGCGTGAACTTTTGCTCGGTGAGGACGCCCGGCGGGGTCACCAGGTTGAGGGCGAGGCCCTCGGTGAGCTCGGGGAGCGTGGCGTCGCTGTCTTCCGCGAGGGGATCGCGGGCGGCGCCCTCGTCGCCCTCGCCGGCGAGCGGCGCGGCCTTCGCGGGCTCGCCCTTGCCGTATGCCTCGAGCCAGCCGCTGAACTTGAGGATGCGGCCGCTCGCGCGGAGCCCGTACGTGTCGCCGCTGCCGTTCGCGGGCTTCGCCTCGATGTCGACGCTCGTCTGGTCGTAGAGGGCCGGCGACATCTGCGACGCGACGAACCGCTCCCAGATCAGCTTGTAGACCTTGAACTGCTCCTCCTTGAGGTGCTTTCGCACGCTCTCGGGGTGCAGTTCCATGGAGGTCGGCCGGATGGCCTCGTGCGCGTCTTGCGCGTTCTTCTTCGACTTGTAGACGTTCGGCTGCGGGGGGATCCACTCGCTCCCGTGCTTGGCCGTGACGTACTCGCGCACGGCCTGAATCGCGTCGGGCGAGATGCGCGTCGAGTCGGTACGCATGTACGTGATGAGACCGACCGGACCGCCGTCCTTCCCGAGGTCCACGCCTTCGTAGAGGCCCTGGGCAATCTGCATCGTGCGCTTCGCCCCGAAGCCGAGGCGGTTCACGGCGTCCTGCTGCAGCTTGCTCGTGCTGTAGGGGGCGGGCGCGTTGCGCTTGCGTTCGCTCTTCGTGACCTTGGTCACCACGTAGCGGGCGCGTTCGAGGCCGGCGCGCACCCTCGCGGCCTCCTCGCCGTTCTTCACGGCCAGCTTCTCGCCGGCGCGCGAGACCAGCCTCCCCACGAAGCTGTGCGGGACGCCGGTCTCGTCCGCCGACGCGAGGGCCGCCCCGCAGTTCCAGTATTCCTCGGGCACGAACGCGTCAATCTCGCGCTCCCGGTCGACGATGAGGCGGAGCGCGACGCTCTGGACGCGCCCGGCGCTCAGCCCGAAGGCCAGCTTGCTCCACACCAGGGCCGACACGTCGTACCCCACGATGCGGTCGAGGACCCGGCGCGCCCGCTGCGCGTCGTAGAGGTTCTTGTCGAGGTCGCGGGGGTGGCTCACCCCGTACTCGACGCCCTTCTTCGTGATCTCGTGGAACTCGACGCGCTTCGTCGCCTTCTTGGCGGGCTTGAGCTCCTCATAGATGTGCCAGGCGATCGCCTCGCCCTCGCGATCGGGGTCGGTCGCCAGAAGGACTTCGTCGACGTCCTTCGCCGCATCTTTCAGCTCCTGGAGGACCTTCTCCTTACCGGGGACGACCTCGTACGTCTCCTGGAAGCCCTTTTCGATGTCGACTCCGAGCTTTTTGGGCAGGTCTTTGATGTGCCCCTTCGAAGCGACGACGTCGAACCCCGACCCCAGGTACTTCTTGATCGTCTTGGCCTTCGCAGGCGACTCGACGACGACGAGCGTCTTTGTCATCAGCAGTTTCTCTCTCGGAATTTCCTGCAATCTTCAGCGATTGTGCGCATTTCCTCGACGGAAGAAGCCCGGAGGGCCCTCTACTACTACGTTCTCCAAAGCGAGCGTCAAGAGCGCGGCGGTGGTCGCTTGGGGGCTCAAGCCCGCACGTGTCGAGATGAAATCGGCGTGCTCGGCCATGCTCGAGGTGGCCCGCAAAACATCGATTTCTTGGCTGGAAAGCCCTGAAAGTTCCCCCGGGCGATCCGCCCCGCCGGGGAGGGCCGGAAGCGTCCTCCCTTTCCTGTCCGAGAGCGCCAGCGATCGAAGCAATAGGTGCGAGCGTGTAAGTGGAAGCGCACCGGTTTCGATCAAGTACCGCGATCCCTGGAAGCCCTTCGCCCAGGGGGCGGGCGGGACCACCCAGAGCGGCTTCCGCTGCTTTCGTGCGCACCCGGCCGCGTGCAGCGCACCCGATCGCCGGCCCGCCTGCACGACCACCACCGCGTCGGAGAGCGCGACCAGCACGCGGTTTCGCGCGCGGAACGACGCGGTGTGCGCGACGGTGCGGGCCAGCGGCCAGATCATCGCGCCCGGCCCCCGCGCGACCTCTTCGAAGAGCGGCGCGTGCTCGGGCGGAAAGCAGCCGCTCGGGCCGGTGGGAGCGACGACCCAGGTGCGACCCCCGGCAGCGAGGGCGCCTCGATGCGCGGCGCCGTCGATGCCCAGGGCCCCGCCCGAGCACACGACGGCGCCGGCCGACGCCAGCCGGTCCGCGAGCATCCCTGCGTACCAGGTCGCCCGGGGCGTGGCCTCACGCGAACCGACAATCGCCACCACGACCGGGGCCTCGATGGGGCCTCCCCTCACGGCGAGGGAAGCGGGGGCTCGTTCGAGGCCGCGGAGGCGCGAGGGGTAGCGGGGGTCCAGCGAGGTCAGATGAACCAGGGTGGTCATCCTTCCCCATCGGCGCTAGGCCGGCGCGGTTGCCGGGCGCCCCGCCGCGCGCAGCTCGAGCGCGCGCAAACCCGCGCGATTACCGCGGCTTCGAGTACATCTGGACCGCGACCGGCCCCGACCCCGACTGGGCGAAGACGTCGAGCTTGTACTCGATCTGGGCCGTGAGGATCGGGCACATCGGGCTGGGCGCGGCGCCAATCGTCGGGGTGTTGTTCTTCGTGAGGTCCTGCCCCGCCAGCAGGTTGAAGAAGGGCGGCGCGAGCAGGTTGAGGTCGAGGTTCTTCACGCCACCGATCGGCGAGAAGCCGACGATCGCGTAGCACTTGCTCGCGTCGAGGATCACGAACGTCACCGCATGCTGCCCTTCGTTGAGCTGTTGCTTCAGCTCGGGCCCGTCGGGCTGCATCCCCGGCGCGACGTGAGAGGCCAGCGCCTTCAGGCCGATGTCGGTGAGGTCGCCGGGCATGCCGCCCGCGGGGACCGTCTGGCCGCTGATGGCGCCCTGGATGCCGCTCAAGATGCCCTGGAGGCTCGTGAGGTCCACCGGCGCGAGCGGGGGCGCGGCCGACCCGGACGGCGCGGGCGCCGGACCGGCCTGCTGCGGCGGCGGGTAGCCGGGCTGCGGTTGCGGATACGCCGGCGAAGGGGCGGGGGCGGGCTGCCCGGGATAACCGGGAGGGGCAGCCTGCGGCGGGGGATAGGCGGGCTGCGGCTGGCCGTACCCCGGCTGCGCAGGGTAGCCCTGCGGCGGGGGATAGCCCTGCGCGGGCTGCGCCGGGTAGCCGGGCGGGGGCTGCTGGGCGTATCCGGGCTGCGCCGGGTAGCCGGGCGGGTAGCCCTGGGCCTGCGGCCCGTACCCGGGCTGCGGCTGGCCGGCGGGCGGGGGAGCGTTCGCGCTCGACGACGCGCTGCCGCTGTTGCCCGCGCATGCCGTCGCGAGGACGGCGGGGACGGCGAGGAGCGCGGCGAGCCCGGCGACTCGGTTTGCGTGCATGGCCGCTATTGACGCACGAACTTGAACGAGAAGCCCGTTTTCTGGGAGCAGCCCATCGCCGGGAAGTGCCAGTTTCGCACGTCGTTCTCGATGCACTTGGCGACCGAGGGCTCGTCGCCGCTCGCCGAGACGCTCTGCGCGCTCCCGTCGCCGCCGACCGTCATGTTGACGCTCACGTTGACCGTGGGCTTGGCGGTCGGGTTCCGCTCCCAGCACGTGCGACGGATCGCGAGCTGGTGCATCTGGATGACCTGCTGGACCTGTCCGCCCGAGAGGCACTGGCCGGCGGCCGCGGGCGACTCCCCCGCAGGCTCGTCCCCGACGGGCGCGACGTTCGTGCCCGAGAGCGAGTGGAGGTCGAGGGAACGGCCGTTCGAGGGCGGGGAAGACGTCGCCCCGCTATTGTGCGGCGCCATGGCCACCGGCCCGTGCGTGGGCGCGGGCGCGGGCGCGGCGCTGGGCACCGGCTCCGGTGGGGCGAGGGCCGCGGCGGACGCGGTGGGCGGCGGGGGCGCAGGCGCGGGCGGGGGCGCCGCGACGGTCACGACCGGAGCCGGCGCGGGCTTGCTGAAGAGGAGGAAGGCCGCCACGATGCCGAACGCCATCGCGCTCGCGACCATGGCAATCGGGATCCAGGGCAGCGGCCTGCCTTCGTCCTTCTTCTTCGGAACGACAGACTCCGCGGCGAAGCTCGCGACCATCGGGGCGGCAGGCGCAGGCGCGACCACCGGCGGCCTCTCGAGCACGGGCGCGATGGGCGCCGACGCCGCGGGCTGCAGCGCGAACGGATCGGGCGCCGTGGAGGGCACCGGATGGAAGGCGCCGATCTCGGTGGGCGCCTCGTCGAGCCGCTCCGCCGTCGCGAGGCGCGAGGTGATCGGCACGACGTTGCTGCGCGCCGCCGGCGGGGGCGTGTTCGAGTGCGGCCGCGAGGAGCCGCCGCGCCCGGGGATGGCGCTCGGCGTGCCCGTGCGCATGGACGGCGCGCGCGGCGGGGGCGGGCTGCTCGGCCGAACGTCGGGCGGTGGCGGCGTGATCGAGATGCGCCCGCCCGCCGCCGCCTCGCGCACGTTCGAGAGCAGGTCGGGGAACGTCTTGAGCGGACGCCACTCGTCGAGGCCTTCTTGCCAGACCAGCGAGTCTTCGTTGACCGCGCCGAGGGCCGCCTTGCGCCGCACCTCCGCGATGCGGATGGGCCCCACCGGCACGCCGTTGACCGCGACGTACCAGTCGTCGCCCGGCGCGAGATCGGCCATGTCGAAGGGCGCCGACGTCTCGTCTTCGCGCTGGACGTTGGTCTTGAACGCGCCGGCGAGCGCGCCGGGCGTGCCGGGGCGAGGCGCGGGCGGCTTCTGGGACGTGAGGCTGGTGGCGAGCGCGCTGGGCCGCGGCGGCGGCCGGGCAGGGGGCTTGGGCGCCGCGGGCCTCGCGGCGGCGTCACCCGGGACGCCGGCGTTGAGGGACGGAGCGTGCGCGATGGCGCTCGACTCGGTGACCTCGGCGCGAAGCTCGATGACGTGGCCGCACTTGCGGCACTTCATGCGGACCGTCTTGCCGGCGACCTTCTCGTCGGCGATCTGGTACTTCGCTTTGCACTGTTCGCAGAAGAACTTCACCGGCGCCGACTCCGAGCCATCACACTATCCGAAGGTGACCGTAGCAAGGAAGCCGTCGGCCGCGCGAGGCCCTCAAATGAGCTGCCGAAGGTGCTGCTTGACCGACTCGCGGGTGGGCTCGTCGGGCGCCAGAGATGCACAACGCTCCCACATCTCGACGGCCTTGTTCTTGAACCCGGCCTTCTCGTAGAGGACCGCCAGGTTCTTCAGCGCCGAGAAGTGACGCGGATGCAAATCGATGGCGCGTTCGAGCTCCTGGATGCCCTCGTAGATCTGGCCGCGCTTGCCGTAGACGAGCGCCAGGTGGAAGTGGAGCCGGTACGAGAGCGGGTCGATGTCGATGCCGCGCTTCAAGTGATCGATGGCGTCGTCGATGAGGCCGCTCTTGTACGCCAGGATGCCCTCCCGTAGGGCCTTCTCGGCCTCGGCGGACAGGTACTCGGGGTCGCGCGAGGCCGGTGGAGGGGCCGCCTTCGTCTCGGCCGCGGGCAGGAGGCGCGCGACGACCTCGAGCAGCGCGGCGATGCGGAACGGCTTCTCGACGTACTCCTCGACGCCGTAGTTTTGCTTGAGATCTTCGGCGATGCGCCAGCCGCGGTACACCGCGCTGACCATGACGATGGGAATGTGCCCGTACTTGGCGCTGCCCTTGATTCGCCTCGCGATGTCGAAGCCATGGAGCTCCGGCAACATCGCGTCGAGGATGATGAGATCGGGCAGGTGATCCTTCACGAGCCGCAGGGCGAGGAGCCCGCGGTCGGCCTCGATCACGCGGTAGCCCTTCTGCGTGAGGAGGCGGTTCAGCAGCTTGCGGATCTCCTCCTCGTCGTCGACGACGAGAATGAGCTTCCCCGATCCGGTGGCCGCCACGCTCGCGGCCTGCTTCGCCCCCACCCGGAGCTCGTCGGGCAGGTTCGCGACGCTCGACACCTCGCTGTCGATGACGCCGAAATCGCTCGTCGACACCTCCGAGGTGGTCGACGCCGCGGCGACGGCCTCGTCGACGACCACGGCCGGCTCCGCCGCCTCGGGCAGTTTGCGCGATGCCGCATCGACGCGCGCCACCGACACGCCGAGCTGCCGCAGCTTCTCTTCGGGCACGTCGGGCCCGACGTAGTGCGTCTCGCCGCGGGCCTTGGCGTCGTAGGCGGCCGCGATCGCCCGCACGAGGGTAGAGTGGACCGCGACGTACGAGTAGACCTTCTTCCCCGTCACGAACTCGAGCTCGTCGACGATGCGCTTTGCGTTCGGATCCTCGGTCGCGAGGTAGATGCGGTCGCCGCGCACGAGCACGGGAAGCACGCGATGGGTCTCGGCGAGGTGGCGCGGGACGGTCTCGAGGTGGTCGAGCTGGATGACGATCTGCGTGAGATCGATCCCCGGCACGCCGTGCTGCTCGGAGAGCGCGCGGAGGACGTCGACCTCCTTGACCGTGCCGTCTTCGACGAGCTGCGAAGCCAGGGGCACCGGGGTCGGCGTGCGCTTCTGCGCCTTCAGCGCGGTGTCGAGCTCCTGCTGCGACACGAGCTTTCGCTGGAGCAGGATCTTGCCGAGCGGTCGTTTCTCGTCAGACATGTTCTGCCGATCCCTCGAGCGTACGCGTCCGGAACCACCGGCACAACGCCGGTATTCAGGCTTCGCCGGCCGCCAGCGCGTTTCGCGCGTCGCGCGCCCAGGACTCGTAGCGGCCCTCGGCGATGGCGGCGCGGGCGAGCGCCATCAGCTCGCCGTACCAGTGCAGGTTGTGGAGCGAGAGGAGCCGGAGGCAGAGGATCTCTCCGGCGAGGTAAAGGTGGCGGAGGTAGGAGCGCGAGAACCCTTCGGCGCAGCACGCGCAGGCGCACGCCTCGTCGATGGGGCGCGGGTCGTCCTTGAAGCGCGCTTGCTTGATCACCACGCGGCCGAACCGGGTCAACGCCTGGCCGTTTCGCGCGTTTCGCGTGGGAAGGACGCAGTCGAACATGTCGGCGCCCGCCCCGATGGCGACGATGAGGTCGACGGGCGTGCCGATGCCCATGACGTAACGAGGGCGCTCCGCGTCGAGCGCGGAGGCGACCTGTGAGAGCGTCTCGTGCATCCGCTCGATGGGCTCGCCCACGGAGAAACCCCCCAGCGCGAGCCCGTCGAAGGGCAGGGCGCCGAGGTCGTCGGCGTGTCCGCGGCGCAGGTCGGCGAAGCACGCGCCCTGCACGATGCCGAAGAGCGCCTGCCGCTCCGGCCGGGGCGCCGCCAGAGCCCGCCTCGCCCAGCGGGTGGTGCGCGCCACGGCCGCCTCGACCGCGTCTCGCGGCGACTCGCCGGGCGGGCAGACGTCGAGCTGCATCTGGACGTCGGCGCCCAGGAGGCCCTGCACGCGAACCGCGTCCTCCGGGGTGAGCGTGTGCTTCGACCCGTCGAGGTGCGACTTGAACGCGAACCCCTCCTCGGCCAGCTCGACGAGCGACGCGTTGCTTGCCTTGCCCGGCGCGCCGGTCGAGAGCGAGTACGCCTGGAAGCCGCCCGAGTCGGTGAGCATCGCGTGCGGCCACCGCGTGAACTCGTGGAGGCCGCCGCGCTGGGCGATCGAGTCGGCGCCGGGCCGCAGCATGAGGTGGTAGGTGTTGCCGAGCACGATGCGGGCGCCGGTCGAGGCGACCTCGCGCGGCGCGAGCGTCTTCACGCTGCCCTGGGTGCCCACGGGCATGAAGGTCGGCGTGTCGACCGGACCGTGGGGCGTCTCGAAGATGGCGCGCCGGGCGTGCCCATCGCGGGCGAGCACGCGGAACCCGAACCCCGGGGTGGGGGGCCTCACGACGCCCTCCAGAGGAGCATCGCGTCGCCGTAGGAGAAGAAGCGGTAGTTCTGCTCGACCGCCACGCGGTACGCGTCCAGCACCCTCTCGCGCCCCGCGAACGCGCACACGAGCGCGAGGAGCGTCGAGCAGGGCAGGTGGAAGTTCGTGAAGAGCCCGTCGACCACCCGCCACCCATAGCCCGGCTGGATGAGCAGCCGCGTCTCCTCGCTCGTGGCGCTGGCGCGCACCATGCCCCCGTTCGGCCCGCCAGCCGGGTCCGCCGCGCTCTCGAGCGCCCGGGCCGTGGTCGTGCCGATCGCCACGACGGGCGCGCCTCGTGCGCGCGCCGCCGCGATGGCCTCCGCTGTCGCTTGCGGCAACGTGAAGCGCTCGGTGTGCATCGGGTGGTCGTCGAGATCCTGGACCTGCACGGGCTGGAATGTGCCGAGCCCCACGTGGAGCGTCAGCGTCGCGATCGAGCAGCCGCGAGCCCGGATGCGGTCGAGGAGCCCCTGCGTCAGGTGCAGGCCCGCCGTCGGGGCCGCGACCGCGCCGGGCTCGCGCGCGTACACGGTCTGATAGCGGTCGGAGTCCTCGCTCGAGTCCTCGCGCTTGATGTACGGCGGCAGCGGGACGTGGCCGCAGGCCTCCACCGCCGCCTCGACGGGCGTGCCGTCGGCGGTCCAGAGGGCGACCTCGAGGAGACCGTCGCCCTCGGAGCGCCCGAGGAGCCGGACCTGCAGCGGCGCGCCGGGCCCGTCGCGCCGGGGAATCTCCACGTCGGCCCCGAACCGGAACGGCTTGCTCGACTTGCCCAGGGCGCTCCACACCTCGGCGGGCCGCGCTTCGATCGCCCCCGACGGCCCCGGCGCCTGCACCTCCGTGTTCCCGGTGCGCCGCAAGAGGAAGACCTCGACCCGCCCGCCCGTGTCGCGCTTCTTCCCGAGGAGCCGGGCCGGCATCACGCGCGTGTCGTTGAGGACGACGAGCGCGCCGGGCGGCAGGAGGTCGGGCAGGTCGGCGACGCTTCGATGCTCGAGGCCGCGCGCCTCGTCGGGTGCGGACCCGCCGGGCAGGTGCATCAGCCGCGCGCGCTCGCGGTCTTCGGCGGGCCGCTGCGCGATGCGATCGGGCGGGAGCTCGTAGTGGAGGGCGTCGACGCGCAAGCCGCGCCGGACTACCGCGGGGCGGCCGCCCCCGCAACCGCGCGGGGTCGTGCGCCGGCGAGGCCTTCGCTCGGGAGCGGGCCCCCCGGCTCGCTGGCCGCCGCCTTGGCGCGCAGGAACTCGGCGAGCTCCCCGAGGTCGAGCGGCTTCGGAACGAAGCCCGCCGCGCCGCAGTCGGCCCGGGCGAGCTGCCGTTCGCTCAGGTGATAGGCGCTCGTCAGGACGACCCGGGTGGCGGGGTGGAGGTCGCGGACGAGGCGGGCGAGCTGGATGCCGTTCGTGCCGGGCAGCATCAGGTCGACGATCGCGATGTCGTACGGGCGAGCTGCGAGCCGCTCGAGCGCCTCGACGGAGCCGGCGCAGGTGTCGACCTCGAAGCCCTCGATGCGCAACCCGATCGCCATGACGCGCGCCTGGTTGGCTTGCTCGTCGACCACCAGCACACGAGACAAGATGCTGCCCTTTCCCCTATCCCAGCCGGTTTCCCTGGTGACGGCCGGCGCCGCTCGGTTCTGCTGACCGCGAAAATGCTTCGGCACGGAGCCGGGGGCGCAGTGGATGCTGCCCTCTCCGTGCCTGTCGAGCAGTGGAGCAATGGGTATGCCGCTCGTTTCGAAGGAAGCGGTGCGTCTATTCCCGATGCGTTTGCCGCCGGGGCCCTCGGCCGTGTTTCACCTGTGCATCGCGCCGTTCAAGAGTGCATTCGCCGGCGGCGGCGGCGCCCCCCCCGGAAACCCCCTAGCGTGCGCCGGGGCGGGTCGGTTCGACCGCTCGGCTGCGAAGTTTGCTTCGCGCCGAAAAAGCCCGGCTGACCCCGCTTCCGCGGGACCCTAGCCGCGACCGCCGTCGAAGGTGATGCCCAGGCGGGTCATCTTCCGCCAAAGCGTCGTCGGCGAGATGCTCAGCAGCTCCGCTGCCTTCTCGCGGCTGCCGTCGCTGTCGCGGAGGGCCCCCTCGATGGCGGTCCGCTCGGCCGAGTCGACCACGTCGGCCAGGGCGCGGCCGCCGGCGTTCGGCGGCGCGTGCGGGGAGCTCGAGGGGGCGGGCGGGAGCAGGTCGTCGACGGTGATGACGCCGTTCTGCACGAGCGCGACCGCCTGCTCGATCATGTGTTCGAGCTCCCGGATGTTGCCCGGGAAGTCGAAGTGCATGAGCGAGTCGTTGACGTTGTCGTGCAGCTTGGGCCGCACGCCCATCTTCCGGGCGAACTTCTCGAGGAAGTAGCTGGTGAGATCCGGGATGTCTTCGCGCCGCTCGCGGAGGGGCGGAAGCTGGAAGCGCGCCACGTTCAGGCGGTAGTAGAGGTCCTGCCGGAAGCGCCGCTCGGCCACCGCGTCGAGGAGGTCCTGGTTCGTCGCGGCGATGACCCGGACGTTCACGCGGATGGGCTTGTTCTCGCCGACCCGGCGGATCTCGTTCTCCTGGATCGCGCGGAGGAGCTTGGCCTGGAAGGTGATGGGCGTCTCGGCGATCTCGTCGAAGAAGAACGTGCCCCCGTCGGCCTCCTCGAAGAGGCCCTTGCGCGCGCTCACCGCGCCGGTGAACGACCCCTTGGCGTGCCCGAAAAGCTCGCTCTCGAGCAGGTTCTCGGTGATGGCCGCGCAGTTGACCGGCACGAAGGGCCGCTCCCCGCGCTTGCTGTTCGCGTGGATCGCCTTCGCGACGAGCTCCTTGCCGGTGCCGCTCTCGCCGGTGATGAGCACGATCGCGTCGGTCGGGGCGATGCGCACGATGCGCCCGAGCACCTCGCGGATGGCTCGCGATCGGCCGATGATGTTCTCGAACTTGTACCGGTCCTTGAACTCGCTCGCGAGGAAGGTGACCTCGCCGGCCAGGCGCCGGTTGTCCAGCGCCTTGGCGACCTTCACGAGGAGCTCTTGCTCCGTGAAGGGCTTCTGGATGTAGTCGAAGGCCCCGAGCCGCATGGCCTCCACCGCGCTCTCGATGGTGCCGTAGGCGGTCATCACGATGACCTCCGTGAGCGGGTGCGAGTCCTTCGTCGAGCGGAGGACGTCGATGCCGTCCTTGGTCCCCATGCGCAGGTCGGTCAGGACGACGTCGTACGCGCCCGTGGCGCCGCGCTCCGCGCCCTGCTCCCCGTCTGCCGCCTCGTCGACCTCGTACCCGGCCCCGCGCAGCATCATCGAGAGCGTCGTGCGCATGTTGCGCTGGTCGTCGACGATGAGAATCTTCGCCATCTTTGAGGTGGAGCCTTCAGCCGCGGCGCAGCCAGAGGTTACGTCGCCTCGCCTTGCCCGACCAGGGGCTTGTCACGCCGCGCCCATCGTTTTCGGGGCAGAGGTCAGAAAGCGATGCCCAGGAAGAGCCGCACGGCCTGCGCCGTCGCCAGGCTGGAATCGGGCAGGTTCGTGGGCAGGAAGTAGTCGAGGCCCGCGAGGGGGAAGAAGACGCCGTACTGCAGCATGGCGTAGAAGCCGCCGAGCTTCGTCGGGTCGTCGTTGAGCGAGCCGTCCTTCGACTGGTAGTAGAGGCTCACGTCGAGCTCCACGCCGAGGTCGCGGTGGTGGCCGGGGGTCTGAATGAAGTCGCTCGCCCGGCTCCAGATCACCGCCGCGCCGCCGCCGAACTTCTCGCCGTTCGCGTGCTTGAGGAAGTCGTAGTCGACGCTCGGGCGGAAGTAGTACGCCCCCTGGACGCGCTGCAGGATGTTCCGGAAGAAGATGAGGTCCACCCGGTAGTCGGGGTGGAACGCGAACTCGGAGAGCGGGCCGATGTCGTTGAACGCCTGCGGCAGCTGCGGGCCCTGGACGATCGCGCCGTTGTTCGCGGCGCCCGCCGCGGGCGCGGTGTTGTACGTCCAGGGGTTGCCGCTGGCCCAGCCGAAGCCGAACTGGAGGTCGAGCTTGTCCTCGATGGCCTTGTACTCGGTCTGCACGGCGACGCCCCACTGCCGGATGTCGGCGGTGTCGTTGTAGACCGCGTCGAAGCCCGGGGCCTGGAGGCCGCCGATCTCGCCGCCCACGAACGCCGCCTCGGCCTCCACGCGGAGCTTCTGCCAGAGGGCCTGCACCCAGAGGTCGGGCGTGAACGCCCAGGCGCGCCGCGACTCGAGCCCGTTGTCCGGCAGGTTGGTGTCGACCGACTGCGGCGTCTGGCCGCTGCCCTCCGGCACCGTGCTGTTCACGTCGAGGTACTGCGAGCGGAACTTGGCGTAGAGGCCCCCGTTCACCACGAGGTCGCCGTGGGCGAGGGCCAGGCGCTGGACCTCCGGGTTGGTCTTGTGCGCGACGAAGGCGGCCCACTCGTTCACGTTGCACAGGTTGCAGACGTTGTACGGCTCGCCGCCGTACACGCTGTACGCCGTGGCGTTCGTCGGGCCGGTCGACACGAAGTCCCACATGCCGCCGAAGTAGAGGTCGAGCGGCTTGATGCCCGTGACGAACATGATGCGGTCGAGGTTCGTCTGGTAGTCGCTGTCGATGCCGTCGCCGGCGTTCTCCAGCATTCCGAGACCCCACTGTCCGGGCATGCGGCCGAAGCGGAGCTGGCCGACGGGGGTCATGTACTCGCCCCACACCCGCTCGACGCTGATCGAGTTCTGAAGCGAGTTCACGCCCGCCGTGGGCGGCCCCTGGGTCTGGGAGAGGAAGCCGATGGGCGCGAACGAGTTGTAGCCGGCCGACGTGTACGCCGACGACTTGACGCCGGGCTGGGACGTGGTGCCGCCCGCGTTGGACCCCGGCTGGATGGCGTACGCCTCCGGGGTCGACCCGAGGACCACGTTGTCGAGCAGGAAGAGTTCGCTGACGATCCGCAGGTTGTCGGAGATGACGATCTCCGGATTCGAGCCGGAGCCGCATGTCGGCGCTCGACTCGGTCTCGTCGTGGCAAACGCTGTTCGCCTGCGGGCCGCACAGGTTCACGTTGGCGCCGGTGACGCCGCTGATGCCCTGATAGCTCTGGTCGAGGGGCAGGGGCGCCAGGTACTGCGGGTCGTTGCCCTGGAACGTGCTGTTGTGCCGGCCGAGGCCCAGGTTCTGGAACAGGTCACCGCGCGTGCGGAAGTACCCGTGGAGCTGGACGGTCGGGCGAACGCGGCCCCACCACTCGTCGCTGAACACCTCGTGGTCGGGGGAGGCCACCTCGCCGTTGTCGGGCCGGAGGGCGCCCTGCGCCGCGAGCGCCTGCTGGTCGCGGGTGGGGTTCACCATCGAGGGGCTCGCGGCCGGCGGCGGGGGCGTCATCGGCACCGGCCCGATGAGGGCGGGCCGGTCGCTCGGGGCGGGCGCGGGTGGGGCGCTCGCGGCCGGCGGGGCCGGCGTCGCGGGCGGCGGCATGTTCACCGGCGGGGCGGGCTGGTTCGCTGGGGCGGCGCTCGGCGCCGCCGGGCCCGTCGCGTCCTGCGCGAGGGCCAGTGCGGGCGTGGCGAGCGGCGCGGCGAGCGCGAGGGCGGCAAGGAAGTGCGAGCGGCAGAGCCGAGGCATTGGGCCGGCGTTCTATCACTTCTTGGCTCGAGCGTAAGCGCCTTCGGAGTTTCGTGGGCCTCGGCCCACCCTCCGGACGCTCCCCGGGCTCCCGGGGCCAGCGCTCCGGGCCAGGCCCGGGCGCCCGCGCCGCCGTCAGCGACCGCGCGACTCGAGCTCCTCGAGAAACGCCTCGATCTCGGCGCGCATCGCCTGGAGCTGCCCGCGCAGCTTGGCCGCCTCGCCGGAGTCGAGATCGCCGGCGTTGCGCGGCTCGACGCCAGCGCGCTGAAGCTTCTTCTTCGCGCCCGCGATCGTGAAACCTTCGCGGTAGAGGAGCTCGCGCACGCGCATCAGGTTCTCCACGTCGCGGCGCGAGTAGACGCGCTGGCCTTTCGCGCTCTTCGTCGGCCGGATCGCGCGAAACTCCCGCTCCCAGTACCGCAGCACGTGCGGCTCGACCCCGACGAGCTCGGCGACCTCGCCGATGCGGAAGTAGAGCTTCGCCGGCAAGGTCTCGCGGCTGGCCTCTCCCATCGCGGCGCTCAGTCCTTCGCGATCGCGGCGGTCGTGATCGCGCTGTCGGCCATCGAAGCGACGCCGTTCGCGCTGGCCGCGCTCGCCGCGAGCGCCCGCTGATTGAGCGCCTGCTTCAAGATCTGGCTGGCCTTGAACGTGAGCACGCGCCGCTCGCTGATGCGAATGGGCTGCCCCGTCTGCGGGTTTCTGCCCGGGCGCTGCCGCTTGTCGCGCAGCACGAAGTTGCCGAACCCGCTGACCTTGATCTTCTCCCCGCGGCCCAGCGTCTCCTTCATCATTTCGAAGACGAGGTCCACGAGCTCGGCGGACTCTTTGCGAGAGAACCCGCCTACCTTGCTGTAAAGCGCTTGGACGATCTCCGCTTTCGTCATGATCGTCTCTTCTCCCCCCAGCTCGCTCTTTCGAAGTCTGGAGTCTAAGCGCGAATCCAGGCGAAGGTCTACTGGCGGCCGCGGCCGGCACTCGGAGACGTCATGGTCGAGGGGAGCAAGAGCTCGAGCTCCCCTCGAGAGCTCCCCTACGCGCGTACCTCGGAGATGGGCGCGTACCTGGGAGCCATGCCTGGCGGCGCCTTTGGAGCAGGAGTCCTTCGAACGGGACGCTCAAAGGTCGGATGCTCCCCAAACTAGGCAAAAATAGAGCTGGCCGTCGTTCCTTCGGAACGACGGTCGCTCTAGGCTGCGAGCTCTTCGGAGGCGGCGGGGGCGGGCAGGGGATGCGCCTTCCTGCGTGCCATCTGCTCGAAGGCAACGAAGAAGGCGACATAGCCATACCCAAACGTAAAAAGGAGGGCGAAGGGCGTCGCGAAGAAGTGCCCCGTCTCGATGGACGCCGTCGTGCTGGCCCCGGAGATCAGGCAAAGGGCCGTTTCGGTCATGGGCAGGTCCGCCGCGGCCCGATACCGCCCCTGGCGCATGCCCTTCTTCGGAGTGCGGACGAACTCGCCGGACATCGAGCGCAGTCCCTCCCACACGGCCTTCGTCAGGTGGGGCGCCAGCCCGGCGCCCAGCGCCAGGAGCGCCGGAAGGCGCCGCAGGGCCCCGAAGGGCGAGCGCCCCTGCCCGGACTCGGCCATGGCATAGAAGCCGGCCAGCGAGCCCGTCGTGCCGATGACGAGCGGCAGGTCGATCATCAGCATGGCCCTCGTGTTGGTCGCCGGCATGAGGACCAGCGCCGGGAGGAGCAGCAGGCTGAGCAAGACCATCAGCGGATATGCGAAGTGCGGCGTGAGATGGAAGAACGCCTCCACCCGCTGCATCCAGGTGAGCTCGGCACGCATCAGGCGTCCCATGAGCTTTCGCGCGGTCTGCACGGTGCCCTTGGCCCACCGGAACTGCTGCGCGCGGAAGGCGCTGATGTCCTCGGGGAGCTCCGCCGGCGTCACGACGTTCTCGCGGTACACGAAGCGCCAGCCCGCGAGCTGCGCGCGGTAGCTGAGATCGAGGTCCTCGGTGAGCGTGTCGTGCTGCCAGCCGCCGGCCGACGCGATCGCCGCCTTGCGCCAGATGCCGCCCGTTCCGCTGAAGTTGAAGAGCCAGCCCGCGGCCGCGCGCGCGCGGTTCTCGACGAGGTGGTGCCCGTCGAGCATGAGCGCCTGCGTACGCGTGAGCAGCGAGTGCTCGCGGTTCAAGTGGCCCCAGCGCGCCTGCACCATCCCGACCTTCGGGTCGTCGATGAAGTGCGGGACCACCGCGCGGAGGAAGTCGGCCTGCGGCAGGAAATCGGCGTCGAAGATCGCGACCAGATCGCCCTTCGCGACCTTGAGGCCGTTGTCGAGCGCGCCGGCCTTGTAGCCCGTGCGATCGACGCGGTGGATGTACGTCACGTGGAGGCCGCGCTCGCGCAGCTCGTCGACCTTCTCGCGCACGAGCGCGCGGGTCTCGTCGGTCGAGTCGTCGAGGACCTGGATTTCGAAGCGGCTGCGCGGCCACTCGATCGCCGCGACGTGCTCGAGCAGCCGGTCGGCCACCGTGGCCTCGTTGTAGAGCGGGAGCTGCATGGTCACGAACGGGAGCTCCCCGCGCGACTCGATGCCCGCGAGCGGCAACGCCGGCACGCCCTCCTTCAGGTGGCGCACCCTCCGCTGGTGCCTCAGCACGGTGAAGACGAGGTGGCTCCGGTGAAGCCCGTACATCGCGAGGGCCAAGAGCACGGCGAAATACGCCGTGCAGAGCGCGAAGTGCATGCTTTCGGGGTTAGTCGAAAGCGAGCGAGACAATTGTATGCGCTTGTATTTCGTTGCACACGGCTGTCGAAAAGGGCGCCGTTCGGCTCGCTTTTCGCGGCCGGGGGCCCCTTCGCTCTCGCCCGCGGTGCCGTCAGAGATCGAGGTTGTAGAAGCCGCTCACGCCGAGCGTCCAGACGGTCACCACGTTGGCGTCGTCGCTGGTGCCCGAGTCGCCCGAGCCGCTGTCGTTCGTCTGCTTCAACGAGCTGAGGCTGACCGTGAACTTCGGCAGGATTCGCACGTACCGGCCGGCCGGGATCCAGATGCCGAGGCCCAGATCGAAGGCCGCGTCCTGGAAGCCGATGCTGCTCCGAGTCCCCGTTCTGGCGTCGTGCTCGGTGAACCAGCGCTCGCCGACGCCGAGCTCGGCGTAGAACCCCACGCGATCGGGGTTGGTCGTGAACGCGATGTTCGCGGCGAGGAGCGTGGTGTTCGAGCTGGTGGCGGCCGTGTTCCCCGAGTTCAGGCCGGCGTGGTCGACGGTGAGGCCCACCATCCACCGGCGGCCGAAGCGGAATGCGCCATCGAGTCCGAACGACACGCCTCCCGAGGCGTAGTCGCTCGCGGACACGTAGTCGTTGCCTTGCGAGTTGGGCACGGTCCCGGCGGCCCCCTCGGCGCCCAGGTGGAGGCCGAAGAGGAGACCGAGGCTCGAGTGCCGTGGCTCCGCGGCCGCGTCCGGCGGAGGAGGCGGGGGCGCAGGCGGATCGGCGGCAGCCTCCGCGCGCGGAGGCGCGGGAGCGGCGGCAGTGGCGGGCGCGTAGGTGACCCCGGGGATCGCGTTCAGGTTGACCGCCGCGGTCTTCGTCTCGTGCTCCTTGAGCTCGATGGCGCCCTCGGTCATCGCGTATCCCGGCGCGATCACCGAGATCTTGTGCGTGCCCGGATCGAGCGGCACCGGCTCGCCGAGCAAGGCCGCGGGCACGTTTTGCCCGTCGATCTGCATCTGCGGCCCCTGCACCCCGACGGGCTGCACCCGGACGGTGAGCTTCGGGATGCGCGGCTCGACCTGCGACAGCTCCGCCCTCGCCTGCTCGACGGCCCCCTGGAAGGCGGGGGGGGCGCCCGGCGGGAGAGGCGTGCGCAGCACCTCGCGATAGGCCTCGGCCGACTCCACGAGCCGGCCGAGCGCCGCGTCGCACTCGGCGATGCGGAGGACGTTCGTGGGCGCGCCGTACACCTGCTGGGCGCGCTGGAACTTGTCGAGCGCCTCGGTGAAATGGCCATCGCGCTGGAGCGCGTCGCCCTGCATGAAGAGCTCGCGGGCGCCCGCGCGCTCGCCGTCCGAGACCTGGGCGCTCGCGGTGCCTGCAGCGAGGAGAGGCGCCACCAGCGCGCCGGTGAACGACCAACAACCAAAGAAGAAGTGAAGGCGGGTCCTCATCACGGATTCAACCCCTGTGGGATCAGTATCCGGGATCGGCCGTGTTTGGCGAAGGTGCTTTCGCTGCGGGCTTGGGCGCCGGGGTGGGAGGAAGGGCGGGAGTCGCCGCAGCCGGGAGGGGACCCGGGGCGGGCTTGGCGTGGGCCGCGGCGCCCGGAGACGCGGGAGCGGTGAGGGCGGGGAGGGGCTTCGCCGCCGGAGCTGTGGGGCGCGTCGTCGCAGGGGCCGCGGGCAGGTTCGACGCCGAGACAGCGGGGTTGGCCGGCGGCGGAGCGGGCACGGCCGAGAGGAGAGGCGTGCCGGACGGGATTGGCCCGCCGGGGACCGCGGCCGCGGACATCGAAGCGGCGGCGAGGGCGCCCGCGGCGCCCGGCGCGGGGCTCGGCGACGCGAACTTCACGACGGCGGCCACGCCGATCGCCGCGCCCGCGATCGCCGCGGCCACGGCCGCGAACAAGACCCCGCGGGACGGCCTGGTCGTGATCGAAGGCGCGGTGATGGGCGCGGACGTCACGCCGGCCCCGGGGATGGCCCCCGAGATCGTCGGCGCCGATCCCGACACAGCGGATCCCGCGCGCGCCGGCGCCGGGACGGGGGAGACGGCGTCCTGGCTCGACGTCGGGGCCCGCGCGCTCAGGCCGGCCGTGAAGGCGAGGCCGTCGGCGAGCTCCATCGCGCGCGAGAAGCGCGCCGCGGGCTCCCGCTCGAGCGCTCGCGCGAACCAGGCGTCGAAGGTGGCGGGCAGCCCCGGCACCGTCACCGACGGCGTGGGCAGCGGCGCCGTGCAGATCTTCACGAGCAGATCGCCCACGCTCACGCCCTCGAACGGCAGGAGGCCCGTGACGCACTTGTGCGCGATGACGCCGAGCGACCAGAGATCCGAGCGGTGGTCGATGTTGCGGAGGCCGCGCGCCTGCTCCGGCGACATGTAGTACGGCGTCCCGAGCACCGCGCCCGTCTTCGTGCTGCTCGAGAGGCCCTCCTCGCCTGGGGGCGCCTTGATCTTCGCGATGCCGAAGTCGAGCACCTTCGCGATCTCGTCGTCGTCGTCGGGCGAGCGCACGAGGAAGATGTTCTCGGGCTTGAGATCGCGGTGGATGATGCCGGCGTCGTGCGCCCGCTGGAGCGCCCGCGAGACGTGCCCGATGATGCGCGCCGTCTCCGGCAGGGTGAGGCGGCCGAGGCGCTCGAGGCGCTTGTCGAGCGGCTCGCCGAGGAGGAGCTCCATGACGATGTACGGGCGCCCGCCCTCGGTCACCCCGTGATCGAAGATCTGGATGGCGTACTTGCTCTGGATCGTGGCCGCGGCGCGCGCCTCGGTCACGAAGCGCGCGCAGGCCTCCTGGCTCTCGGCGTACTCGGGATCGATGAACTTGATCGCCACCCGGGTGCCGAGGCTCGTGTGCTTCCCCTCCCAGACGGAGCCCATGCCGCCCCGGCCGATGAGGCGGAGGATCTCGTACTTGCCGCCGACGAGGCCTTGCACGGGAGGAAGGGAGTCGTTCATGAGCAGAGCCGCGCCGATGAAGCGGGGTAACATTAGACGACTCTCCCCCTCGCGGCTAACCACGAGCGATGCCGCGCTCCAGTAAAGCGGGAGCCTCCGCCGCCGCGCCTCCCCCCCCGCCTCCCCCCGCGGGGCCGTCCGCGCGCCTGCCCGAGGCGGGCGCGGCCGACGTGCTCTACCTGGTCGACCTCTCGGGGTACGTCTTTCGCGCCTACCACGCGCTCCCGCCGCTCTCGAGCACCAAGGGCGAGCCCACGCACGCCGTCCTCGGGACCGTGAACATGCTCCAGAAGGTCGTCGCCGAGAAGCGGCCGCACCTCTTCGCGGTCGCGATGGACTCGAAGGGGCGCACCTTCCGCCACGAGGTCGACGCCCGGTACAAGGCCACCCGGCCCGCGCCCCCGCCGGACCTCTCGCAGCAGATGGCGCGCGTCGAGGAGATCATCCGCGCCTGGGACGTGGCCTGCTTCGCCCGCGACGGCTTCGAGGCGGACGACCTCATCGCCTCGGTGGCGGCGAAGGCGCTCGCCGAAGGCTGGCGCGTGGTCATCGTGAGCGCCGACAAAGACCTGATGCAGCTCGTCCGCGACCAGGACGACCGGGTGGTCCTCTGGGACTCGATGCGCGACCGCGTGTACGGCCCGCGCGAGGTGCGCGAGAAGCTCGGCGTGCCCCCGGGGCAGGTCCGCGACTTCCTCGCGCTCACGGGCGACACGAGCGACAACGTGCCGGGCGTGCCTGGGGTCGGGCCGAAGACGGCGGCGGACCTCCTCGCGCAGTTCGGGTCGATCGAGGCCCTCTACGCGGGGATCGACGGCGTCTCGAAGCCCAAGCTGCGCGAGAGCCTGAAGACGCACGAGCCCGACGCGCGCGTGTCGCAGCGGCTCGTGACGCTCGACGCCTCGTCGCCCATCGCGTGGGACCGGTCCAAGCTCCTCTGGGGCGGGGCCGACATCGTGGCCCTCCGGCGCATCTACTCGGAGCTCGAGTTCGGGCGGCAGCTCGACCAGCTCGACGCGCTCGCGTCGTACGCGGCGCACGACGGCGACGACGCGGCGGGACTTTCGCCGCGCGCGGAGGGCCCCGGCGAGCACCGCGCGCCCCCGCCGCCTCCCGCGCCCATCCCGCGCGTCTCCGACGTGGTGCTCGACCTCGAGGCGCTCGACCGGGTGCTCGCGGCCGCGCGGGCGCGCAAGGCCATCGGCGTCGCGGTCGCCGCGACGCGCGAGGACGCCATGCGGGCGCACGCCTTCGGGCTCGCCCTCTCCTCGGAGCCGGGCCGGGCGCACTACGTGCCGCTCTCGCACCGGTACCTGGGCGCGCCGAAGCAGCTCGACTGGGCTTCGGTCCGCGACCGCGTCGCGCCGCTGCTCGCCGACCCGGCGATCGCCAAGGTCGGCCACGACCTGAAGCGCACCGCCATCGTCCTCGCGCGCATGGGCGCGCCGTTCGTGGGGCCGACGTTCGACGTGCTGGTGGGCGCGTACCTGCTCGACCCCGAGTCCCCGAACGGGCTGAAGGAGCTCGCGCGGCGGGAGCTCGGCGTCGTGCTGCCGCGGTTCGACGAGACGCCCGCGAAGACGCGCGGGCCGGCCCCGGCGTTCGACGAGCTCGAGGTGGAGGCCGCGGCGACGTTCGCGGGCGCCGAGGCCGAGCTGCCGCTGGCGCTCGCGGAGCGCCTCGAGCCGCGCCTGGTCACGGAGCGGCTCGACGCGCTGATGCGCGACGTGGAGGAGCCGCTCGAGTCGGTGCTCGCGGCGATGGAGATGCGCGGCGTCCTCGTGCACGTGCCGACGCTCGCGAGGATCGGCGCCAGGATGGAGGAGCAGCTGCGCGAGCTCGAGGGCGCGTGCAAAGAGCTCGCGGGGCGCGACTTCGTCGTGCGCTCGCGCGACCAGCTCGAGAAGATCCTGTTCGACGAGCTCAAGCTGCCGGTGGTCAAGCGCACCCCGAAGGGCGGCCGCTCGACCGACGCCGACGTGCTCGAGGCCCTGTGCGAGCACCACGACCTGCCGAAGAAGCTCCTCGAGTTCCGGGAGCTCGACAAGCTGAAGGGCACGTACGTCGACGCGCTGCCGAAGTTCGTGAACCCCGCGACGGGCCGCATCCACACGCGCTTCGACCAGGCCGTCGCCGCGACGGGCCGGCTCGCGTCGAGCGACCCGAACCTCCAGAACATCCCCATCCGCACCGAGATCGGCCGCGGCATCCGCGCCGCCTTCGTCGCCCCGCCGGGCCACGTCATCCTGAGCGCCGACTACTCGCAGATCGAGCTTCGCGTGCTCGCGCACCTGTCGCAAGACGCGGAGCTCGTCGACGCCTTCGCGACGGGCGCGGACGTGCACGTGCGCACCGCGTCGCTCGTGCTCGACAAGCCGCGCGACCAGGTGACCCCCGACGAGCGGCGCGCGGCCAAGACAATCAACTTCGGCGTCATCTATGGAATGGGCGACAGCGCGCTCGCGAAGCAGCTCGGCGTCCCGCGCGAGCAGGCGGCGCGCTTCACCGCGGCGTACTTCCAGCGCTACGCCGGGGTCGCGCGCTTCATGGAACGCGCCGTCGACACCGCGCGCCAGGGCGAGGCGGTGCGCACGCTGCTCGGGCGCCGGCGCTTCCTGCCGAACCTGCACTCCGCGAACCGCGCGCTCCGCTTCGAGGCCGAGCGCATCGCGCGCAACACGCCGATCCAGGGTACGGCCGCCGACATCCTCAAGCTCGCGATGATCCGCCTCGGCGTCGACGGCGCGGTGCCGCACGCGCGGATGGTCCTCACGGTGCACGACGAGCTCGTCTTCGAGGTGCCCGCGGAGCACGCGAAGGACGCCGCCGAGACCATCCGCGATCGCATGGCGAACGCGATGAAGCTCGAGGTGCCGCTCCTCGTCGACGTGGGATGGGGGCATAGCTGGGCGGACGCGCACTGAGGGAGGGAGAGGCGACCGGCCGCGTCAATTTCCCACGTTCGGAAAAATGGCGGGGTTCGCGCATCGTCGGGATAGGCTCCCCGAGATGCGAGCTCCGGCAGCGTTCCTCGTGGGGGTCTCGAATCGCCCTCGCGGGCTGCGCGCACCGCGTGGATCGCCCCGCGCCCGAGCCTGCTTACGAGACCGCCGCGGAGTACGGCGAGCCGACCGCGCGGGCCGAGGCGCAGGTCGGATATGCGACGTGGTACGGCGCCGCCCTGGCGGGCCGGCCCACCGCGAGCGGCGAGCCCTTCGACCCAACGAAGATGACCGCCGCGCACCGCTCCTTGCCCCTCGGGACGTGGGTCGAGGTCACGCGCACCGATACCGGCCAGGCCGTGCGCGTGCGCATCACCGACCGCGGTCCCTTCGGGCACAAGGAGCGCATCATCGACCTGTCGCGCGCCGCCGCGAAGGAGCTCGGCATGCTGAAGACCGGCGTCGCGCGGGTGAAGGTGACGATCTTGCCGGAGGCCACGTCGTTGCCCGCGGCGTACGCGCCCGCCCAGTAGGCGGGCACGGCCGACCTTCGGCCGAGCGCGTTCCCCGGCTGGTCGGGCACGGCCGACCGCGCGGCGAGGGCGTTTCCCGGCCGGTCGGGCGTGGCCGACCGCGCGGGGAGTGCCCTCGGCCGAAGGTCGGGCGTGGCCGACCGCGCGGGGAGTGCCCTTGGCCGAAGGTCGGGCGTGGCCGACCGCGCGGGGAGCGCCCTTGGCCGAAGGTCGGGCGTGGCCGACCGCGCGGGGAGCGCCCTTGGCCGAAGGTCGGACGTCTTCGACCGCCGCGTTCAGCCGATGGGCTTGCACGCGGTCTGGAACTCGCGCGCATACTCTACGTACCGCTGTGCGGCGAGTCGAATGCCTTCGAGGTCTCGCTCCGACACCGGCCTCGCGACCTTCGCGGGGCGGCCGAGCACGAAGCTCCGCGCCGGGATGATCGTGCCCGGCGTGACGAGCGAGCCCGCCGCGATGAACGAGTCGTCGCCGACGACGGCGCCGTCGAGGACGACGCTGCCCATGCCGACGAGGCACCGGTGGCCGATCGTGCAGCCGTGCACAATCGCGGCGTGGCCGACCGTGACGTCGTCGCCGAGGATGCAGCCGTGCTCGCTCGAGGTGATGTGGAGGACGGCGTTGTCTTGCACGTTGGTGCGCGCGCCGATGCGGATGGGCATGGAGTCGCCGCGGACGACCGCCCCGAACCACACGCTCGCGTCGTCGCCGAGGTGCACGTCGCCGATGACGTGCGCGCCGGGCGCGACGAAGACCGACTTGCCGAGGAGGGGGCGGGTGCCCTTGAGGTCGTAGAGCATGCGACTCACCAGACCGGGAGGCGGCGCGGCTCGGCGCGGCCCCGGGAAGAAGGCGGGGGCACCGGCGCCGGAAGGGGCGGGGGCACCGGCGCCGTGAGCTCGCCCGCCAGCGAGTGCCTGTTCGCGCGGGAGATCGAGACCTCGACGACCTCGCCGACCAGGCGCGCGGCGCCCGGGGCGTCGATGTGCACGATCTCGCTGCGCTCGGTGCGGCCCTGCACGCGGTCGCGCGAGAGGTCGCCCTTCTCGCTCTTGCTCGCGCCCTCGACGAGCACGCGCTGCCGCGTGCCGACCAGGCTGGCGAGGTTCGCGGCCCCGAGCTCGTCGGCGACCTCGAAGAGCCGCGCGAGGCGCTCGCTCTTGGTGCCCTCGGGCACGTCGTCGCCGAGCTTCAGCGCGGGCGTGCGCGGGCGCGGCGAGTACTTGAAGCCGTAGAGCGAGACGAACCCCACCTCTCGCACGAGCGAGAGCGTCTGCGCGAAGTCGTCCTCGGTCTCGCCGGGAAAGCCGACGATGACGTCGGTCGACAGCGTGAGCCCGGGTCGCGCGCCCGCGAGCCGGGCGGCGCGCGCGACGTACTCGGCCCGCGTGTAGCGGCGGATCATCCGTCGGAGCACGCGGTCGCTGCCCGACTGCACCGGCAGGTGCACGTGCCGCGCGAGCACGTCGAGCTCCGCGTGCGCCTGCGCCAGCTCGGCGGTGGCGTGCCGCGGGTGGGGGCTGGTGTACCGCAGGCGCCGGAGGCGCGGGACCTCGCGCGCAATCTCGCGGAGCAGGTGAGGGAACTGCGTCGCGTCGGGGTCTTCGCCGTCGCGCGGCGGAGGCAGCGCCGGATCGCGGAAGCTGTCGACCGTCTGCCCGAGGAGCAGCACCTCGCGCGACCCCGCCTCGACGAACCGCGCGATCTCCTCGACGATCTCCCGCGCCGGCCGGTACCGCTCCGGGCCGCGCGTGTAGGGCACGATGCAGAAGCTGCACCGCTCGTCGCAGCCCTTCATCGTCGTGACGAAGGCGGCGACGGGCGCGGGGGCCGACTCCTCCGGCGACCACGCGAGGAAGCGCGGGGCCGCCGTGTCGAACTCGGTCCGGGCCATGGCCGGCGCGCCGCCGAGCTGTTCCATCAGCAGGGCCGGCAGCTCGGCCACGTTGTCGGGACCGACGACGAGGTCCACGTGGCGGATGCGCTCGAGGAGCGCCTCGCCCTCCTGCTGCGCCACGCATCCCGCGATGGCGATGACGAGAATCGGGCCGCGCGCGTTTCAGCGGCGCGAGCTTTCCCACCTCGCTCCGGAGCTTCTGCTCGGCCTTTTCTCGCACGCTGCACGTGTTGAAGATGACGAGGTCCGCGTCCTCCGGGCCGTCGACCGCGACGCCCCCCGACGCGCGCAGCACCCCGGCCATCCGGTCGGAGTCGTGGGCGTTCATCTGGCACCCGAAGGTCTGGACGTGGAAGCGGAAGGGCACGGGGAGGCGGCGAACATAGCCAATCAGGCCGGGCGCTCCAGCCGAGGCCGCGGGGCCCCCTTGCGCAGCTCGGCCTCCGGCCGTTAACTGCCCGCCATGCATTTCGAGTCGCGCTTCAAGAGCCTGGTCGAGCTGTACCAGAAGTCGATGGCCGAGCACCCGCGCCGGCAGCTCTTCGGGACGAAGACCGACGGCCGGTGGCAGTGGCTGACCTACGCCGACTTCGCAGGGATGGTCGATCGCTTCCGCGCGGGGCTCGCGTCGCTCGGGGTGCAGCGCGGCGACAAGGTGGCGATCATCGCGAACAACCGCGTCGAGTGGGCCGTGTCTGCCTACGCCTGCTACGGCCTCGGCGCGGCGCACGTGCCGATGTACGAGGCGCAGCACCCGAAGGAGTGGGAGTTCATCGCGCGCGACTGCGGCGCGAAGGTGATCATCGTCGCGTCCGATGCCATCGCCAAGAAGGTGCTCGGCTTCGCCGACGGCATCCCCTCGCTCCAGAAGGTCGTCGTGCTCGACGCGGCCCACGCGTCGAACGGCGCCTCCTCGTCCGGGCGCGCCAACGGCGCGGGCGACCGCCTGGTCTCGTACGCGTCGCTCCTCGCGACCGGCGAGAGCGTCCCGTCGATCCTCCCCGAGCCCGACGACGCGGCCGGCATCATCTACACCAGCGGCACGACCGGGAACCCCAAGGGCGTCATCCTCACGCACCTCAACATCGCGTCGAACATCAGCGCGATCTTCGACATCTTCCCCATCCAGGACGACGACCGCTCCCTCTCGTTCCTCCCCTGGGCGCACGTCTTCGGGCAGACCGTCGAGCTCCACACGCTGCTGTCGCGCGGATCGTCGATGGCCATCTGCGAGGGCGTCGATCGCATCCTCGAAAACCTCGCCGAGGTGGAGCCCACGCTGCTCTTCAGCGTGCCGCGCATCTTCAATCGCATCTACACGGCGGTGCAGCAGCAGATCGCCGCGCGGCCGAAGCCCGTGCAGGCGCTCGTGCGCGAGGCCCTGAAGCTGACCGCGAAGGAGCGCGCGGGAGAGCGCCTCAAGCTCCACGAGCTCGCGGTCCTCGAGCTCGTCGACCGCGTCGTCTTCTCGAAGGTGCGGGCGCGGTTCGGCGGCAAGCTGAAGTACGCGTTCGCCGGCGGCGCGGCGCTGTCGCGCGAGGTCGCGGAGTTCATCGACTCGCTCGGCGTGGTCGTCTACGAGGGCTACGGCCTCACCGAGACCAGCCCGATCGCCACCGCGAACGTCCCCGGCGCGCGCCGCATCGGCAGCGTGGGCCGCGCAATCCCGGGCGTGACCGTCGACGTCGACCCGGCGACGGGCGAGACCCGCACGGCGCCCGACGGCACCAGGCGCTTCGAGGGCGAGCTCGTGGTCCACGGGCACAACGTGATGAAGGGGTACTTCAACCGCCCCGAGGAGAACGCCGCGGTGTTCACCCCCGACGGCGGTTTCCGCACGGGCGACATGGGATACGTCGATCCGCTGGGGTTCGTGTTTCTCACGGGGCGAATCAAGGAGCAATACAAACTCGAGAACGGCAAATACGTCGTCCCCACGCCGCTCGAAGAGGCGCTGAAGCTCTCGCCGTACGTGGCCAACGTGATGGTGTACGGCGACAACCGGCCGTACAACGTCGCGCTCCTCGTGGCGAACGTTTCGGCGGTGAGAAAATGGGCAGAGACCGCGCACATCCGTCTCCCGAACGACGAGAAGGGCCTCCTCGAGGACGAGCGCGTGCGCGCGCTCTTCAAGGCGCAGATCGTGGAGCACGCCGCGGCGTTCAAGGGATTCGAATCGGTGAAGGACTTCGCCCTCATCGGCACCGACTTCACCGCCGAAAACGGAATGCTGACTCCGAGCCTGAAGCTCAAGCGCCGAAAGGTCTTCGAGACGTTCGGCTCGGTGATCGAGCAGCTCTACTCCAAGGGCAAATCCGAATCGCGCGCCTCGAGCGGCGCCGCCGCGAACTGACGCACCGGGACAACCCACGCCCGCTCCTCGAGCCATGCCCACCAAGGCATTGCCCAGCGAATGACCAACCTGTTACGTGTCCTCGTTGGGTACACCCCGAGCGGATGCAGTCACCGAAAGATAAGGCGCTGGTGCGGTGGGCCTCTCTGGGCCTCCCGCTGACCCTGTCCGGAGCTCTCCTGGCCGCTGCCGGCGGTGGTGGGCTCGAAGGCTGCTCGAGCAGCAGCAATAACGGCGGGCCCGCCGACGCGGCTGCGGAGGCGGCGATCCCGTACGAGGGGGGTCCCCCGGCCCTCGGCGTCCCCATCGCGAACTGCAATGGCTGCGACGGAACGCTCACCTGCGGCGGCGTCCTCGCCGGCCCCGAAGCGGGCATCACGTACTGCACGGAGCAGTGCGGCGAGGCCGGCGAGGTCTGTCCGTCCGGTCTCACCTGCGTGCCGAACATCCTGACGCCGACGCTCTACGACGAGTGCCTCGTCGGATGCTCGAAGGACAGCGACTGCCAGGCGCCGTTCATCTGCCGCTCCGACGTGGCCCCGGTGAGCGTCTGCTGGACGCCGTATCCGCCCCCGAGCGACGCGGGCACCCCCACGCCCGACGCCGGAGACGCCGGCACCCCCGAGAGCGACGCCGGGGAGCCCGACGCCTCCGACGCCGGTTCGACCACGACGACCGATGCCGGCGACGCCGGCACGGGCGCCGACGCCGACTCCGGCACCTGACCGAGCGGGCGTTCCAGCCAGAGCGGGCGTTCAGAAAGAGAACCGCCAGGAAACCGCCAGGGTCGCCAGGGAGAGATCTTCGAAAAATTCTCTCTCTCGAACCCTGGCGTCCTTTGCGTCCTTTGCGTCCTGGCGGTTCAATCTCGTTCTCTCTCTCTCGCCTCAGCGCAGGTACTTGGTCTCTTCCAGCGCGAGGAGCAGGTCGCCGACCATGCGGCCGCGCTCCTCGATCGCGTCGCGCGTGCCCACGACCGCGAGGGCCTTGCCGATGGCCATGCGAAGCTCCTCGCTGGGCGTGAAGCGCGACAGCCTCGCGAGGAAGCGAATGGCCATGACGTTGTCCTCCAGGGGCCTCCTGCGCGAGGCGAGCACCCCCAGCGCGGCCGGGTCCGGGGTCGACGCGAGGAACCCCCCCGACGGATCCTGGAGCTGTCGCAGCATGAACGCCGCGATGGACTGCGCTTGCTCGAGGTACGCCGGCGACTGCGTCGCGTCGTAGAGGCGCATCAGCGCGAACCCGAAGGCCGCGTTGTCGGCGAGGTAGAGGACGCGCGCGTCCCCGCCGTCATGCGAGAATCCCGCCGAGGGCGGTCGCGTGCGTCTCCGCCACGCGGGCCGCAGCGCGCTCCGCCGCCGCGAGGGCCGAGGGGTCGTGCCCGGCCTGCGCGAGCGTCACGTACGCCGCGATGAGCAGCCCGTTGTCGCGGCCGTACTCGTGCGTGTCCACCCGCGGCACGCCGAGCGCGCGGCGCCCGGCGTCGTCCTTCGCGTAGTAGTCCTGGCCGGGGACGAAGGTCCGGCCGCCGCCGCGCGCGTGCAGGTCCGCGTCCATCGCCGTGTAGAAGCCGCCCTCGGGGCTCGTGAGGAAGCGGTCGACGAAGCCGCGCACGTGCTGCGCGGTGTCGAGCCACCGCGCGTCGCCCGTGGACTCGAACGCGCTCGCGTAGTTGTCCACCGCGCCCGCCTGCATCGCGGCGAGCTTCTCGTAGTGCGGGTGCGCCCAGTCGCCGTCGGTCGAGTACTGGCTGATGCCGCCCCAGACCGGATCGACGATCTGCCGCTGCTTCTGCAGCGTGGAGAGGGCGCGCCGGCGCGCCTCGGCGTCCCCGCGGCGCGCGAGCATCAGCGTCCACGCGTTGTCCCACGCGAGCGGGAGCTTCTGCTCGTCGCCCCACCCGCCCTCGCGCGGGTCCCAGAGCGCGTCGAGCTGCCGCCGCGCGCGGACCGCCACCTCCGAGAGCTGGTCCTCCGTCCACGGGCCCGGCTGCATCGCCGTGGCCTTCAATCGTTCCGTGGCGCCGTCGGGCACCGGCGCGCGCGCGACGGCCTGGAGCATCTCGAGGAACTTGGGCGCCGGGATGTACCCCTTGAACTTGCTGATCTCCTCGGCGTTCGAGGTCATGAGCACCGTCGCGGGCCACCCCCAGTCGTGGTAGCGCTCCGCGAAATCGGGCCGCGCGTCGACGTCGACCTTCACCGGCAAGAAGCGCTCGGCGAGGAGCTTGCGGACCTCTGGATTGCGGTAGGTCGTCGCGTCCATCACGTGGCACCAGTGGCACCACTCGGCGCTCCCGTCGATGAGCACGATGCGGCCCTCTTGCCGCGCGCGCGCGAACGTCTCCGCGCTCAGATCCGCCCACGGGAGCCGGTCGAGGAGCGGCACCTCGATCTCCGCGGGCGCGCCGGCCGGCATGAGCCTCGGCGTCGCCGCCGCGCAACCGGCGGTCGCCGCCAGCATCCAAACGAAGATCCCCGCCCGGTACTGCATCGGGCGAGCTTACCTGCATGCGGGTGCGGGGCCGTGTAACTTTGGTGTCACCCCATCCGCAGCGCTGCGAACGCGAGCGCGCATTCAACCCATGCGCCGCCAGTCGACCATCGGGATGGGGCGCGGCGACGACCTGTATTCGACGGTGCGACGCATCCCGTGCGCGTCGCCGCCGACCTGGAGCGGGACCGCCCGCGAGAACGTCATCCGCACGTGGGTCGCGAGCCAGTCGTGCATCCCGCGGAGCGGGTGCTGCCCGCTCCACAAGAGGGGGATGGTCGCGACGGCGCCGAGCGCCCCGCGCGCGTAGGCCCGGACGCTCATGTAGCCGGGCATGCGCTCGGCGAACGGGAAGGCGCGGAAGCGGTACCCGAACTCCGGGCACGTGCTCACGGACGCGACGCCCACCGGCCCTTCGTAGAGGATCTGCCCGGGCCGCGCGTCCTCGACGAGGCGCGGCCGGCCCTCGTCGTCGATCGCGTAGAGCTCGGGCCCGAGGTTCTCGATGATCACGGTGGGGTTGCCGAAGAGGGCGACCTTGGGGGCCGTGCGGAGCAGCGTGGCGGAGACATAGCCGTACACGCTCTTCGAGAAGTGCCGGCCGGGCCCCTTGCTCGACTCGAGCTGGCGCTTGTAGTCGTCGAGGATCATCGCGTCCCAGCCCGTGCCCGCGAAGTGACAGAGGACGCCCTCCACCTCGACGAGCCCGCACCGCCGCGTGGGAAGCGCCCCGGGGGTCGCGCGCAGCATCTCGAGGCAGCGGTGGAGCTTGGGCGCGCCGAGCGAGTGGGCCCAGCCGTTCCCCGTGCCCAGCGGGAGGATGCCCATCGTCGGCAGCGCGTCGGCCGGCGCTGCGTGGCGCGCCAGCGCGTTCACGAGGGCCACGGCCGATCCGTCCCCGCCCGCGGCGAGGAGCGCCCGGGGCGGCGGGATCATCCGCAGCCACGAGTCAATCTCGTGGGCGCTCTTCGTGAGCCGCACGCTCGCCCCCGGGAGGGCCCTGGCGATCTGCACGGCGACCCGGCGGCCGCCTCGCTTCGCGTTCGCGTTGACCAGGATCGCGAGCCCGTACCCGTCCGCGGTGCGGGTGGGCGCAGCCCACGGCTCTTGACTCGAGGTCAACGAGGTCAAAGCCCGCTCTCGATGGCTCGGCGCACGGCTTCCATCAGCTCGGTGCGGCCCTCCTTGCCTCTCTCGGTGTACGGCGCGGGGTCGATCTTGGGGTGTACGGCCACGCGGACGCGCGCGTCGGGGCGCGACACGACGCCCTTGGCCGCGAGGACGTCGCGCGTCCCGACGAGCGTCACCGGCAGGATGGGCAGGCCGGCCTCGAACGCCAGGTAGAAGGCGCCTTTCTTGAACGGCAAGAGCTGGCCGCTCCGGCTGCGGGTGCCCTCGGGGGCGATCCACACGTGCGTACCGCTGGCGAGGAGGGCGCGCGCCTTGTCGAGGCTCTGGATCGCGCGGTGCCGGTCGCTCCGATCGATCTTGATGAAGCCCGCCGCCGCCAGCGCGCCGCCGAAGACCGGCACGTCGAAGAGCTCCTTCTTCGTCACCATCCGGACGTTGGGGCCGATGACGTGGAAGAGTACGGGAATGTCATACAGCGACTGGTGATTGCTCATCACCAGGTAGGTCTCGCCGCGGACGAGGTTCTCGCGGCCCGAGACCGTGAGCTGGATGCGCGCGTTGTCGACGACCCGATGGCACCAGCCCTCGAGGCGCTCGTCGCAGGCGGCCTTCGTCACGCGCCCCCGCAGGGCGTCGACGACCGTCGGCCACGAGATGGCCAAGGTCTCGTACACGTTCTCCAGGGACAGTCCGACCGACGCGCTCATCCGCCGGACGGGGGAGGTAACACGAAAGACAGGTGCTCGGCAGCCCTTGCTATCGCCGGTTCGCCTCCGTAGCATGGCAACGCGCGCGACAGCGATTTCCTCGCAGGATTTCGCGCAGTTCTCTTTCAGGGACTCTTGACACGACTGCTAGCTTGAGACCCTTGCGGCCACAGGCGACACCCGCCAGGTGATGGATGAGCGCGAAGACGATCAAGAGCGCCCTCGGGCTGCTGCAGGACGACCCCGACAGCGCCGAGGCGTGGCAAAGGCTCCGGCGAGACGTCGAGAGCGAGCCGGAGATGAGCCCCGACGAGCTCGCGAGCCTCCTCGAGGCCGCGCGGCGCGCGTACGAGGGGCGCCGGGAGTACGACGCGGTTCGACGGGTGCTCGAGGTCGAGCTCCTCGCCTCGCGCAACACGTCGCGCGAGCGCGCCCTCATGGTGGAGCTCGCGCGCGTCCTCGACGAAGAGCTGATGGACGACGTGGGCGCGCGCGGCGCCTACGAGCGCATCCTCGCCAGCGACCCGAACGACGCGGACGCGGCGGACGCCCTCGAGCGCACGAACGCGAAGCGCTCCAAGTGGCGCAACCTCCTCGACCGCTACATCCAGGAGGCCCAGGGCGCCGGCGACTCCGCCTTCCGCAGCTCGCTCCTCGTGAGCGCCGCCGAGGTGGTCTTCCGGTACGGGCGCACTCCTGTCGATGCGGCGGCATCGCCCGTTGACGACGGGCAACTGAACGGCGAGGGGGAGCCGGTCGATCGCATCGTGGCGCTCCTCCGCGACGCCCTCCAGCTCGATCCGAAGAACCGGCGCGCCGAGATGCTCCTCGAGCGCATGCTCCGCGACGGCGGCCGCTGGGACGACGTGGCCGTCGCCCTCGAGCGCTTCGCGAGCGAGGCCACGCAGAAGGACGAGAAGATCGCCGGGTGGCTGCGCCTCGCGCGCACCTTCGCGAAGAAGCTCGGGTCCGACGACCGCGCCGCCGCGGCGTACGAGCGCGTGCTCGACGTCGCGCCCAGCAACGCGGAGGCCGCGGCCTTCCTGTCCGATCACTTCACGTCCCACGAGATGTGGGAGCACCTCGTCGCCCTCTACGAGGGCCAGCTCTCGGCCGGCGCCCTGCGCGGCAAGGACGAGGAGTCGGGCGCGATCCTCCAGATTGGCATGGTGCACTGGCGCAAGCGCGGCCGGCCCGACGCGGCGGAGCCGTGGTTCGAGCGCCTGCGCAAGCTCGATCCGGCGCACCCCGGGATGCTCAACTTCTTCCGCGAGTGGTGCGCGACGCGCGGCGAGAGCACCCGGTTCGTGGCGATCCTCGGCGACGCGCAGCGCGCGACGCCCGACGGGCCCGAGCGCAGCGCCATCGTCTCCGAGATCGCGCGCCTCGCCGAGGAGGGCGCGAACGCGCAGAAGGCGATCGAGCAGTGGCGCTCGGTCCTCCGCCAGGACGCCAAGAACAAGGACGCGCGCGACGCGCTGAAGCGCCTCTACCGCCAGACGGCGAGCTGGAACGCGCTCACCGACCTCCTCCGGCAGGAGCTCGACAAGCTCGCCCTCGACGACGCCGCGGGCCGCCTGCCGGTGCTCCGCGAGATCGCCGTCGTGTACCGCGACGAGGTGAAGAGCGACTCGGCGCTCGTCACCGTGCTCACGCAGATCGCGCAGCTCGATCCGAGCGACCTCGGGAGCGTGCGCGAGCTCGCGCGCGTGTACGAGTCGCTCCAGCGGTGGCGCGACCTCCTCACGATGCAGGCCCGCCAGGCGGAGCTCGAGCCCGAGCCCGGCGTGAAGGCGGAGCTGTGGCGCGCGATCGCGCGGCGCTGGCTCGATCAGTTCTCGAACGTGCAGAACGCCGTCGAGGCGTACGAGAAGCTCCACGCCGTCGACCGCGCCGATCGCGAGGCGGTCGAGCGCCTGAAGGAGCTCTACGCCAAGCGCCGCGCCTACAAGCCGCTCTACGAGCTGCTCGCCCGCGAGGCCGAGAACACCCCCGAAGGTCCCGAGCGGCGCGAGCTCTGGATGGAGATGGCGAAGCTCGCCAGCGAGCGCCTCGACATGGGCCCGAAGGCCGTCGAGCTCCACAAGCGCGTGCTCGAGGAGGAGCCGTCGTCCGCGGCGGCACTCGACGCGCTCGAGAAGCAGGCCGAGCGCGACAAGGACTTCGCCACGGTGGCCGACGTGCTCGAGCGCCGCGCGGCGCTCGCGACCAATCCGGCCGCGCGCCTCGCGATCCTGCTCAAGCTGGGCGGCATCTACTCCGACCGCGTGCGCGACGCGCAGAAGGCGATGAGCGCCTGGCGCCGGGTCCTCCAGCTCCAGCCGGGCCACGCGAAGGCGCTCCGCGTCCTGCGCGACAGCTACGTCGCCATCGGCGACTACGAGGGCCTCACCGAGCTCTACGCGCAGAACTCCGACTGGGAGGGGCTCGTCGAGGTCCTCTCGGGCGCGGCCGACAAGGCGACGGACGCCGGCCTCAAGATCAATCTCAGCTTCCGCTGCGCCGCGGTCTACGCCGAGAAGCTGAACGCGCCCGAGCGCGCGTTCCGATCGTACGAGCGCGTCCTCTCGGTGCGCCCGACCGACGCGCGCGCCGCCGCGGCGCTCGCCCCGCTCTACGAGAAGGACGAGAAGTGGGGCCGGCTGCCGGCGCTCTACGAGATCCTCCTGAACCGGGAAGGAGAGGGGGCGCCCGCGACCGAGGAGAAGCTCGCGCTCCTCGACAAGCTCGTTCAGGTCACCGGCCTGCGCCTGCAAGACCGCGCGGCGGCGTTCGCGTGGGCCCGCAAGGCGTACGAGGTCGATCCGGGCCGCGACGGGGCGGTGGCCTCGTTCGAGGTCGCGGCGCGCGCCGCCGAGCAGTGGCCGGGCTTCGTCGAGGCGCTGAGCGCACGGCTCGAGGCGCTCGAGGGCACCCGCGCGGGCAAGAAGAAGAAGCGCAAGAAGGGCGACGACTCCTCCGAGGCGGACCTCTCGCGCCGCGAGGAGCTCCGCTCGCTGCGGGCCAAGCTCGCCGAGATCTACGCGCGCGAGATGGGGCGCGTCGACGAGGCGGTGCTGGTGTACCGGCAGCTCGTCGAAGAGGACGAGAACGACAATCTCGCCGTGCAGACGCTCGATCGCGTCTTGCGCGAGGCCGATCGCCGCGACGACCTGCGCTGGCTCTTCGACCTCCGCATCGAGCGCGCGAACACCGCGCACAAGCTCGAGCTCCTCACCGAGTGGGCCGTCCTCGAAGAGGAGGCCTTCGGCGAGCCCACCAAGGCCATCGCGCTCTACCGGCGCATGCTGCAGCTCGTCCCCCACCACGGCAGCGCGCTGCGCTCCCTCGCGCGGCTGCTCCGCGCCCAGGGCGACGCCGACGGCGCCGCCGAGGTCATCGCGCTCGACCGCGACCAGCGCGAGGGGCTCGAGCGCGCCGCGCGGGAGATCGAGCTCGCGAAACTGTTCGTCGATCCGCTGCGGCGCTACCCCGAGGCGCTCGGCGCTTCCGAGCGGGCCCTCGAGCTCTCGCCGAACGACGCGCGCGCCATCGAGGTCATCGAGCACCTGCTCGCCGTGGGCGAGACGCGCGCCCGCGCGGCGGCGATCCTCGAGCGCGCGTACGACGAGACCGGCGCCCCCGCGCGTCAGGCCGAGGTCCTCGAAGTCCTCATCGCGACCACCGCCGCGCGCGACGACCGCCTCGCCCTCTACGGGCGGCTCGCCGACGTGCACGCGGCGAAGCTCGGCGATTCGAACGGGGCGTTCGACGTCATCGCGCGCGCGGCCGGGGAGTTCCCGACCGACCTGCCCCTGTGGGACCGGCTGGCGGCGCTCTCCGCCGAGACGGGTCGCGCGCAGGACTTCGCCACCGTGCTCGTGGCCGTGGTGCCGGCGCAAGGCGCGACGGGACTCCCCGAGCGCATCGAGCTGGAGCTCGCCGAGCGGGCCGCGAACCTCTTCGACGAGAAGCTCGGCGACGTCGATCGGGCCTCCCCTTACCTCGAGCGCATGCTCGCCCGGCAGCCGGGCAACGAGCGCGCGTTCCACCGCCTCAAGCAGATCCTCACGACGCGCGAGCAGTGGAGCGACCTCGCCGCGCTGTACGAGCGCGTCATCGAAGCGACGCCCGACCCGGGCCGCCGCGCCGAGCTCCTCGCGGAGATCGCGCTCGTCGCCGAGGAGATCACCGGCGACCGGCCGAAGGCCATCTCGTACTACGAGCGCATCCTCGAGATCGACCCGGTGCACGAGCAGGCGGTCCGCTCGCTCGACGGCCTCTACGCCGCCGAGCAGCGGTGGGAGAAGCTCGCGCAGCTCCTCGAGCGCATGCGGCAAGGCTCCGCGGGCGACGACCGCATCGATCTCGAACCAGCGCCTCGGCACGCTGCTCTTCATGCAGCTCGGCGACGCCGCGGGCGCCCTCGCCTACCTGGAGCAGGTGCTCCAGGAGCGGCCGAGCGCGACGCAGGCGCGGCAGCTCGTCGAGAAGATCCTCGACGTGCCGTCGCTGCGCTCGCGCGCGGCGATCGTCCTCGAGGCCGTCTACACCACCCGAGACGAGGTGCCCGAGCTCGTGCGCGTCCTCGAGATCCACCTCGAGTTCGCGACCGGCGCCGACGAGCGGCGCGATCTGCTCCGCCGCGTGGCCGACCTGCGCGACGAGCGCCTGCGCGACGACGCCGGCGCGCTCGAGGCGTTCGCGCGGCTCCTGCCGCTCGACCCCGACGACGCGCGCGCCCGCCAGCGCACCCTGGAGATCGCCAGGCGCCTCTCGGCGCACGAGCGCGCCGCGGGCGTGCTCACCGCCACCGCCGCCGCCGGGGCCGCGCCCGTGCCGCGCGCCGACATCTTGATGGACCTCGCGCGCCTCTGCGAGAACGACCTCGACGACGCGTCGCGCGCCGAGGCCGTGTACCGGCAGGTGCTCCAGCTCGCGCCGGACGACGCGTCGATCGCGCTGCCCGCGTGCCGGGCGCTCGAGCGCATCTACGCGCGCGGCGACAGCCAGCAGCTCCGAGAGATCCTCCGCATCGAGGTCCGCCTCGAGGACAGCTCCGAGGCGCGCCGCGAGCTCCTCGGCCGCCTGGGCGAGCTGTGCGAGACCGTGCTCGACGACGCGAGCGGCGCCATCGAGGCGTGGCGCGCGCGGCTCGAGGACGACCCGAGCGACGCGCACGCGCTCTCGGCCCTCGACGGGCTGTACGAGCGCACCCAGAGCTGGCCGCAGCTCGTGGAGGTCCTGCGGGCCCGCGAGCGCCAGACCGACGACCGCGAAGGCCGGCGCACGCTCCTCGTGCGCATCGCGCGGACGCTCGCCGAGCGCCTCGCCGACGTCCCCGCCGCGATCCTCGCGTACCGCGCCGTCATCGACGACTACGGCGCCGACCGGCCGTCGCTCGCCGCGCTCGCGGCGCTGTACGAGCTCGCCGACCGCTGGCTGGACCTGGCGGAGACGCTCGAGGCCGACCTCGGCCTGGCGGAGACCGCGAACGACAAGCTGCGCATCCTCGCGCGCCTCGGCGAGGTGCGGCAGAAGAAGCTCGGCGACATCGGAGCCGCCATCGAGTCGTACCGGCAGGCGCTCGCGATCGAGCCGTCGCACGAGGGCTGCCGTGCGGCGCTCGAGGCCCTGCTCGACGACACGGGCGCGCGCCTCGAGGCCGCGGAGATCCTCCACCCGCTGTACGAGGCCGACGGCCAGAACGAGAAGCTCCTCCGCGTCCTCGAGATCGAGGCGGAGCACGCCGACTCCGTGTCCGCGAAGCTCGCGACAATCGCGCGCGCCGCGCAGGTGGCCGAGGGTCCGCTCGGCGACTCCGTTCGCGCGCTCGCGTACACGGCCCGCGGCCTCCGCGAGGCGGTGACCGATCCCGAGCTGCCGTCGTGGATCCAGCGCGCCGAGCGGCTCGCCGCCGCCACGGGCAAGCACATCGAGCTCGTCGAGCTCCTCCGGTCGGCGGTCGAGGAGATCGGCGACGGCGAGCTGCAGCTCGAGGTCACGCTCCGCATCGCGGAGATCGCGCGCTCGCCGCTCGGCGAGACCGGCCTCGCGAAGGAGTACTACAAGAAGGCGCTCGACCTCCGGGCCGACGACCGCCGCGCCCTCGTGGCGCTCGAGTCGCTCTACGAAGAGACCGGCGACTACCCGGCGCTCCTCGAGGTGGTCAAGCGCCGCGCCGAGGTGGCCGAGGACGACGGGGAGCGGAAGCAGCTCCTCTTCAAGCAGGCGCAGCTCGACGACGAGAAGCTCGGCGACGCGCGATCGGCGATCGGGGTCTACGAGCAGATCCTCGAGATGGGCCTCGACGCGCGAGCGATCGACGCCCTCGAGCGGCTCTACGCGCAGTCGGTGCGCTGGACGGAATCTCATCGCGCTCTACGAGCGGCAGATCCAGGCGCCCGGGGTCTCGAACGAGCGCCGCGCGGCGCTGCACCACGCGCTCGGCACGGTGCTCGAGAAGCGGACGAACGAGGTGGACCGCGCGTTCGACGAGTACGCGGCGGCCCTCGAGATCGACTCGCGGCACCCGCAGACGGTGGCCTCCCTCGAGGTCCTCATGGGGCAGCGCGAGTACGCCGCCCGCGCCGCCGAGATGCTCGAGCCGGTGTACCTCGCGCGCCTCGACTGGCGGCGCGTGATGACGACGCTCTCGGCGCGGCTCGACGTGAGCCAGGATCCCGACGAGCGGCGCACGCTCCTCCGGCGGCTGTCGAAGCTGCACGAGGAGCAGGCCGAGGACTACCGCGCGGCGCTCGAGACGACCGCCCAGCTCCTGGGCGAAGACGCGACCGACGAGGGCACGTGGGCGGAGCTCGAGCGCCTCGCGCGCGTCGCCAACGCCGAGCCTCGGCTCGCGGAGGTGTACGCCGGGGAGCTCGAGAAGATCGGCTCCGACGAGCCCTCGACGGCGCGGCTCGCGAAGCGGACGGGCGAGCTCTTCGAGGCGCAGAAGAACGTGGAGCGCGCGCTCCACTTCTACCGGCGGGCGTATGCGTTCGACCCGGAGGGCAAGGACGGGAGCTTCGAGGCGATCGACCGCCTGCTGCGCGAGTCGGGCCGGCCCGGCGACCGCGTGAAGCTTTACCGCGACGCGCTCGAGTTCAAGCAGGACCCCGAGCTGCGGCTCGGCGCGCTCCACACGATCGCGCTCCTGCAGGAAGCGGAGCTCTCGGACGACGCGGGCGCGGTGGACACCTACCGCCAGGCGCTCGAGGTCGACGAGGGCGACCAGCACGCGCTCGAGGCGCTCTCGCGCCTCTATGCGCGCGGCGAGCGGTGGCGCGACCTCGCGGACCTCACGCGAAAGCGCGCCGAGCAGAGCGCGCTGCCGGAGGACGAGGCCAACCTGCGCATGGAGCTCGCGAAGCTCCTCGTGAACAAGCTCGACGAGGCCAGCACGGGCATCGACGAGCTCCAGGCGGTCGTCGACCTCGCGCCGCCGGCGGCGGCCGGCCCGGGCCGCGAGGCGGTGAGCACCCTCGAGCACCTCCTGCAGCTCCCGCAGCACAAGGCGCGCATCGTCGACATCCTGCGCCCGATCTACGAGCGGGCCGACGACTGGCGGCACCTCGTGGCCGTCAACGACCAGCGCCTGCAGCTCGCCGTGGAGCCGTCCGAGCGGGTGGCGGTGCTGCGCGAGAACGCCATGCTCTGGGAGAAGCGCGGGGGCGACAAGCGCCGCGCGTTCGACGCGATGCGCCAGGCGTGGACGCTCGACCCCGAGGACGGGGAGGCGCGCGCCGAGCTCGATCGCCTCGCCGAGGCGACCAAGCGGTGGGACGACCTCGCGGCGGCGTACGAGACCGCGATCGGCCGCACCGACGGCCTCACGAAGCGGGAGCTCCTCGCCGCGCTGGCGCAGCTCCACGACAAGCGGCGCGACGACCCGCGTCGCGCGCTGCTCGCGTGGGAGCGGCTGTTCTCGCTGGACGAGACCGAGCTCGAGCCCCTCGAGGAGATGGACGCGCTCGCGACGCTCCTCAGCGACTGGCCGTCGCTCGTGCGGGTGCTCATCAAGAAGGCCGACCTCGTGCCCGACGACGAGACGCGCGCGTCCACGTGGCGCCGCGTCGGCGAGGCCCGGCGCGACATGCTCGACGACGCGGTCGGCGCCATCGAGGCGTACGAGCGCGCCCTCGAGCTCGAGCCCGACAGCACGCTGACGATCGACTACCTGCTCGAGCTCCACGAGCAGCGGAGCGACGCCTCGCGCCTCGTGGACCTCTCGCGGCGCCGCGTGGAGCTCTGCGGCCCCGACGACGACGCGCTCAAGTTCCAGCTCCTCGTCGACGCCGCGCGCCGCTACGAGAGCGACCTCTCCGACCGGCGCGAGGCCATCGAGTGCCTCACGCAGGCGCTCGTGGTGCGCGAGAAGGACCCCGAGGTCCTCCGCCGCCTCGACGCGCTCTACTCGCACGAGCGGCTCTGGCCCGAGCTCCTCGACAACCTCAAGCTCCAGGTCGAGGCCGCGGGCGACGACGCCGCGCGCCGGGGCCTGAAGAAGCGCATCGCGGCGCTCTACGCCGTGCAGCTCCAGGACGCGCAGGCGGCCCTCGAGGCGTACCGCGAGGTCCTCCACGGCGGGTTCGACGAGGAGTCGGTCTCCGCCATCCGGAGCATCGGCGAGTCGCGCGACGAGCTCCGCGGCGACGCGGCCGACGCCCTCGAGCCCGTGCTCCGCGCGGCCGGCAAGCACCAGGAGCTGGCGGCGGCCCTCGAGCTCCGGCTCCGCGCCCAGACCGAGGCGCCCGACCGGGCGCGCACCCTGCGCGCGCTCGCCGAGGTCGCAGAGACGTCGCTGGGCGACGTGGAGCGCGCCGAGTCGGCGCTCATCCGCGCGCTCGTCGAGGAGCCGCAGGACGCGTCGCTCCACGGCGAGATCGAGCGCCTGGCCGCTCGCGCGACCGGCACCGACGGGTGGCGCCGCTACGCCGACGCGCTGCAGGAGCGCGCGGCGGGCATCTTCGACGCGAACGTCGCCGCGGACCTCTTCGTGCGGCTCGGCAAGGTCACCGAAGAGAAGCTCGACGACGCGCCGCGCGCCGCCAAGGCGTACGGGGCGGCCGGCGAGCGCATGGGCGACGACCCGGCGGTCCTCCGGGCGCTCGACCGCCTGCTCGCGCGGCTGAACGACACGCGCGCGCTCGCCGACGTCCTCGAGCGGCGCATCGCCGTGGAGGACGACGCGGCCGTGCAGGCCGACCTCCTGAACCGGCTCGCGGCCCTCCAGATCCGCGACTTCGGCGAGCGGGCGCAGGGCCTCGCGACCCTGCGGCAGGCGCTCGAGCGCGTGCCCGATCACGCGGCGAGCCGCGAGGCGCTCGAAGGGCTTCTCGACGACCACGCGCTCTTCGAGGACGCGTTCGAGGCCCTCGAGTACGTCCACCGGACCCTCGGCCGCACCGAGGAGCTCGCGAAGCTCTACGAGCGGCGCGTCTCGCGCGCCACCTCGGTGCGCGACCGGATCCGCGCGCGGCTCGATCTCGCGCGCATCCTCGAGACGATGGTCGGCGACCGCCCGCGCGCCCAGCGCGCGGTGGAGGCGGCCATCGGCGAGGAGCCCTCGGACGACGAGGTGCTCGTCGAGCTCGAGCGGCTCGCGACGATCAACGAGGCCTGGAGCGAGGCGGCGAACGCCCTCTCGGCGTCCCTCGAGGCCACCCCGGATCTCCCCGCCGCCACGCGGATGGAGCTCTACGTGCGGCTGGCCGGCTGGCGCCGCGACAAGCTCTCCGACAAGCGGCAGGCCGAGGACGCCTTCGCGAAGGCGCTCGCGATCGACCCCGAGAACCTCGACGTGCTCCGCTCGCTCGAGGACCTGCGGCGCGAGCCGGGCCGCGAGCGCGAGCTCGTCCACACGCTCCGCACGCGCGCGCGCCTCGAGACCGATCTCGAGACCAAGCGCCAGCTCTTGCGCGAGGCGAAGTCGCTCGCCGAGGGGCCGGTCGGCGACCGCGCGCTGGCGGAGGCCACGCTGCGCGACCTCATCGCCGAGGACGAGCAGGACCCCTGGGCGCTCGAGGAGCTCACGAAGCTCCGCGCGGCGGCCGGCGACGACGAGGAGGTCGTGAAGCTGCTCCTCTTCCGCGCCGAGAACGCGCCCAGCGAGGCGCAGGCCCTCGCGCTGCGGCACGAGGCGGCCTCGGTCCTCACCGACAAGCTGAACGACGCGGCGCGCGCGACGGCCCTCTACGAGGAGGTCCTCGACTCGCAGCCCACCGACGCGAAGGCGGCGACCGCGCTCCGCGGCCTCTACGGGCAGGCGGGCCGCGACCGCGACCTCGCGCGGCTCTTGCTCCGGCTCATCGACGTCGCGACGGCGCAGTCCGAGCGCGCGGCGCTGCGGCTCGAGCTCGCGAAGCTCCAGAGCGAGAAGTTCCACGCGCAGGACGACGCGATCGAGTCGCTCCGCGCCATCCTCGACGAGGACCCGTTCCACGCCGAGGCGGTGCTGACGCTCTCGCAGCTCTACGAGAAGTCCGGCCGCGACGCGGAGCTCGCCGAGCTCCTCAAGTCGCAGCTCGACGGCGCGCGCGACCGCGGCGACACGTCGACGGAGATCGGCCTGCTGCTGCGCCTCGGCGAGGTGCAGGAGGGGCGCCTCGGCGACGCGACGGCGGCGCAGGAGGCCTACGAGAACGTGCTCGAGCGGGAGCCGAACCACCGCGGCGCGCTCGAGGCCGTCGCGCGCATCACCGAGCAGCGCGAGGACTGGGACCGCGCGGCCGGCGTGTTCGCGAAGCTCGTGGATCTCGCGAGCGGCGCCGAGGGCGTGCCCTGGGCGCTCAAGCTGGCGAGCGCGCGCGAGAAGACGGGCGACGCCGAGGGCGTCGAAGAGGCGCTGCAGCGCGGGCTGAAGCTCGAGCCGGCGAACGCCGGGCTCCGCGGGATGCTGCGCCAGCGGTACGAGCGCGCCGGGAAATGGGCGGAGCTCGCGGAGCTGCTCGTGGGCGACGCGGACCTCGTCGCCGCGGCGAATCCCGACCTCAAGGTGGCGCCGCCGCCGGACATGCCGCCGCCGCGCCGGAGCATGGCCAGCATCGCGCCGGAGGGCCTGCCGCCCGCGCGGCGGAGCCTGGCGAGCATCCCGCCGGGCGGCACCGTGCCGCCGCCGCCGAGCGTGCCCGGGCCCATCCTCGAGCAGGTGAAGCTGCTGAAAGCCGCCGCGGAAATCCACCTCGCGAAGCGCAAGGAGCCCTCGGACGCCATCCCGCTGCTCGAGCGCGCCGCGCAGCTCGTGCCGCACGACCGCGACCTGCTCCTCTCGCTGTGCGACGCGTACAACGCCGCCGCGCGCGGGCGCGACGCGGCGCAGGTGCTCGAGCGGGTGATCGCCTCGTTCGGCAACCGCCGCACGAAGGAGCTCGCCCTCTATCACCACCGCCTGGCGCGCGCCCTCGCGCAGCTCGGCGACAAGGACGTGGCCCTGGCGCAGCTCGACATGGCCTTCAAGATCGACCCGGGCTCGGTCACGGTCCTCAAGGACCTCGGCGTGCTCGCGTACGAGACGAACGACCTCGATCGCGCGCAGAAGACCTTCCGCGCGCTGCTCCTCCAGCGGCTCGAGCCCAACGTCGGCATCTCGAAGGGCGAGGTCTTCTACTACCTCGGCGAGATCAGCGCGAAGCAGGGCGACAAGGCGAAGGCGGTGCAGATGTTCGAGCGCGCCATCGAGAACGACCCGGCGCTCGCGCTCGCGCGGACGAAGCTGTCGGAGCTCAAGGGCTAGCGTCCATGCGCTTCGTCTTCGCCCTCGCCGGGCTGGCGGCGGGGCTGCTCGCGCGCGTGTGGCTCGCCACGCTGCGCGTGCGCGTCGTCGCCGATCCGGCCCTCGAGGCGGTGCGGGACCGGCCCTGGGTGCTGGCCTTCTGGCACGGCACGCAGTGGCCGCTCCTGGCGTGGCGGCGGCGCCGGCGCACCGTGGTGCTCGTGAGCTGGTCGCGCGACGGCGCGATGCAGGCGCGCGCGCTCCGGGTGCAGGGGTTCGAGGTCGTGCGCGGCTCGAGCTCGCGGGGCGGCGCGGGCGGGCTGGCGGCGCTCGTGCGCGCGATGCGCGGGGGCATGGACGCGGCCTTCGCCGTGGACGGCCCGCGCGGGCCTCGAGGGATCGTGAAGGGCGGCGCGGTCGTGGCGGCGCGCGCGACCGGGGCCGTGCTGGTGCCGATGGCGGGTGCGGTGCGGCGCGGCGTCGTGCTGGAGCGCGCGTGGGACCGCTTCGCGATCGCCTGGCCGTTCACGCGCGTCGACGTGGCGCTCGGCGTGCCGGTCGATCCCTCGGTCGCGGAGGACCCGCGCGCCGAGGTCGAGCGCTCGCTGGCCGCGCTCAACGCGGGGCTGTCGGCGTGAGCGGCGGTCGCGCGGCGGTGGTGGACGGGGCCGTGCTCGCGCCGGACGACGCGAAGGTGAGCGTGTACGACCGCGGCTTCCTCTTCGGGGACGCGGTCTTCGAGGTGCTGCGGACGTACCGCGGCGTGCCGTTCGCGTTCGACGAGCACTACGCGCGCCTGCGCCGGTCGGCCGAGCGCGTCTTCATCGACCTCGGGGTCGAGCGCGACACGTTGCTCGACGAGGTGCGGCGCGGCATCGCGTTCGCGGGCAACGAGGAGTCGTACGTCCGCGTCCTCGTCACGCGGGGCTCGGGGCCGCTCTCGCTCGACCCGGGGACCGCGACGCGGCCGCTCCGCGTGGTGCTCGTCGAGCGCGTCGTCCCGCCGCCGCGCGAGGCGTACGCGAACGGCATCGCCGCGGTGCTCGTGCACACGCGCCGCTCGGTCGACGACACGGCGGCCGCCGGCGCGAAGGTGACGAACTACCTCGAGAGCCTCCTCGCGGTGCGCGAGGCGAAGGCTCGGGGCGCGCTCGAGGCGCTCATCGTGGACGGGCGCGGGGATGTGGTGGAGGGCGCGACCTCGAACGTCTTCCTGGTGGCGGGCGGCCGGCTGGTCACGCCGCCGCCCGACGCGGGCATCCTGGTCGGCATCACGCGGGCGCACGTCCTCGAGGCCGCCGCGCGCGCCGGCATCCCGGTCGACGAGCGCCGGCTCCGGCCCGCGGAGATCGCGGCGGCCGACGAGGTGTTCATCACGTCGAGCATCCGCGAGCTCCTGTCCGTCGTGCGCGTGGACGAGCGCCCGGTCGGCCAGGGCGCGCCCGGCCCGGTCGCGCGCGCGCTCCACCGGGCGTTCCGCGTCGCGGCCGGGATGGACGACCGCCCCATGCCGTGGGAGTGAGCGGGCTTCAGCTCGCTGCGATCGCGTCGATCTCGACGAGGGCGCCGCGCGGGAGCGCCGCGACCTGCACCGTGACCCGCGCCGGGAACGGCGTCGCGAAGTGCCGCGCGTAGACGTCGTTGACGGCCGCGAAGTGCGCGAGATCCGCGAGGAAGATCGTCGTCCGCACCACGTGGCCGAAGCCGAGGCCGGCCGCCGCCAGGATCGCGCCGAGGTTCTGGAGCACGCGCTCGGCCTGGGCGACGACGTCGCCGGGGACGAGCTGCCCGGTGGCGGGATCGAGCGGGATCTGCCCGCTCAAGAACACGAGCCCGCCGGAGCGTATGGCCTGCGAGTACGGCCCGATGGCAGCGGGTGCGTCGGGGGTCGCGATGGGCGTCATGTCGAGAGCCTAGAGCAGGAGTCCTTTGAACGGGACGCTCAAAGGACGGATGCTCCCAAACCAGGGCAAAAATAGACGGTCGCTCTAAGGTAAAACCTGGCCTCAGAGCGCGCGCCGCCCGGAGAGGGCGCGACCCATCGTGATGGGGTCCGCGAACTCGAGGTCGCCGCCGTGGGGGACCCCGCTGGCGATGCGGGTCATCGCGACCCCGAGCGACGCGAGCTCGCGCTTCAAGAGCAGGGCGGTCGCCTCGCCGTCGACGCTCGGCGGCGTCGCGACGATGACCTCGGTCACGCCGTCGGCGCGGATGCGATCGACCAGTCCCTGGATCGGCAGGTCCTCGGGCCCGATGCCCTCGAGCGGCGAGAGCAGCCGCCCGAGGACGAAGTAGCGCCCTCGCATCGACCCCGCGCGCTCGATCGCCATGAGGTCGTGCACGCGCGCCACGACGCAGAGCAGCTTCGCGTCGCGCTTGCCGTCGCCGCACACGTCGCACACGGCGTGCCCCTCGCGGATCTCGGCGACGTTGCCGCACCGCTCGCAGGGCCCGAGCTCGTCGCGGAGCGTCCGGAGCTCGTCGCCGAGGGCGCGCGGGAGCGCGTCGTCGGTGGTGAGCAGCCAGAGCACGTACCGCTGCGCCGTCTTCTCTCCCACGCCGGGGAGCCGCGACAGGAGCTTCACGAGCCGGCGGATCTTCGCGCTCACGGCGAGGCCTTTCGAAGCGCGATCACACCATGCCGGGGATCTTCACGCCGCCGGTGATCTTCTCGATCTCGGCTTCCATCTGCTTGTCGGCCTGCTCGATGCCCTGGTTGACGGCGGCGCACACCGCGTCGAGCACGAGGTCGAGCTCCTCGGCGTTGAGGGTCTCCTTGTCGATCTCGATGCGCTTCACGCTGCGTCCCAGCGTGACCGTCACCTTCACCTTGCCGCCCAGGCCCTCGACGACGAGCTCGCGCTCCTTCAGCTCGGCCTTCGCCTGATCGATGCGCCGCTGCATGCGCGCGGCCTGCCGCATCAGCTCGTTCATCCCTCCGCGGAATTGCATGCTCGTTTTCTAGCCTATCCGTCGCCGCCCGGCAGCCGGACGTCGCGGAGCTGGGCCCCGAAGACGCGGATGGCCTCCTGCACGAGGGGGTGCGCCTCGACCGCGGCCTTGGCGCGGGCGATCTCGGCGAGGCGCTTCTCGGCCTCGATGGACGCGACGGTGCGCACGCCGGGCGCGGCCTTCGCGGCGACCTCGAGCACGACCTGGGTCGGCGCGCCGAAATGTGCGCGGACCGCCCGCGTGAAGGCCTCGAGGGCCTCGGGCTCGCTGACGCGGGCCGCCTGGAACGCCGCGTCGGGGCCGAAGCCGACTGTGACGCGCGCCGGCGTGATCTCCAGGGGCAGCGCGTACTCGAGGAAGGACGCGAAGGCGGCCTTCGAGGCGCGCAGGGTCGCGAGGATCGCGTACCACGCCTCGAGGTTCGGAGATGGCGGCGCCGCCGCCGGGGCGGGGGATCTGGGCGCGGCGGCCGGCGCGGCGGCGGGCGAGGGGGCCGGCGCCGGCGCGGGAGGCGGGGGCTGGGCCGGCCGGGCCGGCGCGACGACCGCCTGGACCGGCTGCGGCTGCGGCTGCGGCTGCGGCGGCGACTCGACGAGCGCCAGCGAGCCGTGGGTTCGCGCGCCGCCCGTGGCGGGCGCGTGGATGGGCGAGGGGGGAGAGGACGGGGAGGACACGGCCTGCGTCGGCCGGCCGCCTCCGCCTCCGCCCCCGCCGCCTCCGCGCGGGCCCGGGGCCGGCGGCGGCGCGCCGCCCAGGCGCCGTTCGAGCTCGCCGACGCGGGCCAGCAGCTCGTCGAGGGCGAGGAGCGGCGGGCGGCGCGCGAGGCGCACGAGCGCCATTTCCAGCGCAGTGCGCGGCTGCCCGCTCCGCACGATCTCGTCGAACGCCTTCGAGAACCCCTGGAACAGCCGCGACAGATCGTCGACCTCGGCCCGCGACGTGAGCTCGAGCACCTCGCGGATCTCCTCGTCGGCGAGATCGAGCAGATCGCGCAGCGACGGCCCGGACGCCTGGTCGTCGATGCCCCGCCCCGGAGCGCCCGCGACCTTCGCCACGACGAGGTTGCGGAGGTGCCCGAGGACGTCGCGCGCGACGTGCGGCAGGTCGAACCCCTGCTGCGCGAGGCGCTCGACCACCCCGAGGCACGCGGCGGCGTCGCCGCCGACGAGCGCCGCCGCAAGCTCGTGGAGGATCTTCCGGTCGGCGACGCCGAGGACGCGCGTCACGTCCTCCCCGGAGATCTTCGGGCCGCTGAACGCGATGACCTGGTCGAGGAGGCTCATCGCGTCGCGCATCGACCCCGCGGCCTCGCGCGCGAGGACCTGCACGGCGATGGCGTCGGCCTGGATGCTCTCCTGCTCGAGCACCTGATCGAGCCGCCGCGCGATGGCCTGCGTGGGGATGAGCTTGAAGTCGTACCGCTGGCAGCGCGACAGGATCGTGATCGGGACCTTGTGGACCTCGGTCGTCGCGAAGATGAACTTCACGTGCGGCGGCGGCTCTTCCAGCGTCTTGAGGAAGGCGTTCCACGCCGCCGTCGAGAGCATGTGCACCTCGTCGACGATGTAGACCTTGAAGCGATCGCGCGCGGGACGAAAGCTCATCCCTTCCTGCAGGCGGCGCACCTCGTCGACGCCGTTGTAGCTGGCGCCGTCGATCTCCTGGACGTCGAGGTCTTGCCCCGCCGTGATCTCGCGGCACGGCGCGCACGCGTTGCACGGCGCGGACGTGGGGCCTTTGAGGCTGCCGTCGGGGCCGACGCAGTTCAGGCACTTCGCCAGCAGGCGCGCGCTGGTCGTCTTGCCCACGCCGCGGACGCCCGTGAACAGGAACGCGTGCGCGACGCGGCCCGTGGCGATGGCGTTCGCGAGGGTTCGGGCGACGTGGTCCTGGCCGACCAGGTCTTCGAACGTCTGCGGCCGGTACTTGCGGGCGAGGACGAGGTAGCTCACCGCTCAGAGCGCATACAACGCGCGCGACGGAAATGCGAGAGACGCCGCGCGCTCGCTCCGCGCGGCGCTCTCACCGGATCAGCTGCTGGCCTTGAGCTCCTTCACGAGCTCGGGCACCGCGACGAAGAGATCCTGCACGAGACCGTAGTCGGCGATCTGGAAGATCGGCGCGTCGGGATCCTTGTTGATCGCGACGATGACCTTCGAGCCCTTCATGCCGGCGATGTGCTGGATGGCGCCCGAGATGCCGATCGCGACGTAGAGCTGAGGCGCGACCGTGCGGCCGGTCTGGCCGACCTGGAGCTCCGGCGCGGCGTAGCCCGCGTCGCAGGCGGCGCGGCTCGCGCCGATCGCGGCGCCGAGGAGATCGGCGAGCGGCTCGATGACCTGCTTGAACTGCTCCTTGAGGGAGCGGCCGCCGGAGACGACCACGCGGGCCTCGCCGAGGTCGGGGCGCTCGCTCTTGCCGACCTCCAGCTTCTGGAACTCGACGTGCGCCGCCGCGGCGTCGTCGGGGGCCTTGGCCGCGGTCTCGATGGGGCTCGCGGCGCCGGACGCCTCGGCGAACGGGAACTCCGTCTGCCGGACGCTGACGACGTGCGTCGGGGTGGCGATCTCGAGCCACGAGAACGCGTTGCCCGCGTACGTGGGGCGGCGGTACGTGCGCTTGCCGCCGTCGACCTTCACCGCGTTGATGTCGGGCGCGTAGCCCGCGCCGAGCTTCGCCGCGAGGCGGGGCGCGAGGTCCTTGCCGAACGACGTCGCGGTGACCACGACGGTGTCGAAGCCGCCCGCCTTCACCACGGCCGCGACCGTGGGGGCGAACTTCTCGACCACGTAGTCCTTGAGGCTCGCGTCGTCGACGGCGATGACCTTGCCGGCGCCGTAGCCCGCCAGCTCCTTCGCCGCCTCGCCCGCGCCCGCGCCGACCGCGAGGATGGCGAACGAACCGCCCACCTGCTTGGCGAACGTGACCGCCGCGCCCGTGGCCTTGCGAACCTTACCGCCCTCGATCTCCGCTACGACCAACGTGCCGGCCATCACACCACCTTCGCTTCCGTCTTGAGCTTGCCCACGAGCTCCTTCACGTCCTTCACCTTCACGCCCGCGGCCCGCTTCGGAGGCAGCTCCGCGTGGGCGTACTTCACCTTCAGCGTGGCGTCGGGAACGAGCTCGGCGAGCTTCAGCTCGGCGAGCGGCTTCTTCTTGGCGGCCATGATCGCCATGAGCGCCGCGAAGCGCACGCCGTCGGCGTAGTTGTGCGTGGCTGCCGTGTGCTTCGACTGCACGCTCTTCGGGTGCACGATCTTGTCGATCACGGTGACGACCGCCGGGAGGGTGACCTTCACCGTGGCGGTCGCGCCCTCGGTCTCGCGGCCCACGAGGAGGGCCTTGTCGTCCACGCTCTGGATGTGGCCGGCGAACGTCGCCTGCGGCCACCCGAGGTACTCGGCGAGCATCTGGCCCACCTCGTTCGACTCGCTCTCGGCCTGCTGGTAGCCGAGGAGCACGAGATCGGGCTTCTCTTTCTCGACCAGCGCCTTGAGGCCGCGCGCGACCAGGTCGCCGTCGAGGGCCTCGTCCGTCGCGTCCACGCGGACCGCGCGGTCGGCGCCCGTGCCGAGCATGGCCCGGAGCATCTGCTCCGCGTCCTTCGGCCCGAACGTCGCCACGACCACCTCGCCGAGGCGAGCCTTCGGGTTGGCGCCGTTCTCGGTCAGGCGGAGCGCCGCCTCGAGGGCGTAGTCGTCGTACGGGCTGGGCTTGGGCTCCAGGCCGGTCGTGTCGACCTTACCCTGGGCCGAGAGCTTGATCTTGTTCAGGTTGTCCGGGTCGGCGACCCGCTTGACGGCAACGAGAATCTTCACCGATTCCTCCGAGACGGCCCGCGCGCGCGGCCCCTGGCCACGGCGCGCCGACGTTAGCAAAGACCGCGAAACAGCAGGCGAGTCGATAGAGGTAGCTGGGCCGCATGTCAACACACGGTCGATGCGAAGGCGTCGCCCCTAGAGGATGGCGAGGGAGGAAACGTCGGGACGATGGTGTAACTTGACCGCCATCAGATGACCATCACGACCGATTACCTCGTTATCGGCAGCGGGGTCGCCGGCCTGGCCTTCGCGCTCGAGGCCGCCGAAAGCGGGGACGTCCTCGTCGTCACGAAGCGCAGCGCCGACGAGTCGAACACCAAGTACGCGCAGGGCGGCATCGCGGCCGTGCTCGGGGAGGGCGACTCGTTCGACGCCCACATCGCCGACACGATGAAGGCCGGCGCCGGCCTCTGCCACGACCTCGCCGTGGAGGTCACGGTCAAGGAGGCGCCGGCGCGCATCAAGATGCTCCGCGACGCCGGGGCGCGCTTCGACACGGCCGACGGCACGCAGGACGACCACGACCTCGACCTCCACCTCGAGGGCGGCCACAGCGCGCGCCGCGTCGCCCACGCGGCCGACATGACGGGCCGCGAGGTCGAGCGCTCGCTCCTCGACGCCGTCGCGCGCTCGCCGCGCGTGCGCATCCTCGAGCAGCACACCGCCGTCGATCTCATCACGCTCGCCAAGTACGGCGGCCCAGAGGTCTGCGCGGGCGCGTACGTGCTCGACGAGGCGAGCGGCAAGGTCCTCACCATCCTCGCGCGCGCCGTGGTGCTCGCGACGGGCGGCGCCGGCAAGGTCTACCTCTACACGACGAACCCCGACGTCGCGACGGGCGACGGGGTGGCGCTCGCTTACCGCGCCGGCGCCGAGGTCGCGAACATGGAATTTTACCAGTTCCACCCGACCTGCCTCTACCACCCGCAGGCGCAGCGCTTTCTCATCACCGAGGCGATGCGCGGCGAGGGCGCCGTGCTCCGCCGGCTCGACGGCACCGCCTTCATGAAGTCGCACGACTCGCGCGGCGATCTCGCCCCTCGCGACGTCGTCGCCCGCGCCGTCGACTTCGAGATGAAGAAGAGCGGCGCCGACCACGTGTGGCTCGACATCACCGACAAGAAGCCCTCGTTCGTGAAGGAGCGCTTCCCGAACATCTTCGAAGAGTGCCTGCGCTGGGGCATCGACATCACGCGCCAGCCCATTCCGGTCGTGCCCGCGGCGCACTTCATGTGCGGCGGAATCACCACGAACCTCGAGGGCCGCAGCACGCTGCCCGGCCTCTGGGCCATCGGCGAGTGCGCGTGCACGGGCCTCCACGGCGCGAACCGCCTCGCGTCGAACTCCCTCCTCGAGGGGCTCGTCTTCGGGCATCGCGCCGCGCAGGAGCTCGCGCGCACGCTCGACCGCAGCCGCCCCTGGCCCGACGTGCCGGAGTGGGAGGTCGGCAGCGCCGTGCCGAGCGAGGAGGCGGTCGTCATCACGCACAACTGGGACGAGCTCCGCCGCCTCATGTGGAACTACGTCGGCATCGTCCGGTCTGACTCGCGCCTTCACCGCGCGGCGCGCCGCATCTCGCTCCTGAACGAGGAGATCCAGCAGTACTACTGGCAGTACTTCGTCACGCGCGATCTCCTCGAGCTCCGCAACATCGCCACCGTCGCGCAGCTCGTCGTCGAGTGCGCCGCGAGCCGGCGCGAGAGCCGGGGCCTCCACTCCACGATCGACCATCCGGACGTCGATCCGAAGTTCGCCCGCGACACGGTGATGAAGCGGGGCGTGCCGGCTCACCTGCGGGGGCGCTGAAAGACCCCATCGACCTTGCCCGCGAACAAGAACTCTCGCCCCATCGCCCCGTTCACGCTCGGCGCCGCCGGCGTCTGGGTGACGGTCCTCTGGTTCCTCCAGCACGTCTGCTTCGACGCGACCGAAGCGGCGCGGCCGGGCGCGACGAACGACATCGTCAGCGTCACCGCGTGCATCGTCCTCGCGACGTCGATCGCGGTCTTCGGCGTCGTGCGCGTGCACGCCCCCGACGGATCGCTGCGCGAGATCCTCGGCCTCGAGTCGCCCGGGCCGCTCGCCGTCGTGCTGGCGGCGCTCGCCGGCGCGGGCCTGACGCCCGTGCTCTCGACGGTGGACCAGCTCATCGCGCAGCGCTGGCCGTACGACGACCCCGACGCCGTGGAGAACGTGCAGGCGCTCCTCTCGTCGTCCACGCGCGTCGTGCTCTTCGCCTGCGTCTTCGTCGTGATTCCGCTGGTGCAGGAGGTCTTCTTCCGCGGCGCGCTCTTCGGCGAACTCCGCCGCGGCCTCGAGGAGGCCGAGGGCGCCTCCGTCGGCGCGTCCATCGCGGGGACGGCGCTCCTCTTCGCGGCCTTCCAGCTCGACTGGCGATCGATGCCCACGGCGCTCGTGCTCGGGCTCGCTCTCGGGTGGATGCGCGCCCGGACCGGCGGGCTCGTCGCGCCCGTCGTGGGGCACCTGGCGTTCTGCGCCGTAGAGGGCATTCCGATCCTCCGCGGAGCGGACCCGGCCGACGACGTCACGTATCCCGTGAAGTGGATTGCGGCCGGGGCCGCCGCCGCGACGCTCGGGCTCGCCATCATGGCTCTCCGCCGAACCGAGCGCTGACGGTCGCGCGGAGGCCGGTGGGCCTTTTCGCCGCCGCCGGCTGCGGTTAGGGTCGCGCGCATGCAGCCCCTGATGTCGCGGTCGGCGTCGATTCGACCGTGTGGATTGGACGGGATTCCAGGCGTGCCCTGGGGCCAGCATATTTGCCAGTTTTACCGGACTGCCGACGATCTCACCGAGGTGCTCGTGCCCTATTTCAGGGCCGGGCTCGAGGCGAACGAGCAGTGCATCTGGGTGACCTCCGAGCCGCTCGGGGTCGACGCCGCGAGGCGCGCGCTGCTCGTAGCGGTCCCCGATCTGCCCGTGTACGAGGCGCGCGGGCAGATCCTCTTCGTCGAATTCGCCACCGCGTACGGCAGGCGGGCCGCGGACGAGCTCATTCAGGGCTGGCTCGAGTGCGAGGAGGGCGCGCTCCGGAGCGGCTACGACGGCCTCCGCGTCACGGCCAACGCGTACGGCATCGAGCGCGCCGCCTGGGACGAGTTCGCCCGCTACGAGCGGCGGGTGGTAGGCGCGATCGAGGGGCGGCGCATTCTGGCGGTGTGCAGCTACAGCCTCGACCGCTGCGTCGCGAGCGACCTCCTCGACGTGCTCAACAACCACGACTCGACGCTCGTGCGCGACGAGAACGGCTGGCGCTTCATCGACCGGACCGTCTTGCCCGGCGAGCGCGCCCCCGGCTCGGCGTGCTGCCCGCCCGCGCCGGTCCATCGCGGGCACGACGTGCAGTTCTACGACGACGAGGCGTTCCCCGCGCGCCGGGTCGCGAGCTTCCTCGTCGGGTCGATCGAGGCCGGAGGGGGCGCCGTCGCGGTGGCCACGGGCGAGCACCTCTCGGCGATCTGCGCGAGCATGCTCGCGTCCGAGTTCGACGTCGGGCGCGCGCTCGGAGAAGGGCGGCTCCTGCTCTTCGACGCCGAGCGCGTGCTCGGGTGGCTGCACGTGGGCGGGCGGCTCGACCCCGCCCAGTTCGAGGGCATCGTAGGGGCGCGCGTGCGCGCGTCGGTGGGGCGCTTCGGGCGCGTGCGCTGGTTCGGGGAGCTCGTCGACCTCCTGTGCCGCCAGAGCCGAGAGGCCGACGCCGTGCGGGTCGAGGGGTGGTGGAACCACCTCCGCGAGCAGGCGCCGTTCGACCTGCTCTGCGCGTACTCGTACTCCAGCTTCGCGCAGCCCTACTCGGCGGCGCGCTTCGAGGACGTGTGCGGCGCGCACGCCGTCGTCGAGTACGACGACGAGCCCGCGCCCCCGGAGGTCGACGTGGGACGGGTGCTCGCGCACCTCAAACAGCGCACGCTCGCCCTCGAGCACGCGGCCGCGCGCACCCGGAAGCTCGACGTCGAGCTGGCCCGCGCGCTCAGCCGGCGCCGTTCGGACTGAAGAGCGGCTCGATCAGCGCGAAGCGCACGTTGGCCGCGAGGCGGTAGCGGGTGCGCCCGTGCTCGCCCGCGTCGCGGACGCGCTCGATCGCGGCGGGGTCCCCGAGGAGGTCGCGGACGCGCGAGATGAGCACGCGGACGCGGTGCTCGGCGTCGGCGCTCTCGGGCCCGGGGCCGCCGGCGGCGCGCAGGATCTCGTCGGCGCTGAGGCCTTCGCGGGCGCGCCGGAGGAGCTGCACGACGAGCGGCTCGAGCGCGCGGCGCCGCTCGAGGGACACCTCGCGGTCGTGGACGCGGAGGGCGTGGGCCAGCGTGTCGACGACGAGCGTCGCGCCCTCGGTCGCCTTCGCGACGTCGGCCAGCGGGACGCGCGCGACCCGCTGCGGCGTGGTCACATAGATGAGGGTCTCGCCCTCGGTGGGCTCGGCCAGCGAGTCGAGGTCGCCGGTGGAGGCGGGACCGCTGAGCGGGCCGCTGAGGCGCGAGACCGACACGCGCGAGGGCGGCGGCGGCGGGAGGGCCTCGGAACCCGCCCCGTTGAGGAGGGCGAGCGTGCGCTCGGAGTACCGCACCACGCGGCTGTCGCCGCTCTTGAGCGCGAGCTCCCAGAGGGGGAGGGACACCTCGCGGTCGGGGAACACCCACCCGTGCCGGTCGCCCGAGAGCGCGGCCCGCTCGACGGCCAGGCGCGCGTTCGCCTCGTCGCCGAGGGCGAGGGCGCAGCGACCGACGACCAGGTTCAGCGACCCGGTGACGAACGCCTCCGGGAGCTCTTGTGCGTGCGGCATCGCCCCTTCGATGGCCTCGCGCAGCTCGCCGCTCGCCTCGAGCGTTCGCGCGCGCGTGGACGCGAGGTCTTGCAGGTCGATCGCGTCGACCGCGGGCAGCTCGTCGCGGAGCTTCTCGGCGCGGGCGAGCCACTGCTTGGCGCTCTGCGCGCGCCCCACCATCGCCAGCGCCCAGGTGCGGTGCACCGCGAGCTGGTAGCGCAGCATGATGTGGTCGATCTCGCCCAGGATGACGAGCGCCTCGTCGATGGCCTGCAGGGCCGCGAGCGGGCGGTCGTGGGCGATCTCGACGATCGCGAGGACGTCGTGGGCGTCGGCGTGGCGCCAGCCCGCCGCGAGCTCCTGCGCGATGTCGATCGCCTGGGTGGCGTGGTGCCGGCCCTCGTCGAAGCGGCCGATGCTGCCGAGCGCGATCGCGAGGTTGCCGTGCGCGGTCATCGACGCGGTGGCCCGGGCCGGCGTACGCGAGAGCGCGGTCGCGTAGTGGCGCGCGGCCGCCCGCGGGTCCGACAGGCGCATCGAGAGGTGCCCGAGGGTCATGGCCACGGGGGCCCGCCAGGCCAGGTCGTCGAGGCGCTCGGCGACGTGCTCCGCGAGGCGGAGGGCGTGCGCCGCGCCGGGCAGGCGATCGAGCTTGATCTCGAGCTGGGCCTGCGTGATGTGAAGGTCGAGGTGCTCGCGGAGGCCCGTGCCCTTGGGCGCGGACGCGAGGGCGCGCGAGGCGACGCGCAGCTCGGCCTCGGCGTGGTCGGTGCGGCCGTCGATGGTCGCGAGGTTCGCCCGCTCGATGGCGAGACGCGCCGCGTCGAGCGGCGTCCACGAGGACGGCGCGCCGGGGAGGGACGTCGCGAGGTCGCGCGCCCGGTCGATGCGCCCGGTCTCCCGGTAACACCGAAGCAGGCGCACCGCGAGGGTCGGGTCCGTGCGATTTCGCCCGGAGAGCACGCCCTCGATCCAGGTCGCGATGAACGGCGCCTGGTCGCTCGCGGCCAGCCGGTCGAGGAGCTGCGCACACGCGGCCACCGACACGCCTTCCGTGCTCGGCATCGCGGGCGGCGGCACCAATCGCCGCGCGTCGGGGAGCATGCCGGACGCAGGCGGAGGCGCGATCGACCCTACCGAGGGCCGCGCGGGCACGCTCGGCGCGGCCGCAGGAGGCGGCACACTTGCCCTCGTCGAGACCGGAGTCCGCGACGGCGGGGGTGTGCTGGCTCGGGGAGCGGAATCGGGTGCAAGAGTAGGGGGCGGTACGAACGCACGCCTCGCCATCGTCAGAGAATAGTACCGCCAAACGAGCCCGGCGTCTTTCCAATGATCATGGAACGAGACGAATTCTCCCGGACCCTCCGCTAAGGGCCCGATAAGCGGACGGTTGGCGGGACGCTCCTTCACCGCACCGCTGCCTTCGAGAAGAGGTAAGGTGGCCGGCCCGAGATGCTCACGCTCGCTTCGCCGACACCGGTGAGGGCCATTCGCGACGACGGGTCGCTCGAACCGGCACACGCCGGCACGGTCTCCGATGAGCTCGCGCTCGCGCTCTACGAGCAGATGGTGGTCGCGCGCGAGCTCGACGCACACCTCGTGGGCCTCCAGCGCGAGGGGCGGGTCGCCAGCCACGCGAGCGCGGCCGGCGAAGAGGCCGCCATCGTCGGCGCCGCCGCCGCCCTTCGCGACGAGGACTGGCTGTTCCTCGCGTCGCGCGAGCTCGCCGCCGCCCTCTGGCGCGGAATGCCGCTCGCGGCGTGCGCGCACCACGCCTTCGGAACGGCGCGGAGCCCGGGCAAGGGCCGCAACGCCCACGCGGCCCCTTCGTGGAAGCCGGCCCGCGTCGCGAGCGTCAGCCCGCTCTCGGGCACGCAGATCCCCCACGCCGTGGGCGTGGCCTGGGCGGCGCGCCTTCGCGGCGACGACGTCGCGGCCCTCGTCTTCTTCGGCGACGGCGCGACGAGCAGCGGCGACTTCCACACCGGGCTCAACTTCGCGGGCGTGACGCGCGCGCCCGTCCTCGCGGTGTGCCGCAACAACGGGTGGGCGATGGGCACGCCCGCGTCGCGCCAGACCGCGAGCGAGGGCTTCGCAATCAAGGCGTCGGCGTACGGCCTTCGCGGCGTGCGGGTCGACGGGGGAGACGTGTTCGCCGTGCTCGCCGTCGTGCGCGAGGCGCGCGCGCGCGCGTCGGCGGGCGAGGGGGGCACGCTCATCGAGGCGGTCACCGCGCCGCGGCGAGAAGAAGAGGCGGACGAGGCCTGGGCGGCGCGCGACCCGATCGCCCGCATGCGCCGGCACCTCGTGACGCGCGGGCTCTCGGGCGAAGAGCACGACGAGCGCCTCGTCGCCGAGGTGCGCGCCGACGTGGCCCGCGCGTTCGTCGAGGCCGAGGCGGCCGCGGCCCCCGGGCCGGGGTCCTTCTTCGACGACGTGTACGCCGTGGCCCCGTGGAACCTGGTCGAGCAGCGCGCCGGCTACGAGCGAGAACAAGGGCGACGCAAGGGCGGAGAGCCGTGACGCAGAAGACGATGGTGCAGGCGATCAACGACGCGCTCCGTCACGAGATGCGCCGGAACGATCGTGTCGTGGTGCTCGGAGAAGACGTGGGCCGCGTGGGCGGAGTGTTCCGCGTCACGCAGGGGCTCTGGGAGGAGTTCGGCGACGACCGCGTCATCGACACCCCGCTCTCCGAGGGCGGCATCGTCGGCACCGCGATCGGCATGGCCCTCTATGGCCTCTTGCCCGTGCCCGAGATCCAGTTCGCGGACTTCATCTACCCGGCCTACGACCAGATCGTCAGCGAGCTGGCGAAGCTCCGCTGGCGGTCGGGCGGCGAGTACCCCGCCAAGATGGTGCTTCGCACGCCCGTGGGCGGCGGCATCCGCGGCGGCGTCTACCACTCGCAGTCGCCCGAGTCGCTCTTCATCCACGTCGCGGGGCTCAAGGTCGTGTGCCCGTCGAGCCCGTACGACGCGAAGGGCCTGCTCCTCGCGTCGATCCGCGACGCGGACCCGGTGCTCTTCTTCGAGCCCAAGCGCATCTACCGGGCGGCCAAGGGCGACGTGCCCGACGAGGAGTACCTCGTGCCCATCGGGCAGGCCGCGGTCGCGCGCGAGGGGGAGGACGTGACCGTGCTCGCGTGGGGCGCGATGCTCTACGAGGCGCTCGCGGCCGCCGACGAGGCCGAAAAGCAGGGGGTGCGCGCCGAGGTCCTCGACCTGCGCACCCTCTGGCCGGTCGACATCGAGGCGATCGTGGCGAGCGTGAAGAAGACCGGGCGCCTGGTGGTCGTGCACGAGGCGCCCCGCACGTGCGGCTTCGGCGCCGAGCTCGTCGCGCTCGTGAGCGAGCGCGCCTTCCTCCACCTCGAGGCGCCGCCGGTGCGCGTGTGCGGCTTCGATACGCCCTTCCCGTACACGCTCGAGATGGATTACCTACCGCTCGCGCACCGCATCGTGCCCGCGCTCGTGGAGACGGCTAGGTTCTAGGCAGGCGGCGAGGCGATAGGCAGCGAGGCAAAGGACGCGCGCGATGGCAAGGTGGGAGTTCAAGCTGCCGGACGTCGGCGAAGGGGTCACCGAGGGCGAAATCGTGGGGTGGCTCGTGAAGGCGGGCGACGCGGTCTCCGAAGATCAGCCGATCGTCGAGGTCATGACCGACAAGGCCACCGTCACGATCACCGCGCCGAAGGCGGGCGTCGTCGTCGAGACGCGCGGCAAGGTGGGCGAGGTGGTGCCCGTGCACTCGGTGCTCGTCGTGTTCGATCTCGACGGGTCCGGCGCGCCGTCTCCGCGCGTGCAGCGGCCCGACGCGAACGGCACGAAGAGCCACGCGCCCGCCGAGGAGGGCCCCGCGGCCACCGCCGTCGGCGAGCTGCGCGAAGTGCTCCCGGGCATGGGCGGCGGCGCTCCGCGCCGGTACTTCAACGAGAAGCCCCTGGCGACGCCGGCGACGCGCAAGCTCGCGCGCGAGATGGAAATCGACCTGCGGCACGTCCCGCCCACGGGACCCGAGGGCCGCGTCACGCGGTCCGACGTCGAGGGGTTCCGCGCGGCTCCCCGGGTCGCGCCGCCGCCTCCGCCTCCGGAGCCCCGGCTTCCCCTGGAGCCGGCGCCCGCCCCCGCCGGCGACGGCGCGCCCGAGCGGGTGCCCTTCGTCGGCCTGCGCCGGCGAATCGCCCAGAAGATGGCGCAGTCGAAGTCGACCGCGGCCCACTACACCTTCGTCGAGGAGTGCGACGCGTCGGAGCTCAAGCGGGTGCGCGACCGGCTGAAGGCGCCCGCCGAGGCGCGCGGCGTGAAGCTCAGCTTCTTGCCGTTCATCGTGAAGGCGGTCGTCGCGGCGCTCAAGAAGCACCCGATGCTGAACACCACCCTCGACGAGAAGGCCAACGAGCTGGTCTTCCGTAAGCACTTCCACATCGGCGTCGCCACCGCGACCGACGCGGGCCTGGTCGTCCCCGTCGTGAGGGACGCCGACAAGAAGAACATCCTCGAGATCGCCCGCGAGATCGACCGCCTCGCCCAGGAGTGCCGCGCGGGCCGCGCGCGGAGCGAGGACCTCACCGGCTCCACCTTCACGATCACCTCCCTCGGGGCGAAGGGCGGCCTGCTGGCGACGCCAATCATCAACTTTCCCGAGGTCGCCATCCTGGGCGTTCACCAGATGAAGCAGAAGCCCGTGGTCAAGGGCGGGCAAATCGTCATCGGCGACGTGATGCTCCTCTCGCTCTCCTTCGACCACCGCATCGTCGACGGGCACGTGGGGGCGGCTTTCGCCCTCGAGGTCATCGCGTACCTCGAGAAGCCCGAGTCGCTGCTCCTCGAGATGGCGTGACGCGCCGCGCACAGGACGCGTGAGCGCGAGCGTGCGGCGCGAGCAACAAGTTGACGGGGAAGGCGCGGCCCGGCACGCTCGTGCCATGCGTCGGCCCCTCGCGGTGCTCGGCCTGTGCGCGATCGCATGGGCCACCCCGGCCGGCGCGGCCGACGCTCCGGCGCCTGCCGCCGAGCCTTCGCCCGCGGCGCAGGGGGGCGTGTCGGCCACGCTGCCCGGCGTCGATCAGCTCCAGTTCGCGGCGCGCGAGCACGACCTCGGGTACCGCGCGTACGTCGACAAGCGATACGACGAGGCGGCGAGCCACTTCGAGACGGCCTTCTTCGCGGCGCCGAACCCCGCCGAGCTCCGGAGCGCGATCCGCGCGCGGCGCGACGCCGGGCAGATGGCCCGCGCGGCCACGCTCGCGGCGGTCGGGCAGCGGCGCTTCCCGAACGACCCCGCGACCGCCAAGGTGGCCGCCGAGGTCATCGGGCAGGCGCAGCCGCACGTCTTCGAGGTGAACCTCACGTCCTCCGCGGACTACGTCCTGGCCCTCGACCAGAAGGTCCTCACCGTCGAGCGCGCGCGCGACGTGCGTTTCTTCCTCGACCCCGGGGCCCACGAGCTCATCGTGAGCTGGGCCGACGACCGGAACACCCGGGTGCCCATCGACGCCACCGAGGGGGGGACGAAGTCCCTCGAGCTCGAGCCCCCGCCCGCGCCGGTCTCCGCACCCCCGACCCCGCCCCCGGCCGTGCCGGCCGCCCCGCCGGCGACAGCGGTCCAACCATCCCCCAACGACGCGCCGCCCCCGGGCCGCCACGCGAGGCCCCTCCCGCCGGCCGTCTTCCTGGCCGGCGCGGCGCTCACGCTCGTCGCCGGGGGGATCACGACGTGGTCGGGCATCCAGACGCTGAACAGCCCGGGGCAGGCCGCCGTGCGGCAGAATTGCGCCGGGAAATCGCTGTCGCAGTGCCCGGACCTCCAGACGGGGCTCGACGAGCAGCGCCGCACGAACATCCTCTTCGGGGTCACCGGGGGCCTGGCCGTGGCGACGGCCGTGGTCGGGCTGTTCTTCACCCAGTGGGGCTCCTCGGAGCCCGCGCCCGTTCACGCGGGGGTCACCCCCGTGGTGGGGATCGGGTCGGCCGGCATCGAGGGCACATTTTGAGTCGCCCGTGATGTCATAATGGGCGCCATGACGTCCCCGCGGGAGCCGGCGCCCTGACCAACAAGCTCGTACCCGTCGAGGGTGAGGGCCGTTGGCTCGACCGCTTCGAGCTCGTCGCCGAGCTGGCGACGGGCGGGATGGCGACGGTGTTCCTCGCGCGCATCTCGGGCGCCGGGGGCTTCCAGCGCTTCGTGGGGATCAAGCGCCTGCACCCCCACCTCGCCCGCGAGTCCGAGTTCATCGAGATGTTCCTCGACGAGGCCCGGCTCGCGGCGCGCATCCACCACCCCAACGTGGTGCCCATCCTGGAGATTGGGACGAGCGAGCAGGGGTACTACATCGTGATGGAGTACGTGGAAGGCGACACCCTCGCGAACCTCATCGCGCGCTCGGTGCAGGGCGGCCGGCGGGTGCCCGTGCACGTGGCGACGCGCGTCGTCATCGACGTGCTGGCCGGCCTGCACGCCGCCCACGAGCTCTCCGACGACGACGGGAAGCCGCTCGGCATCGTGCACCGCGACGTCTCGCCGCAAAACATCCTCATCGGCATGGACGGCAGCGCGCGCCTCACCGACTTCGGCGTGGCGCGAGCGACGAGCCGCCTCTCCACGACCCGCACCGGGCAGCTCAAGGGCAAGCTTGCCTACATGGCCCCCGAGCAGGCGCGCGGCGTGAAGGACATCGACCGGCGCGCGGACATCTTCGCGGCGGGCGTCGTGTACTGGGAGGCGCTCGAGGGGCGGCGCCTCTTCAAGGGCGACGGGGAGGCCGACACGCTCAACAAGGTGCTGCACGAGCCGATCCCCCCGCTGCGGAGCTCCGAGCCCTCGGTCCCGCGCGAGATCGAGGCGGTGCTCGAGACGGCCCTCGACCGAGAGCGCATCCGCCGCTTCCCCACCGCGGCCGCCTTCGCCGACGCGCTCGAGCGCGCGGCCAACGACGTGGGCGAGGTCGCGACCCACAAGGACGTCGCGGCGTATCTCGACGAGATCCTCGGCGCGGAGATCCTCAAGCAGCGCGAGACCGTGCGCGCGATCATCGCCCGCGGCGAGCCGGGGCGCCCGAAGAGCCTGAGCATGCCGCCGCCGGCGCCCGTGCCGGCCGCCTCGCGGTCGGTCAAGCGCCTCTCGCCCGAGCCCACGGACGCGAGCGGCCAGAGCGTCGGGAACGCGGTCATCTCGAACCACGCGCTGCCGCGCACCGTGGAGATCCCGCCGCGCGCGTCGCTCCCGCCCGCGGCGCCGCGCGCGCCCGCGTGGCGCTGGGGGCTCGTCGTGGCGGCGGTCGTGGTGGCGGCGGCGGTCGGCATGATGCGCTGGACCGGGGACCGCGACGGCTCGCCGCCGCGCAAGACCGAGTCGGCCGCGAACGAGGGCGCCCCGCCGACGGCGGCGCCGCCGCCGACCCTTGCCGTGCCCGTCGCCAGCACGCCCAGGGCCCAGGACGTGCCCCCGACCGACGCGATCGCGCCCGCGGTGAGCGCGGCGCCCGTCGCGAGCTCCCCGGCGACCGGCGCGTCTCCGAGCGCCACGCCGGTCGCGTCCGCGCCGCCCTCGGCGCGCCTGCGCCCGAAGCCCGCGCCCTCGGCACCGACCGGCGTACCGGACGACATCTCGCGAAACCCGTATCGTTAGGCCATGCCGCGCGCCCGCACCGCTGCACTCGCGTGCTCGCTCGTGGCGGCGTGCGCGTCGACGAAGGACGCCAGCGGCCCGCTCGAGCCGCGCTTCGTCGCGGTGCACAACACGCTCGCGGCGATGGGGCTGGCGCAGGTCGGGCCCATCGAGCAGGGCGCGCTCGCCGAGGGGCAGACCGCGCGCGTCGCGCTGCAGCTCCCGGCCGGGTGCGTGACGGTGGCGGCGATCGGCGGCGACGGCCTGCACGACGTGGACGCCGCGCTCCTCGACCCGCGCGGCGTGTCGGTCGCGCACGACACGACGAACGAGCCGCAGGCGGTCCTCCGTCCGTGCCTCGACGTGGCCGGCGACTACGTGCTGACGGTGAAGGCCGCGGCGGGGGCGGGCGCCTGGGTCGCCGCGGCGTGGGCGGGTGGCGTGCCGAGCTCGCCCTCCGCGACCGCGCCGCAGGCCGCGGCGAACGGCACGTGCGAGGCGCCGATCCCGCTGGCGTCGGGCACGGTCTCGGGTTCGACGACGCACGGCGAGCACGAGAACGCGGGATCGTGCGGGCAGAGCGACTCGCGCGAGCTCGTGTACGAGCTCGACGTCGCGCACCGCGAGCGGATCACCATCGAGGTCGAGGCGCGCTTCGACTCGGTGCTCTACATCCGCAAAGACGACTGCGGCGATCCGAGCTCGGAGATCGACTGCAACGACGACGGGCCCGACCGGACCCATTCGCGCCTCGAGCGCACCCTCGAGCCGGGCAAGTACTTCGTCTTCGTCGACGGCTACGGCCAGGAGTCGGGCACCTTCAAGATGACGGTGTCGACCAGCGACGTCCTCGCGCTCTCGGAGATCTGCCAGAAGGCGCAGCCGCTCGCGGTGGGCGTCCTCGAGAAGGCGACGACCGCCGGCGGCGCCGACGACGCGCGCGCGACCTGCGGGGGAGGGGCGCTCGGGGCCGACTCGGCCTGGCGCGCGGAGCTGCCGTCGCGGGCGCGTGTGCGCATCGTCGAGCACTCGGACGAGATCGCGCCCGTCGTGCACATGCGCCGATCGTGCAGCGACGAGCAGAGCGAGGTCGCGTGCGGGGAGGGCGGGGGCGCGGCGGGGGACGCGGCGGTCACGGGGGTGTTCGAGCCCGGGTCGTACGCCGTCTTCGCCGACGCGCGCGAGCGGGACACGACGGGCGCCTACACGCTGCTCTTCGAGACCGCGCCGACGGGGGGCGAGGCCACGCCCGGCGACGGGTGCGGCGACGCCGCGCCGCTCGCGGGCGCCGGCCGCGGGCCCAGCGGCGGCGGCACGGTCGCGGGGGACACCTTCGCGGCGCGCGACGACGTGGCGGGGAGCTGCGGGGGCGCGGGCGCGCCGGACCTCGTCTACCGCCTCGACGTGCCGCGGCGCTCGCGCTTCCTCGCGTCGCTCGACGCCGAGGAGGCGCCGCACGTCCTCGTCGTGTGGCGCCGCTGCGCCGACCGGTCCACCGAGGTCGCGTGCGGGCGGGGGGTCGACGAGGTGCTCGATCCCGGGAGCTACTTCGTCGCCGTCGACGGCTCCGCGCCAGACGCCTTCGGGCGGTTCACGCTCAGCTACGCCCTCCGGGACCTCACCGGGCAGGCGGGGGCGTGCGCCGGGGCGCCGCTCCTCGGCGAAGGCCGCACGCTCGGCGCGACGACCGCGGGCGCGACCGACAAGTTCGTGACGTCGTGCGGCGGCTCCGACCCCGCGGCGAGCGGCCCGGACAAGGTCTTCCGCCTCGTGCTGCGCGCGCAGACCACCGTGCAGATCGTGGTGAGCGCGCCCGGCTTCGACGCCGCCGTCGCGATCCGCAAGGCCTGCGCCGACGGGACCGCGAACGCGGGCGACATCGAGGTCGGCTGCGAGGCCGACGCCGACTCGGCCCACCACACGTCGATCGAGCGCACCCTCGACGCGGGCACCTACTGGCTCGTGGTCGACGGACAGTCGCCGAACGACGAGGGGCCCTTCACCGTCGAGTACCGCACCGTCCACGGGCCCTGAGCCCGCGGCCGACCGCTTTAGCCCGTCGCGATGATCCCCTCGCGGAGGAGCTCCTCGAAGAGATCCGTCGCCTCGGCGAGCTCCACCCCGGCCCGCGCCGCGATGGCCTCGACGGTCGTCTGGCCGTCGACGAGCTCGAGGAGGCGCCGCGCCATCGGCGGGAGCTCGAACCACTCGAGGTCTTCGCGCGCGACGGCGAGCCGCGGGACGGCGTTGCCCTCGATCGGCCAGACCACCTCCATGGTGCCGCTGGTGACTTCGGGCGCCTCGGAGGGGGCCTTGGCCGGCGGAGGCAGGGTCGCCCGCTCGCTCTGGCGCGCGAACTCCTGCGGATCGAACGGCGGCCGCACGGTCGCCCGCTCGCTGATCGGCTCCCGCACGACGCCTAGCTTTCCGAACGATTTGGGTCTTCGGTCGTTCACCGTCGCCAATGATGAAACATAGCGCATTGGCCAAGGGCCAAGAAGTCCGTCGTGGTAGGAGACCCTGGCCATGGCCGCCAAGGCTCTTTCGGGGGCGAAGCCCGGTCTCTCGACGGCCCTTCTGGGCTGGTACGGGCGGAGCCGGCGAGACCTTCCCTGGCGGCGCAGCCAGGATCCGTACGCCGTCTGGCTCAGCGAGACGATGCTCCAGCAGACGCGCGTAGAGACGGTGATCCCCTACTACGAGCGCTTTCTCCGCGAGCTTCCGACCGTTCTCGCCCTGGCGGAGGCGCCGGAGAGCCGCGTCCTCGAGCTCTGGAGCGGCCTCGGGTACTACCGGCGCGCGCGCATGCTCCACGCCGCGGCGAGGCAGGTGGTGGAGATTCACGGCGGCGAGCTCCCGAGCGACGTCGAGGGGCTCCGGACCCTCAAGGGAGTGGGCGCTTACACGGCGGGGGCGGTCGCGAGCATCGCCTTCGGTCGGCGCGCGGCCCTCGTCGACGGGAACGTCGCGCGCGTCCTCGCGCGGCTCTTCGCGCTCGAGATGGACGTGAAGGCGGGGGCCGGCCACGCGCGCGTGTGGAGCCTCGCGGCGGATCTCGTGCCGGAGACGGCGGCGGGAGACTGGAACCAGGCGCTCATGGAGCTCGGCGCCACCGTGTGCCTGCCCCGGAGCCCCAGGTGCGACGCCTGCCCGGCTGCCGGCCTCTGCGAGGCGCGGGCGCGGGGCATCGTGGAGCGGCTGCCCGTGGTCGCCCCGAAGCGCGCGCCCGTGCCGGTGGAGCGCGTGGCGCTGGTGCTCGCGTCGCCGCGCGCGATCCTCCTCGCGCGCCGGCGGCCCGACGTGCTCTTCGGCGGCCTCTGGGAGCCGCCGAGCGCCGACGGAAGCCCCGGCGCAGGGCCCAAGGAGGGAGGGCGAGACGCGGCGCGCGCCCTCGCGGCGCGGCTCGGCGTGGACGGCGCGCTCCTCGAGGTGGCCGGCGAGGTCGTGCACGTGCTCTCGCACCGCAGGCTCCGCGTCGACGTGTCGCGGGGGCCTCTCGGCGCCGCCCGGAAGTGGCCGCTCCCGGGTCCCGAGTACGACGCCATCGAGCGAGTTCCTATGGAAGCCGTCTGGACGCGCGCCCTCGCCACGCTCTCGCGAAAGGTCCTTGCGGTGGCCGGCGTGCTCCCGCCGGTATAAGGTCGCGTTCAACGCTATGCCTCGACCGTGGCGCTTGCCGCTTGCCTTGGCTCCGATTGCGACCAGCTTCGTCCTCGTCCGCGTGGCTACGGTTTCGTCCGCCCTGGCCGAGAACCCGCCGTCCGCTCCCGCCCCCTCGTCTTCGGCCTCTCCCGCGTCCTCGGCGCCGCACCCCGACGACTCCGGCGACAATGGCTTCGGCGACGGGTCCGAGGGCTTCGGCAACCCGTCGGACAACGTCCCCGCGACGATTGCCGTCCACGCGTACACGCTCGCCGAGTGCCTCGCCCTCGCCAATCGCAACTTCCCCAACCTGTGGGCCATGCGCGCGCGCCTCGCGAACGCGCACGGGCAGCTCGAAGAGGCGCGGTGGACGCCCTGGTTCCAGTGGTTCGCGCAGTCGTCCTTCGGCGTCGCGCCGGCCCTCTCGGGTACTGTCATCTTCCCGCAGAGCACCCTCCAGGCGCGAAACATCACCGCGCTCGGTAGCCTCGAGCCGTTCCTCGGGTTCGGCGTCAGCGGCGTCGTCCCGCTGTACACGTTCGGGAAGATCACCAGCGCGCTCGACGCGGCGGAGGCCAACGTGCGCGTCAGCGAGTGGGACATGGAAAAGTCCCGCCAGTCGATGCGCATGGACGTGCGCCGCGCCTACTACGGGGTGCAGCTCGCGCGCGACGCGCGCGAGGTCTTCTCCGACGCGATGGACCGCATCGACAAGGGCATCAAGGGGATGAACGAGAAGCTCGCGAAGGGCGACTCGAGCATCACCGACGTCGACCGCCTGCGCCTCCTCTACTACCGGCAGGAGGTCACCTCGCAGTCGCTCCAGATCCCGAAGAACGAGGCTTACGCGCTCGCCGGGCTGCGCTTTTTGACGGGCGTGCAGACCTCCTTCGACGTGCCCGACGAGCCCCTCAAGCGCCCCGACGTGTCGCTCGTGTCGATCGCGCAGTACCTCGAGGCCGCGCGCGTCCTCCGGCCCGACGTCAACATGGCCCGCGCGGGCGTCGTCGCGCGTCGCGCGCTCGTCGAGTTCCAGCGCGCGCGTCTCTTCCCGGACCTCGGCCTCGGCCTCGGCGCCGACTTCGTCTCCACGCCCAGCGCGGTCCCCCAGTACAACGTGTGGGCGTCCGACAACTGGAACCACTTTTACTACTACTTCGGGTTCGGGGTGCGCTGGAGCCTCGACCTCTTGCCGCAGGCGGCGCGCATCAGCCAGGCCGAGTCGCAGCTCGAAGAGGTTCGCGCGCTCGAGCGCCTCGCCCTCGGCAACGCGATGCTCGAAGTCGAGAAGGCCTACGCCGACGCCGTCGAAGCGAAGACGCGCGAGGAGACGTGGGACAAGGCCGAGCACCTGGCCAAGGGCTGGATCTCGACCATCCAGGACCACATCGATCTGGGCACCGACGACGAGCGCGCGCTCCTCGAGCCGCTCCGCTCTTACCTCGGCGCGCGCGGACAGCACCTCTACGCCCTGATGGACTACAACGTCGCGATGAGCTCCCTGGCCCTCGCGAGCGGCTGGGACAGCGCGGCGCCCACGGACTGAGGGCGCGTCTCACCAAGGGCACGTCGCGAGGGCGAGCATCGCGAGGAGGCGCGCCTTCACGACGTTGAACTCGGCGAGGGCGTAGTTGAGCTCCGCCTGCCGGTGCTGCTCGGACGCCGTGACGAGCTCGAGGCTGGTCCCCTGGCCGGCGAGGTAAGCGGTCTGGGTCATCTGGTCGTTCTGCGCCGCGAGGTCGCGCTGGGCCCTCGACACGCGCTCGGAGTCCTGGGCGACGACGAGCTGCCGCTGCGCTTGCTCGACCTGGATGATGGCCTGCCGCCGGAGCCCCTCGAGGGTCTGGAGGGCGATGTCCTCGGCGGCGCGCGCGTTCTTGAGGTTCCCGTAGCGCGTGCCGCCGTCCCAGATGGGGACCTGGAGGACGCCCTGGATGCTCCAGGTGGGGTTCGGCGCGCCGATGCCGATGAGCGAGGTCGCCGTGAGGTTGCTCTGCGCGGTGAGCGTCGGCAGGAACGTGTACCAGACGTCCTGGAGGTTGCGCTTCGCCACCTCCAGCCGCGTGCGCGCGGCCGCCACGTCGGCGCGCCCGTCGACGGTGGCCACGGCCCGGCAGGTGGCCGCGGCGTCCTGCGCGAGGCCGCCGACGTCGACCGAAGGCGAGACGCCCGTCTCCTCGGGGACGCCGAGCGCGAGACCGAGCGCCTCGCGCGCCTCGCGGAGCGACTCGTCGCCGGTCACCAGGGTCGCGCGCGCGTTGGCCACGTTTTGCTGCGCGCGGACGACGTCGAGGCCGTTCGCCGCGCCGAGGGCCTTCTTGCGATCGGTGATGTCGGCCTGCTCGAGCGCGACCCGCAGGCCCACGCGGTTGATCTCCGCGTCGCGCTCCGCGGTGACCACGGCGACGATCTGGTTGGCCACGCTGAGGGCGAGCGTGCGCTTCTCGTCGTCGACGGTGAGGCGCGACGCGTCCTCGCCGAGCTCGTTGATGCTGATCTGATCGAACTCCTGCGCGTTGATGATGTCCTGCGAGAGCTGGATCGACCCGCCGTACACGTTCGGGATGGGCGTGCGGGAGGTCTGCGCGAACCCGCCGTTGGTGTTGACGGTGAAGCCGGTCGCGGCGTTGGTGATGAGCTGGTGCGTGTAGACGCCCTGGCCCGTGATGAGCGGCAGGTACTGCGCGAGGGCGATGCGGGTCTGAGCTTCGGCCTGGAGCACCTGGTCGATGGCGGTCTTGAGGTCCGTGGACCGCGCGCGCAGCAGCGTGACCGCCTCGTGCCATGACGTGAGCACGCGCGGCGGCGTGGGCACCGGCGCGAGCATCGGATCGTTCACCGGCGGCGGGGGCGGCACCTCGACCTGGTTCGAGGACGGAGAGCCCGCCGCCGGAGCCGTGGGGCCGGGAGCGTCCGTCCCACGGGTCGCGGGCGCCGGGACCTGCGCGAAGGCGGGGACCGAAGACGTCGACGCGAGGGCATCGCACAAGAAAGTGGCAGCGAGCAGCAGGGCGGCCTTTCGCATGACAACCACTTGGCTAGCTCATGTGCCGCCGTTCATGCACCAGAAACGGGCGGCACGCCTCGGCCCTGGCCGCGAGCCGCAGCCGTGGGGTCTCGGCGAAGCCCGGCGAGCCCCGGCGACCGGGCCGTCCGTGCTCTAGCGGCGGCGGAGCGTGGCGTACCGCGCGTCGCCGGGCAGAAGATCCAGGTGGGAGCGCAGCTCACCGAACCGTCCGCGAAGGCTCGCGACGCCGACCCGGAAGCAGGCGGCGACCTCGGCCTGCGTGAGCGGCACGTGGTCGACGTAGACGATCGCGTACGCGATGGCGGCGGCGATCGCGTCGACCGACACCCGCGCCCCGGCGCCCCGCGACCCGGTGGGCCGCGCGAAGTACCCCGCCGCGTCGCGCGCGAGCGCCTTGGCCCGCGCCCGCTGCTTCGCGTCGAGCGGCAGGTTCCCGAGCCCGCGCGCGAGCACCGCCTCGAGCTCCCCGACCTGCGGAGCGCGCATCGCGCGGCGCGCCCCGAGCGTGCCCTCTTCGCGCTTCGCCCCGCGCGGCTCGCCTTCGCGATCGCGCGGCGCCGCCTCGGTCGCGTCGGCGACGGGCTCCGGCTGGCGGCTCGAAAACGCGTGCACCGGCGCCGGCCGCGGCAGCGGATGGTCCTTGTCGGCCGGAGCGCCCTGCTCGAGCCACCGGAGGAGCGCCGCGTGCTCCCGCGAAGACCCTCGCTTGGTGGCCCGCGCGAGCACCTTCTTCGCCTCGGCCAGGCGGCCGACGCGAGCGAGCGCGTGCGCGTAGCTCGCCGCGACCTCGCCGCTGTCGGGCGCGCTCTGGTACGCGCGCTTCAGCCAACCAATCGCGTCGGTGGCTCGGCCGAGCGCCACGTCGAGGAGGTGCCCGAGGTTGTGCGCGTACCAGGGGTTCTTCGGCGCGCTCGTCAGCGCGCGGTGATAGGCGGCGACCGCGAACTTGTAGTTGCCGAGGAGCGTCTGACAGAGCGCGAGCGTCGCCCAACCTCGGTCGTCCTCCGGCCGATGCGCGAGGACGCGCCGGGCGAAGAGCGCCGCGCGCCAGGGGTCGCGCTCGACCAGCAGCTCTGCGAGGTGCAGGTGCGCGAAGAGGCTGTCGTCAGAGCCGTCGATCGCGACGCGCGTGAGCCGATGAAGCATCGGCAGGACGTCGCTGGGATCGACCGCGCGCGCCAGCGTCCACTCGATCTGGCGGCGTAGCTCCTCCGCTTGCTCTCGGCGCGCGTCCATCCTCTCTTTCAAGGGTGTAGCTTCCACGCGGTGCACGTGCAACGCGCAAAACCGCCACGGGCCGGCTTTTCCGGGGCCTTTTCACCTTTGGCTTGCGCTTCCGCGTTTCTGCGGTAGGCGCATGGGCAAGGCGGACCATCGGGTCGCTCTCGATGCTCAGCGGAGCGCGACGATCTTCTGCTGCACGAGTTCCTGGAGGATGCGAAGGGCATCGAGCCTCGGCATCCCGCACACGTCGAGGATCGTCTCCAGCGTCGACGAGCCGTCGATGAGCGACAGCACGAAGCCCGCGCGGTGGTCCATCGACAGCCACCGGAGCTGCGTGCGCTGAACGACGACCACCGGGGAGCGGTCGAGGGGCCCCAGGCGCGCCGCGTACATGCTCTCGAGGACGCTGCGGCAGCTCGAGGCGCACTCCGCTGCCTCCTCGTCGCTCGGGTCCTCCGCGAGGAGGAGCTCCGCCATCTCGAGCGCGCCCGTGTAATCGCCCAGCGAGAAGCGCCCGCGCATCTCGGCGATGGGGTCTTCAATCGTGCGCTCGGTGATCTCGGGGCCCGAGCTTCCGATGGCGCCGAGGACCGCGGCCTCGATGCTCGTGGGCGACGGGCTGCGCGCGCTCGCCGGCGACGGGCTCCGCACCGAGGGCATGCTGGGCACGCTCGGCGCGCGCATGTTCGCGATCGACAGCGCGCTCGGCGTGTGGCTCCGCGGCGGCTCGCTCTGCTTGGACTTCGCGCGCGCTCGCTCGAGCTCGACCTCGTTGGTGAGCGTGATCTGCTCCGCCCGCATGTTCGGCAGGGGGCTCGGGCGGTCCGCCTCGAGCGCCTCTTCGTGCCCGGGCGGCGGCCGGGCCGTCGGCGTGTCGGACGGGTAGACGCGAGGGCGCGGCGGCGGGGGAGGCGAGAGCGGCGCGGTCGCCGATCGGCGGGCGAACGCCTCGAGGTCGAACGGGGGGTTGAGCGTTGGCCGGTCGCTCGATTCGGGATCCGCCGCGTCGTCGTTCGGCTCGTGCTCGCGCAGCGGCGCGGGCGGCGCGGCCGGCATGCCCTTGATCGTTCTGCGAGGCGGAGGGTCGTGCTTCATCGGGCCAGTTGCCTCAATGCGTCTTCGCCACCACGCCCTTGAACATGCGGTGGGTGCGCGAGAGCCCGTCGATCTCGCTCTTGATGGCGGGGACGTCGCGCTTCGCGATCGCCTGCCGCGCCTTGCCCACGATCGCACGCGCCTTCTCGATGGCGTCTCGGCCGAAGTCGCTCGCCGCCACGATCTGCTCGACCTGCGGGAAGAGCCGCTCGATCTCGCCGATGAGGCGCTCGGCCTCCTGTTTGGCCGCCTCGAGCTCCTCGGTCGAGCGCCGCTCGACCATGTAGTCCTTCGCGCCCTCGATCATGTTCTTGATCTCGTCGCGCGTCAGGCCGCTCGAGGCCGTGACCTCGATCGACTGCTCCTTCGCGGTCTCGAGGTCCTTCGCGTGCACGCTGACGATGCCGTCGGCGTTGATCTCGAAGGTCACCTCGATCTCCACGCTGCCCTTGGGCGCACGCCGGAGCCCCGTGAGGATGAACTCCCCGAGGAGCTCGTTCTGCTCGGCGCGATCGCTCTCGCCTTGCATGACGACGATCTTCACCGCCGTCTGGTTCTCGCGGCTGGTCGTGAAGATCTTCGTGCGGTGCGTGGGCACCGTCGTGTTCTGCGGGATGAGCTCCTCGAAGTAGCCCCCCTGCGTCATGATGCCGAGCGCGTGCGGCGTCACGTCGAGGAGCACCATATCGTGCTTGTCGTCGACGAGGGCCGAGCCCTGGATGCCCGCGCCGAGCGCCACGCTCTCGTCGGGGTGCACGCCCTTGCACGGCTCGCGCTCGAAGAACTCGGCCACCGCCTGCTGGATCTTCGGCATGCGGGTCATGCCGCCGACGAGGACCGCCTCTTCGATGTCTTGCTTCTCGAGCCGCGCCTCGGCGAGCGTCTGCCGGCAGATGTCAATCGTGCGCTCGATGAGGTCCGCCGAGAGGTCTTCCAGGGTCTTGCGGTCGAGCGTGCGCTGCAGGTGGAGGGCCTCGTTCCGGCCGCTCGAGATGATGAACGGCAGGTTCACCTCGGTCTCTTTCACGCTCGAGAGCTCGCACTTGGCCTTCTCGGCCGCGTCCTTCAGGCGCTGGAGCGCCATGCGGTCTTGCCGCAGGTCGATGCCGTGTTCTTCCTTGAAGCCGTGCACGAGCCAGTCGATGACGCGCGCGTCGACGTCCTCGCCGCCCAGGAAGGTGTCGCCCGCGGTCGCGATGACCTTGAAGACGCCGCTCGACCCGATCTCGAGGATCGAGATGTCGAAGGTGCCGCCGCCGAAGTCGTAGACGGCGATCGTCTTCTCGACGTTCTTGCCGAAGCCGTACGAGAGCGCCGCGGCCGTGGGCTCGTTGATGATGCGGAGCACGTCGAGCCCCGCAATCTCCCCGGCGTCCTTCGTGGCCTGGCGCTGGTTGTCGTTGAAGTACGCGGGCACCGTGATGACGGCCTTGCTCACCGGCTCGCCGAGGTAGTCCTCCGCGATGACCTTCATCTCCTGCAGCACCATCGCGCTGATCTCGGAGACGCTGTAGTCCTTGTCGCGGAGCACGATGCGCACGTCGTTGTGCGGGCCCGAGACGATGCGATAGCTCGAGGTCGCCACCGCGTTCTTCACCTGCGGCGAGTTCCACTTGCGGCCGATGAGGCGCTTGGCCGCGTAGACCGTGTTCTCGGCGTTCGTGATCGCCTGGCGCTTCGCGATGTGCCCGACGAGGCGTTTGCCCGCCTCGGTGATCGCGACCATCGAGGGCGTCGTCTTGTACCCACCGCGGTTCGGTATGACGGTGGGGACGCCGTTTTCGACGATGGCGACGCACGAGTTCGTCGTGCCAAGGTCGATGCCAATCACCCTCTCCATCCGCGTCGGTCTCCCTTATCTATGGGGCGCGCAAGCAGCCGGACGTCACGCGGGCGGTTCCACCCGCTTGATCATCGATTGGATCGTACCATCATGCGGCGCGAGCTGTGCTGCCGTATCGAGCTCTCTTTTCGCATTCAGTGCGAGGCCGGCGGCGGAGTAGCAGCTCGCGAGTGTGACACGGTACAGGGCGTTCCTGGGCTGGAGCTCGCACGCGCGGAGCGCGAACTTGACCGCGTCGTGCATGTCGCCCTCCGCCTTGCAAAACGCATTCGCCGCCCGCTCGTGGGCGTTGTGGTCGTCCGGGCTCACTTTGCATACGCGCGTCCACGACCGCGCCGCCTCGGTCCAGCGGCTCTGGGCCTGTTCGTACTGAGCCTGCTTGGTGTAGGTCTCGCGGAGCAGGACGTCGGCCTTCTCGCTCGCCATCTTCGAGCGCGTCTGGAGCGACGCGTCGTCGGGGGCCAGGTTCGCCGCGATGCGGAGCATGTTGGCCGCCGTGACGTGGTCGCCGGCGGCGGCGGCCGTCTCGCCCTGCCCGGCGAATTTCCGCGATTCCGAGGCGCGCGCCCGCAGGAGGCGCTCTTCGTACCGGCGCTTGAGCGAGGCCACGGCGTCGGCGGTGCTCATGCCCTGCGGGGGCCCCGAGGGCGCGGGGTTCGTGGCGGCCGAGGGCGGCCGCGCCCCGCCGAGAAGGCGCCGGGCCAGCGCGTTCTTGCGGGCCTGGAGGTCGACGTCGAGCGTGGGTGACGGGGTCGGCGTGGGCATCGGCGTCGGCTTCGGCGCCGGCGAGGCGGCCGGCGTCGGCGAGGGAAGGCGCCCCATCTCCTCGGCCCGGACGGCCGCCGCGATCGCCTCCTCGGCCCGCTTCGCCTCGGCGACGCCCCGGGCCAGGTTCTCCTCGATGCTCCGGGAGATGCGCTGCTCGCCCAGGTACGCGTCGTACTCGGTGCGCTTCTCCCGGTCCGACAGGATGTCGTGCGCGATGGTCAGGCGTGTGAAGACCACCTCCATGCGGACCTTGAACGAGCCGAGGCGCTTTCGGAAATAACGGTCGGGGTGGAAGGCCGCCGCGAGCTCGTAGTAGGCGCGCTTGACGGCCTTGCGGTCCGCGCCCTCGCCGACGCCGAGGAGCGAGTAGTGGTCGCGCTCTTCGAGAGTGCGGAACGCGTCGAGGATGCGCCTCCGGAGCTCGGGCTCGAGATCGTTGTCCTCGGCGAGGATCGCCTCGTCGCCCGTGGCGGTCGGGCCCGGAGGGGGCGAAACGGGAGGAGCGGGCGCGGGCGGGGGAGGCGGCTGCGGCGCGGGCGTGGGGCGACGCGCGGCGAACGGCTGCGGCCCGGGACCGCGCGGGATCGCGGGCTGCTGGGGGCCGTGCTCGAGGGTGATCAGCCCGAGCTCCGCGAGCTTCGCGAGCGCGGCCACCACGCTCTCCGCCGGGAGGCCCGTCACGGCCGCGAGATCGGCCTCGTTGAGGATCCCGTCCACCCGAGACAGCACGAAGCCGTCGGTCGGCGACAGCGGATAGCTCCTCGCGTCGCGCCGCTCGGGCACCAGCCGCGGCGTGCGGTTCGTGGCCTCGGACAAATGCGACCTCCAGCGTTCACGTTACAGGCGAAACCGCGGCAATTCGAGACGTACGATCGGGCTCACCCGAATCACGAGGGCCCCCAGCGCGGGTGCATCCACACCCAGGCCGCCGGCAGGGCGAGGATGCGCCGCGAGAGCTCCTCGTTGAGCCGCGCCGTGAGCGCGCCTTCGGCCTCGGGCCCGGCCTCCAGGTCCACGGTCGGGATGCGCGTCACCGTCACCACCAGGCCGCCCGGTCCAGGCGCCGCCGTCCCCACGACGACCGCGGCGCCGGTCCTCAGCGCGAGCCGAGCGGGGCCCACGGGCGTCGGCGCCGCGTGGCCGAGGAAGGGCGCGGCGAGCGAGGGGACGCGCGAGCGCAGGTCCATCGGCAGCCCGAGCACCCCGCCGCCGCGCAGCACCCGCACGATGCCCGCTGCGGCCCCCGGGCGCGACCGCCAGACGACGCGCACGCCGTGCCCGCCGCGGAGCCGCTCGTAGAGGCGCGTGAAGCGCGGGTCGTAGCTCTCGCGCGCCACCGTCGCGAAGGGCACGCCCGCGGCCACGAGCGACGCGGCCACGCGCTCCCACGGCCCGAGGTGCGCGGACGCGAACACCACGCCGCGGCCTTCGCGGATCGCGCCGTCGAGGACCGCGCGAGACTCCGGCGCGATCGCCAGCAGCGGCCCGGGCTCCGCGCGCAGCAGCGCGACCGCGTCGGCGAGGCCCTCGCCCGCCGAGACGAACGACGCTCGCGCGAGCGCGCGCCGCTCGCCCTCCGTCGCCGCCGGGAACACGCGCGCCACGTTCTCCACCGCGGTCGCCCGGGCGCCGCGCGCCGCGTGGTACGCGAGGGCGCCCAGAAAGCGGCCCGCCCGCGCGAGGACGCCGAGGGGCAGGGCGCGCACGGCGAGGAGCACGAGCGCGGCGAGCGCGTGGAGCGCGTCGTTCTTCACGCGCTGGGCGGGCGTCCACGCGCCGCCGGTGCGCAGGTCGCTCGCCGGCGAGAGCAATTCCGAGAGCTTCGCGTGCGCGGGGACCATGCCGGCCCGCACCTTACCGCGGCGTCAGGCGAGCTGGAGGATCTTCACCGGCGTCTCGCGGCCCCGCACCTGGATGGGCTCGCGGGCGAGCGCGATCACGCCCGGGCGCCCTGCCAGGCCGGCGGCCGCCCACACCTCTTCGGTGACGAGCATCTGCGCGCCGAGCTGCTTGTTGAGGGCCTCGACGCGCGAGGCGACGTTCACGACGTCGCCGATGACCGTGTACTCCTTGCGGTGCGCCGAGCCGATGTTGCCGACCACCGCCGGGCCGGCGTGCAGGCCCAGGCCCACGCGCGTCGCGGGGACGCGCCCCTCGCGCGCGAGCCGGTCGATGCGGGCGAGCAGGTCGAGGCCGGCCTCGACGGCGGCCGCGCACGGGTTGCCGTCCGCGACGGGCGCGCCGAACACCGCCATGAAGCCGTCGCCCAGGAACTTGTTCACGATGCCCCGGTGCTCCATCACGGCCTCGACCGCTTCGCCGAAGATCGCGTTGAGGTACGCGACCACGTCGGCGGCGCTGCGCTTCTCGGCGAACGAGGTGAAGTCGCGGATGTCGAGGAACATCACGCACACCTCGCGGAGCTCGCCGGTGGGCTGCGCCTCGCCCTGCACGAGCTGCTCGACCACCTCGGGCGAGACGTGCTGCCCGAAGACGCCCAGGATGCGCGAGCGCTCCTCGAGGGACTCGAGCGCGCGGGTGAAGCTCTTTCGCAGCCGCGCGGCCACGAAGCCCGCCGAGATGCCGGCGACGAGGAGGATGCACGCCTTGGCCAGGTGGTGGGGCACCGACGACAGCAGCGGGTCGATCGCGGCGTCGGCGGCGAGCCCGTCGGCGCTGAACGCGTCCCACCCGATCGCGACGGCCGCGTACTCGGCCGCCGCGACGAGCCCGGTGAACGCCGAGAGGAAGAAGTCGAGCCGCAGCGTCGAGAGCAGGATGAAGATGAAGTAGACGAACGCGCTCGGCATCAGCAGGGACTGCGCCGGGCCGACGATCGACGCGTAGTAGGCGATGACGAGCGTGGGGAGGCTCGTCTCGACGAAGGCGTAGCCGTAGCGGCGGAGCGCGGAGGGCCGCGTCCCGTTCCGCAGCATCTTCTCGGTCGCGTAGAGGACGTGGAACTCGAACCCGGCGACGGCGCACAGGAAGAGGCCGACCGGCAGGCAATCGAACTTGCCGCGGAGGAGGGTGGCGACCACGTCCGGGTAGGCGCTCGTCACGGCGAGGAAGGCCAGCATCGCCGCGGTCGGAAGCAGGGCCAGCAGCGACGCGCGGAACCGCTCGGCGGCGAGGATCTCGCGGGCCAGGCGCCGCTCGAAGGCCTCGCGCGGGTCCCGCTCGGCCCCCAGCGCGCCGGCCGCGCTGGGCGGCACCGAGTTCAACGGAAGATAAGAATGGGTTGCGCTCACGGGACGTTCGACCGGGGAAGGAGAGGGCGCTGGGGCCAACGTAGAAGTCTCGCACTTCTCGGGGCCGCGCGAAACGCTCGCGTGCGCTCGGCCTCTCGGCCCCTCTTTCCATCGTCCGCGGATATTCTTCACGCGGTCCGCTAGCGCGCCTCTCTTTCGGCGGTTAGTACCTGGAGCCCATGCGCAAGCCGCTCCGCACGTACGCCTCTCCCTCGTACGCCAAGTACGCCGCGCTGGCCGCGCTGGCCGCGCTCGGCGCCCTCGCGTCGGCGGCGCCCGCAGCCGCCCAGGACGTGACGATTCCCTTCACGAAGACGCAGCTCTCGAACGGCATGGTCGTCGTCTTGAGCGAAGACCACGCCGTGCCCCAGGTCGTCGTGAACGTGACGTACGGCGTCGGCTCGCGCATGGAGCGCAGCGGCCGCACGGGGTTCGCGCACCTCTTCGAGCACCTGATGTTCATGGGCACGCGGCGCGCGCCCACGAAGGCGTTCGACGCGTGGATGGAAGAGGCGGGCGGCCGCAACAACGCGTGGACGGCGGAGGACCGCACCGACTACTTCGACATCGCGCCCACGACCGCGCTCCCGCTTCTCTTGTGGCTCGAGGCCGACCGCATGCGCGACCTCGGCCCCCTCATCGACCAGACGAAGCTCGACCTCCAGCGCGAGGTCGTGCGGAACGAGCGACGCCAGAGCATCGAGAACCGCCCCTACGGCGTCGAGGAGCTCACGCTCCCGACCCTCCTCTGGCCCGAGGCGCACCCCTACCACCACCCGGTCATCGGCTCGCACGAGGACCTCGAGGCGGCCAGCGTCGAGGACGTGAAGAAGTTCTTCGCGACCTGGTACGACCCGGCCAACGCGTCGCTCGTCGTCGCGGGCGACTTCGACGCCCAGCAGGCGAAGGCGCTCATCGAGAAGAACTTCGCGGGCATCCCGAGCCAGGGCAAGCCGCAGGACCCCGGCGCGCCGGGCTTCACCGACGAGAAGACCACCCTGACGACCGTCGTACGGCAGACCGTCGTCGACAACGTGGAGCTCGCGAAGGTCACGCTCGCCTGGCAGTCGCCGCACCACTTCGGGCCCGGCGACGCCGAGATGGATCTCCTCGCGAGCGTGCTGGGGCAGGGGAAGGCGAGCCGCCTGTACAAGGCGCTCGTCTACGACCAGAAGCTCGCGCAGGAGGTCTCGGCCGCGCAGGAGTCGCGCGTCCTCGGGTCCGACTTCGTCGTCGACGCGCTCGTGCGCCCGGGCGTCGACCCGGCCACCGTCGAGAAGGCGCTCTTCGAGCAGGTGGCCAAGGTGCGCGACAAGGAGATCGCGCCCGAGGAGCTCGAGCGCGCGCGCAACACCTACGAGATGGAGTTCGTCGATCGCCTCCAGAGCGTCGAGGAGCGCGCGTCGCTCCTCAACCTGTACCAGGCCGAGACCGGCGACCCCGGCTACGTGCAGCACGATCTCGATCGCTACCGCAACGCCACCGCGAAGGACGTCCTCGCGTACGCGAAGAAGATCCTGCTCGCCCGATGCCGTCGTCGTCTTGACCATCGTCCCGAGGAAAGAAGCCAAGCGATGAAGGTCCTTCGTCATCCGTACCTGCTCTTGCTCCTCGCCTCCGCGTGCGGAGGAGGGGCCAAGAGCGAGCCCCCGGCCGTCGCCGTCGCGCCGGCCCCCTCCGCCAGCGCGCCGGCGCCCGCGGCGCCCCCGGCCGACGCGCTGGGTCCGCGGCCCGAGGTGCCTCCGCCGCCGCCGTTCGCGCCGCCGTCGCCGGCGACCTTCCAGGGCGTCAACGGGATGACCGTGTGGCTCCTCGAGCGCCACCAGGTGCCGCTCGTCTCGTGCGACTTCACCATCCCCACGGGCGCGTCGAGCGACCCGAAGGGCAAGGCGGGCCTCGCGTACACCACCGCGAACATGCTGAACGAGGGCGCCGGCAAGCTCGGGGCCATCGAGCTCGCGCGCGCGTTCGACGACATCGGCGCGCGCCTCGGCACCGACGCGAACGCCGACGCGAGCTTCGTCTCGATCTCGGTCCTCAAGCGCAACCTCGACAAGGCGTTCCCGCTCTTCGGCGACGTCGTGACGCGCCCCCGGTTCGAGCCGGGCGAGTTCAAGCGCGTGAAGGAGCTCTGGACCAACGAGCTCGTGTCGCGCGAGAAGGACCCCGACGCGACGGCGCGCGTCGTCTATCGCGTCGCGCTCTTCGGGGCCGACCACCCGTACGGCCACCCGTGGGACGGCACGCCACAGTCGGCGAAGGCCATCACCCTCGAAGACGTGAAGCGCGCGTACGCGACCACGTGGCGCCCCGACCGCGCGACCCTCGTCTGCGTCGGCGACATCACGCAGGCCGAGCTCACTCCGCTCATGGAGAGCGCGTTCGGCGCGTGGAAGGCGCCCGCGACGCCGGCGCCCGCTCCCGTGGTCCCGCCGCCGCCGAAGGGCCCGTGGCCGCGGCTCATCCTCGTCGATCGCGAAGAGGCGCCGCAGGCCGTCATCGCCGCGGTGAAGCCGGGCGTCGCGGCCTCCGACCCGCAGGAGCCGCCCCTCTGGCGCGTGAACGACGCCATCGGCGGCAGCTTCACGTCGCGCCTGAACCAGGACCTCCGCGAGGAGCACGGCTACACGTACGGCGCGCGCTCGCGGTACTCGCGCTCACGCGGCCCGGGGCAGGTCGTGGCCTGGGCGAACGTCGTGACCGACAAGACCGGCGACGCGATGGCGGCCATGCTCGAAGACCTCAAGAAGTTCGCCGAGGGTGGCCTCACCGAGGACGAGGTCGAGCGCACGAAGTCGCAGGCCCGCGGAGAGCTCGTGGGGATCTATCAGTCCAACGAGCAGATCGCCGGGCACCTCGCGTCGGACGCGTCCCTCGGCCTGCCGCCCGACTGGACCGCGCAATCGAGCCAGAAGCGCGAGAACGCCGGCAAGCCGGAGCTCGACGCGATCGCCAAGCAGTTCTTCGACCCGACCGACGCGATCCTCGTCGTGGTCGGCCCGCGCGCGCGGGTCCAGCCGCAGATCGACAAGCTCGGTCTGCCGCCTCCCGAGATGCGCGACGCCCAGGGCAACGTGCTGCCCGCGGGCAAGTAGCCTCAGGTCCCCTGGAGCATCATCGTGGAGATGGCGCCGTAGGCCTCCGTCCACGCGGCCTTCGCGGCGGGGGACCAGGCCGGCCCCGCGGCTTCGGCGAGCGTCGCCAGCAGCGCGTCGCCGACCCAGCCGTACATCTCCGGGGTCACGCCGTAGTCCTTGTGCTTGGCCCCGAGCGCCGAGAGCGTCTGCGTGAGCCACGGCGCGTCTTCGAGGTGATCGAGAACGGCGCCCAGCGCCTGCGCGAGCATCTGCTCCTGCCGCTTGCGGTTCGCCACGCTGAAGAGCGGGCGCGCCTGCGGGTACTTCTCGAACAGGACGTCGTAGAAGCTCGCCGTGAGGTTCGGGTTGCGCTCCACCACGAGCGTGAAGGTGGTTCGAAGGAGTTCGACGTCGAGGGCCATGCCAGTGCCTCCCGGACCATGCTGACCATGGCCCGGGAATCGAGGCCATGTCAGCCGGGTTGCGGATCGTGAACGCCTCGGCCATCCGGGGAGACGACCCGCGGCCTGCCCGGTGAGCGCGCCCGGCCCGCGCTGCGCGGGCCAGGTCGGCGAGGACCTCTTCGGTCGTCGCCCAGTCGATGCACGCATCGGTGATGCTCTGTCCGTAGACCAGCCCCGCGGCGGAGGTGCCTTCCTCGAACCTCTGCCGCCCCCCGACGATGTTGCTCTCGATCATCACGCCGAGGACGTGCGGCGACCCGTCGGCGACCTGCCGCGCGACCTCGCCGACCACGTGCGGCTGCTTCAGGTGGCTCTTGCCGCTGTTGTCGTGGCTGCAGTCGACCAGCATGCGCGGCGCGAGGTCGGCCTTCGCCAGCGCGCGGGCCGCGGCCTCGACGTGCTCGGGGCCGTAGTTCGGGCCGCCGTTGCCTCCGCGCAGGACCACGTGCCCGTCGGGGTTCCCCGCGGTGCGGACGTTCGCGACGCGCCCGTCACCGTCGATGCCCAGGAAACTGTGGGGCCGCGACGCCGCGAGCATCGCGTGGATGGCGACCGTGAGGCCGCCGTCGGTGCCGTTCTTGTAGCCGACGGGCATCGACAGGCCGCTCGCCATCTCGCGGTGCGTCTGGCTCTCGGTCGTGCGCGCGCCGATGGCGGCCCACGAGACCGAGATCGGCGAGGTACTGCGGCACGATGGGATCGAGCACCTCGGTGGCGGCGGGCAGACCGACCTCCGCGACGCGCAGGAGCAGGCGGCGGGCGATCTCGAGGCCCTCGCCAATCTCGTGGCTCCCGTTCAGGTGCGGATCGTTGATGAGGCCCTTCCAGCCGACCGTGGTGCGCGGCTTCTCGAAGTACACGCGCATGACGACGAGGAGGTCGTCCGCGACCCGGCGCCGGAGCGCCTCGAGCCTGCGCGCGTAGTCGATGGCGGCCTCGGGGTCGTGCACCGAGCAGGGCCCCACGACGACGAGCAGGCGGTCGTCGCGCCCGCGGAGGACGGCGCGGATCTCTTCCCGCGACCGGAACACGACCTCGGCGGTCTCCGGCGAGATCGGCAGGAGGGCCTTGACCTCGTTCGGGGTGCGAAGGAGCTGGGTGTCGCGGACGTTCACGTCGTTCGTCGGGCGCATGCGGATCTCCAAATGCGAAAAACCCCCGGTCACTCGCGGCGACCAGGGGTTCGGGGCTCTCAGAGCGGTTACTGACTCTTAGAGTTCGACCTCCAGCGCCGCGTTTCCGCGGGCCAGGGAAAGTAGAACCCATGAAAATAACGAACCGCCGCCAAGATGGGGACCTTCGTAGCGCACCCTTCGCCCCCACGCCAGTCGCGCCTGGGCAAAATCGCCTCTCAGAAGCGCGCGCCGAAGATCGGGACCGTCGCCACCGCTGGCAAGGGGAGCGCGCGCGCATCGAGACGGAGGTCGTCGCCGAAGACGCGGCGCCGGCTGGCGCTCGCCGGGTCGGCGCCGGCGACGCCCGTCTGTACGACGCTCGTGCGCGCGTTCGAGACGATGAGCACGACCCCCGCCACGACGCCGGCCGCGCCCACCAGGGCGATCGCGCCGCCGGCGCCCTCGGTGCCCGCGCCGTCGCGGTCGTCGCCGCTGATACGCTGCGCCCAGCCCACGAGGAGGACGAGCAGGCCGACGCCGACGGAGACGCCTCCGAGCGCGGTGCCCACGATGCCGAGGGTGAAGCCGCTGCTCGTCGCCTCGCCGACGTTCATGGTCTCGCGCGCGCCTTCGGGCCCGGTCAGGCGGAACTCGCCCGACGGGCGGAGCCCGTCGCCCGCCACGCGATACGCGTATCCGGCCGGAAGCGCGCGGTCGCACGGGGCGCTGCAGACCGAGACCCACGCGTGGTCGGCGTCGTCCGAAGCGCGCCGGTCTTGCTCGATGCGCGCGATCTCGGAGCCGTCGATGTGCACCCACACGCGACCGCCGGCCTCCGCGGGCCCGGGGGCGGCCGCCGGCGGGGGCGGCGGGGGCAGGGGCGCCGGCGGGGCCCCGGGCTCGGGGGCAGCGCGCTCGATGCGCGCGATGTCTTGCCAGGGCACGGTGGCAATCTCCCCGGTCGCGAGTTGGACGCGCGCGCGGGTGTCGGGGATCGCCTCGATGAGCGTGCCCCGGAGGATTCCCCCTCCTTTGAGGTCGATGACGTCGTTGCCGACCGGCGCGCCCGCGGCCGCCGGCGCGGGACCCTGCGCGTACGCGGGCGCAGCGAGCACCACGGCGTGGAACCCCGCGAGGAAGATGGCGGTCTTCGCGAGCATCGGCATAAGGCGCTAGGATGCACCGCCCTCCGCTCGAAAGAAAGCGTCGACGAACCCCCATGGAACTCCAGTTCGTGCGCCAGGTGACCGGCTTTCAACGCCTCGTCGGCCGGGTGATGGGCCAGGCCGCGCCCGCCCCGACGCCGCCGCGGGTGACCCTGGCGGCCGGCGCCGAAGAGAACGGCCTCGCGGTGATGCTCGGCGACCTCGTTCGGCAGAACCTCGAAGCGAAGCCGAAGAAGATGGCCGATTTCGAGAGCCTCGACGGGCGCGTCGCCATCGTGGCCGAGGACGCCGACGTGGCCCTCACGCTCGTCTTCGAGCCCGGCCCGGGCGGGAACCTCACCCTCCACGACGGGATCGTGGGCATTCCCGACATGACGATTCGCGGCCCCGCCGAGGCGGTGCTCGCCCTCTCGAACATGCCGCTCGCCACCCCCCTGGGTCTGCCGATCCCGGCCCGGGACGACGAGGAAGCGAAGAAGACCGTCCGCGAGCTCACCCAGGCCCTTCTGGGCGGGCGCCTGCACTTCTACGGGATGTTCTTCCACTTCTCCCTGGCCATGAAGCTCACGCGTGTCATGAGCGTGAACGGATGAAGCGGGAAGGGGCCTTGACGGAAGGCGCCTCGGCCCGTACGTTTCCGCGCCTTCTGTCCCGTTTGCCCGAAATTCAAGGTTTCCTGATGGCCGTTCACATTCGACTCACCCGCATCGGCGCCAAGAAGCGGCCGTTTTACCGCATCGTCGTCGCCGATCACCGCAGCCCGCGCGGCGGGCGGTTCCTCGAGAACATCGGCACGTACGACCCCGTGAGCGAGCCGGTGCAGTTCAAGATCGACCATTCGCGCCTCACGTACTGGCGCAGCCACGGCGCGCTCCCGTCCGCCACCCTCGATCGCCTCATCAAGCGCCAGGCGCGCGAGGCCGCGGCGGCTCCGGCGGAGACGAAGTGAGCGTGACGGCAGACTCGAGCATGCCGCTGAAAGAGCTCATTCACGCGATCGCCGTCGAGCTCGTCGACCATCCCGACCAGGTCGAGGTGACCGAGGTCCCGGGCGACCACAACAGCGTCATCGAGCTCCGCGTGGCGAAGGACGACGTGGGGAAGGTCATCGGCAAGGAAGGGCGCACGGCCCAGTCGATGCGGACCATCCTCACGGCCGTCTCCACGAAGCTCGGCAAGCGCGTACACCTCGACATCGTCGACTGAAGCGTCGGTGCTCGCGGACGACGCCTGGGTGCCGCTGGCCGAGGTCGCGCGCTCCCATGGCGTGCGCGGCGAGGTGCGGCTGCGCCTCTACAACAGCGACAGCGACCTGATCCTCGACCAGGAAGAGGTGCTCCTGCGCTTCCCGGACGGGGAGGAGCAGGAGGTCAGCGTCGACGGCGCGCGGCGCGCGAACGACGCCATCCTGATGAAGCTCTTCTCGGTCGACGACCGTGACCGGGCCGACGAGCTCCGGGGCGCGGTCGTCTGCCTGCGGCGCGGGAGCTTCCCGCCCCTCGAGGAGGGGGAGTTCTACGCCTGCGACGTCGAGGGGGCGCGGGTCGTCGTCGACGACGGCGCCGGCGAGCCGCAGGAGCTCGGGCGGGTCGTGGCGATGCGCTCGTATCCGGCCACGAACGTGCTCGAGGTCACCGCGGCCGACGGCGGGCGCCCCTGGGAGGTGCCGCTGGTCGACACGGTGGTGCGGGCCGTGGACGTCGCCGCAGGACTCGTTACGCTCGCGACCCTCGAAGGGGTCGAGCGCGGCTGAACCAGGCTCGCGCGCGCCGTTCGGGGCTGCACCAATGCGGGTCGACGTCCTCACCCTGTTCCCGGAGATGTTCGCGGGTTTCCTCGCGACGAGCTTCGTCGCGCGCGCGATCGGGGGCGGGCAGCTCGCCGTCCGCACGCGCAGCCCGCGCGACTTCGGCCTCGGCAAGCACCGCAGCGTCGACGACACGCCGTACGGCGGCGGCAGCGGGATGGTCATGCGGGTCGACGTCCTCGTGCCGGCCATGGAGTCGTTCGACGCCGACGCGCCGGGCCCCAAGGCCCACCGGGTGCTCCTCACGCCGCAGGGCCGCGTGCTCGAGCAGACCAAGGTGCTCGAGCTCTCCGGGCGGGACGCGGTGATGCTCGTGTGCGGCCGCTACGAGGGGTTCGACGAGCGCCTGCGCGCGAACGTCGACGAGGAGATCTCCCTCGGAGACTTCGTGATGACCGGCGGCGAGGTCGCCGCGATGGCGATCATCGAGTCGTGCGCGCGCCTGCTCCCGGGCGTGCTGGGCAACGAGGCGTCCGCGATCGACGAGTCGCACAGCCCGGACACGGGCGGCCTGCTCGAATACCCGCACTACACGCGGCCGGTCGAGTTCCGGGGCGCGCGCGTCCCGGACATCCTGGCGGGCGGCAACCACGCGGAGATCGCCAAGTGGCGCCGCGAGCAGGCGATCGAGCGAACCCGCGCGCGCCGGCCCGACCTCTGGGACCGCTTCGTGGCGCGCGAGCAAAAGAAGGGCAAGCCGTGAGGCGCCTCGCCGTCGCCCTCGTTCACCACCCCGTCCTCGACGGGCGCGCCGACATCGTGACCACCGCGGTCACGAACCTCGACGTGCACGACCTCGCGCGGAGCGCCCGGAGCTACGGCTGCTCCGACTACTTCGTCACGCACCCGATTGCGGCGCAGCGCGAGCTGGTCACGCGCATCCGCGACCACTGGACCGAGGGCTCGAGCGGCCGGCGCATCCCCGATCGCCGCGAGGCGCTGGGCGTCCTGCGCATCGTCGACTCGCTCGACGCCGCCATCGACGCGCTCGGGGGCCGCGCGTCGGTGGAGGTCTGGGTCACGGCAGCCCGCGAGCTCGGCGACTCCGTGGCCTTCTCCGAGGCGCGCGCGCGGCTCTGGGACGCGGCGGCCGATCCGCGCGCGGTCCTCGTGGTGTTCGGCACCGGCTGGGGCCTGGCGCCCGCCGTCACGAACGGCGCCGACGCGCTCCTCGAGCCGATTCGCGCGGCCGCCGGCGACTACAACCACCTCAGCGTGCGGGCCGCTTGTGCCATCGCCCTCGACCGCCTTTGTGGCGCTCGGTGAGCGACGCGCGCCGTCAGTCGCGCGCGAGCAGCGATTCCATCTCGGGCGTGTAGCCCTGCGCGCTGCGCTCCACGAGGGGCGGCATGACGAAGAGGCCCCCCGGCCGGCCGGCCTGCGCCTCGACGAGCACGATGCGCGCGGGCGCCTCGGGCGTGCCGTGCACGAAGCGCATGCGCTTGGCGTGGAGGCCCTCGTCGGCGAGCGTGGCGAGCAGCACGCCGAGCTCCTGCGCGCGGTACACGAAGCAGACGCGCGCGCGCTTGCCCGCGACCTGCCGCGCGGCGTGCACGAAGCCTTCGAGCTCGCCGCACCGCGCGCGCGCCTCGGCGAGCGGCACGCGCCCCCGCCCCGGCGCGGTGTAGGGCGGGTTGCACACGACGAGCGCGGCCTCGCCGCGGCGCGACTTCGCGACGTCGCGCACGTCGCCGCGCACGACCTCGCCGCGGTCGGCCCAGCCGTTCACGTCGAGGTTGCGGCGCGCCATCGCGGCCGGCTGCTCGTCGATCTCGACGAGCACGACCCGCTGCGCCGCCCCGAAGCGCAGGAGCGCGAGCCCGACCGCGCCCACGCCCGCGCCGAGGTCGAACGCGACGGCCGCGGGCCGCGGCACCTCGGGCGCGACGGCGTGCGGCCGCGGCGACACGGGCATGGGCGTCGCCGCGAACCACGCGAGGAGGAGCGCGTCGACGTTCGTGCGGTAGCCCGCGCCGCGGAGCGGCTGGAAGAGCACCAGGCTGCCGCCGAAGAGCGCGTCTTGCGTGGCCTCGAAGGGGCTGCTCTCGCCCAGCGCGCCCCCGCTTACGGTTGCCATGGCCGCGTGCCAACATACTCCAAGAGCCAAAGGCCATGACGCAGGCAGGCGTCTCATTTTCCGATCACGATGCGATGGCGCGCGAGCTCGGCGAGAGGGTTCGCGCGAAGGCGCGCGAGCTTGGCTTCGACGCGGTTGCGATCGCGCGTGCCGACGTGAGGCTCGATCGAGACGTCGAGCGCTTCGACGCGTTCGTCGCGTCGGGGATGCACGGCGAGATGACGTGGCTGGCGAGTCATCCCGGCGCGCGCGCGCGCGTCGACACCGACGCGATCTTGCCCGACGCGAAGAGCGTCGTGTGCCTCGCGCGCCGCTACCAGCGCCCGCCCGAGGAAGAGCGCGCGGACCCGGACACGGCGCGCGCGATTGCTCGCTATGCGCGCGGGCGCGACTACCACGGCTTCCTCCGGCACCGGGTGCGGCGCCTCGCCTCGTTCATCCGCACGCTCGGCACGCCGGAGCACCCGGCGCACGCGCGCCCGCTCTGCGACGACGCGCCGATCCTCGAGCGCGCCTGGGCGGCGCGCGCGGGCCTCGGCTTCGTCGGCAAGAGCGGGCTCTTGATCGTCCCGGGGGCGGGATCGATGGTGCTCCTGGGCGAGGTCGTGACCACGCTGCGGCTCGACGTCGACGTGCCGATGACCGAGCGTTGCGGCTCGTGCACGCGCTGCCTCGACGCGTGCCCCACCGGCGCGTTCACGGCCCCCTTCGTGCTCGACCCGCGCCGCTGCGTCTCGTACCTGACGATCGAGCACGACAGCGCGATCGGGTCCGAGCTTCGCGAGGGCGTCGGCGAGCATCTCTTCGGCTGCGACGACTGCCAGACGGTGTGCCCGTTCAACGCGGGCAGCTCCGCGCGCGCGCCGCTGCCCAAGGGCGACGGGGATCCCTTCGAGCCGCACGAGCGCTGGTCGCGCGTGCGCCTCGAGGAGTTCCTCGCGCTCGACGACGAGGGGTGGGCGCGCGCCTCCGAGGGCACGCCGCTCAAGCGCGCCGGGCGCGCCGGCGTCGCCCGGAACGCCGCTCTGGTCCTGGGCAACCGCGGCGAGGCCGCCGCCCTTCCGGCCCTGCGCGCCGCGACGAATCACGACGACGCGACGGTCCGCGAAGCCGCGGCCTGGGCCGTGAGAAAAATCACAGGGAGGGGAGGAGGGAAAGGAGACGAGAGAGAGAAGTAGGGCTGCGGAGAGCGGTGAGCACAAAAGAAGAAGAGGCCTGGGGGGATCTCGCGATCCGACCCAAACCTCCTCTCGCTCCTCCCCTCCCTGTTCTTTCTCTCCGCGCGTGCGCGGAGAGCGGGGCGGTCACTCCGCGTCGGCGATGTGCGCGGTGCCGTTCGTGCCGTTCGCGTCCGCGTGCGCGGTGCCGTTTCCGTTCACGGAGATGGCGGGAGCGCGATCGCGCTCGAAGCGGACGGGGCTCGTCGCGTTCGCGCGACGGATGAAGACCTTGCGGTCGAAGCTGTCGAGGTTCTTGTGCGCGACGACCTGGAAGCCCTGGCCGGTGCCCTGGGCCGCGATGCGCCACGACCACGCGAGGAACAGGTGCCAGAGGCGGTACCAGCGCTCGCCGTAGGCGCGGAGCACCTGCGCGCGGTTCTTCTGCCAGTTGAGGTGCCAGAGACGGATCGTCTCCGAGTAGTGGATGCTGATGTTCTCCACGCTCTGGATTTGGAAGCCGGCCTTCTCCAGGGCCTTGGTCATGTCGCTGAGCGGGATGGACGCGTCGGCGCCGGGGAAGATGTACTTGTTCATGAAGAGGCCCCAGATGAGGTCCTCGGGGCGCAGGCCGATGACGGGGATGCCCTCGGCGCGCTCGCCGCCGCGGCGGATGCCGACCCACTGGAGCAGGAAGATGCCGTCGTCCTTGAGGAGGTCGTAGACGAGGCGGCAGAACTTCGAGAGGTTCTTGATGCCGACGTGCTCGACCATCTCGAGGCTCGAGATGCGGTCGTACTGCTTGGCCGGGATGTCGCGGTAGTCGAGGCACTCGATGCGCGCCTGCAATCCGAGGCCGGCCTTCGCGATGCGCGCGTTGCCGTACGCCGTTCTGGTTCTTGCTGATCGTGATGCCCGTCGACTGCGCGCCGAAGTTCTTCGCGGCGTGCATCGCGAGCGTTCCCCAGCCGCACCCGATGTCGAGCATCGAGTCGCCCGGCCGCACCATCAGCTTGCGGCACACGAGGTTCAACTTGTTGTCCTGCGCCTGCTCGAGCGTCTCGCCTTCGTCGTGGAAGATCGCGCTCGTGTAGACCATGCGGTCGCCGAGGAAGGCCTCGAAGAAGTCGTCGCCGCGGTCGTAGTGTTCGCGGACGATGCGCTCGTCCTGCGACTTCGAGTGGATGGCCACCTCGGGGATCATCCGGGTGAAGAAGAACTCGAAGTGACGCTTGGTGAGCGTGAAGTTCACGAGATCGCGCCGCGCCTCGAGGAACGCGTCCATGTCCGCGATGTCGACCGCGCCGTCGAGGTAAGCCTCGAACAGGGTGTCCATCGGGATCTTGGCCGCGGTGTAACGGGCGGCGAGCTGCTTGTCGTTGAAGGCAATCAGATCGGTCAGTTTGCTCACGGGATCCTCAATGTTCGGCGCCTAGCTACGGCAGGGGGCAAGACCGCCGAGGTCAATCGCGGGTGAGGCAGAAAGGGACCACAATGCGCCCGCATGTTCAACCAGGATGCGAGCGCTAGCTTGAAAGTGCGTAAAGCCGCGGCCGGTCGTGTGCTACGAAGTGCGTGGGGGTCTACGCACATGAGGTCCTCTCGATTTCGCGGTGCCCCGGTGGCGCGATCGACCGCCCTGCCTGCGCGAGTCCTCGCTTCATGTCTGGTTGCGCTGGGCGCGACGGCGTTCATCCAGGGCACGTTTCCCGCGGCGGCGAGCGCGCAGGAGTCGCAGCTCGAGGCTCTTCGCGCAGCGTCGCGTGCGAGCCCCGGTGACGCCACGGCCGCGCTGGCGCTCGGCCGCGCGCTCCGCCGCGCGGGGCGCGTCACGGAGGCGGTCGCGGAGCTCCATCGTGGCCTCGCGTCCGGTGGGGGCAGGCCCGACACGGTCGCGCAGCTCCATTGGGAAGTGGCGCGCGCGTATGCCGATCAGCACGACCTGCCGCGCGCCGTCGCCTCCTGCAGAGAGCTCGAACGCAAGAAGGGCGAGGGCCCCGAGACCATCCCCACGCCCGCGAGCCACGCCTGCGTCGCGACCGCCTATCTGAGCTGGCAGCGCGCGACCGAGGCGCTCTCCGAGGCCGCCGCGGCGCTCGAGAAGGACCCGGCCCAGTACGACGCGAAGGTCGCCGAGGGGCGCGCCTACGAGCTCGAACTCAAGCCCGAGGACGCCGAGGCCGCTTTTCGCGCGGCGCTCGTTCTCCGCCCCGACGCCGAAGACGCGCACGCCGCCCTGGGCGACGTGCTGGTCCGCGAGGGAAAGCGCGACGACGGCATCGCCGAGCTCCGGCGCGCGCTGCAGCTCGACGCGAGCGATCCCGACGCGCTCTTCGAGCTCGCCGGCGCGCTGCCTCCGGGCGCCGAGGGCGCGGCCCTGCTCGATCGCGCGACCCGCGAGCGGCCCTCGTTCGCCGACGCCTGGCTCGCCCTCGGCAGCCAGAAGTTCGCCGCGGGGGACCTCGAGGGGGCGCGCGCGTCCGCGGCCGCCGCGCTCAAGGGGGACCGAGCAACGTGCCCGCCCTGGTCCTCGCGGGGAAGGTGGCGCTCGCCGTCGGCCAGCCCGACGAGGCCCTGAAAGACGGGCGCGCGGTCCTCAAGATCGAGGGCAACCACGCCGCCGCCGTCCTCCTCGTCGCGGACGCGAGCGCGAAGAAGGGCGAGATTGACGAGGCGCTCGAGGCCTACCAGACGGCCTGGGGCCTCGACCACAGCAACCCCGACCCGCTCGTGCACGCGAGCCGCGCCTGCCACGCGGCCCAGCGCGACACGAGCGCCCGCGCGTACGGCGCGAAGGCCGCGCAGGAGTTCCCGGCCTGGGCGCCTGCGTGGGACGCGCTCGGCGACGCCCTGATCGGGCAGAAGGAGCCCGGTCCCGCCCGCGACGCGTACCGCAAGGCGCTCGCCGTCACCGAGGGCGCGGTCGACCGAGCCGCGGTCGCCCAGAAGCTCGCGGCGCTCCAGTGACGGGCCCGACCGGCCCGCTCGAGCTGGCCGAGCGCGTGCTGAAGAACGAGCAGCGGGCCGTCGGCCGCGCGCTCCGCATGGTCGACGACCTGGCGCCCGGCAGCCACGATCTGCTCAGGGCCTGTGGCCGCATACGGGCAAGGCGTGGGTGCTCGGCGTCACGGGCAACCCGGGCGCCGGCAAGTCGACCCTGGTCGACCGCCTCATCGAGGCCTTCCGCGCGAAGGGGAGCCGCGTCGGGGTGGTCGCGGTCGACCCGTCGAGCCCCTACACCGGCGGCGCCATCCTCGGCGATTGCATCCGCATGTCGCGGCACGCGCTCGACCCGGGCGTGTTCATCCGGTCGCTCGCCACGCGCGGGCACCTCGGGGGGCTGACGCGCAGCGCGCGCGACGTCGTGCGCGTGCTGGACGCTTGCGGCCACGACGTCGTCATGGTCGAGACGGTCGGGGTCGGGCAGGACGAGCTCGAGATCACCCACACCGCGCACTCCACGCTCGTCGTGATGGCGCCGGGGCTCGGCGACGAGGTCCAGGCCATCAAGGCGGGCATCCTCGAGTGCGCCGACGTCTTCGCGGTCAACAAGGCCGACCGCGAGGGGGCCGACGGGACGGTCCGCGATCTCGAGCTCGATGATTCCGCTCGGCAACGAGTCGATCCGCGCGCTCTCGAAGGCGCGCGGCCACGCGACGCACGGCGCGGCCGACGGGTTCGTGAAGCCCGGGCGAGCGGCCCCGAACTCCCCGAGCGCTGGACCCCGCCCATCACCCGGTGCGTCGCCTCCCGCGGCGACGGAGTGGCCGACGTCGTCGTGGCGCTCGAGCGGCACCGGGCGTGGGTCGAGGGCACCGAGAGCGGCAGGAGGCAGCGCCGCCAGCGCCTCGCCGAGCAGGTCCGCGAGTCGCTGCGCGAGGAGCTCATCGAGGCGGCCGTCGGCGACCTCGGCGCCCGCATCGACGAGGCGGTCACCGAGGTGGAAGCGCGCCGGGTCGACCCGTACACGGCCATCGAGCGCCTCGTGAGGGCGTTCCGCGAGCGCTGAGGGCCGTGCGGCTCTCGGAGCGGGCCGCGCTCGCCGTGCTCGTCGGGTGCGCGGCGGTCTGGGGGTCGACCTTCGTCGTCATCCGCGGCGCGCTGGCGAGCGTCGATCCGATCTGGCTGGTCGCGTACCGGTTCGCCGCGGCGTACGTGCTCCTCCTCGCCGTGACGGGCTTCCCGCCGTCGGTGCGCTTTCGCATGAGCAGGGAAGGGCTGCTCCTCGGCGGCGTCCTCGCGGGCGTCTACGTGCCGCAGACCCTGGGGCTCACGAGCACCACGGCGGCGGACTCCGCGTTCATCACCGGGCTCTTCGTCGCCTTCGTCCCGCCGCTCGAGTGGACGCTCCGGGGGCGCCGCCCGCAGCCGGTGGACGCGGTGACCACGGCCCTGTGCCTCGGCGGCCTCTGGCTCCTCACGGGAGGGGTGCGCGCGGCGACGGCGGGCGACCTGCTGACGCTCGTCTGCGCGGTCTTCTGCGCCGTGCACATCGTGCTCGCCGACCGGTTCGTGCGCCGCGGCGTCGACGTGCGCGCCCTGAACGCGCAGCAGTTCCTGGTCCTGGCGGGCGTGGCGCTCGCGTGCAACCTCGCGCGGCGCGCGCCGCCGCCGCGGCCGGATCCGGCCGCCTGGGCGGCCATCGCCTACCTGTCGACCGTGGCGACGGTGGGCGCGTTCCTGGCGCAGCTCCACGCCCAGCGGCAGGTGCAGCCCGCCGCCGCGGCGGTGGCGCTCTCGCTCGAGCCGGCGTTCGCGGCGGCCTTCGCGTGGACGCTCGGCGAGCCGTTCTCGACGCGCGAGGCCCTCGGCGGCGCCGGCGTGCTCGCCGCGCTCGCCGTGAAGGCCCTGGCCATCAAGTCACGCGAAGGACCTCGTCCACCGTCGTGATCCCGGCCTGGACCTTGAGCATGCCTGCCCATCTCAGGCTCGGGATCTTCCGCCGCTCGTAGATCTCCCGGTACTCCCGCGCGGGCGCCTTGGCCTTCACCAGCTCGCGGAGCTCGTCGTCGAGCTCGACGACCTCGAAGATGCCCGTGCGCCCCCGGTAGCCCGTGCGCATGCACTGGTCGCAGCCGGCGGGCCGGATGATGTCGGACCCGGCGGTGAGGAGGACCTGGTCGCCGTCCCAGACGTCGCGCTCGAGCTTCGCCGGCCGCTGGCAGTGCTTGCACATCAGGCGCACGAGGCGCTGCGCGAGGACCGCCGAGAGGGCGTTCGCCACGATCCACGGCTCCACGCCGAGATCGACGAGGCGCACGATCGTCTCGACGGTGTCCGAGGTGTGGAGCGTCGAGAGGACGAGATGCCCCGTCAGCGCCGCCTGCATCGCGATGCCCGCGGTCTCCGAGTCGCGCATCTCGCCGACGAGGATGACGTCCGGGTCCTGGCGCAGAATCGCCCGCAGGCCCGACGCGAACGTGAAGCCGGTGCGCACGTTCACCTGGCCCTGGGTGACCCCGTAGAGCTCGATCTCCATCGGATCCTCGAGGGTGACCACGTTGACGTCGCGCGGGTCGATGAGCTGCAGGAGCGCGTAGAGGGTGGACGTCTTGCCGGCGCCCGTGGGGCCGCTCGTGACCACGAACCCCTGCGGTCGGCTCACGACGTCGCGGAGCGTGGCCTGGCCGTGGGGCTCGACGCCGAGCTGCTCGAACGCCGTGAGCTGCTGGCCGGAGAGGATCCGGAGCACGAGCTTCTCGCCCTGCGACGCCGGGAACGTCGACGCGCGCAGGTGGACGCGCCGGCCGCCGTCGAGTTCGAGCGCGATCTGCCCGTCTTGCGGCAGCCGCCGCTCGGAGATGTCCATCTTCGCGAGCACCTTCACCCGCGACACCACGTTGACCGCCACCGAGAGGTGGATCGGCTGCACGTCCATCAGCGCGCCGTCCACCCGCAGCCGCACCTGCATCATGTCGTGCTTCGGCTCGAGGTGGATGTCGCTCGCCCGCTGGGCCACCGCGAGCCTCACGAGCTCGTTCACCAGGACCACCGGGTCCCCGGTCACTGGCTCGAAGCGGGCAGCGCGGGGCATGAAGCCATTAGACGCCCTCTCCGGAGAGGGAGAGAGAGATTTTGACCGCCAGGACGCCAAGGAACGCCAGGGTGGGAGAGAGAAAAGTTCGAAGTCTCTCTCTCTTGGCGACCCTGGCGGTTTTCTCCTCTTCGGGCCCGTTTCGGCAGCAGCCTGCTAGGGCTTTCTTTTCTTGGCGGTCTTCGCGGCCGTCTTCGCAGCCTTCGCGGCTCTCGGCGGGCCCTTGCGTCCCACTTCTTCGGCGTCGAAGGCGCTGGGGCAGACGTCGTTGACGCAGCAGCCCTGGCAATCGGGCTTGCGGGCGTAGCAGCAGCGGCGGCCGTGGAAGATGAGGACGTGTGCCGCGTGATCCCACTCCTTGCGGGGCAAGATGGCGCAGAGGTCGACTTCGATCTTCTCGGGGTCGCGATGCTTGGTCCAACCGAGACGCTGGCTCAGGCGGATGACGTGGGTGTCGACGACGACGCCCTCGGGCTCGTTCCACAGGACGCCGAGGACCACGTTGGCGGTCTTGCGGCCCACGCCGGGGAGCTTCACGAGCTCGTCGAGCTTCTTCGGGACCTCGCCGCCGTGGCGCTCGACCAGGGCGCGGGCGAGGCCGACGATCGACTTGGCCTTCATGCGGAAGAAGCCGAGCGTCGCCACGTATGGCTCGACCTCCTTCGGATCCACCGCCGCGAGGGCCGTCGCGTCCGGGAAGCGCGCGAAGAGCTTGGGCGTGGCCTTGTTCACGCCGACGTCGGTGGTCTGCGCGCTCAGCACGACCGAGACGATGAGCTGGAACGGCGTCTCGTAGTCGAGCTCCGTCTCGGCGTTCGGGTGCTGCTCGGAGAGCCGCGCGAGCGTCTTGACGGCGATCGACGGCGCGCGCTTCGATCGCGCATTTCCGCTCGGCGGCGGTGATCTTCGGCTTCGTCGCTGCGGCGTTCATCGCGCGGTCAGTTCAGGTCGCTGGGGGGAGGGGGAATGCTCTCGCCGTTGGTCGCCCCGCCGTCGTCGACGACCTCGCTCTCGGCCAGGCGCTCGACCGCCACGATGCGCTCGCCCTCGCCGAGCGTCATGAGCTTCACGCCCTGCGCGTTGCGGCTGGTCTCGCGAATCTCGTCGACCCGCATGCGGATGGTCTGCCCGCGGTCGGTGATGAGCATGATCTCGTCGCCGTCCTTCACGAGCTTCACGCCGACGACCGGCCCGTTCCGCTCGCTCGCGTCGATGAGGATGATGCCCTTGCCGCCGCGGTTCTGGGTGCGGAACTCGTCGATGTGGGTGCGCTTGCCGTACCCGTTCGCGCACGTCGCGAGCACGTGCGGCCGCGCCGGGTCGCTCACCTCGAGGCCCACGACCTCGTCGCCCTCGGCGAGGTCGATGCCCTTCACGCCGTGGGTCGCGCGGCCCATCGGGCGCACCTGCTCCTCGGGGAAGCGGATGCTCTGGCCGGTCTTGGTCGCGATGAGGAGCTCGCTCGTGCCGTCGGTGACCGCGGCGTAGAGGAGCTGGTCGCCGTCGTCGACCTTCACGCCGATGATGCCCTTCTCGCGGAAGTTCTCGTACTCGTCGACCTCGGTCTTCTTGATCTGGCCGTTCTTCGTGATGGTCACCACGAAGCGCCCCTTCTCGATCTTCGGCACGAGCGCGATCGCGGCGATCTTCTCGCCGGCCTCGATGCCGATGAAGTTCACGATCGCGCGGCCCTTGCTCGTGCGGGCCGCGAGGGGAATCTCGAAGACCTTCTTGACGTACACCTTCCCCTTGTCGCTGAAGAAGAAGACGTACCCGTGCGTCGACGACGCGAAGAGCTGGGTGACCCAGTCCTCCTCGCGCGCCTCCATGCCGATGCGCCCCTTGCCGCCGCGCTTCTGCGCCCGGTAGTCCTTGGGGCTCGTCCGCTTGATGTAGCCGGCGTGCGAGATCGTGACGATCATCTCCTCTTCCTGGATGAGATCCTCTTCCAGGATTTCGGCGTCGTTCTCGACGATCTCGGTGCGGCGCTTGTCGGCGTACTTGGTCTTGATCTCCTCGAGCTCCATCACGACGACGTCGTCGAGCAGCCTGGGGCTCGCGAGGATCGCCCGGTAGCGGGTGATCGCGTCGCAGAGCTCCCCGTACTCCTTCGCGAGCTTCTCGTGCTCGAGGCCCGTGAGGCGCGACAGGCGCATCTCGAGGATGGCCTTCGCCTGCCGCTCGGACAGCGTGTACGGGTTCTTCTTCTTGGCGGCCTCGATCTCCTCTTCGGGGCGGCCCGCGCGGCGCACGAACGCCTCGAGGCCCTGCGAGCTTGAGCGCCATGAGGGCGATCTTCGCCGCCTCGGGATCGGCCGACGCCCGGATGGTCCGCACGACGAGATTGACGTCGGTGACCGCGACGCCGAGGCCCTCGACGATCTCGCGCTGGGCCTCGGCCTGGCGGAGCTCGAACCGCGTGCGGCGCGTGACGACGTCGCGGCGGTGCGCGATGAACGCCTGCAGCGTCTCCTTGAGATCGAGGACGGCCGGCCGGCCCTGCGAGATGGCCAGGTTGATGACGCCGTAGCTCGTCTGGAGATCGGTGAGGCGATAGAGCTGGTTGATGATGACCTGCGGGATGACGTCCCGCTTCAACTCGACGACGAGCCGGATGCCGTCGCGGTCGCTCTCGTCGCGCACCTCGGCGATGCCCTCGAGCTTCTTCTCGCGAACGAGCTCGGAGATGCGCGCGGCGACCCGGGCCTTGTTCACCTGGTAGGGGATCTCGGTGACGACGACCTGCTCCTTGTCGCCGCGGCCCTGGGCCTTCTCGACCATCATGCGAGCGCGCATGACGATCGACCCGCGGCCCGTGCGGTACGCCGCCTCGATGCCGCCGCGCCCGAAGATGAGGCCCCCGGTCGGGAAGTCGGGGCCGGGGACGAGTCGAATGAGATCGTCGATGCGCCGCGTCGGGCGTGCGCACGAGGTGAATGGTGGCGTCGACCACCTCGCCGAGGTTGTGCGGCGGGATGTTCGTCGCCATGCCGACGGCGATGCCGTTGGTGCCGTTGACGAGCAGGTTCGGGATGCGGGCCGGCAGGACCACCGGCTCGGTGAGCCGGTCGTCGTAGTTGGGCACGAAATCGACGCAGTCCTTGTCGATGTCGGCCAGCATGTCGACCGCGATGCGACTGAGGCGGGCCTCCGTGTACCGGTAGGCCGCGGCCGGGTCGCCGTCGATCGAGCCGTAGTTGCCCTGGCCGTCGATGAGCGGGTAGCGCATCGAGAAGTCCTGCGCGAGGCGGACCATCGCGTCGTAGACCGACGCGTCGCCGTGCGGGTGGTACTTGCCGAGCACGTCGCCGACGATGGTCGCGCTCTTCCGGTATCCGCCGGTCGGCACGAGCCCCTGCTCGTACGCGCTGTACAAGATGCGCCGGTGCACCGGCTTGAGCCCGTCGCGCACATCGGGGATCGCTCGCCCGATGATGACGCTCATCGCGTAGTCGAGGTACGACGTCCGCATCTCGTCTTGAATCGAGACGGGGACCTTCTGCGACGGCGTCGGCGGGGTGGGCGGGGTTTCTGCCATGCTCGGACGCCTTTTTTAGCCCTTCGGCGGTGCGGGGTCGAGCCACCCGCACGCCTCTCTCTCGATCGCGGGGGGCCCGGTCAGAAGAAGTTGCCGATGGTGAACTCGAAGTCGCTGTGGTTCTCGAACGGCAGCGGGGCCAGCGGGAAGCCCCACTCGAACCGCAGCGGGCCGAGCGGCGAGAACCAGCGGATACCGAAGCCGGTGGAGGTCCGGAGGAACCCGAGGCTGTCGGGGAACGAGAAGCAGGGCTGAACGACCCGGTCGAACTGCGGCGCGGGCGTCGTGCGGCAGAACTGCTGCTCCGTGTTCCAGGCGTTGCCTGCGTCGAAGAAGACGACGCCGCGGATGCCGACCTTGTCGATGATCGGGAACTCGAGCTCGAGGTTCTCGTACGCTTGGAGGTTGCCGCCGATGTTCGCGCCGTTCGGGATGGGCGGGGACGTCGGGTCGAGGGTCGAGGTGAGCGGCAGGCGCGGGCCGATGCTGCGCAGGTAGAAGCCGCGGACGTCGAGGATGCCGCCGAGGAAGTACCGCTGGAAGATCGGGACGCCCTGCGGGTCGGGGCTCGTGATGTAGCCGGCCTCGGTGTTGAGCTTGAGGACGAACCCGGACCCCGGCTGCCCGGTGCCTCCGCCGAGGTTGTAATAGAAGCGCCCCGTGTACCGGTAGCGCACGTAGTTGAACTCGCTGCCGTACACGTGCGACGCGAGCTCCGCCGAAGCCTGGATGTAGATGCCCGACGTCGGGAAGAGGCGGTTGTCGCGCGTGTCGTACGTGAGCGTGGGCCGGAGCGAGAAGACGCGCCCCGAGTTGAACAGGTTCGCCAGCGGGAGCTGCTGGAAGACGTTCGAGAACCCCGGGGTCTGGGTGCCGAAGAACGTGGTCGTCGCCGACGTGTCGACCGAGTCCCACTCGGCCGTCGCCGTGAGCGACAGGCGCAGCCAGGGCTGGATGAGCGCGTACCCGAAGGTGAGCGACCCGCCCTCGGAGAGGCGCGCGAAGTTCGGGAACACGTACAGCGTGTCGTAGATCTCGACGCTCGTGTTCCAGTCGCTGTCGAGGAAATAAGGCTCGAAGAAGCGCAGGGTCACGAGGCGCCGCAGGCCCGAGATCTGCGCCTGGAGGGCCAGCGACTGGCCGTTGCCGAAGAGGTTCGCCTGCTGGATCTGCGCGGTGGCGATGAAGCTCTCGATCGAGCTGAAGCCGGCGCCGACCTGGAACGTGCCGGTGGGCTTCTCGGCCACCTCCACGTTGATGAGGAGCTTGTCGGGCCCCGACCCCTGCGCCGTCGAGACGTCGACGCGCTCGAAGTACCCGAGCGCCGTGATGCGCCGCTTGCTGTTCTCCAGGCCCGTCTCGCTGAAGAGCTGGCCCTCCTGGATCTCCATCTCGCGGCGAATGACCTTGTCGCGCGTCTTGGTGTTCCCCTTCACCTCGATGCGCTCGATGTAGACGGGCGGCCCCCGCTTGATCGGGATGATGATGTCCACCTGCTCGTGGACCGGATCGAGCTCGGTCTCGGGCTCGGCCTCGACGTTCGCGAAGCCGGCGTCGCGGTACAGCGTGCGGACCGCCTGGAGATCCTTGATGAGCTGCGCGCGGTTGAAGAAGTCCCCCGACTCGGCGTGCACGACCTGCCGGAGCTTCTGGCGGCCGCCGATCGGCTCGATCTCCTTGCCGTCGTTGTCGCGCTCGTAGATGCGAAGCTGGCGGATCTTGAAGCGCGGCCCCTCGTGGATGACGATCGCGATGTCGATGCCCTGCCGGTCGGGCGTGAGCATCACGCGCGGCGTGCCGATCTGCACGCTGAGGTAGCCCTTGTCGTAGTAGAGCGCGCTCAGCATCAGGACGTCGCGCTCGAAGACGTCTTGCCGGTACGGGCCTCCCGAGCCGAACGCGAAGAAGCCGCCGTTGCCGGTCTGCATCTGGTCGCGGAGCTCGGAGTCGCTCACGTGCTCGTTCCCGATGAACGTCACGCGCCGCACGGTCACCGGGTCGTGCTCGACGATCTTGAACTTGACGACGACCTCGTTCTCGCGCGCGGGGGCGATGTCGTACGAGACGTCGGCGAGGAAGTAGCCCTTCTCGGCGTACGCGTCCTTGATCTTCTGGACGCTGCGGCGCACGGCCGGCACGCTCAGGATCGTGTTCGGCTTGATCTCGATGGCTTCGTTGAGCTTGTCGTTCTCGATCTCCTCGTTGCCCTCGAACGACACTTCCTTGATGTTCGGGCGCTCGCGGACGATGAACCGGAGCACGACCCCGCGGTCGTTCGTGGTCAGGTCGACCTGGATGTCCTCGAAGAACCCCGAGTCCCAGAGGGCGTGCACGTCCGCGGTGAGGCCCTCGACCCGGAACGGTTGGCCCACCTTCTCGCGAAGGTAGGAGAGGACGTCGTCGCGCGAGACCCGGCGGTTGCCGACGACCTCGATGGTGACGATCGGGCTCCCCTCCGCGCGCTCGGCGGCCGTCGGCGGCAAGGTCACGATCGGCTCCGTGCCCGCGGCGGCGGCGGCGGCGGCGGCGGCCGAGGAGGAGGGCGGGGGCGCTCCGGCGTCTCCCGCCGCGGGGGCGGGGCCGTTCGTGGCGGGGGTGGATTGCGCCGGCGCCGGCGCTGCGGGCGCGCGGCTGCCCGCGTCCGGACGGGCCGCACGCGCCCCCCGCGCGGAGAGCAACACCAAGAGCACTCCGGCCAGGACGGCGAGTAAGCGAGCGGTTCGCATCGGGATGGCGCGCGCGTGGCCCCCGTCCGACCTCGCCCCGGCGGGACCGAGGAGGGCCGTCACGAGAGCGGCGCGCAAAAGCGCGTTCGCTCGTAGCGCACGCCTGAGGTTCAGGTCAACCGGGCGGATGTACTACCGGCCTTCCACCAGACGAAGGACGCCAGCGCGAACATGAGCGGTCCGGCCGCCATGGCCGCGCGCCAGGAAGCGATATCCGCAACGCCGCCAATGAGCCAGGGCGACCAGAGGTCGCCCAGGGCGTGGATGGCGAAGGTGCTGAGGGCCATGGCGCTCGTCCGGAGATGGGGCGGGGCGGCCCGCAGGATGGCGACATTGATCGGTCCGCTCAAGAGAAAGAGGGCGACCTGGGCGGGAAAGACCGCCGTGAAGAAGCCGTCGCCGGTCGCCGCCGACAGGGCCAGGGCGGCGAGGGGCGCCCCCAGGCCCGCCGCGAGGGCGGGGACCAGGAGGTTCGCGCGGGCCGTCGCGTCGTCGAGCTCCCGCGGGGCCAGAGGGCCGCCCTTGGCCGCTTCCGCCCTCGCGACGCGCGCCCGGGTGAAGCGGTCGGCGAGCAGGCCGCCGAGGAGGGTCCCGGCCGCTCCGCCCGCCACGGTCAGGAGGCCGAAGCGGATGCTCGCCGTGCCGGGGTCCATCCCGTACTGGCGGTGCAGGTAGGTCGGCGCCCAGAAGGCGAAGCCCCCGAGCGCGAAGGTGTAGGCGCAGTACCCGAGGACGCTCCCCCGGTAGAGCGGCACGACGGCCAGCTTCGAGGCCGTGTCGAGGAGGGAGGGCTTGGCGTGGCCGGGGGGGTGGGGCGTGGCCTCGGGCTCGACGATGAGCAGGCACAGCAAGGCGACGAGCAGGCCGGGGGCGCCCGCGACGAAGAACGCGGGCCTCCAGCCGTGCGCCTTCAAAACCGCGCCGCCCACCAGATACCCGAGGGCCGAGCCGATGGGGATCGCGGCGTAGAAGATCCCCATCCACCGGCCTTTCTTGTCGGCAGGGGCGAGGTCATCGATGAGCGTGGGGGCGATGGCCGCGTAGCTCGCCTCCCCGACCCCCACGAACACCCGGCAGGCCACGAGCGACGCCGTGGCGTGCGCGAGGCCCGAGGCGACCGTGGCCGCGCTCCAGATGCCGATGCCCAGCGCGAGGAGCTTCCCGCGGCCGCCACGCGCCTGCGGATCGCTCATCGCCTTGTCGCCCAAGCTGCCGAAAACTGGGCTCGTCGCGGCGTAGCCGATAAGGAAGATGGTCGGGAGCCATCCCGCCACGAAGTTGGAGAGGTGAAGGTCGTCTTGGACAGGCGCGAGAACGGCCGAAAGGACCGAGCGATCGAGGTAGTTCAAGAGGTTGAGGGCCGTCAGCAAGGCGAGGACGACCCGCGGTCCGCGAATCGCGGGCCGGGGCACGAACCTGGAATTGCTGCGCCGGGGCTCGACCACGATGCGCGGCACCTTATCAGCCCACGGCCAGCCCTGCTTGACACCCGTTCACTCGCCCGGATAACGACCCCCACGCCCGAAGCCATGGCCAAGACGAAGCCCAAACCCAAAGGCGGCGCCGCCGCCGCGAAGCCCGCCCCGCACGCCCGGGCGCAGCGTGGCATCGCGCCCCCGCCCGAGCCACCCGAGGTCACGGCCGCCGAGGCCGAGGAGCCCCCGCCGCCGAAGCGCCGCGCCACCGCCGAGACGATGGCGACGCGCCAGCGCGAGATCTCGGTGAGCGAGTTCTTCACCAAGAACCGGCACCTGCTCGGGTTCGACAACCCCGCCAAGGCCCTCCTCACGACGGTGAAGGAGGCGGTCGACAACTCCCTCGACGCCTGCGAAGAGGCGGGCATCCTGCCCGACCTCTACGTCGAGATCCGCGAGGCCCCGGGCGCCGTCGCCAAGGACGCGGCCAAGGACGGCGCCGCCGCGGCGGGCCCCGGGCCGGCTTCGCGCTTCCGCGTCATCGTCGAGGACAACGGCCCCGGCATCGTCAAGGCGCAGATCCCGAAGATCTTCGCGAAGCTCCTCTACGGGTCGAAGTTCCACCGCCTGAAGCAGTCGCGCGGCCAGCAGGGCATCGGCATCAGCGCCGCGGGCCTCTACGGGCAGCTCACCACGGGCAAGCCGGTCCTCATCACGAGCAAGATCGGAAAGGGCCGCCCCGCCTTCCAGATCGATCTTCGCATCGACACGAAGCGCAACCAGCCCGACGTCGTCGGCGAAGACACCGTCGAGTGGGCGAAGGACCACGGGACGCGCGTGGAGATCGAGCTCGTCGCGGCCTACCGCGGCGGGCGCACCGGCGTGCAGGAGTACCTCGAGCAGACCGTCGTCGCGAACCCGCACATGGCGCTCACGTACGTGAACCCCAAGGGCGAGCGCGCGGAGTTCCCGCGCGTCACGAGCGAGCTGCCGCGCGAGGCCCACGAGATCAAGCCGCACCCGCACGGCGTGGAGCTCGGCATGCTCCACACGATGCTGAGCGACTCGCCCGGCAAGACCGTGAAGCAGGTGCTCATCGACGACTTCTCGCGCATCTCGCCGGCGGTCGCCCAGCAGGTGTGCACGATCGCCAAGGTCAACCCGAAGACGCCCGCCGAGAAGGTCCACGGCGACGACCTCGAGCGGCTGCACAAGGCGCTCGGCGAGGTGAAGGTCATGGCGCCGCCGGCCACGGCGGTGGTGCCCATCGGCGAGGCGCTCCTCATCGAGGGCCTGAAGCGCCGCTTCACCAAAGCCGACTTCTACGTCTCGACCACGCGGCCGCCGAGCGTGTACCGCGGCAACCCGTTCGTCGTGGAGGTCGGGCTGGCGTTCGGCGGCGACATGCCGCTCGACGAGCCGGCCGACATCATGCGCTTCGCGAACCGCGTTCCGCTCCAGTACCAGCCGAAGGCGTGCGCGATCAGCGAGAGCGTCTACCTGACCAACTGGCGCAGCTATGAGCTCGCGCAGCCGAAGGGCGGCCTGCCCGTGGGGCCGCTCGCCATCGCGGTGCACCTCGCGAGCGTGTGGGTGCCCTTCACGAGCGAGGCCAAGGAGGCCGTCGCCCACTACGACGATCTCCTCCGCGAGATGAAGCTCGCGATCCAGGAGTGCGGCCGCAAGCTCGCCGCGCACCTCCGCGCCAAGGAGAACGCCGAGCGCGAGATGAAGCGCAAGGGCCTCTTCGAGAAGTACATTCCGGAGGTGGCCGCGGCGATCTCCGCCATTCTCGGCATGTCCGCCGACAACGTCGAGAAGCCGTTCTTCAAGGCGCTGCCCAACTTCGTACGGTACGCCGAGCAGTCGAACGGCAACGGCGACGGGGGCGCGGCGCCGGCGGCCTCGGGCGACGCGGTCGTGCCCCCGCCCAAGGCGCCGCCGCCGGGCGCGGCCGAAAAGGGCAAGGCCAAGGGGAAGGGAAAGCGCGGCGGCGAACAGCTCAAGCTCGTGGAGTAATCGATGGCGGCGAAGAAGAGCGCGGCGAAGAAGAGCGCGGCGAAGACGGGCAAGGCGAAGGCGGGAAAAGGCGAGGGCGCGGCCAGGGGCGCGAGCACCGGCCCCGACCGCGACGTGAAGACCCTCTCGAAGATCGAGGGGCTCGCGCGTCAGACGCTCGGCGCGGCCAACAAGGGGAACAACCCCACGGTCGACATCCGCACGCGCACGCTCTCGAACGTGAGCTTCAACGAGAAGAAGAAGATCATCGAGCTGGGCGATCGCACGCAGTCGCGCGAGTTCTTCAACATCGCGATGGCGCGCAAGTTCATGCAGACGATGCTGGTCGCGAGCAAATGCAAGACGCTCATCGACGAGCAGAAGACCGTCAGCATCCGCCAGATGTATTACATGTCGAAGCACACGCTCCCGGGCTCCTCGGAGAACACCTTCGAGGACCAGAACGAGAGCGACCCGATCATCGAGGACCTCGAGGTCGGCATCGACGCGCTCCGCGAGGAGCTGCACCTCTTCGCGAACCGGAAGGGGAGCGTCGTCGGGCGGCTCGTCATCGACGACGCCGGCGATCGCATCGACCTGGCGCGGATGGGGCGCGGCGGCTGGAGCATCCCGAGCATCGTCGAGCCCGACGTCTTGAAGTTCGTGGAGTGCAAGGCCGACTTCATCCTCTTCGTCGAGAAGGACGCCGTCTTCTCGCGCCTCAACGAGGACGGCTTCTGGAAGAAGCACAACTGCGTGCTCATGACGAGCCTCGGCCAGGCGACGCGCGGCGCGCGGCGGCTCCTCCAGCGCATCGCGCAGGAGCTGAAGCTCCCGATTTACGTGCTGGTCGATAACGACCCGTGGGGGCTCTACATCTACTCGGTGCTCAAGCAGGGGAGCATCAACCTGGCGTACGAGTCGATGCGCATGGCCGTCCCCGACGTGCGCTTCATCGGAATGAGCTCGACGGACTACGAGAAGTTCAAGCTCACGCCCGCCGTGCAGATCAAGTTGAAGCAGGAAGACGTCACGCGCGCCCTGCAGATGAAGGCGTACCCCTGGTTCAAGGACAAGAAGTGGCAGCGCGAGATCCAGGCGCTCCTCGACAACCAGTTCAAGATGGAGGTCGACGGCTTCCTGACGAAGAGCATCTCCTTCATCACCGAGGAGTACCTCCCCAAGAAGCTCCGCGACCGCGATTACCTGCAGTGAGCGAGGTGCCAGGTCCACGATTCTCGTCACCGGCGGCTCGGGCTTCATCGGCAGCCACACGATCCTCCAGCTCCTCGCGGCGGGGCACTCCGTCCGCACGACGGTGCGGAGCGCGAAGCGCGAGGCCGACGTGCGCGCGATGCTGCGTCGTCGCCCTGGGGGACCCGGCGGCGCGCCAGCTCCTCCCCGAGCTCGGCAAGGTGAAGAACGGCACGAACGCGAAGGCGAAGCGCTTGCTGGGCTGGGCCCCGCGGTCCAACGAGGAGGCGGTGCTCGCGACGGCCGAGGGCCTCGTGCGCCTCGGGCTCGTGAAGGACGCGGCGAAGAAGGCCGCGTAGCCGGCCGAGGGCCTTCGAACGGCGGCCGAGGACCCTCGAACGGCGGCCGAGGGCGCCCGGTGGCGCGTGAGGGCGCGCCCGACGCTCGACGGGCCGCGTCCTGTCGCGACTCGGGCGCGCCCGAGCGCACGGGGACCGCGGTCGGCCGAAGTTCGGGCGCGCCCGGCCGCGCATCGGGCGCGGTCGCCGCGGCGGAGAGGGCTCTCGGCCGCGGCTCGGGCGCGCCCGGCCGACGCGCGGGCGCGCTCGGCCGACGCGCGGGCCTCCTTCGCCGCGCTTCGGCCGCCCCGCGGTCGATCGCACCTACATCGTCCGACCCAAATCGTCCTCGGTCACCCCGCGACCCGAGGAATTCGGCCGGAGGCCGGGCTTACCCCAGCGAGGGCGACGAAGCGCGGCGCGTGGTGCGCCGGGCCATGGCGTCCTCATGCCTCGAGAAGATCCACATCGGAGAAACGATCATGAGCACGTCCATCGCCAACGCCAACAAGTCGACCCGCAAGGACGCCCTTCGCCTCATCGCCGCGGGAGTGCAGATGCACTTTCCGAGCGGGACCCTGATCCTCGCGAATCAGACGTTCGAGATGCCGGCGGACCTGGTGAACCTCATCCTGGCCGACATCGCCGACACCGACGCCGCCGACAAGGCGCGCGCGGCGTGGCTCGCCGCCGTGCAAGTGCAGACGAACTCGCACGAGAAGCTGGCGCCCGTCCTTCGAGCGCTCAAGGCCCAGGTGCTCGCGCAGTTCGGCGACACGCAGGACTCGGCCACCACGCTGGCCGACTTCGGCTACTCGCCGCGGAGGGTCGGCCCGCGGTCCGTCGAAGAGAAGGCCGCGGCCGCCGTGAAGGGGCTCGCGACGCGCGCGGCGCGCCACACGATGGGGAGCCGGCAGAAGGAGCGGGTGACCGGGAACGTCACCGGGGTGGTCGTGACGCCCGTGGTCGCGCCGCCCTCGCCGGCTCCGGCCGGCGGCAAGGGCGCCTTAGAGCGGGCGGCCGGCTAAGCCGCGAGGATGCCCCAGGCCGCGAGCGCGCCGTTGTAGCTCGTGTAGAAGCCGTAGGCGTCGTACACGAAGGAGCCCCAGTCGCCCTGCGTCGACGTGGGCAGCGCGGCGCTCTGCACGGGGTCCGAGACGTTGCGCACGAAGCCGAAGGCGACCTGGCTCGCGTCGCACACCTTCCCGATGACGGCGTCGTCCATCTCGACGCACGCGAACTGCGCGTAGTTGCCGCTCGTCGTCGCGACGACGAACGACGTGGCCGTGAGGAGCGTGGTCGCCGGCGTGAGGTCGTGCAGCGCGGGCGTCTTCGCGCCCATGTTCAGGCCCTTGGGATTGAGGTCGGCGAGCGTGTAGCTCGCCTTGTGAATCGCGTTGAACTGCGAGACGAGCGACTCGAGGTCGGCGCCCGTGGTGGGGACGGCGAAGAGCTGGCTCGCGAAGGGCGCCGACTGGAGGAGCGACCAGGCCGGCGCCCACGCGTTCTTGTACGAGGGCCAGCTCGAGGGCTGGCCGGTCTTCTCGAAGAGCGTGCCTCCGTCGACGACGTTGACGGTGCCGATCGGATCCCCGAGGCGCGCGCCGCCCGCGGTGCCCGTGGAGAGGATCAGCTTGGGCTGCACGTGCGCAATCAGGGCCTGGATCATCTGCTCGAGGTAGGTCTGGCCCTCGGAGAGGTGCGTGTTGCTCTTGAAGAGGAGCACGCTCTTCGAGCCGACCGTGACGAGGCGGTAGTAGCCCCAGTACGTCAGGCCCGAGGGGGCGTTCGCCGGAACGCCGGCGCTGAACTTCTCCCAGCCCGGCCACGACGACTTGGTGCGGTTCGAGTACGGCATCGCCTGCGCGCCGCTCACGAAGACGTGCTGGAGCGGCGCCCACTCGGCCTCGGCCCAGCAGAGGACGACGGCGTCGGCCTTGGGGATCGTGGTCGGGTTGGCCGGGAGGCCAGGCGCCGCCTTGCCCAGGGCGGCGTAGTCGATCGCCGGCAGCGAAGGCGTGTTCTGGATCGACGGACGCTTCTCGGCGGCGGTCTCCGCGACCGGCTTGGACTGCCCGAGACGTGCGAGACGGAATCGGTCACTCATGATCGAACCCCCTATTCGGTTTCCAATAGGGCTACGGCCGGCCGCGAACGAAAGCGAGCCGGAATGGTTTTCATGAAGAAATGGGGATCCGCGGTCCCACCGAACGATTTCCGGAGGAGCGCATTCGAATCTCGGAGGGTGTGCAGCGCGGGCTGCGCGCCGGCGAGCCGATTTTGCCGCGATTTTCGCCGCGGCGGCGATGTGAGCCGCCTGGCTTGCGCGTTGCCTTTATCGCGCGCTCGAAGGGCTCGGCACGGCGTGTCCGCCGTGAGCATGGCCCGTCCCTGGAGGCGCACTGATGTCAGGCAAGATGATGGTGAAGCGGAACTGGAAGCGAGCCGTGGTCCTCGGCGGGGCCGCGACCGTGGTGGCGGGGGCGATGCCGCTCGCGTGCTCCGGCAATGGTCAGTCGCCCAACCCGGCCCGCGCCGGGGACGACGTCGGCACGCTCGGCCTCGCGCTGACGCTGCCCGGAGGCGCGGTCCTTTCGAGCATCGCGTACGACCTCGTGAACAGCTCGGGCCAGGCGGTCACGCTCGCGGGCGCGCCCAACCCGGGCACCGTCAACGTCGGCAACAGCGCGTCGGTCGACTTCCAGCTCGGCGGCGTTCCCGCGGCGAGCGGCGACTCCATCTCCCTCACGGCGTCGCTCTCCGGCGGGGGCACCTGTCAGGGCAGCGCGTCCGGGATCAACGTCACCGCGGGCACCACGGCGACCGTCACCGTGAACATGCTCTGCTCGCTGCCCGGTCAGGACGCGGGGAACCTCTTCGTCACCGGTACCGCGAGCTACTGCGGCACCTGGAACTCGCTCGGGACGACCAGCAACGAGGTCTACGTCGGCGAGTCGATCGTCCTGACGGCCACCGCGACGGGGCCGAACCCCGGCGGCCTTGGCTACACGTGGACGATGAGCAACGCGATCGGCGCGTTCGGCGCCACGTCGGCGGGCGTCGGCGCGCCCGGGCAGGACGAGGGCGTCGGCCCGTCCGATCCGCAGCAGTTCATGTGCACCGCGCCGGGCACGACGACCATCACCCTGGTGGTCGACGACGGCCCGACGGACGCCGGCACGTGCCCGGCGAACCTCAGCACGACCACGACCACCGTGATCTGCGACCCCGCCCCGGCCAACCAGGTCGCCGCGGCCTGGGTCGAGCTCAGCGGGCCCAATGGGTCGAACGGTCTCACCGGCAACGTCGCCATCGCGCGCGCCGTCACGGAGGCCACGGCGGCCGGCGGGGCGAACCCGTGTCCGACCATCACGGTCAACGGCGGCGCGCCGGTGCAGATGAACCTGCGCGCGGGCGCCACGACGAGCATCCCCATCCGGTCGGTGAACACGCTGCCGAACAAGCCGGCGCTGTTCCCGGTCAGCGCGTGCGAGTACCAGCTTCCCGCGGGCGCGACGAGCGCCGTGGTCGGCGGACGCTCGCTGCCGCTGCCGAAGGCGAACCCGACGAAGGTCGTCGTCATCGGCGACACGGGCTGCCGCCTGCAGAACGGCAACGGCACGCAGAGCTGCAACGACCCGAACCCGGACGGGACCGATACGCCGTACCCGTTCGCCGCCATCGCCACGCTGGCCGCCGCGCAGAACCCGGACCTCGTCCTCCACGTCGGCGACTACGCCTACCGTGACAACCCGTGCCCGGCCGGGCAGGGCTACAACTGCGGCGGAAGCCCGTGGGGCTTCGGCTGGGACACCTGGCAGGCCGACCTCTTCACGCCGGGCGCCCCGCTGCTCGCCGCGGCCCCCTGGATCATGACCCGCGGCAACCACGAGCAGTGCAACCGCGCCGGCCAGGGCTGGTACCGCTTCCTCGACACGAACCCGTACGACACCACGGGCGTTCACACCTGCGACAACGCGGCGAACGACGCCACCGCCGCGGGCGGCAACTGGAACAACCCGTTCCTCGTCAACATCAACGCGAGCACCCAGGTCGTCGTCTTCGACACCGCGAACGCCAAGCCGCAGTCGCAGACGCCCGCGCTGGCGACGGGCCCCGGTTCCTTGTTCTTCACGACCTACGCGAGCGAGCTCCAGACGGCCGGCAACCTGCTGAGCGCGTCGCCGGTGCCCTTCAACCTCTGGTCGAACCACCACCCGATCTTCGGATACGCGACCGGCAACCCCCCGACGAACCCGATCCCGGCCTTCCCGCCGATCATGAACTCGGTCTTCCCGGGCACGTACTTCCCGCCGCCGGTCAACCTCGCGCTGCACGGCCACACGCACGACTACCAGGCGATCAACTTCGCGCCGGGGACCCTCCCCGACGGCGGGACGTTCCAGCCCGCCGCGACGCTCGTCAGCGGCAACGCGGGCGATATCCTCGACACGGCGCTGCCGTATCCGCTGACCGGTTCGGCCGTGTCGGCGGTTGGAAACCCGACCGCGGTCAGTGTCGCGACCGTCGGCGGCGTGCAAGAGTTCGCCACCTCGGACAATGGCACGCCCTTCCAGAACCCCAACAGCAGCACCGACAACGACTTCGGCTACATGGTGCTGCAGTTCAACCCCGGCACGCCGGCCACCTGGACCTCGACGGAGTACCGGACGGACAACACCATCCGCGACGTCTGCACCATTCAGTCGAGCGGCCAGATCTCCTGCGCGTCCTGGGGCGTCGTCCAGCCGGACGACGCGGGCGTGTACTGATCGGAGCCTGACGCGAGGCCCTGCCTCGGAGCCTCGGATGCGGAGCAGGCGGTGGCAGTCCTTCGGGGCCGTCGCTGCCTGTTTCGTTTTGTGCCTGGTGCTCGTCGGGTGCGGGAAGCACGCGCCCGAAATCGCGTCCGGCTCCACGTCGGCCGCGGCGAGCTCGCAGGCCACGCCGGTCGCGTTCCAGCCGGCGGAGCGCGCGCCCGTCGTCGACCCGCTCCCTCCGCACACGGTTCCCCCGTTGACGGCGAGAGAGAGGGTCGGCCAGTCGATCTTTCTCGACACCAGCCTCTCCAATCCCCCGGGCACGAGCTGCGCGGGCTGCCACGACCCGGACAGGGCCTTCGCCGGGAGCAACGGCTCGGACACCGGCGTGGCGCGCGGCTCGCGCCCCGGGCACTTCGGGCGCCGGAACGCCCCGTCCGTCATGTACATGAAATACGTCCCGCCCTTCCATTTCGCGCTGGAGGACGACGACGACATCGCCGAGTCGCCCTTCGGCGGGTTGACGTGGAGCGGGCGCGCCGACACGGTGGCGCAGTTCGCGCGCCTTCCGCTGCTCGACGCGGACGAGATGAACAACGCCAGCGAGGCCGAGATCGCGCGCAAGCTGCGGGCCGCGCCCTACGCGGCCGACCTGGCGCGGGAGTTCCCCGGCGCGCTCGAGACCTCGACGTCCGCCATGAAGGCCCTCGGAGAGGCGCTGCAGGCCTTTCTGACCAGCGAGACCATGTCGCCGTTCACATCGAAGTTCGACGACTACCTGCGCGGCAAGGTGAAGCTCTCGCCGCTCGAGATGCAAGGGATGGCGGCCTTCGAGAACCGGGGGAAGGGCGCCTGCAAGAACTGCCACATGATGTACGAGCACTCCAATCGCCCCGAGTCCACGCTCTTCACGAACTATTCATACGACGCCGTGGGCGCGCCGAGGAACCGCGCCATCGCCGCCAACGCCGATCCCAAGCGCTTCGACCTGGGTCTGTGCGAGCGAGGGCAGAAGGGCGAGCCTTCGTCGGACCCGAAGTGGTGCGGTTCGTTTCGAACGCCGTCGCTGCGCAACGTGGCGGTTCGCCAGCGGTTCATGCACAACGGCACGTTCTCGAGGCTCCGCGACGTCGTGGCCTTCTACGCGACGCGCTCGACCAACCCGGATCTCTGGTACCCGCACGGCGCCAAGTTCGACGACGTGCCCGAGCGATATCGAGAAAACGTGAACACCTTTTCGTTCCCCTACAACCGGCGCGAGGGCGACCCGCCGGCCATGAACGACGCGGAGATCGACGCCATCGTCGCTTTCTTGCAGACGCTCACCGACGAGCCGTACCGAAGCCGCGTCGCCCTCGCGAGCGAGCGCCCCACGAACGTCGCGGCGCCCCCCTGACGCCGCGGGGCCCTCAGCCCTCGCGCCTCTCGCGGTACTGCTTGGGCGTCATCCCCGTCCAGCGCTTGAAGGCGCGGTGAAAGGCGGTCGGATCCGAGAAGCCCATCGCGTGGGCGGTCTCCTGGATCGTGCGCTTCGAGTCGGAGAGGAGCCACGTGGCGGCCTTGCCGAACGCCTCGTTCACGATGGCCTTGTACGAGGTGCCCTCCTCGGAGAGGCGCCGGCGGAGCGACCGCTCGCTCATGCCGAGGTCGCGCGCGATCGACGTCATGTCGGGCGCCTGGCCGAGGGGTGACCGGGCGACGAGGTGCTGCTTCAGGCGCTCGGCGAGGGTGACGCCGCGCGTGAGCCGATCGAGCTTGCGCTCGGCCTGCGAGCGCAGCACCTCGTGGAGCTCGGGCTGGTAGTGGAGCTGCGGCCGGTCGAGGAGGTCCGCGTCGAACGCGATGCCGGTCACCTTCTGCCGGAAGCGCTCGACCCCGCCGAAGATGCGCGCGTACTCGGCGTGGTGATCGGGCCGCGCGTGCTCGAAGCGCACCGCCCGCGCGACCGCGCGCGAGCCGACCAGCGCCCGGATCATCCGGAGCAGCCCCGCCATCACGAACTCCGCGTGCATGCGGTCGGCGCGCGGCGAGGTCCGCGGGAAGTCCATGTGGATGGCGGCCGTCGCGTCCTTCTCGTGGAGGCTCAGCTCGGCGTCGTCCGCGAACATTCGCTGGAAGCGGAGGCAGAGCTCCACCCCTTCGCGCAGCGTGGGCGCGTGCACGATCAGATGCGCGACGAGATCGAAGGCCGCCTCGCTCGCGCGCTCGCCGATGTGGAGGCCGAGCGCCTCGTCGCCGGTCAGGTCGAGGGCGCGCGCCTGGAGGAGCGCGAAGTCGGCGAAATCGATGCGCGCGTCGCCGGCGAGGTCGGCAGGGTCGAGGGGCGTCCCGCGCAGCAGCTCTTCACGCCCGACGCCGGCCTGCTCGACCACCTCGACGAAGGCTCGTACGAGAACAATCGAGACGCTCAAACTGCGGCCCCCGCGGCTCGTTCGAGGGTAGCACGACGACCGTCGCCGGCGGCTACGGCGAGGCCAGCGGAGCCGACGAAAGCGACGGCTCCTCCTCCACCCGCGTGCGGGCGACGGTGAAGAGCTTCGCGGGAGGCTCGCAAGCGAGCGAGACGTCCCCGACCAGGAACGCGTGCGCCGTCACGCGGTAGCTCGCGAACGACTGCGTGATCACGGCGCCCGCGGGCGCGTTCACGGCGAGCTCGTACTCGAAGCTCGGCGGCGTGTAGCGCGAGCCGCTCTCGACCCGGCCCGGCAGGACGAGCTCGATCTTCCCGGCGCGGTAGACGACCTGCGCGCCGGCGCGCGTCCCCGCGCTGCCCGTGCCCGGAAGGAGGTGCGCCGAATCCGTCCACGTACTCGGTGCCCGGCGGAACGGGCCATTCGGAGCGCATGCCGAAGATGTAGTCGAGCCCGAGGTGCGCGAATCTTCCCCGAGTCGACCCCGTCGATGCGGACCGTGTAGCGCGAGCCCGGCGTGACCCCGGCGGGCGCGGTGACCGTGACCTCGTACGTCTGCCCGCCGCCCCCCGCCGAGCAGGCGAGCGGGATGGTGACGTGCGCGGCCGAGCGCAGCGCCAGCAAGCCGAGCCACGCGACGAACCCGGGGATGATCCGAAGGGGGCCCCGCGGCGGACCTGCTCGGGCAGCTCCTTCCGCGCGTGGGGGGGGAGGTCGAGGTTCTCGAGGTGGAGGCGGTAATAGCTCATGTGGCCGACCTCATCGATGATCACTCCGATGTGCCGCTCTTCGAGGGCGTCGCGCACTTCCGGAAGATCGCGGAGCGTGTCGGGGTCCTCCTCGATCGTGAGGACGAGGTCGAGGTCGTCTTCGCCGTGGCGCGCGCGTTCCATGAGTCGACCCACCACGCGTTGCACGCCGTATGCCTCAGCCGCGTCGATCTTCACGAGGGCGAGGAGGAGCAGCATTTCCGGCGGAACGGGCGCGCGCCGGTCGAACGCCGCGTACTGGGCGTCGAAGAGCGCGCGGTCGAGGGGGCGAGGCGCGCGCGCCGGAGTGAGGTCACGCTGCATCCGCGCCTCGCGGCGGGCGAGGACGCGGCGCTCGACGCCGACGTCGCCGTCGCGGGCCGTCACGAACTCGCGCAGCGCTCGCCGCGGGTCGCGCCGCGCGTCGGGGGTGATCTCCGTGAAGATGGTGTCCATGGACGGGCAGGCCGCTCGCCAGGTGGTCTAACCCGCGGCGCGCCCACGGGGAGCGGCCAATGATTGGCCGGAATCGGCCGCGCCCGGACTGGCCGGCGCTACCAGCTCAGCAGGAAGTCGGCGGAGGTCGGGCTGCGGCCGGCAATCCGTACCGTGCCCTGGGTGCCGGCGAACTTGAGCACGCCCTCGAAGGTCCCGACGTGATGCGAATCGAGGAAGTAAGGGATCTTCTCGAGGCGCACGATCGTCCAGGAGTGGCCGGAGTCGGCGACGGACACGCGGCTCGGCCGGAGGTTGAGCTCGTAGGCGCTCGCCATGGCGGCGACCGCCGCGTGCACGCCCTCCGTGGAGCCGAGGGTCACCTTGCCGAGCGTGGACGTGAGGAAGGCGTCCGGCGCCGCCTTGCCCAGAGACCGGAGCGCCTGGCGGAGCGGCCGGCCGGGGAAGAAGCGGTCGGCGGCCTCGACGAGAAGTCGCGCGAGGTCCGCCACGGGATAGAACTGGAACGACGTGTACCGGTCGCGCGCCGCCGGGAGGGTGACCCCGCGCGCCTTGGCGCCGGCCACGAGGGCCGCGAAGAACATCCCCGAGAATCGTCGCGTCGGGCGGCACGCTCGCGCAGACCCGCTCGGCGTCGAGCGGCGCGTCCCAGGGGGGCTCGGCGAAGGCGCGCCCCTCGCCGGAGACGAGCGGCTTTTCGCGAAGGGGAGGTGGTTGGCGGTCACGCACGCGCTGAAACCCCCACCCCGGACTTTACCACGCGATCCCCCTGATGAGGGCGGTCGTTGCCTCGGGGCGGCCGTGATGTGCTCGCTCCCATGTTCCCTCGCGTCCATCGCCCCTCCGCGCTCCGCGGGCTCGCGCTCCTCGTCGTCACGTTGCCGCTCTCCGCGGTGGCGGCCGCCGGCTGCGGGGCGAAGTCAATCGCGTCGTCCTCGCCTCAGGACGCGGGGCCCGAGGGGTCGACGACCCCCGACGACGACGGCGGCTCGCCTGGCGCGCCCGACGCGACCGCGCCCGACGCCAGGCCCGACGCGGCCTCGCGCCCGGACGCGGCTTCTCCGCCTGACGCGTCCGACTCCGGCCCGTCGGTCGGACCTGCGGGGCACCTCTTCGCGTTCGGCATCTCCGGCCCGGGGAACGCGCGCGTCTTCTCCTTCGCGACGGGGACCTGGACCGACGACCTCCTCTTCGACGAGTCGTGCCTCGCCGACCAGACCAGCGCCGTCTTTTCCCCGGGGGTGACGGCGGGCGGCGGCGCGACGTTCCTCGCGGACGGCGGCGCCATCGCGGCGTTCATCGACTACGCGACCAGCAAGCCCACCGTCGCGACGTACGCGTCCGGCGCGTGGGGGCCGTTCAAGCAGCAGGCCGAGGCGGGCGCCAATCTCTTCGCCGGCGAGCCCGTGCCCTCGCCCTCGGGCGCGTTCTGGGCGCACGAGTCGCCGACCGGCGCCGTCCTCTTCGACGACCTCGCGGGCGGCGCGTGGACGTCGAGCGCGACGCCGATCACGGGCGACAAGCTCGGCTTGCCGTCCGTGGGCGTGACCGGGACGGGCGATCCGCTGCTGGTCGCGTCGAACGGGGCCACGTACCAGTGGTCGCTCCGGGCGGGCGGCGCGTGGAGCGCGCCCGCCGGGGTCCCCGGCATCGACGGTCCTCGGGGCGTCGCCGGCAACGCGCTCCCGGGCGTCTCGATGATCCCGGTGCCCGGCACGGGCGACGTGCTGGCGGCGTTCGTGGGCTCGGTCGCGGTCGACGGCTCCGTGCCGGCCCCCGTGCTGCAGACCGCGGTCTTCTCGGGGGGCGCCTGGCAGACGCCCGTCACAATCGCGACCGACCTGGGCGTCCTCTACTACGAGACGCCGCGCATGACCGTCCTCGCGGACGGGAGCATCGCGCTCGGGTACTACGCGCAGGACGGCGCCTCCACGACCGTCAAGATCGGCTTCTACGCGGGCGGGGCGTGGAGCGCGTTCCAGTCGGCCCAGAACGTGGCGCCCGACACCGGCCTCCGGCCGTTCGACCTCGCGCGCGGCGCCGCCGGCGCGGTGCTCGAGGTGGCGTTCGTCGACGCGAACAACAACTTCTTCCACACGCGCCTCGCGGACCGCACGAACTGGACGTGGTCGCAGCCAATCGCCATCGACGACGCGTTCCGCGGGTTCGCCTGGGGGCAGATCCTCGCGGGGCCGTGAATCACTTCTCGAAGAGCGAGAGCTGCCGCGCGCTGACGGCCTTTCGCGGCCTGCGAGGCCTGGGCGCCGGCGCGGGCTTCGGTGGGGCCGCCTCGGGCACGCGCGCCGCGAGCGACGCCAGCGTGTCGGCCTCGCTCGCCGGCTTGTCTTCGCGATACCGCACGACGCGCGCGAAGCGCAGCGCGATGCCCCCGGAGTAGCGGCGGCTCCGCTGCACCTCGTTGAAGCGGATCTCGACGACGAGCTCCGGCCGCACGTGCACCACGTGCCCGTCGTCGTCCCCGTCGGCCTCGCTCTGCACGCGAATCGCTCCCAGGCGCTCGGTCTGCCAGCGCAGGAGCTCGTCGGTCAGGCCCTTGAAGGTCTTGCCGACCATGCAGAAGGTGCCGTCCTCGCGCCGGGCCCCGAGGTGCAGGTTGGACAGGAACCCCTTGCGCCGGCCGCTGCCCCACTCGACCGCGAGGACGACGAGGTCCACCGTCGTATACTCCTTGACCTTCTGCCACGCGCGCCCGCGCGCCCCGAAGCGGTAGGTCGAGTCGAGGTCCTTCATCATGACGCCCTCGTGGCCGGCCGCGAGCGCCTCGCGCTGGAACGCCTGGGCCTCCTCGACGGTCTTCGCGAGCACCGACGGCATGCGGAGCGCCTCGGGCGCGAAGGCGGCGAGGGCCTCGCGCCGCGCGGAGAGCGGGGCGTCGAGCAGGTCGTGCCCGTCGCGATGGAGGCAGTCGAAGAGGTACACGCGGAGCGCGTCGCCTTCGCGGACGGCCTTCGACGCGATCGCCGAGAAGGTCTCCTGGAACGGACGGGCGACCCAGCGCCGTTCTTCGTGCGGTCCCACGAGCACGACCTCGCCGTCGACGACCGCCTCCGACACGGGCATCGCCGCGAGGGCGCCGAGGATCGGGGCGCACCCCGCCGTGAGGTCGTTTCCTTGCCGCGAGAACACCGCGACGCGCTCTCCGCGCTTGTGGATCTGCGCGCGCAGGCCGTCGACCTTCCACTCGACGAGCTTCGGCTGCGGTCAATCGCCGGCGAACACCGCCTCGAGCGACGGCGCCGATGACGCGAGCATCGGCGCGACGGGCCGGAACAGCTCGAGCGCGCTCGGGGCCGCGCCCGTCGCTCCCGGTCCGAGGAGCGCCTCGGCCGCGCGCGGGATCGAGCCGGTCACCATCACCGCGCGCCGCACGGTGTCCTCGTCGAGGCCCGCGAGAATCCACCAGCGCGAGGAGCATGACCCCGCCCAGGCTCCCCTGGCGGAGCGAGCCGGTGAGCGCGCCCACGAAGAGCGCGCGCTCCGGGAGCGTCAGCGCCGCGAAGAGGGCGGCCACGCGCGCGACCAGCGCCTCGCGCGGAGCGCGCTTGGCCTCCTCGAGCGCGGCCTCCACGTCGCGGAGCGAGAGCGTGGCCTCCGCGGGCGCCGCCGTCTTCGAGAGCTCCCAGAGCTGGGCCGGCCCCACGCCGAGCGGACCGCAGAGCGGCTCCTCGACGAGCCACCCGACCGCCGCGGCCATCTCTTCGTCGGGCACCTTCGCCAGGGCGTCGACGAGGAACCGCACCTTCTGCAGGCGCGCGCGCATCCGCGCGACCCGCTCGGAGGCCCAGGCGGAGATCGACGAAGCGCGCCGGCGCTCTCGGGCCGTCTCGGCGGCGCGGTGGTGCAGGCGGCTCGGGCACCATGCCCGGCGGACTTTAGCAGTCCGAGCGACGGGCCGCCGGGCGGGGCGCGGCCGTACGCCCCTGGCTCAGTTGTTCGGCTTGCCGCAGTACTCCCAGTCGAAGAGCACCGTGCGCTCTTCAATCGTGGGCTGGCCCGCGTCGGGCGGCGGCATCATGCACTCGCCGACCTGGCCGATGATGTCGGCCTGCGCGATCGCCTTGTAGCTCGTGAGGTTCTGCGTCGAATAGCCGATGCCCCCGACGTCGTGGCACGGGTAGCAGCGGCTCATGATGATGGGCTCGACGTCCGTCTGGAAGCTCGGCGGAGTGGGCGGGCAGCTCGACGCGTCCACCTCGGGGCAGGTGGCGGGCGGGGCACCTTGCCCGCCGCTGCTGCAGCCGAGGAGCGCCGTGAACCCCGCAGCAGAGAGAGGAGAAGGAAGCACGAAAAATCCACCCTCGAAGCATGCGCGGAATGGCCGAACCCTACCGTCCGCAGACGGGCCGCGCAAACGCGCGCCCTCGCAGGCGAGCGCGCCGCGAGTCTTTGGAGCCCTGCGCCGGCGTACGCGCAGCTACGGGATTTCCCCAATGGGCGGCGGGGGGGTGGAAGACCTACCGTGGCAGGGATCGCCGATCCGCGACGCGGCGGAGATCGAAGGACGGTTCATGAATCTGATGGACGCTCTCGCCGACCCGACGTCTCCGCTCCACCTCGACGCTGACCGAGCCACGGACGCCGCCGCCGCCGACGCGTTCGAGCGGCGGCTGGTGTCGGCCCGCCAAATCTGGGGGACCACGCCCAGGGAGTTCGCGGTCCTCCGTCCGCTGGCGATGGGCGACTCGAACAAAGAGATCGCGGGGCGCCTCGGGTGCCACGAAGGCAGCGTCGAGCGCCACGTGACGGCGCTCCTGCGCAAGGCGCGCTGCGACAGCCGCGCGAGGCTCGTCGCGCGGTTCTGGAGCGGCCGGTACTGAGGTCTAGCACTACTCCGCCACTTTTAGATCGGCACGAAGGGTTTCACGAGCCCGCCGCAGGCCGGGCATGGGAGTGGCGCAGCCAGGCGACCGACGAGTGCTCTGCGGATCGCGGGCAGAGTGATCGTCGAGGGGAGCTGACTGCGCCTACGCTTTATTTTGGCGGACTCGCGTGGTCTGGAGGAAAGCGAACGCGATCATCGTAAGCACGGCGTGATGATGGAGGCCGTGCCACGAGCGGCCTTCGAAGTGGTCGAGCCCGAGCTCCTCTTTGAGCTGTTGGTGCGCTTGCTCGCACGACCAGCGAGCCTTGATGGTGGTGGCGAGAGTTTTGAGGGAGGCGGATTCGGGGTGGTTGGTGAGGTGGAATTTGACGTCCCCGTTTCTGCGGCGCTCGCAGACGAGCCAAGCCTCTTCGCCAGGCAGATGCACGTGGTGTCCGGCGTCGGGACCGTCGGCAACACGCACGCGTACGGCGGCGAAGTCGGCGGAGAGCCAGCCCTTAGTGCCGCGACGCCAACGGATCGTGCGAAAGGCCTCTTCGCCGAGTGCCTCGATGGCCTCGCGCACGGAGCGGCGAGAGGCGGTAGGGACGCCGTGTTTGCGCGGACGCCCGGTCGCCGCTCGTGGGAAGCGCAAGCGCACTGTGGTCGGGTAGACGAGTTGCTCGGGTGAGATGCCCACCGCCCAGGTGATCTGCATGGCGGTGAGCGCATGGCGGAACTGGGCGCAGGCGCCGTAGCCCGCATCGGCCAAGACGTCTTTGAACCGAACGCCCGCCTTGCGGATGCGTCGAATTTCATCGAGCGCGATCTGCCACTTCGGCTTGTGGACCGTCTCATCGGGCACCCCTGCGCGCCTGCACCGCGCGCGGTCTTCGCTCCAGGATTGAGGCAAGAACAGACGCAACGCGATGGGGATCGGTACCTCATCGCGAGCCAAGGTTACGGAGACGAGTGACTGGCAGTTGGCCTGCTTGCCGAGCTGGCCGCAGTACTGATGCGCGACGCCGACCGAGTGCTCGCCCTTCTTGGGGATCGCGGTGTCGTCGACGATAAGGTGCGCGTCGTCTCCGCCGAGCAATGCATCTGCCTTGTCGAGAAGCACCTCCTCGATCGCGTCGGTGTCCCAACGCGACGTCGCGACAAAGTGGTGGAGTTGCTCGACGTCGTCTGGCGCGACTCGCGCTGCCAGTGGCTCGACGCTCTTGCGCTCGCCTGGCATCAAGAGCCCGCGGACGTAGACCGGCGCCCACTTCCGCCGAACCTTGTGCCCGAAGGCCGTCAGAAAGGGCTCAAGCCATTGATCGAAGCTTTGCTCCCAGGCGTCCGGCAAAGAGAGGTCGCGCATCGCGCTCCCCTATGGAGCGCATTCTCGGCCGAATGGAAAGAAGAAAGTGGCGGAGTAGTGCTAGGGCCCCGGCGCGTTGGCCTCGGCGGAGTTGTCGTATCTCCACACGCTCGTGATCTTGTCGTTCTTCACTTCGACGACGTCCGCCACGTGGAGCTTCACGACGTGATCGGGCTGCATGGGCACCCAGCCCAGGGGCCCGATCTGCTCGCCCGCCATCCAGTGCTCCACGATGGCGTAGGGGCCGGCGGACCACGAGCTCTCGACGGTGGTGTCGATCTGCGCGATGGCCTTGTGGAGCGCCTTGAAGTACGCGCGGCGCTCTTCCTTGCCGCGCACCGGCTCGGGGTGCTCGAGCGTGCGGAACTCGACGTCGTCGGCCATCTCGGCGAGATAGGCGCTCTCGTCGTTGTTCTCGATCGCATCGAGCGCGCGGCGCACCGGCTGGAAGTTGTCCGGGCCGCCGGGGGTCTGGTCGATGAACTGGGTGGGCTCCGACGGCATCGCCGGCGCCGGCACGTCCGCCAGCTCCTTGGGACCGCCGCCGAGCAGCGCCTTCACGACGGCGACGTCGAAGTACAGGTGCGCGTCGGCGATGGTCCCGTCGTCGCGGGTCGAGAGGAGCGTGAGCCCGCGGATGGTGACCGGCTTCTGCGCGGCCTTCACGCCCATCCAGTCGCGCGCCTGCACGCCGGAGAGGGTCCACTCGAGCGCCTGCTGGCTGGCCGAGCGCCACACGCGGTTCAGCGCGAAGCGGCGCTGATCGAAGGCGCCGAAGAGGACCTCGTGCGCGCGGACGACCGGCTCGCGGCCATAGGCGTCGTCCATGCCGGGGAACGCGAAGTGCGCGTCCTCGTGCAAGAGGTGCCCGAGCTGGGCGAAGCCGGGGGAGGCGAGCGCGCTCGCGTACTCCTGCGCGATGGTGCTCTCCTTCGCGGTGGGTCCGGCGCCTGCGTCCACGACGGGATGGGAGAAGGACTGCCAATTGACCGGGGGAGGGGGCGGCTGCGCGACGGACTCGGAGCACCCGGCCGCAAAGGCAAGCAACCAGCACGCGACGAAGGCGCGGCGAATCGTTGGCGGCTCGCTCATGAACAGGCCGGCCGGCGTCAGAGTTGAAAGTCGAGGCATCGTCCGGGTCTTTGGCAAGCTCCATGCTAACGCGCCGCGCATGGGTCCGGGATCGAGCGAATGGCACGTGGCCGCTGGCGTGAAGGTTTGGATGGGCAGGCGTCAGGAACGCGGGTTGGTCGCGTCGGCGCGCCCTCGGGGGTCGCACGCTCGGGCCGTCCCGGTCGGTCCGAAGGATGGCCGGGGCCACATCGCCGAGCGGGGCGAGTCGCCCGGGTCGCGTGACCGCGGCGGGCTGCGCCGTCCCATCGTCCGGCGAGGGCGGTCTGCAGCCGAAAATATCGGAATGAGCATGGGCTTTTATACTCTGCTGTGCTCATGAGGCCGAGGATGGCTGTATGGGGCAAGTTGAGTCATGACCGGGTCGCGAGGGCGGGCGCCGTGTCCCGTCCTTTCGCCGCCGTCGCCCCCTCGATGCCCGCATGCGCGGGTGAAGTCGAGCGGCGCCAACCGTGGTTCGACAGTTGCTCACGCGCGTCGTCCGTGGTCCGCGCGCTCACCCTCTTTGGCGTCCTGCTCCTCATGACCGGAGTGGTCGCGCGCGACGCGCGCGCGGCCGGCCCCATCCCGCCCCCCACGGAGCTGCCGCCGGTGGTCTCGATGAGCGACGCGCTCCAGATCTTCCGCGCCCACGGCATCGACCTGCTCATCGCCGAAGCCGCGGTGAAGTCGGCCGAAGGCGACGAGGGCATCGCCGGGGCGGTGCCGAACCCCGTGGCCACCGTGGGATACGGGCGCGCGTTGAACTACCACCCGGACCCCTCCTCCCCGTGCGACGGCTGCTCGGCGGACCTCTGGACGTTCGGGCTCTCGGACTCGGCCGCCCTCGAAGACTCCCTGTCGGGCAAGCGCTCGCTGCGCCTGAAGGTCGCGCGCAACGCGCTGGAGGCCGCCAAGCTGTCCCGCAAGGACGCGCAGAGGACGCTCGAGTACCAGGTGAAGTCGGCGTACGTGCAGGTGGCGCAGGCCGTCCTCGAGTACCGGTTCGCGAAGGAGGTCGCCGACTCGAACGCGAAGACGCTCGAGATCTTCCAGGTGCGCTACCGCGGCGGGGCGGTCAACGAGGGAGACGTCGCGCGCATCGAGACGCAGAAGCTCGAGGCCGACCAGGCGCTCGACTCGGCGTCGCAGGCCGTGCGGCAGGCGCGCGTGGCGCTCGCGTTCCTGCTCGGCGTGCGCGGCGTCGTCCCCGAATACGAGGTCGACACGAAGGTGCTCGACTTCGCGCCGAACCCGGCGCTCGACGCGGCCACGGAGGACGGCTTGATGAGGGCCGCGTTCGACCGCCGGCCCGACCTGCTCGCGTCGGGCTACCAGCGGGCGTCGGCCGAGGCGGCCATCGAGCTCGCGCGCCGGCAGCGGTTCCCGGACGTCTCGCTCTCGGTGAACTACACGCAGCAGGGCACGAGCTCCGACTCGATCACTCCGCCCACGATCTCGGTGGAGCTCCAGGCGCCGCTGCCGATCTTCTACCAGCAGCAAGGCGACGTGAAGAAGGCCGAGGCCGCGCTCGACACCAACTCGCTTACGCAGGCGAAGACGACCGCGCAGGTCGTCAACGACGTGGCGAACGGGTGGTCGTCGTACCTCGGCGCGAAGCAGCTCGTGCAGCGCATGGAGACGGGCGGCCTCTTGAAGAGCGCGAAGACCGCGCGAGACATCACGCGCCTGCAGTTCGAGAAGGGCGCGGCGACTTTGACGGACTATCTCGACGCCCAGCGCGCGTACATCGCGACGAACGTCGAGTACATCCAGGACGTGACCAACTACTGGACCGCCGTGTTCGGGCTCGAGCAGGCGGTGGGGACGGAGCTCCACTGATGAAGAATCTCTTCTGGCTCGCGCGGCTCGCAGCAATCGCGCGGCTCGCCCTCCCGGCCCTCGCGCTCGCGTCGGCCGCCTGCCACAAGTCGCAGGCGGCGCCCGAGCACGAAGGCCCCACGCCGCCCGCCGGGCAGGTCTGGCTCACGCCGGCCCAGGCGAAGGACGCGAAGATCGACACGCAAGTCGTCGCCGAGCAAGACGTCGACGACACGATCCTCACGAGCGGGCGCGTCTCGCTCGAGGACCTCCGCTCGGCGCACATCTTCACGCCGGTGACCGGGCGCGTCGTGCGCATCGAGGCGTCGCTCGGGCAGCGCGTGAAGAAGGGCGATCCGCTCGCCGTCATCGAGTCGCCCGACATCGGGAACGCGGTCAGCGACGTGCACAAGGCCGAGGCCGATCTCATCGCCGCCGAGCACGACTTCAAGCGCAAGAAAGACCTCTTCCAGCAGCAGGCCGGCTCCGCGGCCGACCAGGAGGCCGCCGAGGACAACTGGCGCAAGGCGCGCGCCGAGGTCGAGCGCGCGCGCCAGAAGGCGTACCTGCTCCGCGCCGGCAACGTCGACGCCGTCACGCAGACGTACACGCTGCCCTCGCCCATCGACGGCGAGGTGCTCGCGATGAACATCAACCCGGGCGTCGAGGTGCAGGGGCAGTACAGCGGCGGCGCCACGCAAGAGCTCTTCACCATCGGCGAGATCGACAAGGTCTGGGTCTTCGGCGACGTGTACGAGATGGATCTCGCGCGCGTGCACGTGGGCTCGCCCGCGCAGGTCTCGGTCGTCGCCTACAAGGACAAGACGTTCGACGGGCAGGTCGACTGGGTGAGCGGCACGCTCGACCCGACCACGCGCACCGCGCGCGTGCGGTGCACCTTCGACAACGCCGACCGGCTCCTCCGCCCGGAGATGTACGCGACCATCCGCATCTCGGTGGAGCAGAAGAAGGCGCTCGCAATCCCGCGGCCCGCGCTCCTCCGGCTCGGCGAGTACAAGGTCGTCTTCATCCAGGTCGACGCCGGCGACAAGGACGGGTTCGTGAAGTTCGAGCGCGTGCCGGTCGACGTGGACGAGGGCGAGTCGAGCCCCTGGCTCGAGGTGAAGCACGGCCTCGAGGCCGGGCAGCGGGTCGTCGTGAGCGGAGCGATCCTCCTCTCCCAGAAGCTCTGAGACGAGGCGATGCGCGCATGATCCAGAGAATCGTCTCCTTCGCCCTTCGCATGCCGCTCATCATCCTGGCGGCGGCGGTGCTCATCGTCGTGGTGGGCCTCGCGGCGTACAAGAACCTCGACATCGAGGCGTACCCGAACCCGGTGCCGCCGCTCGTGGAGGTCATCACGCAGCCGCCGGGGTGGAGCGCGGAGGAGACGGAGCGGTACGTGACGGTGCCGCTGGAGATCGGGCTCTCGGGCATGCCGGGGCTCGAGCACATCCGCTCGCAGAGTCTCTTCGGGCTGAGCGACGTGAAGTGCTACTTCGACTGGACGACCGAGTACAAGGACGCGCGGCAAGAGGTCATCAACCGCATCCAGTTCGTGCAGCTGCCCACGGGCCTTCAGGCCGCGCTCTCGCCGTGGAACGCCATCGGCGAGGTGTTCCGCTATCGCGTCATCGGCAAGGGCTACACGCTCAAGGACCTCAAGACCGCCGAGGACTGGATCCTCGAGCGCCAGTTCAAGCAGGTGCAGGGCGTCATCGACGTCACGAGCTACGGCGGCGAGACCAAGCAGTACCACGTCGAGGTCGACCCCTATCGCCTCCGCGGCCACAGCGTCACGCTCGACCAGCTCACGACCGCCATCCAGAACTCCAACCAGAACGTCGGCGGCAACCGCCTCTTCATGGGCGAGCAGAGCTACGACATCCGCGGCATCGGCCTCCTCGGGTCGCGCTCGTCGGCGCAGCGCGACATCGAGAACATCGTCATCGCCGAGCAGAAGGGCACGCCGGTGCGCATCCGCGACGTGGCCGACGTGGAGATCGGGTTCGCGCCGCGGCTCGGCATCGTGGGGTACGACGACGACGCCCGACGTCGTGCAGGGCATCGTCCTGATGCGCTACGGCGGCGAGACGCAGCCGACGCTCGAGGGCATCCACGCCAAGGTCGACTACATCCGGGAGAACCACATCCTGCCGCCCGGCATGGACATCGAGCCCTACTACGACCGCGGCATCGCTCGTGAAGATCACGACGCACACGGTCATCGAGAACCTGCTCGTCGGCATGAGCCTCGTGACGGCGGTGCTCTTCGTCTTCCTCGGGGAGGCGAGGGCCGCGCTCATCACCGCGATCAACATCCCGCTGGCGCTCCTCATCGCGTTCATCGGCCTCGTGGCGACGAACACGTCGGCGAACCTCATCTCGCTCGGCGCGGTCGACTTCGGCATCGTCGTCGACTCGACCGTCATCATGATGGAGAACATCTTCCGTCACCTCGGCCCGCACGGAAAAGGGTCGATGCAGGAGCGCATCCAGCTCAGCGCGCGCGAGGTCGCGACGCCGATCACGTTCTCGACGCTCATCATCGGCGTCGCGTTCCTGCCGCTCTTCACGATGACCGGAGTCTCGGGCGTCATCTTCGCGCCGATGGCCAAGACGTACGCGTTCGCCATCGGCGGCGCGATCCTTCTGGCGCTGACCTTCACGCCGGTGGTCTCCTCGAAGGTGATCCCGGCGCAGGCCGAGGAGAAGGAGAGCGCGGTGATGCGCGCCCTCACGAGCATCTACAACCCGATGTTCGACCGGGTGGTGCGGCACGCCAACGTGGTCGCGCCGCTCGCGCTCGTGCCAATCCTCGCGACGGTGTTCCTCTTCCCGGTGCTCGGGCGCGAGTTCATGCCCAAGCTCGAGGAGGGCAACTTCTGGATCCGCGCGACCTTGCCGCTCTCGATCTCGCTCGATCAGTCGGCCAAGTACGTCGGCCGCATGCGGAACATCGTGCGCGGGTGCCCGGCCGACCCGAACGTGCCGTGCGACGACGCGCACCGGACGCACCCCGAGGTGACCGCGGTGGTCTCGCAGCTCGGGCGGCCCGACGACGGGACCGACGTCTCGGGCTTCTACAACATCGAGCTCTTCGCGCCGCTCAAGTCGTTCGACGAGTGGCCGCGCGGCATGACGAAGGAGAAGCTGACCGACGAGCTGAACCGCGAGCTCAGCGAGGCCTTCCCCGGGGCCATCTTCAACTTCTCGCAGATGATCAGCGACAACGTCGAGGAGGCGGTCAGCGGCGTCAAGGGCGAGAACTCGGTGAAGGTGTTCGGCAACGACCTCGAGAGCAACGAGCGGATCGCGGACGCCATCGTCGACGTGATGAGCAAGGTGCCGGGCATCAAGGACCTCGGCACCTTCCAGTCGATGGGCCAGCCGAACATCAAGATCACCCCGAACCGCGAGGTGACCGCGCGCTACGGCCTGAACACGGGCGACGTCGACACGGTCATCCAGGCGGCGATCGGCGGCCAGGCCGAGACCGAGGTGTACGAGGGCGAGAAGCGCTTCGACCTCACCGTGCGCTGGAAGCCGGAGTACCGCATGAGCCTCGAGGCGATCCGCGAGACCACGGTCTCGACGCCCGAGGGCGCGCAGGTCCCGCTCGGGCAGCTCGCCGACATCCAGATGGTGGACGGTCCGGCCATCATCTACCGCGAGGACTCGGTGCGGTACTCGCCGGTGAAGTTCAGCGTGCGCGGGCGCGACCTGGCGAGCACGATCGCCGAGGCCCAGCAGAGCATCGAGCGGGAGATCCCGCAGTGCGACAAGGCGCCGAGCTGGGTCAAGATCTGCCGGCCGTACGACACGCGCCTCGAGTGGGGCGGCGAGATCAACGAGCTGCACGAGGCGGAGGGACGCCTGGCGCTCATCATCCCGCTCACGATCTTGCTCATCACGTTCCTCACCTACAGCGCGGTTAAGACGTGGGTCGACACGGCGCTCGTGCTCATGAACATCCCGGTGGCGTGCACGGGCGGCGTGCTCGCGCTCCTCATCACCCAGGTGAACTTCTCGGTGTCGGCGGCGATGGGGTTCATCTCCATCTTCGGCATCGCCATCCAGGACGCGATCCTCGTCGTGACGTACTTCCAGCGGCTCCGCGGGTCGGAGGGTCACAGCATCGAGCTGGCGGCGCGCGAGGCGGCCGAGAAGCGCCTCCGCCCGTGCCTGATGACGACGCTCGTCGCCATGATCGGCCTCTTCCCGGCGGCGGTCTCGAACGGCATCGGCGCGCAGACGCAGAAGCCGCTGGCGATCGTCGTCATCGGCGGCGCGCTCATGCTCGCGGTGGCCGCGCGCATCATCCAGCCGCCGCTCCTCGTCGTGGCCCACCGCTGGCTCGAGCGCCACGGCGGCGCCGGCACCGGCGGGGGCGACCACTCGTCGCCGCACGCCGACCAGGAAGACTTCGTGCAGGTCTGATCGGCTCTGTCGTCGAAAGAGCCCGCTCCCTCGCTTCGCTCGGGCGTGCGGGCTACCCTCCGAGGGATGCCCGGCAAGCCCTTCGAGAAGGTCCTCGTCGCCAATCGTGGAGAGATCGCGCGTCGCGTGATGCGCACGTGCAAGAAGCTCGGAATCGCCACGGTGGCCGTGTGCTCCGAGGCCGATCGCGATGCCCCGCACGCGACCGACGCCGACGAGGCGGTCGTGGTCGGGCCGCCCCCCGCGAAGGACTCGTACCTCAACGTCGACGCGATCCTCGAGGCGGTCCGCCGAACGGGGGCGCAGGCGGTGCACCCCGGCTACGGCTTCCTCAGCGAGCGGCCCGCCTTCGCGCGCGCCGTGGCGGACGCGGGCGCGGTGTTCGTGGGGCCGCCCCCGGCGGTGCTCGAGGCCTTCGGCGACAAGATGAAGGCCCGGCACGTCGCGCTCTCCGCGGGCACGCGGCCCGTGCCGGGCACCGACGAGCCCATCGGCGTCGAGACGGCCGAGGGCATCGCCGCCGTGAAGAAGGTCGCCGCGCACGTCGGCTATCCCGTCATCGTGAAGGCGGTGGGCGGGGGAGGGGGCATCGGCATGCAGATCGTGCAGGCCGAGGACGGCCTCGAGCGCGCGATCAAGTCGTGCTCCGATCGAGGCAAGGCGGCGTTCGCCGACGCGCGCGTCTACCTCGAGCGGTACGTCGACCAGCCGCGGCACATCGAGGTGCAGGTGTTCTGCGACGCGCACGGCGGCGCGTACGCGCTCGGCGAGCGTGAGTGCAGCGTCCAGCGGCGCCACCAGAAGATCGTCGAGGAGACGCCCTCGCCCGCGGCGTTCTTCGCGGGCGAGGCGGGCGAGGCGCGCCGGCAGGAGCTCTTCGAGGCCGCGCTTCGCGTGGTGAAGAAGGTCGGCTACCTGGGCGCCGGGACGTGCGAGTTCATCGCGGACGCCCGCGGTGAGCTCTTCTTCCTCGAGGTGAACGCGCGCCTCCAGGTGGAGCACCCGGTGACGGAGCTCGTGACCGGGCTCGATCTCGTGGAGCTCCAGCTCCGTGTGGCGGCGGGCGAGCCGCTGCCGGACCTCTCGAAGGTCGCGCGCCGCGGTTGCGCGGTCGAGGCGCGCGTGTACGCCGAGGACCCGAGCAAGGGCTTCATCCCCAAGCCCGGGCCGATCGACGAGCTCGTCTGGGCGGGCGGCGCGGGGGAGTCGCAGACGGCGGCCCTGCGCGTCGAGTCGGGCGTCCGCGCGGGCAGCAAGGTCACGCCGTACTACGACCCGATGATCGCCAAGGTGGCCGGCTGGGGCGCGACCCGCGACGCGGCGATCGACGAGCTGGCCCGCGCCCTCGCGACCACCACCATCGCGCCGTGCACCACGAACCTCGCTTTCCTGGGCGAGGTCCTGCGCTCGCCCGAGTTCCGCGCCGGCGACTACGACACCAAGTTCGCCGAGGCCCTCGCCAAGCGCTTCGCCCGCAAAGCGCAGGAGAGAGAGAAATAAGCAGGGAGGAGACGAGCGAACGGAGCCCAGAAGAAGAGAATTTTTCTCGCCTTCTTTCCCTCCTCCCCTCCCGTTATTTTCTCTCTTTCTCTCGCCGGTCACTCGGCGTCGAACGGCACCACGGTCGCTTCGAGCAGGCCCGGGACGGCGTCCCGCAGCTTGTCGAGGACCTGGGTGGCGGTGCCGACGACGACGACGAGCAAGTTCTCGGTGGAGATGCGCTTCTGGACCGCGGCGGTCGCGGTCTCGGGGGTGACGGCGCGGACGCGATCGATCCAGGCGCCGAAGTAGTCGGGCGGGAGGTGCAGGAGCTCGACGTCGAGGCCCTGGTGCAGCCGCTTGCTGGCCGTGTCGACCTCGAAGGCGTGGGAGCGGACGAGGTAGCGCTGGATGAAGGCGATCTCGCGCGGCGTCACGCCGCCGCGCACCCAGGTCTCGAGGAGCTGCACCGAGAGCTCGAGGCAAGGCCCGCAGTCTTCGGCCGAGGGGAAGGTCCAGAGGAGCCACGCCTGCCTGCGCCGATCGATGCCGGTGCGGGCGCTGGCGCCGTACGACCAGCCGCGCTTCGAGCGGATCTCCTTCATGAGGCGCGACGTGAACGTGCCCCCGAAGACGGCGTTGCCGACGACGAGCGGGACGTGGTCGTCGTCGTGCGCGGAGGTGCCGGTCGTGCCGATGAGGATTTGCGTTTGCGTGCGCTCGGGCTTGTCCACCACGAGGAGGCGGCGGCCCGACTTCATCGTGGGCTCGGGCACGGCGTCGGCCGCGGCCTCGCCCTCGGGCAGGCCGGCCAGGAGCTTCGCGGCCACGACGGGGGCCCGCTCGGCGGTCATGTCGCCCGCGATGCCGACGACGATGTTCCGGCGCACGACGTAGCGCCGGTAGAACGCGAGCACGTCGTCGCGCGTGACCGCGCGGACCGACTCGGTGGTCCCGCCCGAGCTGCGCCCGTACGGGTGCCCCTCGAAGATCGTCCGCTGGAAGGCCTTCTGCGCCACGACGCGGTCGTTGTCGCGCGCCTCGACGATCTCCGCGGCGCTCTCGCGAACGAGGCGCGCCAGCTCCTCCTCGGGGAACGTGGGGGCGTTGAGCATGCGCGCCAGCAGCTCGACGAACGGCTCGAGGTTGCGCGCGATGACCTGCGCGTGGATCCCGACGGTCGAGTGCGAGGTGTCGACCGCGACCTCCGCGCCGAGCGCGTCGATGCGGAAGTCGATCTGCTCGGACGTGAGCCCCTCGCACCCGCGGCGCAGCATGCGCATCGCCAGCCGCGAGAGCCCCGACTTGCCCGCCGGGTCCTGCGCCGAGCCGCACCGGAGCGCGACCACGATGGACACCAGCGGGACGTCGTGCGAGCTCTCGAGCAGCACGAGCGCGCCGCCGTCGAGGTCGAAGCGGCGCGGCCCCGCGGCCCCGCCGCTCGGGGCCCGCGTGCCCTTGGAGGTCTTGCTCATGATGCCGCGACCGCCTGCGAGGCCGGCGTGCTCGCCGGCGTGGCGGGCGCCTGCTCGGGCGCGACGCGGAGGACCGTGCGCGCGCCGTCGACGAGGTACCTGCGCGCGACGCGCCGGAGGTCGCCCGCGGTCACCCGCCGGTAGGCCTCGACGCGGCGGAACGCGTGGGCGGGCTCCCCGAGCACGATCTCGAAGAACCCGATCTGCTCGGCCTTGCCGCTGACGGTCTCGAGCTGCTGGAGGGAGCCGAGCTCGAGGCGCGCCTTGGCCCGCGCGAGCTCCTCCTCTCCGACGACCTCGTCGCGCACGCGCGCGAAGGCCTGGTCGAAGACGGGGAGGATCTCCGGCGCGGTGTGCGCGCCGCGCGCGGTGGCCCAGCACTCGAAGAGCCCGGGATTGCGGAAGGTCGAGACCCAGCCGCGGACGTCGATCGCGAGCTCCCGCTCGACGACGAGCGAGCGGTAGAGGCGCGACGCCCGCCCGCCGAAGAGCACCTCGCTCAGGATGCTGAGGGGCGCGTGGTCGGCGTCGCCGAGCGCGGGACCCTTGAACGCGACGAGGAGCTTCTCGCTGGCGGTCGGCTTGCGGAGCTCGATGCGCCGCTCCTCGAGCTGCGGCGGCTCGGGCGTCACGTCCTCGGCGGGGATGGCCTGGGCGGGGATGCTGCCGTACGCGTCGCGGATCCACATGAGGAGCTGCCGCACGCGCACGTCGCCCACGACGACGATCGTCGCGTTGTTCGGCGCGTAGTACGTCCGGTAGAAGGCGACGCAGTCTTCGGGGGAGAAGTTCTTGATGTCCTCCATCCACCCGATCGTCGGCCAGTGGTAGGGGTGCCGGACGAACGCGGTCTTGTAGAGGAGCTCGTTCGCGAGGCCCTCGACGTCGTCGTCGACGCGGTACCGGCGCTCGTTGGCCACGACCTCTTTCTCGCTCGCGACCTGGGGCTCGCGGAGGACGAGGTGCTGCATCCGCTCGGCCTCGAGGCCCACGGCGAGCCGGACGCGGTCGGCCGGGAGGAGCTCGTGGTAGTAGGTCCAGTCGGCCCAGGTGGCCGCGTTCGTCTCCGCGCCGCTCTCCTCGAGCTTGCGATCGAAGACGCCCGCGCGAAGGTGCTCGGTCTCCCCGAACATCAGGTGCTCGAAGAGGTGCGCGAGCCCCGTCTTGCCCGGGCGCTCGTGGCGCGAGCCCACGTTGAACCAGGTGTGGTACGCGACCACGGGCGCGCTCGCGTCGACCAGCACGAGCACGATCAGCCCGTTGCCGAGGCGCCATCGCTGCAGGGTCTCGCCCCCGAAGGCGACGGTGCCCTCGTAGAAGAGCTTCGCGTGTTCGTGCTTGGCGGTCGCGTTCGCTTGTTCGGCCCACGCGAGGCGTGTGGCCGTCGGGTCGCCCATGTCCTGGTTCTAGGCCTCCTGTGGGACCGTAACTTAGGACTTCTTGGGCGAGACGACGAGCTCGACCCGACGATTCGAAGCCCGGCCTTCCACCGACCCGTTGTCCGAGACGGGATCGTTCGGGCCCTTGCCCTCGGCCGTGATGAGGTCCTTGGGGATTCCGCCCGTGTTGACGAGGAAGTCGCGGACCGCCTGCGCCCGCTTCTGCGAGAAATCCATGTTCATCTGAAGGGCGCCGACGTTGTCGGTGAACCCGTAGACGACGATGGGCTGCTCTTTGCCGCGGAGGGCGTCGGCGATCTGCGAGAGCTTCGCCATGGCGGCCTGCTTCAGCTCGAACTCGCCCGTCTTGAAGAGCACCTCGCCCTGGAGCGTGATGACCATGCCCCGGTCGTCGTCCTTCACGGCGGCGATCTTGGCGATGGTGTCGCGCGCGTCCTTGAGCTTGGCCTCGAGGTCGACGAGCTGCTGCTTCTGATCGGCCGAGAGCTTCTGCTCGTTCTGGAGCTGCTCCTGGGTCTTGTTCAGCGCCATCTTCGTCTGGTCGAGCTGACCGCGCGCGGCCTGGAGCTGGCTCGCGGTGACGTTCATGAGGTCGCGCTTGGCCTGGTCGGACTCTTGCGCGGACTTCATGGCGGAGGCCTGCGCCTCGGCGATCTGCGCCTTGCGCATCGCGATGGTGGCGAGGTCGGTCGTGTTGGGGTCGTCCGGCTCGTCGCGCCACGCCTGCTCGGCCCGCTGGAGGGCGAGGTCGGCCTCGTGCACGTCGGTCGGGTCGAACTGCATCGCGACGCCGCCCTTGGCCTGGCTGTACTCCTGGCGGGCGTCGACGAGGGACTTCGGCGGCAACCTGTCGCCCCCGCAGCCGCTCGCGAACGTGGCGAGGGAGGCTCCCAGGGCGACGCCGCCGGCAACGGCGAAACGGCTCCACTTCATGGCGATCTCTCTGCTCTTACGCATGTCAGTTGCCCTTGGCCCTCTGGAGGTCTTGCTCCGCCTGGCGCGCCTGGTCGGCCGCCGCCGAAGCCTTCGCGAGGCTGAGCGCGAGCTGCGCCTCGGCGCGCGCGACGGCGATGAGGCTCGCGGCGCGCTTGTTCTCGTCGCGCCCCATCATGTCTTTGGACTTTTGCAGGTCCTCTTGCGCGAGCTGCAGGTGCAGCTTCGCGTCGGGGACGCTGGGCGCCCCGCCCGCCTGGGCAGCGCCGAAGTCCGTCTGCGCGGCCGCAAACTCGTCGGTGGGGGGCGGGTAGCTTCCGCCGCAGGCCGTGGCCGCCATCGCGATCCAAGAAAAAGTTACGATCGTCCCGATCCGCATCACTTGGGTTCTCCGGTTACGCGAAGCGTAAATTCGAGTCCCCCGGGACATCAAGTAGAACGGCACGGGGGGCCGCCAGAAGTCCACGGCGCGCTCGCGAAGCCGTGTTCGCAGCGGCGCGACGCCGACACCCCGATCCTACTGGTCGACCTTGAGGATGGCGAGGAAGGCCTTCTGCGGGATCTCGACGGTGCCTACCTGCTTCATGCGCTTCTTGCCCTCTTTTTGCTTCTCGAGGAGCTTGCGCTTGCGGGAAATGTCGCCGCCGTAGCACTTGGCGGTGACGTCCTTTCGCAGGGCCTTCACCGTCTCCCGCGCGATGACCTTTCCGCCGATGGCCGCCTGAATGGCGACGTCGTACTGCTGGCGGGGCACGAACTCCTTCAGCTTCTCGGCGAGGGATCGGCCGCGCGGGTACGACTTTTCCTTGTGGACGATGATCGACAGCGCGTCGAGCGGGTCGCCGTTCACGAGGATGTCGACGCGCACGAGCGCGTCGGCGCGGTAGCCCTGGAGCTCGTAGTCCATCGACGCGTAGCCGCGGGTGATGCTCTTCAGGCGATCGTGGAAGTCGAAGAGCACCTCGGCGAACGGCACCTCGTACGTGACGATGACGCGGTCGGCGGCGGCGTACTGCATGCCCTTCTGCACGCCGCGCCGCTCCTGGCAGAGCGCGAGGACCGGGCCGACGAACTCGGACGGGACGTGCACGGTGAGCGTGACGATCGGCTCTTCGACGCGGTCGATGACCTGCGGAGACGGGAGCTTCGCGGGGTTCTCGATGCGGACCTTCTCGCCGTCCGTCATGTATACGTAATAGACGACGCTCGGCGCCGTCGTGATGAGGTCCAGGTTGAACTCGCGCTCGAGGCGCTCCTGGATGATCTCCATGTGGAGGAGGCCGAGGAAGCCGCAGCGGAACCCGAAGCCGAGCGCCTCGCTCGCGTCGGGCTCGAACGAGAAGGCCGCGTCGTTCAGGTGCAGCTTCTCCATCGCGTCGCGGAGGTTGGGGTAGTCGGCGCTGTCGGTCGGGTACACGCCCGCGAAGACCATCGGCTTCACGTCCTTGAAGCCGGGCAGGGGGGCGCTCGTGGGGCCCTGGTGGTGCGGGCCCTTGCCGGGGGCGCTCACCGCGTGCGTCACGGTGTCGCCGAGCTTCACGTCGTGGACGCTCTTGATGTTCGCGGCGATGAAGCCGACCTCTCCCGGACCGAGCTCCTCCACGGCGGCCGCGAAGGGGCGGAAGACGCCCATCTCGGTGACCTCGTAGTCCGTGCCGGTCATGAGGAAGCGGATCTTGTCGCCCTTCTTCACCACGCCGTCGACGACGCGCACCATCGCCACCGCGCCGCGGTAGGTGTCGTACCAGGAGTCGAAGAGCAGGGCGCGGAGCGGCGCGTCGTCCTTGCCGCGCGGGTGCGGGACCTTGCGGACGATCTGTTCGAGGATGTCTTTGACGCCGACGCCGCTCTTGCCGCTCGCGGCGATCGCCTCGGAGCAATCGAGCCCGACGACCTGCTCGATCTGCGCCTTGGTGCCCTCGACGTCGGAGCTCGGCAGGTCGATCTTGTTGAGCACCGGCAGGATTTCGAGGCCCTGCTCGATCGCCAGGTACACGTTGGCCAGCGTCTGCGCCTCGACCCCCTGGGTCGAGTCGACGACGAGGATGGCGCCTTCGCACGCGGCCAGGCTCCGCGAGACCTCGTAGTTGAAGTCGACGTGGCCGGGCGTGTCGATGAGGTTGAGCTCGTAGAGGTTCCCGTCGGCGGCGGTGAAGTTCAGCCGCACCGTCTGCGCCTTGATGGTGATCCCGCGCTCGCGCTCGATGTCCATCTTGTCGAGGAACTGCGCGCGCATCTCGCGATCGGTGAGCGCGCCCGTCACCTCCAGGATGCGGTCGGCCAGCGTCGATTTTCCGTGGTCGATATGGGCGATGATGGAGAAGTTGCGAATCGAGCGCTGCGGGGTCACGGGCTATCCTTTGCCGCCTGCGGCGCGCTCGGGGATGGGCTCGATCGCGGCTGCCGAGGCCCGATCTTGCCGGATGGCGGCGGGCTTGCCCTCGGCGTCCGTAGCCCCCCGAGGCGCGGCCGCCTGCGGGGCGGCCGGTGGGGCGGATGGGACAGTCGTGCCCGGGGGCTCTGCGGCGAGGGAGAGCTGGCCCGGCAAGAGGTGGTTGTACTCGCGAAGCACGAGGTCGATCCCTTCGCGGATGTAGACGGCGACGGGGACTTTGGTGCGCTCGTGCAGCAAGCGGAGCCGCTCGCTCTGCTCGGGGGTCACGTAGATCGTCGTCGAGATCTTCTTACGGGACATGACCGCGTGGGATGAGGCGAGGCGAGCGGAGATGGAGACGAGGGGAGAGACCAGGGAGGCCGGAGAGGCAATGTCGATGAAGCGCAAGGATGCCAAGGACTTACGGCTGGCCTGCGCGTCGCGACCCAGGGCATCTAGCCGACCCGGGGCGAGCTGACCAGAGCATGGCGCAGGCCGCGCGTCGATTGCCCTTACACTACGTGAACATATGTGCCCCTTCAAGGGGCGCGGCGCTCGAGGTGGCGCCACCTCAGCCTCCCCGGGCGGAAATTCGTAGCCGTTGCGCGCATCTTGCCGGCACGCGTTGCCCGCGCGTATTGTCGGTCGGCCGTGAGCCGTCTCCGTGAGGGGAAGGATGGCGAGGTTCCGTTGGCATACGAAACTAGAACGAGGCGTCCGTTGAACGTTCCCGAGATGTCGTCGACTCGCCGAGCTGGGTGCGGTCGCACGTACTGGATACGGCTCGGCGGGCTCGCCGCGCTGCTGGTCGCACCCGCCGCGTGTGGAGGGGCCACCCCGGAGGCGCAGTCGCCCAAGGGGATCGACACGGCGCGCGTCGAGACCCTCCAGCACGAAGACTGCTCGACGAGCGGCAACCGTGTGGAGTCGGTCGACACCAACAGCGACGGCAAGCCCGACATCCAGCGCGTCTTCGACGGGTCGGGCAAGGAAATCTGCCGCATCGGGGACCTCAACCACGACGGCAAGCCCGACCTCTACGAGTACTTCGACGCGTCGGGCAACGTGCGGCGCCGCGAGTTTTGCTACGACGACACCGGCACGGTGAACGCGGTCGAGCACTACGAGGGCGGCAAGCTCACCCAGCGCGAGTACGACGCGTCGGGCCAGCACCGCATCGACACGTGGGACTGGTTCGACGGCGTCTCCATCGACCCGAAGACCGGCCGGCCCGTGCACCCGTCGCGGCGCGAGCGCGACACCAAGGGCGACGGCCACGTCGACCAGTGGTGGACGTGGAACGGCGACAAGGTCACGATCGCCGTCGACAGCTCGGGCGACGGCAAGCCCGACCCCGAGTCGACGATCGTGCTCGGCCCCGACAACTCGCCCGCGCAAGAGACCGCGCCCCAGCCGCCTCCGGCGAGCTCGGCGGCGCCCGCGCCCGCCCCGGCCCCTGCGGCCAGCGGCGCGTCGAACGGAGGTACCCCGTGAAGCTTGGTGGGAACGCGATGGCCGTCGTCCAGTGGGCCGGCGTCGGGGTCGTGGCGCTCGGCGTGGCGTGCGGCGGCGCGAAGCCGGCCGTGCAGTCGCAGCCGGTCCAGGACCCGAGCAACTGGCCCAAGAACGACGGGTCGCTCTGCGATCGCTTCGTCCACTGGTCGACGAACAACGCGCTCGAGGTCAGCGAGACCGCGGGCGCGGGCTCGATCCGGCCGAACATCCGGCGCGTCTACAAGCAGGTCGGGGAGCACGACGACCGGCACAACGTCCTTCTGTGCCGCGAGATCGACACGAACCTCGACGGCATCAAGGACGTCGTCCGCACCTTCAACGAGAAGGGCGAGCCCCTCCACGAAGAGGCCGACAAGAACTTCGACGGCAAGATCGACGACTGGGTCAACTTCGCCGCGGGCCGCATCGAGGAAGAGGACGTCGACACGACCTTCAGCACCGGCCGGCCGAACGTCTGGAAGTTCTACGTCGACGGGCAGCTCTCGCGCATCCGGCAGAACCGGCACTGCACGAACGGCAAGCCCGACACGTGGGAGATCTATTACAACGACCGGCTCGAGCGCGTCGGCAACGACGAGACGTGCGACGGCCACGTCAATCGCTGGGACCGCGACGCGCAGCTCATGGCCGCCGAGGAAGCGGCGCAGGACAAGGCCGCCGCAGGCGCGGACGCCGGCGCGGGAGCGCCGATGACGGTCGGCGTGAGCGGCGAGATCGTCGACGCGGGCGCCGCGGCGAGCCCGGCAAAGAAGAAGTGACCCGGCAGGGCGGGCGAGTCGTCAGGGCTCGCTCGTGCCTTCGCGCCCGTACGCGTCTTCGAGGCGGACGACGTCGTCGAGCTCCGGGGTCGAGACCTCGATCACGTCGACGTCGGTCACGGCCACCATGCGGTGCACCGTGCGGGGGGAGCAGTGGTACGAGTCGCGCGCCTTCATTCGGAGGACGCGCAGCTCGGCGCCCTGCCCGATCTCGAGGTCCATCTCGCCCGCCTCGATGAGGAAGGTCTCGTCCTTCTTCACGTGGTACTGGCGCGAGAGCTTCTGGCCGGCCGTGATGTGGAGGACCTTGCCAACGTAGCGATCCGTCTCGGCCCAGATGATTCTCGTAGCCCCAGGGCTTGTTGACACGTCGCATTGCTACTGGATTTAGGCTATGAGCCCGCGAATGGCCAGTGTCCGTTTACAGAAACTCCTGGCGCACGCGGGCGTTTCTTCGCGGCGCGCGGCGGAGGACCTCATCGCGTCCGGACGGGTCCGGGTGGACGGTCGCATCGTCACCGAGCTCGGGACCAAGGTCGACTCCCGTAGCGCCCGCGTCGAGGTGGACGGACAGCGCGTCGTTCGTCAGGCGTCGGTCTACATCCTGCTTCACAAACCCCGAGGCGTGGTCTCGACGATGAGCGACCCCGAGGGCAGAGAGTCGGTGCGAGATCTCTTGACCGACGTGTCGGCCGCGCGCGTCTACCCGGTCGGCAGGCTCGACTTCAACACGAGCGGGGCGCTTCTCGTGACCAACGACGGGGACTTTTCCGTCGCGCTCATGCACCCGCGCCTGTCCGTGCCGAAGACCTACGTGGTGAAGGTCCAGGGGGTGATGGAGGATCGCGACGTCGATCGCTGGCGCAAGGGCGTCGAGCTCGACGACGGGAAGACGCTGCCCGCCAAGGTGAAGCTCCTCAGGCACGAGGGCGACAAGACCTGGCTCGAGCTCACCATCACCGAGGGGCGTAACCAGCAGATTCGGCGCATGGGCGACAGCACGGGGTTTCGCGTGATGCGGCTCGCGCGCCTCTCGTTCGCGGGCATCGGCACCGAGGGGCTGGCGCCCGGGCGCTGGCGGTACCTGACGGCCGACGAGCTCTCGACGCTCAAGAAGGATTTCGGCGTCCCCAAGCGCATCGTCTCGCCGCCCAAGCCGGACGCCGCCCCGAAGAAGCCGGCCCTCAAGACCGCGCAGAAGCCGGCCCTCAAGACCGCCCAGAAGACGGCCGGGCCCCGCAGCAACGCCCGGCCCGGGCGCGCGCCCGAGGCCGGGTTCGCGTCGAACCCGCGGTACGGCGGGGGCTCCCCGGCCCGCCGGGGCGTCGAGACGCGCGAAGACTGGGGCGGCGGCATCCGCCGTGGCGCGTCGCACCGCACCTACGACCGGGGTCCCGAAGGGGGTTCGGCCGAAGAAGGCGCGCCGCGCGGGGACGTCGGCGGTCGGCGCGGCCAGACGCGCACGACCGGCAGCGGCGGGGGCATCGGCGCCGCCGGCGGGAGCTACCGGGTGAAGGGCCGCCGCGGCTGAGGCATTGGCGCACGTGGAAACGAAGAAGCAGGACAAGGGAAGCTCGATGGACAGGCCGTTTCGCATCCTGGGGTTGCAGCAAGTCGCCGTGGGCGGCACCGACAAGAACCGGCTCCGAAAGCTCTGGGTCGATCTTCTGGGCGTGACGGTCACCGGGAACTACCGGAGCGAGTCCGAGAACGTCGACGAGGACATCGCCGTCGTCGGCAAGGGCGCCGCGCGCGTCGAGATCGACCTCATGCACCCGCTCGACCCGACGAAGAAGCCGGCCGTGCACGAGCCGGCGCTGAACCACGTCGCCTTCTGGGTCGACGACCTCGCGGCGGCCTTCGAATGGCTTCGGGCGCAGGGGCTCCGCTTCGCGCCCGGCGGCATCCGCAAGGGCGCGGGGGGCCACGACGTCTGCTTCATCCACCCGAAGGGCAACGCCGAGTCGCCGTTCGGGGGCGAGGGCGTGCTCATCGAGCTCGTCCAGGCGCCCCCGTGGGTGATCGACGCGCTCGGCTGATCGCTACTTCTTCGGCGATGGAGGCGCGGGCGGGACGGAGCTCGGGCGGATGGCCTGGAGCATCGACGACGACCGGCGCGACGGCGGGATTCTCGAGGCGCACGCGATCGATCGCCTCGAGGATGATCTGCTCGGACTCGGCGCGGTCTCCCCACCCGAGGACGCGGACCCATTTCCGGGGCTCGAGGTCCTTGTAGTGCTCGAAGAAGTGCTCGATCTGCTTGAGGGTGATCTCCGGCAGATCGATGTAGCTCTCGATCCGGTCGTAGCGCCGCGTGAGGCGCGACACGGGCACGGCGATGATCTTCTCGTCCTGCCCGGCCTCGTCCTGCATCTTGAGGACGCCGACCGGCCGAACCGCGATGACCGCGCCAGGGACGATCTGGCGCTGGTTGGCGATGAGGACGTCGCACGGGTCGCCGTCGTCCGAGAGCGTGTGCGGGATGAACCCGTAGTTTCCGGGGTAGTGCATCGACGTGTAGAGAAAACGGTCGACGAACAGCGTGCCCGCGGCCTTGTCCATCTCGTACTTGATGGGCTCCCCCCCGACCGGTACTTCGACGAGAACGTTCACTTCGCGCGGGGGATCCCGCCCGATGGAGATGGCATCGATGCGCAAAGGTTGGCTCCTGGCTCCTCGTGAGCAGCAGGGCCTACTTTGCGACGATCAGGAGCCAAGCCGCAACCGCAACGGCGAGCGCCACGGCGCCGCCGGCGAAGAAAAGTCCGAGCGAGCGTCGCAGGCCCGGCGTCTCCGGCGAGAGTGCGGCGTCTTCGCTCGCCTCGGTCGTCACCCCGGCGCGCCGCAAGACCAGCTCCTCCGGCGTGGGCGCCACGGCGACGCGCAGGCCGCACGCCGCGAGGAAGCCCTGCGCGGACTGCAAGAACTGTTCGTACTGCGCGGGGTCGAGCGGGGCGCCCTGCTTGAATCGCTCGCGGCAGAGCGCATCGACGTGCTCCCACGTCCGGAGCTCCGCGCTGCCCTCCTTCTGGTTCGCGTGCCCGACGAGGAGGGTGGGCATGTTGGGCTGCGGCGGAAGCAGCCTGAGGTGTTGGAGGGCCTGTACTCCACCGCCGGTCGACTGGCCGTCGGGCGCCGTCATGTCGGGCGAGTAGCCGTGCGGCCCGACGCGAAGGCGCCCCACCGTGCTGCGATAGCTATCGGCGAGCGAAGAGGCCTTGATCGAGAACTGCGTTCGAAGGTTGCTCTTGTCCATCGTCTTCGATCGTACGCCTCGGGCGGGCGGCGGGCCGCACGATTTTCCTGGCCGGGGCGGGGAAGGGTGCCCGTGGGCGCCCGACACGCCCTGACATGCCCGATGGGGCCCCAGGGCTTCGGAAGATGATTGAGAGGGAGAGGAGACGCGGGGCGCCATCACCTCGAGCCGTCATGCGAGGAATCGCGGCGTTCTCACCCCCTACGACGACGTAGGCCGACGCGAGGCGATTCGAGCCTGACTGGACCGGATGTAAGCCCGGCCGGGCGCTCGAGATTCCGCCCTCGATCTATAGATGTGGGGTCACCAATCTTGTAAAGTGCAGGACTGGGCGTGTGTGTTGTCCGCACGAGCGGCTCGTCCAAGCGGAACCCACTGAGATGACGGCAGAGCACGAGGAGCGCGTCTCGCGAGCCAAAGAGCGGCTCGGGAGCGTGCTCAATGGCAAATACCGCCTCGACCGAGTTCTCGGGGTCGGGGGTATGGCCGCCGTCTATTCCGCGACGCACCTCCGCAACGCGAGCCGCGTGGCCGTCAAGGTCCTGCACCCGCAAATGGCGGCCGACAGCAACGTGCGCGCGCGGTTCTTGCGCGAGGGCTACGCGGCCAACAGCGTCGAGCACCCGGGCACGGTGCGCATCCTCGACGACGACACCGCGGAAGACGGCTCGGTCTTTCTCGTGATGGAGCTCCTCGTCGGCGAGACGCTCGACCACCGGTGGGAGCGCAGCGGGCACCGCCTGGGCGCGCGCGAGGTCGCGCGCCTCGTCTACCAGGTGCTCGACGTGCTCGGCGCGGCGCACGCGAAGGGCATCGTGCACCGCGACATCAAGCCCGAGAACCTGTTCCTCACCCGGGGCGGCCAGGTGAAGGTGCTCGACTTCGGCGTGGCGCGCCTCATCGAGGGGCCCGTCACCGCGACGCGGCCGGGCGGCATCATCGGCACGCCGGCGTTCATGGCGCCGGAGCAGGTGCTCGGGAAAGAAGTCGATCAGCAGTCGGATATCTACGCGGTGGGCGCGACCGCGTTCGCGCTGCTCTCGAAGCGGTACGTGCACGAGGCCGAGAGCGCGGGCGAGATGATGGTCGCCGTGGGCTCGCGCCCGGCGCGCTCGCTCGGCAACGTGTGCCCCGAGCTGCCGTCGCTGCTCACCGCCGTGATCGACCGCTCCCTCCGCTTCACGAAGGAAGAGCGCTGGCCGGACGCGCGCTCGATGCAGGTCGCCCTCGCGCACGCCTACCGCGACGCGTTCGGCGCGCCGATGCCGGGCGCCGAGGACGTCGAGGAAGAGACCTCGGTCACCATCCCTCCGGGGGGGACGCCGGAAGAGGGTCGAAGCAGCAAGAGGTCCGAGCGCGCCGCGGCGGCGGTCACGGTCCTCACCGGCGCGACCCCCGTGCTCACCCAGGTCGTGGATCGCCCGCCGAGCTGGCTGCGCCCCGTGAGGCTGCACAGGTGGCGGTCGCCGCTCCTCGCCGCCGTCGGCGGCGGTCTCACGCTCGTCGTGGGCGTGGCCATCGCCATCGCCGCGAGCAGCCAGTCCGCCCGACCCGAGACGTCGCCAATCGTGCAGCCCGCCACCGTGGTGCCCCCGCACGCGACCGAGCTGTCCTCGGCGTGGAGCGCCGCCGACACGGTGCGGCGCACGACCGATCCCCCGTCGTTCCCCGTGGAGTCCCTGCCGCCCGCCCAGGTGCCGGCCCCGCCGGCGAGCGTCGTCCCGGTCCAGGCGCCGGCGCCGCCGCCGGTGCACGTCGCCGCGCCGCGGCCGGCCGCCGCGTCGTCGTGCTCGCCTCCCTACACGGTCGACGCGACCGGAAAGAAAAAGTGGAAGCTCGAATGCCTGTGAGCCGCTCCGGCCACGCGTCCGGCGTGCTTCCAGTCTTCGCGGGCGTCCTCGCCGGCGCCATGCTCGCGTGCAGCGTCGCCGCAGCCGACGAGAGGGGCGCGACGAGGGGCGTCACGAAAGAGGAGTGCGTCGCGGCCAACGAGGGCGCGCAAGACCTCCAGCGCAGCGGCAAGCTCATCGAGGCCCACGCGAAGCTCCTCCTGTGCGCCGATCGGTCGTGCCCGCGGGTCGTCCGGCAAGACTGCGCCGATCGCATGCGCACGGTGGAGAAGTCCACGCCCACCGTGGTGCTCGTGACGGCCGACGCCGACGGCGTGGCGCTGACCGACGCCGCGCTGACGGTGGACGGCGTCGCGCGCGCCGACTCCCTGGACGGGACGCCGCTCCAGATCGACCCGGGCGCCCATACGCTGACCGTGATGGCGCGCGGGCACGTCCCCGCGACGCTGCGGCTGTCGCTCGCCGAGGGCGACGAGGTGCGTCGCGACGTCGTCCTCAAGAGCGCCGCCCCTGCGCCGAGGCCCGAGGGCAGCGACGAGCAGGCCGCCCCCGGCGCGGCGACCGGCGCGGTCTCCGCGCACAGGGGAGGGTCGTCCGTCGCCCGCTGGATCGGGTGGTCGGCCGTGGGCGCCGGCGCGGCCAGCGCCGTCCTCGGCACGGTCTTCGGCGTGTTGAGCCTCGACGACCACGCGGCGCTCACGCGCGGCTGCAGCGGCAGCGGCTCGTGCCCCGCGACCCCGACGTACTACGACGACATCACGAACCAGCACGACCACGCGGTCGCGGCCGATCTCGCCTTCGGCATCGCCGTGCTCGCGGCAGGCGCGGGCACGGTCCTGCTCATCGCGTTCCCCGCGCCCTCCGACGAGGCGCCCGCCCGCGCGGCGGTGCGCCTGCAGCCGTGGGTCGGGCTCGGGAGCGCGGGCATGACGGGGAGCTTCCGGTGAGCGCCTCGCGGCCCGTGCGCGCGCTCGGCTCGGGCATGGCCCTGGCGTTCGCGTGCGCGCTCGTGCACGCGCTCGCGGCCTCGGGCTGCACGGCGATCGTCAGCGACGGTCACTTCTACGCCGACGCCGACGGCGGCCCGCCGGGCGTGGCGGGCGACGACGCGACGACGGGCCCGCCGTCCATGTGCCCCACCGAGATCCCGCGGTGCAGCGGCAAGGACATCCAGCACTGCGACGACGTGAGCGGCTGGGTCACGGTCGCGACGTGCCAGTTCGCGTGCATGGGCAACGGCGTGTGCTCGGGCCAGTGCATGCCGAACGCCCGCCAGTGCGGCGGCAACGGCGTGCAGGTCTGCGACATGACCGGCACCTGGCAGCCAGGCCAGACGTGCCCCTTCGGCTGCTCGGGCGGGGCGTGCACCGGCATGTGCGTGCCCGGGCAGACCCAGTGCGCGGGCAACGCCGTGCAGACCTGCGACGCGACGGGCGCCTGGCAGATGGGCATGTCCTGCCCGTACGTCTGCACCGGCGACGGGACGTGCTCGGGCGCCTGCACGCCCGGCGCCGGCCAGTGCTCCCAGAACACGCCGCAGCAGTGCGACTCGACCGGCTCCTGGGAGAACCAGCCCGCGTGCGCCCAGCCCTCGCCCGACTGCAAGAACGGCGGTTGCGCCTGCACCGGCGCGGTGTGCGGCGGCACCTGCGTCGACACGACGGCCGACCCGGCCAACTGCGGCGCGTGCGGCCACTCCTGCGGGGGCGGCGCGTGCGGCGGGTCGACGTGCCAGCCGATCATCCTCGCGCAGAGCCTCTCGAAGCCCTGGGGCATCGCCGTCTCGAACGGGTTCGTCTACTGGACCGACTCGGGCGACGGCACCGTCATGAAGCTGCCCGTGGCCGGCGGGGTCGCGCCGACGACGCTCGCGTCGGGGCAGAACAATCCGACGAGCATCGTGGTCGACGCGACGAACGCGTACTGGGTCGACACCGGCAGCGGCACGGTGATGGAGTGCGCGATCGCGGGCTGCGCGGGCGCGCCGACGACGATCGCGAGCGGGCAGTCCGCACCGTTCGGGGTCGCGGTCGACTCGGCGAACGTGTACTGGACCTCCAGCGACGGCTTCGCGAAGGTCGCGCTCGCCTCGATCGTGGCCGACGCGGGCGTCCCCCTGCTCGTGACCGAGAAGAACACGGCGCAGGCGATCGCGGTCGACGCGACGGGCATCTACTGGGGCGACACCAACGGCGCCGTGTTCAAGGCCGCGCTGGGCGGGACCACGGGAGCGTCGCTCGTGTCGGGGTTCTCGTTTCCGTTCGGCGACGTCGAGGGCATGACGCTCGACGGGACGTCCGCGTACTGGACCAACGGCTCGATTGGCGTCTACAAGGCCGCGAAGTCGGGCAGCAGCTCGGTCGCCACCACGCTCTCGCTCACCTCGGGCGCCATGGGCATCGCCGTCGACTCCGCGAACGTCTACTGGGCCAACAACGGCGCCGGCACCATCTCGAGCATTCCGACGGGCGGCGGCACGGCGGCGACGAGGGCGTCGGGGCAGAACAGCCCCACCGGTGTCGCCGTCGACGGCACCTTCATCTACTGGACGAACACGGTCGCCGGCACGGGCACCGTCATGAAGGTCGCCAAGTAGCCGGCCGTTCTCAGAGCAGGAACGAGCAGCCGATCGACGCCTCGGGGTAGCCGACGCGCAGCGTGATCGCGATGCGGTCGGTGACGTGGAACCGCCCGCCGCCGAAGAAGATCGGGTAGACGACCTGGTCGCCGTCGCTCGTCCCGAAGCCGATGCCCGGCTCGCCGAACACGGAGAAGTGGGTCGACAGCCAGAAGTTCCACTGGAGCGCGATGGGCACGAAGAAGCGGTCGTGCGTCGCGAAGTCGAAGCCGAAGGTGACCCCCACGCTGTCGTTGATGCTCGGGACGAAGCCGTCGGCGATGTTGACCGTGCCGCGGAAGCCGACGCCGAAGTTGTCGTTCTCGAGGAACGGACCCGAGTACCCGATCAAGAGGTGCGGCTCGGCCTCGAAGATGTACGGCGGGTGATCGCCGGGCGTGCGGATGATGGAGCTCTCGTCGGCCTGCGCGAGACCGGGCGAGAGGACGCAAACCAGGGCGAACCCGGCGACCCCGAGGGCCGCCGCGACTGCGGGGGTGTTGGCGCGATGCATGGCCCCTTCTATACCGGGGCTCGGGCGCTCCGCCTCAGTTTGTCGACGCGGGGACGCGCCGGGGGCGCCGGTCTGCGACGACGCCGAGGGCACGGGCGGCGGCGGGATCATTCGCGCCACGGCGCCCGGGTCCTCCGGCGGGACCGACCAGTCCATCGCGAAGCTGCCGCCCGCGCGGAGCTTCGCCCCGCCGAGCAGAAGCCCCCCGCTCGCGGGGCTCACGTCCTGGTCGTAGACGACGTAGTCCGGCAGGATGTCGGGCAGCGAGAGCGAGCGCCACGTGCCGAGGGGGGTCACGCCCTCGACGACGACGACGTAGCGGTCGGGCCGGCGCGGGTTCGGGCGGATGAACACCGCGCCGAGCTGCGAGTGGTCGGCGTCGGCGTCGGCCTCCTTGGGGGCGATCCGCCGGTCGCCGACGACCACGTCGTCGCCGTCGATCCGCATCGGGAAGGAGGGCTCGAGCTCGCGCACGAACCGGTTCGACTTCGCGTTGCCCACGAGGAAGAGCGCGCGGTCGTTCGCCAGCGGCTCATCTTCGTGCGAAGAACTCGGTGTCGCTCATGACCGGGTAGTCGACGCGGACGCCCCACCGCACCCGCGCCCACGCCCGCGCCACCTCTTCGTTCGCGCGCGCCTGCGCCGGGTCGCTCGCGCCCCACACGAAGAGGACCGGCTCGTGGAAGACGTCGTGGATGGGGCCGGTCACCGTGCCGTGCTTGAACGGCCCGTCGTGCACGTCGGGGCCGGGCCGCCACTCGGCCCCCTCCTTGTGCAGCTCGATCGGCTCGCCGGCCTGGAAGGTGATCTTGCGGCCGTCGATGCCGACCGTGATCGGCGCGGCGTCGTCGATCCGCTCGGGATCGCCGATCGAGGCCGAGCGCCCGCACGTCGTGCGTCGTGACGCTGAACGCGGCGTTCCCGTCGATGCGCGCCTTGACCTCTCCCCAGCCGTCGGTCGACGCGAGCTCGCGCACGTGGAGCCAGTGCGTCGTCGCCCCAGCGCGTGCTCGCCGTCTTGAAGCGGAGGGAGCGCGGGTGCAGGGGCCGGCGGTGGTCGAGGAGCCACTTCGCCCCCTTCAGGTCCTCGTACGTCGTCTGCCAGACGTTGTGACCGAGCTCGGGGTGCTCGTGGGTCACGTCGTAGTTGAGCTCCGTGTAGCGATCGATGAGGACGCCGCTGTTCTCTTCGGGCAGGTCCTTGCGTGCCGTGCACGATGTAGAGCGGCAGGTACATGCCGTTCTCGGCCCAGAACACGTTCGAGCGCTGCTCGGCGATGAACTTCTCCCAGGGGTGCATCCAGTGCCCGCCGATGTCGCCGCGCACGAAGTAGCTGTGGTAGCCGCACAGCGGCTCGGCCGCGGCGAAGATGTCCGGGTGGTGGAGCGCGCACGCGGCGGTGCCGATGCCGCCCATCGACGGCCCGGTGATGGTGATGCGGGCGGGATCGATGGGGTAGGCGGCGCGGGCCCAGTCGACGACGCGCATGACGTCGTCCTCGCCGAGGTCGCGGTACATCGCGTTGAAGTGGCCGTCGGGCGCGACACGATGGCCTCGAGCGGCGGGAGGTCGTGGCGCGGGTGCCGGTCTTCCCAGTTTCCGTCGCGATCGGGATCGTCGAACCCGAAGAGCCACATGATCATCTCGAGCGGCTTCCCGTTCATGCCGTGCAGCGCGACGATGAGCGGGTACGTCTTCCTCGGGTCGAAGTCCGGCGGCACGTAGACCGCGAACTCCGAGAGGTGGCCGTCGGCCGGCGAGCGGTACGCGCGGCGCATGGCGCCCCGCCGCCACTTGGGACCGGCGTAGGGGTCTTGCTCGGCCTCGAGCGACGCGGAGAGCTCCTCGAGCTCGCGGGCGTCCTCCGCCTGCGCGGTCAGGTCGCCGTCGCCCTTCGACACGAAGTCGACGAGCCGGTCGCGGAGAAACTGCACGCTCTCGCGCGACGCGGGCGCGAGCGGCAGGGCCTGCGCGTCGACGAGGGCGCGGTCGGCGCGGGCCGCGGCGAGGCGCACGGCCTTGCGCGGGTGGAAGGGGAGATCGAGCGAGCGGCCGGCGACCTCCACGTGGACGGTCCAGTCCTGGTCTTCGACCTCCTCTCCGCCGACCCGCGGCAGGCGCACCTCGAGCTCGCGGGCGGAGCGCTCGTCGAGCGGCACCTCGCCGGCGGTCACGTCGAAGACGGGCGCGGCGGCCGGGTCGGTCTCGTTCGCCCGGACGAGCCGCGCGCGCACGGTCAGCGGCACGCCGCGCGGCGCGCCCGCCGGGAAGCGGACGGTGAGGACGGGCTGGTACCCGGTCGCGCTCATGCCGCGGTCGAGCGTGATGGAGGACATCCGGCCCGCGATCGCGCGCAGGTCCTCGGTGCCCACGCCCGGCAGCGACCAGGAGGCGCCGCGCGGCGGCTGGAGCTGGTCGTCGAGCAGGCGCACGCGCATCGAGCGCGCCAGGCCGTACCGGTGGAGGCCGAGGACGAGCATGTGATCGCCCGGCGTGAGGTCGAGGGCGACGAGGTCCTCGTCGTCGCGCTCGGGCCTGGGCTCCTGGCGGGTGAGGACGCGCTTGCCGTCGAGGGTCGCGATGACCGCGTCGCCGATGCCCGAGAGGAGGTAGTACCGGCCGGCTCGCTCGACGTGCAGTACGCCCGCCGCGTAGGCGCCCACGTACCAGCGCGAGTCGATGGCGCCGCCGACGTCGATGGCGCCCTCGTTGCTCGTGGCGAGGCGCCAGCGCGGCGCCTTGGGGTCGGTGCCGGCGGCGTCGCCGAGGCGCGGCGCGACGGCCTCCTCGTCGGGCACGCGCGGCCGGTCGAACGGCCCCGCGACGAGCCACGCGCCGACGTGCCCGTCCATCGAGAGGGCGAAGCGCGCGTCCGCGTCCCTGTGCTCGCCCGAAGGGAGCCCTTCGGCCGCGCAGACGCGGGTGTCGCCCGCCGCCACGAGGCTGCCCCCGCAGAGCGCCAAGACTGCACGCCAAGATTGACTCTGCATCTCCCCTCGGCCGGGCGGGCTCGAAGGTCGAGCCCCCTAAGGAAAGTATCGTCAGCGCACGTGCGCCCGGTCAAATCCTCTGAGCAAGAAGCGCGTCAGGGAAGCGACCAGGGGAGAGACAGGCGGGCGGGTGCGATGCGCGCGCCGCTTTGCGCGGGCGCGCCGTCGTCAGCTCATCATCTGGGCGAGCGTGCGCGCCTCGTCACGAAAGAGGACCTCGACCTTGTGGCCGTCGATGACCCGGGTGACCACGCCGTCGCCGAACTTCTTGTGCCGAACGAGGTCGCCTTCGTGGAAGGTCCCGCTCACGGCGTAGGGCTTGAAGTCGTGGACGCCCTTACCGCTGATCGCCTTCTCCCACGTCTGCTCGTGTCGCACCGCGGCGGCCGAGACGCGCGGCCCCTTGGCCGCGCCGCCCGAGGAGGCCGCTCTCGTGCGCTCGGTGCCGCCCGCCGCGGGCTTGTCGCCCGGCGCGTTGGGGCGCCAGAGGTGCTGAGAGCGGCACGTCAGGCACTCGACCTGGTGGGCCTTGCCGCTCTTCATGGAAACGATGCGATGGTTCAGGACGAGGCGGCAGCGTGTGCAGTAGCTGTCCACCTCGCCCGCAACTTTCAGGAGCTTGGGCATGTCGTGTCCGGGGGTCTCACTCTCGATTGCGGCGGCGCTCGCGCGGCCGATCGTCAGCGGCGGGCGGGGTCGAATCGATGCGCGCCGAGTCGGCGCGCTCGACGGGGCGACCGCTACGCTTCATCTGGACTTCGGCCTTGACCTCGGGCTTCGGAAGCTTCGCCTTGTCGTCGCCTCCGAGCCCGTCGTTCGGCTTGAAGCGGATCGTCGTGCTGATCTCGAACTGCACCGTGGTCAGCATCTTCTGCATCTCGCCGGCGAGGTTCGTGTGCTCGAGGAACTCGCGCACTTCCTTGGCGACGACGCGGAAGAGGCCGTTCTTGGTCTCCTCGACCTGAGCCAGGAGGTAATTGGCGGCCTCGCGGGGCAGCTTCATGCCGCCCACGAACTCCTTCAGATTGTCGGGCGCTTCAGCAGCTTTCTCGACGCCTATCTCGACGGCCCGTTTGATGAGCTCGGGGATGACGCTGTCGAGGCGGCGGCGCCGGTCGCCGGAGTCCTTCTCGCTCATGGGGGCCCTCGCGGCGGGGTAACTACCGTGGCCGGCGATGGCGGTCAACGGCACCCGGTCGAGTCCGGCGCTCGAACGCGTGCGAATTCAGCCTATTGGGGCTGCGGCGGTCGGGCGCAGCCCTTTACGCTGCGACGCGAAGAATGCGCGCGACGCCCTGGGCAGTGCGGTCACCGGCGCCGTCGCGGGCTCGGGCGCCCATGAGGCAGAGGAGGACGGTCTGCCCGTCGACGTCGACCGGCTGGACGTCCACCTGCCGGCGGAGCTCGGCCACGCGGGACGTGTCGTCGAGCCCCGGCTCGGTCCACTGCCCCTGCGCGAGGAGCGGCGCGTAGGCCGCGAGCTCTTCGCAGGTGGCCCAGGCCCCCGCGCCGGCCACCACGACGCCGGAGTCGTCGGCGACCACGATCGCTTCGAGCTGCCCTTCCTGCCGGGCGTGGGCGAGCTGGTAGTGGAGCGCGACGAGCGGGTCGTCGCTGCGCTTGCGCCGCCGTTCGGGGGTCGTCATGCGCGCGAGTGTCCCTCTCGGGCGAGGCGGGGGCCAAGTTCCGGCCGATGATTCTACTCTCCCCCGGATGCCGACGATTGACCGAACCGCCTGGTCCCGGCGCCGCGCCGCCTTCTTCGACGCGATGGCCGCCGTATCTCCCCTCGCCGTCGCCGTGATCCCCTCGGCGCCCGTCTTCGTGCGGAACAACGACGTGGAGCACGAGTACCGGCAAGACTCCGACTTCTTCTACCTGACGGGGTTCGACGAGCCCGAGAGCGTGGTCGTGCTCGACGCCCGCGAGCGCAAGACGACGTTCTTCGTGCGCCCGCGCGACAAGGACCGAGAGATCTGGGACGGGCCGCGCGCCGGCGTCGACGGCGTGAAGCAGGAGTACGGCGCCGACGAGGCGTTCGTCATCGCCGAGCTGGCCGACAAGCTGCCCGATCTGCTCCAGAACCGCCGCCGCCTGCACTACCGCATCGGCCACGACCGCCGCTTCGACGAGCGCCTGCTCGCCGCCGTCGACCGCGTGCGCGCCCGCTCGCGTACGGGCGTCTTCCCGCCCACCGAGATCGTCGACCCCGGGGTCATCCTCCACGAGATGCGCCTCCGCAAGTCGCCCGAGGAGCTCGAGGCGATGCGCGCCGCCGCCCGCATCACGCGCGAGGCCCACGAGGGCGCGATGGCGCGCGCGCGCCCGGGCATGCGCGAGTACGAGGTCGAGGCGCTTCTCCTCGACACGTTCCGAAAGCACGGCTCCGAGCGCCCGGCGTACGGCAGCATCGTCGGCTCGGGGCCGAACGCCTGCGTCCTCCACTACCGGAAGAACGACCGCCGCATCGAGCCGGGCGACCTCCTCCTCATCGACGCGGGGTGCGAGTACGGGTACTACGCGAGCGACGTTACCCGGACCTTCCCCGTGGGGAAGGGCTTTTCCCGTGAGCAGCAGGCCATTTACGAGCTGGTCCTGCAGGCGCAGCTCGAGTCGATCGCGGCCTCCACCACGGGCGCGACCCTCGACGCCATCCACGCCCGCAGCGTGGAGGTGGTGACGCGCGGGCTCGTGGCGCTCGGTCTCCTCTCCGGTGAGGTCGAAAAGCTCATCGAGTCGGGCGCTTACAAACGCTTCTTCATGCACCGCACCAGCCACTGGCTCGGCATGGACGTGCACGACGTCGGGGCGTACTTCGTCGAGGGCAAGCCGCGGCCGCTCGAGGCGGGCATGGTCCTGACGGTCGAGCCCGGGATCTACGTCGCGCCCGACGAGCCGAGCGTCGCGCCCGAGTGGCGCGGCATCGGCGTGCGCATCGAGGACGACGTGCTCGTCACGCGGTCGGGGCCGGAGGTGCTGACGGCCGGGATTCCGAAGACGGTGGAGGAAGTGAAGCGAGCGTGCGCGGCTTGACGCTCGGCCGCCGGCGCTGCCAGCCGCGCGCGGCGAAGTAGGCCACCACGCCGAGCACCCCCGCGAGGCCGCCGGCGACGACCCCGGTGCCGAGCAGCCAGTCGGTGAAGAGCTGCGACCCGTGCGCGAGCGCCTCCTGCGGCGCGAGCTCGACCCATGCGCCGGCGCGGAGGCGGTGCCCGACCTGGATCTCGCAGAACGAGACCCACATGTAGAGGGGCAGAATCGAGAGATGGGAGCCCAGGAGCGCCCAGAGACGGTTCAGCCGCAGGACGGTCGCGGCCCCCAGGGCGATCCACATGTGGAAGCCCAGGAAGGGCGTGAACCCCGAGAACACCCCGACCGCGACCGAGCAGCCGACCAGGTGCGGGCTCGAGCGCTCGTTCTTGGCGCGCTCGAACAGCTCCCGCAGGAGCTTGAGGCCCCGCAAGCGCGATCCGTGTTCATCGACGGGCCACCGCACCGCAGACACTATACGTCTCGCGATACGTCTCGCCCCCCGAACTTGCCCGTGGCCGCGGTCGTCGTGGTAGCGCTGGGCCGGTGAGCGGGCCGGGCGCGGGCATGGGCATGGACGAGGCGCTCGCCGCGTTCTTGCTCCACCTCGAGGGCGAGCGGCGCGCCTCGCCGCGGACGGTGGACGAGTACGGCCGCGACATCCGTGGGCTGGCCGCGTTCGTCCGCGAGCGGGGGTCGGCGGCGGCCGGCGACGTGCGCGCGATCGACGTCTACCTGCTGCGGGCGTGGCTCGCCGGGCTCGCGCGAAAGCACGCGCCGAGCTCCATCGCGCGGAAGATCGCCGCGGTCCGCACGTGGATGCGGTGGCTCCGCCGCCGCGGTCACCTGAAGACGAGCCCCGCCGACGACCTCGCGACCCCGAAGGTGCGCCGGGGCTTGCCGACGCTGCTCTCGGTCGACGCCGCGAAGGAGGTGGTCGAGGCGCCTTCGAGCGACGGCCCGGCCGGCGTGCGAGATCGGGCGATCCTCGAGCTTCTCTACGGGTCGGGCCTCCGCGTGAGCGAGCTATGCGGGCTCGATCGCGACGCGGTGGACCTGGCGGGCGCGACGGCGCGGGTGCTCGGCAAGGGCCGCAAGGAGCGGATGGTTCCGCTCGGGCGGCGCTCCGTCGAGGCGCTCACCGCGTGGCTGGCGGTGCGGCCCGGGATGGTCCACCCCCGGCGGAAGACGCAGCACCCGTCCGCGCTCTTCCTCACGACCTTCGGCGCGCGGATCTACTCGCGGGCCGTGCACAAGCTCGTGCGCGCCCACGGCGCGGCGGGCGCGGGCCGGGCCGACCTGCACCCGCACGCGCTGCGCCACACGTGCGCGACGCACATGCTCGACGGCGGCGCCGATCTGCGCGCCATCCAGGAAATGCTGGGGCACGCGTCCCTCTCGACGACCCAGCGGTACGCGCACGTCTCGATGGATCACCTCATGCGCGTGTACGACGCGGCGCACCCCATGGCCCGCGTCAAGCGCTAGCGAGCCACCCGATTCAGTCCCTCGCGTCGCTCGGGCTTGCGGGGTAGTCTCCGGCCGCTCGTGGCTCGTCTGGCCTCCAGAATCCTCTTTGCCCTCGCAGGGGCCGCGTTCGGGTCGCTCGTCGTGGCGTTCGTCGAGGCGAAGGCCACGCTCTCCCTGTCCGCCGATCCCCACGGTCCCGGGCTGGGCGCGATGATGCTCGCGGAGATCGGCGTCCTCGCGCCCCTGGCGCTGGCCGTCGGGATGGCGGTCGTGGCGGCGTCGATCTTCCTCGAGCCGGACAGGGTGCTCTCGCCCTTCGAGCGCATCGCCGACGCGCGGAGCGAGCCGGTGCTCGCCCGATCGCGCACGGCCGCCTTCGCCCCCCTGGCGTGCTGCGTGACCACCGGCTGGCTCGTCCTCACGGCGCACGCGGCGCGGCAGGGGCTCGCGCACTGGGCCCCGATGGCCGCGGGCTGCGCGCTCGCGGCCTCGTCGCTCGCCTGGCTGGTCATGCTCTGCGCGTTCGCGCTGGCGCTCATGCCGGTGCTTCGGCGCCTGCTCGCGGCGGCCGCCTCGCACTGGCCGCGCGCCCTCGACCCGGCGACCACGGGGGGCATCGCGCTGGTCCTGTGCATGCTGCTCGTCGGGTACGGCGTCGCGTCGGGCGACACGGGCGGGGAGGGCGACGGGTCGCTCGCGATCTTCGGCGTCCTGAAGCGCAACGAGCTCGACCTCCGGCCGGTCGTCGATCTCCTGGCCATCGCGGCGTGCGCCTGGCTCGGGCCCCTGGCGCTCGGCGGGCGGGCCGCGCGGCCGCTGCCCGCGCTCGCGGCGCTCGCCCTCGTCGGCGGGTCGCTCTTCGCGACGGTGGACCAGGCCGTCGCGCTCGAGCTCGACCCGGCCCCGGCCATGGCCCTCGACGCGCACGCGCCCCTCGGGCGCATCGCGCTCGCGCTCGTGCGCAGCGCGACCGACCGGGACCACGACGGCGCCTCTCCGTACTTCGGCGGCGGCGACTGCAACGACCACGACCCGAAGATCAACCCCAACGCCGTCGACATCCCCGGCAACGGCATCGACGAAGACTGCTCCGGCGCCGACACGCCCCTGCCCACGGCCGCGCCCGTGGCCGCCCGCACCGCGCCCCCGCCCAGGCCGGCCGCCGTGACGCGCGACTACAACCTCGTGCTCGTCACCATCGACACCGTCCGCGCCGAGGAGACGAGCCTCATCGACTACGACAAGCCCACGACGCCGAACATCGCGGCCCTCGGCGCGAAGAGCGTCGTCTTCGAGCGGGCCTACTCGATGGCGTCGTACACGGGCAAGGCGCTCGGCCCGATGCTCATCGGCAAGTACCCGAGCGAGACTCTCCGCGACGGCGGCCACTTCAACAAGTACTTCGATGGGAACACGTTCCTCGCGGAGCGCCTCCACGACGCCGGCTTCTACACGATGGGGGCCGCCTCGCACTGGTACTTCAAGCCGTCGTCGGGGCTCGAGCAAGGGTTCGACGAGTTCGACCTGTCGGCCGTTCCGTCCTCGGGCCAGTGGGACACCGACACGAACTCGACGAGCCCCGCCCTCACCGACGCCGCGATTCGCATGCTCGGCGAGCACGGGGCGTCGCGCTTCTTCCTCTGGGTCCACTACTTCGACCCGCACCTCCAGTACGTGCCGCACGACGGCGCGCCCGACTTCTCGGACCCGTCGCACCCCGCGGGCTGGAAGATGCGCGCCCTCTACGACGGCGAGATCTGGTTCACCGACCAGGCCATCGGCCGGCTGATCGACTTCGTGAAGAGCCAGCCCTGGGGCAAGAACACCGTGATCGCGCTGACGAGCGACCACGGCGAGGCCCTGATGGACCACGGCATCGCCTTCCAGCACGGCATCGACATCTGGGAGACGCTGATGCGCGTGCCGTTCCTCATCTCCGTGCCCGGCCAGACGCCCAAGCGGGTGCCGGTGAAGCGCAGCATGATCGACCTCGTGCCCACGATGCTCGACCTGATGCGCGTTCCGCAGCCCGAGGCCGGGGAGCTCTCGGGGCACAGCCTGGTCGACGATCTCGCCGCGAGCCCGAGCGGTCCGTACGAAGAGCGAGACATCTACTTCGACATGCCCGACGGGCCGTATACGCACATGCGCCGGGGCCTGATCCACGGTCCGACGCCGGGCATGAAGCTCATCTCGTACGGCGGCCGGCAGTACGCGCTCTTCGATCTCGCGCGCGACCCGGGCGAGGCGCACGACCTGTCCGGCGACCCCGAGCAGCTCGGGCCGATGATCGACGCCTTCCAGGCGAAGCGGGCGACGCTGAAGGAGATCTACGTCAAGCCGGACGTGCCGCCGCCGTCGTCGCAGTGAGGGCTCAGGGCCCTGCGCACTGCAGCTCGCTGAGGAGGAAGCCGTTGTCGCTCGTCGCGCAGACGCCCAGGCTCGGCAGCCCGGCGTCCGCGACGGTGCAGGTCTCGCATGGCCCTCCGCCCGTGCACTCCTGGGTTCCGGCGCAGAGCTGGACGGAGAGCTGGTTGAACGTGCACTGCGAGCTCGCGACGCACGACGCGGTGAAGCCGCCCGCCACCCCCAGGCAGCAGACGTCGCCCCCGTCCCCGCAGTTCGCGATGGAGGTGCAGGCGAACGACGGGTGGACGCAGCCCGCGTCTCCGCCGTCGCAAGCGCCGGCCTCGGCCTGCGTGTATTCGTTCCCGTCGAGGTTCATCACGAGCGCGCAGCCGCCGACGCCCGCCAGCGCGGCGAACGCGACGACCGCGCCTGCGAGCGCGACGACCGCGGCCTTCAAAACGTGCTCCGGATCCCGATCGAGGCGCCCGCCAGCGCGGGCGACACGGTGAGCATCGTCTCGGGTCCGGCCTTGGGCTGGCTCGTGAGCACCAACACCAGGCCGGCGGTGACGCCCACGGCCCCGACGATCCACGAGGCCGTGTTCCACGGGACGATCGTGTCGATGGTGCTCGCGGCGTTCTTGCCGTCCTCATCGCACACCTTCTGGGCGTTGCAGCCGTCGTCGCGGATGCTCTTCTGGTGGAGGATCAGGATCGAGGTCACGCCCGCCACGATCGCCGCCTCGACGCCGACCGAGAGGATCGCCAGGCCCCAGTACCGGCGCACGCGGTGAGGATCGCGCTGGTCGCCGGCGGGGTTCGTGCCGCCGGCGCCCGGCTCGACGTCCGTGCCCTCGGGGGGCACGCCCGAAGAGACGGCGCTCTCGCTGGGGGCCGGCGGGGTGGCCGCCGCGGGCGGAGCCGCCGGCGGACTCGAGCCCTGCTCCTCGGCCAGCCCTTCGGGCGGTGCGGCGGGACGCAGCCCCGGTCCGACGCAGCCCGTCGCGAGCGCCCCGATGGCGACGATCGCCGAGAGCCCCGAAACGACGGCGCAAGCTCTCATGGGCTCGGCTCTCATGGCTCGACCACGAGTATAGAAGGCCGGCACCGATTTCAACCTGCGTGAAGCCGTAGCCTCCTAGCCTCGCCGCATCCCGGAGCTACGCACCTGGTGCTCCAGATCGCGGAAGCGCTGCGCGAGCGCCTGCACCAGCGCGCCCGTCCACCCGCCGATGCCGAGGCCCTCGTTCATGGTGCTCTTGCCGAGCACCAGCACCGTCACGTGATCGATGGCCTCGACCGTCGCGGCGCGCGGCTCGTCGAGCAAGAGCGCCATCTCGCCGAACACGTCGCCGCTGTCCATGACCGCCAGCGTCTCCTGGCCGCCCTGCACGGCGCGGTACGCGCGGCACTTGCCGCTCACGATCATGTAGGCGGCGTCGCCGACGTCGCCCTCGCGGAAGATGACCGTGCCCGGCGCGAATGCCTTCCGCGGCAGGTGCAGGCCGCCGCGCAGGAACGTGACCACGTCCCGCTGGAGCTCCACCACCGTCGTGTACCGGTCCTCCGGGCGGGGCGCGGTCGCGCGCGAGACGATCTCGCGCAGCCGTCTCGCGACGGCGGCTCCCACCGAAGCGAGCGCCTCGTCGATCGGCACGACGCGCCCTTCGCACGTGCGCTTGATCATCGAGTCGGGATCGCGGAACTCGCCGAACGGCATCTTGCCGCACACGATCTCGTAGAGCACCGCGCCGAGCCCGAAGACGTCGGAGCGCTCGTCCATCTCGTTCGGCTTGCCGCGCGCCTGCTCGGGCGACATGTAGCCGGGCGTGCCCACCGGGCCGGGGGCCTCCATCTGGGCCTGGTCGCCCGAGGCGGGCCGCGTCTTCGTGAGCCGCGCCAGGCCCCAGTCCATCAGGTAGACCTGCCCGAACCCGGCCACCATGATGTTCTCGGGCTTGATGTCGCGGTGGATGACGCCGCGGTGGTGCGCGTAGGCCACCGCGTCGCAGACCTTCACGAAGATGTCGAGGCTGTCGGCGATGCGGTCGGTCGACCCGACGCGGCGCGAGGGGTCGTGGAGCCACCGCGCGAGCGACATGCCCTGGATGAGCTTCATCGTGAAGTAAGGCGTCCCGCGCTCGTCGACGGCGAGCTCGTGGACCGGCACGATGTTCGGGTGCTCGAGCTGGCCCGTCATCTGCGCCTCGGCGATGAAGCCGTCGCGGTAGAACTTCTCCTTCGCGAGCTCCTTGTCGAGGCGCTTGAGCGCGACGTGGCGGAGGAGGTTCCGATCGGTGGCCGGGTGGATGCGGCCCATCCCGCCCCGCGCGAGCTCCTCGAAGATGCGGAGGTGCGCGGGCGTCGGGATGCCTTCGGAGATCACCTGCTGCCGGGTGACCCCGTGTTCTCCGCCGACCGGGATCGACTCGATGACGTAGACGGGCGTTGGCTTCGGATCTTCGGGCACGGTAACGAACACGATACCGGACCCAGGCCGTCGTCGTCGCCGGGGACTTTTGGTCCCCCTTTTTAGGGGGGACTTCGAGGCCCGGAACGCAGGCGGAGCCCGTCAGCCGCCGTCGACCGAGGCGTCCGGCGCGGGCGCGCCTCCGTCGGGCTGGGCGCCGCCCGCGTCGCGCCGGAGGGGGAAGCCGCCGTCGTAGGTGAAGCCCCCGTCCGGGAAGGCGAACCCGCCGTCGAAGGACGCGCAGTAGCTGCCGTAGAGACCCGGGAAGCAGGTCTGACCCTCGGCGCAGTCGCTGTCCGCCCCGCAGAGCGTGTACGAGGTGGACGGGCAACTATCCTGGCACGACGCCGAGAAGCTCGTGGAGAGAGCGCCGGCCTCGCCCCCGCCGTCTTCTTCGGCGAAGGTGAAGCAGCACGTCTGCGAGCCGCACTGGCTCTTGCTCGAGCACGAGACCACGCTGCCGTTGCAGTCGCCCGCGTCGGCGCACGACGGGAGCAGGGCCCCGGTCTTGTAGCAGCAGACCTGCGAGGTCGAGCACTGCGCGAGCAGGCCGCACGCCGGCCCCGCGTCGTCTCCCTTCGCTCCGCCTTCGGCGGTCGCGCCGGGCGCCCCGCCGTCGTGGCCGTTGTCGTTGCTCGAGGAGCCGCCGCACGCCGCCGCGAGGGCGGCGCACGCCGCGCCGAGCGTGCCGAGGGCGACGCCCCATCGAGTCAGGCGAGAAATGTCGTTTCGCATGGGATTCTCCGCTGGAGTGATCGCCGGCGCGGCCGGCGAGTGCTCCCCGCAGCCGTAGATCGCGGAGACCGCTCTGCGCGAGTCCATTCGCAGTTCGAAAGTGGGGATTCTGCCGGCGCTGCGCGAGTGCCGCCAATACCGAATTGGGCGAAGCTCCGCGCGCGCGTTAGGCTCCGGGCGCGATGAACGAACGCGCGAGCGGCGAAACCAAGGGGCCCGGCCTTCCTGCCATCGACGTCGCCGAGTACGGCGGCAAGCGCGACGGCGAGCGCCAGCAGATGAACCGGCGGCTCTTCATGCAGCTCCTCGTCTTCGACGCGCCTGCCGGGCGCAGCGGCGACGAGGAGGTGAAGCGGGTCGCAGGGGTGTGCTCGCGCGAGCGCATCCCGGCCGTGGTCTATGCGGACGCGATGGCGCCCCGCGGCGTGGGCCTCCTCACGTGGAGCGACGACCCCGCGCACTTCGTCCGGAAGGTGCGGCCGCTCTTCGGGGACCTCCCGCTGCGTCCCGAGTACTCGATGATCGGCCGCACGTACTCCACCGGGCACGAGCCCGAGCTCGAGTGGACGCTCCTCCGCAGGCCCGTCGAGAACGTGACGAACGAGAAGTACCCCTGGCACGTTTGGTACCCGCTCCGGCGCACCGCCGCGTTCGCCCGCCTCGACGGGCACGAGCAGTCGACCATCCTCCGCGAGCACGCGCAGATTGGCATGGCGTACGGCGCCCAGGAGCTCGCGCACGACGTGCGCCTCGCCTGCTACGGCCTCGACGCGAACGACAACGAGTTCGTCATCGGCCTGGTGGGCCCCGAGCTCCACCCCCTCTCGCATCTCGTTCAGGCGATGCGAAAGACCCGGCAGACCAGCGAGTTCATCGAGAAGATGGGCCCGTTCTTCGTCGGCTACGCCGTTCACCGCGTGAACGGCTGAGCCGCGCGGGCCTCAGGCGGCCGCGATTTCCTGGCCGGCCGCGCCGCGCTCGAGGATCGCGCGCAGGCGCGAGCGGGCGCGGTGCAGCCGCGAGCGGACCGCGCTCTCCGTCGTCGAGAGGCGGGCCGCGATCTCGTGGAGGCCGAGGTCCTGGTGGTAGTGGAGGGCGACGACGGTGCGGTACCCGTCGGGCAGCTCTTCCAGCGCCTGGCGGACCCGAGCGTCGCGCTCGCTGGCGACCGCGCTGTTCTCGGCGCGGTAATCGTCGGAGGCGTCGTTGGCGGCGGGGAGGCTGCCGAGATCCTCGAGATTCGAGCCCCTCGACCAGGCGCGACCGGTGGCGGCGCTGCGAGCGCATCATCATGAGCGCCTCGTTCGCCGTCACACGGAAGAGCCAGGTGGAGAAGCTCGAGTCTCCGCGGAACGAGCCGACCCGACGGATGATCTGCATGAGCGTGGCCTGCACGAGGTCGCGCCGATCTTCGTCGGCCAGCGGGTACCGGAGGAGCTGCTTCTCGATGCGGGGCTTGAGCATCGTCACGAGGGTCCGGAGCGCCGCCGCGTCGCCGCTGGCCGCCTGTTCGAGAGTGGAGGTTTCAATCGAGAAGGCCATGGGGTCACTTTCCGGTTCGAATGGGGTCGCGCGCGCTCCGGAGAGCCGCTGCGCGTCGCAGGAGTCGTCAGGGGCTTTTGCGACGGCCGTGCCGCGCGTCTCACCCGCGGAATCGTTGAAGATTTTTGCGCCGCGACGTGTTGGATAATCGACAGGTGCCTGACGGCGCGGCAAGCGCGCCCCCGTCCGCCGGCGGCGCCGCCGCCAGGAAAAGCGTGCCGAAACGCAACGAAACGAGGGGCGTGCCCGACGGCGCTAGTGACAACGCCGCAAACCTGTGAAAAGTCTCGCGGCGTTTCACCGATGCCGCAGTCGCCGTCCGGGGAGCCTCCCCCCTCTTCGCTCGAGCACCCGCTGCCCGCGGGCATGCGCGACCTCCTGCCCGAAGAGGCGGCCTTGCGGAGGGCGCTCGCCCACAGGGTGCTCCATCGCTTCACCCTCCACGGGTACGCGCTGGTCACCCTGCCGGTGTTCGAGTTCGCCGAGGTCCTCGAGCGCGGGCTCGGCACGCTCGATCCCACCGACGTCCTCCGCTTCGTCGAGCCCGAGTCGGGCGAGGTCGCAGCCCTCCGCCCCGACATGACGCCGCAGATCGCGCGCGTCGTCGTCACGCGGCTGCGGGCCAAGCCGCCGCCCGTGCGTCTCGGCTACGAGGGCACGGTCCTCCGCCGCCGCAGCGGCCGCGCGCGCAAGCACCGGCAGATCCCCCAGGCGGGCGTGGAGCTCGCGGGCGTCGCCGGGCCCGAAGGGGACCTCGAGCTCCTCGGCCTGGCCGTCGAGGCGCTACGGGCCGCGGGCCTCGAGCGCTTCCAGATCGATCTGGGCGACGCCGGCATCGTGCGCGCGCTCGTCGAGGACCTCGCGCCCGAGCAGCGCGCCGCGCTCTCGGAGGCGGTGTCCCGCAAGGACGAGGCCGAGATCGCGCTCGTGTGCAAGACCACCGGGGCCGCGTACGGCGACGCGCTCCGCGCGCTCGGCGGGCTGCAGGGCGGGCGCGACGCGCTCGTCGAGGGCGTCGAGCGCCTGGGGAAGACCCCGGCGGCGCCGGCGGCGCGGCGGCTCCTGGCGCTCTTCGACGCGGCGGTCGCGCACGGCCTCGGGGGCTATCTCTCGGCCGATCTCGGCGAGGTCCGCGGGCTCGCCTACTACACGGGCACCGTCATGCACGGGTACGCGGCCGGCACCGGCGACGCCATCCTCTCCGGCGGCCGGTACGACGAGCTCCTCGGGCGGTTCGGGTGGGATCTCCCGGCGGCCGGGTTCGCGGTCGACCTCGATCGCGCGGAGGAGGCCCTCCGCGCGGCCGGCGTCTCGGCGCCGTGGCCGGTGCGGGCGGTCGTCGTGGGGCCGGCCGACGACCGGCGCGTGGGCGAGCTCCGCTCGCACGGCATCGCGGCGGTCGCGCGCCCCGACCGGACGGGCGCGCTCGAGTGGGCGCGAGCGTGGGGCTTTACGCACGTCCTCGACGCGTCCGGCTGGGTCGACTCCGCGACTGGGGCTAGCATCGCCCCTCCGCTCGAGCGGGCCGAGAACCGGCAGGAACAACTAGAGCCGAAACTAGGGAAAGCGAGATCCAATTCATGACCGCGGTCGTCGTGGTCGGCGCGCAGTGGGGTGACGAGGGCAAGGGGAAGATCGTCGACATCTTCACCGAGCACGCCGACATGGTGGTGCGTTACGGCGGCGGTCCGAACGCCGGCCACACCCTCGTGGTGGGCGACGAGCGCTTCGTCGTCCGGCTCATCCCGAGCGGCATCCTGCGCGAGCAGACGATGTGCGTCCTGGCGCAGGGCATGGCCATCGACCCGGTGGGCCTCGTCGGGGAGCTCGACGAGCTCGCGCGGCGCGGCCTCGTTCGCGGGCACTCGTCGCTCATCGTCAGCGATCGCGCGCACGCCATCCTGCCGTACCACGTGCTCGTCGACGGGCTTCGCGAGCAGGGGCCGGGGGCGCTCGGCACCACCAAGCGCGGCGTCGGGCCCTGCTACGAAGACAAGGCCGGCCGGCGCGGCCTGCCGCTCGGCCTCCTGCGCGATCTGAAGCGCGCCGAGGCGGTCGTCGCGAACGCGCTCGCGAGCTGGGAGCCGACCCTCCGCGCCCTCGGCGGCGAGCCGCCGAAGCTCGCCGACGTCATGCAGGTGCTCCGCGACGTCGCCCCGCGCATCGTCCCGCTCCTCGCCGAGACCTCGAGGCTCGTCGAGCGCGCGGTGCGCGACGACAAGCGCGTGCTGTTCGAGGGCGCGCAGGGCACCCTCCTCGACATCGACCACGGCACGTACCCATTCGTCACGTCGTCCCACGCCACCGCGGGGGGCGCGTGCGCGGGCAGCGGCGTCGGCCCGTCGAAGATCGACTTCGTCGTCGGCCTCGTGAAGGCGTACTGCACCCGCGTCGGCGGCGGTCCGTTCCCCACGGAGCTCAACGACGCGATCGGCGAGGGCCTGCGCTCGCGCGGGCACGAGTTCGGCTCGGTGACGGGGCGCCCGCGGCGCACCGGCTGGCTGGATCTGCCGGCGCTCCGGTATGCGGTGCGCGTCAACGGCCTCGACGGGCTCGCGCTCACCAAGCTCGACGTCCTCACGGGCCTCGACACCATCCAGGTCTGCACCTCGTACAAGACGCCCAGCGGCACGACCGACGAGTTTCCCATCGACGACGCCGAGCACGCCGTCCCCGTCTACGAGTCGATGCCCGGGTGGAAGGAAGACCTCTCGGGCGTGCGCACGCTCGCGGCGCTCCCCGACGCCGCCCAGCGCTACGTGAAGCGCATCGAGCGCGACGCCGGGTGTCCCGTCATCCTGGTGAGCGTCGGTTCTCGTCGCGACGAGACCATCGCCCTCGCCGACCCGTTCGAGCAGTGACGCGAGGCGCGCGGCCCGCTCACGCCGACACCGCGGTCGCTCGGGGCTCCGCCCTCGAAGGCGAGGGCTGCACCGAAGTCGTGACCTCGAGGATCAGCTGCGCCACGCGCGAAGGGTCGTCGTACATGGGGACGTGACCGGCCCCCTCGAGGACGACCCACTCGGCGGAGGGGAGCAGCCTTCGCCATCGCTCCGAGTAGCCCTCCAGCGGAAGGAGCCGGTCTTCGCTGCCCCAGACGATCCGCATCGGTCCGGCGGACGCGTCGACGGCGGGCGGATCGGGCTCGTGGGGCAGGCGGCGCAGGACGTCGTAGAACGCGTCGCACCGGTACGGGGCGCGGATGAGGAAGCTCGCCTGCTCCGCGGTGAGCTGCTCGGGGCGCGCGAGCACCTGCTGGAGCGCGAGCCGCCGGGCGAAGGAGATGCGCCCGAGGACCGGCGCGATGGGGCCGCCGAGCCGCACGAGGATGCCCATCTGCTGGAAGGTCCGGACCAGCCGGCGCTCTTCGACGCTGCCGCGCTCCCAGCCGCCGCCGGGAGCGATCGCGACGGTGGAGAGCGCGCGCCCGCGGCGGGCGAGCTCGATGGCGAACCAGCCGCCGAGCGAGTTGCCCGCGATGTGGACGCGCTCGACGCCCGCCGCGTCGAGCTCGGCTTCGGCCAGGTCCACCGACGCGGCGACGCTGTGGCGGAAGCCCTCCGGGATGGGGTTGCCGCCCATGTGCCCCGGGAAGGTGGCGACGAGCACCTGATGGTGCCGTTCGAGGGCCGGGAGCACCGGACGCCACGCGTCGGCGCACAGCGCGAACGGGTGCAGCAGGAGGAGGGGCTCGCCGCTGCCTCCCCGATACCGAATCGAGTGGCGCGGCATTACCGGACCCGAATCCGTTCTAGGCGCATCATTCCAACATTTACATGTGCCGCACTGCGTTGACCAGTGGACCTTGCGTCATGGAACGGAGCGACGCGCGGTGTACCCCGCGCTAGGTTGACGCCCGCGATGCCGCCGCTTTCTTCGCCCGCCTGGCCGTGGCCGCTCGCCGCCGCGCTCGCCGCCCTCTCCGGCGACGCCCGGGCGGCCGCGGGCGGCTGGTCGACGGGCCGGCCGCCCGAGTGTTCCGTCGAGCTCGGCGGTGCGGCCGCGAACGTGTGGGAGCGCGCGAAGTCGCCGGAGCTTCGCCACTACTGCGACCTCGTCGCGAGCGCGGCCTCGAAGCTCGCCGGCACGGCCTTCATGGCCGAAGCCGCGCTCGACGCCGCGCGCGAGGCCGAGACCGTCTTGCCGGGCCACGCGGCCCCCAAGGTGCTCGAGGGACGCGCGCTCGCCGCGCTCGGACAGACCGACCTCGCCCTCGCCGCCCTCCGCGAAGGCAAGGCCCGCGACCGCGCCGGGCTCGACAATCCGCTCGCGCTCCTCGCGTGGGGCCGCGTCCTCGCGCGCACGGGCGACGGGGCCGGGGCCGTCGAGGCGTATCGCGCCCTCCTGCCGCGCACCGAGTCGCTCTCGAGCGCGGAGCGCGCGTCGGCGGCGGTGGAGGCGGGGCTCGTCGCGATGGCGTCCGGCCCCGCGGGCCTCGACGACGCCGTCGCCGCGCTGCGCGAGGGCGTCCGCGAAGCTCAGGACGACACGTTCTCGGTGGCGGTCCTCGCGCTCGGCCTCGCCCTCGACCGCCGAGGGGAGGGGACGGCGGCGCGCGCGCTGCTCGTCGACCGGGGCCGCGGGGATCCGCGCGAGGCGCTGGCCACGCCCCGCGCGAAGGAGACGCTGGCCGTCGCGCCTTCGGAGGCGGCCGCGCTGGCCGCGTTCGCGCTCGAGGCCAGCGATCCCGCCGACGCCCGCGCCGCGTGGGACCGGTACCTCGCGGTCCTCGCGGCGCTCCCCGCGGGCCGGCCGAGGCCCTGGGAGCCGCACGCGCGCGCGCACCTCGCGGCGCTCAAGTCGTTCCCGGCCCGGGCGAAGGGGACGCCGTGAGGCCCGCCTTCCAGCTCGCGCTCGGCGCCGCGCTCGCCGTGCTCGTGTTCGCGCCGGCCGCGCGCGCCGAGACGCCGCCCTCGCAGTGGGACATCGCGAGGGACCCGGGCGCGCGCGATCGCTGGGCCCTCCACATGCGGGTCGAGCGCCTCATGCACCCGCCGGCGGGCGAGGGGGGCCTCCGCTTCGACGACGAGCTCCGCCTCGAGGCCGCGTGCGCGATGCTCGAAGAGGCCAACGCCGCCAGCAGCCCCGACGTGCGCCTCCGCTACAATCTCGGCATCGTGTACTCGGCGCTCGCCACGCGCCAGCAGCGCCTCGACCTGCAAAAGAAGGTCATCGAGGTCCTCGCGCCCGCCCTCGAGTCGCCCCCGCCGCCCGACGACGCGGCGGCGACCGCGGCGCTCGAGGCGCTCGTCTACGCGTACGCGAAGCTCGACCAGCCCCACGAGGAGCTCGCGACCTGGCGCCGGTACATCCCGCGCCTCGTCGACGACCGGGTGCGGGCCACCGCGATGATGAACATGGGGGAGGCGCAGATGCGCCTCGGGCGCATCGACGACGCCCTCGGGACCTTCCGCGAGGTCGTGCGTCTGTGCGGCGAGCTGCCCAACACGACGAGCGTCGGCTCGACGTACGTGCTCGCGCTGTGGGACGTGGCCGTCGCGCTCGATCGCTCCGGCGACCCTCGCGGCGCGCTCGAGACCGCGGCGAAGGCGGCGCACGTCGACCTGGGCGGGAGGACGGGCGCGTACCTGATCTCGCGCGACCCCGACGTCTTCTTCGTCCCCGAGTGGGAGCGCCTCTGGTACCTCGCGCTCGGCGCCGCCGCCGAGGCGCGCGACGCCGAGGACCCGCGCGACGCGGTGGCCCTCTGGGCCTCGGCGGAGCGCGCGCTGATGCAGTACGTCGACCGCGCGACCGCGGCCGGCGGCGAGGACCCGTGGCTGCCCATCGCCAAGGTGCGCCTCGAGCGCGCGCGCGCCGAGCACGCGGGCGCCGAGAAGCGCGCCGCCAAGCTTCCACCACGCCCGCCGGCGCACGGGACGGTATGGATCGGCGACTGAAGCGCCTGCGCGCGGCGCTCGACGACGTCCGCGCGAGCTGCGACGTGCCCGCGCGGCGCGACGCCGACCCGGTCGGCATCGTCCACCGGTACCCCGACCCGGCCGATCGAGAGCTGGTCGCGCTGGTCGCCGCGTGCATCGCGTTCGGCAACGCCAAGGTCATCCGCGCCAAGCTGACCGAGCTGCTCGACCGCGTCGGCCCGCACCCGGCGGCCGCGGCCGACGACCCGCGCGCCCTCCGCGTCCGCCTCCGCGGCTGGCGGGCCCGGGTCTTCCGGGGCGAGGACGTCGCGCGCCTCCTCGCGGGCGCGCGCGCGGTGCAGCGCGAGCACGGCTCGCTCGGCGCCTACTTCGAGGCCGAGCTCGCGCGACTCGACGTCGACGAGGACCCGTCGCCCATCCGCGAGGCGCTCGCCCGGCTCTGCGACTCCATCCGCCGGGCCGGCGGCCTCTCGCGCCGCTCCGAGCGGCGAGGCCCGGCCCACCTGCTGCCCGATCCGCGCGGCCCGAGCGGCTGCAAGCGCCTGCTCCTCTTCCTCCGCTGGGTCGCGCGCCCCGCCGACGGGGTCGACCTCGGGATGTGGAACGTCCCGGCAAGCCGGCTCCTCGTGCCCGTCGACGTCCACATCCACCGCCTCGCGCGAAACCTCGGCCTCACGGCCCGGCGCGGCACCTCCTGGCAGACGACCGAGGAGATTACGCGCGCCCTCGCGCGCTTCGACCCGGCCGATCCGGTGTCGTACGACTTCGCGCTCTGCCACCTCGGCATGGTCCAGGGGTGCCCGTCCCGGCGCGACGCGACCCGATGCGAGGGCTGCGGCGTGCAGCCGGTCTGCGTTCACTGGCAGTAGAAAGAGTTCGCGCCGGATGGTAGCTGTGAGAAGGTCGATCGTCCGAGATGCCCGAACCGAAACCGCGAGAATTCGAGCTCGAGGCCGTCCGCACGGACGGGTGGTTCGAGCGCATCGGTGAGGGCATCGGCTCGTTCCAGGCGCTCTGCGAGATCATCGGGGAGCGCTTCTTCGCGTTCTCGATCATCGTCGGCGCGCGCATCACGGCCCTCACGGTCGACCGCCGGAACCCCGAGCTCTCGCTGGTCGACTTCGTCGTCGGCGTGGGCGACACCGACGAGGCGCTCGAGCCGCAGCGGCTCACCCTGGCAGATTTCCGGCGCCGCCTGGTCGGCGCGCTCCTCGTCGAGGACGACCGCCCGGCCCCCGCGCCCATGCGCGAGAGCGAGACCGAGGTCATTCAGCTCTTCATCGGGGTCCGGTACCTCCTCCTCGCGCCGATCTACGGCTACTCGCTCCGCAAGCTGACGATCCGCGCGTCCGGCCCCATGCCGACCAATCTCGTGGTCTTGCACGACGGCGTGGAGGAGACGCACGACCTCGACGCCTTCCGCTTCCGGATGCGCGCCCTCGTCCGGGAGGAGCTCGACCGCGCCGCCACCGGCGCGCGGAGCGCCATCGACCTCTCCAAGGTGACCGAGGCCGAGGCGGCCGCGCTCCGCTCCGACTGGAGCAAGGTCGTCCAGCTCCTCGGCAGCTGGCCGGCGCCGCTCGCCATCTTCCTCCGCACGCCGGAAGGCCAGATGCTCACCGCCGACGCGCGGGGGCTCATCGCCAAGGGGCTCGGGCTCCTCGGCAGCGCGTGCGTGCACCTGGGCGAGATCGAGCAGGCCGAAGAGGTCTTCCGCATCGGCATCCAGTACGCCCAGGAGGGGATGGCCGCCGCGGAGCTCTTCCGCCGCCTCGGCGAGGCCCTCCTCGAGAGCGACCGGGCCGGCGAGGCCATCGGCGCCCTCCGCCGGTCTCTGGCCTTCGGCGGCTCGGCCGCCGAGGTGATGCCGCCCCTCGCGCGGGCCTTCCTGCGCCGCAAAAAGTGGGTCGCTGCCTATGCTTGCCTGCGCGACGCGCTCGAGGCGGGGGTGGTCGAGCGCGACATCGCCGAAGAGCTGCGTGCTACGGAGGGAGCGCTGGGGGTCGCGCTCACGGCCTGGAAAGCCAAGACGCTCCAGGTCACTCGTTGACACTGCCAGCGGCGGGGACTAGAAAAACCGCGGGTTTTTACGCCCTTGCCAGGTCAGAGTCATGATCGCCACCTACGCGCCGATGGTCCTTCTGCTGGTGGTCGCCTTTGCGATCTCCTCCATCTTCTATGGCGCGGCCACCTTCCTCGGCCGCCACAAGCACCCGAGCGAGGCCAAGAACGCGCCCTTCGAGTGCGGTAGCGAGAGCACCGGCGGCCGCTTGAAGCTTTCGGTCAAGTTTTACCTGACCGCCATTCTCTTCGTGGTCTTCGACATCGAAGCGGTGTTCGTCTACCCGTGGGCCATCCACTTCCAGGACCTCGGCTGGGCCGGGTTCGTCGAGATGCTCAGCTTCCTCGCCGTCCTCGTCGTCGGGCTGGCTTACGTATGGAAAAAGGGAGCGCTCGAATGGGAGACGTGAATCGTTCTCTGACACTCGAAGGGAGCGAGCAGGGCTTCGCGACGACGAAGGTCGACGCGCTGCTCGGCTGGGCGAGAAAGTACTCGCTCTTCGCGTACCCCTTCGTGACCGCGTGCTGCGGCATGGAGTTCATGGCGCTCACGAGCCCGCGCTTCGACCTCGCGCGCTTCGGCGCCGAGGCGCCGCGCTTCTCGCCGCGCCAGAGCGACCTGCTCTGGGTGGTGGGCACCATCAGCCAGCGCCAGGCCCCGGTGCTGAAGCGCATCTACGAGCAGATGATGGAGCCGAAGTACGTGATGGCCTTCGGCACGTGCGCCTCCACGGGCGGCTTCTACGACAACTACACGACGGTCCCCGGGATCGACAAAGTCATCCCCACCGACGTGTACATCCCGGGCTGCCCGCCGCGACCTGAAGCCGTGATGGACGGCCTCATGCTCCTTCAGGACAAGATCGCCCGCAACGAGCGGCGGCCGGGCGTGGTCAAGCCGCGCTTCGATCCGGTCCAGAACGTCGACGGGCTCGTGAAGCTCCGGCGCTCGGCGCACGACCCGCGCGAGGTCCTGCCGGCCATTCGCGAAGCCGAGCAGCGCGCCGGGGTGCTGAACGGCGCGCAGGCCGTGCACGGCGCCGAGAAGCACCAGGGGGGCCCGAAGTGAGCCAGGTCGTCCTCGACAAGCTCCGCGAGCGCTTCGGCGACGCCATCCTCGAGACGCACTCGCAGTTCGGCGACGACACCGCGGTCGTCGACCCGAAGGTGTGGAAGCAGGTCTGCACGTTCTTGCACGACGACCCGGCGCTCGACTTCGACATGCCGGTGGACCTGTGCGGGGTCGACTACCCGAACCGCACGACGGGCCGCATGGAAGTCGTCGCGCACCTGTACTCGGTCGGCAAGGGCCACCGCGTCCGGCTCAAGGCGCGCGTCGGCGACGAGGACATGGAGGGCGCGGAGCTCGACAGCGTGACCTCGATCTGGACCGGGATGAACTGGCTGGAGCGCGAGGTCTTCGACATGAGCGGCGTGCGCTTTCGCGGCCACCCCGATCTCCGTCGCATCCTCATGTACCCCGAGTTCGAGGGGCACCCCCTCCAGAAGACGTACCCGGCGAACCGCACGCAGCCCCTCGTCGAGTACCGAACGGAAGAAGAGGCGGGGCTCCCGCTCCACAAGCTCGAGCCCTTCGGGCCGGACGAAGGCATGCCCTTCGGCCGCCACTCGCACCCGCGGTCGGAAGACTGACCGGCGGGCCCCTCCAGGCCTCCCAGCGCGCTTAGAAGATGGAACCGCTAGACATCGACCTCGAAGAAGGGGAGCTCGAGCTGCCGGCCGAGCCCATGCACCTCAACATGGGGCCGTCGCATCCTGCGATGCACGGCACCGTGCGCATCGTCCTCGAGCTCTCGGGCGAGACGATCGTGAAGGCCGACGTGCAGGTGGGGTACCTGCACCGCGGCTTCGAGAAGATGTGCGAGCGCGGGACGTGGGCGCAGGTCTTCCCGTACGTCGATCGCCTCAACTACGTGTCGCCGATGTTGAACAACGTCGGCTACGCGCTCGCCGTCGAGAAGCTCTGCGGCCTCGCCGTGCCCGACCGCTGCCAGTGGTACCGAATGGCGCTCGGCGAGCTCGCGCGCATCAGCGATCACCTCACGTGCACGGGCGCCATGGCGATGGAGCTCGGCGCGTTCACGCCCTTCCTCTGGTTCGTGAAGGCGCGCGAGATGGTGTGGGACATCCTCGAGGAGGAGACGGGCGCGCGCCTCACGCACTCGTTCGGCCGCATCGGCGGGATGGCCAAGCCGCCGAGCCCCGACTTCAAGGGCCTGTGCCGCGCGGCGCTCCCGAAGATCGTCGAGCTCGTCGCCGAGGGCGAGAAGATGCTGCTGAAGAACCGCATCTTCATCGATCGCCTCCAGAACGTCGCGCCCATCAGCGGGGCCGAGGCGACGGCGCTCGGGTGGACGGGCCCGTGCCTGCGGTCGACCGGCGTCGCGTACGACATCCGCAAGGCGCACCCGTACCTCAAGTACGACGAGGTCGACTTCGACGTGCCCGTGGGCACGCGCGGCGACACGCTCGATCGCTTCCTCGTCCGGCTCGACGAGATCCGCCAGTCGCAGCGCATCATCGACCAGACCCTCGAGCGCATGGCCGACGAGGGGCCGGTGAACTGCGACGACCCGCGCGTCGTCCTGCCCGACAAGATGGACGTGTACACGACCATCGAGGCCACGATTCAGCACTTCAAGCTGATCATGGAGGGGGCGAAGGTCCCCGCCGGCGAGGTCTACTCGTACACCGAGGGCGGCAACGGCGAGCTCGGTTACTACCTCGTCTCCGACGGCAGCGGCACGCCGTACCGCGTCCGCATCCGGCCGCCCTGCTTCCAGATCACCGGGGGCCTCCAGCGCCTGCTCGAGGGGCGGATGCTCAGCGACATCGTCCCGACCTTCGGTGCACTCAACATGATCGGCGGCGAGTGTGACCACTAAGTCCGCCGGAACCGTCTAGAGCCCAGACCGATGCCGACCTTCAAATTGGATGGAAAGCCCATCCCCTTCGAGCCCGGGGATACGATCATCAAGGCCGCGTGGCGGCAGGGGATCGAGATCCCGCACTACTGCTGGCACCCCGGCCTCTCCGCGCCGGCGAACTGCCGCATGTGCCTCGTGGAGATCGCGCCCAAGCCCGGCGGCCGCGCGATGATGCTCGACATCCTCGAGTGGGACGCCAAGCTCGGCGACTACCGCCCCGTGCAGAAGCCGAAGCTCCAGCCGGCCTGCTACACGCCCGCGGCGGAGGGGATGGAAATCCTCGGCGACACGAGCGAGAACGTGGTGCGCGCGCGGCGCGACGTTCAGGAGTTCCTGCTCCTGAACCACCCGGTCGACTGCCCCATCTGCGACCAGTCCGGCGAGTGCAAGCTGCAGGACTACTGGCTCGAGCACGGGCAGTACCAGAAGCGCATGCGCGACGAGCCGGTGCACAAGCCCAAGGGCGTCGTGTTCGGGCCGACGATCGTCTACGACGCCGAGCGCTGCGTCATGTGCACGCGCTGCGTGCGGTTCATGGCCGAGGTCGCGAAGGACCCGGTGCTCGACATGCGCGAGCGCGGCAACCTGAACGAGATCACGGTCTCGCCGGGCCGCCAGCTCGATGGGCACTACACGTTCATGACCGAGCACGTGTGCCCGGTCGGCGCGCTGACCACGCAGGACTTCCGCTTCAAGGCGCGCGTCTGGTTCCTCAAGTCGGCGCCGGCCGTCTGCCAGGGATGCGCGACGGGCTGCAACGCGCACCTCGACTTCGACCCTCGCTACAACAAGGCCTACCGGTACCGGCCGCGCGACAACGACAAGGTCAACAAGTTCTGGATGTGCGACGAAGGCATGGTCACCTACAAGGAAGCCCACGACGGGCGCGTCCTCGAGGTGAGCGTCCGCGGCGCCACGACGTCGACCGCGAAGGCGCTCGAAGAGGTGAAGTCGCTCTTCGCGGGGGTGCCCAAGGAGTCGATCGGCGTCGTGCTCTCGGCGCAGCACTCGCTCGAAGACAACTTCGCGCTCCTCGAGCTCGCCCGCGTCCTCATCGAGACGCCGAACTTCTACGTGAGCGGCAAGCCCGACGGGTACGAGGACGCGATCCTCATCCACCGGGACAAGAACCCGAACACGGCGGGCGTCGCCCAGCTCGCCCCCCAGGCCCAGCCTCTCCAGGCGCTCGTGGACGCCGTGTCGGCGAACCAGGTGACGCACGTCCTCGCGCTCGGCGGCGCCGCCGCGATCGACACGGCCGCGCTCCGCGGCGCGAAGGTCGTCACGATCGCCGCGCACGCCGGGCCGCTCACCGAGGTGGCCACGGTCGTCCTCCCCGCCACGTCGTGGGCCGAGCAGTCGGCCACGTACGTGAACGCCAAGGGCCTGCGCCAGGTGAGCGACAAGGCCCTCGAGCCGCAGGGCGTCAGCAAGCCCGGGTGGCGCCAGGTCTCCGAAGTGGCCTCCGCCCTCGGCTACGAGGCGCAGTGGACGAAGTTGAAGCAGATCCGAGCGCAGCTCATCGGAGGCGCGGCCGTCGAGACGACCGCGCAGCCGTCCGCGGCCGTTCCGGCCGAGTGAGGCGCCGCGTGAGTTCCGAGGGACAAGCGACATGACGCTCACTCAGCTCGTCTGGACGATCATCAAGATCCTCATCATGGTCATGTTCGTCCTGAACCTGGCCGCCATCCTCACGTGGGCCGATCGTCGACAGAGCTCGATGATCCAGGATCGCATCGGTCCGAACCGCGCGGTGATCAAGGTCTTCGGCAAAGAGTTCCGCCTCCTGGGCCTCCTCCACCCGGCCGCCGACGGCTTGAAGTTCTTCACGAAGGAAGACTTCATGCCCCCCAAGGCCGACAAGCTGCTCTTCACGCTCGCGCCGATCATGGCGATGGGCATGGTCTTCACGCTGGTCGGCACGATCCCGTTCGGCGACACGGTCTGCCTGCACGAGTTCCGCGTGAACTGGCCGAACATCTTCTCGGGCCCGGCCGTTCCGCGCCTGGGCCTCTGCTCGGCGGACCCGAAGAACGGCTACTTCCCGATCGACCTGCAGATCGCGCCGCTTGCGGTGGGCATCCTCTACGTCTTCGCGATGTCGGGGCAGGGCATCATCGGCGCCGCCATCGCCGGCTGGTCGAGCGACAACAAGTTCAGCCTGATGGGCGCCCTCCGCGCCGCGAGCCAGATGGTCTCGTACGAGGTCACGCTGGGCATGTCGCTCATCGGCGCGATGATGATTTACCAGACCGTCCGCCTCGACGAGATGGTCCGCTGGCAGAGCGAGCACGCGTGGGGCATCTTCGTGCAGCCGCTCGCGTTCTTCCTCTTCTTCACGGCGGCGGTGGCCGAGAACAAGCGCATCCCGTTCGACCTGCCCGAGGCCGAGAGCGAGCTCGTGTCGGGGTACTTCACCGAGTACGCCGGCATGAAGTTCGGGATGTTCTACTTCGCCGAGTACGCGGAGGTCGTGACGGGCTCGATGCTCATCGTGACCATCTTCCTCGGCGGCTGGGCGCTGCCGTTCTTCCACCGGGACGGACTCACCATCGAGTTCGGGAGCACGCAGCTTCTCCACCTGCCCATCTCGCACCTCTGGATGACGCTCCTCGGCGTCCTGGCCTTCTTCGGGAAGGTGCTCGTCGTGTGCTTCGTGCAGGTGGTCGTGCGGTGGACGCTCCCGCGCTTCCGGTACGACCAGCTCATGAAGCTCGGGTGGCGCCTGCTCCTGCCGGCGTCGCTCGCGAACATCCTCGTGACGGGCATCGCGGTGCTGTTCCTCAACAACACGCCGGAGCTCGGCGACACGATGAAGTTCTTGGGCGACGTGACGCAGGCGGTGGTCGCGATCTCGGCGGCGCTCATCGTGGCGCGCCTCGTCATCGGCATCTTCAAGCCGGTGAAGCACGAGCGGACGCTCCTCGGCTCGTCGGCCGAGGTGGCCGAGCGGCGTGGCGGAACCAAGACGGAGCCGATGCAGGCATGAGCACCCCCACCTTTCCGAAGAAGACGTCCCGCCTCAACGCCAAGCCCGTGGCCTACGCGCCCGAGGGCCTCGGCGTGAGCAGCTACCTGCCGGAGGTCATCCGCGGCGTGGGCGTGTCGATGAAGCACTTCTTCGACAACACGCGCTCGATGATCCGAAACAAGCGCCCCGACCCGGTGCTCGACCGGTTCGACGACGGCATCACCACGATCTCGTATCCCGAGCAAAAGCGCCCGTACCCCGAGCGGTTCCGCGGCATCCACCGGCTGACGACCCGGGACGACGCGAGCATGCGCTGCGTCGCGTGCCTTTGCTGCTCCACGGCTTGCCCCGCGCAGTGCATCTTCATCGAGGCGGGCGAGTACCCGCCGGGCGACTCGCGGCGCGGCTACGAGCGCTTCCCCGTGAAGTTCGTCATCGACGAGCTCCGGTGCATCTTCTGCGGCTACTGCGTCGAGGCGTGCCCGTGCGACGCGATCCGCATGGACACCGGCATGCACGCGGTCCCCTACGACTCGCGCGACCAGTTCATCTACCAGCGCGATCTCCTCATGTCGTTCGAGAGCCGCGACGGCAAGTTCGAGACGATCAACCCGCGCCACGAGCCCGGGGACGCGACGCACCCCGGCGTGACGCGCACGCAAGGCCACTGACGGAGCGAGGGTCCCGGGCGGCGCTCAGGAGCGGCCGCCCTTGATGGGCCGGAGCCCGCCGGCCGCTCGGGGGCTCGAGCCCGGCCGACCCGGCGGAATGCTCGGCGGCGGGATGCTCGGCGGCCGCTCGGAGCCGAAGCCACCGGCGTCGCTGCTGCTGACCTCCCGGTCGCCCGCGACGATGAACTCGCGCAGCCGTACGCGCTCGGCGGGCGTGAGCACCTCGTCGAGCCAGGCGACGAGGATGCCGGACTCGGTGAAGATGCGCCGCTGTTCGCTGCCTGCCTCCCGGAGGAGGCGCTGGAGCTGCATGGTGAAGATCGCGCCCCCGGTACCGAGGAGGGCGTTGCGGTACACGGCCGCGTTGTCCGAGCGCATCATGGCCGTCAGGTCGTCGGCGACGGCGGGCCGAAAGAGCCCACTCGCGCGCATGTCGGTGCAGCAAACCGCCGGCTTGCCCGTCTGCGCGATGCACGCGCGAAGACACGCGTCGGCCTCTTTGCGCCATCGGGCCACATCTACTTCCGTGGGGTTGCCCGAGAAGCGTGCTTCAACGAGCCGGCCCACATTGCGAGTGATCGTTAGCAGGATCACACCTCCGGACTCAGCCAGCCAAAATAGCGCGCAGATTGCGCGCTGTCCACCGGCGGATGGGGGCATCCGAGGCCATCGCTGCGAAGGGAGCCGGCCATCGCGCGACAGCCGACGGCCCTGGGCGCCAGCCGACCGATGGCGGAGCGGCTCGCATCGCGTCGTGGCGGTCGTATCCGACCATGGGTCGCCCCATGGGAGCTCGCACCTTTCCGGCTCTTGCCGCGACAAGTGTATGTTGCAATGCGGATATCTAGCCAAGAACCCGCCAAATCAAGTTGGAACATTCCGTTTCGACATTGAAAGGGTACGAGCCAGAAATCATATCTAACGGAAGAGTTCACGATTACGAAATCTCGGGCAGCTCGCACCGAGACACGGAGGAGAGGGATAATCATGGGCCACTTCGGTCGTCGCGTGGGGTTCGCGGCTGTTCTCTCGATCGCGGGGGTCATCGGCGCTGCTTCGACGAGCAGCGGAAGCGTCAACGCGGAGGCGCGCTGCAGACCGGTCTACGGCTTCACACACAGCCTGTTCACCGCGACGGACTGCACCAGCCCCGTGGGGCTCTGCACGTCGGGCGCGGTCCACGGCGGCGGACCCCTCGACGGAGCCACGATGTTCACCGCGTTCGACGCCGTGCCCTCGGCAGGCATGCCCGCCGTGGAGCCCGCGGCGAACCTCGCGTTCTCCGGTCAGCTCACGGTCTCGGGCCGCGGCGGCACGCTGGTCACGCGCGACCTCGGGACGCTGGACGCGGCCGGCCTCTCGTTCACGGAGCTCGAACGCCCGGTCTCCGGCACCGGCATGTTCAGCAACCCGTCGCACGACTTCTTCATCTCGGGGGCCATCACCGACGACGGGCAGGGCTTCACGGGCGAAATCTACGGCATTCTCTGCACCGACGGCGACGACCGCGACTGGCGCTGACGCCTTCTCAGGGCCCCACGCGCCGGCGGACGCGCATGAGGGGTCCGCCCGAGGGGGCGACCGTCACGGAGCGGCGGACGGGCCGCGCGTGCGCGCGGGCGATGGGCTCGAACTCGACGCGAGCGAGCAGGGTGCCGAGCGCGATCTTCATCTCGAGGTTCGCGAGCCCCATGCCGATGCAGCGCCGGGCCCCGCCCCCGAAGGGGAAGTACTCGTAAGGAGTCGGCGTCCCGGCGAGGAACCGCTCCGGCCGAAAGGCGTCCGGCTCGGGGAACGCGGCCTCGCGATGGTGGGCGAGGTAGACGCAGGGGGTCAGGGTTACGCCCGGGGGGAATTCGAAGCCCGCGAGCGCGATGGGGCGCTGCACCTGGCGAGCCACGACCGGGATGACCGGGTGGATGCGGAGCACCTCCTTGCAGATCGCATCGAGGTACGGGTGCTTGGACAGCACCGCCGCGGGCGGGTCGAGCCCGAGCTCCTCGCGCAGCTCTGGAAGGCGCGCGCGCACCGTGTCGGTGCAGTGGATCCAGTACAACGACCACGCGAGGGCCGTGGCGGTCGTCTCGTAACCGGCGACGATCAGCGTCAAGATCTCGTCCCGCAGCTGCTCGTCCGCGCCCTCGCTCGACGCGTCGATCGAGGAGAGCATCAGGCCGAGGATGCCCCCGGGGTCGCCGCGCCCACCCTCGCGCCGGGCTCGCACCTCCTCGCGCACCAGCGCGTCGATGCGCGCGAAGCGCCGCCGGAAGATCGCCCACACCTCCATCGACGAAAAGTCCTGCCGGAGCTGGCCGATGTTGGCCAAGTTGAACTTCGTGTCGTTCAGGAACGCGAGGAGGTCCTCGCGGAGCGCGTCGCGCCGCGTCGCCTCGCCGGCTTCACCGAATACCACACGAAGGATTACATCGATCGATATCTCCTGCATTTCGTTCTGGATGACGATCTCCTGCCCCGCCGACCAGGTCGCAGCCCTTTTCGCCGCCGCCGTACGCACCGCCTCCCCGTGCTCTTCGAGCCTTTTCACGTGAAAGGCAGGCACGAGACGTTTTCGCTCCCGCTGGTGCGGACTCTCCTCGAGGAGCAAGAGGGACCCCGAACCGAGGAAAGGACGAAGGATTTCATTCCCTTTTCCCGCGTGGAGCGCCGCGGGGTCCGCGGTGAAGATCTCTCGCACCGCCTCGGGGTGCGAGAAGATGCAGAAAAGACCCGATTTCCCCAGGTCCACGGTGAACGCGTCGCCGAGCTTCGCCGCCGCTTCCCGAAGGAATTCATAGGGTCGGCTCGTCCACTGGAGGGCCTGCGCCACGGTGGGCAAAGAGACCGGAGGTGGCAATGCACGGGCCGCGGGCATTTCGGACATGGGTTCTCGGCCTCAAATGTATTCCGCGTTCCACTCGCGGTCATTGCAAATCGTTCAGGCGTGATTGGTTTACGTACGGGGATCGTGATATGGATGAGGCATGACGGAGAGTGCGTACTTTGCTCGAGTCGCCACCGCCTTGCGGACGTCGTCTCGCAACCCCCTCCCGGACGAGCTCCGCGCGGAGCAGTCGCTCGTGTTCGACCTCGGCTTCGACTCGCTGGCGATGACCCGCCTGGGCCTCGCGCTCGAGGAGCAGTTCGGCGTCGCGATCTTGCTCGACGGGTGGATCTCGTCCGAGTCGGACCCGCAGGCCCTGACCATCGGCTCGCTCTGCGCGTTCCTCGCGGCTCGAATCAAGGACGATGAGCGCTCGGTCGCTTAGCACCGAGCTCCGGGGGGGCGTCCTCTACGTCACGTTCGACACCCCGGCCTGCCCGGTCAACATCTTCAGCCACGCGACCGCCGTGGAGCTCCTCGCGATCCTCGAGGGGATCGAAGACGAGCGCCGCGGGCAGCGCGGCGACCCCGGCGTGCGCGCGCTGGTCTTCCGCAGCGGGAAGGCCGACAGCTTCGTGAACGGCGCGAGCCTCATGCTCGCGAGCGCGGTCAGCTCGGAGCAGGACCTACCCCGCCTCACGGCCACGATTCGAAGAGCCTACAAGGCAATCGGGGACCTCACGATCCCCACCATCGCGGCGATTCGGGGGAATTGCTTCGGCTGCGGGGTCGAGTTCTCTCTTCGGTTTCGATACCGCGTGGCGGCCGACGCGTTCGATACGCAGTTCTACATGACCGAGATTGCGGACTATCTGCTCGTCCCGACGTTCGGCAGCACCCAAATCCTCCCGCACGTGCTCGGCGTGCGGGAGGCCACCTCGTTCCTCGTGTGGGGCGAGCGATGGTCGGCGCGGCAAGCGCTGGCCAAGGGCCTCCTCGCGGCTTGCTACGCCGATGCCGAATTCGACGCCTCCGTGGAGCGCTTCGCCGAGGAAGTGGCCTCTGGAGCGGGTCCCGAGCGCCGCCCGGACGTCCGCGACGCCCCGGCGGACGTCGAGGCGTTCGCGAGGGAGACTCGCGCGAGGATCGCCGGTCTGCCGCCCGCGTACCGGGGCGTCTACGAGACCTGCTTCCGGCTGATCGAGGGCGCGGCCCTCCGGCCGGCGCTCGGCGCCGAGCACTTCGAAGAAGAGGTCCGCGAGTCCGGCCGCTCGATCATGAACCCGATGTCGAAGGCGGCCGTGTCGCTCTTCTTCGTGCGGCAGCTCGGCGATCAGGTGTGCTTGCGGGGGGCGCGCGAGCGCTCGGAGTTCCGCGTCCGCTGCGACGGCGAAGGCGCCGCCTTCTTGCGGCGCGAAATCGAAGGGAGGCGCGTGCGCGGCGTCACCTTCGGCCCGGGCCCGGCCGGCGAGGCGATCGTGTTCGATTCGTACTCCCGCGCCGACGCCGAGCCGACGCTCCCGCGCCACGAGCCCGGGGGCGGCCGGATCGCCGTCGCGGTCGCGCTGCAGCCCGACCCGCCCGCGCTCGACGGGCAGGTGGTCCTCTACGCGCCGTCGTGGCGCCACGGCCTGCCGTTCGCCGAGATCGCCTGCGAGCGGAGCGGGGACGACGCGCAGCGGGTCTACCAGCTCCTCGCGAAGGCCGGCGTCCCCGCGATCATCACCTGCCCGAAGGGCTCCTTCGTCCTCAACGACCTGCTGCGCGCCTACCTGGGGCCGCAGCTCGCGTTCCTCGCGCGCGGGGGCTCGCGCGGCGACCTGGCCGCGACCCTCGTGGGCTTCGGCTTCACGCGCCTCGCGGGCGACTGGCTGCCCGGGTGGGACCTCGACGCGCTGGCGGCGGTCTGCTCCGCCGGGGGCGCCGGGTGCGACGCGCCCGCGCTCGGCGCGCTCCCCACCTCCGCCGAGGCGTCCGGCGGTCGCCCGGTGCCGGCGCTCGAAGCCGCGGTCCTGGGCTCGCTGCTCGCGTGCGCCCTGCGCAACCTCGAGGCTCGCGCGGCCGCCCATCCTTCGATCGTCGACGTCGCCGCCCGCGAGGTCCTCGACTTTCCCCTGGGGTACGGGAGCTTGTGCCGGGTCGCCAGCGTGGCCCGCGCCCGCGCGCTCTTCGAGCACGAGCCCGACCTCGCGTCTTTGGTCCTTCCCGAGTCGCTCGCCAGTCTGAGGAGGTACGCGGAAAATGGCCGAGACTTCTATCGCTGAATCGTTCCCGGGCGAGACGCTCGCGTTCCTGCCGGAGCGCACCGACACGTTTCCCTCGGTCTTCGCCCGCCGGGCCGCCGCCGCACCCGACGACGTGGCCTTCCACGACGTCCCCTGGGGCGACGCCGGCCTCGCCGGCGCGCGCGCGCTCTCCTACGGGCACCTCTTCGCGCAGGCGCGGCGGGCCGCGGCGCGCCTCGCGTCGGTCGGAGTCGGGCGCGGCAATCGCGTCCTCGTCTGCGTCGAGTCGCGCGAGCTCTTCTTCACCTTCTTCCTCGCCGCGCAGGGCCTGGGCGCCGTGCCCGTGCCGCTGCCCGCGGCCTCGGACTCGCGCCTCCCGGCCGCCTTCCGCGAGCGCATCACGTCGGTCGCGAAGGACTGCGCGCCCCGCGCAATCGTCGCGGACGACGCCGCGAGCTTGGCCCTCGTGGAGACGGACCTGGCGGCGGACGTCGGCCGCGTCGACGCGAGCCGGCTGGCCGAGGAAGACGCGGCCGGGCCGGCCGCCGCCTTCGACTGCGCGCGGACCTTCGAGGAGTGGGCGTTCATCCAGTACACGTCCGGAAGCACGGGCTCGCCCAAGGGGGTCGTCGTCACGCACGCGAACCTCGTGGCGAACCTCCGCTCCATCGCCGAGGCCGGCGGCTTCGGCCCGTCGGACCGGTCCGCGTTCTGGCTGCCGCTGTTCCACGACATGGGGCTCGTCGGGGGCCTGCTCTTCGGCGTGTACCTCGGCATCCCGACCTACGTGATGTCGCCGCGCTCCTTCGTCGGCCGGCCCGACTCGTGGCTCCGCGCAATCAGCCAGTGGGGCGCCACGTTCACGGTCGGGCCGAACTTCGCGTACAACATCCTCACGCGCCTGCCCGACCGCGCGCTCGCGGGGCTCAATCTCTCGCGGTGGCGCCTCGCGTTCAACGGCGCCGAGCCAATCGACAAGGCCACGGTCGACGCCTTCCTCGCGCGCTTCGCGCCCTACGGGTTCCGGCCGACGAGCTTCTATCCGGTGTACGGCATGGCGGAGGCCACCCTGGCGGTCGCGTTCCCCGCGCCGGGGGCGCTCACGCACAGCGAGACGGTCAATCGCGGCGTGCTCGCGCGGGAGCGCCGGGCCGAGCCGGCCGCGCCCGGCGCCGCCGACACGGTCACGTTCGTCTCCGTCGGGCACGCGATGCCCGACCACCGCGTCACGATCCGCGCGGTCGACGGCGCCGAGGAGATGCCCGACCGGCACCTCGGCGAGATCGTCTTCTCCGGCCCCTCGATGAGCCCCTTCTACTACGCCCCCGAAGCGCGCGGCGCCGGCCGCGCCGAGCTCCGCACCGGGGACCTCGGGTACAAGGCGGGCGACCACCTCTTCGTCGTCGACCGGCTCAAGGACCTGCTGATCATCGCCGGCCGGAACCTCGTGCCCACCGACGTCGAGCGCGTGACCGCCGCGGTCGAGGGCGTGCGGTACGGCGCGGTCGTCGCCTTCGCCAAGCCGGGCCCCGACGGCACCGAGGAGCTCTACCTCGTCGTCGGCGTCGAGCCGGGCGCCCCGGTGGACGGGCTCGCGGCCCGGGTCCGCCGCCGCGTGCACGAACACTTCGGCGTCGTCCCGCGCGACGTGGTCCTCGTCGAGCCGCGCCGAATCCCGAAGACATCGAGCGGAAAGAACCGTCGCGCCGCCTGCCGCGGCCTCTACGAAGAAGGCGGGTTCGCGGCGGCCGAGCCGCGCTGAGCGGCGCCCTTCACGCCGGGACGACGGGCGCGCGCCGGACGACGCGCGCGCCGCGCGTGGCGAAGCGCGGGATGGCCGTGCCGAGGGCCTCGATCTCGAGCCCCTCGGCTTCGCCCGCCGTGACGCGGAGCGCGCCCTTGCGGGTCAATCCGTAGCCCATGGCAGCCTCGCCGCGCGCCGCGACGAGCCCGAGCAGGATGCGGAGCTCCTCCCAGTCGTCGTCCTCCGAGTGCGCGTCCACGTGGAGCGGGACGACCCCGAGGCAAGGGAAGGGGACCGGCTGGTCCTCTTTTTCGCCCTCGAAGCGCACCCACTCCCGGGCGAGCATGAGCGACCCGGCGCTGATGCCGAACATCGGCTTGCCGTGCGAGGCGAGGCGGCGCACCGTGTCCGCGACGGCGCGCTCGTGGAGGATTCGCATGCCATGGTCCACGTCGCCGCCCGACATGAAGACCAGGTCGGAATCTTCCAGGAGGGCGCGCGCCTCGCTGGCCTTCGCGCGCGGCGACGCGAGCTTCGCGTGGCGCATCCGCGCGTTCGCGGGCGCGAGGCCGGCCCGGATCATCGTGAAGAAGCCCGCGTTGTCGTCGCTCGCGACGCCCACGTAGGCGACGAGGGGGCGTGCGACGCCGGTCGCCCCGAGCGCCGCCTCGAAATGACGCCGCATCGCGAGCAGGGTGCCCGGCCCGCCTCCGGCCAGGTAGACGGCGCCGCGGCTCACGCTCCGTACGCTATCACGCGGCGCATCAAGGGAAGGCGGGAGCGAACTCGGGCGGACTCGACGCGTCGCCCGCGCACCTCCCGAGTACCCGCTGAACACCTGCGAGAGTCACCCGAGGATAGAAGTTGAGCCGCGTGCTTCTCAAACCGCGCAAGGCTTGCGCGAACGCGATCGCAACCCTCCCGCAATGAGACGCGCTGGCGACGGTGGAAATGGCAGCCGTTGCCGGAGGTTGTATGTACATCCAAGAGCGCGCGCTGTTCGCTACCATGGCAAGCCGCAGCCCTCTGCGGGCCTCGTCCCTGCCTGGCGTCCACGCAGCCGTTTGGTGCACCCATGAATCCGACCATCGACATCCTCCGCGCGGAGCTCGAGCGGCTCTACTCGCTCGACGAAATGACCTCGATGAGCCAGCGCCTCCTCGGCCTCGATCCCGAGAAGGTCGGCGGCGCGACGGCCAAGGCCAGCTTCGCGCGCGCCCTCACGGAGCGGTGCCTCGACGGCGATCAGCTCGACGCGCTGATCGACGTCATCCTCATCTCGCGCCAGGGCGTGGACCCGCGCGTCGCCGACGCCGCGGGCCCCCAGGGCAAGGACGAGCTGGCGAACGGCGCCAAGCTCGGTCCCTTCGTCGTCCTTCGCAAGCTGGGAGAGAGCCGCCAGTTCATCGTCTATGCCGCCACCCGCGGCTCCGGCGAGCGGCGCGCGCTCAAGGTGCTCCGCCACGAGGCCTGCCGCGACAAGCGCGCGGTGCAGCGGTTCCTCACCGCGAACCGCATGGTGGCCGGCATCGAGCATCCCGGGCTGCCGCGCGAGCTCGACGCGGGCGAGTACGACGGCACCTACTGGGTCAGCTACGAGCTCGTCGACGCGCAGCCGCTGAGCGCGCGCCTCGCGCGGTCGGGGGCGATGCACATCCGCGACGCGCGCCCGATCCTCCGCGGCATCCTCCAGCCGCTGGCCGCCCTGCACCGCGCGCGCATCGCGCACGGGGATCTCAAGCTCGAGAACGTGCTCGTCGGGTACGGCGAAGGCGGCCCGCAGGTCACGCTCATCGACTTCGGCACCGATCGCCTTCGGCAGCGCACGACGGCCTCGAACGGGCACACCGGCGTCCTCGCGGTCTTCGGGTCGCCGAAGACGATCTCGCCGGAGCAGGTGCGCGGACACCGGGCCGACGCGGCGACCGATCTCTACGCGTTCGGCGCGATGATGTACGAGCTCCTCACGGGCAAGCCGGTCTTCCCGTACGAGACCGCGACCGACGCGGCCTTCGCCCACGTCACCAGCATCCCCGAGCCGCCCAGCACGCGGGCCCCGCGCGGGTGGATCACCCCCGACATCGACGACTTCGTGCTCGCGCTCCTCTCGAAGGACCCGACGAAGCGCCCCAAGGACGCGACCGCGGCGATCGACGAGCTCGAGTCGCTCGGCAAGCTCACGGCGGCGATGAAGCCGCCGCGGGGCGAGTTCCCCGAGGAGAAGCTCACGGAGCTCGTCGACGTGCTCATCGCGGCGCCCGAGGACGAGGCCGCGGCCGACGCGCTCGAGCGCGCGATCGGCGAGGGGGCCGATCCGGCGGCCGTCGCCGAGGCCTTCGACGTCGCGGCCAAGGGCGTCAGCGGCGAGGACGACGAGTCGCGCGCGGTGAAGAAGTCGCTCCTCGGGCGGGCGGCGCGCATCTTCAGCGAGGCCGGCCGCGACCTCGCGGGCGCCGAGCGCGCCTACGCCGAGCTCGTGGAGCTCGACCCCGAGGACGCCGAGGCCCAGTCGGCGCTCGACGACGTCCGCAAGGCCAACGGCAAGTTCGCGGAGCTCGTCGAGTCGCTCATCACGAGGAGCGAGTCGGCCGCGCCGGGCGCGGAGCTCGCGCGCATCTTCGCGGAGATCGGGCGCATCTGCGCGGGCGAGCTCGAGGACCCGGACCAGGGCATCCTCGCGTACGCGCGGGCCCTCTGCGAGGTGCCGGGCGACCGCGCGGTGTCCGCGGAGATCGAGCGGCTCGCCGAGGGCAAGCCGCCGCTCTGGAACGAGGTGCTCGCCACGCTGACCGAGACCATCCAGGGCGGGGCGCTCGAGCGGGAGGACCGCAACGCGCTGCTCGCGCACGCGGCGCGCTGGTACGGGGAGAAGGTCGACCGGCCGGACCTCGCCGTCATGGGGTTCCAGCAGATCCTCGCGACGGATCCGGACAGCGAGGCGGCGCACGAGGGCCTGCTCACGCTGTACCGCAACGGGGAGAAGTACCCCGAGCTCGTCGCCTCGCTCCTCGCGTACGCCGAGGTGCAGGGCGACTCGCCGCGCGCGCGCGACCTCCTCGCCGAGGCGGGGGAGATCTGCGAGAAGCAGCTCAACGACACGACGCGCGCGGCCGACGCGTACGCCAAGGTCCTCGTCGACGACCCCGGGCACGCGACGGCGAGCGCGGGCATGGCGCGCATCGCCGAGAGCACCGGCGACTACGAGACGCTCGCGGGCATCCTCGAGCACAAGCTCGAGACGGCGCAGGGCCGCGAGAAGGCCGACGCCCTCCTCAAGCTCGCGGAGCTCTACGAAGACCAGCTCGGCGACCTCGCCGAGGCGGAGGCGCGGTACGGCGCGGTGCTCGAGATCGCGCCCGACGACATGCTGGCCCTCAAGGGCCTCGATCGCATCTACAACCGCACCAGCAAGTACCGCGAGCTCCTCGCGAACCTCGAGAAGCAGGTGCAGGTCGCGCCGACGCCGCGCGTGAAGATCAACCTCTACGAGCGCATGGCAGGGCTCCACGAGGAGGAGTTCCTCGATCACGCGCACGCCGCCGACTGCCTCGAGAAGATCCTCGCGATCGACCCGAACAACGACGCCGCCCTCACCAAGCTCGAGCGCCACTGCCGCGCGCTCGGCCGGTGGGAGGCGCTCCAGGAGCTCTACGCCCGGCACGCGAGCATCACGGAGGACCACGCGCGCAAGGTGGAGCTCCTCATGCAGCAGGCGCGCGTCCTCGGCGACAACGTCGGCTCGCCGGAGCAGGCGGGCCGCGTCTACGAGCGCGTGCTCTCGGAGCAGCCGGGCCACGGCGCGGCGCTCGAGGCCCTCGCGCGGCTGCGGGAGGCGGCGGGCGACGCGCGCGCGGCGCTCCAGGCCATCGAGGCCCTCGCCGCCACGGCGGCGTCTCCCGAAGGGAAGGCGGAGCAGTGGGTGCGCGCGGCGCGGCTCCTCGAGGGCAAGGGCGATCGCGACGGCGCGATCGACCGCTACAAGCGCGCGCTCGAGGCGAACCCCGACGACGCGGCGATCGCCACGGCCCTGCGCCAGGCGTACGCGGCGCGCGGCGACGCGGCCAGCGTGGTGAAGCTCCTCGAGCGGGAGCTCGCGCTGGCGGAGGGCGACGCCGCCAAGGCGCGCCTCCACGGCGAGCTCGCGCGGGTGCTCCGCGACCAGATGTTCGCCGACGAGGACGCCGAGCGGAACGCCAAGAAGGCGATCGCGATCGACCCCTCCAACGCCGACGCGCTCCTCGTCCTCGGCGACCTCGCGTTCGAGAGCGATCGCTTCGTCGAGGCGGCGCGGCACCTCGAGCCGCTCGTCGGGCGAGCCGCCACGCTCGCCAAGAGCGACGCGGCGCGCGCCCTCGTCCGGTTCATCGAGAGCTACGGCCGCAGCCAGGCCGCCCGCAGCTCGGCCCCCTCGCTGACCGGGCGCGAGAGCGCGCCGGCGGCGAGCGAGTCGCACCCGCGGGTCACCGCGGCGCTCCAGGCCCTCGAGCAGATCGCGCCCGACGACGCGGACGCGCTCGCGCGGGTGGGCCGCGTGATGTTCGAGAGCAACGACGTCGCGGCGGCGCGACAGACGTTCGAGCGCCTGCTCGCGCGGCACGGCGACGAGCTGCCGCGGGTGGACCGGGCGGACGCGCAGTGGCGCCTCGGCGAGTCGCTCCGGCGGCTCGGCGAGCTCGACGCGGCGGTCGACCTCCTCCGCGAGGCCGCCGACGGCGATCCCGGCAACCCCGCGCCCCTCAACGCGCTCGCGCGCGTCTACGAGCAGACCGGCGACTGGGAGGAGTTCACCCGCACCAAGCGCCGCCGGCTCGAGCTGGCCGTGGGCGCCGAGCGCTTCGAGCTCCTCCTCGAGATTGGCGACGTCGAGTTCAAGAAGCTGAACAGCCGCGGCCGCGCCGGCAAGACGTACCTCGCGGCCCTCGAGGAGCGCCCCGACGACCGCAAGCTCCTCACCAAGCTGATGGAGCTCTACTCGGCCGAGAAAGACTGGGGCAGCCTCGTCGAGGTCGTGCTCCGGCTCACCGACTTCGTCGACGACCCGAAGCAGCGCGCCAAGTACATGCACACGGCGGCCATGGTGACCGCGCGTCAGCTCGGGCAGATCGAGGACGCGCTCCTCTTCTACGACAAGGCCATCGAGTTCGATCCGACCCTCGCCAAGGCGATGGACGAGGCCATCGAGCTCCGGCTCCAGACGGGCGACCACGAGGGGGTCGAGCGCCTCCTCAAGGTGCAGCTCGAGCAGGCCAAGAAGCTCCAGGACCGCGACAAGATCATCGCCGTCCTCGATCGCCTCGGCGCCCTGTACCGCAAGCTCCTCAACGAGCCCGAGCTCGCGATCGACGCGTACGAGGCCGCGCAGGCGTTCGACCCCGAGGGGAAGGAGCGCGCCGAGATCCTGGCGGAGCTCTACGCGAGCGACGTCACGCAGTACCTCGACAAGGCCGTCGAAGGCGCAGACGCAGCTGCTCCGCGTGAACCCGTACCGCGTCGAGAGCTACAAGCTCCTCCGGCGCCTCTACACCGAGGCCCGCCGGCCGGATCCCGCGTGGTGCCTCTGCCAGGCGCTCAGCGTGCTGCGGCTCGCCGAGCCCGACGAGGAGCGCTTCTACCTCCGCTATCGAGGCGACAACGCGGCGGCCGCGCAGGCGGTGCTCGAGGAGGACGACTGGGCCGAGCGCATCGCCCACGAGGACGCCGACCCGCTCGTCACGCGGATCTTCGCCCTCATCCAGCCCACCATCATCCGCGCGCGCACGCAGCCGCTCGAGGCCCAGGGCTACAGCCTCGACTACCGGACCGACCTCGCTTCGCAGCCGTACGCGGCGTCGCAGATGCTGCACTACGCGCAGGGCGTCTTCGGCTTCGAGGCGCCCCCCGTCTTCCAGAACCCGGACGACCCGGCCGGCCTCGGCTTCGTGCACGCGCACGTGCCGTCGATCGTCCTCGGGCGCGCGGCGTTCGAGCGCGTCGTCCCGAACCAGTCGCTCGCGTTCGTGGCGGGCCGGCACCTCGCGTACTTCCGCCCGGGGTACTACGTGCGGCACCTCGTGCCGACGGGCACGGGGCTCAAGGCGTGGCTCTTCGCGGCCATCCGCCTGTGCGTGCCGCAGTTCCCGGTCGGTCCCGACCTGCAGGGGCAGGTCAACGAGGCCCTGGCGTTCATGACGCCCGACTTCGTCGGCGTGGGCCGCGAGATCCTCGCGAGCAACGTCTCCAAGCTGCTCCAGTCGGGCGGCGCGATCGACCTGAAGAAGTGGGTGGCCGCGGTGGACCTCACCGCCGACCGGGCGGGCTTCATCCTCGCCCACGATCTGGGCGTCTCGGTGCAGGTGATGCGGGCCACCGAGGACGCCGCGAGCGTCTCGAGCAAGGAGCGCGGCAAGGAGATCGTGCTCTACAGCATCAGCGAGCCGTACCTGCAGCTCCGCGAGAAGCTCGGGATCACCGTCGACTCCTGAAGGGGCGCGCGCCGAAACGGCGCCGGTCGGCGAGATTCGCTAGTCTGCCGCCCGATGCCCCGGACCGCCATTCCCGCCGCCGGGCTCGCCTTCGCGGCGTGCCTCTGCGCGGCGGCCTGCTCGAAGGACGCGTCGCCGCCCGAGTCGGTCGCGTCCGCGGGCGGAGCCCCCGCGGCCTCCGACGCCGGCGCGGCCCGGCCTCGTGCCCACCGGCACGGCGCCAAGCACGCGCGCAAGGGTCACGACGGCCCCGACGCCGGGCCCCCCGCCGACGACGAGGCCGCGCAGGCGCGGGCCCCCGGCACGCGGCCCGACGTGGGGCCGATGAACGTCATCGTGCTCTCGATCGACAGCCTGCGCGCCGACATGCCGTGGGGCGGGTACGCGCGCGCGATCGCGCCGCGGCTGACCGAGTTCGAGCGCAAGGCGGTCGACTTCGAGCGCTCCTACTCGGTGTCCTCGTACACCTCGATGAGCCTCGGCGGCTTCCTCGGCGGGCGCCTGCCCTCGGAGCTCGCGCGGGACGGCTACTTCTTCGGGGTCTACAGGAAGAACCAGTTCTTCCCGAAGCGCCTCCAGAAGGAGGGCATCCACACGATGGGCGTGATGGCCCACATGTATTTCAAGAGCGCGGGCTTCGACAACGGCTTCGACGACTGGCGCATCGTCCCCGGCATCACGTTCGACGCCAACACCGACCGCGACGTCACCTCGCCGCAGCACGAGAAGATCTCCGAGGAGATGCTCGGCGACCCCGCGAACGACTCGCGGCAGTTCTTCTTCTGGGCGCACTTCCTCGATCCGCACGACCTCTACATGAAGCACGAGGGGATCGACTGGGGCAGCTCCCCGCGCGATCGCTACGACGGCGAGGTCACGTTCACCGATCGCTACGTCGGCAAGCTCCTCGACTTCATCGCGAGCAAATCCTGGGCGCCCCGCACCGTGATCATCGTCACCGCCGACCACGGCGAGGAGTTCGGCGAGCACGGCATGACCCGCCACGGCTTCGAGGTGTGGAACACGCTCGTCCACGTGCCGCTCCTCGTGTACGCGCCCGGCGCGGCCCCTCGGCACGTGGAGGTCCCGCGGAGCGGCGTGGACCTCGCGCCGACCATCCTCGATTTCTTCGGCATCGAGCCCGAGTCGACCATGGAGGGCAAGTCGCTCGTGAGCGAGATCTACGGCGGGCCCGCGCCCGAGCGCGACGTCGTGGTCGACCTGCCGATGACGAGCGACAACGGGCGCCGGCGCGCGCTGGTGCACGGCGACGAGAAGCTCATCTGCTTCGACAACGACAACGTCTGCAAGCTCTTCGACCTCGCGCGCGATCCGATGGAGAAGAGCCCGGCGACCAGCGGCGCCGCGTACGCGGAGATGAAGGGCCGGTACGACGCGCTCTCCAGGGGCATCAAAGAGGTCGCCCCCTTCGCCTGCGGCGCCGACTGCCTGAACGGCGCCTATCGAAAGAAGCAGTAGAGTCCAGGGAGCCCGCCATGCGCGTCGTCACCGTTCCGTGCCTCAAGGACAACTACGCGTACCTGCTCGTCGGAGACGGCGGGCGCGCGGTCGTGGTCGACGCCTCGGAGGCCGCGCCCGTGCGCGACGCGCTCCGGCGCGAGGGCGCCGCGCTCGCCGCCATCTGGAGCACGCACCACCACTGGGACCACGTCGGCGGCAACGAGGAGCTCGCGCGCGAGCACGCCGGGGGCGAGGCGCTCGAGGTGGTCGGGCACGCGTCCGACCGCGGGCGCCTCCCGGCGCTGACCCGCGGCGTCGACACGGGCGACCGCGTGACCGCCGCCGGCATCGAGGCCGAGTGCCTCCACATCCCGGGGCACACGCTGGGCGCGGTCGCGTACTTCGTGCAGGCCGGGTCCGAGCGCATGGTCTTCACCGGCGACACGCTCTTCTGCGCCGGGTGCGGGCGGCTCTTCGAGGGCTCGCCCGCGCAGATGTGGGGCTCCTTCGAGCGGCTCCTCGCGCTGCCCGGCGACACGCGCGTCCTCTGCGGGCACGAGTACACCGAGAACAACCTGCGCTTCGCCGCCCACGTCGAGCCGGGCAACGCCCGGGTCGCGCAGGCGCGGGAGCGCGCCGCGGTCCTCCGCCGCGACGGGAAGCCCGCGATTGGCACGACCCTCGACGAAGAGCGCGCGACGAACCCGTTCCTGCGCGCGCGCTCGCCCGAGATCCGGGCGACGCTCGGGGTCCCGGCCGGCGCCGACGACGTGACCGCCTTCGCGGCGATCCGCGCCGCCAAGGACAAGTTCTGACGCGGCCCCCCGCGGCTCAGGCCCAGCCGCGCACGGGCAGCTTGTCGAGCCGCCGGAGCGCCGCCTTCGCCGCCCAGTACCCCGACATGCCGTGCACCCCGCCGCCCGGCGGCGTCGACGCCGAGCCGAGGAAGACGCGCGGGTTCGGCGTGGTGTACGGGTTCCAGCGGGCCACGGGGCGCGTGAAGAGCTGGCCGAGGTCGGCGGCGCCGCCCGTGATGGCGCCGCCCACGAGCGCCGGGTTGTAGCGCTCGAAGTCGGACGTGTTCATCGCGTGCCGCGCGAGGATGCGGTCGCGGAAGCCGGGCGCGAACCGCTCGATTTGCCGCTCCACGGCCGCCGACATGTCCACGGTCGACCCCGCCGGCACGTGGCAGTACGCGTAGCCGGTGTGCTTGCCCGCCGGGGCGCGCGTCGGGTCGAACTGACTCTGCTGCACGACGAGCACGAAGGGCCTCTCGGGGTGCTCGCCGCGCCAGACCGCGGCCTCCGCGGCCGCGACCTCGTCGAGCGTCCCTCCCACGTGCACGGTGGACGCCTCGAGCACCGCGGGGTCCTTCCACGGGATGGGCCCGTCGAGCGCGAAGTCCATCTTGAAGACCCCCGGCCCGTACCGGTAGCGCCCGAGCCGCCGCAGGTACCGGGCCGGCAAGATCGGCCCGGCGATGGCGGCGAGCTGCGCGGGGCTGGTGTCGAAGACGCAGACGCGCGCGGGCGGGAGGTCCGCGAGCGAGCGCACGGGGCGCCCCGTCTCGATCCGCCCGCCCATCGACCGGAGCAGGCTCGCGAGGGCGTTCGTGATCGCCGCGGAGCCGCCCTTCGCGACGGGCCAGTCCTCCACGTGGCCGGCGAAGCAGAAGACGAGCCCCATCGCCGCCGTGACGGCGCGCTCGAGCGGCAGGACCGAGTGCGCCGCGCACCCCGCGAAGAGCGCCCTGGCGCGCTCGCCCGCGAACCGCCCGCGCGCCAGCCCCGCCGCCGAACGGATTGCGCGCAGGCCGAAGGCGGCCATGCGGAGGGGGTGGTTCGGGAACCGCAGCGGCGCCAGGAGGTCCTCGAAGAGGGCGTGCGGGTCGTGGAGCAGCGGCGCGAGGAGGCGCGCGTAGGCGCGCGCGTCCGGGCCGAGCGTGCTCGCCGTGTCGGGCAACGACTTGCGCAGCAGCACCGCGGGCTGGTCGTCGAGCGGGTGCGCGGCCGAGACGGGCGGCTGGATCCAGTCGAGCCCGTGCGCGGCCAGCGGCAGAGCGCGGAAGAAGGGGGACAGGATGCCCATGGGATGGCAGCCCGAGCAGACATCGTGGCGAAACCCGGGCAGGGTGAGCTCGGTGGTGCGCGTGCCCCCGCCGATCGCCTCGTGTCCCTCGAGCACGAGGACGCGCGCGCCCTCGCGGGCCAGCGCGACCGCTGCGGCGAGGCCGTTGGGGCCCGCGCCGATCACGAGCGCGTCGGGATCCGAGGTCGAGGCCGAGGACGGCGGGGGTGGCGAAGGCAAGGGGGCCCGCGCGGAGAATACACGGTCGACACCGGCGCGCCGCCGGCTCAAACTGAGCCCGCGAGACCGATGAGAGCGCGCACGGTGTTCTTCGCAGTGGCGGGAGTGGGGGCCATGGTCGCGGCGGGCTGGTACGAGCTCGCGCCGAGCGCCCATCCGAAGGTGGACGCGGCGAGCGACGAGGCGTTCGCCGCGCCGCCCGTGCTGCCGGCGATGCCGCTCCCGGCTCAGGAGCCGGCGCCCGCGCCCACCGCCGCGACCCTCGCCGCCGACACCACGCTCGAGGCGGGGTCCGCTCCGCCGAACTCCGCGGCCGCCGGGCCGCCGTCGGCGGCCGCCGACGAGGCCGCGGTGATGGCGATGTACCAGAACATGGCCGACGCGGTGGACGCGTACGGGCCCGACGCGTGCGCCGCGCTCGGTCAGGCCTTCGGCGTCTTCGTCGCCGACGGTTCGCCCTCCACCTCGCGCCTGGTCCGCTCCGCGAAGGCGAAGGGGGAAGACTTCACGGCGTGGCTCGAGGCCAACCACGGCCCGCAGCTCGATCGCGTGAAGGAGAAGCTCCGCCAGGCCATCTCTCGGTGCGGGACCGATCCGGGGCTCCGCAAGGCGCTCACGGATCTCGCCCAGCTCACCTGAGGCGAGAAGATTCGACCGCCAGGACGCCAAAGACTGCCAAAGACGCCAGGGTCGGAGAGATCCATTCTTTCGTAGATTTCTCACCCTGGCGCTCCTGGCGGTTTTCTCTTCGGCTACGGCTGCTCTTTGTGGGTGATGAGCTCGAGGAGGCCGTCGAACGCGTCCCGCATGGCCCAGGCTTGTGCCGAAGGCTCGCGGAGGGACGCCGCGCGCTTCTGGGCGTCGCCGAGCGCCCGCACGACGCCCCGGCACGCGACCGGGATCTTCCGCTCGAGATCGGACGCCGTGCCGTCGTACACGTGGTAGCAGCCGTCGGCGTGCCCCGCGTTGAAGAGCGGCGCGCCGACGTCGATCGCTTCGGAGAGCATGCGCACCGCGAGCTGCTGCGCGCTCGCCGTGCACCCGTCGAGCGTCGCGGGCGGATACGACGGGCGCTTGTGCCGCGACTTCGCGGACGAGGCCTCGGCCGCCGCCCGCAGCTGCGCGACGAGCTTCGCGAACTCGGCGAACGAGACGGGCTGCGGGTCCTTCATCATCGGGACGAGGTAGCGCGCGGGCATCCCGAAGTTCAGGTTTTGCCCCTGCTCGAGGATGGCGGTCGCCACGCCGATCACCTCGCCGCGGTCGTTGAAGATCGGGCCGCCCGAAGAGCCCGGGGCGATGGGCGCGGAGATTCGGAGGATCTCGATGCCCTCGTCGAGCTTGCGCCGCGCGCTCACGAGGCCGTTCGAGACCGTGTCCTCGAGGCCGAGCGGGTTGCCGATGGCCACGACCGCGTCCCCCGGGCGCATGGCGTCGCTGTCGCCGAGGGACAGGACGGGCAGCCCCTTCGCGTCGACGCGCACGAGCGCGAGATCTTGCTCGGGGTTCGCGGCGAGCACTTCGACCACCTCGAGCTCGCGGTCGCCGCGCAGCGTGACCTTGGCGCGGGGGCCGTTCACGATGACGTGCAGGTTGGTGGCGATCCACCCGTCGGCGCGCACCACGAAGCCCGTGCCGAGCGACGACTCGGTGCGGATGGTGACGACCGCCGGCAGCGCCTTCGCGGCGATGTCGGCGGGCGAGATGACGCGCGGCGCGGGCGGCGGCGGAGCGGGGGCCGGCCGGGGAGGGGGGGCCGCGCGCGCCGCGCGCGCGGGGGCCGGGTGCGAGCTCGCGCAGCCGGCCGAAGCGGCGCCGAGGGCGGCGCTCACGGCAAGGACGGCGAGGCTCCACGCGCGCATGGCTCCCCCGGATTCTGACAGGTCGGCCTGCGAGCGCTACCCTCGCCGGTCGCCGGGGCCGCGCTACTCCGCGTCTTGAGGGGGCGCGGGCAGCGGCAGCACGTGTGCGACCACCGGGGCGAGCGCCTTCCGCGCGGTCTTCGCCGGCGCCCAGCGCGACTTTTGCGCGCCGGTCATGTCGATGGCGCCGACCCACTCGAAGACGCGCATGATCTGGTACGCGGGGTCGATCTCGAACCAGCGCACCGCGAAGTCGGGCGACTGCCCCCACTTGTGGTGGTTGTTCTGAAAGAGCTCGCCCATCGTGAGCACGTCGAAGACGAGCGAGTTCTTCGAGTTGTCGTCGCTGTCGTAGTTCCGGTAGCCGATACTTGTGGCCGGCCCAGTTCACGATGGCGCCGTGCACGGGCCCCATGAGCCAGTGCCCCGGAAGGAGCAGGAAGAGCCACCAGTGCGGCGCGAGCGCGATGTAGAAGAGCGCGTAGAGGGTTCCCCAGCCGACCGCGATGCGCATGTTCGAGAGCTTGTCGTCGAGGAGCGGCCACTCGGGGTAGCCGCCGTCGAAGCGGGGGTCGATGGGCGTGCGGCGGTACTTCACGTCCTCGTACCGCTCCTTCGTCTTCCACATCATCTTGAAGAAGTTCGGCTCGTGAATCGGCGAATGCGGATCCATCGGCGTGTCGCTGTACGCGTGGTGCATCCGGTGCAAAATCGCGTAAGCCCGCGGGTTCAGGTAGCTCGGGCCTTGCACGAGGTACGTCATCAGGTGGAAGAAGCGCTCCCAGCCCTTGGTCATCGTGAACTGCCGGTGCGCCCCGTACCGGTGCAGGAAGAACGTCTGCAGGAAGACGGACGCCTGCCAGTGGAGGACGAAGAGCGCGATGAAGAAGAGGGTGAGCACGTCGTTTTGGTACGGCGGAACGACTCGCGGCGCAGCCACGTTTCCGTCACGCCGGTCCGCGTGTGTCATGGTTCGGTCAGGCCGCCGCTCGCGGCTGCTCCCGCGGAGCGCCGCGGAGGGCGGCTACTCGGAGTCGTCGCCGCCGGACGCGACGAGCCCGCGGACCCGTTCGCGCTCCCGGTCGAGCCACGGCTCGAGGGCGGCGCGCAGGCGGCGGTCGGCCAGCCAGTGGGCGGAGTGCGTCAGCGTGGGCACGAAGCCGCGGGCGCGCTTGTGTTCGCCGCCCGCGCCCGGCTCGAAGACGTCGATGCCGCGCTCGAGGCAGTACTCGATGCCCGCGTAGTAGCAGACGGCGAAGTGCAGGAACGGCACCTCGGTGCGCGTGCCCCAGTACCGCCCGTAGAGCCTGGCCCCGCGCGCCACGTTGAAGGCGCCCGCGACGATGTCCTTGCCGCTCCGCGTCGAGCCCTCGGGGCGCGCGACCACCCACGCGAGCCGGTCCTGGAAGCGCTCGACGATCGTCTCGAAGAAGCGCTCGTTCAGGTAGAGGCGGCCCCACACGCCGTGCTTGTCGATCGTGGACGCGTAGAGCGCGTGCATCGCGCGCGCGACCTCGCGCGTGTGCGCCTCGGGCGGCAGGGTCTCGACGACGAGCCCGGCCTCGCGCACGCCTCGGACCTCGCGCTTGATCTGGTTCCGGCGCTTCGAGTTGAACCGCGAGAGGTAGCCGTCGAAGCTCGTCGCGCCGTCGCGGAACCAGTGGAACTGGAAGCCCTCGCGCCGCAGGTACCCGGCGGCCTCCCAGGCCTTCGCCTCGTCTTCTCGCGGGAAGAGCACGTGCACGCTGGAGGTCTTCGCGCGGCCGCTCCACTCGCGCGCGGCCTGCGCGACGAGGCGCGTGAGGGTCGCGCGGTCTTCGCCGGGCGCGACGAGCACCCGGTCGCCCGTGGCCGGCGTGAAGGGGACCGCGACGACGACCTTCGGGTAATAGCGGATGCCCGCGCGCTGCGCGAAGTCGGCCCAGCTCCAGTCGAAGACGAACTCGCCCTCGCTATGCCCCTTCAGGTACGAGGGCGCGACGGCCACGAGCTTGTCGCCGCGCCAGATGGACAGGTGCGCCGGCACCCATCCGGTGTCGCCGCCCACGCACCCGGTCTCTTCGAGCGCGTCGAGCCAGCGGTGCTCGACGAACGGAGAGCTGTCGTCGCCGACGAGCGCGTCCCAGTCGGCGGCGGGGACCTCGCGGACGCTCTCGAGCAGCCGGAGGGTGTAGCTCGCGTCGCTCATGCCTCCGCGAGCCGGACGAGCACGAACCATACGTCCTCGTCGCGCCCGTTCTTGCGCACGCGGCCGATGGAGACATGCGACGAGATGCCCCGCACGACGTCGATCGCTCCGCCGTACACGAAGCGCCCGAGGCGGGCGGTGCTCGGCGCGAGCGGCGGCCACGCGTCGACCTTGGCGGACGGCGTCTTCGTGTAGTCGAAGTCGATCTCGCCGGCCTCCGCGGACGCTCGCGCGACGTAGTAGCCGGGGCCCGTGAAGACGCTCGTCGACTGGTCGTTGTAGCCGACGAGCTCCTGCGGCTCCGCGTCCGCGGCGGGGCGGAAGAAGTGCTTGCGAAAGCGCGAGAAGAACGGGAGCGAGTTCTTGCCCTCGTGGACGACCTCCGCGGGGCCGGCCGAAGGCGGCACGAGATCGTCGAGCGTGAGCGGCCGAAAGCCCTTCGACGCCTCCCAGAGGATCGCGAGGTCGGCGCGCGTCCACTGGGCCACCGACCAGAGGCGCCCGGGCGCTCCCAGCTCGTCGAGATCCTTCGAGAGCCGGGGGAGATTGAGGTGAGTCTCGATGAGGTTCTTGAGCTCCATTCGGCGCGGGAGGGACTATAACCTTTCCCCATGCGGGTCGCGGTAGTTCAGCTCAATACGCAGGACGACCTCGCGCGGAACCTCGAGCGCGTCCGTCACTGGGTGGCAGAAGCGGCCCGGGCCGGGGCCCAGCTCGTGACCTTGCCGGAGAACTTTGCGTTCATGGGCGAAGAAGCCCAGAAGCGCGAGCTCGCCGAGCGGCTCGACGGGGCGTTCCCCGGGCCCATCCTCGGGGCGCTGACCGCCGCCGCGAAGGAGGCGGGCGTCTGGCTGCTCGGCGGCGGGATGCCGGAGCGCAGCGAGGATCTCTCGCGTCCGTACAACACGAGCGTGCTGGTCGATCCCGAGGGCGAGATCGCCGCGACCTACCGCAAGGTGCACCTCTTCGACGTGAGCCTGGCCGACGGCACCACGCTCCGCGAGAGCGCCGCGACGAGCGCCGGGTCCGAGGCGATCACGGCGGAGCTCCTCGGCGTCCGGCTCGGGCTGAGCATCTGCTACGACGTCCGCTTCCCGGAGCTCTACCGGCGGCTCGTCGATCAGGGCGCGCGCGTCGTCACGGTGCCCGCGGCCTTCACGGTCACCACGGGCAAGGACCACTGGCTGCCGCTGCTCCGCGCGCGCGCGCATCGAGAACCAGGTGTACGTGCTCGCGCCCGCGCAGCACGGCCGGCACCCGCGCGGCCGGCAGACGTTCGGCAAGTCGGTCGTCATCGACCCGTGGGGCGAGGTCATCGCGCAGTGCTCCGAGGGCGAGGGCGTCGCGACCGCCCCGATGCGATCTTCGCATACCAGGACCAGGTGCGGACGTCGCTTCCGTCGCTGCTCCACCGCAAGTGGTGATCCGCGTCCCGCTCAACGACCTCGCGGCGCAGGAGGCCGCGGTCGCCGACGACGTGCTCGCCGCGGTGCGGGACGTGGCGCGGGAGGGGCGCTTCATCCTCGGCCCGCGGGTCGAGGCCTTCGAGCGCTGGCTCGCGGGCGAGTGCGGGGTCGCGCACGCGGTGGGCGTGGCGTCGGGGTCCGACGCGCTGGAGCTGTCGCTCCGCGCGCTCGGCGTGAAGGCGGGCGACGCGGTGATCACCCCCGCGCTGTCGTTCATCGCCGCCGCGGAGGCGGTGGCGGCCGTGGGCGCGCGGCCGGTCTTCTGCGACGTGGAGCGCGACACGATGAACGCGAGCGCGCGCACGGTGGGCGCCGCGCTCGCGCGGGCGCGCGCGGCGGGGCTGCGCGTGGGGGCGATCCTGCCGGTGCACCTCTTCGGGCTCTGCGGGCCGGTCGCCGCCCTGCGGGACCTGGCGCGCGGCGAAGGGCTCGCGCTGCTCGAGGACGCCGCGCAGGCAATCGGCGCGCGCGACGGCGCGGGGCGGCCGAGCGGGGCAGGGGGAGACGCGGCGTGCTTCAGCTTCTTCCCCGCGAAGAACCTGGGCGCGTGGGGCGACGGCGGCGCGGTCGTCACCGACCGCGAGGACCTCGCGGCGCACGTGCGCCGCCTGCGCGCGCACGGCGCGGTGGGGCCGTACGTGCACGGAGAGATCGGCCGGAACAGCCGCCTCGACGCGCTCCAGGCCGCGGTGCTCCTCGCGAAGGCGCCCCGCCTTCGCTCCTGGCAGGAGGCCCGCAGCCGGATCGCGAGGCGGTACCTCGCCGAGCTCGCGCCCGCCCCGTTGGTCCTTCCGTCGGCGCCGTCCCGGCCCGCCGAGCACGCGTGGCACGCCTTCGTGGTGCGGAGCGCCCGGCGGGACGCGCTGGGCGAGGCCCTGCGGGCGCAGGGCATCGAGGCCCGGGTGTACTACCCGGTCCCGCTGCACCGGCAGCCGTGCTTCGCCGCGCTGGGCGAGCCGCCTCTCCCGGTCGCCGAGGAGGTCTGCGCGACCGCGCTGGCCCTCCCGATCTTCCCTGCGATGCGGGAGGACCAGCAGGACGCCGTCGTCACGGCGATCCGGGCCTTCTTCGCGGAGGGACGTCCAGCCCGCACGCCCGGGCGAGGCGAGGGCTCGGGCTGACTCGCTCGACCGTGGCTGGAAGGCTCCGCGCGTACGGGCTGGAGCCACGCTGGATCGGGGTCGGAGGGTCGTTCCCCGCGCACGCGACGCGGGCCATCGGGCTGGGCAGGGTGTCCGGGTGGACGGAAGGACCGTTCCTGTCGGCGGCAGTTCCTCTCGACCCGCGAGCAAGCGGGTTCGGGCGCCCACAGAAGGCCCTTGGACGACGAGGATCCGGGTCCGGACGGCGTCCCAGGGCGCTTGGTGAGCGTCCAAAGGCGCTTGGTGAGCGTCCAAGGGCGTCCGGACGGCGGCGGGACAACCTCGCTCCTCGCCCCATCGGGCTTGGACGCCGCCCCAAGGCGTTTGGACGACGTCCGGACCTGCTTGGACGCCGCCCGAACGCGCTTGGACGGGCGGGCAAGACGTTCGGACCCGATGGGCTCAGCCCTTGATGCCCAGGTGCTCGCGCGCGACGTCGGCCCACGTGCCGCTCGGCTCGAGGTCGAGGTACTTCTTCCAGTGCGGGCGCGCGCGGGCGCGCTCGCCGAGCTGCTCGAGGGCCATCGCGAGGTTGAAGTGCGCGTCCGCGAAGCGCGGGTCGCCTTCGAGGGCGCGGTCGAAGTACTTCGCGGCGGCCTCGGCGTCGCCGCGCTCGAGCGTGACGTAGCCGAGGTTGTAGTGCGCCTCGGGCTGGCGCGGGTCGACGTCGATCGCCTGGCGATAGAGCTCCTCGGCGCCGGTCTCGTCGCCCCGCCGGAAGCGGATGTTGCCGAGGTTCGTGTACGCGATGGCGAGGGTCGGATCGAGGCGGATGGCCTGCGCGTAGAGCTCCTCGGCGCGGTCGTAGGTCGCGGGATCTTCGTCGAGGGCGCTGGCCTGCACGTACGTGTCGTACGCGGTGCGGGCGCGCGTGGGGCTCGTCTCGGGGCGGAGGAGGCGCACGACGTCGTCGCGCAGCGACTGGACCTGGAAGTCGAGGACCATCTGCCCGGTGAGCGGCTCGAAGCTGCCGGCGTCGGAGCGGACGATGACGCGCCGGCCGTCGCCGACGATGCGGAGCTCCTGGAGCGGGCGCGTGACGCGCGGAAGCGTCGCGCGGAGCGCGCCGATGGCCTTCGCGACGTCCTTGAGGCGCACGCGCTGCTGGAGGAGCTCGCGCGTCGCGCGGAGCGCGATGAGGTCCTGGAAGGTGTACGCGCGCTGCTTTCCGCGCTGGCCGGAGGGAGAGACGATGTCGGCGCGATCGAGGGAGCGCAGGCGCGTCTCGGACACGCCGAGCAGCTTCGCGACCTCGCGGCGCGTGAACAGATCGGTCACCGGCTCGCGCGGCTCGGGCGGCGGCGGGAGGGTCGGCGGGGCGCTCGGGACGCCCGCGGGCTCCTGGATGCGGCCGCCCTGCGCGCCGAACACCACGTGAATGACGGTGCCGCCCTTGCGACGCCGTCGCCTCCGCCCTCCGAAGCCGGGTCCTTCGTTCGTCGTGCTGGACATGTGGGAAATGCAGAGCGCGGGTCTGGCGACCGCGCGTCTCTCTATCAAAGGCGCCTGGACGTCGACGTCAATCCTCACGCCTCGCGGATCGGCCGCGATGCGCACCTCGCAGGAGATCCGCCCCAGGCGCCCCGGGGCGCGCGACGCCGCCTCTCGGTAGGCGGCACGCAAGGCCCGCACGCGCACGTGGATGTCGCGGCCCGCGACGGCCGCGAGGAAGGGGATCTGCTCGGGCGGGGCCGCGAGGATCAAGCTCGTCGAGCCATACCACATGCGGCCGAGGGCCTCGTCGCGCGCGCACCCCTCGCTCACGACGTCGGCGCCCGCGAACATCTCGCGCCAGCGCGACTCCGTCGCGCGCACGAGGAGCGTTTGCCGCGTCACCACCATCGGTAGGGCGCGGGCCTTGGCGAGCCCGGGGCGATTCACGAAGTGGATCGTCGCAAACTAGGGGCGTCTCGATCCAGTTTCCTCGTCAGCCTGGTCGGCTCCGCCCGCTTCACGGGCGCGCGCCCTCGAACGAGGGCTGCGTGAGGGGCACCATGATGGGCTCGACGTGGAGGCCGCGGGGGGTCGACTCGATCCAGGTCGCGTGCGCCACGCGCGAGCCGCCCGGCGCCTCGCCGACGCTTCCCACGTTCACGACGCGGACCCCGCCGACCACGCGGTCGAAGGGCAGGTGGCTCGCGCCGCAGACGATCACGTCCGCGGGGTCGTCGCCGATGAGCGCGTTGATCTCTTCGTCGCTCATGTCGTGCGTGAGGGGCTCGCCCGGATCGGCCGGCGAGCCGTGCACGAGCAGGAGCTCGCCCCCGTCCTCGAGGGGGACGCGGGCGTGCGTGGGCAGGCGCCGGATGCGCTGGAGGATCAGGTCGCCCAGCGCGTCGCGGGTAGAGCGCATGCGCTCGAGGCGCTCGCGCTCGTGCTCGCTCTTGGGGTGGAGGCCCGAGGGGTCGAGCGTGGCGACCGCGCGGTCGGTGAGGCCCTGGACCATGATCGCGCCGGCCGCGGCGAGCCGGCGCCAGGTCTCGACGGGCTCGGGACCGGGGAAGACGATGTCGCCGGCGACGAGCAGCTTGTGGAAGCTGCGCCGCTCGGCGGTGGCGAGCACGGCGCGGAGGGCGTCGAGGTTGCCGTGGATGTCGGAGAGGCAGAGGAGGAGCATGGAGTGAATCGCACCCGCAAAACACGACAGCGCCCGGGGTGCGGCGCGGAGGATAGCGGGCGTACCGGACCCGCGCGATACCGGCCTGATCTCGGCGTCGCTTCAGCCCCCCGACTCGTCCACGCCGGCCCGCAAATCGCGGATGAGCCGTTCGGCCGCGGCGATTCGCTCTTGCGGAGTCGCCGCGCCCTCGATCGCGCGGACGAGCGCCGTGCCCACGACCACCCCGTCGGCCTGCTTCGCCGCGTCCCGCGCCTTCTCGCGCGAGTCGATGCCGAAGCCGACCACGACCGGGCGCCCCATCTCGCCCCGGAGAGCCCCGGCGCGCGCGCCCGCGCCCGACGCGTGGAGCGCGTCGGTGCCCGTCACGCCCGCGACGGACACGTAGTAGACGAACGGCGCGGGCGCGAGGCTCGCCGCCTGACGCGCCGCGGCCACGCGGTCGCGGCTGCTCGTCGGCGCGAGCAGCGGGATGACCCCGAGGCTTCGCGAGGCGGCCTCCGTCCGGAGCTCGACCCCTTCCTCGGCGGGCAGGTCGACGACGAGCAGCGCGTCCACCCCGGCCTCGGCCGCGTCGACCACCGAGCGCGTCTCGCCGCGCGCGATGAGCGGGTTGTAGTATCCGAACAGCACGATGCCGGCGTTCGGCTCGGCCGCGCGGACGGTGCGCGCGCAGCGCAGGGTGGCCTCGAGGCCGCCGCCGGCCGCGATCGAGCGCTGGCTCGCGCGGGCGATGACGGGGCCGTCGGCAATCGGGTCGCTGAACGGCACCCCGAGCTCGAGGACGTCGGCCCCGGCCCGGACGCACGCCCGCGCAATCGCGACGCTCTCGTCGACGCTCGGGTCGCCCACGCAGAGGTACGCGACGAGGACCTTGCGCTTGTCGCCGAAGATGCGATCGAGGCGGTTCACGAGGCACCTCCGCGCGCGCCGCCGGCGCCGAGCCGGTCGAGCAGGGTCGAGAGATCCTTGTCGCCGCGGCCGGAGAGGCCGAGCACGATCGTCGCCGGGCGCCCGCGCGCCGCGGCCACCTGCCGGGCCACGTCGCCGACGCGCGCGAACGCGTGCGCCGTCTCGAGCGCCACGAGGATGCCCTCGGTGCGCGCGACGCGGGACACCGCGGCCAGCGCCTCTTCGTCGGTGGCGCTGAGGTACGTCGCGCGGCCCGAGTCCTTGAGCGACGAGTGCTCGGGGCCGACGCCCGGGTAGTCGAGGCCCGCGCTGATCGAGTGCGCCTCCGTGATCTGCCCGCCGTCGTCGTAGAGCACGTAGCTGCGCGAGCCGTGGAGGACGCCGACCTTGCCCATCGTGAGCGTCGCGGCGTGCTTGCCGGTGGCGATGCCTTCGCCCGCGGCCTCGACCCCGAAGAGCGCGACCCCCTCGTCCTTCACGAAGCCGCGGAACAGGCCGATCGAGTTCGACCCGCCGCCCACGCACGCCATCGCCGCGTCGGGCAGGGAGCCCTGCGCCTCGAGGACCTGCGCCCGCGCCTCGTCGCCGATGACCGTCTGGAACTTCGCGACGAGCTCGGGATACGGGTGCGGGCCGGCGGCGCTGCCGATGCAGTAGTGCGTCGTCTTGACGTTCGTGACCCAGTCGCGCAGGGCCTCGTTCATCGCGTCCTTCAGCGTGCGCGACCCGCTCTCGACCGGCACGACGCGCGCGCCGAGGAGGGCCATGCGCCCGACGTTCGGCGCCTGGCGCCTCACGTCCTCGGAGCCCATGAACACGTCGCAGGGCAGGTCGAAGAGCGCGCACGCGGTGGCCGTGGCCACGCCGTGCTGGCCGGCGCCCGTCTCGGCGATGATGCGGGTCTTGCCCATCTTCTTCGCGAGGAGGACCTGGCCGAGCGCGTTGTTGATCTTGTGCGAGCCCGTGTGGCAGAGGTCTTCGCGCTTCAGCCAGAGGCGGCCGAGGACGCGGCCGTCGGGGTCGAGCGCGCGGGCCAGGCGGCGCGCGTCGGTCAGCGGGGTGGCGCGGCCCACGTACGTCGTCAGGAGCCCTCGCCACTCGCGCTGGAAGGCGTCGCCCGCGACGACCGTCTCGCACGCGTGGGCGAGCTCGTCGAGGGCGGGGACCAGCGTCTCGGGGACGAAACGGCCGCCGAAGCGACCGTAATAGCCGGCATGCGGGGGTGTGGGCTCCATGGGCGGATGACGTTGTAGCAGCGCGCTAGACTGTTTCCTATGGACGAGCAGCCGCTCCTGGCCTCTCGAGCCGAGTTTCCCTCCCTCTCGAAGGGGGTGCACCTCGTCAGCCATTCGCTCGGGGCGATGCCGGCCCGGGCCCGCGACTTCGCGTCGCGGTTCGTCGACGAGTGGGAGGGCGACTCGATCGCCTCCTGGGGCGAGCACTGGCTGCCCGCCGTGCGGGAGCTCGGGGACCTCATCGCGGGCGTCCTGGGCGTGGGGCCCGGCACGGTGTGCATCCTGCCCAACGTCTCGATCGCGCAGTCGACCGTCGCGAGCTGCCTCTCCTTCGACGGTCCTCGACGGAAGGTCGTGTACGACGACCTCAACTTCTCGACGGTGCACTACGTGTGGCGCGAGCAGGCCCGCCGCGGCGCGGAGGTCGTCGTCGTGCCCAGCGTCGACGGCGTGAACCCGCCGGTCGAGCGGCTCCTCGAGGCGATCGACGAGCGCACGCTCATCGTGCCCATCTCGCACGTCGCCTTCCGCTCGAGCGGCCTGGTCGACGCGCGGCGCGTGATCGAGCGCGCGCACGCGGTCGGCGCGATGGTCCTCCTCGACGTGTACCAGTCCGCGGGGACGGTCCCGCTGGCGCTCGGCGAGTGGGGCTGCGACATGGCGTGCGGGGGGTCGGTGAAATGGGCGTGCGGCGGTCCGGGCGCCGCGTACCTCTACGTCCGGCCCGACCTGCGGCCGCACCTGACGCCGATGGCCGCGGGCTGGTTCGCGCACGCCGAGCCGTTCGCGTTCGACATGGGCCCCATGCGCTGGGCCGACGACGCCTGGCGGTTCATCGGCGGCACCATGCCGATCCCTGCGATCTACACGGCGCGCGCCGGCTGGGAGATCGTCGCGCGGCTCGGCGCCCCCGCGATCCGCGCCAAGTCGCTCCGCCAGACGGGCCTCTTGCGGCAGCTCGTCGAGGAGCGCGGGCTGCGCGTGAACACCCCGTCCGCCGACGACGCGCGCGGCGGCACCGTGTGCGTCGACTTCCCGGGCGCCGAGCAGGCGTCCCGCGAGCTCCTCCGGCGGCGCTTCTTCCACGACTACCGCCCGAAGTGCGGCATCCGCGTGAGCCCGCACTTCTACACCACCGACGACGAGCTCCACGCGCTCGCCGCCGCGCTCGACGACGCCCGACGATGAGCGCGCCGATGGACGGGGGGAGCGAGCGCGAGGAAAACGGCGAGCTGGCGCGGCGGCTCGAAGAGGTCACGGCGGAGCGCGACCGGTACCGCGCGCTCATCGAGGGGTCCCGCGACGCGATCCTCGTCTTCGACCTCGACGGCCGGTGCCTCTACGCGAGCCCCGCGGTCGAGGCGATGACCGGTTACACGCCCGCCGAGTGGGCGCGGCTCCGGCCCGTCGAGCTCGCGGCGCCCGAGTCGCGCGGCGTCCTGACTCGCATGGCCGAGTCGATCCGCGCGTCCGGCGAGGTCCCGCCGGAGCCGACCGAGTGGTCGCTCCGCCACAAGGACGGCCACTTCGTGCACATCGAGGGCGTCCGCTCGCCCGTGTACGACGGCGCGGGGCGCGTCGTCGCCAAGCAGATCGTCGCGCGCGACGTGACCGAGCGGCACCGGCTCGCCGAGATGCGGCGCGCCGCGGAGGCGGAGCTGGCGCGCGCCCGGGAGGACGCCGTCGCGGCCAGCCAGGCCAAGAGCGCGTTCGTCGCGAACATCAGCCACGAGCTGCGCACGCCGCTGAACGGCGTCATCGGGATGGTCGACCTCCTCGCGCGCACGTCGCTCGACGACCGGCAGCGCCGCTACGTGGAGGTCGCGCACACCTCGGCGGAGCTCCTCCTCTCGGTCATCAACGACATCCTCGATTTTTCGAAGGCCGAGGCGGGCAAGCTCGAGCTCGAGCGCGTGCCGTTCTTCTTCCCCGAGGTGCTCGTCGACGTGGCCAGCATGATGTCCGTCACGGCCGAGCAGAAGGGGCTGTCGCTCGCGTGCCGGCCGGACCCGAGCGCCGCCATCGACGTCGTCGGCGATCCGGGGCGGGTGCGGCAAATCCTCACGAACCTCCTCGGCAACGCCGTGAAGTTCACCGAGCGCGGCGAGGTCGTCGTCACGGCGACCGCGAGCGACGTGACCGGGGACCGGGCGACGCTCCGCGTCGAGGTGCGCGACACCGGCATCGGCATCCCGGACAGCGCGCTGGCCCGCCTCTTTCAGCCGTTCGCGCAGGCCGACGCGGCGGCCACGCGGCGCTACGGCGGCTCGGGGCTCGGGCTCGCCATCTGCCGGGAGCTCGTCGCGCGGATGGGCGGGCAGATCGGCGTGGAGACCCGGCCGGACGTGGGCTCCACCTTCTGGTTCACGCTGGCGGTCGACCGGGCGGCCGAGCGCGCGACCCCGGTGCGGGCCGCGCCGTCACGGGCCGCGCCGGCGCGGCGCGGCGCGGGCCTGCGCATCCTCCTCGTCGAGGACACGCCCATCAACGCCGAGGTGGTCGGGGAGATCCTGCGCGCCGGCGGGTACCGGTTCGACGCGGTGCTCGACGGGCTCGAGGCGATCGAGGCGGTGCGCCGCGAGCCCTACGACGTGGTCCTGATGGACTGCCAGCTCCCCGTGCTCGACGGATACGAGGCGAGCCGGCGGATCCGCGTGCTCGAGGAGTCCGGCGGGACGGCGGGCGGGGCGGGGAGCCGGCTGCGGCTGGTCGCGCTGACCGCGAGCGCCACGGCCGACGACCAGGAGCGGGCCCGCCGGGCCGGCATGGACGACCACGTTCCGAAGCCCCTCGACGCCGCGCGTCTCCTCGCGCTCCTCGCGGGGGTCGATGCCACGGCATCGCAGAAGATCGAGGCGCCGGCGGTCGACCTCGGCGCGGCGCTCGCGCGCCTTCAGGGCAACCGGACGCTGCTCGCGCGCATCATCGTGCAGTTCCGGTCGGAGGCGGAGGCGGGCCGGCAACGGTTGCGCGAGGGCGTCGCCGGCCGCGATCGCGCGGCGGTCGGGTACGCCGCGCACAGGCTGCGCGGGCAAGCGGCGAGCCTGGGCGCCGAGGGGCTCGTCAGCGCGCTCCTCGCGCTCGAGGCGGAGGCGGGCGCCGGCCGCTGGCCGCAAGCCGACGCCTCGCTGGCCGCCGTCGACGAGGAGGCTCGACGGGTGCTCGGGGCGCTGCCGACCTAGCGCGCGCGCTTGCGCGGCCGCCAGACGGGCGGGCGGCCCTCGAAGAACGCCTCGACGGCCTCGTCGTGATCGGGTCCGGCCCACCCCGCGACGAACAGGGCTTTCTCGCGCGCCGCCTGGGCGGCCGGCGCCCTGGCCGCCGCCGACAGGAGCTCCTTCATGCCCGCGATCGCGGCCGGCGCGGCCTTCGCGACGTCCCGCGCCCAGGCCAGCGCCGTGGCGACGCTCTCGCCCTCGGCGCTGACGCCCTCGACGAGCCCGACGCGCAGCGCCTCCGCGGCGTCGAGCTCGTGCCCTGCCAGCAGCAGGCGCGCCGCCTGGCCGTGCCCGACGAGGCCGACGAGCTTCGGCAAAAGCGCCCACGCCGTGGTGACGCCCATCCGCGCGTGCTTGAAGGACAGCCTCGCGCGCGGATCGGCGACCCGCATGTCGCACGCGAGCGCCAGCTCCGCGCCGCCGCCGATGGCCGGTCCCGGCAGGGCGGCGATGACCGGCACCGGCAGGGCCGCCATGTCCTCGCACACCCGCCGGCCGAGCGTGGCGAGCCGCGTCGCGTCGGCGCGGCTCGACGCGTCGCGGAAGGCCCGCAGGTCGCCGCCCGACACGAACGTCGAACCCGCTCCGGTCAGCACGACGGCCCGGAGCGTCCTGTCGGCGCGGGCCGCCCGGAGCGCCGCGAGGAGCGCTTCGAACGTCGGGAAGTCGAACGCGTTGCGCACCTCGGGGCGGTCGATCGTCCAGAGGCCGACCTCGCCGTCGCGCTCGATCCGGAGCCTCGCGGGCCCCTGCGCCGCGCGCTTCACCCGCCGTTCAGCCCGGCGCGCCGGCGCGGGAGGATCGGCAGCGGCGAATCGGCCCGGAGGCGCGACAGGCGGCGCTCGTCGTCGAGCGTCGTCTTGCTCTTCTTGCGGTCGCGGCGGCGCGTGAGGTAGCGCTCCGCGTGCGCGAGCACGGCCGAGGCCACGTCGACGCCGCTCGCCCGCTCGATGCCCTCGAGCCCGGGGGAGCTGTTCGATCTCGAGGATCTTCGGGCCCTCGCGCGTCTCGAGCATGTCGACGCCGGCCACCTCGAGCCCCATGACGCGGGTCGCCGCCACCGCGGCGCGCCGGTAGCTGTCCTGTAGGGGGGCGCGGACGCCGAGCCCGCCGCGGTGCAGGTTGGACCGGAACTCCCCCGCTTTCGCCTGCCGGCGCATCGACGCGATGACGCGGCCGCCCACGACGATGGCCCGGAGGTCACGGCCCTTCGCCTCGGCGATGTACTGCTGGAGGATGATGTCTTGCCCCATGGCCCAGAGCGTCTCGAGCAGCGAAGTCACGGCCTGAGGCGTCTCGGCGATCATGGTGCCGATGCCCTGCGCCCCCTGCTGGAGCTTGACGATGCACGGCGCCCCGCCGACGAGCGAGAGCGCGTGCTCGATGGACCCCGGGGTGCGCGCGCAGACGGTGACGGGCACGTCGATGTCGCGCTTCGTGAGGAGCTGCATCGCGCGCAGCTTGTCGCGCGACCGAGCGATGGCGAGCGCGGTGTTGAGCACCGGCACGCCCATGAGGTCGAACTGCCGCACCACGGCGAGCCCGTAGTTCGTGATCGACGCGCCGATGCGCGGGAGCACGAGGTCGGCGTGCGGGGCCGGCTTGTCACCCAGGTAGAGCGACGGGCGGCCGCGGGAGATGACGATGCGGAAGTCGAGCGGGTCCGCCACGGAGACCAGGTGGCCCCGTGCGCGGGCGGCAAGGACGAGCCGTCGCGTCGAGTAGAGCGTCGCGTTGCGGGAAAGGACGAGCAGGCGCATGGGTCGGCGGCCGAAGGCCACCGGAGGCTACGCGCCGCGGGCGCGGATGCAACCGATCCGCAAGTTTGCGGCTCTCAAAACGAGCCGCGCGCAGTTTCAGCGCGTTTCGGCGGACGCTTCGAGCGGGGCCGGAGCGCCAGGCTGCGCCGCGTTCCAGAGACGCGGGCCGAACTCCGCAGCCAGAATGAGCGAGAGGCCGACGACACGAAGCCAGAAATGCGAACGGTCCGACATGAGTACAGCTCTGCGAGGAGATGCTGGAGTCAACTTTTCCAGCCTCGCCGCTTAGCTGAAGCACACTGTGTGCCGAGTTCTCGGCAGGACTTCTTCGAGGCTCGGAGCTGGAAATTCGACGCTCTTCGTGGGCCCGCGCGAGCACGCGAGGCATGACAGCGGCGTCGCATTTCTCACACGCCGTCGTCGAAGCGACACATCGTGTGGTCGGGCTGGCGTTGCCGTCGCATCAATCTGGCCGGGCATGGAACGCATCGAGCCCGGATCGAACGAATCGACCCGGGCTCGAAGGACGGACGGCGAGGGAAGAGGGGCCGGCTACTTGCCGGCGGCGACTTCCTTCTTGATGAGGTCTTCGAGCGAGTCGCCGCCGCCGCTGCTCGCGGCCGCGGCCTTCGCCGGCTTTGCCGCCGCCGGAGCGGGCGCGGCCTTCGTGGGCTTGGCCGGAGCGCCGGCGAGGGCAGCGAGGCCGTCGTCGGTCGAGGAGTTCGTGCGCGACGCCGCGGCGGGTTTGGCGGCTGCCGCCACGACGGGCCTCGGGGCGAAGTGCCTGTGGACGACCGGGGCGGCCGCGGGCGCCGTGGTCTTCGCGACGGCGGGCGCCGCGGCAGGAGCGACCGGCGCGGCCGCGGGAGCGACGGGGGCCGCCGCGGGCGCCACGGCGGCGGCCTGCTGCGGGGCCTGCGGAGCGTCGGCGGGCGCCTCGGCCTTGTCGGCGGCAGGGGCGAGGCTCGCGGCGGCCGCGTGGTCGGCCGAGGCCGAGGCGCCGCTGTGCGACATGCCGACCGCGGCGCCGCCAATCATGGCGGCCGCGAGGCCCGCGCCGACGATCACGGCGAGGATGCCCGTGCCCTTCTTCGAGCCCTTCTTGGTCTCGAAGGGGTCGGCGTACTGCGGCGGCTGCGTCGGCATCGAGAACGGCGGGACGGACACGCGCGACGCGCTCGCCGGGGTGACGGGCCGCTCGAGCGTGTGGCTCGCGAAATCAGGTCCCGCGTCGACCTCGACGTCCACAGCGGGGCTCTTGCCCAGGGTGTCGGCCAGCTTGGCGAGCTCCTTGAGCTCGCGCCGCATGCTCTCGCGCGTGGACATCGTCATTTCTGGAAACCTCCGTCAGTTCTCGCCAGAGCCTAAAGCATGATGGGCTCAGGCGGGTGTGCGCGGCACATGGGCGTCTCAGGAGTTTTTCTGTCGGAGGATGTAGGCTTTGGCCTTCGTTGACATTGCTCGCCGGCCCACTAGCTCTTTTGGCGCCAAACCGATGCCGGCGCCTACCCGACCTGGTGCTCTTCCTGGGGTCTCTCCCGGCGCCCTGAAGCCTTTGGCCGAGGTCGACGACGACGAGCTCGACGAGCTTCCCCCAATCGACGGCGACGGCGACCCCGAGGGGCCTTCCCACAAGGATTTCGAGGACCTCGCGGACGCGGCTGCGAGCGAGGGGGACGCGTCGCTCGACGATTCGACCGGGGAGGACGACCCCCTCGACGCGAACGAGCTCGACGGCGACGAAGAGGAGAGCGGGTGGCTCGACGAGGTGACCGACTCGGCGGACCTCGATGTGGGCGACACCGAGCTGCTCGACACCGGCGAGGAGGGCGTCTCGATCGAGGACGAGGACCCGCTCGACCGGCGCGCGCCTGACGAGGACTTCGGCGCCGGCGAGGAGGGCACGCCGCTCAGCCTCGATTTTGCCGAAGAAGGGCCGCTCGACCCCGACGAAGAGCTCCGGGACGAGGACCTCCCCGCCATGGACGCCGACGCCGAGGTGGAGGACGAAGGGAAAGCCGAAGAAGACCCGCTCCTCGACGAGCGCGTCGCGGGCGACGAGCCCCTCGGCCTGCCCTGGGCGGCTTCGCCCTGGCCCCGCGTGGGAGCGCCCTTGGGCCTCGGCGCGCTCGGCCTGCCGGGAGGCATCTCGGCCATCACGTGCGCTGGCCGGGGCGCGCTCGTCGCCGGGAAGTCGGGCAGCGCCTCGGAGCTCCTTCGCGTCGACCTCGAGGGCGGCCGCCAGGCCCTCGCGGCGCGCGGTCTGCCGCGCGGGCGGCTCGTCTCGCTTTCGGCCGACGACTCGTGGGTCGCCGCGGTGTCGGAGAGCGGCAGGCTCGTGCTGTCGCAGGATGAAGGCGCGTCGTTCGAGCCGGTGGCGGTGCCCGAGGGCGTGGCCGTCGCCGACGTCGTGTTCGCGGCGGGCATCCTCTGGGTGCGGACGCGCACGGGCAGCTTGCTGGCCGCCCGCCCGGGGAGGGTGCTCGAGCGGCGCGTGGTCCCGGGGCTCGTCGTGGCGATGATGGGCGACGGCCCGCGCGGCATCGTCGCGCTCGCCGCGGACGAGACCGGTCGGCTGGGCACGCGGGTCCGCGGCACCGACGAGCTGACCTGCACGCCGGTCCAAGCCCTGCCCGGGCGCGCGGTCACGCTGGGCACGGCCCTCTCGAGCTCCCTGCTCGGCGCGCGAGGCGATCACGTCGCCTATGCCACGTCGACCGCTCGCGGCGGCGCCGTGCTCCGCCAGCATGGCGGGCCGTGGCAACGGTTCGCCTGGGAGGGGCGCGTCACCGCGATCGCCTTCCTCGACGACGCCGGCAGCCTCTTCGCCGCCGTGTACTCGGAGACCGACGACACGACGGGCCTCGTGCACGTGGATCCCGCGGGGAAGGCGTCGATCGTGGCGCGCCTCGGCGCCGCTCGCGACGACGCGGACTCCGACGGAAGGGCCGCTGCCGTCACCTTCGACGACCCGCGCGGCGTGGTGTGGGTCGCAGGGGGCTTCGGGCTCGCGGTCTTCGCGACGCGCTGACGGGGCGACGAAAGGGAGCGAAACTTCTCCCGCGCTGCCCCGTATCCACCGGCGCGTGTCGGGATTTCCAGAGCTTCGCTTGGCCGACCTGCTGACGCTGCTCGCCGTGCAGCGCACGGGATCGATTTCGGGGGCGGCGCGCGAGATGCGCGTGACGCCCTCGCAGGTCAGCAAGGCCATGGCGCGCCTGGAGCGCCATTTCGGCGTGCGCCTGCTCTCGCGGGGCGCTCGCGGCGTCGCGCCCACGCCCGCGGGAAGGCACGTGATCCCGCGGATCGCGAACGCCGTGGAGGAGCTCCGCGCGACCACCGGGATGCGCGACGACCAGGGCCCCGCGCCCGAGCTCACCGTGGCCGGCCCGTCGTACCTCATCGCGAACCTCCTGCCCTCGTTCGCGGCGCTCCTCCCGCGGACGCGCGTGCGGGGCATCGAGCTGCCGCCCGCGGTCCTCCGCTCGCGCGTGGCCGAGAACGTGTTCGACGTGGCGCTCGCGCCCGGCGGCGTCGAGAACCGCCCCGCCGCGTGGACCACCGACGGCGTCGGCTCCATCCGCCTGGCACTCTTCGCCCGCCCCTCCTACGCGCAGCGGCTCGCGCCCTTCCCGATGACGGTCGACCGCCTGCGGGAGCTCCCGTTCATCGGGCCCGCCAAGATGGGCGGCGACCGGTTCGGAACGCTCGGCGACGACTGCCCGCTGCCCGTCGAAGAGCGGTGGATCGCGCACGAGGCGCAGACCATCGGCGCCGCCCTCGAGTTCTGCGCGCAGGCCGACCACGTCGTCTTCGGCCCGGTCGTCGCGGCGCGCCGCTACTTGATGCACGACGCGCTCGTGGAGCTCTCGGTCGAGGGGTGGGACGTGCGCGAGCCCCTCCACGTGCTCTGCAACGGCGACCGCGTGCTCTCGCGCGTGCGCACGGCCGTCGTCCAGGCCGCGCAGGAGTTCCTCGGGGCCCCGGCTCCGTACCTGGTCGCTTCGTAGCCTCGGCTCAGCCGCCGCGCCCGGCGATGCGGGCCAGGGCGCGCCGGGTCGCGTCGGGGTCGGGGGGCGAGGCCGCCGGATCGGCGCCGTCGACGAGCACGACGAGCGCCTTCACCATGCGCCGCGCCTCGCGCGCGAGCGCCTCGTCCTCCGCGCCGACGGCCGCCGCGAGCAGCCGGCGCCACGTGGCGAGCTGCGCGGGCGCCCGACCGTCCTCGGCGAACCACCCGGCGAGCTCGCGCAGCGCCGACGCGTCGCCCTCGAGCGCCGCGAAGGCCTCGAGGTCGTCCTCCGCGTCCGCGTGCCGCCCGAGCGCCCAGCGCGCCTCCGCGCGACCGCGGAGCGCCGCGTGCAGCGCCGGCACCAGGGCGAGCGCCGTCGTGTAGACCGTCTCCGCCTCCGCGGCGTCGCCGGTCCTCAGGCGCAGCGCCGCGAGGCCCAGCCAGGCGTCGGCGCTCGTCCGGTCGGCCGACAGCGCTTCGGTGTAGCGCCGGAGGGCGAGGTCCTCTTCGTGCGCCGCCTCGTGCGCCCGGGCCTGGCGCACGAGCTCGTCGGACGCCGGAGACGCGAGGGCAGGGGGCGCGGCCAGCGCGCCGAGGACGCCGGCCGCGGCGGCGAAGCGGACGGGCCTTCCTGTGCGATGCCGTCGCATCGACCCCGGCGCGGGCACGCGTCAGTCGACGCTCTGCGCGTCCTCGATGGCCTCGCTGCGGCGCGGGCGCATGTTGATCTGGAGGATCTGCTTCCGGACGCGGATGGCGTCGGGCGTCACCTCGACCAGCTCGTCGGCGTCGATCCACTCCATCGCGGTCTCGATGTTGAGGATGCGCGGCGGCGCGAGGAGCACGTTCTCGTCCTTGCCGTGGTTTCGCACGTTGGAGAGCTTCTTCTCCTTGATGACGTTCACGTCGGCGTCGTTCGGGCGGTTGTGCTCCCCGACGATCATGCCTTCGTACACGTCGGCGCCCGGCGCGATGAAGAACGACCCGCGCGGCTGGAGGTGGTGGAGCGCGTACGGCGTCGCCGCGCCGCCGCGGTCGGCGACGATCGCGCCCGTGTCGCGCTTCATCATCGTGCCGCCCCACGGCTCCCAGCCGTCGAAGAGCGAGTTGAGGAGCGCGGTGCCGCGCGTGGCGGTGAGGATCTCGCCGCGCAGGCCGATCATCCCGCGGCTCGGCATGCGGAACTCGAGCCGCGCGCGCCCGAACCCGGGGTTCGCCATCTTGACCATGCGGCCGCGCCGCTCGCCGAAGCGCTCGGTCACGACGCCGATGAACTGCTCGGGCACGTCGATGACCGTGAGCTCCATCGGCTCGCAGAGCTGGCCGTCGACCGTGTTGGTCACGACCTCGGGGTTGCCGAGCTGGCACTCGAAGCCCTCGCGCCGCATCGTCTCGACGAGGATCGCGAGCTGGAGCTCGCCCCGCCCGAGGACCATGAACGTGTCGGGCGTCTCGGTCTCCTCGACGCGGATGGCGAGGTTGCGCTTCGTCTCCTTGAGGAGGCGATCGCGCAGGTGCCGGCTCGTGAGGAACTTGGTCTGCTTGCTCTTGCCGGCGAACGGGGAGGTGTTGACCCCGATGCGCATCTTGATGGTCGGCTGCTCGACGTGGATGCGCTTGAGCGCGCGCTCTTCCCAGCCGGGGTTCTGGTCGACGATCGTGTCGCCGACGTCGACGTCGTCGATGCCCGCGATCGCGACGATCTCGCCGGCGTAGGCCTCCGTGGCCACGGCGCGCTTGAGACCCTCGAAGGTGGTGAGCACCTTGATGGTGGCCTTGACGGTGCGCCCGTCCTTCACGACGCCGACGGGCTGGTTCGACTTCACGGTGCCCGAGACGATGCGGCCGATCGCGAGGCGGCCGACGTAGTCGTCGTGGTCGACGTTGCTGACCAGGATCTGCAGCGGCCCCTCGGGGTCGCCCGGGGCGACGGGCACCTTCGCGAGGATGGTCTCGAAGAGCGGCGCGAGGTCGGTCGACGTGTCCTCGAGCTTGAGCTTCGCGATGCCCTGCCGGCCAATCGCGTACAGCACCGGGAAGTCGAGCTGCACGTCGTTCGCGTCGAGGTCGCAGAAGAGATCGAAGATCTCCTCGTGGACCTCGTCGGGGCGCGCGTCGGAGCGGTCGATCTTGTTGACGACGACGATGACGGGGTAGCCCAGCTCGAGGCACTTCCGGAGCACGAACCGCGTCTGCGGCAGCGGGCCCTCGGCCGCGTCGACGAGCAGCAGCGCGGCGTCGGCCATGAGGAGCGTGCGTTCGACCTCGCCGCCGAAGTCGGCGTGGCCCGGCGTGTCGATCACGTTGATCTTCGTGTCTTTCCAGCGAACGCTCGTGTTCTTCGCGAGGATGGTGATGCCTCGTTCGCGCTCGAGATCGTTCGAGTCCATGACGCGTTCGGCCACGACCTCGTTGGCGCGGAACGTCCCCGCTTGCCAGAGCATCTTGTCGACGAGCGTCGTCTTGCCGTGGTCGACGTGGGCGACGATGGCGATGTTGCGTAAGGCGTAAGGGCGCGGGGTGCTGCTCATGGGGGCCGGATGACCTAGCTTCCCGGGCCCAAAATCGCAAGCAACCGTTACGTTTCCGACCCGCCGGGCCTGTCGAGTCGGCCCGCTCCCTCGCTACGCTCGGGCGTGCGGGCTACGTATCCAATCCGAGCCGGGCCCGCGCTTCGGCGAACGCGTCCGTGACCCCGAAGGCCACGAGATCTCGGGCTTCGGGCGTTCGCGCGACCCACGCCGCCCGCTCTTTCGGGTCGCGCGGAGCCGATTTTGGCGGCCCGGCGACGCCCACGGCGCCCGGCGAGCCGGCCGAGGCGATGGCGTCGAGGGCCGCGTTGGGGTCGCCGAGGGCCAGGAACGCGACCCGGTTCGCCCAGGCGAGCGCCGCCGGGCCGAGGGTCGCCTGCCGCGTGCCGATCGCGCCCGCGACCTCGAGCGCCGCCGCGCTCACCTCGGGGTCGAGGTTTCTGGGGAGCACCGCCTGGATGCGCGCGACCGCGGTGGTGAGCGCGCCGGGGTTGATGCCCTGGGGCGTCCAGCTCGGGTTGAAGCACTTGAGCCACGCCGAGACCAGCACCCCCAGCTCGCCCGGCACCGTGCGCCCGAGGGCCGCCGCCTTCGCGCCCACCAGCTTGAGGGCGCGCAGCGCCAGGAAGGCGCCGATGCGCTCGTCGTTCGCGATCCCCTCGCCGAGGACCAGCGTCGGCGGCGACGACCCGACCGGCATGCAGACCGCGCCGAGCTTCGGCGACGAGAGGAGCTGCACGGGGCCGAGGCCCACCGCCTGCGCCGCCCGCGCCACGAGCTGCGCGACCGGCGACGCGGGATCGATCGGCGTGGCCTTCATCAGCCGCACGTCAATCGGCGCCACCGCGTCGAGCGCGTCGCCCGTCTTCGCGAGCAGCCCGCGGAGCGGCGACGTCAGGACCTCGGGGGCGAGCAGGTCGTCGAGCTTCGGGTCGAACGCGCGCGCGGCGCCCGCGCCCGCGAGCTCCACGGGCTGAGCCTCGAGGGTCGCGAGCATCGCCTTGCTCACGCGCGCCGCGTCCGTGCGGCCGCGCAGGTCGTGCACCGCGGCCAGCACCTCGAACGAGGCCGGCGTGAGCCGCCCCGCCGTCAACGCGCGCCGCGCGTCGGCGCCCGCCCGGTCGAGCAGGATGTTGAAGGCCGGGGTCTGCTTGTGGCGCGTGTAGAACTCGGCGAGCGCGCGGAGCACGACGACGTCTTGCGGGAACTCCCGGCGGGCGCCCTCGAGGACCTGCTCGGCCTTCTTGGTCTCGTTCGCGGCCTCGTCGTAGACGAGCGCGAGCTCCACGAGCCGCTGGCGCTTTTCCTCGGGGGTGCGGCTCTTCTGCACGAGCTCCTGCTGGAGCTCGAGCGCGTGCGGGGCGTCGCCCTGGCGGCGGTACACCTCGACGAGCTTCACGGCGGTCTCGACGTCGTCGGGCGCGCACTTGAGGACCTCCTTCAGCGCCACCTCGGCGCGCGGGAGGTTCATCAGGTGGTGCGCGTACAGCTCGCCGAGCTGCGAGTAGACGACGCGCTGCTCGTCCGGCGTGGGCAGGAGGCGCGCCAGGCGGATGAGGGACTGCTCGGCCACCTCCCAGTCGCTCTGGGCGAGGCACAGGTCGGTGAACGCGGCGAGCGCCTGCGCGTCGTCGGGCCGCTCGGCGAGCGCGGTCTCGTAGGCCTCGCGCGCGCCGGCGACGTCGCCGGCCTCGAAGAGCACCCGGCCGCGGCGGACCTCGATCGCGCGACGCTCGTCGGGATCGGCGACGAACTCCATGCGGCGCTCGAGGAGCTGCGCCAGCTCGGACTGCATCTTGCGCGACGCGTAGACGTGCGAGAGCCGGTCGAACACGTCCTCGAACGTGACGTCAATCGCCGCCGCGGCCTCGAGCGCCGCCAGCGTCCGGGCCTCGTCCGCGAGATCGTCCTGCCAGACGCGGGCCGCCGCATACCAGGCGACGAGCTGCCGCTCCGGGACGAGGCTGCACTTGGCCACCGACTCGCTGGCTTCGGCCGAGCCCCGCGCGTCCCCGGCCGCGCCGCGCATCTCGGCGAGGTGGTCCCACGCCACGACGTCGCCCGGGTCCTGCGCGGCGGCGCGCTCCATGAGCGCCAGCGCCTCCTCCGGCTGGCCGAGCCGCCCCGCGGCCTCGGCGCACCGCACGAGGAGCGCGGCGATCTCCCGCGGATCGCGGGAGCGCTCGACGAGCCGCTTCGTCACGCCGAGGTACGTCGCGTCGTCGCCGCGCGCCCGCGCGTGCGACTGGAGCATGCGCAGCGCCCAGAGCGAGGGCTCGCTCTCCGCCGCCGCGACGTCCACCATCTCCCGCGTCGACTCCCAGCTCCCCGTCGCGCCGCGCATGCGCAGCCGCGCCGCGAGCTCCGCGTGCGCGGTCGCCTCGGCGGACCCCGTGCCGCGGAGGGCGAGCGCGATCGCGCTGGCGATCGGCTCGAGCTCGTCGTCGCGGCCCTCGTCGAGCAGGTGCTGCTCGAGGTAGCGCAGGCTCGGCTTGTAGTCGGGCTGGTCCTCGAAGATCGAGCGGTGCCACATGAGCGCGCTGCCCGCGTCGCGCCGGGCCACGAGATCGAGGTCCGCGAGGCGCTCGAAGCCCTCGCGGCGGCGCCGCGGCTCCCCGGCGCTCTTGGCCTCGGTGAAGAGCTCGTCCGAGAGGCGCGCCACGCGCCCCGTGCGCAGCTCCGCGCGCTCGCGCGCGACGTGCGCGAGGGACGCGCGGTCGCCCTCGTCCTCGCCGGCGGCGGCCTCGGCGCAGCGGAGCGCGCCTTCCTCGTCGCCCGCGGTCTCGTGCTCGCGCGCCGCCTCGAGCAGGAGGAGCACGTGCGCGTGGCCCGCGGCCTCCGCCGCGCGCGCCTCGCGCCACGACGCGCGGTCGTCGAGGGGCTCGGGCGCCAGGCGCTCGTAGAGCTCGCGCAGCGCGACGTCCGCGGGCCGCGCCTGGTGCGCCTCGCGCAGCCGCTCGGCGGCGACCGCGGGCTCGCGGTCCGCGACGAGCATCGCCTCCCGGACGGAGTCGAGCGCGCCGTCGGCCGGGTCGGTGCTCTGCGAGCGGCGGCTGCGGATCCACCCGAGCACCTGCTCGACGTCCCCGGCCCGGCGCGCGATGCGCTCCGCGAGGAAGCCGGCGATCGGGAGGTCGGGCGCCGCGCGGTTCGCGCTCTCGAGCAGGTGGGCCTGCGTCGGCTCGGGCAGGACCCCTTCGCCGAGCGTGACGGCCTCGATGCGCGCCACGGCCGCCCGCAGCCCGTCGCCCAGGTCGTCGGCCAGCTCGTTCATCTCGGCCACGAGGTCCACCGACTCGAGGGAGGCGATGGCCCGCAGCGCGGCCTCCGACGTGCCGTCGGCGGCCCGCGCCGCCTTGAAGCCCTGGAGGGCCCGCGAGCGGTCGCCCGCCCGCTCGGCCACGAGGGCGGCCGCCATGGAGCCCACCGACTGCTCCTCGGCGGAGCCGCGCGAAGCGCCCCACGCCTCGAGCGTCGCGCTCACGTCGGAGATGCGGCGCGTCTTCGCCGCGAGCTCGAGCGCCACGGCGCGGGCCGACGCCGGGCGTCCGTCGCCGATGGCGTCGAGGACCTGCTCGACCGCCATCGGCGGGGCCATGCCGCCGAGCGCGCGTCCGAGCTCGACGAGCTTGCGCGAGGACGGCCCGCCGGCGGTCCGCGCCGCGCGGGCCTCCGCCTCCGGGGTCCGCCCGTCGCCCGGGGCAATCGGCGCGACGGCGGCGGCGGCGGCGGCCAGCGGATCGAGGCCGGCCGAAGCGGTCGCCTGCAGGTGCGGCTCGAGGGTCGCGCCGAGCCCCACGAGCGTGCCGAGCACGAGCCGCTCGGGCGCGGGGATCGGGCCGGGTCGATCGAGGAGCGAGGCCATGCCCGGCCCGTCGGCGATCTCGAGGGTCCTCGCCGCGAGGGGGCGGAACGCCTCTTCTTCGCCCTGGTCGACGAGGTCCCGGAGCCACGCCGCCGCCTGCGCGCGCCGGTCGCTCCGGACCGAGCCGAGGGCCGCGGCCAGCCAGAGGGCGCCGCGCGAGAGCTCCGGGACGGTCGCGAGCTCCGCGACGAGGGAGGCCGCGGCGGAGAGGTCGCCGCGATCGAGGGCGGCGCGCGCGCGGAGGAGCAGCGGGCCGCGCTCGTCGGGGCCGAGGCCGCGCAGATCGAGGGCCGCGCGCAGCGCGTCGGCGATCGCGGCGGCCTCGATCGAGTGCGGGGCCGTCCCCGCGACGGGCGGCGGAGGCCTGGAGCCGAAGGCGGTCGCCGTGTCGGGGTCGCGCAGGGTGGCGGCCGCGCGGGCGACCGCGACCCGCGCGTCTTGCGGGGCGGCGCGGGCCGCGTCGTCGAGCCGGCGATCGGCCTCGTCGGCGTCGCCCGCCGCGGCGGCCGCGTCGGCCGCGTAGAGGACGGCGTGCGTGCGGGCGACGCCGGCCGGGGTCGCGCGGATCTCCGCGTCGAGCGCCTGGAGCAGCTCGTTCGCGTCGATGGTCGCGTCGAGGGCGCTCGACGTCACGTCGACCGTGACCTCCAGCAGCCCGCGGACCTGCCGGTGCGCCAGCGCGAGGGTGGGGGCGAGGTCGCGCGCCTCGCGGGCCAGGGTCGCGGCGCGATCGCGGTCGCCGGCCGTCGCGAGGATCTCGCTGCACGACAGGAGCGCCCGGGCCCGCGCCTCGTCGTCCTCGAGCGCGCGCGCCTCCTGCTCCAGCCACCCGGCGCGCGCCCGGAGCGAGGCCTGCGCGGCCTCGTCGAGCCAGGCGTCCACGGGCCGCTCGTTCTCCCAGCGGCGCTCGGGGGACACCTCGCGCAGGCCCGACGCGTCTTCGCGGCGCGGCGGAAGGGGCGAGGGCGGCGAAGGGGGACGCGTGGGCGAGCCGGAGGCCGGCCCGAGCGGCGGCATCGGCGGCAGGACCGACGGCACCGGCGGGGGCGCGGTGCGCGTGCCGCTCGACGCGGGAGGCTGGGAGCCCGGGAAGATGCCGGGCGCGATGTCGCTCAGCCTGCCGACGACCGTCTCGTCCTCGGGGTCGTAGCGGCGCGTCTCGGGCGCGAGGATCGAGGGGCTCCTGCGCGCGGTCGGCGGGGCGCTGGTCTGCTCGGTCCCGGGGGCGCGCTCCACCGCGGGGACGTCGAGCAGGTCGGCGAGCTCGCTCTCGGCGGGGATGGTGAGCTGCTCGGGCCGCGGCTCGGCGAACGGATCGAACGCGCCCGGCGGATCGGTCGGCTTCGGCGCGCGCGAGGTCCGGCGGGCGGCCCCACCGCCGGATCGGTCGGCCTGCGGCGGGGCGGGCGGGGAGCCCTTCGCGAACTCCTCGGCCGCGCGCAGCTCGCTGCGCGCGCGGGTCGCGCTCTTGGCGTCGTCGAGCGTGCCGCTGTCGCGCCGGTCGTCGCGCGCGAAGAACTGCCCGAGGCCGCCGCTGCGCGTCGGGGTGGGCGGCGCCGGGGCCTTCCGCGGCGGGTCCTTGCGGCGGAGGAGCTCGCGCGGGATGGCGCTGATGACGGTCGCGCCCCCCTCGTCCTCATCGTCGTCGTCGGGGCGCGGCACGGGCGCGCGCGGCGAGAGCGACGCGGGCGGGGGAGGGGGACCCTTCGACGGCGCGGCCGGGGCCTTGCTCTTCTGCGGCGTGATCTGCGGCGGGCGGTAGAGCGGGCGAGAGACGGTGCTGCCCGAGAGCGACGCGGGCTTGTCGGTGACGACGTCCTTGGCCACCTCGGGGACGAAGGTCTTGGTCTCCCAGTCCGAGAGCGCCGAGTCCCAGTCGACCTCGCCCGTCTCGTCGGACCCCTTCCGGCTATCGCTCTTGTCGTCGGTCATCAGGCCTCGAGCCCCAGCGAGCGGCGGATCTCGCGGTATTGGGCGGACAGGACGAACCGCAGGATCTCCTCGGCGCGCGCGTTGCCCGGCGCCGCCTGGCCCAGGCGCTCGGCCGGCAGGTTGAGCACGTCGCCCAGGACCACCGTCGGGTCGCCGCTCGCGATGGCGGCCACGCGGTCGTGCGAGGCGAGCGTGCGGCGCGTCCACGCGCGCGCGTCCGCGCGCTCGGCCGCGATGGCGCGGCACGGATCGGCGATGAGCTTGCGCGTCTTGCGCGAGATGGCCTTGCCGAGGAGGCGCTCCACCTCGGCCAGCATCGCGTACGGCGGGTGCTCGATCGGGACCTCGGCGACGCGGCACGCGGCGACCACGACCGCCGCGATCGTCACCTCGTCGCGCGAGCGCACGATGGTCGTTCCCCGCGCCATCGCGAGGAGCTCGCGCGTCACCCGCGCGCGCACGACCGGAGACAGCGGCGCCTTGATGCTCGGCCCGACGATGAGCGCGGGCGGCTCGCCCGGGATGCCCTGCACGTCGAGCGGCTCCTTGCCGCCCACGTAGAGGTCGAACTCCTGGATGCCGAGGGCGCCGGCCCACGCGGCGATCTCGTTGCGGAGCGCGAGCCCGCTGCGCGGGTCGATCTTGTCGCGCCGGCCGACGCCGCTCGAGGCCAGGTTCGGGCCCATGGCCTCGGCCAGCGTCGGCCCGAGGAGGACGAACAGGTTGGCGATCGCGCCGTCGTCGCCGGGCGCGAGGATCGTGCGCAGCGTCTTCTCGGACAGCGCGACCTGCGGCGTCCGCGCCTTGCGCGCCGCGAGCTGCGCGAACGACTGCTCGGCCGCCATGTCCGCGGCGCCGAGCGCGCACAGGACGCCCAGCGCGGCCTGGAGGAGCGCGTCGTCCTGCAGGGCGCGCGCGACCTTCACGAGGCGGCGCACCGACGGCAGGTCCGTGGGCCGCCGATCGAGCGCGCCGAGGAGCGCGGCCTGCGCGGCCTGGAGGAGCCGCATGCGGACCTCCTCGGGGTGCGCGGTCTGCAGCAGCATGTCGAGGGCCTCGCCGTCCGCCGGCTCCTCCTCGAGGAGCTTCACGATGGCCGGGGCCGCGTCCTGCGCGGCGTCGAGGCGGTCGCGGTGGATGGCCATCGCCAGGCGCGCGGCCTCGACGCGGCCCTCCGCCTCGGGGCGCTCGTGCATGAGCTCCTGGAGGATCTCGGTGGCTTCTTTCCAGGCGCCCGCGCGCGCGGCGGCCCGCGCCAGGCGCTCGCGGACCCGCAGGTTCGAGAGCTTGGCGCGGTGGATCGCGAGGAGCACGTCGAGGGCGGCGTCGAACCGCGAGAGCTTGTTCTCGTAGAGGTCGACCGCCGCGATGCCGGCCGTGACGCGGTTCTTGGCGGGCGCGGTGTCGAGCTTCGCCAGGCGCGCGAGCGACTCGGCCGCCTCTTCGAAGTTGCCGCGGCGGATGTTGATCTCGCCGAGGAGGGCGAGGGCGCCGACGTGGTCGGGGTCGAGCATCGTCACGTGCTCGAGCGCGCGGAGGGCGGCCTCCTGGTCGCCGCCCTCGCGGAGAACGCGCGCCTGCTCCCAGAAGAGCTTCTGGATCTCCGCGGGGTCGTCGGTGACCTCGAGGCGGCGCGCGACGAGCGCGAGGAGCTTCTCGTTGTCCTTCCTCTCGCGGACGCGGCGGAAGAGTTTGTCGAACGCGACCGGCCGGCCCGGGTCGCGCGCGAACGACGCCTCGAGGGCTTGGTCGCCCGCGGCCTCGTCGCCCATCTCGAGCGACAGGAGGGCCGCCTCTTCCCAGAACTCCGCGCCGCGCGCCGCGTCGCGGCAGCGCGCCCCGAGCTCCGACGCCGTGCGCACGCGCAGGGCCGCGTCGCCCGCGCGCTCCGCGCACGCCCGCAGCCCCTCCCACGACGCGAGGTCGTCGGGTCGCGCGGCCACGGTCTTCTCGAACGCCGCCCGCGCCGCGTCGACGTCGGACGCCGCGAGCAGCGACCAGCCCGAGAGGCCCACGGCGTCGCGCGCCGCGTCCTCGCCGAGCACGCCGTCGATGTCCGTCAGGGCGGCCGCGCGCCGGCGCGGATCGCTGCCCGGGGGCGAGAGCTCGAGGTTCGCGAGCCGCACCTCCGCCGACCCGCCCGGGACGAAGGGCACCGGCAGGCCCGGCTCGCTCCGCCAAGCCAGGAGCGCCGCGCTGGAGAGCATCGCGTCGCGCCCGTGACCCGAGAGGGCCTCGGCCACGGCGAGGCGCGCCTCCTTGTCTTCCTTCACGGCACCGGACGCCGCGGCCAGCCACTCGAGCGCCGCGGGGAGACCGCCGCCCGCCTCGAACCACTCGCGCGCCCGCCGGGTCACCGCGTCGGGATCCGCCGACTCGCGCGCGAGCCGCACCCGCTCCACCGCGGCCAGGAGCCTCGCGCCCGGGCCGCGCTCGGCGACGCGCGTCGTCGCGTCTTCCACCGTGCGCGAGTCCGCGCCGCCCGCCGACCACGCGAGCCGCGCGAGCGAGCCGGCCACGCCGAGGGCGCCCTCGCCGCCGCCCGGGTCTCCGCCGGACAGCTCGAGCAGCGACGCGAGCGCCGCCTCGGGATCGGCGGACGCCACTTCGAGCGCGAACCGCTCGAGCGCCACCACGCGCGCGTCGTCGCCCGCCTCTTCGGCGGTCTCGAGGGCACGGCGGCGAGCCTCCAGCGAGTCGGGCTCCGCGGCCCACGACGCCCAGGCGAGCGAGGTCTTCGCGGCCACCGGCGCGCCGGCCCTCGCGGCCTCCATCTCCTCGAGCGCGGCCAGTCGGTCGCCCGCCCGCCACCGCTCGAACCCCGCCTCGAGCCGCAGCGCGGCCGCGAGCTCCGCGTCGGAGGTCGCGACGGCGGCGTCGGACGCCACGCGGGCCGCGGCGGCGTGGTCGCCCGCCGCGCGATCGAGGTCGGCGAGGTACGCGGCCACGACGGGATCGGCCGCGTCGCGATCGGCGAGCTCCCGCAGGCGGGCGCGGGCGGCGTCGAGATCGCCCGCCCCGTGGGCGCGCATCGCCGCCACGAGCGAGAGGCCGCGCGCCAGGTCCGGGTCCGGCTCGAGCCCCGCGAGCTCCTCGACGGCCGCGCGCGCGCGCTCGTCGCCGTCGGACGACGAGAGCGCCCCGAAGGACTCGAGGACGCGCGCCAGCCAGGCGCCGCGCGGGGTCGCGCCCATCTCGCGCAGCGTCTTCGCCGCGGCTTCCCCGTCGCCGCGCGCCGTGCGCGCGCGATAGAGCTCGATTTGGAGCGAGAGGGTCTCGGCCTCCGACGCACCCGCGGCGAGGAGGCGCTTGGTCGCCTCCTCGTACCAGGCCGCGTCGCCGGCCAGGCTCGCGAGCGAGCGGGCGAGGCGCGCCGTGGTGGCCGGCGGCGTGCCGTACATCGCGGCCTGGCTGAGCGCGGCCTTCGCGCCGGCCGTGTCCTTCGCGCGGACGGCCCACACGTACGCGGCCAGCAGGAACGCGCGGCCGCGGGCCTCGTCGGTGCCCAGGTGCTCGGCGAAGGCCTCGAGCTGGGCGGCGAAGGCGCCGGCGTCGCTCCCGTCGGCGAGGAGGTCGAGCTGGAGCGCCCGCGCCGGCAAGCAGCCCGGGTCGAAGGCGATCGCGCGGGCCAGGGCGTCGAGCGCGCGGGCCGGGTTCCCCTCGGCCGCGGCGTGCTCGGCGACGCGCATCGCGAGCGCCGCGCCGAGCCCCGGGTCCGAGGTGGTCTCGAGCGCCTTGGCGGCGATCGTCCCGGCGAGGGCGGTGTCGCCCATCTGCTCGGCGACGCGGATGCGCGCGAGCGTCACCAGCGACTCGCCGAGCCGCGCGTCGTCCCCGCGGGCCGCCGTCGCGGCGATCTGCGCGGCGCGCTCGAGGCACGTCGCGGCGAGCGCGAGCTGCCCGAGCTGGGTGCGGGCGTCGCCGGCGCGGGTCCACGCGTCGATGGCGCGCGCGGGCGTGCGGACCCACAGGGGCACGCCGAGGTCGTCGCCGCGCGCCGCGTCGGCCACCGCCTCTTGAATGAGCCCCGCGAGCCCCTCGAGCGCCGTCGCCCGCAGCCGGGCGCGCGCCTGCACCTCGTCGTCGTCGACGCCCGCGTGCTCGCGGGCCAGCGTCTCGAGGAGGGCCGTCGCGGTCCACGTGGCCTGCGAATCGAGCGACCGCGCCTCCTGCACGAGCGCGAAGGCCGCGTCGATCTCGCCGCCCGCGGCCCGCATGCGGGCGCGATCGAGGAGGAGCAGCGCGCGCCACGTCGGATTGTTCGTGAAGCGCACGCGCTCGCCGAGCGCCTCTTCGCGCCCGGCCGTGTCTCCCGTCCGGCCCGAGAGGACCTCGAGGGCGAGCCAGGCGCTGGCGCGCTCGGGGGCCGGCGCGCCTTCCACCGCCGTCGCCTCGCGTGCGCTCGTCGCGCCCTCCGCGGGGTTGGAGGCGACGTCGGCGACGTACGACGCGCGCATCAGGAGGGCGCGCACCTTCTCGTCGGGCGCGGTCGCGGCGGCGACGAGCGCGTCGACGAGGCGGCCGAGGTTGCGCAGGCTCCGGCGCTTCTCGAGGAGGCGCACGAGACCCTCGAGGGGCTCGTGGTGCGTGGGATTGGCGCTGTACGCGGCGAGGTAGTCGCGGGTCGCGGCGGGCTCGTCGCCCGCGCGCTCCTGCGCCTCGCCCATCTCACCGAGGAGCCGGGCTTGCCTCGACGGATTGGTGCTGGCGGCGATCTCGGCGCGTAGCCGGCGCACCGTCTCCGCGAGGACCCCCTGCGCCTCTGCGCTGAGCGGGGGGGGCGTGCGGGACGGAGCCCCGGTCAGCGGCTCCGGCGGCTGGCTGAACGTGGTCTGGGACATTCGCGAAGTCGGCGCGGACGACCGCCACTCTCTCGCGAAGAGCGTAACGGATTCGGTGAAGGGCACGCATGAGAAATTGCGCCGCGCGTGCGCGAGCGCGGACGAAGCTTCAAAGGAGCTTGTCGAGCTTCTCGTTCACCTTCGACTCGACCTTTCCCTTCAACACACGAAGAAGGAAAGGTAGGTCCACCTGCACGCGCACCGTCGAATCGGTGACTTCGACGCTGCCGGTCGTGCCCTTCGCGGCGCCGCTCGGCGCCTCGAACCGGATATGGTCTCCCTCCCAGCGCCACTGTAGGCCGAGCTTCGTCTCGAGCTCCTTCGCGAGGTCCTCCGCGCGCTTCTTCGCCTCGTCCTTCGACAGGGAGTGGGAGCGGCGAATGTCGACGGTGGCCATGATCCCCTACGGCTTTCTTCGAGCTTTCTTCGAGATGGTCGTTGCGTGTCGGGATGCGCGTTCGAGCCCGCGTTACTCGAGCCTCTTCACCATCCAGTAGCCGCGCGGCGTGTCGACGGGGCCCGAGACCGTGCCGGGCGCCGACGTGAAGAGCACGTACTCGGGCGCGGGCTCGAGCACGCCGAGCTTCACGCGCCCCAGGTCGTCGGCGGAGCCGGCGTCGCCCTGCTGCACCGCCGCGTGGAAGTCTTGCTGCGCCGTGGCGAGGAGCTTCGCGGCGAGCGCCTTCGCGTCCGCGCGCGAGCGCGAGACCGGGCGCGTGCCGCCGGCGCTCGGCTGGGCGCCCGCGTACGAGACGAGCACCACGCCGAAGCGCACCTGGCGAGGCGCGTTCATCGGAAGCGGCGGCACCGGCGTGCCGTCCGGCAGCGACCCCCCGAGCCCGCCGTCGCCGCGCGGCGCGGGCTCGGCGGCGACGAGGTCGGACAGCATGAACGCGCCGCTGTCCTCCGAGGGCATCGCGGTGCCGCCGAAGGTCGGCAGGACCGCGCCGGCGTCTTCGGCCGGGCCCGCGTCGACCCCGAGAGACGCCGGGGAGCGCGGGTTGGGGTTCACGCCGATCGCCTGCGGGGCCTGGTAGGTCCGGGCGACCAGCCAGAACGCCAGCGCGACGACGGCGAGGCCGACGAGCGTCGATGCCCAGCGCGGCACGGTGCGCTACTCGTTCCCGTTCGGGATTCTCGTCATCCGCCGGCGGGGCGACGGGGCCGAACTCCTCGTAGGGGCGCTGGGTGGCGGGCGGCGGGTCGCCGTAGAGCTCGAGCTCCGCGGCCAGCCAGTTTTCGCGCGCGATGAGGACCTCGCGGTGCCCGCGCGCCTCGATGTCCGCGGCGTCGCCGCCCTTCGCGTCGGGCGCCACGACGGGCACCGACTCGAGCTTCGCGAGCTCCTGCTCCACCTCGCCCAGCTCCTTGCGGATGAGGACGGGGTCGAGGGACGCGCGCTCCGCGTACTCCTCGGTGAGGATGATGAGCTTGTCCGGCCCGGCCTCGGCGAAGCCGCGGCCCACTGCGCAGCGGGTCGTCTCGTTGCCCCGCCGGTAGGTGACGATGCCCGTGCGGAGCGCGGCGAGGAGGGGCAGGTGCCCGGGCAGCACGCCGAACTCCCCGCTGACGCTGGGCGCGGTGACTTCGTCGACGGCCGCGACGAGCGCGCGGCCCTTCGGCGTGACGATCTCGAGCTGGATTTGGTCGGCCATGGGCTTGCGCTCGCCTAGGCCTTGCCGGCGAGCTTCTGCGCCTGCGCCTTCGCTTCGGCGATGTTGCCCACCATGTAGAACGCCTGCTCGGGGAGGTCGTCGAGCTTGCCCTGGATGATCTCCTCGAAGCCGTCGATCGTCTCCTTGAGCGGCACGTACTTGCCCTCGGCGCCCGTGAACGCCATGGCGACGAAGAACGGCTGCGAGAGGAAGCGCTGCACCTTGCGGGCGCGGGCGACGACCAGCTTGTCCTCCTCGCTGAGCTCGTCCATGCCGAGGATCGCGATGATGTCCTGGAGGTCCTTGTACTTCTGGAGGATCGTCTGGACGTTGCGCGCGCAGTCGTAGTGGCGCTGGCCGACGATGGCCGCGTCGAGGAGCGTCGACGTCGAGTCGAGCGGGTCGACCGCCGGGTAGATGCCGATCTCGGTGAGGGCGCGGTTCAGGACCGTGGTCGCGTCGAGGTGGGCGAAGGCCGTCGCGGGCGCCGGGTCGGTGAGGTCGTCGGCCGGGACGTAGATGGCCTGCACGCTCGTGATCGAGCCCTTGTTGGTCGAGGTGATGCGCTCCTGGAGGGCGCCCATCTCGGTGGAGAGCGTCGGCTGGTAACCGACGGCGCTCGGGATGCGGCCGAGGAGCGCCGACACCTCGGAGCCCGCCTGCGTGAACCGGAAGATGTTGTCGACGAAGAGGAGGACGTCCTGCTTCTCCTCGTCGCGGAAGTACTCCGCGACCGTGAGCGCGCTGAGGGCCACGCGGGCGCGCGCGCCCGGCGGCTCGTTCATCTGGCCGTAGACGAGGGCCGTCTTGCTGATGACCGGCTCGCCCGTCTGCAGCTTGGTCTCCGTCATTTCGATGAAGAGGTCGTTGCCCTCGCGGGTGCGCTCCCCGACGCCGGCGAAGCAGCTCACGCCGCCGTGCGCCTTGGCGACGTTGTTGATGAGCTCCTGGATGAGGACCGTCTTGCCGACGCCCGCGCCGCCGAAGAGGCCGATCTTCCCGCCTTTGCGGTACGGGGCGAGGAGGTCGATGACCTTGATGCCCGTCTCGAAGACCTCGATCTTCGTGGACTGCTCGACGAAGGTGGGAGGAGCGCGGTGGATGGGCGAGCGCGACTTGGCGCGGACGGGGGGGCCGTCGTCGACGGGGTCGCCGATGACGTTGAGGATGCGGCCGAGGCACTCGGGGCCGACCGGCATCTGGATGGCGGCGCCGGTGTCGCGCACGGGCATCCCGCGAACGAGGCCGTCGGTGGTGTCCATGGCGACCGCGCGGACCGTGCTCTCGCCCAGGTGCTGCGCCACCTCGAGGGTGAGGTTCTCCTTGGCGGTGGAGATGCCGGGGTTCGTGAGCTTCAGCGCGTTGAGGATCTTCGGGAGCTTGCCGTCGGGGAACTCGACGTCGACGACCGGACCGATGACCTGAACGACCTTGCCGAGGCCGGCGGCGGCGCCGTTCGACGCGGTGGGAGCAGCGGGGAACGCAGACTGGGACATGGCGCGCGCAATTACCATGTGGTGAACGGCAGTTCAACGGGTGACGTCGCGGGCGCGGCACAAACGTGCGCGAGGAACGCCGCGCAAATCCTGCGCTGCGTGCGGGTCGCCCAGCATGCTGGTCGCGCCGCATGCGGCGTGCGATGGTCCGCGCGCATGACCCGCGCCCGCGACGTCCTCGGCCCCGGGTCGCCGCTCTCGCGCGCCCTCGAGGGCTGGGAGCACCGGGAAGGGCAGCTCGCCATGGCCGAAGCCGTGGAGGCCGCCCTCGACCAGGAGCGCCACCTCTTCGTGGAGGCGGGCACCGGCACCGGCAAGACCCTCGCGTACCTCGTCCCGGCGGTGCTCAGCGGCCGGAAGGTCGTCGTCTCGACCGCGACGCGCGCCCTCCAGGACCAGATCTTCGCGAAGGACCTGCCCATCGTCGCCGACGCCCTCGCGCAGCACGGCGTGACTTTCCGCGCGGCCCTCATGAAGGGCCTCTCGAACTACGTCTGCCTCCGGCGCCTCGGCGAGGCCCGCGGCGTCTCCTCGAGCCCCGCGCTCGCCCGCATCGCCGAGTGGGCGCAGACGACCGAGACCGGCGACCGCGGCGAGCTCTCCGACCTTGCCGAGGACGCCGAGATTCTGGCGCGACGTCGCCTCCTCGAGCGAGACCCGCATCGGCCAGAGCTGCGAGCACTTCGAGGAGTGCTTCGTCACGCGGATGCGGCGCGAGGCCGAGGACGCGCAGATCATCGTCGTCAACCACCACCTCCTGCTCGCCGATCTCGCCCTCCGGGCGAGCAAGCGCGGGGCGCACGCGAGCGTCTTGCCCGCGTACGACGCGATCGTCTTCGACGAGGCCCACCAGGTCGAGGACGTCGCGACCGACTTCTTCGGCGTGCGCGTCTCGAGCGCGCGCGTCGAGGCCCTCCTCCGGGACGCCGAGCGCGCCCTCGCCTCTGTGAACGCGCTCGAAGCCCTCAAGAACGGCCTCGCGCGGCAGACCCTCGAGAGCGCCCGCGAGGCGGCGCGGGGTCTCTTCGCGCGCATCGCCATGGGCGCCGCGCCCGCGGGCACGGGCGACGCCCGCCGCGTGCTGACCGACGGCGACGTGACGCACGACGTGCTCCAGGCTCACGACGCGCTCGACGTGCGCCTCGAGGCGCTCGAGGGCCTCGCGCGCTCCAAGCCCGGCGAGGCGATGCAGCTCGTCTCGCGCAGGGCGGGGGAGCTCCGCGACGACCTCAAGGGCATCCTCGCCGGCGCGCGCATCGCGGAGGACGGCGAGGTGTCGTCCGTCGTGCGCTGGCTCGACGTGCGCTCGCGCAGCGTGTCGCTCGGCGCGAGCCCGGTCGACGTCGGCGCGACGCTCCGCATGCGGCTGTTCGAGCGCGTGCCCACGGTCGTCTGCACGAGCGCCACCCTCGCGACGGGCTCGAGCTGCCACTTCGCGAAGGCCCGCCTCGGCGCGCCGCCCGAGACCGCGGAGCTGGTCGTCCCGTCGCCCTTCGACTTCGCGGCGCGGGCGGCCCTGTACCTGCCCGAGGACCTGCCCGAGCCCGCGGACCCTCGCTTCGAGGACGCCGCGGTCGGGCGCATCGCGGAGCTCGTGAAGATGACGGGCGGCGGCGCGTTCGTGCTCTGCACGTCCGCGCGCGCGATGCGGTCGCTGTCGGAGCGCCTCCGCAAGACGCTCGACGTGCCCGTGATGGTGCAGGGCGAGCGCCCGAAGCACCTGCTCCTCTCGCGCTTCCGGGCGAGCGGGCGGTCGGTGCTGGTCGCGACGATGAGCTTCTGGGAGGGCGTCGACGTGCCGGGCTGGGCGCTCCGGCTGGTCGTGCTCGACAAGATCCCGTTCGCGCCGCCCAACGACCCCGTGGTCGCGGCCCGGTGCGCGGCGCTCGACCGCGACGGGGGGAACGGCTTCACGCAGTACTCCGTGCCGTCGGCCGCCATGACGCTGAAGCAGGGCTTCGGGCGCCTGATTCGCACCCAGCGGGACGCCGGGATCGTCGCCATCCTCGACAAGCGGGTCGTGCGGAAGGGGTACGGGCGCGCCTTGCTCGCCGGCCTCCCCCCGGCGCGCCGGGTCCGGACGACGGACGATCTGCGAGCGTTCTGGGAGGGCATTACGCCCCCCTGAGCGGGCGCCCGTCGCTGCGGCGCGCGTCGCAGCGTGAGCCGACTCTCGCTCCTCGGGGGCCGTCGTGCTACAGGCGCGAGAACATGAGCGAGATCAACGCCGTTTTGGCCCGCGCCATCCTCGATTCGCGCGGCAATCCCACCGTTGAAGTCGAAGTTCAGACCGCCTCCGGCCAGGGCCGGGCCGCGGTCCCGAGCGGAGCCTCCACCGGGGAGCACGAGGCGCTCGAGCTCCGCGACGGCGACAAGAAGCGCTGGCTCGGTCGCGGCGTGTCGAAGGCCGTCGAGCACGTGAACCAGTCGCTCGGCCCCTCCATCGTCGGGATGGACTCGCTGGATCAGTCCGCGGTCGACAAGGTCCTCCTCGAGACGGACGGCACCCCCAACAAAGCCAAGATGGGCGCGAACGCCATCCTCGGCGTCTCGATGGCCGTCGCCCGGGCCGCGGCCGACGCGGTCGGCCTTCCGCTCTGGCGGTACCTCGGCGGCGTGCAGGCGCGCACGCTGCCCACCCCGCTCATGAACATCCTCAACGGCGGGCAGCACGCCGACAACGGCCTGGAGATCCAGGAGTTCATGATCGTCCCGTCCGGCCTCCCGTCCTTCGACGAGGCCCTGCGCGCGGGCGCGGAGATCTTCCACACGCTGAAGAAGCTCCTGAAGGACCAGGGGCTCACCGTGGCCGTCGGCGACGAAGGCGGCTTCGCCCCGAAGCTCAAGTCCAACGAAGAAGCGGTGCAGGTCGTCGTCCGCGCCATCGAGCAGGCGGGGTACGCGCCCGGCAAGGACGTGGGCATCGCCCTCGACTGCGCCGCCAGTGAGTTCTTCGACAAGAAGACCGGCCAGTACACCTTCGACAAGAAGGGCATCGGCCGCGACGAACTCGTTCGCATCTACGAGGAGCTCTCGAAGAAGTACCCCATCGTCTCGATCGAAGACGGCTGCGCCGAGGACGACTGGGACGGGTGGAAGCTCCTCACCGATCGCATCGGCGACCGCGTGCAGCTCGTCGGCGATGACCTCTTCGTGACGAACGTCGAGCGGCTCGAGCGTGGCATCGAGGGCGGGTACGCCAACGCGATCCTCATCAAGCTCAACCAGATCGGGTCGCTCACCGAGACGCTCGACTGCATGCGCCTCGCGGCCGAAAACGGGTATCGGTCGATCGTGAGCCACCGCTCCGGCGAGACCGAGGACTCGTTCATCGCGGACCTCGCCGTCGCGACGAACGCGGGGCAGATCAAGACCGGGAGCCTCTCGCGGTCCGACCGCGTCGCGAAGTACAACCAGCTGCTGCGCATCGGGTTCGAGCTCGGCAGTGGCGCGGTGTACGCGGGAAAGCGTCCGTTCACGCGTCGATAGGCGTCGCCTTTCCCCTCGCCGGGAATGCGCTAGCCTTTGCACGCGTAAACGAGCGCGCGAACTCGCTCGTTTCTTCGTAAAAGGGAGCCATGGCAAAAGCGAAGGTTGCGGTCCTCAAGGTCAAGCCGGAGACGATCCTCGGCAGCACGGAGCGGCTCTGTGAGCTCGCCGGGATGAAGGATGCGCTCGCGCAGGGGCGCACGACCATCCTCAAGGACAACATCTCCTGGCACTACCCGTTCCCTGGGGCCAACACCACGCCGTGGCAGATGGAGGGGACCATCCTCGCGCTCAAGCACGCCGGGTACTCGGACGTGACGTGCGTGCAGAACAAGACGGTCGTCACCAACGCCTTCAAGGGCGAGGACCTGAATCACTACGTCCCGCTCTTCAAGAAGTACCAGGTGCCGGTTCTCTACAACTTCAAAGAGAACGACATGAAGTGGGTCGAGTACCGGCCCAAGGCGAAGATGCACGTGCTCCACCGCATCTTCCCCGAGGGAATTCAGATTCCCGATTACTTCTTCGGCAAGAACATCGTTCACCTGCCGACGGTGAAGTGCCACATCTACACGACGACCACGGGCGCGATGAAGAACGCCTTCGGCGGTCTGCTCGCGACCAAGAGGCACTACACGCACTCGTGGATCCACCGCACGCTCGTCGATCTGCTCGCCATCCAGAAGGAGATCCACTCGGGCCTCTTCGCGGTGATGGACGGCACGACGGCCGGCAACGGCCCGGGCCCGCGCACGATGATCCCCGTCATCAAGGACTACATGCTCGCGAGCGCCGACCAGACGGCGATCGACGCGGTGGCCGCGAAGATGATGGGCTTCGACCCGATGAAGCTCGAGTACATCAAGGTCGCGCACGACGACGGGCTCGGCGTGGGCGACCCGCGCGACATCGAGATCGTCGGCGACGACATCTCGAACGAGAGCTGGGGCTTCCAGGTGGGCGACAACCTCGCGAGCCACGCGGGCGACATGCTCTGGTTCGGGCCGCTCAAGAGCGTGCAGAAGGTGTTCTTCCACACCCCGCTCGTGAACGCGTTCATCTTCGCGAGCGAGGCGTACCACGACTACTATCGCTGGCCGATGAAGGACAAGCACACGTTCGAGACGTGGCAGTCGGACACGTCGTGGGGCAAGCTCTTCGCGGCCTACGCGCGCGGCGAGAGCGACCGCATCGCGCGCCCGCGCGGCGGCACCCCGCAGGCGAACGGCGCCCACGTCGAGGCGCAGGCCGAGTAAAACCCGGCGCGGCGCAAGCCGAGTAAAGCCGGGAGTCGAAGAGGGAGAGACCGCCAGGTTCGCCAGGAAAACGTCACCAGGCCCGAAATCGTCGGAGAAGTTTCCGTCACCGACCCTGGCGTCCTTGGCAGTCCTTGGCGTCCTGGCGGTTCAAAACTCTTCTCTCTTCTCCGTCAGAAGCGGCCCGAGATGAGGGGCAGGGCGAGGGCCGGCGCGAGCGCCGGGACCGCGCTCTGCCCTTCGTGCATTTCGGGCACGGGGGGCAGGCGTGCGGCCGGCGCCGGAGCTTCGGTCGAGACCTGTCGCACCTCGGTGCTCGCGTTCACCAGCATCAGCACGAGCCCCGTGACGGCGGCCGCCGCGCCCACCGCGACCGCGCCGTAGACCATCGCGGCGTCGGTGCTGGAGGGGCTGTCGCCGTGGTTCGCGGCGTCGTCGACGACCGCGGCGAACGCCGCGCCGCTCGCCAGCGCGGGGCCCACCGCGAGGACGACGATCCCCGCCACGAACCCGCTCCGCGATCCGACGTGCGCCCGCAGGGTCTCGCGACCGCCAGGCGGCATCGCGAGCTGGAACGGGGTCGAGGGGCGCACGTCGGCCCCGCCGAGCCGGTACGTGCCGGTCGTGGGCACCGGCTGGTCGCATGGCCCGAAGCAGACGGGAGTCCATGCGCCCGCCCCGTTGGCGCGCTCGAGCGCCGCGCCGCCCGCGCCGGCGAGGTGAAGGGTGCCAAGGTCGGGGCGCACGCGCCTGGCGCGGAGCGGTCCGGGCGGCGCCGGAAAGCGCGACCGGACCGGGCCGTCCGGGGGCGCGGCGCGGCGCTCGACCCGCATCACGTCTTCGCGCGGGATCGTGTGGACGGTGCCGTCGTCCGCGCGAAGCTGAAGGCCCACGCCCGGAATCAGATCGAGGAGCGCGCCCTGAAGGACCGACCCGTCCCGCAGGTAGACGACGCCCGGCCCGCCGCTCTCTTCCTGGGCCCGCGCGGGGGTCCCCCCGAGGAGGGCCGAGAGCGCGCCGCCCGCCGCCGCAGCGAGGACAACGGCGGTATGCGCCATCCTCCTGCGCGCACCCACTTCGCCGGGGCCCCCCATTCCATGAACATGGAAACGCGCGGTGCCCCTCGCAACCCGATCAGCGCACTTGCAACGGGTCCGGGCGGCCGTTGTACCGTGGAAGGGTTGCCCATGAAGACCTTCGACCAGATGCTGCACGAGCTTGGGCGCACCGACGTCATCGAGTTCGCGGTCGCGAGCGAGCGGCTGCCGTGCCTCAAGATCGGGAACAAGTACGAGCCCATCTGCGAGACGCCACGCACGACGCCGATGATCCTCGAGATGCTGACGGCCTCGGGCGGCGGCGGGCACGTGCGCGATCTCGAGAAGAACCCGCAGCACTGGACGACGCGGGTCGAGGGCGTGGGCTCGGTGGGCGTGCAGGCGGTGATGATCTCGGGCCGCGTGCAGGCGCGCTTCGCGGTGCTCGTGCGCGAGGCCCCGGCGAAGCCCGCGCCGGCGGGCGCGGCCCCGGGGGTCGCGCCGGTCGCGGTCGCCGCGATCGCGACGCCGGCGAGCATCCGTATGGACGGGCTCGACGGCCTGCTCGCGGCGGCCCGGGAGGTGGGCGCGAGCGACCTGCACCTCGTGGCGGGCCGGCCGGTGCTGCTGCGCGTCGGCGGCGATCTGGCGGCGCGCGGCGCGCCGATCCACGAGGCGGCGGTCGAGAAGATGCTGATGGCCACCGTGCCGGAGCGGCTGCGGCCCGTGCTCGCCGAGCAGGGCTCCTGCGACTTCGCGATCGATCGCGGGGAGCTCGGGCGGTTCCGCGTGAACGTCGCGCGCCAGCGCACGGGGCTGAAGGGCTGCTTCCGGTGCATCCCCGCGGGGGTCCCCACGCTCGCGTCGCTGGGCCTGCCGCCGGAGATCGAGCGCACGACGCACCACCACCAGGGGCTCGTGCTGGTCACGGGGCCCACGGGACACGGCAAGACGAGCACGATGGCCGCGATTGTCGACATCATCAACGCGGGCACCTCGCGCCACGTCATCACCGTGGAGGATCCCGTCGAGTACCTTCACCCGCGCAAGCGCGCCGTCATCAGCCAGCGCGAGGTCGGGGCCAACACGCGGTCGTTCGCGAGCGCGCTCAAGGCCTCGCTGCGCGAAGACCCGGACGTCATCGTCGTGGGCGAGCTCCGCGACACCGAGACGGTGCGCATGGCGCTCGCGGCGAGCGAGACGGGGCACCTCGTGCTCGGCACGATGAACACGCCCAGCGCCGCGAAGACCATCGACCGCGTCGTCGATTTCTTCCCGCCCGGCGATCAGCAGCAGGTGCGGATGACCCTCGCGGGCGGCCTGCACCTCATCGTCGGCCAGCGCCTGCTGCCGTCGGCCGACAACTCGTCGATGGTGGTCGCGACCGAGCTGCTCCCCGGCTCGGTGGCCCTCTGGAGCCTGATCCGCGACAACAAGACCTTCCAGATCCCGAGCCTCCAGCAGCGCGGAAAGGGCTTCGGCATCCTGCGGCTCGACGAGTCGCTCGCGGACCTCGTGCGGGCCGGGCGCGTGACGGCCGACGCCGCCAAGGCCTGCGCGGAGGCGCCCGACGAGTTCGAGGCGCTCGTCGCCGCCGGCCGGCAGGCGGCGAAGCCGGCGCCGCCCCCCGATCCCGCGGCAGGCAAGAAGGACGGGCTCCTCGGCAAGGCCGGGCAGCTCTTCGGAAAGCGAGGCGCGTGACATGCCCCGAATCGATGCCCTCTTCGACGAGCTGATCGCCGCCGGCGGGAGCGACCTGCACCTCGCGATCGGCTACCCGCCCATGATGCGCCTGCGCGGCGAGCTGGCGGAGATGCGCGAGGCGCCGGTCGACGCGGAGGAGATGGAGGTGCTCCTGTTCGAGATCGCGTCGCCCGAGCAGAGGAAGACGATCGTCGACACGCTCGATCTCGATTTCGCCTACGGGTACGGCACCAAGGCGCGCTTCCGCGCGAACTATCTCTACCGGACGACGGGGCTCGGCGCGGTCTTCCGCACGATCCCGAGCAAGGTCCTGACGCTCGAGGACCTGAGCTGCCCGGCGGCCATCCGCAAGCTCTCCGACCGTCGCGCGGGCCTCGTCCTGGTGACGGGGCCGACGGGGTCCGGCAAGTCGACCACGCTCGCCGCGATGATCGACCACATCAACAAGACGCGCGCCTGCCACGTCCTCACCATCGAGGATCCCGTGGAGTTCGTGCACACGCCCCAGAAGGCGAGCATCACGCACAGAGAGATCGGCGCGCACGCGTCGAACTACGCGCACGCGATCCGCAGCGCGGGCCGCGAGGACCCGAACGTCATCCTCATCGGCGAGCTGCGGACCAACGAGACGATGAAGCTCGCCCTCCAGCTCGCGAGCTTCGGCGTCCTCGTCTTCGCGACGGTGCACACGAACAGCGCGTCGGCGACCATCGACCGCATCGTCAACTCGTTCCCGTCCGACGAGCAGCCGCAGGTGAGGGGCATGCTCGCCGAGAGCCTCGCCGGCATCGTGGCCCAGCAGCTCTTGCGCTCCGCCGACGGCAAGCGGCGCGTCGCCGCCCACGAGATCCTCGTCGGCTCTCCCGCCCTCGCGTCGATGATCCGCGAGAACAAGACCTTCCAGATCCCCAGCATGATGCAGTCCGGCCAGGCCCAGGGGATGCAGACCATGGACATGGCCCTCGAGCGGTACGTGAAGGAGGGCACGATCACGGCCGAGACGGCCCTGGAGAAGGCCCTCGACAAGGAGACCTTCGCGAAGCTGCTCAAGCAGAACGAGATGGCGCCGCTCTAGGCTCGCGCGCCCGAGCCCAGCGAGGGGCCGGGCTGAATGTAGGTAACCTCTCGCGGCGGGTCCGCGGCCGCATTCGCTCGACATTTTTCCGTCAAGGGCGGCGCTCGGGTACGATGAGCGTCGATGCCGAGGGAAGACCCCGACTGGGGAGGATTTCTCCAGTCCACGTTCCTGGCGGTCCTCGAGTCGGCCGAGGAGGGGCTCGTCGTCTTCGACGGCGAGGGGCGGTGCCGGATGATCGGCCGCAGGGCGGGGGAGATCTTCGGGATCGAGCCCGCGGGCTACGTCGGGAAGCTGCGCGACCAGGTGCTGGCCGCATTCGCCCAGTCGTGCGAGGAGCCCGACGCGCTCCTCGAGGTCACGAGCACGAACGGCACGGTGCCCGGCTCGAGCCCCCTCATCGAGGTCGACGTGGTCCGGCCGCGCCCGCGCACCGTCCGCTGCCGTGGCATCCGCGTGGGGCGCGAGGGGCGGCCGCCGGGGTGGCTCATCCTCATGTCGGACGTCACGCGCGAGCGGGCCGCCGAGCGCCAGGGCAAGCAGCTCCAGGCGCGCATCGTCGAGCTCACCGCGTTCGACTCCCTCACGGGCCTCCTCAACCTGCGCCGGTTCCGCGAAGAGCTCGAGCGCGAGCACGGCCGCAGCACCCGCGCCTGGGACAGCTACGCCATCCTGCGCCTCGACGTCGACGGCATGGGCGAGATCAACGACGAGTTCGGGCGGCCGGTCGGCGACGGGATCCTCGAGCGCATCGCGGCGCGCCTCAAGGCGTGCCTGCGCGAGTACGACGTGCTCGCCCGGCTCGAGGGCGACGAGTTCGGGGTGCTCCTGCCCGGCGCGGACGAGCTCGCGGCGCGCGCCGTCGCCAAGCGCATGTTCCACCAGCTCGACGTGGAGGACCTCGACCTCGACGCCGAGCGGCGAGTCACGGTCTCCATGGGCTGCGCGCTCTGGGTCCCGCCTTCGGGGGAGACCGCCATGCACATCCTCCAGCGGGCCGGAATGGCCGTCGCCGAGGCGCGCGCGTGGGGTCCCGGCCAGCTCCACGTCGACCCGCCGCAGGCGGTGCTTCGCTAGCGGGCCAGGTACTCTTCGTACGTGCCGCTGAAGTCGACGAGCTCGGCCCCGGGCCGGTCGTCGCCCGCGGGGCGGTCGCGCAGATCGACGATCCGCGTGGCGAGGCGCTGCACGAAGTGGTGGTCGTGGCTGACGAAGATCACGGTCCCCTCGAACTTGAGGAGGCCCTCGAGGAGGCCCTCGATCGACTCGATGTCGAGGTGGTTGGTCGGCTCGTCGAGCACGAGGACGTTGTGCCGGCCGAGGACGATCTTGCCGAGGAGCAGGCGCGCGGCCTCGCCGCCGCTGAGGGCCTCGGTGGGCTTGAGCGCGGAGTCGCCGCTGAAGAGGAGCCGGCCCAGGATGCCGCGGATCTCCTCTTTCGTGCGGCGCGCGTCGAAGCGATAGAGCCAGTCGTACGGCGTCGTGCCCTTGGCGGTCTCGCCCAGCGCCTCGTGGTGGTCCTGCGCGAAGTAGCCGACGCTCGTCTCGTGGCCCCAGCGAATCTCGCCGGAGTCGGGCTCGAGGGTGTACGGCTTGGTCTCGGCGTCGAGATCCTTGGACGCGCCGACGAGGAGCTTGAGCAGCGTCGACTTGCCGATGCCGCTCCGCCCGACGACCCCGAGGCGATCGCCGCGGTTGAGGTTCAGGCTGACGTCGCCGAGGACGTGCTTCTCGCCGAACGACTTCGCGACGGTCGTGAGCCGCAAGACGTCGCGGCCGCTCGGCTTGTCGAACTCGAAGCGCACGAACGGACGGACGAGGCTCGAGCGCTTGGCGCCCTTGGTCTCGACGATGTCCTCGAGCTTCTCGATCTGCTTCAGGCGGCTCTGCGCCTGCTTGCTCTTGGACGCGTGCGACCCGAAGCGCTGCACGAAGTCTTGCAGCTCGCCGATCTTCTTCTTCGCGCTCTGCGCGGTGGCCTCGGCGCGCTGCTGGTTCTCGTACTTCGAGGCGACGAACTCGGCGTAGTTGCCCGTGTAGATGGTGATCGTCCGGTAGTCGACGTCGGCCACGTGGGTGGCGACGTTGTTCAGGAAGTGCCGGTCGTGCGAGACGACGAGCAGCGTGCCCTTGTGCTGCTCGACGAGGAACCGGTTGAGCCAGTGGATCGACTCGAGGTCGAGGTGGTTCGTCGGCTCGTCGAGGAGCATCACGTCCGGCCGGCCGAAGAGCACCTTCGCCAGGAGGACGCGGAGCTTGTAGCCGGCGGACAGCGAGCGCATCGGGTCCGTGTGCCTCTCGACCGCCAGGCCGAGGCCCGTGAGGAGTTCGGCGGCTTCGCCCTCGGCCATGTAGCCGTCGTGCTCCGCGATGACGCCCTCGAGCTCGCCGAGGCGCTCGCCGATCGCGTTGTCGACCTCGCCCGCGAGGAGCTTCTCCTTCTCCACCATCGCCGCCCAGAGCTCGGCTTTGCCGGACATCACCGTGTCGATGATGCGCTGCTGGTCGTACTGGAAGTGGTTCTGCTCGAGCACGCCGATGCGGAGCGAGCCGGGGATGTCGATGCTCCCCTGATCCCAGTCTTCTTGCCGGGCGATCATCTCGAGCAGCGTGGACTTCCCGGCGCCGTTCGCGCCGGTCACGCCGTAGCGTTTGCCGGGGTCGAGCTGCACGCTGACGTTTTCGAAGAGGATCTTCGCGCCGTAGCGCTTCGTGACGTTGGACAGGACGATCATGGTGTCTCGAGGCGCTCGGCGCTTAGCACGAACCGACTGCGGCCGCTCCCCGGTCCGTACGCTGGGCGGCTCCGGGCGTCGGTTCCGCAGGGCAGGCTCGCACCTCCCGCGCACGCCCAGGATTCCGGGGCGCCGGTAGTTTCCCACACGGCATTCGAGCCGCTACGCTGACCTCTGCGTGAGAGACGCCACTTTCTACGCGAGCGGCCTCCTCGAGCTCCAAAACCTGGGCGTCGCGGAGCGACGGGCGGCCTGGCGGCAGTCCATGGCCGTCCTCGCGCGCGCCACGAGCGAGGACGGAGCGGGGCCGCTCGAGGGCCTGCACCCGAACGCGCTCGCCGAGGGCGTGCGCGCGGCCCTCGTCGCCGGGCTCGCGGACGATCTCGACTGGCTCGCGCCCGCCGCGGCCGGGACTGCCCTCTACGAGCTCGCCTCGGCCCTGCCGGTCGGGCCCGAGCAGCGCGAGATCGGCCGCCGGGTCCTCGCGCGCCTCCTGGCCGCCGACGCGGCCACCTTCGCGTCGATGGCCCGCCGCATGGCCCTCGGCGGCGGCCGCGGGTTCGGCAGCGCGGGGACGCGGGCGCGCGTCGCCCTCGTCGTCGAGCTCCCCGTGGGCGCCGGCATCGCGGACGGGCCGCTCGCGCTCGCGCTGGCCTCCCGGCGCGAGCTCGCCCGCGAGTGGTTCGCCGAGGCCTCGACCGGATCGCTGCCGTCGCGCCGCCTCGCCGCGCGCCTGCTCGAGCGCGCCGCGGGGGAGGCCGCCCGCCGCGCCGCCCAGGGCGACGACCACAGCCTCCGCGTCTTCAAGAGCGACGCGGTCGCCCCCTCGTGGGCGCGCCTCTTCGCCGATCGCGAGTCGCTGGTCTGGCGGCACGTCGCGGTGGCGCGCGGCCTGCTCGCGCCGTGGGTGCCCGAGCACGCGAAGGAGATCGACCAGGCCCTCGCGCCCTCGCTCTCGCCGACCGAGTGGCGGCGCGCCGCCGCGTCGGTCGCGGCCATCGTCGCGGTCGCGCCCGAGCGCGGCCTCGAGCTCGCCCAGCGGGCCCTCTCGCAGGGCCTCCTCGACCGCGATCCTGGGGCCGTCGCGGCCTTCCTCTGGGGCCTGCCGCGGGCCGCCGCCACCGAGCCCGAGGCGGCCGCCCAGCTCGCGGAGCTGGTCCTCGCCAAGACCACGGTCGACATCGGCGAGGCCGCCGTCGACCTCCGCGCCGAGATCCCCGACTCGCCCGTCGCCGCCCGCGTCTCGACCCGCGCCCTCGAGATCCTCGCCGACCGCCCGAAAGGCGAGAAGGACGACGGCGCCGAGGGCATGGCGCGCGAGCTCTCGCGCGACCTCGAAGGGGCCCCCCGCGAGGACGAGCCCGTGCGCGTGCAGATGGCCCGCGCGCTGCGCGCGTTCGCCGCGCAGGGCGCGAAGGAGGCGTACGCCCACGCCCGCAACGTCCTCGCCGCCGCGCGGGCTTCGGTCGACGCCCTCGACGCCGTCTCGCCGGAGGAGGACGGCGCGGAGGGCCGGGCGGGCTCGATGGCGCGCCGCGCGTCGCTCGCCGTCCTTCGCGACCTCGACCTGAGCCTCCTCGAGCAGGACGTCCTCACCCACCTGCTGGCCCTCGGCGGCGTCTCCGACACGAAGGCCGTGCAGGCCGACCTCGACGGCCTGCGCGAGCGCATGGCCGACTGGATCCTCGCCCGCGAGGGCCAGCCCCTCGGGCCCGGACCGAGCGCCGCCCCCGCTCACCCCGCGCTCTCGATGCGCCGCCTCCGCGCCCTCCTCCACCTCGCCGACGGCGACGTGCGCGACGACGAGGGACCCGTCGACGGCCAGGTCGCGGCGCGCCGCCGCAAGCGCGGCCTCCGCATCGCGCGCGCCATGCTCGACCGCGCGGAGCGCGGCCCCGCCTCGCCCGTGCGCCGCACGATCATCGCGACCCTCGCGCGCTCGCTCGACTCCGTCGTGCGCATGGGGCTGTGCGACGTCGTCGACGCGTTCTTGCTCGTCGCGCGCTCCCTCTCCGACCCCGCGGAGCTCTTGACGATTGCCGAGGCGTCGATGAATCCCGAGCTCGTGCACGTGCTCCGGCGCTACGCGGGCTTCGCGAAGGCCACGAGCGACGAGCCCGAGGCGGCGCTCGCCGCGCACGACGAGCTCGCGCGCGACCTGGCGCTCGAGACCTCCAGCCGCAGCGAGGCCCTCCGCAACGCGCTGGTGCGCCTGGCGAGCGGGCTAGAGGCCATGCTGGCCGCCGAGTCCCTGCGCGCCCTCGCGCCGTCGGGAGGGTCGGAGCCCGAGGTCGTCTCGTCGATCGAGACGGCGCTGGCGTCGATCGCGCAGCTCGCGCTGGGCGCCCGCGCCCGGCTCGACCCGGAGGGGGCTTCGGTCATCCCGCCGTCCGGGTCGCGGCCGCTCACGGTCGCCGTGTCCCGCGTGCTCTCCGGTACCGAGGAGACGCTCGGCGCGCAGGTCCTCGCGGCCGCGCTCGACGAGGGGCTGGCGGGCGTGCCCAAGGCGATTGGAAAGCTCGTGAGCGCGGTCGCCTGGCGGCTCATCGACCTGCCCAAGGAGAGCCGCGACTCCAGCGCCGGCCCGAGCCTGCGCATCGTCGAGACGCTGCCCACGTGGCTGCCGCCGCGCCGGACGATCGGCGGCTTCTACGTCGTGCGCGCCCTCGGCTCGGGGGCGGTCGGCTCGGTCTTCGTCGCGACGCGCCTCGAGGACAAGAACGACGACGACGCCGAGCGCTTCGCCCTCAAGGTGCCCGAGTACTCGGCCAGCGTCGCGCGCAGCCTGAGCGAGGCCGAGTTCCTCGCCCTCTTCCGGTCCGAGGCGAGCGCGCTCATCTCGCTGCCCGTGCACCCGAACCTCGCGCGCTTCGTGACCTTCGACGCGGGCAGCAAGCCCAAGCCGATCCTGGTGATGGAGCTCGTCGAAGGGACGACGCTCGAGCACCTCCTCGAGGCGCGCGGGCTCGACACGTCGCGCGCCCTGCAGGTCCTCGACGACGTGCTCCGCGGCCTCGAGGCGATGCACGCGGCCGGCATCGGCCACCTCGACCTGAAGCCGTCCAACGTCGTCCTCCGCCAGGAAGAGCAGGCGGTCCTCGTCGACTTCGGGCTCGCCGGCCGCCACGTCCGGCCGGGCTGCGCGACGGGCGCGTACGGCGCGCCCGAGGTGTGGGGCGCGCTCGAGGGCCGCCGCGACCTCTCGCCGACGAAGGCCGACATCTACGCCTTCGGCTGCGTGGCCTACGAGGCGCTCACCGGCCAGATGCTCTTCCGCGCCGACAGTGAGATGGCCCAGATCGCCCAGCACGTGGGCCACGACGGCTTCCCGCCGCCGCTGCGGGCCCTCGCGAAGCGCACCGAGCTCGCGCCGTTCGCCGAGCTGCTCTTCTCCACGCTTCGGCAGGACCCCTCGAACCGCCCGACCGCGGCCGTGGTGCGCAAGGAGCTCGCGCGCCTGGCGCCGGCGCTCGGACGGGCGAGCTGGCCGCTCGTCGCCTGAAGCCTATAGACCTCCGCGCATGCCCGACGAGCCCTTGCCCGACCCGGGCGGCGCCGACTGCGTCGCGTGCGGCCGGTGCTGCCACCACGGCCCCGGCACCGTGCACCTCCTCGACACGGACGAGGCGCGCGTCCTGGGCCACCCCGAGGGCGAGGCGATCCTCCGCCGCCTCACGGTCCTCGACGACCGTCCGCCCGGCTGGCGCTTCGTGAAGAACGGCGGCGACCGCTGCGCCGCCCTCGACGTCTCGGTCCCGGGCCGCTTCCCGTGCTCGATGTACGAGGTCCGGCCCGACGACTGCCGCATCGTCGAGCCGGGCTCCCCCTGCTGCCTCGAGGCGCGCCGCCTGGGCCACCTCGGCTCCAGCGTCGAGTTTCGCCGCGCCGAGGCGTCGGGGCGACGCTAGAGCAGGAGTCCTTTGAACGGAACGTTCAAAGGACGGATGCTCCCAAACTAGGGCAAAACTAGAGCTGGCCGTCGTTCCGAAGGAACGACGGTCGCTTTAGGGCCGCGCGAGGCGCGCGAGCTCGCCCGAGACGTCGGCGCGGACGAGGGCCTCGAGGGGGCCGATGACCTTGCTCGCGACGAAGACGATGGGCAGGTCGTCTTGCTCGCACCCGGCTTCGCGCATCACGAAGTCGATGGTGGCCTCGTCGCCCGCGACGTCGAGGCGCTTCCAGGTGTAGCCCTTCGCGCCGAGGAGCTCCTCGATGCGGGTGACCGAGCGGACGTTCCGGTCCTTCTCGAAGTACACGACGATGGGCGCTTGCTCGGCCTGGCGCGCGGGGCCGGTGGTGCCGGCGGCGCGCAGCTCGGCGAGGCGGGCGCGGGCCCGCTCGCGCTTCTCGAGCTCGGCCAGCGGCGCGAGCGGGCGGCCGAGCGCCGCGTTGAGGCGGCGGGCGAGGTCCTTCGGGATGCGCACCGGCGCGAGGGAGTCGCCCTGCGGGGTGGTCATGACGCGGTAGAGGGCGTCCTTGACGCGGTCGAGCATGCGGCACAAGGAACGGCAATCCGGCGGGGCCGTCAAGGGATGCGCGGAGACCCGCGCCGTCGCTGCGCTATCTTGGGCCCCATGTACGAAGCCGCCTCCGAGGTCTTCGCATCGGCCCTCGCCGAGATCCAGAGCGCCGGCCTCGAGAAGGGCGAGCGCCAGCTCCTCGGGCCCCAGGGCGCGACCATCCGGGTCGCGAGCGGCGAGGTGCTGAACTTCTGCGCGAACAACTACCTCGGCCTGAGCTCCCACCCCCGCGTCCTCGAGGCGGCGCGCGAGGCGCTCGACGCGTACGGCTACGGCCTCTCGAGCGTCCGCTTCATCTGCGGCACCCAGGATGCGCACCGGCGCCTCGAGGCGGCGCTCGCCCGCTTCTTCGGGATGGAGGACGCGATCCTCTATTCGTCCTGCTTCGACGCGAACGGGGGCCTCTTCGAGACGCTGCTCGACGAGCGCGACGCGATCATCAGCGACGCCCTCAACCACGCGTCGATCATCGACGGCATCCGCCTCTGCCGCGCCGAGCGCCATCGGTACCCGCACGGCGACATGAGCGCGCTCGAAGACGCGCTGCGGCAGACGCAGGGCAAGCGCCTCCGCCTCGTCGCGACCGACGGGGTGTTCTCGATGGATGGCGACGTCGCGCCCCTCGGCGCGATCTGCGACCTGGCCGAGCGCCATCGCGCGCTCGTCATGGTCGACGACAGCCACGCGAGCGGCTTCGTCGGCGCGACGGGCCGCGGCTCGTTCGAGCATTGCGGCGTGGCCGGCCGCGTCGACATCGTGACGTCGACGCTCGGCAAGGCGCTCGGCGGCGCGGCCGGCGGCTTCACGATGGCGCGGCGCGACGTGGTCGCCCTCCTCCGCCAGCGCTCGCGGCCCTACCTCTTCTCGAACAGCGTGGCGCCCGCGATCGTCGGCGCGAGCCTGGCCGTGCTCGAGATGCTCTCCTCGTCCGCGCCGTCCGCGCCGGGCGAAGCGGCGCCGGGCAAGCGCGTCCTCGAGAACGCGGCGCGCTTCCGCGACGGAATGACGCGCGCGGGCTTCCAGATCCGGCCGGGCTTCCACCCCATCGTGCCCATCATGATGAGCGGGCCGCGCTCGGAGAACGGCGGCGACGCGCGCCTCGCGCAAGAGATGGCCGCGGCGCTGCTGGACGAGGGCATCTACGTGATCGGCTTCTCGTTTCCCGTGGTGCCGAAAGGTCAAGCGCGCATTCGCGTCCAGCTCTCCGCGGCGCACACGCCGGAGATGGTCGACCGCGCGATCGAGGCGTTCGGCCACGTGGGCAAGCGGCTCTCGTTGATCTAGCCTCTCGTGAAGCTTAAAGGACTGCGATGCCCAAGCCTGTCGTGCTCGTGACGGGAGCGAACGGGGAGATCGGTCGATCTCTGCTTCAGACGGTCGCCGCCCGGGGTGGCCTCGATCTCATCACCCTCGATCTCACACTCCCGCCGGACCAGCTCCGCCCGCTCGTCGTCGCGAGCTACGCGGGCAACATCATGGACCGGTACCTGCTCGATCAGGTGGCCGCGCACCACGAGGTCGACACGGTGTTCCACCTCGCGGCGCTGCTCTCGGCGCGGGGAGAGCGCGATCCCGAGCTCGCCCACCAGGTGAACGTCGAGGGCACCCTCAACGTGCTCCGCATGGCGCAAAACCAGTCCGCGCGCCTCGGGCGTCCGGTGCGCTTCCTCTTCCCGAGCTCGATCGCCGTTTACGGCCTGCCCTCGCTCGAAGAGAAGCGCGCCGTCGGCCGCGTCCGCGAGGAGCTGTGGAACGTGCCCATCACGATGTACGGCTGCAACAAGCTGTACTGCGAGCACGTGGGCCGCTACTTCGCGTTCCACGCGCACCGCATGGCGGGCGGCGCCACGGCCCGCATCGACTTCCGGTCGATCCGCTTCCCGGGCCTCATCTCGGCCGACACGGCGCCCACCGGCGGCACGAGCGACTTCGGCCCCGGCATGATCCACGCGGCCGCGAGCTCCACGCCGTATGCGTGCTTCGTGCGGCCCGACGCGCGCATCCCGTTCATGGCCACCCCCGACGCGGTGCGGGCGCTGCTCGACCTGTCGCGCGTCGACCGCGAGCGCCTCACGACCAGCGTCTACAACATCGGGTCCTTCAGCCTGAGCGCCGCCCAGATCGCCGATCGCGTGAAGAAGGCGTTCCCCGCCGCTCGCATCGACTACGAACCCGACGTGGTGCGCACCGCCATCGTCGACTCCTGGCCCGAGGACGTCGACGACTCGCGCGCCCGGGCCGACTGGGGCTGGCAGCCCGAGTACCCGTGGGAGCGCGCGTTCGAGGAGTACCTCGTGCCCAACGTCACCGCGCGGTACGCGCAGTAGCGCGGCGGCGCTCTCCCCAGACCTTCAGCGCGGCCCGACCTTGATGCGGTCGAGCGCCGCGCGCACGCGTTCGGGCAGGGGGGCGGGCCGGCGCGTCTCGCGGTCGACGAAGACGTGCACGAACCAGCCGTAGGCCGAGGCCGCGTCCGCGGTCTTGCCGAAGATGCCGATCTCGTAGCGCACGCTGGTGCGGCCGAGGTGCGCGACGCGCAGCCCCGCGTCGATGACCTCGGGGAAGGCGATCGCGCGGAGGTAGGCGCAGTGCGACTCGACGCAGAGGCCGATGGTGTCGCCGCCGCGGATGTCGAGGCCGCCCTGCGCGATGAGGTACTCGTTGATGACCGTGTCGAAGTACGAGTAGTAGACGACGTTGTTCACGTGCCCGTAGACGTCGTTGTCCATCCAGCGCGTGGGGATGGTCGAGAAATGCGGGAACTCGGAGCGGACGGGGCCGCCCTTCACCGGGGTCTGCGTGGAGGCGGACATCGCTTCACCAATACGCGAGCGCGCCCCGGAAGAGGGACCGCATCGCGCCCTCGTCGACGGGCATCGGGGCGTTGTCGACCAGGCGCTTCTGGACGATCGACCCGCGCGTGAGCGCCTCGACGTCGGCCTCGGCGTAGCCGACCCCGGAGACGCCGTTCGGCACGTTCGCCGCGCGCATCAGCTCGATCAGGCGCGAGGAGACGCACGCGCCCGCGTCGGCCGGCGCGACGCCCTTCACGTCGGCGCCGAGGCACGCGGCCGCCTCGAGGTGGCGCTCGGGCGACGTGGCGGCGGTCGCGCGGAAGACGCTCGGCGCGTTCACGACGACCGAGATGCCGTGCGGGACCAGGCCCTCGTGGTGGCCGTCCTTCGGGGCCTGGTCGTGCTGTGGATAGCCGGGGCAGGTGTAGCCCCGCACCAGGCCCGCGACGGCGTACGACATCGCGTGCGGGAGGTGGACGCCCGCGTTGCCGAACGCGATGCCCGCGAGCGTCGCCGCCCAGGAGAGCGCCTCGCGCGCCTCGTGGTCGGACGCGTCCTCCACGGCGCGGACGAAGTACTTCCCGGCCAGGCGAAGCGCCTCGAGGCTGCCGACGTCGCTCCAGGGGTTCCGGCCCTGGCTCATGGGCCGCGCGGACGCCTTGTCGGGCCGCGGTCGCGCCGTGTAGGGCCGCGCGGTGAAGGACTCGAGCGCGTGGCAGAGGACGTCGAAGCCGCTCGCCGCGACGACCATCGAGGGCAGCGTGCGCGTGCAGGTCGGGTCGATGAGCGCCAGGGTTGGCCGGAGCCGGCGCGAGGCGATGCCCGTCTTGACCTTCAGGGTGAGGTCGTCGAAGACGGCGATGCCGGTGCACTCGCTGCCGGTCCCGCAGGTGGTCGGGCAGGCGATGTGCGGGGGGAGGGGACCCGGGACGGGCTTTCCCTCGCCGATGGGCGCGTTCACGTAGGCGCGGAGGTCGGCGGGGTAGGTCGCGTAGAGGAGGGCCGCCTTGCACGTGTCGATGACGGAGCCGCCGCCGACGGAGACGTACCCGTCGAACTTCCCGGCGCGCGCGAACTCGGTGGCGGCGCGGAAGGAGACGTCGGTGGGCTCGACGTGGACCTGGTCGTAGACCTCGACGTCGAGGCCCGCCGCGCGGATGGCCGCGAGCGCGGCGTACACGGGCTCGAGCTTCGCCAGGCGCACGTCGGTGAAGAGCGCGACGCGCCGGCACGAGTGCGAGCGCAGGTGGTCGCCCACCTCCCCGAGCACCCCGGGGCCGAAGGCGATGGCGGAGGGGTCGACCGAGAAGACGGACTCGTTGCCTTCGACGAGCGCGTAGTGGCAGCAGGTCATGACCCGTGGATGTAGAGCCAATCGCCCGCGCCGTGAAGCGCCCGCTTGGGCGGGTTAGTCTGTTCGCCGTGGAGAGCGCGGGCGACCCCGAGACCGAGGCGCTCGACCGCTTGCTCGCGGCGCCCTTCGACCAGTTCGTGGCGCTCCGTCGCGAGATCGCGCTCGAGCTCCGCAAGAAGGGAGACGCGCCCGCCGCGCGCGCGGTGACCGCGATGGCCAAGCCGTCGCGCACCGCGTGGGCGCTCGATCAGGTCGCGCGGCGCCGCCCGGAGCTCCTCTCGGCGGCGCTCGACGCGTGGGCCACGGCGGCCGCCGCGCCGCAGCAGAGCGACGCCGACGGCGTGCGCGCCACGGCCCGCGCCTTTCGCGATCGGGTGGCCGACGTGGTGGCCGCGGCGGGCGAGGCCGCGAGCGAGGACGGCGCGCCGCTGAACCTCCAGCAAAGCCGGCGCGTCGCGGCGACGCTCCAGGCCATCGCGGGAGGCGAGGACGGCGCGGCGCGCGAGCGCCTCGTTCGCGGGCGCCTCGTCGCGGACGTCGACGTGGACGACCCGTTCGCGGGGCTGGGCGAGGCGCCGGAGGGTCGTCCGCGTCCGGCGCGGGCGCGCGAACGCGAGCTCGCCGAGGAGCGGGAGCGCCGCGCGCGGGCTCAGGCCCTCGAGGCCTCGCGGGCCCGCGTCGCTGCGCTCGAGGCCGAAGCGAGGGACGCGCGGACGGCCGCGCGCGAAGCCGAGGTGGCCGCGACGAGGGCGCAGGCCGACGCCAATCGGGCGCGGCGGGCGGTCGAGGCGGTCGAGCGCAAGCTCGAGGATGCCCGCAAAGAGCTGCGCGGGCTCGCGCGCTAGAGGTCGGACAGCGCGGCCATGAGGACGGCCATCACGAGCAGGCCGCTGGTCACGCCGATGCCGAGGAGGCGCGAATCGAGGAGAATGCCCGCTGCCGCCACAGCGGGCGCCACACCGATGGCCACGCCCGCGACGAACGTGCCGCGCTCGAGAAAACCCGTGGAGGACACGGTGGACGCCACGCGGGTCGACGGCCCGGAATTCTGCTGCAACGACATGCGCCCTCGTGGGTGCAGACTTCAGGCCGCGTGGACGGTATCGCTGCATCGTCTCGTTTTGCCTCGCATCTTCGCGTGGGCCCGCCGGTGGCGCTGTACGACGCGTCGTGGCAAAGCTCGCCAGGGTGAGACGTTCCGGCCGGCTCGGGCGCGATGCCGACGGTCTCTTCGCCGGTCTCTTCGCCACGAAAGCTCGCGCGCGCCGCGGACAAGATCGGGTTCGTGCTGCGCGAGCGGGCGGCCGCCCGCGCGGCGCCCGAAGAAGCCCGCCGGGACCGCGAAGGCGGGCAAGGCCGGCGACGGCGAGAAGAGGGCTTCCCAAGCGGCGCGCAAGTGATAGGGATCCGGGTCCCCGGGGTCGATAGCTCAGTCGGTAGAGCTGCGGACTTTTAATCCGTAGGTCGCGGGTTCGAGCCCCGCTCGACCCACCAAGAGGGCGGAAGCGTTCCGGACCCTGTGAGCCGGACGTCGGGCCTCGCCGCCGGCCCTCGCCAGGACGTCGGCCGGCGCGATGGGCACTTGGCGGGTTGCCCCGTCCCGCCTTCGGTGGGAGCCGTGTCCTTTTCGTAGTCCTTTCGGGATTCGATGACGCGGCCGCGCGCGTCGTTTTGCTACGGCACCGCTCGGCACGGCGCTGGCAATGCTCCCCTGGAAAGGGAGATGCCTTCATGCCGCAAACGAGAAATGCCAGTGACCTCGAGCGCGCCCTCGGCGAGTTGATCGAGGCCGATCTCGACGCCATCGAAAACTACTATTCCGCCATCGGCCGCCTCATCGATCCGACCGATCGCCTCCAGTTCGGCCGCTTCGTGGAGGACCACCGCCGGCACGTCGCCGACCTGACCGAGCTCCTTTGCTCGTATGGCGACGGCGGTCCGATCGAGCCGGATCTGAAGCAGTGGCTCACCAAGGGCCTCACGAAGAGCAAGGTCGTCTTCATGTCCCTCGCGGGCGACCTCGGCGTGCTCGAAGCGATGAGGGCCAACGAGGCCTTGTCGGTCCGCACGTACGAATTCGCCAAGACGCTGTCCGACCTGCCCACCCCAGTGCGAGCGGTCGTCGAGCGCAACCTGTCCGACGAGCTCCGGCAGCACGCGTGGATCGAGAAGAGGCTGGCCGTCCGTCGCGCCTCCAAGGAGCAGGTTCGCCACGCGTGAGGCCCCGGCGTGCGCGCGGCCTCATGGCCGGGAGAGGCGCTCGGCGACGAGCGCGAGGTCGGCGACGAGCCAATCGAAGGCCTCGCGCCGCCGCTCGTCGTCCTGCTCGCGCAGGACGGTCGAGGGGTGCACGGTCGCGAGGGCGTTGGAGGCGAAGGGCGAGGGGACCCACTTCCCGCGCTGCGCGGTGATCCGGAAGTGCGGCCCGAGCAGCGCGCGGGCGGCCGTCGCGCCCAGGCACACGAGGTACTCGGGGCGAAGCTCCTCGATCTCCGCCTCGATCCAGGGCAGGCACGCGTGCACTTCGGCCAGCGTGGGCCGGCTCGGGAGCCGCCGCTGCCCGCGCGGCTCCCACTTGAAGTGCTTCATGATGTTGGTCACGTAGACGACGCGGCGGTCGATGCCCGCCGCGCCGATGGCCCGATCGAGGAGGCGCCCCGCGGGGCCGACGAACGGGCGTCCCGCGTGATCTTCGGCGGGGCCGGGCTGTTCGCCCGCGAACATCACCTTCGCGTTCGACGGTCCCTCGCCGGGCACGGGCCGGGTCGCGCGCCTCCAGAGGTCGCAGCTCCGGCAATCGTCCAGAGCGGCCGGGGGATCCTTGGGATTCCAAAGGTCGGGAAATGTCGGCAAAAGAACCTTCCTCTCGACGCCTCCGCGTGGGTGCATCCGCCGGACCTGGACGCGCGCCGTCCTGTGCTTGCTCGCCCGCGCGAGCGATCGAACGGCGTCGTCCGCGGAAGTCTCGTGGCGCCGAGTTGCGGTTTCGCGAATGGCCGCTTAGGCATGTCGCATGGAAAACAAGACCACTCCGTGGGAGCAGGTCGTCGCGATCGCCAAGCGGATCGAGAGCCGCGTCGGCGCGCGCCGCCCCATCGAGCCGCAGCTCGGCATCGACCTGGTGCGCGCGGTGCTGTCGTTCGACGCTCTCATGAAGCAGTGGCTCGGCAAGCTCGTGGCGCCGACCTTCGAGAAGGCGCCGGAGCCCGAGGGAGAGCCGTCATCGGACTGAGCGCGCGCGCGGACGCTTCGACGAGCGCGCGCAAACGCGCTCGTGTGCCTGCAATCGACCAACGGGGGGACTTCAGTGGAAAGAATCGAATTCGACGAGCCCGAATCCGAGCGACGGCTCGCGGCGCGCGAGCGCCAGGCGCTGCTATCGATACCGTGGCAACGCATCACCGAGCTCGCGCGCGAGCTGGAGAGCGAATACGGCCTCCATCAGACGATCGATCTCGAGGCGGCGGCCAAGCTCGCCCGCGCCGTGCTGCTCTTCCAGTCGCAGCTCCTGGGCGCGTTCGCGAACCCGCATCACGCGGGATAGCCCGAGCGAAGCGAGGGCTCGGGCCGACTCGACGCGGCGCTACTGCGCTTCCTGAATGACGTCTCCGTCGTTCAGCTCGACCGGGGGGGCGAGGGCGACGCGCTCGCCCCCCGACAGGCCGCTGACGACGCGAACCTTCCGGCCGTCGTTGTAACCGAGTCCCACCGTCACGTAGTGAATCTTGCCGTCCTGGACCTCGGCGACCATGGTCTTGCCGTCGCGGATGACGAGCGCCTCGGTGGAGATGAGGGGCGACTTGGGCTCCTCGATCTTGATCTCGGCGTGGGCGTAGGTGCCGGGCAGCATGCCCCACCGGCGGTTGTCGACGTCGATCTCGAGCTGCATGGTGCGGGTCCGCGGATCGAGCCCGCCGGCCGTGTACGTCACCTTCGCGGGGATGCGGCGATCGGGCAGCTCGTCCTGCCAGATCTCGACGCCGTCGCCGGGGTGGACGAACGGGGCGACGTCCTGCCCGACGTAGACGAAGACGCGCAGCGTCTCGATGCTCGAGACGTCCACCACCGGCAGCGAAGCCTCCGTGCTGCCCGTGGCCGCCGGGACCAGCGCGCCCGGATCGACGTAGCGCGCGGTGACGACGCCGGCGAACGGGGCGGTGACGCGCGTGTACCCGAAGAGCGCGCGCGCCCTGCCGAGCTGCGCCCTCGTGATGCTTTGCTGCGCGTCCGCGGTGTCCCGGTCCTGGTGCGAGACGACGCCGACCGGCGCGAGGCCGTCGAAGCGGCGCGCGGTGATCTGCGCGATGGTGGCGCTGTGCTCGGCGGCGCGGACGTCGTCTTCGGTCTCGGGCGACCAGATGACGGCCACGAGCTGGCCCGCGTCGACGTGATCGCCGCGCTGGACGCGGACGTCCTTGATGTAGCCGCTGACCTTGGCGTAGATCGTCGCCTGCTCGTAGCCGTGGACGTCTCCGGGCAGGCTGACGGTCCGCGCTCCGGGCGTCGTCTCGACGGTCGCCACGCGCACGCGCGGTCCCTTCGCGACCTGCTGCTGGAGCTCGTCGCGCTCGCGCGCCGCGACGTGGTTGCGGTGCCAGTAGAGGACGCCGACCGTGAGCGCCGCGGCCCCCACGAGGCCGAAGCCCCCGACCACGAAGCCCTTGCCGTGCCGCCGGGGCTGGCCACCCTCTCCGACGGCGTCGCCGCCGTCACGGCCGGGGTGCTCGACCGCGTGCGGTCCGGCGGGGGAGGGCTCGACGTGGGTGGTCATGAGGACGCTCCTTGTGGGGTCGGGTCCGGATTCCCTTCCGTGCCTTCGCGGTCGGCGTCGTTCACCTCGCGGTCGCGCTTGCCGACGGACGGGGCCTTCGTTCGGAAGGTCGCGTACGCGCATGGGATGATGAGCAGGGTCGCGCACGTCGAGACGATCAGTCCGCCGATGACCGCGCGCCCGAGGGGGGCGTTCTGCTCGCCGCCCTCGCCGAGGCCGAGCGCCATCGGCAACATGCCGAGGATCATCGCGAGCGCCGTCATGAGGACGGGGCGGAAGCGGGTGCGCCCCGCATAGGCCGCCGCCACGAGGGGAGAGGCCTCCCCGGTGAGGCGCTGGTCGTTCGCGAAGTGGACGAGCAAAATGCTGTTGGACGCCGCGATTCCGATCGCCATGATCGCGCCCATCAGCGACTCGACGTTCAGCGTGCTCCCGGTGATCGAGAGCATCCAGAGGACGCCGCTCAGCGACGCCGGCACGGCGAGGAGGATGAGCATCGGGTCGATCCAAGACTGGAAGAGGACGACCAGCAGCATGTAGACGAGGATGACCGCGACGAGCATCCCGAGGCCGAGCCGGCCGAAGGCCGTGCTCATCGTCTGGCCCTGCCCGGCGACCACGACGTTCACGCCCGGCGGCATCTTGCCGAGGCGGGCCACCGCCGCCTTCACGTCGCTCGAGACCGCGCCGAGGTCGCGGCCCTGCACGTTGCACTCGACGTCGATCGTCGGCTGCACGCTCTCGTGGTGGATGAGCGCGCGCGTCGTGATGGGGTAGATGGTCGCCAGGCTCCCGAGGTAGGGCGCGATCGGCGTCACGGACGGCGGCGTGGGCTGGTTCGGCGGCGCGAAGCCCGAGGCGATGGGCGAGGGGAGCGAGCCGCTGGCGCCGGTGACGGGCATCGACATCAAGGTCGGGATGTCGGTGATATGGAAGTACGGCGCCTGGACGATGACGTTGTAGTTGACGTTGTTCTGGGGATTCACCCAGAAGTTCGGCGCGAAGATGATGCTCGAGCTCAGCGAGGTGAGCAGGCTGCTCGCGACGTCCAGCTCGTGGAGGCCGAGGAGGATGGCGCGATCGCGGTCGACGTCGACCTGGAGGGCAGGGCGGTTCAGCACCTGCCCGAGGCGCACGTCCGTCGCGCCGGGGATCCCCTCGAGGTCGCGGCGGAGCCGGAAGGCGAAGGGGAGCGCGTCCTTGTACTCGCGGGCCTGCACCTGCACGTCGATGGGCGCCGGGAGGCCGAAGTTGAGGACCTGGCTCACGATGTCGGCCGACTCGAAGTAGAGGGTGGACCCGGGGAAGTCGCGCGCCGTGTTCTTCCGGATGCGGTCCATCAGGCCGTAGAGCTGGTCGTGCTTCGGCGCGAGGCCGACGGTGACCTCTGCGTCGGACTCGTCGGCGTTCTCGCTCGGGACGAAGCCGAGGTTGTAGTAGACGGGCACGCCGATGTTGTCGTCGATGGCCTCGACCTGACCGGGCCCGGCCGACTTGCGGACGTCCTGCTCGATGCCGTCGACGATGCGCTCGGTCTGCTCGATGCGGCTGCCCGGCGGCGCGCGCACGTGGAAGCGCAGGAGGCCGGCGTCGACCGACGGGAAGAAGTCGAGGCCGACGAACCCGTAGAGGCCGAGGCTCGCCACCACGAAGATCGCCCCGAGCACGAGCATCGTCTTGCGGCGCGCGAGCGCCGCGTCGAGGGCCGACTCGTACACGCCCGCGAGGCGCTCGAAGGCGCGCCGCCTCCGGCGGTCGACGCGCGAGAAGAAGCCCGGGTTCGGCTTGCCCTCCTCCTCGCGCATCCGCTCGTCTTCGGGCTTCTCCTTGGCGAGCAGCATCGACGAGAGGGTCGGCACCAGCGTGCGCGAGAGCAGGTACGAGGCGAGCATCGAGAAGACGACCGCGAGCGCCAGCGGACCGAACAGGTAGCGCGCCGGGCCCGTGAGGAGCACGACCGGGAAGAAGACGATGCAGATCGAGAGCGTGGCCGCCAGGGCCGGCAGCGCCACCTGCCGCGCGCCCGTGAGGATCGCGACGAGGATCTCTTTGCCCTCGTTGCGGTTGCGGTTGATGTTCTCGATCTCCACCGTCGCGTCGTCGACGAGCATGCCGATGACGAGGGCGAGGCCGCCGAGCGTCATGAGGTTGAAGGTCTGGCCGGTGAGCTTGAGCCCCACGATCCCCACGAGCACGCTCAGCGGGATCGACACCGCGACGACGAGCGTGCTCCGCCAGCTGCCGACGAACGCGAGCACCATGAGCGCGACGAGGCTGGCCGCGATGGCGGCCTCTCGGATCACGCCGAGATCGCGGCGCGCACGAACTTCGACTGGTCGAACTCGAGCTTGAGCTCGACGCCCTTCGGCGCGATGGCCTGGAGGGTCGGCAAGAGTTCCTTCGTCGTGTCGACGACCGCCAGCGTCGAAGCGTTCTGCTTCTTGAGGATGGCGAGGTACGAGGCGCGCTTGCCGTTCACGCGCACCACGTTGGTCTGGAGGGCGTAGCCGTCGTAGACGTGGGCGACGTCACCGAGGTAGACGGTGGCGCCGCCGAAGACCCCGATGGGGATCCGGTTGAACGCCTCGATGTTCGTGGGGCTGCCGTTGACGAGCACGTCGTACGTGGTGTCGCCGAAGCGCGCCGGGCCGGCGGGCAAGATGGTGTTCTGCGCGAGGAGCGACGTGACGATCGCCTGCGGGGAGACGCCGTGCGCCTGCGCCCGCGTCTGGTCGACGTCGACCACCACCTCGCGCTGCTTGCCGCCGTAGGGAGCGGGGGTGGAGAGGCCCGGGATCGTGAAGAGGCGGATGCGGAGGAAGTTGAGCCCCCAGTCGAAGAGCTCCTGCTCGGAGGCGGAGCCCGACAGCGTCATCTGCGCCACGGTGACGTTCGAGGCGTTGTACTGGAGGACGACCGGCGGAGTGATCCCGGGAGGCATCACGCGCGTCGCGGCGAGCGACGACGAGACGATCTGCGAGATGGCGCTGCCGAGATCGGTGCCCTGCTCGAAATACACCCGCAAGACCGCGTTGCCGTCGATCGACTGCGAATCGATGCGCGAGATGCCGCCGACCGAGGTCGACATCGAGCGCTCGCTGATGAACGTGACCCGGCGCTCCATGTCCTCGGCGGAAAGGCCCGGGTAGTTCCAGACGACGACCACGACGGGGATGTCGATCGTGGGGAAGATGTCGACCGCCATCGCCGCGGTCGACAGCGCACCAAGAAGCAACACCACGAGGCAGAAAGCCGCAACCGTGAAGGGACGGCGCAGCGCGAGTCGGACGATCCACATGGCGCTTTCGCGAGTTTCGCCGCGGGCGGGTCCGGCGGGCGCAGACGGCATCCGCAGCGCGCGTGCCAGCACCGGCTCGCGACGCGCCCGCTGGCCGTCGATGCGACGGCGTCGCAAGAAAGCGTGACGCCGGCCTCAGGGGCGTCCCGGTCCGCGGTCGATTTCGCGCCGGGGCACCTCTACCGTTCGCGCCGTGGGCGAAGCATGAATCTCCCACGATGCGCGAAGTGGATGCCGATTCTCTCCGGGACCAGGAACGCCGCGTCACAATCCTCCGCAGGCAGGCGAAGGTGCGACCCACGGATCTCGTGCTCCTCGCGAGCCTGCGAAACGAGGAGGAGCTCCTCGTCTTGAAGGGCGGCTCGCTGGAACGCCTCGGCAGCTGACGCTCGACGAGAGCCGACGCTTCGCCGAGAGCCCACGCTCGGCGAGAACGTAGCGAGCCCTTGCGTCTCGCGAGCGCGCGCCAGGCGTGTGCGCACCGCCTCGCGCGCCGCGCGCGTGCGCCTGCACGCGGCCTCTCGCAATCGTTCGCGTTGCCACACGATGGCTACGTTGGTTTTGCGACATCGCAACGCGAGAGGTCGGCCGCGAGTGGTAGGTCGTCACGACCGATGACGGGCGCTCCGAGCAAGTCCTCGTCACTCCGCAAGGCAGGCATCGCCGGCGCGCTCCTGGTCGCCGGCATCGCAGGCGCCGTCGTCGTATGGGCGCGCGCCGCGGTTCCCGTCGTGGGGCAGGCTGCCGCGATCGCCACCGCGGGCTCCGCGCACGAAGGGCCGAGCAACCCGGCGCGCGTCGCGCTCGGGCGCTCCATCTTCTTCGACACGAACCTGTCGGTGCCGCCGGGAACGAGCTGCGCGAGCTGCCACGATCCCGCGCGCGGCTTCGCGGGCAACCACGGTTCGACCATCGGCGTCGCCGTCGGGAGCCGCCCCGACCACTTCGCGAGGCGCAACACTCCCTCGGTCCTCTATTTGAAGTACATCCGAAAATTCCATCTTCACTGGGAAGAAGACGCGCCGCTCGTCGACGCTTATGGGGGATTCTTCTGGGACGGTCGATCGGATTCGATTGCCGATCTCGTCAAGCAGCCGCTGCTGAATGCCGATGAAATGAACAACGGTGACGGCAAGCATGTGGCGGCGACGCTCGCGTCGAGCGCCTACGCGGCAGACTTCAAGAAAGAATTCGGCGCCGCCTCGCTTGACGATCCCGACGCGGCGCTCGAAGCACTCGGCGACGCCGTCACGGCGTTCCTCCTCACCCCCGAGATGGCCCCGTTCACGTCGAAGTTCGACGAGTACGTGCGCGGGCGCGCCCAGTTCACGCCTCTCGAGGCGCGCGGCATGCGTCTCTTCAAGGACTCCGCCAAGGGAGGGTGCTCGGCGTGCCACAAGATGGACGACGCCTCGCCCGATCCCACGCGGTCCCTCTTCACGGATTTCAGCTACGACGCCGTCGCGGCCCCGCGCAATCGCGCGCTGCCCGCGACCGCGGACGCGAACTACTTCGACCTGGGCCTCTGCGAGCGCGTCGGGGGGGATTACAAGGAAAAGACCGAGGAGTTCTGCGGTCGCTTCCGCGCTCCGTCGCTCCGCAACGTCGCGGTGCGTACGAGCTTCATGCACAACGGATCGTTCTCGAACCTGCGCGACGTCGTGGCGTTCTACGCGACGCGTGAGACGAACTCCGCTCGCTGGTACAAGGGCGAGCACTACGACGATCTGCCCGCCAAGTACAAGGACAACGTCAACGTCGAAAAGGCGCCGTACAACCGCCACAAGGGCGACAAGCCGGCGCTCGACGACGGCGAGATCGACGCGATCGTCGCGTTCCTCGGCACGCTCACGGACGCCGCTTATCGCTGATCGGTCCTCCGGGATCGTGTGAATTCCGAAATTCGAATGGGGGGCGCCCGGAATTCATCCGGGGCGTGATGGCCCTTTTCGAAGATTTCGAGTGAGAATGGGCAGTCGCGGAATCGGTACGGGTGTTGCCCGTGGACGGGGTGGGTGCGGGCCAGGGGGGGACGGCTTTCGAAGTACAGCAACGAAGAATTGCCACATTCGATAGGAGCAACGATCCATGCGTATGCGCACATCTCTCTGGCTACTGGCGGGTTCCTTCGCGGCGATCTCCGCCGCTTGCAGCTCCGCGCACGACGAGACGACCGGGACGGCCTCCGCGGCCGACGAGACCGTGGAGGCGACCGATGCAGCGGCGCCCCCGGCCGCGTCGCAGACCGGCGCGAACGACGACAAGACCAAGACGCCGATCAAGCACGTCCTCGTCATCATCGGCGAGAACCGCTCGTTCGACCACGTCTTCGCGACCTACAAGCCCAAGGGCCTCCAGGTCATCGACAACCTCCTCTCCAAGGGCATCGTCAAGGAAGACGGCTCGCCCGGCCCCGCCTTCTTCCTCGCGACGCAGAAGAGCGCGGTCGACTCCACGCCGAGCACGTACCAGCTCAGCCCCGGCGGGAAGCAGAACTACAAGGTCCTGCCGCCGGTCCTCGTCGGCGGCCCGAAGACGCCGTACGTCACGAGCCTCACCGAGGCGCAGACGGCCGAGAGCGCGGCGCTCCCGCCCGAGTACGTCCCGCTCCTCCTCACCGGCGCGACGGGCCTCGACAGCGGCACGCCCGACACGCGCCTCGCGCAGGACCCGACGAAGGTCGCGCCCGGCCCGTTCCAGCTCTCGCCCGGCATCGCGTACGACGACTACTCGGCGAGCCCGGTGCACCGCTTCTATCAGATGTGGCAGCAGCTCGACTGCAGCCTCGAGCACTCGACGATCTTCAACCCGGCGGGCTGCAACGCGGACCTCTTCCCGTGGGTCGAAGTCACGGTCGGCGCGGGCACCAACGGCGCGACGCAGCCGGCGGGCTTCACCGACGAGTCGACCAAGGAGGGCTCGGCCTCCATGGGCTTCTACAACGTGCTCCAGGGCGACGTGCCGTACTTCAAGTCGCTCGCCGACACGTACGCGATGAGCGACAACTTCCACCAGTCGATCCAGGGCGGCACGGGCGCCAACCACGTCGCCCTCGGTACGGGCGACGCGATCTGGTACAGCGACGGCGAAGGCAACGCGAAGGTCCCGCCGACCCTCCAGATCGAGAACCCCGACCCGCAGGCTGGCACCAACAACTGGTGGACGCAGGACGGCTACTCGGGCGGCACGTACAGCGACTGCGCCGACGAGACGCAGCCGGGCGTCAAGGAGGTCACGTCCTTCTTGCATCAGCTCCACGTGAAGCCGAACTGCGACACGGGTCACTACTACCTGCTCAACAACTACGACCCGGGCTTCTTCGGCGACGGCACGGTCGACACGGTCGACGAGTTCACGATCCCGCCGTCCTCCGTCCGCACCATCGGTGACGAGCTCCTCGAGCACGACATCTCGTGGCGCTTCTACGGTGAGGACTGGAACGCGTACGTGGCCGACCCCTCGGCGTACGGCCCCGGCGCCGAGTACTGCAACATCTGCAACCCGTTCCAGTACGCGACGTCAATCATGGCGAACGCGGCCGTCCGCACGACGCACCTCAAGGACGAGACCGACCTCTTCACGGACATCTCGAACGGCTGGCTCCCGGCCTTCGCGATCACCAAGCCGAGCGGTCTCCTCGACGGCCACCCGGCGTCGTCGAAGCTCGACCTCTTCGAGGGCTACTCGAAGAAGATCGTCGACGCGATCAAGGCGAAGCCCGAGCTCTTCAAGGACACCGCGATCTTCATTACCTTCGACGAGGGCGGCGGTTACTGGGACTCCGGCTACGTCCAGCCGATCGACTTCTTCGGCGACGGCACCCGCATCCCGCTCATCACGGTCTCGCCGTACGCCACGGGCGGCCACATCTCGCACGACTACGGCGACCACGTGTCGATCCTCAAGTTCGTCGAGAAGAACTGGGGCCTCCCGCCGATCACGAGCCGCAGCCGCGACAACCTCCCGACCCCGGTCGCGCTGCCGCTGAACCCCTGGGTTCCGCTCAACGGCCCGTCGCTCGACGACCTCGCGGACGAGTTCGACTTCGGTCATCACCCGGCGGATCAGTCCTTCCACTGGTGATCGCACCGCGCCCTCTCCGGGCGTGACGTGACCGGCGCCGGCTCGCCCTCGTGGCGGGTCGGCGTCGCTCTTTTTGTGGCCGCGGCAGGCGCTGCCTCTCCGGCAGGAGCCCGTGGCGGAAAATCGAAAATCCTTGTAGCGTCGCCTTCGTTGAGCAGCCTCACGGTCGACCTCGCGCGGGTCTCGGAAGCACTGGGCCTCGAGCGCCGGATACGCGACGTGCCGGACGGTGCATGCGTGCGTGGCGTGTTCGTTCGCTTGCTCGAAGACAGCCTCGCGCGGCGCGGCCTCAGCGGCGCGATCAACCTCGGGCGAATCGTCGGGGAGCGGCCGAAGAGCTACCGCCTCTACCCCGCGCGTGAGCTCCTCGTCGCCTACGCGACGGCGGCGGCGCTCGTGGATCCCGATCCGCGGCAGGGGCTGCGCATCATCTTCTCCGAGATCGCGGATCCCTTCTCGCGGAGCTGGTACGGCAAGACCTTCATGAAGATGCTCCGCGTCGACCCGCTCTCGGGCCTGCGCTGGCTCGAGCGGTCGCACGACCACCTCGTCAACTACGGGCACTACCGCGTGCAGGACGCCGGGCCGGGCCACGCCATCTTCCACATGACCGAGGAGTACTTCTGGATCGAGAGCGCCCAGCGCGGCGGCTGCGAAGGCATGCTGCGCGCGTGCGGCGTGGACGGCGAGGTGCGGGTCGAGCTCGATTCGAGCTACCGCGGCCGGCTCGACGTCCGCTGGAGCCTCGCGAACTGACGCCCGGCGGCGGCGCCTCGCCGCCCCCGTGGGAACGTCACCGGCGGTACTCGGCCAGGCGGCGCGCCGTCTCGCCCGGACGTCGCTCGCTGGCGGCGTCGGCGCCCGGGGTGGGCATGAGGAGGCGGATGCTCGTGCCCGAGACGTCGCTCTGCACGAGGAGCTCTCCGCCGAACTGCCGCGCGTGGTCCCGGATGTTCTCGAGCAGCGCGTCGGCCATGGCGCGTTCCTGCGCGCGGCCGACCTCGGGGCCGAAGGTCATCTCCGGATCGCCGCTGTCGAAGATCTCGACGAGGACGGTGTTCTCGTAGTCCGACTTCTCCGACGAGCGGATCTCGATCTCGCCCGGGACCCGGCCGGACGTGCGTATGGCGGTGACCGCGCGCCCGATGAGGGCGGCGATGATGCACACGAACACGGGCCGCGGCACCTGCGCGATGCACTCGCCTTCGCTGTACACGTGGAGCGACGCCCAGGCGCCGACGTGCGGCCAGACGAGGTCGCGAAGCTGCGCCACCACCGACGACACGTCGACGCAGCCGCCGCGGGTCTCGGCGGTCGAGACGTCGCGCAGGAGCCCGATCAGCGTCTCGGCGCGGACGAGCGAGACGCGCACATCGTGGAGCTTCTGGTGCACCGAGTTCGACGGGTACTGAGCCCGCATCCGGGCCACGGCTTCCATCTCGACGGTGGGCGCGACGAGCGCGGCCCACTGCTGGAGCCGATCGGCAGTGACCACGAGGCGATCGAACTCCTGCCGCAGGGCGAGGCACGCGTCGGACGCCGCGAGGAGGGGGGGACCGAGCTGCTGGTCGATGGCCGCCGTGAGGAGCGCGAGGCCCTGCGTCACGTCGGCGAGGGCGCTCTCCGGACGGACGCGGCGGCGAAGCCGCGACTCGGCGCGAGCACACGCCGCTCGAATCGTCGTGTCGAGGACGCGCCGTGAGACGTGCGCCGCCGTCAGCACTTCGTCGACGCCGAGGCCGAACGCTTGCGTCGCGTCGGGGCCGCCTGCCGTGACGACGATGACGGCCCCCTGATCGAGCGCCGCGGTCACGCCGGCCGGGAGCGCCGCCATCGCGGTCTCGACGACGACGGCGCCGGCTTCGCGGGCGGCCTCCTGGGCCAGCGCGAGGATCTCGTCGCCTGCTGCGGCCCAAAAGATAGTCACCACCCCAGACATCGATTCGCACCTTATTCAATGATCGGGGCTCTGACCACAAAAAACCCGGTAGGCGGAGGTAACGAAGTTTCGCGAAGGCCGGGATTTCCCAGCTAGGCGCCGCCACCCACGCCGGCCGCTCCGGGGGGAATTGCCCACGACGCTTCGACGACGGGCGTTTTTCATCTCAAGATGAGATGGCGGAGGTTTTTTCCATGGAGCATCAAACCGCGTCGGGAAGGCGCGCCGCGATCTTGGGGTTGGGGCTCTGGCTGCCGGAGCGGGTTCGGCGCAACGACGCGTGGCCCGGTTCGTTTGCCAAAGCATTTCGCGATCACCGGGCGGCCAGGGCGTCGATCGATCTCACCCACGTCGAGCGCACCGTCTCGAACCCGCGGCCCTACGAGGCGCTCTTCCAGAAGCACGGCGTGCCCTACGACGACGACCCGTTCAAGGGCGCGGTCGCGCGGCGCGTGGCCGCCGATGACGATCCGACGGCCTGGTGCGACGCGCGCGCGGGCGCCGCTGCGCTCGCGGACGCGGGCGTGGCCCCGGACCAGATCGACCTGATCCTCTCGAGCGCGCTCGTCCCCGACCGGGCCGCCCCCTCCAACGGACCCGAGATCCAGCGGCGCCTGGGCTGCACCCGCGCGACCTCGTTCGGCGTCGAATCCTTCTGCTCTTCGGCGCCGGCGCAGCTCGAGATCGCGGCGGCGCTCGTCGAATCGGGCCGAGCGAAGTTCGTCCTGTGCGTTCAATCCCATGTCGTCAATCGCGCCAATCCTCTCTCGTATCCTTCTTCTCCGATCTTCGGCGACGCGGCCGCGGCCTTCGTCGTAGGGCTCGCCAGCCCCTCGGAGCCCGAGCGCGGCCTCCTCCACCTCGTGCGAGGCGGCGACGCGTCGCTGGCGAGCGCGGTCACGTGGCAGCAGGCCGATCAGAACGTGCCCTGGTTCCTCGGCGGCGGCGGCCCCGTCTTTCCCGGGACAGCGGACCCAGGAGCCTTGAGGGAGCTCGTTCGCAACTGCCTCGCGTACCCTATCGACACGATCCGGCAGCTTCTCGACGAGGCCCGTTGCCCCGTCGGAGACGTCTCGGCCGTCACGATGATCCAGCCGCTCGCGTGGTATCAGGCGGCGGTAGCCGACGCGCTCGGCATCGCCCCCGAGCGCGTGCCGACCACGTTCACGTCCTATGGACACGTCGGAGGGGCGGCGGTCGTCACCAACTTGCTCGAGGCCAGGCGCCGCGGGTTCGTCGAGCGAGGCTCGAAGGTCGTCATGTACGCGCACGGTGCGGGCATCACGCGGTACGCGGCCCTCCTCCAGTTCTGAGTTCGCGCCCGCTCGAGCGGAGGCGCGGCCCCGCTCGGGCGGACCGCCAGCGTTCGGCTGGTCCTCGGGTTGCACCTGGCCCCGTCACGCAACGCATCCGTTAGGAGGGGTCATGCGCACTCGCAAAACGCTCATCTGTGCATCCGTCGTCGTGGCCGCGGGGGTCGCGGCCACTTTCCCGGCCCGGGACGCGCGCGCCGCCATCACGCCCACGCCGACGGGTCCCGGCACCGAGCAATACAGCCCCCAGGGCCGGCCCGAAGGCGTGCAACCGGGGTTCGAGGCCATGGGAGCGCTCGGCACCGGCTTCTCGGGCACCTATGGCTTGGGGTACGAAGGTCGCCTCGGATACACCCTGCCGATTGGGCTCTATGTTGGCGGGCAGGTGCAGGCTTTCTATGGCAATAACGTCAATGGCAATAAGGCACACGCGACCTTCTTCGGCGCCGAGGTCGGTTACAAGTGGTATCCGCTTCACCTGCCCGTCGAAATCCGTCCTTACGTGTTCGCCGGGCCGGCGTTCATCACGCAGGTGAACGGCGACAACGGCTCGGTGAGCAGCAAGACGAGCTTCGCGATCCAGCCGGGCGCGATGGCGCTGTATCACCTCGGGCCGGCGTTTCTCGGGGCGGACTTTCGCATCCTCGCGACTCCCACGCCGGTGGGCGCGACCCTCATGGGCGCGGCCGGTCTCGGCTTCTGAGGACGCGGACCTCCGAACGAAGCGGAGCGGCGAAGGGAGGGCGCTCGAGCGGGAGGGGTCGCTCGAGCGCCCGGCGGTTCGCCCAGACGTCGCCCGAGCGATGGCTCACGACGGCCGTCACGCGCCGCGCTCCTCGAAGCGCGCCCTCTGCCGCGGAGGGACGACGGCCGGGCGCTGCTGGGCCCCCGCCTTCGGGGGGACGCGGCTCATCGCGTGCTCGGCCATCGCCGTGATGGTCAGGCTCGGGTTCACGCCGAGGTTCGCGGGGATGATCGACCCGTCGATGACGTAGAGGCCCTCGTGCCCGAAGGCGCGCGCGAACGCGTCGACGACGCCGCGATCGGGCGACTCGCCGATCGGGCAGCCCCCCAGGATGTGCGCCGTGGTCGCCTTGTCGAGGAGCACCTCGATGATGCCGCTCTGGGGGATGCCGTCCATCTCTTCGGCCATGCGCCGCGCGATCTTCTGCGCGATGGGGAAGTATACCGGCACCGGGTCGGCGTCGCCGCGCTCGGTGTCGAGCTTCTTCGCGAACGGCCACATGCGCGAGCGGCGGAGCACGTACCGCAGGTGGCTGTCGATGGGCTGCATCACGAGGAGGATGACGCCGCGCCTGGCCGCGCCGAACGGGACCAGCGTGCGCAGGAAAGAGGTCGGGTGGGTCGCGGCCTCGCCGAGCCAGCGCATCCAGCGGGGCCACGGCGGGCCGCCGTCCGTCAGGATCGTGGCGAGCGGCGCGAGCGCGTCCGAGCCCGCGCCGTACCGCACGCACTCGACGTGGGTCTTGTCGTCCACGTAGACGCCGCTCGTGATGGCGATGCCGCGCGAGTAGTCGACGTCGTTGCGCCGCGACCGGACGCCGAGGAGCGCCTCGCTGTTCGTGCGCACGAACTCGCCGAGGGCGTCCGAGAGGCGGGGGAGGGACCCTCGCTCCTTGCACCGCATGAGGAGATTGACGGTGCCCAGCGAGCCCGCGGAGAGCACGACCTGCCGCGCGCGCATCTTGCGCTTCGGGTGGAGGACGCCGGTCGACCTCTCGATCGTGAGCTCGTAGCCGCCGCCCTCGAGGGCGCGGACGTCGGTCACGCGCGACTCGGCGAAGATGCGCGTGCCGCGCTGCTCGGCGAGGTGCAGGTAGTTCTTGTCGAGCGTGTTCTTGGCGCCGTAGCGGCACCCGACCATGCAGGCTCCACACATGGTGCAGCCCGCGCGCTCCGGTCCTTCGCCGCCGAAGAAGGGATCGGCCTCCTTCACTCCGGGCTCGCCGAAGTAGACGCCGACGGTCGCGCGGTGGAAGGTGTGCCCGCGCCCCATCTCGTCGGCCACGCGCTTGAGGATGCGGTCGGTCTCGACCAGCACCTCGCTGGGCACCGCGCCCAGCATGCGGAGCGCCGTCTCGTAGTGCGGGCGGAGCGCCTCCTTCCAGTCGAGGCCCACCCACTGCGGATCGCGAAAGGCGTCGTCGGGCGGGACGAGCAGCGTGTTCGCGTAGACGAGGCTGCCGCCGCCGACGCCGCACCCGTGGATGATGAAGACGTCGCGGAGGACCGTGAGCTGCAAGATTCCGTAGAGTCCCTGGGCGGGCCGCCACATCGACTTGCGAAGGTTCCAGTTCGTCGAAGGGAAGTCCTCGGTGCGCCAGCGCTTCCCCATCTCGAGGACGGCGACCGAGTAGCCCTTCTCGGCGAGGCGCAGCGCCGAGACGCTGCCACCGAAGCCGGAACCGACGATGGCGAAGTCGTAGTCGAATTCGGTCATGAGCCTCGGACGGGATCATAGCCGACGCTCCCGGCGGGCAGTGGCGCCGTCATTCTCGACTCCCGACGGAAGGCGAGAGTCGCCTGGCGATACACCTCCGTCTCGGGCGGATATCGACCGAGAAATAAGCGCTTTACGTGCTTGCTCGGACCCGAGTCGCGTGGGAATGAGGCGGCATGAGATACGGCGTCTCGATGTCGCACTGGCTGCTCGGGTCCTTCGTCGCGCTCGCCGCCTGTGGAGGCGGCAACGGATCTTCCTCCGACGGCGCGGGGAGCGGGCAAGGGAGCGGGTCGAGCGCGTCGGGGTCGGGCGGCTCCGGCAGCGGCTCGTCCGCCTCGGGAAGCAGCGCGTCGGGCGGCTACGTGGGCAGCGGCGCCTCGTCGGGCGGGTCTTTGCTGGGCAGCCTGGGCGACGACTCGGGGCTGGACGACGACGGGTCGAGCGGCTCGTCTTCGAGCGGCTCGTCTTCCAGCGGCTCGTCTTCGAGCGGCAGCGGAGGCGGCGGCTCGTGCTCGATCCCTCTCCGTGGCGCGCTCCCCTCGTCGGACGCGGCCGCCACCACCGGGCCGTTCACGGTCAAGTCGTACGCCGCCACCGCGAGCGTGCGGATGACGAACGCGTACGACGTCACCAGCGCGCACATCTACTACCCGACGGGCACGCCCGCGCCGTACGCGTCGATCGCCATCGTGCCGGGGTTCGTCTCGCCCGAGTCGACGATCGCCGACTGGGGTCCGTTCCTCGCGTCCTGGGGCATCGTGGCCATGACCATCGGCACCTCCGACCCGACGACGGGCGCGTCCGACACCTCCGTCGACCCCGACGTCCGCGAGGCGGCCCTCCTCGACGCGCTCGTGACGCTGCGCGACGAGAACACCCGCTCGGGCAGCCCGCTCGCCGGGCAGCTCGACACGACGAGGCAGGCGGTCGCCGGCTGGTCGATGGGCGGCGGCGGCACCCTCGAGGCCGCCAACTCGACACCGACCCTCAAGGCCGTCTTCGCGATGGAGCCGTGGAACCCGAGCACGACCTACCCGATGGACACGGTGCCCACGCTCATCTTCGCGGGCACCGCGGACGTCCTCGCCGGGCCGCCGATGCCGCAGAACCAGTACATGAGCATCCCCTCGACGACGCCGAAGATGATGTACGAAGTGCAGAGCGGCACGCACTCGGTCTCCACCAGCCCCACGAACTCGGCGACCGACGGGGCGCCCGACTCGCAGTCGACCGGGAACGTGGCGCGCTTCGGCCTCTCGTGGCTCAAGGTCTACCTCGAGTGCGACGCGCGCTACCGCCCGTACCTCCTCGTGAAGCCGAGCGACGCGGCGGAGTTCGATACGACGCTGATGTGATCGCGCCGGGCGCTACTTGGCGCCGGTCGTCGCGGGGTCGTCGGGCGCCTGCATCTCCGCCGCGCTCGTCACGGCGGGCGGCGGCGTCACGCCCGTCGGCACGGGCGGGCCCACGGGGGCCAGGCTCGCGTTGGGCAGGGAGGGTGGGGTGGGGGCCGACGCCAGCACCGCGGGCGGCGCCGCGCTCGACGCCGCGAGGCCCGCGAAGCGGCCCTCCCGCTCGAGGCGCCAGAGATCCTCGTCCGTGACCACGTCGCGCCCCAGAATCTCCCTCGCCGCGACGACCTTGGCCTTCAGCGCCGGCTGCACGACGGGCTGGCTGTTCTCGGCGGTCGGCCGGGGCGGCGGCCGCATCACCGAGAAGCTGCCCATGACCGGCTGGCCCTCGCGCGAGCGCCCCGAGAGGCGGTAGGTCATCGAGAAGACGCCGGGGTCCTGGAGGGTGTCGAGCACCACCGTCGTCGTGGCGCCGCCGCCCCGCTGCGGAGACCCGGGCGGGATCGTCGCGCTCCCCAGGAGCGAGGCGACATCGACCGCCGCGGGCTCCGTCTCGCCCGCCGCCCCCTCGAAGTACCGGGTCACCGTCGCCGCGTCGATCGTCACCGCGTCGGGCCGCGTGTGCCAGAGCCTCACCTTCTGCACGACCCGCCCGTCGGCGCCGAGCTCCGGAAAGCGCGGGTCGAGCGCGATGAGAATCTGCACGATGCCCTTCTGCGCGAGCGCCTCGAAGGCCGGGTTGATGAGCGGGAGCGTCGTGCGGCCCGTGAGGAGCTCGCCGTCGGCGGACCGGACGTCGACGCGGACCGTGAAGTACGAATAGAGCGTGTCCTGGGCGCGGCCTTCGTAGTCGTGCACGACGTACCCGCCGGGCGTGGTCCCGGTCTCACCGTCGCCGAAGGCCCAGGTGTACGAGGCCGGGACGAACTTCTTCGCCGGGGCGGGGGCGGCGGGGACCGTCACGACCCGCGCGTCGAGCCCCATCTCGCTCCACGTGTTCGGCTGCACGCGACCCGTGACCAGCACCACGTGCTCGGGCTGGCAGTCGCGCACCTCGTAGTCGGGCACCGGCACCGAGACGAAGGCGTTGTCGCGGCCGAAGACGGTCACCGTGTGGCGCCCCTCGACCTTGCCGTCCGGACCGAGCAGGAGCCGCAAGGGGACCGACGACCCCATCGAGCCGTCGACCACGTAGTGCAGGAACGCGTCGCTCCCGTCCGTGGTGTGCGCGTGCACAGTGACGAGGTTCTCCTCGCCCGAGCACACCGAGGGCTTCTCGACCGTGACCTCGTCGACGACCGGCGGCGCCGCGCGCCGCTCCGGGGCGCGGGGGCCGCGGGGTGCGGCCGAGAGCGCCGGAGCCTCGACGCGCTCGGCGGTCGTGACCTGCGCCTGGACCGCGGTCGGCTCCGGCGCCGGCGAGCCGGCACGCGAGGGCGACTCGCGCGGGCTTCGGGCCGGCCAGAGCAGGTACGCCATGAGCGCCGCGAGGGCGACCACGGTCAGATTCCTGGAGAGCGATCGTCGGTAGTGGCTGCGCGCGCGCTTCACGTCTCATCCCCCGTCCAAGGCGATCAGTTCCAGCACGAGTAGCTGTTGCCCCCGCTGTTCCACTGCACGGTCTCGTTGGCGTCCCAGCCCCAGGTGCTCGAGCCGCCGCCGAGGCACGGCGCGCCGCTGCCGTTCGTGGGGCGGTTCCAGCAGGCGATGTCGTCGGGGCTGATCGAGACCGCCGCGCTCCGCGCGATCGCGCTCTGCCACTCGAAGGCGTTGCTCGACGCGCAGTCGTCGTCCGCGAAGCAGTTCACCATCTGGTCGGCCGCGGCCCCGCAGATGTCGCAGTCGAGGCACAGCGCGCAGGTGCCGATGCCCTGCAAGAACGCGCCGAAGCTCGCGAACGTGTCGCCCGTCTGCGTCTTGCACTCGCTGTAGACGCCGTCGTAGAGGGCCGACGCGGCCTGCGTGATCAAGGAGGTGGGATACGAGCGCGGGAGCACGTCGCCGCTGTAGCCCACCGCGCCGCCGAGCGCGTCGTGCTGCCAGAGCGCGAGCGACGTGGAGCAGACGACGCCGGTGTTCACGCCGGGCACGCCTTGCGCGGCCCCCTGCACGTTCATGTACTGGTACCAGCCGTAGTGGATCTGCGTGCCGTTGTACGTCTCCGCGAAGACCACCTGGCTCGCGTCGCTCGGCGAGGCCCAAGGCAGCCACGCCATGCCCGTCCCCACGAACGTGTTGCCGACGGCGGCGTTCGAGCCGCCCGGGACGCCGCGCTGCCCGCTCTGGTAGGCGAGGAAGTTCACGGGCCCGTTCGCGTAGAGGAACGTGTAGATCGCACCCTGGCTGACGGTCTCGAGGCCGGGCGTCGCCGCGTAGAGGAAGCTCGAGCTGATCGGCGCGGTGCACTCCGACCCCAGGAAGCTGCGGTCGCCGTTCACCGGCGGGGTCGTCGCGGTCGCGTGCGTGACCCAGCCGTCGGGCCCTCGCGAGAGCATCGAGTGCGTGCGGTACTCGCCGATCGCGGCGAGGACGCCCTCGATCACGCCGGGCGACTCCTCGAAGGCCGCGCCGCCGTTGGGCACGTTCCAGCCGGCCGAGGTGCTCCCGCACACGACGTCGGCGCGCGCGGGCGTCGCCCGGGCGATGGCGACGAGCCCGGCGCACGCGACGAGAAGACGGAGATGGATGGATTGCATGGCCCCCCTCGCCGCGGCTCGGGTGCAAGCTCAGGGCCGTGGCCCCTTGCGGCTGGGCTCAGGCGAGGGCGGCCTGCACGACGGCGGCCGAGGAGCTCGGCGAGGTGAGGGTGGTCGGGTCGGCGCCGATCGCGGCGAGCGCGGTCATGCCGAAGGCGGCCAGCGTGTCGACGGCCTTGATGGCGCCGCCCTCGGCGCCGGCGCCGCTCTGCGGGTCGACGCCGAGGGCGCCGTAGTCGTTCTGCACGGGCGTGACGGCGCCGATGACGCCGCCCTTGAAGGGCTTGCCGATGGAGAGCGAAGCTTGGTGGTCGATGTTGTGCTGCCTGCCGTCGGTGTTGCCGGGGCCGAGGGTCCGGCCGAACACGTTGAGCGAGTGGAAGGTCACCTTGTCTTGCAGGCCCGCGCTCTGGAGCTGCTGCATCAGGGAGACGAGGGTCGCGACCCCCGAGACGGTCTGCGCGGTCTCGGTCGCGAGGCCGATGTCGCGGTGGTTGTCGCCGCCGAAGGGGATGTGAATGGCGACGACGGGCGTCACGTTCATCTGGATGAGCGCGAGCGCGGCCAGCACCTGCGAGGCCGGGCTGTTGTCCTTGATGGTCGAGAGCCGTTCGAGCAGCGACTGGTTGATGCCGCGGAGCTGGCTCTGCGAGGTGACCATCGAGTCGATGTACGTGCGCTGCGCCGGGCTCGCGCCGTTCTTGTAGATGTCGTAGAGGCTCGCGAGCGTCTGGTCGCGCAGCGGCCGCAGATTCGCCGAGCGGCCCGGTGGGGTTCGACAGGGTGGCCTTCAGCGCGGCGGGCGGAATCACGGGCAGCGGGGCGCCGTCGAAGGTGAGGTCTTCGGAGGGCTGCGTCGCGCCGATGCTGATGGGCTGCGCCTGGATGCTCCCGAGGCAAGGCGCGAGGGCCTTCGCGAGGAGCGACGGGAGCATCTCGCCGGCGGGGGTGGCGCCCATGAGCTGGAGGACCTGCGGCTCCTTCGGGTGCACCACGGTGTCGGTCATGAGGTGCCAGAAGACGGTGCGATCGAGGACGTTCTGGGGGAGCGTCGCCCAGGGGGCGGCCGCGGTGTAGGCCTTTCCCTGGAGCGTGAGGGAGGTCGGCGCCATCGTGGGGTCGGCGCTGTGGACGATCTTGGGGTCGTCGTAGGTCCCGGGGACGCTGGCGTTGATCGGGTCGCCCTGGCCCGACGTGTTGAGGATGATGTACTGGGCCTTCGAGGCGTCGGGGCAGGCGGGCGCGGGGTCGTCGGCCAGCGCCTTGCGCGGGTCGAGCAAGAACGCGGCGGGCAGCCCGGTGGCCAGCGACCGCAGGCCGACCAGGCCGGCCCCGAAGAGCGTGGAGAGCAGCGCGTCACGACGAGAGACCTTCATCGCGGGTTCCTTCCTTCACATCCCGATCGAGACGGCCGACGGCGCGAGGCACGCGACCACGAACGTCGACTGGAGGGCCGCCGTCGGGGTCGTGCCCGTCTGCTGGAGCGCCGCCGCGTAGTGGGCCTCGAGCGCGAACTTCGCGGGCGGCCAACGCGGGTCGGACGGCGTGAGGCCCATGACGATCGACACGAAGTCGGCGATGGCCGACTCGGAGTCCCCGCTGCTCCACTGCTTGACCCCCGCGGGCGCCTTGGCGCCGGCGTCGATCACCTGCGCCGCGATCGCGCCGCAGATGTCCTCGGTGGCGGCCCGGAAGAACAACGTCGGCTGCGTGGGCAGGACGGGGACGGGCGCGCCGCGCCCGTAGGCGTCCGAGGGAAGCCCCGAGACGATGGTGGGGATCGCCCCGGCGAGCACGCTCGCGCTCGTGGCCTGCAGGCCGCAGACGTCGGCGTACCCGAGGCGCGCGTCGAGCGCGGCGCACAGGTGATCGCGGCGGGAGATGGCGACGACCTCGCCGTTCGCGGCGCTCGTCGCGGTCGGCTCGGCGTTGGTGGTGACGGGCGAGGTGACGACCGCCTTCACGAGCGTGTCCCACGAGAAGTTGGAGCTCGTGAAGGTCGCCGCGAACTGCTGGAGATCGGTGGGCGCGCAGGGCGCCGAGTTGACGTAGTAGCAGAGCTTCTGCGCCCACCCCGACGCGAAGAGCGGGTGGTTCGCGAGCGCGTTGCCGAAGTCGGCCATGCTGTGCACCGGCTGGATCACGCCGCGAAAGGCGAAGACGCCCGGCTGCCCGGTCCACGTCGGGTCGAGCTGCGAGTGGTAGTTCCACGAGTAGGTCGCGGCGAAGATCGAGCGGGTCGGATCGAGGATCGCGTGGCACGTGTAGCAGGCGCTCAGGCCCGCGTGGAGCGCGTCGAGGCCGGGCGTGCCGGGGGGCACGGTGGTGTCGGTGCCGTCGATCGAGGACCCGGTGGCGACGATGAGCGCCTGGTGGGTGGTGACGCGCGCCTGGTTGCTCGTGTTCGTCTGCCAGTTGGCGAAGAACGCGGGCGTCGAGAAGAAGCCGACGCGCGGGACGTTCAAGACGAGCTCCGTCGCCGAGCGCAGGGACGGGAGATCGTAGAACGTCGTCGTCTGCTCGCCGGCGTTCGGAGGCCGGAGGGTCACCATCGTCCAGTCGCTGAAGTCGCTCGCCTGGACCTGCGCCGCGGAGGCCGAACCCCCGTACGCGCCGCAGCCGCCCGTGCGGTTGTCGAGCGTCCCGTAAAGGAGGTAGTGAATCGTCATCGCGTCCGCCGGAAAGACGATCGGGTCCCGCAGGCATCCGGGGACCTGGGAGTCCGCGATCGTCACGTCGGGGTCGTACCAGTGCATGAAGTTCGGGCTCGTCGGGTCCACGCTCTCTGCGAGCGGAATGGGCCCCTTCGACGCCTCGACGGTGATCTCGAGGTCGGGGTTCGCCTGGCGGAAGTGATCGGTCACGGCGCCGCTGTCGTCGACCTCCCACGTGTCGAGGAAGGCGTAGAGCTCCTTCATCGCCGTGGTCATCATCAGCTTTTGCGTGGTCATCCCGGCGTTGAGCGGGGCGCCCTCCGCGAGGAGCTGGATCATCGTGCGCGCGAAGCTTTGCTGGGCGTTCTGCGCGAGCTGCGGGGCGGTGTACGCGTTCAGGCCGAGGTGCTGCGGGTAGGTCTGGTCCGAGAAATCGTCGACCGAGACCTGCGTCTGCTGGAAGGCGAGCTCGAAGAAGCGGAGCATCTTCGCCTGGTACTGCGGGAGCTTCATCCAGCCGTCGACGAGACCCGAGAGCGCGCTCGCGTCGGCTTCGACGGCCGAGACCTCGTCGGCCGTCGGCGGCAACCCGACCAGGACGTTCTTCACCTTGGCGACGTAGACCCCCGGCGCGTCGGCCTGAAAGGGCATGGGCGGCGGCCCGGCGTCGACCACGCCGGTCGTGGCCCGCGGGCTCGAGGAGCAGGCGAACCCGGCCGCCAGCGCCGAGACCGCGAACGCGGCGGCGAACTTCGGAATGGATTTGAAGGACAAGAGGACCCCCAGCTTCGGGACCATTTGCCGAAGAGCAAGGGGCACGCCAGCGAGCCGGGCACCGCAAGTCGACTAATTTTCGAATAATTTGCGAACAGGAAAGGCGTTTACGGGTCTCGCGGGCCGCGACCTGGCCCTGGCTCGCGGCGTCTCGCCCCGCCGGCCGCGGACGAGTGACGCGAGCTCCTCAGGGCCACACCGGCGCGTCGACGCCGAGCGGCCCGGGCTCGATGCTCCAGCGAGGCTCGATGCCCTCGACCGAAACCGGGCAGCGGATCCGCCAGAGGGTCCCGAACGCGCTCGGCGCGCTCTCCGTCCAGCGCGCGACCTCCTCGGTCGAGACGTCGGGGCCGCGCACGTCGCCCGTCTCGCCCAGGTCGGCGAGGACCTTCGCGACGCGCGCGAGCGAGAGCCGCGTCGTGGTCGCGGTTCCGTCGGCGACGGCCCGCGCGAGGGCGCGGCACGTCGCCGCGGCCATCAGGTACCCCGTGCCGTGATCGAGCGCCTGGGCGGGCAGGGGATACGGTCGATCGCCGCCCGTCGCCTCGCGACCGCGCTCGGCGATGCCGGCGCTCATCTGCACGAGGCTGTCGAAGCCGCGGCGCGCGGCCCACGGCCCGGTGAAGCCGTACGCGTCGAGCGACACTTCGAGGAGCGACGGGTTGATGGCCCGCCGCCGCTCGGCGCCGAAGCCGAGGCGCTCGAGCGCGTCGGAGCGATACCCGTGCACGAGCACGTGGGCCCCCGCGAGCAGGCCCTCGAAGGCCGCGCGGCAAGGGCCGTTGCGCAGGTCCAGCCGCGTGCGCCGCTTTCCCGCGGACGACTCGGGCACGAGCGCCCCGACCTCCTCGAAGCCCTTCGGGTCGACGCGCAGGACGTCCGCGCCGAAGCCCGCGAGGACGCGCGTGCAGAGCGGGCCCGCGAGGACGCGCGTGAGGTCCAGGACGCGCACCCCGCCGAGCGGGCCGCGGCCCGCGCCGCCCAGGTCGAGCGCTGCGCCCGGGCGCGACGTCACGGCGAAGAGCGGCTCCTTCGCGACCGCCGCGCCCTGCGGGTGCGCCGCCCACTCGGCGGGCGTGCGGGAGCGGGCCGCGCACCCGCCCTGGGCGACGACCGCGGCCTCGACCGCCTCCGCGCTCGACGCGCCGACGGCCCGCTCGATCGCCTCGCGCGACGCGGGGACCTCGAGCGCGCGCAGCGCGGCGTCGCGGTGGTACGGGTAGTTCGTGTGGAGGCGGATCCAGCCGTCCTTCGCGCGGTAGTCACCGGCGAAGGGATCCCATATCCCCTCGAACTTCCACCCGGGGGCGGAGAGGTAACGCTCGCTCCGAAACGCCACCGCCGCGTGCGCGCGGTCGACCTTCGCGCGGCGGAGGGGCGTGCCCGTGCGGAGCGCGTGCAGCGCGGCGATCGACGCGGCGGCCGCCCCGACGGTGGCCGAAGCGAAGGCGGTCACCTCGTACACCGACGGCAAGACCGCCGCCGGGCCCGCGAACTCGACCGCGCCGGACGCGCCGTCCCGCTCGGAGAGCGGCCCGCCGAGGCTCGACCAGACCTTCTCGAACAACCCAGCATCGAGGCTCTTCATGCCGTGGAGTCTTGGCTCCATGGCGGACCGGGTCAACGTTGATTATCGTACACGTTGATGAAGCGCAACGTGCTCACCGCGAAGCAGGCGTCGGCCCGCCTGGGCGTGAAGCTCGAGACCCTCTACGCGTACGTGAGCCGCGGCGTGCTCCGGCGCACCCTCGCCGACGACGGGCGCTCCAGCCTCTTCGACGCCGCGGAGGTCGAGGGGCTCGCCCGCCACGCGCGGCCCCGGCACGACCGCGGGCGCGTCGGCTCCGTCGACGTCTCCCTCGCGACGTCCATCACGGAGATCCACGGCGACCGCCTGCTCTTTCGCGGCCACGACGCGCTGGCGCTGGCGCGCGGCTCCACCTACGAGGCGGTGGCCGAGCTGCTCTGGACGGGCACGCTCCCCGACTCGGCCGAGTGGCCCGGGCCGCCGCAAGGAGCGCGCATCGCGCGCTCGGCCGCCGGCGCGCTGCCGCCCTCGACGACGCCGTCCGAGCGGCTCGCCGTGGTGACCGCGGCGCTCGCGTGCGTGCACCCGCTGCGCATGGACCTCCGCCCCGGGCCCGTGGCCGCGCACGCGCGCGCGCTCATCGCCACGTTCGTCGAGCTCCTGCCCGCCGTCGGCGCCGGCCCCGCGTCCCCGCGAGGCGCGAAGCGGCGCGCGCCCCGGATCGCGGAGCGCCTCTGGTCGCGCCTCTCGGCCCTGACGGCGTCGCCGGAGCGCGTCGCGCTGATCGACGACGCGCTCGTGCTCCTCGCCGACCACGAGCTCGCGACCTCCACCCTCGCGGCGCGCGTCGCCGCCTCCACGCGCGCCAATCCGTTCGCCGTGGTGCTCGCGGGCCTCGGGGCGGTCGCCGGGCCGCTGCACGGCCGGGCGGCGCGGGGCGTGCACGAGCTCCTGCTCCGCGCGGCGTCCTCGTCCCCGGAGCTCGCGCTCGCCCACGGGGCCGACGAGGCGCAGCGCCCCTACGGCTTCGGGCACCCGGTCTACCAGGGCGTGGATCCGCGCGCGGCCTTCCTCCTCGACGCGCTCGGACGCACCGCCAGGCGCGAGGACCGCGCGCTGCTCGAGGCCGTGCGGCGCGTCGCCTCGAAGGCCACGGGCGCCGAGCCCAACGTCGACTTCGCGCTCGGCGCGCTCGCGTACGCGTTCGAGATGCCGCTCGGCGCGACGGAGGCCATCTTCGCCACCGCCCGCACCGCAGGCTGGATCGCGCACGCCCTCGAGGAGTACGGCGAGGCCCCCCTGCGCTTCCGCGCCCGCGCGGTCTACATCGGGGTCGATCGCGCGTGAGCGAGGTCTAGGTCGCCAGCGCGGCTTGCACGACCCTGGCGGAGGAGTTCGGAGACGTGAGGACGGTCGGGTCCGCGCCGATCGCCGCGAGCGCGGTCATGCCGAACGCGGACAGCGTGTCGAGCGCCTGGATGGCTCCTCCCGGCGCGCCCGCGCCGCTCTGCGGGTCGATGCCCAGCGCGCCGTAGTCGGTCCCGGCCGGCGCGATCCCGCCGATGACGCCGCCCCTGAAGGGCTTACCGATGGTGATCGACACCTGGTGGTTCTCGTTGTGCTGCCGCCCGTCGGCGTTGCCCGGGCCGAGCGTGCGGCCGAACACGTTGAGCGAGTGGAAGGTCACCTTGTCGGCCAGGCCGGCGCTCTGCATCTGCTGCATGAGCGACGCGATCGTGGCCACGCCCGAGACGGTCTCCGCGGTCTCGGTCGCGAGGCCGATGTCGCGGTGGTTGTCGCCGCCGAACGGGATGTGGATGACGACGACCGGCGCCACGTTCATCTGGATGAGGACGAGCGCCGCGAGGACCTGCGCGTCGGGGCCGTTGTCGCGGATGGACGAGAGCTGGTCGAGCAGCGTCTGGTTGATCTTCCGTAGCTGCTGCTGCGACGTGACCATCGCGTCGACGTAGGCCTGCTGTGCCGGGCTCGCGCCGTTCTTGTAGATGTCGTAGAGGTCGTTCATCGTCTGATCGCGCAGCGCCTGCAGGCTGCCGAGCGGGCCCCCGGGGCTCGTGAGGGTCGCCTTCAGCGCGGCCGGCGGGATGACGGGCAGGGGCGAGCCGCCGTAGAAGATGTCCTCCGCCGGCGTCATCGCGCCGATGCTGACCGGCTGCGTCTGGATCGTGTCGAGGCACGGGGCGAGCGCCTTCGCGAGGACCGAGGGCAGCATCTCGCTGCCGGGGATCGCGCCCATGAGCTCGAGGACCGCCGGCTCCCGCGGGTGCACCGGCGTGTTCGTCATCAGGTGCCAGAAGACCGTGCGATCGAGGACGCTCTGCGGCAGCGCCGCCCAGGGCGCCGCGGCCGTGTACGCCTTGCCCTGGATCGTGAGCGACGCGGGCGCCATGCTCGGGTCCGGGCTGTGGACGATCTTGGGGTCGTCGTACGTGCCGGGCACGCTCGCGTTGATCGGGTCGCCCTGCTCCGACGTGTTGAAGATGACGTACTGCGCCTTGGCGGGGTCCGCGGTGAGCGGCGGCGTGGTCGCCGCCAGCGCCTTGCGCGGGTCGAGGAGCAGGGACGCCGGCAAGCCGGTGGCGAGCGCGCGCAGGCCGATCATCCCCGAGCCGAAGAGCGTGGACAGCAGCGCGTCGCGGCGAGAAACCTTCATCGAAGCATCATCCCTTCCGGCGAGCCGGGCTCAGGAAACGGTCCTCACATCCCAATCGAGACTGCGCTCGGCGCGAGGCAGGCGGCCACGAACGTCGACTGGAGCGCCGCCGTCGGGGTCGCGTTCTGCTTGAGCGCCAGGAGGAAGTGCCCCATGAGCGCCGACGCCGCGGGGCCCGTCCGCGGGTCCTTCGACTGCAGGCCCATGACGATCGAGACGAAGTCGGCGACGGCGGCCTCCGGCCGGGAGCTGCTCCACTGCACCGCGCCGGGCGGCGCGTTCGGCCCCGCGTCGATCACCTGCGCGGCCACGGTCGCGCAGATGTCCTCGGTCGCGGCGCGGAAGAAGAGCGTCGGCTGGGTGGGCAGCACCGGGACGGCCGCGCCGCGCCCGTACGCGTCGGAGGGCAGGCCCGAGACGATCGTGGGCACCGTGCCGGAGAGCACGTCCTGGCTCGTCGCCCGGAGGCCGCAGAGGTCCGCGTACCCGAGGCGCGCGTCGAGCGCCGCGCACAGGTGATCCCGCCGCGAGACCGCGACGACCTCGCCCGTCGCGGCGGTCGTGGCGGTCGGCGTCGTGTGCGTCGTCACCGGCGACGTCACGAGCGCCTTCACGAGCGCGTTCCACGAGAGGCCGGAGCCCTTGAAGGCCGCCGCGAGCGCCTGGAGGTCCGCGTCCGCGCAGGGCGTGGAGTTCACGTAGTAGCAGAGCTTCTGGGCCCACCCGGGCGCGAAGAGCGGGTGCGTCGCGAGCGCGTTGCCGAAGTCGCTCATGCCGTGCACGGGCTGAATCCAGCCGCGGAACGCGAAGAGCCCCGGCTGCGCGGTCCACGTGGGGTCGACCTGCTGGTGGTAGCTCCACGAGTAGTTCGCCGCGAAGATCGACCGCGTGGGATCGAGGATCGCGTGGCAGTGGAAGCAGGGCTGCAGGCCCGCGTGGAGGGCGTCGAGGCCCGGCGTGCCCGGGGCCACGGTGTTGTCGGTCCCGTCGACCGAGGATCCCGTCGCGACGATGAGCGCCTGGTTCGTCGTGACGCGCGCCTGGTTGCTCGTGTTCGTCTGCCAGTTGGCGAAGAAGGCCGGAGTCGAGAAGAAGCCGACGCGCGGCGTCTGGAGCACGAGCTCGGTCGCCGACCGGAGCGCGGGAAGGTTCCAGAACGGCGTCACGCTCTCGCCCGCGGCGGGGGTGCGGATGGTCACCATCGTCCAGTCGCTGAAATCGCTCGCGCCGAGCTGCGAGGCGCTCGCGGAGCCGGGGTAGACGCCGCAGTCGGCCCCGGTCGAGCCCTGGCGGTCGTCGAGCGACCCGTAGAGGAGGTACTGGAGCGTCATCGCGCTCGGCGGGTACGTGATCGGGTCGGCCTGGCAGCCCGGGATCGAAGCGCCCGCGGTCGCGACGTCCGGGTCGAACCAGTGCATGAAGTTCGGGCTGGTCGGGTCGGCGCTCTCCGAGGCCGGGATCGGCCCGCTCGCCGCCTCGGCGGTGAGGGTCGCGTTCGGGAAGGCGGCCTGGAAGCGGTCGGTGACGTTGCCGTCGTCGTCGACCTGCCAGGCGTCGAGGAAGGCGTAGAACTCCTTCAGCGCGGTCGTCATCATGAACTGCTGCGTGGTCGCCGCGGAGTTCATGGGGGTGCCCTGCGCGAGGAGCTGGATCATCGTGCGCGCGAAGCTCTCCTGCGCGTTCGCGGCGAGCTGCGGGATGGAGGTCGGGTTGACCCCAATCTGCTTCGGATAGGCCTGATCCGAGAAGTCGGCGGCGGTGACCTGCGTCTGCTGGAAGGCGAGCTCGAAGAAGCGGAGCATCTTCGCGTCGTACTCGGGCAGGTTCATCCACCCGTCGACGAGCGTGCCGAGCGCGGTCGGGTCGGCCTCGACCGCCGCGATCTCGGCGACGCTCGGCGGGAGCCCGACGAGGACGTTCTTCACCTTGGCGACGTAGACGCTCGGCGAATCCGCCTGAAAGGGGAGTTGTGGGGGGGCGCCGCCGTCGGTCGACTCGGACGCCGCGGAGTGCGGGTTCGACGAGCACGCCGAGAGGGTCGCCGCGGCCGCCACGGCCAACGCCGGGGCGAGCTTCGAGAAAGCCTTGAAAGACAGGACCGCCTCGCTGGTAGAAGTGCCTTTTGCGCGGGGACGAGGGTCGTCCCGGCGGTACGCCTCGACAGTGCAAGGGCGGCACCAGACAGCATGGAGATGTGAAAGCGCGGAATCTTTCCAGAGGACCGCGCAACGCGTGACGCGCGGAGTGCGGCAAGAATGGCATGGCTGAGCGCCTGCGCGACGGCAGCGCGCGCCGCTCAGCGGCCGGACGTGTGGTCCGAGACCTCGATGCCCAGGACGACCCGCCACTCGGGCGCGCCGAAGTCGGCGTGAAGGCCGCCGCCCCCACTCAGCTTGACGCGCACGAGCGGCCCGTCGTCCTCCTTCTTCTCGAAGCGGGCCGTGAGCAGCCCCTCGAGCGCGGTCGTCGTCTGGCCGAGGAAGGACGAGAACGCCGTCGCGCCGAAGACCTCGGGCCCCACGACGAACGCGAAGTGCTCGCCGGCCGGGAGCCTCGCGCCCGCCGCGGCGCCGAAGAGGAGCTCGCTTCCGCGCGGATAGTTCGAGAGCGGGGCGTCGTCCGCCGGGCGCACGTGGACGCCGAGCTGCGCGGCATACGTGAAGTAGGGCCAATCGCCCGCGGCCAGCGCCCGGAACATCGCGCGGTAGGTGTCGTCGGTCTCGTAAACGTCGCGCTTGCCATTCGGCACCCAGAGCTGCGCGCTCGCCCCGAGGCGGAAGGGTCCGCCGGGGTCGCCGACGAGGCGCGCGTCGAACCCGATGCGCGCGTCGGTCAGCGTGTCGGGCTCCTGGCCGAGGTTCACCGGCGGGTTCGCCGGCTGGCCCGGGGTCACCTGCGAGCTGGGCGCCGCGTAGTGCACGCCGTCGACCGTGCCGTTCTGCCCGGAGATGAGGATGGGCATCGAGAAGTCGAACGAGAAGCGGAAGCGCTCGTAGGTGACGGCGAACCCGAAGTCCCCGAACATCTGGTCCTTCACGACCGGCAGGTCCGGCGCGCCGCCGGTCCCGGGGATTCGCAGCGCGTCGTGCGAGTAGCCCGTCGTGAAGGCCATCGCGCCCCCGAGGCCGCCGTGCATCTGCAGGTCGTCCATCACGAGCCAGCCCGACCCGGCGGGCGCGAGGTACAGGCGCTCGACGCCGAAGCCGGGCGCCGTCTGCTGCGCGCTCGCCGGGGCGCCCCAGGTCAGCGCGGCCGCGACGCCGGCGGTCGCGAGGACGGCCCTAGAACTCCGCATGGACCCTCCCGCCGAGGACGTTGACCGGGCCGCGGTCCGAGTTGAAGCCGGGGTTCCAGATGTGCTGGTAGTCGGCCGTGAGCCAGATCGCCTTGACGAGGTTCACGCTGTAGAACACGTCGAACACGCTCTCGGGCGCGCGGTTCAGCGCCCCGTCGCCGACGAAGCCGTCCTCGCCGCCCATCGCGAGGTACTGCGCGTGGCTGTCGGAGATCCAGTTCATGCCGAACCCGATGCCCGTGACGTCGAACGGCCGGTGCCAGAGCGAGCCCTTGCCCGCGACGCCGAACGCCATCGACCGGTCGGCCGAGTTGAACGCGTCGACCTCGGTCTTGCCGTCGGAGTACATCGCCCGGAAGAAGACCCCGAGGTCGTCGGTGAAGTGCTGCTCGAGGCTCACGCCGATGCCGAGCTTCACCTGCGGCTTGCGCACCCAGCAGAGGTCGGGCGCGCCGGCGTTGGTGGACCCGTAGTTGTAGAGTCCAGCGTTCTCGCAGCCCGCGGCGTTGAAGAGCGTGGGGTCGCGCTCGAACGCGTCGATCGCGTCGGCGAAGCTCCCCACGTTCACATGGTTCCTGTACCCGAGGAGGTGCACCGCGCCGTCGCGGCCGAGGAGCTTGTGATCGTGCTCGATCTCGATCTGATCGCCGTAGTACTTCCAGAACCGGAAGTCGGTCTGGAGCTCGTTCGGCTCCTGGGGCGGCGTGATGCGGCCGATGCGAAAGGCCCAGTCGTCCCAATAGAGCTCGGCGGTGGCGCCCCACGAGTAGCCGCGCGCGTCGGACGGGAAGTCCCACGACGCGTACGTCATGAAGGCCATGTTGAGGAACGTCTGCCGCGGGTCGAACGTGATCGTGTTCCGGTCGAAGACGTCGAGGACGGTGAAGTTGCCGGCCGTGATGACGATGCGACGGCTGTCGACCACGCTCCCGAGCTGCATCGGGTTGGAGTCTTGCGTCACGCGGTCGCCGCCGAGGTCGAGCGTCTGGCGGATGAACGTGCGGGACCGATAGAGCTGCGGCGTGACGGAGCCCTGCTTCTGGAGCTCGAAGTTCTGGATGGCGCCGCCCAGGCCGTGCAGGTTCGAGAGCGGCCGCTCGGAGATGACCTCCGGGACGAAATAGGCCTCGCCGCCCGGCCAGAGGCGGAGGCCGAAGAAGAGGGTGAAGCTGTTGGTGAAGCTGTCGTCGGAGCCGGGGAGGAGCGAGTTGCCCGTGCCGTTCAGGTTCGTGTACTTCGCCGAGAAGGGCGGCTGGTACGTGTTGATCAACGTGAACTGACCGTACGCGTTCCACGCCTCGTTCTTGATGTCGTGCAGGCCGTGGTCGGCCAGCAGGTTCATGAAGTCGAACGCCTGATCCTCGTGGCCGCTCGGGAACGCGGCCTGGGCGTGCGCGGCGGACGGAGCGGAGAGGGCGCCTGCCGCGACGAGGGCGGCGGAGAGGAGCCGGTGAGGGCGGCGCATCGAGGGGCCATGTGGAAAACCTCAGGCCGCGCCTCTTGTCAACTCGGCGGCGGCTCGCGTCACCTCGACGTCACAGGCCGGAGCTCGACGCAGAGGGCGCGCGGACTGGCGAGCGCGCCGGCCAGGGTGACCGCGCCGCGGTCGATCGCCCCGTCGTCGGTCCAGAGCAGGCACACCGTCTCCGGCTCGGCGCCCGTGAGCCGGAAGGCGCCGGGCAGCCGCACGTCGTTCCCGCAGGCGACGCTGCGCGCCGAGGCCATCGGGAAGGACGCGCCCGCCGCGTCGAAGACGGCCAGGTCGAACGCGCCGCGCATCGACGGCGGGCACGTCACGACGGCCTCGAAGCGGTCGCCGTCGCGGAAGACGCCGCCCGCCGCGTCCGTCCGCTCGCCGTCCTCGCGCACGAGCACGAAGCCCATCGCGTCGCCCTTGGTCCGCGCGGAGCTCCCGCGCTGCGCCCCGCCGGTCGCCACCGGCCCCCCCCTCCACGCCTGGCCCACCCCGAGGAGCGCGGCGGCCGCGAGGGCCAGCACCCCCGCGGTCGCCCCCAGGCCGCGCCAGGCCCGCCGCGCGCGCTCCTTCGCCGGCCGCGCGTCGACCGCGACGGCCGGCATCGGAGGCAGCTCGAGGACCTCGTCGGCGTCGATGCGCGCGGCGCAGGCCGCGCAGGCCGCGCACGCGGAGAGGTGCAGCGCCACCCGGTGCCGCTCCGCGCCCGAGAGCTCGCCGAGGCGATAGCGCTCGAGCCGCAGCCAGGAGATCGGCGCGCCGATGCAGGCGCCGCGCGTCGCGGGGCTCATGGCCGCGTCCCCGGGTCCGGCGAGAGCGCGTCCGGGGAGGGGGCGTCCGCGGAGCGCGCGAGGCGCCGGACGGCCTCGCGGATGCGATCGAGGCGCTTGCCGATCGTCTTGCGGCTCAGGCCCGTCAGCTCGGCGATCTCCTCCTGGGTCATGTCGTCGAGGTACCGGTACGCGAGCACCTCGCTCTCGCCGGGATCGAGCTCGTTCACGAGCTTCACCAGCAGGTCGACGCCGATCGCGCGGTCGTCGCACGCGGTGCGCGGGGCAGGGCCGAGCGCCGCGTCGTGCCGCTCGAGGAGGCGCGCGCGGTTGCTCTCGTCGCGGAGGAACGTGAGGCACCGGTTGGTGATCGCGCGATAGAGGTACGGCAGCTCCATCGAGGCGGGGCCGCTCGCGTCGCCCTTCTGAAAGAGATCGGCGAAGAGCCCTTGAAGGATGTCGCGCGCGTCCTCTCGGTTGCCCACCATGCGCTCCGCCTTTCGAAGGAGCGCTCGCCCGTAGCGCTCGTATGCCTCCATGCCCGACGTCCCTGGTCCTTCAAGTCCCGCGGGTCATCGGCAGGTGCCGCCGTGGTTCAGGAAGCACGCGCAGGCGCCGTCGCCCCCGTCGAGGTCCACGCCGACCGCGCACGGCGGGTCGCCCGTCGGGCAGCCCCGGTCTCCCGAGTCGAAGATCGTCGCGAGCGACGCGATCGACGCGCCGGCGCAAGCGCCGCTCTTGCAGTCGGCGCCGATGGCGCAGGGATCGCCCGGCGCGCCGAGGCCCTGCCCGGGCCCGCACTGGTATGCCTGGAGGATGGGGGACGCGCACGCCGCGCCGCTGGCGCACCCCGTGAGGGTGTCGCACTGCGCGCAGAGGCCCCCGATGCAGAGCAGGCCGCTGCCGCACTGCGCGTCGGCCGTGCACGACTCGCCGAGGAAGAGCGGCTGGACCGAGGCCGGCGCCGTGCAGCCGGTCGTGGAGACGACGTTCATCTCGGCGAGGACGGCGGTGCCGGTGCCGCCCTTCACGATGTGGAAGGTGATGCCGTGGTAGACGGGCGGCGCCGTGATCTCCGTCTGCACCTGGCGCCAGTACGTGGAGCCGAGGGGCGCCTGGTAGTCGATGGTGCCGTCGTTGTCGAAGTCGACGAGGACGGACATGTCGGCGGCGGGATCGATGTTCGCGGTCGTCGAGAAGACCAGGCACTGGGCCGAGTCTTCGCCGGTGACCTGGGAGATCTCGGTGCCTTGCTCGGTGAACGAGACGCCGAAGTCGTCGGGGTTCCACGTGGCGACGCGCTGGATGGCGCCGCTGTCGAGGGTCCAGGAGCAGAGCGACGCGCCGCACCAGTCGCGGAACGTCGGGTCCTGCACGACGTTCCCTTCGCAGTCGGCGCCGAGCGCCGCGAGCGACGCCGCGGCGAGGGCGAGCAGGGTCGCGCGCTTCATCGGTCCTCTCCGAGGCGGAGCCGCACGCCGAGCGAGGCCGAGAAGCCTCCGCCGTCGTGCGTGTCGCCGATCAGGTCGTGGATGACGGGCGCGTAGTCGTACCCGCCCTGCAAGAAGAACGTGAAGAGGTGCTTCAGGCGCAAGGTGCAGCCGACCGCGCCGCCGAGCAGGTATCCCACCGACGTGGTCGTGGTCGATGGGGCCACGCCCGTCTGCTGCGTCCGGAGGGTCACGACGCCCAGGCCCACGCCGGCGCCCGCCTGCCCGTAGACGCCGAAGTGCGGCCCGAACCCGGTGGACGAGCGCAGGTACGCGCCCCCGCCGTACGCGTGGAACGCGGCGGTGTCCGTCTCGCTCCCGATCGAGCGCTGGTAGGTGTCCCCCGCGAGGGTCGTCAGCTCGACGAGCGCCGCCAGGTGCGGGACGAGCACGCGCGCCGCGCCCACGGTGACGCGGGCCGTGGGCCAGTCGACGATCTTGGCCTGGTACCCGAACTCCTCGAGGCGCTGCGTGTACCCGTCGGTGCGCGGCTGGCTCAGGCCGATCGAGGCCTCGAGCGACCACGCGTTATCGAGAGCGTCGCCCTCGCGCCGGCCGCCCGCGGGCCCCGCGTCGTGGTCGCCCTTGGCCTCGGACCGGTCGGGCACGACCGGCGCGCACGTGCGCGGGTCGATCTCCGTCGGCCTTCCGTCGACCAGCGTGATGCGGCACTCGACGATGCCCGCCGCCTGCGAGACGACCGCGTCGTAGTCCCCCGCCACGAGCGCGAGGTGCACCGCCGCGCCGGGCGCCTTCTGCACGTCGGCGAGCACGGCGCCGCTCGGCCGGAGCTGCACGAGCACGTGTCCGTCGAGCGCCGCGGGGAGGCCGAGCTGCGCCCGCGCCTCCGCCGGGTACGTGACCGGCAGCTCGCCTTCGCCGGCGAGGTCGGTCTCGAGCGTGACGTGCTGCTCGCCGACCTGGGTTCGCGCCGTCGAGGCGAGCGTGCGGCGGTACGCGTACCGGTAGGCCTCGTCGAGCGAGACGCGCCCGTCGCCGTCGGCGTCGCCGGCGCCGCGCAGGCCCGTGACGAGGTGGTGGGTGAAGTACGAGCCGCGGAGGTCGTCGGACTCCTGGCTCAGCTCCTCGGCGGTGCTCGAGGCCATCACCGCGAGCCCGCGCTGCGTCAGGCCCGAGACCGAGTTGTACGAGAAGTCCGCCGCCGGCTCGGCGCCCTTCACGCGCGAGAACGAGCCGCTCTGGCACGCGTCGAGGATGACGATCGTGAGGGCCGAGGGGACCGCCTGCAGGCGCTCGCGCAGGGTCGCGAGCGGGAGCTCCACCGGCCCGAGGTTCACGGCGTTCGCCCGGGCGTGCCCGGAGAAGTAGAAGAGGACCTGCGCCGGCTCGCCGCGCTCGGCGTCGGCCCGCGCGCGGGCGGCCAGGGCGTCGATGGCGCCGAGGAGGGCGGTCGGGTCCGGCCGGAGCAGGACCCGCACGGCGCTCGCGTCGTAGTGCCCCAGCTCCACGAGCACCTGCGCGACGCGGCGCGCGTCGTCCTCCGCGAACCGGAGCGGCTGCTGCCCCGAGCCCCCCAGGTCGTCGCCGACCACGAGGGCGTACGCATGCGTCCGGGGCGGGGCAGGTCCCTCGGCCCGCGCCACGGCGGGCAAGGCCAGCGTGGCGAGCGCGGCCAGGACGGCGGGCCGTTTGCCGAGGGGGCTCTGCATGGCGTCTTTCCCAGTTAAACGCGCGGGGGCCCAGGAATGGGAACCTCGAAGGTCCGATTGTCCCGTAAGCGCCTGCCCGAAGTCACTTGGTTCGCCCGGCGCGGTCGGCGACCATGCCCCCGCAGGGAGGTTTGCCCATGAACGCGACGAAGAAGCCCGTGTACGCCGTGGTCGGTGTGGGCCCGGGGAACGGAGCGGCGCTCGCCCGCCGCTTCGCCGCGGAGGGGTACGCGGTCGCCCTCCTCGCGCGCCGCCCCGAGCTCACCGCGAAGCTGGCCGCCAAGCTTTCCGGCTCCCGGCCGTACGCGTGCGACGCGGCCGATCCGGCGTCGGTGGCCGCGGCTTTCGCGGCGATCGGGACGCGCCAGCGCATGCCCGACAAGCCGGACGCGTTCTTCATTCGGCCCGACGCGGTCGCGGAGACGGCGCTCGCCCTGACGCGGCAACCCCCCTCGGCCTGGTCGTTCGAGGGGGAGGGGCGCCCGTTCGGCGAGGCCTGGTGACTGGACGCCGGCCAGGGATCGCGAACGTATCGCCCGGTTACGGGGCGCGTTCTACGAGCTTCTCGAGCCGCTCCGCGACGGCCCGGGCGCTCATCGTCTGCTTGTAGACGTACAGGGCGCTCGGGAGGTCCTCGCCGAGGACCTCCTCGCTGACCCGCAGCTTCGCGCTCACCGCGAAGAGCACGCGCTCCGCGAGCCCGGCCTGCACGAGCTCCACGCGCTTCCAGACGGCCGCGCGGCTCCAGTACCCCATCACCTCGAGATACACGCGCTCGGCCGCGCCCCGGCGCTTGCCGCCCGCGCCCGGGCGGGACCGCGAGAAGACCAGGTCCGGCACGCAGAGCCCCACGCCGGGCAGCTCGAGCACCTGCGCGTTCGGCGCGACCCGCCAGCCCGTGTCGAGCGCCGCGAAGGTCCGCGCGAGCGTCTCGACTTCGTCGGGCAGCGGGGGCTCGGCGGCGTCTTCCCCGGAGAGGCCGCCGGAGAGGCGGAAGGTGAGGGGCGTGCGCTCCTTGCCCCAGCGCACCTCGGCCTGGAGCTTCCACTGGTCGCACGCCTCGAGCGCCGGCAAGACGAGCGCGAGCTGGAGGCCGTACTTCGTCACGGACTCGAAGAGGCTGAAGGGCCCGTCGATGACGATGCGGTGCCCGTCGCCGTGTACCGACGCGGTGTGGAGCAGGCGCAGGAACTTGAGCTTCCGGAAGAGCGCCCGCAGGCCGTGGGCCGACGCGCACTGCACGTCGACCGTGACCTGCACGGCGCGGAGGAGCACCGCCTGCGCCTGCGCGCGCTCCCACGCGGCGACGAGCGCCTCGGCGGTCAGCGCGTCGAACGCGAGCAGCACGTGCGCGCCGCGCAGGTCGGCGAAGAGCGCCCGCTCGAGCGCGTCGGCCGTGGTGTCGCGCTCCGCGGCCACGGCGGCGAGCACCGCGCCGCGGTCGAACCGCTCGGCGGCCTGGAGGGCCGCGCGCGTCGCGCTCGCGCGGAGGAAGACGTCGCGCCGGACGGCCTCGGGGTCGGCGTCGCTGCCCCCGTCGAACTCGCACCGGTCTTCGATGAGCTTCACGAGCCCGTCGCGCATCCGGTAGTCGCGCGCCCCGACGTCGATCGCGCCGAGCGCCGCGCTCACCTCCTCGCGCGTGGCGCCGACGTGCGCCGACGCCGCCGCGAGGAGCTGCTCGGCGAGCGCGCGGGCCCGCGAGCGCGCCTCGGCGTCGAGCGGGACGAGCCGCAGCTCGGCGCCGCGCCGGCGCGCGCTCACGAGATCAGCGGTAAGCACTGTGCTCCCGCCGGCGCTCGCTCGTGTACGTCTCGGTCGTGGACTCGGTGACGAGCTCGTAGAGCACGGCGCGCTTGCCGTCGCGCTTGCGCAGGATGCGCCCGAGGCGCTGCACGTGCTCGCGCACCGAGCCGCTGCCGGAGAGGATGACGGCGACGTTCGCGTCGGGGACGTCGACGCCCTCGTTGAGCACCTTGGAGGTGGCGACCGCGCGGTACGTGCCCGCGGCGAGGCCCGCGAGCACCGCGCTCCGCTCGCGCACCTTGGTCTGGTGGGTGATGACGGGGACGAGGAAGCGGCGCGCCACGGCGTAGGCGGTCGCGTTGTCTTGCGTGAAGAGGATCGCGCGGTCGTTGCGGTGGTGGTGGAGGAGCAGCTCGAGGTAGTCGAGCTTGGCCGAGGGGGCGAAGGCGAGCGCGCGCTGCCTCCGGTACGCCGCCATGGCGCGGCGGCCCTCCTCGCTCTGCGAGGCGTGGATGATGAACTGGCCCCAGCCCGAGGGGTCGCTCATGCGGATGCCGCGGCTCTGGACGAACTCCCGGTACGTGGCGCGCTCGACGTCGTGCTCGGCGCGCTCCTCGGGCGAGAGCTCGATCGAGACGCGCTCGGTGTCGTACTCGGCCAGGTAGTCGCCCGAGAGCTCGACGATGTCCTTCCTGTACACGATCGGGCCGATGAGGCGATCGAGCTCCGCCTCGCGCCCGTCGGCCCGCTCGGGCGTGGCGGTGAGGCCGAGGCGAAAGGGCGCGAGGCACGAGCGGGCGGCCAGCGCGTACGCGGCCCCCGGCAGGTGGTGGCACTCGTCGAAGACGACGATGCCGAAGCGGTCTCCCAGGTGCTCCATGTGGAGGAACGCGGAGTCGTACGTCGTGACGGTGATGGGCTGCACGTCGTGCTCGCCGCCGCCCACGAGGCCAATCGGCCCGCCGAACGTCGCGCCCAGGAGGTCGTACCACTGCCGCACGAGGTCGAGCGTGGGCGCCACGACGAGGGCGCTCCGCCGCTTGTCGCCGATGGCCATCACCGCGACGTGGCTCTTCCCCGCGCCCGTGGGCAGCACCACCACGCCGCGCCCGCGCGCCGCCCGCCACGCGGCCAGGGCCTCGGCTTGGTAGGGGCGGGGGTCGCGGTGCGCGCGGGGGGTCGCCGCGAGCTCGGTGTAGCGGCGCGCGCCGTCTTCGTACGGCGCCTTCGCGTGCACGATCGCGCGCAGGATCTCGGCGTAGGCGAGCGCCGGGGCGCGGTGGCAGCGCGTGCGCTCGTCCCACGCGAGGGCCGGCGGCGCCGCGAGCCCCTCGGGCCAGCCGCGCGCTTCGAGCGTGCCCGCGACGAACGTGAGCGAGATCGGCCCGGCGACCACGGTGGTCGTGACGTAGCACACAACGAACGCGCGCCCGCGGTCGACATGGGCTAAGGAGTCACGAGCGGTTCCATGACGGTCGCTGTCGTCGCCGAGAAGCCCGCGGTCGCGCGCGACATCGCGCAGGTGCTGGGCGCCCGCGCGCGCGAAGAGGGGTGCCTGCGAGGCGCGGGCTACGTCGTCACGTGGGCCATCGGGCACCTCGTGGGCCTCGCGGAGCCCCACGAGCTCGAGCCGCGGTGGAAGGCGTGGCGCCTCGCCGAGCTGCCGATGCTCCCGGCCGAGTGGCGCCTCGTCGTGTCCGAGCCCACGCGCGACCAGTTCGCCCACGTGCGGCGCGTCCTGCAGTCGCCCGAGGTCGACACCGTGGTCTGCGCGACCGACGCGGGCCGCGAGGGGGAGCTCATCTTTCGCTACATCTACGAGGCCGCCGGCTGCCGCAAGCCGGTGCGCCGCCTTTGGATCTCGTCGCTCACGCCGGACGCCATCGCCAAGGGCTTCCGCGACCTGCGCGACGGCCGCGAGTTCGACGCGCTCGCGCGCGCCGCGCGCGCCCGCAGCCGGGCCGACTGGCTGGTCGGGATGAACCTGTCGCGCGCGTACAGCATCGTGCACGACGGCATGTTCTCGGTCGGCCGCGTGCAGACGCCGACGCTCGCGATGCTCGTCGAGCGCGACCGGGAGATCCGGGCGTTCGTGCCCGAAGACTACTTCGAGGTCGTGGCGACCTTCCGGCAGCCGGCCGGCGGCGAGACCTTCCCCGGCACCTGGTTCCGCGGCGAAGTGCGGCGCCTGCCCAAGGACGGGGAGGAGGCCGCGCGCATCGCGGAGCGCGTCCGCGCCGGGCGGGCGCGCGTCGAGTCGGTCGAGCGGGAGACGAAGCGCCTGCCGCCGCCCTTCCTCTACGACCTCACCGAGCTCCAGCGCCACGCCAACCGCCTCTACGGCATGAGCGCGCAGCGCACGCTCGACGTCGCGCAGGCGCTCTACGAGCGGCGAAAGCTCCTCAGCTACCCGCGCACCGACAGCCGCAAGCTCACCCGCGCCATCGCCGAGACGCTCCCCGACATCGTGCGCGCCGTGGCCGACCGCTACCCGGGCAAGGTGGCCCCCGGCACGGGCGAGCGGGCGCTCGGGGCGCGCTTCGTCGACGACGCCGGCGTCGCCGACCACCACGCCATCGTCCCGACGACCACGCGCGCGCCCGCGGGGCTCGAGGGCGACGAGGAGCGCATCTACGACCTCGTGTGCCGTCGGCTGCTCTCGGCGTGGCACGAAGACCACCTCTTCGCGGTGACCAGGCTCGTGACGCAGGTCACTTCGCCGGGCGAGGCCGGCCCCGTCGAAGATCGGTTCGCGAGCTCCGGAACGAGCGTCGAGCGCGTCGGGTGGAAGGTCCTCGACATCGGGGAGGGGAAGGGGGCCCCCGCGGCCCTCCCGGGTGGGCTGCGCCCGAAGGATCCGCTCGACGTCGTGGACGCGAAGCCGGTCGCGAAGCAGACGCGCCCGCCCCCTCGCTACACCGACGCGTCGCTGCTGACGGCGATGGAGCACGCGGGCCGCGCCGTCCCGGAGAAGGAGCTCGCCGACGCGATGCGCGAGTGCGGGCTCGGCACCCCCGCGACCCGCGCGGCCATCCTCGAGGTGCTCCTCAAGCGCGAGTACGCCGTCCGCGACGGCAAGTCGCTCGTCTCTACCGAGAAGGGCGAGGCGCTCATCGACGCGGTCCACGCGAACGTGAAGTCGCCGGCGATGACCGGCGAGTGGGAGGCGAAGCTCGCGCGCATCGAGAAGGGCGCGGGCGACTTCGAGGCGTTCATGCGCGGCATCGAGGGGTACGTCGAGGAGGTCGTCGCGACCGTCCGCCAGGCCCCGCCTCCGCCGCGCCCCGCGCCGGCCCCCGGCGGCGGCACCCGCGAAGCCGCCGTCGAGGTCGCGCGCGCCGCGCCGGTGGTCGTGGGGCCCGAGGGGCTCGGCCGGCTCCTGCGGGAGAGGTTCGGGTTCGACAGCTTCAAGCCCTTCCAGGAGCAGGCGTGCCGCGCCGCGACCGCGGGGCGAGACGCGCTCCTCGTGATGCCCACCGGCGCCGGCAAGTCGCTCTGCTACCAGCTCCCGGGGCTCGCGCGGGGCGGGACGACCCTCGTCGTCAGCCCCCTCATCGCGCTCATGGAAGACCAGGTCGCGAAGCTCACGAAGCACGGCATGGCCGCGGAGCGCATCCACTCGGGCCGCGGCCGCGAGGCGTCGCGCGGGGCGTGCCGCGCCTATCTCGACGGGCGGCTCGACTTCCTCTTCATCGCCCCCGAGCGGCTCAAGGTGCCGGGCTTCCCGGAGATGCTCGCGAAGCGCCGGCCCACGCTCGTCGCGGTCGACGAGGCGCACTGCATCTCGCAGTGGGGGCACGACTTCCGGCCCGAGTACCGCATGCTCGGCGAGCGCCTGCCGCTGCTGCGGCCCGCGCCCATCATCGCGCTCACCGCCACCGCCACCCCCGACGTGCAAGACGACATCGTCGCGCAGCTCGGGCTGGGCCAGGGGCTCCGCTTCATCCACGGCTTCCGGCGCACGAACATCGCGGTCGAGGTCGTCGAGAAGTCGCCGGGCGCTCGCGCCGAGGCCGTGGGCCAGCTCCTCGCGCGGGCCGACCGGCGTCCGGCGATCGTCTACGCGCCGACGCGCCGGGACGCGGAGTCGATCGCCGCCGAGCTCTCGGGCATCGCGAAGGCCGCCCCCTACCACGCAGGCCTGCCGGCCGCGGAGCGCGCCCGCGTGCAGACCGCGTTCCTCGAGGGGCGCATCGACGTGGTCGTCGCGACCATCGCGTTCGGCATGGGCATCGACAAGTCCGACGTGCGGACGGTCGTGCACACCTCGCTCCCCGCCACGCTCGAGGGCTACTACCAGGAGATCGGCCGCGCAGGCCGGGACGGCGCGCCCTCCCGGGCGGTGCTGTTCCACTCCTTCGTCGACACCAAGACGCACGAGTTCTTCCACGAGCGCGACTACCCCGAGGTCGCGACCCTGCAGGCGCTCTTCGAGAAGCTGCGCGACGCGCCCGCGCCGCGCGAAGCCATCGCGGCCAGGATGGAATCTGTCGGCCGAGGAGTTCGAGAAGGCGCTCGAGAAGCTGTGGCTCCACGGCGGTGCGCGCGTGAACCCCGACGAGTCGAATCTCGCGCGGAGACGAAGGCTTCGCGGCGTCGTACGAGCGCCAGCGCGCCCACCGGGTCGAGCAGCTCGCGCGGATGCGGCGGTACGCCGAGAAGAGCGCCTGCCGCATGCTGCAGCTCGTGGCGCACTTCGGCGACACGAACGATCCGGGGTCGCCCTGCGGCCTCTGCGACGTCTGCGCGCCCGACGGCTGCGTCTCGCTCGCCCACCGTGCGCCGAGCGCGGGGGAGCGCGACGCGGCGTCTCGCGTGCTCCGCGCCCTCGAGGCGCGCGACGGGCTGACCGTGGGGCAGCTCCACCGCGACGTCTTTCCCGGCGGCGACGTCGACCGGCGGTCGCTCGAGCACGTGCTCGGGGGGCTCGTGCGCGTGGGCGCGGTGAGGCTCGAGGACGACTCCTTCGTGAAGGACGGCGCGCCGGTGCACTTCCAGCGCGTGCGGCTCACGGGGGGCGGCGGCGCCGAGGGAGAGGTCGGGTTCACGATCGCCGGCGGGGAGGCCCGCGCGTCCCGCCGGCGCGGCGCGAGCGCCAAGAGCGGCGCCCGCCGCGGCGCGCGGAAGAAGGTCCGCCCCAAGGGCGAGCGGCGGCCCGCCGAGGCTCGCGAGCGGAGGACGGCCGCGCGCGAGCCGGTCGACGTCCCGAGGGCCGTGCAGCGGCTCTTCGAGGCGCTGCGCGAGTGGCGGCTCGGCGAAGCCCGGCGGGTGGGCGTGCCGGCCTTCCGCGTCATGAACGACCGCACGCTCCTCGGCGTCGCGTCCGAGGCCCCTCGCGACGAGGGCGCCCTCCTCCGCGTCGCGGGCGTGGGCCCGGGTGTGGTGAAGCGCTACGGCCGCGCGCTCATCGGCATCGTCGCGCGCTATGCGCCGGCGCCCTGACGGGCTTGCGCGCTCGGTGGTTGGCCGGAGCGCCATTTTCGGCTGGGGGTGGCTATCGGCGTGGGGTGCTTGGCGCATCTTGCGCCGTGGTTGGCGCCTTGGAGGCGGTGATTGGCGCACCGCGGCTGCTCGGTGGCGCTTTGGTCGTCTTCCGGGGCGCGTTTGATGGTGGCGTTGGCGCTTCGTCGGGCGACGGTGGCGCATGGGTGGCGATGTGTTTGCGCCATGTCTCCTTCGCGGGGCGCCAGTGCCGGGACGATTGGCGCCTCGGTCGAAGGTCGGGTGCCCTCAGACGCCGGTCCAGCGCGACTTGCGCCGGGTCGCGCGCCTTCGAACCGCCGTGATGGCGAAGAGGGCCACGCCGGCGATGGCGTCGGTCGGGACGTCGCCTGGCGCGGTCGAGCAGCTGCCGCAGCCGGAGCTACTGGAGCCGTGCGAGGTGCCCCCGTCCGGCGTCCCGCCGTCGGGGCTGCCCCCGCACGTCCCGCACGAGTTGGTGACGTCGGTGTTCTCGCAGAAGAGCTGCCACGGAGCCTCGCAGCTCGACGCGTTCCCCGTGGCGCCGCACCCGAGCGTCCCGCCGTCGTTCGGCGCGCAGGCGATCGGCCCGCAGAGGCTCGTGACGTACTGGATCTTCGTGTTGAACGTGGCCCCGTCGTCGAGCGACTGCCCGAGGACGAATCCGCCGTTCGCGCCGACCTGCGAGCACGCCCAGAGCTCCGAGTTCCGGATGGCGAGGCACTTGACCTGGACGTTGGGGTTCTTCTGCGTGAACACCATGTCCGAGGTGCTCGCCTCCCAGAGGCCGCTCTCGACGGTGCCGATGTAGATCTTCGAGCCGTCCGTCGACAGCGCGAGCCCGAGGAGCTCGCCCGTGATGTCGTAGACGCCTCCCTCGGGCGTGTCGAAGCCACCCTGATCCGGCAGCGACGGGCTGGTCTGGAACGTCATGCCGGCGTCGGTCGTGTAGTAGATGCGCGACTGCCCGCCGGTCGTCGCGCCCGCCGAGCGGAGGTACACGCGGTCGGCGTTGGTCGGGTCGATCGCGCCGATGTAGAGGGCCTGCTCGAGGTTCGGGTTGAACTGGGTGAGCTGGCTCTCGGTCCAGGTGGTGCCGTGGTCGCGCGACGTGAGCAGGAGCGCCGCCGCCTGCGAGCCGTACCCTCGCGTCCCGGAGAGGTAGATGCAATCGGGATCGGTCTTGGTCACGTCGATGGTCGAGATGGCGATCGTCGAGTCGATCGCGCCGGGGAGCGGGTTCCACGTTTGCCCGTTGTCGGTCGTCTCGAAGACCCGGTTCACGTAGGAGACCGTGGTCGAGCCGTCGGGCACCGTGATCTCGCTCATGACGAGGACCGCGCCGCTCGGCGTGTCGGGGCGCACCGCCAAATCCGCGATGCTCTCGTTCAGGAGCTGGCCGCCCGCGCACGACCAGTTGCACCCCTGGTCGGTCGAGACGCTGAGCCCGAGCCCCCCCGACTGCGCGCCCGGCGTGCCCACGATGAGTGAGCCGTTGCCGGTGATGCCGACCGAGGGGTCCTCGCCCTGATCGGCCGGGAGCCCGAGCACCCCTTCGCACAGGAAGTTCCAGGTCTTGCCGTTGTCGGTCGACGGGATCAGCGCGTACGTCGTACGGAGCAAGATCGAGTTCGGATCGTTCGGCGCGAAGACGAGCTGGTTTGCCGCGGGGAACCGGCCGTTCGCAAGGCAAGGATGCACGACGGCCAGCGCGGCGGCTGCGGCGCCGGCGGCAAGGATGGGCTTCAGCACGGCGTCACCTTAGCGCGCGGAAAGCGCGCAGTCGTTCGGCCGGTCGACGTTTACAGTCCTGCCGTCGAAATCGGCCCGCTCTCCACGGCCTCGAAGTCGCTTCCGTGCACGTTCTCCAGATCGCCCACGAGCTGGTCCATCAAGGGGGACCACGCGTCGTCGCTGTCGCCGCCGATGTACCAGTCGCTCCCGTTGTCCGCGAGGATGATGCCGTACTGCTGCATCGCGACGAGGACGACCTTCGTCGCCCCGGAGTAGGCGTTCACGTCGAAGCTCGCGTTCAGCCGGAGGCGCAGGCCCATCGGCGGCAGCGTGGTGTCGGCCGCGCCGGCGGCGTGTGTCGCCGGGTGGATGTACGCCTGCTGCGTGCTGTTCATGGTGAAGCGAATGGCGTGCTTGATCGCGCCGGCCTTCACCTCGGAGACCTTCACGAGACCGGGGAAGATGGGCAGCCCCGCCGCGTCCGCGCTGGTCCACCCGTCGGGGCGCAGCGCGTCGGAGCCGAGATCGAACTTCGCACCCGACCCGCACGTCCATCCCGGCGCGGAGTACTTGCTGCTCCACGTCTCGTAGAGGGAGCAGCCGCTCGTCGCGAGGACCAGCACGTGCCGGTCGCCGCTCGCCCCGCCGCCGCCCTCGATCTTGGCGGTGGCCGGGAAGGGGTAAGGGCCCGGGTCGCTCTGCGACGCGTACTTGAAGGCCATCGGGGCGAGCGCCTGCCCGGCGGGCACCGTCTGCCAGGGGATGCCGTAGTGGTCGGTCGACCAGTCGCCCCAGTCGGGATGCAGGTGCGTCGAGAGGTTCATCGTCCCCATGTACGTCGACCACATCGCGTGGACCGGGAACTTGGTCGTGTCGTCGATGCGGGTGTTCCACGGGTTGTCGGCCGGGAAGATCGAGCAGCCGCCCACCGCGGGCACGGCGCCGCTCGTGTCGACCACCGCCGGCGCCGCGTCCTGGTCGCCTCCGCCCGAGCCGCTCGAGCCGCTCGAAGCGGCCGCGTCGCCCGAGCCGGCGCCGGACCCCGAGCCGCCGCCCGACGATCCCGACGTCGAGTCCGCGCCCGACGAGCCGCTCTCCGACGAGCGCCCTCCCGAAGAGCTGCCGCAGGCGCACGCGAGGGCGCAAACCAGCAGGAGCCCCGTGACCTCGAGCAGACGGATCCCGCGCAAGACAGCACCTCCCCCACAGGACGATAACAGGCGAGGAGGCCCATTGTGAGCTAGACCGCCGCGTGGCCATCGGCTCCCACGGCTCCGCCGCCGCCCGCACGTCCCCCCGCCTGCGCCTCCCCGAGGTGCTCGCCCCGGCCGGCGACGCCGAGGCGATGCGCGCCGCCGTGGCGGCCGGCGCCGACGCGATCTACTTCGGCCTCGTCGGCACGAGCGCGCGCGCCCGCGCCACGAACTTCGAGCCCGCGGCGCTCGCGGAGACGATGCGCGGCCTCCACGCGCACGGCGTGCGCGGATACGTCGCGCTGAACACGCTCGTCTTCGACGCGGAGCTCGCGCGCTTCGAGGAGCAGGTGCGCGCGTGCGCCGCGGCCGGCGTCGACGCGGTCATCGTGCAGGACCTCGGCGCCCTCCAGGTGATCCGCGCCGTCGCGCCGGGCCTGCCCATCCACGCCTCCACCCAGATGACGTGCACCGACGCCGCCGGCGTGCGGCTCGCGCTCGCGAGCGGCGCGGCGCGGGTCATCCTCGCGCGGGAGCTCTCGCTCGAGGACATCGGCGCCATTCGCGGCTCGGTCGGCGACGCCGTCGAGCTCGAGGTGTTCGTACACGGCGCGCTGTGCATCGCGTACTCCGGCCAGTGCCTCACGAGCGAGGCCATCGGCGGCCGCAGCGCGAACCGGGGCGCGTGCGCGCAGGCGTGCCGGCTGCCGTACGAGCTCGTGGTCGACGGCGTCGCGCGCGACCTGGGAGATCACGTGCACTTGCTGTCGCCCGAGGACCTCGAGGCCAGCGCGCTCGTGCCCGACCTCGCGCGGCTCGGGATCGTGTCGCTCAAGATCGAAGGGCGCCTCAAGCGGCCCGAGTACGTCGCCGCGACGACGGCGCTCTACCGGCGCGCGGTCGACGCGCTCTCGGGGGCCGAGGCGCCGGGCGACGACGACCGCGCGACGGCCCTCCAGATGTTCACCCGCGGGTCGGGGCCGGGCTTCCTCGCGGGCGTCGATCACCAGCGGCTCGTCGACGGGCGGACGTGCGACCACACGGGTTTGCTCGCCGGGACCTCGCGCGGCGTGAGGACCGTGCGCGGCAAGCGCTGCGTCGTCGTGCGGGCCGACGGGCCGATCGCCCGCGGCGATGGGCTGCTGGTCGAGGGCAGCCGCGCCGTCGCGCGCGGGCCCGTCGCGGAGCTGGGCGGGCGCGTCTGGGCGATCTTCGAGGGCGCCGTCGAGGTCGAGCGGGCGGAGGCCGGCCACGAGGTGTGCGTGTGGTTCGGGCCCGACGGGCGCCTGGACGTCGATGCGACGGCATCGCACCACGTCGATGCGGAAAGCGAGGGCGCGCGCGTGTGGAAGACGAGCGACCCGGCGCGCGAGAAGCGCGCCCTCGCGCCGCTCCGCGAGCCTCACCGCGTCCGCCTCGACGTCCGCGTGCGCGGGGAGATCGGCGCTCCCCCGGTGTTCGAGGCGGTGACCGAGCGCGGGGCGCGCGCCGAGGTCGCGGGCGAGGTGCCGCTCGAGCGCGCCCGCACGACCCCCACCACCGTCGAGGCGCTGCGCGACAAGCTGGGTCGCCTCGGCGACACGCCGTTCACCCTGGGCGATCTGGACGTCGCGCTCCCCGAGGGCGTGATCATCCCGCTCTCGTCGCTGAACCGCGCGCGCCGGGCGCTCACCGAGGCCCTCACCGCCCCGCGTCCCCCGCACGAGAGCACGGCCGCCACGCACGCCGATCTCGTCGCCCGGGCCTCGGGGGCCGCCGCGGCCGAGCGCCGCGCGCCGCCGCCCGCGGGCCTCTTCGTCCTTTGCCGCACGCTCGACCAGGCGCACGCGGCCCTCGACGCCGGCGCCGACGGCGTCTACCTCGATTTCCTCGAGCTCGTGGGCACGGGCGCCGCCGTCCGCGCCCTTCGCGCGCGCCGGTCCCCCGCGCACGTCACGCTCGCGGCCCCGCGCATCCGGAAGCCCGGCGAGGAGAAGATCGACCGGTACCTGGCGCAGCTCGCGCCCGACGCGGTCCTCGTCCGGAGCCTCGGGAGCCTCTACGACGGCGGCTCCGACGTCCCCCGCATCGGCGATTTTTCGCTCAACGTCACGAACCGGCTCTCGGCCGGGGCGGTGCTCGGCCGGGGTCTCGCGGCCTTCACGCCGTCCTTCGACCTCGACGCCGACCAGCTCGTCGCGCTCCTCGCCGATCGCGGCCTCGCGCCGTTCGCCGAGGTCGTCGTCCACCACCCGATGCCGCTCTTCCACATGGAGCACTGCATCATCGCGGCGCTCCTCTCCGAGGGTCGCGACCACAAGACCTGCGGCCGCCCGTGCGAGCGGCACGCCGTGTCGCTCCGCGACCGGTCGGGCGTGGTGCACCCCGTCGAGGCGGACGTGGGGTGCCGGAACACCGTGTTCCACGGCGCCGCCCAGAGCGCGGCGAGCCTCCTCCCCGCGCTCGCGGCGCAGGGTGTGCGGCGCTTCCGCATCGAGCTCGTTCGGGAGCCGGTGGACGAGGTGCGTCTCCTCGTCGCCGGCTACCGGGCCCTCGCGGTGGGCCAGAGGTCGCCCGCCGACGTGTGGCGCGAGCTTAAGGAGCGAAGCGCGTCCGCCACCGGCGGATACGGCGTGGTGCGCGGGTCGCTGCGGGTGCTCTAGGCGGCTCTAGCGGCTCCGGGACGCTCACCCGTGCAGTCTGCGCCCTTACACCGTGGGCACGAGTTTTCGTGCAAATTGCTTCTTTCGGATCGCGCCTGAGGCGTACGCTTCCTGGTTGGGATGGCTGCGCAGAAGAACGGGCTCGAGGGGGGGGCACCGGTTCGGTTGGATGGGACTCCCCGGGCGGTGCTCGTCGTGGACGACGACCCGATCGTGGGCAGGACGCTCCAGCGCGTCCTCGAGTCCGCGGGCTACGACGTCTCCGTCGCCAATGACGGGAACACCGCGGTCGCGACGCTCCTCGAGCGACCCTTCGACGTCGTCCTCAGCGACATCCAGATGCCCGGGATGACCGGGGTCGAGCTCCTGAGCATCGTCCGCGCGCACGAGCTCGACGTGCCGGTGATCCTGATGACGGGCGCGCCGACGGTCGAGACGGCGATGGAGGCGGTGTCGCTCGGGGCCACCCACTACCTCCAGAAGCCCACGCCGATGGACGTGCTCCTCCGGGCCATCGACAAGGCCCTGCGCCGCCGGCTCTCCGCCCGCCCGCGCCGCGAGTCGTCGTCGCCCGGCGCGAGCAACGGCGCGTTCGCGCGCGAGCGAGCGGCCCAGAACGCGACGCTCGATCGCGCGCTCGACCGCATGTGGATGGCCTTCCAGCCGATCGTCGACGCCGAGCGCCGCTGCGTGTTCGGCCACGAGGCGCTGATGCGCACGCGCGAGCCCTCGTTCACCAACCCCGGCGCCATCCTCGCGGCGGCCGAGCGCCTGGGGCGGCTCGGCGACGTGGGCGCGCGGGTCCGCGCCCTCTGCGCGCGAGACTTCGAGGAGGCGCCGCCCGACGCGCTCCTCTTCGTGAACCTGCACCCGCACGATCTCCTCGACCCCGACCTCTACGAGGAGTCTTCGCCGCTCACGAAGATCGCGGACCGCGTCGTCCTCGAGATCACCGAGCGGTCCGCCATCGAGGACGTCAGCGACATCCAGAACCGGCTCGCCCAGCTGAGGCGCCTCGGCTACCGCATCGCGATCGACGACCTCGGCGCCGGATACGCCGGGCTCTCGAGCTTCGTCGCGCTCGGCCCCGAGATCGTGAAGCTCGACATGTCCCTCGTGCGCGACGTGCACCGGTCGGACATCCGCCAGCGGGTGGTCGGGTCGCTCGCGTCGCTCTGCTCCGGGATGGGCATCCGCGTCGTGGCCGAAGGCGTGGAGTCGCGAGAAGAGCGCGACAGCGTGCGGGGGCTCGGCTGCGCCCTCCTGCAGGGCTACCTGTTCGCGCGGCCGGGCCAGCCGTTCCCCGTGCCCGAGAACTACTAGCTACGAGGCGCGGCGCACGGCGAAGGCCGCCCAGGCGATCGCCACCAGGGTCATGAGCGCCAGCGTGGCCTCGCCGCCGAAGACCTCGTGGCGGAGCACGGCGCCGGCGACCCGCACGAAGCTCGCGAGGCCGACCAGAGCCACCACCGGGTGGAGCGCTTCGATGGCCCCGTCGTGGTCCGGCTCTCGCGATCGGCGCGCCGGCGCGTCCGAGCGATAAGCCTGGGCCGCGTGACCGACATCCTGCGGGTGAAGGTTCATGACGTGAGGAAGATGGGCTTCGACGCATCAAAAAGGCGTAAAGATTGGCCTTCGCTGGCCCCGAACGTGCTTGAGGCCGTGCTTCCCCCCATGAAAGTCTTCGCGTGCTCGGCCTGCGGCCAGGGCCTTTTCTTCGAGAATGTGCAGTGCACCCGCTGTGGCCGGCGGCTGGCCTACTTACCGGACGTCGGGATTTTGAGCCCGGTCGAACCCGTGACCGGAAAAGGTGAGCCCGCGGGGCTCTTCAAGGCGATGGCCCCGCTCGCCAAGGGCGCTCGTTACCGCCTCTGCCGAAATGACGTCGACAACGGGGCCTGCAACTGGGCGGTGCGCGAAGGCGAAGGCGGAGAAAATCCGTTCTGCCGTTCTTGCGTGCTGGACCAGATCATCCCCAACCTCTCGGATCCACAAGCCAAAGAGGCCTGGCAGCGCGTCGAGCGGGCGAAGCGGCGGCTCGTCTACACGCTGCTCGAGCTGGGGCTGCCGGTCGAGTCCACGAGGGAGCGACCGGAAGGGGGGCTCGCCTTCGCCATCAAGGCGGACCTGCCCGGCGAGAAGGTGATGACCGGCCACAACGAGGGCCTCATCACGCTGAACCTCGCCGAGGCCGACGCCCCGTTCCGGGAGAAGACCCGCGAGCAGATGGGTGAGGCGTACCGGACCCTGCTCGGGCACTTTCGCCACGAGAGCGGCCACTATTACTGGGACCGCCTGATCAAGGGCAAGGCGGAGATCGACGGCTTTCGCGAGGCCTTCGGCGACGAACGCGCCGACTACGACGAGTCCTTGAAGCGCCACTACGACGCCGGACCCAAGGCCGACTGGCCGACCGCCTACGTGAGCGCCTATGCGTCGATGCACCCCTGGGAAGACTGGGCGGAGTCGTGGGCGCACTACCTTCACATGGTCGACACGCTGGGGACCGCGCGAAGCTACGGCGTCGCGGTGCACGCCGAGCCGGTCGGCCGGCCGAAGGGCGGCCCGAAGGCCGACACCATCGCCGTGTCGACGCGAAGGCTCGATTTCGACGAGTTCGACGACATCGTGGGCGGCTGGGTGCCGCTGACCGTCGCGCTCAACAGCCTCAATCGGAGCATGGGCCTGCCCGACCTGTATCCCTTCGTCCTTTCCGAACGGGCGAAGCAAAAGCTCCGGTTCGTGCACGACGTGGTGGAGCGGGCGGCCGGTGGTCCTGTATCCAAGGGGGGATGATCGTCGTCCACCATCTGAACAACAGTCGGTCCCAGCGGGTGCTATGGCTCCTCGAGGAGCTCGAAATCCCATACGAGATTCAGCGTTACCAGCGTGACCCGAAGACGATGCTCGCGCCGCCGGAGCTCCGAAAGGTGCATCCGCTGGGGAAGTCACCTGTGATTGTCGATGGCGATCAGACGATTGCCGAATCCGGCGCCATCCTCGAATATCTCGTAGAGCGCTATGGCGCCGGGCGCCTCGTGCCGCCGGCCGGCACGCCCGATCGCCTGCGGTTCACGTACTGGATGCACTACGCGGAAGGGTCGGCGATGCCGCCGCTCCTCCTGAAGCTCGTGTTCATGCAGATCCCGAAGGGGCCCGCGCCGGCGCTCGTCCGGCCCATCCTCCGCCGCATCGCCGCGGGCGTGCAGCAGGCGTTCGTGGACCCGCAGATCAAGCTGCACCTCGACTACCTGGAGGGAGAGCTCGCGAAGGGCGATTGGTTCGCGGGGCCCGCCTTCACGGCGGCCGACATCCAAATGAGCTTTCCGCTCGAGGGCGCGTCCATCCGCGGAGGGCTCAGCGCGACCCGCCCGAAGCTGTGGGGTTTCCTCGAGCGGATCCACGCGCGGCCCGCGTACAAGCGGGCGGTCGAGCGAGGCGGCCCGTACGAGCTCCTGGGGCGCTGACGCGCTTGCCGCGCCGTCCGACGCGGTCAGACGCTGCTGCGGAGGGCCTTCGGCCGGCTGCCGCGGCCCTGATTGAGGAGCTCGAAGATGCGGGTGATCCCGAGCGGGCGGCCGGTGCGGCCGACGACCCCGGAGCGCCGCAGTTCATCCGCGATTTCGCGGAGCTTGAGGCCACTCAGGCGCATGTGACGCACGACGGCGATGACGTTTTGCTCCGGCTCGAACGGCTCGAGCTGCATGCCGTCGGGCGAGAAGCGATACCCCCACGGGCAGCGGCCCCAGAGCGCGCCGCGCGGCCTCTTGAGCTCGGCCGCGGTCATCGTGCGGAGGCGCAGGAGCATGCGCTCGTGGGCGCCGAGGGCGCTGTCGAACTCGGGAGGCACCGTGTCGTCCCGGCCGTTCGAGGAGGCGTAGACCACACGTGCGCCGACGTGACGCGCGAGGTGCTCGACCACGCTACGTGCGTAGCCGGCTCGATCGAGGGCGCCGGGCTCCGCGACGCAGAGCACCTTGGCGCCCGTGGCCGTGAGCGACGCCAGCGCAAGAAGGAGGGCCGGACGCTCTTCGATGCGTGTGTTCTCGGCCCCGTCGACGTGCCAGCCGAGAACGCCGGTCTTTTCACGCTTGGCCCATTGCCGGATTGCGCGGCGCTGGGCGTTTTCCGAAGAAACCGAAGAGCTGGACGACGCCTTTCGCACGTACGCGATTGCGCCGCGGGATGACTGGCTGACACGTGGCATATGACGCCCAAGCATCATCGCACGCGTTCGCCATCCGCGAAAGCGCAATATCGCTTCAGCGACCTTGGGGGGCCGGCGACCGATGTTCGATCTCCGTCTGCTCGTCGCGTACATCTTTGGTTGTCGGCTTCGTTGTCGGGGCTGCGGCGCTGTGGGCGCCGTCGCCGCATCTTCGTCGTCGCGGCAGCGCCGCCCCGCCGCGCGACCCGAGCCGGGCCGCCCCGGCTGGCGCGAGCGCTCGCGGCTGGTCGAGAACGGGCAGGTGAGACCGCTCTGCGACGCACCGCGAGAGGACGCTCGTCCTTGGCGATCACGTGCGCCCGGAACGGCTGGGTCACGGTCCGCGCCATGCATCCGCTTCAGCCCCGGGCGTGACGCGCGGGGTCGCGGCGTCCCAGCCTGCCACGTCGCAGCCGCAGCGTGGCGCTTTTGCATCTCACCGCGCGTGCTTTCTCCGGGGGACCCGTAGCGAATGAACAGCGGCTTCATCGCCCGCGCGGCGGGCTCCTCGCTAGTCGGCCTGGGCGTCCTCTCTTCGATCGCGGCGTGGTCGGGCGAGGCGGACGCGGCCAACCCGCTCAACTCGAACGACCGGACCACCGCGTCGGCGCAGGCCGCCTGCACGGACGGCGACAAGAACGAGTTCAACATCGTGCCGATCGCCGGCGGGACGAGCGACGTCGGCATCGGCATCGGCCAGTTCAGCGATCTCGCCCGCGTGGGCCGCGGCTGGGACCCGTATCTGTGGAACATCGAGTCCGCCGCCTTCATCTCCGTCAAGGAGCAGGACGGCCACCTGAAGGTCCCGTACCAGGACCTCTACTTCCTGGTCACGGTGCCGCGATTCCTCGGGACCGGCCTGCAGCTCGAAGTGCGCCCTTCGTACACGTGGGAGACGACACTCAACTACTTCGGCATGGGCAACAATTCGTCCTCCGCCGTTCCGCCCAACGCGCCCGACTCGTATTCATTTTACGGGCGCCTCCACCCGGCGGTCGATCTCGAGCTCCGGTGGCGCCTCGTCGACCACGTGGCCGCGCTCGCCGGGGCCCGGTACACGCAGAACTGGATGCAGATCAACGGGTACTCGAAGCTCGAGCAAGACATCCAGTTCGGCAGCCCCGAGGTGAAGAAGCTCATCGGCCCGACGAACCCCGGCGCGGTCGCGCTCTTCAGCTACGGCTTCCAGTGGGACAGCCGCGACAGCGAGGTCTCGCCGAACATCGGGCAGTTCCACGAGGCCCTCTTCCGCCTCAGCCCGGGCGGCACGCAGTCGTTCCCGTGGAGGTACGCGCAGGGCAGCCTCGTCGCGCGCTTCTACATCCCGGTCTGGCCGACGCGCATGGTCCTGGCGCTCCGCGCGGTCGGCAATCTCATCTTCGGCCAGCCGCCCTTCTTCGAGCTCGCGCGCTTCGACGACACGTACGCGCTCGGCGGCGTCGACGGCGTGCGCGGCGTGCCGGCGCAGCGCTACTACGGGAAGATCAAGGTGTTCGGCAACATCGAGTTACGCACGCAGCTCTTTTCCTTCAAGGCCATCGGCAAGCCGCTCAAGGTCGGCATCGTCACGTTCTTCGACGGCGGGCGCTTGTGGGCCGACACGTCCTCGCAGCCGCAGCTCGACGGCACCGGGCTCGGCCTCCACTACGGCATCGGCGGCGGCGTGCGCATCCAGTCGGGCGAGACCTTCGTGCTTCGCGCCGACGTCGCCTGGTCGCCGGACGCCTCGCCCATCGGCGCGTACTTCTCCGCAGGCCAGACGTTCTGACGCGCGACGCCGACGTCGCGGTGCGATATACGAGTGCGCGCCGGGGCATGCTGACCGTGACCGAGAGCGAAAGCAGGCGCGAGAGCTGGGCCTCGCGCGTCGACTGGGACGCGGCGACCCGCGAGGCGCTCGCGCACTTCAAGGCCCTCCTCCGCATCGACACCACGAACCCGCCGGGCAACGAGCGGCCCGCGGCCGACTACCTGGCGCGGCAGCTCGCTCGCGAGGGCATCGCCTACGAGATCGTCGAGAGCGCGCCCACGCGCGCGAGCCTCGTCGCCCGCCTGCGCGGGTCGGGCAGGCGCGGTCCGCTGATGCTGAGCGGCCACCTCGACGTCGTGCCGGTGGAGCGCGAGCGCTGGACGCACGACCCGTTCGGCGCCGAGGAGCACGACGGGTGCGTGTGGGGCCGCGGCGCGGTCGACATGAAGAACATGGTCGCGATGAGCCTCTCCACGCTCCTCCTCTTGAAGCGGGCGCAGGACAGGGGCGAGGTGGCGCTCGAGCGCGACGTCGTCTTCTGCGCGGTCGCCGACGAGGAGGCCGGCTCGCGGTTCGGCGCGCGGTACCTCGTCGAGCAGCGCCCCGATCTCGTGCGCGCCGAGTACGTCCTGAACGAGATCGGCGCGTACACCTTCCACCTCGGCGACGCGGCGTTCTACCCCATCCAGGTCGCCGAGAAGGGCATCTGCTGGTTCGAGCTCTCGGCCGAGGGCACGGCCGGGCACGGCTCGATGCCCCGGCCCGACAACGCGGTCGTGCGCCTGGCGCGGGCCATCGACGCGCTCGGGTCGGCGCGCCTCCCGTTCCACCCGGTGCCCGTCGTCGAGGGCTTCGTCCGCGGGCTCGCCGAGCGCGCCCCGGAGGTGGCGCGCCGCGCGGCGCCGTGGCTCGTGCGGCCGCCGCTGGCCCAGGTGCTCCTCCGCGTCCTTCGAAGGGTGGAGCCCGAGCAGGCGCTGGCGCTCGAGGCGCTCCTTCGAAACACGGTGTCGCCGAGCGTGCTCGAGGGCGGTCGCAAGGTGAACGTCATCCCTTCGCGGGCCAGCGTCCTCGTCGACGGGCGCGTGCTCCCGGGGCAGACGGTCGAGGCCTTCCTCGCCGAGGTGCGCCGCGTCGTCGGGGGCGACCTCGAGGTCCGGGTCATCGAGCAGCACGAGGGCCGCGTGTTCCGCACCGACACGCCGCTCTTCGAGGCCATCGGCAGGGTCATCGAGCGCCACCATCCGGGCGCGACGGCCGTGCCCTTCATGATCCCCGGCTTCACCGACTCGTCGGCCTACGGCGAGCTCGGCGCGGTCTGCTACGGCTTCGCGCCCGTGAAGATGCCCCGGGGCATGAGCTACACGAGCCTCTATCACGGGCACGACGAGCGCATCCCGACGAGCGGGTTCGCCTGGGGCCTCCGGGTCCTCGCCGAGCTGGTGGGGGACTTCGTCTCCGCCGAGCGTCGTTGACGTCGGACGGAAATCTCGTAAGGTGCGCATCCTACACTGGCGCCTTTTTCGCTCCGCATGCTTCAGGCCAGCCCGGCAACGTCCCCGTACGCGTGCTCCTCCTCAAAGGGGACCGGCCCCTTGCCGCACGCGCTCCTCGATGCGCGCTCGCGCCGCCGCCGGTCCGCCGTCGCGCGCGACGCCCTCCTCTCCGATGCGGCGAAGGAGCTCCCGGACGCCCCACTCGACCTGCCCGGCCACCCGCCGCTCCGCCAGGGCCCCGCTCGCGAGCTGCGCCGCGCGGTGGCGCTCGATGCCGTCGATCAGCGCGTCGATGCCCTCCCGCCGCGACGCGCTGAGCAGCACCACGTCGGATTCCGGCCGAGGTCGCGACCCCCGCGTGATGGGCCGTGCGCAGCACCCCGAGGAGCTCGGCGCGCGCGCGCGCGGCGGCCTCGCCCATGTCGGCCTTGTTGACCACGAGGAGATCGGGAATCTCCATGATCCCGGCCTTCAGGAACTGGAGGGCGTCGCCCGACCCGGGCTGGACGACGAAGACCACGGTGTCGACCACGTGCTCGATGTCGGTCTCGCTCTGTCCGACGCCGACGGTCTCGACCAGCACGCGGTCGAAGGCGGCGCCGAGCACCAGCACGGACGCCGGGGCCGCCCGCGCGAGGCCTCCGAGCTCGCCGGCCGTGGCGAGGGAACGCACGAAGAGGCCCTGATCGCCGGGGTCGGTGTCGATGCGGGCGCGGTCGCCCAGGAGCGCGCCGCCGGAGCGCTTGCTCGACGGGTCCACGGCGAGCACCCCCACGGTGTGGCCGCGCTTCCGGAGGGCGCCCGCCAGGACGCTGGCGAGCGTGCTCTTGCCCACGCCCGGCGGGCCGGTGAGGCCGATGCGATGGCTGCCCTCGCGGCCCCCCGCCAGGGCGCCGAGCAGCGCCGCGATGGCGGGCCGCGCCTCGGGGCGCCGGTCCTCGACCAGGTTGAGCGCCCGGGCCACCGAGACGCGCTCCCCGGCGCGCACGCCCGGCGCGATCGACGCGACGATCTCGTCGATCGACCCTCCCGGAGCCTCAGCTGAGGCCATGGGCGCGCTTCACGACCTCCACGAAGTCGTCCATGATCGTGCCGAGCGCGAAGTCCTTCGGCGTGTAGACGCGCGCGACGCCCTGGGCCTCGAGGCTCCGCGCGTCGCCCTCCGGGATGATGCCGCCCACGACGACGGGCACCTCGCCGAGGCCCGCCGCGCGCAGCGCCTCGAGCACCTCGGGCACGAGCTCGTTGTGCGACCCCGAGAGCACGCTGAGCCCCACGAGGTGCACGCCCTCCTCCACGGCGCTCTGCGCGAGCTGCGCCGCGGTCACGCGGATGCCCTGATACACGACCTCGAAGCCGGCGTCGCGCGCGCGCAGGGCAATCTGCTCGGCGCCGTTGGAGTGGCCGTCGAGGCCGGGCTTGCCGATGAGCACCTTCACGTTGCGCCCGAGCTTCGCGCCGAGCGCGCGCACCTTCGCGCGCACGCCGTCGAGCGACGCGTCGGCGCCCCGCGAGACGCCGCCCGCGACGCCCGTCGGCGCGCGGAACTCGCCGAGCACCTCGCGGAGCGCGCCGCCCCACTCGCCCGTGGTGACGCCCGCCCGGGCCGCCGCGATCGAGAGCGGCATGACGTTCTCGCCCGCCGCCACGCCCCGCTTCAGCGCGTCGAGCGCGACGCGCACGGCCCCCTCGTCGCGCTTCGCGCGCCAGGCGCGCACCGAGGCGACCTGCGCGGCCTCGGCGGCCGGGTCGACCGTGAGGATGGCGCTCGCCCCGCCGGCCGACGCCACGAGCGGCGACGCCTCGCCGCCGGTGAAGCTGTTCACGCCCACGACCTTGCGCGTGCCGTCCTCGATGTGCCGCATGCGGATCGCGTTCGACTCGACGAGCCGCTCCTTGATGTATCCGGTCTGCACGCACGCGATCGCGCCGCCGAGGCGCTGCACCTCTTCGACCTCGCGCCACGCCGCCTCGGCGATGGCCTGCGTCTTCTCCTCGATGACGCGCGATCCGTCGAAGATGTCGGGATACTCGAGGAGATCGGTCTCGTAGGCGAGCACCTGCTGGCAGCGGAGCGACCACTGCTGGTCCCAGGGCCGCGGCAGGCCGAGCGCCTCGTTCCACGCGGGCAGCTGGACGGCGCGGGCCCGCACGTCCTTGCTCAGCGTGACGGCGAGCATCTCGAGGAGGATGCGATAGACGTTGTTCTCGGGCTGCGCCTCGGTGAGGCCCAGCGAGTTGACCTGCACGCCGTAGCGGAAGCGAAGGGCCTTCGCGTCGGTCACGCCGTAGCGCTCGCGCCCGAGGCGCTCCCAGAGGCGCGCGAGCGCGCGGAGCTTGCACACCTCCTCGATGAAGCGGAGGCCCGCGTTCACGAAGAACGAGAGGCGCGCGACGACGCTCGTCATCGCGGCGGTGCCGAGCTTGCCGGCGTCGCGCACGGCGTCGAGCACGGCGATAGCGGTGCCGAGGGTGTACGCAATCTCCTGAACGGGCGTGGCCCCCGCCTCTTGCAGGTGGTAGCTGCAGAGGTTCATCGGGTTCCACTGCGGCACGTTTTCGACGGTGTAGACGATCGTGTCGCTCGTCAGCTTGAGGCTCTGCGCCGGCGGGAAGATGTACGTGCCGCGCGAGAGGTACTCCTTGACGATGTCGTTCTGGGTCGTGCCCTGGAGCGAGCGCGGCGAGACGCCTCGCTCTTCGGCGAGCGCGATGTAGAGCGCCAGCAGCCACGGCGCCGTGGCGTTGATCGTCATCGACGTGTTCATCGTCTCGAGCGGGATGCCCTCGAGGAGGGCCCGCATGTCGCCCAGGTGGCTGACGGGCACGCCCACCTTGCCGACCTCGCCGCGCGCCAGCGGATGGTCGGGGTCGTAACCGAGCTGCGTCGGCAGATCGAAGGCCACGCTCAGGCCGGTTTGGCCCTTTGCAATGTTGGAACGAAACAGGCTATTGGACGCGCTCGCGCTCGAATGGCCCGAGTACGTCCTCATGATCCACGGGCTGTCCGGGCCCCCGGCGATCTTTGCTGTCATCGTTTCTTCCCTACGTACGGCCAACGGTTAACGTGCGATGCGGGCCGCATCGACCTATCACGCTAGAGGCGACCATGAGTGAAAAGAACATCGATCTCGTTCCCGTCGGAACCCTCCCGCCTCTCGGCGTCGTCCCGAAGCGCATGCATGGATGGCTAGTGCGCAAAGACCGGCACGGCGAGCCCCTCCAGTCGTTCAAGGAAGAGGTGGTCGAGACCCCCGAGCCCGGCCCGAACGAGGTCCTCGTCCTCTCGATGGCCGCCGGCGTGAACTACAACGGCGTCTGGGGCGGCCTGGGCAAGCCGGTGAGCGTGCTCGACGTCCACAAGCACCCGTTCCACATCGGCGGGTCCGACTGCGCCGGCATCGTGTGGAAGGTGGGGGCGGCCGTCACGCGCTGGAAGGTCGGGGACGAGGTCGTCATCCACTGCAACATGACCTGCGGCGAGTGCCCGCAGTGCAACGGCTTCGACCCCATGGGCTGCGATCAGCAGCTCATTTGGGGGTACGAGACGCCCTACGGCAGCTTCGCCCAGTTCACGCTGGTGCAGGGCCAGCAGCTCATGCCGAAGGACCCGAACATGTCGTGGGAGGAGGCGGCCAGCTACTCGCTCGACCTCTGCACCGCGTACCGCATGATCATCGACCAGGCCGAGGTCCGGCCCGGCGAGACGGTCCTCGTCTGGGGCGGCGCGGGCGGCCTCGGGACCTTCGCCTGTCAGCTCGTCCGGCTGGTCGGCGCCACCCCCATCGCCGTGGTCTCGAGCCCGGAGAAGGCCGAGATGGCGCGGAAGTTCGGGGCGGCCGGCACGTTGAACCGCAAGGACTTCCCGGGCCTCGCCTACACGCCCAACGAGACCCCCGAGCGCAAGAAGCAGCGCATGGACGCGGCCAAGGCCTTCGGCAAGGCGTTCATGAAGGCGGCCGGGACCAACCGCGGCCCCGACGTCGTCTTCGAGCACCCCGGCGCCGAGACCTTCCCGACCAGCGTGTTCGTGGCGGCGAAGATGGCCCGCATCGTCATCTGCGCGGCGACCTCGGGCTTCGACCTGACCTTCGACGTGCGCCACCTCTGGATGCGCCAGAAGCGGATCATCGGCTCGCACTTCGCCAACGCCGAGGAGTGCAACCGCGCCAACAATCTCGTCTTGAAGGGCGCCATCAAGCCGTGCATGACGGCGGTGTACCCGTACAGCGGCATCCCGCAGGCCCACGACGACATGATGAACAACAAGCACATGGGCAAGCTCTCTTGCCTCGTCAGCGCGCCGCGCGAGGGGCTCAAGACCCGCTCCGAGCTCGCCTGATCCCTCGTTTCCACCCGTCCAGAGAGAATCTCGAACCATGACCTCGCAGAACTCGACGCCCTCCGACCACTCCCAGGCCGCGCCGCCCGACCCGCAAATCACCCAGGCCGCGCTCGCCCGCAACCGCCCCATCATCGAGAAGATCGAGGCGCAGGAGCTCGACCTGCCCGCGAAGTTCCTGGTGCAGATGGCGCACCTCACGTGCCCGGCGACCGTCTGGAAGTACGTCGAGAGCGCGGCCACGAAGAGCGCGGCCAACCTGGTCATGCTGGACCTCGAAGACAGCATCCCGCGCGGCGACGACGCGAAGCTCGCCGAGGGCCGCGCGAACGTCATCCGGGCGTTCAACACGCTCGAGTGGGGCTCGCGCCTCCGCTTCTTCCGACCGCGCGGGCTCGCGCTCGACCCCGGGCACGAGGACATCGCGGTGGTCGTCGCCGCGGCCGGAAAGAACCTCGACGGCCTCATCTTCCCGAAGACGGAGACCCCCGACGAGGTCCGCAGCATCGACGCGACCCTCACCGCGCTCGAGAAGAAGCACGGCCTGCCCGAGGGCAAGATCAGCTTCCAGGTGCTCATCGAGAGCGTCAGCGCCGAGGAGCAGGTCTTCGAGATCGCCCGCGCGTCGAGGCGCCTCTCGGCCCTCATCTTCGGCGCGTACGACTACTGGGGTTCGCTCCGGATGATCGGCGAGCCGTACCGCACCGAGCACCCGCTCGTCGCGCACGCGCGCGCGCGCATCGTGAAGGCGGCGGCGAGCGTGAACATCCCCGCCATCGCGGAGATGACGCTCAACTACCCGACGAAGGAGAAGACCGACGCCGAGAAGAAGGCCGCCCTCGAGGAGTGCCGCCAGGACGCGATCCTCGCGAAGAGCTTCGGCTTCCGCGGCAAGTGGACGGGCATCCCCGCGCAGACCGAGATCGCCATCGACGTCTTCTCGATCGCCCCGAGCGTCATCGAGCGCGCCGTCGTCGAGGCGAAGGCGTTCCTCGACGCCGAGCGCAAGGGCCTGGGCGCCACGATGATCGACGGAAAGATGGCCGACCGGGCCACCGACCGCATCAACCGCGTCGCGCTCAAGACGGCGTTCGCGCTCGGCAAGCTCGACGCGGCGACCGCCTCGGAGCTCGGGCTGAAGTGAGCTCGCTCCAGCAGGCGCGGTCGGCCGTCGACGCGGTCGACCGCCTCTACGGCATCGCGCGCGAGCGCATCCGCGCGCGCGTCGTCAAAAACGGCGCGCTCGACGGCGCCGCGCTCGACCGCGAGCAGCTCGCGGCGCACGCGCTCGCGTACGTCGCGACCGACCTGGCCGCGTGCCGGCAGCTCCTCGCGTGGGCCGATTCGTTCCCCGCGCCGACGAGCGCCGCCATCGCGCAGGTGTTCGTGGCCGAGGTCGCGCGGAACCTCCGGAGCATCGTGTGGCTCGGGGCGACGGAGACGTACCCCGTCTCGGAGATGCTGGTCACGCCCGCCGACGTCGCGGAGACCGTCGGCGCCCCCGCCGTCGCCAAGTGGGCCGACGAGGAGTCGGCGGGCGACAAGTACGTCGCGCTCGGCCGCGCGCACGCGGCCGGCGAGATGGCGCCGCTGGGCCTCGCCGACGAGACGCTCGTCATGATGCGCGGCGAGTTCAAGAAGTTCGTGAACGAGCGCGTCCTGCCGATCGCGCAGCCGATCCACCGCAAGGACGAGCTCATCCCGATGGACCTCATCCGCGCGATGAGCGAGATGGGCGTCTTCGGCATCACCATCCCGGAGTCGTACGGCGGGCAGGGCCTCGGGAAGATCGCGATGTGCGTCATCACCGAGGAGCTCTCGCGCGGGTACATCGGCGTCGGCTCCCTCGGCACGCGCGCCGAGATCGCCGCGGAGCTCATCCTCCACGGCGGCACCGAGGGGCAGAAGCAGCGCTGGCTCCCGGTGATCGCGTCGGGCGCCGTGCTGCCGACCGCGGTCTTCACCGAGCCGGATCACGGCAGCGACCTCGCGCACCTCAAGACGCGCGCGACCCGCTCCGGCGACGGCTGGCGCATCGACGGCAACAAGACGTGGATCACCCACGCTTCGCGCGCGACCCTCATGACGGTGCTGGCGCGCACCGACGCGTCGAAGCCCGACCACAACGGGCTCTCCATGCTCCTCGCCGAGAAGAAGCCCGGGGCGGGCGGCGACGAGTTCCCCGACGCGGGGCTCCAGGGCACGGAGATCAAGGTCCTCGGCTACCGCGGCATGAAGGAGTACGAGCTCTCGTTCGACGGCTTCCAGGTGCCGGCCGACGCGCTGCTCGGCGGGGAAGGGGGCCTCGGCAAGGGCTTCCGCTACCTCATGACCACCTTCGAGAGCGCGCGCATCCAGACGGCGGCGCGCGGCGTGGGCGTCGCCCAGGCGGCGCTCGACGAGGGCGCGAAGTACGCGGTCCAGCGCATCCAGTTCGGCAAGCCGCTCGTCGAGATGGCGCGCGTCGCGCGCAAGCTGGGGCGCATGGTGGTGCTCACGCACGCGGCCCGCCAGCTCACGTTCTACTCCGCCAACATGAAGGACTCGGGGAAGCGCTGCGACCTCGAGGCCGGCATGGCCAAGCTGCTCGCGACGCGCGCGGCCTGGGAGTGCGCCGACGCGGCCGTGCAGATCCACGGCGGCAACGGCTACGCCGAGGAGTACACCGTGTCGCGATTGCTCGTCGACGCTCGCGTGCTCTCGATCTTCGAGGGCGCCAACGAGATTCAGGCGCATGTCATCGCGCGCCGCCTGATCGAAACCTGACCCCGAGGCCGGCCATGACAGAGAAATATCGCAGCCCCCGCTACGGCCGCTTCCTCGAGGAGTTCGAGGTCGGCGCCGTCTACGACCACCCCTGGGAGGTCACGGTCGACGCCGGCCACCTCGCGCTCGTCGCGGGGAGCTTCCTCGACGCGGCGCCCGTCTACGCGAGCGCCCACTACGCGCGCGCGCTCGGGTTCCGCGACCGCCCGGTCCACCCCGTGGCGCTCGTGAACTACGGCCTGAGCTTCTCCGTGCACGACGTCTCCGAGCAGGCCATCGCGCACCTCGCGTACATCGACGTGCGCTTCCCGAGCGCTTGCTACGCGGGCGACACGGTGCACGCGTCGAGCACGGTGCTCGGGGTGAAGCCGGCGAGCGAGGGCGAGCGCGGCGTGGTGCACGTGCGGACGGTGCTCTCCACCGAAGACGACCGCGTCGTCTGCCAGTTCGAGCGCAAGGTGCTGGTGAAGGCCCGGCCCAAGGGACTGAGCGGCGAGACGTCGGCCGTGCCTGCGCGGCCGGCGAAGTCGGGCGAGGGCGGCAACGTCCCGCGCCTGCCGGCGCTCTTCGAGGGCGCGCCGCAGACCGCGGTGAAGGGCAAGGCGGGCTTTCCGGGGTTCTTCGAGGACTTCGCGGAGGGCGACGTGATTTGCCACGACATCGGCCGCACGGTGAGCGAGGCCGAGCACATGCAGCTCACGTATCTCTTTCGCAACAGCCACCCGCTCCACTACGAAGAACCGTACGCGCGGACCGGCTTCGCGAAGACGCGCGTCGTCTACGGCGGCCTCGTGTTCGGGTGGGTCGCGTCGCTCGCGAGCCGCGACACGAGCGGCAATTCGCTCTGGGAGATGGGGTTCGACAGGGGCGCCCACCCGGCGGGCGTCGTCGCGGGCGACACGCTCTACGCGGCGAGCCGCGTCCTGAAGTGTGAGAAACACTCGCCTGGCGCCGGGCTCGTGACGTTCAAGCTGGTCGGCACCAAGAACATCAAGCCTTCCGCGCTTCTGGACGGAGGGGCGGATCTCTTCACCGAAGAATTGAAAAAAGCGTCGCCCGAGGCGGCGGCCACGAAGGTGAAGGAAAAGGTGTTCGAAATCGAACGAACGGTGCTGATCCGTACGCGCGGCTGACGGTCGCTGGCCGACAATGGGGGGTCATGCGCTCCTCCATTTTCGTTTTCTGTGCGTTCGCGCCGATCGTCGTCGCGTGCGCGCGCCAGCCCTCCTCGCCCCCCGCCGTGACGGGGGGCGCCGCCGCGCCCCGACCCGCACCGGCCCCGATGGCCGCCGCCGCGCCGGCCCCGGCGCCCGCGCAGGAGGCGTACGACAATCCGGGCGAGCTCCACGATCCCGAGCTCCTCACGCCGCTCTTCGCCAAGGACGCGCGACCCGCCTTCCCGAAGGCGACCACGTCGGACCGCGAGTGCTGGCAGACCGTCGGCCTCTCGGGCGACGCGAAGGCCGACTTCGACGCCCTCGTCGCGCGCTGCGGCGCCCCGACCGGCTCGGTGCCGTACGCCACGCCCGTCGTCGGCAAGCTCCACTCCACGCTCGACAAGCGGGACACGTTCAACCTGAAAATTCAGGGTGGCCTCTGCTATCGGTTCTTCGGAGTGGCGGATGGGAGCATTCGCGATCTCGACATTCTCATCGAGCGGGCGAATGGCGATCTCGTGGGCGACGATCGCACGAACGGCCCGGTCGCCATCATCGACGCCGACAAGAACTGGTGCATGGACACCGACGGCGACTACCGCTTCAAGGTGGAGGTCGACGGCCCCGGCACGGGGAACTACGCCTTCGGCGTCTGGGCGCGCCCGAAGGAGAGCGGCGCGATCGCGCAGCACTGACCGCCGTCAGGGAAGGGCGTAGCGCGCGGCGAGATAGCCTTGCAGGCTCGCCATCGACGGGACGTCGGTCGTGTCGAACACCAGCACCTCCGCGACCTGTCCCTCGTAGTCGAGCATCTGGGTGGGGTCGGTCCCCAGGTAGGCCGCCGCGTAGTCCAGCGCAGGCGGAGCGCCGAGCAACCCCTTGATCGGCGAGCCCGTGCCGACCGTGAGCGAGCCATCCTCGGTCACGTCGACCTGCGCGGCGATGCGCTCCCACGCGCCGCCCCAGGCGCCGGGCGCGACGAGCGGGCTGGATCCCGAGAGGAGCGAGAAGAGCAGGTCCGGGTCGCTGCCGCTCCGCGCGAGCACCAGGCCGTCGCTCCCGTTCGCAAACGAAAGAAGGTTCGCGCCGTCGCTGGACGAGGGGTCGGGCGCGGCGACGAGCACGAGCGTCCAGTTCTGCGTGTCGAACCGGCCGCCCGGGTCGCTCAGCGAGAAGAACGACGACCCGTCGAAGCTCACGACCGCGTGGCCGTTGAGCGCCCCGGACACGAGGGAAGGGCACGAGGCGCACGTCGCGTCGCCCGCCCGGCCCGAGGAGATCGTGCCAGGTGGTGCCGCCCGCGTAGGCGTCGCCCACCAGCCAGAGGACGAGGCTCGAGGCCTCGGGGAGGGTGGCCGGGCATCCCGCGGCGCAGGCCCCGCCCCCCGTCCCGCAGGCGGACGGCTGGCACACGCCGTTCGCGTCGCAGCACCCGTCCGGGCAGCTCGTGCCGTTGCACACGCACTGCGAGCCGCTGCACCGCTGCCCGGCATCGCAGGCGGCGCCGCACCCGCCGCAGTTCGCGGAGTCGCTCGTCTCGTCGACGCACGCCGTCGCGCCGCAGAGCGTCTGTCCACCCAGGCAGGCGACCGCGCACCCGCTCCCGTCGCACGCGGCGACCCCGTCGCCCTGCGACGGACCGGGGCAGTTCGTTCCGCAGGCCGTGCCGCAGTTGTTCGGATCGCCGTCGAGCACGCACGCGCTGCCGCAGAGGTGCGCGCCGGGGTTGCAGACGAAGCCGCACGCCGTCCCGCCGTTCGTGCAGGTCGCGGTGGCGTTGGCGGGCGCGCTGCAGGCGTGGCACGCCGCGCCCACGCCGCACTGGGTCGCGTCGTTGTTGGCCGCGCAGCTCGCGCCGGCGCCGGCGCCGCACAGATGGTCGTTCGCGTTGCAGGTGAAGCCGCACGTGCTCGCGGCGCAGGTGGCCGTGCCGCCGGCCACGGCCGGACACGCCGAGCAGCTCCCGCAGTGGCTCGGCGACGCGGTCTCGTCGACGCACGAGCCCTCGCACAGGCTGAGGGCCCCGCACCCGGAGCTGCACGCGAAGGGCGCGGCGGCGTTCCCGGTGGGCGAGCAGTACGGCTCGGCGCCGGGGCAGGCGTTCGAGCAGCTCCCGCAGTGCGCGGGCTGGCTGAGGGTCGTGTCGCAGCCCAAATCCGGGTTCGCCGAGCAGATGCCGTACCCCGGCGCGCAGGCGCCGGCGTCGAAGGCGCACGCGCCGTTCGCGCAGGAGACGTTGCCGGCCACGTTGGGCAGGCCCGAGCAGTCGTGGCCGCAGCCCCCGCAGTTGTAGAGGTCCGACGAGACGTCGACCTCGCAGCCGTCGAGCGGGTTGCCGTTGCAGTCGGCCCGGTCGCTCTTGCAGACCGCGATGCTGCACGCGAGCTCGCCGGCGTCCGCGCCCCCGTCGGGCGCGGAGCACATCGCGATGGCGTTCGGTATCTCGCAGGGGTTGCAGCGGGTCGGCCCGCAGCCGTACCCCGGGTCGTCGAGGCCCACGCACTGGCCCTGGCACGACTTGGTGCCCGCCTCGCACGAGACCACCGTCGCGCCGGCCTCGCCGCCGGCGTCCGCCACGGGGCCCGCCTCGCCGCTCGCCCCGTCGTGCATCTCGGCGCCGGAGGCCTCGGGGAGGGCCGCCTCCACGGCGCCCGTCGCGTCGACCGCGGCGTCGACAATCTCGATGTCGCCGTTGCCGACGATGGCGTTGCACGCGCTGGCCGTGGCGGCCGCGCCCGCGAGCCCCACGACGAGCCACGCCGCCCGCAGCGCGCGCACCGCCATCGGCTACCAGACCCCCGTGACGGTCGCGCCGCCCGCCGAGGCGCCGACGGCCGGCGCCACGGTCAGCGGCGGCGCCGTGCGGCCCGCGACGTACCAGAGGACCCCCGCGCCCGCGAGGAGCACCCCGCCCACGACGAACGAGACGGTGGACGCGTTCCCCGACGACACGGCCGCGTCGTGCAGGGACCGCGCGCCGGGCTGGCACGTGTCGCCGGCGCAGTAGCGCTCGTACGCCCCGTGCTTCGAGATCGAGTCGATGCCGAAGCCGGCGCCGAGCGCGATGCCGACGACGCCCGCGCCGCCCGCCGCGATCGCGACGAGCTTCTCGGTCTGGGTGCGTCGCGCCGCGTCGTCGTCCGGGGAGACAGGAGGAGGGGCGGCGGCGAGGGCGGGGGAAGGCGCGGTCGCCGGAGCCTCGGGCTCGAGCGGGGGCACGGTGACCGTCGTGGCCGCGCCCTCGGACGCGACCGTCGCGACGGTGACCCACGTCTTGTGTCCGGGCGCGCTCGCCTCGACCCGGTAGCTGCCCGGGTCGACGGGGACGGCGGCGTTCCACAGGACCTCGGCGAGCGCCTCGCCGTTCCGGTGGACCTCCACGCCCTCGACGGGCCTGGGGACCGCAATCGTCAGCTTGCTGAGCCTCGGCTCGAGGGCGGCGGCGCGCTTGCGAGCGAGGGCCTCGCGCGCCTCCTGCCCCGTACCGCCCGCGGCCGACGACACGTCGAGGAAGAGCGCCCACGCGGACGCGAGGCGCCCCGTGTGCTCGTAGCAATCCGCGAGGTGGAACTGGGTGCCCAGGCCCGGGTCCAGGCGCTCGCTCTCCTCGAACTTCGGGCAGGCGTCCGCGTAGTGACCGGCCCCCACGAGGCGCCGGCCCTCCTCGAAGAGCATCGTCGCCGTGGCCGGGTCGTTCGCGCGGGCGGGGGCGGCGATCGCGAGGAGCGCGGCCGTCGCGGGGAAGGCGACCGCTCGCAAGCGCTTCATGACGGGTCCGCGGGCATCGGGCCGAAGCGTGGGGGCTACTTGCGGCCCTCGAAGAGGTCGCGCTCGTCCGTCGCCGCGGGCGCGGCCGGAGCGGGCGGCGGCGCCGGAGCGGCTGACGCCGACGCCGCCGGCGCCTTCGCGTGCGCGGCGGTCTTCGGGACGTCGCGGCGCTTCGCCACGGGGGCGGCCTTCGGCGCGGGCTCCTCGGCGGGGGTCGCGACCGCGGTCGCGGTCGCGAGGACCGGCGTGGGGATCGCGGTCGGCGCGAGCTCGACGGAAGGCTCGGTCGCCTCGCTGGCCAGCGGCATCGAGGCCGCCATCGCGGTCGGCTCGGAGACGGGCCGCGCCGCGGCGGCCGGCGCGGCCTGAGGGCCGTGCGCGCCGAAGAAGGCGAAGAACATCGTCGACGCGAAGGCCGCCCCGCCCACCGCGAGGGCGATCGAGCGCCCCTTCTTCTTGGGCTGCGCGCCGATCGCGTTCCAGCCGTCGGTCGCGCTCACGGTCACGTTGCCGCTGACGTTCCCGCTGGTCGGCGGCTCGGGCCGGATGTCCGAGATCGAGGGGATGGTGTTCCGCACGATCGGCGCGGACGTCCGCGAGTCGGTGGGCGACCGCGGCCGGATGACGCGCGACACGCGGTCGGCCGAGACGAGCGACGACGAGGAGCCGAACGGCGCGAGCGCCTGCGTGAGCTCCGCGACGTCGGGGTACCGGCTGGTCGGGTCCTTCTCGAGGCACCGGGCGATGGCCGCCTCGAGGCCCGGAGGGGCGTCGGCCCGGCGGTCGCGCAGCGCCGGGGTGGGGTCTTGCAAGATGGCCGCGAGGAGCGCGGTCATCGTGTCGCCGTCGAACGGCGAGACGCCCGTGAGGAGCTCGAAGAGGATGACGCCGAGCGCCCAGATGTCGGCCCGCGCGTCGATCGCGCCCGAGCGGAGCTGCTCCGGCGGCATGTAGCGCGGCGACCCCATGACGACGTTCGCGTTCGTCTCGTCGAACGACGAGGCCTCGCCGACGCGGTCCATCATCTTGGTGATGCCGAAGTCGAGGACCTTCACGCACGGGCTTCCGTCGGCGCGGTGGGTGAGGAAGAGGTTCGCCGGCTTGAGATCGCGGTGGATGAGGCCGCGGGCGTGAGCCTCGGCGAGGGCCTCGGTCGCCTGGAGGATGTGGTCGACGGCGACCTCGATGGGCAGGATGCCTTGCTCCTCGAGGACCTCCTCGAAGTTCTTCCCCTGCAGGTGCTCCATCACCATGTACGGCGTGCCGCCGGGCATGGACGCGACGTCGAGGACGCGCACGACGTGCTCGCTGCGAATCTTGATGGCCGCGCGGCCTTCGCGGAGGAAGCGCGTGACGAGCGTGGGGTCGTGGGCGAGCTCGGGGAGCAGGAACTTGATCGCGACGAGCTCCTCGAGCTGCACGTGCATCGCCGAGAGCACGATGCCCATGCCCCCGCGACCGATGACGCGCTCGACGCGGTACTTGTCCGCGAGCACTTCTCCAGAAGCCGGTATGACGTCGTTCGGCATGGCGACGCCGGGCAATGCTTCCCGGCGAATCATGACCTTACCACTCGATTTGCCCGCGCGGGAGATACCGGAGATTTCTCTCGCGCGTCGTCTTGTCGCTTGTCTCCGCTCGCCTGACTACACGCAGCGCCGAAAGGCCAATACGGGTGGTGCAGAATGCCACGCTCGGTCGCCAGCGCGTACGCGGGCGGCCGCGCGTTTACGGCGCGTCGGTGAGCGCCTGGCGAAGGAAAACGAGAAGTACGCGCTTTTCTTCGGCCGTGAGGCGCAGCGGACGCACGTCGGGGTCCTGGCGCTCGACGGCGAGGCCGAGGCCCGCGCCCCCGCCTCGATCATAGAAGTCGAGGACTTCTTCGAGGGTCCCGTAGCGCCCGTGGTGGAAGTAGGGGGCCGTGCGAGACACGTTGCGGACCGTGGGGACGCGGAAGGCTCCGTCGCCGCGGCCCGCGTCGCTGCTCGCCACGCTCCCGCCGGGCGCCTCGGGTACTCCCACGACCGAGTAGATGGCCGCGGTGAAGTCGGGCGGGCGGCTGCCGCCGAAGACCGGCGGCACGTGGCACCGCGCGCAGCGGCCCTTGCCTGCGAAGACGTCGAACCCGGCGCGCGCGTCCTTCGAGAGCGCGGTCTCCTCGCCGCGCGCGTAGCGGTCAATCGGCGCCGTGCCCGGAACGAGGGCGCTCGCCTCGAACTCGGCGAGCGCGAGCGCGATGTTCGCGGGCGTGGCCGCGCCGAGGGACGTCCCCGCGTCGCCAGCTCCGGGGAAGGCGCCCTCGAACGCGGCCCGGTAGGACGGATCGTCCGCGACGACGCGCGCGAGGTCGTCGTCGGTCGCGCCCATCTCGGCGGGCGTGTGGATGACGCCGAGGGCCTGGCGATCGGCGGTGCGCACGCGCCCGTCCCACATGAGGTAGGCCTGCACGGGCGCGTAGAGGAGCGTCGGCGTATTGCGGCGAAGAGGCGCGGCCGGGTCGAGCGAGACCGGCACGGCGAGGCCGTCGGTGTACGCGCGCTTCGGGTCGTGGCAGTCGGCGCAGGCGCGGACGCCGTGGGCCGAGAGGCCGCGGTCGAAGAACAGGCGCTTGCCGAGCGCGGCCTGCGCAGGGTCGACCGGGAGCGCCGGCTTGGGAAGGGTCAGCACCTCGATTTCGTGCGACGCCTTCGCATCGACATCCGGCGCGCCGCCGAGCGGCCGGTACGTGAGGGTGAGGTTCGTGGCGATGCCCTGGGCGCGGAGGGCGCGCCGGATGGCCGCTCCGAGCACGCCCGTCGCGCGCAGCACGGACGCGCGATCGGTCACGTCGGCGAGCGTATGGGCGCGGCGGACGCGCTCGAGCGGCGCGAGCGGATCCGTGGCCCCGGCGTCCCGGGCACCCAGGTCGAGGCCGAGCGCCTGCACGCCGCCGTCGATGAACGCGAGGAAGCCGGCCGCGTCGGCGAGCGCGGCGTCGTCGCCTTCGGGCACGTACGGGGTCGACTCGGCGATCGCCTCGCCGAGGCGGTATGCGGCGTCGGACATGGCCTGGCCCAGCGAGCCTGGCGGCACGTTGCTGCTTCTGAGCGCGACGCCGGTGATGCGGAAGGCGCCTTCGAGGTTCCCGGCGGGGTCGCGCGCGGCGTGGCAGTCGCGCGCTCGAATCGCGCGGTCGAGCGCGCCGATCGCGCCGCCGGCCTCGGTCGTCGCGACATCGGGGCCGTACGCCACCTCCCCGGCGGGCGGCAGCCGGCGGCGCCACTCGCTCAGCGAGGCCGCGGCGTTCTTGCGGAGCTCGAGGTACGCGGCGCGGTCGCCGCAGTCCGCCGCGACGGCCTTCGCGGCCGCCTCTCCGTCGGTGGCGAACCGGCGGAGGAGCAGCGTGGCGGGCGTGGCCTCGGGCCGCGGAACGATGACGCGCGGCGCGCCGGCGTCTCCGGGCGAGGCGTCGGCCGCGCGGCCGTCCGCGCCGCGCGAGCACCCGAGGAGGACGCCGGCCGCGCCGGCGAGGGTCAGTAGCCCGCGGCCACCACGTCGGGCGCGGTGAAGATCTGCTGGCATGTCGAGAGGAGCGTCTGATTGACGGGCACCGGGGGAATCGCCGCCCGCGTGGCGTTCGGCGGCGACTTGAAGTCGAAGACGTCGAACGGCGCGAGGGCGTTCGCGTCCCGCTTGGTGAGGGCGGGGAGCTGGAACCGCGCCTCGATGAAGCGGAGCACGGACGTGTGGTCGTAGACCTGGTGGCTCACGTAGTGCTGCTTGGCGTACGGCGAGAGCACCAGGAAGGGCAGGCGCACGCCGTACTCGTCGAAGCCGCCGTAGGTGCTGCCGGTGGTGATGGGCGCGATGTCGTCGGGCGGACACGCGGCGGGCGGCGCGACGTGGTCGTAGAGGCCGCCGTGCTCGTCGTAGAGGATGAAGAACGCCATGTGCCCCCACTGCGGGCTCGCCATGAGCGTCGTCGCCAGGCCCGCGAGCCAGTTCTCGCCGACTTCCATGACCGCGGGCGGGTGCTCGTCTTGCCCGTCGTACCCCTCGCTGACGAGGTTCGGGTCGATGAACGACACCGACGGCAGCTTGCCGCTCATCGCGTCGCTCTGGAACTGCGCCATCGAGTAGAGGCTGTTCTCCCAGGCGGCATGGTTGGGGTCCGACGAGACGAGCGTGAAGCTCGGCAGCCCGTCGGTGTAGGCCGCCCACGTCACCTGCTTCTGGGTGAGGAGGTCGAGCACCGTGGTCTTCACGTTCTGCGGCAGGGCCGTGAGCGACGTGACGGTCTCGCCGAACGACGTCCCGGCGTAGAGGTACTCGCGGTTCGGGTACGTGGGGCCCGGCACGGACGCGAAGTAGCGGTCGCCGATCGCGAAGTTCTCGGCCGCCCAGTACATGAAGGGCAGGTCTGCCTTGGTGTAGTAGACCATCGCGCGCGAGCCGCTGAGGAAGCCCGGCGGGCCGATCATCGGGGTCTCGTGAGGGCCCTCGTTGGCGGCCGCGAAGCCGTCCATCGCGCCGTTGTCGATCTCCTGGTGCGTGCCGTCCCAGCCGTGGTTGGTGTCGGCGAAGCAGAAGGTCGTGTCGTGCACGAGCGGGACGGGCGAGGCGCCGGCGTCGTCCGGGTTCGTGGTGTCCAGCGGCGCGACGTCGACGTCGGCCGAAGTGAAGCCGTCGTTGACCAGGTCCTCGAAGTAATGGTCGAACGAGCGGTTCTCCATCATGACGACGACGATGTTGTCGATGGGGATCTGCGCGCCGTCGGGCTGCGAGGCGCCCTGCGTCTGGGCCGTGAGGGCGCCCGGGCCGTAGGTGCACGCGAGCCGCGCCTTCGCGGCGTCGGCGTCGGCGGGCGGGCCGCCGGAGCCCGAGCTGCTCGACGAGCAGCCAAGCAAGAGAGACCCGAGACCGAGGAACCAGATGCCGGCGCGCTTCACGGTGCCGGTAAGGCTTTACGAACCGGCCCGCCCGCGCAAGCGGCAAATCTGTGACGCGCCTTGCCCGAAGGGCGGGTGAGCCTACTTGGAGAGCTTGCCCTCGAGGGCGACGGCGGCGTTGGCCATCATCGCGCTCTCGCGGAGGAGGCGGAGGGCCGCCGACTGATCCGACGAGCGCGGAGTATGGGCGAGAATGACCTCGGCGAACTTGAGCGCGGCCAGGTGGATCGCCTCGTAGTGGGCGACCTTCTCGGGGGTGGAGGGGTGGTGGGAGAACACGTAGGCGGGGTCGAAGTCCGGGTGGCTCATCGGAGGATCCTCTCGGCCATGGATACCGCCACATCGGGGAATCCGCCGCAAACGGGAAACGCAACCGACGGAGGCGAGCCTGCGGGCGGGACGCGGGAACGGGACGAGTTGCCGCGGCCTCCGGCGTGGGGTAACTGAGAGGCTGCGCGGCCTCATGGCCAGGTAGAAGTTCACCATGAGACCCCCGCTCCTCAATGCCGGCCTCCGGGTCGACCGGTACGTCCTCCTCCGGCAGATCGGCTCGGGCGGCAGCGGGGCCGTGTACCAGGCCCTCGACACGGTCGGGGGCGGGCACGTCGCGCTCAAGCTCGTGCACCTCCCCGCCGAGGGCGAGCAGGCGCGCAAGGCCCAGGCGAGGTTCGCGCGCGAGGCGCGCGCCGCCGGGGAGGTCGAGCACGCGAACGTCGTGCGGGTCGTGCGCTACGGGGTCCAGGGCGACATCGCGTTCCTCGCGATGGAGCTCGTCGTCGGCGAGACGCTCGCGGACCTGTTGAAGCGCGAGGGCCCGCTCGGCGTGGCCCGCACGCTCGAGATCGTGCTGCCCGTTTGCTCGGCGCTCGCCCGCATTCACGACAGCGGCGTGGTCCACCGGGACATCAAGCCCGCGAACATCCTCCTCGCGGCCGGCCCCGCGGGCGCCGCGCCGGGTCGGTCCCCGCAGCCCAAGCTCGCGGACTTCGGGCTCTCGCGGTTCGTGGAGGACTTCACGTCGGTGACCGAGTCGGGCGTGATGATCGGCACGCCCCAGTACATGGCCCCGGAGGTCACCCGCCACGGCGACGAGGGCGACGACCTGAGCGACCAGTACGCGCTCGGCGTGGTGCTGTACGAGTGCCTCACGGGGGCGAAGCCCTTCCGCGGCGCGACCCCGTACGCGCTGATGCACGCGGTGGTGAGCGGCGCGCTCGAGCCGCCCTCGCGGGTCGAGCCGAGCGTCCCCCAGGCGCTCGATGCCATCGTGATGCGCGCGATGCACCGCGACCCGCACCAGCGCTTCGCGTCGGTCGAGGGGCTGGCCGAGGCCCTCGCCGAGGCCGTGCCCGACGCGCCGCCGCGGTCGAGCCGCCGCGTGCCGAAGAAGAAGAGCGGCGCCCGTCGCGCCGCGCCCGACCTGGAGGTCCTCGTGAACGACGGGCTCGCGCTCGGCCTGCGGGGCGACCTGTTCGTGGCGCTCTGGCAGGCGCCGGCGCGCATGGACCTCATCACGTGGCAGTTCGACCACGCGGAGCGCTTCGGCTCGAAGCTCGCCAGCGGCATGCTCGCGCTGATCCTCCTCCTGCCGTCCTCGTCGCCGCCCGACGCGGCCACCACGATCGAGTGCATCCGCCGCCTCCGCACCATCGGCGCGCTCACCCGCAGGCAGTCGAACGTCGCGATCGGCGGCGGCCTCTGGCAGTCCGTCGTGCACAGCGTGCACAAGGCCATGCGGCGGCACATGCTCGGCCGCAACATCCGGCTCACGCTGTCGGGGACGATCGAGGACGGGGTCGAGCGGGTGCTCGAGAAGGCCGGCCCCCTGACGCCCTCGGGAGAGACAATCCTCGCCGACGTGCGGGCGCTCGGGCAGGCTCTTCGCGTCGACCTCTTCTGAAGCACGACTCGCCTCACGCTCGCGCTCCGGGCGGCTCGAAAGTTGCGTTGACGTCTCCTCCCAACGCGGCCGCAAGCGGTCCCGCAGGGGGACAGGAGGCAAATGGCATGGAACGGCAGGACGAGATCCGCGACCTGCTCCACTATTATCCGGAGGACGACGTTCAGCAGGGGATGTGGCTGCCGCGCGCGGCCGAGCCGCTCGCGGATCGCACGTTGCCAGGCGATCTCGCCGGCCTCTTCGTCCAGCTCAAGCGACGGCTCCTCACTCGCCTGGGCCGTTCACGATGTCCTTGAAGGACGCGCTCCTCGACTCGACGCTCAGCGCGAGCGTCGTGTCGATGCGCACGTCGAGCACGACCGGCCGGCCGAGGCTCGCGAGGTCGCGCAGGCGGCCGCGCTCGAGATCGGCCGCGGTCTCGATGCGCACGCCGACGGCGCCGAAGTCGCGCGCGACCCCCGCCAGGTCGGCGACGTGCGACGGCATGTTCCCCGGCGCGCGCCCGTAGACCGACGCGAACCCGTGGTCGACCATGTTCCAGCGGCCGTCGTTGACGACGACCAGGATGACGTCAATCCCGTGCTGCACGCAGGTGAGCACCTCGCCCGCGTGCATCGCGAAGCCGCCGTCGCCGCAGACGCCGATCACGGTGCGCTTCGGCATCGCGGCGCGCGCGCCGATGGCCAGGCCGATGCCGGTGCCCATCGAGACGAACCCCACCAGGCTGCGAAACTGGTTCGGCTCGTCGATCCGGAGGTAGTGGAGCGCGTAGGCGCAGTGCTCGCCCTGGTCGCACGCCCAGAAGGCATCGGGGAACGCGTCCTGTAGCGCGGCGAACACGCGCCCGGGCTGGAGGGGCGCGTCGTTCGATGGGACGACGTCCTCCGCGACGCGGCGGATGCCCGTGACCTCGCGCAGCGGGGGCGGCTCGGTCGAGGCCTTCGAGGCGGTCGCGCCCGGGAGCATGGCCAGCAGCGCGCTGCGGGCGTCCGCGACGACGCCGGCCGTGACCGGGTAGTTACGCCCGATGAGCCAGGGGTCGCGGTCAATCTGGAACGTTACGTCGCTGCCGGCGATCGGCAACGTCCATCCCCCCGTCGCGAAGTCGCCGAGGCGCGAGCCGACGATGCAGACGACGTCGGGCCCCGCCGCGAGGTACGCGCGGACCGACGGGTGGCCGCCGAAGCCAATCCCGCCGAGGTGCAGCGGGTGGCGCTCGGGGAATACGCCTTTCGCGTGCGGGGTGGTCGCGACGGGGCAGGCCGCGTACTCCGCGACCTTCCGCAGCTCGAGGTGGGCGCTGCGCGCCCCGTTCCCGGCGATGATGAGCGGGCGCTTGGCGCGCCGCAGGCGCTGGCCAATCTCGCGGCACACGGCCGGGTCGGCGGGGGGAGGGGGCGGGGACTCCCCGATCGACATCGGGGTGGGCCGGCTCCGCCCCATTCCGACGTCGAGCGGCAAGGACAGGAAGACGGGCCCGGGCCGGTATCCGGTCGCGGCGCGGATGGCCTGCTCCGCGGCGCCGGCGGCGCCGGCCGCGCTGTCGACGCGGGCGCTCCATCGCGTGACGGTGCGCATCAAGGTGACCGAGTCGATGCTGTTCGTGGAAGAGTCCTGCATCGCGCCGCGGGTGGCGGCGCTGCTCGGCACGTCTCCGCCGATGAGGATGAGGGGGATCTCTTCGACGAAGGCCGAAGCGATTCCGTTGAGGGCGTTCGTGATCCCCGGTCCGCTGGTCGTGAGGACGAGCGCCGGTTGCCCGGTCGCGACCGCATGACCGACCGCACAGTAGGCGGCCATGGCTTCGTGGCGCGTCATGACGAGCTTCATCTCGGGCACGTCGGCGAGCGCGTCGAAGACCGAGCTGATGAGACCTCCCGGAATCCCGTAGGCGACCTTGATCCCGCGCCTCGCGAAGACCTGAAGCATGGATCGCGCGGCGTTTGCCTCTCGTTCGGGGACCTCCCGTACGGGGCGGACCGTAGTCGGCTGCATCTTGCACCTCCCGATGCTCGCGCCGCCTCGCGACGCAAACACGTCCAGCATGAAGTATACGCACGGCGCCTCGGCAGAGGCTCGAAATAGCGTTTGGCCATAAACGAAATAGAGGAGGGTGTAGGGACCTCGTTTTCGAGGGCCCCGGACCACAAGGAGCGCGAAATATGGGGGTGCGCCGACCCCGGGCGCCGGCGCGGGGCGCGCTATGGGTGAATCGTTTCGAGCTGTCGATAACGAAACTTCGGGCCGCCAAGGCGCTTTGCTTTGCGGCCTTTGACGCGGTCGATGGCGTGCAGAGCGCGCGATGATTTCCCGGCGGGAAACGGTCAGTGGGCGGGGGCGGGGGAGATGGGCTCGAGATCGCCGCTGCCGGGCGACCGCGCCAGCACGAGCGCCGCCGCATCCGATAGCTGCACGCTGAACGCATCGAGCTCGCCGGCGCCGGGTACGCGCGCCGCGCCGCCGCCCGGGTCCTTTCGGCCTTCGAGGACGGTCACGGTGAAGGCGCTCCGGACGATCGTGTCGCCGGGCGAGAACGAGCGCGGCGGCCCCTCGAGGGCGCGCTCGAGGTAGGAGCCGAGGTAGCCGCTCGGCCGGCGGAGCTCGAGGCGAGAGGGACCGTCGAAGCGCACCGAGGAGAGGTCGTCGGAGTCGGGCATGACACGCGGGACGAGGCTCAGCATCTCGACGTCGAGCTGCCGGTTCGGCCGCGCGAGGCGGACGGCGTGCGGGAAGGCCAGCGCCGCCGACGCCGGGACGTCGATCACGAGGAGGTGCTTCGCGTCGGGCGCGCGATCGACGGCCGCCACGGCCTCTTCAATCGCCTCGGCCCCGCGCCGCGAGAGGAACCAGAACATCCCGGCGCGGACGAAGCAGACCAGCCCGACCAGGGCGGCGACGATCGACAGCGAGCGCCGAGCCTTCGCCTCGATCGCCGCGGGCGACGCGGGGAGCTGGGAGGCGACGAGCACGCAGTAGCCGAGCGACGGGAGGTAGAGGAAGTGCTCGCCCACCGTGAGCATGAGCACGGGAAGCAGGGTCACGCCCATCCAGCCGAGCCCCCAGAGCGCCAGCGTCCTGCTGCCCGCCTTCTTCATCGTGCCCGAGAAGGTCACGAGGACGATCGCCGCGAGCCCCGCGAAGAGCAGGGGGTGCGCCATCCAGAAGGGCAGCGTCGCCATCGGATCGGGCGGCACGAACACGACGAGATCGGCGAGATAGAGGAGCGGCGCCGTGAGCAGGTGCACGGCGAGGCCCGGGTCGCCGAAGTGGTACGCGAAGGGGGTGGGCGGCGCGTGGAAGCCGCCGAGCACCTTCACGCGGAGCGCGAGGTAAGCGACGGCGACCAGGCCGAGGGCGACCGGCCCGGGGGCGCGGCGCGCGAGGGTCTCGCCCCGCGGAAAGAGGAGCGCGTGCCCGGCGACCACGGCGGGAAGGGTGATGGCCATCTCCTTCGAGAGGAGCGCGAGGCCGAACGACAGGCACGCGAGCGCCAGCCACGGCGCGGTGTCCGGGCGCTCCCGGCTCTCGAGGTACGCGGCGAACCCGCCCGCGTAGAGCATCGTCGCCAGCACGTCGGTGCGCCCGGAGATCCAGCCGACCGCCACGATGTGAGCCGGGTGTAGGACGAAGAGCGCCGCGGCCGCCCAGGCGGCGAACCCCGGCCCGAGCACGCGCCGCGCAATCTGCCAGAGGAGCAGCGCGGTCGCGTAGTGCATGAGGAGGTTCGTGAAGTGGTAGCCGGGCGCGAACTCCCCGTAGAGGAGGTGGTCGGCGGCGAACGACAGCACGATGAGCGGGCGGAAGTACTCGACCGACAGCCCCGGCGGCGTCCACCAAGCGCCCGCGGAGTCGATGCGCAGGACCCACCCGTGCGTCAGCGCCTCGCCGAGCTGCCCGAGGTGCTCGATGTGGAAGTAGTCGTCCGCGAAGAACGGCGACACGAGCACCGGCAAGAGCGCCGCGATGCCGAGCGCCGCCAGGTAAGCCGCGCCTCGCGCAAACGTAAACTCGGTGCGGGCGAGCGGGGCCGCGGATGTCGCTCGGTCGTGCACGGTTTCCAGGTCGCGCCTCGGCTTCGTCGAGTCTTCCCTTACGAATCCCTAGCTTTTCACGTCGCGAGGGCTGCGGGCAACGCCGTCGCCGCGCGCCTCAGCCAATCGCACTGAGGTGCACCACGAACCACTCCCCCCGCCACGAGATGAGCGACTTCACGTCGAACGACCGCTCCTCGCCGCCGACCGAGTAGCGCAGGCGGCTGCCGAACACGCGATAGTAGCCGATCTTGTTCCACTCCTCCCCCGGCTCGACCCAGCGCGAGCGCCCCTCGGGCACGTCGAGGGCGACGAGCTTGGCGTCGTCCGCGCCGCTGCCGAGCCGCGCGTGGAGCGCGTGGATGTCGCGCCGGTAGGCGCCGACCAGGCGGTGCTTCCAGTCGGCGGCGGGGTCCGTCACGTCCTTGACCTGGCGGTAGGCGCCGAGCGGGAAAAAGAAGGGCATGGCCCGGTCGGGGTCGTCGTGGACGATGGCGTCCCAGAGGGCGTCGCGCCGCGCCTCGAAGGCGGGGCCGGACGCGTGCGCGACGTCGCGTGTCTGCGGCAGGGACGCAGGGTCTTCGGGCGGCGCGGAGGGCGCCGGCGCGAGGCCCGGCGCGGCGTCGGCCTCGGCGCCCGGCAAGAGCGGCACGTCGGGAGGCGCCACGGAGGGGGCCCCCTCCGGCGCGGGCGGCTCGCGGTGGCTGCACGCCGCGGCGAGCAGGGTCGCGGCGGCGAGCGGGGAAACGAGCGGCAAGACGTGCGCGACGACGCGGAGGGGGACCATGCGAGCCAAGGGGATATCAGGCGTACCAGCCCGCCGAGACGTTGACGATCTTGCCCGCGGTCGACGAAGCTAGGGCGCTCTAAACCGGTCGGCGGCCGGCGCCGCGTCCGACGCGCTCGGCCCGCCGAAGGAGAACTCAGCATGCGAACAATCATTTCTTGTGCGCCCGCGGCCGCCCTCCTCGGCGCCGTCGGGGTCGTGTTTGCGGCGTGCGGTCCCCGGCAGGACCAATCGCAGCAGCCGGCCACCGCGCCCACGGCGCAGCCTTATGCCTATCCCCAGCAGCAGCCGGGCGCGTACCCGCCGGGCAGCTACCCGCAGCAGCAGCCGGGCGCGTACCCGCCGGGCAGCTATCCGCAGCAGCAGCCCGGTGCATACCCGCCGCCGGCCGCGACCTACGCCGCGCCGCCGCCGGGCCCCGCTCCCACCGGCGCCCCGCCTCCGGCGTATACGGCCGCGCCGGCCCCGGCGCCCGCGCCGAGCGCCACGGCGATGGCCGTCCCGGGTCCCGGGGCCATCAGCTGCACGAGCGACATGCAGTGCTTCACGCACCACTGCAACACGCAGTACGGCAAGTGCGCGTACCCCTGCCAGTCGAACCTCGACTGCATCGCGCCGAACACGTGCTGCGTCCCCGGCAGCACGAGCTGCCTGCCCGGCATCTGCATGCCGCCGATGCCGTTCCCGGCACCGGCCCCCTCTCACTAGAGCAGGAGTCCTTTGAACGGGACGTTCAAAGGACGGATGCTCCAAACTAGGGAAAAAATAGAGCTGGCCGTCGTTCCTAAGGAACGACGGTCGCTCTAACTAGTAGTTCGTCGTCACGAAGTCGGTCTTGGCGTTCGCGGGCCAGCGGAGGCCGCGGACCGCACAATCGATGCAGCTCGCCACGCCGCTGTTCGGCGGCGTGGTCTGGATCGTGACGCCGATGGGCATGCCCATCTTCACGGCGACCCGAACCTGAACCTTCATGTCGTCGGGCGCGCCGCAGTTGCCGATGAACGCGGCGGTGCGGAGCGGCCCGGCGAGCTGCGCGTTCGTGAGGTCGGGCCCGGAGCCCTGGCCCATCGTGATGGTCTCGTTGTTCGAGTTGAGCACGGCCTCGTAGCTCATCCCGCCCGAGAAGCCCCCGCCGCCGCCCGCGTGTCCGGGGCCTCCCCCCGCCGCGTGCTTCTTGCCCTTGATGTCGCCGTTGACCTCGACGGTGCCCCCGCAATCGTTGGTCACGACGACGTCCTCGTTGCGCGTGCCGCGCCGGGTGAAAAACCAGACCGTCCCCGCGCCCACGAGGGCCACGATGACGCTCACCGCGACGATCGACGTGGCGATGCCGCGCTTCTTGTCGGCGTCGGCCGCGCGCACGACCGCCTTCTCCTCGGCGCGCTTCTCGCGCAAGAGGCCCGCCTGCGCCGCGAAGGGCGCGAACTCGGCCCAGTCCGCGATGGGCAGGTTCTGCCCGCTGATCTCGTCGCGCAGGCCGTCGGCGCCGGTGAAGGCGTGCGAGGCGATCTGCTGCAGGAGCTCCACGGCCGAGAAGGGGCCGTGGTCCATCTTGTCCTTGTTCACGACGTAGCGGGGCCGCGGGTCGCTCTCGAGCTGCGCCTTCATCGCGGCGAGCTGGGTCGTGGGGTCGTCGGCGACGCGGCGCTTTTGCGTGCGGTCGATGACGGGGCCGCCGTAGGGGTCGCCCCCGGCGGGCACGCGCTGGACGTGGCTCGCGTCGCGGCTCGACTGCGCGGCGCTCTTCGGGCCGGGGCTCGGCGGCATCACCGAGAACTTCACGTCGACCTCGAGCTGCGCGCTCGCGTCGAGCTGGCCCTCGGAGACGTCCGGCGGGTGGATGCTCTTGCGTGGGGCGAGGCCGTAGAGCGCGCTCGCGAGCGCGCCGAGGTCCGCGGGGCGGTGCGAGCGGTCGCCGATGATGGCCTTGCCGATGAGCACCTCGACCGACTCGGGGAGCGACGGCTCGATCTCGCGCGGCCGCCGCATCGCCGCGCCAATCGTCAGGCCCGTGATCATCTCGTAGAAGATGGCGCCGACCGCGTAGACGCTCGAGCACGCGTCGCCGGGCTCGAGGCCGCGCTGCTGCTCGGGGGCGAGGCAGACCTTGTCGGACGGCTGCGTGGGCACGAGCGCGAGCCGCGGATCGAGGCGCGCGAGGCCGTCGGCCCCGGGGGCGATCGAAGACGGGTGCACGTACAGCCGCTCACCGCGCGTGTGGCGCTCGTGGAGGTCCATGCAGACCGGCACCAGCACCGCCACGGTCTCCTCGAGCGACATTCGCCTGCCCTCGCTGCGCCGCGAGTCGATGAGCGAGCGGAGAGTCGAGGTCGATTGTGCAGGAGGGGGAGTGCGCCGTGCCGCGCTTCGCATCGCCATCGTAGGCGCCAGAATACGAGACCCCATGCGAGCGGCCTAGACCCGCCGCTCTGTTTTGCGCAGTTGCGCAGCGCGTTCAGTCGATGTGGGAGGTCAGGCGCGGCCGCCGCGGGCGAGCTCTGCGACCACGGTGCGCCCGCCGAGCACCTGCCCGGAGAGGGCGGCGACCGCGTCATCGAAAAGTTCCTTCGGTACGCGCACGAACGTCATGCGGTCGCGGATGCGAATCCCCGCCATCGCGTCGATGACGACGCCCCGGTCGGAAAGGAGCTTCTGTAGGTCCGCGGCGCGCACGCCGTCTCGCTTCCCCACGTTGACGAAGAGTTGAACGAAGCCCGCGCCGTCGTCGGTGGGCGCGATCTCCACCGCTTCTCTCGAAGTCTCCCTCGAGGGGGCGGCCGGCGAGGCCGCGTCGGATACGGTGATGCCGGGGAGCCGCGACGAAGAGTCGAGGGCGGGGGCGGCCTCGAGGATCGGACGGTCGTCGTCGGGCTCGTGCGGCGGGCGCCACCGGGTGAATGACGCCACGGGCGCGCGGCCATCTTGCGCGATCCCGGAGGATCGACCGCGCGGAACCTCGCCGCGACGTCCTTCGTCGCGCTCGCGGCCACCGCGGCGCGGGTCGCGGGCGCCGCGCCGGCCGGCGGCGTCGTCGCGGGGAGCCGCGTCGGGCTTCGGCTCTTCGGGGCGCGCGGCCGCGACCGTGGGAGCCGGGTTTCGGGCGCGTCGCGCTTCGGAGGCCTCGGCCGCCGCGTCGCCGCCGCGGGCGCCGAGGTGATCGCGGAGCAGGCCGGCCATGATGCGCTCGGCGTCCTCGTGCGTGAGGAGCCGGCGCGCGAGCGAGAGGTCGTCGGCGTGCGCGGGTCGCCCGGCGAACGCATCGACGAAGAGCTGGAGGACGTCCATCTCGGCGCGCGTCTTCAGCTCGCCCGCGCTCGGGAGCTGCTTCTCGATCGGCCGGATGCGGTACGTGAGCCGCAGGAGATAGAGGTTGCCGATGTCCTTCGGCCCGATGATCGAGATCGCGGTGCCCGTGCGGCCGGCGCGCCCGGTGCGGCCGGTGCGGTGCACGTACTGCTCGGCGGTCTCGGGGAAGTCGTGGTTGATGACGTGCGTGAGGTGCGAGATGTCGATGCCGCGCGCCGCGACGTCGGTCGCGACGAGGAAGCGCAGGCGCCCCTCGCGCGTCGCGGACATCACCCGCTCGCGATCGTTCTGCGGCAGGTCGCCGTTCAGCCAGTCGGCGTCGAAGCCGCGGGCCTTGAGCGCCTCGGCCACCCGCTGCGTCTCGTCGCGCGTGTTGCAGAAGATGACCGCGCTCTCCGGATCCTCGACCTCGAGGATGCGCACGAGCTGGCTGATCTTGTCGCCGTCGCGCATCACGTACACGTAGTGCGCGATCTGCAGGGCCCCGACCTGGTCGCTCGAGAGCGTGATGAGCTCGGGGTCCTTGAGCTGCGCGTGCGCGAGCCGCTCGATGTCCGGCGGGATGGTGGCGCTGAAGAACAGGCCCTGCCGGTTCTTCGGGAGCGTCTCCAGGATGGCGTTCAGCTCGCGGGCGAAGCCCATCGAGAGCATCTCGTCGGCCTCGTCGAGGACCAGGACGCGGATGCCGCTGGGATCGAGCGTCTTCTGGCGAAGGTGATCGAGCACGCGGCCCGGGGTGCCCACGACGATTTGCGCGCCGGCCTCGAGCGCCTCGATCTGCTTGCTCATCGACGAGCCGCCGTAGATGGCGACGACCTTCGCGCCCTTGTACCGGCCGATTTGTTCGAGCTCCCGGGCGACCTGGAGGGCCAGCTCCCGGGTGGGGCAGAGGGCCAGGGCCTGCACGGCCTTGACCGAGGTCCGGAACAGGCGGTCGACGACGGGCAGGCCGAAGGCGGCGGTCTTGCCCGTGCCGGTGCGCGCCTGCACGACGAGGCTCTTGCCCTCGGCGGCCGGTTCGAAGACGGCGCGCTGCACGGGCGTCGGATGGCGGTAGCCCATCTCGTCGATCGCGCGGCGCACCTCGGGCCCGAGGGGCAGCACGTCGAAGGTGGGCTCGGTCGGCGGAGATGCCGCGGGTGAGGCGGTTGGCTCGGTCATGCGGGCTTAGTCTCTTAGCGCAAGTCCGCGGGCAAGTGCGCGGCCACGTCGTGCCGAACCGCATCGAGCTCCTCCCGGCCGAGGCGCCCGGATTGCTCTTCCGCGACACGCAGCCGTTCCAGAGACGCCCAGGCGGACGGCCCCCCGCGGGCTTCCGTACAAGCCTGCTGGACCTCGTCCGCGCGGTCCCACTCGGGGGAAAGGGCCGGACGGAGCGCCGCCATGCTCTCGCTGTCGTCCGCGGCCGAGGCGATGGCCGAGAGGCGGCTGCCGGCCCGGCTCAAGGCCCCGGCGAGCGCGCGGATTCCGATCGCGCAGGAATGCTCGGGCGAGCCGGCCGGGGCCCCCTCCGGCAGGGGCGTGAAGCCCGCCCCGAAGACGGCGGGGATGATCTGCGCGCTGCTCGACGCGATGAAGGCGAGCGACACGACCACCACGACCGCGAGCACCGCGCGCTTGCCGCGCAGGCGGGCCGCGGCGACGGCGGGGTCTTCGATGGGCTCGCCCAGCTCGTCGCTCATGAAGGGGACCACCGTCATGGCCGCCGCCCGCGCGCCTGTCAAATCAATGCTACGAGCGGCCCATGCGATCGGACCGGGAGCGGTACCCGCTCGAGGGGCAAGTGGCGCTCGTCACCGGCGGCGGCGCCGGTATCGGCCGGGCCATCGCGCTCGAGCTCTCGGGTCGCGGCGCCCGTGTGCTCGTCATGGGCCGGCGCGAGCGGCCGCTCGGCGAGACGGTGGGCGAGATCGTCCACGCGGGCGGCGAGGGGCGGCACCTGGCGGGCGACGTGCGGGACCCGGCGCAGGTCCGGGCGGCGGTGGCGCGCGCGAGGGAGACCTGGGGTCGCCTCGACGTGGTCGTGGCCAACGCCGGCACCACGGGCTCGACGCGCCTCGGGGGCGCGGCCGCGAGGTCCGGCGGCATGACCGGCGGCGACGCCGACGCGCTGCCGCGCGCGAAGGAGATCCTCGACACCAACCTCTTCGGCGCCCTGGTCGTCTTCGACGCGGCCCTCGCGGCGATGGAGGGGCCGGGCAGGCTCATCGCCATCGGCAGCGTCCTCGGGAAGTTCGGGGTCGCCGGGCAGGCGGCCTACTGCGCGAGCAAGGCGGGCTTGCACGGCCTGGCGCGGGCCCTCGCCGCGGAGGTCGGGCCCCGCGGGGTCACCTGCAACGTGGTCTGCCCGGGCTGGGTCGACACGGAGATGGCGCGCGGCCGCATCGAGGCCATCGCCGCCGAGACCCGCACCACGTACGAGGCGGCCCGCGCTCGCGCGGCCGGCGAGACGCCCCTCGGGCGATTCATCGAGCCGGAGGAGGTCGCGCGGGTCGTGGCGTTCCTCTGCACGCGCGCGGCCGACGCCATGACGGGGCAGGCGATTTCGGTCTGCGGGGGCACGACGCTCTTCGCGGGCTGACGGGCGGGGCCGCGTCGAGGCTCATCACGGCTCTTGACCGCAGCCGCGGTTGTCCTAATAAGTTTCAAATCCTTTTGAACGCTACGACGAACGCCCCCGCCGTCTCCGTCGGGCTGCTGCGCGACGCGGCCGAACGCGCAGGCGGGCGTGTGGTCGAGCGCTTGGCCGAGGTCCACGCGATCCTCGGCGCGGACATCGGGGCCGTGGAGGAGGAGCTGCGGCGCCTCGTGCGCGTCGGCGTCTCGCCGGGCACCGAGGCCGCGACGCACCTCCTCGAGGCCGGGGGCAAGCGCGTCCGGCCGCTGACGGTCCTCCTGGCGGCGGCCTGCTTCGGCCCGCCCCCTCCCGCCGCGCGCGACCTCGCGGTCGTGGCGGAGCTGATCCACCTGGCGACGCTGCTCCACGACGACGTCATCGACGACGGGCAAGAGCGGCGCGGCCGCCCGACGCCCCGCCGGCTCTGGGGGAACGCCGTCAGCGTGCTCGCGGGCGACCTCCTCCTGACGCACGCGCTCGAGCGCACCGCCTCCGCGTCGCCCGGCCCCGTGCTCGCCGACCTGTTCGGCACCCTGCGGCGCCTCGTCGACGGGGAGATCGTGCAGCTTCGCGGGCGCGTGGCCATCGACGGCCACGAAGACACGTACTTCCGCATCGTGCGCGACAAGACGGCGTCGCTGTTCGCGTGGGCCGCCCGGGCCGGCGCCGCCTGCGCCGGCGCGAGCCCCGAGGCGGCGCAGGCGCTCGGAGACTACGGGACGCACCTCGGCGTCGCGTTCCAGCTCGTGGACGACGTCCTCGATTATTCGGGTGACCCGCGGGCCACGGGCAAGGCGCTCCTCGGCGACCTGACCGAGGGGAAGCTCACGCTGCCGCTCATCCGGACGCTGGCCGCCCGGCCGGAGCTGGCGGCGGGCATCGAGGCCGTGCGCGGCGGCGACGCCCGCGCGGCCCAGGAGCTCGCCGACGCGGTCCGCGCTTCGGGCACCTGCGACGGCGTGCGCGCGCTGGCCCGCGAGGAGACGGCGCAGGCGCTCGCCGCCCTCGAGACGCTGCCTGCGAGTCCGCCGCGCGAGCTGCTCGGTGGCGTGGCGCGCGAGCTCGCGTCGCGGGCCGCGTAGACGCGGTGGCCGGGCGGTGACGAGGCAGGACAAGCCGCGCGCGCTCTGGCCGACCGAGGCGTCGGTGAGCGACGTGATCGGGCGCCTCATCGAGTTCTGGGGCTTCAAGCGCAACATGGGCCGCGTGTGGACGGTCCTCTATCTCTCGCCCGAGCCGCTCAGCGCCGAGGACCTGCGCCACGCCCTCCAGCTCTCGAGCGGCGCCGTGAGCATGACGCTCTCGGAGCTGTCGCGCTGGGGTGTGGTACGGAGGGTCTGGATCCAGGGGGAGCGCAAGGATTTCTACACGGCCGAGGTTCAGCTTTGGCGGATGATCAGCCGCGTCTTCAACGAGCGGGAGAAGAGCGAGGTGACGGCCGCGATCGACGCCTTCGAGGACGCGCTCGAGAAGCTCGATCGGATCCGCCGGACCTCGACCGACCCGACGGCGCGCGCCCGGGCGGAGCTCCAGCACGAGAGGATCACGCAGCTCCTCGAGCTGGCCCGCCTCGGTCGCAAGCTGCTCGACGGGCTGGTCTCCACCGCGAAGGTCGACGCGGAGCCGCTCGTCCGCTTCCTCCTGGGCCAGCGCTCGTAGCGCTGGCGGTTGCGGGTGCGCTGGCGTCGCGGGCCGCGACCGCAGCCGCGCAGGTCTCCTCGACGCCGTCCATCAAGACCAACCAGTACAACCTGGAGATCTTCCAGGGCCCCGTGCTCGCGCCGATCCACGTCGTCGGCGTGGGCGGGGCGTACATCGCGTTCGCGCAGGACACCGAGGGGTCGGCCGTGAACGCCGCGGCGCCCGCGGTGCGCGACGCGTACAGCGTCGACTGGTTCGACTACGACCTCAGCGTCGGCCTCTCGCTTCCCGGGTTCCTCAGCGGGAGCAGCACCGACTTCGACGACCACGGCGACTTCGGCAGCATCCCGACGATCAAGACCAACGACTTCGTCGACCTGAACTTCGGCGTCACGCTGCAGTTCGGGGAGCTGGGCGTCGCGGTGACGGGAGACCTCGAGCAGTTCTCCGTCGCCGGGCCCACGATGCAGATCGGGCGATGGAAGGCGCAGGGCGCCTACGGCCTGATGAACGGGCAGCTCGTCGTCGGGGCCGGGGTGCGGATCCTCACGACGCAGAATCCTCCAGCACGACGGGCCCTCGCTGCTCACGATGGCCGGCGCGTCCCCCGAGGTCGGCGCGCTCTACATGCCGACGGGGGTGCAGTGGCGGTTCGGGGCGGCGCTCCGCGCGTCGGTGAGCGGCGGCGCCTCCGGGAGCGACAGCGTCACGAACGACGCCGGGGTGGTGGAGGCGGGCCCGTTCGTGCTGCCGTCGCAGATCACGCTTCCCTGGGAGGCCGAGGTCGGCGCCGCCTATCAGCTCGGCCCCCGCCCCTTGAACCCGGGCTGGGAGAACCCCCACGAGGAGGAGCACTGGCTTCGCCAGCGGATCGTCGATCAGCGCGCCGAGCGTGAGCTCCTCCACGACGCCGAGCTCGAGATGCTGCCACCAATCGCGCGCGCCGCGAGGGCCGCGGCGATCCAGGTCGAGGAGGCGCAGGCGCGCGCCGACGAGGACCAGGAGCTCGCCAGCGTCTCCAAGCGCCTCCACGACGAGCGGCGGGCCCGCTACGAGAACTGGCCGCGCGAGAAGATCCTCCTCCTCGGGAGCGTGCTCTTCTCCGGGCCGAGCTCGAACGCGGTGTCGCTCCAGGGCTTCGTCGACCAGCGGGTCGAGACGGTCGGCCGCAGCCTGACGGTCACGCCGCGCCTCGGGATGGAAGGTGAGCCCCTGCGCGATCTCCTCACGGTGCGGGTCGGCACCTACGTGGAGCCGTCGCGCTACGCCGAGGGAACGCCGCGGCAGCACTTCACCTTCGGTGGAGATGTTCGCCTCTTTCCTCTCGATTTCTGGGGGATATTTCCGCACGCAGTCTGGAAGATCGCCTTCGTGATCGATCTCGCTCCCCGCTACGAGAACTACGGAATCGGGATCGGCAACTGGCACTAGAGCAGGAGTCCTTTGAACGGAACGTTCAAAGGACGGATGCTCCCAAACTAGGGCAAAATTAGAGCTGGCCGTCGTTCCGGAGGAAGGACGGTCGCTCTAGCCCGGTGCCCTCACGCGCCGCGAGGGCGGCGGGCGTTTGGTCCGATCCGGCCATTGCGGCGGCTCGTCGGCCGGCGTTACTCTCGGAATTCCTGCCCGGACGGAAAGACGTTCCCGGGCAGCACGAAAAGGATCATGGTGAACTCCAGCTACGACTCCGCGCGGCACGTCCTCGTCGTGTACATCTCGGGCACCCCGGACGGGCCGAGCAACGAGCGGCTCATCGCCGAGATCGACCGGCTCGATCGCAACGGCAAGGAGCGCAACCAGCCCACGGCGATGATGATGTGGCTCGAGCAAGACACGGAGCCGCCGAACGCCCACTGGCGCCGCCGCTTCGCCGAGCAGCGAAAGAACCTGACGGCGCCGCGCGTGTTCCTCTCGCTCGTCACGCTGCGGGCGGCCCTTCGCGGCGTGCTCACCGCGATGAACTGGATCAGCCCGCCGCCGGCCCACGTGAAGAGCCAGCATCACGCCACCTTCGCGGAGAGCGCGGCGTGGCTCGAGCTCTGTCACGGTACTCCGCAGGCCGTGCTCCGCCGCATGCTCGACGAGGCGCAGGGCAAGGCGCCGTAGAGCCTCTCAGTTGAGCGCGTTCTTGTCGGGCGGCTGGCCCTCGAGGAAGACCGCCGTCACCTCGCGCTCGAGCGCCGTTCCGAGCTCGCCGTCCATCCCCTCGAGCGCGCCCGCGGCCCGCTCCACGTTGCGCTGGTACACGAAGATTCGCACGCGCGTGGGGGCTCCCTCTTCGGTCGGAGGGGTGTCGAGGACGAGGAGCGCTCGCGGATCGACGCCGTCGACGACCAGCTCGGCGCCCGGCAGGTCGACGACGTAGACCTCGGCCTCGCGCACGTACCGCGCGAGGACCATGTCGAGCTTCTCGATGACGCCGCGAACCACCGTGGCGAATGCCTCCGGGCTGGGCGCCCAGGCCGGGGGAGAGCGCGTGGAGTCGAGCGAACGCGACCGGAGCAGAGCCTCGGTCGCGCCGCGGGCGTCTCCCTGCTCGTCACGCACGAGGCCCAGGTAGTACTGCGCGTCGGCGCTTTGCGGATCGGCCTTGGCAGCCTGTTCGATGAGCGGCGCGGCCTTGTCAATCTGGCCGAGCTCGTACCATGCCCTTCCGATGAGAAAGAGGTACGTCGGGCCGTTGAACGGGCCGTCGGGGAGCATCTTCATCGCGCGCTTCGCTTCCTCGTAGTCCGCCTTGGCCATGAGCGCATCCACTTTGAGCAGGATGCAATCTGCGATCTCTTCGTCCGTCTCGGCGTAGTCGAGGGCCTCCTCGATCTGGACGATGGCGCCGTCGTGGTCGCCCAGCGGGGCGATCATCACCTCGGCCGCGTTGAGCATCGCCTCGAAGTAGGTCTCGTCGAGCGCGATGGCCTGGCGATAGTGCTCGAGCGCCTCGTCCGCGTCGCCCTCCAGGGCGGCGGCGAAGCCCATGAGGTTGTGGACCTCGGGCGATTGCGGGTCGATCTCGAGCGCGCGCTTCGCGCACGCGCTGGCGCCCGCGGAGTCGCCCTTCTGGGCGAGGTCCCAGCCGCGGTCGAGATGGGCGGTGAGCTGATCCTCCATGGGTGCGCTTCGCTGATGCGAGCGCGTTTGTGTGCCGGAGGGACGAGCGCTCGTCAAGAGAGGCAAATCAGGGAGGTCAGCGCACGAACCGCGGGTCGGGGCACTGGGGGGCGTCGGCGTCGGGAGACTGGCAGGTGCCCGGGCCGCGCTCGTGGACGATGACCCGGGTGCCGGGGTGCTCCTTGGTCGCGTAGGCCGCGTGCCAGCCCATGGGGAGCAGGGGTTCGGTCCACCCGAAGAGAGACTTCGCGTCCCAGGGGGCCAGGTTCACGCACCCGTGGCTCTTCACGCTGCCGAACGCGGCGTGCCAGAAGGCCCCGTGGAGGGCGTAGCCGCCGTTGAAATATTCGATGTAGGGCACGTCCTCGATGGAGTACGGCCCGTCGGTCGCCTTGTCGGCGTCGCCGTCCATCGTGGCGGTGATGTGCTTCTCGCGGATGCGGAACGACCCGGGGGTGGTCTCGTGCTCATTTCGGCCGCTCGAGAAGAGCGTGACGAAGACCGGCGTCTGGCCCTCGAAGGCGACGAGCGTCTGCCTCTTCAGGTTCACGTCGATCCACTTCTCGTGCTCGCCGAGCTTGTCGGGGGCGGGCCCCGGCTCGGTGCGCGTCCCGTCGATGGAGCGCATCCACCAGCCCTCGTCGGTCTCCCAGTACTCGATGCCGCCGACGCGGGCCTTCTCGCCGGTGAGGCCCACGGCCTCGAAGCGGTTCAGGGGCCCGTTGTTCGGGGCAGGGGCCGGCGTCGCCGTCTTGCGGTCCGCGTCGAGCGCCCACCGCCGCGAGCCGTACCCGTGCAGGATGAACCCGACCGGGAGCTTGTCGATGCGCCGCGCCGCGACGTCCTTGGTGGCGTAGGTCGCGTCGTCGCGCCCGAGCCAGACGCCGTGGAAGTCGGTGATCGGCTGCTGCACCATGATGCGGTTCGCCGGGACCGACATGTTGCCGACGGTCTTCCACCAGGTCGTGCCCGCGGCGTCGAACTGGTGGTCGAGCGAGAGATAGAAGCCCTTCACCATGCGGCGCGCGATCGGGCCGCCGCTCTCCTGGAGGTCTTCGAGCGTGACCGTGGGCGGGCCGCCGTCGGGGTTGTCCTTGTCCCACCAGGGGATGTCGCCCGCGTCGGGCGAATCGCCCGTGGCGCCCGCGTTCTCCCCGATGGTGTTCGACGCGAGGAGCGCCGCGGCCGCGCCGGCGTCGGGGGCTTCGGCGCGAGAGGCCTCGGCCACGACGTCGACGGGTTTGGGCTTCTTCGGCCTGCCGGCCAGCCAGGGCTCGAGCTTCATGCGCTCTTGCCGGGAGGGCACCGCGCGGTAGAGGGGCGTACCGTTGGCGACGTTGACGCCATAGGTGTACGGGAGGGGGCCGTCGAGGTCCGGCGGCTTGGCGAGCTTGAAGCGCGGGTGCTCGAGGTCGAGCGTCGCGTACCGGCCGCACACGAAGCCGCCCGTGAGGAGCTGGTACCAGCCGTCGGGGCAGTTCGGCTTCTTGTGGGGCTCGGGAATGACGGGGACCTTCTCGCCGTAACGGATGTACCCGAGGCGAATGGAGCGACCGTCCGACCCTTCGTGCTTGTCTCCCGGCCACTCCATCTCGCTCATGATGGGGGCCGTCAGCACCGTGGAGCCGAGCCACGGCCCGTCGTACGCGCCGCCGTCGACCGGCAGCGTGGGGAGCGCCGTGGAGGCCGCGGGCGCGGGCGCCGCGCTGGCGGAGGGCGCGGGCGGCGCCTCCGGCCGCGTGGGTGCGGCGCCGACGCCGGAGGGGGCGCCGTGCTCACCGCATGAGGCGCTCGCAGAGCCGAGCGCGAGCGGTACGAGCAGGAACGAAACCGATCGGACCATGAGACGATGGAGACGAACTAGTAACGCGGGCGAGGGGGGGAAAACCACTTCTCTGGGGCAAAAGAACGCCCGCCGCGTGCGCCGCCATTCCCCGGCTCGCCCCGCCGCCGCCGGGGGCGCGAGGGGGGCGCGCGGGGCCGCTGGCAGGTGCTAGGTAAGGGCGTGTTCGAGGGAGAGCCCAGGCGCAAGGCGCTCGGTGACGGCGCGGCTCGCACCGCGCCCACGGCCCCACACGCGACGCCTGCGCCGAAGGGGCCGGCGCGACGGAGCGGGCCCGAGCGGTTCTGGTCGCGCGGGTCCGTTCGGCTCGCGTTCGCGCTCTCTCTCGTGGTCTCCGGCGCGGCGCACTACGCGGCGATGCCCTTCGAGCTCCCGCACTCGCTGGAGATCAAGGACGTGGAAGGCGAGGCCGCGATCCCCATCGACGTGCTGACCGCGGAGCCCCCGCCGCCGGAGCCGCCGCCCCCGCCGCCGCCTCCCGTGGCCCCCAAGAGCGAGGACGAGAAGGCCAGGGACGCCCTGGCGGCCGCCGCGCGCGCGGACGCCGGCGCCCCGCATGACGCCGGGCCGCCGGCCGACGCGGGGTCCGTGACGGACGCGGCGAGCCAGGAGGACGCCGCGCCGAGCGACGCCGGGGCTCCCCAGGACGGCGGACCCGGAGACGCGGGGCCCGCCCTCGCCGCGAGCGCCGACGCGGGACCGAGCGCGATCGTCGGCGCGCAGATTCAGGCGGACGTGAACCTCGTCGTCCTCGTCGTGAACGCCGAGGTCATTCGGCAGAACCCGGTCGGCGCGAAGATGGGCTTCCTCCTCCGCGGCATCCCGCAATGGGACGAGTTCATGAACGGCACCGGCATCGACCCGGTGCGCGACGCCGACTGGGTGCAGGTCGCCGGACCCTCCCTCATCAACACGGCCCGCGACGTGGTGCTCATCCGGTACTCGGTGCCCGACGCCATCGTCGACCGCGCCGTCGACGTCGTGAGCCACAAGTACGACCGCGGGGGGAAGATCGACCTCGGCGTGCCCGGCGTCCGCGCGTCGCTCGCGCACGCCGACCGGGCCGAGCGCGTCCTCATCCGGGCGCAGCCCCACGTGCTGGCGGTGGTGCCGCCGAGCATCGCCGAGAAGAGCGCCCGCCAGCTCACGCAAGCTCGCCTGCCGGCGCACAACCACCCGGGCGAGGCGGTGTACCTGAAGCTCGCGAACCCGCACCACCCCATCCCCGAGCTACCGGAGGCCATCTCCGAGCTGCGCCTCCGCGCCGTGCCGCGCGCCGACCTCGGCGCCGACGTGTTCATCGAGGGCGACACGAAGGACGCGGACGCGGCCGCCGGCGCCGCCGACGACCTCCGCCGCTTCGTGCGGCGCCACAACGACACGCTGACGTCGATGATCACGCACGGGCTCTTCGACCGCGTGGAGGTCACGACCGAGGGGCCGCTGGTGAAGATGCACGTGCCGGTCACGCTCGATCAGATCCAGACGCTCACCGCGCTGGTCGCCGGGTTCCTCGGCGTCTCGCCTGACCTGTCTCCGGCGGATACGGCGGGGGCCGGGCCGCGGCCCGGCTCGACCCCCTCGCGGGCTCCGGCTAAGTTGCCGCCCGCTCCATGACCCCTCGCGCAACGATCGCCGCGGCCCTCGCGTGGGCCGCACTCGCCGCCGCCGGCTGCTCGAAGCCCGTCGACGAGCCGACGAGCGACTTCAAGCCCGCCCAGGGCACGCCGGCGCTCCCGGCGCCCACGTCCCTCGAGAGCACCGATCTCGCGCCCGGCTCCGGCCGCGCCGCGCAGACCGGCGACACGGTGCACGTGCAGTACACGGGCACGCTCCTGAACGGCACGAAGTTCGACAGCTCTTACGACCACGGCGGAGAGCCGTTCAAGTTCACGCTCGGCAAGGGCGAGGTCATCAAGGGGTGGGACCAGGGCGTCGTCGGCATGAAGATCGGCGGCAAGCGCCGCCTGCGCATCCCGCCGGAGCTCGGGTACGGCGAGCACGGTAGCCCGCCCGACATCCCGGCGAACGCGGCGCTCGTCTTCGAGATCGAGCTCGTCTCGATCGACTAGTTTCGGTCGAGGGGAGCGACCTCCGCTCCCCTCGAGCTCCCCACCGGATTTCTCGTCAACCGAACGAGGCGTGCCGCTTGCGGATGGCCGCCGCGAGCATATGCGCGGTCTCCTGCTGCGCCGGGCCGAGGCGGACGACCGCGTCGGTCGTGTGCAGGCGGACGGTCGCCCGCGCGCCGCGCGGCTCGATCTCGACGCTGACGATCGTCTTCCATGGGGTCCGCGCGCCGCCGAAGGTGACGCCCTGCGCGTCGATGGCCACGTCGAGCGGGATGGTCTCGGAGACCCCGAAGGCCATGAGCCCGAAGAGGCCGAGCATGCTCGTCGCGAGCGTCACGAAGACCGCGCCGATGCGGTGGTGCACGTACTCGTAGGCCCCGCCGAGCACCGTGAGCGCGAACGCGCACGCGATGAGACCCGTCGTGCACGCGTAGAACTTCGCGCGTGACCCCACGCGAAAGTACTCCCGCGGCAGGTCGCCGGGCGGCAGCGGCTCGGTGAGCGGCTGCGAGACGCCTGCGGGGGCGCGCGGCGCCACGACGCCATACCGGAGCGCGCTCCGCAGCGCGGCGACGAAGCCGAACGCCAGCGCGACCACGATCACCACGGAGGCGGGCTGCATCCCGTCGATCGAGAGGAGCGCGTCGAACGCGCCGTGCGCGCAGACCGCGAGGACGAAGAGCGGCCACACGCGCTCGCTGCGCTCCACGAGCTGCCGCCCCAGCGCGTACCCCCAGATCGCGCCGAAGAACAGGTGCGTCGGCACCGTGACGAAGGCGCGCACGGCGATGATGGCGGCCGACATTCGCCCGACCGCGAAGTACTTCACGTTCTCGACCGCGGCGAAGCCGAGGGCCGCCGCGCACCCGTACACGATGCCGTCCACGGGCTCGTCGAACTCCTTGCGCCGCCGCGCGAGAGACCATGCGCCGAGGAACTTGGCGCCCTCCTCCGGCAGGCCCACGACGAGGGAGAACACGACGAACGCGACGGGCAGCGCCCAGGCCTGCCCGCCGAAGGTCATCACGGCCGGGTCGAGCCACGGGGTCGCGGCGGAGCACCCGAGCTCCACGAGGCCCGCGGGGACGGCCGCGAGCCCGCCGAGCGTGAACGTCGCGAGGACGAGCCACGTCGGCTCGGGCCGGGCGCGATCGAAGCGCCGCACGAACGCGAGCCACGCGAACGACAGCGCGAAGGGCAAGAGCGCGCACCCCGCGGCCAGCGCCCGATCGGGCGGGAGGCGAACGAGCGACGCGCGGTGCATCGCCGGCAAGCCCGGCGACTCGAGGAGGGCCCGGGTCCACGCGGCCCGCGTGTACGCCGTCACGCCGTCGCCGAACGAGACGACGAGCGGCGTCGCCAGCGCCTCGTCGAACGAGAACGTGCCGAGGCGCGTCGCTCCGCGCGAGAGCGCGACGCGCGCCTGGGCGTGCTCGGCCTTCGCGGCGAGCAGCGCGTCGCGGGCGTGCGGCGCGAAGGTGAGGGCGAGGGCGCGGCCGCGGCGCACCGACTCGACGGAGGCCAGGGGCAGGTCCGCGAGGACCGGGCCGTCCTGGCCCCCGGGGACGGCCGCGACCGAGGCGACGAGGCCCCCGCGCCAGCCGACGAGCGCGTCGACCTCGTTCGCCTCGTCCGCGTCCGCCACGACGAGCACGCCGGCGCCCCCCGCGGCAGGGGTCACGTCGGTCGTCACCTGACCGGCGGCGAGCCGCGCCTGCACCCGCGTCGCGAGCGGCGGATCGAGGGCGGCCGCGTTCGAGTCGGCGTCGTACTCGAGGGCGACGTCGTTCAGCCCCGCGAGGCGCGGCGTGCATCCGGCGAGGGCGAACGCGGCGCAGACGGCAAAGACCGCAAGGGCGAAGAAGCGTGCGAGTAGGGCGACGCGGGCCGCTCGTTGTTTTAGGCTTTGGGGCGGCATATGCCCGATCCCCAGATCCTGTACATCGTTGCGTCGGCGGTCCTTTTCGGTCTCGTCACGTGGGTCATCGTGGTGCTTGCGAGGCCGGAAGGAAAGGCGAGCGTACCGCAGGCGTCGCTCTCGGGCGCGAGGGCCGCCGCGCCCGCGCCTCCGCCGGAAGCGCCCCTCGGCGCGAGCGCGACCGAGGGCGCCGGCGAGGAGGCACGAACGACCAGCGACCGGCCGAAGCCCTGGCTCCAGTCGTACGCCGAGATCCAGGACGACCCGGCGGTCGATGCGAAGGCATCGCACGAGGTCGATGCGAAGGCATCGCACGAGGTCGATGCGAAGGCATCGCACGAGGTCGATGCGAAGGCATCGCACGAGACCGATGCGAAGGCGTCGCTCGAAGAGGATGAGCCGACGGGACCGAACGCGCTCATCCTCGTCACCGCCGTCGGCCGCACCAATCCGGGCCTCAAGCGGTCGCACAACGAAGACGCGTACGCCATCCTCGAAGACCACCACCTCTTCGTCATCGCCGACGGCATGGGGCGGCACGCGGCGGGAGAGGTCGCGAGCCGTCTGTGCGTCGAGGCGATCGCCGACGCCTTTCGCACGTCGAACTTCGGGCCGCCCGGCGACACACCGCCGGCTCCCCCCTTCCGCGCCGGGCCGAGCGGCTCCGCGGAGCCACGCTCCGGGCGAACGAGCGCGTCTACGCCGCCGCGCAGGAGAACGACGCCTGGGACGGCATGGGCACCACGGTCGTCTGCGCGTACTTCTCCGCCAACAACCAGCGCGCGTACGTCGCGCACGTGGGCGACAGCCGCTGCTACCGCCTCCGCGCGGGCACGCTCAGCCAGCTCACGACCGACCACACCCTCGGCGCCGCCGGCATCCAGGGCAAGGCCGCGGGCGTCCTGAGCCGCGCCGTGGGCGTCGAGCCGCACGTGGACGTCGACGTGACGATCGAGTCTCCCCAGCCCGGCGACGTCTACCTCCTCTGCTCGGACGGCCTGAGCCGCATGGTCGCGCACGACGCGATCGAGTCGATCCTCGTCGCGACGCCGGACCTCGAGGAGGCCACGCAGCAGCTCACCGACCGCGCGAACACCGGCGGTGGTCGCGACAACATCACCGTGATCCTCGTGCGGGTCGAGGACGCGAAGGTCTCCTGACGCGGCCCGGCCCGGCCGGCGCGGGTCAATCGAGCTTCGCGACCTTGCGCACGCCCCGGAACACGTAGTCGAGGTAGGTCTCGTTGCCTTGCGCCCAGACGACGAAGGGCTGGGAGAGGGTACCGTCGTCGCTCGCGCCCAGCAGCAGCTCGGCGGGGCCGAGCGCGGGCAGCTCGTAGAGGTTCGAACCCTGGGGCACCGCGGTCTCCTCCTCGAAGCGCGCCGACGCGAACTCGAGCCCGTCGCCGAACGAGAGGATCGCCCCGCGGTGGCGCTCCGGGTCGAGGTCCCGCAGGCCCAGGAGCTCCCAGCCCGCGTCGACGGCCAGCGGGTGGATCTCCTCCTCGGCGGCCTCGTCGAACGGCGCATGATCGTCGCGCAGGCCGTGGCGCGCGAGCCGCTCCCGCAGCGCGTCCCGCGCGGCGCGCGCCCGGGGCCCGGGCGCCCAGAAGGCCTCGAGCAGCGACGCGACCTCGAGGTCGGAGCAGCGGCGCCAGAGGCGCTCGTCGCGCGACGCGAGGTCGAGGCCCTCGCTCTCGCGGGCCAGAGTCTCCAGCGCCCAGGTGCGCGCCTCGCCCAGGGGTCCCGTGGGATCGTCGCCGGCCGCGGCGATCGCGAAGGCGTGCACCAGGTGCAGGCGTCCCGCGACGTAGCGGTGCGCGCCGAGCGCTCGAACGAGCCGCACCGCCTGGTCGACGGTGCTCACCCCCAAGTCGATCGCGATCATGTCTGGGTCGTCCGCTCGAGCCCGAAGAACTCCTCGATCTTATCGAGCATGTGCGTCTCCGCGTGCACCATTCGAGCCCTCTTGGCCTCCTCGTCGAGCCCTTCGAGCACGGTGGCGAGCTCGAGGTCGCGCTTGGCGAGCGTGGCGGAGATCTCGCGCGCGATCTCGGGGCGGGCGCGCAAGGTGCTCTCGAACCCGGTCTTGTCGAGGCGGTAGCACTCGACCTCGGTGAGCGCGACGACGTCCGCGCGGCGCGGCGCGCCGGTGAGCATGCCCATCTCGCCGAAGTAGCCGGGCGCGTCGATCACGGCCACCGCCTTGGCGAGGGCGGCCTCGTCGAGCCTGCGCCGCACCTCCACCTTCCCCGCGCAGAGCACGTAGAGCCAGTGCGCGACCGCGCCCTGCCGCGTCACGACCTCGCCCTCGGCGTACGGCGCGTACTCCAGGTGGTCGACGAGCGCGGCGCGCTCGTCGGGGGTGAGCGAGCGGAACAGCTCGACGCGATCGAGGGCCACGAGGCGCTTTTGCGCGTGCCTCTCGCTCCGCTCGCTCACGCGCTCCTCGCGCGTGAGGAACAAGGTCTGCGCGGGCTGCGCGAGGGGGATGCCCGCGCGCTTGAGCGCGGCGTGGACGCGCGTGCGGACGCGCGAGCTCGTGGGGTCGTCGTTCGCGAGGTCGGTCAGCCAGTAGCGGACGGCGTAGTAGGCGAAGCTGTCGCGGCCGTCCTTGGCGAAGTCGTAGCAGATGACGCTCGGCTTCGGCTCGGCCGCGACGCCCTCGATGGGGCTCCCGGCCATGGCGGTGCGCACGACGTCGATCACGTGCCCCGGCGGGAACCGGTGGTCGACGTTGAAGTAGACCCACATGCGGTGCTGATGCGCGGCGCCCGTGCGCTTGCCGAGGATGAGGATGTTCTGCGCGAGGAGGTTCGCGTTCGGCACGATGATCGTGTCCCAGTTGCGCGTCTCGACGACCGTGTGCCGCCATCGGATCGCGATGACCTTGCCCTGGTTGCCGTCGACGAGCTGCACCCAGTCGCCGACGTGGATGCTCCCGTCGAGCTGCAGGGCGAAGCCGCCGAGGATGTTGCCCAGCGTGGTCTGGAGGCTGAGGGCGAGGACGCCGCTCACCACCGCGGAGGTTGTGACGACCGAGGTGGCCGAGACGCCCGCCGCGCGAAAGACGCCGATCGCCGCGAGGACGTACGCCACCCCGACGACCACGTCGCTGGTGATCGCCACGAGGTCCACGCCGATCGCGGGCAAGAGGACGTCGAAGAGCAGCAGGCCCGCGAGCTCCACGCACGTGAAGGCCGCGAGCACCCCGCCGAGGAGGCCGGCGTAGTCGGCCCACGCAGCGATCGACGGCTTGCGGACGTGGCCGAGCGCCTCGCCCACCGCCACGAGCGCGACGAAGAACAGGTAGAGGAAGAGCGCCCGCCGGATGCGCCCCCGTTTCTTGGGGGCGGCCCGGTTCACGAGCGCGGCGACGAGGAGGAGCGCGACGCCGAGCGCCGCGAACCCCCACCGCTCGAGGACCCCGATCAACCCGCGAACGCCTCGTCGAGCAAGATCTTCTGCTCGAGATCGTGAGCCGCCTTGCTGCCCGTCGCGGGGCTCGCGCTCTCGGGCCGCGAGACGAGCGACAGCGGGTGGCGGCCGCCGAAGAACTCGCCCTTGCGCGCGTTGAGGAAGTACCAGGCTCCCATGTTGCTCGGCTCCTCCTGGACCCAGACGATTGGCGTGCCCTCGCGGTAGTTGGCGAGGCCCCGCGCGAGCGCGCCGCTGAGCGGGTAGTACTGCTCCAGGCGGACGATGGCGACGTCGTCGCGCTTGCGGCGGCGGCGCTCGGCCGCGAGGTCGTAGTAGACCTTGCCGCTGCAGAGCAGGATGCGCTTCACCTTGCCGCCCTCGACGGTGTCGTCGGGGATGACGCGCTGGAACGAGCCCTCGGCGATCTGGTCGAGGGTGTTCACCGCCTCGGGGTGCCGGAGCAGCGACTTGGGGGTGAAGATGATGAGGGGCTTGCGCCAGGGGCGGTTCACCTGGCGGCGCAGCACGTGGAAGAGCTGCGCCGGCGTCGACAGGTTGCACACCTGCATGTTGTCTTCGGCGGAGAGGTTCAAGAAGCGCTCGATGCGCGCGCTCGAGTGCTCCGGGCCCTGGCCCTCGAAGCCGTGCGGCAGGAGGAGCACGAGGCCCGAGAGGCGCGACCACTTGTCTTCGGCCGACGCGATGAACTGGTCGATGATGACCTGCGCGGCGTTCGCGAAGTCGCCGAACTGCGCCTCCCACACGACGAGCTTGTCGGGGCGGTCGAGCGAGTAGCCGTACTCGAAGCCGAGCACGCCCGCCTCGCTGAGGGGGGAGTCGTAGATCTCGAAGCGGCCGACGCCGCCGTACGACGACGCGTGCCCGAGGTGCGCGAGCGGCGTGTAGGACTCGCCGTTCTCGTTGTCGTACAGCACCGCGTGGCGATGCGAGAAGGTGCCGCGCCGCGCGTCCTGGCCGCTGATGCGGATGCCGTGACCCTCGAGGAGGATCGACGCGAAGGCGAGGTGCTCGGCGGTGCCCCAGTCGAGCGGCTGGCCGGCGAGGGCGCGCTCGCGCCGCTGCTCGAGGAGCTTGAGCGCCTTGGGGTTGGCGTGGAAGCCCGCGGGCATCGCGGTCAGCCGCTCGAGGGCGTCGAGGAGCTTCTCGCGCGGGAAGGCGGTGGAGGGCTCGGGGACGGCCGCGTCGGGACCGCCCACGTACGGCGCCCACACGCCGCCCATCGCCTCGGGCTTGGTGTGGAAGTCGCCCTTGCGCGCCTCTTCGAGCGCGCGCTCGAGGCTGGAGCGGCGCTCCTGGGCGATCGCGTCGGCCTCCTGCCGCGAGACCTGCCCCGCGGCCACGAGGCGCGCGACGTAGACCTCGCGCACCGTCGGCTTCTTGTCGATGAGCGCGTACATGAGCGGCTGCGTGAAGCGCGGCTCGTCGCCCTCGTTGTGGCCGTACTTCCGGTAGCAGTACATGTCGATGACGACGTCCTGCTTGAAGCGCTGGCGGAACTCGATCGCGAGGCGGGTCACCTGGATGACCGCCTGCGGGTCCTCTCCGTTCACGTGGAAGACGGGCACGCGCAGCATGCGCGCGATGTCCGTGCAGTAGCGGGTCGACCGCGAGTCGCTGGGGACGGTGGTGAACCCGATCTGGTTGTTGATGACGAGGTGGATGGTGCCGCCCGTCGAGTAGCCCTCGAGGCCCGCGAGGTTGAGCGTCTCGGCGACGACGCCCTCGCCCATGAACGCCGCGTCGCCGTGCACGAGCAGGGGCATCGTGCTCTTGCGCTTGCGCCGGTCGATCTTGGCGCGGACGCGGCCTTCGACGACGGGGTTCACGAACTCGAGGTGGCTCGGGTTGAAGGCCATCGACAGGTGCACCGCGCGGCCGCCCTGCGTCCGGACCTCGCTCGAGTAGCCGAGGTGGTACTTCACGTCGCCCGCGCCGAGGAAACGCTCGGGCTTCTTGTCGTCGAACGCCGCGAAGATCTCGCGGACGTTCTTGCCCATCACGTTGACGAGCACGTTCAGGCGCCCGCGGTGGGCCATGCCGATCACGAGCTCTTCGATGCCGTGCTGGCCGGCGGCCTCGACGAGGAGGTCGATGAGCGGGATCATGCTCTCGGAGCCCTCGAGCGAGAACCGCTTGGCCCCGACGTAGTTCTTGTGGATGAACTGCTCGAAGATCTCCGCCTCGGTGAGCTTCGTGAGGATGCGGAGGAGCTCGGGCCGATCGAGCTGCGCGCGGTTGCGCGTGGACTCCATCTGCTGCTGGAGCCACATGCGCGGCTCGGGCTCTTCGATGTGCGTGTACTCGACGCCGATCGACGAGCAGTACGTCTCCTTGAGGTGGTCGACGATCTCGCGGAGGCGCGCGCGCTCGGGCAGGCCGGCCATGCCCGCGGTGGAGAACGTCTTGTCGAGGTCGGACTCGCTGAGCCCGAAGTGAGAGAGCTCGAGCTCGGGCGCGGCCATCGAGGGCGCGTCGAGCGGGTCGAGGTTCGCGAACAGGTGTCCGCGCACCCGGTAGGCGTTCACGAGGTGGGCGACCCGGCTCTGGAGCTCGGTGGCCGCGATGACCGTCTCGCGGACCGCCTCGCGGTACGCGACCGCGGTCGCAGGCGCGCTGGCCACGGCCGCGACCGCGGCGGCCGCGGCAGCCGAGGCCGTGCCGTTCCCGTTCGTGGCGCCGTTGACGGCCCCGTTGCCGTTGGTGGTGGCGGTGCCGTTCCCGTTGGTGTGGGCGGCCTTTCCGTTCTTCGCGGGCGCGATGACGGTGTTGGCCGCGGACCCGGGGGCCCCGCCGGTGCCTTCGAAGAACTTCCGCCAGTCTTCCTCGACCGATTGAGGGCTCTGCAACCAGCGATTGTGAAGCTCCTCGACGTACCCCGCGTTGATGCCGAACTCGTCGAACATGGCTTTCCGTTGCTCTTTCGCTGAATCTCTTCGAGGATGGCGGCGGCCCTCGAGCTGAGCCGACGGGCGAACCACGGCCGGGCGCGCGATCCTGGGCACGAGACGTAGCGCCAGGCGGCGCGTACTTCCACATTCTCTGTCGGCTTCGGTCGAGATGTCGCCATCTCTCTACGCGACCGGAGTCGCACGCATGGCCCAGGTGTGGACACAGGTGCGCGAAAAAGCGCCTCGCGCATGCTCGCGACGACGAAAATTCGTGCCCGCCCTGCGCGAGAGCCAGGCGAGAGCTAGAGGAGGGCCGGGCCTTGGCGTCCAATCGACTCGCTCCGTTCGCGCTCCCCGCCTCCGATCGCCTGGGCCGGAGCTGGTTCGCGCGAGACGCCGGCGTCGTCGCGCGCGCCCTCATCGGCTGCTTCCTGGTGCACCGCGCCGTGGGGGACGACGCGGACTCGCCGCTCCGCGTGACGCGCATCGTCGAGACGGAGGCGTACCGCGGGCCCAAGGACCTCGCGTCCCACGCGCGTGCCGGGCTCACGAAGCGCACGCGACCGCTCTTCGGCGAGGAGGGGCACGCGTACGTGTACTTCGTCTACGGGATGCACGAGTGCTTCAACGTGACGTGCTTCGGCGTCGGAAAGGGGCACGCCGTCCTGGTGCGCGCCGGCGAGCCGACCGCGGGGTTCGAGCCGCACGCGCGGCTCGACGGGCCGGGGCGCTTCGCAAAGGCGATGGGGCTCTCGCGCGCGCACGACGGGCTCGACCTGACCGGGTCGCACCTGCACCTGCTGGGTCGCGTCGGGCGCCCGCGCATCGCCGTGAGCGCGCGTGTCGGCGTGGGCTACGCGGGCGAGTGGGCGGACAAGCCGTGGCGGTTCTACGACCCCGCGAGCCTCCACGTGTCGAAGCCCCCGAAGAAGGCGATCGGCCGCGGCTCGGGGTGACTCGAGGCTCAAGGCAACGCCCACGCGATCCAGCGGACGACCGTCGCGCCCGTCGCTCCGCCCTCGATGCGGTCTCCCTTGCGCACGCACACGGGGCCGAGCTCGCCGAGCTCTCCCTCGGTCTGCGGCGCCGACGACTGGGCGAGCACCCCGCCCTGGCCATCGAAGAGCTTCGCGATGACCGGCGCGCTGGCCTCGAACGCGACCCGCGCGCAGGTGTCCTTCTCGGCGGCCCGCACGAGCTCCGTTCGCTCGCCGGCGCCCTCGCGCTCCGCGGCGAGGCGCATGCCCGGCGCGAGGGACGGCGCGCGCGCCTCGAGCGAGAGGAAGCCGCCGGGGTCCGGCCGGGCGCCGGGATCGCCGCGGGGGATGCGCGGCTCGGCGGCCGGCGCCTCGTCAGGCGCGCGCTCCTTCACGGACGACTCTGCTTCTTCGGCTTCTCGCTGCTTTCCCGCCGCGTCGTTGGGACGCTCCGACCAGGCCGCCGCGCCGCAGGCGCACGCGAGCAGCAGGAAGGCGATCGTCTCACGCACTCTTCGCGCTCGATCCCTTCGTGGCGGGCTTGGGAGGGGGCGGCGGCGCTTCTTCGACCGCGTCCATGCGGCAGCTCCCCTGGAACTCGACGCCGCGATCGATGAAGAGCGACGGCGAATGGAGGTTGCCGACCATCTTGCCGGGGGCGTGGATCTCGATGGCGGTGCGGGCGCGGATGTTTCCGTGGACGATGCCGCCGCGCACGATGACGGTCGCGACCTCGATCTCGGCGTGGACCTCGGCGCCGTCGCCGATGACGAGCGTGTCGTCGCTCTGAATCTCGCCCTTGAAGACGCCGTCGATGCGGACGCGCCCCTCGAAATGGAGCTTCCCCTCGAATCGAGTGCCGCGTCCGAGCAGGGCCGTGATCTCGGTGGCCGGGAGCTGCTGTTCCATGACCGAGGGGCCTACCAGGACGCGGGCCAAGCAGGCAAGCTCCCGCGAATTCTCTCGAATTTGGAGGCCGGCGCCGGCTCGTGCTCTACTCGTCGACTACGTTGCCCAGCATGGCCATCATGGCTCCGGCGCACGCGGCCGCCCTGGCCGTCCTTCTCGGGCTCGCTCCCGCGGTCGCGCTCGCCCGCGGGCCCGCGTCCGTCGCGTCCGCCGGCGTCTCCATGTGGGGCTTCGAGCCGCTCGCCGACGGGTCCACGCGCCTGTTCGTCGAGCTGTCGAAGTCCGTGACGTACGAGACGAAGGCCGCGCAGGGCTCCGTGACGTACGTGCTCAAGGGCGCGCACGTCCTCCGGCGCAACAACACGAACCCGCTCGTCACGGTCGACTTCAACACGCCCGTCACCACGGCTCGCCTCGTGCCGCACGGGCGCGACCTCTGGTTCGTCCTCGAGCTCCGCGCCAGCGTGCAGCCCGAGGTGTCCGTCGATCCCGGCAAGGACGGCGGCGCCGTGATGAAGGTCGTGCTTCCGAAGGGGGACTACTTGGCCGCCGGGGCCGCGCACGAGAGCGCGCAGCCCCCGCCGCGCTGATCCCCCCGTCAGGCGAGTCGAGGAGGTGAGAGCCCGGGCTATCGTCGCGATGGCCGTGGCGATCTCCGCGGCGCTCGAGGACCGGCCCGCGTCGTCGCAGCCCGAGGCCGATCCCACGACGCTCCCCGTGGCCTTCGGCGCGGACGAGCTGCACGTCGAGGCGGACTCGCTCGACGCGACCGGTCACGTGCGCGTCGACGAGCCGCCGTTCCACCTCACGAGCGACGCGCTGAAGCTCCGGCGGGTGGCCATCGGCGCGCAGCTCGACGGCGACGGCAAGGTCGCGTTCTGCCCGTGCCTCGGGGAGCCGCTGGCGGTCCGCTTCACCGGCGCGACCGTCGCGCCGCCGCACGATCTCATCCTGCGAAACCCGGTCCTCGAGGTCTTCGGCGTGCCGCTCGCGTGGGCGCCCGTGTTCTGGCTGCGGTCGCCCGGCCGCATCGGCCTCCTGCCGCCCGACCTCGCGTGGCGCGGCGCCGACGGCTTCTTCGCCGGCGGAGGCGTCCACATCCCGTGGAGGCAGGGGGACCTCGTGCGAGGCCTCGACCTGCGCGCCGGCGCGTACTTCGAGGGCGGCGCCGTCGTCGACGGCCTGCTCCGCACGACGACGACCGAGACGCGCGTGCGCTGGGACGACCTGCGGGGAGCGAACGGCATCACGATCGAAGCGACCGGCGCGACCGCCATCGCGAACGGCGACCGAGACGACTCCGTCTCTTGGACTGTCGACGCCCTCCGCGGCCAGCGCGCCGTGCAGTCGACGACCGATCTCGACGCCGCGGCCAAGCCGTTCGATCGTGCGACCGCCGAGGCGGCGTGGCGGGTCGACGGCTGGTCGATCGGCTCGCAGGTGCGCGCCGTCGCGCTGCGCGGCAGCGATCTCCTCGAGGCGGGCGTCGCGGGGCCGGTCCTCTCGGTCCGGCGCTCCGACGCGCTCGGCAGCTCGGGCGCGTACGACGCGACCCTCGAAGGCGGCGCGGTCGCCGGAGGCGACTACGGCACCACGACCTTCGCGCGAGCGGAGGCGGGCGCGCTCCTCGCGGCGCGGGCCGGGCCGGCCGGCCTCTCGCTCGACCTCCGCGGGCTGGGCGACGTCGCCGACGACGGCCTGCGCGACGGCGTCGACGGCTTCGCCGAGGCGCGCGCGGCGGTTGCTCTCCCGCTCGCCCGTCCGTTCGACTCGGCCGATCCGGGCGACCCCTGGATCCACCGCACCGAGCCGCGCCTCGAAGCCGCCGCGTTCGCGGCTCACACCGACGGCGTGCTCGTCGTCCCCTTCGGGCGCGGCGCGCCGGACGCGCTCGGCGACCACGCGGCGTGGATCGGCGCCGCGGGCTGGAGCAACCGCGTCGGGCGCGCGGGGTCGCGCGCCGCGGCGGACGTCGACGTGGCCGCCGGCGCGATCGGCGACGCGCAGGGCGTGCGCCCGCTCCTCCGCGCGCGCGGGACGATCGACGGTCCGTGGGTCGGCCTGCTCGCGGACTTCGCGCGCGTCGTGCCAATCGCGGGGTTCGACGAGGGCGCGAGCGCGGGCGGCGCGTTCATCGCGACCGGCCGCGTGGGGCCGAGCACGGGGCTGCACCTGACGGTCCACGCGGCCGAGCGCGACGGCGTCGATCCCTACGAGGCCCGCGCGCTCACCGAGGTCCCGCTCGAGGCCGCGAGCGGCTTCCTCTCGGCGGCCGGCTGGACCGGGGGGGCGCGGGCCGGGCTGCCGATCGGCGCGCGCATCACGACGCGAGGGGGCGCCGACGTGGATCTCGAGACGGGCCGGCTGGTCGCGGCCGCCGGGGCCCTCGAGCTGCACGACCCCTGCGGCTGCGTGGTCGTCCGCGCCTCGGCGGCGCACCGCATCGGCCGGGAAGGGGTGGACGTCTGGGTCTCGGTCGACCTCAACTCGTCGCCCTGAAAGCGCGCTCGCCCGGCGCTCAAGCGACAATCGCCGCTTGCGCGCGAGTCCCCGAGGGTGCTCATTTGGCCCGCATGAAGGGCGATCCCCGCATCATCGACTTGCTCAACGAGGTCCTCACCGGTGAGCTCACGGCCATCAACCAGTACTTCCTGCACGCGAAGATGTGCCTGAACTGGGGGTACATGCACCTCGGCAAGAAGATCTACGAGGAGTCGATCGACGAGATGAAGCACGCCGACAAGCTCGTCGAGCGGGTGCTCTTCCTCGACGGGCTTCCGAACCTGCAGAAGCTCAACAAGCTGACCATCGGCCAGAACGTGGTCGAGTGCCTGAAGAACGACCTCGCGCTCGAATCGGGCACGGTGCCCCGGTTGAACAAGGGCATCCAGCTTTGCAGGGACGTCGGCGACAACGGGAGCGAAGAGCTCCTGACCTACATCCTCGTCGAGTCCGAGAAGCACGTCGACTGGCTCGAGTCGCAGCTGGAGCTCGTGCAGCAGGTGGGCGACGCCCAGTACCTGGCTCAGCAGATCCGCGAATAAGCAAGGAAGTTCAACCGCTTACGGACCTCGACCACAGCCTCGGCTGGACTTTGAAAACGAAGTTCATTATCCTTAAGGCCGAGGTCATTGGATGTACGTCTGCATCTGTCGCGCGGTCACGGAGCAAGAGGTGAGGGCTGCGATCGAAGGCGGGGCCAGGACGGTCGACGCCGTGACGAGCTCCTGTTGTGCCGGCGACGACTGCGGGGCGTGCCACGACACCATCGAGGACCTGATCGAAGAGCGCTGGGGCGCCGCGGCGGCTCAGGGCGGGCCGCCCGGCGCCGTCCACCTGCCGGTCGTCACCGAGCGGGGTCGCGCGGCGTAGCCGCGTAACGCCCATCCGCGAGCTCGGCCGCGGAGGGGCGCGTCAGCCGCCGTCGCCGGCGTCCGGCGAGGTGGCGTCGGGCTCGCTCGCGTCCGGCGAGGCGTCCGGGACCTCTCCGTCCGCGGTCGCATCCGACTCGGCGTCGGGCTCTGCGTCCTTGTTGCCGGCGTCTTCGACCGTCGCGTCGGTCGGAGCTTTCGCGTCGGCGGCCTTCGCGTCCGAGCCCGCGTCCAACGGGGGAATGGGAGCGACGGTGTCGTCGCCGTTGCCGCATGCGACCGCGGAGAGACCACCCAAGAGAACGAGCGAGACGCCAAAAACGACCCGAGACACCCGATGCATAGGACCTCCAGAAGGGCGCGGCACCGAACCGCGCGTCCGGGGCCATTACCGCACCTTGTGGCTCGTGCTTGAGTTTTGGGGTGACATCGAAGTTACAATCGACGATGTGTCGGGAGCGCTTCGAGGGGCGGCGGGCTGCGCGCGCCGTGCATCGGGCGTACGCTTGGCGGCATGCTCGTCCGCGGTGCGGCCTTCCCCTCTGTCGCAGGCTTCGTCACGCGGAGCGTCGCGGCGGCCTCCCTCGCTGCGCTCGTCGGGTGCGGCAACAGCGCGCACTACTCGAGCAGCCCGCTCTCGACCGACGCGGCGCCCCAGGCCCTGGGCGCGCCGTGCTCGACCCCCGCGGACTGCACGAGCAACTTCTGCTTGAACCTGGGCGCCAACGACCAGGGCGTGCAGGGCCTCTGCTCCGAGGGCTGCACGACGAGCGCGCAGTGCGGCCCCCAGGGGTCCTGCCTGCCCGAGCACGAGACGATCGACGGCGGCCCCGCGCCGCTGGACGGCGGCGCGTGCTTCCAGCTCTGCTCCGCCGCGTCCGACTGCGCCGCGGGGATCCCGTGCATCTGGCAGTCGCCGTTCGACGCGGGCTTCTGCGAGACGATCAGCCCCAAAGGCGTCCTCTGCGGCGAGTACGCCGAGGCGGGCGCGTCGAGCGCCTGCGAGGTGTGCCTGGCCCAGAGCTGCTGCGACGAGATGGCGGCGTGCGTGCAAGACGTGCCGTGCGCGAAGCTCGAGACCTGCGCGGGCACCTGCGCGAGCTCCTTTCAGGGCTCGGGCATCCCCGCGGCGGTGGCTCTCGGCGACTGCGCTTCGTCGCAGTGCCCTTCGCAGTGCTTCTGAGCGGTCCGCGCGAGGCCCTCGTCGGCGCGCGCGCGCCAGTCGACGCCGCCGGAGCTCCCCGTCCACGGCGCGCCGGCGAGCGCTCCCGTGCGCATCGCGCCGTACGCGAGGCGAGCGGTCTCCGCGTCGCCGCGCGCCTCGGCGTCCTCGCCGATCGCCTCGAGCCGGCGTAGCGCCCGCTCGGGCCACGCCGCGCCCGGCACGTAGGCGAGCGCCGCCGCGCGGGCGTGGAAGATCGCCGCCGGCCAGTCGCGCCGCGCGGCGGCGTCCTCCGCGGCGGCGCTCTCGGCCTTGCCGATCGACGCCTCGCGCGCGGCCCCCACCACGACCAGCAGCGCCACCACCGAGCAGCACGCCAGGCCGAGGGCGGCGGCGCGCCCCGCGCCGATCATGAAAAGTCGCGCTTTCGGAACGCCAGCGCGCCGATGACGAGGAGCACGGCCGCGTAGCACGCGGCCTGGAGCGCGGCCCACCCCACGTATCCCCAGACCGGCTGCTCGGACACCTGCCCGAGGAGGAGCGGGCGAGGGGGGACGTACACGTGGAGGTTCGGGACGACGTGCGCGAGCGCGCGGCCCCCCGCGCTGATCGGCGCGCCGAAGACCTGCTTCGGAATGTGCGCCAGGGTGTCGGCCGACCGGCCGATGACGAAGACCGTCGCCGTGAACGCCGCCGTGAGGAACGGCGAAGAGAACGACGCGAAAAGGGTCGCCACGGCGGCCACGATGCCGATCTCGCACGCCGCGAGCGTCACCGCCGCCGTCACGAGGCGCCGCTCGTCGGGCGCCGCGCTCGCGAGCGCCCACGCGACGGCGGCCATCCCGAGCGCCCAGGGGACGACCACGTAGACGCGCGCTTGCGGGCGCGCCCGCGCCCAGGCGAGGGCGAGCGCCGCGAGCCCCGCGAGGGCGAAGGCCCCGATCTTCCATCCGCGCTCGCCCGCCTCGAGCGCCAGCATCACGAGCACCGCGGCGGCGTCCACCGCGAGGAACACGACGACGGTGAGCACGGTGCCGAGGTACTTGCCGACCAGGTACTCCGCCCGGCGGATGGGCCGCGACAAGATCGGGAAGATCGTCTTGTACTCGAGCTCCCGATAGAGCGACGTCGAGCCGAGCACGATCGCGACGACGACGCCATAGAGCGAGAGCGACGCCGCGCCGAGGTCCGCGACGACGCGCGTCTCGTTGCCGAGCGAGAGCGTCGCGATGACGAGCGAGTACGCCGCGGTGGCGAGGCCGAGCGCGAAGACGCCGAGGAGGACGCGCGCGCGCACCGCCTCCCGGTAGGTGTTGAGCGCGATGGCCGAGACGCGGGACATGGCGGGAGAAACGGCGCCGGAAGAGCGGGAAAAAGGGAGTGCCATGGGAATGGGCGGGGCCTCGCGGAGCGTACACGAGAGAAAGGCATGCATGTACGCCGCCCAAAGCGCCGAGCCGCGCCTGCTTGCGATGCGCGGTCGAGGTCCGTAGGCTGGTCTATCGTGCGACTTGCCTCTTCCTGCGCGGGTGGGCTTGCGGGAGTGATGTTCATGGGCGCGGTTGCACGCGCCGATGGCCTCTCGCCCGGCGAGACGCAGCGCCTCGAGAGGGGCGAGACGATCGTTCGCTCGCAGACGATCGAGCACGGTCCCCGCCACTACGTCGGCGGCGTGACGTACACGGTCGTCGACGGCGCGTCGCAGGACCTCGGGCCGATGCTCGACGACGTCGCGGTCTGGCGGCGCATCGTCCCGAAGACCCGCTCCGCGCGTCGCGTCGGCTCGACGGGCCGCGACGTGCTCGTCGAGATGACGAGCGGCACCGCGCTGGTCCAGGCCACGTACACGATGCGCGTGCACCGCGAGGGACCGCTCGTTCGCTTCTGGGTCGAGCCGACGCGGCGCCACGACATCGAGGACGCGTGGGGGTTCGTGCGCGCCGAGCCGATCGCCGAGCACCGCACGCTCGTCACGTACGGCGTGCTCGTCGATCTCGGGCCGGGCATCGTCCGCGACCTCTTCGAGGCGCGCGTGCGCGACCTCGCGCTGTCGGTGCCCGACCGCCTGCGCGGCTTCGTCCTCGAGCGCGGCGCGACCGCCGCGGCTCCGTCGCTCTTCAGCCCGTGACCAGGCGCACGCGCGGGCCGATCGAGACCTCGAGCTCCCCAGCGGCTTCGTGGAGGTCGCCGTCGATCATGTATCGCATGCGGCCGTCGGCGCTCCGCACGAACATGCGGCTGGCGAGGGCGTCGTACGTCTTGCTCGCGCGCATCGGGAGGCTCTGATGGATGCGCGGCAGCTCGGTGACGAAGCGCACCGGCGACGCGTGGATGCCGAGCACCTGGAAGGCGCACGGCCGCTGGTCGTACCGGTAGAACGGCTTGAAGTTCAGGCCGATGTGCTCGATGGTGCCGGCCGCGATGGCGAGGTAGTCGCGCTCTTGCCAGGTGGTGCCGTCGTCCAGGCTCACCGAGCCGCGGAAGGGTCGGGCCATGCGGCGAATGGTCTCGCCGCCGATCAGCGCGCTGCCGATGCCGCGCGCCAGCGTGCGCGCCGCGACGAGCGGGGTGGGCTCCCCGTCGCGGTAGTACTCCGCGAGGAAGCCGTGCACGACGCCCGTGCCGAAGAGGAAGCCGTAGTGCGCCGGGCCGCCCGCCCGCGGCTTCACGTGCATGACGTGCCGCTCGACGCCCGCGAGCGGCGCCGTGGCGCGCTGCGCGTAGGCCGCGATCAGGCGGCCGAGCAGGCCCTCGGGCTTGCCGGGGCGGACGCCGACCGAGTTGGCCACGGTGTTCATCGTCCCGCCGCGGAGGAGCGCGACGTGCGGCATCGTCTGGCCGCCGTACACGTTCAAGAAGCCCGTGAGCGTGACGTGCCCGGTCCCGTCGCCCCCGCTGATCGCGAGCACGTCGATGTCGACGCGGCGGAAGTCTTCTGCGATGCGGTAGAGCTCTTCGACCGTCCCGGCCGTCCGGAGGACCCCGTGGTCTCCGAGCCTGCGTGCGAGGCGCCTTGCGGCGCCCGGATCGCGCAGGTTTCGCCTGCTCCTGGGGTTGAGGACGACGCCGATGCCGGACATGACCGTCCACCCAAGAGTGGCTCGGTCCCTCGACCCGCGTCAACGGCTGCTTATGATGGGCCGGGCGCCTGGCGCTTTTGTAACGTCGTGCCCGGCTGAGCTCAAGATGGTTTCACCCAAGGAACAGGTCGATGCAGCGCGCGCCTCGGCGCTGGTGATCGCGCGCCCCGATCTCGCCGTCATCGTCGTCTCCGGCAAGGACCGCATCTCGTGGCTCAACGGCCTCGTCACGTGCGATCTGGGCAAGTGGGAGGGGGGGGCGGGCGGCGAGGCCAGCTACGGCCTCATCGTGCTTCGCAGCGGGCGGGTCCTCGCGGATCCGGTTCTTTTCGCGGACGGCGAGCGCGCCTGGGCCCTCGTCGCGGTCGACCTCGTGCCCCGCGTTCGGGAGCACCTCGACCACTACCTCGTGATGGAGGACGCCGAGATGGGACCCGCCGACGAGGCGTTCTCCGTGTGGCAGATCCACGGCTCGCGGGCGGCGGAGGTGCTCGCCGCGGCGCGCGAGGCGGGCGCGACCGGGGCGGCCTTCGACCCGACGGGGCTCGGTGGGGCCGTCGTCGTGGCCCCTCCCGAGGCCGTGGGGCCCGTGCGCGCGGCGCTCGAGGGGGCGGTGGCGGCGGTGGGCGGGGTCTTCGGAGACGTCGCGGGGTGGGAGGCGCTCCGGCTCGAGCGCGGCGTGCCTCGGCTCGGGGTCGACTTCGACGACAAGACGTACCCGCAGGAGGCCTCGCTCGAGAAGAACGCCGTGAGTTTCCAGAAGGGGTGCTACCTCGGCCAGGAGGTGGTCTGCATGCTCGAGATGCGCGGGCACGTGAAGCGCAAGCTCGTGTCGCTGGTCTTCGTTGACGGGGCGCCGCCGGCCGCGGGCGCCGAGGTGATCGACGCCGCGGGCGAGCCCGTGGGCGAGGTGACGAGCGCCGCGATGTCGCCCACGCTCGGCGTGCCGGTGGGGCTCGCGATGGTGAAGCGCGCGCAGGCGGTCTCCGGGGCGGACCTCGTGGTGGGCGGCGCCCACGCGAAAGTGGTCGAGCGCCCGGCCTGAGGGTATGACGGCCGCCGTGACCCCGCAGCGCTCGCTCGCCGTCCTCGCCATCGTGGCCTCTGCGGCTTCGACGGGCTGTGTTTCCCAGATCATCTACGATCGCGAGGTCGCGGCCGCCACGCAGGCCAAGGCCGACGCCGACGCGAAGCAGAAGGACGACGCCGCCCAGCTCGCCGCCCTGCAAGAGCAGCTCACGGCCGCGCAGGCGATGACGCAGGACCGCGATCAGAAGATCAGCGATCTCACCACCGCCAGCCACAACGTGCAGGCGCAGCTCGACGAAGCCACCGCGATGAACCAGCAGCTCCGCGGCGAGCTCGAACGTCTGGGGAAGGACGTCGACAAGATCCTCGCCGACCGCGGCACGCTGTCCAAGGCCCTCGACGACGCGAAGAACCGCCTCGAGGAGCTCCGAAAGGCGCAGGCGGCCGCCGAGACGCGCACGCAGCTCTTTCAGGATCTGGGGCGCCGCTTCCAGACGCTCGCGAACGCGGGGCAGCTCCGCGTCGAGTCCCGCGGCGCGCGTGTCGTGCTCGACGTGAAGGGCGACCTGCTCTTCGACGCGGGGCACGCCGACCTGCGGCCCGCGGGGAAGGGCGTCCTCATGGAGATCGCCCGGGCGATTGAGACGACGCCTCCGCCGCCCCCCCCGCAGGGCCCGCGGCGCTTTCTGGTGACCGCGAACCTCGACGACGAGAAGTTCAGGTCGAAGCAGTTCGAGTCGTCTTGGGACCTGACCGTCGCGCGCGCGGTCACCGTCGTGCGCTACCTCGTGTCGATCGGCGTCCCCGCCAGCTCGCTCGTCGCGGCGGGCACGGGGGCGTTCGATCCGCTCGGCCCGAACGATACGGCCGACGCGCGCGCGAAGAACCGCCGCATCGAGATCGCGCTCCTGCCGGGCGACGAGCCCGCGCCGGCCCCGGCCGCCCCGCCGCAAGCCGCGAAGTGACCCGCTCGCGGCGGGTCCGTCAGCGGACCGGCGGCAGTGCCTCCCAGCGGAGCGACTCGCCGACCTCGCTGGAGATCTTCTTCGCCAGCCAGGGCCGCTGGATCGGCATCACGTAGAGCCCCGCGCCGGCGTCGTCGCGCGGGCTCGACGCCGCGGCGCCGAGCTTGCGCTTCCCCGTGGAGAAGAACGCGATGAGGCGCCCGTCGGGGCTGCACGCGGCGTAGGTGTTCGCGCCCTCGTGCTGCGTGAGGCGCTTCAGTCCTCCGCCGCCCGTGTCGGTCGCGATGATGTCGGCGCCCGCGCCGACGCCCACCGTGTAGACGATGAGGAGGCCCTGCGGCGTGTCGCAGAAGACCGGCGCGCTCGCCATGAAGCCCGGCGGGGAGACCGGACGCTCGCCGATCATGATGCGCTGCACCGGCGTGCCGCCGACGTACGCGACGCGGTCGCCCGGCCCGAAGACCGGGTGATTCGCGAACGGCTGGGTGGCCATCGGCCGGAGGTTGTCGCGCGGCCCGAGCCAGAGCTGGCTCGTGCCCGAGTCCATCACGGTGAGCGCCAGCTTCGTGTGGTCCGCGTTGAACGCGAGGCCGAGAATCGAGCCCGGCACGTTCACGGGGACCGGGGTGGCGTTCGGGCCCTCCACGAGGCGGAAGGGCTCGTAGTCCTCGGAGAGCCCGTAGTAGATCTGCCCGTTCGGCCCGAACGCGGGTGAGACCGCCGTCGCGCTGTCGGGGCCCACGGCGCGGAGATCGAAGCCGTCGGAGTCGATCGCGAAGACGCGGCGCCAGCGCCCGACCTTCTCGGCGTACGTCATCTGGCTCGCGAACCCGCCCGGCCGGCCGGTCAGGGCGCCCAGGATCTGGTCGACGAGGCGGTGGGAGGCCGCGCGCACCTCGGTCGTGTCGGTCGGGACCACCGTGCGGAAGGCCGGCTTCGCGTCGGGGATGGTGCCGTCGGGGTTGACGCGGGCCTTCTGCGCGGCGGCCTGCGCGGGCGTCGGCGGGACGAACGCCTCGGCGACGAGCTCGGTCTTCGTCGAGTCGCTGGCGGCGGGCTGCGAGAAGACCCGCACGACGTACTCGGCGCCCTTGGCGCCCCAGGCCGCGAGGTCGAGCGGCGAGGTGTGCGTGAACGGACCGGAAGGCGCCGTCTCCTCGCCGAGCACCTCGAACTGTCCGCTCAGCTCGAGGTCGTGTCGCGTCACGAGGGTGACCAGGCTGTCGGCCGAACCCGTCGGCACGATCGGAACGACGGCGAGCTTCGGCAGCGGCGGCAGCCCCTCCGTCGCCGACCCGTTCACGTCGACGGTGCCGAGCAGGCTCTCGTCGGGAGGCGTCTGCCCCTCGGGCACGTCCGCGCGCGCGGGGGCGGCTGCGAACGTGGGCGCGAGCGCCAGCCCGAGCGGCGCGGCGGAGGCCACCGCGGCGGGCAGGGCGCGAAGGAGGCGGAGGAGGCGGCGTCGCGTGGTCATTCGCAGAGCTTCTGGAGGGTGCATTGAAAGCTGAACGTCTGCGACTTGGCCAACATCTCGGGGTACATGGGCGGGGGCGCCGGCAGCTCGGCGCCGCTCGACTGGATGCGGCCGAGGGTCGCCGTGACCTCGCCGTCGAACGTGCTGTCCCCGCTCGGCTTCACGATCGAGAAGCTCGTGATCTTCCGGTCCTCGACGGTGACCGTCGCGACGGCGCGGAGCGTCTTCAGCGTCGCGAACGGGATCTTTCCCTTGATGTCGAAGCGCGACATCACCCACTGGGCGAGCTGCGCCTTGTACATGTCGGCCGCGCGCGCCTTGAGCGGATCGGTCTCGGTCCCGTTCTCGGCCCCGTTCTCGGCGCCCTGCGCCGAGGCGACGGTCGCCGCGGCGGACCCCTCGGGGGAGGCCGTCGGCGCCGGCTCCGCGGTCGCCGCGGGGCCCGCGTCGGCCCAGGGCGACCACGCCGTGGTGGTCGTCGTGGGGGCCGCGCTCGCGGTCTTCTCCGCCTTGGTCGACGGCACGGCCGACTGCGGGGGCGCCTGCTTCGCCGCGGCGGGCGCCTTGCGCTGCCACTGCGTCGGGAGCTTCGCGGGCGTCTTGCTCCCGAGCTTCAGCACCGGCGTGATCGAGACCGCGATCGGCTGCGCGTTCTCGTTCGAGATGTCGGCCTCCACCAGCTTGGGCGACGGGAGCGAGAAGACCGCGATGAAGGCGAGCTGCGCGACGACCGCGGCGCAGCACGCGATGGTGACATCTTGCGCGTCGAAGTTGCGGCGCGCCCCGGCGCTCATGGCTGCATCTCTTCGGGGTCGACGAGCAGGTTGAGCGACGTGACGTCGGCGGCGCGGGCCGCGGCCACGGCGCGGGCCACGACGCCGTAGCGCGCGTCCTTGTCGGCGCGGATGTAGAGCTCGTGCTCCTTCTGCACGCGCGGGTTGTCGAGGAGCGCCTTCTCCACGTTCGCCGTGACGTCGTCCTCGCCGAAGAGGATGTGCTCGTCCTTGGTGATCGAGAGGACGAGCTTCGCGTCCTTCACGGGCGTGTTGCTCGCCTGCACCTCGGGCAGGTCGATGTGGAGGCCCGAAGTGAGGAGCGGCGCCGTCACCATGAAGACGATGAGCAGCACGAGCATCACGTCGACGAGCGGCGTGACGTTGATGTCGCGAAAGCCCCCGCCGCCCCGCTTGCCCGTCGAGAGCGCCATGGCCGCGGCCCCTTACGACCGTGGCCGCCCGGTCACCGGGCGCTGCGGAGAGACGAGCGGAATGGCCTGGTCGGCAGGCGAGGGGGGCTCGGTCACCAGGGCCACCCACTCGGCGGCCGCCGTCTCGAGCTCGGACACGAAGTCGCCCACGCTCTTGTCGATCCAGTTATAGAAGAACACCGCCGGAATCGCGGCCGCGAGGCCGATCGCCGTGGTGATGAGCGCCTCGCCGATCGCGGGGGCGACGACCGGCAAGCTCGCCGATTTCGCCGCGCCGATGCGCACGAACGCGTCCATGATGCCGTAGACCGTGCCGAAGAGGCCGATGAACGGCGCGCCGGCCGCGATGAACGCGAGCAGCCACATGAGCGCCCGGGCGCTCTGGCCCTCGGCGAGGATGACCCGGTCGGCGACCGCCCGGAGCCTCTCGATGTGCGCGCCCGCGCCGCGCAGATAGAGCTCTGCGACGACGCGCGCGCCCGGAGCGCGATGCGACCCGGCGACCTCGAAGAGCTCGCGCGGCGAGCCGACGTGCCGCGCGCGCCGATCGAAGCTGCTCTCCGCGGACCGTAGCCGCGCGAGCTGCAAGATCTTGAGAACCGCGATGACCCACACGAGGAGGGAGCACCCGATGAGAAGGGCGATCGTGATCTTGACCGGCCAGGCCGCGTTCTGGAAAAGCCCGACGAGGTCGAGCTTCACCGTGGGGGCCTCGGCGGGGGCTGCCCCCTCGAGGGCGGTTTGAAGCAGGGTCATCGCGGAAGGATGATACGCTACTGGCCGAGCATCAGAATCGACTCGGCGATCGCGAGCCCAGCTCGGGTCGTCCGAGCCGGTGGCGTCCATCGCGCCGCGCGACGTCGACTCGGTCTTGGCCTTGTCCATACCCTTCGTGCGCATGTAGCCTGCGACGGAGTCGGCGCGGGACTGGCCGAGGGTCATGTTGTAGTCGCTGTCGCCCCGCGGGTCCGCGTGGCCGACGAGCTTCAGCGTGCGGCCCTTGAGGGGGCCCGACGTGAAGCAGGTGGCGACCTGCTGGAGGACCTTCGAGTCCTCGGGGCGGACGTTCGACGAGTCGAACGCGAAGTACGCGTCGGGCTCGGCAATGCCGCACGCCTTGACAATCTCGTCCGAGATGCGGACGGCGCTCGCCGTGGGCGAGTCGGGGGCCTTGTCGGGAAGGCGGGGCGACGGCGCAGGCGCGGGCGGCGGCGCGTCCTGGGCGGTCTTGGGGGCGGGGGCGTCGCCGCCACACGCAACGGCGGACGCCGCGAGCGCAATGACGAAGGGGGCAGACAGCAAGGCAAACGAGACTCTCATCGGTTCCTCCAGCTCGGGACGGCGCAACAGCTCGGGACGGCTTAATCTTCCTTCGCACGTACCGTCAAGCGTGACGAGGCGTTCACAGCCTCCGCTCGAGCTTGAAGTGGCGCCCTGGCGCGCCGCCGCCCTGGGGCTCGAGACGCGTGACGCGCAGCATATCGAGGGCAATCTCGCGGATTCTCCCGTCTTTGTGGCCGCGCAAGTGGAGGCGGTCGCCGTCGCTCTTCAAAACGTCGCACCGGCCGAACGCAAAGTGGTCCACGACGTCGCCCGGCTCGGGCGCGGGCGTGTCGAGGTCCAGCTCGGGCCGCGCGGGCCGCTGCGGGATGGGGAGCGTCGCCGCGAGGGCGCGCGTGCCCGCGGAGGGCTCGCGGTCGGTCATGGCGCTGGCCTCGACGGCGTTCGACCAGCCTCCGGCCCCGCCCGGGCGACCGGGCGGCGGCAGCGAGGAGGCGGACCGCATCGGCGGGACCGCGGGCGGCGGGGCCGGGGAGGCCTCGAGCCCGCGCTCGGTCGTCGCGGGCCCCTCGTTCGCGCTGCTCGCGGCCGCGAGCAGGGCGACGCCCGTGTCGTCGACGGGCCTTCGCAGCGAGAGGTCGTCGAGGGCGGTGACGAGGACCTCGAAGGCCACGGCGCGCGCGGCGACAATCTCGCCCGCGAGCGTCTCGAAGCCGCGGTCGGTCTCGCGCGCGAGCACGGCGCGGAGCGAGAAGCTCGGGACGCCGTCGGTGAGGCCGATGCTGCTCTCGACCGCGAGCACGTGCGTGACGCCCGCGATGCGCCGCGCGCCGCCGAGGCGCCCGAGGCGCGCGTCGAAGGCCTGGAGCTCCACGTCCACGAGCACGCCGCTCGCACGGAGCCAGCCGCACGCGACGTGCTCCAGGGCGAGCCGCGCCGCGAGGGCGCCCGGCAGGATCTCGCCGTCGGTGATGCCGATGACGAGGTGGCGGCTGCGCTCGCTCTTGTGGACGCGGACTGTCATGGGGTCTCCGGGCGCTCGGGGGGGGGCGGGCGGCCTAGAGGAGCCCAGCGGATGCTCAGGGTGAAGCGGAATCGCGGCCGCGTGATCTCGCTCTCGCCGCCCCAGGGGATGGCGGAGCCACCCCCGAGCTGGATCGCCAGCTCTCCGCTCTTGAGAGGCGAGGTGCGCGCCGCGAGCTGCCACTCGGACGGGATGAGGGGGTCGGCGGCGCCGGGGGCCTGGCCGACGAGGGTCGGGAGCATCCAGGCCTCGAGCGTCGCCGCAAGGAGCTCGCGCGGGAGGATGTCGTAGCCGACGCCGAGCATCGCGACAATCTGCGAGCCGACGCGGGCGCCGGCGAAATCCGTCGTCGGCCGGAGCCGCGCGCCCGCCTCGGCGCCGACGAAGAGGGGGCCCGTGCGGACCTGGCCGGCGACGCTCGGGACGAAGACCACGTCGTGCTCGCCCGCGAACTGCGAGAGCTCGCCCGTCGGCGCGCTCACTTCGAGCCGCGCCGCGAGGCTGAACGGCGACGGACCCGGCGCGCCGGGGACGTCGGGGGCGAGCGTCGGGCGGTGCACGGGCAGGATCGCGTAGGCCGCGCCGAAGCGGAGGTCGCGCATGGCCGTGTCGTGCAGGAAGGCGCCGCCCGTGATCGGCTCGAGGCCGGCGCCGCCCTGGCCGAAGGTCACGGGGAGGGCGAAGTCGAGCTCGAGCTGGCGCGTGACGCCGTACGACCAGAGGAACGTGCCGTTGACCTGGTCGTTCACGGCGTACTGCTCGGTCCCGCCCGGGCCGGGCGTGGGGACGAGGAACGCGATGGGTCGCGACAGGTAGCTCGTCACGAGCCCGAAGCCGAGCTGCCCGGGCGCCGTGAGCTCCGTGGAGCCGACCGCGATGAAGTGGGACGGCCCCGCGTGCGGCCAGAGGACGTCGTCGTTGATGCACGTGCTGAGGGGCACGTTGCAATCGGTCGCGCGGGCCGAGCGGGCCGCGCCGAACGCCGAGATGCCGAAGAGGAAAGAAAGAGCGGCGCAACGAGCGCGCATCGGCGCGCGACGTTACACCAACGTCGGCGAGGGTAAAGGGCGCTACGCGGTCGGCCGTGGTAAGGCCGCGTCGCCGTGATCGACGCCGCCCACCCCCTGGTCCTCGGAAGCGCGTCCCCGCGGCGGCGGGATTTCGTCGCGTCCCTGGGCGTCCCCTTCGTCGTCCGAACGGCCCCCGTGGACGAGAGCGCGCGCTCGGCCGAGGCGCCGGCGGCCTACGTCAATCGCGTGACCCGCGCGAAGCTCGACGCGGTGCATGGCCTCGACCTCGGCGCCGCGGCCGGGGTGCTGGTGGCCGACACTGTGGTGGTCGCCCCCGACGGCTCGCTGCTCGGAAAGCCGCGCGACGACGCGGACGCGCGCAGCATGCTCGAGCGCCTCTCCGGCGCCACCCACGACGTCACCACGCGCTTCTTGCTGGCGTCGTGCGCGCCTGGCGTCCCCCCCTCCACGCGCAATCGGTCACGACGCGCGTCACGTTCCGCCCGCTGTCGCGCGGCGAGATCGAGCGGTACGTCGGCGCGGGCGAGGGACGCGACAAGGCGGGCTCGTACGCCATTCAGGGTGACGCCGCCGTCTTCGTCGAGCGCGTCGAAGGGAGCGTCACGAATGTCGTGGGGCTGCCGCTCGCGGAGGTCGTCGTCGCGATGCGAGCGCTCGGGTGGTTGCCCACGCCCTAGCGGAGAGCGACGCCACGCGAGCCGCGTGAGAGAGTCTCCGGGCCTCAGCGCCGCATGAAGCCCGGAGATGGGATGCGTTGCGACGGGGGCCGAGCCCCCTTCGCTCACTTGCCGATGAGTTCGATGCCGCCGTCGAAGGGATCCGGGATCGTGGGGAGCTCGATGCCCGGGAGCTTGAGGCCGACGCTGATGTCGCCGACGGAGACGCTGGCCGACGCGCCCTCGCTGATGTCGCCGAGGATCGTGTCGATCGGCTTGACGGGGTCCGGAAGCTTGACGCCCTGCTCGGGAATGAGCTCGTCGATGGTGCCAATCGGGTCGATCTTCACGCTGGCGCTCGCGTCGCCGAGGCCGAGGCCGAGCGAGAGGGTGGGCTGCGGGATGGTGATGCCGAGGATGCTGAGGTCCTGGGCGCTGGTCGCCGTCTGCTCCGTGGAGGACTGCGTGTCGGGGGCGCCGCCGCAACCCTGAGCGGCGAGGCCGAGGGCGAGGGCAGCGACGGGGACGGCGAAAGCGGCAAGGCGAGCACGAACGAGATTGAGTTTCATGGTTTCTCCTCTGGGGCCTGAAAGCGGCGGATGTTCCGTGGCTCGGGGACCGAAGCGATCCCCCACGACCACCACCCACTGCAGGTTGCGTTCCTATTCTTCAGTCACGCGGTCGAATCGACCGCAAAAGGCAGATTGCTCGAGAGAAATTGGGATTCGCGCGGCGCGGCCGCCTCACCGGGTACCGGCCCCCGGCACCCGCGCATACTGCGCAAAGTGAGAGGACGCATGCACACGGTGAGAAGGCCGGGCGAGGGCATCACGGGCTGTTCACGCAATTGTCGAAAGCTTGAGTAGTGCACCCATTCGTCGTCATGCAGGTGCCGAGGGCCGTGACGCGCGAGTCCTGGAAAGGCGCGAACGTCGCCTCGCAGATGGCCGCGCTCGTCAGCAAGGCCGGGCACGGGGGCGTCGCGCAGTACGTCGTGACGGCCGCCGAGGGCGTGAGCACCGGATTGCCGCAAATCGCGTTTGCAGAAGTCTGGTCGCTCCCGGGCTTGAGCAGAGCCGCGCAGTCGGAGCCCGAATAGCAGGTGCTCACGGCGTTCCAGTACGCGGTGGTGTACTGCTCGACGATCGCGTTGCCGACCTTCGGCGCGCACGAGGACATGTAGCAGCTCGAAATCGCGGGATCGAGAGCGCCGCCGTCGACCTGACACTGGTCGGTGACCGTGCAGTCGGTCAGGCAGAACCTCGCGAACGGGTCGCTGCCCGCGTCGGGAAGGGAACCGCCGCCGCCCGCGTCGCCGCCATCGGCGTTCACCCTGCTGCCGCCATCCATCGGAGTGCCGCCGTCCGGCGACGAACTCCCGTCGCTGCCCGACGAACCCGACGACGTCATGTCGCCGCTCGACGACTGGCTGCCGGACGATCCGGCCGAGGACGTGCCGCTCGAACCGCCGCCGCCCGAGCTGGAGCTCGAACATCCGGCCATCGCCCAAGTGCCGACGATAAGCATCCAGGCCGCATTTCGAAGAAACATGCTTCTTCCTCCGTGGCCGCGCGCAGGCGCGGCTGTCGTCAAAGCTCTGCAGCGCTCATACCAGTGTCCGGCGACGCCGAAGTTTATTATTTGCCGACTTCTTCTTTTTTTATTTGTGCAGGTCGATGCTCACTGCGCGCATCGAGGCGCGCATAAACACTGCGCGGTCGGTCGCAGCCCTCGGCCCGCGCGCTCGCCGCTCGACCGTGTATCCTCCGCCGGCCTTGCCTTCGCGCCGAGACGCCCTCGCCGCCGCTCTCTTCGGGCTCCTCGTTCGGCTCGCGGTGGTCCTGTGGGCCCGCGGGCTCTTTCCCGCGGTGGAAGACGGACACTTCTACGACGTGCTTGCGCATCGAATCGCGCATGGGCAGGGCTACACGTGGCTCTGGCCCGACGGCGCCGTCACCTTCGTCGCGCATTATCCCGTCGGGTATCCGGCGCTGCTGGCCGCCGCGTATGCCCTCTTCGGCGGCACCGCGGGCGTCGCCATGACGCTCAACGCCGTGCTCGGCGCGGGGAGCGTTTACGCGATGCACCGCCTCGTCGCGAGCGAGAGCGCGCTGGCCGGCGCGCCGGCCGCCGCGCGGTGGAAGCCGCTGGGCGCCGCGTTGGCTGTCGCGCTCCACCCGGCCCTGGTCCCGTATACGGCGGCGGTGATGACGGAGGGCGTCACCGCGTCGACGCTCGTGATCGCGGCGTCGCTGGCCGCGGCGGCGCGGTCGGGGCGCTCGTCGGTCCGGGCGCGGACCCTCGCCCGCACCGCCGCCGGGGTCGCGATGGGCATCGCGACCCTGGTCCGGCCGCAGTGCCTCGCGCTGGCGCCGGCGTTCGGCTGGTTCGCGGCCCCCGGCGCTGCGCGAGCGCGTTCGCGGCTGATGTCCGCGGGCGCCGTGACCGCGGTCGCCCTCGCGTGCGTCGCTCCCTGGACGCTGCGCAACTGCGAGCGCATGCACCGCTGCGCCCTGGTCAGCGTGAACGGCGGATGGAACCTGCTCATCGGCGCGACCACGGAGAGGGGCGGCTGGAACGCCGTGGAGGTGCCTCCCGAGTGCGCGACCGTCTGGGACGAAGCGCAGAAGGACGTGTGCTTCGAGCGCGCCGCTCGCCGCGCCATCGCGCGCGCGCCGCTCGCCTGGGCCGCGCGCGCGCCGGCGAAGCTCGCCGCGACGTTCGACTACTTCGGGGCGGCGCCCTGGTACCTGCACGCGAGCGACGCGCAGGCCTTCGACGAGCGCGCGAAGACCGCCCTCGGCGCGGTCGAGACGGTCGCGTGCCGCCTGCTCCTCCTCGCGGCGCTCGTCGCCACCGGCCGGATGGCGGGTCCGCGGTCGCGCGCGGCGGCGAGGCTCGGGAAAGCCGTCGCGCTCGCGGGCGCCGTCGGCGCGGTCACCTTGCACGGGTGGATCGGCTACGTGGCGCTGCCGGTCGTCGCCGCGCTCCACGGGCGGCGCGCGCTCGAGCGGGGTCCGGCCGCGGTGCCGATGACGGCCTGCGTCGTCGCGGCCACCGCGGCCATCCACGCCGTGTTCTTCGGCGCGGGCCGCTACGGCCTCGTGGTCGTGCCCTTCGTCTCCGCGCTCCCCTTCGTCGGGTCCTTCGTGGCTCCCCGAGCGCGGCCGGAGGGCTCGTGAAGCGGCGTGTTGCGAAGGCGTGCCGGCACGTGCACATTGAGGGCGTCGACGCCGCTCGGGTGGTCGCCGGCCGCGCTTCGGCGCGGTGGGAGGAAAGTCCGAGCTCCACAGAGCACGATGCCGGGTAACGCCCGGTGACGGTAACGCCGAGGAGAGTGCAACAGAAAGAAACCGCCGCCGGCCGCCTCCGGGCACGTCGAGCGGTAAGGGTGAAATGGCGGGGTAAGAGCCCACCGCGCCCGCGGTAACGCGGGTGGCACGGCAAACCCCATCGGGAGCAAGGCCGCATAGGCAAGCGTCCCGCGCGCGGTCTCCGCGCACGGGTGAAGGGCTGCTCGCCCGAGCTTGCGGGTAGGCTGCTTGAGACGGAGGGCGACCTCCGTCCTAGAGGAATGACCGCCTCCGCGCTCCGGGGAGACCCGAGCGCGAGACAGAACTCGGCTTACAGAGCGACGGCGACCCGGCGCCCGAGCCTTTTGGCTCGGGCGTTCGGCTTTTGTGGGGCCGAGGGTCAGAAGGCGCCGTAGGCCTGGAGGCCGCCGCCGCCCATATACGAGGTGGGAGCGACGTGGACGTGCGGTCGGCCGTCGCTGGCCTCACGGGGCTGGGCCAATCCGTTCGGCGGGTCGATGAGCGCCTTGATGAGGACGCCGACGCCGGCGGCCTGACCCAGCCCCGCGAAGACGAGCGGCACGGCCGCGGTCGCGAGGTCGCCCTTGCAGCCCGACGTGGTGCACGAGAGGCGCGCGATGATGTCGCCCCACGGGCCCGCGACGGGCACGTACAGCCACTTGTCCGAGAAGACCTGGCTGTTGGCCGCGGACACGACGGAGAGGCCGTACGGCACCGCGAAGAGGACGGCGCCGGTCGTGATGAGCAGCGGGCTCGGGCCCTGCGGCTGCTCGGCCGAGGGCTCCAGGGTGAGCGTGCGCAGATCTTCGGCCCGCGCGTCGCCCTCGAACGCCCCCCATACGATGGCCGCGACCGCCACGGCGGCCGCGCCCCCCAGCATCGTCTTTTTCCCCATGGGGTGCGGGGAGTGCACGCCGGGTACCGTCCTCGGCTGAGCCGCCGGCGTTCCCGGCGGGTCACGCCGCGCTGGAAAGCTCGCCCGCGTAGGTCTCGAGGTGCCGCCGCAGCTTCTGCTTCGCGCGGGCCTCGAGCTGCCGCGCGCGCTCGCGCGAGACGCCGAGGCGCCGGCCAATCTCGGCGAGCGACAGCTCGTCGGCGCGGTCGGCCATCATGCGCACTTCGACGATGAAGCGCTCGCGCGGATCGAGCTTCTCGACGGCGTCGCGAACGCACGCGTGCACCGAGGTCGATCGCTCGTGGGAGAGATACTCCTCTTCCTGCGACGGGCCGCCGCCCGGGACCGTGTCGAGCACCGTCGCCGCGCCGTCCTCGAAGACCTTGGCGTCGAGCGAGACGTCGCGGGCCTCGAGGCGGTTCGCGAGCAGCGCGATCTTCTCCGAGGTCGTTCCGAAGCGCTCGGCGAGCCGCTCGTTGGCCTCCGCCGCGTCGCTCGTCGACGCGAGGATCTTCGCCTTCTCGCGCCGGAGCCGGAAGAACACCTTCGACCGCAGCGGGCCTGCGCCGACGCCGACGATGCTCCACGCGCGAATCACGTGATCGAGCACGTACGCGCGGATCCAGTGCGCCGCATACGTCACGAATCGTGTGCCGCGGGAGGGGTCGAACTTCTTGAGGGCGATCATCAAGCCGACGTTGCCCTCGGAGATGAGGTCGGCAAGGCGTACGCCGTAGCGGCGATAGCTCAGCGCAATCGCCACGACGTAGCGCAAATTCGCCTCCACGAGCTTACGCGCTGCCTCCGCGTCGTTGTGGTCGCGGACGCGGCAAGCGAGCTCGTACTCGTGTTCACGGGAGAGCGGCTGGATAGCCTGCACCCGCGCGATGTACTGCGGCAAACTCGAGCCGGCGTCGGCGCCACGTTGGCTGGCCGAGTCGGCGCGGTCGGTGTCGGGAAGGACGGAATCTTCGGCCGGCGCGCTGAGTAAGGTCATGGTCGGGGTGGGCGGCGCGATGAGCGCGACGCTTGACACTCCGACAATGCACGGCGCGTGCGCGCTCCAATTGGCCCTGCGGACCAGCCCCCTTGACGCTGCCTCGGCCTCCGGCCACCGACGCGAAAGGAGCTCGGCAGCGAACCAAGGGAAGGGCCCGCCGGCGAGCGCCGTCACGACGCGTCGACGCGGGCTCGAGGCCCCCTATTTCATCTCGCTTCGGGCGCCGTGCTCAGGCAGAGAACGACGAACCGCAGCCGCACGAGCCCTTGGAGTTCGGGTTGTTGAACTTGAACCCGGCCCCGTGCAGGCCCTCGACGTAGTCGATCTCGGTGTTCTGGAGGTACTGGAAGCTCATCGGATCGACGTAGAGCTTCACGCCGTTCGACTCGAACTCCTCGTCCATCTCTCCGATTTTGTCCTCGAAGTAGAGGTCGTAGCTAAAGCCGGCGCAGCCACCGCCCACGACCCGCAGGCGCAGCCCTTGCCCCATGAGGCTCTCGGCTTCGGCAATCTCTCGGACCTTCAACGCGGCCTTCTCGGTGATCGTGATCATCTCGCCGACCACTATAAGGCCGTAGGCCGCGCTGTGCCACTGTCCGTCGCCCGTCAGCGGGCCGGACGAGGCGCGTCCGCCGGCCCGCCCGCCGGAGGCGCCGCCCGGCCGGTGACGGCGACGACGGCGCCCGACCGGCAGGTGGCGACGAAGGAGCCCGCCGCCAGCGGCGCCAGCCCGGCGACCCGCGGGACCCCCGTCGGGGCCGCCGCCAGGGAGCCGACGCCCGGGCACGCCTCCGCCAGCACCTCCACGGCCGGATCCGCCGACCCCAGCGGCACCACGCCGAGCCCGCCGTCGAGGGTCCCGAACGCCACCGTGCCGGCCGCGTCGACCAGCAGGGGCCGCTTCGCCATGCCGCCGCCCGCCCCGCCCGGAGCCGGGGCCGCGCCGGCGTCGACGCGGCCGGGGGCGGCGCGCGCGACGAGGAGCGCGCGCGACAGCTCGCGGCCGGCCCCGTCGAGGGTGACCGCCAGCTCCCCGGCCGGGCCCTGCAGCACCAGGGTCGCGACCTCCCCCCGCATCGCCGGCGGACCGAACCATTCCTGTCCTCCCGTCGCGACCGCCCGCGTCGTGCTCGTCCCCCGGACCAGGTCCAGCGCCGCGAGGGTCGTCTGGTCGCCGACCACCGCGACCAGGGTGCGATCGCTGGCGAGCGCGGCCCCCGTGTCGGGCGACGACCCGAAGCTCCCCAGGCGCACCGCCTCGGGCGCCCCGGGCGTCCATCCCCAGACCACCCCGCTCTCGGCGACGGCGACCACCCGCCCGAGCGCCGCGACGAGGGGCCCGGCGCAGGGCTCCGGCAGCTCCACCCGCGCCCGCGCGTGGCCGTCCGCGTCGAGCTGCACGAGGCCCTGGGCGGTCCCCACCACCACGCCGCCGTTCCCGAGCGGCAGCGGCGCCAGGGGCTCCGCGTCGGCGGGCCCGACGCGCGTGCGCCAGCGGACGGACCCGTCGCGCACCGCCGTCGCCGCGCCGGAGGCGTCGACGAAGACCAGCGTGTCGTCGGCCAGCAGCGCGGGCGGCCCCGGCTCGAGCCCGCCCGTGGGGGCGCGCCAGCGCTCGGCGCCGTCCTCTCCGATGGCGACCACCTCGCCGTGCGCCGCGACCACGTACGTCGTGCCGCGGGCGTCGACGAGGGGCGGCCCGTCGAGCGCGCCGCCCGCGGAGTTCCGCCACGCGACTCGCAGCCCCGAAGCCGGCAGGGGCGTGCGCGCATAGCCCGTACGCCCGGCGTCGACGCGGTCGGCCCTCGCGCCCGGCGGCGCGCCCACCACGAGGGCGTACGCGCGCTCGACGTCGATCGCCTGGCCGTGGGCCGTTCGCGCGAGGGCACCCGCGGCCGCCGCGACGGCGCAGGCCCAGGGTCGCGATCGCAGCCGCCGCCGCGCGCGGGTCATCGCGACGTCGGGATGACGAAGTCCGCGTCGACCTCGGGCACCGTCTGCCCGGCGGGGGTCGCGAAGCCGCCCGCGACGCGGCCATAGGCGCGCACGCGGTCCCCGCGCGCGACCGCGAGCGTCTGCCCGACGACGACGCGCGCGAGGCACGAGCCCCTCGCGCAGCCCCGCCAATCGTCGACGAGGAGCAGCGTGCGCCGGCCCGACGCGCGCGGCTCGACAATCTCGCCGTCGACGACGATGGGCTGGCCCGTCGCGCTCGCGAGGTTGGCGAGCGCCGCGTCGTACCCCAGCTTCGCTTGCTTCTCGAACGCCTTCGCCTCGGCCGCGAGGCTGCCGACGCGCTTGGCCGAGAGGTGCACCGTCCGCGGCGCGAGCGCCGGCGTGCCGCTCCGCACCTCGATCGAGGCCTCGCCGAGCGACGCGAGCGCCACCATGCCCTCGAACCCGCCGTCGGCGCCCACGGCCGCAGGCGCGCCGTCGATCGTCACGGTCGCGCCCCGCGCCGCGCGGCCCGCGACGAGCACGTGGTCGACGTCGACCACCGCGTGGGCCCCGGGCGCGTCGACGCGCAGCGGCGCGACCGAGACGCGCGCGCTCACCGTCCCCGTCTCCGCGGCCTTGCCGGGCGGCGTCACCGAGTAGGGGACGTCCATCGCGATGACGCGCGACTCGTCGGCCGGGCCCTCGGTGGCCGCGGTCTCGTCGATCGCGTACGCGCCCGCGCCGGAGGCGTCGAGCGCGACGGGCTTCTCGGCGACGCGCACGTCGCTGCCGGCGAGGGCCTGCACGTGCACGAGGATGCCCGGGTGCGCGCCGCTCATCGGCGCGACGTCGGCCCAGACGCGGTACGCGACGGGCACTTCGAGCTTCACCACCTCGTCACGGCCCATGCCCGGGCGATCGACCTTGAGCGCGAGCGGGTTCGACCCGACGTGCAGCGGCGCCGCGAGCTCCAGGTCCGCCGCGCCGCCCGCGAAGGTGGCCGAAGCGCCGTCGATGTCCGCGACCGTGCCGTCGGCGCAGCTCGCGCGATCGCACGTCAGGTGCAGCACGTCCTTGCCCTCGGGCGTGACGCGCGCGAGCGCGGTGATCGGCGGCGGCCCGTGCCAGAGGAGCGCGATGGCCGCGCCGCCTCCCAGAAGGAGGGCCGCCGCGGCGATGGCCACGCCGACGAGCGGCACACCGCCCTTGCGCACGATGCGCGGCGGGGGCGGCGCCGGGACGTGCGAGAGGGGCGCCGGCGCCGGGACAATCTCGGGCAGCGGCGCGTCGATGCCGCGCGGCAGGTCACGCCGCGGCTCCGGCGCGGGGGGCGGGGCCGGCGGCGTCGGCGCGCTCGCGAGGGTCGACTCGCCCGGCCGGAGCGGCGCGATGCCCGGCAGGGCGACGCCGAGCATCGTCTTGCTGCCCACGAGCTTCGGGCCCGCGGGAGCGGCCGCCGGAGCGGCGACCGGACCGGCGCCCGGCGCGAGACCCACCATCGTGCGCCCGAGGGACTTGTTGGGCGGGGGCGCGGCGTTCGGGGCCTGCGCCATCACCACCGTCTGCCCGAGGCCCTTCGCGGCCTGGGCCGGCGGCGGCTGCGCCACGGGCGCTGCGGGCTGCGGCGCGGGCACGGCGGCGCCGAAGCCGAGCATCGTGCTCTTGAGAGGATCGCGCCGGGGAGCCGGTGCGGGCGCCGGAGCCGAGCCGGCGAGCGCGGGCGCCGCCGTGAGCGCACCACACTGCCCGCAGAACTTCGCCTGCTCCGGGAGAGGGTGCCCGCATTGTGTGCAGGATCGCGTGCTCATCGATCCGGTCTGCGTGAACGGCGTGGACCCGGGTGTGTGACAAAAGCGAGGCGGCAAGCGCTCACTTTTTTCCACGAGCGGGTTCGGACACCTATTCTGCCGTGCATCTGGCTTCGAGACAATCCGACCTGTTTTCCCGACGTTCGCTTACGGAGCGGGCCGCTGCCACACCGCGCTCGAGCGACACTTTCACAGCCTTCATCTTTTTGAGCAAGGAGAGTTGAAATGCGTAGCAGCACCTTGATTCGCTCCGGCGTCATCGGCGCGCTGCTGGCCGCCCCCGCCGCTGGCGCGCTCTTGGCCGTCGGCTGCAGCAGCAGCAACGGCGGTTCCCCGAACAACGGCGACGCGGGCCCCGATGGCTCCCAGACCCTCAACCCCGGCGACGACGGTGGCGACGCCGGCACCGACGGCGCCAGCCCCGGCGAAGACGGCGGCGACGCGGCCGTCGCGCCCGTCCACGGGAAGGTGATCCTCGTGAACGCCGCGTCCTACGCGCCCACCGCGCCTTCTCTCCGCTTCTGTTACGGCTTCCCGGTCGGCGACGGCGGCCGCACGACGCTCTCGACCCAGACCGCCATCCCGAGCGCGCTCACGGGCGTGCCGGCGGGCTTCGGCGGCGTCAGCCCCGACGGCAAGGGCGTCGATTTGAAGAGCCAGGCGGTCGTCGTGTTCGGCATCGACGCGAGCAAGCTCGTGACGGCCCCCGACGCGGGCACCGCGCTCCCCTGCAACCAGCTCGTCGGCGACGGCGCGCTCGGCGTGGACGCGGGCGGCCTCGGGCTCGTCGAGAACACCGACTACTGGAACCTCGGCACCCTGCCGGCCGGGACGCTCCTCGACGGCACGACCACGCTCGTCGTCGTCACGGGCTGCGCGCCCGGCGCGGCCGAGTCCACGAGCAACTGCCCGAACCCGACCGCGTACGACTCCGCGACGGGCAACCTCTCGCTCTGGGTCAGCAAGGTCGACACGACCACCGCGCTCGACGGCGGCGCCATCGGCGCGCAGTTCGCGAACGCGTCGATCCAGTTCGTCAACGCGGTCAGCGCGCTCGGCGGCGGCAGCGGCACCGCGCTCGCCGGCTTCTACCAGGTGAGCCAGACCGTCTCGGACGCCGGGGCGGACGACGCGGGCGACGCAGGCGACGGCGGTCCGACCGTCACGGTGCGGAACGACTTCTTCCCCGTCGCGGCCGGCGTTCAGGCCAACCAGCTCGCCCCCTCGACGCTCGTCCCGGTCTCGGGCCTGGCGTTCGACGCGAACACCGGGTTCGTCGTCGACGGCATCGGCGCCGACGGCGGCTTGACCGCGCAGTTCGAGACCCCGCTGTCGTTCCCGATGCCGCTGGGCGCCATCGCCCAGTTCTCGGCCGCGGCGCTCCCCACGCCGCCGTTCGCGAACGGCGCCGGGTACGTGTTCGTGCTCGTCGGCAATCCGGGCGCGCCCGAGTGGCTCGACGACGCGGGCACGCAGTTCGACCCGGCGTTCGTGCACGTCCTCGCGTTCCCGACGAACCCGGCCTTCGGCGCGCCGTGATCGGCTGAGCCGCTTCGCCCGGAGCCGAATCTGCGTCGCGCATCGCTCGATGTGCGAAGATGCGCGACGCATTGAGGCTCTACGTCCTGAGCAGCGGGTCGAGCGGCAACTGCCTCGTCGTCGAGTTCGAGGGCGAGCGCCTCGTCATCGACGCCGGCATGGGCCCGAACCGCGCGACCGAGCGCATGCGCGCGCTGGGCGCGGACCTCATCACGTCCCGCGCCCCGCTCGGGCTCTTCGTCACGCACGACCACGGCGACCACGCGGCGCACGCGCACTCGCTCGCCCGCGCGCTCCGGGCGCCGCTCTACGCGCACGGCGGCTCGCCCCTCGAGGACCCGCGCAAGCGCGTGGAGGTGCACGCGTACACGCCCGGCCGCTCCGTGCACCTCGGGCCGTTCCAGGTCGACTCGCTCCCCATTCCTCACGACGCGCCCCACGTCGCGCTGCGCGTCTCGGCCGGCGGTCGGCGCTTCGCCATCGCGACCGACCTCGGTCACGCGCCCCGCGACCTCCGCGCGATGCTCGCGGGCTGCGATCTCGTGATGCTCGAGGCGAACTACTGCCCCGAGCTCCTCGAGGTCGGCCCGTATCCGCCGCGGCTCCGGAGCCGCGTCGCGGGGCCGCTCGGGCACCTCGCGAACGCGCAGGCCGCGGACGTGGCCGCGGCGCTCGAAGACACGCGCGTCTCGAGGATGGTGCTCGCGCACGTCTCCCGCGCGAACAACACGCCCGAGCGCGCGCTCGCCGTGGTGGCGGCGAGGGTGCGCCGCTTGCCGGTCGAGGTGCTCCCGCACGGCGAGCCGCGCCGGCTCGAGGTCGGCGAGAGCCGCCGCATCCACCACGCCGAGCAGCTCGGCTGGGGGTTCTGAGCCCGCCCGGCCCAGCCTCCCGAGCCGGGCCTCCGGATCAGGCGGCCCGGTCGGCGGGCTCGTGCTGGCGTTACGGATGGCGTTTGGCTAGAGAGACGCCCACCATGCCGGAGCGCATCGTCCACTGCCGCCTGCTGAAGAAGGATTTGCCGGGCCTCGACCGCCCGCCCTTCCGCAACGAGCTGGGCCAACGCCTCTACGACGAGGTCTCGAAGGACGGCTGGCAGATGTGGCTGAAAGACTCGGTCAAGTTCATCAACACCTACCGCGTCGACCTCGCCTCCAGCGAGGGCCAGAAGTTCATGGCCAAGCAGTGCGCCATCTACTTCGGCTACGAGGAGGGCGAGGCCGCGAAGACCGCGTGGACGCCCAACGCCGACGGGAGCTCCTCGAACCCCGACGAGAAGAAGGACTAGCGCCGCGCGGGCCGTTCCCCCGCACGCGTGACCCATTCATGAGCGCGAGTACGACCAACGGAGCCGGCGGCCCGGCTCGACCGGCGCGCGGCGGCGACGCAGGCGGCGGCCCGAGCCCCCGCATGCCGCTCGGCGTCGAGGGGTTCACGTACGCCGACACGTACGACCCGGCGCGCCTCGCCGACCTGCTCGCGGTCTTCGACGCCTGGTTCGAGGCCACGGCGCCGGCCGCGCGGGCTCAGTTCGAGGCGTACCGGGCCAGCACGGGCGCCGGCATGACGCGCCTCCAGCACAGCGAGGCGCTCCTCGCCGCGGCGCCCTTCGTCGGCCGCTTCGTGGGCAAGCTGTTCGCCGTCGAGACGCAGCTCGACGCGTTCCGCGACGACGTCCGCAAGAACGACCCGCTCTGGCGCTTCCGGAAGGACTTCGCGAAGAAGCGCGTCCTGCGCGCCGACGCGGGCAAGGCGTGGGCGCACGGCGCCGCGGCCGCGCGCGACGCGGCGAAGGCGGCGCTCCAGGCGATGACGGCCGCGCCGGTCGGCGGCACCACCGACGAAGAGGCGACGGTCGCCAGGGCGACGCTCCCGCTCCTCGAGGTCGACGAGGTCGCGCGCAAGGCCGCGAAGGCCGGCGGCGCGCAGTGGACGCCGGAGCTCCGCGAGCGCGCGGGCAAGGTCCGCGCGGCCATCGCCCCGTTCGCCCCGGAGAGTTCGCCCGACGACGCGGGCCTCGGCCGCGCGGTGGCGCTGGCGCTCGACGCGCTCGAGGCGTGGCTCGCCGCCCGCCGCAAGGACGAGCACGACCCCGTGCGGCGCTGGGTGACGATGCGCGTCCCCAAGGCGCTCGACTACGCGCACCTCGTCGAGGTCGAGCGGCCCGACCCCGAGGTGCCGGAGCTCTTCGTCGGCCCGCACCACGAGCGCCGGCAGCGGCTCGGCTTCTCGCTCACCGACCGGCGCATGTCGCCGCGCGAGGTGGAGCAGGAGATCGACTACTGCATGCTCTGCCACGACCGCGAGAAGGACTCGTGCAGCCGCGGGCTGGCCGAGGGCGGGAAGAACGGCGCGCCCGCGGGCTTCAAGAAGAACCCCCTGGGCGTGGCCCTCGCGGGGTGCCCGCTCGAAGAGAAGATCAGCGAGATGCACGCCATGCGGCAGGCGGGCGAGCTCCTCGCGGCGATGGCCATCATCACCGTCGACAACCCGATGTGCCCCGGCACGGGCCACCGCATCTGCAACGACTGCATGAAGGCCTGCATCTTCCAGAAGCAGGAGCCGGTGAACATCCCGCAGGTCGAGACGCGCGTCCTCACCGAGACGCTCGACCTGCCGTGGGGCCTCGAGATTTACCAGCTCCTGACGCGCTGGAACCCGCTCAACGTCGAGCGCCCGGCGCTGCGCCCGTACAACGGCAGGAACGTGCTCGTCGTCGGCCTCGGCCCGGCGGGGTACACGCTGGTGCACCACCTCGCGTGCGAGGGCTTCGGCGTCGTCGCGATCGACGGGCTGAAGGTCGAGCCGCTCGACCCGGGCTCGTCGGCCGCACGGCCGCGAACGCGCCCGACGCCCGATCGCGACTGCGTCACGCTCTACGGCGAGCTCGCCGAGCGCGCCTCCTCGGCTTCGGCGGCGTAGCCGAGTACGGCATCACGGTGCGCTGGGACAAGAACTTCCTCACGATCATCGTACCTCACGCTCGCGCGCAACCGGCACGTGAAATCTACGGCGGCGTGCGGTTCGGCGGCACGATCACGCTCGAGGACGCGTGGGCACTCGGGTTCGATCACGTCGCCATCTCGGCGGGCGCGGGCCGGCCGACGATCATCGACATGAAGAACAACCTGGCGCGCGGCATCCGCAAGGCCAGCGACTTCCTGATGGCCCTGCAGCTCACCGGCGCCTACAAGCACACGAGCATCGCGAACCTGCAGGTGAGCCTCCCGGCCGTCGTCATCGGCGGCGGCCTGACCGCGATCGACACGGCGACCGAGCTGCTCGCGTACTACCAGGTGCAGCTCGAGAAGGAGCTCGAGCGCTACGAGCTCCTCGTCCGGAGCGGGCACAGCGAGGCGGCGTCCGCAAGATGTTCGACGACGAGGAGTGGGAGGTCGCTCGAGCGGCACCTCGCGCACGCGCGCCAGCTCCGCGACGAGAAGAGTGCGGGCGGCCGCCGAGGGGCGCGAGCCGCAGCGTGCAGCCCCTCCTCGACGCGTGGGGCGGCGTCACGCTCGTCTACCGCAAGGGCCTGAACGACTCGCCCGCGTACCGCCTGAACCACGAAGAGGTGGCCAAGAGCCTCGAGGAGGGCGTGCGGTACGTCGAGCACATGTCCCGGTGGAGGCGGTGCTCGACGAGCGCGCGCACGTGAAGGCGCATGCGCTTCAAGCGCGGCAGAACGGCGCGAGCCAGTCGAGCTGCCCGCGCGGACCGTCTGCGTCGCGGCGGGCACGAGCCCGAACGTCATCTACGAGAAGGAGTACCCGGGCACCTTCGCGCTCGACGACCGGAAGCAGTACTTCCGCGCCCATGCGGCGAGCGTCGACGCCCGGCAGCGTCACGCTGAGCCGCGGTCCGCTCGGCCGCGAAGCCCAGCGACGGCGTTCTTCACGAGCTACCTGAAGGACGGGCACACGGTCTCGTTCTACGGCGACAACCACCCGCACTACGCGGGCAGCGTCGTCCGGGCGATGGCGAGCGCGAAGGACGGCTACCCGCACGTCGTCGCGCTCTTCCCCGAGGTGAGGTGCTCGACGCCGCAGGCCAGCCGGCGCGCGACGCGAAGCTGGAGCGCTCTTCGCGAACGCTCGACGACGAGCTCGTCGCGACGCGTGTCACCAGGTGAACCGCCTCACGCCGACCATCGTCGAGATCGTCGTCCAGGCGCCGATGGCCGCGCGCAAGTTCCAGCCCGGGCAGTTCTACCGGCTCCAGAACTTCGAGACGTTCGCGCCGGTCATCGCGCTCGGCGGTCGAGCGACGCGCCGAGGCGCGCGCCGAGGCGCGGCTCGCCATGGAGGGCCTCGCGCTCACGGGCGCGTGGGTCGACGTCGAGAAGGGGCTCCTCGGGACGATCGTCCTCGAGATGGGCGGCAGCTCGCGGCTCTGCGCGGCGCTCGTGCCGGGCGAGCCGATCGTCCTGATGGGGCCCACCGGGCAGCCCGACCGAGATCGCGAAGAAGGAGACCGTGCTGCTCTGCGGCGGCGGGCTCGGGAACGCGGTGCTCTTCTCGATCGCGCGCGCGTTCAAGGCGCTCGGCGGGCGCGTCCTCTACTTCGCCGGGTACCGCCGCGGCGAGGACCTCTTCAAGCGCGACGACATCGAGCGGTACACCGACCAGGTCGTCTGGTGCACCGACATCGGCGCGTCCATCGCGCCGCACCGCCCGCAGGACGGGCACTTCCGCGGGAACATCGTGCAGGCGATGGAGGCGTACGCGCACGCGGCGAGCTCGGCGGGCCGCCGGAGATCCCGCTCCGCGAGGTGAAGCGCATCATCGCCATCGGCAGCGACGGGATGATGAACGCCGTGCCGCGCGGCCCGGCACGGCGTGCTCGCGCCGCTGCTCGAACCCGCGGCACCTCGCCATCGGGAGCATCAACTCGCCGATGCAGTGCATGATGAAGGAGGTCTGCGCGCAGTGCCTCCAGAAGCTCCAGCGACCCTGACACCGGGCAAGGAGCGGGTCGTCTTCACCTGCTTCAACCAGGACCAGGAGCTCGACGCCGTCGACTTCCGCAACCTCCGCGAGCGGCTCCGCGCGAACTCCATGCAGGAGAAGCTGAGCAACGCCTGGCTCGACGAGATCTTGAAGGCGGCGCCGGACGTCATCCGGGTATGACGCTTTCCGGCTCGTTCTGGAGGCGGGCCGCGCAGTGGGGATCGCAGCGCGGACCCGGGTGGTTCGTCCGGTACTCGCCGCCGCTCATCGGGCTCGCCATCTGCGCGCTGCGTCCCGGCGATCGGCGCACGATCGCCGCGAACCTGCGGCGCGTGCGCGGTCGCCGCGGGCCGCTCCGCGAGGGCGCCGACGTGGCGAAGACCTTCGCGACCTACGCGGCGTGCCTCTCCGAGACCCTCGGCGGGCCGTCGCAGGAGTCGTCCGCGCTGGTCCGCGGCGAGCTGCACCTCTCCGACGCGCTGGCGCTCGGCCGGGGGGTGCTCATCGCGACGGCGCACACGGCGGGGTGGGAGGCGGTCGGGACAATCTGGGCTCGAGACAAGCAGGTGAAGGTGATGATCGTCGAGGCGGCGGAGCGGGACGCGGAGGCGAGCGCCATCCAGGACGAGGCGCGTCGCGCCTTCGGGCTGAAGGTCGTTCACGTGGGGGACGATCCGCTGTCGGCGCTCCCGCTGGTGCACCACCTGCGCGACGGGGGCGCGGTCGCGCTGCAGGTCGACCGCACGCCGGCGAGCGTGCGGGCGCGGTCGGTGCGGCTCTTCGGCGAGCCCGCGCGCATCCCGGAGGGCCCCCTGCGGCTCTCGGCGCTCACCGGGGCGCCCATCGTGCCGGTCTTCGCGGAGCGCGTCGGCTACCGCCAGTACGAGGTCACCGTGAGCCCTGCCGTGCGGCTCGGTCGAGCGCCGACCGAGGCGGAGCTCGACGCGGCTGCGCAGGAGCTCGCAACGCGGCTCGAAGCGTTCGTGCGAGCGCGCCCCACGCAGTGGTTCCATTTCCGCAGCCAATGAAGGTCTGGCGGATTCGTGGCAGCCGTGCATCATGGGGGCCCCTGACGCCATGACCTCCCGATGGCACATCGGCGCGAAACAGCTGCGCGGCGCGATCGCCGCGTACGCAAAGCGCTTTGACTTCCTCGAGGTGCGCGCGGCCCAGCCCGGCGCCGCCGACCACCCCGACGGGCCGCCCGGCCCTTCGCTGGCGACCCTCAAGCGCTGGCGAAAGTCGGTCCCGCCCACCTTCGACTTCGCGGTCGTCGCGGGGCCCAGCCTCTCGCGCGTGAAGGCGAGCGAGGGCGCCAACCTCGAGTTCGACGCGGCGCAGGCGGCGATCGACGCCCTCGAGGCGCGGTGCTTCGTGCTCCGCACGCCGCCCGACGTGACGCCGGCGGCGCTCTGGCGCGACCGCATCTCGAAGCTCGTGACGCGCATGCCGCACGACGTGACCCACTTCGTCTGGGAGCCGAGCGGCCTCTGGGAGGCGGCGGACGCCGCGGCCCAGGCCCGCGAGTGGGGCGTGGTGCTGGCGCTCGACCCGGCGCGCGATCCCGTGCCCCCGGGTCCCATCGCGTACCTGCGCCTCCGGGCGCTGGGCGAGACGCAGTCGTTCGGACCCATCGCGCTCGAGCGCATCGTGAAGGCCGTGGGCTCGCGCCGCGACGTCTTCGCGGTCATCGAGAGCGACTCGGCCGAGACCGAGGCCAAGCGCCTCCGGCAGATCGCGCGGAAGGGCCGGCCCGCGGCGGTCGGCGGCGGGGCGCGCCTCGTGCGGCCGCGCGGCGGCATCGTGGTCCGCGACGACGAGCAGGAGTAGAGCCGTGCCTTCCGCAGAGCCGACAGGGCGCCGCAGGGTCGCGGCCGCCTCGGAGTCCCACGTCGCGGAGGCCGCGCGCGAAGTGCTCGCCCGCGGCAACGCGGTCGACGCGGTCGTCGCGGGCGTCCTGATGGCCGCCGCCGAGACGCCGAGCGTGCTCCTCGGGCCGCTCCAGGTCCTGGCGGGCGGCGGCGGCGCCGGGCTGCTCGCGATCGACGGGCGCGTGCGGCAGCCCGGGGCAGGGGCGCCGCGGCCGCGCGGCTTCCTGCCGGAGGAGGCCATCCCGGATGCGGCGTACGTCGGCGTGCCGGCGCTGCCCGCGGCCCTCGCGACCGTCCTGGCGCCGCTCGGCTCCGTGAGCTTGCTCCGCGCGCTCGGGCCGGCGCTCGCCGTCGCGAAGGCGCGGTCGCCCGAGCGCGCGCGCATCCTCGAGGCGGTGGGCCGCCGCGGCGCCCCGGCGCTCGCGGACGACGCCGTCGTGGGCGAGCTGGTCGCCGCCGCCGGCCGCGCCGCACGCGGGCTGCTCACGCCGGAGGACCTCGCGGAGATCCGCCCCGCGGTCACGCGCTGCGAGGAGCGCACGCTCGGCCCGGCGGGCATCCTGCTCGCGCCCTGGCGCGGCGGGCGGAGCGCGGGCGACGACGAGAGCGAAGAGGGCGAAGCGACCGACGGGGCCTTCACGCACGTCGTCGTGGCGGTGGACGGCCGCGGGCTCGCGGCGGTGGCCTGCTACGAGGCGCCGGTCGACGGCATCCCGGTCCCCGCGCTCGGCCTCGTGGCCCCTCGCGCGGCGCGCCCGGTGCTGCGCGGCAAGAAGCGCGCGTCGCCCGGCACGCCGCGGCCCGCGGCGGCGCCCATCGCGCTGCGGCTGCAGCGCGGGCTCGTGGAGCTCGCGGTCGGCGTGGCGATCGCCTCCGGCGCCGACGCGCTCCTCGACGCCGTCACGCAGGCCCTCACCGAGGTCCCCACGTTCATGGAAGCGCTCCGGGCCGCCTCGGGCGGCCGCTGCGTCGCCGTCAGCGCGACCCGCGACGAAGCCCGCGTCCTCGCGTCATCCTGAGAGAGAGAGAAACCGCCAGGACGCCAAGGACGCCCCAGGAAAAGAACCAGAATTTGATTCTCCGACCCCCGGCGTCTTTGGCGCCCTGGCGGTCAAATTCTCGTTCTCGTTCAGACGCGGCGGAGGTCGATGCCGTAGCGCTTGGCGTAGGCAGTGATGCCGAGCTTGTCGATGCTGCGGATGTCGCGCGTGGTCAGGTCGAGCGAAACGAAGCGCTTGAGCTCGGGCACCCAGACGCGGCGGCGCTGCACGTTGACGTGCTGCCAGCGGTTCGTCTTGATGTTCGAGTGCGAGACGTTGTGCGCCTTGAGCCTGCGCTTGCCCGTGATGTCGCTCTTGGCCATGGGGCGGCGGAGTGTACGTACGAGCAGGACCGTGTCAAGCGGCTCGAACGGCCCGCCCGCGACGCTTTTCACGACGCTCGGGGCAGGGCTCACCGGACGAGCGCGAGGCGGCCGAACTTCGAGACGAGGGCGCGGCACCAGCTTCGGACGGCCCCGAAGCTCTGCAGCGGCCGCAGCGTGGTCTCGTCGAGGTAGAGGCGCCGCGAGAGCTCGACCTGCACGGCGTGGATGCTCTCGGACGGCCGGCCGTAGTGCTGCGTCGTGAAGCCGCCGGCGTACGGGTCGTCGTGGCGCACCGTCCAGCCCTGCGTGATCGCGTGCTCCTCGACGCCGTCGATGAAGCGGGCGGCGGCGCTCCGCCGGCCGCGGGTGCCGGGGACGACGTCGGCCCGGCTTCGCACGCTCTCGATGGCGTCGCGGCGGGGCCCGCGATCGAGGCTCGGCATCGAGTGGGCGGCGAGGACGACCGCGATGCCGAAGCGCGCGCGCTTCTGGTCGACGATGGCCGCGAGCTCGCGGTGGTAGGGGCGCCAGACGAGGTCGAGCCGCTCTTCGAGCTCGCGAACGCTGAGCCGCCGCGAGAGGGCGGGCTCGCCGTCGCTCGTCGTCCGCCAGACGAGGCCGTGGTGGAGCCGCACGTCGGCGCGCGCGCCCTCGACGACCTCGGAGTCGACGTCGCTCTCGCTGCGGTTGACGTCGATGACGTACCGCGAGGTCCGCGCGACGAGGACGGTCGCGCCCTCGTCGGGGGCCTCGGCGTAGAGGGCGTCGACGTAGAGGTCGGCGTCGCGGGCGATGGACCGCGCCGGCGCGGCCAGCGGTTCGAGGAAGGGAGCCGCCGACTCGAGGCCCGCGTGGGGGATTTCGACGACGACCGGGGACTCGGGACCTCTTGGATCGATCCGCTCGAACGGCGGGCGCATTACGCTGGGGAACTTAGCATCTTTTCCAGCGCCGCCTGGGGACGAGATTCACGCGCGAGGATGCGATTTCGCGTGCGCGGCGCGCACGTGGTCGCGCGCGACGTGCGTGTAGATCTCCGTCGTCCCGAGGTCGGCGTGCCCGAGCATGGCCTGGACGGCCCGGAGGTCGGCCCCGCCGCGGAGGAGGTGGGTCGCGAACGAGTGGCGCAGCTTGTGCGGCGAGGGGAGGGGCACGATGCCGGCCGTCACCGCGTAGCGCCGGACCATCCGCCAGAAGCCCTCGCGCGTGAACCGGCCCGAGCCGCGGGCGGCCCGGGGCGACACGAACAGCGTCGTCTCGCCGGGGAGCGCGCGGCGCGGCCGGACCTCGCGCAGGTACCGGGTCGCGTGGGCGAGCGCGACCTCGCCCACGGGCACGAGCCGCTGCTTGCCGCCCTTGCCGCGGGCCCGCACGAGCCCGCGTTCGAGGTCGAGGTCGGACACGCGCAGCCCGCACAGCTCGCTCACCCGCAGGCCGGACGCGTACATGACGTGCAGCATCGCCGCGTGCTGCACGCCGCGGTCGGTCGAGACGTCCGGCGCGGCGAGCAGGCGCTCGACCTCCTCGAAGGAGAGGACGCGGGGCAGCTTGCGCGCGAGCCGCGGCCGGTCGACCAGCCGCGTGGGGTCCTCGGGCACCGCCCGCTCGCGGACCAGGAAGCGGAAGAACCCGCGGATCGCCGAGAGCTGCCGCGCGCTCGACCGCGCCCCGAACCCGCGCCCGGCGTTCTTCACCATCAGCGACGCGATCGTCTCGGCGTCGATCGCCGCGGGCTCCGTGCCGTCCCCGCGCTCGGCCTGGACGTGGGTCGCCAGCGCGTTCAGGTCGCGGGCGTACGCCTCGAGGGTGTTGCCGGCGAGCGCGCGCTCGACGCGCAGGTGGTCGAGGTACGCGTCGATCCAGCCGGCGAGGTCCACCGGGCGAGGCTAGGCTCCGCGCGTCCGGGCGGGAAAGTTAACGGTCAGCCGGCCGCGGCGACCATCGACGCGAGCAGCGCCCGCGGATCGTCCTGCCGCATCAGGGCCTCGCCCACGAGCGCCGCGTCGGCCCGGCCGCCCGCGATCGCCGTGACGTCCGCCGGCGCGCGCAGCCCGGAGAGGTGCACCGCGACGCCCTCGCGCGGGATGGCCGCGAGGACCCGCGCGGTGCGCGCCGCGTCCATGCGGAGCGTGTCGAGGTCGCGCGCGTTCACGCCGACGACGCGCGCCTGCGCCTCGAGCGCCGCCCCGAGCTCGGCCTCGTCGACGACCTCCACGAGCGGCTCGAGCCCCTGCGCGCGCGCCGCCCGCGCGAGCTCGGAGAGCCGCGCCGGGCTGACGATGCGCGCGATGAGCAGCACGGCGTCCGCGCCCCGGGCGCGCGCCTCTTCGACCTGGCGCTCGTCGATCACGAACTCCTTCGCGAGGAGCGCCACGCCGCGCGCGCCCGCGGCGTCGAGCGCGGCCCGCGCCGCCGCGAGGTGCTCCCACCCGCCGTCGAAGTAGTGCGCGTCGCACAGGACGCTGACCATCGCGGCGCCCGCCTCGGCGTAGGCCGCGGCGCGCGCGCCCGGCCCGAGCGCCCGCGAGAGCGGGCCCGCGCTCGGGCTCCGGTGCTTCACCTCGGCGATGAGCTTCAGCGGCGCGCCCGGAGCGCGGCGGAGCGCCCGCAGCACGTCCAGCGCCTGGTGGCCGGTCGGCGCGATGGCCGCGCCGCGGAGCGCCGCGACGTCGCGCGCCTTCGCCGCCAGGATGTCGGCGAGCAGGCTCACCTCGCGACCTGCTCGGTGTCGTTGGCCGGGCGAACCCGCCGCGCCGCGATCTTCCAGCGCTCGAGCGTCTCTCGCGCGGCGCCGCTGTCGATGGCGTGGCGCGCGCGGTCGGTGCAGGCGCGGAGCGCGTCGCCGGTGGTCACCGCGATGGCCGCCGCCGCGTTCAGGATGACCGCGTCGCGCGCGGGGTGGGGCTCGCCGGACAGGATGGCCAGGAGCGCCTTCGCGTTCTCCTGCGCGTCGCCGCCGGCGATGGCCGCGCGCGGGAGGCGCGGGAGGCCGAAGTCCTCCGGCGTCACGAGGATCTCCCGCTGCTGGTGCTCGCCGGCCGTGACCTCGCTGACCCACGTGGGCGCGCACGGGCTGACCTCGTCGAGCCCGTCCTCGCTGTGCACGACCCACGCGCGCTGCCCGCCGAGGCGCGCGAGCGCGTTCGCCACGAGCGGGCGGAGGGAGTCGGTCGACACGCCGATGAGCTGGTGCGTCGCGCGGGCGGGGTTCGCGAGGGGGCCGAGCACGTTGAAGATCGTGCGCACCCCGAGCTCGCTCCGCACCTGGCCCGCGTGCCGGAGCGCCGGGTGGTGGGCGCGCGCGAAGAGAAAGACGATGCCGACCTCGCGGAGGAGCTCCCCCTGGCGCGCGGCCGGGGTGTCGAGCGGGACGCCGAGCACCTCGAAGACGTCGGCGCTGCCGGAGCGGCTCGAGGCCGAGCGGTTCCCGTGCTTGGCCACCGGGAGCCCGCTCGCGGCGACGACCATGGCCGCGCCGGTCGAGAGGTTGAGCGTGTGCGCGCCGTCGCCGCCCGTGCCGCACGTGTCGACGACGATGGGCAGGCCGTGCTCCACGGGCGCCATCGCGCCGCGCATGGCCTCGACCGCGCCCGCGAGGATCTCGGGCGTCTCGCCGCCGACGCGCAGCGCGGCCGCGAACGCGCCGATCTGCACGGGCGTCCACGCGCCCGCGAGGATCGCCTCGAACGCCGCGCGCGACTCGGCCGCCGTGAGGCCCTTGTGGGCGATCAGGCTGTTGAACGACTTCGCGAACTCGGCCGGCGCGCCCGTCACGACGCCCTCGGCGACGTGGCCGCGCGAGCTCCGACGCGTGCGAGCCAGTTGGCGACGAGCCGCTTGCCCTCGCGCGTCAGCACGCTCTCGGGGTGGAACTGCACCCCCTCGACGTCGTGCTCGCGGTGGCGCAGGCCCATGATCTCGCCCTCGGCCGTCCACCCGCTGATCTCGAGGCAGGCGGGGACGCTCTCGCGCTCGACGAGGAGCGAGTGGTAGCGCGTGGCCTCGAACGGGGAGGGGACGCCGGCGAAGATGCCGCGCCCGTCGTGGAGGATGGGCGACGTCTTGCCGTGCATGAGGCGCCCGGCGCGGACCACCTTGCCCCCGAAGGCCTGCCCGATGGCCTGGTGGCCGAGGCAGACGCCGAAGATGGGCACCCACCCCGCGAGCTGCGTGAGGAGCTCGAGCGAGATGCCCGCCTCGTTCGGGGTGCACGGCCCGGGCGAGATGAGGATTCCGTCGGGCGCGTTCTTTCGTACCCCGGCCACGTCGATGCCGTCGTTCGGAAAGACCTCGACGGTCGCTCCGAGCTCGCCCAGGTACTGAACGAGGTTGAAGGTGAAAGAGTCGTAGTTGTCGAGGACGAGGACGCGGGCCATTTTGGAGACGGCAACGGGACTCGGGGGGAGTCCGCGGGGGAGGTTCGTGCGCCGGGGACGCAGAAGGTGCGGCGACGGCCGCATGAAGCATACGCCCGCCACGGAGGATGCGGTCAACTCGCGGATTGTCGAGCGCCGTCGATTGTCGAAGCCGCGTTGACACGCGAGCATGGCCGCACGTAAGGTCTCGCCGGTTCCACGATGGCGGACGAGAAAAAACCGAAGATCGACCTCAAATCCCGTCTTCAGAAGATGGGAGCCCCAGGGGCTGCGACCCCCCCGCCTCCGACGGCGACAGGCAGCGTTCCGGCGCCCCAGATGCCGCCGCCGATGCGACAGGGTCCGTCTCTCACGCCGGTGCCGCCCCCCGCGGCGTCCGTGCCCCCGCCCTCGGGCATCCCCAAGCCTCCCATGCCGTCGACGCGCTCCCCGGCGCTCGACCCGAACAACCCGCTCTCGGCGGTCGTGCAGCCGTTCAAGCACCCGGGCGCGGCCGCTCCGCAGGCCCCCGTGCTGGCGGCGGCGACCCGCATCGAGGTCGACGAGGTCGCGGTCCAGCAGGCGCGCAGCGGCGGCTTCAAGCGCGGCATCATCGCCGGCGTGATCTTCGGCGCGGCGCTCGCCGTGCTCGGGTACTTCGGCGGCAGCGCGTCGCAGCAGTCGGCGGGGCGCGCGCAGAGCACCCGCGACGCGCACGACCTCGCGGCCGACCTCGCGAAGGCGAAGGACGCGCTCGACCAGCTGAAGAGCAAGGTGCAGGACGGCGGCAAGAGCCTCGTCGAGGCGCACACGTTCCCGGCGAACCTCGCGCAGGACCTGTCCGCCGTGAACGTCGACTTCGGCGGCGACAAGCTCTTCGGCCGCCGCTTCAGCGGCGTGCCCGCCGAGACGACGCGCAACCTCTTCGACTTCATCACGCGCGTGCAGGCGCTGAACGACAAGAAGGCGCTCGTCATCGCGCTCCTCAACAAGCTGCAGAAGCCGATCACCGAGGAGCTCGCGCGCCCCGCCGGCGCCTCGGCCCCCGCGCAGTACGTCGTCGTGCTCGACCAGAACACGGGGTCCGCGGGCGGCATCCTCGCCCAGCTCGTGACGCCCGTCGCGCCCCCCGGCGACGCCGAGCTGACGTTCATCAACCCGCGCGGCTCCGGCAACGTGAAGCTGCCCCGGCTCGACGGCGACAAGGTGCCGCCGACCGGTGCGGCGGTCACGGTCGCGCCGCAGACCTTCGAGAAGGTCTGTCCGAGCTCGCAGCACGGGCAGATCGCCCAGCTCATGAGCACGATGAACTCGCTCAACGGCGACATCGAAGGGCAGAAGCCCGAGGGCGGCGACGTGGTCAGCGAGAGCAAGCCTGGTCTCGAGGAGATCGCCGGCACGCTCGCCGACTCGCTCAGCAAGGTCGAGTAGCCCGGCAGGCGGACGGGCCGTCCCGCCAGCGGTCAGGCCCGTACGTGCAGGCGGACGTCGCGTCCGGGGGCTGGGGTCGTCGACCCCAGCGTCGGTACGGCGCTGCTCACTCGCCGTACGGCGCCGCTCACGAGCGTCACGGCGCTGCCCACTGGGCGTACGGCGCCGCTCATGGGCGCTACGCCGTGGCCCACTCGCGGTACGGGGCTGCCCACTCGCGATACGCGGCTGCCGAGGCTCGGGGTCGCCGACCCCGACGCAGAGCCGCTCAGGGCGCGCGTCCCCACGCGAGGTCCGCGCCGCTCGCTGCGTCCACCCCGGCGCCGACGTCGACGTAGCCCCGCGCGACGAGCGCCGAGCACCGCGCGGCGCGCGACACCGCCGACCCGCGACCGAACAGGCGCCACATCGCGCCGTCGCCCGCCGCGGTCCCGAGCACCCACACCGGCGTCCGCGCGGGAAGCGACGACGCGGCCGGGAGCTGCGCCGCCACCTCGGACGCGCCCATCTCCTCCCCGCCGGCGATCGCGCGCGAGAGGAGGACCGCGAAGGCGTCGCCCGACGCGCTCCACGCCTTCAGGCCGAAGGGCGGCCTCGGCGCCTTGCCGCGGATCTGCGTGACGAGCCGGAGCTCGGAGGGAGCCTCCGGCGCGGTCACGAGATCGTCTGCGCCGGCTGCGGCCCGCGCTCGGGCACGATCTCGACCTTCACGACGCGCCGCTCGTCCGCCTCGCGCACGATGAGCTTGAGGCCCCCGATCTGGACCGTCGCGCCCACCTTCGGCACGCGCCCCGCGCGGCTGACGATGAGCCCTCCGAGCGACTCGAACTCGCCGTCGTCGGGGAAGCTCTTCCCGAGCGCCTGGGCGAGATCGGCCAGCGCGACCGAGCCGTCGGCCACGACGCGCCCGTCGCCCATCGACTGGATGGGCGACTCGAGGTCGTGCTCGTCGCGGATGTCGCCGACGATCTCCTCGATGATGTCCTCGAGCGTGACGATGCCCGCGGTGCCCCCGAACTCGTCGCTGACGATCGCGAGGTGCAACCGCCGGGAGCGCATGTCCTGGAGGATCTTCGCGGCGGTCTGGCTCTCGCTCACGAACATGACGGGCGTGCGCAGGATGTCCGCGAGCTTGGTGGTGGCGAGGCGGCCGTCGCGCATCACGACGAAGAGGTCCTTCGCGTAGAGGAGGCCGACGACGTTGTCGACGCTGTCGCGGAACACGGGGTACCGCGAGTGCTTCTCGGCCGAGACGAACGACACCACCTCGGAGAGCGGCGTGTTCAGATCGACGCCCAGGATGTGCCGGCGCGGGACCATGACCTCGCGCGCCGTGAGGTCCTTGAAGTCGAGCACCTTGCGGATCATCTCGGCCGGCTCGTTCGCGATGGCGCCCGCGCGCTCGCCCTCGCTCACCGCCCACTGGACCTCGTTCTCGGTGATGCGCGCGTCGACGGTGCGCGCCTTCGGAACGCGGCGCCCGACGGCGCGGCCGACGACCGCCAGCGGGTCGGCGAGGGGCACGAGCAGCCACTCGAGCGGCCGGAGGAACGCGAGCGCCAGCGCGCCGGCGCGCTCCGGGCGGCGGCGGGCGAGCGTCCCGACAATCTCGGCGAACGTGCCGTACGTCAGCACCGCGCCGAGGACGGCCACGGGGAACGCGAACCGCTCGGCGCCGATGCGACGCGCCGCGTCGCCGAGGAGCATCGTCGCGATGCTGATGGCCACCACGCGCCCGACCAGCCACCGGGAGAGGAGCCTCGTGGGATCGCGCGTGAACCGGCGGAACGCCGGCGCCGCGCCCGCGGCGTCCGTGGCGCTCAGCGCCTGCATGCGCCCCTCGGGGATTTCGGTCAGCGCCGCGTCGCCGGCAGCGAACAGCGAGCCAATCGCCGTCGCGAGAGCCGCCGCTGCAAACTCGACGACGACACCCCCGGGACCCGTAATCACCTCGGCCTGACTTTCGCCCGTCCCCACGGTTTGCGGGGCGGCGGGCTCCCTCGAACCTAGCCCACGAGCTCCCTGGGTCAAGGGTCGCACAACTTCCCACCGGCCCGTGCCGATGAGGGGGCATGAGCTCGAATTCCGTGATGTTTCCGGTGCTTCTGCCCCCTGTCGCGCTGGCTCTGGGGGGGACGCCCGCAGGGGGTCGCATGGGCCGCACGGGGCCGGCGCCGGCCCCCGGAAGCGCGACCTTCGCCGCGGCGCTCCGGCGGCCGGCCGACGGCGACCTGCATCGGGCGGCGCGCCACGCGGCGCAGCTCGGGCCGCCAGCGGTCGTGGGCGCGGGCGCGGCGGGTCCACCGCCAATCGCGCTCCCCGATGCCGCTCCGACCGCGCCTGCGCCGGCCGGCGCGCCCGCCCCGCCGCCTTCGCTCGAGGAGCTCCTGCCCGCGCTCGTCCGCCGCATCGCCTGGTCGGGCGACGCGCGCCGCGGCGCCGTCCGCCTCGAGCTCGGCGCCGGCCCCCTCGAAGGCGCGACCCTCCTCGTCCGCGCCGAAGGCAGCCGCGTCGAGGTCTCCCTCCGCGCTCCCCCCGGCGCCGACGCCGACGCCTGGACCGACCACCTCGCCCGCCGCCTCGAAGCCCGCGGCCTCGAGGTGGACGTTATGTGAGGACGCGAAGGGCGTTGATGCGGAGGATCTTGGCGATGACGCGCTCGGAGACGCCGGCCTGAAGGAGCGCGTCGGTGAGGAGCGGGAGGCCGCGCGGGTCGGCGAGGGAGGGGGTGGGGATGATGAAGCCGTCCCAGTCGCTGCCGAGGGCGGGCGCGTCCTCGCCGACGACGTCCACGATGTGGAGCAGGTGCTTGACCACCGCGTCCAGGCCGGACCCGCCGAGGTACCGCGGGTAGAAGATGACGCCGATGACGCCGCCCTTGTCGGCCACCGCGCGGAGCTGCGCGTCGTCGATGTTGCGCCAGTGCTCGTACGCGCCCAGAACGCCGGTGTGGCTCACGATCGGCGGCCTGGTGGCCACCGAGCACGCGTCGAGGAAGCCGCGGCGGTTGATGTGGGCGAGGTCGACGATGACGCCCGCGGCCTCGCACCGGCGCACGAGGTCGAAGCCCCAGGGCGTCAGGCCCTCGTCGCGCCGGCCGCGCCCGTAGGCGGGGTACCCCGCCTCGTTCGCCGAGAAGTGCATCAGGCCCAGGTAGCGCACCCCGCGCGCGGCGAACGCGTCGACCCGATCGAGGTTCCCCTCGAGCGCGTGGGCGCCCTCGATGCCGAGGAGGGCCGCGATGGCGCCGTCGCGCCGGCAGGCCTCGATGTCGGCGGCCGTCTTCGCGAGGCGGATGAACTCGGGGTGGCGCGTCGTCAGGTCGTGGAGGATGTCGATCTGGTCGTCGACCACGCGCGCGTTCCCGCGCACGCGCTCGGTCACCGGCAGCGAGACGAGGCCGAAGAACTGCGCGCCGACGCCGCCCTCGCGGAGCCGCGGCAGGTCGATGTGCCCGGCCAGGGCCGCGCGCCAGAGGGGCGGCTCGTGGGCCTCGAGCATGTCGTAGCCGAACCAGCGCGCCCACATGAGCGTGTCCGCGTGGAGGTCGATCGCCGGGTGCGCGTCGTGGAGCGCTCGGGCGTGCTCGGAGCCGCGCATGCTGGCTGAGGCTTCATATGGCACGCCGCTCGTTGCAGCGCGATGGAGCGCGCGTGCCGTCTTCGGGCCGCCGCGAGGGGGACCACAAGGGCTCACAAGGGCGAGGTGCCGTGCTAGAGAGTGTCCTCCCGGATAGACATGGTCTCCGCCATTCCGTCCCCGCCCGCCAGGCTCGCCCCCCTCGCCGTCGAGGACGTGCTCGCGCTCGTGGGGAACACTCCCCTCGTGGCCCTCCGCGGCGGCCCCTTCGGGCACCGCGAGGAGGGGCGTGCGCGGGTGTGGGCCAAGATGGAGCAGGCCAACCCGGCCGGCTCCGTGAAGGATCGCATCAGCCTCGCGATGATCGAGGAGGCCGAGCGCACCGGGCGTCTCAAGCCGGGCGGCGTGGTCGTCGAGCCGACGAGCGGCAACACGGGGATCGGCCTGGCCCTCGTCTGCTGCGTCCGCGGGTACCGGTGCATCCTCGCGATGCCCGAGAGCATGAGCCTCGAGCGCCGGCAGCTCCTCGAGGCGTTCGGCGCCGAGGTCGTCCTGACGCCCGAGGCGCTCCAGCTCGACGGCGCGCTGGCGAAGGCCCGCGCGATCGCCGAGGCCACGCCGGGCGCCTTCATGCCGCAGCAGTTCGACAACGAGGCGAACCCGCGCATCCACGCGCAGACCACGGCGCGCGAGATCCTCGAGGCGATGGAGGGGCTGTCAATCGACGCCTTCGTCGCCGGGGTGGGCACGGGCGGCACGATCAGCGGCGTCGGCGAGGTCCTCCGCCGCGAGGTCTCGCCGCGCCCGCGCATCGTCGCCGTCGAGCCCGAAGCGTGCGCGACAATCTCCCGGGGCGAGCGGGGCCCGACGAAGATCCAGGGGCTCGCGCCGGGCTTCGTGCCGCGTAACTACCACCCGCACGTGGTCGACGAGGTCCGCACGGTGACCGACGCCGACGCGTGGCGCGCGAAGGTCTCGCTCGCGCGCGAAGAGGGTCTGCTCGTCGGCATCAGCGCGGGCGCCGCGGTGCACGTGGCGCTCGAGGTCGCCCGCGAGCTCGGGCGCGGCAAGAACGTGGTGACGGTGCTGCCCGACACGGGCGAGCGCTACTTCAGCCTCGAGGGCTGGTTCCCCGAGGGCTCGCCGCCGGAGGTGACGCGGTGAACCGCGCGGCGGCGCGCGTCCTGGTCGTCGGGGTCGGGGGCCTCGGGTGCCCCGCGGCGCTCGCGCTCGCGCGGGCGGGGGTCGGGACCCTCGGGCTATGCGACGACGACGAGGTCGACCGGTCGAATCTGCACCGGCAGATCCTCTTCGGGGAGCGCGACGTCGGGGCGCCCAAGCTCGACGCCGCCCAGCGGGCGCTCCGGGCGGCCCGATTCGTTCGCTTGCCAACGAATCCGGCGCCTCCGCCGGTCGCAATCCGCCTCCACCGGACGCGCCTCCTCCCCGAGAACGCGCTCGAGCTCGTCCGCGAGTACGACCTCGTCGTCGAGGGCAGCGACAACTTCGCGACCAAGTTCCTCGCGGCCGATGCGTGCGCGCTGGCCGGGGTCCCGGTCGTGCACGGGTCCGCGGTGCGCTGGATCGGCACCGCCCTGGCGGTCGGCCCGAACGGCGCGCCCTGCTACCGGTGCCTCTTCGAGGACGTGCCCGGCGAGAACGCGCCGAACTGCGCCGGCGCCGGCGTCATGGGCCCCGTCGCCGGCGTGGTCGGCGCCGTCCAGGCCAATCTGGCCCTCGCCTGGCTCGACGGCGCGCCCGTCGCCGGGCAGCTCGTCACCTTCGACGGCCGCGGCGCGTCGCCGGGTGCCCTGCGCCGCCGAAACCTCGGCCGCCGCGTCGATTGTCCGCTCTGCGGCGACGCGCGCCGCATCGAACGCCTGCACCCCGAGAGCTATGTTGCGCCCGCGATACCCTAGTGTATTGCCCGGGCTGAGAGGAGAACCGTGACCATGGAGACGATCGTCCGAATCCCGACCCCGCTGCGAACGCTGACCGGAGGCGCGGACGAAGTGAGCGCCAGCGGAGGCACCGTCGGCGACGTGATCGAAGACCTGGAGAAGCGCCACCCGGGCATCCGCGACCGTCTGCTCGACGAGAAGGGTGTCCGCCGCTTCGTGAACATCTACGTCGGCGAGGAGGACGTGCGCTTCCTCGAGGGCCTCAAGACCGCCCTCAAGCCCGGCGACCAGATCAGCATCGTCCCGGCGATCGCCGGGGGCTGAGCCGCCATGGACCGGCACGCTCGCCAGGTCCTCCTCGCGGACGTGGGGCCCACGGGGCAGCGCCGCATCGCCGGCGCGATCGCCGACGTGCGCTCCGTCGGCCTCGCGGGCGAGGTGGCCGCGCGCTACCTCGCCGGCGCCGGCGTGGGGCTCCTTCGCGTGCGCGAGCCGGCGCTCGTCGCGGCCGCCGCCGAGGTGGACCCGTCCGTCCGCGCCGAGCTCGTCGCCGAGCTTGCGGAGGGCGCGCCTGCGCCGTCGCCGCCGGGCGGTTTCCACGACGCGGCCGCGGGCGACGTCGCGCGCGGCGCGCTCGAGGCGCTGGCGCTGCTGCGGCGCGCGCTCGAGGGCGCCACGTGAGCCTCGCCGCGAAGGCGCGCGGGCGCCGCATCGAGTCCGTGGTCGACGCGGTCGGCAACACGCCAATCGTCCGGCTGCGGAAGGTCACGAAGGACGTCCCCGAGGTCGAGGTCTGGGCCAAGCTCGAGTTCGCGAACCCCGGCGGCAGCGTGAAAGACCGCCCCGCGCTCCGGATGATGCTCGACGCGTTCGCCGACGGGCGCCTCACGCGCGACAAGATCCTCATCGACTCGACGAGCGGCAACACCGGCGTCGCCTACTCGCTGTTCGGCGCGGCGCTCGGCGTGCGGATACGGCTCGTCATGCCGTCGAACGTCAGCAAGGCCCGCAAGGACATCGCCAAGGCCTTCGGCACGGAGATCGTCTACAGCGACCCGATGGAGGGCTCCGACGGCGCCATCCGCCTTGCGCGGGACATGGTCGCCAAGGACCCCGACACGTACTTTTACCCCGACCAGTACTCGAACCCCTCGAACTGGAAGGCGCACTTCGACGGCACCGGCCCCGAGATCCTCGACGCGCTGGGCGACCGCCTCACGCACTTCGTCGCGGGCCTCGGCACGACCGGCACGATGATGGGCACCTCGCGCCGGCTGAAGATGCACGCGCGGCCCGACGGCGGGCGCGTCGAGTGCGTCGCGGTCGAGCCCCGCGACGCGCTCCACGGCCTCGAGGGCCTGAAGCACCTGGCGAGCAGCCTGGTTCCGCCCATCTACGACGCGAGCGTCCCCGACCGCATCCTGCCGGTCACGACCGAGGACGGGTGGGACATGGCCGACCGGCTCGCTCGCGAGGAGGGCCTGCACATCGGCCACTCGTCCGGCGCGAACGTGTTCGGGGCGCTGCAGGTCGCGCGCGAGCTCCAGGCGAGCGGGCGGGGCGGGTGCGTCGTCTGCATCGTCGCGGACCGCGGAGACCGCTACTTCGCCCCCATGCGCTGGGAGCGCCGGTACGTCTGGTGAGCCATGATGATGACACCCGGCAGCGGCGGGCCGAAGGCGCCCGGCGCGAGGAGACCTCGTAGATGCGCGACGTGAAGAAGCACCCGTGGATCGAGGGCCATCTGGTCATCGCGAAGAGCGTGATCGACCGCGTCGACGAGGAGGCGCGGCGCTCCTACGAGCGCGACGAGGAGAGCTGCGGCTTCCTCGTGGGGCCCGCGGCCGACGGCCCGGTGGTGGACGGAATCGTACCGATGGTGAACCGCGCGAACGCGCTGCACCGCCTCGACCCCGAGCAGTACCCGCGCACGGGCCGCACGTACTTCGACATCGACTCGATGAAGTTCGAGGGCGCGATTCGCCGCGGCGACGCCGAGGGGCGGCCGGTGAAGGTTCTCTACCACTCGCACCTCGACGTCGGGGCGTACTTCTCGCCCACCGACGCGGAGGTCGCGAAGATGGGCCAGGGCGAGCCGCCGTGGGACCTCGCGTACCTCGTGACGAGCGTGCGCGGCGGTACGGTCGACGACCGCAAGCTCTTCATCTGGGACCCGAGCAAGCTCGCGTTCCTGGAGACGCCCCTCGAGGTGCGAGAGGGCGCCTGACGATGCACCGTCGGGCCGCGCCGGGCGGGGTCGCGGCCATCGCCATCGCCGTCGCCCTGGCTTGCTGCGGCGCCGCGCGCGACGCGCGCGCGCAGCTCCGCGCCGCGGCCGACCGGCTCGCCGGCGCCTGGCGGGACGCCGGCGCGTCGGTCGTCGTCGACGTGCCGCGCTTCCTGAACGACGACGAGACCCTGGCGCTCACCCTGCCGCCGCTGCCCGAGGGCGAGTGCACGACCATCGTCCTCCTCGGCTCGCGCGGGATGGGCTTCCACGCCAGGGCCGGCGACCGCGGCGCCGACGACGCGTCCGCGCGCATCCCGAGCGAGGCGGGCGCGCTCTCGATCGAGGCGTGCGGCGGACCGGTCCCCCGGCGCCTCCTCGTGACCAACGACTCGGGGCGCGGCGCGTTCGAGACGATCGTCGCGCGCTCGGCCAGGCCGCTCGAGCCGATGCGCACGGTCCTGCCCGAGCGCACGGGCGGCTCGACGACGCCGGCCCCGGAGCCGGGGAACCTCCCCGCGCTGCCCGCGCCCGACAAGCGCGCGGAGCTCGGCGAGGCCCGCGCCCGGCGCGACGGCGCGAACGTCCTCGATCGCACCACGTGGCCGGCGGGCCCCGACGGGACCGGCGCGGGCGAGGACACGCTCGAGCCGGGGTGCCACACCCTCCAGCTCTTCGCCGTCGACCCGCGCGCGACGGCGCCGGGCCAGAAGGGCAAGCTCGATCTCGACGCCGAGATGCGCGACGGCTCCGGCGACCGCGTCCTCGCGCGCGACCGCACCGACGCGCCCGACGCGCGCCTCGACCTGTGCGTGGGCGAGGTCACGAACGTGGAGGTCGTCTTCGTCGGCTCGCCGCCCGACCAGCCGGTGCTGGTCGCGCACTACGCGTGGCCGATGCCGGAGCGCCTGCCGGCCCTGTGGGGCGCCGACGCGCGCGCGCGGATGGCGCACGTGCTGCTCACGCGGCACGTGCGGTCGCTCCTGCGCGAGCCGGTGCTCCTCGCGCAGGGCGGCTCGGGCACGACGCAGGTGCCGTTCGGCATCGAGCCGGGCGCCTGCTACCTGGCGCTCGTGTCGGTCGTGCAGGGCTCCACCCGCGCGGTCGGGCTGCGCGTGCACGTGGGCGCGCGCGACGCGTTCGACGACCGCGGGGTCGACGAGAACGGCGCGGTCGTGGCCTTCTGCGCGGGCGAGCGCGCGGGCGCGGTCGCGGAGGTGGAGGCGCGGGGAACGCCGCTCCTCGGTTGGGGGCTGGCGCTCTACCGGCTCGGCTCGTCCGCCTGGGAGGTCCCGTGAAGGCGTCTGCGATGGTGGCGGCGGTGCTCGCGGTCGGGGGCGCGGCGGGCTGCGTGGGGTCTTCGCGCGGCGGCGGGCAGAGCCCGGCCGTCGCGACGCTCCCGGCGCCGCACGTGGCGGCGGGGCAGCTCGACGCGCGGCTCCTCCTCGGCGAGCTCCCGGCGCGCGCGTCGCGGCTCGGCGCGGGCGCGCCGTCGCTGGTGGCCTCGGCGCAGGCCGTCGACAACGGGTGGGTCGGCGGGTTCGTCGACGTGCCCAGCGACGACTGCGTCCTCGGCTACGCGCGCGGCTCGTCGTCGATCGACGACATCGACGCCGCGATTTACTCCGAGGAGGGCACGACCCTCGCGGTGGACGAGGGGCGCGACGTGCACCCCACGGTCATGCTCTGTTCGCCGCACCCCGAGCGCGTGTACCTCGCGGCGCACGTCGTGGAGGGCGAGGGGCTCGTGGCCGTCGGCGCGCAGCTCGTCTCGCGGGAGCGCGCGATCATCGTGGCGCGCGCGCTCGGCGCCCGGGGCCTCACCGGGCAGGGCCCGCGCCCCGCCGAGGCGTGGCCCGGCCTCGACGACGCGGTGCGCGCGCACCGGGACGTGCTCGGCGGCACGTGGCGGGAGTTCCGGCGCGTGGCGCTCGCGGTCGACGCGCGCCTGCCGACGTATGCGGCGATGCCGGTGGAGGCCGACGAGTGCGTCGACGCCGTGGTGGTGCCGGACGACGACGTGGCGCTCCTCGACGTGGAGGCGATCGACGAGCAGGGGCGCGTCGTCGCGCGCGCGAAGGAGGGGAGCGGGCCGCGCACGCTGACGGTGTGCTCGCCGATCCAGGTCGCCGGGACGCTCGCCGTGCGCCCGCACGTCGGGCGGGGGCTCGCGGCCGTGGTCCTCGCGCGGGCGTCGGGGGACGGAGCGCGCGACCTCTCCACGCGGCCCGAGATCGCGTGGGTCGCGCCGACCCAGACGCTCGAGAAGGCCAAGACCGCGCGCGACGCCCTCCTCGCCAAGGACGGCTACGACGCCGCCTTCGCGACCACGTCCGGCTCCCTGACGCTCGGGCACCGCGCGAGCGTGCCGCTCGACCTCAAGCCCCTCGACGGCGCGTGCGGCCGCGTGGACGTCGTCGCCGGCGCGCCCCTCGCGCTGGTCGAGGCGCGCGCGTGGACGGACGCGGGCGGGCTGCTCGGATCGGCGGAGGCGTCCTCGTCGCTCGCGCTCTTCGTGTGCGGCCGCAGCGCCGCGCACCTCGACCTCGAGGCGCGCGGCCGTCCGGGCCCGTTCGCGGTCACGCTCCGGACCGAGCGCTGGAGGGACCGCGTCTTCGAGGCGCACCCGCTCGCCGCGTCCCGCATGCTCGCGCGCGCGGCCGAGGGGCCCGACGACCTCTTCGACGGCAAGACGCTCGCCACGCGCGAGCTCGCGCTCGACGCGGAGCGCTCGACGTCGTGGAGCGAGACGGTCCCGGCGGGCAAGTGCATGCGCGTCGCCGTGGGCGCCCAGGGCGACGGCGCGGGCCTCGAGCTCCGCGTCTTCGAGGGCAGCGACGAGATTGACCGCTCCGAGGCCGCGCACGCCGCGGGGTCCAAGGTGTGCGCGCCGGCCGAGGGCGCGCGCACCGTGCGGCTCGAGGTGCGCGCGTCGGCCGGGCACCTCGACGCGGTGCTCGGCGAGCGCATGACCGGCGAGCACGACGTCGCGACCCGCTAGTCTCGTTCTCTTCTCTACGTGCGAGTGGCGGCGGTGAGGTTGGCGAGCATCGCGTCGGCGCGGGCGCGATCGACCTCGCCCACGCAGAGCTTCGCCCCGCGGCGCGGCACGAAGAGCACGCGGCAGCGGCCGCGCGTGGCGGGCAGGACGCACGTGAAGACGAAGTCGAGCCCGAGGCCCAGCGCGACGATGCCGAGCCCCGCCGCGAGCAGCGCCGGCGAGGCGGCGCGCACGCCGTCGACGAACGCCGAGACGCCCACGTAGCTTCCGATCGCGAGCGCCAGGAGCCCGCCGTACAGCGTCGCGCCGGAGAAGCGCACCTCTCGCGCGGCCCGCGCGAGCGTCGCGCGCGGCACGAGGACGTCGCAGTCGCGCAGGGTGCGGCCGAGGAGCTCGACGTGCCAGCGCACGCGGACGCCGCCGTCCTCGGAGAGCGCCACCTCGGCCGGGGCGCGGTACGCGAGCGCGAAGCGCCCGAAGAGCCGCGCCGCGTGCCAGAGGAGCAGCACGCCCGTCAGGCCCAGGAGCGCCGTGGCGACCGGGCCGCGGGGCGCGGGCGCCATGACGCCCGAGACCGGCGTGGCCGGCGGGGGCCGGCTGGTCGTGCGCGCGGGCGCGCCGGGCAGGGGCGCGGGGCCGAGCACGTTCGCGAGCCCGCTCTCGAGGGCGGCGTGGATCGCGGTCCAGAGGCGCGGGCCGTCGGGCCCGAGCGCGCGATCGACGAGGCCGAGCGCGTCGTACGGCGTGTGGGCCGCGAGCCAGAGGAGGTCGTGCGCGGCGAGGGTCTCCTCGCCCTCGCGCGGGCGGTGGACCGCGAGGGCGTGGGCCGCGAGGGCGCGGGCGAGCGAGCGCTCGTCGCCACCCTGCGGGCCGCGCTCGAGCACGTCGAGCGCGTTGCCGAAGGAGGTCGCGGCGTCGGGGCGGGCGAGCGAGCGCTCGGCGGCGAGGTCGAGGGCGCGCCGCGACGGGGTGCCCGTGCGGTGCGCCTCCGCGGCGCTCGTCATGACCTGGTGCGCGAGGTCGGCCAGGTCCCCGAGGCGAGGGTGGCTCGAGAGCGCGTCGTACGCGCGCAGGTCCCCGTCGACTCCCATGCGATCAGAGGCCCTTCATACCGGGAGCGTCAGGTCCCCGCCGTGGTCGACGAGCCGCGCGAACGCCGCGAGCCGCGCGGCCACCTCGGACCGGCCGATCGCCAGGAGGCGCGACGGCCCGATGCCCTCGACGCAGAAGCTCCCGAGCGCCGACGCGAAGAACATCGCCTTGCGGAGGATCGATGGCGTCACCTCGCCGCGCGACGCGAGGTAGCCCATGAGGCCCCCCGCGAACGAGTCGCCCGCGCCGGTGGGGTCGAGCACCTCTTCGAGCGGGTACGCGGGCACGAAGAACGCGCCGACCTCGTCGAAGAGGAGCGCGCCGAACTCGCCGCGCTTGATGACGAGCATCTTGGGGCCGCGCTTGCGGATTTCGGCCGCCGCGCGCACGAGGTTCTGCGCGCCCGAGAGCTCGCGCGCCTCCTCGTCGTTGATGATGAGGAGATCGATGCGGCCGAGCAGGTCGGCGAGGGCCGCGGGCTCCCCGGAGATCCAGAAATTCATCGTGTCGGCGGCGACGAGCTTGGGCTTCTGCACCTGCTCGAGGACGGCGCACTGCAGCTTGGGGTGGATGTTGCCGAGGAGCACGAACGGGCTCGTTCGGTGCGCCGCGGGGATCTTCGGCGAGAAGTCGGCGAAGACGTTGAGCTGCGTGTCGAGCGTCGTGCGGCTGCCGAGGTCGGCCGAGTACCGCCCGTGCCAGCGGAAGGTGCGCCCGTCGGCCCGCTCGACGCCCGTGGTGTCGACGCCGCGCGCGCGGAGGTCGCCGAGGTGCGCTTCGGGGAAGTCGGCGCCCACGACGCCGACCACGCGCGCGCCGCCGCGGGCGACCAGGGAGGCCGCGAGCGAGGCGTAGGTGGCGGCTCCGCCGAGCACGTTGCGGTGCTCGCCGGACGGCATGTCGAGGTCGTCGAAGGCGATCGAGCCGACGATGAGGAGCGGGTCGGGACTGTTCACGGATTCCTCGTATCTGGGAGAACTAGGCGACAAAACTAGACGACGTACTTGCCGACGAGCCAGTCGAGCCGCGAGAGCACCGCCGGCGGGATGCGATCGCGAGAGGTCATGAGGGCCGAGGCGAGCGCGCCGGTCGCGCGGCTCGTGGACGGGTCGGGGAGGGTGGGGGCGAGCTCGCCGATGGTGCGGCGCGCGTTTGCGACGTTCTCGGCGAGCACCTTGATCACCGCCTCGACGGTCACGTCCTCCTCGGACTGGTGCCAGCAGTCGTAGTCGGTCGCGAGGGCGAGGAGCGCGTACGGGAGCTCCGCCTCGCGCGCGAGCTTGGCCTCCGGCATCGCGGTCATCCCGATGACCGATACTCCCCACGAGCGGTAGAGCAAGCTCTCGGCGCGCGTGGAGAACTGGGGCCCTTCGATGCACACGTAGGTGCCGCCCGCATGCACGCGCGCGCCGGCGCGGGTGGCCGCGGACGCGACCGCCATCGAGAGCTGGTCGCAGACGGGGTCGGCGAAGGCGACGTGCCCGACGAGGCCGTCGCCGAAGAACGTGGAGAGGCGGCCCTTGGTGAGGTCGATGAACTGGTCGACGACCACGAAGTCGCCGGGCGCGATTTCTTCCTTCATCGAGCCGACCGCGCTCACGCTGAGGAGGTGCGTGGCGCCGAGCAGCTTGAGGGCGCAGACGTTCGCGCGGAAGTCGATGAGGTGCGGGGGGATGCGGTGGCCCCGACCGTGGCGCGGCAGGAAGAGGAGCACCGTGTCGTTCAGGCGCCCGCGGATGATGACGTCGCTGGGGGGCCCGAACGGGGTGTCGACCCGCACCTCTTCCACGGCGGTGAGGCCCGGGATGTCGTACAGGCCGCTGCCGCCGATGACGGCAAGGACGAAGTTCGAGCTCATGGGGTGAACCCGCTTCTAGCCCGCATGCTCCGGCGAAGCCAAGACTCGTCGAGCCATCAGCCGCCGCCCAGGCGACCGACCTGGCCGACCCTGAGGAGGGACTCGGCGAGGGGGGCCCGGCGGGCTCGCCGGGTCCGCTCGGCCACGACGATGGACCTGAGCTCGTCGAAGGCGCGCTGCACGTCCTCGTTCACGACCAGGTAGTCGAAGAGGGCGTAGTGCTCGATCTCGCGGCGGGCGCCGTTGAAGCGCTTCTGCACCTGCTCCTCGGTCTCGCTCGCGCGGCCGCGGAGGCGCTTCTGGAGCTCGTCCATCGACGGCGGCAGGATGAAGGCCGTGACCACGTCGGAGACCTTCGACTTGATCTGCCGCGCCCCCTGGTAGTCGATGTCGAAGATCATCCCCGCGCAGCCGCGGACGGCGCGCGCGCGGTCGACCTCGCTCATGGAGGTCCCGTAGAGGTTCCCGTGCACCTCGGCCCACTCGAGGAAGGCGCCCTGCCCGACGAGCTCGAGGAACTTCGCGCGATCGACGAAGTGGTAATCGCGCCCGTCGACCTCGTTGCTGCGCGGCGGCCGCGTGGTGTGCGAGACGCTGAAGCGGAGCTCGGGGCAGCGCTCGAGGAGCATGCGGGTGAGGGTCGTCTTCCCCGCGCCGCTCGGCGAGGAGAGGATGAGGAGCAAGAAGTCGTCGTAGGGATTCATTCGACGTTCTGGACTTGTTCGCGCATCCGCTCGATCTCGGCCTTCACCTCGACGATCGAGTGCGCGATCTGCGCGTCGGGGCTCTTGGCGCCCACGGTGTTCGCCTCGCGCGCCATCTCCTGCAAGAGGAAGTCGAGCCGCCGCCCGATGGCCTCGTCGCTCCCGAGGAGCGCGGCGAGCTGCGCGCAGTGGCTCTCGAGGCGCGTGAGCTCTTCGGAGATGTCGCAGCGCTCGGCGAACATCGCGATCTCCTGCTCGAGGCGAGCGGCGTCGACGTCGATCTCGGTCGCGAGCCGCAGCCGGTCGGCCCGGTCGCGCAGGCGCCTTCGGTGCGCCTCGAGCACGTCGGGCGAGCGGCGCTCGATGTCGCGCGCGAGCCGGCGCACGCGCTCGAGGCGGCGCACGAGGTCCTCGGCGAGGGCGGCGCCTTCACGGGCGCGCATGGCGTCGAGGGCGGTGGTGGCCGAGGCGAACGCGCGCCGGGTGGCCTCGCGCACGGCGTCGGCCTCGCGGTCGACGGAAGAGACGAAGAGGTCGGGGATGCTCCCGAGGAGCGTGAGGGGCACCTCGCTCCCCGGCGCGAGCTCGTCGCGGAGCTCGGTCAGGGCCCGGTAAGCGGCGCGGGCGCGGTCGCGGTCGAGCACCGGGGCGCCGATGGTCGTACCCTCCACCCGGAGCGCCACCTCGTAGCGGCCGCGCGTGAGGTGCTCGCGGGCGACCTGTTCCACGAACGCCGCCAGGTCCCCGAGCTCGCGCGGGACGCGGACGCGCACGTCGAGGAAGCGATGGTTCACGCCGCGGATCTCGACCCCGAGCTTGCCGCCCCCCAGGGGTACCTCGCCGAGCCCGAAGCCCGTCATGCTGCGCATGCGACTTCTGACCGTACGAGAAGCCGGACCGACACGCTAGAGCCCCTTGCGGCGCTTCACTTGCTCGAGGACGCGGGAGTATTCCACTTCCCACTCGCGGGTCCCCTCGCGGACGTGCTTCAGCTGGCCCCGGACCTCGTCCTCGAGGGACGAGTCGACGCCCATGTGCTTCTTGAAGATGGGCGCCATTTTCCGCCGGAGATCGACGTCTTCGACGTAAACCTCATCGACGTTCCCCGAGTGCATGAGCATCTCGACGACCTGGTCGAGCAGGTAGTCGAGCGCGTCGTCCCCGACCTTGATGCCCTTCTCGTCGGCGACCAGCTTGCGGACGCGCTGAAAGTCGGTCTGCGCCTTGCCGGTGCGCTCGAGGACGTCCTTGGCGCGGTCGTTCACCTCGCGCTCGTCGCTCAGGTACTGCGTGAGCACGGACGCGATGTCGGCCTCCACCTCCTTCGGACGCTCGGCCTCGATGTCATTCGAGGCCAGGAGGGCGCGAGTGGCCTCTGTCGCGATGGTGGGGACTTTTCCGCTAAAGAGGCGCATAGGGCGCCACTTCTACTCCGTTACTTGCCTTTGCGCACGTCGGAAGCGACCCGAATCGACCCCCCCGATTCGCCAGAGTCCGGCCCGGTTTGGCGGTCCCTCCCGTCCGCCGTTTCGCTCGGCAGTGCGGGCTGCGAAGGGTCGGCGACGGGGAGCGAGGGCTGCGAGGCGTCGTGCGGAAGGGAAGGCTGCGACGCTTCGGGAGCCGGTCCGGCCGCGCCGCCTGCCGCCGCGCCGTGCCCCGCCACCTGGTGGCCGCCGAGCTGGAGCCGGCGCATCACGGCCTTCTTTTGCCGGTCCTTGTACCGGGCGTGCGAGGCGTCGCCGAGCTCGTTGTGGGCCTCGGTCTCGCGGTCGACGATCTGGAACTCGCAGATGACGAAGATCACGTTGCCGAGCGCGGCGGCGCTCGCCGGCGCGCCGTCGAGGATGCGCTTCGGCAGGCGCACGGGCATGTCGACCACGAGGTGGATGATTCGATACGACTCGGCCGAGAACTGGTTGTCGCTCGGCGTGAGGTCGTCCTCGTCTTCGCCGTGCGGCTGAAGCTGCGGGAGGAGGGCCTTCAGCGGGGTCTTTTCGACATACGCGCGGAAGCCCACGACCGAGTTGATGCTCTGACCGGGCACCACGTAATTGAAGGGAAAGAGCCGCTTCGTCAGATACTGGAGGATCGGAAAGATGTCGTCGCGGCCCCGCGTCACCACGCGAAATCGCAGCTTGTCGAAGATCTGGGCGGCGATCGTCTCTTGTTTCGAGAGGAGCTTGGTGACGAGCGAGTCCTTGTGCTTGCGGCCGCCCACGAACTCGACGACGGGGAAGCCCGCGGCCAGCATCGCGCCGATCACGCGGTAGACCTTCTCCTCGACGATGTGGAAGACCTCCTGGTCCGACATCGGGAGCACGAAGAGGAGCTCGCGCCCGTCGAGGTGATGGATGATGTGCATGCACTTGAGGATCGTGCACGCGCACATGGCCCGGTGGCCGCGCCCCGCCGCGAGCAAGATGAGCTCGGGCACGGTCGAGCGCTCGACCGGCCGGGGGATGGGATAATCGAATTGCCGGCGGAGGTACGCGACGGCCTCGCCCTTCACGTACTCCATGCGCTCGCGGTCGGACGGGTCCTCGGGGTGGAGCTCCTGCGAGCGCAAGAACTCGTGCACCTCGTCCTCGGTGCCGAAGTCGAGCCGGCGCCAGTCGATGACCGAGTCACCCCGGAGGATGAGCCGGATGGACTCGAGGTCGGCGAGCGTGAAGTCGCGCAGCGACTTCAGGCGCTCGTGGCCGTTCTTGTTGACCTCGCTCATGATCTCCCGGGGTGCCGCCCGGGAGGAGAAACCTTAGCGCAACACTGCGCCCCGCGGGTGCGCTCAGCGATCGTGCGCGTCGGTGGCCTCGGCGGAGGCCATCGGCAGCTTCTGCACGCCAGCGACCGGCGTGTGCTTCCCCAGCGTGAGGGTGCCGACGAAGATGCAGAGCGTGACCGCCAGGACCGCGCAGTGACCCAGGAAGGCCCCCGAACAACCAGCGACGGCGATGGGAGCGATGGCCACGAGGTACCAGGGGGTCAGCTTCATTCGTGAAATCTCCGCGAGGATGTCCGACTTTGCAGTGCGAGAGCAGAGCGAGAACGATTTTTCGTGCGCCGACGACAATCTGCTTCTGCCCGGCAGACTACATGTAAGCGAAGTTACGACACCCAACAGCGGCTGGTCCAATTTCTACCGATGAGCCAAGCCTCGACGCAAGCGAAACCGACGTCAGCGAGGTCAACGAGTCGCATGGATCGTTCCAACGTGTGCGACCGCCAGACCACGGTGCGCGCGCGCTCCCTCGCAGAAACGATCGCGAAAAGGATCCGGGTCAACGGGTCCATCGTCTCGTTCGAGGGGAGCGCGGCCGCTCCCCTCGAGCTCCCCACCCGGGAGACACTGTTAGGTTGGCTCATTTTGCGAGTCGGCTTTTCTGGCCCCTCTGGCCCCGGCGCTCGAATGGCCGCCCCCGACGCGTGGCGAGGAGCGCGCGACGTTCGTGGTCGTCGGCGACGTCGACCGAGCTCGAGATCGAACAGCAAGAACGACGGCGATGCGGCTCCGCATCCACACGGCGTGGGTGTGGGGACACACGCGCGCGGCGTGAGGTCGGGGCGGCGCAGGAACGTTGCGACGGCAGACCTCGCGGGTTTATCGTCGTAAAGGTGGCCGCCTCGACGACGATCGGACGCGGCCGATGGTTCGCGCTGCTCCCGGTGGGGGGGGTCCTCGCGCTGACGGGGTGCACGACCATCGATCCCGGCCCGGACTTCGTGGTCCCCGAAGAGGTCTTCGACGCGGACTACTACTTCTGCCACGTCGAGCCGGCGTTCATCGTGGCCAACAAGTGCGGGCCCGGGCAGGCCTCGGACAACAATAGCTGCCATTACAGCTCCTCGGTCAGCGGCATGGCGCTCATCGCCCACCCGACCGTCGATTGTGGCGGCGGCGACCACCCGCTCGATCCCACCCAGACCACCGGCGCGGCGGAGAGCGACTTCGAGGCGGTCTCGCTCGAGATGAGCCGCGACTACACCACCGCGCCGCTCTATGTCCGCCCGAGCAACAACGTCAATCACCCGCGGGTCATCTTCAGCCCCGACGATCCGACCGTGAAGCTGATCCTCAGCACCTGGGCGTCGAAATGAAGGCGCTCCACCGGGCCCTCCTCGCCGCGATCGTCCTCGCGGCGCTCGCCGTCTCCGCGCGGCCGGCCCGCGCGGACGAGGAGCCCGAGGCCTTCGCGCGGGTGGTCGTCGACGCGGCCGAGCTCCGCTCGGGGCCGGGCGTCAGCTACCGGGTGATCTACGAGGGCCACAGGGGAGAGACCTTCGCGCTCGACGGGCGCCCGAGCGCCGGCTTCTGGCTGAAGGTGCTCCTCCCCGACGGGCGGGCGGCGTATGCCCTGGGCGACGAGCTCCAGCCCTTCGCGGTCGACGCCCGCGCCGAGGGCGCGCCCTCGCGTCCGGGCCTGCTCGCGCCCCCGCCGCTCGAGGGGTCGCGCGCGGGGCTCGCGCTCATGGGCGGCGTGCTGAGCATCCCGGTCGTCGGGGACGGCGTGCAGCGCTTCGGGTACATCGAGGCGCGGCCTTCGCTCGTCCTGCACGAGAGCGTCAGCCTCGAGGCCTTCATCGGCGACGGGCTGACGTCGGCGGGCGCGCAGGTGCTCTACGGGGGCGGCGTGTCGATCTTCCTCGCGCCGCACTGGGCGCTCTGCCCGTTCGTGGGCCTGTCGGCGGGCGGCCTGAGCCTGCGCGGGAACCCGACGTCCTTCATCGCGCAGCACGAGGACTACTACGTCGCGCGCGCGGGGGGCGGCCTGCTCTTCGCGCTCCGCGGGCGCATCCTCGTGCGGCTCGAGGCGACGAACCTCTCGGTCTTCGCGGCCGACTCGTACAAGAACGCCCAAACCTACGCCGGCGGCCTCGGCGTGTACTTCTGATGGGGAGCGGCCGATGACGCGAACGATCGGGACGTCGCTGGCGATCGCGGGCCTCGCCGCCGTCCTCTCCACGTCCGGCTGCGCCACGCTCGCCCCCCAGCAGCGCGCGATCCTCGCCGACCCGACGATGCAGTTCGACTCCGAGGCGCGGCACGAGGCGGCGCTGCAGCACGCGATCGACAACCGCGAAGGGTCGATGGGCGGCACCGGCGTCGCGGGCGGAGGGTGCGGGTGCAACTAGCCTCTCCGCGTCCGCTCGCGGCGCTCGCCGGCTTCGCGCTCCTCGCCGCGCTCGCGGCCTGGGCGCGGCCGTCGCGCGCGCAGGTCGCGGAGTTCGACACGTCGCACTCGGTCTTCTACGAGGCGCCGACGCGCACCCACATGTTCGTCTACACGCCGTCGGCCGACGTGCAGGCGTCGCCGTGGTCGTGGCTCGACGTGCGCGGCGGATGGGAGGCCGACGTCGTGTCGGGCGCGAGCGTCGCGACCAAGGCCGGCCCGAACTTCGAGGCGACGCACGGCGCGGACGTCATCACGACGGCCAGCGTGCACGACGTCCGCAACCTCGGGCGAGGGGAGGTCGAGCTGAAGGGCGACACGACCTCGCTGACGGCCGGATATGCGTATTCGACCGAGCACGATTATCGGTCGAATTCGATTCACGTGAACGCGCGCACCGACGCGCTGCAGCACAATACGCAGTTCGAGCTCTCGTACGCGCGCAACTTCGACAGCGTCTGCGACCGCGTGCAGGCGGCGAGCGAGACGAGCCCCACGCAGTTCATCGCCCTCGAGAACTCGAGCGGCTGCTTCACCGACGACCCGACCCGCACGACGCGCTCGATCGACATCGACACGTACGAGGCGAGCTGGGCTCAGTCGTGGACCCCGATCCTCGAGACGCAGCTCACGTACACCGGCCAGCTCCTCGACGGGCTCCAGAGCGACCCGTACCGGAGCGTCATCCTCGGCGACGGCGTGAAGGCGCAGGAGCACGTGCCGACGACGCGGGCCCGCGAGGCGCTGACGGCGCGGGTGGCGCTGTACCTGCGGCCCATCCGGGCGGCCCTCCGCCTCTCTCTCCGCGGGTACTACGATACGTGGGCCATCAAGAGCGGCACGCTCGAGGCCGAGTTCGAGAAGTCGCTCGGCGAGTCGCTGCGGGTCATGGTCCGCGGCCGCCTCTACGACCAGGGCGGCGCGCTCTTCTGGAGCGACGATTACACGGCCGGCGCGCCCCCGCTCGGCCCCAAGGGCCAGTACTGGACCGGCGACCGGGAGCTGTCGCCCTTCTGGAGCTGGCTCGGCGGCGTGCGCGGGGTCTGGGCGCTCGCGCCGGACTCCGGCCGCATCGCGGGCGTCTTCGAGGGCCTGAAGTTCGTGCTCTCGGCGAGCGTCACCGGCTTCTCGTACTCCGAGTACACCCTGGGCGGCACGCCCGTCTCGAACGCGCGCGCCTACCTCGGGACCCTGAGCTTGAGCGCGACGTTCTGACGGGCGCCCGCCGAGGCCGCCCTGGGCGGCCTCAGTCTTCTTCGTGCTCGTTGCCGCGAAGGCCGTGCTTCTTGGCCATGTCGTGCAGGTGCTTCCGGTCCATCTTGGCGTCGCGCGCCGCGGCGCTCACGTTCCCGCCGTGCCGGCCGAGCAGCCACTTGACGTAGCGGCGCTCGAACTCGCCGTCGTACTTGGCGCGCGTCTCGCGGTAGCTGCGGCCCGGCTCGAAGTGGAAGACGTCGCTCGTCGAGGCGCCGGAGCTCGGGAGAGAGACCATCGTGAGCTCCGCCTGGCCCGCGGCGCGGGCGAGATAGACCGCGCGATCGAGCACGTTGCGGAGCTCGCGCACGTTGCCCGGCCAGTCGTGAGAGAGGAGGCCCTGCATGGTCTCGTCGCTCACGGTGATGCCGCCGCCGCTCGCCTTCAAGATGTGCTCGACGAGGGGCGGGATGTCCTCGCGGCGCCCGCGGAGCGGTGGGACCGTGACGGGGACGACCGCGAGGCGGAAGTAGAGGTCCTCGCGGAACTTGCCGCCCTGCACCTCGCGCTGGAGGTTGCGCTTGGTCGCGGCGAGCACCCGCACGTTCGACTTGAGGGTGCGGTTGCCGCCGACGCGGCGAAACTCCTTGGTCTCGAGGACCCGGAGGAGCTTGGGCTGCACGTCGAGCGGGAGCTCGCCGATCTCGTCGAGGAACACGGTGCCGCCGTCGGCGAGCTCGAAGGCGCCCTGCCGGGACGCGACCGCGCCGGTGAAGGCGCCGCGCTCGTGGCCGAACAGCTCGCTCTCGAGGAGCGAGTAGCTCACGGCCCCGCAGTCGACCACGACGAAGGGGCCTTGCGCGCGCGTGCTCTCGCTCCAGATGGCGCGCGCGAGGACGTCCTTCCCGGTGCCGGTCTCGCCCTCGAGCAGCACGGTCGCGTCGGTCGGCGCGATGCGCTCGAGCACGCCGAAAATGTTCCGCATGGCGAGGCTCTGCCCGATGGCAGGTCCGAACCATGTCTTGTCGCTCGGCATCACCTCGATGCTGCGGACGGCGGGGCGCACGGCGATCTCGATCTCGCCGACCTTGAGCACCGCGCCGGGCTGCACGACGGCCTCGGAGATGCGGGCGCCCTGCACCTTCGTGCCGTTCGTGGACCCGAGGTCGCGGACGCGGAGGCCATCGGCGGCGCGGGTCAGCTCGCAATGGTGGCGCGAGACGGTGTCGTCCGAGAGGATCAGATCGTTGTCGGGCGCCTTGCCGATGCGCAGGCGCTCGCCGACGCGCCGCGCGGTGCCCTTGGCGCTGCCCGACATGACGACGAGCTGAAGCCCGACCCCCGACTCGCGACCCTGGAGGGCCCTCGTCGCGACCTCGGCCCCGGCGGCCCCCACGTCTGCTTTGTCGTCCTCCGGCTGCGTCATCCCGCCCTCGGCAAGATCATCACAGTAACATGATTGTCCGGAGCAAGAGCGGCTACGCTCCCTCAGTGGCCGGCCGGGACGGCGCCGAGCGCGCGAATACGGGCGACCAGGCCGGCGACGACGGGGTCGGGCAGGTCGAAGCGGGGCATGCGGTTTCGCCCTGTCTTGATGACGGCGGCGATGGCGGCGTCGGTCGCCTGGCCCTGGAAGTCGGCACGGGTGAGGTCGGGGGCCTGGACCATCGGGCCCATCTGGCCGTCGCCCCGGCCCATGGGGCCGTGGCAGCTCGTGCACTGCTGACGCCAGGTGAGGTCGACGAGCTGCGCCACGTCGCTCGCGGCGCCGCCGGGCCCTTGCCGCGGGCCCTGCTGCGCGGCCGCGGCGCCGCCGGACAGCCGGTCGTCGTCGGCGGAGTGGTGGTCGGCGGACGTCCACTCCTTCAGGGAATCGGCCGAAGGGGGCCGATCGCACGCGGCGAGGCCGGCGAAGGCGACGAAGCCGACGGCGGCGAGCGCAGGGGCACGAGCCAGGGAGCGAACCGGGGCAAGCAGGGCAAGCATGGGCGAGGCGCGCGAGAACTTACAGCGGCGGACGCCGGCCTGGCCAGCTTGGCCATCTTGCCGCACCCCGGCCGTGACGCTAGATATGCGTGTAGGCGTGGATCGGTGCTTGGGCCGCTGGCTCGAAGCGCTCACCGACCGCGACCCGGAGGAAGCCATGTACAGCAGCGGAAACGGTCGAGGCGCCGCCTCGCCGGTCAAGAAGATCACCGTTCCCGACATTCGCGCCCGCAAGGACGCGGGGCCGGCCATCGCGATGGTGACGGCCTATGACTACACCATGGCCCGCCTGATGGACGAGGCCGGGGTGGACGCCATCCTCGTCGGCGACTCGCTGGGCATGGTCATCCAGGGCCTCTCGACCACGCTGCCCGTCACCGTCGAGGAGATTTGCTACCACGGCCGAGCGGTCGCCCGGGCCGCGGGCCGCGCCCACCTCGTCGGCGACATGCCGTTCATGAGCTACCAGGTCTCGATCGAGCGGGCGATCGAGAGCGCGGGCAAGCTCGTCAAGGACGGCGCGTTCGAGGCCGTGAAGCTCGAGGGCGGCGAGGAGATCGCCGAGCACGTCCGGCGCATCGTGCGCGCGGGCGTCCCCGTGATGGGGCACGTGGGCCTCCAGCCGCAGAGCGTCCACGCGATGGGCGGCTACAAGCTGCAAGGGCGGGGGAGCGAGGCGGCGGCGAAGATCGTCGCGGACGCCCGGGCCCTCGAAGACGCCGGCGTCTACTCCATCGTGCTCGAGGCCATCCCGCCCGACGTGGCCCGCCAGGTGACGGCGGCCGTCGGCGTGCCGACCATCGGCATCGGGGCCGGCGACGCATGCGACGGTCAGGTGCTGGTCTGTACGGATTTGCTCGGGATGTCGCGAGGTCACGCGCCAAAGTTCGCGAAGCGCTTCGCGGAGATCGGCGACGCGATCGTCGGCGCGGCAGAGCGGTATGTCGCCGAGGTGCGCTCGGGCGCTTTCCCGGCGGCGGAGCACACGTTCAAGCCGAACCGCCCCGAAGAGGGCGCCGTCGACCTGACGAAGAACTGATCGCGCGGCAGCAAGGGGCGCCGCGCATCTCTGCGCGGCGCCGCCGCGCGCTCATCGCCCGCCGCAGAGCCCGGGGTTGGTCTGGCAGTTGGATCCCGCCAGCTCGTCGGGGATGCACCCGCCGTTGACCGCGAGGAGACCGCCCGGGCAGACGCCGCCGTCGCCCGCGGGCGCGACGCAGCGCGTCTCCACGCACGTCGCGCCGCCCGCGCAGTCGCTGGACGTCGAGCACGCGCCGGCCCCGAGCGAGCACGCCCCGAGGTCGAAGTCGCAGCTATAGCCGGTCGGGCAGGTGTTCGTCTGGCCGCTCGAGCACGGGGGCAGGCACGCCCCGCCGACGCACACGGTGTCGCCGATGCACGGAAAGGAGGCGCTGCACACCTCGGCCGCGGGAGCGCAAAGCCCGTCGAGGCACGTGCCGCTGCCCGCGTCGGCGCAGTCGCTGTTTGCGTTGCACTTCTTCGGGGGCGGCGGGCTCGCGTCGGGCGCCGCGTCGTGCGCGGCAGCGTCGGCGGGCGCGCTGCCGCCGTCCTCGCCGTAGAGGATCTCGCTGGCGTCGTCGCCGAAGTAGTCGGGCGGCAGGCACTCGAGCACGCCGTTCGCGAGCGTGCAGACGCTGCCGAGAGGACAGGCTCCGCAGAGGTCGCTGATGCTGCTTCCACTGCTGCCGCTTCCGCTGCTGCTCCCGCTGCTCGCCGACGCGTCGTACGAGCCGGTGCCCTGCGGGACGCACTGCTGGCTCTGCGAGCACTGGTACCCGGAGGAGCAGTCGCTGTCTTCGCAGCACTCGCCGCACGCCGTCGGGGAGCCGCTCGGGTAAATCGGGCAACCCGCCAGCAGCGCGAGGCCGCCCAAGAGAATCCCGCCAAGGAAGAGACGCTTCATGACCACACCGCCTCCATCGTGTCCGGCCGCGACCCGCGTCGGCCCCCGGTTGGCGGGAGGCGCTCGAACCGTCCCGCGTCCTTCTCGAACCTCTGCCGACTGCGCTCAACCTTAGCAACGCATGTGCCCTCGGGCGAGGATGCCGTTTTTCGCGGGCGGACGCGGGTGCGCGCCCGCGCCCAGGGCGGCGCCGGGAGGCTCGGTGTGGACTCGAGTTCACGAGGACCCTGTCAGCGCCTGTCGCGGAAGCCCCCGCGCCGATGCGCGCCGCCGAGGCGTTCCGCCGCTGTTCGTTCGCGGGGCTGCGGCGGCGCCCGCTGGGCCCCCGCGCGCACATGGTGCGGGCCGCGGGCGAATCGACACCGCGGAAGCGCGCGTGTTAATGTCCTTCCCCGGCAAAGAGCCCCGAGAGCGACTGCGGGCGCTCGCAAGCACCGACGATGGACGTTCAATGCGAGCGCTGCAAGACCGAGTACGAGTTCGACGATGCACTCGTCAGCGGTCGCGGGACCACGGTCCGTTGCACGAGCTGCGGGCACCAGTTCAAGGTGCGGCGCGCCGAAGGGGCCGACGGCACCGGTGACCGCTGGCTGGTAAAGACGGCGAACGGCCAGCAGTTCACCTTCCTCACCCTACGCGAGCTCCAGCGGGCCATCCTCGCCCACCAGGTGACGCGCAACGACCTCCTCCGGCGCGCGGGCGCGCCGCCCCGGCCCCTCGGCTCCATCAGCGAGCTCGAGCCGTTCTTCGACGGCCGCACCGCGTCGAACCGCCCGCCGCCGCCGTCCTTCGACGATGCGCAGGCGCCGGCCGTGCCGGTCGCGTTCCCGAAGCGCTCGTCCATCACGTGGGAGCACGATCCCCTCCGAAGATCCGCCGACGGTGCCGGTGCAGCCGCGCGGCACGGCGACGTACGGCGAGGCGGCGCCGCCGCCGCCGCCGCCCCGGCGAAAGATCGACACGCTGCGCCCGCCGCTCAACGCGAGCGCCGCGCCCCCGCCCGCGGCCCACGCCCAGCCGATGGCGGCGTCGACGCCGTACCCCGCGCCGGCGCTCCCCGTCACCGAGCCGCCGATGAACCTCGGCCGGCCCCTGAGCGTCCGCGGCGTCGAGCCCACGCCGGCGCCGCCGTATCCCCCGGAGCTCTCGCCGCCGCTGCCGCCGCCCACGCGACCCGTGCGCCGGGCCGCGGCGAGCGGCAGCTACAACCAGTTCGACCTGCCGACGTCGATGCCGCCCTCCATGGAGATGCCGCAGTCGCTGGACGATCCGTACTCGGCGCGGCGCGGGCGCCGCGTCGGCGGGTGGATCGTCGCGCTCGTGCTGTTGCTCGCGGCGGGCGTCCTCGGGTGGGCGGTCGCGCGCCCGTACGTCATGGCGCGCAACGCCAGCGCGGCGGCGCAGCTCGACCCGCGCGCGGAGACGTTCCTCGCGGCGGGCGAGAAGGCGATCGCCGATGGCGACCTCCAGCAGGCGCAGGAGAACCTCGACAAGGCGAGCGCGCTCGCCGAGAGCGATCCGCGCGTGCGCCTCGACCAGGCGCGCGTGGCGACGGCGCAGGCCGACATCCCGTGGCTCAAGCTGAAGCTGTTGCCCGTCGCCGCCGCCGACGAGCTGCGGACGACGAAGGCGCAGCTCGACGACGAGGTCGCGCGCGCCAGCCGGCTCGCCGACGCGGCGGTCGCCAGCGCGCCCGACTCCGGGCCGGCGTCGCGCGTGAAGATCGACGCCCTCCGCCTCGCGGGCCAGCAAGAGGCCGCGCGCGGTCTCGTCGCCAAGGTGATCGGTCAGGCCTCGCAGCCCGAGACGGCCTACGTGCTCGCGGCGCTCGATCTGGCCGAGCCCGAGCCGCTCTGGACGACCGTGCTCGATCGGCTGCGGCTGGCGGCGGCGGGCGAAGAGCGCGCGGGTCGGGCGCGGGCCGCGCTCGTCTATGCCCTCGCGCGGTCCGGCGACGTCTCCGGCGCGCGGGCCGAGCTCGCGAAGCTCGACGCGCTCGCGCGGCCCTATCCGCTGTCGCCGGACCTCCACGCGCTCGTCGAGAAGACCCCGGCCAAGCCCGACGCGGGCGCCGAGGCGGCCCCCGCCGCGCGGGCGCCCGTCGCCGCCGCGCCGCAAGCCGCCGCGCAGCCGCCGGCGGCGCAGCCCGCCGCCGCGCCGGCGCCGGCCGCGCCCGCCGGAGACGGCGTTCCGTCCGACTCGCGCGCCGCGATGCAGCTCGCCTCGCAGGCCTACAAGAAGGCTGATTTCGGCCGGGCAGAGCAGATTTACCAGGCGATCGTCACGCGCAACCCGAGCGACTCCGAGGCGCTCGCCGCGCTCGGCGACGTCGCGCGCGCGCAGGGCGACCTGCAGGGCGCGATCGCGAACTACAAGCGGGCGATCGCCGTGAACCCGTCGTACTTGCCCGCGCTGCTCGGGCTCGCCGACACCGAGTGGGCGAGCGGCGACCGACCGGGCGCGGTTCGCGGCTACGGCGACATCGTCGATCGATTCCCCGAAGGGACGTATCCGGCGTACGTGAAGCAGCGGGTCGACGCCGCGGCGGGCGCGCAGAGCGCCCCGGCCGAGCCGAAGCCCGAGGCGCCCGCGCCGACCGAGGAGAGCCCGTGAAGAGAGGCGTTGCCGCGCTCGCGATGTTCCTCGTCGCGGGCGCGGGCGCGGCCTGCGACGGCCGGCCCCGGTCCGCGGCGGCCAAGGGCGACCCCGATCGCGAGGAGCCGCGCGCCGGGCCGTCGATCGCGGTGCTCGATCTCTCGGACGGCATCCCGGAGGCGCCCCAGGGCGGCCTGCTCGGCATCGCCGCCAAGCCGCCCGCGTTCCACGACCTGGTGCGCGAGGTCGAGGCGCTCGAGCGCACGGCCGGCGACGTGCGGGGCGTGCTCGTGCGGCTCGGGTCGGCGCCGATCGGCCTCGCGCGCGCGACCGAGACGGGCGAGATGCTCGCGGCGCTCGGCGAGAAGATGCCGGTGTGGTGCTACGCCGACGAGTACGCGAACGGCACGCTGGCCCTCGCGGCCCGCGGCTGCAAGCGCGTCTGGGTCGCGCCGGGCAGCAGCGTCGACGCGGTCGGCCTCGCGGCGCAGACGATCTACTTCCACCAGCTCCTCGCCGACGACATCGGGCTCGACGTCGACTTCCTCCAGGTCGGCAAGTTCAAGGGCGCCGAGGAGCCGTTCACGCGCGACGGGCCGAGCCCCGAGGCGCAGCAGTCCCTCCAGTCGACGATGAGCGACCTGCGCGCCGGGTGGCTCGAGAGCATCTCCAAGGGCCGCCCGCAGGTCGCGCCCTCCGCCGCCGAGGACGGGCCGTACTCGCCCGACGCCGCGCGCGAGCGCGGGCTCGTCGACGACGTCGGCTACTTCGACCAGGCGCGCACGGGGCTCGAAGCCGCGACCGGCGCCGTGCGCGCGGAGGTGCGGCTCGGCGCCGGGGCGGCGGGGCAAAGCGACGGCTTTTCCGACCTGCTGCGGGGCATCGCGGGCGACTCGCTCGGCGCGGCGCCGGTGGCGCTGGTCGAGGCCGTGGGGGCGATCTCGATGGAGAGCGGCGGGGCCCTCGGCGGCAGCGACGGCATCGTGGAGCACCGGCTGATCCGGACGCTCTCGCGGCTCGAGCACGACGACGACGTGAAGGCCGTCGTGGTGCGCATCGACTCGCCTGGCGGCAGCGCGCTGGCGAGCGATCTGCTCTGGCACGCGCTCATGGCCATTCGCCACAAGAAGAAGCTCGTCGTCAGCGTGGGCGACATGGCCGCGAGCGGCGGCATGTACATCGCGTCGACCGGGGAGGTGGTCTTCGCCGATCCCACGAGCATCGTGGGGTTCATCGGGGTCGTCGGCGGCAAGATCTCCGGCCAGAAGGCGCTCGAGAAGATCGGTGTCCACTCGCAGACCGTGCCGGGCAAGCCCGGCGATCCGGTCGCCGCTGCGCGGGCGGCCGGCGAATCCGTGCTGACGCCCTGGGACGCAGCGACCCGCGACCGCATGCTCGAGACGATGACCGGCATCTACGCGCTCTTCCTCTCCCGCGTCTCCGAGGGCCGCGGCATCCCCGTCGAGCGGGTGGCCGTTTCGGCCGAGGGGCGACTCTTCGGGGGGCGGGACGGGAAGGTGCGGGGCCTGGTCGACGAGAATCGGTGGCCTCCAGGACGCGCTGGCGCGCGCTCGCTCGCTCGCCGGGCTGCCGGCCGACGCGCCGGTGGACGTCGCCGGCGAGGGCGGAGGGGTCCTTCGCACCCTCGCGGGCGACGACGTCGAGAGCCGCTCGCCGATGGCCGCGCTCGCGGCCCAGCTCTCGCCGGCCGGCGTCGGGGCGCTGGGGGTGGAGGGGGTCGCGCCCTTCGCCGCCAGCTTGCTGCCGCTGGTGGCCGGCGAACATGCACTCTGCGCCATGCCGTTCGCGCTGACGGTTCGCTAGATCCTGGCGTACGATTCCCGGTATCGCATGATTCCGTTCGATCGCCGCCCGGCCAGCGAGGCGCCGCTCGAGAAGGGCAGTCCGGGGGTCGACGCCATGGCCTCGCACGCAGCCGATGCCAAGGCATCGCACGAGAAGGAGCAGGCGCCCGCCGCGGGGAGCTCGTCCTCGCGCCACGGCACGCTCCCGCCCCCCGAGATGAGCTCGAGGGGCGAAGCCGCGCGGACGACCATCGCCCCGCGCCCGCTCCCGCGCCGCGTGGGCGGCCGCGCCGACCAGGCGTGGATGCGCGCGCGCGTCGACGAGGCCCGGCGGGCCGGCGACGCCGCGCGGCTGCGGGCGGCGTGCGTCGACCTCGCGCGCTGGCTCGCGTCGCGCGACCGCGATCTCGACGAAGCCGTGGAGCTCGCGATGACCGCGCTCGCGGTCGGCGACGACGTCGAGCTCCGGCGCGAGACGGCTGCGTGGCTCGAGAGCCTCGGCCAGGCGTCGCGCGCCGCGACGGTGCTCAAGCCGATCGCCTCGATGGCCGACGTCGAGTCGCAGGAGGCCTCGTACGTGCTGGTGCGCACGGGCGTCCTCAAGGCGCGCGCAAACGAGGCCGCGGGGGCCGCCGTGGCCTTCGACGCCGCCGTGTCGATCGACGCGGGCGACGCGCTCCCGGCCGAGCTCCTCGGCGCGCTCTCGGCGTGGCAGCCCGACGCGGTCCCGCCCGGGGACGGCGCCGCGGCCTTCGTGGAGGCGGCGCGGCGCCGCGCGGACGCCGCGCAGGACGACGCGGCCCTCGAGGATCTGTGGCGAGCGGTCTCGATGGACCCCACCTACGGGCCCGCCGCCGAGGCCCTCGCGCGGGCGCTGTCTGCCGCGAACCGCGAGGCCGCCGCCGGCGAGGCGCGGCGCGCGCACGCTCGGGCCGTCGCCCAGCCGGGCCAGCCGGCCGAGCTCCCCGAAGGCGACACCCTCGACGAGGGCGACGCGGCCAGCCCGCGGCGCGCCGCCGCCGCGGCCGACGCGGTCGTGAACGACCGCGATCGCGGCGCGGCCGTCGCGCTCGAGCGCGCGATCTCGGTCGTGGGGCCGCGCGTCGCCTGGTGCGCGGCGCTCGCCGACGCGCTCGCGTCCCTCGGCGACATGGAGCGGTCCGTGACCTGGACCCAGCGCTGGGTCGCGCTCCGTCCGGGCGACCGCGAGGCGATCCAGCGGCTGCTCGAGCGGCTCCTCGCGGCCCGCGATCCCTGGCGCCTCGGCGACGCGCTCGCGTGGCTGCTGTCGCAGCCGCTCCCGGTCGCGTGGCTCGCGGCGCCGTTCGCCGCGGCCCTGCGGGAGCTCGCGGCGCTCGAGGCAGATCGCGGCGCGGTCGTGGCTCGGCGCACGCTCGACGTGCTCGGCCCCGAAGCGGAGGCCCTGCGCGAGGCGATGCTCCACGTCGCGTCGCGCGCCGGCGACGACGCGTTCAAGGCCGCGGTCTTCGAGCGCTGGCTCTCGGCGGGCGCGGCCGACCGGGGCGCGCTGTACGTCGCGCTGGCCGATCTGCGGCGCCGGCTCGGCGACGACGAGGGCCTCGCGCGCGTCGTGGCGCGCGCGGCGGCCGAAGGGCACGCGTCGCCCGAGCTCGACGCCCACTGCGAGGCGCTCCACGCGCGGCCCGCGAGCCCCGACGCCCAGATCTGGCGGATGGAGGCGACGGCGCGCAGGCTCGCCGCGGGCGATGACGCCGAGGCCGCGGTCTGGGCCTGGCGCGAGCTCGGCGCGGCCTACTGGGACCTCGCCGACGACCGCCCTCGGGCCCTCGACGCGTGGCAGCGCGCGGCGCGCGCGGCGGGCAAGTACGGGTACACGACGCTCGCGCTCGACCTCGTCGCGTTCTCCGACACCCGGTTCGCCTTCGAGTGGCTGCGCGAGGCGCTCGAGGCGGAGCCCGACGACAAGCTCGCCGGGGCCATCGCGGTGGACGCGGCGCGCGCGGCGCTCACCGTCGCCGAGTACGAGATCGCGTTCGACTTCGCGGCGCGCGGCGTCGCGCGCAGCCCTTCGCGCGGCGACGCGCTCGAGATCGCCGAGCGCGCGGCGACGCAGCCGAGCGACCAGGCCGCGCTCTCGGGGCTCTACGAGCTCGTCGCGGCGCGCGCCCTCGGCCGCTTCGGCCGCCGCGCGGCCCACTACCGGGGCGCGCGCTGCTTCGAGCGCCGCGGCGACCACGCCCTCGCCCTCAAGCACGCGGCGCAGGCCTTCTACGCCGTGCCCTCCGAGGGCTCGAGCTTCCAGCTCCTGGCGCGCGCGGCCGAGCGCGCCGGCGACCGCGCGCACGCGATGCAGACCATCGAGCTCGTCGCCGAGAGGGCCAATCGCTCGGAGGCCCGCACGGCGTGGCTGCTCCGCGCCGCGAGCATCGCGGGCGAGGGAGAGGAGGGGGCGCGCCGCAAGATGGACGTCCTCCTGCGCGCGGCCGTCTCGTCGCCGTCGGTGGCCGTCATCGCGCTGCTGCGCGACGCGGGGCGCGATCTCCTGCGATACGGGCCGGAGGAGCGCGCGGTCCTCGACATGCGCCTCGGGCGCGCGGCGCAGGCGATCACCCATCGGCTCGACGGCCCGGAGGGGTCCCGCGTCGCCATCGCGTTCTCGCGCACGGCGCTCGAGCTCTTCGCGGACGCCGAGAGCGGCTTCGGCTCGCTCGAGCGCGCGTTCGCGTGCGACGGGGACGTCGACGAGTTCGGGGAGCTCGTCGAGTGGGGGCCGGTCCTCGCCGGCGCCGAGCGGGCGCGCGACCGCGCCGCGGCCCTCCTCGCCAGCGCCGAGACCGCGCACGCCAACCTGGGCGCCGCGGCGCTCCGCCTGATCGCGTCCGTGGCGGTCGCGGTGGGCGACGGGGAGCTCGGCGCGCGGACCGTCATCGCGCTCGCGCTGTACGACACCGACGACGACGCCGCGGTGCTCGAGGCCGACGCCGCGGTGCGCGCGCACCCGGAGCTCGAGGCGCGGCTCGGCCGGCGCATCACGAAGGCGCGGCGCGCCGAGGCGGCCATCGCGCGGGCGCGCGCTCGCTCGGCCGAGGGCGCTCACGCCGAGGCGGCGGCCTTCCTCGAGCGCGCGATCGATCTCGTCGACGACGCCCAGCGCGCCGCGCTGGAGCCCGAGCTGCGTGCCGCCTGGGACGCCGCGGGCAAGAGCGCGGAGATCGAGGCGCGGGTCGAGCGCGACGCGATCAGCGAAGGGGCCTCCCCGAGCGCGCGCGCCGACCACTGGGCGGAGATCGCGGAGCGGCGAGAGGCGCGCGGCGACAGGGCAGGCGCGGTGCGCGCGCTGATCGAGGCGTCCAGCCTCGACCCCGAGCCGCTCGACCGCTGGAGCGCGCTCGAGCGCGTCGCCGAGGCCGCGGGAGACGAGGAGGCGCGGGTGACCGCCCTCGAGGCGATCGCGATGCGCGTCGGCGCGCGGGGGCGCGTCGCGGTGTTCAAGCGGCTGGCGCGGACCCACGAGCGCCGGAACGATCCCGAGGCGGCGGAGCGCGCGTGGCAGCGCGTCCTCGCGCTCGACCCCGAGGACGAAGAGGCCGACCACGCCGTCGAGTCGACCATCGTCGAGCGCGGGCACTACGACGAGCTCTCCGACCACCTCGAGCGCCGCGCCGAGCGGCTCGCCGGCCAGACCGAGAAGAAGGAGATGCTGCGCGCGGTGCGGCTGCGGCGCGCGGCCATCCTCGAGCAGCGCCTCGGCCGGATCGACGACGCGTGCGACGAGCTCAATCGCCTCCTCGCGGAGTGGCCGAACAGCCCCGGCGCGCTCCGCTACCTCGCGGACCTCTACGAGCGCCGGGGCGAGCACGCCGGCGCGGCGCCGCTCTGGGAGCGGGCGGCGGCACTCGAGACGGATCCGGCGGGGCGCGACGAGCTCGAGATCCGCGCCGGCCGCGCGGCCCTCGCCTCGGGGAGCGCGCAGTCGGCGATGCGCCACGCGGCGCGCGTGCGCGCGGGCTCGCCGTCGTACCAGTCCGCACTCGAGCTCCGCGTCGAAGTGGCGCGCGCCGCCGGGGACGATCGGGACCTCGGCGACGCGCTCGACTCGCTCGCCGCCGCCGAGGGCGTCGACGCGGTGACGCGCAGCCAGCTCCTCCTCGAGGCGGCCCAGGCCGCGGCTCGCTCGGGAGACTCGCGCGGCGCGCACGAGCGCGCGACCCGGGCCGCGGAGGCCGCGCCGGATCGCGCGACGCCGCAGCTCCTCGCCCGCGCCCTCGAGTACCGCCTGCGCGGCGCAGGCGCGCCCGACGAGGCGCGGCGGACAATCGACGACCTCGCCGGCATCCGCGAGACCATCGAGGGGCCCGACGCCGCGCTGCGAGCGTTCCTCATGGCCGAGGCGCTCGACGTCGTGCAGGGCAGGGGCGCGGGGCTGCGCGAGCTCGAGGCCGCCCGGGCGCAGGTGGGCGATCACCCGCTCATCGGCCTGGGGCTCGCCGAGCGCTTCGCGTCCGTCGGGCAGGCGTCGGCGGCGGTGGACGAGTACCGGGTCGCGCTCCGCGGCTCGCTGCTCGACCTACGCAAGAGCGGGAGCGTGGCGCTGCACGCTGCCGAGGCGGCCCTCCGCGCCGATCGCCACCAGGACGCGGCGCACTTCCTCGATCTCGCCCAGACCGACCCCGACTCGCGCGCCCAGGCGCAGGTGCTGCGCGCGCGGCTCCTCGATCGCGCGGCGCCGCCGGTCGCCGAGCCGCCCGCGGCGCCCGGTCCTGACCTGCGGCTCGACGACATGGAGGCGGCGGTCCGCGCCGCGACCACGCCGGTCGCGCGCGCGCACGCCCGCTTCGCGCTGGGCCGCGCGCGCTTCGAGATCGGCGACGCGGCGGGCGCCGAGCCGCTCCTCTGGGAGGCCCTGGCGGACGGGTTGGTCGAGGCCGGCGACGCGCTCGTGCCGGTCCTCTCGGCCACGGCGGAGCGCTCGCGCGACCTCGTGCGCCTGCGCCGCCAGCAGGTCGGGCTCGAGCCGGGCGACGTCGGGCGCCTCGAGCTGCTGCGCGCCGCGGCGCTCGCGGACGACGACCGGGTGTACGCGCGCGCCGTCGAGCACGTGCTGCGAGCGTTCGATCCGGGGGCGGGGCCGCTGCCCGCCCCGCCGCTCGCCACGCAGCCCGAGCAGCCGGGCATCTTCGCGCTGCTCACGCGGCCCGCGCGCGACGCGGCCGGCGAGGCGCTGGCGGCGCTGTGGGAGAGCGCGTCGCACCTCTTCGTGCGCGACCCTTCGGTGTACGGCGTCGCGGGGCTCGAGCGGGTCGCGCCGGGGCCGTCGTCGGCGGTCGCGCGGCTCTACGAGGTCGCGGTTCGCCTGCTCGACCTCCCGCGCGTCCCGCTCTACGCGACGGGCGGGGGACCCGCGCCCTCCGCGCAGATCGCGCTGCTCGCGACGCCGGCGGTGCTCCTGGCCGGCGACCTGCGCGAGGAGACGACGGCGATGCGCTTCGCCTTCGGGTGGGGCCTGGCGGGCACGATGCCCCAGAACGTCCTCCGGCTCGCCCTCACGCCCAGCGAGGGGAGCGCGCTGATCGACGCGGTGCGCGCGGCGTTCGGCCCCCCCGAGATCGGGCGCCGCGTCGACGCGCGCGCCGCGCGGCTCGCCCAGCAGTTCTGGCAGACGCTCCCGGCGCGCACCCAGCGGCGGCTCCAGGAGCTCCTCGGGGGCGGCGCGTTCCCCGAGCACGCCGAGCTGCTCGCGCGGGCCGCGCAGTGCGGGCGGCGCGTCGGGATGTTCCTCGCGGGCGACTTCGCGTTCGCGGCGCGCCAGCTCGTCTCGGACGGGCACGACCCCGCCATGCTCCGGCTCGACACGCTGCGATCCATGTGCGACGACCTGCCTCTGCTGGCCGACCTGCTGCGGCTCGCCGTAAGCCCGGAATACGCCGAGGCGCGATGGCACGTGGTCGCCCCCACCTCGCAGCGTGGCATGCTGTCGTCGGGTCGGTTCAGCTTCTTCTGATTCCATGACCGAGCGAGGCCTCCGTTCAGTCGCGTGCGTCGTCGCGGTGGTCGCGTTGCCCGCCGCGTGCGTCATCGCGCCCCCCGCCGAGCCGCCCACGCTCCCCGCGCAAGGCCCGACGATCGTGCCCGAGACCGCGGACCCGCCGGTGAGCGAGGACCTCACGGCGCTGCCTGTCGGCGGCTTCGAGGTCGAGGTCCGCACCGTCGATGCGGTGCAGCCCATCTTCGCCGCAATCATCGTCGATCCGGAGCTATTGCGGCCGATTCCGATCGAGCACAAGTTCACGCCCGCGGTCAACGGCGGGCCCACGCTCATCGACGTCCCGCTCTCGGTCGAGTCCCTGGGCGATCCCGCCGCCTGCCACGTCATCGAGCTGGTCGTCGCATACGACGACTCGCTCTTCTCCGCGCCGTCGATCGGCGCGCAAATCTCGACCATCGACTGGCAGTACACCCCCGGCGGGCCCGGAAGCTGCGAGGTCTACGACGCGGGCGACGGCGCCTACCAGGACTCTCCGTCGGACGTGTTCGTCGGCCCCATCTGATCATGGGCACCGGGATCTCACGCGCGGCCGCGTTCGTCGCGGCGCTCGCCATGCTCTCGTGCGAGCCGCTGCCGCCCGACCCGCAGCCGGCCGCGCCCTCGAATGCCTGCCCCGAGCACCCGTGCGCCGCGTATGCCCAGAACGGCGACGCCCCCGCCTGCACCGCCGGCGTCTGCGCGGTGCCCGGGTCTCCGCCCGACGTGCTCCTGGTCGTCGCGGAGCCGACCGACACGCAGGGGGGACCCGGGCACACTTGGCTCCTCGCGCTCACCACGCCCGTCGTCTCCTCCGTGGACGGGTGCGACGTCCCGGCGTGCGACGGCGGGACGTGCGCGCTCGCGCTGACCACCTCGGAGAGCGACGAATACGTGATCAACTTCTCGGCTGCGAACGAGGCGCACTGGTACCTCGGCAACCCGACATTGCCGACGACGCTCCCGGTCGCGGCCACGTTCCGGCCGCTCTACGGGGCCGATCTCGACGACGCCATCGACCTGGGGCTGCCGCTCGACCCCGTCGCGGCGGTCCGGAGCACGATGCCGCTCGCCGCCTATCCCGGCCCGAACGGCAGCCCGGCCTTCGAGTACGAGACGTACCTCGCGCCCGGGTGCTACGAGCGGACCGCCCAGCCCTACGCGCCGCTCTCGAGCGCGTTCCCGCCGGAGATCGAGGTCTGGCAGCCGGGCGGTCAGGGCATCGTCAGCGTCACGAACGCCTTCGACACGACGAACGAAGAGATCTTCCCGGCGGGCGAGGGGACGCCCTGGCCGAGCTTCGACATCGCCCGCGCCGAGGGCCTCGAAGGCTGGACCGCATACCTGAGGAACGTCGCGAACGGGCGCGTGTACTCGAACGTCGTGGCGCTGAGCGGCTCGCTGGCGAGCGGCGTCACGCTCCTGACGAACCATACGAACCACATGACGAACAGGGCCGTGCCCGACGCCCTGACGGGGCTCGAGCTCGTGGTGGCGCCTCCGGCCGGCGCGGCGCTCCCGACGATCACGTTCGCGCCCACCGGCCTGATGGGCGCGCAGGAGCTGCCGGCGCGCGAGACGTACCCGAGCTTGCCGACGCCGGTCACGATGACCGGGAGGATCGCCACGACGTCGGACCAGGCGGTGCCCGCGACGATCGTCTTCACGGCCACCGACATCACCGACAAGGACGGCAACGTCTACCCGCCGAACTTCGAGTTCGCCACGCAGGTGAAGACGGCCGACGACGGGACCTATTCGGCGCTGCTCCCGCGCGGCCACTACCAGATGGCCGTGCGGCCCTCCGACGGTCAGCACGCCGTCAAGGTCGTGCCGATCGGCGTGGGCCAGCAAGGGGACGTGACGACGGGCCAGAACGTCGACGTCGTCCCGCTCCTCCCGGTGAGCGGCGTCGTGACGGTGGCCGACGGCCGCGCTCTGGCCGCGGCCGTCGTCGAGGCCGTGCCGACCGCGTGCGCCTCGACCGAGGAGGGGGGCGCGGCGCCGACCGACGCGACGCCCGCGTGCTTGCCCGCGGGCGCGCAGACCGTGACGACGGACCTCGGCGCGTTCCAGCTCGACCTCGACCCGGGCACGTACCGCCTGGTCGTGCAGCCCGCGCAGGGCACGCACCTGCCGTGGGTGGCGGAGACGCTGCTCGTCACCTCGTCTCTGTCGAGCATGCCCGAAGACATCGTGGTCCCCGCGCCAATCGTCGTGAGCGCCACGCTGCAAGACGAGAGCACGCCCCCCAAGGTCGTCCCCCAGGCGCTCGTGCGCGCGTTCACCAAGCCCACCGCGGGGAGCCCTCCCGTCGAGCTCGGGCAAGCGGTGACCGACGCGAACGGCCACTTCGAGCTCGATCTGACCCCCCCAAACTGAGTGGACGCCCGCACGCAGCGAGACAAGCCAGCCCTTCTGGTATGCTCCTGCCCGCCCGACGAGAACCCCATGGAGAACGAGGCCCGCATCAACCTCCTCGCGCGCGTCGCGCGCGCCGCGCCCGCGGCGACCGTCGCGCCGGGCACCCCCGGCTCGATCCTCGCGCTCGCCGCCACGTCGTACGGGGTGAGGCCGTCGGGCGACGCCACGGTGCCGACCGGCTTCGACCCGCACGCGGTCGCGCTCTTCGAAGCCATCGTCGAGGGGGCCTTCGTGGTCGCCCACGCCGACGGGGTGTTCGACGCCGAGGAGCGCCGCACCTTCGAGCGCGTCGTCCTCGCGGCGTGCGGGGGCTCCGTCGCCCCGCAGCAGATCGTCGCGCTCGTCGGCGACCTGAGCGATCAGCTCGAGGAAGACGGGGCCGACAAGCGCATCGAGGCCATCGGCCGCGCGGTGTCGAAGAAGGAGCACCAGCGCGAGATCCTCCGCATCTCCACCCTCCTCGCCTACGTCAGCGACGGGGTGAACCCGCGCGAGCGCGAGGCCCTCGCCAAGCTCGCGCGCGGCTTCGGGCTCGGCGACGACGAGGTCGCGGCGGCCCTGGCCGAGGTGAAGGAAGCGGTCGACGCGTCCTGAGACGAATCAGCCGAGGTTCGCGATCGCCTCGAGGGCATCGCGGTAGAGCGCGGCATCGGCGCTCCGGCCGGCGGCGTCGGCCTTGGCCGCCATGCGCTCGAAGGTCGCCTTCGCGCGGGCGCCGCGGGCCGCGCGCCGGTCGGCGGGCGCGTCTTCGAGGCGCCCCGTCAAGAGCGCGACGAGCTCGTGGCTGCGGCCGAGCGCCTCGAGGACCCCCGCAAGCTCGTCGGCGAGGCCGTCGTCGCCGGGGGCCTCCCGGAGGCGGCGCGTGAGCTCCTCGGCCCGCGCGGCCTGGCCGGCGTCCTCGTCGTCGTCATCGGGCAGGGCGAGATCCATGGCAGGCGCGCGCGAGAGCTCGCGCGGGACCTCGAGAGGCTCGGGCGGCGCCTCGCGCGGCGCGAGCGGCAGGTCGAGCGCGGCCTCGCGCGGCGCGGGGTCGCGGAGGGCGTGGATGCCGGGGAGGCCGGCGAGGACGAGGTGCCCCGCCTCGCGGTAGGCGCGCCGCGCGGCCTCGTGGTGAGGCGAGAGGCGGAGCGCCGCCGCGAGGTGGCGCTGCGCGGCCACGAGGTCGCGCCGCGTCTCCCGGTCGTGCGCGGCCGCCTCGAGGAGGAGCTCCACGATGCCCTCGACGCCCGCGCCGTCTCGCGGGGGTGCGAGCGCGGTCGCGAGGTCGCGCAAGCGCGCGAACGCGAGCGCCGCGCCGGCCACGTCGCCGAGGCGCGCGCGCCAGCGGCCTTCGAGCCCGCGGGCGAGGGGAGCCTCGGGGGCCGTGGCGGCGACGCTCGCGACGTGCGCGATCGCCGTCGGGAGGTCGTCGAGGCCCTCCGCCAGCGCGCGCGAGAGCGCGAACACGATCGCGGCCTCGGGCTCGCGCCGCTCGCGCGCCGTCTCGAGCGCGCGCTCCAGCAGCGATACGCCGCGCGCGACGCGGCCCTCGCCGACGAGCGCCACGCCGAGGCCCGCGAGCGCGCCGGGCTCCTCGGGCGCGTAGCGGAGGGCGCGCTCGAACACCGCGCCTGCGTGCGCGCCCAGGCCGGCCTCGGACCACGCGCGGCCCGCCCGGAGCCACACGCGGTACTTGCCGCGCGTCCCGCGCGCGAGCGCCTCGAGGTGCTCGACGTCGGCCAGCGCGTCCTCGAGCCGGCCGAGGGCGAGCCGCGCCTCGACCCGTGCCCAGCGCGGGCGCGTCGCGCGCGCGGAGTGGGCGAGCGCCCGATCGAGCCAGCGCGCCGAGGCCTCGACGTCGCGCGAGGCGCGCGCCGCGAGCTCGAAGGCGCGCGCCGAGAGGGCCGGGGCGGTCTCGGTCTCGGCCGCGCGCTCGAAGCTCGCGATGGCCGCGTCCGTGTCGCCGACGTGCGCGAGGAGCTCGCCGGCCAGGAGGCCCACCGCCGCGCCGCCCGTCCCCTCGGCGCGCGCGCGCGACTCGACGAGGGTCGCGAGCGCCGCCTCCGCGCGGGCCGGCATGCGCGCGTCGATCTCGACGATGCGCGCGGCGATCTCGGCGTGCCGCGGCGCCCGGTCGAGCGCCTCCATGTAGAGGGCGCGCGCTCCCGCGGAGTCCCCCCTCACGAGGAGGTCGTCGGCCGGCGCGAGCAGCGCCGCGACCTCCCGCGCGCGGAGGGCATCTTCCGTGGGCGTGGCCGGGTCCGAGCCGCGCGCGGCCCGGAGGATCCAGGTGCCGCGGTCGGCGCCGATCGACGACCACGCCGCGCCGTCGGTCGCGGGCACGCGCGCGCCGGCGTTGGGGAAGACCACGCGCGCCAGCATGGAGGCCGCGCGGTCGAGCGTGAAGACCGCGCCCGAGCGGCGCGCGAGGCCGCCGAGGGCCGCATCGAGGCACGCGATGGCCATCGCCGGCGCCGGCGCCGGCAGGCCCGCGCCGCGCGCGTTGGCGACGACGAAGACGAGGTCCTCCCCCTCGGCGAGCGCGTGCACGTCGAACGCCACGATCGGCGGATCGCCCCCGCGGCCCTCGTGAGCGGCGTCCTCGGCGTCTGGCGCGGCCGCCACGCAGACGGTCGAGCGCGCGCGTCCCACCTCGATCCACACCTCGGGCGTGCGTGTGCCTACGAGCCCGCGAAGGCGCGGCGCCGTCCACCGCTCGACGTCGCGCCCCGCGACCTCCACTCCGAAGAGCTGGAGCTCGCCCCGCCGGTGCCGAAAGCGCGTGACCCCGCCGGAAACATCGACCGGAAAGCGCGTCCCGGGCAGGCTCGTGGAGAGCTCGACGACGCGCATGCAGCCGATCTCCGCCGGCTCGGCGAGTTCGAGGCCGATGCCGTCGCGGCCGATGGCGAGCCGGAGCGACGCGGCGGGCGACGGCGGCGGTCCCTCGCGTGCCAGCGTCCGCGCGCGCGGAGGACGACCCGCTTGCGTGCGGCCTGGCGAGGCGGCCCGCGGTGGCTTGGGCAGGTGCGTTCGGGTCGGCATCGTGGTGCCGCCGTTCCGCGGACGGCAAAGCCATCGTACCAAGGGTCGTTTGAGCGGGCGACTTTGGTGCCTGGGCGCCCGTCGCCTGGCTTGACCCAGCCGGGCGCGCATGTGAAAACCCGAGAACGGGTAGGACGATGAGCCCCGAGTGGGTTCGCCCCGCGCCCCGGCGAGCAACGCGCCGTATCGCCAGCATCGTAGCTCGCCCCCCTCTCTGGCCGCGCAGGAACCTTCGATTTGACAGCTCCTCGGCACGCGCGACCGAAGACGGCGAGATTCACGCGAGCGGGCGCGCCGCGATGATCTCCAAGGAGGCCATCGCCCTCGTGCGCGACCGGACGGACCTCGTCGCCGTCATCTCCGAGACCGTGCCCTCGCTGAAGAAGCGGGGCCGGCGCTTCCTCGGACTGTGCCCGTTTCACAAGGAAAAGACGCCGAGCTTCAACGTCAATCCCGACACCGGCCTCTATCATTGCTTCGGCTGCAAGGAGAGCGGCGACGCCATCCGCTTTCTCGAGCGGGTCGAGGGGTATTCGTTCCACGAAGCCGTGAAGGCGCTCGCCGAGCGCGCGGGCGTCGCCATCGAGGAAGAGCGCGCGTCGGCCCCCTCGGAGGCCGACCGCCACAAGCGCGAGCGCGCGGCTCTCTACGCGGCGATGCAGCTCGCGGCGACCTGGTACGAGGAGCAGCTCCAGCAGCACCCGACGGCCTCGTATGCGGTGAGCGAGCTCGCGCGCCGCGACCTCACGCCGACCGACGAGGCGGTCCGCGCCTTCAAGGTCGGCTACGCGCCCGGCGGATGGGACGGGCTGGCCACGTTCCTGAAGAAGCAAGGCGTGTCGCCCGCCATCGGAGAGGCCGTCGGTCTCCTCGTGCCTCGCTCGAGCGGCACGGGGTACTACGACCGCTTCCGGCACCGGCTCATGTTCGCGGTCATCGACGCGCAGGGCCGCGTCGTCGCGTTCAGCGGCCGCGCCCTCCCGCCCTTGCCGGAAGAGGCCCCGCGCGCCGACGGTCCGCGCGACCCGCCGCCGAAGTACATCAACTCGCCCGAGAGCCCGATCTACGTCAAAGGCGCCAACCTGTTCGGCCTCTGGCAGGCGCGCCACGCCGTGCGCCAGGCCGAACGGGCGATCCTCGTCGAGGGCAATTTCGACGTCGTGAGCCTCCACGCGCGCGGCTTCACGAACGTGGTCGCGCCGCTCGGCACCGCGTTCACCCTCGACCAGGCGCGCCTCCTCCGGCGCTACGCCGTGCGGCTCACGCTCCTCTTCGACGGCGACGGCGCCGGCCGCAAGGCGGTGACCGCGGCGCTCGATCCGTGCGAAGAGGCCGAGATCGACGCCGAGGTCGCGACCCTGCCGAACGGCACCGACCCGGACGAATTCGTTCGGGGCAAGGCGCAGCAGGAAGCGAGCGCCAAGGAAGGCGGGCGGCCGGGAAAGCCCGCGGGCGCCGAAGCCTTGAAGCACGTGATCGACCAGGCGCGCGGCCTCCGCGAGTACCTCATCGACACCGAGCTCGAGTCGTCGTTCAACCCCGCGAACTCCCGCGAGTTCGCCGCTCGCGTCGACGGCGTGTGTGTGCTCATCGCCGGGGAGAAGGACCCCTTCCGTCGCGCGATGCTGAAGGCGCGGGCCGATGACGCCCTCGGGCGGCTCGATCTGGTACGGTTCGCGCGCGATGCTATTGCCCCGGTCCAGAGGAAGTTCGCTCTCGCGTCCCAGACCGGGCGCGTCTCCAACGGCCCCCGGCCTTACGAGGCGCGGGTAAGGGCGCGTCCCCCCGGCCAGGAAGAAAGAAAAGCCATTGTCGGCGCGATCATCGAATTCCCCGCGTTGTTGGACGATTCCAGTGTGCGTAGAGAGCTCGAGCTCCTCGAGGGCGACTCGGCACGGATCGTGGCGGCTATCGCGAGCTGCTCGCGCGTGACGGCCGGCGGCGAAAAGCGGCTCGATGGCACCGAATTCCTTGCGCAAATGAGCCCGGCGATCCAAGCCTTCGCGTCCGCGCGCTTGGCGGCGCCGCTGCACGAAACGCTCGATGAGGCGCTTGCGACGGTCGCCGCAAACTCCAAGAAACTTCGAGGGACTACCGTTGCCGAGGAAACTCGCGCGGCGGTTCGTGAACAGCATCGCGTCGCCGGCGACTGGGAAGCCGGGGTGGAGTCTCTGAAGCGCCTGGAGGCGCTCGCGCGTGAAGGCAAAGGCTTGAGCCGAAGGTGAAGGCGTTACGAGGGGAGTCGACGAGAGCGAGCGGCCGCCTTGAGGAGCAGCCGTTCGATTCGCGAGTGGGGCAGAAGCACCGAGGTAGCGATGGCGACGAAGAATCGTGACCGGAAAGAACTCCAGCAGCTCATCGAGATGGGGAAGTCCAAGGGCTTCCTGACCTACGACGAGGTCAACGACGCCCTGCCGGCCGACATGGTGGCCGCGGACCAGATGGACGACGTGCTCGGAGTTCTGGGCGACGAAGACATCGAGATCGTCGATGCCGCCACCCAGGTGAAGATCGCGCCCAAGCGCATCGCCGAGGAGCAGCACGCCGAGCAGAAGGTCTCCCGCGATCGCGACCAGCAGCCCGGCACGACGGCCAAGAACGAGGAAGACCTCGACGGCTACTACTCGAAGAGCAACGACCCCGTCCGGATGTACCTGCGCAAGATGGGGAGCGTCTCGCTCCTCACGCGCGAGGGCGAGGTCGAGATCGCCAAGCGCATCGAGCAGGGCGAGCACATGGTGCTCTCGGCCATCCTCAACTCGCCCGTGGCGGTGCGCGAGATCATGGATCTCGGCGACAAGCTGCGGAAGCACAAGATCCGGGTGAAGGACATCATCCGCGACGCCGAGGACGAGAACGCCGAGTTCGACGAGGAGGAGGCCGACCGGCGCATCCTGCGCCTCATCGACAAGGTGAAGCACCTCGACAAGGTGGCCCAGGACCTGCGCGAGTCGCTCTCGACCTGCGCGGCGTCGCGCAAGAAGGGCATCGAGGCGGAGATCGACGGCAACCGCCAGAAGATGGTCGAGACGCTCGAGGAGATGCGCCTCAACAAGAAGACGATCGAGAAGGTCGTCGCGAAGCTCCGCGGCCTCATTCAGCGCATCGAGCGGGCCGAGACGGGCATCCTCGATCTCGCGCGGCGCGCGGGCGTCGAGGTCGATCAGCTCCGCAAGGAAGCGCGCCAGTCGCGCGCCGACTCGGGCGCCGAGCGGAAGTACAAGCGCAAGTACGGCCTCACGCCCGACGACGTCCTCGGGGCGCACAACGCCGCGCAGAAGAACCTGAAGAAGGTCGAAGAAGAGCTCCAGCTCGACGTCAAAGAGCTGCGCGAGTCGTACGAGGCCATCCGCGAGGGCGAGCGCATCGCTGACAAGGCGAAGGCGGAGCTCGTCGAGGCGAACCTTCGCCTCGTCGTGAGCATCGCGAAGAAGTACACGAACCGCGGCCTGCAGTTCCTCGACCTCATCCAGGAGGGGAACATCGGCCTCATGAAGGCCGTCGACAAGTTCGAGTACAAGCGCGGCTACAAGTTCTCGACGTACGCCACCTGGTGGATCCGCCAGGCCATCACCCGCGCCATCGCCGATCAGGCCCGCACCATCCGCATCCCGGTGCACATGATCGAGACGATCAACAAACTGATCCGCACCAGCCGGTACCTCGTACAGGAGTACGGCCGCGAGCCGACGCCCGAGGAGATCGCCGAGAAGATGGAGCTTCCGCTCGACAAGGTGCGGAAGGTCCTGAAAATCGCCAAGGAGCCGATCAGCCTCGAGACCCCCATCGGCGAGGAGGAAGACTCGCACCTGGGCGACTTCATCGAGGACAAGAGCGTCGTGTCGCCGGCCGAGGCGGTCATCAACATGAACCTGGCCGAGCAGACCCGCAAAGTCCTCAAGACGCTGACGCCGCGCGAGGAGAAGGTCCTTCGCATGCGCTTCGGCATCGGCGAGAAGAGCGACCACACCCTCGAAGAGGTCGGCCAGGACTTCGAGGTCACCCGCGAGCGCATCCGGCAGATCGAGGCGAAGGCCCTCCGGAAGCTGCGGCACCCGTCGCGAAGCAAGCAGCTCAAGAGCTTCATCGAGAGCTGACGGGGGCTCTCCACGCTGCGGGTTCGCGCGCCGGCGTTCGTCCTCCCGCTGCTGGCGGCCCTGGGCCTCGCCGGATGCGAGCGGGGCTGCGGGAGGGTGGCCGGGCAGGCCGCGGACTGGGGACTGCACCCCGAGAAGGCGTCGGGCCCGCTGGCGGCGCCGGCCGTCGACTGCCCTGACGGCCTCGCCCGGTGCGAGGAGGGGACGGTGACGGTGTCGCGGCTGGCGACCCTCCCGATGCCCTGCAACCGGCCGGGGGCCGCCTGCGCGTGCCCGTGGGAGATCGAGGCCGAGTGCCCGTACGGGTGTGCCGCGGAGGGCGTCGAGCTGGTGGTGGACCGGGCGAAGGCGGGGAGCCAGCTCTGCGCGCCGGCCCCCGACGCCGGCCCCTTCGCGAGCCCCGGCCCCGTGCCCCCCGCAGCCGCGGCACCGCCGGGCGCGCCTGGCGCGTCGCCGGTGTCCGGGCCCGAGGACGGTTGCGACGAGGGTGACCGCTATCGGTGCACGGGTGGCCGCGTCATCGACTGCGACGCTCGCCGGGTGGCCGGCGCCTGCGCCCGGGGGTGCTTCGCCGACGGTACTTCGATAGGCGATGACGGGGTGAACCGCGAAGCGGCTTTCGCGATTCTCTGTTCGCGGTAGCGCACGTCGGTTCTCTGACATTCGCGTCCGACCGCCGACGTCATCTGCGCAAACTTCGCGGGGCCAAGATCCGGGAAAGGCGCAGGAATCGCGCGTTTGGCCGCGAGCAAACGCGGCCTGCGGCCTGTCGGCCGCAACAAACGTGGCCCCCTGGTTTGCGCGTCGTTACGCTTCGTTTTGCGCACTCCAGGCGCGCGAAACCCACACGAACATGGGACCGCAATCTCGATTGTGCCCGGCCAGGACATCCCACGTTCGGCGTTCGGAATCCCGCCAACGGAGACGCGGATCGTTGCTTGCTTATCGACTTCGCGGGACCCACTTTTCGAGTGGTCCCCACGTCTAAAGGATAGGTAACGGCCCCCGCCACGGCGCGTCGAACCGCGCCGGCCGCCGGGCCGCGAAGGGGAGCGCGCGTGCCGAACGCACGCGCGGGTGGGTAGCTCCATGCGTCGAAGTCGGGCGTTGACTCTGTTTGGATGGTTCCTCGTCCTGCTTGCCGTCGCGACCGTGACGGCTCGCTCGCACGCGGCCGATCGCCTCCGCTCGCGGAGCGCGGTGTCGGGCGTCGTCGCGGGCAGCCGCGCCGGGCTCCAGCTGCTGCCGCTCCCCGAGGAGGACGACGGCGCGCTCTTCCTCGGCAGCATCGCGAAGCCCGGGCCGTCCCTCGAGGCGCTCCCGAGCGAGAACTCCTGCCCGGCGGGCATGCTGGAGATCGAGGGGGACTACTGCCCCTGGGTCGAGCAGAAGTGCCTCCGCTGGCTCGACCCGGCGACGAAGCTCCAGTGCGCCGAGTTCGACAAGACGACGGCCGCCGCCCACTGCCCGGTGAAGACCCAGCACAAGCGCTTCTGCATCGACCGCTACGAGTGGCCGAACAAGCTCGGCGCCCTGCCGCAGTACATGTCGAGCTGGTACGAGGCGAAGGCCTCCTGCGAGGCGACCGGCAAGCGCCTCTGCTCCGACACGGAGTGGACGCTCGCCTGTGAGGGCGAAGATCACAAGCCGTACCCCTACGGCGACGGGTACGCGCGCGATCAGCAGGCGTGCAACATCGACAAGCCCTACATCTTGCCGAACGCCGTCCGAATCTTCGACCCGAAGACGTCGTCCGACGAGCTGGCGCGGCTCGATCAGCGCGAGCCCAGCGGGTCGCGCACGGCTTGCGTGAGCCCCTACGGCGTCCACGACATGGTGGGCAACGTGGACGAGTGGGTCGTGAACGTCTCGCAGGGCGGCAAGCCGTTCATGAGCGGCCTGAAGGGCGGCTACTGGGGCCCGGTCCGCACGCGCTGCCGGCCGATGACCACGGCACACGACGAGACCTTCCGCTACTACCAGATCGGCTTCCGCTGCTGCGGTGAAGCGCAGACTCCCGTCGCGACGGCGCCCGGCCCGATGGCCGACGCCGAGTGACCGTCAGCCGCCGTCGCCGCCGCTGGCTCCCGCGTCGGGAGGCTCCGGCGGCGCGGCCGGCCCGGGGCGCTTCTCGGGCGGCTCGCCGTACTCGTGGCGCATCTTCGCGGCCAGCGCGTCGAGGATGACCTGCTCGTGATAGTGCGGCATCTGGGCGAGCTGCACGAGGACCGCCACGTTGCCGTCGCCGTCCTGGCCGCGGACGAGCTCGAGGGAGCCGGGGGTGGCCTTGGGTCCCTGGGGCGCCGCGTACTCGAAGAGCAGGTAGCCGCTGCTCTCGTCCTTTTCGGTGATCTTCCAGCCGTTGTCGACCCGGACGAGGCGCAGCGCGGCGTTCCACGTCCGCTCGAAGCCGTACGGCGACTCGTATGTGGACTTGGCGTCCGCGACCCGTGTCGCCGCGCCCACGGCGGCTGCCGCGGCCAGCGCGCCCAGCACCCCGAACAGCGACCTCCGCGAGATCCCGCGCATGACCGTTCCGCGTACACGGCGCGCCGGGAATGGCCAAGTTTTCGCCCGGCCGCCTCCGGCGTCCCGTGGAGGCTTCAGGCGGCGTCGACGGACGTGGCGGGAACCCCTTCGGCCTCTTCGAGCGCGCGGAGCGCTCCGCGCTCGAGGGCGAGCCCGGCCCCCCCCAGCAGCACCTGGAGGACGCACTGCGACGCGTACATCAGAAAGACGTACGCGGCCCCGGCGCCGAGCACGATGTTCGTGGGGTAGAACATCGTCATCCCCGCGTAGATGCCGGCCTGGAAGACCCCGAGCATGCCGGGCGGGCCGGGGATGAGGATCGCGCAGCCGAGCATCCCCATGAGCGCGCAGGCCTCCCCGAACGTCGGCGCGGACCCGTCGGCGTGGGTCACGCCGCAGCCCCAGGCGAGGAGCCACATGCCGCCGACGTTCGCCGCCCAGTAGATGGTCGTCTCGAGGAAGAAGCCGAACGCGTCGCGCCCGCGGCCGAACACGTGGAGGCCCTCGGCGAGCTGCTCGGCCATGAGCGCGAGGCGCTCGGCGAGCTTCATCGACACCTTGCCGATGACCGCCAGCGTCGCCCGGTGCGCCCAGGCGCGCGCGAAGTAAAAGACGGCGATCGTCGTGAAGGCGACGAGGAAGAGGCCGAACATCGCGTACCCGCTCATGCGCACGTCGTGCACGCTGACCGGCAGGCCGACCACCCGCTCGGGCAACGGGACGATCGTCGGCACGAAGATGAGCGACAGGACGAGGACGACGCTCAGGTACAGGCCGTCGACGATGCGCTCGGCGACGACGGAGCTCGTGGCCGCCGTCAGCGTGATGGGCCGGCCCGGCCGCCCGTCGAGCAGCCGCTCGCGCTCGCCCGGCGCCGTGCGGATCATGTACGGGCGCACCATCTCGCCGATGCGGAACGGCAAGAGCAGGATGGCCGCGAAGCCCACCATCGAGACCGCGAAGAGCCGGCGGCGGGGCACCTCGGCGATCGACCGCAGGAGGAAGCGCCACCGCACGCTGCGAAACCACGCGACGGCGAAGAGCGACAGCACGTAGACGAGCACCGTCCACGGGCGCACGTGCTGGAAGTCGCCCCCTTCGGGCACGAACTTCAGCCCGCCCTTGCGGATCGTGAAAACGATACCGGCGGTGATGAAGAAAGACGCGCCGAGCTTCAGCGCGTGGCGGCGGAAAAACCCCTGAGGCGGGGCCTTGTCGGTACGGGCCGAATCCACGAGGGTGCGGCCGTATAGCACCGACGGCGTGCGCCCGTCGAAAGCTAGACGCTCCAATACCGAATTTCCCGTTCCGTTCTCGCGGGATCGAGCACGCTCTTCACGTCGACCAGCACGCCGCCGTCGCGCACCATCGCGAGGATCGCGGGCTGGCCGAGCTCGAGGTACCACTTGTGGGATACCGCCAGCACGAGGGCGTCGAGGCCCACCATCTCGCCCATCGAGGTCAGCTTGAGACCGTACTCCCGCTGGGCGTCGGCGGGGCTGGCGATGGGGTCGTGGACGCGCGCCGTGACGCCGAAGGTCCGTAGCTCGGCGAGGATGTCGGGGACCTTGCTGTTGCGGATGTCGCGGCAGTCTTCCTTGAAGGTGAGCCCGAGGACGCCGACGCGGGCGTTCTTCACGGTGATGTCGGCCTCGATGAGGAGCTTCACGAGCCGCTGGGCGACGTACGCGCCGACGTTGTTGTTGATGCGGCGGCCCGCGAGGATGACCTCCGGCTGGTAGCCGAGCTGCTGCGCCTTGGTCGTGAGGTAGTACGGGTCGACTCCGATGCAGTGCCCGCCGACGAGGCCTGGCCGGAAGCGCAGGAAGTTCCACTTCGTGGACGCCGCGGCGAGGACGTCGGCGGTGCGGATGCCGATGCGGTCGAAGATGATCGCGAGCTCGTTCATCAGCGCGATGTTGAGGTCGCGCTGCGTGTTCTCGATGACCTTCGCCGCTTCGGCCACCTTGATGCTCGGCGCCCGGTGCACGCCCGCGGGGACGATCGCGCCGTAGGCCGCGGCGAGCCGGTCGAGGGTGGGCGGGTCCTCGCCGCTCACCACCTTGGTGATCTTCTCGAGGGTGTGGTCCTTGTCGCCCGGGTTGATGCGCTCGGGCGAGTAGCCGAGGGTGAAGTCGGGGCCGCGCTTCAAGCCGCTGGCCCGCTCGAGGATGGGGCCGCACACGTCTTCGGTGACGCCCGGGTAGACCGTGGACTCGTAGACGACGATGCACCCCTTCGAGAGCACCTTGCCGACGGTCTCGCTCGCGCGCTCGACGAACGTCAGAATCGGGGACGTTGTTCGCGTCCACGGGCGTCGGCACCGCGACCACGTACAGGGTGCAGCCGCGGAGATCCTCGGGGTCGCTCGTGACGGTGAGCGGCGTCGATCGGAGGGCCTCGGCGGGCTGCTCGAGGTTCCGGTCGTGCCCGCGCCGGAGCTCGAGGACCTTCTCGCGGTTCACGTCGAAGCCGACGGTGCCCGGGAACCGGCGCGCGAAGGCGAGGGCGACCGGGAGACCGACGTACCCGAGCCCGATGACGCCGACGCGCTCACCCATGCTCATCCATGCAGGATGGCGCGCGGGCCGTCGGCGAGGAGGCGCGTGGCTTCGACCTTGCCCGCGAGCGCCTCGAGGCGCAGGAAGGCCTGCGCGACCGTCTCGACGTCGCGCGGCTTGTGGGCGTCGGAGCAGGCCGCCTCGTAGGCCTCGTCCTCGAGCAGCTTCTCGGCGGCGCGCTGCGGGGCGCGCCCGTACTTGCCGACGAGCGAGCAGATGTCGAGGAGCAGGTGCGCGCCCGCGTCGAGCAGGGGCTCCAGGCACGCGTCGTCGCGCCACACCGGCTCGTAGCGCTCGGGGTGAGCGATGATGGGCACGAGCCCGGCGCGCCGCAGGTCGAAGAGTCGGTGCTGGATGCCCAGCGGGAACGCCGTCGGGCCGAACTCGATGAGCACGGGCCGCGTAGGCCCGCGGCCGTCGCGCGCCGTCGGCGGCGGTGCGTCGGCCAGCCGGGGGTAGGGGATCGCCTCGCCGCGGATCAGCCGGCCGAAGACCACGTCGTCGAAGAAGTGCTCGCTCGACAGGTGCACGGCGGGGAGGCCCTCCGAGCTCTCGAGCACCTCGTCCATCGCCGCGAACGCGCGCTGGAGGCGCTCGCGGTCGTTGTCGAACATGCCGGGCCGCATGTGTGGGGTGGCGATGACGTGGTCGAAGCCGAGCGCGCGGAGGCCCCGGAGCATCTCGACGCCCTCGGACGTGGTCCTCGCCCCGTCGTCGATCGACGCGACCCAGTGGCAGTGCAGGTCGACGAACCCACGCACAACCTCAGTGGGTAGCATGACTGAAACTAGAACAGAATCGCCGATGCGCTTCGCGAGCGAGCCGCCGCCGAAGAGCAGGCGGACTCCGCGCTGCATCCACGCGTAACTCTTCGCCGTATACGGGAACCAGAGCGGGTCGCGAGAGGGCGGGGGAACGCGGTCGAAGCTCACGTACTTCGGGGAGCAGAGCTCGCGCAGCCCCTCCGCGCCGTGGATGCGCCCGAACCCGGAGTTCTTGATGCCGCCGAAGGGCGCCTCGGTGGTGGAGTAGTTCGTGAGCACGTCGTTCACGACCACGCTCCCGGCCTCGATCTGCTCGCTGAGCCGGCGCGCCGTCGCCCGGGCCTTCGTGAAAACGTAGGCGTTCAACCCGAGCGCCGAGTCGTTCGCGAAGGAGACCGCCTCGTCGAGCGCGTCGAAGGCCATGAAGGGGACGATGGGCCCGAAGATCTCCTCGCGCATGACCGTCATCGTGTGGTTGCAGTCGGCCAGGACCGTGGCCTCGAAGAACTGCCCCGGGCCGGGGCGGCGCCTGCCTCCCTGCACGACGCGCGCCCCCTTGCTCGTCGCGTCCTCGATGTGCCGCTCGGCGATCTCGATCTGCTTGGCGAAGGTGATCGCGCCGAGCTCCACGTCCTCGCTCGCAGGGTTGCCCTGACGGAGCTCCGCGGTCAGCGACGCGACGCGCCCGACGAGCGGCGCGTAGATGCGCTCGTGCGCGTACACGCGCTCGACCGACACGCACGCCTGGCCGCTGTTGGCGAACGCGCCGAAGACGATGGCGCGGGCGGTCCGCTCGAGGTCGCAGTCTTCGCAGGCGATGAGCGGCGCCTTGCCGCCCAGCTCCATCGTGCACGGGACGAGCCTAGCGCCGCACGCGGCGGCGACCTTTCGCCCGGTCTCGACGGCGCCGGTGAAGACGCAGTAGTCGATGCCCGCCTCGATGAGCGCCTGGCCCGCCGGCGCGTGGCCGTAGACGACCCCGAAGAGGTCCTCGGGGAGGCCCGTCGAGTCGTAGAATCTCCTTCACCTTGGCGAGGATGAGCGGCGTGACCTCGCTCGGCTTCACGACGCACGCGTTGCCCGTGAGGAGCGCCTCGACGACGGTGCCCATCGGGATGACGAGGGGGAAGTTCCACGGCGAGATGACGCCGATCACGCCGCGAGGCACGTGGTGCACCTCACCCGTGCGGTGCTTGAGGAGGTGCAGCGCCTTGCTCCCGGGGGCGATGATCGCGGCGACGTGCTCCGCCGCCCACGCCGTGAGGTCGAGCAGCGTCATCACCTCGTGCAGGAGGGCCTCGTGCCGCGGCTTGCCGCTCTCGCGCGAGAGGAGATCCACCAGCTCGTCGGTGCGCTCGGAGAGGGCGTCGCGCAGCCGCAGCACGCGCTGCGCCCGCTCCTGCACGGGCAGCACGGCCCAGGCCCGCTGCGCCTTGCGCGCGGCGGCCACGACGCGGCGCACCTCGTCGGGCGACGTCACCGGCACGTCGCCGAGCAACTCGCCCGTGGCGGGCGCGGTGCTCTTGATGCGATCCCCCTGGAGGGCGCGCGCGCCCTCCGCGCCCAGCTTCCCCGCCTCGAACGCGCTCAAACCCATCGAGCGCCTACGATGGCACGGAGAGGCGCTCAGGCCCAGCGGATGAGGGACGTCTCGTGCGGGTGGCTCAACGTCTCGTTGTACGGGAGCACCCGCACGGCGAAGGCGTGCGCGCCGCTCTCGCCGGTGGGAATTTCCCCGGTGAAGCGCCACGCGCCGTCGGTCGCCTGGCCCGCCGGCGGCATCCGCACGACCGCGCCCTTGACGACCTCGTGCCCCCCGTTCGTCGGCCCGTGATAGAGCTCGACCGCCACGTCTTTCGGGTCCAGCCCGCCGAGCTGCACGACGGCCGAGACGCGCACGGGGTCCCCCACGGCGACCTCCGGCGGCGACTCGAGCACCACCTCGCGCACGGTCACGGCCGGCCACGCGGCGCGGACCTGGTCCTTCCACGCGGTCAGCGCCTTCGCCGCGGCGAGGTCGCCGTCGGTGAGCCTCTGGGAGAGCTTGATCGAGGGCACGTAAAAGCGGCGCGCGTACTCCCGCACCATGCGCTGCGTGTTGTACTGCGGCACCAGCTTGCCGATGGTGCTCTTCATCCGCTTGATCCACCCGCGCGGCAGGCGCGCCGTGCCGCCGCGGTTGAAGAAGAGCGGGACCAGCTCGCGCTCGAGGACGTCGTAGAGCATCTCGGCGTCGCGCGCGTCGCCGCTGCCGTCCGGGTACTCCTCGCCGCGCCCGATCGCCCAGCCGATCTCCCAGCCATGATCGCGCCACGCCTCGGCGAACCACCCGTCGAGGACGCTCAGGCCGAGGGCGCCGTTGGCCGCGGCCTTCATGCCGCTCGTGCCGCTGGCCTCGTACGGGCGCCGCGGCGTGTTGAGCCACACGTCGACGCCGCTGACGAGCGCCCGCGCCATGCGCACGTCGTAGTCCTCGAGGAAGACGACGCGCCCGCGGAGCCCCGAGTCGCGGCTCGCGTGGATGATCGAGCGAATCGAGATCCTTGCCGCCGCGGTCCTGGGGGTGCGCCTTGCCGGCGAAGACGAGCTGCACGGGCCGGTCGGGATCGCCGAGCAGGCGCTTGACGCGATCGAGGTCCGCGAAGAGCAGCGTCGCGCGCTTGTACGTCGCGAAGCGGCGCGCGAAGCCGATGGTGAGCGCGTTCGGGTCGAGCACCTCGTCGGCGAGCTCGAGCTCCTCGCGCGGCGCGCCACGTCGCTCGGCGGCCGAGCGCAGCCAGCGGCGCGCGTGCTGCACCAGGCGGTGGCGCCGGTGCTCGTGCACCTGCCAGAGCTCCGCGTCGGGGATCTCCGAAGTGCGCGCCCACAGCTCGGGGTCGTCGCACTGCTCGGCCCAGCGCGGCCCGAGGTAGCGCGTGAAGAGCGCGCCCATCTCGGACGCGACCCACGACGCGGTGTGCACGCCGTTCGTGATCGCCTCGATGGGCACCTCGTCGACGGGCAGCTCGGGCCACAGCCCCTGCCACATGCGCCGCGACACCTCGCCGTGGAGCTGGCTCACGCCGTTGTAGTGATCCGAGGTGTGGATCGCGAGGACCGGCATCGAGAAGTTCGAGCCCTGGTCGTTCGGGTCGACGCGCCCGAGGCCGAGGAGGTCGTTCTCCGAGAGCCCGAGGAATCGGCGCGGTACGGTTCGAGGTAGCGGCGGACGAGGTCCGGCGAGAACGCGTCGTTGCCCGCGGGCACCGGGGTGTGCGTGGTGAAGACGTTCGCCGGGCTGTTCGCCTCGGCGGCGACGTGGAACGGCACCTTTCGGTCGCGCATCACGCGGCCGATGCGCTCGATCGCGAGGAACGCCGAGTGCCCCTCGTTCATGTGGCAGATGGTCGGCGACAGGCCGAGCGCCTCGAGCGCGTACATGCCGCCGATGCCGAGCATGATCTCCTGGCGGACCCGGAACTCCTGATCGCCGCCGTAGAGGGGCCCGGTGATGGAGCGGTCGGCGGGGGCGTTCTCCTTGAGGTTCGCGTCGAGGAGGTAGAGGGGGACGCGCCCGACCTGCACCTTCCAGATCTGCGCGTGCACCATGCCCTGCGGGTACTTCACCTGGATGACCAGGCGCTGGCCGTTCCCGTCGAGCACCGGGAGGACCGGCATGCGGTGCCAGTCGTTGATGGGGTATCGCTCGCCCTGCCAGCCGTCGGTGTTGAGCGCCTGCCGGAAGTAGCCCTCGGCGTACGCGAGGCCGACGCCGACGAGCGGGAGGCCGAGGTCGCTGGAGGTCTTCAGGTGATCGCCCGCGAGCACGCCGAGGCCGCCCGAGTAGATCGGCAGGCACTCGTGGATGCCGTACTCCATCGAGAAGTAGGCGATGCGCGCGCCCGCCGCGTCGGGGAAGGTTCGGGAGAACCAGCCCTCGCGCTGCATGTAGCGCTGGAAGGTCTGCCAGGCGGCCTCGAGGTGGCTCGTGAAGGCGTCGTCGCCCGCGAGCTCGTTCAGCCGCTCCTGGTCAATCCGCGCGAGGAGCTCGATGGGGTTGCCGTGGACAATCTCCCAGAGGTCGGGATCGAGCCGGATGAAGAGGTCCTGACCGACGGGCGCCCACGACCACCAAAGGTTGTAGGCGATGTCGCGAAGGCGCTCGAGCGTGGGCGGGAGCCGCGGGATGACGTTGAAGTGCCTAAGCGTGACCATGAAGTGTTTCGCTACCCTCGTACGGCGGCGCGTTGCAACCGCTTTCCTCGACAGTGCCCGCGCGCTGCCCGCCGAGTGAGCGCCCTCGTCGGTTTCGAAGCGGTTTCAGCGGTCCGAAATGCGGGCCCTGAAATCCCGACCTTCAGGTGACGATGCGGTTCTCGAGCGTCCCCAGCCCGTCAATCTCGAGGATGACGACGTCTCCGGGCGCGAGCCAGGAATCGCTGCGTGATCTTCGAGCCGTTCAGCTCGAGGAGGCAGCCGGTCCCGCACGTGCCGCTGCCGATGACGTCTCCCGGCGCGAGCTCCACGCCGTAGCTCGCGCGCTCGAGGATCTGCGCGAAAGTCCACGTCATGTCCTTGAGGTTGCCCTCGGAAAGGCGCCGTCCGTTCACGGTGGCGCGCATGCCGAGGTCGAAGGCGAGCCCGCGGTCGGTCTTTTCGGCCCGAGGCAAGAGCTCGTCGAGCGTCACCAGCCAGGGCCCGAGCGACGTCGCGAAGTCCTTCCCCTTGGCGGGCCCGAGGTTGAGCTTCATCTCCTCCATCTGGAGGCCGCGCGCCGACCAGTCGTTCATGATGGTCATCCCGAAGATCGCGCCGTCGGCCTCGGCGGCCGAGAGGTCGCGGGCCGCGCGGCCCACCACAATCGCTGCCTCGAGCTCGTAGTCGAGGCGGTCGAGGTGCGCGGGGCGCACCCGCACGTCGCCGGGTCCGACGATGGCGCGGTGGTTCGTGAAGTAGAAGACCGGGAAGGCGTCGAACTCCGGGATCATCGGCAGGCCCCGGTTCCTCCGCGCCGTCTCCACGTGCTGGCGGAAGGCGTAGCCGTCGCGCACCGAAGGAGGGCGGGGGAGCGGCGCGAGCAGCGTCACGTCCGCCGCCGCGTGCACCACCGGGGCCCCGTCGATCGCCGCTGGAAGCGCCCCGTCGCCGTGCGCCTCGAGCACTGCGTCGGCCGCGGGCCGCGCGCGATCCGCGTTCTCCACGAAGCCGAGCACGCCGCGCCCGTAGCGCTCTTCGACGTCGGCCGCGGCCGCGGCCGCGGGCCGGCCGCCGCTCCGCTCGAGCCAGGCAAAGGCTCGCGCGAGATCAATCACCGCGTCGCCTCGCACGAGGCCGGCGCGCTCTCCCGCGGGCCCGTTCGCCCCGCGCTCCCGGAAGGTGACGAGCCTCATGAAACGCGCTTTTATCACACGCCCCATGACGTGGTTCCGGCCGTCCTTGCGCATCCCCGCGGGCGTCTTCACGATCGTGAAGGAGGCGGCGCGGCACCTCCTCCGGCGCCCCATCGTCGGGATCGCCGCCGCGGCGCGCACGCCCGACGGCCGATGGCTCCTCGTCCGGCGAGCCGACATGGGCACCTGGGCGCTCCCCGGCGGCACGCTCGAGTGGGGCGAGACGCTGCGCGAGAGCATCGCCCGCGAGCTCGCGGAGGAGGCCGGCGTCGACCGCTGCGAGGTGGTGCGGCTCGTCGGCGTGTACTCGCGGCCCGATCGGGATCCGCGCTTTCACGGCGTGACCATCGTGGTCGAGTGCGCCATCAATCCGCCCGTGCGCGCGCCGAAAAACCCCCTGGAGATCCTCGAGGCGCGGCTCTTCACGGCGGCCGAGGTGCCCGAGTCGCTCGCGATGGGCATGGAGGACATGCTCCACGCGGCCTTCCGCGCGGGCCCCGCGGTGCTCGAGTGACCCGCGGCCCGCGGGCGCCGCGGGCTGCGGCGGCGCTCGCGGTCGCGTGCATCGTGGGGTGCGCGCCGCGCGCGCCGGAGCGGGCACGTGCGGTCTACAGCTACGTGTTCCGCCCGCCCGCGCCCGGAGCGTGGCGGCTCGAGGTGGAGGCCACGCTGGAGGGCGCGCCCGGACCGCGGCTGGTCTCGCTCGCGGGCGAGTCCATCCGCGACGCCGTCGAGCTCCCGGGCGGCGCCGCGCCGGCGCGCGACGGGGACGCGCTCGTCGTGCCGTCGTGCCGCGCTCGCTGCGCCCTCCGCTACGCGATCGACCTCGACGACCTCGCCGCCCGGTGCCACCGCATGGACTGCGCGCGCCGCGTGGGCGGCGCCGTGCTCGGCGCGGCCTCGGCCTTCATGCTCTTGCCCGAGCCGCTGGGCGACGCCACGCTGCGCGTCCGGGTCGCGGGGCCGAACGCCAATCGCTTCGTGACCGGGCTCCGTCGCGACGGCCGCGACGGCGCGGGCTACGCGATGGCGTCCGAGGAGATCGGCGAGGCGAGCTTCACCGCGATCGGCGAGGTGCGCCGGGCACGCGCCGAGGTCGGAGGCGCGCGGCTCAATCTCGCGCTGCTCGGCGGCCCGCTGGCGATGGGCGACGCGGCCGCCGTGGACTTCGTGCGCGACAGCGCCGCGCGCGTCGCGGACCTCTACGGGCGGTTCCCGGTGGACGCGACCGTCTTCGTGGTGCCGGTCCCGGGGGCGGCCGAGGTGGTCTTCGGGCGCGTGATGTCCCTCGCGGGAGCCTCGGTGGCGCTGCTCTTCGGCGACGCGACGCCGGCCGGCTCCGCGCGCGACAACTGGGTCGTCGTTCACGAGCTCTTCCACCTGAGCACCCCCTCGTTCGCCGGCGAGGGGCGGTGGCTCGAGGAGGGGCTCGCGACGTACTACGAGCCGATCCTCCGCGCGCGGGCCGGGTGGATGACCGAGGCCGCCCTCTGGACGCACTTCCATCGCGAGATGCCGCGCGGGCTTCGCTCCGGCGGAGACGCCGCCGCGCTCGAGGAGCGCGACGACATCGACTCGACCTACTGGGGCGGGGCGCTCTGGGCCCTCCTCGCCGACGTCGGAGCCCGCGCGCGGACGGGCAACGCCCGGTCGCTCGACGACGCGCTGCGGGCCTCGCTCGCGCGGCTGGGCGACGCGACGCACGCCGCCCGCGTCGCCGACTTCCTCCGCGTGGGCGCAGAGGCGACGGGCACCCCGGCGCTCGAGGACGCCTACCGGTCCTGGGCCGTGGCCGGCGTGAACCCGGACCTCGAGGCCCTCTGGCGCGAGCTCGGGGTCGTTCCCGCGGCCGGGGGCGCGGTCACGCTGCGAGACGACGCGCCCCTCGCCGCGGTTCGCCGCGCAATCACCGCTTCTACCCGGCACTGAACCGATGTACCGTCGGGGTGCAGTGTCGCTGCGCACCCGCCTCTCCCGCCTCTCCGAGCCCGTCGCGCCCGCGCCGAGGCCCGTCCTCCTCGAGAACCTCCGGGCCCGCATCCAGGCGACCCTCGAGCGCACGGCGCCGAACCTGGCGCCCGCGCCGCGACCCGTCGACACCTTCGAGCTCCCGTTCGCCACCGCCGAGACCCCCTCGGGCCCGCTCCACCGGCGCCTCCAGCGGCTCTCGGGCGCGCACCGCACCGGGCATGCCCCGGTGGCCTGCGCCCGCGACGCCTCGCCGGAGCTCCTGGCGCTGCTCGCGCTCAATCCGTCGCTCGCCGGGTGCGATCCCGGGCGCGCGCTCTTCCTCGACACCGAGACGACGGGCCTCGCCGGCGGAACGGGCACCGTCGCGTTCCTCGTGGGTCTGGCGTGGTGGGACGGTCCGACGCTGGTGCTCGAACAGCTCCTCGTTCGCCAGCTCGGCGAGGAGGCCCCGATGCTCGAGCGCGTGCGCGACCTCGTCGCGTCGGCCTCGATGCTCGTGACCTTCAACGGCAAGAGCTTCGACATGCCGCTCCTCCGCACGCGCTTCGTGATGGCTGGCGTCGCGGCGCCGGTGGAGCCGCCGCACCTCGACCTCTTGCACCTCGCGCGTCGCGTCCACAAGGAGCGCACGCGCCGGAGCCCGGGCGCCTGCCGGCTGACCGCGATCGAGCGGGAGATCCTCGGGTTCGAGCGCATCGACGACGTCGCTTCGGGGGACGTGAGCGCCTGCTATCTGCACTTCCTGCGGACCGGCGAGGCGCGGGCGCTCCTCGGCGTCATCGAGCACAACGCGTGGGACGTCGTGGCGATGGCCGCCCTCGTCGGCCTCTACGGCGAGCCGCTCCCGGGCCTGAGCCGGCTGGGCGCCGAGGACCTCGCGGGGCTCGCGCGCACGCTGCGCCGCGCGGGCGCCCTCGACCGCGCCATGGCCGTCGCCGAGGCCGCGGTCGAGCGGCAAGACGAGGCCGAGCCGCCCTCTGCCCTATCGAGCTCGCCGCTTCGCGCCCGGGCCGAGATCGCGAAGGCGCGCGGCGATCGCGCCCGGGCCCTCGCCGACTTCGAGGCCCTGGCGGCGTCGGTGGACGACCCGGCGGTGCGGCTCGAGCTCGCCAAGATCCACGAGCACTGGACCGGCTCCCCCGAGCGCGCCCTCGAGTGGGCGGCGCAGGGCACCGGCGAGAGCCCCGAGCGCGCCGAGAAGCGCGTCCGGCGGCTCGCGCGGAAAGCCGAGCGCTCGGCCGCGCGCGGCGGCGCCCAGCAAGATCTCGCGGGCTTCACGCCCGGGCGGACGCGAACGACTCCTCGAGGATCGTGAGCGCGTCGTCGATGTCGCGCCGCGAGACCACGAGGGCGGGGGCGACGCGCAGGACGTTGCCGTAGAGGCCCCCGCGGCCGATGAGCAGGCCGCGCTTGCGGGTCTCCTCGAGGACGCGCAGGGCCACGTCCGCCGCCGGCGTGCGGTCGCCCGCCGCCTCGTCGCGCACGAGCTCCACGCCCTGCATCAGCCCGCGGCCGCGTACGTCGCCGACGACGGGGTGGCGCTTCCGGAGGGCATGCAGCCCCTCGGAAAGCGCCGCGCCCATCGCCGCGGCGTTGGCGACGAGGCCGTCCTCCTCGATCGCGTCAATCGTCGCGTTGGCCGCGGCGCAAGACACGGCGTTCCCGCCGAAGGTCGCGATGTTCCCGGCCTTCCACGCGCCGGCAATCGAGTTCGTCGTGAGCACGGCGCTGAGCGGGAAGCCGTTCGCGATGCTCTTGGCCATGGTGACGACGTCCGGCGTGACGTCCTCGCCGTCGACGCCCCACATGCGGCCGGTGCGCCCGAACCCGGTCTGCACTTCGTCGCACACGAAGACGCCGCCGTACTTCCGCACGATCTCCACCGCGAGCTTCAGCCAGCCCGGGGGCGGCGTGATGACCCCGCCGAGCCCGAGGATCGGCTCCGCGACGATCCCCGCGACGGCGCCGACGGTCGTGGTCTGGATCAGCTCCTCGATGTCGCGCGCGCAGCGGAGCTCGCAGCTCGGGAAGGTGAGGCCGAACGGGCACCGGTAGCAGTACGGCGCGTGCGCGTGCTTCACCGCGGCGACCTGCGTCGGCAGGGCGCGCCACTTGAAGTTCGCCGTGAGCGACTGGCCGAGGAGCGATCGCCCGGAGTAGCCGTGGCGCAGCGCGATGATCTCCTGCCGCCCCGTGGCGAGCTGCGCGAGCGCGACGCCCGTCTCGTCGGCGTCGGTGCCGCTCGTGCCGAAGAAGGCGCGCTCCATCTTGCCGGGCGCGAGGCGCGCGAGCTTCTCGGCGAGCTCGGCGAGCGGCAGCGTGGGGTAGAGCGTCGAGGTGTGCGAGAGGCGGCCGACCTGCGCGACGACGGCGGCGTTCACGCGCGGGTGGGCGTGGCCGAGGCCCACGGTGAGGATGCCGCCGAAGAAGTCGAGGTACTCGCGCCCGTCGAAATCGCGGACGCGCGTCCCCGCGCCGCTCTCGAGGGGGAGCGGCTCGTCGTAGTAGGTCGCGCTGCTCGGAAAGGCGTGCTGCTTGAACCTCTCGGTGACGGCGGCGTTGCGGGAGGACGCGGAGGGATCGTTCGGCATGGGCGAGTGGCGCGCGCGCGCTCAGCTCTTGCCGGGCAGCATGCGCCCGCGAGAGACCGCGCCCGCGTCGAATCGGACGATAGAGCACGATCTGCCGGCCCGCCTCGCGCCCGTGAGCCCAGGCGTCGGTGCGGCGCTGGCCTGTGTGCCGCACGTGCCGGACGTACGGGTGCCGGCGGCGGAGGTAGCCCCCCAGGTCCCCGTCCTTGACCCAGACGAGCCCCGCGGCGCGGCTCGACGCCTCCTGCCTCGCGAGCTTGTCCGCGAAGCCGGTCATGACGCCCGCGAGGTAGGTGCGGCGCTCGCGATCGCCGAGCCCGTTGGCGCGCTTGTGCTCGGTCCACAGCCGCTCGGCCGTGCCGTGGAGGAAGCCGTGCGCGTACTCCGCGATCGCGAGGTTCGAGGCCGTCCCGCAGATCTCGAGCACGCTGCCGCGCTTGCCGTCGCGAGGCCGGTACACGGGCACCCAGATGGCCTCGACGAAGAAGTGCTTGCCGAGGATCATCGCCACGAGCCGCTCGTGCTCGCCCACGCGCCCGGTCGGCTGGCCGAGGTGCACGAAGGCGTAGGCGCGTACGTGATCGGGGCCGGCCGCCGCGGCGTCGAGGTTGTGCTTGAGCATCAGCCGCTGCGCCGCGGCCATGGCCGCCTCCGCTTCATGGCGGTTCGGGCTCTCGGCGAGCGCCAGGAGGCGCGAGATGCGCGTGACGATGCGGTCTTCCTCGCCGTCGGCCTCGCGGTCGCTCGGCGCGGGCACCGCGGGCACGCCCGACGCGCGCGCGTCGACGCCGAGCCGCCCGCACGCCTCGCGAAACGCGGGGCCGTGCGGGGTCTCTCCATCCTCCTTGAGGATTTCGTGGACGTACTGGTGCGCCATCTCGTGCTTCAGGACCTCGACGACGACGCTCCACGGGCGCTCGACGACGAGGGGGAGCGAGATCTCCAGGGTGCGCGTCGCGGGGATCCACCGGCCGAGGGTGGACGTCGTACGCACGAGCTCGAGCGTGGGCGCGGTCATCGCGCTGCGAAAGTGCGCCTCGTTGAGTTGGCGCCACGTCGCCCGGAGCTCGCGCGCGAGCGCCGCCTCGAGGGTCGCCGTCAGCGCGGACGGGACCCCTGGGCGGATGCGACCTGCTCGGGACACGGAGCTCGCGTGCGCCATCGACGTGGCCGGGAGCTTAGCCGAGTTCCTCCGCGCGCGGTGAGCCCCCGGGGCGATGCCTCGGGGCCGACCGCACAGACACGGTGGTCACAGCGTGGCATTTCGCGGCGCCTCGGAGGGCTCCCTGCGCGCCGCGTCACCGGGTCCTCCGAGCAGGGAAGGGACGGGGCGCGCGCGGGTCGGACCGCGGCTGTGGCGTGCGCGTTGCACCGCTCGCCGTCTCGCGGGAGGGACCGGCCCTTGTTCCAGAGACCGACGCAGCTCGCGCTCCTCATTGCCGCCGAGGAAACGACGCGCCGCCGTTGCGCGGTCGTCGCGTCGCGGCTCGAGCTCGCGGCGAGCGCGCTCGTCTTGCTCGAGGTCGTGTGCCACGCGGACGCGGCCCTCGACAATCTGGACAACCTCGCGTCGTCCCGCGGCGTCGCTCTCGCGACACCCGCGTCGCGCCTCCGGGCGTGGTTGGGGTCGATCGCGTGGTGGCTCGCGGATCTCTGGCCGGCCTCGGCGCTCCGCGGATACGGCGCGCTCCTCGCCGAGATGCAGCGCACGCTCACGATGGGCCACGCGCTCGGTGAGGCGAGCGCCGCCGCGGGCGACCGGCGCATGGCGGACTGGTGTGCCCTCTGGTCCGGGCAGCGCGCCGTCCTCGTCGAACGGCTCGCGGCCACGCTGGCGGATCGGCGGCTCCCCGAGGAGCCCGTCGACGTCTACGTGACGTGATCGGTCCTCAGGTTGCCGGCCCTCACTTCGAGGCGGCGACCGCGTCGGCGGCCTCGGCGGGCGCGAGGCGGCGGCCAATCCACGCCAGGTGCTTGCGCTCGTCGGCGAGGTTGCGCTCGAGGGCGGCAAGCACGTCGAGCGGGACGCCGGGCAGGGAAGCGGCGTCTTCGTAAGCCGCGCGCGCGCCTTCCTCGTTGCGCCGGAAGGCCTCGAGGACCGCGTGCTCGAGCTCCGCGGGAGACGTCGGCGAGGACGGCGAGGGCGTGGGGATCGCGATCGCCGGCACCGACGAGAGGCGCTCGCGGACCCGACGCATGTCCCCCGGGCTGGCGGGCTCGCCTCCGAGGTTGCGGACCACGACGGCGAGTTCGTCGACGTGCTCCCGGTGATCCTCGAGCGCGAGGAGGAGCTGGGCCCGGTCGCGCGGATCGGCGACGTGCGCCGCGGCTGTCTTGCACGCTTCGATCGCGTCGTAGTGCAGGTGGATCAGGCGATTCAGCAAAGCGACAACGTCTCGGATCACCCGCGCCATGGCCATCGTCCCCCGCCTGCTTTCCAAAGCGAAGTCCGTGCCTTCGCCTGACCTTGGCCGTGTTCGCAAACGTTTCTGCGGGTTTGCCGGCTCCCTGCCCCGGTTGCCGGGTCACCGATGTCCCACCCGATCGTAAGGCGATGTGCATCGGTCTTGCACGTCAGCAGAAGGCCGCGCTTGGCGGCCACCGCAGAAGGGACCCGCAATGAACAGGACGAACTTCGACGACCCCCAGGAGGCCGCGCGCGGCCAGGAGCGCGCCCAGGAGAGGTCGCAGCCGTCCGCCGGCCGCCACGCGGCGGCGGGCCAACGCGCCAATCCGGCGTCCGCGCAGAAGGCGCGCATCGAGATGGACCGCCTCCGCGAGGTGGGCCGGAACCTCGGCGACCAGCTCGACGAGCAAGTCCACAAGAGGCCCTATGTCGTGATCGGGGCCGCGGCGGGCGTCGGCTTCGTCGCGGGGAGCATCCTCGGGTCGCGTCTCGGACAGGTGCTCCTCGCGGCGGGCGTCGGCTACGCCGCGAAGCACGTGCTCGGGGGCGACTTCGGCCTCGATCGCTTGCAGGCGGGCCTCGATCGGCTCACCGGCGAGCTCGAGGCGAAGGCCGAGCGCAGCTCCGGCCGCTCGTGATCGGTCCCGGCGGCGGCGAGCGTCAGCTCGGCCGCCGCTGGAGGAACTCGAATCATCCGCCGGTTGACCTCGCGCGGCTGCTCTTGCTGCACGAAGTGCCCGCAGTGGGCGATCGTCTGCACCTCGATGCCCGGTACGTACCGCTCGGTGCCGGGCACCACGTCCTCGTAGCCGAGGGCCGAATCGTCCATCGCCCAGAGGAGGAGCGTCGGGATCGTGATGGTCTCGTAGCGCTGGAGGGGCGCGGGGGTCCCGCGGCCCGCGCGGAGCCCCGCGCGCAGCATGGTGCGGTACCAGTCGACCATCGCGGTCGCGCGGCCCGGCTTGAGGACGGCGGCCGCGAACGGCTCGAGCTCCACGGCGCCGAAGTTGGTCTTGTCGAGCGCCAGCCCGCTCAGCATGCGCGTCGCTCCGCGCCCATGGTTGGCGCGGAGCGCGAGCTCCGGCAAGACGGGGAGCTGGAACGCGAACATGTACCAGCTCTTCCGAATCTGGCTCCACTTGCTGCGAAGCGCCCGCTGGAAGACCAGCGGGTGCGGGCAGTTCATGACGACGAGCTTCTGGCAGCGCGCCTGGCGGGTGCTCACGAGGTGCCACGCGACCCCGCCGCCCCAGTCGTGCGCGATGATCGTGGCCTTGTCCGCGCCGAGGTGATCGAGCAGGCCGACGACGTCGTCGCGGAGCGTGTCGATGTCGTAAGGCCCCTTGGCCTCGGTGTCGTTGTATCCGCGGAGGTCGGGGACGACGACGCGGTACCCCGCCTCGACGAGCGCCGGGATCTGGTAACGCCACGACCACCACATCTCGGGAAAGCCGTGGAGGAGCACCGCGAGCGGGCCCGAGCCCTTCTCGACGTAGTGCATCTTCAAGCCGTTGACGTCGGCGTACGCGTGCCGAACTTCGAGGTCTTCGGGGGTCAAGGCTCTAGCTCCGGGGCGGAGAGGGAACGGCGTTGGGCGCGGCGGCGGGGGGCGGCTCGGCCGGAGGGGCGGCGCTCGCGGGCGGCGACGGGTCTTCGTACTCGGGCGCGGGCATGATCGGCCGAGCCGGGCCTCCACCGCAACCGGCGGCGAGCAAGACGGGCGAGACGAGCAAGAGGATGACGGCGAGGGCCGACGGCGCGAAGGGAGCCCCCGCCCGCGCCGCCCCCCGGCTCAGGCGCAAATCCGTTGCACACATGCCCCGAGGTCATAGCTTGCTTTTTTGGCGGTGGCGCGTACCTTCCGCCTCCCTCTAGAAACCGCTGCGGGCTCCGCACGGCCTCGCTCTCGCGAGCCAGGCGCGGCCCAAGGCACCCCAATCCACACGCTCTCTCGCGCAAACCTTCGCCCGGTGCGCAAGCCCCAGCCTTCGGCTGCGGCTCGCGTTGGTGAGGGACAGAGAGCGGAGGCCCAACCGAAAGGACGCGCACGATGACCCAGACCACCGAAATCAATGCCCAAGGCCTGCCGCACCTCCGCGGCGACCTGCCCTTGCCCCTGCGCTCGCTCCTCGACGCGGGCGTCCACTTCGGCCACCAGACCAAGCGCTGGAACCCGAAGATGCGGCCCTTCATCTACGGGGCCCGCAACGGCATCCACATCATCGACCTCGATCAGACCGCGAGGCTCTTCGCGCGCTCGTACAACTTCGTCGTCGACACCGTGGCCCGCGGCGGCCACATCCTGATGGTCGGGACGAAGCGCCAGGCGCAGGAGATCATCCGCGAGGAGGCGACGCGCTCGTCGAGCTTCTTCGTGGTCAACCGCTGGCTCGGCGGCACGCTGACGAACTTCCGCACGATCAAGACGGGCCTCGAGCGCATGCGCCAGCTCGAGCGCATGAAGGAAGACGGCACGTACCAGTCGATCACGAAGAAGGAAGTCTCGCGGCTCGAGAAGGAGCACGAGCGCTTCGAGAAGTACCTGGGCGGCCTCAAGAACATGGGCTCGCTCCCGGGCGCGATGTTCGTGATCGACCCCGCGAAGGAGTCGATCGCCGTTCAGGAGGCGAACAAGATCGGCATTCCGGTCATCGCCATCACCGACACGAACTGCGATCCCGACAAGGTCGACTTCGTCATCCCCGGAAACGACGACGCCATTCGCTCGATCAAGCTCATCACGACGCGCATCGGCGACGCCGTCATCGAGGGCTCGCAGCGCCGCAAGGAGTTCATGAACCGCGACGACCAGCACGGCGGCCGGCGCGGCGACGGGCCGCAGGCCGAGGTCATCCGCGGCGGTCGCGGGCGGCGGGACGACGCGGGCGAGCGCCTGAGCTGATCGACGGCATCGCAAATAAAGGAATACGAGTCATGGCAGCTATCAGTGCTTCGATGGTCAAGGAGCTCCGCGATCGCACGCAAGCGGGGATGAACGACTGCAGGAACGCCCTCGTCGAGACCGAAGGCGACATGGAAAAAGCGGTCGAGGTGATCCTCAAGAAGGGGCTCGCCAAGGCCGCTTCCCGCGCCGGCCGCATCGCCGCCGAGGGCGAGGTCGCGACGTGGATCTCCGCCGACGGCAAGCGGGGCGTCATCGTCGAGATCAACTCGCAGACCGACTTCGTCTCCCGCGGCGACGACTTCAAGGGCCTCGTGAAACCGTCGTCGAGGTCGCGAGCAAGTCCCCGAAGGAGGCCGACCTCGGCGCCCAGAAGTGCCCGGGCAGCGACAAGACCGTCGAGCAGCTCCGCGCGGAGCTCGTCGCCAAGACGGGCGAGCACATGGTCGTCCGCCGCTGGGCGGCCCTCGAGGCGCACGAGCCCACCGGCTTCGTGCACGCCTACGTGCACGCGGGCGGCAAGCTCGCGGTCCTCGTCCACGCCGAGGGCCCCAAGGGCGACGTCCCGGCGCTCAACGGTTTCATCGACAACGTCGCGATGCAGATCGCGGCGATGAACCCCCTCGTCGTCCGCAAGGACGAGGTCTCGAAGGGCACCGTCGAGAAGCAGAACGAGATCTTCGCGGCGCAGCTCAAGGAAGAGGGCAAGCCCGAGGCGGCGTGGCCGAAGATTCTCGAAGGCAAGGTCGCCAAGTGGTTCACCGAGATCACGCTGCTCGGCCAGGACAACGTTTGGGACCCGCCCGCCGGCACGATCGACAAGATTCGCCTGGAGCTCGGGAAGAAGCTGGGCGGCGAGGTGAAGATTCACGCGTTCGTCCGCTTCTCGCTGGGCGAAGGCATCGAGCGCAAGGTCGAGGACCTGGCCGCCGAGGTCGCGAAGACGATCGGCAACTGAGCAAGAGCGCCCGTGCCGCTCTGCTCGGTCAACGTCGATCTCGACGACATCCCGAACTACTTCGCCATCCACGGGCTCCCCGAGCCCGTGGGGGCGGTTCGGACTCTCGTCTACGACCTCGCCGTCGACCGGCTCGTGCAGATCGGGCGGGCGCTCGATATCCCGCTGACGCTCTTCGCGATCGGCGGGGACCTCGCCCGCCGCGAGTCCGCGGAGAAGCTCCGCGCGGCGCGCGAGGCGGGCTGCGAGATCGGCGACCACACGCTCGATCACCGCTACGACCTCGTGCGCCTCGGCCGGGCCGAGATTCGCCGGCAGATCGACGAGGGCGCGCAGGCGATTGAGCGCGCCGTGGGCGAGCGGCCCAGGGGCTTCCGCGCCCCCGGGTACACGATCACCGACGAGGTCTTCGACGTGCTGGGCGAGCTGGGCGTCGCGTACGACTCGTCCGTCTTCCCGTGTCCCGGGTACTACGCCGCCAAGGCCGCGTATCTCGGGCTCGTCGCGCTGCGCGGGCGGCGTAGCCGGTCGAATCCTCGACCAGCCGGTCGTCCTCGCGGCCCCGACGGACCCGTACCGGGTGGGGCGGCCGTACTGGCGGCGGGGCGGGGGCCTCATGGAGCTTCCCATCACGGTCACGCGCGGTCCGCGCATCCACTTCATCGGCACCACCGTCAGCGCGGCCGGCCCGCGCGGCGCGCGGCTCCTGACCCGCATGTGCATCGGGCGCCCGCTCGTGAACCTCGAGCTCCACGGCATCGATGTCCTCGACGCCGACGACGGCCTCGAGGCCCTCGCGCCGCACCAGCTCGACGTGCGCATCCCGCGTGCGCGCAAGGTCGCGGCCCTGCGTTCGGTCGTCGACACGCTGCGCGAGTCGGGGCACGAGTTCGTCACGCTCGGCGAAGCCGCGCGTCGCCTCGCAGCCTGAAACGCAACGAGGCCGGCGGATGGTTCATCCCGCCGGCCTCGAAGGCCTCTCGGATTGCCCGAGAGGCTACGGATCGCCCGTCACTGCGCGTCGGGGCTCGCGTCGGGCGTCGTGCCCGTGGCGTCCGGCGTCGTGGAGCTGTCGTTCGACGCGTCCGGGAGGAACTGCCCGATGTCGATCGGCAGGCCGCCGTCGGCCGAGGTGCACGCGTTGATCATCCCGAAGGAGGTGAGCAGGCCCGCGGCGCTGCCGCCGAGCGCGCCCGCGTCGACGCCCGCGTCGGCGGGGACGAGGCTCGAGAGCGGGACGCACTTGCCGCCGTTGCACTCCGCGTCGGTCGCGCAGGCCTGGATTTGACCGGCGCCGCACGCGGTCTCGCAGGTGACCTTCAGGTGGATGCTCTCGAAGATCGAGATGAAGCTGCTCGCGCCGCCGCCGCTGTCGTCGGCGGCAGCCGCCGCCGCCGCGCCGTCGGCCAGGAGGCCGGAGTCTTCGAGCTGCGACAGGAGGCCACCGGCGTCGGTGCCGCCGAGGTCCGCGCAGCAGGCCGGCGCGCTGGTGCCGCACCCGGCCGCGTTCTCGCAGGCCACCTGGATGTTCCCATTGCAGCTGCCCTGGGCTTGGCACGTGCCGGTCGGCGAGAGCTGGCCGGTCGGGAAGCAGCAGGTCAGGCCCTGGCCCGGGGTGCACAGCGACCCGCCGAGGGGCGAGCACGTCTGGGCCACGACGACGTCGGCGTTGCCCGCGTCGGCGACGGGGGTGCTGTTGTTCGAGCTCGAGCTACAGGCGGCAGCGACGGCAGCCCCCAACCCCAGCGCCCCAATCGTAAAAAGAACTCTTAGATTTTGCATTTCTGAAACGACCTCCTAGACGAAGCGCTTACCCGGACTTCGCGGCCGACACCATAGCAACAACCGCACCGAACCTGGGTGGACGATGGGCATTGCGAGTGCGTCGGAGACGCACTCGGGGCCCACGACATTCCGATCACGGGTTCGGGCCTTGCCAGGCAGACCCCGTCGTCGGGCCGTAGATACCGAACATGTTGCACATCTCGCCGGTGTAGACGGCGTTCTGGAACGTGATTCCCTGCGGAATGTCGTCGTTGGTGACCGTGCAGTACCAATCGATGTGATCCCCGGGCTTCATGTTGAGGACGCCGCTCGACGCGCCGCTCGTCAGGGCCGTCGGGTTCGGCGGGATGTTCTTCGCCGCGCTGTCGAAGTAGTAGAGCTTCGGCTCCGGCAAGTGGTGGAGGGGGTTGAACTCCTCGAGGATCTTCGACTGCACGCCGTTGATCGTCGCGTATGCCGCGAAGTCGGTCGTGTGCGTGTGGTAGTGCGGCGTCGCCGAGATGAGACGGAAGTCGGGGCCCGCGTTGTCCGGCACGACGGCCGTGCCGTGGATGACCTGCGTCTTCCCCATGGGGATGTCCATCAGCACGCCGGCGATGAAGAAGATCGGGTCGACGAGCTGCGTGACCTGCGACTCGTCGGTGTAGAGCAGGTTCGCCCAGGCCTCGCGGAGGATCGGCTTCGTGCCCGCGTTGATGAAGTGAAGCTGCATGACGCCCTGCTGGTGGGCGGGGATCTTCACCGCGACGCCGTTGTTCTCCGGCGCGCCGTCGGCGTTGCCCACGACGTCGAGGTCCGGCGTCTGCGCGCCGAAGAGGTTGCGGCTGTCGGCGGCCTGGTTGCATTCGCTCGGGCCGTTGGAGCCCGAGGCCGTCACCGTCTCGCCCTGCAAGTAGAGCAGCATGTGGTGGGAACCCGGCCGCATGCGCGCGTGGTACGTGTTGAAGTACACGTCCTTGTCGTTCGGCGTCGGCATGAAGACGCAGTCGGTCACCTCGCCGCCCGGCGGAAGGGTGTACTTTGCAACCTCGACCGGGTCGTTGTAGTTCGTCGGCCCGTAGTGGAACTGGAAGCCCTTGTCGGGGGGCGGAGGCTCGAGGCACTGCTCGTCGCCGCCCTCGTCCCCGAACTGCGTGTGCAGGTCGCACGGCACCGAGCCGACGTCGACGGTCGGCTCCGGCTCGAGGATGGAGGTCGACGAGCTGGACGACCCGCCGCTGGACGACGAACCGCACGCAGCGGATGCGCCGAGGAACACGAACGCGGATCCAACGATGCTGATTTTTACGATCTGCCGTGCAGCGGCGAAGATTCCCCGAGCGTGCATTGGCGTCCTCCGTGGACCGTGATTCTTGGCCGTTTCGGGCCGATTGCCCGAGCGCTTCCGCGAGGTACGCAGGGGCGCCTTGAAATCTGGCTCGACGGCAACCATAGGGCTACCCCTCGGAGGTGTCCGTGTGCAGTTGGTGGTCAATTCATAGGCGCTTGCGGGTGCATCCAGCCGAATCCTGGGCAAAACGAAGGCCGTGACTCGATTCTGAATTCATGTGTTGCTGTAATAATTCGACCAGGACACACGTTTTCACTACGCCCAACGACCGTTGGCGATGCCGCACCACAAAAGTGGCATCACTTGTGACGGATGCTGACCCGCGCTGATCCGTTCCGGGTGTGCGGAGCTACCGTAGGGTAGTGAACTACGTTTTCGGTTCGTTTGAACTGGATGCTCGCGGGTTCAAGTTGCGCCGCGAAGGGGTGGAAGTCCCCCTCCAGCCGAAGGTATTCGACGCGATCCGGTACCTCGTGGAGAACCACGACCGGGTGGTGCGTAAAGAGGAGCTCCTCGAGGCGCTCTGGCCAGGCGAGCACGTCAACGACACCGCCGTCCCCTGGACAATCAGCCGTGCTCGCAAGGCGCTGGGCCAGGAGCCAGAGGCAAAGGATCCCATCGAGACGGTGCGCGGTCGCGGATACCGGTTCACGGCCGAAGTGGTGCAGCAGCCCTCGTGCCCGCCGGGGCCCGCCTCTTCGAAGATCCTGAAGGCTCCCTCCGAGCGGGCGAGCGGCGCGCTCCTCGCGGGCCTCGGCGGCAATCCGTTCGTCGGCCGGGCCGAGGCCATGGAGCGCCTGATGGGCGCCCTGCACTCGGCGCGCACGGGGCGCGGCCGGCTTTGCCTGGTCACGGGCGAGGCGGGGATGGGCAAGACGCGGCTCCTCGGCGAGTTCTCCGCCGCCGCGCGCGGCATGCAGCTCCAGGTGTCGAGCGGGCGCTGTCTCGAAGGCGGCCGCACCGCCGCCTTCTGGCCGTGGGTCCAGGTCCTTCGCGACATGCTCGGGCAGGAGTCCGTGCCGTCGGAGGCCAAGAACGAGGCCCGCGCGCTCCTCGCGGAGCTCGTCCCCCGCACGGACACCTTCGACCGCTCGCAGGCGCTCGACGACGCGGCGGGCTTCGGCGCGCGCTTCTGGGTGCTCGAGAAGCTGAGCCGGCACCTCCTTACCAGCGGCGAGCTCGGGCCGCGCCTCATCCTCCTCGAGGACGTCCACTGGGCGGACGACGCGTCGCTCGACCTCCTCGCGTTCCTCTCCGCCGAGCTCGCGCACGTCGGGGTCCTCGTCGTCGCCACCGCCCGCGAGACGCTCCCGTCGGGCAGCGACGCCTGGGCGAAGGTCCTGCCGCGCCTCGGGCCGTGCGAGCGCATCGAGCTCTCCGCCCTCCCGCCGCGCGACGTCGAGGCCTACGTCAACGAGGTCACCGGCTTCGAGCTGCCGACCGAGATCCATCAGACCGTCTTCGCGAAGTGCGCGGGCAACCCCCTCTTCCTGCAGGAGAGCGTGCGCCTCCTCGCCGCCACGTGCAGCAGCCGCGGCGTCGGGGCCCTCCGCACGGACGACATCAAGGTGCCGAACGTCGCGCGCGACGTGCTCCGAGCTCGCCTCACCGGCCTGTCGGTCGAGGCCAGCGCGGTCCTCGAGATCGCCTGCGTCATCGGCCAGGAGTTCGAGCTGCCCGTCGTGCAGGCGGCGCTGGTCGCGGGCGCCGCCCCCGGCGGGCACGACGGGGCCTCGCTCCTCGCGAGCCTCGACGAGGCCTCGCGCGCGCGGCTCGTCATCGCGCGGTCGTCCCGCTCCACGAGCTTCGCCTTCGTTCACGAGACCATCCGCGAGGCCCTCTACGAAGAGCTCTCGGCCGCGCGCCGCGCCGAGCTCCACTGCCGCGTGGCCGAGGCCATCGAGGCGCGCTCGGCGGGCAATCTCCGCACGAACGACCTCGCGTACCACTACTACCGCGGCCTGCCGCGCGCCGAGGCTGCCCGCGTGCAGCGTCACGCGCGCCGCGCCGGCGAGCACGCCATGAAGCGCTTCGCCTACGAGGAGGCCGCGCGCTTCTTCGGCTGGGCCATCGAGGCCGAGAGCTTCGAGAGCAGCGCCGACCCCCGGAGCGGGTGCGAGCTCCTCCTCGCCCAGGGCGACGCCCTCCGGCTGTCGGGGCGCGTGAGCGAGTCGCGCGTCACGCTCGGGCGCGCCATCGACGTCGCGCGGGCCCACCGCTTCCCCGACCTCCTGCTCCACGCCGCGCGGCTCCTCCGGCCCACCGTGCGCTCCGCGCTCGTGCCGGATCGCCAGGCGCTCCAGGCCCTCGAGGACGCGCAGAAGCTCACCCCCGACGACGCGCGCGGGACGCGCATCCGGGTGCTCGCCCAGCTCGCGTGCATCCCGCCGTACTCCCTCTCGATGGGGAAGAGCCACGAGCTCAGCCAGCGCGCCGTCGAGCTCGCGCGCGCCCAGGGCGACGCGCGCCTCCTCGCGCAGGCGCTGACGTCGCGGCTGCACGTGCTCTCGGGGCCCGATCACATCGAAGAGACGCTCGCGGTCACGACGGAGATCCTCCGCCTCGATCCCGAGCGCGCGGCCGAGACGGAGAGCAACCGCTACGTCGCGTTCCTCCACCTGGGCGACGCGCAGCGCGCCGAGGCGGCGCTCGAGGGCTTCGGCCGCATCGTGCGCGCCGAGAAGCGCGCCGAGGCGGTCTGGCACTACGGCCGCATGAAGGCCCTGCGGGACCTGCACATGGGCGAGTACGCGCAGGCCGACGCGAGCTTCCACGAGCTCCTCGCGCAGGCGCGGCGCATGCGCCTCCCGTACGCGAACATGCAGGCCGCCTTCCACGCTTGCGCGATGGCGTTCGAGCGCATGGGGCTCGTCACGATCCCCGCGAACGGCCTCGCGGCGCACGTCGAGTGGGCCGTGGAGATTCCGGCCTTCAACGCGCACTGGGTGCGCTTCCTCGTCGAGACGGGGAACCGCGACGAGGCGCGCGACAACCTCGACTCGATGGCCGTGAACGGCTTCTCGGGCGTCACGAAGGAGGTCGGGTACCTCAACGCGCTCGCGCACCTGGCCGCGTCGGTCACCGAGCTCGGCGAGGTCGAGCACGCCGAGGCGCTTTACGCGCTCCTCCGGCCGTACCCGCACCACAACACGCCCAACGGATTTCAATACTGCATGGGTTCGGTGTCCCACTTCCTCGGGCTCCTGGCGGGCCTCCTCGGCCGCACGCGCGAGGCCATCGGCCACTTCGAGGACGCGCTCGCGACCAACGGGCGAATGGGGTATCGGCCGCAGGTCGCGCGCACGCAGGCCGCCCTCGCGCGCCTGCTCTCCGAGAGCGCGCGCGTCGTCAATCGCACCCGCGCGGCCTCGCTGGTGGTCGAAGCGGGTGCCGCAGCGCGTCGATTCGAGATGGCGCAGCTCCAGGCCCAGGTCGAGCGCATCGCGGCGAGGCTCGGCGGCGGCAGCGACGCGCGGGTAGCTCCGCAGTCGGCGCGGGCGCGCGGGTAAAATCGGCGCATTCCTCGCAGATTTCCCGGCTCCGAGGGGGCGTCGCGACGGGATGGAGACGCCGCGAATCGGCGTCTGTGAGAGCGTTTCCGGCCAAGGAAATGACCACGCTCCGCCCAGAGTCCGGGCTCGGCCCGCCCCCTATGCTCCAGGCGCCCTGAGGGGAAAGGCAGAACCATGCAAGCTTTCGTTCTTCGACGCGGCTTGTTTGCTGCGTCCATCCTCGTCTTGACGGCCCTGGCCGCGACCGGCCGCGCCGACGACGGGGGCGCCGATGCCGGGGAAGACGCGGGGGCCACCGCCCTTGCCGACGCTTCCGCCGACGCGGCGCAATCGACCGACGCCACGGTGTCCGGCGACGACGCGATGACGGCCGGCGACTCGACCACGAGCACCGGCGACGACGTCTCGACGTTCGACCTGATCACGAGCGACGCGGGTCCCGTGATGGACGACGGATCGCTGCCCACGTACACGGGCCCGAGCATCTGGACGCAGCTCTGCCTCGTGGATCCCGCGACGCAGGACCCGACGGCCGCGCCTTACTCGTTCAGCAGCGTCCAGCCGCCGTACACCGACGTCGCGGGATGCATGCAGTATCAAGACAACGTGGGCCACACCGACGTCCACAACTGCTACTGCAACAGCTGCTTCGACACGATCCAGCAGTGCGACGCGCTCGAGGGCTGCAAAGAGATCCTGAAGTGCGAGCTCGACTCGGGCTGCACCGACGCGGACAGCTGTTACTTCACGTCCGGGTGCGGCACCGTCATCGACAAGTGGAACAACACCAGCTTGGCGGCGTTCATCACGTCCCAGCTCGAGACGTGCGTCACCGCGAACAACTGCCCGAAGCAATAAGCGCAGCGCGTAACACCCCCAAGAGGACGTTCATGGCAAAGTTTCCTTGGCTCAAACTGCGCAAGAAGACCGACCCCGAGCTGCCGCTCGAGCCGCCGATCTGGCTCGGGAACCGCTCGAACGGCGAGTATTTCCACCCGCAGACGCCGCGCGAGAAGTTCATGCGCGAGGAGATCCTCCGTCGCGCCGAGACCGAGTCGAAGCGCCACGGGATGGACCGGCGCTCGTTCCTCGCCAGCTCGCTCGGAATGGCCGCCTCGCTCGCGGTCGTCAACGAGTTCGGGTGCAACAGCTCGAACCCCGCCACGCCTGCCTGCGGCGACGGCGGCGGTGCGCCCTTCGTCCCCGGCGGGGGGCCGTACGTGGTGCCCCCCACGGCCGCGTGCGCGTCGGGCACGGCGCTCACGCCCGACTACTTCATCTTCGACGTGCAGACCCACTGCTTCGACGACGGCGAGTGGCGCACGAACACCATCGCCTATCCGACGTTCCTCGACCTCATCGGGCAGTGCACCGACGTGAGCAACAAGCTCGATTGCTTCGATCCGAAGCATTACGCCGAGCTGATGTTCATCGACAGCGACACCGTGATGACCGTCATCACGTCGTGGCCCGCGGCGACCTGCTTCCCCGAGCGGCAGATGTTCGGCCGGTCGGCGCTGGCGTGCGGGCTGCCGCTGTCGAACGCCGGGATGCGCAACCTCCGCGACTGGATCAACGCGAAGTCGCTCTCGCAGCGCTGCATCGACCAGGTGCAGGTCATGCCGAACGACTTCATCGAGCACCAGATCGAAGGCATGTACGCCGCGATGGAGGACCCCAACTGGCGGTGCGGCTCGTGGAAGGCGTATCCGGCGTGGGCCTCCGACACCTACCCCGGCCCCGACGGCACCCCGCGCGGCTACTACCTGACGGACCCCATCGGCCGCCGCTTCATCGAGGCGGGCCTGAAGCTGGGCGTCCCCAACTTCGCGATCCACAAGGGCCTGCCGATCCCCGGGTTCGACGAGATCCACAACGAGCCGACCGACATCGGCCCGGTCGCCATCGACTACCCGACCGCGAACTTCGTCATCTACCACTCGGCGATCAACGCCGGCACCCCCACCACCGGGTTCGCGGCGATCAGCCCGATGCCGACGGAGAACGTCCCCTACAGCGCCAGCGACCCGAACCCGCTCGGCGTGAACATGCTGATCCGGTCGCTGATCCAGAACAACGTGATCGCCGACCCCGACAACCCCTCGGGGGCCAAGCTGCCCGCGCGGCTCAACGTGTTCGCCGAGATGGGCAGCGCGTGGAGCCAGGTCATGAGCGACACGACGCAGTCGCAGCACTACATCGGGAAGCTCCTCAAGTATCTCGGCGAAGACAACATCGTCTGGGGCACCGACTGCATCCTCGGGGGCACTCCCCAGATGCAGATCGAGGCCTTCAAGAACTTCCAGATCACCGATCAGTTCATGACCATGTACGGCTATCCGCAGCTCACGGATACCGCGCGCCACAAGATCTTCGGCCTCAACGCCGCGAAGATCTACGGCGTCGACCCGAACGCCATGCGCTGCAAGGTGAACGAGAGCTCCTTCGCGATGATGAAGGAGCAGCTCGACGGCGAGATCGGCGGGCGCCGCTGGGCGGTCAAGACGCCGCTCGGCCCGCGCACCTACGAGGAGTTCGTCCAGCACGCGCGCGCCGCGCGCGCGAGGGGCGTCCCGGGCTGAAGGCCAGCGTGCCGTGCGCCTCGCCTTGGTGCTGACGGCGGCGCTGATCGGCGGCTGTTCGTCGGGGTCTTCGGGCGCGTCGAGCGAGATGGACGCCGACGCGCCCGTCGTCGACGCCGGGCCTCCGCCGACGTACGCGCCGACGTACAGCGCGATCTGGAACGAGATCCTCCAGCCGCACTGCGCGGTGGTCTTCTGCCACGCGGCGAGCGCCGACTACCTCATCCTCCCGAACGAGATGGGCGGGTACGCGGCGCTCGTGGACGCGGCGGCGCAGGGACCCTTGTGCGCGCCGACGGGGCTCCTTCGCGTCGATCCGTACCACCCGGAGACGAGCCTCATGTACCTCAAGGTCACGAACCCCCCGTGCGGCATGATGATGCCGGCCGAGGGCGCGGGGCTCCCGCTGAACTCCCGGCAGACGCAGCAGATCCACGACTGGATCGAAGCCGGCGCGCCCTTCGATTAGCCCTTCTTCGCTCCGGGGCCGTAGCGTACGACGTGGACCTTCTCGGTGGTCACCAGGGCGCCCCCGGCGATCATCTCGTCGAGCACGGCGAAGAGGCGCTGCACGTGGGCCTCGTCCTCCACCACTTCGAGGATCACGGGCAGATCCCCGGACAGGTCCACGAGGCTCGACGTGTGGATGATGCTCGCCGCGCCGAAGCCCGCGACGCCGTGGAGCACGGTCGCGCCCGCGAAGCCCTCGCGCCGGAGACGCTCGAGGATCGCGCGGTAGAGGGGCTGATGGTGCCACTTGTCGCCGTCGCCGATGAAGATGCGCACGAGGGTGCGCTCGCCTTCGAGCTCGCGCATGGGGACCTCCGTCAAGTCGTCGCGGCGGCGATGCGCGCCGCCAGGGCGGTGCCGAGGAGGCCCGCGGCGAAGCAGGCTGCGACGGTCAAGCCCAGGTTCAGCAGGCCCGCGGCCCACGCTCGGTCTTGCAAGAAGCGGGTCGTCTCGTAGTTGAACGAGGAGTACGTCGTGAGCCCGCCCATGAAGCCCGTGGTCAGGGTGAGCCGGACCGTGGGCGAGATGAGCGACGTCGAGGCGGCGAGCTGTCCGATGAGCGCGATGAGGAAGCAGCCGACCACGTTCACGAGCAGCGTTCCGTACGGGAACGAGCTGCCGAGGTACCGCCCCGCCCAGAGCCCGACCGCATAGCGCGCGAGCGTGCCGAGGCCTCCGGCCAGGGTGACCAGGAGGAGCCGCGTCATCTCAGAGCGAGGTGCGGCCTCGCCAGCTCGTCCGGCGCGGCTGGAGCTTGCCGTGCACGAACGCCCCGAGCACCGGCGCGATGTTCTCGGCCACGTTGTCGTCCCATTCGTCGGCACTGATGGCGTCGCGCGGCTGCCCGCGCGAGTCCAGCAAATAGAACCAGGGTACGGTGGGCTCGTTCATGCGGAGCCCGGCGAGCTCGGACCGGAACTCGCCCACGTCGATGCGAAGGAGGCGCACCTTCGCGAGCGCCGTGCCGACCGACGGGTCCGGCATGGCCTGGGCGATCTCGCTGCACGGGTCGCACGAGGCGGTCGAGGTCTCGACCAGCACCGACTCGCCGGCGCGCTGGGCCGACGACGCCTGCGAGGCGAGCTGCGCGCGGAGCGCGCCTCCCGACGTGTGGAGCTCGACGACCGGGCTGGCGGCCGCGGGCAACGTCGCCGGCGCCGAGACCGGCGAATCGGGCGGGGTGGGGGAGAAAGCCCGCGCGGCCTGCCCGGGCTGGAAGAACGCGACGGCCACCACCGCGACCCAGAGGCCGAAGAGGAGCGTGCCGAACGACCCGAGGAGGATCCCCGCGGTGGCCAGCCCGCCCCCTCCCGCCGTGCCGCCGGAGCGGCGGATGTCGCGATGGGCGAGCGCGCCGAGGACGATCGCCGGGAGCCCCAGGGTGAGGCCCACCCCGCAGATCGCGCCCGCGACGCTCAGGACGCCGAGGGCGAGGGACGCGGCGGCCTTCGTCTCTTTCTGCGGAGGCCGGGGAGGGGCGGGGGGGGGCCCGAACGGCACCGGCGGCGGCCAGGGCGCCTGCGGCGGAGGCAGGAACGGGTGCGGCGGCTGCATCGAAGGGCCCGTTCCTCCAGGATAGCTCTCAACGCGGAGCTCGGCCCGTGATGGCGTCGACGTTCACCCCCGAAAGGCGAATGAAGTTGCGCGCGACCTCGTTTTCCCCGTGGGCCAGCTCGTCGGGCCGCCCGCGCGCCACGATCTTGCCCTTCGAGAGGAGCACCGCCTGGTCCGCGATGCCGAAACAGCTCGCGATGTCGTGCGTGATGACCAGGCTGGTGACCCCGAACCGGCGCCGGGTCGCCTCGATGAGGTCGTCGACGGCGCGGCTCGTCAAGGGGTCGAGGCCGCTCGTCGGCTCGTCGTAGACGACGATGGGCGGGTCGAGCATGAGGGCGCGCGCGAGGCCCACGCGCTTGCGCATGCCGCCCGAGAGCTCCGCGGGGAACTTCTTGAGCACGCTCTCGTCGAGCTCGAGGATCTTCAGCTTCTCGACGACGCGCCGGCGAATCTCGTCCTTGTGCAGATTCGTGTGCTCGACGAGCGGGAAGGCGACGTTGTCGAGCACGTTGATCGAGTCGAGGAGCGCCGCGTACTGGTAGACCATCCCGAACTTCTGGCGCACGCCATTGAGGTCGCGCTCGCGGAGCGGCACGATGTCGACCCCGTCGATCAAGATGCTGCCGCTCGTGGGCTTCTCGAGCGCCACCACCAGCCGGAGGAGGGTGGTCTTGCCCGCGCCCGAGCCGCCCACGATGCACGTCGTCTCGCCGCGCTTGCAGACGAGGTCGATGCCCGCGAGCACCTCGGTGTCGCCGAAGGTCTTGTGTACGTCGCGAAGGACGATGATCTCGTTGCCCGCCGGCGCACCCTGCTCCGGCTGCGGGGAGCCTTTGGCCGGCGAAGGCGAGGGGCGGCCCGAGTCCGAGGGGGGTGAACCAGGAGCGTCCGAGGGGGGCAAACCGGGAGAGAGCGTAGCAGGCCGGCCGTCAGCCGGGTCGACGAGCGCCCCCCTTCGCGTTAGCACTCGAGTCTCATGACAGGCGAACATCTCGAAGCGATTCTCAAGATGGCGGGCGCCAAGGCCGACAAAGACGGCTGGCAGGTGCTGCCCGAGGGCAACGCGATGACGCTGCACGTCGCCCACGACGGCGCGAGCATGACCGTCCCGCGCATCGACGCCGTGCGGACCGAGGGAGAGCTCCTCTACGCGCGCAACCCGCGCCGCGAGCTCTTCATCATCGTCCGCACCGACGTCTACGGCGTCGCGCTCGAGGGCGAGTCGAGCCACGGCAAGGTCACGCGCCGAGCCGGCTTCGCCTGAGCCGGCTGCTCGGCGCCCTGTCCTGGCTCGTCGCGGGGCTGCCCTGGGCGGTCCTCCCGCGCGTCGGGGCGTGGGTCGGGTGGCTCGCGGGGAGCGTCCTGCGCATCCGGCGCGGACACGTCGAGGAGGCGATGGCCCTCGCGGGCGTCGCCCGGCCGGCGGAGCGCGCGCGGGCCATGTACGCGGCGCTGGGGGCCTCGGCGCTCGAGCTCCTCTGGCTCGCGCGGCGCGGGGACGAGGCGGTGGGACGCGTGGTCGTCGATCCGGCGTCCGCCGAGGCGCTCGCGGCCGCGCGCGCCGAGGGGCGAGGCGTGGTCCTCGCCGCGTCCCACACCGGCAACTGGGACCTCGCCGCGTGCGGGATGGCGCGCGAAGGCGAGCTCCTCGTGGTGACCAAGCGCCTCTCGCTGCGGTCCGTCGACGCGTTCTGGCAGTCGACGCGCGCCGCGCGGGGCGTCCAGCTCACGGGCGCCCGGGGCGCGCTGGGGCGCGCGCGCGAGGTGCTCGGCCGCGGCGGCGCCGTGGCCATGATGATCGACCAGGTGCCCGAGGGGCGGCACGCCGTGCCCGTCGAGTTCCTCGGCCGGGCGGCCCTGGCCGATCGCGCGCCCGCGGTGCTCGCGGCCGCGTCCGGCGCGCCGCTCGTCGTCAGCGCCGCGCGCCGGGACGGGCGCGGGGGCCACGTGCTCCACGTGCTCGCCGTGCTGCGACCCCCGCCGCGCGGGGCGCTCGAGGCGCAGCAAACGAGGGCGTGGGTGGGGCAGGCGACGGCGTCGGCGACGCGCGCGCTCGAAGGCTTCGTGCTCGCGCACCCCGAGGAGTGGCTCTGGCTGCACCGCCGGTGGAAGGGGGCTACACTCGCGGCGCCATGGCCCAGAGATCCCCTCGTCATCGCCGGCCGTAGCTTCGAGAGCCGGCTGATCGTCGGAACCGGCAAGTACAAGGACGCCGCCGAGACCGAGCGCGCGATCGAAGCCTCGGGCGCCGAGATCGTCACCGTCGCCCTCCGCCGCGTCGACCTCAAGGACCGCTCGTCGGGCTCCCTCATGGGCCTCCTCGCGCGCAAGCCGTGGCTCGTCCTCCCGAACACCGCCGGCTGCTACACGGCCGACGAGGCCGTGCGCACGCTGCGCCTCGCGCGCGAGCTCGGCATCGCGCCGCCCCCCACGCCGGCCCACTCGGGGCCGATGGTCAAGCTCGAGGTCATCGGCGACCCGCAGACGCTCTACCCGGACAACGAGCAGACGCTCGCGGCCGCGAAGATCCTCGTCAGCGAGGGCTTCGTCGTCCTCCCGTACTGCATGGACGACCCGATCCTCTGCAAGAAGCTCGAGGACGCGGGCTGCGCGGCGGTCATGCCGCTCGCCGCGCCGATCGGCAGCGGCCTCGGCATCCGCAACCCGCACAACCTCGAGATCATCCTCGAGCGCGCCAGGGTGCCCGTCATCGTCGACGCGGGCGTGGGCACCGCCAGCGACGCGGCGGTCGCCATGGAGCTCGGCTGCCACGGCGTGCTGATGAACACGGCCATCGCGCACGCGAAGGACCCGGTCCTCATGGCCGAGGCGATGCGCGAAGGCATCCGCGCCGGCCGCAAGGCGTACCTCGCGGGCCGCATGCCGCGCCGTCGCTACGCCAACGCGTCGAGCCCCACCGCGGGCCTCGTGACCGCTGGCGGCCGGCCCGGCGCGCTCGCCATCGAATGACTCGCCATCGATGATCTCGCGCGCGCTCTCCGTCGTGGGCCTCCTGCTCGCCGCCGCCCCCCTTCAGTGCCCGCACGACAACGACGTCGCCCACTGCTGGGACGACGCGCCGGGCGACGGCCTCTGGGATCTGGCGCAGAAGTTCCACGAGGCCCATGACGAGGCGGCCGCGCGCCGCACCCTCGCGTTCCTGGTCGAGCGCTACCCGTCGAGCCGGTACGCGCCGGCCGCGCGCGAGCAGCTCGCGGGCGAGGCGGGCGCGCCGGCCCCGTGAGGCCGCGCGTCGTCCTCGTCACGGACCCCGCGTTCGCCGACGAGGTCATCGTGCGCTGCGTCGAGCGCGCCGCGCGCGCGATGCCTCCGGGGACCCTCTGCGTGCAGCTCCGCGACAAGCGCCGCGGGCCGGCGAGCCTGCGCCTCTTCGCGGCCACCCTCCGCGCGGTGACGGCGCGGGAGGGCGCGTGGCTGGTCGTGAACGGCGACCCGCGCATCGCGCGCGACGCGGGCGCCGACGGCGTTCACCTCGGCGGCGGGGCGGGGCCCGTGGCCGGGGCCCGGGCGGTCCTCGGCCGGGGGTGGGTCAGCGTCGCGGCGCACTCGGACGCGGACGTGGCGCGGGCGGCCGCCGACGGGGCGGACGCCGTGCTCGTCAGCCCCATCTTCGCGACGCGCCCGCCCTCTCCGGGCGCGCCGGAGAAGGCCCCGCGCGGCCTCTGGGCGCTCCGGTCGGCGCGCGCCGTGGCCGGAAGGCGGCTCGCGCTGTACGCGCTCGGGGGCGTCACGGTCGAGCGCGCGCCCGCGTCCGTCGCGGCGGGCGCGGACGGGGTCGCCGTCCTACGCGCGCTGCTCGCGAGCGACGACCCGGGCCGGCTCGCCCGCGCTCTCCATGACGCGATCGCGCCAGGCTGGTAACTTCCCTCGCATGTCGAGCTTCGAGGAGACTCTGCGGATCACGAGCGAGCTCGTTCGCGGCCGCGTCGAGGGCGCGCCCCGGGAGATCCAGCCGAACGATCGCATCCAGGAGGACCTGGGCCTCGACAGCCTGGCCGTGATGGAGTTCGCGGCCGACGTGGAGAGCCGCTTCGACGTGAGCATCCCCCCCGAGATGTACGACCGGATCCACACCGTGGCCGACGTCGCCCGGGCCGTGATCGACCTCCAGAACGCCCGCTAGAGAAGAGATTTAGGCCGCCAGGACGCCAAGGGCAGCCAAGGGCGCCAGGGTCGGAGAAGAGAAAATTTTCTCTTCTCCCCTGGCGTCCTTGGCGGTTTTCTCTTCTCGTCTTCGGCCGCCAGCTCAGTCTTCGAGCGGGCCGATGTCTTCGCCCGAGAGGACGTAGAACGCCTCGCCATACTCCTTGAGGAGCGCGAGGGCGCGATCGAGATCCTCTTGCGTGTGCCCGCGGGTGACGTTGACCCGAAGGCGCTCCTCGCCGACCTTCACCGAAGGGTAGACGAGCGGAACCATCAGGATGCCGCACTCGAGCAAGGCGACGTGCATGAAGAGCGCCTTGCGCTCCTCGCGGCACATGACCGGCATGATGTGCGTATTGCTCGCGCCGAGGTCGAACCCCGCCGAGGTGAGGCCGTTGCGGAAGTACTCCGCCTTCTGGTGCAGCTCCGTCACGAGCTTCGGCCCGTCCGACTCGAGCATGTCGAGGATGGTCGACGCCGCGGCGACGATGGGGACGGGGAGGGTCGCGCTGAAGAGGAAGCTTCGCGCGGAGTTCTTCACGTGCTCGATGATGTCGCCCGGACCGAAGAGCAGGCCGCCGATGCCCCCGAAGGTCTTCGAGAGCGTCGAGACCACGATGGGCACGCGCCCCTGGAGGCCGAGGTCCTCGAGCGTGCCGCGGCCGGTCGCGCCCAGCGTGCCGGTGCCGTGCGCGTCGTCGAGGATGAGCGGCGCGTCGTACCGGTCGCACAGCTCCACGAACTCGCCCAGCGTGCCCTTGTCGCCGTCGAGCGAGTACACGCCCTCGCACACGACGAGCGCGTTCTTGCGCTCGCGCGTCTTCAAGATGCGCTCGAGGCTCTTGGCCGAGTTGTGGTTGAAGAAGCGGATCTCGGGGCCGTTCTTCGGCACGCCGGCGGCGAGGAAGGAGCCGTCGAGGATGCACGCGTGGCTGTACGCGTCGAGGACGAGCGTCGTGTCCTTGTCGGCGAGCGCCGCGATGACGCCGAGCATGGCCTGGTAGCCGGTGGTGAAGGTGAGGCACTTCTCGTAGCCCAGCCACTTGGCGAGGCGCTCTTCGAGGCGCACGTGTTCGATGGTGGTCGCCTGGGGGCGCGACGACGAGAGCCCGCACGCGTACTCGTCGACCGCGCGCTTGGCCGCTTCCTTCACCTTCGGGTGGGTGGTCAGGCCGAGGTAGTCGTTCGAGCTGAAGTGGGTGATCGGCTTGCCGTCGATCTGCGTGTGAAGGCCGCCGCCGCCCGTGAAGACCCGGAAGTACGGGTACATTTCCCGCGCCTTGCGGATGCGCTCGAATCGTTTCACTCGCCTTCGCGTGGATCCAGCTCAACGTTCGCTCCAGGATTCGCCCGCTCGAGGCGGGACTGCCGAGGGCCGCAGCGGCCTCGCTTCATGCCCCCGGCGAACGCATGACGAGCGCCGAGGCGTTCCCGTAGTAGCCCAGAGACGTCACGAGCGCGATGTGGGCGGTGGGACGGGGCGACCCCCGAACGTGCTGCGAGGCCGGGGCCGCGCCCCGGAGGAGGGCCAAGGCCGCGAGCATCCCCATCGCGCCGCCGGCCCCCAGCGTCTCGCCGAGCGCGAGCTTGGGCGCCACCACCAGGGTCTCCCGGCCGAGGACGCGCTCGATCGCCAGGAGCTCGGCCTCGTCGAAGACGCGCAGCCCCGAGACGCCCGACACGGCGACGTCCACGTCCGCGGCCTTCAGCCCCGCGTCCTTCAGGGCCTCGGCGATCGCGTCCTGCATGGCCCCGGGGGCGGCGTGAACCAGCGCGCCCTCGCGCTCGGGCGGCGCGAACGAGGTGCCGTACCCGATCACCTCGGCGAGCGACTCGGCGCCGCGCGCCCGCGCGGCTTCGGCGCGCTCGAGGGCCACGAGGGCCGCGCCCTCGCCGATGCACGGACCGTCGGGACCTTCGCCCGCGCGCGGCCCGGCGGCGCCGAGCCGGTGGAACGCGAGGAAGAGCGCCTCGCTCATGGCCTCGGCGCCCCCGACGAGCAGCACGTCGGCGCGCTCTTGATCGAGGAGGACGTCGGCGCAGGCCACCGCGTCGAGCGCGCCGCAGTTGCCGTCGCTGACGCTGACGTTGACCGCCCGGAGGTCCTCCCAGATGCTCACGTACCCCGCGGCGCTGTTCGACACGGTGAGCGGGAACCGCGAGGGGTTGATGTACCGCGCGTCCTCGAGCACGGCGACGCGATCGAGCTCGGTGATGGCCTCGAGCGATCCGTACGCGTTCGACACGACCAGGCCCACCCGGTCGGGCCAGGGCGGCGCGCCCTCGGCCCACGCCCCGTCCTTCTTGAGCCCCGCGTCGCGGAGCGCGAGGCGGGCCGCGACGACCAGCAGCTTGGCGAGGCGATCGAGCGGGCGCAGGCCCTTGTCGCCGAGGTAGCGGGCCGCGTCGAAGTCGCGCACCTCGGCGATGCGCGCGCCGGGGTAGGGGGTCGCGTCGAACGACTCGGCGCGGCCGTCTTGCCGGCGGCCGCTCGCGCCTCGCGTGTAAGCCTCGAGGAACGCCTCGCGCCCGATGCCGAGTGACGACGCGACGCCGAAGCCCGTGACGACCCGGGGGTTCACGCCTCGTCCCTTGGCCCGGAGGCCGCGCGGCGGCGCGGCGGGGAGGACGCCGGGCTTCGCGAAGACGGTCACCGCGTTGTACCCGCCGAAGGCCAGGGAGTTGTTCACGACCACGTCGCCCTTGCCGCGCCGGGCGACGTTCGCCACGACCTCGACGTCGCACTCGGGGTCGGGGGTCTCGTAGCCGATCGTCGGCGGGTAGATGCCCGTCTCGATCGTGAAGATGCAGCCGATGGCCTCGAGCGCGCTCGCCGCGCCCATGCAGTGGCCGAGCATGCTCTTCATGCTGGAGATGGGGACGCGCCGATCGCCGAAGACCTCGCGCACGACCTTCGCCTCGGCGAGGTCGTTGTGCTTCGTGCCGGTGCCGTGCGCGTTGATGAAGTCGATGTCGGCCGCCGTGACGCCCGACCGGTCGATGGCCGCGCGCATCGCGCGAATGCTGCCCTCGGCGTCGGGGTGCGGGCGCGTGATGTGATAGGCGTCGCACGACAGGCCGTGCCCGCGCACCTCGGCGAGCGGACGCGCCCCGCGCCGGGCCGCGTGCTCCTCGCTCTCCAGGATGAGGAGGCCGGCGCCCTCGCCGAGCAGGAGGCCCTGGCGGTTCAGGTCGAAGGGCTGGCACTTGTCGGGCGCCATCGCGGCGAGCCGCACGAAGCCGCTGAACTGGAGCTCTTGAAGGAGCTCGGCCGCGCCGGTGACGACCACGTCGGCGCGCCCCGCGCGGATCAGATCCGCCGCGAAGCCGATGGCGTAGTTGCCGGCCGCGCAGGCCGCGGGCAGCGTGAGGACCATTCCGCGTGCGCCGAGCGCGCGCGCCACGTGGATGGGCAGGAGTGTCGAGCCGTACCGGGGGATGAGCGCCCGTGACACGGCCTTCTGTCCGTGTAGGATCCAGTCGTGGTCGAGCTCCGCGAGGATCTGCGCCTCGCCCATGGTCGTGCCGAGCACGACGGCCGTGCGCGGACCCGCGAGCTTCGAGGGCTCGAGCCCCGCGTCGACCACGGCCATGCGGGCCGCCGCGAGCGCCATCGCGGAGCAGCGTCCCATGCGGCGCTGCTCGCTTTGCGTGAGGTGGTCGCGCGGATCGAAGTCTTTGACTTCGCCGGCGTTTTCACGGCCGAGCGGCGTCGCGTCGAAGGACGCCACCGGCGAGATGCCGCACGCGCCCGCTTCGAGCGCGCGGAAAAACGCGTCGCGCCCCAGCCCCAAGGAGCTGACGACGCCGACACCGGTCACGAGCACGCGCGCTAACACGAAACGGGTCCCGATTTAGCTCCGCCCTGTACATACGAGCAACGCGGACGATGGCGCGAATCGCGCTTCGCGCAGAATACAACCTTCGCGCCACCGCTCTCTTGCCTGACCGCATGCCGCGAAGTAAGCCGCGCCGCACTCGTCATGCCAGCCCGACCCCTCCGCCATGTCGCGCCGACGCTCGTCGACGCCGTGTGTGCCCTGGAGGCTGACGCGGCGAGCGGGGTTCGTGTTCGTCCAGCCCGACGGCAGCGAGCGGCTGTGGTCGTTCCAGGCGATGGGCGCCGAGGCGCAACGCCGCGCCGCCGGCCTCGCGGCGCTCGGCCTCCGCCGGGGCGACCGTGTCGCGCTGGCGATCCCCGATGGCGAGGCGTTCGTGCTGTCGCTGCTGGGGACCCAGTTCGCCGGCATGGTGCCGGTGCCGCTGTACCCGCAGGTCACGTTCCAGAGCCTCGACGTCTACCACCAGAACGTCGCGCACGTCGCGCGGGCCGCGGGCGCCTCGGTGCTCCTCACGACCGCCGCCGCGCGCCCGTACGTCGAGGGCGTGCGCGAGCAGGTCGAGGGCCTCCGCGCGATCGTGACGGTCGAGGAGCTCGCGCAGGCGGCGGGTGGTCGCTCGCTCCGCGCCGACGTCGCGCCCGAGGACCTCGGCCTCATCCAGTTCACCAGCGGCAGCACCTCGCGCCCGAAGGGCGTGATGGTCACGCACGGCAACCTCGCCGCGAACGCCGAGGCGCTTCATGATCCACGGGCTGCACCGCGACCCGGCGATCGACAAGGGCGTGAGCTGGCTGCCGCTCTTCCACGACATGGGCCTCATCGGCTTCGTCGTGGGCCCGCTCTTCACGAACGTCCCGTGCGTCCTGCTTCCGACGGCGAGCTTCGTGCGCGCGCCCGCGCATCTGGCTGGACGAGATCCACCAGCACCGCGGCACGATCACGTACGCGCCGAACTTCGCCTACGCGCTCGTCACCAAGCGGCTGCAGCGACAAGGACGTGAGTGGATCTCGACCTCTCGTGCCTGCGCATCTCGGGCTGCGGCGCCGAGCCGATCCAGGCGCGCGCGCTGCGCGACTTCGCCGCGACGCTCGCGCCGGCGCAGCTTCGATCCGCGCGCGTTCTTGCCGTCGTACGGCATGGCCGAGGCGACGCTCGCGATCTCCTTCACGCCGCTCGGGCTCGGCCTTCGCTCCGACGCCGTCGACGCGGCGGCGCTCGCCGAAGGCCGCGCGGACGCGCCCGCGCCCGACGCGCCGCAGGCGACGCCGCCGATAGACGTGGTCGACTGCGGCGTCGCGTTCCCCGATCACGAGGTCGCCGTCGTCGACGCGGCCGGCGCGCGGCTCGCCGACCGGCGCGTCGGCCAGCTCGTCGTGCGCGGGCCGAGCGTCACGCCGGGCTACTATCGCGAGCCCGAGCTCACCGCCGCAGGCCTTCAGGCCGCTGCCGGGCGACGCGCCGGGCGAGGCCCCGTGGCTCCACACGGGCGACCTCGGGTACCTGGTCGACGGCCGCGTGTTCGTGTGCGGCCGCGCGAAGGACATCATCATCGTCCGCGGCCGCAACTACCACCCGAACGACATCGAGTGGGCCGTCTCCCAGGGGCTCGGCCCCAGCGACACGCGCCGCGGGCACGTGGTGGCCTTCGGCGTCCACGTCGGCGCCGACGGGAGCGCGACGGAGCACGGCACCGGCGAGGAGCAGCTCGTCGTTTGCTGCGAGGCGCATTCGAGCGAGGCCGCCGCGGTCCGCGAGGCGGCGGCGGCCGTCGTGGGCGAGCGCTTCGGGCTCGGCGTGCACGGAGATCGTGGTCGCCCCGCTGGCGTCCCTCCCGCGTACCTCGAGCGGAAAGCTCAAGCGACGCGAGACCCGAAAGGCCTACCTCGACGGTAGCCTCGCGCGAGCACGGACCGTGCAATTGGCCGAGAACCAAGCCCAGCATCCAGACGATCACGGCCGCGAAGCAGACCGTCAGGAGCCCGCAGCATGAAGCTCACTCGGAACGATTCTTCACTGTGCGACGCCGTCGCGTCGACCGCATCGACACAGGGCCCGTCGCGACACGTGACGCAAGAGCGACACATGGGGCAGCGCGAAATCGGTTGTGCCGCGTAGCGTTTTACGCGCTCGATTTCTGGACACATCGCGAAAGGAAAGCGATTCAATGCACGCGCCGATGCAGACTCCTCTGGAAACGGGTGACGGCCGACCGACTCGCGCACGTCTGCTCGCGATGTTCTGCGAGACCGCGACCGAGGTCGTGGAGAAAGACTTCCACCACGTGGTCGAGTCGATGGATATCAGCGCGCTGGCGATCGACTCGCTCGGCGTCCTCGAGATCATCGGCTCCCTCGAGCGCCGCCTGCGCATTCAGATTCCGGACGAGAGCCTCTCGGGCGTCCGGACGGTGAGCGACCTGCTCGACGAAGTCGAGCGCAGGCTCGCCTGAGGTTCGAAGGACTCTGGTGGCCCGCGCCGAGCGCGGTCCAAAGGTGATGAGGAGAACGACGATGGCTACGACGGCTACGAAGGAAAGCCTCAAAGAGCAGCTGAGGGCGCTGGTCGCGGAGATCGCCGAGAAGGACGAGATCCCCGAGGACGCTTCTTTCAAGGAGCTCGGCATCGACTCGATGATGGGCGTCGAAATCGTCGCCGCGATCGAGCGCCAGTACCAGATCAAGGTGCTGGACGAGGAGCTCGCGGGGTTCAAGGACCTCGCGGCCGCCTACGCGCTCGTCGTGAAGAAGCTCGAAGAGAAGAGCGCGATCGCCGCGGCCGAGTGAAGGGCCGAGCGCGCGGGCAGACGGCCGTCGCCGGCCGTCGCCGATCGGCTCGCACCCGCGCGCGCTAGACGCTAGGAGTGTCGGCCCATGTCTGGGCCCATCTTCGCCCGAGTCCCCGCCGACCTCGACTTCCCGAAAGAAGAGGGAGACATCCTGCGCTTCTGGAAGGAGCGCGGGATCTTCGAGAAGACGCTCCACAAGCCCGCCCCGCGCGGGACGTTCGTCTTTTACGAGGGACCGCCGACGGCGAACGGCGTGCCGCACAACGGGCACGTGCTCACGCGCGCCATCAAGGATCTCTTCCCTCGATACAAGACGATGCGCGGCTGGACGGTGCCGCGCAAGGCCGGGTGGGACACCCACGGCCTGCCGGTCGAGGTCGAGGTCGAGAAGGAGCTCCGCCTCCACGGCAAGGCGGCGATCGTGGAGTACGGCGTCGAGCCGTTCGTCCGGAAGTGCATCGAGTCGGTCTTCCGCTACACGCGCGAGTGGGAGTCGCTGACCGACCGCATCGCGTTCTGGGCCGACCTGAACGACGCGTACGTCACCTACCACCGCTCGTACGTCGAGAGCGTCTGGTGGGCGCTCGCGCAGCTGCACGACAAGGGGCTCCTCTACCGGGGGCACAAGGTCGTCTGGTGGTGGGCGCAGGGCGGCACGGCGCTGAGCTCCGGCGAGGTCGGGCAGGGGTACAAGTCCGTCGACGACCCCAGCGTCTACGTCGCGTTCCCGCTGAAGGACGCGGACTTCGCGGGCGCGTCGCTCCTCGTGTGGACGACGACCCCGTGGACGCTCCCGTCCAACATGTACGCGGCGGTCCACCCGGGCGTGTCGTATGCGGTGGTCTCGACGAAGGAGGGCAAGCGCTTCGTCGTCGCGCGCGCGCTCGTCGAGGGGCTCTCGAAGAAGCTCGGCGAGCTGGCCGTCGAGCGTGAGCTCCCCGGGCGCGAGCTCGTGGGGCGCGCGTACGAGCCGCCGTTCGATCTCTTCGCCGCGGAGGCGCGCGGCTTCGAGGACGCGGTCTGGCGCGTCCTCGCGGCCGACTTCGTCACGCTCGACACCGGCACGGGCATCGTGCACATCGCGCCGGCCTTCGGCGAGGACGACCACGACGCGCACCGCAAGCTGCTGCGCGACCGGCCCGACCTGCCGCTGCTCTGCGCGGTGGAGCCCGACGGGACGTTCATCGCGCGCTTCGAGCGCTACGCGGGCCGCTGGGTGAAGGACTGCGACAAGGAGATCTCGCACGATCTGCGCGACGCCGGCCGCCTCGTGCACGCCGAGCAGTACCGCCACGACTACCCGTTCTGCTGGCGCGCCGACAGCGACCCGCTCATCCAGTACGCGCGGCCCGCCTGGTACATCCGCACCACCGCCGAGATCGAGCGGGCGATCGCGAACAACCAGAAGGTGCACTGGCTGCCCGAGCACATCAAGGACGGGCGCTTCGGCGACTTCCTCGCGAACAACGTCGACTGGGCGCTCTCCCGCGAGCGCTGGTGGGGCACGCCGCTCAACATCTGGGTCTGCGATCGCGACGAGGCGCACAAGGCGCTCCCCACGAGCGTCGCGGAGATCGAGCGGCGCAACCCCCACGCGTTCGATCACTTCCACCGCGCGCGGCAGGTCGACCCGTCGCTCAGCGAGCACCTCATCGTCCACAAGCCGTGGATCGACCAGGTGACCTTCGCGTGCGAGTGCGGCGGCACGATGCGCCGCGTGCCCGAGGTCATCGACGTGTGGTTCGACTCGGGGTGCATGCCCTTCGCGCAGTGGGGCTATCCGCACTTGCCCGGCTCGAAGGAGCGCTTCGAGAGGAGCTTCCCCGCGGACTTCATCAGCGAGGCAATCGACCAGACGCGCGGCTGGTTCTACTCGCTCCTCATGGTGTCCACGCTCGTCTTCGAGAAGGCGGCGTACCCGCACCCGTACAAGACGTGCATCGTGCTCGGGCACGTCACCGACAAGGAAGGCAAGAAGGAGAGCAAGAGCAAGGGGAACTATACGCCGCCCGAGATCATCCTCGACAAGGTGGCCATGGAGTTCGCCGTGCTCGGGCAGGCCGCTCCGCCGCCCGGGCAACCGGTGCCAGAGGTCGCGCGCGGCGTCGCGCAGGTCGGCCGCGACGACCTCGACGGCCTCGACCTCCAGGAGGGCGCGCACGTCCGCGTGTACCGCGCCGACGCGCCCGATCGCGCGCTCGACGTCGTGCTGCAGGTGAACAAGAAGCTCCGGCGGCGCGTCGTCGTGCTGCACCCCGACGACCGCGCGGCCCTCGGCGTCCTGCCGACCTCGACCGCCGACGTGATGCCCGTGGCGGTGCCGCGCCTGCCCCCCGAGGAGCGCGTCGTCCTCGAGGATCCCGCGACGCCGGCGCCGGGCGCCGACGCGTTCCGCTGGTTCTTCTACGCCTCGAGCCCGCCGTGGTCCGCCACGCGGCACTCGCTCTCGAACGTGCGCGCCCTCCAGAAGGAGTTCGCGGTCAAGCTGCGGAACGTCTACTCGTTCTTCACGATCTACGCGAACATCGACGGCTTCGACCCGAAGGCGCCCGCCCCGGCGCCGACGGTGGAGCTCGACCGGTGGATCGCGAGCGAGCTCGCGATCACGGTGGCCGCCGTGAAGGAGCGCATGGACGCGTACGACTGCTACGCGGCCACGCAGCGCATCGTCGACTTCGTCGACGCCCTCTCGAACTGGTACCTCCGGCGGAGCCGCGCGCGCTTCTGGAAGGCGGGCCTCGACGACGACAAGAAGAGCGCGTACGCGACCCTCCACGCGTGCCTCGTGACGCTGGCGAAGCTGACGGCGCCCTTCACGCCGTACATGGCCGAGGGGATGTACCAGAACCTCGTCGTGCGCCCGGGGCTGCCGGGCGCGCGCGAGAGCGTGCACCTCGAGGACTTCCCCGAGGAGGACGCGTCCGCGATCCAGCCGAAGCTCTCGACGAAGATCGCCACCGTGCGGCAGCTCGCGTCGCTGGGCCTGCAGGTGCGAAACCAGACGAAGATCAAGGTGCGCCAGCCGATCCGCGCGGCGCACGTGGTCACCGCGCACCTCGGGGAGCTCGATCCGTCGGTGACGGAGCAGCTCTCCGAAGAGCTCAACGCCGAGGAGACGCGCTTCGTGCCGCTGGAGGAGGCGGACCGCTACGTCGAGTTCCGCCTCAAACCGAATTTCCGCTCGCTGGGGCAGCGGGGGCTCGGCAAGGAGGCGCAGGCGCTGAAAAAGACGATGGCGGCGCTGCCCTCGGCCCGCGCCGGGGTCCTCGCGGCGTCGCTCATGGAGGGTACGGCCCCCGTGTCGTTCGAGGGCATCGAGCTGCGCCGCGAGGACGTCGAGATCGAGTTCGTGGCCAAGGAGGGGTTCGCCGCGGCGGGCGATCGCGTCGGCGTCGTCGTGCTCGACACGCGCCTCGACGACGAGCTCCTCGACAAGGGGCTCGTGAACGAGCTCGTGAATCGCATCCAGACGGCGCGCAAGGAGATGGGGCTCGAGTTCACCGACCGCGTCCGGGTGTCGATCGCCGGGAGCGCGCGCGTCCAGGGGATCGTACGGCGCTTCGGAGACGCGATCGCCTCCGAGGTCCTCGCGTCGAGCCTGTCGGCCGATGCGGGCCCCGACCGTGAGAACGGCGGCGAGAGCGAGAACGCGGCCGCGGCGGGCCGGTACGATCGCGAGCTCGACGTCGACGGCGAAGCCGTTCGCCTCGGCGTGGAGCGGGCTCACGTCGGGTAAAACGCGGCACGGAATTTTTATCCAAGGATTGACGCTCGAGACGAGCTCCGCCTCTGATATGTTCGTGCACGCGGGCGCTCCGCCCGTGGGTCGGTGCAACGGCAACGCATCGTCCCTGAGGATCGGGGGAGCGCACGTGGTGAAGGTGAAGCGGCGAGCGGAGACGGCGGCCCGGCAGGTCGGGTCGGCGGCATGGGGTCTTGCGGCGGCACCTCCGCCTCACGCCAAGACCCTCACGCCTGCCGACCGCGTGTCGTCGTCGTCGGTGCGACCCGCGCTCGCGCGCGCCGAGCTCCTCGACAAGGCCACGCGCGTTCGCTTCGAGTCCGAGATCGACGCGGCCCTCAAGCGGCGTCCTGCCGCCGAAGGCAAGCTCGCAGGCGCCACCCGCGCCGTCGCGGCGCTGAGCCCCGCCCTCCGCGCCTCCCTCGGGGAGGCGACGGCCATCCTCATCAAGCGTGGGGCACGCCAGCGCGAGCTCTACTCGTGCGGGCTCCGCGCCCTCGCCGAGGCGCAAGACCGGCAGGCGGCGGCCCTCTTGCGGCAAGCGCTCGCCGGCGAAGAGGCCGGCGGCGCCCCCGCGCTCAGCGCCGCGTGCTTCTCGCGCGACCCCGAGCTCGCGACCCTCCTCGCGAAGATCGCCGCGAGCCGGCAGTCTCACCTCGCGTTCGGCGCCGAGCTGGCGCGCGTCGCTCGCGGCGAGTCGAACGGCGCGCTCCTCGCGCAGGTCGCGCCGATGATCAAGGAGAGCCACCGCATCTCGATGTGCGTGGAGCTCTTCGTCCCGCTCGTCCGCGGGGCCCCGGTGGCCAAGCACGTGGGTCCGGCGCTCGCTGTGCTCCGCGGGGCCGAGCGCCACCTGGGCCGCTGGCTCGTGCTCGCCGAGGTCGCCGTGAAGGCGGGGGATCGCACGCCCCTCGAGGAAGCGCAGACGCGCGCGGTCTCGGGTCCGTCGAGCTCGCGGGCCGCGTGGTCGCTCGTCGCGTGGTCGCTGTCGGAGACGGACGCGAGCGCCCGCGGCTTGGCGGCGCCGCCGCCGCCCACCACGCGCCCCACGCTGGAGCTCATCGCGCGCCTCTCCGATCGCCCCAGCGCGGATCGCGACACGACCTTCCTCTTTCGCATGGCGAAGGCGGGCTCGGTCGCGGCCCGTCCGATGCTCGAGGCCCTCGTGCGCGCCGCCCCGCTCGCCGACGAGACGAGCCTCCGCGCGGCGCTCTACCTCGCGCGCGACCGCGGCCGCGAAGACCTGCGCCAGGCGCTCGCCGAGGCCGCCGTGGGCTGCAAGCGCGAGGAGCTCCGGGGCATGGCCGCCGCGGCGCTCTGGGACGCGTCGGCGCCGTCTTCGGGCGACGGCGCCGAGAAGATGCGCGAGCGCGCCAGGGAGATCGCCGAAGAGCTCGCGCCGTCGCGCGTGATCGGGAACTCCGCGTGGGCGGCGCTCATCCGCGCCGCGGCCAAGAGCGGCGCGCAGGAGCCCGTGCTGAGCGAGACGCCCTTCCGGTGGATTCAGTGGGGTTGGCTCGAGTAGGGGTCCTCGGGCTGGTGGGGGTCCTCCTCGCCGGCGCGAGCCTCGCCACGCTGGCCGACCCCTCTGCCCGGGCGGATGAGCCCGAGACCCTGACGATCACGCTCTGGGCCGATCGCGACGACGACGACGCCGACGGCCAGCCCGACGGCGAGGAGACGCCCGTCCCCGCGGGGGCGCTCGCCGACCTCGTCCCGCTCGACGCGCGGCTGCAGGGGGCGACGCTGGAGGTCGTGTCCGGTGGAGAGCGCGCGCGCGTCATCTCGCCGGGAGGCGCTCCCTGGCCGTGGGGGCGCGCGACGCCTCCGCGGGCGATGCTGCAGGGGCTCCATCCCGGCCGCGTGGAGCTCGCGGCGAAGGCGGGCGCGAAGCGGCTGCACGTGACCCTCGAGGTGCGCGGCCTCGAGCTGCGGGACGGGGAGGGCCGGACCGTCGACCTCGCGCGCTCGCACGCCTCCCTCGAGCGCACGCCGCCGACGCGGGACGAAGGCGGGGCCGACGCGCCGTACGACGACTTCGACGCGCTCCGCGTGGTGGTCGCGCTCCCCGACTCGGGCCCGGGGCTCGACGGCGAGCACGCCATCGGGGTCGAGTCGCTGGGCGCGCATGGCGCGCGGCTCGATCAGATCGCGAGCCTCCCGCTCTCGGCCGCCACGTGCTCCGAGCGCGAAGAAGGCGTGCGCTGCTGGGCGTCCGCGCCGCTCCGCGCCGTGATGGACGACGTGGACCGCAACCACCCGCTCGTCGCCGGCCGCTCGATCAAGGCCGAGGTGGGCGGCGCGCTCGTGTTCCGGAGCGTCGATGCGATGGCATCGCGCATGGGCGATGCGAACGCATCGCACATGGGGGAGCGCAAGGCGCAGATGGTCCGCGTGCTGGGCCCTCGCGACTCGGCGGCCGGCCCGATCGGCCGGCTGCGCGCGACGCTGCGGCCCTTCGTGGTGCGGGTCTCGCCGGGGGGCGCGCCCGCGATCGGCGGCACGGACGCGGGCGCGGTCGAGGCGCTGCGCGCCGAGCTCGGGGCGGCGTCGGCGATCTGGGGGCAGTGCGGGGTGTCCTTCGGGGACCCGCGGGCGATGGAGGTGCGCATCGTCGACCCGCCGCCGTCGCACCTCGTGGCCATCGGGGACGATCTGGGCGTCGCGGCGAGCGGCGGGGAGATCCGTCTGCGCGCCGACGGCAAGGTGCTGCACATCCCGACGACGCCCGGCGAGGGTCCCGACCGCGTCGCGGCGAACCTGGCGCGGGCGGCCGAGCGCGCGGGGCTCGTGGCGCTCGTCTCTCCGAACGCGCGCATCGCGCCCGGCGTCGCGCCCAGCGTCGACGTGTCCCTGCGCCGGCGGGACGGCACGCTCGTGGCGGCGGACGCCGTGCCCGGGGCCCCGGTGTCGACGGACCCGACGCTGAGCGTGCGCATCGGTTCGGTCGACGTGTCCGACGGGCTGCAGCACTTCACGGACGTCGACGCGATGGCGGGGACCCTCGAAGAGCGGACGCTCCTCAAGGCCTTCGACGACTCGGACCCGGGCTCGATCGAGGTCGTGGTCGTGCCGCTCTTCGCGGGGGGGGGCCGCATCGGCGAGTCGTTCATCGGGAGCGACCTCTCGAGCGTGCGCAACGTCGTGCTGCTCGACCGCGCCGGCATCCGCGCCCGAAAGAGCAGCCTGACGCTGGCCCACGAGCTGGGGCACGTGCTGCTCGATCAGCCGGGGCACCCCGACGACTACGGCGTCGACACCCCCACGCAGCTCATGGACTCCGACGCCGCCGACGCGTCTCCGTTCGGGCCGCGCCGCATCTCGGTCGAGGAGTGCGCGCGGGTCGTCCGCCAGGCCGGCCCGAAGGCGCGGGTGCCGCTGCTGACCGAGTGGCCCATCGGGCCGATCCCGGCGCAGGGCCCCCTCACGCACTACTGACTTGCGTTCAGTTGATTCGGTCGTACGATGGGGGGCATGAGTCTCAGGCTCCCGAAGCACTCGCTGCGCGAATACATCACGATGTACCGCAAGGAGCACACGACGCTCGGGAACAAGCTGACGCACATGGTCGGCATCCCGATGATCGTCGCGTCGCTCCCGACCACCCTCGTCAACCCGCCCCTCGGCGGCACGATGTTCACCGCGGGCTGGGCCCTTCAGTTCCTCGGTCACTACCTCGAGGGGAACAAGCCCGCCTTCTACGGCGACCCGTACTACCTCCTCGTGGGCCCCGCGTGGGTCGCCGCCGAGTGGCTCGAGCTCCTGGGCCTGCCGGTCCCCGAGGCGCTGACGCCTCTGCCCGAAGGCGCGAGCGAGGTCCACGCGCCGCTCGAAGCCGTCGCGGTGAACTGAGTCAGCCGACGAGCCGGAGGAGCGCGATGGCCACGGCCTTTCGCGTGCCTTCGCCGGGGCCCACGCAGCAGGGGCAACCCATGGGGCAGGGGCACGACTCGATCATCTCCCGCGTGCGCACGAGCAGCGCTTCGCGCTGCTCCCAGATGCGCTCGGCCAGCCCCGTGCCCCCGGGCACGTGCTCGTACAGGAAGAGCGTGGGCTGAAAGCCCGGTCGCGCGCCGCCCGGTCCACCGCGGACCGAGGGCGGCGCGGGGGCCGTGCCCTCCACTCCTTCCTCCGCGTCGCCGAGCGCGGTGCCCAGATCGCGCGGGTCGCACATGAGCGCGAGCGTCGCGACCGTCTCGAGGGCCCGCCCGATGCCCCGCAGGCCGTCGATCGCCGCCGGCCGCCCCGAAGGCACGCGCGCCACGACGCCCTCGGGCAGCGTGAGCCAGAAGGCCGTCGTGTGCATCTGCATCTCGGGCAGCCGCACGTCGCCGTAGCCCGCGTTCTCGTGCGTGTAGAACTTGATCTTCTTGTAGCCGACGACCTTCTCGACCACCGCGACCTCCCCCCAGCCCGCCGGCCAGGACGGGCCCGCGACGCCCACCGCGCTCTCCTCGAGCACGGAGACCTGCACGAAGGTCATCGCCTCGGTCCAGTAGTCGGGATCGACCTGGCGCACGAAGGCCTTGTGGTTCTCGTAGTCGAAGCGCTCGACCTGCCAGCACTCGCCGTCGTGCTGATAGATGGCCTGCTCGTGCAGCATGGTGTGCGCGGCGCGCCAGTCGAGCTCCGCGATGGAGCGATCGCGCTCGACGTCGACGATGACCACGTTGTCCCAGCCCACGCTCCGCAGCGAGACGTCGTTCGCCGGGTACGAGTCGGCCGCCCAGTGGAACGTGCCGCGCGACTCGTGCACGACGCGGTGGCGCGCGAGGAAGCCGAGCGCCTCGGCCGTCTCGTCCGGGCCCAGCGAGCCGAACGCCTCGCCGCGCTTGAACGGCAGCTCGAAGGCCGCGCACTTCACGTGGCTGACCAGCACCTCGACGTTGTCGGGATCGATGCGGGCCTGCTCGACGGGCGCCCCCAGCAGATAGTCGGGCTCGCGCGCCAGGTACTGGTCGAGCGGCGCGCTCGAGGCGACGAGCACGCAGATGCTCTCGGCCCCGCGCCGGCCCGCGCGACCGAAGCGCTGCCATGTCGCGGCGACCGACCCGGGGTATCCGGCGCACACGACGGCGTCGAGCTCGCCGATGTCGATCCCGAGCTCGAGCGCGTTCGTCGCGACGACCGCGAGGATCTCTCCCTCCCGGAGGCGCCGCTCGATGTCGCGCCGCTGCTGCGGCAGATACCCGCCGCGGTACGCCATGATGCGCGACGGGTCGATGCCCGCGCCGCGGTCGGTGCGGGCCGCGCGCGTGGCGACGGCGTCGCGCAGGTAGCGCAGCATGACCTCCACGGCGTTGCGCGACTGGCCGAAGACGAGCGTGGGCACCTCGGCGGCCACGAGATCGGCCGCGAGCATGACCGCCTGCTTCACGTAGCTCGCGCGGATTCCGAGCTCTTGATTCACGACGGGCGGGTTGTAGAGGAAGAAGCGCCGGTCGCCGCGCGGCGCGCCGCTCTCGCCCACGAGCTCGACCTCGTCTTCGGGCGCGCCGTAGAGGCGAGCGGCGTGCTCGCGCGGGTTGCCGATGGTGGCCGTGGCGCCCAAGATGCGCGGGTTCGACCCGTGGAAGCGGGCGATGCGCACGAGCCGCCGCAGCACGTTGGCGACGTGGGACCCGAAGACGCCGCGGTACGTGTGGATCTCGTCGACCACGATGTACCGCAGGTTCTGCAGCGTGCGCGCCCAGCTCGCGTGGTGCGGCAAGATGCCGGTGTGAAGCATGTCGGGGTTCGTGAGGACGACGCGCGACTTCTCGCGGGCGCTCCGGCGCGCGTCGCCGGGCGTGTCGCCGTCGTAGACGACGGCCCCGGCCTCGAGCCCCGCCGCCGCGAGGAGCTCGCGCAGGCCCGCCTCTTGATCGCGCGCGAGGGCCTTGGTGGGGAAGAGATAGAGCGCGCGCGCGTCCGGATCCTTCGCGAGGGCCTCGAGGACGGGCAGGTGGAAGCACAGGCTCTTCCCGCTCGCCGTGGGCGTCGCGACGATGACGTGCCGGCCCGCGAGGGCGGCCTGGATGGCGCGCGTCTGGTGCGAGTAGAGGCGCTCGATGCCGCGTCCCGCCAGCGCGCGCCGGGTGGGGGCCGAGAGGAGGGGAATGGCCGCGTACGCCGCGCCCACGCCGGGCAAAGTCTCGTCCGTGCAGAGGCAAGGCTTGACCACCGAGCTCGCCAGCCACCGGGAAAGAACCGGGGGGATTCCGCGTTCGAGCTTCCAGGGAGCGAGAGGCATCGGCCCCGAAGGCTAAACGGATGTACCGTGCTTCGGCAACCTCTGGGCTTTCCCGGGCTCGCACAATCCACTAGATCGCCACGACCCCCCGTGAACGATCCCACCGAAGCGCCCACCTCCGGGCCGACCGAGGCCGCACACGCTCCCCCAGGCGGCAGCCCGGAGCCGGCCATGGCCGCCATGCCCGCGGCCGCGCCGCAGGTCGAAGGCGAGCGGCTCGCCGCGCCGTACGGGTCGACGAAGGTCATCGGGGACTACGGTCGCCCGAACGCGTCGTACGCGTTCCTCGTGCTCGTCTCGCTGGCCACGCTCGCCGCCGACATCGGCTCGAAGACGTGGGCCGAGCAGCGGCTCGACGGCTACCCGGGCATCGTCGAGGTGTGGAAGAACCACCTCGCGTTCATCCTCGCCCGCAACCGCGGCGGCGCATGGGGAATCCTCCAGTCCACCAGCGAGAACGTGCGCCGGCCGTTCTTCCTCCTCGTCTCGGTCGCGGCCATCGCGTTCATCATGACGCTGTACCGGCGCCTCCAGCCGCATCAGCGGGCCCTCAAGTGGGGGCTCCCGCTGGTCCTCGGCGGCGCGCTCGGCAACGTGTTCGATCGCATCCGGTACGGGCACGTCATCGACTTCATCGACGCGCACGTCGGCGAGCACCACTGGCCCACCTTCAACGTCGCCGACGTCGCCATCTGCGTCGGCGTGGGGCTCATGGCGGTCGACATGTTCACGAGCAAGCGCGGGCGGCCCGTCCTGCGCGCGAACGAGGTGCCGCCCGCGCAGTCGGGCGAGCTCATTCCGGACCCGTACCCCTGGTATCGCGAGCGCCCCGCGGCGGCAGCTCCCGCTCCGGCGCCGGCCGCGGAGCCCGCCCCGGCCGAGCCCCCCGCCCCCGAGGACGGTGCGCACCCCGAGCAGGCGAAGCCGGGCGAGCAGGGCGAGCAAAACGCGTAGGCGTCTCGCCGTGCACCCCGACCTCTTCCAGCTCTTCGGGGTCCCGTTCCCGTCGTACTTCGTCCTGCTGGTCTCGGGGTTCTTCTTCGCGACGGCGGTGGGCGCGCTCTGGGCACGGCGCATCGGCGAGAGCGCCGACGTGGTGGTCGACCTCGGGCTCGCGATGCTGATCGCAGGCGTGGTCGGCGCCCGGTTGCTCCACGTCGTCGCGGACGGCTACTTCTGGGATTACGTGCATTTGTGCACGGATCCCTCGAAAGTAGATTGGCCGGTCGAGCGCGCCGAGTGCCTGTCCCCGGGCTACGGCGGCGTATGGGACGCGGCGCGCAGCGTCTGCCATCCCGCGGCGATCGACTGCTTCGCGTGGGCGAAGTTCTGGGCGGGCGGGCTCACCTACTACGGGGGGTTCATCGGCGCGTCGCTGGCGGCCGTGCGCCTCCTCCACAAGGACGGCTTCCCGTTCTGGAAGGCGGCGGACATGGCCGGCTTCGCGGTGCCCCTCGGGCTCGGCTTCGGGCGCCTCGGGTGCCTGATGGCCGGATGCTGCTTCGGGGCCACCTGCGACCTGCCCTGGGCGGTGTCGTTCCCCTGGCGGAGCGCGGCGAGCGAGGAGCAGTTCCGCGATCACCTCCTGGCGAGCCCGCGCGCGTGGAGCCTTCCGGTGCACCCCACGCAGATCTACGAGTCCGCGGCGTGCCTCGGCATCGCGGCGATCGGCCTCCTCTGGGTGCACGGGCGCAAGCGCTACGACGGGCAGGTGTTCGCGGCGTTCCTCGCCATGTACGCGGTGGCGCGCGCGCTGCTCGAGGTGCTCCGCCGGGACGACCGCGGCGGCCTGTTCGGGCTCTCGACCTCCCAGCTCCTGGGGTTCCTGATGCTCGCGGTGGCGGCCGCGATCCACGCGACCCGCGGGCGGCGCCCCGCGCCGGTGCCGACGCCCGCCTGACCGGCGGGAGCGACCGTCGGGCGTGCAAGCGCGTCCGAGCCTCGGCCGAGCGCGCCCTGTGCCCGGCCGAGCACGCCCGTCCGCCGTTCGGACGCGGACGAGACGCCGGGCAGTGCGCCCGGCCGCCGTTTGGCCGCGCTCGGCCGAAGGTTGGTCGCGCCCGCCCGCGGGTTGGTCGCGCCCGGCCGAAGGTTGGTCGCGCTCGGCCGAAGTTCGGGGGTCCTCGGCCGGCCGCCGAGGGGGGCTCGGCGGGCGATGGGCCTAGAGCAGCTTGTCGAGCAGCCGGTCGAGCGCGTCGAGGCTCGAATAGTGGATGGCGACCTCGCCCTGGTTGCCGCGGTCGCGCACCTCGACCTTCGTGCCGAGCGCCCGCTGGAGGCGCAGCTCGAGGTCGCGCACGCTCGGCGACTTCGGCTTGTCCTTCGCCTCCGCGGCGCCCTTCGTGCTCGTCCGCACGAGCGCCTCGGTCGCGCGCACGCTCAGGCCTCCGCGGACCGCGCGCTCGGCGAGCTGCTCCATCGCCGCCGGCGTCGCCGCGCCGAGGAGCGCGCGCGCGTGCCCCTCGCTGAGCTCCGCCGAGACCACCCGCGCGCGCACCGGCGCGGGCAGCTTGAGGAGCCGCAGCACGTTCGCGATCGTCGTGCGGTCCTTGCCGACGCGCTCGGCCAGGTTCTCCTGCGTGTAGCCGTGGTCGCGGAGCAGCCGGTCGTACGCCTCGGCGAGCTCGATCGCGTTGAGGTCCTCGCGCTGGACGTTCTCGATGAGGGCCAGCTCGAACGCGTTCTCCGGGCTGACCTCCTTCACGACGACGAGCGCCTCGTGGAGGCCGGCCTTCTGCAGCGCCCGCCAGCGCCGCTCGCCCGCGATGAGCTCGAACTTGTCGCCGCCCGCGATGCGCCGCACGACGAGCGGCTCGAGGAGGCCGTGCTCGCGGATGCTCTGGGCGAGCTCCTCGACCTTCTGCGCGTCGAAGTGCTGCCGGGGCTGGCCCTTCTGCGGGACGATCTTCTCGAGCGGGCAGGCGAAGACGCTCCTGTCGGCCTGGTTCGCCGCGGGGGCGGGCGGCGCGGAGGGCAGCAGCGCGTCGAGCCCGCGGCCCAGCGCGCGCCGCTTCTCGGGCGCGCTCATTTCGCGGGCCCCGCGCCGGCGAGGAGCTCCCGCGCGAGCGAGAGATAGCCCTGCGCGCCCTTCGACTGCACGTCGTAGAGGAGCGCCGGCTTGCCGTGCGAGGGGGCCTCGCTGAGCCGCACGTTGCGCGGGATGACCGAGTCGAACACGCGGAAGTGCCGCTTCACTTCTTCGGCCACCTGGTGGGCGAGGTTGTTTCGCGGGTCGAACATCGTGAGCACGATGCCCTCGACCTCGAGGTTCGCGTTCATGCCGCGCACGCGGTCGATGGTCGCCATCAGCGAGGTGAGCCCCTCGAGCGCGTAGTACTCGCACTGCATCGGGACGAGCACGCGGTTCGCCGCCGAGAGCGCGTTCACCGTGAGGATGCCGAGCGACGGCGGGCAGTCGATGAACACGTACTCGAACGACTGCTGCTTCAGGAGCTCTTGGATGAGGTTTCGCAGGCGATACGCGCGATCGGGATCGTCGATGAGCTCGAACTCCGCGGCGACGAGGTCCTGCTTGCTGGGCACGAGCGTGAGGGACTCGAGCTCGGTGGGCCGCATCACGTCGCGCAGGGTCGCGCGGCCGATGAGCGCGTCGTAGATGCTCCGCTCGACCGTGCGCGGGTGGACGCCGACGCCGCTGCTCGCGTTCCCCTGCGGATCGAGGTCGATGAGCAGCGTCTTCCGCTCGGCGGCCGCCACGCTCGCCGCCAGGTTGACGGCGGTCGTCGTCTTGCCCACACCGCCCTTCTGGTTCACCACCGCGATGGTGATGGGGCTGCGCTTGTCGCCCTCGCGGCGCGGTGCGACCGGCTTGCTCATGCTCGCGCACACTCTCTACCGCAACGCGGTTCCATTAGCGATGGCAGGCGGGGCGAGGCCGGACGAGGAGCGAGAAGCGCGGGAGAAATCGATGCCGTTTTCTTTGGGTCGAGTTCGTCGCGTAGTACGTTGTCCGTAGATGTAGGACAAGGGTGAGGGCGAAGGATGCGGCAGAGGCTTGGAGGGGTATTCGACAACGGCGGCGACGAGCGAGGCGAGCCCATGGACGCCCTCGTGATGCGCTTCTGGTCGCGAAGCCCCGCGCTCGTCGCGGCCTCGGTCGCCGCGCGCGTCTCCGAAGCCGTGATGGCCGAGAAGGGGCCTTCGATCGCGAAGGCCTCGCCGAGGTTTGCCGCCGTCATCGACCTCGCCGCATGGACGCGCGCGCGGCCGACCAGGGCGAGGACCCGCGGCCCCCGCGCCTGACCGGGGCGCGCCACCGCTCGAACCCTTCGACGCGCGCGCCGGGACCGCCCGCTCCGCGCGGGCCCTCTTCTCCGACGCTACGTCGGCGGCTTGCGCACGTGTGCGCGAGGGCGCCTTCGTGCGCCGCGTCGAAGCCCGCCGCCCCATCGCCAGACTTTTTCACCGCGACGCCAGCCACAGCCACGAGACGCCACGAGGGAGGACTTCGAACATGGGATTGCCGAGAAGCTACCGGAGCATCGAGGAGTTCGAGCGTGAGGAGCTGAGGCCGAGCAACAAGGCCGGCTTCTCCCTCGATGACCTGATGCAGGAGACGATGCTCCACGAGAGCGATCTCTTGTTCGACGATCAGGCCGACGAGTACGACCCCGACGAGAGCGACGAAGACGACTGAGCCGCCCCCTTGCTTTCCCGGCGCGGAACATTACCCTCCGCGTCCCCATGCAAGTTCAGGTCGCGCGCATCTCGCCCGTGGTGATGGAGGTCGCTGTCGAAGTTCCGGCAGACGACGTGAAGGTCGAAGTCGAGAAGGCGTACTCGAATCTCCAGCGCAAGGCGCGGGTGAAGGGCTTCCGGCCCGGCAAGGCCCCGCGCCAGGTGCTCGCGCACCTGTACGGGCCGCAGGTCACGAGCGACGTCATGAACGCGATCGTGAACGACACGCTGCCGAAGGCGCTCTCCGAGCGGAACGTCACGCCGATCGACCAGCCGCAGGTCGAGGCGGGCAAGTTCGAGCAGGGCACGGCGTTCTCGTACAAGGCGCGCTTCGAAGTGCAGCCCGACGTCGCCGAGGTCTCCTACGAGGGGCTCGACCTCGTTCGTCCGCCCGAGGCCGCGACGGACGCGGCGGTCGACGAGCAGCTCGAGCTCCTGCGCCGCCAGCACGCGCGCCTCCAGGCGCCGGAGCCGGCGCGCCCGGCGGGCAAGGGCGACGTGGTCACGATCGACTTCACGCTCTCCGTCGACGGGAAAGACTTGAAGGACGGGGGAGGGCAGGGCCTCCCGCTCGAGCTCGGGTCCGGGCAGATCTTGCCGGAGCTCGACGCGGCCCTCCTCGACAAGAAGGTCGACGACAAGTTCGAGGTCCAGGCGACCTTCCCCGAGGCCCACTCCAGCAAGGAGCTCGCGGGCAAGGTCGGCACGCTGAACGTCGTCGTGAAGGACGTGAAGGAGAAGGTGCTCCCCGCCCTCGACGACGAGTTCGCGAAGGACGTCGGGTCGTTCCAGACCCTGGTCGAGCTCCGCGCCGACGTGCACACGAAGCTCGAGAAGATGCTGAAGGACCGGGCCGAGTCCGCGCTGGCCGAGCAGATCGTCGAGAAGCTCAACGAGAAGAACCCCCTCGACGTCCCGCCGTCGCTCGTCGAGCAGCAGTGCCGCATGATGGAGATGGAGCTCCTGCAGAACGCGCGGCGCGCCGGCCAGCGGGTGAGCCAGGACGATTTCGCCAAGGTCCACGGGCAGATCCACGCCGATGCCGAGAAAAAGGTTCGGGCTGGCCTGCTCATGGGCGCCATCGCGAAGAAGCTCGAGATCAAGGTCACCGACGAGGACATCCAGAAGGGCCTCGAAGAGCTCGCCGCCGAGACCGGCAAGAACGTCGCGAAGGTGCGGGCCGAGTACAATGACCCGCAGCGGCGTCAGAATCCTCATCGGAATGATCCTCGAAGACAAAGTGCTTACCCTCATCGAGGGCAAGGCGAACATCAAGACGGGCGAGCCCATGAAGGCCGCATCGACCGAGACGGGCGCCGCGCAGCCGTCATCGAGTCCGTGAGAGGGAGATCAGCCATGTCGACGAAGCGCCCCGAGAACCGCACCCAGGCCGTCCGCACCATCGAAGCCGCGCGCGACTTCATCCCGTACCCCACGGTCGTGGAGACCACGCACCGCGGCGAGCGCAACTGGGACATCTTCAGCCGGCTCCTCAAGGACCGGATCGTGTTCCTCGGCACCGAGATCAACGACGACGTCGCCAACATCGTCATCGCCCAGTTTCTCTTTCTGGAGAGCGAGGATCCCGACAAGGAGATCATGCTCTACATCAACAGCCCGGGCGGCGTGGTGACGAGCGGCCTCGCGATCTACGACACGATGCAGTACGTCCGCTCGCCGGTCAGCACGACCTGCCTCGGCATGGCGGCGTCGATGGCCGCGGTGCTCCTCACGGCCGGGTTCAAGGGCCGCCGCACGGCCCTGCCGAACGCCCGCATGATGATCCACCAGCCGCTCGGCGGCGCCCGCGGGCAGTACACCGACATCGAGATCCAGGCGCGCGAGATCCGGCACGCGAAGGACGTCATCACCGACATCCTCGCGAACGCGACCGGCAAGCCCAAGGACCTCATCCACAAGGACATCGACCGCGACTTTTACATGGGCCCGGTCCAGGCGAAGGAGTACGGGCTCATCGATGACGTGCTCCCCCCGCGGAAGAAGAACGAGCCCGAGAAGCCTTCGCGCGAGCGCTGAGCCCCACAAGCTTGCGACGCTGAGGGGGCGGGTCTAAGCTTTCCCCTTGGAAGCGCGGTGTTTTGGGGCTCCCACCAGGGAACGAGCCCGACGAACGAGATGAGTGGCGAGACGACACGAGGCGAGCATTGGAACGCAGACGGGACGACCACCAGAACGGCAATCTGAACTGCTCCTTCTGCGGCAAATCGCAGAAGGAGGTGAAGAAGCTCATCGCTGGCCCCACCGTCTACATCTGCGATGAGTGCATCGGCCTGTGCAACGACATCATCGCGGAAGAGGTCGAGAAGGACGAGCCGTACGCCGGCTCCACACCCGTCCCCAAGCCCTCTGAAATCAAGTCGATTCTCGACGACTACGTGATCGGCCAAGACCGCGCGAAGAAGATCCTCGCGGTCGCCGTCCACAACCATTACAAGCGCATCGACTCGCGCGTCAGCGCCGACGACGTCGAGCTCTCGAAGTCGAACATCTTGCTCCTCGGCCCCACGGGCACCGGCAAGACGCTCCTCGCGCAGACGCTCGCGAAGATCCTGAACGTCCCGTTCGCGATCGCCGATGCGACGACGCTCACCGAGGCCGGCTACGTCGGCGAGGACGTCGAGAACATCATCGTCCAGCTCCTCCAGAACGCCGACCACGACGTCGAGCGCGCGCAGCGCGGCATCGTCTACATCGACGAGATCGACAAGATCAGCCGCAAGGGCGACAACCCCAGCATCACGCGCGACGTCTCGGGCGAGGGCGTGCAGCAGGCGCTCCTCAAGATCATCGAGGGGACGATCGCGAACGTGCCGCCCAAGGGCGGTCGCAAGCACCCGCAGCAAGACTTCCTGCAGGTCGACACGACCAACATCCTCTTCATCTGCGGCGGCGCCTTCGTGGGCCTCGAGCAGATCGTCCAGCGCCGCATCGGCCAGTCGACCCTCGGCTTCGGCGCCGACATCAAGAGCAAGAAGGACTACAAGCTCGGCGAGCTCCTCGAGCGCGTGCAGCCGGAAGACCTGCTCAAGTTCGGCCTCATCCCCGAGTTCATCGGCCGCTTGCCGGTCCTCGCCACGCTGCACGAGCTGAACGAGGACGCGCTGGTCGACATCCTCACGAAGCCGAAGAACGCGCTGGTGAAGCAGTACCAGCGCCTCTTCGAGATGGACGGCGTGAAGCTGAAGTTCACGAAGGGCGCGCTGCAGGCGGTCGCGAAGGAAGCGCTCGAGCGGCAGTCCGGCGCCCGCGGCCTCCGCGCCATCATCGAGCACGCGATGCTCGACATCATGTACGACATCCCGTCGCGGAGCGGCATCAAGGAGGTCGTGGTGAACGAGGACGTCATCACGAAGCGCGAGCCGCCGCTCATCGTCTACCAAAAAGAAGCCGAACTGGCTTAGGCGCGGCCGAGTGCTCCGCCTCAGGCTCGTTGCCCCGTGCCGCGCGAAAATGAGTCGCGGGCGCGGTGTGGCGACGCTAGCCTCTGAGGGCTCCCGATGTTCTTCAATAAGGATTCCGACGGAAAGGGACCTCCCCTGGTGAAGAGGCGTACCGTCCCGCTTTTGCCGCTGCGGGACATCATCGTGTTCCCGTACATGGTCTCGCAGCTCTTCGTCGGGCGCGAGCGATCCATCAACGCGCTCGACGCGGCGATGGCGCGCGACAAGGACATCTTCCTCGCGGCGCAGAAGAACGCGAAGACGAACGAGCCGACGCCGGAAGACATCTTCGCGGTCGGCACGCTCGGCACGGTGATGCAGCTCCTTCGGCTGCCCGACGGCACGGTGAAGGTGCTGGTCGAGGGCAAGCGGCGCGCGCGCGTGAAGCGCTTCGCGCAGACCGACGAGTTCTTCCTCGTCGAGGTCGACGAGATCGGCGAGATCTGGTCGCGCGGCGTCGAGATCGAGGCGCTGATGCGGAGCGCCCAGGCGGCCTTCGAGCTCTACGTGAAGCTGAACAAGAAGGTTCAGCCCGAAGTGCTCATGAGCGTGCAGACAATCGACGATCCTGCGCGCCTCAGCGACACGATCGTCGCCAACCTGCCGACCATCAAGCTGGTCGATCGCCAGCAGCTCCTCGAGACGGAGGACGCCTCGCGTCGCCTCGAACGTCTGCACGAGTTGATGCAGGCCGAGATCGAGATTCTCCAGGTGGAGAAGAAGATCCGGTCGCGCGTCAAGAAGCAGATGGAGAAGACGCAGAAGGAATATTACCTCAACGAGCAAATGCAGGCCATCCAGAAGGAACTGGGCGGCGGCGAGCGCGACGAGTTCAAGAACGAGATTCAGGAGATCGAAGACACGCTCAAGACCAAGCGCATGAGCAAAGAGGCCGGCGCGAAGGTCAAGAAGGAGCTCAAAAAGCTCAAGATGATGCACCCGACGAGCGCCGAGGCGACCGTCGTGCGCAACTACATCGACTGGATCATCTCGCTCCCCTGGTACGACAAGAGCGAAGAGACCTACGATCTCAAGAAGGCCGACGAGGTCCTCGACGAGGACCACTATGGCCTCAAGAAGATCAAGGAGCGCATCCTCGAGTACCTCGCGGTGCAGGCGCTCACCAAGAAGCTCAAGGGCCCGGTGCTCTGCTTCGTGGGCCCGCCCGGCGTCGGCAAGACCAGCCTCGCCAAGAGCATCGCGCGGGCGACGGGGCGCAAGTTCGTTCGCCTCAGCCTCGGCGGCGTGCGCGACGAGGCCGAGATTCGCGGCCACCGGCGGACGTACATCGGCGCGATGCCCGGCAAGCTGATTCAGAGCCTGCGCAAGGTCGGCACGAACAACCCCGTGTTCCTGCTCGACGAGGTCGACAAGATGTCGACCGACTTCCGCGGCGATCCGGCGGCGGCCCTCCTCGAGGTGCTCGACCCGGAGCAGAACCACAGCTTCAACGACCACTACCTCGACCTCGACTACGACCTCTCCGACGTGATGTTCATCACGACGGCGAACACCCTGGGCGGCATCCCCATCCCGCTCCAGGACCGCATGGAGATCATCCAGCTCTCCGGCTACACCGAGTTCGAGAAGCTCAACATCGCCGTGAAGTACCTCGTGCCGCGCCAGCGCAAGGAGTGCGGCCTCGAGGAAGTTCCGCTGACGATCAGCGAGAACGCCATCCGGACGATCATCCACCACTACACGAAGGAAGCCGGCGTCCGCTCGCTCGAGCGCGAGATCGCCAGCATCGCGCGCAAGGTCGCGCGCCAGGTCGTGGCGGAGGGCAAGGAGAAGCCCATCGAGGTCGTCGGCAAGGACGTGCCGAAGTTCCTCGGGGTCCCCAAGTTCCGCGTCGGCAAGAAAGAGGAGCACGACGAGATCGGCCTCACGAACGGCCTCTCGGTGACCTCCAACGGCGGCGGCGAGCTCCTCGCGTGCGAGGTGGCGGTGGTCCCCGGCAAGGGCAAGCTGGTCATCACCGGCCTGCTCGAGAAGGGGATGGAAGAGAGCGCGCAGGCGGCGATGAGCTACGTGCGCTCGCGCGCCGAGGCGCTCGGCCTCGAGCCGGATTTCTACCAGAAGGTCGACGTGCACGTTCACTTCCCCGAGTTCGTCCGCAAGGACGGTCCGAGCGCGGGCGTGACGATGGCGACCAGCCTGGCCAGCGCGCTCGTGAAGGTGCCCGTGAAGCGCGATCTCGCGATGACGGGCGAGATCACCCTGCGCGGGCGCGTGATGCCCATCGGCGGCGTGAAGGAGAAGCTCCTCGCGGCGCATCGAAGCGGCATCACGACCGTCATCGTCCCGAAGGAGAACCGCAAGGACCTCCGCGAGGTGCCGCGACGGGTGCTCCGCTCGACGCGCGTCGTGCTCGTCGACCACATGGACGAGGTGCTCCGCGAGGCGCTCGTCCAGCCGCTCGTCGACGGCCTCCTGGCCGCCGGCCGCGACCGGTGGGAGTACCGCGACGGCGAGCTCGTGATCACGCCGGCCCAGCCCGCTGCCGAGCGCGCGCGCCCGGCCGGCGGGGACGGCCCGGTGAAGCCTCCTCCTCCGGAGCCCGCCGCGCCCCTTCCGGCCTGAACTTTTGGCGCGCCGCTCGAGTCTTCGCCCTTGACCGAGCGTCGCGCCTGCGTAAAGTGGCGCGGCTCCGAGGTCGGAAATGCGTCGCGGAGGAGTCGGGCGGGTAGCTCAGTGGTAGAGCACTGGCCTTACAAGCCGGCTGTCGCAGGTTCGAAACCTGTCCCGCCTACGAAGAAGCACCCGGCGGGACGACGAGACGAAGAGAAGCTAGCTAGAAGCAGCGCAGTTACGAAGACATAGCCCCTGACCCGGGGCGACCACTTGGGGTGGTAGTTAAGTTGGTTATAACGCCGGCCTGTCACGCCGGAGGCCGCGGGTTCGAGTCCCGTCCACCCCGCTCTGTTTACGCACACTTAGGACCCCGTTTTCGACTCCAGACAGAACACCAGACAGCTCCGAGCTGTCCGGAGTTTGGAGAAGAGCGGCCGGTAGGGGTGGGAAGACGTCCCCGAATCCTTCCCGCACGGCCTCGGCGGTCCGCACGTACCCCATCGTCGTGTCGATGTTCTCGTGCCCGCAGCGCTGCATGATCTTCATGGGCTCGTCGCCCCGGATGGCCATCCAGGTCGCGCCCGTCGCCCGTAGGTCGTGAAAGACCAGGCCCCGGCTCGACTCGGTCGGGACGTGAAGCTCCGAGCGCCGCACCTTGGCGTTCCAGAGCCAGCGCCGGAGGCCGCGCGCCAGCGCCCGCTCGCTCGGTAGCTGGACGACGAGGCCCTCGCCCTTCTCGTCGTGCATCGCGTGAAGGAGCGGCAAGAGCTCGGGCTCGATCGCGAAGCGGCGCGCGTGACCCGTTTTCGTGCTCTTCGTCGCGCCCGTCTTGCTCGTCCGGTCGTGCGCTCGATGGACGTGGATCGTCCCGTGCTCGAGGTCGACGTCTTCCCAGCGCAGCACTCGGAGCTCGCCCGCGCGGGGGAAGAGGTAGATCGCAAGCGCGACCTGGCGCCGCCAACGTAGCGGGACGTCCTCGCACGAGACGAACTTCAGGAACTCGGACGGGTATAGGTACTGCTTCGACTTGCTCGCGCCGCGGTCCGGACCCTCGACGTCGCGCGCCGGGTTATCGGTACGGACGCGGAGCGCCTCGATTTTCGACGCGCATGAGTCGCGGCACATCCGGGTCGCCGTCGCCCAGACGTTCCAAGCGGTCTTCCACGAGATGGCCCCGTCCTGAACCTTCGCGTCCAGCGCCGCGGCGAGCTTACGCATGTCGTCACTCTTCCAGTCCCGGACGTGCGCGTCGCCCAGCGTCGGGGCGATGTGCTTGCGGTAATGCGACTCGTTCTCCCGTACCGACGTCAGCCCGCGAGTGCGCCTCGACGCGCCCCACGCCTCAATCCACGCCGCCATCGTCTGGCCGGTCGCGGCCGGGCCCCCTCCGTTCTTCGCCGCCTCGGTCCTCTTGCCCCGGGGCTGCAGTCCGAAGTCCTCCGCGAGAAGGCCCTTCTCCATCGCCTCGCGCGCGCGCTCGAGTGCCTTCTCGCGGACGCGCGCCTCGGCGAGCGGAGAGCGCGCCGTCGGTGTGCAGTGAATCCACGGGCGCGAGCCGTCGACGAGGGAGAGGCGATAGGCGTAGTGCCCGGGCGTCCTCCTCGTCGCGGGGATCCACTGCACGCTCCCCGTCGCCTTCGTCTCCGTCTTCTCGTTCGTCTTCATCGTGTTCTCATCGCTTCCTTCGTTCCTGCGAGCCACTGGTCGAGCCGGGAGGTATCGCCCGCGCGCGCCGCCTCGACCGTCTTCGCCATCTCCCGGCGCCAGCGGACGAAGCCGGTAGCGTCTGCCCCGCGACCGTACCGGGCCCGCAGGCGCGTCCACACGCGCCCGTCGTTCCGAAGCTCGGTTACCTCGTCGGAGAGCCCAAGCTTCGTTACCCAGCCGTCTAGAGCCCGCCGCGTCACGCCGAGCGCCGTCGCGGCGTCCGCCGCCTTCCCAATCGCGCGCTCGAAGGCGCGGAGGATTCTGACGCCTCGCTCCCTCCGGGTCCTCGATCACCCGCCGCCCCACCGCCGTCTGCTTCGCTCCCATGACGCTCGTTACTCCGCCCGCCCGGGACGGAACCCGGAGGGGAACTTTTGGAAATCGTCGCTCCACTCGAGAAGCCGGTCCAGCGTCGGCCTAGGGAGCCGCGCGAGCGCGGCGCGCCCTACGCGCGAGCGCTCGGGACCATGTGTCGTCGGGCTCGTCCTCGACGGCCGGGCGATGGTCGACGGGCGCGGAAGCTGACGCGGCGTGCGCCTCAACGAACCTCTGTACGTCCGCGCGCCGGTAGACCTTCGCCCGGCCGGCCTTGTACGCGGTGAGCTCGCCCGTACGCTCGGCGCGGATGAGGGCCCGCGTCTCGACGCCCATCGCCCGGGCCTGCGCTCGGCTGACGTACGCGAGCGCAGGCGCGGTATCGAGGATCCGCCGGGCACGGTCGCGCAGCTCCGCGTCCTCCTCGAGAAGGTCGAGGAGCGCGACGACCATCGTGCGCGCGAGCGGATCCACATACCCCTTAATGCCGCGCGGATCGGATTTCCCCGGGCCCGTCGCGGTCGATTTCCTGGGGCTCATCGAAATCCCATGTCAGTTCGGGCGCTTGGCCGCACGCTCAGCCATGTAGCGCCGGAGAGCGGCTGCCTGGGCGCGCTCCTCCTCGGGAGTCTCGGGCTTGAGAGACGAGGCGTAGCCCTCGGCCTCGGCGACAACGTCCGCTCTCCAGCTCTCGCGCCACTTCTCGTCGGGGACGAGCCTTCCGCCGTCCTCGCCCTTGTGCTCGACGAGCAGGTCGAGGGCCCGTTCGATGAGCTCCGCCTTCGAGAACGGTCAATCCTCGCGGGCCACGGTGAAGAAGACGACCGCGACGACGTTCTTCAATACGAACTCTCGCTCCTTCTCGTCCATGTCGGTCATCTCGATCTCCTCCCTGCGCCCCCCAGGTTGCCCTCGGAGGCGCAAGGCGACGAGCGAGCGAGCTACTGGAGTCCTTCGCGGCGCGCCGCCGCGGCCTGCGCGCGTAGGAGCGAGATCACGCCGGCTAGCGAGAGGCTGACGCCCTCGAGAGCATGCACCAAATCGTCGAGGTCGTCGGCGGCGAGCTCGGCGACCTCGGGATCGACGCCCGGACGGGTGGGCGGAGGGAGGTCGTCGTTCACGGTTGGCTCCCTTCGTCGAGGGCGCGCGCGTAGGAGTCGGCGAGGCTCTCCACCGCGAGCATCGCGCGGTGCAGGTCGTCGAGGGCCAGAGAGAAGCGAGCCTGGCGAAGCCGGCCGGTACGACAGCCGGCGCGGGTTCGGTGTCATTCGACACGTCGACCTCGTCGAGCGTCGGGCGGTCGTGAAAAGAGACCTCGTCGCGGTCGTCCGGGCCGCTCATCGGATGGGCTCCGGATGCGCGGTGGGGGGTTCTACGGGGTTCGTGGTAACGGTGGGCATGTTCGGACCTCTCGAGGGTTCGGACCAAGCCCCTCGGCCCGTTAGCGCGGGCGCGGGGGGCGCTTTTTCAACGCTTCGTGTTCTTCGGCGGGAACGCCTCAATGAAGGCGCGCCGGATGTACTGCCGGAGCACGTCCGAGACGCTGAGGCCCTGATGCTCGGCGAGCGCCTTGAGCATCCGGTCCTCGTCGTCGGTGAGCCGGACGTTGACCATCTTGGTGCGTTCCACGACGATCCGTATAGCTCGGTGCTTTACACGATGTCCAGGGACAATCCCTAGCGTGTGGTGCGGGACCGGACGGAACCCGGGTTCGTCCAAACGGGGACTGGGCGAAACCGTTGCCGCGATGTGGGAGCGGTTCGCTATTCGCTCGGCGGCTCGGGCGGCCGCACGACTTTGAAGCTACGGGCAATCGCATGCCGTAGTTCGAGCTTGAACGAGGTGCTCTTCGGATTGTACTTCGGTTCGAAGTCCCGCCCCTTGCGTCGAACACGAATCTCCGCGTGGGCCTCATTGCCCTCCACAGGATCGTCTTCTGCTCGGATCTCGTGAACGACCCCTCCCGAAGAGGTCATTGGCGGGGGGAGTCGCTCGGGCGTGGTTACGGCGAGGCCCGTGTCGGTTCCCTTGAGTGCATCGTCGAGCTTCGCGAGGTACTTCGATCGACTGACAGAAGTCACCGTCGCCGTCTCGATCGCATGCCAGAGGAGCGCGTCGCCCTGCGACTCTCCGAAGGCGACGCTTCGATAGAGCTCCTCCGTGGGAGGGATCGGGTTGTCCAGCTCGCGCAAGCGGTTTTAGCCCTTGATGAAGCTACCGATGATCCCGAGCGCCTCGTCGAGATCCCCGGCCGGCACTTCCCAGACCTTGGAATCCCCCGTGATACGGTCCTCGTAGAGCGCAGCGAGCCCCGCGTCGGCGTCGCAGACGATCGTGCCATAGCGACGGTAAGCGCCACCGGGCGTCCGCTCGTTCCCGACGAAGTAAAACGCGACCTCGCCTTCTGCCGTCGAGACGACTCGCTCCACGATCAGGCCGCCTTCGCGAATGCGTTCGAGGGCACGCTCGGCGAAGTCGATGGTGATTGCGTCGACTCGGTGCCGAGCTGCCGGCTCGAGGAAGGACCGGAGCGTCTTTACCACCGGGTCGACGGCGACTGCCTCGACTCGGTGTCGAGCTGCCGGCTCTCCAAAGGGCCGGGATGCCTTGGCTACTCGTTCGACGGGAGCCCCGACGAGGCCATCCACGAGCGCGACCAAAGCGGGGGGCGGACTGAACTCTTCCTTTGCTTCTGCCTGGAAAACGGCGAAGTAAACGGAGAGCCCGCCTGCTACAGCCTGAGCTTTCCGGACGGCGGCGTAAGGGAGGACGTGCGTCGCTTCAATCGCCTTCCGGTTCCGGACCCCCACGGCCCGGCCGGTTTGGGTGGCCTCGAAGCCGCGCGATCGTAGCGCGAGGTACAAGTCGCCGACAGCATCGCTGGCGCTGGTAGTCACTTCTGTCCGCTCCCCGCCTTCGGGGCCGTGACCAACTGGTCGTGGAGTTCCAGCTGCCCGGTAAGCCAATCGCGCATGCTGCGCGCCACGTCGATATTCATGATCGCGTCGACTTCGAGCTCGCGGACGACCCCGTCGCGTACGACGCGCCCCTCCGGCACCTCGGGCCCAAGGGTGCCGTCTGCGTTTACGACCTGTTCTGTCTGCTGGGGGATCGGCATCCTCTCGCTGTAGAGCGCGAAGTGAATGAAGGCTGTTGGGGTCACCCCCCCGAAAAGCCCGTCGACGTGTACGACCCGGAACATCGGGCTCTTGATGTAGTGGAACTTGAGGCTCTTCGGCTTCTCGTCGACCATCGGTCTTCTCTCGGAGGCCCTAACGCGGGGCCGGTCGGCCGTATGCCATCGGACCTGCCTGGGAGCAAGATAGCCGGCGCCGGCGGGCGAGGTCGCCCTTTCGTAAATCCCGCGATTTCCCGCAAGAGCGCGGCCGAACGGAGGCCATCTTCACCTTTCACGCTCCCGCTGACCCCGGAACACAATGCGTCCCCGGGTCAGGTCGAAGGCGGAAACCTCGACGGTGACCTCGTCGCCGGGGATGACGCGGATGCGGTTGACTTGGAGCCTGCCGGACAGCTTGCAGAGGACCTCCCGCCGGAGCGCCCCGGCGACCGCCTCGACCACGTACGACCCGCGGCGCATGTCGCGGACGACGCCGATCATCTCGAGCACGTCGCGCTCTTCGGGGGGCCTCATGTCACCATCCGACGAGGCGCCGTCGGAGCTCCGCGAGCGCGCCCTCCGCTCGAAGTGCGCGCTCGCGCCAGTACTCGACCTCGCTGGTCGCCGAGCCGACCCACGGCGGGCGCTCTTCCTCGTTCGCGGGCACGGGGCGAGCGAGCTGCGCGAGCTCGCTGGTCGTGAGCATCCCCGCGCTGTCCTCGAGCGCGTTCACTCGCCCAGCCTCTTGCGGTTCGAGTCGAGGCGAGCGAGCTCGGTGACCGCTCGGCTTCGAAGCTCGGGCATCTCAATCGGCTTCTTGCCGCGGGCGGCGCGATCGGCCGCGAGAGCCTCGGCCGCCCGGTTGATGCGCTCCGTGCGCGCTTTGCTTTCGGCCGTCTTGATCGCCTTTTCGATCCTCGCGACCTCGGCCTGCGCCTCGCCGACCTTCGAGGCGAGAGCCGCCTCGCGAGCGGGAGCTTCGGCGATCTCGCGCGCCTCGCGCTCCTTCGCCTCGTGAGCCTCGCGGAGCTCGGCGCCGGTCGGCGTCCGCTTGAAGGAGATCGTCCCGCCGTTCGGGTTGCCGGTCATCGCGTCGAAAACCGCTTCGGCGCGGAGCTCGCGCGCTTGGGCCTCGAACGGGTCGGGTGGCGCGGGCGGAGTGAAGCCGAGCCCGAGCTTCTTGATGGCGTCGTTGAGCGCGCTCATTGCAGGTCCTCCCGAACGCGCGGCGCGTCCTCGCCCTTCTCGAGCTCGGCGATGGCCGTGTCGGCCCAGCGAACGATCTGCCGGTACCTCACGTCGAGAAACATGGCGCTGTCGTCCTTGAACTGCTCGAGCCGCTCGCGCAGCACGCGCACGTCCCCCGACGGCCGCAGCGTCGCGCCCCTGACGCGCGCGAGATGTTCGAACGTCCGCTCCGCGTGGGCGAGATTCGAAACGGAAAACTCTTCTTCATCGGTGCGTCTCATGACGGTGCTCCTTCTTGCTGCTGCTGTTGATCGCCCTGCCCGTTGTTCGGTTCGGGCGCGGGCGCGGCTGCCGTCGCGGCGCCGGCTGCCATGCCCGACTGGAAGACCGCGGCCTCGCGAAGCATCGCCTCTTGCTCCCTTGCCCGGGCGCGGCCGGTCTGGACGTCCGCGAGCTCCTCTGCGGTGAGCGGCTGCCCGTTCGTCATGAGCGCGGGATCGCGAAGGTCGGGCGCGTCCTGCAACATGATCGGCACCAGGGGATTCTCGTCTCTCCTCGAACCGGACGGCCCCAACCCGTCGTTGCACCGAGAGGACGGCCTGTTCGAAGCTCGGCCTGCGGATGACGTCGAGCGAACCGACGCGCAGGCGCGCGGCGATGTTCGCGGCGTCGTCGAAGAGGTCGCGCGCTGCCTTCACGCGCTCGGCGATCCGGATGGCCAGACGATCTCCTTCTCGGTCGATGCGGACGAACTCCGCAGCGAGCGTCTCGACGTCGCGCGGGTGCTGCATCAGGGTCACGATCGCGTCCTCGAGCGCCTTCGCGTCGCGCTCTCGATCCGCGGCAGCGAGGGCGGCGAGAGCTTCGTCGAGCTTCTCCAGGGCGAGCCGTTCGTGGACCTCCGCATGCTCCATGAGGTCGCGAGCGTCCCTGCGCCGCTCGGCGGTGGCGTGCTTGCCGCTCGCGACCCAGTCCTCGTCGGCGAGCTTGAACGCCGCGCGCGCCTCGGTGAGCCTCTGCCGTGCGCGATCGAGACCTTCTCGACGGTTCGCGACCGCGGCTTCGAGCTCGGGACGGGATAGGGGGCGCGCCTCCGCGGTCTCGGTCTCGGACCTCGTCTCCGGCGTCGCCGTCGTCTGCGCTCTTTCGCGCTTCATGTTCAACCTCCGACCCTGCGCATGGCGCGCGTCAGAATGTCGTCCGCGTTCGGGGCCGGGACGGCTCCGTAGCTCTTCGGCACCGACACGTCCGCCGCACGCTCGCCTTCCTTCAAAACGCGAACGAGCCCCGGAGCGTCGCCACCTTGCAGTGTGTACGAATGACCTCGCTCGGGGTTCTTCCACGGCGTGCACGAGTAGATCGACCTACACTGGTCGCAGAAGTAGCGAGCGACGACGTCGAGGTGCTCCTCTGGGATCAAGACGTCGCATCCGGGCCCGACGACGACTTGCGGCCGCCTGCCCGTGAGGCCGACGACCGGACCGACGTGGCCCCCCGGCGTGCGCATGGCTCGGGGGCCGTCCTTCAGGACCAGCTCGAGGTTCTCGGGGTTGAGGACCGCGAACATCGGCGGGGCGAAGTGTGCGTTGGGCCGTTCCCCGGGTTTCGGCTGCCGCCGCTCGAAGAACGTCAGCTCGAACCTGATGTCGACGTTCAAGGGGTTGCGAAAGCGGAGCGCCGGCTCGTGCCGGACGCGCGAGTTGCTCAAACGGATCGCCACCTGTTCGAAAATGACCTTCGGTGTCTCGTTCATGATCGTTTCCTTTCTTCTATCGATTGCGTTCGCCGCGCTGCGCGACGAGGCGAGCGACGACCTGAGCCCCCGCCGTCGTGCCGGAGCCCGCGACGAAGACGAGCCGCATGCGGTCGGTGAACGCCCCGTTGACGACCGTGCTCGATGCGAGCGCGGGCGCGAGGTTTTTTCCAACCTTCGTCGGCGTGCTCGTCCCCGTCGCGTTCGAGATCGGCGAGCGGTAGGAGACCGCCGCGGCGCCCGCGGCGAGCGTCGGAAAGCTGATGATGTCGTACCAGCTCACGCCGTCGTCGGGGGAGACTTGGACGAAGACGGACAAGGTGCCGCCCACGGCGCCGACCAGATCGACCTCGACGTCGACCGCAGAGAAGTCTCCGAGCGGCCCGGCGACACCCGGGGGTAAGTAGGAGGCCGCGTTCTGGACGTACTTCGAGCTCGCGGCCGTCCCGGCGGCGCTCGGCGACGTCTCGTTGAAGCAGAAGTTCGATCGACTCATGAGCGGGTCCTCTACTTGCGCGACTTCAGGTCGCGGAGTTGCGGCGAGGTCTCGAAGGCGTCCTTGATCAGGTCGGAGGCGCGCGGCGCGTCGCGATCGCCTTGGCGCAGGTATTCGGCCCAGGCCTCGCGCTCCCGCGCCTCGCCGTTCTCGCGGAACTCGCGCTGAGCCTCGGCGATGGCGATGCGCTGCTCGTAGGTTTGGTCGGCGCCGGGCCAGGTCGAGCGGTCGCCGAGGTCAATCTCGCCGCCAATGACGCCGGCCAGGAACCTGATCTGCTCCGTGTGCCGCTCGTAGGCGATGCGCGCTGGCTCGTCGATCGGGCTGCCGGGGAGCCCACCCTCTATGTCGACGAACGCCGCGAGGAGCACGAGCATCGCGTGGTCGTCGTGGCTGCCCTGCCGGCCCCGGAACGTAAGGGCGCCCGACGGCGCGATTTTTCTTCGAACGCGAGGAGCTCCCGGCGCAAGGGCTCGTAGTCGGGGAGCGAGAGCGATCCGTCGCGCAGCCAGGTCCGAACGCGCTCGACGGCGCGCTCCTTCATCGGCGCGGTCCACGTGTGCGCGATGTACGTGATGCCCCGCAGAGCGAACGCGGAGGCGAGCGCGAACCGCTCAAACTGGTCTCCGTGCGCGTAAGCGACGCCTCGGGTACGCGCCTCGCGCGTGAGAAACGCGACGACATCGTTGCTCGTCAGCCCGCGCTTCGAGGCGTCCGCGATCCCACCGACGAAGCTGAACTCGAGGATGTGCCTCACGCGCTCGGGGTCGAGCCGCCAGCGACAAAAGCCGTACGCATAGTTGTCGGAGGCGCCCGCCGTCGGGTCGACGAGGAGGACGCGGCTGCATCGGACGTAGTCGTCGGGCACCTGGTTCGCGAGGGCGCGCTCGACGAGGTCCGGGTCGAAGGCCGCGAGCGCCCCGGCCTGAGGCTCGGCGAGATACTCGCGTTTCCAGACCCGAGGGTCATCCTCGAGCTCGTGGGTCCGCTCTTCGCTGATCGAGGGGTTCGCGACCCACGTCGGCGCGAGGCTCACGATCTGCCTTGCGGTCTCCCCGCGCTCGACCAGCTCGTAGTGGAGGCCCCCGGCGGCGAGCGGCGAAGAGAACGCGAGACGCTTCGCCGCGGGATGCGTGACCAACATCGCGTTCGCCGAAGCCGCGATCTCGGCCGCGGGGTTCGTACCGTCGTTGTTCCACTTCGCGACCTCGTCCATCGCCAGGCCGATCGCGCGGAACCCGGAGACCGCGCCGAGGCGCGCGGCCAAGACCTTGAAGCCCCGGCGCTCCCAGCCCGGGCGCTTGAGCACGATCGAGTCGCCGTCGCGCGAGTACTCCATCTTCATCGCGTCGAGGAGCGCCTCGATGAGGCGCAGGCGCCCCGCAGCCTCGTCCTTGTTTTCCGAGACGATCGCAAACCAGTGCACCTCCCCAGGGGGAATCGCGAAACTCCCGGCGATGGTCTCGGCGAAGGCAATCTTCACGATCTGCGTGCTCTTCGCGCCGCCTCGGCCGACCCGCGCGGACCACGTCTTCGCGGTGGGGTGCGTGTAGAACCGGCGAGTCTCCGAGAGCCAGAACGGAGACATGGTCGGGAACGCGGGCGCGAGGCGCTCGTCGAGCTGCTCTAGGAAGTCGAGCACGCGCTCGTTGTGCGTACGGCTCGGCGACTGCGCTTCGGGCGCGGGCGGCTCCTCACGGGACCGGCGCGTCATCGACGACCCCCACCAAGCAGACGGGTTGCGTCCGCGGGCCCGGCCGGCGCGCCCTCGTCGACCCGTAGGCGCGACTCTCGGACCGCGAGATGGTACGCAGACCAGTCAAGTCGGTCGGCCTGCGCCGCTAGGCTCGCGCTCGCCGTGAGGAGCTCGAGCCTTCCCTCCTTCGCCGCCTTCGCCGCGGCGTACTCGGCGCCCGCGAAGAGCCACGCCGCGTGATTGAGGCGGGCGAGGACGCCGACGGAGATGGCGCCCCGACCGACCGAGACGAGCTCCGCCCGTCGGCGGTCCCGCCAGTCGAGGCGGCGCCGGTAGTGCGGCTCGAAGTCGGGCGCGCACGCGATTGCCGCGGGGAGGATATCCTTGCGCCGCGGGAGGCGCGCGAGGGCGGCCGCCGCTTCTCGGGTCGCGACCCGTCCCCGACGGTCGCGCCCCGTCGCAAGCGGGTCCGCTACCTCGGTCGCGGGAAACGGCTCCTTCTCGGGCGGTCGGCGCTCGAGACGGACGCCCTCCGCGTCGACGTCGGCGCCCGTTCCGTGAGGGACGACGGGGTCCATGGCTAGTTCGCCCCGTGCGCCTGGGCGTCGGGCCGGTACACCTCGGGGCGAAGGGCGCGGAGTAGCGCCTCCCGGCGAATCGCGCGGACCGCGTCGAGGTCGGCCGCGTAGTCGAGCTGGAGGCGCGTGAGCGAGGTCGTCGAGCGCCCGTTGCTTGCCCCGAGGAGGTACCGCACGTCGCCGGGGCCGACGACTATCTGATGGACGGCGAAGCACCAGCCAGGCGGTAACGAGCAAGCCGCGCCGTCCTCGAAGACAACGCACGCGCCGCGCGGGCCGTCCACGCGGCGAACGCCGGGGCTCAAGGCGTCTCCTTCGGCGCGATGAACTCGCTGCCGGTCGGCGTCGCGCGCGCGATTTGATGCTCGTGACCTTCCTCGAAGAGAGGGCGCACGGACGGATGTTGCTGAGCGAGGGGCTCGACCCGCTCGTACACTGCGACGTCGCGGTAAAAGCAACCGGGCGCGGTGTAGTTCCCCGCCGCCTTTTGCTTCTGCGCGTCGGCGACCGTGAAGAACTTCGCGAGCTCGTGGAGCCGGCCCTCGCCGTCGGCTCCGGCGACGATGAAGACGGTGACGTTTTGCTGGGTCTGGGACGCGTTGTCGGTGCTCATGGGCTTCTTCCTGGGTGAGAGGGCAAAAGGCTCGTGGCGGGGCTGCCAGAGGCCGTAGAGGGCCCGACCGCGGCGCGCGCCGCCTCCGTTCGACGCGCGCCGCGGGGGGCTTGGCCATCGCGTTCGGGCTCTTGCCGGCGGCCGCCGGTGCTTTCCGTCTCGGCGGCGCGATGCCGAGAGCCTCCGGCACGAAAGGGACACCGGAGGGAACGCGACACTTGAGCCGGACGGAACCCGGGTTCCGTCGGCCGAAGGATGAGGGGTCGACATGGACGGAACCCGGGTTCCGTCCATCGGGAGCGGGCGGCCGTCCCGTTCCGCTTTGCGCGATTCGCGCGGGAAAAAGGCCGCGCTCGCGCGCGTGGTCGGCCCTCCGGACAGATCGCGTGCTGTCCGGACTCGAGGCCGCACGCGAATACGCGGGGTTAGCCCGATGGCTCTCGAGCGTCGCGCGCGAGGGTCGAGAGCCCGTCTCCGCGGGGCTGCCCGCCGGGCGGGCGCCTCCGGCTGACGTCTTCCGGGAGATTGAGCAGACGCGCGGTTCGCGGGGGCCCGGAGGGGGCCCGGAGGCGGTTCGCTGCGCCCGGAGGGTCGTTCGGGCGGGCCCGGAGACCACTCGCGGGGCGAGGAAGGTTAGCGGCGCGAGGTCGAGGAGAGCGACGGGGGCGGCGTGGTCGGCGCCGAGGAGCGCCAGGGGACGCGGGGCTCGATACCGAGCGATTCGGTCAGGGCTCGAAGGTGAGCGACGACCCGCGTGCGCTGCGCGAGCGACCGGACGCCGTCGACCCGGATGCTCTCGAGTTCGACGGTCGTCGGTCCATGTTGCCGGAGGCAGTGCTCGAGGAGCCTGCGGGCCTTCGGGGAGATGACTCCCGCGGCTAAGAACGTGACGGGGTCCGATTTGCAGTTCCGGATACCGGGGGTCTCGAGGGTCGTGGGCATGTTGGCGGTCCTCCGGCGGCTGGGGATGAGATGCCGCGGGGGGTAGTTCTCCCTTCGAGTGGGACGACTCGGGGGACTGCGGAACCCCTATAGGGTTCCGCGTGTCCGTCCACCCGGTTTGGGCGGACACTTTCAGTTGCCCCGAAGTACTCGTGTCCTCGAGCCTTTTCGGGAGTGGGCGGACACTTTTTAGGGGGGGTCCGGACATGTCCGCCCAAACGGGGTTGTCCGGCCAAAAGTCCGCCCAGATTTCGAGCTCAGAAGGGGTGGTCATTGGCGACCTCCTCCTCGCGCGGTCCGGGGTCGTTCGCCGACCGCACGATGCCGAGCGATTTGAGCTGCGCCTTCGGGTCCTTCGGCGCGATGAACCAGGTGTCCTTGCCCCGTACGTTTCTCTTTTCGAACTTGATGCGCCCCTCGGCCCTGAGGACCGCGATCGCCTCGTCGACCGCCTTGTGCGAGGCGGAGAGGCGTCGCCCGAGCTCGGTCTTCGTCAGGGCCTCGGAGACGACGAGCTCGTAGGCGCGTTCGTGCAGCGCCCTCTTGGTCGGCGTCGCGGCGGCGGAGCCGTCCCACTCGAGGACCCAGCGCCCGTCGATCTTCGCGGTGCGGAACGTCGACGCCTTCGGCCACTCGTCGCTCGCCTCGCGCACCTTCACGAACTTCGCGGTCGCCGAGACGACGCGCAGATCGTCGTTGCGGTCCGCCGTGATGAGGATCGCCACGTCGACCTGGGCCGCCCGCTGGACCGACCCCGAGATGTCCCGAACGTCGCCGCCCTTCGAGCTCTTGTTCGAGTGGCAGACGATGAAAACCATCGGCTTCGCGTCGCCGGGCGAGGACTCGATCGCCCGCTGGACCTCGGCGAAGACGCCCACCTGATCGCGCTCGTCGTTCGAGTCGCTCTCGCCGTCGAGGAACCGGGCGAGCGAGTCGATGTAGACCGAGTCGACCATACCTCGCTCGATCAGCGCGCAGACGGCGGCCCAGAGCTTCGACCGCACCGTGACGTCCTTGCGCCCGAGCACGATCACGCGCTCGAACGTGTCCTCGCCGAGGCCGAGCATCTCGCGCGACGCCTCGAGCGTGCGGGACGACGCAGCCTCGTCGATCTCGTTCTCGACGAGGATGAGGTACTTTTCGAGCGGCGCGGGCTTGAGCGGCCGACCGAAGACCGAGATCGGGACCCCCGTCCGATTCCTCCGCGCGGCGAGCAGGATGCCCATCGCCGTCGTCTTGCCGTCGCCCGGCAGGCCGGCGAGCGCCACGATGTTCCCGGTCCTCGCGATCCCTTCCCACTCGTAGGAGACCGAACGCTTCGCGGCGGCGCGGATGGCCTCGGCCCCGACGAGCGCCTGCTCGCGTAGGGCCGGCGGAAGCCACTCCTCCGCGTCGGCGTCCTTCGCCGAGGGAGGCGACGAGCCGAACGAGCGCTCGTCGAGGCACGTAACGCACGGCGCGGCCGGCGAACAGAAGGGACAGGAGGTCTCCTCCGCTGCGGGCTTGACCGCCGGAGGCCGCGCACGGAAGTCGCGCCGGCATCGCGGGCACGTCTCGTCGCTGGCGCGCATCTCGGCGCCGCAGTTGTCGCACGCGAAGAGCGGCGCGACGGCCACCCGAACCGGAGAGGTCGTCGTCGTCATCGCTGGCTCATTCCTCGTGCCGAGGAGGATGCCGCCCTAGCTATCCCGAGCTCCGCGAGCGCGTATTCAATCCGGGCGCGCGCTAAGTCGCCGAGCTCGCGGTCGCCTTGCTCCCAGCGACGAAGGTCGGCGTCGGAGCACGGCGCGGAGGCGCGAACGACGATGCGCTGGTGCGGGTTCAGCTTCTTCACGCCGTACGAACTACGACGCGGAACGAGACCGTCTAGAAATGCTACTCGGACCCCTCCCGAGTATCCCGACCCTGCTCTTTTGCCCGGAAGTTCAAGGCATTTTTCACGCGATCCTTCGGCATGCCGCACGCGAGGAGCAGGACGCGAAACCACGATTCCGCCTGTTTTCGGGCGGGGTTGTCGCAGATAAAGACACGCCTTCCCTCTACGAAGAGATGCTCGGCGAGCTCCGCGACGATGTTCTTCTGCTGCGCGTTCGACCGCGCCTCCCGCACGCGCGGGAGTAGCTTCGGGCAGCGCTGCTTCGCGAGCACCACGAAAAGCTGCGCCACCTGCGCCGTCTGGTCGCGAACGCCGCGGTTCGGGTTCTCGGCGATGATTCGCTCAATCGCGACCACGATGCGGCGGAACGCGTCGCGCTCGGTCGTCGCGACCTCGGCGAGATTGCCGAAGCTCGCCCGCCCGATCGGCCCCTTCGGGCCGAGGAGCTTCAGCGCGGCGAGCTCCAGAGCCTCGCGGGCTTCGTCGTCGCGCAGGCTCAGCGTTCCGGCGAGCGCCTTGAGGACGCGCCCGGCGCAGATCGCGAATTCCTCGCCCGAACGCTGGCCGCGGGCCCGCCACTCCTCGGCCAGCTCGTCGATCCGTTCGAGGTCGAGGCGATCGAACGCCGGCAGGTCCGTATCGTCGTCGGCGTCCTCGATAGGGCGTTTCTTCGACCGCTTCGGCATTTACGCCGCTCCCTTTGCCACGAGAGCCGCGACCGCGCCCTCGGCTTGTTCGCGCTCGACCTCTTCTACGAGCCGGCGCCGCTCCTCGGGGCCTATTCCGCGGAGGATCTCGACGAGAGCCTCGTGGGCGGCGTCGGCCGCTGTCCGGCGATACTGTCCGGGATTCGGGTCGCGCTGGGTCGCGGGGTTAGCAGGGGGCGGGGAGGGGACCGCAGTCGAGCCTGACCCCGGCGATACCCCGCGAACCCGAGGATTTGAGGGGTTTCGAGTCCCGTCCACCCCGCCACATAACGCTTTGAAACTCCTCGTTTAAGGCGTTCCAGGTCCCTCCTTCTTGGACCGATCTTGGACCGGTCGCCAGTCGGCGACGGTTCAATAAGAGGCGTCAGCGGAGGGAAGACCTCGCCGAAGCCGTCGCGGATGGCCTCGGCCTCGCGCACGTAGAGCTGCGTCGTCGCGAAGCTCTCGTGCCCCGCGCGCTTCATGATCCGCAGCGGCTGGTCGCCGCGGATGGCCATCCACGTGAGGCCCGTCGCGCGGAGATCGTGGAACGTGATCGCCTTGCGCGTCTTGTCCGTGGTGAAGAGCTCCGGACGCTCACGCCGGCGACTTCGAGGTACGTGCGGAGGCCTTCGGCGAGATCGCGATGGCGGGGCATCTGCTCGAGCACGACGCCGTCGCCTGTGCGCTCCTCGTGCATCTTCTTGAGCAGCGGGAGGGCCGCGGGCTCGATGTTGAAGCGGCGAGGCGATCCCGTCTTCGTTGACGTCGTCGACCCGCGCTCGCGATCGACGCTCCGGTGAACGTGCACGACCCCGCGTTCGAGATCGACGTCCTCCCATTCGAGCGCCTCGAGCTCGCCGGCGCGCGGGAACAGGTAAATGGCGAGCGCGATGAGCCGTTGCCAGGTCCGCGGGATCCGATCGTCCTGGGCGATCAGGCCGAACTCCGACGGGTAGAGGCGGCGCTCACACCCCCAACGACGACGAACTCAACGCCGGCCTGCGTCAGGGCCTCGAGAACCTTCTCGACGAAGTTCTGCATCCTTCAGAGCCTTCCGCGCGAAGAGCCGCCAGGACTCGTGCTTGCGAAGCCGCTCGGTCGGCGTCAGCCGCAACATCTTCTCGATCTGCGTGACGTCGACATCGCCCCGATGGCCGAGGTCGGTGGTCGACGGGAAGGGGGTTGTCTCGGCGGGCGCCCACGCGCCGTCCAAGAAGGCCGCGGCGAGGCCCACCGCGATGAGGCGGCGAAAGCGCGCGGCTCGTGTCATGGGCGTGCAGCGGCGCGTCCCAACGAGTCCCGTGTTGCGGGACCGGTTGTGCGAGCGAGCGCACCGGAGGTCATGCGCCGAGAGTGGTCGCCCGCGGCCCCATGCTTGTCGGGCGCCCTCCGTTCTACTTCACTGGCCTGAGGTGGCGCCTCTACGCGCCCGCTCTTTTGGATCGAACCGCTCGCTGTCGCCCGCGGACCCTTAAAGTAAGGTGCCGCGGGCATCGCGCAAACTGCGCCGAGGGATCGCCTTGAAGGCACCGGGCGCGGCGGGGCGCCTACTGGACTCCAAAAGATGGGTGTCCTTCGGCGAGGCTGCAGATGCCTATTCCTCGTTCAGGACCGCGAGCCCCACTGGCCCGGCAGGACCGTCGCGGCCAGTCGGGCGGGGGCTCGGACGCCCTCTGCTTGCATCGCGGCATCGGCCTCCGCCACCAGACGGTCGCCCTCTTCGCCTCCGATCAGGCATCCCAGTTGCCGGCGCGCGCACCAGACGTGCAGGTTCAGGTCCGCAGCGGTCGCGCGATCGATCGCCTCGCGGAGCGCTGCGCACGCGGCACCCGCGTCGCCCTCGGCGTTCGCGGTCGCCGCACGCAGCAGGCTCGCGAGGGGCGCGATCCAGGGCATGTTCTCCCGCTCGAGCCGCAGCGCCACGTCGCGCGACTCCGCCAGGCGCGCCCGGCGGACGTCGGCCGTCGCGCCCAGCGCTGAGGCCACGGCCGCCCGGCCGCGGATGAATCCGGTGTGTGCCCGTACGCCCTGCGCGTGCTCCAGCAAGCTTCGGCGGAGCGCACGGCGATCGCGCTCGAGCCGCGCGTAGGCCGCCGCCCCGTTGCCGACGTAGATCTCGATGACAGCCTCCCATGCCATCGCCATCCAGTGCTGCACGTGGAATCCGCGCTGCGTCCAGCTCGCGAGCGCCAGGCGAACGTGCTCGCGCGCGGCGTCCGGGTCGTCTGCCACGAGGCAGGCGTCGACGAGCGGCGCCGCGTGAAGGTTGACTGCGGTGTTCAGATCGCCTCGTCGCTTCGCGTCCTCGAGGAGGCGCGTGGCGCGGCGGCCTGCCTGCCGTAGCCGGCCGACGAAGAAGAGCGAGTAGAGGCCGTAGAGGCGACCGAGCGTCGTCGACTCTCGGGTGGGCCGCATCGCTGTCCGGCCGAACAGCACGTCGACCGCTTCCTTGAACCGACCGCGATGGTAGATCGTCAGCCCGCGACAGAGCTCGAAGTAGGACTCGAGGTCCGGGTCGCCGAGCGTTCTCACGAGCCGCTCCGCGATCGCGTAGGTGGCTTGCTCGGCCTTGCCGATCGGGCCGCCCTGGCTGGCGAGGTGCGTGATCTGGACCGAGGCCGCGCGCGCGACCTGCAGCCGATCCCCGACGTCGAGCGCCATCCGAAAGGCGCGCGCCTGCATGCAGGCGCCTAGGATGACGTCGACGACCGAGAAGCCCACGGCGACCATGTGGAGCGCGTCGACCCGAAGACGGTCGTCGGGAGAGACCTCTTCGGGAGACCGTTCCTTGAAGCCGAGGCCTTGGAAGCGAAGCCTCAGACGGTGGTAGAGCAAGGAGACGACGGCGCCGAGGGGCGTCTGGGGGGCACGCAATCCAACCGCTGCGAGAACGCGCCGGAGGACCTCCGTCCCTTCGTCGGTGCGGCCTGCGGAGAGGAGCTGCGCCGCCGCCGCCCGTTCGAGGTCGACCCTCTCGAGCTGCGCCGCGCCGTTGGCCGCCTCCAGGTAGGCGCTGGCCGCCTCCGCGCTGCGACCGGCGCCTTGAAGCGCCTGCGCCAGCCGAACCCGGAGAGGCCGCGCCTGTTCTTGTGGGCGAGAATCGGTCTCGATGGCGAGGCGGTAGAGGCGCGCCGCCTGGTCGAACGCGAGCTTGCCAGCCGCCTGTTCGGCCGCTCGCCCGGCCACGGCGGCGCCTCGCTCGCGCGCCCCGCTCCCCAGAAGGTGAGTGGCGAGCGCCTCCAGGTCCGCGCTGGACGTGGCCTCGAGCGCCCGCGCGAGGCCCTCGTGGCGAGCGCGGAGGTCGTCCGCCGGGAGCTGCTCGACGATCGTTTCGCGGATACGGTCGTGGCTGGGCTCGATGACCTCGCTGCCCTCGCGGAACCCCGTGCGTACCAGGCGCTCGCTGCGAAGCAGCTCGATGGCGTCGTCCGACGCAGCGCCCTCGCTGCACGCGATCGAGAGGACGGCGAGCGGGAGGGGCCGCCCGGCGACCGCCACCGCCTCGGCAAGCCTGCGTGCCGCCTCGGGCAGACGCTCCAGCCAATCGCCGACGATGTCCGCGAGGCTCAGGAGCGACAGGGTCGCGTCCGTCGCCGCCGCCTGCATCCGATTGCTGCGTACGAGCTCCTCGACGAGGAAGGGACTGCCCTTCGCCTCACGCGCCACGGCGCGCGCCGTTCGCGTCGCGATCTCGTCGGCTTCGCCAATCAGCGCGAGCGCCAGCCGCTCCGCGTCGTCGATATCGAGGGGGCCCACGCGGACCTCGCGGAGGTCGGCCGCTTCGGGCCAGCGCTCGGTCATCTCGAGCAGGAAGGGGCTCGTCTCGGCGTCCTCCTCGCGATAGGTCAGGAGGAGGAGGACGGCGGGCGCGCTGGGGGGGCGCATCACCTCGTGCAGAAGCGCGACACTGTCGACGTCGCCCCACTGCACGTCGTCGATGTAGAGGACGAGCGGCCGGCGCCGCGCGAGCGTGCTCACGAGCTCGCGCAGGGCGGCGAACGCGTGGGCCCGGACGCGGTGCGCGTCGTCGATGGGCACGTCGGGGAGCGCCGAGAGGCTTGGCACCCGCCGGATGACGGGGAACAACCTGGCGAGTGCCGCGGCCTGTCGCGGCGCGGCGAGCGGTCCCTCGATCTCTTCGATGCGAACGAGCAGCGTCGCGAGGGAATCCACCAGGCTGTCGACGGCCTTGTAGGGCACCGACTCTCGCTCGTATGCGCGGCCGTAGAGCACCTCCGCGCCGCTGCTGCCCTGGAGGTCGTCCAAGAAGCGCTGGACGAGCGTGGATTTGCCCATGCCCGCGCCGCCGCCCACCCGTACGGTCACCGTCTGGCCGCTGGTCACCGCGTCGAGTGCGGTATGGAGCGCGCGGATCGGCTCGTCGCGGCCGACCAGTAGGCCGCGTTGGCCGGCCGCGCCGCCACCCCGTCGGGCCGCTGGACGCTGGCTTCCGACGGCCCCGAGCCGCCGCAGAGATCTCCGCGCCGTCAGGCCGCCTGGAAGGCTCGAGGCTCAGGAGATCGACGCACAGCGACTCCAGGTCCGGCGGGACGCCAAGAGCCCAGGCGCTTGGGGGCGGCGGCTCTTCGGTGAGCTTGCGGGTCAGGACCTCGACGCTCGGGCCGACGAAGGGACGGCGGCCGGCGAGCGCCTCGTAGAGCATGACGCCGACGGCGTACCAGTCGCTCGCGGCCGCGGGCGCTTCGCCCGCCGCCTGCTCGGGAGAGACGTACGCCGGCGTGCCCACGATGCCTGCTCCGTCACGCTCCGCATCCTCGGTCGCGCGCGCGATCTCGACGGCGATGCCGAAGTCGAGGATGACGACGCGGCCCGCCGACGACACCAGAACGTTGGACGGCTTGATGTCCCGGTGCAGCTTCCCTGCGCTGTGCAGCGCGCCGAGGCCCTGCACGAGCTGGCGCAGCGCGGGGCGGAGGCGACCCGGGTCGACCTGTGTCGGCGCAGGGCTCTGCGTCGGCAGCGAGGCCAACGGCGGCGGCTGGGACTTGGACGAGACTGGGCGGGTGCCGCTCGTTCCGCTCGCCGAGCCGGACAGGAGCGAAGTATGCGTCCGGCTCGGTCCTGCGGCCCCGCCGCCATGCACGTATTCGAGGAAGTCCGTTCCCTCCACGAGCTCCATCGTGAAGAAGAGAGGGCCGGATTCCGGCTGAACGAGCTCGTGCAATCGCACCAGGTTTCGGTGGTGAACATCCGCCAGCGCCCGGAACTCCCGCTTGAATCGGTAGACCGAGTCCGCGTCGAAACGCAGCAGGGTCTTCAGGGCGACGGCCCGGCCGGTGTCGCGATCGATCGCCTCGTAGACGATCCCCATCCCTCCTTCGCCGACCTTGTGGACGACGGAGTAGCAATCGGTCCCCGACCAGGCAGGGGATTCGGGGAGCGGTAGATGCGAAGCCTGCATGCGAACGTACCCTCGCGAAGGCGTCCTCGTGGTTCCGACCCGCCTCGAAAGGCGAATGAGTAGAGGCCGTCAACCTTCGATTGTACCGCACTGGGCCGTGCTGCTGCACGGCGGCGTCTGGCCTTGCCGGCAGGCTCGCCCGAGTTCGTGCGCGCAGGTGGGCTGCCGAATGCCGAGGTGGGCGAGGGCCGTTTGAGGCACCGCTCGGTTACGCGCGCAGCGGGGCTAGCCGAGCGCTACGCGGCCGTCCGCGCGGGTGTCGAGATCGCATCCAGGGCTGCTGCAGAGCCGGGGCGGGCAGAGGAAGTGTGCTCACGCCTTCGCCGAGACCCCGCCTTCCGCCGCCAGCGCGAACCAGACGAACGTCACGGCGCTGCCCGTGATCTTCCACATCGCGGGACCAAGGAACACGCCGGGCGAGACCTCCCGGAGCTCGTCGTGGATCTTGCGGATGTACGGCGGGTTCTCCGGATGTTCGTAGTCGAGGACGATGGTCTCTCTGGCGTCGATCAGCGAGGGCTCGAAGCGGGTGGAGAAGAAGAAGAGGTGCTGTCTACCGAGCACGATGGGAACGGAGATCCGATTGACGCCATCCCCCGTCCTGTCGCTGCCGGCGCTGAAATGCTTTCCTCGCCAGGGGAAGTACGGCGAGGCTTCCAGGGTTCGCAGCACGGGCGCGAAGAGCGGTCCGTCCAACCCACGTGCCGCGAGGACCCGTCCGGTGAGGTCCCCGTCCAGGGCGTGGATGGAGGAGGGGAGGACGCCTTCGCGATAGATCGCGTCGAGTTCGGCGAACGACTTGGTCGCGAGCGCCTCCAGGTTCAGAGGGGGCGAGCTTCGCGCCCCCTTCGACGTCGTCGATTGAGGGGTAGTCGTGACCTCCATGGTCGTTCCTTTCTGCCCAGGGATGTGGGGCGTCACTTGCTGCTGCGGGTATTGCTCTTCACTCGAACGCGCGCGCGGGTCCGATCCGCGGTGCCCGAACGGGCTTGGCGATTCCATAGAAGACCGTCAGGCCCTGGCCGCCGCACCGGGTCGAAACGCCCTCCTCGGGCTTGCCGTAGCAGGAGTCGGGATCTTGCCAGTTGCTGGACACCCAGGCGTTGCCGGCCGGGTCGATCGAGACATCGACCAGCATCTGCATGCCGCCGCCCTTGTAGCCGCCGGGAGGGGAAATCGGATCGCCGGTCTTCATGCCGGGCGGGCAAGTCTCGGTCTGCGCGCCGCAGAGCTCCGTGATCCCGCCGCCGGGTGCGAAGTTGGAAACCCACACATGGTCATTGCCGTCGATCGCTACGGCCCACGCGCCCCAGATGCTCCCCCCCGGATTGAACGGCGATCCCGGTGCAGGGCTTCCGTCGGGTCGCAGCATCGACACGCTGCCCATCCCCGGGTGGGCGAGCAAGTCCTTGAGGACGGCGTGATCCATCGCCGTGGCGGTACTGCCTTTCAGCTTGAGCTCGAGGAGACGTGCCTTCGTCTCCAGGGAAATTCCCTTGCCGGCCGTGTTGGCGATCCAGGCGTTGCCCTTGCTGTCGATCGCGAGCCCCTTGCCACTGGCGCCGCCCGTCGGAATGACCTCGACTTTGCTGGGGTCGCCGGCGGGGAAGCGCGTGACCGTGTCGCCGATGGCGCTGGTGATCCAGATTCGGTCCTGCGGGTCGATCGCGAGGTCGAAAGGGCCATTCAGCTTGCACGGGCTGTCCTTGTTGGGCTTTCCGTCGGTGGACTGGCAATAGAACTTCACTTTGCTCGGATCGCCCTTTGGCAGGTACACGACCTTGTCGTCCTCGAAGTCGACCGCCCAGACATCGCCACTGGGCGTGACGATGACGCCCTGCATCGTCCCGAGCTTGCCGCCGAAGTTGTAGCCCTCGGGGGGCGACAGCGGCTTGCCGGTCTTGTCGAAGAGCGAGATGGTCTTGCCGCTGGTGCTGGTGATCCACACCCGGTCGTCGCCATCGATGGCCGTACCGAACCCGGGTCCCTGGAGACCGCCGCCGGTGAACCCCGTGGTCATCGGCGAAAGCGGCCGGCCGTTCGGAGCGAACTCCGACAGGGTCCCATCCCACAAGTCATCGTGCCCTTGCGACCCGACGATGAAGTTGTCGCCGCTCCACGCGTTGCCCTGGCTGTCGAACATCACCTTGGCTCCGCCGGCATTGCCCCCTCCGGTGAACTCGAGCGGCAAGACCCACGCGCTGGGCGCAAAGCTCAGATAGGGCAAGAACGGCGTCGCACGGAGTTTCTTGCCGTGCGGCACGGGATAGAACGCATCGAGCAAGGCGAAGAGCTTCGCGGGCTCGTGCGAAGCGTTGCGCGCGATCGATTGCGCCGCGGCGAGGGTATCTGCCGGGACTCTTCCGTCCGGGGCCGAGGCCGCGGCGAAGAGGCTCTTGCACGCGTCGTCCCTCACGTGCGTGACGCAACCGGCGAGCAACGACGAGAGCGTGGCGAAGTTCGCCATCGTGGGTGTCTGGCTGCTGTTGAGCGCGTCCTGGATGGCGCCGCCGTAGCCACCGGTCCCCAGGTCGACGAAGTTGGGCACGTTGCCGGCGGCGATGCGGAGGCCGAGGCCAGGGCCCCGGATGGCCGTACCCTCGAGGAATTGCGCGTGCGTCCAGACCGAGGCGATGGTGGTGAACTCGTTGATGACGACCTTCGGGGGGGGCTGGTTGCCTACGACCGCCAGAAGAGCGATGGCGGGGTTGACCCGGTGCGCCTTGTCGGCGGCGGGCTGGCCCCCCTCCGCGGTCAAGTACAGGATCGCGTCGCTGGGGCGAGGGCCGCCGACGTGGATCGCGAACTTGCCGTCGGCGCCGGTCCGAGCCTGCCCGACCTTCGTGGGTTCGCCCGAGCTCTCAGCCCAGAGAGTCACGGTCGACTGCGCGATGGGTAAGCCGCCGCCCAGCACCGTGCCCTCGACACTGCCCGGCGGGTCAGCCGAGCCGATGAGCGAGCGACTCAGCAAGACGCCCGACACCGCGAGCACGCCGACGCCCAATCGGACCGCGGCGGGAGAAAGCCTTCGAACTCGTGCCGCGACGTTCATGGACGACCTCGATGAGCCGACAAGTGCTCGGCGAACGACCGTGCAGATGACGGGCCAGCAAGGATCCGCGGCGTTTGCCGCGTTTGCTCTGCTACAGGGCTTTCATTCCCAACCAGCGTCCACACCCCTCAGGAGCTTGAGTCCATGGCCGTCCGAAGCGATACCGTCTCCAACACCGAGATCGAAACCGCGCGGGGCAAGCTGCCGGCCTACGTCAGGCGGCCATCGCAGGGCGGCCCCTGGCCGGGCGTCGTCGTGATCCACGACGCGTTCGGCATGACCACGGGCGCGAAGCGGCAGGTGGATTCGCTCGCCGGTCACGGCTTCCTGACCGCTTCCCCGAGCCTCTTCCACGCCATGACGGGCGGGATGATCACCTGCGTGCGCGCGGCCATGCGCGAGGTCGCCGCTCGCTCGGGTCCGATGTTCGACGACATCGAGGCGACGCGAGGCTGGCTCGCTCTCCAGCCCGGCTGCTCGGGCAAGATCGGCATCATCGGGTTCTGCATGGGAGGCGGCTTCGCCATCGCCTTGGCGCCAACAGGAAAGTATGGCGCTTCCAGCCCCAACTACGGTCAGGTCCCCGACGATGCGGAGACGTTCCTCAAGGGCTCGTGCCCGATGGTGGCAAGCTACGGAGCCAAGGACAAGAGGCTCCGCGGGTCGGCAGAACGGCTGGAGAAGCTCCTGACCGCCAACAACGTGCCCCACGACGTGAAGGAGTATCCCGCGGCCGGTCACGGGTTCATGGAAGACCACGTGAAGTCCGAGCTCCCCTGGCTGTTCGTCAAACTCGCACCCCTCATGGGCGCGGGCTACAACGGGCCGGCCGCGAACGACGCCGAGAAACGGGTGGCGGCTTTCTTCGAAACCCACTTGCGGGCTTGAGATGCAAGTGGAGCGGGGGGCCGTCGCGATCCGTGTCTCTTGAAGGAGTCATGGTGATCCGGCTGACCGCATCCTTGACAACGCCGGATGCGACACTATTTACTGTCTTCATTCGGCGCCACCACAAACGCCGATCGCGGCGCCGGGAGGTGCCCAGGAGAGATCATGTCGAATCCCGTCGATACGGGGGCGATCGAGCGCGAGATTCGCGTCAAGGCAACGCGCCGCGCCCACGCCAAACTCGGCCTCGTGTGGCACTTCGCGGTCTTCGCGATCGCGAACCTCGCACTCTTCGAGATCGACGCGAGGTATACGCCTGCGATCCACTGGTTCGTGTGGCCGCTCTGCGCGTGGACCGCGGGGCTCCTGTTCCACGCCTTCGGCGCGCTGTCGGCCGGAAGCATGAAGGAGGACATGATCCAGAACGAGATCGCGAAGGAGCGACGGCGTCGCGGCCTCGCCTGAGACGCACGACTATGCAGCGGAAGGCCGATGATTTCCCGAGCCCCGTCGTGTCTTTCACACGCCCCGCGTGAGCTCCTCGAGCCTCTCGCGCATCCACGCGTTCCCCGGATCCCCGTCCGCCGATCGGTGCCAGTAGAGCATCACGGGCAGCGGCGCCATCGGCACCGGCAGCGGAACGACCTTCAAGGGAAGCGGCATCCGGGCCCAGTCGCCCTCGTAGCGCGGCATGGTCAGGAGCAGGTCGGACTCGGCCACCACCTGGCACGCCGCGTAGTAGTGCTGGCAGCGCATCGCGACGTCGCGCGTGCGCCCGACGTGCCGCAGCGCGAGGTCTTCGAGCACGGGGCCCGTCGCTCGCGCCGACACCACGATGTGACGGGCGCCGAGCCACCGCTCGAGCGTCAGCGGGCCCCTCGCCAGCGGGTGGCGCCTCCGCATGGCCACGCAGAGGTCGGCCCGCAGGAGCTCCTTCTGCAGGAGGTCGTCTCCGGCGGCGAAGGGGACGTCGATCGCCAGATCGAGCTCCCCCGCGCCGAGCTGCCGCGCCAGCCGCCCGCGCTCGAAGCGCGTGCTCTGCACCGAGAGCCGGGGCCACCGTCGCCGCAGGTCGCGGGCGAGGCGAGGGAGCACCGCGGACTCCATGGCGTCGCGCATGCCGACGACGAACCGCCGCGTCGAGGTGGCCGGCTCGAACCGGCGGCCGTGCTTCACCGCATCCTCGAGGGCGCCGAGGGCGCGGGCGATGTCGCCGGCCAGCCCGCGCGCGTAGGAGGTCGGCACGATCCGCCGGCCGTCGCGCACGAAGAGCGGGTCGTCGAAGTGTGAGCGCAGGCGCGTCAGGGCGTTGCTGACGGCAGGCTGCGTGAGGTGAAGCTGCGCGGCGGCGCGCGTGATGCTCCCCGCGCGGTAGACGGCGTCGAACACCCGGAAGAGGTTGAGGTCCACGTCGCTCGGCGATTCATTCACGCCGGGAATGCTTCCACATTGGAAAGCTAAAGTAGAGCGACGGCGAGCGGGGGCGTACCTTTCGGGCCACTCGAAGGGAGCGACCACATGGATTTCCGTCATTCGCAGCGGTGTCAGGGCTACGTGGAGAAGGTGCGGGCCTTCGTGCGCGACGTGATCCGGCCCGTGGAGCTGGAGTACTTCGAGGACCTGCTCGCCCGCGGCAACGGCGGCGACTGGAAGAAGTGGACCGTCTCCCCGGCCGTCGAGGCGCTGAAGGAGCGCGCCCGGGCCGAGGGGCTGTGGAACCTGTTCCTCGCCGACCCCGGGCGGGGCGCCGGCCTCTCGACGGTGGAGTATGCGCCGCTTGCCGAGGAGATGGGCAAGAGCTTTCTGGCCCCCGAGATCTTCAACTGCAACGCGCCCGACACCGGGAACATGGAGGTGCTCTGGCACTTCGGGACGCCGGAGCAGAAGGAGCGCTGGCTGGAGCCGCTGCTCCAGGGCCGCATCCGCTCGGCGTTCTGCATGACGGAGCCGGACGTGGCCTCGTCCGACGCGACGAACATGCGGGCCACGGCCGTCGTCGAGGGCGACGAGGTGGTCCTCAACGGCAAGAAGTGGTGGTCGTCCGGCATCGGCCACCCAAACTGCAAGGTCGCCATCTTCATGGGGCTCACGGACCCGAGCGCCGACCGGCACCACCAGCACAGCATGGTGCTCGTGCCCCTCGACGCGAAGGGCGTGACCATCAAGCGCATGCTGCCCGTCTTCCACGCCTACGACGAGCCGTACGGCCACGGCGAGGTCTGGTTCGAGGGCGTGCGCCTACCGAAGAGCCACTTCATCGCGGGCCCCGGCAAGGGGTTCGAGATCGCGCAGTCGCGCCTCGGCCCCGGGCGCATCCACCACTGCATGCGCGCCATCGGCGCCGCCGAGCTGGCCCTCCAGCTCATGATCGAGCGCGGCCTCTCGCGGGTGGCCTTCGGCAAGCCGATCCTCAACCTGGGCGGAAACCGCGAGCGCGTGGCCGACCTGCGCATCGCCATCGACCAGGCCCGCCTCCTCACGATGTATGCCGCCTGGAAGATCGACGAGATAGGCGCGCTGGCGGCCCTCACGGAGATCTCGGCCATCAAGGTGGTCGCGCCGAACGTCCTGCAGCAGGTGGTGGACGAGGCCATCCAGCTCCACGGCGGAGCGGGCGTGTCCAACGACGTGCCGCTGGCGGCGCTCTTCGCGACCGCCCGCGTGCTGCGCATCGTCGACGGGCCCGACGCGGTCCATCGGGGCGTCATCGCGCGGATGGAGCTCGCGAAGTACGGCGGGCGCATTCCGGGCGAGCGGCGCTCGTGAGGTCAGGCGAAGAGCTCGACGTCCCCAGGGTGGACGCGTGGCTGAAGCCGCGCGTCCCGGGGCTCGAGGGGACGCCGCGGGTCACGCAGTTCTCCGGCGGCGCCTCGAACTGGACGTACCGCCTCGAGTACCCGACGCACGACCTCGTGCTCCGCCGTCCCCCGGCCGGCACCAAGGCCAAGTCGGCGCACGACATGGGGCGCGAGTACAGGATCCAGAAGGCGCTGGCGCCGCAGTTCCCGCGGGTGCCGGAGATGGTCGCGTTCTGCGAGGACGCGACCGTGCTCGGCACCGACTTCTACGTCATGCGCCGCATCGACGGCGTCATCCCCCGCGCCAAGCTGGGGGTCGTGCTCGACGCGCGGCAGACGCGCGCGCTCTGCCTGGCGGTCATCGACACCCTGGTGGCCTTGCACAAGGTGGATCCCGAGCGCGCCGGGCTCTCGAGCCTCGGCAAGGGCGCGGGGTACGCGCGCCGCCAGGTGGAAGGCTGGTCCGAGCGGTACCGGCGGGCCCGCACCTGGAACGCGCCGCGCTTCGAGTCCGTCATGGGCTGGCTCGCGAAGAACACGCCCGACGACGTCGCGACCTGCGTCATCCACAACGACTTCCGCCTCGACAACGTGGTCCTCGAGCGCGCGGAGCCGACGCGCGTCGTCGGGGTCCTCGACTGGGAGATGGCGACGCTCGGCGATCCCCTCATGGACCTCGGCGGCAGCCTCGCGTACTGGGTCCAGGCGGACGACGACCTCTTCGCCCGCGCGACCCGCCGGCAACCCACGCATCTGCCCGGGATGCTCACGCGCGAAGAGGTCGTCGCCCACTACGCCGAGCGCACGGGGCTGCGAGTCGGCGCCATGGCCTTCTACGAAGTCTTCGGCCTCTTCCGGCTCGCGGGCATCGTCCAGCAGATCTACTTCCGCTACCACCGGCGCGAGACGAAGAACCCGCGCTTCAAGTACTTCTGGCTCATGGTGCACTACCTCGAACGGCGCTGCCGGCGCCTCGTGCGGGAGAGCGGGATTCTGAAATGGGTACCATCTACCTCGTTCGGCACGCGCAGGCCTCGTTCGGCGCGGCGGACTACGACCAGCTCTCGGAAACCGGGGTCACGCAGGCGGGCATGCTCGGCCGCGCGCTCGAGGTCAGGCGGCCGCGCGCCGACCGCGTCGTCTGCGGGACCATGCGGCGCCACCACCAGACCGCCGAGGGGTGCCTGCCGGCGATGGGCTTGCCGGCCCGCTGGGACGTCGACCCGGCCTGGAACGAGTACGACCACCAGGCGGTGCTGCGCGTCTACGACCCTCGCTACGCCGAGCCGGCGAGCATGGCCGCCGACCTCGCCGCGAGCGAAAACCCGCGCCGGCGCTTCCAGGAGATCTTCATGGCGGCGATGGACCGCTGGGTGAGCGGCCGTCACGACGGCGAGTACGAGGAGAGCTGGCCGGCCTTCAAGGCGCGCGTGAACGACGCGCTCGGGCGCCTCCACGCGTCGCTCGCGAAGACCCAGGGCGCGCTCGTCTTCACGTCCGGCGGTCCCATCGCGGCCGTCTGCGGCGGGCTCCTCAAGCTCTCCGGCGAGGAGACGCTGCGGCTCAACTCGAGGCTCGCGAACGCCGCCGTCACGAAGCTCGTGTGCAGCGAGAGGGGGGCGAGCCTCAGCACCCTCAACGAGCACGCCCACTTCGAGGGCGAGCACGCGGCGTTCATGACGTACCGCTAGCGTTCACACGGTGTCCGGGCGCCGCCGCGTCACTTCGGCGGCGTCGTCGGCTTGGATTGCTTGCTCGGCTTCTGCTCGGCCTTGAGTCGCTCCACCACCGCGGGCACGTCGGCGAGCTCGATCCGTTGCTCGCCGCCGTCGGCGGCCCGGTGGATGACGGCGACCACGTTCAGGTGGTCGATGGCGACCTTCACGTTCCGGTTCCTGCCGCGGGAGGTGGTCGTCACCTCGATCTTCTCGCGCAGGTACGGGCGCCGGTCGCGCAGCATCCGCGCCAGGAACGGCCGCACGGTGTTGCTGAACTTGAGGTGGAACCGGCGCCGCATCTCGCCGGTGACGAGGTCGATCGAGATCACCTCGTCGCCGCGAGCGGCCCACTCGGTGGCCACGGTCTCGGCGGCCGGATACAGGGCCTCGAGGTCGGCCATCTCGAACCCGTACTCGGACAGCTTGTCGGCGACCCATTTCGCGTCGACGGACAGCGCACCGACGGTCCGGTCCGGCGCCCGCGTGGGGAGATCCAGCTGGTCCACGGGGGGAAGTCTACCCGCGCGGCGCGCTTTCATCGAGCGAGGTTCATCAGCGAGAGCCCCCTGTCCGCGCGTCTCGTGGAGCTCGACCTGACGGGGAATCACCCCGGCGAGGCCGGTATCGCCGCGCTCGTCGCCGGACACTTCCCGCGCCTCGAGCGCCTCGGGCTCGCGTGGTGCCGCCTCGAAGACGGCGCGGCGCCCTCGCTCGCGGACGTGGCGCCGGGCATGCCGGTGCTGCGAGATTTGTCGCTCCGGAGGAACGATTTCACCGACGAGGGCGCCCTCGTGCTGGCCGCGTCGGAGCGTCTCCGCGCGCAGATCGAGAGGGTCGACCTCGACTGCAATGACGAGATCACCCGGCGCGGCATGCCGGCGCTCCGGCGCGCGTTCGGCTCGGCGCTCGTGTCGTGAGGCCGAACGGGGCCGTGAGGTTCGTCGACGCGCGGACTTAGTCCCCTATCGCCAAGCCGCGCTCAGCGGGGGGATGGATTGTATTCGGCGTGAATCATCCTTATTGCGACAGCGGGCTGCTCCGCCGCGGACGAAGCGAAGCGGCGGCGCACCGATGGCGGCGTCGCGCCGTCGCGATTGCCCCGCGAGACGCTGACGCCCCTTTCGCTATCTCGTCGAGGAGGGCCTGCGGCTTCCCACTCGCGACTGGACCCTCGCTCTCCAGAAGTCGACCTACGACTTCACGAGCCCGCGCCAGCCGACGCGCGTGCTGGAGCGCGACCTCCTCGAGGTCGTCGGCGCGGCCGACCCGGCTCTCTTCGAGCTCCGTGCACGCGGCGATCACCGAGATGGCTATTGCTCCGCTCTTCACCGGCGAAGCCTCGCGGCTCTGGCGCCGTCGCCTTGACCCTCGAGCGCGGGAAGGCGTTCAGCCGGCCGTGCAGCGGAGTCACAGCCCGGAGACGCTCCGCGGCGTGGTCGAACACGCGTCGCCGTTGCACGTCTGCGGCCCGGTAGTCGCACTCGCCAGCTGGCCTTCGCCGTTGTCTCCCCAGCACACGACGTCGCCGCCCGCGACGAGCGCGCACGCGCTCGCGTCTGCCATGGCGATCGCGGACACCCCGCTCAATCCGGACACGACCACGGGCGTCGACGAGTCCGTGGTCGTGCCGTCTCCGAGCTGGCCGTCGTAGTTCCAGCCCCAGCACCGGACGGTCCCGTCGGAGAGGAGGGCGCACGTGTCGTGGACGCCCGCCGCGATGGCCGTCACGCCGGAGAGGTCGGGGACCTTCACGGCAGTGGTGGCGCACGGTTCGTTGCTGACGCACGTCTGCGGGCTGCCGGAGCTCGCGGTCCCGAGCTCGCCCGCGTCGTCTTCGCCCCAGCACGCGACGGTTCCATCCGCCATCCGCGCGCAGGTGTGGCCCGAGCCCGCGGCGATCGCCGTCGCGCCGGTGACGCCCGACACGGCGACGGGCGTCGTCGAATCCGTGGTCGACCCGTCGCCGAGCTGGCCGGAGCCGTTGGAGCCCCAGCACTGGATGGTGCCGTCGCGCAAGAGCGCGCAGGCGTAGTCGCTTCCCAGCGCAACCGCCGTCGCCAGGGTCAGCCCCGACACCATGGCCGGAACGGGCGACACCGTGTTGCCGCTCACGACCGTTCCGCTTCCGACCTCGCCACCGAGGTTGTTGCCCCAGCACTCCACGGCGCCGCTCGACAGGACCGCGCACGCCTCGATGCCGTTCGTGGCGACGGCGGTGGCTCCCGTCACGCCGGCCACGACGCCAGGAGTCGTCGAACAGGGGAGCTGGCCCGGGCAGAGCTCCGGGCCGGAGGTGCTGCCGTCCCCGAGTTGACCCAGGTCGTTCGCGCCCCAGCACGCGACCGTTCCTCCTGCGATGAGCGCGCACGTCTCGCCCGCTCCGGCCGCGACGGCGTCGACGGGCGAGCTCGAGCCGGTGACCGCGACGGGGGCGAGCGAGCACGCGACCATGTCGCACGACTGCGGACCGCTGCTGACGCCGATGCCGAGCTCGCCCCCCCAGTTCGACCCCCAGCATTCCACCTTCCCGCCGCGAAGCGCGCACGAATGGTCCCCGCCGACCGCGAGGGTCGGGCGGGAGGCCGGAGGGGTCGCGCACGCGCCCCGGGGGATGGTGATCGTGACGCTCGCCTGCGCCTGCAGATCGGGCAGCGCGAGCTCACCGCTCTTGCCGGAGGAGTCCGTGACGACGACGGTGTAGGTCGTCGTGGCGGCGGGGCAGACCTGGCGCGTCCCCCCGCCGGAGGTCGCGCCGTCGCTCCAGCGGACCGTGTACGGCGCGGTCCCTCCGTCGATCTGCGGGGTGAGCTCGACGCAGCTTCCGGGGCACGACGTGGTCGCGGACGCGGAGAGCGAGACCGCCAGCGATCGCGCGGCGGCGTCCGCCCCGTTCTGGAACCCGGCCGTGCCCGGGCCATCCTCGCCGCCCGCCGCGCCGTCGGTGGGCTCGGTCGAGAGCTCCCGGCCCGAGCACGCCGCGATCATGACTCCGGCGAGCAGCGCGGCGCACGCTTCGTGGAGACCGGAACGGCTCTGCATGGCCCGCAGACTTTTGCGCCCAACGGACACCCGTGCACGCGGAATCGGCGGCCGAAGAAGCGAAAGCTCCGGCGACGACGCGTCGTCGGCCGGCGTGGCGGGGGCGGCTCGTGTGGCTCGGACTCGACTTCATTGACGACCCATCGCGAGGCGCACGCGGTCCTCGGCAGGAACGAGATGGTCGTGGTCGTCGTCGCCGAGATCGATCCGCACCCAGTCGATTCTGCCGTTCCACCCGTTCCCCGTCGGACCGTAGTCCGGCGCGGTCGGAGAGCCGGTATCGGCGCCGACGTCACAGGCCTCGTCGGCCGAGAATCCCATCGGAATGGTCCGCTCGACGCGGCCACTTCCAACGGCCTTCGCGTCGACGTAGAGCGTGACCTTGCCGCCCCGGGCGACGCCTCCGCCATCGTACTTGAATTCCATGCGTAGCTCGTGCTCGCCCGGGGGAATCGAGTGCTCCGACTCGACGAAGTAGTCGGCCATGCCGAAGAAGTTGTAACAATATTTGAGTTTGCCCGCCTTCGCGTAGAGGCTCCAGCCGCCGACCCGGCCGCCCTGGGTGATGAGCACTCCTTCGGCCGGCTTGTCCGGGACGGTCACCTGCGCGGTGACCGAGTGCGACTTGTTCTTGATGGTGATGACCGACGCCTCGGTGACGTGCATGCCGGGGAAGAGGATCTGCCTCGTCCCCTTGACGAGCTGCGGCCGTCCCGCGATGTCCGGGTTGATGCGCTCGAAGCGGCGGTCGTCGAGCGGCAAGACCCCGTACTTCACGGCTTCGATCAGCCAGAGGCGCTGGAGCTCGGCGAGCTTTTCTGGATTCGTCGCCACGAGGTCTTTCGCCTGCGTCCAGTCGTCGGGCGCGTAGAGCTCCCAGACGTCGGCATCGAAAGGCGGCGGCGGATCCGTCGTCCAGGGCGTGCTGTGTTTGGTCACCGCGGTCCAGCCCTCGTGGTAGATGCCGCGGTTGCCGAACATCTCGAAGTACTGGAGGGTGTGGCGCTCCGCTGCCGCGGCGTCGTCGAAGGTGTACCCCATGCTCGTGCCCTCGAGCGGCGCCTGCGCGATGCCGTTGACGATCTGAGGCTCGGGGATACCTGACGCCTCGAGGACGGTGGCCGCCACGTCGACGACGTGGCAGAACTGCGACCGCGTCTCGCCCTTCGCCTTGAAGCCGTTCGGCCAGTGGACGATCGCCCCGTTGCGCGTGCCGCCCCAGTGCGACGCGACCTGCTTGGTCCACTGGTAAGGAGTGCAGAGGGCATGCGCCCAGCCGACCGCGTAGTGATTATAGGCGTCCGGCGTGCCGAAGTCGTCGATCTTGCTCAGCAGGAACTCCGGCGTTTCGATGCCCGGCATTCCGTTGAGCGTCGTCATTTCGTTGAAGCAGCCATTGAGCGAGCCCTCGGCCGACGCGCCGTTGTCGCCGACGATGAAGAAGACGAGCGTGTCTTCGAGGACGTTCAAGCTCTGGAGGGCGTCGATGACCCGGCCGATCTCGTGGTCCGTCTGCTCGAGGAACCCGGCGTAGATCTCCATCTCACGGCTCAGCACCGGCTTGAGCTTGGCGGGCATGTCGTTCCACGCCGGGATCTCCTTCGGCCTCTCGGTGAGTTCGGCGTCTCGCGGCACGACCCCCAGCTCCTTCTGTCGCGCGAAGATCTCCTTGCGCAGCTCGTCCCAGCCCTGGTCGAACTTGCCCTTGTACTTCGCCGACCACCGGGGAGGCACGTGGTGCGGCGCGTGCGTCGCGCCGGGCGCGTAGTACAGGAAGAAAGGCTTGTCGGGCATCAGCGCCTTTTGCTGACGAACCCAGTGGATCGCCTTGTCGGCGAGATCCTCGTTGAGGGTATAGCCCTCCTCGGGCGTTTTCGGCGGCTCGACCGCCGACGTCCCCTCGAAGAGCCCGGGGTAGTACTGGTTCGCCTCGCCGCCGACGAAGCCGTAGAAGTACTCGAAGCCGGAGCCGGTCGGCCACTGATGGAACGGACCCATCGGGCTCGTCTCCCACATGGGCACCTCGTGGCACTTGCCGAACTGCGCGGTGGCATACCCGTTCAGCTTCAATGTCTCCGCGAGCGGCGCCTTGTTCTTGGGTCGGATGCTGCAGTTGCCGGGCGCGGAGGTGGCCATTTCGGTGATGGCCCCCATCCCCACCGAGTGGTGATTGCGACCGGTGAGCAACGCAGCGCGCGTCGGCGCGCAGAGCGCCGTGGTGTGGAAGCGCGTGTACTTGAGCCCATTGCCGGCGAGTCGCTTGGCGGTTGGCGTGTGGCATGGTCCGCCGAACGCGCTTGCCGCGCCGAAGCCCACGTCGTCCAGAAGAACGATGAGCACGTTGGGCGCGCCGGACGGAGGCCTGAGGGGAACGATGGGGGGGTACTTCGTCGCCGGATTCTTTGGCGTCGTAAGTCGTGAGGCCCACCGGTTGCGCATCGGGTATCGGCAAGACGCCGCGTGGAACCTCGCGCGTATGCTTCTCCGGCTCCTTCTTGACCCCAGCCGCGGGCCTGTCGCTCGGGCGCTTGGCGTTCCGTTTCATCCGTCACTCCTTCGAAGTTCGGGGCGCGAGAACCCTGCCGTGACTCCGTACGAGCTGCGTACGAGCAAGGGGCGCGCCGGCCTCTGCGTTCTCGAGCTCGAGCCCGGGCGTCTGGCCGGTCGAGACGGCGGGACCGGCGCGGGCGGCCCGGACGACGAACGCAGGTCCTTTTGATCCGCGGGTCGTCAACGAGGGCAGGGGAGGCTCAATAGCGTTCGCCGACCATCTCCTCGCTCTTGGTCCAGAGCGCCCTCGCGTGCGCCGGATCGAGGGCATAGGGACGCACGCCCTCGGAGATGTCGCTCAGCGCGGCGTCGTCGGTGACCTCCGAGAGGTGGCAGTTCTCGCAGTAGCGGCCGCCGACGTCGTCCGCGCGGGCGACCGCGGCCGCCCACACGGACGTCGCCGCGCCCTGCGGGATCGTCTTCCAGTCGAACGGCGGCTTGCCCGCGGCGCGGAGGTCGGCGTTGATCTTCTCCAGCATCTGCGGGAGGAGGTTCGGGTCGAGGTGGCGTCCGAGCTCGGTCTTGATGCCGCCGGGATGGAGCGCGGTCGCGCGGACGCCGCGCGCCTTGTGGCGCCGGTCGAACTCGACGGCGAAGAGGATGTTGGCGGTCTTCGACCGGCCATAGGCCAGCCACGGCTGATAGGGCGTGCGCTCGAAGTTGGGGTCCGCGAGATCGACGTCCGACATGCGATGCCCCGACGAGGACACCATGACCAGGCGGCCGCCGTCCCGGAGGAGAGGGGCGATGCGGTTCACGAAGACGAAGTGACCGAGGTGGTTCGTGCCGAACTGGGTCTCGAAGCCGTCGGCCGTGCGCCCGAAGGGCGCGGCCATGACGCCCGCGTTGCCGATGACGAGGTCGAACCGGCGTCCGTCTCGCACGAGCCGGTCCGCGCACGCGCGCGCGCTCGCCAGGGATGCGAGGTCCAGCTCGACGATGGAGAAGCGCGCGGCCCCCGCGGCGCGCACCGCCTCGGTCGCCCGCTCGGCCTTGGCGAGGTCGCGCGCCGTACCCACCACTTCCGCGCCGTGCGCCACGAGCGCCCGGGCGGTCTCGACCCCCAGCCCTGCCGATACGCCGGTCACGAGCGCACGCTTTCCTTGCAGATCCACTCCCGCGAGCACCTCTTCGGTGGTCGAGGTCGCGCCGAACGGTTCCTTCATGACGATCTCCTTGGACGATGGGTGCACCGCTCCCGCGCCCGGTGAGCCGCTTGCTCGCCGGTCATCGATGTCCTAAAAAGGAGGGTGCCTCCGGATTAATACGGAGGCACCCTCCGCTTGGCAAGGGGTGCGCGCTCGCATGGTCGACGAAAACAAGGCGGTGACGCGAAAGCCGCGCGCCGACGCGGAGCGGAACCGCGAGCAGCTGCTCGAGACGGCCAAGGCCCTCTTCGAGACGAAGGGCTCTTCCGCCAGCCTCGAGGAGATCGCGCGCGAGGCGCACCTCGGCATCGGGACGCTCTATCGACATTTCCGGACGCGGGACGAGCTCGTCGAGGCGGTCTACCGGAACGAGACCAGGCTGCTCGCGAGCGCGGCCCGGCGGTTCGCCGAGACGATGCCGCCGGTCGACGCCCTCCGCGCCTGGATGCGGCTGTTCGTCGATCACCTCGCAACCAAGCAAAACATGTCCGAGGCGTTGAACTCGCTGGTGGGCGGCACCTCGGCGCTCTACGCCGCGTCGACGGACCTCGTGACGGGCGCGATGAAGCTGCTCGTCGACCGCGCCTCGGCGAGCGGCGAGATCCGGCTGAACATGGACCCGCTCGACCTGCTGCGCGCGGTGGCCGGGGTGATGACCGTCGGCGCGGGGCCGGACGGGAAGGACAGCGCCGGGCGACTGGTGGACGTACTCATCGCGGGGATCCGCGCCGGCAAGGGCGATTCATCGGGGCCTCGCCTGCGAAAAAAGGCGCGGTCGAAGAGTCGCGCCTGAGGCCAGCACCCCCTTGTCTTTTGGACGGAAGCCGCGTTCAATGCGCGGTATCTTGAGCCCATTTTCCTCGCGCACCTGGTTCGTCGCTGTGGGTATCGTGGTCGCTGCGTGCAGCAGCGGCTCCTCGGGCAAAGGCGGGGGCTCCGGGAGCTCGGACGGTGGGTCCGGGTCCGGCGGTGGGTCCGGCTCCGGGGCCCCGGAGGACGCGGGGAACCCCGACGGGACCGCGGAGGTGGGCTGCGCGTTGAGCGGGACGTGCGATGCGGTCGACAAGACGTGCGTCGGGTTCACCGACAACAGCGGGCTGGCCCAGTTCGGCCTGCGCATGTCCGAGATCGACCTCAGCTCACCGCCGTCGCTGGCGAGCGGCAGCGTCGGCACGATCGTCTCCAACGCGGCGGGGCTCGCCTCTCCCCTATGCAACCAGGAGGGGACCGGCGAGTTCAACTGGCTGCTCCAGTTCGACACGACCGCCATGACGCTGAAGACGGGCGGCGCGAAGCCGGTCGCGGACCCCAGCATGGGGTTTTCCTTCGACAACGAGACCGTGACGGAAGGCAGCGCGAGCTTCTCCGTCCAGCCGGTCACCTATGCCGGGGTCGCGCCCGACGGGAGCGGCAATTTTTCGACGGGCGGCCAGAGCCTCCTCATGCCGATCTTCCTCGACGCGGCCGGCACGCAGAGCATCCTCCTCCCCATGCAGCAGGTCTCGTTCACGGGGACCCTGTCGGCGTCGAAGAACTGCATCGGCACGTACAACGCCGCCGGGCTCGATCCGACCGACAACTGCCTCCCCTCCACGACCGCGAGCCCCCCCGTACCCGGCTTCCTCGATGCGGGTAAGTTCCGCGGCTTCATCACGCTCGAAGACGCCGACAAGGTCGTCGTGACCGAACTCCAAGAGTCGCTCTGCGTGCTCCTCTCGGGGAACTCGACCACCTACGGCACCGTCAGCGGTTCGGAGACGGTGTGCACGAGAAACGAAAGCAGCCAGATCGTCTTCCAGGGGAACTGGTGCTCGACGACCAACGCGGCCGCGACCGTGACCTGCGCGGACGCCGTGCAGATCGCGGGCAGCTTCGCGGCGAGCTCCGTCAAGATCCTCTGAAGGCGCGACTACTCGGCGATCGCCGCGGGGGGATCCCCGGCGGGTTCCTGCGGTCCCGTGGCCGGCCAGCCGAAGATCGCCAGGACCACATCGATGACGAAGAGAGCGACCGCGATGTCGTTGAACAGGGTCGACCGCGGATCGTCAGGCCATAGCTGGTTGGCTGCCCAGAACAGGAAGGCCGCGGCGAGGAGGCCTGCCTTCGCGATCTCGAGCCGATGCGCGCGTCGAACGATGGGGTGCACGAGGCAAGCCACGGCGATCAACGCGAGCGGAATGGCGGCGAGCGCGTCGTGGGCTCGAGCCGGGAACGCTTGGGGCGACGCGTCCCAGGCGAGGAGGGGCACCAACGTCAGGGCGGTGAGGAGCGCGATCGTCCGTGAAGCGGCTTGCATGTGCTGCAGCCCTGCTTCTACTCCGAACGTCGCCGACGTCTACCGGTCTGGCATCCGCTCACGCTGCAAAGAGCGGACGCTCAATCGATGGCGACGAAGCGCGCCCAGCGACACCGCCATGGGTCGTCCTTGTGGCTCCCGCACGTGACGCGATAGGTGCCGGGGGTCACGCGCAGCAGCCATCCGATGCCGTCGAGGCCGGGCTGATCGAGCTGCACGGCTTCGCTCGTGGCTGCGGCTTCGCGCAGGGGGACCGCGTCCGACGACGCGCCGACCGTGACGTCGAACGCCGAAACCGGCGCCCACACGATGGCGACGCGACCGGACGGGATCGTGAGCGCGGCGACCTCCTCCTCGTCCGTCGCGCTCAGAGCCCAATCGCGCGCCGCGCCCTCGAACTTGCCATCGTCGTCGAGCCATGACCGCATGAGCAGAAAGCTCCCGGGGCCCTGCGCGATGTACGCGGTCCCCGGGCCCTCGAGCTGCCACACGAGTCCGCGGCACGACCCTCCCGGCCCGAACGTCGCGACCGCGACGTCCCCGAGCCCCTCGCAGGCCCGCGCGTAGTCGGTGTCGGGTTTGACATCGACGTGGAGCACGCGGTCCTTCCCCGCGTAGAAGTCGGCCCCCTGCTCCTTGTGATCGCGCCAGGCGACCAGCCAATCCTCGAGTTTGCTCGCAGCCTTCGTCATGAGCTGCGCGGTGGTCATGGCCCTCTGTTCGCGCATGGCCAGCCCCGGCTCGAGCTGCGCCGCCGCTGCGCGCAGGTCGCGGACGTAAGTCCGCGCCGCTTCGATCCCGGCCACGCACTGGTGCTGGTGCCATTCGGCGGCGCCGCGTGGCTGGAAGAGCGGCGGAAGCCTCGCGACGAGAGGGCCGTAGTAGTGGACGCGGAACGTCGCCGCGTCATCCCACAGCTCGTCGCCGCCACGCCAGGCCAGGTACGCCTCGAGATCGGCGATGAGCAGAGGACCGCCCTCCGAGCTTGCATCACCACGCCACCGATAGGCCCGTCCCGTCTCCTCTTGGGTCATCGCCCGGCATCCTACCTCGGACTGGGCGCGGCTCGCGCCGTCGCGCGCGCGCGCGGCGGCCTCACCGCTCCCAGCGGCCAGGGAGCCACAAGGCGGCAAAGCGATCGACCTTGCGGACGCCGCGCTCCTCGAAGGTCCGCTCCGCGGCCTGGGTGAGCTCTCGGCCTTCGGGACCTTCGAGCAAGGCTCCGAGCCGGTAGCGGGCCGCGCCCGCGGGGAACGGCATGTCGATCGCCTCGGCGCGAGCGATGGCGGTGCGCAGGGCCGCCACGGTCCGCGGGCGATCGCCCTCGACGTTCGCGATCCCCGCGGCGACCAGGGTGGCCGTCGCGGAGGGCCAGGGCATGCGCTCACCCTCGAGCCGGCGCGCGATGCGGCGAGCCTCCTCGAGGAGCGCGCTCCTGCGTTCGGGCGTGGCCTGGGCGGCCGCGATGGCGCTGTAGCCGCGCACGGAGAGCGCGAAGCCTCGAATGAACTGGACATGCAGGAGGAAGCTCTTCTTCAGCGCCTTCCAGTCGCGCTGGGTGCGCTCGTACGCCGCGGCCCCATCGCCCGCATAGAGCTCGACCATGGCCTCCCAGGTCATGGCCTGCATGTGCTGCACGAGGAAGGCGCGCCGCGACCACTGCGCCAGGGCCTCCCGCGACGTCCGGCGCGCCCCGTCGGGGTCGTCTGCCGCCAGCGAGAGCGCCACGACCATCGTCGTCTTCAGGTTGACCGAGGTGTAGAGGTCGCCTCGCTGCTCGGCGTCCGAGAGGAGGAGCGAGACCCGCGAGGCGAGGTCCCGCAGCTCTCCGAGCTCGAAGAGCGAGTAGGCGCCGAAGAGGTTCGCGTTGGCCTGCCAGCCGGCGTGGTGATTCCGGGTGCGCGCGTACGCGACGTCGAGCGCGGCACGAGCCGCCGTCCAGCGCCCTCGCAGGAAGAGCGAGACGCCGCGGTTCGAATGGAAGAACGCGGGCCCGTGCATCTCCACGGCGTTCCGGGTCGCGTCCTCCCGGCGCGTCGTGTCGGCGTCGATGCGGGCGACGATGCCCGTCGCGATGCCGACCAGCCGCTGTTCGCGCTTCTTTTCGGGGCCGCCTTCGCTCGCCAGGTGCGAGGTCTCCAGGCTGAGCGCGCGCAGGGCCTGAAAGCGGTCGCCCGCGCGCAGCGCCATGACCGTGTGCCGCGCCTGCATGCAAGCGCCGAGGATGACGTCGACGATGCTGAAGCCCATGGCGACCGCGTAGAGCACGTCGATTCGCGCACGGTCCTCGGGGTCGATCGAAGCCGCGTCGCGCTCGGTGTAGCGCGCGCCGCGGATCGCCGCCCAGAGCCGGTAGACGATCAGCCAGAAGAGCGCCGCCGGAGGCGACCGAGGGGCCTGCAGCCCGACCGCGGCGAGGACCTGATGCAGCACCTCCGCGCCTTCGTCGACCCGGCCCGAGTTGAGGAGCTGCTCCGCCGCCGCCCGCTGGATGTCGACGCGGCGCTCGACCGGCGCCGTCTGCGCGGCCAGAAGATAGGCGCGCGCGGCGTCGGCGCCGCGGCCCGCCCACTCGAGGACTTCGCCGAGTCGCACCAGGACGCGCGCCGCCTCGGGGCTGGAGGAGGGGAGGATCTCCAGCGTCGTCCTCAGGAGGCGCTCCGCCTGGCCGAAGGCCAGCTTCGCTGCGGCCTCCTCGGCGGCCCTCTCGGCGAAGGTGGCCGCGCGATCGCGCTCGCCGGCTCCGAGGAGGTGCATCGCGAGGGCCTCGGCATCGGCGCCGGGAACCCGCTCCAGCACGCGCGCGAGGCTGGCGTGGTGCGCTCGCGTCGCCTCGGCGTCGAGCTGGGTCACGATCGTCTCGCGGAAGCGATCGTGGCTCGTCTCGACGAACTCCTTGCCGTCTCGCAAGCCGGCGTGCAGGAAGCGGCGCGCGCGGCCGGCGGCGATCGCCTCTTCGGCGCCGTCGCCCAGCCCCGAGGCTTCGGCGACGACGGAGACCGGCAGGGGGCGCCCGCCTATCGCGACAATCTCGAGGAGCCGGCGCGCGGCCGGCGACATCCAATCCAGCCGGTCGCTGACGAGCCGCGCGAGCGTGAGCGCTTGCAGCGTGTCGCCACCCTCGCGCCCGAGGGCGCTGCGGTTGGTGCGCGCGAGCTCCTCGATGAGGAACGGGCTCCCTCGCGACTCGCGCGCGACCGCGGTAGCGACCCGGACCGCGGTCGGATCCGACGTGTCGAGGAGGTCGAGGGCGAGGTCGAACCCTTCCTCGAAGCTGAGAGGTTCGACCGCGACGTGCACCGGCTCGATCATGCCGGACCCCCGAGTCGCCCGCAGGAACGCGCTCTGCGCCGCTTCGTTGTCCCGGTAGGTCAGGAGGAAGAGGACGAGGGGCGCGCCGGGGGGGCGAACGAGCTCGAGGAGCAAGCTCGCGCTGTCGGCGTCGCCCCACTGCACGTCGTCGATGTACACGACCAGCGGGAGTCGCCGAGCCAGCGTGCCGAAGAGCTCCTGCAGCGCGGCGAAGGCGCGACGCCTCACGATGTGCGGAATCCATCGCCGTGTCCTCGGGGACGTCCTGGATCCTCGGCACCCGCCGGAGGACGGGGAAGATCCGCGCGAGGGTGGCGACGGCGTCTGGAAGGAGGACAGGCTCGGGGCCGCCGTCGAGCTGGATGAGATAGCGGCTCAGGGCGTCGATCACCCCGTCGAAGGCCTTGTAGGGGACGGTCTCTCGCTCGTACGCGCGACCGCGCAGAACGGCGGCCTCGCCGGCCTCGGAGAGACCGTCGAGGAAGTGGTGCGCCACGGCCGACTTGCCCATTCCGGAGGCGCCGGCGACCTCGACGACCACGGACTGGCCCGACCGCGCCCTCTCGAACGCGCTGCGCAGCGACTGGAGCTGACGCTCGCGGCCGACGAGCGAGGCGCCGTCCTTGAGGGGCAGCAGGGAAGGGAGGGGGCGGGCGCTGGGCGTCACGCCGAGGCGCCGCAAGATCTCCGGCCCGGTCGGGCGCCTCTCGGGTTCGGGGTCGAGCAGGGCCTGACACAAAGAGTCCAGAATCCGGCGGGACGCCGTCCACGCACTCCGACGGGGGGGGCGGCGCCAGCTGCACCTTCATCTGGAGGACTTCCACCTCGCTCCCCACGAACGGACCGTGCCCGACCAGGGCCTCGTACAGAACGACGCCCACGCTGTACCAGTCGGACGCCGCGACCGGCGGCTCGCCCAGCGCCTGCTCGGGCGCCATGTAGTTCGCCGTGCCGACGACCTCGTCCCGCTCCGCGTCGCCGCGACGGCGTCGCTCCGCGAGCTCGGTCGAGACGCCGAAGTCGAGGATGACGACCCGACCGTCGTTCGCCACGAGGACGTTGGAGGGCTTGATGTCGCGATGGAGCTTTCCCGCGGCATGCAGCGCCAGCAACCCCTCGACGAGCTGCTGGAGCGCGTGCCCGAGCGCGTCGAGGTCCGCCGTCGGGGCTCCGCCGCCCTGCCGCCGCACGTGCTCGAGGAAGTGGACCCCTCGCACGAGCTCCATCGCGAAGCAGGCGCCCGCGTCCTCGGTGACGACGAGCTCGTGCAAGCGGACGAGGTTCGGGTGCAGCACGTGCGCGAGCGTCCGGAACTCTTGCTTGAACCGGTAGAGCGCCGCGGGCCCGAAATGGAGGAGCCTCTTCAGCGCGACGGCCTGGCCGCTCTCCCGATCGATCGCCTCGTAGACGATCCCCATTCCGCCCTGACCCAGCACGCGCACGACGCGGTAGCGGTCGGTCCCCGACCACTCGGCCGGCGCGGTCGAGGCGTCGGAAGCGAGCAGCGTCCCGGACGCGTCGCCAGGCGCTCCCTTGCCCTCGTTCGAGGCGGGGGTCTCTCGCAAACAAGAGTCAGCCATTGTCGCAGAGCGTATCAACACCACAAGCGCCGGGCACGGCCATGAATCGGGTCTCGTCCCGCGCTTGGGAGCCTGCGCCCCGGTGCGTAGGCGCACACCTCTTCCCCTCCTCGGGTCGGAGCGAATGCGGCGCCCTCGGTACGGGTGCGTCCCTTGCGACGAGGGGCTCGAGGGCAGAACGGATGGGGCGTACGCGCATCAGGGCTGCCGTCGTCGCGTCGCTCGCGACGGCGACGCTCGTCGGCAGCCCTCTTCGAGCGCAGCAGCAGGTCGGCCACAAGACGCTCGGCACCGCCGGGCTGCAGGCAGGCTCGCAGGCCCCCGTCGGGCTCTACCTGGTCGATCAGTTCGTCTTCTACCACTCGAGCGTCGTCGTCGATCGCAACGGCCGCGCGCTCCCGCTCGGCCTCGACGCGGATCTCTTGGCGGAGAGCTTCGGGGCCTCGGCGTCGCTCGAGCTGCCGCGCATCGCGACGTACGTGAACGCCTCGGTGGGCGTGCCCCTCGCGTACCTGAACGCGAGCACCCAGACCCCGAGGCTGAGCGTCACGGCGACGGGACTGGGTGATCTCTACGTGCAGCCCCTCAAGCTCGGCTCGGCGCCCCGGTCCGATCGAGCTCGTCACGGGATACGCGTTCTACGCCCCCACCGGCTCCTTCGATGACGACGGCTCGACGGGCGGCGGTCGCAGCCAGTGGACGCACGAGTTCTCGCTCGGCGGGACGCTCCACTTCGGCCCGGGCAGGAGCTTCAACCTGTCCGCCCTCACGAGCTTCGACATCTACGGGAGGCAGCTCGGCTTCGACATCCGTCGCGGCGACACGCTGCAGATCCAGGGTGGGCTCGGAGCCATGGTCTTCGGCTTCGTCAACATGGGCATCGTCGGCTACGCCCTCTGGCAGGTCACGGACTACGAGGGCAGCGCTCTGCCGGCCGCGATCCGCGGGGCGCGGGACGTCGCCTACGGCGCGGGGCCCGAGAATCGACCTGGCCATCCGACCGCTGCTCGGTCAATTCACGCTGCGGTACGCGCACGACGTCGCCGACCGGACGCGCCCCATGGGAAACATCGTCGTGGTCGGCTGGGTGTCGCGCATCTGGGACGGACCTCCTCCGCCGGCAGGGCCGCCGTAGCGGGTACGACGCGTGCTCTTCGGGACGGGGCAGCAGGAGGAGCTCAGGATGGACATCAAGCCCCAAGCCGTTGCCATGCCCAAGTCGACGGATCACCTCGAAAAGGGGAAGTACGGCCCCATCTTCCCCAAGACGCCCGCCTGCTACGGCTTCACCATCATCGCCGCCGTCAAGCCCGGCAGGGCGGAGGTGATTCGCAGCTACGGCCAGCGGCTCGCGGCCGCGCTCGCGGCCGATCCCGATGTGCTCGCGCCGCTCAAGCTCCACTACCTGCGGTGGGTCCTCTTCGACGACGACACGCGCTTCATGTACCAGGGCATCTTCGACACCGACTTCGACAAGTACACCGAAGACGCCGTCGTTCTCTTCCGAAAGACCGGCATCGACACCGCCTTCGAGAACCTCGAGGGCTTTCCTATGGACTGGAAGACGAACGCCGAGGCGTTCATCAAGTTCATTCGCGAGCACCAGTGCCCGAGCTTCCTCGAGTACGGCGAGTACCCCTACGTCTCGAGCGACGAGATCAAGAAGGCGTTGAAGGTGAAGGCGGCGCTCGCAGAGATGCTCGAGCAGATTCAGTGAGTCGCGCGAGGAGGTGGCCGCCGTGAGTGAGCCGAAGACCGCGAGGACCTACAATCAGAACCACCGGCCACGGAAGTACGAACGTGGCCGCCGGCGGGTCAGCGTCTACATCGCGTGGAGCTATCCGGGCGAAGCCAACCGCGACGTGACGGAGCTCGACAACCGGTTCTCCACGATGACGGAGGTCCGGCGCGTCTTCTGGCCTGCCTACGAGACGCCGCAGTGGGCGAATCCGCTCCGCTTCCAGCAGGGGATCGCGGGCTCGCTCGAGCTCTTCTTCTGGGCCTGGGTGAAGTTCCAGGACCTCGTCGGCGAGGTCACGGGGCACGCGGTGCCGGTGTTCCAGCGCGTCGATCAGGCGGGCTTCTCGCTGCCGCTCGACGCCCGCGTTCTCGACGACACGGACACCCTCCTCGTGTTCGGCCTCGACCACCTCGTCACCGACCAGGTGGCCGCGCCCGGGGAGATCGAGGCGGTTCGCGCCTTTCTCGAGCGCGAGGGGACGTGCCTGGTGATTGGTCCGCATCACGACGTCGGACGCTCGGAGGACTCGAAGGAGCGCGACATGGAGCACCGGCACCACGGCGACGAGCTCGTGCCCCGGCAGCAGCGCTTCGGGGGATACACGCGTTCGTTGATGCAGGGACTCGGCATTCCCGTGGAAAATCGGTGGGGTCTCCGCCCCGCCGTGATCCGGAGCGGCGGGCCCGCCTCGCCGGGCGCCGCCGAGAGGATCGCCCCGCTGAACGTCACGCGCGACCTGGATACGCGAGGCTGGCTCGCGGGCGTGACGAACTTCAACTTCCACTTCCACCTTCCGCACTACGCCGTGGCGGAGGAGGGCCGGGGCGCGGTCCGCGTGCTCGGCAAGCAGCCGATCGACCTCTCCAGGCCGCACCCGTTCACGAACGCGGGCAACCAGGAGCTCAACGCCCTGGTCTGGATGCCCCCGGCCGGCCGCCGCGCCGGCGACGTGCTCGTCGTCGACTCGACGGTGTTCAGCACGCTGTTTGGGCGCGACGAGAGCCTGGAGCGCTTCTGGCGAAACATCGCCGCCGGAGAGGGCGCGCGACCGAGCTAGCGCGAGGAGTGAGATGCTGGAGCTCGACGACATCCAGAGCGGCGTACTGCGGCCCCGACCGGGTCCCTACGTGGCGACCTACCTGGTCTTTCGCGTCGGCGATGGCGCCGCGGGCCGGGAACTCCTGCGACGGATCGGGCCCTTGCTCGCGTCTGCGGCCCATTCGGGCAGCCCGGCGGGCGATACGTGGGTCAGCGTCGCCCTCACGTACGCGGGTCTCGTGGCGCTCGGGGTGCCGCAACGCTCGCTCGCGAGCTTCGCGTGGGAGTTCCGGCAGGGAATGGTGGCGCGGTCCAAGGCGCTCGGGGACTCGGGCGAGAGCGCGCCCGAGCACTGGGAGAAGCCGTTCGGGACGGAGCAGGTCCATCTCGTGCTCGTCGCGATTGCGCCGAATCAGGGCGAGCTCGAAGCCGCCCTCGCGCGCGCCCGGGACGTCTACAAGACGCTTCCCGGGGTCGAGGTCATCTGGCGCCAAGACTGCCGTGCGCTGGCCTCCGGGAGGGAGCACTTCGGGTTCAAGGATGGAATCGCCGCTCCGGCAATCGAGGGGAGCGGTCTCGCGGGCGCGTGCAGCCGGGAACGGCCGCTCAAGGCCGGCGAGTTCGTCCTCGGCTACGGCGACGAGACGGGCGGCTTTCCACCCATGCCCGCGCCGGAGCGCCTCGGTCTCAACGGGACCTACGTCGTGTTCCGAAAGCTCCGCCAGCGCGTGGCGGAGTTCCGACGATTCCTGAAGGAGAACGCCGGCAGCGAGGACGCCGAAGAGCTCCTGGCCGCGAAGATGATGGGACGCTGGCGCAGCGGCGCTCCTCTGGCGCTGTGCCCGCACCGAGACGACCCGGAGCTCGGCGACGATCCTCGCCGGAACGACGACTTCGTGTTCGCCGACAATCCGACCGGATACAAGACGCCGCCGGGCTCGCACATCCGGCGCGCGAACCCGCGCGACGCGAAGGTCGCGGGGGTCGTCCGGCTCCACCGGATGCTCCGCCGGGGCACGGTCTACGGGCCCGAGCTCCCCGGGCGTCCTGGAGGACGACGGCGTCGACCGTGGATTCATGTTCGCCTTCATCGGGGCCCATCCGGGGCGGCAGTTCGAGTTCGCCCAGTCGGAGTGGATCGAGCCAGGGCGAGTTCCTGGGCATCGGCGACACGAAGGACCCGATCGTGGGCGCGCAGGACGGCTCGGGCGCCCATTCGATCCCGAAGCGGCCGATCCCCACGCGCCTGCGAGGCCTCCCGCGGTTCGTCGTGACCCGCGGCGGCGAGTACTGCTTCATGCCCGGGCTCCGCGCGCTGCGCTGGCTCGCCGAGCTCGCGCCATGATCGAGGCGAAGGTGCTCGTCATCGGCGCAGGACCGGCGGGCGTGCTCGCGGCGGTGCGCGCCGGCGATCTCGGGGCGAGGACCGTCCTCGTCACGCACGGTCGACTCGGCGGCATGGCCGCGGACGACGGCCCGGTGCCCGTGCGGTGTCTGGCCCACGCGGCCCGGCTGATCCGCGACGCGCGCCAACTGGGCTCGTACGGCATCGGCGGGACGGAGCCGACCCTCGACTATGACCGCGTGCTCGAGCGCGCCCGCGACGTGGTCGAGGATGTACGGGCCCACTCGGCGCTCCAAGAGCAGATCGACAAGGCGGGCGTCACCGTTCACGAGCGGGCGGGCGCCGCACGCTTCGTCGACGCGCACACCGTCACGACCGACACCGGGCTCGCGGTTCGCGCCGACAAGATCATCGTATGCACCGGTGGGACCAGCCGGCGCCTCTCCGTTCCGGGATCCGGGCTCATGGCGACCCACAGCGACGCCTGGCGGCTGCGCTCCGTCCCGCCGGCGATGGTGGTGCTCGGTGGGGGCGCGACGGGGGCGCAGGTCGCATCCATCTTCAACGCGTTCGGAACGCGGGTGACGTTGTTCGAGGCAGCCTCGCGCATCTTGACCACCGAAGACGAGGACGTCTCCTCAGCGGTCGCAGAGCGCTTTCGAAGGACGGGGATCGCGGTTCGTACGGACTTCGGGGAGATCGAGGGCTTCGAGCAGACCTCGCGCGGCGTGCGCATGACCTTCGTGAAAGAGGGTGTTCGGGACGCCGTCGAAAGCACGCTCGTCGTCGGCGCCGTGGGCTGGACGGCGAACACGGCCGGGCTCGGACTGGAACGCGCGGGCGTCGAGCTCGATGCACGGGGATTCGTGCGCGTCGATGCCCACCTTCGTACCTCCGTTCCTCACGTCTTCGCCGCCGGCGACGTGACCGGACGCCTGATGCTGGTCCCGGAGGCGCTGCAGGATGGCTTCGTCGCCGCGAGCAACGCGGTGACCGGACCGACCACCGAAGTCGAATCCGGGATATGCCCGGTCGGCAGCTTCACCGAGCCCGAGTACGCGAAGGCCGGCCTGACCGAGGCGGAGGCGCGCGTCACGCACGACGTCGCCGTCGCGGTGGCGCGCTTCGACTCGGCGACCCGGCCGATCATCGACGGCCGAACGTACGGGTTCTGCAAGCTGATCGTCGACCGCCGCGCGCGCATCATTCTCGGCTGCCACGTGGTCGGCGAACGGGCGGTCGACATCATCCAGAGCGCCGCGATCGCGATCGCGGCGAACATGCGGGTCGACGTCCTCGCGCGCCTACCCTTGTCGTTTCCGACCTACACGGGTGTCCTCGGGCGGGTCGCCGCGATGGCCACGCGCCAGCTCAACCTGGACGACGCGCGAACTCGCTTCTCGGAGCACCTCTGAGCCGATCGGTGCGAACATGGAGGGTGCCATGCGCCGTCCGTCCCGCGTCCCGCCGCGTTCGCATCTCGCACACGGCCCAGCCACCGGGGGGCGCAGGAAGGACACGCGCGCCTCGTCGAAGCGAATCGAAGCGACCTTCGGCTTCGTCGATCTCGCGGGGTTCACCGCGCTCACCGAGACGCACGGCGACGATGACGCCGCCGACATGGCGACCCGCTTCGCGGACCTGACCCGGGATGCGCTCGGGGCCGCCGATCGCCTCGTCAAGACGATCGGCGACGCGGTGCTCGTGGCGTCCCCGAAGCCGAGCGACGCGCTCGACTTCGTCGAGCGCCTCTTCACCTCCGCGGCGTCCGACCGGACCTTGCCGTCGCTCCGCGCGGGCTTTCACCACGGGCCGGCGGTGGAGCTCGATGGCGACGTCTTCGGCGCCGCGGTCAACCTGGCCGCGCGTGTCGCCGCCGAGGCGTACGCCGGCGAGGTCCTCGCCACCGCCGCCATCGCCGAGGTCGCGTCCGAGCGCGGCATCCCGGTGGTGGAGCTCGGGCGCGTGCCGCTCAAGAACGTGCGTGTCGCGACCGCCCTCTCTTCGATCGCCCTGATGGTCGGGGCGATCGACTCGGCGACCGATCCCGTCTGCCAGGCGGTGGTCGACCGCCGCGCGTCCGCCGGGCAGCTCAACCACGAGGGCAAGTCGTACTGGTTTTGCTCGCTGACCTGCGCCGCCGCCTTCGCGAGCAACCCGCAATGGCACGTGGGCGAGAGCCAGGAGGAGCACTAGTCTACACGGCGGTGCAGAAGTAGGCGTTCCGGCGGCCGTTTCCCCGGAGTACGGCCCCGCGGAGCTCGCCGGAATGGGAGCATTTCCATGGACGAGCACAGGGGCGGCGTGATCAAAAACTGGGGATGATCCGCCGACGCAACGGGCAGCGATCACTCTGGGACGCCGTTCTCTTCGGGGCTCCCGACCCGCGGGAGCTCATGGAGCCGAAGCTGCGACGCGTCGACGAGCTGCTCGATGACGACGCGCTCGTGGATGGGGTGCTCGAAGCGATGCGGGGGCGATTCGCGCAGAGCAGTCGTCGCGGACGCTATGGGACGCCGGCGGAAGTGGCGCTCCGCATGTTGGTGCTCAAACACCTGAAGGGGTGGAGCTACGAGCAGCTGCAGTGGGAAGTCACCGGCAACCTCGTCTACCGGCACTTCTGCCGTATCGACGGTGGCACAGTGCCGGACGCAAAGACGATGGTGCGGCTCGGGCAATTGCTCGAAGGCGATGCGCTTCGCGGCTTGTTCGACCGCGTTGTGCAGCTGGCCGCCAAGCGCCGCGTGACGCGCGGCAGGAAGATGCGCGTCGACACGACCGTGGTCGAGACGCCAATCCGATATCCGAGCGACTCGCGTCTCTGTGAAGAGGTGACCCAGGTTCTTTGTCGTGAGGTCGAGCGTGCGCGGTCCGAGGGGGTGACCGCGCCCCGTGGCTTTCGCAACGTGCGGCGCAGCGTCGGTCGACGCCAGCGTGAGATCACGCATATCTCCCGACGCCCCGTCAGCCGGGACGCCAAACGGGCCGCGTTGCGAAAGCCCTACCGCGGCCTGCTCGCGACAACCCGGCGCGTGCTCCGACAAGCCGAGCAGACGGTGAAGCGCGCGCGGCGCCGATGGGAGAGTCTTTCGGGACGGGCACGCCGCGGCGTGCGCACGATGCAGCGAATGATCCTGCTTGGGCGACGCGTCGTGGCTCAGACCAAGCTGCGCATCTTCAAGGGCGTCACCGACTCAGCGACCAAGCTGGTCAGCGTGTTCGAGCCGGCCACCAAGATTTTGCGGCGCGGCAAGGTGCACAAGCCCACGGAGTTCGGGCAGATGGTCAAGGTGCAGGAGGCCGAAGGCGGCATCGTCACCGATATCGCGGTCGTGACCGAGCACGACTCGAAGCTGCTCGTCCCTTCAGTGGAACATCACAGGCAGGTCTTCGGTCGCGTGCCCCGAGTCGTCGCCACCGACCGTGGCTTCTTCACGTTGGACAACGTCCGTGACGTCGAGACGATGGGCGTTCGATGCGTCGCCGTCCCCAAGCCGGGTCACCGGTCACCCGCATGGCTCGCGCGCGAACGCAGCCGCCCATTTCGACGAGCAAGGGCGTGGCGGGCCGGCGGCGAGGCGCGCATCGCGCGCCTCAAGCACACCTTCGGGATGCATCGAACACGCTACCGCGGCGACAGCGGAGTCGCGCGTAGCGCCCTCTGGGCGGGCATCGCGAACAACCTGATGGCGATCGGACGCCACGGCGGCTGACGAATCAGCAGGCTCTCGCAACGGCGAAAACAAGCGGGTTTGCCCTGACGAGCCGCCTCTAGACGGCGCTGGGGCCCTCCGCGAGGTCAATTCTGCACCGCCGTGTAGTCTAGCACTACCTGGTCATTTTATGGTGGCGCGAGCAGCTTCACCGGGGCTCCGCACCGCAGGCACGGCGTAACAAGATGGAAAAGTAGACGGCGACGTACCGAGGGGAGCGTCGCTCTCAGGTGACCCTTCTTGCTACGCCGCGGCTTTATTTTCGGTGAGACGCTCGCGCTGGAGGAAGGCGAAGGCAATCATGCTCAGCAGAGCGTGATGGTGCAGGCCACGCCAGGAGCGCCCCTCGAAGTGGTCGAGCCCCAGTTCTTCTTTGAGCTGTTGATGGACCTGCTCGCAGGACCATCGAGCCTTGATCGCGAACGCGAGGTCGCGGAGCGAGGTCTCCACGGGGTGGTTGGTGACGTAGTACCGCCGCTCATCCGCCCGCTGCTCGCAGACAAGCCAGACTTCAAGGCCTGGCAAACCTTTGCCGTGCGCAGCTTTCGGACCATCCGTGAGCCGCACGCGACAGGCAGCAAAGCGTCCGCGTAGAGGACCCTTGGTGCCGTTACGCCAGGTCACCGTGCGGAATGCCGAGTCACCGAGTGCCTCGACGATCTCCTCAGCCTTCCGGTCCACATGGGTCGGGACACGATGCTTGCGCGGTTTTCCACCGCGTCGGGGGCGAGGCATGCGAGTCGTTGCGTGCGACGGATAGGCGCGCTGATTCGGCAGCACACCGAAGGCCCACAACAGACCGAGCGACGAGAGCTCGTTGCGCAACTCGCCGCAGATGCCGTAGCCGGCATCGCCCAGCACGGTGCGAAATCGGACGCCGGCCTTGATGAGGCGCTTCACCTCGTCGAGGGCGATGCGCCACTTCTCGCGGAAAACGACCTGCTCGGGTACGCCAACCTTCTGTCTGCGCTCATTGTCCTTCGCCCAGGGTTCGGGAAGGTAAAGGGGCAGCGACAGCGGGATGGGCACGTCGTCCTTCGCGAGCGTGAGCGACACCAGCGACTGACAATTCGCCTGCTTCCCTAGCGCCCCGCAGTACTGGTGTGCGACCCCGACCGAGTCGTTCCCCTTCTTGGGCAGCGCAGTGTCATCGATGATCAGAAACGACTCATCGCCGCCCACCATCGCGTCGACCTTCTCCCAGAGCACCGCCTCGACAGCCTCGTCATCCCAATCCGACTCGCTGACGAAGTGACGCAGCTCTTGGTCGTGCCCCGGCGCCACACGCGCCGCGAGCGGTTCGATGCTCTTGCGCTCTCCAGGAAGCAGCAGCCCCCGCAGGTACAGCGGAGCCCACTTCCTACGCGTCTTGAATCTCCAGGCGTCCAAAAACGGCGCCATGAAGCGATCGAAGCGACTCTCCCAACCGTCCGAGCGGGTCACCCATCCCAATGGAGACCAACTCGACCGGCATGGAAAGAGAAAAATGACCAGGTAGTGCTAGAGCGACCGTCGTTCCTTCGGAACGACGGCCAGCTCTAATTTTGCCCTAGTTTGGGAGGCGCAAAACGAAGCAGGCGGCGGCCGTCCCGAAGGACCGCCACCGCCCGCTCGTGCCGTCAGACGACGATCAGTAGACGCCCGCGTCGTCCGGCGGGATGACGCCCCACGACGCGCAGGAGATCTGGCCGCTCGTCTGGATGGTGCAAACGTCGCGGATGGTGTTGTCGGTCCGGTATTCCGTCGCCGTCCAGGTGGCGGGGGCGCCGGCGTTGAACTCCAGCACCATGTAGCCGAAGTCGTTGTCGGTGCTGCTGTTCGGATTCTGGTACGGCGTGCCGTTGTCCGAGCTCGAGAACTGCTGCACGGCGCCGACCGTCGCGACGCTGACCGCCGTCGGGTCCAGGACGGACGAGAGAGCCGTGCCGGTCAGGGGGTAGGGCAGCGCCGTATCGAGGATGTCGCCCGCGTTGCCGCTGACGAGCGTCGCGGCCGGCTGGAAGGTCCCGCCGTCCGGAAGGGTGCCCGTCGCGAAGTTGAGCGCCTGGAAGTCGTGCGTGTGGCCGTGGAGGGCCAGGTTGATCGGCGGCGGGAAGTACGTGCCCGGGAAGACCGAGTTCATGACCGGCGGGAAGGCCGGGATGGGGTTCGCCGGGGGGTTGCCCGTCGCGTACCCGAAGATCGGGTGGTGGTTCGACCAGAGGTTGAAGGGCAGCGGCGAAGCGCTGACCAGGTCGCCGGCCGTCTGCAGCTCGCTGGCGTAGGTCGTGAAGAACAGCGAGCCGGGGCCGGTCGCCAGCGAGGGCGACTGCGACTGCGGCTTGGCGTTCGCCGTGTCGAAGACGACGACCTGCGTGCTCGCGTTGATGTTGACGAGGAACGGGTTGTTCCAGTTGCCGCCCGCGGCGGTGGCGTCGTCGGCCGGGTCGTCGCAGGTGTGAACGCCCGTGGTGTCGTAGTCGTTCGTGTCGAGGAAGCGATACCAGCCCTGGCCGGCGCGGTTGCACTGCTCGTGGTTGCCGCGCGTCATGATCCAGGGAGCCGCCGCGAGGAGCGGGGCGCCCGGCGTGAAGAGGTCGGCCTGCCAGGTGTCCCAGCCGAAGCCCCACGGGCTGCCGCCGCAGTTGTATCCCTGCCCGGCGGGGCACGGGTTGTCGCGGTAGGCGTAGTCGCCGACGTGGAGGACGAGGTCCGGGTTCTGCGCCGCGGCCAGCGCGGCGATGGCCGCGAAGGGGTACGGCGTATCGGTGCCGTTCGGGTTCGGGTCGTTGCAGCTCTGCGTGCCGTTGCCGTTCTGCAGGCGGCAGCCCGTGTCGCCGATGACGACGACCTTCGTCGGGTTCGCCTTCGGGACCGGCAGCGAGCGGCCGCCGACCACGGCGCTGGTCGCGCCCGCGGGCAGCGTGTACTCGCACGCGCTTACGGGGAAAAGCGCCGGCTTGTTCGGCATCGTGTTCACCGAGCGAATCGGGATGCTCGTCGTGGCGGAGGCGCGCAGGTTCATCTGCACCGCCGCGGCGCCGTTGATCGAGAGGGTCGGACAGGGGTTCGAGCCGCCGTCGCCCACCGCGGCTTCGGTGATGGCGCGCGCGATGGCCACGTTGCCCGTGAGGCCGTTCGTGCCGTTGGGGCCGGAGAGCTCGACCCAGGCCGCGGAGACCTGGTCGGCCGGCGCGGCGTCGCAGGTCACGGTGGTCGTCAGCGTGGTGAGGTCCGTCGGGCACGCTCCCGCATCGGTCGCGCCGTCGTCGACGACCAACGTGACGGTCGTCGTGCCGGGCCCGGTGCACATGAACTGCTGCGGATCGGAGGGCCCCACGCCCTCGTCCTTGCCCGTCGCGCCGACGCCCCCGGAGGTCGCGCCGAACGCGCCGATCTTGTCGCTCATCGTCCACGTGTAGCCAAGCTTGGCGGGGTTCGGCCCGGTGGCCGTGGCGTTCAGGACCAGCGACTCGCCGACGGTCACCTCGGCGAAGCGGTGATTCGTGACCGACACCGAGGTCCAGGTGGGGCACGAGCTGGCGAAGACGTTCCCCGCGTCCTGACCGGAGAGGGAGCACAGCATGTTGACGGTGACGTTCGTCGTGCCGCCGGCCGTGACGTCGAACCCGGAGGCGCTGCCCTGACACGTGCCGCCGCCCGAGAGCGTCGCCGTCAGCGAGACGGAGTCGCCGGCCGCCGCGGGGACACCGCCGACCTGGAAGGCGGCGGCGCTCACGTTCGCGGTGGCGGGGTTGGGGGCCGTCTGGAGGGCGACCGCGGCGCTGGAGCTGTCCACGAGGTCGTACGTGACGCTGGAGACGACGGCGCCCGCGGGCAGCGTCAGCGCGAAGGCCAGCGTGCCGGAGGTGGCGCCGCTGTCGATGCCGGTCGTTCCGCCGTCGGGGTTCGTGGACGAGGCGTCCTCGGGAGCCCCCGAGTCCTTCCCGGCGTCGGACTTGCTCGTCGTCGCGTCGACTCCCGCATCGGGGACCGGCACCGCGACGGCGTTGTCGTCGCCGTTGCCGTTCGAGCATCCGGAGGCGGACACCCACACCAAGCCTGAAACTGCGACGAGCGCTGCTCGCCTCCCAAACAAACGTTTTGTCATTCTAGAGCCAGGCTCGTAGGCGAGCGGCCGAGCCTGGCGCGTGAACAGTTCGTGACAAGATGGAATCGTCCCGTCTACCGGGCGGGCAGATAGATCTCGGCCGCGGCTGCGGCCACGGAGGCAACGCCGAGTTCGGCCGCGACCGCGTCGATGCCTCGCCGCGCGACGTCGAGGTCGACCTGGCCATCGGCGCTGAAGTACGGGCCGATGTATCGCTCGTAGTGCCGCTTTGCCTCATCGCGCGTCAGCCGATCGAGGAACGACGCGACGTAGTCGACGGCGAGGCCGGGTTGTTCGGCGAGGGTCCGGAGGGCCCGCCCGTTGGCCCGCACCAGCGCGCGCAGGGCTGGGCTGTCCAGCGGGACATGGGCCGGATCCACGGCGACGCCCACCGTGGGGATCTGGAAGTGGTCGCCGACCCAAGCCAGCACGTGGAAGCCCTCTTCGTCGGCGACCTGTTCGGGGGCGAGCGTGCTGCCGACGTAGGCGGCGTCGATGGAGCCGTCGCGCAGGCGTCGCAGGTCCATCTGGTAGTCCCCCGGAGCGCGCACCACGCACTGGAGGTCGCGGTCGGGGTCCAGCCCGTGCTTGCGCAGGACGATCCGGGCGAAACAACCAGGGGCCGTCTGGGCGCCATGCACCGCCAGCCGTCGGCCCCGGAGGTCGGCCATGGATCTCACCTCGGCGCGGCCGAGAAACCAGAAGAGCGGGCGATGGGTGTTGACGCTGAGCACCTTCCAGTCGATGCGGCTGGTCAGCCGCAAGAGCAGCGTCCGGCCGAGACCGATCGTCGCGCCGCGGCGCAGCCGCTCCGTCTTCCAGTGGATGCCGTCGCGGATGGCGACGTGGACGCCTTCGTCCTCGTAGTAGCCCTCCTGGTCGGCCACGTAGGCGACGAGCTCCTCGTGGATCCCGCGGCCGGCGTAGGCGAAGTCGATCGTGTCCATGGGAGGCGGCTCCTTTCGGGTGATCGCATGGCCGTTCAATCCATGGCAGCCGCCGTCGACCGGGGTGTAGTGCCCGGAGGTGAAGCCGGCGTCGTCGCTCGCGAAGAACGCCAGCGTCTTGGCCACGTCGTCGGGCCGGACGAGCCGTCCCATGGGCGTGGCCGCCCCGAGTTCACGCACCTTCTCGGACGACAGCTGGTGGGCCACCGTCGTTCCGGCCACGGTGCCCGGTGCGACGAGGTTCGCGGTGATCCCGTGCGGCGCCAGCTCGAGGGCGAGGTACCGGACGAACTGGTCGAGCGCCGCCTTGGAGGTGCCCAGCGTGATCATGCCCTCGCGCGGGCGGCGGGACAGGCCCGTGCTGACGAAGACCAGCCGACCGTAACGGCGAGAGGTCATCCCCGGCACGACGGCCTTCGACATCAAGAACGCGGCACGCAGCTCCCGGTCCAGCTTGTTGCCGAGCTGATCCCACGTCAGCTCGGCGAACGACGTGATGGCGAAAGGGATCAGGGCATTGTGAACGAGCACGTCCACGCCACCCCACCGCTGGTCGACGTCGCCCACCATGCGGGCGACATCCGCGGGCGCGGTGACATCGGCCTGAATCGCCGTGGCCTCGCCGCCCGCCGCGGCGATGGCCGCCACCACCTCTCCTGCCTGGGCGGCGCTGGCGCGATGATTGACGACGACTCGAAAGCCGCGCTGAGCGAGGAGCGACGCGGTCGCCGCTCCGATTCCTCGGCTGGCCCCCGTGATGAGCGCGACACGACGCCTCATTGGACACCTCCGTAATCGGGATCGGACCCCCACGGCATGCGCACCACGTGCCGTCAGGGCCGAAGCCCGAGCGCGGCGCCGGTCGGCTCAGTCCCACGTCGGCGGCACCACGCGTGCAGCCACGAGACGCAGCGAGTCGGAAGGTCTTTTCAGCGAACGGAGGATGGGACGATGACGATCCGAGACGCTCTACGCGACACGGAGATCCCCATCGTGCACGGCGCCCGGTCCCTTCCTGCTCTCGGGTTCGGGACGCTGCTGCCGGACCCGGTCTTGACCCGAGAGGCGGTGAAGACCGCGCTCCGAGTCGGCTTCCGGCACCTCGACTGCGCGGAACGGTACCGCAACGAGGACGCGGTCGGTGAGGCGCTCGCCGAAGCCTTCCGCCAGGGATTGGTCCGGCGCGAGGACGTCTACGTGACGGCCAAGCTCTGGAACAACAATCACCGCCCCGAACGGGTCAAGCCGGCCTTCGAAGAGACCCTCCGGCGCTTGAAACTCGACTATCTCGACTGCTACCTCATTCACACGCCGTTTGCGTTTCGACCCGGGCCCGACCAGGACCCGAAAGACGAGAAGGGCGAAGTGGCCTACGACCGCGGCGTCACCCTCGCAGAGACGTGGCAAGCGTTCGAGAAGCTGAAGGACGAGGGCCGCTGCAGGGCCATCGGGCTCTCGAACGTGACCCTGGCGCAGCTCAAGGAGGTCTTCGAATCCGCCCGCATCAAGCCCGACGCCGTCGAGGTCGAATCCCACCCCTACCATCCGCAGTGGGACATGCTGGACTTCTGCCGGGAGCATCGGATCGCGTTCATGGCCTACGCCGCCCTCGGGCACGGGATGACCCCCAAGGTGATCGACGACCCCACCATCGTCCGTATCGCGCAGCGCGCGGGGAAGACGCCGGCGCAAGTCCTGCTCGCGTGGGGAGTCCAGCGTGGGACCGCCATTCTGACGGCGTCCACGAAGCCCAAGTACATCGAGCAGAACGCCGACATCTCGACGCTCTCCGATGAGGCCATGGCCGAGATTCGAGACAAGGTCACGACCCGAACGCGGTTCAACGCCGTCGTCGAGACCGGCGTCCCGGGCATGATTCCCCACTGAGGCTCATGGGCTCTAGCCGCGTCAGCTGCCCGCGTGCATCGAAGAAGCGCCTCCGGACGCGGGGACCGGCGGCTGCAGCAGCCACCGAGATGGGCTAAAGGCACCTAAAGCTCGCGGCTTCCCAGGCCCTCGGCGATTGGCTGCTCGCCAACCTCCTGGGCGCGATGCTCGCCTGACTACTTCTGACGGAAGGGCACGGCGTCGGCGACGTGGAGCGCCGGTCCGTTGGCCTTCCCCTTGCGAGCGGCGGCCTGCTTCTGCGCGTCTCCCTGGACGTAGACGTCCGGCGGCTGGTTGCGGCCCTGGGTCCAGAGGTCGAGCAGCGTCGCGTAGGGCAGCACCTTCGGATCGAAGGTCACCTGAATGGCGGGCCGGTCCCCTTCGTAGCCGGTCGCCACGTCGAGAATGCCGGGCGCCTTGGCCGCGTGGTCGTCTCCCGCGGCCTGCCCGAAGATCGCCACCTCGAGCGTCGCGGCGCACCCCGGGGCATGCCCCGGCGCGGGCGTCGCGCACGCGTTCGCCGACGCCACCACCGGCGGCGAGACGGCCACGCCGAAGCGCGCCGCGAACTCGGGGTAACCCTCCGCCGCGAGCCGGTCCGAAGGGATGAACCGCAGGGAAGCCGAGTTGATGCAGTAGCGCATTCCGGTCGGGGCGGGGCCGTCGTCGAAGACGTGCCCCAGGTGCGAGCTCGCGCCCCTGGAAGTCACCTCCTCGCGGACCATTCCCAGCGAGGTGTCGGTCTGCTGGACGACGTGGCCGGCCTCGATCGGCTGCGTGAAGCTCGGCCAGCCCGTGCCGGACTCGAACTTGTCTTGCGACGAGAAGAGGGGCTCGCCCGAGACGACGTCGACGTAGATGCCGGCGGCGTGGTCGTCCCAGTAGGCGTTGTGAAACGGCGGCTCGGTCGCGGCGCTCTGCGTGACCTCGAACTGCAGCGGCGTGAGGCGCGAACGGAGCTCGGCCTCGGGCGGGCGCACGTACGTGCGGGCGCCGGCGGCGGGCGGAGCCGGCGCCGCGACGGCGGAAGCGCGGGGGCTCGGCGGGTCCGCTGCGCGCGAAGGTGAGCAAGCGGAGGACACGAGGAGCGCCGGTACGGCGAGGAGCAAGGCGATCTGCAGCCGCTTCATGGTGGAAGAGGATACGCGCCGGGGCGAGGCCCGTTACGCCGGCATCGCCGACCTCTAGCTTGCGGCGCGGACCGGCCCGAGCGGGGGCTCGCTCGAGGCCAGGTTGCACTGGTGGTACACGCGCCGGTCGCTCGGCCGAAGGGCGCCGACCACCGTGTGCCAGACGCCGCGGTTGTTGAAGATGACGAGGTCCCCGGCTCGCCAGGGGTGCGCGTACACCTTCCGCGGCGCGATGGCAGGCCGCATCAGCGAGCGAAGCACGCGGCGGCACTCGGCGAGATCGCCGACGGGCTTGCCGTCCGTGACGAGATCCTCCACGCAGCACGGGTGCACCTGGAGGGCCGGCTCTCCCGTGAGCGGATGGGTCCAGACCATGGGCAGCGTGGTGATCGCCGCCTCCTCGAACGGCGGCAGGTCCGCGCGCGCGAGCTCCCGTCCTTCCGACGCGAGCCCGAGGCCGTCGGACATCGCGCGGGCGTTCCGGATCCAGACGTACGGGTGCGGCGCGTAGCGGACCACGGTGCGGAGCGCGAAGTCCTTCTGCTCGGGAGACAGGTCGCGAAAAGCGCGGTAGCCCGAGACGAAGGCGGTCGTGCCCAGCGGCACGGCGAGGGTGTCGCCGCTGCCGTCGTCGTAGAGGACCGTCTGCTCGCGGTTCTTCGGGACCTCGATCGCGAGCAAGGTGGTGACCTTCGGCGGATGCAGCGCGTAGAGCGCGGCGTCGATGTGCCACCGGTAGAACCGGGTGAAGTCGCCCGCCTCCTGCGCTTCGGTCAGCGGGTCGCGGTGGAAGGTCCGATGCGACGGGTGGCGCAGCAGCACCTCGTCCAGCCCCTCGTGGTTCTGGACGGGCCCGTTGCCGAGCAGCTGGACCTGAGGGACCTCGGGAATGGAGACGAGGTCCTGCACGAGGACGCTCTTGCGCAGGAGGGCCTTGTCGTGGCCGTGGCCGTACGTTCGCACGGTCGGATCGAACCGGCGGGTCAGCTCGAACTGGTGCACGGGGCTCAGCGCCGCCTGGCCGCGCACGACGACGACGTGATGCGTGAGGACCGCGCGCTCGAGGGCGGCGAAGTCGGCGTCCGACAGCCGCGAGAGATCGCACGGCGCGACCTCCGCCCCGAAGTCGACGTCGGACCCGGCGGGCGGCTCGAGAGGCGAGATCTCGAGGTTCATCCCCCGAGCTTGCACGACCGCGGTTTCCTCGAGGTATCCGCGGAGGAGCCCCGTCCTCAGTCCGCGAGGACGCCCTGCGAGACGCAAGCCGACGCGAGCGCGGGCGAGAGCGTCCCCGTGATCGACGCCACGCCGGACATCGTGTTGATGCGGATGTACCCGGCGCCGCCCCCGCCGCCGCCCGGCGCGTAGGTTCCGCCGTACGGGTCCCCGTCGCCCCCGTCGCCGCCCGTGACGGTCGCCCCTGCGCTGCCGTCCCCGCCCGCGCCGGTCGTCCCGGGCGCGCCTCCCGGAGCGGCCACCGTGTCGGCGGTGGCGTCCGGCGCGGTCGTGGGCGCGCCTGTTCCACCGCCGCCGGCGCCGCCGTTCACCTCGAGCACGCCGGCGACGGTCACGGAGGGAGCCTCGATGAGGATCGCGCCGCCGCTGCCGCCGCCGTTGGCGCCGTGGATCGTATCGCCGTCGGCGGCGCCCCCGCCGCCCGCCGAGATGATCCCGCTCGAGCCGATCGTGATCGACGTGCCCGCGACCAGCTCGATCGCGCCCCCTCCCGCGCCGGCGAACAGGTCGCCCTTGCCGCCGGCCGAGCCGCCCAGGAGCGGGACGAGCTCCGGCGAGCCGTAGGCCCCGCCGCCCCCGCCGTACGTCGGGTCCGCCTGTCCGCCGGCGCCTCCTGCGCCGCAGAATCCCGCCCCACCGGCGCCCGCGCCGTACGAGGTCGAGTCGCCGTTCAGGCCCGGTGAGCCCTGCCCGGGGCCGCCGGCCGTCCCGTCGTCCGTGGCCGTGAAGCCGCCGCCGACCGCGTTCAGACCGTCGGCGCTCGCGTCGATCTGGCCGAGCACGGTGATCGTGTCGAGGGCCACGAGGACGGCGGGGGTCTTGCCCGTCACGGAGAGGACCGCGGTCGCCTCGATCGTCCAGGAGCGCGCGAAGAAGACCTGCACCGTGCTGCCGTCGGACTGCGTGACGGAGAGGGCGACGCAACCCGCCGTGCCGCCCGTGGCGCACGAGGGCGAGGGCTGAGACTGAGGCTCGCTGACGTCGATGTCCGTCAGGGCGGAAACGTCCAGCGCGTCGAGGGCGTCTCCCAGGTTCGAGGGCTCGAAGCCGAGCGCCGTCGATCCGCCGTTGTCGTCGCCGGATGAGCCGCTCCCGCCCGGGGTCCCCTTGGAGGAGGTCGTCGTCGAGCAGCCGGCGGTGGCGGCGAGGAGGACCGAGGCGACCCCGCCGAGCCGGCGGAGGGAGAAACGACGTGCGCCCGCACGCAGGGTTTCGGTGCTCATGGCACGAACGTTACGATCCTGTCATGGAGCGCCGGGGACGCGATTTGTTTACGCTGGCGTAAAGGGTGGGCGAGGAGGAGAGCGTGGCTCGAGCCGACTACGTCACCATCATCGAAGCGCTGTATGCCGTCGAAGCGCCGGAGCGCGAGTGGCTGCTCGGGGTGGTGCGCAGCACGGCGGCGGGAATGGGCCTGCGCCACCGGGGCGCCTACGCGATCACGTACGACGCCTCCGACATCCACGACTTCCGACTCGGATCGTTCGCGGCGACCGACCAGGTCGACCCCGCGCTCGTGCGCCATCTCGAGGTGGACTTCCCCGCCGTGTATCGCGCGGAGCCCGCGCTGGTCGAAGCGGTCATGCGGCGGGTGCCCTTCGGGCCCAGCCGCACCCTCCCGCAGCTCCGCAACCTCGAAGGCGTGCACGCCCTTCTCGCACGCTTCGGGGTGCACGAGATCCTGGGCGTGAACGGGGTGAACGTCGACGGACGCGGCGCGCACGTGGGGCTCCTCATGTCGGGCCCGTCGCGCGTCGATCCCGACACGCTCGCGCGCGTGTCTTCCCACCTCGCTGCGGCGGCGCGGCTCCGGCTGCGCCTCGACGGGGCGCCGCCGATGGACCGCGCCGACGCCGTCCTCGATCCGAACGGAAAGGTCGCGTACGCGACGCGCGGCGCCAAGCTCCGCGAGGCGCGCGACGCCCTCGGCGGGGCCGCGCGGCGCCTCGAGCGCATCCGCGGACCGCTCCGGCGGCGCGATCCCGAGAAGGCCGCCCGCCAGTGGCGCGCGCTCATCGAGGGGCACTGGTCGCTCATCGACCACTTCGACTCCGACGGCCGGCGCTTCCTCCTCGCCCAGGCGAACGCGCCGGCCCTCGCGCCGCTGGCCGTGCTCTCCGAGCGGGAGCGCCAGGTCGTCGCCCTGGTCGCCATCGGTCACGCGAACAAGCTCATTGCCTACGAGCTCGGGATCGCCGTGTCCACCGTCGGCGTCTTGCTCGGCCGCGCGGCGCGCAAGCTCGGCGCACGCACCCGCCGCGAGGTCGCCGCCGCGTATCGGGCGGCGACTACGGAATGACGACGACGCTCGTCGGGCCCTTGCCCAGGGGGATCGAGCTCCCGATCTTCTGACCGGTCACGGGGTTGAAGGCCGTGAGGTTCCCGGGGCCGTCGCCCACGAACCCGGAGAGATCGCCGTTGAGGAACGACAGCCCCTCGGTGATGGACTCCGGCGCCAGCGACGCGTGCCCGAAGTCGACGACGTAGCCGAGCGTCCCGTCGGCGTTGTATCCGCCGACGCCGACCGGGCGCCCGTCGAGCGCGAGGGTGTTGACGATCGCGTTGGTCGCGTAGTCCACGGTCACCAGGTTCCCGAGGCCGAAGTTCGTCACCACGAGGAGCCCGTCGGGCGTGCTCGAGCTGATGATCGGCTGGCTGCCGGAGCCGGTGTCGACCGTCGCGAGGACGCTCCACGACTGGGTGTCCACGACCGAGACCGTCCCGTCGAGGAAGTTGAGGGTGTAGACGCGGGACCCGTCGGGCGAGATCGACGCGAACGCCGGGGTGTTCCCGACCGTGATGGTCGGGTGAACGACGCTGCCGTCCGTCGAGGAGAGCGCCTCGAGCGTGTTCCCGGGCGCGAGGCCGCCCGACGTCGGGTCGACGTAGAGCGTCTTGCCGTCGGGGCTGACGACCACCGACTCCTGGTAGTCGGGGGAGGTGTCGATCGAGCCCGAGATCGTGTCCGACGTCGTGTCGATCTCGGCGATCTTGTCCGAGGTCAGGGCGGCGTACAGCGTTCCCGCCGGGCCCATCGTGATGGCCCACGGGCGGCCGTCGAGCGCGATCGCCGTCACCGTGGAGGTCGCGATGTCGACGGCCGAGACCGTGTTGTTCGACCAGTTGGCGGTGTAGAGCTTCTTGTTGTCCGGCGTGGCGAGCATGACCGCCGGGCCGCTGCCGCTGGCGAGCGGGATGTGCTGCACGATGGCGTTCGTGGCCTGGTCGATGACCGTGATCTCGTCGTCGCCGTACATCGACACGTAGATCGTGCCCGTGAGCCCCGAAGGGCCCCCCGCGCCGCCGTCCGATGCGGCGCGGGAAGGGGAGGAGCCGCACGCGAGCAGAGCCAGCAGCGGACTCGCGAAGGCGAGCCGCGTCGCGCGGAGCCCACGGAGCCCGGAGCCCAGGTCGTCGAGGGTGATCACGAGGGCGATGCTAGCGCAGCCGTCCGGTCCGGGCCTGCCCGCGGCGCGACGCTCAAGATCTGCTCAGAAGTCGCTCAGGAATCTCGCGGGCCTTCAAGCCCGCGCCTCGCCGAGAAAGGCGTGGATCTGCGCCACGACGGCGGCGCCCTCGCCGACGGCGGCGGCCACCCTCTTGGTCGATCCGGCGCGCACGTCGCCGATGGCGAAGATGCCGGGCCGCGACGTCTCGAGCGGCAAGCGCGTCGACGGCCCGCCCGCGACGCCGCCGGTCACGACGAAGCCGTGCCGGTCCAGAGCGACGCATCCGCTCAGCCACCTCGCGTTGGGATCGGCGCCGATGAAGAGGAAGAGGTGGCGCATGCGGCACGTGTGGATCTCGTCGTCCCCGACCTTGCGGAAGCCGGCGCCCGTGAGGCCCTGGGTCCGGTCGCCGTCGAGCCGCACGATCTCGGTGTGCGTGTGGAGCACCACGTTCGGGAGCGCCGCGATCCGCTCGATCAGATACGTCGACATCGACGCGCGCAGCCCGTCGCCCCGGATGGCCATGTGAAGGCGCCGGACCTTCGGCGAGAGGAACACCACCGCCTGCGCCGCCGAGTTCCCGCCGCCGACGAGCCCCACCTCTTCGCCTTCGCAGAGCTTCGCCTCCATGGGCGAGGCCCAGTACGAGACGCCCGCGCCCTCGAACGTGGCGAGGCCGGGAATGTCTGGACGCCGGTAGAGCGCCCCGGAAGCGATGACCATCGTCCGCGCGAGGACCGCCGCGCCGTTCGTGAGCTCGAGGCGCAAGGGGAAACGCGCCGGGCCGTCCGCGTCGTCGCACACGACGCGCGCGACCTGCAGCGGGACGGCCACCTCGGCCCCGAACTTCTGCGCCTGGATCAACGCGCGGCCGGCGAGCGCCTGGCCGGAGATGCCCGTGGGAAATCCGAGATAGTTCTCGATCCGCGACGACGCCCCCGCCTGGCCGCCGATCGCGTGCTTGTCGAGGACCAGCACGGCGAGGCCCTCCGAGGCCGCATAGACCGCGGCCGCCAGCCCCGCGGGACCGGCGCCGACGATGGCGACGTCGTAGACCCTCGTGGGATCGAGCTCCGGCGTGATGCCGAGGCACGCGCCCGCCTCGGCGTTCGTCGGCCGCTTCAGGAGCTGGCCGCTGGGGCAGACGATGATCGGGAGATCGCTCGGGGCCACGCCCAGGTGCTCCACGAGGTCGCGCCCCTTGGCCTCGTCGGAGGCGTCGAGCACGGTGTTCGGATAGCCGTTGCGCGCGAGGAAGGCCTGCAGGCGCGTGAAGTCGGGCGTGCCGGGTCGGCCCACGAGCACCGCGCCGGCGCCCTCCTCCGTGAGGAGGCCGACGCGCCGGATGATGAGCGCGCGCACGATGATCTCGCCGAGCTCCGCGGCGCCCACGATGAGGGCCCGCAGGTGCGGCGCGTCGATCGGGACCGCGGTGCACCCTTCGGGACCGGCGCGCCCGGTGGCGAGGACGCCGCGATCGGAGAGCTGGTTCACGTCGCCGCTGAACTGCCCGGCGCGCTCGACCGCGATGGGCTTCTCGTTGCCCAGCCCGTCGCGGCGGACGACCTCGATGGCCCCCTGGAGGATGAGCCAGGTGGGCACGCGCCGGCTTCCGGCGTCGAAGACGACCTCACCCGGGCGGAACGTCCGCGCGGGACCGCTGGCGAAGCGCTGCGCCGTCTCCATCTGCGCCGCGTCGAACACGGGAAACATCTGCTCGCGTCGCGTATCGATGATGCTCATGCGGTTTCACCCCAGGAGTACCGGGTCGCGCGGCTGAGCAGTAGAGGCCCGGTCACCCCGGTGCGATCACGTGGTCTCGGGGGCCGACCTCGTCAAGGAGTGTCGCGGCCCGGGGCGCTCAGCCCGCGAGCTCTTCGATCTCCTTCTCGAGCGACTCCCACTCCGACATGAGGGCCGCGATGCGCGGGGCGAGCGCCTTCTCCTCGGCCTCGATCGCCGCGATCTCCGCGGGCGAGGTCTTTTCGAAATAGCCCGGCTCGCACCAGCGCGCGTGGATGGCGGCCTTCCGCGCCTCGGCGTCCTCGATCGCCTTCATCGCGGCGTCGCGGAGGCCGGGGAGCTGCTTTTGCCGGTTCTTGCGGCGCTTCTGCTCTTCCCAGCTCTTCGCCGTCCCTGCCTGACGCGGCGCCGCGTCGGCCTGCTCCTTCTTCGCGCGCAGGACGACCGCCTCGACGTCGAGGTGGTCGTCGCCGCGCCTCGACAGGTACTCGTCGTACGTGCCGGGAAAGTCGCGAAAGCCCTGCTCGGTGACCTCGAGGATGCGCGTGGCGACCGCGGAGACGAACGCGCGGTCGTGCGAGACGAAGACCACCGTCCCCTCGAAGCTGCGAAGGGCACCGCCGAGGGCCTCGATCGCCTCGAGGTCGAGGTGGTCGGTCGGCTCGTCGAGCACCAGGACGTTGGGGTGCTCCACCATGATGCGGCAGAAGACCAGACGCGCGGCCTCGCCGCCCGAGAGGGCCCCGACCTTCTTGGCGGCGTCGTCGCCGGAGAAGAGCATGCGCCCGAGCTGCCCGCGCACGTAGCTCGTCGTCTCGGTCGGCACGGTGTTCCACACGACGTCGAGGGCCACGGCCTCGGGATCGGCGAGGACCTCGGCGTGGTCTTGCGGGAAGTAGCCGACGTTCGCCTCGTGACCCCACTTCACGGCCCCCGCGTCGGCCTCCAGGTGGCCGGTCGCGATCTCTGAGGAGCGTGGACTTGCCGAGGCCGTTCGGCCCGATGATCGCGACCCGCTCGCCGCGGCGCACGGTCAGCGACACGCCCTGGAGGACGCGCTTGGCGCCGTACGCCTTGGAGACGCCGTCGACCGTGAGCACCTCGCGGCCGCTCTGGCGCGTGGGCACGAACTGGAAGAGGGGCGAGCGGCGCGAGGTGGCGGCGAGCTCGCCGACCTCGATCTTCTCGATCTGCTTGAGGCGGCTCTGCGCCTGCCGCGCCTTGGTCGCCTTGGCGCCGAAGCGCTCGACCCAGGCGCGCTTCTCGGCGATGAGCGCCTCGGCGCGGGCGATCTCGGCCGAGGCGCGCTCGTGCACGGCGGCCTTCTCGCGGACGAAGGCGCTGTAGTTGCCCGGATAGGAGGTGATGGTGCCGTAGTCGACGTCGAGGATGTGGGTCGCGACGCTGTCGAGGAAGCGCTGGTCGTGCGAGACGACGACCGCGCAGCCGGCGTAGTCGGCGAGGAACTGCTCGAGCCACCGGATGGAAAGGATGTCGAGGTGGTTGGTGGGCTCGTCGAGGAGCAGCACGTCCGGCCCGCCGAGGAGCACCTGCGCCAGGAGCACGCGAAGCTTGAAGCCGCCCGACAGGGTCGCCAGCGGCCGCCGGTGGGCGGGCACCGGAATGCCGAGCCCCTCGAGGATGGAGCTGGCCCGCGCCTCGAGCGTGTAGCCGTCGTGCGCCGCGATGCGGTCCTCGAGCTCGGCGAGGCGGGCCGCGTCGGGCATCGACGCCGTCAGGAGGGCCCTCTGCTCGGCCTGCGCCGACGAGACCAGCTCGTCGCCCGCCATCGCGACCTCGAGGATCGCTTCGTCGTCGTTCATGAAGCGGTCCTGCCGGAGGACGCCCACCCGCGCGCCCTTGGCGATCGTGACCGAGCCCTCGCTCGCCGCGTCGTCGCCCGCCACGATCTCGAGGAACGTGGACTTCCCGGACCCGTTCGCGCCGACGAGGCCATACCGCGACCCGGCGACGAGCTTGAGGGTGACCTCTTCGAACAGGGTGCGCGCGCCGTACGACTTGCCGAGCTGCGTGACGTCAATCATCGGGGGCACAACCTAGCGCACGCGGCTCACTGCTTCGTCGGGGCGAGCGCGACGCCGCGGAAGGCCGTCCCCGGGGCGGCCGTGAAGAGCGTCGTGGCGGTGACGGGGCCGCTCGTCGGGACGTCGACGCGAAGGACCGTGGTCGAGTTCGAGGCGACCACGATGACGCCGGCCGGCGTGGCCTTGGCGGCGACGCCCAGACAGCTCGTCAGCAAGGTCGGGAAGTTCGGGTCCTGCGTCCACGCCTTCCCGTCGGTCGTCGTGAAGCGCAGCAGCCCCGTGCCGTCGGCGAGGTAGATTGTGTCGGGCCCGGCGACGTTCGGATCGAGATCGAGCAGGAACGCGGCCTGACCGTTGTTCGTCACGGCGCCCGTGAGCGGCGTCCCCGCCTGACCGGTCGCGGTCGGCGCGCCGGCGCCGACGGCGAACACGCCCAGGAGCGCGCTGCTCGCCGACACGCCGTAGAGCTGCCCGTCGAAGAGGCTCACCGTCCGCATGTTGTTCGGCACCGCGAGGATCTGCTGGGCGGCGACGCCGCCGTCGCCCGGCGAGGCGTACCAGAGGCCGCCCGCCGTCGCCGAGAGGCTCGTCCCCGAGGCCCAGAACTCGTGGCCGTCCAGAGAGGCGGCGCCGCGGATCGAGCTCCCGGCGAACGCGGCGGTCGGCAGGACGGTGGAGGTGTCAATCCTGCCGTTGACGTCGAGGGTCGCGAGCACCCGCGGCGTCGTCGTCGCGTCGGTGTTGCCGCCCGGCGGGATGCCATAGCCGGCGAGGACGACGAAGTGGCCGTCCTCCGATCGCGTGAGGGCGCCCTCGGTCGTCGAGATGCCGGTGAGGGTGAAGGGCTGGTTCGTCCCCACCGCGGCGACGGGCATCGAGACCGACTCGAAGGGCGCCGCGCCCTCTTCGGGATCGAACGTATCGAGGAAGACGGGCGCCGCGGCGGCGCTCAGCGCCCCCGGATTGCCGTCGCCCGCGTCGCCCCCGTCCGGAGCGAGCGCTCCGGCGTCCGCTTCGATGGCCGGGCCCAACCCGCCGTCGCCGAGGAGGGGCGGGCTCGTGCCCACGCGCACCATCACGAACGGCTGCTCGCAGTTCCCGGCGCCGTCGCAGGTGACCCCGCCGTTGTCCGAGCAGGTCGTCCCCGCCGAAGCGATGTGCGTGCTCGGCGTCCCGCCCGCGCAGCCGAACGTCTTGCACACGCCCGTGGCCACGGGGATGTCCGTGTCGTCCGCGACGGCGACCAGGGTCTCTCCGCTGCAGACGTTCTTCGCGCAGTCCCCGGTCACCTGCGACGGGATGGTCGTCGACGGCGCGGCCTGGCGCCCGCAGACGCCGCCGACGCACGTCGCCTGCGTGCAGTCGTCGAGGGGCGCGGGGCACTGGTCCACCGTCGTGCAGGGGGTCGCCGCCTCGGCCGCTCCGTCGCCCCCGTCGTCGCTCGCCGCGGCCTCCAGAGCGCCGGTCTCCGCCGACGTGCCGCTCGCGTCGGCGACGTCCGGCACGTCGCGGAGACCGACCAGGTTCACGCACGCGGCGGCCACCGCCGCGCACGGAACCAGAAAGAGGAGTACGGCGCCCCTGGTGGAAGGCAGCTTCATCGACCCTATTTCGTAGTGAGCCTCCTCGGGAGTCCGTACGTCAAGACAAACCCTACGACCTTCGCGCCGAGCGGTGCGCCGCGCCGAGCTTCTCGAACAGCTCGTCGGTCAGCTTCACCTTCGCCGCTTCGCAGTTCTCCTCGAGGTGCGCCACCGTGGAGGTCCCCGGGATGGGGAGGAGGACCGGCGAGCGGCGGAGGAGCCACGCGAGGGCGATCTGCGAGGCGGTCGCGCCGGTCGCCCGCGCCGCCTCGGCGACGGGGCCGCCGGGCTTCACGAGGTCGCCGCTCGCGATCGGGAACCAGGGGATGAAGCCGATGCCTTGCTGGGCGCAGTGGTCGAGTACGGCCTCGGACTGGCGCTCGACGAGGTTGTAGAGGTTCTGCACCGAAACGATCGGCAGGACGCGCTTGGCCGCCTCGATGTGCTCCACGCCGACCTCCGAGAGCCCGACGTGGCGGACCTTGCCTTCGCGCTGCAGATCGCGCAGAAGCCCGAACTGCTCGTCGGCGGGCACCTGCGGGTCGACGCGGTGGAGCTGGAAGAGGTCGATGCGCTCGAGGCCCAGCCGGCGCAGGCTCATCTCGCACTGCTGCCGCAGGTACTCGGGGCGGCCAAGGGGGACCCACTTGTCGGGGCCTGGACGGACGAGGCCCGCCTTCGTCGCGATGACGAGGCCGCGCGGGTAGGGGTGCAGGGCCTCGCGAATCAGCTCTTCGCTGAACGCGGGGCCGTACGAGTCGGCCGTGTCGATGAGGTCGACGCCGAGCTCGATGGCGCGCCGCAGGACGCGGATGCACTCGGCCCGGTCACGCGGCGGCCCCCAGATGCCGGGGCCCGTGAGGCGCATCGCGCCGAAGCCCAGCCGGTGGACCCGCATGTCTCCGAGCATGAACGTGCCGCTGCCGTCGATGGGCCGCTGAGTCGTCGCTCGATCTCCGCTCGTCGCTGGTTGCATGGCTTCCTCGGGGGGTGGAAGGGGTAAACGCCGGCGAGCGCTTGCATGCGGTGTTCCCCGTTTACGACGTCGGTGCCCGTGTCTGGCACACTCTGGCGCGTAGCCATCCGCTGCCTCCCCGCAAAATTTCGTTGCAAGGCGAGGGGCCGCCCGTCTTGCGGGGCCGGCACGGCGAGTGCTCATCCGCGATGCGCGTCCCGTGGTGGCTCCCTCGACCTTCGATGCCGTGTATCGCGAGTATGCGCCGTTCGTGTGGCGACACGCCCGGCGGCTGGGCGTCGCGCCCAACGCCGTCGATGACGTGATGCAGGAGGTCTTCGTCGTCGTCCTCCGCAGGCTCGGCGACTTCGAGCCGCGGGCATCCATACGAGCCTGGCTGTCGGCGATCCTCGTGCGCGTCGTGCGCACCCACCGGCGCGGGCAGGCCCGACAGCGGCTGGAGGACGTCGACACGGACACGTTCGCCGACGTCCGGTCGGCCGGCCCGCACGAGGAGGCCGAGCGCGCGGAGGCCGCACGCGAAGTCCGCGCCATCCTCGCGACGATGAACGCCGAGCGCCGCCGGGCGCTCCACCTCGCCGCCCTCGAGGAGCGGACCGCGCCCGAGATCGCGCAGGCCCTCGAGGTGAACCTCAACACCGTGTACTCGCGGCTCCGCATCGGCCGCCGCGAGTTCCGCGACATCGCGCTCCGCAAGCGGACCTCCGCGCGTCAGGCCGCGATCGTCTGAACGGCGCGCGGAGGCAACACCGTTCGTCGGCAAATATGCCGGCGACGTCGGACGGCGATGGTCTCTTCGGGGCAATTCGCTACGCGCGAGTCGCGGGACATTTCGTTATCGTCGGGCGGTCCAATGGACCCCGCTACACCCTCGCTTCCGGAAGCCGCCTCCCTGGCGGCGGTGCTCGATCACGTCGAGGACGCGGTCTTCGCCGTGGGGGCGGGCGGGTCGCTGATCTACGCGAACCGCGCGGCCGCGCAGCTCTTCGGCGTCGACGAGCGCGCGTCGTTCCCGCTCCGCGGCATGGAGTTCCCGACCCAGCGCTTCGAGGTGCTCGACGCCGACGGAAAGCCCGTGCCCACCGAGATGCTCCCGACGCGCCGGGCCCTCGCGACGCGCGAGCGGGTCGAGGCGCGCTACGTCTTTCGCAACCGCTCGACCGGCCGCGAGGTCGCGTACCGGGCGCGAAGCTTCCCCGTCTCCGACGCGAGCGGGGCGCTCACGGTCGTCACCGTCCTCTCGGACGCGAGCGACCACCAGCGATCGCTCGACGACCTTCGCGTCAGCCACGCCTGGTTCTCGACCACCCTCCGCAGCATCGGCGACGCCGTCATCGCGACGGACCACGAAGGCTCCGTGAACTTCATGAACGAGGTCGCCGAGGAGCTCACCGGCTGGTCGAGCGCCGACGCCCACGGGCTGCCCCTCAAGCGAGTCTTCCACATCATCAACGAGAAGACGCGCCTCGAGGTCGAGAGCCCGGTCACCAAGGTCCTCCGCGAGGGGGTCGTCGTCGGCCTCGCCGACCACACGGTGCTCGTCCGCCGCGACGGCGCCGAGCTGGCCATCGACGACAGCGGCGCGCCAATCCGCGACGCGACCGGGAAGCTCGTCGGCGTCGTGCTCGTGTTCCGCGACGTCACCGCCAAGCGCCGCGAGGAGGAGCGACTCCTCTTCCTCGGCGAGGCGAGCGCGATCCTGGCGTCGTCGATCGACTACGCGACGACGCTGCGCACCGTCGCGGGCCTCGCCGTGCCGCGCGTCGCGGACTGGTGCCTCGTGCAGGTGCGCGACGAGACGGGCGCCTTCCGCCTCCTCGCGTACTCGCACTCGAACCCCGCCAAGGCCAGGTGGCTCTTCGAGATCGAGCGGCTCTTCCCGCCGGATCCGGCCGCGGCGTCCGGCCTCGCCGCCGTGGTGCGCACCGGCCAATCGGAGCTCGTCGAGGACGTCGGCGACGCCGGGCTCCGGTCGCTCGCCGCGAGCCAGGAGCACTTCGAGCTGCTCCGGCGCGTCGGCGTCCGGTCCCGGATGATCGTCCCCATGCGGGCGCGGGACCGCACCTTCGGGGCCATCACGCTCGGCGCCACCGAGGCCTCGCGCCCGCTGGGGCCGGAGGACCTCGCGCTGGCCGAGCAGCTCGCGCGCGCCGCGGCGATCGCCATCGACAACGCGCGCCTCTACGCGGAGGCGCAGGAGGCCAGCCGCGCGAAGGACGAGTTCCTCGCCATGCTGAGCCACGAGCTCCGCACGCCGCTGAACGCCATCCTCGGGTGGGCGCGGATGCTCCGGGTCGGGCCCTCCGAGGTCGAGCGCCGGGAGCGGGGCCTGATGATCATCGAGCGAAACGCCCGCGCGCAGGCGCGGCTCATCGACGACCTGCTCGACGTGATCGCGGATCGTGACAGGGCAAGCTCGCGCTCGACGTGCGCAGCGTCGACCTGCCCAACGTCGTCGAGCTCGTCGTCGACGCGATGCGGCCGGCCGCCGACGCGAAGGGCGTGCGGTTCCACATCAGCCTCGAATCGACTGCTCGCCCCGTACGCCGGCGATCCGCAGCGCCTCCAGCAGGTCGCGTGGAACCTGCTCGCGAACGCGGTGAAGTTCACGCCGCGCGACGGCGAGGTCTCGATCGACCTGCGCCGCGTCGGGTCCCACGTGCAGCTCCAGGTGAGGGACAACGGGCACGGCATCGAAGGCGACCTCCTGCCGGCGGTCTTCGATCGCTTCCGCCAGGCCGACGCGTCGACCACGCGCATCCACATGGGCATGGGCCTCGGGCTCTCGATCGTGAAGGCGATCGTCGAGCTGCACGGAGGCTCGGTGCGCGCCGAGAGCCCCGGCCTCGGGCAGGGCTCCACGTTCACCGTCACCTTGCCGATCGCCGCGAAGGTCGACGAGAGCGCGTATCCGCTCGCTCCGCCGACGCCCAGCGTGGACCTCCATGGACTGCGCGTCCTCGTCGTCGACGACGAGGAGGATCACCGCGAGCTCCTCGCGGTGATGCTCGAGCAGGCCGGGGCGACCGTGAACGCGGTCACGTCGGTCGCGGAGGCGATGGCGGCGGTCGCCGCCGATCCCGCCATCGACCTGATCTTGAGCGACGTGGGGATGCCCGGCGAAGACGGCTACAGCTTCGTCCGCAAGCTCCGCGCGCGGCCCGACCGCCGCACCGCCCAGCTCCCCGCCGTCGCGCTCACGGCGCACGCGCAGCGGAGTGACCGGGCCGAGTCGCTGCTCGCCGGCTTCCAGGAGCACCTGTCGAAGCCGATCGACCCCGCGGAGCTCCTCGTCGCCGTCGCGCGGCTCACGGGGCGGCTGAAGAGCGAACCCTGACGAGGGCGCGCCGCACGGCGCGTACGAGCTGCGAGAAGGAGAAGGGCTTCTCGACAATCTCGGTCGCCCCGTCGCCGAAGCGGCCAATCTCGAGGCCGCGCCCCGTCGTCATGAGGACGAAGGGCCGCCCGCGCGCGGCGCGGGTGCGGGTCAGCTCGTCCCAGTGGCGGATCGCCTCGATGTACGGCGGCCCGATGTCGAAGACGACGCAGACGGGGTCGACCTCCCCGATGAAGTCCGCGAGCTGGTCGCGGGTCGTTCCGATCGTGTTGAGGACGAACGGGCGATAGCCCGCGTCGCCGAGGGCCAGCGCGAGGCCCTCGAGAGTGGCGTAGTCGGTGTTGAGGACGGCCACGGATTGCTTCGATGGATGGTTCGTGTCTCCTGCTTGTTCGATGGGCACGAACCGCGACCGTTGCAACGAGCTTGCCCGGATGAGAAAGGCAAATGGTTTCCTGGGATTGGCGCTCGCGCGTCGCCTGCGCGCGAGCGGGCTCGACGCTGGCTTCGTGCCACAGCCGGAGCCATGGCGTCACAGGGGTCAGCGGAGCGCGCGCTCGGCCGCGCGGGCCTCCTCGAGAAGGCCCGGCAGGCCCAGGTCCGACGCGGTGCTCCGTGCCGACCGCACGAGCGCCGCGGCGCGTGGTCGCCCGGCGCGGCCCTCGCCGAGCGACCGGGCGTACGCGAGCTCCGCGCGGGCCTGGTGCGCGCGGAGGCCCATCTCGGCGTTGCGCGCGATGGCCAGCTCGAAGCGGTCGGCTGCCTTCCGGGCGTCGCCGAGGAAGTGGGCGAGGACGGCGAGGGGGAGCGCCACGGAGCCCATCGTCGTCACGAGAAGATCGGGCGCGTTGAACGCCGCGAACGGCTCGAGCACGGCCTCGAGCTCGCCCGCCCGCGGGCGGTCCTCGAGCGCCACGGCCGTGAACGCGAGCGCCGAGGCGCAGGCGAGGAACGTCCGGTCGCGGGGCAGCGCGTCGACGCCGCGGCCCGCGAGGTCCTCGAACCGCCGCCGCGCCTCCGCGGCGTGCCCTCCGTCGAGGAGCGCCCGCACGGCCATCGCCTCCGCGCGAGGGCCCGGTGACCACCGCGCGAGGCGGCGCGCCAGCTCGTCCCGATCGGCCGGCCGGTCGTCGCGCGCGATCGCGAAGAGGAGCCTGTGCATCGGGTCGATCGCCCGCACGTAGTTGAGCGCCGCGAGGCCCGGCCGGCCCGCCAGCTCGCTCCACGCCGCCTCGGACGCGTCCACCGCGCCGCGCTGCAGCGCGAGCTGCGCGCGAAGCCGCTCGTGATGCCACTGGGCCTCCCGCAGCCGGCAGTACTTCGCGAGCCCGCCCAGCTCCTCGAGGCTGCGCTCGGCGGCCGCCATGTCTCCCCGGTACGCGTGCGCGCAAAACGCGGCGTAGTGCGCCTCGCCGCTCCACCACGACCGACCGAGGGCGGCGTCGAGCCGGAGCATCTCCTCCGTCACGCGAAGGGCCTCGGACACGTCGCCGGGCCCGGCGAGCCAGAACGCGCGCGACCAGAGCGCCTCGAGCAGGCCTTGCCCGCCGCGCTCGCGCGCCGCGCCGAGGGCCTCCTCGCTCGCCTCGCGGCTCCGCGGGTCGGGGGACGCGGCGAGGTGCACGGCGCCGAGCAGGCTGAGGGCGCTCGTGCGATCGGCCGCGTCGTCGAGGAGGGGCAGCGCGGACTCGAGCGCGTCGCGGGCGAGCGGGTCGACGCTGACGTGCGAGAGCAGCGAGTGCCGCAGCACGCGCGCGGCCGCGAGGAGCTGCGCGCCGTCTCCCGCCCGCTTCGCGAGCTGCACGGCCACGCGGGCCCGCTCGCGCGACTCGGCCCGCATGCCGAGGTGGAGCTCGGTCGACGCGAGGCCGGTGAGCACGGCGCAGCGCTCCGCGTCGGACCGCACGTCTTCGAAATCGAGCGCCTCCAGCGCGCGGAGCCAGTGCGCCCGCGCCTCCTCGTGCGCGAAGACGCGCGCCGCCTCCCGCGCCGCCGCGGTGGAGTACGCGACGGCCTTGGCGTGCGTCCCCGCGGGGAGGGCCTGGTGGAAGTGGTGCGCCATGCGCGTGAGGCGCTCGGCGTCGGGCGCGCCTCCCTCCAGGGCCTCTCCCGCGCGCCGGTGCCACCGGCAGCGCGCGGCCTCGGACATCTCGGCCTGGATCGCCAGGCGCACGAGGTCGTGCACGAACACGAACGCGCCGGCCGCGGACCGCCGCTCGAGGAGCCGCGCGCGGACCGCGCCGTCGAGGACGGGGACGAGCGACTCGGGGGTCGCGTCCATCGTCGCGGCGAGCACCGGCAGCTCGAAGGCGTCGCCGAGGACGCTGGCGGCTTCGAGGGTGCCGCGGAGCGCGGGGTCTCGCCGGTCGAGGCGCCCGAGGACCAGGCCCCGGGCGCCCCCGAGATCGGCGAGCTCCTCGAGGCCTCCCGCCTCGCCCCGGTCGGCCCGCTCGACGAGCCGCTGCGCCATGGCGTGCACGAAGAGGGGGTTGCCGCCCGTGCGCCGGTGGACGTCGGCGACGACCGCCGCGCTCGGCGCGCGGCCCATCGCGTGCGCGAGGCACGCCTCCACCTCGGCGGCGCGAAAGGCGGACAGCGGCAGGCCCTCGAAGCGCCGGCGCAGGCGCTCGAGCACCGGCTTGCACGACGGGTGGCGCGGCTCGTCGGTGTCGCGCAGCGTGGCGACGACGGTCACCGCGTGGTCGTCGAGCTCGTTCGCGAGCAGCTCGAGGAGGCGGAGGGAGGGGAGATCCGCCCAGTGCAGGTCGTCGACGACGAGGACGCGCGGCGCGTCGTCCGGCCCGCCGAGGAGCAGCCGGGCCATGCGGTCGAGGATCCAGAAGCCCTCTTGCCGCGCGCCCATGAACGTCGGGTCGGCCGGCGCGGCTTCGCGCGGAACGAGGTCGGCCAGCAGCGCGTCGGCCGCGACGCCGTCGCGCGCCGCTTGCCGCAGCACCTGGATCCACGGCCAGAAGGCCGGGGCGCCCTCGTCCTCCAGGCAGCGGCCCACCCAGGCGCTGGCGCCGGCGGCGCGCGCGGCGGCCACGAGCTCCTCGGCGCACCGCGTCTTGCCGATGCCCGCCTCCCCGAGGAGCACGTGCGCCGAGCCGCGTCGCTCCTTGAGGGCTCGCTCGACCGCGGCGGCGAGCGCGCCCATCGCGGCCTGCCGGCCGACGAAGAGCCCCGCGGCGGGCGGCGGGGGCAGGGACGCCCGCGGCTTCACCTCGGCGCGGAAGCGATAGCCGCGGCCATGCACGGTCTCGATGGGGCCGCCCGCGGTCCGCGCCTGTCCGAGCGCCTTGCGCGCCTGGCTCACGCACCACGCGAGCGAAGACTCGCCCACGCGCACGTCGGGCCAGAGCGCCTCGAGCAGCTCGCGCTTGCCGACCACGCGGTCGCGGCGCTCGAGCAGGTACGCGAGGAGCTCGAGCACCTTCGGCTGGAGCTCCACGGCGTGGCCCCGGGTCCGGAGCTCGTACGTCGCGGTGTCGAGCTCGAAATCGCCGAACGCGTAGGTCACGGCCGCCATTGTAACGTCGGGCGCGGGCGGGCGCGGCCTCGGCGGTCAGGCGCCGGGACCGAGTCGCCGCCCGGTCCGGAGCGCGAGCCACCCGAGGACGGCGGCCCCGAAGCACGGCGCGAGCACGGCGAGCCCGCGCATGGCGAAGGCGGCGGCCGTCCGGCCGAGGCCCGTGAAGATCAGGTGCGGCACGGAGAGGCCCGCGTCGAGCGACGCCGCCGCCGCGCCGATCGCCAGCCGCCCGCGACTCGGGCGCAGGGCGCTCCAGAACAGCTCTGCGGCGAGGAGGGCGTCGAAGGCCACCCACGCGCCCAGCGCGCCCGCCGAGTACCCGACGAGCGACGCGCGGCCGGAGACCGCCAGGCCGGCGAGGAGCAACGTCCAGGGGACGAGGGGCAGCGCGAGCGCCCAGGGCGGGCCGCTGGGGGGGCGCAGGACGGACCGGATCGCGAAGCCGGCGATGGAGCCCCCCGCGAAGGCGCGCAGCGAATCGAGCACGTGGATCAGCGGCGGATCCGCCTCGGGGTACGCGAGCCAGACCTTCTCCCAGTGCGAGGGCCGCAGGCGCTGCCGGAACGCGCGGAGGCCCGCGAAGTCGAACATGGGGCGCGACACGAACCGGATGGCGCGAAGCGCGGGACCGATGGGGCCCGAGAGCGGCGCGAGGCCGAGGGTCACGGCGTCGGTCTCGCCGACCGCCTGCATCATCGCGTCGAGGAGCGCCTCGGTCGTGCCGTTGGGCGCCCGCGGGACGCGCACCACGTCCTCGACGAGCCACCCGGCCCGCGGGTAGATTGGCACCGCCGAGAGGAACGCCACGAGGCGCCCGTCTCGCTCGGCCACGAAGTAGCGGTGCTCCTCCGGCCGGTGGAAGGGCTCGAGGGCCACGAGGAAGCCCATGGGCGCCATGCGCCTCGACGCGAGCCAGTCCTCGGCGAGCGCCTCGACGCGCGCCCTCAGCGCCGCGCCGGGCGCGAGCTCGCTCGCGTCGACGCGCCGGACCGTGACCCCCTTCGCGACCGCCCGGCGGATCTGCTCGCGGAGGCTCCGGTGCTTCGCGAGGCCGGCCCGCCACGCCCCGGGGGCCCAGACGGGCTGCTCGCCGAGGAGCAGCCGCGCGAAGCCCGGGAGCTCGGCTCCCTCGCACGCGAAGAAGCACGCCCGTCGCCGCGCGCGCGCCGCTTCCCGGACGAAGGCGCGCGCGACCTCGGCCCTGCGGGTGGGCTCGGCGAGGGGCGAGCCCGCGGCGATCCACGCGCGTCCCGTGTCGACATAGGCGACAGCGGCGTCCGGAGCCTCGGACCAGTGCCGCATGTGCGACTCGAGCGCGAGGAACGACACGGAGTCGGCTCCGAACTTCTGCAGGCTCGCGACGAGGTCCGGCGGCTCGGGCACGGGTCATTCATGGGGCGCGTCCGTGACCGGAGCAAGCGCTACGGCTCGTTGGGATCGATCGTCTCGGCGCCGAAGCTTTCGGGTGCGTCGGCTTGCGCGACCGAACCACCGAAGGCGATCGAGGGCACGAAGCCGGATCCGTCGAGGCGCACCTCGCGCTCGCGCAGGACGGCGCGCGCGAAGTCGAGCCGGGAGATCGTGAACGACGCAGGGGAGTCCTCCGCGCCGCCCCCGTCGTCGTCGGGCGGGTCGGCCTCGATGGCGCCGTCGACTGTGACGAGGCGCGCGCCCTGGCTCACCTGCGTGAAGCCGATGCGAACGCCGTTCTCGCCGACGACGATCGACTGGGCCTGCGGCCCCTCCGTACTTTCGACCTCGGCGAGGCCGAGGTCGGCGGACGCGCCGACCGTCGCGACCCGGACCACCCTCCGCCCGTCCTCGCGCCCGCGTGCGCGCACCTGCAGCCCGCACTGCATCGCTTCCGCGACCTCCTCTTCGCCGAGCGACCAGACCAGCGCGGCGCGGGTCGAGATCCCGCCGCCGACGTCGTGGTGCTCGCAGTCGCCGTCGAGCCGCACGGACACGTCGGCTGCGCCGTCGGCCATCGTCGCGCTGATCCGCAGCGCGCCGTGCACGATGTCCACCGCGTCGACGCTCAGAATCGAGCGGCGCCTCTTCCTCCGGCGCGTCCTGTGCGGCGCCGTCTTCCCCGGCGGGCGCGGCGCACCCGCCCATCGCGGCGACCAGCAGCGCCGCGGCCAGCGAGCCCCGTCCTTCCATGCTCCCCGCTACCTCCGGCGTGGCCGGGTGCCGCGCTCGCCCAGTCAGACAGCGAGACTCGTCCGAGGTTCCCGCGCCCTGGGAAGGCGCGTTGCAGGCGCTCGGGGGCACGCGGTGCCATAACCTCGCGCGGAGCGGGGAGGACGGTCCGCGTGCAGAAGGTCGAGGCGGCGCGAGCGGCGCCGTACACGGCGCTCGGCTGGGCGGTCGACGACATCGCGGACACCGTGCGGGCGCTCGTGGCCCGCGGCGTAGAGTTCCAGCGTTACGAGGGCATGGAGCAAGACGCGCTGGGAATCTGGACCGCGCCGAGCGGCGCCCGCATCGCTTGGTTCCGCGACCCCGACGGGCACGTGCTCTCTCTCCAGCAGGCGTGAGCGCGGGGGACCTCGCATGGGCGTCTCATGGCCCGTAGTGACCTGAAAATTGGCACCGCCTCACCAGGTGTAGAGGCGCGGAGGCCGGCAAAGTCGAAGCATGAGAAGCGCCCTTGCTCCGGCCGTAGCCGTGGTCCCCGACGGCGGCGCGGCCTTCGACCCCGCCTGGCGGGACCCGAAGCGCTACGCGTGGCTGCTCGGGGTCCTCGTGCCGCTCCTGCCGCTCCTCGCCTGGCTCCTCGCGCACTTCACGGGCCTGACGGTCTTCTGGTTCGCGGGGCCGCTGGTCGTGTTCGTCATCATCCCGCTCCTCGATTTCATCATCGGCCCGGACGCGAAGAACCCGCCCGACGGCGCGATCGGCGCCCTCGAGGGCGACCGGTACTACCTGGCCTGCGTGTGCGCGTACCTGCCCCTCCAGTACGCGTCGCTCGTCGCCGCGTGCTGGTGCTGGGGCCACGGCAACCTGTCGTTCGTCGCCAAGCTCGGGCTCGCGCTGACCGTGGGCTGCGTGAGCGGCATCGCGATCAACACGGCCCACGAGCTCGGGCACAAGCGCGAGGGTCTCGAGCGCTGGCTCAGCAAGATCGCCCTCGCCCAGTCGGCCTACGGGCACTTTTACGTCGAACACAACCGCGGCCACCACGTGCGGGTCGCCACCCCGGAGGACCCTGCGAGCGCGCGCTTCGGCGAGAGCTTCTACGCCTTCTGGCCGCGCACGGTCGCGGGCAGCTTCACGTCGAGCTGCGAGATCGAGCGAACGCGCCTCTCCCGCAACGGCGAGTCGTTCTGGACGTGGAAGAACGACGTGCTGAACGCGTGGGCGATGTCGATCGTGCTGTTCGGCGCCCTCGTCGCGGCGTTCGGCGCGAGCATCGTGCCGTACCTGCTGCTCCAGGCGGTCATCGGGTTCTCGCTGCTCGAGGTCGTGAACTACCTCGAGCACTACGGCCTCGTGCGCCAGCGCGGCGCCGACGGGCGCTACGAGCGGTGCTTGCCCGCGCACAGCTGGAACAGCAACCACGTCGTCTCGAACGTGTTCCTCTATCACCTGCAGCGGCACAGCGATCACCACGCGCACCCGACGCGCCGGTATCAGGCGCTCCGCAGCTTCGACGGCGCGCCGAACCTGCCGTCGGGCTACGCGACGATGATCCTCGTGGCGCTCGTGCCCCCGCTCTGGCGGCGGGTGATGGACAAGCGCGTCTTCGCCCACTACGGCGGCGACCTCTCGCGCGCGAACGTCGCCGGCGCACGGGCCGCTCGGGCCGTCGCGGGCACGACGACCGCGGAGCCCGGCGCGGCGAAGGCGAGCCCGCGGTTCCGTTGCCCCGGGTGCGGTTATACCTACGACGAGCGCGAGGGCCACCCGCGCGAGGGCTTCGCCCCTGGCACGGCATGGGCGAAGGTCCCCGCCGACTGGCACTGCCCCGAGTGCGGCGTGCGCGACAAGGTCGACTTCGTTCCCGTGGACGGGTGAGCGTGCAGTGAGCGCTCCCTAACGAAGGGTGCATCTCCGTGACGGAGAGGGACGGCTCTGAGCTCGACGGACGCGTCTCTCTTGCGAAGAGGCGCACCCCTGAGGCTGACGAATGCGCCCCTCTGCTGGAGAGGCCCATCTCTCTCGCGGAGAGGCGCGTTTCTCTCGTCGAGGGACGCATCGCTTCGCACGAATGACGCGCCCGAGGACGAGAGCGAGGCACCGGTGCGTTGGAGAGGGACGGCTCTGAGCTCGACGGAGGCGTCTCTCTGCGAAAGAGGCGCACCCGTCAGGTTGAGGACTGCGGCCCTCTGCTGGAGAGGCCCATCTCTCTCTCGGAGAGGCGCGCTTCTCTCGTCAAGGGACGCATCCCTTCGCACGAATGACGCGCCCGAGAGCGAGAGCGATGCACCGGTGGGCCGGAGACGGACGGCTCTGACCTCGAGAGACGCGTCTCTCTGCGAAAGCGGCGCGCCCCTCAGGCCGACGAATGCGCCCCTCTCCAGCAGAGCCACGTCTCTCTCCCCGGAGAGGCGCGTTTCTCTCGTCGAGGGACGCATCGCTTCGCACGAACGACGCACCCGAGAATGAGAGCGATGCACCGGTGCGTCGGAAACGGACGCTTCTGCCTCGATGGACGCGTCTCCCTTGCGAAGAGATGCGCCCGTCAGGCCGACGAATGCGCCCCCCTCCCGGGGCACTTGTCCTAATTCGCGGAGGCAAACTCTGGTTTTTTCCCCCGGTACTCCGCCAGCACGGCGGTCCTGACCGCCATTGCGGGCCCATCGACCCGAGGCAGCCCAGCACCGCGTGGAATCCCCGACGGGCCCCCTCCGTCGCATGGCTCCAAGCATATGCCCGCTTGGCCTTTGGGTGCCCCACGAGCTCAAAGACCTGGACCTCGCCCTCCCAGACGGTCTTGCCCTGGTGGGTCTCGTGGATCGGTACGGACTCGACCCAGCGGGCCTCGTAGCCGTGCACGTGGCGGATGTCGTCTTGGAGGCAGGAAGGCCGGCGGGGGCCATCACCACCAGATCCCCAGCACGACCTGGACGACCAACGCCAGAACCTCGACCCACACGCAGATCGTCCCCGTTCGTGTCTCGGGCCACATCACCGGATAGGCCGGCAGGCGAAGGTCGGGCGCCAGCACGAATGGACGCGCGTTGGTCCGGTAAGGCGTTTCTCCCACGATCCAAGAGTAGCCGGTCAACGACCCGATGCCATGGCGACGCCGTGCGTCAGTTCCGGGCGAATTAGGACAGCGCTCTCCCCAGGCGAGGCACATCTCTATCTCGGCGAGGCGCGTCTGGTAGCGGCCGGATTTCAGGTGCCACTTGACGCGTCGCATTGACCGCCCGGAACTAGACTCACCCCGTGCCGATCTCGAGGGAACGTCGAGGCCGCAGAACGAGACCAGGCGGACGAGCGACCTGACCCCCGAGGAGCAGGCGAACGCGAAGGCGGCGCTCCGGTTCCCGGCCACGCGGCACAGCCCCCTCGAGAAGTTGCGAGGGCGCTCGGGGCGAACGTGGGGACCGTCAGGGCGACCGCGAACGAAGGCGGTACGGGGTAAGCGCCGGGCTCGCGCTACGGGTCGCGCGGCTGGCGCAGGCGTCGCTGGAGGTCGCGCTCAGCGGGGCGTGGCCTACAGCGGCGGCGTGTCCGCACGGCTGGCAGATGTAGAGGATGGCGATGCTTACATAAGTACCGAGTGGCCACTGTACATCGGTTCGGGTGACATTGATTGTAGGCGCGATCCTCGTGCGCCCTGTCCGACCGGCGACTTAGGTGTCATCGCGTTTTCGCGCGGCCTCGAAACTCCGGGCGCCCGCGCCGTGCGAGCGACGATCCCGTGCATGGCGGGGAAGCAGAAGAAGGCGACACCGGAGACTTCGACACCCGGCGAGCGCGCAAAGTTCATCCAGCCGCAGGACGATTCTGGCTCGCTAGCCGAGCGGACCGAACTGCCGCGAGCCAAAAGCCTCAGCCGGCCAGCCCCGCGACCATCGTCCCCGCCGTCTGAGCCGCCGCCGTCGAGAGACGTAGAGAGGGACCTCCGGGCCTTCGTCAATTACGCACGGACGTGTTCTGACGAAAAAGGGGACGCGCAAGTCTTCTGCGATCGCCTATTCCGAGCGTTCGGGCATGCCGGGTACAAGGAGGCTGGTGCCGTCCTCGAAGATCGAGTGAAGATGCAGGACGGTCGAACGAAGTTTGCTGACCTAGTATGGAGGCCGCGCGTTCTTATAGAGATGAAGAAGCGCGGGGAAAAGCTCGCGCGCCATTACGCCCAGGCGATGCAGTACTGGATCCGCCTCACGCCAGACCGACCGCGCTACGTCATGCTGTGCAACTTCAACGAGTTTTGGATTTACGACTTTAACACCCAGCTCGACGAGCCAATGGACAGGCTCACGTTGGACGAGTTCTTGCCGCGATACACGGCACTGAACTTTATGTTTCCAGAGCTGCACGAGCCGCAATTTCGAAACAACCGCGCAGCCGTCACGGACGACGCGGCAATGAAAATTGGCGACCTCTTTCGCGCACTTGTAAAGCGTGGCGAGACACGCGAGCGCGCGCAGCGGTTCACGCTTCAGTGCGTCGTGGCCATGTTCTCGGAGGATACTGGGCTACTCCCGCGCGGCCTGTTCACCGAGCTCGTCTCGGAATGTGCGGATGGCGGAAGCTCGTACGACCTGCTGGGAGCGCTGTTCGCTCAAATGAACCGCAGCGAACGAGCGCGCGGCGGGCGATTCAAAAGCGTAAGGTACTTCAACGGCGGCATATTCTCGCAGGTGGACCCGATCGAACTAACTAATGACGAGTCGTCCGCACTACGAGAAGCATGCGCAGAAGACTGGAGCCGGATCAATCCGGCCATATTCGGCACACTATTTCAAGAGAGCATGGAGAGCGCCGATCGGCATCGCAAAGGCGCCCACTATACTCCAGAAGCAGAGATTATGCGGGTCATCCTGCCGACGATCGTTCAGCCGTGGCAGTCACGAATTCAAGGCGCGGGTTCCGTAAAAGAATTACTTCAACTGCGCAGCGAACTGACGAGCGTGCGCGTCTTGGATCCGGCGTGTGGAAGCGGAAACTTCCTTTACGTTGCGTACCGAGAAATGAAGCGGCTTGAATTAAGCATTATCGAACGTGTTCACGACGAATACAAGGAGACGTCGCGCCTCAAGATGGGGGCAGCGACGACGATTCAGACCAAACAGTTTTTTGGCTTGGACAACGATCCTTTCGCCGTGGAACTCGCTAAGGTCACGCTGGTGCTTGCCAAGAAGCTCGCCTTCGACGAAGCGCAGCACGCCCTTGAGGATTCGCGTGTTGGTCTCGACTTCGACGCGCCGCTTCCGCTCGAAAACCTCGACGAGAATGTGCAATGCAACGACGCGATGTTCTGCAGGTGGCCGTCGGCTGACATAATCATCGGAAACCCGCCGTTTCAGTCAAAAAACAAGGCAAGTACGGAGCTGTCGCCGGAATACATGCGGCGGGTGCGCGCGCGCTACCCAGGGGTGCCCGGGCGGGCCGACTACTGCGTTTACTGGTTCCGGCGGGCGCACGACGAACTTCCGGATGGTGGCAGGATTGGACTCGTCGGCACCAACACCATTCGCCAGAATTTCTCTCGCGAAGGTGGACTCGACCACGTCGTGCAGAATGGCGGGACGATTGTCGACGCCGTGTCGACGCAGGTGTGGCCCGGGCGCGCCGTCGTACATGTATCCATCGTCAACTGGGTGAAGGCCCAGGTCACCGGCAAAAAGCGACTCTCAGTGCAGGAGGGAGACCAGATCGATAGTCCATGGCGCGAAGTCCTCCTCGACCGGATTCCAGCGTCCCTCCGCGAGGTCGACGTAACCGCCGCCAGGACACTGAAAGCCAACGCGGAATCCGACCTCTGTTCGCAGGGTCTTACGCATGGGCACGAGGGCTTCCTGCTGAAGCGGATGGAGGCGGAGGCGCTCACACGCGGTGAGGCGGCGCGCGCGGTCATCCATCCATATTTGACTGGAGATGAGCTCATCTCCGGAATCGCGCCGGATAAATGGCGCTACGTGATCGATCTCTCTGACCGAGCCGACCTCATATCCGCGCGGTCATCGGGCCGGGCCTTCGAGTGGGTGAGAGAGCGCGTCATGAACGACATTGTTTCCGCCGCCGAAGGCGAATACGAGAAAACAAAAAAGCGCACGGGTCCACGTCAAAGCCATGCGAAACGCTGGTGGCGACTATGGCGTGGACGTCCGGAGCTTGTCCGGCGTCTGGCAGGCATGAAACGCTACATCGCATGCTCGCGCGTGACGAAGCGACCGATCTTCGACTTCGTCTCGTCCATCGTCCGCCCCAGCGACGTCGTCGTTGCGTTCCCGCTCGATGATGATTATAGTTTTGGAATTCTTCAATCACAACTACACTGGCTGTGGTTCAATGAACGGTGCTCGACGTTCAAAGGTGACCCGCGGTATACGAACACGACCGTATTCGACAGTTTTGCATGGCCCCAGGCGGCAACCGCCGCGGCGGTGCGGAGGGTGGCGGCCGCGGCGGTAATGCTACGAAGGCTGCGCCGTACTCTGCTATCCGAGCATCGGATGAATCTCCGAGAGCTGTACATCTCTCTGGAAGACCCGGGAGCGCATCCACTGAAGGATGCCCAAGCCGCGCTGGATGAAGCGGTACACGATGCATATGGCATGGGAAAGCGCGAAGACCCTGTGCGCTTTATCTTCAACCTGAACGCGCATGTGGCGAGCCTGGAGGACACGGGCACGCCAATAGTTGGACCGGGCCTTCCTAGCGACTATGTGGCGAAGGGTCTCGTCACGGACGACTGCCTTGAACCGCCAAGATTCGCATGAGGTGAGGACGCCTCCCTATGTGCCGCGGCAGCGACGAGTGCCTCTCGCGCCCATTGCGTGACCGGCTTTCCGGCTCGCTCTGCCGCCGCGGAGATCGCCGCACGTTCCTCCTCGCTCAGCCGGATCGTGAACACGCCGTCTTCGCAGTCCCCTCGGCGAACGCCGGTCGCCCAGGCCCACGCTTCGCGCCGCTCATGGCCGCACCCCATCGAGCGACCGACGGCCCGTGCGCCCGATGGATTGATGGGGTGTTGGCCCACACTTATCGGTTCCACACGTCGAACAGAGCTTCGTGACGAGTCAGCGCAGCCGCGCTCCGTGCCACCCGCCCCCTTGACGCACGCTAGCCTCCGTCCGATTCGTGGTTAACCCTCCTCGCCTCCATGGCCCACCATAAGCGCCGCCGCCCCAAGAGCCGTCTTGCTGGCTGCTTGCTCTGCTACCCGTACAAGGCGAACGGGGCGCCCATGAAGGACCGGGCGCCGGCCGCGGCTCGTCGCCGCATGCAGGACGCGCCCGCGACGCTGGCCTAACACTCAGACCATCGGCTCTAGCAGCACGTTCGGATGAAGCTTGAGCGCCACGGCCAGGCGCTCCGCCTGGTCCCGGGCCAGGGGCGCTTCGCCGCCCTCGATGGCGGATAGCGCTTCCTCGGTCATGTTGGCCGCAAGTGCCAGCTCCGAGAGCGTCATCTCCTGCGACTCCCGGGCGATGCGCACGGAGTCTCCAGGCGAAAGCACGACCTTTGTGCGGGCGGGAACGTAGGGATCCATGGCAGGCACCTTAGCTCGGACCGCTGGCGTGCCCCACGACCGGCCCGAGTCAACGCGCGTGCCCGTTCAGACTTTGACGGACCCGCCGGCCGGCTCGAATCCGGCCACGACCGCGCGTCTCTCTCGTCGAGCGACGCACCCCTCGGACGTATTCAGCACCCCGGCGCGCGCGAGACGCCCGCCTTCATGCGGGCGATCTCCTGGAGCTCCTCGGCGAGCGCGAGGGTGCGCCCCGCCGCGGCGCGGGCCCTGGCCTGCGCGTCCTCGGTCGTCGCGAGGCGGAGGAGAAGGTGTCGCCCGAGCTCGTGGTGGTGCCGCTCGTCCGGCTGGATGACGTCGCGGTAGAGGGCCGCGGTCGCGGCGTCGCCCTGGCTGTCGCAGAAGCGAATGAACTCCTCGTTCCGCACGACCGCGAGCGCTTCGCGCGTGAACTGCCCCGCCGCGACGCGCTCCACCGTCGTCGTCAGCGTCGAGAGATACTCGAGCATCGGGGAGCGAGGCGCGGGGTCGAAGCCGCTCGCGTCGAGGCCGAGCTCGGCGATGCGCTTCTCGATGAGCCGGAAGTGCTTCGCCTCGTCGCCCGCTTGCCGCGCGAGCGCGAGCTTCACGTCGATCTCCCGGGTCGAGCCAATCCACGCGGCGGCGCACTCGGTCGCCTCGATCTCGTTCTTGAGCGCGACGAAGAGGAGCTTGCCGACCGTCACGCCGGCCCCCGGCTCGCATGCCGCGGCTGCACCGATGCGCCCGAGGGCCACCTCGTTCTGCGCGTCGAGCTCGGCGAGGAAGGCGGCCGCGGTGGTCATGGGCGGATCGGTTAGCACGCCGGCCGGTCCAGCGGCGCCCTACCGACGCGCTAACCTTGCGCCCATGGTGTGGGATCCGAGGCGAATCACGCGCCGCTCGTGGGCCGAGGTGGCGGCGTTCTACCGCAACCTCGAGGACCGCAACTCCGACTTCCGGCCGCTGCGCGAGCTGGCGGAGCACGCGGGCGCTCAGCCCTATGCGTCCGCGCTCGGCGCGGCGACCTCGGGCACCGCGCTCCTCGTGGCGCGCGCCGACGCCCTCCAGTGGGCCGTGGAGGCGCTCCGCGTGGACATCGACATGAGCGGCGCCGTCCAGCTCACGGTCCCCACCCAGGGCTCGGGCAAGCCCGCGACGCGCACGCTCGCGGGGTCGCTGCCGGCGGCGCTCGAGCGGCAGGCGCGCGCCGCAGGCTGGATCTGAGGGGGCGCGGCCCGAGCCTTGCCCGCAGGGCTCCTCGCCATGCCCGCGATCCACCACGAGCTCTACGTGCGCGCGCCCTCCGATCGCATCCGCGAGGCGCTCCTCAGCCCCGACGCGCTGCGGTCGTGGCACGGCGGCCGGGTCACGGCCGGCGAACACTCGCTGCGCTTCGACTTCGCCGCCGCCCCAACGTACCGCTGGCAGGTCGAGGACGACGTCGTGCACCGCCGCGTCGTGTGGCGCTGCCTGCAGGGTCCCGGAGCGTCGACCGGGACGCGCGCGACGTTCTCGCTCCTCCAGGTCGATCGCGCGCGGTCGCTCGTCCAGTTCGACCACGAAGGCTGGCCGGACGAGGGCGCGAGCTTTCGCAAGTGCGTCCGCCTCTGGACCGTGCTCCTCGAGCAGCTCCGGCTGTACTGCGAGGCCGGCGCGTCCCGCTACCTCGACTGAGCCGCGGCGGCGGGGCCCGGGCGGCGTGCCCGGACGAGCGGCAGGGTCCCGGCGAGCGCGAGCCCCGCGCCCGTGCCGCACACGGCCCGCCAGCCGCCGCGCGACCAGGCGGCGCTGGCGATCGCCGTGCCGAGCGCGCCGCCCGCGAAGTAGCTCACCATGTACACGGCGTTGAGGCGGTTCCGGCGCTCGGGGGCGAGCCCGATGATGACCGTCTGGTTCGCGAGGTGGCTGGCCTGGACGCCGCCGTCGAGGAGCACGATGCCGAGGCCGAGGACCACGAGCGAGCGCGGCGCCGACGCGAAGACCGCGAACCCGAGGGCGGCGGCGAAGAGGCCCACCAGGTTGATGAGCTGCGGGCGCACCCTGCCGGCGAGCCGTCCGGCGATCGGCGCCGCGGCAATCCCGGAGACGCCCACGATCCCGAAGAGGCCCGCCGTGCGGCTCCCGTACCCGAGCGTCTCGAGGTGGAAGGAGAGCGTCGACCAGAACGCGCTGAAGGCCGCGAACCCCATCGCGCCCACGATCGCGTGGAGACGCAGGAGCGGCTCGGCGCGCAGGAGCTTTCCGAGCGAGCCCACGATGGCGGCCCAGGGGAGGGGCTCGGCGGGGCGCTGCTCGGGCAGGACCGCGCGGACGAAGATGGCGAGCGTCGCCATGATGGCCGCCGCGAACACGAACGTCGACCGCCACCCGAAGACGCTCGCCAGCGTGCCGCTCAGCGTCCGAGACAGCAGGATGCCCGTCAGCAGGCCGCCCATGACGGTCCCGATCGCGGCGCCGCGCTCCTCGGGCGGGACCATGCCGGCCGCATACGGGACGATCATCTGCGGAAGGGACGACGCGAAGCCGAGGACCAGGCTGCTCGCCGCGAGCCACGGGTAGTCGGGCGAGGCGGCGGTCGCGAGGAGCGCGATCGACGCCGCGCCGGCGGTGACCGTCATCAGGCCGCGCCGCTCGCGCCCGTCGCCGAGGGGCACGAGCAGCAGCATGCCGAGCGCGTAGCCGATCTGCGAGAGCGTCATCGCGCCGCCGATCGCCTCGGCCGGGACCCGCAGGTCGGCCGCGATCGTCGCGGCGAGGGGCTGCGCGTAATAGAGGTTCGCGACCGCGAGGCCGGCGGCGGCGGCGAGGAACCAGAGCGTGCCGGACGTGGAGCGGGGCATGCGGTCGGGGTCAGCGCGTCTCGAGGGAGCAGCCGAGCGTCTTGGCCTCGGCGCGGCGCGGAGGCTTGCCGGCGAGCAGATCGTCGAGCGCGTCGCGAAGGTACGGATCGGTGTCGGCGTGGAGGTGCGAGCGGTCGGAGTCGATCCCGCCGCGAAAGAGGACCCGCCCGTCGCGGTCGGCGACCACCGTGTACGTGGCGTACTGGGCGTCGAGCGCCTCGGCGAGGCGGGCGCCGCGGTCGATCACCATCGGGAAGGGATAGGCGCGCTTCGCGGCCTCGCGCGCGTCGCCCTCGGGGGTCGCGCCGACCTCGGAGTCGACCATCAGGAACTCTACGCCGCGCGGCCGGTACTCCGCGTACATCGCGCGCAGGCGGCCCTCGTGCAGGCTGAGGCAGTGGCAGTCGCGCGAGAAGAAGACGAGGACCGTGAAGGGCGACGCGGCGAGGACGTCGCGGAGGTCTTCGGTCGTGCCGCTCGTCGTGACGAGGGGCGCGCGCGGCGCGTCGGCGATGGGCGCCCGCGCGGGCGCGCAGGCCGAAAACGCCGGCACGGCGAGGGTCGTGAACAGCAGCCCGATGCGCGTCAGTCCCATGCGCGAATCACCGTCACGGTCAGGCCCTCCGTCGCGGGCTCGTTGTCGCCGAGCGCGCCCACGGGAGGCGCGAAGTACACGCCCCCGAGGATGCGCCACGCGTCGGTCACCGGCCAGAGGCCCGACAGCGTGAGCGTGGTGGTCGCCTTCGCGCTGCCCGGCACGCTCGACGTGCCCTCGGGGCAGAGCTCCGAGCCGCCGGTGCAGCCCGCGTTCCCTTCGAAGGCGTAGGAGGCGGAGAGGGCGATCGCGGCGTCATCGTCGAAGGTGTACGCGCCGGCCGCGAGGAGCGTCACCTGCGTGCCGAGGACCTCGCCGCCGTGGGCCGTGCGCTTGGCCACGATCCCCGTCGCGTTCACGAGCCAATGGCCGAACGTCTGCTCGAGGGCCAGGGCGGCGTTGAGCTGGAAGGCGCCGATGCCGGTCGCGTCGGCCTGGAGGGGCGGCGTCGCCTTCTCGGGCGGCCGGCCGGTGGGGACCGTGAGCCCCGCGAGGAGCGCGACCCCCGGCATGACGCTCGACTCGTGGGCCCGCACGAAGTCGTAGCGGGCGCTCAGGTTCACGTCGCCGATGCCGCCGCCGAGCTGCGCGACCGACCCGGCCGGCGTCTCGCCCGTGCGGCGCGTCTCGACGAACGGCACGAGGAGGGCGAGCTGGCCGCGGTCGAAGACGCGCACGGCGCCGAACACGTCTTGCTCGAGATCGACCTCGTCGTGGCTCGCGTAGGCGAAGTGACCGTTCTGGTCGTACGTGCCGGTCACGCGCCCGGCCTTCGCGTCGAGCCCGACGAGGTAGTCCTCGTGCACGGCGAGCCGGCCTGGCGTCACGGCGCTTCCGCCGGCGCAGCACGCCTGCGCGAAGGCCGCGCGCGGCGCCGCCACGACCGGCGCCAGCGAGAGCAGCGCGAGCGCGACCCTACTGGAGCTCGAAGGTCGGGTCGGCATGGTCGGTCACGGCTCCCCGCAAGAGCCGGAAGCCGGTTCTCGTAGCCATCTCTGAATCTCCGGGAAAAAGACGGAAAAACGCGCGGCGCTCCGCGCGGGGTCCGGCGTGAAGGAGCCGGCCCTCGGGGGTGGAAGAAGGCTACGCGGCCCGCCGGGGAGGAGGCGTGGGCGGCTCGAGGGTCTTCCCCGCACGCAGCGGCGAGGGGAGCGGGACGCGCGCCCGCTCGCGACCCGCCGGAAGGAGCGCGACGTTCCCGGCGGCGGCGACGCCCGCGGGGAGCGCCGCCAGGCGGATCGCGGGGTTCTGCGCGCACGCCTTCGTCATCGCGGGCGCGGCGTCGCGCGGGCGCTCGGCGAGCCGCAGGTGCGCGAGGCGCGCGCACTCCGGGCATCCGCATGTGCCGGGCTCCATGCCGCAGGCGCACGCGTGCGCGCTCCGGCCGAGGATCCGCAGCACGGGATCGACCGCGGGACCGAGCGCGCACGGCGCCGCGACCACGAAGAGCACGGCGACCGCCACGGCCACCCGGGCTTCGCGAAGAAGCGCTCGCGGCAGGGCTACGGCACGCACGGGCCACTTGTAGGCCCGGGGCCGGGCAGCCGCAAGGTGCAAGAAGAGGCGCTCGCCGCGTTTGACAGGGCCGCGCGGCGCGCGGAATTCTCTCCCTGGTGCTCCCCCCGGCGATGCGGCCGCGCCGGATCCGGTTTCTCCTCTTCGGCGCGTTCGGCCTCGCGTGCGCCGTCGCCCTGAACGCGCGGGCGAAGCTCGTCCCGCGGTTCGGCCAGTGGTACCCGGCCGACACGCACCCGGCGGTGCTGCTCCAGCTCCGCTCGTGGTTCGCGGGCCGGCTCGCGCCGATGCCCGACCCCGCGTGCGGCTGGTACGACTACGTGTGGGGTCGCGGGGGAATGCACTCCAACTTCGGGCTCGGCCTGCCGATCCTGAGCCTTCCGTTCCATCTGGTGGCGCGCGCGTTCGGCGCGCCCGGCTTTCCCGATCAGCTCCGCTTCCTCGTCCTCTACGCGCTGACCGCGGCGCTCCTGGCCGCCGCGCTCCACGGCGCGTCCCGCAAGGCCACGACGGACCTCGCGGCGAGCATGGGCGTCGCCGCGTTCGTGCTCCTCTTCCCGACGTACGTCGGCCTGATGGCCGTTCGCTTCCTCATCTACGACCAGACGATCGCCGCGGCCTCGCTCTGGGCGCTCCTGCTCCTCGCCGGGGTGCTCGCCCTCCTCGAGCGCGCGACCCCCGCGCGGTTCGTCGTCGTGTGCGCGGCCGCCGCGTTCGCGATCTTCTTCCGCGCGCCGTTCGGCGCGTACGGGATGACGACCGTCGGGGTCGCGGCGATCGTGGCCCACCGCGGCGGCCTCTCGCGCCGGGGGCTCGCGGCGGGGGCCACGGCGAGCGTGCTCGTCGCGGCGGCGTACCTCTTCGGGAACTTCCTCCGCTTCGGTTCGCCGTTCGACGCGGGGTACGCGAACATCGTGTCGTCGCCGTTCGTGAACCGGCTGACGCGGTGGGGCCTCGACTTCGTCCACGCGCCCTTCGGGGCCGCCGTGCGCGAGATGTTCGCGACGCTCTTCCTCCTCCGGCCGCTGCCCGGCCCGGTCATCGCGGCGTCGCCGGCGGGGGTGCCCGCCGAGATGGCGCCGTTCGTGGTGCCCGCCGAGCGGTGGCGCGAGTACTCGTCGCCCACGTACGACCTCTTCGTCTTCGCCGGCTGGATGCTCGCGTTCGCGGCGGTCGCCTGGCGGGTCGCGCGCAAGCGCCTCTGGCGCGCGGACCGCGACCTGCGCGGCGAGGTGGCGACGATCGTGGGCCTCTGGGCGTTGCCGCCGTCGCTCGTCCTCTTCGTCTTCTACGCGAAGATCTCCAACTTCGCGACCCGGTACGCCGTCGACCTGTATCCGGCGCTCGTCGGGGCGCTGGTCTGCGTCGGGATGGTCGCGGTGGATCTCGTGCGCGAGCGCGCGCCGCGCCGCGCGGGGGCCGCGCAGGCCGCGGCGGCCGTCGTCGCATGCCTCTACATGGGGCTCGCGCCGGGGTGGCCCCAGGCGCGCGAGCGGCCGGTCGACGGGGCGACGGTCGAGGCGCGGCTCGCGGGCATCGAGGCGAAGATCGGGCATCAGCCCGTGCCCGCGCCGCACCTCGAGGCCGGCGCCCCGCGCGGGGCCGAACCGGTCTACGGGCAGCTCTCGGGCTGGGGCGCCGACGGCGCCGTGGGCTCCGGGATGGAGTTCGCCTTCCCGGAGAGCCCGTGCGTCACCTTCACGTTCGCCGCGCGCGGGAAGGGCGCGTGGGGGGCGGCCGAGGACGAGGCGCTCGCGGGCTTCCGGGTCGACGCCGACTTCGACGCGATGGCCCGCTGCGGAGCGCCCCGGGTCATGAGCGACCAGCGGGCCGTGACGATGTGCGAGCCCCGGCCGCCGCGGTTCGTGCTCGACGGGATGCGCCTCTACGCGGTGGCGTGGCTCGACGCCCGCCAGCGCCCGATCGATCGCCTGCGCCTGCTGGCGATCGATGGGGCGCCATCGTGCCAGTGACGGGCGCCGGCGGCTTCGAGAGACTCATCGGGGCGCGCGGCGCGGGCTCCATGGCTCGCCCGTCTCGCAGTCGATGTGCCGCACGGACGCGGCGCCGTCGCGGATGTCGATGGCGCCGAGCACGATTGGGAGCGTGAACCGCCGCGGCCCCACGGAGCCCGGGTTGAAGACGGTGATGCCTCGCTCGCTCATGGCGAACGGCACGTGGGAGTGCCCGCACACGACGAGCGACGCGTGCTCCGCGCGCGCGACCCTGGCGACGTCTCCGCGGAGCTTCGGGCCGTAGACCGCGATGTGGGTCAAGAGGACCTTGAGCTCCGCGCCCGAGGGCGCGAGCTCGAGGGTGAGCGTGATGAAGTCGGGCAGCTCGCTGCCGTCGATGTTGCCGCGTACGGCCGTGACGGGGGCGTGCTTCTCGAGGGCGCGGAGCACGGAGAGATTGCCGACGTCGCCGGCGTGCACGATGTGCACGGGGGCGAGCGCCTCGAGGCGGGCGTCGAGGGCGGGGTGGGGGTGCCCGTGGGTGTCGGCCACGACGGCGATACGCGACGCTCGGCCGTCGAGGCGCACGCGCTCGCGCGCGTGCACGAGCTTCGTCGTGAGGTTCGCGGTGGGGCGAGCGGCCTTCGCCATGGCGGCCCGGTCTAGCTGGTGATGAACACGCTGGCTATGGTAGGCGTCGCACGTGAGCGCACCCACGCCCGTAGAGCTCGTTGGGTCGAGCCCCTGGCTCGAGGGCGGCGGGGAAGCTGGCGCCCTCATGCGGTCGATTCGACTGGGCTTCCACGCCCGTCGGCTCGCCCGAGGGCTGGCCGACGAGCTTGAAGACGGCGGTCGCGATGCTGCTCCGGTCGCGCCATCCGATGTTCCTCTGGTGGGGGCCCGAGCTCGTGCAGTTCTACAACGACGCCTACGTCCCGAGCTTCGGCGTGGGCAAGCACCCGGCCGCGATGGGGCAGCGCGGAGCGGAGAGCTGGCGGGAGATTCTGGCCGATCATCGGCCCGCAGATTGAAGACGTCATGGTGCGCGGGAAGGCGAGCTGGAACGAGGACCACCTCGTCCCCGTCTTCCGCAACGGGCGAATCGAAGAGGTCTACTGGACCTACGGCTACTCCCCGGTGCTCGACGACGACGGCAGGGTCGGCGGGACGCTGGTCGTCTGCACCGAGACCACCGACCGCGTGATCCACGAGCGGCGCCTGCGGCTGCAGCAGGCCCTCCTCGAGCGAACGGCGCTCACGTCGGACCCCGACGCCCTCGTGCGGGAGGCCGCCGCGGTCTTCGGCGGCGCGCCGCACGACATCCCGTTCGCGCTCTTCTACGTCTCGGACTCGGAGCACCCGGCGCGGCTCGTCGCGACCTCGGGGCTCGAGGGGGTCGAGGCGGGGGCGCTCGACGCGCTCGACGGGACCGTGCGCAAGCGCCTGGCCTCGGGGCGCCTCGACGGCCGTCTCGCGCTCGCCGACCTCGGGGCGAGCGCGCTCGTGGCGGCGGGCGGGCCGTGGCCCGAGGGCACGACGGAGCTCTTCGTCGTGCCGTTCGCGGCGGGCGCCCCGGGGGCGGGCGGCTCGATTGTGTTCGGCCTGAGCCCCCGGCTGCCGTTCGACGCGGCGTACGGCGACTCGCTCCGGCAGGCGACGAAGTCGCTGGCCGCGGCGTTCGCGCGCATCGAGGCCGAGCAGGTGCGGGCGGCCGTCGAGAGCGAGCGCCGGAACCTGCTGCTCCAGGCGCCCGTCGCGACCGCGCTCATCGTCGGTCCCCACCACCGGTACGAGCTCACGAACCCGCGCTACTGCGAGATGATTGAGCGCGACGATTCTCGTCGGGAAGACGTACGTCGAGGCGTTCCCCGAGCTCGCGGGCAGCGAGATCCTCGCGGTGCTCGACCGCGTCTACGCGACGGGCGTGGGCTTCGTCGCCGAGGAGTACCCGGTCCCGCTGCTGGGCCCGGACGGCTCGCGCGCCGACCGGTTCTTCAAGTTCAGCCTCGAGCCCTTGCGCGACGCGAACGACCACGTCTACGGGATGATGGTCGTCGCCGTGGACATCACGGAGCCGGTGGCGATGCGCCGCGCGCTCGAGGGCGCGAACGCCGAGCGCGAGCGGCTCCTCGTCGAGGCGCAGCGCGCCCGCGACGCGGCCGAACAGGCGAATCTGCTGAAGGACCACTTCCTCGCCACGGTGAGCCACGAGCTCCGCACGCCGCTCAACTCGATGCTCGGGTGGGCGCGGCTCCTCTCGTCGGGCGAGCTGCCCCCCGACCGGTGGCCGAAGGCGCTGTCGACGATTGAGCGCAACGCGGTCGCGCAGACGCAGCTCGTCGACGACCTGCTCGACGTGGCGCGCATCGTCTCGGGGAAGCTGCGGCTCGAGGCGAAGCGCTTCGACGTGAAGGCGGCGCTCGAGGCGGCGGTGGAGGCGGTGCGCCCGGCGGCGGTGGCCAAGGACGTGCGCCTCGGCGTCTCCATCCCGCCCGAGAGCGCGGCGATTGTGGGGGACCCGGCGCGCCTCGAGCAGGTCGTCTGGAACCTCCTGTCGAACGCCATCAAGTTCACCCCGAAGGGCGGGGTCGTGACGCTGTCCCTCGAGCTCGTGCAGGGCCCCGGTGAGCACGGTTCGGTCGAGATCGTGGTCGCCGACACGGGCCGCGGGATTACCCCCGAGTTTCTGCCGCACGTCTTCGAGCGATTCCACCAGGCGGAGGGCGGCTCGCGTCCCGGCAGCGGGCTCGGTCTGGGCCTGACCATCGCGAAGAACCTCGTCGACCTGCACGGCGGCGCCGTCCGCGCCGAGAGCGGCGGGGAGGGCAAGGGCGCCACCTTCACCGTGCGCCTGCCCCGGGCGGCCGAGCCGACGGGGGCGCGCGACAGCAGCCGCTGGCGAGGCGCGGCCGAACCGCCGCCCGTCGCGGGCCTGCGCGTCCTCGTGCTCGACGACGACGCCGACTCGCGGGACCTGCTCGCCGCGCTCCTCGAGGGGTACGGCTTGAACGTGCGCACCGCCGCCTCCGCGCAGGACGCGCTCGACGCGATCGCGGAAGGCTGCCCCGACGTCGTCGTCTCCGACATCGCGATGCCGGGGGAGGACGGGTACACGTTCCTCAAGCGTCTCCGTTCGATGCCCGACGAGGCGTCGCAGCGCGTGCCGGTCGTCGCCCTCACCGCGTTCGCTCGCGGCGAGGACCGATTGCGCGCCCTCCGGGCGGGCTTCGCGATGCACGTCACGAAGCCGGTCGAAGCCCGGGAGCTCCTGGCCGTCCTCGCCAAGGTGACCCTTGCCCCTGGTCCGTAGCCAGGCCGGACCTAAAGGTTCCGGCGGTCCTTTCGAGCGAGGTGACGCGCGTGGAAGCCATCGCCCTCCTGTTCTCTCTCGTGGTCGTGGCGCCGATCGTGTCGCTCGTGTTCCTGGCCGTCTACTGGCGCGGCACCGTGGGCCACGACCGGCTCTCCCGGGCGTGGGAGGCGTACGCGCGCCGGCGCGGCCACGCGTTCGAGGCCCCCACCGGCGACTGGCCGAACCGCACCTTCCCGAGCGTCGTGTGGAGCGAAGAGGGCGCCGCCTACCGTATCGCGGCGCGGGGCGCCGAGGGCCCCTCGAGCACGCGGGTCGCGGCGCGGCCGGCGATTGCGATTGTGGGAGAGCTCAAGGTCGCGCGCGCCTCGGGCGACGCGGCGCGGACGGACGGCGCCCGTCCGTTCGCCGCGGGGCTCGTCGTGTGGGACCAGCCGCAAGGGTTCGCCGATCGCGTGCTCACGCCGGAGGTGACGCGGGCATTCCTCGGCTTCGACGCGAAGGCCCTCTCGTACCAGCGCGGCGAGGTGTGGCTCGAGTGGCAAGGCGGCGAGGAGAACGACGCGCGGCTCGACGAGGCGAGCGCGGTCGTCCGGCGCGTGCTGGGCGCGCTGGCCGCCTCTCGCCAGGCCCCGCCGGCCTAGCGTTCCGTCAGCGCTTCACGCGGGTCATGTCGGCGGTGGTCCGTCGCTGCACGAGGACGCGCATCAGCTCCGCGACGACCGCCGCGCCGAGCACGGGCTTCGTGAGGCACGAGTCGCAGCCCGCCTCCACGGCCATGGCCTTGTGGTGGCCCGACGCGAGCGCGGTGACCGCGACGATGGCGGCCTCGCATGTCCCCGGCTCCTGGCGGAGGATTCGAGCGACGTTGAACCCGTCGATGCCGGGCAGCATCAGATCGAGGACGATCGCGTGGGGTTCGAAGCGTCTCGCCTTGTCGAGGGCCACCTCTCCGTTCGGGGCGTCGATGACCAGGAATCCGTCCGTCGCCAGCTCCGCGGCGAAGAGATCCCGAAGGTCGGTGGTGTCTTCGACGATGAGGACGAGAGGCGAGCGCGGCCTCGGCGTTCGGCCGGTGCCGCCGGCCGCACGAAGCGGGTTCATGGACATGGTGACGGAGGGATACAAGCTCGTGGCCACGACGCGTCCGACCGCAAGTCCGCGATGTCTCGTGGCGCGGAGGATCAAAATCGCCACGCTGTTGCGAGCATGCCCCGGGCACCTTCGGACTTGAGTGCCCAGGCTGCCATGGGGCCTCCGAGCGCACACGATGCGCGCTTTCTCGGATAGGCTCGTCCCGGCAGAAAGAGGGGTGTCTCGATGCCGAAGAAGCGGTCGCTCATTCTCGCGGGCGGCGGGACGAAGGTGGCATTCCAGGCCGGTGTCCTGCAGGTGTGGCTCGACGAGGCGGGGCTCTCGTTCGACCACGCCGACGGAGCCAGCGGGGGCACCTTCAACCTGGCGATGTGGTGCCAGGGGATGACGGGAAAGCAGATTGCCGACGCCTGGCGGCGCACGCAGCCGGCCGAGGGCGTGTCGCTCGACGCCTCGCAGCTCCCGAAGCTCCTCTGGGCGCGGTCGCTTTTCACGCTCGACGGCTACCGCCGGCACGTGTTCCCGACGTGGGGTCTCGACTGGGACAAGATCCGCGCTTCGCCGCGCCAGGGCACGTTCAACCTCTTCAACTTCTCGAAGCAAGAGCTGGTGGTGCTGCCGCCCGCCGAGATGGACGAAGACCACCTGTGCGCGTGCGTCTCGCTGCCGATGTGGTTCCCGCCGATTGATCTCGGCGGCGACAAGTACATCGACGCCGTCTACGCGACCGACGCCAACGTCGAAGAGGCCATCCGGCGCGGGGCCGACGAGATTCTGGGCCATCTGGACGGTCAGCACGCTGGGGGAGTGGCGCGACGGCTTCATCGCCAACTACTTCCAGATCATCGAGGCCGCCGCGAACAGCCACTTCAAGAGCATCTGCCGGCGGATTGAGGCGAACAACGCCGCGATCGACGCGGGGCGCGCGGGCGAGTTCGGGCGCGCGATCGATTCTGAAGGTCCTGCAGGCCGAGGTGCCGATGCACTACCTGGTGAACTTCAGCCAGGACCGGCTGGTGGAATGCGTGAACCTGGGCGTCCAGACGGCGCGCCGGTGGTGCAAGGAGCGCGGCATGGCGCTGCGGCCGGGCGACGACGCGCCGACCGCGGTCGACACCGTGCGAACGCAGCTCCGGTTCAGCGAGGAGATGAAGGGGTTCGTTTCGCCCGGCCAGACCGACTACGAAGCCGGCTTCGCGCAGGGAAAGGCCAGCGGGACGGCCGCGAGCTTCGCGCTCACCATCGAGATGGACGGCGTGAACCGCTTCATCACCGACCCGCGCCACGAGGCCACCGCCTCGGGCTGGATTGAGTGCGCCGCCTTCGGGGGCCGGCGCCCGGTCACGGAGGGGACGTTCAACCTCTTCGTCGAGGCGGGCGGCAACCCGCACCACCGGAGGATGCTCTACCGGCTCTGGTTCGAGGACGGCGCGGGCAAGCCGTTGACCCTCCTCGGGTTCAAGGACGTGAAGGACGACCCCGGCTGCGACGTCTGGTCGGACACGACGACGCTGTACACGCGCGTCCTCGAGGGGCACTGCGCCGAGGGCGACGGCGCGTCCGGGGGCAAGGTCCTCGCCGCGGGCGTGCTCAAGCTGCACCTCGCCGACTTCTTGAAGGAGCTGACCACGTTCCGCGCCGAGGGGCCGACCGTCGCCGATCGCTCCTCGGCGCTCGTGCGCTTCGGGACGCTCTTCCTCGGGTCGCTATGGGACGTCTACGCGTCCCGCGTGCTCACGTACGGGCCCTTCTGATTGGGGCGCCGGGCGCGACTCGGCGATGACCTGGGCGAGCGTCCTGGCGAAGGCGTGGGCGTCGCCCGGCCAGCGGGCGGAGACGTAGTTGCCGTCGCGAACGACGAAGGACGGCGCGTCGTCGTCGATCGTGTCGCGGTGGCGGCCGTCGACCTTCTGCGCGAAGTGGGCGACGCCTCGCGGGACGTCGCGGTAGTCGTCGGGCGAGGCGAGCACGCGCTTCACGTCCGACTCGACCGAGCGATCGCCCGCGGGGGCGCCCGGCAGCTCGCGGTAGGTGCGGTAGTAGTGCGGGTCCCAGAAGCGGAAGATGCGGCCGATCTTCCACGCGAGACCCTCGAGCGACCACGTGAGGGACGTCGTCTTCTTTCCCCAGAGCACCGACTTGCCGGTCTTCTTCGAGATCGAGTTGGCGGCGAGGAGCACCCCGTGGCAGATGGCGCCGACCGGCTTGTCCGCGTCGAAGAAGTCGGCGACGAGCTCGCGCAGCGGCGGGCTCTCGAGGTACGCGCGCATCCCGCGGGCGCGGTGGCCGCCCGGCAGCAGGAGCGCGTCGAAGTCGGCGGCGCGGAGCTCGTCGTACCGCTTCGGGTGCTGGAACGCCGGGTCGCGCTCGAGCTGCGCGTAGGCCTCGCGCGCCGGGCGGCTGGCGCGGAGGACGAGGCCCACGAGCTTCAGTCGATTCGAGGCCGGGGACGAAGCCCCAGAGGTCGAGCCCGCGGCCCGTGACCATCAGCGGATTGGCGTGGCCCGGCTGCCCGTCGGGGGTCGCGAAGACCATCGTGTGCCCCGCGTCCCGCAGGATGCGCCAGGGCACCGCCACTTCGGAGGGGTCGAAGTCGAGGTTGGGGATTGGGACGAGCACGCGCGCCATGGCGGGACCATGCGCCGAGACGTCTCGCTCGTCAAAGGCGGTTCAGGCCCTCGGCTTCGTGCCTCTCGCGCGACGGCGACCGAACACCGCGAAGAGCCCGCCTGCGAGCAAGCCGAGCCCGAGCGCTCGCGCTCGCCCATCCCCGGGAGCGGCGCCGCCCGACGCGCTGCAGCCGTCGGCGATCTCGATGTCGGCGCAGTGGTGATAGGTGAAGCCGCCTTGCGCGTTGAGCGGGTGGTCGAGCATGACCTGGATCACCTGCAACGTGCACTTGGCGCACGGGGTGGCCGGCAAGGTGAGGTCGTACGTATACGACTTGGGCACGGTGACGCTCGCCAGCGTGTGCGGGTAGAGGTGATCGACGAGCACGGGCGGCTCGACGGGGTCCTCGACGCTCGCGTCGGTGGAGAGCCCGGAGACCACGGTGTACGTCGGGTCGACGAGGTCCGCGCGGTCGTCGTACGAGATTGCGATGCGGAACCATCCGGTGTGCGCGACCGTCTCGGTCCACTGGAGGGTGATGGTCTGCCCGGGCGCGAAGCGCGTGACGACGTTCGTGAGCTGGTAGGTGTTCGTCGAGTCGACGCCGCAGGGGGCCGCCTTCTGAAGGCCGCGACTCGCTTCATGCGTCGACGTTAGCAAGGCGCGGGCTCCCAGGACGGGGTATACCGGGCGCGGCATGATGCCCGCGCACTATTCCGTTCTCATCGCAGCGTGCGTGTCGTGCGTCGGTACGGTCCCCGAGGGGTCTTCGTGCACGCAGTCGAGCGACTGCGAGTCGGGGCTCCAGTGCCTCTATCCGCTCGGGTCCGGCTGCAGCGCCAAGGGGCAGTGTCTCGTGCCGACGAACGACTGCAGCTTCGACATCACGGGGCTCTCGCTCTGCGCGTGCCCGGGGACCGTCATCGACTGGACCTGCGTGCCGAGCAACGCGGCGCTCGGCCAGCGGAGCGCCACCGGGACCGCCTGCGGCGCCGACGCCGGGGCGCCGGACGCTCTCGTCGACGCGCAAGTCGACGCGGGCGCGGGTCACTGATGCGCCGTCTCTCCGGGCTGGGTCCGCTCCTCGTCGTCTCGGCGGCCGTCTCCCTCGTCTCGTGCCGCATGGGGCCGGCCGTCTCGAAGGCCGAGGCCGAGGGCGGCCTGCAAGGCCGGCTGCGCGCCGCCGTGGAGCAGTCGTTCGCGACGGGCCGGTGGGACGACGCGCTCTCGACGTGCCAGGCCGTCGAGGCCGCGCGGCGCGACGACTGCGGGGCGCGGTACTGCGACTTCCTCGCGCGCTCGATGCAGGCGATCGACCGCATGAACGACTTCGTGGTGCCGCACGCGGGGCTCGGCATGCTGAAGCTCGTGTTCGAGGCGGGGCCGCTCGACGACGCGCTGGCCGCGGCGAACCGGGCGGCCGACGCGGTGATCGCGCAGAGCTGCGAGTACGACGTCCCGACGATCCCGCTCCGCGTGGGGGCCGAGGAAGACCCGCTCCTGCGCGGCGAGGTGCGCGGGCACTGGACGCCGCGCGACGCGCACCTCCTCGCGGCCATCTTCGACTCGACGCGGTACATCCTGAAGACGGTCATCGCGCCGCGCGACATGACGCCGGGGCCCGACGCCCTCACGCTGCCTCCGCTGCTCGCCGACCTGAAGCGCCACCTCGTCGCGCAAGACGCGCTGCTCTTCTCGCAGCCGGCCGACCCCGCGGCGCTCCGCGGCGGCTGGTACGACCGCAACGGCGATCACGTGCCGAACGCGGGCGACGAGCTCCTCGTCGACATCTTCGAGCCGGGCACGAACAAGCGGCTGTTCGACTTCTCGACCGCCGAGTTCGTGCGCGGCGAGTCGATGCCCGCCGGCCAGCTCACCCCCACGAGCAGCCTGCCGCCCGCCCGCTGCGGGTACCAGCGGTTCCACATCGACGACGTCGCGAGCGGCTCGGAGGTGAGCACCACCGACGGCATGTCGTTCTCGCCGGACGGCGCCCGGCTCGCGTTGCCGTTGAGGGTCGGCGGCCGCTCGCAGATCGTCACGATGGGCCTCGACGGCAAGGCCCGGCGCTGCGTCACGTGCGGGCAGCCCGGCAACAACGACGGCGTCCGGTGGCGGCCCGGCGCGGGCGACACGATCCTCTTCATCTCCGATCGCGATCACCCCTTCGCCATCGGCAACGAGGGCGGGGGCCTGGGGCAGGAGCTCTACGCGATGCGCCTCGACGGGTCGAAGGTGTCGCGCCTCACGAAGAGCCACGCGTGGGCGACGAACTACCACGCCAACTGGTCACCCGACGGCAAGCGCATCGTGTGGGGCACGACCGAGGGCCGGGCGTGGGACGTGATGGTCGCCGACGTCGTCGAGGGCCCCGACGGCTTTCACCTGGCGGAGACCCGGCGCGTCGTGCACGACACGACGTGGTGGGAGACGCACGGCTTCACCACCGACGGCAAGCGGGTCATCACCACCAACACGCGCGCCGGCATGCTCTCGACCGACATCTACGCGGTCGACGTCGAGACGGGAGAGCGCACGCGGCTGACGACCCCGGTCGCGTGGGACGAACACGCGCACCTCTCGCCCGACGGGCGCAAGATGTCCTGGATCACGGGGCGTTTTCGCCCAGCGGCGGTCCAGCAGCTCACCGATGGGAGCATCTCTCCCATCTACGACTTCCTCTGGATCGGCCCGGGCATCCTCTTCGACATGATCCCGCCGGCCGGATACTCGACCGAGCTGACGATCATGGACGCCGACGGCACCCACGTGCAGCCGTTGACCTCCGACCACCTGACCGTGGCCGACAACGAGTGGAGCTTCGACGGCAAGCGCATCGTGTTCCGCCAGTCGAACGCCTGGCGCGTCGACATGGCGACGAAGATCCGCGTCCTGACCTTCGACGACTGCCCGTGACGAGTAGCGGGCTGTAGGCCGCTCGGGGCGCGTTCCGCCCGTCCAAAGGGGCTATTTCTCCGCTCGCGCGCTGCGTTAGTCTGGCGCTCGATAATGCCAGACGAGTCTTCGAAGAGCGATCCCCCGCCGTCTTCCGGGCCGGATAGCGCGACGCCTCCTCCGGTCCCCAGCGACGAGCACCACGCCGCGCAGCCCTCGCACGCGGATCCCCTCGTGGGCCGCGTGCTCCTCGACCGCGTGCGCGTCCTGCGGGTCCTCGCGCGCGGCGGGACGAGCCGCGTGTACCTGGGCGAGCAGAATCCGCCCGTCGCGCCGCTGCACCGTGAAGATGCTCGACGTGCGGGCGTCGGGCGGCCCGGACGCGGCCGAGTTCAAGCGGCGGTTCTCCCTCGAGGCGGCCCAGCTCGCGAAGATCGTGCACCCGAACGTCGCGACGATCTTCGAGCACGGCGATGCGCCGGAGGGGTGCTTCGTGGCGATGGAGTACCTCGAAGGGCGCTCGCTCGCGGACGAGATTGCGCGTCGGGGGAGGCTCGCGCCGGCGCGCGCGGTGCACGTCGCGCTCCAGATGGCCCGCGGGCTTCTCGAGGCCCACGCGCTCGGCGTCCTCCACCGGGACCTCGCCGCGGAGAACGTGTTCCTCGTCCAGAAGGACGGCGACGCGGACTTCGTGAAGCTCGTCGACTTCGCGCTCGTGCAAGACGAGAAGACGGGGGACGCGCAGGAGCCGCCGGGAGCCGAGCCGATCACGGGCTCGCCGCGGTACATGGCCCCCGAGCAGGTCCAGGGCAAGGAGGTCGACGCGCGCGCCGACGTGTACTCGCTCGGCGTCGTCTTCTACGCGATGCTCACCGGCCGCCCGCCCTTCGAGCGGCGCACGGAGCTCGCCACGATGATGGCGCAGGTGTCCGATCCGCCGCCGCCGATGAAGACCGTCATGGAGGGGCTGGAGGTCGCGCCGGAGCTCGAGGCGATCGTCATGCGTTGCCTCGCGAAGAACCCCGACGATCGCTGGGCCTCGATGGACGACCTGCTCGAGGTGCTCGCGCAGGCGACCCCTTCTTCCGCCGCGCCGCGTGCGGCCGGGAGCGCTCCCGCGGCCCGGACATCTCGGGGCGGCGCACGCCTGGCGCTCCTGGTCGGCGTGCTGGCCGCCGCCGCCGGTCTCGTCGCCCTCGCGTTCCACGAGCGCTCGGAGCCGCCCGTCGGACCGGAGGCCTCGAGGCCCGTCCCGACGGTCACCGTGCACGTCGAGAGCGACCCGCCCGGCGCCCGCGTGACCGAGAACGGCGAGACCCTCTGCGCGGCGACCCCGTGCGACGTCCCGTTCACGGCCGAAGGCGCCGACCCCTCGACGCAACACCACCTACGGTTGGACCTGCCCGGATACCGGGTGGAGGAGCCGATCGTGACGCCGGCCTCAGGCCCTCTGCACCTGACGCTGACCAAGTCCGTCCCGTGATCTCCCGGACGACGGCGTAGCGTTTGCTACCGCTGAGTCGTTCGTGGGCCGGGGGTGGGGGACATGGGGGGAGACACCACATGGTCGGCATGAATTGGACGTGCAAGCGTGGGTTCGGTGAGGCGATCGATCGGGTGGGAGTGCCCAAGGCGGTGCTCTCGGCGCGACGCGCTGCGTCACCGTGGATCACCATCCTGACGTATCACCGGGTCGCGCGCCGGGACGATCCGACGATCATCGACCGGGGCGTCGTCGACGCGTCGCCCGAGCAGCTCTCGCGGCACCTGGCCTTCATCAAGCGCTGGTTCCGGCCGATCGGGATCAACGAGCTCGCGGCCTTCTCCGTGGGGCGCGGCAAGCTTCCGCGCAACCCGATCATGGTGACGTTCGACGCGGGCTACCGCGACTGCCACGACGTCGTCCTTCCGGAGCTCCTCAAGCACGGCGTGCGCGCCGTCTTCTTCCTGGCGACCGACTACATCGAGCGGCGCAAGCTCTACTGGTGGGATCGGATCACGCTGCTCGTGAACCAGTCGCGGCGCGCGCGCATGGGGCTCACGTACCCCGAGCCGATGGCCCTCCCTCTGGACGGCGACGAGGCGCGGCGCAACGCCGTGAAGCGCCTCACGCGCATGGTGAAGGACCGCCCGGGGCTCGATTTGCCGCGCTTTCTCGAGGAGGTCGAGCGCGCCGCCGGCGCTTCGCTGTCCGAGGAGGAAGAGCGCGCGCTCGCGGACGCGACCATGATGACGTGGGACCAGGCGGCGGCCCTGCGCCGCGCCGGGATGGACGTGCAGTCCCATACGCATACCCACCGAGCGCTCCAGACGTTGCCCGGGCGGGAACTGGAGCTCGAGCTCCGGGCGTCCCGCGAGGCGCTGGAGGACGTGCTGGGCGAGCGCGCCGTGGGCGTGGCCTATCCCGCGGGGCGGGCGCTCGGCGACGCGCCGCAGATTCGCCAGGCCGTGCGCGACGCCGGCTACAGGCTCGGCTTCTCGAACGCGACGGGGGTGAACCGGTCGTGGTCCCTCGACGCGCTCGACGTCCGGCGGGTCTCGATGGACCACTCCATCGGCGAGTCGTTCTTCCGCGCGATGCTCGCCGTGCCCTGGCTCACCGCGTAGCGTCCCTCGCAGCTACCGGGGGCGCCAAAAGCGCACGGGGCAAAGTTGCGCTTCGTGGCAATACGCACCGCGCCCGGCTCCCCCGGCCTCGGTGCTACCAGCGCCCCTCGTCGACCGACCGCACCGTGTCTTCGAGGGAGACGCGGGGGGTGAAGCCGAGCACCTGCCGGGCGCGCCGGTCGTCGACCATGCAGATGTACCGGATGTGATCGAGCTCCGGGACCGGGAAGGTCGTGAGGCGGAGGGACCACATGCGGCCCATGACGACCTTGGCGAGCGAGTAGGGCACGCCGATGCGCTGCCGCCCGAGGATCTTGATGTAGCGGGCGAGCGGGACGGGCTCGGGCCCGGCGAGGTTGTAGATGCCGCGGATGCCCGGCTTGAGGGCGAGCTCGATGGCGCGCACGACCTCGGACTGGTGGATCACCTGCACCATCGGGTCGAAGCCCATCACGGTGAGGATCGGGTTCAGGCGCAGGAAGTTCGAGGGCGCGTTGTGCACGCCGCCGAGGATGTGCACGGGGCGCAGGATGACGGTCTCGGTCTCCGGCAGCTTCCAGAAGAAGCTCTGCGCGAGCATGTCGACCTCGATGAGGTCGCGGATGTCGCTGAAGTTCTGCCCCCCGAGGAGCGGCGCTTCCTCGGTGAGAAACTGCGGGTTGCTCGGCTGCGGGCCGTAGACGTTCGCGCTCGAGAGCACGACGAGCTTGGGCACGCGAAACTGCGAGACGTACTCGAGCAGCTTGGTGAAGCCCGCGACGTTCCACGAGTGGTGCTCCGCGGCGGAGGCGCGCGGGTCGTGCATGATCCCGAGGTGCACGACGGCCTGGATGTCGCCGGGGCGGAAGACGTCCTTCAGCTTCTTGCGGCGGATGTCGACCTGCGCGTGCTCGATGTCCTTGGGCTTGTCGAGGAAGGGGCGGCGGTCGACGCCCACGACGGGCCGCTCGCGGTGCAGCACGCGCGCGAGCTCCTTGCCGAGGCGCCCGCAGATGCCGGTGACGAGCACCGCACCCCCCGCCGCCGGGATGGACGGCATTCGCGCCCGCGCCGTGACCCGAAACGACGCGCTCTCGCTCATTCGATCCCCCGCGCGGCGGTCACCGGAGCCCTCACCAGAGCCCTCACCAGAAGATGTGCTTTCGTTCCTTGAGGGCGCGATTCAGCATCGACTGCACGGTCTGCTTCACCAGCCACACCTTCTCCTCGATGACGGCGTCGTCGTCGTCCGGGTCGCCCGTGAACCGCATCGGCTCGCCGAACCATAGCCGGTACTTGGTCGGGAGGGGGAGCTGCCCGCCCGGGAAGAAAACCTGCGGGATGATGGGGAAGGCGGGGGCCCGCAGGATCCTCGCGAGGCCGTCCATGTTGGCGACGGAGATGTACTGCTCCTCGCCGCCGACCACCGCGACCGGGACGATCGGGGTGTCGGTCTCGATGGCGAGGCGCATGAAGCCGAGACCGAACTCGGTGAGCTTGTAGCGCTGGTCGAACGTCTTCGAGATGCCGCGCACCCCCTCGGGGAAGACGAGCAGCGCCTCGCCTTGCTCCAGCAAGCGCGTCGCGTTCTCGGGCACGCCCACGACCTGCCCGACGCGCGCGAAGAAGAGCGAGACGAACGGCAGGCTCAGGGCCCACTTCTCGACCATCGCGCGCACGAGGCGAGGCGGCTCGGCGTCCATGAAGAGCGCCGCCGCGATGAGGGCGCCGTCGATCGGGACCTGCCCGGAGTGGTCGGCGATGAAGAGCACGCGGCCGGTGGGCACGTGCGAGATGCCGTGGACCTCCGTGCGGAAGTACTTCCGGTGCATCGTGGCCACCGCGAGGATGACGTACTTCATCCACTCGGGGTCGAGCCCGAACGGATCCACGCCCGACGACCCGAGGGCGAGCGGCACGCGGTCCATGCGGCTCTTGTACGACTCGCCGAGCAGCCGCTGGAGCTGGTCGTCGGCCGCGTCGCCCACCGCGGCGACGAGCCTCGCCAGGAGGGCGGGGACGTCACGAGCAGCGCGATCGAAGCGGGTGAGGGCTTGGGACGCGGGGGAGCGCGGCGCGGATGGGCTTTGGGGCACGGTTCGCGAGGGAGGAGGTCGATGCGGGGCATCGCCCTTAGCTGGGGGGCCCATTGTGGACGCCGCGCGGGCTCCGTTCAACGGCGTTATGCTCGGCGTGCAGTCGCGCGCCTTCATTAACATGTCCCTGACGCTCGTCATGCCGCCGCCGCTCGTCCCGGGCGACACGATGGTCATCGTTGCCCCGTCGAGCCCGTTTGCGCGCGAGGACCTCTGGCGCGGGATGGCCTGGCTGGGCACGCGCTATCGCCTGCGGATGCACGCGAGCGCCCTCGCGCGCGACGCGTACCTCGCGGGCGACGACGCACGGCGTCGCGCCGAGCTCGAGAGAGCGTTCGCCGACCCCGAGGCGAAGGCCGTGGTCGCCGCGCGGGGCGGGTACGGCTCGATGCGGATCGTCCACGACCTGCCCTGGGCGGCGCTCGCGCGCCGGCCCAAGTGGCTCGTGGGCTTCAGCGACGTGACCGCGCTCCACGCCATGGCCACGGGCGAGGGGCTCGCGTCAATCCACGGCCCGAACGCCACCGGCCTGGGGCCCTCGGCCTCGCCGGCGGTCCGCGCGGCGTGGATCGCGGCGCTCGAGCGCCCCGACGCGCCGCGCCTGTGGCGAGGGCTCCGCGTGGTCCGGGCCGGGCGGGCGCGGGGGCCGATCGTGGGCGGGAACCTCGCGATTGTGCATGCCATGGCCGCGTCGGGGCTGCTCCGGATGCCGGAGGGCGCGGTCCTCGCGCTCGAAGACGTCACCGAGGCGCCGTACCGGGTCGATCGCATGCTCACGGCGCTCGCGCTCGGGGGCTGGCTCGCACGCGCCTCGGCGATCGTGTTCGGGGGGTTCGAGCGGTGCCCTCCGAACGCCGACGGTCGAACCGTGGACGAGGTGCTCGAGGAGCGCACGCGATCGCTCGGCATCCCGGTGGTCGCCGGCGCGCCTTTCGGTCACGGCGCGGTGAACGAGGCTTTCGTGATCGGGCGGACCGCCCTCGTGGACGGCGACCAGATCACCTTCGAACGCGCGCCGTAGGGGCGGAGTCGTTCTAGACTAACTGCGTGGGAGGGGCGGCGGGATGGATCGCTTGCCGGCCGGCGGCTTGGGAGGCTCCTTCACGGGCGCCTCCTCGTCCGTCTCGACCTCCTCGGCCAGGTCGTCGGCGACGATGACGTCCTCGTCGACGGCCTGGGTCTCGCCGGAGGCATCGACGTCAATCACGAGCTCGCTCTCCGTCGGCGGCGAGGCGGTCACGGAGTGCGGGTACGTCGTGTCGCTGAAGTCGACGCCCACGGACGCGACCTCCTCGGTCACGGGGGCCGAGGCGGCCGTCGTCTCGGGGGACGCTTCGGGCGCGAGGAGCGGCAGGGAGGCGTCGAGGCGAGTGAGCTCGCGGTCGTCCTCCTCTTCCTCGTGGGCGTGCGGGGGGGACGAGGGCGCGGCCGGGCGCTCGCTCACGGGCGGGAGGGCTGCGCGGAGCGTGTTCACCGACGCGGCCCCCGTCGACGGCGGCTCGGTCGTGGGGGCTCCCGGCGCGGCCGTGGGCATCGAGGACGACAGCTCGTCCGCGGCCGGGGGCACCGACGCGGCGGCAGCCGCTTCGGCAAGCGACTCGGCGGGCGCGGGCGGCGCGACGAAGGACGCCGGGGGAGGGCCCCCGCTCGGGCGGCGCTCGGACGTCGGGTCGAGCGTCTTGAGCATGTTGGCCTTGGCCCGCTCGAGCCCCGCGGTGGCCTCGGCGTCGCCCTGCTTCATGCGCAGGACGCGTCGCCATGCGTCGGCCGCCTCCCGCGGATCGGACAGCTCGGTCTCCCACATGCGGGCGACCTTGCGCGCGAGCTCTGCGCGGGCGTTCATGTCCTTGCCGCGGAGGATTCTGATCCTCGAAGACGCGCACCATGCCGCGGAAATCGCCCAGCTCCGTGAGGAGCGCGGTGAGATCGGCGAGCACCTGCCCGTCGTTCGGCGACAGGTCGTGGAGCTTCTTCAGGTCGGCCGCGGCGCCCGCGGTGTCGTTGAGGAACTCGCGGCGCAGCTTGGCGCGGCGCGCGAGGAGCTGCCGGACGAGCGGGCCGTCGAAGACCTCTTCGAGCACGCCCGTCAGCGTCTCTTCGGCGCGGCGCGGGGAGTCGATCTCGTGCGCGAGGGCCTCGAGCGCGTCGAGGGTCGCGGGGTCCACGTGCGCGACCAGCGCGACGCCCAGGAGCGTGAACGCCTCTTCGAGGTCCTTGAGGTCGCGGTACGTGATGAGCGCCGCGCGCCGGAGCAGCGAGCCGCGGGTGCGGCCGCCGTCGCGCGCGCCCTGACCGCCCGCCTCGAGGGCCGCGGTCAGCGCGCGGCGCAGGGCGTCGCTGCCCGTGGCGGTGTCGCCCGTGCGCGCCGCGTCTTCGAGCGCGGCCACGACCTCGTCGGAGGGCGCGCCGGCGAGGGCGATGTCGAAGAACCCCTTCGCGCGCTCGACCTGGCCGCGCGCCGCCGCGACCTGCGCGGCCCGCGCGAGCGCCTCGGAGCGATCCGCGGGGCTCTTGCAGCGGGTGACCTGGCGCTCGTAGAGATCGACGACGTCGCCGGGCTTGTCGGCCAGCGCCGCGAGGCGGCGCAGGAACTCGTCGGCCTCCGCGGCCGGCACGCTCGTGAGCCCCGCCTCGCCGTGCTGGATGGCCTCGAGGGCCGGCGCGCCGGTCGGGACGCGCACCTCGGCCTGCCGCACGAGCTCGCGCGCGCGGTCGATGCCGGCGAGCTCGCGAGCGAGGAGGTCGTGCGCGGTCGAGAGCGCGTCGAGGTCCTTGATCTTCACCGAGAGCTTCTCGATGTGCTCGGCGAGGGCGCGGTCGGCCCCCTTGCTCCGTACGAGCTCCGTCGCGACGCGCACGGCGTCTTGATCGCGGCCGACCTCCGCGAAGCGCTCGAACGCGCCGCGCAGCTTCGTGATCCGCTCTGCGCCCGGCTTCGCGTCCTGCCACCACTCGACCACCTTGGTCGCGACGATGCCGCGCCATCCGAGGCGATCGCCGAGGTCGACGTAGGCGTCGCGAAGGGCCTCGTTGCCCTGGTCCGCCATCTCGGCGAGCGTCGCGAGGGCCTCGTCGCCGCGATTGAGCTTCTCGGCGAGGACGCCGGAGAGCTTGAGGGTGAGCGCGGCGGCCTCGGTCTCGTCCCCCTCGACCTCGATGCGCTGGGCGAGGAGCTCCGCGAGCTTGTCCCACTTCTCGGCCTTCTCGGCGAGGTCGCAGAGCTGCGAGAGGGCGTCGAAGTCGTCGGGATCGGCGACGCGGACGACCTCGAGGGCGACGATGGTCCGCTCGACGTCCCCGAGCTGCTCGTACAGCCGCGCGAGGCGGCTCGCGATCGGCGCCCGCTCGGTCGGGTCGGTGACGATCTTGAGCTCGCGCTCGAGCGCGCCGGCGGAGGCCTCCGGGTTGTCGCGCGCCTCCTGGAGGTCGGCGATCGCCTGGAGGGCGAGCCGGCACATCGGGTCGAGCTCCGCGACGATGCGCTCGTAGCGGGTGATCGCGGTGTCGACGTCGCCGATCGCGTCGGCGACGAGCTCCGCCTCGCGGAGCGCGATGCGGGACTTGTCGGCCGCCGTCTGGGCGACCTTCTCGAGCCGCTGGAGGAGGGCGCTCGCGTCCGCGGGGTCGCCCCGCTCGATTGCGTCGTCGACGAGGTGCTCGATGACCTCTTCGTCGTCGCCGTCTTCGAGGATGCGCCGCCACGTCTCGCGCGCCGCGTCCTTGTCGCCGATCTGGTCGGCGTAGAGGTCGGCGGCCTGCCGCCGGAGGGTCGACCGGCGCTTCCGGTCGTCGGTCCGGTCGCCGCGCTTCAGGAGGAGCTGGACGAGGTCGTCCCAGCGGAGCGACGCCGAGTAGCGATCGGCGAGCTGCTGCGCGTAGTCCTCGTTGGTCGGATCGAGGTCCGCCGCCTGCACGAGGTTCACGAGCGAGCCGGCCTCGTCGCCGCCTCGGTGGAGGTAGTCGGCGCTGCGCGCGAAGTGCCGCGCCTTGAGCTTCGGCTCGGTCTCGACGTCGGCGCGCTGCGCCGCGGTCTGGCCCGCGCGGTCCCAGCGCTCGGACGCGACGAAGCAGCGCTCGGCCGCCTCCCACAGCTTGCCCTTCGCGGCGCCGTCCGCCGCGGCGTCGGTGTACGCGTCGCCCGCGCGCCCGGGGTCGTCGAGCTCTTCGTAGAGCCCGCCGAGCTTCTCGAGCAGGGCGCTGCGCGCCGCGGGGTCGGACACGCTGGGCGCGTTCGACGCGATGACCTGCGCCGCCCGCTCGGGCGCGCCGGCCTTCGTGAACATCTTGACCGCGGTGGAGATCGCCTGGTCGTCCTCGGGGGTGAGGTTCGAGACGCGCTCCCAGACGTCCGCGGCCGAGAGGAGGTCCTTGCGCTTCGCCTCGTGGAGAGTCGCGAGCTTCTTCAGGAGCGCGAGCTTCTTCTCGACGTCGCTCTCGGCGTTCTCCTCTTGCTCGAAGAGGTTCACGAGCTCGTCCCAGCGCTGCGAGCGCTCGAGCAGACGCGTCACCGCCTGGCGCGCGAGCTCGTCGGTCCGGTCGACCGCGAGGAGCTGCTTGTAGGCGGAGATGGCGCCGTCGACGTCGCGAAGGCTGCTCTCGCAGAGCCCCGCCACCTCGCGCAGCCGGTCCTTGCGCGCCTCGACCGACTCGCCGGCGACGCGGAGGGCCGCCATGAGAACGTCCCGCAGCGGCGCGAAGTCGCGCTTGGTCCGCAGGTAATCCTGCACCCACGACAGCGCCTCGGGGTGCACGGGATCGGCCTCGAGCACCTCGCGGTACTTCTTGTAGGCGTCGGCGCGCTTGCCCGACTTGTTGAACGACTGCGCCGCTTCGAGCGCCGTCTCGACCTTGCCCCGCGCGGCGACCGGATCGGCGTGCGGCGCCGAGGCCTCCGCGCGCCGCTCGGGCCGCCCCTCGGGAGGAGGCGGCGGCGCGGTCGGCATCGACTGGCCGGTCTCCGCGTAGAGCTCGTGCAGCTTCGCCTGCGCGTCGGGGTCGCCGAGGGCGCGGAGCGGCTCGAGGATTTGGATCGCGTTCTCGGGCTGGCCCGCCGCCTCGTAGCTCGCCGAGAGGAGCCAGCGCACCTCGCTGGCCATCGCCCCGGTGGGGTTCGCCTCGATGTACGCGAGGTAGCGCAGGCCGACGTCGTCCTCGCGGCCGAGCGCGTGCGCGTAGAACGCGTAGAGCTGCACCGCGCGGTCTTGCCCGGGCTCGATGTCGAGCGCGCCCGCGGAGTACGCGAGCCCGTGCTCTCCGTCGTACATCTCGGCGAGCCCGACGAGCAGGCCCGCCGCGAGCGTTCGCTCCTCCGCGGGGACCGGCTCGCCGGCGCCGATGCGCTCGACGACGCTGGAGCCGTACTCCTGCTGGAGCGTGACGTCTTGCGGATTGAGCTCTCTCGCGCGCGCCAGGGCCTCCGACGCCTCCGAGAGCTCGCCTGCCTCTCGATGCGTCGCCGCCTCTTCGCGAAGCAGGGCAACCTGTCGCACCGGATCGCCGAGCTCGAGGGCCCTCCGCATGTTCTCTTGCGCCTTCTTGGGCTGCTGGAGGTTGTCGTTCCACAGGCGGCCGAGCTCTTCGTGCATGCCCGCGAGCTCCCCGCGAATCTCGGGTGTTTGCGGCACGATGGCGGCGAGCGCCTTCGTGCGCCGCTCGAGCAGCGCGACGAGCGCCTTGTAGTCGGCCTTGTCCCGATAAAGCTGCGCGAGCCGGTCGGAGGCGACGCTCTGCGTGGGGTCGCGATCGATCGCCTGCATGAGGACGCGTGCCGCGCGGTGCGCGTCGCCCAGCGTCGTCGACCAGACGTTCGCGGCCTCGCTCAGCCAGTGCGACGCATACGCGGGATTCGGGTCTCCACGCCGACGCGCTCGAGGAGCAGCGCATACGACTTCGGATCCGAAGCGCCTGCCTGGTGGGCAACCCCTAACGCCTCTTCGTCGTGAGGGTTCTCCACGAGACGATGGACGAGTGAATCGATTTGGCTCGGATCCATGCTTGGCCCTGGGGCTGCGCGGACCGTATCACCATCGGCATTTTCCGAGCAATTGGGGCCAACGTTTCAAGGTCGTCTCGGCCCACGCTGGGTACCTGTGGTGGCGAATGTAGGGCGGCGTATGAGGTTTTCGAACCCCTACTCCAAATAACCGTATCCAACGGACGACGAAGGGGCCGACGCGGGCGCGCCGTTGCCCTTCGGCGCCGGAGCCGCGGCGTGGTGACGAGGCGGGGGGTGTGCGTCGGCTGCGCTCGAGGGGGCGGTAGGGACGGTCCGACCCGACGGCGGGGCGATGTGAAGGTCCGTCGCCCGCATGGGGGGTGGCGGAGGGAGCGCCTTCTCGGCGGATGTAGGCCCGGTGGGGGAAGGCTCGCTCGGCCCGGCGGTCGCGCTCGGCGCCTCGACCGCGGCGGGCCGGGGCGCGAGGGCGGCCGCGGCGGCGGGCGCCACCTCGGGGTCGTGGAAGAAGCGCATCCCGACGCCGATTGCAGCCGCGGCGGCCAGGAGCGCGACGATTGGGACGAGCCAGCGGCCCTTTGAACGGGGGAGGGCGCGCTCCTCCTCGTCGAACGTCTCGCTGGCCGAAGCCGCGCGGCCGGCCTCTTCGACCTTCACGTCGGGCGGGACCGGCAGGGACGCGCGCACGCCGCTCGTGACCGACAGCGCGCTCTCGCGCGCCCGCGAGAGCTCCGCGGCCATCGCGTCCGCGGTCTGCGGTCGGTGGCCCGGCTCCTTCGAGAGGACGCGCATGACCGCGCTCTCGATCTCGGGCGGGACGTGCGCGTCGGGCGTGGCCTCGTTCATGGGCCGCGGCGTCGTCTTGATGTGGCGGGCCATCACGACGATCGCGTCGTCGTCGGTGAAGGGCGGGCGGCCCGTGAGCATCTGGTAGAGGATGACGCCGAGCGAGTAGAGGTCGCTCCGTGGATCGAGCGGCTTGCCCTGCGCCTGCTCGGGCGACATGTAGCGAGGCGTTCCGAAGACCGTGCCCGCCTGCGTCTCGATCGCGTTCATCGCGAGCTCGTCGTCGGCGCGGAGCATCTTGGCGATGCCGAAGTCGAGGACCTTCACTATTTCTTCGTACGTCTCGTTGCTGCGGACGCGCGCGTAGAAGAGGTTGTCGGGCTTGAGGTCGCGGTGGATGATGCCCTTGGCGTGCGCCTCGGCGAGCGAGCGGAGCGCCTGCCTCGCCGTGTCGATCGCGGCGGCCGGGTCGAGCCGGCCCATGCGCTTCAACCGCTGGCCCAGCGACTCGCCCTCGAGGAGCTCCATCGCGAGGTAGAACTCGCCGCTCTCTCCCTCTCCGAAGTCGAACACGGTGACGGTGTTCGGCGACGTCAGCACGCTGTTCGCCCGCGCCTCGCGGAGGAAGCGCGCGCGGCTCGTCTCGTCGAGAGCACGGTCGGCACGAAGAATCTTGACGGCGACCTCGCGCCCGATCGGCGACTGCTTCGCCCGATACACCGTGCCCATCGCGCCCTCGCCGATGCACGAGAGCACCGTGAAGCGGCCCGCGATGACGCGGCCCAACATCGCATCCCGCTCGCCTGCGCGGGAGTCGGGCGGACGTACCGACGGGGGGCGAGCTGAGGCCGGATGGGACACGAATCCGCCCCCATGTTTGCGCGCTGGACGGTGGCGCGCAAGGTGTGTAAGGCGCTGTCAGCGGAGCGGGAGGACGTTCCGCGGGTCGCAGACGACGGTGGCACCCTCATCCATGAGGGCCGCGGGCACCGCCGCGCGCGACAAATCGACCCCATCCCGGACGCGGCGCGCCTCGAGGTGGAGGTGCACGAGCCCCGGGGACCCGCTGTCGCCCACGAACCCCAGCGTGGTGCCTTCGCTCACGTGGTCGCCTGCGCGAAGGCCCGCGGCGGCCGCTTCGAGGTGCCCGAAGATGAGCAGGTACTCGCGGAGCCGCGCCCCCTCGAGGACGGCGCCCCGCGTGACGACGGTGTTGCCGACGAGGGGCCCCACGTAGACGACCTCGGTCGGCCCCTCTTGATGGTCGAGCGCCAGGCTCGTGACCGGCGTGCCCCGCGGCTCGAGGAGGTCGACGGCGCCGTGACCCACGTGCCGAAGGCGCTCGGCGCGCCGCTGCTCGTCGTCGGGTCGATCGAGATCGTAGCCGCTCGCAAGGCACACCTTCGGATCGCAGGGCACCGGGTACCGGTAGGCCTCGTAGGCAGCGGGCCGATCCGGCCGGCGTGGAATCTCGTTGTAGAGCGCCCAGCGACCCGAGCGCTCCAAGTGGGCGCTTACGGATAGGAGCGCTTCGGGGGCACCCGCGGGCTTGCTGTCGGCGCCGGTTGCCCCTACGGGCGCCGCGGTCTCCTCGCTGGCGCCGGGTAAGCGGACGCAGGCGTCGCCATCAGGGAGTGTGCCGCGAGGGCAGGAGGGCGCATCGAGGGGCGACGGCGAAAACGGCGAAAGCGGCGAAGAAACAAGAGAAGAAGGCAGCGGGTTCGAGGGCGAGAGACCTCCGCGAGCCTCCCCGAAAGAGAGCACTGCGACCACGAGCGCCGCGGGCACGATGCCGCGCCAGCCCCGCAGGGACGAAGGCGAGTACGAGGGCGCGTGACGCGCGTGTGGAGCGCGGAGACGCCCGAGAAAACTTCGCCACGCAATGACGCACCGCTGCATCACGGACCATTTGCCAAACAGACAGGTTTCGTCCTTCAATCCGAGTTGCGAGCCAACGCGCCGGCGGGTATCCGTCCTTCAATGCCACGTTTCGATCCGGTTGTCGCTCTGGGGGCCCTCTTCGACGCCGAGCGTGCGGCGCGCGACGCGCAGGACGCGTTGGTGGAGGGCGATCCTCAGGACGTGCTCCCCGCGATCGAGCGCGCCGTTCGCGAGGCGCTTTCCCTCGACGACGAAGACGAGGCGTCGCTCCGCCTCATGTGCCTCGCGCAGCTCCTCGGCGAGCTCGAAGGGCCGCGCGTCGTCGATCTGCTCGTCGACATCCTCGGCTCCGAGGAGGCCGAGCCGCGCCAGTCCGCGGGCGAAGCGCTCTCCGGTCTTGCGTTCGATCGCTTCAAGGACGTGGCGCTGGGCGTGGAGCGCGCGCTCGCGCGCCTGCCCGACGGCAACCCGGCGCTCTCCGAGCTGCCGTACCTGCTCGCGCAGGTGCCGGAGCCCGGGGTCCTCAAGCTCCTCGCGCGCTTCCTCGCGCATCGCGACGCCGACGCGGTGGCCTCGGCCATCGAGGCGCTCGTCGAGGTGGGCGACCCGGCGGCGCTCCCGCTGCTCGATCCGCTGGAGGACGACAAGCGCCGCGTGCAGCTCGAAGACGAGGGCGGCACCGAGGGCGACGCGACGCTCGGGGAGCTCGCGGCCGAAGCGCGGAGCCTCCTCTCCGGGGGATCCCCGTGACCGCTCACCCTTCCAGCCCGCGCGGGACGCTCGACAGCCGGCCTGCGCCGGCCGCGAACGTGCACCCGCGCCTCGGGCCGGCGGAGGCGGCGATCTTCGAGACGTTCGTGGTGCCCCGGTACCTCTCGCTCTTCGGCGAGCTGGCGCTCGAGATGATCGCCGAGGGCGACGACGCGCAGGTCGTGCACCTGCACTGCCGCACCGGCTATCCCGATCGCGGTCTCGCGATCCGCCTGCCGGGCGCGTACATCGTCGGCACCGACAGCTCCTCCTCCGCCCTCGAGCTCGCGCGCGCGAAGGCCGCGACGATGCCGGGCATGGTGAGCGACTACCGCCTCGTCGAGGAGGCGCGTACCGATCTGCCCGAGGCCGCGTTCTCGCACGCCCTCATGCTCCACCCGCCTTCCAGCGCAGACGACCGCGGGCCCCTGTTCGCCGAGTCGGCGCGCCTCCTGGCTCCGCACGGGCAGGTGCTGCTCGCGATGCCGCTCCGCGGGAGCTTCCAGGAGATCTTCGATCTCCTGCGCGAGTATGCGCTCAAGCACGACGACACGACGGTCTCCCAGGCGGTCGAGCAGGCCGTGGCGGTGTGGCCGACGGTCGAGACCCTGGGCGCCGAGCTCGAGCAGGCCGGCTTCGACTACGTCGACGTCTCCCTGCGGCCCTCGGTCCTGCGCTTCCAGGGCGGACGCGACTTCTTCGAAGACCCCGTGGCCCGGCTCGCAATCCTCCCGGACGTGCGGTCGACCGTGAACCTCGGCGACGCGGCCGACAAGCCGCTGTCGTACGTCCGCGAGGCCATCGACAAGTACTGGGGTGGCCGCGCGTTCGAGCTCACCGTGAACGTGGGCTGTGCCACGGGCCGCCGCGTCCCGTAGGCGGTCCGGGCACTCGGCCCTCGCCCGCGTGCTAAATCGCTCAGCCCCGATGAGCGACGACACGCGCGAGCCGTACGATCCGAAGACCCTCGAGCCGAAGTGGCAGCGAACCTGGGAAGAGCAGGGCACCTTCCGGGCTGAGCGGCATCCCGGCAAGAAGAAGCTCTACGTCCTCGACATGTTCCCGTACCCGTCGGGCTCGGGGCTCCACGTGGGCCACCCGGAGGGGTACACGGCCACCGACATCGTCGCGCGGTGCGCCCGCATGCGCGGCTTCGACGTCCTCCACCCCATGGGCTGGGACGCGTTCGGCCTGCCGGCCGAGCAGCACGCCATCGCGACCAACACGCACCCGCGCGACACGACGAAGGCGAACATCGCGAACTTCCGCCGGCAGCTCAAGATGCTCGGCCTCAGCTACGACTGGTCGCGCGAGATTGACACGACCGACCCGGCGTACGTGCGCTGGACGCAGTGGATCTTCCTCAAGCTCTTCGAGCGCGGGCTGGCCTACCAGGCGAAGGCGGTCGTCAACTGGTGCCCGGCGCTCGGGACGGTCCTCGCGAACGAGGAGGTCATCGACGGCAAGAGCGAGCGCGGCGAGTTCCCCGTCGAGCGCGTGCCGCTGCGGCAGTGGATGCTCCGCATCACCCAGTACGCCGACCGGCTCGACGCCGATCTCGAGGGCCTCGACTGGCCCGACACGAAGGCCAAGCAGCACCACTGGATCGGCCGGAGCGAAGGCGCCGAGATCGACTTCGACGTCGTGGGCGCCAGGGCCGCGATCCGCGTGTTCACGACGCGGCCCGACACGCTGCCGGGCGTCACGTACGTCGTGCTCGCGCCCGAGCACCCGCTCGTCGAGACGCTCGTCGGCGCGGACCAGGCCGCGGCGGTGCGCGCGTACGTGGCGGCCGCGAAGGGCAAGAGCGAGCTCGATCGCATGGAGGCCAAGACCAAGACGGGCGTCCCGCTCGGCGTTCGCGTCCTGAACCCGATCAACGGCGAGCAGGTGCCGGTCTGGGTGGCCGACTACGTCATCGCGACGTACGGCACGGGCGCGGTCATGGCCGTGCCCGCGCACGACGAGCGCGATCACGCGTTCGCCAAGGCGTACGGCCTCCCCATCGTGCAGGTCATCGCGCCCGCCGCGACGGGCGACGCGGTCGACGTGCAGAGCGAGGCGTTCACCGACGACGGCGTCGCCCGCTACGACCGCATCCTCGCCGACGTGCCCGACGGGACCCCGAGCGCCGAGGCGCGCCGGCTCGTCACGAAGTGGCTCGCCGAGTTCGGCAAGGGGCAGTCGAAGGTGACGTACCGCCTTCGCGACTGGGTCTTCTCGCGCCAGCGGTACTGGGGCGAGCCCATCCCCATCTACTTCCCGGTCACCTCGAGCGGCGATCCGCGGGCGCCGGGCGCCGAGGTGACGATCCACTACGAGCAGCCCATCCCCGTGCGCGAGGAAGACCTGCCCCTCCGCCTCCCCGACCTCGAAGACTTCCGTCCGGGCGAGGACCCTGCCGGCCCGCTGGCGCGCGCGGCCGACTGGCGCTTCTTCGAGAAAGACGGCCGCTGGTTCGCGCGCGAGACGAACACGATGCCGCAGTGGGCCGGCTCGTGCTGGTACTACCTGCGCTTCGTCGACCCGCACAACGCCGCCGCGGCCTGGAGCGAACAGAGCTACGGCGACTGGATGCCGGTCGACCTCTACGTGGGCGGGAGCGAGCACGCGGTCTTGCACCTGCTCTACGCGCGCTTCTGGCACAAGGCGCTCTTCGACATCGGCGCCGTGAAGGACCCCGAGCCGTTCGTGAAGCTCGTGCACCAGGGGATGATCCTGGGCGAGAACGGCGTGAAGATGAGCAAGGCCCGGGGGAACGTCGTGAACCCGGACGACATCGTTCGCGACTACGGCGCCGACTCGCTGCGCGTGTACGAGATGTTCATGGGGCCCCTCGAGCAGGTGAAGCCCTGGCAGACGAGCGGCATCGAGGGTGCGCGCCGCTTCCTCGAGCGCCTCTGGAACCTCGGCACCGGCGCGCTCTCCGACGCCCCCGAGGCCTACGACGACGCGACCCGCCGCCAGGTGCACAAGACCATCCAGAAGGTGTCCCTCGACATCGACGGGCTGCGGTTCAACACCGCCATCAGCAGCATGATGATCCTCGTCCGGCACCTCGGCGGGCTCGATCGGGTGCCGCGGAATGCGGTCGAGGACCTGGTGCTGCTCGCGTCGCCGTTCGCGCCCCACGTCGGCGAGGAGATCTGGAGCCGCCTCGGCCACCGCGAGAGCCTCGCGTACGCCCCGTGGCCGACCTTCGACCCCGCGCTCGTGAAGGACGACGTCGTCGAGATCGGCGTGCAGGTGAACGGTAAGCTGCGCGGGACGATCACGCTGGCCGTCGACGCCGACGAGAGCGCGGCGCGCGAGACCGCCCTGGCCGAGCCCAAGGTCCGGGCGCACGTCGACGGGAAGGCCGTGAAGAAGTTCATCTACGTGAAGGGGAAGATCGTGAACTTCATCGTCGGATGAGCGCCCGCGTGCTGGCCGCGGCGGCATCGGCCCTGGCGCTCCTCGCGCCGTCCGGCTGCGGCTACGCCGCGGTCTACGGGTCGGCCGCGCCCGCGCGGCTCCACGTGAAGCTGGTGCGGACCCTCGTCCCGGACGGGATCGCCAGCGACGAGGTCGCGGCGGGTGTCCGGGAGGAGCTCGCTCGCGCCGGGGCCCTGGACGGGGGCGAGGGGTTCCCCCGGGTCGAGGTCGAAGTGCTGCGCGCGGACGAGGCAAGCGAAGGGATTACGGCGACTTCGCAGGCCCCGGTGTCGCGCGCGACCGACGTCGGGCTCGCCGCCCGGGCCTGGATCGTGCGGGCGCCGGGGGCCCCGCCGGAGAGCGACACGGGCGATCTGCGGGTCGAGGAGACCATCACGGTCGACGAAGGCCCGTCCGGGCCGGACCCGCGGGCGAGCGCCTTTCATGAGCCCGATGCGCTCCGGGCGGCCGCTCGCCGCCTAGGCCGCCGCCTTGCAGCCAAGGTGACGGGTGAACCGGCTGCGAACGACGTCATCCATCTGAGGGAATGAGACTCATGCTCCGTCGTGCTACGCTCGCGTCCGCCGCCAAGAGCAGGCCATGATCACGATTGGGTGTGCGGGCTTTCCAGTTCCGGCGACGCGTTACTTCAAAGAGTTTCTCTTTGTCGAGGTACAGGAGACGCACGTCTCCACGCCGGGCACAGGGACCATCCGTCGCTGGCGTCGCGAGGCGCCGCCGGGCTTCGTGTTCGCCCTGCTCGCGCCGCGGGAAATCGGGCAGGAGGGGTTCCGCGAGGGCAAGGTCACCGAGACCGCCCTCAAGAACCTGACCGACGTCACGAAAGAGCTCGCGGGGCAGACCGCGGTTTTCGTGGCTCCGCCCGAGTTCACGGCGTCGCGCGCCAACAAGGCCGCGCTGAAGGACTTTCTGGCGGGCGTGAAGCGCAAGTACAAGCGCGTCGTCTGGGAGCCGCCGCCCACCTGGGACGCGGACGACGCCCAGACCCTGGCCGTCGAGAGCGGCGCCATCGCCGCGCGCGACCCTCTGGCCAACGGGACCACGGCCGCGCCGGTCGGCTACTACCGCCTCCCCGGGCCCGCCGGCCACAAGAGCCGCTACGAGGACCCCGCCATCGAGAAGCTCGCGGAGATCGCCCTCGCGACCAAGAACGAGCAGGCCACGTTCGTCTTCACGAACGTGGACATGTTCGCGGACGCCAAGCGCCTCAAGAAGGCGATGAAGCTCTGATCGCGATCGGCCCGCGCCGGCGGAACGCGCAGTAGAGCGTGCCGAGCGAGACGATGAGCCACGGCCAGTCGCCGATCCACTCGTAGACGGTGCTCGACTGGAGCCAGTGGATGGTCGCGGACATCGACTCCGTGTGGAACGTCCCGGTGTGCCCGACGACCCGGCCGACCGGATCGACGACGCCGCTCACGCCGCTGTTCGTGCCGCGCACGTAGTACCGCCGGTGCTCGACGGCCCGGAGCTGGGCCAGCGCGAAGTGCTGCCACGGGGCCTCGGTGTCGCCGAACCACGCGTCGTTCGTGAGGTTCACGATCAGCTCGGGCTTCGCGTGCCTCACCGCGTCGTTCGTGAAGCGCGGCAGGATGTCTTCGTAGCAAATGAGCACCGACACCGGGTGCTTCGTGCCTTGCACGTCGAGGAAGAGCGGGTCGAGGGAGGTGCCCGGCGAGAAGTGACCGCTGTTCGGCGACCACCGGTAGAGGATGGGGAAGGTCTCGCCGAAGGGCAGGTACTCGCCGAACATCAGCAGGTACTGCTTGTCGTACCGGCCCTCGACGTTCCCGGCGGCGTCGCTCGCGACCGCGCTGTTGAAGAGCACGTAGTCGCGCTCGTCGGGGACGTGCTTGAAGATGACGGCGCCGAAGATGGCGGGCAGGTGGATGCGGCTCGCGACGGCGCGGAGCTCCTGAGCGTAGGACTCGTCGCGCACCGGGCGCATCGCCGACGTCTCGCTCCAGACGACGAAGTCGTCGCCCTCGCTGCGCAGCTGCTCGCTGAGCTGGAGGTGGCGGTGGAGCCCCTCTTCGTAGGACGAGCGCTTCTCCTGGAGGCCCATGTTGGCCTGGGCGATGCCGACCTTCGCGGCCGGCGCGGCCTGGGTCGCGGCGTCGACGGCGCGGATGCGGAGCGCGCCGTAGGCGCACGCGAAGGCCACGACGCCGGGCCCCATCGCGAGCGCTGCGATCGAGACCTTTCGCCGCTCGAGCCGCGCGAGCACCGCCTCGACGATCGAGAGGTTGAACGCCACGATCACCAGCCCGACGAGGATGGGCCCCCCCACCTCGGCGAGCTGCGAGAGCAGCGGGACCGTGTGCAGCGTCGCCGCGAAGTACCAGAGGAAGAGCACGGGAAAGAGCAGCTCGCTCGCCACGAACGCCGCCGCGAAGACCGGCAGGTGGGGCCACCCGCGCGCGGTCGCTCGGCCGTACAGCCAGCCCTGGAACGCGATGCGCCCGCCCTGGAACGCGCAGACCACGAGCAGGAAGAAGAAGCAGACCGGCGCCGGGAAGCCGCTGAAGGTCGAGAGCATTCCCTGGAGCCACCAGAAGCCGGCCACGTTCATCGTGATGCCCGCCACCCAACCCAGGAGGGCGGCGCGGCGGGGCGTCTGCCGGTAGAGGGCGAGCGCGAGGGGCACCCAGGCCACGAAGGCGAGGGGCCACGCGTCGATCGCCGGAAAGGCCAGCCAGTAGAGGAGGCCGGTGGCGACCGCTCCCGCGTACGCGAGCGGGGCCGACAGCGGAAGCGCGCCGGCGTGCTCGGCGGCCTTCGAAGGCGCCTCGGCCTGGGCGACCGGGTCCGCCGAGGCTGTCGCGGGCACGTCACTCGTGGTCATGGCGGCTCCTTCTCTAGCACCGCGCCGGCGCGATCGGGCTCCCCGGGAAGGCGCGAGGGCTACTTCGCGATCGAGAGGAGCTCGATCTCGAACACGAGCGTCGAGTTGGGCGGGATGACCGGCGGGCGCCCCCCCGGGCCGTAGGCCATGCCGGGCGGGATGGTGAGTTTACGGGTCTCGCCGACCTTCATCCCGACCACGCCCTGGTCCCAGCCCTTGATGACCCGGCCCTGGCCGAGCGTGAAGGTGAACGGCTGGTTCCGGTCGCGGGAGCTGTCGAACTTCTTCCCGTCGACCAGGGTGCCCGTGTAGTGCACACTGACCGTGTCGCCGGTCTTGGCGGCGTCGCCCTTGCCGGGCTTGAGGGTGACCGACTGCATCGGCTGCTCCGGCTGGGCCGGGGCCGGCGGCTGTGGGGCGGGCGCGGTGGCGGTCGCGCTGTCGGCTGCGGTCGCGCTGGCGGCGGGGGCGGCGGCGCGGGTCGACGCGGCGGTGGCGACGGGCTCCGGGGCGGGCGGCTCGGTCAGCGAGTTGCAGCCGAAGAGCGGCGCGGACGCCGCGAGGGCGACGAAGACCAAGGGGAGCCTGCTCGAGAACCTGAAGGGGAGCCGCGTGCGCATCGTGGGGCCCGAGGCTTACTTCGGGGGTATGCTGGGTGTCAAAGGCGCTCTCGCATGTCGCGTGTTCTTCACATCGAAGACGATCCGCGGAACCGGCTCCTCGTCAGGAAGCTGCTGTCCGCCGAGGGCCACGAGGTCATCGACGCGACCGACGGGCTCGAAGGGGTGCGCTGCGCCCTCTCGCTCCGGCCCGATCTCGTCCTCGTGGACCTCAACATCCCCGGCCTCGACGGGTACGAGGTCACGCTCCGCCTGCGGGGAGAGGCCTCGCTGAGCGGCGTGCCGATCGTCGCCATCACCGCCGAGGGCGACCGCGACACGAGCTTCGCCGTGGGCTGCGACGGCTTCATCCAGAAGCCGATCGACGCGCGCAGCTTCGCGAGCCTCGTCCGCCAGTACCTCGCGGGCCACCGCGAGCCGTACACCTCCAGCGCCGACGCGACCGGCGAGCGCCTCCGCCTCCAGTCGCACCGCATCGTGGCGCACCTCGAGCAAAAGGTCGCCGAGCTGTCGGGCGCCAACGACCGCCTGCGGGAGATCGAGCGCCTGCGCACCGAGTTCTATCGCAACATCAGCCACGAGCTCGCGACGCCCCTCACGCCGATCGTCGGCTACCTGCGCATGCTGGTCGACGAAGAGCTCGGGCCCATCAACAAGCCGCAGGCCAAGGCCATGCGGGCGATGGACGACTGCGTCCGCCGCCTCCGCTCGACGCTCGACAACCTCATCGACGTGACCGGCCTCGAGACCGGCAAGATGCGGTTCATCCATCGCGACTACGACTTCCTCGACACCGTGCGGCGCGCCGTGGCCGCGTACGCCGACGCGTTCGCCGAGCGCCACCTGACGGTCCTCGAAGAGACCCCGCGCGGCCCGCTGCCCGCGTACGGCGACTCCGAGCGCCTCTCGCGCGCGGTCCACCAGCTCCTCGACAACGCCTGCAAGTTCACCCCGCCGGGCGGCACCGTGGGCGTGTGCGTGCGCGTGCACGAGGCGCACTACGAGGTCGTCGTCGCCGACAGCGGGCCGGGTGTGGCGCCCGAGCGGGCGGACCGCGTCTTCGATCCGTTCTACCAGGTCGACGGGTCCCCGACGCGCGCGTACGGGGGCGTCGGCGTGGGGCTCGCCATCGCGCGCCGCGTGGCGCGCGGACTCGGGGGGGACGTGCGGCTGGCCACCGGGGCGACGGTCGAAGCCACGTACCTCCCGGGTGCGGCCTTCTCGTTCACGGTGGCGAAGCGCGCCCCCACGGTCGTCGTCGAAGCGACGAATTGATGGAGCGCGTCTACCTCGACTGGAACGCGACGACCCCGCCGCTTTACGAGGTGCTCGAAGCGATGACCCGGGTCGCGCGCGACGCGTGGGGCAACCCGTCGAGCGTGCATGCCGTGGGTCGCGCGGCCCGGGCCGTCCTCGAGGACGCGCGGGAGGCCGTGGCGGCGCTGGGCGGGTGCGACCCCCGCGACGTCGTCTTCACCTCGGGCGGCACGGAGGCCAACAACCTGGCCATCCGCTCGGCGTTCGCGGAGCGGTCGCCGGCCGCGCAGCCCGACGTCCTCGTGACCAGCCGCCTCGAGCACCCGTCCGTCACGCGCGCCGCCGAGGCCCTCGAACGCGAGGGGCGCGCCCGCGTCGAGTGGGTGCGCGTGCGATCCGACGGCACGCTCGACCTGGACGACCTGCGCCGCGCCCTCGCGACCGGCAACGTCCGCCTCGTGGCCGTGCAGGCGGTGAACCCGGAGACCGGGGTCATCCAGCCCGTCGCCGACGCGATGGCCGAGGCGAGGGCCTCCGGCGCGCGCGTGCACGTGGACGCCGTGCAGGCGTTCGGCCGCTGCGAGGACGTCGGCGCGGGCGCCGACACCCGGAGCCTCGCGGGCCACAAGCTCCGCGGGCCCAAGTCGATCGGCGCGCTCCTCACGCGACCCGGGTCGCCGCTCGTCCCCGTGCTCCACGGGGGAAGCCAGGAGCGGGGCGCGCGGCCCGGGACGACGGACCCCGTCGCCGCGGCGGGCCTCGCGGTGGCGGCCCGCCACGCGGCGCGATCGGTCGAACGGTGGGCGGCGCTGGCGCCTCTCCGCGACGAGCTCGAGGCGGGGCTCCTCCGCTGCGCGCCGGGCGCGCGCGTGAACGGCCGGTCGGCCCCACGCCGGATGCCCCACGTGGCGAACGTGGCGTTCCCTGGCTGGCGGGGTCCCGAGCTCGTGGCGGCGCTCGATCTCGAGGGGCTCGCGGTGTCCGCGGGCAGCGCGTGCAGCGCCGGGACGGCGGAGCCTTCGCCGGTGCTGCTCGCGATGGGCGACGTGGAGGCCGCGGCGTCGAGCGTGCGCTTCTCGCTCGGCGAAGGCACGACCCGCGCGGACGTCGAGCGCGCGATCGCGGGCGCGTCACGCGTCTTCGCGCGCGGTCACTGCGACGCGACGTGACCGGGGGGCGGCGAGGCGCCGCCCGTGTTGATGGGGATCCACAGCGCGCGCACCTGCGAGCTCGTCCCGTCGCGCGTGTAGCCGGCGAGCCCGAAGAGGACGTTCCAGAAGTACCCGTTCGGGTTCTCGCCGTACGAGAAGAGCGGCGCGAAGTGAAACTGCCAGTCGGTGCCGCCGACGACGCGCTTCTGGATGTAGACGGTGTTCGCGGCCACCTGGACGACCGAGTCGTCGGACGCGTCGGCGAAGCGCCAGTAGACCGGGAAGCCGATGGTCGTGCGGTTCTTCGGGTTCGCGAAGTCCCAGAAGAAGGGCGCGACGACCGTGTGCGACGCGTCGTCGCTGCGCCCGATGTAGACGAGCGGGTGGAAGTCGTCTTCCCAGCCGTGGCGGTCGGTCGAGAAGGTGAAGGTCGGGAAGACCCACGTGGTCTGCCGCTCCGCGTACGTCTCGAACTTGCCCGCGACGAGCGTGAGCCAGTCGTGGCTGGTGGGGCTCTGGGACGTGTAGAAGAACGGCGCGATCGCCCACGCGTGCACGCCCAGGTCCTTGTCGCGGTAGTTCCACCACAAGGGGACCACCGGGCCGGCCACGGTGAGGGTCGAGTTGCCGTTGCGCTGCGACGCCTCCGAGTAGAACGGCGTGATGCATCGTGTCGGACGTCTTGGTGACGTTCCGGTAGTAGCCGGGCACGATGAAGAGCGAGCTGTCGGGGTCGTATCCGTAGTGGAAGAGCGGGAAGAACGTCGTGTGCGACTCGCGCACGCCGCCCGACTCGGGCTTGCCTTCGCTGTGGAAGAAGAGCGGCGCCACGTCGACGACGCTTCGCTTGGCGTCGGACTGCACGATGACGGGGCCGGCCACCGTCGTGCTCGACGCCCCGAACTCCTGCGAGCCCGTGTAGAAGAGGAGGGGCGGGATCAGCGTGTACGTGCGCCGCGAGCCCTCGAGGTTCCCGTTGTCGCCGTGGAAGAAGAGCGGTGCGAGCCCGACGTCGACGCTGCTGCCCGCGCGGCTCCGGAAGTAGGGGCCCACGAGCGTGAAGGCGCCGTCGGTGTCCCAGTGCGAGGTCGTGAGGAGCACGGGCGCGTGGAAGTAGCCCCCGTCCTTCCGCGAGCCCTGGAAGAAGAGCGGCGCGAACCAGTTGTCGTTCTCGCCTGGGGCCTCGCGGTGCATGAAGGGGCCGGCGACGACGACGTTCGCGTCGTGGTCGCGCACGCGCCAGAACGCCGGGAACACCACGTCCATGTCGAGCTGGAGCGAGCGGCGGCGGTAGTAGAGCAGGCCGTAGAGCCCCTCGGTGTCCGTGGAGGACGGGACGCCGTAGCTCCTCTGGGAGGGGTCGGGCAGCCCGCGCGTGCTCTCGATGAGGAAGGGCGGGAGGAGGCGCAGCCGCGCGTCGCCGACGCGCCGCTCGTAGTACGGAAACCAGCTCGTCGAGGACGAGCCCTCGGGCGCAGGGTAGCGCCCGTCCGCGTCGGAGCCGATCTGCGCGTGGACCTCGGGCGAGATGGCGAGCGGATCCGCCGGAGGGGCAATCTCCGGCTCCGTGCGCATCATCGGCGTGTGGTCTTCGTCGTCCTGGTCCGAGCCCGGCTTGGGCTCGCTCGGCTGGGGTCGGGGGCGCTGCTGGGGGCCCGGAGGCTGCGGTCCGCCCATGCCGCCCATGCCGCCCATGCCGCGCTGGGCCGCCGCCTCGGGGCCGGCCGCGATCCACGCGCCGAACGCCAGGAAGGTGGCGGCGACGACTCGAAGCATGCGACGCCGACGCGTCATCGAGGCCCTTCCTCGGCGACGTGCGCCGCGATGCGCGCGGCGACGTCGCGCACGGCGTCCGCCCGCGCGACCCGAACCTGCTCGTGCCCGCCCAGGTCCTTCACCTGCACGACCCCCTCGGAGAGCTCGGAGTCGCCGAGGACGACCGCGATGCGTGCGCCGAGCGCGTTGGCCCTCCGGAGCTGGCTCTTGAGCGAGCCGCCGCGCGTGTCGACGTCGCAGCGCACCCCGGCCCGTCGGAGCTCCCGCCCGAGGACGAGCGCCGCCTGGAGGGCGGCCTGCCCGAGCGGGGCCACGACCGCGTCCACGATCGACGCCGGGACGGCGAGGTCGCTGGCGATGAGGAGCCGCTCGAGGCCCGCCGCGAAGCCGATGGCCGGCACCTGCGGCCCGCCGAGGTCGGCGACCATGAAGTCGTACCGCCCCCCGCCGAGGAGCGTGCTCCCGGCGCCGAGCTTGTCGTGCGCGCCTTTGATCTCGAAGAGCGTGCGCGTGTAGTAGTCGAGGCCCCGAACGAGGCGCGGATCGACCGTGTAGGGCGTGCCGAGCGCGTCGAGCGCGGCCCGCAGCTTGGTCGAAATGCTCGACGTCCCCCGGGTCGAGCACCTCGAGGATCGTCGGGGCGTCGCGCACGGCCTCCTGGTCGCGCTCGTCCTTCGAGTCGAGGATGCGGAGCGGGTTGGTGTGCAGGCGCCGCTGCGAGTCGGCCGACAGCGACGCCGCGCGCGGCGTGAGGTGCTGCACGAGGGCCTCGCGGTACTTCGCGCGGGTCTCGCGCCCGCCCAGGGAGTTCACGAACACCTCGACGCCGGGCACCTGGATCTCGCCGAGGAACCCCACGAGCATGTCGATCATCTCGGCGTCGGCGCCCGGCCCCTCGTCGCCGAGCACCTCGGCCCCGAGCTGGGAGAACTGGCGGTAGCGCCCGCGCGCCGGCCGCTCGCCGCGGAACATCGGGCCCACGTACCACCAGCGCGTCACCGGCTCGCGCGCGTGCACCGAGTGCTCGACGTAGGCGCGGGCCGCGCCCGCGGTGCCCTCGGGCCGGAGGGTGAGCGCCTCGCCGTGGTGCTCGAAGGAGTACATCTCCTTCTCGACGATGTCGGTGACCTCGCCGATGGCCCGCACGAAGAGCGGCGTGTGCTCCACGAAGGGCGTGCGGATCTCGCGGTACCCGTGCAGGCCCATCGTGCGCGCGTAAGCACGCTCGATACGTTGCCAGCGCCCGACCTCGTCGGGCAGCACGTCGTTCATTCCCTTGACGGCTCGGAGCGGGGTCATGGCGGAAGAGCTAGATGCGAGCCGCGACTTATGGCCGCGAATGCAGGTCCCGGTCAAGCGCGCGTCGCTGGCGGGGGTGCTCCTTTCGGGCTAAATCGGCAGGCCGTGACGTCGGAGGCGGACGGTCCGGGCCGATCGGGCGGATCGACCGCCGGCGTGTGTGCGCGCTCGATCCGGGCCGCGCGCGCATCGGCGTCGCCGTGGACGACGAGCTCGGCCTCCTCGCGCACCCGCGCGGAACGCTCGATCCGCGCGACCCGAAAGCCCTCGCCGAGGCCCTTCGGGAGCTCGCCGTTCGCGAGGGCGTGAAGCGCTTCGTCGTCGGCCTCCCGCTCCACCTCAAGGGCGGAGAGGGCGCCTCGGCGCGCGAGGCGCGGGCCCTCGCGCAGCTCGTCGCCGACGCGACCGGCTGCCTCGTCGAGCTCTGGGACGAGCGGCTCTCGACGGTCCAGGCCCAGCGGGCGCTCGCGGCGAGCGAAGTGCGCGGGAAGAAGGCGCGCGCCCACATCGACGAGGCCGCCGCCTGTGCGATTCTCCAGTCGTGGCTCGACGCGCGGCAGGCTCGGCGGAAGAAGACGTGAGCGGGGACGCGACGGGCGGCGGCTCGGAGCTCCCCGGCAAGCCCGCCCGCCGAGCCCCCAAGCGCCGGAAGCGCCGGGCGCGTCGTGAAGCCGGGCAGGGGTCGGGCTCCGGCGCGGGTGGGCCTCCGGGGGCCCGCCGGGTCCCGGGGGGTCTCGGCGGCGCCCTCGGCGCCTGCGCCGCGGCGGCGGTCCTCGCCGCCTGCGCCTGGCTCTTCGTGATGTACCCGTCGTCGAAGGGCCCCGGCGACGGACACGGCGTCGAGATCGTCATCGCTCGCGACGCCGGCCCCGAGGAGCTCGCGGCCGCGCTCTCCGAGGCCGGCCTCGTCGCCAACCCGCGCGTCTTCGCGTGGTGGGTGCGCCTGACGGGCGGCACGGGCACGGTGGTGCCCGGGCGGCACCTCCTCACGGACGACGCGAGCCCCCGCGAGCTCGTCGCGCGCCTCGAGCGGCGCTCGGCCGGGGTGACCGCGCGGGTCACCTTCCCGGAAGGCTGGAACCGCTTCGACATGGCCCGCCGCCTCCAGGACAAGCACGTGACGCCGCTCCGCGACTTCCTCGACGCGACGACCGACCCCGCGCTCCTCCGGGAGCTCGGCGTCGAGGGCGACAGCGCCGAGGGGTTCCTGTTCCCGGCGACGTACGACCTGCCGCTCGACTGCGAGGCCCGCGACGTCGTCCGCCGCATGAAGCGCGAGTTCGACCGCCGGTGGGACATCCTCTCGCGCGCGCACGGCTCCAGCCTCAACGACGTGATGACGTCGGCCCGCATGGGCGTGCGCGAGGTCGTGACCCTCGCTTCCATGGTCGAGAAGGAGGCCGTCGCCGACGACGAGCGTCCCATCATCGCGAGCGTGTTCTTGAACCGGCTGCGCGATCCGGCGTTCAAGCCGAAGCGCCTCGAGTGCGATCCGACCGCGGCGTACGGGTGCGTCGTCGCGCCCGAGAAGGCCCCGACCTGCGCCGACTTCGCGGGCAAGGCCACCGCGCCGATCGAGCACGATCCCGCGAACCCGTACTCGACGTACACGCACGAGGGCCTGCCGCCCGGGCCCATCGCCAACCCGGGCGCGCGCTCGCTCGAGGCCGCGATGGCGCCCGCCCTCACGCGGTTCTTCTTCTTCGTCGCGCGCGGCGAGGGGCGGCACGCGTTCTCCGAGACGTACGAGGCGCACCTCGGGGCCGTGAAGGGCGCGAGCGCGAAGGCCCTATGATATGCCCGGCGGCATGCCCCCCTGGACCGCCTCGGCGCTCGGCGGCGCCGTCAGCATCGCCGTGTACTACGTGCTGCTCCGCGCGGCCTCGGGGCGCATCGAAGACCGGCTCGGGGCGCTCGTCGTCGAGGCGACGGCCGCCTTCGGCATCGCGGCGAGCTTCCTCGTCGGGCTGCGCGGCCACGGCGTGCCCACCTCCCGCGCGGGCGTCCTCTACTCGGTCGGAAGCGGCTTCGCCGTCGCGATCGCCAGCGTCCTGCTCTTCGCCGCGCTGCGGAAGGGCGGGCCCGTCGCGTCGACCGGCATCATCGTCCTCGGCGGGGGCGTCGCGCTGAGCGCCGTCCTCGCGCCGTGGCTGTTCGGCGAAGCGTTCACGGTCCGTCGCGTGCTGGGCGTCGCGCTGGGCCTCGCGGCGATGTGGGTGCTCGGCTCGGAGTCGTGATAGACGCGTGAGCCGTGCTCCTCGCAGGCGACATCGGTGGGACGAACGCGCGGCTCATGTTGCTCACCCCCGCCGGCCGTACGGTGCGGAAGGAGGAGTTCTCGAGCCGCAAATTCCCTTCGCTCGAGGCGGTGATACGCGAGTTCCTCGAAAGCTTCTCGCCCGTCCCCAAGGTGAAGTGCGCCGCGTTCGGCGTGGCCGGCCCCGTGGTGAACGGTCGCGTCGTCGCCACGAACCTGCCCTGGATCGTCGATTCCCGGATGCTGGCCCGCAAGCTCGGCATCAAGAGCGTCACGATCCACAACGACCTCGTGGCGCTGTCCCTCGGCGCCGTCAGCGTGCCGCCCCGCAAGCTCCACGCGCTCAACGACAACGGCCTGCCGAAGAAGCGCGGCGCCAACATCGCGGTCATCGCCGCGGGCACGGGCCTCGGCGAGGCGATGCTCATCTGGGACGGGGAGGGCTTCGTGCCGTCCGCCACCGAGGGAGGCCACGGCGACTTCGCCGCCCGCGACGACCTCGAGGTGGAGCTCCTCCAGTTCCTGCGCGGGCGCTTCGGGCGCGTGAGCTGGGAGCGGGTGCTCTCGGGCAACGGGCTGGGCAACCTCTACGATTTCTTTCGCCTGGCCAAGGGCATGGACGAGAGCAGCGCGAACCTCGAGCTGATGACGGCGGCCCCCGACCGCAACGCCGCCATCTCGAAGCTCGGTCTCGAGGGCAAGAGCGACGCGGCGGTCCGGGCCCTCGAGCTCTTCGGCATCATCTACGGGGCGGAGGCGGGGAACCTCGCGCTCCGCACCCTGGCCCTCGGCGGCGTCTTCGTCTGCGGGAACATCGCCGCGCAGATGCTGCAGATCCTCGACTCGGGCGCGTTCGGCAAGGCCTTCCGCGACAAGGGCCGCCTCGGCGCCGTGATGAACAAGATCCCCGTCGCCGTCGTCCTCGACAAGGACGTGGGCCTCGCCGGCGCCGCGAGCTCCGCGCTCGCGACGTCGCACGCCCCCGGCAAGTCCGGCCGGCGCTGAGCGCGGCCCCCGCCGCGCCTATCCGCAGACCAGCTCGTCGTCGCCCAGCTCGTCGGCCCACGCCACGGACTCGGCGAGGGCGTCGTCGTGGACGGGCCGGCGGAGCGTCCGCTCGAGCACGCGCGCCGGCCCGTCGTCGAACGTGCGCACGCGCTGCTCGACGCGCTGGGTCTCGCCGCCCGCGGTCACCTCGATCCGCCACGTCCCGGCGCCCTCGCGCCCCGGCTGCCGCGCGACCTCGCCCCGCAGCGAGCGCTCCCCGTCGTGGGCCTCGAGCTCCACGACCACGAGGCTGCCCCGGCCCGCCGTGGCCGCAGGATCGGCCTGGAGCTGGACGGCCACGTGCGCCCCGTCGGCGCGGAGGAGGCGCAGCTTGCCCGCCAGGGAAGACGCCTTCCAGCCGAGCCGTGTCGCCAGCCACCCGAGGGCGAGGGCGCCCTCGGGGCCGAGAGGGGCCCCCTGCGGCGACGCCTGCACCAGGCGCACGCGGGTGACCTTCTCGGCGAGCCCGCGAAGGCGACCGTCGTCGAACATGCGCGCGCAGAGCTCCTGCCACGGGCCGAGGCGCGTCCAGGAGAGGTCCGAGACGCCCGGGCGCTCGCCGGACGGACGGCCCGCCGCCCAGTGGACCACGTGGGCGAGGCCGGAGAGCGAGCCGTTCGCGGCCTCGAGGACGATGCGCGACGACCAGCGCGCGAGCGGCGCGAACGCGGGGTCCTCGACGCGCGCCCGCGCGAGCCACACCAGGGTCGTCGGCACGTCGGACGAGCACAGGGCATCGACGCAGCTCGCGGCGCGGTCGCACATCGCGCCGCGCATTCGCAGTGTGACCCTTTCGGCGCAGACGAGCGTGCCTGCCCCGGGGCCGCAGACGGGCGCCACGACCGCGTCGATCGCGTCCTCCCCATCGGGATCGAGCCCCACGACGAGCGCGCGGGCCGGAACTCCCCGCAGCACCTCGTCGACCACCGCGACCCAGGGGGCGAGCGGGGCGGGGGCCGCGACGACCACCACGAGGTTCATCGTCGAGGCCCGAGTCCGCGGGGCGCCCGCGCCCGCTGCCGCGCTCGACCACAACGCGCGGAGCTCCTCGTCGGCGCGCGCGAGGACCTTGGCGGCCTCGGGCGACGCGCTCATGGGCGCCTCCATCGGCGCCCGTCGCGCGCGAGCAGATCGTCGGACTGATCGGGCCCCCACGAACCCGCCGCGTAGAGAGGAGGGGGCTGCCCCTCCTTGGCCCACGCGGCGAGCACCGGGTCGATGTACGACCACTGCTCCTCGATCTCGTCGCGGCGCGTGAAGAGTGTGGCGTCACCGCGCATTGCGTCGAGAAGGAGACGCTCATATGCCTCGGGGGTGTTGGAGCCGAACGTCGCGCCGTAGCGGAAGTCCATCGCGACGTCGCGGAGGATGGTCTGCTGCCCCGGCTCCTTGGAGATGAAGCGCAGCGAGATGCCCTCGTCGGGCTGGATGCGCACGGCGAGCACGTTGGGCGTGATGCCCCCGTCGGGCGCCCGGAACAGCGTGTGCGGGACCTCGCGGAAGACGACCGCGATCTCCGTGACGCGCCGGGCGAGGCGCTTGCCCGCGCGCACGTAGAACGGCACGCCGCTCCAGCGCCAGTTGTCGACGAGCACCTTCATCGCCACGTAGGTCTCGACCTTCGAGTCGCCCGCGACATCGGGCTCCTGCCGGTAGGCCGGCGCCTCTTCGCCCCGCACGACGCCCCGCGAGTACTGCCCGCGCACGGCGTTGCGCGAGACCTCGCTCCGTTCGAGGCGGCGCAAGCTGCGGAGTACCTTCACCTTTTCGTCGCGCACGGCGTCGGCCGAAAGCGAGATCGGGGGCTCCATCGCCGTGAGGCAGAGGAGCTGCATCAGGTGGTTCTCGACGATGTCGCGGGTGACGCCGGTCTGCTCGTAGAACTTCCCGCGGCCCTCGACGCCGATGTCTTCCGCCACTGTGATCTGCACGTGCTCCACGTGCTCGCGGCCCCACACCGGCTCGAAGAGCGAGTTGGCGAAGCGGAAGACGAGCATGTTCTGCACCGTCTCCTTCCCCAGGTAGTGGTCGATGCGAAAGACCTGCGACTCGTCGAACGCCGCGGCGATGGTGTCGTTGAGCGCGCGCGCGCTCGCGAGATCGTGGCCGAAAGGCTTCTCGAACACGACGCGCGTCCATACCCCACCCGTGCGCTCGCGCCCCACAAGTTCTGTCGTGCGCTCCACGAGGCGCGCGGAGCGCAGCCCCTCGACGATGGGTCCGAACTCGTTGGGCGGCACCGCGAGATAGAACAGGCGGCTGCGCGTGCCGCCCCGCTCCGCGTCGGCCTTGTCGAGATGAGCGCGCAGCGCCGCGTACGTGGCGGGGTCGTTCGCCGCGCCGCGCACGTAGCTCACGCTGCGCTCGAAATCGGCCCAGAGGGCCTCGTCGATGGGCCGTCGCCTCGAAAACGACGACACCGCTTGTTTCAGCTCGGCGCGAAATGCCTCGTCGCTCTTCTCGCGCCGCGCCACACCCACGACGATGGAGCCCGGCGGCAGCGAGCGGCCCCACGCGAGGTTGTAGAGCGCAGGCATCAGCTTGCGATGGGTGAGGTCCCCAGAGGCGCCGAAGATGACGATGGCGCACGCGTCGCTGCTGCGATCTTCGACGAGCCCGCGGCGGAGGGGGTTGGCGTCCGGCTGAGGCGTCTGCATGCGGGGGTCTCCGTTCTCTGGATCGAGGGGAATGCTGCGGTCCCGCTGCCGCGCGGGGCGTACCGGCACGTGGCAACGTAGCTTTTGGAGGCTGGTCTCTGAGCGGGCGCCGGCTCTCGAACGGCGGGGCCCGCCCGACCGTATAGCTGAGCTGCGTTTCGCGTCCGGTCGCGGCCGATGGGGACGGTTGGAAACGGGGCAAACCGACGGCTGTGCGCGACATCGCCGCATGGAACCCAGGCGCCAGGCAGCGCCTCGAGCGTACATGGCCCGAACCTTGCGCAAGCTGTTGGGATGTTTAGCTTGGGTGTTCGAGAGGCAGGTCATGCGAGTCACTGGACATCCCACCGGACGTTTTCTCGGGTATGTGCACGTGCAAGTGGCCTCACGCGTTTACGCGTTGCCGGTTGAGGCCAGAACACTCAAGCTCGACGACGGGACCATCTTCGAACCGGGTTTCGTCGCCGAGGGCCCCGATCGCCTGGGGATCGTGGTCGACGGTGACGCCACCGAGGCCGTCATCCAACAGACGATCGATCGCGCGTCGGCTGACGCCGCACGGCATATCGGCCGCAAGCTGTTGAACTGAGTTCACCGGTCCGCACGAACGCGCTGGGCCAGAAAGGTGCCGCGCGCCGCGTCGGCCGGGCATACCCCATCGCTGTTTCTTCTTCGCCGGACCGTGTCGGGGAACCGCCACGGCTCCGTGCGGAAGGCCGTCCACCCGCAGCGGACCGAGGTGTCTTCCGGGGCACCTGCGGCGGGGCTACGGCTGCGGTGTGCGGCTCGACCGAATCGGGCCTCGCACGGCATGTGCAGCGGGGCCCAGCAGGGGCTCGGCAGAGTGGCTGCGACGGCGCAGTTCTTCCAAACGGGATGACCGGGGAATCAAACGAGCTTGTCGAGCATCATTTCAACCGAGAACGCCTGGAGAGGGAATGGCATCATGAGCGCGGGAATTACGGGCACCCAGCCCCACACGACAAATGACAGTAACTCCCAAGTGAACGGGAACCATGCGCAGCCGTCTCAATCCGAGGCGACGCCTCCGCAGCAGCACTCGCTCACGCCGGATCGGCCGCCGCAGCCCGTCGAGGGCGGCGAGAACAAGCCGAAGCGGCCGCGCGGGTTCGCCGCCATGGACCGGAAGCTCGTGAGCGAAATTGCCCGAAAAGGGGGCAAGGCCGCTCACTCGGCCGGTACCGCTCACGAATTCACCAGCGAGGAAGCGCGGGTGGCGGGCCGAAAGGGCGGCCGTGCGACCCACGCCAAGCGTCGCAAGGCCGTCGAAGGGCAGCCGGTGGAGGCGTCGGCCGAGGAAAAGTCGGAAGGCTGAGGCCTACTTGGTCCCGTCGAGGACGCGCGCGAGAGTTTCGAGCGCGTCCGCGACCTTCTGCTTCTCCGGGCGCGGCAAACGCTCGAGCAGCAGGGCGACCACCTGGGTCCAGCCCGATGACACGGCCTCCGCCGTGCGCTTGCCTCGAGCGGTGAGGCGAACGTCGGTCTGGCGGCCGTCGTCGGCGCCGCGGCGGCGTACGATGTAACCACGACGCTCGAGGCCGGCGAGGTTCCGGCTCGCGGTGGACGGATCGATGCCCAGCATCTGAGCGAGCGCAGAGGTCGAGATGACGCTGCGCTCGGCGAGGAGCTGGAGCGCTTCTGCTTGCTGGGGCGTCGAATCGGCCCCGGCCGCTCGAGCCCGATCGCGTCCCAAGCGGCCCAGGGCTCTCGCCACGACCTGAAGTGTTTTGGTGGTCCTGGCGTCGGGCTTGGCGTCGGGCATTGGCTGACTAGCCGATCGTCAAGGTCGGGCTCGGCGTCAATGGTCTCGTTCGCATTTGCGGTTGGCGTTGCTCTTGCCTGCAAAGGTGCGAGAGCTGCGCGTTACGGCCGCGTTTCGTTTCCACGACGCAGGGCCCCTGCACACGTGTAAAGGGTTACGCAGTCGAAGCGACGCGAGACAACTCGCCAAGGCCAAGCATCTCGAGGTATTGCGCAACCCCGAACCCCGCTCTAGCGTAGGCGCCGAAATAGCAGGCGCACTCAGCCCCCTCGGCGGTACGGAGCGGAATCCAGAGGGCCCGAGCAAAGGCGGCACGCGATGGCGGAACAGGTTCTCGACTCCAACGTACCGAGGAAGGGGCGCACGACCCCGGCAGGCGAGACGTGCCGCATGTTCGAGAGCGATTTTCTCGAGCGGTTCTCGCGCATTCACCCTGCGACGCCGTTCGTCGTCTGGCTCCCGGTCGCGATCTTCTTCGTGGTGCGGAGCGCCATGCGTCACGACCTCGGCGCCCCCGCGATCGCGGGCATGTTCCTGGTCGGCATGTTCGCCTGGACGATCGCGGAGTATTTCCTCCACAAGTACGTCTTCCACTGGACGAACGACACCGCCGCAGGCAAGCGCATCCACTTCCTCTTGCACGGCGTCCACCACGACTACCCGAGCGACAAAGACCGGCTGGTGATGCCGCTCCTCACGAGCGCGCCCCTCGCGGTGATCTTCTACTCGCTGTTTACGTTCGCCATCGGGCGCTCGCTCGGCGAGCCGTTCTTCGCCGGTTTCGTGGTCGGGTACCTCTTTTATGACGGCACGCATTACTACGTGCACCACTTCGTGCCGACGACGCGCTGGGGGAAGTTCCTGCGGCGCCACCACTTGACGCATCATTTCGCGGATCACTCCGGCGGCTTCGGCGTCTCGTCCCCGCTCTGGGACCTCGTTTTTCGCACGATGCCCGTGAAGAAGTCCGCGCGGCCGAGCACCTGAGCTCCCGGGAGGCCATCGGGCCGGGGCCCGGACCAGGGGGAACGGGGGAACGCGAAGTCGAAAGCCCTGGCTGTCTTCGTGGTGTAAGCTCCTCCGCAGTCACGGTAATCTTCCCCGCGCGTCATGACCGAAAAGCGCCTGGCCAAGGATATCTTCGTTGCTCTCGCCGCGGTCGCTTGGGCCGACGGCAAGCTCGACTCCGACGAGGCCGACGCCATCGTGCGCGCCGCGGCGGACGAGGGGCTTCCGCTCGAGGAGATCGCCGACATCGAGGCGTCCACGCAGAAGCCCGTGGACCTCGGCGTGGTCAATCGCAGCGCCATGAGCAAGGACGACCGGCTGTTCGTCTACGCCGTCGCTTGCTGGATCGCGCGGATGGACGGGCGGGTGACCGACGGCGAGAGCGCGGCTCTCGCGAAGCTGGGCGAGCGCCTCGGGATCCCCGAGCGCCCGCGCGGCCACGCCGAGAGCATCGCCCGCGAGGTCGCCGAGATGCCCGAGGGCGATCGCCCGGCACGCTACGATCTGGCCGCGCTCCGGCGCACCCTGAGCGAGCGGCTGCAGAAGGCGCAAGACGCACGGCGTTCACCCGAGGGAGCCTAAGTGCCAGCGCGCGGTGAGCCGCGCTAGTCTTATGTCGGCGCCATGACGACCGCAGGTCAAAACCAGAGCGCCGGCGTCGAGGCGCGAGAGATCGGGACGGTCCTCGCCCATCGATACGAGGTCGTGCGCGAGCTCGGTCGCGGTGGCATGGGGGTCGTCTATCTCTGCAAGGACGTCGTCACCGGCGACCGCGTCGCCCTCAAGCGCCTGCGCTCGCCCGAGAAGGGCGAGACCCGCGCCGAGGAGAGCTGGTGGTTCCATCAGGAGGCGCGCGCCGTCGCGCTCCTCAACCACCCGGCCATCGTCCGCGCGCGCGACTTCGGGCAGCTCACCGACGGCAGTCCGTTCTTCGTGATGGATGTCCTGCCCGGGCGCAGCGTGCACGAGTGGATGCACACGATGCATCTCCCGTGGAACGTCGTCTGGGCCATGGTCGATCAGGTCCTCGCGGCGCTGGCGCACGCGCACGCGCGCGGCGTCATCCACGGCGATCTCAAGCCGTCGAACATCATGCTCGATCTCGCGTCGAGCACCGCAGGGCCGCGCGCGTACGTGCTCGACCTCGGGCTCGCGTGGCTGCGCGAGTACCGCCACGACTCGCGGCTCGACGGCGTGAGCGCCCCCGAGGTCGCGGTGCACTCCGGCGCCGGCACCGTGGGGTGGGTGGCGCCGGAGCAGATTCGCCGGCAAGCCTCGCTCGTCGGTCCCGCGACCGACCTCTATGCGCTCGGCTGCGTGATGTACCGCGTGCTCGCCGGGCGCGAGGTGTTCGAGGGCAACGCGCAGGACGTCCTTCGCGCCCACAAGCGCACGCCCGTTCCGCCGCCCCCGCTGCGCGACGACGTACCGCCGCAGGCGGGCAAGTTCGTGCTGCGCCTCCTCGAGAAGAAGCCCTGGAACCGCTTCGAGTTCGCCGCCGACGCTCGCCGCGCCTGGGAGCGCATCCGCCCGCAGCACGCCGCGACGCTCGAGGAGATCGTCCAGAGCCTCCCGAGCTCGCACGCGGCGCCCGTGGGCTACGCGCGCTCGCTCGCGCCGGGCATCCTCAGCCTCCGCGCGCCGATGCTCCTCGCCCGACAGGAAGAGCGCCGCGAGCTCTGGAGCGCCGTCGAGCTCGTGACGTGCGGCGCGCAGCGGCAAGACATGCTCGCCCTCATCGGCGAAGCCGGAGTGGGCAAGAGCCGCATCGCCGAGTGGCTCTGCGCCGAGGCCCACGAGCGCGGCGTGATGGTGCCGCTCCGCGCGCGCTACGGCCGCGCGCCGTCGCCGCTCGCCGGCATCACGGGCGCCATCAACGAGCACTTCGGGCTCACGGGCGCCGACCGCGCCACCGTCGAGCAGACGCTCATGGTGCGGTGGGAGGTGGCCAAGGACGACGACGAGGCCCTGACGTGGGTGGCGGCGACGGCGGAGTGGCTGCGTCCCTCGCCGCCGAACGTCCTGACCCCGATGGGGCCCACCGGCAAGCGGTTCGTCCTCGACCGCCCGGAGCTCCGCTTCAGCGTCATCAAGCGCGTGCTCGAGCGGCTGTCGCGCGACCGGCCCATCCTCATGTGGCTGGACGACCTGCACTACGCCACGCAGAACACCTTCGACGTCCTCGCGCGCCTCCGGCGCGACGCGCCCGACCTGCCCATCCTCATCGTGGTGACCGCCCGGAGCGAGACGCTCGCGACGGACCTCGACGCGGCGCTGCGCATGGAAGCGCTGCGCGCGCAGTGGAGCGGGCGCGTCCTCGAGATCAAGCCCCTCGCCACGGACGACACCGAGACCTTGCTCCGCTCCGCGCTGCCCCTCGACGACGCCGCGGTCCTCCGCGCGGTCGAGCAGAGCCGGGGCAACCCGCTCTTCGCCCTGCAGCTCCTCTATGCGTGGGCGGGCGGCGGCTACCTCACCCTCGACGGCGACAAGTACCGCGTGCCCGAGCACGCCCTCCACGGGCGCCCGATCACCACGGCCGAGCTGTGGGACGAGCGCGTGCGCGCCATCTCCACCGAGCTGCGCCTCAGCGCCTACGCGGCGTCCGCCCTCGGCGACGACGTGCGGGGCGACGTGCTCAGGACGCTCTGCGCCTCGCTCGGCATGGACCCGCGAGACGGCCTCGTCGCCCTCACGCGCGCGCAGATCCTCCTCTCGGTCGGCAACGACCAGTACCAGTGGGCCCACGCGCTCCTCCAGGAGCACCTGCTCGAGCGCTTGCAGGAGCGCAAGGACGCGCCGGCGGTCTATCGCCTCGCCGCCAACGCGATGGCCAAGCACCCGAACGTCGGGTCGCGCCGCATCACCCAGCACCGCGTCGCCAACCTCCTCAAGGCCGGTGACGACGACACCGCCGCGCGGCTCATGTTCGATTTCATCCGCGCCTCGTGGCGGCGCGGCCGCGACACCGCCGCGACGCTGCGCGACATCGAGACCCTGCAGGGCCGCCTCCACGGCGTCCACGCGGCCGAGGCGGCCCTCTGGCGCGGCGAGTCGCTGCGCTATCGGGGCCTCCTCGACGAGGCCGCGGCCGAGGCCGAGACCGCGCGCCGGGTCTTCGAGCAGGCGGGCGACGTGCCGAACGAGGCGGCGGCCCTCCGGCTCCTCGGCTTCATCGCGAGCGACCTCGGGCAGCCGGCGCGCGGCCGGGCGCTCGTCGTGCAGGCGCTCGAGCGATACATCCGCCTCGGCGACGCCGCCGGGCGCGCGCACACCGAGGTGGTGCTCGGCGAGATCGACTACCTGCTCGGCGACCACGCGCGGTCGCGCGCGACGCTCGTCGAGGCTGTCGAGCGCTGCACCGAGGTGGGGGACGTGCTCGGGCGCGCCCAGTGCCTCATCTTGCTCGCGCTCATCGAGGAGGCCGCGGGGGGCTTCCTCGGGGGCCGCGAGCTCCTCGCCCAGGCGCGCGCGGAGTTCGACCGCATCGGCTATCGCCTGGGCATCGCCCAGTGCGACGTCGCGCTGGGCCACGCCGACCACCGCGCGTTCGACTTCGCGGGCGCTCGGGCCCGCGCGCTCGCGGCCCGCGCGAGCTTCCGCGAGGTGCAGAACCCGCGCGGCGAGGCGGCGTGCGAGCGGCTGCTCGCGATGGTGGCGCTCGACTCCGACGAGTACGACGCCGCCGAGGCGCACGCGCGGGTCGCGTTCAAGATCTACGAGCGCCTCCAGGATCCGTGGGGCGCGCTCGAGGCCCGCCTGCTCCTCGCGCAGGTCGCGCTCGCCCGCGACGATCCCCGCGCCGAGGCGCTCGTCTCGGCGTGCGACCGCGCGGTGCTCGACGAGGCCGAGCCGCGCCAGCACCGCCACCTCACGCGCGCCTGGCTGGCGCAGCGTCAGGGCAAGCTCGTGCAGGCCGCCGCGGGAGATCGACGCGGCGCGCGCCGCCTTCGCTTTCCCGGCCGGGAGCAACGGCGGGGAAGGGGAAAGCCCGAGCTCCTCCGGCGCGACCGAAGCGTGGGCCCGGACCGGCGACCACACGCCCCACCTCCTCACGCGCTTCTGGCGATCGGGCTGGGTGGGCCCCGCGCTCTCCCAGATCGAGGCGTGGCTCCGGCAGATCGAGCTCCACCGCCGCGAAACGACCGAGCGGGCCCCCGTCTCCTCCGGTCCCGCCTCTCCGGCCACCTCCCGCCGCCTCTGAGGGCGTCCTGCGCCCCAGCCCGGGGATCCTGGGCTTGGCGGATTCTCGAATTTGGCTCTAGAGTGCGCGCCCCATGACCACCCCGCAGCAACCCCGAGTGCGCCGCAAGCAGAAGGCGCGTCGCAGCAAGCAACTCGCCGCGTGGCGCGAAAACAAGGCCGCGAGCACCGTCGAGGCGCCCGCGCCCGCCGCCAAGAAGTAAGCGCTTCCGGGGCGCGGATCAGCTCTCGGGGAGGCGGTCGTCGATGACGTTCGCCGGCCAGCGCCTGCGCGCATGCGTGGGGTCGAGCACCTCGTCGGCGTTGCGGCCCTGGGAGGACTGGCGCTTGCGGCGCGCGGCCCACACCACGACCATCGCGACGCCGATGCCGAAGAGCAGCGGCACCCAGACGACCGCGGCCAGGCCGACGGAGAGCACCGACGCGGCGATGAGGGCGAAGAAGGCGAACGCGCCGATCGCCCAGGCTCCGCCGTGCGGGGCGTGCCCGTAGGACTCCCCCATCCCGGGTTGAGCGTGCTCAGGCTCGGCCGTCTCGGGTAGCTGCTGGTTCGGTTCGGGCATGCACCCCGACTGAAGCAATCGCCGGGCCCGTCACGCCGCCGGCTCCCCGAGGGCGAGCTTGCTGCGGGCCATCTTGGCGACCTTCGCGCGGCCGCCCTTCTCGACGATGATGCGCAAGAGCTCCTCGCCGAGCGGGTGCCGCTCCTCGGCGAAGTGGAAGCCCACGAAGTAGAGGTCCTCGAGGTCGAGCGACCGGTCCTTGCGGAGCAAGGCCGCCACGTCCGCCCCGCGGTCGAGCAGGGCCCCGAAGAGGCGCAGCCCCTCGTTTCCGGCGCGCGCCGCGGCACGAGTGTCCTTCGCCCCGCGCCCGAGCTCGGCCACGGCGAGCGCGTAGCGATCGGCGTCCTCGGCCCCGTCGCCCGTGCCGAGCACCCGGAGCACGTGCAGCCCCTTCTCCGCGTCCGTCTTGCGCAGCTTGGCCGCGAGCGCGCGGAGCGGCTCGACCGCCGCGCGCGCGTCCGAGTCGCGCACCGCGGCGAGCACCGGCTCCCACGGCCCGCCGCCGCCCGCGAGGCGCTTGAGCGCCGCGTCGAGGAGCTGCCTGCGCGCGGCGGGCGACACCCTCGCGGCGCTCGGGCGGAGCACGGTGCGCAGCATCCACGCGCGATCCGCGTCGGGCGCATCGAGGAGCGCCTTCGCGAGCGGGGTCACGGCGTCCGCGCGAACGGTCCGCGGGTCGTCCTGCGTGGCGCGGAGGGCCGCGGCCGCGAGCTCGGCGCGGCGCTTGTCGGCCGTCGTCGCCAGCACCTGCACGAGGAGGCGCGCGGCCTCGACGCCGGCCTGGCGACCGAGCATCTCGATGGCGAAGCGCGCCCGCTCGAGGTCGGCGTGCGACACGAGCTTCTCGATGCGCCGGAGCGCGCCGGCGGGCAGGGGCACGCCCGCCAGCGTGTGGAGCGCCGTCTGCGCGAGGGAGCGGTCCGCGTCGAGCGCGGCGTCCACGAGCGCCTGGGCGACGCCGTCGAGCGCCTTCTCGTCGCTGCGCTTGCCCACGACGAACCGCAGCGCGATGACCGCCTCTTGCCGCACGCTGGGCGGGTTGCGGTCCGCCCGGAGGAGCTCGAGCAGGATGGGCACGGCGCGCTCGTCCTCGAGGTACCCGAGGATCTTCGCCCCGGCGGCCACGGCCGCCGCAGAGCCGCCGCGCTTGCCGGCCTTCTCGAGGTAGCGCTGCACCTGGGTGAAGTACGCCCGTCGCTGCCGCCCGTCGGCGTCCTTCACGCGCTGCCGGACCGCGATGGCCGCCGCCTTCGCCGCCTCTCCGTCGCTGGCGGCCAGGCCCTCGAGCAGGGTCTCGAACGCATCTTTGCCGCCGAGCGCGGCGAGCACGACGTCGATCGCGCGCTTCTCGTCCGGCGACGCGCTCGCCATCCGCTCCTTGAGGGCCGGCAGCACGCTCTCGCCGAGCCCCGCGAGGGCCGCGCCCGCAGCGCGGCGCACGTCCTCGTCGCGGGCGGCGAGCAGGGGAAGGATCTTCGGCGCGGCCCGCTTCGCGCCCACCCGGGCGAGCGCCTCGAGCGCGTGGCGCTGGAGGAGGGGGACGCCGCTGTCGAGCGCGTCGGCGAGCGCTTCCACGATGTGCGCGCCTTTGGGGCGGAGCTCAGCGAGGACGATCGCCGCGGCGATGCGTTTTTCCACGGCCTCGTTCGACAGCAACCCCACGACCTTGTCGATATCGGACATGCGTTTGAAAAGGATTGTCGCCCCGGAAGGGGGCGGCGCCAACGCCCACGTTCGTTCCCCCGACGTTCATTCGCTCGCCGCGTCGGCGCAGCAGCGAAACCCGGTAGAGTAGTCGTGGTACTTGGGCGGGTGCGCCCGCGTCACGTAGAGGCACCCGTGCCCGTTGCGCTCGGCGTCGCCGTAGAAGCCGCCGCGAAAGCGCCCGTGGCCTTGCGCGTCCGGCGGATCGGCGGTCCACTCGTGCAGGTTCCCGACGCAGTCGAAGATGCCCTCGGGCGACTCGCACTTCGGGTAGCTGCCGGTCGGCGCGAGGCCGCCGGGCACCTGGTTCAGGCGCGGATCGTTGAACTCCTCGTAGGTCCACTTCGCGTTGTCGGTCCCGTAGAAGAGCGGCACCATGCTGCCCTTGCCCTCGTTGCAGTAGCCGGGCTTGCGCTCGCGGCCGCCGTACGGATAGAGGTCGTCCGCGTTCGGCCCGCGGCACGCCGTGCGGAACGACGCCTCGGTGCACAGCCGCTTGCCCGCGTTCGCGCACGCGTCGGCCGCCTGGATCTGGGATATGTAGCCCTGGGGCACGACGCCGGACTCGGTCTTGGCGCGCACCGTGAGGTCGTCGACCGGCACGTACGGCGAGTGCGGGTGCTCCTGGCCCGCCTCGTCGAGCTCGACCACGTAGTCCTCCCACCGGTCGATGCAGAAGTCCTCGACGCGGGCCATCCCATCGGGGCAGCCCGACGGTGCCGGCGACGATTCCAGCGCGCGGTCCTCCTCGAGCTGCACCGGCATCCGGTACCCCAAGAGCAACGCCGCGAGCATGACCCATTTGAGCCCGGCCGCTCCCACGGTCCTGACGCAGTGCGCGGAGCGTGCCAGCCGCCGTTCGCCACAGCCGGAACCGCGAAGCTCGAGCGTGAACTTGGCCCTCCTCTCGGTCGCCCCGTTACGATTCGCCAGGCCACACGAACAGGAGAGCCATGAATTCGCTCGCCGCCTCCCGGACCGTCCCGTCGTCGTACCCGTCGCCGTTCCGAGGCTCTCGCAGCCCCGTGGCGCGCGCGCTGCGGATGCTCACCCCGTCGCTGCACCGCGCGGCCTGCAACGGACCGCCCCCCAACCGCCGCACCGAGGCCCGGCGCCTCGCGCGCCTCGGGGTCACCGCGCGGCGCCTCGATAGCTGGCGGCTCGTCGGAGACCGCACGGTCGACCTGTCGCCCCAGGGCATGCTCCTCCTCTCGGACGAGCGCCTCGAGTGCGGCGCCGAGCTGGTCGTCAGCTTCCAGGCCACGGAGCTGCCAATCTGGTTCGACACCCTCGCCACCGTGACCCGCGTCGTCGAGGGCCGCCGCCCGGGCGACAACGGCCGCGCCATCGGCGTCCACTTCGAGACGCTCCCCGCGGTCTCGCGCCTGATCCTGCGCGGACACCTCCGCAAGCACCCGCCGACCCTCCCGCGGCGCGAGCGCCCCGTGGAGCTCGCGCCGGCGGATCCCGACTACGCCCAGATCGTCCAGGACATCTGGAACGACCGGATCTGAGCGGGCGTCAGCCCGCGAGCTCGAGGACGATCTCGGGCGCGCCGGGGGGCCCGTAGGGGCCCTCGAAGCGAATGAGCCGGTGCGGGGCCTGCTTCGCGTACCACATGCGGTACTTGGGCACGAACGGCTTCACCATCCGGGTGAGCATCGCGCCGAGCGGGATCCAGTCGTTGAGGTCGGGGTACATGATGACCTCGATGGTCTCGTGCGTGCGCCCGTTCGTCGTGAGCGAGCGGCGCCCGTCGACCTCGACGTAGACCTTGGCGATGAACCGGTCGTTGATCCACGCGTAGACGCTGCGCATCTGCCCGTCCTGCGGCATCCACGCCAGGAGGAACGGCAGGGCCACCTCCGGGTACGTGGCGAAGGGCAGGCCCAGCGAGTCGTGCCGGAAGTCGGGGACGTGCTCGCGGCGCACGGTGTCGCCCTTCTCGTCGATCATCTCCCGCGACATCGAGCGCATCATGAGCCCGCCGCCCTCGCGCGCGGGGACGAGGCGCATCTCCTCGCGGAGCTTGCCGCCCGCCATGGGGTGATCGAGCGCGACGACGATCTCGTCGCCCTCGCGCGTGTAGCGCACGTCGCTGATCGGCGGGGGCGAGTGCGCGATGAGCTTCCGCGCGTCGAGCACCGTGTGGAACGACCGCTTCTCGCGCGGCGCGATGGTGTACTTCGAGTGCCCCGCGAACTCGGTCGGAGGGGCAGGGATGTTGGTGGCTTTGACCATGTTCAGCGAAGCTCCCCGCTCGACTTGCCGAGGAGACGGCGAGCCACGACGAGAAGCTGAATTTGCTGGGTCCCCTCGAAGATGTCGAGGATCTTCGCGTCGCGGGCCCACTTCTCGAGGAGCTCGGTCTGCCCGTAGCCGACGGGCCCGCACAGCTCGACGCAGCGCAGCGTGACCTCCGTCGCGACGCGGCCCGCCTTCGCCTTGGCCATCGAGGCCTCGGTGGAGTTGGGGACGCGGTTGTCGGCCATCCACGCCGCCTTCATCGTGAGGAGGCGCGCGACGTCGACCTCGGCCTCGAGGCGCGCGACCTCCGCGTCGGCCGCGCCGGCCGTCCACGGGGTGCGCTCGTCGCCGGCGAGCGCGCCGCTCTCGCGGAGGATCTCCTTCGCGCGCTCGAGCGCGGCCCGCGCCACGCCGCACGCCATCGCGGCGACGACGGGACGCGTGTTGTCGAACGTCTTCATCGCGCCGGCGAACGACTTGCTCGTGTCGATGTCGGCGCTCCCGAGGATGTTCTCCTTGGGCACGCGGCAGTCTTCGAGCAGGAAGGTCGCCGTGTCGGACGCGCGGATGCCGAGCTTGTGGTCGAGGCGCACGAGCTTCAGCCCCGGCGCCTTCCGCGGCACGAGGAACGACTTGATCGCCGCCCGCCCCAGCGAGGCGTCGAGCGTGGCCCAGACGACGAGCGCGTCGGAGCGATCGCCCGCGGTCACGAAGATCTTCTCGCCGTTCAGCACCCACTCGTCGCCGTCGAGCCGCGCCGACGTGCGGATGGCCGCCGAGTCGGACCCGGCGGCGGGCTCGGTGATCGCCATCGAGATCCACTGCTTGCCGAACTGCGCCTTCTGCTCCTCGGTGCCCACGGCGCTGAGCGCGGCGTTGCCGAGCCCCTGGCGCGGGACCGTCAGCGCGAGGCCCACGTCGCCCCAGCAGAGCTCCATCATGGCGAGCACGGTGGCGAGGTTGCCGCCGTTCTTGGTGGTCTTGGTGGCGTCGGTGGGGGCGTCGTCCTTGGCGAGCTGCGCGGCCGAGGCGCGCGATGCGCCCCCGGCGTTCACGCCGTCGATGATGGCCGCGAGGATGTCGAGCTCCTTGGGGTAGGCGTGCTCGAGGGTGTCGTACTTGCGCGAGATCGGGCGGAACACGTTCACGGCGACGCCGTGGGCCTGTTCGATGAACCCGCGCAGCTTCTTGGGAGTCTCCAGATAGATCAAGACGGTTCTCCGGAAGTTGGGAGTGTGAATCTCATGGCGATCGTCACGCGAGGAGGGCGCCTTCGAGCACGCCGATGGCTCGAAGGTCGCGGTACCAGCGCTCGACCGGGTGCTCCTTGATGAAGCCGTGGCCGCCGAGGAGCTGCACGCCGTCGGAGCCGATCTTCCAGCCCTTGCTGGCGCACTGCAGGCGCGCGAGCGAGGCCTCGCGCGAGGCGCTCGTCCCGCGGTCCACGCGGCTCGCCGCGCGGAGCACGAGGAGGCGCATGCCCTCGAGCTCGATCGCGATGTCCGCGATGGGGAAGGCGACGCCCTGCCGGTTCGAGATGGGCTCGCCGAACGCCTTGCGGTCGTTGCAGTACGGGATCACGTAGTCGAGCACCGCCTGCGCCGTCCCGACCGCCATCGCGCCCCACGCGATGCGCGCGCGGTCGACCAGCGTGCCGAGCTGCCCGGGGCCGTCGCTCGCGAACTCGCCGAGCATCGCGTCGGCCTCCACGGCCACGCCGTCGAGCTTCACGCGCCCGAAGCCCGCGCCGCGCACGCCCATCGCCGGCTCGGGCTCCACCGTCAGCCCCGCCGCGCCTCGCTCGACCAGGAAGAGCCGCGGACCCAGGCCCCGCACCTCGGCGGCGATGACGAGGAGCGCGGCGCTCGTGGCGAGCGGCACGAGCGACTTCTCGCCGTAGAGCTTCCAGCCGCCGCCGTCGGCCCGCACGCCGCCCGTGCGGAGGCGCATCGGGTCGAACATGGGCCGCGGCTCGAGGACCGCGAGGGACGCGGGCACGAACGCCTCGCCGAGGAACGGCGGCAGGTAGCGCGCCTGCTGCTCCGCGGTGCCCCACTCGACGATGGCGTTGACCGCCGCGATCGGCGAGAGGATGGCCGTCGCGAGCCCCATGTCGCCGCGGGACAGCTCCTCCGCCACGAGGGCGTAGGTGACCGCCGACCGCTCGGTGGCCATGCCGCCGAGCGACTCGGGGACCGAGAGGCCCGCGAGGCCCAGCGCGTGGCCCTGCTCGAGGATCTCGGCGGAGGGCTCCGCCGCGTCGTCGGCGGCGCGGGCGCCCGGGCGGAGCACCTCGTCGGCGAACCGACGCATCGAGTCGCGCATCATCTGCTGCTCGTCGGTCGGCGTGAGGTCGAAGAGGCCGCCCGACGACGCGTTCGCGAGGCGCGACGGGTCCTTGGGGGCCGAGCCGCGCGCGCTGCGCGCGAAGCTCACGCCCGTCGAGATGGCCTTGGCGCCCGCGCGCGTGCCCTGGAAGATCGCCCTCTGCACCGGCTTCTGGAGGCCCAGCCGCTCGGCCAGCTCCGAACCGCCGAAGCGCGTGAGCGCGCGGAGGGGCGCCCCCGCGATCTGCTCCAGCGAAAGCCCTGAAGATCGCCTCGTCATTTCTTCTCCTTGCGGTCCTTGAGGGACCGGAACATCGCCATGGTGACGCCGGCAATGGCGTCCACGGCCGCCTCGCGATCGCGGAGGCGGCCGTCGAGCAGACCCTCGAGGAGGCCGAGCGTGCCCGCGATGAGCAGCTCGATGTGCGCCTCCGCGGCGGCGCGCGGCAGGTTCAGATCGTACGCCACGACGCTCTCGACGAGCTGCGCCCGGGCCGCATCCACCACGCCCCGAAAGGTGCGACCGAGGACGGTGCCGTCGTCGGTGCGGTGGCGGAGGAAGATTCGCGTGAGCTCCGGCTCGCCCATGAACGCCGTGGTGATCGCCGCGAAGGAGCCCCGGATCGAGGTGCGCGCGTGCGCGGGATCGAAGTCCGCGAGCTCGGCCTTGAGCATCTCGAGGACGCGGCGGCCGATCTCGCTCGCGGCGGCCTCGAAGACCGCGTCGCGGTCCTCGAAGTGCACGTAAAAGCTCGGCTGCTTGAGGCCCGCGGCGCTGGCGATGCGGCCGGTGGTCGCCGCGGCGACGCCGTCGCGGCGCAGGATCTCGATGGCCCCGTCGATCAAGCGGCGGCGCGTGAGCTCTGCGCTCTCCTTCCGCGTGAGCTTGGCGGCGTGCACGAGCTCACCGATAACATATTGGTGAACGCTCGCAAGGCGTGCGTTCCATGAGGGGCGTCAAATGCCACTTTGGTCGAAAGCAATCCCAGTTTCATGCGCCATTTCGAGCGCGACGGATATCGATTTGCCCGAACGCCCCGCGGGTCGGCGCCGTAGAGTTCCAGGCTCGTGGAGGTTCCGATGAGGCTGCAAGTCGCTCGCGTGTGGCTCGTACCCGGCATGTACTTCGCGGCGTCGGTCCTGGCGGGGTGCGGGGGAAGCAACGGCGGCACCCTCATCGTCACCGGCGATGCGAGCATGGAGGGCACCGACGGGGCGGCCGTCCATCCCGGAGACGACAGCGGCAGCGTCGCTCAAGACGACGGCGGCGCAGGGAGCGGCGGCGGCAGCGGCTCGTCGGGCAGCGGTTCGCCCAGCGACGACGGCACCGACGACTCCGGGTCGGGCTCGAAGAGCGGCAGCGGCAACGGCGGGATGCCGCCCATCCCGGTCCCCGACGGCGGCGCGCCGAGCGACCCGGGCGACGTCCCGTGCGGCGGCTCCGAGTGTCCGGTGAGCACGTCCATCTGCTGCCAGGCGAAGAGCGACGGCGGCGTCTCCGAGACCTGCACGGCCGCGAACGCGGGCTGCTCGGGCATCACCTTCGGGTGCAACGAGGCGAGCGACTGCGGCGGCGGCGTCTGCTGCCAGGGCGTCAACGCCATCGGCGTGCAGGGCCCCACGTTCTGCGCCGCCCCCGGGGCGACGTGCGAGGGGGGCGGGGACCCGACGTTCCCGCTGGGCGCCTTCCAGACGTGCCGCACCGACGCCGAGTGTGGAACGGACAGCGACGCCGGCTTCTACAAGCGGTGCATCCCGCAGGTATGCACGAGCCCCACGATTGGCGGCGCCACGACCGACGTCGAGGCGTGCGCGGTCGCCCCGAGCCTCGCTCCGGGACCCGAGTACCCGCACGATGGCGCGCTGGCCTACTGCACGCCAAAATGAGCGGAACTTTCCGATCGCATCGCGACGCGGGTCGAATTGATTCGAGAGTGTCTGGCGGTCGGGGCGCGAGCGGTATATCGACGGATCGGGGTTGGGCAAGAGCATGCGCATTCGAGGTGCGGGGCTTCAGCGTCTGATCGGTGTGGCGCTCCTGGCCCTCGCGGCCTGCGCCGAGGGCACGACCAACGACGGGACCTTCCCGTCGGAGATCACCACGACGCTCCGCGACGGCGGCAGCGGCAGCGCGACCACCGGATCCGCGTCCGGCGCCTCGGGCGCCAGCTCGGGGAGCTCGAGCGGCGCAGGGGGCTCCGGGCCGTCGGGCGCGAGCAGCGGCGACTCCGCCTCGGGAAGCGCCGGCGACGACGCGACGGGCGACGACTCCGGCGACGACGCGAGCGGTTCGGGATCGAGCTCCGGCAGCGGTGGATCGTGCACCTCGTCGTGCGACACGGGGTGCTGCGACATGACGACGGGCACCTGCCAGTCGGGCACCGAAGACACGGACTGCGGCATGAACAACGTCACCTGCACGAACTGCCAGGAGCTCGGGCAGACGTGCCAGAGCGGTCAGTGCGTCACGGCGTCTTCCGGGTCGTCGAGCGGGTCTTCGAGCGGCTCTTCCAGCGGCTCGAGCGGCTCCAGCGGCTCGGGCTCGGGCGGCACGTGCGGCCTCGGGAGCTGCAACGGCTGCTGCCAGAACGGCACCTGCGTGACGACGACGACCGACACGGCCTGCGGCGTGCTCGGCGGCTCCTGCACCGACTGCACGAAGAAGAAAGAGCACTGCCTCGTCGGCGTCTGCCTTTGAAGAGATGACTTCTTCGGGATCTCTCCCCTGGCGACCCTGGCGGTTTCCTGGCGGTTTTCTCTTCAGCGCTCTCTCTCGGCAGCCTGCTGGAGCATCCCCAGCCGCGCGAGCTCGGCGCGCAGCGCCGGCACGTCGCCCGCGAAGTGGATCGCGCCCATGCCCACCTCGCGCGCCGCCTTGCAGTTGCCCGCCCGGTCGTCGATGAACACGCACTCCGAAGGCTCGACGCCGAGCGCGCGCGCCGCCCCGCGGTACGCGGCCGCGTCGGGCTTGCGAACCCCCGTGCGGCACGAGACGAACGTCCACGGCACGTAGCTCGACACGCCCAGCCGCTCGTCGATCCACCGGTACCACTCGGGGTAGTTCGAGAGCATGTGCATCGCCGCGCCGCGCGCCCGGAGCTCGCCGAGGAGCTCGGGGATGCCGTCGATCCACGCGTACGCCCGCTGCACGCACGCCTTGAACCCTTCGGTGTCGTACGTGCGGCCGTCGCGGAAGAAGGTCGCAAGGAAGGCCAGCTCGGTCAGCTCTCCCACCTCGAAGCGTCCCCACGCCGTCTCGTGCTTGGCCGCGAGCATCTCCGCGAGCGTCATCTCGAAGAACGCCGGCATCGCCTCGCGGAACGGATCGCGCACGAGGGTGTCCATCGCGTCCCAGAGCAGCACCGTCATGGCGCAGAAGGTGGCACGCCCGCCCCGAATTTCTACGTCTCCGTGGGCGAGAAGGTGATCCGTTTGGCCCGGCAGGGTCTACATCTACGCGTATGCGTAGACCGATCATCCCTGCCCGGAAGAATCTCACCGAATGGTTCGTGGCGCCCCTCGCTCTCGCCCTCGTCACGGCGGGGGTGGGCGCGTGCTCGTCGAGCTCTTCGAACTCGGCGGCCGACGCCGGCGGCACCCCTGACGCCAGCCTCCCGCTCAGCGACGCGACCGGTGGGGGTCTAGACCTCGAGTGCGGGCAGATCGCGGCGCTCGCCGGCGGTACGCCCTCGGCGTGCGCGGCGGGCCAGACCTGCTGCACCACCGTGTCGATCAGCACGATGGGCGCCTCCGCGGTGTGCGTCGCCGCCGGAAGCTGCACCGGCGGCATCTCGAACGAGTGCGCCTCCAAGGCGGATTGCACCGGCGGCCAGATCTGCTGCGCCGGCGCGGAGCCCGACGCGGCGCCCAACACCCTCGCCGGCATCATCGATCTCAACATGTTCGAGACGACGTGCCAGACGAGCTGCGGGTCGACGCAGACGCAGGAGTGCCTGCAGGACAGCGAGTGTCCGGCGGGCCAGAGCTGCCTGCCGATCGCCGGGGGGGCTGGCGGCTTCAACCTGGGCGGCATCAACATCGGCAGCATCCTGGGCGGCGCAGGCGGCGGCGCGACCGGCGACGCGAGCGTCGCGACGCCGATGACCTGCCAGGTGCCTCCCCCCGACGCGGGCCCCGACAGCGGCGTATCGGCTCAGCCCGACGCGGGCGCGCCCGACAGCGGCGCGCCGATCGTCGACGCGGGCGGCGACGCCGCCGACGCGAATCCTTGAGGCGAAGCTCGGATTTCGACGATTCGCGTCACGCGCGGTGATCCTTTTGCGGTGGCGGCTCCCACTACATGGGTGCCGGGTTCGAGCCGAGCCTGGCGCCCATCCCGGGAGTCGAACTTCCTCGACCCCGCCGAGAGGAAATCATGAAGCTCGTGACGCTCGTCGTTATGGGGGCGCTGACGTCTGCCCTCAGTCTGGGATGCAGCAGCAGCAACGGCGGATCGCCCGGCTCGACCGCGGCCTCGGACTCGGAGCCCGACGCGGGCGTGGTCCCGCTGGACGATCCGGAGATCGACTACTCGCTGACCAAGACGATCACCATGGACGCGTTCACGGTGCCGGCGGGCGGTGAGGTCTACTACTGCCAGAACTTCGCGAACCCCTGGGGCAGCCAGGTCGACATCAAGGCGTACTCGCTCGACATGTCGACGGGCTCGCACCACATGTTCGCCTTTTACCAGCCGAACGCGACCGACGGCGCCGTCGCCCCGTGCCCGAACGGCGGGCTCACGTTCGGCGCCTTCACGTTCACCGCGCAGAGCCCGCACCTCAACCAGGTGTACCCGTCGACGGTCGGCGCCACGCTGCCCGCGACGACGGGCTTCCAGATGATGGCGCACTACCTCAACACGAGCGCCACGACCATCACCGCGCACGTCGCCCTCACGGTCTACGGGGCGAAGCAGGGCGTGGTCACCCAGCACGCGGGTGTCCTCTACCTGAACGACGCCCTCATCCTCGTGCCGCCCGGCGAGTCGAACAACTCGTCGTCCTACACGTTGACGCAGGACGTGACCCTCCTCACGACCGGCAGCCACATGCACCAGCAGGGCATCAACTTCATCTCGCAGGCCGACGGGCAGACGCTCTACCAGACCGACCAGTGGTCCGAGCCGCCGGGCGTGAAGTTCGATCCGCCGATGGTCCTCAAGGCGGGCACGAAGGTCACCTGGTCGTGCCTCTACAACAACACGACCGACTCGAATCTCACCTTCGGCGAGTCGGCGAAGACGAACGTGATGTGCATCTCCGTGTCGACCTTCTACCCGGTGATGGACATCAACAACCCCGTCATCGGCAGCGCGGTCGACAGCCTCGGCACCCTGTGAATTCCGGCGCGAACGCGAGGGGGGCGTAGGTTAGGCTCCGGCCGGCCATGCCCCCGCCGCTCAGCACCAAGCTCGCCCACTTCACCGAGTCGGTCATCCGCCGGATGACCCGCGTCGCCAACGCGCACGGCGCCGTCAACCTGTCGCAGGGCTTCCCCGACTTCGACCCGCCGGAGGTCGTCCTCGAAGCCCTCGCGAAGGCCGCCCGCGGCGGCCCGCACCAGTACGCCGTCACGTGGGGCGCGCCGGCCTTCCGCGCCGCGCTCGCGGCGAAGCAGTCGCGCTTCATGGGGCTGCCGCTCGACGCCGACGCGAACGTGGTCGTCACCTGCGGCGCCACCGAGGCGATGATGGTGGCGATGCTGACCGTGTGCGACCCGGGCGACAAGGTCGTCATCTTCTCGCCCTTCTACGAGAACTACGGGGCCGACACGATCCTCTCGGGCGCCGTGCCCATCTACGTGGAGCTCCGCTTTCCGGACTTCGCGTTCCGGCGCGACGAGCTCGAGGCGGCCTTCGCGCAGCGCCCGAAGGCCATCGTGCTCTGCAACCCGAGCAACCCCACCGGCAAGGTCTTCACGCGCGCCGAGCTCGAGACGATCGCCGAGCTCGCGCGGAAGTACGACGCCTTCGTCATCACCGACGAGGTCTACGAGCACATCGTCTATCCGCCCGCGAAGCACACGTACTTCGCGTCGCTGCCCGGGATGTTCGAGCGCACGATCTCGTGCGGGTCGCTGTCGAAGACGTACTCGATCACGGGCTGGCGCCTCGGCTACGTGATTGCTCCCGCGGAGATCGTCGCCCAGGCGCGCAAGGTCCACGACTTCTTGACCGTGGGCGCGCCCGCCCCCTTGCAGGAAGCGGCGGTGAGCGCCCTCGAGCTGCCCGACGCGTACTACGCCGAGTTGCTGGGCGAGTACGCCGAGCGTCGCGACGTGTTCCTGGCCGCGCTCGATCGCGCCGGGCTGCGGTACTCGCGCCCCGAGGGCGCGTACTACGTGCTCGTCGATCTATCCCCGTACGGCGTCACCGACGACGTCGCGTTCTGCGAGTGGATGGCGCGCGAGGTCGGTGTCGCCGGCGTGCCGGGGTCGAGCTTCTTCCACCGGCCGCCCGCGACGCCGCTCGTCCGCTTCCACTTCGCGAAGCGGATTGGGACGCTCGCCGAGGCCGGCCGGCGCTTGCTCCGCTTCGACGCGCTGGCTCGGGGCCGTCCTCAGAACTTGCCGACGGCGGAGATGCCGTAGCCGCCCGGGCCGAACTGGGCCGGCGCGAAGTGAATGGAGGCGCGCAGGTTCTCCTTGGCGTCGTTCTTCGCCGTGTCGGGCGGGGCGCCTTCGTTGGCGAGCGCCGCCAGGCCGGCGAGGATCTCGATCGCGCCCGCCGCCTGCACGATGCCGTCGGCGACGAGGAGGATCTGGTCGCCCACCTCGAGGCTGCACGGCACCGTCGCGGAGCCGCACATGGGCCGGTTCGCGAGGTCCATCCACGGGCCTGCGACGGGGATGAAGAGCTTCTGGTCGATCGGCACCGTGCTCTCCGTCGCGAGGACGAACGCGGGGACGTAAGAGATCGAGAGGGTCACGAGGCCCGAGAGGATGAGGGGGCCGCCGGGGCCGTCGTCCTTCGTGGAGTCCTTGTGGCTGCGACCCGGCCAGGCGACGTTGCCGCCGTCGTCGCTGCTCCCGCTCGTCACCGAAAACGGCGCTTCGAGCGAGGACGACGGCGTCGGCCTCACTTCGTCCGCCGAAGCCACCGCGGCCCACGAGAGAGAGATGCTCGCGGCGATGCACGCGGCCGCTGATCCAACGAACAACCGAGTCATGATGATGAACCTCCGTCGCGCGCCTGGTGCAACGGCGGTGCCTCAGCCACTTCCGCGTACTACGGAGTTGCGCGAGCCGGCGAGACCAACCACCTTGCCGCCACGGAGGGCCAGCGTGTCACGACCCGGGCAGCTCTCGTCGAGCGGCCCGGGTCGTCTTTACTTCGAAGAAGCGTTCGCGGCTAATCGCAAATCAGGGAAACTGGCCAGTCGCGAAGAGGTCGGAGAAGTCGCTGGCGCTCGAGACCGTCGAGAGGACCGGCAGACCGAGGATCTCCTCGATCGACTTCGTGAGCGAGCTGTGGTTGTACTTCACGCTGCCGGCGTAGTCCGTCTTGACGCCGGGTCCGGCGGCGATGAACGGCATCTTGAGGGTCGCGTCGCCCTCGTCCCAAACGATGAAGACCGCGCCCGCGTTCGCGTGCGCGTAGGTCAGAATGCGCGGGAGCTCCGTGCTCAGCCACGTGTCGCCCTGGGTGACCTCGTTGGTCGACGGGCAGCCCGAGGCGCCGTGCATGTCGTGGCAAAGGTTCGGCGTGATGAAGGTGAAGCTCGCCACGTCGTCGTTCGCGAGGTCGCCGGCGAACGAGCTGTACGCGCGGTGGTGGGCCGTGCAGTTGGCGTTGGTGGCCGACGGCGGGCTGCCCGACACGTCCTGGAAGAAGACGAACGGGTCGTGCTTCGCCGCGTAGAGGCCGCTGCTGTGAATCGGGCACGTCCCCGTCGAGGAGCCGAGCCCCTCCTGATAGGAGCGCCAGGTCACGCCGTTGGTGGCGTTGGCGATCTGCGTGGCGATGTGGGCCGTGCTGCTGGTGCTGTTCGACTTCGAGGGGTCGTCGTCGGTCGTGAACGTGTGGCCCGAGAAGGCGTTCGTGCCCGACTCCATCCACACGTAGTGCGGCTCGCTCGGGACCGAGAGCGCGAGCGGATCGTTGTAGTTGGTGGAGTGCGCGTAGTCGGCCAGGAGCGTGCTGTTGATGTACGGGGCGTTGGAGCTCCCGTAGACCTCGGTCGAGTCGTGGTTCTCCATCGCGATCACGAACACGTGCTTGATGGCGGAGCTCGTGACGGCCTCCCCGGCCGACTCGGTCTGCTCCGGCGCGGCGCTGTCGGCGGCTTGCCCGCAGCCGACGCCCAGCACCACGCCCCCGATCGTTCCCGCCAAGCAAACGAACAGCGCCCCGGTTCGAAGCAACTCTCTCTTCATCGTCTCCTCCAATGTGGGCCGGGCGCGTCCTCGAAAGAGGCCAGGCGACGGCGGCATGCATCCTCGCCGCGCCCGGCGGCGTCCGCGCCATTTCATCGCGACGATTGCGTTCGTCGCCCACGCCTCGGGCGCCATGAGTTCGCGCCGCCGGCAAAGAACCGCCACAGGCCCTCGTTATTCGCTCTCGTCGTGAAGTCGGGTGAGGCGATCGGCGCGCTCTTGGCGATCGGCGCGGCCGCCGCCGCGACCCTCGCCGTGCGGGCGATGCGGGCCGAGTCGAGCCCCCCTTCGCGTTCCACCCTCGCCGCCCCGTCTCCCGCGCCGTCTTTCGCCAGCGCCGAACCGCCGGACCCGCGCTTCGTCCTCGGTCGCGCGATCTTCTTCGATGGGACCCTCTCGGAGCCCCCGGGGACGAGCTGCGCGAGCTGCCACGACCCGTCTCGCGGCTACGCGGGGAACAACGGCTCCGACGTGGGCCTCGCCCGGGGCAGCCGTCCGGGGCACTTTGCCCGTCGCAGCACGCCTTCGGTCCTCTACCTGCGCTTCTTCCGTCGCTTCCACTTCGAGTGGCCCGAGGACGCCGAGCACCCCGAGGCCTACGGCGGCTTCTTCTGGGACGGACGTTCGAGCTCCATCGCCCAGCTCGTCGCCCAGCCGCTCTTGAACCCCGACGAGATGGGCAACGCCGACGCGCGCGCCGTCGCCGCGAAGCTCGAGCGCGCGCCCTACGCCGGCGACCTGCGGCGCGCCTTCGACGGCGCCTTCGACGCGCCCGAGCGAGCCATGGAGGCCCTCGGCGCCAGCCTCGAGGCGTTCCTCACGAGCCCCGCGATGGCGCCGTTCTCGTCGCGCTTCGACGCCTTCGTGCGCGGGGAGGGGTCGCTCGCGCCCCTCGAGCAGCGCGGCCTCGCCCTCTTCGAGGACCCGAGCAAGGGCAACTGCGCGGCCTGCCACCTCGTCGACGCCCGCTCGCACGTGCCGGAGAAGTCGCTCTTCACCGACTTCGGCTACGAGACCGTCGGCGTCCCCGCCAACCGCCGCGCGCCGCGCGCGCCGGGCGCATACGACCTCGGCGTCTGCGAGCGCCACGACCGCAGCCCGTACACCGACCAGCCGCATTTTTGCGGCGCCTTCCGCACGCCGTCGCTCCGCAACGTCGCCACCCGCCCGAGCTTCATGCACGACGGGGCGTTCATCCGGCTCCGCGACGTCGTCGCGTTCTACGCGACGCGCGGCACCGATCCGAAGCGCTGGTACCCGGGCGGGACGCCCGACAGCCTGCCCGCGCCCTACCTGAAGAACGTCGACGTCGCCTCGCCCCCGTACGACCGCCGCGAAGGCGACGCGCCCGCGCTCGACGGCGGCGAGATCGACGCGATCGTCGCCTTCCTCGAGACCCTCAGCGACCAGCCCGAAGCGCTGGTCGCCAAGGGGCCGTGACGGCTACTGGCAGCCCTGCTTGATGTACTGGTCGGTGTACGACGGGTACGTCCCGTCGTTGCACGTTCCGCAGGTGTAGAGGTACCCGTAGACGCCGCACTGCCCGCCGGGCCCGTTGATGGCGCCGCCGAAGCTCGTGAACGCCACCGTGGTCGAGGGGCAGCAGCTCGAAGAGAGGATCGGCTCGAATCGGCTCGATCGGCTCGACGGGCACGAGGTCGGGCGTCGTCGTCGTCTTGAGCGGCGCCGACTGCACCTTGGTGGTGACCGAGAGGGTCGTCGTCTCCAGGAAGCGGTAGGTGCAGTAGGGGAGCGCGCTCGTGTGGCAGTTGAAGGCGCCCTGAGACGTGGTGTCGTTGCTCCCGCACGTGGTGGTCGCCGTGCAGCTCGAGCCACCGCAGACCTCGCACGTCCCGCCCGCGATGTACGGGTACTCGGTCTCGATCACCTTGTCGCAGTTGTAGTCCCAGGTGGCGGTGCCGTGGCTCGGCGTGGTCGCCCACACGGTCGAGCCCAGGTACACGTTCGGGTCGTCGTCGTCGCAGTCGGTGTTGTTGAGCGACCAGTTCGTCGCCACCGTCTCGGTGCTGCAGTGCACCGCCGCCGTCCCGGCGTTGATGGACCCGTTCACGTCGCCCTGGCCGTCGCCGTCGACGTCCTTGTACCAGAGGACGCACGAGGCGCCGGGGATGCCCGCGCACTGCGTGCACGTGCACTTGCCGACGTACCCGCTGCCGGAGCACGTCGCGCCGGGGATGTAGTTCGGGTCGCCCATGGTGCTGTCGCACGCCTGGTCGCAGCACACGCTCGAGGGCCCGTTCGTCACGCAGAACGTCGACTGGCAGTTGTTGCCGTTGGTGCACGGCAAGCCGTCGCCGAGCTTCGGCTGGCACTTCTGCCCGTCGCAGAAGCCCGTGTCGGAGCAGTCGCTCTGGCTGGTGCAGCCCGAGGCGCACTGGCCCTCGGAGGCCGCGCCCGCGTCCACCACGCTCTCGCAGCTGTAGTTCCCGCAGTCCTGGACCGCGGCCGAGCACCGGCCGGTGCCGTCGCACGCGAAGCCGCCCTGCTGGGTGCTCGTGTTGCAGAACGAGGTGCCGCAGCTCGTCGTCGTGGTCGGGTACGAGCACGCGCGGGAGCCGTTGCAGCTTCCGGCGCAGACGCTCGCCTTCGTGACGATGCCCGAGTCGGGCTCGTTGAACTGCGTCACCGCGGCGTCCGTCGCCGCGCCGCCTTCGCCCGCCGCGCCGTCGCTCGAGGCGTCGGCCACCACCGGGCCGGCCTCCGTCGCCGCGTCGCTCGGCGCCGCGTCGCTCGCGGCGTCGCTCGGCGCCGCGTCGCCGGCCTGGGCGTCGGGCGTGGCGCCCGCGTCCGGCACGACGGCGGGGATCATCACGCACTCCATGTCCGGGTCGGTCATCGCCGGGATCGGGTTGCAGTGACCGCCCGCGTCCGGCTGGTTGCACGACTCGCAGACCCCGTCGCACGCGCTCTCGCAGCAGACGCCGTCGACGCAGCTCTCGCCGCTCGCGCAGGTGCTCGCATCGGAGCACGGCGTGCCGAGGAATCGGCGCTGGTCGAGGTCGACGTCTCGTTGACCGAGCTGTCGGGAGTCGAGCTGCTGGAGCTGAAGTCGCCGAGGAGCGACGTGCAGCTCGCGGTGCTGAGGCCCAAAGCGATGGCGAAGACCGCGCGCGCTCCGCGACACGAAATGAGCAAAGACGGCATCCTCTCCTTATACAGGGAGAGGCTTATGCGGGCGCAAGAGAACGCCGGCCTTCCCCCCTCTTCTGGGGGAGCGGAGGACGCGTGAAGTGTGCGCCAAAAGGCTACGGCGTGCCTCGAGGGCGGCCTTCTCCCGATTAGGCCGCGAGCTTTCCGTACTGCTGGATCTTATCTCTCATGACTTCCGTAACTCGAGCAGAAGCTTCGGAGAAGAGCGTCGAGGGGACGATCTCGTCCGGGAACTTCGCCATCGTCGACTCGAGCCCGCGGCGCCACGCGACCCGCAGCTCGGTGCTCACGTGGACCACGTTGATCCCGGCCTCCACCGCCTGGCGGAGCTCTTCGTCGGGCGTGCCCGACCCGCCGTGCAAGGTGAGCGGCAGGCCCGTCTTCTTCTTGATGGCCGCGATGAGCGGGATGTCGAGGTGCTGGTGAAGCTGGCCGGTGATCATCCCGGGCAGCATGCCGTGCTTGCTCCCGACCGCGGGCGCGAGCACGTCGATGCCCGTCTCGTCGGCGTACTGCTTGGCCTCCTCGGGCGTCGTCAGGGTCGCCGCCCCGGCTTCGGTGACCGCGTCGATTCTCCGAGCCCGAGCCGATGTAGCCAATCTCGCCTTCGACCACGAAGGCGGGGTTGATGGACTTCGCCGCCTCGACGGCCCGCTTGGTCTCGGCGACGTTCGCCTCGAAGGGGAGCTTCGATCCGTCGAAGACGACCGAGTCGAAGCCCGCCTTCACGGCCTCGACGGTCTTCTCGACCGAGTGGGTGTGGTCGCCGTTCACGAACAGCGTCACGCCGAGATCCTCCTGGAGGGCGCGGATCAGCGCGACGGCCTCGCGGACGCCGGTGAACCGGCGCTCGCCCTCGGACAGGCCGATGATGACGGGCACGCCGAACTCCTTGGCCGTGTGGGCGGCGGCCTTCATGACGACGAGCTCGGACGCGTTGAAGTGCGCCAGCGCGACCTTCTGCGCGTTGGCCTTCCGCAGAGCTTCGAGAAAGGTGGGCTGCTTCATGGGCGGGGCTCCTCGCGGGCCACGACGCTTGCAAAACGATGCCCCGTTCGCGCCGGATGGCGCGCTCGAGCCGGGGATCTAGCTCGTGCGCGCCGCGCGGTGCACGTCGGCGCGCGCGAGGGGCAGGGACACGTGGAAGGCGCTCCCCACGTCGCGCGTGCTGTCCACGAACAGGTGCCCGCCGTGCGCGTCGACGATGCCCTTGGTGATGTAGAGCCCGAGCCCGAGGCCCGTCCGCTGCTCGCGGGCGCGCCGCGCCTGGAAGAAGCGGTCGAAGAGGCGCGGGACGTCGAGGGGAGAGATGCCTTCGCCCTCGTCGGTGACCGTCACCTCGGCGCTCCCGGACGCCTCGCGCACCGAGACGCGGATCGGCGAGGCGGGCCGCGAGTACTTCGACGCGTTGTCGAGCAGGTTGGTGAGCACCTGCGCCATCCGCCCGGGGTCGACCGACGCCGCGACCGGGCGCGGGGGCAGCTCGGTCACGACCTCGTGCCCGCGCAGGCTCGGGCGGACGTCCTCGACGAGGTCCGCGACGAAGCGGCAGATGTCCACGTCCTTGCGATCCAGCTTCAGGTTGCGCAGCTCCACGCCCGAGGCGTCGAGCAGCTCGTTGACCATCGTGCCGAGGCGCTCCACGCTGCGATGCATCCGCTCGACGGCGGCCGCGGGCACGGTCACGGTCTCGGCGCCGCCCGCGAGCGCCCGTCGCCGGAGCATCCCCTGGAGGCCCAGCGGGATCGTCGAGATGGGGCTCCGGAGGTCGTGCGTGATGATGGCGACGAACTCCTCGCGAAGCTCGTCGATGCGGTGCTCGGCGGAGACGTCGTGGAGCACGGAGACGAGGCCGATCGGGGGCTCGTCCCGCGCGGCCCGCACCGGCGCGAGGCGCCCCGAGATCCACAAGGTGGAGTCTCCCCGGCCCGGGACCTGCGCCTCGAAGTCGACGAGGTCGTTCTGCGCGCGCACGAGGAGGCGTTGCCACTCCTGCGCGGGGACGACGCGGCCGCCGCCCCGCTCGACAATCGCGCGCCACGATCCGTTGCCGAGCCGGATCTCGCCGTCCCTCGTCGCGAACGCCAGCCCCACCGGCGCGTGCTCGATGACGGCCGCGAGGAGCGCCTGCTGCTCGGAGAGGCGAGCCGAGGCGTCCTCGGCGGCGCGGAGGGCCCGGTCGCGCGCGCGGATGGCCTTCTCGAGCCGATCGAGGATGAGGACGACGAGGACGGAGAACGCGACGAAGATGGCGAGGTCGAGCTGGTCGCGGGTCGAGGTGACCGCGAACGAGAAGCTCGGCGGGAGGAAGAAGTAGGCGATGACGACGGCCGCGAGGCACGACGCCAGGATCCCGGGCCCGAGCCCGGCCAGCCACGCGGCCGCGACGACCGCCGGATAGGCGAAGAGGAATTGCTGGGGCGACGGGAGGAACGGGCTCAGGAGGCCCTGCGCCCCCGTCGCGAGGGACACGACGAGCACCAGCCACCGCGTAGCGGGTCACCGTGCGTCGCGGCCGCAGGCGCGCCACGCAGCCCGAGGGCAGCGTCGAGGTGTTCGCGGGCGGCCGATGCATCGGTTTTCTTCTCGGAAGCCTCCTCTGGGGGCGCGTGCGACGCGCACGAGCGGCTGAATGCCCTTTGCATCCATTCCACGTGCCGCGCGCGGACGCGGCGTGGACACGACGAGTCTCTTACCGCGTCTTCGGCGCGCACGCCGGCCCGTGCCCGAAATGCGTGCTTCGTCGGGTGCTGCGCCGACGGGGCGTTCGTTCCCGCTCGAGGTGCCGCGCGCGAATCCGCGCCGACCTCGCGGGGCGCTCTAACCGGTGGTGGCGTCGCCCGCGTCGCTGCCCGCCTCGCCCGCGTCGCTCGGGACGCCGCTCGGGGCGTCGGGCGCGGCGTCGGCGCCCGCCTCGGGGGACGGCCCGCCGCCCTCGGCTCCGCCTTCGCCGGCAGCGCTCGCGTCGCCCTCGAGGCCGCCGTCGACCCCGCAGACGCCCGGCGGCGGCGCGATCGTCGAGGTCGCGTTCTGGAGAAACCCTTGGTTGCAGAACGCGGGTGCGTTGCCGTTGCAGAACCAGCCGGCGTCCGGCGTGCACGACGGTTCTGGGGCCGAGGCGCACGTGGCCCCTCCCGAGGAGAGGACCACGCAGACGGGGTTCACGACGTTGCAGGGGACGTTGTCCCAATAGTTGCCGCCGGCCTGAGGCCCGATGACGCCCGCGAGGTTGGCGCACGTCGCCAGCGTGTTCCCGTCGGCGCAGCGGGTGCTGCCCGCCGTGCACGTCTCGCCGCAGCCGAGGAAGGCGATGCTGCAAATCCCGCCGATTGCCAAGCTCAACGCCAAGATGGTCCGAAGCACGGGGCCGACCCTAGCATGGCGTCCGCGCGCAGGGCCGACGACGGCGCGGGGACCTGCGCCCGCAATCCGCACCCGACGTCATGAAGCGAGGGCGCTTCCGCGCCCGGCGGCCTGACCGGCGGGCAGCGGAGCGAGGGAGTGGCGCTCACGCGCGTGAGCGTCACGGCGTCGATGGAGATCGGGCCCGGTCCGGACGAAGGCGCCACGGCAATCGCGATGCTTCGCGCGTCTTCGAAGTCGAGGACGTCCGCCTCGCCGTCGGTCCGGACGGCGTCGCGGCCGTCGCAGCGGATCCCCACGGCGGCCCCACCCGGACCGGGCGAGCGCGCCTCGACCTTCCAGCGACCGCGCGGGACGAGGAGGCTGGAAATGAGGCCCATGCTGGCCTTCGACACCCGCCCCACCAGCGCGCCGTGTCCGTCGAGCTGCGCGACGGCGCTCGAGCCCTCGCCGCAGACGAAGTATCCGGGAATCTCCATGCGGTTCTCCGACCGCACCATCCCGAGGGGACCGCCTTCGCGCCTCACCCAGAGCTCGCCCACCACGTCGCCCGTGTCCCCCCGGACGCGGACCCACCGATAGAGGAAGGCGAACGAAGGATTGCCGACGAGCTGCCGGCCGGCGAGGAAGATGGGATCGCGGCGTCCCACGGCGTTGTCGAACGCGATGAGGTCGGGGCGGCGCCGGAGGACATAGGCGCCGTCGCCCAGCTCGTGGCCAATCTCGCCCTGCCCGAAGGTCGGCGGCCGGTGCTCGGCGATGAAGGCGTCGTTCAAGCCCAGCATGTCCAGCGCGGGGAGCTCGGACCAGTAGGGGAGCGCCCCGGCCGCATCCACGGCCAGGAGCGGGCTCTTGTCGGCGAAGGCGGTCTTCAACACGCGGCCGACGGAGCGACCGTCCCACTCCCAGCGCTCGGCGTCCGCGCGCCGGTTCTCCCCGTCGGCGCGCTGCAGGAAGACGTGACCCGCGGCGAAGGGGAGCGCGGCGAGGGCGAGAGGGACCGTGCGGTGGAGGCGGTCGGCGAGCTGCTCCGCGGCCTCGGCCAGGAGCGTGCAGAGCGGCGGAAAGACGAAGACGAGCTGCCGCCAGCCCGGAAAGATGTCGCCCCCGATCGCGAGCAGGTAGAGCGTCCAGCCCGCGACGAGCGTCCATGAGACGAGCAGCGTCGCGCGACCGCAACGGCGGAGGAACCAGGTCGCGAGGAGGGCCGCGAAGAGGAGCACGCCGATGGCCGCGTACCCGTGGCCCACGTACCCGAGGCCCTTCTGGAGGCGGCTCGCGTTGACCGCCAGCTTGACCCGCGCGGTGTTCGGCACCCAGGAGCCGTAGTACGCGCGTCGAAAGAATCGACTGGCCGAGGAAGGCGAGAGCGGGCAGGGCGCCGAGCCCGAGGGCGCGGACGACCCGCGGACGCCAGGGTCGCCCGGGCTCCCGCGGCGCCGCGAGCGACTCGGCCGCGACCAGGAGCGCGACGAGGAGCGCGCCGTCGAGCCGAAGCAAGACGAGCGCCGTCAGCGGCGCCGACGCCCAGAGGAACGTGCCTCGAGGCGCGGGTCGCTGCCGCTCGGCCAGGAAGAGGCTCGCCTGGAGGACGCCGACCATGAAGCCGTGTTCGAGCCCGCCGCTGGCCCAAACCGCGAGCGGGACGCTGGCCGCCATGAGCCCTCCGCCCACGAGCAGCCGCGCCGCGGACCACCGGCCGGTCCGTGGGGAGAGGCCCACCACGGCGACGGCGGTCGCGACCCCGATGCGGTCGAGCGTGAGCGCGCAGGCGACGGGATCGAAGCCGGCGCGCGCACCGGCCGCGTCGAGGAGCACCCAGAGCAGATCGGAGTAGCCTTCGACGCGCTCTCCGGTGTTCCAGGTCAGGCCGTGGCCCGTCGCGAGGCGTCGCGCGTACCGGAGCGAGATGAGCGCGTCGTCCGAGAGGAACCGCGCGTACACGTGCGCGTGGACCAGCAGGCCGCCGAGGACGAGCGCCAGCGAAGCGGCGATGCCCAGACGCGCGATCCATCTCGCACGCTGCGTCGTCGCGAGACCCCCCGGAGCGGCCTCTCGCATGACCATGCCCTCGCGATGGCAAGGTCCGAGCCGCGGCCGCGCCCGGCGAGATTCAGGGTCGCGCGAGCGCGGAGCCAGGACCCGGCTGCCGTGGAGCGGCACAGAGCGGCACGGGTCGCTTCAGGGGCAGGGGACGCTCGAAGTTCGAATTTCTGGGGATCGCCGGAGCGTGATGGATGCAAGCTGTCCGCTGCGTCGGCCAGGTCGGCGAGCCGTACAGCGTCGTCGGGCCTGGAGGGACGGGCAACGCGTACGCCGCGATGAAGGACAACGCGCAGAGCTTCGTGCACCTGGCCGCGGCCGCGGGCCTCACGTTCGGCGCGCTCGTCCACTACGTCGTCCACGGCGAGACGACGCGGACCAGGGGAACACGCGGTACCTCGCGGACCTCACCGCGTGGCAATCGGCCGCCGAGACGGACCTCAAAGCCATCACCGGGCAGTCGTCCTGGCAGTGGCTCGTGACCGGCTCGTGGGCGCCGCTCTGACCGACCTCGTTCGTCCGCTCCGGACTCGTGGTGAACGTGGGCTTCGCGGTGCCGTTCGGGGGCGTCCAACGGCGGCCTGGGCTTCGGCGGCCCGTACCGCTGCTCCCAGCTACGAGGCTCGGTGGGCATCACGGGCGCGGTGACCGGGACGCTCCAGTACCCGTGGGCGATCGAGTTCAAGCAAGCGGTCGCCTGACCCCGACGTCCGAGCCTCTTGCCCGCTCGCCCGAACGCGCTCGGACGACGTCCAGGCAGGTCCGGTCGACATCCAAGCGCGTTCGGGCGGCGTCCAGGCGCGTTCGGGCGGCGTCCAGGCGCGTCGGGGCGCCGAGCGCGCGTGTCCGGGCGCCGCCCGGACGCGCAGGGGCGCCCAGCGGAGGCCTTGGGGCGCCGTCCGGACCGGGATCCTCGTCGTCCAAAGGCCCTTGCTAGGCGCCCGAACGCGCCTTCTCGCAGGTCGAGAAAGAAAACTCGAAAATCGACAGGGCCCCCTGAGGAATCGCGCCCGGAGGCCGGCTTATCCAAGGGAGAGGCCGAGCGACGGAGCGTGGTGCCCCGCCGGGAGACCTCTCGTTCCCATCATCGAACACGGAAAGAGAGAAATCGTCATGAGTGCCATCGACAAGAACAAGCCGTCCCGACAGGACCGTCTCCGGAAGATCGCGTCGGGTCTCCAGCTCCACGAGCCGGGGAACCCGTCCATCACGATCGGGGGCGTCGCGTACGCGGTGAACGACCTTCTGACCCAAATCCAGAAGGACATCACCGCGACGGACGCCACCGACAAGGCCAGGGCCGCATGGCTCCAGACCGTACAAGCGGAGCGTGCCAGCCACGCTCAAATGGATCCCCTGCTCCGCGGCATCAAGCAGTTCGTGATGCTCCAGTTCGGGGAGACCGAAGCCTCGAGCACCGTGCTCGCGGACTTCGGGTACACGCCGAGAAAGGTCGCCGTCCGCACCCCGGCGACCAGCGTCGCGGCGGCAGCCAAGTCGGCGGCCACCCGAAAGGCCCGGCACACCATGGGGAAGGACCAGAAGAAGGAGGTGACGGGCGACGTCACGGGGGTCGTCGTGACGCCCGTGACGACCGTGCCGGCGCCCGCCACTCCGCCCGCCCCCACCGTCGCCCCGGCCCCTTCTCAGGCCGGACCGGCGGTCCGCACCTCGTAAGAGCCTGAGGTGAACCCACAACCAGGGAAGCGGGGCGCGCCATCGCACGGGTGTCCGCGCCCCGCTCCCGCCCTGAAGTCGAAGAGCCCGCGCTCGAGCCATGAAGGCGACCGCTCCTAGACACGCGGGCGGCCCCCTCCGCGCACGAGTCCGCGCGCGAGACCTCGGAGCCGGCACCGAGCCCGTGGCGAGCGAAGAAGAAGGGACGTGCAGCGTGAGTGCAGAAGGCATTCATGAGGTCCGAGGGAGTCGAACTTGTGCGCGCGGCGCGGGCGCCCGGTAACCGTCCGGCCAAGGGTGTCGTGACGACGCGGTCAGGTTTCGTCGCGGGCCACTGTCCACGCGGCGGGAGCAGTTCGACGAGGCCTCCGGGGCCGCTTCGTGCTCGGCACCCGTGTCGCGACGCTCACGACGGCGGTTGAGTGACCGAGGTGAGCACCTGTCGACCGTTTTTTGGGCGAGGTCAGGAGACCATGCCCGAGGTCTCGAGCGGACGACCCACGACGCCTAAGCAGCGTCCGGCCACTGAGTCTTGTCGCGCCGTCGAGGGCGGAGGAGTATTGCGCAGGGCACGGCGGCCAATGGGTATTCTGCGCAAAATAGGCAACGGGAAAGAACACATTCTCGATGTCAAACAGACCTGCGGTCGTTCATCCCAGTGCACGCTGCGTCTCAACGCGGTTTGGCGGTTTGGGTCGCCGCTTGGCACGCCGAACTGCACTGGGATGGTGAGGCATGGATCATCCGGGATCTCGCGAGCACACACGGCACATTCGTGGACGGCGTCCGCCTGAGCGCCGGCCAACCTCACGCGCTCCGGCAGGGGAGCGCTATCGGCTTGGGTCGCATCCGGGCAGACTTCGAGCTCGTCGACGACTCTCGTCCTTGAACGATAACCGCCTGGCCATCACCGTCGTGACGACCCGCCGAGGATCCGCCAGAGGGCCGGACACTCGACCTTCTCGACGACCGAGCTGTACGTCCGCGAGGCCGAGGCGGTCCTGGACGGCTTCGGGGAGCCGTTCCCGGTCCTGCCGGCGGACCTCCTTGCGAATCGTCCCGAATCGTCCTGGTACGATTCGCGGCTCACGACCTGGCCGTTTTTCAGGCCTCCTCGGAGCGGGACACGAGTCTCGAACTCGCGACCTTCGGCTTGGGAAGCCGACGCTCTACCAACTGAGCTAGTCCCGCAGCAAACGAGCGACGAACGAGAGGCGACAAGTAACTCCCGGCTCGCGCTCCTGTCAACCCGACCGGAACTCAGGCGCGCGAGCGCGCTTCGGCGGCCAGGCCGCCGGACCGGACAAAGAACAACGGCCCGGGTGGACGCATTCGCCACCCGGGCCGTTCTGGCCCAGCAAAAGGGCACGTGGGGGTCACGGACGCAGGGACCTCGTGGAGGAACCCGGCGGGCCCGCGGCCCCGCTCCGCCGTCCCGTGCGCTCTCTTCTCAATCGAGAGAGCCTCCCGGGGAAGCGTCTACGTCAGCGGCCCTCTCGGACTAGAGCCATCGGTACTATGCATGACGTTCTCCCTCCTCCAGCGCTTGGCCGGCACCCGGTGGCCTACGCGTGGGTCCGTGAGGACCGTGCGCTGCCGCAACGGGTGTTTCCTGTTGGTGGTGCTTGCCGCTTGTTTTGGTTGGCACCGCTTCTACGTGCACGCGACGGTAACCCGTCGCCGAACCATCTCGGGGCCGCGAGGCCCGAGCACGCGTCTTCTCCACCATAACACGCGCCGGAGGCTCGTGTTCCCATCGCAGCGCGCTTGCTCTACGTTTCGCTCGAGGCATGAAGAGTGACCAGGTGACGCGCTGGGACGCCGTGGTGTTTCTGCGTGCCGCGCTCGTCGCGGGCCTGGCCCTCGGGCTCGCCTGTCTGGTCACGGCCGCGACCGACGAGGGCGGGGTGCCCTGGGCCGAGCGTGCGGGCCGGACCTTGCCCCTCACGCCGGTCTGCGCGGCCGTCGGCGCCTGGGGTGCCCTCGCGCCGGTGCGCGCTCGGGGCGAGGTGCGGGCCCTCGAGGCCCTCGGCCGCTCGAGGATGCAGATCGCCGCGCCGGCCATCGCCGGGGCGGCGGCCGTGGCGATGTTGGCGGCGCTCCTCGTGGGGGCGCTCCGCTCGGTGGACGTGACCGGCTTCTACCCGGCGGCCCTGCACCCGGTCGCCTGGCAGTGGGACGGCGGCACCTTCGTGAACCGCGCGGACGGGCTTCGCGTCGAGGTCGACGGGGCGCTCCGGCGGTGGGGGGAGGGCACCGAGGTTCCTCTCCCCAATCGGATCCCGCCGGCGGGCCGCGCGGCGGCTTCGATGGCCACGGCCCTCGCGGGGGTGGCCCTGCCGATGCTCCTGGCGCAGCTCCTCCTCAGCCGGCCCACGGGCCGCCCGGGGGAGCGGGTCGGGGGCACGGCGTCGCGCTGGCCCGCGGTGGCGGCGTCGGGCGCGGCGGTGCTCGGCAGCTTGATGCTCTTTCAGGCGGCGGCGGCGCGGCTCGTCCCGGCGCTCCTGGCCGCTCTGCCACCCGCGGCGCTTCTCGCGTTCGCGGTCGAACGCTATCGGGGCTCGACATGAACGATACGAACGCCGAGGGAACGCTCGAGGTGGCCGCGTCATGGGGCGGCCCGGGCGGAGGATGGGCGGTGCTCGTGCACGGCGGCGCCGGGGAGATCCACGCCGACCGCGTCGGGGCCCACGTCGCCGGGTGCCGCGAGGCGGCCGAGGTGGCGGCGGACCTCTTGCGGGCGGGGGCGAGCGCGCTCGACGCCGTGGAGCGCGCCGTCTCGATGCTCGAAGACAACCCGGTCTTCAACGCCGGCGTGGGGGCCTGCCTGAACGAGGACGGGCTCATCGAGCTCGACGCGTCGCTGATGGAGGGCGGGCGGCTCCGCGCGGGCGGGGTCTGCGCGCTTCCTCCGTTCCTGCACCCGATCGAGATCGCCCGCGCGGCGCTCGAAGACGGGCGGCACGTGCTCTACGCGGGCGACGGCGCGGCGCGGTTCGCGCGCGAGAACGGCTTCGTGCCCGTCACCACCGACGCGATGACCACCGAGGGCGCGCGCAGGCGCTGGCTCGCGGCGAGGGCTGCGGCGGTGGAGTCCGGCCGCATGGCCGGCGGGGGCACCGTGGGCGCCGTCGCCCTCGACGGGCGCGGGCTCGTGGCCGCGGCGACCAGCACGGGGGGCCTCGTGAACAAGCGCGCCGGGCGGGTGGGGGACTCACCGCTCATCGGCGCGGGCACCTACGCGGACAACACCAGCGGCGCGTGCTCGTGCACCGGCCACGGCGAGTCGATCATGCGCCTGGTCCTCGCGAAGTCCGCGACCGACGCGCTCCGCGCCGGGCAGGCGCCCGAGGAGGCCGCGCGCGCGGCGATTCACGACCTGGGGACGAAGGTCGGCGGGACCGGCGGGATCATCGTCGTCGACCGGACCGGCCGCCTGGCCCTCGCGCGCAACACGCCGGCGATGACGTGGGCTGCCGCCGGCGCCGCGCTGGCGATGAGCTCAGGCGTCTGACGGGCGCTCGGGCGTGGCCTTGCGGTCAATCGCGTCCTGGAGGCCGCAGCGGAGCCGCTGGGCGCGCTTCACGCGCTTGGCCTTGAGGGGGGTGGCAAGCCACTCGTGACGCTTACGGACGTTCCAGATTGCGCGATTAGCCATGAGCCGCGGATGAGTGCCGTGAAATGGCCGATCTGTCAAGCTCAGTCGGGGACGGCGACCAGGGCGACGGCGAGCCGGATGGGCCCCGCGCCCTCCTTCGCCTCGACCGTCTGGTCGGAGGGGAAATAGCCGGCCGCCTTCACCGTGACGTGGTGGACGCCGGGCGGGAGCGCGACGCCGCGCGCCGAGACGAAGTCGAGCGTGCCCAGGGTCTCCTCGTCGATGACGACCGTGGCGCCCGGCGGAGACCCCGCGAGGCGCAGCGAGACGGTCACCGGCGCGGGCGATCGGGCCGGGCCGCACGCCGCCGAGGCCACGAGGAGCGCCGCGGGCAGGACCGCGCGGGCCCCGACCCGAACGCGGGCGAATTCTCGAAGCGAATCAACGGCTCGCGCGCGCATCACTCACTCCCATTCGATGGTCCCCGGCGGCTTGCTCGTGATGTCGAGGACGACCCGGTTGATCCCGCGGACCTCGTTGATGATGCGGTTCGAGATGCGGGCGAGCACGTCGTAGGGGATCTTCGCCCAGTCCGCCGTCATGCCGTCGACCGAGTGCACGGCGCGGACCGCGCACGCCTCCTCGTAGGTGCGCTCGTCGCCCATGACGCCCACGCTCCGCACGGGCAGGAGCACCGCGAACGCCTGCCAGATGGTGTCGTAGAGGCCGGCGGCGCGGATCTCGTCGATGACGATCGCGTCGGCCGCGCGAAGGACCGCGAGGCGACCCTCGGTGACCTCGCCCAGGCAGCGCACGGCGAGGCCGGGGCCGGGGAAGGGGTGGCGCCAGAGCATTTCCTTCGGCATCCCGAGCTCTTCGCCGGCGGCTCGCACCTCGTCCTTGAAGAGCTCGCGCAGCGGCTCGATGAGCTTGAGCTTCATCTTCTCGGGCAGGCCGCCCACGTTGTGGTGGCTCTTGATGACGGCGCTCGGGCCCTTGAAGCTCACGCTCTCGATGACGTCGGGGTAGAGCGTGCCCTGGACGAGCCACCTGGCGTTCTTGACCTTCTTGGCCTCCTCGTCGAAGACGTCGATGAAGACGCGGCCGATGATCTTCCGCTTTTGCTCGGGGTCGGTGACGCCGGCGAGGGCCGACAGGAACTTCGACCGGGCGTCGACGGCGACGAGGTTCAGGCGCAGGCTCTGGCGAAAGGTGGCGACGACCTGCTCGGCCTCGCCCTGCCGCAGCAGGCCGTTGTCGACGAAGATGCAGGTCAGGCGGTCGCCCACGGCCTTGTGGCAAAGGACGGCGGCGACGGCGGAGTCCACGCCGCCCGAGAGGCCGCAGAGCAGGTGGTCGTCGGCCGCGACGGTCTGCACCACCTCGGCCACCGCCTCGTCGGTGAAGGCCCCCGGCGTCCACGTGGGGTGGAGGCCGGCGACGTCGAAGAGGAGGGAGGCGAGGATGTCGGCGCCGCGCGGGGTGTGGACGACCTCGGGGTGGAACTGCACGCCGTAGATGCGCCGGCTCGCGTTGCCGACGGCGCAGAAGGGGGTGTTGCCGCTGACGCCGATGGTCTGGAAGCCCGGCGGCAGCGACACGATGCGGTCGCCGTGCGACATCCAGACGTCGAGCGTCTCGCGCTTGGTGAAGCGGTGGAAGATGCCCTCGGGCTTCTCGACGACGACGCGCGCGTGCCCGTACTCGCGGGCGCTCGCCCGCTCGACCTTGCCGCCGAGGAGGTGCGCGATGAGCTGGAGGCCGTAGCAGATGCCGAGGACGGGGACGCCGAGCTCGAAGACGCCCGGGTCGACGCTGGGCGCGCCCTCGGCGTAGACGCTCGCCGGGCCGCCGGAGAGCACGATGGCGCGGGGGGCGAGCGCGCGGATCTCCTCGAGCGGCATCGTGCAGGGCTGGATCTCGCAGTAGACGCGGTGCTCGCGGATGCGGCGGGCGATGAGCTGCGTGTACTGGGCCCCGAAATCGAGGACGAGGACGAGTTCGCGGGCTTGTGACATGGTCCGACCCGACTACCAGCCACAGGGTCGGCGTCAAGCGTGGTCCGCGGGACGCGCGCGGGATGCGCGGGATCCGAGCCTCTTCGGATACTCTTCGGGCCCATGCTCCCCGATCTTCGTATCCAGGTCGTTCGTGTCGGTGCGGTCGAGGTGCCCCTGCCGCGCTACCAGACCGACGGAGCGGCCGGGATGGACCTGCACGCCGCGCTGGAGGCGCCGCTGACGCTGGCGCCGCTCGGCCGCGCGAGGGTGCCCACGGGCCTGGCGGTCGCCATCCCCCGGAGCTTCGAGGGCCAGGTGCGCCCGCGCTCCGGGCTGGCCGGCCGCACGGGCCTCACCATCCTGAACGCGCCCGGCACCATCGACAGCGACTACCGCGGCGAGCTCCAGGTCCTCATGGTGAACCTCAGCGACGCGCCGGCCACGATCGCCCCGCTCGAGCGCATCGCGCAGCTCGTCATCGCGCCGGTCGCCCACGCGGAGCTCGTGCTCGCCCCGGCGCTCGAGACGACGGCGCGCGGCACCGGCGGCTACGGGTCGACCGGCAGCACCTGAGCGCTCGATCGCGACGGTCAGGCGACGCGATCGAGGAACGCCAGGACCTCGGCGGTGACCGCGTCGCGCTCCCCGTCGAGGGCCATGACGTGCGCGCTGCGATCGAAGACGGCGACGCGCGACTCGCGCGCCCCGAGGTGCTCCCCGAGCCACGTCGCGTTCTTCACGGGGCACACGGCGTCCCGCCGGCCGTGGAGGACGAGCGTGGGGCAGGCGATGCGCTCGACCACCGGCAGCACGCGCTTGCCGGCCTTGTACACCTCGAGGGCGGCCTGCATGGGGTGCCGGTCGTACGTCACGATCTGCCCCATGAGCGTCGTGTCGACGAGGTCGCCCGGCTTCGGCTTCACGAGGTACACGTCGGGCATCATCCGGCCGGTGCGCTCCCACAGGCCGAGCGGGACGCTCGACGCCGCCGACAGGGTCAGCGCGTTGCTGAGGACCGCGAGGCCCGCGAGGCCCTCGGGTCGCTCGCTGGCGATCTGCATCGCGACGAGGCTGCCGAGGGAGTAGCCGAGGAGGACGACGCGCCCGTACGCGGCCACGGCGGCGCGCACGCGCTCGCGGGCGGGCTTCACCCAGTCGTCGAAGTCGAGCGGCTGGAGCTTCTCGGCGCCGGTGCCGTGCCCGGCGAGGAGCGCGCCGTCGACGGCGTAGCCGCGGTCGCCCGCGGCGGTGAGGAGGGGCCGGAGCTCGGACACGGTCCCCGTGAAGCCGTGGAACGCGACGACGCACGGCCCCTTGCCGCGGAAGAAGAGCTCCATGGGCCCGACGCCCAGCATCCGCTGGTGCGCGATGGTCCGGCGCCGTCCCTGGAGGAGCGGGAGGGTCAGCGGATAGGTGGACGCGCTCAGCTCTCCCCCCTCTTGATCTGGTACGAGCGGATCTTCTTGTGCAGGTTGGTCCGCTCGACGCCGAGGAGGATGGCGGTGCGCGAGATGTTCCAGTTGGCCATGCGCAGCGTGTCGACGATGTACTGGCGCTCGGACTTCTCGCGGAACTCGCGCAGCGTGAGGTGCTTGCCGGAGGCGCCGAAGAGCGGAGGGCGCGGGAGATCGGGGCCGTCGTCGTCCAGGCCGTCGGCCGCGTGTTCGGCGGCGCTCGCCGCGGGGGCGGTGTCGGGCGCGTCGTCCTCGAAGGGGCTCGCGTGCGGGTCCTCGGGGAGGTCGGCGATGGTGACGTGGTCGCCGCTCAGGATGGCGCTGCGCTCGACCGCGTTCTTGAGCTCGCGGACGTTGCCCGGCCACTTGCGCGACGAGAGGGCGTGCATGGCGTCGTCGTCGATGGGCTTGGGGCGGACGCCGTTCTCGCGCGCGAACCCCTCCATGAAGGCGCGGGCCAGCAGGGGGATGTCCTCGACGCGCTCGCGCAGCGTCGGGCTGCGGATGGGGAAGACCGCGAGCCGGAAGAAGAGATCCTCGCGGAAGGTCATCATCTCGACGGCCTTCGCGAGGTCCTTGTTGGTCGCGGCGAGGACGCGGACGTCGACGTGGATCACGTGCTCGCTGCCGACGCGGGAGATCTCCCCCGACTGGACGGCGCGGAGCACCTTGGCCTGCGCGACGACGTCCATGTCGCCAATCTCGTCGAGGAAGAGCGTGCCGCCGTGCGCCTGCTCGAAGAGCCCGCGGCGCTTGAGGAGCGCGCCGGTGAAGGCGCCCTTCTCGTGCCCGAACAGCTCGCTCTCGATGAGCTCGCGCGGGATGGCGGCGCAGTTGACCTTCACGAACGGCCCGTCGGTGCGCGGCGAGAGGCGGTGGATGGCGCGCGCGATGAGCTCCTTGCCGGTGCCGCTCTCGCCGGTGATGAGCACGGAGGCCTTGGTGGGCGCGACCTTCTCGAGCTCGTGGAAGATGCGCTGCATCGGGGCGCTGCGCCCGATCATCTCGTAGCGCTGGAGCTGCTGCTCGGTGACGCGCGCGAGCTCTTGCCGGACCTTGGCGGCGTCGAGGACGTTGCGCACGCTGACGAGCACTCGCTCGCGGGCGAGCGGCTTCTCGAAGAAGTCGCTCGCGCCGAGCTTGATGGCCTGCACCGCGTCGTTCACGGTCGCGTGCCCGCTGATGACGATGATGGGCAGGTCGCGCGTGGCCTCGTCGCTGCGGATCTTCGCCAGGGCGTCGAGGCCGCTGACGTCGGGGAGCTTCACGTCGAAGATCGCGAGGTCGACGGGCGTCTCGGGGGTCGCGAGGATGGCGAGGGCCTGCCCCGCGGTCTCGGCGCCGAGCACGCGGTAGCCCTCGCCCTCGAGCACGAGCTGCAAAGTGCGGCGGATGTTCTTCTCGTCGTCGACGACGAGGACGGTGCGCGGCGCGGGGGCCCCGAGCGGAGGGGTGGCGGCCGGGGGCGGGAGTGTCGCCATCGGGCCTCCCTCAGACGCCTCGCTGGCCGAGAAACTCCAGGTAGCCCTTGGCCTGCACCGCGAACGGCGTCGAGGGGTGGCCGTTCACGATGTTCATGAAGGCGTCGCGCGCCTCGGGCCACTTGTGCATCTTGAGGTAGGTCTCGCCGAGGAGGAGGAGCGCCTCGGCGTCGAGGTCGGCGTCGGCCGAGAGGCTGCCCGTCGGCACCGCGGCGGTGCCGGGGCCGTAGTTGTGGAGCGCGTACTGGATGCGCGCGACGGCCGCGTCGTAGTTGTCCTTCCCGAGGTAGAAGCGCGCGACGTAGAGCTCGTGCCGCACGAGGCGCACGATGATCGCCGAGAGGAGGTCGCGGATGTGGCTCGACTCCTTCGCGTTCGGGTAGTCGGAGAGGTACGAGTTGAGCTCCTTGTAGGCGTCGACCACGCTCGCCTGGTCGCGCTCCTCGGGGGCGCCGATGATGACCGACTCGGGCACCTCGGCGAACGTCGCCTCGGCGATGCGCGAGCGCGCGTACTCGACGTCTTCGCCGTCGGCGCGGTGCGCGTGGATGAAGTCTTTGTAGCCGCGGATCGCCTCGGAGTACTTCTCCTGCTCGTAGTCGGCGTCGGCGATGCGAAGCTCGGCGAGGCGCGCGTACTTCGAGTAGCTGTACTTGCGCTTCACCTCGCGAAGGAGCGCCTGCGCGTCGATCCAGTCGTGCGCGTTGTACTGCTCCATGGCGGCGTCGTAGGCGCGCTTGGCGTCTTCCGTGTAGCCGAGGGCGGTCTTGGGCGCGGTGTTCTCGCAGCCGGCGAGGGCGCCGGCGCCGACGACGACACCCGAGGTGGCGAGGGCGACCGAAGCCGCGGCGCCGAGCGCGCGTGCGGCAGGTCGAAAAAGAAAGCGGAGCATCGCGCTCGAAACTACCCGCCGCGGCGCGGCCGCGCCAAATCCACTTCGGACCGCCAGCGCTGGATGCGCCTCGGCGGCGGCTGCCCGTCTTCGCGGGCGTGCTTGTACGCGGCGCGCACGAGGAGGCGCACGCGCTCGGCGGCGCTCTCGCGGCCCTCGCCCGTCTCGCCCGTCTCGCCCGCCGCCCATTCGACCGAGACCTCGCCCTCGGCCGTCACGACCACCGCGAGGCGAAGCGACGCGTCCGGCGTCATCGCCTCGCCCTCGTACCGCCAGGGCGGCCCGCCGTCGCGCGGCCGGGCGAGGTCGATGCGGACGCCGCTCTCGGGGTTCTTTCCGACGATGCTCATGGGGGGGGGCCTGCCACGGGGCGCGGGGGGAGCGCGGGCGGAAAATAGGCCTCGCCGACTCTAGACGACAGCGCCGCCAATCGTGCTAAATCCCGGTAGGCATGCAAAAAAACCCGATCACGCCCGAGGGAGCCCTCAAGCTCCGGGAAGAGCTCAACCAGCTCAAGAGCGTGGAACGCCCCGCGATCATCCAGGCGATCGCCGTCGCGCGGGAACACGGCGACCTCAGCGAGAACGCCGAGTACCATGCAGCGCGGGACCGCCAGTCCTTCATCGAAGGCCGGGTCAAGGACATCGAGAACAAGCTCGCCCTGGCCGAGGTCATCGATCCCACCAAGCTCGCCGGCGACCGGGTCGCGTTCGGCGCGAACGTGAAGCTCTCGAACGCCGACACCGGCGAAGAGGTCACGTACCGCATCCTCGGCGCCGACGAGTCGGACCTCGCCAAGGGCAGCATCAGCATCACGAGCCCGCTCGCCCGCTCGCTCATCGGCAAGCAGGTCGGCGACGAAGTGAAGGTCCGCATGCCGGGCGGCGAGCGGACGTACGAAGTGCTCGACATCACCTTCGGCTGACGTCCGCCCGCTCTCGACGTCGATGAAAACCCGCGGCGGCGCGTTGGCGAGCGCGTTCGTGGAAGCGAGCGCCGTGCTCGCCGTGTGGGCCGGCGCGCTGCTCGCCGAGGACGTGGCGATCGCGTTCCTCTGGCGGTCGCAGTTCTCCGGGCCGTGGGAGATCTCCGAGGCGCGCCACGTGGTGGGGCCAATCGCGCTCGCCGCCCTCGTTCCCCTGGCGGCGGCGGCCGCCGCGCTCTGGCGGGCGGCGCTGCGCGCGGAGGCCGGGAGCGCGTGGGCGCGGCAAGGGTTCATGGGGCTCGGGGCGCTGGTCGCCGCGGCGCTGGCGCTCGGCGTGACCGAGGGCCGGCACTTCGCGAGCTGGGCGGCGCGCGGGCCGTTCGTGGTCGCGATGGTCCTCGGCGGCGCGGCGGCCGGGCGGTGGGGCGTGCCGCGGCTCGCGGCGCTGGCGCGCGCGCCCGTGGCGCTGGGCCTCGTCGGGCTGGGCCTGGCGCTCGGCGGTTGGGCCGCCGACGGCTACGTGCTGCCGCGGCTCTACCCCGCGTTCCACTTCGCGATGCTCGGGGTCTGCCTGGCGGGAGGGGCGCTGGCGGGGCTGTCGCTGCGGGCCGGCGCGCCGCCGCCGGGGCGGGGCCTCCTGGCGATGGCGGGCGTCGTGGCGGCGCTGGGGGCCGCGTGCGTCGCGTTCGTGCCGCGCGCGGTGCGCACGCTGGGCCGCGCGACGAACCTGCGCATCGTGCTGGTCGAGCACGCGCCGCTCATGGGCCGCGCGGTGAGCCTGGTGACGGCGTTCGAGGTCGAGCCCCCGCCCGGGGCGGCGGCGCTCGCGGCGTCGGAGGCGCCGTCGGAGGTCGCGCGGTCGCTCGACTGGACCGGGCACGACCTGGTCCTCATCTCCATCGACGCGCTCCGGGCCAATCACGTGGGCGCCTACGGGTACGCCCGGCCCACGACGCCGAACCTCGACGCGCTGGCCGCCGAAGGCACGCGCTTCGACGACGCGTACTGCCCGACGCCGCACACGTCGTACTCGCTGACGTCGATGATGACGGGCAAGTACCTGCGCCCGCTCCTGGCGCTCGGCCTCGGCGAGGACTCGGAGACGTGGGCCCAGCACCTGCGCCGCTACGGGTGGCGCACGGGCGCCTTCTACCCGCCGGCCGTGTTCTTCATCGACGAGGACCGCTTCACGCGCTTCGAGGCCGAGCACATGGGCTTCGAGTACGCCAAGGTGGAGTTCGCGGATCCCGCGCTCCGCGAGGCGCAGGTGACCGACTACGTCGCGTCGGCGCCCGGGGATCGGCCGCTCTTCCTCTGGGTGCACTTCTTCGAGCCCCACGAGCCCTACGTCATGCACCCCGAGCACCCGTTCTCGGGCGGCCCGTCGGCCGACGTCGACGCGTACGACAGCGAGGTCGCGACGGCGGACGACGGCATCGGCCGCATCGTGCGCGTCGTGCGCGCCCGCCGGCCCGGCGCGATCTTCATCGTGACCGCCGACCACGGCGAGGAGTTCGGCGAGCACGGCGGCCGCTATCACGGCACGACCGTGTACGACGAGCAGGTGAGGGTGCCGCTCGTCGTCTCCGGGGCGGGCGTGCGGGCCAACCAGCGCGTGCCCGTTCCGGTCCAGACGATCGACCTCTTGCCGACCGCGCTCTCCGCGCTCGGCATCCCTCGGCCCGCGCGCCTGCGGGGGCGAGATCTCGGGCCGCTCCTCGCCGGCGAGGCCAAGGCCGGGGACGAGGGGCGCGCCTTCGCGGAGACCGACGACTACGAGCTCCTGGCGTCGGGGCCCGATCGGCTCATCTGCCAGCGCCGGGCGGGCGCGTGCGCGCTCTACCGGCCGGCGGAGGACCCGCTCGAGCGCAAGGATCTGTCGGCGCAGGCGCCGGAGCGCTTCGAGGCCATGCGGGCCCTCTTGCGGCAGGTCGCGCGCGACCACGGCCGCTACGAGAGCGCGGGCGTGTCCCAGTGGCCGGAGCCGCTGCGCCGCGGGCTCCAGGGCGAGGCCGACGCGGCGGAGGACGTGGCGGCGCTGCTCGACGACGCGGAGGTGACGATCCGGCGGAAGGCCGCGGAGGTCTCCTTCGACCTGCACGTCGCGTCGACGGCGCCCGAGATGCGGCGGGCGTTCGCGGCCGACGAGGACGACGAGGTGCGGCGGTGGTCGGCGCTGGCGCTCGCGCGCATGGGCGACTCGGCGGGGGCCAAGGTCGTCGAGGCGCTCCTTCGCGACGGGAACCGCGACTGGCGCCGGCGCGCGGCGCTGGCGCTCGGCGATCGCGGGGACGGGCGGGGGTGCGACGAGATCGCCGCGTGGTGGAGCGACGCGGAGTCCTCCTGGCGCGAAAACGAGAACGCGAACGGCGAACCGCCCCGGCTCGGGATGGACCTCGTGCACACGCGCGAGCTCCTCGCGGCGACGTCCTCCGCGAAGTGCCGGGCCGCGGTCCCGGCGCTGTGCCGGGCGCTGGCGGACGTCACGGCGCGGCCGTACCTCGCGGACGCGCTCGGGGCGCTCGGGGACGACCGGGCGCGCAAGCCGCTCCTGCAGGCGCTGGCGAGCGAGCCGTACGTGACGACGCGGCCGCGCGAGGCGCGGGCGCTGCTCGCGCTCGGCGTGCGGGACTGGGCGGGGGGCGCCGGGGATGGCGGGGCGGCTTCGCCCGAGGTGCACGCGACGGTCGCGGCGCCGGCGGGCCCGGCGCGGCTGGTGGTGCTCCTGTCGGATGCGGACGCGGCGCTGAGCGCGACCGGCGACGGGCAGCGGCTGGGCACGACGGGGGGCGGGGAGCCGCAGGGTTCCGCCGGGGATCCGGGCGACGGGGAGGTGCGCCGGCTCGAGCTGGGGCCGGGGGCCGGGACGGGACACGGTGCGGCCCAGGGGCGGAGCGTCCGGCTGGATCTGCAGGCGTCGAAGGGCGGGATCGTCGCATTCTGGGTGATTCCGCTGGACGCGGAACCCCGACGTGATTGACCGAGCGCGATCGCGCCAATAGGCTGCGCCCCGAATCGAGGACCCCCCCCGTGCCCGACGACGAAGAAAAACATCCCGACCCCCCTCAAGAGGACGGCGGCGAGCCGGGCGGCGGCGAGCCGGAGAAGGACCCTGCCGAGCCCGGGGACCGCTTCCGGCCCGAGGCCATCGCGGCGCGCGTGGACCACATCGGGGACGAGACCGACCTCGACCGGGTCGCGCGGCAGGAGGAGCAGAAGCTCCTCGAGCGCAAGCGCACGCAGAAGAAGAAGGGCGGGCTCGAGGCGGCCGCGTCGAAGCGGCTGGCGAAGATCGGCGAGGGGAACGTGCGGCGGCCCGGCGCCTTCGGCGACGTCACGCCGGACGCGGATCCGCTGGTCGCCCGGGCGACGCGCGCGACCTCGTGGATCAAGGAGCACCAGCAGACCTTCGTCGGGCTCGTGGCGGTGGTGGTGCTCGCCGGGGCCGGCCTCGCCGGGTACTCGTACTGGCAGGACAAGCGCAACGGCGAGGCGTCGACCTTGCTCGCGCAGGCGCTGGCCGACCAGCACGGCCACGTGAGCGACAAGACCGACGACGACGACGACGACGACGCGAAGCCGCGCCAGCTCTACCCGACCTTCAAGACGGCGGGCGAGCGGCGGGACGCGGCGCTCGCGAAGTACCGCGACGTCGAGGCGAAGTTCCCGGGCACGGGCGCGGCCATCCTGGCGCGGCTCGCGGAGGGTTCGCTCTTGCTCGACGCGGGCGACACGAAGGGCGCCATCGACGCGTACACCGGCGTGAAGGACTCGGCGCTCGGGCAGGCCGACGCCGAGGTCCGCGGCCGCGCCCTCGAGGGCATCGGGTTCGCCGACGAGCTCCTCGCGCAGAAGGACGACGCGAACAGGGACAAGCACCTGAGCGACGCGCTCACGGAGTTCGAGGCGCTCGAGCACGTCGACGTGGACGGCTTCAAGGAGCTCGGCCAGTACCACCAGGCGCGCGTCCAGCAGGCCAAGGGCGACAAGGCCAAGGCCATCGAGCTCCTCAAGGACGTGCAGAAGCGCGTGAGCGAGCCCGGCGAAGGCCACCCGTTCTCGTACCTGCAGTTCGTCGTCGAAGACCGGCTCCGCGAGCTCGAATCCCACGGCGCTCCCGCCGAAGGCGGCGAAGAGCATGCCCGGCGGGCCCGGCGGCGTCGACGTGAACGATCCGAAGGTGCAGCAGCTCATCGAGCAGCTACGCCAGCAGGGCAAGCTGCCCAGCGGCGTCCCGGGGAGGCCGCCGCAGGGCGCGCCTCCGCCGCCCGCTCCCGAAGCGCCCGCGCCCGAGGAGGCACCGCAGTGACCGTCCCGCGGCTCGCGCTGGTCGCGGGCGCGTTCGCGTCGGGCGTCTTCGCCCTGGCGACCGGCTGCGGGTCGCTCGACACGGGCAACGACCGCGTCAACCCCGAGGTGCCGCTCTGGCTCCACAGGCCGAGCGGCGCGATGCACGTGCTCTTCACGCGCACGCTCACGGCCGACTCGAAGACGAGCGGCGAGCCTTACGAGCGCGGGCGCCCGGAGATCGATCCGGCCAGCGGGCGCGTCTTCGTCGGGTCGAGCGACCATGGCCTCTACGCCGTGCGCGCGACCAACGGCAGCACCCTCTGGCGCTTCGAGACGATGGCCGCCGTGCAGAGCGAGCCGCTCTACGATCCTGCGCTCGACACGGTCTACTTCGGCTCGAACGACGGCGCGCTCTACGCGGTGCACGCGTCCGACGGAAAGCTCATCTGGCGGTACTCGAGCGGCGCCGAGGTGGCGCGGCGGCCGGTCCTCGACGGCGAGCGGCTGTACTTCGCCAACGCGGCCGACAACCTCTTCGCGATCGACCGGCGCACGGGCGCCACGTTCTGGCACGTGCACCGGACGCCGGCGCTCGGCATGGAAATCAGCGGCTACTCGGGCCCGGCGCTCGACCACGGCACGATCTTCTTCGCGTTCTCCGACGGGCACGTCGGCGCGTACGACGCCGCGAACGGCAACGAGCGCTGGACCCCGGTCGACCTCTCCGCCGAGGCCGAGCAGACGCAGGGCGGCGAGGCGCTCCGGTACCTCGACGTCGACACGACGCCGATCCCCGACGACCTCGGGGCCCAGGGCCACGTCATCTTCGTCGGCAGCTACGCGGGCGGCGTCTACGCGCTCGACCAGGATCGCGGCGCGCCCGTGTGGAAGGACGAGAAGGTCACCGGCGTGACCGACCTGGCGCTCTGGCGCGAGCGCGCCCACACGCCGCGAGTCAGCGCCGCGGCGACGCTCTCGGGGCTGCCCGAAGACCTGGCGCCGGCGTCGGTCCCGGCGCGCGAGATCCTCCTCGCGTCGAGCGGCGCGACCGGCCTCTGGGCGCTCGACCCGGCGACCGGCAAGACGATCTGGCGCATCGCGATCCCGGTCGGCGGCGTCACGGCGCCCGCGGCGGTCGCCGGAGCGCTGCTCGTCGGCACGACGAACTACGGCGCGTTCCTGATCTCGCCGCGCAACGGCGCGCCGATCGACGGCTTCGATCTCGGCTCCGGGTTCTCGCAGGCGCCGGCGACGTACGGCACGCGCGGCTACGTCCTCAGCAACGCCGGCACCCTGGTCGCGGTCCAGGTCGAGCCGCCGGAGCGCGAGGAAGCTTCGAACGCCGGCTGCCCGTGGTGAGCCGCGCGCCGCGCGGTTAGGCTCTGGCGAGCGGGGTGCCCCTCACCTGCGGGCCCGAACGGAAGGCCACTAAGGGGCATTATGTGAACTCTGCAGGCGTTTCTCGGGGGGTGCCCAGGTTCGTCGCGGCCTCGGCGCTGGTCGCCGCCTTCGGGGTCCCGTCGGCCGCCAAGGTCGAGCACGTCCTGGGCTCGTTCGCGCTGGCGGCGTTCGTCCTCGCGCTGGCCGCCGCCGTGCCGGTCGTGGCTCGCGTGAACGTCGCGAGCGTGTGCGTCGGCCTCGAGCGCCGGCATCCGAACGCCCTGGCTCTGGCCACGCTGCTCGCGCTCGCCGCGGCGTTCGTCGTGGTCCTTCCTCGGATCACCCTGCACAGCACTCGCGACGAGGCGCTCGACTTCGCCGCCCGGGAGCTCCTGCACCGACACTTTCCGTACCGGTACGGCGTGGTCGCGACGGGCGCGCCGGCGGGCACGCCCAGCGAGCCGATCACGCCTCTGCCGGGTGAACTGCTGCTCGCCATGCCCTTCCTGGCGCTCTTCGGGACGGCGGCCTGGCAGACCTTCGCCTGGCTGGCGGCGTTTTACGGGGTCTCGGCCGTCGCGACGCGCTCGACGGGCGCCGCGCTCGCGTGCCTCTGGATCGTGGGGCTCACGCCGAGCGGCGTGCAAGAGGTCTGCGCCGGCGGCGATCTCCTCGCGAACGCCCTCTGGGTGCTCGTCCTCGGCTCGTGGCTCTTCGCCGCGCGCGCGCCCGCCATGCGGGTCGCGGCCGCCATGGCCTTCGGTCTCGCGCTGTCCTCGCGTCCGCACTTTGCGCTCGTGGTCCCCGTCCTCCTGGCGGCGCTCGCGCGGCGATGGGGATGGCGGCAAGCCTGCGCGCGCGTCGGGATCGCCCTCGCGGGGGCCGCCGCCGTGACGCTCCCGATCTACCTTGTCCACCCGGACCAGTTCTCGCCCCTCCACGTCGCAACCCTGTTCGAGCCTGCCTCGTACGCGCCCATGGCCACCGCCAGCGCCGTCGCGGCGGTCCTGGGCGGCGTCGTGGCCCTCCGTCGAGACGAGCCGGTCGCGCTGCTCGCCTGCGCCGTCGTGCTGCTGGTGCCCGTCGCCATCGCCGCGGGGTTCGCCGTCGCCAACGACGGCGCCACGGGCTTCGGGGACACGGGCTGGTACGCGACGAGCTCGACCCCGTTCGGCGTCCTGGGCGGCGTCTGGTGCCTCCTCGGCGAGCGCCCGATCACGGACTCCCGAGGCGCGTGATCCGGAGGTTCCGCGCGAGGCTCGCGGCCAGGCCCGAGGCGCCGCGCAGGCCCACCGAGACGCGCGCGCCGGCGGCGAACGTCGCCGGGCAGCTCCCCGAGCCGTGGCCCGAGACCGACCAGGCCACCGCGGCGCCCCGACGGGTCACCGTGAGCGTGGCCGGCGCGCCGGTCACGAGCGCGCTCGGGCACGCGGCGCCTCCGACCTCGACCTCGTCGCCGAGGACGTCGCGCAGGACCACCGTGGCCGGCGCTCCGCTGGGCGCGTCGACCTCGACCTGGACGTCCGCGTACGTGCGGTCGGTCACGAACGCGCCGACGCCGGCCGCCAGGGTCAGGCCGGCCGCCGGGTCGAACGACGCGTTGCCGCTCGGCGCGAACGTGTCGGGCGCCACGTCGGTCGTGTCCGTGACCAGCAGCGGGCCCGGGAGCGTCGCGAACGGACCCGCGACGGCGAAGCGCATCGCGGTCAGGCGCGGCGCGGACGCCGTCGACGTGTCGAGCCAGAACGCCGCGCCCGGATCCGGCGACAGCGTGACGAGCCCGACGTGCGCCGGCGCGTCGTCGAGGACGTCGAGCTCCCCGAAGGCGCCGGTCCACGGTTGCCACTGGAGCCACCGGCCCGGCACGGGCGCGCCCGCGTCGGCGCCCGCGTCCTCGTCCTGGCCGCTCTCGCCGGTCCACAGCACCGGCGTGCCGCCGGCGCCGCCGAGCAGCACGGGGGCCGGCAGCGGCCCGTCGATCGGCGTGCCGGCCTCGATCGCGCCGTCCGCGTCGATGACCCACACGTCCTGAAAGCCCGCCGCCGCGTCCGGCGGAGGCGCCACGATCGCCAGCGCGCCCCCCGCTTCGAGCGCGAGGAACGCCCGCGCCGACCCCGTCACGAGGTCCTGCGTCCTGCGGCTCGCGTGGCTCGCGTCGGGGGCGAACCACTCCAGCGTCGGCACCGGGATCCCGCTGGCGTCGGTGCCGCCCGCGACGAGGATCTCGCCCGACGCGAGCCGCAGCACGGACGGCGCGACCCGCGCCACCGCGAGCTGCGCGACGTTCTCGGCGTGGGCCGTGCGCGTCACCGGGTCCACGATCTCCATCGACGCGAGCGCCGTCGCGCCGTCGGCGCCGACCCCGCCCGCGAGCAGCGTCTCGCCGGTCGCGAGCACCACCGCGCCGGCGGACGCGCGCTGGAGCGTGAGCTCGATCGGGTGCTGCTGGTCGAGGCCGCCGAGCGTCGGGTCGTAGACCTCGGCCTCGTCGAGCACCGCGCCCGTCTGCGCGTCGACCCCGCCGGCCACGAGCGCGCCGGCGCCGAAGGGCGTGACCGTCGCGCCGGTCCGGGGCTTCAGGAGGTCCTGCGTGACCGCGCCGAGCGCGCCGGTGTCGAGCCGGAGGACCATCGTCCCGGGCAGGGGTGTCCCCTGCCCGCCCACGACCAGGAGCTGCGCGTTGCCGCCGATGCCCAGGTCTCCGCCGAGCCCCGCGCTCCCGCTGACTTCGAGGCCGCCCGTGATCCCGAGCACGGCGCCCGCGCGCGGCGTGATCGCGCCCGGGACCGCGCACGACATCGACGCCGGCAGCAGCAGCACGTCGAGCGAGCCCGCGGCCGGCAGGGCCGACCAGCCTTGCCAGGTGCGGTCCTGCTCCGTGGCGTCCACGGCGAGGACCTGCGCCGAGGGATCGATCTCCGGCAGGTCGGCGCCGGTCATCGCGAGGTGCCCGCCGGGCGACGGCGGCGGCTCGTAGTCGCCGAGCGCGCTGTACACGGCGAAGGCGCTCGAATCGAGGTTCGAGAGTCCGGCCGCGCAGTCGTCGGGCGCGTGGAGCGTGACCGTCCGCGTGCTGACGGTCGGATCCTTGTGGCAGCCCGTCTCCTGCGCGCTCACGAGCGCCGTCGCGATCAGCGCGGCCCGGCGACCGCGCACCTCTACGGTTCCTCGGCGGGTCCCAACGCGGCGGTCACCAGCTCCGACGGGGCCTGGCTCGCGACGCACCAGAGCTGATGGGACGCGCGCGTCGCGCCGACGTAGAGCGCGTGGCGCGCGGGCGGCGAAACCGGGTAGCTGGAGGCCGTGGTGTCGAGGAGGACGACCTCGTCGAACTCGAGGCCCTTGGTCTGGCGGACGTCGGTCACGTCCACCCCAGGCTCCCACGAAAAGTCCTGCTTGGCCACGCGCCTCACGTTCGGCACCTCGGCGCGCGACAGGCCCTCGAAGTAGAGGTCCGCCTGCTGCGGGAACCGGGCGACGAGCGCCACGTTCGCGTTCGGCTCGTCGCGCGCGAGCTGCTTCAGCGCCTCGGCGAGCCACGCGGCCGCCTCGCCCACCGACCCGAAGGCGAAGAGCTCCACGGGTGGCCCGCGTCGCGTGGTCTCGGGCACCTCGTCGTGCGCCAGCGGCCCGAGGACCGCCCGCGCGAACTCCGTGATCTCGGCGGTGGACCGGTAGCTCACCTTGAGCGGCTCGATCTTCGTGTGGGCGACGCCCAGGCCGTCGAGCAGCGCGTTCCAGTCGAACTCCCCGCGCTCGTCGCCCTCGTCGAGCATGCGCTGCGCGACGTCGCCCGCGAGCGTGATGCACGGGTCCTTGCCGGTGAGCTCGAGGAGCACGCGGAGCTCGACCGGGCTCGCGTCCTGCACCTCGTCGACGAAGATGTGCGCGAAGCGGATGGGGTGCGCCTCGGCGTCGACGAGCGGCCCGCGCAGGTCTTGCCAGCACCGGAGCAAGAGCGCCGCGTCCTCCGCGTCGAGCGACGGCTCTTCCCCGTCGCGCTCGGGCTCCGCGCGCACGCGCGACTGCCGCACGCACCACGCGTGCACCTGATCGAGCTGCGACGGGCCGAAGCCCCGCGAGCCGCCGAGCGCCTCATCGAGGACCTCGCGCGAGGTCAACACGTCTTCCCAGAGGCCCGCGACCGAGCGCGTGGAAGGCCGCAGATCCGTCACGAGCTGCTCGATCGCGCTCCGCGTCACCTGCTGGAGCGACGACCCGGGTGCCACCGCCGCGAGCTGGCGCTTGCCCGCGAGCCAGTGCGAGAGGATGGAGACGCGCGCGTCCGGCGGCGTCTTGCCGTCCGGGCTGGTCGCCGACCACGCGGCGAGCACGGTCGCCTCGCCCGGCCACTTCGCGGCGGCCTCGCGCACGCGCCGGTCGGTCGTCGCCGCGATGCGCGCGACCGCGCCGGCGATGGCCTGAAGCATCGCGGGGTGCGACTTGGCGCGCGACACCACCGGCGGCGTCTCTTCCGTGACCCGCGTGGGCAGCCGCGGGAACGCCTGCGCGACGAGCCGCGACGCGAACCGCGCGAACGTGTTCACCGGCACTCCCTCGACCCCGAGCGACGGCAGCACGCGGCCCACGTAGTGGACGAGCGCGTCGTTCGGGACGACCACGAACATCTTCTCGGGCCGGAAGCGCTGCGGCTCCCGGAACGCGAGGTACGCGACGCGGTGCAGGCCGACCGTGGTCTTGCCGCTGCCGGCGCTGCCCTGGATGGCCACGATGCCCGAGCTCTCGCGCGCGATGAGGTCGTACTGCTTCTCGTCGAGCATCGCCGCGATGGCCGGCAGGTGCTTGTCGTCGCGCAGGTTGCCGTCGGCGCCGACGCCGAGCCGCGCACCGTTGCTCGACGGCGCGGCCCCCTGGCGCGCGGACCACTTGCGCTCGGTCTGGAGGCGCGAGCGGTTCGTGTCGTTGCGGCGCCATCGCCCGTCTTTGCCGCGGGCGAACGTGCCTTGCGGCGACGACACGCGCACGACCTCGCCGTCGACGATGCTCACGCCTCGCCGCGCGACGACCGTGCCCTCGACCATCCGATCGCCGAGCTCTTCTTCGTAGTCGTCGCCCTCGCCGTAGCGGTAGTAGATGCGGCTCACGGGCGCGTGGCGCCAGTCGACGATGCGGATGCCCGCCGCCGAGTCGACGTACGAGCGCGCGCCGATGAGGACGTCCCGCCGTCGGCGCGCGCCGCCCTTGCGGCCTTGCGGGCCCCGGCCCTGCCCACGCCCCGGTTCGCCCTCGGGGTCGGTCTCTTCGAGGCGCATGTGCCCGAAGTACGGGCTCGCGCGATCCACCGAGCCGGCGAGGCTGCGGCCGCGCTGGGCGCGCAGGGCGCCGAGGTGATGCATTTGCTCGAACAGCGCCGGCAGGTCTTCCGGCTTGGCGACCGCGACTTCGTCGCGGAGCTGGAGCAGGCGCTCGTCGTCGAGCGCGCGGCCCCTCGCGGCCGACACGTCGGCGCCGGCCGCCGCGTCGAGGGCGCGCCGTACGGTGACGAGCAGCTTGAGCTCCTCGCGGACGATGGCTGCGCCCTCCGCGTCGTCCTCGAGCCCGAGAACGACGTCGGTGGCGCCTGGGGCGGGGTGTACCGAAGGCGTCTGCGTCACGATTCGAATCGCTCTATGTGCGGCCGACCAAGGCCGGATGCAAGCCATACCTTCGCTCGGGCCGACCTGCTACAGGATGAACTGCTCCCCGAGCGTGCAGACCGTGAGATTCAGCCGCTTCAGCCGCGCGCACTCGCGCTCGACCTCGCGCTGGAACGCCGGCTTGATGTGATAGAGCAGCACCGGTAGCTCGCGGGCGCGCTCGAGCTTCGTGAGCTCGTGGCCGAGCGTCGCGGGCGTATGGTGGCCGCTCGCGTGCGCGAGGCGTGCCTGCTCGTTCGGAAAGCTGACCTCCATCAGGAGGGCCCGAAGGTCGTCCGTGGCGTTCAGCACCTCCCAGAGGCGCTCGGTCGGGCCGGTGTCGCCGCTGTACGCGAGCGCGCTGCCGTTCGGGCTCTTTACGACGAACGCGCAGCAGTCGATCGTGTGGCTGACCGCGATGGCCCGCACCTGGTAGCCGGCGATCGTCGTCACCTTCTCGGGCCGTAGCTCGAGGTAGCGGATGGCCGGCGCGCGCTTCGACGGGATCTGCGAGAAGTCGGGCCAGAGCAGGTTGTTGAAGAAGTGCTTCTTCAGCACCCCGAGCGTCGGGCGCGTGCCCGCGATGACGAGCGGCGCCACGCCCATCTGGCAGCGGTTGTCGGCGATGGTCGCGAGGTCGCGGATGTGATCGAGGTGCGCGTGGCTCACGAGCACGGCCTCGAGCGCGCCCTGCGCCTTCAGGTCCATGCCGCTCGTGAGCGAGCCCGCGTCGATGGCGATCCTGTCGTCCAGGACGAACGCGCTCGTCCGATGCTTGGGAGTCTCTCCGCCGTGACAGCCGATGACGCGAAGATCCACTCAGCCCTCGAACTTCCGCGGCATCTCGAGCAGCTCCATGAACTCCATCAGGCGCGTGACGTCCATCACGACGATCGCGCCGGTCTCGTCCTCCGCCGCCACCCGCATCCGGGCGAGCCGCGCGATCACGTCTTGCACCTGCGCGCGCTCGGCGCCGACCTCGCGCGCCAGGTCGGCGGCGGACGCCTGGAGCCGCACGCCGTCGGGCGCCTCTTCCCCGAACGTCTCCGCGTGCCGCTTCAGCGCGAGGAGCACCCGCGCCTGCGGGTCGGGGTTCAAGAGCATCTGGATCATCTCGTCGGCCGAGTCGAGCCGGCGCGCGAGCTTCTTCACGAGCCGCACCGCGATCTCGGTGCTCGTCGCGATCATCTGCTCGAGGGTGGCCGCGTCGATGACCAGGCAGCGCGCGTCTTCGAGCACGAGGGCCGTGGCCGTGCGGGGCTTGCCGTTGAGGATCGCCATCTCGCCGAGGAACTCGCCGCGCCCGAGCGTCGCGAGCGATCGGTACTCGCCGCCGACCCGCTTCACGATGCGGACCCGTCCCGACTGGATGACATACATGTCCTCGCCGGCATCTCCCTCGCGGAAGAGGACCTCGCCGGCCGCGAAGTCGCGGCCGAATCGGGAGGAGAGCGGGTCGGACATGCGACGAACCAGTGTAAGGCCCCTGAAATCGGGCAAGTCAAAAACGCCCCCTCGGCCCCCTTCTCCCCACATTCGCCAGGGGGCCCGTTCCCGCCAAGAAAACGGGCGCCGAGGGAGGCTCCCTCGACGCCCGATCTTTGGCGCTCGGACCCCGCCGGAAGGCGGGGCCGCGGGCGATGGGGTCAGTCCATGTCGAAGTCGTCCATGCCGCCCATGCCGCCCATGCCGCCCATCCCGCCCATGCCTCCCATGCCGCCCATCCCACCCATGCCGCCCATCCCGCCCCCGCCGCCGCCTCCGGCCGCGGGCTTCTCCTTCTTGGGACGATCGGCGATGGCGGCCTCGGTCGTCAGCATCATGCCGGACACGCTCGCCGCGTGCTCGAGGGCCATGCGGACGACCTTCGCCGGGTCGATGACGCCGCCCTTCAGGAGGTCCTCGTACTGCTCGGTGGCCGCGTTGAAGCCGAAGGAGCCGGTGCCCGCGCGCACCTTCTCGACGACGACCGAGCCCTCGTGGCCCGCGTTGCCCGCGATCTGCCGGAGCGGCTCCTCGAGGGCGCGGCGCACGAGCCGCACGCCCGTCGCCTCGTCGCCCGTGAGCTTCAGGTCGTCGAGCACCTTCGACGCGCGGATCAGCGTCACGCCGCCGCCCGCCACGATGCCCTCTTCGACCGCCGCGCGCGTCGCGTGCAGCGCGTCTTCGACGCGGGCCTTCTTCTCCTTCATCTCGGTCTCGGTGTGCGCGCCGACCTTCACGACCGCGACGCCGCCCGCGAGCTTCGCGAGCCGCTCCTGGAGCTTCTCCTTGTCGTAGTCGCTGGTCGAGCGGTCGATCTCCTTGCGGATCGCGTCGACGCGGCCCTTGATCTCCTTCGGGTCGCCGGCGCCGTCGACGATGGTCGTGTTGTCCTTGTCGATCGTCACGCGCTTGGCGCGGCCGAGATCCTTGATCGTGAGGCCCTCGAGCTTCACGCCGATGTCCTCGGAGGCGACCTGGCCGCCGGTGAGGATCGCGATGTCCTTCAGCATCTCCTTGCGGCGATCGCCGAAGCCCGGCGCCTTCACGGCGACGACCTTGAGGAGACCGCGCAGCTTGTTCACGACGAGCGTCGCGAGGGCCTCGCCGTCCACGTCCTCGGCGATGATGACGAGCGGCCGGGCCTCGCGCGCCACCGTCTCGAGCAGCGGCAGGATGTCGTGCAGGCTGGAGATCTTCTTCTCGCTGATGACGATGAGCGGGTCGTCGAGCTCGACGGCCATCTTCTCGGGGCTCGTCACGAAGTACGGCGAGAGGTAGCCGCGGTCGAACTGCATGCCCTCGACGACCTCGAGCGCCGAGTCGGTGCCCTTGGCCTCTTCGACCGTGATGACGCCTTCCTTGCCGACCTTCTCCATCGCGTCGGCCAGCATGTTGCCGATGGTCGCGTCCCCGTTCGCGCTGATCGTACCGACCTGCGCGATGGTCGCCTTGTCCTTCGTGGGCGTGGCGAGCCGCTTCACCTCGGCGACCACCTTGGCCACCGCCGCGTCGATGCCGCGCTTCAGGTCCATCGGGTTGGCGCCGGCCTCGACGAGCTTCAGGCCCTCGGCGAAGATCGCCTGGGCGAGCACCGTCGCGGTGGTCGTGCCGTCTCCGGCCTTGTCGCTCGTCTTCGAGGCGACCTCGCGCACCATCTGCGCGCCCATGTTCTCGAGCTTGCCGGCCAGCTCGATTTCCTTCGCGACGGTCACGCCGTCCTTGGTGACGACGGGCGAGCCGAAGCTCTTCTCGATGACGACGTTGCGGCCCTTGGGGCCGAGGGTGACCTTCACGGCATTCGCGAGGCTGTTGACCCCGTGGAGGATGGCGTGGCGGGCGTTGCGGCTGTAGGCAATCTGCTTGGCGGCCATGGTCTCTTCTCCTCTTTCCGCGCTCAGGCCAGCACCGCGAGGACGTCGTCCTCGCTCAGGATCACGTGCTCGACGCCGTCGAGCTTGACCTCGGTCCCCGAGTACTTGCCGAAGAGGATCTTGTCCCCCTCCTTCACGTCGAGCGCCCGAAGCTTGCCGTTCTTCAGCACCTTGCCGCTGCCCGCGGCGACGACCAGGCCTTCGACCGGTTTCTCCTTGGCCGTGTCGGGGATGATGATGCCCCCCTTCGTTTTCGTTTCCTGCTCAAGGCGCTTGACCACGAGGCGGTCGGCAAGGGGACGGATCTTCATGACGGCAGTAACCTCCAGAGGGGAAACACGGGGAGCCCGGGACGCGCCCAGCCCCACCCGTGGGACTTTTGGCACTCGCATAGGGCGAGCGCTAGCGCCGCGGAAAGTAAGCCCTTCTATCGGGCGGTCAAGGGGCAAGGAGGCCTGTGGACGGGCGCCGGGACTTGCCGGGCGGCGAGCGCGAGGGCAGATAGCGGTCCCTGGCCCCGGTCCAGCGCATCCGGAAAGCGGGCCCGACCCTCGCGGTCCTGGCGTGCTCGGCGCAAGTCATCTTGACAAGCGGCCCGGCGCGAATAGTGTTCGCGCCTCGTCGCGCGGGCATGAGGCCCGCCGGGGGGACCAGCTTCTTCAACCTCTACGCACCCTTGGGGGATCGTCTAACGGCAGGACAGCGGATTCTGGCTCCGCTTATCAAGGTTCGAATCCTTGTCCCCCAGCTCTCCGGCACGCGTTCGTTTCAGGCCCCATCGTCTAGCGGTTAGGACACCGGCCTCTCACGTCGGTAACACGGGTTCAATTCCCGTTGGGGTCACCCCTGCCCTGGTGTGAGACCAGGACAACACCAACGCTCATGGCGACGACTGGACTGCGGCTTCGCCTCCGTCCAGTCGGCGGCAATTCCCGTTGGGGTCACCCCTGCCCTGGTGTGAGACCAGGGCAACACCAACGCTCATGGCGACGACTGGACTGCGGCTTCGTCTCCGTCCAGTCGGCGGCAATTCCCGTTGGGGTCACCCCTGCCCTGGTGTGAGACCAGGGCAACACCAACGCTCATGGCGACGACTGGACTGCGGCTTCGCCTCCGTCCAGTCGGCGGCAATTCCCGTTGGGGTCACCCCTGCCCTGGTGTGAGGAGGTCAACGTGTACCGTGGCGACGGTCGCGCGCCGGAGTATCTCTCGCTGAACCCTCAGGGCAAGGTGCCGGCACTCGTGGATGGCGACTTCGTACTCTGGGAGTCGAACGCCATCTGCGTGTACCTCGCACAGCTCGCCGGCGACGCGACGCTCTGGCCGAGCACCGCGCGCGCTCAGGCCGACGCGCTGCGCTGGCTGTTCTGGGAGTCGGCTCACTGGCAGCCCGTGCTCTCGCGCGTGCTCGCCGAGCGCGTGGGCCAGCTACTCTTCCCGTCGGGCGAGTCACCTGCGAACGTCGCCTGGAACGAATCCGCTGCTCTTGCAGTCGTGCAGCGTGCTGTCGACACGCCTCGCGAATGCGCCTTACCTGGGCGGCTCGACTCCCAACATCGCCGACTTCTGCGTCGCCGGCATGACGACGTACTTCGCGGCGGCCGGCTTCCCGAGCGACGCACACCCCATCCTCGCCGCGTGGCTCGACCGCATGGACGCGTCGCCTGCGTGGCGCGACCGCTGCGTCGCGCCCTGGCGCACGTAAAGATGAAGGCGCAGTCGGCTTCCGGCGCCGATGGGTCCCCGGGCTTCTCTCCGGTCCGGGATCGATGGAGAGCCGCCGCGCAGCTCATCGCCGATAGCCGCAATCTGCTCGACGACCGTCCCGGCGGAGCCGATGGCGGGCCCCCGCGCGCGCTCGTCTCACGCGGCTGGGATTCCTTCCTCCTCTCGCTCGACAATCGCGAGCTCGGGGCGATCGAGGTCGGCGGCGCCGACGCTCCGTGGCCGGAGCGAGCCCCCGAGACGCTTCGTCGACTCGTCCTTCGCTCGCAGGCCGTCTGCGACCTGCCGGCTCTCTCGGCGCGGCACGACGGTCCTTCGATGCGCGCGCGACTCGGGGAGACCCCTCGCAAGCGCGCGCAGATCGACGCGTTCGGCCGGCTCGTCTCCGGGATGGCCTCGACCGCCGGCCGCGTCATCGACGTGGGATCGGGGCACGGTCACCTCACCCGCGATCTCGCCGCACGCCTCGGCCTCCCCGTCGTCGGCCTCGAGCGCGACGAGGCGCTCGCCGGGGTCGCGCGCCGGATGTCGCCGGCGGCGTCGCCCACGTTCATCGTCACCGACGTCCTCCAGCAAGGCCTCGCCCTCTCCGAGGGCGACTGCGTCGTCGGCCTGCACGCGTGCGGGGAGCTCGGCGACACGATGGTCACGACCGTCGCCAGCACCCCGGGCGCGACGCTCGCCCTCGTCGGCTGCTGCTTGCAGAAGAGGCGGCAGCTCTCGCGGCGCCCGCTCTGCGTGATCCCCGGCCTCGAGGACGCCCTCGACTTGCCGAGGAGCTTGCTGGGCCTGAGCAATCTGGTGCCGGGCGACGAAGGCGTCGAGGCTTCGCGCGCGGACAATCTCCTCGGGCGCGAGCGGAGGCTGGCGCTGCACCGCCTGCTCTCCGTCGAGCGACCCTTGCGCCTCGGGGCCGAGATCGAAGGCCTCAACCGCCGCGCGGCGCAGGGCAACCTCTCCGTGCTCGTCGCCCGCGCGTTCGCAATCCGCGGCCAGGCCGCGCCCTCGCGAGAGGCCATCGCCGAGGCCGCACGGTGGGCGCGCGGGGAGCACGCCCGATCGCGCCGCCTCTCGGTGCCGAGAGCTCTCCTGGCGCGCGCCCTCGAGGTGTACGTCCTCCTCGACCGGGCCGCGTACCTCGAAGAGAAGGGATTCGAGGTCGCGGTCGGCGCGCTCTTTCCGGCCACCGTCAGCCCGCGCAATCTCGCGCTCGTCGCTTGGCCGAAGGCCTGGCGGAATCGAGCGTCTACAGCGATTGTAGAATCTCCGCCTTCCGGCGCTCGTAGTCTTCTTGGGTGATCAAGCCCTTTTCGAGGAGAGACTTGAGCTTTGCGAGACGCTGCTCGGCGGTGGCCGGCGGCGGCTCGGGCGGCGGCGGCGGCGGCGAGGATGGGGATGGCTGCACGGATGCGGTCGCGCCGCGGCCCTCGCCGGGCATCGCGTCGCAATGGAAGGCGCGGCCCGTCAGGTAATATTGCCCATAGCTGCTCTGCGCCGTGTCCATGACGGCGTAGTTGGCGCCCTTGTACCCGGCGCGGTTGCGCATGTCGTTCTGCGCGCTCGTCATCCGGCTCTCGATGTCGTAGGGGCTGAACTCATCGCTCACGCCGCCGACGACCCCCAGCGGCTGGCACTCCGTCGGTTCGATCCTCGAGAGGCGGACGGCCTGGCCGGCCGCGGTCAGAACCCCGGTCGTCACGCAGCCCGCGAGTAACACGAGAGCCGCGGCCAGAGGCAATGTGCTCCTCGTCGTAGGCATGCCGACGACCGTAGGCTGCACGTCTGCACGTCTCTTCGCAAGGCTCGGGCGCCCCGAGCAAATCTTCGCGTCGTGCTTTTCCGAGCTTCCACGCCTCGACCTGCACGTACGCCGCAGCGCGGCGTGAAAGCAAATCGCGGACCGCGTCAGCGTAGGGGACGGACGCCCGTCTGACAACCGCCGGGTCGTACCGATGGACTGCCCACGATATGACCAAGAAAGGGCGGTCCTCGTCGACTAGCGTGCGCCTCGCGAGCGACCGCGTCGGCGCTCCGGGGGCACGGGGATCGAGAACATGAAGAAGTCGATTCGGCTTGGGTGCTTGGTGGCGCTGCTCACGGCGGGCGCGTCGTTCGCCGCTTGCGGCAGCAGCAGTTCCGGAGGGCCGGGGCCGGCGCCGGTGGACACCGTGTCGGAGTGGCCCTCGTACGGGCACGACGGGATGAACACCCGCTTCAACGCCGCCGAGACGACGATCACCAAGGCCAACGTGAACACGCTGGCCCGCGTGTGGGACTCGGTCTCGACGGGCGTCTCCTCCGCCGCCGTCACGAGCACCCCGGCGGTCATCGACGGCGTCGTCTACTTCGGCGACTGGGGCGGGATGCTGCATGCGGTGAAGGCGAGCGACGGCTCGTCCGTGTGGGCGAGCCAGGTCGCCAGCGCGACGGTGGGCCTCGCCGCGGAGGTCAACGACTCCCCCTTCGTGACGGCCAACGCCGTGTACATCGGCGGGACCAACAACGAGGTCTACGGCGTCAACAGGACCGACGGAACGCCCCTCTGGAACCCGCGCAACGAGATCGGCTCGCAGGAGAACACGGTCATCTGGGGGTCGCCGAACGTCGTCGGCAACACGCTGCTCATCGGGGTCGGTTCGTTCCAGGTCTTCTCGACCTCCGACTTCACCTTCCGGGGCAACGTCGTGGGCGTGAACGCCACGAGCGGAAGCGTCGACTGGACCACCTTCGTGACCGGGGGCAGCGATGACGCCTCGACGGGCGGCTACGGCTGCTCCATCTGGGGTTCGGCGGCGGTCGATACGACCCGCAAGTGGGGGTTCATCGGCGTCGGGCAGGGCTACAGCGAGCCGGTGAGCCCTTACTCCGACAGCGTCATCGCGTTCGACTACACGACCGGCAAGATCCAGTGGGGCCAGCAGTTCACCCCGAACGACGTCTACACGCTGTTCACCGATCCCAACGGCGACGACTGGGACGTCGGGGCGAGCCCGGTCCTCTACCAGATCGGCTCGCAGGCCTACGTCGCCGCTGGCAGCAAGGGCGGCATCTTCAAGGGGCTCGATCGCGACACCGGCAAGGTCCTGTGGACGACGCAGCTCACGCCGGGCGGGCAGACCGGCGGCGTCATGGCGTCGCCCGCGGTCGACGCCAATGGCAAGATCTACGTCTATTCGAACGACGGCAGCAAAGGGAACTTCGGCACCGCCGGCCCGGCCGCGGGCGTCGCCTTCCGCGTCGACGGCGCGACGGGCAACGTCGACTGGAAGACGCCCATCGCCCCGGGCGCTTTCGGCGGGATCGCCGTCGCGAACGGCGTCATGTTCTTCACCACGCTCGACGGGTACATCCACGCGCTCGACGCCGACACCGGCACGGAGCTGTGGAACGACCTCCTCCTGAACGGGACGGCGACGGGCGCCGCCGGCGGCGTGGCCATCGCGAACGGGATGGTCTTCGCGGGGGCCGGCTGGACGTGGCTGCCGACCGGCGCGGTGCCGGGCGGCATCACGGCGTACGCGCTCTCCGGCACGGCGCACGCTCCGACCCCCGACGCGCCGACGGATGGGGGCACGGGAGATGGGGGATCGGAAGGCGCGGGCTTCATGGATTCGGGCTCGACGCCCGACGCCGAAGGGCCGGACGGTGCGGGCACGCCTGCGGGCGACGCGGGCACACCCGACGCGGGCACGCCCGACGCGGGCACGCCCGACAGCTCGAATCTGAGCTTTGGCCGGTCAGACGAGCCGCGTCCACCCGCTGCGCCGCGCTGCCTTGAAGCGCCCGTACGCGCGGCACAGCGGATAGAGGGCGGCGACGACGACGGCGGCAAAGAAATACGTGCCGCCGAGGCCCAGCGTGTGGCCGACGCCGAGCGCCCGCGCGAGGAGCGCCAGGCAAGGGATGTGAAGGAGATAGAAGAACATCGGCGTGCGGCCGAGGACGGTGAGCAGCCCGCCAGGGCGCACGGCGACGTGCTCCGCGGCGATCGTGAAGAACCGCGAGCACCACTGCGCCGCCGGCAAGGGCGCGCCGGGCTGGTAGAAGAGCGCGCCGTCGGTGAAGAGGCGCCCGGCGTTGAACTCCTCCGAGCTGTGGTCGACCGCCATCAGCACCATGACGAGCCCGCGCATCCAGTCGAAGGCCGCGAACCGGCGCGCCCCCGCCGAGGGCGCCCGCGCGGCGGACGGCGAATTCAGGGAGGCGGCCACGCGTTCTCTCGCGACGCCATCGTCATCGACACGCACAACGACGTGACCCAGCGCATCGTCGGCGAGGGCGTCAACCTCGCCGACCGCCTCCCCGATGGGCAGACCGACATCCCCCGGATGCGCGAGGGCGGCCTCGACGCCGAGTTCCTGTCGGTGTTCGTGCCGCCCATGCTCTACCCGGGGGAAAAGGCCTATGCGCAGGGGATCCGTCAGTTCGACGCGATCGACGCGCTCGTCGCCGCCAACGCGGGCTCCGTCGTGCTCGCGCGCACGGCCGCCGAGGTGCGATCGGGCGCAGCGGCGGGCAAGACCATCTTCCTCATCGGCGTCGAGGGCGGGCACTCGCTCGGCGAGGGCACCGACGCGCAGCTCCTCGAACGCCTGCGGGGGTTCTACGATTGGGGGGCGCGGTACATGACGCTCACCTGGTCGAACTCGAACCGCATCGGCGGCAGCTCGGGTGACGACGGGCGCACCCGTGGCCTCACGCCGTTCGGCCAGCGCGTGGTCGCGGCGATGAACGACCTCGGCATGATGGTCGACGTCTCGCACGTCTCCGACGCCACGTTCTTCGACGCCGTGCACGCCTCGCGGGTGCCCGTCATCGCCGCGCACTCCTCGGCGCGGGCGCTCGCCGACCGGCCGCGCAACATGACCGACGACATGCTGCGCGCGGTGCGCGACAACGGCGACGAAGTCTGCGTGAACTTCGGGCCCGAGTTCCTCGACGCGGAGTGGGCGCAGCGCATGGACGCGCTAGAAGACGATCGACCTGTCCGCGCTGGCGCACGCGTCCGATCCGAAGGCGGCGCAGAAGGCCGTGTGGCACAAGTTCAAGGAGCTCGCGGCCTCGCTGCCGCGCGTCCCCGCCGAGCGCGTCATCGACCATATCGCGCACATCGTCGAGGTCGCGGGCGTCGACCACGTCTGCCTGAGGAGCGACTTCGACGGCGTGGCCGCGCGCCGGACGGGCTCGACGACGTGTCGAAGCTGCCCTTCATCACCCGTGCCCTCCTGCAGCGCGGCTTCACCCCCGGCGACGTGCGCAAGGTCCTGGGAGAGAACGTGCTACGCGTCCTCGAGGCCGCGGAGCGCGGCCGCAAGAGCGGCCCCTAAGGCCAGAGCCTCGCCCGGCGACGAGTCAGTCGTGTTGCTTGTACCTCCGCAGCATGATGCCAATCACGAGGACGACGGCGAGCCCGAGGAAATGGGGCGTACGTGAGAAACTGCGGAGTGAACATGGACGCGGCACGTGCACGTCTCGTGCCCTCGCTGGAGATGGCCGGGAGCGACTGTGCCGAACCGCTGGAATCCCGCGTGACGAGCACAGCGACGTATTTCGATGACTCGCGGGCGAATCGTCGCGCGGTCGGGCCCGACATTCGCTTTGCTTCCTTTATGCAGGAAGAAAAGTTCATGTCGCAAGAAACCATTCTCGTCACCGGCGCCGCAGGCAGCGTCGGCCGCGTTCACGCCTGCCTGAGCGCCTCGCGCCGAGGATTCACGAGCGCGTCGACCCTCGAAGGCGCTCAAGGCGTGGGTCGACGGCGCGTGAAGGGCTAGGCTCGACGGGTGACATATCCCGTGGGACGAACGGCGCTGGCGATTGTGGGCGCGCTCGCTGCGCTGGTCGCCATGAGCTGCAAGCCATCAGACTGCGGGGACGCTGTATGCAGCTGCCCGGCGACAGTGTCCGCGCCCGGATGGTGCTCCACCACCGTCCCAGGACCGTGAAGCGCGGTGGCGATGGCCGTGGCATGCTTTGGATGGAGACTTGGAGGTTCAGGCCATGCTTTTCCTTCGAATGAGCGCTTATGGACTCGTCGCGTGCGTGGCTTTGGGAACGGCAGGGTGTTCGGGCGCGGTGGCGAAGCTCGCGAACGACGCCGGCACGCCGGACGCCGGCGGCGACGACGCCGGCTCCGCGGAAGACGCTGGCACCGGCACCTCGTGCACGACTTCCGGCGACTGCAGCGGGCGGACGTGCGTCTTCAACATCGCCGACGGCTGCAGCGCGAAGGGCACCTGCATCACGCCGCCCCCCGGCCCCCAGTGCAACCTCGTCCAGCTCGCGTGCTCGTGCACCAACCAGAGCGTGAACATCGCTTGCACCTATCCCAGCGGCTACGCGTCGGCGCCCATCGCCTACACGCAGGAGTGTGAGCTCTCCGTTCCCGACTCCGGAGCGGACGCCGCGGCGGTGCTGACGTGCGGCACGACCGCGTGCACCGCCGACCAGGTCTGCAAGGTGGGCATGGGCGGCGTTTATCCGGGGACGACGAGCTACACGTGCGTCGCGCTCCCCAGCGCATGCGTGAACGACCCGACCTGCGACTGCGTCAAGCCGGCGCTCGGCGCGACCATGTGCTCGGCGAGCCCGGCCGGCGTGACGGTCACGTTCGAGTACCCGTAGCCATTTCCCGATCTGGCCGGTCGAAAACGCCATCGCTCGTTCGACCTGAGGGTGAACCCCCGAAGGAGCGAGCCATGCAGACACACCGGACCATCGTCATCACCTTCACGACCCTCGACGGCGTCATGCAAGACCCCGACGGCGCCGACGGCATCCCGAACGGCGGGTGGGCCTTCCGCCACGGACCGGAGGCGGTCGCCGGAGACAAGTTCAGGCTGGGGCCCATCTTCGATACGGGCGTCATGGTCCTCGGACGGAAGACCTGGGAGCTCTTCGCCCGGATCTGGCCCAGCCGCTCCGACGATTTTTCGATGGCCATGAACCGCATCCCCAAGCTCGTCGCGTCCCGGACGCGCACGGACTTCAGCGCCTGGGGAAACTCGTCCCGCATCGAGGGCGACGTGATCGAGGCCGTGGAGAAGCAGAAGCTCGACCATGACGTCGTCATCCCGGGGAGCGCCAGCCTGATTCACGCGCTCGCGAGGCAAGCCCTCGTGGACGAGTACCGGGTCCTCGTCTTTCCGACGATCCTGGGTGGCGGTACGCGCCTCTTCGACGCCGGGTCGGCGCCGCGCGATCTGCGCCTCGTCTCGGTCGAGAAGAGCGGCGGCGCGGCGCTCTTGCGCTACGAGCGGGGCAGCGCGACGACCTGACCGTGTATCCTCCGCGCCAGTCCCTCGCGGACGGCGACCATGATCGCGTGCGCAGTCATCACGGTACCCCTCCTTGCTCTCGCGCTCTCCGCGGCGGCGGCTCGCTGGAGCCCGTTCTACGCGGCGCTCCTGCGCAAGCCGCCGCAGCGCTTCGTCGCGCTCGACGGGCTGCGGGGCTTCCTCGCCATCGGCGTCTTCCTCCATCACGCGGAGCTGACCCGTCACCAGATCAACACGGGCGCCTGGGGGACCGACTCGCCATTCTTCGAGTTCCTCGGCCGCGGGGGCGTCGCCTGCTTCTTCATGATCACCGCGCTCCTCTTCTGGGACAAGGTGCTCGCGTCCGACGGCAAGCTCGACCTGGCGAGCCTCTACCGTTCTCGCGGCCGTCGCATCGTGCCGATGTACGCGTTCTCGTTCGCGTGCCTCCTGGTCGGCGTGGCGTGGTCGTCCCACTTCGCGCTCCGCGTTCCCCTCCGTGAGCTGGTGGACTCGATCGGGGCCTGGGCGGCGTTCGGCTGGTGCGGGTTCCCGAACGTGAACGGCGTGGACCGCACGCGGTTGATCGCGGCCGGCGTCCACTGGACGCTGACCTACGAGTGGGGCTTCTACGTGGCCTTGCCGTTCCTGGCGGTCTTCCGGAGGCCCCTCCCCTTCGCCGGAATGCTGGTCGCGACGTGGTTTTTCCTGGTTCACCTCGACGAGAAGTGGTCGGTCAACGCGTTTCTCGTGGGCATGGTGGTGGCCGCGGCGCTCCGCCGCGAGCCGCCGGCGACCTTGCCGGCGCTCCGCCATCCCCTCGCCGGCGCGGTGGCGCTCCTCTTCCTCGGCGGCTCGTTCTGGGCCGCCCACGACACCGCGTTCGGGGAGGCGAGCGCCGCGCTGATGGGCTGCTTCTTCTACATCGTGACGGCCGGCAACACGCTCGGCGGTCTCCTCACGTCGGGGCCCGCGCGGGTGCTCGGCACGGTGAGCTACAGCCTCTATCTCCTTCAGGGCCTCGTGCTCTTCGCCGGCCGGTCCGTCGTGCGGCTCAAGGGGGCAGACCCGGCCAAGATCGCGCTCTTCGAGACCGCGTGCGGGGTCGCGCTGACGCTGGTGTCGTTCGCGACGTACCGGTGGATCGAGCACCCCTACCTGACCCCACGGGCCGCGCCGAAGCTTTGAGCCCGTGGCCGGCCGGGCCGGGAAGAACTTGCGCCCGCCTCCAACCCGGCGGAGTCTCGCCTGCGTATGCCTCGAGCCGAACCCGTAGAGTGGGTCGATCACATCGTCGCGTCGCGCCTTCAGAGCCTCGAAGACGTCGCCGTGGCTCGGATGGGGACCGTCGCCGTCCTCGCCGGTGACGCGGACGCCGCGCCCGTCGTGGACGCGCTCGTGGCGTCCGCTCTTGTCAGCGGCTTCGCGGTCGCCACGACGTCCCTGGCGGAGCACGGCCTTCAGGACCTGCAGGACGTCGTCGGCGCTCTCGCGGCGTCCCTGCGCGTGCCGCGCGTCGACCCCGGCCGTCGAAACGGCGTCGTCGCCGCGCTCGACGCGTTCGCGAAGGCGCACGGCCGCAGCGCCGAGGCGCTCTTCGAGCAGAGCGCCGACGAGGAGGCCGTCGGCGGCGAGCTCTGCTCGCTCGCGCGCGAGTACATCGCGTCCGCGTCCGGCATGGGCCCGGCCCGAAAGCTCCAGGCGTGGCTCGGCGGCCGCGACGTCGCGCGCGAGACCAGCGACCTCCGCCCGCTCTCGGCGCGGACGGCCAAGCGGGCGCTGGCCGACCTGACGCGGTTCGTCCGCGCCCTCGGTCACCGGGGGACCCGCATCGTGCTGCGCGACGCCGAGGCCCTCATCGACCTGTCGCCCGGGCGCCGCGAGGTCGCGTACACGGTCCTCCGGGAGCTCATCGACAACGCGGACGGGGGGCACGGCGTCGTGGCCTGCGAGACCCTCCTCGTCGGGACGGGGGATCTCAATCGCCGCGCGCACTCGCTCTTCGACCATCCGGCGCTCGCCACGCGCGTCGTGGCGGACGTGCCGCCCGGGCCGCCGATTCCGCACCAGACGTGGATCGCCCTGTCCCCCGACGACCCGACCGCGCCGCTCCCGCCCGTCCCGGAGGCACGCGAGACGAGCGAGCGCCACGCGTCGCAGCTGCGCGCCCTCGTGAGGATCGCGCAGGGCCTGCCACCGCTCGAGGCGATCCCGGACCTCACGGTCGGCATGGAGGAGGTCGACGCCCGCATCGCGCAGCTCTTCGAGACGGCCTCCAACGACGGCTCCGTCTTCGCCGTCCTCCTCGGCGAGTACGGGGCGGGCAAGACCCATCACCTGCTCCACCTCGAGGCGCGCGCGCTCGCAGAGAAGCGGCCCGTGCTGCGGCTCGCGGTCGAGCGCCTCGACGAGGACCTCGGCAATCCGCAGAGGCACCTCCGGCGCCTGATTGAGAACGCGATATTTCCGGGGAAGCGACCCGTGGGGTTTCTCGAGCGGCTCGACGCGTGGCTCGCGAAGCCGGCCGCTCGCAAGCGCCTGCGCAGCGCGCTCGACGCCGTCTTCGACGCCCGCGACGAGACCGCGCGACCGGCCGCGCGCGCCATCGCGGGCGCCCCCGACGGCGACGTCGACGACGACGCCGTGCACGAGATTTCGGCGCGTTCGACCTGATTGGCAAGCCGAGCAACCCCTCGTACCGCAAGGACGCCTACGCGCGCCTCCATTTGTGGCTGGACGTCCTCGAGCGCCTCGAGGGCTGCGCCGGGCCCGTGGTCGTCGTCGACGAGGCGGAGAACCTTTACCGCTCCGGCGTCTCGCGCACCGAACGTCGAACCGCGCTGCGCTCCCTCGCACACTACTGCGGCGGCGCGCTGCCGCGGGCGACGGTCGTCCTCGCGGTGACGCCCGATACGCTCGAAGCGCTGCGCGCGGAGGCAGGCGAACTGCTCGACGAGATTGAGGAGCAGTCCACCCTCTTGCCGACCGAGGACGTGGCCATGCTCAGGCGCCGACTCCTCCGGGCACGCCCCATCCCCGTCACGAAGCTCGGGCCGAGGGAGCTCGAGAAGCTCGCCGAGCAGGCGCGCAAGGTGGCGCGCGACGTGCGCGGGAAGCACGTCGACCGGCAGATTGGCGCCTTCCTGGAGCGGGCGGTGAGCGACAGCGAGACCCCGCGCGATCTGCTCCGCCGCGTCATGCTCCGCGAGGAGCGCATCGCCTGGTTCGACGACGCCGGCGACCGCTGAATTCGGGGCAGCGTCGTGCATCGCGCTCCGGCGGCCTCCGGGCCGCTGCGCGTGTAGTCTGCATGACGCGCCGCACGGCGGCGCTTGCTCGCGCGGCAGCGGGCGCTGTACGTGATGTCCGCGGACGCCTACGACCTGGACGCGGGGCTCGGGCTCTCGTGCACGGCGTCATGGTCGCAACAACTGAGCGCGCGCCTCCTTCACACGCGTCAGGGCATGGGCGGCGGGAACGACTCGTCGCCCGGCACCTCGACGTCGCGTCCGTCGTCGAGCCAGGTCGAGAACCCCAGGTCGGAGCGCTCGATCACGTGCCACCCCTTCCCGTCCTGCACCTGGATCTCTCCGGCGACCGATCGGCCCGAGGCGCCGCAGTTGGAGCGGGCGCGCGCGGCGACGTCGACCTGCCCGTCGGCGTTCAGGTCGAGCATGAGGACCGTCTTCCACGCGAGGTACTCGGGCCTCGGCCGCACGCGGTCGTTGCAGACGACGCCCTTGGGGCACGGCGGCCGTAGCGACCGGAGGTCGGTCACGCGCATCTTGCTCCAGCGCTCGTGCGTCGGTCCGACCGCTTCGAGCCTCCACGACTCCTTGCCGCGCGCGGAGCGCTCGAGCCACCGCGCCTTGCAGTACCAGGTCGTGGCGCAGTCGGCGCACGGGATGCTGAGGCAGTCGTCGGTGACCTCCGCCACGCCGAGCCAGCCCGCCTTGTCGAACGCCACGTAGCGCTCGCCCACGCGAGGCACCTCGGACTCGGCCCCGGCGCCTTCGAGCGCGGAGTGACCGAAGATCGGAAAGTAGAACGATTTCTCGGCCTGCCCGAAGATCGCGGTCTTCTCCAGCGACACGAAGTGGAGGCCTCCCTCGTAGGCCACGTCCGCGCACCCCGCGGGGCCGTCGGTCGGGTCGCGATCGTTCGCGTCCGCCGGCGACCCTGGCCCGCGCTGGCAGCCGCACCACGCGAACGACGCCAGCGTGAGCGCGGCGATCAGACCGACTTCATCGCGCCGCATGGCCCACGCGGTAGAAAGACTACACAATCGTCGGCGTCCTCGCGCAGCAAACGGCGGCTCCTCACTCATTGTCGTCGCGCTGGTTTCGCCCGGCGCCGGCGTCAGGCGAACTCCAGCGCCTCGGAGAGCCGCCCGTGAAGCTCCCGCGCCGCGCTCCGCAGCGACTGCGGCGGGTCCGCCCACGACCAGTCGATGTCGGCGACCGCGGCGCGCACGAGATCTTGCCGCGCGCTCTCGAGGCGCAGGTCGAGGTAGTGCGTGACGACGAGCTGCTCCCACTCCACGGCGCTGCCCCGCCCCGACGCGAGCGCGAAGAGGAACTCGACGAAGGAGCGCTCGGCCGCGCTCCTCGGGATCGGACGGAACGCCGCGTCGCCGGACGTCTTCGGCGTTCCGATCGCGATCCCGCAGATCGCGCACGCGTCGGTCCAGGGCGGCGCCTGCCACGGCCCCGAGCCGTGAAAGGCGCCCTCGCAGCGCGGGCAGCGGAACGGGCGGAGCACGAGGAGCGCGACGATCCACGACACCCAGCACACCATCATCGCCCCGCTGGCGAGACCCGCGACGAGGCCCGCCTGCGCCGCGAGCGCGACGACGAGCGCCGTGAAGGCGACGGCCGAGAGCAGCGCCGCGCCCCACGCGACGGCCCGACGCACCCGCAAGCGGGCCCACGCGAGGACGTACGGGTCCGGCGGGGGCGGCGGCTTCGGAGGTTGGACTCGGTACGGCGCGTCGTTCACGCGAGGAAGCTTAGCGCCGTACGCCGCGGATCGCGTCCGCCGGGGGCCCGGTCGAGCGCCTCGCCACGGCTGAGCCTCGACGACCATGGACCTCGCCGCCCGAACGTGGGAAACGACCGTCGCATGCGCCTACATCACGTGGACTGCGGGACCCTGTGCCCCCTGAGCGCTCGGCTGGTGAACGGACGCGGCGGCTTGCTCGAGGCCGCCCACATGGTTCGCCACTGCCTGATCGTCGAGAGCGCCGAGGGCCTCGTGCTCGTCGACACCGGCCTCGGCACGCAAGACGTCGAAGACCCCGGGCGACGCTTGACCAAGGAGTTCATGGGCGTCGCGCGGCCCACGCTCGATCGCGGCCAGACGGCGCTCGCCCACGTCGAGCGCCTCGGCTTCCGGCGGGAAGACGTGCGGCACGTCGTGCCGACGCACCTCGATCTCGACCACGTGGGCGGGGTCTCCGATTTCCCGGAGGCGAGCGTCCACGTCTTCGGGCCCGAGCTTCGCGCGGCGACGGAGCGCGCGACGCCCAAGGAGCGCCGTCGCTACCGCCCCGTGCAGTTCGCGCACGGCCCGAAGTGGGTGACCCACGAGGTGGCCGGGGACCGCTGGTTCGGCTTCGATCGCGTGCGGGTCCTCGCCGACGACATCGCCCTGATCCCGCTCCCGGGGCACACGCGCGGGCACTGCGCCGTCGCCGTGAACGACGGGCGCGGGTGGCTGGTCCACGCGGGCGACGCGTACTTCTTCCGCGGCGAGGTGGACCCGGTTCGACCCCGGAGCACGGTGGGCCTTTCGGTGTTCCAGTCCTTCATCGCGATGGACGACGCGGCCCGCAAGGCCAACCAGCGACGGCTGCGCCAGCTCGTGAAGGATCACGGGGACGAGACCCGCGTGTTCTGCGCGCACGACCCCGACGAGCTCGAGGCGTTCGCGTCGAGCGCCCCCCAGGGCGAGGGCGGTCGCCTCGCTTCGTGACGGCGCCTACGCCCGGAACGTCGCCCGCACGAAGTACCGCCCCGGACCGTGCACGACCTCCGAGGCGTCGCGCACGTCGGCGTCGCGAAGCGGCGTGACGTGGAACGCGCCCAGGTAGGCGCGAAACGCCGTCGCGGCGCGGTCGGGCCAGCCGGCGAAGTCGGAGAAGTCGACCACGACGACCTCTCCTCCGGGGGCGAGCGCCGCCCGCGCGTTGGCCAGCGCGGCGGCCCGGTCCCCCACCATGGAAAGGCAGTACGAGAACAAGACGCGCTCCGGCCGCTCGCCCAGGACGTCGGCCAGCGGCGCGTCCTCGGCGAACCCGTGGACCAGGCGAGCCCACGGGCACTTCCGGCGCGCGTACTCGATCATCGCGTCGGACGCCTCGAGCCCGCCGAACCGCGCAGAGGGGCGGGCCCGGTGAAGGCGGCGCAGGTTGCGGCCCGTCCCCGGACCCACCTCGACGAGCGTCGCCCAGCGGCGATCCGCGGAGAGCTCGCGCAGCGCCGCGTCGCGACCGAAGAGGTAGTACTTGCGCGTCGCGTCGTAGAAGACGCGCGACGCGCCGTAGTAGCGATTGAGGAAGGCCCGGTGGTCCGCCTGCGCTCCGCTCAACAGGCCCTCAATGCGCGATGCGGTGGAAGTTCACGCGGCGGAACTGGCGCGTGCGATCGAGCTCGGTGGCGAGGGTCGTCTCCTCGACCATCGGCACGAAGTTGCGCTCGGCGCCGTGCCGCTCGGGGAGCGACGTGTCTTCGACCGAGCGGTGCAGTACTACCGCGCCGTCGACGCTCGTGCGCCGGATCTCCGAGAGGAGCTTCTGCTGCATCGCGCGCGGCATCCAGTCGGGCGCGTCGAGCAGCGTGTAGTGCGTCCACGTGTTGGGCCCGGCGGCCCCGAGCACGTCGAAGATGTTGGTGTGGTGGAAGCGCACGTGGGTCGGCGAGACGCGCGACGCCTCGTGGTGGTCCTTGCGGAGGTACGGCGGCGCGGCGTCCTCGCGGGCCCGGTTGAAGTGACCCGCCATGGCGAACCAGGCGAACCAGTTGCGCTCGAGATCCGTCTCGCACACGCGCTGCATGTGCATCACGGCGTAGTCGACGACGTCGGTGAGCCCCTCGGCGCGGAGCATGCGCTCGCACTGGGCGTGGTTGACGCCGATGGCCACGAGCGGCAGCGGCAATCGCAGGAGGGTCGAGACCCACACCTTGCGGAGGACGGGCTCGAACGCCTCACGGACCCGGCGGCGGCGCTCGTCGAGGGGCGCGGCGATGAGCGAGCGCAGCCAGGACGCGTCGACGTTCGCGAGCTGCCGCAGGACCGCGAACAGGCGGGCGGTGAGGCCCCGGCGATGGAGGGCGTCTTCGAAGAGGCCGTAGTGCGAGCGCCAGTGGCGCTGGATCCACTTGGGGAGGTCGCGCGTGAGGCTCTCGGCCATCTGGGCGGGCTGGGGGTGCACCCCCTCGCCCCACAGGCGATAGAATTCTTCGTAGCTATCGAGGCGGCGTGCCGCGCTCGTCTTCAGGGCCGTCAGCGCGAGGTGGCTCGCGTTGATGTCCACGGCATCGATGCTCTGGGGGTGCCTGCTGAGCTGGTTGGCGATTCCGCAGCCGGCGCCGGAGATGCCGAGGATCCTCGACTGAGGGCCGACGCCGAGGAAACGCTCGTCGACCTCCGTGTCCTCGAACAGCATGTTGTAGACGAAGAGGTGCTTGAAAACGTGCTGGAATGCTTGGTCGGCGACGCGCATCGACTGAACAGTTGACGCCGCTTCTGTGTCGTCTGTGTGACGAATGCAGAGAGAAGAGGCGACGAGCGAGGCCGCTGTACTCTTTTTCCGGCGTGGTGGCTCCATGCCGTACCTGCTGGCGATTCGTCGACCGGCGGCGGCATCGGAGGGTCCCATGACCAAAGTCTGGCTCGTCACCGGCTGCTCCCGTGGGCTCGGCCGCCACGTCGCCGAGGCCGTTCTCGCGGCCGGCCACCGCCTGGTCGCCACCGCGCGCGACGCGAGCGACCTCGATTTCCTGCCGCGGGGCGATCGGCTGCGCACCGTCGCCCTCGACGTGACGGACGCGGCCGCGGCGCGGGGCGTCGTGGCGGACACGATGTCGGCGTTCGGGCGCCTCGACGTCGTCGTCAACAACGCCGGCGCCATCAAGGCGAACTCCGTGGAGGACATGGCGGAGGACGACTTTCGCCGGCTCGTCGAGATCAACTTCTTCGGCGCTTATCATGTGACGCGCGCCGCGCTGCCGGTGATGCACGCGCAGCGCGACGGCCACATCATCTCGATCTCGTCCATCGGCGGCCGCCGCGGGACCCCCGGTCTCGGCGCGTACCAGGCGGCCAAATGGGCCCTCGGCGGGTTCAGCGAGGTGCTGGCGCGTGAGGTCGGGCCGCTCGGCATTCGGGTGACGTGCGTGGAGCCGGGCGGCATGCGTACGGACATGTACGGCCTCTCGATGCTGGAGGAGCCGCTGGCGCCCGACTACGAAGGGACCGTCGGGGCGGTCATCCGCTCGACGTTCGGAAACGCCGACGCTGCGCGCGGAGACCCGGCGAAGGTCGCGAAGGCCATCCTGCAGGTCGCCGAAGAGAAGAACCCGCCCGTGCGGCTCCTCGTCGGCCGCGACGCGGTCCGCGCCGCGGCCGCCGCCCTGGCCGCGCGCGCCGAGGAAGACGCGCGCTGGAAGGCGCTCAGCGAGTCGACCGACTTCGAGGCCCCACCCTCGCGCTGACGGCGCTCAGAACTGCCCGCGCTCGTCTGGAGCCTGGCGCGAGTCCCGCTGGATAGCCTTGTTATTCTGAGACTTTATTCTAGCATCCCGGGCGTCCGTGAGCCGTGCCCTCGAGGAGCAGAACCGGCGCCTCCTGCGCGCCCGCGACGCGATGGACCGGACGTACGCCGAGCCCCTCGATGTCCCGTCGCTCGCGCGGATCGCGCGGGTCTCCCAGGCGCACTTCATCCGTACCTTCCGCGCGACCTTCGGAGAGACGCCGCACCGCTACCTGCAGCGACGCCGGATCGAGCGCTCGATGTTCCTCCTGCAAGAGACGGATCGCAGCGTGACCGACATCTGTTTCGACGTCGGCTTCGGCAGCCTCGGGACCTTCAGCCGGACCTTCCGCGAGATCGTCGGCGTCTCGCCCGTGGTCTACCGGCGCGATCGCCCGCCCCTGCGGAGCGCGGTCCCGAACTGCTTCATGATGGCCTGGGCGCGGCCGAGCAGTTTCGGAGAAGCCGGCCCGAAGGGGGTCGCTAGAGTGCTTCCGCATGAAGAACTTCACCGCCATCACGCACGCACACGTCTGGGTCCTCGATCACCAGCAGGCGCTCGACTTCTACGTCGACAAGCTGGGGCTCGAGGTCCGGGCCGACTACAACCGCGGCGGCTTCCGCTGGCTCACCGTCGGCGTCCCCGGCCAGGCGATCCCCGAGATCGTCCTCGACGTCCCCGGACCTCCGGTGATGGACGAGAAGACGGCCGGCCAGGTCCGCGATCTCGTCACGAAGGGCGCGACCGGCGTCGTCATGGTGCTCAACACGGACGACTGCTTCGGCCTCTACGAGCGCCTCCGCGCCAAGGGCGTCGAGTTCACGCAGGCCGCGACCGACCACGGCTACGGCGTCGACTGCGGGCTGCGCGACCCGTTCGGCAATCAGATCCGCATTCTGCAGCCGAAGGGCCAGAAGGGCTGACGCGCCGGCCATCTCGACCCTGAGAGCGTCCCCTCTCCCACGGGGCCTGTGGCCTTATGGAATGGGCGTGGTCGCGCGTTGGCTCACGTCGTTCCTGCTCGCCCTGACCGCGACCGGCTGCTTCGTGCCGCTGCCCTGGCCGGCGGCGATCCCGGTCGCGATCGTGGGCTCTGCGCTCGTCACCGCGGCCGTGATCAGCGCGACGCCCCCTCCCCCGCCTCGCGTGGTCCACGTCGTGCCGGCGGAGCACCCGGGCTACGCGTGGCAGCCCGGCTACTGGACCCGGCAGGACGGCCAGTGGGTCTGGGTCGAAGGGCGATGGGTCGCGCTGCAGCCCGGCTACACCTGGGCCCCCACGCACTGGGAGCGCACGCCGGACGGATCGTGGCAGCTCATTCCGGGAAGCATGGTCCCGGTGCCGGCGCCTTAGCTGCGGAGGCCTGAAAAGCGCGAAGGCTCAGACCTGCGCGGGATTGCGCGATCGATCGCCGAGGCCGATGGATTCGGGCGAAGAGGTCCCCATGCCTTCCATCGTGGCTCCGCTCGAAATGTTCCTGGCGCTCTTCGCGCTCTATAGTCCGCTCGCCGCCATTTCTTCGTATTTCCCGATGGTGAACGGCCTGAATCGGGGGGACAAACTCAAGTTGGCGTTCGGCCTCTTCTCCTATGTGGCCATTTTTGCCCTCGTCGCGATCTGGCTGGGCGAGCCGCTCCTCAAGCTCCTCGGGATCTCGACCGCAGCCCTCACCGTGACCGGCGGCATCGCGCTCATGTTCGCCGCGATCCCGCTCATGCGCGGGACCGGCGAGTCGCCGCCGAAGGACGCCGACGCCGTGACGATCGACCCGAAGAGCGAGGAAGGCGTGTTGCTCGAGGAGAAGAAGGCCTCGACGTCGATCAAGCCGTGGAAGTCGCTCCTCTTCATGCCCGTGACGTTCCCGCTCACGGTCGGCGGGACGACGTTCGCGATCCTGGTCTCGTTCCGGGCGGCCTCGGAGGGGTTCAGCGAGGCGATCGCCCTGAGCGTCGCGGCGCTCGCATATGCCTCCGTCACGGGCCTGACCCTCTACGCCTCGGGCCACGTCGAGCGCATCGCCTCGGCGGGCTCGAAGGTCTTCCTCGAGCGGCTCGCGGGCATCTTGCTGGTCGCGATCGCGTCGATGCTGCTCTTCGGCGGCGGCACCCGCCTGGTCAAAGACACACTCGCCAGCATCCACTCCGACTCGGCGTGGCACGCGGACGCCGCGAACCGCTGACGCCTCAGAACGAGAGGTTCAACTGCAGCGTCGCGACGTGGGAGGTCCCGGGCACGTCGGGCAGCGCCCCGGCGGGCTCGGTCCCCGGCGACTTCTGGTCGATCCACGCGTAGCGAGCCTTCAAGATGAGCTCCGGCGCGTGGATGAACCACGCGAACTGCCCCTCGGCCGAGAGGAATCGGTCGGTGCCCATGCCGAGGTTGGGCTCGACCCAGTTCACGCGCGCGCCCAGGCCGAAGTGGTGCTTGTAGACGTCCGCGATGATTTGCCCCCACGCGCCGTACTGCGAGCGGTACGAGGCCTGGTCCTCGGCGCGCTGCGAGCGCCAGTACCCCTCGCCGAAGACGATGAAGGGCCCGCCCTGGAGCCACACGTCGGCGCCGAGCGTGTCGGAGTGCTGCGCCAGGGGGCTCGGCGGCTCGGTGACCGCCTCGATGGTCGGGTTGTAGTTCAGGACCGTGGTTTCGGATCTTGCCGAGGAAGCCCTGCAGAGTGAACGAGGCGCGCAGGGGCAACGACTCGCCGTCGGGCGTGAAGGGGAATTCGTTGGCGTTCACGGCGCCGAGCGGGCTCGCCGTGACCCGCGCCTCGAAGACGAAGCTCTGCGAGACGTCGGCCGTGTCGTCGAGGGGGCTCGTGGCGTAGAACCCCGCGTAATAGTAAAGTCGATCGTCGGCGAACGACCCGTAGAGGGTGCCCCCGCGCTCGTAACCCGACCAGAAGTAGTTGGCCGTTCGCGCGTAGTCGGGAAAGTAGATTTGCTGCGGCCCGAACGCCTCGTGCCGCGACATCGGCGTGTATTGCTGGCCGAAGCGGAACGAGAGCTCGTCCCAGGGGTGCAGGTCGAAGTACCCGTCGAGCAGGAACGGCGTCTCTCGCGAGAGCTCGATCGACACCCAGTATCCGATCCACGGCTCCACGAGGTTCCCGCGAAAGACCGGCCGCAGGACCTTGATGGGGCTATCGACCTTGAAGTTCCCGTCGGTCCAGGTTGGTTCGGCTGCGAAGGCGCCCTGGAGCGCGAGTCGCAGCACGTAGTCGCCGTCCTCGGAGCGAAGCCGGAAGCCTTCGCCGGCCGCGTATCCGAACAAGCTCGGACCTCCCGGCGGGGCGGGCGGCGCAGCCGGAGCCGGCGGCTCCTGAGCCTCGGCCCCCCGCGCCGAGAGCAACGCCGCGAGCGTCAGCCAAATCCATCCTCTCGCAAGCCCCATGCGAAGGCCCACGGCGTGACCGTTCGACGGCATCGAGTTCCCCCCGCCCGCTCGAACCTTCGGATGACCCCTGCCTCGAGGCAAGATGGGTCGAGCTGGAATCGTGGCAGGCGCATGAACGATTGCGCGGGCAGACTCGGCTCCGCCGGGTCAGACGCCGATCACGGCGTTGGGCTTCCAGCGCTTGTGCGCCTCGGGAGCGCCGAGCGCGTTTCCGCGCGCGGGCCGCTCCTCCATGCGCTCCACCAACCACTGGAACCACTCGCCGAAGGTCGGCCCGAGGCGCTCGCGGCGCTCGGCCATGTACGGCGCGAGCCGATGCCAGCTCTCGCGCGCGTAGCCCCCCACGAGGTGGTCGACGAGCTCGAGCGGCAAGAGGCGATAGAGGACGAGCACCGCCAGGCTCTCGAAGAAATGGCCGACGACGTACGCCGCGCCGACCGCCTCCTGATCGTCGAGGACGAGGTGGGCAGGCGCGCGCTCCGGCAGGTCGAGGATGTGCCCGATGGCCCGGGTGAAGTCCGGCGTCATGACGGCGTTCACGAGCTGCACCGCGGCCGAGAGGGAGCGCATGCGCTGCGCCTGCCGGACGGACACCAGGCCGAACACTACGCCGACGACGACGGTCATCAGCGTGGCGTAGGGCGCGCGACGCGGGCGAGGTAGCTCATCACGGGTCGCGAAGGAGCGGGCAGGTCATGCAGTGCCCGCCGCCGCGACCCTTGCCGACCTCGAAGCCGTCGATCTCGACGACGTCGATCCCCGCGTCCCGGTACTTCTGATTGCTGTAGACGTTCTTCGAATACGCGACGACGACGCCCGGCTCGATGCACACGACGTTGTTGCCGCTGTCCCACTGCTCGCGCTCTTGCTGGGCGGCGTCGCCGCCGGTCGTCACCACCCGGAGATCCTTCTCCTTGAGGCCGACGGCGTCGGCCACGGCGCCGAGGAAGCTCTTCTCCTGCTTGACGTCGAGCAGGGCCCCCGAGCCGTTGCCCGGCCGCACGCTGAAGGCCCGGGTGCTCTCGATGACCTTCGGGTACACGGTGACGCAGTCGTGGTCCATGAACGTGAAGACGACGTCGAGGTGCATGTACGAGCGCTGCTTCTCGAGGTCGACCGCGATGACGCGCTCGGCGGCCTCCTTCTCGAAGAGTCGCGCCGCGAGGATCTCCACCATGCGCGGGGTCGTGCGCTCGCTCAGGCCGACCAGGACGGTCTTGTTGCCGACCGGCATGACGTCCCCTCCCTCGAGCGCGGCGCGGCCGAAGTCCTGGATGTCGAACTCGTCGTGCTCCTCGCTGTGCCCCGGGTCCGGATACCAGAACTGGAAGGCGGCCTCCCGGAACATGGGGTGGAACCGATAGATGACGCCGATGTTGACCGTCTCGAGCTGGCGAGATCGGTGAAACATCGGGTTGAGCGAGACGCCGCCGTACAGCCAGCACGAGCTGTCGCGCGTGAAGAGGTGGTTCGGCAGCGGCGGGAGCACGAAGGACGCGTCGGGCGTCGTGGACGCGGTGAGAGAGTGGGCCTCGAGGTCGTCCTCGGAGTGCTCCATCAGCTCGGCCCGCGTCACGCCGCCGATGAGGTGCGTCGCCAGCGTGTCGGCGTCCATGTCGGCCAGCGTGTCCTTGACCGCGTCGACGGTGGCCGGGCCGACGGTGTACGGGCTGACGGTGTGCTCGATGGCCCACTCGCGGGCGCCGGGCGTCTCGAGCGCCTTCGCGAGCAGGTCGTGCACGTGGAAGACCTCGACGCCGCGGCTCGTGAACTCGGCGACGAACTGGTCGTGCTCCTTCTGGGCTTGCTCGACCCAGAGGACGTCGTCGAAGAGGAGCTCATCGCGGTTGGAGGGCGTCAGCCGTTTGAGACTGAGATCAGGGCGATGGACCATGACCTTGCGAAGCTTGCCGACCTCGGAATGGACGCCGAATGCTGTGGTCATCGCGTAGACCTCCGGTTTGGCGCACCGCGAAGCAGCTACCGGGCCGGAGCGTCCAGGCGGCTGAGGCGAGCGGGCAATCCGAAGAGCCCGAGGCTGCCATGTCCATCATGAAGTGTTGCGACTCGACCATGCGTCCCGACGCGATGCGCACGACGGTGCCGTCGGAAAAAAGCGCGAGCCTCGGGGGCCTAGAGCTCCGTGACGGGGATGGGCGCAGGCGAAGCGGCGTGCGCTCGACCGACCGCGAGCTCGTCGTCCGCGTTGTCGCCCCAGCAGAGGAGGCGATCGCCCGCGGCGATGGCGCAGCCGAACTTGCCCCCGAGCGCGACCGCCTTGACGCCCGACAGGCCGGTGACGCGCAGGTCTTTCCCGTCCGGGTGCCCGAGGCGGCCGAAGAAGTTGTTGCCCGCGCACTGCGCGGCGCCGTCGGCCGTGACGACGCACAGGCCGTCTTGCGCCGTCGTGCCGTCGAGGGCCACCACCTTGCCGGCGAACCCCTTGAACTCGGCGGGCGGGCTCGTGGCCGACCAGCACATGATCTTCCCGTCCGCGAGCGCGCACGCCGCGGCGTACGACGTCGAGACCGTGCTCGCGCCGGTCACGCCCGGGATGGGCACGGGCCCGTCGGTCCCCGCGCTCGCCGCGCCGAACGCCCCCCAGCAAAAGACCGCTCCGGCTGCGTCGATCGCGCAGGCATACGTCGAGCCCATCGAGATCGCCCGCATGCCGCTCGCGAGCCCGCCGATCTGCAGGGGCGGACCGGCCACGGGCAGCGCCCAGCACTTCACGGCGCCCGCGGCGATCGCGCAGAGCGTGGAGTTCCCGATCGAGACCTGCGTGACCTGCGCGAGGTCGGGGATGATCCGGGGCCCGAAGTCGCTGTCGCTCCAGCATCGCAGCTCGCCGACCTCGAGGAGCGCGCAAAACTGGTCGCCGCCCGCGTAGAGGCGGGCCACCTTCCCTCCGAAGCCCGCGATCGTGGTGGTCGCGTCGGCCCCGCCGCGGTCGAAGCCGTAGCCCCAGCACTTCACCGCCCCTCCCGCGAGGAGGGCGCACCCGGAGCGGGTGCCGAGGGCCACGCCGGTGACGTGCGCCGGGCCGGAAGGCCGCGCGGGGGCGCTCGAGGACGACGGTGCCGGCTGCGCCTGGGCCGGCGCGCCGAACGCGAGGGTCGCTCCGAGGAAGAGCGCGGCGGGCCGCCGGTGTCGTTTGCGCATGCGTCGCTCTCCTGGAGCGACTGTAGCGCGGGCCCGTGCGCGCTCAGAACAGCGGAATGATTCCGCCGGTCGTATCCGAGGCCGTGGCCGGGGTGGCGTTCGAGGTTATCGTGGCCCCGAGCATCGGCGGAACCTGGTTCATCGTCGACACGGGGTACGCGTACTGGTTCATCGTCGCGCACATCTCGGTGGTCGCCGTCAGCCCGAAGCCGATGGCCGCGTTGGTCATGTTGTCGTAGTGGCACGTGAACGTCAGGCCCTGCCCCGCCTTGAGGTGGAGCGGCGTGGCGAGCTGCGTCATCGCGGGGCTCTCCCACTCCGAGCTCGTGTAGAGGACCTCCGGCTGGGTGGTCTGGCCGTCGTACAGCCGGGTCTCGAACGTCATGAGAATCCTGATGCGCGTGCGAGGACATCGACACGATGTCGAGGTCGTACGGCGCGATGCAGGTCGCGGTGACGTCGGTGGGCACGTGGGCCGGCAGGTTGATGTCGACCGTCTGGCAGCTCAGGGCCTGCGTCGGGTGCGGGACTTCGGTGGAGTCGACCACCTTGAGCGTGAACTTGCCGCCGACGGTGATGGGCTGAGAGCTCGCGTTGATGACGTGGTGGTTGGTGACGAAGCTGCCGTTGCTGGTGAGGACGGAGCCGTAGCCCGCGGTCTCGCGATACGACTCGGTGCCCGTGCTCGCGACGAAGAGGAGGTTGCCCATGCTGAAGAGGTCGAGCCCGGCGCTGGCCGCGGGCACGCTCGGGTTCGTGCCCTCGCACGGGACGGGCGTGGTGCCCGCGGTCGGCGACGGGTCGTAGAACATGAAGTAGTGGTGCATCGGCGCGGTCACGTCCGAGTCGAAGCCGACGAGGGCGAGCTCGCGGTTCTGGAACGCGGCCGGCATCGGGATGCGCACGCAGTAGACGACCTCTCCCCCCGCCGGCACGGTGAACGTGCCCTCGTCGACGACGAGGTCCTCGGCGTTGGAGTAGGCGTCGGCGCTCGACGACCCTCCCGAGCCCCCGCGCGAGGAACAGCCTGCCAGGGCCAGGACGACGAAGAGGACGGGCGCGACGAGGAGAGTCCGCATGCCCCTCTGTACGGCGCAGCGGAAGAAAACGATCACGGGTCGGCGATCATTTCCACTTCGGGCAGCATGACGACCAGGAGGGCCTCGGGATCGCCCTCGATCGTCAGGGAATGGCGCGACCCGGGGCCCGACTCGAGGAGCCCCCCGGGCCCCACGCGCCGGCCGCCGCCGTCGATGAGCGCGCCACGCAGGACGAAGTTCACCTCTCGGGCCTTGTGCTCGTGCAGCGGGATGAACGCACCGCCCATCATGCGCGCCACGCCGCAATGCGCCCGCCCCGGCCCGGCGTCGCACCGCGGGCCCGCGTCGAAGTGGAGGAAGGCGATCGTGGCGCCGAATCCGGGGGTCCAGGCGCTCGGGTCGTCCATGCGGGCGAGGAGGCGGTGCACCTCGGCCTCGGCGAGGTCGAAGCAGCGCGCGAACGCGGCGAGGTGGGCGCGATAGGGGGCGGCGCGGTCGGCGGCCGCCAGGACGCGGTCGCGCAGGTGCGCCGGCGCCGGCGGGACGTCCGCGGCGAGCGCAAGGGCGGTCCAGAGCGTCGCGGAGTCGATGCGGGGGTCGTTCACGGACGGCTCCTGGTCATGGAGGGCCCTTCCAGCGTGACGCGCAGCGTCCGGAGGCCGCGCGCGAGCCTCGAGCGGACGGTGCCCACCGGCAGGCCCGTCTCCTTCGACACCTGCTCCGCGGTGAGCCCGCGGAAGTAGGTCCACTCCAGGACTTCGCGCACGTCGGTCTCGAGCTCGGCGACGGCTTGCCGGACGTCGATGCGGTCCACCTCGTCGATCGACGGCGCGTCGCCGGGGGCCTCCGCGGCCGGCGCGTCGAGGGTGCGCGTCCGCCGCGCCTCGGACCGCCCCAGGCGGTCCAGGGCCCTCGATCGCAGCCGCAGGAGGAGCCACGTGCGCACCGTTCCCCGCTCCGGGTCGAACTCGCCGGCGTGGAGCCACGCTTCGAGAAGCACATCGTGAACGAGGTCGTGGGCTTCGCGCGCCTCGCCCAGGGTTCGTATCGCCGCCGCCAGCAGCAGGGGGCAGTGCCGATCGTAAAGGATTCCGAGGGCCTCGCGATCACCCTTCGCGAGAAGCTGCATCAGCGCGGGGTCGTCGTGCTCAGGCGCGCCACCCGGCGACGTCGGAGGACCCAGCGCGCGCGCCACCACCCGATCCAGGGTAGGAGCGGGCCTCGCCGGCTTCCGCTGGGCGCTGCATGGGCATTCGATGGGCGGTCACGAGCGGTCGCGACCCACCCACTCCTGCCAGGCAGGCCACGCCGCGACCGCCTCCGCGACGACCGCGTACCCGCCTCGGTTCGGGTGCGCTCCGTCGCCCGCGAGCGCCTCGTCGACCCAAGCCCGCGACGACCGCGTGACCTGGAACAGCTCGAGATACGGGACGCCGAGCCCGTCGCACAGACGCGCGTACCCGTCCGACAGCACGGCGATTCGCTCGTTGGCCCGGTCGCTCTCCGCGTAGACGGGCGGCCCCACCATCAGGGTCGGCAGCCACTCGCGGGCGGCCTGGAGGATCGCGCGGGCGTTGGCGAGCGACGCGTCGAGGGCGACGCGGGCGACGCGTGGCCCGTCTCCATCGCCGTCGGCGCAGTCGTTGACGCCGAAGGAGAAGACGAGCCGGCCGTCGTGCCCCGCCGGCAGCCGGCGCCGGGCCTCGTGCGTCCAGCGCTCCGCGACGTCGGCGCTCGTGTCGCGGCGAATCCCGAGGTTGTACGCCGTGACGTCTCGCCCGCCCTGCCGGGCGCGCGCGACGACGCGCCCGACCCACCCGAGGCCGTCGTCGTCTCCCGTGCCGTTCACGAGGCTGTCGCCGATGAAGCAGATGCGCATGGATCGCCCGCGGGTTTCGCTCATCGCCGCGGCCTCCGAACCGCGCGCACCTTCGACTGGCGCGCGTCGCCGCAGAAGAGTCGATCGCCACCGTCGCTCTCCACGCCGCTGATCACGACGCCGTCGGGGACCGTGAGGGTCTCGCGGTGCTCGCCGGTCGTCGGGTCGACGCGCCGGAGGTCGCTCGTGCCGTCTTCCAGGGTCGCGTGCCACAGCTCGCCGTCGACCCAGGTGACGCCGGTGACGAAGCGCGCCGCGTCGATGGTGCGGAGGACGCGGCCCGTCTCGGGGTCGAGCTGCTTGATCTGGCGGTCGTCGTAGACGCCGACCCACAGCGAGCCCTCGGCCCACGTCAGGCCCGCGCAGCGAGCGTGCGGCGCGGGGATGCTGGAGATCTCGCGGCCGGTCTGCGGGTCGATCTTGTGAATGACGCCGCCGGTGAGCTGGTAGAGGTGACGCCCGTCGAAGGCCGTCCCCGCCTCGGCCGGCACGCGGATCGCGCGACCCGTCTTGCCGGTCTCCGGGTCGAGGGACTGCAGGCGATCGCCGGTCGCGAACCAGACCTCGGCGCCGTCGAAGGTGACGCCGTTCACGCGCGGCACGTCCGGGAACGGGCCGTACTCGCGGAGGATCTCGGCGGGGCGGGACTGCGGAGCGGCGCGGCGGGTCACGTCTTCTGGGCTAGCCGAGCGGGTGGGCGCGCGCGAGCAACAAAGTCGTCGCGAATCCGGCGGCCTCGGGGGCGGTCCAGCGGCGCGACCGCCCGCGGCCGACCGCCTGCACGCGACCCTCCTCGAGCAAGGTCGTGAGCGCCCGCTGGACCAATCGCTGGCTCATCCCCACCGCGTCGGCGAGCGCCGAGGTGGACCAGGACTCTCCCGCGCCGAGCAGCGCCACGAGGGCGCTCGCCTCGCCGTCCGCGGGCGGCAGGAGCAGGAGCGTGCGCCGCGTCCCCGCCGGGACCAGGGCGAACCCGGCGGCCGTGGCGCGCACCTCGGCCAGGCCCGAGAGCGCCCGCCGCAGGCGCCCCACCTCGACGCGCAGGCGCGCCCGCATCGAGTCGCTGGCGGCGCGCGCTCCGAAGGCGCGCGAGACGAGGTCGGCCCGGGTCGCCTCGCCCGGCGCCGCCTCGGCCAGCGCCGCCGCCAGCGCGAACAGGACGGGCCGGCTCACGAGCGACCGCACCTCTGGCCCGCACCGCACCTCGCGACGGCACGCGTCGACGAGCAGGTCGCCCGAGCCCACCAGGGACTTCACCTCGTCGAGGCCGACGGGCAGCGGCCCCTCCGGCCCGACCAGGCGCGCGACCGGCTGCTCGAGCTGCCGGGCCGCGCGGTCCACCTCCGCGGTCAGCGCGGCGACGCCCGCCTCGACCGCGGCGAGGCGCGCGCGAGCCAGCGCGCGGCGGGCGGCGGCCGGGCGGAGGCTCCGCACGGCGATGTCCACGGCGAGGAGCTCGGCGAGCGACGCGAGCACCGCGGGAGCCTCGTCGAGCGACACGGCGGCGAGGGCGGCGCGCGCGTCGTCGACGCGGCCGAGGAGGATGAGCCGCCGCACGAGCTGCAGGCGCACGAAGAGGGCGTTGGCCCGGTCGCCGTGCGCTTCGAGGACGTCCGCCGCCTCGGCCAGACCCCGCCCCGCGGCCTCCAGATCGCGGCACACGAGCGCGATCTCGGCCTCGGCGGCGACGCACCGGGCCGAGGCAGTCGGATGGTCCACCCCGAAGGCCCGCGCCGCGCGCCGGAGGAGCTTCCGCGCGACCGGGTACTCGCCGAGCTGCGCCATCGCGATCCCGCGCAGCGCGAGCGCGGGCGCGTCGTCGCGCAGGGCGATGCGCTTGAGGGCGGCGAGCGGGTCGAAGACCGAGAGAGCGCGGGCGGCTTCGCGCACCAGGGGATCCATCGGGAGCCGGCGGAGCGTAGCGGCGCGCGGGAGGGCCGTCGCGAGCGGCCGCGATCGCGGCGAAGTTGTTACTCCCCGCCCCTGCCCTCGCGGCCGTACGTCTCTCTCGTGCCGGGCCCTCGAACCCGGGAAAGGAAGGACCGCGATGAAACCGAACGACGTCGTGAGCACGGCCGAATGGATCCGCGCGCGCAAGGAGCTGATGGCGAAGGAGAAGGAGCTCACCCGCGCCCGCGACGCGCTCGCCCAGGCGCGGCGCGGGCTGCCCTGGGAGCGGGTCGAGAAGCGCTACGTGTTCGACGGGCCGAAGGGCAAGGAGACCCTGGAGGAGCTCTTCGACGGCAGGTCGCAGCTCGTCGTCTACCACTTCATGTTCGCGCCGGAGTGGGACGAGGGCTGCAAGAGCTGCTCGTTCTGGGCCGACAACTTCGAGCGATCGGTCGTGCACCTCGCCCGCCGCGACGTCACGCTGGCCGCCATCTCCCGGGCGCCGCTGGCGAAGCTCGAGGCGTACAAGAAGCGCCTCGGCTGGACCTTCCACTGGGTCTCGTCGGGCGGCAACGACTTCAACTACGACTACCACGTGTCGTTCGCGCCGGGCCGCGGCGACGGCACGTACAACTACGCCCCGAACACCATCCGCAATACCGACCTGCCGGGCTTCAGCGTGTTCGCGCGGGCGGCCGGCGGCGTGTTCCGGACGTATTCGACGTACGGGCGCGGCATCGAGCCGATGAACGCGACGTACCAGCTCCTCGAATCTCGTCCCGAAGGGCCGCGACGAGGACGGCTTCAAGTTCCCGATGGAATGGCTGCGCCGCAATGACGAGTACGACGCCGCGTGATCGCGCCGCCCGGCGGTGGCCGGCGGCGCTGACGTCGGCCGCCGCGGTCGCGGGGGCGATCCTCGCCCCCAAGTGCCCGCTCTGCGTGCTCGCGCTGCTCTCCGCGTGCGGCATCGGCATCGGGATGGGCGCGGCGGGCGTGGTCGCCGCGGTCGCCCGTCCCGCAGCCGTCGTGCTCGCGATCGCCGCGCTCGTGGTGGCGATCGTGCCGCTCGTGCGGCGGCGCCCGCCGCCGGGAGGCGGGTGCGGCGGCTGCGGCGGGGGCGCGGAGGTCGTGTAGATTGGCGGCCAACGGCCCATGCAGCAGCGCGACTACATCGAGCGCCTCATCCAGCAGATCGCCTCCTTCATCGCGCGCGTCCTGGGCGCCGTGAAGAGCGGCGACGCGCGCGAGGCCGAGGAGGCGCTCGACGGCGCATGGGCCGCGCTCGGCCTGCGGCGCAAGGACGCGAAGCGCCTCGACGACGCGACCGTCCGCATGCTCCTCGGCGGGAAGGCCGCGATCGCCGCCAATCTCTTCGAGGCGGAGGCGACCGTCGAAGAGCTCCGCGGGAACGCCGAGGTGGCCGACGAGCTCCGGACGCGCGCCCTCGCGATGAAGCGGTGATCAGGCGAGGCCGGGCAGCGGCGCATCCGGCGCGACCAGCTTCTCGGCGCGGAGCTCGCGCCAGAAGTCGGCGGGGATGTTCGTCTTCAGCGCCGCGTGGTCCTCGGCGACGCGCTCGGGCCGGCTGGCGCCGGGGATGACGGAAGCCGCGGCGGGGTGCGCGAGCGAGAACTGGAGCGCCGCCGCCTTGATCGGGACCTGGTGGCGCCGGGCCACGGCCTTCAGGCGCTCGACCTTCGCGACGATGGCGGGGGGGCCGAGAATGCTCATGCCCTCGAAGCTAGGACCGGGGCTTGCGGACGTCGAACACGTACGTGTCGAGCGAGCGGAAGACGGACCAGCCGTGGTCGGGGCCGAGCGTCTGGAAGTGCTCGATCGGCTCCGAGCAGATGCGCCCGCGCATCTTGGCCACGCGCTTGCCGGCCCACTCGGCGTTCGGCTGCGTCACCGTGTAACAGTCCCCGTCCTTCTCCATCTTCGCGAGGGCCAGACTGACGACCAGGTAGTCGACCTTGTAGTCGCCGAGGACGTCGACGAGGTCGTCCGTATGGCGGATGTGCTCGACCATCGCGCGGTCGGCGACGAGGCCCTCGAGCTGGACCACGGGGTCGTCCATCAGGTACGTCGCGAACCCCGCGATCGCGCCCATGCCAATCGTGCCGGGGCGGCCCTGCATGCGCCGGGCGAGATCGAGGCTCATCGCGAGCAGGCCGTTGTCCTCGACGGACCAGAGCGGGCCGTAGACCGCGAAGTGGTACGCGCCCTGGCCCGCCGCCACGAGCATCGCGCCCGCGACGAGCGCCGGCACGGCCCGGGCGCGCCGCGCCTCGGCGAGGGCCGGCGCGACGGCCATGCCGGCGAAGGCCAGCGCGGCGACGAGCGCGGGCTGGAACGGGTACGAGTACCAGCCGAAGTAAATCCACCCGTTCAGCGTGTTCTCGGCGAAGAAGATCGCCGCGAACGCGAGCGCGAGGCCGCCCGCGAAGAGGGCCTCGGGGCGCGGCGCGCCCTCGCCGCGGGCTCGGCGCCGCGCGAGGAGCACGAGCGCCGCGACGCCCGCCGCGAGCACGGGCACGGCGGTCGTGCCGTACGGGGTCCAGCGGGCGGCGGCCATCAGGTAGCCGACGTTGACCCCGAAGCGCGTCACGAGCTGCTTCGCCATGGCCGACACGGGCATCACCGTGTGGAAGACGGCGAGGTTGAAGGCCGCGTACGCCGGCACGGCGAGGCCGCCGGCGCAGAACGCCGCGAGCGCGCGCGCGAACGTTCGCAGCGACGGCCGGGCGAAGAGCGCCCAGCCGAGGAACGCGAGCGGCACGACGAGCGCGATGTCGAGGCGCCCGAGGATCGCAACCGATGCCACGAGCCCCAGCCAGGCGGCCCGCCGCGGGACGAGCGGCGCGGGGCGCGCGACCTCGAGGAACAGCCAGAGGAGCAGCGGCACGTCGACCGCCGTCTCCATCCCCGACGAGAGCACCACGTCGGTCGCGACCGCGTAGAGGAGCGCCGCGGCGCCGGCGAGCGCGGGCGGCGCCCCGAGGGTCCGCGCGAACGCGCGCGAGAGCTCGTAGGTCGCCACCATCGACGCGACGAAGACGACGCACAAGAGGCCGTAGAACGCGTCGTTCAGGCCGCCCGTGACGGCGCGGAGCAAGAGGAGCACGAGAAACCAGAGCGGGTGGAACCCGTTCGTCAGCGTGCTGCCGTCGTACGTGAGCTTGCCGAGGCGGAGGAGCTTGTCGGCGATGATGCCGTAGTAAAAATAGTCGTCCTCGAAAAGGCCGAGGTACGCGAGCGAGTGGTGCGCCAGGTGGTAGACGAACGGCGCCACGACGAGGACCGCCGCCAGGTACGCGATCGCGCGGCATAGCCGCGGCGCGAGCGGCACGAAGCGCGCCGGCGCTGCCCGGGCGGATTCCTCGTTCATGGAATCCACACGGTACCCGAGCCCCCAGCCGGCCGACCAGCGAATCCCCTTCCACATCGCGTCGAAAGGTTCGAGACGGCCCCCGAGCGACGTCCGCGTCACGACGGTCGCGGGCGCGCGCGGCGCCCGGTCGCGCAGGCGCGCCCCTTTGCCCGTCTCGGGCCCCTCGTCTCGAACCGAGCGCGAAGAGTTCACGGCTTCGGCACACGCGCGGCGGTGGCCATGCCGTATCGCCGTCCCGTGAAACTCGCGCGACTCCTTCGCTCGGCCCTGCTGGTCGCGGCGCTGGGCGGCGCGGCGGCCGGCTGCTCGAACCCGCCGCTCGACGTCGCGCCCAACGTCGACCTCTCGCGCATCCAGGGCAAGTGGTACGAGATCGCCCGGCTCCCGCGGACGACGCAGACCGACTGCAACGGCACGACGGCCTTCTACACGCAGAACTCGGACGGCACGCTCACCTTCGTGAACCAGTGCAACGTCGGCAGCGCCGACGGCCCCCTCAACACGGTCGCGATGAGCGCCTCGGTGCCCGACAACAACGTGCCCGCGAAGCTCGCCCTCGACGTCGGCGGGTACACGGGCGACTACTGGATCCTCGAGGTCGGCTCGAACTACGAGTACGCCGTCGTCGGCCACCCGTCGCGCCTCTACCTCTGGGTCTTGAGCCGCACGCCCACGCTCGACACGAGCACGATGCAGGGCATCCTGAGCCGGCAGCAGGCGAACGACTTCGACACCACGCAGATGATCTACACGCCGCAGCCCCCCGGCTCCGAGCGCGCGTCGTCGGCCACGCCCGTGGGCGACGTGCCGCCCGTGATGAAGACCGGCTGCTCCGCCTCGGGCGGCTCGCCGGCCGACGCGATGGCGGCGTGGCCCGCGGGGCTCGTCCTCGCAATCGCCGTCGCGGGCTGGCGCCGACGCGCGCGGGCCTGAGTTTACCAGACGACGCGAGGCTCAATCCCCCGTTCGCGCGGATCCGTCACAGTCTTCACGTGCCTGGCGTCCCCGAATCTCCGTTCGCACGACAGGGCAGAACGTCGCGGACCTCCAGCACTTCCGTTCTTTCGATATCGGCTCGGCACGACGCCTGCAGTCGAGCCAGGCCATGACCATGCGATCGAATTCTCTGCTTCGTATCGCCGGCGCGCTCGCCCTGAGCGGCGCCCTCGGCGCCCTGCCCGGCTGCTTCGACGACAATCCCGCGCCGCCTCCCGCCCACCCGCCCACCGTGGTCGGCTCGCCGGGCGTGGCGAGCCCGCAGCCCGCCCCGGGGCCGACGGTCATCCACGTGCAGGACTCGCCCACGGCCACCGCGCCGCCGGCGGCGCCCGCGCCCACCATCATCAACAACGTGGTCCCGGGCAGCGCCGCGGCGCCCGCGCCGACGGTCGCCCCCGCGCCCACGTCGGGCACGACCGTCAACGTGCAGCCGAAGACCGTCAACGTCCCTTAGCCGGGTCTGGAGCAGGAGTCCTTTGAACGGACCGTTCAAAGAACGGATGCTCCCAAACTAGGGCAAATGGGTACCCGATCGTGAGCCGGCGCCGGACGTGCCTGGGCGACTCGACGGCGTCGTGCCCGCGGAACGCGTCCGCGAGCGCCGCCGGGTCCTCGACGGCGCGGATCGGGCGCAACGCATACGCTCGGCGGGCATCTTGATCCTCGAAATGGTCAATCCCTTCGTACGCCGCCACGTCCCCGCGCTGGGCCGCGAGGTCTTCCGCCTCGGCGTCGCCTGCAACTACGGCATCGACGACAAGGGCTTCGACCGCGCCCTCGAGCGAGGCGTGGAGTACGTCTTCTGGACCCGCATGCGCACGGGCGGCGTGCAGCCCGCGCTCAAGCGCGCCCTCGCCACCCGGCGCGATCGCGTCGTGCTCGGCGCGGGGCCGGGCGTCGGGTACTTCGGCGGCAACGTGCGCCGCGGGGCCGAGGGGCTGCTCCGCGCGCTCGGCACCGACTTCATCGACGTGTTCCACCTGTTCTGGGTGGGGCGCATGTCGGCCCTGACCGAGGGCACCCTGGAGGCGATGGCCGCCCTCAAGGCCGAGGGGAAGATTCGCGCGTTCGCCGTCTCGATTCACGACCGGCCGCGGGCGGGAGAGCTCGTGAAGAGCTCCCCCATCGACTGGTTCATGCTCCGCTACAACGCGGCGCACCCCGGCGCCGAGCAGGACGTGTTCCCGAACCTCGAGTCCGCGCCGCGCAAGCCCGCCATCTGCGCCTATACGGCCACGTCGTGGCGCAAGCTCCTTCGCAAGCCGAGCGACTGGGCCGGCGAGCCGATGTCGGCCGGGGACTGCTATCGCTTTTGCCTGTCGAGCCCCCACGTGGATCTCACGCTCATGGGCCCGTCGTCGGTGGCGCAGGTCGACGCGAACCTCGACGCGCTCGAGAAGGGGCCGCTGTCCAGCGAGGAGGCCGCCTGGATGCGCGAGTTCGGGCGGGTCGTCCGGGGCTGAAGGGGTTTCCCCTTACCGGCGCCTGGGCTTGCGCGCGAACGCCAGCCCGACGAACAGCGCCAGACCGCCGCCGACCGCCGCGCCGTCCTGCAGACCGCCGGCCGGACGCGTCACGCTGCACGAGCCGGCGGCCAGCGCCTGACAGTTGCCGCTGCAGTCGAGCGTCCCGCCGCATCCGTCGGGCACCGCGCCGCAGTAGTGGCGCTGCGCTTCGCACGTGGTCGGCACGCACTTGCCGCCGTCGCCGGGCCCCTGACCGCAGCTGGACGACTGGCCGAACTCGCTCGCGCACGCGTCGGGGTCGTCGATGGGCGTCGGCAGGCCCGGCACCTCCTGGTCGGCGACGATCTGTCTCGTGGTGAGCGGGTGCGCCGGGCCGCAGCACGAGCCCGAGACGGGCGTCGGAGCGATCGTCGGATCGTCCATCGTGCCTGGCCCGCGGCACGGTCCCGCGTCGCTGTCGGTCTGGGCCCCGTAGCAGAGCTGGTAGCCGTCCCAGCGGCCGTCGAGCGGCACCGTCGCGACCGCGGCTTCCCCGGCGATTCCCGGCAGGAGCGAGAGCGTGAGGCACGTGGTGGGCTCGGTGGGGCCCTCGTGCTGCGGGTCGCTCGTCGACGGCGCGTCGAGGCAGAAGCCTTGCCAGGGCGCCTGCGTACCGAGGGCGACGTAGCCGTCGGTCCCGTCCGGGAAGCTCGACGAGGCGACGCTCGCCGGCAGCGTCCAGGCCATCGCGGTCGTGGGGTCGATCGGATCCCAGAGCATCACGCCGAAGCCCGACGGCGTCGTGCACTCGGTGCTTTGCCCGATGCAGGCGCCGTTTTGCATCGAGAGGTCGCAGCACGAGTACGCGTCGCCGTCGGCACGGGCGGCGCCGGCGACCAGCGCGACGGCGGTGACGGCGGTGAGCGTGACGAGGCTCGCGATCGTGCGCTTCATGGTCTCGGCTGGGCGGGACCCTGCCGAGAGGGCAGACCGGAGTCAACCGGGATCCGCGTGGGATCCGGGGTTGTCACGACGCCGTGTCGGGAACGCCGCGCAAGGCAAGTCCCTCAGCCGAACGACTGATCGTCCAGGAGCAGGTCCTCGTAGAAGGCGCCGAACTTGCGCTCGGGGTGGATGATCGCGATCTCGAGCACCCAGAGGAGCGGGGCCGGCTTGAAGTCGACCGTCGCCATCGGTCCGTCGTAGTGCACCGAGTGCGGGAACTCCGAGAGCCGGTGACCGGAGAGGTCGCGGTTCAGGCGCCAACCCTTGTCCACGCAGAGCTTCTCCGCGTAGTCGTACAGCGCGCGCCCCGTCATCCCGTCCTTGAACCACGCGGCGCGCACGTCGTCCCAGATGACCTTCACGTCGGCCTTGGCGCGATGATGGTCCGCGTCGCCGCCGAAGACGAACGTGTCGCCCGCGTCTCCCTCCATGTCGCCGTGCACCGGCCCGATGTCGACGAAGAAGATGTCGTCCTTGCCGAGCACGACGCCCTTCTCGGAGGGCTCGAGGAAGTCTTTGGTCGTGTTCTTTCCGAAGCGGACGATGATGTGGTGCCAGCCCTTCCTCATCTCGCGCCCGGCGAGGAGATCCTTCGCCATCTCGCGCGCGTCCTCCTCGACCATTCCCGGCACGACGCGCGCGGCGATGTCGTTCACCGCGACGCGCGTGCGCTTTCGCATGTCGAGAAACGGCTGAATCACGAACTTCTCTCCAGTGGCCTCGAGCTGGTTGAGCATGGTCATCACATGTCTCCTTCGTCTTTAGTCGCGCGGCCCGCGCTCGCATCGCCGGGCTGCGTGAGGCGACGCTAGCCAGCGAGGATTTCGAGTTTGCGTCGGCGGAATGAACGTCACGCATGCGCTGGCCTCATCGCCGGACGCGGTATTGGCTCCATGGGCGCGCGCGCGGATGGATCCACGGGCGCGCCGAGCGCGGACTTCGCGCGGCCGCCGCGAAGCCCACTGAAGGGTCGCGTAGTGCCAGCGCGGGCGGCGCCCTTCTCAGAAATAGAGCGCGATCGACCCGAGGACCGTGAGCGGCGGGGCGGCGATGAGGTGCGTCGCGTACGAGGGGAACGGGTGGGCGCCGGCGGTGACGGACCAGTTGGACGCGAAGTACTCCCCGTCGTCGGCGTACTTGAGCGCGAGCAGGTTGTACACGTCGAGGCCGAGCTCGACGGCGCCGTATCGAAGCGAGCCGTTCGCGTTCAGCACGTCGTTCGCGGCGCCGCGGATCGTGGCGTTGGTCTCGCTGAGGTAGCGCGGCGCCAGGTACGTGTAGCCTACGCCGAGCTTGCCCGTCAGCGGCCGCCCGCGCACGGTGGCGAGGGTGCCGCGCACGGTCACGTCGGCGCGGAGCACGACGGGCGGCACCTGCGGGATGTAGTGGTCGACGCCCGCGACGAGCGTGTGGAAGGTCCCCTCGGTGAACGACGCGGCGACCGAGGCGAGGAGCCAGTCGAAGGGCCTTGCGATGGCGGACGCGACGATCCCGCGGCGCGTGCTGGCGCCTTCGGTCGTGAAGCCGCCGGAGGTCGCCTCGAACACGAGTTCGTTCTGCACCCAGGTCTCGAACCCCGCGGCCGTCGCGGTGTAGCGGTCGTCGCGCGTGTGGGCGCGGAAGCCGAGCTCGGCGGAGTCGACGTTCGAGAAGGGCTTGGCCGACTCCTGGATGCTCGGGCCCGCGCCGTTCGTGCCCGCCTGGGTCGCGACGTTGGCGGTCGCGTCGAGCGAGCGAAAGCCCGTGCCGTAGGAGAACGCGGTCGTCAGCTCGGGCAAGACGTCGACCTCCGCGGTCACCCGCGGGCCCAGCGGGACGCCCTGGGTCGCGCGGTTCGAGCCGGGGATGACGTCGGGGGGCGCCACGTTGGCCGGGACGTCGTACGCGAGGCGGTCGTCGACGGAGACCTGGAGGAGGTCCGCGCGCAGCCCCCCCGACACGCGAAAGCGCCTCCAGAAGCGCATGTCGAGATCGACGTACGCGGCGGCGTCGAGCGTGTCGAGGCCCGCGTCGAGCCGCCGGTCCCACACGGCCAGCGTCGCCGAGTCGAGGAGGCTCTTGGTCTGATTGGTGTGCCCGGCGCGAACGCTGACGCCCGCCTCCGGGCTCGCTTCGAACCACCCGCCGGCCCGGAGCGGCGCCGTGTGGAAGCGCGCGCTCGCGCCGACCGCGGTCTCGCGGTTGGTCGTCTCCCAGAGGTCGCCCTCGCCCGCCGCGAGGTTCGGGTCGATCTGCGAGAGATTGAGGTTGCCGGTGAAGTTCTCGCGCGTGCGGAGGTCGGTCCACATGACCCACGGCGCGATCTCGAAGCGATCGCCGCCCGGCGCGACGTGGTCGAAGTCGGCCGCGAGGATGACGCGCGACGCCTGGACCCCCTGCCCGTTCGCGTACTCGGGATAGCTGTCGTAGTAGCCAATCGCGCCCGAATGCACGTCGGGCTCGCGCAGCACGCCGGGGAGCGCTTCGCGGGCGCCGTACGCCGTCGCGAGGAGGCGCAGGTGGTCGCGCGGGGTCACGTCGAAGCTGTACTGCGCGTTGACCGTCGCCGACTCCGTCGCGCGGTTCTCGCCGAAGCCGTCGCTCTTGCGCACGGCGAACGCGGCGAACGTCTCGTCGTCGGCCTCCTTCGGGGCCGCGACGCCGACGACGCGCACCTGGTCGAACGAGCCGTACGTGGCCTTCGCCTGGTAGCCGCGATCGGGCACGCCGAGGTCGAAGTACGCGCTGCCGACGATCGCCGCGTCGCCCTGCCGCGGGTCGAAGGGCCCCTCGAGGACGCGGATGCTGCGCACGACCTCGGGGATGATGAAGTTGACGTCCGCGTAGCCCTGCCCCTGCACGTGCACGGGGCTGTTGATCGGGACGTTGTCGACGCGCATCTCGATGCCCGAGCCGTGCTCGAGGTCGAAGCCGCGCAGGTACACGTCGTTGCCGAGCCCCTCGCCGTCCTCGTGATCCACGAAGAAGCCCGGCGCCGCCGAGAGCATCTCGCTCGTCTGCATGCGCGGGGAGGCCTCGAGGAGCTCGCGCTTGATGCGCACGTCGTCGATGCCGCGCGGCGAGGCCCAGCCCTGCCCGCGGACCTGCACGACCGTGTAGTCCTCGTCCTCTTCGCCCGTGGTGGCCGCCCCCGAGGGGTGGAGCGTCGCGGGCGCGGGAGGTCCGGGCGGCGTGGCCTCCGCGTCCGCCGGGACGCTCGCGTCGGGCCCCGCGGCTTCCGCGTCCGGCGGCGGAGCGCCCGCGTCGGGAGCCGCGCCGTCGGGGAGGTCCGCGCCGGCGGGCGCCGCCGGCTCCGCGGACGCGACCTGCCCGCGGGCCGACGACGCCCACAGCGCCGCCGCGACGGCGACGGCGCTCCACCACGCGGCCCTGGCGGTCCTCACATCAGGACGAACGCCCCGGTGAGCCCCTCGACGCCGCCGTCGCTCTCGACCTCGCTGTCACCCGGCTGGTCGGACACGAAGGGATAGACGCCCTCGATCACGGGAGCCGTGAAGTTCACCGTCGTCGACGCGCCCGGCTGGAGGACCGGCACGAGCGCGATCGAGCTCGGGTCCGATCCGGCCGAACCCGGGAAGCAGGAGGTCTGCTGCATGCACTGCGCGGGCAAGCCGCTCGGGATGCAGAGGACGTCGACGTCGTGGGGCTTGGTCCCGACGTTCGTCACCTTCAGGCTGACGTTGCCCTCGTTCTGCACGGAGATGATGTTGCTCGTGGAGCCGCTGTCGACGCCGCCGACGGTGAAGGCGGTGTCGCTGACGTTGAGGAGCACGGTGTACGCGCCCCCGATGACGCCGTCGGCGTCGCCCGGGGTGCAGGTCGGCGACGAACCGCTGCACGCGACGAGGATCGCCCCGGCCGCGAGCGCGGCCGCCGGAAAGACCCTCGAGCTCATGAGCGGAAATCAACCAGATCGACGGCGCCGCTGTCTATCCGGCATCTGCCCGATGCGGAGGGAGGGCGCCGGCGTAGAGGAGCCGGAAAAATTCAGCGCGGCTGCCGACGCCGCATTTTGCGTAGATCTGACTGACGTGCTGTCGAATCGTCTTGGCGCTGTTCGACTCCAGCGCCGCGATCTCGCCGCTCGAGTGCCCCTCGAGCAGGTGCCGCGCCACGAGCCGCTCCTTCTCGGTGAGGCGCGCCTGCGCGAACAGTCGCTCGATCGCCGCGCGCGGATCGGCCGCGCCGATCCGCCCGAGCACCTCGACGAGCTCCGACGCCGCGAACGGCTTCTCGAGGAGGTGCGCGGCGCCGGCGTTCAGCGCGAACTTGACCTTCTCGACGTCCGCATAGGCCGTGATGACGACGACCGGCGCGCGGACCCCCGCCGCGCGCAGCTCCGTCAGCAGGCGCAGCCCGCCGCGATCGTCGGCGCCGAGGACGACGTCGGTGACCACCGTGTCGATCGCCTCGCCGGTGGCCGCGCGGAGGGCGTCGTCCGCGGCGCGCGCAGGGATGCACCGGTAGCCGGCCCGCTCGAGGGAGCGCGCGAGCATCTCGCGCGTGTCGTCCTCGTCCTCCACGAGGAGCACGCTCGCGCGCGCCGCGGTCACGAGGCCTCTCCGAGGGGCAGCTCGAGCCGGAACGTCTTCCCCTCGGGGTGCTCGAGCGACAGCTCGCCGCGCATGGAGCGGGCCAGGGCGCGCGCGATCGGCAGGCCGAGGCCCAGGCCGTGCGTCTTGGTCGTTCGGAGCGGCTCGAACAGCGTCCCGTGCGCCTCGGGCGCGATGGGCGGCCCGTCGTCGTCGACCCGCACGACCGCGAGCGCGCCCTCGACCGCGAGCCGGATCGTCACCCGCCCCCCGCCGCCCGCGCGGAGCGAGGCGAGCGCGTTGTCGACGAGGTTCTCGAGGATCGTGCGCACGAACGCGGGGTCGGCCTCGGCCGCGACGGGTCGCTCGCACGCGAGATTCGAGCACGAAGCCGTCGGCGGCCGCGAGGGCGCCGACGTCCTCGGCCAGCGCGCCGATGACGCCCTCGAGCGCGACGTGCTGGAGATCGGGTTCGCTCGTGCCCCGCATCGAGCGCAGGGTGCGGAGGTGGCGTCGGGCCCGATCGGCCTGGGCGCGGGCGCGCGACGCGAGGTCTTCCCGCCGCGCCGCGTCGTCGCTGCAGGCCCCCATCTCGTCGAGGAGCAGGCCGATGGCGTGCAGCGGGTTGTTGAGCTCGTGCAGCACGGCCGCGGCGACGACCCACACCGCCTGGTCGCGCTCCACCTTCTGAAGCCGGGTGCGGAGCGCGTCCGCGCGGGCGGCGGCGGTCTCCGCCGCCCCGAGCCGCGCCCGAAGCCGCAGGTAGTGGGCGCAGACGCCGAGGAGCGCGCCGACGAGCACCGGGAACGAGTGATCGACGAGGGCGTGCGCGCCGGCGAGCGCCCCAGTGAGGGTGCCGGCGCGGATACGCGCCTCCGACACGATGTCGAAGAGCACGTACCCGACGCCCGCCAGCGTGCCGAGGGCCACGTAGAGCGGGAGGCGCAGGTCCTTCGGCGTCGACTCCGGCTCTCGCACGCTCCGGAAGCCTACCGCGAAACGGGGCGCCGGCGCGCCGCGCGCGCAGTCAGGCCTTCGGCGTCGTCGGCCCCGAGGGGACGACCCTCATTTTCGCACGAGGGGCGTCGTCGGCGGGCCCTCGAGCTCGCGCGCGATCTTCTGCACCGCGCGCCGGTCCACCCCGAGCATGCGAGCCGCCGCGCGGCGGCTGCCCCCTGCCCTCGCCAGCGCCTCTTCGCACATCGTGAGCCGCACGACGCGCTGGGCCTGCTTGAGGTTGCGACCGCCGACCTCGTGGCGCGCGGCGTGCTTGAGGAGGTCGCCCGGCCCGGCCAGCGCCATGAGACACCGCTGCACGCGGCCCTCGTCGAGCGGCAGATCGAGGAACGCGGTCACCCCCACCGACGCGAGCCGGAACACCGCGGAGCCCGGCACCGAGGGTCCGATCGCGACGAGCCGCGCGGTCGGGTTGGCGCGGCGGAGCGCGCGCTCGATGCGCATGCCCTTGAAGCGCTCCATCGTGATGTCGAAGAGGATCGTGTCGACTTCGACGCGCGCCTGGAGCACGCCCGGTTCGACGGAGTCGGCCGCCGTGATCTGGTCGACGCCGGGGAACCGCGCCCCGCGATGCAGCACTTCGAGAATCTGAGGATCTCGATGGATCAATAAAAGATTCACGCTCTCGGCCCCCGATGCGAATACGCATTCACGACTCGCGTGAAGCGACTCGCTCGCAAAATTGGCGCGGCATTCTTGCCGTGCAGCACTATCTCAGGCAACCGGAATCAAGTGTCCGAAGATAGACGCTTTTCGCCGTATGCCGGCCCGATCAACTTGCATTTGGGAGAGTGAGGGATTCGCCGGCTGGTGTCAAGGTGGCGTGCACACCCCCAGGCCACCTATTTGAACGACATGCGCAGAGCTCGCGTACGTGCGGCGCGCAGCCGTTTGCGCAAGGAGCGCTGAGGCGCGCGAGGTTCGCCACGTGCGCTGCGCAGTGTGTGTCGTCACCGTTTCAGATCAGCCGTTCGCCGGGGTTCGTGATCTTGCGGAGCACTTCATACCGGCCAGACGGCACGCGTAGCGGGTGCTCGGCATCGGTCGGCTCCCAGATGGGATTTTCGATGCCCTGAAAGACTTCGCGCAGGCGCTGCCCCCACGAGGTGCGGATCATGGAAAAGTACGGGTTCGTCTCGTCGATGCAGACGACGTGGTCGCTCCTCAGCGCGTTCGCCTCGTACACGACGAGGTCGATCGGCAACCCCACCGAGAGGTTCGACTTGAGGGTGGAGTCGATGGAGACGAGCGCGCATTTCGCCGTGTCGGCGAGGGGCGTCGTCGGCGTGATCAGGCGGTCGAGCACGGGCTTGCCGTACTTGGCCTCGCCGATCTGGAAGTAGCAGGTCTCGGCCGTGGCCTCGATGAAGTTCCCCGCCGAGTAGACGAGGAAGAGGCGCATGGGTTCGCCCGCGATCTGCCCGCCGAAGATGAACGTGGCGCTGAACTCGATGCCCGCCGAGCGGAGGGCCGGCCCGTCTTGCGCGTAGACGTGGCGCACCGCGCTGCCGAGGACGCGCGTGGCGTCGAACATGCTCGTCGCGTTCCAGATCGTCGTGGCCTCGGGGCGGCCGTCGTCGAGGTGCTCGACCTGCAAGATCTCGCGGACCGACTGCGAGATGGACAGGTTGCCCGACGAGAGCAGCACCATGAAGCGGTCGCCGGTCCGCTCGTACACCATCATCTTGCGGAAGGTGCTGATCTGGTCGAACCCCGCGTTCGTGCGCGAGTCCGACGCGAACACCATGCCCGCATCCACCTTGATCGCGACGCAATACGTCACCGGGGCGCTCCTTGATCGAGAGAGAGAGCGACCTCAATACACCAGTCTGCCGCTGGGCTACAGGCCGGTCGCCGCGGTCTTCAGAACCGCTTCTCGTTGAGGATGCGCGCGTGGACGTCGCGCGAAGGCTTCGCGCCGATGTCGGAGAAGTCGAAGTGCCCCCCGAGCTCGACGCCGGTCTCGGGGCCGGTGTTCACGAAGGGGTTACTGACGGCCTGGCCGGCCCGCGCGCCGCTCGGCATCGAGAACCGCGAGTTGACCTCGATGCGGACGGCCACGCCGTGCCCCTTCTTCAGCCGCCAGGCGATGCGACGGGCGCGGAGGGTCGCCCCGAGCTGCGTGCCCAGGCTCTCCCACGAGGCCCGCCCGTCGCCCGCGTCGAGGAGGCGCACGTCGCCCACGTTGCCGTCGGCGTCGATGACGACCTCGAAGATGGCGCGGCCGTTCATCGGCGTGTCGCTCGGGCGCGTGAGCTCCTCGGCGATGGCGAGGATCGGACCGCCCACGTCGAAGCCGAGCTCGTGGTCGTGGGCGTCGAGGGCGTCCCGGATGGACTGGTCGACCCCGGGCGCGACGTTGCGCGGCCCCACGGCCTGGGGGCCGTCGCCGCGCTCGGCGGCGGTGAGGGCCACCTGGTCGGTGCCCATGAAGCGGTTGCGGCCGGCCAGGCCCAGCGACTCGTCGGAGAAGCCGGGCGCGGCCCCGGGAGCCGCGGGGTTGAAGGTGAAGGCGCTGCTCGACGGCGCCGGCTCGGCCTCGACCGGGGCGGTCTCGGCCCCGTGCTCGCGGGCCCCCGGCGTGGCGGTCACGACCCGCGCCGCGGGGGCGGGCGCGACGGCCTGCTCGGTCGTCGGCGCCTCGGGAGCCTGCGGCTCCGGTGGCGGCTCGGCGGGCGGGGTCTCGATCTCGACCTCCAGAGGCGCCGCGTGCTCGCTTTCGTCGGGCCCCTCGGCCCGGCGGCCCGCCACGGCGAACGCCGCCGCGTGCACGGCGAGCGCGACCACCAGGCCCACCCCTTCACGCTGTCGTCTCGAAAACATCGGATAAAAGAAGGGCTGAGGTCCCAGCCCCCTCATATCTACTCCATGAGCACCGTCGAGACGAGCGGGCCGGGCCCGACCGGCCGCGGGCTCAACGCGCCGCCGGCGGCGTCGATTCGCCCTCGGGCGCCGGCAACGCGGGCAGGCTGGCCGGGGCCGGCGGAGCCTCGGCGTCGGTGCCGCCGTCGCGGGCGTGCCGCGCCGCGCGGTGCAGGGCGAGCGGCGGCCGGAGCGGGAGCGGCTCCCCGGCCCGCGCGAAGAACGTGAGCGCCGCGTCGATGTCGTCGTCGGACAGCCCGTGCCCGCCCGCCCGCGCATAGCTGTCGTGGGCCCAGTGCTCGCGCCGGAGCTCGTCGTCGAAGCGGATCATCTCGGTCTGCGCGATGTCGCTGTCTGCCGAGAGGAGCAGCAGCGGCGGAGCGCTCTTCGCCGGGCGCACCGGCTCCACGGGGCCGCCGTGGGCGACGACCACCGCGTCGACCTCGAGCCACCCGCGCGACGCGACCATGCCCGCGAAGTACCCGCCGTTCGAGAAGCCGAGGAGGTACTGCGCCGGCGCGCCGACCCGCTCGCGCGCCTCGGCGAGCGCGCGAGACCACGTGCCGACGAAGGCCTCGCTGGACACGGCCTGGTTCGGGTCCGCGGGCCAGCAGTACCAGGTCGCGCTCTGCACGACGCCGCAGCCCGCGAGGCGCCCGCGGAGCGCGAGCACCGCGTAGCCGCGCCGGCCCGCCCGCTCCCCGAGGCGGCGCTGGCGGTCCATCTCCTCGGCCGGCGCGTCGCGCGGATACCGGCCGTGCAGGTAGAGGATGAGCGGCTGCGGGTCGCTCGTCGGCGCGGTCGAGAGGCAGCCTCCGCCCGCGATGGGCACGAACCCCTCCGCGCACCAGTCGGCGAGCGGCTCGTCGGGGGGAGCCTCCGAGGGCTGCGCCTCGAGCGGGGCCACGACCCGGCTCGGCGCCTGCGCCTCGGGCGCGATCGGAGCCGGACCGGGTGGCAGGAGCGCGCTCGCGGTCGCGGCGGGGCCGGCCGCGAGCGCGGCGGCCAGAGCGTGGCGCAACCGGGATTGCCGCATGGGTCGACGCCGCACGGTTTTCGCAATCGTCGTGCCCGTACGGCGCGAGCGCCCGCTTCCGTCCCCCTGGGACACGGGGGAGCCATGCCCCAAGGGGAACGGAATGCGAGCCGGACGCGCACCATGCGCGCCCGCCACGCCCCGCGGAGGTTGGACGGAAGGAGCGGGTACGCTTCTCCACTCATGACCGCCCGGACATGAATCCGTCTCGCCGGGCGCTCCTCGCCGCGAACGAGCCGAGGGCGCTCCTTCAGAGGACGACAGGGTGCGCGGGCTTCTCGCCCGCGAGGACGGCGACGACGCTGTCGACCGCCATCGCGGCCATGGCCTGCCGCGTCGGGTGATCGGCGCTGCCGACGTGCGGCGTCACGACCACGCTCTCGAGCGCGAGGAGGTCGGGGTGCACGTCCGGCTCGTTCTCGAAGACGTCGAGCCCTGCCCCGGCGATCTTCCCTTCGCGGAGGGCCGCGGCGAGGGCGGCCTCGTCGACGCAGGCCCCGCGCGCGGTGTTCACGAGGACGGCGGTCGGCTTCATGCGAGCGAGGCGCGCGGCGTTCACCAGGTGGCGCGTCTCGGGCGTGAGGGGGCAGTGCAGCGAGACGAAGTCGGCGCGGGCGAAGAGGTCCTCGAGCGGCAGGAACGTGGCCTGGAGGGCGCGCTCGATCCCCTCGGGGATCCGGCCGTGGTCGGCGTACACTACATGCATCCCGAAGCCGCGGCCCCGCCGGGCCATCGCCTGGCCGATGCGGCCGAAGCCCACGACGCCGAGCGTGGCCCCGTGCACGGCGGCGCCGAGCAAGTAGGAGGGCGTCCACCCCTCGAAGGCCCTCCGGCGAAGGACGCGGTCGCCCTCGGCGATGCGCCGCGCGGCCGCGAGGAGGAGGCCGAAGGCCAGATCGGCGGTGGCCTCGGTGAGGACGCCCGGCGTGTTCGTCACGGTGATCCCGCGGGCCGCGCACGCGCGCACGTCGATGTTGTCGTAGCCCACGGCGACGTTGGCCACGACGCGGAGGCGCGGGCAGCGATCGAGGAGCGCGGCGTCGACGCGGTCGGTGACCGTCGCGACGAGCGCGTCGAAGGTGGCCGCCCCGCGCGCGAACGACGGCCCCGTGACCCCCTCGCGCTCGGCCCCGAGGGTGACGGCGCACGTGGCGCGGAGCCGCTCGACGGCGTCTCCAGGCAGCGGGCAGCTCACAAAGACTTGTTTCATGGGTGCGCTCCTCGCCCTGTAGCATGCGATGCGCATGCCCCCCGACGGCGTCGAGATCGAGCCCCTGCCCTCGTCGGCCACCTCGGCTGAGCGCCCGCGTCGAGCGCGGCCGGCGGCCCGTGCTACGTTGCGCCGCCGCCATGCCTGCCCCCAAGATCAGCCGCGACGTCGTGCTGCACGTGGCAAAGCTCGCGTCGCTCTCGCTCTCGGACGCCGAGGCCGATCGCTTCGCCGGCGAGCTCGCGCGCATCGTGGCGCACGTCGAGCAGCTCGACGCGGTCGACACCCGCGACGTCCCGCCCACCGCGTACGTGCTCGTCGAGCGCATCCCGCTCCGCGTCGACGAGGTGAAGCCGTGCCTCTCGCACGAAGAGGCGCTCGACCAGGCGCCGCGCGTCGAGGCGGGGGGCTTCGCGGTCCCGGCCTTCCTGGAGTGAGCGTCATGGCGAGCGTCCTCACGATCGCATCGAAGGTGCAGTCCGGCGAGATCCAGGCCGAGGCGGTCGCCGAGCAGTCGCTCGCGCGGATCGGCGCGCTCGACGGCCAGGTGCACGCGTTCCTCACGGTCGCGCGCGAACAGGCGCTCGCCGAGGCCCGCGCCGTCGACGCGCGGCGCGCTCGCGGCGAGGCGCTCGGCAAGCTCGCGGGCGTGCCCATCGCCATCAAGGACGCGATCTGCACGCGCGGCCTCGAGTCGACGTCCGCCTCGCGCATCCTCGAGGGGTACCGCCCGCCGTACGACGCCACCGTGGTCGCGCGCCTCCGCGCCGCCGGCGCGGTCATCGTCGGCAAGACGAACATGGACGAGTTCGCGATGGGCTCCTCCAGCGAGAACAGCGCCTTCGGTCCCGCGCGCAACCCGTGGGACCTGGCGCGCACGCCGGGCGGCTCGTCGGCCGGCAGCGCGGCGGCGGTCGCGGCCCGAATGGCGCCCTGCTCGCTCGGAAGCGACACGGGCGGCTCCATCCGCCAGCCCGCGGCGCTCACCGGCACGGTCGGCATCAAGCCGACGTACGGGCGCGTCTCGCGGTACGGCCTCATCGCGTTCGCGTCGAGCCTCGACCAGATCGGGCCGTTCGCGACCGACGTGCGGGGCGCCGCGCGCGTCCTCTCGGTCATCGCGGGGCACGACCCCTGCGACGCGACCTCCCTGGCCGCGCCCACCGAAGACTACGAGGCGGCGTGCGATCGCGGCGTCCGCGGCCTGCGCATCGGCGTGCCCGACGAGTACTTCGCGGGCGGGCTCGACGCCGACGTGGCCGAGAGCGTCCGGGCGGCGATCGCCGCGCTCGAGGCGCAGGGCTGCACCGTGCGAAAGGTCTCGCTGCCGCACACCTCGCTCGCCGTCGCGACGTACTACGTGCTGGCCACCGCCGAGGCGTCGAGCAACCTCGCGCGCTTCGACGGCGTGCGGTTCGGGCTGCGCGCGACCCAGGGGGCGGCCGGCCGCGATCTCCGGGCGATGTACGGCGCCACGCGCGACGCGGGGTTCGGCCCCGAGGTGAAGCGGCGCATCTTGCTCGGCACCTTCGTGCTCTCGGCCGGGTACTACGACGCGTACTACCTCAAGGCGCAGAAGGTCCGCACCCTCATCCGCCGCGACTTCGAGCGGGCGTTCGAGGACGTGGACGTCATCTGCTCGCCCGCCTCCCCCACCCCGGCGTTCCGCTTCGGCGAGAAGGCCGACGACCCGCTCGCGATGTACCTCAGCGACGTGTTCACGCTGCCGGCGAGCCTGGCGGGCATCCCGGCGATCAGCGTGCCTTGCGCCCCGGCGCGCGGCAGCGGCCTGCCGGTCGGCTTCCAGATCATGGCGCGCCCCCTCGAGGAGGGGACCATGCTCGCGGCGGCCGCCGCGTGGGAGGCCGTCTCGCCCGCGCGCGACCTCGTGCCCGCGATGGCCGAGCGGGCGGCGTGACGGTCCGGGTCGTCGCGCTCGACCGCTCGACCGCGCCCGCGTGGCGCGTGCTCTTCGAAGCGTGCGGCTCTACCTGCTTCTGCCACTACTGGCACTTCCAGGGGACGAAGAACGAGTGGCTCGCGCGCGGCGCGATGCGCCCGGAGGAGAACCGCGACGCGCAGCTCGCGCTCGTCGAGGCCGGGGCGCCCGAGGCCCGCGGGCTGGTCGCCATGGAAGGAGAGGCGGCGCTCGGCTGGATGAAGCTCGCCCCGCGCGCGCTCCTGCCGAAGCTGCGGCGGCAAGGGGCCTACCGGCCGCTCGATCTGGGGCCGGACGAGGGCGTCTGGAGCATCGGGTGCCTCCTCGTGCGGCCCGACCGGCGCGGCCTGGGGATCGCGGAGGCGCTCGTGGACGCGGCGCCCGAGCACCTGCGGGCATGGGCGCGCGAGGGCTTGCCGGCCACCGCGGTCGAGGCCTATCCGCGCGGCGCGCCGCCGGACGGCGGGCGCCTGCACGATGAGGAGGCGTGGGTCGGCACGCAGGCGCTCTTCGAGCGCTGCGGGTTCGTGCGGGTGGCGGGCGAGCCCGCCTACCCGGTCCTGCGCAAGGCGCTCTAGCGGCGTCGTTCCTCGCCGTCCGCGACCTGAGAACGTCACGACGGAGGCCGTTGCGCGATGCGCAACGGCCTCCTAGCCGAGGATGAGGCCGGCCGACTCGAGCCGGCGCTCGCGGACGTCGTAGATGCGGACGCGCGCTTCGCCGTCCTTGTCGTCCACCGCCGCGGTGGCGCCGCGGATGCGGGCGAGGCCGCAGCTGAGGGCGCGATCGACGATGTGGTGCAGGTGCCCGTGGAGCACCCAGAGGTGCCGGAAGCTCTCGAGCATGCCCATCATGCGGTTGGCGCCGACGAGGCCGTCGATCCAGTGGAGCGCGCTCGTCTTGCGAACGAACGGCGGGTGGTGCTGCACGACGACGAGCGGACGGTCGGCGAACGCGCGATCCTTCGCGCGATGCTCGATGGCGTCGAGGGCCTCGTTCGGGAGCCACCCGGCCGAGCGCGTGACCGGCTGGTGGAAGGTCGCGTCGACCGGAAGCAGGCTCACGCCCGCGACGTCGACGACCTTCACCTTGCCCGGCTCCTGCGCGCTGTTCCTGGCGAACGCGGCGAGCGGACCCTGGAGCGCCCACTTCCACGCCTCGGCGGACGAGTAGAGGTCGTGGTTGCCGGGGACGAGCGTCATCCGATCGGGCGCGATGCCCGAGTCGTGGAGGATCTCGGCGAGGGTCTCGTACTCGCCCGGCGCGCCGATCTCCGTGAGGTCGCCCGAGAGGACGAAGTGCTGCGCGCCCACGCGCTGCGCGGTCTGCAGCGACCGCTTCAGCTTTTGCTGGCGGCCCGCTGCGTCGAGCGGACGACCGAAGCTGAGAAACCGAACCCGCATCGACCACCCGGACCGAGTCCTGCTCGGCCTGGGAATCGAGCACGTGCGCATCGGAAACGTGAGCGATGCGCGTCATGCTCGCAAGAGGCGTCGTCTCCATGGCTGTCCCTCCGTGTGGGTCGACCCGGGCACGCACGCGCAAACGGTTGTCGCGGCGCGAGGGTATCGACGGGTCCGGAGGCGCCACCTGTGCGCTTCCGAACGTGGGAGAGAATGAAGTTTGGAAAAGTCAACGAAACCGCGTGGTGGAAACGATTCGGTGTCATCTCGCGGCGTTGTCTTGTGGAGAGCTCCGGCCATCACGAACGCGCCGAGCGCGAGAGCTCGTGATGCCCCGAGCGCGCCGACGTCTCGTTCGCGCGGGCGCGGGCGCGCTCGGGAAAGTGATCAGAGAAGGGAGGGAATCACGCCTGCCATCGCGTGTGGCCGCTGTGGACTTTTCGGCCCCCGGGGGAGGACATTTGTGTCCACTTTGTCACCCCCTCGACACCAAGCCCAAGCATGGTGCGCCGGAACTGTCGAGGCAAAGAACCGTGAAAAAACAGCTTCCAGCGTCGCTCACCGCAGTCACTCTGCTCCTGGCGGCCCCCGCCGCGTTCGCGCAGACCGCCGCTCCGGCGCCCGCGGCGCCTCCTCCCGTCGTCGCTCCCCCCGTCCTCGCGCCGCCCCCCCCGGCCCAGGCGGCGCCCCCGCCCCCCGTCGTCGTCGCGCCGCCGCCGGCCGCCCCGGTGCCGCCGCCCCCGGCCGAGCCGAAGGGCCTCACGGTGCAGCTCACGTCGCTCCGCATCCTCCGCGACAAGGGCATCATCTCGCAGGCCGAGTACGACAGCGCCCTGAAGGACCTTCAGGACAGCATCGGCGCCGAGACGGCCGCGAAGCAGGCCAACTTCGTCGTCGGCAAGTGGGCCACGACCCTCTACGGGTTCGTCGAGGCCGACTCCATCTACGACACCACGCGCGGCTTCAACGACTCCGCGGGCAACGCGCTCGTTCCGCGCGCGGGCACCCTCAACGGCGACAACTCGCGCTGGACGTTCGGCGTCCGCAACACCCGTCTCGGCCTCCGCATGGCGGCGCCCGAGTGGAACGACATGCGCGCGAGCGGCGTGATCGAGGCCGACTTCTTGGGGACCCAGCTCCCCGTCGCCACGGGTCCCTACTGCACGCCGACCTCCTGCACGAACCCCGCGGCCGGCACCGAGGCGGCGTACCTCACGAACCCGACCTTCCGCGTCCGCCACGCGTACCTCAAGCTCGAGACGCCGGTCGTCGACATCCTCTTCGGCCAGTACTGGCAGCTCTTCGGCTGGGGCCCGGTGTACCAGCCGAACACGGTCGAAATTCAGGGCGTGGTGGGCGAGCTCTATGCGCGTACCCCGCAGTTTCGCATCAGCAAGAGCATCAAGACCGAAGACGTCACCTTCGACGCCGCGGTCGCCGCGGTTCGCCCCTTCCAGCGCGACAGCGGCACGCCCGACGGCGAGGCCGGCCTCCACATCGCGTTCAACAAGTGGACCGCGGTGCAGACCGCGGGCTCCACGGGCACGCAGAATCTCGCCGCTCTCCTTCGCGGTCACCGGCCTGCTCCGCCACGTGAACGTCAACGACTACCCGGTCAACAAGACGAACACGACGAACCTCACGACGACCGCGATCGCCGGCCAGGCGTTCGTCCCGGTCCTCCCGGGCACGAAGGACCACAAGGACAACTCCCTCGCCTTCAACGCCGAGATCGCGACCGGCTACGGCGACTCGGACATGTACACGGGCCTCAACGGTGGCATCGGCTTCCCCGCCCTCGCCTCGCCGGGCTTCGCGCCGGACATCGACCCGGGCGTCGTGACCTACGACTACTCCGGCAAGCTCCACGGCATCCAGTACACGTCCTACCTCTTCGGCGCCCAGTACACGCTGCCGGGCCTCGACGGGAAGCTGTGGGTCTCGGGCAACTACTCGCACATCGAGAGCGCGAACTCGCACTACTACGCGCTCGGCACCATCGGCTCGCCCGCGAGCGTCCTCGCCGCGGCCGACTGGTTCGACGTGAACCTCTTCGCCGACCCGGCGCCCGGCGCCCGCATCGGCGTCGAGTACGCGAACACGAAGACGACGTACGTCGACGGCATCCAGGCCATCAACCACCGCATCCAAATCTCGGGCTTCTTCATCTTCTGATCGCCCGAACCTGACGAGACACGAGAGCGCGGGCTCCCTCCGGGGGGGCCGCGCTTCGCATTTGGGCGCCCGAACGCCGGCCGAGGACACCCGAACGCCGGCCGAGGGCTCCTTGACGTCGGCCGGGCCCACCGAGACGCCCGACCGACCGCGGCCGAGCGTCCGCCGAGGGCACCCAACGCCCGGCCGACCGCGCTCGAACGCCGGCCGACCGCGGCCGAGCATCCGCCGAGGGCCTCCAACGCCCGGCCGACCGCGCTCGAACGCCGGCCGACCGCGCTCGGCCGACCGTCGGGCCTGTCCGGCCGACCGTCGAGGACGGTCTCAGACCTTGCGGACGACGGTGGGCGGCGGATGCGTGCGGACGTGCCGCACGTCTTCCCCGCGGACCATGAAGAATGACCTCCTCGGCGATGTTCGTCGCGTGGTCGGCGACGCGCTCGAGGTACTTCGCGACGTGGATCACCCGGATGGCCTCGGCGACCTGGGCGGCGTGCTCCGTCATGAAGTCGGTCATCGCGCGGATGATGCGCCCGTAGAGCTCGTCCACTGCGTCGTCGCGCGCGAGGACCTGCTCGGCGCGCGTCGGCTCGCCCTGGACGAAGGCGTCGAGCGCGTCGCGCAGCATCTCCTGCGCCTGCTCTCCCATCGTCTTGAGGTCGCCGCGCACCCGCTCCTTGGCGGTGCCGTGCTCTTCCTTCGCGCGCTCGGCGATGTTCACGGCCTCGTCGCCGATGCGCTCGAGGTCGGTGACCAGGCGGAGCGCCCCCGCGAGGAAGCGCAGATCGTAGGCGACCGGCTGCCGCAGCGCGAGGATGCGCAGCACCAGGGCGTCGATGTCCATCTCGTCGCGGTCGATGTGCCGGTCGAGCTCCTCGACCTCGGCGGCGATCGACGGCGAGCCTTCCCAGAAGGCCTTCAGGGCGAGCTGGAGGCCGCGCTCGCAGCGGGCCCCCATGGCCAGGGAGTGCGCGCGCAGCTCGCGGAGCTCGGACTCGAAATCTCGGCTCGTGTGGGCACCGTGCGTCATCGCGTCGCTTTCTTCGTGCGCGGGCCCTCGGCGCCGCCGAGGAGCGCGAAGCGGGAGGCCGCGAGGTTGGTCAGCGCCACGAGGACGACGAGCACCGCGGCCGTCCCCGCGCTCACGTCGGCGCGGTCGGGCGCGAGCCCCGCCGAGTTGACGTACCAGAGGTGCACGGCGAGCGTCTCGCCGCCCCGGAACGGCGACAGCGAGTACGCGTTCGCGCGCGAGATGGTGGTCCCCGCGGTCATGATGAGCGGCGCGCTCTCGGCGAACACGCGCCCGATCGACAGCACCAGCGCGCTCAGGATGCCCGGCCACGCGTACGGGATGGTCACGCGCAAGACCGTCTGCACCGGCGTGGCGCCCAGCGCGAGGCTGGCCTCGTCGAGCTCCCGCGGGACGGCGTGCAGGCTCTCTTCGGCGATGCCGACGACGAGCGGCAGGTTGAGCAGCGCGAGCACGAACGCGCCCGCGAAGAGCGAGTACCCCGCCTTCATCTGCACGACGAAGACGAGGAACCCGAAGAGGCCGTAGACGATGCTCGGCAGCGACGCGAGCGTGTCGAGCGCCATGCGCACCGCGCCCACGAAGCGCTGCGAGCGCGCGAACCGCGCCAGGTACACCGCGGCGCCCACGCCGACGGGCAACGTGATCGCCGTGCTCAGCACGGCGAAGTAAATCGTGTTGAAGATCTCCGGCCCGACGCCGCCGCCGGCCTGCGTCTCGCTCGGCATCGCGATGAGGAAGCGCGGCAGGTGGTCGCGCCCCACGAGCGCCCCGCCGAGCGCGAACACGAGCACCGCGAGCTGCCCGACCCGCCGCGGGATGACCGGGCCGCCTAAGCGCGCGAAGAGCGCCTCGAGCCCCGACACCACCCCCCAGGCCAGGAGCCCGAACATGCACGACGCGACGACGAACCGCATCGCGTCTTCGTTGTCCACGCCGTTGAGCGGCGTCGGGTAGACGGTCAGCGACCAGAGGCGCGAGCCGCCGCGCAGGAGCAGGTACACGAGCCCGAGGCCATAGACGGCCGCCATCGCCACCGCGCCCGCGCCGAGGACGCGCCGCATCGCGGCCTCCTTCGCGGCGCCCGCCCGTTGCGACCGATGCAGCACGGCCTTGACCGTCATCGCCCCTGCGTCCTCGCGAGGTATCGCGTCACGAGCACCACCACCACCGACACGAGCAGGAGCACGAGCGCCATGGAGTAGAGGACGTCGTTCTCCGCCGTGCCTGGCCGCGCCTCCTGCATGTCCATGACGATCTGCGCCGAGATCGTCGTCGTCGGCGAGAAGAGCAGGTCCCTCGGCAGGCGCCGCGCGCCGCCGATGACCATCTGCACGGCCATCGTCTCGCCCGCCGCGCGGGCGAAGCCGAAGAACGTCGCGACCAGCAGGCCGCGCCAGCCGTAGGGCACCGACACGTTGAACGCCGTCTGCCACTCCGAGGCCCCCAGCGCCGCGCTCGCGTCGCGCAGCGCGCGCGGCACCCGCGAGAGCGCGTCGAGCGACAGGAGCAGCACCGTCGGCGCGATCATCACCGCGAGCAAGAACGCCGCCGCGGCGAGCCCCTCGCCCGTGACCGGCGCGTCTTCGCCGCGGATCGCGTGCGCGAGCCGCTCGAAGATCGGCACCATGTAGATGAGCGCGAGCCAGCCGTACACGACGCTGGGCACCGCCGACGCGACCTCCATCACCCGCCGGTAGGTCCGGCGCGTGCGGTCCGTCGCGAACTCCGTGAGCCACACCGCCGCGAGCACCGCGGGCGCGGCGCCCATGGCGATGGCCCCGAGGGCGCTCGTGAAGGTGCCGAAGATGAGCGCGAGGCCGCCGAACGAGCCGGCCTCCGGCTTCCACGCGTCGCTCGTGAGGAGCTGCCCGAGCCCGACCTCCGAGATGCCCCGGAGGCCGGTGCGGGCGAGGAACCCGAGCATCGCGACCGTCGTCGCGAGGACGAACCAGCCGCAGGCCACGAGGGCGCCACGCAGGATCGCCTCCCCCATTCGGGGCCGGCCGGCGAGGCGCATGCGCTCCTCCGAGGTGCCGGCCTGGGCGATCAGCGTGCTGTTGCTCATTCGCAGATCCTCGTCAGTCGCGCGTTGCCTTCATCTGCGTCACGGGGATGAAGCCCTTCACGGTCGGGAGCACCTTCTCCTGGAAGTCCGCCGACGTCACGTAGTCGATGAACTGCTTGGTCGCACCGGTGGGTTCGCCCTTGGTGAACATGTGCTCGTACGACCAGATCGGGTACGCGCCCGTCGTGATGGTCTCCGGCCCCGGGGCCAGCACGCCCGCGTCGGACTTGAGCGAGAAGGTCTGGAGCTCGGGGTCCGCGAACGAGAGCGCGAGGTAGCTGATGGCGCCCTTGGTCTGCTTGAGCTTCGTGACGAGCGCGCCCGAGTTGTCCTCGGTCTGGCCCTCGACGAACTTGTCGCCGCCGAGCACGATCGTGCCGAAGACCGAGCGCGTGCCGGAGCCCGGCGCGCGGTTGATGATGACGATCGGCTGGCTCTGCCCGCCGACGTCCTTCCAGTTGGTCACGGCGCCCGAGAAGATCTTCGCGAGGTCGGCCATGCTGATCGCCGGGATCTTCTCGTTGAACGGGCCCTTGTTCGCCATCGCGGCGAAGCCCACCACGGCGACCTTGTGGTCGACGAGCTGCGCCTTCAGGTCGTCGGGCGCGGCGATGTCGCTGTCGCCGATGAGCACCGCGCCCGAGGCCACGTCGGCGAGGCCCTTCTTCGAGCCGCCGGCCGAGACCTCGACGCTGATGCCCTTGTTCTGCTCTTCGAACTTCTCCTTGGCCGCGTTCACGAGCGGCTGCAGGGCGCTCGAGCCGCTCGCGCTGACCGTGGCGTTCTGCGGGGGCGTGGTCGCGGCCGCGCTCGAGCCGCTCGCCGGGGCTGCCGGGGCCTCCGTGGTCGGAGGCGCGCTCTTGTCGCAGCCCCCCACGGCGAACAGCAAGGCAAAGCCGGTGGCGAGGTACTTCGCGTCGTGTCGCTTCATCAACCGAATCTCCCTGTAATGTAGTCCTCGGTTTCGCGCTCTTTCGGGCGCGTGAAGATCGTCGTGGTCTCACCGACCTCGACGAGCCTTCCCATATAGAAGAAGCCCGTGCGCTGCGAGACGCGCGCGGCTTGCTGCATGTTGTGCGTCACGATCACGATGGTGAGGTCGTTTCGCAGCTCGGACACGAGATCTTCGATCTTCGCCGTGGCGATGGGATCGAGCGCGCTCGCCGGCTCGTCCATCAGGAGCACCTCGGGCTGCACCGCGAGCGCCCGTGCAATGCACATGCGCTGCTGCTGGCCGCCCGACAAGCCCAGACCCGACTCGTGCAGCCGATCTTTCACTTCGTCCCACAGCGCGGCGTGCCGCAGCGCGCGCTCGACGTGCTCGGCGAGCGTGCGGTGCTCGTTCGTGCCGCCGATGCGCAGGCCGTAGGCCACGTTCTCGAAGATCGACTTCGGGAACGGGTTCGAGCGCTGGAACACCATGCCGACGCGCCGGCGCACGAGCACCGGATCGACGTCGGGCCCGTAGATCGGCTCCCCATCGAGCTCCACGTGCCCGTCGACGGAGACGCCCGGGACCGTGTCGTTCATACGGTTCAACGACCGCAGGAACGTGCTCTTTCCGCAGCCGCTCGGGCCGATGAGCGCGAGGACGCCGCCATCGGGGACGTCCATGGTGACTTCTTTGATCGCGGTCTTCTCGCCGTAGCGGACCGTCAATCCGCGCGCGCGCATCTTCATCGGGGCAGATTGCCCGGGCGACGACGTCGCGGAAGCGACCACGGCGGGGAGTTTGGAGATACTGGGCAAGGAGGTGGTGCCGTGGTTGTGACGTTCGTGTGACGTCAGGTGCAGCGCGACAGGGAAACCGGAGCGCTCGGGCGGTTCAGGCGGCGAGACGAGCGCGCCGCGCGGGGCGCTCGGCGTCGCCCGAAGCCACGGGGACGATCACGCTCCCGCGGAGAAGAAGGAAGGGGTGCCCCCGCCAGGCGATTCGCCGGCTCACGCAGGCCGCGGCCCAGCAGAGAAAGCTGATGTAAGAACGCACGATCTCGAGAGGGGCATACCACCACGCCAGGCTGCGTCCGCGCAGTAGCCGAACCGCAAGGAGCGCACAAGCCGTCTGCGCGACGCAGACGAAGGCAAGAACGGCGAAGGTGACCTTGCACGGGGCGATGGCCACGCCCGCCGTCGCCACGACGATCGGCGTCAGCACCGGCTCCCAGAGGAACGCGAGCGGCATCAGCGACCGGCGCATCTTGGCCCAGCGCGTGTGCCGCTCGAGGGTGCGCGCGACCGTACACGTCACGTTGCGGTTCTCGACGACCTCGAAGGAGGTCCGCTGCAGGATGCCCGCCTCGAAGAAGCGCTGGCCGAGGACGTGGTCCTCCGCGAGCACGTGGCCGACCTGGCGGAACCCGCCGAGCCGCACGAGGTCGCGCCGCCGGAGCGCCATCGACTTGCCGACCGTGAGCTGGCGCCGGCTCACCGTGTTCATCGCGGCGAGGCCCGGAGCCGTCCCCGCGCAGAGCTGGAGGTTCTCGAGCGCCGCGCCGAGGTTACGCTCCCCGCTGCCCGCGAAGAGGCTCGTGACCATGCCGACGCGCTCGTCGGTGAACTCGGTGATGAGCGACCACAGGTACGTGGGCAGGACGCGCACGTTCGAGTCGGAGATGACGTAGACCTCGCCGGTGGCGAGCTGCTCGAGCCCGACGAGCTGCGCGACCTTCGGGTTCACCGCGGCCTGCGGGTCGGTGACGTAGAGGCGCGCGTCGAGCTTCGGGTGGCGCGCGATGAAGCGGCGCGCGACCGCGCAGGCGGGGTCTGCGGGATCGGCCACACCGAACAGGATCTCGAAGGCGGGGTAGTCGATGCGGGCGAACGACGCGAGGTTCTCCTCGAGGTCGTCGTCGGTGCCGGCGAGCGGCTTGAAGATCGTGACGCGCGGCGCTCGGCCCGGGCGGCGCGCCGCGTCGTGCTGGCCCCTCCCCGGCTTGGTCATGGCCCGCGCGAACAGCGCGAGCATCAGAGCGTAAAGCGCGGACGACACTGCGGTCGCTGCGACCGCGATGTGCACGAGGCTCACACTCGCAAGCTCGCGGACTGTCGTGACGAACGGCCGCGGTGACCGTGAACTTCTTGTGACACTCCCTGGGCCGTCAGTCGGCGAGCAAGCGTGCGCTGCTGTCGCGAGGGTCGGCGGCGCCGTCGCGCTCGGCCCGCAGGAGGGAGACGGTGAAGGTCGAACCCTTGCCCACGGCGCTCTCGACGGCGACCTTGCCGCGCATCGTTTCGACCATGTGCTTCACGATCGACAGGCCGAGACCGGTACCCCCGAGCTCGCGCGAGCGGCCCGCGTCGACGCGATAGAAGCGCTCGAAGACGCGCGGCAGGTGCTCGGGCGGAATGCCCGGCCCGTTGTCGGCCACGACGAGGCGGACCCGGCCCTCGTCGGTCACCGAGCTCACGACGATGCGCGACCCCGACGGGCAGTACTTCACGGCGTTGTCGACCAGGTTCGAGAGCACGTGCTCGAGGGCCCGCGGGTCGCCCTCGACCGCCGAGAGCCCCGGCGTGAGGTCGGCCGACAGGCGGACGCCCTTCTTCTCGGCCCGCTCCCGGAAGAGGGCGAGGACGAGCGGCACGACCCGCTGGAGCTCCACGCGCTCGCGCTTCAACTTGAACTCCCGCGACTCGAGCTTCGAGAGCTCGAGCATGTCTTCGACGAGGCTCTGCAGGCGCTGGGCGTTCCGGTCGATGATGTCGAGGAAGCGGTTCGCGGCGACGGGGTCCTCGAGGGCGCCCGTCTGGAGGGTCTCGGTGGCGGAGCGCACCGCCGCGATGGGCGTGCGGAGCTCGTGCGAGGCGTTCGCCACGAAATCGCGGCGCAGCGACTCGAGCCGCCGGAGCTCGGTCACGTCGACGAACACGAGCAGCACGCCCTGGTCGTCGCCGGAGAGCGGCGCGGCCTGCACGAGCAGGCGCCGCGGCTTCAGGCCCGGCAGCTCGATCTCCACGGGCGGGTCGTCGGGCGTCTCGCGGGCGCGCTCGACCAGCGTGTCGAGCTCCGCGTGGCGCACGGTCTCGATGAGGAGCTTGCCCACTGCGTCGGCCCCCAGCAGCAAGATGGCCCGGAGCGCCGGGTTCACGAGCACGATGCGCCCGTCGCGATCGATCACGACGACGCCCTCGTGCATCGCCTCGAGGATGCGCGCCTGGAGGTCGCGCTCGGCCCGGAGCTCCCCGACGTTGGTCGCGAGGCTGCCGGCGAGCCGGTCGAGGGCGTCTCCCAGCTCCGCGAGCTCGTCGTCGCCTGCGAGGTGCGTCCGCGTCTCGAGGTCGCCCTCGGCCATGCGCCGCGCGGCGTGGGTCAGCTCGGACACGGCCGCCGAGATGCGCTTCGCCAGGAAGCTCGACAGCGTGAGCGCGATGGCCAGCGCCACCGCCGAGCCGAGCCACATGAACCGGTGGACCTCGGCCCGCGCGGCCTCGATCGCGCCCAGCGGCTCGGCCGCCCGCACGACGCCCGCGGTGACCCCGTCCCGCTGGAACGGCACGGCCACGTAGAGGCTCTCCTTGTGGAGCGCCGGGCTGACGCGCTCGTCGCTCCCCTCCCCGCTCTCGAGCGCCTCCTCGATTCTCGCGGCGGGTCGGCAGGTTCTCGAGGTGCGCCAGCTCGGCCGGCGGCAGGTCGGAGTCGCCGAGGGCCACGCCGTCGCTGCGCACGAACGTGAGGTGCGCGCCCGACGCGCCGAGCGACTTGGCCAATCTGTCCCACGCGGGCGGGTCGTCGAGGCGACCTGGCGGCGCGGTCGTCACGGCCTGCGCGACGAGGTGCGCCTGCACCGCGAGGTCGGCCCGCGCCTGCGCCGTCAGCCTGTCGGTGACGGCGGGCGTGAGGAAGGCGTCGGCCGTCGCCACGGAGATGGCGATGATGGCCACGGAGACCAGGAACAGCTTCGCGCGAACACCGAGTTTCACGAACGACCCCCGAGACTTGGGCAACAGGTCACCGGCTCTTGATGAAGCTCGGCGGGACCACCCATTTGGGGCTTCGAAGCAGCTCGCATGCGAGGCCGAGGAAGACCGCCCGGACGATCTCCTCCGGGTCGGCGCGCCCCTCGTTCGTCAGCTCGGCGACGAGCTTTCCCAGCGTCGTCTTTCCCGTCACCGCCTCGATCACGCTCGCCTCCGTTTCGGGGAGGCGGAACATCTCGAGGCGCACGGGCGGCGTGCGCACGGGCTCGAGAACCTCCTCGTGGCAGGGGGCGAGCATCGCTTCGAGCTTCTTCATAGCCGTAGCCGTAGCGAATACCACGGCCGATGAGCTCATAGGTGTCCACTCCGAGGGGGAAGGTCTCTTCTTGCGAGCGGACGCTCCGCGCGAAGGCAATCTCGCCCCGCTTCATGCGGAAGGTCTCGAGCAGGCGCTCTTGCGTCTGGTCGTGCACGGCGCGAAAGAGCTCGATCGGCCGGAGGACGCCGATGCCGACCAGCGCGTCGCCGAGCCGGCCGCCGAAGCGCGGCAGCATCGCGAGCGCCATCTCGAGCTCCATGCGGAGCACCTGGCCGCGCTTGATGAGGAACTCGCCGAGGAGCTCGCGCTTCTCGGTCGAGGTGACGCACTCGGGGGAGCCTTCGACGAAGAAGATCCGCTTCTTGCGCGCGCCGTCGCGGAGGACCAGCGCGCCGGTCTCGCGGCGCACGGCCAGGTGGAAGAGGCGCGTCGGGAGGCGGGCCGGGTCGAGCACGCCGCGGTCGATGGCGTCGGCGGGCAGGTCGGCGTCCCACTTGAGGGCGGGGCTGTTGAGGAAGCGCGCGAGCTCGGGGTACGCGGCGGCCGGCTTGAAGCGCCCCTGCTCCCGGGCGATCGCGCAGCGGCCGCCGGCCTCCCCCGTCGCGAACATCTCGATGAGCCGCGGCAGCGCCATGGGCCCGACGACCGTCCCGTCCTCGCGCTGCACCCGGTAGATGCTCGGCGACACCGCGCGCGGCTCGCTCGGCACGGCGCTCGAGCGCTGCCCGTCGGCGTCGTCGCCTTCCTCGCGCAGGCGCCGCTCGTCCTGGGGCACGACGCGCGTGCTCGTGTCGTTCTCGAGGGCGGCGGTCGCGACGCTCTCGCGCGTCTCTTCCTCGACGTCGGGGCCGTCCACGAGCCCGAGCCGCTCGACGACCACGGCGAGTCGGGAGGGCCCCACCTGGAGGCGCCGGCGGCGCACGATGTCTTCGATGGCCTCGGCGAAGGCCCCCGCGTTGGGCCAGCGGAGCGCGGGGTCCCGGGCGAGCGCCCGGAACAGCACGGCCCGCACGTCGTCGGGGACGCGCGCGGCGGTCCGGTCGATGGGCGATACGTCCGCGTCGCGGATGCGCATGAGGACGTCGAGCTCTTTGCCGCCGCTGAAGAGCGGCCGCAGGATGAGCATCTCGGCGAACACGATGCCCGCCGTGAACAGATCGCTCCGCGCGTCGAGATCGCGCCCCACGACCTGCTCGGGCGACATGTACCCGAGCTTTCCCTTGAGCTGCCCCGCGTCGGTGCGGCGCTCGATCTCCGCGGCGCGGGCGATGCCGAAGTCGGTGAGCTTCACGGCGCCCGAGCGATCGATGAGGACGTTGCCGGGCGACACGTCGCGGTGCACGAGGGCCAGCGGCCGGCCCTCGTCGTCGCGCGCCGTGTGCGCGTAGTCGAGCGCGCGAAGGACGGAGAGCGTCACGTGGAGGCACACGTCGAGCGGGATGTCCTCGCCCCGGGAGGCGGCCGCGCGGATGAGCCGCGCGCCGGTCGTCCCGTCGACGTACTCCATCGCCATGTAGAGCTCGCCGTCCTGCTCGCCGAAATCGAAGACCTGGACGATGTTCGGGTGACCGAGCCGCGCGCAGACGCGGGCCTCGTCGACGAACATCGCGACGAAGTCCGGATCGCGCGCGTACTGCGGCAAGATGCGCTTCACGGCCACGATCTTCTTGAAGCCGTGCGGTCCGCCGCGGCGCGCCAGATACACCTCCGCCATCCCGCCCGTCGCGATCCGCCGGAGCAGCTCGTAGGGCCCCAGGCGCAACGGCGCCGGGATGGTGGAGATCGTCATCGCTTTGGCAAGCTTAACATGGGCATAGCCCTCCGCGGCTTCGCCTACTACGTTCGCGAGCGCGCATGAGCTCTACGTCGGTGCCCGAGGACGCCACGCACACCCCGAACGTCACGTCCCGCACGATCGCGATCACGGGGGCCGCCGGGTTTCTGGGGAGCAATCTCATCGGAATGCTCGAACAAGACGAGCGCGTGAAGAGCATCGTCGCCCTCGACGTGAAGCCGCCGCCCACCGCCAAACCAGGCGGAAAGACCCGGTTTCACGAGGTCGACCTCACGCAGCCTGCCGCCGAGTCCACCGTCGCGGAGATCCTCGCCGCCGAGCAGGTCGACACCCTCGCGCACCTCGCCTTCCTCGCCTCACCCACGCACGGGACCGCGTGGGCGCACGAGCTCGAGAGCGTCGGGACGATGCACGTCGTTGTCGGAGCGCGGCAAGCGAAGGTGCGCAAATTCGTACTTTGGTCGCTCACCTGGCTCTATGGGGCGCGCCCGTCGAACCCGAACTTCCTCTCCGAGAAGCACCCGCTCCGCGCGCCCACGAGCGAGCCGTTCTTCGCCGACAAGATCGACGCGGAAGAGCAGGTCCACAAGCTCGCGCAGCGCTCGCCCGAGATGGTCGTCACCGTGCTGCGCACCGCCCCGATCCTCGGGCCCACCGTCAACAACACCCTCACCCGGTACCTGGCGCGCCGCGTGGTGCCCACGATGATGGGCTTCGACCCGCTCGTTCAGTTCCTGCACGAGGCCGACGCGATCGCCGCGATGCACCTGGCCGTCCTGCGCGACGCCCCGGGCACCTTCAACATCGTGGGAGACGGCGTGCTTCCGCTCTCCACCGCCATCCGCCTGGCGGGACGCATCGGCGTCCCGGTCCCCCACCCCGTCGCCGAGTCGGTGGCGCGGGTGGGCTGGGTCGCGCAGCTCGTCGAGGCTCCGCCGTCGTTCCTCAAATACCTGCGCTTCTTGTGCGTGGCCGACGGGCGCAAGGCGACGGCCGAGATGGGCTTTCAGCCCGCGTACTCCACGCGCGAGGCCGTGCTCGACTTCGCCGGCGCCCAGCACATTCGCGACGTGAAGCTCTTGTCGGAGGGAGGCCCATGACCCCGCCCAGGAACCGGAAACGAAAGCGCGGCGCGAGCCCCTCCGACGCCGAGGCTCAGGTCCCGGAGACCGGCGCGTTCTCCGGCGACTTCCGCCCGGCGGCGGAGCGCGGCGCCGCGACGTCCATCGTGCGCTCCACCTCCCCGATGGAGGGCGAAGAGGTCGACGAGTTCGGGTACGACCCGGCCTACGAGCGGCGCATCTACCCGCTCCTCGAGCTCTTCTACGACAAGTACTTCCGGGTCGAGGTGCACGGGGTCGACAAGATCCCCGCCGAGGGCCGGTGCCTCCTCGTCGCCAACCACTCCGGCACGCTCCCCATCGACGGGCTGATGCTCCGCATGGCGGTGCGACGCGAGCACCCGCGCCGCCGGGACGTGCGCTGGCTCGTGGAGGACGGGGTCTTCCACTTCCCGTTCGTCGGCAACATGTCGAACCGCATCGGCGCGGTGCGCGCCTGCCAGGAGAACGCGCAGCGCCTGCTCGAGAACGAGGCGCTCGTCGCGGTCTTCCCCGAGGGCAAGAAGGGCGTCGGGAAGCTCTTTCGCGATCGGTACAAGCTCCAGCGCTTCGGGCGCGGCGGCTTCGTGAAGCTCGGCCTGCGCACGTCCACGCCCGTCGTGCCGGTCGCGATCGTCGGCGGCGAGGAGGCGAGCCCCATCCTCGCGCGCGTCGAGTACCTCGCGAAGGCCGTGGGCATCCCCTACTTGCCCGTGACGCCGACCTTCCCGCTGCTCGGCCCGGCGGGGCTCCTCCCCGCCCCCACCAAGTGGAAGATCTTCTTCGGCGAGCCGATCGACCTCGCCGGCCACGACCCCGCGGAGGCCGACGACGAGGTGCTCGTCGGCCGCGTCACCGAGCGCGTGCGGAGCGAGATCCAGGCGATGCTCGACCGCGCGGTCGCCGAGCGCCGGTCGGTCTGGTTCGGCCGATCCCCCTCGTGCCTGCGCCGAACGCGCCGCCCGACGGCGTCCTCGTGATCGACAAGCCGCGCGGACCGACGAGCCACGACGTCGTGTGGCGCATGCGCAAGGCCCTCCGCACGCGCGCGGTCGGCCACGCCGGGACCCTCGACCCGATGGCCACGGGCGTGCTGGTCGTGGCCTTCGGCGAGGCGACCAAGCTCGTGGCGTGGCTCACGGCGCACGACAAGGCCTACGAGGCGACGATCGCGCTCGGCGTGGAGACCGACACGCTCGACGCCGAGGGACAGGAGACCGCGCGCGCGCCCGTGCCCGGTCCCGTGCTCGAGGCGCTCGCCGCGTGGCGCGACGGGGACGACGAGCCGGCCCTCCTCGCGGAGGCGCTCGCGATCGAGCGTACGCGCGCGCTGCAAGCGCCGCCGGTCTTCTCGGCCATTCGCACGGGAGGCCAGCGGGCCTTCGCGAAGGCGCGCCGCGGCGAGGCCGTCGAGCTCGCGGAGCGGCCGGTGGTCGTGCGAGGGCTCCGCGTCACCGGCGCGACGCGAGAGCCGCCGGCGCTCTCGGTGTCGCTCGAGGTCGGCAAGGGGTACTACGTGCGCGCGCTCGCGCGTGACCTCGCGAAGGGCCTCGCGACGGTGGGGCACCTCACGAGCTTGCGCCGCACGCGCTCGGGGTGCTTCGGCCTCCGCGAGGCGCTGTCCCTCGACGCGCCGGTCGAGGCCCTGCGCGCCGCGCTGCTCGCCCCCGCGGCGGCCGCGGCCCGGGCGCTCCCGGTGGTGCGCCTCACGGAGGCCGGGGCGCGCGACGCGGGGCACGGACGGCCCGTGGCCCCCGCGGACGCCGAGGCCCCCGCGCCGCCCGGCGCGCCGTGCGCGTGGCTCGACCCGAGCGGGCGGCTCGTGGCGGTCGGGGAGTGGGGGGAGGACGGGCGCGGGCGCGTGCTGCGCGGATTCGGTGCCGGAGGGAGCGAGCAAGGATAGAGTCCCCGCCGCACCATGAACGGCGACCACTACGACTGGATCATCGTCGGCTCGGGCTTCGGCGGCAGCGTCTCGGCGCTGCGCCTCGCGGAGAAGGGCTACCGCGTCGCGGTCCTCGAGAAGGGCAAGCGCTTCGGCCTCGAAGACTTCCCGAAGAGCAACTGGGATCTTCGCCGCTGGATGTGGATGCCGGCGGCCGGGCTGCACGGCATCTTCCAGATGTCGTTCTTCGAGCACGTGACCATCCTGCACGGCGTCGGCGTGGGCGGCGGGTCGCTCGTCTACGCGAACACCCTGCCCCTCCCGAAGGACGGGTTCTTCAAGGCCTCGTCGTGGGCGCACCTCGCCGACTGGGCGCGCGAGCTCGCGCCCCACTACGCGACCGCCCGCCGCATGCTGGGCGCCGCGCCGAACCCGCGCGAGACGCCGGGCGACCGCGCCCTCAAGGAAATCGCGACCGAGATGGGCCGCGAGCAGCACTACCACCCCACCGACGTCGCGGTCTTCTTCGGCGAGCCCGGCGTAAGCGTGAACGACCCGTACTTCGGCGGCGAGGGCCCCGAGCGCACGGGCTGCACCTTCTGCGGCGCCTGCATGACCGGGTGCCGCGTCGGCGCGAAGAACACGCTCGATCGAAACTACCTCTACCTGGCCGAGAAGCGCGGCGCCGCCGTGCACGCCGAGACCGAGGTCCTCGCGATCCGCCCGCGCGGCGAGGCGGGCCGCGGCGGGTACGCCGTCGAGACGAAGCCCACCTTCGGCGGCGCGAAGCGCACGTTCACGGCCGACCGCGTGATCTGCTCCGGCGGCGTGATGGGCACCATGCCCCTCCTCCTCGCGATGCGCGAGGACCCCGAGGGCCTGCCGCTCCTCTCGGCGCGCCTCGGCCAGTCGGTGCGCACGAACAGCGAGGCCCTCATCGGCATCGTCACGCCGGGCCGCGACGACCTCTCCGAGGGCATCGCGATCACCTCGATCCTCCACACGGACGACCACAGCCACATCGAGCCGGTGCGATACGCCGCGGGCTCGGGGTTCTTCCGGACGATGCTGCTGCCCCACGCGCCGGGCCCCAACGTGATCGCGCGCCTCGCGAGCGCCGCCAAGGGCCTGCTGCGGCACCCGGCCCTGTGGGCGCGCGCGCTCACCGTCCCCGACTTCGCGCGGCACAGCCAGGTGCTCCTCTACATGCGGTCGCTCGAGGGCACGATCTCGCTCCGCCTCGGCCGAAGCCCCTTCACGGGCTTCCGGCGGGCCGTCGTGACCGAGCTCGACGACCCGTCGCAGGCGCCGCAGGCGTTCTTGCCCGAGGCCACCGAGCTCGCCGATCGCTTCGGGAAGAAGGTCGGCGGCGTGCCCGTGAGCATGCTCACCGAGACCTTGATGGGCACCCCGACGACCGCGCACATCCTCGGCGGCGCGTGCATGGGCGCGAACCCGGAGGAGGGCGTCATCGACGCCCAGCATCGCGTCTTCGGGTACGAGGGGCTCTACGTCATCGACGGCGCGAGCGTCTCGGCCAACCCCGGCGTGAACCCCTCGCTCACGATCGCCGCGATGGCCGAGCGCGCCATGGCCTTCATCCCCGCCAAGAGCGCCTGAACGAGAGAGAGAAAACCGCCAGGGACGCCAGGGACGCCAGGGGAGAAATTCGAATTCCGATTCTCAGACCCTGGCGTTCCTTGGGGTCCTGGCGGTTCAAATCTCTCGGTCACTTCTTCTTCGCGGCGTCCTGCGCGGCCTTCAGGCGGTCGGCCGCGGGCTTGGCGAGCGAGCCGCTCGGCGCGAGCTCGAGGTACTTCGCGTACTCGGCCGCGGCGTCCTTGTAGCGCTTGGTCATGGCGAGCCGGCCGCCGAGGTAGTAGTGCGCGGTCGCGTACGAGGGCTCCGTCTGCACCGCGGCCTGCAGGTCGGTCATCGTGCCCTTGTCGTCCTTGAGGCCCAGCCGGCAGAGCGCGCGCTCGGTGCGCACCTCGCCCCCGTCCTTCATGGCGACCGCGCGGTCGAAGAGCTTCACGCACGAGTCGTACTCGCCGGCCATGCGGTACTCGTGGCCAATCGAGTCGATCATCGCGTAGTCGTCCTTCGCGAGGTCGCGCGCGGCGTCGAGGTGCGGTGAGGCTCCCTTGACCTTCCACACGTTGAGCCAGTGGGCGAACGTGAGGTGGAACATCGCGTCGGTCGGGGTGATCTTGACCGCCTCGGCGAACTGCTTGCTCGCCCCGTCCTGGTCGCCCTTCATGGCGAGGGCGAGGCCCATGTTCTCGTGCAGCGGCGCGCTGCTCGGGTGCTTCCCGAGGCCCGCCTGCGCCACGTCGGCCGCGTCGTCGGCGCGGCCCGCGTCGATGTAGAGCGCGGCGAGCTGCTCGGAGGCGGCCTCGAGCCCGGGGTTCGCGGCGAGCGCGCCCTTGTACGCGGTCTCGGCGCACTTCGGATCGCCGAGCTTGTCGCACGAGACGCCGAGGTTGAAGAGCGCCTCGTAGTCGTTCGGGTTCTTCTTCGAGGCGGCCTCGAAGTCCTTGCGGGCCTCCTCGTAGTTGCCCGCGTCGAAGGCGCGCGTGCCCGCCGCCTTGTCGGGCGTGGCGGCCGGTTCGGCGACCGGCGGCGTCGCGGGCGCTTCGGCCGTGGCCGGCGGCGACGAGCCTCCGGTCTGCGCCGGCGGCGACGAGCCCCCGCACGCCACGAGCACCCACGCGAGACCTGCCAGCGCCACCCTCGAATTCATCATCGACCTGCATCCTCCCACACTTGAAGGGAACGGAGCTTCATCCCTCGACCGCGCGCACGAGCGCGTCGTGAATCTCGTGGTACCGCGGGCCGCGGGCGACCTTCGAGCCATCGAGCTCGCCCACGTAGAAGACGTCGGCCACGCGGGCGCCTTCGGTGTTGATCTTCGAGAGCGCGATCGACAGGCCGAGCTCGTGGAGGGCGTGCGACAGCGTGAAGAGCAGGCCGGGCCGGTCCTTCGCGAAGACCTCGACCACCGTGTGCCGGGGCGACGCCCGGTCGTCGAGGAGGATCTCCGTGGGCACCGCGGGGCTCGGGCGCTCGCGCCAGGGCGACGTGGAGCCGGTGCGCGATTGCAAGAGCTCCTCGGCCGTGACGCGCCCGGAGCACACGTCCTCGAGGTCCCGCGCGAGCCGCGGCATCGCGAACTCCACGCCCTCGGTGCCGCCGTCCCGGTCGCGCACCCAGAAGACGTCCACCGCCTCGCTCTTGTCGCCGACGGTCCGCGAATAGACCTGCGCCGCCAGGACCTCGAGCCGGCTGGCCGTGATGGCCGCCGCGATGCTCGCGAGGAGGCCCGGCCGGTCGTCGGCGACGACGCACAGCTCGGCCGCCTCGGGGTGGCGCGACGTGACGCGCGCGACGTGCGCCGCCCGCGACCCGCGCTCGGCCACGACCCGTGCGTGCTGGACGATCGACTCGGGCCAGTTGGCGAGGAGGTAGCGCTCCGGCATCGTGGCGAGCAGCGCTTCGAGCGGCTCGGTCGGCCCCGACCAGGCGCCTCGCACGGCCTCGCGCACGCGCGCGACCCGCTCGGCGTCGGCGCGCGGCTGCTGGCCCGCGAGGTACGCCTCGGCCGCGAAATAGAGCTCGTCGAGCATGCGCGCCTTCCACGAGGTCATCGCGGTGGGCGACGTCGTCGAGAGGTCCGAGACCGTGAGCAGATAGAGGTACCGGAGGCCCTCCCGCCCGCGTACGCCCCGGCAAAACTCCTCGATCGTCGCCGGGTCGTCGAGGTCGCGGCGCGTCGCCACGTGGTACATGAGGAGGTGCTGCTGCACGAGCTGGCGCGCCTCCTCGACGTCCTCCGCGCCGAGCCCGAGCCGCGGCAAGATGGTGCTGCACAGGTCCGCGCCGGCCTTCGAGTGGTTCTTGCGCGAGCCGTCGGCGTCGGGCCAGCCCTTGCCCACGTCGTGGAGGAGCGTCGCGAGGAAGAGCGGCCGCGGGCGCGTGATCTCCGCCGCGAGGCGCGAGGCCAGCGGGAACTCGTGCGCGAGCTCGCCGCGCGCGAGCTGTCGCAGGCGGTCGAGCGCGGCCACCGAGTGAACGTCGACCGTGTACACGTGGTAGATGTCGTGGTGCACGCGGCCGGTGACCGGCAAGAACTCCGGCACCATCGCCAGCAGCAGCCCCACGTCGTGGAGCTCCCCCACGATGGACCCGCGCCGGGTGCGCGTCTCGGGCACGGTGCACACGAGATCGACGAAGAGGTCCGCGGCCTCGCGGCTCGTTCGCAGGCGGTCGCACCAGCTCGGGTCCGTCGCGACGCGCGTGATCGCGTCGCGCGCGAAGGCCAGCACGGGCGCCTCTTGCCGCACGCACGCCGCGAAGACGCGCATCGCGAGGGCCGGGTCGGCCGGGAGCTCCTGCGCGGCAGCCATCGTGACCTGACCGTCGAAGAGGCGCACGCCCTTGCCGAGGTCCACCGTCGGCACCGCCTTCGTGCGGCGCTTCATCGGCCGCAGGCGCGCGAGCAGCCCGGCGCGCGCGCGCGAGACCGCGCGGGCGTGCAGGTAGTAGTCCTGCATCAGCCGCTCGGCCGCGAGCGCGCGGTCGGCGCCGTACCCCATCGCGACCGCGAGCGCCTCCTGCTCCTCGAAGCCCAGCCGGTCGGTCTTGCGCCCGGCGCGGGCGTGGAGGCGGTTGCGCACGCGCCAGAGGAACTCCTCCGACGCGGCGATCTCCTGCGCCTCGCGCCCGACGAGGACGCCGAGGCGGACGAGCTCTCCCCAGGCGCCGAGCCTGGCGTCGCCCTCGCCGTTGGTCACGCGGTAGCGCGCTCGGGCCGCCCAGCGCGCGCCGTCGAGGTCGCGCAGGCCGCCGGCGCCGCTCTTCACGTCGGGCTCGAGGAGGTACACCGAGCCGCCGAAGCGCTCGTGCCGCGCGTGCGCCTCGGCGTCGAGGCGGTCGATGAACTTGTTGACGTCGTCTTCGCCGAAGAGGCCTTCGTGCGCGCGCGCGAGGAGGTCGCGCACGGGCTGCGGGTCGCCCGCGAGCATGCGCAGGTCGAGGAGGCCGGTGGCCGTCGCGAGGTCGGACTGCGCGAGGTGCAGCGAGTCGGCCACGCTGAGCACCTGGTGCCCGACCGCGAGCGTCGCGTCCCAGAGCGGATAGAGCAGCGCCTCCGCGAAGGCGGTCGCGTTGCGCGCGTCGACCTTGGTGGAGTCGACCACCACGACCACGTCGGCGTCGCTTCGGAACGCGACCGCGCCGCGGCCCAGGCTGCCCGCGGCGCCCAGCGCGATGCCGCCGTGCTCGATCGGCAGGCCCGAGAGGCGCTGCGCCTCGTTGAAGCGCGCCTCGAGGCAGGCCCGGAGGAAGCGCGCGTTCGCTCGGCCGAGCGCGAGCCCATCCTCACCGGCGGCGAGCCGTTCGGCGAGGACGACGCGGTGCCGCTCGACGGCCTCGCGCAAGAGGCTGGCTTCGGGGGAGGCGACCGGAAGAGTCGCAGAAGAGGGTCGGGGGTTCTGGATTATCAGGGGGCGCCAGGGCGCGTTCGGTCAGCCTCTACATAGATGTGTGACCGCTCGGGGTCACGCGAAAGGGGTGGCACGGTCGCTGGCGAGCTCACTGCGAGCCCGAGGGGACGGAGTGCGTGTGCCGAGCGGTAGGCGCTTTTTCCGGCTCTTCCCAAGCATGCGGCGCGTCATCTAGTCTCCGCGGTCGGTTGTTGCCAGGCGTGGGGCGTGAGGCGGGGTGTGCCTCGACCAATGCCCATCGCTTTTAAAGGAGGCATTCTCATGAGGATTCAGAAGGTGGTTCTCCCGCTGTTCGCCGTGACGTCGATCGGCCTGGCGGCTGCGGTGACCAGCGGCTGCGCCGCGCACGCGGAGGTGAAGACCGCCGCCGCCCCGCCGCCGCCCGCGCCGGCGCCCGAGCCGCCGCCGCCGCCGAAGCCCGCGCCGCCGAAGGTCGCGCTGAAGGGCGTTCAGATGAAGTCCGACACGAAGATCGACATGCCGGGCGACATCGAATACGCGAGCGGCAGCGACAAGATCGTCCTCAACGACAAATCGAAGAAGATTCTCACCCAGCTCGTGCAAATTTTGAAAGACAACGCGGAGATCACGAAGCTTCGCATCGAGGGCAATACCGACAACTCGGGTGAAGACAAGGGCTTCGACAACATGAAGCTCTCGCGCGACCGCGCGCAGTCGATCGCCGACTACCTCACGAAGAACGGCGTCGACGCGGGCCGCCTCGTCGTCGTCGGGTACGGGTCGAGCCACCCGCTCGCCGCGAACGACACGAAGGAGCACATGGCCCTCAACCGCTACACGGACTTCGTCGTGCAGGAGTTCAACGGCCAGGCCGTCGAAGCCGACGGTCCGCCCGCGGGCGCGACGGCGGCCAACGCTCCGAAGGACGCGGCCCCGTCGAAGGATGCGACGGGCAAGGACGCGAAGGCCGCGCCGAGCAAGGCTCCGGCGGCGGGCGCGGCGGCCACGCCGGCCCCCGCGTCCCCGAGCAAGTAGCCGTTCGGTCCGAGCACGGCGCGCCGGCCTCGAGCCGGTGCGCCGCCCGCGGCAGCGCGAATTGGCGTGGAGCGGGGCCGTGGGTTAGCGTCCGGCGCGATGCGGTACCTGGCAGACTCGCCCGATTGGCCCGAGAGCTGGCGGCTGAGCCACCACTACGATCGCCTCGAGATCGGCGGCCAGGCGCCGCGCTCCGGCTACGAGTACGCCTACCGGGTTCGCCGCAAGTTGACCCTCGAGGCGTTCTCCCGCGCCGTGAGACCCGGGGCGCGCGTCCTCGACGTCGCGGCGGCGCAGGGCAACTTCACCCTCGCCCTCGCCGAGCTCGGGTACGAGGTCACGTGGAACGACATCCGGTCCGAGCTCGCCGACTACGTGCGCGCGAAGCACGAGCGCGGGGTCGTGCACTACGCGCCGGGCAACGCGCTCGAGCAGACGTTCCCACGGCCCTTCGACGCGGTCCTGCTCGGGGAGGTCATCGAGCACGTCGCGCACCCCGACGAGTTCCTGCGGAGCGTCGCGAAGTTCGTGGTGCCCGGGGGGTGGATCGTCATGACCACGCCCAACGGCGGCTACATGCGCAATCGCCTGCCCCGGTTCTCGGACTGCAAGGATCCGGAGAAGTACGAGGCGCTCCAGTTCCGTCCCAACGCCGACGGCCACATCTTCCTCCTGCACGACGACGAGGTGGCCACCCTCGCCGCGGCGGCCGGGCTCGAGCTGCGCAATCTCCGGCACTACGGCAACGTGCTGACGAGCGGCCACATGAAGTTGAACCCCCTGCTCCGGGTCCTTCCGGGGGCGCTCGTCCTGGAGCTCGAGGCCGCGACGATGCGGCTGCCGCCCGCTCTCAACCGGCGTCTCCACCAGGGGACCGTCGCGTCCCTGCAAAAGCGCCCGGCCTAGGAGCGACCGTCGTTCCTTCGGAACGACGGCCAGCTCTAAATTTTGCCCTAGTTGGGAGCCCGTTCGTCAGAGGCAGAGGTTCCCGACGCTGCACGTGCAGGCGCCCCCGCTCGAGCAGCACGGGCTGCCGAGCGCGCACTTCGGGCACGACGCGACGTCGCAGGCCGGCAGGTTCGGAGAGGCCGGCGCGCTGCCCGCGGCCGTTCCGTCGCCGTCGACGCACGCGCCGCCCGCGCACATCCCGTCCATCCGCGTGCAGTCGTAGCAGCGGTCGCCCCCGGCGCCGCACGCGGTGTCGCTGCTTCCCGGGCGGCACACCTGCCTCGTGTCGCAGCACCCGCCGCACGTCGCCTGCGCGCAGGTGCCCGGGGTCGGGCCGAGCCTCGCGACCTCCTGCGCGACCGTGAGGGCGCCCGCGACCGCGGCGAAGGCCCCGGCGACGGCGTAGCTGTTCGAGTAGTACGGGGGGCTGTCCGCGCACGCGGCGAGGAGACAGGCGCCGGCGAGGGCGCCGAGGCGGTGCGTTCGCATCGACATGGCTGCGACCGGGCACGGGGTTCAGCAAGCGCCGGACCGGCGGGAAAGGGCGACGTTCACGCGGTAAGCCCGCCCGGGCGTGAACGCCGGTGCACGGCGCAGCCGGGCGTCACCACAGTCGCCGGTCCCTGATGTAAGCTCGCTCCTTTCGGAGCCAGCTCTTCATGCATTCTTCACGTCTCGTCCCGGTCCTGGCCTTCGTGGCGGCGGCCGCGGGCCTCTTCGGCGGCTGTACGGCGCTCGTGGGGCTGAAGGACGTCCCGGGCGCGAGCGACGCGAGCGGCGAGCTCGAGGCGTCGAGCGGCGACGACGCGGCGGGCCACCCGGGCAGCGGATCGGGCGACGGGTCGATGGGGGGTCCTCCGGGAGACGGGGGCGCCGCGGACGCTGCCGCGGAGGCGGCCGTCGAGGAGCCCGACTGCTCGGCGCCGCTGACCGCCTGCAGCGGGCAGTGCGTGAACGTCGTGACCTCCGGCCAGAACTGCGGCGCGTGCAGCCACGCGTGCGGGAACCCGGCCGACCCGGACATGAGCTGCACCCAGGGTCAGTGCGCGCCGGTCGTCGTGATGACCGACGGCCCCGCCATCGTGGGGCTCGGCGTCGACCAGGGGAACGTCTTCACGAACGTCATCTACGACGGCGGCAACGGCGGCATCGACGAGTGCGCGGCCTCGGCGTGCGTGATCGACCACCTGCTCTCGAGCCCCCTGGTGCTGAACAGCTTCAACCAGCGCATCACCACGTCGGGCGGCATCCTCGCCGTCCAGTCGGAGCTGGGCAACGAACCGCTCGAGTGGTGCACCGAGTCGAACTGCACCCTGCAGCCGCTCGCGACCTCGGACCTCAACACCTGGACCGCCAGCGGGAACCTGTTCGCTTCCAGCATCTACGGTTCGCGCAACGACTGGATCAACATCGTCCGTATCGCCGACGGCGGAACGCAGGCCGTCACCATGGCGGGCGGCACCGGCATGGGGACCTCCGCCGCGGACACGCCGATGGCGCTCGACGACACGAACTTCGTCTACGAGTACTTCGCGCTCGACGCGAGCGCGCCCACGATCGCCGCGTGCACGATCGCCGCGGGCTGCGCCGACGGGAACCTGACGTTCATCTCGGCGACGATCCCGAGCGCGCTCGATGTCTTCGACGGCACGGTCTACATGACCCAGTACGGCACGCCCGCGACGGGCAGCTCGGTGAGCACCTGCGCGGTCACCGGGTGCGCGACGCCGACCACCCTCATCACGAACACCGCTCCGGACCTCATCAAGCAGACCGCGGTGGACGCGTCGGGCTTCTACTGGCTCGGGAGCAGCGGCTCGATCTGGAGATGCAAGACGGGCGGGTGCGGCCACACGGGGGTCACCGTGACGAACGTCGGCGCCGGCGATCCGCCTGCGTCGATGTTCGTGCTGTCGGACGGCTTCGTGTACTTCGTGAACGCCAGCGACGCGACGAAGGTCTATCGCATCGCCGAGCCGCTCTAGCCCGCACGCCCGAGCTACCGACCCTCATGAGGGCGGCGCTTCTCCATCGGGGCTCGAGATGACCACCACGTATCCGTCCGGATCCTCGAGCCAGATCTCTCGATGGGCCGGCGCCGGATTGAAGCGGGCCTTCTCGAGGATCTTCGCCTTCACGCCGCGAGCACGTTCGATCGCAGCATCGAAGTCATCCACCTCGAACCGAGAAGAACACCGTGCCCGGGGCGAGCTTCGTCCCGGTTCACGAGGTTCGGGTGCTCCTCCTCGTCCCAGGCATGAAGCTGAAGGACGAGCGCACCGTCGCAGAGGATGCGATCGTAGAGATGGGCGTGATCGCTCTCGTACAACTCGGAGGTGCGATCGCCGGACAGGAGCTTCGAGTACCAGCGACTGCTCGCTCGTACGTCTCTCACGGCGATGAGCGGTTGCGGCCTGGCCGCGGTCTTCGACGATGCAGGCTTGGGGGTCGTCTTCTTCTTGGTGGCCATGATCGGGGAGTACCTGGAGCCTAGAAGAGTCGACCCTCGGCCGTCTCATCCCAGGGCAACGACCGGCCACGGCTGATCTCGCATGCCGGCCTTCCAGTTGTCGTGCCGGCCGTCCCAGTAAAGGACGCGCGTGTGGATGTAGTCGAACCCCTCGAGCGCGAGGAAGTTCACCGTCGCATAGTCGCCCCCGAGCTCCTTGAGGTGCCCCCGGGAGAGGCACTGCACGCCGCACGTCTTGCAGAAGTAGCGCCTTCCGATGTCGCCGCCCCAGCTCGTGAGGTGGTCTTCGCCGGAGAGCACGCGGACCTCGTGCGGCTTCACGACCGTGGTGAGCATGCCGAGGCGCATGCAGAACGAGCAGTTGCACTTCGTGCCGGTGCGCGTGTCGCAGTCGGCTTCGAAGCGAACCGCGCCGCAGTTGCAGCGGCCGGCGTGGGTCTTCTTGGAGGAGGGATCGGTGCTCGCGTGGGTGGTTTCCATGCGGAGAGCATCGCAGGGCATGCGGACAGAAACGGTCCGCGATGGTTCAAGCGGCGTGCGGGGGCTGACCGGTGGCGCGCTCGAAGCGGCGCGCGAAGGCCTCTTCGAGGCGCGGACGGTGCTGGTCTTCGGCGAGGTGAACGGTATGCGCTCCCGAACACGCGGTTCCTCCTCCAGCAGCCGCTCGGGGGCGTCGGCGGTCCCTCGTCGGACGTCGAGATCGAGGCCGCCCAGATGAGGCAGATCCGCGCGCCTGAACGGCATCTTCGCGGAGCCACGGGGCGAGACCCTGCGAAGATGCAGAAAGAGACCGAGCGTAACCTCTGGATGAGCGCCGAGGAGGCCGTCGCCTATGGGCTCGTTCACCGGGTCGTGCGGTCGCTCGCGGAGACGTGATGCGGGAAATGGGAGCGGCGTTGACCCCCGATCCCTCTTGGCGGGATAGTGACGCTCCCATCCATGCGTCGCGCTCGTCTCGCCTTCGTCCTCGCTCCCCTCGCGTCTACGGCCATGCTCGCGTGCTTCAACTCCTCGTCGTCGAACTTCCAGTTCGACGCCGGCGAGCTCGAGACGCCCGACGCCGGTTCGCCGGTCTACGACGCGACCACGACGCCCGACGGCTCGATGCCCACGACCGTGCCGGAGGCGGGGCCCGACGCGCCGCCGGACGTCGTCGAAGAGCCGGCGCCTCCCACGACCGTCCAGGTGCTGGTCATCGACGCCTCCGGGCCCGAGATGGGGGTCACGATCGTCTTCGACGACGCGTCGGGGAACGTCCTCGCGACGGCCGTCACCGACGCGCTGGGAAGCGTCGTGCAGCAAGTCGCGGCGGGCAGCCAGGTCACCGCCCTCCTCGGGACGAGCGACGCACCGAACCTCCTGACCATCACGGGCGTGAAGCCGGGCGACGTCTTGAAGGTCATCGACGGGCCCATCGCGCCGACCCCCGGGGAGGCCGCGGAGATCACGTACAGCCCGTTCGCCCAGGGCGACGCGGGGGTCGCCGGCTACCACGCGACGAGCGGGATCTGCGGCAACAACCAGGACGAGACGCCGGGCGAGATCGACTACGGGCTCAGCCCCGGATGCACGAACTCGAGCGGCCAGTTCCCCGTGCTCCTCGAGGCGCTGGGGACCGACGGGCCGCTGGCGTGGCAGGGGGGCAAGGGCAGCCCGACCCTCGACGGGGGCGTCTCCCGGGTCGACTTCACGTCCTCGAGCTGGTCGACGACGCTCGGCACGGAGACCGTCACGCTGCTCAACACGACGCCGGCCGACGGGCCCTACACGACGGCCACCGAGTACACGGTCACCGACCCGGTTTCCTCCGTCCCCATCTCGGCGGGGACCGATTACACGCCGGGCACGGTCGACGCGGGCGTCCTGCAGTCCACCTTCGCGATTCACCCGGGCTTCGGCGACTTCGACCAGGTGGAGGTCGACGAGAGCGCCTATCAGAGCGGCGGGGTCTCGCAGCTCACCATCGCGGACCGCGTGAGCGCGACGACCTCGGCGTCTCCGTCGGCCAGCGACACGATCGACCTGAACGACGCCCTCCCCGCGATCACGGGCGCGAGCATCGACACGACGAACCCCTCGCAGCCGACCCTGTCGTGGACGTCCGACACGCCGCTCACCGGCGCGACGGCGACGTTCGTGCAGGTGCAGTTCTTCGATCTGCTGGACGACGCGGGCGGCGACCGGAAGGTCGGCAACTGGACGATCATCGTGCCGGCGAGCCAGATGTCCGTCGTGCCCCCGCAGATCCCGGGCGACCTGGGCTTCGGCCCGAGCGCGCTGGCGACGTACAACACCGACGACTACCCGATCGTCCTCTCGCTGAGCGCCGACGCGCTCCCCACGTACGACGCGATCCGCGCGACCGCCGCGCAGGTCGGCACGTCCTTGAACGTCGACAACACCCCGCTGATCCCGCCCCTGCCGGCCAACGGCCGCGCGCGCATGACGATGTTCTACCCGACGGGCGGCTAGACCCTCCGGCCGAGCTGGGACGCTCTGCCGGGACGTGTGGTCCCGATATGACATCCGTGGCCCGGCAAGGGGGCTACGGTGACAGCATGCTCGAAATCATCATCAACACGCCCTACGCGAGCCCGCAGGTGCGAGATCAGCTCCGCGGCCGTGTGCGCGCGGCTCTCGCCAGCCGCCCGGCCCAGGTGACGGTGAATCTCTCGGACGTCGACGACCTGCGGCTCGTCTCGGAGCCCGGCGCGATCACCCATCAGGTGCTCGCCGAGCTGAACCAGACCATCGCGAACATCGTGAACGAGGTCCGGAACGAACAGGCCCTCGTGAAGTCCGACGCCGTCTGAGGACCGCCGGTCCTGCGAACAGCTCGGTCATCGACCTCATGGCCGCCGACGAGGCGGATGCTCGGCCGCGCTACCCTCCGATATGTCGTGCGAACGGAGGGACTTGAACCCTCACGAGAGTTACCTCGCCAGAACCTGAATCTGGTGCGTCTGCCAATTCCGCCACGTTCGCGAAGAAACGCTTGTGTACTCGCCGGCTTGCAGCTCGTCAAGCACCCCTTCGGCCTGAACCGAAGCCGCACCAGACCCGCCAGACGCACCAGAACGCGCCGCCACCTTCGCGAGCATGGCCTCAGCGCCCTTGCGGCTCGGACGCAGGTACTTGTCCGTCGTCGAGAGCAGCTTGTGCCCGTGATTGAATGCGACGCCTCGGAGGTCGCCGGTCACGTCGAGCAGGAAGTCGGCGCGGTTGTGTCGGAAGTCGTAGCGCGCGAAGTGCTTGCCGCGCTCTTCGCCGAGCACCTCGAGGGCCGCCCTCTTCAGCCAGGTGCGGTAGTCGTGGCGTCCGAAGACGAGCCCCTCCTTTGGCGCGCACCGTTCGAGCACTTCGACCGCGCGCAGCGTAAGCGGCAACTCGCGGGCGAAGCGCGCCTTGTCGATCTCGGCGGTGATGTTCAGCGCACGCATGCCGGGCCGCCAGTGCGTCGGCGCGCGGAGACGAGCGATGGAGATGGGACGCAGCCCGGTCTCCCACGCGAGCACGAACACGTCGCGCACGCGGTGCCGCTCGCTGCCACGGCGCGCGCGCGGGCTCCACTCGGGCAGCCGCGCGATGATGCTCTCCATCTCCGCTTCCGTGCACGAGACGGGCGCCGGCCGGGCCGTCGCACTGCGCTTGCCCGTCGCCTTTTTCGGCGGCGGGGGGACGTGGGGGACGTCCGCGATGTACTCGTGCTCTGCGAGCCACGCGACGAACCCCCGAAGGGCCGACAGCTCCTTCTTGTGCATCGTCCTCGACACGCACTTGAGCCGAGTGTTCGTGTACGCCTTCGCGTTACGCGTTCCCTTCGCGCCGTCGAGGGCATCGTGCGTCTTGAACAGCGGCATCCACTGCACGCGCGCGATGCGGCCGTATTCTTTGCGCGTGCGCGCGTCCGTCGTGCCGTCGATAGAGGAGAGCCACGCGTCAAATAGGGCAGGCGTCAGCGCGGCGCCCTCGTCCGAGGACACCAGGACGGGCGCGGCGGACGCCGTCGCAACCAGCTTGCGGATGCCGGCGATCTCCGCCTCGACCCGACGCTCAGCGACGGCCTCGGCGCAGAGCGCGCGGTCCTCAGCGTCGAGCGCGCGGTTCTCGGCGGCCTCGCGGGCCAGACGCTCTCCCTCGGCCTCGAGCTTCGCCTCCGTGAGCTCCCAGGACCCAATCTTGCGGACGACGCGGCCAGGCCTCGGCCGTCGCGGCAGCGCGACGACGTTGCTGGCGACGCCATCGGTCGGCTGCGCGGCCGCTTTGCCCACCGCGTGACCGTTCGCCCCGCTGGCGGCGACACTGTTCGATGTTACATTGTCCACTGCATCGTCCGAATGAGGCGGCTCGGGGCTCGACTCCCGGGCCGCTTCCCTTTTGTGACGGGAAGCCGGCCGCGCCTCGGTTGTGGGTTAGACGTTCACGGTGCTCCAGTAGTGATCCTCAGTCAACCGTCGTCCCCCGCATGGGGGGCGCGCGGACTACTCGTCCCGCCGGGGTCCGCGACGTATCCGGTGGCCATGCGGCTCGCCCTCATCGGCCTCGGTGTCGGCGCCCTCGTGCGCAGGCAGCGCCTTCGCGCCGCGGCCCGGCACGGGCAAGCCGCGCGAGAACGGCGCGTCCCGCAACATCTGTTCGAGCGTGTCCTCGTCGGGACGCTTTGCGAGCTTGCCGACGATGCCATACTTCCCGCTCTGGAGCGCGCGCCCGATCTCGGTCAGCGTCTCTCGGTTCGTCGAGACGAGCATGACGTTGCCGTCCTTCACGAAGATGCGCGCGCTGTGGTCCTCAGCGGCTTCGACGCCTTGGGCGTGCAGCGCCATGACGTCCTCGAGATACCCGTCGAACGCGTGGCGGCCCTCGTGGCGCGACCAATCGCGCACGTCCTCCCGGTTCGTGCGTCTCGCGAGCTTCTTCATGCTCCATCCTCTTCGATCGTGAACGACGTCGCGCTCGCTCGGGGCAACTCCGCGTGCAGCTCGCCGCCGTAACGGTAGCCTGTGGCACGCGCGCGCCCGAGGTTCTGCTCGGGGGAGCGGTCGTACACGCGTTCGACCACCCGCTGCATGAACCCCAGCGCTTGCAGATGATCGACGAGATCCTGAAGGTGCCGCAGCGACCAGCCGTTGTGCAGGAGCCACGCGACGGCCTGGACGCAGAGCGCGCCCTGGTACTCGGCGTCCGCGCCGAGCCACCGGAGCACGTTCTCTCGAGGCGTCGTCGCCAGGAGGATGTCGCCCGCCTTGACCTGCCCCCGCCGGCCCGGCACTGATTGCATCCAGTAGCCCCATCGGTGCGGCGACCGGACGGCCCGCGCCACCCACCCGCGACTGAGGCGCGAGCCGCACGCGATGCAGGTCACGACGGGGACACGGCCAGGGCCGCGCGGGCGCGGGCGGGCGCCGGGACGCTGGGCGAAGCGCCCTCGCTCGTCGCGAACCCTGGCGACCATGCAAATTAGATTGCACGGCGCTCGTTCCGAAAGTAGATGCGGTCGCGGTGCTTCGACGCCCGACCGCAACAAGGGCGGGCTACTTTCGGAACAGAAGCCGGGAGACCATGCCGGTGATGCATGCGGTCGCCGAGGTGGTCCCGCCGAAGGGAGGCAGGAAGATGTCGGCGATCACGATGGCTCAGGTCGAAGGTTTGTGCCTGATCGAGGCGCTGCCATTGGCGCAGGAGCTGGCCCGCGTCCTCGAGCCAGAGGTCGACGAGGCGAGGTTGGGCTGAACACCATGCCCGCCGGAACACCACGCCCGCTGAGCCACTTCACGCCCTTTCAGATCCGCGGGCGAGTTGACGAAATTGGTGGGGCTGTGGAACGCTCATCGGCCATCGCATGGGCGAGCGGACGGGCGATGGGGTGCTACGCCTGACTGACGGCTCAGTCGAGTGGCTTAGGGGCGCCCTGACGGGCCCGGTCGACGCGCTGGATCTCGACGCCACCTATTCGTTCGATCACGAGCTCAACGGATCGCGAAGCCTCGCACGCCAGATGCACAGCGAGCGCGATCTCGTGTGGCAGCTTCTGGTCTACGAGCCCGGGGGCGACTGCCTCTTCTGCCCCGAAGGGGGTCCGTTGGCTCGAAAAATTGTCGCAGCTGCGCCCCTTTACGGCGGGTCTCGTCCCTCTACCGGGCCGGTGGCTTTCAACGCCGCCTTCTTTCTGAAGCGTGAGTTTCGGCGCCGAGGATTCGGTACGGCAGTGTACGCGCACGAGGGTGACCTCTATAGACGGTGGGGCATCAGAGAGGTACAGATCAACGCGACACAGGATGGGCCCGTCGTCTGGCTAAAGCGCGGCTTCCTCCCGAAGGAGCCCGGCTCTCTCAAGACGCTCTACCCGTCGTGGGCCGCCCGCAACGGATACGATCCAACCCCTCCCCCCGAGCCCGCAGATTATCCGGTCGACTACCTGAAGACCAAGCCGCACCTTCTCCTGTACAAGGTGATCACGCCATGAAGAAGAGCCTAGCGATCCGGACGCCTGAAGGCGCCACCGTGGCGCGGCTCACCTGGCAAGACGGCAGGGCCGCCGGCCAATCGCTGTCGCCGGATTTGGACGCCGACGTAGCGCGCTGGGTTCGAGACGGGCTCGACGAATGGGTCGGAGAGGGCGTGGATGCGACGCCGAGAAGTACGCCCTCTGCTTCGCCCGAGTTCTTGGATCGGTTGGAGGCGTACCTAGGCCGGCAGTTCGAAGAGTACGTGATGGAGAGGTACGAGGATGACGCGCCGACTCGCGCGCACGAGCCGACCTTCGTCGAGTACTGCAACACCGCCGCCCCAAGTCTGCCCTACTTGGTCACGCTCACGAATACCTACGCAAGGCTGGCGCAGGTGAGCGCCCTAGCGTGCGAGTTCCCGTCGTCACTCGAGAACACTTACAAGCTCCCGCATCTATTCATCGACGCGGCGGCGCTTGAGCAGGTCTCGAATCCGTTCAATCTATGCCCTTGTTTCCACTGCTCCAGACGCGGGTTCCGGGGTCGATGTCAACGTCCGAGCGATGGGTGGACGGGCGCAGGAACTCGCTACGGGCGGACCGGTCCGCACGCGTAAGACGGAGGCCCGACAAGGATTGGATGCTGGCTCTCTCTCCCGCGTACGGGGCGGCTTTACGCTGAAGGTCCTGACCTTCAAGGGGGCCGTGCGTGGCCGAACGGGCCACGAGGGTTCCTCGGGGCAAGTGCCGCGGGCGTTGCATGGTTGATGTCCCTCAGCCCGCGGTTCAAACGGACCAGAGAAGCGTACAGGCCCAATTTGACGTTACCGGTTGGTTGATTTCCGCGGGTTTCAACTTCGCCACCAACCGGCCCGCGGGCAATCCCTTGGCTCGCGCGTGGGTCTTCAATCTCGCGCCGGGGCCGGGGCCATCCGAGCAGACCCACATAACGTTGCACGTGAACGACTACCTCTTCGCGGTGTCGTCACAACTCGAGATGTTGGAGCCCGGGAGCTACGCCGACGTCCTTCAGTGGCTGACCAACACCGTGCCTTTCGTCAGAATTGTTCCCGGAAGCGAACGGCATGTCCTTGTGCGTGCTGAATTCCCCGTGAACGGGGGACCTGCGTTTGCGCTTGCATTCGATACCATTGGAGCCGCAGTCAACAGCGTCTACTCGGCGGTCCAGCTCGTCGTGAAGGGCTATCCCAGCCGCTTCAAGCGCGCGGTCTCGGAGATCCCGATCCCGTTTCCCGCAGTGCGCGAGACGAGCGAGACTCCATCGGAGCCGGCTCCCGCGCCGAACGGGTGACGCGAGCCCCAACGCGCACTGCTGAGCCTAGGGCCAGGCGGATCATCTGACTCTATCGCTGCCGCCGCTGGGCGTGGGTGCGCTCGGATGCTCGACTGCGAGGCTGCGGCAGGCGGACGCCCAGGTTTGCGGTCGCGCGACGCCGGCTGAGCAGGTCTCGCGGCGGCCGCCACGGCGCTGGCCGCGCTCACGACACATCGCCGACGCGCTGGAGGTGTCGGCGATCTCGAGGACCCGCGGCGGATCGGTGAAGGCCGCGGCGGCGCGATCGCCCCGTTCACCATTCACCGGCGAAATCTGGGCCTCCGCGGCCCGGCCAGCGTAGAGGCGCGGTCCGCCAAATAAGCGAAGGCCCAGGGCGCCAACCCCGGGCCTTCAGGAGTCTCCTGTGTCGGGAGGCCGTGAGGTTCATCACGGCTCGGGCTCCGTGTCCAGAAAGCGGCGGCATGGAGCTTCGTGTTGTCCGAGGAGTACCGGCTTGCCCTCTGCGAGCGGTGTCGAGTTCAGCTTCGGTTCTGCGGCCGCTGCGAGCGCGGGCAACGTCTCTGCTCGGCGTGTCGGCCGGCGCGCCGACGGGAGTCGCTGCGTCGAGCAGCTGCCGCCTACCGGGTGAAGCCCCGGGCTCGGCGTCTGCAGTCTGTGCGCCAGGCCCGGTACCGCGATCGTCTCCGGGGCAACTTCGTGGAGAAGAAAGTGACGCATCACACGGTGACGCAAGCCGCGTCATCGCCGACGTCATCCCTCACGCCGGAGATCACCGCCGGCAGGAAGGACGACGATGACGATTCGATTCGAGACGTGGCGCGCTGCTCGCTTTGCGGCGGGCGCCTCGCCGCCTGGGCCCGACCCCGACGCCGGGCGCCGCGACGGCGAGCTCGCCGGGCGCCGCGCGTTCCCCGTGGGCCGCCGGAAGCGGAGGGCTGACCGATGATCCCCAAGGAGACCGAGGCGGAGATCGTCCGCCTGTATCACGGCGAGAAATGGCCCATCGGCACGATCGCCGGCCAGCTCGGCATCCATCACACGACGGTCCAGCGCGTGCTGCGGCAGACGGGCGTCGACCGGAAGGTCGTCGCGCCACGGCCGTCGATGATCGACCCGTTCGTCCCGTTCGTCGTCGAACAACTCGAGAAGTATCCGGGCCTGCGCGCGAGTCGGCTGTTCGTCATGATCAAGGAGCGCGGCTATCCCGGCGGGCCCGATCATCTCCGGCGTCTCGTCGGCCGCCTCCGGCCGCGCAAGGCCGCGGAGGCGTTCCAGCGGCTTCGGACGATGCCGGGCGAGCAGGCGCAGGTCGACTGGGCGCACTTCGGCAAACTGGAGGTCGGTCGCGCCGAGCGCCCGCTGTGGGCGTTCGTGATGGTCCTCAGCTACTCGCGCCGGCTGTTCGTGCGATTCTCCCCCGGCGCGTCGATGCCCTTCTTCGTGACTGGCCACGTGGAGGCCTTCGCCGACTTCGGCGGCGTGCCCCGGGTCCTTCTCTACGACAACCTGAAGAGCGCCGTCCTCGAGCGGCACGGCGACGCGATCCGGTTCCATCCCACGCTCCTCGCGATGGCGGCGCATTACCGCTTCGAGCCGCGCCCCGTCGCCGTGGCGCGCGGCAACGAAAAGGGACGCGTCGAGCGCGCCATTCGCTACGTCCGCGACGCGTTCTTCGCGGCACGGAGCTTCACGGATCTCGCCGACCTCAATCGGCAGGCGACAGCGTGGACCGCCTCTGCGGCCACCGATCGCTCCTGGGTCGAAGACCGCGCGCGTACCGTTCGACAGGCGTTCGAGGACGAGCGCGGCGTCCTGCTCCCGCTCCCCGCCGAGCCGTTCCCTGCGCACGAGCGCCTCGAGGTCGAAGTCGGAAAGACGCCGTACGTCCGGTTCGATCTCAACGACTATTCGATCCCCCACGACCGGACCCGGCGGACCCTCGTCGCCTTCGCCACGCTCGACGAGGTGAGGATCGTCGACGGCAACGAGGTCGTCGCCACGCACCCACGCTCCTGGGACCGCGGCCAGCAGATTGAGCAGGCCGATCATCTCGAGCGGCTGGCCGACGAGAAGCGGCGCGCCCGCGAGCACCGCGGACTCGATTGCCTTACGCGCGCCGTCCGCAGTAGCCGGGCGTTCCTTCGCGTCGTCGCCGACCGCGGCGACAACATCGGCAGTACGACCGCCAGGCTCCTGCAGCTCCTCGACGCCGCCGGCGCCGCCGAGCTCGAGGAAGCCATCCGCGAGGTCCTCCAAAGCAACGCCATTCACGTCGGCGCCGTTCGGCAGGTCGTCGATCGGCGCCGCGCGGGCCGCGGCCTTCCGCCGCCCGTCTCCATCCCCGTCACCCGAGGCGAGCACGCCGAGCTCGTCGTCACTCCGCACGCGCTCTCCACCTACGACGCCCTCACGAAGGAGGACGCATGACCACCCTCAATCCCGCCGAGATCAAGAATCGCCTCAAGACGCTGGGCCTCTTCGGCCTGCTCGCCTGCTCCGACCAAATCGTCGACAAGCCCTGGCTGCCCGAGGTGCTTGCCATCGAGGAGCGCGAGCGTCAGAAGCGCAGCCTGGAACGCCGCATCCGAAACTCCCGCGTGGCCGCGTTCAAGCCCATGGCGGACTTCGACTGGTCGTGGCCGAAGAAGGTCGACCGCGAGGCGATCGACGAGCTCTTCACGTTGGCCTTCATCAAGTCCGGCCACAACGCCGTTCTGGTCGGACCCAACGGCGTCGGCAAGACGATGATCCTCAAGAATCTGGCGCACCAGGCGGTCGTTCGCGGCCACACTGTCCGTTTCGCCACCGCCAGCGACATGCTCGCCGACCTCGCCGCGCAGGAGTCCTCCGCGGCGCTCGGCCGCCGCCTCCGGCGCTACACGATGCCGCAGCTTCTGTGCGTCGACGAGGTCGGCTACCTCTCGTACGACAGCCGCTACGCGGACCTCCTCTTCGAGGTCGTCACGCGGCGCTACGACGCCCAGCGCCCCGTCCTGCTCAGCACCAACAAGGCGTTCACCGAGTGGGGCGAGGTCTTTCCCCACGCCGCCTGCGTCGTCACCCTCGTCGACCGCCTCATCCACCGCGCCGAGGTCATCGAGATCGACGCCGAGAGCTACCGGCTCAAGGAGGCCAAGGAGCTCAGCGCCGCCCGCACCAGGCAGCGTCGATCCAAGAAGCCGTGACACGAACCCTTGTTTAGACGGTCTGGGGCCGCTTCGACGCGAGCCACGAGAGTAGGACCGACGGCACGCCTTCCACGACCTCGATGGAATGACCTTCGGCGATGCACTCGAAGGTCTCGTCGTGGAAGCACAACACGTAGTGCTTCCAGTTCGCGTAGAGCTCGGGGTTGTGAGAGCGGTGCACGCGATTTCGCCGCTCTAGCTCGCTGATCCAAGACGAGCGGGCAACCAGATGAGCGCCGTACATCTCGAGCCCTCGGCCGTAGAGCGGATGGCCCTCGAGTGCCTCGTCGTTCGGCGGACCGAAACGGTGCGCCAAACAGCGTCGGAAAGCCGCGATGCCCACGACCTCTCCTGGGTCGCCCGGCCGCAGGATGTTCGGAGGCGGCCGCCATCCTCCCTTTGCGTAGTAGGCCACGTGGACAGTCAACCCATCCGCGACGACGACCGGGCAGGGTGCACCCCCGCTCCAGGGAACGTCCCATGGACACAGGTGTGCGGCCTCGACGCCCTCCGCGTCCGCGAGATTCTCGTTCGCAGGCGAGGACGATCTCGGAGGCGGCGCGAAACTGGTCAAGACGGCCAAGAACTGCGCCCTCTTTGACCATCGCTTCAACCCTTGCCCGAGCCACTTCGAGAGCTGCCTTCGCTTCTCGGATGCGGTCGCCGTCTCCCTGCAATTTGCTCGGGCAAGGTTACGCGGGACTTGGCGACATTGCCACGTCGCGCTGTGGCCTTCGGAAGACTCTTCACCGGTGAACTTCACCGGCGCGAGCCGCGGCCTTCACCGGTGAACTTCACCGAATTCCCGCGGGATCAAGCGATCGTCAACAGGAGGAGGAGGTGACCGGCGAGCGCCCGGAGCGCTAGACGGCTCTCGTGCATCCGGGGCGTCGACCGGGTCCCCGGATCTAGAGAACCGGGCCAGGGCTCGTTCGACAACGACCGCATGATGCACGTGGTGCCGTCGGCGCGCGGTTCGGCCTCGCGGACCGCCCGCGCGCGGCTCAGCGCCGCAGATGAGGCAACTACGGAGCGAATTGCCGCGGTCGCGCGAGGCAGTAGGCGCGGAAAAGAGAATCTTTGAACCGGTAGTACCTTTCGCGCACGTTGACGAGTTCGGCCCCGTAGCTGTCGCTCACGAGGTTGCCGACGTACTGGCTCGCGTTCTCGACGCCGTCTTGCTCCTGGGCAACACGATAGGCATCGGTCGTGTACACCTCGCCGTCCGGCTTGGTCTCCGCTGCCATCGCGCGAAGCACGCTCTCACGCTGCGGAGAGGCAGCAACGGCCTTCTTGTAGCGGCCCTCCAGGATGGGATCGGCCTGCCGTTCAGCGATAATCTTCAAGGTCTCAGCGATGTCGTCTCGCGAGATGACCTCCTTGCCCGCGACAAACGCGGCACGCAGCGCGTACTTACCGATCAAGTGCACCATATACGGATGGCCCTGGGCCAGGTCCGCAAGGTAGGACTTCGCGTCCACGTGGAAGACAATCGCTTCCCCGATGTGCTGCTCCGCGAGCGTGACGATCTCGACTAGCTCGGCGTTCGACATCGGGGGCAAGTAGATGATCCCACCCGCGAACAAGCGATCCGTTGAACCGTGCTGCTTCATCAGCTCTTGCAAGTCGTGGCCCACACCGACGATGCAGAATCGAACGGAGGGAGCGTTGGTCGCCAGCGACTTCAGGAAGGACGCGAAGCCGTCGCGGTGCCCAAGTTGATCGAACTCGTCGACGACGATGAACACGCCGTGTTTAGCGAGGCCCTGCTTCGCGATGGCGTTCGCCACGTTCGTGAAGACCGTCTGGAGATCGTGTTCCAGAACGGCGGCTTTCGATTCAGTGGTGGCCTTGCTTCCCAGCTCGCCCTTGAAGAACCCCAAGTTGAGTTGAGGCGCTGCCTCCATCTCCTTCACCGCCTGCGGTACGTAGTACGCCCATCGACTCAGGCACTCGTCGTTCGTGAGAAGCTGTTGCAGTAGGTGATCGAGCGACTTCGTGTGGCTGCCACACGCGAAGTAGATGGTCAGGAAGTCGTGCTTCTCGTCGTACGCGAGCTTCAGCCTGTCGAACAGCTCCGTCTTGCCTGAGGCCATTGCGATTAGCTGACGCGCGAGCGACGATTTCCCGATCCCGCGGTTGCCGACGATCGCGATGTTGGAGCCCACCGTCAGCAGCGCGAGGTGCGCGGCTTCGACCTGGCTCCGGCGACCGGCGAACCGCGTGGCATCGTCGATCTCGCGAGCTGGAAGAAAAGCGTTCTCGATCTGCGCCTGCGTCGGCTTCTTCTTCATGCTTTCGAAGGTTAGGCCGAGTCGAACGGGTCCGGAAGTACACTGCGGGCCGGCCCCCTACTACGCCCCCGGTTCGTCCGAGCGATCCGCCTCCTCGGCCGGGGCAGGTTTCTGGCACGTCGGTGAGCATCGAGGAGCTCACGACGCAGTGGCGAAGGCCCGCGTTCGACCTAACGATCAACCGCTAGGCGGTCGGCGCCCTCACCGCTTCGACAAATCGCGGACCAAGGTCCGACGTGGCGAAGCGGCGAAGTCCAACTACTCGAATTCAAGCCTCGCGACCCATTGCAGCTCCGGAGACCTTCCGGCGCATCTCGTAGGCGATGGCCTCGGCGGTCCTCAGAGACGGCCACCGCGCCGCGCGCTCGTCGTAGAAGCGGCAGATCGTCGCCCAAACGGCCTCCGCGCCACCGCCGGCGTCAACAGCGTCGAGGATCGCGATGCGCACGAGCTGACCGTCGTTCAGGCGTGCCGCCACGATGTCGCCCCACACGGGGAGCGGGATCTCGGTGATCAGCTCCTCGGGCTCCGCGCCCGCGTCCGCGGCTCGGCCCTCTGCCTCCACCTGCTCACGCTGCCGATCGAGCTTCGCCTGTTCACGCATCGGGCGGAGCGCGGCCGAATACTCGAGTTGGTGTGCGCCTCGCATCGCCTCCTGGTACTCGCGCCACAGCGCCTGGTAGCGCTTGTTCCCCGCTGCCGCGCGCTCCGCAATCTGCCACGGTGTCAAGTGTCCTCCGCCCCTGCCACGCTTCGCGAGGCCCGCATCGGCCAGCTCGGCGGCGAGCCCCTCAAGGCCCATTTTTGCGAGGTAACCGGAGTCCTTCGTCTCGCGAACGTCGACGCCGAGGTATCGGTCCGGCGCGTGCTCCTCCCCGAGCTCGCGAACGACCGCAGCAGACCAGAGGTCTGCGAGCAGATCGCGCAGCTCGCGGGCCTCGCCGGTGACCAACGCGACGCCGCCGGCGATCGCGCCCATCTCCTCCCAGGAGATCCCTGGCACCATGCGCATTTGGCCGAGTCGATCCGTCACGGGGACAGTCCCAGGGGAGCCAGAGCGGAGAGGTCGGCGCGTGACGATCAGCAGGTGCAAATGTGGGTGCCAACCAGCAAATCCGCCGTAAGTCACCTCCAGCGCGCGGACGTCGCCGACGTAGTGACGCGCGCACCACTCGCGCCACCGGCGATGCGTCCGCACGCGGCGCCACGCCGCCGCGACGGCCTGGCGCATGCGACGGAGGCTGCACCCCTTGGTGTGCGCGATCGTGAGGGTGACGAGGTCCGTGCCGTAACCGAGCTCACGACACATGTCGCCGACACGCCGAAGGAGGTCCGCGCGTTCATTGCGGAGACGGTCGGCGCAGACCGGGCAGGACCAGGGAGAGTCGCAATGCTGCGTGCCCCCAAACCGAGCGGAGGCATCACCTTTCCCCGCCCAGACCTCGACGGCTTGAGCATCCTTGATCGGGACGAGGCCGCAGAGGCGTCCAGACACGGACACAGCCAGATACCGTAGCTGTTCCTGGAGGTTACGGAGGCGAACACCGCGGCTCTCGCTCTTCTTCCTCTCCTCGCCGTCCTTCTCGTTGGCAACACCTCTCCCTGTGTCCCGAGAGCGGGAGCTACGCGCCCCCGCACCCCGCGCACCGGGCTCGCCGGCGTCGCGGCTCGCCCCGCGCTCGGCGCTCCGCGCCTCGCCTACCCCCCCGGGCGCGGCGCCGCCTCCCTCGGCCAGGTGCGGGCGCCGCTGGCGCCCCGATTGGCCGTCCTGCTCGGCGATCCGCCCCTTCCCACCGCCTCGGCATTCCCTGCACCCGCACGCTGCCGTGTGGGGCTGGCCAGCCATCCACGCGCGGAAGTCCTCGCGGCGGGCCGCAGCGGACGACACAGCCCCGCCGCCCCCGTCCTCGCACGTCACCCCCCCATCGGCCGAGATCCGACGCTCGACGGCGCCCGCGAGCAGCGCGCGCATCAGCGCTGCCCCCCGGCCCCCAGGTCGCCCGCCCTGGCCTCGGGTCGGCAGGGCCGGCCCGGGGGGGTACCCCGGTGCTGGTGAGGCACCGAGGCCAGGACGGGCGACCCGTTGGGGGCGCCGTCAGGTGAGGATGGTCCGTCGCACGCCCGAGCGACGCGCGCACGTGCGCGGACGCGCGCGACACGGCGAACGATGCGCCTCGTGCACCGGCGCCGGTACGCGAACACCCGTGTCCGCAGCAAGTCGCGATTTATCGAGCAAGCCTCCGAACGGAGCGCGCGACGAGTGACGGTCCAGCTCCCGCGGGACCCAGGACGGCGCTCATCCATTGCAGTTCTCCTCGCGACGCATTGCCCGATGCAGCGTCGTCGTTGGCACGTGCAACTCCGCCGCGATGGCGCGCAGGTGCATCCCCGCCGCGCGCATCGCCTGGGCGCGTTCTAGCGCTTCGGGCGTCAGCTTCGCGTTCTGCGGACGGCCGATGCGGGCGCCGCGCGCGCGCGCCTGCTCCTGCCCCTCACGCACCCGCTGGCCGTGGGGCGTCATGGCTGTCCTCGCCGCGTCGCGAGGGCGCGCGAGAGCTCGCGGACGGTGCGCCAGTCCTTCGCAGCCGCGGCCTCAGTCAGCGCGTACGCCAGCGCGACGTCCGCCGCGTCGGCCGGCGCACCCACCTGAATCTGGTGCGTCTGCCAATTCCGCCACGTTCGCTTGCGTGCTTCCCCCGCTCGGCCATGGCCCGGGGGGGCCCGGAGAGCGGCAAGGAGTACATGAAGGGCCGGAGCGGTTCAAGCTCCGTAGGTGCGATGCCCCCGGGGTAGCCGCGCCTTCCGCCCGGCCGCCGGAAGGGGGCGAAACCTGCCCGTTCGCCTCACATCGGGCGATCGCCGCCGGGCTCCTTTTCGTTGTGCTCGCGCTGGGTGGTGGCCGATAATCCATCCCCCATGCGTCCATGCACCGCGGCCCGTCCGCACGCGTCTCTGGTCTCGCTCGCCTTCGCTGCCTCGCTCGGCATCACCTGCCTGACGACGACCGGCGCACGCGCCCAGTCCGACTCGGACCGCGCGACCGCGCGGCAGCTCGGGCAGCAGGGCCAGGAGGCCCTCGACAAGAAGGACTACGCGACCGCGGAAGACGACTTCCGCCGCGCGGACAAGATGGTGCACGCGCCGACGCTCATGCTCGGCCTCGCGCGCGCCCTCGCGGCCGAAGGCAAGTACGTCGAATCGCAGGAGTCGTACAACCGCATCGTCCGCGACGGCGTGGCGCCGGGCGCCCCCGACGTCTTCAGGCGCGCCCTCGAGGACGCGAAGCGAGAGGTCGACACGGTCTCGCCGAAGGTCGCCGGCGTCACCATCACCGTGAAGGCCTCCGGCGGCGTCGACATCGCCGAGCCCACGGTGCTGCTCGACGAGCACCCGATCAACAGCGCGTCGCTCGGCGTGCGCCGCGCGGTCGACCCCGGGTCGCACGTGCTTCGCGTGAGCGCCGACGGCTTCAAGCCCGCCGAGACGAAGTTCATGGTGGCCGAGGGCGGCGCCGTCGACGAGCCGGTCGTCCTCGAGAAGGATCTCAGCGCGCCGGTCGCCGCGGCGCCGGCGGCGGGCACGGCCGCGCCGGTCGCGGCCACGGCCGAGACGAGCGGCGGTCCCTCGAGCAGCCGGAAGATCCTTCCGTGGGTCGCGTTCGGCGTCGGCGGCGCGGGCCTCGTCGTCGGCGTCGTGGGCGGCGTCCTCGCGCTCGGCAAGCACTCGACGCTCTCGGACAACTGCAAGGGCGGGTGCGGCCCGAACGAGAGCAGCGATCTCGAGCTCGTACCATACGGCGGGCGCCATCTCGGACGTCGGCTTCATCGTGGCGGGCGTCGGGGCGGTCGCGGGCGTCGTGCTCCTCGTGACGATGCCGAAGGGCCAGCCGACGACCGGCTTCTCGGTGACGCCGAGCATCGGGCTCGGCTCGATTGGCGCGACCGGCACCTTCTGAAGCACGCCGGCGCGTGAAAGCGGCATCCGCGTGCCGCCAAGAGGTGCTATAGGCGCCCCTCGCGCTCATGATTGAAGCCCTCGTCTTCCGGCAGGTGCGCGCCCTCGATCCGGCCGGCGCGCTGGACGCCGTGGTCGACGTGGTCGTCGAGCGCGGCCGGATCACGCGCGTCGGCAAGGACGCGGCGGCCGGCGTCGCCGGGGAGCGGGTCCGCGTGGTCGCGCGGCCCGGCGCGTGGCTCCTGCCGGGGCTCATCGACCTCCACGCCCACCTCCGCGAGCCCGGGGCCGAGGGCAAGGAAGACGTGGCCAGCGGCCTGGCGGCGGCGGCGGCGGGCGGGTTCGTCGACGTCTGCTGCATGCCGAACACGCGCCCGGTGAACGACTCGCGCGTCGTCACCGAGATGCTCGTGGCCAAGGCGCGCGCGCTCGGGACGGTGCGGCTCCACCCCATCGGCGCCGTCACGGTCGGGCAGCGCGGCGAGCAGCTCACCGAGATGGCCGACCTCAAGGACGCGGGCGCGGTCGCGGTGAGCGACGACGGCCGCTGCGTCACGAACAGCCAGGTCATGCGCCGCGCGCTCGAGTACGCCGCGACGTTCGACCTTCCGGTCATCCAGCACGCCGAGGATCACGCGCTCACGGACGGGGCGCAGATGCACGAAGGCGCGATCTCCACGAAGCTCGGCCTCCGCGGCTGGCCGCGGGTCGCCGAGGACGTCATCGTCGCGCGCGATCTCTTGCTCGCCGAGTACGTGGGCGCCCGGTACCACGTCGCGCACGTCTCGACCGAGGGCTCGGTGCGGCTCCTTCGCGACGCGAAGGCGCGCGGCATCGCCGCGACGGCCGAGGTGACGCCCCATCACCTGCTCCTCACGCACGAGGCGCTCCTCGGCTACGACACGGCGTGCAAGGTGAACCCGCCGCTGCGCGAGCCGGCCGACGTCGAGGCGCTCCGGCGGGCGCTGGCCGACGGCACCATCGACTGCGTCGCCACCGACCACGCGCCGCACGGCATCCTCGACAAGCACGTCGAGCTGGCCGAGGCGGCTCCGGGCATGATCGGCCTCGAGCTCTGCCTGCCGCTCCTCCTCGGGCTCGTGCGCCGGGGGGACCTGCCGCTCGCGCGCCTGGTCGACTCGCTGACGCGCGCGCCGGCCCGGGTCGCCGGGCTCGAGGCGCCGCGCATCCGGGACGGCGCTCGCGCCGACCTCGTGCTGGTCGATCCGGCCGCGCGCTGGACGATCGACCCGGCCCGCCTAAGAACGAAGAGCCGCAACACGCCCTTCTCCGGGCACGAGGTCCAAGGAAGAGTCGACATGACGGTGTGCGAAGGGCGCATCGTCCACGAACAAAACGGAGGCCCGAATTGAGCGACCCCACGAAGCAAGACCGCGCCTGGCTGGCGCTCGCCGATGGCACCGTCTTCGAGGGCCGGCCTTTCGGGGCCCGCGGGGTCACGACGGGCGAGGCCGTGTTCACCACCACGTGGACCGGCTACCAGGAAGTCCTCACCGATCCCCTCCTACTACGGGCAGATCGTGACGATGACCGCGCCGGAGATCGGCAACGTCGGCGTCAACGCGGCCGACGCGGAGGCGATCGACGAGGTCCCGCGCGTGGCCGGCTTCGTCGTGCGCGACGCGAGCCCCATCACCTCCAGCTGGCGCGCGGAGGAGTCGCTCGACGCGTACCTCGCCCGCCACGGCATCGTCGGCATCACCGACGTCGACACCCGCCGGCTCACGCGGCACCTGCGCGACAACGGCTCGCAGAACGGCGCCATCGGCACCGAGTCGCCCGAGGCGCTCGTGCGCCGCGCGCGCGAGGCGCCGGACATGAACGGCCTCGACCTCGTGAAGTTCGTCACGCCGAAGGAGCCCTACGCCTGGACCGAAGGCCGCGGCGTCTGGTCCACGGCCACCGCCCCGGCGAAGGACAAGCACGTCGTCGTGGTCGACTGCGGCATCAAGCGCAACATCCTGCGCTGCCTGGCAGACTCGGGGTGCCGGCTCACGGTCGTCCCGGCCAGCTCCTCCGCTAAGGACATCCTCGACCTGCGGCCCGACGGCGTCTTCGTGTCGAACGGCCCCGGGGACCCGGCGGCGGTCCGGTACACCGCCGACACGATGCGCGACCTCCTCGGCAAGAAGCCGCTCTTCGGCATCTGCCTGGGCCACCAGCTCCTGTCTTTGGCCCTCGGCGCCAAGACCTACAAGCTCAAGTTCGGGCACCGCGGCGCCAACCAGCCGGTCAAGGACCTGACGACCGGGCGCATCGAGATTACGACGCAAAATCATGGCTTTTGCGTCGATTCTCGAATCTCTTCCCTCGGACGCGAAATCCACGCACGTCCATCTCAACGACGGGACGAGCGAGGGCATCTCGGTCGATCGCCTCGACGCCTTCAGCGTGCAGTACCACCCCGAGGCCGCGGCCGGCCCGCACGACGCCCTCTACATGTTCGACCGCTTCATGAAGCTGATGCGAAAGTAAGGCTTGGGCCCGCGCGGCCGAGCGGGCCCGCCCGTGCTACCAAGCGCGCCTCTCGTATGGGCGATCGCAAGATTCACTTCGTCAGCCTCGGATGCGTCAAGAACCGGGTCGACACCGAGGTCATGCTCGGCGTGGCGGGCCGGGACGGCTGGCGCGTCGTCGAGGAGCCCGACGACGCCGAGGTCATCGTCGTCAACACGTGCGGCTTCATCGGCGAGGCGAAGAAGGAGTCGATCGACACGATCTTCGAGCTCGCCGAGTACAAGCGCATCGGCGCCTGCAAGAAGCTCGTCGTCTCCGGGTGCCTCTCGCAGCGCTACCCCGGGGAGCTCGCCGAGCAGATGCCCGAGGTCGACCACTTCCTCGGGTCGAGCGACATGCTCAAGCTCGGGCACGTCCTCGCGGGCGACGCCCAGCGGATGCTCGTCGGCAACCCCGCCGAGTGGGTCGTGCAGGCGAGCGACCCGCGCGTCCTCACGCAGGGCGCCGGCCAGACGCGCGCGAGCGCGTGGCTGAAGATCGCCGAGGGGTGCGACCGCTCCTGCGCGTTTTGCGTCATCCCGAGCCTGCGCGGGAAGCAGCGCTCCCGCACCGCCGACGACGTGGTGGCCGAGGCCGAGCGGCTGGTCGCCGCCGGGGCCATGGAGATCAACCTCGTCTCGCAGGACACGGTGGCCTGGGGCCGCGACCTCGTCCGCGCGCGCGGGCGGGACGCCGGCATGGCGGCCGCCGAGGCCCGGGCCCAGGTGGGCTCGCTCGCGGACCTGGTCCGGCGGGTGGCCGACGTGCCGGGCGTCCGCTGGGTGCGCGTCTTCTACCTCTATCCCGGAGACGCTCGACGACGCGCTCATCGAGCTCCTGGCCCAGCACCCGCGGGTCGTGCCGTACGTCGATATGCCCCTTCAGCACGCGTCGGACGCGATGCTCAAGCGGATGAAGCGCGGCCACGGCAAGGACCGCCAGCGCAAGGTGGTCGAGCGCCTCCGCGAGCGGGTGCCGGGCCTCACCTTCCGCACGGCGTTCATCGTGGGGCACCCGGGCGAGACCCAGGCCGACTTCGACGAGCTGTGCGACTTCGTGCGGTGGGCGCGCTTCGAGCACGCGGTCGTGTTCCGGTACTCCGACGAGGAGACGTGCGCGGCCCACGCCCTCGACGGCAAGGTCACGGCGCTCGTGGCGGCCAACCGGGCCCGCAAGCTCCTCTCGCTGCAGCGCACCATCTCGCGCGAGAAGAACCGCGCGCTCATCGGCAAGGAGCTCGAGGTGCTCGTGGAGGGCGCGAGCGAGGAGCACGAGCTCGTGATGAAGGGCCGTCACGCCGGGCAGGCGCCGGACATCGACGGCAGTGTGTACCTGAGCGAAGGCGAGGCCCACGCGGGCGAGATGCGCCGGGTGAAGGTCGTGCAGGCGAGCGACTGGGACCTCGTCGGCGAGCTCTTGCCCGTGGAGGACGATGCGGCGGCCGCTCGTTCCGCACCCGCGGCGGCGCGCCGCGTGTCGCTCAAGGTCCTGGGCTCGACGCGCGAGCCGCGCTGGCAGTAGCTATTGGACCTGCACGGTCGTCGAGCTGCTGCTGACGCCGCCGGACTGCTGCGTGATGCTCAGGACGTCCCCCGAGTGCGCGTAGATGCTCGCGTCCCACGCGCCGCAGGCGTTGGCCTCGGACCCGCCGACCGCGAGATCGGGCGCGACGCTCTGGTCGAGCACGACGATGAGGGCGCCCCCTTCGGCCCCGCCGCAGTCGGCCGAGAGCTCGACGTGGTCGGCGTCGATGCCCGGCGACTGCGTCGGCGCCTCCGGCGGCGGGAGGGGCAGCGTCGGGGTCGCGCAGGCCGCGACGCACAGGGCGGCCATCGAGGCGATGGACGCCAGCGTCCACGCCCGCCCATCGCGCAGGTGCGAGCTCGGAGAGTGCCGAGGATGCCGGAGCATCGTGCAAACCCTGTAGCACGTTCCAGGCCGACCGGCCGAGCGCACAATTGCAGGGAATCGTGACGCGCGAAGGCAACTCGGTTGACGACCGCCGTCCACCTTGTAGGCGACGGGTGAAATTGGACCGGCGGAGGACGAGCTGGTACCTCGAGGTCCGGTTGCGCACCAAGGTGCCCTTGCCCGCAGACTGGCGCGCGAAAGCCCGGCCGGTGCCGTTCGTGCTCGCGGGCGGGTGTCTCCTGGCGCTCCTTCGGGGGGCAGCCTCGATGGGACCGCGCCGAGCCCCGAGGCAGCGGTGGCCGACGCGCTCGGGCGGCGAGGGCTGACGTGCGAGACGGCGGACGTGGCGTGGATCGATCCGCCCTCCGGCGTGCGTGGAGCGATCGCGGGGCGGGCGCGCGCGCTCGTGCGTGCGAGCGCCTCCGGGCCGGGCGACCCGAGCGACCTCTATCTCGTCGAGGGGCGGCTCTCCCCGGAGGGCGCCGTGCTCTGGATCGGCGACGTGTGGGACGTGACGAACACGAGCGGCGTGGACGAGTCGCGGCCGGTGGTGGACGGTCCCCTCGCCGCGTACACGGCGTCGGCCGACGGCCTGGTGACCGGCGTGCACGTCCTCGACCTCCGCGGCCCGCCCGCCGAGGCCACCGCGTCGTTCACGGCGGTGCAGCGCCTCCAGGCCGCGCTCACGAACCTCCAGCAGACCGGCCAGACCTCGGGCATCGAGCACACGACCTTCGCGTTCGACCCCGTGGCCTCGCACGTGGACCTCTCGTGGCGCAGCGACGGCGCGCTCGAGGTGCGCGCGGACGCCCGCACGGTCGTGCTCGACCCGGCCCGGGCCCGCGTCGCCGACGCCGGCGGCGCGGACTTCGTGCGCGTCGTGCCCGACGAGCGCTCGCGTCCGGGCAACCTCGTCACGTGGGCGGTCGATCGCCTGCGTGCCTTCTCGTGGTTCGGCGACGACCGCATGCAGTGGCTGAAGGCCGTGGCCTTCACGGCGCTCGACAAGGTGCGCACGACCTTCGGGCACGGCGCCACCGCCGAGGAGGTGCGCGACGAGATCGGCCTGCCGGCGACCCTCGCGACCGCGGCGCCCGCGTTCGCCGACCCGGAGATTGGCTGGCCGCCCCCGCCCATCGCGCCGATCTTCTCCTCGCCGCTGCCCGGCGAGGGCCGCTGGATCTCGCTCGACCAGGACCCCTTCATCACGCGGAGCCCGGGCGGCACCGCGCCCGCGTTCGTGACCTCGTACGTGCGGCCGGACAAGCAGCGGCCGGACGTGCGCGTCTACGTCACGCTCTGGGATCCCCGGCAGGTGGCCCTCCACATCGAGGCGGGCACGGTCGAGCCGATCAGCGCGACGGGCGAGCACGGGACCGGGATGATCCCGCGCGACCCCGGGGTGATGCGGCACGTGGTCGCCGCCTTCAACGGCGGCTTCCAGGCGCAGCACGGCGAGTACGGGATGCAGGCGAACGGCATCGAGTACCTGCCGCCGAAGCCGTACGCCGCGACCGTCGTCGAGCTGCGCGATGGCTCGAACGGCTTCGGCGCCTGGCCCGAGTCGGCGGAGGTGCCGGCCGACGTCGTCGGCATGCGGCAGAACCTCACCGCGCTCGTCGAGGACGGGAAGTTCAACCCGTGGGGCCGCACCTGGTGGGGCGGCGCGCCGCCGGGCTGGCCCGATCAGGTGCACACGGCGCGGAGCGCGCTGTGCCTCACCCGCGAGGGCTTCACCGGCTACTTCTACAGCGCGAGCATCTCGGCGCAGGACCTCGCCGACGCGATGCTCGCGGCCCGGTGCTCCTTCGGCATCCACCTCGACATGAACGCCGGGCACGCCGGCTTCGAGTTCTACGACGTGGCGCAGGAAGGCGAGCTCGCGCCGATGAGCCGGCCCCTCCAGGGCGACTGGGAGGCCCAGGGGAAGGTGCCCGACATGCCCGGGTACGTGTTCCGGGCGCGCCGGATGATCCGCGGGATGGGGCACATGCTCTTCCCGCGGTACATCCAGCGCGAGTCGCGCGACTTCTTCTTCCTGACGTCGCGCGACGTGCTGCCCGGCGCGCCCATCCCGGCGTCGAACGAGACGGATCCCGACGAGGGCCGGTGGCGGACGCGCGGCCTGCCGCAGCATGGCTTTCCGTACGCGATGGCGACGTCGTGGGTGCGGGGCCCCTCGGGGATGAAGATCCGCGTGGTCCGCGCCGACCCGCGCACGATGCGCCCGGCGGGCGCGACCGATCCGGCGCCGACCGTGCTGACGCTCGACGCGCCGGCCGCGCTTCGGACGGCGAAGACCCTCTGGTGGGGCGGCGCCGGGGAGCTCGCGATCGGCGCGGCGCCTCCCTCGGCGGGCGCGCAGCCGCTGCTCGGCGGGTGCACGGGGGCGGCGGACGCGTGCGCCGAGGGCGCCCACGCGGGGGTGGGCGTGCAAGACGCGGACGGGATGCTGGTCTGGGTGGAGCTGCCGCCCGACGCGCATCCCGATCGGACGACGGCGCAGGCCCTCGACGACCTGCTGGCGAAGCTGGGGTGCACGGCCCGAATGGCCGTGCCCGGCCGGCCGCAGATCCGGCTCGGCGGAGAGCTCGCGGCCAGCGGGGACCCGGTCATCCCGTCCCAAGAGCGGGACGCGGGAGCGGGGTCGAAGGCCCCCATGTTTCGCTTCGTCCGGGCCCAGGCGCCCGGGGCTCACGCCATCTTCCCGGACACGCCAATCGTACCCATCCAGGTCTGGCAACCGCTCCAAATGAAAAGGGTACGGTACTTTTCCAAGCCGAAAGCTGCGGCGGCGCCATGACACGAGGCTCGCAACCGTCAGAAACGCGCGCTACCGTGGGCTGGCTGGTCGGGCGAAGCTCTCAATAGCGTCGCATCCGACATGTGGAGTTGGCAACCCGGGGGCGCATAGCGCAATACATTGAGCGCAAACCTCAGAGGGGCTGCTGTAGCCTCTCTCGGTAACCTCGGTGGGGCGGCACATGCAGGAGACTCGTGCCATGGCACAGAACGAAAAGAGCGGATCGGACCTCGACATCTTCGAGGGCCTCGGGAAAAAGAGCCCGTCCGCGTACCCTTCGAACGGGTCGCGCAGCGTCCCGCCGCCGCCGCCTCCCCAGGCTGGCCGCGCCATCCCCGAAGGCAAGCGCACGCTCCTCGGCGTCACCGCGCCTCCGGTCACCGCGCCGATGCTCCAGCCGTCGCCGTCGCGCATGCCGCCGCCTCCGCCGGGCCGCGCGACGCTGCCGCCCCTCGGGCCCAGCGGGCGCTCGTCCAGCATCCCGCCGCCTCCGCCGGCGTCCCTCGGCAAGCCCGCGAACGCGAACGCCAGCCCCTCCGTCGACATGGACTGGGACGAGGAGGACGAGGCGACCCACATCTTCGACGAGCAGAACGAGTCGACGCACATCTTCGACGAAGAGGCCGACCAGGCCACGAGGGTCGGCGATCCGCTGCCCGTCCCGGCCGCGTCGCCGTCGATCCCGAAGGCGAAGGTCACGCTCCTCGGCCTCGCGGCGCCTCAGGTGCCGGTCTCCACGGTCCCGCCGCCGAACCGCACGGGCACCCGGCCGCCGCCTCCGCCGCCGTCGGGCATGGGCGCGTTTCAGGCGCGCGTGCCGTCCGGCTTCCCCGGCGGGCCGTCCCCCAGCTTCCCTCCCCCTCCGACAATCAACCCCTTCCCGCCGGCCCTCGCGACCACGCCGGGCCTCGGTGGCGCCCCCGGGATGGCGCCGCCGCGCTCGATGCCCCCGTCGGTTCCGCCGCCGCACATGCCCTTCCCGCGGCCGGCCGCCGTGCCGGATTTGCTGCCGGGCCAGCGCCGGGCGATGGAAGCGACGGCGCTCGTGCGGCCGCCGCAGAACCGCACGATGCTCTTCGCGGCGCTGGGCGTCGCGGGCGTCGTGGCGATCGCCGGGGCCCTGTTCCTGCCGTCGCACCCGGGCCGCATCCTCGTCAATGTCACCGACTCGCAGGGCGCGGCGGTGAACCACGTGGAAATCTTCGTCGACGGTCGCAAGCAGTGCGACACGGCGCCGTGCGTTGTCGACCAGGTCAACGCAGGCCCCCACGACGTAAAGCTCCTCGCCGACGGGTACGACACGCCTCCGGTGCAGACGATCCCCGTCGAGTCGCGCAAGGACGCCACCGCCAGCTTCACCCTCGGCTCCACGGCCGGCACGGGCATCCGCGTCAACGGCACGCAGCCGGGCGTGAAGCTCTACGTCGACGACAAGGAGAGCGGGCCGCTCCCGCAAGAGCTGCGGGACCTCTCGCCGGGCGACCACGTCATCAAGGTGGCGGGCTCGGAGCGTTATCAGCCGCTCGAGAAGCACGTCAGCGTCGAGCGCCAGAAGATTCAGGACCTCGGCACGGTGACCCTCAAGGTCCTCAAGGGCAAGGCCACGATCAGCCTCGGTACGCCGGGGGCGCGCGTGTTCCTGGTCAGCGGCGCCGACCGGCGCGAGCTGCCGATGCTGCCCATCTCGGTCGACATCGACACGGGCAAGGCCTGGTCGCTCGAGGCGACGAAGCCCGGCTTCAACGACTACCGCGAGTCGATTGGCTTCGACGACGGCCAGGCCGAGCGCAGCTACGTCGTGACCCTCGACGCGCGGCCGGCGGGCTTCGCCCCGGCCGCCGCGCCGCAGCAGGTCTACCAGCAGCCTGCGCCTGCCCCCGCCCCCGCCCCTCGGCGGCAGCCGCAGGCCGAGGCGCCTGCCCCGGCCCCGGCCGCCGAGGGGGGGACGCCTACCTCAACATCAACTCGATCCCGCCTTCTACGGCCTTCCTCGATGGGCGCTCGCTCGGCAGCACGCCGAAGGTGCACGTCACGGTCAAGCCCGGCGCCCACACGGTCAAGTTCGTCGACTCGGACGACAACCTCACGAAGACCATCAACGTGACGGTCGGCTCCGGCGAGACGAAGGGCGCGGTCGCGAAGCTGAATTGAGGTTCTGGCTGGAGGGAGCGTATCCTTCCGGCTAGATGGGCGCTCCTCCGAAGCCGCGCATCCTGGTCGTCGACGACGAGCCGGGCTTGCGCGACATGCTCGCGATCATGTTCCGTCGCGAGGGCCTCGACGTCACGCTGGCGCCGGGGTTCAAGACCGGCTGCGACGCGGCGCTGCACGCGCCCGAGCCGTACGCGCTCGTCCTGACGGATTCGACGATGCCGGACGGCAGCGGCCTCGACCTGCTCTCGGCGGTGAAGCAGCGTACGGCGCAGACCGAGGTCATTCTCATGACCGCGCACGGGGGCATCGACTCGGCCATCGACGCGATGAAGCGCGGCGCGTACGACTTCGTCTCGAAGCCGTTCGCGACCGGCGAGCTTCGCGCCCTGGTCCACAAGGCGCTCGAGAAGCGCGCGATCGTCGCGGAGAACGAGACGCTCCGCGCGAAGCTGGTCCGCGAGACCGGCCGCTCGGTCGTCTTCCGCTCGGACGCGATGCGCCGCATCCTCGAGCTCACGCAGAGCATCGCCCGCGCGCGGACGACGGTGCTCATCACGGGCGAGAGCGGCACCGGCAAGGAGCGCATCGCGCGGGCGATCCACGAGGCCGGCGACCGCAAGGACGCGCCCTTCCTCGTCGTGAACTGCGGCGCGATCCCCGAGTCGCTCATCGAGGCGGAGCTCTTCGGCCACGAGCGGGGCGCGTTCACGGGCGCCGTCGCGTCGCGGCTCGGCCTCTTTCGCGAGGCCAACGGCGGCACCCTGCTGCTCGACGAGGTGGGCGAGCTCGCGCCCGCGACGCAGGTGAAGCTGCTGCGCGTGCTGCAGGAGCGGAAGGTCCGGAGCGTGGGCTCCGCGACCGAGGTGCCGATCGACGTGCGCGTGCTCGCCGCGACGAACCGCAACGTGGAGGACGAGGTCCGCTCGGGGCGCTTCCGCCAGGACCTCTACTACCGGCTGAACGTGATCCGCGTGGAGGTGCCGCCGCTGCGCGACCGCCGCGACGACGTGCGGTCGCTGGCGGAGCACTTCCTCGCCCAGTGGGCGGCGGAGCAGAACAAAGACATCCGCGCCCTCTCGCCCGACGCGCTGCGCGTGCTCGAGGGGTACGCGTTCCCCGGCAACGTGCGGGAGCTCGAGAACGTCATGGAGCGCGCCGTGGCGCTGGCGAAGGGGCCGACCATCGGCCTCGGCGACCTGCCCCCCGAGCTGGCCGGCGCCGCCTCCCAGGCCACCCCTGCCCTCGTGGAGCTGTCGGAGGCCGGCTGCAACCTCGACGAGGTGCTCGGAGAGGTGGAGCGGCGACTCCTCCTCCAGGCGCTCGAGAGGTCGGGCGGGGTGAGGACGCAGGCGGCGAAGCTGCTGGGCGTCACCCTGCGGAGCCTTCGCTACCGGCTCCAGAAGCACGCGCTGGGCGACGACGCTCCCGACGACGACGAGCCGCCCTCCGAGTCGAAGGTCGAAGCGGCGCCCGAGAGCTGACTCGGGCGGCCTACTGCCGAGAAACGTCGCTCGGGGCAGCGGCCGAGTGACGAAAATTGTCGGCCCTCTCGGCTTGGCCCTGTCTGGGGCCTTCGTGGGATACTCGCAACGCTGCGGAATCTCGTGATTCGGGGTTCCCGGGCCGGGGAGGACGAACATGGCACAAGCGCTGCAAAAGAGGTCCAACGTGGCTGCGCGACGCGAACGAGGCTTCACGCTCGTCGAGATGATGATTGTCGTGGCCATCGTCGGCGTCCTCGCGACGCTCGCGGTCGTCGGGTACCGGAAGATCATTCAGTCGTCCCATGTGACCGAAGCGACGGGGATGGTGCAGAACATCCGCATCGCGCAGGAGGCCTATCACGCCGAGACACAGCAGTACGCGCAGGTCGACGCCGCGCTGACGGACTACTACCCGGCCGCTCCCGTCAACGGGCAGGTCAACGGGTGGGGCGCACCCTGCACGAACTGCGCGGCCGTGAGCTGGTCGGCCCTGCCGGTGCACGTCGATGGGCCCGTGACCTTCGGGTACGCGACCACCGCGGGCCTCGCGGGCGCGGCGCCTACGGTGGCGTCCTTCGCGGTCGACGGCGCGACGATCACCTTGCCGGCCAGCCCCGTCATGGACTGGTACCTCATCGCCGCCCGGGGCGATCTCGACGGCGACCCGACGGTGGACACGTACGTGTACGCCACGTCGTTCACCAACCAGATTTACGTAGATCACGAAGGATATTGAAGACCCCTGGGTGGGGAAGAAGGAATCGAGGAGGAAGAAACCAATGCGTCGTCTTTTGAAGAAGTCCAAACGAGGGTTCACGCTGATCGAGCTGATGATCGTCGTCGCGATCGTCGGCATCCTGGCGGTGCTCGCCATCTACGGCGTCCGCAAGTACATCGCGAACGCGAAGACGGCCGAGGCCCGGAACTCGCTCGGTCAGATCGCCAAGGACGCGGCCTCCGCGGTCGAGCGTGAAAAGGGCACGACGGCCATCATCGCCGCGGGCGGCACCTCGGACATCATGCGGTCCTTCTGTGCGTCGGCGAACGCGGTCCCGGGCTCCGTTCCCGCGGCCCAGAAGTACCAGTCGCAGCCCTCGGACTGGAACTCCGGCAGCGCGACCGCGGGCTGGCAGTGCCTTAAGTTCGAGATGGATGAGCCCCAGTACTACCAGTACAACTATCAGGCGAGCGACACGACGGCCGCGGCCGGCGCCTTCAGCGCCACCGCGAACGGCGACCTGAACGGCGACAGCGTCCTCTCGACGTTCCTCATCAGCGGCCAGGCCTACAGCGGCGCGGTCGCGATCTCGCCGAACATCCAGGAGACGAACCCGGAGGAGTGAGCTCCGTCGCTTTCGTCAGGGTGAAGCTCTGCTCGAACGCGTGACACGACGGCTGACGGCAAACCCGTCGGCCGTCGCCTTTTTGTGGTCCAATTCGAATGCGGTGGAATCCTTGACCTACCCCAGCCGAGTCGAGCGCCTCGCGCCCCTCATCACCGGGATCTGCTTCGCGATTCCGGTCCTCGTCGTGGCGTTTCCGCCAATGGCCGACGTGCCGCTGCACGAAGCGAGCGTCGCCCTCTTGCGCCACTGGGGAGACCCCGTCTTCGCGCCGCCCACCATCTATTTCCTGAACCTGGGCCACGCGAACCAGCTCTTCTCGTTCCTGGTCCTGGCCGTGTCCTTCGTGGCGCCGATCGCCTGGGCGACGAAGATCGTCGTCGCGGGTGCGCTGGTCGGCCTCCCGGTCGCCGCCGCGCGGTTCGCGCGCCACCTCGGCGCGCCGCTGTGGTCCGCGCTCCTCGTCGCGCCGCTGGGGCTGGGATGGATGTTCTTCTGGGGCCTGATCCAGAACATCATCGGCCTGGTGGCGCTGCTCGCGCTCCTGCCGACGATCGACGCCTTCGCGAAGACGCCGACGTGGGCGGGCGTGGGGCGGCTGTGCGGGGCCGTCGTGCTCCTCCACTTCGCGCATCAAGCGATGCTCGTCGTCGCCGGCCTGGCGCTCGTCCTCTGCTGCGTGGGGACCGACCTTCGCCTCCAGAGGATGGCGATGCGGGCGATTCCCCTCGCGTGCGGCGCGCTCGTGACCGCCGTCGCGAACCACCTGTCCTGGCACCACGCGGGGCCGATGAACAAGAGCACGTACCCGTTCACGTTCGATCCCCTCGAGCACAAGGTGGAGGCGATCCCCGGGGTGATCTACGGCGGCTTCGAGGTCTACGTGCGCAACCTCATGTTCGTGCTGGGGTTCGTCGCGTGCGCGCTCTTCGCGCTCGATCGCTGGCGCGCGAGCGAGCGCGCGAAGCGCACGTGGATGGAGCGCCTCCACCACTGGCGCTTCGAGATCTTCGCGGGCGCGCTCTTCGCCGTGTATCTGCTCGCGCCGGCGAGCATCAAGAGTACGACGCTCGTCTATCACCGGTTCTTGCCGGCGGCCTGGGCGGTCTTCGCGGTCTGCGTGGGCGCGCACACGCGCGGGCAGATCGGCCGCATCGCCCCGCTGGTCTGCGTGGCGCTTCCCATCGCGTCGCTCCTCATCGCGTGGCCCACGTTCGCCGACTCCGACGAGGTGTTCTCGGACCTCGCGGAGCTCACCAAGCAGATCGAGCCGGGCAACGCGGTGTTTTCGCTCAACGCGGGGCCGGACCTCCGCCATCGCCTCTGGAGCCCGCAGATCGCGATGGGTCAGATTGTGGCCGAGAAGGGCGGCCGCAGCCTCTTCGACTACACGAACTCGCCGGTCTCTCCCGTTTCCCAGCGCCCCGAGAAGCAGCTCGCCCAGCCGCTGGATCGCATGCAGCACGACCCCTTCGCCTTCCGGCCGCACTGGGACTTCACGCGGTTTCGGTACGTGGTCGTCTACTCCATCCGACCCGGCCTGCGAGAGGCCATCCACATGGCTATCGGGGGCGACGCCGAGAGGATCGGCCACGCGGGCGACTGGGACCTCTACGAGTCGCGGCTGACGGTCCTCCCGATCGACGCGAACGACAAGCGCCTCCCGATGCCGCCGCCGCCGAGCCTGGGCGACCTCCTCGACGAGATTGCGAAGCAGCAGCCGCTGAGCAACGCGGAGCATTCCCCGCGCGGCGCGGGCGACGATCCCGGAGAGCACCCGGCGCTCTGACGAGCGCCTTCGCGAAACGCTCCCGTGCTCGCTGCGTTCTTCGTCGCCTCGATCCTGGTCTTCGCCTGGCAGGCGTCGAGGCGTCTGTGGGCTTGGGGCGGCGTGAGCCCGGGCCCCTTCGAGGGCGCCGCGTCGACAGCCCTCCTCGCGTTCGCCGCCGCGACGGGCCTCAACTGGGCGCTCGCGCTCGCCCACGTGTTCACAGGCTGGGCGCTGGTTCTCGGCGCCGCCGCCCTCCTCGCCGTGACCCTTCCTGCGCTCGCGAAGGCGCGCCGGCAGCTCACGGCGCAGATCCTGCCGACGCGCGAGGGGGTGGTCGTGGCGCTGGCCTGCGCTCCCCTCGCCCTCTGGGCGCTCTACACGACGGTCCGGGGCGCCGTGGTGTTCCCGTACGCGAGCGACGCGCTCGCGTACCACCTGCCGAAGGCGGTCGACATCGTGCGGGCGCACGCCTTCGCGATGTTCGACGGCCCCGATCTGCGCGTCGGGACGTTCCCGGCCGACTACGAGCTCCTCCTCGCCGACGTGCTGGCGCTCGAGCGGTCCGACGCGCTGACCGCGACGATCTCGGTCGCGGGCTTCCTCTTCTTCGCGGTGGCGGTCGCGGCGGCCGCCGAGCGCTGGTGGGGCCGCGGGGGGCCGCACGCGGTCGTCGCGGCGCTCGTCGCCTCGGCGATGCCCACGGTGCTCATCGGGTGCGGCGCGCACAAGAACGACGTCCTGCTCCACGCAGTCGTGATCGCCACGCTGGTCTCCGGCGCGCGCTGGGCGGTCACCGGCGAGCGCGTCGCGCTCGCGTGGACGATGCTCGGCGCGACCCTCGCCGTCGGCACCAAGCCGACCGGGGGCGTCCTGGCCCTGGCGCTCGTCCTCGCGGTCGCGGTGCGCGTGAGCCGCGCCGCCCGCGCGAAGGAGCGCTGGCCGGCCGCGAAGGAGCTCGCCGCCTGGGCCGCGGCGGGCGCGGGGGCGTTCTTCCTCCTCGGCGGCGCCGCGTACGTGGCGAACGTGGTGACCTACGGCGCCCCCGTCGTGAAGACGGCCGGAGCGGGCTACGGCGAGTGGGCGAACCTCTGGCGCTTCCCCTACCTCGCCTTCGCGCGCCCATTCTCGTCGTCGAGCGCGGTCTGGGTGCCGTGGCGGCACGAGTTCTGGTTCTGGCCCGTCTGGGACCTGTTCTTCGGGAGCTACGGCCTGCCGGCCACGCTCGCGCTTTGCGCCGCCCCGTGGGCCGCGTACCGGTATCGCCGCGCCGGACGGCCGGCGGAGCGCCACGCCGCCCTCGCCATGGCCACCCTCTGCTGGTTTGCCATCCTGCCGCTCAAGGTGCCGTCGCCCCCGGTGGGGCTCTTCGCGGGGCACGTGCGCTACACGGCGTTCTTCCCGGCCATCCTCATCGTGGGCTCGGTCGCGCCCTTCGTGCAGGAGCTGGCCGAGTCCGCGCGCCGGCGGGCTCTGGCCCTCGGGGCCGTCGCGCTCGCGGGCGCGCTCGCCGCCAGCGCCGCGGTCCGCGCGGCCCTCGAGGACTCGTACGTGCCGTTCGCCTTCGTCCAGGGCGCCCTCCTGAACCCCTCGCAGCCGCCGCGCGCGATCCATTCGTGGACCGTCCGGGCGGCGAGCTGGGTCGATCTGAATGCGGCGCCGGACGACAAGATCGCGTTCGACGAGGGGTTCGACACGTGGGTCTATCCGGCGTACGGCGCGGAGCTGAGCCGGCCCGTCGTCTTCCTGCATCCGGCCCCGCCCGGCCAGGCCGTCGCGATCCCCGACGACGTGCGCTGGGTGGCCATCGATCGCTCCTGGCACTGCTTCTTCGGCGACCCGCGCTTCGTCGACCTGAGCCTCCGGAACCTCCGCGCGTACGCCCTGCGCGGCGGACCGCTGCCCGAGGAGCTCGTCCTCTTCCACCAGCTTCAGGCCGACCCTCGCTTCGAGCTCGCGTACCGCGACGAGCGCTCCAACCAGGCCGTGTTCCGCCGGCGCTAGCGAATCACGTCGCGCTCTCGACCTGCGCCAGCTTGCGGCGCGCGTGGGGCGTCCTCGGGCGCACGTCGACCACGAACGCGTGCAGGTGCGCGGCGCGCTTCACCACCCGCTCGGCGCTGCCCTCGAAGGCCGGGTGGCGCAGGAGCGCGGGCTGGAGGTCGTCGAGCCAACCGGGCCCGCCGAAGTACGGCCAGCGCTCGGGCCCGTAGACGTACTTCGCCGCGAGCACCGCGTCGCGCTGCTCCGGCGCCGCGAAGCGCGCCCCGGGGCCCGCCTTGCCGCGCACGAACATCTGCTTCAGGCGGTTCGCGAGGCTCTGCCCGGGGGCGACGGGCAGGTCGGGCCACCACGGCGCGTCGAAGTACACGTGGTCGCGCACGCGCCCGAGGTCCCAGAGGGCGGGCGCGAGCGTCTCGGTGCGCCACACGTCCGGCGCCTTCGCGCCGCCGATCAGGCTGACCGCGGCGAAGCCCCAGTTGTCGGGGTTGCAGGTCGCGACGACGAGCACCTTGCGCGCGAGCTTCCCCATCGTGGCCAGGTACGTGCGCCAGTCGTCGACGAACGGCAGCGCGTGGTACACGAGCACCAGGTCGCTCTGCGGCAGCCCGCCCACCTGGCGCTCGTCGCTCACGACGCGCACGTCGACAGTGGCCGTCGGCGCGACGCGCGCGTAGACGCCGCGCGCGATCTCCGCGCCGCGCTCGCTCGTGACCGCGGACGTGACCTTCACGCCCGAGCGCGCGAGCCCCGCGCAGAACACCCCGCGCACGCCCGCCATCCCGTCGACGGGCCCCTCGAGCGCCGACTCGACCCCGAACTCCTCGGCCCACTGCGCGATGCGCTGGTAGAAGCACCATCGCTCGTACGCCGTGCCGAGACCCCGGTCCTGCTCGATCGCCTGCGTCCCCAGTCCGTGCATCGCCGTCCGCCGTTCTGCTTTGCGCGCGCGCTACGCGCCCGCCATGTTCGCCGCGACGCGCACGAGAGAGCGAGCGTCGAGGAGCAAGTTCGTGTAGCTCGCGTTGGCGAGGGGGCAGGCGCACGCGTGGTCGCGCACGCTCTCGCGGAACGTGTCGCCCTGCGCGCCGAACCACACGGTGCGGAAGTCGTAGCCGTGGTCGCGCACGTTGCCGATCGACTCGGCCCGCACGCAGCAGCCCCACACGTGCCCGTCGGGCGCGAGCTGCGCGCTCGCCCACCCCGCGTAGCAGTCGATGATCTGCCGCTTTTCTTCGAGGATGCGCGCGGCGAGCTCGTAGTATTCGAGGCGCAGCGACTCGACGAGGCGCGCGACCGGGTGCGTCGAGCGGTTCGCCTTGATGACGTTGCGCAGGTGCCCGACGGCGCGCCGGTAGTCGGCCGGGTCGGGCGTGATGTCCTTGTGCATCGTCTTGAGCTCGACGCGGTTCTCGGCGACCTCGGCGATGTACGAGTCGGGCCGGAAGATCGCGCGGGCCTCGCGCTCGATCTGCGGGATGCGCTCGACGTTGAGGCGGGAGATGACCGAGTGCACGCCGAGGACGACGTGCGGGTAGGTCTTCTTCAGGTCGTGGATGAGGTCCGCCACGAGCCGCAGCTTCTCGAAGTTGCGGTCGGCCCCGCGGATGTGGTCGTGGGCCTCGCCAATCTCGTCGACCGAGAGGTTCAGGACGAGCTGCGCCTTGCCGGCCGTGTGGTGCGCGATCTTCGGCAGGAGCTTGAAGATGCGCTCCGTGATGACCCCGTTCATCGGGATGTTCACGATCCTCGGCTCGATCTGCTGCACGACGAGGCGCACGATCTCGTCGAGGTCGGCGCGGACGAACTGATCGCCGCCGGAGAGCGTGACCCAGATGGGCACCTTCTCGAGCGAGGGGAAGACGCGCCCGTACTCGTCGACGGAGAGGTCGTCGACCTTCTTCTGCCAGATGTCGCACGTCGCGCAGCGCGACGGGCACGAGTAGGTGACCGAGACGGTGAGGTTCACCGGGAGCTGACCCGCGCGCCCGGTGGGGTGCGCGGCGCGGTAGCCGGCGAGGCGCGCGACCAGGGGCACCTTCACGGGCGCCTCTGACCGCGCCCGTTCGTCTCGGCGTGACGGGGCGGATCGGGTCGGGCGGAGAGGCGGCGCGGGCGCTCGGCCGGCGCCGCGGGCCGGGCGACAGTGCCGGGATCGCCGAGCGACTTGGTGGACTGGAGGACCTTCCACGTGCGGTGCTTGCCCCCGACCACCCGCGCGTCCCAGAAGCCGAGCACGCGGGCCACGACCTCGGTGCCCATCGCCGCGACGAGGGCGGCCTTGCCGAAGCGGTCCTCGCTGCGTGCGGTGTCGAGCGCGGCGCGGGCGACGAGGCCGCGGTCGAGCGTCGCGACCTCGTAGCCGAACGCGAACTGCAGCCAGTAGTGGCCGCGCGCGATGCGCCGGCGCTGCTCGAAGTACTCCTCGAAGGTCTCGGGCCCGTGGTTCTCGACGATGGCGTCGGGCACGTACCCGAGCTTGTAGCCCTTGGCCCGGACGATGTCCTCGATCGAGGCCTCGTCGACGACGGACAGCTCGCTCACGTACTCCACGAGGTTGGCGCGGAACGCGACGATTTCGCCCATCTTGGGCACGTCGAGCGAGACGCGGTGGTGAAGCTCCCACAGGAGGCGGACCATGCGGCCCACGAGCTTGTTCGGGTCGTTGTTCGGCACGGGCCGGCCGCCCGCCATCCCCACGTCGGGGTTGTCGCGGAGGAAGCTCGTCATGCGCTCGACGACGTCGGGTGCGGGGTCGAGGTCGGCGCTCGAGATGATCGTCACGTCGGCGCGCGGGTCACGCATCTTGAGGTACGCGTTGATCGCCGCGACCTTGCCCTCGCGGCGCTCCTGCACGTGGACGTGCATGCCCGGCCGCCCGCGCACGAACTCGCGCGCGACGTCGGCCGTCTCGTCGGTGCAGCCGCTCGCCACGACCACGATCTCGACGATGCGCGCGACGCGCGTCTGCTGATCGAGCAGCGCGCGGAGGAGGCGCCGAATGTTGGCCGCCTCGTTGTAGGCGGGCACCACGATGGAGACGTTCATGAGCTCCCGCCGGTGTTCACGGCCACTTCGGGCGCGGGCGCCTCGCGCCGGGCGATGTGAAGGATCGCGCCCACCACACCCGAGGAATACCAGAAGAGTCGAAACAGGAGGCACACGGCCAGCGCCACGCCGGAAGAGATCCCCGCGAGCCCGAAGAAGAAGACGTAGGCCGCGTCCGCCGTCCCCCACCCGCCCGGGAGGGCCGGGATGGCGCTCACGATGAAGCCCATCGCCGCGCCGACATAGACCCACTTCTCGCCGTTCGGCTCCCCGCCGAGCGCCAGGACGAAGCCCCGGATGACCGCGAACTGGACCGCGGCCACGCCGACGCTGAAGAGCGCGGCCGTGGCGATGGCCCGCGGCGCGCGCGGGTCGCGCACGTACGCGAGGACGTTCCCGAGGACCGCCCCCACCCTGCCCTTCGAGACCCTCGCGACGAGCGCCGGCGGCGCCACGCGGAGCGCCACGAGGCCGACCACCACGCCGACGGGCACGGCGCCGAGCACCGCCACGAGGGGCCCCGCCTGGACGCCGCCCGACAGCACGCCCATCAGCGCCGCGAGGCCGGCGATGAAGGCGAGGCCCACGCTGCGGTCGAGGAGAATGGAGGCGATGACGATGGACATGGGCGCGCGCGCCTCGCCCGGGCGCGTCGGGAGCGCCACGACGGACGCGACCCGCAGCGCGTCGCCCCCGAGCCCGCCCGGAAGGAGGATGCCCCCGGCCTGCGCTTCGACCGAGATGCGCCAGACCTTGCCGAGCGGCAGCTCGATCCCCGCGAAGGCCAGGAGCGCCCGCCAGCGCGCCGCCCAGGCGATCGTCCCCAGCCAGTAGACGCCCCACATCGCGAGGATGACGCCGAGGTGCGCGTGCTGGAACGTGGAGACGATGCCGGGCTCGCACGTGAGCTGGGCGCAGGCCGGCGCGTCGATGGAGACGTCGCCGCTGCGCAGGTGCAGCGTGCAGCCGCCCGCCGGGCCGTCGACCTGGGTGACGGCGACGCGGGTGGAGCGCGGCGCGTGCGGATCCCAGCAGCGGTCGCGCACGGGCATCATCCACGCGACGAACGACACCGCGACGACGGCGAGGATCCACGGCAAGACGCGGCGGAGCTTCACGGGGAGGCCCCTGCGCCCGCCCGCGCCAGCGACGGCCACTCCCCGCGAATCGTGCGCATCACGCCCTCTTCATAGCCCACGGCCGGCGCGTAACCGAGGAGGCGGCGCGCCTTCGAGACGTCGAAGGACTGCGCGAGCGTCATCACGTCGAGCTTCTCGTGGTCGATGGGCGGCTCGCGCCGGGTGAAGGCGAGCCCTTGCTGCGCGGCGGCGTCGACCGCGGTCGCGACGGCGCGCGCGACCGACGACGGGACGCGCCCGCGCGGGAGCTCGCGGCCCGCGGCGCGCGCGACCAGGGCGGAGAGCTGGCCGAGGGTGGTCGTCTCGGGGCCGGCGAGGATGAAGTGCTCGCCGCGGGCCTCGGGGCGCGTCGACGCGAGCCAGACGCCCTCGACGATGTCGTCGACGTGGGTGTGGTGGAGCACGTTGTCGCCCGAGCCGACGACGCGGTAGGTGCCCGCGCGAATCATCGCGGCCATCTTGTCGAGCATGCCGTTGCGGTCGCCGGGCCCGTAGATGATGGTCGGCCGGACGATCGTGAGCTCGAGCGGGATCTCGCGGGCGACCCGGCGGGCGCGCATCTCGGCCTCGACCTTGGTGCCCGAGTACGAGGTGCGCGGCGCGTACGCGTGCTCCTCCGTGATGGGCAGGCGGCTCGGAAAGCCGTACACGCCCACGGAGCTCACGAAGACGAACCGCCGCACGCCGGCCTGCGCGCAGGCCCGCATCGCCCGCTCGACGAGGTCGACGTTGGAGGCGTGGTAGGTCGCGAGGTCGACCCCGTACCGGTGGCGCACGGCCGCCGAGTGGATGAAGGTGTCGATGCCCTCGAGCCCGCGGGGATCGGTCACCACGTCCTCGAGCACGCGGGCCCCGGCCGGCGAGTGGCCCTCCACGACGCGCACGAGCGGCAGCACGCGCCAGCCGCGCGCGTCGAAGCCGCGGACCAGGTGGGCCCCGAGGAACCCCGCTGCGCCGCTGATCGCGGCAGCGCCGGACGCGGACCCGTTCGAACTCCCCTCAAACGCCATTCGGAGCCCTTATACCCCCGAAAGCGCGCGCCAGCCGCATTCCCGGGCGCGGGAACGCCGAGCACAGGCTACCCTCGGGGTGGTAGAAGGCACCCCGGGACGATGGCGCTCCTCTCGACACGCTCGCGCGCCCGCAGCCGCTCGCGGCGCTTCACGCCGGTCGAGCTCGCGATCGGCTTCGCGCTCGTCGGCTCCCTCCTGGCGGTCGCGGTGCCGACGTTCGTGCGCGAGGTGCACTCGTCGCGGTTCGTCGAGCCGGTCGAGGGGCTCGAGCGCATGGGCGCCTCGGCCGTGGCGTACGGCCGAGCCCACCCGGTGGCGCAGGCCTTCCCGCCCAGCACGGCGCTGACGCCGGCGGCGCCCCCCCGCGGCCGCTGCGAGGCGGACCCGCCCGGCACGTGGGACCAGCCGACGTGGCGCGCGCTCGACTTCCAGCCCGCGCCCGAGGGCGCGCCGCACTGCTTCGCGTTCAGCTTCGACAGCACGCTCTCGCCGGCCCGCTCGGCGTTCCGCGGCGACGCGCACGGCGACCTCGACGGCGACGGGATCGTCAGCACCTTCGAGATCACCGGGCACGACGTCGAGGGTGATCCCGCCGGGCCCACCCTGGAGCGCGGCGTCTTCGTCGACTCCGAGGTGGAGTGAAGGTCGCGAGCGTCGCCGGGACCGTCGCGCTCCTGCTCGTCGCCGGGACGGGGGTGGCGCTCACGCAGCCGCGGCTCGCGGCGACCATGCACAAGGTGAAGGAGCGCGAGGACCTCGTCGCCTTCCCTCCGCCCGCGCAGCTCCGCGCGGCCGTCCTGGGCTGGGACGCCGCCGCGGTCGACCTCCTCTGGTCGTCGCTCCTCATGGAGTACGGGACGCACTTCCAGGAGCACCGCGACTTCCTCCAGATCCCCCGGTACATCGACGCCATCCTCGCGCTCGAGCCGGCGTACGGGCCCCTCTACAAGTACGTCGACACGATGCTCGCGTACCGGCCGATGCAGGGCCACGAGGCGGACGCGCGCCTGGCGCGCCAGTACCTCGAGCGAGGCCTCGTCGAGCGGCCGCAAGACGCGGCGCTCTACCTGAAGTACGGGCAGTTCCTGGCGTTCGTCGGGCCCTCGTTCCTCTCGCAGGACGCCGATCGCAAGGCGTGGCAGAAGGCGGGGGCCGAGGCCATCGGCCACGCCGTGGAGCTCGGGGCCGACGCGGACGAAGCGCTCGCCGCCACGACGATGCTCACCGACGCCGGCGAGAAGCGCGAGGCCGTGCGCTATCTCGAGAACGCCTACGCGTTCACCGAGCACCCCTCGATGCGCGTCGTCCACGAGGCGATTGGGCGCAAGCTCGCGGCGCTGGAGGCGACCGTCGCGCGCGACGCCGCCGACGCGGCCAAGCAGGCCGTGACCGATCGCTGGATGCGGGAGATGCCGGTCGTCTCGCGCGACTTCTATCTCCTGGTCGGCCCGGGGATCGACCCGGCGCGCTGCGCGGGCGTCGACGCCGTGGGGGCGCCGGCGTGCGCGCGCGGGTGGGACGCGGAGTCGAAGGCGGTGTCGGACGTGGCTACGGCGCCACCCGGATCGTCCGGAGGCTCACCATGACGAAGTCCGTCGTGCCGGGCATCGTGGCCCACACGCTGAGCTCGTAGAGGCCGGGCTTGTTGCCGTCTCCGAGCGGCAGGTCGACCGCGAACTGGGAGCCGGTGACGCGGATGGGGATGGGCGTCTCGAAGCCGGGCGGCCAGTACATCTGGTAAGGCGCGGGCACCGGGTACGACCGGCGGCGGTTGAGCTCCGCCACGGGCAGCGGCTGCGGGGCGTCGATGCGCGCGAGCCCGACGCCGGCGAAGACCGCGGGCGCGTCGATCGCGCCGGCCACGTGGATCGTCTGGCCGACGCGCGCGGCGCGCGGCGCGGGCGCGTAGGCGCCGTAGGGATCGATGAACTCCTGCGCGAAGCACGGGACGGGGATCTCCGTGGGCGTCGCGGCGGGCTGCGCGATGCCGATGCCCACGCTCTTGTGCCAGGGCTTGAGGATGTTCTTCCGGTGCCCGTCGTGCGGCGGCTTCTCGTGGAAGAAGAGGTCCTCGGCCTCCTCCACGTTCTTCGGATCGATGCGCGGGGTGGAGTCGAGCTTGCGCGACCGCTCGTCGGTGAAGCAGCTCGCGTTCTCGAGCACCATGTCCGTGCCGCCCGCGTCGGTGAAGCGCTGCTCGGGCACCGAGCCGTCGGTGCCCCAGTGGCCGAGGTACCCGTGCGCCGCCATGTCGTCCGCGTGGGCCTGCCCGGCGTGGCTCGGCGCGCCTTCGTCGAGCACGACCGGCGGGAGGCCGGCGCCGGCGCGGTCGCGGTTGATGAGCTGGACCATGTACGCGCGGGCGGCCGCGACGGTGAGCGGGCCCTGCGGGGCCTGGGTCTCGGCGATCCCGAGCCGGGCCGGCTCGCCGGCGCACGCCGTCGCGGCGATCGCGAGCATCCAGGCGAGCCGCGCACGCATCGTGGAGGGTCTCGGTACCACGACGCGCGGACGTCCAGCCAGAGCGAGCCGCGCCTCCACTGCGTCGCGAACGCGGCTCGCGGCCGCGGCGCGTGCGAGAATGAAGGACACGCATGACCCTCGCCGCAACTTGCGGATCTCTCGTGATCGGCGGCTTCCCTGGGACCCGCCTCCCCGCTTCGTTCGCGCGTGCGCTCTCCGAGGGCCGCCGGGGCGGAACAATCCTGTTCAAGCCGAACGTCGAGGGCGGACCTGCGCAGGTGGCTGCGCTCGCGCGCGAGATCCGGGCGGCCTCGGGGGCGGGCGCCATCGTCGGCGTCGACCAGGAAGGGGGGCGCGTCGCGCGGCTGCGCGCGCCGCTGCTCGAGGTGCCTCCGATGCGGGCCGTGGCGTCGTGGGGGGACGTGGCGTTCGCGGAGCGCCTCGCCCGCGCGGTCGGGGCCGAGCTCGCGTCGCTCGGCGTGACGATGGCGTTCGCGCCCGTGCTGGACGTGAACACCCGCGCCGAAAATCCGGTGATCGGGGACCGGTCGTTCGGCGCCGACCCGGCGACGTGCGCGGCGTTCGGCGCCGCCTGGGTGCGCGGCCTCCAGGCGGCGGGGGTGCTCGCGTGCGGCAAGCACTTCCCCGGTCACGGCGACACCTCGAAGGACTCGCACGTCGATCTGCCCGTGGTCGATCAGCCCCGCGCGCGCCTCGAGAGCGTGGAGCTCGCTCCGTTCCGCGCCGCCGTCGCGGCGGGGGTCGCGGCGATCATGACCGCGCACGTCGTCTTCCCTGCCCTCGATCCGGACCGTCCCGCGACCCTCTCGCCCGTCGCCTGCACCGAGCTGCGCGACGCGATCCGGTTCGACGGCCTCCTCGTGAGCGACGACCTCGAGATGCGAGCGATCGCCGCGCGGTGGGAGATCGAAGACTCCGCGGTGCAGGCGGTGGCGGCCGGCTGCGACGCCCTCCTCGTCTGCTGGACGGACGCCCTCCAGGAGCGCGCCTTCGAGGCGCTCCTCCGCGAGGCCGGGTCGTCGCCGGCCTTCCGCGCCCGCTGCGAGCAAGCGGGCCGCCGCATGCGGGCGACGCGCGCCCGGTGTTCGGGGCCCCCGGCCGAGGACGCCGCGGCCGTCATCGGCGGCCCGGAATCGCGGGCGGTCGCCGCGGAGATGGCGGAGCGCGCGGCGAGCATCGCCCGCCAGGCGTCCGGATGACCGCGCCCTCCTTCGGCCTCGCGGCGGCGCGGGTCCTCACGTGCGCGCCGGAGCTCGGCGTCGTCGAGGACGGCGCGGTCGTCGTCGCGGGCGGCGCGATCGCCTTCGTCGGCCCGCGCGCCCAGGCGCCCGCGGGGGTGGCGATCGAGGACCTGGGAGACCGTGTCCTGACGCCCGGCCTCGTCGACGCGCACACCCACGCGTGCTGGGTCGGGTCGCGGCACGGCGAGTACGTGGCCCGCATGCGGGGAGACGACTATCGCGCGATCGCGCGCGCCGGCGGCGGCATCCTGGCGAGCCATCGCGCGGTGGCCGCTTCGAGCGAGGACGCGCTCGCGGCGGCGCTCGCGGAGCGGCTGCGGCGCATGGCGGCGCTCGGCGTCACGACCGTCGAGGTGAAGAGCGGCTACGGCCTCGAGGCGGCGCACGAGCTCAAGCAGCTCCGGGCAATCGCGCGCGCCGCGGCGGACGGCGGCGTGCCCGCGGTCGTGGCCACGCTGCTGGCGCTGCACGCGCTGCCGCCGGGCGTGACTGACCGAGACGCGTTCGCCGAGACGGTGGCGCGCGATCTCGTTCCGGAGGTCGCGCGCTCGGGGCTCGCCCGGTTCGTGGACGCCTATGTCGACGCGGACGCCTTCGACGCCGCGCAGGCGCGCCGCGTCGCCGAGGCCGCGACGGCCGCGGGGCTCGGGGTGCGCCTGCACGCCGGGCAGTTCGCCGACGTCGGAGGAGCGGAGCTCGCCGCGCAGGTGGGCGCGGCGTCCGCCGACCACCTCGAGCACGTGTCGCCGCCGGGGATCGAGGCCCTCGCGCGCGCCGGGGTCGCCGCCATCCTCCTGCCGGTCGCCAGCTTCACGCTCGGGCAGGCGCCGCCGCCCGTCGCGGCCCTGCGCGCGGCGGGCCTCCGCATGGTCGTCGCCAGCGACGCGAACCCCGGCACGGCCCCGACCGAGAGCCTGCCCCTCGCGATGGCCCTCGCCGTGCGGAACTACGGGCTGACGCCGGAGGAGGCGCTCCTCGGGGCGACGCGCCACGCGGCCGCGGCCCTCGCGCTCCCGGATCGTGGCGTCCTCCGCGCCGGGGCGCGCGCGGATCTGGTCGTATGGGACCTGCCGCACGAGCACGCGATCCTCCAGCCGTGGGGCGTCGCGAAGGCGCGGCGCGTCCTCGTCGAGGGGCGCACAATCGTCGGCTGAGCGGCGGTCACCCCGCGACGCGGCGTACCGGCGCGGTCTCTGCTTCTTCCGTGCAGGCGACGTGCGAGCGGCGCGGCTCGGGGTTGCGCCGGGAGCCGCCGTGGAGCCCGGCGTGGAGGCGCGCGCCTTCGAGGATGGCCTCGCAGAGCGACGCGTAGTCCATGCCGGCGGACTGCGCGATCTTCGGCAGGAGCGACGTGGGCGTCATGCCGGGCAGCGTGTTCACCTCGAGCACGAACTCGTTCTCGCCCTCGGTGACGAGGAGGTCGACGCGGCACGCGCCCTTGCACGCGAGCGCCCGCGCGGCGCGCTCCGCCAGGTTCGTGACGCCGCGGAGGCGCGTGGCCGGCAGCCGCGGGGGACAGATGTACTCCGTCAGGCCGGCCGTGTACTTGGACTGGTAGTCGTAGAGGCCGCCCTTCGGCAGGACCTCGATCGCGCCGAGCACCTGCCCGTCGAGGATGCCCACGTGCACCTCGGTCGATCGCACGAAGCGCTCGACGAGCGCCTCTCCGTCGAACGCCAGCGCGCGCTCGACCGCGGGGCCGAGCTCCGCCATGTTGTCGACCTTCGCGAGACCCACCGAGGAGCCCTCGCGGCGCGGCTTCACGATGGCCGGGAAGCCGAAGTTCCCGTGGAGCTCGTCGAGGTGCTCGCGGTCCGCGCGGGTGGTCACGTAGTACGGCGGCGTCGGCACGTTGTGGAGGCGGAACATCTCCTTCGCCTTCACCTTGTCCATCGCCAGCGCGCTCGAGAGGACGCCGCTGCCCGTATACGGGATGCCCATCAGCTCGAGCATGCCCTGGACGCAGCCGTCTTCCCCGCCCCGGCCGTGGAGCGCGATGAAGACCGCCTCGACGCGCGCCGCGCGGAGCATCTCGTCGACGTGCGCGCCTTCCTCGCTCCAGTCGATGCGGACGACGTCGTGGCCCCGGCTCTCGAGGGCGGTCGCCACGTTGTCTCCGGTGCGGAGCGAGACCTCGCGTTCCGCGCTCCATCCCCCCATCAGCACACCCACGCGCGTTCGCTTCATTGGGACGACTCCGAGCTTCCTGACGACGCCTGTATCAACCGGCATGCCAGCAGCCCCACCGCAGGCTTCTCGGGGCGCGCCGAGACCCCGCGTGTCCGTGCGGACACGGAGCTGCGGCCACATGGCATCCCCTTTCCGATAACAGCGCCCTCGTCCGGGGGTCAACTTTCGCAAGCAGCGGCGCGGGCGCTTGCTTCAGTCGATCTCGACGAGGATGGCGGTGATGTTGTCCTTGCCGCCGCGCTCGTTCGCGAGCTGGATGAAGCGTCGGACGGAGGCGTCGCCGCCGAGCTTCACGATCCCGGGGATGTCGGCCTCGCGCAGGTACCCGTGCAGGCCGTCGCTGCACAAGAGGAACCGCGAGCCCGCGGCCAGCGGCACGCGCCGCGTGTCGACCTGCACGTATTCGCGGTTGCCGACGGCGCGCGTGATCACGTTCCGGTGCGGCGAGCGCGCGGCCTCCTGCGGCGTGATGAGGCCCTGCTTGAGCTGCCAGGCGATGAGCGTGTGGTCCTCGGTCAGCTGCTCCACGCTCTCGCCTTCGACGCGATAGACGCGGCTGTCGCCCACCTGCGCGGTGATGGCGTAGTCGCCGAGGATGAGCAGCGCGCTGATGGTCGTGCCCATGCCGCTCTTGGCGCGGTCGATCTCGGCGATCGAGAAGACGAAGTACGTCGCCGCCTGGACGGCGCTCTCCATCAGCCGGCACGCGGCCCGCGCGTCGGTCTCCTCGACGGGATCGACGAGCTCGCGCAGACCGCCGACCCCGCGCTTGACCATGCCGTAGAGCGTGTCGACCGCCTCGCGGCTCGCGACCTCGCCGGCCGCGTGCCCGCCCATCCCGTCGGCCACGACGTAGAGCCCGAGCTGGTCGTCCATGAAGAACGCGTCTTCGTTCGACTGGCGCTTCCGACCGAGGTCCGTCAGCGCGAACCCGGTGCGCCGGAACGGCGGCTGCGCGACCTCGTCCTCGCGAAAGGAGACAGCGTCCGGCTTCGGTCCGCCGTTCATGCGCCCCGGCTTTGCCGTGGGCCTCCGAAGGTTGCTCGAGCTCATGACGAAGGTACGCTCAACCTCGCACTATACCTGGCCGGGCGCCGCGCGGCGCGGTCGATCTTCTCTCGCGTACGCCAGGGGGCGGGTCCCTGTGCGAGCGCCTGTGCGCGGTGGTATGACAGGGCCCGGTCCTTACGAGTCGTACCAGGGAGGGGGCGGGACATGACGCCACGACGCACGCAAAAGCCGTGGGGAATGGCGGCGGCGATGCCGCGCGGCGCCGCCGAGACCGCCCTCGGCGGGCTCGTGATCGTGGCGCTCACCCTGATGGTGGTTCCGCTACCGACGTGGATGCTGGACCTCCTCTTGTCGGCGAACCTCTCGGCCGCCGTCGCCATCCTCCTCGTCGTCCTCTACGTGCCGGAGGCGGTCGGCATCGCGACCTTCCCGACGCTCCTCCTTCTCACGACGCTCTTTCGCCTGTCGCTCAACGTCGCGTCGACGCGGCTCATCTTGCTGCAAGCGAACGCCGGCGAGGTGATCCGGGCGTTCGGGTCGTTCGTCGTCCGCGGGAACTACGTGGTCGGCGCCGTCGTGTTCCTCGTGCTGACGACCATCCAGTTCGTGGTCATCGCCAAGGGATCGGAGCGCGTGGCGGAGGTGGGGGCGCGCTTCGCGCTCGACGCGATGCCCGGCAAGCAGATGGCGATCGACGCCGAGCTCCGCGCGGGCACGATCGACGGCCACGAGGCGCGCCGCCGGCGCCGCGCGCTCCAGCGCGAGAGCCAGTTTTACGGCGCGATGGACGGCGCCATGAAGTTCGTGAAGGGCGACGTCATCGCGTCGATCCTCATCGTGGCCATCAACGCGATCGGCGGCCTCGGCATCGGCGTCTTGATGCGCGGGATGTCCGCGGCGGACGCCCTTCGCCGGTACGGCCTCCTGACCATCGGCGACGGTCTCGTCACGCAGATCCCGGCGCTCGTCCTCTCGACGGCGGCCGGCATCCTCGTCACGCGCGTCGCCAGCGAGGAGGCCGACACGCCGCTCGGCGCCGAGCTCGCGAAGCACCTCCTCGGCGTCCCGCGCGCGCTCCAGATGGCCGGAGGGTTCGTGATGGCGCTCGCGGCGGTGCCCGGGCTGCCGGGCGCGCCGTTCCTGGCGATCGGGGTCGCGCTCCTCGTCGTGGGGCGCGTGCGCTCCGCGGCGCAGGCGGCGGAGCGGCAGCGACGGTCCGCCGAGCCGTCCCCGGCCGACCGGGTGCGCACGGGCAGCCAGGAGATCCAGTTCGTGCCGCTCGTCGCGCCGTGGAGCCTCGAGGTGAGCGAGGACCTCGAGCCGATCGCCTCGTCGGCGTCGGCGCCCGAGGGGCTGCGCGCGGCGACGGAGGGCCTCCGCGAGCAGCTCTTCGCGGAGCTCGGCGTGCCGCTGCCGGCGGCGCGCGTGCGCACGCGGCCGGAGCTCGATCGCCGGTGCGTCGTGCTCTCGGTGCACGAGGTGCCCGCGGCGGTCCTGCGCGTGCCCGAGGAGGTCGAGGAGGTCGAGGTCGCCGCGTGGGTCCGCGGGCGCGCCCACTCGCTGCTGCGCGCGCGGGCGGCCGATTTCCTCGGGCTGGCCGAGGTGCAGAAGCTCCTCGACGCGCTGGAGTCGTACGCGCCCGCGACCGTGCGGAACGTCGTGCCGAAGCCCGTGGGCCTCGTCCTCCTGACCGACGTGCTGCGCCGCCTCGTCGAGGAGCGGCTCTCCGTGCGCGACCTCCGCTCCATCCTGGAGGCCCTCTCGACGGTCGCGGCGACGGAGAAGGACCCGCTGAACCTCGCCGAGTACGTGCGGAGCCAGGCGCGGCGGGCGATCACCTTCCAGCTCACGTCGGGCGTCGGGCAGCTCGACGTCGTCCTCCTCGATCCCGTCCTCGAAGACACGGTGCGGCGGGCAATCACCCGCACGGCGGGCGGGGCCTTCTTGACGCTCCCCCCGGCGGCCGCCCGCGACGTGATCGCGTCGGTCCGTAAGGCGGTCCGCGAGGCGTCCGGAGACCCTGCGACATCCCCGTCCACGGAGGCGGCGCAGCCGCCCGTGATCCTCACGCAGCCCGACGTGCGGCGGTTCGTGCGCAAGCTCGTCGAGAGCGACCTTCCGGAGGTCATAGTGGTGAGCTTCGCCGAGCTCCTGCCCGAGGTCGCGCTGAAGCCGGTCGCGAGAGCGGTTCCCGCCTCGGCGTGACCAATTTCGTCTACGCTGAGAGCGTCCGGCATCGCGCTCGAAGGAGAATCAGATGAATCAGCCTCCCGGCTACCCGCCCGGCGGACCGCCCTTCCCGGGTCAACCCGGCGCGCCCGCGCCTCAGGCTCCCCCGCCCGCGCCCTCCCCGCAGGGCGCGCGCCCGCCCCTCGCGGGCACGCAAATCATGAACAACGCGCCCAACAATCCGGCCCTCCAGGCCGCGCAGGCGCAGCTCGCCGCGGCCAAGGCGGCGGCGCTCCACGCGGCCGGGACGTCAATCCCGGTCGGCCCCCCCGGGATGCCGGGTCCGGGCGGCTTCGCGCCTCCCCCCGCGGCGCCGATGCAGGGCGGCATGCTCGGCGGCACGGCGGTCCTCACGCCCGGCCAGCCGATGCCCGGCTACGGCGCGCCCGGCCCGCAGCCTCCGCACGCCGCGCCGCCTTACGGGGCTCCCCCTGCGGCCTACGGCCAGCCGCCCGCGCCGTACGGCCAGCCGCCCGCCTACGGCCAGGCTCCGGCGGGCTACCCGGCCGATGGTTCGGGCTACGGCCAGCCGCCGATGGCCGGAGGGGCCCCGCCTTACGGCGCCTACGGGCAGCAAGGCGCCTACGGCCAGCCTCCGCCCGGCGGATACGGCGCGCCGGCCACGGGCTTCGGCGGCGCTTATGGCGGCGCCTCGGGCGATCTCGCGCTCACCGGCGCACCGCAGGTCGCCCCCGGCACGCCGCGGCCCACGATGCGCAACGCGGTGATGACCCTGCTGATGCCGCTCGTCCTGATGTTCGGCGGCATGATCGTCGGCTCGGTCGGCGTCTTCGCGGGCGGCCTCACGAACAGCGAGGTCATCGCGCTCGCGGGCAGCGCCGTCGCCTTCCCGCTCATGATCGCCGGGTGCGTCATCTCGCTCGTGTCGACGCTGCGCATGCTCGGCGAGCTCCGCGCGATCACGCGGTCCACGCAGCTCGGCTGGTGGGGGATGTTCATCCCCATCTACCAGCTCTATTTCATGCTGGTCCTCATCCCGATGGAGATGACCAAGGCAAAGCAGGCCCTTCGCGCCGAGCCGCCCACGCGCAACGTGTTCCTCTACTGGCTGCTCTTTCCGTATGCCTTCGCGGCCGACCTGAACGACATCGCGCGCATGATGCCCGGCTGAGGAGGGGCGCGCTCGCCCAGAGTGGATCCCCGGTCGCCCGCCGCGTGCCACCGGTCGCCCGCGGCGGATGACCGGTCGCCCGCGCCGTGCCAGCGGTCGTCCGCGCCGTGCCAGCGGTCTCCCGCGGCGTGCCAGCGGTCTCCCGCGGCGTGCCAGCGGTCTCCCGTGGCGGTCCTCCCGGCTTCTCCGCCGAGGAACCCCGGTCCCCCGGCGCGCCGGTAGGCCGGCTCACATCTTCTGGCGGACCATCTTGCGCGGCACGGCGCCGCTCCGCATGAGAAGCTGCTTGGCCTCCTGCTGGAGCATCGGGTGCACCTTCTTGGCGCCCACGAACATGCCGAGGAGCTGCGGGTTCACGTCGATGAGCTTCTTGAGCGCCCGCGCGGCCCCCTTCATGTCGCCGGCGCCCGCGAAGGCGAACGCCCGGGCGCGCCACATCTGGATGCGCATCTCGGCGTACTCGGGGTCTTCGGGGTTGTAGAGCTCGAGGATCTCGACGCCCTTCTTCGCGTTCCCGGTGCGGCCCCACGCCTCTCCGGCGACCGCCGCGAACATCGCGCGCGTCTTCGCGTCCTGCTGCTTGCCGAGCTCCAGCTTGTCGACGAGCACGCGCGCCTCCTGCACGTCGCCCAGCTGGAGGTGAATGGTGGCCCGCGTGCACCGCACCTGGTCGGCGACGGGCGCGAGCTGCCGGCCGAGATCGACCGTCTCGAGCGTGGTGAGCGCCTTGCGCGGGTCGTCCTGCATCTCGAGCTGGGCGCGCGCGATGGTGGCCTGCACGTCGCCCTTCTTGAAGTCGGTCTCGAGCTTCTTCAGGGCGTCCTGCCGGCCCTCCTCCGTCTGGGAGGCCGAGCGCAGGAGCGCCGCCATCTCGCGCGACTTGTTGACGTACCGGACGAGCCAGACGCCCGCGCCGATGGTGGCGACCGTCAGCGCGCCCGCGACGTACAGCCCGATGGGCGTCCACCGCGTGACGACGAGGGCGACCGCCCAGAGGACGGCGAGCACGCCCCCGACGCGCACCGCCATCTTCTTGAAGTCGATGGGCGGCTTCTCGGGCGCGTCGGGCGAAGGCTTGGCGAGATCGCGCAGCTCGCGCTGCATCGCGGCAGCGCTTTGCTTCTTCTTTTTCTTCTTGGGGACTTCGAGCGCGGTCTCGGGCTTGGCGTCGTTGGGCACGGTTTTCCGTTGCCCGGAGTAGCGCGCGGGCCCCTCGAACGCAAACCCCGGATGACCTTCAGGCGACGGCGCTCGCTGCGGGCGGGGCCTCGGGCGGGGCGACGGTCTTCGGTTCGGCCTTCGCCACGCCGTCGTTCAGCTTCACGCTGACAATCTTCGACACGCCCGCCTCGGGCATCGTCACCCCGTACAGCACATCGACCATCTGCATGGTGCGTTTGATGTGGGTGATGAGGATGAACTGCGAGCGGTCGGTCATCGACCGAATGAGCTCGTTATATCGGGCGACGTTCCCCTCGTCGAGGGGGGCGTCGACCTCGTCGAGGATGCAGAACGGCGAGGGCTTGATCTGGAAGATCGCGAAGATGAGGCTCACCGCGGTGAGCGCCTTCTCGCCGCCGCTCATCAGCTCGATGCTGGAGAGCTTCTTCCCGGGCGGCTGCGCGATGATGTCGATGCCCGTCTCGAGCATGTCCTCGGGGTTCGTCAGCCGGAGCTCCGCGCGACCGCCGCGGAACATGCGCGGGAAGATCTCGCGGAAACGCTCGTTCACCGCCGCGAACGTCTCCTCGAAGAGCCGCCGCGACTCGCGGTTCATCTGCTGGATGGCGCGCGTCAGGTCGGACATGGCCTTGTCGAGATCGGCCTTCTGCGTCGTGTAGAAGACGAAGCGCTCCTCGGCCTCGGCGTGCTCTCGCATCGCTTCGAGGTTCACGCTGCCCATGCGCTCGATGAGGCGCACCAGCTCCTCGATGCGGGAGCGCGACACCTCGTCCGGCGCGGGCCGCAGGTGATGGTCGCCGACGATGCGCGCGAGCCGCAGGCCCCGGAACTTGTCGGCCACGCCGGCCAGCAGGTGCTCGAGGGCGATGTTCTTCTCGCGGAGCGTCATCTCGTGCGCCACGAGCTCGCCGCGCACCGCGTCGCCGCGCGCGCGGAGCTCTTTGAGGTCGGCCTCGCGCTCCTGCAGCCCGGCGCGGAGCTCGTCGCAACCGCCGCGCACCCGCGCGAGCTCGTCGTGCCCCGCCCGCGCACGCTCGAGCGCGACCTGCACTTCGGCCTTGTGCGCCACGAGCTGCGCAGCGGTCTCGCCGAACACGCGCGCGTTGGACACGAGCTCGTCTTCGAGGCGGGCGGCGCGATCGCGGAGCTCCTCCGCGCTGCGCGCCAGGCGCGCCTCGGTGCCTCGCGCGGCCGAGAGCTTCTCGCGCGCCCCCGCGGCGGTGACCTTGTGCGTGGTGACGACCTGGCGCTGGAGATCGAGCTTCTCCCGGGCCTCCGCGAGGGCGCCCTCCGCCGCGCGGAGATCGGCCTCGGTCTCGTCGGCCGCGGCGCGCGCCTCGCTCAGCACGCGCGCGGCCTCGTCGCGCTCGGCGCCGGCCTCGTCGAGGGCGCGCGTCAGCTCGGCGTGCTCGCCCGTGACGGTCTCGAGCCGGCGCAGCACGCCTTCGAGCTGCCCCTCGCTCTTCTGGAGGTCCTTCTCCGCCGTGACGAGCGCCAAATCGCGCGCGTGGGCCTCCTGACGCGCGCGATCGAGCGCGACCCCGAGCTGCCCGATTTCCGCGCGCGACGCCTGCAGCGCGTGCAGGTGCGCGGTCACGACGACGTCGAGCCGCTCGAGCTCCTTCGCGAGCTCGCGCGCCTCGCGCTTGCTCTCGAGCATGCCCGCGGCCACCGAGTCTCCCTGCCCGCCCTCGACGCGCCCGTCCGCGCGGAGGACCGCGCCTTCGCGCGTGACGAGCGGCGCGAGCATGCCCGCGGCGCGAAGGCGGCGCGCCGCCGCGAGGTCGCGCACGACCACCGCGTCGCCCACGAGCGACCGGACGAGCGCCTCGTCCTCGGGCGCGAACCGCAGCGCGTCCGCCAGGCGTCCGACAATCGCCTCGTCCTCCGGCAGGTCTCCGCGAGAGCCCGCCCCCGCGACGAAGCTCGGGTGCTCGGGCACGATCGCCGCGCGGCCCTTGCGGCCCCGCGCGAGGTCCTCGAGGAGACCCACCGCGCGATCGACGTCGCGCACGACCACGTCCTCGAGCCGCGCGCCGAGCAGCCCCGCCAGCGCCTGCGTGAGCTCGCGCGGTGCCTCGATGCGGTCGGCGACGAGCCCGGCGAGGGACTTGTCCTTCGTGCCCACGAGCGCCTTGGTGCCCACGCCGACGCCCTCGAGGCGCGTGTGCATCTCTTCGAGCGCGCCGTAGCGCGAGCGCTTCCTCGAGAGCTCTCCCTTGCTCTCCTCGACGGCGCGCTCCTGCCCCTGGATGACGTCCTTCAGCTCCCCGAGGCGCTGCTCGAGGCGGGTCTTCTCGGCGGCCGTGGTGACGCGGCCGGCGCGCAAGCCCTCGATGCTGCGCGCGAGCTCCTCGGCGCGGGCGGCATGCTCGAGGCGGCTGCCCTCGAGCGACTCGCGCTCGGCGTGGAGCCGGTCGCGGCGCGCCGTCATCTCGGCCTGCCGGCGCTCGAAGCCCGTGAGCTTGGCCTCGGTGCTCGCGATGTCGGCCCGGATCTTGGCGCTGGCCTGCCGGCGCTCGGCCACGCGGCGGTCCGCCGCGCCGTGCCCCGCGGCGAGCTCCGCGAGCGACGCCTCTTCTTCCGCGAGCCGCGCGGCCTGCGTCGACTCTTCGCCTTGCAGGGACGCGACGTCCCCGGCGACCGCGTCGCGCTCGGCCGCGAGCCGGTCGGCGCGGTCGCTCATCTCGTTCTTCTCGCCCTCGGCCTGCTGCTCGCGCTGCGAGAGGGCCTGGAGGCGGTCTCGGGCGCGCTCAATCGCGGCCTCTTCGGCGCGCACGGCGCTGTCGGCCGCGAAGCTCTCCGTCTGCGCGGCGTCGAGGGCCTCCTCGGCGGCGTGCACCTCGAGGCGCGTGGCCTCCAGCGAGGCCTCGCGGGCCGCGAGCTCGGTGCGGACGCTCGCGTCGTCGGCCGTGAGGGTCTCGACCAGCCCGCCTTCGTACTTCACCCACCCGACGAGCTCGAGGTACCGGTGCGACGCCTCGTGGAGCTGCAGGTCCTCGAGCTCGTTGCGGTAGGAGACGTAGCGCTCCGCCTTCGCGGCCTGGCGCTTCAGCGAGGCGATGCTCCGCTCGATCTCGGCGACGATGTCGCCGACGCGCAGCAGGTTCTGCTGCGTGAGCTCCATCTTCTTCTCGGCCTGCTTCTTCCGGCTCTTGAACTTCGTGATGCCCGCGGCCTCCTCGATGAGGAGACGCCGGTCCTCGGCCTTGGCGCTGACGATGAGGCCGACCTTGCCCTGCTCGACGATGGAGTAGGCCTTGGTGCCCGCGCCCGTGCCGAGGAAGAGATCCGTCACGTCCCGCAGGCGCACCTGGGTCTTGTTGACGATGTAGTCGCTGTCGCCCGTGCGATAGAGCCGGCGGGTGACCGAGATCTCGGCGTAGTCGCGGTACTCGAGGGGCACGTCCTCGGGGGTGTTGTTCTCGAAGGTGAGGGTCACCTCGGCGAAATCCTGGGCGCCGCGCGTCTCGCTGCCGGAGAAGATCACGTCTTCCATCGAACGGCCGCGGAGGTGCCGGGCGCTCTGCTCGCCCATGCACCAGCGGATGGCGTCGACGATGTTCGACTTCCCGCAGCCGTTGGGACCGACGATTCCGAGCACGTCGTGGTCGAAATGAAGGACCGTCCGATCCACGAAGGACTTGAACCCGACGAGCTCAAGTTTCTTGATCTTCATCCTGCGCGCGCTCCCTGGCTGGAGGGTGGCGAGGTGCCGTGCGCTTGCATAACGTCACTGCACATATCGTCACCCGCTACGCATCACCTGTATCCCCGTTCGCTTGTTCAGTTCAAGGTCCATTTCTTGACAACGGCGCGGGCAATCCCGGGCCAAGTTACCGGGCAACTTCAAGGCTATCGGGGGCTTCCGAAGGCTCCCCTGGCACTCGACTTGACACAGTGCCAGGCGGGACCTATTCGCTGAGGGTATGCCGACCTACGAGTATGCTTGCGGCGAGTGCGGGCATCAGTGGGAAGAGGTGCAGCGCATTGTCGAGGCACCCACCGAGACGTGCCCCAAGTGCGCGAAGCATGCGGCCCATCGCCTGATCAGCGGGGGCACCAACTTCATCCTGAAGGGTGGAGGCTGGTACTCCGACCTCTATTCCTCGTCGAAGCCCGCGGCCAAGAACGGTGACGCCTCGTCGACCGGCGGCTCCTCGTCCACTTCGGAGGGCAGCGCCTCGAAGACCGAGACCAAGCCGGCCGCCAGCCCGGCCCCCGCATCGCCCTCGCCAACCCCGTCCTCGACCCCCTCGTCGACTCCGTCCTCCTCGAGCTAGCTCGACCCGCCGCGCCGCTCGCGCCGCGAACCCCCGAAGACGAGCCGGCGCGCTTCGGGCTCGGTCGTGCCGAGCCGCGCCGCGACCCGATGGAAGACGAGGTCCATCAGGCGACCCCGGGGAGGCGCGGCGACGCTCGCGAGGTCATCGGCCCATGCGAGCGCGTCTGCCGAGGCGAGCGGGGCCGCGAAGCCGAGGTAGGCCCGGGCCGTCGCCTCGTCGACGAGCTTGCGGCCCGCCAGCCAGCGCTTGGCGACGAGGGCGCCGCGCGCCAGCCCGTGGAAGACCACGAGCGCGGTCATCCACGGCTCGACCTCGCTTTCGCCGCGGAGCGCCGCGTCGAGCCGCCGGATGCGCTCGCGAATGGCGTCGAGCTCGAGCTCGTCGATCTCGCGGAGCGCGCCCGGGAACCGGGACGCGAGCTCCACCATCTTCCCCCGCGCCTCCGACTCGACCTCATCGCCAGCGGCGTGGGCCAGCCGCATGTCGAGCATCTCCCGGTACTTGCCGAGGAGCTCCTCGAGCGCGCCGCGCGTGACGCTCAGCACCAGCATGCCTGCCGTCCCAGCATAGTCGCCCGGAGAGGGGCATGTGACAGGCCGCTCTCCCAGCGTTAGATTTCGAGGGTGAGCGACGCCAAACCGCGAGAAGCAGACGAGCTTCGGCAAGAGATGGCGCAACTCGACGGGCGGCTCGTCGCGCTCCTCGACGAGCGCGCGCGCGTGGCCCGCCGCCTCGGCGAGGTGCGCAGCGATCACGCGCCTTCGCTGCCCGTGGCCGACCACGCGGCGATGCGCGCGCTGGTGGAGCACTCCAGCGGCGACATGCCGAAGGACGCCCTCCTGGAGATCGTGCGCAAGGTGTTCGCGGCCGGGCTCTCCCTCGAGCTCCCCGTGAAGGTGGCGTTCGTCGGCGGCGAGGGCGGGCCCGGGCACGTGGCGGCGCGCGGGCGCTTCGGCCTCGGTCGGTCGAACCTCGTGGGCGTCGAGACGACGGCCGACGCGCTCGACGAGGTCTCGCGCAAGCGGGCCGAGTTCGCGGTCGTCCCGTTCGAGACGTCCGCCGAAGGGCCGCTCCAGTCGAGCATCCTCGCGCTCATGGCGCGCGAGCTCCGCATCTCGGAGGTGCTCGACGACGACTACAACCTCCACGTGATGAGCCGCACCGGCGCGCTCGGCGACGTGACGAAGGTCTACGCCACCGCGCCCGATCACGCGATCTGCACGCGCTTCCTCGACGGGCTCGGCGCCGAGGTGTCCGTGGTCCAGGTCAAGAACGCGCGCATGGCCTGCCAGCTCGCCGTCGACGAGCCGGGCGCCGCCGCGGTCACCACCGAGGGCTTCGGGGTCCCCTTCGGCCTCGAGGTCGCGCAGCGTGACGTGCGCAACGCCGACAGCCCGCGCATACGCCACGCGGTCGCGGGTTCGCGCCCGTCGGCCCGCACGGGCACCGAGGCGACGTCCTTCGTCTTCAGCGTGCAAGACGCGCCGGGGTCGCTCCTCGACGTCCTCCGCGTCTTCGCCGAGCGAGGCATCCGCCTCACGAAGATCCAGAGCCACCCGGCGGAGACCGCGGGGTGGAGCTACCTCTTCTACGTCGAGGCGACGGGCCACTCGACCGACCGTTCGCTCGTGACGGCGTTCGAGGAGATCAGGCGCATGACCCGCCTCTTCAAGCTCCTCGGCTCGTACCCGGCGGGGTAGTCTCCGAAGACGATGCCCCGAAGGCTTCTCTTCTTCGCCGCGCTTTCTTCGCTCTCGTCCCTGCCCGCGTTGCTGCCCGCCTGCGGCGGCAAGGGCGCCGCCTCGGGCGCCGACGTGCGCGCGGCCGTCGACGCGGATCCGCTGGCGCTCCTGCCCGGCTCGGCCCTCATGGTGGCCTCGGTCGACGCCCACGCCATGGTCGCGAGCCCCGCCCTCGGCGCCGCGGTCGGCTCGTACACCGACGCGCTCGTGCCCCTCGGCGACGCGGCCGGCTTCCAGAGCGGGCGGGACGTCGATCGCGTCGTCCTGGCGGCGTACCCGTCCGGCGACGCCGACGTCGCCGTCGTGCTCACCGGGCGCTTCGACGTCGACAAGATCCTCGCGGCGAGCGCGACGAAGGCCGGCGCGCCAATCGTCCACGGCGCCTACCTCGGCTTCGCCACCGACACCGCGGGCCGCGTGACCCTCGCGCCGCTGACTCCCAAGACGCTCGTCGCGGGCACGACCGAGCGCGTGCACCGGGTCCTCGACCGGCTGGGCCCCGGCGCGCCGAAGCTCGCGCGCGCCCTGGCCCCGTGGGTCACCGACACCCTCGCGAGCCCCGGCGCCCAGTTCGCGGTGACGGCCGACTTCGCGTCGCAGCCCGTGGCCTCCGCGACCTTCGGCTCGATGAACCTCACCTGGCTCAAGGGGCTGCGCGAGGCGCGCGCGATCGGCGACTTCGACGCGCCCGGCATGAACGTCGCGGCGACCCTGACGTACGGCGACGCCGGCGAGGCGCAAGGGGCCGCCGACGGCATCCGCCTCATGGACGGCTGGCAGAAGCTCCTGGCGCCGCTCCTCCTCGGCGCCAAGCTCTCGCACCTCGAGGTCGAGACGACGGCCGCCGACGTCTCGTGCAAGTTCGCGGTGGACGAGGCGTCGCTCCGCGCGCTGCTCACGCTCGCGTCCCGGTATCTGCCGCCGCCCTCGCCCTCGCCATGACGACCCTCGTCGTGCACCCCGCGAGGGCGCCGCTCGCGGGGAGCGTGCCGGTGCCCGCGGACGCGGACATCGCGCACCTGGCGCTCGTGCTCGCCGCCCTCGCGTCCGGCGAGTCGCGCATCGCGGGCATCGCGCCGGGGCACCCGGCCGGGTGGACCGTGGACTGCTTGCGCGCGCTGGGGGTCCCGATCGCCTCCGACGCCACGGCGCCCGGCCGGCGCGCCGCCGACGCCCTCACGGTCCACGGCGTGGGCCTCGGCGGGCTCCGCGCGCCCGACGGCCCGCTCGACGCCGGGCCCTCCGCCGCCACGGTCCGGCTGTTGTGCGCCGTGTTCGCCGGCCAGCCCTTCCGCGCCGTCGTCGCCGGCCAGGCTTCGCTGTCGCGCGCTCCGCTCGGCGCCGCGGACCTCCTTCGCGCGCGGGGCGCGGTCATCGAGGGCGCGGCCGGAAGAGACGGCGGGCTCGTCGCGCCGATCACCGTCGGACCGCGGCCGGAGGCCCGCGCGCTCGGCGCGGTCGAGCACGCGAGCGCGGTCCCGAGCGCGGAGATTAAGACGGCCCTGCTCCTGTCGGGCCTCTACGCCGACGGGCCCACGCTCTACGAGGAGCCCACGGTGTCGGCCGATCACGCCGAGCGACTCCTCGAGGCCCTCGGCGCGCCCATCCATACGATGGGACCCGCCGTGCAGCTCGACCCGGCCGGCTGGAGCGGCGCGCTCGCCTCGTTCGCGATGACCGTCCCGGGCGACGTCACGGCCGCGGCCCTCCTCGTCGGCGCGGCGCAGCTCGTCGAGGGCTCGCGCGTGACCGTGCGCGCCGTGGGGATCAATCGCACCCGCGCGGGGTGGCTCGAGATCGCGCGCGACTTCGGTGCGGGCCTCGGCGTCGTGCCCCTCGGCGAGACCTGCGGGGAGCCAATCGCGGACCTCCAGGCCTGGAGCGCGCCGCTCGTCGCGGCGCGGATCGGGGGCGAGACGCTCGGTCGCGCGGGCCCCGACCTCCTGGTCGCCGGCGTCCTCGCGGCGCGCGCGTCCGGGACCACGCGCGTCACGGATCTGGCGGACGCGGCCCGCGCCGCCGCCCTCCAGCGCCTGCTGCGCGCGTTCGACGTCCGGTGCGCGGTCGACGGGAGCGGCCTCGCCATCGAAGGGCGCGGCGGGCCGCTCGCCGCAGCCGAGCTCCACGCCGAGGGGGACGCGGACGTGGCCATGTGCGCCGGGGTGCTCGCGCTCGCCGCGGACGGGCCCAGCACGGTGCGGGGCGCCGAGTGCATCCAGGACCGGTACCCCAAGTTCGTCGCGACGCTGCGGGCCCTCGGCGCCCGCGTCGACGTGGCGAGCTGAGGAGACGCGCGTCGCGCCCGGATGTACTAAGTTCACCCGCGTGGCTCGCTCCCGACCGATCGTCGCCATCGATGGCCCTGCAGGGGCGGGAAAGAGCACCGTCGCTCGCCTCCTGGCAGAAGCGCTCGGGTTCGTGCTCGTCGACACCGGGGCGCTCTACCGCGCCGTGGCGCTGGCGGCGCAGCGGGCCGGGGTCGACTGGAGCGACGGCGAGCGAGTGGGTGAGCTCGCGCGGACCCTCGTCGCGCGCGGCGCGCTCCGGTTCGACCGTCAGGCGCGCGGCGTCCGCGTGACCCTCGACGGCGTCGACGTCACGGACGCGATCCGCGCCCCCGAGATCGGCATGGCGGCGAGCACGGTGTCGGCGCACAAGCCGGTGCGCGACGCGCTGCTCGAGATGCAGCGCCAGGCCGGGCGCGAAGGCGGCGTCGTGCTCGAGGGGCGCGACATCGGCACCGTCGTCTTCCCGGACGCCGAGGTGAAGTTCTTCCTCACGGCGGAGGCCGAGGTCCGGGCTCAGCGGCGCTTCGAAGAGCTCGTGGCGAAGGGGGCGAGCGTCTCCTACGACGAGACGCTCGAGGACGTTCGCAAGCGTGACGAGCAAGACACCAACCGCCCCGTCGCGCCGCTCCGGCAGGCGCCCGACGCGGTCCTCGTCGACAGCTCCCACATCGGCATCGAGGAGGCCGTGGCGCGCATGGCCGAACGGGTGCGCGCGCGGGCCGGCGGTTGAAGCGCGTCGCCGTCCTCGCCATCGCGATCCTCGCGGCGCTCGCGCCCGCGGGGCTCGGGTGCGGGGGCTCCCCGGCGCCCGCCCCCGCGACGGTCGCCCCGCTCGAGCCGCGGTGGGAAGACCTCTTCGACCGGACGCCGGACCTCGTCCTCGTCCTCCGTCCGCTGGCCCTCCGATCGGACCCCGTGTACGGGCCGCTCCTCAAGCGAGCCATCGATCTCGCGCGCACGCAGAGCCGCGTCGTCGCCGAGACGCGCGCGCTCGAATCGATGGAGGACGCCGAGGAGGTCATCTTCTCGATCCGGAACGCGCACGGGCACGACGAGAGCGATCCCGGCGACGAGGTCCCCGCCCCGAACGTCGTCGCCGTGGTGCGCGGAGTGAGGGCCGACCTCGACCCCGCGAAGGTCGTCGATGCGGACGGCAAGGCGCTGTGGGCGCCGGGCCCGAGCGGCGCCGTGCGGGAGCTCGTGCGAAGCGACGGGTCGGCCGTCTCGCTCTTCGAGCTGCCCGGGCGGACCTGGGTCATCGCGTCCGACGACGCCCGCCTGACCGCGCGCTCGGTGTTCGCGCGGCCCATCGGCCGGCCGGCGCTGCACTTCGAGCTCGACCCGTCGGGCCCGCCGCCGCTGGCGCTGCTGCGGATGATCGGGCCGGTCCTGGCGATGCAAATCCCCGATCTGGGCCCAAACGGCAAACTCGACACGGTCGGCCGGCACCTCGGCGCGGTCACGCTCGAGCTCCCGGCCGATGCCGCCCACCCGGCAAGCGGGGGCGGCACGGACGCCGGGCCCGACCGCGACGTGCGAGCGACGCTCGCCTACACCGACGAGGACGCCGCGGCCTTCTCGGAGATCACGGTCCGGGAGATCCTCGGCGCGATCACCCGGCAGAAGCCGAAGGATCTCGGTTGGTTGTCGTCGGCCACGGTCGACCGGCCCGGTAAGCACGTCATCGTGACGGCCCCCCTTCCCCCCGCGTTCGTCGACGCCCTCCTGAAGGCGCGCAGCACGGCTCTGGCGGTCCCGCCGCCCCCTTGAACCATGGGCCCGGCCCTCGGGCGACCTTTGACAGACGAGGGTCGGCACGCTAAGTGCCAACGTCCCGAGCCTGGCAAACCGTCGGCACTCGAGGAACGGTGTCCCCGTCCTCTCTGCCTTCACCCTGCCTCAGCGCTTCGGAAACACCGTAACCCCTGCGGGTCGGCCCGAAGGCCTCCACCCGCAAACTGACCAGCACGAGGATCCCCCCCAAATCATGTCGACTACCTCCACCACAGCCCTGAGCCCCGCAGGCAAAACAACGGAGCAGACTGCTAGCGGCGCCGAGAGCTTTGCCAGTCTTTTCGAAGCCAGCCTCATCGCCGGCGATTTCGGCAAGGAAGGCGAGATTGTCAAAGGGACGATCGTCGCCGTGCAGCGCGACAACGTCGTCATCGACATCGGCGGCAAGAGCGAGGGCATCATCGCCCTCAGCGAGTTCGCCGACCCCAGCCTGCCCCCCGGCTCCGCGCCGACGGTGAAGGCGGGCGATCAGGTCGACGTCTACATCGAGAGCCGCGAAAACGACGACGGCCTCGTGACGCTTTCCAAGGAGAAAGCGGACAAGATGAAGGTGTGGGATGAGATCTCCGCCGCGTGCGAGCGCGACGAGCTCATCGAAGGCACCATCAGCCAGCGCGTGAAGGGCGGCCTGTCGGTCACCATTCGCGGCGGCGTGAAGGCGTTCCTCCCTGGATCGCAGGTCGACCTTCGCCCCATCCGCAACTTGGACAAGCTGATTGGGCAGACCTACCAGTTCAAGGTCATCAAGTTCAACAAGAAGCGCGGCAACATCGTGCTCAGCCGGCGCGTCCTTCTCGAGAAGGAGCGCGACGAGCAGAAGACCAAGACCCTCGAGACCCTCGAGGAGGGCAAGGTCGTCCGCGGCGTCATCAAGAACATCACCGAGTACGGCGCGTTCGTCGATCTCGGCGGCATCGACGGGCTTCTCCACATCACCGACATGAGCTGGGGCCGGGTCAATCACCCGTCCGAGCTCTTTCAGATGGGCGACGAGGTCACCGTCCGCGTCCTCAAGTACAACCCCGAGACCGAGCGCGTCTCCCTCGGCCTGAAGCAGACGCAGGAAGACCCGTGGAGCCACGCCGAAGAGGCGTTCCCGCCGGGCAAGAAGGTCAAGGGCAAGGTCCAGTCGATCACCGACTACGGCGCCTTCGTGGAGCTCGAGCCGGGCGTCGAGGGCCTCATCCACGTCAGCGAGATGTCGTGGACCAAGAAGGTCAAGCACCCGAGCAAGGTCCTCGAGGTCGGGCAGGAAGTGGAGTGCCAGGTCCTCGAGGTCGACGCGAAGAGCAAGCGCATCAGCCTCGGCCTCAAGCAGCTCGAGCCCGATCCCTGGACGCTCTTCACCGAGAAGTACAAGCCGGGCGACAAGATCGGCGGCAAGGTCCGGAGCATCACGGACTACGGCATCTTCGTCGGCATCGAAGAGGGCGTCGACGGCATGGTCCACAAGAGCGACATCTCTTGGACGGCCAAGGTCAACAACCCGAGCGACCTTTACAAGAAGGGCGACGACGTCGAGGCCATCATCCTCAGCATCAACCACGACGAGAAGAAGGTCAGCCTCGGCGTGAAGCAGTTGTGGGACGACCCGTGGCCGACGATCTTCAACGAGCTGCCCCCGGGCAAGCTCGTGAAGGCGAAGGTCCTCAGCATCGTCGAATATGGCGTCTTCGTGCAGGTGCGCGAGGGGGTCGAGGGGCTCATCCCGCAGAACGAGCTCGTTCTCCAGAAGGACGAGACCGGCGAGGAGCAGCTCCCGAAGATCGGCGAAGAGGTCGAGGCGGAGATCGCGAACATCGACTCGCAGGAGCGCAGGCTCACGCTGTCGATGCGTCGCGGTGAGGTCCCCGCTTCGCCGGGTGGCGCGGGCGCCGAGGCCAAGCCGGCCGGCGCGCGGCCCTCGAAGGCCCCGAAGAAGGGCTCCGCGGCCGAGGCGGCGGCGGGCGGCACCATTGGTGAGCTCATCAAGCAGAAGCTCGGCGCGAAGCTCGCCCAGATCAGCAGCGAGAAGAAGGACGACGAGGGCGACGACGACTGAGGTCGTCGGTCGCTGCCTGAAGCAGGCCTGAGCTCACCCTCTCGTTGAGCAGTAGGGCGCGTGCGAGGCGGGCCCCCTTTGCCAGGCAACTGGCGTGGGCGCCCGCCTCGTGCGTTTTGTGGTCGACCAGGTAAAGGAAGACTTCATGTCCGAAGTCCTCTGGGCCCCCTGGCGAATGGAGTACATCCTCTCGACCAAGGGCGGCCCGTGCATCTTCTGCGACTACGCCTCGGCCGACCCGGCGACCTATCGCTCGAAGCTCGTGCTCATCGTCACCGAACACGCGCTCGTGTGCCTCAACAAGTACCCCTTCGCGGCGTCGCACCTGCTCGTCGTCCCGCGCCGGCACGCGGCCACGCTCGAGGAGCTGCCGGAGGAGGAGTACGACGCGACGTTCCGGCTGCTCGGCCAGGCGGTCACCCGGCTGAAGAAGGCCACGCAGTGCAGGGGCATCAACGTGGGGATGAACCTCGGGGAGGCGGCGGGCGCGGGCATCGCCGAGCACCTCCACGCCCACCTCGTGCCGCGATGGCCGGGAGACACGAACTTCATGCCCGTCGTCGCCGACGTGCGCGTGATGCCCGAACACCTGGACGACTCGTGGAAGAGGCTCGCCCCGCTGTTCGCCGACCTGCCCGGGAAGCATCCGGTCGGCTGACCCGATGACCTGGCGCAGGCCCCTCTTCCTCTGGACGAGCGCCGCGATCGCGGTGGCCGTGATGATCGCGGCCCGCGACGTGATGCTGCCGTTCATCCTGGCGCTGCTCCTCGCGTACGTGCTCACGCCGCTCGTCGCGAAGCTCGAGCGGCGGCGCATGCCGAGGGGCCTGGCGGTCGTCATCGTGTACGCCGTGGTGCTCGGCGCCTTCGGGCTCTTTGCCTGGGCCGTCACGCCGCGCATCTCGCTCGAGGTCCAGCACCTGCGGCAAGAGCTTCCGCGGCTCTCGGACCAGGTGCGGGACCGCTGGATGCCGGCGCTCGAGGTCCGGCTGCGCGCCATGGGCGTCGCGCCCGCCGAGGAGCCTCCGCCCGCGAACCCGGAGCCGGCCGCGACGAGCGCGTTCGTCGCGCATCCGCGCCCCGACGGGTCGATCGACTTCGACGTCGGGAGCGGCGTGGCGGTCACGCCCGCGCACTCGGGCTGGGAGATCGATTCGGTGACGCCGAGGCACGACGCCCCCTTCGACCCGACCCGCATCCTCAACGAGGCGGTCGGCAAGACGTTCGCCTACGCGCAGCAGAACTCGCTCGAGATCGCCCGGGCGCTCCGCGATTTCGTGACGAGCGTCAGCCGGTTCGTCTTCGTGTTCTTCATCACGCTGATGCTCGCGGCGTACACGATGCTCACGCGGGAGCGCATCGTCGGCTTCTTCCGGTCCCTCGTGCGGCCGAGCCACCGCGAGAGCTTCGACGCGCTCCTCTCGCGCATCGACAACGGCCTGTCGGGCGTCGTCCGCGGTCAGCTCGTCATCTGCGGCATCAACGGCGTCCTGGCGGCGATCGGCTTCGCGATCGTGAACCTGAAGTACTGGCCCGTGATGGCCATCGTGGCGGCGCTCTTCTCGCTCGTCCCCATCTTCGGGTCGATCGCCAGCGCCGTCCCCGCCATCGCCGTCGCGCTCACGCAGGGGGTCGGCACGGCCGTCTTCGTGCTCGCATGGATCGTCGGGGTGCACCAGCTCGAGGCGAACGTCCTCAACCCGAAGATCATGGGCGACGCCGCCAAGATCCACCCCGTGCTCGTCATCTTCGCGCTGCTCGCGGGCGAGCACTTCTTCAAGGTGCCAGGTGCGCTCCTGGCCGTGCCGACGATGTCGATCGCGCAGAGCGTCTTCCTGCACCTGAACGAGGCGACGACCCGCGACCAGGCACCCTAGAGAGAGAGAATTTCCCTGTGAATTTCTCTTCGTGTTCGTGTCGTGCGCTCAGAACCAGGCGGCCTGCATGCGGGCATACGAGTCTTCGCCGGAGCGGCAGAGCGCGGCCAGGTGCTCGATGCGCGGGAGCTCGGTCTCGATCCAGTACTCGGCCGCGCAGACCTTCCCCTCGTAGAAGGCGCGGTCGCTCTCGCTCGCCGCGGCCAGCTTTTCCCTGGCCACGGCCGCCTGGAGCAGCCACTGCCACGCGACGACCACGGTCGAGAAGAGGTCGAGGTAGTCGACGCTGTGGCGCATCATGTCCTCGACTTTGCCGCCCACGCCGAGCGAGGCGAGCTGCATCGTGACCTCTCCCACGAGGCCGACCGCGCGCTCGAGCGCCCGGCTCCACGCGGGGTCGACGCCCGCGGCGTCCGCGCGCCGCGCGGCCCCGAGGATCTCGTCGCCGAGGAGGCGGAGCGCCGCGCCCTGGTCGGCCACGACCTTGCGGCCGAGGAGATCCATGCTGTGCATGCAGGTCGTGCCCTCGTGCAGGCTGTTGAGCTTCTGGTCGCGGAGCCACGCCTCCGGCAGGTACTCGCTCGTGTACCCGTAGCCGCCGTGGATCTGGACGGCGAGCGTGTTCGACTCGAAGCCCTTCTCGGCCGAGAACGACTTCACGATCGGCGTCATCATGTCGAGGAGCAGGAAGGCCCGGCGCCGCGCTTCGGGCGCCGCGGCGTGGCTGGAGAGGTCGGCGTAGAGCGCGGTCTGCGTGCCGAGCGACAGCGCGCCCTCGACGATGGCCTTCTGGCGGAGGAGCATGCGCCGCACGTCGGCGTGCTCGATGATGGGGACCTGGGGGGCGCGCGGGTCCTTCGACGAGAGCGGCCGGCCCTGCGGGCGCGTGCGCGCGTACTCGAGCGACTCGAAGTACGCGACCGAGGCCGTCGCGACGGCCTGCATGCCGACCATCAGGCGCGCCTCGTTCATCATCTGGAACATGTAGGAGATGCCGCGGTGCGGCTCGCCGACGAGCCAGCCGTGGCAGTCGTCGTTCTCCCCGAAGTTCAGCGCGATGCTCGGCAGGCCGCGCCACCCCATCTTGTGGAACGCCCCGGCGCAGTGCGCGTCGTTCGGCACGAGCTTGCCGCCCTCGAGTCGCTTCTTCGGGACGGCGAAGAGCGAGACGCCCTTGATGCCGGGCGGCGCGCCGTCGATGCGGGCCAGCGCGAGGTGGACGATGTTCTCCGTGAGGTCGTGGTCGCCGCCGGAGATGAAGACCTTGTTGCCGCGAAGGAGGTAGTGCCCGTGCTCGGTCGGCGTGGCGCGGGTCTTCACGTCGGTGAGGCTGCTGCCGGCTTGCGGCTCGGTGAGGGCCATCGTGCCGGTCCACTCGCCGGCGTACATGCGCGTCATCATCTCGGCCTTGAGCGCGTCGCTGCCGAAGGCCTCGATGAGGTGGGCGGCGCCGGTGGTGAGCCCCAGGTAGCCGACGGCGCTGAGGTTCGCGGCCATGCCGTACAGGGCGAGGAGCGTCGCGACCGTGTGCGGGAGCTGGAGGCCGCCCACCTCGTGGGGCCGCGTCGACGCGGTCATGCCCTGCTCGACGAGCTTCGGGAAGAGCGCGCGCATCGCCGGGTGCGCGTGCAGGCCGCGGCCGTCGAAATGCGGGGGCGCCTCGTCCATCGGCTTGTAGGCCGGATAGAGGACCTCGCGGGCGAACTTGCGGGAGTTCGCGAAGAGCAGATCGAAGGTCTCCCGCGAGTGCTCCTCGTACGCCGGCAGCTTGCAGAGGGCCTCGGCGTCGAAGACCTCGTAGAGCAAGAAGTCGACGTTGCGATCGCTCAGGAGCGGGTTCGGCATGATGGCCGGAAGGTACCCCAAGGAGTTTCGCGCGTCAGTGGAAGTCGCGGCTCGCCGAGGGCATGTCGACGACGTGCGATGCCGTCGCATCGACCAGCGCGATGGGCTCGAGGCGATCGGGCACGACGTACACGACGCTTCCATCGCGCTCGATGGCGCCGTGCACCGCGAGGAGGACGCTGGTGGTCGCGACGTGGCGCCATCGCTCGAACGTCGCAGACCAGAGGATGAGGTTCACGAAGCCCGTCTCGTCTTCGAGGGTGACGAAGACGACGCCGCTCGCCGTCTGCGGCCGCTGGCGGCAGATGACGAGGCCCGCGGTGCTCACCCGCTCGCCATGGCGCAGCGCGGCGAGCTCGTTCGAGCGCTTGAAATGCGGCGGGAGCCTCGGGCGCACGACGCCCATGGCGTGATCGCGCACCGCGACCCCCGTGGACGCATAGTCGAGCACGAGCTGCTCGGCGCGCGACATCGCCGGGAGCGAGGGCATCTCGTCGCGGAGATTGACGCCCGCGAAGAGATCTTCTTCGCGGGGCGCGCGGGTCTTCCAGAGCGCCTCGCGGCGTCCGAGGCCGAAGCCCTCGAGCGCCCCGGCCCGGGCCAGCGCGTCGAGCTGGCGGCGATTGACCGCGGCCCGCGCGACGAGGTCCTCCACGCCGGCGAACGGGCGAATGCGCCGCGCGCGCTCCACCCGGCGCCCGGCCTCCTCGCCCAGACCGCCCACGAGCCGCAGGCCGAGGCGCAGCGCCGGCGGGTCCCCGTCGCTCTCGTCGGCCGCGGCGCCGCCCTCGAGCGTACAGTCCCAGTCGCTCGCGTCGACGCGCGCCGGCAAGACCTCGACGCCGTGGCGCTCGGCGTCCTTCACGATCGAGCCCGGCGAGTAGAACCCCATCGGCTGGCTGTTGATGAGCGCCGCGGCGAAGGCCGCGGGGTGATGGACCTTCAGCCAGGCGCTCGCGTACACGAGGAGGGCGAAGCTCGCGGCGTGGCTCTCGGGGAAGCCGTACTCGCCGAACCCCTCGATCGACTGGTACAGGCGCTCGCCGAAGGCGCGATCGATCCCGCCGCGCTCGAAGCCGTCGAGCAGGCGGGAGCGGTGCCGTTCGAGCTTGCCGTTGCGGCGCCACGCCGCCATGTCCCGCCGGAGCTGATCGGCCTCGCCGCCCGTGTAGCCGGCGCCCACGATGGCGAGCTGCATCACCTGCTCCTGGAAGAGCGGGACGCCGAGCGTGCGATTCGAGAATGCTCGCGAGCTTCGGGTGCGGCAGGTTCACGGCCTCCTGCCCGGTGCGACGGCGCAGGTACGGGTGCACCATCCCGCCCTGGATCGGCCCCGGCCGCACGATGGCCACCTCGACGACGAGGTCGTAGAAGACCCTCGGGCGGAGCCGCGGGAGCATCGCCATCTGCGCGCGGCTCTCGATCTGGAAGACGCCGACCGTGTCGGCCTCGCACAGCGCGTCGTATACGCGCGGGTCCTCCGCGGGGATCGCCGCGAGGCGGTCGATCGCGCTCGTGCCGCCGGGCCCTCCCCGCGTCGAGATCATGTCGAGCGCCTTGCGGATCGCGGTGAGCATGCCCAGGCCCAGCACGTCCACCTTGAAGAACCCGAGCGTGTCGAGGTCGTCCTTGTCCCACGGGATGACCGTGCGGTTCGGCATCGTCGCGGGCTCCACCGGCGCGACGTTCGAGAGCGGCTCGGCGCTGAGGACGAAGCCGCCGACGTGGATGGAGAGGTGCCGCGGGAAGCCTTCGATGGCGTGCGCCATCCCCAGGACGAGCCGCACGCGGTCGTCCTTCGGATCGAACCCGCACGCGGCCAGCCGGTCGCCGCCGATCGCGTCGAGCTTGTCCCACCACGCCACGAGCCCGCCCAGGCGATCGACCTGCTCGAGCGAAAGGCCGAACGCCTTGCCGACCTCGCGCAGCGCGCTCTTGCCGCGATACGAGATGACCTCGCTCACCATCGCGGCGCGGTCGCGGCCGTACTTCTCGTAGATGGCCTGGATGACCTCTTCGCGGCGCTCGTGCTCGAAGTCCACGTCGATGTCGGGAGGCTCGTGGCGCTCGGCCGAGAGGAAGCGCTCGAAGAGCAGGTTGCTCCGCGACGGGTCGACGGAGGTGATGCCCAGGCAGAAGCACACCGCGCTGTTGGCGGCGCTCCCGCGGCCCTGGCAGAGCAGGTCGCGCTCGCGCGCCATCTCGATGACGTCGTGCACGCTCAGGAAGTAGGGCGCGACCGAGAGCGAGCGCACGAGCTCGAGCTCCTTCTCGATCTGCGCGCGCACCGCGGCGGGCAGGCCCTGCGGGTAGCGCCGCCGCGCGCCCTCGTACGTCAGCCGGCGCAGCAGCTCGTCGGGCGACTCGCCGGTCGGTGGGCCGAACTCGCTCGGGAACCGGTACTTGAGCTCTCGCAGCGAGAACCGGCACGCGTCGGCGATCTCCGCGGAGCGCGCGAGCCACGCGGGGCGGCCCGGGAAGAGGCGCGCCATCTCCGCCGCCGGCTTGAGGTGCGCCTCCGCGTTCGGCAAGAGGGCGCGCCCAGCGGCGTCGAGCGTCACGTTCTCGCGGATGCACGAGAGGACGTCGAACACCGGCTTGTCGGTGCGCTCGGCGAAGAGCACGCGGTTGGTCGCGCACACGGGGAGCCCGTGCGCGCGCGCGAGGCCCTCGGCGCGGGCGAGGCGCGCGGCGTCCTCGCCGTCGAGGTGCCGCCAGACCGCGACCGAGAGGCGCTCTCCGAAGGACGCCTTGAGCGCCTCGGCGGCGCGCGGCGTCGCGTCGGGCGGGCAGAGGCACCAGAGGCCCTCGGCCTGCTGGCAGATGCGCTCGAGGGGGATGCCCGCGAACTGGTTGCGCGGGACCTGCTCCTCGGGCTTCCGCGGCTGGCCCTTCGGGTGCCGCTCGTGGCTCTCGGTCAGGATGCGACAGAGGTTCCCGTACCCCTCGCCGTTCGCGACGTGCAGCCACACGTGCGAAGACGTCCCCTGCTCTCCATCGATGTCGACCGCCGTCTCGCAGCCGACGACGACGCGCAGGCCCGCCTCGTCGGCCGCCTCGAGCGCGCGGACCATCCCGTATAGCCCGTCGCAGTCGGCCACGCCGAGGACCGATTGGCCGAGCGCCGCCGCCCGCTGCACCAGCGCCTTCGGCGGCGAGCCGCCTCGGAGCAGGGAGAAGTTCGTCCTCGCCGCGAGCTCCACGAACGGCGGCGGGCCCTCAGTCGTCGGCACGGGAGCGCCTAGAGGCGGACCGACGCGTCGATCCGCTCGCGGACGAGCGCGACGAGCGAGTCGACGTCGAAGGGCTTTCCGAGCCGGAGGTTCGGCACGCTCTCGAGGAACTCGCGCGCCCGCAGCGTGAAGGCGCCCCCCGTGACGAAGACCATCCGCTCGGCCTGCGCCGGCGCGATCGCACGGACCTCCTCGTAGAGGACCGGGGCGTCCATCTCGGGCATCATGAGGTCGCAGAGGATGACGTCGAACCGCTCGCCGGCGCGAATGCGCGCGAGCGCCTGCCGCGAGCTCGTGAGCGCGACCACCTCGCCCTCGGTCGACAGGAGCCGCTCGAGCGAGAAGCACACGATGGGCTCGTCGTCGACGACGAGGATGCGCCCGCGCGAGCCCGAAGGCGGCGCGGACACCCTGGCCTCGCTGGGAGGCGGGAGAGGCGCGTGCGACTCCATCGGGTCGATCACCTCGGCCCCGCTGGCGGCGACGCGCGCGACGGCGGTGGCGCCCATCGTCCGCACGGCCGCGGGCAGCTCGACGCGGAAGGTCGTCCCCACCCCGACCTCGCTGTCGAAGGAGAGCGTGCCTCCGAGCGAGGTGACGATGCCATGGCAGATCGTCAGCCCGAGGCCCGTGCCGATGCCGACGGGCTTCGTCGTGAAGAACGGCTCGAAGATGCGGCCGCGCACCTGCGGCGGAATGCCCACGCCGTTGTCGCGCACCTCCACCACCACTCGGTCGGCGGACGGGGCACGGAGCGAGAGGTGGATCTCGTTCGACTCGGGTCGGTCTTCGGGCAGCGCCTGCACCGCGTTGAGCAGGAGGTTCAGGAACACCTGGCCGAGGCGGGCCTCGTTCGCGACCACCTCGGGCACCTGCGCGTAGTCCTTCACGAGACGGGCGCGATGGCGGATCTCGTTGGCGATCATCGGGAGCGTCGCGTCGAGGAGGGGCGCGAGCTGCAGCGGCGCGCGGGTCTCGTTCTCCGGGCGCGAGAACGTCTGGAGGCTGCGGACGGTGTTGCGAATGCGCTCGGCGCCCTCGCGCGCGTGATCGAGCGCGACGAGGACCTCCTTCGCGCGCGTGGCCGCGGCGGGGTCGCGGAAGAACGCCGGGTCTGGCGCGGCGCCGCCCGGGGGGATCGGCGGGGGCACGAGGAGCTTGGGCAGCTCTTCGGAGACGTAGCCGAGGTTCAGGAGCACGTACGCGAGCGGGTTGTTAATCTCGTGGGCGACGCCGACGGCAAGGGTGCCGAGCGACGTGAGGCGATCGGTCTGGGCGAGGCGCGCCTGGATCTCGCGGTGCTCGCTCTCGACGAGCAGGCGGTCGATCGTGGCGATGAGCGTGTCGTAGTCGACCGGCTTCTTCAGGTACGCCTCGGCGTCGATGGCCGCGGCCTTGGCCGTCGAGTCGGCGCTGAGCGCGAGGACCGGGATCGTCGCGAGCTCGGGATCGTCCTTCTGGACGACGCGGAACTGCCAGCCATCCATGATGGGCATCATCAGGTCGAGCAAGATGAGATCGGGCTTCGGCGAGATGCGCAGCCACTCGAGCGCTTCGCGGCCGTTCGAGCAGCCGGTCACGCGAAAGCCCTCCATCGAGAGGAGACCGTCGAGCGCCTCGCGGATGTCGGAGTCGTCCTCGATGACGAGGAGCGAGCGACCCGACGCGCGCTTCTCGAAGTCAGGCGATCGCATGCACAGAATTGTGGCGCAAGAGCGCGCCATGTCGAAGCGTTCCAGAAGCTCGGCCACGTCGATTGGCGATCCGATTTTCTCGCGGCCGTCTCGAGTGTGACGGAAGCGTACGCGCGTGTAGCAAGTTGTCTCAATCGATCCATCCTCGCAACAGCGAACCCTCGGCCCAGGCGAGCCCGTCTCCGCTCCAGACCTCGTAGAAGTCGCGACGCTGCGAAGGCGCGCCGCGCCGCCACCACTCGACGGCTTCGAGCCGCGCGAGGAGCCTTCGCGAACCCGGCTCGCCCGAGCCCTCGAGGCGAGCCGCCGATCCTCCATGCTCGAACACGAGGCGTGTGGGCTCGAGGGCGGAGGTCACGAGCGTCGAAGCGGGCAGCGGCTTCTTGCGCTCGACCGCGGCCCCGAACGGCACGAGCTTGGTGCGCGCCTCGGGCGCCCACGCGTCGGCGAGAGCGAGCGTCCCGACGCAGGCGGGACCCAGCTCGGCGGCGAGCTCCGCGACGAGCGACGGCAGGGCGCGCGCGGCCTTCGGCTCGGGCGCCAGCAGATCGAGCGGTCGCGGCGCGACCGACGCGAGCTCGAGGGCTCGCAGCGTGACGCTGAGCGCGGGGGCCGGGAGATCGATGTGCTCGAGCCGCGCGCGCACCACGGCGAACAGATCGTGCGCGCGCGCGATCGGCACCGGCAGCGAAACCTCGGTTGCCGCGACGGCGGCGGCACCTCCAAACGCCGCGACGGCGGTCGCCGAGTCATCGAGCAAGGCGCGGTCGAGCCCGATGAGGAGCGCGAGGCGCGCCACGCCCACCGCGCGCCCTTCGAGGCGAGCGGAGAGGCGATTGCAGAGCGCCCTCGACACGAACGCGAGCCCCTCGACCGACTCGGCCCCCCACTCGAGCTCGATGCGCTCCTCGGGGACTTCGGGGGGCCGCCACACGTCCAGCGGTTCGCGGTCTTCACCGCTCAGGAGCTTCATCACGTCCTGCGTGCGCGCGCCGAGCCGCGTCCCCAGCGAGCGCCGGGGCAGCCCCTGGAGATCTCCGCACGTTCGCAGCCCGAGGTCGCGGAGCCACCGCGCGCAATCGTCGTCGAGATCGAGCGCGTCGACGGGCAGCGCCTTCATCGCCGCGGCCCCCTGCCCTGGCGGGACGACCGACGGCTGCCCGCGCGCGCCGAAGCGCGCGACGGCCGCCGCGAGCCGCGGCCCGTCGGCGAGCGCCACGCGGCACGCGTGCCCTAGCGCCTCCACCCGACGCGCCAGGGCGACCGCGAGCTCGCGCTCTCCGCCGTGCAGGTGCGCGCACCCGCCGACCTCGACCCAGACGACGTCGCTGGCGACGTCGAACGCGGAGGAAGGCCCCACCGCCAGCGCCACCTCCGCCACGCGCGCCAGCGCCGTTCGCACGGAGCTCTCGGGGACGACGCGCACGTGGAGCTCCGCGCACTTCGCTCGCGCGGCCGCGACGGTGTGCCCGGCCCGGACGCCCGACGCCCTCGCTTCCTTCGAGACGACATCGAGCCGCGTGTTGCCGAGCACGTCGCGCTCGCCCTTCACCGCCCCGCCGGGCCGCGAGACGACGATGGCGAGCGGGCCGCGCGATCCCGGAGGTTCGACCTCACGGGCGATCTCGATGCGGATCTGCGGCAAGGCGACGCAAGCCACGCGACGCATGATCAACCCGCGAGGCGCGCGAGGGGCGCGAACGGAATGGCCCGGGCCATGCCGATGCGCCCGCGCCGATCTTTGGCGATGCGGACGAGGAGATTGTCGCGATTCGGGCGCGACAGCTCGAGCCGGAGCGCGACCGGCCATGGCGTCGCGCGCGGCCGCGTGGAGTCGGTGAGGAGGAGCACCGTCGCGCCGCTGCTCTCGGCGCCGAGGGCGAGCTTTCTCACGAGGATCTCGGGCGCCCAGCTCTTCTTCGCGGGGCGCCCGGTGCGATGCGAGCCCTGCCCTCGATCGGAGCCCGGCAACGCGTCGAAATCGATCACCACGACCTCGAACGCGCCGGCCCCCACCACCTTCACCGCGACTCGCCCGAGCTGAGGACGAGGAGGGCGCACGACGAGCATGCGAGAGAGGTCGATTCCCGCGGCGACCAGGCCGGGACCGTGCAGCGACCCCTCCGGATCGAGCCAGGCACACCATGCGTCCGGGCTTCGAGCCTGGCCGGCCCGCACCGCCTCGAACGCGACGCTCGTCGAGCCGCCGAGGGCCCGAGGCGCCGCGAGCTCGACCACCCCGCGAGGCAGCCCCCCGTCGGGGAGGAGTTCGGCCAGGCCCGGCCACGATAGGGGCAGGGCGCGCGACCCTGCTGCTCCCGCGGGACGGCGCGTTTCCGGGTTGCGGAGGGCGCGGAGGAGGGCTTCGACGTCGTGGGCAGCAGACATGACCAACCCTATCTACTGAACAAGCTAGCAGTCACCTCCCAGGGGGCGCAAGCACGGTTTGACCGGAAGACCCATGCTAGGGAGAGACCGCCATGCTCCACCCCGACACGACCCGCCTCGACCGTCTCCGGTCGGCCCTTCGGGAGATGGGCTCGGTGCTCGTCTGCTACTCCGGCGGGGTCGACAGCGCCCTCGTCCTCGCCGTCGCGCACGAGGTCCTCGGACCGCGCGCCGTCGGGATGACTGCGGTCTCGCCGAGCCTCGCGCCCTTCGAGAAGGAGGCCGCCGTCGCCATCGCCAAGCAGATTGGCGCGCGGCACGAGCTCGTCGAATCCCACGAGATCGAGCGGCCGGGCTACGTCGCGAACGCCTCCGACCGCTGCTTTCACTGCAAGAGTGAGCTCTACGACATCGCCGAGTACAAGAAGCGCGAGTGGGACCTCGCGTTCGTGGCGAACGGCACCAACCTCGACGACCTGGGCGATCACCGTCCCGGCCTCGAGGCCGCCGCCAACGCCAAGGTGCGGAGCGTGCTCGTCGAGTGCGACTTCCACAAGGACGACGTGCGCCAGGCGGCCCACGCGATGGGCCTCGCCATCTGGGACAAGCCGGCGAGCGCCTGCCTCTCGAGCCGCATCCCCTACGGCACCGAGGTCACGCGCGAGCGCCTCGCGCAGATCGGTGGCCTCGAGGCCGAGCTGAGGGCGCTCGGCTTGCGGCAGGTCCGCGTGCGGTGGCACGCGCTCGGCGGGCCCGCGAGCGATCGTGCGCTCGCGCGCATCGAGGTCTCCCGCGACGAGCTCGCGGCGGCGTTCGACGTGCGCGACGCGGTGGTCGCGGCGGCCAAGCGCTTCGGCTTCGCGTACGTCACGCTCGACCTCCAGGGCTACCGCATGGGCAGCCACAACGAGGTCATCACCGGCAAGTCGCTCCGCGTCGTCTGATCTTCGTTTACGACGACGCTTCGACGACGTCCTCGCGGACGGCGCGGAGGTCTTGCGCGAAGGCGCGGGCGTCGGCGTAGCGGTCCGCCGGGCGGATCGCCATCGACTTCTCGATCACCTGCCGCCACCTCTCGGGCACGAACGCCGCGGCCCGCTGGGTCCCCGAGTCGAGCCGCGACTTGCCGTCGCTCATCCGAACGAGCCCGCTCGGGCTGCGCGGCGGCGGCGGCTCGCCCACCAAGCACTCGAAGAGGACCGCGCCGAGCGCGAAGAGATCGCTCCGCCCGTCGATCTCCGTCTCGCCGCCCTCCTGCTCGGGCGACATGTACCCGGGCGTGCCGAGCGGGCCGCCGGTGTTCGTGATGCGCGTCTCTTCCCACTCGACGCGCGCGATGCCGAAGTCGAGGAGCTTCACGCGCTCGGCGCCCGTGGGGTCGTCGCGATCGACCGCGAGCAGGATGTTCGACGGCTTCACGTCGCGGTGGACGACGCCCGCCGCGTGCACCGCGGCCAGCGCGTCGCACATCTGGAGGGCGATGGGCAGGAGCTCCCGCGGCGGGAGGCGGCCGCGGTTGCGGAGGCGGACCGCGAGCGACTCGCCGGGCAAGAGCTCCATGACGAGATAGGCGGTGCCGTCGGGCAGGTGGCCGTGGTCGATGACCTCGACGACGTTGGGGTGCCACGAGAGGCCGAGCGCCTCCGCCTCTCGCCGCAGGCGATCGCTCGCGACGGCGTCGTGCGCCGCGGCGACGCGCAGGAGCTTGAGCGCGACCGGCAGGCCATCGGCGATGCGGACCGCCTCGTAGATGACGCCCGTCGCGCCCGCCCCCATGCGCCGCACGATGCGGTACTGGCCGGCGGCCACGGATCCCTCGAGGGTCGCCCCGATGCCCGTGTCGTGGTTTTCCTTCAGCGAGAGGCTGCGCTCGAGCGCGTGCACGCGCATCTTCTGGGCGTGGGTCTCCGCGCGCCGTTGCCGGTCGCGCGCCCGGGCGAGGCCGCCGAGCGTGCCGCCCGTCACCGCCACGCCCGCGACACACACGCAGAACCCGACAGACCCGACCTGCGCCAGGAAGGGCAGCGACCCGGCGGCCAGCCCGGCCAGCGCCCCCGCCGCGCCGTTGGCCGCCACGTTCGGCAGCGACCAGGACACCTCGTACTCCTGGACCATCGAGGACGCGTCTTCCTGCGCGATCGGGCGCGCCGTGGCCCCCGGGTAGCCGAAGAGCGCCGGGATGGCCGCGAGCTCCGCGAGGCGCGCGAGGCGCAGCAGGCCGTCGGCCTCGAGCGCCGGGTCGTGCGCGACCGTGACCTTGCCTCGCCACCAACCGCGACGCGTCGCGGTCGTCTCCCAGCGCGTCGTGCGGCCGTACTGGCTGTCGGCCGCCTCGAGCCGCGCGAACGCCTCGGTCGGCTCGGTCGTGCCGCGGAGCACGCGGACCCAGACGCCCAGGTTGTCGGGCGCGACGAGGTGCTTCCACGCGCGCGGGATCGCTTCGCGCGACGCGGCCTCGGCGAAGGCCACGAGCGCGCGGTGGACCGCCGCGAGCGGCACCGTGCGCGTCTCGTCCGCGAAGTCGCCCCGCATCATGCGAATCGAGCGGAGCCACGCGTCGGCGGCCGCGGGCCCCTTCTCGGCCGACAGCGTTCGATGCAGCGCCTTGAGCAGCCCGATGTTCGCCTGGCCTGTCGGGAAGCTGCGGCCGTTCATCGCGCTCTTCTCCCATGCTATCGCAGCCTGCGGAAGATGCAGCCCGAGCTCGATCGGGGCCACCTTCGGCGAGCGTTCGTGGTCCGGCTGGGGGCCCGCGAGGTCGCCCGGCTGGAGGTGCGGGTCCCCGGGGAGACGCTCCACCTCGTCTTCGCGGCGGGGCTGGGGGTCGGCTTGCTCGACGCCGCCGGGCGCGCGCGCCTTCGGGAGGCGATGCGGGGCGCGCCGGTTTCGCCGGCCCAGGCGCGGTGGCGCGCCCGGTTCGAGGGGGGCGAGGTCCGGCCGGGCGCCCGCGCCGTCGACCTCCACCACGGCGAGCGCTCCGCGCGCGTCGAGTGCGGCCGGGGCGAGGACCTCGTCTGGACCGAGGGCGCGCCCGCGTCGCCGCTCGAGCCCGTGACCCGCGAAGCGCTCGAGGCGCGGGCCCCGACCATCCTCGAGTCGCTCGCCCGCGCGGGCGTCGCGGGCCGGCGCGACCGCCTGCGCCGGGCGCTGGCGAAGGCCGTCGCGCGCGTCGGGAGGCGCGTGGCCGCGGTGAAGGCCGACCTGGAGAGGACGAACGCGGCGGACGCCATGGCCCTCCGCGCGCACCTCTTCGTCGCGGCCGCGGGCGCGGCCCCACGGGGCGCCGCCCGCCTCGAGGCCGTCGACTGGTCGACCGGGGAGCCGGTCGCCGCCGAGCTCCCCATCGACCCCGCCCGCGGGGCGCGCGAGCAGATCGACGGCATGTTCCGCCGGGCGCGACGACTGAAGGAAGGCGCGCGGATCGCCGAGCGGCGCCTGGCCGACGCGCAGGGCGCCCTCGCCGGGCTCGAGTCGGCCCTCGCCGGCCTCGGCGCGCCCGAGCCGGACTTCGACGCCCTGGAGGCCCGCGCCCGGGACGCCGCCCCCCGCGATTTCAAGCTGTCCGAGGGCTCGGCCGCGCAGCCCGCGGGAGGAGGTCGCGCCCGCCGCGGGGCGACCCGCCTGCCCTATCGCACCTTCGCGGGCGGGTCGGGATCGCTCGTCTTGGTGGGCCGGGGCGCCGCCGACAACGACGCCCTCAGCCTCCACGTCGCACGGCCCCACGACCTGTGGCTGCACGCCAAGGACCGGAACGGCGCCCACGTCATCGTCCCGCTCGACCGCGGCGCTTCCTGCCCGCCCGACCTGCTCGTGGAGGCGGCGCACCTGGCCGCCCACTTCTCCGATGCACGAGACGAGCGCGTCGTGGACATCCAGTACACCCCCCGCCGCTACCTGCGGAAGCCGCGCGGCAGCGGCCCGGGCTTCGTCGTCGTCGAGCGCGAGAAGGTCCTCGTGCTGCGGCGCGAAGACGCGATCCTCCGGCGGCTCCTCGAGGCCGAGCGCCTGCCCGACGCGTGACGGGAGCTCACCGGAGGGGCGTCAGATGGCGCGCGCCCGGATGTACGCGCCCACGTGCTCGATGGCTTCTTGTCCTTCTGGAAGGATTGTCGAGAACGCCTGGAAAACGTGGAACATTTCCGGCCATATCTCGCACGTCACGTCGACGCCGGCCGCCGCGGCCTTGGCGGCGAAGCGGCGGGTGTCGTCGAGCAGGATCTCGGCGTCCCCGGCTTGCATGAAGAGCGGAGGGAGCCCTCGAAGGTCGCCGTAGAGCGGGGACGCCCGGGGGTCCCGGGGGTCCGCGCCGGCCAGGTAGGCCTGCGCCGTCGGCCACGTGAGGTGGGGCGCGAGGAAGGGCTCCGTGGCCGCCCGCGTCGCGAGGGACTCGCCGGTGCACGCGAGGTCGGTCCACGCCGAGATCGTGACGGCCGCGGTGACCGGCAAGCTTCCCCGGAGCTCGAGGAGCGTGGCCAGCGCGAGCCCGCCGCCCGCCGAGTCCCCCCCCAAAAAGAGGTGCCTCGGCTCGGCGGCCGCGCCGTCGGGCCCGTAGTGGGCGACGTAGGCGAGGGCGGCCAGCGAGTCCTCGAGCGCCGCAGGGAACGGGTCCTCGGGCGCGATGCGGTAGTCGACGACGAGGCCCACGCACCCGGCCGCCTGGGCGATCCGGGCCGCGAGCGCCCGGTGGGTGTGGACCGATCCCGAGATGTACCCGCCCCCGTGCAGGTACATCATGCGGACGCCCGGATCGGCCCCCTCGGGCACGACCCAGTCTACCGTACGGCCCGCCACCTCGGTGCGAAGGACCTGGACCCCGTTCGGCGGACGCGGCGCCATCGCCGTCAAAAACCGCCGGTAGCGCTCGAAGTCGAGCGGATCTCCCCTCACGCGGCTGCGTGGACCGGAGCATCGAGACGACGCGGGCAAGCCCGGCGGAGGCCATGACTGTCCTTTTTAGCGCAGTTCTCGTCGGCTACGCTCCCCCCGTGCGCCTCGCCGACGTCATCGGCCGCTTCCTCGGCAAGGTCGAGATCGTGCTTGCGGGCGCGGACGACGATCTGCGCGAAGGCCAGGAGGCGCTCGCGGCGGGCGACCCGATGGCCGCCCGCTCCGCCGCGCACAGGGTGCTGGCGCAGGCGCCCGACTCGCCCATCGGGCTGGCCCTCCTCGCCGACGCCTGCGAGGCGGCGCATCTCGACGCCGAGCTGGCGCTCACGCTCGAGGAGCTCGCGACCCGCGCCCCGTCGAGCGCCGAGGTGTGGGTGCGGCTCGCTCGGGCGCGCGCCGCCACGGGCACCCCCGCCGAGGAGGTGCGCGACGCGTACGTGCGCGCGCTCGCCGTCGCCGAGGCGGGCAGCGAGGCGCGGGTCGACGCGCTGCTCGGGCTCGCGGACCTCGATCTCGCCCACGGGGACGGCGCGCGGGCCGAGCTGTGGATCGAGCGCGCGGCGCCCGTCATGGCCGCCGGGCCGCAGGACGGAGAGCGCGCCGCGGAGCTCGCGGTGCGCACCGCCGAGGCCCGCCTGCTCCGCGGGGACGCGGCGGGGGCCAAGACCGCGATGGACTCGATCCGGGCGCTCGCGACCGACGGGCGCGCGGCGCTCGTGCGCGGCCGGGCGCTCGCCGACCTCGGGGATCCCGAGGCCTTCGTCCCGCTGGTCCGCGCGATGGTGCTCGATACGCCCGGCGCCAGCGTCGCGCTCTCTTCGGCGCTGGCCCGCGTGCCGAGCCGCCCGCAGACGCGAACGCACGTGCGCTCCGTGGTCGACGCGAAGGGCGAGCAGGCGCTGGCGCGCTGGCGGGCGGCGTTCGCGCGGGCGGAGGGTTCCCGCGACGCGGCGCGCCAGGCCCTCCGCGACGCGGTCGACTCGGGCGACCCGGAGGCGGTGCGGCCCCTCCTCGATGCGGCGGTGGAGGATCGCGACGCGGTCGCGCTCGCCGCCGCGTTGGCCGCCCCCAGGGCAGAAGGCGCCCTTCCGGCAGACGAAGCGGATCCCCTCGTCGCGGACGCGCGGCGCGTCTCCGCCGCCAGCGCCGCCCTGGCAGGCACGTCCCCCGAGGGCCCGGCGGCCGCCCTGGACGCCCTGGAGCCCGTCGCGCACCCGCGCCTCGAGCCGTGGGCCGGCGCGCTCGCCGGTCAGGCCGCGGCGGCGTGGATCCCGCCGTCCGGGGCCCCGGCGGCGTGGCCGCAGCTCCTCGCCCGCCTCGACGGGCGCGCGCATGCCATCGGCGAAATCGGGATCGCTGCCCGCGTCGGGGACCTGGCGGCGGAGCGCTCGCGCCCCGTGCGGCTCGCGGTGGTCGGCGAGTTCAACGCCGGCAAGAGCACCTTCATCAACGCGCTCATCGGCGCCGACGTAGCGCCGACCGGCGTGCTCCCCACCACGGCGACGCTGCACCACCTGCGCTGGGCGCCGGACCCCTTCGCCAAGATCCTCTTCGTACCGGGGCACGAGCCCGCCGAGCGCATCGTCGCCCTGGGCGACCTGCGAGGCGCGCTGAAGTCCCTCGATCCGGGGACTGTCGGGCGGGTGGAGCTGCGGCTGCCGCTCCCCTCGCTCGTGAGCGTCGAGATCCTCGACACCCCCGGCTTCAACGCGCCCGACCCCCGGCACGCCCAGGTCGCCCGCTCGGCGTTCGAAGAGGCCGACGCCGCCCTCTGGCTCCTCGACGCGACGCAGGCGATGAAGCAGAGCGAGCTCGCGGTCCTCCAGGAGGCCCGGCGCGCCCGCCTCCCGGTGCAGATGCTCGTGAACAAGGCCAATCGGCTCTCGGGCCCCGACCTGGGGCGCGTCATGGCCGCCGTCGACGAGGCGCTCGCCGCCACGCACGTCGGCTCGACGGCGCGTCCCCTGGCCCTCTCGGCCAAGCGCGCGCTCGCGATCAAGGTGGGAGGCGACGCCGCCGCCTCCCTCGCCGAGACGGGCTGGCCGGCGGTCGAGGCGCTCCTCGAGCAGCAGATCGTCGGCAGGAGCGCGGCGCTGAAGGAGCGCGCCATGCGCCGCCGCGCTGCGGTGCTGGTCGCCGATCTCCAGGCCGCCTGGGCGAGCCGCGATCGAGCCGACCGGGTGAGCGCCGAGGAGCGCACCGCCGCGGCCCACGCCGCCGCCCACGCGGCCACCCGCGTCGAGCGCGACGCCGACTCCCTGGCCGAGCGGCTGGCCGCCTCGCTCGAGCCCCGCGCCGCCGAGTGGACGCGCGACCTCGACCTCGTCTTCGTCGGGCGCGATCCCAACGTCGCCGCGAACGATCCGGTGCTCGCCCGCTACCGGGTGGACCGGGCGGTCGTGGCGTTCGCGCCGGCCCTGGCGCTCGCGCTCGCGGCCATCGTGCCGGAGGTCGCCCTCGCCCCGGCGCGGCTCACGCCGGGCGCGCGCGCCGTCATCCGCGCGGCCGCGTGGTCGGCCGGCAGCGACGCGGGGGCGCTCCTCTCGGCCACCTCGCGGGCCGCGGTCTCGACGCTGGTCGAGCAGCTCCTCGCGCTCTCGGCGTCGCCGCCCGCGTCGACGACCGCGGCCGGCATCGTGCGCGAGCTCGCGGCCGTGCGCGAAGCGCTCTCCGAGCCCGACGGCGCGCCCCAGAGCCCGTGACGGAGTCCGCCTGATCCCTCGCATCGCTCCGGCGTGCGGGGTAGAGTGACGCCGAAGATGCTTCGGCTGTTCCTCCTGTCTCTCGCCGTGGCGACGGTCCTCACCGTGGCGACGCCCGTATCGGTGGCGCGCGCGGAAATCCTCGGCGGCGGCTCGGATCCGGTGAAGCTCGAGGCCGACCAGCTCGACATCGACATCCTGGCGGGCGAGGCCACGCTGACCGGCAAGGTGACGCTCACCAAGGGCAATCTCGTCGTCAACTGCCCGCGCATCGACCTCCGGTTCGAGCATGCTCCCAAGCTCACCTGGGCCCGCGGCTCGGGCGGCGTCACGGCCGACGTCCGGGGGGTCCACGCCGAGGCCCCTTCGGTCGAGCTCGACCTCGCGAAGCAGGTCCTCGACCTCCGCGGCGGCGTGAAGCTCACGCGCGGCCAGGGCTGGCTCACCGCCGACAGCGCCCGCATCGATATCGCCACCGCGAAGGTGTCCCTCACCCAGGTGAAGGGGGCCATCCCGGTCGCGAAGGGGCAATAGAGGTGGGCGTGGTGGGCGACGCCGCCGAACCGCCGGCCCCGAGCCAAGGCGCGCCCGCGCTCGTGGCCCGCGGGCTGCGGGTTTCCCGGGGCGGCAAGGCCCTCCTGCGCGGGGTCGACCTCGAGGCCCGCGCGGGCGAGGTCCTCGGCGTGCTCGGCCCCTCCGGGGCGGGCAAATCGACCCTGTTCCGCGCGCTGGTCGGGGAAGACCCGCCCGACGACGGGACCGTCACCCTCGGCGGGGAGGACGTGACGCGCTGGCCTCTCTGGAAGCGCGCGCGCGCGGGCGTCGGGTACGTGCCCCAGGGGCCGAGCGTGCTCTGGGACCTGACCGTCCGGCAAAACCTCGACGCCTTCCGGGTCATCACGCAGGCCGGCCCGAAGGACGCCGCGGTCACGGCGGCCCGCGTCGGCCTCGACCACCGCCTCGACGTCCGGGCTGGAGAGCTCTCATCGGGCGAGCGGAGACGGCTGGAGCTGGCGCGCGCGGTCACGCGGACCCCCCGTGTGCTCGTGTGCGACGAGCCCTTCGCCGGCGTGGACCCGGTGGGGGCCGAGCGGCTCGCGGGCCTGCTCGCGAGCATGGCCAAGGGCGGCGCCGCGGTGATCCTCGCCGACCACCATGTGGCCGAGGCGCTGCGCGTGTGCACCCACGCGACGCTGCTCCTCGACGGCGCGGTGGCGGTCAGCGCTCCGGCCGCGGAGTTCGTGAGCCACCCGCTGGTCCAGGGCCGGTACCTCGGCACCTGGCAGCACTACGGGAGCGGAGCGGCCTCGCCCGACCAAACGCCAGCCCAAAGCCGACGACCTTAGCACCGAGCGAGGCGGGTGAACCAGGGCGATAGCAGGCGAATTCAAGCAAATTCAGCCGCTGGCACGAAAATCGCCCAAAATCGCCCCAGCCGGGCTGCCACTAGCTCGCCTCGGTGTTAGTTGTAAGGGAAGAGGGCTCACGGGAGCCGCCAACGGTTTTCCCCCGAGCCCACCCCGCCTCCCACAAAGGCGCCCCGCCCCGCCTCGCCCTGGTTCTCCCGCCACCCCGGCCCTGGGCGCGCCCCGCCAGCTTCGCTGACACGCTGACCTGCCGAGCCCGAGTCCAGGAGCCGCCGATAGAAGGCCATCTTCCGAGATTGCGATGGAGATAAAGCAGCAACTCAAGCTCAGTCAGCAGCTCGTCATGACGCCGCAGCTTCAGCAGGCCATTCGCCTGCTTCAGCTGTCTCGTCTCGAGCTCATCGACGAGATCCGAAAGGAGCTCGATGCCAACCCGGTGCTGGCCGACGAGGAGGTCGACCCGCGTGCCCGCGCGAACGGGGACGCCAAGAACGGCGAAGCGAACATCGAGCCGCCGGCGCCCGACTCCCCGGCGATGTCCGCCGAGAAGCTCGAACTCTCGGACCTCAACAAACGCAACGAGGAAAAGCGGGTTCAGGAGATCGATTGGGAGCAGTTCCTCGAGAACCGGACCCTTCAGCAGCCCCTCCCCAGCAACCGGGGCGGCTACGAAGATCTCCCTCCGATCGAGCAAAACCTCACGAAGAGCGACTCGCTCGTCGACCACCTCCGGTGGCAGCTCCAGCTCAGCGATTTCACGCCCGACGAGAAGAAGCTCGCCGAGCTCGTGCTCGGCAACCTCGATGACAACGGCTTCCTCGACCTCAAGGGCATGGATCGGGAGAACGGCGAGAAGACGCCGGACCTCACGATCGCCGACCTGGCCCGCGAGGTCCCCATCGACCCCGAAGACGCAGAGTGCGTCCTCCGCGAGATGCAGGAGTGGGACCCCGTGGGGGTCTGTGCGCGGTCGCTTCAGGAGTGCCTGCACGTCCAGGCGGAGTGCTTCGGGTACGACGACCTCGAACTCCAGGTCATCGACCGTCACCTCCCCAACCTGGAGAAGCACAACTACCAGGCCATCGCGCGCGACCTGAAGGTCACGGTCGAAGAGGTCTACGAGGCGGTCAAGCAGATTCAGAAGCTCGAGAGCCGACCGGCCCGGAACTTCAGCGACACCGACGACAAGACGATCGCCATCACGCCCGACGTCTACGTCATCAAGGACGGCGACAAGTTCGTCGTCACCGACAACGACCGCGGCGTGCAGCGCCTCTACATCAACGAGTCGCTGACCAAGACGCTCCTCAAGGACCCGCAGGCCAAGGAGTTCATCGGCGAGAAGCTCCGGAACGCGCAGTGGCTGATTCGCGCGATCGAGCAGCGCCGAAAGACGATCATCCGCGTCACCGAGTGCATCGTCGACAAGCAGCGCGACTTCTTCGAGAAGGGCGTCGCGCACCTCAAGCCGATGATCCTCCGCGACGTCGCCGAGTCTGTCGGGATGCACGAGTCCACGATCAGCCGCGTGACCACGAACAAGTACGTGCACACGCCGCAGGGCCTCTTCGAGCTGAAGTACTTCTTCAACTCGTCGATCCGCCGCATGGCCGACGAGGACATCGCCAGCGAGAGCGTCAAGCAGGCGATCAAGAAGATCATCGACGGAGAGGACAAGCAGAACCCGCTGTCCGATCAGCAGATCGTCGAGCTTCTCGCGAAGCGTGACGGCATCCAGATCGCTCGAAGGACGGTCGCGAAGTACCGCGAGATGCTCGGCATCCTGTCTTCGAGCAAGCGCAAGAAGCTTTTCTAGAGCGTCGCCTTTTTTCTGCGCGCCTATGCGCGCGCAGGCGCGCCGCGTCTGACGCGCCGGGCGATCGCCGTGACGCGCTCGCTGACGCGCCGCAGAGCGCCCGTGAAAAACGTGCGCATCCACAAGCGCTTACCCAAATCTGCCGCAGTCGGTCAGGGTCGCTTGCGCTCTGGGGGACTCGTCTTTACGTGACCAGGGTAACGACGTGGAAACGTGACGGCGTGGCTGAAGCACGAGTGTGAATTCGTGAATGCTGCGTGTCTCGCCCGAGCTCGAGTGTTACGCTTCTGTGGTGGAGCGCGGGAACAGTGCGCCACGCTTGTCGGTAGGAGCTTGAGAAGCTCTCGGAACCTGAACGTGCTCGTCGCGCCCCGGCGCCCCGCGCACAGAGGAGCAAGCCCTCATGAACATCTCGATCACGTTTCGGCACATGGACGCGACCGATGCGGTCAAGATCTACGCAAACGAGAAGGTCGCCAAGCTCCAGCGCTTCCTGCGGGCGCCGATGAAGAGTCAGGTGACGATGAGCTGCGAGAAAGACCGCCTGCACCGAGTCGAGGTCGACGTGCACTCCGGTCACGAGCACTTCCATGCGCACGAGACGAGCGAGGACATGTACGCCTCCATCGACATGGTCGTCGACAAGATCGAGCGGCAGATCGTCTCTGCCAAGCAGTCTCTGAAGGCGCGAAAGAAGGGCGCCGACCGAGCGTCGCAGCACTTGCTGGTCGAATCCGGCGAAGAATAGGCGCACGCTTCGTGCTACGGGGCCCGATTCCGATCTAGAGTCTGGCCCCGAGCCTTCCAATGCGACTCACGGATCTCCTCACTCCCGAGCGCGTAGCGATCCATCCCGATCAGGGCGACCGGCTCGACAAGCTGGGCGCCCTCAGCGTGCTCGCCCAGATGCTCGCCCGCGGGACGCGGGTCAACGCGGGCGACGTCGAGCGCGTGCTCCTCGAGCGCGAGCAGCTCCAGTCGACCGGCATCGGTGAGGGGGTGGCCATCCCGCACGGCGCGCTCGTCCAGCTCGACACCCAGCACGCCGCCCTCCTCGTCATCCCCGGCGGCGTCGACTTCGCCGCGATCGACGGGCAGATGGTGAACATCGTGTTCGCCGTCATCGGTCCCAAGCGCGCCACGGGCGAGCACCTGAAGACGCTCGCCCGCGTGTCGCGCCTGCTCCGGAACAAGTCCTTCCGCGAGCGGCTCATCGGCAGCGCCAGCTCCAAGAGTGCCCACGAGCTCATCGCTGCGGAGGAGGGCGATCGTCCGTGAACACCGCGTCCACGGAGGGGGGGAGCCGATGACGGACGAAGGGGCCGACGCGAACGCGCAGAAAGAGAAGATCCCGCACCTCAGCGTCCGCGAGCTGATGGCCGATCCGCACCTCGGAATCGGCCTGCGGCTCGTCGCCGGCGAGGCCGGCCTCGACCGGCCGCTCTGCCACCCGCGGGTCCAGAAGAACGGCCTCGCGCTCGCTGGGCACTTCCACGGCGTCGTACCGACGCGCGTGCAGGTCCTCGGGGAGACCGAGCTCTCGTACCTCGAGTCGCTGACGCCCGACGCGCGGAGCGTCGCGGCTCGCGGCTTCGTGGCGCTGGGCCTGTCGTGCGTGATCGTCACGGGCGGCAAGGAGCCGCCGCGCGCGCTCTCCACCGCCGCGGAGGCCACGGGCACTCCCCTCTTCTCGACGGGCGCCCGGTCGAGCCGCACCATCAACGCCCTGCACGCGGTCCTCGACGATCGGCTCGCGCCCCAGACGCAGCTCCACGGCGTGCTCGTGGACGTGTACGGCGTCGGCATCCTGCTCCTAGGGAAGAGCGGCATCGGCAAGAGCGAGTGCGCCCTGGCGCTCATCTTGCGCGGTCATCGCATCGTGGCCGACGACGTGGTGCGATGCGACTGGCGTCCGCCGGGGCTCATCTTCGGGCAGCCCGCCGAGCTGCTCCGCCACCGCCTCGAGATTCGCGGCATCGGCGTGCTCGACATCCGCGAGCTCTTCGGGGTGACGGCCGTGCGCGAGCGCAAGCGGCTCGATCTGGTGGTCCACCTCTGCGAGTGGAACGAGCGGGAGGAGTTCGACCGCCTCGGCGTCGAAGACCGCCACCACGTCATCCTCGACACCCCCATCCGCGAGCTCCGCGTCCCCGTTCGCTCGGGCCGCGACATGGGCAGCATCATCGAGATGGCGGCCCGCAACGAGCTCCTGCGCCGCAACGGCCGCCACACGGCGCGCGAGTTCCTCGACAAGATCGAGGGGCACCTCGCGATGCGCCCGGCCGTCGAGCCGGAGCCCGACCCGTACGGGGAGAGCAGCGCCGAGTCGCGCGGCCCCGCCACGTGGTCCACGCTCGCGCCGAACGCCAGCGGCACCGAGAGCTCCGCGTGGATCCCGGCGGCCCGCCCGCGGAAAGGGGGCGACGAATGACCGCGTCGCCGCAGCCCCCTGGCCGGCCGATGGTCGTCGTCGTCAGCGGCCTCTCGGGCGCCGGGAAGTCGCAGGCCCTGCACGCGCTCGAGGACCTCGGGTTCTTCTGCGTCGACAACCTGCCGACCCTGCTCGCGCCGCAGGCAGTGGAGATCTGCGAGCGCGGCGAGATGACCCGCCTGGCGCTCGGCATCGACGTCCGCGTCCGCGCCTTCCTGGGCGAGGTCGGCAACGTGCTCCAGCTCCTCGAGGCCGGCGGCCAGCGCGATCTGCACGTGCTCTTCCTCGACGCCAGCGACGAGACCCTCCTGCGGCGCTTCAGCGAGACGCGCCGCCCCCACCCGCTCGCTGCCGAGAGCGGCGCGAACGGCTCCGAAGGCGCCCTCGCCGTCCTCGACGGCGTCCGGGTCGAGCGCGAGCGCCTCTCGCCCCTCCGCGCGCGCGCGACACGCGTCATCGACACGACCAACACGAGCGTGCACGACCTGCGCCGCATCCTCATCGCGCACTTCGGCCCCGCCTCGCGGGGGTCGCCCCGCATGATCACGCGGCTGGTGTCGTTCGGCTTCAAGTACGGCACGCCGGTGGACGCGGATCTCGTGCTCGACGTCCGGTTCCTCGACAACCCGTACTTCGTCCCGGAGCTCAAGCCCCAGACGGGCCTCGACGAGCCCGTGGCGGCCTACGTCCTCGGCGCCCCCGAGACGCAGGAGTTCTTGCGTCGAACGGCCGCGCTCCTCGAATATGTGCTCCCGCGCTACGAGCGCGAAGGGAAGAGTTACCTGACGATTGCGATAGGCTGCACGGGGGGGAGGCATCGATCGGTGGCGATCGCGGAGGCGCTGGCACGCAGACTCTCGGCTTCGGCGTCGCCGCCGCGCCCGATGACGGTCCTGCATCGCGACGTTCAGCGCGGCCAGCCCGCGCCGGCCGAGCACAAGTTCGTGCCGGGGCCCGACGACTCGAGCGCGTTCGAGCTTCAGGGCGTGACGGCCCCGCCGCCGGCGCCCGAGAGCTCTTCGGCGGCGGCGATCCACCTCAAGGAGGAGTCATGAGCGAGTCGGTTGCGCGGTTCAAGATCGTCAATCAGCTCGGACTCCATGCCCGCGCCGCGACCAAGCTCGTTCAACTGGCGTCCAAGTACCCGTGCGACGTCGAGCTCTCTCGAGAAGACCAGAGCGCGAACGGCAAGAGCGTGATGGGGGTCCTCCTGCTGTGCGGCTCGAAGGGCACCGTGATCGAGGTGCGAGCGAAGGGGGACCGCGCAGAGGAGTGCGTCGAAGCAATCGGTCAGCTCATCGCCGATCGCTTCGGAGAGGGTCGATGAGCGATCCGCCCGAGGTACCCCCTCCTGCTCCCCTTCCGGCCGAGTCCGTCGGATCGTCGCGCCCGCCGCCCAGCGAGGCGCCGAGCATGCCCCAGGGCGTCGTGCTCAAGGGCATCGCGGGCAGCCCGGGCGTGGCGGTCGGCTCCGCGCTCGTGGTGGGCGACACACGGACCACGTACGCCCGGCGGCACGTGTCGCAGGCCCAGATCGAGGGCGAGATCGAGCGCCTCATGCGCGCCGTCGAGGACGCGAAGCGGCACCTGCGCGAGGTGAGCGCCCGGCTGCCCTCGGGGCCGCTCGAGACGAGCGCGATCCTCGACGCCTACCTCACGATGATGGGCGACCCGATGCTCCTCGATCGGGTCACCAAGAAGATCAAAGACGAGAAGAAGTGCGCCGAGTGGGCGGTCGCGCAGGCCACCGACGAGATCGGGAAGCTCTTCGCGCCCGTCGACGCGAACGAGCGCGACGCCTACATCGCCGAGCGCCGCCACGACGTCGAGTTCGTGTGCGACCGGCTGCTCCGCGAGCTCACGGGCGACGTGAAGAAGATCGTGCCGCGCGTCGACGAGCCGGTCGTCGTCATCGCGCGCGACCTCTCGCCCGCCGACACCGCCGGCATGGTGCGCGAGCCGGTCATCGCGTTCATCACCGAGATCGGGACCCGCACGAGCCATACTGCGATCATGGCGCGCGCCCTCGAGATCCCGGCCGTGGTCGGCGTCGCGGACGCGCTCTCGATCGTGCGCACGGGCGACATCCTCGTGGTCGACGGCCTGCGCGGCGAGGTCGTCGTCAACCCGAGCGAGATCGTCATCGAGGAGGCGCGCGGGCGGGGCGCCCGGCACCTTGCGTTCGCGCGCGGCCTGCTCATCGCGCGCAACCAGCCTTGCGTCACGCGCGACGGGGAGCCGGTGAGCCTGAAGGCCAACGTCGAGCTCCCCGCCGAGGCCATCCTCGCCCTCGACCACGGCGCCGAGGGCATCGGCCTCTATCGCACGGAGTTCATCTACATCGACCGCCGCACGATGCCGAGCGAGGACGAGCAGTACGAGCTCTATCGCGCGGTCGTCGAGGCCGTGGCGCCGCGGCCCGTCACGCTGCGCACCTTCGACATCGGCGGCGACAAGTTCGCCTCGAGCTTCCAGCTCCCGGCGGAGATGAACCCGGCGCTCGGCCTCCGCGCGGTGCGCCTGGCGCTCTCGCGCCCCGACGTGTTCCTCACGCAGCTCCGCGCGATGCTCCGCGCGAGCGCGCACGGCGATCTCCGCATCATGGTGCCCATGGTCGCGAGCGTGCAGGAGCTCCGCGAGGTGCGCCGGCTCCTCGGGCGCGCGATGAACGAGGTCGACGCGGCGGGCCACCCGCGCGCGAAGCACATCCCGCTCGGGATGATGATCGAGGTGCCGAGCGCGGTCGTCATGGCCGACGTCCTGGCGCGCGAGGCCGAGTTCTTCAGCATCGGCACGAACGACCTCATTCAGTACACGCTCGCCATCGACCGGGGAAACCGCTCGCTGGCGCACCTGGCGTCGCCCTTCCACCCCGCGATCTTGCGGATGATTCGCCAGGTCGCGCGGGCCGCGTCCGTGCACGCCGTGCCCGTCGCGCTGTGCGGCGCGATGGCGAGCGACCCGCTGGCGGCGGTGCTCCTCGTCGGGCTCGGCCTGCGCGAGCTTTCCATGGAGGCGGCGGCCATCCCCGAGATCAAGGAGGCGCTGAGGCGCGTCACGACGGCCGACTGCGAGCGCGCGGCCGAGGCGGCGCTCGCGCTCGACACGGCCGAAGCCGTCGAGGAGCTCATCGCCGGCACCTTCGCGCCCGGCCTCTTCGACCTCCTCACGGGCACCGAAGACGGCTCCTACGGCGAGGAGCCGACGACCGCCCGCGAGGCGATGCGGACAATCCCGGACAAGTGACGGAGATTTAGACCGCCAGGACGCCAAGGACCGCCAAGGACGCCAGGGTTCGAGAGAGAGAATCTTTTTTTCGAAAATTTCTCCCCTGGCGACCCTGGCGACCCTCGCGGTTTCCTGGCGGTTTTCTCTCTTCGGTGCGGCCTGCTTCGGTCCCGTTGACGGGAGGGCGGCCGGGCCTATACTCCGCCGCTCTTTTCAAACCGCGGCCCGGTCCGGCCCTGCCCTCGTTCTCCCCTGCGCGCACCGCGCGCGCCGGGCGGCAGACCCGCTGAACCGAGCCCGTCACCGGCCGCCGGCCCTCGCGGCGCCCATCGAGAAGCCCATGACGCTCAACGCCGACAAGAAGTTCGAAGTCGTCTCCAAGTTCCGCACGCACGACCACGACACCGGGTCGCCCGAGGTGCAGATCGCGCTCCTCACCGAGCGCATCACGTACCTCACCGAGCACTTCAAGACGCACGTCAAGGACCACCACTCGCGCCGCGGCCTCCTGCGCCTCGTCTCGAAGCGCCGCCGGCTCCTCGACTACCTGAAGCGCTCGAGCCTCGACCGGTACCGCAAGGTCGTCGGCGCGCTCAACCTGCGCAAGTAGCCCGATCGGGCTCACTCCGACGGCCGCCGAATTCGGCCGAATCGCGGCGGCGGGGACCGGCAGTTGGCGGGCCCCGCCGATCGACGTTAGGCTGCGCGCCGTACGATAACGTTTGCCATTTCGAGCCCACCGGGCACGCGCCTTTTGCTCTTCGATTCGCGCGCGTCAGAGCCGCCGGCACCGCCGCGGCCTCTGGAGTTCGCGAACCGAGGATCAAAGGCGGACGGTGTGCTCGCGTCTCTGCCGCACGCAGGCGGCATAGCGCTCAGGAGCGCTCACCCCACATGTCTCATTTCGTTCGCGAATCCGTGGTCGTCAACGGCAAGCCGCTGGTCTTCGAGACCGGCCGGCTGGCCAAGCAGGCGCACGGCGCCGTCCTCGTCACGTACGGGGAGAGCGTCGTCCTCGTCACCGCCGTCAGCGGCGACGAGCGACCCGGCATCGACTTCTTCCCCCTCACTTGCGACTACGTCGAGAAGACGTTCGCCGCCGGCAAGATCCCGGGCGGCTTCTTCAAGCGCGAAGGCCGGCAGCGCGACGAGGAGATCCTCACCTCGCGCCTCATCGACCGCCCGTGCCGCCCGCTCTTCCCCGACGGGTTCCGCAACGACACCCAGGTCATCGCGACCGTCCTCTCCAGCGACAAGGACAACCCCACCGACGTCCTCGCGATGACCGCGGCCAGCGCCGCGCTGCACATCTCGGAGATCCCCTGGAGCGGGCCGATCGCGGCCGTGCGCGTCGTGCGCGTCGAGGGAGAGCTCATCGCCTATCCCACCTTCGAGCAGCTCTCGAAGGGTGACATCGACCTGGTCGTCGCCTGCTCCAAGGACGCGATCGTGATGGTCGAGGGCGGCGCCGCGGAGGCGGCCGAGGGAGACATCATCGACGCCCTCATGTTCGCGCACAAGACGGCGCAGCCCATCCTCGAGCTCATCGAGCGCATGCGGGCCGCCGTCGGCAAGCCCAAGCGCACCTTCGAGAAGAAGACGCTCCCCGCCGAGGTGGCCGCGAAGGTGCGCGAGCTCTCCGACAGGGAGCTCCTCGCCTCGTCGCTCATCAAGGAGAAGAAGGCGCGCTACGACGGCTACAAGGCCACCAAGGCCAAGGTGGTCGAGGCGCTGACCGCCAGCCTGGGCGCCGAGGGCTTCACGAAGATCGAGAAGCTCGTCAAAGAGGAGTTCGAGGACCGCAAGTACCACGTCGTCCGCGACTACGTCCTCTCCGAGAGGAAGCGCATCGACGGGCGCGACATGAAGACCATCCGCCCGATCGTCTGCGAGGTCGGCATCTTCCCGCGCACGCACGGCTCGGCGCTCTTCCAGCGCGGCGAGACGCAGGCCGCGGTCACCACGACCCTGGGCACCTCGAGCGACGAGCAGAAGATCGACGCGCTCACCGGCGAGCGGTGGAAGCGCTTCATGCTCCACTACAACTTCCCGCCGTACTCCACCGGCGAGACCAAGCCGCTCCGCGGCCCGGGCCGCCGCGAGATCGGCCACGGCGCCCTCGCCGAGCGCGCGCTCTCGCGCATGATCCCCGACGAGGAGCGCTTCCCGTACGTCATCCGCGTCGTCAGCGAGAATCTTCGAGTCGAACGGAAGCTCGTCGATGGCGAGCGTCTGCGGCGGCACTCTCAGCCTGATGGACGCGGGCGTGCCCATCAAGTCGCCGGTCGCGGGCATCGCGATGGGCCTCATCAGCGACGGGCCGCTCACCGACTCCAAGACGCGCGTCGCCATCCTCAGCGACATCCTCGGCGACGAGGACCACCTCGGCGACATGGACTTCAAGGTCTGCGGGACCAAGAAGGGCGTCACCGCCATCCAGATGGACATCAAGATCGAGGGCCTCTCCCGCGACGTGCTCTCGCAGGCGCTCGAGCAGGCGCGCGAGGCGCGGCTCTTCATCCTCGACCGCATGCTCTCGACCCTCGCGCAGTCGCGGCAGGACCTCTCCAAGTGGGCCCCGCGCATCACGCAGATCAAGGTCAAGCCCGACCAGATTCGCCTCATCATCGGCCCGGGCGGCAAGACCATCAAGGGCATCATCGACCAGACGGGCGTCGCCATCGACGTCGAGGACGACGGCACCGTCAACGTGGCGTCGAGCGACAACGAGGCCGTGAAGAAGGCGCTCGACATCATCAAGGGCCTGACGACCGAGCCCGAGGTGGGCGCGATCTACAAGGGTAGTGTCTCGCGCGTCGTCGACTTCGGCGCCTTCATCGAGATCCTCCCGGGCACCGACGGCCTCCTCCACGTCTCGGAGATGGCCCACGAGCGCGTCGACAAGGTCACCGACGTGATGAAGGAGGGCGATGCCGTCGAGGTGAAGGTCATCTCCGTCGATCGCGACGGGAAGATCCGCCTCACGCGCCGCGAGCTCCTCCCCTTCCCCGAGGGCCCCGAGGGCGACCGCGCCCGCGAGCGCATCCAGCAGGCCCGCGAGGCCGGCGTCCCGTCGCGCAGCGGCGGCGGACGCGATCGCCGGGACGGTCCCCCGCGCGAGCGCTCGGGCGGCCCCCGCCGCTGACGGACATCACCGAGACGCGGGCGCGGCGCGGAGCAGGACATACCCTGCTCCGCTCGCGCCCAGCGGCAGCCACGCCGCAGGGTTGAAGCGCCGCAAGACGGCCTCGCTCGAGACGAGGCTCGCCTCGACGGCGCGGCCCGGCGTCGCGTCCTGCCAGCCTTCGAGGCCCGCGGGCAGACCCCCCGGCACGTAGATCAAGAGCGCATCGGGCGCACGGGCCAGGAGGAGGCGCGCGTCGATCCGCTTGGACGTGTGCCCGCCCGGCAGGGCGGCAATCTCGGGGTCCGTGAGCCCGGCCAGGTCGACGATGTCGGCCTCCGTCGCGGCGCTCACCCATCCCACGTCGAGCGCGGCGATCCGCGCGGCGGTCGCGAGCCGCGGGCGAGCCTCCGCCACGAGCGCGGCGCGGTCGGCGCCCACCACCCGGCCCGACGTCCCGCCCCGCGCCAGCAGCGCGACGCCGAGCGCCGCCGCGACGACCGAGCGCGCCCCGGTCGCGACCGGGTGCGCGCGCGCCAGGACCGCCGCATACGCGAGCGACGGGACGACCGGCACGAGCAGGCGCGCGTAAGGCATCCAGTCGCCGCCCGCCGCGACGATCGCGGCCACCTGCGCCAGGGCCGCGAGGACGATGGCCCGCGCGCGCGGCTCCCGCGCGACCGCGATCGGCGCGAGGACCAGCAGCGGCACCAGCGTCACCACGCACGCCGCCCCTGCGTACGCGAAGCCGTGCGCGGCGTCGCTCGGCTTCGCGAGCACGGCGAGCGGCACGGGGCTGCCCCAGACCGCCGCGCGCACGACCGCGCACGCCGCGAAGGGGCCGATCGCCAGGAGCAGCGCGGCGAGCGCCTGCCGGGGTTCGCGGCGCGCCGCGACAGACGCGCCGACCGCGAGGACGCACGCCCACGGCGCCATCTCGGGCCGCAGCGAAGCGGCGAGCCCGGCGAGCAGGCCGGCCACGAGGGGACGGCCGACCAGCACCGCCGCCGCCGTGGCCAGCGCCGTGGCCAGGGGGGTCTCCATCCCGCTCACCGCGTGCGCCGCCACGGGCACCGACAGCCCGAGCACCAGCAGCGGCGACGCGCGCGCCCACGCCGACCCCTCGGCGCGGCCGATCGCGCCGCCGAGGAGCGCCCCCGCGAGCGTCCAGACCACCAGGTCCAGCGCCTTCGCGCGCGCGAGGACCTCGAGCGGACCGCCCCGCGCAAGCGGCGCGAGCAGGAGCGGCCACGGGAGCGGCGTCACGCCGTCGGTCGAGGCACCCCCGACGTTGAAGCGCCACCCGACGCCGCCCGCCACGTGGCGCGCGTACCGCACCGCGATGAGCGCGTCGTCCACCGTGAAGCCCCACATCCACAGCGCGGGGACGAGCGCCACCGCCGCGCCGGCGAAGACCCAATACGCAGCTATCAGCGGTCTCTCCCGATGTCCAAGAAGCTGCATATCTCTCCGAAAAGTACGTCCATTGCCCGCCGTCTTCCTACGATTGTTCCCATACGACCGAATGCGCTTCGAGATCGTCGCTGCCCCGCCCCCGCCCCTGCCCCAGGACGTCGCCCAGGATCTTGGCGCCGCGCCGCTCGCCGACCGGGCGCTCGCCCAGGAGGTGCTCGACGTCTTCATCGACGGCGCGAACGTCACCGCGCGCGTCCGCGAGACCCACGGGGCCTTCGTGCTCCGCGATCTCGCGCTCGCGCTGGTCGACCTCGCGCGCCGGCCGCACGCGAAGGCGACGATACGCTTCTACGATGAGCCCTGGGAGCTCTGCGTCGAGCGCTTCCGCGCCGCCGCGTGCCTGAGCGTCTACCGGGCGGGCCCGGACCCGGTCGTCGCCGTCTACGACCGCGCCGTGCCCTTCGACGAGGTGGTGGCCGCGGCCCGCGCCTCGATCGAGCGGGTGCTCGCGTCGGACGAGCGCCGGCCCGGCGTGCGCATCGAGCTCGAGTCCGCGGTCGCCCAGCTCCGCGCGGTCGACCCCGTCGCGGAAGGCGACGACTTCGAGCTCTCGCCGCTCCCCGAGCGCGTCCCCGTCCTCGTCGAGCCCGATCGCGACGCGCCGCTCTCGTTCGGGGCCGAGTTCACCATTCGCGAGAACCCCTCGCTGCCCTCGAGCGACGTCCCCAGCTACCCGCCCCTGCCCGAGCCGGTCGAGCGCTCCGACATGCACGCGCTCCTCTTCCGCGGCCGGATGCGCGCGGACATCCGCGGGCGCACGATCGACCTCGGCGACTGCCATCCCGTGCTCGTCGCCGAGCGCCTCGTCGAGCTCGCGCGGCGCGCCTTCGACGCCTGGGAGCGGGGCCTCGCGTTCCACGCGCGCGGCGAGGCCTCGGGGCTCGTCGTGGGCGTCCGCGTCTCGCCCGAGGGCGAGCTCGCGCTGACGCTCGGCGCCGCCGGCGGCGGCTCGAGGCGCACGGTCCACACCTTCCCCGCGCTCGGCGTCGCCGACGTGCTCGAGGCCACGCTGGCCTTCGGGCGGTCGCTCGTCCGGGCGATCCTCCGGCGCGATCGGAGCCAGTCGGACAACCTGCGCCTCGGCGCCCTCCGCCGCACGCTCCGCGAGTCGACCGAGGTCCTGCGCCGCGCCAGCCAGTCGGACTCGCGGGTGAACCCGACCCCCGAGCCGTACCGCGCCTTCGCCGCGGCCATCGAAGAGGCCCGCCGGCCCACCATCCCCCCGCCCGCGACCGCGTCCACCAACCTCGCCGCCGCCCGCCTCCGGTACGCCTCGCGGTGGCGCGCCATCGTGCCGGGCATCGACCTCCGCGCGACCTATCTCTGCGGCGATCGGCTGGTCGTCGGCGCGGCCACCGAGATGTGGGCGCTCGATCGGGCCACGGGCCGCGTCCTCTGGCGGACGGACACGACCCGCGGGACCAGCGTCGTCACGCCCGGCGGCATCGCCCGCCTGGCCCCGGACGGGCGCCTCTCGGTGCACGACTTCGGCACGGGCGAGCCCACGCTCCGGACGCGCATCGCGCCGCGCGTCGGCGGCCCGGTGGCCGGCGCCGTGGTGCACCTCCCGGGCCTGCCGCGGCTCGTCGTGGTCACGGAGGGCGAGCACCACCTCGTGGCCGTGGACCTCACGAACGGCGAGCCCCGCTGGCGCTGGTCGTGGGGCGCGACGCGCGGACCCGCGCGCGGCACCCCGCGCATGAAGCGGTCGGGCCGGCTCGTCTACTTCACGTCGGGCGACAGCGCCCTCACCGCGCTCGACGTCATGACCGGCGCCGTCGTCTGGCGCCTCCGCGATCGCCTCCGCTTCCGCACGCCGCCGACCATCGCCAACGACGCCACCTTCGCGGTGTCGGGCGGCGCCCACGGCGTCGCGCACCTCTACGCGATCGACCCGTACTCGGGGCGCGTCCGCTGGTCGCGGCCCATCGCCGACGCGAACGCGCCGTGCACGGTCGAGGGCGCGCCCCTCGTCGCGGCGCACGCCGTCGCGGTCGCGGTGCGGCAGAAGAGCGGCCTCGCGCTCGTCGCGTTCCGGCGCGACGACGGGCGGCCCATCCCCGCGCCGGCCCGATCGCGCGGGGCCGGCCCGGTCGCGCCGACCGGCACCTCGTGGCTCGCCGTGGACGACGCCTTCATCGGCAACGCGCCGAGCGGCGAGGTCGTCGCGGTCGACGCGACCACCGGCGAGCTCCGTTGGCGGCACGTCCTCGGCCCGCGCCCCCTCGAGGCCGACGTCCCCCGCCGCCTCGAGCCGGTGCTGCGCGGGGGCGCGCTGTTCGTCCCCTGCTCGCTCACCGTGCAGGCGGGGCGCCGCTCCAGGTCGGAGGCGGCTGCCCCCGCGGAGCTCGCGGCTGGCATCGCCATCCTCCGCCCCTCCGACGGCGCGACACTCGGGACCATTGCGCCCACCGAGGCGATTCCCGACTTGCTGCGGGTCGACGAGCGGTGCGACGTGTACGTCGCAGAAGACAGCGGCCACCTCGTGGCCTTCGGAGCTCTTCCTCGCCTGTCCTTGCTGAGCTGAGCGCTTACGCTCCTCTCTCTCTGGCGTCCCCTCGCAGGCGCGGGTTATATGATGTTTGTGGCCGACGCTCAGACGTGCGTGGCCTGCGGGAAGCAGGCGCCCGAGACGGAGACGAACTACACGCTAATCAGCGCTCAGTTCGGGTGGCGTCTCACCCGGTACAAGCGCGACGACGGGACGCTCGTGCTCGAGTGGCGCTGTCCGAATTGCTGGCGCGAGTTCAAGCGGGCGCGCACTCCGGCGCAGCCGGGCCGCGGCGCCGCCGGCGAGAGTCGCGCGCCCGGCCCCTCCACCATGCCGCCCGAGTCCGAGGCGCCTCCCCCGGTCGCCCCTCGCCGCCCGCCCGGCCGCCTCCCTCGCTGAAGCGCCGCGCGCGGCCCTCGCGCTGGCCACATCGACATACGCCTTGAACGCCCCGGGCCTCGTCGTTCGCGCGTGCCCGCGTCGCGGCCTTCGCCGCGGTGTTCGTGCCGCTGGCGCTCGTCGTGTACTGGGCCGTCGCCACCGCGGCGAGCCGCCCCACCCTGGCCGGCGAGACCGAAGTCCTCTTCGAGGCCTCGCGCATCCGCGCAGGCTGGCCCCTCTACGTGGACCCGCTCGCGGGGGCCCACGAATACGGCAGTCTGCCGGCGCGATACCTCGTGACCTATCCGCCCTTGTGGTCGTGGCTCGTGGCGCACGTCCCCGCGGGGACTCCGGCGCTCCTCTTCGGCCGCGCCGCGTCGGGCGCCGCGTGGCTCGGCGCGCTCGCGCTCTTCGTCGCGCGCGCCCGGCCGGCATGCCGGGCGCAGGCCCTCGCCGCCGCCGCGTTCTACGCGGGCACCTTCAACATCGCGCTCTTCGCCGCCTCGGGCCGGCCCGACTCCATCGCGGTCCTCCTGGCGACCGTGGGCCTCGCGCGGTCCATCCGGGCCGGGCGCGTGGACGCGGCCTCGGGCGCCCTCTTCGCGCTAGCCGCCTGGGTGAAGCCCACCGTCTTCGGCCTGGCCGCCGGGGCGCTCGTGGCCGGCGCGCTGTCCCTTCGTTCGGACGCGCGAGAGCGCGTCGGCGCCCGGTGGTGGGTCGAGGGCCTCGCGGGCTTCGCGGGCGCTGCCGCGGTGAGCGCGGCGCTCGCCCTCGCGCTCGGCCGCGCGAGCCACGGCGCGTGGATCGCGCACCTGGTGCGGTCGAACCTCCAGCCGCTCTCGCTCGTCGCGTGGGGCGAGGCGATGCGGCATGACGCGTTCTTCTTCGCCGGCCCCGCGGCGTACGCCCTCGCGATCGGGTGGCGCGACAGGCGCCGCCCCGGCGCGCGCATCGCGCTCTCGAGCCTGGCGTTCGCCTTCGCGTGGGCGGTCTTCGCGCGCGCCAAGATCGGCTCGTCGACGAACTACTGGATGGAGTCGTCGGTGGGCGTCGTGGCGCTCGTGTCCGTCGCCCGGCCGCCCGCCGCGGCGAGCCGGCCCCTCCTCGCGGCGCTCGGCCTCGCGCAGGCCGCGTGGGTGGGCGTGGCTTCCGCGCAGTCGGCCACGTACCGGGTCGCCGCCGACCGGCGCATCGCGAGCCTGCTCGACGGCGCGCGCGCGACCTGCGGCGCGTGCCCCGGCGACTTCGTCATGTCCGACGATCCCGCCGCCGAGCTCCGCCTCGACGGCCGCATCTACACCACCGGCTACCAGATGGCCTTCCTCGCGGTCGCCGGCCAGTACCCCGGCGCGCTCTGGGCCTCCGAGCTGCAGCTCCCCGAGGTCGGCTGCTACGTGGAGCATACCGGCATCGCGCGGATCGTCCCCGAGGTCGCGCGTGTGCTCGACGCCCGGTTCACCCGCGTCGCGGAGACCGACGACTGGAAGGTGCTCCGAGCGTCAGGAGCGCGCTCTTCATGTGAGGTCCCGCGCCCGGAGGCGCCGGGAAGTCCGGCGGCTCCGTCAGGTCCTTGATCTGCGCGATCTCGCGGCTGGCCTGGCGCCCCGCGTCGAAGAGCATCTTCCTGAAGCGGGACGGCGAGATGCCCCGGTGGTTCGTGCAAGCGAGGAGCTTGCCGGCCGGCGCCACGATGGCGAGCGCCGACGCGGCCAGCGAGGCGTAGTCGCTGTCGGCCACGAACCGCCCGCGCTTGGTGCTCGAGTAGCTCGGCGGGTCGAGGATGACGAGGTCGTACTGCTCCCCGCGCCGCGCCGCGCGCGCGAGCCAGGTGAAGGCGTCGTCGGCCACGAAGGCGTGCGCGTCGAGCGGCTGCACGCCCGCGCGCTCCATGTTCGCGCGCCCGCGTTCGAGGGCCACCGCGGACGCGTCGACGCTGACCGTCTTCGCCGCGCCCCCGAGCGCCGCTGCGACGCTGAACGCGCAGGTGTACGCGAAGAGGTTCGCCACGCTCGCGCCCGCGGCGAGCTCACGCACGCGGCGACGGTTGTGCCGCTGGTCGAGGAACACCCCGGTCGACAGGCCGTCGCCCAGCCGGACGACGAACGGCACGGTCTCCTCCACCACCACGAGCTCCTCGGGCGCCGCCTCGCCGCGGACCGGGCGCGCGGGCGCGAGGTCGTCGCGCCGCGTGTCGACGAGCACGTTCGCCTGCCGGGGCCGGACCTTGAGGTACACGCCGTCGAAGCCGAGTTCCCCGAGCCTGTCGAGCACCGCCTCGCGCGCCGCGGGGTCCGCCCACGGGTCCGCGCCGTCGTCGCCGGGCCCGCCGGGGTAGAGCTGCGCGACGAGCCACCGGTCGTATACGTCGACCGCGAGGCGCGGCAGGCCGTCGCCCGCCTCGTTGACCAGGCGGAACGCCGTCGTCGCCCGCGGGCCGCCCTCGCTCCGGCCGAGCGCCCAGCGGCGCTCGATCGCGCGATCGAGGGCCCGCCCGAGCGCCGCGCCGTCGCGGTACACGCCGGCCGCCCGGTCGCCGTGCGCCACCCACGCCTCGAACTCCGGGGGCAGCGGCGCCTCGAAGCGCACGGGCTTGCGGGTGCCCGGGTGCGTCAGCTCGAGCGCCCGGGCGTGGAGCAAGAGCCGCGACGCGGCCGCCCCGCCGTACTCCGCGTCGCCCGCGATGGGCGCGCCCGCGTGGGCGAGCTGCACCCGGGCCTGGTGGGTGCGGCCCGTCTCGAGGTCGAGCTCGAGGAGCGCCCGGTCCTCGCGGCGCGAGAGCACGCGGACCTGCGTCACAGCCGTGTCCCCGCGGCCGGTCACGACGCGCATCCGGCCGTCACGGTCGGGGGCCAGGACGTCGCGCAGCGTGAGGGTCGCGCCGGAGCGGAAGGTCTTACTCGCCGTCGCGGTCACGCACGCCAGGTAGGTCTTCCGGACCTTGCGGCCCTCGAACTGCACGGCCAGGCTCGCGTTCGCCTCGCGCCGGCGGGCGAAGACGAGGACGCCGCTGGTGTCGCGGTCGAGCCGCTGGTGCACGCCCAGGTAGCTCCCCGCCGGCCCCGAGCGGGCGGCGAGCCAGCGCTTGAGGCGCGTCACGAGGTCGTCGGGGTATTCCGGGTCCGCGGCCTGCGACGACACCCCCTCCGGCTTGTCCACGGCGAGGAGGTCTTCGTCCTCGTGAAGCACCCACGCCTCGCGGAAATCGGGCCAGATGCGTGCTCGGTCCATGGATCGTGCCTCCGGAGGAATCCGGTCGGGTGCGGCGGGGGGTGACATTGACAACGGCCGAGGCAACGTTAACTGAGTGGGCAGCCATGCCCAGCCCCGAGGCCATCCGTTCGCTGTTGCTCGAGGCGTTTCCCGGCGCGACCATCGACGTCACCGACACCACGGGGACGCAAGACCATTTCCAGGCGGTCGTCGTCGCCCGCCAGTTCGGCGGCAAGTCGCGCGTCGAGCAGCACAAGATGGTCTACGCCGCCCTCGGGGAGCTGATGAGCGGGCCCATTCACGCGCTGGCCCTCACGACCAAGGTCGCCGAGGGCACCTGACCGCCGATCCGCATTTCGAGGAGCCATGAGCGAAGACGTCCGTACCCGCATCGAGACGCTCATCCAGAGCAACAAGGTCATGCTGTTCATGAAGGGGACCAAGCAGTTCCCGGCGTGCGGCTTCTCGAACGCCGTCGTGCAGATCCTCAAGAAAGAGGGCATCGCGTTCGAGACCGTCAACATCCTCGCCGACGGCGAGCTGCGCCAGGCGCTCAAGGAGTACTCGAGCTGGCCCACCTACCCGCAGCTTTATGTCGGCGGAAAGTTCGTCGGCGGCTGCGACATCGTGACGGAGCTCCACCAGAACGGGGAGCTCTCGAAGGAGCTCGTCGCGGCCGGTGCGAAGTAGCGCCCCGCTCTGTCGGGCAGCCGGTCAAGCTCCGAGCCCGCCGTCCACGTCGATGGCGCGCGCGTTGAAGTAGTCGCACTCGAGCACGAATTTCACAGCGAGCCAGAGATCCTCCGGCTCGCCGATGCGACCGACCGGCACCGCCGCCACGAGCGCGTCGCGCGCCTTCTGGTTCATCGAGCGTGTCATGGGGGTCTCGACCATCCCGGGGGCCACGCAGCCGCACCTCACCCCGAACGGCGCCCACTCGAGCGCCCAGGTGCGCGTGAGCGCGGCGAGCCCCGCCTTCGCCGCGCTGTAGTTGCTCTGCCCGCGCATCCCGTGCCGGGAGACGCTGGAGATGTTCACGACGACGCCGCGCGTCGGAGACCCGTGCGGCAGCGGCACGCCCGCCGCCATCTTCGCGACCGTGTCGCGCGCGAGGAGCGCCGCGCCGGTGAGGTTCACGCCGATCACGGCGTCCCAGGCGTCCTTGCCGAGCTTCTTGATCTCGCCCGTGTCCTTGTCGCGCTTCACGAGCAGACCGTCGCGCAAGATGCCGGCGTTGTTCACCAGGCCGTTCAGCCCGCCCATGGCGTCGTGCGCCCAGTCGACGAACCCACCGACGTCGGCCTCGCTGGAGACGTCGAGCCGCCGCGCGACCACCTTGGCGCCGCGCTTCGCGGCCGCCGCCAGGGCCGCGGTCTCGGTCAGGCCGGCCTCGTTCACGTCGCCGATCGCCACGTGCGCCCCGGCCTCCGCCAGCCGTACGGCAAAGTGCCGCCCCATGCCGGACGCCGCCCCCGAAACGATGATCCTGAGGTCTTCGAGCTTCATGGCGACGGGCTTATCACGCCCGCTCACCAGGTGAGCCAGCCGAGCCGGGTCGCCGCGACCAGGAACGCGAGCGCGACGAGGACCTCCACCGCCAGGCGCAGGGTCCGTCGCACGAACCGCCACCAGAGGACGATCGCCAGCGCCGCGACGAGCACCGTCGGCAGGCCCGTGTGTTGCGCCGCCCACCGCAGCACGAGCCGCACGCTCGCGCCCGCGTCGTGCCCCATGCGGGGCAGCTCGCCCAGGATCGTCCGCGCATCGGGGAGCTGAGTCCGCATCGGCGCTCCCATGGGACGCGCGGGCCCCAGGGTTGGCCAAGTTTTCGACTTGCTCACCGGGCGCGGCGCGTCGTCGGACTGGCAAGGTCTTCGCAGCGAATCGACGTCTCACGCTGCTTTCCGGGGGTTGGACCTCGCCGGCGAGCCTGTAAACTGAGCACGATTTCGTCGAATTCCGCATGACGACGCAGACCTCACCCCCGACGAGCGCCATCGCGGGCGCCGAGCTCGCGGCCTCGCTCGCGCAAGCCGCGCCCGCGCGGGTCCGGGCGTTCTCGCCCTGGGCGTGGGCGGGCGTAGGCGCGCTGACAGTCGCCGCGGCGCTGGTGTTCTGGGTGTTCGACGCGCTCCCCTTCCAGGACCTGCCGGCCCACGCCGGCCTCATCGCGCTTCGCCACCGCTTCGAGGCGTCGCCCTTCGAGCAGCGTTTCTACGTCGTCGCGCCGCACCTCGGTCCGTACTCGCTGTTCCGGTCTCTCGGCGACATGCTCATCGTCCCGCTCGGGCCGGTCGGAGCCATCCGCGCGATGGCCACCCTGCCGCTCGTCGCCACGCCGTACGTCCTTCGCTGGGCGCGCCGGCGGCTGCACGGCGATCGCACGCCGACCGCGGCGTACCTCGGGCTCACGCTCGGCTTCGGCTTCATGACGCTCCTCGGCTTCGCGAGCTACCTGCTCGGGGTCGCCGTGATGCTGGTCGCGCTGACCCTCTGGCTCGAGCTCATGGTCGCGGCCGACGAAGGCGCGGCAACCGGGCCGCGCGAGGCGTCGATGGCCGCGGTCGCGCCCTTCGTCTTCCTCGCGCACGGGCACGCTTGCATGATCTTCCTCGGCCTCGCGGGGGTCACGGCGATCTCCAGCGGCCTGCGCCTCCGGCGCTTGCTCCGCCTGCGGGCGCTGGTCCCCGCGCTGGCCCTCTGCGCGTGGGTCGCCTGGCGCGAGCGCGCGTCCGCCGTGCCTGCCGGCTCCGTCGCGCTGCCGCACGCGGTCCTCGTGCCGCACTTCCAGGGCGCCTACGACAAGCTGAGCCTCCTCATCACGCCGACGCTCATCACGCGCACCGGCATCGACGCGGCGGTCGGCGTGTTCCTGTGGGTCGTGGTGACCGCGGGCGTGATCGCCACGGCGCGCTCGCTGCGCGGCCTGCCCCCTCCCGGGGCCTCGCGCGCGGAGCTCGCATCGCGCGAGCACTCCCGCGCGCTCCTCGTCTCGCTCGCCATGCTCGCCGGCGCGTTCTTCGTCCTGCCGCACTCCATCGGCTGGTTCGGCTTCGTCGACGGTCGCCTGGTGCCCGTGGTGCTCCTCCTCGGCATCCTCGCGATCCGGCGGGGCGCGCTCGGGCCGATGCTCGGGGCGGCCTTCGATCGCGGCGCGCCGGTGGCCGCGTGCGCGATGGTCCTCATCGCGCTGGTGGCGTCGCAGCTCTTTCAGGCCGAGGCGACCGGCTGGCGCGAGGTGCTCGACGCCGTGCCCGCGAACGCGCGCATCTTGAACCTGCCCATCGACCCGAACAGCGCGGTGTTCACCGCGCACCCGTTCGTCCACTACGACAAGCTCGTCCTGGCCGACAGGCCCGCCGTCGTGAGCGACGTGTGGTTCCACCAGGGCTCCGCGGTCTACCCCACCGCCGAGAACCCCGCGCTGCGCCTCCCCGATACGTACAGCGAGAGCGACCTCCGGGTCGTCGACTGGCCCGCCTACCACCTCGCCGACTGGGACTACGTCCTCATCCGCACTCGTCGCTCGGCCCCCGAGCCCCACGTTCCGGCCGAGCTGTCGCTCGCGATGCACCGCGGCGGCTGGTGGCTCTACCGGACCCTGGCACGCGCGCCGAGCTCCAGCCTCGACTAGCGCCTGAGCCCGCCCTAGGATTGCCGGCGAATGCGGCTCGTCACCTTCGGAATCGGTTACGTGGGTCTGGTCACCGGGACCGGCCTTGCAGAGCTCGGGCATGACATCCTCTGCGTCGACATCGATCCCGAGAGGATCCGTCAGCTTCAGGACGGCATCATCCCCATCTACGAACCCGGCCTGGCCGACCTCGTCCGCCGGAACGAGCGCGCCGGGCGCCTTCACTTCTCGACCGACGTGCGGGCCCCGTTCGACGAGGCCGACGCGTACTTCATCGCCGTCGGCACGCCGCCGGGGCCGAGCGGCGCGGCCGACGTGAGCGCGGTCCTCGCCGTCGCCGATCGCATCGCGGAGATCGCGAAGAAGTCGGCCCTCGTCGTCGTCAAGAGCACGGTGCCGGTCGGCACCTGCGACGCCGTCCAGGCGCGCATCGAGGCGCGGCTCGCGTCCCTCGCGTCGAGCGGCATCGACCGCGACGTCGAGCTCGAGGTCGTCTCGAACCCCGAGTTTCTCAAGGAGGGCACGGCGGTCCAGGACTTCTTCCGGCCCGACCGCATCATCCTCGGCGCCCGCAGCGAGGCCGCCCGCGAGATGCTCCGCACGCTCTACGCGCCCCTCCAGCTCTCGGGCGAGCGCGTGGTGGTCAGCGACCCCCGGTCGAGCGAGCTCACGAAGTACGCCGCGAACGCGATGCTCGCGATGCGCGTGTCGTTCATGAACGAGCTCGCGCGCCTCTGCCACGTCACCGGCGCCGACGTCCACGCGGTGCGGCTCGGCGTCGGCAGCGACACGCGCATCGGCAAGCGCTTCCTCTACGCGGGACCGGGCTACGGCGGCTCCTGCTTCCCCAAGGACGTGCAGGCCCTCCTCCACCTCGGCAAGGCGCACGGCGTCCCGATGCGCATGGCCGAGGCCACCCACCTCGCGAACGAGGAGCAGGCCCACTTCCTCGCCGAGCTCGTCGAAAGGGCGGTCGGCACCGTGAAGGGCCGCGCGATCGCGTTCTGGGGCCTCGCCTTCAAGCCCGAGACCGACGACATCCGCGAGTCGCCCGCCCTCAAGCTCGCGACCGCGCTCCTCGACAAGGGCGCGCGCGTCGTGGGTCACGACCCGGAGGCCGGGCGCAACTTCTCCAAGGCCATGGCCTCGTACGGGGACCGCGTACGCATCGTCGATCACGACTACGACGCCCTCGACCGGGCGCACGCGCTCGTGCTCCTCACCGAATGGCGCAGCTACCGCGCGCCCAACTTCGCCGAGATCCGCAAGCGCCTGAGCGACGGCGACCTGGGCGAGGCGCCAATTGTCGTCGACGGGCGCAACGTCTGGCGGCCCGCGGAGGTCCTCCGGGCCGGGCTCCGTTATCAGGGCATCGGCGTGCCGACGCCCGACGGCACGCTCGGCCACGCGTCGACGACGCGCCTGACCTGACCGGCCAACCGGAGGAGGGGGAGCGACCGTGGCGCGCATCGTCGTAACCGGCGGAGTGGGGTTCATCGGTTCCCACGTGAGCCGCGCGCTTCTCTCGCGCGGAGACGAGCTCGTCATCCTCGACGACTTTTGCGACGCGCCCTATCCGCGCGCCGAGAAGGAGCGGAACGAGGCGGACCTCCGTGCCGAGTTCCCGGGCCTGCGCGTCGTCCGGGGGTGCGTGACCGAGCGGGCCGCCATCGAGCCGCTCTTCGACGGGGCCGAGGCCGTGCTCCACCTCGCGGGTCTCGCGGGGGTTCGCCCGTCTTTCGGCGACCCGGCGCGCTACGCGCGCGTGAACGTCGAGGGCACGGCGGTCGTGATGGAGATCGCGCGCCAGCGGAAGATCGACCGGATGCTCTTCGCCTCGAGCTCCTCGGTCTACGGCAACGCGACGCCCCTGCCCGCCCGGGAGGACGCGCCCGCCATCGTCCCCGAGTCGCCGTACGCCGCGAGCAAGCGCTCGGCCGAGCTCGTGGCGGGCGCCCTCTGCCGCAACGCGCCCGGCATGCGCTGCACGGCGCTCCGGTTCTTCACGGTGTACGGGCCGCGGCAGCGCCCGGAGATGGCCATCACGCGCTTCATGCGCGCCGCGCTCGCGGGGCAGCCGCTCACGGTCTTCGGCGACGGCTCGATGCGCCGGGACTTCACGCACATCGACGACATCGTCCGCGGCGTGGTCGCGGCGATCGACCGCCCGCGCGAGGCCGGCTTCCGCGCCTACAACCTCGGCTCGGGCGCCCCCGTCGACCTCGGCACCCTGGTCGAGACCATCGCCGCGACGGCCGGCGTCGAGCCGCGCATCGAGCGCGCCCCGATCCCGCTGGGCGACGTCGAGGCGACGTTCGCCGACATCTCCCGCGCCCGCGAGGAGCTCGGCTGGTCCCCGCGCGTGACGCTCCGGGACGGCCTGGCGACGGTCCTCGAGTGGGTCCGGGCGCATCCCTGACTCGGACTCACGGGGCCCTGCAAGCGGGCTACTGGCTACGGACTGCCGGGCCGGGCGATCAGCCCGCGAAGCCCGGGTGCAAGCGCTCCCGCTTCACGGCCTTGGCGGGCCGCAGGTGGCCGCCGAGGTAGATCAGGCCGTTGAAGGCGGTCCAGGGGCGCGCGTGCTGGAAGGCCGTGAGCCACTGCATCACCTTCGGGCGCCCGGCCATGGGGCGCAGACCGGAGGCGACCGCGTGGTCTTGAGCGTGCTGGAAGGCGTCGGCGATGCGCTGCTGGACGGCGTACGGCGAGCACTGCTGGCGGGCCCGCTTCTCCGCCGCCTTGCCGATTCGCGCGCGCGCCTTGGGGTTGCGAATCAGCTCGACGACCGCGCGGCCGAACGCGGCGTTCGCCGCGCTCTCGGCCTCGTCGCCCTTGCCCGGCGCGAAGAGGACTCCGTTGGACCCGTCCTGCACCTGCGCCGAGACGCCCATCCCGTCGGCGAACGCGACGACCGGGGTGCCGCACCACAAGGCCTCGCCAAGGACGTTGCCGTACGTCTCGCTGAGGGACGCGTGCATGAAGACGTCGGCGAACCGGTAGTAGTCGGGCATCCTCGTCCAGGCGACTTCGGACGTGAAGAACACCCGGCCCTCGGCGCCGAGCTCCCGCGCCACCCGGCGGTACACGTCGGTGTCGGGTCCGTCGCCCACGAGCGTGAGCGTGGCGTTCGGGGCGTGCGGGAGCACGTGCTTCGCGAAGATGCGGATGACGCGGTCCTGCGCTTTCTCGCGCGTGTGCCGGCCGGCGCAGAGGAGGCGCGGCGCGCCCTCGAAGTTCGCGTCGTGCGCGCGCAGGTGCGTGTACGGGTCGTCGCCGAGAGGCCGATCGAACACCTCGGGCAGGACCGCCCGCGGGATCACGTGGATGGGCGCCGTCACCCCGCGCTCGCGCCAGTAGGCGCGGAGCCCCTCGCTCAGCACGACGAGGCCGTCGGCCTGGTTGTAGATGTTCGAGAAGAGCTTCTCGAAGGGGCGCGTCAGCGTGAGGTGCACGCTCGCCTGGAGGAACTCGCTCTTCGAGAGCTTCTCCGGCAAGAGCACGTCGTACGCGGCCACGAGGTGCGTCGTGTTCACGCAGAGGAGCGGCACGCCCTTCATGCGGCGCAGCCAGATGCCGAACTCGAGCAGGAGCGACGTCGTCTGCGCGAAGCAAATGTCGAAGTTCCAGCGATTCGGGTCGAAGATCCACGGGGCCAGCGGCATCGGCAAGTGCAGGCCCGGATACGTCTTCAGCGGTACGCTGGGCAGGGCCACCGTGCCGGGAGCGAGCTCCTCGGGGCTGGCGTCGGGGTCGTGCGGGCCGATGACTGTGACCTCGTGACCACAGCGTCGCAATTCTTGATACAGGAACCGTGTCTGAAAGACTGCACCGTTGGCGTACGGTATGCGCGTGAAGTCGCTAAGTATGGCCACGCGCAGCGGTCGACCCTGGCGCGCGGCGAGTGCGGCAAACGGTGAGGGCCGCTGGGACAGTTCGTCACCCAGTCCGGCATTGGCGGCGACCGAAGTCGCAGCAAACTGCGTAAGTGGATTCGCAGTCATGATCTCAGAGTCAGGGGACGCGGCGTGAGGATCGTCGACATCACGGAATTCTATTCGGAAAGGGGCGGCGGAATTCGAAGCCATCTGACCTCAAGAGGTCACTTTCTGTGCCAGCTCGGTCACGAACATACCGTCATTGCACCTGGCCCCCTCGATTCGGAAAATACTGGGAAAAACAGTCCCACCGCATCGCTCGGCCCGCACGTGGTGCGTATTGCGGGTCCACCACTCCCGTACGACCGCACCTACCACCTGCTCGCACGCTTCGACAAGATTCGCGCGTGCGTCAAACGTCACAAGCCTGACATTCTCGAAGCCCATTCACCTTACCTCGGCGCCCTCGGGGTGCTTGCGTGCGGTCGTACCGCACCCGTGCGGACCGCATTCTGGCACGCCGATCATGTCGGGACGTATCTCGAGCCCGCGATCGCGAACGTTCTCGGCGGCCCCGCCGCCGAGCGGGCCCGTCGCCCGCTGTGGCGCGCGGTCCGAGCGCTTTTGGCGCCGTTCGACGCGACCTTCGTCGCCGGGCGCGTCCAGGCGGATCGGCTCCGAGCGGCCGGCGTGAAGCGCGTGGTGCACGTCCCGTTCGGCGTCGACTCGCGCACCTTCCGTCCGCGGGGCCCGGCCAGCCCGCCGCGGCGAGAGCTCTTTCCCGACGTGCCGGACGACGCGCTGCTCGTGGTGGGGGTGGGGCGGTTCGCGGTCGAGAAGCGCTGGGACGTCGTGCTCGAGGCCTTCGAGCGGGTTCGCGCCCGCAGGCCCGCCGTGCTCGTCCTCTTCGGCGACGGGCCCGAGCGGGAGAGGCTCCGGCGCCTGGCCTCGCCCGCCGTGCACATGCCCGGCTTCGAGCCCGATCGCGCGCGCCTGGCCGAGCGACTCGCCGCGGCGGACGTCCTCTTCCACGGCTGCCCGTACGAGACGTACGGTCTCGGCGTCGCCGAGGCCGTCGGGTGCGGCCTGCCGGTCGTCGTGCCCGACCGGGGCGGCGCCGCCGACAGCGTCGATCCCGCTTCCGGATCGACCTACCGCGCCCTCGACCCCGAGGCGTGCGCCGCCGCCCTCGAGCGCCTCCTCGCGCGCGACCCCGACGCGCTCCGCGCGAGTGCCCTCGACGCGGCCGACCGGGTGCCCACGATGGAGCAGCACTTCGGCGCGGTGCTCGGGACCTACGACGAGCTCCTGAGCGAAGCGCGCTGACCTCCCATGCCGGTCCACGTCTCCATCCACGACGTCTCGCCCGCCACCGCCCCCGAGGTCGAGGCCGCGGTCGGCCTGTGCGCCGCGGCGGGCGTCCGACCGGCCCTCCTCGTCGTGCCCGACTTCCATGGCCGGGCCCCGCTGCTCGGCGATCCCCGCTTCTGCGCGCGGCTTCGCTCGCTCCAGGCCGAGGGGCACGAGGTCTACCTGCACGGATTCTTCCATCGCAGCGCCGAGCGCTACGACGCCGCGCGCGCCCCGAGCCGCCTCGCCTGGCTCTTCGCGCAGCGGGTCGCGTCCGGCGGCGAAGCCGAGATGAGCGACGTCTCGCCGGCGGAGGGACTCGCGCGCGTCGAGGACGGCGAGCGCGTGCTGCGCGAGGCGGGGCTGCGCGTCGACGGGTACGTCGCGCCCGCCTGGTCGATGCCCCCGTGGCTCCTCCCCCTCCTCGCCGGTCGCGGCTGCCAGTACACCGAGGACCACCTGCGTGTGTACGATCCCGCCGGGCGCCGCGCCCGGGCGAGCGTCGTCCTCAACTGGGCCACCCGCTCGCCCGCCCGCCTCGCGTCGACCGTCGCGTGGTGCCGCGCCGCGAAGCACGCGCGGGCGCTCTTTCCGGCGCGCATCGCGATCCACCCGGGCGACATGCGCTCGCGCATCGTCCACCGCGAGGTCGAGCGCCTCCTCCTCTGGGCCCGCGGCGACTTCGTCGCGCGAGGGCCGGACCTCCTGTCCGCCTAGTCCTGCGCCGCGGGCTCGGGGACGACCTCGGTCTGCGAGTATGCGCGGCGGCGGCCCATAACGTGGAGGAGCGCCGGGAGCACGAAGAGCGCACCCGTGAGGCACGCGACCTCCCCGCTGACCGCGAGCCGGCCGAACGACTGGAGGGCCTGGAAGTCGGCGAACAGCATCGAGCCGTAGCCCACGACCGTCGTGTAGCTGCACAGCGCGACCGCGCCCCCCACGCGGCGCACCGAGGCCGAGATGTCGCCCCCGAGGAGCCGCGACCGGTCGTACACGTTGAACGGGTACTCGCAGCCGATGCCGAAGGTGATCGGGAGCGTCACGAAGTTCACGTAGTTGAACTTCTCGCCCAGCCACGCCGCGCCGCCGACGAGCCACGTCACGCCGACGAGCAGCGCCGCCAGCACGGCCAGCGCGCCGCGCAGGTTCCGCGTGGCGAGGAGCACGACGATCGCGACCGCGCAGAGCGAGACGAGCGACGCGCGCCGCCCGTCCTTCTCCATCGAGCGGAGCATCTCGGCGAAGATCGTCGCGCGGCTCGCCGTCTGCACGACCACGCCCCCGGGGAGCTGCACGTTGTCCGTCGCCTTCGCGATGCGGAGGAGGTTGTGCCCGTCGGAGAGCATGACGTCGTTCCGGTACTTCACGTAGAAGACCGTCCCGACGCGCCCGTCGTTCTCCTCGAAGCGGCGCCGCAAGAGCGCCGGCAGGTCCTTCGGGCCGAGGACGCGCAGCGACTCGGGGGGCCGGAGCTCCTCGACGCGGGCGCGCTCGTCGTCGGGGAGCGAGTCGAGCACCGCGGGCGTGAGCCGCTCGCGGATGCGGTCGAGCACCGCGAGCTTGTCGTGCTGCTCCGCGTCGCTCCCGGGCAAGAGGTCATAGACGGTGGCGACGTCCGCGATGAGCCGGCCTTGCGGGTCGGCCTCGTCGTTCTTCACGATCTGCGCCTTGAGGAGCGGCACCTGCTCGGGGGTGTCGGCCAGCGTCAACGCGCCGGCGACGTTCATGCGGCCGCCGAAGACCTGGTCGGCCTTGTTCGACCACTCCCCCGCCCCGCCGTGCTTGCTGTTCTTCGAGCCCAGTCGATCGAAGTCGTACTCCCACGGGTCGCGCAGGAACGCGGGCGCCTTCCAGGCGGCGAGCGCCGTGACGCCCACGGCGAGGAAGAGGATGAAGCGGGGAGCGCGCTCGGTGATCCACGCCACCCCGCTCGTGATCGGCCCGCGCCCGCCGTCGGCCCGGATGCGCGGGGCCGGGTCGCGGAGCCGGGGAGGCAGCTTCGACTGGATCCACTCGAGCACCACGATGAGCGCCGGCACGCACGGGATCATCGACAGCCAGACGAGCAGCATGCCGACGAACCCGATCCAGCCGAACTGGCTGAAGCCGCGGAAGTCCGTGACCGTCAGCGAGCCGTAGGCGATCGACGCGACGAAGGCGCCCACGAGCTCCGCCCGGAGCGCGTTCTGCACGGCCTCTCGGCGCGCGTCGGAGGGCTCTTGCCCGCGCGCCCGGAACTCCCGGTACCGGGAGAGCAGGACGATCGGGTAGTTGACGCCGTTGCCGAGGATGATGGCGCCCAGGAACATCCCGGTGGTGTTCACGTAGCCGAAGGCGAAGTACGCGAACGCGTAGGCCGCGCCGACCCCGAGCAGCGCCGGCAGCGCGATGACCGCCAGCGACCACACGGACCGGAAGTACCAGACGAGGCCGGCCACGATGAGGAAGAACGCGATGCCGCTCGCCATCGCGGCCTCGTCGACGATCGACTCCTTCTCCGCGACCGCGTTCGGGATGTCTCCCGCGAAGCCCACGCGCATCGCGGCCTGGTACGACGCGGGCGCCATGCTGTCGACGAGGCGCTTGACGCGCCCGAGCAGCATGTCGCCGCCGGCGTCGCCCATGCCCGTGGTGAAGGAGACCACGCGGAGGGCGATCATCTTGCCGTCAGCCGACTCGAAGTAGCCGGTCGGGAAGTCGTCGTGTTCGCGCGCCTTGGCCTTCCAGCGATCGCGGTACTCGTCGAGGCCGAGCGCCGGCTGCTTGCCCTTCCTGGCGGGCGCGGCCTGGGGCGCCGGCGTGGAGGGCGCCGGCGCGGGCGTCGGGGCCTGCGCGGTCGCTTGCGGGGGCGTGGGCGCCGGCTCGTCGTCGTCGCCGAGGTCGGGCACCAGGCCGCTGCGAATGGCGATCTGGAAGTCGAGCGTGTCGTACGCCTTCTCGAGGTCGAGCTTGTCGGCGTAGAGCCACTTGTTGTCTTCGAAGAACGCGTGGACGTCCTTCGTGCCGCTCTCGATGTACGAGATGAGCGCGGGCTTGCCCTGGGCCTTCTGCTCCGCGTCCATCGTCGACAGGCGCTTCGCCAGGTCGTCGATGAAGCGCTCGTTCTGGACCTTGTCTGCCGACTCGGCGACCACGATGAGCGTCGCCCCGCCGCCCACCCGGCCGAGCTGGTGCTCGAAGGCCTTGAGCCCGGGGCTGTCGCGCGGCAAGAGCTCCCGCAGGTCGGTGTGCGGGTTCACGAGCACCTGCAGCGCGAAGTACCAGGTGCCCGCGAGCGTGCAGAGCGCGAGGAAGAGGACGAGGATCGGGTGGCGGCCGCTCGCGTCGACCACGCGACCCACCATGCGCTGCGCCCGGTTCATCGCGCCTCCGGCTGCGGCGTCGCCGCGTCGGGCTGCGCCGGGGCCATCGCCAGGCCCGACGCCATCACGATCTCGCGCTCGATGCGCCGCGCGTGCGCGCGCGCGTCGTACTGGCGGAGGACGCGGTCGCGCCCCGCCTCCCCCTGTCGGGCCCGCAGCGCCGGGTCGCGCGCGTACCGCACGATCGCGCCCGCGAGCCGGCTCACGGACGACGCGCTCGCGCCGGCCCCGTCGCCGTCGAAAGGCACGAGCTCCCCGGTCTGCTCGTCGACCATCTCGACGACGCCCCCGACCGCGAAGGCCACGACGGGCTTGCCCATCGCCATCGACTCGAGCACGGACCGGGGCAGCGGGTCGGCGTACACGCTCGGCACGATGGCCACATCGAAGTCGGCCACCAGCGGCCGCACGTCGGGCCGGAACCCGAGCAGCCGGAAGCGGTCGGCGAGGCCCAGGGACGCCGCCAGTGCCCGGCACTCTTCGACATGGTCGGGCCGGAAGTCCTCGGGCGTGTCGCCCACCACGACGAAAACCGCGGGGGCGCCATGGGGCCCGAGCCCGTCGAGCGCCTCGCGCGCCGCGCGCACCATCTCGACGTACCCCTTGCGCCGCAGCACCCGGCCGTGGCTGCCGAAGACGATCGCGTCGGCCGGGAGCCCCAGCTCCGCGCGCAGCGTGCCCCGCACGCCCGCGGGGTCGAAGTCGCTCACGTCGAGGGCGTTGTGAATGACCTTCACCTTGCCGGCGCAGTGCGGGAAGAGCGCCGCGGCCGACCGCGACACGCACACGATGCGCCTCACCGGCGCGCTGCCCGAGAGGCGGCGGTGCAGGCCGCGCACGGCCGGCGGCACCGACGTGTAGCGCACGTGCCACAGGGCGGGCACGCCCGTGACCCCGGCGAGGAAGCCGCCCGCGAAGTCGGCGTTCGTGCCGTTGCAGTAGACGAGGTCGAAGCGCTCGCGCCGGACGAGCGCGGCCAGGCGCGCCATCGCGCGCCCGACCTTCACCACGTTGCCCGCGAGGCGCGCCGCCTTCCGCGGCAGAGCGACGTCGAAGTCGCGGCGCTCCATGGCGCGCGACCACGGCTCGATGGGGTTCTCCACGAGGTTGGGCTCGAAGAGCAACTCATCCGTCACGCCGTCGCGCCGGAGAAGGTCGGCGATGGCGCCCTCCCGCGGGAGGACCACCGCGCGGTGCACCGCCTCGGGGTCGAGGAACTTCAGGATGGAGTGGAGGCTCCGCCCCGGGCCGCCGTTGCGGGCGGTGTCGTTGATGAAGAGCACCCGGACCTTCCGCGCGGGGAGCGGCGCAGGAAACCCTGACTCTTGCCAAGGGGTCGTCGGGAGCTGCCGAAAGCTAGACGCGGTCATGATGCTGCAACGAGGAAGCGATGCCGGCGTCATACCAGATGAGAGCGGCCGGCTCCGCGTCCCTTATGAGGGAAAGCGCGGTAAAAGTTCCGGTCTATGGCGCGGGATTCGCTACGCAAGCTATCGGCCGAGATCACGGCGTGCCGGGCGTGCCCGCGGCTCGTCGCCTGGCGCGAGCAGGTCGCCGCGCAGAAGGTGGCCCGGTTCCGCCACTGCGACTACTGGGGCCGGCCCGTGTCGGGCTTCGGGGACCCCCGGGCGCGCCTCCTCCTGGTCGGCCTGGCGCCCGGTGCCCACGGCGCGAACCGCACCGGACGGATGTTCACGGGCGATCGCTCCGGCGACTTCCTCTACGCGGCCCTTTACCGCGCCGGGGTCGCGAGCCAGCCGACGAGCGTCGACCGCGGCGACGGTCTCTCGCTTCGCGGCGTCTACATTTCGGGGGCCGTCCGCTGCGCTCCGCCCGGCAACGCGCCGGCGCCGGACGAGATCGCGCGGTGCGCGCCGTTCCTCGATCGCGAGATCGCCCAGCTCGGTGAGGTCCGCGCCGTGCTCGCCCTCGGCGCCATCGCCTGGCGCGCCTGCCTTGGCCACCTGAGGCGCGCCGGGGTCGTTGTGAGCCGCCCGAGCCCGCCGTTCGCCCACGGTGTGTCCCTCGATCTGCGGGCCGAGCCTCGCGCCGCCCCGTGGCAGCGCCTGCTCGGGAGCTACCACGTCAGCCAGCAGAACACACAGACCGGCAAGCTGACACCCGCCATGTTCGACGAGGCCCTCCGTGAAGCCCTCTCCACGGCTGGAGGGGCACGCGCGTACACGGGGCCGCACACGCTCCTCTCGCCCCTCCTCTCGCCACCTCCTCGCCGGTCTTCTCGTTCCCTCCGCACCCTGAAACCGCGCTAAGCTTGTCGTCAAATCAGTGACGGGCGCCGCCTTCAACGCCTCCGCTCTCGCGCCGGGCTATAAGCTCGATCGCTACGAACTCCTCTGCCCGATCGCCGAGGGCGGGATGGCGAGCGTGTGGGTCGCACGGCAACGTGGCAAGCATGGCTTCGAGAAGCTCGTCGCCATCAAGACCATCCTGCCGAAGTTCGCGTCCGACGTGCGCTTCCAGGAGATGTTTCTCGACGAGGCGCGCATCGCCTCGCGCATCGAGCACGCGAACGTCGCGCAGATCTTCGATCTCGGCGAAGAGAACGAAATTCTCTACCTCGCCATGGAGTACGTCGAGGGCGACGCGCTCTCGAAACTGAACCGAGCTTGCCAGCGGCAAGGCCTGCGCCTGCCCACCGGCGTCATCCTGCGCGTGCTCGCCGACGCGTGCGCCGGCCTCCACGAGGCCCACGAGATGCGCGATCCGGCGGGCCGCCCGCTCGAGATCGTCCACCGCGACGTCAGCCCGCACAACATCCTCGTCAGCACCAAGGGCGCGGCGAAGCTCATCGACTTCGGCATCGCCACGGCCCGCTCGCGCGCCGGGTCGGAGACGAGCTCCGGGGTCCTCAAGGGCAAGATTCAATACATGGCGCCCGAGCAGGCGCTCGGGCAGCGCCTCGATCGGCGCGCCGACATCTGGGCGGTCGGCGCCGTCCTGTATGCGCTCCTCGCCGGCAAGCCGCCCTACGAGGGCGAGAACCCGCTGGCGACCCTGCACCTCCTCGGTTCGGGGCGGCCGCCCATGCCGCTCCCCTCGTCGATCCACCCGGCCATCACCGCCATCGTCAGGCGCTCGCTCTCGTTCGCCGCCGACCACCGGTACGCCTCGGCGGCCGACCTGCGCGACGCCATCGAGCGCGCGATGGTCGCGGCCCAGTGCACGACCACGAACACCGAGGTCGCGGCCTTCGCGAACGAGCACCTCGCCGACCGCATCGAGAAGCGTCGCGCGGCCATCGAGACCGCCCTCGCCGCCGCGGGCGAGCGCGAGCGCGCTCGCCCGCCCGAAGAGCGGCGCTCCGTCAGCATCGTCCCCCAGTTCCAGACCGGCAGCCCCCCGTGGCCCCCGCCGAGCTCCGGCATGCTGCCAAGCCCGCTCCCGTCGAGCGCGAAGACGCGCGCCGAGGCCCCGGCGGCCAAGCCGCCGTCCCTCGAAACGCTCGCGCGCCTCACCCCGCGCCTCTCCGAGCCGCCGCCGCACGCGTCGTCGTACGCCACGCTCGGCTCGGCGGCGCTCGACGCGCAGGTGCAGCCGCTGCCGCCCGAGAAGTCCAAGAAGGGGCTCCTCGCGGTGGTCAGCGTGGTCGTGGCCGCGGCCGCGGTGGGGGCCGCGGTGTCGTTCGGCGTCCTCCGGCCGCGCGAGCTCCTCTCGCCCCCGCCCCCGAGCCCCGCGCAGGCCGCCGCGGCCGCGGGGCCCCCGAAGGCCGTAGCGCCGCCGGTCGCCGCGTCACCCGGCGAGGCCATGGCGGCCAACCCCGTGCCCCCGAACGGGTCCGCGCCCGCGGGCAGCTCCTGGTCGCTGTTGCCAACGGTGAACGCGAGCTCCTTGCCGAGGTTCGTCCCGCCGCCGTCTCCCCTGCCCCAGCCGCCGCACCGACCGGCGTGGAGCGCCGGGCCGAAGCCCGCGCGCGTCGATCCGCCCGCGGAGGCGCCCGAGGCCCCCGCCCCCGCCCCCGCGCCGGCGCCGCCTCCCGCTCCGGTCGAAGTCGCGCCTGCGCCTGCGCCCGCACCGCCTCCCACGTCCGCGCCCACGCCGGCTCCCGCGCCGACGAAGAAGACCGTCGACGACGGCTTCTGATCCGCGCGCTCGCCCTTCCGCGATACGCTCGGCTTCATGATCTGGTTATCGACGTCCACGATCGCGCGCCTGCGCGATCAGCTGCGTACGCGCGGGCAGCGCCCGTCCGTCGCCCTCTCCGACGGCGTGAGCCTGGAGCCGGAGGCCGCGGAGCTCGCGGTCGTCACGGCCGAGTACGGACCCATCTGCGAGGCCATGTACCTGATGATGTCCGCCGACGGGACCATCTCCCCGCAGGAGCGCGACGTGCTCAAGGGCGCGCTCCGCAACCTCTCGGGCGACACCGTTCGCTCGGTGCACATCGAGGCGATGCTCGATCGCTCGGCGCGCGCGGCCGCGGAGCAGGGCCGCGAGGCGCGCCTCCGCGACGTGGTCGAGCACCTGCACGAGGACCCCGCGCGGGCCGAGGTCGCGTTCGTACTCGCGGCCGCGGTCGCCTTCGCCGACAGCGCGATCGCCGACGAGGAGAACGAGACGCTGAACCTCCTCTGCGAGGGCCTCGGCATCGACGAGTCTCGCGCCGACGAGCTCCTCGACAGCGTCGAGGCGGATCTCGCCGAGCGCCGCCCTGCCGGCTAGTCGTCGAACTTGAAGAGATCCTCGAGGTCGCCCTTCGTGAGCTTCTTCGAGCCGCCCACGTCCTCGGAGAGCACGGCGCCGACGAGCTCGCGCTTCTTCTCGGCGAGCTCGAGGATCTTCTCCTCGATCGTGCCCTTGGCGATCAGCCGGTAGGTCGTCACGACCTTCGTCTGCCCGATGCGGTGAGCGCGGTCGGTCGCCTGGTCCTCGACGGCCGGGTTCCACCACGGATCGAAGTGGATCACGGTGTCGGCCGCCGTCAGGTTCAGGCCGCTGCCGCCCGCCTTGAGCGAGATGAGGAACACCGGGGGGCCGTCTTCGCGCTGGAAGTTCTCCACGGCGCCCGCGCGATCCTTCGTGGAGCCGTCGAGGTACTCGTACTTCACGCCGTCCTCGTCCATCGCGCGCCTCACGATCGTGAGCATGCTGACGAACTGACTGAAGACGAGCACCCGGTGCCCGCCCGCGATGCTCGTCTGCACGAGATCGCGCAGCGCCACGAGCTTGCCCGAGTCCTCGTCGCCGAACTCGCGCGGCAGGCCGAGGAGGCGCGGGTCGCAAGCCGCCTGGCGCAGCCGCGTGAGGCCCGCGAGGATCTGAATCTGGCTGCGGGCCAGGCCCTGACGCTCGACCTCGCCCATGACCTGCGCGCGGACCTCCTTGAGAACGGCCGCGTACAGCGAGGCCTGCTCGCCCTGAAGCTCGCAGATCTGGTCGGTCTCGATCTTCTCCGGCAGGTCGCGCGCGACCTCGGCCTTCGTGCGGCGCAGGATGAACGGGTGGATCGTCGCGCGGAGGCGCTCGGCCGCTGCCTTGTCGCCGGCGTCGATCGGCCGCGAGTAGCGCTCCTCGAACTTGTCGAGCGGCGCGAGGAGCCCCGGCGACACGAAGTCGAAGATCGACCAGATCTCGCTGAGGCGGTTCTCGATCGGTGTGCCGCTGAGGGCGAGCCGGCGGTCGGCCTTCAGGCGCTTGGCCGCGCGCGCCGTCGCGCTCATCGGGTTCTTGATCTGCTGGGCCTCGTCGACGATGACGTAGCGCCAGTCGATCTCCTTGAGCATCTCCTCGTCGCGGCGCAGGAGCGCGTAGCTCGTGACGACGACGTCGGCGTCCTCGAGCTCGTCCTGTCGCTCGCGGCGCTCGGCGCCGTGCCAGAGGGCGTGCCGGAGCGACGGCGCGAAGCGGTCCATCTCGCGCAGCCAGTTGGTGACGACGCTGGTGGGGGCGACGATGAGCGCCTTGAAGGGCTTGCGCTTGCCCTCGACCTTCGAGTCTTCGTTCTTGACCGCGAGGAGCAGGGCGAGCGTCTGCACCGTCTTGCCGAGACCCATGTCGTCGGCGAGCACGCCGCCGCTGCCGATCTCGTGGAGGAACCAGAGCCAGTGGAAGCCCTGCTCCTGGTACGGCCGGAGCTGCGCCTTGAGGTTGCGCGGCTTGCGGGTGCCCTTGATCTCGTCGATGTCCTTGAGCTTCTTGAAGAGCTCCTTCGTGTCGCCCGCGACGTTCGAGCGGCTCACCTGCGCGAGCAGGTCCTCGATGCGCCCGGCCTGCGAGAGCGGGAGGTGCGCGCCGTTGCCGCCGCCGGAAGCGAGGATCTCCCGCTTGTCGCTGGAGGACCTCGCGGACCCGCAGCGGGTCGATGCGCGCGAAGGTGCCGTCGGCCAGGCGCACGTACCGCCGCCCCTCGGCGAGGCAGCGCTTCAGCTCGTCCTGCGTGACGGCCACGCCCTCGCTCTCGAAGTTCAGCCGCAAGGAGAGCCAGTCGACGCCGCTCGACACGCGCGCGTTCGCCGCGAGGGCCTCGTCGCGCACGTGCACGTCGATGGGATCGTCGGGCACGAAGATGTCCCACTGGTCGGGGAGCGACCCGATGCCGTCGGTCCAGAAACGGATGGCGTCTTCGCCGCGAGCGACGAACTTGTTGCCGTCCTCCGCGGGCACCAGGCCGAGATCGCGCAGCTTGGCCGCCGCGGCCTGCTGCGCGGCGATGTCGCAGCGGATGCACCGCGCTCGCTTCGACGCGCCGTGCTTGCCCATGGGAGCGCCCGGGGCCGGCGCGGACGGCGGCTTCACAATCACCGGCAGCGTCATCCCGTCGGCGCGGACGTCGATCTCCACGTCTTCGTAGGCCGCCCGCAAGCTCACCTGCGCGTCGACCAGGGAGCCGCCCGCCGCGACGCGGAACGTCGGGACGAGGTCCACCACGTCGGCCACCTGCGAGAGCTCCGGGAGCTCTGCCCCCACCTCGAGCGCGACCTTCGGCAGCGCGTGCATGACGAGGTCCGGCAAGCGCTCGACCGGCTCGGTGATGACCGGCAGCCGCAGGAGTCGCCGCACCGCCGCCGGCGAGACGCGCCGGTCGACGGGCCGCGCCCATCCCTCTTGCGCGTCGACGTACCAGCCCGGGCTGCCCTCGAACCAGGCGCCGCTCGTGGTCGTGAAGCGCCGCGGGTCGCCCTGCCGCTGGAACGCGGTGCGGACGATGATCTGCTGCCCGTCGGGCGTGAGCTCGAGGTCGAAGCGCGGGCGCAGCGGCTCGTCGCCGAAGCGGAGCTCCATCATCTGCGGCTCGACGATGACCCGCCGCCCCTTGAGGAGGGGCAGCAGATCGCTGGCGTCTTCGCCGCGGACGTCGATGCCGACGCGGCGTGGCCCCTGGTTCTCGAAGCGCGCGAGCAGGCGGATGGCGTCGCGGTCGGGGGTGGGATGCTGGTCTTGGGCGACCAGGAGGGCGCTCGGCAGGAGCGGCACGCGGTTCTCGGGGTTGAGGAGGGTGATCGTGAGGCTGCCGCCGGCCCCCGGGCCGCTCTGCCCGACCTGCTTCACCTGCAGGCGATACTCGATCTGCTTCGGGGCGGCCGGCATCGCCTCCGGGAGCCACGCGTCCACGCCGGTGGTGGTGCCGCCGCTGGGCACGAACCCGCGCGCCGACTGGGCCGCGTGCTGGGCCGCCTTGAGCGCTCGAGCCCGGGCGCGCTTGCTGCGCCTGCCCTCTCCATCGACTCCCGCCACGTGGACCGTCCCTCCGTGCACGGTGTAGTGCACGCCGTTGGCCGCCGGTTGAGCGGGACGTCGCTGCGCCCCGCGCGCCTGATCGCGCAACGCGATGAGCAGCGCCGCGACGTGTTTGCAATGCCCGCCGTTGCTCGACGCGAACGCCGGGCACGTGCAGCTCGAGGAGAACCCGCTCTGCCCGCTCGGCGTGAGCTGGAGCGTCACTTTGTAGGGATCCGCCTCGGTGCCGCGCACGTGCCCGCGCGCTCCGGCGTCCTCGACAACGATGTCTTCCACCGCGTGGCGACGTACGTAGTCGTAGCCGCGAAGATAGGCTCGCGCGCCCAGCAGACGCCTCAGGGCGCGATCGTTCAGGGTCGATAGAACTTCGGTGAACGGTGAGGCCAAAGAGATGACGCACGCACGTCCGGCGTGCCCTTTCAGAATTTTAGGTCTTGTTGGTCGCTGGTAGCTGCCGGCGGGACGCTCGAGACAAGCAAGACGAGCCGAGACGAAGGGAGCCTCTTGGGCCTCCGCGGGCGCGGCCGACGCGGGAAGCGTCGAACCCATCCGCGACTCGAAGCCACGGGCACGGCGCGGTAGTGTGGCGAGGACGCCTGCACCCGCGCGTAGCCTTCGTCAGAGGTCCGTAGCACTCACCCAAGTATTTCGCAACCGTTACGACCTCGGCGCCAGGGAAAGCCGACCAGACGGGCATGGCGCGGGCCGAGCGGCCTTTCTCGCGCTTCGACGCAAGGGGGCCGGTCGCGCTGCAGCGCGGCGCGCCGCGCCACGGCGCGTGGCCCTCGGATGGCACCTCGGTTGCTCGACGAGGGCTCCAGAGGAACGAGGCTGCACCATGGACTTTCGACGCCTTCGAAGTTTGGCCGCGGCCACGGCGATCGCCGCGTCGGCCGGCGCCGTCGCCGGCCTGTGTGGCGGCTGCGCGGCCGAGGTGTATCCGCCCACGGTCGGCGGCTACACGGCGGTCTACGCGACGAGCGTCCCGAACGACATGGCCCGGTACCCGCGCGTCGCGTACGGGAGCAACTACGCGTACCTCGTCAACAACCGCTGGTACTACCCGTACGGCAGCCGATGGGTCGTCCTGCAGCGCGAGCCGCCCGAGCTCTATCGCTACCGGACGACGTACGTCGCGCGCCCGGCCCCGCCGCGACCGTATCCGCCGAGCTACGCCTACCCGCCGCGGTACACGCCGGCCGCGCCCTACGGGTACCCGGCTCCTCCGCGGTGAAGCAAATCGGCAATGGGCTACCGGCTACAGACTACGGGCTTACAGTCCTCTCCGGCCGTAGCCCGAAGCCTGTCGCCCGCGGCGTCAGGCCGTCTGGCGGTGTACGGGCATCGGCAGATTTCGAGTCTCGCTCGGAACCAGCGAAACGACGAATATCGCGATTGCGCAGAGGATGTTGTTCCAGATCGTCGCGACGCTCGCGCCGGACAGCGCCCACGAGCTGCCGAACAGCCAGATGGCGAGCGCCGTGTTGAGGTGCCGCGCCCAGGGGACGGCCATTCCCGCGATCGAGAAGCTCACGCAGAGCACGCCGCACACCCACGCGTTGGCCATCTGGGCGCGCGAGTGCATCCACGAGAACGCCGAGATGAAGAGCCACGTCCCGACGACGAGGTTGACGAGCCGAGGAGATATGCCTCGCTGCCCCAGCGATGGTTGAGGTTCCGGAGGCGCTTCGGTTGGTAGAATCGCCATCCAGTGGAGGCGGGCAAACGCGGTGCCGGGCGAGCGCGACCGCTGCGCCACGGCCCCCTTGAGCCGCCTGCCGTTCGGGGATACGAAGGCGCGGGAAACCCATGCGTTTCGCCTCGCTCCTCGTGGCCCTCGCGGCGCTCGCGGCCCTCGTGACCGGCTGCGCGGTGCCCGTCGCGGGCGGGCTCGACGACACCGAGGCCAACCGCGTCTTCGTGGCGCTCGACCGCGCGAGCGTCGAGGCCACCAAGGAGCCCGATGGCACCAAAGAGGGCGCGTGGCGCGTGACCGTGGCCCGCGACGACCTGCCGCGTGCGCTTTCGGTCCTGCGCGAAGAAGACCTGCCTCGACGCCAGCCGCGCGGCGTGGCGGACGCGATCGGCGCGGGCTCCCTCGTCCCGAGCGAGGCGGCGGAGCACGCCGCGATCGTCGCGGGCATCGCCGGGGAGCTCGAGCGGTCGCTCGAGGGCGTCGAGGGCGTGCTCGAGGCGCGGGTGCACCTCGACGTGCCCGCGCCCAACCCGCTGCGCGACGCGCCGCCCGCCCGCGGCACCGCGGCCGTGCTCATCGAGCACCGCGGCGCGACGCCGCCGCTCAGCGCCGACGCGGTGCAGCGGCTGGTCGCGGGCGGCGTCGCGGGCCTCTTGCCCGACGACGTGGCTGTCGTGATGGTCCCGCGCAGCGCGCCGGCCTCGCTCGGCGCGTCGACGAACGAGACCGACCGGCTCGCGCACGTCGGGCCCATCGCGGTGGCGCGCGCGTCGGTGCGGCAGCTCCAGGCGGCGCTCGCGGCGCTCGTCGTTCTGGTGGCCGCCCTGGCGGGGGCGACCCTCGTGCTCTACGCGAGGCTGGCGCGCGCGCGCTCCGAGCTCGCGCGGGACGCCCCACCGTGACGCTCCCGCTGATCCGCCTCGCAGGCCTGTCCAAGACCGTCCACCGCCCGGGAGAGCTGGCGCGCGACATCCTGCGGGACGTGAGCCTGACCGTGCCCGAGGGGTGCCTCTACGGCCTCATCGGCCCCGGGGCGAGCGGCAAGAGCGTGCTGCTCAAGATGATCGCCGGGCTGATGAAGCCCGACCGCGGCGCCGTGCACGTCGGCGACGACGAGGTCACCGGCGCGTCGGAGCCGGCCTTGCAGGCCATCCGCAGGCGCATCGGCATGCTCTTTCAGAACAACGCCCTCTTCGACCACCTCACGGTCTTCGACAACGTCGCCTTCCCGCTCCGGCGCCTGTACGCGCCCCCCGAGGACGAGGTGCGCGCGCGCGTCGCCGAGCGGCTCGCCTGCGTCTCGCTCCCCCGCTTCGAAGACCGCATGCCCGCGAGCCTGAGCGGCGGCCAGAAGAAGCGCGTCGGCGTGGCCCGCGCAACCGCCACGCGCGCACCCGTCGTCCTCTACGACGAGCCGGCCGCGGGGCTCGACCCCGTCACCTCGCAGAAGATCTTCGACCTGCTCCGCGCCGAGCAGCGGGCCATCGGGGCGACGGTCGTCATGGTCTCGAGCGATCTCGATCGGCTCCTCACCGTGACCGACCGGGTCGGGATGATGCACCGCGGGCAGCTCCTCTTCGACGGCACGACGGACGAGGCCCGCGCCTGCCACGACCCGCACGTGCGCCAGTTCATGCACGGCCTCACCGAGGGCCCGCTGTGAGGGCGCGCGCGATCGCCAGGGCCCTGGTCTTCCTCGCGGGGGCGGCCGCGGCGTGCTCGAAGAGCGAACCCGCGGCCCCCCCCGACGCGGGCACCACCGGCAAGCCCGCCCCTTCCGCCGAGCCGTCGGCCTCCGCGCCGGCTCCGGCGCCGCCCCCCGTGGCCCCCGACGCGCCGGCGAAGCTCACCCTGCTCGACCCCGGGCAGCCTCCCCGGCGCCGGCTCCGCTACCAGTGGCGCCCGCACCAGGCCGAGACCCTCACGATGGACCTCCGCACCGCGGCCTCCACCGACGACGGGACCCGCAAGCAGCCCGAGAATCGCCCTGCCGCCCGTGCACATCGTGCTGGCGATCGCGCCGAGCGAGGTCTCGCCCGACGGGGACCTCACGTACGCCTGGCGCGTCACCTCCACCTCGGTCGGCGGCGACGCGCAGACGCCGGCGAGCGTGATCGAAGGGATGCGCGCCGAGGTCGCCGCCGTCGAGCACCTCGCGGGCACCGCGGTCGTCTCGGCGCGCGGCCTCTGCTCGCGGGTCGCGATCGACGAGGGCGACGGCGGCGGGGGCGGGGGCCAGATGGTCGAGCAGGTCCGGCAGACGCTCCGCGATGTCGCCGCGCCCTTCCCCGAAGAGGAGGTGGGTCGCGGCGCGCGATGGGAGAAGCTCTCGCGCCTCGCCTCGCGCGACGCGAGCGTCACGCAGACGGAGACCTTCACCCTCGCCGACGCCTCCGCGACGGGCGGCGCCCTCGACGACATCCTGGCGCAGACGGCGCCGCCGCAGCCGCTCGTCGCGCCGGCCGGGGCCCCCGTCGCGCGCCTCGACTCGATGCTCGCCTCCGGGCAGGGCAAGACCCGGTACGACCTCGGGCGCCTGGTCCCGCAGACCCAGTTCGAGGGTACGACCACGATGGTCGTCTCCGGCCGCATGTCCGAGCCGGACCCCGGCGCGCCGACCGCCGGGGACGAGCCGCACCGCATGACGATGGTGATGCGCGTCGAAATCGTGCTGGCCGGGTCGGTCCGGCCGTGACCGACGGCGACTTCGAAGTCCTGAGCATCGTCGTCTCCTGGTCGGTCACCCTGCCCGCGGTGGTCCTCGTCATCCGGCGCGACGAGCGCGCCCTGCGCGGCGTCGAGCTCGAGCGCGCGTGGCCGCCGGTCTCGCGCGACGCGGCCATCTTCGCGATGTGGAACTTCTTCGGGCTCCACCCGCTCTGCGTCCTCCTCCACTTCGCCCGCACCCGGAGGACCATCGTCGGTTACCTCAAGGGGCTCGCGTGGGTCGTCGGCATCCTCGGGGCGCAGGCCGCCGCCATCGAGGCCGCCGGCGCAGCGGTCGACCTGCTCGGCCTGTAGTCCTTGTAGTAACGTCCGGCTGGATGGCGACCCCGGCGATGGAGCCCGCGCGACGCTCGTGGCGCGACGCCGCGGGGGCCACGGGCGCGGCGTTCCTCGACATCGCCGAGACGCTGGGCGCGATGGGCGTGCTCCTCGTGCAGCTCGGCCGGCGGTTCTTCCGCTGGCCGCCCGTGCTCGACTACCCCGAGCTCCGCCGCAACCTCTACAAGATGGCGGTCAAGTCGCTGCCCATCGTGGTCGTGACGGCGCTCTTCACGGGCGTCATCACGGTCATCCAGTCGGCCCCCGTCGTGCGCCGGTACGGGGCCGAGGGCCTCCTCGGCTGGGCCGCGGGCTTCGCGACCCTGCGCGAGATCGCCCCGCTCCTCACGGCCCTCATGATCTCCGGCCGCGTCGGCGCCAACAACACCGCCGAGCTGGGGACGATGGTCGTCACCGAGCAGATCGACGCGCTGCGCGCCCTCGCGATCGATCCCCTCTCGTTCCTCGTCTTGCCGCGCTTCATCGCCATCGTCATCACGCTCTTCACGATGACGCTCTACGCCGACGCCCTCGCGCTCGTCGGCGCGACGCTCTCGGGCATGGCGCTCCTCCAAATCGAGCCGCAGAGCTTCTACAACGGCCTCACGGGCGGCCTTCTCGGCTTCCGCGACGTGGCCGACGGGCTGATCAAGAGCGTCGTCTTCGGGCTCGCCATCGCCGTCTCGAGCTGCCACTTCGGCATGTCCACGCGGGGCGGCGCCCCCGGCGTCGGCCGCAGCGTCAACGCCACCGTGGTCGCGAGCGCCGCGGGCGTCTTCATCCTCGACTACTTCGTGAGCTTTCTCCTCGGATGAGCCGATGACGTCCCCCGCCCCCGCGACCGGTCGCCTGCCCGAGGCGCCCCCGCGCCCCGGCCCGGTCCACGACCTGGGGGCGGCGGCGATCGAGCTCTTCGTCGGCGGCCGCGAGCTCCATTCGGTCTTCATGCAGACGCTCTACCAGGTCGTCCGCGGCCGCCGCGAGAAGGGCGCGGTCGTCCGGCAGCTCTACGAGATTGGCAACATGTCGCTGCTCTTCGTGTCGATCACGATGGGCTTCATCGGGATGATCCTCGTCTACCAGTCGGGCCTCCAAATCCGCCGCGTCATCCCCGACTTCTCGATGCTCGGCGCGACGTACCTCGAGCTCCTCGTGCGCGACCTCGCCGCGTCAATCACCGCCCTGATGCTCGCGACCCGCGTCGGCGCCGGCATCGCCGCCGAGATCGGCTCGATGGTCGTCACCGAGCAGATCGACGCCCTCCGCATGTGCGCCACCGACCCGGTCGACTTCCTCGTCGTGCCGCGCTTCCTCGCGAGCATGGTCATGACGACGGTGCTCATCGTGTGGGCCGGGGCCATCGCCTTCGTGATGGGCGCGCTCACGGCGAACCTGGCGTTCGACGTCCCCCTTCGCATCTTTTGCAACGCCTCGCTCGTCGGCTGGGGCAATCTCGTGACCGGCCTCGCCAAGTGCGTCGCGTACGGCGCGGCCATCCCAATCGTCAGCGGGTACTGCGGGCTCTCCACCTTCGGCGGCAGCGAGGGCGTCGGCTGGGCCACGACGCGGGCCGTGGTGAACTCGTCGCTCGCCATCATCATCCTCGACGCGGTCCTCTCGGCGGTCGGCCTCCTCGCCTTCGGCGCGACCTGAGCCGTCCCGGACAGCCACGAAATCGCCACGGACGACCGCTGGCGCGACCCGCGGGCTCGGTGGTAAAGGTGCGCCGCGCATGAAAGCTCCCGCTTCAATCGCCTCGCTCGCCCTGGTCCACGTCCTGGTCTTGGCCTCCGCCGCCTGTTCGAAGAGCGACGAGCCTTCGCACGCGTCCGCCGAGTCCACCGCCGCCGCCGCGACCAACGCGTCGCCCGCGTCGTCCGCGGCTCCTCCGGCCGCGACCAGCGCCGTCGCGCCGGCCCCTGCGGGCTCGAGGCCGCTCGCGTCGAGCGTGCACCCCGATCTGCTCAATCCGTCGAAGGCCAGCGACAAGGCGCCCGACGTCTTCAAGGCGAAGTTCACGACGACCAAGGGCGACTTCGTCGTCGAGGTCCACCGCGACTGGGCGCCCAACGGGGCCGACCGCTTCTACGACCTCGTGAAGATGGGCTTCTTCGACGACACGCGGTTCTTCCGCGCGGTCGACGGCTTCATGGTCCAGTTCGGCATCAGCGGCGACCCGGCGGTCAACGCCAAGTGGCAGTCGGCCAACGTCGCCGACGACGCGGTGAAGCAGTCGAACAAGCGCGGGTTCGTCAGCTTCGCGCAGACGAACATGCCCAACTCGCGCAGCACGCAGGTGTTCGTCAACTACGGCGACAACGGCAGGCTCGACGGCATGCGCTTCGCTCCGTTCGGGCAGGTCACCCAGGGTATGGAGATCGTCGATTCGCTCTACAAAGGCTATGGCGAGGGCGCGCCGATGGGCCGCGGGCCGAACCAGGCGATGATCCAGACGATGGGCAACCGCTACCTCGACGCCCAGTTCCCCCAGCTCGACGCCATCCAGCACGCCGAGATCGTCAAGTAGCGGCTCGGCCCGCTGCGTTCGCGGGCGGCGCGGCCTCCCGCCTCCCCGAATGTGACGCTCGCGCCACGATGTCACGGCCCGGGCGGCGCGCCGGGCGCCCCGTCACGCACCTCCCATCGGCGCAGCCCGGCGGCACGCGCCTTGCGCCTCTACTCGAGCGCGCGCCCGAAGGGAGGAGCTCGATGCCGAGCCAGCAACAAGCCCAGAGCAACGTGAACGGCCATGCAACCGGCCATACTCGACTGACCCCGATTCCCGAAGGTTCGCCGAAAGCTCCGTTCGAAACACCACGCGAAGCTCGGGAGCGACCCGACCGCGAGACGCCCCACCGCCCGGTGCGCGTGGTCCGTTCGAGCGCGGAGCAGGCCCAGACCGAGACCAAGAAGCGGGGCCTCTGGGTGTACGTGAAGCACGCGCTCATGCACCCCTGGCACGTCGTCGTCCTCGCCGGCGCGACCGTGTTCGGCGTGGCGAACTGGAGCCTCCTCGTGCTCCTCTTGGTGTTCGCCGGGGCCGAGCTGATGCTCCTCGGCGTGGTGCTCCACCTGCGAGCCTTCCGCAAGTACGTGGACGAGCGGCTCGACCAAATCGACCGAGCCCGCGCCGCCGAGCAGCGGGCGACCCTCCTCCTCCAGATGGGCGACGAGCACCGGCGCGAGCTCCTCCGCCTCGAGGCCATCGTCGACCGCATCCGCGACGCGACCACCCCGCACGGCACCGCCGCGCAGCTCGCGGTCGACGAGTGCCTGCGGCTCCTCGCGAGCTACGTGCGCCTCGCCATCGCGCACAACGTCAGCCGCGAGTGCCTCGCGTCGGTCAACCGCCGCAGCCTCGAGGAAGAGATCCGCTCGCTCGAGGCCGCGCGCTTCGCGCAGGGCCCGAACACGCGAGCCCTCGCCCAGCGCCGCATCGCCATCGCCCGCAAGCGCGCCGAGCGCTGGGACCGGTCGCGCGAGTCGCTGGACGCCATCGCCCACCAGCTCGCGATGATCGGCGAGCTCGTTCAGCTCACGCACGAGCAGATCGCCGCGCCCATGGACCCCATCGGGGTCACCGACGAGATCGACCGCGCGGTCATCGAGCTCGACGACCACCACTCGACGCTCGCGGAGCTCTCCGAGTTCCTCGGCGTGGAGGAGGCGATCGACCCGCGCGTCCTCGACATGGGCCGCGCGTCCCGAGCCTGAATCCGACCCGGGCGCTAGACTCCCTCGTCGGGAGGCGCCCGGGTGATTCACTTCAAGAACATCTGCAAGTCCTTCGGCCCGAAGGCCGTCCTCTCGGAGGTGACCTTCGAGGTGCGCGACGGCGAGGTGCTCTTCATCATCGGCGCCTCGGGCGTGGGCAAGAGCGTCCTCATCAAGCAGCTCGTGGGGCTGCTCGCCCCCGACCGCGGGGAGATCTCGGCTCGACGGCGAGGAGGTCTCGAAGAAGGACGAGCTCGCGATGTACGCGGTGCGGAAGAAGTGCGCGATGGTCTTCCAGCACTCGACGCTCTTCGACTCGATGACGTGCCTCGAGAACGTCTCGCTGCCGCTCCGCAAGCACAAGGGCCTCTCGATGAAGGACGCCCTCGGCGAGGCGCGCCGGCGCCTCGAGATCGTGCAGATGCACGAGTTCGCGGACCGCTACCCCGCGGAGCTGGGCGACGGGATGCGCAAGCGCGTCGCCATCGCCCGGGCGCTGACGCTCGACCCCCGGTACGTCCTCTTCGACGAGCCGACCACCTCCCTCGACCCGGTGAGCGCGCGGCGCGTCGACCAGCTCATCGCCAGCCTCTCCGAGAGGGTCGGGGTCACGTCGATCGTGGTGAGCCACGACCTCGTGAGCATCCTGTCGATCGCGCACCGCGTCGTGATGCTGTACCAGGGGCAGGTCCGGTTGATCGGCACCCCCGAGGCCTTTCGATCGAGCACCGACGGTGTGGTGCAGCAGTTCATTCGCGGCCATGCGACCGGCCCGATGGAGCTCTGAGCGGCTTTTGAGCTACCGTCCCCGGCGCGATGTCGGAGCCGCGGTCGCTCGAAGTCAAGGTCGGTGCGCTCATCCTCGTCTCGGTGGCCATCCTGGCGGGCTTCGTCCTCGTCATGGGGGGCCTCAGCTTCGAGCGCACCTATCCGCTGTACGTCGACTTCGACAACCCGGGCGGCCTCCTGTCGGGCGCCGCCGTGCGCATCGGCGGGGTGAAGGTCGGGAGCGTGAAGGACCTCCAGTTCCTCGGCGGGAAGGTCGACCCGAAGACCGGGCGGCGGGTCATCGTCCGCGCGGAGATCGCCGTCCAGAAGCGCGTCGAGGAGTCGATCCACAGCGACGCCGACTTCTACGTGACCGCGCAGGGCGTCCTCGGCGAGCAGTTCCTGGCCATCAACCCGGGCAGCCCCGAGAAGGGCACGCTCCCCGAGGGCTCCGAGGTGAAGGGCATCGACCCGCCGCGGCTCGACCTCTTCCTGGCGAAGGCCTACGAGCTCCTCGACACGACGGTCGAGGGCATCAAGGCGAACCGCGAGACCCTCGGCGAGATCATCGACAACACCTCGGGCCTCCTCAAGGGCCTCAACTTCATCGTGAGCGGCAACCGCGAGCGCATCGAGCGCACGATGGCGAACGTGGAGGAGATCTCCATCGAGGCCAAGCAGCTCACGCACGACGCGCGCGTCAACTACGTCGACAACCCGAAGGTCTTGCAGACGATCGATCGCGTCAACGACCTGGTCGCCCGCATCCACGAGGACGCGGGCCCGATGCTCAAGGACGCGCGCGAAGCGCTCGCGAACCTTAACCGCGTGTCGGCCACGGTCGGCGACCCGGCGGAGCAGGACAAGATTCGCAAGACGCTCGACGAGGTCGCGCAGCTCGCCGTGCGCGCCAACTCCATGGCCGCCGACGCGCAGGCCATCGTCACGCACATCAAGGACGGCAAGGGCACCGTCGGCGGCCTCGTGATGGACGAGGAAATCTACGACGACATGCAGGAGATGGTTCGCGACCTCAAGCACAACCCCTGGAAGTTCCTCTGGCGCGAGTGACGCGTCACTCGGTCGGGGCGTCCTGTCCGCCACCGCTGTCGTCGGGCGGCGCGGCTTCCTGAGGCTCGCCGGAGTCCATCGGGCCCCCGCCGCTGTCGGGGGTGGAGGTGCCCGTTTCCGGGCCGCTCGAATCGGCGATGGCCTGCGCGTCGGGCGAGCGCGCCGCGTCGGGCGAGCCGGCGCCGTCGCCCTCCGTCGTCGCGTCGTCGCCGGTGCCCATGCCCATGTTCCCGGCGTCGGCGTTGGTGCCGCCCGGCTGGATGCACGCGGCGCTGGCCATGCAGGTGAAGGCGCCGCTGCCCTTGCTGCTGTCGTCGCAGCAGACGAGCCCGTCCTGGCAGTCGGTGACCGACATGCAGTGGCCGCCCGCCGCCTGCAGCGGCTCCGACGAGCTGCACGCGAACGGCCCGCCCGCGAGCACGACGCCCACAAGCGCGGCCACCGCCGCCCCCTCCCACGCGCCGCGCCCTCTCCGCCTCACCACCCTGGAGCCTATCCCCATTCGAGAGGGCGGCCCAAGGGCTCTTCGCGCCATGGCGCGTCCGCGAGGCGTCTCGCCAAGCGCGCGAATGTAAGCGCGAATGTGCGGGCCGGAGATGGGCGTCCCCCTTCAGGCCAGCGTGACCAGCGTGTCGCCCTCGCTGACGGCCTGGCCCTCTTTGACGTGGACCTTCTCCACGGTTCCGGCCGCCGGAGCTTCGACGGGCATCTCCATCTTCATCGACTCGAGGATCACGCAGACCTGCCCTTCGGCGACGGCCTCTCCCTCCTTGACCTCGATCTTCCACACCGTTCCCGTGATGTGCGCATCGACGCTCGTCGGCATGGCGCCGCACCCTAGCAGGACTCGTGGTCTCCGCCGCCTCTCCGCCGCTCCGGACCGTTTGCGGATTCACCGACAAGTCGGTAGCCTTCGGGGAGAACACATGGCGGAACGGCAAGAAACCTCGGTGATGGTCTCGATTCAGGAGATCCTGCGAGACGCGCAGAGCCGCGAAGAGCAAGAGAAAGTCGAAGCCGAGCAGCGCGCGCGCGCCGAAGAGCAGCGCCGCCTCGACGAGATCCGTCGCCGGCAAGAGGAAGAGGAAGCGCGCATCCGCGCCGAGGAAGACGAGCGCCAGCGCCGCGCGTACGAAGAGAAGAAGCGCGCCGCGGAGATCGCCGCGATGCAAGAGGCCGCCGTGCAGCGCGCGCGCTCCGAGGCCGAGGCCCAGGCCCGCCTCGCCGAGATGAACGCCCGCCAGGAGCACGAGCGCCAGCTCCACGCCCTCTCGCACGACAAGAGCAAGAAGAACCTCAAGTTCCTGCTCGCCGGGCTCGGCGTCGTCCTCTTCGCGGCCGCCATCGGCGGCACCGTCCTCATCAAGAGCTCGATGGACAAGGCCGCGGCCGCCCAGGCGGAGACGGCGAAGCTCACCGCGCAGATCGACGAGGCCGAGGCGAAGCGGCAGTAGCTCGCCGCCGAGCTCGCGGCCGCCCAGGCCAAGGGCGAAGACACCGAGGCCCTCAAGGCCGAAATCGCCGCCCAGAACGACAAGCTCTCCGCGCTGCAGCAGCAGTCGACGAGCAAGCCCAAGCCGGTCGCCGTCGGCGGCGGCGGTGGCGGCGGTCCCGCACCTGCCGCGAAGCCCGGGGGCGGCGGCGGCGGCCCTGCCAAGCCCTGCAACTGCACCCCTGGCGACCCCCTCTGCTCGTGCCTCTAAGTGCTGACTCGACCGCGCACCCCCCGTCCGAGTCGCGCGTCGTCTTCGCCCTCGATTTTCCTCCGTGGAGCCCGCGCGCGCCGCGGCCGTCGCCGTTCGCGACGCAGTGGGCATGTTCAAGGTCGGCCTCGAGCTGTTCGTCGAAGCAGGCCCTCCTGCGGCGCTCGCCGTCGGCGCGGCGGCGGGCCGGCCCGTCTTCCTCGACCTGAAGCTCCACGACATCCCCGAGACGGTCGAGCGCGCGGTCGCCCGCGCGTCCGCGCTCGGCGTGCGCATGCTCACCGTCCACGCGAGCGGCGGCCCGACGATGCTGCGGCGCGCGGTCGAGCGGGCCCGCAAGGAGGGTCACGGGCCTCGCAGATCGTCGCGGTGACCGTGCTCACCTCGCTCGACGCGCGCGACCTCGCCGCCATCGGCGTCGCCGCGCACGGCGTCGCCTCGACGGAAGGCGACGACGTCGGGGCGCAGGTCGAGCGTCTCGCCCGCCTCGCGTGGAACGAGGGCGTACGGGCGTTCGTGTGCTCGCCGCACGAGGCCCCGCGCCTCCGCGCCGCGCTCGGGCCCGAGGCCGTCCTCGTCACGCCGGGCGTGCGGCCCGCGGCCGCCACGGGCGGCGACGATCAGAAGCGCACGATGACCGCGGGCGCCGCGGTCGACGGGCGGCGCCGACTGGGTGGTCGTCGGCAGGCCCATTCGCGACGCCGCCGACCCGGCCGCCGCGGCCCGCGCCATCGCGCGCGAGGTCGCCGAGGCCCGCGCCGCGCGGCGCGCGTGAGCGCCCGGTGAGTTCCCGCATCATCTGCGGCCTCCAGCCGGTGCGCGAGGCCATCAAGACGCACGGCGCCGCCCTGTCGCGCGTGATGGTGCTCGAGGCGGGCTCCGCGGAGGCGTCGCCGCAGCTCGACGCGCTCGCCCGCTACGCGCAGACCACGGCGCGAAGGTCGAGCGCCTGCCCGCTCGGAGCTCGATCGCGCTCGCGCGCGGCGTACGCCACCAGGGCGCCATCGCGTTCGCGTCGGAGCTCCTGGTGACGCCGCTCGAAGACGTGCCCCTCGACGGCGACACGCTCCTCGTCGCCCTCGACGAGATCCAGGATCCCCAGAACTTCGGCGCGGTCATCCGCTCGGCGGTGGCGATGGGCGCGCGGGCCGTGGTGTGGCCCGAACACCGCTCGGCGCCGCTCTCGCCGGCGACGTTCCGCGCGTCGGCCGGCGCCATCGAGCACGCGACGCTCTGCCGCGTCTCGTCCCTGCCGCCCGCCCTCGAGGCGCTGCGCGAGCGGGGCGTGGCGGTCGTGGGCCTCGACATGACGGGCCCGACCTCGATCGACCGCGTCGACCTCACCGGCCCCGTGGCCCTCGTCGTGGGCGCCGAGGGCAAGGGCCTGCGAAAGACCGTCAAGCGCGTCTGCGATACGCTCGCGCGTCTGCCCATGCCCGGCCCCATCGGGTCGCTCAACGCCTCCGTCGCCGTCGCGATCGCGCTTTACGAGTGCGTCCGCCAGCGGAGCGCGCGGTGAACGTCCCCGCGGGGGCGGACCGCGGGAACGTGAGCGCCGCCGCCGCCCCCGCCAGCGACGCCGGTCCGAACGTCGGCAAGCTGTACGCCTTCGCCCTCCTCGGCTGGGCCTTCGACTTCTACGACCTCGTCCTGCTCGGGTTCATCAAGGGGCCCGTCGCCGAGAGCCTGCACCTCTCCTCCTCCGGCGAGGCGTGGGTCGTCGGCGTCGCGCTCGGCGCGTCGGGGCTCGGCGGGATCCTCGGCGGCGCGCTCTCCGACCGCATCGGCAAGCGCACGATGCTCGCGTGGACGGTGCTCGTGTACTCGTTCGGGTCGCTCGTGTGCGGCCTCGCGCCCGACGTGTGGACCTTCGTCCTGGGGCGCGCCATCGTCGGCCTTGGCGTCGGCAGCGAGTGGGCCATCGGCCACGGGATGCTCGCGGAGGCCGTCCCCGCCGCCCGCCGGGGGCGCTGGGCGGCGGCCCTCCAGTCCGGCGAGCCGCTCGGCGTCGCGATGGCGGCGATCGTCGGGAACCTCGTCCTTCCGCGCGTCGGCTGGCGCTGGGTCCTCGTCGGGTCGAGCGCGACGGCGCTCATCGCGCTGGCGGCGCGGCGGTCCGTCCACCTGCCGAACACGCCGAGCGCGCACGGCGTCAGCCCACGCGTGCTCCTGAAGCCCGCGCTCTTCAAGCGCCTCGCGGCCGCGTGGGTCCTCGGCGTGTTCAAGCTGGGCACGTACTGGACTTGCTACACGTGGCTACCGGGCTTCCTGCGCGAGCTGAACCAACCGGTCGCCCGGTCGCTCGCGTGGATGCTGACGGCGCAGGTCGGCCAGCTCCTCGGCATGGCGACCTTCGGGCTCGTCTCCGACCGGGTGGGGAGGAGGCCCGCGTTCGCGATCTACTCGCTCGTCACGGCCAGCGCGCTCGCGCCCCTGGCCTTCGCGTGGGAGCGGCTGGTCGCGGAGCCCTCCCTCTTCTGGACGGCGATGTTCGTGCTCGGTTTCGGCTCGGGATGCACGGCGGGCTTCGGCGCGCTGCTGGCAGAGCTCTTCCCGACCGAGGTGCGGGGCATGGCGATGGGCACGACGTACAACCTCGCGCGCGGCGCGCAGCTCTTCGCGCCCATCCTGGTCCATGCTTGCGTGGTGCGGGCCGGACTCGCGGGCGGCTTGAGCGTGCCCCTCGTGCTCGCGATGGCGACCGCGTCGTGGGTGTGGGTGCTGCCCGAGACGCGCGGCATCGCCCTTCCGACGCTCCAGTCGAGCGGAGACGGCGAGGGCGCCAGCGGTTGAGGGCACGGGCGCGTCCGTGAAGCCGAGGGGCGTGCCCGTGAGCCTCACGGAGACGGCCGTGAGCTTCACGGAGACGTCCATCATGGGCCATGGAGGCCCGCGTCAACGGGAGGGATGTGCCCATCCGCGGAAGGGGCGTGCCCGTGAGCCTGACGGAGACGGCCGTGAGCTTCACGGAGACGTCCATCATGAGCCATGGAGGCCTGCCTCAACGGGAGAGATGGGCGCGTCGGCGGGAGGGACGCGCCCGTGAGCCTCAGGGACGCGCCCGTGAGCCTCAGGGACGCGCCCATGAGCCTCACGAGGACGCCCCTCATCGACGAAAGCTGGGGTTCAGCGCTCCGAGCCTGCCCGGCTCGCGGGCGTCCGCATCGGCTTCAAGATCTCCGCGACGCGCACGTTGAGGGTGGCCTCCGCCTCCCGCGGCAGCAGCGAGCCCGCCTGGAAGAGCGCGAAGCCCGCGTGCTCGACCAGCTGCTGCGCCAGCCACGCGTCGCCGTCGCCCGCGGCCACGGCGGCGACGTTCCGCGCGATGCGCTCGGCGAGGATCGACCCGTCCTGCTCGGGCCCGGCGCCCGCGAAGAGCGGCACGTACACGCCGGTACTGAGCGCGAACTGCTCGAGGCCGGCCCGGAGCTCGCGGCCGCTGCCCGCCTCGTCGCACGCCCGGTGAATCTCGACGATCGCGCGGTTGTACGTCTCGACAATCGACGGGACGCCGACCGGCCGCGGCGCCGCGACGGTCACGCACCCCGCCGCGGCGAGCTGGAACACGGCGCGCGTGACCTCGAACTCGAGCTGCCCGATGCGCCGGCCGATCTCCGCGACGCTCCGCCGCCCGTCGCACTCGGCCAGGACACCGGCGAACTCCGGCGGGGGCTTCTTGCCGGACGAGGCGGGCGCGGGCACGGGGACCCAGGCGTCGCTCGGCACCTTCTCGCGGAAGAACCGCAGCTCGTCCATCCGGCGGGCGGCCTCCATCAAGAGCTGCCCGGTCGCGAGGTGGTGCCGGCGCGCGAGGCGCGCCTCGTCGAAGCGGTCGAAGAGGTAGAACATCGCCTGCGAGACGTGCACGGCGCCGTAGAAGACCTCCTCGACCTGCCGCGCCATCATGCGAAAGAGCTCTTCGGGATCGACGAACTCGAGCTCGAGGGCCGTCTCGCCGAAGCGCTTTCCGCTCTTCTCGGCGGCGCGCACGACCTCTTCGAGCTGCTCGCGGGTGATGGCCCCGAACCGCCAGAGCACCTCGCCGAGCTTCTCGGCCGGCTCGCTCGTCTGCGCGCCGACGACCTGCCCGCCCTCGAAGAAGATCGAGCGCCCGACCGACGGCTGGAGCACCACGAGCTCGCCGCCCCACCCCGCCTGCGTGATGAGCGCGACGACGTCGCAGAGCGCGCCCGGCGAGCGCACCTCGCCGGCCATGCGCAGCGTGCGCGCGGCCTCCCCGTGGCGGATGGCGAAGACGACCTCGGGCGGGCTGCGCAAGAGCGCCCACTCGCCCACCCGCGCGCGCAGCGCCTGGCTGGCGTCGCGGCCGAGGGGGTGCACGGTGCCGGTGCTGTCGATGCGCAGGTCGCCGCCGGGGCCGTCCTGACCTTCGCCCATGTTCGCGAGGATATCCGCTTTCGGGCAACGGCGGGACCCGACGGCGACGACGCGCCGGACCGTGTACGCTGCATGCGGCCCTTGTCCCCTGCCCCTCCCACATCCGCGTCGCTTGTTCCGGAGCGGCCGAAGACGCCGACGACCTCTCCCGGCGCCTCGCCCTCGCGGGATATCTCGCCGGCGAGGAGCTCGCGCTCGTCGCGTGGCTGGCGCTCGCCCTCGAGCGGCCGCTCCTCGTCGAGGGCCCGGCGGGCGTCGGCAAGACCGACCTCGCGCGCGCGCTCGCGCAGGCGCTCGGACGCGAGCTCGTGCGCCTCCAGTGCTACGAGGGCCTCGACGAAGCGCGGGCCCTCTACGAGTGGGACTACGCCAAGCAGATGCTGTACGCGCAGCTCCTCCGCGACGCGGTGTCCGCGAAGACGGCGGGCGCGGCTTCCCTCGCCGAGGCGGCCGATCGCGTGGCCGAGGCCGACTCGGCCTTCTTCAGCCGGCGCTTCCTCGTCGAGCGGCCGCTCCTCCGCGCGCTGTCGAGCGAGGCGCCGGTGGTGATGCTCATCGACGAGATCGACCGCGCCGATCCGGAGTTCGAGGCGTTCCTCCTCGAGGTCCTCGCGGAGCGGCAGGCCACCGTGCCCGAGCTCGGGACGGTGAAGGCGAGGAGCTCGCCGCTCTTCGTGCTCACGAGCAACGGCACGCGCGACGTGAGCGACGCGCTCCTCCGGCGGTGCCTCCACGCGTTCGTCGACTACCCGCCGCCGTCGCGCGAGCAGGCCATCCTCGAGCTCCGGGTGCCCGGCCTGGCGGCCCGCCTCGCCGAGCAGCTCACCACGTTCGTCCGCGACGTGCGGGCGATGGACCTCCAGAAGGCGCCCTCGATCGCCGAGACCATCGACTGGGCGCGGGCGCTCGTCCTGCTCGGCGCGAGCGCGCTCGACGTGGAGCTCGCCCGGGCGACCCTCGGGGCGCTCCTGAAGTCCGAGGAAGACCGGGCGAAGGTCGCGCCCGCCCTCGCGAAAGCCGCCGCGAACAAGCCCGTCGCCTGACGCGCGCGGGCCGCCCGCTTTGCCGCGGGCCGCGTCCGTGCCATCTTGCGTGCGCCGCAGGACGGCAGGGCCCCCGTAGCTCAGTGGATAGAGCAGCGCTTTCCTAAAGCGTTGGCCGCAGGTTCGACTCCTGCCGGGGGCGCCACCGAACGGCTGGTTACCGCTGCGCCCCCGCGGACGCCGCCGGGGCCGCAAGCGCGCTCGGTGGCGCAGGCGTGTCGTCCTCCGTTCGGCTCCCGGGCTCGAACGAGATTCGCTGGAGGAGCTGTTCGAAGTCCGCGACGTGGTCGGCGAACCGGTCCGCCGTGTTGGCGTAGCCCACCATGAGAAGCCCGGGGCGGCGGCATAAGCTCTCTTTGCCTTTCGTGAAGACGGGCCACCGATCGCCACAGCCCGGCGCGGACCGCGTGCTCTCGTAGAAGTAGAGCTTGAGCAGCGCGATTCGAACCTTCTCCGAGCGGGATGACGGATCGACCTGTAGCTTGTCGGTCTCGGCCAGCTCGATGGTGGCCTCGAGCCCGCGGAGGCCACCCACGTCGACCGCCTGCTTCGCATTGACGAAGGTCGTGAAGCGGCGCTCGTGCACGTGCTCGACGTTGAAGAGGTTCGATTGCGCGTACAGGCCGGCGCCAGCGAGGCCGTCGGCATAGTTGTTCAGGACGACGTCGAGTTCGCGATGCGCGTCAGCGCCCCGCACCGGGTGCGCCTTGACCCAGAGGATTCCGTTGTCCCGGGCATTCACGAGGCGGACGTCGTAGATGTACTCCGTCGACCTCTCGCCGAACTCGATCTGCCCGTCGCCGTTGGCGTCGAACTCGCGCGTCGCCTGGTAGTCGGCCCCGCCCTTCGGCTGCCATTTGCCGCGCTTGTCGACATAGAAGTTGTCAATCGTCCAGTCGGCTCCGGCGAGTGCTTTGGTCTTCGGATCGACGTAGGCGACTTTGTACCCGTAGTCGGCCTGGACGAACGCCGTCGTGTCGAGCTGACCGGCGCCTCGAACGCAACCCGGCAGGCCGAGAAGGGCGACGGCCCCGAGGGCCGGCAAGATTTTCATGGGAAGTGAGCGAACACGCTAATCGAACGACACGAGCGAGGTCAACGAGGGCTGGCCTGCACCATCGGCGCCCCGCTACGGGTTCGCGGCAGGGCAGCTCGGGTAGTCGATGTACCCGAGCGGGATGCCCTGGGCAGGACTGCCCCCGCGATCCACGCGCTCCTCGTCGTCATACCGGGCTTACTGCGCGAACCCTCGCGTTCTTTCATTCGGCGTCCGGGCCGGGCTGACTCGCCTCGATGGCGCTAGCCTCCCGGCCATGTTCACCGGCATCGTGCAGGGGGTCTTCCCGGTCCGGCGCGTCGTGCGCAAGACGAACGCGCTCTCCTACGCGGTCGACCTGCCCGAGGCGCTGCGCGTCGACCTCGCGCGCGGCGCGAGCGTCTCGGTCGACGGCGTCTGCCAGACCGTGGCCGACCTCGAGGGCTCGCTCGTGCACTTCGACGCGAACGACGAGACGCTTCGCGTCACGACGCTCGGCGAGCTCTCCGACGGCGCCGGCGTGCACGTCGAGCGCTCGGCGCGCGCGGGGGCCGAGAACGGCGGCCACGTCGTCTCGGGGCACGTCGACGGCACCGCGGAGATCGCCGCGGTCGAGCGGGCGCCGGAGAACCTGGCGCTCGTGATGAAGGTGCCGGCCGCGCTCGGGAAGTACGTCTTCCACAAGGGCTTCATCGCGCTCCAGGGCGCCAGCCTCACCGTGAACGGCTGGGACGACGACGCCCTCACCTTCCGCGTGAACCTCATCCCCGAGACGCTGCGGCTCACGACGTTCGGCGCGAAGCGGCCCGGCGACCGCGTCAACGTCGAGATCGACCGCCAGACCCAGGTCATCGTCGACACGATCGACCGCGCCCTCGCGCGCGCCCTCGGTCGCGGCCTCGCCGGACTGCCGGTTGCCCGCGGCGGCTGAACCGCTATCCCCTCGATCATGACCCCGTCCCGAGAGGCGCCCGAGCTCGCCGGCAACCATGTCCTGCCCACGGCGCCGAAGCCCGGCGCCGTCATGGTGCGCGGCAAGGGCTCGTTCCTCTACGACACCGACGGGCGCGAGTACCTCGACTTCGTCCAGGGCTGGGCGGTCAACGCCCTCGGCCACGCGCCGCCCGGTATCGCCAGGGTGCTCCACGAGCAGGCCGATCGCCTCTGGCACGCGAGCCCCGCGTTCCACAACGCCAACCACCTCGCGCTCACCTCCAGGCTCGCCGCCCTCGCCGGGATGGACCACGTCTTCGTGTGCGCGACCGGCGCGGAGGCGAACGAGTCGTCGATCAAGCTCGCGCGCAAGTGGGGCAGCGTGCACAAGGGCGGCGCGTACGAGATCGTGACCACCGAGGGGTCGTTCCACGGCCGCACGATCGCCACGATGAGCGCCAGCGGCAAGCCGGCGTTCGCGAAGCTCTTCGAGCCGAAGGTGCCGGGCTTCCGCAAGGTGCCGTTCGGCGACGCCGGGGCGATCGAGCGCGCGATCGACGAGCGCACCGTGGCCGTTCTGGTCGAGCCGATCCAGGGCGAGGCGGGCGTGGTCGTGCCGCCACCGGCGTATCTGAGGGAGCTCCGGGAGATCGCCGACCGGCGCGGCGTCCTCCTGATGCTCGACGAGGTGCAGACCGGCGTCGGGCGCACCGGCCGGTTCTTCGCCTTCGAGCACGAAGGGGTGCGGCCCGATGTCGTCTCGGTCGGCAAGGGCCTGGGCGCGGGCATCCCCGTCGCCGCGATGATTTGCCGCAAGGAAGTGAACTGCTTCGAGCCGGGCGACCAGGGCGGGACCCACGTGGGCAACGCGCTCCTCTGCGCGGTGGCGGCGGCCGTGGTCGAGACGGTGAGCGCGCCCGCGTTCCTCGAGGGGGTGCGCGCGCGGAGCGAGCGCCTCGTCGCGCGCCTGAAGGGCATCGCCGGCGCCGTCGGGGGGAGCGTGCGCGGGCTCGGCATGCTCCAGGCGCTCGCGCTGCCGCGCCCGATCGCGGAGGCCGCGGTGGTCGAGTGCCGCGCGCGCGGGCTCCTGCTCAACGCGCCTCGGCCCGAGCTGCTGCGCTTCATGCCCGCGCTCAACGTGAGCGAGGCGGAGGTGGACCGAATGGCCGACCTGCTGCTCGCGGTCCTTCGCGGCCTGCCGCCCGCCGGAGCTCCGTGACCGTCGCCGGCGCCGGGGCCGGCCACGTCACGCGGAACGAGGTCCCTCGCCCTGGCGCGCTGTCGACCGAGACGCTGCCGCCGTCTTGCTCGACCATCGCCCGCACGGAGACGAGGCCGAGGCCGGTACCGCGGCCCTCGTCCTTGGTGGTGAAGAAGGGCTCGAAGAGGTGGGCGCGCACGTCGTCGGGCATGCCGCGCCCGTTGTCCTCCACGCGCAGCTCGACGTGCTCGCTCCTCGGCGCGTCGCGCACCCGCCGCACGCGGACCGCGATCGCACGGCGCTCGCGCTTGCCGTCGTGCTCGCCCTCGTCTTCGTCGTCGTCCACGGCGTCGCGGGCGTTGGTGACCAGGTTCACCAGGATCTGCTCGAAGCGGCTGCGGCTCGAGGCCACGAGCGCGCGGGCCGGCTCGAGGTCCATCGTGAGCTCGATGCCGCGCCCCACGAACGCCCGGAGGAGGCCCTCGAGCGCCGCGGCGCACTCCCGCACGTCGATGACCGCGGGCCCGTCGTCCCGCGCTTGCCGCGCGAAGCGCATCAGGCGGCCCGTGAGGGCCGCGGCCCGCTGGGCGGCGGCGGAGAGGTCGGCCGCGGGCTCCGCCTCCGGCTTCCCGGCGGCGAGCTCCTCGACGACGGTCGCGTTGGCGCGGATGACGGTGAGCGCGTTGTTGAGATCGTGGGCGAGCCCCGCGCCGAGCGTCGCCGCGAGGTTCATGCGCTCGGTCCGCATGACGGTAGACTGCATCGACTCGAGGTCGCGCGTGCGCTCGCGGACCCGCACCTCGAGCGTCTCGTAGGCCTCGCGGAGCTCCTCGAGCAGGACGAACTGGCGCGCGAGGAGCAGGGCGGTGAGCGCGAAGAAGGCGACGGTGGGGCCGGCGAGGCCGTCCCGGTGGTGGACCTGCGCGCCCGCGAGCGCAGCGCCGACGATGGCGTACGGCGCATAGAGGAGCAGGCTCCAGCCCGGCGAGGCGGGCGCCTGCTGGGTCGGCTCGGCGGGCCGCCGGCACAGGGCGGCGAAGACGTACCCCAGGGGCCCGACGAAGAGCACGACGAACAGCGGCTGCGACACCGACCCGCCGCTCAGGAAGCGCTGGAGGAGCGCGAGCACGATCGCCGAGCAGAATCCCGCTCACGAGGATCCAGCCGAGCGGGCCGCGCATGCGGCCCGGCACCTCGCTCGCGAGATACAGCCCCGCGCCCCCCATGACGGCCGCGTGCATGCCGTACGAGAGCAGTGTCCCCCGGTGGACCATCCCCCCTTGAAGGCCCGCCGACCACGTGCCCGCAAGCCAGAGGAGGACGCCCACCGACCCGATGAAGAGCAGGGTCCCGAGCACGTGCGGCACCTTCGGCACGTGGGGCGCCCGCCACGGCCAGCTGAAGAGACCCGCCGCCGAGAATCACATGGGCGAGCGCGCCCACCGCGATGCTCGGCACGATGGGCAGCGTGCCGAACGGAAAGAGGAACGCCGCCGCCGCGAGGACCGCCAGCGCGCCGCGGCCGGCCGCGAGGAGGAGCCAGCCACGGCGCTCGAGCCGCGCCTCGCGCGCCCGGACGACCGCCGTCACGCCGCCGAGCGCGAACAGGAGCGCCATCACCCCGGTCAGCGTCAGGCGAACGCCCGCCCGGTCGAGGTTCCCGAAGACGACGCCCATCACGACCAGGAAGCCCGCCGCGCCCGCGACGGGGCCACGCATCGGACGCGGGCGGGCACGGTGCGCGGAAGGCGCCATGCGACCGAACGTAGCGCCCCGGCGATCGCCTGCAGCGCGGCCGCACCGGGCCGCTCGAGCCGGTCCGAATCGTTCGCTTGCCAACAAATGCGCTCCGGACGAGCAAGGCTCACCTCGCTTGCGACACCGAACGAGCTAACGAGACGGGCCCATGAACGATGGCCGTCGCGCTCGAGGGCGCACCCCATGCCTCGGTGCTACAGCGCCATTCATCATGGCCGGGGGCGCGAGACGGCACACGATGACCGCCATCGGTCCCTTCGCCGCGGGCGCGCTCGCCCTCGGCGCGCTCGCGATCGCGCTCCTCTCCGCGCCGGCCGCGAAGCTGATGCCCCCCCACGCGGCGACGCCGTGGCGCGTCGGCGCGCTCGCGATCGAGGCCGCGGTCGTCGCGGGGCTGTGGGTCGCTCTCTGGCGGTCGTCCCGGCGCGAGCGCGCGCTCGCGTCACGCGTGGACGAGGCGCGCGGGGTCGCCGAAGAGGCGCGGCTCCGCTTCCAGGGCGTCTTCGATCACGCGGACGACCTCATGCTCCTGCTCGACGACCGGCTCGCGGTGGTCGACGCGAACCGCGCGGCGGTCGACTACTTCGGAAAGCGTCGCGACGAGCTTCTCGGAGCGAGCTCCGCGGGCCTCGTCGCGCCGGCCGATCGGGGCGCATGGGGAGACGCCTGGCGGCCTCGCGGGTCGGCGAAGGCGCTGCCGGGCGAGGCCTCGCTCCTTCGCGCCGACGGCAGCGCGAGGCTCTTCGAGCTCCGCGCGTCTCCCAACGTCGGGCCGCGCCTCCACCTGGCCTCGCTCCGCGACGTCGGCGCTCGCCGCCAGACCGAGCAGCTGGCGCGCTTCCTCGACGACGCGAGCGACGTCCTCGCGAGCTCGCTCCACACCGACGAAACGCTCGCGGCGGTCGCGCGGCTGGCGGTGCCGCGCGTCGCCGACGGGATGGCGGTGGACCTGCTCGGCCCCTCCGAAGGCGTGCGCCGGGTCGCGAGCACCGGCGCGGCCGATCTGGTCGCGCGCGTCCACGGGCTGCCCGCGGCCGGGGTGATCGACGACGCCGACGGCGCCGCCCTCCACCGGGCATTCGGCGTCGTCTCGTCGATGTGCGTGCCCCTGCGGGTGCAGGGCCGGCCCGTCGGCGCCATCTCGCTCATCTCCGCGCAGTCGGGGCGGCGCTTCGGCGCAGAGGATCTCTCGTTCGCGCAGGCGCTCGCCCACCGCGCGAGCGCGGCCCTCGAGAACGCGCGCACCTTTCGCGAGTCGCAGGAGGCGAACCGCGTGAAGGACGAGTTCCTCGCGACGATCTCGCACGAGCTGCGAACGCCTCTCAACGCGATCCTCGGGTGGACCACGATGATGCGCCGCAAGCCCGACGTCGACGCGAAGAAGGCGCTCGACACGATCGAGCGCAACGCGCGCGCGCAGATGCGCCTGGTGGAGGACGTGCTCGACGTGTCGCGCGCCGTGACGGGCAAGCTGAAGATCGAGCCCGCCGAGATGGACGTGGTCGAGGTGGTGCGCGCGGCCATGGAGGTCGTGGCGCCGATGGCGGACGCGCGGCTCATCACGCTCGAGGGGCCGCTCGACGCGGGTCCGCTCCCCTTCTACGGCGACGCCGATCGCCTTCAGCAGGCGTTCTGGAACGTGCTGTCGAACGCGATCAAGTTCACGGGCAAGGGCGGGAGGGTGAGCGTGCGCCTCGTGCGCGGAGCCTCGCACGTCGAGCTCGTGGTGTCCGACACGGGTCGCGGAATCAATGCCGAATTCATGCCCTTCGTCTTCGACCGCTTCCGCCAGGCCGACAGCTCCACGACGCGCGCCGAGGGCGGCCTCGGCCTCGGGCTGGCGATCGTGCGGCACATCGTGGACCTGCACGGAGGCACGGTGAGGGCCGAGAGCCGCGGCGAGGGCTACGGCACGACGTTCACGGTGTCGCTGCCGGTGCGGGCCCTCCAGGGGGTGCCGCCGTCTTCACCGCCCCGCGTGTCTTCGGGCATCTACCTCTCGGGCTCGGCCGACGGCGCGGCCGTCGCGGGAAAGTGGCTGTCGGGCATCCGGATCCTCGTGTGCGACGACGACGAGGACGCCCGCGAGCTGCTCGGCGCCGTGCTGGTGGCCGAGGGGGCGTCGGTCGAGACGGCCGCCGGCGGCACGCAAGCCCTCCAGGCGCTGCGCGATCGCGCGCACCACGTGCTCATCAGCGACGTGGGCATGCCGCACGTCGACGGCTACGAGCTCATTCGCCAGGTGCGCGCGATGCCCGAAGAGTCGGGGGGACAGACACCCGCGATCGCCCTCACGGCCTATGCCCGCCGGGAGGACGAGCTCAAGGCGTTTTTGGCGGGATATCAGGTGCACGTCGCCAAACCGGTGGAGCCGGGCCGTCTGGTCCAGGTGGTCGCGAACCTGGTGGGACGTCCGATGCAGCGAGACAAAGAACGTCCGGGGAACTAAATGTTGGCGCCCCATGTCGGCCGCTGACGTCCCCACCGCCGCCCCCGGCCCGGTCCTATCCTCGGCTCCCGGTACGGCCACGACCCGATGAGAACGACTTCTCACCCGTCGCCCGCCGTGCGCGCGTTCGTCCAGTGGACGCTCCGTCGGGGGCCCATCATCTGGGCCGTCGCGCTCCTCCTGGGCATCCCGGCCACCATCCGGACCGCGAACATGTACATCCACCTCCGGAGCGAGGTGGAGCAGCTCCTGCCGCGCGACGCCCTGAGCGTACGCGCCCTCGACGAGATGCGCGCCCGCAGCCCGGGGCTCGAGTTCCTGGGCATCGTCGCGCAGGTCTCCGATCCGGCCAACCTGCCGGCCACCGAGCGGTTCCTCGACGACCTGGCCGCGCGCATTCGCACGTACCCGCCCGACATGGTGCGCGACGTGCGAGCGAGCAACGCCAGCGAGCGCGAGTTCCTCGAGAAGCACGCGCCCATCTACACCGAGCTGCCCGACCTCCAGGAGGTCCATCGCCGCATCGAGGCGCGCCGCGACTACGAGGTGTCCAAGGAGCAGAACCAGCTGCTCGACGAGGACGAGACGCCGCCCTCGATGGACACGAGCGACATCGAGAAGAAGTACGACCGAAAGCTGTCGAAGAACGGCTCCGATCGCATGGAGAGCGCGGAGCTCAAGGCCGGCCTCATCACCGTCGAGGCGGGCGGCTTCCACACCGGCGCCGAGAAGGATCGCGCGCTCCTCGCGCGGGTGAAGCACGACGTCGCCGAACTCGATCCGAAGAAGTACTCGCCCGACATGCGCGTGGGCTACGCGTCGGACGTCGCGATCAACGTCGAGGAGATGGAGGCCCTCGAGGCCGACCTCTCGGTCTCGTCGATCGTGGTCGTGGTGGCCGTGATGGCCGTCATCGTCCTCTACTACCGGTGGTGGAAGAGCATCCCGGTGCTCATCCCCCCGCTCCTCCTCGCGACGGTGTACGCGTTCTCGCTCTCGTCGCTCCCGCCGATGAACGTGACGGAGCTGAACTCGAACACCGCGTTCCTCGGCTCGATCATCGTCGGCAACGGCATCAACGTCGGGCTCATCCTGCTCGCGCGCTATCGCGAGGAGCGCTCCAAGGGCGCGAACGTCGAGGACGCGCTGGTCGTCGCCGTGTGGGGCGCGCGACTCGGCACGCTCGCGGCGGCGGCGGCGGCGGGCGTCTCGTACGCCTCCCTCGTCGTCACGGAGTTCCGCGGCTTCCGGCAGTTCGGGTGCATCGGCGGCTTCGGCATGGTCTGCGCGTGGGTGACGGCCTTCGTCCTCGTCCCGCCGCTCCTCAAGTGGCTCGACCACGGCGGCCTGGTGCCGGCGCCGGGCCGCGGGGGCAACGCGCTCGTCGACTTCGTCGAGCGGCGCGCGGCGCTCATCGTGGGGTGCGCCGCGGCGCTCGCGGCGGCGTCGGTGGTCCTGGTGGCGCGGTTCGACTCGAGCCGCCTCGAGTACGACTTCAACAAGCTGCGCCGCGCCGACACGTGGATCGACGGCGAGGGCTACTGGGGCCGGAAGATGGACGCCATCCTCGGCCACTACCTCACGCCCACGGTCATCCTCTGCGACGACCGCGAGGAGGCCAAGACGATCGCGGGCCTCGTCCGCGACTCGGTCGACAATGGCGCGCTCGCGCCGATGGTCGCGCGCGTGGTCGACGCCGAGGACGTGCTGCCGAGCGGCCAGGACGGAAAGATCGACGAGGCGCGGGCCATTCGCGCGTCGCTCACGCCCAAGATCCGGTCGCTGCTCGATCCCGACAAGCGCGACAAGATCGACAAGATGTTGGGCGACGAAGACCTCACGCCCATCGGCACGACCGATCTCCCGCACTCGTTCACCGCCGGTCTTCGCGAGCGCGACGGGTCGATCGGCCGCACGGTGCTCGTGTACCCGCGGCCCAACGGGGAGCTCTGGAAGGCCGAGTCGATTCACCTCTTCGTGCGCACGCTGCGCGACATCGCGGCGCGCGGGGCCGGGCCGGGCAAGCCGCCGGCTCGCGTCGCCGGCTCCATCCCGCTGTCGGGCGACATCTTGTCGTCGATCGCGCGCGACGCCCCCATCGCGAGCGGCGTGTCGTTCGTCGGCGTGCTTGCGGTGGTCCTCGTGGTGCTCCGGGGCAACCGGGCCACGATGTACGTCATCGGCTCACTCCTCCTCGGCGTCCTCTGGCTGGGCGGCGCGACGATGGCGCTCGGGATCAAAATCAATTTCACGAACTTCATCGCGTTCCCGATCACGCTCGGCATCGGCGTCGACTACTCCGTGAACGTGATGACCCGCTACGTGCAGGACGGCGAGGTCGACGTGCGCGGCGCGATGCGGTCGACGGGCGGCGCGGTCGCCCTCTGCTCGCTCACCACGATCATCGGCTACTCCTCGCTCCTGCTCGCGAAGAACCGCGCCCTCTTCCTCTTCGGGTCCCTCGCGGTGCTGGGAGAAATCGCCTGCTTGACCGCCGCGGTGATCGCGCTGCCCGCGTGGCTCGTGGCGACTCGCGCCACGCGAATGTCCCGGCGCGAGTCGAGCTGACCGCAGCCCCCGTTCTAGCGAGCGCGGCGCGGGAGGACCGCGACGAGGCGCGTCTTGCCAGGCTCCGCGCAGACTTGCTCGCTCAGCGAGCCGCCGTGCGCGCGCAGGATGCGACGCGCGTCCGACAGGCCGGCGGTCGACATCGCAGCCCCTTCGACCACGAGGTGCACGTCGCCTCCGCGCCCGGCGGCGCGGACGATGACGGCGCCGTGGTCCTCCCCCTCGAGGGCGCACGACACGAGCTGCGAGAGCGCCTCGCCCAGCCGGTCCGGGTCCCACTGGCCGTCGAGATAGCCGCTGAGCGCGAGGTGGATCGATCGCGACGGGTACATCGCCTGCATCTCGTCGACCACGCCGGCGGCGATCATACCGACGTTCGCCGGGCGGAGGACGCAGCCCTGCGGCACGTCCTCGTCGCCGGGCTCCGCGACGAGCGCGCGCGCCAGCCGTTCGACGCGCTGGACCGTGCCGCTGGCCCGCGCGAACAGGCCGTTCTGGTGGTGCGAGCGGCCGCGGACCTCGACGAGGACGCTCTGCGGCTTCGCCCTGCCCCGGCCGGCCGGGCCTGCGCGGTCGGCGCCGACGAAGGCGTCGGGAAGCACGCGGAGCTCGAACGCGAACGGCCCTTCCTCGCGCATCACGCGCTCGACCTCGTCCCGCGCGCGCGCGCGGTCGGCGGGGTGCACCTTCTCGAGCCAGCCGTCCGCAGCCGGGAGCGCATAGTGCTCGTCGGGGTCGAAGAGCTCGCGCACGGTCGACGACGCGACGACGTGTGACGACCCCGCGACGTACGACCAGACGCCCGTGCCCGCCTCGGCGAGCACGTCGAGGACCGCCATCGGGCCGATGGAGATTTCGTAGATGCCCGAGTCGTGGCGCTCGGGCGCGGGCCCTGAGAACGAGAGTTGCTGCTTCAGCATGATTCCTCCGTGGCTTCTGCCTGATGCTCGGTGCACGATGGAGCGATCCGCGAGGGCCGCATATCGGCCCGGGCGCACAGCGGCATGGTGAAGGCCACGGTGGTGCCCAAGCCCGCGTCGCTCTCGACCCAGATGCGACCGCCGTGGGCGTCGACGATTGCTTTGCATATGGCCAGCCCGAGCCCCACTCCGTCTTGGGGCCTGAGCCGCCGCTGTCGAAACTTGTCGAAGACGTAAGGAAGGTGTTCGAGAGGAATCCCCTGCCCCGTGTCGGCCACCCAGAACCGGACGTGGTCGGGATCGACCGCCGCGCCCACGGTGATGCGACCCCCGCGCGGCGTGAATTTCATGGCATTTCCGATCAGGTTGCCGAGGATTTGCAGGAGTCGCTGTAGATCCGCGGAGACCTCGGGCAGGTCGCGGCCGCACTCCACCGAAAGATTGAGGCCGAACTCGGCGCACGCGGCCGCCTGCGCGTCGACCGCCTCCGAGACGAGGTCGATCGGGCGCACCGGCCCCGGCACGAGGGCGAGGTTGCCCGCCTCGATGGCCGTGACGTCGAGGAGGTCGCGGATCAGGCGCTCCATTCGCTCCGAAGCACGAATGATCGTCTCGACGGGCCGCCGCGGCGCGCGGTCGCCCATCACCAGCGCCACCTTCGAGGAGGCGCGAATCGTATTCAGGTGATTTCGCAAATCGTGCGCCACGATGCCCAAGATCTCGTCGCGGCGACGCTTCGGCCGCACTTCTTCGGCACGTTTGCGGACCGTCACGTCGCGGAAAAAGATGTCGAGGCCCTCGCCCGTCGGCGACGCGCGCCCCTCGAGCCAGAGATCGAGCGGGTCGTAGTACTCCTCGAACTCCACGGCGATGCGGTCGCTCGCCGCGCGCCGAATTTCATTGAGAAAAGGCCGGCGCCTCAGCGCCTCGGGAAAGAGGTCCCAGAAACTCCGGCCAATCGAATCTCCGCGGGCCCGGCCGAAGAGCGTCTCTTGCCGCCGGTTCACGAGAACGATTCGCCATCCATGATCGACAGCCGCAAATGCGTCGTTCATCGAATCGATCGCATCGGCTGCCCGTCGCAGCGCGAGGTCAGTGAAGTACATACATCCCCCTTACGGCTACCCCCCCGACGGGGGCCGCTCCGAACGCAACGGCGCATGGCCACGCTGTCACGGGCTCGTGACGCCGCGCGGCATTGATGAATCATAGGCTTTGGTCGGGCACCGGCAAGAAAAAAAGCGGCGTCTTTCCACATGTTTTCCATTCCAAAAACTCTGGCGAACTCGTGGAGAGCACCCTAAGGTCGGGACGCGAAAGCATTCACAATTCTGAGAGGGTGGTCGGTGGGGCCGGGCCGATGCGGCACACTTGCTTGGCCTCCTCAAGCGGCACGAGGTGCAGGTCCTGCTCCGGGCAGGGCATAGCCAGACGGAGATCGCCCGGATCACGGGCGTGTCGCCGAGCCAGATCCGTCGCATCGCCGCCGAGCCCCCGATCGAGCACTTCGACGACGCGGCCGAGCGGAAGCGCCGCGCGATCGGACGCCCCTCCAAGGCCGAGCCCTTCCGCGAATTCGTCGCGAATCGCCTCGCCCAGCGGCCGGCTCTGAGCTCGCTCGACCTGCTCGATGCGGCGAAGCTCGCCGGCTATCAGGGCAGCAAGAGCGCCTTCTACGCCCTCGTGGCGAGGCTCCGCTCGCAGCTGACCCGCTCGATCCGCCGGGTGGGCGATCTGCCCGGGGACCTCTCGTACCACGGGTTCGGCGAGATGGACGTGCGCTTCTCGGGCGAAGCGCCCCGCACGGTGACGTTCTTCGTTTCGCAACTCTCGTATTCCCGATGGTCAGAAGCGACCATCGTTCGTGATCGGGGGATGGAATCGCTCCTCCGGGCCCTGGTCGACCACTTCGAGCGCATCGGGGGCGTGCCGCTCGTCGCGACCTTCGACCGGCACAACGCCTCGGCGATCGTGGCCGAGTCCGTCGGGGGGAACGGAGGCACCACCTGGCACCCGGCCTTCGCGCACGCCCTGCTCGACCTGGGCCTCGGCTTCGACCTCCGCGGCCGCGGCCCGACCCAGCGGTCGGGGACGCCCGTGGAGCGCCTCGTACGCTGGGTCAAGACCGCGTTTTTCCGCGGCCGCCGCTTCGCCGACGCCCTCGACCTCACCTCGCGCCTGGCCGAGTGGACGATCGACGTGAACGCGCGCGTCGTCGCGCGTGGGACGGGCGCCGTGCCGGAGGCCCGGATGTCCGAGGAGCGCGTGCGCCTGAGGCCCCTCGCCGTCCGCCCGGACGAGTTCGCGCTGCGTATTCCCGTGATCGTCGGTCCGGACGAGCAAGTGGCCTATGACGATACGTCATATCCCGCCCCGGAAGAGAGCGCCGGGAGGCCCGCGACCCTCCATGTCTACAAGACGAAGGTGCGTATCGCCGGGGCCGGCTTCGAGGTCGAGCACCCCCGGCGATCCCGTTCTGGTCTGCCAAAGTTTTCGGAATGACGTACAAGCCGTCAACTGCGCACGAGAATGCGCGACCTCGTTTCGTCCCCGACACGAAGACCGCACGAGGCGGCCGTTCGTGCCCTCAGTCGCCCAGGGCCGCGTCAAGAATGGGGATGCAGACCGACACCGGCAGCCCCTCGACCGAGGTCGGGGCCGGACGGCAATACGTGCCGGCGAGGTCGGCGCAATCGTCCGGGGACTGGCAAGCCGAATAGCAGGTATCCCTCCCGCCGACCGAGACGCACGTGTTGGGCGTCCCGAACGAGTTCGCGCCGTTCGGGCCGATCCCCGCGCAGTCGGTCGACGCCGCGCACGCCTTCGTGCACCAGCCCGACGTGCACGTGAGCCCGGCGTTGCACGCGACCCCGGACCCGCACGGATCGCCGACGCCGAGCTGGCTGCACACCTGGCACTCCGCGGCGGCGCAGTTCAAGAACGTCCTGAAGAGGTCCTCGCCGTCGGTCGAGTCCATCTCGCACGCGCTGACGCAGCTCGGCCCGCCCCCGCACGACTGCAAGCAGCCGAAGATGGTCCAGCAAGGGGTGTTCTCGTGGCAGTTCTGGAGCGCCTGACAGCACGAGTTCTCTTCGCAGAGGCCGCACTGCGACTCCACGAGCAGGCCCGAGCAGCTCCCTCCGCTGGCGCTGGCATCGCTCGGGCCGCCGCCCGAGGTCTCCGAGTGGACGGCGCAGGCCGCATCGGGCGAGTCGCAGCCGCCGCTCTCGTGCGGCTGCGAGACGCCGCCGTTGCATGCGGCCACGACGGCCGCGAGCGCCGCGAAGCTCGGGGCGACGCGCGCGGTAACTCCGCTGCGGCCACGAAAGAGAGCGCGAAGAGTCGATGCCATCGCATGAAAGGATGCGGGCCTACGCCGCCACGTCAAGTTTGGTACAGTCGGCTCCGAGTAGGATGACCAGCGCAGTGGACGGCTCCGCGCACACCCCAGAAGCACCACCAGCCGTCGCGAGCGCGTCCGCAACGCGAGAGATCGACCGAGACGTCTGGGCCATGGCCTGGCCCGCCATGCTCTCGCTCCTCGTCGTGAACCTGGTCGACGTGGTGGATGTCGCGCTCGTGGGGCGCCTCGGGCGCCCGACCGTCGCCGCGTGGGGCTACGCGACGCAATGTGTGAACCTCGTCGAGACGCTCGTGCAGTCGGTCGGGATCGCCTGCGTCGCCCTCGTCGCGCGCGCCGTCGGCGCGGGAGACCCCGCGCGCGGCCGCCGGGCGCTGGCGGGAGCGATGGTCCTCTCCGAGACGGTGGCCGCCGTGGGCTTCGCGCTCACCCTCTTCGCGCCGCGCCGCATCCTCGGCGCGCTCGACGCGACGCCCGACGTCGCGGAGATCGCGATCCCCTTCTTTCGCCTCTCGGCCGGCGCGATGCTCCTCTACGGCGCGGCCTTCATGTTCGAGAGCAGCCTTCGCGCGAACAAGAACACGCGCGCCCCGATGGCCGTGGCCTTCACCGTCATGAGCGTCAAGACGCTCTTCAGCGTGTGCCTCGTCTTCGGCGCGCTGGGCCTGCCGCGCCTCGGCCTCGTCGGCGCGGGGATCGCGACGCTGTCGGCGCACGCGGTCGGGCTCGGGCTGTACGTCTTGACGTCGCGCCGGGCCGCCGCCCGCGGCACGCCCACGGTCACGTTCGGGCTCGCGGACCTGCGAGGGCTCCGGGACGTCGCGGCCGACGTGACGATCGTCTCGCTCCCCTCGATGGCCGAGCGGTTCATCATGAACCTCGCCCTGCTCACGTACTTCACGCTGCTCTCGGGCTTCGGGTCGGCCGCGGTCGCGGCGTACGCGATCGGCGTGCGGCTGCTCTCGATCTCCTGGGTGCCGGGGCTGGGCTTCGGGGCCGCCGCGTCCACCCTCGTCGGGCAGGCCCTCGGCGCGGGCGACTCCGCGCGGGCCCGGCGGACCGGCGCGCGGGCGCTCTTCCAGGCGCTCGCCGTGATGGGCGTGCTCGGCGTGATCTTCGCGTTCCTGCGCGGGCCGCTCGCGGGCGCCTTCACGCAGGACCACAGCATCGTCCAGGCGCTCGTGCCCTTCATGCTCATGCTCGCCATCGCGCAGCCGTTCATGGGCGCGCACTTCACGCTCGCGGGCGTGCTCCGCGGCGCGGGCGACACCGTCACCCCGCTCTGCGGGGCCGCGATCGGCAACTGGGGCTTCCGCGTGCCGCTCGCCTGGCTGGCCGCTCGCGTCTTCGGCGCGAGCCTGACGTGGGTCTGGGCGGCCCTCATCGCGGACCACCTCGCGCGCGTGCTCGTGAACGGCGGCGTGTTCGTCTACGGGCGCTGGGACGCGCGCGTCGGCTCGCGGGCGCGCCTCATCCCCGGCCACTGACGGCCCCGACTCTCCTGGACGCGGACGGCGAGGAACGCCGTGGCTAGGCCGCCCTGCGCGCGAGACGGGACCAGTCGGCGGCGACGGCACGGGCGATCTTGGTGGAGAGCGCCATGATGCCGAGCTGCGAGTTCACGCCGATGCTCGTGGGCAGCACGCTCCCGTCGGCGACGAACAGGTTCTCGACCTGCCACGTCTCGCCGTTCTCGCGGACGACCCCGGCGCGCGCGTCGGCGCTCATCCGCGCCGTGCCGAGGGGGTGGTACGCGGTGCACTCGATGCGGTGCATGGCGGGCGGCCGCGCCACGAGCGCGTCGAGCTCGCGCTCGCTGCGGAGCGGGTCGAGGCCGAAGATGGGCATCGCAATCTCGCGCGCCCCCGCCGCGAAGCCCATCCTCGCGACGATCTCCATCGCGCGGAGGAGCCTCGGCCGGTCTTCGGCGGCCATGCGGTAGGTCACGAGCGGCTCGCGGCCGAACCACCGCCGCACCCGCCCCCCGCCCTCGTCGTGGATCATCGCGCCGAAGACGGCCACCCGCGGCATCTTGCCGACGTTCTCGCGGTGGCGCGGCCCGATGCCCGGGAACGCCGCGGTGAGGATGCTCGGCGGCGGGTACACGCTGATGAGCGTGATGCCCTCGGACGCGAACTGGTCGCTGTAGACGCTCTGGAGCGCGCCGTCCCACCCGTCGAGGACCTCGTCGAAGACGGCGCTCACGCGCACCCCCGGGTGCAAGGTCATGTGACGGCCGAGGTGCTTCGAGGTGAAGCCGCTCGCGCGGAGCAAGAGCGGCGTGTGGAGCGAGCCGCAGGCGACGACGACCACCTTCGCGTGCACCTCGAACGGCACGCCGGGCGAGCCCTCCTCGTCGAGCAGCCGCCCGCGCACCCCGCGGGCGACGCCGCCCGAGACGTCGACGCGCTCGACGATCGCGTCGCTGACGACGAGCGCGCCGCGCCTGCACGCCTCCGGGAGGTAAGAGACGTCGACGCTCATCTTCGCGCCGTGCGGGCACCCGAAGTTGCACCGCGACGCGCCGTGGCAGCCGCGCGTGTTGCGGCGGATGGACTTCATCTCGACGCCGAGCTTCGCGGCCCCCTCGACGAAGAGCTCCGTGCTGCGCGACCGCATCGAGTCGGGCACGGTCTCGACGTGCACCGCCTCCTCGACCTCGCCGAAGTACGCGTCGAACGACTCGGGCGCGAGCGAGTTCAGCCCCATGTCGCGCGACCAGTGATGCAGCACCTCGTCGGGGATGCGAAAGCACACGCCGCCGGTGAGCACGCTCGACCCGCCGACGCAGCGCCCCTGTAGCACGCTGATGAACGGCGTCTCGCCGAGCGCCACCGCCGCCGAGAGCCCCGACTCGCGCCAGCAGCGCCGCATCGTCTGCACGGGCGTGAGCTGCCCGTACTCGGCCGGCTTGACCCAGTCGCCCTCCTCGAGGACCACGACGGACAGCCCCGCCCTCGCGAGCTCGCGCGCCGCCACCGCGCCGCCTGCCCCCGACCCGACGATCACCGCGTCGGCCTTGAGCTGAAGCGGGCGCCGGTGCTCGCGGCCGCGCCAGACCCTCAGGGCATCGTCGTCAGCCATCGTTTCCTTTCGCCGTCGCCGGGATACCCGAAAGCGTGGAACTCGTCGGGGTCTTCGAAGTAGATGAACGCCAGGAACGACTTGTACGCGACGAGCGGCACGAGCAAGAGCGGGACGCGCGACCGCTCCATGCGCTCGAGCAGCTTCACGCGCCCCTCGCGCGCGAGCGCGTCGAACGGCTTCAGGCTCACGAGGAGCAGGAGCGGCAGCCACTGGATGAGCGCGAGCATCGCGAGGAGGCCGAAGCGGAGCGTGCGGCTCACCGGCGTGAGGTGGGCCTCGAACCCCTCGACGAGCTTGTCGAGCTGCCCCGCGCGCGGGCCGCTCTCGTGGCCGAAGAGCGCGTCACCCAGGGCGCGGACGACGGCCTTCTGCCTGGGGCGTAGCGCGAAGCGAGCCATGCGACGCTCGGAGGATAGAGCGCCGATCTCCGCGGGTCATACTCTGCCGTGTCGCTTTTGCTCGCGCGCTCTCAAGTCTCTCGCGGACGCTCGAGCGCTCGCACGCGCGGCGCGGCCTGGAGTTCGTGGGCACCGTCGCGCGGCTCGGCCGCGGACTCGGCCTCGCCCGCCGACACGTGCGCCTCGGTGACCTCTTCGACCGCGTCGATCGCGGCCGAGAGCGTCGCGCCGACGAGGCGGTTCACCTGACGAATCGTCTCGTACACGCCGGTGACCGTCGCATCGTGGATGAGCCGGACCCCGCGCGCGCCCGGCGCGACCGCCGGGATCTTGTCGAGGATTTCGAAGGGCCGGGAGGCCGTGGCCATGTGGACGCGCTCGACCGCGCTCGTGCCCTGCTCCACCGCGTCGGTGAGGAGCGCGCGCAACCCCTTCCAGCGGTGCCATTGATACGTGCTCGTCATCGTCGTTCTCCTTCGCGCAGGAAGTCGCGAATGGCTTCGTAGACCTGCGGGTTCTGCGCCACCATCATGTGCGAGAGGCCGGGGAAGATGCGCACGTGCTCCGGCGGCAGCACGTCGCGCGTGGGGTCGACGAGGCCGTTCGTCGCGCTCCCCACGGGGACCAAGGCGTCGCCGAACAGCGTCGCGAGCCAAGGGTCGGCCGAGAGCGAGCCCGCGACGAGGTAGTGCCGGATCTCCGGGAGCAGCGGAACCGGGTGGCGCGCGTCGCGGAGGTGCCGCGCGGCCTTCGGCGCGCGATCCTCGTGGCGCAGGTCGGCGTCGCCGAGGTCCTTCAAGCCCCCGCTGCGCAGATCGGCGATCTGCCCGATGAGGCGAGTGTAAGGGTCGTCGATCGCGCGCAGCACCTTCGCGACGACGCGGCCCATCCGCTCGAGCGGCGCGCCGAGGTGCGGCGTTCCCAGGTAGATCGCGCGAGGGACGCGCTCGAGCCACGGGCGCTTCGCGAGGCGCGCCGCGTGGCAGGCGCTCCGGACGACGAGGCCGCCCATGCTGTAGCCGAGGGGTACGATCTCCTCGATGGGCCGCGGATACGCCTCGAGCAGTTCGTCGAGCGCGGCGGAGAGCCGCGCGCCGTTGTCGGCAATCGGAAGGCCCGAGTTGAATCGTACGTAGAGGGCCGTATACCCGAGGTCGGCCGTGAGGCGCCGGCCGTAGTCGGTGCCGTCGGCCATCTCCCAGATGCCCTCGGTGCACATGAGGCCGTGCACGAGGATCGCGACCTTTCCCGTCGCCGCCGGGAGGGCGCGCTCGAGCGCACTCCGCTCGAGGACGAGGGGCGCGTCGTCACCGATGCGCGCCAGCAGCGTGAGATCGGTCGCGAGCCCGTTCCCCGTGCGCGCCAGGTAGTCGCCGATCGCTCCGTTGAGGATCGCGAGCGATGCCTCGAGCTTCCTTCCCACGGCGCGTCGTGTCTCCCTGCGTCAGAGGTGCGTGTGGGAGACGATCGCACGTTCCTCCCCTGGCGGCCAGTGCGCAATCGGAGTCCGCGCGGAGCGGACGAGTTGCGCAGGACGGGCATCCGGTTGCGCGGATGGCGAAAAGATCCGCGCATGCTGAGAGAGGTCTAGTATCCCGAAACATCGACTGTCGCTCCCCGGATAGTCCCGGCGTTTCCCGACTTCCGCCGACGGCATGCGATCTGCTCTGCACTGTAAACACGTTTCCAAACGGGGTCGCAGCCGCACGTTCCGAGGTCCTTCACGATGGCATTTTTACAAATGAAGAAGAATTTCCCTTTGTCCGGCGCTGCCTCGATGTTGACGCTTGCCGTCATCGTCTCCGCGGCCTGCGGCGGCAGCAACAAGAGCGGCGACCTCGGAAGCAGCGGCAACGGGAGCGGCAGCGGCGACAACGGCTCCAACTGCACGGGCTTCTCGTGCACGAATTCGGGCGACGACAGCGGCGTATTCGGCGACGACGCGAGCAGCGGCTCCATCGGCCCCGTCTCGACCAACGTCGTCCACACCGCCTGTCCGGGCCCCCTCTCCTCCTCGCAGGCGACCGCCATCCAGAAGGCCGGCTCCGGCGCCGGGAGCTTGAAGTGGCTGTACCCGTATGACGGCACGGTCTTTCCGGGCGGCATCGGGGCCCCCACCCTTCAGTGGAGCCAGAGCGCGCAGCCGGACGGCATCTTCGTCCACCTGCACTCGAACAAGTACGACTACACGGGCTGCTTCGCAGGCGTGAACCCCGGGCAGCTCGCGCTCAACCAGACCGAGTGGGAGACGGCCTACGCCCAGAGCGCCGGCCTCTCCGACCCGCTGACGGTGCAGCTCAGCACCATCACCGGCGGCACCGTGAGCGGCCCAATCACCGAGACCTGGACCTTCGCGAAGGGCAGCCTCAAGGGCACGATTTACTACAACACCTACAACTCGGCGATCGCGGGCAACAACGGTGCGGTCATGTCGCTCACCGCGGGCGCCAGCGCGCCCACCGCCCTCCTCAACATCGCGGGGGTGGTCCCCTTCGGCCCGTGCATCTCGTGCCACTCGGTCTCGGCCGACGGCTCGATGCTCGCGGCCCAGAGGCACCTCTATCCGGGCGGCCTCCAGGCGCCGGGCTCCATGACCTTCGACCTCGCAAAGGGGCTGCCCAACTCGACGAACCCGACGCCGCTCGCGTCCGACGTGATGGACGACTGGGGCTTCAGCGCGATGTACCCCGATGGCTCGCTTCTCCTCACGGCGGGCGAGTCCGCGAGCAGCACGAGCATCACCGCCGCCTTCCCGGTCGCGAACGTGAACAACCCCGGGATGATCGGGCCCGTCACCGCGGCGATGTTCAACACGTCGACGGGCGCGAAGATGACCTTCAGCGGCCTCGCGGACGCGTACGCGATGATGCCCATGTTCTCGCCGGACGGGACGAAGCTCGTCTACAACGACATCACGAACGACGGCGGTCACGCCCTCGTGGTGCAGAACTTCAACAAGGCGACGAGCGCGTTCTCGAGCCCGACCGTCGTCTACAAGGATTCGACGAACTACCCGGGCTGGCCGTTCTTCACGCCCGACGGAAACAGCGTCGTCTTCGCGATGGGCCCGTCGTCGAACTTCGCGAGCATCCCCCCGGGGAGCTTCAGCAGCGTCGGACCCGTGCAAGCGTCGGCGTCGGACGTCACGACGAGCAACCTCTACATCGTGAACCTCGCGTCGCCGGGCAAGGCGCAGTCCCTCGATCTCGCCAACGGCGTCAAGGGCGGTCAGTCGTATCTCCCCTTCGGGGCGCGCGACGAGAACCTCAACTTCTACCCGACCGTGCTGCCCGTCTCCGCGGGCGGCTACTTCTGGGTCTTTTTCACCAGCCGGCGCCAGTACGGCAACCTCATGGTCGACACCACGAACGGCAATGCGGTGCCCGACCCCGTCTTCCACGCCGAGACGAAGAAGATCTGGGCGGCCGCCATCTCCATCGGCGGGACCGGCGACCCGAGCCACCCGCCCTTCGTGTTCCCCGGCCAGGAGCTCGCGAGCGGCAACATCCGCGCGTTCCCGGTGCTCTCGCCCTGCAAGGGCGACGGCGCGAGCTGCGAGAGCGGCATCGACTGCTGCGGCGGCTCGTGCACCTCGGGCAAGTGCGGCGTCCCGAACACGTGCGCCGGCGACGGTGACAAGTGCAGCGCCACCATCCCGTGCTGCACCAGCAGCGACCAGTGCTTCGGCGGCTACTGCGGCTTCATCGCGAAGTGAGCGAAGGCGGCGGTCAGCGCCACAGGCGGCTCTGTTCGAGGAGCTTGGCGACGAGGGCGGTCCAGCCGGTCTGGGTGCGGGCCCCGAGGCCTTCGCCGGTGTCGCCGTTGAAGTACTCGTAGAAGGTCAGGTGGTCGCGGAAGTACGGGTCGCGCTGGATCTTCTCGCGCGGCCCGTGGCCGGGGCGGCGGCCGTCGGGGCCGGCGACGAAGAGGGAGATCAGGCGGCGCGAGAGCTCGTTCGCCACCTCCCAGAGGGTCATCCAGCGGCCGGAGCCCGTGGGGCACTCCACACGGAAGCCCTCGCCGTAGTAGTGGTGCATCCGCTGGAGCGACTCGATGACGAGGTAGTTGACGGGCATCCACACGGGTCCGCGCCAGTTCGAGTTGCCGCCGAAGAGGCCCGTGCGCGACTCGGCCGGCTCGTAGTCGACGCGGTGGATCTCCCCCTCCAGCGAGAGCTCGTAGGGCTCCGTCGCGTGGGCGCGGGAAAGGGACCGGACGCCGTGCGGCGACAGGAACTCGGTCTCGGACAGCATGCGTGAGAGCACGCGCCCGAGGCGCCGTCGATCGACGAGCGCGAGGAGGCGCCGCTCGCCGAGCCCCGGGACGCCCATCATCGGGCAGTGATCGACGAGCTCCGGCCGGTTGTGGAGGAACCACCGGGCGCGCCGCCAGAACGCGCCGTACCGGTCGCTCGACTCGGGCTCCAGCGTCGTGACCGCGAAGAGCGGCGTGAGGCCGACCATCGAGCGCACCCGCACGGGGAAGCTCTCCCCGGTCGGGCGGCGCATGACGTCGTAGAAGAAGCCGTCGGTCTCGTCCCAGAGCCCGACGTCCTCCCCCGCGATGTGGTGCATCGCGTGCGCGATGAGGAGGAAGTGCTCGAAGAACTTGTTCGCGACGTCCTGATAGCTGGGGCTGTCGCGCGCGAGCTCGAGCGCGATGTCGAGCATGTTGAGGCAGTACATCCCCATCCAGCTCGTCGCGTCGGCCTGCTCGAGCGTGCCCCCGCCGGGCAGCGGCTTGCTGCGGTCGAAGACGCCGATGTTGTCGAGCCCGAGGAAGCCGCCCTCGAAGACGTTTCTCCCGAGGGTGTCCTTCCGGTTCACCCACCAGGTGAAGTTGAGCATCAGCTTGAGGAAGATCGACTCGAGGAAGGCGCGGTCGGCGCGCCCGGTGGTCCTCCGCTCGAATCTGGTAGACGCGGTACGCGGCCCACGCGTGCACCGGCGGGTTCACGTCGCCGAGCTGCCACTCGTACGCCGGGATCTGCCCGTTCGGGTGCATGTACCACTCGCGCACGAGCAGCGTGAGCTGCTGCTTGGCGAACTCGGGGTCGACGAGCGCCAGGGGGATGCAGTGGAACGCGAGGTCCCACGCGGCGTACCAGGGATACTCCCACTTGTCGGGCATCGAGAGCACCTCGCTGTTGTAGAGGTGCCGCCACTGGTGGTTTCTGCCCGTCCAGCGCTCGCGCGGCGGCGCGGGCTGCCCGGGATCGCCGCGGAGCCAGCGCTCGACGTCGTACGCGTAGTACTGCTTGCTCCAGAGCAGGCCCGCGATCGACTGGCGGAAGACCCGGCGCTCGTCCGCGCCGAGTGCGACGGGCGTGATGGCCTCGTAGAACTCGTCGGCCTCGCGGATGCGCTGGTCGAAGATCGCGTCGTGATCGAGGAACGCGTCGGCGCCGAGCGCCCGTTCGGAGTAGCGGAGGCGAAGGCGGAGCGGCCGGCCCGGCTCGAGGGTGCGAGAGAACACCGCGCCGGCCTTCGTGCCGCCCGTCGTCGACGCGGCCTCGCGCCGGCCGCGGACGACCGCCTCGTGGAAGGCGTCCTTCACGAACGGCGTGCGGTTCTCCGCGCCCCAGAGGCGCTGCGCGTTCGTCTCGTTCTCGGTGAAGAGGATCTCGTCGGCGTCCTCCACGTGCCAGAAGAACTTCCCGAGGTGCGCGTGCCGCGTCTCGACCACGCGCACGGGCGCGCCGCGCTCGAACCCGCCGCCGGTGCCGAGGGGGATCATCTCGGGCCGGCTCGCGGCCGGCGTCCCGGCGGCGGACCACGACCAGGTGTTGCGAAACCATAGCTGCGGCACGACCGTGATGCGGGCGGCGGTCGGGCCGCGGTTGATCACGGTGATGCGCACGAGGAGGTCGTCAACGTCGGCCTTGGCGTACTCCACCACGACGTCGAAGTACCGGTCGGCGTCGAACGCCGCCGTGTCGAGGATCTCGGGCTCCGGGTCGAGCTTGCTCGCGGCCCGCGCCCGGCGCCGGATCTCGTCGTAGGGGAAAGCCCCCTGCGGGTACTTGTAGAGGGCCCGCGCGTAGCTCGTGGTCGGGGTCGCGTCGAGATACCAGTAGAGCTCCTTCACGTCCTCGCCGTGGTTGCCCTCGCGGCCCGAGACGCCGAAGAGCCGCTCCTTCAGGATCGGATCCGCGCCGTTCCAGAGGCTCACGCAAAAGCACGTGAGGCCGCGGTTGTCGCAGATCCCGAGGAGGCCGTCGTCGCCCCAGCGATACGCGCGGAGCGCGGCGTGATCGAAGGGAAAGTATTCCCAGGCCTCCCCGTCGCGCGAGTAGTCCTCCCGCACCGTCCCCCATTGCCGCTCGGGCAGATAAGTTCCCCAGCGCCGCCACTTGAGGCGCGGGCCCTCCCCCTCCCCCAGGGTGGTAGAGCGCGCTTCTTCGAGTCTCCGGTGCTCCGCTGTCGAACGCGAGCGCATGTATGTCGGGCGAGGCTAGCAGGGCCGGGGCTGGCGGGGGTGGTCGCGGCCGCGGGGCCGCATCAAAATTGCCCCGTGGCAAAGTGCACCGATCGGCGCGCGCGCTCCATTCTCGTCTTGAGTCGAAAAGAGCACGAGCTAAGTCTTGTTGTCGAAGTGCTCGCTAGAATGCGGCACTTTGCACCGAATCTTCGGAGGCTCGGGACCATGACGACGAAGGCGAACGGCCATGGCGCGACGACCGGCTCCCTCTCCGCGCGCAAGGCGCGAAAGACCCCCTCCCAGCCCCCGGCGCCGCTGAGGCTCACCGAGTGGGACCGGCTCTCGAGCCGCAGCCGCTCGGAGGTGGAGCAGTTCATCGAGATCCTCAAGGCCGTCAAGCAGGGCGACTTCAGCGTGCGGTTCGAGACCGACAAGGACGGCATTCTGAGCCGCGCTGGCGAGCTTATGAACGACGTCATCGGCCTCAACGAGCACATGTGCGGCGAGCTCGTTCGCGTCGGCAAGGTCGTCGGGCAGGAAGGCAAGATGCACGAGCGCGCGTCGGTCGGCCCGGCGAAGGGCTCGTGGGCCACCGGCATGGCCGCTTGCAACCAGCTCATCGCCGACCTCGTCGCGCCCACCAACGAGGTCGCGCGCGTCATCACGGCGGTCGCCCGCGGCGACCTCTCGCAGAAGATGGTCCTCGAGATCGAGGGCCGCCCGGTCCGCGGCGAGTTCCTCCGCATCGGAACGACCGTCAACAGCATGGTCGATCAGCTCAACTCCTTCGCCGCCGAGGTCACGCGCGTCGCGAAGGAGGTCGGCAACGAGGGAAAGCTCGGCGGCCAGGCCGAGGTCAAGGGCGTGTCGGGCACCTGGAAGGACCTCACCGACAACGTCAACGGCCTCGCCGCGAACCTCACCGCGCAGGTGCGCAGCATCGCCAAGGTGACCACCGCGGTCGCCAACGGCGACCTGTCGCAGAAGATCACCGTCGACGCGCGCGGCGAGATTCTCGAGCTGAAGAACACCATCAACACGATGGTCGACACGCTGCGCTCCTTCGCCGCGGAGGTCACGCGCGTCGCGAAGGAAGTCGGCACCGAGGGCAAGCTCGGCGGCCAGGCCGACGTCAAGGGCGTGTCGGGCACCTGGAAAGACCTGACCGACAACGTCAACGCGATGGCGTCGAACCTCACCGTGCAGCTCCGCGACGTGTCCAAGGTCGCGACCGCCATCGCCGACGGAGACCTCACGCAGAAGATCACCGTCGACGTGAAGGGCGAGATCCTCCAGATCAAGCACGTCATCAACAAGGCGGTCGATCAGCTCAACTCCTTCGCCGCCGAGGTCACGCGCGTCGCGAAGGAGGTCGGCACCGAGGGAAAGCTCGGCGGCCAGGCGAACGTGAAGGGCGTGTCCGGCACGTGGAAGGACCTGACCGACAACGTCAACGGCCTCGCCGCCAACCTCACCGTGCAGCTTCGCGACGTCTCGAAGGTTGCGACCGCCATCGCCGACGGCGACCTCACGCAGAAGATCACCGTCGACGTCAAGGGCGAGATTCTGCAGATCAAGGACGTCATCAACAAGATGGTCGATCAGCTGAACTCCTTCGCCGCGGAGGTCACCCGCGTCGCGAAGGAGGTCGGCACCGAGGGAAAGCTCGGCGGTCAGGCGGAGGTGAAGGGCGTCTCGGGCACCTGGAAGGACCTGACCGAACAACGTCAACGGCCTCGCCCAGAACCTCACCACGCAGGTGCGCAACATCGCGAACGTGACGACGGCCGTCGCCAACGGCGACCTCTCGCAGAAGATCACCGTCGACGCCCGCGGCGAGATCCTCGAGCTGAAGAACACGATCAACATCATGGTCGATCAGCTCCGGTCGTTCGCCGCGGAGGTCACCCGCGTCGCGAAGGAGGTCGGCACCGAGGGAAAGCTCGGCGGCCAGGCGGAGGTGCGCGGCGTGTCGGGCACGTGGAAGGACCTGACCGACAACGTCAACGTCCTCGCCGCCAACCTCACCACGCAGGTGCGCAACATCGCGAACGTGACGACGGCCGTCGCCAACGGCGACCTCTCGCAGAAGATCACCGTCGACGCGAAGGGCGAGATCCTCGAGCTGAAGAACACGATCAACGTCATGGTCGATCAGCTCCGGTCGTTCGCCGCGGAGGTCACCCGCGTCGCGAAGGAGGTCGGCACCGAAGGAAAGCTCGGCGGCCAGGCCGACGTGAAGGGCGTCTCGGGCACGTGGAAGGACCTGACCGACAACGTCAACGTCCTCGCCGCGAACCTCACCACGCAGGTGCGCAACATCGCCAAGGTCACGACCGCGGTCGCCAAGGGCGACTTCTCGCAGAAGATCACCGTCGACGCCCACGGCGAGATCCTCGAGCTCAAGAGCACCATCAACACGATGGTCGACAAGCTCAACTCGTTCGCGGCGGAGGTGACCCGCGTCGCGAAGGAGGTCGGCACCGAGGGCAAGCTCGGCGGCCAGGCGGAGGTCAAGGGCGTGTCGGGCACGTGGAAGGACCTGACCGACAACGTCAACATCATGGCCTCGAACCTGACCAAGCAGGTGCGCGGCATCGTGAAGGTCGTCACCGCCGTGGCCGACGGAGACCTGAGCCAGAAGTTCGTCCTCGAGGCGAAGGGCGAGGTCGCCGCGCTCGCCGAGACGATCAACAACATGACCGACACCCTCCGAATCTTCGCCGACCAGGTGACGACGGTGGCGCGCGAGGTCGGCATCGAGGGTAAGCTCGGCGGCCAGGCGAACGTGCCCGGCGTCTCCGGCACCTGGAAGGACCTGACGGACAACGTCAACTTCATGGCCTCGAACCTCACCAAGCAGGTGCGCGGCATCGTGAAGGTCGTCACCGCCGTCGCCAATGGCGACCTGAAGCAGAAGTTCGTGCTCGAGGCGAAGGGCGAGGTCGCCGCGCTCGCCGAAACGATCAACAACATGACCGACACGCTGCGCACGTTCGCCGATCAGGTGACCAGCGTGGCGCGCGAAGTCGGCATCGAGGGCAAGCTGGGCGGCCAGGCGGCCGTGCCGGGCGCGCAGGGCACGTGGCGCGACCTCACCGACAACGTCAACCAGCTCGCCGGCAATCTGACGTCGCAGGTCCGCGCGATCGCCGAGGTCTCCACGGCCGTCACGAAGGGCGACCTCACGCGGTCGATCACGGTCGCCGCGCAGGGCGAGGTCGCCGCGCTCAAAGACAACATCAACCAGATGATCGGCAACCTGAAGGACACGACGCAGCCAGAACCAGGAGCAGGACTGGCTGAAGACGAACGTCGCGAAGTTCTCCGGGATGATGCAGGGCCAGCGGAGCACCACCTCCGTCGCGCAGCTCATCATGTCGGAGCTCACGCCGCTGGTCGACGCGCAGCACGGCGCCTTCTACATGATGGAGGCCGACGACGGCGGGCTGCGCCTCCAGCTCATCGCGAGCTACGGCTTCGGCGGCCGCAAGACGCTCTCGAGCACCTACCGCATGAAGGAGAGCCTCATCGGCCAGTGCGCGTTCGAGAAGAAGCGCATCTTGCTCGGCGAGGTCCCCGAGGACTTCATCTACATCGCCACCGGCATGGGCCAGGCGCCGCCGCGCAGCGTGGTGGTCCTCCCGGTGCTCTTCGAGGGCGAGACGAAGGCGGTCATCGAGCTCGCGTCGTTCAAGCAGTTCAGCTCGAACCACCTGACGTTCCTCGACCAGCTCATGGCGAGCGTCGGGGTCATCCTGAACATGATCTCCTCGAGCATGCGCACCGAGGAGCTCCTGCAGCAGCTCAAGAAGTCGAACGCCGAGCTCGAGGCGCAGGCCACGGAGCTCAACGACAAGGCGGGCCTCCTCGAGATGAAGAACCAGGAGGTGGAGCTCGCGAGCCGCAGCCTGGAGGAGAAGGCGGAGCAGCTCCAGCTCATCTCCAAGTACAAGAGCGAGTTCCTCGCGAACATGTCGCACGAGCTGCGCACGCCGCTCAACAGCCTCCTCATCCTCTCGAAGATGCTGGCAGACAACCGCGACGGGAACCTCACCGCCGAGCAGGTGCGCTTCGCCCAGACGGTCTTCACGTCGGGCAACGACCTCCTCCAGCTCATCAACGAGATCCTCGATCTGTCGAAGGTCGAGGCGGGGAAGATGCCGATCGACCCGCACACCTTCCCGCTGGCGCAGGTCCGCGAGTACATCGAGCAGACGTTCCGGCACGTCGCCAACCAGAAGGACCTCACCTTCGAGATCCGCATGAACGCCGACCTGCCCGAGAACGTCTTCAGCGACGTCAACCGCCTCCAGCAGATCCTCAAGAACCTGCTGTCGAACGCCTTCAAGTTCACGGCGAGCGGCGGCGTCACGCTCACCGTGGCGCGGTCGGAGCGCGACTCGGGCGAGGGGATGCTCTCCTTCTCCGTGCGCGACTCGGGCATCGGCATCCCGGTCGAGAAGCAGAAGCTCATCTTCGAGGCCTTCCAGCAGGCCGACGGCACGACCAGCCGCAAGTACGGCGGCACGGGCCTCGGCCTCACCATCAGCCGCGAGATCGCCCGGCTGCTCGGCGGCACCATCGACGTCGTCAGCGCGCCGAGCCAGGGCAGCACCTTCACGCTGCACCTGCCGGTCCGCTACGCCGGGCCCGAGGTGCAGCCGCGCAACGTGGATCCCGAGGCGGGGGCGGACTCGCGGACCCCGGTGCCCTCCCTCCCGCGCAACGCCAACCTCTCCGGGCTGAAGGTGCTCGTCGTCGACGACGACGTGCGCAACCTCTTCGCCCTCCAGTCCGTCCTCGAGGCGCGAGGGATCCAGGTCCTGCACGCCGACAACGGGCGGCTCGCCATCGAGGTCCTGGCCCAGCACCAGGACGTCGACCTGGTCCTCATGGACACGATGATGCCCGAGATGGACGGCATCTCGGCCACGCGCGCCATCCGGGAGATCGCCCGCTACCGCACGATGCCGATCATCTCGCTCACGGCCAAGGCGATGAAGGGCGACCGCGAGAAGGCGATCGAGGCGGGCGCCACCGACTACGTCACCAAGCCGGTCGACTCCGAGCGGCTCCTCGCGGTCATCCACCACTGGGTGAACTCGACGACCGCGCCCCACGCGAGCCTCGCGTCCTGAGAGCCCCGACGGAGCCGCCCCCAAGTCGCCCCCCCTCGCCCATGAACCCGCCCCCCTCGCTCGCCGCCGGCCCCCCGAGGGTCTTGCTCGTGGACGATTCGCCCGCGAACCTGGTGGCGCTCGAGGCGGTGCTCAAGCCCCTCCAGCTCGAGCTCATCACGGCGCGCTCGGGGGCCGAGGCGCTCGAGAAGGCCGCGGTGGGGTCCCTCGCGGTCGTGCTCCTCGACGTGCAGATGCCCGAGATGGACGGGTTCGAGGTCGCGTCGCGGATCCGGGCGACCGAGCTCGGGCGCGAGGTGCCGATCATCTTCCTCACGGCGATCCACCGCGACGAGCGCTACGCGCGCCGCGGGTACGCGAGCGGCGCGGCCGACTACATCACCAAGCCGTACGACGTCGACGTGCTCCGCGCGCGCGTAAAGGCGTTCGCCGACCTGTTTCGCCAGCGCGAGGAGCTCCGCGAGCGCGACGTGGCCCTCCGCACGCGCGAGCGCGACGAGGCCACCCGCCGCCTCGTGGCCTTCGAGCGCATCGCGAGCGCCGCCCTCGAGGAGGGCGACCTCACGGGCCTCTTGCGGCGACTGCTGGGCGTCTTCCTCGAGGCGGCCGACAGCGCCGACTCGGCGGCCATCTTCCTGCGCGAGGGCGACGTCCTCCGCGTGCGCGCCTCGGTGGGCCGCGCGAGCGAGCGCCCGGGCCGCACGGTGCCCGTGGGCACGGGCCTCGCGGGCGTCATCGCGGCGACGGGCGAGCCGTTCCTCCAGACGGCGGCGCCGGGCGACGACGGGGCGCGGAGCCTGTTCGGCGTGCCGCTCCTCCACGAGGGGAGCGTCATCGGCGTGACGCAGATCGAGTCGTCGAAGAGCCACGACTTCTCCGACGTCGAGAAGCGCCTCCTCCGCACGCTCGCCGAGCGCGCCGCGTGGGCGGTCACGCAGCGCTGGCGGTTCGACCGCTTCCACGCCGTGCTGATGGAAGCGCCGGCCATCGTGTGCATCGTGGGCGGCGCGAGCTTCGTCTGCGAGTTCTCGAACCTCGCGCACCAGCACCTCTTCGGCGGGCGCGACGTCGTCGGCCGCCCCGCCTCGGAGCTGGGCGCGACGCCCGAGATCCTCGAGATGTTCGAGCGCGTGATCGCGACCGGCCAGACGGTCTCGGCGAGCGAGTACCCCATCGACGGCGAGTGGCGCGCCGACGGGAAGGCCGAGCGGCGCTTCTTCGACTTCTCCGCGCAGCCGGTGCGCAACCAGCTCGGCAAGGTCGAGTCGGTGCTCTGGTTCGCGATCGACGTCACGAGCACGGTCCTCGCGCGCGAGGCGGCCGAGAAGCTGGCGCGCGAGCGCGCGAAGCTGCTCGAGAGCGAGCGCGCCGCGCGGGCCGACGCCGAGGTGGCCAACCGCGCGAAGGACGACTTCCTCGCGACCGTGTCGCACGAGCTCCGCACGCCGCTCAACGCGATCCTCGGCTGGACCGTCGTCGCGCGGCGCCAAGCGCCCGCCGAGCTCGCGCGGGCCCTCGGCATCATCGAGCGCAACGCGCGCGCGCAGACGCGGATCATCGAGGACGTGCTCGACGTCTCGCGCATCGTGGGCGGCAAGATGCGCCTCGACATCACGCAGACCGACGTGGGCGCGGCCATCGACGGCGCGCTCGAGACCGTGCGCCCCGAGGCCGAGGCGCGGGGCGTTTCCCTCACGGCCGACGTGGGCTCGCTCGGCGTCATCGCGGCCGACGCCGATCGCCTCCAGCAGGTCGTCTGGAACATCCTCTCCAACGCGATCAAGTTCACGCCCGCGGGCGGCACCGTGGACCTCGCGGCGGGGCGCCTCGGCCACCGCATCGTCATCCGCGTGAGCGACACCGGCGAGGGCATCGACCCCGGCTTCCTCCCGCACATCTTCGAGCCCTTCCGCCAGGCCGACGGGTCCACGACGCGCCGTCACGGCGGCCTCGGGCTGGGCCTCGCAATCGTCAAGCAGCTCGTGCAGGCGCACGGCGGCACCATCCGCGCGGAGAGCGAGGGGCTGCACCGCGGTTCGGCGTTCACGATCGAGCTGCCGGCGTCGCGGGCCGTCTCCGTGATGACCGGCAAGGGCCAGCCCGGCGAGGTCCGCGCGGCGTCGCAGGGCCCGCACGAGTCGCGGCTCGATCACCTGAAGCTGCTCGTCGTCGACGACGAGGAAGACGCGCGGTCGCTCGTCGAGGAGATCCTCTCCGAGTCGGGGGCCGTGGTGGTGTGCGCGTCGTCGGCCCGCGAGGCGCTGGAGCTCCTGCCGCGCTTCCGGCCCGACGTGGTCGTCTCCGACGTGGGCATGCCCGACGTCGACGGGCTCGAGTTCATGGAGAAGGTGCGGCGGCTCCCCCCGGAGCAAGGCGGCCACACCCCCGCCATCGCCCTGACGGCGTACGCGCGCGGCGAGGACCTGCGCCGCACCGCCGCCGCCGGCTTCGAGATGCACGTGATGAAGCCCGTGGAGCCCGGGTCGCTCATCTCGGCCGTGGCGAGCCTCGCGGGCCTCGCGCCCCGCCGCCCCTCTTCTCCCGGGAACGTCGCCCTCCCCTCCTAAAGCACTCTACACTGCGCACCCCATGGTGCCCCGCCGTCGTTGGAGAGACGCCGTCCTCGCGGTCCTCGTCGCCGCCGTCCTGCTGCCCGCGGCGAGCGCCTTCGCGCGCCCGGGGGGCGGCGGGAACTACCACGGAGGCGGGGGTGGCGGCGGCGGAGGCTTCGGGGGCGGCGGAGGCTTCGGGGGCGGGTTCGGAGGCGGAGGCCTGGGGGTCGGCGTGGGCGCCGGCGCGGCCAACGGCGTCGCCGGGGGCGGCTTTCATGGCTTCGGCTTCTGGGTCTTCTTCTTCGTCTGCGCGGTGCTGGTCGTCGTCTACCTGAACGCGAAGAAGCAGCAGGCCCTTCGCGGCGGCGCGCCCCTCGGCGGCTACGACGACGGCGGCGGCCCGTTCGACGCGCCCCCGCCCTCGCTCGACGTGCTGCGCGCGCGCGACCCGGCGCTCACCGAGGAGAGCATCGCGAGCCACGTGAGGCAGATGTCCGACATCCTTCGCCAGGCGTGGTGCGCGGGCGACATGCGGCCGGCGCGCCCCTTCGTGAGCGACGGCGTCTACAGCCGCTTCCAGGTGCAGCTCGAGCTCATGCGCCAGGAGGACCGGCGCAACGTCATGGGCGACGCGCGGGTGCTCGGCGTATCGGTCGTGGGCGTCGAGGCGGCCGGCGTGCTCGAGGTCGTCCACGTGCGCCTCGACGCGGAGGCGCGCGACACGGAGGTCCACGCGCGGGCCGGCGAGGACGAGATCCGCAAGGCGCTGCACCGCGCCCCCGTCGAGCCCTACACGGAAATCTGGTCGATCGTGCGCCGCACCGGCGCGCAGACGAAGCCCGCCGACTTCCCGGTCGGCCGCGCGTGCCCCCAGTGCGGCGCGCCGCTCGACGCGGGCGAGACCATCAAGTGCAAGTACTGCGGCACGCTCGTCTGCTCCGGGGAGCACGACTGGGTGCTCGCGGAGATCACGCAGCTCGAGGAGTGGCGAGGCCCCGGCGGGTCGCCGCGATCGAACGGGCTGAACGGGATCGAGGCCCTTCGCCAGCGCGACCCGGGCGCGGCCGCCGAGGTGCTCGAGGACCGCGGGTCGTACGTCTTCTGGAAGTGGATCCAGGCGGGCCGCTCCGGGCAGGCGACGCCGCTCCGCAAGTGCGCCTCGCCCGCGCTCCTCCAGGCCGGGCCGGCGCAGATGGGCCTCGAGGAGACGCGCGCGGCCACCGACGTGGCGGTGGGCGCGGCCAATCTCGTGCGCTGCGAGAATCGGCGGGGCCGACGGGTTCGACCGGGCCTACGTGGAGATTTACTGGTCGGCGAAGTTCGGCCGGGCGGAGCCCGCGGCCGCGCGCGTGATGATGCGGCTCGCGCGGCGGACGGGCGTGTCGTCGCAGCCGTCGATGACGGCGCTGGTCTGCCGCGCGTGCGGCGCGCCCCTCGTGGAGAGCGACAGCAGTCGCTGCGATCACTGCGGCGCGGAGCTCGCGGCGGGCGACCAGGCGTGGGTGCTCGACGCCGTGCTGCGCCCCGAGCGCTGAGCACCCGGAGGACGCCTGCCCTACATCGCGGGAGCCGCGACCACGCCGCGCCCCGAAAGAAGCCTTCCCCTGCCCCTCGCGGCCCGCGTATCGTCGTGAAGGCTGGGGCGCTCGACGTCGTCGAGCTCGGGAAACGACCATGGAGCGTCGGGAGGTACGGGTCTGGGCGTTGTCGTGCCTTCTGGGCGCGGCGGTCGCCTCGCGGGACGCGCGCGCGCAGGAGACGGCGCCGGGCGCGCAGCCGCCGCACGTGGGGCTCGAGCTCGACGAGGCCGTCGCGCTGGCGCTCTCGCGCAACGAGCGCGCGCGCATCTCGGATCTGAACGTGGCCGTCGCCGACGCGGCGGTCGAGAAGGCGCGCGCCGGGTTCCTCCCGGTGCTCGGGGTCAACGGGAACGACACGGCGAGCGCCGTCGTGCCGTCCGGCCAGCCGAGCCTCGTCGCGACGGGCGCCCTCGTCCTCACGCAGCCGCTGCTCAACGCGTCCGCCTTCCCGCTCTACTCGCAGGCCAAGGCGCTCGCCGACGCCCAGCGCGCGCAGAACGTCGACGACAAGCGCCTCCTCGGCTTCAGCGCCGCCAGCGCCTTCTTCTCGGTCCTCACGACGAGCGCCGTCGTCGACGCCGCGCAGCGCCAGCTCGACAACGCCCAGGCCAACCTGAACGACACCCAGGCGCGCGCCGACGCGCAGCTCACGAGCTCCAACGACGTCACGCGCGCGAAGGTGGACCTGGCCGCGTCCGGCCGCGAGCTCGAGGCCGACAAGGGCACGCTCGCCAGCGCGTACATCCAGCTCGGGTTCGTCATCAACGCCCCGGTCCCCTCCGGCCTCGCCACCCCCGACGCGACGCTCGCGGCCGCCGAGCGCGCGCCCGGCGCCCCCGACGCGCTCGTGCGCTTCGCCTTCGATCACCGGCCCGACGTGGTCGTCGACCGGTACGCGTCCGCCGCGGCGCACCACTTCGCCGACGAGCCGCTGCTCCGCATCCTGCCCACGATCGGCCTCACCGGGACCGCATCGGGCACGTCGAACCCGCCGACGACCACCAAGCAGTGGAACCAGGAGACCCTCCAGGCGAACCTCTCGTGGACGCTCTACGACGCGGGCTCGCGGTACGCGGACAAGCACTCGCGGGACGCGCAGGCGCAGATCGCCGACCTCAACCTCCGGCAGCTCGTGCGCAGCGTCGAGGCGCAGGTGCGCAGCGCCGTCGCGCTCCTCGTCTCGGCCCAGGCCGAGTTCAAGGTCGCCGGGCAAGCGCGGGACGCGGCGCGCCTCGGCGTCGAGGAGACCGCCATCCTCTATCGCCAGGGCCTCGCGAAGGCCATCGAGCTGGTCGACGCGAGCGACAGCCGCTTCACCGCGGAGGTCAACTACGCGGAGGCCCAGTACGCGATGGCCGTCGCTTACCTGAACCTGCGCCAGGCCCTGGGGCTCGGCACGCTCGGAACGGAGCTCAAGTGAATCGAACGACGCTCGCCGCGCTGCTCCTCCTCGCGGCCGCCGGCTGCTCGCGCGGCGAGGAGTCGGCGCTGAAGAAGCCCAAGGCCGCCACGAAGCTCCAGTACCCCGTCGAGGTGGCGCCCGTCGACGTCCGCCAGGTCCAGTACAACGTGCTCGCGCCGGGGAGCATCGACGCCTTCCAGCAGGTGCAGATCACCGCCCGCGTGACGGGCGCGGTCGACAAGGTGGGCTTCGTCGAGGGGCAGACGGTGAAGCAGGGCGACTCGCTCGTCGTCATCGAGATCGAGCGCTTCCAGGTCGCCGTCGACCAGGCGAAGGCGGCGCTCGACAAGGCGAACTCCGCCCACAAGGCCGCCCAGGCCGAGCTCGCGCGCCGGCAGGGCGCCGTCGCGGCGCACCCGGGCCTGGTCGCCGGCGAGGAGATCGAGCAGTACGAGACGAGCGTCGAGAGCACGCAGGCCGACGCGGACGCCGCGCAGCAGTCCCTCCGCGTGGCGCAGCTGAACCTGCGCGACGCCACGGTGCGCGCGCCGTTCGCGGGGGTCATCCAGTCGCGCACGGTGCAGGCGGGCCAGTACCTCCAGCCGGGGACGGTGCTCGCGACGCTGCTCCAGCGCGACCCGCTCCTCCTGCGGTTCCCCGTGACGGAGGCCGACGCGCCGCGCGTCAAGGTCGGCATGAACGCGCAGCTCACGCTGCGGGAGAGCTCGCGCACCTACGACGCGAAGATCATCCTCGTCGCCGCCGCGGCGGACCCCACGACGCGGCTCGTGCAGGTGACGGCGACCGTGGACGACACCGACCACAAGTACTGGCTGCGCCCGGGCGCGTTCTGCGACGTCAACGTGCCCATCGGCGACGCGCGGCAGGGCATCGTGGTCCCCTCGCTCTCGGTGCAGCCGACCGAGAAGGGCAACGTCGTCTACACGGTCGACGCGAGCGACGTCGCCCACGTGCGGAGCGTGTCGCTCGGGATGCACACGCCCGAGGGCGGCGTCGAGATCACGCAGGGCCTCAAGGCCGGCGACCTGCTCGTCGTGCGCGGCTTCGAGCCGCTCAGCGAGGGCGCGCCGGTCGCGATCAACGAGCGCACCACCCTCGCCCTCGCGGGCGACACGGACGCGGGCCCCGCCGCCGATCCCGCGGAGACGCCGTCCGACGCGGGCGCGGCCGACGGCGAGCAGGCGGCCGGCGGCGGCCACCGGAGGAAGGCCCAGTGAACCTCACCGACATCTGCCTGCGCCGGCCGGTGCTGGCGTGGATGCTCATGGCCGGGACGATCCTCTTCGGCCTCATCGCGGTCACGCGCATCGGGGTGAGCCAGTTCCCGGACGTGGACAACCCCACGGTCACGGTGAGCGTCACGTGGGCGGGCGCGTCGCCCGAGGACATCGAGACGGGCCTCATCAACCCGATCGAAGACGCGATGTCGCAGGTCACGGGCGTGCTGACGCTCGCGTCCTCGGCCAAGCAGGGCTCGGCGCGGGTCACGGCCACGTTCGACCTGTCGCGCAACATCGACCTCGCGCTGCAAGACACCCAGGCCAAGGTCGCGCAGGTGCAGCGGTCGCTGCCGGCGAGCGCCGACGCGCCGGTCGTCTCCAAGAGCAACCCCGACGACCAGCCGATCATGACCGTGGGCCTCTCGGGGCCCTTCTCGCGGCAGCTCCTCGCCGACATCGCGCGCTACCAGGTCGAGGACATGCTCGAGACCATCCCCGGCGTCGGACAGATCACGACGATGGGGTACCTCGACCGGAACATCCGCATCTGGGTCGACTCGGACAAGCTCGTCGCCACGGGCGTGACGGTGACCGACGTGATGGGCGCCGTGCAAAAGCAGCACGTGAACCTGCCAGGCGGGTCGCTCGACAACGGCGGGCGCGAGTTCGACGTGCGCGTGGTCGGCGAGGCGCCGGACCTCGAGACGATGCGCAACATCGTCATCCGGAGCAGCGGCGACGCGACCGTCCGGCTGCGCGACGTGGCGCTCGTCGAGGACGGGTTCGTCGACATCACGTCCTACGCGCGCAAGGACGGCACGCCCGTGCAGGCGATGGGCATCCTGAAGCAGCCCGGGTCGAACGCCGTGGGCGTCGCCAAGGCGGTGAGCGCGGCGATCGGCGGCCTGCAGAAGACCCTGCCGCCGGGGATGAAGCTCGAGGTCATCTTCGACACGACCGGGTTCATCCAGGAGTCGGTCGACGAGATCGCGATCGAGCTCGGGCTCGCGGTCCTCCTGACGGCGCTCGTCTGCTGGGTGTTCCTCGGGTCGCTGTCGAGCACGATGAACGTGCTCTTCGCGATCCCGATGTCGCTCCTCGGCACGATCGCCATCCTGTACTTCGCCGGCTTCACGCTCAACACCTTCACGCTGCTCGGCCTCTCGCTCGCCGTGGGCCTCGTCGTCGACGACGCGGTCATGGTGATGGAGAACATCTTCCGGCACGCCGAGATGGGGAAGGACCGCGTGCGCGCCGCCGCCGAAGGCACGAAGGAGATCACGTTCGCGGCGCTGGCGGCGACCATCGCGGTCATCGCGATCTTCATGCCGGTCGCGTTCATGAGCGGCATGGTCGGGAAGTTCTTCCTGCAGTTCGGCGTCACCCTGTCGGTGGCGGTCGCCATCTCGTACGTCGAGGCCATCACGCTGGCGCCGTCGCGCTGCGCGCAGATGCTGCAGACCGCGCCAGCCCACGGCCACGGCGCGGGCGAGCCGCGGCTGGCCGACCGGCTCTTCGACGGCCTGGCGCGCGGGTATGGGTGGGCGCTCGCGCGCACGCTCCGCGCGCCCTGGCTGGTGCTGGGGATCGCGGCGGCGGTGCTCGGCGCGGCGGCCTTCACGGGGTCCCGGCTCCAGCAGGAGTTCGTGCCGTCGCAGGACCAGAGCCGCCTGAGCGTGCGCCTGACGACCGCGGTGGGCGCGACGCTCGACGAGACCGACGCCTACGTGCGCCGGGCGGAGGCGTTCCTCTCGGGGCGTCCCGAGGTGAAGAACGTGCTGAGCAACGTGAGCCCGGGGAGCGCGTCCCTCTCGGTCACGATGGTCCCGATCGGCGACCGAAAGCTGACGCAATCGCAGTTCTCCGCGGTCATGCGCAAGGAGTTCGGGTCGTACCCCGGGCTGCGGGCGGCGGTGCAGGACCTGTCGCAGCAGGGGTTCGGCGGGACGAAGGGCTATCCCATCGAGTTCTCGGTGCGCGGGAGCGACTGGAACACGCTCGTGGGGATCGCGATGAAGATGAAGGCCGAGGTCGCGGCCTCCGGCTTCGTGACCGACGTCGACAGCGACTACCAGCTCGGCGCGCCCGAGATCGTCGTGACCCCCGACCGCGGGCGGGCGGTGGACGTGGGCGTGTCGGTGAACGACATCGCGAACGCCGTCAGCGCTCTGGTCGGGGGCGTGGTCATCGGGCAGTACTCCGAGGGCGGGCGGCGCATGGACATCCGCGTCCGGCTGATCCGCTCGCAGCGGTCACGGCCCGAAGACCTCGCGACCCTCCGGGTGCGCACCGCCTCGGGCACGCTCGTCCCGCTCTCGTCGGTCGTCACCATGAAGGAGCAGGCCGAGCTCCAGCAGATCAACCACGCCGACCGCGAGCGCGCGATCACCATCACCGGCAACGTCGCGCCCGGGCACGCGCAGGGCGACGCGCTCGCGTACGTGCAGTCGCTGGCCGCCTCGGCCCCCACGGGCTACCGCGTGGTGCTGGGCGGCCAGAGCTCGCAGTTCGGCGACGCGATGTCGAGCCTGGTCTTCGCGCTCCTCGTCGGCATTCTGGTCGCGTACATGGTGCTCGCTTCGCAGTTCAATTCCTTCCTTCACCCCGTCACGGTCCTCACCATCCTCCCGCTGTCGGTGGCGGGCGCGATGTTCGCCCTCTTCCTCGCGGGAAAGACGCTGAACGTCTTCAGCATGATTGGCCTCTTGCTGCTGATGGGCATCGTGAAGAAGAACTCGATCATCCTGGTCGACTACGCGAACGAGGTGCGCGAAAAGGAGCAGTTGGACGCGGGCGGCGCCATGCTGCGCGCCGGGCCCGTGCGCCTCCGGCCCATCCTCATGACGGCCGTCGCCACGATGATGGCCGGCGGTCCCCTCGGCGATGGGCCTCGGCCCGGGCTCCGAGACGCGCGGCCCCATGGCGGACGCGGTGATCGGTGGCCTCGTGCTCTCGACCGCGCTGAGCCTGCTCGTGGTGCCCGCGTTCTACGTCGTCGCCGATCGCCTTCGCGGCTCTCACGCCAAGACGGCGCACGCGCCGAGGGCTCCGGGCGCACCCTCGGCCACAATCCACGAAGCGCCGATACCGTAATCCTTGCGACGTCGCGTGGCTTGGTGCACCGTGTTCCCATGACCCAAGCAGGTGCCAAGGGACCTGGGTCGCCACCCAAGCCGCCTCCTGTGGCAGCGACTCCCGTGGCAGCAAAGGGGAGTCGTACCTCCGCGCGCTTCCCCGGCTGCCCCCGTGAAAGGGGCGGCAGCCGCGCCGGCGGTCTCACCCCTCAAACCGTCCGCTCCCCTCGCCCCGAAGGCGCCCGCTGCGCCGGTCGCCGGCCCGAAGGTGCAGCGCCAGCAGTCTTCGCCCGATCTGCCCATCTCGCCGATGCCGGCGCGAAAGTCGGTGCCCGACGCCGTCGAGGCTTCGTCGAAGGCCGCCGACGAGGCGCCCGCGCCCAATCCACCCTGGCGCATCGTCCCCAACGCGAGCAACGCCGCTCCCGCCGAGGCGCCCCGCGCCGAGCCGCCCGCGCTCGCGCCGAGGCCCGTGACGCCCGCGGCGCCTCCGGTCGTCGCGGCGCCGGTCGGGCCGGTCACGGCCGTCCCGGTCACAGCCATCCCGGTCGTGTCCGCCGCGCCCGCGGCGCCGATCGCCTCCGCCGCGCCCGTCGCGAGCCTCGTCCCGCACCACCCGCAGCCCTTCGGGCCGTCGCCGTCGGTCGTCCTCCAGGCGGAGCCCACGCTCTCGCGCGCGCCGGCCCCCGAGCCTCGCGAAGACCCGCGGGCCACGCGCGCCGCCATCGACGAGGCCATCGCGCCGCTTCAGCACATGGTGCGTGAGCTCCAGAAGCGCCTGGAGGAATCTCGAGCGACGCCCGGCCCCCGCCATCGCCCCCTCCCCGCCCGCGCACCTCGCGTCCGCGGCGCCGGTGGCGGCGGCACCCCCGGCCCCCGCCTACGCTTCCCGTCCCGTCTCCCTCAGCCCGGGCATCCCGGTCGCGGTGTCGCTCGCGCCGCAGGCGCCCGTGCTCGACGTGAAGGCGATCGAGCGCGACGTGAACATCGAGGTCGACGGCGCCCTCGACGGCCGCAAGCGACGCCGCCGGCTCCTCCTCAGCTTCACGTTCCTGCTCGTCGCGGTCTTCGGCGGCCTCTTCGCCGCGCTCGCCCGCAGCTACCAGCCTCACTGAGAACGCATCCCAGAACCGGGCGATACCTTCGCGATCCCGCCGCCGGGGGTCGTCAACGTACGGGAGTACGTTTCCTCGCCCCGTCGACGGGCTCGCTCGGTCTCGCCCGGTTCTGGGACGCGTTCTCTCAGCCTCGTGGGGAGGTTTGTGGATGCGCGCTCTCGCTTCGCTCGCGCGGGACCTGGCGGTCCACGACAACGACGGACCGGCGGCGACGCCAGTCGGGTGGCCGTTCGGCGGGACGGCCCCGGGCGCGGGATCTCCCGGATCGCCAAATTCGTTAGCAAGCGGACAGGTTCGGGTCTTTTGGGGGGGGCTTCGCGAAGGGTCGTTCTCTCCGTCGGCCCTGTCGACGATGGTCGGCATGCACGGCCTACGGGGACTTCGCGGCCCGAGCGAAGCGAGAGCTCGAGCGAAGCGAGAGCTCGAGCCGATTCGATGAACGAGGAAGGACGGAGCGAGAACGCGTCCCAGAACCGGGGGGACCGAGCGAGGCCGTCGACGGGGCGAGGAAACGTACTCCCGTACGTTGACGACCCCCGGCGGCGGGATCGCGAAGGTATCGCCCGGTTCTGGGACGCGTTCTCAGGCCGTGACGAGGCGCAGCTTGCGCGGGTCCAGCCGCGATCCCACGGGGCGCGCGGGCGGCGCGGGCGGCGGCTGCCACACGGCGAAGTCGCCGGGGAGCGGGCCCGGGAGCGTCGGCTGCGCGCCGCGCTCGAGGAGCTGGAAGTCGTGCTCGGCGACGAGCTCGGGCGCGTCGGCGCCCGCCGACCAGGCCTGGAGCGCGCGGGCGTTGCGGAGGAGCACCCCGTGCTGCCCGTCACGCTTCATGGCCTCGCCGAGGACCTCCTGCGCGCGCCCCACGTCGCCACGCATCGCCGCGATGCACGCGAGGTAGTTGAGCGCGAGGCCCGGGGCGGGATAGTCGAGCTCGAGGGCCCGCCGCACGTGCCGCTCGGCGTCCTCGAGGCGCCCCGCGCGGCAGTACGCGCCGCCGAGGTCCATGTGCGCGGCGTGATGGTCGCCGAGGCGCCCGAGGATGGCCTCGTAGTCCTCGTTGCTCTCGCGAAACGCCGACTTGAGCCCCTTGTTCCGCAGGAACCAGTCGCGCATGAACGCCGTGTCCTCGTCGGAGGCGTCGAAGGTCGTCTTCAGCTCCTGGAAGTCGCGCTCGAAGTAGAACTCGGCGTCGAGCCACCCGGCCTTCACGGCCTCGTCGAAGTCGCGCGTGCCCGGATACACGGACAGGCACGCGAAGATGTACTGGTGCGGCTTCGCGCGCGCGAGGAAGCGCATCGACTCTTCGACGGTCTCGCGCGTCTCTCCCCGGTTGCCGATCATCATGTAGTAGCGGAGCTTGATGCCGTATTTCTTCGCGAGCGCGCTCGACTCGACGATCTCGTCGGGGGTGATCTTCTTGTCGATCGCGTCGAGGATCTTCTGCGAGCCCGACTCGACGCCGAGGCTCAGGCGCTCGCAGCCCGCGAGCCGCATCTCGCGGAGGAGATCGTCGCCGAGGACGTCGACGCGCGTGTCGCAGCTCCACAAGAACTGCATCTTCCGCTCGCGGATGCCGCGGCAGAGCGTGACGACGCGCTTGCGGTTCGTGGTGAAGGTGTCGTCCTTGATCTGGATCATCTTCACCGGCGCGCGCTCGACCGCCCGCTCGAGCGCGTCGAGCACGTAGGGCACCGACTGCGCGCGGTATCCCCGCCCCCAGCTCGCCTCGGCCCCGCAGAACGTGCACCGCCACGGGCACCCGCGCGACGTCATCACGATGTGCGTATCGAAGTAGTCGTGCGGCGACGCCAGCCCGTCGAGGTCCTCGAGCGCCGGCCGCTCGGGCCCGACCTCGACCGCTTCGGCCGCGTTCGGCGCGGCGACGCGGTACGCCATGCCCGGCACGCCCACCATCCCGCGGCCGTTCTGGAGGCGATCGACGAGGTCCAGGAACGTGAGCTCGCTCTCGCCGATGCACACGCCGTCGATCGCCGCGTGGTGGAGCAGCATCTCGCGCGCGAACGGCGTCGCGTGCGGCCCGCCGACCACCACGTGCGCGGCCGGCCGCAGGCGCTTGATCTCCTCCGCGACGAGCGCGACGCCGCGCCGGTTCGCGGTCCAGCAGGAGAGGCCGTAGAGCTCCGCGTCGAGGTCGCGCAGCACCTCCTGCACCCGCGACCACGTGAAGCCCGAGAGGTTGAGCACCTTCACCTGGTGGCCGGCGCGGAGGGCCTGCGCGCCCAGCGCGAAGAGCCCGTAGGGCGTCTGGAAGAAGTCCCCGTCGAGATCCCCGTCCGCGTACTCCTCGGGCGGGCCGCCGTCGGGGGCCGGCCGCTCGCCGGCCGCCGGGATCTTCCAGGGCGGCGGATAGAGGAGGGCGATGCGCATCGCCCGATTGTAGCCCTACTTCAGGGACAGGAAGTACGCGCGGTGGCCCCAGGCGAAGCGGATGATGGCGATTCCGCCGAGGAAGCAGCCCACATTGATGAAGAGCTCGACCGCGACGTTCCCGATTCCGCCGTTCGAGGCGCGGTAAATCCCGTTCTCGAGGTCGAAGAGCACATCCATGCCGGCGAGGTAGAGGGCCGCGCTCCCGGCGAGGAGCATCCAGAGGAGCGCCGCCTGCTTGTTCCGCTGGAGCGCCACCGCCCCCAGCGCGCCCGTCACCGCCATCCAGCCGTCGGCGATGGGGAACGCGTTCTCGAAGGTGTAGTACGCAGGCGTATCGGCGGTCGCCAGCCAGGTGCGGTCGACGCCGAACCAGATGACCCAGTACGCGAGCGTCGCGAGCGCCCCGAACCAGAGGAGCCCCACCATGAACCGGCGCCCGCCGGACGACGGCGGCGCGAACGGGTTCGTGGGCGACGGCAGCGTGGATGCGATCGCGGCGGCCGGCGCCTGACGTGACTGGTGTGAAGCGCCCGGCACGGTTTTGCGTTTACCGGCGCGAGAGATGCGCGTCAACGCATCGCGCCGTCGCCTCGCCTACACCTCGCCCTCGTTTTTGCTCGTCGCTTCTCGCGGCCGGCCTCCGGGCGCCAGCTGCTATAGTTCCTGGTCCGGGGCCACGACGGGACCCACGGGAACGGGTGAAACGTGAACGACGCCATCGGTAAACTCCGGCTGCTCGAACTCGAGCCCCTCAAGCTCGCCATCATGGACGCTCTCCAGAGGGCCTGGAGCTTCATGCCCCCTCTTCACGTCCCCGCGGCCTCCGCGAAGGAGGCCTCGACGACGCCGATCGAGCACGGGTTCGAGCGCCGCGTGGACCTCAAGCGCGCCATCGACTGCCTCGCCATCGACGACGCCCCGCTCCGGCAGCTCTGCGACGAGTTCTACCGGGCCTGCGACGATGCCGGGCAAAAGTGGTTCGAGGCCCGCAAGTACGCCGAGCAGCACCAGCTCGACGCCTCCCCCCCGAGCGTGCGCACCGTCTACGTGCAGCGGCCCTACGAGGGCGAGAAGGCCGTGGCGCAGGTGCGCGACCTCTACGTGAAGCTCTCGCAGCACATCGAGAAGCTCCTCAGGTAGTCCCTTCGCGCAGCGTCTCGGCGACCGCGCCGGTCAGCGCGCCGAGGTCCTCGGGACCGATGACGAGCGGCGGCATCAGGTACACCACGTCGGCCCCGCGCAGGCGGAGCGGCCGCACGAACACCCCCTTCGCGACGAACGCGCTCGACGGGGGCGCCGCGCCCGGCGCCATCTGCACCGCGCCGATCGCGCCCTTCACCCGCACGTCCACGACGCCCGGCGCCCCGGCCAGCGGCGCGAGCCCGGCGCGGAGCGCCTCGGCGATGCGCGCGACGCGCGCCTCGTAGTCCTCGCCCGCGAACAGATCGAGGCTCGCGTGCGCGGCCGCGCAGGCCAGCGCGTTGGCCATGTACGTCGGACCGTGCTGGAGCTCCTTGCCTGCCGCCTCGTCGAGGAAGGCCGCGAAGACCGCCTCGCTCGCGACCGCCGCGGCGAGCGGCAGCGTCCCGCCGGTCAGCGCCTTTCCGAGCACCACGACGTCGGGCACGACGCCCGCCTCGTCGAGCGCGAAGCGCTTGCCCGTCCGGTGAAAGCCCGTCGCAATCTCGTCGAACACGAGCAGGGCCCCGTGCGCGTCGCACGCCGCGCGGATGCGCCGCAGCGCCTCCGGCCCGTGCACCCGCATGCCGCCCGCGCACTGCACCAGCGGCTCCACCACCGCGCACGCGACCTCCGGTCCGACCGCCGCGAACGCCTCCTCGAAGCGATCGCCCGCGGCGGGCAGCGGCAGGTGCACCACCCGGACGCCGCTCCCCGCGAACGCCGCGTGCATCCCGTCGACGGGATCGCAGAGCGACATCGTCGCGAAGGTGTCGCCGTGATACGCGCCTTCGAAGGCGACCACCGTGCGGCGCGGCGCGCCGGGCCCGGCGTGCGCGTTGTGGAACGACTGGAGCGCCATCTTGAGCGCCACCTCGACCGCCACCGAGCCGCTCTCGGTGAAGAAGACGTGTGACAGGCCCGGCGGGAGCAGATCGCTCAGCCGCTTCGCCAGCGTGTAGCCCGCTTCGTGGGCGAGCCCGCCGAACGCCACGTGCGGCAGCGCTTCGAGCTGCCTCGCGACGCGCTCGCGGACGTGCGGGTGCCCGTATCCGTGCGCCGCGGTCCACCACGAGGCGACGCCGTCGACCAGCTCGCGCCCGTCGGCCAGGACGAGGCGGCAGCCGCGTGCGGCGACCACCGGCAGCGGCGGAGGTGCCGTCTGGTGCTGGCAGTACGGTCGCCAGACGAAGGGCCCGCCTTCGGCGAGCCATCCAGGAGAACCGCCGGCGAAGGGAGCGATCGGAGAGCGAGGCGAGCGAGGAGGACCGGCCACGATGGCGGGCAGCGTAGGCGCTCTCGGCGGCGCGCGTCGACGCGGGCGATCGGTGCGCGCGCGCGAGCGCTCATTCACGCCGCGACGGCCCGCGATGGGCCCGCGTCGCGGGCACGGCGCTGGCAAACACCGCCCGCACCTCGCACCCCGCAAAGGCGTGCATCAGCTCCAGCGGGAGCTCGCAGACAATCAACGAAGGAGAGGGTTTCATGCGTATCTTGACCGTTGGCGCTTTCGCGTGCGTGGCCGCGGCCGCTGCATGTTCGAGCACGAGCCCTGCCGAGGCGCCGTTCGACGGCGGCGTCGCGAACCTGCTCGACGCGTCCCAGAACATCGAGGACGCCGCGCGCAGCAACATCGAGGACGCGGCGCGGAACATCGAGGACGCCGCGCAGCACGTCGTCGAAGCCGGCCCGCCGGCCCCGACGTTCACCGCCGTCTACGGCGACATCATCTCGCCCATCTGCGTGCAGTGTCACAACCCGAGCGGCATCGGCGTCAGCGAGGGGCACCTCGACATGAGCTCCAAGGCCGCCGCGTTCTCGAACCTCGTCAACGTCGGCGCGATGGGCATCGCGTGCGGAGGGATGGGCACCCGCGTCATCCCGAACAACGCGGCCGACAGCATCCTCTACAAGAAGATCGATCCCGACCAAGGCTCCCCGTGCGGCTCCAAGATGCCGCTCGGCCTCACGCCGCTCACCGAGGCCCAGGCGGACGAGATCGAGAACTGGATCAACGCGGGCGCCTTGAACGATTGAGACCACGCGAGCAACGCGCCCGAGCGCCGCTGTAGGTTTTCAACGGCAGTGGCAAGCGCCTTCCGGTCGCCTTCAGCCTGTTAGGCTGTGCGATCGGAGGGCGACGCCATGGACCGTGGGCTCGCAGCGCGAATCGGTTCGTTCGTGGTCTTGGTGGCGGCGAGCTGCGGCTCCGACCACCCGGGTTCGAACGCCAACGGCGAGGGCAGCGGGGCTGCGAGCGGCTCTTCGTCGTCGGGTTCTTCCGCGTCGGGCTCGTCTTCGGCGGGCGACGACGCGTCCTCGGGCGCTCCGGCCGGCGACGCGGCCACGAGCGGCTCCGACGCCGGCATGAGCACCACGACCTCCGAAGCCGACGTCCTCCAGATCCACAAGCACATCAACCGCGACGGCCTCTTCGTCGACCCGGCGTTCACCGAGAGCGCCTTCATGGGCAAGACGCTCAAGCTCGACACCACCTTCGACGGCACCGCCTCGGCCAGCGCGACGAGCCCCGACCACATCTACGCCTCTCCCCTCTACGTGACGAACGGCGTGAACGGCAAGGGCACCTTCTACGTCGCCACCGAGAGCAACGACCTCTACGCGCTCGACGAGACGACCGGAAAGAGCGTCATCGCCGCGAAGAGCGCGGGCGCGCCCGCGACCGTGAGCTTCAGCCCCTGCGGCTGCGGCAACATCAAGCCGATCGGCATCACGGGCACGCCCGCGATCGATCCGACGACGCGCCTCATCGTCTTCGACGCGGCGACGGGGAACGGCACCGCCGCGAACGGCATCAAGACCCACACGATCCACGCGTGGTCGATCGACGACTTTCACGAGGTGTGGAGCCTCGACGTCTCGAAGATCACCGACAGCGCCATCGGCGCGTTCGTGCCGGGCGTCGAGAACCAGCGCAGCGCCGTCCTCATCGTGAACGGCGTCGCCTACGTGACGTACGGCGGCCACTGGGGCGACTGCGGGATGCACGCGGCCGCCGACACCATGTGCACGGGGCCCCAGACGACCTTCTACCACGGGTGGATCGTCGCCATTCCCCTCGACGCGACGCCGGCGACGGTGCTCGGCGCGACCAAGCACTGGGTGACCCCCTCGACCGAGGCCGGCATGTGGGCCGCGGGCGGCCCCGCGAGCGACGGCACGGACGTCTTCGCGACGACCGGCAACGGCGACAACGGGTCCGGCGCGGCCGGGTGGAAGGGGGCCTTCTCGGTCGTCCACTTCACGACCGCCGGGGGCTTCGGCTTCACCCAGAGCTCGACCAGCTATTTCCACGCCGTCGACGACAACGGCGACGAGGATCTCGGCGGCTCGGGCCCGCTCGTCATCGACGACCCCAACGTCACCCCGCCGCACATGATCGTGCAGCTCGGCAAGGACAACGACGCGTACGTCCTCAACCGCGCGAACCTCGGCGGCGAGTCGGACCCGCCTCAGAAGGCCAGGGTCAACATGGGCGAGCTCTCGAACGTGGGCGCCGACGCCGTCACCCCCGACGGCACCTTCGTCGCGTTCGTGAGCAACACCGAGAACGGCGTCGCGCTCAACTGCGGCAACGGCGTGCAGGACGGCAACCTCGAGGCCATCACGCTCGCCGCCGACGGCGCCATCAGCGTGCCCTGGTGCGTGAACGCGCAGGGCGGCGGCTCGCCGTCGATCACCTCGAGCGACGGCACCAAGGACTTCATGGTCTGGTCGATGGGCACCGACATCGCCAACTCCGGGGGCGACGGCGACCAGCTCCACGCGTGGGACCTCGAGAAGGGCACGGCGATCGTGACGGGCTCGGACACCATCCCGAAGACGCGCCACTTCACGACGCCGATCTTCGTGCACGGCCGCGCGTTCGTCGTCGGCGACGGGAAGCTCTACGCGCTCAAGCTGCCCTGAGCGTCACTTGCGCTCGCCGCCGGCCCGGTGCTCGCCGGGCGTCGTGCCCGTCCACCGCTGGAAGGCGCGGGAGAAGTTGGCGGCGTTCGAGTAGCCGAGGCGCTCGGCGACGTCCTTGAGCGAGAGCGACGACGACCCGAGCAGGAGGATCGCCCGCTCGCGGCGCTCCTTCTCGACGAGCGCGGAGAACGAGACCCCCTCGGCGGCGAGCTGCCGCTTCAGGGTCCGCCCCGACACGTGCAGCCCCGCGGCCACCTCGTCGAGCGAGGGGAAGCCGCTCCGGGCGGCCGAGAGGGCCGCGCTCACGCGCCCCGCGATCCGCCCGTCGAGGCCGAGGGAGCCGAGGACCCGCTCGCACTGCTCGCGCGCGAGCTGCAGCGCGACCGGATCGGCCATCTTGTAGGGACTCGAGAGCAGCGCGGCGTCGAACACCACGCGGGTCGCCGGCTGCCCGAACCGCACGTGAGGGAGCTTGCGCTCGGCGGCCGCGCTGGTCGCCGGCACCGCCAGCTCGATGTGCCCCGGGAGGTCGCGCCCCGTCATCGTCTCGCCGACGCGCGCGAGCCCCACGAGGAGCGCGAGCAGCACGATGTCGCGCGCGGAACCGAAGTCGGCGTTCTCCTCGACGAGGATCGACGCCTCGCGGCCCTCGACCCGAAGCGACAGCCCGAGCGCCGTCGTCACGATGGGCAGGTACCGGATCGAGAGCTCGACGGCCTCGCGCATGGTCCCCGCGCTGAGCGCCGCGAACCCCAGGAAGCCGTGGGCCGACACGTGCATCTGGAGGCCCAGATAGAGACCCAGGGCCGGCTCGCCGGTGAGGGCGCGCAGGCGCTCGAGGAGGTGCACCGCCACGGCGATGGGCACCCGCTGTTCGGGCCTGCGCAGGCTCGCCTCGTCGAGGCCCGAGTCGGCGAGGAGCGCGTCGGCCGCGACGTGCCAGCGCTTCGCGAGCTCGACGAGGTACCCGACGTGCGCCGCCGGCAGGCTGTGATCGTCGCGAATCGTCCGTCGTGTCACGAAACTGGACCCACGAAAACTCTGGCACGCCCCGGCGAAACTCCGCAAGCTCCCGGCCCCCGTGAAGCGCTTCCCGCCCAAGCCGCGCGGCCTCAAGGGCCGCGCCGGCGAGCTCGCGACCCTCGCCCGCACCCTCGAAGAGACCCGCCCCGCGCGCCTCGCGCTCGTCGGCTCGGGCGGCAGCGGAAAATCCGTGCTGGCGTGCGCCCTTGCGCACGCAGTCTCTCGCCGTTTCGAGGGGCGCCTCGACTGGTTTCGCGTCGGGGCCTGGGACTTCCGCACGCTCGCCGAGATGCTCGCGATCCGGTACGGCACGTCGCGCGAGCGGCGCGCCCTCGTCCCCGGGCTTCGCGCCTTCCTCGCGCGGAGCGAGCGCCTCATCGTGCTCGACAACCATGAAGACGACCACGCGATGGCGCGCCTCCTCGGCGAGCTCGCGGGCACGCCGGCGACGTTCGTCATCACCGCGCGGCGGTGCCTCCTCGCCGGGGTGCTCGTCTTCCCGGTCACCGCGCCCCTCGTGACGACGGGGCGCAACGCCTTCCCCCGCGTCGCGCCCCTCACGCGCGTCCTTCGCTGGAACCCCCTCGCGCTCGACATCGCGGATTCGATCGTCGGGTCGGGCGCGGCCACCGTGCCCCACCTTCAGGCCTACCTCGAGGAGAAGGGCGCGGCGCGCGTGCGGGTCATCGCCCACGAGGACGACCTGCCCGAGGTGTCGCTCCTCGTCACGTGGGCCTGGGCGCGCCTCGGCCCCGAGAGCCGGCGGCTACTCGGCGTGCTCTCGCACCTCGAAGGCGACCACGCGGACCTCGAGTCGCTCGGCCGCCTCGCCCGCGCCGGCCGGCGGGCCCGCCAGGCGCTGGCGCCGCTGGTGAACTGGCACCTCGTGCAGGAGCCGATGCCCGGCCGGTACGCGGTGCACGCGGTGGTGCGGTACGCGGTGGCCCCGCGCGCCTCCTTCGGGCCCGAGCGTGCGTTCACGCACTACATGGCGCTGCTCGAGCGGCGCCCCGAGCGGCTCGACCTCGAGCAGACGCACCTCTTCGCGGCGATGGACTACGCCCACCGCAGCGGCGACCTCGACGCGATGCTGCGGGTCGAGCGCCTGCTGGGCCGGCTGGACGCGAACGCCGCGCTCAGCGATCGACCGCCCGCCGCTCGCCCTCGACGGGCGGCCCGGGCCTGACGGTCTCGATCGTCAGCTCGACGAGCGCCTTCCACGACCCGCTGTCGGGCACTTCGGCGGCGGTATCCGGCATCGGAATGGGGAAGTCCGACGGCGGGGGGAGGATGGTGGTGGTCCTGCGGCTCATAAGCTCATCCGGCAAAGGGCACTGCGGCCGGTTCGTGTGACGCGCTCGATAGCGATCGGGGTCGCGCGAGTATTCCCGCATTACTAGACGGACGAGTAGCCGGGCAAGTTTTTGAAATTTTCGGCTACCGTGCGCGGCGTGCGTTTTTCTCGTCGTGAATACGCCGTCGGCCGCCTTTCCTCTTCCCGCATCGTGCTGGCGGCTCTGGCCCTGGCCGGCGTGATCTTCGGGGCGGCCGGGTGCACGGAGACACCCAGCTACTTCCCGCCTTGTGTCGGTCCGGCGGCCTGCCCGGACGACGCCGGCGACGCGGGAGACGGCGGCGACGACACCTCCGATGCGCCGAGCGACGGCGCCGGTGCGACGGATGCGCGAGACTCATGATCACGGTCCACCACCTCAACCATTCGCGCTCCCACCGGGTCATCTGGCTGCTCGAAGAGCTCGGCCTCGAGTACGAGGTGCGGCGCTACGAGCGCGACCCGGCGACCCTCGCGGCGCCGCCGGCGCTCAAGGCCGTACACCCGCTCGGCAAGGCGCCCGCGGTCGTCGACGGAGACCACGTGTACGCCGAGTCGGGCGCGGTGCTCGAATCGCTCCTCGATCGGCACGGCGCCGGCCGCCTCGTGCCCCCCCCGGGCAGCGTCGAGCGCGAGCGTTACACGCACTGGATGCACTACGCGGAGGGGTCCGCGATGCTCCCGAACATCCTCCGCCTCTTCTTCCAGCAGATGCCGCGGCAGCCGATGCCCGCCCTCGCCCGCCCCGTCGTGCGCGCGCTCGCGAAGAACGTCATCGAAGGCTTCGTGCAGCCGCAGCTCGAGCAGCACCTCGACTACATGAACCGCGCGCTCGCGGGCACGACGTGGTTCGCGGGGCCGGAGTTCACGGCGGCCGACATCCAGATGAGCTTCCCCGTCGAGGTGGCCGCGGCCGGGGGCACGCTGCGCGACGACCGCGCCGCGCTCTGGTCCTTCGTGCAGCGCATCCGCGCGCGCCCGGCGTACCAGCGCGCGGTCTCGCGCGGCGGGCCCTACGATCTCACGAAGCTCGGCTGATCGCTCCTTCGATCGAAACGCTCCGAGAGCACCTGCGCCCGAAATGGATCGGCGTTAAGGGAGCACCATGAACTCGACGCCTCGATTCATTCATGGAGTCTTCGCGTTCGAAGGCCGGGGGCTCGACGCGCCGCAGACGCTCGGTCCGTCCACCCGCTACGTCGTGCCCCCCGCCAAGCGCGCGCAGCTCATCTACATGCGCGGAGGCAACTCGGCCGACGAGCTCGTGTACCTCGTGCTCACGCGCGACGAGCAGCCGATGCGCTACTTCCCCATCGGCGCCAAGTCGAGCGTGCACATCCCGCTCGCGGTGGTCGAAGACATCTTCCCCGGGAGCAGGCTCGGTGTCCTCCTGGCGGCGCCGAAGGGCGCGACGGGGACGGTCGTCATCGACGTGGGACTCCTCGAAGTCGAGTGACGGCCTCCCGCTCGCGCGCGAGGACATCGTGCGTGAGCTCTGCGAGGGCGCCGAGCGGCTGCTGCGAGCAAGGCATGCAGGGTCATTCGGGAGAGAGTGACCGGGACGGATGCGTCTCTCTCGCGGAGAGACGCGTCCGTCAGCGAGACGGGCGTGGCCCTCATGCATCATGCATGCGTCCGTCGGCGCGACGGACGCACGGGAGAGCGGAAGCGGGACACCCCTGAGCTCGAGGGCCGTGTCCCTCCTGGATGAGGGGCGTGCCCGTCGAGCCGACCGATGCCTCTGTCGCGCTCACCGATGCCTCTGTCGCGCGGAAGGAGACGTCTCTTTCGCGAACGGACGGGCCCCTCTGCGAGATGCGCGTAGCCATGAGCCTCACGGGCGCGTCGGTCGACGAGAAGGATGCAGCCGTGAGGCTCGGGGCGGCCGCCCTGGCCTCGAGAGATGCGCCTCTCGTCTCGAGGGCCGCGCCGCTCGTCTTCGCAGGGGGACGCATCGACGTCTCGGTCTCGTCCGCGTCTCGAGGCGAATCGTTCGACATCGGGAGCACGGAAGGGACACGCTGGCCCCAATATCCCCGTCATGAGCACCAGCCGCACGCGTCGTCTCCGCTACGGGCATCCTGCTGGTGTCCGTCACCGCGGCGTGCGGCTCGCACGCGACGAACGGGGGAGGCGATCCCGGCCCGGCGACGGACGGCGCGGCGCCAGGCGACGATCCGGGCTCCGTGGACGGGGGCGGCGGCACCCCCTTCGGGAGCGGCAGCTCCGGGAGCACCGGCGGGACCTTCGCGGGCGGCGCCGACGCCGGCGGCACGGCGCAGGCGACCGATTGCCAGCCGGGCACGTATACGGGCACCTTCACCACGCAGGTCACGAACGACGCGGGCATCTTGTCCATCTTCTCGATCGCCTGGTCCGGCATGCTCACCATCGTGCTCCAGGGGCAGACGACGAGCACGGGGGGAGAGATCCCGACGAGCACGTTGACCATCGCCCCGGGCGCGATGCTCGACGGGACCGACGAGTACGGCGGCCACTTCAGCGGCGCCCTGTCCGGGCAGCTCGATTGCGCGACCCGCACGCTCTCCGGCACGCTGAGCAACGCCGCGTACAGCCTCCCCGGCACCCCCGCCGACTCGGGCACCCTCTCCCTCAACGGGACCCTGTCCGGCACGTACGACGACTCGACGGGCACGCCCGCCCTCGATGGAATGCTGACCATCGGCTCGATGCAGATCGACTCGACCGCCAACGGAACGTGGACGGCGAGCAAGCAGTGACACGTCTCAGGCGTTGGTGCCGCCGTCCACGGTCAAGTTCGCGCCGTTGACGTAGGACGACTCCGGGCCGGCCACGAACGAGACGAGCGCCGCGACCTCGTCGACCCGGCCATACCGGTCGAGCGGGACGACGGCCTTCTGCGGGGCGGCCCACTTGTCGTTCGCGGGGTTCATGTCGGTATCAATCGGACCCGGCTGGACGTTGTTGACCGTGATGCCGCGGGCGCCGAGCTCGCGCGCGAGCCCTTGCGTGAACATCTTGATCGCGCCCTTCGTGGCCGAGTACGGCGCCATGGCCGGGATGGCCACGTGCTCGCCCACGCACGAGCCGATCATGATGATCCGGCCGCCCGGCTTCATGTGCCGGAGCGCCTCCTTCGTCGCGACGAAGGCCCCGCGCACGTTCACGGCGAAGACGCGATCGAACTCGGCCAGGTCGGTGTCCTCGACCGTCTTCGGGATGACGGTGCCCGCGTTGTTCACGAGGACGTCGATGCGGCCCAGCGTCTCGACCGTCTTCTGGACGGCGTCGCGGACCGCGTCGGCGTCGGTCGCGTCGGCCTGAATCGCAATCGCCTTGCCGCCGTCGCCCTCGATCTCCTCGACCAGAGCCGCTGCGAGGTCCGCGCCCTTGGCGTACGTGACGGCGACGGCCGCGCCGTCCCGGGCCAGGCGCTTCGCGATCCCCGCGCCGATGCCGCGCGAGCCGCCCGTGACGAGCGCGACCTTGCCCGTCAGTCCGTTGTCCTTGCTCATGGGTCGATACCTCTTGGGTTGGGGGGCGTCGTCGACGCGAGCCGTGGCCTCGGTGTCCGTCCGCGCTCGCGAACTCTGGGAGCGCGCCGCTCGGAACCCAAGCCCCCTCCCGGCGGTGACGGGAGCGCGACGAATGCGATTGTCCGCCCGAGGCGTCGGTCCTTCGCCTGACTCGAGGCCGGTGCTAGCCTGCCTCCGCCATGCGGCGAAGCTGCAGCCCTCTCGCGCTCCCCGTCACGGTCCTCTTTGCGGGTGCTGCCTTTGCCCGTGCCCTCGTCGCCTCGCCTTCCCGCGCGCAGTCCGCGCCCGATCCCGATCAGGACGCGGAGGCGGCGCCCGCGGGCGACGAGTACGTCGACACCGATCCGAGCGCGCTGAGCGACTTCGCGCCTGCGCTCGACCCGTACGGCAGCTGGGTCGTGGATCCCACCTACGGCACGGTCTGGACGCCGAGCACCGACCAGGTCGGGACGACGTTCCAGCCGTACGAGACCGCCGGAAGCTGGAGCTACGCCGACGGCGACTACAGCTGGGTGAGCGACTACGCCTGGGGGTGGGTCTGCTTTCACTACGGGCGCTGGGTGCTCAGCGCCGGCCACTGGGTGTGGATCCCGGGACGGCGGTACGCAGGCGCGTGGGTCTCCTGGCGCGTGAGCGACGACGCCGACGGCTACATCGGCTGGGCGCCCATCGCCCCGACCTGGTTCTGGCTGGGCGGAAGCGCCGTCTCCCTCGGCTTCGCCGCGGCGGAGCCCTGGGCGTTCTCGACCTTCGGCGATTTCGCGCAGCCCAACGTCGGCGCGCACCTCGTCCCGGGAAGCGCGGCCGCGGCGGTGGCGGCCCGCACGAGGCTCTACGCTCCCCCGCCGCCGACCGGCACGACGAGGCCGGGCGCGCCGCACGCGCCGCCGCCGGCGATGCTCGGCATCGACGCGTCGCGCATCACGCCGCTCGCCGTGAGCGCGCAGGAGTCACGGGCGCGCCAGTTCGCGAGGCCGTCGACGGCCGTGGCCCTGGGCGCCCGCCCCCCTTCCCGGCGCGTCCCCCGGCCCATGGCTCGTCCCGAGGTCGCGCCGCGCGGGACGGTCGGAGAGACGCGGGGACCGGCGCACGGGCACCGGTAACGCCCGTCGCTCCCTCACTGCCGCGTCAGGTGCACCGACAGCGTCGACGGCGTCGAGACGTTCACCGGCGTGTACGCGAACGTCCCGTCGAGGCTCCCCGTCGCCAGCTCGAGTCGGAAGGCGCCGTCGCTGCCGCTCATGTCGACGGTGCACCCATCGCTCGAGCAGACACAAGGCGGGCCTTCGGTGCCGGGCTCGTTGCACTCGCCGAAGACCGTGCTGGACCCGCTCACAGTCTCATCATCGATTCGCACGGCGACAGGCCGATCGCCCCCTGGCACGCCCTGGCACACCCGACACCGCACACGATCCGCAGATCCGCGCCGTTCCCGGCATCGTCGGCTTCGCCGGCCTGGTGCAGCGCTTGCTCAGAGCTCGGGCACCCGGATCGGACTCCGAGCTTTCTTCCTTAGCGCTTCAATCGAAATCGGTGGGCAGCGACGGATCGTCGAGGTGCTCGAACAGCCGCGCGACCTCCTCGGGCGTGTTGCGCCCGAGGGACAGCGCCGGCAGCGCGTCGCGCCGGAACCAGTCGACCGCGCCAATCTCGTGGCTCGTGGCCGGCGCGCCGCCCAGGAGCTCGCCGCGGAGGACGACCGTGTACGAGTGCCACATCGTCGGCGGATGCCCGTGCCGCAGCTTGTCGAGGACGCCGAGGAGCTTCGTGATCCGGACCTCGTACCCCGACTCCTCCTTCACCTCGCGCGCCGCGACCGTGGCCGCCGACTCGCCGAGGTCGGCCCACCCGCCCGGAAGCGCCCACTTCCCGTCGCTCACCTCCCGCACGAGGAGCACCTGCCCGTCGCGGAAGACGGCGGTCCGCACGTCAATCTTGGGCGTCGGATACCCCTTCTCCGCCTGGAGCGCCGGCAGGAGCTCCTCCACGGGCCGACCCGCCGCCTCGGCCAGGATCTCCGCCGCGAGCTCCTGCACCTGCGCGAACCGCTCGCAATGGTACGGGTCGCGCGAGTACTCGAGCCCCGCCTGCGCGATGAGCCGGAGCCGGTGGGCGCGTTCGAGCCAGGTCGCCACGCGCGCATCGTACGCCACGCGCCGCGCCGCGGTCAGCCCTTCGCGCGCGCGACCACCTCGAGCGGCCGCATCATCTCGTTCGCCGCGTGCTCGAGGAGGTGGCAGTGCCACGCGTACCGGCCGACGTACCCCTCGAAGCGCGCGATGATGCGCGTGACGACGCCGGGCTCGGCGCGGATGGTGTCTTTCCAGCCTGCCTCGTGCGCCTCCGGCGGCAGGCGCGGCCCCACCGTGCGCATCGTGCCCTGGAACGTGTACTCGTCGATGTCGAACTTCTGCCGGTCGAGCACCTGAAAGCGCACGAGGTGCAGGTGGATCGGGTGGGTGTCCTCGGTGAGGTTCACGAGGCTCCAGAATCTCCACGGTGTCGATCTCGGGCGTCTCGGTGACCGGCTCCCGCCAGTACTTGCCGTCGAGGAGCATCGTCATGCGGTGCGTCTTCGGGTCGGCGTACTCGTTCAGGGTGAGGGTGCGCGTCTTCACCGCCGACGACTCGGGGATGCGCGCGATCGCGCGGAGGCGGGGCGGGAGCGCGGCCTTCGCGGGCGCGCCGGCGCCGACGCGGAACTGCATGACCGCCTCGGCCTGGTTCTGCAGCGTGACGCTCGCCCCGGGGTCGTCGCCGAAGTCGACGAGCACGTCGACGCGCTCGGCCGGGGCGAGCGTGAGGCTCTTCATCGCGACGGGCGCGGGCAAGAGGCCCTGGTCGGTGCCGATTTGCCGGAACGGCCGGCCGCTCGACAGCGAGAAGACGTACGAGCGCGTGTTCGACGCGTTGAGGACGCGGAGGCGATAGGTGCGCGGCTCGACCTCGAGATACGGAAAGAGCCTGCCGTTGACGAGCGCCACGTCGCCGTACACCTCGGGCACCCAGGGCGACGCGTCGTTCTTGGAGCTCGGATAGTGGAGCTGGCCGTCGGCGAGGAAGAGGCGGTCGCAGACGACGAGCGGCACCTCGTAGCGGCCGCGCGGCAGGCCGAGCGCGTCCTCGCCGGGGTCGCGGACGAGGAAGAAGCCGAAGAGGCCCGCGTACTGGTTGAGCCGCTCGATGCCCATCGCGTGGTCGTGGTACCAGAGGGTCGCCGCGTCCTGGCGGTTCGGGTAGTGGAACGTCGCCGCGTGGCCCGGCCGGTACCACGCGTCGGGATAGCCGTCGCTGCCGGGGGGCGCCTTCGCGCCGTGCACGTGGACGACCGCGCGGACCTCGGGCTCGTCGTCGTGGGCGCCGTGGAGGGTGTGGTCGATTGGGAGGAAGTGCCGCTCGGGCAGGGCGTTCGTCCACTCGACGAGGATGCCCTGCCCGCTCCGCGCCTCGAATCGTCGGACCCGGCACGACGCCCTCGTAGCCCCACATGCGCGAGGGCGGCAGGTCGCGGTGCACGCGCACGTCGGCCTCGCGCATCGCGACCCGATAGAACGGGACCTCGCGCGCCGGATCGTCGGGGTCGGGCCGCGTGCCTTCGGGCTGGAGGACCTGCGGGATCGGGAGCGGGTCGACGAACTTCGCGAGCGCGCCCGGGTGGAGCGGTGCGACCACGGGGCGCGGGGTCGCGCTGCCCGAGCACACGGGGCCCGGGGGCGGGCCCGAGGGCGCGAGCGTCGCGGCCCCGGGGGCGCCGGCGGGCGCGTCGCACCCGCGCCAGAACGAGGGGCCCGCCGCGGCCAGGGCGGCCCACGCAGCCCCGTCGAAGATGAACCCTCTGCGGCTGATCACGGCGGCGCCCGCTTACCATGCCCGCGTGACGCGGACGTGAACGCAGCGCCCCCTCAGGGCCGCGGGCCCGATTCTGCTATGAGCGGCTCATGAAGCTGCAGAAGCTCGGCGGGCTCGACGCGCGCATCACCGGCGGGACGGACGGCGACGGGGGCGGCCAGGGCCCGCTGGTCGTGATGCTGCACGGCTTCGGCGCGCCGGGCGACGACCTCGTGCCGCTCTGGCGCACGATGGGCGCGCCGCGCGGGACCCGCTTCGTCTTCCCTGCCGCGCCCGTCGACCTCGGGCCGCAGTACATGGGCGGCCGCGCGTGGTGGCCCATCGACATCGAGGAGCGCATGCGCCGCCAGGCCCTCGGCGAGAAGCGCGACGTCGAGGAGGTGCCCGCCGGGATGGTCGAGGCGCGGGCGATCGCCACGGCGTTCCTCGCCGAGGTGGACCGCGCGTTCGGCGCGCCGGAGAGGCTCGTGCTCGGCGGCTTCTCGCAGGGCGCGATGCTGTCGCTCGACGTGGCGCTCCACACCGAGCGCCCGCTCGCGGGCCTGGTGCTCCTCTCGGGCACGCACGTGGCCGCGAAGGACTGGGAGCCGCGGTTCGACGCGCGGCGCGGCCTGCCCGTCTTCATGAGCCACGGGCACGCCGACGACCTCCTGCCCTTCGGCGTCTCCGAGCGCCTCAAAGACACGATGGTCGCGCACGGTCTGAAGGTCGAATGGGTGCCCTTCCGGGGGGGTCACGGCATTGCGCCCCAGGTCGCCGGCGAACTCGGCAAATTCCTCCAGCGAATCCTCGCGTGACAGGATGTATTCGCAGGTGATCGACGCTGTGCGGCGCCGTCTCAAAAAAGTCCAGGCTCGATAGAATCCACGGAGAGCGCGGCGTAGGTCGTTGCACGCGGCCCGCCTCGGGCCGTATGGTCCGCGCGTGAATACCTTTTTCTCGGTCGGTGTCCTCTCCGGTTTGGCCGCGTTCGCGATGCTCGCCGCGTGCGGCTCGAGCTCCTCGAACAGCAACCCCGAAAACAAGACCGAGATCGAGAACATCGAGGCCGGGCTCGCGCCGGACGCCACGCCGCTCGACCAGACGGCCATCCCGAGCCTCACGGCCAACTCCTGGCAGTGGGTCCCGATCGACGGCTCCATGTGCCGCGACGGCTCGCCCACGGGCATCGGCGTGTACTCGAACCCGAACTCCAAGAACCTGGAGATCTTCCTCGAGGGCGGCGGCGCCTGCTTCAACGCCGACACGTGCGCGCTGAACCCGTCGGCCTACGGGGAGACGAACTTCACGAACCGCTTCGGCAACGACGCGGCCCAGACGGGCATCCTCAGCAACACGGACACGCAGAACCCCACGGCCGACTGGAACAAGGTCTACGTCCCGTTCTGCACCGGCGACATCCACGCCGGCAACGCGCCGAACAGCATGGTGCCTGGCGTCGGCGTCCAGCAGTTCGTGGGGTACACGAACGTCACGCGAGCCCTCGCGCGGCTCGTCCCCACCTTCCCGGGCCTGCAGAAGGTGCTCCTCACCGGCATCAGCGCGGGCGGCTTCGGCGCGGCCGTGAACTACGACCAGACCGCCAGGGCGTTCGCGCCGACGCCGGTCTACGACCTCGACGACTCCGGCCCGCCGATGGAAGACCCGTACCTGGCGAGCTGCCTCCAGCAGGAGCAGGCGCAGCTCTGGGGCCTCGACAAGACGCTCCTCGCGGAGTGCGGCTCCGATTGCCCGGACCCCACGAACTACACGCTCGACGCCACCATCCACATCGTGAAGAAGTACCCGAACGTCCCGTTCGGGCTCATGGACTCGGTCGACGACTCGGTCATCACCGTCTTCTTCGGCTTCGGCCTCGACAACTGCACGGGCATCGGGGTGGTGTCGGCGGACCAGTACAAGGCCGGGCTCGAGGACGAGCGCATGAAGCTCGCGCAGTACAAGAACGTCGGCAGCTACATCTTCCCGGGCTCGCAGCACACCTCGCTCACCATGTCGAGCTACGACACGCAGACCGTCACGGTCGGCGCGGGCGACGGCGGCGGGGATGACGGCGGTGGCGGCACGGTAGTGAAGCTCAGCGACTGGGTCACGACTCTCGTGAACACCGGGGTCGTGACGAACGTCGGCCTCGACGACTGAGAAGAAGAATTCGACCGCCAAGGACGCCAAAGACCGCCAAAGACTCCAGGCTTCGAGAGGAAACTTCTTCGAAGCTCTCTCTCCTGGCGCCCCCGGCGACCCTCCCGGTTTCCTGGCGGTTTTCTTTCTTCGACGCCCTTCATACGCCCACTAGGTACGGAACGACGGGTCGACCCGGTCGAGCTTCCGGAGGAGCCCCGGCCACGCCAGCCCGCCGCCCGCGTCGCGCGTGGCGGCCCGGCCTTGCTCGCGGGCGCCTGCGAGCACCGTCTTCGGGATGGAGACGAGCTCTCCGCCGGCCTGCGCCCGGACCTGGATCGCGCAGGCCGTCTCGAACAGGTACATGAGCAGGAACGCGTCCGCGATCTCGCGCCCCACGGTCAAGAGGCCGTGGTTTCGCAGCATGAGGTAGTGGTTCGTGCCGAGGTCGGCGACGAGGCGCGGCTTCTCCTCGTCGCGGAGCGCGACGCCCTCGTAGTCGTGATAGCCGAGCGACGAGAGCACGAAGAGCGACTGCTGCGAGATGGGCAGCACGCCGCCCTTCTGCGCCGAGACCGCGACGCCGTTCACCGAGTGGACGTGGAGGACGCACTTCGCGTCGTCGCGCGCGGCGTGCACCGCGCTGTGGATGACGAAGCCCGCCGGGTTGATGGCGAACGGTGTCTCGGAGATCACCTTCCCGTGGATGTCGACCTTGACGAGGCTCGAGGCGGTGATCTCGTCGAAGAGCATCCCGTACGGGTTGATGAGGAAGTGGTGCTCGGGCCCCGGCACCCGCGCGGAGACGTGCGTGAAGACGAGGTCGGCCCAGCCGTAGAGCGCGACCAGGCGGTACGCGGCGGCGAGGTCGACGCGCTGCTCCCACTCCTCCGCGCTCACGCGGTCCTTCAGCGAGGGGATCTCGAGGGTTTTCATCGGGGTCTCTCCGTCAGGAGAACGCTCGGAGCGGATGGCGCGACGGCAGGAGCTCCCCGGTGTCCCAGGGCTCGAACGCGTTGTTCACGTTCCCCAGGCCGGTGTGGCGAGCTCCGGATAATGCCGCAGGAGCACGCTCTTGAAGTCCGCGTCGTCGATCCAGTCGAGGCCCTCGCGGGTGTAGGTGTCGGCGTTGTAGCTGTCGGTATAGAAGCGATCGGCCTGGAGCCGCCGGCTCGCCTTCAAGATGAATACCTGGAAGAGGGTCTCCCCGAAACCGAAACCGGTGGGGCGCACGCTCTCGGCGCGCGAGCCGACGTGCATGTCGATGAGCTCCACGTCGTTGTCGTAGACGTGCTTGAGCGCCGCGAGCTGCTCGGGGTCCGTCGTGATGTCTTCGAAGCGGCGAATGGGCTTGAGCCCGAACTGCCGGCGGAACTCGTTGTACCGCGGCACGCTCGCGCGCGCGGAGGATGTCGACCGCGCCCATGTCCGCGAGCCCCACGACCTCGCGCACGCGCACGTCCTCGTGGGCGCGGAGGGTCAGCTCGTCGGGCAAGAGCTCGTGCAGGCGGTACAGGTCCCTGGCGCCGCCACCGGTGCCGCCGGTGGACGGCGCGCGCGCCGCGAGGTGTTCGCTGTTCGCAATCGTCGTGAGCGTCGACGTCGCCGGCGAAATCGAACCGAAACGAAGCGCTCTAAAAGGGAACCGCTTCTTTGCTCACAGTCGCCGCGTTTTTGTCGATCGACTGTGGAGACGGCGGGGATCGATGTTGCCTTTTAGGGTGCATTCTCGCTAGAGAGGGCGAGTCGCATGAAGCGGGCTCGCCCCTCCCTCCCCGAGCGCGAGCTCCGCGACGCCGACGCGCTCCTCACGACGGGCGACGTCGCGCGCCTGCTGCGCGTGCACCCGAAGCACGTGTATCGACTCTTGCGCCGGGGGCTGCCGGGCCGGCGGGTCGGGGGCGAGTGGCGCTTTCGGCCTGGAGAGGTGCTCGCGTGGTCGGCCGCGCCGAGCGCGGCCCCGGCCCCCACGCTCGTCGCGGCCAACGGCGACCTCGCCGTCGAGCGCCTCCTCGCGCGGCTCACCGCGGCGGGCCAGCCGCTCTTCGGGCACGTTCAGGCCGATCGCGGCGAGGGCCTCGCGCTCCTCGCGCGCGGCGAGGTGGTCGCGTCCGGCTGTCACGGCGAAGACATCCCGGCCGTGCTCGGCAATCGGCGGCTGGCGTTCGTGCACCTGGTCGACCGGCAGGTGGGGCTCGCGGTGCGGCGCGGGGTGAAGCTGCGCGGCCTGCGCGGCATCGGCAAGCTGCGCGTCGCGAGCCGGCCTCCCACCGCGGGCGTGCGCGAGCACTTCGACCGCGCGCTCGCCGAGCACGGCGTGGACCCCGGGGCGCTCCACGCGCGCGCGGCCGTGCTGCCCTCGCACCGCGAGGTGGTGTGCGCCGTCGCGCGCGGCGAGGCGGACGTCGGCCTCGCCTCGCGCGCGTGGGCCGAACGGGTCGGGCTCCCGTACGTGCCGCTCTGCCGCGAGGCGTACGGGCTGCTCGTCCCCGCCTCCACGCTCGGCGACGAGCGCCTCGTCCACCTCTGCGCCGTCGCGCAGACCGCCGCCTTCCGCCGGGAGCTCGCCGACTTCGCCGGCTACGACACCCGGCGCACCGGAACGATTTCTTACCTCGAGAAGGATCCCCCGCGATGAACCGCACGCCCTCGCGCTCGCCCAGGCGCAGCGCCCTCGCCGTCTCCGCCGCCCTCGCCACGAGCGCCGCGTTCCTCTACGCGTGCTCCGGCGACGACAACGTCGTCCCCGTCCCCGTCGTGCAGGCCGACGCCTCGGTGGACGCCACGCAGCCCGTGCCCGACGCGAGCCCCGACGCGCCGACCGGCGACGCGGGCGCCGCGCCGTGCAGCTCGCTGCCGGGCACGCTGGTCTACGTCGAGTCGGGCGACACGCAGGAGGCGCTCCTCAAGACGCTCGGCCGCCAGCTCCGCGACACGGCGAACATCACGCTCGTCTTCGAGCTCACCGGCTCCTGCACGCTCACGCCGAACCTCTACGCGGGCACGCCGATCGCGGCGGGCCAGGTCCTCGACTACATCCCGTCGCTGGCGGAGGACTCGACCTGGACGACCTCCGACCCCGAGCGCACCTGTACAATCGCGAGCCCGACGCCGCCCGACCTCGGCATCTCGGCGCTCTACCCAGGGAGCTGTCAGCTCGGCGGGCCGGACGCGGGCTCGAACATCGGCCTCATCGACGGCCCGATCCAGGCCTACACGTTCGTCGTGCCGCCGTCGCAGTTCAACGCCGTCGGGAATGCCGTCAGCGCCGGCGAGGCGCACGCCGCGTTCGGCGCGAACAAGGGCACGGGCCTCGTCACGTACATGGGCAACCCCGAGTGGAACGTCCCGAGCCAGATGTTCTTCCGGCCGGCGTCGAAGAGCACCCTCGTCTCGGTCGCGTTCAACATCCAGCTTCAGCCGGCCGACATGGCGAACGGCGGTGCCATAGACGAGGCCGCGAGCAGCGGCGTGCTGAGCGCGGTAGCGGCGTCGACGAACCCGGCCACGATCGGCATCCTCGGCGACGAGGTCTACGACACCCAGGGGCGAAGCATGGTCAACGTGCTCGCGTTCCAGGCGTTCGGCCAGGCGCACGCCTACTTCCCCGACTCGACCGTCACGGCGTTCGACAAGCAGAACATCCGCGACGGGCACTACTCGATGTGGTCGCCCACCGTGTACATCGCGCCGATGCAGGGCGGCCAGCCGATCGAACCCCGCCGTCCGGTACATCACCGACACGGTGACGGCGAACCCGAGCGCCTCGCCGCCCGACGGCGGCGCGCCACATCGACGGCATCGCCGACATCACGGGCGTCGGCCTCACGCCGAGCTGCGCGATGCAGGTCACGCGCACGAATCGAGCAGGACGGCACGCCCATCTCGGCCGCCCCGAACCCGCCGACCTGCACCTGCTACTTCCTCAGCAAGATCCCGGGCGCGACCGGCGTGCCGCCGTACTGCACCCCCTGCGGCGACGGCGGGTCGTGCGGCCAGGGGCAGTCGTGCATCCGCGGCTTCTGCGAGGGCGCGGGCGCGGGCATCCCGCCGGCGCCGGCGGACGGCGGCGCGCCGGGCTGCGACACGAGCCTCCTCAACGGGTGCACCGACGCGCAGTTCGTCGACAAGGTGGCCTCGTTCCCCGACGCGGGCATCTGACGCGTGCGCCGAGTCGCCGCGCTCGTCCTGGCGCTGGCGTCGTGGTCGGCGGGCGCGCGGGCGGACGACGTGCCGCCCGCGCCGGCGCCCGAGCCGGCGCCCGAGCCTGCCCCCGCCCCCGCGTCCGCCGCCGACGTCGAGGCGCTCCGCGCCGCGCTGGCCCGGCAGGACGCCCGGCTCGCGGCGCTCCGGCGGATCTCGACGCCCAGAAGGGCCTGCGCCTGCCGCTGAGGGTGCAGGTCTCGGGCTTCGTGCAGGTCGACTGGATCGTGCACGACCAGGCGTCGGTCAGATCAGCTCGACGACGGCACCGGCGCGCCGCTCAACCAGGACCGGTTCACGCTGCGGCGAGGCCACCTCCGGGTCGACGCGCAGGACGGCCCCTTCTCGGGCGCCCTCGAGCTCGACGCGAACACGACGCAGGGGCTCCAGGTCCGGCCGATCGCCGCCGAGGTCTCGGTGCGATGGCCCGAGCACGCCGACGAGCGCGTCCCGGCGTTGAAGGCCACCGCGGGGCTCACGCGCATCCCGTTCGGGTACGAGGTGCAGGAGCTCGACTGGGTCCGTCCGTTCCTCGAGCGCGCGACCGTGCTCCGCGCGCTCTTCCCGGGAGAGTTCGACCTCGGCGCGGTCTTCCGCGCCGGCTACCGGCACCTCGACGCGGCGATCGCGATCATGAACGGCGACCCGATCGGCGCGCTCAACTTCCCCGCCGTGGATCCCGCGCACCAGAAGGACCTGCTCGGGCGCCTCGGCGCCGAGGCCACGATCGTCCCGGGCGTGCGCGCGCGCGCGGGCGTGTCGGCCGAGACGGGCACCGGCTTTCACGCGGGCACCCCGACGACGAAGGACGTGGTCGTCTGGCAGGACGCCAACGGGGACGGCGTCGTGCAGCCCAACGAGATCACCGTCATCCCGGGGTCGGCGGCGACGCCCTCGCAGGTCTTCCGCCGGTTCGCGCTCGGGGGCGACCTGGAGCTCGAGTTCGACGTGCCGGCGCTCGGCGTGCTCGCGCTCCGCGCCGAGTGGATCGAGGCGCAGAACCTGGACCGCGGCGTCGAGCCCGCCGACCCGGTGTCCGCGGGGCGCAACCTGCGCGAGACGGGCTGGTACGTCGGCGCGGTGCAGGAGATCACGCGGTGGGCCGCGATTGGCGCGCGCTACGACCGGTACGAGCCGGACGCGGACGCGAGCCAGCAGCAGGGCGTGGCGCTCGTGCCCGTGCGTCGCGTCTACAGCACGCTCGCGATCGCGGCGATGGCGCGGTACGGGCCGCAGCGCCTGCTCCTCGAGTACGACGTCAACACGAACCCCCTCGGCGTGACGGCGACGGGGGCCCCGACCACCCTCGCCGACAACGCCCTGACGCTGCGCGCGCAGTTCGTGTTTTGACATGGCCCCTCGAGTCGAACTCCTCGCCTTCGCACTCGCCTTGGCCGCCGCGGCCTGCGGCGCGAGCGTGAAGGACGACCCGGGCGCCGACGCCTACATGCGCGTCCCGGGCGCGACCTTCGTGCGCGGCGCGATGCCCGACGGCGTCGCCGGCGGTCCGCCCGCCTCGTCGATCGTCCTCGTGAACGCGATCATCCACCCCGACTCGGTCGACTACCCCATCGCCGGCGCGCTCGGCACCGGCTCGACCGCGGCGGCGCTCGGCCTCGCGGGCGACTCGGGCTACTGGATCGTCCCGGCGGGCCTGCCGAACGTGTCGACGCCCGACGACCCGAGCTTCGCGGCCACCGCGACGTTCTCGGCCGGCGTCGTGCCGGGCACCTACTCGCTCGTCGTCCGCGGCGTCGACGCGGCGGGACGCTTCGGCGCGCCCGGCACGCAGACGCTCACCGCCCAGGCCTCCCCCAGCGCTCCCCAGGGCGCGTTCGTCATCACGCTCGCGTGGGACACCGAGTCGGATCTCGACCTGCACGTGGTCGACGCGCTGGGCGACGAGATCTTCCACGGCGCGATGTCCGACCAGCCGCCGCCCTTCGCGGCGCCCCAGGAGGCGGGCAGCTACGGCTTCCTCGACTGGGACTCGAACGCCAACTGCGTCATCGACGGGAAGCGGCAAGAGAGCGTGATCTGGCCGGCCGCGCCGCCGCCGGGCACGTACACCGTGCGGGTCGACGCCGCGTCCCTCTGCGGGCAGTCGATCGCCCGGTGGACCGTGGGCGCGGTCCTGAACGGGCAGACGATTGGCCAGGCGCAGGGCGTGGCGGTGGACGCGAGCACCCGCGGCCCGCACGGCCTCGGCGCGGGGGTGACCGCGCTGGTGCTCGACGTGCCGTGAGGCGCGCGCTCGGGGTTGCGGGCGCGCTCCTCGGCGCGGCCATCGCGGGCGACGCCGCCGCCCAGACGGGAGATCCGCGTGCGCGGCGCGCGGCCCGCGCGCGACGTGACGGTGGTGGCGGTGGGGGCCGACGAGGCGTCGGCGATCGCGGGCACCGAGGGCGACCCGGTGCAGGTGGTCTACGACCTGCCCGGCGTGGCGCGACCGGAGCTCGGGACCGGGCAGCTCGTCGTGTGGGGCTCGGACCCGCAGGACACCCGGACGTACGTGGACGGCGTGGAGGTCCCGGCGCTGTTCCACGGAGGCGGGCTGCGGTCGACGGTGAGCGCGGACCTCGTGCGGGACGTGACGCTCGTGCCGGGCGGGTACGGCGTCGAGTACGGGCGCGGGCTGGGCGGGGTGGTGCGCGTCGAGACCCGGGATCTGTCGGGCGCGGGCGTGCACGGCGACGTCGCGGCCGACACGCTCGACGGCTCGGCGATGGTGAGCGGGGCGCTCGGCGAGCGCGTGCACGTCGCCCTGGCGGGCCGCTACGGATGGCTCGACCCGCTCGTCCGGGCGGTCGACCCCTCCGCGGAGGACGGGAGCCCGACGTCGCTCGGGGCGTTCTTCGCCATTCCGCACTATGGCGACTATCAGGCCAAGGTGCAGATCGACCTGCGGCCCTACGAGACGCTCGAGGCGGTGCTCCTCGGCTCGCACGACGACCTCACGCAGACGATCGCCGATCCCGACCCGAGCCGCGCGCGCAGCGAGGCGACGAGCAGCGGCTTCCAGCGCGTGTACCTGCGCTACCGGCGCGCGCTCGACGACGGCGCCGCGATCGAGGTCTTGCCGTGGGTCGGACACGACGGGAGCGCGCTCGACGCGGCGTTCGGCCCGGTGCCCGCCTCGGCGAGCGCGGCGGCCTGGCGCGGCGGCCTGCGGGCCTCGCATCACTCGCGGCCGTTGCCCTGGCTCGCCGCGACCCTCGGCGTGGAGATCGACGAGACGTCCTCGAACCAGCGGCGCGCCGGCTCGCTGCATGTTCCGCCGCGCGAGGGGGACGTCACCGTCTTCGGCGAGCGCCCCGGACCGGACGTGAACGCGGACGCGTGGACCGCGGGCGCGCTCGACGTGGCGCCGCACGCGCAGCTCGACCTCGACGCGGGGCCCCTCTCGATCTCGCCGGGCCTCCGCGTCGACGGATACCTGCTCGGCGGGAGCCGCGCGACGCCGCGCGCCGGCGACACGCCCGCCGTGGGGCTCTCGCAGCTCGACGCGACGGTCGAGCCGCGGATCGCGGTGCGCGCCCGCGTCACGCCGCGCTTCACGGTGCTCGCGGCCGCCGGGGTCTACAGCCAGCCCCCGGATCCGGCCGACCTGAGCGCGGTGTTCGGCAACCCGGCGCTCGGCCCCGCCACCGCGGACCACGCGACCCTCGGCGAGCGGCTCCTCGTGACGGACTCGCTGTCGCTCGAGGCGACGGGGTTCGTGAAGTGGATGGCGAACCTGACGGCGCGCAACCCGGTTCCGTCTCCGCCGCTCGCCCAGGCGCTCCTCGCGGACGGGACGGGCCGGAGCTACGGGCTCACGGTGCTCGTGCGGCTGCGGCTCTGGCGCGGCTTCTCGGGGTGGGTGGCGTACACGATCTCGCGCAGCGAGCGGCGCGACGCCCCGGGCGCGAGCTGGCGCCTCTTCGACGAAGACGAGCCGCAGGTGCTGACCGCGGTCGCGACGCAGCAGGTCGGGCCGTGGACCTTCTCGGCGCGCTTCCGGGCGTCGTCGGGCCTGCCGCGCACGCCGGTGATCGGCGCCTTCTACGACGCGAAGGACGACCTCTACGAGCCGCTCTTCGGCCCGCAAAATTCCATCCGCCTGCCCGCCTTCTGGCAGCTCGACGCGCGCGTCGACCGCGCGTTCGCGGTCGGCGACGCGCGCCTGCACCTCTACGTCGAGGGCCTCGACGTCACGAACCACGCGAACGCCGAGGAGTACACGTACAGCCCGGACTACACGCAGCGAGGGACGATCCGCGGGTTGCCGATCGTCGCCGTCCTGGGCGCGAGGGGCGAGCTGTGAAGGCGCGCCGCGTGGCCCTCCAGGCCCTGGCCGCGGCGCTCGGGGCGTGCGTGCCGCGGGTGACCGACGACGACGCGCTCGTGCGCGCGCCGCGCGTCCTGGCGGTGCGCGCCGATCCGGCGGAGGCGAAGCCGGGGTCCACGGTGGTGCTCACGCCGCTCGTGGCGGGTCCGGACGGCACCGTCGCCGCGCCCGCCCTCGCCTGGTCGTTCTGCGTCGCGCCGAAGCCGCTCGCGGCGGACACGGTGGTCTCGCCGGCGTGCCTCGACGGGGCGTCGCTCGTCCCGGTCGGCGACGGCGCGCCCGTCTCGGCGGTGACGCCCGCGGGCGGCTGCTCCACCTTCGGTCCCAATCCCGCGGGGGCCGGCGCCCGCGCGCGCGATCCGGACGCCACGGGCGGGTACTACCAGCCGCTCCTCGCCGATCTGTCCGGGGCGGGTCCCGTCGTCGACCTGCTCCGCATCACGTGCGACCTCCCCGCCGCGACGGCGAGCGTCGCCACGGCGTTCGCGGCCGCGTACGTGCCCAACGCCAACCCGACGCTCGCGCCCCTCGCCGCGAGCGTCGACGGGATGCCCCTCGCCCTCGCCGCGGTCCCGCCCGGCGCGCGCGTCACGCTCACCGCGAGCTGGCCCGCCTCGAGCGCCGAGACGTACGCCTACTACGACGCGGCCGCGCAGACGGTCACGACGCAGCGCGAGTCGATGCAGGTCTCGTGGTACGCGAGCGCCGGCGCGATCGACCGCGAGTCGACCGCCGTGGACGGCTCGGACCCGGCCCTCGCCTCGGGCAACACGTGGACGGCGCCCGCCGACGCCGGGCCCGCGCACCTGTGGATCGTGCTGCGCGACAGCCGCGGCGGGGTGGACTTCGCCGCGTACGACGTGGTCGTCGGCGACCGCTGACCGCACCTCGCTCGCTACGCCGCGAGGGGCCGGGGGCCGCGGCGCAGGCGCGCTGCGCCCGCCCCCGCGAGCACCAGCGCGGCCGCGGCCGGCCAGAGGAGCCAGCGAGGCATCGCGGGGACGGGGCTCGTCACGGGCGGCGCGGTGAAGGACGTGATGTACCCGCTCTCGTCGGTGATGTAGAGGGTGCCGTTCGCGACGATGGGGCTCTGCCAGTGCAGGTTGGCGATCGTCGTGTTCTGCCAGAGCACGGCGCCCGTGGTCGGCGAGAGCGCCCGGATCGCGTTGCTCGACGCGTAGTAGAGGACGTCGTTGGCGACGACGGGGGAGTTGCCGCCCGCGCTCGTCTGCCACGCGACGGTAAGCGTGGGGTTGCCGCTCGCGTCGGCGCCGAGCTTGACGCCGCAGATGTCGTTGCTCGTCGTCACGAAAGCCCAGACGCTGTTGTCCGCGGGGTTGGTCCAGATGGCGGGCTGCGTGAGCACGCGGCCGGCTGGTCGAGGTCCATCAGGTCGAGGGTCGACTGCGACGCGGGCGTGTACGCGTCGAGCGGGTCGCCGGAGGCGCCGGTTCCGTCGGGGTTGGCCTCGAGGATCGAGTCGCCCCAGTAGTGCGTGGAGGGCACGTACTTGCCGTTGCCCGTCGCGAAGAAGATCTTGTTGAGCCCCGCCACGTAGACCACGCCCGCGCGCGCCCACACGGCCGACTGCACGGTGGTGCAGTCGGGGCTGCCGGGCTCCACGAAATGCACGTTCTGATCGCTGCACACGGTGTTGAAGACGTTCTGCGTCCCGGTATCGAGGTCGATGGCGGTGACGTGCCCCTGGTAGTCGCCCCCGTCGCCCGGATACCCGCCGTGGGCGACGTAGAGGAAGGTGCCCGACGGCGTCGCGGCGATCGTGAGCGCCGAGGACCCCTTCTCGTCGAATCCCTTCGTCGTCGTGAGCTGCGGCCACCCGCCCGTCGTCGACTCGACCCCCGTGCCGACCGCGTACCGGTGCACGTACCCGTCGAGCCCGTACGCGTACACGTACGTGCGCGCGGGGTCGACCGCGGGCGACGAGGTCGTGTAGCAGCCGTTCGTGGTGTTGACCCCGTTGTTGACCTTGCAGGTGCCGGCGGCGACCTGGCGCACCCGAGATCTCCGCGCCCGAGTGCGCGTCGAGCGCCTCGATGTGGCCGGGCTGGGTGGCGACGAAGATCAGGTCGCGGGTGCCGGTGGCCGTGACGACGTTCGTCACGAGGATGGGCGAGCTGTCGGCGTCGCCGGCGAGCTGGATACGCCACGTCTCGGAGAGCTGCGCGACGTTGGCCGTGGAGAGCTGCGTCTCGCCCGTGTCGTTCCCGTCGTGGAGCGCGCTGCCGTTGAACTGCGGCCAGTCGTACGCGCGGGCCTCGGCCGACGCGAAGAAGACGCCCAGCCCCCCCGCGAGCGCGGCCAGGGCAGCGCCCGCGCAGCGGTTCCTTCTGTGGCCGAGCATCGGGGCAGGACTACCGGGCTTCCCTCCGCGGAGGGGCAAACATCTCGTGAAAACCCCATGTCGCCGTGGCTGTCTTGACCGGCCGTCTTTATCGCCGGAATATGGTCGGCGAATCGCACGATGGACGTAGACCCGCAAATTGGCGTGAGACCGGGTGAGGTGCTGGCCGGCAAGTACCTCGTCGAGCGCGTGCTGGGCCAAGGCGGAATGGGGGTGGTCGTCTCCGCCCGGCACCTTCAGCTCGAGGAGCGGGTGGCGCTCAAGTTCCTGCTCCCGGCGGCCCTCCAGAACTCCGAGGCCGTGAGCCGCTTCCTCCGGGAGGCGCGCGCGGCGGTGCGGATCAAGAGCGAATACGTCGCGCGGGTGAGCGACGTGGGGCAGCTCGACAACGGCGCTCCCTACATGGTCATGGAGTACCTCGACGGCGGCGATCTGGCCGCCTGGCTCTCCCAGCGCGGGGCGCTGCCCGTGGAGCAGGCCATCGAGTTCGTACTCCAGGCGTGCGTCGCCGTGGCCGACGCTCACGCGCTCGGCATCATCCATCGCGACCTCAAGCCGGCGAACCTCTTCTGCCTCCGGCGATCGGACGGGCAGCTTTCGATCAAGGTGCTCGACTTCGGCATCTCGAAGCTCACGAACCCCGGGGGAAGCGGCAGCCAGCCGAGCATGCAGATGACGAAGACGGCGTCGCTCATGGGCACGCCGCTCTACATGTCGCCCGAGCAGATGCGGTCTTCGCGCGAGGTCGACGCGGGGACCGACATCTGGGCGCTCGGCGCCATCATCTTCGAGCTCCTCGCCGGCCGGCCGGCGTTCCTCGCCGACACGGTGACCGAGCTGGCGATCAAGGTCGCGAACGAGCCGCCGCCGCCCCTCCGCGGGTTCCGGCCCGACCTGCCGCCGGGCCTCGAGCCCGTCGTCCTCAAGTGCCTCGAGAAGGATCGCGCCCGGCGCTTCCGCAACGTCGCCGATCTCTCGACCGCGCTGATGCCCTTCGCGCCCCTCCGCGCGCGGGGGCTGGTCGACCGCATCGCGGGCATCATCCAGTCGGCCGGGGGCCTGGTCGAGACGGCGATCGCCCCGCCGATGTCGGGCGAGGCCGTCGCGGGTCGCTCCCATGCATCGGGCGGCACGTTCCCGGCGATCGGCCGCACCACCGTCGGCGGCTCCGCGGGGAAGGCGGCGGCCATCGGCGGGGGGACGTTCGTGGGCCTCGCGGCGATTGGCGGCCTCGCCTTCCTCCTGCTCTCGCGAAAGCCGCCGGAGGGGCCGCCGCCGGTGGCCTCCGCGAGCTCGGCGTCCATGGCTCCCGGCTCCGCCGCCTCGCTCCCGCCCGCCGCGCCGCCGCCTCCGGCGGTCACCGCGATCGCGGTCGCCACCGCCGCGGCCACGCTCGCCCCGGAGGTCACGGCCGCGGCCGCGTCCCCTGCGCCGCCGCCGCCGCCGATCGCGAAGACGAAGACCCCGCCGGTGAACCCGCCGCCGGCGCGCACGACCGCAGGGCTTCCGCCGCCCGCGCCGCACGTCACGGCGACCGCGACCGCGGTGAAGCCGCCCGCGAACAACTGCGACCCGCCCTACTTCTTCGACGCGCGCGGCAACCGGACGTTCAAGCCCGAGTGCCTCTGAAGGCGCGGAGAGCGCGCCGCTACGCGGTGCCTCGCACAGGCGCGTGGGCACCTTCGCGCAGGCTCTTCGAGGGCATCTCGCCGGACTCGCGCTCGGGCTCCACGGGGGCCGGCGCCGCCTCGCGCGGGCCGCGCGCGGACTCGGCCACGTCCTTGAGCACGGCAGCCCGCTCTTCCATGCCTTCGGTCGGCGCGAGGCCCACGGCGTCGAAGACGGCGCGCAGCCGGTAGAGCCAGTCGTGCCGGAGGGCCGCCTGGCCCACGTTGTTGCGGCGGGCCGCGTCGAGGCGCGCCGGGTCCGCGTCGAGCCGGGCGAGCACCTCGCCGGCGTCGGGCGAGTCGACGGGGAGCGGCATGACCGCGTCGGCCCAGTCGAACTGGCGCTTGAACTCGAGCGACCGAGGAGGCTCGCCGACGAGGACCGCGCCGGCGGCGATGCCCTCGTAGAAGCGCGCGGAGATCTCCTGATCTTCGCTGCGCTGCGGCTCGTTCATGCGGGCGCGGTTCGCGACGTAGTAGCGGCTCCGCTGGAGGAGGTTCGCGAAGAGCATGCGATGCTCCTCGACGTCGCTGACGCGAAAGGTGACCTGCTTGCGGTCGTCGCCGCTCGCGCGCACCGTATCGTAGTAATAAAAGATGCGCCGCTGGCGCGCGAGCTGGAGGAGCGCCGCGTGCGTGACGGCCGAGCGGCGGCCGATGTTGCACACGTCGATCGTGCGAGGCGGCGCGGCGGGCGGCGGCGCGAAGCGCACGACGTCGGCCGCGAGGGGCAAGTACGTGCACGGCTTGCCCGTGATGCGAGCGACCTGGGCGCGGGGGTGCTGCACGCCGATGAAGACGTGATCGAACTCGGACAGGAGCTCGAGGAGATACTCCGGCATGCGCCGCCACCAGAGCTCGCAGATGAAGCAGACGGCCACGCGGCAGCGCGCGCGCCAGTCGGGCACGGCGGCGAGCGCGAAGAGCTCGAACGGGTCGTTGAAGATCGGAAAGAAGAGGTCGTACTCGCGCGCGAGCTTGGTCCCTCCCACGGCGGGCGAGAGCGCCGAGGCCACGCGCTTCGAGCCCGTGACGAAGCGACCCAGCTTGTATGCGCGCCTCGCGACTTCGACCGCGTCGTAGTCGAGGAGCTCGATGCGATCGGCGCCCGTCGCCGCCGCGATCACGTCCTCGAACTCGTACGAGCCGCAGAAAGCGACGAGATCGTGCACGCGCCGCATCGAGAGCTGAAGCACGGCGCCGCCGCCGGGCCGCAGGGCCGTGAGGCGGCGAGCGTGGTCGACGCCCGCGATTCCTGAATTCCCCCCATCATGGTCGTTCGATCATAGTGCGCAGCTCCGCTCCGGCCAGCGAAGATCGCGCGACACGCTCCTCCTCGCGCCGGATGGGCTGCGCGACGCCAAGCGGCTCGAACGGGTCTTGCTACGGGTGAGACCATGCAGTCCGCCCAAGCCGCGCAGCAGCCCATCCACCGGCCGCTCGAGCCGCAGCCCATCCGGCCGGCGGTGCCGAACTCCCCGCCCATGCAGCCTCGCCCCGATCCGGACGAGCCGCCGCCCGATCCGGGCCCGACCCCCGGCGAGCCTGGACCTCTACCGGAGATTCGAGCCGCCGTGGCGCCCGACCTGAGCGCGACCCGGGCGCCGGGCCGATTCAGCCCGGCGTGCCCGGGGTGAGGAGCGCCACGGCCACGAACACGTCCTCGACCCGCGCCGCGGTCGCGCGCAGGCGCTCTTCGCGATTGGAGGGGTCGAGCGAGAGCGCGAGGAGCTCCTGCGCGCAGTCCTCGATCTCGGCGCGAAGCTCGGCGGGGACCTGGCGAGCGCCGCGGGTGACGCTCCACAGCCGGCGGACGAGCGGATGAAGTTGCTTGTCACCGTTGTGGCTCGCGACGGCGAGCTGCATGGCGAGGAAACCTGCGGGCATGGGGGCCTCTACGCAGCTCTTCCTGTGGCCGCATGAGTCACGGCGCAAGCCCCCCTCAGGCGTGCGCCTGGTCGCGCTTCGAGGCGGCGTAAACGCGCGTGAACTCGGCGCCGAGAAACAGGATTTGCGCCGAATAATAGAGCCAGACGACCAGCACCACGAGGGAGCCCGCCGCGCCGTAGGGGGACGCGACGCCGGCCTTGCCGACGTAGAGGCCGATGAGCGTCTTGCCGATCGTGAAGAGCAGCGCCGTGAACGCCCCGCCGTGCCACACGTCGCTCCAGCGGACCGGCGCGTCGGGCATCACCTTGAAGATGAGCGAGAAGAGCACCGTGATCACCGCGAAGGAGATCGCGAAGTTGACGATGACCCAGAGCGCCTCGCCGCCCGGCAGCGACCCGGACAGGAAGTGCCCGATGACGTTGAGCGCCGCGCTCACGACGAGCGAGACGAGGAGGAGGAAGGCCACGCCGAGGACCATCGCGAAGGAGAGGAAGCGCGCCTTCACCACGGTCGCCACGGCGCGGCCGGGCTGCGGCTTCACCTTCCAGATGGCGTTCATCGAGTCTTGCAGCTCGGTGAAGACGCCCGACGCGCCGAAGAGGAGCACCACGAGGCCGATGATGGTGCCCAGGACGTTCGCGTGCGTCTTGTTGGCGTGCGCCAGGATGCTCTCGATGGCGGCGCCCGCCTCGGGCCCCATGAGCTGCCGGAGCTGCTGCGCGATCTCCCCTCGCGCGGCGCTCTGGCCGAACACGAGGCCCGCGACGGAGACGGCCACGACGAGGAGCGGGGCGAGCGACAGGATCGTGTAGAAGGCCAGCGACGCCGCGAGGCTCATCGCCCGGTCCTCGAGCCACGCGTCGATCGTCCCCTTGAGAAGGTGCGGGAGGCCCTTCAGGCCCGTCGCCGGTCGGTGCGAGGCCAGGCGCGGGCCGGCTGTCGTGGTCATGGCGATCTCCACTGGCAAGGGCCGCGCCCGGCCGGGCTCCCACGGCTCGGCCGGTACGGCGGGTGCACGACGTCGCCTTTCAGCGGCCGATCGCCTTCAGGCCGACGAAGATGAGCAGCGCCCCTCCGATCCCGCCCCCGAAGAGCAGATACAGAAATGCCCAGCCAGCGGCGAGGACCGGCGTACCAGCGGCGAGAGTCTCGGTCATCATGAGGATTCTTCTTCCTGGTCTCGTGTTGTTGTCTCGCGGGGAGCCCGCAACCGAGGTCCATTCAGCAAGAGGCCTGCCAGCCGAGCCGGGCGCCTCTCCCTCGCCGACGGCGTCGATCGCGCCGGCGTGGCACACCGCCGCGCTGGTCTTCCTCATCGTGGCCGTCGCGCTCACGGGGACGCTCCTCGGCGCCCCGGGCCATGCCGCGCCTTCGCCGGCGCCCGGATCGCGCGTGCTTTCGATGTACGCGCCCATGCTGACCGTCCAGGCGGCGCTGGCGGTCTATGTCTGCCGCGTCGGTCGGCCGGCGAGCGCGCTCTCGGCGCTCGTGGGGCGCGGGTGGTCGACCGTGGCGCGAGCGCTCGGCGACGTGGCGCTCGCGTGCGCGGCGGCCGCGGTCATCGAGGTCGCGGAGGCGTGCTTCGCGCGGGCCGCGGGACCGCGCGGGGCGATCGCGTCGCTGCTCCCGCACACGCCCGGAGAACGCGCGGCGTGGACCGGGGTGGCGATCGCCGTGGCCTTCGGCGAGGAGCTCGTGTACCGCGGCTACCTCCAGGCACAGCTCGCGGCGTTCACCCGGCGGCCCGCCGTCGCCGTCGCGCTCCAGGGGATTCTCTTCGGCGTCGCCCACACCGACCAGGGGCCGTGGGTCGCGCTTCGCTTCGCCGCGTACGGGATCGGTCTCGGCGCGCTCGCGCGGCGGCGGCGCAGCTTGATCCCGGGCATGCTCGCGCATGCCGGCATCGACGTCGCGAGCGGGTGGCTGGGATGACTCGACGGTCCCCTCGAGCGCCGCGACCGGCGCGACGCTCGAGGGTGGCTTCAGCGGTGCGTCACCAGGAAACGGAGTCGACGTACACTTGCCCCGACCAGGCGGAGCCGGTCGTGACCTCGAGGCCGAGACCGTAGAGCGGCGTCGGGGCGTTCGAGGGCACGCTCACGGTGAGGGTGTTCCACGCGCCGGCCGTCAGGCTGGCGATCGGCTGCGTGTCGGAGATGAGCGCGTAGTTCTGCGACGGGCCCTCGACGACGACGGCCTGCACGGTGCGGATCGCGCTCCCCGCGGGCACGTAGACGTGGAAGGTGACGGTCGCTCCGGCGGGCACGGACGAGGTCTCGACGCCGGCGCCGGTCGTCCCCGCGCCCGACTCGGACACGTCGAGGACCAGCGACTGCCCGCCCGCGTAGACCTCCTGGGTCGAGGTCGCGACGGTGGTGCCCGAGGTCGCGACCCAGCCTTGCGCGCCGCTCTCGAACGAGTACTCGGCAGAGTCCACGCTCGTCACGGTGACGGTGGCCGCGCTGTCGTTCCAGGCGTAGAGCGGCGACCAGCTCGGCCCGAACACGCCGACCTTCACGGTGTACGTGCCGGCCGCGGAGGGCGTCCACTTGTACGTGTACGAGCCCGACTGCCCCGCGGCCAGGGCGACGCCGGTGAAGGTGCCCTGCCCGACCTGCGTGCCGGCGGCGTCGTCGACCTCGATGTCGACGACGCCGTTCGCGAGCGCCGCGCCCGTGTCCTTGACCGTGGCGACGATCGACGTGGCCTTGCCCGACGCGACGGTCGCGGGGGACGCCGAAGCGCTCGTGGTGAACGCCGGGGTGCCGCCGCCCGAGCCGCCCGCGTCGACCGGGGGCGTCGTCCCCGCGTCGCTTGAGCCCTGACCGCCGCCTGCGCCCGAACCCGACAGGGGCAGGCCGCCGGACTTGTAGAAGGCCCCGACGCGGCTCTCCATGAAGAGCTGGCCGTCGGTGTACGTGTCGTTCTCGTACGAGCTCTGGCAGTCGGCGCCGGCGCCGAACAAGAGCGCGACGACGCCGTCCTGCGCCCAGTTGGAGAGGTGCTGGGCGCTCTCGGTGCCGAAGAAGTACTCGGGGCGGTTGTCCTTGTACCCCTGGCGCGGCTGCCCGTCGTTGCACACGTCGAGCATGTTCGAGTTGCCGAGCGGGATCTGCCAGAGCACCCAGCGGCGCTGCGCCTTGGCGTTCCACAGCGCCAGCCACGCGGCGTACCGGTTGAAGCTCTCGCTGTCGACCGAGGCGGTGTCGCTCGCGTCCCACCAGCGATCGAGGCCCTCGACGAGCTGGTAGTAGTCCGAGTCGCGGTCGTTCGGGTCGCCGACGAGGACGTCGTACGTCGAGCCCGTGACGTTGCTCGTGAGCCCGAACGGGGCGAGGAAGGCGTACGCCGCGTCGACCTGCGGCTGCAGCGGATCGGTGACCGAGACGTAGGAGATGTCTTCCCCGCTGGCCCACGCCGAGACGTGAATGCCGAGGATGACGTTCGAGGCGCCCTCCGCCTTGCGAAGCTGAAGGAACGCGAGCCCCCAGCCCGCGACCGTGTTCGGCAGGCCCGCGAGCTCGGGGAGGCCGCTGTCGGCCACCGCGGCGTACGCGCTCGAGTTGCCGCCCGACTGCTGCTCGAGATAGCCGAAGCCGTCGGCCTCCATCATGACGAGAACGGGCTTTCCGAACTGCTTCGCGTTCTGCATGAGGAGCTTGAAGTCGCCGAAGTACTCCGCCATCGTCGTCGCGTTCTGCGTCTTGCTCAGGAACTGGGCCTCGCCGCCGCCGGGCTCCCCGTTGACGCAGTAGTATTGCACGGCGGGGACGTAGCCCTCGCCCGAGGACTCGTTCATGTACTGCAGGCCATACGATCCGTCGTGGTTACCATATCCCCAGTTGTCGGCCCACCCGTAGGTGAAGTAGGCGTAGCGGACGTCCCAGGGCACGCCGCTGCTCTTCATCCAGGTCGCGCCCGAGTTCTCGAAGAGGCCCACTTCCATGTGGGCCGGCAGTCCCGCGGGGATGCTGCCCGCCGCGGTGACCGTGAGTTGGTTCGAAGTCTGGGCCGTCGCAGAGTCGGTGTTCGGCGTGCTGCTGCACGCGACGGCGAACACCGACACGAGTGCGACGACCACTCTCGAATGAGTGATCGACATTTCATGTCTGTATCAGCGCGAAACACGGGCCCGCAAAGACGGCGTACGGTTGAGCCGGTCGTTTCCACGACAAACACAAAAATCCCCGATTCATGGCTTTCGAGAATTCGTCGAATCGTCACCGCGCCCGTACGCGATGCGCAAAGGTCCATATTTTCGGAGTGGGCGACATGGCGTGAGCCGGCCTTTCGCGGAGACGATCCCCGTCGCGCGGACAAACGCGGGGCAAACGCGAGAAAAGTCGGTTCAGCGCGTCCTGCCGCGGGAAAAGAAGGTCGATCTGCGTGCCCGGGCCCGCGCCGTGTGCGCCGACATGGTACACGTCGAGGACCTGCCATGACCGAACGGACGATCGCGTACCGCCTGGGCAACGACCTGGACCTCGACGCCTTCATCGAAGTCATTCGCGACTCCACGCTGGGCGAGCGTCGCCCCGTCGACGATCGGCAGACGATGGCGACGATGCTCTCGGCCGCAAACCTCGTCGTGAGCGCGTGGGACGGCGAGAAGATGGTCGGCGTCGCGCGCAGCCTCTCGGACTTCGCGTTCTGCACGTACCTGTCCGACCTGGCCGTGCGCGTCGACTACCAGCGGCGAGGCATCGGCAAGGAGCTCGTTCGGCGCACGCAGAAGGCGGGCAAGGCGGCGAGCATCTTCCTGTTCGCGGCGCCGGCCGCGGTCTCGTACTACGAGCACCTCGGAATGGCCGCGGGCAGCGGGTGGATCCTGAGCCCCTTGAAGCGCCTGCGCTGAGTCGGCGCTTGCCCGGCGACCCGCGTTGGCCGAACTGCTGCTGCACGACGGCAGGCCCATCAAGGCGGCCGCGACGACGGCGCATCCAGCCAAAACCCATCGAATGACCATGATGACCCCTCCGGCTCACTCTTTACAGTCCGCGCATGGTCGCCGCGATTTCACGGAAGAACAGCCTGCTTCTCGGACTGGGTCTGGCTGCGACCTCCGTCGCCGCGGCCTCCTGCGGCTCGTCGGGCAAGGCCTCCGCCCCGAGCGACTCGGACGATGCGCCCTTCGTCATCGAGGACGCCGGCACCTTCTACGGTGACGCTGCAGCCGAAGACAACAGCGATATCGCGTACTCCGTCACGCTCGTCTCCGACACCTTCACGGTGGCGCCCGGAGCCGAGGTCTACAAGTGCCAGGACTTCGCGAACCCGTTCCAGGGCCAGCAGGTCGACATCATCAAGCACGAGAGCCACATGCCCGAGGGCTCCCACCATGTCCTCCTGTTCTTCAAATCAGGAGCGACGGACGACTCCGTTCAGGACTGCTCGGGGCTCGAGGCTTACCCCTTCCAGTACGTCGCGCAGAGCCCGAACTTCGAGATGACGTACCCGCCGGGCATCGGCGCGACCATCCCGACGTCGACCGGCTTCCGCATGAACATGCATTACCTGAATACCGGGTCCACGCCGATCACCGGCCAGGACCAGATCACCATGTACGTCGCGAAATCGGGGGTCGTGACCCAGCACGCGGGCACCATCTTCTATCAGCAGATCTCGATCGCGGTGCCCGCCCAGAGCGCGCCGTACACGTCGACGACCCAGTGCAACGTCCCGCAGGACGTCAACCTCCTGAGCGCCGACAGCCACATGCACCAGCGCGCGACGAACTTCGAGGCGACGGCGAACGGGCAGACGCTCTACCAGACGAACCTCTGGTCGGACCCCACGCTCAGGGTGTACTCGCCGGCGATCCACCTCGACGCCGGCACCCCCATCACCTGGTCGTGCACCTACCAGAACGACACCGGCATGCCGCTCACGTTCGGGGAGTCGGCGGCGACCAACGTCATGTGCATCTACCAAGGCACCTTCTACCCGGTGGCGGACATCAACAACCCCATCCTGAACTGCGCCGAGTAGTCCCCGGCAGACCGGCTCGACCGCTCAGGGCGCATTTTCCGGTCACATTTGGGCGGCCCGTCCGGTCTCTCGGGTATGCCGCTGAATCTCTTCGTCCTCGGCGCGACCGGAAATACCGGCGCGCACATCCTGGATCTCGCCCTCGCGCGGGGGCATCGGGTGACCGCCTTCGTGCGTTCCCCAGGAAAATCACCCGCCGCGACGGCGGCCTGGCCGTCGTGCACGGGGACCCGCTGTGCGCCGAGCAGCTCGCGAAGGCCCTGCCCGGCCACGACGCGGTCCTGTCGGCGCTCGGGCCCCCGCCGCGCGAGGCGATGCGCCCGCACACCTTGCTCTCGGAGGCCGCGGCCGCGCTCGTGGCCGCGATGAGCACGACCGGGACTTCTCGCCTCGCCGTCGTGTCGGCGGCGATGCTCTTCCCGGAGGACGGGCTCCAGTTTCGGTTCGTCCGCTGGATGCTCCAGAACAACGTGCGCGACCTCGTCGCGATGGAGGCGGTCGTCCGCGCGACCCCCTTCGAATGGACCATCGCGAGGCCCCCTCGCCTGACGAAGACGGCCGACGTCCGTTACCGCGCGGAGGCCGACGCGCTCCCCGGGCACGCCTTTTCGGTCTCGTACCGGGCGGTCGCGGCGTTCCTCGTCGACTGCGTCGAGCAGCGCGCCCACGGCCGGCAGATCGTGGGCGTCGCCCGCGTGGAGGGCGCATGATCGCCCTCTTCGTGACGGCGATGTCGATCCACGCGGTGGTCGCCGTCGCCGGGGTCGGCATGGTCGGTGCGCTCCCGTTCGTGGCCACGTTCGCGCGCCGGGGGGCGCTCGCGCCGCCGCGCAGCGCGGCGCTCCTCACCGTTCTGCTGCGCTGCACCCAGTGGAGCCTGGCGATCGTGGGGCTGACGGGGGTCGTGCTCGAGGCGGCGGCGCGCGGCGCGTTCCACGACACGACCTGGTTCCGGGCGTCCGTGGTGCTCTTCCTCTTCCTGGGGTTCGCGCACGCCCAGGCCCGGCGCTCGCTTCGCAAGGGCCTCGACGCCGGAAACGACCCGACCGCGACGTTCCAGCGGGTCGAGCGCTGGTGCTGGGCGATGTGCGCCCTGGTCTCCGGCATCGCATGGCTCATGGTGGTGAAGCCCTTCCCATGACGAGCGCGCCCTCTCCCCGCCTCGCGGCCTTCGAGGCCTGCCGGCGCAATCTCGTCGCGCTCGCGTACCGCATGCTCGGCGACATGGGCCGCGCCGAGGACCTCGTGCAGGAGGCCTGGCTGCGCTGGGACCGCCAGCCCGTGGACGCCGACTCGCCCAAGGCCTACCTCGTGACAATCGTCACCCGCCTCTGCCTGAACGAGCTCGACTCCGCGCGCGCCCGCAAGGAGGAAGGCCGGCCCGATCGCCTCCCGGAGCCGGTGGACCTGCGCGAAGGGGGCCTCTCGCGCGTCGACCAGCTCGAGCGCATCTCGATGGCGTTCCTCGTGCTGCTCCAGCGCCTCTCCCCGGCGGAGCGCGCGGTCCTCCTGCTGCACGACGTGTTCGACTTCGAGCACGCCGAGATCGCCAATCTCGTCGGCATGCGGCCGCCCGCCTGCCGGAAGGCGCTCGAGCGCGCCCGCCAGCGCCTCGCCGAGGGCCGCCGCCTTCACGAGGCCCCCGCCGACGAGCACCGCCGCCTCCTCCGGGCCTTCCTCGCCGCGGCGACGACCGGCGACATGAACGCTCTCGCCGGCCTGCTCGCCGAAGACGCCGTGATGATCAGCGACGGCGGCGCCGACGGCCGGAGCATCGGCGGCGTGCGCAACCTCGGCAAGCCTCTGGTCGGCTCCGAGCGCGTCGCGGCCTTCGTCGTCGCGGCCTCGCAGCGGGGCCGGGTGGTCCTCCAGGTCGAGGAGCACGACCTCAACGGCGCGCCGGCGGTCGTCTTCTGGATCGGCGACGAGCCGTTCGGCGCGATGACGCTCGCCGTCGGCGGCGGCCGGATCCAGCGCGTCTTCTTCCATGCGGACGTGCAGCGCCTCGGGCACGTCGGGCGCCGCTCCTCGTGAAAGGGGCTCAGGGCACGCGCGTGACCTGCCAGGTGCCCATCGAGTCGCCGAGCATCGAGGTGGTCGTGAACGACCCGGAGATCGTCGCGGTGGCCGCGTCGTAGGTGCCGCCGAAGTCGAGCATCGACATGCCCGAGGGGACGCCGGCAATCGTGAACATGGCGTTCGGCGCCGTCGCCTCGAACATGCCGCTCGTGCAGTCGAGCTGACCCATCAAGGTCGCGTTCGTGACGACGATGGGGGCGGACGCGTCGCCCGCCATGAGGCCCCAGCTCTCCTCGAAGGTGCCGCCGTTGGTCACGAGCGCGATCTCGCCCGCTTGCTGCACCTGCGGGGTGAGGTCGATCGTGACGGGACCGGTCACCGGGACGAGCGTCTGGAACGTGCCGGTGTACGTGCCGGCGTAGTGGCCCGGCTGGCATCCGGCGTACGCTTGCCCGGCGTCCCCGGACCCGAACGAGAGCGCGGCGGCGTCGTCCATGGAAGGCGGGGGCTCGCCCTGCGTCGTGGCGGCGTCTTCGAGGGCAGCGGCCGCGTCGTTCGACTCCACGACGAGGGCCCCCGAATGGGAGCTGCAGCCCACCACGCACACCGCCCCGGCGAGGGCCGCACGACCCGCCTTTCCCACGCCCCAGACGCTACAGCCTCGACGGGATCAGGGCAACGCGCCCTGCGCCACCCAGTCGTAAAGCACCTGGAACTGCCGGGGGGCCATGTCGAACCCGCCGGCGCGTCGTTCCACTGGCTCGGGTCGGCGCTCTGCGTCGTCGACGGCATGCGTCGATCGCCGTAGGTCGCGTTGTACCGATTGCCCTTGCTGCCGTAGCACAAGAGCGGGGCACCGGCGCGGCGTGCACCCCGGGCCCGCACTATTCTGCACGGCATCGAGCATGCCCACCCCGAAGCGTCGCCGCCTCGCAAAGAAGGCCAGGAAGGCCAAGACCCGCCGAGCGGGCGTCTCATGCCCCTTCTGCGGCGAGATGGATGAGCTCTTCGTCGACGCGGGAGGAGGCGACTCGCAGGTCTACACCGAGGACTGCGCGGTCTGCTGCCGCCCACGGGTCGTGCACGTCGAACCGGGCGAAGAGCCAGGCGAGGTGCGCGTCTGGCTCGAACGCGGCGAATAGCTCCGGTATGCTTTGGCGTTGAGGATTCTCTGGGGTGGCGCGAGAGCCCAGGCAGAAAGGCACTTCCGTGCTCCCGGTGATCGCTCAGCTCAAGGGGCACCCCGACCGGGAGAAGCTCGTACCCCAACCCCTATGGAAGTACTTCGACGACCACCTGCTGGTCTCGGGGTGGTATCCGGAGTCGGACTATTTCCAGCTCCTCCAGGCGCTCGTGAAGACGATCGACCCGAAGGCCGTCGGCGGCGACGTCTGGCGGTTCTTCGCGAAGTACAGCGTCAAGAAAGACCTCGCCGGGGCAAACGCATCCGTCCCGCCGCCCGCCGATGGCCGCCAGGACACGAACGGCGACGCGCGGAGCGACCCGCGGGGCGTCTATCGAAACTTCGCGACCAGCGCCTCCGGAGATCCAGAGCAGCTCTTCCGCCGCGCCACGCGGCTGTGGAGCCAGTACCACGACACCGGCACCATGCAGGTTCTCGGCGGCCGGCCGAGGACGAACGCGGTCATCGTCCAGCTCTTGAACTTCCACATTCCCGTCGACGGCTTCGTGCGCCTTCAAGGCTACTACCTCGAAGAGTTCGGGCGGCTGATCGGCATCGCCTTGGAGAGCAAGGTCACTCGGAGCACGGCTCGCGGTCAGCCGCACTGCGAGTGGGAATACACTCTCGAGCGCACACCGGCCTCCGAGGCCTACGTCGCCTCCTTGCCGCTCGTTCCGTGAAACGAGAGAACTTCGACGCAGCGCGACGCGGCGACGCGAGACGCGGCGACCTTGCCCCCAAGTCGCGATTCGAATCATCATGGAAGGATGCGCTTACTGCTCGGTGGCGTCGTCCTCGGGGTCGCGGTGCTCGTCGGTGCGTGTGCAGCGATCACGGGAGTGGATCAGTACAAGGCGTGCGGCGCCGGCACGGAGTGCGACGCGAGCGTGGGCGACGAGGTCCCCGGCACCGGCAGCGGCACGAGCGCCAGCGGCGGCAGCTCGAGTGAAGGCAGCACAGGCAGCGGGGGCAGCGAGAGCGCCACGGGCGACGACGCGGGCGACGGCGGCTGCACGAATTCGTGCGCGAACCCCGACGGCGGCTGCGTCGACTACCTGACCGACAATGCCAACTGCGGCGCGTGCGGCGCCGCGTGCGCCGGCGATCAGACCTGCTTCGACGGCGTGTGCACGGGCGGCGCCGAGGCGACCGACGCCAGCGTCGATTGCCCCGACGGCGGTTGCCCCACGTCGATCGCCACCCAGTTCTCTTGTCCCTTCGGGAGCTGCAACGGCGCGGGCGGCGATTGCACCACCCAGAGCGGCTGCTTCTGCTCGAGCGACAGCCAGTGCAAGAGCGGCAAGTGCGTGAAGATCACCGGCGAGAACGACCTCTCGTGCTCGACGTGCACCGGAACCGGGACCCGCGACGGCTTCGACTGCGAGCTCGCGAGCCCCGGCATCCCGGCGCTCACCAGCGCCGGCTTCGCCTGCCCGGCCAACAGCGGTTACAAGAACACCACGCTGACGTGCGATCCGACGCACACGAATTGCTACTGCAGCGCGGACAACGAGTGCCCGAGCGGCAAGTGCATCCCGAGCAGCAACAACAACAGCTGCAGCGGCGCGGGGCCGTGCTCGGGGAGCGGCACGGGGGACTTCCGCGGGTGCGCCCCCGTCAGCTCGATCCCGGGCTGCCCGATCTACATCGGCTGCCCGAGCAACACGGAGTGCTCCTACCCCACCTGTTACTGCACGAGCGACGTCGCCTGCGGCAGCGGACACTGCATCCCGAGCTCGCACAACGGCAATTGCAAGGGCTGCACCGGAACCGGCAGCACCGACGACGGCCACGGCTGCATGCCGATGCCGAGCTCCGTGAGCTGCTCCGGCAGCGGCGGCTCGTCGTGCACGACGTCGCTCACGCCGGCCCCGGTGCTCAACTCCGCGCACACCGCCTGCCTCTGCGTCGACGACTCCGACTGCTCGAGCGGCAAGTGCGTGAACAACGACAACCAGTGCTCCGGCTCCTGCACCGGCGCGACCCCGGCGGACGGCGAAGACTGCCGCACCGCCATGGCGACGCCGACGGCGTGGGAATGCCCGCTCGGCAACTGCGACACGGCGACCTCTTCGACCAGCTCGTGCTCGGCCGTCAACGTCTCCTGCTGGTGCACGAGCGACTCCCAGTGCCCGGCGGGCGCCAAGTGCGCCGCCTGGGCCGGCTGCCAGGCGGGCATGTGCACGGGGACGGGCTCGGGGAATCCGTTCCACTGCGTGCCTTGAGGTCGGCGGCGCCTGCGACTCGACGGATGAGGTGACGAGCGCGGCGTGGAGTCGAAATGACTCTGGCCGATCGGCTCCTTCATCGGTATCGCTGGGAGGTCACTTGGAGGGAGCCTCATGGCCGCGCCGGCAATTCCTTTCGAGCCCGAACTCGACGCGGGCTCGCGCCACGCCCGAGACCTGCTGGAACGACAGCGGCGCGCGCACCTCGAGCAGGGCCCGCCGAGCGCGGAGGTGCGCATCGATCGCCTCGATCGCCTGATCGGCAGCGTCGTCGAGCACGAGCGCTGGATCGTCGAGGCCTGCATGAAGGACTTCGGCCACCGGAGCTACGAGGCCTCGCGCCTCTCGGAGGTCGCGCTCCCCATCGAGAGCGCCAAGCATTGCAAGAAGCACCTGCGACGGTGGATGAAGCCGGAGGTGCGCCGCCTGCGCTTCCCCCTGGGCCTCCTCGGGGCGCGCGCCGAAGTCCGGTACCAGCCGCTCGGTGTCGTCGGGATCCTGAGCCCGTGGAACTTCCCCTTCTACCTCGCCCTCTCGCCGCTGGCCGGCGCCCTCGCCGCGGGCAACCGCGCCATCCTCAAGCCGTCCGAGGTCACGCCGCAGTGCGCGCAGGTGCTGGTCAGCATCATCCAGGACGTGTTCGACGAGACCGAGGTCGCCATCGTGACCGGCGGGCCCGAGGTCGGCGGCGCGTTCACGCGGCTCCCGTTCGATCACCTCGTCTTCACCGGCGGCGCGGCGGTCGCGCGCGAGGTGCTGCGCGGAGCGGCGGAGAACCTCGTGCCGACGACCCTCGAGCTGGGCGGGAAGTGCCCCGTGATCGTCGGCCACGCGGTCGACCTGCAGGACGTCGCGGTCAAGGTCATGGCCGCCAAGACGCTCAACGCCGGCCAGATCTGCCTCGCCCCCGACTACCTCCTCGTCCCCGAGGAGCGCGAGCAGGGGCTCGTCGCGGCGCTCCGCGCGGCCACGGCGTCTCTCTATGACGGGCTCCTCGAGAATCCCGACTACGGCTCCCTGGTGAACGAGCGCCACCGGCGGCGCATTCAGGGTTACCTCGACGACGCGCGGCAGAAGGGCGCCGCGCTCGTCGAGCTCAATCCCAGGGACGAGTCGTTCGAAGAGCAGAGGGCTCACAAGCTGCCGCCCACGCTCGTGCTCGATCCCACCGACGACATGGCCGTCATGAAGGAGGAGATCTTCGGGCCGGCGTTGCCGGTGAAGACGTATCGCACGATCGACGAGGCGATCGCCTACGTGAACCGCGGCGAGCGACCCCTGGCGCTCTACTACTTCGGAGACGACGCTGCGGAGCGCGAGCGGGTGCTCGCGCGAACGTCCTCGGGCGGCGTCACGGTGAACGACGTGGGGATGCACGTCCTCCAGGAGGAGCTGCCCTTCGGCGGCGTCGGCGCCAGCGGCACGGGCGCCTACCACGCGCAGGAGGGCTTCCGGAACTTCTCGCACGCGCGCAGCGTGTTCACGCAGGCGCGCGTCGATGCGCTCGGCAAGCTGCTCCGGCCTCCCTACGGAGACACGATGCGGCGGGTGGTCGGCGCGATGATCCGGCGCTGAGCGCACCTCCCGGCCGGGTCCGCCGGGCTGGCGCGCTGATCGGGGAGCGTTTACGTGTAGCTCTTGCGTTGCTCGCGCGGCGCCCCAGATCCTCCCTGATGGCCTCGAGGGGGAGCCGGAAGTCGGGAGCACTTCGACCTGCGCGTGGGATCCGCGCGCTCGCGGGCGCGCTGGCGCTCGCCGGGCTCGTGGCGTGGCCGTCGCTCGCCCGCGCCGACGCCATCACGCAGACCGACGGGCGCGACTACGAGGCGCTGGCCGTCCTCCCCACGAACTCGCTCGTGGCGATCGCCTACTTCCGCGATCAGTCGTCCTCGAGCGCCCAGAGTTATTCGCTCGGAGTCGGCACGTTCCGCGGCGTGTACGTGCTCAAGTACGGGGCGCTCGCGCTCGTGCCGCTGTCCTTCTATCTGCCGATGATCGACCTCACCGGGTACTCGCCGCTCGGGACGCTGCACGAGTCCGGCTTCGACGACCTCGTGTACAACCCGACGATCGGCTACGTGGTCACCGAGGACGCGCAGCACGACGCGCACACCGTCTTCGCGCTGACGCAATACCTCACGATGCCGACCGGCCACTACGACGCGGCCCTCCCGGTGAACATCGGCGAGCACCGCTGGAAGTACCAGCCCGAGATTGCCGTCGCGCAGCGCTATCGAAACTTCACCTTCGAGGCGGTCGGCAACGTCTCCTTCCACGGCGACAACTCCGACTTCGCGGTCCCCATGGTGGGGACGCGCTCGCTCGGGCAGAAGCCCACCTTCGGGGCCGACCTCCACCTGACGGCGGACCTCGCGCCGGCCGTCTACGCGGGCGTCTCGTACTACATCGTGACGAACGGCCGGAGCTCGGTCGACCTGAGCACGCCCGCGGGCACCACGAACGTGACCATCACCGACCAGGCGACCGTGCAGACGCTCCGCTTCACGATCGGCGTCCGCTTCTCGCCGGTGAGCCTGCTCTTGCTGCAGTTCAACCAGGACGTCGCCGCGTCGAACGACGCCACGATCAGCCGCTTCTTCGGCATCCGCTTCAGCCAGGTGTTCCCGGGTCCGCCGTCGACGCGCTAGAGAAGGAGTCCTTTGAACGGAACGTTCAAAGGACGGATGCTCCCAAACTAGGGCAAAAATAGAGCTGGCCGTCGTTCCTTCGGAACGACGGTCGCTCTTAGTTCGTGGGCCCTACTCGGGAGCCTTCTTCGCGGCGCGGACGCGGCGCACGATCTCCGCCATGCGGGCGCGAAGGGCCTCGCCCGAGAACGGCTTCGGCAGGAGATCGGCGGGCGCGCCCCGCGGGCCGTATGCCGAGAGGACCTCCTCCGAGTACCCGGAGATGAAGAGGACCGCGAGCCCCGGGAGCGCGCGCGCGATCTCCGTATAGAGGTCGCGCCCGTTCATCACCGGCATGACGAGGTCCGTCACGAGCACGTCGAGCCGCGCCCCGAGCTCCCTCGCAATCCGCGACGCCTCGAATCGGGCTCCCCGTGACGACCACGTCGTACCCGTCGGCCCGGAGCACGTTCTCGAGCACTCCGCGCACCGACGGGTCGTCCTCGACGACGAGGATGACCTCGCCCTGCCCGAACGGCGTCTCGGCCACCGGCGCAGGAACGACGCCCGGCGCGCGGGCGAGCCCCTCGTCGAGGCAAGGGAGGAAGACCTCGAAGGTGGTGCCCTTCCCGTGCTCGCTCCGCGCCGTGACGCGCCCCCCGTGCTGCGCGACCAGGCCGTAGACCGTGGGCAACCCGAGGCCGGTGCCCTTGCCGGGGGCCTTCGTCGTGAAGAACGGATTCGAGAATCTTCTTCAGGGCCTCTTTGTCGATCCCGACCCCCGTGTCGGAGACCCGGAGCGCCACGCAAGGCCCGAACGGACCGGTGTCGTCGGGCGCGGCGGCGCCGGCGCTCCGCTCGACCCGCCGCGTCTCGAAGGTCACCCGCCCGCCGCGCGGCATCGCGTCGACGGCGTTCATGCCGAGGTTCATCATCACGCGCTGGAGCTCCGAGGTGTCGCCTCGCACCGGCCCGATGGCGCCGTCGAGATCCAGGTCCACGGCGATGTCCTCGCGGGCGAGCCGCCGGAACATGCGGACGAAGTTCTCGAGGAGCTCGTTCAGGTCGAGGACGGTCGGCGCCATGGGCTGCCGGCGCCCGAACGACAAAAGCTGGTGGGTCAGCTCGGCGGCGCTCAGGGCCGCCCCGTGGATTTGCTCGATGGAGTCGCGCACGGGAGAGTCGTCCGGCAGCGCGCTCTGAGCGAGCTCGCTGCACAGCAAGATCGGCGTCAAGAGGTTGTTGAAGTCATGGGCGACGCCTCCCGCCAGCCGCCCGAGCGACTCGAGCCGCTCGGCCCGATGGAGCTGCTCCTCGAGCCCCACGCGGACGGCCTCGGCCGCCCGCTGCGGCCCGATGTCCTGGAACGCGACCATCGCGTACCGCACGGCGCCGTCGGGCCCGCAGAGCGGGGTGCCCCAGAGCGCGAGGGGCACCGTCCGGTCGGCCAGGCGGAGCTCGATGTCGTCGACCATCGTCCGCTCGCCCCGCAGGGCGCGCGTCAGCGGCCCCTTCTCGGCCGGGTACATGGCGTCGCTGCCCGCCAGGTAGGTGCCGAAGGTCGCCGAGACGTCCCCGAGCGGCGCCTTGGGATCGAGGGTCCTGCCCGTGATCTCGATCGCGGCCCGGTTCATGTAGACGGGGCGCCGCGCGGGATCGACCACGAGGACGCCGACGGGCATCCCTTCGAGGTATCCGCGGAGCAGCGACTCGTTCGCCTGGAGGGCGACGTTCAGCTCGTGGGTCGACTCGTAGAGGCGCGCGTTCTCGAGGGAGATCGCGGCCTGCGCCACGAGGAGCCGCAGCACCTCCAGCCGCTCGGGGCTGAAGGCGTCGGTCGCGCGCTCGTTCTCGAGGAACAGCACCGCCTTGACCCGGTCCCGGTGCCGGACGGCCATCGCGAGGACCGATCGGGACCCGTGCGCGCTGACGTACGGGTCGCGGGTGAAGTCCCCGTGCTCGCTGGCGTGCCGGAGCACCACGTCCTCCCCGGTGCGGAGCACGTACCGCACAATCTCCTCGGACGCGACGTCGGCGACCTCGCGGCGGCCCTCCGGCGCGCGGGCCACCGCGCCGCCCTCGAGGTCGAGGCTGGCCTCGACCTGCACCTCTTCGTCGCGCTCGATGAGGAGCGCGCCGCGGCGCGCCCCGGAGGTCTGCACGATGACCTGCAGGACGCGATCGACCAGCGCGGGCAGCGATATCTCGCTCGAGAGCGCCTGCGAAGCGCGCACGACGCCGACCATGTCGATGGGGAGCGGCGCGCTCGACTTCGTGGAGGCGAACGGCGCGAGGTCCTGCTGCTCCTCCTCCATCTCGCGCACCTTCCCCTTGGCGCCCCAGCGAAGGTAGCCGGCGCGGGCCGCCTCCCAGTGGGCGCGGGCCACGTGGCCGCTGCCCCGGCGCGCGAAGGCGCGCCCGGCGCGCTCGGTCGCGATGGCCGCATGGTGGTGGTAACCGCCCGCCGTCGCCGTCCGTATCGCCTCGTCGTACCGGAGCGACGCCTCCCCGAAGCGCCCGTCGAGGTCGGCCACCTCGGCCGCCACGAGCGCGTCCTTGTGGAGGAAGTTGACCGGGGCGCTGCGGGCGAGCCGCGCGAGGACCTTGCGCCCCGCTTCGAGGACCCCGAGCATCGTGCGCCTCTGCTCCCGGTCGTACGCCTGCGGATCGCGGAGGCCGTCCGCGAGCAGCAGGCACGCGTAGAACTCGTACTCGGTGAGCTGCACGTTCCCCGCGAGCGTGGCCTCGACGAACGCGTGATTCGCGAGGACCATGCGCACGCCGTCCTCGGTCTGTCCGAAGATCGCGAAGAGCGCCGTCTTGACGAACACGAAGAACGCGCGCACGTGCGACATGCTCCTCGCGATCTGGACGAAGAGCGCCTCCTCGCTCGACGCGTCGGTCGAGAGGCTCGTGGGCACGGAGGTCTCGCCCCGCAGGCAGCGCATCCCCCGCTCCCATAGCTCCAGGGTGAGGATCGATCCGAAGTACGCGAACGCGCCGATCGCCCCGACCCGGGCCTCGCACTCGTCGCAGATCGCCTCGAGGGGCTCTCCGATCATGAACATGAACTGGGGGATGACCGTCGACGCGTAGCAGGCGAAGTGCAGGTCCCCGCTCTCGAAGCCCACCTCCACCGCGCGCCGCAGGAGGGCGATCGAGCTCCGCAGGTGGCCCTCGGCGTGCGCGTTCGTCGAGATCGCCGCGATATGGTTCACGGAGGCGCGGAGGCGGAAGCCCTCGGCGCGCTCGGCGTAGGCGAGGGCCAGTCGCCCGAGCACGGCCGCGCGACGGTAGTCGCGGCGCTGGGCGATGAGGTACATGCCGTACGCCGAGAAGATCCGCGCCGTGTCCGCGGTCGCGCCGTGACGGAGCGTGAGGCGAAGGCCCTCGTGCACGGCCCACTCCAGGAGATCGCCGTCCACGAAGTACGCGGGCGTCGTCATCTTGCCGAGGATCTTGATGACCGCCGTCAGGTGCGCGTCCGCGACCGCCGGCAGCGTCGCGAGCTCGGCGGGCCGTCGCCGCGCCAGCGCCCCCGCGACCCACGCGCGGTTCGCGAGCGCCGTGTGCAGCGGCGTCTTGCCCCGCGGCGCGGCGTGCCCGAGGATGGCGAGCGCTTCGCGGGCCGATCCCACCGCGCGACGGTAGCGCCCGCGCATCGTGTCGATGTCGATGCGAATCGCGTAGAGCTCCGCCTTCTCGGTGGCGGTGTCGAGCCGGGGCAAGAGCGCCGACGACAGCGCGTCCGCATCTTCGAAGCGCCCGGCGAAGTACGCGCACTCGGCCCCCCCGAGCTGGAGGGCGACGGCGAGGCCGCGGCGCCGGGTCCATGCCGCCTCCGGGAGGAGGGAGATGCCCCACGAGAAGTACTCGAGCGCGTCGCCGTATCCGGCCGATCCGCGCGCCCGCTGGGCCGCCTCGTTGTTCAGCGCCGCGAGCTCGGTGCGCTCTTCCGCGTCGGTGACGAGCTGCTCCCCGCGATTGAGCTGATCGACGATCTCGAAGATGCGCTCGCCCCGGCCCTCCGGCGCCGTCTCGTCGAGGAGCACGCGGCCGAGCCGGAGGTGCGCTTCGGCGCGCGCGGCCTCCGTCATCGCCGCGTACGCAGCCTGCTGGATGCGGTCGTGCGCGAAGCGGTACCGGCGCGCCTGGAGTGGCTCGCGCGCCTCGAGGCTCGCGCCTCCCGCGGCCAGCGCCGTGGTCAGCTCCGGCTCGAGCGGCACGAGGAGGTGCTCGCGTACGGCCGGGACGAGCCGCTCCTTCATCTCCGCGGCCGACCGCTCGGCCGCGCCGCAGAGGAGGTCGAGCCCGAAGCCGCTGCCGACGCACGCCGCCATCTGGAGAGCGTCGCGGGTCGGCGCCGGCAGGCGGGCGAGCCGCCGGGTCATGAGGTCCACGACGTTCGGCGTGATGTCGACCCCCTCCACCTCGCGCAGGTCCCACGTCCAGGCCCGGCGGTCGGGCGAGAACCGCAAGACGTGCTCCTCGTGGAGGGCGCGGAGGAAGCGATCGACGAAGAACGGATTTCCCGAGGTCTTCTCCACGACGCGCTCGGCCAGCGCCCGAGCGACCGGGGGGCTCGCGTGGAAGGCGTCCGCGACGAAGGCGGTCACGTCGTCCGCCGAGAGGCCCGCCAGCTCGATCTCGCGCAGCGGCACCGACGAAGCGCGGAGGTCCGTGAGGGCGGCCGCGAGGGGCCCGGCAGGATCGAGCTCGCCGTCGCGGTAGGCGGCGACCACGAGGAGGTGCGCCGGCTCCGGGAGCCTCGCGAGCGCCCCCAGGGCGTGCAGCGTCGCGGGGTCAGCCCACTGCAGGTCGTCGAGGAAGAGGACGAGCGGACGGCCCTCCCCCGCGAAGACGGCGAAGAACTTCGCCAGCGCGAGGTTGAAGCGGTGCTGCCCCTCGATGGGGCCCGTCTCCGGCACCGGCGGCTGCGGCCCGAGGATGCGCGCCAGGTCCGGCACGAGGTCCGCGAGGAGGCCCGCCGTCGTCGGCAGCCGCTGCAGAATGCGCCCGCGCCAAACCGCGAGCTCGCGCCCGGGCAGCCCGAGCAGCGCGCGGCAAAGCTGGCGAATCGCCTGCCCGAGCGCGAAGTACGGCGCCCGACGCTGGAGCGGATCGAACTTGCCGGACACGAACTGCCCCCCGCGCTCCACGGCCGCCTTGCGCAGCTCGTCGATGAGCGACGACTTCCCCACCCCCGGCTCTCCGCCGACGGTCACGAACGTCTTGCGGCCGTCGCATGCGTCGCGCAGCGCGTCGAACAGGACGGCGCGCTCGGGGCCGCGCCCGTAGAGCTTCTCGGGGAGGAGGAACTTCTCGAACACGTCGTCGCGCCCGAGCGGGAACGCCTCCACCTCCCCGCGTCCCCGAACCTGCCGCAGGCATTCGGCGAGGTCCGCAGCGACGCCGCGCGCGCTCTGGTACCGGCCCTCGGGCTCCTTCGCGAGGAGCTTCTCGACGACGCGTGAGACCTGCGCGGGGACGGCCGGGTTGACCTCGGCGAGCGGCGCGGGCGCGAGCGCGAGGTGCGCGTGAACGAGCGCCAGCGGGTCGGACGGCTCGAAGGGAGGGCGCCCGGTCAGCGCGTGGTAAAGCGTCGCGCCGAGCGAGTAGAAATCCGTGCGATGGTCTATCGCGCGGCTCATTCGCCCGGTCTGCTCGGGCGATACATACGCGAGCGGCATCGAGCTCACCGCCGACGAATGCCGACCCGGATCGACGCTCTCGTGCCACCCGGTGGCGTCGGCGAAGTCGATGATCTTCGCCGTCCAGGTCGAGCGCTCGACGACGACGTTCCCGGGGTGGATGGCGCGGTGGATGACCTCGTGCGTGTGGATGTCGACGAGGGCCCGCGCGAGCTGGACCCCGACGTGCAGCGCGACCTCGACCCGGAGCGCTCCCGCCGCCAGGGCCACCTCGAGCGGCACGTCGCCGAACGCCTCCTCCACTATTGCCGCCCGCCTCGGGTCACGATCCAAGTCGAGGTACCCCACGACGTGCGGCGAGCGGATCTGCGACGCGACCCGGAACTCGCGCTGGGCGCGCGCGAGCGCGACCGGCGACCCGGGTTCCGCGGCGCTCTCTTTGAGGACGACCGCCTCGCCCGTGGCGATCCGCGTGGCCCTCGCGACCCTCGAGCGGTTGCCCGAGTGGACCTTCTCGTGGATCTCGTAGTCGGACCGCACCGCGCACTCCGCGTGCGCCTGAGAGGTGCAAAGGCGTCGCCACGACGGATCGCGTCACGCTCAGGGCTACGACGCGTGCGCGCGCGCGACGTTCTCCTCGACGCGGAGCTCGGGCGCGGGCCGTGCGTGCGCGGTCGAGCCCTCGAGCGTGGCGCGCATCCCATCCTTGCGCACCACGATCCGGGCGTTGGCGGCCGCCGTCGCGGCGGCCGAGGTGCCGCCCTGCCAGATGACGAGGAGATTGGAGTCGTCGGGGCTGAAGCCGAGCTCCTCCGAGGTGTGGGCGACCATGCTGGCGAAGCGCCGGCGGAGGGCCGTCGACGCGTCGAAGCAGTGGTGATTGGCGGGGTTGTAGTAGACGACGTAAATGCTGCGCTGCTCGGCCGCGAGCGCCGCCTCCACCGAGTCGACGACCTTGGAGACGAGCTCGGCGCCGAACGGGTGGTAGAGGAAGAGAATGAGGTCGCCCGAGGGCAGCGGGTAGCTGCTCGCGTCGGCCGACTCCACGCGCACGGGCGTGCGCCGCGGGAACCGGCGGGCCATGATCGCCGCGTTCCGGCGCGCGGTCGCGGTCAGCGCGGGCGACAGCTCGATGCCCAGGATGTCGCGGAAGGGGTACTCGGAGGCGACGAGGACGGCCCTGCCTTTGCCGCAGCCGAGGTCCACGAACGTGAACGACTCGAGCGGCAGCATCATACCGAGCGCCGTCCGGAGGACGCTGGGCTGCGAGCCCGCATAGAAGATCGCGTGCGCCCGCGCGGCTTCTCCCACGGGGATGGAGTCCGTCGAGACGAAGCCGCTCGTGTCGGTGCCGTGCGCGCGGTCGAAGGGATGGGTCCTCGACCACCCGCTGCCGTACACGACTTCCGCGCCGGGGATCTTCTCGAGGCCACGGCGCACCGACGGGTGGCGGACGATCGGCGCGACCACGGGCAAGGAACCGAGCGTACGGGCGAAGCGTTTGGCGTTCGACGTGAGCGACATGAAATCCCCTCCAGTGCGTCGACTCTATCATCGCGCAAATCTAGATTCGGGAGATCGTCTGGATTCAGCAGAGCCCGCCGAACGCGAAGTGCAGAGTCCGGATCTCGTATTCCCGTTACGCGGCTACGGGTCGCCGCAGGTGGGGCCGACCGAGGAGTCGTCGGTCGGATCGATCCCCTGCTCGCACAGCACCTCCGGCCCTTGCCCATAGTGTGCCTGCGCGAACGCGAGGAACGCATCGGGATCGAAGCAGTTCGCGCGGAGCGTCCAGCCCCATGCGCTCGCCGCGAACGGCACGTCCAGCCTGGGATCGGGCGTCATCACGAAGCGCGCGCGCACGCCGCTCGCCGTCGCGTCGCACAGCGGGTCCTCGGGGTAGGCGTCGATCATCTGCTGCGCGGCGGCCACATCGTCGGCGCACCCGGCCTCGCCGCAGTTGTAGGACAGGACGATCGCCCCGTGCTCGAGGTCGTGCACCCAGAAGCCTTCGGGGACGCGGGACGTGTAGGTCGTGAAGGCCGCCCAGTAAGGGTAGTGATTGCCCGACGACGGGGGGAGCGTGAGGTAGTCGACGTACGAGCAGACCGCGACGTGGGTCGCGCCCTCGATCGGGTGCTGCTGGACGACCGCGCCGCAAGGGCCGACCGGGGCGCTCGCCGCGGACGACTGCACCGCCGCGTCCCCGGCGAGCGGCGGCATCGTCCCGAGCGCGGGAGACGACCCGCCCTTCGAGCCGCAGGCGACCGCGCCCGCTAGAAGCAGCGAGACCGCGGCCACGAGGGGCGCGCGCGACGATCGGTCAGCGGCCACGCGTCAGTCTTAGCCGCTGGACGCCTCGGCGTGGGACTGCTCGTTTGTTCAAGCGACCCGAGTCCGCCGCCGTCCGCGAGATTCGCCGAAGCCTGACCTCGGGGGCTTCATCCCTTCTCGGCGACCACGCGGCCCGCCCGCACCGCCTTCACCAGCGCCGCGTGGTCTCGTTCGGAGACGTCCGCGTAGGTGCGCGCGAACGCCGTCATGGCGTCGCTGAAGGCGTGGCTCTTCCCGAGATAGGCCGCCATCGCCACGCGGTCGCCCGAACGGGCGTGGGCGCGGGCGAGCGTCCAGCCGCACATCTTCGCGTAGATCGCCATCCCGCCGGGCACCATCTCTTCGGCGTCGAGGGCCCCCTTGCAGTCGTGGAGCTGGCGAACGTAGTAGTCGCGCACCACGCCGTCGGCGTCGCGGCCGCGCGCCCACCCGAGGAAGATGTCGCTCGAAGCCTGCATCGCGCGCTGCCCCGCGACCACGCGCTCGCCTTCGCGTTCGTACCGGCAGCGGCGGGTGAAGCGCTCGAGGACCGAGGCCTGGGCCTCCTTGATTTGGAGGAACAGCGGGTCCCCGCGATCGAGGCCGACGAGCAGCGCGATCCAGCACCGCGTCCCCACGCTGCCGACGCCCACGACCTTGCGCGCGACGTCGATCAGGCGAAACTGCTCGAGGAGCATGCGGCGGTTGCTGGCGAGGCTCCGGCGGTACTCGCCGAACAGCGCGCGGAGGGCAGCCTCGACCTGCGCCCGCTCGGCCTTCGAGAAGAGCTCGGCGAGACGCACGACCAATGGCGGATCGGACGCGATGCGCGGCTCGCCATTCACGAGGCGCGTCAGCCTTTCGAGCGCCCTCTCGCTGGTCCGGCCGCGGGCTTTGGCGATCGCCTCGCGGCTCGCCCTGACCCCTCGCGACGAGAGCAGCTTCTTGTAGGCGTCGAGCGCGCGTTCGACGTCCATCCGCGCGTACCAGACGTCGAGGGTGCGCCGGCTCGCGAAGTCGGCCATCGCGTCCTGATAGGCGCGGGCCGCGTCCGCAACGATCTCGGCCCGGTCGGACGCCGAGAACCCGTTTGCCCGACCGGCGACCTCGAAGCTCGCGGCGAGCCGCTTCACGTCCCACTCCCACGGGCCGGGGAGCGTCTCGTCGAAGTCGTTCGTGTCGAACACCAGGTTGCGCTCGGGCGTCGCGAACATCCCGAAGTTCGCCAGGTGCGCGTCGCCGCAGAGCTGCGTCGTGAGCCCGGAGTTCGGCGACCGCGCCAGGTCGGAGGCCATCACGAGCGCCGCCCCGCGGAAGAACGCGAACGGCGACTCGACCATCCGCCCGTAGCGCACGGGCACGAGCTCGGGCACGCGGCTCCTCGCCTGCTCCTCGAGGAGGTCGATCGGGTCCGGGCGCCTCTTCAGCTCGAGGTCCGCCTGGCGCGAACGCGGGATCTTCGTGCGCGCCGCCTTCCCGCGGTGCGCGTGGTCGTCACGCGACGACTTCTCGAGCCGATCCAGCGCGACCTCCGCCGACGCGGTTCCGTTGCTCATCGTCTCCAGCGATGCAGCGGGCGCGCCAGTCGGGAGAGCCCGTCGCCAGAGCGGATGGGCTCCCAGGGCCCGCCGTGCTCGAAACGCACCGGAAAACCTCCTCGCCTGGCCCCATCAAATATCCGCGGCGTGGCTCTCGGCGATGAGCCGCGCACCGGTAGAGTAGGCAGCAACGAGCCAGGCGCCGCGTACGGCCATGCAGGCCGCATGGCGACGCTCGCGCGGCGCCCCTCTGCACTCGAGCGAGGAGGCGAACGCTACCCGTCTGCTCGTGGAGGAGCCTCGAAATGAACACCCAGCGCCGCCGTTTGGTTCAAGCCTTCGGAGCCTCGATCGCGATCTTCGCGCTCGGAGCCGCCGCCTTCGCGAGTGGATGCAGCAAGCCCTCCGACGCCCCGGCGCCGGTCGACCCGAAGCCCGCGGAGACGAAGCCGCCGCCCGCGGCGGCCGAGCCGATCAAGATCGGCATCTTGCACTCGCTCTCGGGCACGATGGCGATCAGCGAGACCATCTTGAAGGACTTCATGCTGATGCAGGTCGCCGACCTCAATGCGCGCGGGGGCCTCCTCGGCCGGCAAATCGAGCCCGTCGTGGTCGATCCCGCGTCGAACTGGCCGCTCTTCGCCGAGAAATCGCGCGAGCTCCTCCAGCAAGACAAGGTGGCCGCCGTCTTCGGCTGCTGGACCTCGGTGTCACGCAAGTCGGTGCTGCCCGTGTTCGAGGAGCTCAACGGGCTGCTCTTCTACCCCCTCGAATACGAGGGCGAAGAGCTCTCGAAGAACATCTTTTACGGGGGCTCGGTCCCGCAGAACAAGGCGATCCCGGCGATCGACTACCTGATGAGCGACAAGGGAGGCGGAATCAAGCGCTTCGTCCTCGAGGGCACCGACTACGTTTACCCGCGCACCAGCAACCTCATCATGCGCGCCTATCTGAAGCACAAGGGCGTCGCCGACGACGACATCCGCGAGAACTATACGCCCTTCGCGTTCTCCGACTGGCAGACCGAGGTCTCGGCCATCAAGAAGTTCGGGCACGCGGGCAAGCCCACCGCCGTGATCTCGACAATCAACGGGGACGCCAACGTCCCCTTCTACAAGGAGCTCGGGAACCAGAAGGTCTCGGCCACCCAGATCCCGGTTATCGCCTTCTCGGTCGGCGAGGAGGAGCTCACGGGTATCGACACCAAGCCCCTCGTCGGCCACCTCGCCGCCTGGAGCTACTTCGAGTCGGTCGACACGCCCGAGAACAAGGCGTTCATCGATCATTGGCACGCGTACACGAAGGACCCGTCGCGGGTGACCAACGACCCGATGGAATCGGCCTACCTCCTCTTCAACATGTGGGCGCAGGCGGTGACCAAGGCCGGCAGCACCGAAGTGGACGCCGTGCGCACGGCCATGGTCGGGCAGTCGGTGGCGTCGCCGGGCGGATATACGGCCGTCATGAACGAGAATCATCACATCAGCAAGCCGGTCATGATCGGCGAGATACGCCCGGATGGGCAGTTCGCGGTCGTGTACCGGAGCGCCCCCATCGCGCCCGTGCCGTGGAGCCCGTACCTCCCGACCAGCAACGCCAAGCTCTCGGCGAACTGAAAGCATGCAGATCCCCGTCCTCCTCGATCGCGCCCTGCCCAAGCCACTCGCCGACCAGCTCGCCGATGGCCTCCGCAGCGCCATTCGAGACGGTCGGGTCCCCGGCGGCGCTCGACTCCCGTCGTCGCGCGCCCTCGCCGACCAGTTCGGCCTCGCGCGCAACACCGTCGTGCGCGCGTACGAGACGCTGGTCATCGAGGGTCTCGTCGAGTCGCGCGCCGCGTCGGGGTTCTTCGTCACGCCGCACCCCGCGGCCGCGGCGCCGCGCACGAGCCCCGTCGCGGCCCTGCCGACGAAGGCGATGCCTGCGCCGGCCCCCTCCCGCGCGCCGCAACGAGTCGGCTCCGGGCAGCGGCGCGCGCTCTACGACTTCGTTCCGGGCCGCCCGAACGTCGATCTCTTTCCGGTGAAAACCTGGCGCCGCCTGCTCCAGGGTTGCCTCTCGTACGGCGGCGCGGCAGGCCTCACGGAGTACGGCGAGCCGGGCGGCCTTCGAGCCCTCTCGGCCGCGCTCGCGAGGCACCTGGCCATCCGCCGGGGCATCGTCGCCGACCCGGCGCGGATCCTGATCGTCTCGGGCGTGCAGGAAGGTCTCAACCTGGCGGCGAGCCTCTTCCCTTCGCCCACGGTCGTCCTCGAGGACCCCTGCTACCAGGGCGCCTCGGCCGCCTTCGAGGCCGCGGGCGCGCGCCTCCTCGGCGTGCCGGTGGACGAGGAGGGCCTGATGACGTCCCTCTTGCCGGAGGAGCCGGTGTCGCTCCTTTACGTGACGCCGGGCCATCAGTATCCGACGGGGCACGCGCTCTCGCTCGCGCGCCGCGTCGAGCTCATCGAGTGGGCGCGCAGCAACGGCTGCTACCTCGTCGAAGACGACTACGACAGCGAGTTCCAGTACGAGGGCGCGCCTCCGCAGGCGCTCGCGGGCATGGCCCCGGACTGTACCATCCACCTCGGGACCTTCTCGACGACGCTCGGCGCGGGCCTGCGCCTCGGCTACGTCGTCGCGCCCCCGGGCCTCATGGACGCGATGCGCGCGGCCAAGGCCATCCTCAACAACGGCAATCCTTGGCTCGATCAGGCCGTTCTGGCCGAGTTCGTGAAGAGCGGCAGCTACGATACCCACCTCACGCGATGTCGCGCACAATACAAGGAGAGCCGCGACGCGCTGCTCGGCGCCCTCCGCCGTCACTTCGGCGCGGTGGAGATCAGCGGAGAGTCCGCCGGACTGCACGTCTTCTGGCGGCTCCCCGCCGGCGTACCCGAAGCCGCGAGGCTCGAGGAGCTCGCCCGAAAGAACCATGTCGGCGTCTACTCGCTCGCCGCCGCGGGCGCTCGCGAGCTGGGCGCGTCCGGGCTGCACCGTCGCGGTCTTCTCCTCGGCTTCGCCGGCCTGCACCCCAAGCAGATCGAGCAGGGCGTCGCGCGTCTCTCCGACGCAATCGACGACGCCCTCGACGGCGACCACGACTTCGTCCGCGAGCTGATGCTCGAGGGACCTCCCGCCGGGCGCCCGCGCCCGGCCGCGCGCCCCCACGCGCGCTCCTTTCCCGCCCGCCAGCAGCCCGCCATTCGAACGATCGCGCACCGACGCGCGGTCGACGAAGCCGCGACGGAGGATCTGGGTCCGATGCGAATCGTTCGAGGAATTTACCGTTACCCCATCAAGGGCCTCAGCCCCCAGCGGCTGCCGGGCGTCGAGCTCCAGGCAGGCAAGCCGTTCCCGTTCGATCGCGTCTTCGCGCTCGCGCGGCCCGCCGCGCCCATCGACGCGGACTCGCCTCGATGGGCGAAGAAGGGCCTCTTCCTGATGCTGATGCTCGAGGAGACCCTCGCGGAGGTGCAGACCTACCTCGACGTCGACACGATGCACCTCACCGTGGTCGGCTCCCGGGGCGACGCGCCCGAAGGCGCCGACGCCAAGCAGACCCTGCTCACCGCGGACCTGGGCAGCAAGGAAGGGCGCGAGGCCGTCGAAGCGTTCTTCCGGCAACAAGTCCCGAAGCTCCAGGCTCCGCCGAAGCTCGTCCGATCCGTCGACGGCCACTTCATGGACAAGCCCGACAACGTGATCTCATGCATCAACCTCGCCACCGTGCGAAGCCTCGAGACCGAGTGGGGCCGCGCGGTGAACCCGCTGCGCTTCCGGGCGAACTTCTACATCGAGGGCGCGCGCCCCTGGGAAGAGTTCGACTGGGTCGGCAGCGACATCATGCTCGGCGACGTCCTCTTCCGCGTCGATCGCCGAAACGGCCGCTGCAGCGCCACCAACGTCGATCCCGTCACGGGCGCGCGTGACATGGACATCCCCGGAGAGCTCCGCAAGCGCTTCGGGCACAAGGACCTCGGCGTGTACCTCGTGGCCCGCACCGGCGGGAAGGTGGTGGTCGGCAATCGCGTGAGCGTGCCCGAGCTCGAGGCGTCCCTGTCGGCGCCGGCGGCGTTCGCGTTGCCCTCGGCGGGTCGCGGCACCTTCATCTGCCGGGGCTGCTACTTCATCTACGACGAGGCGAAGGCGAACGGCGGCGCGGCCCAGGGGACGTCCTTCGCGGCGCTCACGGACGACTGGGCCTGCCCCGACTGCGGCACCCACAAGGGGAACTTCCGGCCGTATCTCGCGGACCTCGCCGAAGGCTGATCGTCAGAACGAGACCGCGACCCGCGCCCCCGCACCACGGGCCGTCGTGGCCGGGCTCACGGTGAGCTTCGCGTCGTGCGGGAGCGCGAACACGACAATCGCGCTCGCGGCGAGCGCCGCGGCCCCGACCCCGAACGCCACCGTGGACGCGAGCGCGCGGTGCAGCGCGTCCTGCCGGAGCGACAGGCCCTCGGGGGTGCAGCGGTTCGACGCGTCGCAGGGGCCGGCGTTCGACTGGTCCTGCGCCGACTTGGCCGCGAGCCCGAAGCCCGTCCCCACCGCGAACCCCGCGACGCCGACGCTCGCAAGGCCGACGCCCCACCAGACGCGAGACGCCCCGCCACTCCCCGGCGCCGGAGCCTCGTGCTCGACGGGAGCTTCGTGCTCCTCCGCCGGAGCCGCGGGCTCCCTGGGCGGCGCGGAATCCGCCACTGGAGCCGGAGCCGGCGGCGGCGCTGCCGCGGGAGCCTCGTCTTCGAACGCCGCGATGGAGACGGAGGCGGTGGGATTCCCCGCCCCGACGGTCGTCTCGAACACCCGCATCGACTGGCCCACTCGCGCCACGACCACGTGGTGCCCGGGGTCGACCGGGATCCCCGTGCCGAGCCCCGCCTTGGCGACGTCTGCGCCGTCGAGCGTCACGCGCAGCGAAGGATCGGCGTCCGGAGGGACCTCGATCGTGACCCGATCGAGGACCCGGCCCAGCGCCGCCGCGCGCGCGTGCGCGAGGGCGGCGCGCTTGTCCTTCTTCTCCGCGGCGAGCGACTCGGCCTCCTGGAACTCCTTCCAGGCGCTCGCGGTCTTGCCGATTCGCTGCAAGCAATCCCCCAGGTACAAGGACACCCCCACGGCCGGCTGGAGCGCCTTGCTCCGGGCGAACCGGTCGCACGCGTCGGCGTCGTTCCCGTGCGCGAGGAACGCCGTGCCCTCGTGGAAGAGCTGATCGGCGCGCGCGCGATCGTCGCTCGACTGGGCGTGAGCCGCCGAGGGGACGAGCGCCCCGAGGATCGCCGCCATCGCGAGGGCCGCCTTGCGGCTCACTCGCGCCCTCCGAAGCCGGCGGTGCCCACCGGCGGGTCGGCAGGAGCGGGCTTGGGCGCCGGCGGGGACCCGGAAGCCCGCCGGGGCGACGATCGCGGCAGGGGAGCGCGGACCATCCTGGGCGTGCTCGCCGTAGCGGTGGGCAGCGCGCTCACGTCGATGGGCGCGTCGAAGGAGCCCGGGGGCGCGACCGAGGCCACGGCCGGCGGCCACGGCGGCAGCGTCGCGGCGGGCGCCAGCGCGGCGGCGGTCTGCGTCTCGGCGCGGCCCGGCTTCTCGGAGTGGGCGGCGTGCACCACGAAGAGGACCGTCGCGATCGCGAGCCCACCGCTCGCCGCGAGGAGCGCGAGCTTGCTCGATCGCTTGCCCAGGACCGCGCGGCCCCGATCGAGCGCGAGCCGCTCGAGGCGGACTCTCCACGGAGACGCCGCGACCGATTCGGACGCCGGCGCGGCCACGAGGCTCTCGGGTTCCGGCGGCGGTGGTGGCGGCACGGGCGTGGGCGGGACCACGACGGGCGGGACCTCGGGTCCGTCCTCGTAGCGGATCGTGACGCCCTGGACCCGCATCAGGTGCGCGACGCCGTCGACGGCGCGGTTGAACGACGTGTCCGTGAGCGAGCAATCCGGCACGTCCGGCGGCGCCTCGGGCGAAGGGGGGGTCGCCGGCCCGTGCACGATCTGCCGTATCTTCGCGACCACCGACCCGGACGTGCCCGGCCCCGAGTTGGCGAGCGCCTGCACGAAGGCCGCCACGTCGCGAAACCGGTGGTCGGGGTTGCGCTGGAGGCACTGCATCACCGCCGCCTCGAGCGCCGTGGGGACCTCTGGACGGATCTCGCGCACGGATCTCGGACGCGGGTCGAGGATGCGCGCGCAGATCTCGGCCAGCGTCTCGCCCGCGAAGGGACGGACGCCCGCCAGCATCTCGTACAGGATGACGCCGAGCGACCAGATGTCCGATCGCGGGTCCGCGTTCGCCGCCGAAAGCATGCGCTCGGGGGCCATGTAGAGGGGCGACCCGTACGTCGAAGCGCCCGCGTCGGCGGCCTGCCCCGGGCCCGCGGCGGCCCCGGGCGGCTCGTCGAGCGACCCGATCATCGTGGAAATGCCGACGTCGAGCAGCTTCACCCGCCGCGATGCCTCGCCGCGCCGCGCCAGAAAGACGTTCGTCGGCTTGAGATCCCGGTGGACGATCCCCAGGGCGTGCGCCTCCGCCAGGCCCTCGCTCGCCTGCACCGCGAAGGTGACCGCCGTGGGCACCCGCAGCATCGGCTGCCGCCGGAGGAACGCCTCGAGGTCCTCGCCGTCGAGGTGCTCCATCACGAGATAGGGCGACCCCTGGAAGGTCCCCGCGTCGAAGACCCGGACCACGTGGTCGCTGCGGATGCGCGCCGCCGTCCGCGCCTCGACGAGGAAGCGCGCCGCGCCCTCGGGGAGCTCGGACGCAATCCACGCGTGCATGAACTTCAACGCCACGCCCCGGTTGTGCTTCCGGTCGTGCGCCTGCACCACGAACCCCATCGGGCCGCGCGCCAGCGCGCGCTGCAGGCTGTACCGCCCCGACACCATCGTGCCGGGCAAGAAGGGCATCGACGGCCCCGGACCAAAGGAAATCTTGCTGCTCATTCGGACGCCGCGTCGACCGCCCCTCCACTGCCTGCTTCCGTCTCGTCGCTCTGGGAGTCGGGACCGGCGTCCGCCGGGGACGCGGCGTCGGCCGGCGTGCCCGCCTCGGAAGTCCCCTGCGCGTCAGGGACGCTCGCATCGGCGGGCCCGGCCTCCGGCGCCTCGGCGTCCGGCGTCGCCGCGTCGGGGGGTCCTGCCTCCGGACACGCCCCGCAGTGCACCGTCTGCCCGCAGTCGTTCACGCGGTCCACGCCGCACGCGGCGCCGCACGCATCGGTGGGCGTGCAGCACGCGCCCTGATAGCAAACGCGCTTCGACCCGCAGCTCGCGGAGCACTGCACCGAGCGCCCGCAGTTGTCGGTCACGGTCGTCCCGCACTGGTTGCCGCACGCGGCGCCGCTGTTCGGCACGCAGCAGCCGCCGTCGTCCAGGCACACGGCGCCCAGGTCGCCGCAGAGGTCGAGCCCCAGGAGACCGCAGTTCACCTTCGCGCCGCAGTTGTCCGTCACCTGCCCGCACTGCCGCGCGCCGCACGCCTGGGACGCGGGCTCTTCGACGCACGCGCCGGCCTCGCACGCGGGGCACTGGATCGGGTTCCCGCAGTTGTCCGTCGTGGCGCCGCATCGCCCGGTGCACCAGTCCGCCTCGACCTGACAGGCGCACGTGCTGTCGGCGCCGCACACGTACCCCGCGGGGCACGCGGAGGGGCACGACCTCGGGAGGCCGCAGTTGTCGCCGCCATCGCCGCAGTGCTGGTCGCACCAGCCCTGGTCGGGGACGCAGCCCGCCTCGGTCGTGCTCCCGGCCTCGGGCTCGAAATCCTGGCCGCCGTCGCCGGGGGCGCCCACCCCCGTATCGCCCGTCGTGTCGGCTCCGTCGGGAGATGGGCCGGTGGTCGCGTCGAGCGGGGAGGATTCACCCCCGTCGTCGAGCGCCTGCCCGGCGTTGATTCCGAGGATGGCGCTGCAGCCCGTGAGGAGGCCCGCGCACGCCAGCGCCAAGGATCGCCTTGCCGTCAGACATGATCTGCGCCGACCTCTGGCGAGCATGTGCGCAACCTAGCACCAGCTACGCGGAAGGCAGCGACGATGTGCAGACGAGTACGCCGCAGGCGGGTGCCGGGCACGGGCAGCGATGGACCTCTCAGGGGCCCGTCAGAGGCCGACGTTCACCAGCGCCTGGAGAATCCTCTCGATGACCGGCGAGAGCGCGATCTGGTTTTCGAGCTTCGCGAGGGCTTCGCGGATATGCGGGCCGTTCGGGGGCACCGCGTGCGCGTGCTCGTGCACCCGGTCGGCGGTGGCGACCACGTTCGCATCCCCGGTCGCGCGGGCCTGCTCGCGCAGGCGCGTTGCGAGCGCACGGAGGTCGTCGTCGTTGGCGCGCTGCGGCACGACAGGCTTCGGGTCCATGCGTCGTTCTTGCCGCTGGGAAGAAGGACGTCAAGGGATAGGCGCCGAGACGGCTAGTCCGAGAGCGGCTCGAGGATCGCGATGGACGTGACCTGCCCGAGGTCCCGAACGGCGACGTGCGCCCGCTCGCCGTCCCTGCACTGGACCACCCAGACCGTCGACGTCTTCGTGGAGCTACGACGCACCGTCTCGCAGCCCTGGCGCGGGAGCCTGCGGTCGAAGTAGCCGACCGCCTGGTCGTAGGAGAGCGCGCTCGCGTAAAGGCGCTCTGTGCCCTCGGCCGCCACGGTCGCGACGGGTGCGGCGCGCGAGCCGGGCGGCGGCGCCACCGCGAACGTCTCCGGCGTGTGCGGCTGGGCTTCGGTCATCCCGGTCGGCTGCGGCTCTGCCGCCGCAGACTGCGCCGGACCCGCGCTGGGCGTCTTGGCGCAGCCGGCGCCCGAGCAAAGGAGCAGAGTCGCCACGATGAGCCGCGCGGTCTTCATGAGGTGCCCGGAGTGCATCCCATGTGCCCGGGCGAGCCACGCGGCTCAGCCGATTGCCTCAGTGCGGATACACGGCCGACAGCATCGCGGTGGCCCAGGCCTGCCGGTACACCTCGATGCCCGCGTCGTTCGGGTGCACGTTCGTCGGATTCGAGGAACAAGGACGTCTTGGTTCTCGAAGACGGACCACAGGTCCGGCCCGCGAACGACGCCCGCAATCGTGTAGATCTGGCTGTCGATCTGCGCGTTGTACGCGGCGCCCGGAGACATCGGCGCGTACGGAGCGCCCGAAGACGCGTCGGTCGCGCCCGAGACGCCGGAGGCCGGGGCCCACGGCATGTGCGGCACCACCGGGACTTTGCCGGCGGCGATGACCTTGTTCACGAGCGTCTTGTACGCGGCGATCGAGGGGTCGATGCCCCACGCGTCGCCGTTGACGTCGTTCGTGCCCCAGCTCAGGCCGACGAACTTGCCCGGGAACATCGCGAGCCACGCGTCGATCGAGTTGACCGCGTCGCCGGCCACCTGCGGCGCCGGGTTCGTGATCGTCTTGGAGCCGCCCATGCCGCCGTTGACGACCGCGGGGAAGAACGAGGCCTTCGAGGCGTTCACGAGCTCGGAGAACGTCTTGTCGGCGCCGTTGGTGCCGCCTTCGACGTTGCTCATGCAGTGAGAGGTGATCGAGTCGCCGAGAAAGAGCCAGCTGTCGTCGGCGCCGAGGCTCGCGTCCTGCACGTCGAGCTTGAAGGCCACGTCCTGCGACGGCGACGAGACCGGCGTCTCCGGGGTCGTCGCGCTGTCGGTGACCGCGGTGACCCGCATGCGGATCCAGTCGTAGCCCGTGAGATCCACGAGGTGCGTGCGCGCGTGATAGACGTTGTTGGCGACGGCGCTCGGCAAGAGCGCGACCCACCCGCTCGCGGGCGCCGAGCCGCCACCCGGGGCGGCGTTGCCCTCGAGCACGTAGTTCATCGGCAATCCGTATTGGCCATTTCCGGTCGAGTCCATGGCAGGATCGTACGATGTGGGAATCGTGAAGTCGTACGGGTCGAATGCGTCATATCCGACGGGCTGGTACCACGACACGAGCACCTTCCCGCGCTGGCACACCGGCACGGACGAGAGGTCGTACGCGAGCCACGCCGGCGCGGCGCTCGAGATCGGCTGCGACGCCGACTGCCAGTACACCTCGTAGTCGGCGCTGTTGCCGTCGGCGGCGCTGCCCTGGCTCTGCGCGCTCGAGGCGTAGGCCGGGACGCCGCGGCTGATCACCGGCATCGGCTGCGCGGTCGACGACGTGGACTTCGTGGGGCACTCGGCGCCGGTGCTCCCGCCGTCGCTCGCCGCACCGGAGTCGACGCCCGACGGCGCCCCGGAGTCGGTGCCCGACGAAGCGAGCGAGCCCGAAGAGGCTTCCGGCGATTCGTTCGTGGACGCGTCGGTCGCGACGGAGGACGCGTCGGGCTGCAGCTCCTCGACGACTCCCGTCGTCTTGTTGGACCCGCACCCACCCGCGAGCACAGCGCAGCATGCGCCTGCGAAGAGTTTCTTCGTAGAGAGCATTGAGCGGCGACCATACACACGCAGCTTACGAGCACCAAGACGAGCGCACGCTCGCGTCCACAATTTCGAAATGCAGCGTTTGCGTCGTTCCGTGAGCGGTCTACGTTGCAGCCCCTCGGAGGGAACGAGAAGAGATGAAACGGTCTCTCATGATCGCGCTCGCGCTCCTCGCGACGCTCGGCATCGCCGGCTGGCTGCGCACCTTCACGCGTGCGGAGAAGCCTCGTGTCGTGGCCTCCTCCAAAGTCGAGACGGAATACTCCGTCGAGAGCACATCGCCTCCAACTCCACTGCCCACCATGTCGGCCTCTACCGTGATTGCGATGGCGCCCGCGCCCGCGCACGTCCCGGAGGTGGTCGCTCCTCACACCGAGGAGGAGGAGCAGGCTCGTCACATCGATGAGCTGGTCGATACGGGCCGCATCGGAGAAGCGCACGCGGAGGCGATGGATTTCGTGCAGCAGCACCCCTTCGGGGAGCTCGCCACGCACGTGATGAACCTCATGGGCGTGCACCCTCGGCCGGCGGGAGCCGTCCCGCCGACTCCGCCGCCCGATTCCCCTGGGAGATGAAGATCTGAATGCGAACGAACGTCCTTCGCGCCCTCTTGGCCGCCCTCAGCCTCGCCGCGTGCAGCGGCGGCGCCACTTCGGACGCGCACGAGGCCCTCGAGTCGGGCGAGGCCGGCACGAGCAGCGAGCCGCTGCTCGGCGACGCCTCGAACGCCCTCGCCATGAACGACTCGGGTGAGCCCTCCGAGGCCGTCGGCGTGGTGACCGACGCGGCTCCCGTGCCCCGCGAAGCCGACGCATGCACCGACTCGTGCCCGGCCAGCGGCGGGGGCGTCACGCTCGGCTGCGAGAAGCGCTTCCTCACCGGCGTGAACTACGCCTGGAAGAACTGGGCGGCCGACTTCGGCGGCTCGAAGGCGTGGAGCGAGAGCGGCGTCTCCGGCAACCAGGCCGCGATCAAGAGCGACCTCGCCGACATGCAGAGCCACGGGGTCGACGTGGTCCGCTGGTGGATGCTCCAGCAGCTCGCGAGCGACGCGGTCACGTTCGACGCGAGCGGCAAGCCCACGGGCGCCGTGGGCGGCACCCTCGTCGCCGACATCCAGGCCGCGCTCGCTCTCGCGGCGGAGACCGGCGTCCACTACAACTTCACGCTCTTCTCGTTCGACGACTTCGCCGCGTCCGGCGACGACAACGGCGCGACGCTGCACGGCATGGCGCCGATCATCACCGACCCGACCCAGCGCGCGGCGCTGATGAACGTCATCAAGACGATCGCCCAGACGGTCGAACAGAGTCCCAACAAGGACCGCGTGGTCTCCTGGGACATCATCAACGAGCCCGAGTGGGTCATCAGCGACACCGACACGTACGGCGATCCCGCGTTCACGCCGAATACGAAATACCAGGCGGTGACGTTCGCGCAGATGCAGACCTTCGTGAGCGACGTCGCGACGACGCTCCACGCCAACAGCTCCGCGCTCGTCACCGTGGGCAGCGCGGCCATCAAGTGGGCGCACGCCTTCTCGCACGTGGGGCTCGATTACTACACGTTCCACATGTACGACTGGGTCAATCAGTACTATCCGTACAACGACGCGCTCTCGACGTACGGCGTGACGGACAAGCCCGCGGTCATGGGCGAGTTCCCGCTCGACGGGCTCGCGGCCGTGAACAACGAGCCGGCCGTGCCGCTCTCGACGATGCTGAGCACCCTGATGTCGATCGGCTACGCGGGCGCGATGCCCTGGGCGGTCGACGACACCTGCTGCGGAAGCTGGACGACCGAAAAGCCCGACCTCGAGGCCTTCTCGAAGGCGCACGCCTGCGTCACGAAGTTCTGAGCCGCTCCCAGACCAGGGCTGAGTTAGAGCTGGCCGTCGTTCCGAAGGGACCACGGTCGCTCTAGCGTCGGGCGCGCGCGACGGCCTTCAGGGCGTAGAACTCCGCGCGCCCGTATCGGGTGCGGTACTTCGCCTGCATCCGCCGGTAGCCCTCCGAGATCGACGCGGGCGCATCGGAGGGTGGGGTGGCACGTACCGAGGGGTGCCCTTTCCGATATCCGAGCACGGTCCGGTCGACGAACGCGAAGCCGGACGCCCGCGCGACGCGCAAGAACAGGTCGACGTCCTCGATGGCGGGGACCTCCGGGTCGTACCCGCCGACCGCCTCGAAGACCGCGCGCCGCACCATCGCGGCGGAGTTGACGAGGCACGCCTCGCGGAAGAGGAGCTGCGCGGCGAGCAAGGCGCGCGACCCGCGGCAGCCGCGGGCGCGCTTGGCGGCGCGCGCGAAGAACGCCCGCTCGTGGGCCAGCACCGCCGCGTCGGCTCCGAACGCCTCTACGCATCCGAAGGCCATGCCTGCGCGAGGGCGGCGGGCGATCGCGCCGGCGAGGGTACCGAGCGCGTCGGGCGGCAGCCGGTCGTCATCGTCGAGGAAGAGCAGCCAGTCGCCCTTCGCGACCCGCGCCCCGTCGTTGCGCACGAGGCCGGGCCGGCTCTTGGAATGCGCCGCACGGGCGACGTACCGCACGTGCGGGTCGCCGGCGCCCCGCGCGGTCTCTTCGGCGGCGCGCTCTTCGCTGTCGTCGACGACGATCACCTCGAGCGCCGATGCGCGCTGCCGCAGCGCGCTTGCGAGGGCTTCGCGCAGAAACGCATCGCGACGGTACGTCGCGATGACGACGGAGACTTCGCAGCGGCTCGCCATGCGCGCCCACGGACCACGGACGTCTCGGGGCGTCAACGGCTTGTCCATCGCGGCCAAATGGTGGCCGCTCGCGGCCAATCGCCCTCACAGCCGCCCAGGGGCGTGATCCGAACGCTAACGTCCTCCCACTACGAAGGGTGAGGTGCGGCGTAGATGTCGATCGTCATGCGAATTCTCTGGGCAGGCTCGAACGGGCGAGGCATCGCCGCTCTGCTAGCTCTTTCCGGCGCTTCGGCCTGCGGCGGCGGCGGTTCCGCCAGCGGCGTGGACGCGTCGTGCCCCCCCGTGGCCGCCAGCAGCACGGCCGCTCAGGCCGGCTACATGGGCGACTGGAGCGCGGGAGACTATCCCTCGGACTTCGTCGCGAACGGCACGTACCTCCCGAATCTCGGGCGTCGCCGGCCAGATGGGCATGGACCGGCAGTACGCGGTCCACGTCCCCAGCGGCTACCACGCCGACACGCCCGTCCCGGCCGTCTTCTGTCTGCACGGCCTCGGGGAGACCGCGTCCTCCTTCTGTCTCGACACCGGCGTGGCCTGGCCCGCGAAGGGAGACGCGGAAGGCTTCGTGGTCATCATGCCGAACGGCTATCAAAATAGCTGGAACGGCGGCACTTGCTGCGGCGCGGCAGCGACGGACAAGCTCGACGACGTCGGCCTGATCCGCGCCATCTTCGCGGAGGTGGCGAAGCACGTGAACATCGACCTCCGCCGGGTCTACGCCACGGGCCTCTCGAACGGCGGGTACCTCAGCTACCGCCTCGGCTGCGAGGCCTCCGACCTCTTCGTCGCCGTCGCCCCGAGCGCCGGCGCGGTGGGCACCGCGGCCATCGGCGGCGGCACCCAGGGGGATTCGGACATCACGACATGCGCGCCGACGAACAAGATCTCCGTCCTCGACATCCACGGGACGTCCGACCCTCTCATCCCCTACTCCGTGCAGAAGCCTTCCCTCGCCTTCTTCCAGTCCGGGGACAGGTGCTCCACGAGCACGACGAGCGCGACGATCCCGCCGAGCGGCGGCGACACCACGTGCGTCTCGTTCACCGGGTGTCCCTCGTGCCCCAACGTCGACGTGACCGCGTGCTCGATCGACGGCGGCGGCCACTGCTGGTACGGCAGCTCCGACTGCGGCACGGGCGCGGGGGCGCTCGGCGCCGGCATCGTCGGCAACAACAGCAACTTCATGATGAACACGGACGCGGTCTGGAGCTTTTTCGCGCCCCTCTCGCGGTGAGCGCGCACGGTAAGGATTAGGAGGGCACGGGTCATGGGGCTTCGCAGGGTCGGCGCCGCGGCGGCGCGTCGTTCTTCGATTTTCACGCTGGTTCTCGCCACGACAGCGGCATGCGGGAGCGGCTCGTCAATCGCGGGGGCGGGGTCCGGGAGCTCCATGGCTTCGTCCGGGAGCTCGGGGTCCTCGACCGGCTCCGGGTCCTCGAGCGGCTCCGGCTCGGCCTCGGGGTCGGGCTCGATTTCCGGCTCGGGCTCGACCTCGGGGGTCTCGAGCGGCTCGGACAGCAGCGGCTCCGCCCAGGGCGACGACGCGTCCGAGAGCGACGCCTCCGAAGCCGACGCATCGCAGACCGACGCCAGCTCCTCACCCGAGGCGGCGCCGTGCGTCACCGGGCAGGTGACGGCCAACGAGGTCGTCATGCTCGGCGACTCGTACCTCGACCCCGTCTGGGGAAACGTCGGGCCGACGCTGATGACGGAGGCCGGCGCGATGTACCGGCACTATTACATCGGCGCGGCATCGATGGCGTGGGGCAACCCCGATACGATCCTCTACATCCCGTATCAATACGACCCGACGGCGCTCACCGACAGCGCGGTGACCAACCCGTCCGACATCAAGGTCGTCATCATGGACGGCGGCGGAAACGACGTCCTCATCGGGAACGACTCCTGCGAGACCACCGCGCCGCCCGCGAACACGAGCTGCGTCACGACGATACAGAACGCGATCAACCAGGCGAAGACCACGATGCAAGAGATGGCGACCAAGGGCGTCCAGAACATCGTCTACTTCTTCTATCCGCACCTCAGCACCGCCGGCGGCGGCATCCTCCAGACGCCCGCGCCCGCCGTGAACGACACGCTCGATTACGCGTACCCGCTCGTCGAGAACGTGTGCTGCAACACGTCGTTCACCTCGAGCCTCACGAACTACAGCTGCACGGGGTCCCCGGCGCCCGGCCTCTCGTGCACCTTCATCGACACGCGCCCCGCGTTCGAGGGGCACCTGTCCGACTACATCAAGAGCGACAACGTGCACCCGACCCAGCAGGGCGCGCAGGTCATCTCCGACCTGATCTGGACGCAGATGCAGAATCACTGTATCGCGCAGTGATCCCACGGCGAGCGCGGGACGCGGCCGGCGTCGCGCCTGTCCACCGCTTGAAGGCGCGGTGGAATGCGCTTGGGTGCGAGAAACCCATCGCGTACGCGGTCGCCTCGATGGGGCGGTCGCTGTCCGAGACGAGGCGCCTCGCTAGGGCGCCGAGCGCCTCGTCGACGACGTCGCGGAACGACGTCCCCTCCTCCGAAAGGCGCCTCCGCAGCGTGCGCGCGCTCAGGCCCAGGGCGCGCGCCACCGACGCCATGTCCCGCCGGTCGGGCGAGGCCCCGCCGAGGATGTGCCGGCGCACGCGCTCCGCATATTCCCCCTCCCCCTGCAGCTGCGACAGGCGCTCCTCCGCGCGCGAGACGATCGTGGCGTGGAGCTCGGGATCGCGGTGCATCTGGAGCCGGTCGAGCACGACCCGGTCGAAGACGATGCCGGTGAACGTCTGCCCGAACCGCTCCGCGCCCTCGAAGATGCGCGCGTACTCGGCCCGGTAGTCGGGCGCGGGGTGCTCGAACGCGACGACCCGCGCAGGCGCGCTCGGGGCGAAGTACTTGAGCAGCTTGTAGAGCGCGCTGACCGTGAGCTCGGCCCGAAACCTGCGCGCCGGCAGGGGCCCGGGCCGGGAGTCATAAAGCAGCGACGCCGTGCCCCCGTCTTCGAAGAAACGCCAGAAGGGCCGGTCCGCCAGGAACGCGTAGAAGCGCTGGAGGGTCTCGATGGCCTCGCGCAGCGTCGAGGCGTGCGCCGCCAGGTGCGTGCTGAGGCTGTAGTTCCCCGGGTGGACCGCGTCGCCCATGCGGAGGCCGAACGCCGGCTCTCCCGTCAGCGCCAGCGCGAGCTCGAGGAGCGCGTCGAACGTCTCGACGTCGAGCTTCGCTTCGGGTCGCTCGAGGGTGGCCCGGTCGATCGGCGCCGCCGCGAGGAAGCGCTCCCGCGGGACCCCCGCGCGCTCGAGAGCCTCCGTCAGCGCGTGGACGAACATGACGGAGAGGCTCATCTCGGTGGAGAGAATGACGCCGGTCCGCCCGCGATTCAACGTCGTCGTGGCGGCCCGGCATCCCCTGCTGGCGCCCGTGTCACCCCTTCGGCATTTGCCCGGAGCTCGAACTCGTTCACCTTCACGACCTCGCCGAAGCGCTCGGCCCAGGCGATCGCGGCCTCTACCGGGCCGCCGGACCTCACGTGCGGTCCTGCCTTCGGCGGGACGTGATACGAACCCTCACCCAGGATGTCCGCCACGTCTTCACGTTCGCGTTCAGACAGCGCGCCCGCCGGGACGCTCCGCTCGGCCCTTCGTGTGGTCCTCAGTGCGGCGATGATCGGCGTCGGCGTCTTGCACTTCGCGACCCCCGGGTGGTTCGTCGCCATCGTGCCGGCCGCACTGCCGTCGCCTCTCGCGCTCGTGATCGTCAGCGGCGCCTTCGAGATCCTCGGCGGAGTCGGCCTCCTCGTGCCGCGCGCCCGGCGCGCAGCCAGCATCGGCCTCGCGCTCCTCTACGTCGCCGTGTTCCCCGCCAACATCAACATGATCGTCGATTCGCAGGCCAGCCACGGCATCGCGCCGATGTGGCTGTGGGCGCGGCTTCCCTTGCAGATCGTATTCATCGCGTGGGCTCTCTACGTCGGACGCACCGAGCGGAACGCGTCATGACGAACCGCGCCGCGCCGCCCCTCGTCAGCCTTCGCACCCTCGCCCACTACGGAGCGAACGCCGAGAGCTTCTGGGAAGGGACGCGCGATCACGACGTCTCGCAGAACCGCGCCGCGCTCCTCCGTCACATCGAGGGGTCGCCCCCCTTCACCATCCTCGACTTCGGCTGCGGGCCCGGGCGTGACCTCGCGTATTTCCGGTCCGTCGGGCACGAGGCGGTCGGCCTCGACGGGTGCGCCGCGTTCGCGGAGATGGCGCGCCAGCACACAGGATGCGAAGTCCTCGAGCAAGACTTCCTCTCGCTCGCGCTGCCGGAAGGCCGGTTCGACGGCGTGTTCGCCAACGCGGCTCTCTTTCACGTCCCCGGCGACGCGATCGCGCGCGTTCTCGGGCAGCTTCACGCGGCGCTCGGGCCGCGCGGGGTCCTCTTTTGCTCGAACCCCCGCGGGGACAACCGCGAAGGGTGGCAGGGCGAGCGGTACGGCTGCTACTGGGACCTCGAGCGGTGGCGCACGCTCGTTCAGACGGCGGGCTTCGACGAGATCGAGCACTACTACCGCCCGGCAGGCCTGCCGCGCGAGCAGCAGCCGTGGCTCGCGACCGTGTGGCGGAAGGGCGCGGTGCGTTAGGGCGGGTACGCTGGAGAGGTGAAGGTCGGCCCGCGTTCAGGAGCGCCCTACCGTCTGTCGAATCCTCGGCAGGACGATGGACCGTCGATGCTGCCGATCGCCTGCGGCACCGCGTTCGCCTGGGGCCCCGCCATCGATCTTCTCATCGAGGTCCTGTGGACGTCGCGCGGGACCACGCACGGTGCAGGTCGCATCGGGCTCACCCTCGTCTCCGTCGTGGCTCGATATGCCATCGCGCGCTTCGCGTTTCGTGCAGCCACCCCTCTTCGCACTGCGGTTCGCCTCGCGGCCCTGACTCTGCTCCTCGGGGCGACCCAGCGGCTCGCATACTTCTGGCCCCTCGTCGTAGCCGAGGGCGCTGGCGGTCACCTGGCTCTCGCCATTCCGAGCCTCCTCTCGGCGCCGCTCCTGGTCGCCGCGTACGCGAGCCTCTTGCCCATCCTCCTCGAGTGGAACGGAGGCGCGCTCGAGGATCGAGGCCGGGCCATCGCCGCGGCCGCGCTGTGGATCGCGTTCGGTCAGGCGCCGCAGTCCCACTTCGGATACTTCGACGCCGCGGATTGCCGCGTTCCTTTTCTCGGGATCGACTGGAGGCTCCGCGTCGCGCTGGGCGTCATCGTGCCGTTCGTCGTCGCGACGGCTGCCGTCGCCGGGAAGCTCCCGACGCCAGCAGGCGCCGTGCGCCTCGGCACGACGTGGCTCCAGTGGGCGGCGTTGCCGGCGACCCTGTTCCTCATGACGGTTCTTTCGGCAATCCCCGTCTTCCGCGTGTTCGACCCCTTCGTCATCGGGTTCGCGCGCGCTCCGAACGGGACGGAAATCGTCCTCAGCGAGGTCGAGAACGACCCCTACGATGTGCTCCTGACGGTCCGGCGCCCGGGTGAGGGCTGGGTGCAGTTGCCATTCGTCCGTGCCGAACCCCTCTGGAGCGGGCGCATCGACGTCGCCGCCCAGGGAACCACCGCGACGGTCTCGGTCTTCGGGGTCATCGCCGCCCAGGTCGACTACCAGTCGGGAGCCGTCACGCGGATCGCGCCCATGACCTGGTTCCCTGGGGATCGGTGGTACTCCGCGCCCGACGCGCTGAGCCGAGGATGGCTCTCGGACCGATGACCCCCGCTGCGTTCACACCACCAGCACGCGTCGAGGTTCCGACTCCGAGTGCCTTCACCACGTCAACCCCGGCAGCTCCCGGAACACCGTCCGCACGCCTTCGCTCCAGTCGCGGCTCAGCGCAGTGAAGTACGCGTCCCCGGGCGCGAAGCGGCGCCGCTTCGTCACGGCCAGCGCGTCGCGGTCGTACGCCAGGAGGTCGATGGGCATCGCCACCGACAGGTTGCTGCGCATCGTGGAGTCGAACGACACGAGGACGCACTTCGACGCGTCACTCAGCGAGGTGGTCCGCGTGATCACCCGGTCGAGAATGGGCTTGCCGTACTTGGCCTCGCCGGTCTGGAAGTACGGCGTCTCGGCCGAGGCCTCGATGAAGTTGCCCTCGGCGTAGACGCGAAAGAGCCGCATCGGCTCACCCCGCAGCTGCCCCCCGAGGATGAACGAGGCGTTGAAGCTGATGTTGCTCCTCGCGAGGTAGGGCTGGTCGCGGCGCTCGATGTCGCGCACCGCATCCCCGACAAGGCAGGCGACGTCGAACATCGTCTGCGCCGTCCAGAGGGTGGGCGGTCCCTCCTTCTCGGCGGCGCGCTGCTTCAGCAAGCTGACGACGGCCTGCGTGCCCGCGAGGTCTCCGGAGCTCAAGAGGACCAGCACGCGGTCGCCGGCGCGCTCGAACACCGTCATCTTGCAGAAGGAGGCGAAGTTGTCGATCCCGGCGTGGGTGCGGGAGTCCGAGGCGAGGATGAGCCCCTCCTGCAGCAAGACCCCGACGTTGTACGTCATGTCGAGGACGCGCCGCCGTGCAGCCAGGCGCGAAGGGAACGGAAGCTGCGGCTCGAGGGTGGGGACGTCATGACTTCGTCCGTCCATACCCTGAAGCTCGTCAGAGCGCTCGAACCGAAGGCGGTGCTGATCGCCACGTCCGAGGCATCGCGGCCGCGCGCGATGAGGACGCGGCCGATGCGCGGCGTGTTGTGGCGCGCGTCGAAGGTGTACCAGCGATCGCCGAGGAAGGCCTCGAACCAGCCCGGAGAAGTCCATCGGTGCGTCGGACGGCGGCACGCCGATGTCGCCCAGGTACCCCGTGCAGTACCGCGCCGGGATGTTCATGGACCGGCAGAGCGTGATCGCGAGGTGCGCGAAGTCCCGGCACACGCCGGCGCGCTCCTGGTAGGCCTCCCAGGCCGTCTTGGTGCTCCGGGCAAAGCCGTACCCGAACTGGATGTGCCCGTGCACGAAGTCGCAGATCGCCTGGACACGCTGCCAGCCCGGTGTGGTGTGGCCGAATTGCTGCCAGGCGATGGGCGAGAGCAAATCCGTCTCGCAGTACCGGCTGCCGAGGAGGAACGGGAGCGTGTCGGCGGGCAGCTCTTCCACGGCGAGTTGCCCGGCGTTCGGGGCGACGGCGTCCGGCAGGCCGGTGTCGTTCACCTGGGCGTCGGAGAAGATGCGGACGGTCCCTGCGGGGGCGACGATGCGCGTGCACCAGTTGTCGAACGTGTCGCGATACCCGGACATCGGGCACCAGGGCTCCACGCGCATGAGGTCGGGGACGACGACGTCCGAGGCCCGCGACGGGTGGATGTTCAGCGTCAGGATCATCGGCGTCGCCGACGGCAACGAGTAGGTCAGGTCGTAGCCCACACGGATTCTCATTGGGTCCTCACGTCGTTCGGCAAGTGGTGGGCCCGCTCGAAGCAGGCGTCGTGCCCGCTCGCGCCAGGAGTCACTACGAAACTTCGTGACGTCGCGGGCCTCGACGATCGAGCGGCAGATGGCGAGCCCCGGTCCTCATGCCGTCCTTCTTCGTCATGAAGAAGCTCTCGTCTTCCTGCGGGCGATGTCGGCGCGTTCGGTTGCTGTTCCATGTGCTCCTGGCGGTCTCGGTCCCGGGACGTAGACCGCGACGCTCGAGCGCCTCAGGCGCCAGGGGCACGAACGAGCCGCCGAACCGCCACCCCGGACCACGTCGGACTGAGCCGCGCCCGCCAGCACGGCCACACCGCCGCGGGCTCGGTAGGTGCGTCCACGATGGAACGTTCACGCGCACGGAGGTTCCAGTGTCCAATCCGACTCTCAGCGGTTTGGGGAGGCCCGAGGTCCTCGCGCCCGAACCGATGGGCGACTTCGTCCTCGAGCTCCTCGAGGGGTTCGAGCTCGACGCGCCGCACGTCGTCGCTCCGGACGTGGCCACCTCGGCCGTGGTCTTCGCGGCCGCGAAGCAGCCCGAGCTTCGCGACCCCGCTCCTCGGGAGCGGCGAACGCGATAGCAAGAAAGGACCCGATATTTTCATGAAGACCGCAAAGCAGATGTACCCGGGCTTCAAGTTCGTGGACGTCCAGATCTTGTTTCCGACCGGCGCCGCCGCCCTTCGGGAGCGCCGAGCATGAAGCCGCGGATCCTCCTCCAGGGCAGCATCCCCTACGCGGCCGACGACTGGCACGTCGGCCGCTTCTCCTTGCTCGCGGCGGAGCTCGCCCGCTGGGCCGACGTCACCGCGCGCAACCGAGAGCCCGACGCCGCGGGCGACGACCGTACGCTCCTCGGGCTGCGCCGTGAGCCATACGACGAGCTGTGGCTCCTCGCCGTCGATGGCGGCGCGGCGCTGACGCCCCCCGAGTGCGATGCCGTCAACGGCTTCCAGCGCGCGGGCGGGGGCGTTCTGGCGGCGCGCGATCACTGCAACATGGGGATGTGGCTCCGCTCCATCGATGGGGTCGGCGCGGCCCACTTCTTCCACGAGCCCTCCTGCTGCGAGCCGGACCCGGCCCGGTGCACGCGGGATGACCAGGAGACCAGCACCATCGACTGGCCCAACTACCACTCGGGCCGGAACGGCGACGTCCAGGCGCTCACGATCGCGCTGCCCGGGCACCCGCTCGTGCGCAACCCGGGCGCGTCGACCGGCCATCTCGCGCGGTTTCCGTCCCACCCGCACGAGGGGGCCGTGTGCGCTCCCGAGGGTGAGGCCCGCGCGCGCAGCGTCCTCCGAGGAAAGAGCCTCGCCTCGGGGAGGGAGTTCAATCTCGTCGTCGCGTTCGAGCGCACGGAGGAGTGGCCGGCGCGGGCGATCGCGGAGTCGAGCTTCCATCACTTCGCCGACTACAACTGGGACACGTCGAAGGGCGCGCCGACCTTCGTCACGGAGCCCGAAGGCGACGCCATTCGACGCAATCCCAGGCTCCTCGACGACATCCGGGCCTACATCCGGAACTCCGTGGAGTGGCTCGCTCCGGAGCGACCAGTCCAGTGAATCCCGGGAGTCTCTGCTGACCTGTCCGGGCCAGACTGCTGACCTGTGCAGCTCGGGTTGCTGCAGCTCGATTCGATGGCCGTTGCGTCCTGACCTGCTTGCGATCGCAAGGCGCGATGGACAAGTTAAAGTCCCTGGGTGAACGGCCTGGGGTACGCACTCCGTGGGCGAGTGGGTCGTCCAGCCGTCCGCCTCTGGCGAGGGGCCGGGTCGAAGGACCAGCCCTTTTCTCTGCCTTCCATGCGCACCCGGCTCGCCCAGGTTTCAGAACCAAGCGAGATGCGCTACACTGCGCCGGTGGAGACTTGGAGCTCGGTTGAGGTTTGAATCGGCCAGAGGAGTCCTGTGGCGCCTTCCGGGGCGACCGCAGAATCGAAAACTCCTTCGCGCTGACGACTTGCCAAGCTTGCCACGCTTCCACACGCAAGACCGCCACGATCGGCCGCAAGTGGCCGGTGACCGTTGGAATCCACAGACGCGTCCGGCTCGCACGGACGACGCCTTGACCCTCACCTGTCCTACAGCCAATCGAGGTAACGCTTGTCCATGAATGCCGGCGCCAGTGAGCGTGACTTTCTCGTCCTCGAGGGAGTCGTTACGAAGTGCAGCCGCGGGGGCTTCTATACCGTGGAGTTCCAGTCCGGAAACCACAAGGCGTCGGTCCTGGCCAAGCGCAGTGGCAGGCTCAACGTCCACCACATCCGAATCACCGAGGGCGACCGCGTGCGCCTCGAGATCTCTCCCTACGACACGAGCCGCGGACGTATCACGCGCCGCCTCTGATGTTCGTGCGCTGCCGTGGCGTCGCCTTTGTGCGATGCCGTGGCATCGACGGCGCGCCGGCGGAGCGCGGCGAACGGGGCGCCAGTTTTTGCGGTTTCCTGATGCGGCGGTGCTTAACCTTGTGATGTGGACAAGAAGCGTCGCGTACTTGAGGCTCTGGAGATCTCCGTCGCTCTCGGGGCGACGCTAACGGGCCTTGGCGGCTTCGGTGCCGCGAGCCTCGGGCACGCAGGGCTCCGCCTCCCCGCGTTGGCCTGTCTCGCGGTGGGCGGCGGAACGGCCGCTGCCCTCCGCTGGCGGCGGGAGCGCGAGGCGCTCGATTGGGAAGCCGTCGCAGAGCTCGCGGCAGCGCGGAGCCGGCTCGCGCAGGAAGACTACGCGGCGGCGGCGGCGGCCGCTTCCCGCGCCGCGAAGGGCGCGCGGACGGCGCGGACCCGCAATGGAGCGCTCAACACCCTGGCCTGGGCGGCGCTCGGGCAAGGATATCCCGAGCGGGCCAAGGCGGCTCTCGATGGGATCGTGCCCTCGCCTGCCATCGATCTCTACTGCCTCGCGGCGGTCGAGTCGGCGCGAGGGCGACTCGAACAGGCGATCCAGGCCCTGGAGGTCGCTCGCTCCGGGAGGACTCTCAGCTGCGACGGCGCAAAGCTGCTCGTCGACTGCTGCGCGCGCCTCGCGGGCGTCGAGCGCGCCGTAACAGCAGCGCTGCAGACCATCGACGTCCTCGGTCTCGAGAACTGCAAGGTGGTGGCGAAGGCGGCCGCCGACGGGGGCGCCCACGGCGCCGCGGCCACGCTGACCTCGGCGATCCGCGGCCGGGGCGCCCAGGTCCCGCTCACCAACGGCGCGCACGCGACCTGAGCGTCACTCCTTCATCGCGCGCGCCAGGAGCTTCCAGTACGAGACGGGCACGAGGCGCTCGATCACCGAGAGCGCGATGGCGTCGTTCCCGACGAGCACGCGAGGCTTCCGCGCCTCCACGCCAAGCACGATCGTCTCGCCGGCGACCTCCGCGGGAAGGCGCAGGCGCTTCTCGAAGGCCGCGCGACGCTTCGCCACCTCGTCCGCAGGGAGCTCGCCGGCAGTGCGCGCGTTCTTCGCGATGGACGTGGCGACCCCGCCCGGGTGCACGACGGTGACGCCGACGGTGGAGCCCTCGAGCTCGTGGCGAAGCGACCCGGAGAAGCCGCGCACCGCGAACTTGCTCGCGACGTAGGCCGCCTGCCCGGGCGGCGCGACGAGGCCGAAGATGCTGGAGAGGTTCACGATGCGCGCGTCGTCGCTCTGGTGCAGCACGGGCAGGAGCGCGCGCGTCATGCGCACGACGCCCCAGAAGTTGATCGAGAAGAGCCACTCGAAGTCGGCCTCGCTCACCTGCTCGAACGTCCCGCCGACCGCGACGCCGGCGTTGTTCACGAGGAGATCGATCCGCGGATGCGCCGCCGCCACCTCCTTCGGGAACGCCGCGACGGCTTCACGAGAACCGACGTCGAGCCGGTGCTCCGTGACGCGGACCGAGTCGCCGCGGACGAGGCGCGCCGTCTCCGCGAGCCCTTCGACGTTCACGTCGGCGAGCGCGAGATGGCAGCCGCGGCGGGCGAGCGAGACGGCGATGGCGCGCCCGATCCCGCTCGCGGCGCCGGTGACGATCGCGGTCCGATCGCGGAGGCGCATTCGCTCAGGCATGGGCCGCACCGTTCGCCACCGCGGGCATTGGCTCCGGCGCGGGCTTCGGCGCGAGGCGCACCACCGGCGCGCGCGCGAACTCGAGCTCCTTCTCGGCGACCTTTCCGAAGCGAAGCAAGAGGAGGTCCCGCACGTAGTTCTGGTGGAGGCGCCACGGCGAGCGCGCGCCCTGCCGCGGGAGCTGGCCGACGGCGCGCCGCACGTATCCCGACTTCAGGTCGAGGAGCGGCTCGGTCGGCATCGAGGCGTCCCGAACCCGGGGCGTGACGCTCGCGTACCCGTTCTCGGCCATATGGTTGAGGATGCGGCACACGTGCTGCGCGATGAGATCGCACTTCAGCGTCCACGAGGCGTTCGTGTACCCGAAGGCGGACACGGCGTTCGGGACGTCGCTGCACATCATGCCCTTGTAGATGGTGGTCTTCGAGAGATCGACGGGCGCTCCGTCGACGACGAGCGACAGTCCGGTGATCAGCTTGGCGTTGAGCCCCGTCGCGGTGACGATGATGTCGGCGTCGATGTGCTTGCCCGAGCGAAGGCGAATGCCCGTCTCGGTGAACGTCTCGATCGCGTCCGTCACCACCGAGGCGCTGCCCTTCTTGAGGGCCCGGAAGAAGTCGCCGTCCGACGCGACGCACAGCCGCTCGTCCCACGGCTCGTAGCGAGGCTTGAAGTGCGTGTCGACGTCGAAGTCGGGCCCGAGGAAGCGCTGCGTCCCCTTGCGGATCATGCCCTTCACGAACGCCGGGCGCCGCCGGGCGAGCTGGTAGAAGAACATGCTGACGAGCACGTTCTTCCAGCGCGCCGCCGCATAGGCGGTCTTCTCCGGCAGGTAGCGCCGGAGCGCGTCGGCGACCCGGTCCCGCGAGGGGAGCGCTGCGATGTACGTCGGCGACCGCTGGAGCATCGTCACGTGCGACGCCTTCTTGGACATCGCCGGCACGAGGGTGATCGCCGTCGCGCCGCTGCCGATGACGACGACGCGCTTGCCCTCGTAGTCGAGGTTCTCGGGCCACTGCTGAGGGTGGACGACGCGACCGCGGAACTGATCGCGCCCCGGGAGCTCGGGCGTGTAGCCGCTCTCGTAGTCGTAGTAGCCGGTGCACATGTAGAGGAAGTTGCACGTGTACCGCGCCAGGGTCCGCTCCGGTCCCACCTCGGCGGTCACGAGCCAGCGGGCCTCGGCCGACGACCATTCGGCACGCGTCACGCGCTGGCGGAAGCGGATCTTCTTGTCGATGCCGAACTCGGCTGCCGTGCTCTCGATGTACGCCTTGATCGACGGGCCGTCGGCGATCGCCTTCCCCCCCGTCCACGGACGGAAGCGATAGCCGAGCGTGAACATGTCCGAGTCCGAACGGAGGCCGGGATAGCGAAAGAGATCCCACGTCCCGCCGATGGCCTCACGGCCCTCGAGGATCGCGTACGTGCGCTCGGGGCACATCGTCTGCAGGTGGTAGCCGGCGCCGATGCCGGAGAGGCCGGCGCCGATGACGAGGACGTCGAAGTGCTCGAGGGGTGAAGACGGCATCGGTCTCTCCGGTGGGGCCATGGGGAGGATCGTGTTTTTGGTACGTCGCGGTACCACTTGACCGTAGCGCGCCGAGCGGTACCGTCAAGTACCAACGCGAAGCAGCCCAGGAGTAGCGCGATGAGCGCATCCCTTTCGAGCACCGGCACCCCACGCGAGCGCATCACGGTACGGCGGATGGACTTCGCCTTCACCCCCGACATCCCGGAGAACTGGGCCAACGGCAACCCGATGGTCACGGCCCTCATGGCCGGGCTCTCGGCCGTCTTCCCGCCGGGCGAGCGCTACTTCATCGAGAGCGTGCGCCACTACGCGGATCAGGTTCGGGACCCCGAGCTCCAGGAACGCATCCGCGGGTTCATCGGCCAGGAGGCGAACCACACGAAGGAGCACATCGCCTTCAACAAGTTCCTCGGCGCGCGCGGCGTCCCCATCGAGAAGCTCGAGCGGTTCGTCGAGGCGCGCCTCAAGGACATCCAGAAACGGAGCTCGCCGGCCGCCAACCTCGCGCGGACCGCCGCCCTCGAGCACATGACCGCGTTCCTCGCGAGCGCCCTCCTCGACTTCGGGGACTTCCTCGAGGACACGCACCCGACGGTCGCGGCCTTCTGGATGTGGCACGCGATTGAGGAGGTCGAGCACCGGTCCGTCGCGTTCGACGTCTACAAGGAGTACGTCGGCGACGAGTGGCTTCGCGTCCGCACGATGGCCGCGGTCACCGCCGTCTTCTGCCTGGCCAGCGCCATTCGAACGGGTGTCATCATGAAGAGGACGGGCAACCTCTTCAACCTTCCCGCGTGGGCGGGCGGGCTCGACATGATGTTCGGCCGGCGCGGCGCGATCCGGAAGGCGATGCCGCTCTACTACGCGTACTACCGGCGCGACTTCCACCCCGACCAGCACGACAACAAGGCCGCGCTCGAGAGCGCGAAGAGCAAGTATCTGCCGGGGTGAAACTGGGGAGAGCTACGCCGAAGGGTGGGCGTCGAGCCACTCGAGGATCTGACGGACGCTCCCCGTCGCGAGGGCCATCCTCGAGTCGGCGGCGCCATAGTAGAGGTTGAGGCCGTCGCCGTCGCCGTCGAGCGTGTACCCGCAAGGGAAGACGACGTTGCCCACGTCGCCGAATCGCTCGTACTCGGCCTCGGCCCCGAAGATCCACGAGTCGCCGCGGGCGAGCAGCCGGTCCGGGTTCTCGAGATCGAAGAGCGCGACGCCGATGCGATAGAGGCAGCCTCCCGCCGTCTGCCGTACGCCGTGATACAGCATCAGCCAGCCGCGCGAGGTCTCGATGAGGGGCGGCGACAGCCCGACCTTGTTCGCGTCCCACCAGCCGCCGCGCCGCGCCTGGAGGATCAGCTTGTGGCTGCCCCAGTTCGAGAGATCCGGCGACAGAGACAGCCAGACGTGCGCGCCGGTGTCCGTCATCGGCCGATGAATCAGCGCGAAGTTCCCGTCGATGCGTCGAGGCAGGAGCGCCGCGTCCTTGTCGTCGGCCTGCATGACGAGGCCGAGGCGCTGGAACGTCCGGAAGTCCTCCGTCGTCGCGAGCGCGACGCCCGGCCCCGCCTTGCCGAAGGCGGTGTAGGCGATGACGTACTTGCCGAGGTCCGCGACGAACGTGATTCGCGGGTCTTCGACGCCCCAGAGCTCCTCCGGATGCCTCTCGGGATCGGCGGGGAACGTGGGCTCCTTGTCGATGACCCACCCGTCGCGCCCGTTCTTCGACCGCGCCGCGCACAGGTGCGAGAAGCCGCGATGGTCCTCGACTCGACAGAGGAGGAGCGTCGAGCCGTCGCGAAGGCGCGTCGCCCCGGCGTTGAAGACGCTGTGGATCGGATAGGGCCAGTCGGCGGCGGTCAAGATCGGGTTGCCCGCGTGGCGGTGAAAGAGCGCTTCGTGGCGTTTGTTCGTCATTGGGTCCTCATTTCGCGATTCCCGTCGAAACAGTCCCCGTGACGCTCTCGCGATCGGCCAGACGCATGTCGGCGAGCGCGAGAAGGAAGGAGATGGTCGACTCGGCGCCCTGGTTCTCGTTCACGCGGTCGGCGTGGAGTCCATCGCACGTACCGCCCGTGGACGGATCGTGGAGCGCCCTCTGAAGGTCGTTTTGCCCGAGATACCAGCCGAAGGCGCGGCGGGCGTGGGCGGCCCACTTCGCGTCGCCCGTCACGCGCCGGGCGTCGCAGCAGGCGCCGATCATCGCCGCGGCCTCGACCGGCTGCTGGTCGAAGGTAGCGCGCGCGCCGCCCCGGACGAAGAAGCCATTCGATCCGATCGGGCTGAAGGAGCCGTCCTTCGAGCGCTGGATGGACCAGAGCCACTCGAGCGATTCGAGGCCGGCCGCCAGCATCGCCGGGTTGCCCGTCCGCGCGCCGGACACGATGAGCGCGTGCGGAAGCCGCGCGTTGCAATAGGTCACCCGGTCTTCGAACCAGGGCCAGTCGGGAGAGCTCGAGCGGCGGTAGAGCTCGAAGAGGCGCTCGGCGAGCACGCCTCGCGCCGCCTGGACGTGCGAGTCGCCCCGGAAGGCGCGGAGGTACTCGTCGATCCCGAGGAGGACGAACGCCCATGCGCGCGGGCTCGTCAAACCATCGACGACCGGGAGGGCTGCCTGAAACAAGCTGCCCGCGAGGCTCCGGCGACCGGGCTCGTTCGCGCGGCCGACCACGGCGCCCAGCGCCCAGACCGACCGCCCGTGGCTGTCTTCGGAGCCCGACTCTTCGAGCCACTTTCGGTCGTAGGTCATGAAGTTCCGAAACCGCCGCGTCTCCACGTTGAAGGCGGCGCTCACGAACGCGAGGTATCGCGTCGAGAGCGCCCGCACGAGGCGCGCGTCGTCCGTCACGCCCGCGTCCTCGATGTACGCCATCGCCAGCAGCGCGCGAGCGTTGTCGTCGACGCAGTAGCCCTCGGCGTAGCGCGGCACGTTGAACTCGGCGTGCTGGAGGACGCCGGTGTCGTCCGTCATGATCCGAAGGTGCTCGAGGTTGGTCTCGGGAAGCTCGGGGCGCGCCGCGGCCGTGCGCGCGCGGAACTGCGTGCGGCGCTGGCTCGCGTGCTCGCGGCGCGCCTCCTCGAAGACGCGCAGGTAGCTCCGCGCGACGGCCGGCCACCCCATGTCGCGGCCGTAGGCCGCCGCCTTCTCGCACATCGTCCGGCGCCTGACCTCGTCGCCGAGCAGGTCGATGGCCGCGGCCGCGATCGCGCGCGCGTCCTTCACCGGGACGAGCGCGCCGCGACCCTCGGCGAGGACCTCGCGGGCGTAGCGATACGGGGTCGAGATGCACGCCTTCCCCGAGCCGACAGCGTATGCGAGGGTGCCCGAGGTGATCTGCTCCGTATTCAGGTACGGGGTCACGTAGACGTCGGCGGCGGAGAGGAACTCGACGAGCTCGTCCTGCCCCACGAAGCGATTGTGGAAGATCATGCTCGAGTCGACGCCGAGGCGCTGCGCGCGCTGCTCGAGCATCAGCCGGTACGCCTCTCCGTGCCGCTCCTTGACGTGCGGGTGGGTGGCGCCGAGCACGATGTAGATCGTCTCGGGGTGGCGCTCGAGGATCTCTGGAAGCGCGTCGATGACGTACTCGACGCCCTTGTCGGGCGAGAGCAAACCGAAGGTCAAGACGACGCGCCGGCCCTCGACGCCCAGCCGGTCCTTGCTCTCGCGGGCGAGCGGCAGGCTCGGGACTCCGTGGGGGATGACGGAGATCTTCGCGGCGCCGACGCCGTGCACGCTCTCGAGGAGCGAGGCCCCGTGCTCGCCCATGACGACGATCCGCTCGGAGAGCCGCGTGAGCTCGTCCATCACCGCGCGCTGGTGCGGGTTGGGCTCCGCAAGAATCGTGTGCAGCGTCGTGACGATCGGCATCCGCAGCTCGCGGAGGAGGCCGATGACGTGCTCGCCCGCCTTGCCGCCGAAGATGCCGTACTCGTGCTGCACGCACACGAGGTCGACGGTGTTGACGTTCAAGAAGTCCGCCGCACGCCGGTACGACGCCATGTCGGCTTCGGCGATCTCGAAGCGGACGCGATCGGGGTAAGGGTAGTGATGGCCCGCGTCGTTCATCGCGACGACGAAGCAATCGAGGCCGGGGCGCTCGTTCGCCAGCGCCGCGCCCAGATCGGCCGTGAAAGTCGCGATTCCACACTGCCGCGGCGTATGATTGCCGAGCAGGGCGACTTTCTGAAGGTGGTTTTGCGGCAAATTGGCAGATGCGCCCGAAATGGCGAGCCGACTATGCGCTTCGCCTCTGGTTCGCGCAACCCCGGCGCCCCGGCGGGACAATTCGCGGCCCACTGCCCTTGCCCCGTTCGCAGTCGTGCTTACGATGCTTGACGGGGTCGGGCGGTCGAGTGCGGTGCGCGCTCCTGCTGGGCCGTTTCTGCGCGCTCCAGCGTCGAATATCGGCGCGAAAGGACATGAGCCATGTCACTGGTCTTCAGCGCTTGCATGAGCGCCGGTTGGTTCGTCTTCGAGTTCATGTGGTGGCGAGTCCTGCTGCAGACCGTCGCCCAGCCGGCTCGCGCCGTCCGGGCGTAGTCTAGCCGCCGACCTTTCAGAGCACGGCGACGGCGAGCCCCTCGAGGTCGCCGGTCGCGCGCCGCCGGCTCGTGGGCGCTCGGTCGAGGAGGGAGTCGACGCTGCGGGCGAGCTGAGCCTGCGTGAACGGCTTCTTGAGGAACGCGTTGGCGCCCGCGCCCTCCGCGTGGGCCAGCTCCTCTGCGTGGCCGCGCTCGCTCGTCACGAGAATGGGCAGGCCGTCGAGAGCCAGAGGGCCGCGGATGTATTCGCACAGCTCGTAACCCGACTTCTCCGGAAGCTCGATGTCGATGCATACGACGTCCGCATGGAGCATCTCCAGGTACGCGACGGCGGCGTCGTGGTGGCGGGCGGGCACGACGCGGAAATTCATCGACTCGAACCAACCGGTCATGACCGTCATTAGACGCGGATCGTCTTCCACGACGAGGGCCGTGCGCCTGAAGGGGTTGACGCTCATCAGGGTGAGCATCGTGGAGTCGCCGGGAATCTGGGTTTGGGGTTGCATCGAATGGAGAACGTAATCACGAATCGGCCTGCTGCTGGGCTTTCGTACAAGACGCGGGTTCGGGCGATCCTTCGACTGGGCGTCACCGGCCTCAGCCTCTGGAGCGTGTTCGTCGCGGCGAGGGCGCTCGTTCACTTCGCCGTGTAACCGTCTCGCACCTCGGCCGTAGGTGACGACGACGCCGGGCTGCGGCCCCCGTCGGTGAAGTTCAACGTTCGCTTCGAAAGGGACACGCCCATGAACGCGGTGGTCCACAGGTCGATCTTTGTCTTCGGTCCGCTCCTCCCCACCCTCTTCCTCGCGGCGGGCTGCTCCGGCGCCCCGCCGCCGAGGCCACCGCCTCCATCGAAGATCCACTCTCGGCGCCGGGCTCCCTCCCCTCGCCTCTCTTCGCGCGCGGAACCGTGGTGACGGAGACGAACGCCGCGGACGCAAACGCGCTCCTCTTCTATTCGAGGGAGGCCAGCGGCGCCCTCTCCCTCGCGGCGCAGATCGCCACGGGCGGGGCCGGCCTCGGGGCGGGCCTCAGCGCGCAGGGCGCCATCGCCCGCGACGGGCGCTGGCTCTTCGCGGTGAACGCCGGAAGCAACGACGTCTCCACCTTCGATCTCGCATCGAATCCGCCCGCCCTCGTGGGGCTCTCCGCCTCGGGTGGCACGCAGCCCGTCAGCGTGACGGCGCGCGGCCCGCTGGTCTACGTGCTCAACGCCGGCGGCGCCGGGAACGTGGCCGGCTTCGCCGTCGACGCGAAGGGATCGCTCCACGCGATCGGCACGAGCCCGCTGAGCGGCTCGGACGTCACGCCGACCGACGTCGCCTTTGCCCCCGACGGCGCGACCCTCGTGGTGACCGAGAAGGTCACGAGCGTCATCGACACCTACGCCGTCGGCGCGGGCGGCGATCTGCGCGGCCCGGTGGTCACCGCATCGAACGGGCCCGCGCCCTTCGGGTTCGACTTCGGGCCTGACGGGGAGCTCTTCGTCTCCGAGGCCGCGGACTCGGCGGCTTCGGCGTACGCGATCGTCGGCCGGACGCGCCTCGCGTCGATCAGCGCGTCGGTGCTCGACGGGCAGAGCGCCGCCTGCTGGCTCGTCGCCGCGCCCGACGGGCAACACGTCTTCACGGCCAACGCGGGCAACGGGACGCTCTCGTCTTATCGGGTCGGCGTCGCGGGCCGGCTCCGTCTCGAGTCGGGCGTCGCCGCGTCGCAGGCCCCCACGAGCCACCCCGTCGACATGGCGTTCGCTCCCTCTGGCGAGACGCTCTATTCGCTGGCCAACGCGGGCACCCTCACCACCTACGCGGTGGATGGCGGGCGCTTGACCCAGGTCGGCGCGGTCGCGGGCTTGCCTGCTTCCGTCACGGGCCTCGTCGCCTGGTAGACGCGCATGAGCTCATCGACGGCGAGCACACCCTTTGCTGACCCATCGATGGGATGTTTTCGACCAACCGCCCCCTGCTGTTCGCGGTGCTGGCGGTCGTGGCGAGCTTCATGGTGGCCCTGTGGGTCTCGCAGAACCGCCTGAACGACGTCGAATCGAACGTCTACGAGGTCGCGGCGAACGCCGAGCCCAGCGTGATCCACCTCGAGGAGGCACGGACGGAGCTCGAGCGAACGGGGGTCTACGTCGGCGAGTACGTCGAGACCGCCCATCTCGCCACGGGTCTCGCGGCGCGCGCCCGAGCGAGCGCCGCATGGGCCCGAGCACAAGAGTCCCTTGCGGCCTACGAACGGCTCCCGTTCTTTCCCGGCGAGGAGGACCTCTTCCACCCGGTGCGCGCCCTCCTCGGGCCCGCTCACGAGTCGGTCCTGGCCATCCTCGCGAGCGCGCAGGCCGGCGACTACCAGGCGGCTTCCGCGGCGCTGATCAACGATCTGGACCCCAGGCTCGACGAGCTGACTTCAGAGCTCCAGCTCGTCGTCGACTACGACACCGCGCACGCCGTCACGGTCCTGAAGGCAATCGCGAGGAGCCGCAAGCGATCGTGGACAGCGGCGCTCGTGGGCGCCACGCTCAGCATGATCCTGTCCGCAGGCGCGATCGTGATCGCGACCTACGCGCTGTGGAGGGCCGCGTCCAGCCGCAAGCTCCTCGACGAGGAGCTCGGGGGGCGCCTCTCCGCCGAGGAGCAGGTCCGGCGGCGCGACCGGTTCCTCGGGCTCGCCGGCCACGAGCTTCGCACCCCCCTCACGGCCCTGCAGCTCGGCCTCGAGGCCCTGTGGAGAGGGAAAGAGCAATCGCGGCTGGAAGCGATCGTGATGCGGCAGGTCACCCGGCTGAGCGTCCTGGTCGAAGAGCTCATGATGGTGGCGAAGCTCGATCTCGGGTCGGTCCCGGTCAAAACCGAGCAGGTCGATCTCACGGCGCTCGTGCGCGAGCGCATCCAGCGGCAGGGAGGCGCGATCGAGCGATCGGGGAGCCTCGTGCAATTCCACGGCGACGCCCCCGTCCCCGGGCGCGGCGACCCCGTCGCGCTCGCCCGCGTCGTCGACAAGCTCCTCTCCAACGCGATTCGCTTCGGAGAAGGCCGCCCGATCGATATCGCGGTCACGGAAGGAGCGACGACGGCCTCCATCGTGGTCCACGATCGAGGGATTGGCATTCCACCGGACCGTATCGCCGCGATGTTCGACCGCTTCGAGCGCGGCGTCTCCGAGCGCAACTACCCCGGGCTGGGCATTGGCCTCTACATCGCGCGCTCGCTCGTGAAGGCGATGGGCGGATCCATCCTCGTCACGAGCAGCGCCTCCGACGGCACCGCTTTCACCGTCGAGCTTCCTCTTGCGGTGGCCCCCGTCGACTCGCCGGCTTCCTAGGGAAACGTGCACCCTCTCGGGAGAGGCACGTCCTGGCCGCCGCCCGGCTACGAGCTACGCTGTCGGCATGGCGACCTGGACCTTCACGGACGGCACGACGCTCCGGTCGGGGGGCCGCGTCACCGGCAAGGGTCCGGCGGCGGTGGCGCTCCGCCGGCGCATCGCGGCGCGGAGCCCGGTGCACGTGTTTCCGCTCCCGTCCGCGCCGGTCGCCCTCGAGGTCTCGTCCGACTTCCTGCTCGACTGCCTCTGCTCGGAGGTCCGGTTTCAGACGATGACGAAGTTCGAGACCGAATACGAACGCGACGACGAGGACGCGCCCGAAGGGCTCCGCCCGCTGCTCCGGCAGGCGCGGATCGACCGCGGCAAAACACCCTCGGGGGGCGTGCACTGAGTGGCGTCCCCCCTCCTGCGACCACCCGACCCGCCGCCGGTCCGCCTCGTCCACGAACGAGCCGGCAGCGACGTCCTTCTGCTTGGGGATCACGCCGGCAACGCGATCCCGGCGTCGCTCGGTGACCTGGGGATCTCCGGCGTCGACCGTCGTCGCCACATCGCCTGGGACTTGGGGATCCATGCGCTCGGCCTCGAGGTCTCGAAGGCGATCGACGCGACGTTCATCTGGCAGCCCTTCTCGCGGCTGGTGATCGACTGCAACCGCGAGCCTCGGTCGGAGGGGGCGATCCCCGAGGTGTCGGACCACACCCGAATCCCCGGAAACTGCGGGCTCGACGAGGCGACTCGCGATCTGCGCCGCGAGGGCATCCACGCGCCCTACCAGGAGCGGATTGCAGAGGAGATTGCCCTTCGTCTCGCCCGCGGCGTCCAGCCCGTGCTCGTTTCGCTCCATAGCTTCACCCCGTCGATGGGGGGCCGGTCGAGGCCGTGGCACGTCGGCATCCTGCATGACCGCGGGAACACGCTCCTGAGCCTCGCCATGCTGCGCCGCCTGAAGCGCGAGTCTGCGCTGGTGGTCGGCGACAACGAGCCATATCGGATGGACGGAATCGACCACACCATTCCGCGGCACGCGTACCCGGCGGCTCTCCCGTACGTGGAGATCGAGTTCCGGCAGGACCTCCTCGCCGACGGGGAGGGCGTCCGTCTCTGGGCGGGACGCTTCGCGGCGTGGCTTCACGACGCCCTCGGCCGAACGACTCCCTGAGTCGTCCGAGCCGCGCAACGGCTACGTCGCGCAGCGTCAACCGGGCTGAGGCCGCTCAGCGGCGCGAAATGGCACCGCGACTCGAGATCTCGGGGCTTCGAGGAGACCATCCAGGAGCCAGCCATGACGACGGTCGTTCGCTACCCGGACGGGAGCGTTCTGCTCCGGAGCCTCGGGAAGGATTTCCCGGTCATCTCGCACGGAGAGGGCATCTACCTCTTCGACCGCGACGGGAAGCGGTACGTCGACGCGTCCTCGGGCGCCCTCGTCGCCAGCGTCGGCCACGGCAACCGCGAGGTCGCCGACGCGATCCACGCTCAGCTCCTCCGCGTCGGGTACGTGAACGGGACGCAGTTCAGCTCGGAGGCGACGGAAGGGCTGGCAGCGCGCCTCGCGGCGCGCGTGGCGAGCGAGCTCCCGGCGTTCGGTCCCCCGCGGGCGGCCTTCCTGTGCTCGGGCTCCGAGGCCGTGGAGGCGGCGGTGAAGTTCACCCGGCAGCTCTGGGTGGAGCGCGGCGAGCCCTCGCGCGCGAAGGTCGTGGCGCGCGTGCCGGGCTACCACGGCAACACGCTTTACGCGCTCTCGGCCTCGGGTCGCCCCCACTACCGAACGATGTTCGGGCCCCTTCTCTCGTCCGTTCCGACCACGCCGGCGCCATACCCCTACCGCAGCGGCCTCGCCGACTACGCCAGAGACGGCGCCGAGCACTATGCGGGGCAGCTCGAGGACCTCATCCAGAAGGAGGGGCCGCGCACGATCGCGGCGTTCATCGTCGAGCCGATCATCGGCTCCTCGGCGGGTGCGGCCGTACCTCCGCCCGGCTACTTCGAGCGCGTGCGGAGCCTCTGCGACCGGCACGGCATCCTCATCATCGCGGACGAAGTCCTCTGCGGAGCGGGACGGTGCGGCGCGTTCTTCGCCAGCCACCTCACGTCGCTCGAGCCCGACCTCGTCGTCCTCGGCAAGGGATTGGGCGGCGGGTACGCGCCGCTCTCCGCGCTGCTCGTGAAACAGGGTCAGCTCGAGGAGATGCGTCGGGGGACCGGCGCCTTCCAGCACGCGCAGACCTACCTGCAGGCGCCCTTCATCACCGCGGCGGGCCTGGCCGTGCTCGACTACTTCGAGCGAAACGACCTGGTGCGTCGGTCCGCGCGGGTCGGCGCGCGGCTTCTGGAGGGGCTCGCGGAGCGATTGCTTCCGCTCGAGCACGTGGGGTGCGTCCAGGGGCTCGGGCTCCTCGCGGGCGTCGAGCTGGTCGCGGACAGGGCGACGCGCGCCCCCTTCCCCAGAGAGCGCAAGGTCGCCGAGCGGCTCACCGCGCACTTCTTCGAGCGGGGACTCGTCACCTGGCCGAACGTCGGGCAGGCCGACGGCAAGAACGGCGATTTCTTCATGATCGGCCCGCCGCTGATCATCGATGAGGAGCAGATCGACGACCTCGTCGACACCCTGGCCCAGGCGATCAAGGAGTTCAGGCCATGAGCTTTCGCGTCACCTATTCGGTCATCGACGCAGACCTGACCGAGCTGCACCGCGAGTTCGACGCGGCAATCCGCTCCGCGCAAGCAGGCCTCGGGCAGACCTTCCCGTCCTGGGTGGACGGCCGGGCTCTCGAGAGCGGCGACTGGCTCGAGTCCCGCGCGCCCTCGGACGAGCGCGTCCTCCTCGCGCGCTTCCACCGGGCTCCCGCGTCGGAAGTCGCGCGCGCCGTCGAGGTCGCGCACCGCGCGCAGAAGGGATGGGCGCGGACACCCTGGCAGGAGCGGGTCCGGCGGATCGCCGGCGCCGCGGAGCTCATCTCGAAGCGACGCATGGAGCTCGCCGCCGTAGCCTCGCTCGAGGTCGGGAAGAATCGCCTCGAGAGCCTCGGCGACGTGGAGGAGTCCGCGGACCTGCTCCGCTACTACGGGAGCCAGGTCACCGAGGCGAAGGGGTTCGTGCGCCCGCTCGGCAAGCTGTCGGCCCGCGAGGACACGCGGGACCTCCTGCGGCCGTACGGGGTCTTCGCCGTCATCTCCCCGTTCAACTTCCCGATGGCGCTGGCCGCGGGGATGAGCGGCGCGGCGCTCCTCGCGGGCAACGCGGTCATCCTCAAACCGAGCGAGGCCACGCCCTGGTGCGCCCAGCTCCTCTACGAGTGCCTCCGCGACGCGGGGCTGCCCGACGGCGTCTTCCAGGTCCTTCACGGCGACGGAGAGACCGTGGGCGCCACGCTGGCGCGGCACCCGGGCATCGACGGAATCGCCTTCACGGGGAGCACGCGCGTGGGGATGGAGCTCTTTCGCCTGATGTCGACGGATCGCGTACGCCCTTGCTTGCTCGAGATGGGCGGCAAGAACGCGGCGGTGGTCTGCGAGAGCGCGAGCATCGACGACGCCGTCGAGGGCTGCGCACGCTCGGCCTTCGGCCTGTCCGGGCAGAAATGCAGCGCGCTGTCGCGCATCTACGTCGCTCGAGCCCTGTATACGAAGTTCGTCGAACGCCTTTCCGAGCGGGCGCGAGGCATCGTCGTCGGAGATCCGACGCGCGCCGACGTCTTCGTGGGTCCGGTCATCGACCGCCGAGCCGTCGAGCGCTACGAGCGCGCCTGCGCCGAGGCAGGGGCGCGCGGCACGGTGCACGCGGGCGGAGCGCGTCTCGGCGAAGGAGATCTGAAGCACGGTCACTTCGTCGCGCCCACGGTGGCTTCGGTCCCGCGAGGCGACCGGCTGAACCGCGAAGAGCTGTTCCTGCCGTTCGTCACGGTCGACGCGTTCGACTCGCTCGAGGAGGCGCTCGGGCTCGTGAACGACGTCGATCATGGGCTGACCGGCGGGATCTTCAGCCAGCGCACCGAGGACATCGACGCCTTCATGGAGGGCGCACAGGCCGGCGTGCTTTACGCCAACCGCGCGACGGGAGCCACCACCGGGGCGTGGCCGGGGGTGCAGTCGTTCTGCGGTTGGAAGGCTTCCGGCTCCACGGGCAAGGGCGGCTGCGGTCCGCACTACGTGGCCCAGTTCGCGCGCGAGCAGTCCCAGACGAGGATGGGGTCGAAATGAGCTCCTCCCTCCAGCCGCTCATCCAAGCCCCCCTGCCCGGTCCCAAGGCACGCGCGATCGTCGAGCGCGACCGGAAAGTGACCTCGCCGAGCTACATCAAGGAGTATCCGCTCGTCGTGGAGCGCGGCGAGGGGCCGTGGATTTACGACGTCGACGGCAATCGCTTCCTCGACTTCATGGCCGGCATCGCCACGGCGTCCACCGGGCACTCCCACCCCGAGGTGGTGCGGGCCGTTCAGGAGGCCGCCGCCAGGTTCCTGCACATTTGCGGCACCGACTTCTACTACGAGAGCTTCGCCGCGCTCTGCGAGCGCCTCGCGGGCTACCTGCCGCAGATGGGCGACAAGAAGGTGTTCCTCACCAACTCCGGCACCGAGGCGATTGAAGGAGCCCTCAAGCTGGTGCGGGCGCACACGCGGCGGCCGAACGTCATCGCGTTCAAGGGCGCCTTCCACGGCCGAACGCTCGGCGCGATCTCGCTGAACTCGTCGAAGGTCGGCCAGCGCGCCTTCTTCGGGCCTCTGGTACCGGGCGTGCTTCACCTCCCCTACCCCACCCGGGACGAGCCGGACGCGGCGAACGCCCTCGAGAACGGATTGGTTCAAGACCCACGTCGACCCGCGCGAGGTGGCGGCGATCTTCATCGAGCCGATCCTCGGTGAAGGCGGCTACGTCGTCCCTCCGGCGTCGGCGCTGCAGGGCCTTCGCCGGCTTTGCGACGCGCACGGCATCTTGCTCGTCTTCGACGAGGTGCAGACCGGCGTCGGTCGCACCGGCTCGATGTTCGCGGCCGAACACTTCGGCGTCATGCCCGACGTCTTCTGCCTCGCGAAGGGGCTCGGCTCGGGCATGCCCATCGGCGCAATCGTGGCGCGCGAGACGGTGATGACTTGGCCCCGGGGCTCCCACGGGTCGACCTACGGCGGGAACCCCGTGTGCTGCGCCGCCGCCCTCGCCACGCTCGACGTCGTCGAGCCGCTCCTGCCGGCGATCCACGAGCTGGGCGAATACATGCGCTCGAAGCTGCGCGCGCTCCAGCAGCGGCATCCGGTCCTGGCCGACGTCCGCGGCGTCGGCCTCATGATCGGCGCCGAGTTCCTGCTCCCGCGGACGCGAGCGCCTGCCGGCGAATACGTCGCGGCGCTCGAACAGCTCGCGTTTCAGAAAGGCCTGCTCCTCCTCTCGTGCGGTGCATCCACCATTCGATTCGCGCCGCCGCTCGTCGTCGGCCGCCACGAGGTCGACGTCTGCCTGCGCATCTTCGAGGAGTGCTTGATCGAGCTCGGCCCCGGCGGCGCCCCCTTGACAGCGCGGTAGGCGGCCAGCTCCACCTACACGGAAGCTCGAGGACGCACGGCCCGGGATACCCGGCTGTATCTGGTTCGCGTGGCGGCTCGTTCCAAGCGACAATCGCTTCGTGAGCATCGTCCCCCCGGAGCCTTCACCCCTGACGCCCGGGTGCAGGCTGGATCGCTACGAACTGCTCTGGCAGATCGCGGAAGGCGGCATGGCCAGCGTTTGGATCGCGCGCCACACCGGCAAGCTCGGGTTCGAGAAGTTCGTGGCCGTCAAGACGGTGCTGCCGAAGTACGCGGCGGACATCCAGTTTCAACGGATGTTCCAGGACGAAGCGCGAATCGCCTCGCGCATCGAGCACGTGAACGTCGCTCAAATTCTCGACGTCGGAGAGCAGCACTCCATCACCTACCTGGTCATGGAGTACGTGGACGGCGAGTCGCTTGCGACGATACACCGCAGCCTGGTCAAGAAGGGCAAGGGGATCCCGGAGGGCATCATCCTGCGCGTCCTCGCGGACGTCTGCGGGGGCCTGCACGCGGCGCACGAGCTCCGTGAAGCGGACGGGCGCCTCCTCCGTGTCGTCCACCGCGACGTGTCGCCGCAGAACGTCCTCGTGAGCAGCAAGGGCATCGCCAAGCTGATCGACTTCGGCATCGCCAAGGCGCGCGACCGGCTCGCGGGGGAGACCAAGGCGGGACAGCTCAAGGGCAAGGTCAAGTACATGGCGCCCGAACAGGCGATCGGTGGCGCCATCGATCGCCGAGCGGATCTCTGGGCGGTGGGCGCGGTCCTCTATCACTTGCTCTCCGGCAGGCCGCCCTACGACGCCGAAAACGAAGTCCGCTCGCTCATGTTGCTCACCAGCGGTCTGCCTCCCCGACCGCTGTCGCCGAGCGTGCATCCGGCGGTCGCCGCCGTCGTCAAGCGGGCGCTCGCGAACCACCGCGACGAGCGCTACGCGACCGCCGCCGAGATGCAGGACGGGCTCGAGGCCGCGATGGTGGCGGCCAACGTCGTGACGAACGCGGCGGCCGTCTCCAGCTTCTTCTCCGAGCATCTCGCGGACCGCGTGCAGCGTCGAAAGGACGCCGTCGCCACCGCCCTCAAGGCCGCGGCCGAGCGCGAACGATATGCGGATGTGATGCGCTCGAACATGAAGGCCACCGGCGCCTTCACCACGAACCCGGCCGCCCCGGTCCCCCTCGCGTCCAACCCGGGCGTGGATCGATCGATCGTCACCGGCCTCACCCCGCAATCGGCGGCCGTGGATTCCCTCCTCCCCGTCTTCCCTCGCGACGCCGCGACGCTGCGCTCATCGGCGCGGGGGCGGTGCTCGGGGTCGTCATCCTGATCGCTCTCTTCGTCGACTGGCGCCCTTCGGCTGCGCCCACGATGAATCCCGCGCCGGCCGCGCGCGTCTCGGGCGGCGCCTCGGCGGTCTCGAGCGCTCCCCCTGCGGCTTCGTGGATCCCCACCGTGCCCTGGACGGCGCTGCCTCCCGGCGCGCCCGTCGTCGATCCCGTCGACGGAGGCAGCCCCCCGCAACCGCCCACGCACCTGCCGCCGGCGACCAAACCGCGAAGGAAGGCCACGGTCGACGACGGCTTCTAGGAGCCCAATGCGGCTGGTGCAGCTTCGTCAGGCCCGCACTCAGTCGGTGACGAGCAGGTAGACGAGGAGGACGAAGGCGCCAAAGGCGCAGACCGCGGTGACGTTCGAGGCGATGCGCCAGGCCCTGGCGTTCGCGCATCGTGCGCAAGGCCGAGCGCGGGGCGCGGCGTTGGCTCGATACGAGGGGCGTTGCGCGCGCGTCATCCTGGGGAACTCGCAACCGCGCCCGGGCCGACACGTCGGGACGGAGGCGTCACGCATGACGGCGGAGGCCACGGTCAAAGCGAGCGGCGCGAGGATGAATGGGACGCCTGACGGTCCGGCCACGCTTCAGCTTACAGGGATCGCCGCGCTCCTGGCCGCGCTGGCGGGCGTTCCGCGCGCCGGGTCGTGGCGAAGGCGGTCTACCGACCCGCGCCGTGACCACTAGCGGACCCGGCGCATGATTGTGGGTTGCGCGGGTGCCCGACTCTCGTAAGGATCGTGCCCATGGGGGAGATTCCGTACGTCGCCGCGTACCTCGACGATCTCGAGGCATGCCTGAAACACGGAGGTGCGTTCATCGACGGAGCGCGGTGGTGCGCAGCCCGGGCAGCCCATTTTCTCAGCACTTTTCCGCAGCTCCGCGACGAGCATCTTTCCCGTTGGCGCGACCTCGTCGAGCGCATGGAAGAGCTGGCGCCCGACTCGCAACCGAACGCCTTTCGAGAGCGCTTTCGGCCCCTCTTTGCCGTCGGGTGATCGCTCCCGCTACGGGCTGAAGAGATGACTATGGATCGCCGGACTCGCGACGGCTTTGCTAGCGAGCGCCGATGGCGGTGGTCAAACGACTGGTGGCCTCGCTCGTCGCGCTGGTGGCCTGCGGCTCGCCCGGGGAGGAGGCAACGGACTCGCGCGAGGGCGGGATGGACCCATCGCTCGAGCCTGCGGACTTGTGCGCCCGCGGGCCCGGCGGCGTCTGTATCTTCGCGGGCGCGACGGTGCGGGGCCTCAGCGACCTCGTGACGGCGTTCGACTTCGATACGGCTGAGGACAACATCGTCTTTCTCGCGCACTCCACCGCGCTGTTTGGCGACAAAGTGTCTCCGATCAATCCCAGACTCATCATGGTCCGCGCGGGGACGGGAGCTTTCTCGCTTTCCAACGCGGCGTCCAGGCGGTCGAGATCATCAGCGCAGCCCGCGAGTTCTTCCTCGTGACGTTCCAGGTCTCCGGCGGCGAGCTTGCCGCCGACTACGTCGCGGCGAAGGGCGATGAGGAATACGGCGGCGTGGACGGTGCGTTGACGCAGCGAACCGACGCCGCCAACCTCGAGTGGGCCGTACCGGCCTCGCAACCGCTCATCTTCGACGGCCAGGCCATCGAGCAGGAACGGTGGGCGCTGCAACCTGACGGCGGGCTTCCGAGCACGCCGCACCCGAGCCCCACCTGGTACGCGTCGTACGACGCCTTCAAGCGCGGCGAGCAGCTGGCGCTGCCCTATTTCGAGCCTCGTCCCCTTGCGGTTCCCTCAGGGGGGCCCGGGCGCCGACTCGCGCCGCCGGCCGACGACGCAGGCGGTGACGCCTCGGCGCCCGGCCAGGACGCAATCGAACAGAGCACCAACCCTGCAGCCGCCGGCTATCTCGGCCCCGGCGCGCAGGTCACGTTGCCCGGCGTCGTCGCGATGAGCCAGAAGTTCCTGATCGCCAAGTCGTCGTCGGGCGAGTGCATCTGGGGGGCTTTTCTCTCCGCGCCCGGCTTCACCGTCAAGGCGCCGTACTCCGGCATCCTGGCGACCAGCGTCGGCAGCCCGGCCGTCGCGGTCAACGGGAGCGCGGCGAAGGCATGCCCGGTTCCGCAGCTCGGCCAGGCTGCCGGCGACGCGTTTCCCGACGACGTGGCCCCGGCGACGTGCTCGACGTGTCGGGAACGACGGCCTCCTCCAGTGAGCGTGGTGCCCGTTGCGGGATTGCTCACGGATCTCGACGGGCACATGGTCCTCGCCGACGGACTCGAGATTGGCGACTCCGTCTACTACGTGGGTGCCCTGAAGAGCACGGATCCGTGTTGCGCGGAGCCGACCTACTCGCTCCCGCCCCCCGCGTTCACGTCGATTGCCGGGTTCGTGCACCTCGATTTCTGCAACTGGACGCTGGCTCCCGTCGACAAGTGCCAAGACCTCGATCCGCCGAGCGCCGACTGCGCCTCGGTCGACGACGCCGGTCCGGACGCGGGCTCGAACACCGTCTGCACGCACTGAGAAGACCTCAGCCTGTGGCGCCGGCGAGGACCGCGGTCTCACTTCGTGTCGTTTGGCCGACGCCCTCGCCGCGAGTCCCGACGACCCGGCGCGCGTATTCCGTGGTTACGAGATGCAGCACCGAAAGCGAATTGCCACCAAGCAGCGCGGCGTCCGGCTCGCCTCGCATCTGCTCGTGCCCGCGTGCTCCGCGGAGATCGCGGCGCGCAACCTGGGTCTCCGCGCATGGTCGGCGCTGCGCGAGCGCGGCCCGGCGTGACGGTCAGGCGGTCACCGCTGGATCCCGCCGCCGCACTGGCCGGGGACCCCCGCGCCGCCGCACGTCTCGGGCGCCGTGCACGAGCCGCATTGCAAGAGATTGCCGCATCCATCGCCGGTCGGGCCGCACGCGAGGTGCTGATCGGCGCACGTCTCCGGCGTGCAGGTGGAGCCGCCGCCGCACTGGTCGTAGACGCCGCCGCCTCCGCATGTCTGCGGCGCGATGCACGAGCCGCACTGGATCACGCCCCCGCACCCGTCCCCTGCGGGCCCGCAGAAGAGCCCCTGCTCGATGCACGTCTTCGGGGTGCACTCGCTTCCCCCTCCGCAGCGGCCGGGCACTCCGCCACCCCCGCAGGTCTGCGGCGTCGTGCAGGAACCACACTCCAGGAGGTTGCCGCAGCCATCACCCGCGGCGCCGCAGGAGATGCCCTGGTCGGCGCAGGTCTTGGACGCGCAGCTCCCGCCGCCCCCACATTGGCTGGGCACGCCGCCGCCGCCGCACGCCTGCGGTGCTGCGCATGTCCCGCACTCCAGCGATCCGCCGCATCCATCGCCCGCCGGACCGCACGCAATGTGCTGGTCGGCGCAGGTGCGCGGGGTGCAGCTCACCGGGGGGGTGCCCCCGGCGCACGAGGCGAGATCCCAGATCATGTACTCGAGGACTCGCTCCTGGGCAGTCAGCGCGCTCTTGTCGCATTCCCGGGGGAATGCGACGCCGTTGGTACTCGCCTGGCCGACGACGTGGAAGTCGCTGAAGATCGCGTGTCCGCAGGAGTTCACGTCGAAGGTGAAATGGAGCAGCATCTGCGCGGCCGCGCCCGACTGGTTCGGGTCGCTTCCGTCGATCCAGTCGACCGATGCGCCGAGCACCTTGTCGACGTCGTGGCGACCCGCTGCGATCGACACGGTGGCCGGGCTCGGGGGGCCGCCAGAGGGATTCGAGCCGTTCAACGCGCCGACGTAGTTCAGCCACTTCACGAAGAGTCCAGGCGGCGTGGCGACGGGTGGAGGGACGAGGGGACTGACGTTTCCGGTGAACTCCGTATAGTTGGGATTCGTGTCCGAATTCACGTCCCACTGCGCGGTGCTCGCGAAGAGATTCGTTCTCGTAGAGCCAGGTGTAGCTGAAGTGGGTGGCGAAGAAGTGACCGCCCGCCTTCGCATAAGACACGAGGTTCGCGAGCTCGCCCTGCGGCTTGAAGTATTCGGCGCCCCAACACGGGAGCATGATCTGGTCGTAGTTCATGTACGTGCCGCCGGTGGTCCCCGCGGCGGTCGGCGTCCCCATGAGCGTGGACTCGTCGGGCTGGGCGGCGCCTTTTGGGGCGGCGATGAACGCGCCCGGGCCGTGGCCGTCGGTATCGGCGGTGTCCGGCGCCGCATAGAGATGGATGCGCCCGGGCTGCGCCGCGACGTTCGTCGTGAACTCGGTCTGGTCGACGCCCATCTTCAGCAGCACGCACTCGAGCGAATCGACGGCGCCCGTGGAGATCGCGGTCAGCGGGATGTCGCTCGTCGCGCTCTCGACGCTCGGCATGCTGAGCGTGCCGACGGCGTTCTGCCCGCAGGCCTTGGAGACGATGAACGAGAATTGCCGGCGCCAGCGGCCGAGCTGGATGACGACCGGAATCGCATCCCCGCCGTTCTTGCTGACGGGGACATCGCGCAGCGAGAAGGTGCCGTCGAAGTCCGTCGTCGTCCACACGAGCGGATCGCCGCTGACGTCCGCGCTGCACGAGCCGCAGTGCGCCCCGGGCGAGAACGCAGCGACGCCGCCGGTCGGGATGTAGACGAGGACCCCGGGAACCGGATCGGGCGTCGTGCCGTTCGGGACCCAGGAAGACGTGGCCGCGCGCACGGTGCCCGTGATGGTCGTGGTCACGGCCGTGCCGCACGAAGCGCGTTGCGCGCAGAGGCCCGTGCACGTTGGGCTTGCTCCGCAGGCGCCGGCCTGGCCGCCCGCCCCACATGATTGGCCACTCGGGCAGGTGCCGCAATCGAGAGCGTTGCCGCAACCGTCCCCCGCTGGGCCGCACTGGAAGCCCTGGTCGGCGCACGTGAGGGGCGCGCAATGCGCGGGCGTCGCGCTCCCGCCGCACTTGTCGAAGCCCCCGCCGCCGCAGTAGGCCGGCGCTGCGCATCCGCCAGAGCCGCTCTGGCAGTCGAGCGCCCCGCCACAGCCGTCCCCGGCAAACCCGCAGTCGTACCCGAGCGCAGCGCACGTCGTGGGGATGCAGCGCGGCGCGCCGTCCGGCGCGTTCGCGAGGTCGCCTCCGCACTGGCTGATGCCGCCGCCGCCGCAATAGACCGGCGCCGCGCAGCCGCCGCAGCTCACGGTTCCACCGCATCCGTCGCTGTTGACGCCGCACGTGTAGCCGAGGTCCTGGCACGTCTTCGGCTTGCAGGCCGCGCCGTCGGGGGCTGGGCTGCCACAGCGACTGAAGCCACCGCCGCCGCAGAAGGCTGGGGCCGTGCAGGCGCCGCACTGGACGGCCTCACCGCAGCCATCACCGTTCCATCCGCAGGTGTAGCCGCGCGCCGCGCAGGACTGCGCGCCGCACACCTCGCTCACGGGCGTGAACACGGGTCCGTCATAGGAGGCATCGGAGAGCGCGAAGACGTCGTCGTGCCCGACGCCGCCGCAGGAAGCGAAGACGACGAGGAGGCAAGCCGCGGCCACGAGCGCGGCCATCGAGTTGCTCGAGCGACGGCTTGTCATCATCGACCTCAAGGCTGGAGCGCCACCCACGACGGCAATGTCGAAGAAGTGAACGGGTGTCCGTTATTGGGCGGATGGAGCTGGATGTTCCCTCCGGAGAGATTCCCCTCCCCGTCGTAGACCACCGGCCCTGGCGTGCCGGCGGCGAGGAGCTGGCGAATCGTGACGTGATAGAGGTCCGGACCGCCGCTCTTGGCCCCCTTGCCTTCGCCGTGGTCGTCGACGACCACGTCGAACCAGTACCCGTCGCTCCATGCGCCGTTCACGAACAGGCGCGCGGCGCCGCCGAAATACGCCTGGTTCGTCGTGAAATCGTGCTGCGGGCCGTTGTCGGCGCCCGGGCCGGGCTCGTCGACGTGCCGGCAATAGAGGTAGCTCGGCTCGCCGTGCATCTGCTGGCCGGAGCCGTGATCGACGTTCTCCCACTCGCCGCGAATGGTGCCGTCCTTCATGGGCATCGCATTGCCGCCGAAGCTGTCGGTCCCCGTCGCGGGGGCGATCGTGCCACCGCCCGTGACCCAACATCCGCCTGCCGACGGAGGAACGCAGTCTTCGGTCGTGTCGTCGGGCACGCACGCCCCGCACGCGCTCGCGTGCGTACCTTCCTCGCACGTCGGGGGCTGGGAGCACGACAGCTCGTCGGTATTCGACTCGCAATCGTACGGAGGGGCCGCCGGAGACCCGCCGCCGGCGTCGGGAGAACAGGATGCGGGAGGCGTCTCGCCGGGCGACGCTTCGCCGGCATCGGGAGAGGCATGGCCGGGCGGCCCACCGTGTGGATTCCCGCCGTGGCCGGCGTCTTCGCCGGCCGTCGGCTGCCCGCCGCCCGGAGGAGCGGAGGCTCCGGCGTCCGAGGAAGGCGGCGAGTCTTCCGCGGGCGGCCCCGAGTCGTCTGCCGGGGAACTCGAACCTTGCCCGGGCGCTCCCGCGTCACCGGAGGGTGGTGGCGCGTCCTCCGCAGGCGGCGGACATGACGGGGTCGTTGTGCCGTTCGCCGGGCACGTGTACGAGGCACCGAGCGAAGCGGCCGCCGCGAGGGCACGCGTATCCGTCGAGGTGCACTGGTACGAACTGCCGTTCGGGACCTCGATGTTTCCGCACGTCCAGCTGCCTCCCGTGGAAGGCCCGCTGCCGCACGCGACGCCGGCGAGCGATGCGATCGCGAGCGCCGCCCAACCATGGCTCCTTGTGTTCTTCATCGAGTGCGCGCTCGAGCAACATGTGGGCCGTATCGCCCAGTGAGCGCGCGGAGCGCACTGCCCGCCAAATCTCCGGTTCTCGCCCCATCGAAGGGCCATCGACGCGCCTCGGTCTGGCACCCCTAGCTACCAGTGACCTGGTCACGCGACTGACCACCTCGAGAGCGGGTTCGCCTTCGACTCGGGGCCATGACGTGAACGCGCTCGGCCCAGGGGGCATCCGCTCCCTTGATCAGGAGCTCTACGCGGACTTCGGCGAGCTGCGGCGCGAACGGGGCACGACGGACGCGGCCATCGAGTCCTGGGTCGGGCAGATAACCGCCGAGCGTCTGGCGGCGCCTTTTCGTTTCGTCCGTAGAGGCGCCCCGTCCGAGGTTCCCCTCTGATGGGTGACATCTCAGCTCTTCGACCATCAGACGCATCATCGAGGACAGGTCACCACGCTTCTCATGCAAGCAGGGCGCGATCCCGGCGTGACCGATCTGTTCGCCATGCTCCGCGACGAAGCGAAATGAGCGTCACGGCATGACCGCTGTTTGAAGATCGCTGCTTGAGAATCGCTGCCGCCGCTGGGGCCCACCAACGTCCAGGTCATTGCGAAGAGGAGCCGCTCATGCCCCTAGCCCGCTCGAGCTCGTCGATCTGACGCTGCTGCGCCTCGACGCGCGCGTAGAGCGCCTGGATGGCCGCGAGCGCCACGCCGTGGGCGTCGATCGGATCGTACGACCGGTCACTACCGCCGAGGCCGAAGGCCTCGTGAAAGTCTTGCGCCATGGGCCCTACGTGGCGCACGCCCGGATCGGACTTGTACGACCACTCGCTGACGGGCAGCCGCGCGATCGCGCGAAGGATGTCCTCGGGGTCGATCGGCCGGATGTCGCGCTTGAGATTGCGATCGCTCGAGCACATGCAGCACGTGGTGCCGCAGCGGGCCGGAGCCGTGGGTGCGGAGGGGGCACAATACGAGTAAGGTCCGCCGCCCGACTGCCCCTGGCAACAAAGCTCGGTGGACTCACAGCATCCGTTCCCGCAGCACGTGCCTGTCGCGCCGCAGGTGCCCGCTTCGAGCGCGCAAGGGATTGCCGTGCACGTCCCGTTGCTGCAATACGGCGTGTCGCCACCACACGTCACGCCGCAAGACCCACAATTGGCGCGATCCGCAGTGATATCGACGCAGCGGTCGCCACACGAGGTCTCGCAAGGACCGCACGCACTCGACGCGCCGGTGCTCTGGCCGGCTTCGACCGTCGACGCGTCGCCCCCGCCTCTGGAGGCGAGCCCCCCGCACGTCGTCGCGCTGCACAGAAATAGTAGGGGCGCGGGCCAAAGCCCGACGTGGATTCGTCGCAGCGAACCACGGCCAGTCTTCATTGCGAACCTCCTGCGGCCATCCCGCCGGACACTTGGATCACGAGGCGGCACACCGTGGCACGACGATAAGGGCTCCAACATCGACTTCCGCCCATAAGACGGTGAACCAGCAACGCCTGTGCCCGGTCGAAGCGGCGCGGGTTCGCAGTCCGTCTTCGACTTCACCACGAGCTGACTGACGCCGCGTGGGGGGGCCGAGCGCCGGCCGGCGCGCGGTAGACTCTCGCCACCCACCTTGCTCCCCGCTCCCCTCCGGCTCCTCGCCGTTCTCGCGGTCATCTTCGCGGCCCCGTCCCTCCCCTCCGCCCGCGCCGATGGTCCCCCATGCGACGGCTACGAAGCGGAGTACTCCCTCGCCGCGAACTTCAAGCTGACCGACACCTTCCTCGGCGCCGGAAACGGCGTCTTCCCGACGGGCCCCGGCAAGGTCGTCCTGCGATGGAGCCGCGAGGCCGATCGCGTCTCCGTCGAGATGCTCTCCTACGAGCTCCATCAACCGTTCACCATGAACACCTCCGCGCTCCTGTGGAGCGCGAAGCTCTTCTCGAACACCACCGCCACCGCCACCCCCGACGCCCGCGGCGTCGTCACCACCGGTCTGCTTCGGCCCGACCAGCGTGAGCTCCGCTGGGAGGGCCCGGTGAACGGCTACCGCGTCGACGGCACCGTGCAATGCGACGGCTCCCTCTGCGGCCGGTTCGGGGCTCCTCCCCCGGGGACGAGCCCGGTGCACCTCCCGCCGAACGCCGTCCCGTTCAACGCCTTCCATCTGTCCGCCGATCGAACGACGTTCACGATGGACTACGCGGTGGTCGCGCGCGCGGACTCGCCGAAGCAGACGACGCTCATCGCGCTCGCGGGGCGCGAGGTCCGGCGGGTGTGCGTGAAGTAGAGACCGGCGCAGCGCCCGTCATGAGCGTCCTCGTCGGTCCGAAAGAATCGGTCGCGCACGTTCCTTCACGGGCGCTTCAAGAACCTCAAGCAGAACGCCATGAACACCAGGACGATCCCGACGTTCACCATCAGGCGCTCCCCGAACCGGTTCCTGAAGAACAGGACGTCCACGCCGACCACCACGGCAATCAGCGCGAGCACGTAGAGCACCACGGTCCACCGTCCCATCGTCCCCTGCGATTGAGCAAAGAATGAGCCGCGTACGGTGAGACGACTGAGGCGCCCGGATCGCACGCGACTCCGGGAACGGCGTCGCCCAATCTCTACAGGGCTACATCGCTGGCGTCGCAATCGGGTCGCAACGCCCCACCTGTCGCTTGCAGCGGACGAGCCGGCGGCTCGATGGCCCCGGCGCTCTACGAGAGGGCTCATCGGGCGCCCGGGAGCCCGGTCAGCGCGCGGCTGCAGCCAGAACGTCACTTGACCCCCCAACGGCGTGCCACTTTAATCGGGCGCGATGCATTCCTCGCGCGCGCGTTCGCTGCTGCTCTTCGTCTTCGCAGCCACCGGGGCCTCCTCGGTGTCGTGGGCGACAACGGCGCGCGCGCAGCTCACGTCGGACGAGCAGGCGGCGCTGCTCAACGCGCACAACATGGACCGGTCGGAGGTCGCGCTGGGAGAGGTCAGCGGCCAGCCCGCCGCCGCGAACATGACCCAGTTGACGTGGAGCACGACCCTTGCGCAGACGGCGCAGACCTGGGCCAACGGGTGCCAATTCATGCACAACCCGGCGTTGAACGGGCAGCCGATCGGCGAGAACCTCGTCTTGGGCGCCGGCGGTCTCGACGACCCGGGTATGCAAGCCGCCGTGAACGTTTGGTTCTCCGAACACACCAGCTACACGTACCCGACGGCCAGCTCCAATACCGGTCACTACACCCAAGTGGTCTGGGCCAATACGACGCAAGTCGGCTGTGGGGCGGCCAACTGTTCTTCGCTGGGCGGCGTCTATGTCGTCTGCGACTACTCGCCCGCCGGGAACCTCAACTCTCAGCCTCCCTATGTCACCGGCACGGCCTGCACCCAATGCCCCTCGGGCCAGCCCGGATGTTCGCAGGGTCTGTGCGTGCCTGCCTCCCCGAGCCCGGCGGTCCCGCTGCAGGACTTCGCCGCGCTGGCGGTGGCCCTCGGCGCGGCGGGAGCGTTCGGGCTGCGCCGTCGGACGGTCTGCTGACCGTCACGACGTGCGGGCGTCGAGCGCGTCGAGTACGAGTCTGCTGCTCGACCACCGCGAGACGAGTAAACTCCGACTACTCGGCCGCCGCAGATACGGGAGCCGCCTGGTCCGGGGTGAGCCAGCGCTCGCAGTACGCCGCGAGGTGTCGCCCCGTCGCGTGCTTGCCGCCCACGAAGCCGATGTAGCCGTCGGGCCGCACGAGGATCACGCCGCTCGCATGGCCGAGCACCGCGTGGAATCGCTCGCAGTCCGCCTCGCTCGACGGCGCCGCGATTCCCGCGACGCGGATCAGCGCCTCCCAGGGGCCAACGGCTTCGCACCAGTCGCCGGGCCCAGCACCATCTTCCTGCGGATGCACGACCAGGAGCGTGAAGCGGCGCGAATCGACGATCTCGAAGAGCGAGCGATCGTCGTACCCTTGCCCGTGCGCGCTCCGGCTTCGCACACGAAGATCGGGCAGGCGGTCGCCCGCGTGCAGCTTCCCGAGGTGCCCGTGATGCGCGGAGAGAGGACTGCCGCGGTAGGAGACGGCCAGCTGACTGACGTGGAACGGGTAGAACTCTTGCACCGCGGGCGCTCCGGCGATCCACGGGCCGAGATAGTCGAACACGCGGCGGTCGACCGCGCGCGGCGAGCCGATGAGGTCCGAGACCTTCTCGGTCACCCGGATGACTCGGCGCTCGACCGGCAGCCGCTCGGCCTCGAAGGTGTCGATCAGCGCCGGCGGCGCCTGGCCGCGCATCACGAGGGCGAGCTTCCAGGCCAGATTGATCATGTCCTGGATGCCCGTGTTCATCCCCTGGCCACCCGCCGGGCTGTGGATGTGCGCCGCGTCGCCGCCGAGCAACAAGCGGCCGACCCGGGTGTGCTTCACGATGCGGCTGTTGATGTGGAACCACGAGCCCCAGCGGATGTCCGAGAGCCGCGCGGGGACCGGCGACCGCCGGTCGTAGATCGCCTGCAGCTCCTCGACCGACGGCGCGTCGCCTTCGGCGGCGGCGGTCGTTGGCTTGCCGGCGACGATGCGGAAGCGCCCGTGCCCGAACGGGAACAGCCCGAGGAAGCCGTCCTCGCTCGAGAAGAGATGGTAATCCCCCTCCGAGAGCCTGGTCTCGACGCGCACGTCACCCAGCGCGTAGGTCTGGTCGAACGTGCGGCCCTCGAAGGGGAGCGCGAGCGTCGTCCGGACCACGCTGTGCGCGCCCTCGGCGTCGACGAGCCACGGCGTCCGCGCCTCCTCGAGCCGGCCGTCCGCGTGGCGCAGCACGACGCTCACGGGACTCGGTGTCCGCGCGAGCTCGTCTTGCGCGAAGCCGACGAGCTCGACGCCGCGCTCGATGACGACGCCCTCCTTCTCGAGCGCCTCGCGCAGGACACGCTCGGTCTCGGTCTGGGAGACGAAGAGGGCATAGTTGTACCGGCTGTCGATGTGGCCGAAGTCGAAGCGGAACAGGCGCTTGCCCCGGCCGTACACGCTGACGCCCGCGGCAGGGTGGCCGGAACGCACCAGCTCTTGGGACAGCCCGCGCATCTCGAGCAGCTCCAGCGTCCTCGCCTGGACGTGGACCGCCCGCGACCGATCGGGAACGAAGGTCCCTGCTGGGGGCGGCGTCGTCCTGTCGATGAGACGTAGGGGGACGCCGAGACGGGAGAGCTCCAGGGCGGCCGTCATTCCCGTCGGCCCGGCGCCCACGATGAGAATGGGATCCAGCATGCCGCACCAAATTGCAATCGTCGTGCAGCCGACCCGAGCGCGTCCGCGGCCGCTCCACCGTTACTGCGCTGCTACCAGCCCGCGGCTCATCCCGGTGGGCAGCGCCGTGACCATTGAAGACACGCGTTCGCGGGACAAAGCGGCCCCGGCCCATCGCGTGACGATCGCGCCGTCCCCGGGCATGCTCGGCGGGTGCCGAGCCCGCCCCGCCGCAACGAACCGTTCCTCCTTCGGGTCCAGCTCAATCGCGAGCGCATCAAGGATCCGCTCGCGTATCCCTTCGCGATCCCCGCGGTGAAGGCGGCGGACGGCCTCGCGCTCCACCCCCGGGTGACCTACTTCGTGGGGGAGAACGGCAGCGGAAAGTCGACGTTGCTCGAAGCGATCGCCGTCGCCGCGGGCTTCAATCCCGAGGGCGGGAGCATGAACTTCCGCTTCTCGACCCGCAGCTAGGAGTCCGCCCTGGGCCCGGCGCTTCGCTTGGTCCGGTCGGTGCGACGACCGCGGACGGGGTTCTTTCTCCGGGCGGAGAGCTTCTTCAACCTCGCGACGACCATCGAGGCGCTGGATCGGGAACCGAGCTTTGATCGACCCGTGATCGACTCATACGGCGGGCGCTCGCTTCACGAGCAGTCGCACGGCGAGTCCTTCCTCGCCTTGGCCCTGCACCGATTCGGTCCCGAAGGACTGTATGTGCTCGACGAGCCGGAGGCGGCGCTCTCGCCGCTTCGGCAGATGGCCTCTTGAGGCGAATGCACGACCTGCCTGCGGCCGAGGGTCTGCGACGAGCGCCTGCTCGAGGAGGCGGCGAGCCTCCCCGGGGGCCGCATCGAGGAGCGTCAAGGCGGCCCGGAGCGGCGCCCTGGCCCTCGTCGAATCGTCCGCGCGATCATCCGGAGCTGGGGTCGACTTGGGCGAACTGTCGGATCTCCTTGGAGATTCCGTAGTGGGCGCAACAGGATTTGAACCGGCGCTGACCGACGCGCAAGTAGTCGAACCTGCTGCGGTTCTAGAGCAGAGTCCGGTTGGGAAAACGACCACTGACGACCGCTCGCTACCAAGCGCGGAGGAGCATCTCGCGATCGCGGTCCGGCTTGCGGCGGAGGCGGGCGAGTGGGGGGTCGTGGCGACGCTGGCGCGGCAGCTCGATGCGCTTCGGCGGGAGCGCGGCGGCGGGGAGCTGCGGGTTGTCGAGGGCGGGGTCGACGCGGCCGGATCGGGGGAGCCGTGAGCGCCGGGGCGAGTTCCCTCCCGCCGGGGCAGGCGGCCGCTTAGGGCGCGAATTCGACACGGCACGGCCGACGCCCATCGTCAGCGCGAGCGGGAGCTGGGTGCTCCACCTCGGCGACGCCTTGTTTGACGAAAAGAAAGAGAGCTCCGCTTCGCGAATCCTGCAGAGGACCTCGCACGCGTACGCGAGCAGGGCGGGGTGGACGGGACTCGAACACGACCGGAGAGCCAGCGAAATCTGACGCAGATTCCAGTACTTCCAAGGCACCACACGAAGCGACCGATCGCGAAACGGCGCGCCCCCCCGAGGGTGGCGTCGAGGCGCCATCGAACCCGCACCACCTCGTGTCCCTCGATGAGAAACACACCATCGATCTCCTGCTTCGCAAGCTGGACGACGCGATCCTCGCCAAGGCGTTGGACTCGGTCAAGGTGGTGATGCGCGAGTGCATAGTCGAAGCCGAGCGAGGTCGCGGGGAACGCGGTGCCTTTCGACGCCACGCGACGACGCGCGTGGAAGGCCCGGGCTTCGACGACCCCTTCCCGCCTCTACCGGCTGCCCTCATCGGCAAGCAGGAGGCCGGACCCCCATCGCCCGGGAAACACCTAAGCGCTCAAATTCCAAGCGTATTTCCCGAGAAACTCGTGGGCGCAACGGGGATTGAACTGGCCCGAACCGACGCGCCAGTTGCGGGGATTGCTACTGTTCTGGAGCAGAGCCCGGTTGCAAAAACGACCACGGACAACCGCTCGCTACCACCCGCCGAGGACCACCTCGCGATCGTGGTCCGGCTCGCGGCGGAGGCGGGCGAGTGGGGGGTCGTGGCGACGCTCGCGCGGCAGCTCGATGCGCTTCGGCGCGAGCGCGGCGGCGGGGAGCTGCGGCTCATCGGGGCCGGGGCCGACGCGGCCGAAACGGGGGAGCCGTGAGCGCCGAGGCGACTTCCCTGCCCTTCCCGCCGGCGCAGGCGGCCGCGGAGGGCGCGAGCTCGGGGGCGGGGCGCGCGACGCCCATCGTCGGCGCGGGCGGGCGCTGGGTGCTCCACCACGGCGACGCGCTCGCCGTGCTCCGGTCGATGCCCGACGCGAGCGTCGACGCCGTCATCACGGACCCGCCGTACTCGTCGGGCGGGTTCACGCGCGGCGACCGGTCGCTGCCGCCGGCGATGAAGTACACGATGAACGGGACGAAGATCGCCCGACCGGCGTTCTCGGGTGACAACCGGGACCAGCGGTCGTTCGCGTACTGGTGCGCACTGTGGCTCGGCGAGTGCCTCCGCGTCGCCAAGCCGGGCGCCCCACTCTGCGTGTTCACAGACTGGCGGCAGCTACCGACGATGACGGACGCCGTGCAAGCCGGCGGGTGGGTCTGGCGCGGGATCGTCGTCTGGGACAAGACCGAGGCGTGCCGGCCGGCGATGGGGCGCTTCGCGGCGCAGTGCGAGTACGTGGTGTGGGGAACGGCGGGACCAAGCCGGGACGACGAGGACGTCGGGTGCCTCTGGGGCGTCATCCGCGAACCGATACGGATGGCGGACAAGCACCACGTGACGGGGAAGCCGACGGCGGTGATGCAGCGGCTCGTGCGCATCTGCCCACCGGGCGGGGTCGTGCTGGATCCGTTCGCCGGCAGTGGGACCACGGGCGTCGCTGCGCTTCTCGAGGGGCGGACCTTCGTCGGCGTCGAGCTTGCGGGAGAGTACACCCAAATCGCCAGCGATCGCCTCGGGGCGACTGGATCATGTACCAACCTCGCACCCTACCGCGCCGGTCAGCAGTCTCTGTTCGCACAACGCGCGAACGCTGGTTGGCGCGGTCCCTAAGCCTGAAATGTCCGGCGGCGGTCCGAGCCGAAACCAAACGGGAGGGACGGTCTCGTTCTCCAAGGAAGCACTCGACGCGCGTTGTACCAGTCCTCTGTGTGGGTAGACGACCAACCCGTCCCTGGGCGTGCCATCGGCAGATGTCATCCCCCCTCCGTCACGACGAAGACCTCCGTCCACGCCTTGATCTCGAGCTGGCTGCGCCTCTCCTTCCACACGCCGTCGACGACGCGAAGCACCTGGCCGTTGACGTGCTCGGGCAGCAACTTCGCGAGAGCGGCCTCATAGACGACCGCAATCTCGGCACCGGCGCGGGACTGGGCGAAGAAGCCATGATCCCCTGCCTTCGCCTTCACCACCAGCTCTGCGTCGCCGCCACCATCGACGAGCGCGGCCTCCTCCCCTACGGCCCAACCGGCAGTGCAGCGCGCACGCACCGGGCACGCGTGGCAGCCGGTGCCGGGTTTCGCCACCGCCGGCCGCGCGCTCAGGGCGTCAGTGAAGAGCGGAATCTTCCTTCGGAGATCGGCTTCGACGTCCTCAAGCACTCCCGATGTGACGGGCCACGATGTGACACCGTCGAGGTACTGCGCGCTGACACGCACGGGCGTGTCGCCGGTCGTCCTCCACCAGAGGAGCGCGTAGCGCAAGAGCTGCTGTCGGTGCTTATCCATCGGCTTACCGGTTTTGAAGTCGACGACCTCGACTCCCTCCGCTGTGTTCTGTACGCGGTCGAGAATGCCGAGGAACGGAAGCTGGGGATGCCCGAGCTTCACCTCCGAGAGAGCGCGCTTCTGTCGAAGCAGCGACTTCACGTCCGCAAGCACCTCGGTGACGCGCTCGGCGACCTGCGAGGCGACGGGTCCTTCGGGCCTATACTGCTCGCGGAACATGCGCACGGCTTGGTTAGTCAGTTCCTCGGCGCTCGAACGCAGACGAAACGCGGGCCCCGGCCTCGGATGGGCACTGAACCGCTGCTGCCACTCGGCAACGGCTCGCCCGAAGCCCGAAAAAAAGTCCGCATCGGACAGCGCCGCCGCAAACTCGGCGCTGCCGAACGCGGGGTTGCCTCGCTGACCGCAGGCGCGCGTGAGCCGGTCGAGCGCCTCATGAACGATCTGCCCCTCGATGGCCGCCGGGTGCGGACGTACCGGGAAGCGCTCGAAGTCGCCCCAGCGCGAACGCAGGAGCTGCCAGCGGCGCGGGCACGCCTCGACGTCGTCGAGGCTCGTGGAGCTCCACGTGGACGGAGGGTCCGCCCACGCGGTGGGCGCTTGCAGCTCGTAGAAGCTCATCCCACCGCTCCGTTCGGCAGCTTCAGGCGCGCCACGGCGGCAGGCAGATCGTGAAGCAGGTCGAACGCATCGAGCGACACGGCCTCGAGGAACTGCGAGCGCGCCGCTGCGACGACCGGAGAGTCGTGCGCAAGCGGATCGATCAGCGGATGATGAACGTCCACGCATACCCGCGAGTTGGAGAGTTGGATGATGAGCGGGACGCGCGTGCCGCCGAGGTTTGCGTTCTCCTCACACGCGATGCCACGCAGCGCAAGGAGCTGGCGAAGCGCGACGAGCGCGCGGTCCTTGTCCTGGTCCGTCAGACTCGGCAACTCGCCCGTGCGCAGGTGGCGCAGGAGCGCGAGCGCGAGGTGGCGGTCGAGCGAGGCGTGAATCCAGTTGTTGCCGTAGTGGCGGATGCACCGGTAGCAGGACGACGGGCAGTCACACCCGCCGAGGAGCGCCTCGGCAGCGTCAAGTACCTCGGGCAGATCGTTGCCGACGGCCCGCGCGTAGCCGGCGCCACCGGGCAAGAGGTCGTACAGGTAGAGCTGCGCCTCGTCGGGGCGTCCACCCATCACGGGCGTCCACCAGCCGGATAGCTCGCCCTCGTCGATCTGCAGCGTGCGCGACGCTGCGAGGCCGAGGGCTTCGACCAGCGACGACAGCGCCATGCGCGAGGCGCGCGTGATGAGCCCCGTCGTGGTCGCCGCGCCGAGCTGCACCGGCGCGGTCACGCGCAAGCGCAGGAGCAGTGCATCGGTGGGGAACTCGTGCCCGAGATAGAACGGGCCGTCGGCGACGCCCGCGCAGACCTTCCCCCGCTCCAACGGGTGGTCGTGCGAGGTCGGCGCGCCCTTCTTCATGAGCTTCGTCGTGGTGAAGCCAGGCCCGTACTCCGGCTCTGAGCGACCGCACTCGGGGCATACGCGGAAGCCGCGCTGGCCAACGCCCTTGTTCACCATCACGAGGAAGCGCGGGCCGGTCCACCGCAGAAGGCGGCCATCGCACCCTGCCTCCTCGGTCCACGCCGAGGGCGGGTCCTGCGGTTCGAGCCGCGCGCGGTCGGTCATGCCCGCGTAGCTGATGGCCTGGCCGCGATCGACCTCGCGCTTGGCGTTGAGGTCCGGCGCAAAGCCAGCGGGCGTGATGAAGGCGGTGCGCGTGAGTTGGTCGCTTCCGCAGACCGGGCACAGCGTCGCGTGGGCCATCGCGCCGTCCATCGTCGCCCACGAGCAGTCGCTGCACGATGTGTACGGGCGCTGCCGCTGGATCGTGTGCGCCGCGCTCGGCTCGTAGGGCGAGTAGAGCGCCGCCGACTCGAAGCGCCACTTGTCTATGGTGAGGCTTCGGCCAGGCGCGTACTCCGAGAGCGCGAGCTGAAGGTCGCGCTGCGGTTCGTAGTCGAAGGTCCGCTTGTTGGGAGCGTCGCCCTGCTGCCGGGGCTTCGAGACCCAGAACGTCACGACGTCGGTCGGGAATGCGTAGCGGGGAAAGACCGCCTGCCCGATGAGCGTCTCGAGCAGCGGCTCCTCCAGACGACGCTCCAGCGACTCGCGCTCGAGGTCCGCGAGCGTCTCACGGGCGGCGTACTCCGCGACCGGGAGCACGTCCCGAATGCGCCTCTTGGTGTTGTCGATCGCATCGCGAATCGTGTCCTGAACCTCGGCGACGGGCTCGTTGAGGCCGAAGCTGAACGCAGGAACCCAGCCCGCGAGCTCACGACGCAGAACGTCGGCGTTCTCGTCGAGCCACGCTTCGAGTTTGAGCAACGAGCACGGGTGCGCCTCGGAGAGGAACTGCTCGACGGAGCCCAGCGATCCGAAGAGATCGTAGCTGGTCGGGTCCGGCGGCACGCGCTCGTGGAAGAAGCGCTGCACGAGATAGGCGTGGACGTGCCGCGTGAGCACCTGCTGGTTCTCGACGTAGACGACCGGTGCGCGTACGTCGCCCGAGATGATCTGCTCGGGGTGGTCGAAGAAGTGTGCGTCGTGCGAGGTTCCGTGCGCGTAGGTGATGACCGAGGCGATCGAGCGACCGCGACGGCCCGCGCGACCTGCGCGCTGCTGGTAGTTCGCGACGTGAGGCGGCACGTTGCGCAGCGCGACTCCGGAGAGCGCGCCGATGTCGATGCCGACCTCCATCGTCGTCGTGCAGCTCAGCACATCGATCGGCGGGAGGTTGTCGAGCGGCACGTCCTGGAAGCGCAACTCGTACTCCTCGACCTTGTTGAACGCGCTCTCGTCGGGCTGACCGGTGAGCTGTGCGGAGTGCTCGGCCGCCGAGAGGCCGAACGGTTCGAGCGCGCGCTCATCGAAGGCGCGCCGCACTTGCTGCCGGTAGAAGCCGGTGCGCGCGTCGAGGTAGTCGGGATCGACCTCGACGACGGCGCCCAGGCACGCGGGGCACGCATTGGCCAGCGCCTCGGGATGGATGCGCGCGCAGTCCTGGCAACGCAGCCAGTTGGCGTCGAGCCGCAGGTGCAGGCTCAAGCCTTGGAGCTGCAGGTAGTAGAGGTCGCTCTCGAAGTGCAGGAGGCCCTTGTCGCGCACGACGTGCTGGAACCAATTGTTCACCTCATCGACCTTGGCCGTGTCGCCACCGAGGACGTGGGCCAGGTACTGGTCGAAGCGGTTGGGCAGCACGTGCTCGATGCGCGCCGCATTGATGCCCTGCGGGTGGGCCCAGCCTTCGCCGAGCTCGCGCGTCTCCGCGCCGTCGGGGCGGAACGAGCGACGCTCCAAGTGCTGTCGCAGCCAGGCGCGGAACAGCACTCTCTGGGCATCGGCGTCGAGGCCAACGCTCGGAAAATCATCGAAGACGATGTCGGCGGTGTCCGGGTCCTCCTCGATGGTGGCGAGGGCGAGCGCTTGCAGTGAGTAGTAGCGGTCGGTCAGCTCGCTGAAGATCGCCTGCGCGAACGAGCGTGTGGCGCGAAGCCAGCCTCGATTCGCCATCGCGATCGTCTGCTGCAGCGTCTTGCCCTTCACCTGCCCGAGGTGGTCGTGGAACTCGACCTCGTCGGCCGCAGGAAACAGGTCGTAGCCGCGCTGCGCGCACAGGTGCACGACTGCCGGGTACAGGTACTGCATCGCCGACATGCCCGCCTGCTCGCGAAGCTCGTGGGCTGCGAGCGCGACGACCTGCCGGAACAGATCGCGCGCGTGGCTATGCTCGAGCGCGGGCGCCAAGCGCGCGGCCTTCTGCCGACCGTCGCTGAAGACCAGCACCTTACGCCCGTGGTTCGGCAGGCGCGGGTCCTTCTTCTGCGGAGGCTGTTCTGCAAACTGCGCCTCGATGAGCGCCGTGAAGGGTTGCTCGCCGCGCGTCCTGAAGTCGTGGATGCGGCTCTTCGCGTTCGCCGAGGGCTGGCACATGGCGCAGCGATCGAACGAGGCCTCGCGCTTGCCATCGCTATCGAGCCAGATGGCCAGGTTGCGAACCTCGTCGTCAGGGAAGCGATTGCCGGTGTCGAGGTACCCGGTGCGCAGGTGGAGCCGCACGATCTCGGTGCGGTCGGTGTAGCGCGGCGCGGTCGGCAGAAGCTGCAGACGGAACAGCGCGCCCTCGGTCTCGCCCCAGAGGAAGGAGAGCCGGTCGAGCGACTCCTCCTGAGAGTAGGCGAGCAGGTACGGGCTGCCGCAGTCGCGGCATGACGCGATCTCGAAGACGCGGCAGCCGCATGCGTCACACACCGCGCTTGGCGTCGTGAACAGCTTGCCCAGGATCGCCTGGTCGCCCGGCTCGCTCTGGCGTCCACCGCACTGCGGGTTCACGCAGGCATAGAGCCCGTGCAGACCCCGGAAGAGGCCATGCACGCGCGTCGGCACGAGGCCCGGCTCGTCGGCCTTATTGCGCGCGAGGGTGGACACCGTGAGCAGCGCTTCGAGCGCGCGGCGCGCCTCCGGATGGCCCGGGAATACGCGCGGGGCGAGCTCGCTCACTGCGACCGCACGGCCAGCCGCTTCCTTCACCAATTGGTTGACCCACGGCTTGTTCTTCAAGGCTGCGTGCAGGGCCGCGAGCACTTCGTTCTCGCTGGCGTCCGTGGCGATGCTCGCCGGGAGCAGCGGCGCGAGCTTCTCGCGAAGGGCGGGCGCGTCGAGCGCCTCGTTGATGCCGTCGAGGTCGAGCGATGCCAGCGTGTCGGCCACGTCCTTCGGGGCCGGGCTGGCAGGCGTCGGGACCTCGCGCGTGCCCGTGATGGCCTCGAAGCTCTCGGGGCGCTTGCCGGTAATGTCAGCGGCGAACCGCTTGACCGCATCGACCGCCGCCGCGCCTTCGCCGAGCGACGCGGACGTGGCGATGACGCGCAGCTTGTCGGGGCGGTCGTGGATGCCAAGACGGGCGCGCAAGCGGCGGATGAGGAACGCGACCTCCGCGCCCTTGGCGCCCCGGTACATGTGCGCCTCGTCGAGAACGAGCAGGAGCTGCGTGCCGTCCTCGTCGAGCCAGCGCTTCGTCTCGGCGAAGACAGGGCGCTCGAACGGGCGCATCAGCATGTACTCGAGCATCGAATAGTTCGTGACGAGCACGTCGGGCGCGTGCCCGGGACGGCTCCCTGCGCCGTGGACCATCTCCTGCCGCGTCAGCAGCTCGCGATCATTCGGGCCCGTGTGAAGGCGCCGTTCCCAGTTGTGGTCTGTGTACTCCTGCCCGGCGCGCTTGCCGCTCTGGTACGTCCGTCGGCGCGCCTCGTTCGGCGCGTAAAAGGCCTGGAGGTCCTTGGCGGGATAGCGGCCCAGACGACGGAGGCGCTCTTCGACCTCGGGCGGGAGGCCCAGGTAGTACTCGAGCAGCGGCTTCACGCGCTCGCCGTCGCGCGAGGTCGAGCGCGGTCCGGGGTACGCCGTGCGGCCGGTGTACATGCCGAAGCGCGGGAAGCGGCGATCCTTCCCGAGCCCCTTGAAGGCGTCGGCGACGGCAGGGTCGCCGAGCAGCAGGCGGAGGCGCGAGAGTTGGTCGTTCACCAGCGCGTTCATCGGGTAGAGGATCAGCGCGCGCACACCGGGCTGCTCGAAGGTCTTGGGCGAGCGCACCGCCTCGTCGTAGAGCGAGCCCAGCATCGGCACGAGGAAGCACTCCGTCTTGCCGGAGCCCGTGCCCGTTGCAACGACGATGTCCTTCCGCTGAACGAGGAACTCGCGGAAGGCGCGCTCTTGATGAATGTAGATCGACGGGAAAAGGACCGTCCGCTCGTCCTCGGGAGTGCTCTGCGCCGACGGCATCTTGGCCAGCTTCGAGAAGAAGCCTGCGATCTCCGGCGTGAACCCGATGTCCCCGTAGGTCGCCTTCGACGTCGCGTAGCGCGTGGTGGTCTCGATGTAGGGCTCCTGCGCGAGCAGGTGGCCGCCCGCCTCCTCTTCGAGCAGGCGACGACGTGAGCGGACCAGCGTCGGATCGTTCAGCGGGTAAGCGCTCTCGATGTAGCCCTGCAGAGCCTCCTGAAGGCGGCGCACGAGGCGCGTGGGCGTGAAGCGCTCGTCGCCCGTCGGGTCGCGCTCTAGGACCGACGGCGGGCGCGTCGACTGCGCGGGCTTCCGCACCGTGGCGTTGCGCGTGGTCTTCTCGGCCTTCGTGACCTTGCCGCCCGCGCGATCCGACCACGCTGCGAGCGCCTTGTCGGCGGCGGGGCTCAGCTCGGCGATGACGTCGGCTACTTGCTCCGGCGACCAGCCGTCGAAGAGCGCGTCGAGCACCGCGTCGGCCACCTCCACGAGGTTCGTGAAGTCGAGCTTGTCGCCCTTGTCGAGCTTCTTGCGGAGGAAGCCGACGATGTCCGCGTCGACGAGTCGACCTTCATCGGCGTAGTTGTGGAGGTTCACATTGCTCATAGGGCGCTCTCCACGTGCCAGTGGTTGAGGTCGAGATCGACGACGGCGGGATGCCGACATCCTTGGGGAGAAATCAGCATCAAGCCGCGCATCGCGCGGGTGAGCCCGACGTAGAGCACGCGCCGCTCGTGGCGTGCGCGCTCGGCGAACAGGTCGGGCTCGTCGAAGTCCTCGGGCACGGGCCAGTTGCCGCTGTCGAGGCCCGCGACGATGACGATGGGGAACTCCAGGCCTTTGGCCGCGTGGAGCGTCAGCACGCGCACCACGTCGGCCTTGAGGTCGAGGTCGCGGCCCGGGAAGAAGCGAGCCGGGACACCCTGCGCCTGAAGCTCGGTGGCGAGCGTTTCGCCTGCGGCAGCAACGGGTACGAGCACGGCGGCGGCGCTCGCCTTCAGGTGAAGGTGACGCGCCATCTGCCGGACGAAGCGTGCGATCCACTCGGCCTGCTTGTCGGCGGCGATGTCACGCACCAGCACCGGAAGCGGCCCTTCGTGGACACTATTCGAGGCCACCGGCTCCTCGTCCTCACCGGCCACGAGCACCGAGAACGCGGCGCGGTCGATCTCGCGCGTCGAGCGGTAATTGCGCGAGAGCAGCGCCGTGCGCCCTCGGAACTGGAGGCGCGGGTGCGCCGAGCTCCACGTGTAGTTGCGCGAGTAGAGCGACTGCTTGTTGTCGGCGGCGAAGAACAGTCCCTCGGCGGTTTTGCAGACCTCGGCCATCAGCGCGAGCGAGACGGGGCTCAGGTCCTGCGCCTCATCGACGACCACGTAGTCGTAGCGGACCGCCTTCGCGTCTTCGGCAAGCAGCCTCAGCGCCTCGCGGCGCAGCGCCGGGTAGCGTTCGCCCGGACCCTTCCTGAACGCCTCGTACAGTTCCCAAACAGCCGCGCGAGCACGCTCGTTGAGCGGCAGCCCTCGACCCGGACGCGCCGCCGCCTGGTACGCGGTGAGGCTCGTCAGTCCGCGTCCCTCGATGATCCACTCGAACTCTTCGAGCAGCCAGGCATCGGTCAGGCGCTCCAGCGCCCGTGCCCGCAGCCTCGCTTCGAACGCGGAGCCGCCGGGCGCGTGCATCGCTCGGAGCCTGGCCAGCCGCTTGAGCGCGTCGTTGTCGGCTTCGAGCTGACCGACCTTGCGGGCCTTGCCGACGACGCGCCACGCGATCTGATCACACGTCGCGATCTCCACGCGCTTCATCTGCTCGGGCGAAAGGAGCTGTTCGAGGAGCTGCTGCGTCACAGTGAGCAACGAGCGCGTGTAGGTCGTGAACAGCACGCGCTCGGCGCCAGTCGCACCGGGGCGTTCGAGCAGCGCCTTCACGCGGTACAGCGCGACGGTGCTTTTACCCGTGCCTGCACCGCCGCGCACCATCGTGGGGCCCTTCATCGCCCACTGGGTCAGCTTGAGCTGGTCCTCGTCGAGCCGCAGCAGGAAGCCGAGGAGGTCGCCTTCCTTGAATCGCACCAGGTCCTTCGTCGACTGCACGAGGAGATCGGGCTGCTGGTCGAGCCGCTCGATGGTCGGCGGGAACAGGCGGTCGACGACGCGACTGAGAACGTCGGGAGGCACTGGGGCTTCGAGCAACGCTTCTTCCGTCTTGCAGCGCAACAGCGTCGGCACCGCCGAGACGGGCACGCCGAGCTCGCGCAGCAGCTCCTGGGTGATGGGCTCGGGCAGCGTCGTCTCGGGCGCGCTCGTCTTGAACTGGAAGACCTTCGGCTGCGCGGCCGCGATGAGCGCGTCGAGGTTGTCGTCGCCATCGTCGGGCGCCGGGGCATCAGCGGTCTCGTCGGGCACGCCGTCGTAGGTATCTTCGGCGCGCCGCCGGATGCCGAGCAGGCTGATCCAGTCTTCGCCGAAGCGATAGAACACGCGGTGATCCGTCACGCGCATGCGATAGACGCCGTCGGCGCCCTTGAGCTTCTTCTTCACCTTCCCATCAGGGAGTGGGTCGGAGACGAGCGCGTCGATCTTGTCCCAAAGCAGCGCGGCGCGGTCCGAAGGGAACGTAGCGATCTCCCGCATGCAGCTCGGTTTGATGGTGAGCTGTCGTCGCGTCACGTGGCCTCCACAACGAGACCGAGACGCTCGGACAGGAGCTTCGTGATCGGGGCTTCGCTGTCCGTCGAGATCTCCCAGCGCATGCCCTTGCTCTCCGCGACGGCCAAGGCGTGCAGCGACAGCCAGCGGTACTCGGGGCGCGGCAGCCAACCGGGAAGCTCGATCGTCACGCGCTTGCCGGAGCGCTCGGCGCGCAGAACCGAGGCCGCCTCGACCTTTCGCGAGAGCGCGAAGCGGGCGCGGTCGGCGTCGTCGGGGCTCAGCGTGACGAATGGGCTGGTCGCGGGAGATGCGCTCGCCGTCCACGCGCGATGGTGGCCACCGAAGCGCGTGCGCGCCCACCAGAGTTGGCCTTCGTTGCTGCGCCGCCAGCGCGCCCCTTCCGGCGTGACCTGCCAGGCGCGCCATTCGAGCGCCCCGTCGTTCTCGAGGGAGCCCGCGCCGAGCGCCTGCCATTCGAGCCTCTGGTCAAGCTTCTCCACGAATGCCGCGTCGGCGTTCGGCGAGCGGTCGAGCCCGGCCCACGCTTCGGGCGGGACCATCACGCCGTTCACCTTGGCGACGGCTTCGGTGAGCCCGTCGACCGAGGTGATCGTGCGCGAGGCACCCTTCTCGGAGATGTCTCGACCGAGCGCCTTCGCAAGCGCGCGCGTCGGCAGACTGCTGAAGACACGCGCGCTTTTCTCGATGGCGACCACGCGGGTGGGCGTTGCGTAGAGGATGCCGCCCGGGTTGAGCATCACGTCGCCCTCGCGCTCGAGCGCGTCGCAGACCTCCTCGAGGCGCTGCTCATCGAAGGCGATGGCGGGCGCGAGCAGTCGCGCGACGCGCGAGAGTGTCGCCGCGCGCGGTGCGTGCTTCCGGGCGTGAACCTCGGCGCGCACGAAATCGCAGAGCGCTTCGATGGAGTCAGGGGCGCCGGCTTGGCTCTGGGCGAGCCGCTTCACTGCTTCTTCGCGGGTGACATGAGAGAGCGTCATCACAAACCCTCCGTGAGGTCGTTCAGCATGTCGTCCACGCTGCCAAGATTGGTGGCATGGTCGAACGACCACTCGCGCCGCCGGAGTTGGCGGTCGCCCTTGCGGTGCGTCGCCCAGCGGGTGCCGTCGGTGACGATTGCGTCGCGTACCCTCGCGGCCGTGCAGGCGTTGTCGATCCACTCGCGCAGGTCGCGGAGCACGCTGTCGACATCGGTCGTGAGCACGAGGAGACGCGACGGCGACCGCGTGATGCTTCCGTTCGTCCGCTCGTCGATGGTGAGCAGCCACGCGGCGAGTTCGTACGGCGCGTCTGCGCCATCGGGTATGGCGAGCGAATCGACGCCATACCCGAGGCGCGTCGTCGCCGGCTCGAACCACATGGGCATGAGCTGCAACCACATGCCCTTGAGGGTCTGCACGCGCTCGGAGCGCTGTTGCCAGAGCGCGATGAGCTGCGCGCGAACCTCTTCCAGCGAGGCGCGGCCATCGAGAGGGATCAAGCGGCGACCCAGCTCGCGGAAGTCGACCACGAGATCTGCGACGGATGCTCGTGCGGCACGGGCCGCGAGAAGCGGATGGACGTCCTCGAAGGACACAGTCCGGTCGTCGTTGCCGTAGGCCGTCGCGATCGTCTCCTGGTGCGCGGCGAGACCACCCCAGCGCACGGCGATGGGCCACCCAGGCGGGGCCGTCGCTTCGAGCGACGCCAGCCCGTGCGGCACGCCCATCGTCCACGCTGCGCTGACGTACTCGGTCACGCTCTGAGCGACCTCGAAGACCAGCGTTGCGGTCTGCACGTTGGTCCGTGAATGCAGCAGCGCGCAGGCCCACCGCCCCGCCGTGGCTTTGCCGAGAGAGACCAGCCCGCTTGTCGAGAGAGGCAGGCGTTCCGTGCGCGCGGGGCCGTGGAGGAACAGCATGGCCTCGTCGCCGTCTTCGAGGGCGACGCCGTTCACGTTCACGAGCAGCTCCGTCCCCTCGTCGAACACCGGATAGGTGTCGCCGCGAGCGTTGGTGCGCCACGCTGAAGCAAGGGCCAGGGCCCACTCAAGGCGCGGCGATGCTTCGCCGATGTCAACGCCGAGGGCCTTCAGCGCGGCGCTCGTCGCCGGCGAGAGCTGCGCCGCGAGGTCGAGGGACAAGATGCGCCAGCCGTCGCCCAGCTCGGTGCCGAGGTCGTCTCCAACCTTCGGCGGGAGCAGCAGTCGATAGGACTGCCCGAGAGAGAGGGTGGTGCTCACGACGGACTGGCCCACGCCGTCTGCGTCGACGCGGAACACGCGCGGCGTCGTGACGTCGAGCGCACCGAGGGCGAGCTGGTCGAGGCCGAGATCTTGCTCGTCCTCGAAGCCCGCGGCCTCCCATCGCCACGGACCGGTTCCAGGCCGTACCGACACGCGCGTCGGGCGCAGCTTCGCGTTCGTCGCAAGCACGAAGGCGTCCCACTTGGTGCCGACGACGCGGAGCTTCTTCACGAAGGGCGGCAAACCATCGAGCGGACCGATTCTCGAGCTGGAGACCACCCGCCGCGACGTCGAGGCAGACCAGCTTCGTCTGCCACGCGACGCTGGAATCTGCAGTCGCTTCGTCGACGTCTGCGTCGGGGGCCTCGCCGTCGAAGAACGACGCCACGCGACGCCCGAGGCGCTTCGCCTGCTCGTCGAGCCCCGCTTGGCCGGTGATGTTGCGTTGGCCCGGGCGTGCTGCTCCTTCGGGGTGGTGCTCGCCGCTGGTTGAGCGAGGTCCACGAGCGCCGTTGGCGCGCGGCTCGGTCGGTTCTGCGGCGGAGCTTTCGCCTTTGGTATCGTTCGTCGTCGGCTCATCAGCGCCGGCCACGCTCAGGTCGGGCGCGTCGTTGTCCTCCGAGGGAGTCGCCTCGTCGGCGTTCAGGGCGTCGTCAGCCTCGCCGACATCCTCGACCTCGCCAGCATCATCGCGGGCTTCCTCGTCGGCCTCCGCAGTCTCCGTCTCCGCGCCATCGTCTGCCGTATCATCGTCATCGGTTGCCGCTTCATCAGGCGGCGAAGCCGCAGGCTTGTTGGCGATGCCGATGCGGGCCAGGTCCGCGACGCTGGTGATGCCGAGCTTTCGCAGCAGGTCGAGCGCTGCGGGCTCAATCCCGGCTTCCTTCGCGAGCTGGTCGATGATCGGCGGCTTGAACGCGACCTTGCTGAGCAGGAACGGGTTGGCCTTCCAGCCGAGGCTCTCGAAGGTCACGAGCGCGGGACGCACGAGATCGCCGCTGGCGTCGGGCACCCACGCCGACTTGGCGAGACGACGGATGAAGGCGGCCGGGAACGGAGGCGCTTTGCGCTGGCCGTAGTGCGTCCACGTGTATGAGCCATCGAAGACGCCACGCCCGCGCCGCTCTTCGAGATCGCCCAGGGCTTCCCACAGCAAACGCGCGCGTTCGGCGCGTTGCTCCTGCGAGAGCGACGGCAGCAGATCGAGCAGCGCTTCGAAGCCCAGCAGCTCCCAATCGATGACGACGTCGTTCTGGCCCGAGGTTTCCTCGTGGCCGGTTCGACTCCGGAGTTCCCGGCGCTCCTCCCACGTGAGCGCGTTCGAGGTCTGAACCGGGCGCGGGTACCTGAGCGCTCCGCAAGCCTCGAGCAGCTCACGGACCGCTTCCCCGCGCAGGCACTCGTAGTTGTCGTCGACGACTAACACGCCAGGGACGCCCGCGAACAGCGCCTTCAGCCGATCCGTTGCGATGTAGACCTCGCCCGGCTTGGACACGTAGTCCTTCCCGTCACCGGTATCGATCACCATCAAGAACTGGGTCTCGCGCAGTGCTGCGAGCAGCTTGTCTCGCTGCGCCTTCGAGTCCGTGTTGAAGGCGACGCGAATGCGCTCGATGTCGATGGCGTAGGCTTTGTCGTCGCCGTCGACTTCGCTCGCCCGATACTTGGGCAGCACGTTCCACACGACGTCGTCGACCGGGTCCGGTGCCGTGAGCCCGAGCGAGGCGAGAAAGCTGCGCGCCTCGGGTGCCCGGCACACGGCGCGACGGACGGTCGGGAAGCTGGTGTCGATGTCGCTGGGCAGGAACGCGTTCGACTTGGCGTTCTCACGCGCGACGACGTGCGTGCCGTTGTCGAGGCGAACCAAGGGAAGCGCGCTGAAGAGGCCCACGATCGCCTTCTGCCCGCTCAAGAAACCATAGAGGCGCGTCAGCCACTCGTCGGACTGCGCTTCGAGGAACGCCTTGCCCAGCTTCACGACGATCTTGTCGGGCGTGATCTCTGGAACTTGGAGTTCCCGCAGCAGGTACACGCGAAGCTCGGGTGCCCGGTCCTGCGTGATGTCGCCCGTGAGCCACGCGCAGCCTTCGGCGTCGAACAGCTCCGCGAGCTTCCCAGCGTTGAACAGTTCTCGCAGCTCCTGCGTGCGTGCCAGCCGAGCTTGTGCTGCGGTGACGTGGCCGCCGTCGAAGCGGGGGAGCAGCGCTTCTTCCAAGAAGGCCTCGCGCACCGCCTCGAAGAGCGGCGTGAACATCGCGCCCTCGGGGAACTTGGCTCGGTCCGTCGGGAGGCAGCGCAGCGCCGAGGCGTCGAGCATCCCGTTGTCGCGAAGCCAGCGAACGGCCTCCACCAGCAAGTCAGCCGTCTCCTGCACGAGCTGCTGGTTCCACGGGTCGTTGCGCGGAACGTTGTCGCGACTGGGCGTCGTGCGATACGGACCTTGCACGAGGAAGCCAAGGTGCGTCGCGACGACCGTGGGGAAGAAGACCACGAGATGCGACGCCGCGAGCGGCTGAACCGTCCATCGCCCGGGCTCGTCCTTGTTGGGCGTGAGCGAGAAGGCGATCTCCACGCGACCGACCTTCTCCCCAGCGGTCGAGGACACCTCGCGGTGGAACACCAGCCAGTTTTCGTCGACCTCGGGCTTGCCGGTCTCCTGGCCGATCACTTTGATGCGGTGAACCTTGGCAGCGAGAGCTTCCGGCGCGCTCCGCATGTAGACGCCGGAGGCGCCGCCCTCGATGCTCCAGTTGATCTCGTCGATGTGTCGGAGGAACAGCAGCGCGCCGGGACCGAGGTGCTGGAAGCCGTTGGCGATCTCCTGCTCCGCGCTGCTGTCGCCCGACTTGAGGGGCAGGATGATCTGGGTCTCGCCTTCGGCGCGGGCCGACGACGCCACCACCTTCGGCTGGACGTAGTTTTCGACGGCGAAGTCCTCGTCGCCCGAGTGAATCTCGGGGCGGTCCGTGAACGTGTAGACCGACTTGAAGCCGATGCCGAAGCGGCCGATGGAGTGCTGGTCCTTCGTACTCTGCGCGATGCCGCAGACGCCGCGCACGTCAGCCTCGTCGAACGGCCTCCCGAAGTGCGAGAGCTTCAGCCGCCCGGGCGACAGTGTGAAGGTGACGCTCCGAGGTCCGCCCGCTTCGCCGCGTCGACCGAGCGCGTCCTCGGCGTTCTGGAGCAGTTCGAAGATGAAGTGCGTGCGGTCGTCGTAGCGGTCGGCGAGCAGCATCGGGCCGATGCGGCCGATGTCGGTGCCGTAGCGCGTTCGGTTCTCGTCACCGATGGCAGCGTAGTTCGAGGGCGCCATCACAGACCCTCCGCGAGGTCGCCGAGCATGTCGTCGATGCTGCCGAGGCCGATGGCGTGATCGAGGCTCCACACCTGCTGCTTGAGCTGCTGGCTGCCCTTGCGGTGCGTCGTCCAGCGGACGCCATCGGTGATGATCGCGTCGCGCACCTTCGCCGCCGAGCATGCGCTGTCGATCCACGTGCGGTGGTCGCGCAGCACGGCGTCGACGTCCGTGGTCAGCACGAGGACGCGCGAGGGCGAGCGCGTAATGCTGCCCATCATGCGCTCGTCAACCGTAAGGCCCCACGCCGTGAGGTCGTGAGGAGCCTCGACGTCGGCGAGCAGCGTTGCCTCATCGAGGCCGTAGCCGAAGAGCTCGGTGACGGGCTCGAACCAGGGCTTCCTGAGCTGAAGCCACGCGCCCTTGCGGCTCTGCACGAGGCCGGAGCGCTTCTGCCAGAGGTCCGTGAGTTTCTCGCGCACCTGCTTCAACGACGCGCGGCCGTCGTGGGGAAGCACGCGGCGCCCCAGCTCGCCGAAGTCGACGACGAGGTCGGCGAGGCGGGTACGAACGGCGCGAGCCTCGATAGTCGAGGCGACGCCGTCGACTGGCACCGTGCCGTCTTCGTTGCCATACAGGGTCGCCAACATCTCTTCGTGGGCGGCGAAGACGCGCCAGCGCAGCGTGACGGGCCAGCCGGGCGGCGCCGCCGCTTCGAGCGAAGCCAACCCGCTGTGGGCGACCGCCGAGGACGACGCAGCGACGTCTTCGAGCGCATCCTCGACGACCTCGAAGAGCAGCGACGCGGGCTGCACGCTGGTCTGCGAGTGCATCAGCGCGCACGCCCAGCGCCCCGCTGCGGGCGCGCCGAGCGAGACGAGGCCGCTCGACGACAGCGGCAACCGTTCCGTGCCGGCAGGACCGTGGAGGAACAGCACGGCCTCGTCGCCTTCCTCCACCGCGATGTCGCCAACGTTCACGAGCAGCTCGGTGCCCGCTTCGAAGGCCGGGTAGCTGTCGCCGCGCGCGTTGGTTCGCCACGCGGCGGCCGGAGCCAGCGCCCATTCGAGGCGCGGCCAGGCCTCACCGACGTCGAGCCCGAGGGCGGTCAGCGTTTGCCGCGTCGTGGGCGTGAGCTGCGCGGCCAGGTCGAGTGACCAGATGCGCCAGCCGCCATCGAGTTCGGTGCCCAGCTCGGTGCCGAGGTTGCCTCCGACCTGCGGAGGGAGCAGCAGCCGATACGGCTGTCCGAGGGCGAGCGTGGTGCTCTTGATGCGCTGGCCCACGCCGTCGGCGTCGACGCGGAAGGCGGTCGGCGCAGTCACGTCGAGCGCATCGAGGGCGAGCTTGTCGACGCCCAGGTCCTGCTCTTCTTCGAAGCCCACGGCTTCCCAGCGCCAAAGGCCCGTGCCGGGCCGCACCGGCGCGCGCGTCGGGCGCGTCTTGGCGTTCGCTGCCAGCACCAAGGCATCCCACTCGGTACCGACGACGCGAAGCTTCTTCACGAAGGTCGGCAGCCCATCGAGCGGGCCGACCTCGAGCTGCAGGCCGCCAGCGGCCACGTCGAGGCACACGAGCCGCGTCTGCCAGCCGGTGCTCGTCGTCGCGGTCGCGTCCTCGTCGTCGGCCTCGGGCGCCGTGCCATCGAAAAACGACGCCACGCGACGGCCAAGCCGCGTGGCCTGCTCGTCGCCCGTGAGGTTGCGCCGGCCCACGCGGCGCCTCGCGTTGGGGCGCCGCTCGTAGTCGTCGGTCGAGAGCGCCTTCACCACCTTGGCCACGACGGTGATGTCGTCGTCGTCCTCGTGTTGCAGCTCGATGTTCGGGTAGCGCTCCTTGTTGGGGTTCAGCGAGACGAGCGAAACCTTGTTGTGGCGGCCCTCTTCGTCGCGCTGGTCGGCCACGTACTTCTTGACCGCGTAGTTGCCGGTCTCCGGGTCGGAGAACGCGCCGCGCACCAGCACGCTTAGGTTCTGCTTGGTGCCCGACGGCCACAGCTCGAAGACCGCGTAGCCGCCGTCGACGAGGCCACTCTTGCCGTCGTCCATGCTGTGGCCCTCGATGGCCGCGATGAACATCCGGTCGTTGAGCCGACGCCCGGACATCGAGACGCGCACCCAGCCGAGCGTCTCGATCACCTGGTCCTGCGCGCGCCTCCCCCACTCGCCGGCGGGCTCCGAGGCGGCCGCTGCCTTCAGGCTGTGGAGCGGCAGGTGCGTTCGGTACTTCTCGAGGTCGCCGACGTTGTCCTCGACCACCGGCTGGCGCGACAGCTCGCTCGCCGCGAGGTGGACCTCGTCGTGGCGCAGCACGAAGCGCGGGTCGTCGGCGCAGAACACGCAGCGGCGCCCGAACACCTCGCCCGCGCGCTTCAGCGCGGCGTCGAGCGCGACCGAGCTGCGCCGCTCGGCGTGGAGCCGGCGGTAGACCGCGTCGTTGACGACGAGGTCCTCGGCGAGCATCCAGCGGCCCCAGGGGGTCTCGCGGAAGCGCATGTCTTCGCGCAGCCGCGCGTCCTCGCCGAGGCTCCAGTGAGAGGGCTCGAGCAGCTCACGCTCGCTGAACGTCGTGGGCGACTCGGCGAGGCGCGTGACGAGGGCGTCGAAAGAAGCGCGGGTCATGCCGTGGACTCCACGGGCGCCACCGCTGCGAGGTCGAGACCTTCACGGACGATGACCGCGAGCTCGTCGGCCAGCGCCGTCTTGCCCTCGCGCGTCCAGAGCTTTCGGTTCAGGTCGACGAAGCGCACGCCCACCGTGCCGGCGTCCGAATCGTTGCGCCCTCGTGCATTGAGGTCGCGCGTCTGGATGCCCGCCGCCTTCGGATAGAGCAGGTGCGCGCGCTGGCAGTCATAGCGATGGAGGTAGGCGTAGAGCTGGTAGAGATCCGGCCGGCTCGGGCGACCACCTTCCTTTTCGGAGAGGCGCTTCCACTTGGTGTCGATGATCAGCGTCTTTTTCGCGCCCGCCATCTCGTGAACGAACACGAGGTCGGGCGCCATGCGCAGCACCTTCTCCTGCCCGTCAACGTAGAGGTTGTGACGCTGCCCCTTCGCCTGCGGGAACAGGCTCGCGTCGGCGAAGCGGTGCATGACCTCGGAGGCGAGGAACGCGGCGATGTAGTGCTCGAACACCTGCTCCATGTCGAAAAGCAGCGAGAAGGTCTCGACCTCGCCACTGCGCGCGTCGGGCGCCTGACCTTCGAGCAGCATGCAGGCGAAGCCGAAGATGTCAGCGAAGCGCTCGTTCTGGCGCGTGAACACCGGATCGGGCTCGCGATGGCGGAACGGCAGGTCGGGCACATCGTCGAGGAGCGCGAGCACCTGCTGGCACTTAACCAGCACCGCCACAGGCAGCGCACGGGCGGCGACCACGCGGCACGCCTGCTTGAGGCGCACGGAGATCTGCGTCGCTTCGGTGAGCACGTCGTGGCGGCAGTAGAAGCGGGCCTTCTGCGCGGCGTTCAGCGCCACGTGCCGCGAAAGCACGAGCTTGCCTCGCAGCGTTTCCAGGTTGTCCTCTTCGGTGGCGTAGCCGCGATCGAGCCCACGTCGCAGCTCGAACAGCGTGCGCTCGAGGAAGGCGTCGATGAGCTGGTCGTGGAGGTTGCCGCGCTTGAGCGCGAGGTCGGCGACGCCCCGCGCCCGCACCGCTCCGAGGCCACCGCGCAGCAGCATCTCCATCAGATTGCTGCGGATGTCCCGAACCTCCTGGTCGCTGTCTTGCGCCGCGCTCTCGTCGGTCTTCGGCAAGATCTCGAGCTGCAAGCCGGGGATCTGTGTCACACCGACCCACGTTCCGACGAGGCAGTGGTTGCGCCGCCAGCGAAACACCGCCGCCTCCCCTCGGTCCTCGCGCGCGCCCTCGCTGCGATAGAGCCGGTCGTAGAGGCGCCGGGGCAGCACGCGGCGCGAAGGCGTCCCGAGCTCGACGCTGTCGGCGTCGGAGTCAGACCGCACGATGCGGCCACGCTCGAGGACGGTCACGCGCAGCATCAGGTCCCCTTGGCTCCCACCAGCTCGTCGAAGGCCTGCTTCAGCCATGCATCGGCAGCCTTGCCGCGCGGGCGGAAGGCCGGATGCACGTCCCACGCGACCTGGTCGACGTACTCGTCGTGGTCGAAGCCGAGCACGCTCTTCTCGTCGAGCCTCTGCGTAGTGAGGAAGGTGCCGTTCGCGTGCTCGGTGTCGCGCACCTCCTTCGGCGTGCCGTCGGCCTTGATCGGGTAGCCGAGTGCGAGGGCGACCTTGTCCCACTGGCCGTAGAAGTACTCCTGAAGCAGCGGGAGGATGCGGTCGGCGAAGACGGCACGCAGACCATCGAGCGAGCGAACGCCGAAGAAGTAGGCGTGCCCGATCTGGTGCTCGCGGTCGTAGAGGTAGCGGAGGCGTTCGTTGAGCTTCGTGAACACCGCTACGACGAGCGTGCGCAACGCCTCGTCGACGTTCGCCTCGGCGAGCGCGTCGTTCAGCGCATCGGCGTCGGGCATCATCTCCTCGAAGGTGAACCGGCGGCGCAGCGCCACGTCCATCAGCGCGATGGAGCGGTCGGCGGTGTTCATGGTGCCGACGACGTGGAGGTTCGGAGGTACGCCGAACCACTCCTTCGACGACGGGAGCTGCACGCGCAGCTCGTTCGGATTGCCGAGCCGCTTATCGGGTTCGAGCAACGTGATCAGCTCGCCGAAGACGCGCGCGATGTTGGCGCGGTTGATCTCGTCGATGACGAGGACGAAGGCGTCCTTGCGCTGCTGCGCTGCCGTGGCGGCGACGCGTTTGAAGATGCCGGGCTCGACCCGGTAGTGGACGTCGCCTTCCTCGTCGGTGATGGCGCGCAGGCCTTCGACGAACTCCTCGTAGGCGAAGGCTTGATGGAAGGTGCAGAACACGATCTGCCCAGCCTGCCGCAGCCGCTCCCACTCGGTCTGCACGTGGTCGTTCGGCGCGTCGGCGGCGGTCGCGTCGCCGAGCAGCTCGAGCGCGCGCCGTCGCACGTTGTACGTCTTCCCAGTCCCGGGCGGGCCGTAGAGGATGATGTTGCTCGGGTCGGTGACCGAGAACGGGATCGCTCCGCTACCGCCGACGAGTGTCTCGAACTTCTCCTGCGGCAGCTCACGCAGCGTGCGCGTCCAGTCGGCCTGGTCCTCGATGTCGCGCGCGGTGGTGTCGTCCCACTTCACCCTGATCTGGTGCGGGAAGTCCTCTCCCTCGACCGTGTGCTCGCCGGGCCGATACCGGTAGCCCTCGGTGACGGTGCCGACGCCGAGGATCGACGTCCTCCCGTCGTTGGCAATGACGCGGTCGCCGGGCTGAATCGCGCGGAAGAGCCACACCTGGTACGGCCCCTCGCTGCGCTTGCTCTTGTTGTACTTGGCCTTCGAGAGCGCTTGGAAGTCAGCCTCGGAGAGCGTGGAGATGTCGCCGAGGTCGGGCCAGCCGATGGCCGCGATGCCTCGCTGCCGCCACTCGGGCCACGCGATGCCGTTTCGACCTGGGGCGACCTTCCAGTAGCGCACCCCAGAGGCGGGCGTGGTGGTCGCCGGCGTCATCGTCGCTGCGCTGGTCGCGGGCACGTCGCGCAGGACGGCGTCGATGCCGAGCTTGAACTTCGCGGCCTCGTCGCCCTTCACCTCGCGCAGCTCCGGCGTCGCCGACAGCTCCGGCGCCTCGAGCATCGGCAGGCGGCGCCATTGCAGCGAGCCCGCGCTGTCGAGCGCCAGCACGCGAGCGAGCGCCGTGACGGTGTCGCCGTCATGCAGCGCAAGCACGTGGCCCGCGCGGATGCCCTCTTGATGAAGCTTCGAGGGGACGTTGAACGACGCGGGCAGGTCGCTTGCGCGCACGTCCTCTTTGGCGGCGAGCTGGGCCTGCTGCTCGGCGGGCGCGATGTCCTTCAGGGGGACGTACCAGAAGCGGGCGTTACTCATCGTCTTCCTCGGGGCACACGCTCGCGGCTGCCGTCGCACCCGCGACCAGTCGGAAGGCATTCGGCCACCCGCCGCACGTCTCGATCGTGCGATCGATCTTGCTCTGCTCCTCGATCGTTTCTCGGAGAGCGTTCAGCACCAGCGCGAACCTCCGGGACTCGTCACTTGAGAGAGCGCGTCCACGCCGGGCGGAGAGCCACTTCTTGCAGACCTCGTAGCTGCCGATCTTGAATCCCCAGACAGCAGCGGAGACTCCCCCGAACCACTGCCTCGCGTTGACCCAGAGTTTTCCTTCCTTGGCGTCGAACTTCGGCATCCCAGCCGCGACGACTCCGTCCCCTTTTCCCTGCAGTCCATCATCGGGGCCGAGCGATTTCGGCGACGTCTTCAGCAGGTGCAGTTCGACGAGGCGCTTACCGTGCTCGCCAAGCGCGTTGAACACCTCAGCCGACGAGGGGCGAGGCACGCGAGGGAACTCTCGGATGAGCAGTTCGTTGTACCGCCGTCTGTAGGATGGACTGGAGAGTACGGCGTACCAGTACTCGAACATCGCCATGGGCGTGGCTGCCTTCCCCGCGATGTCGGTGTACGCAGCCACCACGTGGCGGTCGATGTTGGGCTGGTTGCGCTTCACGAGTCCGTCGGGATCGCGGAGGAACAGCGGAAACACGAACGCGTTGGCCGAGGTCTTCGACGAAAGGCTGATGACCTCCGTGATCTGGTCGGACACGAAGACGTGGTCGAAATCGTCTCCCTTGGTCATTCGCGTCGTGAGGAGGGCGACGTTTCCCGGCTCCAGGAGATGGGCGTTCACGCGCTCTCGGCGATGAACAAGGACGCTCGGGTCATAGACCGTCCATCGCTCATCGAAGGGACGGTACAGGCACGACACCAACTGCTTTCGCCATCCGCCGGTAGCCAGGACCTTCTTGGCGTTGGCGTACTGCCACTGCGACTGCGTGCAGAGCTTGAACTGGTCGCGCGCGTCCGCCTCGGATTTCGTGGCGAGCAGCGTGGTTACATGGTCAGAGATTTCTTCTCGGGTGAATGCGATCGCGAAGTCGTCGTGCGTGGTCAGGAAGCCGGGCGCAGGTCTGCCATTGGGGGAGAACACCGCGTCGATGGCATCAAACTGCGCGAACTCGACACTCGCATCCGTGCCCGAACGAGTAGCGAGAAAGAGGAAACGGTCATCGTGCTGGACGTCGGTGAGCCAGACGATGGGCGCAACGCCCTCGGAGGCTGCGCGAAGGCGCTGCAGCTTCGGTCCACGCGCACCCCACAAGTCAGCGGTTCGGAAGGTGGCCAACCCGTCGACAGCGGCGTCCGGTGTGCGCCGCGCGCACAAGATCGCAACGCCTTGCATGATGTTGAAAACGTTGTCGTCAGCCCCGCCATCGGGGGGAGCTTCGCGGCGGGCGAGATTCCCGTGGAGGTTCAGCACGTCCACGTTCGAAAATGTGGTCAGGAGGTGATGCCTCAGGCCCGGGAACGTGTCGCCATCCAAGTAGCTGTGGTCGGTGATGAACCCGAGGACTCCGAACCCAGTCGCAGCAAGTCTGCGTTCCGCGTAGGCGATGAACTTCACGTAGTCGTTCTGGAGCCACTTTCCTTGAGCGAGGCGTAGCGCCTTGCCGTCGATACTCCGGTACGGCTCGACAAGGCCTCGCGCCCATTCGCCGTTGTTCTGCGAGTGACCGGCGTAAGGCGGGTTTCCCACCACGACAGTGACGCGGATGGATTTCTTGGCACGCTCTGCCTCCTCCGCCTCCTCCGCGACGTGTTCTCCGATGAATGAGAGCTGAGCTTCCGTGTGCGGCTCGAGGGAGTTGGTGAGGAACACACGTAGGCGATCGTTCTTCGTGAACGTGAAGCCGGTCTCCTGCAGCGCGAGTCCGAGGCGCAGGTGGCTCACGATGTAGGGCGCCATCATCAGCTCGAAGCCGTTGATGCGCGGCAAGAGGTCCTTGCGGACGTAGCTGACCCACGCCTTGCGCGCGGCCTCGTCGTCGAGCCCCTGCTTCTTGAACTCAGCCTCCATCGTCTCGTGGATGACCTCGATGACGCGCAGGAGGAAGGTGCCCGTTCCGAGCGCCGGGTCGAGCACCTGGACGAAGGGCGGCTTCGGGTCGACGCCCTCGGGCACCGCCAGTTTCTTCGCCTTCGCGAAGGCGGCCCACGTCGTCGTGTCGGCGAGACCGAGCGGGAGACCGAAGTCATTCTGGAGCGACGCGTGCGCGGTCCGCACGATGTACGAGACCACCTCGTCGGGCGTGTAGTAGACGCCCTGGTCCTTGCGCACCTGCGGGTCGTAGGCGTCGAGGAAGTCCTCGTAGAAGTGGATCGATGGGTCGCGCTTCTCGTCCTGGAACACCTCTTTGACGGAGGTGCGCGCGAGCAAGCTGGTGATGTCGTCGAGAAGCCAGGTCAGGTTCTTGTCGAAGTTGGAGTTGTTGACCAGCTTGTCGAACAGGTCCTTCAAGAACGCGCTCGTCTCGGGGAGCAGGTCCTTCAGGTTCTTGCGCGTGAAGAGCGGCTTGTTCTCGTCATCGCTGGAGATCCAGCGCGCGGCCAACATGCCGTAGGTGATCGTCTGCGCGTAGGCGTCGGCGAACTTCTCGACGGTGAGCGTGGCGAGCGCCGCGTTGAAGGTGTCGAACAGCTTCTTGAGCGGGCCCTTGTCGTTGCCCGCCGCGATCTCCTTCTCCAGCTCCTCGACGGCCAGCGCCTTCAGATGCTGGGCGCGCCACGCCAGCTCGGTGGCGAGCTGCTTCGGCTTCTCGATGGCGCTCTTGCTGACAACGAAGAAGCGCGAGAGGAGCTGGACGACGCCGCCCTCGCCGTCGAACACCGTGCGACGAGCGCCGCGCGTGAGCCGCCCACGCAGCGGCGTGCCGCCCTGCCAGAGCTCCAGCTCGGGCTCGGCGCTGTCCGGGTAGATGACGAGGACGTTGTGGAAGTGGTTGTTGGTCGCGAGCGCCGCGCGTAGCGGCTCGACCTTCGCCTTGGTCGAGGCGACGTAGACGACGAAGCCGAGCAGGCGGTTGTCGCGGTCGTAGATGCGCACGCCCTGGAGCGGGTTCTTGAAGCCGGGCTCCTGGGACTCCTCGGCATTGGCGCCGATGCCGTGGTTCACGGGCAGCTCGACCATGTCGAGGCGCCGCCCCTGGTTCGCGCTCTTCTTCCAGATGCCGAACGAGCCCGCAATCTCGTCGAGGACGTCGCGGAGCTTCTTGCGCAGCTCCTCCTCGTTGCTGCCGAAGAGCGAGGGCTTCGTGCAGGCCTCGAGCAGCGCCTTGATCTTCTTGCGCTCGTCGCCGGTGATGAAGGCTTCCTGCCACTTGGCGCCGCCCGCGAGCTTTTTGAAGTGACGCTCGAAGAGCTGGTCGAGGTGCTCCTCCGCGAGCGGGCGATCCCAGTCGCGTACCTCCTCGCGCAGCGTGAACACCTCGAGCGCCTTGGTCTCGGTGCTCTTGGTGCCGAAGCACACGAGCTGGCGGCCCGACGATGAGTTGCGGTCGTCGACGAGTGAGACGACGCACAGGGTCTCGCTCTGCGCGCCGGAGCGCGTCGAGGCCGCTCGCTTCGGCTTCTCGAAGCCGTCGAGGACGTCCTGGATGATGCGATGGAGCGCGTCCTCGAGGAGGTCGTTCCTGCTGAACAAGCCGTCGGCGAGCACCTCGCGGCCCTTCTTGTCGAGCTCGAAGAGCACGATGTGGAACGGGCGCTCGTTGGTCTTCGGCCAGTAGCGCCCGCCGTTCGGCAGGAGGCGGCTGGTCTTCTGTTCGCCGAGCACGACTTCATCGCGATCCAGCGCTTCGCCGTGGCCGAAGACCTCCTCGAGCAGGAGCTGCGCGAACCGCGTGTCGGCGGGCGGCGGGATCGAAGCCGGCGTGGTGCCGTCGCTGCCGAAGACGTCGTCTGCGCTGAAGGTGGCGGGCGACGACGCGGCCTTCGACGCCTTCTTGGGCGTCGGGGCAGCGCCGTCGAGGATGCGGCGGACGAAGTCTTCTTTGCTCAGCATGCGGCCTCACTCGATGTCACGGGCGCAGCCTCGTCGACGCGACGAAGCTGAAGGAGTCGAAATCCGCTGACGGCGATGGCGCGCCGATCGGGCTCTGCCTCGAAGAATCCCGCCGAGATGGCCGAGGCTCCTTGAAGCAGCGGGCGGCGCATGTCGCCCAGCTCTTCGAGCGCGGTGTCTTCGTCGACGAGGCGGCGCGAGACCGCGAGGAGATCCTCGGCCGCGATGGGCCGGGAGGCGTCTTCGGAGAAGGCGAGGCCGGTGCGGGTCGCCGCCGGGAAGGTCTTTTCGTCGAGCGCGAGCCAGAAGTTGAGCAGCGAGTCGGCGGGCTTCGCCGTCGTCCACAGCCAGTGCGGAACACCGTCGACGAGGCGCGGTTGAAGCTGCCGCGTGTAGACGGTGGTCTCGCCGCCCTTACGGCCAAGCTGCGCCCACGCGAGGATGCGGTCATCGTGGCGCCCGCCGACCTCGCGGAGCCAGCCGTTCCACGCGGCGAGCCAGTCCGCGTCGATGCCGCGCTCGCTCATCAGGCGGCGCAGGCGCTGCTGGTAGCCCGCAATCTGCTCGATGGCGCGGTCGCCCTGCCAGGCGTTGAGCGCCGAGATGCCCTGGTAGCGGTACGCGGCCATCCAGTCGGCTTCGGCGCCGGTGCCCTGTTCGAGGCCGAGCGTGAAGTCGATGGCGAGCGTCTTGTTGGCGATGCGCTCGCGGAGCTGCAGCTCGGCCTCGAGGTCGTCGGGCAAGAGCAGGTTCACGGTGATGGGCGCGGCACCGGTGTGTTCGTGCCACCAGTAGCGCGGCGGCTGGACGCCGAGGTCGCGCGCGAGTGTTTCGAGGTCGGGGAAGCTCGTCGCCTCTTCGATGGCGGGGTTCAAGCGGCGGTCGATGCGGCCCGCGCGCTGGATCATGCGCACCGGGTTCCAGTGGACGTCGAAGTTGATGAGCAGCGCGGCGTCTTGGAGGTTCACGCCCTCGGCGAGAACGTCAGTGGCGAAGAGGACGTCGGTGGGCTGCTTGAGCGCCTGCGTCCAGCCGTTGGTCCACAGCGCATCGAGCTGCTGCTGTTCGAAGACCGAAGCGCCGGGCAAGCGCGGGCGCGACGGGCCGAGACGGTAGAACGGCGCGAAGGCGTGGATGACCGCATCGCGGTCTTCGGTCTCGCCGCTGACGACGGCGCTGCGTTCCACGAGTGCGAGCACGTCCTCGTGGCGAACGGAGCGCCCGACGTCGGCTCCGAGCAGGCCGGTGACGAGCGCCCACTCCTGACGCGAGAGCGCTTGGGCGGCTCGCAGCACGGAGTCGACGTAGGCAAGCGTGTCGGTGAACTGAGAAAAGACGATCACCTTCTGGCCCTCGGCCCGCGCGCGCAGCAGACGCGCCACCAGGCGCCGCAGCTTGCCGTCGGTGACGATGCGCATCGCCCACGCCGCCGACTTTGGCCAATCGACGTCTTGGCCGCCGTTGATGAAGCGCTGCGGCCAGTCGCTCTGCGCGAAGCGGCCGAAGACGATGTCGGCGAGGCCGGGGGCTACGCGGAGCAGCGTGGCCAGATCGCGCATGAGGTGCTCGCGCAGGTTCCACAGCCGATCGAGCTGCTCTTTGCGCTCGGAGGATTTGTCGTCGTCTCGTCCGAACAGCTCGAACTGGGGCGGAGGCGGGTCGTCGCCGTCGGCGGCGGCACGCGCGCTGTGGGCGCCGCTCCAGCGATCGAGCAGATCGTTGCCGCGAGCCTTCGCCTTGCCGCCGGTGAGCAGCGCGTCGATGCGCTCACGCTCCACGGGCTTCACCGCGTCGACGAGGTCCGCCAGCTCGGTGGCGAGCGCCTTCTCTCGCTTCTTGTCGCCGACCTCGCGGCACAGCTCGCCGAGCTGCTTGAGCCGATGCGCGTGCAGCGCCAGCAACCGGAGCAGGGTGATGAGGAACGCGACCGGCGATGACTCAAGGCGCTTGAGCACCAGCACGCGCTGCAAGCCGACGACCGACGAGACCTCGCCCGCGTCGCGGATGCCGTCGCGAACGTCGGTCCACGTGTAGACCCTGAGCGAGAGCGGCGGGGCGTCCTTGTCGGTGGCCTCGCCCTCGGTCTCGAAGAGCGGGAGGAAGCGCGCGAGCACGTCGCGGGTGTCGTCGTAGACGTCCTCGTAGACGAGCTTCTCAGGCGTGGCCGCGTCGGGCCGGAAGAGGAGCCGCGCGTTCGAGCCCTGCTCGCGTTCGATCTGCTTGCAGAGCGCCCGCGAGCGCTGGACGACGATGCGGTCGAGCAGCTCGCCTGCGATGCGCGCGTGCGCTTCGGCCGGAGGCTGGCCGCTCTGGATGGCGGCGCGCACGGAAGCCCGCTGCGCGGTGAGCCGCTTCTCCTGCTCCTTGAGGTAGTCGCCCACGCGGGGCACCTGCACGCCGAACTGCACGTCGTCGCGGAAGTCGGGCGCGTAGGCGAACTTGGCCGAGGCGTCGCCGTGAATGAGCAGCGCCGCGACGTCGGCCGCGCCCTTGCCCTTGGTGGCCTTCACGACGCGCTCCTCGACGTCCTTGAACACGCGCGTGCGGTACTTGTCGGGCGTGAGGTTGTCGTTGAAGTAGAGCGGCTTGCCAAACATCAGCGCCGCCTGCTGGCGCAGGTCTTCGAGGCTGTTGTTCACGGGCGTTGCGGTGAGCAGCAGCACCTTGCGGCGCAGATCCTTGCGCGGCTGCAGGCGCAGGAGGTCACGCAGCACCGTGGTGCGGCGCGCGCCGACGGAGCGGAAGTTGTGCGCCTCGTCGACGACCACGAGGTCCGACAGGAGCAGGTGCTCCATGTCGCTCATGCCCGCGCGGCCGCGCGTGAGGATGTCGCTCGACGGCACGATGCGCGAGAGCTTCGAGTGCGAGATGACGCGGATGGTGGCGAGCGGGACGCCGTGCGCGGCGAGCGGCGCGATGGCCTCACGCTGCCAGGTGCTCACCACCGAGTTGGGCGAGAGCACCGTGATGCGGAACGGGTCGTCGGTCGCCGAGCGCTTCGTGTCGGCAAGTTGGTCTCGCCACTGGTTCGCGTAGTGAACGGAGACGGTGGTGGCGACGTAGGTCTTCCCGAGACCGACGCCGTCGCAGAGCATCGCGCCGCCGTACTCTTCGAGCTGCGCAACGAGGCGTTGCGCAGCCTGTCGCTGGTAGGCGGCTGCCTGGTAACGCTCCGTCGCGGCGTGGAGCGTTCGCTGCTGGCCGACCATGCGCCCGATGTGATCGAGGAGCACGAGCCACGCCTTTTCGCGCGGGTTGCATTCTTCGAGCGACGAGACGCGGCGCACAGGGCGGGGAAAATGGGCGTCAACGAAGGCGCGCGCTTCGCGGTCCCACTGCCGATGCGGCGTCGGCGAGACCGAGGCCTGCGTGTCCCAATGGCCCCATGCATCGCCCGGACGCACGTGGCCGAGCGCGAGGTGCGCGCAGAGGTGCAAGAGCATGTCGGCGACCAGCGAGGCGGGCTGCTCAAGGTCCACGACGACGGCGACGCGGTCGGCCTCGGGTACGAGGCGCGCGATGTCACCCGCTTCGGGCTGCACCACGAAGCTGCCTTCGGGCGCGGCCGTCTTGTCGACGATCGCCCACGCGAACGGGATGTCGAAACGCGCCGCGACGTGCGCGTGTAGCTCGGTCAGCGCCTCGCGAGAGCGGCGCGTGAGCACGTCGTACTGCTCCCACCAGCCAGCCTCAGGCGTGCGCGGCTTGGGTGGCAGGGGCAGGCCCATGACCCACAGGGCGACCGCGCCCTCCGAATTGGCGGTGCTCCAGACGGCGTCGCGCAGCGTGCTGCGCACCGGCTGGGCGTCGTCGTTGGGCTTCGTCGTGTTCCAGGTGAGCGGATGCTCGCCAGCGAACTCGGCCTCCTCGAAGCCACCGCACCGGACTGCCAGCCCAACGAGCGCGTGCGCCGCGTCGAACGCAAGCCCTTCTGCGGTCGTCGGAAGGGCGAGCGCGGTGATGGGGGCGACCACGTCCGCATCGGACTGGAGCCATAGGCGCGAGATGGAAGGCCCGCTGATGAACGGCGCGCGGATCGCGACAGTGCCGGGCTCGGAAACCGGCAGCGCAAGCTCGATGTGCAGAGGGCGCTCACCAAGCCGGAGGGCGAAGCGCAGCTTGTCGATGGCGCCACGCGAGAGCCGATCGGCGATCTCCTCGGCGGTGAGGTCTTCGCGGGGCGCCCCTGTGGTCAGCGTCGCGGTGACCTTGGTGCTCGCGCTGCAGAGCAGGCTCGTGAGCGCCCGCAGGTAACGGACGGCGTCGGCCGCAACGCCGAAACGCAGACGCACGTCGAAACGCTCGGCACGCGCGATTTCACGCGGCGCGCTCGCTGGCTCAACTCGTCGATCGTCTCGGGTCTGGGCGCTCGACATCTCGCTTGCTCGGATCGCGTTCTCCGTCGTCTTCCTGGGCGCCTCTCGCCCGAACCCACCCGTCGACTTTCGGAGAGCTTGAACTTCCAGAGCCGGCCGATGCGATGAGCTGCCTGCTTCCGCGCCTCGATCCACCGGTACACGGAATCCTTCGCGACCCCGAGGTGCTTGGGGACGTCTTCAACCGAGCCCAAAGGCTCTGGCATCGTCATCACTGGGCTCGGGAGACGGAGCACCACTGTTCATGCGAGCACGGTATCTAGATTTGGCGTCCCCAACAAGAGTCGACGCGGGGTCGAGAAGCGCAACCTATCCGTGGGCGCGGACGTGCTCGCCGCACCCCTCCGACGTCCCCGCGGGTCCCGGGCAGACCGCGTGACCGCTTTGCTCAAAACTTCGGTGTTCTCTCGGCCGCGCGTACCGTCGACGACGGCGCGCTTGTCTGACACACTGAACCTGCGGACAGTACCATGACGAAGACGCGATCGACAAACACCGGCACGACCCATCGCTTCGGAGGGGACTGGACTCAAACGAAGCTGGACGTGCTCAAGGACTACCTGGCCGCGTACACGAAGGCGTTGAAGGACAAGCCGACCGCCACCCAGCCGTTCCGGAAGGCGTACATCGATGCATTCGCCGGCACTGGCTCGCGCGCCGCGCGTGAGCGTGAGACAAGCGGCGCGGCCGAAACGTTACTGTTCCCCGATCTCGCTGAGCCTGCACCGCAGAAGCTGCTCGACGGCTCGGCGAGGCTCGCGCTGCAAGTCGAGCCGCGCTTCGACAAGTACATCTTCATCGAGCGGAGCCCCGAGCGCTGCACACAACTTGAGAGCCTGAAGACGGAGTTCCCCGCACTCGCCAGCGACATTGACGTCCGGCAAGGCGAGGCGAACGACCTGATCCACAAACTCTGCGGGTCACCGGACAAGTGGAAGTCGCGCCGCGCGGTGCTGTTCCTCGACCCCTACGGAATGCAGGTCGAATGGAAGACGATCGAGGCCGTCGCTGGCACGAAGGCGATCGACCTCTGGCTGCTCGTGCCGCTTGGCATGGGGATGAACCGCCTCGCAACGAAGTCCGGCAAGTTGCCAGAATCGTGGCGTCAGCGCATGGACGCCTTCCTCGGCACCACGGCCTGGTACGACGAGTTCTACAAGGTCGAGACGAAACCAACGCTCTTCGGCGAGCACCAAGTCCAGGTGAAGGCGTCGATGGACGTGATGGCTCGTTACTTCAACGACCGCCTGAAGCAGGTGTTCGCTGGCATCGTCGAGGAGCCGGGCGTGCTCTCGAACTCGGCCAATAACCCACTGTACCTCCTCTGCTTCGCGGTGGGCAACGAGCGTGGCAAGGACATCGCGCTGCGCATCGCCAATCACCTACTCAAGCCCCTCAAGGAGGTGCGCTGATGGCGCTCGGCTCCGGCATCGAGTGGACCGAGTCCACCTGGAACCCCGTCACGGGGTGCAACAAGATCAGCCCGGGCTGCAAATATTGTTACGCGGAGCGCATGGCGGAGCGCCTGCAAGCGATGGGGCAACCGAACTACCGGAACGGCTTCGAGCTCACATTGCAGCCGCAGATGCTGGAGCTGCCGCTCCAGTGGAAGAAGCCGCAGACGATCTTCGTGAACTCGATGAGCGACTTGTTCCACAAGGATGTGCCGCTCGAGTACATCCAGCGCGTCTTCGACGTCATGGGCCGCGCGCACTGGCATCGCTTCCAGGTGCTCACGAAGCGCGCTGATCGGCTCGCGGAGCTGAGCCCCGCGATCGAATGGCCCGGGAACGTTTGGATGGGCGTGAGCGTCGAGAACGCCGACTACGTCGACCGCATCGACGACCTGCGGACGACGGGCGCGCGGGTGAAGTTCCTCTCGCTCGAGCCGCTCCTTGGACCCCTGCCGAAGCTGAAGCTGAAAAACATCGACTGGGTGATCGTCGGCGGCGAGTCCGGCCACCGCGCGCGCCCGATGGAAACAGCGTGGGTCACCGACATCCGCGACCAATGCGCGCGCGCTTGCGTCGCGTTTTTCTTCAAGCAGTGGGGCGGCAAGAACAAGAAGAAAGCTGGCCGCGTGCTCGATGGGCGCACCTACGACGAGATGCCGACCGCGCCTGAATCGACTCGCTCAACGCGTTCGACGCGGACGCCCGCCCTTCCGATCGTCGTCTGATGGCCCGCCACGCCGAGCGCTACTGAGACCACGTCGCGCCACCACGACGCCCTGGTGCGGTCGCTCGGCGAGCGGCTCGACTCCGTCCATCGCCTCGCGCTCGAGCACATGGTGCAGCATCGTTTCAGAGCGCGTCGTCGTCGGACGGCTGTCGCGCGGCGGGTGCGGCGGCGTCTCGGACGGCATGGCGACAGCGCCCAAGGATCTCCCGGGGCGCGGCCCCGCGGTCCAATTGTTCACATCGACCACAGAACGATGGATGGACAACGGCGCCGACCCATCCTACCGTCCACGCAAGTGCCCCGCGCGCTGCTGGTAACAGCCGCGGGGCTTGGTCCCAACCTCTTTCCAAGGTCGGTTCCGGTAGGGACGACCCGTTCCACCCACGATGGGTGAGCCGGGTCGCCCCCCGGGCAGATCCGGACGTGCGGAATTCCCGCATCCGGCTCCTCGGTCCATGGGTTCGCTACGCGGGTCGAACGAGGGCCGGCGTGGCCAGCGGGTAGTGCTGGAGCAGCCGGTCCATGGTCGGCCAATTGAGGTGGGCACGTTGCGAGCGGCGACTCAACCAGCGCCGCCAGATGTGCCGTACCCAATGCCGCAGGTCCCAAAGCCGTCCCACGTTGCCGATGCGGCGGTAGTAGCCGTAGTGGCCGCGGAGTTTGGCGTTGAGCATCTGCTGCTGCTCGACCAGGGGTGCATGCCGATGGAGCTTGCACCACTGCTCGATGTTCACGAGCGTCCGCCGGAAGCGGTCCTTGGCCGTCCGAGTCCTCACCACCCACTTGCCTTGGAGGCTCTTGCCCCAGTGGATGGTGAAGCCGAGGAAGTCGAAGCTCCGGACGGCCCTGGCGCCGCTCGGGTCGTCTCGACGTGACAGATCGGGCCTTCTGAAAGGCACCAACCGCGTCTTGTCGGGATGCAACGCCAGGCCGTACCGCGCGAATCGCTTCGGCAGCACGTCCATGACTCGGCGCGCATCCTCCTCGTTCTGGAAGAGCATCACGGCGTCGTCCGCGTAGCGCGTCAGGAAGGCCCAGCCGCGCAGGCGCGGCCGGACGTCCCCTTCGAACCAGACGTCCAGCACCGTGTGCAGGTAGATGTTCGCAAGCAGTGGAGAGATGACCCCTCCCTGCGGCGTGCCGGCTTCGCTGCGCTGCAGCTCGCCGTCTTCCATCACCCCCGCATTGAGCCACTTGCCGACGAGGCGCGTGATCACCCCGTCGCGTATCCGTTGGCGAAGCACTTCCTGCAGCTGACGGTGGTCGATCGTGTCGAAGTAATTTCGGATATCGACCTCGATCACCCACCCGCCGGCCATCCTCGTCGCTTGCTGGAACAGCGCATCCAGAGCTTGATGCGCGGACCGGCGCGGCCGGAAGCCGTACGAGCAGTCGAGAAACTTCTGCTCGTAGACGGGTTCCAGCACCATCGCGATGGCGCGCTGGAGCACCTTGTCCTCGAAGGTCGGGATGCCGAGCGCGCGGCGCTCGCCATTGCCCTTCGGGATGTACGTCCGTCGCACGGGCGGGGCGCGGTAGCTGCCGGACTTTGCGCGTTCGAGGAGCCGCGCGAGGTTGCCCTCGAGAATCGGCCGCGTACTCGTCCGCGCTCTGCCCGTCGATGCCTCGTGCTCCGTCCTTGCGCGTACGCCGGTGCGCCTCGCGCAGCCATTCGATGTCGATGTGATGAGCCAGCGTCGTCAGCGGCGAGTTCGGAAACCTCTCCGCCAGGTTCGCTATCTGCTCGAGTCGCGTTGAGATGGGGATCGAGTTCTTCGCCTCGGCCATCGTTCCCTCGTTCAGGTCCATGATCCCGGTGCCACCCTTGGCTCGGCGGGGTCCCTTCGGCTCGGTTCCCCCGCTTCCTCGCTACTACGACGGCACTCCGACTTCCCGCATGCCCGTCGAGGCTCGCTTGCGCTCACCTCGCCGTTCCGCTCTTCGCGGAGCGCGCGGGACCTCCCAAGTTCCTCGGCAACCCACTCGCACACGTGCCCTGGCTCTCCACTCCGGTGGACCCTCCGGCGCAGGCCTCCGGGACTTCGTCCCTACGTGTTGCGCTTTCGGTGTTGCCTTCCGAGATGTTCGACTCGTCGGCATCCACGACTTTTTGTTTTCGGAGCCTGCACCACGGCCCACGCGCCCGCTGTCTACGCTTCGCGCCACCGATTGCTCGATGACCCGCAAGACTCGCTCCTGGCTGGCGGCCCTGCCTTGGCCAGACGGGACTTGAACCCGCAGGGTTGCTCTACCCGGTTTCAGTCACGTGAAGGCGTCACATGGCGTCCTCCGGGTCGAGGCTTGCTTGGCGCACGAACATGGACAAGGTAGACGAGCGTGACGTGCCTGTCGCGCGCGACACGGCACCCGAGCTCCCCGAGCTCGACGTCGAAACGATCACCTCGGACGAGCGCCGCCGGGTGTTCGAGGCCCTCGGGGCGGCGGCCGCCGATCCCCGCGTAGGCATCGACCCCCGCCTCTTCGAGACGCTCGGCCAGGAGGTCGTCGACCCCCGGGGCGAGGTCTTCGACGGCGAAGGCCAGGCCCTCGTGGGTGTCCTCGTGGACCAGCAGGACGGCCACGTCTTCGCCACCCGCGTCCTCGCGCAGGCGGCGATCGAGGTGGCCGAGGGCTCCGACGAAGGCACCCGGGCGGCGCGCGTCGCGCTCCTCCGGTGCGTCGCCGGGTTCCTGCTGCACGACCGTTGCTCGCGGAGAGCGGCGGCCCTGCGGCACGAGGCCGCGGCGGGCATCTAGCCGTGCGCGCTCCTTGCCGCCGGCGGCGCCGATCGCCGTCCGGCTCCTCGTCACCTCAGGGAGCGCGCGGTGCTGGCGCGCGTGAGCGGCCGAGCGGGGCGGCGCCCCGGCGGGTGGAGCTAGGGATCAGGTACGCTTGCGCCGTCGCCGAGGCGCGTACCATTCCGTCGGAACTGTCGGATCACGCGCGGGAAGCAGGACCGTTTGGCCTTGGAACGACACCACCCGCTCGTTGTCTGCGCGATTCTTCGCGCAGACGTCGCAGACAGGACCACCGCACCAGAACCCCTTCGCGTCCCACGTCTGCTTCAACGCGTAGGCCGCCCAATCGCACCAACGGCACTTCCCCTAGTCTCCGCGCCCAGGGGTCGAGGTCAGCGCGGGGGAGGACCCCGTTACGACCTTCTTCTTTGGACCCGCCGTCGTGAGGGCGTGGTACGCCCGGGCCGCTACTACAGCTATGGGGTCTTCCTTCCCCGGGGCTGCGATAGAGGGACGGCCGGCGCGGTCCGCGCGCGCCTGAGATGTAGCCCCTTCCGTCACGGCCCGTTTCACATCGGCGTAGGCCGCGAGGATCAGATGCCCGAGCCTTTTCACAGGGAAGAGGCCCTCGCGAACCATCCGCTTGTACAAACGGGGCGGGATCCCGAAGTGCTGCTCGACGGTTCGCTGCGTTACGGTCGCAGGCTCGGGAGCGACGACGACGAAAGCGTCGCGGGGAACGCGAAGAGTGAGCGGGAACTCGTAGGGCTCGGCGTCCATACGCCCTGATCGCACGCTGGAGCGACGCAAGGAACCCACATCGCGCACGCGGGATGCCTCGAACGCCAGCAACGCTTCGTCGCGTCGCGAAGCGTGGCAGCCTAGCGACACGAGGCGCCAGTGGGCGACCTGACCCGGGTGGCCGGTCCGCCGCCCGGCTGGCTCCGTCGGAACCTTGCTGTCCGAAACTTGCGTGACCGCGGCACCGCGCGCATCGCCGTGCGCGCACGGCGATGCGCGGCCCCGGCGGCGGAGCTAGGGTTCGTCTCGTGCCCTCCCTGCTTCATGAGGGATTTCTCGCCCTAGTGCGCGGGAACGTGCGGAAGGAGTAGTAGCGAGCGGAGGTCGAGAAGGTGGTGTCGTTGGGGCCGAGCATCGGGGCCCTCGGGACGAATCCGCGATCAGGTCGCTTCCGACATGCCGGAGCGACGTCGGGCACGCCCAGGTCCGCGAGCTTCCGCCTGCCCTTCTCGAAGAAAAGGATGCACTCGTGCGTACGCGTGCCGCGACGTGACAGCCGAGCCAGCGCTCGCCGAGCACCTGCTCGTCCTGCCGAGAGGCGCGTCGGGAACGTACCCGGACGACGCGGCCGTGGTGGCCGTCCCGGCGCCCCTCTGAGCGCCCCCCGGCTGTCCCCGCGGTCGCAAGCTCCGGTGCGCGCGACGTCGTAGGAGCCGGCTCGCCAACCCCGACAGAGAATCCCACCGCAGCGCCCCGACGACACCCGAAGCTGCTGGCCTCCTGCCCAACCGTGAGTGAGAGCGGGGAGGAGGGGATGGAGCCGGATGCACGGCCGTGGGTGCGGCCGGCAGCCAGCCCAGTGGTGGCAACCGGGGCAAGGCTTGACCGGGCCCTGGTCGGGCCCGGACCCAGTCCGACCCCGGCGCTCGGGTCATTGGTGAGTGGCCCTCCGTGTGGCCTCCCGCAGCGACATGCCGTGCCTGCGGCGTTCGACCGCCGCATCATCCGGAGCCCGTCCTCGAGCTCCTACGCGCCCTCCAGGGGCGCGCGACGTTCGTCCTCGGGTTCCGACAGGCGCTGCTTCGTGACGTCACCGGCTGCGTCCTGCGGGCCGTAAGCCGCCGCCCCGAAACCTGATGGTGGGTGGCAACCCAGTGCGCGCCCGATGTGCAACCCGAAGACCCCCTGTTCGTCTTCGACGCGGATGCCCAGCTTGACCCGCCTGGAGCCGAGGCACGAGCGACCGTCGCACCGCGTGGGGACCGGCACGGTCAACGCGGCGATTCGAGCTCCTTGCCGCGGGTCTCTACCGCCGATCGCGTCGTAATGGATCCGGTGGTCGAGCGGATGACCCCGGGCATGGACCGCTTGCGCATCGGCGCGGATACTTGAGTCGAAAGGTGGACAGCCCCCTTTATAGCCTCGGACCTTCTCCCGGTGGCCATTCCGGCAGGCCGACCGGAGAGTCCTCGATGCGTCACGAGCGAACCACAAGATTGTCCGAGCCAATGCTCCGGTAAGGAGCACGACGCCGATCCCAGCATCACGCGAGTTCAGGCCGAGCACGGGATCGGGGAGAGTCGCTGGCAGCGCGACGGCCCGTCCCGGTTGGCGGCACGGTGATCGCCGCCGAGCGTCTTTTCGTCATAGAACAGGACAGCCATCCTTTGAGCCCGTGGGATGCTTCGAGAAGACAACCGAGGCCGCCACGCTAGCGACCCGCAGGGCCGTTCCTGCGGCTCCCCTCGGCAAGCAACGGCCGCTCACGCGGAACATTGCGGTCAGGCTTCGCTCGTTGGCTCGAGGCAGGCACCCCGGTGGCCGCGAGAGCTCTCGATGGTCGCCTCGAAGAGGCCGTCGGTGGTGTCCTCGCGCGTGTCCGAGCGACAACCGTCGTCCGCTTCGTCATGGGCATCGGGCGATGCCTCAGGCTGACAACCCGAGGATGCACCGGTTACTCCCGGGAGCAGCGCGCGGCTCGTCCAGGTGGGCGGCGTCGTGACCATTGGGAAGAGGTGCAGGATCGGTTCGGAACCCGGAGTGAAACGGAGGGCAAGATAAAGGACTGGAGCCTGGATGGGATTGGTTCACGGATTTCATTGGAGAAATTCGGGAGCCAACGCACCTATAGGGGGCTCCAGGCCAGAGCGAAACTCGCGACAATCAAGGATAATTTATAGAGCCACAGAACGAGAAGGCCGAAATTGGCGGCCCAAAATGGCCTGCGCACGAAGACAGGCGTTCGCGGACAAAGGCGGCCGAGCCGATCCCGTGACGGTCGCGCCGTCACCGGTCATGCTCGACGGGTGCCGAGCCCCCGCCGCAACGAACCGTTCCTCCTTCGGCTCCAGCTCAAGCCCGAGCGCATCGCGGACCCGCTCGCCTACCCGTTCGCGATCCCCGCGGTGAAAGCGGCGGACGGCCTCGCGCTCCATCCCCGGGTGACCTACTTCGTGGGCGAGAACGGCAGCGGGAAGTCGACGTTGCTCGAAGCCATCGCCGTCGCCGCGGGCTTCAATCCCGAGGGTGGGAGCATGAACTTCCGCTTCTCGACGCGCAGCTCGGAGTCCGCCCTGAGCGCGGCGCTTCGCTTGGTCCGGTCGGTGCGGCGGCCGCGGACGGGGTTCTTTCTCCGGGCGGAGAGCTTCTTCAACCTCGCGACGACCATCGAGGCGCTGGATCGGGAACCTAGCTTGGATCCACCCGTGATCGACTCATACGGCGGGCGCTCGCTCCACGAGCAGTCGCACGGCGAGTCCTTCCTCGCCTTGGCGTTGCACCGCTTCGGTCCCGAAGGGCTGTACGTGCTCGACGAGCCGGAGGCGGCGCTTTCTCCCCTTAGACAGATGGCCTTCCTCCGGAGGATCCACCACCTGGTGCACCAGGGCTCGCAGTTCGTGATCGCCACGCACGCGCCCGTCCTGCTCGCCTACCCCGAGGCGTGGATCTATGAGCTCGACGACGACGGTATGCACCGGTGCGCGTACGAAGACACGTCCACGGTTCGGGTCACCCGGGAGTTTCTCGACGATCGCGAGGGAGCGCTGGCGGAGCTGTTCGCGGACGACTGACGTGCGCCTTCAGGCGCCGGCCATTGTCGTTCGCGATGAGTCCGCAGTTGGCCTCGGCCCTCATAGGCCCGTAGGTGGTCGCCAAGGTCTCGGCGGATCTCGAGGGCTCGGGCCGGCGCTTCTGCGCGAAGGACAACGGCCAGGCGATGGTCCTCTTCTTCTTGGACGAAGCGACAGCGAAGGCGATCAACCGCCATACGAAGGACGCGCTAGAGCCCGTCGCTTGAGCCGAGAAACGACGCGACCAACGGCCGCGGACGGCCAATCCACGGGCATGCCTCCGGGTCTGCGCCCCTGCGAAGTGACAGCGGACCAACCGCCGGCCGACCTGGCGCCGGCGGAAAGAAGCCAGCCTGTGCTCCGGCGTTCGAGGCAATCGCCAGAACCGGCCCCGTTGCTGCGGGCGTCCCCGGCGGATCTGGAGGCCGAGGGTCACGCCCTGCTCGCGCGCGGCTACAATCTCCTTGCCCAAGCCGCCGCGCGTCGCGCGACCGCGGCGCGCCTGGATCTCGCGAGCGCGATGGGTGGCGCCCAGCCGCCCCCGGCCTTCTACACGACCTCGAAGCTGGGTCCCGCGGTTCCCGGGAAGACGCGCCGATGGATGCTTCGTCACGTGCCGAGCATGCCGGGCGCGAGTAAGCTCGGACGCGACTGGGTCATTCGTCGGGAAGACTTCGACGACTGGGTCGCTTCCCGTCCGCAGAGCCGGATGCGACTGGCGAACTCCACCGGGATGAGGCCGGGCCTCGCGGCCGACGAGGCCCTCGCCGACGAAGCCCTTCGCGCCGCCGGTTACCTCCCAAGCATCAAGAGGTTCTGAGATGCCACGTTCGATACCGACCTGCGGCTGCTGATGAGCTCGATGCTGTTCCGCAAGGTCTTGCGCGACGCGGGGCGAGATTTGGGCACCCAGATGCTTGAAGCGCTTTCTGCTAAGCTCACCGTTGTGAAGAACCGCGACGCCGTGGCCCTCGGGCGCCTTGGCGGCCGTCCTCGGGCGGGCGAGCGCCCCCGCCGAGGCGCGGCGTCCACCGCGAGGGACGAGGCGAACCCGCATGCGGTTGCCCTTGGGCGCCTCGGTGGCCGGAAAGGCGGGGTCGACGGGGGTCGCCAACGAGCGGCAGCGCTTTCGGCCCGGCGACGCGCCGAGATCGCCGCCGATGCAGCGCGCGTCCGTTCGGGCGGCCTCCCCACACGCCTTCGACCCCTCTTCCCCGGCTACCACTTCGAGGAGATCACGCTGCCCGAGCAGCTCGACCTCGTGATGCTCCACGTCCTGTCGCAGGGCGGACCGGAGGACCGGCGATGGCTCGTGCGCCGCGTCGGGGACGAAGCGATTCGGCAGTGGATCGTCAAGCACCGAGGTCTAGGGCTGACGGTGCCGCAGATGATTCCGTGGGTCGCCGAGCGGACGGCAAGGCGGTGGCAGCGTGCGAACCCGGCGGCTCGGTTCTGGGAGGAGCGGTGAAGCCCCGCTCGGGGGAAGTCCTTACGGCCGAGCAACGGACCGTGCTGGAGTCGTCGGCGCCACTTGCCGAGCGCTGGCGGGCGTACCTGGCCGGCGGCTTGGCGCTCGCCCTTCATCTCCGTCACCGCCGCTCGCACGACTTCGACTTTTTCACGCCGCGAACGCTCGAACCGGACGGCCTCCTTCGTGACCTGCAGTCCACGACGCTTCCCGTCCAGGTTCGCCAGAACGATGAGGGTACCTTCCTCGGCCTGGTCGGCGGAGTCGACTACAGCGTCTTTCGGTACCGGTATCCACTGATCGACAGCCCCGTGCGCATGGAGAACTGCGACGTGGCATCCCTGCGGGACATCGCGGCCATGAAGATGATCGCCATCGGACAGCGCGCGGCCAAGCGTGACTACGTCGATCTTCACGCCATTTTCACCAGCGGAGCCGTCGGTCTGCGCGAGGTGCTGTCGATCATGCCCCAGAAATACCGCGGCTACGACCCGGCGCACTCGCTCCGAGCGCTGACGTACTTTCGGGAGGTGGACTCGCAGGCGATGCCAGCCATGACGATCAAGACTTCCTGGAACGACGTGCGTCGCGGGCTCGAGCGCGTCGTGAGTCGGGAGCTCGGGCGCGACGGCCCGTCCAGATAAGCGACGCCGGCTTCTTCACCTGCGCAAGGAGGACCTGATGCCCCGAGCGATTACCGGGAACCCGAACTGGCGAGGCGGCCGCTGGCAAGTGCGCGTCACGCGTCCGGACAAGACGCGCGCGTGGATCGACCTGCCGGGCGCGATCTCCCAGCACGACGAGGAACGCGCACGCCGCGTCGCTGCAATCATCGCCCACCGCGTGCACCGCGGCGACGCGGTCGCCATCGATGGAATGGAGACCGTGCGCACGTACGGCGAGCGTTGGGCCGACTGGCGCCAGGAGCGCGGGCTCTCCTCGGCCTCGGAGAATCGGCGTGAGCTCCGCGTTCACCTCGGGCCGATCATGGGCCCCCTGCCCATGGGCGCCGTCACCAGGGAGAAGCTCGAAGACTTCGTCTGCCATCTGGATGGTCGGGTCCGCGCCGGAGATCAACTGGAAGACGGCGACCAATGTGTGGGGGACGGTCTCGGTGATGTTCGACGACGCCGCCAACTGCAAGGACCGATCGCTGCGCGTGATCCCCGCGAACCCCGCGACCGGCGTGCGCCCTCCGGACAAGGGGGAGACTACGTCGAAGCAGTTCCTCTACCCCTCGGAGTTCTCGAAGCTCGTCGCGTGCGAGGAGGTCCCGCTCGCCCGTCGGCGCCTCTACGCTTTCGCGGTCTACACGTACACGCGGGCCGGGGAGATCGTGCCCTTCTCGTGGCACGACGTGGACCTCGAGCACCGTGTGCTCCACTTCCACGAGGCGATCGACCGTATCCGCGACCCCGAGAAGACGAAGTCCACGAAGACCAAGACGCCTCGGCGCATCCCAATCGAACCAGAGCTCCACCCGATGCTCGTAGACATGCACAAGGCCGCGGGGGGAGAGGGTCGTGTGTTCCCCAAGATGCCTCCGCCTAGTGGGGACACGGGGCTCGCCTGCATCCTGAGACGAGATCTGGCCACTGCGGACGTCACGCGCGCCGAGCTCCATCGCAAGGGCATCAGCATCAAGCGCATGACGTTCCACGATCTCCGGGCGACAGGGACGACCTGGATGGCGGTCCGGGGCGACGACCCGCTCAAGATCAAGCAGCGCGCGGGTCACGCCACCTTCGACACGACCGAGGGCTACATCCGCCTGGCCGAGGAGCTCCGGCCGGGGTTCGGCGACCCCTTCCCGCCCCTACCGGCTGCCCTCACCGCCGACCTCGAGGGCCTCCCGGATGAAAAGGCCACGAAAAGGCCAAAAGGCCAAACTTGGGCCGGAATCTCCCGGGAAATTCGTGGGCGCAACAGGATTTGAACCTGTGACTTCGTCCGTGTGAAGGACGCACTCTACCGCTGAGTTATGCGCCCGGCTCGCTGCGGGAACCCCTTAGCTACCTCAGTCCCGCCCCCCGAGCAAGCGGGTCGCAAGCGCTCCCGGGGGGACGCTGGGCTGGGGGAAGGCTACGCGGCGTGCGGCTCAAAGCACCGCGTGCCGGATCCTCCCCCACAGCGCCTCCCGGCCATCTCCGCTCACGGCGCTGAACCCGACCACTCCCCCTCCGGCCGCCTTCTTCACCGCATCCAGGGCGGGCCGCCGCGCGGCCGCCCCGAGCTTGTCGGTCTTCGTCGCGACCCAGAATCACCTCGAGCGGCTTGGCGGAGCTCACGAGGCGCCGCTCGCCGAGGAACTCGACGAGCTGCTCTTCCTCTTCTTCCGGCCCGCGTCGCACGTCGACCAGGATGGCGACGGCCTTCAGGCTGGCGCGGGTCTTCAGGTAACCCTCGATCATCCCCTGCCACTCGCCGCGCTCGCTCTTCGAGCGCTTCGCCCATCCGTACCCGGGGAGGTCGACGAACCGCAGCACGAGCCCATCGGCGCACTTCACCTCGAAGATGTTGAGCTGCCGGGTGCAGCCCGGGGTGCGGCTCGTTCGGGCGAGGCCGTGGCGCTGCATCATGGCGTTCAGCAGGCTGGACTTGCCGACGTTCGACCGGCCGGCGAAGGCGACCTCGGCGACGGTGGGAGCCGGCAGGCCGGACGTCTCGACGGCCCCGGCCACGAACTCGGCGCCGATGACGCGTATCTCCTTCTTGGCTTCCTCTTTCGTCGCGCTCATCGCTCTCCGCCTTCCTCTGCCTTCTTTAGCCCGCCGCGCGGCGCGCGAGGCGCCGGCGGACCGTGCCGAGAATCTCCTCGAGCTCCGGGGAACGCATTCCCCACGCCGCGAGGCCAAAGGCGACCCCGAACGCGCCCAGACCGACCACGCCCGGCAGCGCCCGCACGACGGCTCCGGCGGGCCCGGACGGCGCGAGCAGCCGGGCCGCTCCCGCTCCGGCGACGGAGGCAAGCACGGACGCCGCGAGCGTCCGGAGCGTCGACCGCGCCAGCGCACCTCCCTCAATCGTGCCCATGCGCCACCGCAGGCCGACGAGCAAGAGCACCATCTGGACGGCGCTCGAGCCGGCGACGCCGACGCTGACGCCGACGTGGCCCATGGGTCCGCGGAGCAGGACCGCGAGGGCGATGAACGCGAGGAGGTCGATCGCGCTGACCACGACCGGGGTGCGCGTGTCGCCGAGCGCGTAGAACGCGGGCGCCACCTGCCGGACGGCGGCGACGGTCCAGATGGCGCCGCCCTGCCAGAAGACGGCGCGCGCGGTCTCGTGGGCGGCGCGGGCGTCGAAGGCGCCGTGCTGGAAGAGCGCGACGACGATGGGCTCGCCCAGGACGAGCATCGCGGCGCTCGCCGGGAGGGCGACGAACATCGCGAGGTTCATGCCGTGGGCCCAGGTCTTCGCGAGCTCGGCGCGATCGCCCCGGGCGGCGAGGGTCGAGAGCGACGGCAGGGCGGCGGTCGAGAGCGCCATGACGAAGATGCCCTGCGGGAAGTCGCAGAGGCGCATGGCCCACGAGAAGTAGCTCTGGGCGCCGGTCCCGAGGTCGGAGAGGAACCGGCGGGAGAGGACGAGGTCGACGTAGTACACGCCGATGCCGAGGCTGAGGGGCGCGATGCGGCGGAAGACCCGCTTCACGTCGTCGTCGATCACGAAGCGCGGGGCCCCCGCGTAGCCGATGGCCCGGAGCTCCGGCCACTGCGCGACCACCTGCAGGGCGCCGCCGGCGAGGGCGCCGAACGCCAGGGCGAGCACGGGATCGTGACCGCGCGACGCGAGCCACGCGGGGAGGCCGAAGACGGCGGCGAGGAGCGCGACGTTGAGGAGGCCCGGCGCGAAGGCGGCGACGGCGAAGCGGCGCTTGGCGTTGAGGGCGGCCATGCCGAGGGCCGCGCTGCCGACGAAGAAGATGTACGGGAAGACGGCACGTGTGAGGGCCGTGGTGCGTTCGAGCTCCCCGGGGCGGGCGCGGTAGCCGCCGGCGAAGAGCTCGGTGAGAGGCCCGGCGAAGGACATCCCGAGCGCGCTGACGACGACGAGCGCCACGAGCGAGACGCCGCGCACGCGCGCGAAGAAGCTCTTCGCGGCGTCGTCGCCCTCCTTGGTCAGCTTCTCGGAGAGGAGCGGGACGACGGCGCTCGCGACGGCGCCCTCGCCGAGGAGCTGCCGGAGGGCGTTCGGGATGGTGAACGCGACCCACCACGCGTCGGTCGCGTCGCGATCGAACACGGCGGCGAGCGCGACGTCGCGCGCGAGGCCCAGGACGCGGGACGCGAGGGTGCCGGCGCCGATGACGCCGGCGCGCGCGACGAGCCGGCTCCGCTCGGCCTTCCCTTCGGCGCCCGCGTTCGCCGCGGCCTCCGCCTCCGTCACGGGCGTCACTCGCGCGGGAGCACGTCGCGCTCCGGCCCGCGGCACGCGTCGCACTGGCAGAGGCGCCGCAGGTACGAGAACGAGTAGATGCCGCTCGCGTGGCCGTCGAACCACTTGATGGCGAGCGCGTAGCCGCCCACGGTCTCGAAGTCGTCGATCTGGCGCTGCTCGTCGCGGCTCTCGAGGAAGTGGATCTCGCCGGAGTGCCCTTGGCAGCCGGCGCACGGGCAGTAGCCTCGCAGGACCTCGTGGGGATAGACGCCCTTGTGGCCGTCGGCCCAGTCGATCTCGGTCGTGCGCGCGCCCCGGGGGGAGCGGATGGCGACGGGCCGGTAGCGGGGATCGGCTTGGGTGGGCATTCGGGTGGGAGATTAGTGGCGATGCGGGCTCGGCTCGACCCCCGCGTGAACGGCCATGGCGCGGTCGACGAGGCCGAGGACCGCCTCGGCGCTCGTGTCGCTGACCCCCTCCGATTGGCCGAACGAGAGCGCGAGGGCCGCGTCGCGCGCCTCGGGCGGCAGGACGCTGGTCGCCCCGCCGCACGCGCGGCAAACGAGGCCTCCGCGGGCCGGGTCGACGCAGGCGGCGCGGCCCGCGGGGCACGGCCGGCCGCAGAGCGCGCACCGCTCGAGCTCGAGCGCGTACCCGACGGCGGCCAGCATCGCGAGCCCCGCCCTGGCGAGCTCGCGGCGGGCGGCGGCGGGCTGCGCGTCGAGCGTGTCGAGCAGGTCGAGGAGCACCGCCCAGCCCTCGGGCTCCGGCGTGCGGGGGGGGAAGAGGTGCCGCGCCCAGCGCAGGGCGGTGCCCGCGGCTTCGAGCGCGCCGAGGTCGTCCACGACGGCCAGGCGAAGGCGCACGATCCGCGACTCCTTGAGGGTCACGAGCTCGCCGCCCTTGTCCTCGAGGAGCACGGCGATCGTGTGCACGGGCTCGAGCGCTCCGCCGACCCGCCGCGAGCCCTTGCGCGCCCCGCGCACCACCGCGGAGAGCTTGCCTGCCTCTTCGGTGACGAGGGTCGCGATGACGTCGCTCTCGCCGAACTCCACGGTCCGGACGACGAGCGCGTGGCTCTCGAACGTGCTCACCCCAGGGGCATAACGCCAGACGCGGCCGCGTGCGACAGCTCGGCCGGCATGTCGCGGCCGCGCGGCTTGAGGACGATCGAGAGGGCGAGCGAGAGCAAAATGAGGAGGAGCACGAACGCGATGGCGACGCCGAACCGCCGGCCGCCCTGCCCTTCGCGCGCGGCCTGGAGCGGGGTCTGCATGGGGAGCGGCGTGACGTACGCGATGCGCCGGCTCTGCGTGTAGCGCGCGACAATCTCCGCGGGCAGCACCCGGACCGCCTGCGCGTACGCCGTGAGGAAGCCCCTCACGAAGACTTCGCCCGGCAGCTCGTCGAAGCGCTCGGCCTCGATGGCCTCGAGCGACGTCGACGGGATGCGCGTGACGCGCGATAGCTCGGCGACGCTCATGCCGCGGCGCTCGCGCTGCTTGCGCAGGTAGAGGCCGAGGGGCTCGCTTACGGGATCAACGGTCACGTCTGCCTCCGGCGCGACATCGAGCGAGGGGCGAGCCTTCGATCGCGCTGCATGGGATTGCGTCCGAATCATGGCGTCCTCGCGAGGGCGTCGACGCAAGACTGGCCCGCCGCCGTATCAGGGGAGATGTCACGGCACTTCTCGTAATCGGCGCGCGACTCGTCGTGCTTGCCGAGCTTCGAACGGACCCGCCCCCGAGCCTGCCACGCGTCCTGGAGCGCCCGGCACTCGGGCGCGTCGACAGTGAGGGCGTTGGTCAGCGACTGCTCCGCAGCCGCGAGATCGCCCTTCTTTTCGTACGCCACGCCCAGCCGGTAGTGACCGACGCAAAAGCGGGGCTCGGTGGTCGAGTTCTTCAACGATTCAATCCCTTGGTCGATTTGTCCGGCCAGAACCTGCGCCCAGCCGAGGTTGCCCCAGGCGAGGAAGCTCGACTCGAACGCGGGGTCCTTCGTGAGCGGAGTGAGGACCGCGATGGCGTCCGCGTACTTGTTCTCGAGGATGAGGATTTGTCCGAGCGTGTTCTTGGCCTCTCGAAAGTTCGGGTCGGCGATCAGCGCGCGGCGCGCGTAGCCCTCGGCGTCGCCCAGGCGGCAATCGGGATCTCGAAGCTCAAGCTTTCCGGAGCAGAAGAAGAGGTGGATCGCGGAAGCGAAGTAGAGGGCCTTGACGTTCTGGTCATCGAGCTCGATGGCCTTACGGTCGTGTTCGAGCGCGAACCGCGGCTGACCTTTGAAGAAGTAGTCTCGAGCAACGTCGTACTCAGCCTCACTCTGCCGTTCGGGGTCGCCCCCAGGAACGCCCGCCCCCTTCCCGCCGCACGCCGTGATTCCGGCGAAAAACGAGAGAAGGCCAAGGACTAAGGTTACATGGACAAGTTGCAAAAACGCCACAGGCTTTGAGAGGCTCCGGGCTTACCCCAGCTGCGCCCGTTTCGTCAACGGGGGGCCCGATGCCCCACATGCTCTTGTCGCCGCGACCGGGTCGGAGCTGCCCCGACTTCGCCCGGGCGGACGAGGATGGAAGGTGCACGGATGAGCAGGGTCAAGGCGTGCCGGCCAGGTCGTCTTTGGCGCCGAGCAGCGCGTAGAGGCGGCGGAGCGCCTCGACATCCGGGATCTCGATGCGCTCGCCGGTGATGCGGACGTACTGTTTGTCCCGGAGGCGCTGGACGGTGCGCTTGACCGCCTCGACGTCGAGGCCGACGCGGGCCGAGAGCTCCACGGGCGAGATCGCGACCTCGGCGGCGCCCACCGCGCGGCCGGCGAGCTTGAGGAGGGCGCTCGTGACGCGCGACTGGACGCCGCGGAGCATCATCGTCTCGATTCTGATCCTCGGCGTCGCGCATGCGGCGAACGAGCTGATCGATGACCCGGGCGGCGACGGTCGGGTGCTTGGTGAGGAGGCTCCGGAAGGTCGCGCGATCGAGCGCGAGGACGACGCCGTCGGTGAGGGCCACGGCGGACGATCCGTAGGTGGTGTCCTCCATGAGAGCCGCCTCGCCGAAGAGATCCCCTTCGCGGAGGACGGCGAGGCTGCGATCGGTCATCGCGACGCGCTTCAGGAGACGCACGCGGCCTTCGTGCACCAGGAAGGCCTCGGTGGCCGCGGCCCCCTCCTGGAAGATGGTCCCGCCCGCCGGGAATCGCCGGCCGTACTTGCCGAGGAGCCGGGCGCTCTCTTGAGGGCCAAGCTCCGTCGTTTGCGCCGGATGCGGCGGCGTCGCCGGCGGCGCCGCCCGAGGGGCCTCGTCCATCCCCGACAAGATACACGAAATGATGACCTGGAACCCGCCGGGCCCGCTGGCGATTGGCCCGATCGACGCGCGCGGGCGATACTCGCCGCACCCATGGGCCGTTCGGCGTCGCTGTCGCGAAAGACGAAGGAGACGAGCATCGAGGTGACCGTCGATCTCGACGGCACGGGCCGCTCGCAGATCGACACGCCGCTGCCGTTCTTGAGCCACATGGTCGATCAACTCGCGCGCCACGGCCTGCTCGACCTCACGGTGCGCGCGACCGGCGACATCGAGATTGACGGGCACCACACGACCGAGGACCTGGGCCTCGTGCTCGGTCAGTGCGTCCTCAAGGCGCTCGGCGACAAGGGCGGCCTCGTCCGGTACGGCTGGGCCACCTTGCCGATGGACGAGGCCCGCGTGACGTGCGCCCTCGATTTGTCGGGCCGTCCCTTCTTCGTGTGGGAGGTGCCGCTGCCGCGCGGCGCGAAGATCGGCACCTGGGACGTGGAGCTCGCGCCGGTGTTCTTCGAGGCGTTCGCCCGGGGCGCGCAGTGCAACCTGCACGTGGCCCTGCACGCGGGCGAGAACCTGCACCACATCGTGGAGATCAGCTTCAAGGCGCTCGCCCGCGCGCTCCGCGAGGCCGTGAAGATCGAGCCGCGCGTCTCGGGCGTGCCCTCGACCAAGGGCACGCTGGCCGACTGAGCCGAAGCTTCAGACGAAAAGTGGGCCGCGCTCCTCCATCGGCCGCACGATGGGGGCCTGTTGGAGGGTTCGATGCTCGATCGACGGAACAAGCGCAGCGGCGACCGTACGGAAGCACTTCAGTATCTGGTCGAGGCGGTCGCGGACCGGAGCGGCGTCAAGGCGCTGGTCCTGGTGGACGATTTCGGGCGCATCGTCGCCGGCATCGGCGTCCCGCGCGACGTCGCGGGCCTGGCGGTGACGGCCCGCGCGGTCGCGTGGAAGCGCACCTCGGAGCTCGATCTCGACGCGCTCACACGCGGCTCGGACGTGACGGCCCGCCCCGTGGCGACGCCCGACGGCATGCTGTACTTCGCGGCGCTCGGCGACCGGCTCGCGGGCGTGGGCGACGCGGTCCGCGCCGTCCAGCGAATCCTGGCCGAGACCGTCGCGGCCTGAGTTCTCGCAGGTGACTCGCGGGCGGCGCGCGCCGTAGGATGCCCGCGGCGTGACGAAGCGCGGTCCCCACCCCGACGACGCGCGCCTCTTCGGCGCGCCGCAGCTCTCGCGGCTCCGCGCGGCCGCGCAAGAAGTGGCCTGGCTGGTCGATCGCGGCTACCCGCGGCCCGGCGCGGTCACCTTCGTGGGCGACCACCGCCAGCTCGAAGCGCGCCAGCGACTCGCGCTCGAGCGGGCCGTCTGCTCCGACAGCGAGTACCGGCGGCGCGCGGCCCGCGAAGAGGACGGCGAAGAGGTCGCGGGGCGCACGCTCCGCCTCGACGGGCTGAACCTCATCATCACGCTCGAAGTGGCCCTCGCGGGCGGGCTCGTGCTCGTCGGCGCCGACGGGGCGATGCGCGACCTGGCGGGCCTTCGTGGCACGTACGCCCCCGTGCGCGAGACCGAGGAGGCCATCGATCGCATCGGCGTGGCGCTCGCGGCGCTCCGCGTGGGGGGCGCGATTCTCGATCTCGACGCGCCCGTCGCGTGCTCGGGGGACCTCCGCGCGCGCATCCTGGTGCACGCGCTCCGCTGGTCGTGCCCCATCGACGTGCAGCTCGTTCGCAGTGCGGACACGATCCTCGCCGGGGCGCGGCACGTCGTGTCGTCGGACGGGCCGGTGCTCGAGGCGAGCGCGAGCTGGCTGAACCTCGGGGCGAAGATTGTCGAGCGCGTCGCGGGCGCGTGGACTGTGAAGCTTCAGTGACAGGCACGCACGAGGTCCGGCCTTTGCACCATCCGCTCCCCAGAAGGAGGCGGAGATGGTCGATCGCGCCGACGACAGCGCCCTTCGCGAGCTCGTGAGCCGCTACCGCGTCACCTGGGAGAGCCGGCACGAGATGGCGCCCCGGGGGGGCTCCTCGGTCGGGCCCGTGGGCTACGAGGTGGAGCTCACCGCGGTCCCCGACCACCCGCCGGAAGGGGTGAGGTTCGACTGCCCCAACTGCACGGACGTCGAGCGCGCGCTCGAGCAGATCACCGCCGCCGTCGCCCCGCGGGAGGTGGTGCACGTCGGCCGCGGGGAGCGGCAGCTCAGCACCGCCCACGGGCACCAGCCGGAGATTCCCGCCACCGTGACCGTGCTGCACCGCCACGGCCACGGCGTGTCGGAGCCGATCACCGAGGAGCTCCGGAAGCGCCGCGACGCCATCGTCGGGCGGCTGCGCGACCTCGGCGCGCAAGAGGGCCACTGGCGCGACCGGTGAGCGGCGTCAGCCGTCGGCGGGTCGCGCCGGGGTCGCGAGCGTGCGCTGGTAGAGGACGACGTCGAGCCAGCGACCGAACTTGAAGCCGGTCTCGCGCAGCGTCCCCGCGTGGAGGAAGCCGAGCTGCTCATGGAGCGCGATGCTCGCGGCGTTCGCCGCGTCGATGACCGCGACGAGCGCGTGCACGTCGCGCTCGGCCGCCACGTCGACCAGCCGCGCGAGGAGGCGCTTGCCGACCCCGCGCCCGCGCGCGTCGCGGCGCACGAAGACGGAGCTCTCGACGGTGTACTTGTACCCGCGCCGCGGGTTGTAAGCGCCGTACGACGCGAAGCCGAGGAGCTCCCCCGCCCCGCTCTCGATCCCGACGACCGGAAAGCCCCCGGCGTCCTTCGCTTCGAACCAGGCGTCCATGCTCGACGCGGGCCGGGGAACGTACTCGTAGATCGCCGTGCTCGTGACGATCGCCTCGTTGAAGATCTCCAGGATGGCCCCGGCGTGCGCCTCGTGGGTGCACGCGACGAAGCGCTCGCCTCCCTCGCCGGTGGAGCTCATGGCGAGCGGCAGCATACGCCGCCCCGGTTGCAGGTTGTCGCGCGCTTCTGCACCATGCGCGCCCGCACAAGGAGAGCTCCCATGCCCATGACCTATTATTATGCACCGATGTCGACGGCGTCCCGCACCACGTGGGCCATCGACGAGCTGAAGATCCCCTGCGAACGCAAGCGGGTCGACATCCGAAAGCAAGAGACGAAGTCGCCGGAGTTCCTGAAGTTGAACCCCAACGGCTGCGTGCCGCTCCTCGTCGTCGACGGCCTGCCGATCTTCGAGTCGACCGCGATTCTCATCCACCTGGCCGAGACGTTCGGCGTCGAGAAGGGCCTCTACGCGCCGCCGGGCCTGAAGCGCGCCGAGATGCTCCGCTGGATTGTCTGGGCGAACGTCGGCTTCTACGAGCCGCTGGCCCGCTGGTCGCGCAACACGGCGAGCTACATCCCGGCCGAGCAGCAGAACGCCAAGGCCGCCGAGGCGGCCAAGGCCGACTTCGATCGCGCGATGCAGATCCTCGACGGGGCCCTCGCCGGCAAGAGCTACCTCGTGGACGACAAGTTCTCGATGGCCGATTCCGCGGCCGCGAGCTACCTCGGCTGGCTGCGGTTCATGGGATACGACTACTCCGCCTTCAAGAACGTGAAGGCGTGGGGCGATCGCTGTCTCGGGCGCCCCGCCGCGATGGCCGCGAACACCGAGACCTGAGCGTCGCGACGCGCACGGGCCCGCTCTCGACGCGGGCCCGGCGCGGTGCTGGCGGCCGCGGCCGCGGGGACGGGGGCGAGCATGATGTGGATGGCGCCGGACGCGCGCTGCGGTAGGGTCCCTCTCCGCCATGAGCGAAGCCTTCCGCCATGAGATTGTCGTCGACGACGCAGACATCGACTTCCTCGGCCACGCGAGCAACATCAGCGTCGTCCGCTGGGTGCAGGAGATTGCGCTCGCCCACTCGGCCGCCGTGGGCCTCGACATCGACGAGTACCGGCGCATCGGCGCCATCTTCGTGGTCGTGCGGCACGAGATCGATTACATGCGCCCGGCCATGCGCGGCGACCGCCTCGACGCGCGCACGTGGGTGCCGCGCGTCCTCTCGGCCAAGTGCTTCCGCCACACCGAGTTCACGCGCATGAGCGACAGCCAGCCGATCGCCAAGGGCGTCACCACGTGGGCCTTCATGGATCTGGCCACGGGCCGGCCGCTGCGCTTCAGCGATCGCGTGCGCCTCGCGTTCGGGTGGGGCGAGGCCGTGCCGGGCCTGAGCGGCACCTAGCGACTTGCGCTGTCAACTCCGAATCTACGCGCCTCGAAGCAGGCCGGACACAATTCGGACGATAGTTTCCGCGGGGCGTGAATACGCACTTCGACTCGAGAGGCCCTCGACGACCGCGGTCGTGCCGGTACCGGTGCCGGCCGTCGCTTCGCGCGTGAACGGCGAGCATTTCGGCTCGAGGGGCCGCCGACCCGGCCACGAGGGGGACCTCATTTCGCACGTCGAACTCGAAGGCGGGCTGCACGAAGACGAAGTCGAAGACGAGGACCCCGCTCGAGGCCATGAACACGGCCGGGCCGACGCCGAACCGCGCCGTGATGGCGACCACGCAGACGGGCAGCGCGATGACGAACGCCGAGGGGTGGGCCAGCGACAGGACCGTACACACGGCAAGGACCGCGGTCGCCGCGAGGTACCCGCGGAGCGAGGACGGTACGCCCCGGAACCTACCATCGGCGCGCGCTCCGGCAGGTCGCGGGAGCGCTAACACCGCGCTAAAAGGCCGAGCCAGGCCGGAGCGTTTGACTCGTGGGCGGGCCTTGTTCACCGTAAGGGGCGATGGTGAGAGAAGGGCGCTGCTTCGAGGTCCTCGTGCCGTCGTCCGGCGGCACGCTGATCAAGTTCCAGGGCTCGCCCCTGCCCGTCGCCTTGAAGAGGGCACGGGAAGAGGCGCGCGAGCAGCGGCGCACCGTCTACGTGCGGAACCAGCTCACCGGCCTGTCGCGACCCGTCCAGCCGCGGCGCTGACATCATTGCCCGGCGGCGTCCGTCCCGCCGTCGGCGCCGGCTTCGGGCGTGACCGCGCGGTCATCGAAGTCGCTGATGTCGCCGCAGCAAATGCCCACGTCGCCCCCATCGACGCTGACCCCGGCGGCGATCCCGTTGCCGCAGTTGTCGATGGGTGTGCCGACGGACCAGGCCCCCGAATCGCACGCGACGATGCCATTGCCGCAAAAGGGCGGCTCGCCGGGGGTGTGCTCCACGTAGCAGCCGGTCGGGCAGGCATCGACCGAGAAGCACGGGCACCCGGCGTTGCATGCGGTCGTGGGCGACGAGCCGCCATCGCCAGCCACCCCATCGACCCCAGCGTCGACCTTGCCAGGCTGCTCGTCGTTCGACGTGCCGCAAGCTGCGGCAAAGGCCAGCGACGCGGAGGCTGCCACGGCGACGGAGAAGGCGACGACTCGTGCCATGCCGGTGAGGCTGAGCAGATCGCGTGCCGGCTCGCCCGCAGGCCGGTGGTCGTGGAAGACGGCCCGCGACATGTGCCGCGGTGTGCCGGTTCCTGATCGGCGCGTCGTCCGTCCGTGACCGCCGCACGGAGATCTTCTCCACGCACGTGGCTCGCTTCTCCGACGACGGCGCGAGCTTCTCTTCCCGCCCGTCCCGCTTCCCCAGCCGTGGAGCGAGCTTTCCAACGCGCGCGATCGGAAAAATCGTAAGTACGTTTTCCCTTCTCGCGCGGTCCTGTGATGGAGGGCCCTGCCGGCAAGGCGAGCCCCCGTCCCGGAGGAACGCGCCATGGGTAAGATCAACCGCTCCACGCTCAAAGCCAGGAACAACGCCGTCGCGGCCGGCATCGACAAGCACCTGACCTCGCCGACGATGGTCAACGGCATCTCGTACACGCCCGCCGCCCTCAAGGCGGTCTTCGCGGCCCAGACCTCCGCGGTCGAGGCGGTCGACGCCGTGCGCAAGCAGCTCTCCGACCTCGTGATCGCGGCCCGCGCCGCGGGCGCGACGGCCGACGCCACCTACGACGCGCTCCGCCACCAGGTCGTCGGCCAGTACGGCAAGGGCGCGAACGCCATCCTGAACGACTTCGGGATGTCGGCCCCCAAGCGCAAGGGCCCGCAGACCGTGCAAGCGAAGGTCGAGGGGAACACGAAGCGCCTCGCGACGCGCGCGGCGCGGCACACGATGGGCTCGCGGCAGAAGCTCGGGGTCACAGGGAACGTGACGGGCGTGGTGGTGACGCCGGTGGTCGAGGGGGTGCAAGCCGCGTCGCCCGCACTTCCTCCTGTTCCCGGCGCCGCAGCGACTGGTTAGCGCGCCGCGCCCTCCGGGCGATACGCCCTGATCCTCTCTCCGGCCCCCGCCACCGGGATGACCCAGAGGAGGCTCTTCGAATGATTCAGCGAAGTGACGTAGTCCCCCGCGTTCGACAGGTCCTCGTTCACGCCTTGAAAGGCAGCCACGTCGTTGTCGGGGAGTACGACCATCACGTGCGGACCGATGGAATGCCAATCATGGACCGTCGACGGGTCCTTGGCCGGCGGCTCGTTCTGTCCCTGACACGCCTCTCCCAACAGCATTACGAGAGACCGACGAGGGCGCCCCGCGCACCACGATTTCGGCCGGGACGTCCTATTGTCGGCGGGGATACCTATCGCAGATAGGCCATGATTGATGTGCGCGCGCTCGCCGACCAAGTCATCGGCGAATCCGGGCAGCGCGCGCTTGAAGCACCAGGTCGGCGCGGGAGGGTCCGCCGCCCCCCCCGCGGGACTGGCTGCCCCCGCGAACTCGAAGCCCGCGGCGCCCATCGCGTTCGCTGTCTTCTGGGCCTCCGCGTCGCCACAGAGTTCCCTGCACACGTACTCCCATCGCGTCGGCGAGCTCCCCGCCCGCGCTGGGGGAACCTCGAGGACGCGCTCCGCGGCGCACCCGACGAAGAAGACGACAGGAAGCAGGGCGACCTTGCTGAGCTGGCTCCTGCGCCCGAATGCGCGCGCCCCCTGGGAGGCGTCAACGGACCCGAGACCCGGGCCGTCTCGGAGCACCGGCCGGCCATGAGGTTTGGCCACGGAGACGGTCGAAGCGCCCGAGGCCGGCTTGTCGAAGATCGACAATCCGGCCTCTTTTACGGCAGTGCGAAGGAGGGGACTTGAACCCCTACGGTGTTACCCGCTAGCACCTCAAGCTAGTGCGTCTGCCAATTCCGCCACCTTCGCGACAGGGGACAGCCGTTTACTCGGCTGGGTACGGGCCGTCAAGGTCTTCGCCGCTCGGACTTCGCGCAGGCGGCCCGTTCGCCCGAGGCCGCCTGGTCGCGGCGCCGCGCGTCGGATACGCTCATGAGCGTAAGAAACGTACGCTCGCGCTGTTCGCACCTTCCTTCGAGAGGCCGGTTTCTTGGGCATCCGCCGCATTGGCAGCTTCGTCGCCTTCGTGGCCGCCGCCGGCGCGCTGGGAGCCGTCTCCCTGGGCTCCGCTTGCAGCAGCAGCGACAGCGGCGCCCTCGCGGCCGGTGACGACGGGCCGGGCGACGGCTCGACGAGCAGCGGGTCGGCCGGCAGCGGCTCGACGTCCTTCCAGGGAGGCGACGCGGGCGCCTTGGGGGGCGACGGCGGGCCGTTCCTCGGCCTGACCTGCGACGGCTCGCCGTGCGTCCAGTCGCTCGCCGTGGGCGGGAGCCACATCTGCGCGCTCCTCGGCGACGGGACGGTCGAGTGCTGGGGCGAGAACGCGTCCGGCGAGGTCGGCACCGGGGTCGTCGACGCCGGGCAAGTGGCGCCCTCGCAGACGCCCACCCCGACGCCCGTGGCGAGCCTCGCCGGCGCCACGCAGATCGCCGCGGGCGGATACGGCAACGGGTTCGGGACGTCGTGCGCGGCCGTGGCCGACGGCGGGGTGCTCTGCTGGGGAGCGAACGCCAACGGAGGCCTCGGGCTCGGCGTCGACGCGGGCGCGGGCGTGAACCTGTCGATCGCGCCGTTGCCGCTGGCGACGGGCGAGGTCGCGCAGATCGCGCTCGGAGGCCTCTTCGGGTGCGTGGTCACGACGGACGGCGGCGTCGACTGCTGGGGCGACGACAGCGTGAACGAGCTCGGGCGCGTGCTCGACGCGGGCAGCTTCGACCCGACGCCCGCGCGCGTCTCGCTCCCCGGTCCCGCGAAGGCGGTCGCGACCGGTAAGTACCACGCGTGCGCGATCCTCCACGACCAGTCGGTCGTGTGCTGGGGCGACGCCGACCACGGCGAGACCGGCCAGGTCTTCGACGGCGGCATCGCGACGCCCTCCTACGTGTCCGGCCTCCTCGCGATGCAGCTCACGGCCGGAGAGGTGTCGACGTGCGCCATCACCCCGGCCGGCACCGTGGAGTGCTGGGGCGGCAACCAGGGCGGTCAGCTCGGCCGCGGCGACGTCGACGCGGGCCAGATCGATCCGACGCCCCAGCCGGTCGCGCTCCCCGCGGGAGCCACCGCGTTGCAGATCGCCAGCGCGGTGGGCAGCACGTGCGCGCTGCTCTCCGATCGCAGCGTGCGTTGCTGGGGAGACAACGCGTACGGCGAGCTCGGAAGCGGGTCGGCCGTGCCGGGCTACTCGGCGAAGCCCGTCGCCGTCGCGGGCCTCTCGAACATCGTGCAGATCGCATCCGGTCCCGGCGGGTGGAACTTTTGCGCGCTGCTCCAGAACGGGACCGTCCGTTGCTGGGGCGTGAACAACGCGGACCAGCTCGGGGTGGATACCTCGGGTGACGCAGGCCCCGATCAGAGCCCTCATCCGGCCCCCGTCGGGGTGCCGTTCTGAGGGCGCCGTCCGTGGTTCCGTGGCAAAGTGCGCGGCCCTTCATGAAACGAGCGACTCTCCTTTCCTTTGGGTTCTTTCCGCTCATGGTGGCTTGCGCGTTCACGGGCTGCACGACGAAGGACACCGCGAGCGCGCACGACGCGGGCGGGCCTCGAGACGCCGGCGTCGACGCGCCCATCGTCACGCTCGACGCGATGGCCCCGGGCGCGTACTGCTCGCTCCCCGGCTCGATCGTCTCCACGTCGAACGGCATGGCGGTCGTCGGCGGCGGCGACGCTTCGCTGCCCGACCTGACCTGGCTGAAGCTGCCCGTCGGCTACTGCGCCCACCACTTCGCGAACGTGCCCGAGACGCGGCAGCTTCGCATGAGCCCGAGCGGAGACCTCTTCGTCGCGTCGCCGGGCGCGTCGACGGCGGGCGGCGAGCGGAACACGGGCAAGTCCGCGATCCTCGTCCTGCCCGACGACGACCACGACGGGCTCGCCGACCAGCAGCTCGTCTACATGGGCAGCCTCAACCAGGTGCAGGGGCTCACGTTCGCGAACGGGTCCTTCTATTTCCAGAACGGCCCGACAATCGAACGCGTGCCCTTCAACGCGGGCGACCGCGCGCCCTCGACCGCGCCGCAGAAGGTCACGACGGTGACCGCCGTCCAGTCGACGGATCACTGGCCGAAGGTCGTCGACGTCGCGCAGGACGGCACCGTGTACGTGACGAACGGCAGCGACCAGGGCGAGCAGTGCCTCGCGAACCCGGTGCCGCCGATCGGCGTGGTCCTCAAGGTGAACGCCGACGGGAGCAACTCCGTCGTCGCGAAGGGCTTCCGCAACCCGATCGCGATCCGGTGCGAGGCCGACCACGACGTGTGCCTCGTCGCGGAGCTGGCGAAGGACGGCACGGCGGGCACCGGCGGCCGCGAGAAGCTCGTGCCGGTGCGCCAGGGCGACGACTGGGGGTTCCCGTGCTGCGCGTCGACGGGCGTGACCTACCCGCAGACCGAGTATCAAGACACGGGCATCATGGTCACGGGCGCCGACTGCGACGGCGTCACGCCCGAGTCGGTGTCGTTCGTGATCGGGCATACGCCGTTCGGCCTCGATTTCGAGACGGGCAACTGGCAGGACCCGACGTGGTCGCGCCGCGTGTTCGTCGCGCTGCACGGCGACGTTGGCAGCTACGTCGGCTCGCGCGTCGTCGCGGTCGCGCTCGACCCCACGACCGGGATGCCGCTGCCGTCCTCCGACATCGACGGCAGCTCGCAGCAGACGAACATGCTCGACTTCGTCACCGGCTGGGACGACGGCACGCAGAGCCACGGGCGCGCGACCGCCGTGGCGTTCGGCAACGACGGGCGCCTCTACGTGGGCGACGACACGCTGGGCGAGATCTTCTGGGTCGCGCCCGTGAGCCTGCTGCGCCCGATGTGAGCGCGCTAGAGCATCCGTCCTTTGAACGGAACGTTCAAAGGACGGATGCTCCCAAACGAGGGCAAAAATAGAGCTGGCCGTCGTTCCGAAGGAACGGCGGTCGCTCTATCCGCGGCTCGATGGCGTGTGGCCGTTGGTCCGGGGGACGCGCGGCTCGGTGAGCGCGGCGACAATCTCCCCGAGCTCGAAGGGCTTGCGCACCCAGCGCACGTCGTCTTCTTCAATCTCGTCGGGCAGGCGCGCCGAGCTCCCGCTGATGAACACGATGGCGAGATCGGGCGAGGCGCGCCGCAGGAGCGCGACCGCGCCCCCGACGTCGTCCGCGATCGGCGAGAGGTCGACGAGCGCCGCGTCGTGCACCTCGCCCGCGTGCTCCACCAGCTCGGCGGCGGTGCGCGCCACGACGACCTCGGCCCCGCGGGCGCCGAGCGCCGACTCGAGCAGCATCGCGACGCCGACGTCGTCCTCGACGATCAGGATGTGGCGGCCCGCGAGCACGGCGGGGCGCGGGGTCGACACCGGCGCGCCCGGGATCGCCGGATCCGATCGGGGCCAGCGCACGCGGAAGCACGCGCCGCTCGACGCGTCGGCCTTCAGCAGCTCGACGTCGCCGCCTGCGGCCCGCGCGACGGCGCGCGCGTGGCGAAGGCCGACGCCCGCCCCGCCCTGCCGGCTCGACGCGCCGTCGAAGATGCGGTCGCGCTGGCTGGGCGCGACCCCGGGGCCCTGATCGCGCACGGTGACGTGCACGCCGTTGGGCGCGAGGTCGACGTCGATGGTCACGCGGCTCTGCGGCGGGGCCCACGCGAGCGCGTTCATCACGAGGTTCGTGAGCACCTGGGCGGCGTCCTCGCCGAGCGGCCACATCGCGCCGGGGCAGCGGCCCTCGACGACGAGCTCGACCCGCGCGTGCTCGGCCTCGACCGAGAGCGCCTCGACGACCTCGCCGATCACGGTGTCGACCAGGCGGTCCCCCTGATCGGCCGCGACCTCGCTGCCGATCGCCCGGCGCGCGAAATCGCGAGCGGAGCGGGCGCGATCCTCGATGATGGCGAGTGCCCGCTCGAGATCGGCCGGGGACCCCTCGGGCGACCGCGCCTCCGCCACCCATCCGAGCAAGACCGTCAGCGCGTTCGATACGTCGTGCAGCGCGCCTGTAACATCGCGGTGCGGGTCTCCTTCGGGGAGCTCGCTCCAACGCGCCAGACGGCGCACCTCTTCCCCGTCTCGTCGCACCTGAGGAAAATACGTCATTTTCACCGGGCGGTCACCTGTGACGACAACGGCGCACTGCGTCGGTGCGCGCCAGGGTGCGCGCCCGATCAGTCTTCGGTGTCGATCGCCGTCGCGCCCTCGCCGGTCTGAGCTCCCAGGATACCGATGGCCCGCTTCGCACCTTCGAGGGTGATGTCGCGCGCCTCGACGATCATGGCGGCGACGCGCTCGATGCGGTCCGCGGGGGCTCCGGCGGCGAGCGCCACGGACCGGGCGTGGAGGCCCATGTGGCCGCGCTGGATGCCGTCGGTCGCGAGGGCGCGGAGGGCGGCGAGGTTGGACGCGAGGCCCACGGAGGCGGCGATGGCCGCGAGCTCCTGCGCGTCGGACACGTTGAGCATGCGCAGCGAGAGGCGCGCGGCCGGGTGCACGCGCAGGGTGCCGCCGACGGTGCCGAGCGCGAGGGGCATCTCGAGGCGGCCTTCGAGCTCGTCGCCCTGCCGGCGCCAGACCGCGAGCGGGCGGTAGCGCCCCGTGCGGGCCGCGAACGCGTGGGCGCCCGCTTCGACCGCGCGCCAGTCGTTGCCGGTGGCCATCACCACGGCGTCGACGCCGTTCATGATGCCCTTGTTGTGCGTGGCCGCGCGGTACGGGTCGAGCTCCGCGAAGCGCGAGGCGCCCGCCACGCCGTCGATGACCTCCTCGCCCGGCATGGCCTCGGTCGCGAGCGCCGAGGCGGGGACCGAGCACCGCACGCGCACGCAGCGCTGGTCGCAGAGGTTCGAGAGGATGCGCAGGCCCACCTTGCCGCCCGCGATCGCGGCGACGCGGTCGGCGACGGCCTCCGCGACGGTGTTCACGAGGTTGGCGCCCATCGCGTCCTGGCAGTCGACGTGGACGTGCAAGGCGAGGACGTCCTCGGCGAGGACGCGCACCTCGATGCCGCGCGCGCCGCCGCCGCGGGCGACGAGGCCGGGCACCGCGGCGTTCGCGAGCGCGACGATCTCGGTCATGGCGCGGCGCAGGCGCTCGGCGGAGGCGGGCGCGTCGCGGAGCGCCCGGACCTCGACCTGCGCAATCATGCGCGGCGGGTCCATGTCGGCGTAGAAGCCGCCGCCGGAGCGCACCATCTTGGCGGCGTTGGACGCGGCGGCCACGACGCTCGGCTCTTCGATGACCATCGGCACGACGTGGTCGTGGCCGTTGACGCGCACGTTGAGCGCGACGCCGTAGGGAAGCGCGTAGGTGCCGAGGACGTTCTCGACGAACTTGTCGGCGGTCTCGGCGTCGAGGCCGCCCGCGTCGAGGGCCCGCTCCATGTCGCGCGGATCGGAGCCGGTCGCTTCGCCGACGAGCGCGCGCCGCTCGTTGACCGTGATCTTGTAGAAGCCGGGGAATCGGGAGGTTCGGGCCATGGTCCGCGTCTTTCAGGAGGGCGATTCGGTGCGGACCCCGCCGTGGTCGACGGCGAGGTTGAGGAGCGAGAGCGAGAGCGCCTGGGCGCGCGCGAGGAAGGTCGAGGAGGGCGGCGCGACGCCGAGCCACACGGCGACGTCGCCGCCGCCCGCGCCCGAGGGGAGGAAGGCGGCGCCCTCGCGCTCGGCGAGCGCGCCGAGCTCCGCGAACGCGGGCGGGACGATCGGCGCGTCGGCCGCCTCGCCGAGCGAGGCGAGCGCGCGGCCGAAGGCGGCGGCCTCCTTGACGAAGCGCCGCGCGTCGCCGACCGACACCGCGGCCTCCTCGGCGATCTCGCGGAGGGCCATGAACACGGCGCCCGCCCCGCCCCGGGCGCGCAGCGCGTCGACGCGCGCGAGCAGCTCGCTCGTGCGCGCGCTGGTGCCGCTCCAGAACGCGGCGAGCTCGAGGCCCGCGGGGAGGTCGACGGCGTGGATCTGCGCCTCGGAGGCGCGCGCGGAGCGGCCGCGCACGACGCGGTAGCGGAGGGCCCCGCCGTGCACGCTCGCCGCGACGTCCACGCCGCTCCCCCCGCCCTGCTCGCGCTGGTGCGCGTCGCGCACGCCGCGGAAGATGTCGGCGCGGACGGCCGCGTGCCGCGGGTCGTCCCCGCGGAGGAGCGCGCGGGCGCCGAACGCCGCGACCATCGAGGCGGCGCTCGAGCCGAGCCCGAGCTTCTGCCCGAGGCCGTCCGGGCCGCCCGTGGGGTTCACGTAGAGCGCGCGCACGTCGACCTTGGTCGGCTCGCGCGTGTCGACCACGGCGTAGCGGTCCACGGCGACCACGATCGCCGGAGAGCCCTCGAGCACCGCGTAGGCGCCGGTCAGCACGAGCTTGCCGGGAGCGATGACCCTCACGGCGATACCTCCGCGCGCGGCTCGACCCGTGCGTCGGGCACGAGGCGCGCCCCCTCGCCCGGCCGCGCCTCGAGGATGCGGAGGACGCCGGGCGCCGCCTGCATGGCCGCGCGCACGCGGGGCGCGTCCGGCGCGAGCGCCAGCACCTTCACGTGCGGCCCGGCGTCGATCGACGCGAAGGCCGGGACCCCGCTCGCCCGCAGCGCGCGCACGGCCGCGAGCGCCTCGAGGGTGGCGCCGTTCCAGTACACGACGCCCGCCGCGATCGCGCTCGCGTGCATGGCCAGCGCGCTCGCCTCGGCCAGCGCGCCCGTCTCGGCGAAGTCGCGCGCGAGGAGCGCGGCGCGCAGGCGCGCGTGGAGGCGCGGCGCCTCGTCGAGCCAGGCCCTCGCGTACGGGCTCTCGGCGAGGGTGCGGCGCATGCCGTCGGTCGAGCCGACGGGCTTCGCGCCCTCCGTGGTCACGCAGACCAGCACGACGAGCGGCAGGTGGTCGGGCGGCGCCACCGGCTGGGCGGCGAGGCGCTCGTCCTCGCGCGGCGCGGCGGACCCCGCCGGCAGCTCCACGAACCCGCCGTACAGGCTCCGTGCGGCGCTCGCCGAGCTTCGCCGGGCGAGGTCGCTCGTGCGGGCCGCGTCGGCCTCGAGGCCGGCGGCGCGCGAGGCGGCGAGCGCGAGGGCCGCGAAGCCGGAGGCGCTCGAGGCGAGGCCGCTCGCGGTCGGGAAGTCGTTGCGCGAGACGATCTCCGCGCGGCGGACCTCGCCCGCCGCCGCGCGCACGCGGTCGAGGAGCAGGACGGCCCGCGACCGCGCCTCGCCCTCGGCCGGCGCGCCGTTGAGGAGGACCCGGTCGTCGGCGAGCGAAGCGTCGAAGCGCACGCGCGTGCGGGTCTCGAGTCCGGCGAGCGTCACCGACAGGCTCGGCACGGCCGGGAAGTTCCCGGCGCCCTCGCGCTTGCCCCAGTACTTGGAGAGCGCGACGTTCGGGTGGGCGACGGCGGCGGCTTCGCTCATGGCGCCGTCCCGCTCTCGAGCGCGACCGCCCGCGCCTCGGGCGCGACCGTGGTCGCGAACCCCTCGAGCCCCTCGGCCTTCCACGCCGCGAGGACCGCGTCGGCCGTGGCCTGCGTGGGCACGAGCGCGAGCACGCACCCGCCGCCTCCCGCCCCCGTGAGCTTCGCGCCGAGGGCGCCCGCGGCGCGCGCCAGCTCGCACATCCGCTCGATCTCCTCGGTGGACACGAAGAGGCCCCCGAGGAGCATCTGGTTCAGGTCCATGAGGCGGCCGAGGGCGACGCGATCGCCGGCCTCGATGGCGAGGCGCGCGTTGAGCACCAGCGAGCGGATGCCCTCGAACGACTTCTCCACCACCTCGGGGCGGCGCTCGCGCATCCGCGCGACGGCCTCGACCATCGTGCGCGTGCTCGACGCGGTGCCCGTGTTGCCGACGCACAGGAGGAGCGGGCCGCGCATGCGCACCGGCTCGATCGGCTCGCCGCGCCGGAAGAGGACGCACCCGCCGCGCGCGGCGACGGCGGCGTCGACGCCGCTCGGGTTGCCGTGGAACACGGTCTCCCAGGCGCGCGCGTGGCCCTGGATCGACTCGGCGTCGGCGTGCGGGGCCAGGGCGCGGGCGATCGCGACGCCGATGGCGGCCGAGCACCCGAGGCCGCCGCCTGGGGGGAGCGCCGCGTCGACCTCGACCGACTGCGGGCCGAGCTCCGGGACGTGGGCGCGCGCAGACTCGAGGATCGCGCGGAAGGCCCGCGCGAGATCCTGGTCGGTCTGGTCTTCGCGGACGGTGATGTTCCAGCCGCGGACGTGGAGGCGGCTCGGGCCGACGTCGAGGGACGCCGTACGGGCCCGCGCCCCGCGGTCGATGCCGACCGCGAGCGCCGGGACGCCGTACACCACGGCGTGCTCGCCGAGCAGGATCGCCTTGCCGCATGCCTGTCCCGCGCTGCTCATCAGGCCCTTCTCTCCGTGAGTGCGCTCGCGGCGGCCGCGAGCAGCGCCGCCCCGCGCGGCGCGAAGCGCGCGCTGCCGAGGGCACCGAGCGCCGAGGCGAGGAGCTCCGCGATGCGGGCCTCGACGCGGGCGCGCGCGCCCGAGCGCTCGACGCCCGCGACCGCCTCGGCGACCGCGGCGTCGCTCGCGTCGCGGCGGCCGACGACGGGCGCGAGGAGGGCGGCCGTCTCGGCGTCGTGCAGGGCCTCGACGAGGACCGCGGAGCGCTTGCCCTCGCGGAGGTCGTTGCCGGCCGGCTTGCCGGTGTCGGCCGGATCGCCGAAGAGGCCGAGTACGTCGTCGCGAAGCTGGAACGCGACGCCCAGCGGCTCCCCGAAGGCCGCGAGGGCGCGGACGCGCGCGTCGTCGGCGCCCGCGAGGAGCGCGCCCATGACGACCGGGCCGCGCACCGAGTAGCTCGCGCTCTTGAGCGCGTGCATCGCCTCGACGGCGTGCGCGTCGGCCGCGCCGCCGAGCACGTCGAGGGACTGCCCGGCGACGACCTCCTCGTGCACGGCGCCGTGCGCGCGGGCCGCGCGGGCGAGGCGCTCGGGCGGCAGGTCGGCCTCGAAGAGGGCGCTCTGCGACCAGGCGCTCGCGAGGTCCCCCGCCAGGAGGGCCATGGCGTCCGAGAGGCTCGCCCCGAACCGCGCGCGCATGAGGGCCGGAACGCTCGGGCCGCCCCGGCGCATTTCGTCGCGGTCGATGAGGTCGTCGTGAATGAGGAGGTACGTCTGAAAGAGCTCGAGGGCCGCGCCCACCGGGGCGACGGCCTGGCCGCCGCCCTCCCCTTCGCAGGCCTCGTACGCCGCCGCGAGGAGCACGGCGCGGAGGCGCTTGCCGCCGCGCATCGTCAGGCCCGCCACGGCCTCCGCCACGGCGGCCACGTCCGGACTCTGGCGAGCGGCCTGCGCCACGCGCCCTTCGAGCCATGGCCGGAGACGCGACTCGACGGCCTCCCGCACCTCGACGACGAACTCACGAAACTCCTGGGGCATCGCGGGGGCCGTCCCGCGTACCACGGGGGGCAGGCCGCGCGAGAGCGGTTCGTGCCGTTCTTCGGTCAAGTTCGGTGAGCCCATCGGGGGGGACGCGGCAGCGGGGACACTAGAGCGCACCCGCCGGAGAGTCAATGTCACACACCGCAGATTCCTGCGCATCTACGGGGACTTTCACGTTTCTTTGAAGAAAAGATGGGGCAGTTCGTGGGGTTGGAGAGAGGCTTCGACTACGCTGCGCATCTGCCATGTCTTCGACGATCGGCCAGCGCAAGTCCGACCACCTCGAGCTCTGCGCCGAAGGCGACGTGGGCTTCCGGCGCGCCACGACCCTCTTCGAGTGCGTGCAGCTCGTGCACGACGCGCTGCCCGAGATGAAGCTCTCCGACGTCGACCTGTCCGTGACGGTGCTCGGCAAACGCCTCCGCGCCCCGCTCCTCATCGCGGCGATGACCGGCGGCACCGAGGAGGCGGGGCGCATCAACCGCGAGCTCGCGAGCATCGCGGAGGAGCGCGGGTACGGCTTCGGCCTCGGCAGCCAGCGCGCGATGCACGTGCGGCCCGGCTCGAGCGCGACGTACCGCGTGCGCGAGGTCGCGCCGGCGACCCTCGTCCTCGGGAACCTCGGCCTGGTGCAGGCGCGCGCGATGACGACGAGCGAGGTCCGGGTGCTCGTCGACGAGGTCGGGGCCGACGCCCTCTGCGTGCACCTGAACCCCGCGATGGAGCTCGTGCAGCCGGGCGGCGACCGCGACTTCGGGCACGGGGTCGACACGTTGCACCGGCTCGCGCGAGACCTCGGCGTGCCGGTCGTCGTGAAGGAGACGGGCTGCGGGCTGTCGCCGTCCGTCGGCCGGCGCCTCCGCGAGATTGGCGTCCGGCACGTGGACGTGTCGGGCGCGGGCGGCACCTCGTGGGTGGGCGTCGAGACGCAGCGCGCGGCGGCCGAGGGCGACGAGGGGGCGCGGGCGCTGGGCGAGGCCCTGTGGGACTGGGGCGTCCCCACGGCCGCCTCCGTCGCCCTCCTGGCGCCCATGGGCTTCGAGACGATCGTCGCGACCGGCGGAATCGCGACCGGCCTCGACGTCGCGCGCGCGATCGCCCTGGGGGCCTCGGCGGCGGGCATCGCGAGGCCCGTGCTGCGCGCGCTGACGAAGGTGGGCGGCGGCGGCCGCGCGGCCGCGGTCGCGCACCTGGACGGCGTCGAGTCCGAGCTCCGCGCCGCCATGCTCCTCACGGGCTGCCGTGACGTCGCCGCCCTTCGCCTGGCGCCCCGCGTGGCCCTACCCCCCCTCACCTCGTGGCTGGAGCAGCTCTCGCGCTGAAGGCGTCGCGGGGTCTTTACGGCGGCCGTTGCGGAGCTGTTATCGTGACTCCATGACGGAGAAGAAGGGGCGCGCGGTACCGCGTAAGAGCGACCGCCCCACGCAGGTCGTCGCCGCAGAGCTAAAGGAGAAGCGCGACGCCTTTTTGCAGACGTTCTTCAAGCGCGGCGCCGAGCTCACCGACGAGCTCGTCGGAGAGAACAAGCGCCTGCGCGACCAGATTGGCCGCCTCGAAGGCGAGAACGCGTCGCTGAAGACGCAGCTCGCGAGCGACACCGCCATCCGCGATTTACTGCGGAAAATCGACGAACTCGAGAGGGAGAAAGCGCGCCTCCTCTCCACGGTCCACCGGCAAGAGGAGATGACGAACCGGGTCGCCGAGGTCGAAGCGGAGCTCGAGAGCTTCGCGAACCTCTACGTCGCGAGCTTCCAGCTCCACGCCTCGCTCGGCGTGCGCGCGGTCGTGCGCAACGTGAAAGAGCTGCTCGAGCAGCTCGTGGGCGTACGCTCCCTCGGCATCTACTTCATCGACGAGGCCGAAGAGCGGCTCCTCCCCATCGCGTCGTTCGGGGTGGAGCTATCGGCCCTGCCCTCCATCGGGGTGAGCCGCGAGGAGGGGCGCCGCGGCGCGGGGCAGCTCGACCCCGTCCTCGCCGTCGTGGAGCGAACCTACTTGACGGGCGTGCCGCACATCGCCGACGGTGGAACGTTGAGCTCTCCGCAGGCGTGCATCCCGCTGCAGTTCGAGGATTGGCCGATCGGCGCGATTGTCGTCTATTCGCTGCTGGAGCAAAAGAAGCGCTTCATCACCGTCGACCGTGAGCTCTTCAAGCTCGTCGGCGCTCACGCCGGCGGCGCCCTCGTCGCCGCTCACTACTGGGGTCTGGCCGGCCGGCTTCCGAGCGCGCAGGCGCTCCGCGAAGCGTGTGCGTAGGATTTGTCGGAAACGCCCGGCCCGGCTTATAACTCGAAGGACACCGCCGCCGAGATGAACGCCCAATATTCCTGCCTTGTCGTGGAGGACTCGCCGATGATGCGGCAGCTCCTCGTCCTGGCTTTGTCGAGGCTGAAAAGCGTCCACGTCACGGAGGCGGACGACGGCGTGGACGGCCTCCGCAAGCTCGCGGCGGGCAAGTTCGACATCATCATGACCGACATCAACATGCCGATCATGGACGGGCTGAAGCTCGTGAAGCGGGTCCGCAGCGACCCGACCCACAAGGACGTGCCGATCATCGTCATCACGACCGAAGGGTCGAGCGAAGACCGGCAGCGCGCCCTCCAGCTCGGGGCCAACGCGTACATCACGAAGCCGATTCAGGCGCCCCAGGTCATCGCGAAGGTCAAGGAGCTGCTAAAGATCGACGCGTGACACGCGTCAAGATCTGCGGCGTGAGATCGCCCGGCGAGGCGATGGCCTGCGTCGAGGCCGGGGCCGACGCCGTCGGCGTGAACTTCGTGCCGTCGAGCGTGCGCCGGGTCGACGCGGCCGGGGCGGCGGCGATTGCGCGCGCGGTCGGCGATCGGGCGCTCGTCGTCGGGGTCGTCGCGGGCATGGGCGCCGCCGACCTGCGGGCGCTCCGCGACGCGACCGGCATCGGGTGCCTCCAGCTCCACGGGGACGAGGCCGCGGAGGACGTCGCCGCGCTCTTGCCGCACGCGTACAAGGCCGTGCGCGTGGCCTCCCGCGAGGACGTGGCGCGTGCGCGGGCGATGCCCGGCGACTACGTGCTCGTCGACGCGAAGGTCGACGGCGCGCTGGGCGGCACGGGGCACGCCTTCGACTGGTCGCTCGTGGTGGGCCTGGCGCGCGAGCGCAGGCTCGTGCTGGCCGGAGGGCTCACGCCCGAGAACGTGGCGCGCGCCGTGACCGAGGTGCGGCCCTGGTGCGTCGACGTCGCCAGCGGCGTCGAGAGCGCACCCGGCGTGAAGGACGCCGCCAAGGTGCGCGCCTTCGTCGACGCCGTCCGCTCCGCGGAGAAGAAAGAAGCAGGGAAGTAAGGAGGGAGAGGAGCCGAGAAAAGAGAAAAAATTCTCTCTGCTCGGTCCGATCGGATTCCCTCCTTTCCCTCCTCCCCTCCCTGTTTCTTCTCTCTTCTCAGTGGAGCGCGGACCGCTCGAGCATCGCGCGCAGCGGATCGACCTCGCGGTCCATCCCCTCGAGGAGCAGGTCGGCGGGACAGCGCCCCTCGCCCACGATCTTGCGGAGCCGCGCGAGGTGCACGCGCTCGTCCTTGCCGGCGCCGTCCAGCACGCCGCGCCGCTCGAGGCCGCCCTCGGCGATCTCGACCATGCGCTGGGCGATCGGAACGAGCGTCTTGCCGCGGAAGTCGGCTCGCAGCCCGTCGCGCCAGGCGCGCTGGCGAAGCTCGGCGATCTCGTCGTGCGTCCAGCCGTCGACGAGCGTCTCGGCCTCGGCGAGCGCGCGGTCGTCGTACAGGAGGCCCGTCCAGAGGGCGGGCAGCGCGCAGGCCATGTCGGTCGACTGCACGTCGGCCCCGCGAATCTCGATGGTCTTCTTGAGCCGGACCTCGGGGAAGAGCGTGTTGAGGTGCGTCTTCCAGTCTTCCATCGTGGGGAAGTGGCCCTCGAAGCCGCTCTTCATGAAGGCGCGGAACGTCTGCCCGGTGTTCGCGACGGCGTGCCCGCCGCGCTTGAAGAGGAACATCGGGACGTCGAGCGCCCACTCGACGTAATCGTCGAAACGGCTGCCGCGCTTCCAGAGCGCGGGGACCAGGCCCGTGCGATCGCCGTCGACGTCCAGCCAGACGCGCCCGCGGTACGAGAGGCCGCCGTGCGGCTTGCCCTCCTTCCACGGGCTGTTCGCGAACATCGCCGTCGTGGCCGGAGCCAGCGCGAGCGACACGCGCATCTTCCGCATCGCGTCGGCCTCGCTCGCGTAGTCGAGGTTCACCTGCACCGTGCAGGTGCGGAGCATCATGTCGATGGCGTGCCCGCCGCGCGTGGGCAGATACTCGCGCATGACGCCGTAGCGCTGCTTGGGCACCCACTCGAAGTCCTCGCGCTTCGAGAACGGGTGGAAGCCCACGCCCAGCCAGCGCACGCCCATCGCCTTGGAGATCGGCGCGATCTCCCGGAGGTGCCCGCGCATCTCGGCGCACACCTGGTGGACGTTCTCCGCCTTGTCCCCCGAGAGCTCGAGCTGCGCGCCCGGCTCGAGGGTGATTGACGCGCCGCCGCGCATCAGCGCGATGATCGGCCCGCCGTCGTGCTCGCGCTCCGGCGCCCACCCGTGGTGGCTGGCGAGGTGCTCGAGGACGCGCAGAACGCTCCGCTCGCCCAGATAGGGCAGCGGGCGGCGCGTGGCCTCGAGGACCCCGAACTTTTCCATCTCGGGGCCGATGCGCCACTCGCTCCGCGGCTTGCAAGCCTCGGCGAAGGGGAGCACGAGGTCATCGCGGCGGCGGATTGGGTCGAGGGGCTCGTTCGTCGTCGTCACTGGCGTGCTCACGGTTCGGGCTGGGTCCGGCTGCCAGCGTTTGCAATCTGATGCCCGGGACAAGGATGCGGTAGTGGCGCCGGCCATAGCTCAGGCTGACGGGTCGCGTCAATTTGCGCTCGACTCGGGGCCTCAGGTCGGGGCGGGGGTGGCGCGCACGCGGCCGAGCCGTTTGCGGTCGAACAGCCTGACGCGCCGGACGAGCAAGTCGAGCAGGAAGAGCGCGATCGCGGCCGCGACGAACCGCGGCCAGAGGTCCTCGTGATAGCGGATGACCTCCCCCGCCGGGTCGAAGACCGCCGCGGGCGCCGGATCGAGCTGCCCGCCCGTCACGGCCGCCGCGCGCGCCAGCGTCTCGACGTCGGGCGACAGCGCGAGGTACTCGCGCGGGTACGAGTAGGTCACGTGCCCGAAGCTCTCGGCCACGGTCGCCGTCTTCGGGGCCCCGCCGCGCCCGTCGTCCACGGTCTGCTCGAGGCTCGCGTGCAGCAGGAACGAGCCGTATTTCTGGAGCGGGAAGTCGGCCGCGTACCGGCCCGGCGCGACCTGCGGCATCGAGACCTTGCGCGTCTCGCTGGCCTTCGTCCCCTCCGGGCCCGCCACGGCGAGCGTCGCCAGGAGGCCGTTCTGGAAGCTGTCGTCGCCGCCGATGGCGTCGATGACCGCGTGCACGCGGCCCGTCGCCGGCTCGATCTCGGCGCGCATGTCGAAGACCTGGCGCTTCTTCTGGCGCATGTGCTCGCGCACGAGCTGCGACCAGAACTGCCCCCACTGCGGCCAGCGCAGCCACTCGACCGCCCAGAGGTTCTTCACGTCGCTCGTCCACGCGAGCGTGTACCCGAGGCCCACGCGCCAGCGCGCGAGGATCGGCTCGCCGAGCTCGCTCTCGAGGATCTCCTGCGCGGGCGACGGCTTGAGCTTCGTCGCGATGTACCCGTGCAAGAACGGCGCGCCCGCGACGTCGATGCCGCGGAGGAAGTCGGCCGGCGCGACCACCCGCGGCTGGAAGTACTCCTCGACGGCGGCCGACCGGCTGACCATCTCGGTCTCGCGCGTGAAGATGCGCGGGAGCGACTGCGGGTCGAGCACCTTGTAGAAGCGCCCGCCGCCCACGTCGGAGATCATCCGGAGCAGGCTCTCGTCGACGCCGCCGCCGAGGCCCACCGTGGTGACCGTGATGTCCTCGGCCGCCATCGCCTGCGCGAGATCGCGAATGCCGTTCTGCGGCGCCTGGCCGTCGGTCAGCAGGACCACGTGCTTGCGCTTGGCCCGCGTGGTCGAGAGCGCCTGGTACGCCGTGTCGAGGGCCGAGAAGATCTCCGTGCCGCCGCCCGCTTGGATGCGGGCGATGTCGCTCTGGATGCGCGCGCTGTGCTTGGCGGGCGTCATGCGCACGATGCGCGTGGGCTGCGAGTCGAAAGCGATGACCTCGAGGAGGTCGTCGGCGGCCAGCGTGTCGGCCGTGGCCTTCGCAGCCTGCTTGGCCATCTCGAGGGGCAGGCCCTGCATCGAGCCGGAGCGGTCGATGACGAGCGCCATCGCGACCTCCGGCTCGTCGCGCCGCTTCTCGGCGTCCATGCGCACCGGCAAGATGTGCTCGATGGTGGTGTGGTACCAGCCGCCGAGCCCGTAGCCGTTCTCGCCGCCCGCGAAGAGGAAGCCGCCGCCGAGGTCGCGGACGTACTGCTCGATCGTGTCTTGCTGCGTGAGCGAGACCTTCTCGGCGGGCATGTCGCTCAGGATGATGAAGTCGTACTTCTCGGCCTCGCGCAGCGACGTGGGCAGCGGGTCGAACGTGTCGACGTTGAGCTGCTGCGCGGCGAGGGCCGCGGAGAGGTACGACGCGCGCGCCGGGTTGCCGTCGACGTAGAGCACGACGGGCATGCCCACCACCGCGGCCACCGCCGTGGCGCGGTTGTTCTCGGCAAAGTGGTCCTGGGCGGCCTCGCTGACCTCCAGCGAGTACGTGACCTCGCCCGGCACCGCGGCCTTGCTCTTGAAGACGACGTCGTTGTCGCCCGGCGCGAGGTCGACGATCTTCACGCCCTCGAGGCCGTTGATGACGTCGCCCTGCTTGAGCGAGAGCTTGGCCTTCTGCGCGACGCTGGAGAAGACCTGCGCATGGACGTCGAACGTCTCTTCCTCGCGGACCTTGTCGGGCACCCGCAGCTCGCGCACCGCGACCTCGCCCGGCACCGGCCGCTTCGACGGCACCGCGAACAGCTTCACCCCGTAGAGCTTCGCGCGGTTGGCCTCGGCGAGGACGTCGCCGTCGGTCTGCACCCCATCGGAGAGGACCACCGCGCGCCGGAGGTACCCCTCCGGATACAGGCCGTAGGCGAGCTGCATCGCGCTCGCCAGGTCCGTCCCCGAGCCGAGCCCCGCGCCGTGCCGCTCGAGCGGGGGCACCTCGATCTTCGCGCGGCCGCCCGCGAGCGGCGCCGCGTCGTCGCCGAGCAGCACGGTGCGCGGTCGCTTGGCGAAGGTCACGAGCCGCACGCGGTCGTCGGCCCCGCGCGCGTCGACCCCGCGCTGCACCTCGGCGCGCGCGTCTTCGATGGCCGCGTCCGACATGCTGTCGCTCACGTCGACGAGGTACACCGTGCAGACCTTCTGCGTGGTCGCGGTGCGCGCGAAGCGCGCCAGGCCGAGCGCGAGCAGCGCGACGAACCCCACGCGCAGCCCGACCGAGAGCGCCCGCTGCGCGGCCGGCAGGTCGGCCAGCGAGCGCCCGATCATCCAGAGGAAGTAAGGCGCGAGCAGCGCGATGCCGAGCATGCGCGGCGCGAGGAGCTGGTACTCCACGCCGTGCCGCGACCACGCGACCGTGGGGCCCGCGCGCCACACGAACCGGTCGTACGCCCAGAGACCGACCGCGAACGCCGCGGACGCCAGGAGGGCGAGCCAGTGCCGCCGCAGCCACGCGAGCGTGCGGGAGCTCATACCGTGACCCTCCGGTGGTAGGTCGCCCACTCGAGCGCGGTCAGGAGCGCGGCGGCGAGCAGCAGGTACATCCAGAATCTCCCGCCGCACCCCGAGGTGGAAGCCCGCGAGCTCGCCGGCGCTCTTGCCGTCGACGACGAGCTTGTCCTGCGGCGCGATGGTGCTCTCGTCGGCGTCGAGGAGGTTCGCGGCGAACGCGAACGGCGCGGTCGGGCCCGGCGCGCTGGGGTCGCCGGCCGTCTTGTCGTTGTCGCTGGTGAGCTCGTAGAAGCCCGCCTTCTGCCCGAGCAGTACCGCGCGACCCTCGTGCACGGCGACGGCCTGCGTGCTGCCGTCGGGCATCTTCACGGTCGCCTGGCCGGCGCCCGCCGCCGGGATTCGCCACACCTCGCCCGTGCGGTAGCTCGAGAGGTACCGCGCGTCCTCGTCGGTGAACCAGTTCACGCAGTCGAGGACGAAGAGCGGCCACGCGATGCGGAGCGGGAAGTCGCTCTCGCGGACGTCGAAGCCGAGCGCCACGAACCGGGCGCCGCCGCGGGTGCCCGCGACGAGGATGGGCGACGCGCCTCCGTCGGACGCGCCGATCACGGTGTCGCCGCTCTGCGGGACGAGCTTGTGGCCCTCGGCCACGTTCACGTCGTCGAGCGCGAGGAAGCGCACGACGCGGTGCTTGCGGTCGATCTTGTCGAAGCCCGGCTGCTTGAGGACCGGGCCCACGCCCACGGGCGCGCCCGGCCCGCGCGGATCGAGGTAGAGGGCGTTGGTCTTCGGGGGCTCGGCGGGGGTCACGCCGTCGAAGATGATCGCGTCCCACCCGCCCTTCGCGACGGCCTCCGGGTACGCCTGCGGGGCGACGTCGGTGACCTCGAGGTACTCGTCGAGGAGGAGCGCCGCCTCGAGGTACGTGTTGCCCGTGGTCACCGCGAGGATCTTGGCGCGGCGGCGCTCGGGCAAGAGCGCGTACGCGTGGTCGTCGGCGGCGAGGTCGTCGTGCGAGCCGTCGACGCGCGCGATCTTCGCTTCGAGGGTCCGGCTCGCCCCCGAGAGCTGCGGATAGAAGCGCGGGAGGCGTTCGCCCGGCTGGAGGCGCAGCTTGGTGAGGTCGACCAGCGCGCCGTCGCCGAGGAGCTGGAGCTCGACGTCCTCGACCTCGGCGCCGGTGTTCGCGAGCTCGAGCATCACCTCGTAGCGGCTGCGATCGAGCGGGTAGCGGCGCACCGAGAACTGCGTGATGCCCACGTTGCGCCCGCGCTTGCCGACCGGCACGTACGTGAGCTTCGCGTCCCCGAGGTGCACCGCGCCCGAGGCGTCCTCCGCGGGGCCGAGCGCGCCGTCGGACACGACCACCACCTCGCCGCGCTCGACGCCGCGGAGCGCGTCGGTCGCGAAGCGCAGGGCGCGGGGGAAGTCGGCTCGCGCGTCGGTCGCGGCGACCGAGTCGACCTCGCGCTCGAGCGCGGCGGTGTCGCCGGTGAGCGGGCCGAGGGGCGTCACCATCGCGTCCATCTGCGCGATGAGCATGCGGTCGGAGCCGCCGAGCCCGCGGATGATCCTCTTCACCTCGTCCTTCGCGACGCCGAGGCGGCTCGGCGCGACGTCGGTCGCCTGCATCGAGGCGCTCGCGTCGACGAGCACGACGAGCGTGCGCCCCTTCAGCAGGCTCTCGGCGGCGCGCGGGTCGCCGAGGGCGAGGACGAGCAGCGCGAGGAGCGCGAGCTGGAGGAACAGCGAGAGCAGCCGCTTCAGCTTGGAGAAGAGGCTCGTCGCCTCCTTGTCGCGGAGGATGCGCTCCCAGAGCGGCGAGAACGGCACGGCGACGACGCGCCGGCGCAGCTTGAGCACGTAGAGGACGGCGACCCCGAAGCCGACCGCCCCGAAGATCGCGAGGAGCTGCGCGAGCGGCAGGCCGGCGAAGATCATCGGAGGAACCCGCCCCGGCGGAGCACCCGCAGAATGAGCTCGTCGAACGGCACCTCGAGGCTCGCGGAGACGTAGGGCACCTGGCGCGTCGAGCAAAAGCGCTCGATGCCCGCCACGTACTCGGCGTGGGCGTGCGCGAACCGCTCGAGCACCTTCGCGGTGACCGTGACCTCGCGCTCGTCGCCCGTCTCGCAGTCGTAGAGCAGGACGTCGCCCTGGAGGCTCGGCTTCGCGTCGGCGGGGTCGACCACGTGCACGACGAACGGGTCGAACTTGTTGTACCGAAGCACGTTGAGCCCCCGCTCGAAGCCCTTGGGATCGTAGAGATCGCTCACGAGCACCGCGAGCCCGCGCCGCTTGTTCTGCGCCACGAAGGTCTTGAGCGCGTCGCCGAGGTCGGTCGTCCCCTCGGCCTGCACCCCGCGGAGAAACCGGAAGGCCTTGAAGATGCGCGCCTTGCCGCGCGTCTCGGGCATGCGCTCCATCACGCGGTCGCTCGTCGTGACGATGCTCACGCGATCGAGGTTCGCGAGGCCCACGTACGCCAGCGCCGCGATGACCTTCTTCGCGTACCGGAGCTTGTCGGCCCGGCGCTCGGCGCCGAAGGCCATCGAGCCGCTCGTGTCGAGGATGAGGTAAATCGCGAGATCTTCCTCTTCCTCGTACAGGCGCACCAGCAGGCGCTCGAAGCGCTGGTAGACGCTCCAGTCGAGCGTGCGGAAGTCGTCGCCCGGCTGGTAGTCGCGGTGGTCGGCGAACTCGACCCCGCTGCCGCTCTTCTTCGTCCGGCGCTCGGCGCGGAGGCGGCCGGCGAAGACGCGCCTGCTCACGAGCACGAGGTACTCGAGCTTGCGCTGGAACTGCTCGTCGAAGAGATTGTCGTCGCCGGCGGGAGCGGCCTTGGCCCCGCGGCGAAAGAGCGACCGCCAGGACGCTGCGACGCGATCGATGTCCACGCTGCGCCTCGGGCTCGCCTGGACTAGTTGGACGACGGCGCCGCCGGGCGCGCGTCGGCCGAGGTCTCGGGGATGGCCTTGAGGATGGCGTCGATCACCTGATCGGTCTTCACGCCCTCGGCCTCGCCCTCGAAGTTGAGGAGCACGCGGTGGCGGAGCGCCGAGTGGACCACGGCGCGCACGTCGTCGACGCTGGCCGCGAAGCGCGAGTCGAAGAGCGCGCGAATCTTCGACGCGAGGAGCACGGCCTGCCCGCCGCGCGGCGAGCTGCCGTAGCGCACGAAGCGCTTCGTGAGCTCCGGCGCGCCCGGCCCGTCGGGGTGCGTCGCCTGGAGGACGCGGATCGCGTAGTCCTGCACGTGGCGCGCGACCGGCACCTGCCGCACGAGGCGCTGCATCGCGAGGATGGCCTCGCGATCGAGCACGGGCTTGCACGGCTCGACGGCGCCGCCCGTCGTGCGATCGAGGATCTCGCGGAGCTCCTCCCGGCCCGGGAAGGGCACGTGAAGCTTGAAGAAGAAGCGGTCGAGCTGCGCCTCGGGCAGCGGGTACGTGCCCTCCATCTCGAGGGGGTTCTGGGTCGCGAGGACGACGAAGGGCTCGTCGAGGACGTGCGTGCGCTTGCCGACGCTCACGCGGTGCTCCTGCATCGCCTCGAGGAGCGCGCTCTGCGTCTTCGGCGTCGCGCGGTTCACCTCGTCGGCGAGGACGATGTTCGCGAAGATCGGCCCCTTGCGGAACTCGAACGCCTTCCCGCCGCCCTGCGTCTCGTCGATGACGGTCGTGCCGAGGATGTCGGCCGGCATGAGGTCGGGCGTGAACTGGATGCGCGAGAACGTGAGCGACAGGGTCTCGGCCAGCGTGCGCACGAGCATCGTCTTGCCGAGGCCCGGCACGCCCTCGAGGAGCGCGTGCCCGCCGGCGAGCATGCACGTGATCACCCCGTCGACGACCTCGCGGTTGCCCACGATGGCCTTGGCGATCTCCGCGCGGAGATCGTCGATGCGCTGGCGAAACGCCTGCACCTGCTCCCGCACCGCCTGGGTCTCGGACATGGTCTGGAATCCTTTTGCTGGCGATGCCTGCGCATCGAAATGGGGCGATGCCTTCGCATCGACGTGTCGGCTCACTCGTCGCGAGGGCGAATGAGCTGGAAGTAGCGCTTCACGTAGAAGCGATAGCCGCCGGGGATCTCGTCCTTGGCCGCCGACTCCTCGGCGACCTGGTGGTACTCGGTGTAGACCTTCTTGTAGCCCTTCGAGGTGAAGCCCCGCTCCGACGCGCCGAGGATCACCTGGCTGCGCGAGCCGCCCTGCCCCGAGTCGGAGCCCTGCACCTGCGTGTCCTGGGTGCCCATCTTCGGGTTCGTCGCCTGGCCCTGGAGCTTCGGGTCGTGGCCGGTGCCCCAGCTCTGCGAGGACGGGCCCTGCGGGTCGCCGTCGCCGCCGCCCTGGCCCTGACCCTGGCCTTGCCCGCCGCTGCCGCGCGAGAGCATGAGGATCTTCTCGCCGTTCGGACCGAGCACCCACGTCTCGCCGCCCTGGCCCTGGCCGCCCTGCCCCTGCCCGCCCCCTCCCTGGGCTTGCTGGCCCTGACCGGCGCCCTGCCCCTGCTGGCCCTGTCCCTGCTGGCCTTGTCCCTGGCCGCCGTTTCCTTGCTGGCCCTGCCCCTGGCCTTGCTGGCCCTGCCCGTCCTGGCCCTGGCCCTGATCGCCGCCCTGGCCTTGCTGCCCGCCCTGGCCGCGCGCCATCTGCCCGAAGCGCTTCAGCCGGACGATCTGCGCCTTGCCGCCCTGGCCCTGACCCTGCTGCCGCAAGAGCTGGCGGAGCTCCTCGAGCTGCTGGCGAAGCTGCTCCTTCTCTTCCTGGCTCTGCTGGTCCTGCTGCATATGGTTCAGGTCTTCGGCGCCCTGATCGAGGTCGTCGGCGCTCGCGCCGAGGTCCTTCATCAGGTCTTCCGCGGCCTGCTCGAGCTCGCGATCGAGCCGGTCGAGCTGGCGGCCGCCGCTCTTCTGGTCCTCGATGTCGCGGTCCAGGCGCTCGAGCTCGCGCTGCTTCTTCTCGAGCAGGCTGCGCTCTTCGTCGCTGCCGCCGCCGTCGGCCATCTTCTCTTTGCGCTTGAGGATCTCGTCGGCCAGCTCCTGCCGCCGCTGCTCGAGCTCGGCCTGGCGCTTCTCGGCTTGCTCGACGGCCTCCTTGATCGCCTGGCGCATCTGCTCGAGCTGCGCCTTGTCGACCGAGCCGCTCTTCGCCGCACCGCGCACCTTCTTCGAGAGCTCTTTGAGGGCGTCGCTCGCCTTGTCGAGCTTCGCGTCGGCCATCGCTTCGCCCGCGGGCTTGGTGAGGTCGGCCTTCTTGAGCTCCTCGCCCATCCGCTCGATCTGCTGCTCGAGCGCCTTGCGGTCGGCGGCGGCGCCGTCGAGGAGCTTCTCCTCGAGGGCCTCCATCCGGCGGAAGGCCTCGGTGCGGTCGAGCCGCCGGCTCGCGATGTCGTCGACCAGGCGGTTGAACTCGTCGACCGCGGCCTTGGTCTCGTCGCTCGTGTCTTTTTGCCGGATCTGCTTGAGGAAGTCTTTGACGTCGTCGAGATCGTCGGGGGCCATCTCGACGGGGTCGATCGTCTTCGCGCGCGCCACGGGGACGTGGGCCCGCACCTCGAAGAGCATCGTGCCCGCCAGCACCGCCACGAGCCCCGCGGCCCCTCCGAGCGCGCGCGGCCAGCGAATGGGCACCGCGAGGCGCGGGCGCGCGGCCGGCGCGGCGGCCACCGCGTCTTCGATCGCCGCGTCCATGAACTCCGTCCGCGGCGCGACGCCGGCGAAGGCGAGCGCGTTCGCGAAGCGATCGTGAAGGGCGTGGAACCGATCGAGCCGGCGCGCGCCGGCGCGCTCGGGGAGGCGCCACGCCCAGGCGACGACCGCCGCGAGCGCCACGCCGGCCCCCGCGGCGGCGAGCGCCCCTCGCGCGACCGACTCGGAGACGAGGCCCACCTTCCGTGCCGCGACGAAGGCGACGGCGACGACCAGGCCCGCACAGAGCGCCTCCGCACCCACACGCATCGCGCGTTCGAGGCGAATGCGTCGCTCGGCTTGTCCCGAGAGCCGGCGAATCTGCTCGATTCCGTGCTCTAGGCTGGTCATGCAGGGTTCAACGGCAGGGGAGCTCGAGCGGAGCGGCGCTCCCCTCACAGAGGTTGACGCGCGAGGCGCAAAAAAAGTTTCCCTCGGTCCTCGTTTCCGTATCGCTCCGAGTCTAGCAAATGGTTCGGGGGCAAGCCTTCCGGGTCGGCGGCCTTCGACGCCCGTTCGTCACCTCGCGGTCGGCTTCGCCCTTGGCTCTGCCGACAGAGGGCGCTAAGAGATTGCGGTCGAAGCGGCCGTGCGACCGTTGCCTCCCCTTCCCGCGATACGCGTCCGGGTCGCCCGCGATCGGACCGAAGGGGCGCTCGCGACCGGTGGGTTCCTCAATGTCACCCGGGTCGACCTGGTGCTGACGTACCCGAACGGCGACGAGAGCCCGCCCTTCCAGTACGACATCGGCACGCGCAACGCCCTCGATTCGGCCGTCATCGCGGCCTTCTACGACGACGAGCACGGCGAGCGTCACGTGTACCTGCGCTCGGCGGTGCGACCCCCGTGCGCGCTCGTGGGCCTGCCGCGCGAGCAAGTGGGCGGCCTCTGGGAGCTGCCGGCGGGGCTCATCGAGCCGGGCGAGGCGCCGGCCGCCGCCGCCGCGCGTGAGCTCCACGAGGAGCTCGGGTTCGTGGCGAGCGAGGCCGCGATGCGCGAGCTCGGCGGGTGGACCTTCCCCGTGCCGGGCATGATCGGCGAGCGCAACTTCTTCTTCTGCGCCGAGGTCGATCCCGCCTCGCGCGCCCTGCCCACCGAGGACGGATTGGCCCTCGAGCGCTTCGCCGCGATCGTCGCCCTCCCGGCGCGCGACGTGCTCGAGCACTGCCGCGCAGGCGCCATCCGCGACGCCAAGACCGAGCTCGCCATGCGCCGCCTCGCCGAAATTCCGGCCCGCGCGAAGGGCTCGCCATGAGCGCGCGGGCACCCCGCGTCCACGTGGTGCTCAAGCGCTCCTCGTGGCGCAAGTGGGTGGAGGAGGAGCACGACGCGCGCATCGTCGCGCTCGTCGACGCAGGCGACGAGACCGTGCGCCGCATGCGGGCGAGCCACGACAATCACGTCGAGACCATCGAGGAGTCGCGCGAGGCCCTGGCCGCGCTCGGCGCCGAGGTCGTCTGGCACGATCGCCCGCACGACTTCGAGGTGCAGGGCCAGTGCGACCTCGTCGTGACCATCGGCGGCGACGGGACGCTCCTCGGCGCGTCGCACGGCATCGGCCCGGGCGTGCCGCTCCTCGGCGTGAACAGCGCGCCCGCGTACTCCATCGGGTTCTTCTGCGCCGCGAAGAAGGGCAGCGTCCGGCAGACGCTCGCCGCGGCCCTCGACGGGTCCCTCCGACGCGTCGAGCTCACACGCATGCGCGTCGAGCTCAACGGCCGGACGCTCCACCGCCGTGTCCTCAACGAGGCGCTCTTCTGCCACGCGTCCCCCGCGGCCACCTCGCGGTACATCCTCCGGCTCATCCGCCCGGGCGCCGACCCTGCGTCCACGGAGACGCTCTCCGAGGAGGAGCACAAGTCGAGCGGCGTGTGGGTCGGCCCCGCGGCCGGATCCACCGCCGCGCAGCGGAGCGCGGGCGGCCGCGTGCTGCCGCTCGACTCGACCGACCTCCAGTTCGTCGTCCGCGAGCCCTATCGACCGAACGATCAGGCCCTCAAGATGACGCTCGGTCTCGTCTCGGGCCCGGGCGATGCAAGCGATGCGGGGCCGGAGAGCGCCGGCCAGGCCCTCCACGTCCGGAGCCGCATGCGTCAGGCGCGCCTCTTCCTCGACGGCGATCACCTGGTGCACGACGTCACGATCGGCGACCTCGTGACGATGACGCGCTCGAACGAGCCGCTCGTCGTCCTGGGCCTCGCCGGGCCGGCCGGCGCCGCCACCTGAATTACGCACCTTCCTGGCGTTGTCGGTCGCCCGGAGAAGTGGTCATGGTTTGTCCGGGAGGCTGCTGCGCGGCTCGCGCGCCCTCCGGCATTCGGCTCGAACGGACTGTATGGCCATCCTGAAGGCAAGGGCTTCCCAGGCTCCCCGCGACGCGCGACGCTCCCTCACCAGCGACGCGCTCGCCCACGCGATTGCCGTGCGCTCGCTGTCGCCGCGCGACGCGGAGATCCCCTCGTCGTGGACGGCCTTCGTCAACAGCCTCGCCTCGCAAGACTGGCTGATCCTCGGGTACCTCGTCGCCATCCTCGCCGCGCTCGCGATGGGCAAGGGGCCGAACCGCAACACGTGCATCGTGCACGTGGCCGCGGACCTGGGCTTCTACCTGTTCGTGCTCGCGCTCGTGCGCATGCAGCTCCTCCGGTGGGGCGGCGCCGCGGCGTCGCTCGTCTACCGGCTGGCGATCCTCGCGATCCTCCTCGGCACCTTCTTCCAGCTCCGCGAGATCCTTCCGGCGGTGAGCCCGTGGGGGGTCGACGCGCGCATCTACGCGTTCGACGTCCGCGTCTTCGGCGTCGAGCCGAGCCAGTGGCTCGACCGCTACGTCACCGTCCGGACGACGGAGTGGTTCGCGTTCTTCTACTTCCTGTATTTTCTCATCCTCACCGTCCACGTGCTCCCCGCGCTCTTCGGGCTGCGGAACGAGCGCATCCTCGGGCGGTTCGGGGTGGGCCTCCTGCTCGTCTTTCTCACCGCGCACCTTCTCTACATGGTCGTGCCCGGCTGGGGCCCCTACTGGTACCTGAAGGGCTCGTTCCAGCACGAGCTCGAGGGGCCCGTGTTCTGGCCGCTCGTGCGCGAGGCGGTCGACAAGGGCGGCGCGCAGAAGGACATTTTCCGTCCCTGCACACCGCCGTGCCCACGTATCTGGCCATCTTCAGCTTCCGCCACCGGAAGCTCGTGCCGTTCAAATACTCGTGGCCGGTCATCGGGTTCCTCGCGACGCAGATCATCGTCGCGACCCTGTTCCTCCGCTGGCACTATCTCGTCGACGTCGTCGCCGGGCTCACGCTGGCGGCCTCCGCGTCGTTTCTGGGGCAGCGCATTGCGGACTGGGAAGCGGTCCGCCGCGAGCGTATGAACGTTCAGCCGGCGTGGGTACCGCTCGTGTATCCATGAACCCGGTCGTCCGAAGACTGAGCCTGCCTCCATGGGATTCGAAATCATCGGCACCGGGCACTACGTCCCCGGGCGCCCGGTCGCGAACGCCGATCTGTCGCGCGTGATGGACACGAACGACGAGTGGATCTTCAAGCGATCCGGCATCCGCCAGCGCCACTACGCGCCCGAGGGCGTCGGCGCGAGCGACATGGCGGTCGAGGCCAGCCGCCTGGCGATCGAGGCCGCGGGGATCGCGCCGGCCGAGATCGACTACGTCGTCTTCGCGACGATGACGCCCGATCACATCTTCCCGGGCCCGGGCGCGCTCCTCGCGCACAAGCTCGGCCTCGAGCGCGTGCCCGCGCTCGACATCCGGCAGCAGTGCGCCGCGATGATCTTCGGCCTGCAGGTCATCCACGGGCTGATGCACACCGGCGCGGCGCGCACCATCCTCTTCGTGGGCGCCGAGGCGCACGCCGGCTTCATGCCGTGGGACGACTGGGACGCGCTCGATCCGGCCAACGGCCGCGAGGCCACGCCCGAGGCCAAGGAGCGCGCGAACAAGCACCGCGCGCTCGCGGTGCTCTTCGGCGACGGCGCCGGCGCGCTGGTGCTGCGCGCGACCGAGCGCGACGCGGGCCTCAAGGCCGTGAAGGTCCACACCGACGGCGGCGCGGCCAAGCTCCTCTACGTCGAGGGCGGCGGCTTCCGATCGCGCCCGTACTGGAAGCACACCGACTTCGACGAGCAGAAGTACATCCCCACGATGGACGGGCGCGAGCTCTTCAAGTTCGCGGTCACGCGCCTGCCCGAGTGCGCGCGCGCGCTCTGCGCGGAGACCGGCACTTCCATCGATTCGATCGACTGGTTCCTCGCGCACCAGGCCAACGCGCGCATCAACGAGTACGTGCGCCAGCAGCTCGGCGTGCCCGCCGAGAAGCTGCCCTCGAACATCGACCGATTCGGCAACACGAGCGCGGGCACGCTGCCGATCCTCATCGACGAGCAGCGCCGCGCCGGGAACCTCCGGCCGGGGCAGCTTTGCATGCTCCTCGCGCTCGGGGCGGGCGTGCACTGGGGCTGCGCGCTCCTCAGGCTGTAAGCCCGCAAGCTGCCTTGCCGGCCCGCCCCGGCCGGCTTTTCGCATGCTACGGTTTGACCATGATGCGCACGCGTAGGTTCTCGCGCGCCGTCGCCAGCTTGCCTGCGTTCGTTTTGTCGCTTGGCGTCGCGCTCGGCTCGCCTCTCGTCGGTCCTCTCTTCGCCACGGACGCCGCGGCGTCCGTCTCCATTGCCGCCACCTGGGACGGCCTTCTCCAGCAATCGAGCACCGCGGCGATCGTCACCGCCGTCGAGTCGAAGCCGGTCTGGGAGAACGGCCGTATTTACACGTATACGCACGTGCACGTCGATCAGGGCGTGGCGGGCGAGCTCGGCACCGGCGGCGAGACGTGGATCCGCACGATGGGCGGGGTCGTCGGCAACGTGGGGCAGCAGGTCGAAGGCGAGGCCGCGTTCGCGCCGGGCGATTCGTCGCTCCTCTTCTTGCGGCCCGGCCCGCCCGGCTCGTACGTGGTCACGGCGCGCGGGCAAGGGCAGTTTCCCGTCGTGCGCGACACGCCGACGGCGCCGCCGCGCGTCGTTCGCAGCTCCTCCGTGGGCATGCTCGTCCCGCCGCGGGCCACCGCGGCGGGCGCGCCTCGCCTCGCCGCCGATGTGATGCACGGGCGCCTGGTCGACGATGTCGTCAAAGATATCGTCGCCGCCTGGGGCGCCTCGCATGCGCACTGAGCGGGGGGCGCGACTCTTCCCCGCACTCGCCGCCGTCGCCGCCCTCGCCGCCTGCGAGGGCGCCGCGCATGACGCGTCGGCATTTTGCCGCACGCTCACGTGCCCGATGCCGCCCGACTTCTCGCCGCAGGAGGGCGCGTGCACCCCGCCCGACTTCGACGCGTGGTGCGCGAAGCAGAACCCGCCCGCCAAGCAGCTGCCCGTCTACTGGAGCAACGCCTGCATCAGCTACGATATCCAGCAGGACGCGAGCGTCCAGGTCCCCTACGCGACGGCGTCGCAGCTCTTCGCGCAGGCGTTCGACAAATGGACGAACACCGAGTGCCCGGACGGGCGCGTCAGCATCCAGGTCGCCGACTGGGGTCCGGTCGAGTGCGACCAGGTCCAGTACAGCTCGGATCAGGGCAATCAGCACGTCATCATCTTTCACGACCAGAGTTGGCCGTATGACGACTCGAGCAACACGCTCGGGCTGACGACGATTACGTACGATCCCGACACGGGCGAGCTCTACGACGCGGACATGGAGATCAACTCCACCCCGCAGATCAAGCTCTCCCTGGGCGATCCTGTCCCTTCCGACGGCTACGATCTCCAGAGCATCATTCAGCACGAAACGGGCCACTTCTTCGGGCTCGCGCACACGGGCGACAGCCACGCGACGATGTTCGCGCACTACATTCCGGGCACGTCCACGATGCGCGCGCTCACCGCCGACGACACCGACGGCATCTGCTCCATCTATTTGCCGAGCGGCGAGCGGTCCGTGGCCGACGGGGGCACCGTGGAGGAGGGTCCGTGCAACGCGACCCCGCGGCACGGCTTCCAGTCGTCTTGCGCGCAGCCGAAGAGCGGGTGCGACGTCTCCTTCGCGGGCGCCGGGCCGGCGGGGGCGGGGGGATTTGCCTCGGTCGTGGCGGCGGCGCTGATCCTGCGCAGACGCCGGGCGAGGACGTCCCGAATGTGATAGCCACCGCGGCGTCATGAGCCCGAGCGCACCGCCGCAGCGCACGCCCTTCGCGGCCCGCATCGTGGCCCGCGAAGACGAGCTGCGCGACGTCGTCCGGGCCGCGGCGCGCGCCCCCCGGGTGGCGGTCGACGTCGAGGCGAGCGGGATGTTCTCGTACCGCGCGCGGCCGTGCACGGTGCAGCTCTGCTGGGGCGGCGGAGAGCACGCGGTCGTCGTCGACGCGCTGGCCACGCCGATCGCGCCGCTCGCCGAGCTGCTCGGCGACGCCGGGCCCGTCAAGATCGTCCACGACGTCGCGTTCGACGCGCGCCTCCTGGCCGAGAACGGCATCCCGCTCGCGAACGTCCACGACACGGCCGTCGCGGCGCGCATGCTGTCGCGCCTCGCGACGGGCCTCGCCACGCTGCTCGACGTCGAGCTCGGCGTGCACATCGGAAAGACCCTCCAGCAGCACGACTGGCGCCTGCGCCCGCTCGACGACAGGATGCTCGGCTATCTCGCCGACGACGTCGTGCACCTCGAGGCGCTCGACGACAAGCTCTGGCACGAGGCGGTCGAGCGCGGCATCGAAGACGCCGTCCTCGAAGAGACGCGCTACCGCATCGGCACCGCGGCGGCCGCCTCCCTGCCCGCCCCCTCCCCGCCCTACACGCGCGTGAAGGGCGCGGGCCGCCTCGCCGAGCGCGAGCTCGCCGTCCTCCGCGCCGTGGCCGAGCTGCGCGAGCGCGAGGCCGAGCGACGCGACGTCCCGCCGCACAAGGTGGCCTCCGGCGACGCGCTCCTCGCCATCGCGCGCGCGCGCCCGAAGACCGTCGAAGAGCTCGGGCGCGTGCGCGGCCTGCCGGCGGCGTCGCCCGAGGCCCGAGCCTTCGTCACGGAGCTCCTCGGCGCGGTCCGCGCCGCGGGCGACCGCATCCCCGACGACGAGCGCTTCCACTTCGAGCCGGTGCGCATGCCTGCGGCCCTCGCGCGCCAGCGGCGGCAGCGCGAGGCGCGCCTCACGGCCTGGCGCCGCGCCGAGGCCAAGCGCCGCGGCGTCGACGAGCAGGTGGTCTTGCCGGGCCACTGCCTGAAGGACGCGGTCGACGAGGGCGTCGAGACCGTCGACGACCTCGCGCACGTGCCGGGCTTCGGCGCCTTCCGCGCGCGCGCCTACGGCGAGTCCATCCTCCGCGCGCTCCGCGGCGAGAGCGACGACGGCGAGGCCGACGTCGCGGTCGCGAGCGAGGAGGGCGAGGCGTGACCTCCCTGCTCGTCGTCGCGGGCGAAGCGTCGGGCGATCGAGCGGCCGCGGGCGTCATCGCGCGCCTCCAGGGCGTCGAGGCCTTCGGGCTCGGCGGTCCGGCGCTCGCCAGCCGGGGCGTCGCGCTGGTCGGCGACCTCCGGGCCTCCACGGCGCTCGGCGTCGGCGAGGCAGGGGCGCGCGCGTGGAGCGTGCTCCGCGCCTGGCGGGCGGTCGCGCGCGCGGCGAAGGCGCGCCGGCCCCGGGCCGCGCTGCTCGTGAACTACACCGAGTTCAACGCCCGCCTCGCCCCGCACCTGCGCGACATGGGCGTGCGTGTGCTCTGGTACGGCGCGCCGCAGGTGTGGGCGTGGCGCGCGAGCCGCACGGCGGTGCTCCGGCGGGCGGTCGACCGCATGGCGGTGCTCCTGCCCTTCGAGGTCGATCTCTGGCGCAAGGCCGGCGTCGACGCGCACTACGTCGGGCACCCCGCGCTCGAGACGTCCCCGCTCGACCGCGCCACCGCGCGGCGCCTGCTCGGCATGACGCCGTACGCGTCCACCGTCGCCATCCTCCCGGGCAGCCGCCCGCACGAGGTGCGCCGGCTCCTCTGCCCGATGCTCGACGCCTACGAGCAGGTGCGCTCCGACCGCGCGAGCGTCGACGCGCGGGTCCTCGTCGCGCAGAGCCTCGACGACGGCACCCGCCGCTGGCTCCAGGAGACGTGCGCCGGGCGGCGCGTCGGCACGTTCGACGTCGACCCGCAGGTCGGCGCCATGAGCGTGCTCCGCGCGTTCGACGCCGCCCTCTGCGCGTCGGGCACCGCGTCGCTCGAGGCCGCGCTCGCCCGCGCCGTGCCGGTCATCGCATACCGCGTCGGCCTCACCACCGAGCTCGCGGCGCGCGTCCTCGTGACCGCCCCGAACATCGCGCTCCCGAACGTGCTCCTCGGGCGCCGCGCCTTCACCGAGCTGCTGCAGCGCGAAGTGAACTCCCAGCGCGTCGCGCAGGCCCTGGCCGACGCGCTCGACCGGCGCCCGGCGCTGCTGGCGGCGTGCGACGAGGTCGAGACCCTGCTCGGCGACAAGCGCGCGGCGTCGATGGAGGTGGCCCGCATGCTCGCCCCCTGGCTCGGCGTGCGCGCCCGCGCGGCCTGACGCATGACGAGCGAGGTCGAGCGACCTTCGGACGCCCGCGCGCCGGCCATCGCCCTCGCCGCGCTCACGGCCGCGCTCTTCGCGGCGCGGATCGTCGCGACCATCCGGCTCGGCTTCGGCGACTCGGAGGCGCTCTACGCCGCCTACGCGCTGCACCCGCAGCCGGCGTATCTCGATCACCCCGGCCTCGTCGGCGTCTTCGCGCGCGCGGTCGGCGGCGGGACCGCGCCGACCCCCGCGGCGGCCCACTTCGTGACCTCGGTGCTCGCCACGGCCGTCCCCTGGGTCATGGCGCTCTTTTGCCGCGCGTCAGGCGCGACGTGGCGCCGCTCGCTCGTGGCGGCCGTCGTCGTGGCCCTCGCGCCGGAGATCGCGGTCGGGCTCTTCGCGATGACGCCCGACCTGCTTCTCGCGCTCTTCTGGACCGGCAGCCTCGCCCTCGCGGCCGTCGGCCTGCGCGCGCCCGCGGCGGGCACGCGCGCGACGCTCGCGTTCGCGGCGGCCGGCCTGCTCGCGGGCGCCGCGGCGTCGGCGAAGGTGACGGGCGTCCTCCTCTTCGCGGCGCTCGCCGGGACCTACGCGTCCCGGGCGGCGCGCGCGCACGCGCGCTCGGTGGCCCCGTGGGCCGGGCTCGCCGCGGGGATCGTCGTGCTCGCGCCGGTCGCGGCGTTCGAGGCGCGCACGGGCTGGCCGATGCTCGCGCACCGCCTGGCGGACACGCAGTCGGACGCGGGCGTGTCGCTCCGGAACCTCGGGGCGCTGCTCGGCGGGCAGCTGCTCTACCTGTCGCCCGTGATCGCGGTCCTCGCGGGGTTCGGCGCGCGGGCCGCGTGGCGGGGTCGCGCGGACCCGGTGGGGATGCTCCTGCTGCTGGCGTTCGCGATGCCGCTCGGGGTGCTCCTGCCGCTGGCGCTGTGGAGCAGGGTCGCCGAGCCGCACTGGGTCGCGCCCGCGCTCCTCTCGCTGGCGCCGGCCCTGGCGCGCGAGGCCGCCGGGCCGTCGCGGCGGCTCGTGATCGCGGCGGCGGCGACGGGCGGGGCGATGGTCGTCGCGGCGCACGTCTGGGTGCTCGCGCCGGGGATGCTGCGGTTCGTGCCGGCGTCGTACGAGCCGCGCCTCGACCTCGCGAACGAGCTCTATGGCTGGCCGGACGTGCTCCGCGTCGTCCACGACGAGGCGGCCGCGCAGGCCGCGCCGGACATGGACAACGTCGCCGTCGTCGGCCCGCACTGGGTCATCTGCGCCCAGCTCGAGGCGGACCTGCGCGGGGACGTGCACGTGGGCTGCGACACGCCCATCCCCGACGACTTCGACCGCTGGTGGCCTCGCGATCGCTGGCGCGACGCCGACTCGATCGTCTGGGTGACGGACGAGCGCTTCGGGCCTCCGCCGGCGTTCCCGAAGCACGCCCTCTTCGCCGTGAGGAAGATCCGCATCGTGCGCGACGAACACGTCGTGCGCACGTTCACGGTCTCGGTCTGGGTGAAGCGCGCCGAGGGGTGAGCGCCCGCCGCCCGCCGACCGGCGTCAGCCCGCCATCGCGCGCAGACCCGCGTCGCGGAGGAGGGCGCGGTCGCCGTCCTCGGCGGGGTTGTCGGCGGTGAGGAGCTTGTCGCCGTAGAAGATCGAGTTCGCGCCCGCGTACATCGCCATGAGCTGCGCTTCGCGCGAGAGCGCGGTGCGGCCCGCGCTTAGGCGCACGCGCGCGCGCGGCATGAGGATGCGCGCGACGGCGATCATGCGCACGAGGTCGAGCGGGTCGACCGGCGCCAGGTGCCCGAGGGGCGTGCCCGGCATGGGGACGAGCGCGTTGATCGGCACGCTTTCGGGCTGCGGCTCGAGGTTCGCGAGGGTGCGGAGCATCTCGCAGCGGTCGTCGACGCTCTCGCCCATCCCGATGATGCCGCCCGAGCAGACGGTCACGCCGGCGGCGCGCACGTTCTGCAGGGTGCGCAGGCGGTCGTCGTACGTGCGCGTGGAGATGATCGACTTGTAGTGCTGGCGGCTCGTGTCGAGGTTGTGGTTGTAGGCGTCGAGGCCGGCGTCCTTGAGCTGCCTGGCCTGCTCCTCCGTGACCATGCCGAGCGTGACGCACGCCTCGAGGCCGATGCCCTTCACGCCGCGGATCATCGCGAGCACCCGCTCGAACGCCGGGCCGTCCTTCACCTCGCGCCAGGCGGCGCCCATGCAGAAGCGGGTGGACCCGCTCTCCTTGGCGCGACGCGCCGCGGCGAGCACCTCGTCGACGTCGAGCATCTTCTCGGCGCCGACCTCGGTCTCGTAGTGGCTCGACTGCGTACAGTACTTGCAGTCTTCGGGGCAGCCGCCGGTCTTCACGCTGAGCAGGGTGCAGAGCTGCACCTCTTGCTCGGGGTGGTGCGCCTGGTGGATGGCGCGCGCTTCGTCGAGGAGGGCGAAGAGAGGGCGGTCGTAGAGTTTCCGTACGGAGTCGTGCGTCACCATCATGCGCTGGGGCGGACTCTAGTCGATGCGCGCGTGACGCGCACCGGCGTTCGATCGGCGAACGGGAAGCGTGCCCTTGCTGTATAGTGCGGCCGTGGGGGCGCTCCGAAATGTGGATAGTCCTCATCGTCGACGACTCGGCGGTCGCCCGCCGGGTGCTCGCTCGCCGGCTCGAGACCGAAGGTTTTCAGGTGCGCGAAGCCTCTTCGCTCGCCACCGCGCGGAAGGTTGATCTCGCCACCCTGGGGTGCGCGATCGTCGACCTCGAGCTCGCCGACGGCGACGGCACCGACCTCGCCCGCACGTTCCTGGAGAAGCGGCCCGGCCTGCCGGTCGCGTTCTTCACGCAGGGCTCGGCGCCGTCGCTCCTCGAAGGGGCGCGCTCCCGGGGCCAGGTGTTCCTCAAGCCCGACCTCAACCCGGTCGTCGCGTGGGTGCGCCGGTCGACGCGCCCGAGTCAGCCGCCGCCGACGGAAATGAACGACCTCAATCTCGTCGCCCTGCATCACCCGGTGCTCGGCGTGCCGAGCCCGGGGGACCACCTCGCGGTTGACCTCGACCGCGACGGGGCCCTCGGTCAGCCCGAGGTGCTCGATGAGGCCGCGCACCGTCAGCCCGTCGGGCACGTCTTGGCCCGCGCCATTGACCGTGAGCTTCATGGGCGGAAACCTATCATCGCCGTGAGCTCGACGCCCCCGAACGATGCACCCGCCGCGCGAGACGCGGGACCCGCCGGGCCGCCCAGCCGGCTCGTCCGGCTCTCGGAGCTCGCGCGCTTCTGGGGCCTGCACACCCGCACGCTGCAGGCGTGGATCCGCGAGGGCCGCCTCGCCGCGCTGCGCTCGCCCGGCAACCACTTCCGCCTTCGCGTGGCGGACGTCCGCGCGTTCTGCGAGCGCGAAGGGATGACGGTGCCGCCGTTCGTCTCGCCGCCCGCGCGCCGGGTCGTGGTGGCGGGCGCGTCGCCGTCGCTCCGGCGCACCCTCGGCCGGACGCTGCGCGCCGTGTCGGTCGAGGCCGCGGCGGACCCGTACGAGGCCCTCGTGACCGCGGCGATCGCCCGGCCCGAGCTCCTCGCGCTCGGGCTCGGCGAGGCCCGCTTCGACGCGCCCGCGGCGGTGCGCGCCCTCCACAAGAACCCCGAGACCGCGGCGATCGCGGTCGTCGCCTTCGACGTCCCGAGCCGACCGCAGGCCGCCGCCCTGGAGCGCGCGGGCGCCGCGCGAACCCTCCTTGCGGCCAAGCCTGCCGAGCAGCTCACGACCGTGATCGCGGAGCTGCTGGGGCTCTGAAGCGGTTAGAGAAGCGTCAGTTCCAGGTCGGGTCGCTGCTCGAGCCACAGGCGACCTTGCAGGAGCCGGAGACCTTCTCGACGTGGCCTGGGTTCGGGCCCTGGTACTGCCAGCAGTAGCAGGTGCCGCCCGCGGAGCCGCAGACCGACGACGTGGTCGTGCCGAGGCAGACGACGATGTCGATGCCGTTGCAGCAGGTCGTGCTCTGGCTGCACGAGCCGCCGCCGTTCGCGGACATGTACGAGTTGCAGGCCTCGGTGGCCTGGCTCTGGTTGAACGTCTTGGTCGCGGTGCAGTCGTAGTAGTTCTGGCCGACGCCGTTGCCATGGGTCGTCTGGCAGCCGGTGCCGCAGCAGGCCGGCGTGCTGCACTCGCAGCCGTCGGTGTCGGGCGATTTGGACCCATTGCAGTCGGTGAGGCCCGAGTTGCACTGGTACGAGCACGTCGAGCCGTTGCAGCTCGCGGTGCCGGTGTTCGAGCTGCACGTGACGCCGCAGGCGCCGCAGCTCGTCGTCGACGTGCTCGACGACTCGCAGCCGTTGACGTCATGGTTCGACGTGTCGCAGTTGAGCTGACCGGGCTGGCAGCCCGTGTACGTGCAGTTGCCCCCACTGCACGCCGCGCCCGTGGTCGTCTGCGTGTCGCAGGCGCGGCCGCAGGCGCCGCAGTTGCTGGTGGTGGTGATCTTGGTCTCGCAGCCGTTCTGGTCGGGCGGCGTCGAGTTGCAGTCGGCGTAGCCCGAGTTGCAGCCCGAGTACTGGCACGTCGCGCCGGCATCGACGTCGCAGCTGGCGCCCTGGCTATGGCTCGTGTCGCACGACTGGCCGCCGCACGCGGTGCACGAGGCCGCGGCGACCTTCGTCTCGCAGCCGTCGGTGTCGGGCGCGTCCGCGTTGCAGTCGGCGTAGCCGGAGTTGCAGCCCGTGTACTGGCACGTCGTGCCGTCCGGGCAGCTCGCGCCGGTGCTGTTCGTGGTGTCGCACGCCTGGCCGCACTGGCCGCAGTTTTGCGCGGTCGTGAGGGAGGTCTCGCAGCCGTCGGTGTCGGGCGCGGCCGGCGCGCAGTCGCCGAAGCCGGCGTTGCAGCCCGTGTACTGGCAGGAGACGACGCCGCCGTCGCCGGCGGCGCACGTGGCGCCCACGCTGTTCGTCGAGTCGCACACGGCGCCGCACGCGCCGCAGTTCATCGTGCTGGTGTTCGAGGTCTCGCAGCCGTTCGCGTTCGTGCCGGAGGAGTCGCAGTCGAGCCAGCCCGGGCCGCAGCCCGTGTACGTGCACTTGCCGGCGATGCAGGCCGCGCCCTTGCTCCGCTCCTGATCGCAGGCGCTGCCGCAGGCGCCGCAGTTGAGCACGTCGTCTTGCGTGTCGACGCACGCGCCGACCGAGCCCGGCCCGTCGTCGCCCGCGTCGTCGCCCGTCGGCGTGCTGGAGTCGTCGCCCGAAGTCGACTGGCCGTCGGGCCCAGTGACGACCATCGACGCGTCGCCGACGCTCGCGTCCGCCTCTTCCTTCGAATACTTATCGAGCCCTGCGATCGCGGCACACGCGCTCAGAGCCCCGATGGCCGCCACCCCCGCCAGACCGAAGATCCATCGCACAGTACAAGAATACTCGGTTTTCACGGCCCGGGGACTCCGCGTGAAGTGCCCCTGCCGGGTTACAGGAACGACGTAACCCGGTCGAGAATCACGTCCGCGAGCGCCGCCTTGCTCGCAGGCGGTAGGAACTCGTCGCCCCCGCCACCGACCAGAACCACACGGTTGTCGTCGCGCCCGAACGCGTCGGCCGGATCGTTGGCGACGACCAGGTCGACCCGCTTTTCCTGCAGCTTCTTGCGTGCATAGGCGAGCCGCGCGCTCTCGGTGCCCGTCTCCACCGCGAACGCCACCAGGGCCGGCCGCCGCCGCGCCGTCTCGTCGCGCGGCAGCGCCTGGCGCGCCGCGCCAATCTCCGCGATGAGGTCGGGGTTCTTCACGAGCTCGATCGTCGCGCTCCCGTCGCCCTTCTTCAGCTTGTGATCCGCCTTCTTTGCTGGGCGATGATCGGCCACCGCGGCCGCCATCACCAGCGCGTCGGCCCCCGCGAGGTCCTTGCCGAGGATGTCCCACAGCGCCCCCTGCATCTCGAGGGCGCCGCGGACGTCGACGCGGCGGACGCCGCGCGGGGTGGCGAGGTGCACGGGCCCCGCGACTAGGGTGACGTCGGCGCCGCGCGCCGCGGCTCGCTCGGCCATCGCGAACCCCATCTTCCCGCTCGACCGGTTGCCGAGGAAGCGCACCGGGTCGAGGTCCTCGACCGTGGGGCCGGCCGTGACCACGACCCGCAGGCCCGCCAGGTCGGCGCGCGGCGCGAGGAGCGCGGCGGCCGCGGCGAAGATCGCCTCCGGCTCGGCCATGCGCCCGAGCCCTTCCTCGCCGGACGCGACCTCGCCGCGCACCGGCCCCACGAGCGCGACCCGTCCCTGGGACGCGAGCTCCGCCACGTTCTTCTGAGTCGCGGGGTGGCCCCACATCCGCGGGTGCATCGCGGGCGCGGCCAGCACTGGGCCGCGCGCCACGAGCGCGAGCGCCGCGACCAGATCGTCGGCGCGGCCCTGGGCCAGGCGCGCGAGGACGTCGGCCGTGGCCGGGACGATCGCCACGAGATCGGCCTGGCGGGCGAGGCTGACGTGCATCTCGCCGGCGAACGCGGGATCCCACATGTTGGTCGCGACGGCCTCGCCGCAGATTCCGGCGAGGGTCACGGGGCCCACGAAGCGCGCCGCCGACGGCGTCATGACCGGCAGCACGCGCGCCCCGGCCTTCACGAAGAGGCGTGCAAGCTCGACGGCCTTGTACGCCGCGATGCTCCCCGTCACGCAGAGGGCGATCGTGCGCCCGGCCAGCGCGGGGGCGATGCGGACGTCAGGCGGGTCTCGGGGGGTCTCCATTTCGGGCGTTCCGCTCACCTTGCGAGCACCGATCGCGCATGATAGCTCGCGCACCCTACAGATTCCCATGGCCCTTTCCGTCGGCATCGTCGGCCTCCCCAACGTCGGGAAGTCGACGCTCTTCAACGCGCTCTCGTCGGCGAAGGCCGAGGCGGCAAACTATCCCTTTTGCACCATCGAGCCGAACGTCGGCGTCGTCTCCGTGCCCGACGCGCGCCTCGCGGCGCTCGACTCGGTAGTGCACGCCGACCGCATCGTCCCGGCCACGATCGACTTCGTCGACATCGCGGGCCTCGTGCGCGGCGCGCACAAGGGCGAGGGCCTGGGCAACCAGTTCCTCGCGCACATCCGCGAGGTCGACGCGGTCGTCCAGGTGGCCCGCTGCTTCGAGGACGTGAACGTCGTGCACGTCGAAAACCGGGTCGACCCGGTGGCCGACATCGACACCGTCACGATGGAGCTCTGCCTCAAGGACCTCGAGACGGTGACCAAGCGCGGCGACCGCGCCAAGAAGCTCGTCAAGTCGAACAGCCCCGTCGAGAAGCTCGCCGCCGAGATCTGCGACGGCCTCGCCAAGCACCTCGACGACGGCAAGCCTGCCCGCACCTTCCGCCTGCCCGACCACGCCGACGCGCCGGGCATCGTCGGGGAGATGCACCTCCTCACGGCCAAGCCGACGTTCTACATCGCGAACGTGGACGAAGAATCGCTGGCCAACCTCGCGGGCAACAAGCATTTTCAGGCCCTCAAGGCGCGAGCCGACAGCGAGGGCGCGCCCATCGTCCCGATCTGCGCCGCGCTCGAATCGCAGATCGCCGAGCTCGATCCGGCCGATCGCCCCGAGTTCCTCGCCAGCGCCGGCCTGAAGGAGCCCGGCCTCTACACGGTGGTCCGCACCGGGTTCGAGCTCCTCGGGCTCATCACGTTCCTCACCGCCGGCAAGACCGAGGTGCGCGCGTGGACGATCCGCAAGGGATCGAGGGCGCCGCAGGCGGCCGCCGCCATCCACACCGACTTCGAGAAGGGCTTCATCAAGGCCGAAGTCATCTGGTGGGAAGACTTCGTGAAGCTCGGCGGCGAGGCGAAGGCCCGCGACGTCGGGAAGATGGGCATCGAAGGCAAGGAGTACGTCGTCCGGGACGGCGACGTGATGCACTTCAAGTTCAACGTCTAGCCGCCGGGCACCAGCGCGCTCAGTCTCCGGGCCACAGGGTCGACTCGTCGACGATGGCGCCGGGCGGGGCGGGCTCGGCGTAGAGGTCCGCCATCTTTTCGAAGGCCTCGCACTCGTCCTCGTCGGGCAGCGAGTCTTGCGGCCCGCAGGGATAGACGAGCGTCGCCCCATCGCCGTAGTTGCGGCGAAACGCGCTGAGGATCCCGTCGGTGTCCGACGTCGCGAGCTGGCAGCTCTGCGCGTCGTACCAGCGGTACTTGAGCCGGCCGTCGCCGAGCGCGCTCTCCACCGCGAGCTGCGCCCAGCCCGAGCGCCGCAGCGCCATGTTCGCCTGCACGAACCGCATTCGCCCCGGCGCCGTGAGCTTCACCGTCTTTCTGCGCCGGTCGTACGGATTGACCGAGCGCGCGACGAACCCCAGCTTCTCGAGCGACGAGAGCATCTTGCTCACCGTCGCCCGCGTCACCCCCAGCAGGCGTTGCAGGTGCCGCTGCGACACGCCGTGCCGGCTTCGCAGCGCGAACATCATGTCGAACCGCGCCGGCGTCAGCCCCGCCCCCGCCAGCAGGGTCCTCGTCAGCCGCAGCACCCCGTGGTGCGCCCGCTTCAGTCCAAAGAAGATCGCGTGCATGCCCGTGCCCTCAGCACTCCGCATGCCCGACCTCCCCGACACCCGCGACCGCAAAAACCCAACACCCCGCAACCCAACCTGACCGCCCGACGAACAGGACCCTCCGGGACCCAATCTGGCCGCCGACTCGTTTGCTTGCAAACGAGTCGGTCGGGACTTCAGGGTCCGGAAGGGTCCTTCCACGGACCGGGTCTCGCTCGATCGGAGCGGGTGTCCTCGGCCGTCTTCGGCCTGTCCGCGGACGGGGTCCGCCCCCTCAGGGACCCCCGCGCGATGGACCGCGTGACCGGAAGGGTCAGCGGACCATGTCGTTGATGTCGCTGGCCAGGGCGAACGGCCAGAGGAAAATGTAGAGGACGATCGGCCGGACCGGCTGCTGCACGCCGAGGATCTGCTTGGCCTTCGTGACCTCGGCCGGGATGACGACCCACATCCAGTAGTAGTTGTAGATCGGGACGAAGATCGGCCACCACGCGAGCTGCTCGTTCTTCGTGACGAACTTCAGCTCGTTGACCATGGGGATGAAGAGCATGAGGCCCCATGCCGCGCCGCCCAGGAAGAAGAGGAGCTGGAGCAGCCCGAAGAGGCCGATGCCCGTGACAATCGTGAGGATGGTGCAGAGGATGCTGCCGCCGACCATCACGGCGAGCGGGAGGAGCATCGTCATGAGGGCGTTGCGCCGCGTGGGGCCGCTGCCGCCCGCCATCGCGCCCATGACCGCGCCCGCTGGGCCGCCGGGGCCCATCATCGGCGCGCCCTGCCCGTACGGCTGCATGGCGCCGGGGCCGGCCTGCATCGGATAGCCGGGGGGCGAACCGTACTGGCCGCCCGGACCAGGCTGCGGATAGCCCGGAGGCGGGCCGTAGCCGGGCTGCTGCTGCTGCCCGTAGCCGGGAGGCGGGGCGCCGTAACCGCCGCCGGGAGGCGCGTTCGGATCGTAGCCGCCGGGCTGCTGCCCCGGAGGGGGGCCATAGCCCTGGGGCGGACCGCCCTGAGGCCCACCGTAGCCCTGGGGAGGGCCATACCCGGGAGGCGGAGCGCCGTAGGGAGGCGCGCCGTAGGCGGCCGGCACCGCGGTCGTCGCCGCAAAGGGAGCCGCGCCGCCCTGGGGCGCGCCGTAGCCACCGGGGGCCGGAGGAGCCGCCTGCGGGGCCGGGGCATTGCCAAACGCCGCGGCGAAGGACGACACATCGGCGGCGACGGTGCCGCCGAGCGGGTTAACGCCCTGCTGCTGGACCGGGGGCGAGAACACAGGAGGCGCCGCCTCCGGGGCCGGCGTGGGGGCCGGGGCACCCATCGGGGAGGGGCCGCCGGGCATCGAGCCCGGGAAGCCGCCCGCCATCGGTGCGACGCCGACCATCGTCCCCTTCAGTTTGCTGGGCGGAGCCACCGCGCCGGGGGGCGCGCCCGACCCGGTCGACCGCGCCGCCGCACCGGGCAGCCCGGCGCCAGGCGCGCCGGGCATCGGCGCGGCGCCGGGAGCCGGGGTTCCGCCCGGCGTGGGCTGATTCATCATCAGCATCGTCCCCTTGAACTTCGGAGCGGCGGCGCCCTTCAGGTTGAAGCTGCACTTCGAGCAGCTTTGCGCCGTATCCGGGTTCTGCGTGCCACAGTTCGGACAGAACACTAGAGCACCTCTCTCGGGGCCGATTCAGCGGGCCTTCAGGAAACGAGGACGAATTCCGCGAGCGAAAACACGCGCACACGCGCTCACGAATCATAGCGGGTGGCGATCGCGCGGCTCAAGGGAATCTTGCTCCAGACCCGCCTTGACACCCGCTTGCGGTCCCCACTAGGTTTGCGCCGGTTTTTCCCCCGGTTTTCCTCGCTTTCCACGAAGGACTTGCCCCCGCGATGCCTTTCGCTCTGAGCCCCGAACGCGAGCGCAAGCTTCAGGAGATCCTCGAGCGGTATCCGACGAAGATGGCGGCGACGCTTCCGCTCCTCCACCTCTGCCAGGAGCAAGAAGGCTGGATCGGCGACGAAATCGTCGAGTGGGTCGCCCAGAAGCTCGACGTCTCGCCTGCGCACGTTCGCGGCGTCGTCACGTTCTACACGCTCTACAACCAGCACCCGGTCGGCAAGCACCAGGTCTGGGTGTGCCGGACGCTGCCCTGCGCGCTCCGCGGCGCGTACGAGGTCATCGAGCACTGCGAGAAGCGCCTCGGCATCCACTGCGGCGAGACCACCCCCGACGGGAAGGTCACCCTCCGCTCCGCCGAGTGCCTCGCGAGCTGCGGCACGGCGCCGATGATCCAGGTCGACCGCGACTATCACGAGAACCTCACGCGCGAGAGCCTCGACGCGATCCTGAACCGGCTACTCGAGGGCTGACATGCTCAAGCGCACCGACTACCTCACGCGCACGTACTCCCGGCCCCAGGGCTGGACGCTCCCCGTCTACGAGCGCGATCTCGGCGGCTACCAGGTCGCGCGCCGCGTCCTCACCACGATGACCCGCGAGCAGGTCGTCGACGAGGCGAAGAAGGCGAACATCCGCGGCCGCGGCGGCGCGGGCTTCCCGATGGGCGTGAAGTGGAGCTTCATGCCGAAGGCGGTGGGCGCGAAGCCGCACTACCTCGTCGTGAACGCCGACGAGGGCGAGCCCGGCACGCACAAGGATCGCACGCTGATGGAGCTCAACCCGCACGCGTGCATCGAGGGCTGCCTCATCGCGACGTACGCGATCGGCGCGAACGTCGCGTACATCTACGTGCGCGACGAGCTCCACCTCTCGAAGGCGCGCCTCGAGAGCGCCATCCGCGAGGCGAAGGCGAAGGGCTACCTGGGCAAGACGCCGTTCGGGAAGAGCTACCCCATCGAGGTGCACGTCCACTCCGGCGCCGGCGCGTACATCTGCGGCGAAGAGACCTCGATGCTCAACTCGATCGAGGGCCGCCGGGGCGAGCCGCGGATGAAGCCCCCCTTCCCCGCCAACGCGGGCGTCTTCGGGTGCCCCACGACGGTGAACAACCTCGAGACGATCGCCGCCGTGCCCACCGCCTTCGGCATGGGCTGCGAGGAGTTCAGCAAGCTCTCGGGGCTCCACTCGATCGGCGACGGCGGCGTGCGCCTCTACGGCCTGAACGGGCACGTGAAGAAGCCGGGCGTCCTCGAGCTCGCGGTCGGGCCCACCCTCAATGAGCTCATCTACGACGTGGGCGGCGGCGTGATGGGCGACCGCGGCGTCCTCTGCGTCATCCCGGGCGGGTCGTCGACGCCGGTGCTGCGCCCCGAGGAGACGGTGCACGCGCCCGACCCGAAGCAGCCGCTCCACCCGTGGAACGGCAAGAGCGTCTTCGACGTGCCGCTCGGCGTCGACACGATGCGCGGCGTCGGCACGATGCTGGGCACGTGCTGCGTGACCGTCATCGCGCAGGGGACCGACCCGGTGTGGTGCATGCAGAACCTGATGCAGTTCTACCGCCACGAGTCGTGCGGGCAGTGCACGCCGTGCCGCGAGGGCAGCGCCTGGCTGGAGCGAGTGTGCCGCAAGGTCCTCGAGGGCAAGGCCTCGATGGAGGAGCTCGCGGGGCTCCACGAGATCGCGAACGGCATCATGGGCAACACCATCTGCGCGTTCGGGGAGGGCACGGCGATGCCGGCCCTCGCGTTCATCCAGAAGTTCCGCCCCGAGTTCGAGGCGTACGTACGCGGCGAGCGCAAACAGGCCGACGCGAAGCTGACCGTAGAGCCCTGGAGCTGACGAATGACGATCGGATCCATCGCTTCGTACGTCTTTGCCGCCCTGGCGTTGACGGGCGCGCTGTCGGTCGTCCTCGCGAAGAACCCCATCCGTAGCGCGATGGGGCTCCTCCTTCTCATCCTCAGCGTAGCGGCGCTCTTCCTGGGGCTCGACGCGCAGTTCCTGGCGGCGGTTCAGCTCATCGTGTATGCGGGCGCCATCGTCGTCCTCTTCCTCTTCGTCATCATGCTCCTCGGCCCGATGGCCACGCCGCCCCAAGACCGGCGCGGGCTCCCGGCGCGCGCCTTCGGCGCGGGGCTCTTCGCGCTCGCGGGGCTCGGGGCGATGTTCGGCGTGTGGCGGGTGAGCGTGCCGCAGCAGGTTCCCCCGTTCGTGCCGGTGACCTTCGGCGGCATCGACGCCTTCGGGAGCGTCCTCTTCACGGACGCGCTCGTGCCCTTCGAGGTGGCGAGCATCCTTCTCATGGTCGCCGTCGTCGGCGCCATCGCGGTCGCGCGCGGACGTCAGGGCGTGCGCAGCCTCTCGAAGTCCGAGCTCGAGTCGGTCGAGACCACCACGGTCACCGGCGAGCCGCAGCACTCGGGCGTCTTCAGCCACGAGATCCACTTGCCCGAGCCGGGCACCCTCGACGCCCCCGCCCCCAAACAGCGAGCCTCCTGATGCCGATCGAGCAATACACCGCGCTGAGCGCGCTCGTCTTCCTGATCGGCGGCGTCGGCTTCCTCTTCCGGCGCAACGTCCTCACGCAGCTCATGAGCATCGAGGTGATGCTCAACGCCGTGAACCTCGCGCTGGTGTCGTTCAACCGGCAGCACGTCGCGCAGGTGATGCGCGCCAACTACGCCGGCCCGAGCCACACCGGGCAGGTCTTCGCATTCTTCATCATCGCCGCCGAAGCCGCCGAGGTCGCGGTCGGCCTGGCGATCGTCCTCGCCCTCTACCGCCTGCGTCGCACCGTTCGGTCCGACGACGCCGACCTCCTGAAGAACTAAGTCGGGAACCCCGCCATGCTCTCGATCTTCCCCGCGAACGACTACGCGCTCATCGCGGTCATCCTCGGGATGCCCCTCCTCGGGGCCTTCGTCAACGGCATCTGGGGCAAGCGCCTCGGCGACGCGGCCGTCAAGCTGATGACGCTCTCCGCGGTCGGCGTGAGCTTCCTCGCGACGGTCATCGCCTTCCTCGACCTCCACGCGCTCGTCGACCAGCAGGGCGACGGCCACGTGAAGCTCGCCTGGACGGCCTGGGAGTGGATGCACACGACGGGCGGGCGCGACGGGATGAACATCCCCATCGACGTCCGCTTCAGCATCGATCAGCTGAACGGGATCATGATGCTCGTCGTCACGGGCGTCGGCTTCCTCATCCACCTCTACGCCACGTCGTACATGGCCGGGGACAAGGGCTACGCGCGGTTCTTCGCGTACCTGAACCTGTTCGTGTTCTCGATGCTCGTCCTCATCCTGGGCGACAACCTCCCGCTCCTCTTCGTCGGGTGGGAGGGCGTCGGGCTCTGCTCGTACCTGCTCATCGGCTTCTGGTACGAGGTCTCGGCGAACGCGGCGGCCGGCAAGAAGGCGTTCATCGCGAACCGCATCGGCGACTTCGGCCTGCTCTGCGCGATGTTCCTCATCGCGCACTACACCGGCGCGCTCGACTGGACCGGCATCGCCAGCGGCGCGGCGAACCTCGTGCACCCCGGCGAGGCGTGGCGCGTGCACGTGTGGCCGGTCGGCAACGGCGTCTACACGGGCATCCTCTCGTTCCTCCAGCCGGCCAAGCCGTTCACCATCAGCGCCGCGACCGCGGTCGGCCTCGCGCTCCTCCTCGGGTGCACCGGCAAGAGCGCGCAGATCCCGCTCTACGTGTGGCTCCCCGACGCGATGGCTGGCCCCACGCCGGTCTCCGCGCTCATCCACGCGGCCACGATGGTCACCGCCGGCATCTACCTCATTTGCCGACTCTCGTTCGTGTTCGTGCTCTCGCCGTTCACGATGATGGTCATCGCCATCGTGGGCGCGTCGACGGCGCTGCTCGCGGCGAGCATCGCGCTCGTGCAGAACGACATCAAGAAGGTGCTCGCGTACTCCACCGTCAGCCAGCTCGGGTTCATGTTCCTGGGCGTCGGCGTCGGCGCGTTCACGGCGGGCTTCTTCCACGTCTTCACGCACGCGTTCTTCAAGGCCTGCCTCTTCCTCGGCGCGGGCTCGGTGATCCACGCGATGCACGGGCGCATCCACGACGACACCAAAGCCCAGGACGTCCGCTACATGGGCGGCCTGCGCAAGTGGATGCCGCTCACGCACGGCACCTTCGCCGCGGCGACCGCGGCCATCATCGGCCTCCCCTTCACGAGCGGCTTCTTCTCGAAGGACGAGATCCTCTACGACGCGTTCGTCGAGCACTCCGTCAACCCGATGGCCGACTCCACGATGCTCAAGCACTTCAAGGTGTACGAGCCCCCGCCGTGGATCGGGCCGGCGCTCTACTTCGTGGCGGTGATCGCGGCGGCCATGACCGCGTTCTACATGTGCCGCGTCTACTTCCTCACGTTCTGGGGCGACTTCAAGGGCTGGACCATCGGCCGCCCGTCGCTCCTGGCGACGCACGAGGTCGCGCACGACGCAGGGGCCGAGGAACACCACGAGGAAGACCTCTCGACCCCCGGCTATCCGCCGCACGAGTCGCCCTGGCAGATGACGATCCCCCTCGTCATCCTGGCCGCGTTCGCGATCTTCGCGGGCCTCCTCAACCCGGGCTTCCACATCCTGCACCAGAAGCCGCTCGACCACTGGCTCGAGCCGGTCTTCAAGGCGGCCACCGAGGGCTCCGAGGTCTACGGCCACGGCAACGACAAGGAGTGGGCCGAGCAGATGGAGTACCCGCTCGCGGCGGGCGGCGTGCTCGCGTTCCTCTTCGGGACGGGCCTCGCGTACTGGATGTACATCGTGAAGAAGGGCAAGCCCGCGCAGAAGCTCGCCGAGCAGATGCCCGGCTTGCACCAGCTCCTCCTCGACAAGTGGCGCGTCGACGAGCTTTACGACGCGACCGTCATCTCGATGGTCGACTCGCTCGCCGACACCAGCGCGGCGCTCGACAAGGGCGTCGTCGACGGGCTCCTCGCGCGCTTCACGGCGCTCGTGGTGAGCGCGAGCGGCACCGTCCTCCGCGCCTTCCAGAACGGCGTCGTGCAGTTCTACGGCGCGCTGATGGTCGTGGGCCTCGCGTCGATGACCTGGTTCTTCGCCATGCCCCACGCGAACGCCACCGTGGTCGACGCGGGCAACGACGACTACGTCGTGAGCGCGGCGCCCGGGGTCGGCTACGGCTACCGGTGGGACTCGGACGGCGACGGCACGCCCGACAAGCCGGACTTCGGCCAGGAGCAAACACTCAAGCTCCACGTCGAGCCGGGCAAGTCGCAGACGGTGAACCTCGAAGTGAAGAACGCCTTCGGGCTCGTGAGCAAGAAGTCGATCAGCGTCGCACGGCCGCAAGCGCCGATGTCGTCGCTCTGACCGCGTACGGACGGATCCCATGAGCGCTGATAGCCACGCCAGCCACGGCCACCACGACGCGCCCGCCGCCTCCCCCGGCGGCGGCGGCGCGCCGCTCTCCTTCGGCACTTCGCAGCTCGGCGGCCTGGCCGCGGCTGCGGTCGTGGTGGTCCTCACGGCCATCTTCTCCGGCAGCGCCGTGCCGGTGGTCCTCGCGGCCATCGTCGCCGCGCTGGTCCCGAAGGCGCACGGCTGGAACGTGCGGGGGCCCATCGCGATCATGGCGGGTCTCCTCGCCCTCTTCTGCGTCCGCATGTGGCCGGGCGCCGCCGAGGCGACCGACGCAGGGGCGGCCTCGGAGGGCGCGCACACGCTGACGTGGATCATCGCGCTGCCGCTCCTCGGCGCGGCCGGCATCCTCTTCGTGCCGCGGCAGGCGCACGCCGGCCTTCGCGCCGCGACGCTCACGCTGATGTTCGCGACGCTGGTGCTCGCGCTGCCGCTCCTCGGCGTGCGCATGGGCCGCGGGTTCCACTTCAACGAGGACTACCTGTGGATCCCGCAGTTCGGCATCCACTACCACGTGGCCCTCGACGGCATCTCGCTCTGGCTCGTGATGCTGACCGTGTTCATCATGCCGGTGGCGACGTACGCGTCGTTCGGCTCGATCCACACGCGCATCAAGGACTGGTGCTTCGCGCTGCTGCTCCTCGAGGCGGGGATGATCGGCGCCTTCCTCGCGCTCGATCTCTTCCTCTTCTACCTGTTCTGGGAGCTGATGCTCATCCCGATGTACGTGATGATCGGGGTATGGGGCGGATCCGGGCGCATCTACAGCACGGTGAAGTTCTTCCTCTACACGTTCTTCGGCTCGGTCCTGATGCTCGGGGCCATCTTGTACCTCGCGTACGCCTACGCGCGCGTCACGGGCGGCACGCCGAGCTTCGACTACTTCGAACTGCAGCGGCTGCTCCTCCCCCGGCACGTGCAGGTCTGGCTGTGGGCCGCGTTCACGCTGGCCTTCCTGATCAAGGTGCCGATGTTCCCGGTGCACACGTGGCTGCCGGACGCGCACACCGAGGCGCCCACCGCGGGCTCGATCATCCTCGCCGCCGTGATGCTCAAGATGGGCACGTACGGGTACCTGCGGTTCTCGATCGGCATCTTTCCCGAGGCGTCCGCGGAGTTCGGCACCAACCTCGCGGGCGTCGCGGTGCTCGGCGGCATCATCTACGGCGCGCTCTGCGCGTGGAAGCAGAGCGACGCGAAGCGACTCATCGCGTACTCGTCGGTCGCGCACCTCGGGTACGTCATGCTGGGCCTCTTCGCGATGACGCAGGCGTCGCTCGAGGGCAGCGTCCTCCAGATGGTCAACCACGGCATCTCGACCGGGATGCTCTTCCTCCTCTTCGGGGTGGTCTACGACCGGCGCCACACGCGGCAGCTCGATCAGTTCGGCGGCCTCGCGAAGCCGATGCCCGTCTACGCGGCGCTCTTCGTGGTCGCTACGCTCGCGAGCGTCGGACTGCCGGGCACGAACGGATTCATCGGCGAGTTCATGGTCATCACCGGGACCTTCGCCTCGCACACGCTCGGGCGCTTCAACGGCGTGCAGGCGGTGGGCGCGGCGATCGGCGTCATCCTCGGCGCCATCTACATGCTGATGGTCGTGCAGAAGATGTTCTTCGGCCCGGTGACCAAGAAAGAGAACGCGGAGCTGAAGGACATCAACGCGCGCGAGCTCGTCGCGGCGGCGCCCCTCGCGATGATGATCTTCGTCATCGGCCTCTTCCCGAACATCTTCCTCTCGCGCATGAAAGAGGCGGCGTCGCGCGTCCAGTCCGACTTCGAGTCGCGCGTGATGATGAACCCCGGCCCCGCGTACTACGAAGGCCCCATCCGCCTCACCCCACCGCGCCCCGAGCAGCCGCGCGCCGCCGCCGCCACCGCCGGCGACGAGACCCACTGAGGATCGGCCCATGCCCTCCATCGCCCTCGCCCTCTCCCCGCTCTTCATCGTCGGTATCGGCGCGCTGCTGCTGATGCTCGTGGAGGCGTTCTCCAGCGATCCGCTGACCGAAAGCCTCGGCGAGGCCCCTACGGGCGGCATGGCGCTCGGGGCCACCGCGGTGCTCTTCGCCGGCGCGGCCTTCGCGGGCACGCTCTGGATGGTCGGCATCGGCGAGGTCGGCGACGTCTCGGGCATCGCGCCCTGGCTCATCTTCGACCGGTTCTCGCTCTTCTTCGACATGATCCTCTGCCTGGGCGGCGCGCTCGCGGCGCTGCTCGCGGGCGGGTACCTCGCGGAGCACCGGTTCGATCGCGGCGAGTTCTACGCGCTCATCCTCTTCGGCACGCTCGGCGCGATGGTGCTGGCGGCCGCGGGCGACGCGCTGACGCTCTTCCTGGGCCTCGAGACGATGAGCATCGGCGCGTACGCGCTCACCGCGTTCCGCCGCTCGAGCCCGCGGTCGGCCGAGGGCGCGCTCAAGTACTTCCTCCTCGGCTCCTTCGCCGCGGCGGTGCTCCTCTTCGGGTTCGCGCTGCTCTACGGCGCGACCGGCCACACCGATCTCGCCGGCATCGGCGCCGCGGCCCGCACGCCGGGCGGCCGAAGCGCGACGTTCATCATGGGCGCGGTGTTCGTGCTCGTCGGGATGTTCTTCAAGGTGAGCGCGGTCCCCTTCCACGCGTGGACCCCCGACGCCTACGAGGGCGCGCCGACGCCGGCGACGACCTTCATGGCGGTCGCGGTCAAGGCTGGGGCCTTCGCCATGCTGCTCCGGGTGCTCCTCCTCTCGCTCGGCGACGCCGCGTGGACCTCGTGGGGCAGCGGCTGGCCGCCGGTCGTCGCGGGCCTCTCGGTGGTCACGATGACCGTCGCGAACCTGATCGCGGGCCGCCAGGAGTCGGTGAAGCGCATGCTCGCGTACTCCAGCATCGCGCACGCGGGCTACCTGCTCATCGGCGTCACCGCGATGATGGCGAACCCGTCGAACGCGACGGCGAGCATCCTCTACTACCTCCTCACGTACACGGTCTCGACGGCGGGCGCGTTCGGTGCGCTCATCCTTTGCGGCAGCCGGGGGCGCGAGGCCGTCAGTTACGAGGACCTCTCGGGCATCGGCCGCCGGCACCCCGCGGCGGCGCTCGCGTTCTCGCTCTTCCTCTTGTCCCTCGCGGGCGTGCCGCCCACCGCCGGCTTCTTCGGCAAGTGGTTCATCTTCAAGGCGGCGATCGAGGGGGGCCTCTACTGGCTCGCGATCCTCGGCTTCCTGAACAGCGTGATCGGCGCCTACTACTACCTGCGCGTCATGGTCTACATGTACATGCGCGAGCCGGCGGCCGGCGCGCCGGTCGCGATCCCGATGCGCTCGGGTTACGTGGCCGCGGCGCTCATCGTCAGCGCCGTCCTCACGCTCGCCCTCGGCCTCACGCCTGGGCGCTACCTCGATCTGGCGATCGGCGCGGCGAAGTTCGGCGCAGGCTGAAGCGCCCGCGGGCCGGGCACGGTCACGCGGCGCCATCACCCTGTCCGGGGGCAGGCCGAAGACGTCCGGGACACCCGCTCCGATCGAGCGAGACCCGGTCCGTGGAAGGACCCTTTCGGGCCCTGAAGTCCCGACCGACTCGTTTGCAAGCAAACGAGTCGGCGGCCAGATCGGGGTCCCGGAGGGTCCTGTTCGTCGGGCGGTCAGGTTGGGTTGCGGGGTGTTGGGTTTTGCGGTCGCGGGTGTCGGGGAGGTCGGGCATGCGGAGTGCTGAGGGCACGGGCATGCACGCGATCTTCTTTGGACTGAAGCGGGCGCACCACGGGGTGCTGCGGCTGACGAGGACCCTGCTGGCGGGGGCGGGGCTGACGCCGGCGCGGTTCGACATGATGTTCGCGCTGCGAAGCCGGCACGGCGTGTCGCAGCGGCACCTGCAACGCCTGCTGGGGGTGACGCGGGCGACGGTGAGCAAGATGCTCTCGTCGCTCGAGAAGCTGGGGTTCGTCGCGCGCTCGGTCAATCCGTACGACCGGCGCAGAAAGACGGTGAAGCTCACGGCGCCGGGGCGAATGCGGTTCGTGCAGGCGAACATGGCGCTGCGGCGCTCGGGCTGGGCGCAGCTCGCGGTGGAGAGCGCGCTCGGCGACGGCCGGCTCAAGTACCGCTGGTACGACGCGCAGAGCTGCCAGCTCGCGACGTCGGACACCGACGGGATCCTCAGCGCGTTTCGCCGCAACTACGGCGATGGGGCGACGCTCGTCTATCCCTGCGGGCCGCAAGACTCGCTGCCCGACGAGGACGAGTGCGAGGCCTTCGAAAAGATGGCGGACCTCTACGCCGAGCCCGCCCCGCCCGGCGCCATCGTCGACGAGTCGACCCTGTGGCCCGGAGACTAGAACGTGGCGAGCGTTTGCCGGGCGAGGCTCGCGACGTCGGAGTCGCCGGTCTTGGTGGCGAGGCGCAGCGCGGTGGCGGCGAGGAGCGGGTCGCGCGGATCGCGCATCAGCAGCGCGCGCGGCGCGCCCGGGGCGATGGGCGCGCCGTTCGCGATCTGTACGATCGCCGACGCAGCCGCGACCACGGGATCCGAAGCCGCTTCGCCCGCCAGCCGCACGCCGAGCTCGCGCGCCCGCGCGCCCTGGGGCTGCGAGAGCGCGAGCGCGAGGTACTCGTGCCGCGCGTCGAGCACGCCGGCGTCAGGCAGGGCGGGGCCCTCGCCGCGCTCGTGCAGCGCGGCGAGCTCCACCTGCCCGTCGGGCGTGAGTACGTGGGGGTCGAGGACGCCGCGCGACGCGAGTTCGACGGCAGGCCGCTCGACGCGATCGTCGCCCGGCACCAGCGGCGCGATCGCGATCGCCTGCAGGGTCGCGCGCTCGTCTTCGGGGGACAGCGCGTGCGCGGCGCCGACGCCGAACCCGACGGCCGCGGCGCCCGAGGCGCGCGGCTTCGAGCGCCGCGCCTCCGCGGCCGCTCCGACGAAGTCGCGCGCTTCGCTTGCCGCGACGACGAGCCGAGCCCCGCCCGCGTCGGGGTCCGCGCCGGCCGCCTCGCCTGCGACGGCTCGCGCGAGGGCCTTCCGGCCCGCGAGCAGCGCCCGCGCGCCGGCTTCCTCGAGCGAGACGCGCGCCCGGGTCGCGCGGAGCTGGAGGGCGCGCGCGTCGCCCGCCCCGAGGACCTCGTCGACCGCGAGCCGCGCCGCGAGCGGACGCGCATCGGCGTCGAAGGGCCCCTCGCCCGCCTCGACCGCCGCCGCCGCCACCGAGCGCGCCGCGGCGAGCTCCCCGCTGCCCGCGAGCTCTTCGGCCGATCGCGCGACCGCATCCCGCCGCGCCGGCGCGATCTTCACGAGCCGCTCGAGCGCGCGCGCCCACAGCGCGACGTCGCCGTGCGACGAAGCCCAGGCGGCGAGCGCGTCCCAGGCCGCCACGCGATCGTGGGCCGTCTCGGTCAACGACACGAGCGCGTCGCGCGTGGAGGCGTCGCGGAACTCGCCGGCCCGCGCGAGCAGCGCGTTCGCGCCGTCGGCCGAGGGGTCGAGCGCCGCCGCCCGGTGCGCGGCGGCCGCGGCGCCCGCCTCGTCCTTGCGCGCGAGAGCGCAGCGCGCCTTCGCGGTCCACGCGCCCGCGTAGTTCGGATCGATCGAGAGCGCGTGGCCGATCGCGTCGTCCGCGCGCGGGTCGCGCGCATCGGCCGCGCAGCGGACCGCGCCGATGCGGGCCCACGTCTCCGGCCCCGCGCCGTCGGACCGGTTCGCGCGCTCGTACTGCGCGAGCGCCGCGGGCAGGTCTCCGGAAGCCTCCGCGATCGCGCCCTGAAGGAACGCCGCGTAGGCGCCCGGCTCGATGAACCGGCCCTCGACGACGTGCCCGTCGTAGGCGCGCTCGACCAGGGGGGCGCTCCCGCAGCCCGCCGCGCCGACGGCGAAGGCGAGCGCCAGGATCCTCACGGCTCGCGCTCCCCTCATCGCCTCATCCGCGTGCCGGCGTTCTCGATGCCCTCCGGGCCGCCCGTGTCCTCGATGCCCTCGCCGCCGTCGTGCGCCACATGCCCCTCCGCTTCGCGCAGCTTCTCCGCCATCTCGATGATGCGCCGCTCGACCCGCCCGAAGATGCTTGCCGCGGGGAAGCGCCCCGCTTCGTCGCGGACGCCCGCCGCGAGGCCGGTGAGGATCTCGATGCCCTGCGACGCCCGCTCCACCGCGAACACGTGGAACTCACCCGCGGCAATGGCCTCGGCGACGTCGTCGCGCAGCACGAGGTGCGGCAGGTTGGCCTTCGGCACGAGCACGGCCTGCATGCCCGTGAGGCCGCGCGCCCGGCACAGGTCGAAGAAGCCCTCGATCTTCGCGCACACGCCGCCGATGGCCTGCATTTCCCCGAGCTGGTTCACGCTGCCGGTCACCGCGATGCCCTGCTCGATCCCCACGTCGGCGAGCGCGCTGAGGACGGCAAAGAGCTCGCTCGAGCTCGCGCTGTCACCGTCGATCTCGCCGTAGCTCTGCTCGAAGGCGAGCTGCGCGCGCAGGCTGAGCGGCCGCTCCTGCCCGAACATGCGCGCGAGGTAGCCCCGGAGGATCGCGACCCCCTTGGTGTGGATGCTGCCGCCGAGCTGCGCCTCGCGCTCGACGTCGATGATGCCCTCGCGACCGATGCCGACGACGGCCGTGATGCGCATCGGCTGCCCGAACTCCACGTCGCCCGCGCTGAACACGCTGAGGCCGTTGACCACCCCGACCCGCTGGCCGCTCGTCTCGAGCGCCACCTCGCCGCGCAGCGTGAGCTCGCGGATGTGCCGCTCGGCGCTCCCCGCGCGCTCGCGGCGCTCGAGCCACGCGGCCCGGATGTCCTTGCGGGTGATGAGGCTGAGGGAGGGCGGCGTGATCGACGCGCGGAACGGGGGCGCGGCCGCGTCGGCCTCGGGATCGTTGACGCTGTGCGGTCCGACGTCGTCGGACTCGGCCGCCCCGGGAGCGGCCGTGGCGCGCGCGGCGGCCAGGGCGCTCGCGAAGGCCATCGTCTCCTCGAGGGGCGAGAGGATGATGGCGAGCTTCTCGCGGTCGGCCGAGAGGTGGGTCGCCAGATTCGAGCAGCTGCGCGCGCGCCTCGCGATCGAACCGGCCCCACGCCCGCTCTCGCGCCATCGCCATGAGGTACGCGTCGAGCGCGACGAGGCTCTTCGGCGTGCGCGGGATGATCGGGTCGACCTCCACCTTCACACGAAAGAGCGCCGCGAAGTCGGGGTCCGCGTCGAGCAGCGTCGCGTAGAGCTCCGGCGGGCCGACCAGCACCACGCGGACGCGAATGGGCACGGGCGCCGGGCGCAGCGAGGTCGCGTACAGACCGAGCGGCCCGAGCGGGTCCTCGGCGCCGATGCGCTGCTCGCGCAGCACGCGCTTCGTGCGCTCCCAGATGATCGGGTCCGTGAGCAGATCGGCCGCGCGCACGACGAGCACGCCGCCGCTCGCCTTGTGGAGCGAGCCCGCGCGGATGCGCGTGAAGTCCGTGAGGAGCGCGCCGAACCGGGCCCGGCGCTCGAGGTACCCGAAGAGGCTCGGGTACGTGGGGTTCGTGTCGTAGACGACCGGCGCGGGCGTGCTCGGCGGGTGCGTGACGAGCAGGTTCACGCGGAACCGGTTCAGCCGGGTCGCGAGCTCGGGGTCGTCGCGCTCCTCGCGCGAGCGCCGCTCCTGCTCGTGCTCGTCGTCCATCTCGACGAGGTCGTCCCAGTCTTCCACGAGCGCCGTGCGCACGCGCCCGATCCAGTGCCGCACGTCGGGCCCGAGCTCGCTGAACTCGCGATCCAGCTCCGCGACCGTGGCGTCGATCACGGCGCCCGCCGCCTTGGAGAAGGCGGCCTCGCGCGCCGCCTCGAAGCCGGCGCTCTGCTTGCGAACCAGGTGCGCCGCCTTGTCGACCTCGCGGGCGAGCTTGCCCTCGGCCTCGGTGAGGGACTTCTTCGTCGAGTCGTCGAGGACGTCGAACTGCTCGGCGCTCACGGGCTTGCCGTGCAAGATCGGGAAGGTCTGGATGCCGCCGTGCACCGGCCGCACGCCGAAGCCCAGCGACTTCGCCAGCGACTCGAGCTGATGGATGAGCGCGCGGTTCTTGACCTCGAGCTCGTTGGAGAGCTGGGCCTGCGCTCGCTTGAACACGTCGCCCTCGACGACGGTGGGGATCTCCTCCTTGAGACGCTCGATGAGCGCGTCGAGCGCGCGGACGAGCTTCGGACCGACCCCCGGCGGGAGGGCGAGCGGGAGCGGCGCCTCGGGGTGATCGAAGTCGTGTACGTACACAATGTCGTGCGCGGTGGGACGCGCCTGCGCGAACCGGCTCGCATACCGGACGATGTCGTCTTCGATCATCACCTCCGGGTCGGCGGCGACGAACACGTGGAAGCTCGGCTCGCGGGCGCTGAGGCCGAGTTCGAGGGCGCGGCGCGCGACGCTCGGGACGAGCTCGAGGAGGCCCGCGCTCTCGCGCGCGGTCTCGGGCAGGGTCTCGGGATCCGTGCGGATGACGACTTCTTCGGCGCTCACGCGGAACGCGTCGTGGGCTGCTTTTTCCCGCGTCGTCGCGCGCGCGCCCGCGCCGGCGCGAAGGCGCGGCTTCCCTTCGGAAGGCGGCGGGGCGGCCGGCGCCCCCCGGCTCTTGCCGGCTCGCGCGGAGGCAGACTCGTTCTTGGCGCGGGCGCCGCTGGAGGCATGAGAGTGACGTCGTCTTACGGTCATCGGCTCGGGCGGGGGCGTCGCGGCGAGGGTTCTCGGCGTAGGTCGAAGTGTTTAGCATTTGCTCTGCCGTCTTCCGGCGCTCGCCGGCGGTCGCGCCGAGAGCAGGCGGGGGCATTTTCGCGGTGCCGTCGCTGCGCCTGGGCTCTGTCCTACGGACACGCGGCGCGCTAATATCCGGGTCCCTCATGGCCAAGCTGCTCCTGTCGACGGCTGAAGGACAGCAGGCGATCGATCTGCGCGCCGTCAACAGCCTCGGGCGTCATCCGAACAACACCATCCAGCTCCTCGACAAGATCGTCTCGAAGGAGCACTGCATCGTCGAGGTCCGCGACGGGCGCTTCATCCTGCGCGACCTCGGCAGCCTGAACGGCACGTACGTCAACGGCGAGCGCGTGCGCGGCGAGATGCTGCTCAAGCACGGCGACGAGATCGCGCTCGGCTCCACACGCGCGCGCTTCGACGACGGCTCGGGCGTCCCCCTGCCCCTGCCCCCGATGGGCCCCGGCGCGATTCAGAACGCCATCCCCTCCTGGCCCGCCGCCAACGCCACCGCCCCGCACTCGCCGCACGCCATCCAGCAGTCGCAGGCACCCCCGCCCCCGGCCGCCCCTCCCCCGCCGATGCGCGCGCCCGCGTACTCGCAGCCGGCCGTGTCGACCGCGGTGCCCATCCCGCCGCAGCGCAGCCACATGCCGTCGCAGCCCACCCCCACGGGCACCACCGCGATGCCGCAGGCGCCGATGCCACCCCCGCAGGCGCCGATGCCCCCGCCGATGCCGCCGGGCTTCCCCGCGCGCCCGCAGAACCTGGGCGGCACGCGCGTCGACGTCCTCGACGCGGCGCGCTCCATCGGCACGCAGATGGCCGCGCAGACCAAGGGCTTCCTGCCCTTCGACGCGATCGCGGCCGACCCGCAAGCAGCTCAAGCTCGACTACGAGCGCCTGCGCATCACCTGGGAGCTCTCGCGCGACATCGGGCTCGAGCACGAACCTCGAGCAGCTGCTCGACAAGATCCTCCTCGCGCTCTTCAAGTTCACCAAGGCCGACCGCGGCGTCATCCTCCTCCGCGAGAACGACGGCACGCTGCACCCGCGCGCCGCGCGCCGGCGCGACGGCAGCACCGCCGCCATCCAGGTCAGCTCCACCATCCTCAACCATGTCATCGCCGAGCGCGCGGGCGTCATCACGCACGACGCGTCGATGGACTTCGCGTCCTCCAAGGGCAAATCGATGATCCTGAACCGGATCTCGAGCGCCATGGTCGTCCCGCTCCTCCACGAGAGCGAGAAGGAGGTCCTCGGCGTGATGTGGCTCGACTCCGAGTCGCTCGCGCAGTTCCAGCCGAAGGACCTCGAGCTCATCACCTCGGTCGCTGGTCAGGCGGCGATGTTCATCGAGAACTCGATCCTCGCGAAGAAGGTCGAGCAGGAGATCATCGTCCGCGACCGGTTCGCGCGCCTCGTCGCGCCGAACGTCGCCGAGCAGATGATGAGCGGCAAGCTCGAGGTGAAGAAGGGCGGCCAGCTCATTCAGGAGCTCACCATCTACAACAGCGACATCCGCGGCTTCACGGCGATGAGCGAGGGCACGCCCGCCGAGACGCTCGTCGAGATGCTGAACGACTACTTCGAGCTCATGGTCGAGACGCTCTTCAAGTACGAGGGCACGCTCGACAAGTTCATGGGCGACGGGATCATGGCGTTCTGGGGCGCGCCCGTCGTGCACCGCGACGACGCGGTCCGCTGCGTCCAGTGCGCGCTCGACCAGATGGAGGTCCTCGGCCAGTGGAACCGCGAGCGCGTCGCGAGCGGCAAGCCCCCGCTCGCCGTCGGCCTCGGCATCCACACGGGGCCGGGCGTCGTGGGCTACGTCGGCAGCTCGAAGGCACTCTCGTACACGACCATCGGCGACACCGCGAACACGAGCGCCCGCCTCTGCTCGAGCGCCGCCGCCGGCCAAATCATCATCAGCGAGATGACCCTCGCGCGCATCGGCAACCGCTTCGAGATCGAGGAGATCGAGCCGAAGTCGCTCAAGGGCAAGGAGAAGCCCATGCGCCGGTTCAACGTGCTCCGCGAGAAGCCGAGCGCGGTCGCGAAGGTCAGCTAAGGTCGGCTAGGCGTAAGCGAAAGGAGCGCGGCTCATGTCGTCGGTCGGTGGTCACGTCCTGCCGTTCGAGCGCCCCGTCGTCGAGCTCGTGGCGCGCGTGCGTGAGCTGCGCGTGCTCGCGCGCACCGACCGATCGCTCGAGCCCGAGCTTCGCCGCCTCGAGGACAAGGCCGCGAAGCTCGCGCGCGAGCTCTTCTCCGAGCTCACGCCGTGGCAGAAGGTCCAGCTCTCGCGGCACCCGAGCCGACCCTACGCGCTCGACTTCATCTCGGCGCATGTTCGAGGGCTTCTGCGAGCTCCACGGAGATCGCTCGTTCGCCGACGACCCCGCGATCGTCGCCGGGCTCGCGCGCCTTCGCGGGCGCTCGGTCGCCGTGGTCGCGCACCAGAAGGGGCGCGGGGCGAAGGACAAGGTGAAGCGCAACTTCGGGATGCCGCACCCCGAGGGGTATCGCAAGGCGCGGCGGGTCTACGACATGGCGAGCCGCTTCGGCCTGCCCATCGTCACGCTCGTCGACACGCCGGGCGCATACCCGGGCATCGGCGCGGAAGAGCGCGGGCAGAGCGAGGCCATCGGCGCGTGCCTCGCGGCGATGGCCCGGGCGCGGGTGCCGATCGTCACCACGATCATCGGCGAGGGCGGGAGCGGCGGCGCGCTGGCGCTGGCCGTGGCGAACCGCGTGCTCGTCCTCGAGTACGGGACGTACAGCGTGATCACGCCCGAGGGCTGCGCCTCCATCCTCTGGAAGGACGGGGCCAAGGCCGATGAGGCGGCGGCCCGCATGAAGATGACGGCGCCCGATCTCTTGCGCCTGGGCGTCGTCGATCGCGTGATCGACGAGCCGGCGGGCGGCGCCCACCAGGACCTCGACGCGGTCGCGCGGAACGTCGAGGCGGCCATCGCGGCGTCCCTCGCAGAGCTCGACGCCATCGCGAGCGCCGGCGGCCCCGAGGCCCTCATCGAGGACCGCTACCAGCGCTTCCGCAAGATGGGAGCGGTCATACAGTAACACGAGAATTGTGCGCCAGGGGCGACGATCGGCTTCGTCGAATCTACACGTCGCCCTAAATGTGGTACTTCTCCCTCATGGGCGTACAGCTCCGTCTGGACGGGAAGGTCGCCATCGTCACGGGCGGTAGCCGTGGGATCGGTGAGGCCATCGCCCGTACTTTCGTGGAACAGGGCGCCCGAGTCGCGATCGCGTCACGTAAGCTCGACGGGGTGTCGGCGGTCGCCGCATCCATCACGAACTCTCACGGCGGCGACCGCATCCGCGCCTTCGCGGCGCACACAGGGAAAGAGGACGAGTGCAATCGCCTGGTCGCCGAGACGATCTCGGCCTTCGGCAAGGTCGACGTCCTCGTGAACAACGCGGGGACGAACCCGTATTTCGGGCCCATGCTCGACGCCGACGGCGCGGCCTGGGACAAGACCTTCGAGGTCAACCTGAAGGGCTATTTCTGGTGTGCGCGCGAAGTGGCGCGGCACCTGGTCGCTCGCGGCGCGGGCGGCTCGATCGTCAACGTCGCGAGCATCCTGGGCCTGGTCGCGAAGCCGCTGCAGGGTATCTACGGGATGACCAAGGCCGCCGTCATCTCGCTCACCAAGACGCTCGCGCTCGAGCTGGGGCCGTCCAGCATCCGCGTGAACTCCATCGCGCCAGGCTTCGTCGACACTCGGCTGGCGAGCGCGGTGCTGAAGAACGACGATCTGCTGAAGGCCGTGGTCGGGCGTACACCGCTCGGCCGCTACGGCACCCCGGACGAGATCGCGGGGGGCGCACTTTATCTCGCGAGCGACGCCGCGAGCTTCTTGACTGGACATACGCTTACGATCGACGGAGGGTTGACCATCGGCTAGGAGGGCCAGGCTCGCGCGTGTGCGAGTGGTGACGGAGTAATGGAGACGGGGCAAACGATCGCCGGAAAATATCGCCTGAACCGCTTGCTCGGGACGGGCGGGATGGCCTCCGTCTGGTCTGCGACCAACATCTTCACGGAGCGTGAATTCGCAATCAAATTCATGCTGCCGCAGGTCGCGCGCACGCCCGAGGCCGCGCGCCGCTTCCTCCTCGAGGCGAAGGTCAGCGCGCGCATCGACCATCCGAACATCATCGAGGTCATCGACGTCGGGCAGGCCGAAGACAGCTCGCTCTTCCTCGTGATGGAGCTCCTCAGCGGCAGCTCGCTCGACGTGGCGACGCGGCGCCGCGCTCCGGCGATGGCGGTGCACGAGTTCATGACGCACATGCGCGACGTGGCCGACGCGCTCGCCGCCGCGCACCGCAGCGGCGTCATCCACCGGGACCTCAAGCCGACGAACATCTTCTTGCACACCGATCGCGACGGCCGCCTCGTCGCGAAGATCCTCGACTTCGGCGTCAGCAAGATCCTCGAGGAAGAGAACAACACCGCGCTCACCGTCGTCGGCACGGTGCTCGGCTCGCCGCTCTACATGAGCCCCGAGCAGGCGATGGGCGCCGAGGGCATCGACGGCCGCACGGACGTCTTCGCGTTCGGGTCGATCCTCTTCGAGGCCCTCTCGGGCCAGCGCGCGTTCGACGGGCCGAACTTCAACGCGCTCATCGTGACAATCGCCACCACGGAGCCCAAGCGCATCGACGACGTCGCGCCCGAGCTGCCCGAGCCGCTCCGCGCCCTCATCCGCCAGTGCCTCGTCACCAACAAGGCCAAGCGGCTCGAGTCGTTCGACCGCATCGTCGAGCAGCTCGACGGGATGATGCCCGAGCTCGAGAAGTCCGACCTGCGGCTCGCGGTCCCCAACCGTTCGCCCTCCAACAACTCGGACGCCGACGCCACCGCCGCCATCGGCATCCCGAGCGATCGGCCGCCGGCCCTCACCGGGTCGCTGACGTCGTCTCGCCATCCGACTTCGGTCCACCCTCCCGCGGCCAACACGCCCACGTCGAACTCGGGCATCTCGGCCCCGAACTTCGGCCCCGTGCGGCCCACCAAGCGCACGATGGCGATCACGGGCGGGATGCTCGCCGTCGCGGCGACGGCGCTCGTCATCGCCGCGGCCTTCGGGCACGGCGAGCGCGAGCCCCACGCCGCCGCGGCGACCCAGGCCTCGGTGGTGTCCGCGCTCTCGGGCGCGGTCGCCGCTCCGAAGATCGTGACGCCCCCCCAGCCCCCGGTCAACGCCGACGTGCCCGTCATCTCGGTCGACTCGCTGCCGGTGGCCACGAAGAACGCGCCGCCCAAGGGTCCGGGCAACGGGCGGCTCGCGATCGTCTCGACGCCCACGCCTTGCTCCGTCTCGGTGGACGGCGTCGCGCGCGGCGTCACGCCGACCGGCGCGCTCGAGCTCACGGCCGGCGCGCACCGCATCGACTGCGCTCCCGCCGCCGGCAAGGCGAAGTCGGTCAACCTGACCATCACCGAAGGCGCGTCGGCGCGATACAAGTTCTCGCTCGAGGACTGATGCGCGGCGGGCGGCCGTGACGAACGCGCTCGAGCGGGTGCTCGCCGACGCGTGCTTCGGCGAGGGCGCGGACGAGGCGATGGCGCGCGACCTGCGCGGCTTCCTCGAGAGCCGGGGCGTGCCGGCCGAGGACGTGGAGGCGGTGATGCAAGCGCCGCCGCGGCTGGCCGTGTACCGGAGCCTCGTGCGAAACGGGGTCGTCGGGGTGATCGTTCGCGTGCTGCCGAAGACGCGCGCGCGACTGAACGCGCGCGGCGGGCGCTTCGACGCGGACGTCGGGCGCTTCCTCGACGCGGTGGGCCCGCGGACGCACTACCTGCGCGACGTCCCCGCCGAGCTCCTGGCGTGGGCCGAGCCGCTGTGGCGCGGGGACGCCGGCCTCCCCCCTTACGTGTCCGACCTGGCGCGCTACGAGCTGGCGGCGTTCGCGGTGGCCGCGTCGGAGGCGCGCCGCGCGGCGCTCGAGGAGCCGGCGCTCGATCGCGCGGTCGTGTTCCACCCGTCGGCGCGGCTCCTGCGGTTCGCGTGGGCAGTGCACGCGCTGGCGACCGAGGACCCCGCCGAGCTCCCCGAAGCGCGCGACGTGCGCCTGCTCGCGTACCGCGACGCGGACCACGGCGTGCGCTGGCTCGAGCTGACGCCCTTCGCGTGGACGCTGGTGGAGACCCTCGTCGCGGGCGAAACGCTCGGCGCGGCCGTCGCCCGCGCCTTCTCGATCCACGGCAGCGTGCCCACCGACGAGATCGCGCGCCTGCTCGCCGACCTCGCCGACCGCGGCGCCGTTCTGGGCGCGGCGCCCGCGTAGAAGAGAAAAAAACAGGGAGGGGAGGAGCGAAAGGAGACGAGACTATTTCTCATTTCTCAGCTCCTTTCCCTCCTCCCCTCCCTGTGAATTCTCTTTTCGCGATCGCGCGGATGCGGGCGGCCTCGGCGAGGAGGTCGTCGAGGGACGGGACGTTCTGGTCGCGCTCGAGGACGATCGGGACGGGGCCGGTCCGTTCGAGCACCCGCGCGAGCATCGCGAGGACCGGATCACCGACGGGCGCCCCGTGCGTGTCGATGATCATCGCTCCGGGCGCGCCGGGGGCGGCCGGCTCGCCGAGCCCGCGCGCATCGACGGCGAACCACTCGTGCCCGGCGACGTGGATCTGCACGACGCGATCGAGCGGCGCCGCGTCGAGCCAGACCTCGGGGGCCACGCCGAAGTTCACGCAGTTCACGTACGCGTTGTTCACGTCGAGCATCAGCCCGCAGTCGGCGCGCTCGCAGACGCGCGCGAGGAACTCGGGCTCCGTGAGCTCGGCGCGGCCGGGGTGCCAGTAGTAGCTCACGTTCTCGATGGCGAGCGGCAGGCCGAGCGCGTCGCGCGCCCGCCGGACGCGATCGGCGACGCGTTCGACCGCGGCGTGCTTGAGCGAGACCGGCAGGAGGTCGTGCATCGCGCGCCCGTCGATCGCGCCGACGCACAGGTGGTCGGAGTGCCACGGCGTCCCGAGGTCGCGCAACGTCGCGGCGAGCTCGCGCAGGTACGCGCCGTCGAGTGGGTCCGATCCGCCGAGCGACATCGTGAGGCCGTGCGTCACGATCGGGTACTTGCCGGCGAGCTCGCGAAGCGCGGCGGGCTGCGCGCCCCCGCGCTTCATGTAGTTCTCGGGCGAGACCTCCAGGAAGTCGAGCGGCAGGCGCTCGCCCGCGGACGTGCGCTCGAGGAGCTCGCCGATGAAGTCCCAGCGGAGGCCGAGGCCGACGCCGCGGACCCGCGGGCTCACCAGAATCTTCTTCGCGTTGCTCGCGCACGTGCCGGCGCCGCAGCTCGCCTCGCCGCTGGGCGCGGTCGCGGCCTTCTTCTTCTTGGCGACCGGCTTGGCGGCGGGCGCCGGCGCGGCGGCCGAGCTCGACGCGGCTGGAGTGGCCGCGGCGGTCGCGCTCGACGCGGGCGCGGGCGTCGCGTCGACGGGGGGCGTGGTCGCGGCGGCCGCGGACGTCGCCGGGCTGGCGGCGGTGGGGGCCGCGGCGGCGGCGGTGCCGCCGCACGAGGCCGCGGAGCAGGACGCGTGGCCGGCGGCCGCAGACGGGGCGGCCGCGGGCGCGACCTCGTTGGCCTGCACGGCGGGCGGCGGGCTGCCGCCGCCGCAGCCGGCGAGCGCGCCGGCGCCGACGGTGGCAAGGACGGCGGCGAAGCGTTCGAACGAAAGATTGGGGCGCATCACGGGTTCTCCTGAAAGGTCTCGTTTCGAGTCGCGACCCGCGGGAGGCGGGCGGCTGCAGGCGGGAGGAGGGACGCGGCGATCACGGCGCGGCCACCGCGGTGGGCGCCGGGACGGCCGTGAAGTCGACGGTCACATCCGCCGTCTCGGCGACCTTCGAGACGAGCCTCGCGGTCCAGTCGAGGAGCGCGCCCGCCGGATCGCGCGGGCGAACGTCGAGCTCCTTGAGCACGAGGCGCATGGGACCGCGCGACCGGATCTCGATCTCGGCGGGCCGCGCGTCGGGCGCAGCCCCCGCGGGGTAGCGGAACGCCACGTCGACCGCCGCGTCCTTCGGGACGCGGTGACCGTGCACGAGCACGTCGCCGTGAACCGTCATCGAGACGGTGCGCACGTCGTCCGCCCCGTCCTTCGCAGGGGCGACCTTCGAGAGAATCGGTCGCCGACGCGCCGTCGACGCTGCGGATCGCGAAGTCGGCCCAGCGCATCTCCTCGTTCGTCTTGCCGCCGACAGCTACCTCCAGCCACGTGCGCGCGTGCTCGGTCTGCGTGGCGTCGTCGTCGTTGCCGAAGGTGTGCGTGGCGAAGGTCGCGAGGTCGACGCGGACGATGCCGCGCGACTTCGTGAGATCGGCGCCGGAGACGTCGAGGGAGCCGACAGCGGCGGTCGTGTCGGCCTGGATGTGTTCCTTCAGACCCGGCATGTCGACGTGCGTCGTGTTCTTCTCGCCGGCCAGGAACGCATAGTGCCAGACGCCGACCGTGTCCGGGTCGGCCTTCGAGGCCACGAGCGCGCTGGCGACGGGCGCGAGGCCCCCGCCGTCGTCCTTCTTGCCGCAGCCGGCGGACGCGACCCCGGCCAGCAGAAGCAGCGCGGGAACCGCGGAAAGGAAGTGCAACTGCGGCATGCGCCGTCGGTGCATGGGCGAATTCGGCTCCCCTCGTCAACGGATGACCATCGAGCATACGCGCCGACCCCCCGGCGGTTACGAGAAAAGGCGGCCCGGCTTGACTGCCGGGCTCTCGTCACCATCTTGCCGGCACGGCACTTGGCGTCGAGGTTCGCACCATGACCCACGAGGTGGTGATCCCCATCGAGGGGATGACATGCGCGAGCTGCGTGGCGCGCGTGGACAGGGCACTCCGTGGCGCCCGCGGCGTGCGCGACGCCGAGGTGAACCTCGCGCTTCGTCAGGCGCGCGTCGTGCTCGACGACGCGGGCGGCGAGACGGCCGTCGAGACCGCCCTCGAGGCCATCGAAGACGCGGGCTATCACGCGGCCGCCTCGGCCGAATCGCTGCGAGCGGGGCTGCACGCGCAGGAGGCCGAGCGCGCCGAGGCCGACGAGCGACGCGCGCTGACGTGGCGCACGGGCGCCGCGCTCGCCCTGGCGCTGGCGACGATGGGCGTGGGAATGCTGGGACTCGGCGCCAGCGAGACGCGCTGGCTGTCCCTCGTCCTGACGGTCCCCGTGGTCGCCTGGGCCGGGCGCGGCTTCTTCACGCGCGCGTGGAGCGCCCTCCGGCACGGGTCGGCGAACATGAGCACCCTGGTCGCGGTCGGCTCGGGCACCGCGTTCGCGTACTCCACCTTCGTCACCCTGGCGCCGGGGCTCTTCGAGCGGCACCGAATCGTGCCGGACGTCTACTTCGACTCGGTCACCTTCATCCTGGCGCTGGTCCTGCTCGGAAGCGCGCTCGAGGCGCGGGCGCGGGCGCGCACGTCGACCGCCATCCGGGCCCTCGTGGGGCTCGCGCCGCGGTCCGCGCGCGTCCTCCGCGACGGGCGCGAGGTCGACGTGGAGATCGCGCGGGTCGCCGTCGGCGACCTGGTGGCGATCCGGCCGGGCGAGCGCGTGCCGGTCGACGGGCAGATCACCGAGGGCGCCTCGGCCGTCGACGAGGCGATGCTCACGGGCGAGCCGATGCCGGTGGACAAGCGGCCCGGCGACCGCGTGGTGGGCGGGACGATCAACGGGCACGGCGCGCTCCGCGTCGTCGCCGATCGCGTCGGGAAAGACACCGTGCTCGCGCAGATCGTGCGGCTGGTCGAGCACGCGCAGTCGACGCGCGCGCCGATCCAGGCGCTCGCCGACCGCATCAGCGCGGTGTTCGTGCCCATCGTCCTGGGCATCGCCGTGCTGGCCTTCGGCGCCTGGTACTTGCTCGGCCCCGAGCCGCGGCTCCTTCACGCGCTGATCACGTTCGTCACGGTGACGGTCATCGCGTGCCCGTGCGCGATGGGGCTCGCGACGCCGACGGCGCTCATCGTCGGGATGGGCCGCGGCGCGAGCCTCGGCGTCCTGATCAAGAGCGGCGAGGCACTCCAGCGCGCGGCCGGCGTGGACACCGTGGTCCTCGACAAGACGGGCACCGTGACCGAAGGGCGCCCGGCGGTCAATCGCGTCGTCGCGGGCGCTCTCGACGAGCGCGCGGCCCTTCGCCTCGCGGCCGCCGTGGAGGTCTGGAGCGAGCACCCCGTGGCGCACGCGGTCCTCGAGGCGGCCCGCGAGCGCGGCGTCCACGCGCCGCGCGCGGCCGACTTCCGCGCGATCGTGGGCGGCGGGGTCTGCGGTACGGTCGACGGGCGGGCCGTCGCGGTGGGCACCGGGGCGTGGCTCGCGGGCCTCGACGTGGACCACGCGGAGCTCGCGCCGGCCGCGGCGAGCATCGCCGCCGAGGGCGCGACCCCGGTGTTCGTCGCCGTCGACGGGCGGGCTGTCGCGGTGCTCTCGGTGCGCGACCGGGTCCGGGCGGGCGCGCGCGAGGCGATCGCGCGGATGCGCGGCCTGGGGCTGCGGATCGTGATGCTGACCGGTGACCATCGCGGCGCGGCCGAGACGGTGGCGCGCGAGGTCGGCATCGACGATGTGCGCGCCGAGCTGTCCCCGCAAGGCAAGCTCGCGGCGATCGACGCGCTCCGGGCCGCGGGCCGCTCGGTCGCGATGGTGGGCGACGGCATCAACGACGCCCCGGCCCTCGCCCGCGCAGACGTGGGCGTCGCGATCGGCGGTGGCACCGACGTCGCCATCGAGTCGGCCGACGCCGCGCTCCTCCGGGCGGGCCTCGACGGCGTCCCCACGCTCATCGCGCTCTCGCGGCGCACCCTGCGCACCATCCGCACGAACCTCTTCTGGGCGTTCGCGTACAACACCGTCGGCATCCCGGTCGCAGCGGGCGTCCTCTACCCCTCGTTCGGCGTGCTCCTCTCGCCGGTCTTCGCGTCTTTCGCGATGGCCATGTCGAGCGTCAGCGTCATCCTCAACTCCTTGCGACTGAAACGCGCCCCATAACCGGGCGATGCGGTGGCTAGGCGGGCATCGCGCGAGCGACGATCGCGACGGTGTCGGCGCCCGGGGGGAGCGTGCCGAGCGCGCCCGACCACACGCCCGCGAGCCGCGAGGCGCAGAACGCGTCCGCCACCGCGTGCGGCGCGAACCGCACGAGCAGCGTGCCCGCCACCGCGAGCACGAGGCGCTCCGTCGTGACGCGCGCGCCCGCCTCGTCCCCGTCGCGGAGGCGCGGCTCGAGGTCCGCCACGAAGCGATCGAGCCGGGCGTCCGCGCCCCGCGCGAGCGCGAGCTCCTCGAGGACCGCGTCGGCCGCGCCGGGGGCGCGGAGCGCGCGCCGCACGTCGAGGCACATCACGTTGCCCGAGCCCTCCCAGATCGAGTTGAGCGGCGCCTCGCGATAGAGGCGCGGCATGACGCACTCCTCGACGTACCCGATGCCGCCGAACACCTCCATCGCCTCGACGACGGCCGGGGGCGTGCGCTTGGTCACGTAGTACTTGATGGCCGGGGTCATCACGCGCCGCCAGGCCGCCTCGCGCGGGTCGTCGGGCCGGTCGTACGCCCGCGCGAGCCGCATCGCGACGGCGGTGGCGGCCTCGGACTCGATCGCCAGATCGGCCAGGACGTTGGCCATGAGGGGCTGCTCGACGAGCCGGCGCTCGAACGCCCGCCGGTGCGAGGCGTGGAAGAGCGCCTGCGCGAGCGCCTGGCGGACGAGCGCCGCGCTGCCGATCGAGCAGTCGAGGCGCGTGTGGTTCACCATCGACATGATCGTCGGCACGCCCCGCCCCTCCTCGCCGACGAGCACGGCCCACGCGCCCTGGAACTCGACCTCGCTCGACGCGTTCGCGCGGTTCCCGAGCTTGTCTTTCAGCCGCTGGAGGCGAAGGCCGTTCAGCTTCCCGTCCGGCGTCCACCGCGGGAGGAGGAAGCACGAGAGGCCGCCCGGGGCCTGCGCCGTCACGAGGAACGCGTCGCTCATCGGCGCGGAGAAGAACCACTTGTGCCCGACGAGGTGGTACGCGGCGCCCGGGCCCCCCGCGCCGGCGGGCGTCGCGCGGGTGCTGTTGGAGCGCAGGTCGGAGCCGCCCTGCTTCTCGGTCATGCCCATCCCGAAGATCGCGCCCGTCTTCTCGGCGGCGGGGCGGAAGCGCTTGTCGTAGCGCCGGGAGAGGACGCGCGGCTCCCACTCGGCCGCGACCTCCGGCTGCTTGCGGAGGGCGGGCACCACCGCGTACGTCATCGTCGTCGGGCACATCACGCCCGACTCGATCTGCATGAGGAGGAAGCACGCTGCGGCCCGCGCGACGTGGGCGCCGGGCCGCGGATCGGCCCACGGGCTGGCGTGGAGGCCCTGCTCGACGGCCATGCCCATGAGGGCGTGCCACGCGGGGTGGTACTCGACCTCGTCGCGACGCCGGCCCACGCGGTCGTGCGTGTGGAGCACCGGCGGGTTCCGGTTCGCCAGGAAGCCGAGCTCGATGGACTCGGGCCGCCCGAGGAGCTCGCCGAAGCGAGCGAGCTCCTCGGCCGCCCACGGCGCGCCCTCGCGCGCGGTGGCCTCGACGAGCGCGCGATCGGTCGCAAAGAGGTTGTAGCCCGCGAGCATGGGCGCCATGTTCGTCACTTGCGTGCGAAACGGGAGCTGGCCCGGCTCGAGCCCGTCGTCGTTCGTGGGCACGTCTTTGGGGGGGAGAGAATCCATGGCTGTCTCGATCGTCGCCGCTGCGGCGAAGTCGTCAAGCGCGCTCCGAGCTGGTAAGGCGGGGACCGTGAGCCGCCCGCTCTTCTTCCTGGCGGTCGCGCTGAGCGCCGGGTGCGCGCGCGCCCCCTCGCCGCTCGCCCCCACGTGGGCCGGCTCGATCGGAGAGCCGAGCCGCGGCGTCCTCGCCTCGGGCGCCGAGCTGCCGGCCGACGCGAACGGACTTCGCTGGCTGCGCCGCAACGACCGCCACTGGGCGCTGCCGCGCTTCGCCGAGGCAATCGCGCGCGCCGCCGAGGCGGTCTCGCGCGATCGGGCGGGCGGGCTGCTCGAGGTGGGTGACCTGTCGGTCCGCACCGGCGGCGGTCCCCTCGCTCCCCACTTCTCGCACCGCTCGGGCGTCGACGCCGACCTGCTCTTTTACGTCACGACGGTCGGCGGCGCGCCGGTCGAGAGCCCGGGCTTCGTGCACTTCGGGGCGGACGGGCTCGCGCGCGACGAGGCCCACGACCGGTGGCTGCGGCTCGACGTCGCGCGCCAGTGGCTGCTCGCCAAGGCGCTGCTCGAAGACCCGCAGGCGCGCATCCAGTGGATCTTCGTGAGCGACGTGGTCCAGGCGCAGCTCCTCGAGTGGGCGATCGCGCGCGGCGAGTCGCCCGAGCTCGTGCGCCGGGCCCGCGCGGTGATGGCCCAGCCGAGCCCGGGCGGCGTCCACGACGACCACTTTCACGTCCGCACCGCCTGCTCGCCCGAGGAGGTCGCCGAGGGCTGCCAGCCCGTCGGCCCGCGCCGGCCGTGGATGGACTACGATTCGGCGCCTGCGCCCGACTCGGACGCCGAGCTCGCGCTCGACCTCTTCCTGCCGATGGAGCCTCCGTGAACCTGCTCGTGCAGTGCGATGCGCTCGACGTCGGCGCGCACGTGGCCCCGCGGTCGGTGCAGCTCGCGTACCTCGACCCGCCGTTCGGGGTCGGCGTGGAGTTCGGGGCGCGCTCGCCGGCGACGAAGGGGTGGAGGGCGGCCGGTCCGGTCGCCTACTCCGACCGCTGGGCCTCGATGGACGCGTACCTGGCCTGGCTCGAGCCGCGCGTCGCCGCGTCGCGCGAGTGCCTCGGCGCCGACGGGACGCTGTGGCTCCACCTCGACCACCGGGCGGTGCACGAGGGCAAGGTCCTGTGCGACCGCGTCTTCGGCCGCGCCGCGTTCCTGGGCGAGGTCGTGTGGTCGCCCGGCAACGGGGCGCGCGGCGCGCGGCGCGGCCCCGCCGTCACGCACCAGACGCTCCTCCTCTACGCGGCCGGCCGCGACTACGTGTGGAACACGCGCGATCCCAGCCTGCGCGAGGCCTTCGCCGCCACGAGCCTATCGATGCATTTCACGAAGCAGGACGCCGACGGCCGCAGCTACCGCGAGCGCACGATCGGCGGGCGCACCTACCGCTACTACGCCGACGAGGGCCGCGCGATCGGCAGCATCTGGGCCGACTGCCCCGCGATGGTCGCCAACACCCCGCTCCGCCGCGAGTCGACCGGGTACCCCACGCAGAAGCCCTTCAAGCTCCTCGATCGCATCGTGCGCGCCTCGACCCGCGAGGGCGGCCGGGTCCTCGATCCCTTCTGCGGCTCGGGCACGACCCTCGCCGCGGCCGCGCAGCTCGGGCGCCCGTTCGTCGGCTCCGACATCGGCGATCTCGCGCTCGAGACGACCTCGCGCCGGCTCGCCGCGCAGGGCGTGCCCTTCGAACTGCGGGTACCCTCGGAGCCATGCTCCCGCGCCTCCTCCCTCTCTTCCTGAAGCTCGAAGGGCGGCTCGTCGTCGTCGCGGGCGCCGGGCCGGTGGCGGAGCGCAAGGTCGCCTCGCTGCTCGAGGCCGGGGCGCGCGTGCGCGTGGTGGCGCCGCACGCGACCGAGGAGCTCCAGCGCGCCGCGGCCGACGGGCGCCTCGCGTGGGACGCGCGCCCGTTTGCGGCGGCCGACCTCGACGGCGCCTGGCTCGCGGTCGCCGCGACCGGGGCGCCGGAGGTCCAGCGCGACATCGCCGCAGCCGCCGAGGCCCGCCGCGTCTTTCTCCTCGCGGTCGACGACCCCCCGCACGCGAGCGCCTACGCCGGCGCGATCGTGCGCCGCCCGCCGTTCCTCGTCGCCATCTCCTCGTCGGGCGCGGCCCCGGCGCTCACGCGCCTCGTGCGCGACATCATCGAGCAGGTCCTGCCCGGCGACGAGTGGGTCGAGCGCGCCACGGCCCTCCGCCAGAGGTGGCTCGCCGACGGCACGCCGATGGGCGAGCGGTTCGGGGCGCTCGTCCGCGACTTCCAGCAGCACGCGCGCAAACCGCGAGGCTGACGCGCTCCCAAACTAGGGCAAAAATAGAGCTAAGGCGCGTCGCTCTCTCCGTACGCGGCGATGCGCAGGTGCCCGTCCTGCGACTCCACGACGAGCGTCATGACGTCGCCGAAGACGCGCTCGCCCGCGACGCGCGTGACCTCGATCGGCGCCCGCACGAGCACCTCGCCCGGGCGCATGCCCGCCGGCCGGCCGGGGTTCGGCGGCGTGCCCAGCGCGTCCCATTCCCAGCGCTCGATGCGCTCGGGCCGCACGATCTCGGCCCCGCTCAGGCGCGCGTAGTCGTGCGCGTGCAGCCGCTGGCGCCAGCTCTCGACGAGGGCCGCGTGCCCGTGGTCGTTGCCCTCGAGCAGGCCTGCGTCGCTCGAGGTGAGGGCCAGCAGCGCGTCGAGCGACTCGTGCTGCCACCCGTCCAGGAAGCCCAGCACCAGCTCGACGACCGCGTCCGTCGCCGCCGGCTCCCGGAGCGCCAGCACGCCCTGCGCCTGCGCCCGGGAGACCGCGACCGGCAGGACCGGCGCAGGCTCGAGCAGCACGCCGTCCGGCCGGCGGCGGGCCGAGGCGCCCGGCTCCGCCGTCGCCAGCCCCGCGGGCGCGACCGGAGCGACCGCGGGCGACGCGCACGACACGAGCCCCGCGGCGAGCGCCGCGAGGGCTAGAGAGCCTCGATGCGCGGGTCCTCGTCGCACGACATCGTGAGAATCGCAGATGTCGGCACGGCCTTCCAACGCCCGTTGGGGGGGGGCCCGTCGAAGTCGCTGGCGGCGATGGTGAAGTGGACGCGCGCGAGCTCCGGGATCTTCCTCCGGAGCTGCGGCTCGTCGCCGATGACGGCCTCGGCGTCGGTCTTGCCGGCCAGCGTGCGGACGCACATCGGCCCGTCGCTGCGGTGAAGCGCCACGATTTGCTCGCCGTTCGACACCATGAAGTTCAGCTTCGCCGGCTCGGCTCCGACCTCGGCCGTGATCCCGTCGACGACCGCGAGGCTCGAACGGAGGGCCTCGCGCACGAGCGAGACCTCGACCGCCGTTTCATTCAAGAGCCCCGAGTCGTGCAGAAATGAAAGGAACACGTGGAACACGACCTCGGCGTCGGTCTCGCCGCGGATGCCGCCCCGGAGGAACTCGGGCACGCTGCCGACCAGGCGCTCTCGCACCTGTTCGAAATCGGACACGGTCCCGGTCTGGGCGAAGAGCCACTGCCGGTAGCGGAAGGGATGCGTGTTCTCCGTGCGGAGCGCGCCGACGGTCGCGTGCCGCACGTGGCCGATCATCAGGTCGGCCCGCACGTCGGCGGCGAGCTTCGAGACGTCGAGCTCCTGCCGCTCGTCGATGGGCCTGCGCCGGATGAGCACCTCGCCGCCCTGATAAAATCCCAGGCCCCAGCCGAGGGGAGCTCCGGTCGAGCGGGCGCGAAGCGCATCGGCCTCGAACGCGAGCACGCGGGCCGAGAGGTCTGGGCGATTTCCGATGATTCCGAACAGTCGTGCCATCGATGGTTCACCCCGAGCTCTGAATGCCGTTTGCGTTGAGTTCCTCTTCGAGCGTCTGGCTTAGACGTAGGGCCGACCGCGCCCGGTGTCTTTCAAGAGTACCGCGGTCGCGAGGCGGCGCGCAGGCCGAAGGATGCCGCGCGTCACGCCTTCATCCCCCGCACCGGTGCGAGCCCCGGCATGCGGGCTTCCCCAACCGTCCACCCGACCTCCTCCGATAAGTGCACGCTCCGTACCACGCCAGAAGTTAAGGCCGTGGTCGTCACGATCAACCCTGGCCCTTCTTCTCGTTCGTTCTTAAGCGGCTTCGCCTCTACTCGTCCTCGTTCGCTGCGAGCCATGATCGCTCGGTCACGGCGCGCGAGTCGTTTCATGGGCTGCGTCGTCATGCCCCTTCACGGCTCCGCAGCGTCGCGAGCGCTCGCTCGATGAGCGCTGCGGTACGCCGCCGCCGCGAGGTCTCCAGCGACGCCTGGAGGGCACCGACCACAAACGGTGCGGCGGCCGCCGCGACCAGCGCAATGACCCAGAGGGGGGTGTGAAGCACGTCCTGCACGCAGCTCTCTCCAAGGCTATGCCACAGCTCTCGCGATTGCGCCTCGTCGATCCGCACTGACGGCGGCGTCATGAACGCGATACCGAAGGCCCCGAGACACGCGAGGAGGACAGCGAGCCATGGCCGATGCCCCGAAGAGACCATCGCAAGCGACGGCAGATCCCGGGCTGACGAGCGCGGCGCAGCCGGGGGGCCCGGCGGGGCGCCGCCCGCGCGTCCTCTGCAACATGGCGCCGAGCCTCGATGGCAAGCTCGCCCCTCTCCAGCGGCATGGCACCTTCGTGATGTCGCGCGGCCCCGAGGACCCGAAGCGCATGCATGCGCTCCGCGGCCGTACGGACGCGGTGATCGTCGGCGCGTCCAACCTCCGCGCGGATGACCCCGACCTCATGCCGAGCAAGCTCCGCGTCGTCGTGACGCGCTCGGGCGCCGGCGTCGAGCCCACCGCCAAGATGTTCGACGCCGCGCTCGGCGGCGAGGCCATCGTCGCGCACGCGGCCTCGATGCCCGAGGAAAAGCGCGCGAGCCTGCGGAAGCACGCGACCCTCGTCGAGCTCGGCGCTTCGGACTGCGACCTCGCCGGCCTCCTCGAGTGGCTCGCCGTCGAGCGCGGCGCGAACGTGGTCCTTTGCGAGGGCGGCGGGGTCATCGTCGCGGGGTTCCTCGCCGCGCGCGCGCTCGACGAGCTCCACCTCACGATCGTCCCGCGCGTGCTCGGCGGCCTCGGCGCGCCCACGCCGGTCGCGGGCCCCGGCTTCGCGCCGGGCGCCGTGCCGGATCCGCGGCTCGCCGAGGTCGAGCGCGTCGGGGACGAGCTCTTCCTGCGCTACGAGTTCGACTGGCGCTGAGCGCCGGCCAGCCTTGGGCGCCGGCCTCCCGTCTACGTGTGGCCCTGGCCGGCCTTGGGCGCGTCGGGCGGCACGATGAACGGGACCACGTGCTCGCGCTCCTCGAAGCTCGCGCGGTACGCGGCCGCCGCGTGCTGCGACCCGAAGGGGCCGACGCGGACGCGGAACCAGGTGCCGCGGTTCGGGACGTGCGCCTCGACGACGTAGGCCTTGTGGCCGCGCGCCCGGAGCTGGTCGGCGAAGGACTGCGCCTCGCCCTGCGTGCGGAAGCTCGAGACCTGGAGCTGGTAGCCGCCCTCGTGACCGGCGGGCGAGCTGTCGGCCGAGGGCGCGAGCTCGTTGATTTGTCCGACGTCGTTCGCGGCCCGGGTGAGCGCGTCGCGCGGGCGCGTGACGATTGGCGTCGCCTCGAGCACGGCCTGCGCGGGGAGCGGCACGACCGGCAGGCGATCGGTCGCGGGCGGCGGCTGCGTCGGGACCGGGGCCGGCGCGGCGAGATTGAGCGCGGTCGAATGCACCGCCGCGAGCGCGGTGGAGGGCTTGGCGTCGTCGCTCAGCATCTCGGGGAAGGTGACGTCCTTCGGGACCAGATTGTACGGGGCGTGCGCGCTCGCGACGGCCGAGGGGAGCGCGTTGCGCCGCGCCACGAGATCGCCGAGCGGGTCGGCCTTGGCCACGTTGGGCTGGCTCGCCCGTCCGCCGAGCGCGAAGGCCGCGAAGACCACGCACGCGCCGCCGAGGGCCACGAGCGTGAACGTCACGCCGGCCGGCATGCGACGCTCGTCGTCGTCCTCTTGCAGGTTCTCGAGGTTGCGAATGCCGCCGGGATCGCTCATCGCGCTTGACAGTTCAGGTACCGCCGAAGCGGCGCCGGTGCCAACTTCCCGGTCTGTCAGGCCGCGGCCTCGTCCGCCTCGGTGCCGTCGCCCTCGCTCGCAGCGCCGGCCAGGACCGGGCGCTCCATCCGCTCCGGCGCGCTCACGCCGAGGAGCTCGAGCGACTGCGCGTACGTGATGCGCACCGCCTCGATCCACGCGAGCCGCGCGCGCATCTTCGCGAAGTCCCACTTCGCCTCCCAGCCCGCCTCGGCGCGCGTGCTCTCGCGCGGGAGGATGGGATCGCTCTCGGCCTTGAGGCGCGTGTAATAACTTTGAAAGTCGCGCGCAAGCTCTTGAACGTAAAAGACGATCCGGTGCGGCTCGCGCAGGCGCTCGGCCTCGGCGACGACCTCGGGAAAGTCCCCGACCTTGTGCGCGATCGCGAGCTCGTCGGGGTGCACCAGCGCGTCGAGCACGGCGGCCGCCGGCGGCTCGCCGAGGCCGAGCGCGCGCGCGTTTCGCTGGATCGAACAGAGCCGCGCGTAGCCGTACTGGATGTAAAAGACCGGGTTGTCGAGCGACTTCGACTTGGCGAGCTCGATGTCGAACTCCACGTTCGAGTTCGCGCTCCGCGAGAGGAAGAAGAAGCGGAGGGCGTCGGCGCCCGCGCCCTTGCGGCCCGCGGCGTCGTCGATCTCGTCCATCACCTCGTCGATGGTCACGTAGTTCCCTGCGCGCTTGCTGCTCTTGACCGCCTCGCCGCCCTTCGTGATGTAGACGAGCTGGTAGAGGAGCGCGTCGAAGCGGTCCTGCGGGAGACCGAGCGCGGTGAGGACGTTGCGCAATCGCGCGACGTACCCGTGGTGGTCGGCGCCGAGCACCCCCACGAGGCGGTCGTAACCACGTGCGAACTTGTCGGCGAAGTACGCGATGTCCGAGGCGAAGTAGGTCCACTCGCCGTCGCTCTTCCGCACGACGCGGTCCTTGTCTTCGACGGCGCCCTCGGGGGCCTTGAAGAACAGCGCGCCGTCCTTCTCGAGCAGCGAGCCGCCCGCCTCGAGCTGCCGGATCACCGCGGGGACCGCGCCCCACCTGTGCAGCGACTCCTCGCTGAACCACACGTCGAAGTTCACGCGCAGATCGGCCAGGCTCGGGCGGATGCCGGGCAGCGTGCGCGACCCCGGGATGCCCCGCAGCATCCAGGTGACGCACGCCCGGCCGAGCGCCATGACGTCGCCGCCGGCGAAGAGCTCGGGCTCGATGCGCTTGAGCCACGCCGCGAGCTCCGCGACGTACGCGCCCTTGTACCCGTCCTCGGGCGGCTCGCGCCCGGCGTCCGCGGCACGCACGCTCTCGGCGAAGGCGCGGACCTGGTTGCCGCGATCGTTGACGTAGTACTCTCGCGTCACCCGGGCGCCGCGCGCCTCGAGCAGCCGCGCGACCGAGTCGCCGAGGGCGGCGTTGCGCCCGCTCGCCACGGTGACCGGGCCCGTGGGGTTCGCGCTCACGAACTCGATGTCGATGCGCTCGCCCGTGGCCGCCGGCGCGCGCCCCCAGCCGCGGCCGGCGCGCAGCACGTCGGCGATCTCCGCCTGGAAGGCGCCCGGGTGGAGCCGCAGGTTCACGAAGCCCGGGCCGGCCACCTCGGCCGAGGTGACGACGGACCCTCCCGCGAGGGCCTTCACCAGCTTCTCGGCGACGGCGCGCGGCGGTTGACCCGCGCGCTTGGCGATGGCCAGCGCCACGTTGGTCGCGAGGTCGCCGTGCTCCGCGCGCTTGGGGCGCTCCACCGTCCACGACGCGCCGGCGAGGGCCTCGCGCGGGAGCTCGCCGCGGCCGGCCATCGTCTCGAGCGCGTCGGTGATGGCAGTGCGGACCCGGTCGGGAAGGCTCATGAACGACCCCGTGCTTAGCACGGAGACACGCGAAGGACGTGCCCGGGGGCGGCGATCGCGGCCGCCAGCGGCGCGACGACGGACGCGCCCGGCCAGACGACGCAGCGCTCGAGCGCGCAGTCCCCTCGCGCGGAAGGTTCGCCCGGAGCGCTCACGGACGCGCCCGCGCCGATGACGGCGTCTCGCACGACCACGCCCGGCGCGACGCGCGCGGTCGGATGCACCCAGGCGGAGAGCCCGCGGGCCGCGGCCCACGCGAGGTTCGCCGCGAGGTAGCTGCGCGGCGTTCCGATGTCGAAGAACGGGCCTTCCCAGAGGTGCGCCGAGAGCCGCGCGCCCCGGAGCATCGCGGGGATGTACACGTCGCCGACGAGGCACCCGCGCGCCGGGAGCGCGCGCCGCAGCCCCTCGCCGATGACCTGCACGCCCAGGAACTCGCCGCCGCTCGCCTCCTCGCCCGCGCGGGCGTCGCGGAGGCGAACGACGCGCCCCGATGCGTCGAGCCCCACGCTCCCCTGCCCCGGCGCGAGCGGCTGGACGACGAGCGTCGCCTCCGTCCCCGGCGGCGCGGCGCCGTGCGCCGCGATCAGGCGGCGGGGGTCGAGCTCGACGAGGATGTCGGCGTTCCACACGAGCGCGTCGCCGTCGCCGAGGAGCGCCGCCGCGCGCGCCAGCCCGCCGGCCGTGCCGAGGAGCTCGGGCTCGGGCGACAGCGCCGCGCCGCCGCGGGCCTCGAGGAACGCGCGCATCGCGTCGAGCCCGTGGTGCGCGTTCACCGCCACCGGCCCGAGGCCGGCCCCGGCGAGGCGGTCGAGCACGTGGGCGAGCGCGGGCCGGTCGCCGACGGGCACGAGCGGCTTGGGCAGGAGATCCGTGAGGGGCCGGAGGCGCGACCCGAGGCCGGCGGCGAGGACCATCGCGGGCAGCACGCACGTCAGCGTACCTCGTCTCGCCCGGGAGGACCGCTTCCCCCAAAGTTGGTCGCGGCGGGCCGTGCGTAGTACGAACCCCACGATGCGCGCCCCGCTCGTCGCCACGCTCGCGCTGCTCGCCGTCGCCGTGGTCGTCGCGGGTGGCTGCAGCAGCGGCGCCATCGACGTCGCGGGCTGCAAGCAGATCGAAGAGGCGCGGTGCCGGCAGGCGCCCGCCTGCCAGATCCCCATCGAGCCGCCCTACTTCACGACCGACGGCGACGTCGACGCCTGCATCCGGTATTACGACGTCGCCTGCCTGCACGGCCTGGTGTCGGGGGCCCCGGCCAGCTCCGCGCTGGACGCGTGCGTCGCGGCCATCCAGAACGACACGCTCGCCAAGGACGACTGCGCGATTGTGAAGGAGCCCCAGAGCGACACCGCCGACTGCGGCTGGCTCCTGCCCGCCGTGGCGCCCGTTCTCGACGCCTCGGACGACGCGACGGACGCGGCCGAAGACGCGGCCGACGCCTCGGACTGACCTTTCAGCCGGCCGGCTCGACGACGAGCAGGTGCCGGAGCTTCGCGGCGGCGGTCGAGAGCCGCTCCGCCACGGTGCCCACCGGGACCCCGAGGGCCTCGGCGATCTCCCCGTGCATCAGGTCGTGCCAGTAGGAGAGCTCGAAGACCGTGCGGAGCTCGGCCGGCAGCGTGCGGATGGCGTGCTCGAGCTCCGTCTCGCGGCGGTACCGCTCGGCGGGCGAGAGGGCCACGTCCTGCGCGCTCCATCGGCGCACCTTCGGGGGACCGGGTTCGATCGTGAGGCGCGGGCGGCGGAAGAGCGTCATGTCCACCCCCTCAGTGTCCGGTCGGACCGCGCTTTCTGATCATGCGGCCCGTTCGGATCCATTTTCTCACTCGACGGCCGGCCCCGGCGGCGGATCGGTGCCCGGATCGTTCTCCTGCTCGACGGCCTCGACGGGGATGCGCACCCGCGCGACGTGCACGCGCGCATCGAGCTCCACCCGCCAGAACGACGGCGCGTCGCCGCTCTTGCAGCCGAGCGTGAGCGAGGGCGCGGCGAGGAGCTCGAAGTCGTGGCCCGCCGGCGAGCGGCGCTCGCTGATGTGACGGTGGCCGTGCATGACGAGCGTCGCCTTCACCTCGGTGAGGGTCTCGGCGAACGTCCGCGCGTCGTCGAGCCGCATGCCGATCTCGGTCGGGGCGCGCTTACCGACGCCGTGCGGGAGCGGCACGACGTGGTGGTGGAAGATCACGACGCGGTGGCGCGCCTGTGTCCAGGCGGGCGTGGCCGCGAGCTGGCGCAGCCACTCGAGCTGCTCGGGCCCGATGGCGCCGTTCTGCCGGTAGAACGCGCGCTGGCGGCGCGAGCACGAGTTCAGGCCCGCGACGATCGCGTTGCCGTCGTCGAGCACCTTCACCCACGCGCCGCAGGGCTGGAGCTCGAGGCCGGCCTCCGCCGCGAACGCCTTCCACCGCGCGAGCTTGCTCTCCTCGGTCGGCCGCGGGCGCGCGCTGCTCGCGATGGGGAAGCGATAGAGGTCGTGGTTGCCCGGGATGACGAGCAGCCGCCCCCGCTCGTGCCACCTCTGGAACGCGCCGGAGACGAGCTCCCAGCCGTCGCCGTCGTCGGTGCAGTCGCCGGTGACGACGACGGCGTCGACGTCGTGCTCGGCGACGACGCGGGCCGCCCTCAGGCAGCGCAGGTTGGCGTTGTGCGGCGTCGTCTCCAGCATCGCCGCGAGCGCGCCCTCGGTGGGCGGGGCCAGGGCCAGCGTCTTCGCGCGGCGCGCCTCGAGGCGACACGCCTTGGCCGCGGCCCGCTCGACGGGATCGAGCAGGCCCCCGCTCTCGCGCGCGCTCGGCACCGGGTGCGAGTAGCCGTCGGGGTCGACGAGCACGACCTCGCGCTTCTTCGTGCGCTCGCGCAGGACGCGCCACGACCCCTCTTCCCACAGGGTCGTGAAGCGGGCCTCGCTCGTGTCGGCGATGCGCGCGCTGCGCTTCACGAGCCGGGCACGGTCGTGGAGCGTGTCGCCGAACCCGGAGACGTGCAGGTCGGAGACGTGGGCCAGCGTGAACATCCCGGCGCGCAGGCTAAGAGGTCGCCGGCCGAAGCGCTACGCCAGGAGAGCGCCGGAGGGCGCTCACATCCCGGCGACGATCTTGTACGAGTCGCCGTCGCGGACGAGGTCGAGCCGGTTGTCTGCGACCGCGTGGTGCCACTCGTCGGTCTTCACGCCGGGGATTCGCCACGCGGCCGCGTACGTGTAGTCGATGTAGATGTGGTCGCGCGGGGTGAAGGTGACCCGGCGGTAGCGGATCTCGTAGCGGACGCCGGTCGTCTTCAAGAAGTCGCCCGTGAGAAAGTCGCGGATGGCGTCGTAGTCGGCGTCGTCCTCGGGCTTCGTGTTCCCGCCGTCCTCGAAGTACCCGGGGCTCATGAGCTTCACGAGCACCGGCACGTTCCGGTCTTCCATGGCGTGCCGGTAGGTCTCGCAGAACTCGATGACCCTGCGGTTCTCGCCGGTGTCTTCGACGTCGGTGTTGGGGATGAAGTTCTTCGCGCAGGCGGAGAGGCCCACGAAGGCGACGACCGCGGCGAGACGAAGGAGAATCCGAATCATGGGGGAGAACCGGGATGCGCCCTGCTTCTCGGGCGCGGCGGCGCACCCTAGAGCAAAGGGCGGGCCGCCGGGCGCCCGATCTTCGCGAGGCGCGCTTCGAGCCGCTTTTTCCTGGGGCGCCGTCGCGCCGGCAGGCTCGGCCCGGTTGCCAGGTTGTCACCGAGTCCGCCGGCCTCGTTGCCGACCTGTCGAACTGTCAAATCGGGTCGAGCGCCACGCGGGCGAACGCGTCGGGCGGCGAGATTCCCACGAGGGCCTCCGGGAGATGCGCCTCGAGGAGCGGTAGCAGCGCGCGGTGCCCGGCCGCGAGCGGCCCGTCGGCCGGGAGGCCCCTCCGGAGCGTCACCGCGCCGATCCGCGCCCGGGCCCCCGAAGGATCGCCCGCGAGCAGCGCGGCGACGGCCCCCGCCCGGAGCGACCGGGCGCCGAACGCCGCCGCGGCGGGCCCGACCTCGTCCACCGCGACCACCACGATGCGCTCCGCGTCCCCCGCCTCGACGAGCACCGCCCCGGCCGCGAGCGCCTCGAGCCCCGCGTGCAGACCGCCGCCCACCGAGAAGCTCGGCCCCGTCAGCCCGAAGACGATGGAGCCCTCGCCCGCGACCGCGTTCGGCGAGGTGTACGGGAACCGCCGCGGCTCGGCCGCGCGCGCCCCGCGCTCGCGGATGCGCGCCTGAAAGAGCGCGTTCGTCTCCAGGGTCGCGAGCGCGGAGCCGACCACGATCCCCGCGCCCTCGAGCGGCCCGGCGACGTCGCGGAGGCGGACGATCGCCGCGAGGGCGAGGCGCACGAGGGCGTCGGCGCGCGCGAGGCGATCGACGGGCGCGCCGGTGCGGGCCGCGAGCTCCTCGAGCGGGAGCTCGGCCTCGGCGTGCGCCGCCTCCCGGAGGAACGCCGGGCGCCGCGCGCGCGAGGCCGCAGCCGAAGCCGGGCGGGCGCGCCGGCCGACGACGAGCGCCGCGTTGGCCCCGCCGAACGCGGAGGAGATCTTGAGCGTCGTCGCGGGCGCGCCGGCCGCCGCGCGCTCGAGGAGGCGCGCGGGCGCGTCGGGATCGAGCGGCCCTTCGCCGGCCGCCGCGGGCAGGACGCCGCGGGTCATGGCGTCCACCATCGCGAGGAGCTCGAGCCCGCCCGCGGCGCCGAGGGTGTGGCCGATCTGGGCCTTGAACGGGTGCACGACCACCTCGCGCGCGCGCGCCTCGCCGAGGACCCGCGCGAGCGCGCGGGACTCGGAGGCGTCGTTGAACGGCGTGGCGGTCGCGTGCGCGCTGACGAGATCGATCTCCGGGCCGCCCGCCTCCGCGAGCGCCGCGGCGGCGGCCCGCGCGAGTCCCCCGCCATGCCGGTCGGGCGCCGTGAGGTGGACCCCGTCCGACGCCGCGCCGAAGCCGGAGACGAAGGCGTGGACGCGCGACTCCGGCGGGACGCGCGCGAGCGCGAGGACGCTCGCGCCCTCCCCCAGCGACATGCCGTCGCGCCCCATGCGGAAGGGCCGCGGCGGCGGCGACCCGGTGACCGCGCGGAGGGCCTCGAAGCCCGCGGCGACGAAGACCGTCACCTCGTCGAACCCGCCCGCCAGGACCAGATCGCACGCGCCCGCCTCGAGCCACCGCGCGCCCAGGCCGATCGCGAGCGTCGCCGACGCGCACGCCCCGAGCACCAGCACCGCCGGAGCGAACGCGGCCGGCCCGGCGCCGCCCGCGAGCCGCCGGACCGCGCGCGCCATGGGCCCGTAGTACGTCGCGGGCTCCAGCGGACCCGGCGCCTCGCCGCGCGCGATCGCGTCGAACCCGCGCTCGGCCGCGCGCATCCCGCCGCTCGACGTCCCGAGCACGAGGCCCACGCGCGAGTCGCGCCAGCCCGCTCTCGTCGCGTCGAGCTCCGCGAAGCACGCCGTGGCGGCGCGCACGAGCAGCGCCTCGGCGCGCCCTTCCCCGGGCGGCGTGGCTGCCGCCCGCGCGGCGAAGGGGCGCGCGAGGCCCGCCCGCACGAGCTCCTCGTCGCGGGCGATCGCGACGCGCGCCGGCATTCCCGGCGCGCCCGCCGGCGCCGCGGCGGCGCCCTCGCCCAGGCCCGAGATGGCGCCGAACGCGACGATCCCGATCGCGGTCACGGCGCGATCTCCCCCGGCGAAGGCGATCCGGGCGCGTCGGGGTCGCGGAACGCCTCGGGGTCCGGCGGCCGCGCGGCGACCGATTCGAAGACCACCTCGACGTGCAGCCCGCTCCCCTCGTCCACGTACCGGGCCGTGTCGCCGGCGCGCGGCGCCGACGCCTCGCGGCACTCGTCGACCGTCTCGGCGTGCCCCTGCAGGCGGCGCGTCGCGTGGAGCGACCGGCCGCGCGCGCAGGGCCCGTCGCGGAGCTCCACCACCGCCCGCCCCTCGCGCAGGAGCCACAGGGTGCCGCCGTCGTCGGGCTCCGCGGCGAACAGCATCCCGGAGAGCGGCGTGAGAAACCACCAGCGCAGGAACCCCACCGGCATGTCGCGGGGCTCGTCGGCGTCCCCGCGCCGCACGAGGTCGAGCGGCGGGACGGCCACGCGCCACCGCGTCGGCGTGACCCACGCGTCGAGCACCGTCGCGCCGGCCCCGGCGACGAGGATCATGCGCACCGCCGCGTCGGGCGACACCGCGATCGCGCCGCGCCCCTCGACCACGCGCCCGGTGATGGGGTCGTGCATCGTCACGCGGAGCCCGGCGGCCCACGGCGCGCCGGGGCGCGACGCGCGCTGCGCTTCGAGCGCGCCGCGGAGGCCCGGCCACGCCTCCTGCGTGGCGGGCGTCCACGTTGCGGCGCGCGGACACAGCGCGAAGAGACCCGCGAGCGCGGAGGAGAGGAGCGAGGCCCTCATGACGCCGCGAGGAGGATGGCGTAGCCATGGCTTCGCGCGACCCCGACCACGAGCGCCTCGTCCGTCACTCCGGCCCCGATGCGCGCGGCGGCCGCCGCGACCGCGACCGCGCCGAGCGCGTCGCTCTCGCCGATCGCGGGCGCGCACGCACGACGGGCCGCGGCCGCCCACGAAGTCCGCTCGAGCCAGCGCGCCGCGGGCCCGGACTCCCGCGCCCACACGACCTCGGCCCTCCCGCGCGGCGCGCGCAGCGTCGACGCCGCGCTCGCGCCGTCGCCGCGCCACTCGATCGCGCGCTCCACGCGCGCGAGGACGCGAGCCCCCCGGGCGCGCGCCCGCTCCTCGACCTCGAGCACCACGGCCGCCGCGACCCCGCGCCGGGGGCCGCTCGCCTTCGCGCCCGCGTCCTCGAGGATCGCCGGGAGCACGCGCGCCGCGATGTGTCCTTCGGGCTCGGCGGCGCCGGCGGCCACGAGCGTGGCCTCGCCCGCCGCGATGAGCTGCACGGCCTGCACGACCGCGCCCTCCCCGCTCGCCGCGAGGTCGGTCGTGGCGAACGCGGGCCCGCGCAGGCCGCAGTAGATCGACACGAGCCCGACGCAGGCGCTCGGGACGAGGTTCGGGAACTCGGCCGGGCTCGCCGACCGCGGCCCGCGCTCGAGCACGCGGTGCATGAAGGCGGCGCTGCCGTCGATGCTCCCGAAGGTCCCGCCGAGCACCAGGCCCGTCCCGGCCGGCTCCGCGCCCGCCTCGGCGAGCGCGCGACCGACCGCGACGGCGCCGAGCTGCGCGGCCGGATCGAGCCGGCGCGCGCGGTCCACGTCGAGCAGCGCCTCGGGGTCCGCGCTCGGCCCCGAGGCCGGCGGCCCGTCGAACAGCGCCGCGCACCCGCCGGCGCCGCTCGCCGCTCGCAGGCCGCCGGGCCCGAACGCCGCGGCGCCGGCGACGACGACGCTCGGGGGCGCGGCAGGGGCGGGCGCCGGCCGGTCCCCGCGCGGCTCGGCGAGCACGAGCACGGTGTCCATCCCGCCGAAGCCGAAGGAGTTCGAGATCGCGGCGCGCACGCGCGGGGCCTCCCTTCCCGCGCCCCGCACGTGCGCGAGCGGCAGCGCGGGATCGGGCTCGTCGAGGCCCGCCGTGGGCGGCAGCACGCGACGCGCGATGGCGAGCGCCGTGAGGACCGCCTCGATGGCCCCGGCCGCGCCGAGCGTGTGCCCGATCTGGCCCTTGCTGCTCGACACGGGCACGCGCGGTAGCTCGCCGCCGAGCGCGCGCGCCAGCGCGGCGGCCTCCATGCGGTCGTTCGCAACGGTGCCCGTCCCGTGCGCGTTCACGTAGTCCACGCCGGAGGGCGCCACGCCCGCGCGGGCGAGGGCGCGCTCGATGAGCGACGCGACGACCGCGCCGTCGGGCGCGGGGTTCGTGACGTGGTGCGCCTCGGAGCCGATGGCCCACCCGGCCAGCTCGGCGATCGGCGACGCGCCGCGCGCGCGGGCCGTCTCCTCGCGCTCGAGCACCACGAAGCCCGCGCCCTCGCCGAGGTTCGTGCCGCGGCGGCCGCGGTCGAAGGGGCGGCACGGCTGCGGATCGAGCGCCGCGATCGCGTTGAAGCCGCTCAGGGTCAGCCGGCAGAGCCCATCGCTGCCGCCCGCGACGACGGCGTCCACCTCCCTCGCGAGCAGCCACCCCGCCGCGACGACGAGGGCGTTGGCGCCGCTCGAGCACGCGCTCGAGAGCGTGCGCGCGCGCGCGAACGGCCCGAGCCGCTCCTCGAGGCGGTCGGCCGTGGCGGTGAGCGGGTGCGCGAGCATTTCGTGGAGCCCGTCGCTGCGCTCGCGGTCGCCGTGGAGCGCCGCGAGGAGCTGCTCCGTCTCGAACATCCCGCCCGTCGTGCCGCCGACCACGAGGCCGGTCGCGGAGGCGCCCGGCGCGAGCCCGGCCATCGCCAGCGCCTCGCCGGCCGCGGCCAGCGCCATCGCGCTCGTGCGCGACCACCCCGCCCCCGGCTCGACTTCGGCCGACGCCTCGCCCACGCACGACGCCCGCTGGCCCCCGGCCGCGAAGAGCGTGACGGGCCCGAGCGCGCGATCGCCGCGGATCAGGCGCGTCCAGGTGGCCTCGACGCCCGACCCGAGGGGGGTCACGAGCCCGAGGCCCGTCACCCAGACGCGTCCGCTCACGCGGCGCGCACCTTGGCGACGTGCTCGGCGATCGCCCGGACGCTCTGGAAGATCGCGCGCGCCTCGTCGCCTTCGGGGATGCGCACGCCGAGCTGCTCCTCGATCGACATCGCGAGCTGGAGCGCGTCGAGGGAGTCGAGGCCGAGCCCCGCGCCGAAGAGCGGCGCGTCGTCTTCGATCGTCTCGGGGTCGCGGCCCTTGAGATTGAGCTCGGTCACGAGGAGGCGCTTGATGGTGGAACGCAGCTCGTCAGGCGTCATCTCGAGGCTGCGTTTAGCACAGGCGGGGCGTCATACCTCGACGAGCTCCCACGGCTCGATCGAATCTTCGTGGGGCCGGGCGGGCGTCGACTCCGGCTGAGGCTCGGGGCCGTGCTCCATCGTGCGGAGCTGGAGCTCGATGCGCTCCTCGAGCTCTCGCCCCGTGCGCCCGATGTCGTTCTCGGTCGCCGCCTCGACGGCCCCCACCGTGACCGCCCACGTCGCCGCCGCGGCGCAGATGCGAATCCACCTTTGCCTCATCACATATATAAGCTTAAGGAGCAAACGCCCCCGCGCCAGCCTTCCCCGATCTTCGCCCGAAGGGCGGGACGCCGGTCGGGTACGCTGACGCGTCAGCCGCGTCCGGCTCGGCGAGGCACGAGGGAGAGATGGGAACGCTGGTCAACTACGTCACGGAGAGAGGGGTCGCGCTCTTGACGCTCACCGACCCACCCGTGAACGCCTACACGCACGAGATGTTCAAGGAGCTCGACGCCTGCATCCTCGAGGCTCGCTTCGACGACGACGTCCACGTCATCGTCGTCACCGGCCACGGCGACACATACTTCTGCGCCGGCGAGAACATCCACATGCTTCGGGAGGCCGACGAGAGCTTCAAGTACTACTTCTGCCTCCACGCGAACGAGACGCTCCTCCGGCTCGAGAACACGCCGAAGCTCACCATCGCGGCGATCAACGGCCACTGCGTGGGCGGGGGCCTCGAGCTCGCGCTCGCGTGCGACCTCCGCATCGCGCGCGACGGCCCGCTGCAGATCGGCCTGCCCGAGGTGGGGCTCGGCATCTTGCCGGGCATGGGCGGCACCCAGCGGCTCGTGCGAATCGCCGGCAAGGCGCGGGCCATGGAGCTCCTCGTCGAGGGGCGCAACGTGCCGGCCGACGCGGCGCTCGAGGCGGGCCTCGTGCACAAGGTCTGGCCGGCCGAGTCGAACGACGACTTCATGGGGCAGGTCGTCGACTACGCCCGGGAGTTCTGCCCGCCCGGGCGGTCGCCCCTCGCCGTGGGCCAGATCAAGCGCGCGGTGCAGATGGCCGGCGAGGCGCCCCTCGAGCAGGGCCTCGCGCTCGAGCGGGAGCTCCAGCAGCGTCTCTTCGCGTCGCAGGACGCGAAGGAGGGCCTGACGGCGTTCATCCAGAAGCGTGCGCCTTCGTTCCGGTCTCGCTGACGGAGCGACCGCCCGGCGGCCATTCCCTACCCGTGCCCCAAATTCGATTGGCCAGGGACGCTGTCGTGAGGTGCCTCGCGAGGTGCGTCGTGCTCTCCGCCCTGGCGTGGGGCGCCGTCGGCTGCGGCGGGCGCGTCCTCGTCGAGGGCGATGACGCGGGAGGAGAATCGTCCGGTTCGAGCGGCTCCGCGTCGAGCGGCTCGGCGTCGAGCGGCTCCGGGAGCCCGGGGAGCGGCGAGAGCTCGGGGGGCGGGGCTTCGGGGAGCGGGGCGAGGGAATTCTACGTCTGCCCGCCCGTGGTGCCGCCGCTGGGAACGAGCTGCGACAGCGATGGCCTCGTGTGCGCGTACTACCAGGGGTCCGGTTGCTTTTCGAGGGCCTGCAGCGGCGGCCACTGGCAGTCGAGCGATTCAGGCTGCTAGGGCCTTGAGCCGTCCGATCTCGCTTCTCGCGCCGTGGACGCTCGCCCTGGGCCCGGTCGCCCTCGTCGTCCAGGGCTGCCTCACGGGCGAGGTCGTGGACCTGGGCAGCAACTACGACGATCGCCTGCCCGGCGATGCCGGGGCCGACGCGGCGACGGCCGCCGAAGCCGCGCCGGTCGATGCGGAAGGGGACGGGACCGACCAGGACACCGGCGCGATCCCGACGACGGGCAGCCCGCTGTGCCTGGTCAACGGCTCCTTCGAGCCCTCCCTCGACGGGACGGACGCGGCCGTCTCGGGGCCGGAGCTCGCCGTGCCGCCGGGCTGGGTCGCGTGCCAGTCGCAGGACGACGAGTCGACGAGCTGCGGGCTCGAGCCCACCGACGGGCAGACGTACCTCGGCCTTTCGCTGGGGCTCGCGCCGTTCGTGCTCGACACCGACAGCGTCGACACCGCGCTCTGCGAGGCGCTCCATCCGGACACCTGGTACTCGCTCGCCGCGGACGTCGCGCTCGACGCGCCGCTCGACGACGGCGGGACGAACGGCGAGCCGCCCGCGCTGCAGATCCTCGGCGGGACGAGCGAGTGCGCGTCCGACGCCGTGCTGCTCGTGCGCTTCTCGGCCTTCGCGGCGGCCTGCACGTGGCGGCGCCTCTGCGCCGTGTTCCGCCCGACCAGCGCCTTCACGCACCTGGTCCTCCGGCCCGAGGCGAGCAACTCCACGGCGACCGTCTTCGCCGAGACCCACGTGCTCGTCGATCACATGACGTCCGGCGGGCCCTGTACCGAACTCTAGGGCTCGAGGAGCGACTGGAGGCGCGCGAGGTGCGGCGACTGCGGGTAGCGCGCGCGGAACGCGGCGAGCCGATCGCGCGCCTCGCCGGATCGACCGAGCTTCGCGAGCGCCTCGATCGCGAGGACCTCGCGCTCGGGCGCGAGCGGCCCGTCGGGGAAGCGCCGCGACGCCTCGCCGGTGAGCGCGAGCGCCGCGCCCGGGTCCGACGCGAGCTGACGCCGTGCCTGGAGGAGCAGCGCGCCCTCGCTCGGAGCGGCGGCCACCGGCGCCTCTGCCGGCGCCTCGACCGTCTCCGGGATCTCGGGGCGCGCCGGGACCTCGGCGGGCGCCGCGTGGATCGCCGGCGAGGCCGGCAACGGGGCCGCGGCGCGCTCGGGCCGCGGGCGGGACGCCTTCGGGCTCCCCTCGCCCTCGCCATGCGCGCGCGGGAGATCGTCCCAGGCGACGGCCGGCGCGGGCGCCTCGGCGATCTCCCCGGGGGCCGCGACCTGCGCCGGCGCGGTGGCCGCGTGGCCCGTGGGCGGCGCCCCGGCCGGAGCCGCGACGGGACGCGACGTGGAGCGGGCGAAGACCAGCGCCGCCAGCCCTCCGGCCACGACGAGGCCGACGCCCGCCTTCAAAACGACGCCGGACGCCTTCGCCGCAGGCGCGGTCCCTTCGGGCCCGGCCGCGAGACCCGGCCCGCCCGGGCCGCCGCCGGCCACGACGCTTTGCCAGAGACGCTCCATGTCTTCGGGCGACAGCGCGTCGGTGCGCGCGCGCTCGAGGAGAGCTTCCACCTTCTTCATCGCGTTCCCTCCCCCTCGGAGAGCGCCGCTCGCAGGCGCTCGAGGGCCGCCTTGCGGCGGGAGTAGGCCGTCTGCAGCGGGCAACCGACGGTCTCGGCCACCTCGCGCATCGGGAGCATCTCGATCTCGTAGAGCACGATGACCGCGCGCTGGTCGTCGTCGAGCGCGTCGAGCAGGCGGCCGAGGAGCGCGCGCTCTTCGCGGCGCTCGAGGTCGGCCTGCTGATCCCCCTCGGTGCCGGCGTCGAGCGGCTCGGCGACGACGTCCTCGCGGCGGCGGCCGCGGCTGCGGCGATGCGTCGAAGCGACGCGCAGGCAAATCTGGCGGATCCACGTGGAGAGGCTGGCCCGGCCCTCGAACTCGCGGAAGCGCCGGTTCACGACGAGGAAGACCTCCTGCGCCGCGTCCATGAGATCGGCCTCGGGCACGCCGAGGTACCGGAGCGTGCGCGCGACGCCCTCCGCGTGACCGTCGAAGATTCGGCGAAACTCCAAGTCTGGTCGCGTTCGCACCCGGGAACCGTCTTCTGCAGGCGGCGCCTCGGACGCGGAGCCGTCGCGCGGGGCGAGCACGTGCCCGGCGCCGACGGCGCGATTCTCGGTGGAGGCCCGCGGACTCATCTCCCACGCCACAGTGTCCGCGAGGGGTTCGAATTACGAACCCGCGAGCTCACGGAGTACGAATCTCGATGCCGAGCACGGCAAAAGGCACGACCGCGGCGGTGTGGAACACCGCGTGCTCGAGCATGTCGGGGCCCGTATAGGCGTACGTATCGCGCGCGATTGGAACGCCCGCGCCGAGCTCGAGCCGCCCGGCCACGAGGCCGGAGAGGCGGGCGCGCGCGCCGGCGCGCACCTCTCCCTGGACGTACGGCCGCTCGCGGCTCCGCGAGAGGTCGAGCTGGACGCCGCTCGCGTAGATGACCCCTCCCGACGCGCCCACACACCCGAACAACGAGAACCTCGGGCCCGGCGAGTCCGCGGCGCCGCCCGTCGCGAGGCACGGGCCCGCGCCGAAGGTCCACGCGGCGAGGCTCACGCCGTACGGCCCCGCGTACGCGACGGACGGCGGCCAGGCGTGCCCCCAGAGGGCCACGTGCCAGAGCGGCGGGAAGGCCACGTCCGCCGAGAGCCCGAAGCCGGGCGCGACGCCCGGCAGCATTCCGGACGCCACCGCCACGTCGGCGCCGAGCGCCATCGTCACCGACGGGGCGCGCGGCGGCAGGCGCAGGCGCGGGGCGCTGGGCTGCGCCGAGTCGGCCATGAGCGCGACCACGAGCACGAGGGCCTCGTCGAGCTGCCGGCAGTCGGCCGCGTCGAGGGTCACCTCCCGGCGGAGCGGCGGCGTGCCCGCGCCGCGCACCTGCACGACGGCGACCCACCCGCGCCCGAACGGCGTCACCTCTCCCACGAGCCGCGCGCGCCCGTCGCCCGCGACGTCGCCGTCCTCCGCGGCGACGACTGGGCGCCCCAGCGTGGCCGTGACGCGCCCCGCCAGGTCCGCGCCGTCGATGCACGCGTCGGCCCCCGGACCGCGGGTCCACACCAAGCGCACCGCCGGCGAAGCGTCCGCGGCGTCCATCGAGTGCAACCTAGCCTTTACCCTAGTTCCCGCCGCCTTGGCTACGATGCGGCCATGCGGTCTCCCGACTCCGCGGTCACCCTGACGGACGCCGCCTCGGGCCTCGCGCTCGAGAGCACGCCGGCCCTCCTCCCCGTCGCGCCCGTCGCCGACGCCACGCGCTACACGATCGCCGACAAGCTCGGGGAAGGCGGCATGGGGGTGGTCCACGCGTGCCGCGACCAGCGCATCGGGCGCGACGTGGCGCTCAAGACGATGCGGGCCGAGCACGCGGCGCGGGCGGACCTCGTCGCGCGGTTCCTCCGCGAGGCGTGCGTGCAGGGGCAGCTCGAGCACCCCGCGATCGTGCCCGTGTACGACCTGGCGCGCGACGCGGAAGGCCAGGTGTACTTCACGATGAAGCGGCTCCGCGGGGCCACCTTCGAGGAGATCTTCGCGGCCCTGCGGGAGGCCGACGCGAACGCCGCCCGGCAGTTCACCCGGCGCAAGCTCCTCACGGCCTTCGCGAGCGTGTGCCAGGCGCTCCACTTCGCGCACGCCCGCGGCGTCATCCACCGCGACCTCAAGCCCGCGAACGTGATGCTCGGAGACTTCGGCGAGGTCTACGTCCTCGACTGGGGGCTCGCGAAGCTCCTCGGCGCCCGGGACATCGAGGTGGGCCCGACCAGCGGCGCGCACGCGGGCGCCGGCAAGAGCCTGCAGGGCGCGACGATGGGCACGCCCGGATACATGGCGCCGGAGCAGGTGCTCGGCGAGCCGGTGGACGCGCGGTCGGACGTGTACGCGCTGGGCGCGATCCTCTTCGAGCTCCTGGCCCACGAGCCGCTGCACCCCGCCTCGCCGCGCGAGGCCGCCTTCAGCTCGACCCTCGTGGGGGCGGAGGCGCGGCCGAGCGTCCGGGCGCCGCAGCTCGAGCTGCCGCCGGAGCTCGACGCCGTGTGCGCCCGCGCGACCGCCCGCGACCCGCGCGACCGGTACGGCAGCGCGCGCGAGCTCGTCGACGCGGTCGAGCGCTTCCTCGACGGCGATCGCGACCTCCAGATCCGGCGCGACCGCGCGACCGACCACGCGCGCCGCGCCGCCGCGCAATCGGAGCTCGCCATCGGCCCCGGCGCCGCGGCCACCGAGGCGCGGGCGCGCGCGCTGCGCGAGGCGGGCCGCGCGATCGCGCTCGACCCCGCGAACGCCGAGGCCATCGGGACATTGATTCGCTTGCTAACGGATTCCGCCGCGGGAGGCCCCCCCGGAGGCCCTCGTCGCGCTCCACCGCGACCGCCTCTCGGACCTCGCGACGGGCGACCGCATCGCGAGCCGCGCCTTCCTCGCGTGGTTCCTCCTCGCGCCGCTGGGCCTCCTCATGGGCATCCGGAGCTGGAAGGCCGCGCTCGTCACGACCGGCGCGTGGATGCTCGCGGCCGCCGTCTCGTTCTTCGCCGCCCAGCGCCCGCGCTCGCACGGCAAGGCGAACTTCCCGATGCTGCTCGCGGGCGCGTTCGCGATCGCGTGCACGACGACCCTCTTCGGCCCGTACTTCTTCCTCCCGGGCTTCGCCGTCATCTACGGGATGATGTTCGTCCTCGTCCCGCCCGACCGCTCGCGGCGGGGCGTCGTGATGCTGCTGGCGCTCCTGACGATCCTCGGGCCCGCGGCGCTCACGTGGGCGGGCCTGCTGCCGGCGCCGTACGAGATCGGCGGCGACCGCATCGTGATCCACGCCGGGATGCTCGGCTTCTCGCCGTTCTTCGCGCAGCTCTTCCTGCTCGTGTCGACGCTCTCGGTCGTCGTGACGGCGTGCCTGATGACCGCACGCGTCCACGACGCCCTCGCGCAGGCGCAAGAGCGCCTCCACGTCCAGGCCTGGCAGCTCCGCCAGATGCTGCCGAACGAGGCGCGCGGCGCGACGGCACGCCCGGATCGCCCGTGACGCGCCCACCTCTGCGGGTCGCCGCGGGGATCCTCGCGTTCGCGGTACCCGCGCTCTTCGCGCCGCCGTACGCGCTGTGCTCCGCGGTCACCTTGCTCGCCGTGCTGGTGCCGCTCCACGGGCGCCTCGTCCAGCGCCCGTTCGCCGACGCGCTCCGGATCGGCGACGCCCTCGCGGTGTCTGCCGGCCTCCTCGCCCTGCGCGCCGAGCTCCTCCCGCCGTGGTCCGCCCTCAGCGTACTCGCGCTGATCGCGACGGCCTTCGTCGTCGCGCGAGGCGCGCGGAGCGTCGATCACGTCCTACTCTCCTTTCCTTCCCACTTCTCTCGATCGTGGGGGCCGCAGGTGCTCGTCGGGGTGGCCGCGGCGACCGTGGCCGGAGGATGGTGGTCGGAGAGCGGGCGCGCGTCGCTCGACCTCTCGTTCGACTCGCTCCCGGTGGCGCCGGCCAGCGGCAGTAACCAGTTCGCCAAGGACCCCGATCACCCGGGCAAGTTCTTCATCGACCCGATGGTCCATCGATGTCCGCACGATCTGGCCTGCACCTACGTCGTGGAGCACCAGTGCCTGTCGGTCGAAGGCGATCTGCACATCGACTTCGTCGTGGACCACGACAACATCCCGACGTGCCCGATCCTCGAGGCCCGGCGCGTCCCTCAAACCGGCGCCCTGATCGCGACGAGCCGCGAAGTCCTCGGGCCAAACAGCAGCGGGTGGCCGCGCGGACCCTACCGGGTCGCGAACGGCAGGTTCGCGCCGCTCGTGCCGCTGGCCATCGGCGCGACGGGCGCACCGGCCCTCTGGCGCGGAACGGCGGTCGCGGGCGTCCTCGCGAGCGCCGCGTTCTTCGTCGTTCTGACGAGCCGGCGACGGCGAGCGGCGCACCCGCCCGCGCCGCTCGATCCGTACCGCGTGCCCGCAGAGCCGCGGACCGAGGCGGAGCCCGAGGACCCGTGGCTCCGCTATGCCCGCCTCGTGCTCGCCGCGACGACGCTGCCCTGCGTCCTCACGCTGGTCGCGAGCCTCGGGTACGGTACGGTGAGCTTCGCCGCGGGTCTCGCGCCCGCCCCCTCCGCGACGCCGTCGCAGACCCCACCGTTCGCCTCGGCGTCCGCGCCCTCTCCTGCGCTGCATCCGGCGACGCCCATGCCCGACGTGCCAGCGTCGGAAGTCTGCGAGCGGGCACCGCCCATCTTGCCGTTCTGCCGTCGGCTCGAGTCGGCGGGCTTCGTGAGCCGCTGCAGGCAAGTCACGCCCGAGATTCGTGACGTTCGAGGTCGCCGGCCCGGCCTCCACGCCCGACGCGATGCCCTTTCGCGGACACGGCGGGGTCGTCCGGCGGGGCTACGCGGGTCCACCCCGCGCGTCCGCGGTCCTCGAGAAGCGCCTGCGGGAGTTCGTCTCGGCGAGCACGTGCACGGCCGTGGAGCTCGCGCCTGACTTTCCTCATGACGCCGCGGCGGGCATCGCGAAGGCCGTCCACGCGCTCGACAAGGACGCCGGAGGGGTCGGCGAGCCCTGACGGCAGGCGGCCGAACGCGCTCTCCGGACGGCCGAGCGGGTCCGCCGGGCGGCCGAACGCGCTCCCCCGACGTCCGCGCCCGCTCATTCTTCGGCCGGGCGGGCTCGGCGAGCGGCCGGGTGTCCTTGGCCGACGTTCGAGCGCCCTCGGCCGACCGTCGGGCATGCCCGGCCGGCGGTCGGGGGCGCTCATTCTTCGGCCGGGCGGGCTCGGCGAAGCGGCCGGGTGTCCTTGGCCGACGTTCGAGCGCCCTCGGCCGACCGTCGGGCGTGCCCGGCCGGCGGTCGGGGGCACCCGGTGGCTCTAGAACCTCGCGAAGATGCGGGCGTAGTGCTCGGCGATGGCGGCGCCGCCGAGCTCGCAGAAGAAGGTGGAGTGGGCCATCCAGATGGCGAGGCCGTTCAGGTCGCGGAACATGGGCGGCACGTACCGGGGAGGCCGCACCACGCCGTCGGACACGCGGCGCGCGAGCACGGGGACGTCCTCGTGGGCGACCTTGCCGACGAAGAGGAACGGGACGAGGTCGATGCGACCGTGCTGCACGGCGCTGCGGATGAACGCGTAGTTGAGGACGATGCCCTTGCAGTAGCAGGCGTCCTTCGTGAAGGGCGCTCCGCCCGAGACGACACCGCCGCGGAAGACGCGGCGCGTGTTGTGGAAGCACTCCTCCTCCTCGTAACCCTCGGTGCGAAACCACTCGAAGACGTCGAGGAAGTTGGCGCCGTCCTCCGCCTTGTCGACGGCGAGGACGCGGTCGTTCAGGCGGCGCGCGCGGCGCGGGTACGTGCGGAACGTGAACATCTCGAGGAGCGCCGCGAGCCCCTCCTGGACCGCCGCCGTGCGCGGCGGGCCCTTCGCCAGCCACTTCGCGACGGGCTGCGCCTGCCCGTTCAGCGAGGTCGCCACGTGGACCCAGCCCTCGTGCACCTCGAGGACGTCGACGTCGCGCTCGCTGAACTTCGCGCCGCGCCGAACCTTCACGTAGTCGCTGCCGGCCGCCGCGTCCGCGAGGATGCCGTCGTCGGCCTCGACGCTCACGCGCGTGTCGCCGAAGAACGTCGCGAGCCGCTCGCCGAGGCGGCGCGCGGCCTCCGCGGCGTCGAGCGTGCGCTCGTACTCCTTCGGCAGCCCGGGCATCGCCCGGTGGGCGCTGCGATCGACCCACTCGTCGACCGTGGTGAGCAGCCCGTAGAGCACCTGCCCGAGGCCGCGCACCGTGGAGCGCCCGTCGGGGAACTTGTCCTTCGGGGAGCCGTACAGCTTGCGCGACCACTCGTAGAACGTGGGCGTGCCGCGCGCCGAGAGCATCCGCACGACGTCGCGATACTCGAGCGCGGTCGCGAGCATCACCTGGCCGATGGCGTCTTCTTCGCCGAGCGCGCGCTCGATGTCGCGGGCGAGCGCCTCGAACTCGTCGGTCTTCGCCTTCGCGTCGAACCCGAGGTCCACGTTCGCGTAGTACGCCGCGTCGATCTTCGGGAGCTCGCGCTGCTTGGCCTTCAGGAACTGCTCTTCGACCGAGTCGTCCCAGCGGAGCGCCTGGAGGACGCGAATCGGCTTCTGGGCCTCGACGATGCGCCCCGCGAGCTGCGCGACGATCTCCTTGTAGCTCTGCCAGGGGGCCGGCGGCGACGGCGCGACGGCGGGGCTCGCCGCGGCCTGCGGCGCGGCGGTCTCCTCCATCTCCTTCGCGCGACGCTCAGCCATGGTCCTCCGCTCTCCATCATAGCCCGGAGGGCCTGATCCAACGAGAGGGGGGGCCCCGACGGACTCAGCTCGAGGCGCCGGCCGCCCGCATGACCCGCTCGAGCACGTCGACGTCCTTCACGCCCTCGACCTCGGCCCGGTAGCTGAGGACCAGCCGGTGACGGAGCACCGGCACCGCCAGCGCCTTCACGTCCTCGACGTCGGCCGCGGCCTCGCCGTGGAGGGCCGCCCGCGCCTTGGCCGCCGTGACGAGCGCCTGCGGGCCGCGCGGCCCCGAGCCGAACCGCACGAGATCGCGCACCTCGGGCGGCGCCTTCGGGTCACTCGGGCGCGTGGCCCGGGCGAGCGCGACCGCCAGCTCGATGGCGGCCTCGGTGACCGGGATGCGCGGGACGAGCGCCTGGAGCTCGCGCACCTCGTCGCTCGTGAGCACCCGCGGGATGTGCGCGACCTGCACGCCCGTCGTTCGCCGCGCGATCTCCCGCTCCTCTTCGGCGCTCGGGTAGTCGATGTGCACCTCGAGGAGGAAGCGGTCGAGCTGCGCCTCGGGCAGCGGGTAGGTGCCCTCTTGCTCGATGGGGTTTCGCGTGGCGAACACCTGGAACGGCTCGGGCAGCGTGTGCGTCTGGTTGCCGACCGTCACCCGCCGCTCCTGCATCGCCTGGAGCAGCGCCGCCTGCGTCTTCGGCGGGGTGCGGTTGATCTCGTCGCCCAGCACCAGGTTGTGGAAGATCGGCCCCGGCATGAAGCGCGCGACCCGGCGGCTCTGCCCGGACGAGGCGTCCACGTCCTCCTGCAGGACGTCGGTGCCGGTGATGTCGGCGGGGAGGAGGTCGGGGGTGAACTGGACCCGCCCGAACGAGAGATCGAGCACCTCGGCGAGCGACGCCACGAGGAGGGTCTTCGCCAGGCCCGGCACCCCCACGAGGAGCGCGTGCCCGCGCGCGAGGAGGCCGACCAGCATGAGCTCGACCACGCTCTCCTGCCCGACCACCCGCACGCCGATCGCCTCACGGAGCTTGCGGCTCGAGGAGCTCGCGAGCTCGAGGAGCTCGGCGTCGCTGCGGCCTTCGGCCTCGAGGCTCGCGCGCGCTGCGGCGGCGGTCGGTCGGTCGGCGGGCTGCAGCGACATGGGGGTGCGATTGCCTGTCGCACGCGCATGGCGCCCTGTCAAAAGCTTGCGGCGCTTGCCGCACCAACCGCGGCCGATTACATGCTAGCCGTCAGGTCCGCTGAGTCGGGGCTACCGCTTTCGGGCTACTGATTTCCCATGAGCGTCCTCGTCCAGGCCTCGCAGCTCACCGCCCTCGTCTCTTCCTCGCAAGGCGTCGCCTCCGGCGAGACGCTCGAGCGCCCCGAGCCGGGCCTGGCGCGCGGCAGGTGGGAGGCGCCGGCCTGGGTGTTCTACGCGGTGGCGATCGCGACGGTGATCGCCGGGTTATGCTGGGCGGCGGTGGCGTGGCGAGCGAGGATGAAATGACGGGCGCGAGTGCGTCGACGACGAGCGCCGGGGGCAAGGGGGCGGTCGCCATCCGTCGCGTGATGATGGCGATGCTCCTCGGCGTCGTCGTGTACGGCGGCTTCGCCGTCTACAGCGGCCTGGGGAAGCTCGGCGGAGAGCTCGCCCGCTTCGAGTGGTGGGCGTTCGGCGCCGCCTGCACGCTCGCCTTCGGCAGCTACATCACCCGCTGGTTCAAGTGGGAGTTCTATCTCGCGCGCCTCGGCATCCGCGGCGTGCCGAAGACCGACAGCCTCTACGTCTACCTGAGCGGGTTCGTCCTCACGGTCACCCCGGGCAAGGTCGGCGAGGTGTTCAAGTCGCTGCTCCTCCAGGAGACGCACGGCGTGCCCGTCGCGCGGACCGCGCCCATCGTGATCGCCGAGCGCCTCACCGACGTCATCGGCGTCGTCGTCCTCGTGGCCCTCGGGTCGGCGGGGCTCTCCGGGGGCCTCTTCTGGGCGGGCCTCGGCGCCACGGCGGTGGTCGTGCTGCTCGCGATCGTCTCGAGCCGGCGCCTCTCGCACGCCATCATCGCGATGATCGAGAAGCTGCCGGGCGCCTTCCAGCGCATCGGCCCCAAGCTCCACGAGGCGTACGACAGCCTCTCCACGCTGCTCAAGCCCTCGAACCTGCTCTTTCCGGCCGTGCTGTCGATCTTCGCCTGGTCGCTCGAGTGCGTGTCGCTCTGGGTCGTGCTGCGCGGGTTCGGGCAGACGACGCCGCTCGGCCTCGCGACCTTCTTCTACGCGACGAGCACCCTGGCCGGCGCGCTCGTCCCCGTCCCCGGGGGCCTCGGGGTGACCGAGACGTCGCTCCAGGGGCAGATGCACGAGCTCGGGCACGTGCCCCCCGCGGTCAGCACGGGCGCGATGATCCTCGTGCGGTTCGCGACGCTCTGGTTCGCCGTCATCATCGGGTTCTGCGCGCTGTCGCTCCTCCGGCGGCGGCACCCGTACCTCCTCGGCGGCGCGTCGTCCCAGGGCGCGGAAGCCACGGCCGCCGAGTAACCTTCGCGCCCCGAGCGCCCGCGCTCAGGCCCTCAGGGCCAGGAGCGCTTCCCGGAAGTCCGGGGGCGGCGCGGCCTCGAACCGCATCGCGCGACCCGTGGCCGGGTGCACGAAGCCGAGCACCCGCGCGTGCAGCGCCTGATGCCCGAGCCTGTCGGCGAGCTCGCGCAGGGCCGGATCCTTCGGCGGCTTGCCGTACAGGGGATCGGCGAGCACCGGCGTCCCGCTCTCGGCGAGGTGCACGCGGATCTGGTGGGTGCGCCCCGTCTCGAGCGTGCACTCCACGTGCGTCGCGCCGCGGAGCTCCGCGAGCACGCGCACGTGGGTGACCGCGCGCTTGCCCCGGGTGACGCGCGCCGTGAAGCGCATGCGGTCGCGCGGGTGGCGGCCGTGCAGGGTCGCGTGCGTCGCGGCGCGCGCGCGGCCGACGACGATGGCCTCGTAGGCTCGCTCGATCGAGTGCGCCTGGAACTGCGCCTTCAACGCCTCGCGCGCCCGCGCGGTCCGCGCCACGACCATCACGCCGCTCGTCCCCTTGTCGAGCCGGTGCACGATGCCGGGGCGCACGTGGGCGTCGTCGTCCTCGCGCGCCTCGCCGGTGACTTCGAAGGCGCCCCGCCGGAAGAGGCCCCGCGCGAGGAGGCCGTTGACGAGCGTGCCGCGCTCGTGGCCCCGGGCGGGGTGCACGACCAGCCCCGGCGGCTTGTCGAGCACGACGAGCTCGTCGTCGACGTGCAGCACCTCGAAGCGCACGCCGTCGTCGGGCTCGGCGGCGGTCGCCTCGCGCGGCTCGGGTCGCACGACGACGCGCGCGCCCTCGCGCAGCTTGGCGCTCGCGGCGCAGGGCGCGCCGTCGAGGGTCACGCGGCCGTGCTCGATCCAGCGCTGCACCTCGGTGCGCGACGCGGCGAGCGCGCCGGCGACGAAGCGATCGACGCGCGCCCCGGCGGACGCGCGCGGGACGACGAGCCGCACGGGCTCCCCCGAGCCCGGCTCGGCCATCACCAGAGCTTCGACTTGATGTGGCCCTTCGCCTTGATGAGGATGTCGACGAGCGCGCGGTCGTAGAAGTTGCGCGGGTAGAGCTCGGGCGAGACGCGGCGCTTGTAGAGGGCGCGCCCTTCTTCGATCTCTTCGGCGAGGGACTCGAAGAGGTTGTCGTTCTGGATGCCGCCCACGATCTTGTCCTCGTTGTAGAGGGAGAGATCGCTCGCGATGGCGCGGGCCAGGCGGCGCGCCGCTTCCTCGGTCTCGATGAGGGGCATGGCCTCCATTGTGCCTGGGCCCTCCTCGACCTGTCAAAGCTCCACCGTCCCGCACCGGCCGGCACCGCCCCGCGGCCCCGAGCCGTGCCCGTTGGTGCGAATCTGGAGCTCTGGTACAAACCCGGCCGGCAATGCCCCCTCGCACGATCATCCAGGCCATCGAAGACGCCGCCAAGAGCGAGCCGACCCGCGGCTTTCGCTTCGTCCCCGAGACGGGCGTCCCCGGCTTCCCCGGCCCGGCCGACCCCCGCGGCCCCGCGGCCCCCCCTTCCGAGTCGAGCGAGGCCTCGTTCTCGTTCACGGCCGTCGAGCGCATCAGCGCGCGCTACGGCGGCGCGCTCCAGGCGCTCGGCCTGCGCAAGGGCGATCGGGTCGCGCTCATCCTGCCGAACAACGACGACTTCGTCCTCACCTTCCTCGGCGCCATCCGCGCGGGCATCGTCCCCTCCCCCATCTACCCGCCGATGGCGCTCGGCCAGCTTCAGTCGTACCTCGACAACACGCGGCACATCGTCGCCAAGAGCGGCGCGCGCGTCCTCGTCACCACCGCGAAGATCAAGCGCCTCCTCGGCACCGTCCAGTCGGCGTGCCCGGCGCTCGAGCAGGTCGTCGCCATCGAGGGCATCCGCGAGGCGAACGAGCCCCTCAAGCCCGAGAAGGTGGGGCTCGACGACGTCGCGTTCCTCCAGTTCACCAGCGGGTCGACGTCGCGGCCCAAGGGCGTGACGCTCACCCACGCGAACCTCGCCGCGAACATCAAGTGCATCATGCAAGACGGCTTGCAGAGCAACCTCGAAGACGTGGGCATCTCGTGGCTGCCGCTCTACCACGACATGGGGCTCATCGGCTTCGTGCTCGCGCCGCTCTACCACCTGGTGCCCATCGTCTACATCCCGGCGCTCCTCTTCCTGAAGCGGCCGGTCACCTGGTTCCAGACGATCAGCCGGCACCGCGGCTCGATCGCGTACGCGCCCAACTTCGCGTACGCGCTCTGCATCAAGCGCATCAAGCCCGCCGAGCTCGAGGGCATCGACCTCTCGTCGTGGCGCATCGCCGGCTGCGGGGCCGAGCCGATTCGCCCCGAGACGCTCGAGGGCTTCGCCGACGCGTTCGCGCGCGTCGGCTTCAAGAAGACCGCGCTCCTCCCCTCGTACGGCATGGCCGAGTCGTCGCTGGCGGTGACCTTCACCGAGCTCGGCGAGGGCATCAAGACGATCGGCGTGAACGGCCCGGTGCTCTGGGAGAAGGGCGTCGTGGAGCTGGTGCCCGACGACCACGAAGACGTGGTGCGGCTCGTCTCGTGCGGGCCGCCGTTCCCGGAGCACAAGGTCCAGGTCTTCGACCCCGCCGACGCGACGAGCGCGACCCCGCTCGACGCCGACAAGGTGGGGGAGCTCCGCGTGGCCGGGCCCAGCGTGATGCGCGGATACTGGGAGGACGCCGAGCGCACGCGCGACGCGTTCGCCGGCGGCTTCCTCAAGACGGGCGACCTCGGGTTCATCCACGACGGGCACGTGTTCGTGTGCGGGCGCAGCAAGGAGCTCGTGATCGTGAACGGGCGCAACTACTACCCGCAAGACATGGAGTGGGAGGCGAGCAAGGTCGCCGGCGTGCGCCGCGGGAACGTCGTGGCGTTCGGCTCGCGCGACCCGAGCGGCGTCGAGCGGGATCGCGAGCGCGTGGTGCTCGCGTTCGAGGTGCAGGAGCCCGAGCGGATCGGGCAGACCTCGAGCCTCGTCGGCGAGGTGCGCCGCGCCGTGCAGGAGGGCATGGGCCTGACGCTCGACGACGTCATCGCGCTGCCGCCGGGCGCGCTGCCGAAGACCTCGAGCGGCAAGCTCCAGCGCGCGAAGACGCGGGAGCTCTACGAGACGGGAGAGCTGATGGGCCGCACGGGCGCCCGCGACGTCAAGCCGATGGACGTGGCCAAGCAGGCCGCCATCAGCCAGCTCAACTACTTCAAGCTCGCCGTCCTCGGCGGCCGCAAGCGCAAGGACTGACGGGCCGCGGGCTTCCGGGGCGCAACCTGGAAGGCCTTGCACGTTGGAATCGTTCTAGTTAGCTTCGATCGCGTGGAAGGCGACGCGGCGCCGGCAGGACTCGCGAGCGCGATGCTGCGCGATCTCAAGCGCGCGGGGCTGAAGCTCACGCCCCAGCGAATCGCCATCGTGCGGCTCTTCGCCGGAGACCTCTCGCACCCCACCGCGCAGGACCTCTTCGAGCGGCTCCGCCCGAGCTTCCCGTCGATGAGCTTCGCGACGGTCTACAACACCCTCGACACCCTCGCGCGCACCGGGCTCGCCGGCACCGTGCGCCTCCCCGGCAAGCGCGGCGACGCGGCGCGGTTCGACCCGAACACCGCGCCGCACCACCACGCCGTCTGCGACACCTGCGGCGCGGTCGTCGACATCGCCGCCGGCTCGCTCGCGCCCACGCCCGCCGCCACGAAGAGGCTGCGGCGCGCCGCGCCGGGCTTCTCCGTCCGCACGGTCGAGCGCACGTACCGCGGGCTCTGCTCGCGGTGCGCAGGCGCTCGAGCCTCGTCTTCCGAGTAGCACCGCCACACCGCACGCCCGCGGCTGGGCCGCGGACGGTTCGAACCTCGAAGGAGAACACCCATGGCCAAGTCGCTGCAGGGAACCAAGACCCATCAGAACCTGAAAGAGGCCTTCGCGGGCGAGTCGCAGGCCAACCGGCGCTACCTCTATTTCGCGAAGGTCGCCGACGTCGAGGGCTACCCCGAGATCGCCGGCAACTTCAAAGAGACCGCCGACGGCGAGACCGGCCACGCGCACGGCCACCTCGACTACCTCAAGCAGGTGGGCGACCCGGCCACCGGCCTGCCCATCGGCAACACCGAGAAGAACCTCAAGGCCTCGGTCGCCGGCGAGACGTACGAGTACGAGACCATGTACCCCGGCATGTCGAAGTCCGCGCGCGAAGAGGGCTTCGACGACATCGCCGAGTGGTTCGAGACGCTGGCGAAGGCCGAGAAGAGCCACGCCGGCCGCTTCCAGAAGATGCTCACGCTGCTCTGAGTCCCACGCGTGCAGCTCCGGCCATGGGCTACAGGCTGCCGACACGGACGACTGAAGCCTGTAGTCCGTAGCCCGTAGCCTCTCTGGTCGGAGCTGTCGGAGAGCCGATGGCCAAGCTCAACCCCAACCCGCAGCAGCCCCCGGCGAACGACCCGAACGACGACCGCTTCTGGGATGCCGCGGGATCTCGAGGCCGAGATGCGGCGGGTCCTCGACATCTGCCACAACTGCCGCATGTGCGTCGGCTACTGCGGCACGTTCCCGGACGTGTTCGCGCGCGTCGACCGCGACGTCGACAAGCGCGGCGCGCAGGGCGCGGAGTTCCTCGACGCCGCCGATTTCGCGAGCGCGACGGACCTCTGCTGGCAGTGCAAGCTCTGCTACGTGAAGTGCCCCTACACGCGCGACGAGGGGCACGACTGGCTCGTCGACGTGCCGCGGCTCCTCATGCGGGAGAAGGCGCAGCGCGCGCGGCGCAACGGCGTCACGCTCCAGGACAAGGTGCTCGGCGAGCCGCAGCTCCTCGGACGGCTCACGGCCGGCCCGATGGCGCCCGTCGCGAACTTCGTGAACGCGAACCGCCTCGTGCGCAAGGCGGCGCAGGCCGTCGCGGGCATCGCGTCGGAGTTCCCGCTCCCGCCGTTCGGCGCGCAGGCGTTCGCGTCGTGGCTGTCCGATCACCGGCCGCTGCCGGAGGCCGGCTCGCGCGGCACGGTGGCGATGTTCGCGACGTGCCTCGCCGACTACAACTTCCCGCGCATCGCCGCCGCCGCGACGCGCGTGCTCGAGAAGAACGGCTGGTCCGTCGTGCGGCCCGACCAGACGTGCTGCGGCATGCCGAACCTCGACGGCGGCGACATCGACGCCGCGCGCGCGAAGGCGCGCGCGAACGTCGAGTCGCTCCTGGCCCACGTCGAGCAGGGCCGCAAGGTGGTCTCGCTCCAGCCGACCTGCGGGTACACGATCCGCAAGGAGTGGCCCGAGCTCCTCGGCACGGAGGCCGCGAAGAGGGTCGCGGCGGCCACGGTCGACGTGATGGAGCTGCTCGAGCAGCAGCGTCGCGACAAGAGCCTCGTGCGCGAGTACGCGAAGGGCGCGGGCAAGGTCGCGTACCACGCGGCCTGCCACCTCCGCGCGCAGAAGATCGGCTTCCCCGCGGTGCGGGTGATGAACACGCTGCCCGATACGGAGGTCGAGGTCATCGAGCAGTGCTCGGCCGTCGACGGCACGTGGGGGATGAAGGCGCAGTACTACGAGATGGGGCGCAGGTACGCCCAGAAGCTCGCGCGCGGCATCGACGCCGCCGGCGCGGCCGTGGTCGCGACGGACTGCGCGCTCGCGGCGCGGCGCATCCTGGCCGAGAACGGCGTGTCGCCCAAGCACCCGGTGGAGGTGATGGCGGAGGCGTACGGCGTCGCGCCGCCGTTCTAGGCCTGAAAGCGAGGTTGCCATGAAGCTCGTCGAACGCGGGGAAATCCTGGGACTGGCCGAGTACGAGACCGTGCGCGAGCGCTTCCGCGCTCGGGTCATCGCGGAGAAGAAGCTGCGGCGCGTGCACCTGGGGCCGAAGGCGACCGCCGTCTTCGAGAACCACGACACGATGCTCATGCAGGTTCAAGAGATGCTGCGCACCGAGCGCATCACGCGCCCCGCGGCCGTGCAGCACGAGATCGACACGTACAACGAGATCGTCCCGGGCCCGGGAGAGCTCTCGGCGACCGTGATGATCGAGATCGTCGACAAGGAGGAGCGCGACGCGTTCCTGCAGGCGGCGCTGGGGTTCGAGAAGCACGTGCGGCTCGTGGTCGCGGGCGAGCGCGTGCCCGCGCGGCCCATCGACCGCGGCGCGCCCGAGGGCCGCACGACCGCGGTGCACTACCTCAAGTTCCCCCTGCCGCCCGCGGCGGCGAAGGCGCTACGCGACGCGAGCCTGACGAGCGGCCCCGAGATCGTGCTCGAGGTCGAGCACCCGGCCTACGCGGCGCGCGTCACCCTCCCGCGCGAGACGGTCGCGTCCCTCGCGGAAGACCTCCACGAAGACTGAGCCCGCCGCGTTCTCAGGCGGCGGGCTGCTCGTGCGCGGCCGGCGCGACGGGCTCGCGGAGCGGCTTGCCGAGGTCGATGCCGCGGGCGCTCAGGCGCCGCACGTAGAAGATCATCGAGAACGAGTAGACGAAGAGCACCATGCAGCACCACTGCGCCGGCGTGAGGCCGCCGTAGCGCGTGTCGCCGCCGTCGGCCTGCGGGATGCGCAGGAAGTCCATCGCGAAGCGGACGGGCGCGTACGCGAGGCCCGAGACGATGACGTACGTGCCGATGGGCAGGCGGCGGCGCCAGGTGAGCGCGAACGACGACGCCAGGACGATCGTGAAGAGGAGCTCGAGGAAGCCGAGGTCGTAGCGCAGGTCGTGGCCGTGGATGAACTCGATGAACCCGACGTGGGTGACCGCGCCGTCGCCCGGGCGACGCGGGTACTCGACGGCCAGGAGCGCGCCGGCCGCGGCGCGGGCGCCCGGATGGTCGTGGACGCTGGCGCAGCCCGCGCGCCCGAACATCCAGCCAATCGGGAAGACGGAGAGCACGAGGTCCGCGAACGGCAAGATGGGCACGGGCTGCTTGCGCCGCTTCGGCCACACGTCGTCGATGACGAAGTACTTCCACAAGACGATGCCCACGACCGCGCCGACGAAGCCGCCGAACGAGCTCAGGCCCTCCCACAGCATCAGCACCGACCACGGCCGCCGGACGACTTCGTCCCAGTGGTAGAAGAACTGGTCGAGGATGTGCGAGAGCACGAACGCCGACACGAGCATCCATGTCACGAACGAGTTGAGCTGGTTCACGTCGTAGCCGAGCTTTTGCGCTCGGCGCGAAGTGATCGACGTCCCGACCAGGACCCCGGTGGCGACCAGGATGCCGAACGGATGGAGCGGCACCGGGCCGATGTGCAGATCGGGAATGTGGATGTACGGAACCATGAAAAGACGCCGGAACCTTTATCACATGCGGTTCACGCGCACCTTGGGCTTCGCGCCCAGGAGCGCGAGCTGGCCGCACGCGGCGCTCACGTCGTCACCCCGGCGCTTCCGGACGAAGCAGGCGTAGCCGGCGTCGCAAAGCACCTGCTGGAACTCGAGGACACGGCCCACATGGGGTGGTTCGAGCGGGCTCGCGGCGATCGGGTTCATCGGGATGAGGTTGATCTTCACAGGAAGGCCACGAAGAAGCTTCACCAGCTTCTTGGCTTCGGCGGGTGCGTCGTTCTTGCCGGCGACGAGGGTGTACTCGATCGTGATGCGGCGGCGGCGCGGGAGCGGATAGGCCCGCAGGCCCTCCATCAGCACCGGAAGCGGATACTTCTTGTTGATGGGCATGAGGCGCGTGCGCGTCTCGTCGTCGGCGGCGTGAAGCGAGATCGCCAGGCCGATGTTCCCCGCGAAGTCCTGGCCGAGGCGGGCGATCTCGGGGACGAGGCCGCTCGTCGACACGGTGACCCGTCGCGCCGACAGGGCGATGCCCTCGCGGTGCGTGAGGAGGCGGAGCGAGCGCGCCGTGGACTCGTAGTTGTGGAGCGGCTCGCCCATCCCCATGTAGACGACGTTCCGCAGCCGCTCGCCCGGGTCGAGCCGCGTGCGCCCCGCCAGGACCTGGCCGACGATCTCGTCGGGGCCCAGGTTGCGCTTGAGCCCCGCGACGCCGCTCGCGCAGAAGATGCAGCCCATCGCGCAGCCCACCTGCGTCGAGATGCACTGCGTGACGCGCGTGTACGTCGCGGCCTCGCCGGGCGGCGCGTCCTCCTCCTCTTCGTCGTCGTCCACGGCCGCCGCGGCGTCCGCGTCGACTTCGCGCAGGAGCACAGGCGAAGGCAGGTCGCTCTTGCCGCCGCTCACGCCGGGGATGAGCACCGTCTCGACCGTGGCCCCGTCGCCGAAGCGCACGAGCAGCTTTCGCGTGTCGTCGGTCGAGCGGCGCTCGTCGGTGATCTGGACGGTGTTCTCCATCGCGAGGGGCGCGAGCTGCCCGCGGAGGTCCTTGGGCAGGTCGGTCATCTTCTCGGCCTCGAGCACCCCCCTGCCCTGCACCCACCGGAAGATTTGCCGGCCGTGGAACGGCTTGCCGCCCAGCGGGCGCACCGCCTCGGTCCACTCCTCGGGGGTGCGGGCGAGCGGCCCGGCGGGCGTCTTGAGCGTCGCGGTGGTCATCGCGCCTTGGCCTCGTTCCAGTAGACGTCGAGCACCTCGAGCGGCAGGTGCTTCTCGCCCTGGTCCGCCGTGCCCCAGCCGCCGTGCTCCTCTTCGACGCGCCTCTCGACGTGCGCGAAGCGCGCGGTGAACTTGTCGCTCGCCTTGCGGAGCGCGCCCTCGGCGTCGATCTTCAGGTGCCTCGACAGGTTGACGAGCGCGAAGAGGGCGTCGCCCATCTCTTCCTCGACGGCCTTCGGGTCCCCCTCGGCGATCGCGCGATCGAGCTCCGCGATCTCTTCGGCCACCTTCGCGCGCGACCCGGCCCCGTCGGGCCAGTCGAAGCCGACGCGCGCGACCTTCTCGCCGATGCGCTGCGCGCGCGTGAGGGCCGGCATGCTGCGCGGCACGCCCGCGAGGAGGGCGCGGCGCCCCTTCTCCTTGGTCTTCAGCTTCTCCCAGTTGCGGAGCACGTCGTCCGAGTCCTTCGCGGATTCGTCGCCGAACACGTGCGGGTGGCGGTGGACGAGCTTCGCGACGATGCCCTCGACGACGTCGTCGATCGCGAACGAGCCTTCGCGGCGCCCGAGCTCCGCCTGAAACACCACCTGGAGGAGCAGGTCGCCGAGCTCCTCGCGGATGGCGCCGCGCTCGCCCGAGTCAATCGCGTCGATGACCTCGCACGCCTCCTCGAGCACGTACTTGCGCAGGCTCTCGTACGTCTGCTCCCGGTCCCACGGGCACCCGTCCGGCGCGAGCAGCCGCCGCATCACGCCGACGAGCCGCGCGAGGGTCGTCCCGTCCTGACGGTCGAGGGGCGGCACGGGCCGCGGCGCGCGCTCGTCGAATCGCTCGAACGGCTCATCGGGGCAGGCTTCGCTTCAGACATGGCGTCTGGCAGGCTACATTGACATCGGCGAATGTCGACCCGACCCGGTCTCGAGCGCGGCCCGGCGCAGGAGGAGGGCGCGATCCCGGCGCCTCCCCCCAGCACCGGGGCCCTCGGCCGCGCCGAGATGAGCGCATCGGTCCGAGGCGATGCCTCCGCATCGACCTTCCTCTCGAGCGCCTCGTTCCGGCGCGGGGCCACCTTCGCGACCGCGGCGGCCGTGCTGACGCTGGCGTACGTGCTCCGGGGGGTGCTCGTCCCGCTCTTCTTCGCGTTCTTGCTCGCGTACGCGCTCGATCCGTTCGTCGACTGGCTCGAGGCTCGGAAGGTGCCCCGCACGGTCGCGGCGCCGATCGTCATGGGCGCGATCGCCGCGCTCTTCGCGCTCATCTTGATGTTCGCGATCCCGATGTTCCTCGACGAGCTGCGCGCGGCCGCCGCCGAGCTGCCGTCCCAGCTCGAGCGGCTGCAGCCCACGGTCGAGCCGTGGCTCTGGCAGAACCTGCACATCATGGCGCCGCACACCATGAGCGAGCTCGGGACCGACCTCCGCGACAAGCTGCAGGCCGAGTTCCCGAACCTCCTCAGCGCGGCGAGCGAGGCCCTCTTCGGCACCCTCAGCTACGTGGCCGTCATCCTGAGCGCGCTCATCGTGCCCGTGTTCGCGCTCTACCTGCTCATCGACTTCGATCGCATCGTCGCGCGCACCGGCCAGCTGGTCCCGCGGCGCTGGTACCCGCAGGTGGCGGAGGTGGGCCGGCAGGTGCACCGCACGCTCGGCGGCTACGTGCGCGGCCAGCTCACGGCGAACATCGTGCTCGGCGCGCTCTACGCGCTCGGGCTTCGCTTCGTCGACGTGCGGCTGGCGGTGCCCATCGGCGTGCTCACCGGGATGCTCGCGTTCATGCCGTACATCGGCTTCGGCTGCGGGCTGCTCCTCGCGACGACGATGGCGGCGCTCGACTGGCAGGGGCCCGGGCGGCTGCTCGGGGTCTTCGCCGTCATGCTGGGCGTGCAGGTGCTCGACGGGCTGGTCGTCACGCCGCGCATCGTCGGGCGCTCGGTGGGCCTCGCGCCGCTCGAGGTGCTGCTCACGATGATGACCGCGGGCACGCTGTTCGGCTTCTTCGGCGTGCTCATGGCGGTGCCGCTCGGGGCGGTCGTGAAGATCCTCGTGCACCGGGTGGTGAAGGCGTATCTCGCCTCGGACTTCTACGGCCGGGCGGCGACGCGCCGCGCGGGATGAAGGCAGGAGCAGCGTCATGAGCGAAGTCGTCCTCGTCGAGACCGTCGGCCGCACGCGCGTCGTCACGATGAACCGCCCGCAGGCCCGCAACGCCCTCACGCGGCCCCTCCTCGCGGGGATGCGCCGCGCGTTCGACGAGGCGTCGAGCGACCCCGAGGTGCGGTGCGTGGTGCTCTGCGGGGCCGACGGCCACTTTTGCTCGGGCGCCGACCTTCGCCAGAACATCGCCGACGACCCCGAGATGATGGACCACCTCGAGGCGTACATGGACGAGTTCCACGCCGTGGTGAAGAGCGTCGTCCGCTGCGACAAGCCCTCGATCGCGATGATGGACGGCGGCGCCGTGGGCTTCGGCGCCGATCTGGCCTTCGCGTGCGACCTCCGCGTCGCGTCCACGCGCGCCTACGCGCAGGAGAAGTTCGTGAAGATCGGCCTCATGCCCGACGGCGGCGGCACCTTCTGGCTGCCGCGCCTCGTGGGGACCGCGCGGGCGATGCAGATGATCCTCCTCGCCGAGAAGGTCGAGGCCGCGGAGCTGCACCGGCTCGGCGTGGTCGCCATGGCCGTCGAGCCGAACCTGCTTCGCGAGGCGACGCTCGCGATCGCGCGCGAGATCGAGGCGGGGCCGCCGCTCGCCTTCGCGGCGGTGAAGCGCGCGGTCTACGCGAGCTGGGGCTCGTTCGAGGACGCGCTCGTCCGCGAGCGCACCGAGCAGCTCAAGCTCCTCCGCAGCTCCGACTCCCTCGAGGGCGTCGCGGCGTGGATGCAGAAGCGAGAGCCGGACTTCCGCGGCCGCTGAGCCTAGCGGCCGCTGAGCCTAGAAGAGGTACCGCTCGCCGGTGTCGCAGAGCACGGTCACGACGATGCCGCGGCCAATCCGGGCGGCGACCTCGCAGGCCGCGTGCACGTTCGCGCCCGACGACGGGCCCACGAGCAGCCCTTCCTCGCGCGCGAGGCGCGTCGCCATCCGCTCGGCCGCGAGGTCGGTCACCGTCACGACCTCGTCGATGACCGAGCAATCGAGGATCTCGGGGACGAAGCCCGCGCCGAGCCCCTGGATGCCGTGCATGCCGGCCGGCTTGCCGCTGAGGACCGCGCTCGCGGCTGGTTCGACGGCCACCACCTTCACGTGCGGGCGCTCTCGCTTGAGGAGGCGGCCGACGCCCGTGAGCGTACCCCCGGTGCCGACCCCCGCGACGAACGCGGTGAGCTCGTTCCCCACGGCGTCGAGGATCTCGCGGCCCGTGGTCGTCTCGTGCGACATCGGGTTGGCTGCGTTCGCGAACTGCCTCGGCATGAACGCGCCGCTCGTCTCCCGCGCGATCTGCTCGGCGCGCGCGACCGCCGCGGCCATGCCCTGATCGGCCGGCGTGAGGACGATCTCGGCACCGTAGGCCCGGAGGACGTAGCGCCGCTCGAGGCTCATGTCCTCGGGCATGACGAGCACGCAGCGGTACCCGCGAACGGCGGCGATCATGGCGAGCGAGATGCCCGTGTTGCCGCTGGTCGCCTCGACGATGACGGCGCCCTTCCGGATGAGCCCCTGCGCCTCCGCCGCCTGGATCATGGCGAGCGCCGGCCAATCCTTCACGCTCGCGCCCGGGTTCTTCACCTCGAGCTTGCCGACGACGGACGCGCGCGTCCCGTCCCCGGGGGCGGGGCCGACCCGCCCGAGGCGCACGAGCGGAGTGCGCCCCACGAGATCGAGGACGCTGTCGGCTACGGACGGGATCTTCGGAGAGGGGCCTCCCATCGGATGCTCTCCCTCGAGCATGCCACAGCAGACGCCGCGGCGATCAGAAGACGCGCTGCTCGACCTTGATCGTGTCCCCCGCCTGGAGCGGGATGTCGCTGCGGCGGCCGTCGGTGATGTCGTCGACGCTCACCGTCGCGGTCACCGTCTTGTTCCCCGCGACGGTGCGCGTGATACGCACGTGTTCGCCGTCGGCAATGTTGCTGAGGCCGCCCGACAGGGAGATGGCGTCGACGAGCTTCATCCCCTCCTGGAAGGGCAGGCTGCCGGGCCGGAGGACCGCGCCGACGATGCTGATCTTCTTCGAGTTGTACTGGGTGACGATGACCGTCACCTGCGGGTTCGAGAGGATCTTCTTGTCGAGGAGGCCCTTCTCGATGGTCGCCTCGATCTCCTGCGGCTCGAGCCCCGCGATGGTCACGCGCTCGAGGTAGGGGAAATCGACCGTCCCGTCAGGCTGCACGCGGAACGTGCGGGGGATGTCCTTCTCCCCGAGCACCGAGATCTCGAAGACGTCGCCGGGCCCCACCACCGTGCTCTGCGCAGGCTCGGGCAAGGTCACCGAGGCGACGTGATGGGACGAACAACCGGTCGCGCCCAGCCAGGTCGCGAGGACAGCGGATGCAAAGGAGAGCTTGGAAGAAGACACGTGGGTACTTCTTGGTTGCACGAAGGGGCGGCCCGTTCCTAGCGGCTTCGCGTGCGGGTCAGCAAGCGCGACGGAACGTGTCGGGCACTGCACCGCCGAACCCGCTCTCTACATGAACCAGCGGAAGCCGACGAAGGCCTCGAAGCGCTGCCACTGCATGGCGTAGAAGTTGTTGACCCCCGCCGTCGGCGTCTGGGCCACCGGGATGATCGTGCTGCTGAGCTCTGCCGTGTAACGGAGCGTCGTATTGACCGCGAGCGTGTCGCTGAAGCGATACTCCCCGAGGAGCGTCACGTCGGCCCGGCCGTCGGTGAACGCCGCGCTGCGCGTATCGCCGTTGTTCCAGATGAGCGTCGGGTACTCGACGGCGCCGATGCCGCCCTCGAGCGACACGACCGCCCGACCCCCGAACAGGTAGTAAAACCGCAGATAACCGCGATCCTGAACGTAGTAGCTCGAGAGGTAGCTGTTCTGGAAGTCGCGGGTGTAGCCGATCGAGATCGACGAGAGAGCGAGGCCCAGCGCCGTCGCGTCGTGGATGCCCGGGCTCGCCGCGAGGAACCACCGGAGCTCGGCCTGCGCGATCACGCTGTCGAACTGCTGCTCGTTCGGGAACGGATTCTCGTAGAAGCTCGCGCCCCAGCCGATCATCGCGAGCGCCGCGAAGCGGTCGGTGATGAGGCCGTCGAGCCCGATGCGCGCGCGCACCGGCGTCGAGTTCTCCAGGTTCACCGAATTGGATTCCTGCTGGTTCAGGTAGTTCGCCCAGCCGAGGGTCGCGTCGTAGACGAGCGCCGTTCGCGGGCGGAACTTCCACCGGCCGCGCGTGTACGCCGTCATCAGCCAGTTGTCGTAAGGCTTGCCGTCGTCCGTCTCGAAGATCGTGTCCGAGAACGTGTACCCGACGCGCCAGTCGAGGGTGCCGGAGCCGGGCCGGATGCCGACTTCGCCGCCGACGGTGACGTTGTCTTGATCGAACGAGACGTCGGGGTTCGCGTCCTGGGTGTTCGGCAGGACCATGCGCGAGTAGCTCGCGAACACGGCGCCGAAGACCGGGTGCGACGGGAGGATGTCGAGCCGCGCGTCGGCGGCGCCCGTGACGTTTCGCTGGGAGGCAATATCGTTCTGGGACTGACTCGCGACGGGATCGCTCGAGATCCCGATGAACTCGCGATAGGTCGCGTTCAAGTTCGCGCGAAAAATCAGATCCGGCAGGACCTCCTCGGTCTCGCGGCGCTGCGGGCTGCTCAGCGACGTCAGCGAGAGCGCGGGCGTCACTCGAAATTCGAGCGACGGAATGACCGGCGCAGCGGGCGGGCCGTTCGACACTCCCTGCGTCGTCGAACGAAGCAGATAGTTCGAGTCGTAACCGAACTCGCCGCCTATCTGAGGATGAAGCTCCCAGTCGCCGGTACGAATGCCGATGCCCTCGTCATAGCGGCGATCCGACAGGTACGCGGGGCTGTCGGGCACCACGTACTGCGATTGCGCGAGTGCTGCTCGGGACACGAGCAGCACGACTGCAACTGCGGAAGATGCAAGGGCTCTCGTGGTCATCGGTAGCGCGAAGTTACACCAGCCTCGTGGCGGAGCTACTGCGAAACGCACTCTTATTCAACTAAGTCGCGTGCGAGGGATCGTGACCTCGCCACGATCGCCCGCGCGACCCCGTGGCTTCACTGGGCCGGCTGCGTCGGCGACACGGGCGGCGGCGGCGCCCAGAGGAAGGGCGGATCGATCGACGGGTACTGCGTCAGGTCGTCGCCGGGAAGCTGCGGGTACTCGGTCGACACCTGCGTCTGACCGACGAACGAAAGGTCCTCGCCGATGCACTGGTTGGCTTCGGCCACGAGCTGCTCGGTCCGCTGCCTCAGCACCGTGAGCATCGTGAACTCGTGGTTCGAGAGCTCCGTGTCGTTGCGCGAGGCGGCCGCCTGGAGGGCGGTCGCACGATCGCGCGCCGAACGAGTCGCGACGTCAATCTGCGAGAGCTTGTCGTTGAGGCAGAGCGACTTCACGACGTCGCGAGCCTGGCGCGCCGTATCGAGCTGGCGCCGCACGGTGGCCGCGGCCTGCGTCATGCGGGTCAGGATCGAGTCGGACTGGCCCAGCTCGTCTTGAGGAGAGAGGGCCGGGCGCCGCTCGAAGCCGAGCTGAGGGCTGCCGGCCGCTGGGCCGGCACCGCCGGTCGACTGCGCGGTCGCCGAACCAGAGACCGCAACGACGATGCCCGCCGCCGCCAAAAGCCGGAGGGCACTCCGCAGACGCTTTACGCCAAGAGCTGTCACGAGGTCGCCTCCAATGAGAGCAGGTTGAGACTCTAACGGTCGAGCTTCCCGGTGTCAACGAATCACCCAGGGTGAATCACCCTGGATCTGAAGGCTTTCGAAGCACCCACCTCCCCCATCGCCCCTTGCACGCAAGGGGTCGCTAAGGGTGAAGACGGGACATCGAGAGCCTCGCAAGCGTGCGCACCGTGTGGGTACGACAGCCCCCGGACGGGCGGGCTCGCCAAGATGAACCTTGGCGCTGCACCCATCGGATGCCCAGCCCCCCACCCTCATTCATCGCTCGCGACGCGACGTGTCGCGGGGCGGCGGGCGCGCGATCAGCCGCCCTGCTTCACGAAGTTGAACGGCACGCTGATCGACGCTCCGTTCGCGCCGGGCGGATCGAACTTCGCGCGGCGCGCGACGTTCGCGATGCAGCTCGCGACCTGGGCCGAGAGGCCCGAGTTGCTCGACGGGCTCGCGGAGTCGACCTCGCCGTTCGGCGAGACCTTGATGAGGAGAACGAGCTTGCCGCTCTGCGTGGGGTCTTGCTCGAGGCCGCGCTGGTAGCAGCGCTTCGCGCCCGGGTGAATCTGCTGGCGGATGACGGCCTCGGCGTTGGAGACCGGAACGCTCATCTGCGGCGGGGCCTCGGCGACGTCGCCCTGGATGACGACGCGCTGCTGCTGGCCGGCGCCCTGCGAGGCGCCGCCGGTCTGCTCGCCGTGGATGCCCTGGAGGCCCGCCCCGCCCTTGCCCGGCTGGATCGGCCCGCCGCCGCCCACGCCGCTCACGAGGCTGTTGCTGTTCGTGAAGCCGCCCGAGCGGTTCGCGAGGCTGTTGAGGTCGACGGGCGCGCCGTTGTCGTCGTTCATCGCGCCCTTGATGTTCGCCCCGCCGTTCAGCGCGGCGAGGATGGCGATGCGCGCCTGGTCGGCCTCGTTCATGAGGCCGGCGACCACCTTCGCGTCGGGCGCCGAGGCGCCGCTCGACTTGCTCTGGCCCGCGTTCGACGGCGCCTTCGGCGCCTGCGTGGGCGTGGGCGCGGTGGCCGTGTCGGTCGCCGACGCGGTCGGCGTCTCTTCGGCCGTCTCGGTCGGCGGCGGCATCGTCCTCTGGACCATGTCGAGCAGGCCCGCGGTGATGTCGTCGTTCACGACCGGGTCCATCCAGTCGCTGTACATCGCGCCGACGAGGCCGAAGTGCAGGAGGAAGCTGAAGGCCGCGATGATCGTGAGGCTCCAGTCGATCTGGCTCGCGAGGCCGCCCTTCACCGAGAGCGGGAGCTGCGGCCGCGGCTGAACGGGCGGCGGCGCGACGAACTGGAAGAGAAACGTCATCTCGCCGATGACGATCTTCCCGCGCGCTTCCTCGGTGAGGCGCACCTGATAGGCGGGCCCGACGCGCTTGGCCTGGCCCTTGAGCGCGACGACGTCGGTGATGCCGGAAGCGAGCGCGACGCGGCCGGTCATCCCGTCGAGGAAGTTCAGGTAGTAGTCGCTGCCGATCAGCTCGAAGAGCTTGAACTGGGGCGGCACGTTGGCCTGCACGACGAACGTGGACTTCTCGCTCGGACCGACGGTCACGCTCGTGCGCTGCTTGATGATGCGCTCTTCGAGGATGCGTCCCGAGGCCACGAGGCCGATGCGCAGCACCTTGGGGCCGGTCGCCTGCTGCATCGCGCGCATGACGGCCGTCATCTGGCCGGGGCGCCCGGAAGCGGGGGTCTGCGGACCGAAACCCTGGTTCATCTGCGACATTCCTGAGGCGCCTTTCGTTCTCGGGTCCGACAGCCCGCGCGAGCCGAAGTTTCCCCGTCCGAGGGTACACGAGCGGCCGAACAGGGGAAAGCGCGTGCCACGGACCCCGCGAAGACCATGTACGACAAGGTCTCAGCGCGCCGGAACCGGCCCCAGGCGCAGCCGCTCGAGCCGCTCGAGCAGCGCTTCCATCGCGGCCCGCTCCTCGCGCGCCAGCCGCCGGGCCCGCATCTGTACGGCGATGCAGAACGCCGTGCCCGCCACGCCGAGCGACAGCGCCCCGAGCGCCGACATCATGGCGTCGTGAATCGCGGGCGCCGCGTCGTCCCCGGAAGGCACGCCCATCCCTTCGAGCATCGCGATCGAGCCGAAGAGCAGCCCGGCGGTCGTCGCGATGCTGGCGCACACGCGGGGCACTCGGGCCCAGAGCGTCCTACGGCTCTCGAGCTCGAGGACCTGCTCGTTCACCCCCGCGTCGCGCCGGGGGCCCGGGGCCTCGTCGAGCGCAGCCAGGAGATCGCGCTCCCAGGCGAAGCGCGGATCGTCGGCGAGGGCCTCTTGCAGCGCGTCGAGCACGGCAGCCCCCCGCTCGCCCTCGAGGGCCGCGAGGAGGACGCGCGGCGCAAGCGGCGTGGGCGCGATGACGAGCGCGAGGCGCCGCGCGCTCGCGGCGGAGCACGCGAGCGCCACGACCGCCGCAGCGAGGGCGGTCCACAAGGGCGCGCCTACCGGCTCAGAACGGGTCCTTGCGGACCACTTCCTCGATGCGATCGAGGAAAGGCTGCCTCAGCTCGGCGAGCGTCAGCTTCGGCTGGATCTTCGCGACGTCGACCGCCGCGATGGGCTTCTGCACGCGCCCGACGATCGTGATCTCGCCGATCTGCAAGACCTGCTGCTGCCCCTTGGCGGGACGCTGCGCCTGATCGTCGGCGAACGCGCTCGGAGCGGCGAGCGCGCCGGCCAGGATGAGGCCGATCACCGGGGCAAGTGCGATGCGGTTCCAGATCATGGGGGCGCGACCCTTCCTGCGAGTGGAGCTCATGGTCACTTGGCCGGGCCGCCCGCGGGGGCGGGGCTGACGGTGTTCGACGTGGCGGCGGGCGTCGCGGCGGCGGAAGCCGCGGCCGCCTGCTTCTTCACCTGAAGCTCGCCTTGCTTCCGCTTGGCGGTGCTGAGGAGGTCCTCGACGTCGTCGCCGGTGCCCTTGGCCACCTTGGCGCCGCGCATCGACTTGAAGGCCTCGAACTCCTGGATGGCGCGCGCGAGTTGGTCGTCCGGGGTCGAGGCGCCGGGCACGCTCGGCGAGAAGAGATAGAGGAGGCCCAGGTTGTAGTGGACGCCCGCGAGCGTCGAATCCATCGTGAGGGCCTTGTCGAGCTCCGACTTCGCGTCGGCCGCGCGCCCGAGCATGCGGTAGCACTCGCCGAGATCGAGGTGCACGACCGGCGTGTTCGGCGCGTACTTGACCGCCTTCTCGAGCGGACCCTGGGCCTCGGAGGCGTTGCCCGCCTCGAGCTTCATTTCGCCCAGGTTGATGTACGCCTCGAAGAGATCGGGGCGCTTGGAGATGGCCTTCTCGAAGTCGCGGATGGCCGCGGCGCCGTCGCTCCGCTGCCCGGACTCGCGCTCGACGAGGCCGCGGAGGAGGAGCGCCTCGGCGTTGTCGGCGTCGCGCGGCGGGATCGACCCGTCGTCGGTGCCGTCGAGGATGGCCCCGAGCGCGTACTTCGCGAGGTCGAGGCGGTGGCTCCGGTAGTAGTCGCGGGCGATGACGACCATCGCCTCCTTCGCGTCGGGCTTCTGCGCGAGCGCGTCCTGCGCCGTCTTCTGGCAGCTCGCGCTGTCGCCTTCAATCGACTTCACCTCGGCGAGGTAGATCTTGAGGTCGACGGCGTCGGGGTTCGACGCGATCTTGGCGTTCAACACCTGCTCGGCGTCGAGGCCGTGGCCCGTGCGCGCGAGCAGCACGCTGTACGCGCCGACCGCGGGGTCGAAGCTCGCGCTGTTCGAGTACGCCGAGCGGTACGCGTCGAGCGCGGCCTGCGTGTCGCCGAGGCGCTCGAGCACGCAGCCGAGCGAGTACTTCGGGCTCGCGGCGGTGGGCGCCTTGGTCGCGGCGTCGAGGAACGACGAGCGCGCCCCCTGGAGATCGCCCGAGATCCACGCCTGAAAGCCGCAATCGTACGAGTCCTTGGCCGCGCCCGTCAGGCCGTTGCCGCTCGAGGCGGGGCCGGACGAGACGCCGACTTGTTGACCTTGCGCGGCCGGGGCCGGCGCCGAGGGCGCCTCGGTGCCCGCCTGCGGCGCCTTCGCCTCGGGCTCCGCGCCGCCGCACGCGCTCACCGCCGCCGAGAGCGGCAGCAACATAGCCGCGGCGCGCACGCCGTACGTGAATCGCTGCGTGAACCGAGGTCGCATCATCGGCATTTCTCCGCCTTGCATGGCTGGGTCCTCACGGCGTGACCGGGAGCGGCGCGGGCTGTCCGCTCGGGGGCGGAGCCGTGACGACGCCGGCGCGCCACTGCAAGAACTCGCCGTTCGCGTAGACGAGCTTCCCGCCGCCGGGGTCGGCCGGGTCCGGCGTGTTCTCGACGTACGGCTTCATCTTGTCGTCGCCCAGGTAGTCGGTGAAGTACGCGAGCCGCCCGATGGCGCCCTGGACCGTGTTGTCCTTCACGTTGTTCTTGCGCGCGGTGAGGGCGGCCGTCACGTACTTGCCGATCATCTTCTGGTTGCACACCTCGAGGTACTGGTCCTTCGTGGCGCGCCACTTGCTGCGGACCGCGTCCTTGGTGTCGTCGATGGTCTTCTGGACCTCGTCGGCCTTGTCGTTCTGGCCCGCGTCGTTGAGCTTGTCCGCGACGTTCTGAAGCTTCTTCAGCATCGCGTCCTGCTGCGGCGTGAAGTAGTTCGGCGCCACGAGGTCGAGGCCCGTGCGAATCGAGTCGTACAGGGTGCCGACGCGCGCGATCGCGGCGGCGGCCCACTCGAACGATCCGTACTCGGTCGCGACGTGGTCGAGCAGCGGCTTGTACTTCTTCTCGGCGTCGCCGAGGTCCTTGTCGAGCGACTTGGTCACGTCGACCACGTTGCCCGCGTAGTGGTGGTGGCCCGTCGAGTAGTCGAAGTCGGTCTTGATCTGCTCGTCGAGCAGCGTGAACTCCGCCTCGCCGCCGTAGTCCGCGTAGGGCGGGTCGACCGACGTGATGCGGCTGCTCTTGCCGTTCGCGGCGGCGAGCGTCACCGGGTACGACTTGAAGTACTCCCAGTCGGTGATCGTCTGCTTGAACCAGGTGCGGTACGCGGGGTCGCCCGCCGCCTGCATCATCTTGGCGATGCGGTACGCCGACTCGAGCTCGTAGCGCGCCGACTCCGGCTTGTTCTTGTTCGCCGCGTGGAACGTCTCCAGGCTCGAGATCGCCTGCACGCGCGTCCCGGAGTTGCCGCCCGAGTCGCCCGTGGCCGGGTTCCACTGCGCGTAGTCGAAGCTCGCGCGCAGGTAGTCGGCCTCGGCCCGCTTGTCGGTCTGGAGGTGAAGCTTCGGGTCGACGAGCACCGCGTACATGCGGTTCATGTTCGTGCGGTCGCCCATGTTCGAGTAGAGCGTCATCGCGATGCGCGCGGCGTTGGCGCGCTGCCCGTCGTCGAACCGCGGGTTCGCCGCGATGTTCCCGAACGACTCGGCCGCGCGCGGGTACGCGAAGAACCCGTAGTACGTGGAGGACAGCGCGTCGTACGCCATGCCCAGGTACTTGATGCGCTCCTTGTACTGCGCGGGATCCGGACCGACCTTCGCCTTGCTCTCGGGATCGGTCCCGCCGTTCTGGAGGCGGCTCAGGATGTCTTCGCTGCCGTACTTGTCGATGAAGAGCTGGTAGTCGGCGATCGCCTTGCCGAACTCACCGATCTGCTTGTAGCAAAACGCCGAGTTGATCGCGGCGGCCGGCGCGTCCTTGTGCGAGGGCGCGGCCCTGAGCGCGGCCTCGTACATCTCGGCGGCCTTGCGCCACAGCGCGTCCTTCTGCGGACCGGGGGGCGCGGCCTTGGCCTGCTCGAAGACCTTGTTCGCGTCCTCGAAGGCGGCGTTCTGGAGGACGTTGTCGGTCAGGTGGCCGCTCTTGTCCTCGGCGAGCTGGAGCTCCGTCTTGGCGCACGAGTTCTTCTTCTCGGCCTCGGCGAGCTCGCGCGAGCGCTCGGCGTTCTTCTGGAGGTTGCTCATCGTGAGCAGCCGCTTCCACGCCTCGTACCCGTACGCGTCCTTGCCGCAGCGATCCTTGTCGAATCGCCTCGAAGCGGGGCTCGGCCTGATCGAAGTGGCCGTAGAGGTAGTACTGGTCCGCCGTGTAGAAGGCGTAGTCGCTCGCGTGGTTCTGCTTGTCCCGCTCGGGCGGCACGCGCGTGATGTACTCGTCGCGGGCGCGCATCGACGTCTGGATGACGTCGGGGAAGCCGTCGACGATGACCTTCTTGTCGCCGTCGGGCCCCTCGAGCTTCGGATCCTTGCGCGCCTCGATGCCCTGCGTGCCGTTCGAGTCTTGCCAGCGCTGGAACGCGAGGTCGCGATCGACGTCGGCGAGGTCGACGACGAAGAGGCCCGCGTTGTCGATGAACTGGTCGTCCTCGTCGGAGTCGCGCACGTCGATGGCCGCGCGCTCGGCGGTCACGATCTCCTGCGACATCGGCTCGGGGTACGTGCGCGGGTCGAACTGGTGCAGCGCGACCTCGAGGCGCACCTGCTGGTGGAGCGCGTCGGCGTAGAAGTACCGGCTCTTGTACGCGTCGGGCGCGTTCTCGTCCTGCTTCAGATACCCGAGCCAGCCAATCGCGGCGAGCTTGTACTCCTGGAGGGCGTACGTCGTGAGGCGCAGCTTCTCCCGCGGATCGGCGGTCTGCTCGGCGCCGTCGAGCGCGGCCTGGCCGTTTCGCGTGTGCGTGACGGCGGCGCCCTTGAGGCCCGTGCGCACGAGCTCCTCGGCGCGCTGGAGCGCGACCGGGTTGTCCTTGTTCGCGTCGACCCACGGCGCGTCGCCGATGTACTTCGACAGCGAGGTGCGCGACTCGAGGACCTTGGCCTCGAAGTCGCTGCGCTCGGGGCCCGCCTTCGTCTGCCTCGCGAGCAGATCGTAGACCTCGGCGATGGCGTTCTGGTTGTCCGGCGCGGACGGGTCCATCGGCCACTTGTCGAGCATCAGGTCGTACATCGCCAGCGCGTTCTTGTACTGGTTGATCGCGCGGTACTCGAGGGCGAGCGCCTTGTAGATCTCAATCGTCCAGGGCTTGTCCTGAGGGACGAGCCGCGGGTCCTGCACGCGATCGATCGCGATGCGAAGCTTCGTCTCGGCCTCCGCGGGGCTCCGCGCCGTGTCGAGGATGTCGGGCCGCGAGATGTACGGCTCCTCGGGGCCGGGGCCCACGAAGTCGAAGTTGTCGAGCGAGCCGGCGATGTACGTGAACGCCTCCTGGCGGAAGTCGGCGCCGGGGTCGCCCGTGAGTTTCTCTTGCTCGTCGGTGTAGTTGAGCAGGTGCACGAACTCGCGCACGGCCGACTCGTAGCGCTGCTGCTTGAACAGCGTCCAGGCGTACTTGTAGAGCGCGACGCCGTAGATCGGCGGCTTCTTGAACTGCATCGAGTGCGTGTACGCGCTCGCCGCCCGGTTGTAGTCCCACACCGCGGACGGCTCGTAGTCCACGACGCCGCCGCGCAGGTCGAGCTGGTCGAACTCCCAGTCGCCCATGCGCCACCAGACCTCGGCGACGTACTTCGGGGCCTCCCCCGCGAGCACGTTGGGCTGGGGCACGATCGCGCAGTCGGCGGGGTACGGGTCGTCGTAGATCGCGTCGCCCTTCGGGCCCTTCTTGAGCGACTGCGGCGTCGGATACCGCGAGCGCCACGCCTTCCAGAAGGCGTCGTCGTGATCCTGCGGCATCGGCTCGATCTGATCGACGTCGGCGACCTTCGGATCGGAGGGGACCGGGTACTTGTAGTGGTTGTGGCAGACGAGCGAGCGCCACACCTGCTGCGCCTCGTCGACGCGCCGCGAGTCGTTGAGCGCGTGCCCGAGGAAGTAGTAGATGCCCGCGAGCTCGTTGTAGGTCGGGAACTCGCGGATGACGCGCCGGTAGATGGAGATCGCCGGCTTGAGCGAGATCGCGAGGTCGGCGTTCGGGTCGTCGTCCGAGCGCGCACGCTCCTCGTAGAGCGCCGCGAGCCGGTACATCGCGTCGGGCGTCGCCTCGGGCTGCGCGTTGGTGCCGCTGTAGCGCGCGACGAAGTCCTCGAGGCGCTGGATCGCCGTCTCGCGGGCCTTCTTGAGCTCGTCCTTCTCGATGCCAATCTCGCGATCGAGGCCGCCGAGGATCGCCTTCTTCTTCTCCTCGTAGTGGAGCGAGACGATCGTGGTGATGGCGTCCTTGTAGTCGGTCGCGCCGCGCTGGTAGGTCTCGGTCTCCTGCCGCACGGCCTCATAGGCCGCCGCCTGCTCGGGCGTCGGTGGAGGCAACGGCGGCGCGTGGGGCCGGAACGTCGGCACCGGCAGCACCGCCTCGGCGGTCGCGGCGGTCGCGCTCGCAGACGTCGCGCCGCTCGCGGCGGGTGCCGCGCTGGACGCCGTGCTCGCGCTTCCGCTGGATGCGGGCGCGCTGGACGCGCCCGTCGCCGCGCTCGGCGTCTGGGCCGACACGCTCAGGGCGAGCGCGGTCGACACCCCCAGGACCGCGCCCCCCGACCACTTCGAAGTTCGGCTCGCCATCGTCATTTGCTCGACTGCCCGGGCTCGACGCCGTCGTCTCGGACTTCTTTCAGCTCCTCGTCGAGCAGTTGCTCTTGCCGCGCGCGTTCGCCCTGGAGGCTCCGCACCCGGTCGAGCTCCTCCTCGCGTACCTCCCACGCCTGCTCGGTGATCCCGACGTCGGCGCGGAGAACGATCCCCCGCAAGCAATCCCGCACGAGCGCGAAGTTGCGCTCCGCCACGTGCCCCACGAGAATCCCGCGCCTCGTTGTCCATCCCGTCGAGCTGGGCCTGGTAGCCCGCGACGTTCGCCTTCTCCGTGTCGATCTTCTGCTGGAGGGCCGTGGACCGGTCGGCGACCTGCGCCTCGATCTGCGTGACCGATGCGACGAGGGTGCCCTCGTACTGGCGAGCCTGCTCGAGGAGCGGCCTCGCCTGCCCCGAGTACGCCTGGGCGCCGCCGCCCGCCGACCCGCCGCCGGCGAGCTGCACCTCGCGCTCGAGCGCGTCGCGGAAGGCGTTCCGTGACGCCGCGTCGTTCTGGTAGCGAAGGTCGCCGAGGCCGATTTGGGCGCGGCCTATCTCGATCTGCCGGCGGAACTCGGTCATCTCGTCGCGATAGAGCTTGAGGTCGTGCTCGTTCGCCGCGAGCTCGGCCTGGAAGCGCTCGACCGACGCGGGATCGCGGGCGACGCCCTGGGACGGCCCGTCGTTGAGCATGCGCCGCAGGCCGTTGATCGTGGCCTGGAGCGTGTCGACCTCGTTGACGCGCGCCGAGAGCTGCTGCGACAGCGTGTTCCACTGCGTGAGGCCCTGGCGCTCGCGCCTCGCGAAGTCGCCCGAGTCGACCGGCAGCTCCTCGATCGCGGCCATCAGGGCCCGGCGCTGCTGCCGGACCTCGCCGAGCTCGCCGCCGAGGTCGGACGGCTCCTCCTCGTCGAGCGCGTGCGCCAGCGTGAGCCGGGTGCGGGAGATGCGGTTGATGAGGCCGAGCGCCGTCTGCTCGCCCGCCGCGAGGTCGGGGAAGGCGCGGACGCGCGTGGGCGCCGACATGAGGGCGGTGAGCTTGTCGACGAGCTGGTCCGACTTGTGGAGGAGCGTCTTGCACTCGTTCACGTCGTCGATCGTCGCGAACGCGAGCGGCCCGTCGTCGCCTTCGCGCGCCCAGCGGATGGCCACCGCGGGAAGCTGGTCGTTCTGGTCGAGGAGGTCGAGCTGCTGCTGCGCGAGGCGGTCGTAGTAGACGCTGACGTCCTTCGTGGAGTCGAGGAACGACGCCACCTTCGCGCGCATCGGCTCGTACTGCGAGCGCACGCCGTCGTAGAGCTGGAGCGCCCGGTCGAACGCGCCCGCGCGGAGCAGGAGGTCGGCGCGGAGCAGCGTGCCGTCGCCGATGTACTCGCTCTCGGGGTCGGCGACCGCGAGGACCTCGAGCGCGCGCTCGGCGCGATCGACGTCGCCGAGCCGCACGTACACCCAGGCGAGCTCGTACAGCATCGTGTCGAACTCGGGGCTCTCGCGGCCGACCTTGGAGTAGGCCTCGGCGGCCTGCTGGTACTGCTCCATCTCGTAGAAGAGACGGCCGATCGCCATCCACGACAGGTCGATGACCTGCCTGTGCTCGGGCGTGTCGGGGGGGAGATCGGTCACCGCGTGGAACGCGATGACGGCCGGCTTGTAGTCGGTGTGCGCGGCGGACTTGTCGCTCGCGCCGCCGCCCGACCGGGCGATCTTCATGGCGACGAGGCCCTGGAAGTACCGGGCCTGGTGCGCGTAGGCCGTGGTGGGGCCGACCTGCGAGAAGGTCGCGATCGCGTCGTTGTACGAGCCCTGGCGGTAGAGCGCCTTCCCCTTCGCGTAGAGGAGCGCGGCGTCGACCTGGGCCGGCGGCACCTGGCTGAACTTCTCGAAGATCGGCGCGAGCGTCTCGGGCGGGTCGTTCAGCCGCAGCGACACGTCGACGAGGCGCGCGAGCGCCTTGCCGAAGTACGCCTCGAAGCGCGGCTCGGCGCCGCGATCGACGAGCGCCCGGTAGTCACGACGGGCCGAGAGGTACTCGCCCTGCGCGTAGTACGTCTCGCCGCGGAGCCACAGCGCGTCGGGGTAGCTCGCCGTGTTCGGGAACTCCTCGAGGATCTCGCTGAGGACGACCGACGCGCGGTTGTAGTCCTTCATGCGGAAGAGCAGCTCCCCGTTGGAGAGCCGCTGCTCCGCGGTCATTCGCTCGTCCTTCGCGCGCTGCACCGACGACTGCACGCGATCGAGCCCGGACCCGACGGCCGCCAGCTCGGTGCGCGCCGTCGACAGGGCGTCGTCCGGGCCCGCCGCGCGGGCGACGCCCGAGTGCGCGGCCCACGCGACCGCCAGGCACCCAATGACGCCGACCCGACTCCGGTTCACTTCTGTACCCCCGAAGCCCCGCTCCCCCCGGCCGCGCCTCCGCTGGCATCTCCGGGCGCCGCGACGGCGGAGGGGCCGAGCGGACCGACCTTCTCGTGCCACTCGATGTTCGGCCGCTGCTCGAGCGGCGTCGTGACGCCCCCCTTCTCGAAGGCGGTCGCCGTGACGGTGAGGGCCTTGCCCTCGACCGCCGTGAAAGCGTGGCTCGACTTGACCTCGAACTTGTACCCGCGCAGGTACGAGAAGACCCCGTACCCGTTCCCCTGGAAGGTGAGCGCCACCTGGATGGTGTGGTCGCCCGGGGGCATCGTCCCGGTGAAGATTGGGATCTCTTTCTGGTCCGCGAGCGCGCCGGTGTCGTCCTGGCGGTTGTACTGGACCTGCCCGTCGATGACGAAGAGCGCCCGGGTGAGCTCGAAGGCGTTCGACATCTCGTTCTGGAACTCGACCTCGGCGCGCGACCCCGCGGCCCCGCCCCCGACGATCGTGTCGCTGAGGAGCGCGAGCCGGGTGTGGCTCCTGCGGATCTGATCCTTGAGCTCGTCGACGCGCTGCTCGAGGTCGCGCAGGCGCACCGCGTACGTCGCGCCGTTCATCGGCTGGTCGGCCGGCGGCTTCGACGACATGTCGACGCTCACCGCGGGCGGCGGGGTGGGCCCCGCGGCCGCGGGCGCGGCGCTCGCCGAAGGAGCGGCCGAGGTCGCAGCCGCCGCGCTCACCGCCGGCGCCTTCGTCTTGGCGGCAGGCGGGGCGGTCGTCTGCGCGGCCGCGACGAACGAGGTTACGGCCAGAGGAAGGGCCAAGGTCATCACCATCGTCACTCGACGTCGCATGCGGAGGTTCCCCTTTTTTCGACCGATTCCACGGAGGGCTTGCCAAAAGCCCGATGGCCCACGCACTCCTGGGCGGCAAGAGCATATGTTCGTGACTGGCCGTTTTGCAACTGCGCCAGGTGGCTGATGTTTTTCAGTCTGCCGTGAGCTGGGCGACTGGAAATCCGGCCGGAGATTGAGCGAAGATCGAACGCGGAGCCTCGCACGTCGGATCCCCATCGTGGATCCCCTGGGACTTCTCTCATCGCGCGGCGCCGGGCCGCGGGACGTGCTGGCGGAGTACGGACGAGTTGGGAGAGCGTGTGAAGGACGCGGCAACCACGCGGAGCGACGTCACCGACGAAGCGCTGATGATCCGCTTCCAGAGCGGGGATCGGTCGGCTTTCGCGCTGCTCGTGCGCCGGCACCAGTCGCCCCTCTACAACTTCGCGCTCCGCCAGCTCCGCAGCTCGGCGGTCGCCGAAGAGGTGGTCCAAGACGCGTTTCTCCGGGTGGTGCACAACGCCGCCGAGTTCAAGCACGCTGCAAAGTTCTCGACGTGGCTTTACACCATCACGCGCAACTTGTGCATCGATCACGCGCGAAAGCGTGTGCTTCGCAACCACCCTTCGCTCGACGAGGCCAAGCACGACCAGAGGGACGGCGGCGACGGCCCGACGCTCGGCGAGCGCACCGCAGACGCCCGGGCGAACGTGGAGCGCTCGGCCGTCTCGGTGGAGATCCGCGAGCGGCTGCTGGCCGCGGTCGACGACCTGCCCGACGAACAGCGGGAGGTCTTCTTGCTGCGCGAGGTTTCGAACGTACCGTTCAAGGAGATCGCCGAGATCGTCGGCGTCCCCGAGAACACCGTGAAAAGCCGCATGAGGTATGCCCTCGAGCGGCTGCAGGCGGCGCTCAGCGACTTCGAGGAGTACGCGAGGGCGCTTCGATGAAGTGGATGAACTGGACGAGCTGCACGAACTGCACGAGCTAGGAGAGGACGCGAGAGCCGACGACCCCGATGGATTGCGAGAAGTTCGAGACCGCGCTGATGGACGAGCTCTACGGAGAGCTCGACGAGCTGACGAGCGCCGCCGCCAAGAGACACGTCTCCGGGTGCGCGCGCTGCTCGGCGCTCATCGGCGGGCTGCGCGCCACGCGGCGGGTGGCCGCGCTGCCGCGGGTCGACCCGCCCGAGGGTCTCGAGCAGCGCATCTTGCTGGCCGCCGCGCGCGTCACGCCGAAGGTGGTGCCGCTTCGCGGGCGCATCGCCCGGGCCGTGTCGCTCGCCGGAAGCTGGGCGATGCGGCCGCAGACGGCGATGGCGGCGGTGTTCCTCGTGATGATCGGCACCAGCGTGCTGCTCCTCCGCGGCAAGTCTTCGCGGGCGCCCGCCAGCGCGCAGATCACGGTGACCGAGGAGGGCACGCCGGCCCCGGCGGCCGCGACGGCTTCGGCGTCCGGACCGGCGCGCGACACGGCCGGCGCCGACCTCGCCCTGGCGGAACCTCCTCCCGCCGCCCCACCCGCGCCCGTCGCCCTCGCCTACGCGTCGCGCCCCGAGAAGGCCGAGAGGGCGGCCGCGCCGTCCGTCGCCAACGCCCCCGCGCCCGAGGACCTGGAGCGCCGCGCCGCGCCGAAGGGAGCCATGGCCTCGGGTGGCGCAGCCGGGGCCGGCATGGCCGCCGACCGGGCCGCCGTGGACGACGGGCTCGCGGCGGAGCCCGCGCAGCCGAGCGACCCCGCCGACGAGCTCTGGGCGGCGCGGGCGGCGCGCGACGCGGCGGCGCGCCAGGGTCACCCCTGCTCTTCCGGCCCGCGCTTCGACTCGGTCGCCAGCCGCGCGCCGGGCACGCAGGCAGGGTGGGACGCGCTCTACGAGGGCGCCCTCTGCTACCTCAGCGCCGGCGACTACGGGAGCGCCCGTACGCGCCTCGGCACGCTCCTCGGCGTCCCGTCGTACAGCGCGCGCGCCCGCTACACGCTCGATCGCATGAACAAGCAGATCATGGGCATCGGCGGCGGCGAGTCGGCGGCGCGCGCTGCAGCGCCGGCGGCGACCGCGAACGCGAGCGCCGCGCCGTTCGCCGCGGCACCCGCCGCCGCGGCACCCCCGCCCGCCGCGCATCCCGCCGCCGCGCCCGCGGGCCCGGCGAAGCCCGCGGCCCCCGCGTCGAAGCGCCCGGGCGACGAAGCGTTCTGACCATGGCCGGCACCGCGTCCGACCGGGAGACCGCCGTCCGCGCCTGGTGCGCGCTGGACCGCGCGCGCGCGCTCGTCGCCGCCGACCACGAGATCGCCGAGGGCGCCTCTGCCCTGCGCGCGGTCATCCTCGACTTCGCGCGCGCCGGCGGCTCCGACGACGAGATCTACGACGCGTGTGCCCTGCTCGGGCGCCTCATCGCGCAGCGGGGTGGCTCGCCGACGCTCGCCTCGAGCACGGCCGACAACGCGGCGCAGGCGCTCGGCGAGCACGAAGCGCCGTGGCTCTCGGACGCGCGCGCCGCCGTGGCCGAGGGGTTCACGCTGGCGCTCGCCGACCTGGCGAGGCTCGACACCCTGCGCACCTGGGACTTCCCGCGGTGCGCGGTCCCCCTCCCCGGCGGGGCCGTGGCCATCGCCGCGGGCAACCCGTCCGACGACCCCGAGGTGCTGGCCGAGTGGGCCGCGCGCATCGCGAAGGAGGCCGCCATGCGGGGCGTCCGGCGCGCGTACGTCGCGGGCTCCGACGCGGCCCGCGCCGCCGTGCGGGACGCTCTCGACGTCGTGGGGATCGAGAATCGCCTGAAGGAACGCTCGCTCTACGCAGGTTCGCGGACGTAGGCAATCGTGCGAATGACCTCGACCAGGCGCTCGCGATCGTCGGGCCGGAGGTTCACGAAGCGGACGCCGATACCCGGGTTCGGGTTGTCGCCGTTCGACCGCAGCGGATTGATCCACGCGACCTCGCCTTCGAGCTTGAACGGCTGGTAGCCCGGGGGCGCGAACGCCAGGACGAGGCGGGTGCCGATCGCGAGCGGATCGGTCGTCTTCACGAAGATGCCCATCGCGCTGATGTTCGTGATCGACGCGAAGAGGAACGTGTCTTCGGCAATGCAATCGACGGCCCACTCGACGTCGAAGCGGTCGTGGCTGCGGCGCTCGTCGCGGCGCGGCATGGGATCGGGCTCGAGGGCGGCCGCGTTCGGGTTCTTGCTCGTCGTCGCCATGTCACGCCCTCCGTCGGATCTGCCGTATCTGCCGCAAACGGCCCCGTGCCCCCTGCCGGCTCACTGTACGCGGAGCGGGCCGCCGTTGACTCGGTTGTCACCGTCGTTCGGGCCGCTCTTCACCTTGAGCCGCGTATCGCCCACGAACAAGCCAAAGTAAATCGTATAACTTCCAGGCGTGAAATTCGGCTCGAGCTTGAACTCGTGGTCGTCGACCAGGAGGTCGCCCGGCAGCCAGAGCGACATGGGGTACTTGCCGTTCATCGGCTTGTGATCGCCGTTGTGGCGGCGGTGGTAGCCGTCGATGTGGATGAAAGCCTCCCACTCGCTCGTGACGGGCGCCAGCACGCGATAGTACGTCTTCATGTGATACGAGCGGCCCGGGTTGACGGCGTCGACCGGGTGCCCGCGGTCGTCGTCGAGGTCGAAGCCGATGACCTCGAGCTTGTCGTCCATGTTGGCGTCGAGCCGGCGCTGCGGATTCGGAGGCGCGTCGAGGAGGATCGACGCGAGCGGCGACTCGTTCTTCTGGGCGCCGACGAGCTGCGACGAGGCCAGGAGAATCTGGCTGGATCGGGCGTCGACGATGGGCAGGTTCGTGCGCGGATCGGCGTGCTCGCGCCACATCTTGTTGAGCTGCGGGAGCTCTTCGGACTTGAGGGCGAGGCACCGGCGCTCGGACGGGTCGGCCACGAGCCACCGGAACGCGGAGGCGGGATCGCTCATGGCCTGCGGCTGCCCGCCCGCGTAGTACGCCGCGGTGCGGCCGCCCACCCCGAGCATCGCCAGCGGCGCGCCGTTGCACATCTGCCGGTAGCTCTCGAAGACCTCTTTGGGCGAGAGCTGGTTCGCGAGCGCCGGGTAGTAGAAGAGGCAGAGGATCAGCCCGACCACCGCCCCGCCGAGCGCCAGGCCCGGCGCGCGGTGACGGAGGACATCGCCCGCCAGGCCCATCGCGAGGAAGAACGCGATGCCCGCGGGCATGGCGAGCGCCACGGAGACGAGGGGCGATCGCCCGGACTCGTGCCAGGCGAGGAAGGCGATGCCGGGGATCGCCACGAGCATCAGCGGCGCGATGGCCAGGAGGCCGACCCACCACTCCTGCCTGGGCAGCTTCGGGTCCTTCTCGCCGGGGAAGAGGCGCGTGAGGAGCGTCTCGAACGGCTCGAAGCCGCGCGTCAGCGACGCCACCGACAGCGGCTTCGAGCGGCCGAACGCCCACAGCCAGACGTCGCACGCGAAGACGAGCGCGAAGATGGCGCCCAGCGGCAAGAGCGCCAGGATCCACCACGCGTTCAAGAGCAGGTCGCGCACCGTCGAGGACATCTGCGGGAGCCAGTGCGCGTGGATCCGCATCCCGACCATCACGATGAGCCCGAGGAGCGAGAACCCGGCGATGGCCGCGAAGAAGATGAGCGGCAGCGCGCCGTCGTACGCCTCGCGGAGCGCATCGAGCACCTTCGCGTAGTTCGTCGGGTGGAACGGGTCGCGCTCGGCGTCGCGCTCGATCCACGTGAACAGGTTGAAGAGCGCGAACCCGCCCAGCACCACCCACCAGACCGCGAGCGCCCGGTCTTTGAAGCCCTCGGGGAACGGCGAGCTCGCGATGCCGAAGGCCTGGTACGCCTTCTCCGGAAGCTCGTGGAAGTCGTGGTGCAGGACGGCGGCGAGGACGAGCGTGCCCAGGCCCACCGCGATGGACGGGGAAGCGCCGCGCTCGAAATCGCGAATGGCGACGGCGCAGGCGACGGCGCAGAGCGCCGGGCCGCTGAACACGACGAGATCGGTGCGGGCGACGATGTAGGCGTGGGCCACGAAGGCGACCGCCGCGCCGACGAGCACCGCGGTGCGCGCGACGCTCTCGCGCCGCCGCTCGCCGTCGCCTTGGCTCCCGCCGGCCCGGACGGGCACGAGGAGGAGGCGCCCGAAGGCGAACGGCACGAGCGCGCTCCAGGGCGCCATCGCGTGGCCGATGGCCCCGATGTAGTAGTCGAACGTGGGGTACTTGGCCGGCGGGCGCCCGAGCGTGCCGACCCAGAGGTCGAGATCGTGGCCGCCCTCGGCGCTGACTTGGCGGCAGGCGATCGCCACCACCGCCCCGCCCGCGGCGAGGCACGCCGCCCCGACCATGTCGCCCAGCCCGTCGTCGGCCTTGCGCGCGCTGGCGGCGCGCGACGCGCCCCAGGCGAGCCCCACGGCGACGAGCGGAACGCCCAGGCCGAGCAGGCCGCCACGACTCTCGAAGCCCACGAAGAGGCCTACGAGGCCGAGGAGCAGCCACGGCGCGCGCTGGCGCAGATCGGTCGGGACGACGCTGCCCTGCGCATCCGGCTGCCGGTCGAAGGCCGCCACGGCCAGCCCGCCGAACGCCATCGCGAGGCCCGACATCGTGCAGACGTCGCCCAGGATGGTGCGCGCCTGGACGAAGTACACGGGCATCGTCGAGAGGATCACCGCGGCGTACGTGCCGGTGCGGCGGTCGAAGAGGCGCGCCACGAAGGCGTACGTCGCGAGGACGCCGAGGAAGCCCCAGAGCGCCAGCGGCAGGCGGCCGGCCCACTCGTGGAGGCCGAAGAGCCTGAAGCCCAGGGCGATCGACGAGAACGGGAGCTGCGGCCGGCCCAGGTCGTTGAGGTGAGGGAGCGAGTTCTCGGCGCCCGCGAGCGTGAGGTTGGCCGCGCCGTACAGGTTGACCGCGATGCGCCGCGAGAGATCGGCGACGTTCAGCTCGTAGGGGTCCCACAGCCCGCTCGAGGTGAGCGGCGGCAGCACGAAGAAGAGGAGGCCGGGGACGGCGGCGGCGACGGCGAACGGCGTCCACCGCGGCCACGCGAAGCGCGCGGGTTCGGGCGCGGGCGCGGGGCCGGCGTTCGGGGGCTCGAGGGCGGACGGCTCCGGGCTCGGAGCGGCGGGCGTCGGTTCTTCGGGCACGGCCGCGGGACACTACTTCCAAGGTCCGGCGGGGCGCAACCCCGCGTCTCCTGCTAGAAGCGCTCGTCGCATCGACCCCCCCCGATCTCGAGCATGAGCAAGCTGCGCCCCAAAGAACGACCCCGCGATCGAGACCCCGACGCGACCCTCCACGCCGGGCGAATCGCGATCGTCGGCCGCCCCAACGTCGGCAAGAGCACGCTGCTCAACACCCTCCTCGGGGAGCCCATCGCCATCACGAGCCTGCACCCGCAAACGACGCGAGACACGGTGCGGGGCGTGCTCACCGTGGCGGACACCCAGTTCGTCTTCGTCGACACGCCCGGCCTCCACACGCCGCGCACGCGCCTCGGCCACTGGATGAACGAGACCGCGCGGCAGGCCGCGCGGGACGCGGACGTGCTCGTCCTGGTCGTCGAGGTGCCCCGTGAAGGCCTCAAGGACACGCCGCGGCCGCACGAGGCCGACCTGGCGCTCGCGGACGAGCTCCCGAAGCTGCCGACGGTCCTCGTGCTCAACAAGGTCGACCGGGTCAAGGAGAAGGCTCAGCTCCTCCCCCTCATGGGCGCGTTCGGAGAGCGGCTGAAGCTCGCGGCCACCGTGCCGCTGAGCGCTCGGCGCTCGGCCGGCACCGACCGGCTGCTCGCCGAGGTGCGTCTGGTCCTTCCCGAGCAGCCGTTCCTCTTCGAGCCCGACACCCTCTCCGACCAGCCGGTACGCTTCTTCGTCGCCGAGTTCGTGCGCGAGCAGATCCTGAAGCAAACGCGCCAGGAAGTGCCGCACGGCGTGGCCGTGGTGGTCGAGCGCTTCGACGAGGGCGGGACGATGCCGCAGATCGAGGTCGCGGTGCACGTCGCGCGGGAAGCGCACAAGAAGATTCTCGTAGGCGCGCGCGGGCAGATGCTCAAGAGCATCGGCATGGCCGCGCGCGCGCGCGTCGAGCAGATGCTAGGCCGGCGAGTCCACTTGCAGCTCTGGGTGCGAACCACGCCCGACTGGATGGACGACCCCGCGCGCCTCCGGGAGCTGGGGTACTCGTCATGACAAAACATCATCCCGCGCCGCGTGCGCGAACGGCCTCCATCCCCGGGGGCGAGAGCGGCACCCCCATCGTCGCGATCGTCGGCCGGCCCAACGTGGGCAAGTCGACGCTCTTCAACCGGCTGGCGCGCGCCCGCATCGCCATCGTGCACGACGAGCCGGGCGTCACGCGCGACCGCAAGTACGCCGACACCAGCGCCTTCGGCAAGACGTACACCGTCGTCGACACGGGCGGGTACGACCCGGCCGACGAGGACCCCATGAAGGCCGGCATCGCGACGCACGTGCGCGCGGCGATCGCCGAGGCCGACGCCATCGTCTTCGTGACGGACGCGACCACCGGCCTCACCGACGCCGACCACGCGGCCGTCCGGCTCCTCCGCCAGAGCGGCAAGCCCGTCTTCTATGCGGCCAACAAGGCCGACGCCCCGCACGCCGACGCTGAGGCCTTCGAGCTCTATCGGCTGGGCGTCGAGCGGGTCTTCCCCGTCAGCGCCCTCCACGGACGCGGCATCGGCGACCTCGAGGCGGCGATCCTCGAGGCCCTCCCGGCGCCCCCCGACGCCGAGGTCCCCGACGAGAAGGGCCCTCCCCGCGTAGCCCTCATCGGCCGGCCGAACGCCGGCAAGAGCAGCCTCTTGAACCGCATCCTCGGCGAGGACCGCGTCCTCGTCGACGACCGTCCGGGCACGACCCGCGACGCCATCGACGCGCTCGTCGAGCGCGAGGGCAAGCGATACGTGTTCATCGACACCGCGGGCATCCGTCGCAAGGCCAAGGTGGCGAAGGAGGGCAGCGAGGTCGAGTCGCTGAGCGTCCTCTCCTCGATCCGTGGGATTCGAGCGGGCGCACGTCGTCGTGCTCCTCTGCGACCCGCTCGAGGGCGTCTCGGAGCAAGACGCCAAGATCATGGGGCTCGCCGAAGAGCGCGGCCGGGCGATGGTCGTGGCGCTCAACAAGAGCGATTTGCTCGCCAAGGGCGACCGCGCCAAGGCCGAGGAGCAGGCCCGCGAGAAGCTTGCGTTCGTGCCTTACGTCCCCATCGTCCACACGAGCGCCAAGACCGGCCGGGGCGTCGGCGAGCTCTTTCAGACGATCGAGAAGGTGCGCGAAGCGTTCTTCAAGCGCGTGGGCACCGGCGAGCTCAATCGCTTCTTCGAGCAGGTCATCGAGGTGCGCCCGCCCCCCACGATGGGAGGCCGCGCGCCCCGGCTGTACTACGTGACCCAGGCCGAGGTGGCCCCGCCGACCTTCATCGCGATGACGAACGCGCCCGACTCCATTCACTTTTCGTACAGGCGCTTCGTCACGAACCAGCTCCGGCAGACCTTCGGCTTCGAGGGCGTCCCCATACGCGTCCACTACAAGGCGCGGCGGCGCCGCGGAGAGGAGACGGTGGACCCGATGAAGGGCCTCTTCAGGGCGCCCAAGGGCACGTCCCGCAAGAACTCGCCGAGGAAGCCCACGTAGCGTAATTTCGTTCTTTCCCGAAACGCGCGCGATGCGGACGGGCATCGAAGGCGCATCGGAGGGAGCATGGAACGGCTACGCGTCTCGGCCCTGGACCTCTCGCCCATCCCTTCCGGCTCGACCGCCGGCGACGCGCTGCGCAACACGGTCGACCTCGCGCAGCACGTGGAGCGGCTCGGCTTCACACGGTACTGGCTCGCCGAGCACCACAACGCGGCGGGCCTCGCCAGCTCGTCGCCCGAGATCTTGATCGCGGTCGTCGCGCAGGCGACGCGCGCGATGCGCGTGGGCTCCGGCGGGATCATGCTGCCGAACCACAGCCCGCTGAAGGTCGCGGAGTGGTTTCGCCTGCTGCACGCGCTCTATCCGGGCCGCATCGACCTGGGGCTCGGCCGCGCGCCGGGGACCGACGCCAAGACCGCCCGCGTGCTGCGACGCGACGCGTCGGCGGCCGCCGACGACTTCACCGCGGGCTTCGAGGCGCTCGAGGAGTTCCTCGCGGAGAACGACCCGCCCCGCGGCGGACCGGGGGGCGCGTGCGCGCCATCCCGACGGGCGTGCCGGCGCCGGACACCTGGATCCTCGGATCGACCGATTACGGCGCCGACTTCGCCGCGCGCCGGGGAATGGGCTTCGCCTTCGCGCGGCACATCAACCCGACCGACGCGGTGGGCGCGCTGCGGGCCTACCGGCGCGCCTTCCGGCCGTCGGCGCTCCTGGCGAAGCCGTACGGCATCCTCGCACTCTCGGTGGTCTGCGCGGAGAGCGACGCGAAGGCCGAGGACCTCGCGACCACGGTGGACCTCTCGACGGCGCGCATCGTCCGCGGCGTGCGGGACCTGCCGCTCCCGAGCGTGGAGGAGGCGCGCGCCTACCGGTACGACGAGCAGGAGGAGGCGCTTCGCACCTTCCACCGGCAGCGTCACGTCGTCGGCGGGCCCGTCCGGGTCCGGGAGGAGATCGCCTCGCTCGCGCAGGCATCGGCGTCCGACGAGGTCATGATCATGACGCACATCCACGACCATGGAGCGCGCAAGCGGTCGTACTCCCTGCTCGCGAAGGCGTTCGGCCTCTCGAGCGGGATCGACTAGACCCCGCCCGCCATCAGCATCTCGGCGATCTCGCCGAGGTTCTTGAGGTCGTGGACGTCGCTCGCGAGCTCCGGCACGCGCACGATCGGCAGCTTGCCTCCCACGCGCTCGCGGAGGATTCGCACCTGCGCGTCGTCGCGCTGCGCGAGCTTCACCGCGTCGGCATGGGCGCGCACGACGCGCTGCGGGCCGCCGTCGTCGAGGTGCGGGCCCCGCGCGGCCAGGGCCTGCTCCGCGTCCCCCTCGGTGGGGGGAGCGTCGGCCCAGAGCGGCGGCAGCCGGAACCGGTTCACCACGAACGCCCCGCGCGGCATGTTCGCCCGGTCGAGGCGCTCGCTGAAGAAGAGCGACTCCTCGAGGCTCATCGGGGCCGGGCTGGTGACCAGCACGAACGACACCTCGGGCCCGCGGAGCGACGCCTCGACCATCTGAGCGCGCTGCTTGAAGCCGCCGAAGAGATCGTTCAGCTCCGTGATGAACTCCGCCATCGCCGCGAGAAAGCCGCCCCCCGTGATGCGCCCGAGGCCCCGCAGGACGATCGCCGCCGACCGAGCGAGCAGGTTGAACCCCACCTTCCCCGTCGACTCGAAGGCTTGCACGAACCAGCGCATCGTCGGCGAGTCGACCGCCTCGACCAGCCGGCCCGGCGCGTCGAGGAAGTCGAGCGCGTTGGCCGTCGGAGGGGTGTCGAGGATGACGAGATCGAAGCGCGGGTCGCGCTGGACGGCGACGAGCTTCTCCATCGCCATGTACTCCTGCGTGCCCGCGAGCGACGTGGAGACGTACTGATAGAGCTTGTTGTCGAGGAGCTTCTGCGCGCGCTCGGGCGACGACGAGTACTTGAGCACGAGCTCGTCGAACGTGCGCTTCGTGTCGAGCATCATCGCCGTGAGCGAGCCCTGCATGGGCATGCCGGCGCGCTCGAAGAGGGCGTGGTCGATGGCCTGCTCTTCGCCCGACATCCGCTCGAGGCCGAGCGCCTCGGCCAGGCGGCGCGCGGGGTCGATGGTCAGGCAGAGCACCCGCTTGCCCCGGGCCGCCGCCGCGACCCCCAGGGCCGCCGCCGTCGTGGTCTTGCCGACGCCCCCTGCGCCCACCGTGACGAGCACCCGGCGCGAGAGGACGAGCTGATCGAGCGTTTCCGGCATGTACGACGAAGATCGCTCTTTAGCAGAGCTCTCACCCCTCGTCTTCGGGGTATTGCCCGTCGGGCAGGTCCTCGAAGCGGGTGTACTGCGCGTCGAACTTGACCTTCACCGTGTCGGTGGGGCCGTTCCTCTGCTTGGCGACGATGAGCTCCGCGACGGCGCGCTCCTGGCTTTCCTTGTTGTAGTAGTCGTCGCGGTAGATGAAGCAGATGTTGTCGGCGTCCTGCTCGATGGCGCCCGACTCGCGAAGGTCCGAGAGCTGGGGCCGCTTGCTCTTCTCGCTGCGGGTCTCGACGGCGCGATTGAGCTGGCTGAGGGCGATGACCGGCAGGCTCAGCTCCTTGGCGAGCTGCTTCAAGCCGCGGGAGATCTCGCTGATCTCCTGCTCGCGCGAGTTCACGCCGTCGCGCCCCTTCATGAGCTGGAGGTAGTCGACGATCACGAGGCCGATGCGCTGCTTCTTCTCGCCGGTCTCGGGGTCGGCGCGATCGAACTCGGACTGGAGGCGGCGCACCTTCGACCGGAGCTCGAGGATGGAGAGGGCCGCGGAGTCGTCGACCCAGATGTTGAGGTTGTTGAGGTGGGCCGCGGCCTGCGTCATGCGGGTCCAGTCGGCCGGCGACATGTTGCCGGTGCGCACCTTCGACACGTCCACGCGCGCCTCGGAGCAGAGCATGCGGTTGACGATCTGCTCGCGCGGCATTTCGAGCGAGAAGACGATGACGCCGTAGCCGGGCTCCTGCCAGCGCTCGTTCGGGTCGCGGGCGCTCTCGAGCTCCTGCGGGGACGCGACGTTGGTCGCGACGTTGAGCACGAAGCTCGTCTTGCCCATGCCCGGGCGCGCCGCGACGATCGTGAGCTCGCCCGAGTGCAGGCCGCTCGTCGTCCGGTCGTACCGGTCGAACCCGGTCGGAATGCCGGTGATGCGGGCGCCGCGCTCGGTCGCCTTCATCATGCGGCGGAAGGTCTCCTGCATGATGTCGCGGAGCGGAAAGACCGACGACGACTCGCGCGTGCGCGCGATGTCGTAGACGGCCTGCTCGGCCGAGTCGATGAACGACTGCGCCTCGCCGTACCCGGCGTAGCCCTGGGCGGCGACGCGCTGGCACGCGAGGATGAGCTGTCGCACCCGCGACTTCTCGTGGATGGTCTTGCCGTACGCGACGACGTTCGCCACGGCGGGCGCCGCGTTCAGCACCTCGGTGAGGTACGGCATGCCGCCGACCTGGGCGAGGCGCTCGCGATCACGCAGCCACGTCGCGACCTGCACGACGTCGACCGGCTTCCCCTCGGAGGAGAGCTCCACGCACGCCTCGAAGATGCGGCGGTGCGCCTCGGAGTAAAAGAACTCGGGCCGAAGGAACTCGTTGACCTTGTCGAGCGCGAGCGGGTCCAGCATGACCGCCGAGATCACCGCGGCCTCGGCGTCGAGATCGTGCGGAGGGACGCGCCCTTCGATGGCGATCGACTCCGGAGCTTGCCCACTTATCGCGCGCAGCTTCTCCACAGTTTGACCTCCCAAACCGCGAGCGCCCCAGCCTCTTTGGAGGCCGGGGCGCCGGGGAAGCCGCCTTTATGGCATTTGCCGAGCTACTTGGCGACGACTTCCACCTTGAGGGTGGCCGTGATGTCGCCGATGAGTGCGACCTTCAGCTCGTAGGTGCCCGCGCTCTTGATGCTGTCGGCCATCTCGATCTTGCGGCGGTCGAGGGTGACGCCCTTGGCGGCGTAGGCCGCGGCGACGTCCTTGGCGGTGACCGAGCCGAAGAGGCGCCCGTCGTCGCCCACCTTCTGAGAGATGGTGACCGAGACGGCGCTGATTTGCGCGGCGAGCGCGGTGGCCTCTTTCTTGGCCTTGTCGGCGCGCGCGATGGCCACGGCCTTCTCGTGCTCGATGCGCTTCACGGCGGCCGTGGTCGCGGGGACCGCGAGCTCGCGCGGGAGGAGGTAGTTACGCGCGAAGCCCGGGCGGACGCGAACGAGCTCGCCGCTCTTTCCGAGCTTCGCAACGTCCTGCTGGAGGACGACCTGGATGTTGGCAGGCATGATCTTCGCTTTCCTTCTGGAGTCCCCGTCAGTGCGTGACGGTGAAGGGGAGGAGCGCGATGTTGCGCGCGCGGCGGACCGCGAGCTGCACCTTGCGCTGGTGGCGCGCGCAGTTGCCGCTGATGCGGCGCGGAACGATCTTCCCGCGCTCCGTCACGAAGTACTTGAGCGCCTGCGGGTCCTTGTAGTCGATGACCAGCGTCTTCTCGGCGCAGTAGCGGCAGATGCGGCGCTTTCCGCGGCGGCGGCCGACGTCGGCGTTGAGATCCGGGCCACGGTTGATGTCACGATCGTCATCCATCATCGCCATGGTCTACTTCTCCTCTTCCGTACCGGCCGGGGCGGCGGCGGGCGGGGCTGCCGCACTCTCGCCCTTGGGGCTCTCGCCCTTGGTGCTCTGCGGCTCTTCGGCGTGCTCCTCGGCGAACTCGTCGACCTCTTCGGGGCCGCGGTGCGGCTTGATGTCCTGGCCGAAGTCCACCAGGCCAAGCTGCTTCTCGCGCGACTCTTCCTTCTCGTCCTCGGGCGCGAGCTCGAACTTGCCGAGCTTCGTCTCCTCGGGGTCGATCTGGAGCGTCTCGAGATCGACCGCGTCGCCCGACTGGACGGTCATGTACTTCACGACCGCGTCCTGGAGCTTCAAGTTGCGCTCGATCTCGGCGACCAGGCCGCCGCCGCCCACGTACTTGAGGTAGACGTAGACGCCCTTCCGCTGCTTGCCGATGGGGTACGCCAGCTTGCGCCGGCCCCAGGCTTCGACCTTCACGAGCTTGCCGTGCTCGCGCTCGAGCGCATCGGCCACGCGGGCCTGCACTTTCTCGGCAGCGTCGCTGTCGACGTCGGAGCGAAGGATGTAAATGGTCTCGTATTCACGAACCCGGACGTGGCCTTGCGGGCGCGCCTGAGTGGTCGACGGGGTAGCAGTCACGTTTTCAAACCTCCTGGGCTCGTCCGGGGAAATCCCGGAACGCGGGCCCGTGGGACGCAATGCCCACGAGCGAGGGGGACGCGCTGTCTAGCACCCCCGGAAGAGGATTTACAGGCGGATCTTCCGATCTTCCTGTCAACCCATCCTATTTCTTCGTGTTTACGGCGTTCATGGCCGCCGAGATACCGTCCTCGACCACGCGCTTCACCGCGTCGATCGCGCGGCCGATCACGTCGGGCATCTCGGCTCTCTCGCTGCCATCGAAGTCGGAGAGGACCCAGTCGGCGCCGCTGCCGCGGAAGCCTGCCGGCGGCTTGCCGATCCCGACGCGGACGCGAACGAAGTCGGGCGTGCCGAGGCGCTGGATGATGCTGCGGATGCCGTTGTTGCCGGCGTGGCCGCCCCCGACCTTCAGGCGCACGTCCTGCCAGGGAAGGTCGAGCTCGTCGTGCACCACGATGACGTCGGCCGGCGCGACCTTCAGGAAGGCCATCGCCGGCTGAACGCTGTCGCCCGACAGGTTCATGAACGTCTGCGGCTTCAGCAGGGCGAGCTGGCCGCCACCGAAGGTCCCGCGCGTCCAGACGCCCGAGAATTTCTGCTTGTAGTCCGGGAAGCCGGCCTCTTCGCGCAGCGCGTCCGCGACGAGGAAGCCGACGTTGTGCCGGCTTCGCTCGTACTCGCGCCCGGGGTTCCCGAGGCCGACGACCAGGTGCACGGCAAACTACTTCTTCTTCTCGTCCTTCTTGTCGTCCTTCTTGTCGTCCTTCTTCGCGTCGCCCGCAGCCGCGCCGGCCGCCGGGGCCGCCGCAGCGCCGGCCGCCGCGGTCGCGGCCGCAGCGCCAGGCGCCGGCGCCTCCTCGACTTCCTTCTCGGGGGCGACGACGGCGATGAGCGTCCGCTCGGGCGAGAGGCGCACGGTGACGCCTTCCGGGAGCTTGAGGTCGCGCGTGGCGATGTGCTCGCCGAGCTCGAGGGCCGTGACGTCGGCCTCGATCTTCACGGGGATGCGGTCGGGCAGGCAGCGCACGGGAACGAGGCGGTGCACGATGCGGAGGATGCCGCCCTTGGTCACGCCGACGGCCTTGCCGGTGGCGAGGAGCGGGACGTCGACGTCCACCGGGCGGTCCATCTTCACGTCGACGAAGTCGACGTGCTCGAGGGTGCGCTTGACGGGGTGGAGGCTGAAGTCGCGAATCATCGCGAGCTGCTTGTTCCCGTCGACCGCCAGCTCGATGACCGTGTTCTTCCCGTGCTCGCTCTTCAAGATCGCGATGACCTCCTTGGGAGGCACGGCGATCGTCGTGGACGGAAGGCCCTTGCCGTACGCGATGGCAGGGACGAACCCCTCCGAGCGGAGGCGGCGCGCGTGGCTCTTTCCGGAGGCGGTGCGGGACTTGGCTGCAAGCGGCGTGGTGGCGGCGGTCATGTTCGGCTCCTATCACCTGTCCGCCCGAGCGCGCCTCCCAGGAGCGGGACGCGCGAGGGGCATGGGGGTTACGATGGGGCCGCGACCAATAGCAGACGATCGCCTCACTCGCCACCGCGGCGAGGCCGCCTCCACGCCGCGGCGCCCGGTCAGGCGAAGAGCGAGCTGACGCTGTCGGAGCTGTGGATGCGCTTGATCGCCTCGCCGAGGAGCCGGGCGATCGAGAGCTGCTTGATCTTCGTGCACGCCCGCGCCGCGTCGGAGAGCGGGATGGAGTCGCTGACGACGACCTCGCTCAGCGGCGAGTCGGAGATGCGCTGCACCGCCGGCCCCGACAGCACCCCGTGCGTCGCGCACGCCACGATGCGCTTCGCGCCCTTCTCGGCGAGCGCGCGCGCGGCGCCCGTGAGGGTGCCGGCGGTGTCGATGATGTCGTCGATGATGATGCAGTCCTTGCCCTTCACGTCGCCGATGAGGTTCACGACCTCGGAGACGTTCGCGCGCTCGCGGCGCTTGTCGACGATCGCGAGGCTGGCGTCGAGGCGCTTGGAGTACGCGCGCGTGCGCTCCACGCCGCCCGCGTCGGGCGAGACGAAGACGGCCGAAGAGTCGAACCGCTTCTTCAGGTAGTCCTCGAGGAAGACGGGCATCGCGTAGAGGTGGTCGAAGGGGATGTTGAAGAACCCCTGAATCTGCCCCGCGTGGAGGTCGACCGAGACGACGCGGTTCACGCCCGCGGTCTGCACCAGGTCGGCCACGAGCTTCGACGTGATGGGGGTGCGGGGCGCGACCTTGCGGTCCTGGCGGCCGTACCCGTAGTAGGGGATGACCGCGGTGATCGACCCGGCCGAAGCGCGGCGCAGCGCGTCGACCATGATGAGGAGCTCCATCACGTTGTCGTTCGTGGGGCTGCTCGTCGACTGGATGACGAACGCGTCGACGCCACGCACGTTCTCCCCGATCTCGACGAAGCTCTCGCCGTCGCTGAACCGGGTGACCTTGCACTTGCCGAGGGGCGTCTCGAGGTACTGCCCGATGGCCACCGCGAGCTCCGGGTTGGCGTTACCGGAGAAGAGGCACACCTTCTTGAACACGCGCGGACCTCCTCGAGTTTCCGGCGGGGCGACGCAAGACTGCCGCGCCGCGCCGCCGGTCGCGGCGATAAGTGCGGCCCTCAACTACCCGCCGCGTTACGTACTGTCAACGGATGCGCTTCTTCGGCGCATCATCCTGGCCCGGCGTCCCGTAAATCATGGGCTTCCGGGCTCGCCGGCGGGGACGGTTCGGGCGAGGGCGCGGGCGCTGCCAGCGTGGCTGGAAGCGCGACGGGCTCCCCTTCGGAGCCCTGTTCGCTGCCCGGCATCATCATGCGAGCCGCGGGCCGCGCGGAGTACGCGTCGTCGTCGCCCGCGGGGACGGCCGACTTGATGATGGCGACCAGCCCGAGCATGCCGGCCGTGCCCACGACGCCAATCACGTACCGCGCGAGGTGGGCTCGCCGGCGCGCCGCGGCCGCCGTGGCCTTGAGGACCGCGCGCGGATCGGGGAACTCGAGCTGAGCCAGCCACGTCTCGGCGGTCGGCTCGTCGAAGAACGCGACGTCGAGATTGCTCGCGGGCGGCACGCTCGGCTCGGGCGGTTCGCACGCGGTCTCGAGCACGGGCGGTACCTCGCACGCGATCGCGGGCGCGGACTCGACCGGCGGCGGGACCGCGACCTCGAGCGTCGGGTGGACCTCGATGAGGTCGAACGACGGCTCGCGCGATCGCTCGGGCGGCTGGGCCACGGGCGCCTCGTCGACGAGCGGCGCCAAGGCCGAGCCGAGGAGCGAGCTCGAGATCGAGTTCGGCAGCGAGCCAGCGACGGCCGCATCGCGACGCGTGCGGGTCTTCGCGTTCCTGTTTTGTCGGCGTCCCTTCCGGCCCATGTTCCGCTTCTGCCTCTGCTTGTTCTTCGTCCGTCTTCGGGGTCTGGTCGCGACGGCTTCGGTCTTTCGCTCGTGCCTCGTCGCCAGAGGGCTCACGAGCATCGCGCAGCGTGACGGGGGCGACCAAGGCCCGCGAGCGTTGCCGTGCTCGTTTCGGTGCAGATCGATACAACGAGATAGGTGCTTCTGGACGCTCGTCCTACCGCCATACCCACACACTTGAAGTCCGGATGAGCGAGTGCAAGTGTCCCCCACTGCATGCCAACACGCTGCGATAGAAATTTCCGGTGACGGCGTCCACACGCGAGGTCGTGTTGAGGCAGCCGGCCACGGCGGAAAAGCTCCAGCGAGGTCACCCGTGGGTATGGCGGGAGGCCATCGCGCGCGGGCTCGACGGCGCGCGACCGGGAGAAGAAGTGCAGCTCCTCGCGCCGGACGGGACCGCGGTCGGGCGCGGCCTCGCCGACCCCGGCTCGCCCATCGCCGTCCGCGTGTGGACGCACAAGCGCGAGGCCCTCGACGCCGCGCTCTGGAAGCGTCGCGCGCAGAAGGCGTGCGCCCTCCGCGACGCCACGCTGGTGCGCGTCGCGTCCGCGACGGCCGGGGGGACCGACGCGTTCCGCGTGCTCCACGGCGAGGGCGACCGCATGCCGGGGTTCGTCGTCGACCGGTACGGCCCGGTCGCGATCGCGCGCACCGACGGCGAGGGCGCGCGCGCGCGGGTGGGCGAGCTCGCGGAGGCGCTCTGGCCGTCGCTCGAGGCCTGGGGCGTGACGTCGCTGGCGCTCCGCACGGGCGGCAAGGGCGAGGCCGTGCGCATCGAGCCGCTCCGCGGCCCCGCGCCTCCCGACACGGTGCGCGTCGTCGAGCACGGCGTGCCGTTCGTGGTCGACCTCGCGCGAGGACAGAAGACGGGCGCGTTCCTCGATCAGCGCGACAACCGGCGGCGGGTCGGCGAGCTCGCCCGCGGGCGGCGGGTGCTCAACCTGTTCTCCTACGCGGGCGGCTTCTCGGTCCACGCCGCGCTCGGCGGCGCGGCGCACGTCACGAGCGTCGACGTCGCCGCCGCGGCGCACGCGACCGCGCAGGCGAGCTTCCGCGCGGCGGGCCTCGACCCCGGCAAGCACGCGTTCGTCACGGCGGACGTGCGGGTCTTCCTCGACGGGGCGCGCGAACGCGGGCAGGCGTGGGACCTCGTCGTCAGCGATCCGCCCAGCTACGCGCCGAGCGAGAAGACGCTGCCGCGCGCGCTCACCGCATACCGCGGGCTGCACGGGGCCTGCGCCGCGGTGCTCGCGCCGGGCGGGGTCCTCTGCGCGGCGTCGTGCTCGAGCCACGTCGACGGCGCCGCGTTCCTCAGCACGCTCGACGACGCGGCCCTCGGCGGGCGCGAGCTGGCGGTCCTCGAGGTGCGCGGCGCGGGCGCCGACCACCCCACCCTCCCCGCCTTCCCCGAGGGCCGGTACCTGAAGTTCGTCGTCCTCGCGTGAGCGCTCTCCTACGCCCGCTCGAGCTCGTAGAACATCTTGTCGCCGCCCCTGACGTGGTAAAGGCCGCACCCCAGCGGCTCGAAGTGCTTGGCGAAGACGCGCCGGTAAAAGGTGGCCGGGCGGCCCAGAACGCGCACGTCGGTGCGCGTTCGGTCGCAGACGTCGCGCAGGTCCTTCGCCGTGATGGCCTCGACGTAGAAGAAGCCCCGGCACATCGCGGCCATGTTGGCGACGGCCTTCGCGCACGCCTCGTCTTCCAGGTACGGCAAGACGCCCTGGCACACCACGAGGTCGAACCTCTCCCGCGCCTTCCACCGGGAGATGTCGCGCAGCTCGTGGCCGTACTTCTCGCAGGCGTACTCGCTCACGTCGACCGAGCGGTAGCGAACGTCGGGCATGTTCTCCCGGAACCAGTCGCCCCACAGGCCCGTGCCGGCGCCCACGTCGAGCACGCGCTCAATCTCGCCGCCGAACCACTGCACGAAGCCCGTCACGCCGCGGACTAGGTGGTTCACCTGCTCCCCGTCGTAGACCCGGGAGCGCCGGGACTCGTAGAAGCGCTTGAAGTACGGGGCATCGAAGCGAACGGCCATGGCGCGCTTTTTTATCCTAGTCCGGGCGCCAGCATGGCGGCAATCCAATCGGGCCGGACGACGCCCTGGTCGGCCATCCACGCGCGGGCGCGCGCCGCCCCCCGGGCCGCCTCGGGCGAAGCGTCCATCGCCCCGAGACGAAGCCGGGCGACCGCCGCGTAGAGGTTCATGTCGACCGCCTCGGTCGCGGCAATCGCGTCGCGAAGGCGCGCCGTGGCCAGCGCGCGGTCGCCTCGCGCCTCGGCCACCCCGGCGTCGAGCAGGGTCGCGAGCCCCGGCGTCCACGGCGCGTCCTCCCCGCGCAGCTTGCCGCTCCAGCGCGCCGCCTCGCCGAGCCGGCCGGCCGCCAGCGCGCACCGCGCCCTGAGGAAATAGGCGTCGGCGCGCACGTACTGCACGCCCATCAGAAGGCTCCCGTGCAGGCGCCGCCACGCGCGGCGCACCCGCTCGTGGGCCGGCCCCGCCTCGCCGCAGTAGAGATCGACGTTCGCCTCCGCCAGGAGGGCCCGGTAGTGCTGGAGCGAGAACCCGCGCTGCGTCCACGCGCCCATCGCCTCCGCCACGTGCCGCCGCGCCGCCGCGACGTCGTCCGCGACGAGCCAGACGGCGTTGCAGTGGCCGATGCGCAGGTTCACCGTGGTGTAGAGGTCCCCGCGCTCCTCCGCGTCGGCGAGGCGCGCCGCGTGGTGGACGCGGAGCTCGGCCAGCCGGCCCCGGAACATCAGGGTGTAGATCGCGAAGAGCTGCGTGTTCGAGTACCAGCCGGCGGGCGTGGACGCGTAGCGCTCGATCGCGTCGAGCAGGCCGTCGCCCGCCTGCCGCCACTCGCCGTGCATGAAGAGGCGAGATCGCCCGGATGCCCTCGGAGAACGCCCGCGAGTCCATGTCCGCCACCCGCTCGGCCATGCGCGCGACGAGGGCCAGGTACTCGGTCTCCTTCTTGCCCACCGGCCCGCCGCGCGAAGCCGCGAGCATCGCCTCGAAGCCGGCCGCGCGCAGGACCTGGAAGCGGTCGCCCTTTCGCAGCGCGAGGTACAGGTGCCGCGGCTGGATGCACGTGGCGTAGAGCACGTTCACGAGGCTCAGGCCGATGACGACCGCGTGCAGCGCCTCGATGCGCAGGTGGTCGACGCGCCGCACGTCGCGCGACTCGCGCTCCTTCGCGTCCCTGCCGGCGAAGAGCAACGCCACGCGGTAGAAGACCAGCCACAGGACCGCGCCCACGATCGACCGCGGGCGGCTCAGGCCCGCCGCCGCCAGGATGCGCCCGAACGCCTCTTGTCCCTCGTCGAGGTGCCCGGAGAGGAGGAGCTGCTCGGCCCCTTCCCGCTCGAGCTCCACGCGCTCGAAGCCGCGCGCCCGCGCCGCCGCCGCCAGGTACACCTTGGCGGCCTCCACGCCGAGCGACGCCCGCTCGAGCACCTCGGCGAGCCGGACGCGCAGGCGCTGCGCGTCCGGGCCGTTCTCGCCGAGCGTCTCGATGGCCAGCTTGTAGAGGCGCACCGCCTGCCCGAAGGCGAGCTTCGCCGCGGCCTGCTCCGCGGCGCGCTCGGCGTACCTCGCCGCGCGCGTCTTCTCGCCGGCGCCGAGCAGGTGCACGGCCAGCGCCTCGGTGTCCACGCTGGGCACGGGCTCGAGCACGAGCGCCAGGCGCCCGTGGTGCTCGCGCAGGGTGCTCGCCGGCAGGCGCGCCACGAGCGTCCGCCGCACACGGTCGTGCAGCATCTCGACGACCTCGCGGCCGTCGCGCAGCCCCGTCCGAACGAAGCGGCGCGCGCGGAGCTGGGCGATGGCGTCGTCGAGCTGCTCGTACAGGCTGGCGGCGTCCCCCACGAGGGTGACAGGCAGCGGGCGCGCGCTCACCGCGACGAGCTCGAGGAGCCGGCGCACCCCGGGCTCGAGCGCCCCCATGCGGGTCTGCACGATCGCCTCGAGCCGCACCTCCGGGGGCAGCGGCGCGGGCGGCGTCGAGCCCGCGCGCCGGGGCCGCGCGAAGCTCCGCGCGAGCTCCTCGACGAGCAGCGGGTTGCCGCCCGACTCGCGGGCGATGGCGTCCGCGAGATCCTGCGCGCCGCGGTCGTCCACGGGCGAGGCGCCGCCGGCCAGGAAGCGCAGGGCGAGGGCGCGCGCGTCGGCCTCGGCGAGCGGCCCGAGCGCCACGTCGCGCACCCCGGTGCGGAGCGGCCAGCGGGCGCGCGTCTCGAGGACGAAGGGGCTCGAGTCGCCGTCGTCGCGGTCGGCGAGGACGAGGAGCACCGGCGCGTCGAAGGGCAGCCCGACGAGCTGGAGGAGCAGGCCCGCGCTGTCGACGTCTCCCCACTGCAGGTCGTCGATGTCGAGGACGAGCGGCTGCTCGGCGGCGATCTGCGAGAGCAGGGCGCGCATGGCCCCGACGGCGCGGCGGCGCACGACGATGGGGTCGACGCCGGCGGGCATCGGGGCCTCGCTGACGCGCCGGATGCGCCCGAGGACCGGGAAGAGCTGGGCGAGCGCGCCAATCTCGGGCGGCAGGGCAGCGCCTTCGTTCGTCCGGCGCTCGCTCCGCCGCGTGAGGTGCCGGCTGAGGGCGTCGACGACGCTGTCGAGCGCCTTGTACGGCATCGACTCGCGCTCGTAGGCGCGCCCGCGCAGGACGGTCACGGCGCCCCGCGAAGCCAGCACGTCGAGGAAGTGCTGCACGAGCGCCGACTTGCCGATGCCGGACGCCCCGTGCAGGCGCACCGCCACGAGGCGGCGGCCCGCGCGCGCCGACTCGAAGGCCTCGAGGAGCGCGGCGAGCTCCGCCTGGCGCCCCACGAGGGGCCCGGCCGAAGCCTCCACGGGCGCGGCCGGCGTGTCGGGGCGAGGGCCGCGCCTCGCGCGCGACGGCGCCCCACCGGGCAGCTCGCCGAGCCAGCGGGCAATCTCCTCGCCGCTCGGCCGCCCGCCGGGCGAGCGCCGGAGCAGGGCGCACGCGAGCGTGTCGAGATCCTCGGGCACGCCCAGCACGCCCTCGCTCGGGGCGGGCGCGTCGACGAAGGTCTTGCGGGTGAGCACCTCGGCCGAGGAGCCGGTGAACGGCGCGCTGCCGACGATGGCCTCGTAGAGGACCGCGCCGACGCTGTACCAGTCGCTCGCGGGCCCGGGCGCCTCGCCGGTCGCCTGCTCGGGCGCCATGTAGCGCGCGGTGCCGACGACCTCGCGCTCGTCCGCGTTCTGGGCGAGATCGGTCGCGACCCCGAAGTCGAGCAGCACGACGCGCGCCTCGGGCGTCACGAGGACGTTCGAGGGCTTGATGTCGCGATGCAGCTTGCCTGCCGCGTGCAGCGCGCTCACGCCCGTCACGAGCTGCCGCATGGCCGATCGCAGGCGCATGAAGTCGGCGGGCGAACGGACCGTGGGCGGGGGCCGCGGCGGGGGGTTCGACGCGTCGAAGGGGCCTGTGCGGTCGGCGTCCCCGGCCGCCGGCACGATGGAGAGGCGCGCGGTCGGCGTGATGGGGCCGCCCCGCCTGGGAGCGCCGCCGCGCTGCACGAAGGTGACGAAATCGATGCCGCGCACGAGCTCCATCGAGAAGAAGACGTGGCCCGGGTCGGTCGCCACGAGCTCGTACAGGCGCACGAGGTTCGGGTGGACGACGTCGGCGAGCGTCCGAAACTCCTGCTTGAGGCGATAGAGCGCCGACGGCGAGAACCGGAGCAGGGTCTTGATGGCGACGAGCTGCCCGCGCTCCCGATCGAACGCCTCGTACACCGCGCCCATGCCGCCCGCGCCGAGGCGCGCCCGGACCTCGTACCGCGGCGTGCCCGGCCAGTCGGGCACGGCTGCGGCTCGGGCGTCCACCGGACTTCCCTTCATGCGGCTCGTCTTCGACAATAGCCGAATGAGACCCCTCGTCATCGTGAACCCGCGCGCCGGAGGCGGACGCGCGGGGCTCGCGCAGGTGGAGGCCCTCCTCGGGCGGCGACTCGGGCACGTCGACGTCGAGCGCACCTCGCGCTCCGGGCACGCCATCAATCTCGCGCGTGACGCAGCGCGCGAGGGGCGCCCGCTCGTCGTCGCCGTCGGCGGCGACGGCACGCTCCACGAGGTGGCCAACGGGGTTCTCGACGCCGACGCTCGGACTCCCGTCGGCTTCGTGGGCGTCGGCACGGGCGGCGACTTCCGGCGGACGCTCGGCATCGAGCACCGCCTCGACGCGTACGTCGAGGCCATCGCGGCGGGGCAGGAGACCGCGGTCGACGCGGGCCGCGTGCGGTACCGCGCGCCGGACGGGTCGACCGGCTCGCGGTGGTTCGTCAACGTCCTGTCGGCCGGGATGGGCGGGCTCGTCGACCGGCACGTCGCGCGCTCGTCGAGGTCCCTCGGCGGGAAGGCCACGTACTTCTTCGCGAGCGCCCGCGCGCTCGTCGAGTCCGAGCGGGGGCGCGTGCGCTGCGGCGTCCACGTCGGGGACACGGTCCACGAGCGCCGGCTCGCGACGTACATGGTCGCGATCTGCAACGGCCGTTTCTTCGGCGGCGGGATGCAGGTCGCGCCGATGGCCAAGCTCGACGACGGCCGGTTCGAGGTCGTCTCGATGGATGCGCCCGGGAAGCTCGCCTTCGCGACGAGCTCCCTCCGCATCTACGGCGGTCGCCACATCGGCGCGCCCGGGGTGGAGCACTTCGCCTGCGACCGCCTGCGGCTCGACCTCGAGAACGAGTCCGTCCGTGACGTCTTCCTCCTCGACGTCGACGGCGAGCCGCTCGGCGGCCTGCCGCTCGAGGTGGAGCTCGTCCCGCGGGCGCTGGTGGTGCGCGCGCCCCGCTGAAGAAGAAGAGAGGACCGCCAGGACGCCAAGGACAGCCAAGGACGCCAGGGTCGGAGAATTGAAATCCTCGTTTCCTGGCGTCTTTGGCGTCTTTGGCGTCCTGGCGGTCTATCTTCTCTCGCTCTCGTCCTTTCAGGCCGCTTCTTGCGTGCCGAGCACGCGCTCGAGATCGGGCATCTCGAGGGTCTCGTGCTCGAGGAGGGCCGCGATGAGGCGCTGCAGGATCACGCGCTTCTCGTTCACCATCCGCTTGGCCGCGTCCACGGCCTCGGAGAGGATGCGCCGCGCCTCCTGCTCGATCTCGTGCGCGGTCTCGTCGCTGAGCCCCACCTCGGTCGCGAGGCGCTGGCCGAGGAACGGGTGCTCGACGCGCTGCTCGTGGAAGACGGGGCCCACGCGCTCGCTCATCCCGTAGTGCGCGACCATGCGGTAGGCGAAGTCGGTCGCCTGCCGGAGGTCTTGCTCGGAGCCGGTCGAGGCGTTCCCGCACACGATCGTCTCCGCGGCGTACCCGCCCATCAGCACGCTCAGCTTCGCGGCGAGCTCCGGCTCGGTCACGATGTGCTTGTCGTTCGCCGCCCACTGCTGGGTCGCGCCGAGCGACATCCCGCGCGGCAGGATCGACACCCGCCGCAGCGGCTCGGCTCCCGGCGTGAAGTGCGCCACGATGGCGTGCCCCGCCTCGTGCGTCGCCACCCGCTGCTTCTCGCCCGGGTCGAGCAGGGTCTCCCGCGGGTCGCCAAGGAGGACCTTGTCCATCGCCATCGAGAAGTCTCGCTGCGACAGCGCGTCGGCCGCGCGGCGGACGGCGAGGAGCGCCGCCTCGTTGCACAGGTTCGCCAGATCGGCGCCGCTGAAGCCCGGCGTCGCGCGCGCGAGGTCCTGGAGCGAGACGTCGGGCGCGAGCGGCTTCTGTCGCGTGTGCACGCGCAGGATCGCGAGGCGCGCCTCGCACTCCGGGCGATCGACGACGACCCGCCGGTCGAAGCGGCCCGGCCGCAGCAGCGCCGGATCGAGGACGTCGGGGCGGTTCGTGGCCGCGACGACCACGGTGTGGTCGTTCGGCGTGAACCCGTCCATCTCGGAGAGGAGCTGGTTGAGCGTCTGCTCGCGCTCGTCGTTGCCGCCCCCGAGGCCCGCCCCGCGCGAGCGCCCCACCGCGTCGATCTCGTCGATGAAGATGATCGCCGGAGCGGCGGCCTTGGCCTCGTCGAAGAGCTCCCGCACCCGCGCGGCGCCCACGCCGACGAAGAGCTGGATGAACTCCGAGCCGTTCACGTAGAAAAACGGCACCTCGGCCTCGCCCGCGACGGCGCGCGCGAGGAGCGTCTTGCCGGTGCCCGGGGGCCCGACGAGCAGCACGCCGCGCGGCAGCTTGCCGCCGAGGCGCTGGAAGCGCTCGGGCGTGCGCAGGAACTCGACGACCTCCGTGAGGTCGCGCTTGGCGCTGGTGAGCCCCGCCACGTCGTCGAAGCGCACGCGTACGTGGTCCTGCCGCTCGAAGCGCTTCGGCCGGCCCTTCAAGATGCTCTGGAGCGGCCCGCCGATTCCGATGCTGCCCCGGGCGCGCTTGGCGATCCACACCCAGGCGCCGATGACGAGCGCCCAGGGCAGGAGGGTCATGAGGAGCGGGCCCCAGAAGGACGGTTGTTCGGCGTCGACGCGCACCGCCACGTTCTTCTCGCGGAGGAGCGGCATGAGCTGCTGGTCTTGCTGCGCCGGCAAGGTCGTCGAGAAGTCCTTGACCGTCTTCCCGTCGACCGGCGACGGCTGTTTGAGAGAGCCGCTCACGCTCTGCCCTTCGATCGTGACCCGCTGCACGCTGCCCTGCTCGACGAGGGCGTAAAAGCTCGAGTAGTCGATGCCCGGGGCCGTGGCCTTTCGGTCGCCCAGCGCCTCGGAAGCGAGCAGAAACGCCACGAGCAGCAAGGGAATCATCCAGCGCAGCCAGGTCAGCGACCCGTCCGACGGCTTCTTGTCGCTGTCTGCATCAGCCATGATTGCAGCCATAAGCGTGAACCGTGCCGAGCGACCTCTGGTTGTCCCGGGCTGACGGATCAGTCGCCCCGCCCACGTACACGTGGTCGACTGTAACGATCGGGCGCAGCCGGTGGCAGCGATCGTCACGGCTCACCTCAGGCCGAGCTGGACGGACTCGGCTATGAAACGCAATGAAGAGTTGGCGAGAACCCCCGGAGGGAGCAGGGCTTTCAGGCGGACTCTCCAGGCCGGCCTGAGGCCCTGGTCAGGGCGCGTCGAAGCGAGCTGACGGGCGGGCCGCGCGTTTCGCAACACCAACACATGCCGAGTCGAGAAGCAGCCTTGAAGAAGTCGCTGTCGGCGTCGCCGGGTACCGCCGAGGTGCCCACCGACGAGGATTCGATACGGGCGTACTACCGGAAGCTCGGGCGGGTACCGCTCCTCACCCGCGAGGGCGAGGTCACGTTGGCCCGCCGCATCGAGCAGGCCGAGGCCCACATCGTGAGGGCGCTCGTCGCGTCGCCCATCGCGATCGCGGAGCTCGCCGCCGTCGGCGACGAGCTGCGCGACGCGAAGCTGCGCGCCCGCGACGTCACGCGCAACCCCGCCGACGAAGAGGACGAGGAAGCGGCGCGCGCGAAGCTCCTCGAGCTGTACGCGCCCGTCCACGCGCTCGCGCAGAGCGACAAGCGCCCGCCCGCCTCCCGCCGCACCGCCGCCAGCACGGCGCTCGAAGAGATGCGGCTGACGCGGGCGGTCCTCACGCGCGTCGTCGCCGCCATGCGCCGACTCGGCCAGGGGGGCATCGACGCGCGGGCCACGCAGACCACCCTCGCGGCGGTCCGCGCCGGCGAGCGAGACGCCGACCGGGCGAAGGGGGAGCTCATCGAAGCGAACCTGCGCCTCGTCGTCGCCATCGCGCGCAAGCACTCCGGTCAGGGCCTCCAGCTGGCGGACCTGATCCAGGAGGGCAACATCGGCCTGATGCGCGCCGTCGACAAGTTCGACTACAAGCGCGGCTTCAAGTTCTCGACGTACGCGACGTGGTGGATCCGCCAGTCGATCACGCGGGCCATCGCCGACCAGGGCCGCACCATCCGCACGCCGGTGCACATGGTCGAGACGGGAAACCGCCTCGCCTCGGCGCGCAGCCGCCTCGCGCAGGTCCAGGGCCGCGAGCCCACCCTCCAGGAGCTCGCCGACGAGGTGGGCCTGCCCCTCGCCAAGACGCAAATGGCGCTCATGGCCCGGCGCGAGCCGGTGAGCCTCGAGACCCCCGCGGGCGAGGACGGCAGCGCGCGACTCGTCGACTTCGTCGCCGACAACGACGGCGAAGACGCCCTCGACACGCTCCTCGAGAAGCGGTTCGTCGAAGGCACCCGCGCCCTGCTCTCCACCCTCACCGCGCGCGAGGCCCAGGTGCTCCGCATGCGCTTCGGCCTCGACGGCGGCGTCGAGCGGACGCTCGCCGAGATCGGCGCTTCGTTCGCGCTGACCCGCGAGCGCATCCGGCAGATCGAGACGCAGGCCCTCCGCAAGCTGCGCCTGCCCACGCGGGCCAAGCGCCTCCGCGCCATCTTCGACGGCTGAAGCCACAGCGCGAGGTGCGGCGGGTTTCCCCGCCGCACACTTCACCCGTTCCTCGCCGCCCGCCTCGTCACCACGTGACTTGCGTCGCCGGGGCCTTCGCGTAGGTGGCGCCCGGCCCCTTCGACGAGCCCGCGTCGAAGCGACCCTGGAGCCCCGCGAAGACGAACGTCGCGACCTGGGCGCTCGAGAGCGCGCGGTTGATGCCGTCCGCGTTCTCCCACACGAAGAGGTTCAGGTCCGCGCCGATCATCGGCGAGATCGCGATCCCCTCGTTGAGGCGGAGGTCGATGCCGAGGTTCAGCGCGCCGAGCTCGAAGCCGTGGACCAGCGTGGTCGGCAGGGTGTTGCCGTTCGGCCCGATCGGGTTGACCGACCAGAGGAGGCGGTAACCCGAACCGAAGCGGAACCATGGATCGGCGCGCTGGTACGGGGCCCCGTGGTACGTGAACCCGATGTTCCCGGCGAGGCCGCGCGAGGCGCTGTTTTGCTCGCTCGTGAACTCCTGATACTGGCCCTGTACGCCCACGGACGCGTGGGGGCCCATGCGGTAGTCGAGCTCCGCGTTGCCGCCCACGCCCGCGCCGGCGACCGACGGCATGCCGACGCCCGGCATGATCATGCCGAAGCCCTGCGTGTACCCGCCGGCGACCTTGAGCTCGAGCGCCTGCGTCGGCGCCGCGAGTGACCCGCTGTGCCAGCTCCCATCGCCCTCGCCGACGTCCGGGTGCGTCGTCGCCACGGTCGAGGGATCGTTCGCGCCGGTGAAGAATGGAGCCAACTGCTGCTGCTGCTGCGCGTGGGCGGTGCCCCCCCACGTCACGGCGCCGGCCCCGAGCAAGGCGGCGCCGAGTACTTTCATCGTCTCACGCATGAACATGCTCCTCGTTGGGCGACGATCACACGATCGGTCGCGCCTACGACGCAGAGCATCGCGTATGCCCGAGCCTGCGCCGGGCCCGCTTCGATTCACGTCGCCGCGCTCAGGCGACGAGCTCCACGGTGCTCGCTTGCGGGCCGTTCTCGCCGGTCTCCTCGAAGTAGCGGACGATCGTGCCGACGGCGAGCATGGCGAACGCCTCCCGCAGCACGCTGTTCTTGTGGAAGTAGATCTCCTCGCCGTCGTCGGTCTCGAGGAAGCCGAAACCTCGCTCGGCGAAGACCTTGGTGACCCGCCCGGTCGGAGCCTTGTGGCGCCCGCGGCTCTTCACGTAGCCGCGCATGCGTTGCTCGAGCTCGTCGAGGCGGCGCTCGGCCTCGTGGAAGGCCGCGTCCACGGCCGCGTGCGCGTCCTCGACGAACGCGCTCTGCTCGGGCGAGCGAGCCACGGCGAGCTCGTGGTGCGGCACGGTGAGATCGATCGACACGCGGTATCGCTTGCCGTGGCGATGGTGATGGGATGCGTCGATGACGACGTGGCAGTGCATGATGCGGTCGAAGAAACGATCGAGCTTTTGTGCCTGCTTCCTCACATGGGCTTCGAGCGCTCGAGACGGTGCCATTCCACGGAACGTGCACTGCAACGGTAGATTCATGGGGACCTCGCGGCTGAAGCGCGCGGGGTCGAGCCGCGCGCTCGATGGGTCCGGCGCCGCAGGTTCCGGGCCAGGTGCGCGCTCGTCGAGCGCTAGCCCCGCCGCCGCGTGAACACGCGCCGCACGAGCGACGGCTCGTCCTCGTGCGGGACGAGCGGCGACGGCTCGAAGACGCGCTCGTCGACAATCGGCGCGCGGACGAGGTCGGGCCCGTCGATGCGATCGGGCACGTACGTCACGTCGATGAGATCCACGTGTGCCATGGCGTCTTCGTAGACGCGCGCGCCTCCGATGAACCAGACGTCGCCGCCGCCGGCTCGAGCGAGCGCCTCGTCGAGGCCGTGCACGACCTCGACCCCCTCCACGGCGAGGTCGTGCGTCGTGAGGACGAGGTTGCGCCGCCCGGGCAGCGGCCGGCTGCGCATCGACTCGAAGGTCTTGCGGCCCATCACGACGGCCGAGCCCAGGGTCAGCCGCTTGAAGCGCCTGAGGTCCCCGGGGTACCTCCAGGGGATGGTGCCGCCCGCGCCGATGACCTTGTCGGGCGTCTCCGCCCAGATCATCGCTCGCATTTACACCGCGACCTTGAAGCCGAGCGGCGGGTGCGGGTCGTACCCGTGCAGCACGAAGTGCTTCATCACGGTCTCGGTGTCGGCGTCGAGCAGCGGCCGTAGGTCGTCGAGCGACCGGATGGCCGGGTCGATGGTGAGGCGCGGCAGCGCCCGCGGCGCGCGCTCGAGCTGCCGGCGCAGGCCCGGCACGTGGTCGTACTCCGCCATCGAGCCGTCGGCCTTCGCGGTGTAGATGTGGGCGTCGACCATCGTGTGGCCGAAGATGCCGGCGCGGATGCCGGTGAACCGCGAGAAGAGCTCGAGCAAGAACGCGTAGCCCGCGATGTTGTACGGCACGCCGAGCGCCACGTCCGCGCTCCGCTGCGTGAGGTGCAGGCAGAGGAGCGGCTCGCCCCGCTCGTCCTGCTGCACGTTGAACATGAAGAGCAGGTGGCAGGGCGGCAGCTTGCTCGTCTGCGCGTTGCCGGGCGCCCACGCGGTCACGACGAGCCGGCGGCTCGCCGGGTTCCGCTTGATCTCGTCGGCGACCCAGCGAATCTGGTCGTTGAAGGCGGCGCGCCCCTCGGCGTCGTGAACCGGGAAGTGCCGCCAGAAGTTGCCGTACGCGCTCGGCACCTGCCCGTCGGCGCCCGCCCACGGATCCCAGAACTTGCAGCCGTGCTTCTTCAGGAGGCCGATGTGCGTCTCGCCGCTCAAGAACCAGAGGTTCTCGACGACGATGTTCTTCCACGAGATCTCCTTCGTGGTGAGGAGCGGGAAGCCCTGGCGAAGGTCGATCTCGTAGTTTTCGTTGAAGGTCGAGAGGGTGTCGACGCCGGTGCGGTTGGGCTTGCGCGTGCCCTTCGCGAGGACGCTCTGCACGAGTTCGAGGTACTGCTTCACGGCACAGGTTGTCGCGCCGGAGGGCCGCCGCGTCAACGGCCCGTCAGGTCGCCCGGACCCCGGTCGTGCTGCCGCCCCTGCCGGAGCGCCTTTTCTTCCTGCCCGAGCGCGCCGATGGCGTCGAGGCAGCGCTCCGCGAGGCCGCGGTAGGTGCGCGGGCCCGGGGCCGCGGCGAGCAGGCCCCCGAAGTCGACGGGCGCGCCGAAGACCATGAAGATGGGCGGCCCGCCGCCGGTGAAGTTGCCCGCCACCTGCCTGGGCAGGTCGTTCCCGAGGCCGTTCACGAAGACCGGGATCACCGGGACGCGCGCCTTGTGGATGACGCGCCCCACCCCGCTCTGCGGGGGAAGGAAGGTGTAGGGGTCGTCGTCGCGCTTGCGCGTCCCTTCGGGGTGCAGCCCCACGAAGAAGCCGCCGCCCCGGAGGAGCGCCGCGGTCTCGTCGAGGCTCGCGAGGTTCAAGGCGGCCCGCTTCTTCTCGCGGAAGATGGGCGGGTACATGGCGAAGAAGCTCATGATCCCGTTGACGAAGGGCCCGAGCGGGTGGTCGTAGAAAAACGACGACCGCACCGGAAAGAGGATGCGGTGCGGCAAACCGCGCGCCACGAGCTCCGCGGCCGTCACGTAGAGGTCGAAGAACGAGCGGTGGTTCGCCACCAAGATAGCGCTCCCTCGCCGGTCCCACGCGGGCAACCTCTCGAGGCCGTGCACGTGACGGAGACGTGCCGTGAACCCGCGGATCCACCCCTGCCCCACCGAGCGCTGCAGTGCCCGGATGCCGTCGTCGAGGAGGCCGGGGCGCAAGGTCGCGCGCACGAAGCGAATCTGGGCACGCTCGAGGGGGGACAGCGATCCCTCCCCCATCTCGAGGAGGTCGTGATCGAGCTCGCGCGCGGAGGCGGGGGGGAGAGGCGGCGGGGGCGGAGCGACGTTCGGAGCTGTCATGGCAAAATACGCGCCTCCCTGTACTCCTCGCGAACGAGACCGTTGACAGTCGCGCCGCCGTGGATGATAGCCGAAGCCCAGTGCCCGCCAGCTTCTTCGACGTCGACGGCACCCTCGTCCATACGAACCTGGTGCACCCGACCGTCTTCTACCTGGCGAACCAGCCCAACCCGCTGCGCAGCCTGAAGGCGCTCGCCCGCGCGGCCCTCGGCACCCCGCGGATGGCGCTCGCGGAGATGGTCGACCGGCGGCGCTTCAACGAGCTGCTCTTCGCGAACTACGAGGGCATCTCGCGCGACCGGCTGCTCATCCTCGCCGACGAGGCCTTCGACGCGGTGATGAAGCGCGCCGTGTACCCGGGCGCGCGCGATCTCGTCGCCCGATGTCGGGCGGAGGGGCACGAGGTGGTGCTCGTCTCCGGGGCGCTCGACTTCCTGATGGAGCGCCTGGCCAAGCACCTCGGCGCCACGGGGTTCATCGCCAACCGCCTCGACTTCAAGGACGGATACGCCACCGGCAAGCTCCAGCGGCCCATCGTCGCGGGCCCCGAGAAGGCGCGGCTCATCCGTGAGTGGGCGCAGGCGCGCGGCATCGAACTGGGCGAGTGCTTCGCCTACTCCGACAGCTACTCGGACCTGCCGATGCTCTCCGTCGTCGGCCACCCTTGCGCCGTAAACCCGGACCTCCGGTTGGCCAAGCTTGCGCTCACGTACGACTGGCCTGTAATCCACCTCGGCCAACGACCCTCCGTGCAGACTCGGTTGCTGGAGCGCCTTCCATGACCACCACGAACGGCCCCGGGTCGCCCTCGACCGCGCTCGCCCCCCGTCCCCGCTCCGGCGGACTCCCTAGTTCCGGCTCGAGCTCCGGTACGGCCCGGCGCGACCACCCCCTCGTCGTCACGATCGACAAGCGCAGCGCCCCGCGCTCGGTGTTCAGCGGCGACCGCGTCCTCGAGGTCGACCTGCCCCCCGGCGCGCGCGTCGTCTACCCGCGGCCCCCGGTGGAGGCGCTCAAGGACGTCGACGCGGCCATCCGCTACGCCATCGACCACCCGCTCGGCACCGACCCGCTCCACGCCAAGCTGCGCCCGGGGATGAAGGTCGTCATCGCCATCGACGACGTCTCCGTCCCCCTGCCCCGCATGCGCCGCCCCGACGCGCGCGAGCGCGTGCTCTCCGTCGTCCTCGAGCTCCTCGCCGACCACGCCGTCGAGGACGTCGAGATCGTCATCGCCACCTCGATCCACCGGCGCATGACGGCCGACGAGGTCCGCCACGTCGTCGGCGACAAGATCTTCGGCGCCTACTGGCCCGACCGCCTCTATAACCACGACGCGGAAGACCCGAAGGGCATGAAGTCCCTCGGCACGACCGACCACGGCGAGGTCGTCGAGATCAACCGCCGCGCGGCCGAGGCCGACCTGCTCGTCTACGTGAGCGTGAACCTCGTGCCGATGAGCGGCGGGCACAAGTCCGTGGCCGTGGGCCTCTGCGGCTACAAGAGCCTGCGCGCGCACCACAACCCGCAGGTGATGCGCGAGTGCTGGTCGTACATGGACCCGTCGAAGAGCGCGCTCGCGACCAGCGTGGAGCGCATGGGCCGCCTGCTCGAGAAGGCGCTCGACATGTTCCACATCGAGGCGACGGTCAACAACCGGATGTTCGACCGCCCGCTCGAGTTCTTCCACAAGAACGAGGACGACTGGACGAACGCCGAGCGCGCCGCGTTCAAGGGCTTCGCGTTCACGCTCTCGAAGCTCCCCGATGCCGCCCGCCACGCGCTCTTCCACGGCGTACCCTCGCCCTACGGCATCACGGGCGTCTTCGCCGGCGAGGTCGACGCCGTGCACGCGAAGACCCTCGAGCGCTCGTTCGCGCAGTACCTCGTGCCCGTGCACGGGCAGGCCGACGTCCTCGTGACGGGCATCCCGTACATCAGCCCGTACAACGTGAACGCCTTCCTGAACCCGCTGCTCGTGCAGGTGATGGCGCAGGGCTACCTCTTCAACTTCTACCGCGGCGCTCCGCTCGTGAAGAAGGGGGGGACGCTCATCGTGTTCCACCCGTGCACCGATCGCTTCGACAAGGAGCAGCACGCGCCCTACGTCGAGTTCGTGCACGACGTGCTCGCCCAGACGCGCGACGCGGCGGTGATGCACAAGAAGTTCGAGGAGAAGTTCGCGAGGAACCCCGCGTACGTCGAGATGTATCGCAAGGGCCACGCGTACCACCCCGCGCACCCCTTCTACATGTGGTACTGGGGCGAGGCGGGCCGGCAGCACCTCGGGCGCGTCATCGTCGTCGGCGCCGACAACGACTACATCCCCAAGCTCCTCGGCTGGGAGACCGCGCGCAGCTTCGCCGAGGCGCTCGCGATGGCCAAGGGGGCCGGCCGCGACCCGGAGGTCACGATGCTCCACGTGCCTCCGATCGTGATGGCGGACGTCACGCCGTGATCCGATCGGAGACAGGGGAGGCAGTGGCGGGGGAGGCAGTGACGCTCGACGTCGGTCGGGTCTTTCGCGGGGCGCGCCTCCTCGTGCTCGGGGGCACCGGCTTCCTCGGCAAGGTGTTCTGGTCGATGCTGCTCGACCGGTACCCCGACGTCGAGCGGATCTACCTCGTCGTGCGCCCGAAGGGCGCCGCCTCGCCCGAGGCGCGCTTCTGGTCGGACGTCGCGACGAGCGAGGCGCTCGGCCCGCTGCGTCGCGCCCACGGCGACCGGTACGAGGCGTTCCTGCGCGAGAAGGTGGTGCCGATCGACGGCGACATGGGCCGCCCGCTCTGCGGGATCGACCCGGCGCTGGTGCGCGAGATCGCGGGGGCCATCGACGCGGTGGTGAACGTCGCCGGCGTGGTCGACTTCAACCCCTCCCTCGACGACGCCATCGCGGCCAACGCGTTCGGCGCGCAGAACCTCGTGGCGCTCGGGCGGGCGCTCGGCGGCGCGCAAAATGGCGCTCAAAACGGGGCCGGCCACCGGCGCGCGGCCATCTACCACACGAGCACCTGCTACGTGGCAGGCTCCCGGAAGGGACCCATCTACGAGGCCGACCCGCGCTCGACCCCCTTTCCGCGCGCCCCCGAGCTCGGCGCGGCCGCGTGGGACCCCGAGCGCGAGATCGCCGAGTGCCTCGACCTCGTCGCGCAGGCCCGGCACCGCGCCGACGACGCCTTCCGCCAGACCGAGTTCGCCGACGCCGCCCGCAAGAACCTGGCGGCCCGCGGCGACCCGGTGCACGGCGACGCGTACGACGCCGAGCTCGCGCGCGTGAAGCGGCGGTTCGTGGCGGAGCGCATCATCGAGGGCGGCCTCGACCGCGCGACCCACTGGGGCTGGCCGAACATCTACACGTACACGAAGTCGATCGGCGAGCAGGTCATCGCCCGCAGCGGCCTGCCCTTCACGATCGCCCGGCCGGCCTGCTGCGAGTCTTGCGAGGAGTTCCCCGAGCGCTCGTACAGCGAGGGGATCAACACGAGCGCGCCGCTCCTCTACCTGATGATGAAGGGGCAGGTGCAGATCCTCGCCGGGCACGTCCCGCTCGATCTCATCCCGACCGACATGGTCGTCGCGGGGATGCTGCTCGCCCTCGCGGAGCTGGTCGAGGGCACCGCCGCGCCCGTGTACCAGTTCGGCGCGAGCGACGTGAACCCGTGCACCGCCCAGCGCTTCGGCGAGATGGTCGGGATGTACAAGCGCAAGTTCTTCCAGCGCGGCGGGGACGGCGGGAACCCGCTCCTCGCGGCCCTCGCGGCGCGCATCGAGCCGAGCTTCGTGGGGCGCGCGCGGTTCGAGCGCGTCGGGCCGCCGGCGATCGCCAGCGCGGCGAGCGGGCTCGCGTCCTTCGTGCGCGGCGCGATTCCGGCGCTCGCGCCCGCGGCGAAGGCCCTCGAAGACGCGTCGAAGCGCACGCAGAAGATCGCCGAGATCCAGCGGCTCTTCGAGCCGTTCGCGTCGGAGCTCAACGGGCCCTTCGACTGCTCGAACACGCGCGCCGCGTTCGCGCGCGCGTCCGACGCCGACAAGAAGAAGCTCCGCTGGGCGCCCGAGGCCATCGACTGGCGCGACTGGATGATGAACGTCCACATGCCGGCGATCGAGAAGCGCGTGATCCCCGAGATGGATCGGCGCCTCAAGAAGCCGCCGCGGCCCGTGGAGCCGCACGCGACGCTCGTCTCGCTCGTCGCGCAGATGGCCGAGCGGCACGATCTCGGCCTCGCCCTCCAGCAGATGACGCCGGACGGGCTCACGCGCACGACGTTCCGCGACGTGAAGCTCCGCTCGGACGCGGCGGCCGCCCGGCTCGCCGTGCTCGGCGTGCGCAAGGGGGACCGCGTCGTGCTCGCCGCCACGAGCCACCCCGACTGGGCCATCGCGTACTTCGGCATCGTGCGCGCGGGGGCGACCGTCGTGCCGATCGATCCGGGCCTCGACGGCGAGGCGTGGCGCACGGTGCTCGCCGACTGCGGGGCGCGCGTGATCGTCCGGGACGAGAGCGCCAACGGGACGGCCGGCCTGCAGGCGCTCGACCTGCACGAGTTCACGGAGCCCGACGACGGGCTCGACCCGCCCGACGTGGAGGTCGAGGCGGACGACGTGGCGAGCCTCATCTACACCAGCGGGACGACGGCGCGGCCGAAGGGCGTGCTGCTGACCCACGCGAACTTCACGTCCCTCGTCGCGGCGCTCGCGCCCATCTTCCCGCTCTCGCGGGGCGACACGGTGCTCAGCGTGCTGCCGCTGCACCACAGCTTCGAGTTCACCTGCGGCCTGCTCCTGCCGCTCTCGCGGGGGGCGCGCGTGGTCTACGTGAGCCACCGCACCGGCGAGGGCGTGGCCGAGGGGCTGCGCGTCGCGCGGGCCACGGCGATGGTCGGCGTGCCGGCGCTGTGGCAGGTGCTCGAGCGGCGGATCCTCGCGCAGGTGGACGCCCGCGGCCCGCTCGCGCGCGCCGCGTTCGACGCGGCGTCGGAGGCGAACCGCTGGCTCGCCGCGAACGCGGGGGTCGACGCCGGGAGGGTGCTCTTCGGCGAGGTGCACGACCGGCTCGGCGGGCGCATGAAGTGGCTCATCTCGGGCGGCGCCGCGCTGCCCCGGGAGACGCAGGAGCTCTTCTTCGGCCTCGGGCTGCGCCTGACGCAGGGGTACGGCCTGACCGAGGCGGCCCCCGTGCTGACGGTCTCGCGGCCGGCCTCGCGCCTCGAGGCGGGCGTGGGCAAGCCGGTGCCGGGCGTGGAGGTCCGCATCGCGCAGCCCGACGACCGGGGGGTGGGCGAGGTCGTCGCGCGCGGCGCGAACGTGATGGCCGGCTACACCGACGCCGACGCCACGCGCCAGGCGATCGACGCCGAGGGCTGGCTGCACACGGGCGACGTGGGGCGCATCGACAAGAAGGGCCGCCTCGAGATCCTCGGCCGGCTCAAGGACGTGGTCATCGCGCCGAACGGCGAGAACCTGTACCCCGAGGACGTCGAGCAGCGGCTCGGCGCGGTTCCTCACGTGGCGGAGCTCGCAATCGTGGGCGTCGACACGCGCGGCGGCGAGCGGCTCGCGTGCCTCGCGGTCGCGGAGGACGACGGGCGGCTCGCGGACCTCGAGGCGCGCAGGCAGCGCAACGAGCGCGCGCGCTCCGCGCTCCGCGCCGCGATCGACCGCCTGCCGGCCGGGCAGCGACCAGCCATCGTGCACTTCCACCCCTCCGCCCTGCCCCGCACCGCGACGCGCAAGGTGAAGCGCGAGGAGGTGCGGGAGATCGTCGCGCGCCTGGCGGCGGCGAGCGCGCGTCCCGAGAACGGCGCGAGCGAGGCGAGCCCGGCGCGCGCGGTCATCGCGGGCATCTGCGGCGTTCCGGCCCACGAGAATCGCTGCGACCGCGAGCCTGCGCGGAGACCTCGGGTTCGACTCGCTGCTGATGACGGAGCTGCTCGAGGCGCTCGAGACCCGGTTCGGCGCGATCGACGCCGCGCGCCTCGAGGCCTGCGCGACGGCGGGGGACGTCGAGGAGCTCGTCGGCGCGCCGTCGGCCGAGCGAGGCGAGCCCGCGCCGAGGCGCGACCCCCAGGCGCCGCTCGTCCTGCCCGAGCCGGTGCAGCAGGTGGGGCGGGCGCTGCTCGGGCGCGCCCAGCAGTTCTTCTACGGCGACGTGATGAAGCCGCGCGTCTACGGCCGCGCGCACATCCCCTACAACCGGAACGCGATCGTCATCGCGAACCACTCGAGCCACCTCGACATGGGGCTCGTGCGCCACGCCCTCGGCCGGTACGGCGACGACATCGTGTCGCTGGCGGCGCAGGACTACTTCTTCGAGGGGCGCCTCAAGCGGGCGTTCTTCGAGAACCTCACGAACCTCCAGGCCATCGACCGCAAGGCGTCGCTCCGGCAGACGATCCGTCAGGCCACAGAGCTGCTGGAGCGCGGCAAGACCCTCCTCGTGTTCCCCGAGGGGACGCGGAGCGCGACGGGCGAGGTGCAGGACTTCAAGCCGATGATCGGGCACCTGGCGCTCGCGAACGGCGTCGACATCCTGCCGCTCCACCTCGGGGGCACCCACGCCGCGATGCCGAAGGGCGCGCCGGTCCCGACGAAGCGCGAGATCACGGCGCGCATCGGCCCGCCGCTGTGCGTGGACGACCTCCGCCGCCTCACGCGGGAGATGACGCCCGCTGACGCCGCGCGGGAGGTCGCCCGCATCGCGCGGGCGGCGGTGCTCGCCCTCCGCGACGGCCAGGTGCTGGATCTCGCGCGCGCGCAGACCGCGGACGCGACGGCCGAGCCGGAGAACCCGCTCATCGAGCTCTTCGCCGAGCTCGAGACCAAGTTCCGCGCGGGCGAGGTCGAGAAGCCGGTGAGCTACTACGTGTCGCTCGGGAACGACGAGCTCGCGAAGTGGACGGTCCGCGTCGACGCGGCCCGCTGCGACGTTCGGCCGGGCAAGCCGAACGAGGCCGACTGCGTGCTCAAGACCAGCCCGGAGATCTTCGCGAAGATCGTCCGCGAGCAGTACGTCCCGAGCCCGGCCGACTTCATGTCGGGCGTCTTCAAGTCGAACGACGTCGCGCTCCTCATGACGTTCCAGCGCGTCTTCCAGCTGGATTCTCCGTCCTGAAACCCATGCGCTATCTCGTCACCGGGGCCACGGGCTTTCTGGGCACGCACGTCGCGGCGGCGATCGAGGCGGCCGGACACGACGTCGTCCGCTTCGCGCGGTCGACGGGCGGCGACGTGCTCGACGCCGAGAGCGTGCGCGCGGCGGCCGAGGGCTGCGCCGGCGCGTTCCACTGCGCCGGGCGCGTGTCACGCCGGCCGGCGGACGCCGAGGAGCTCTATCGCGTGCACGTCGAGGGGACCAAGACGGTCCTCGGCGCGTGCGAGGCCGCGGGCGTGCGCCGGGTGGTGCTCGCGTCCACGAGCGGCACGGTGGCGGTGAGCGAGGCGTCCGGGCACGTCGCGACCGAGCGCGACACGGCGCCGATCGGCCTCCTGGGGCGCTGGCCGTACTACCGCGCGAAGCTCTTCGCCGAGCGCGCCGCGCTCGAGCGGGGCGGCGCGCTCGAGGTGGTGAGCGTGAACCCGAGCCTGCTGCTCGGGCCGGGGGACGTGAACGGGTCGTCGACCGAGGACGTGCGCCTCTTCCTGGAGGGCGCGGTGCCGGCGGTGCCGGCGGGCGGGCTGTCGTTCGTCGACGCGCGCGACGCCGCGGAGGCGATGCGCCTGGCGATGGACCGCGGCCGGCCGGGCGAGCGGTACCTCGTGGGCGCGTGCAACCTGACCGTGCGCGAGTTCTTCGCGCGGCTCGGGAGGGTCTCGGGCGTTCGCGCGCCGTGGGTGCCGATGCCGCGGTCGCGCGAGCTGGCGCGCTCGCTGGCGGCGGGCATCGACCATATCGCCGCGCGCGTGGGCGTGCGCACCTCGGTCGACCCGGTCGCCGTCGAGATGGGACAGTGCTTCTGGTACCTCGACTCCGGCAAGGCCGAGCGAGAGCTCGGGTGGTCCGCGCGCGACCCGAACGTCACCCTGCTCGACACCGTGGAGGACCTGCGGGCTCGCGGCGTCGTCTGGTCCGACGCGCTGAACTGAGGTCGCCCGAGGCGAAGGGGCCGGGTCCACCGTCATGGGCGACCGTTGGCTCGCCGTGGGCGACCGGTCGCCCGTCGTGGGCGACCGGTCATCCGCCCTGGGCGACCGGTCATCCGCGCCGAAGGAGGGCGCTCGCGGGCAGGAGCGACGGCGCGGTGTGCGCCGCGAGCTCGCTCACGCTGCGGAGCTGGGCCTCGGCGAGGCGGTCGCGGAGGATGGCGTCGGCCTCGCCCTCGTCGGCCGCCAGCAACCGGCTTCGCACGAACACCTCGGCGGCCTTGTACGAGCTGCGGACGAGCGGGCCGGCCGCGACGAACGCGAACCCCATCCCCTCCCCCTCGCGCGCGAACTCCTGAAAGCGCTCGGGCGTCACGAAGCGGTCGACCGGCGCGTGCTTCGCGCTCGGGCGCAGGTACTGGCCGAGCGTGACGATGTCGACGCCGGCCGCGCGCAGGTCGCGCATCGTCTCCAGCACCTCGTCGTCGGTCTCGCCGATGCCCAGCATGATCGAGCTCTTCGTGAGCCGCTCGGGCGCGCGCTCCTTGGCCCACCGTAGGACGCCGAGGGACTGCTCGTAGCTGCAGCGCACGTCCCGAATGGTGCGCTGGAGGCGCCGGACGACCTCGATGTTGTGCGCCCACACGTCGGGCGCGGCGTCGACCGTGGCCTCGACGGGCGTACGGTGGCCGCCGAAGTCGCCGAGGAGCGTCTCGACCAGCATGTCGGGCCGGAGCTCCTTGAGCCGGCGCACGGTCTTCGCCACGTGCTCCGCCCCGCCGTCGAGCAGGTCGTCGCGATCGACCATGGTCATGACGACGTACTGGAGCGGCATGCGCGACAGGGCGCGCGCCACGTGCTCGGGCTCGCGCACGTCGACCGCGCCGCGCGGCTGCCCGGTGGTCACCGCGCAGAAGCGGCAGCCGCGCGTGCACGTGTCGCCGAGGAGCATGATCGTCGCCGTGCCCTCGCTCCAGCACTCGCCGACGTTCGGGCAGCGCGCCTCCTCGCAGACCGTGTGCAGGTCGAGGCTGCGGAACGTCTCCTTGAGCTGCGTGTACCGCTCGCCGCCCGGGGCGCGGACCTTCAGCCAGGGAGGCTTGGGCGAGATCGCCGGCATCGCGTACTCCTTAGCACGCCGGCCCCGCGCCAGACGGGGCGCGCCTCAGGCCGGGGCGAGCGCGGTCAGCGTGGCCTCGGAGGGAGGCCGGACCTCGCCTCGCTCGGTGAAGATCGCATGGATCAGCCGCGCCGGCGTCACGTCGAACGCCGGGTTGTCGACCCGCACGCCGTCGGGCACGACGCGCGCGCCGCCGAGGCCCGTCACCTCGGCCGCGCTCCGCTGCTCGATCGGGATCGCGTCCCCGTCCGGGCACGCGAGGTCCACCGTGCTCCAGGGCGCGGCCACGTAGAACGGCACCCCGTGCACCTTCGCGAGGCACGCGAGCCCGTACGTCCCGATCTTGTTCGCGACGTCCCCCGAGCGCGCGATCCGGTCCGCGCCCACGACCACCAGGTCGACCCCGCCCCGCCGCAGGAACTGCGCGACCATCGAGTCGGTGATGACCGTCACGTCGAACCCGTCGCGCAGGAGCTCCCACGCCGTGAGCCTCGCGCCCTGGAGCACCGGCCGCGTCTCGCACGCGACGACGCGCACGCGCTTCCCCGCCGCCCGCGCCGCGCGCACCACGCCGAGCGCCGACCCGACGCCGCCCGTCGCCAGCGCCCCCGCGTTGCAGTGGGTCATCACGGTCGCGCCGTCACGCACGTGCTCCGCGCCGATCTTGGCCATCGCCCAGCACGCCGCGACGTCCTCGCGGTGGATCTCGCGCGCGGCTGCCGCGAGCCGCGCCACGCGCTCGCCGGCCGGCAGCGACGCGACCTCGCGCACCGTGCGGCCCATGCGGTCGATCGCCCAGGCCAGGTTCACCGCCGTCGGGCGGGTCACGCGGAGGCGCTCGCCGGCGACGGCCATCGACGCGGTGAAGGCCGGCGCGCCGCCCGCCTCGGCGGCCGCGGCCAGCACGAGCCCGTACGCCGCCGCGACCCCGATGGCCGGCGCGCCGCGGACGGCCAGCGTCGAGATCGCGTCGGCGACCTGCTCCACGCGCGTCAGCCGGTCGTAGCGCTCCGCGTTCGGCAGCTCGCGCTGGTCGAGCAGGACCACCTCGCGGTCGCCCGGCATCAGCTCGACGGCCGAGAACGGCGCGCCGCTCAGCGGCTCCGGGTGCGGCAGCCCGTTCACCGAAGCATCTCCCTTCACGACTTCGCCCTCACGACGCCGGCCCGCTCGGCTCCCCGCCGCGCGACCGCGCCATACGTGACGCGATCTCGTCGGCGGCGGTCTCGATGTCGAGGAGCGCCTGTTCCTTCTCGCCCTTCAGGTACGCCCGCAGCCCGTCGGCCAGCGTCATCGCAAGGCTGATGTTCACGCCGCGCTGCGCCAGCGCGTCGCCCACCTCGGAGCTCTTGAGGAGCGTCTCCAGCTCTTCGAACACGTCGTCGATCTCGTCCACGGGCGCCTTCGTCATGCCGACGCACCTCCCGGGAGCCCGCCGACGGTCGACCGCATCTTCGCGAAGATGTCCTCCGCGCGACCCGCGAGCTGACGCGCCTCGGCTGCCACGTTCGCATCGTGCGCGTGCTCGGGCGTGCGGCGCAAGAGGTCCGCGCTCGCCGCGCAGCTTCGAGCGAGCTCGACGTCGTTGCCGATCTCCTCGAAGATCGCGACCGACCTCTTGAGGTGCGACGCCGCCTCGGCGTAGCCCTCGGGCGTGGGCGACGCGGCGGCCGAGACCTCGCCGAGAACGCGCAGGGCGACCCCGAGCTTCCCCTTGCACTCGGTCTCCGTGTAGAGCTCCACGGCCCGCCGGGTGACGTCGCGCGCCTTCGCGTGGTCGCGCCGCGCCGCGTACCCCGCGCCGAGCGCCTGCCGCGCCTCCGCAAGGCGGTTCCGGTCGCCCAGCTCGTCGGCGAGGTCCTCGGCCTGCTTGAAGGCGGCGAGCGCCTTCGGAGCATCGCCCCGGCGGTCGTGGGTCGCGCCAAGGTGCGCGAGGATGAGCGCGATGCGGTTGCGATCGCCGGTCTCCTTCGCGGCGTCGTACGCCTCCTTGAAGCGCGCGAGCGCGCGCTCTTCGTCGCCCATCGACGCCGCGACCGACCCCAGGCCGTCGAGCGTGGCGCTCGCGCCGACGAGATCGCCGATCTCGCGCCGCACGCGGAGCGCCTGGTCGAACGCCTCGAACGCCGCCTTGGGGTTGCCCGAGTCGTGCTGGACGAGGCCGAGGTTGTTCAGGCTCGCCGCGAGGAGGCGCGCGTCGCCGATCTTGCGCCAGATGCCGATGGCCCGCGCGGTGTACTCGAGCGCCAGCGCGTAGTCGCCCTTCAGCCAGTGGAGGCGCCCGATGTCGTCGAGCGTCGCGGCGGTGCCCGGCTCGTCCTGCGCTTGCCCGAAGAGCGCGAGGGCCGCCGTGAGCTGGCGGCTCGCCTCGTCGAGGCGCCCGGTCTCGCGATAGAGGCGCCCGATGCGCGAGTGCGCGGAGCCGCCCTTGCTGCGGAGGTCGAGCCGCCAGGCGCGCGTGAGGAGGTCGACGAACGCTCGGTACGCCTCGTCGTTGCGCCCCAGGGCCTGGAGGACGTCGCCGTGGTGGTCGAGCGCCTTGAGCCGCAGGTCTTCGTCGGCCGGGTCGCACTGCTCGAGGAGCTGGAGGCCGCGCCCGAAGAGCTCCGCCGCCTTCGCGTTGGCGTACCGCGACCGCGCCGCCTCGCCCGCGCGCACGTAGGACGACGACGCGAGCGCCACCGCTCCGGCCTTCTCCCGGTGCCGCGCGAGCATCTCGAGGTACTCCTCGCTGCCGTCGGCGTTCTCGCGGAACGTCAGCCACTCGGCGATCGCCCGGTGGTGCCGCCGCGCGGAGGCGGGCGCCGTGAGGCGCACCAGCGCCTCGCGCTCGAGGTTGTGCTTGAAGACGTACTCCTCGTCGCCCGGGAACGTGCTGTCGGGCAGGCGCAGCACGTAGTCGCGGTCGACGAGATCGCCGAGGAGCTGCCGGATGACGACCACGTCGTCGGCGGCCTCGCCCGCCTCCCAGACCTCGGGGGGCGCCTCGCCTTGCCGGTGGATCGCCACGAGCCCGCCCAGCCAGAAGACGCCGCCCATGGCCGAGGCCCGCTCGAGGAGCTGCCGCTCCTCGGGCACGAGCGCCGCGATGCGCGCCTGCACCGCGTCCTGCACGGTGAGTGGAAGCTTCACGTTGGCGAGCTTCTCGGGGTGCACGCTCCAGCGCTCGTCCTCGAAGTCGTCGGTCACCTCGAGGACGCCGCTGTCGTGGTAGATGCGGACCATCTGCTCGAGGAGCGCCGGGTTGCCGCCCGCGAGGGTGACCGCTGACTCGACGAGCTCCCCCACCTCGGCGTCGTCGCCGCAGGGGCCGAGCAGATCGCGCATGACGCTGGCCGCCTCCGTGTCGGGGAGCGGCGCGAGCTCGATCGCGGTGTGGCGGTCGGCCCCGGCGCGGCGCCACCCGTCGCGCCGCGCGAGGAGCTCGGGCCGCGCGAGGCACACGATGAGCATCGGGCCGCGCAGGCTCTCGACGAGATACGAGAGGAGCTCGAGCGAGTCGTCGTGCGCCCACTGGAGGTCGTCGAACATGAGGACCAGCGGCTCGCTCGACTTGCTCGCGTCGGTCTCGAGGAAGCTCTTGATGACCGCGCGCCGCATCGAGCGAATCTGGAGGGGGTCGCCCTCGACGGCCTTGATGAGCGGCGAGTCCTGGAAGCTGAGATCGAGGAGCTGGCCGAGGAAGTATGCGACGTCGCCGACCTTCCGGTCCTCGAGGACCGCGGCGAGCTGGGCGCGCACCTGGGCCTTGGCGGCCTCGGTGTCCATGCCCTCGAGCGTGCCGAACCGCGCGCGGAGCACCCGCGCGAACACCTCGTACGCCGGGCCGTTCTCGCGGGCCGCGCCCCGGTAGACGCGCGGGGCGCTGGCGGGCACCCCGTCCCGCGACCGGACCAGGAAGTCGCGGACCAGCCGGGTCTTGCCGATGCCCGCCGCCCCGACGACGGTCACCGTGCGCGCTTGCTTCTTGTCGCGTGCGGCCGCGTAGGCGCGCTCGATCTCGCGCATCTCCGTGTTTCGCCCCGCGAGGGCGGCGCGGCGTTCGGTGGCCGAAAAGCGCGAAGACGGGAAAAGGCTGTCTTGGGGCACGTCCCGCTAAGATAGCTCAGTCGGTCCCCGGCGGCCCCCAAAGCGTTGTAGATGCGATGCCTTACGGGTCGCCACCTCGGGCGTCCTTCGACGCGGAAACTTGGCCCGCCATGAACGGCCGTGCTTTGGCTCGGCCGTGCGCACAGCTTCGCTCGCTCTGGCCGCGCTCTCCACGACGATCACGCTCGCGACGGGCGCGTCGCCCGGCTCGAGCGCCGCGGGCACCGCGCACGCCCACGCGGAGCGGACCGCTTCGCGGACGACCGCGCTCCCGACCCCGCGCTCGGGACGCAGCGTCGGCTCGCCCACGGAAGGGCGGCTCGTCGGCGGGACCCACCTCGTGGAGACCGAGTCGCTGCGCGTCGAGCCGGCGGACACCGCCGGCGACGTGCGCTGGGGCCTCGGCTCGCTGGTGGCGATCCTCGACCACGCCGCGCGCGCCGTGCGGCACCAGTTCCCCGGCGCGGTGCTCTCGGTGGGCCACCTGTCGCGCGAGAACGGGGGGCCGGTCGAGCAGCACCGCTCGCACGAGAGCGGGAGGGACGCCGACGTCGCCTTCTACGTGCGGGCCTCCGGAGGACGGCAGCTCCTGTCGTCTCACTTCGTGCCGTTCCGCGCCGACGGCAGCGCGCCGACCTGGCCCGGCGCGTACTTCGACGACGCGAAGAACTGGGCGCTCGTCAGCTCGCTCATCGAGGACGGCGAAGCGCGCGTGACGCACGTGTTCGTCGCGGCGCCCCTCCGCGCGCGCCTCCTCGCGTACGCCGAGCGCGCGGGCGCGCCGCAGGCGGTGCGCATGCATGCTGCCGAGCTGATGCAGCAGCCGCGCGGGACCCTGCCGCACGACGACCACTTCCACGTGCGCATCGGGTGCCCGGCGCACATGACGGGGTGCATCGAGAACCCCACGGTGCGTCCGACCCACCCGGTCGAGATCGCCCACGGGCGACACGGTGCCCCCACCCGCGCCCTGGTCACCGCGCCGCCCAAGCACGCGCTGCCGCCCCCGCCGCCCCCGCCCGCGGCGCCCACCGCGCCCGCCGAAGCCGCTCCCGCTCCCGAGCCGCCGGCCCTCCTCGCCGCCCCGGTCGACGACGTCGACGGCTGAGAGGCGTCGAGAGAAAAAGAAACAAGGAGGGGAGGAGGGAAAGGAGCAGAGAGAGAAGAAGAGCTCTCTCGACTCCTTTCGCTCCTCCCCTCCCTGTGAATTTCTCTTCCGCCGGATCGCGTGCTGCGCGCTCTCGGGCTGTAGCCTGTAGTCTGTAGCCCGTAGCCCTCTTCCCCGGGGCCCTCTTGAAAGGAGGACGTTTGGACAAGGTCTATTCCTCGGCCGTCGACGCGGTGCGAGACATCCCCGACGGCGCGACCGTGCTCGCCGGCGGGTTCGGGCTCTGCGGCATCCCCGAGAACTGCATCCGCGCGCTGCGCGAGCTCGGGACGCGCGGGCTCACCGTGGTCTCGAACAACTGCGGCGTCGACGACTTCGGCCTCGGCGTGCTCCTCCGCAACAAGCAGATCGCCAAGATGGTCTCGAGCTACGTGGGCGAGAACAAGGAGTTCGAGCGCCAGTACCTCTCCGGCGAGCTCGAGGTCGAGCTCACGCCGCAGGGCACCCTCGCCGAGCGCCTCCGCGCGGGCGGCGCGGGCATCCCCGCGTTCTACACGCCCACCGGCGCCGGCACCGAGATCAGCGAGGGCGGCCTGCCCGTGCAGTACGCGCCCGACGGCTCCGTCGCGAAGCTCTCCCCAGGAAGGAGACGCGGGAGTTCGACGGCCGCCTGTACGTCCTCGAGCCGGCCATCGTGGGCGACTTCGCGATCGTCAAGGCGTGGAAGGGCGATCGCTTCGGCAACCTCGTCTACCGGCACACCGCGATGAACTTCAACCCCATGGTCGCGACCGCCGCCAGGGTGACCATCGCCGAGGTCGAGCAGCTCGTGGACGTCGGCGAGCTCGACCCCGACTACGTCCACACCCCGGGCATCTACGTGCACCGCATCTTCCAGGGCAATCACTACGAGAAGCGCATCGAGCGCAGGACCACGCGCGACGCGTCCGCCGCGGGCGCAGCCTCCCGGGAGACCGGCGCTTGAGCGCCGCAGCCGCCCTCTCGCCGCGCGAGCGCATCGCGCGCCGCGCGGCCAAGGAGCTCCGCGACGGCTTCTACGTGAACCTCGGGATCGGCATGCCGACGCTCGTCGCGAGCCACATCCCGGCCGACATCGAGGTCGTCCTCCAGAGCGAGAACGGCCTGCTGGGCATCGGCCCCTACCCCACCGCCCCGGAGGTCGACGCGGATCTCATCAACGCCGGCAAGGAGACGGTCACGATGCTCCGCGGCAGCGCGATCTTCTCGAGCGCCGAGAGCTTCGCGATGATCCGCGGCGGCCACATCGACCTCGCCATCCTCGGCGCCATGCAGGTCGCCGAGAACGGCGATCTGGCGAACTGGATGGTCCCCGGCAAGCTCGTCAAGGGCATGGGCGGCGCGATGGATCTCGTCGCCCGCGCCAAGCGGGTCGTCGTGATCATGGAACACGCCGCCAAGGACGGGACGCCGAAGATCCTCCGCGAGTGCAACCTTCCGCTCACCGGCCGGCGCGTGGTGCACCGCATCATCACCGAACTGGCCACCCTCGACGTCACGCCCGACGGGCTCCTGCTCCGCGAAGTGGCCCCGAGCGTGAGCGCCCGCGAGGTCCAGGAGAGGACCGAACCGACGCTGCGCGTCTCGCCCGACCTCTCGACGATGACGTTCTAGCGGCTAGAATCGTCTGCCCACTCCGCCATGCCCTGGCCCGACAAGAAGCACCCCGAGAGCGACGCGGCCGACAAGAAGACGCTCGGCAAGGGCGTCTTCCGCAAGTGCGACGGCTGCGGCGAGACGCTCGCGGCCGAAGCGCTCACGCGCAACCACGAGGTTTGCCCCGCGTGCGGCCAGCACCACAAGCTGAGCGCGCCGGGGTGGCGGCGCCTCCTCGCCGACGAGGGCCACGTCGAGGAGTGGGACGCTCACCTCGAGCCGTCCGACCCGCTCGAGTTCGTCGACGGCAAGGCCTACCCCGAGCGGGTGGCCGCCGCGCAAAAGTCGTCGAACGCGCGCGAGGCCGTCGAGATCGGGCGCGCGCGCATCGGCGGGGTGCCGGTCGCGTGGGGCGCCTTCCTCTTCGCGTTCATGGGCGGCTCCATGGGCAGCGTCGCCGGCGAGAAGGTCACGCGCCTCTTCGAGCGCGCCGTCACCGAGCGGCTGCCGGTGGTGCTGCTCCAGTCGTCGGGCGGCGCCCGCATGCAGGAGGGCATCTTGAGCCTCATGCAGATGGCGAAGAGCGTCGCGGCGCTCGAGCGCCTGAAGGACGCGGGGCTGCCGTTCGTCAGCGTGCTCCTCAACCCGACCACGGGCGGCGTGGCGGCGAGCTTCGCGCTCCTCGGCGACGTGAACATCGCCGAGCCGGGCGCCCTCATCGGCTTCGCCGGCCCGCGCGTCATCGAGACCACCATCCGGCAGAAGCTCCCCGAGGGCTTCCAGCGCAGCGAGTTCCTCCTCGCGCACGGCATGATCGACCGCATCGTGAGCCGCCTGGACATGAAGCGGGAAATCGCGGAGCTCCTCGGGCACCTCACGCCGCCGGCATGACCGATTGCCCGCCCGCGCTCCCCGGCGCGCTCGCCGCGCTCTATGCGCGCATCCCGCTCGGGATGCGACTCGGCCTCGACGCCATGCGCGCGGCGTGCGCGCGCTTCGGCAACCCCGAGCGCGCCTTCGAGGTCGTGCACGTGGCCGGCACGAACGGCAAGGGCAGCGTCTCGGCGATGGTCGAGTCGATCGCGCGCCTCTCCGGCCGCAAGACGGGCCTCTTCACGTCTCCGCATCTCTGCCGGTTCGCCGAGCGCATCCGCGTCGGCGGCGAGCCGCTCGAGGACGAGGTGCTCGCGCCGACCCTCGACCACGCGCTCGCGGGAGCGCCGGACCTCTCCTTCTTCGAGTCCGCGACGCTCGCGGCGTTCCTCGCGTTCCGCGACGCGCGGGTGGAGCTCGCGGTCGTCGAGGTCGGCATCGGCGGCCGCCTCGACGCGACGAACGTGATCCCGACGCCGCGGGCCGCGGGCATCACGCGCATCGCCCTCGATCACACCGATCGCCTCGGCCCCACGCTCCTCGACATCGCGCGGGAGAAGGCCGGCATCGCCAAGCCCGGCCTCGACATCGTCCTCGGCCCGGTGGGCGACGAGGTCCGCGCGGTCATCGACGCGGTCGCGCGGACCCACGGCGCGACCACCACCTCCTCGGCCGGCGCCCCCGTCCCGCCGCGCATCGGCATCGCGGGCGACTACCAGCGCGACAACGCCCGGGTCGCGGCGATGCTGGGCGCGCGCATCGGCGCCTCGCCCGAGGCGATCGAGCGCGGCATCGCCGAGGTGCGCTGGCCGGGCCGGCTCGAGTCGCTCCCCGGCGGGTTCCTCATCGACGCCGCACACAACCCCGACGGCGCCGAGGGGCTCGCCCGGCACCTCCGCGCGACCGGCGTCACGCCGGAAGACAGGGCGCTCGTCTTCGGGACGCTCGCCGACAAGGACTGGGCCTCGATGCTGGACCTCGTCGCGCCGCTCGCGGCTTCGCGCGTGTACGTCGCGCCGCAAGGCGGGGCGCGCGGCGGGGTCGACCCGGCGAGGCTCGCCGAGCGCCACCCGGGGTCCATCGCGCCGAATCTCCCCGAGGCCATCGCTCGGGCCTCGGGCCCGCGCCAGGTGGTCATCGCGGGCTCGCTCGCCCTGGTCGGCGAGGCCCGCGCCCTCCTGCTGGGGCTGCCCCGCGACCCGCCCGTCGCTCTTTGAACGCTGCCGCCGTTGCGGGTATCGTCCGCAGCGGGATCGCCCATGCCGAGCTTCGACATCGTCTCGAAGGTGCCGCGCGCCGAGGTCGACAACGCCTACAACCAGGCGGAGCGCGAGATCGCCCAGCGCTTCGACTTCAAGGACACCGACACCGAGCTCGAGAAGGCCGCCGACGCCCTCACGATCCGCTCGGGCAGCGAGGACCGGGCGCGCGCCGCGCTGAACGTGCTGCAAGACAAGCTGGTGAAGCGCAAGGTCTCGCTCCGGTTCACCGATCCGCAGAAGCCCGAGAAGACCTCCAGGGGCGGCGCGCGCATCGTCATCAAGCTCCGCGAGGGCATCGAGACCGAGAAGGCGAAGGCCATCGTGCAGCTGGTGAAGGACCAGAAGCTCAAGGTGCAGGCCTCGATTCAGGAGGCCCAGGTCCGCGTCACGGGCAAGAACAAGGACGACCTGCAGACCGCCATCTCCGCGATTCGAGCGCACGATTTCGGCATCGAGCTGCAGTTCGTGAACATGCGAGACTGACCGGGCCTCGCCCAGAACCGTGATGAAAAGACAGCAGACGAACGGGGCCGCGCCCGCCGCGCGCAAGCTCTTCGGCACCGACGGCATCCGCGGGGTCGCGAACGAGCACCCCATGACGCCGGAGCTTGCGCTCCAGCTCGGGCGCGCGGTCACCTTCGTGGCCGGCCGCGGGAAGAGCCACGTGCCCCGCGTGATCCTCGGCAAGGACACTCGCCTCTCCGGCTACATGCTCGAGCAGGCCATCGCGAGCGGGGTCTGCGCCATGGGCGGGCGCGTCATGCTCTGCGGGCCGATGCCCACCCCGGCGATCGCGCACCTGACCGTGAGCATGCGCGCCGACGCCGGCATCGTCATCAGCGCGAGCCACAACCCGTATCAAGACAACGGCATCAAGATCTTCGGCGGCGACGGGTTCAAGCTCCCCGACGAGACCGAGAGCGAGATCGAGTCGTTCATCGAGGACGACCGCCTCCTCGGCACGCGGTCCACCGGCCCCGGCATCGGCCGGGCGCAGAAGCTCGAGGACGCGGCCGGACGCTACGTCGTCTTCCTCAAGCAGACCTTCCCGCGCGACCTGTCGCTCGACGGCGTGCGCGTCGTGGTCGACGCGGCGCACGGCGCGGCGTACCGGGTGGCGCCCCTCGTGCTCCAGGAGCTCGGCGCGTCGGTCACGTCGATCGGCGTCAAGCCGAACGGGGTGAACATCAACAAGGACTCCGGCGCCCTCCACCCCGAGAACGTACGCTCGGAGGTCGTGAAGCGCGGCGCCGTCATCGGGATCGCGCTCGACGGCGACGCCGACCGGGTCATCGTGGTCGACGAGAAGGGGCAGATTGTCGACGGCGACCAGGTGCTCGCGATGTGCGCGGCGCGCATGGCCGCCGAGGACACCCTGCGCAAGAAGACCCTCGTCGCGACGGTGATGTCGAACCTCGGCCTCGAGCGCGCGGTCGCGCGGGCCGGCGTGAAGTTGATCCGCACGCAGGTCGGCGACCGCTACGTCGTCGAGGCGATGCGCTCGGGCGGGTACAACCTGGGCGGGGAGCAGTCGGGGCACCTCGTGTTCCTCGACCACGCCTCGACCGGCGACGGGGTGCTGGCCGCGCTCCAGGTGCTCGCGCTCATGCTGCGCACCGGCAAGCCGCTGAGCGAGCTCGCCGGGCGGTCCATGCAGCGCGTGCCGCAGGTGCTCGAGAACGTCACCCTCCCCGCCCGCCGGCCCCTCGAGGACATGCGGCGCCTCGCCGAGCTCACCGCGTCGATCACCAAGACGCTCGGCGACGACGGGCGCATCCTCGTGCGCTGGAGCGGCACCGAGCCGAAGCTTCGCATCATGCTCGAGGGCCCCCGCGAAGACCGCATCCGCGCCTGGGCGAAAGAGCTTGCCGATGCGGCCAAGCGGGACGCAGCGACCTAGGCAGCCCGGTCCGGCGCGCCTCGCTCGGGCCCGGCACCCCCGACCGCGTCGAGGTCCGTCGGCGCGGAGCGTGCGTCCTGCGCCGTCTCCACGTCGGCCCGGTCCCCTTTGAAGGCACATCCCTTTCCGAACCTCGCGGCCGCGGCCCGCTGGCCGCCGCTCACCGCCATCTTCGGGCTCCTCGCGCTCGCTGCGTTCTTGCCGGACCGATACGGTCTCTTGCCACACAGCGTGAAGTACCCGCTCTGGTCGCTCGCGGGCAGTCTGGCCGCGGCCTCGACCTGGGCGCACGTGAGCCCGTCGGGACGGCGCTTCGAGCGGATGGCCACCACGGCGATGCTGGTCACGGCGACGCTCGTGATGCAGGCGGCGCTCGGGCGCGTCGTCTACCTCGTGTTCCGGCAGGGCGCGAACGTCCCCGGCATTCCGCTCCTCTCGACGGGCGTGAGCTTCTGGGCCGGGAACGTCGTCGTCTTCGCGCTCTGGTACTGGCTCGTCGACCGCGGGGGCCCCGAGAAGCGCGCCGCCCGCGCGTGCGGGCCGCCCGACCTGCTCTTTCCGCAGGCGCAGCTCCCCGCGCCGGGAGGCGTGGAGTGGGTGCCCGGGTTCTTCGACTATCTCTTCGTCGCGTTCACCGCGTCGGTCGCGTTCAGCCCGACGGACAGCGCGCCGATCTCCAGCCGCGCCAAGCTCCTCATGATGATGCAGTCGATCGTCTCCCTGGTGACGATCCTCATCGTCGTCGCCCGGGCGGTGAACCTGATGGGCTGACGGCGCGGCTCACGGGTACGCGAGGCTCGCGACGTCCCAGCCGGCGAGCCGGGCGCCCGCCGCATAGGTGCTCTCGGCGAAGTCGAGGATGGCCCCCGCCGGGTTCGGCGCGCGCCGCGCGGCCTCGTACGGCAAGACGAACTCGCGGAGGCGCGGGTCGTAGCGCGCGTCGCGCGGGCGGACGGCCGCGGACTGGAAGCCCGGGGGCTCGGGGACCGAATAGGCGTAGAACGAGGCCTCGACGGGCACGTCGCCGCCGAGCGCGTTCCACGCGTCGCCCGGCCAGAAGCCGACCGAGATGCACTCCTCGTCGTAGGCGTCGCGCTCGATGATCGACGTCCCGCGCGGGGGCGCGCGCCGGCCGCTGAAGCGCGTGACCGCGAGGTCGAAGCTCCCCCAGAAGAAGTGCACAGGGCTGCACTTGCCGCGGAAGCCGGCGCGGAAGCGCTCGAACACCGGCTCGACGCTCCGGAGGATGCGCCAGAAGCGGTGCGCGTACGCCGCGTCGTAGGTGCGGACCTCGGTCTGCTCGTGGAACGGCGTCGTCGACGGGCACTCGACCGGCAGCGGCCGGATGGTCACCGCGATCCCCATCCCGCCGAGCACCTCGAAGAGCTCGCGATGGAAGTCGGCCACCGACCGCGAGATGAGCGGCAGCGCGCGGCGCTGGCCGTCGCTGTCTTGCACCACGACCTCGTGGTCGATGAAGTCGAGGTCGATGGAGAACGTCCGGTCGCCCCAGGGCATCGGCGACGTCGTGAGGCCGCGCGCCGTGAGGTAGAGCGGCACGTTCCACCACTGGTTCGTCTTCGACGTCAGCGCGAGGCGCACCTTGCCGATGATCTGCGTGCACATGTGGAGGCCGACGCACGTGTCCCGCCAGACGCCGAGCGGGAGCGCAGGCCACGCGCGATCGCGCAATCCACTTCGGTCGAGCTGTTGAGCGGCAGCGGTCATGCCGCCGATGGACGCAACCCTCGCGCCCGCTCCGGCCCGCCGGGGGCTTCGGAAGCGTGGCGCGAGGGTCGGCTCGACTCGTCCGCTGTCAGTACCGGTAGTGCTCGGGCTTGAACGGGCCCTCGGTCGAGACGCCGAGGTACTCCGCCTGCTCCTTCGTGAGCTTCGTGAGCTTCACGCCGAGCTTCGGAAGGTGCAGCGCCGCGACCTTCTCGTCGAGGTGCTTGGGCAGCGTGTAGACCTTCTTCTCGTAACGCGACGGGTTCTGCCAGAGCTCGATCTGCGCGATCGTCTGGTTCGAGAAGCTCGTCGACATGACGAACGAGGGGTGCCCGTTGGCGCAGCCCAGGTTCACGAGGCGGCCGCGCGCGAGGAGCGTCAGGCGCTTGCCGTCGGGGAAGATGAACTGGTCGACCTGCGGCTTGACGTTCTCTTCCTTGATCTCGGGGTTCTTCTCGAGCCAGGCGACGTCGATCTCGCAGTCGAAGTGGCCGATGTTGCAGAGGATGGCCTGGTCCTTCATCGCGCGCATGTGCTCGGCGCGGATGACGTTCGCGCAGCCCGTCGCGGTGACGAAGATGTCGGCGGTCGGCGCGACCTCTTCGAGCGTCGCGACCTGGTAGCCCTCCATCGCCGCCTGGAGCGCGCAGATGGGGTCGATCTCGGTGATGATGACGCGCGCGCCGAGGCCGCGGAGCGACTGCGCGCAGCCCTTGCCGACGTCGCCGTAGCCCGCCACGACCGCGACCTTGCCCGCGAACATGACGCCCGTCGCGCGCTTCAGCCCGTCGCCGAGCGACTCGCGGCAGCCGTACAGGTTGTCGAACTTCGACTTCGTGACGCTGTCGTTCACGTTCATGGCCGGGACCTTGAGGGTCCCCTTCTTCGCCATGTCGTAGAGGCGGTGCACGCCGGTCGTCGTCTCCTCGCTGAGGCCGCGGATGGGGTCCGGGCCGGAGAAGAAGTTCGCGTGCTTCTCGTGGACGATGGCCGTGAGGTCGCCGCCGTCGTCGAGGATCATGTTCGGGGGCTTGCCCCCCGGGAACGCGAGGAGCTGCTGCTCGATGGAGTCGGTGTACTCCTTCTCGGTCATTCCCTTCCACGCGAAGACCGGCACGCCGCGCTTCGCGATCGCCGCCGCCGCGTGGTCCTGCGTCGAGAAGATGTTGCACGTCGTCCAGGTCACGTCGGCGCCGAGCTCGAGGAGCGTCTCGATGAGCACGGCCGTCTGGATGGTCATGTGAAGGCAGCCGGCGACGCGCGCGCCCTTGAGCGGCTTGCTCCCGCCGAACTCCTTCCGAAGGGCCATGAGCCCGGGCATCTCGCTCTCTGCGATCGTGATCTCCTTGCGCCCCCAGTCGGCGAGACCGATGTCCTTGACCTTGTAGTTCTCTGCCATCGCGATCACTTCCCTTTCCTCGTACCGTTACCGTTCTGGTTCGCGGCCCTTCGGGCCACCATCACCTGCCAGGGCAGGTGCTTGTCCGGCCCGGCGCCGCACAGGGCGGCCGGTATGGCCGTCACGTGCGCGTCGCCCAGGCCCGCGGCCTTGGCGAAGCCCCGCAGCTCGGAGGCGTCGAAGCCGAGCCACGCGTCGGCCTGATCGCGCATGGACTCGTCCTCGTGCCGCGCGTAGTCGAGCACGACCAGCGCCCCGCCCGGGGCACATAGCGACGCGAGCTGCGCCACGACCCGCTCGGGCTTCGACGCGTGGTGCAGCACGCGCGACGCGAACACCGCGTCCGCGCCCACGCCCACGCCCTTGTGCGCCGCCGCCGCAGCTGCCTTCCCGGCCCCAGCCATCGCGGCGCGCACCTCGCTGCCGTCGAGGTCCCCCTGCACGAAGCTCACGTTCGCGAAGCCGCGCGACGCGGCCCGCTCGCGGGCGCGCGCAAGCTGCGCCTCGGCGCGGTCGATCGCGACGACGCGCTCGTACACGGGCGCGAGCACCTCGAGCAGCGAGCCGTCGCCCGTCCCCGCGTCGAGCGCGAGGGTGCGGTGCGGCAGGAGCGGCGCCAGCGCGGCGAGGTACGCGCCGATCTCCGCAGGCGCCGCGTCGGTCTTGGCGCGCGCCGGGCGGGCGAAGAACTCCCGCGCGGCGGCCTCGCGCGCGCGCAGCACCTCGGGCACGCGGCCGAAGATGCCGTCGCGCTCGCAGAGGGCTCGCCCGCTCGCCAGCGCGTCGCCCACGACCGGATCCCCCGACGGGTCGACCGCGAGGCGCACGAGCGTGCGCGTACCCTCGCGCCGGTCGCGCAAGAGCCCCGCGTGGCGCAAGGCGGCGGTGTGGCGCGAGACGTTCGGCTGGCTCTCCTGCAAGAGCTCTGCGAGCTCGCCGATGCTCAGCTCTTCCTGCGCGGCGAGGGCCAGAAGGCGCAGGCGCGCGGGCTCGGAGAGCACCCGGTAGAGCTCCCACCGCTGCGACGTCGACGCCTCGATCACGGCCACAAAGCCACTCTATTCGGTGATACGCATGAACGCAAGGAAGGCGTTTCCCCTACAGAACCGCCCTGAAGGCGCTCGCGACGGATTGATTCGGCCGGGCTCGCCGCGTTAGTTCGTCATGGCAGTGGTGTCACAGTCTCATGACGAAGTCGTCGCCCGCCCCTGGACGGGCGCCGAGCCCGGCTGGCTCGCCGTGGGGCTCGCGGCGGCCCTCCTCGCGGCCCCCGGCCTCGCGATCGCGGCCCTCGACGCGGCGGCGCGGCACGAGCAGATCGCCGGCTGGTCGCGCTCCGCCATCGCGCAGTACGCGGCGACGTTGACCCTCGGCGCCATGCTGTGGGGCGCGCTCGTCGCGGCCTCGAGCGTGCGACGCGCCTGGGGCTCACGCGCGCTCCTCGCGCTGGCCGCGGCCCTGGCGATCGGCGCGCAGCGGTACTTCTTCGCGCGCTACCACGCGTACCTGAGCCCGCGCGCGGTGCTCGTGGGCACCGCGATGCTCCCGAGCGTGGGGCAGCAGCTCTGGGCCGACCGCGCGAGCGTCCTCCTCGCGCTCGCGCCGCCCGTGGCCCTGGCGGTGCTCTGGCCGAGAGTCCTCGATCGCGTCGCGCCGATCGCGCCCGCGACGGCGCGCATGGCGCTCGACGTCGCGACGTTCGCGCTGCTCGCGGCGGTGTTCGGCCCAGGCGCCGCGGGGCGCGCGGAGCAGGGCGCGAGCCCCGACGTCCTCTACCTGAACGCCATGGGCGGCCTCGCCGAGGCGCGCTGGCGGCACGACGATCTCGTCGAGCGGGTGCACCCCGGCCCGCGCGCGCCCCTTCCCGTCCCGCCGGTGCCGCCGCCCGCGGCCCCGTGGAGCGTGCTGCTCGTCGTGACCGAGAGCGTGCGCGCGGCCGACGCCTGCAGCGTCCCCTCTCGCGACTGCGCGACGACGCCGTTCACGAACGCCCTCCTGCCCGCGCGCTTCGGCCTGTCGCAGATGCGCGCCCTCGACTCGACGACCGCCGCGTCGCTCGCGGTGCTCTGGAGCGGGCGGCCCGCGAGCGCGTCGCGGCAGGCGCTGCACGAGGCCCCGCTGCTCTGGGAGTACGCCCGCGCGGCCGGCTTCGACGGCGCGTACTGGACCTCGCAGAACCTCTTCTTCGCGAACGCCGGCACCTGGCTCGCCGGGCTGCCGCTCTCGCGCTGGGCGAGCGCGACGGACCTCGACCCGAACGCGACGTACGAGATCGGCGCGGACGACGCGAAGCTCGTGGACCGCGCCTTGCGCGATCTGCCGGCGATGGTCGCCGCGGACGCGCCGTTCGTGGCCGTCGTACACCTGTCGAACACCCACTTCCCGTACGTCATCGACGACGCGGACGCGCCCTTCCAGCCCGAGGCGCGCGCGTTCGGCGCGGGCAACGTGGAGCGCGTGCGAAACCGCTACCGCGACGCGATCCACCGCCAAGACGCGCTCGTCGCGCGGCTCGTGAGCGGCCTGCGGGCGATGCCGGGCGGCCAGAAGGTCGCGGTGGTCTTCGTGAGCGACCACGGCGAGCAGCTCCGCGAGCGCGGCGCCATCGGGCACACGTGGGGCGTGTACGACGAGGAGGTCCGCGTGCCGTTCTGGATCGACGCCCCGGGCCTCGACGCCGAGCGGGCCGCGCGCCTGCGCGAGGCGCGCGATCGGCCGGCGACCCAGCTCGACGTGCTGCCGACGATCCTCGATCTGATGGGCATCGGGGAGGCGCCCGAGCTCGCGGCCCTGCGCGCCCCGATGCCGGGGCGGAGCCTCCTCCGCGCGCCCGCGGACCCGGCGCCCGTCGTGCTGACCAACTGCAGCGCGATCTTCTCGTGCGCGTTCAGGAACTGGGGCGCGATGCGCGGCACGCTCAAGCTGCTGGCCGACGAGCGCGATCGCGACTGGCGCTGCTTCGACGTGGCGCGCGACCCCTTCGAGCGCCGCGATCTCGGCGCAGCCGCGTGCGGCGACCTCCGGTCGCTCGCCGAGGGCGAGGCGCGGGGCCGTCCCTTCCAGTAGCAGCGGCGCGCTTCGGCTCAAGGGGTCGCCGACCAGGAGGCTCTCGCCCGTCAGCGACGGCGGTCGTCACCAGCAACCGACCGCGCGCCGCACGGATCGACGACCTCTTGAACCGAAGCACGCACAGGACTCACGTCCACTGCCCGCGACAATATGTCTCATTCACCGAGACATCCACGAGAAAGGTGCGGCGCAAGTTCGCTCACGCGCAGAAGAAAGTGCCCATCGCGAAATCGCCCGATCGCAACGAGCGCGATACCGCGTGGAAACGCGAGCCGCGGGAGGTTCGCGGCCGATGGCTGCCCCGACGACACGCACCCCATGACGGCCGAGGAACTCGCGAAGCAAGTCGCGGATCTCCACACGCAGCTCAACATCGTGTGGACCCTCGTCACGGGCTTCCTCGTGATGTTCATGCAGGCGGGCTTCGCGCTGGTCGAGGCGGGCCTGACGCGGGCGAAGAACGTCGCGCACACCATCGCGATGAACTTCCTCGTCTATGCCCTCGGCATCGTGGGCTACTGGGCGGTCGGGTTCGCGCTCCAGATGGGCGGCGTCGGACCGCTCGCGACGTTCGGCGGCGACCCGACCCTCGACCACGAGATCGTCGTGGAGATCGGCGGCAAGGCCTTCGGCCTCTTCGGCATGAAGGGCTTCTTCCTCACGCCGGATGTGGTCACGCCCGGCGTGGCGACGCTCTTCCTCTTCCAGCTCGTCTTCATGGCCACGGCGGCGATCATCCCGACCGGCGCGGGCGCCGAGCGGTGGAAGTTCACGTCGTTCGTGCTCTTCAGCCTCGTGAGCTCGACCCTCGTCTACCCGATCTTCGCCAACTGGACGTGGGGCGGCGGGTGGCTCTCGCAGCTCGGCGTCAACTTCGGCCTCGGGCACGGGCACGTCGACTTCGCCGGCAGCTCGGTCGTGCACATGTGCGGCGGCGTGATGGCCTTCATGATCGCGTCCCAGCTCGGGCCGCGCCAGGGCAAGTACGCGGCCGACGGGACGGTGAAGGCCGTGCCGGGCCACAGCGTGCCGCTCGTCGTGCTCGGCACCTTCATCCTGGCGTTCGGCTGGTTCGGCTTCAACCCGGGCTCCACGCTCTCGGGCAGCGACACGCGCATCGCGGTCATCGCCATCAACACGATGCTCGCCTCGGCCGCGGGCGCGGTCGCGGCCTACGCGTACATGAAGCTCCAGTTCGGCGCGCCCGACGTCAGCATGATGTGCAACGGCATGCTGGCGGGGCTCGTGGCCATCACGGCCCCGTGCGCGTTCGTCACGGCGCCGTCGGCGGTGCTCATCGGGGCGGTCGCGGGCGTGCTCGTCATCAAGGCCGCGATGTTCCTCGAGCAGACGCTCCGCGTCGACGACCCGGTGGGCGCCGTCTCGGTGCACGGGGTCTGCGGCGCCTGGGGCATCCTCGCGCTCGGCCTCTTCGCCGACGGGAGGTACGGCGAGGGGTGGAACGGAGTGGCGGGGCCGGTGCGGGGCCTCCTGTACGGCGACTCGGGGCAGTTCTTCGCCGGGTGCATCGGCATCGTCGCGAACGTCACGTGGGTCGCGGCGGCGAGCTGGGTCGCGCTGAAGGCGATCGGGGCGCTCGTCGGCAACCGGTCCGCCCCGCAGGACGAGATCGACGGCCTCGACGCCGCCGAGATGGGCGGCCCCGGCTACGCGCCCGACTCGCTCGCGCGCCGGCGCGCGCCGAGCTCCGTCGAGATCGTCGACACGACGCGCGTCGTGCTGAAGAGCCCCTGAGCCAAGGACCCGTGAGGAGAGGAAGAGTGCGATGACCGGGAAGGCGCCTGCACACCGAGACGGACCGTCGAGCGGCGTCCGCGGCTCGGGCTTCCACGCCAGGCTGCGGGGCGCGAACCTGCCGGACCTCGTGCAGATGGAGTGCCTCGCGGGCTCCAAGCGCGCGGTCCGGGTGACCTCCGGCGATCAGGTCGGCTACCTCTTCTTCCGCGGCGGGAACGTGGTGCACGCGCTCGCGCGCTCGCTCATCGGCGAGGCGGCGGCGCTCGAGATGCTGGGCTGGGAGGAGGGCACCTTCGAGCCGGCCGAGCGCGACTGGCCCGCGCGCGACTCGATCGGCTGCAACTGGCAGAGCCTCCTCCTCCGGGCCGCGCAGGCGAAGGACGAGCGGGACGCGGGGATCGTCGTGGCCCTCCACGCGGACGGCCGCGCGAAGGGCGCCAAGCCGCCCCCCCTGCCGCTCGGCGAGAGCATCGAGTTCGACGTGACCCCCATTCGCGTGGCCGGGCACACGCTTCGAAGCGAAGACTTCGCCCTCTACCTGCGGATGAACGCCGACGGCGCCATCGTCGCGTCGGAGGGCGGAAGCCAGGAGTTCGCGGACATCTCCGCGTACGCCGTGCGCCTCGCGCACCTCATCGGCGACGGTCTCGGCATCGAGCGCTTCGTCGCGATGGAGTGCGCCTTCAAGGAGGGCCGCTGCTTCCTCGTCGCGGAGGACGGCGGCGACATCGTGGCGCTCAAGCCAAAGGCCCAGACCGACGCGTCCTCCTTGCGGGCGCTCTTCAAGCTCTGAGGCGAAGACGGGAGGAAGACACGCCATGGGGAGCATCAGCCACCACCTGCGCATGCTTCGGGACGTCGAGGGCGTGCACGGAAGCTTCGTCTTCGCGGGCACCGGCGCGGTGATCGACAGCGACCTGCCGGCCATCTTCGACAGCGACCTGCTCGGCGAGGTCGGCGGCCGCGTCGCCCGGCTCTTCGAGACCTTCTTCACCGGGGGCGGCGACGTGGAGACGTGCGTGCTCCGGTACGCCGAGCACAAGATCTACGTGCGGAAGACGACGTGGGGCATCCTGGGCGTGCTCTCCACGGTCGGCGTGAACCTCCCGGCGCTCCGCATGGTCGCGAACCTCGTCGCGCGCCGCATCGACCCGGAGATCGCCGCGTTCGGCTCGTCGCCCCCGCCGCCGCTGCCCGACGACTCCTCGGACGCCCCGACCCTGCCGGTCACCAAGACGCTGCCCTCGCCCGCCCCGCAGCCGTCCACGATCCTGCCGTTCACGGGCATCCCCGAGCACGACCCGCTCCCCGCGTTTCCCGTAATCCCCGAGGACGGCCGCGATTCGTCCCCGCCCACGCAGGATCGCTACGTGCGGATGTACCGCGGCCGGCCGGTCGATCCGTAACGAGGCGAACGAAGTCGCCGTCGGGTAGACTGGCCCCCGAGTGACGAGCAAGACCGAGCTGGAAACCATTCCCCTCGACGCCATCGACGACGCGGAGTTCGAGTCCGTCGACGGCGACGACGACCTGGGATCCATCGACCGTCTGATGGCGGCGACGGATCAGGGGTGGGACGTCGACGACCAGGTCCTGCCGCTGCAGAAGGCGGCGGCGGTCACGGCCCCGCCCGCGGTCAAGGTCGATGCGGCGGCATCGCACAGGGACGCGAAGAAGGTCGACTCCAGGCCGCCGCCCGCACACGTCACCGGCACGGGCGCGGGAGGCGGCCTGCGGAAGGGCCCGCCGCCGCTCCCGGGCCTGCCGGGCACGCCCGGCACGCCCAGCGTCGTGCCGAGCCGCGCGTCGTGGACGCCGCCGGAGGGGTCCGTCATCCGCGCGCAGGCGGACATGTCGGACCCCGGGTCGCTCGTCGACCTCCTCCAGGCCCGCGCCGCCTCCCTCGACGCGGCCGCCGACAAGGTGGGCGGCGCGCGCGTGCACATCGAGCTCGCCATCGCCGCCGAGGCCATCCTCGGCGACGAGCACCGCGCGACCGTGCACGCCGAGGCCGCGATCAAGCTGAACCCGCAGTCGTCCGCCGCGCACGCGCTCCTGCGCCGGATGAAGCACGGGCGGGCGGCGGTGCCCGCGATGCTTGCGCACCTCGAGCACGAGATCGACGCTGCGACGACCGAGGCCCACAAGGTGGAGCTCCTCGCGATGAAGGCGCGGCTCCTCCAGGCGGCCGGCAACCGCGGCCCCGACGCCATCGCGGCGTGGGAGCAGGCGCTCGCCCTCGCGCCGCACCACCCCGCGGCCCTCAAGGGCCTCGAGACGGAGCTCGTCGCGCGCGCGCACGCGCCGGGCGCGACCCGCCGCGAGTGGGAGGCGCTCTCGACGCACCTCGTCCGCATGGCCGAGGCCTACGAGACCGAGGCGCCGCTCTCGGCGTGGCTGCACGTCGAGCGCGCGCAGGTCCTCGAGCGCCGCCTCGAGCGCATCGACACCGCGCGGGACGCCCTCGAGCGCGCCGTGCAGCTCGATCCGGGCATCGGCCCGGTGCGCGACGCGCTCGTGCGGCACGCGGCCGCGCAGGGCGACTGGGGCGCGCTCGTCCGCCTGCTCGACGAGGAGGCCATGATCGAGGCGAACGGCGCGCGGGCCGCGCGGCTCGAGCTCGAGGCCGCGGCCATCGCGGCGTGGCGGCTCGACGACCGGCGGCGCGCCTGCGCGCTCCTCGAGCGCGCCGCGGCCCGGGCGCCCACGGTGCCCAGCGTCGACCGGCGCGCCCTCGACGAGCTGGTGCGCCTCAACGAGCTCGACTCGCGCTGGGGCGACGCGGCCCGCGCCCGGCGCGCGCGCCTGCGGTTCATCGTCGAGCCGGCCGCCATCACCTACGAGCTGCGCGCCCTCGCCGCCGCGCAGGAGAACGACGGCGACCTCGACGGAGCAATCGCCGACGTCCAGCGCGGGCTCAGCGTCGACGCGTCCGACCCCACGCTGGTCGAGACTCTCAATCGCCTGCTCGCCGCCGCCGACAAGCCCGAGCAGCGCATCGCCACCTGGCTCCAGGAGGCCGCGCGCACCGAAGACCCAATCGTGCGCGCGCGCAACCTCGCGCGCGCCTCGCAGATCTGCGTCGAGGCCGGCCGCTCGGCCGACGCCGTGCGCCACCTGCGGTCCGCGTGGATCTCGGCCCCCGGCGACGCCGAGATCCTCGACGGCCTCGCGCGCCTGCTCCGGCCCTCGTCGCCCGAGTCGAGCGAGAGCGGCGCCCGAGCGCTCGTCGAGCTCTACGCGCAGGCCGCCGAGCAGAGCAAGGACGACGGGCGCAAGACCGTCTACCTCGAGAAGATGGCGCTCCTCTGGGAGGACGTCCTCGACGACCCGGCGCGCGCCGCGCGCGCCTACGAGCAGGTGCTCGCCCTCGACGGCGACCGCCGGAGCGCCATCGTGGGCCTCCAGCGCGCCGCGTCCCGCGCGGGCGACACCCGCACCCTCGCCCGCGCCCTCCTCGACGAGGCGCGCCTCTGCAACGAGGGCCCCGACAAGCTCGCGCTGCTCACCCGCGCGGCGACCGCGTTCGCGAGCAGCGACCCGGCGCGCGCCCGGCAAATCGTCCGCGACGTCCTCGGCCGCGACCCGCGCAACCTCGCGGCGCGCGCGCTCGAGATGCGCCTCGAGGAGGACGTCGGGCGGTGGGAGCTCGCGGCGCGCTCGCTCCGCGCGCGCATCAATCTGCTGCCGCCGACGCCCGAGAAGGTCTCGCTCTGGATCGCGCTCGCGCAGATGCAGCACGCGCGCCTCCGCGCGCCGCTCGAAGCGCTCGCCTCGCTCGAGCAGGCGCGCGCGCTCGACCCGTCGCACCCGGTCCCCGCGGAGGAGATCGCGCGCATCGTCGAGGACCACGGCGATCCGCGCTCGCTCCGCGAGGCGATCGAGCGCCTGGCGAAGCACGCGCCCACCGCCGAGGAGCGGGCCCGGCACATCGCGAAGGCCGCGGAGCTCGACGAGCTTTGCCTCGGCGACGACGCGAGCGCGCTCCGCACCTACCGGCGGGCGCTCGACGAGACCCCCGACGACGACCTCGTGGCCGCGCGGCTCGCGCGGGTGGCGGCCCGGCGCGCGCGGCAGGGGCACGGCGCCGAGCTGGCCGACCTCGCGTCGCTGCTGGCGAAGCGCATCGAGCGCGCAGCGCCCGCCCAGGCGCAGGCGATGACCTTCAACCTCGCCGCGCTGCTCGTCGAGATCGGGCAAGACAACGCGCGGGCCACCTCGCTGCTCGAGAGCGCGCTCGTCGAGCGCCGCGACGACGTCCCCGCCCTCCGCACGCTCGAGTCCTTGCGCCGTCGGTCGAACGACCCGGCGCCGCTCGCGCGCGTCCTCGCCGCCGAGGGCGAGGAGTTCAAGGACGCGCGCGCGCGCCTCGGGGCGCTCTGGAACCTCGCCTTCCTCGAGGAGTGGCGCCTGGCCTCGGGCGACCCCACGGCCACGTACGGACAAATCCTCGAGCTCGACCCGACCGACCCCTCGGCGCTCGAGGCCCTCCTGCGGCGCGACCTCCCGAACGCGCGCCAGGGAGATCCCCGCGCGCGCAAGACCGTCTTCGCCTCGCTGCGCGCCCTCGTCGCGTTCGCGTCCGACGACGAGACCCGCCTCGCCCTCCAGCTCCGCCTCGCGCTCCTCCTCGAAGCCGCGGCGACCGACCGGCCCGACTCGCAGACCGGCGAAGAGCTCTCCCGCGAGGCCCTCGACCGGTACCGCGACGCGCTGCGCATCGACGACCGCTCGCTCGCCGCCGCGACCGGCGTGTACCGGCTCTCCAGCCGGGTGCACGACGCGGAGGGGGCCATGGCGGCCGCCGTGTCCCTCGCCGAGCTCGCCGTCGACCCGCGCCTGCGCGCCCGCTACCTCGTCGAGGGCGCCGAGATCCTCCTCGGCCACGACCCCGACCCGCGCCTCGGCGCGCCGAGCGAACGCCGGGCCCGCGCCGCGACGATGCTCGAGGTGGCCCTGCGCGCCGAGCCCGACTCGATCGCCGCGGCCGGGCGCCTGGCCACGGTGCTCCTCGAGTCGCGGCAGGGCGAGCGGCTGGTCAGCGCCTTCCGCGAGGCCCTCGGGGTCGCAAAGACGCCCGACGCGATGGTGCTCCTCGGCTCGGAGATCGCGCGCGTCGCCCGCGACGAGCTCAAGGACCTCACGGTGTCGATCGACGCCATGCGCCGCGTGCGGGCGATCGCCCCGCAGCACGTCCCCTCGCTGCTGACGCTGGCCGAGCTGTGCATCGCGCAGCGGGTGTGGCCCGAGGCGGTCGACGCGCTCGAGGCGGTGGTGTCCACGGGCCGCGAGACCGGCCCCAAGCTGACGGCCTTCTTCGCGCTCGCGAGCATCTACGAGAAGGTGCTCGCGCGGCCCCGGGAGGTCAATCGCTCGCTCCGCGCGGCGCTGGCGCTCAATCCATCGAACGTGCGCGCGCTCCGGGCGCTGCTCCGGCGCGCGGCCGCCGAGCCGGCGCCGGAGGATCCGGCGGCGTCGCGGGCGCGCCGCGAGGAGATCGCCGACTGGCTCGGGCGCCTCGCGGATGCCGAGCGCGAGCCGGAGCAAAAGACCGCGCTGCTCCTCGAGCTCTCCGAGGTGCAGATCCGCCTCGGCTTCGGCAAGGCCGCCGAGAAGACGCTCGTCGAGGCGGTCGTCTCGTCGCCCTCGAACGCGCGGGCCTTCGCGAAGCTCACGGCGCTCTTCCGCAAGCCCGACGGGATGGACAACGTCGGGTTCGCGCGCGCGCTCGGGGCGGTCATCGGCTTCGGCGACCGCCTCGGCCGCGTCGACCCGCGCTGGCTCGCGGCGCTCGGCCAGCTCGAGGTGCACTCCCTGTCGCGCCTGCGCGACGGCATCGCGCACCTCCAGCGCGCGGTCGCCGCGGAGCCCGGCCTCTACGAGTCGCGCTTCGAGCTCGCCGGCGCGCTGGCGCAGGCCAAGGCGCCCGAGGAGGCGACGAAGGTCCTCCTCGACATGCTCCAGCCCTCGCCCGAGCCGCTGCTCTCGATCTCGGACCCGGCCGCGGCGCTCGCCGTGCTCGAGAAGACCCTCGAGGCCGAGAGCTGGAAAGACGAGGCGGTCGTCGTCGCGGAGCTTCGCGCGCTGACCGGCGAGATCGAGGAGACGCGCGGGGCGTGGCTCAAGGGCCGGAGGCCCCGCGCGCTCGACGCCCCGAACGCCGTGCTCGACCGGCCGACGCTCGTCACCCAGGCCCTCCCGCCGGAGGGGCGGCACGTGCTCCTCGAGGTCGCCGCGGCGATCGCGGGCGTCGAGGGCAAGATCCTCCGCGCCGACCTCGGCACCCTCGGCGTCACGCCCCGCGAACGCATCACGTCGCGCAGCGGCCACCCCACGCGCGCGCTGCTCAATCGCGTCGCCCGCCAGCTCGGCGTCGCCAGCGTCGAGCTCGCGGTCGCTCCGGGCGCGCTCCGCACCCGCGTCCTCGCGCAGGACGAGCCGTGGGTCATCGTGTCGCCCGCGTTCGTGAAGCAGCCGGAGGCCATCCAGGTGGCCGGCCTCGCGCGCGCCCTCGCGCGCATCGCGTTCGGGGTGCCCTGGCTCGAGGAGCTCTCGCCCGCGCAGATCGAGGCCCTCCTCGTGGCCGGCGCGCGGCAGGTCGTGAAGGGGTACGGCACCGGCGACCCGACGCTCGTCGGGCAGCACGAGGCCGCGATCGCCCGCGCCCTCTCCCGCCGGCAGCGCAAGCTCCTCGAGGAGCTCGCGCCGCACCTCGCCGCCCCGACCGCCAAGCCGCCCGTCGCGCACGAGTTCGTCCAGAACCTGACGCGCGGCGAGCTCCGCACGGCGTTCCTCGTCGGGGGCGACCTCTCTGCGATGCTGGAGGAGATGCGCCCACTCGACGCGGCCCTCGGCGCCGCGATCGAGGCGCCCGGCACGGGCGCGCTCGGCAGCGTGCTGCGCCACCCCCTCGCGGGCGACCTGGCGCGCTTCGCGCTGACGCGCGAGGCCACCGCGCTCCGCAGGCGCCTCGGCTCCACCTGGTCCCGCTGAGCGGCCCTCGCCCTCGTCCCAGGGTGGTACCATCGGGTACGTGGAGCCGGAATCCGTCGCAAGGGGAGCGAAGCAAGCCTGCCGCGCTGCAGCTCGAGCTACCGGGACCCAAAGCGCCATCGGTGCCGCCGGCGGCCGCGGGCGCGCCGGGCACGTTTGTCGTCCCGAAGGCCCGCGACGGGTGCGGAGCCGGGCGCATCCTCGCGATCGCGGCGCTCGCCGTCGTCGCGTGCGGCGCGGCGGTGGAGATCGGCCTGCCGCGGTACGTGCGCAGCGAGTGCATCGCGCGGGCGGCCGCGTACGGGATCCAGCTCACCGTCGAGGGCGCGAGCATGAGCCACGCTGGCTTCTTGCTGACGGGCGTGAAGGCCACCGCGAGCGCGCTCCCGGGCGCGAGCGTCGAGGTGCCCGAGATGACTATCGGCTCCCACGGCCTGCGGCTCGACACGCTGAGCCTGTCGGGGATGGAGGTGCAGCTCGAAGGGCGCTGGAGCGCCATCTCCGCGGCCCTCGAGCACTGGCGGGAGGAACGCAAAGACCAGGGCGACGGCGAGGGCGACGACGGGGCGCCGCGCTCGGTCGTGATCGACGGGTCGCGCCTCGTCTGGCGCGGGGCCATCGGCGACAGCGCCACGATCGAGGCGTCCGGCGTGCACCTCGAGGCGGCGTGGAGCACCGTGAACCCGACCCCGCGCGATCCGGCCTCCGCGCACGTCGAGACGACGCTGCACGCGACGTCGAGCCAGGTCAGCGTGACCATCCCCGCGGGCACGCTCGGCCCGTGGCGCGTCGACCTCGATCGCGACGCGAGCGCGTCGCGGGCGCGCATCGCGCTCGACCCGGGCGTCCCCGACACCTGCGACGTGCTGCTCGTGGGCGGCGCCGAGGGCATCACGTCCGCCGAGGCCACGATCCCCCGATCGCCCCTCGCCCACCTGGGCATCCCGCCGTCGCTCCTCGGGCTGAAGGGCGCGATCCAGCTCGAGCTGGCGCTCCGGTACGTGCCGTTCACCGTCCACGGCGGCGCGAGCGCCACGGCCAGGGGGGGCCTCTACGGCGCCACGGTCGAGGGCGTGCCACGCCCGCTCGACGTCGTGTGGGACCTCACGGCGAACGGCGACCGCGCTCCGCGCGCCGACGCGGCGCACCCCGAGACGACCCAGACGATCGACCTGACCGAGGGGCGCATCGCGGCAGGCCCCCTCGTGGGCAACGTGAAGGGCGCGCTCAAGGTCTTCGACGACGGCTTCCGCGCGGACCTCTCGTGGAGCGCGGGGCCGGTGCCGTGCACCGCCTTCGACGCGCCCCTCGGCCCGGGGCAGCCCTTCGACATCGGCTACGAGATCCGCCAGCTCGCGCAGAACACCGGCATCGCGACGGTGCACGGCGACGTCTCCGCCGCCGGCACGCTCGCCTTCGACTCGCACGACCTCGGCGCCGGCGCGGTGAAGTTCACGCCGCGCGTGAACTGCGACGTGGCGCTGGGCCTCTGAGCGCGGGGCTTACTTCTTCTTCTTGGCGGAGAGGGCCTTCACGCTGCCCTCGAGCGCCGTCGCGACTTCGGCGGGCACGCCGCCGCCCCGGCCCCACTGGTCGGCCTTGACGAGCGTGGTGTGCGCGGCGCGCGCGAGCCTCGAGCGGCGGTGCCGCGACAGGCCCTGGAAGGCCTGCTGGAGGTCGGTGGTCTGGACGCGCACGGCGGGAGTGAGGAAGCCTCTCATGACGGTGAGCGGCTCATATCGCACCCCCCGCCTTGTGCCAAGCGGCGCGGACGCGGCGCCGGATCAACTCCCGAAGCCCTTCGAGATCCAGCGGCTTCTCCAGGCAGGTGTTCGGCACGCTGTCGAGGAGCAGCCGCACCTGCGGCAAGAGCAGGCCGCCGGTGATGAAGACGATGCGCGCCGCCTGGTCGGTCGAGAACTGCTCGACGCGGTTCCGGAGCTCGACCCCGTTCATGCGCGGCATCATCACGTCGCACAGGATCACGTCGAAGAGCTCTCCGGCGGCGAGCCAGTCGAGGGCCCTCTCCGGCTCGGTCGTCCGGCTCACGTCGAACTCCTTGGCCAGCACGAGCTGAAGCGACTTCGCGACCATGATCTCGTCGTCCACCACGAGGACGCGAGCAGGGCGCGGGCGCATACCGGACGGCGGAGGTGAACGCTCCTTCGAGAAAATCATCCCAAGTACGCGTCAGCAGCCGGCGTGCCGGGCGGGGCGCTTCCCAACGGTCCTGTCTTCTGCGCAGCACAGCGAAGGAACTTGCGCAGTCTCACGCTAGCGCCGCGTGCGAATGCGCCTCATCGTGGCGTTCTGCCACGCCGGCGGGACCCGAAAAACGGCGCCGGCCGCCTCAGCCGTTACGCTTCGCGAAGTCGTTCATGAACGACACGAGCGCGCTGACCCACATGGGCTCCACCGCGTTGTACATCGAGACGCGGATGCCGCCGGCCGCGCGGTGGCCCTTGAGCCCTACCATGCCGGCCCTGGACGTCTCCTCGAGGAACTTCTTCTCGAGCGCGTCGTTCGGCAGGCGGAAGACGGCGTTCATGACCGACCGGCTCCCGACGTCCACGGGCGCCTTGTAGAGGTCCGGGTGGCCGTCGACAGCGGCGTAGAGCTCCGCGGCCTTCGCGCGGTTCCGGCGCTCGATGGCGTCGAGCCCGCCCAGGGACTTGAGCCACTGGAGCACGTTGCGCACGAGGTAAATCGCGAACGTAGGCGGGGTGTTGAGCAGCGAGTTGGCCTCGAGGTGCGCGCGGTACTGGAGGATCTTCGGGAGGTCTCTCCGGCCCCGCTCGATGAACTCGCGCCGCGCGATGACGAGGACGACGCCGCTCGGCCCGATGTTCTTCTGCGCGCCCGCGTAGATGAGCGAGAACGGCGAGACGTCGAACTTGCGCCAGAGAAGGTCGCTCGACATGTCGCAGATCTGCGGCGCCGAACCGAAGCGCGGGGAGCTCGAGGTACTGGACGCCGTGGATGGTCTCGTTGCTGGCGAAGTGCACGTACGCGGCGGACGGATCGAGCTCGGTCTCCTCGGGCCGGAGGACGCGCGTGTAGCCCTTCGCCTTCGTGGACCCCGCGACCCGCGCCCGCGCGCCCGCGACCGCCGCCCACGCCGCGGCCTCGCTGTGCGCCTTCTCGGTCCACGCCCCGATGTCGAGGAAGTCGGCCGAGCCCCCGGGCGGCAAGAAGCTCATCGGAAGGAGGGCGAACTGCATCGACGCGCCCCCCTGGAGGAACAGGAGCTCGAAGTCCTTCGGCACGCCGAGGAGCTCGCGCACGAGGCCGAGGGCCTCCTCGTGCACGGCCTCGTACACCTTGTTCCGGTGCGAGTTCTCCATCAGCGACATCCCGGTGCCCTGGAAGTCGACGAGCTCCTCGCGGGCGCGCTCGAGGGCGGCCAGCGGGAGGGCCGCGGGGCCCGGGTTGAAGTTCATCGTGCGGGGGCGTTCTTGGGTCATTCGGGGGCGGGAGTGTAGCGCGGACCGCGCCGATGCGGGCTAGGGTGGCGCCCGTGAACGCGTTCGAAATCCCCACCGACACCACAGTGAGGTCGCTCGTCGAGAGCGTCGTCCCCGCCATCCACGCCAGGCTCGTCCCCGCCGACGCCCCCGCCGACCCGTTCGTGGTCGCCGTGCGCATCGAAGACGCGGGCGACTGGACCGTGCACATTCGCGGCAACGCCATGCGCGTGGTCGAGGGCGAGGCCGAGCGGCCGTCGCTCTGGCTCTTCACCACGGCGCGCGCGGTGGAGATGTTCCTGGAAGACGCCGCGGGCGAGCGGCGGTTCTTGCCGAAGTTCGAGCCTTCCGACGGCGCCGCGGTGCTCAGCGACCCGCGCCTCGTGAAGCGCGTGGTGCTCGCGCACGGCCGCATCGAGCTCGCGCTCCGCGACGTGGAGGGCGAGCGGGTCTCGGTGGTGTTCGGGTTCGGCAGCGCCGCGCGGAGGCGCATCGATCCGGACGACGCCGACGTGATCGTCGAGACGGGGCTCGCGACCGTCGAGCGCATGCTCGCCGGTCAGCTCCCCCCGGAGGACGCGCTCGCCGACGGCGACGTCCGCGTGCGGGGCAACCGCATGCTCGCCTTGCAGCTCGCCCTCGCCGCCGCGCCGTTCTATCCACAGAAGAAGCGTTGAGTTTCCGCCCGATCCCTTCGCTTCGCTCGGGCATGAACCGCGCCGCGGTGCTGGTCCTCGCGTGCGCCGCGGCCGCTTGCCACCGGCGCGCCGCGCCCGACGACTGCCGCGCGATGAGCGAGCACTACCTGGACCTCGCCGTCCAGGAGGCGCCCGGCGGGGCGGCGCTCACCCCCGGCCAGGCCGCGGCCGTCCGCGACGTCGAGCGCGGACTCAAGCGCGCCGAGCCCGCCTTCCGCGAGGTCCAAGACCGCTGCGCCGAGGTGACGGGAGCAGAAGTTTCTTGCGCCGTCGATGCAACCTCGACGAGAGCGTGGGAAGGCTGTTTCGCGGACGCCGGGCGGTGATAGCGTCGCGTGCATCATGCGTATACCCGCCGCGATCGTCCTCGGGCTGGTCGCACTCCCCTGCTGCGCGAAGACCCTTCCGCCGGACGATCCGTCGAACCCGTACTACACGGAGTCGACGGCCGACGCCGACGTGCCGCCCCCGCCCGAGCGCTCGACGCTCGCCGCGGCCGACCCCACGCAGCCCGTCACAATCAAGGACGAGTCTCCCGACAAGGAAGCGCGCGCCTGCGGCGGCGCGAACGTCGCCGACCTCGCCGCGGTGCTCTCGCAGGCGTCGTGCGAGGCGAAGGACGCGAAGCCCGACGAGCCCGCGAAGGACCTGAAGGACCTCGAGATCACCGTCGCGGTCGACGCGCCGAAGGTCGCTCCGGGCTCCTCCGCCAACGTCACCGTGACCTTCCACAACAAGGGGAAGGTGGCGCTGCCGCTCGACTTCCTCGTCGACCCCGAGCCCCACTTCGCGTTCGAGGTCTACACGGCCAAGGGCGCGCGCGCCGACAAGCCCGCCGGCTCGGCGCCCCCGCTCCCCGACGCCGTGCAGAACGCGCCGGAGCCCGAGAAGACCGTCGCCCGCGTCACCCTCGCGCCGAACGGCATCGCGAAGTACGCCGCGCCGTGGAGCGCGGTGAAATACAAGTGGGCGTCGAAGGACAAGGCGAAGGGCGCGCTCCCCGGCCGCGGCTACCCGCAAGAGCCGAGCGGCTCGCTGCCGAAGGGCAAGTACGTGCTCCGCGTCGTCACGCCCCTCGTCGGCGTCGCCGACGGCGAGGACCACGAGATCACGCAGCCTCGCACGAAGGTCGAGATCGGGAACCCCTGAGGCGCCGCCATGGCCTCACCCGATCGCTTCCGCGCCGTCTTCTTCGGCTCGCCCGCCTTCGCCGTCCCCTCGCTCGACGCCCTTCAAGGCCTCGCGGAGGTCGCCGCGGTCGTCTGCCAGCCCGACAAGCCCGCGGGCCGCGGCCTCACGCTGACGCCGCCGCCCGTGAAGGTTCGCGCGCTGGAGCTGGGGCTCCCGGTGGTGCAGCCCACGAAGCTCAAGACCGGCGAGTTCGCGCGTTGGCTCGTCGAGCAGCGCGCCGACGTCGCGCTCGTCGTCGCGTACGGGCGCATCCTGCGGCGCGACGTGCTCGACGGGCCCCGCCTCGGCTGCGTGAACGTGCACGCGTCGCTCTTGCCGAAGTACCGCGGGGCCGCGCCCATCACGTGGGCCGTCGTCCACGGCGAGCCGGTGACGGGCGTCACGCTGATGAAGCTCGACGAGGGCATGGACACCGGGCCGACGTTCGCGCGCGTCGAGACGCCCATCGGCCCCGAGGAGACCGCGGGCGAGGTGGGCGAGCGCCTCGCGCGCCTCGGCGGCGAAGCCGTGCGCGAGTGGCTGCCGAGGTACGTGGCCGGCGCCTACGTGCTCGAACCGCAGGACGACTCGCGCGCCAGCGCCGCGCCGATCCTCGAGAAGGAGAACGGGCGCCTCGACTGGTCGGCGGCCGCGGCGCGCGTGCACGACCACGTGCGCGGCATGAGCCCGTGGCCCTGCGCGTTCACGAGCGCGCGCGGTCGCCCCCTGAAGGTCCACGCCACGCGCGTGATCCCCGCGCTTGCCCCGCAGTCGTCACACTCTCCGGCGGCGGCGGGATCGGGGGTCGCCGGCCGGGTGGTCATCGCGGACAAGTCGCGGCTCATCGTGGCGTGCGGCGCGGGATTCCTCGAGCTTCTCTCCGTGCAGCCCGAAGGCAAGCGTGCGATGCGCGGCGCCGAGTGGGTGATGGGGCGAGGTGTCGCCGAGGGCGACACGCTGGGCGCCTGAAGAAAAATTCCGGACGAGCCGGCAAGCGCTGCATACGAGCCGGGGCCTCGCTCGTCGAAGTGCGTATAGGCTGCCCGTTCGTGGAGGTTTCTACGCGATGAACATCTGGAAGATTTCGACTCTCGGTCTCTCTGCGGTCCTGGCCCTCGTCGTCGGCCGCGACGCCTTCAGCACCGCCCACGCCGCCGGCGGCGGCAATCGCCCGAGCGCCATCGGCTTCGACTGGGGCGTCGAGCAGCCCCACATGCAGAAGGCGCTCGACGACCTGCGCATGGCGCGTCACTCCCTCGAGCTCGCGTCCGAGCACCACCACGGCTGGCGCGCGGCCGCCCTCGAGCACACCGACGCCGCGATCAAGGACACGGTCGATGGCATGGAGTGGGCGCGCAACCACCCCCACGACCAGTGACGTGAACGACTCCGGGCTCGCTGCCGCCCGTGCCGTCGCCGGCTCGCGAGAGAATCACGCGCTCGAAGACCCGAGTCGGCCGCGGCGGTAGCGAGCCCCAAGCGGACCTCGCGCGCCGGGCTCCGGCCCCGATCGGCGCGCGAGCTCGTAGAGCGCCAGCACCAGGGCGCGTACGAGCACGAAGAGGATGACGTAGGGCGCGAGCTTCATCTCCGGGTAGCTCGCGTTCGCGACGAAGAGCGCGATGCCCGGGTTGCCGAGGACGACGGCGTCGACGACGATTCGCCGGTCGGCCGGGCGCCCGCGCGAGGCGAGCTCGCCGAGCGCGATGGCCCCGAGGACGACCCCGACCCCGGCCGCCCAGCCCCAGGCGGAGACCTTGCCGAGATGACCGCGCGTCGCGACGAGGGCCAGGACGCCCACCGCCACGAGGGTCACGAGCGCGAGCGCGTTCACGACCGGGCGCAGGCGCTCGGCCGCCGCCGGCCACCACGCTCCGAACGCGAAGCCCGCCCCGAGCGGGACCAAGAGCGAGGGCACGACCGTGCGCGCGACCGCGCCGGCCGAGGCCCGAAACGCGAGCCCGAAGAGCGCGTTCTCCACGGCGACGCCCACCGGGACGAGCACGGCCGCCCCCGCTGCGAGCGCGACCGAGAGGGCCACGGCGAGCGAGCGGTCGGCCTCGGCGCCCCCGCGCACCTTGTTCAGGAGGAGCGGCGCGCCGGGCGGAGATCGCCATGAGGACGAGCAGACCCTTGGCCATCGCGCCGAGCGAGAGCGCCTCGGCCACGAGGACCGCGAGCGCGGGCACGCCGAAGAGCGCGGCCGCGAGGGCCCGCCAGAGCGAAGGGTTGCGCGCCTGGCTCCCGAGGTCGCCCACGCGCGTCGCGAGCGCCGCGCCGAAGACGACGAGCGGCGCCAGCATGGCGACGAGCACCGCGGCGGCGGCTTGGAGCGACATTGCGGCGCGCGCGCGGCAGGGCGCGTGTGGGATGGTGACGCAGGGACCGTGCCGTCTCGACGTCGAGGTTCGGTGACTCGTGAGCCGGCCTGGGCAAAATGGGAGGCTGGCACATGGACCGCGATCCGTTCGACCTCGTGGGCGACGTCCTCGACGGCCAGTTCCGTGTGGACGCCTTCGCGGGCGAAGGAGACCTCAGCGTCGTCTACAAGGGGCACCACCTCGGGGTCGACGCGCCCGTCGCCATCAAGTGCCTGAACCTGCCCGAGACGCTCGACCCCGCGCTCGCGCGCCCGCTCGTCGACGGCTTCAAGGAAGCGAGCCGCGTGCACTACCGGCTCGCGCGCGGCAACCTCCACATCGCGCAGACAATCGCCAGCGGCTCGACGCTCGTCCCGCGCAGCGGCGTCGTCGTGCCGTACCTCGTGCGCGAGTGGTTCGAGGGACAGTCGCTCGCGGCGGATCTCCTCGGGCGTCGCGCGCGCAAATGCGCCGGGCGGACCGTCGACGAGACGCTCGCGCTGGTGGAGAGCGCGTTCGACGGCGTCGCGTACGCGCACGCGCAGGGCGAGGTGCACCTGTCGATCAACCCGAGCAACCTGTTCGTCGTGAACGGCGCGGCGTCGACGCCGGCAATCAAGGTGCTCGACTTCGGCGTCGCGCGCACGATGAACGCGTTCGCGTCGGGCTTCCCGTCGCGACCCGGCGCGGGGCTGCGGCTCCTCTTCCCCGCGTACGCCGCGCCCGAGCAGCTCGATCGCACCGTGGGCGAGCTCGGGCCGGCGACCGACGTCTACGCGCTGGCGCTCGTCGTGATCGAGATGCTCTCCGATCGCGTCGTGATGGGCGAGACCGAGACGGGCGCGGTCGTCGAGCACGCCCTCGACGAGCAGCGCCGGCCGACGCCGCAGGCGCACGGGCTCAAGCTGCCCTCGAACATCGACCGCGCGCTCTCGCGCGCCGTGTCGCGGTCCCCCGCGCGCCGCCAGAAGAACGCCGCGGAGCTCTGGAAGGACGTGAAGAACACGGTCCGCTCGGTGTCGCGCTCCAGCATGGCGGCCGTGGTGGCGCCCTCGGTCGCTCCGGCGCCGGCGCCGCGACCCGCGTCGACGACCCCGGCGACGCCGATGCGCACGCCGACGATCCCCGCGCCTTCCCAGGCGGCGCCCGGGCCGTTCGCGCCGTTCGCGCCGGCGTTCAGCGCGCGCGTGCCCTCGCCGGGTCCGTCGGCGCGCGTCCCCTCCCCGATGCCCATGCAGCGCGTGCGCGCGGCGACGCTCATCGGCATGACCGCCCCGGTGAACGTGCCGATCCCGGGCGCGGGCGAGAACCGGAGCCGCCCCCCGGCGCCGACCGTCAGCACGCAGCCGATGTCGTTCGAGCCGCCCACGCGCCGCGACCTGCCGAAGGTGCTCGACGCGGCGCCCGCGCCTGCCCCGGTCGCCCCGCCTGCCCCGGTCGCCCCGCCCGAGCCCGCCGACTTCTCGCTCTTCGAGGACTCGCCTCTCCCGACCCCGCTGCCGGAGATCTCGGACGCGCGGCCGGTCCCGCCGGTGGCGCCGGTGGCGCCTGTGCCCGAGGCGCAGCCCGCGTCGGCGAGCGCCACGTCCGAGCCCGCCCCGTCCACCGAGCCCGCGCCCGAGACGACCCACGGGGTGGATCCGCTCGGGGCCACGGCGCTCGAGGCGTTCCTCCCGCCCATCCCTCCCGGGCCCGCGGCGCCGCCGCACGCCCCGGCTCCGGAGGCCCTGGCGCGTCCCTCGGGGCCGATCGCGTACCTGGTCACGCCGCGCGCGCCGCCGTTCGTCCTCTTCGTCGCGGGCGCGCTCTTCTGGGTCTGGGCGGTCGGCATGTACGCGTGGACCTCGACGATGCCCTTCCGGCACGCGCACGCCGCCGCGCCCATGGCGCTCGCCGAGCCGCCCCCGCCGAAGGCGCCTGCGCCCCCCGCCGAGAGCGTCGCGCAGCTCGCGCCCGCGGCGCCGCAGCCGGCGCCGGAGGTCCCCGCGCCCGCCCCGTCCGAGCCCGTGCACACGCCCTTCCAGAACGCCGCCGCGGTCCGCGCGCTCGACGGCAAGTGGCGCGACGTCGCGAAGTGCCGCCGCGGCAAGGCGTGGGGCAAGGCCTCCACGACCGTCACGTTCTCGAACGACGGCTCCGTGAGCCACGTCGACGTCGGCCAGCCCTTCGGCGGCACGCCCACCGGAGACTGCATCGCCGACGCCCTCGCCGCGACGCACGTCGAGCCCTTCGGCGACAGGCCCGCGGTGCTCGTCTACAAGGTCTACGTCGCGCCCAAGTGAGCGATCAGAGCATCCCGCCGGCCCGCAGCTCGGAGGTGCGCAGCGGGACGTATGCCGGCGGCGCGCCGAGCTTCAGCCGCGCGCGCACCTCCACCAGCGGCAGCGGCAAGAGCTCCTCCCACCGCTGCGAGGGGAGCCACGCGCTCGCGCGCCCGCGTCGCCAGCCGTCGAAGATGAACTCTACGTAGCCCGAGCCGAGGCCCTTCGCGATGGCCGTGAAGACGATGAGCGCGACCGCCGAGTTCCAGTTCTGCGCCAGCGTGAACGCGAGGAGCGCGAGCTCGCCGGCCACGTCGCCCTTGTAGCCGGTGACCGTGTGCCAGAGGTCGTGCGTGTCGCGCATGCGCTGGTGCAGGTAGAGGAACATCTTGGGCCGCCGGCGGTCCGAGCGCGACTCGGCCTCGAGGCTCGCGTCGCGGATGCCCTCGGGCGTGATCCCCTCGCTCTCGACGAACGCGAGGTACGCGCGCCCGAGCGACCCTTCGGGCATCGCGCGCAGCCCCTCGCGATCGGCGAGGAAGCGCGTGACGTCCGGCCGCTCGCGAAGGAGCGCCGCGCCCTCCGGGCTGCGCTTCATCCGAAAGAGCAGGCGGTGCGGGGCCGTGCCCGATAGCGAGTCGATGAGCGTGAAGACCTGGGGCAGGTCGTCGGGGTTCGCGATCAGCGCGCCGAGCGCGCGGCCGGCGCGGGGCAGGTCGTACTGCGGGAGCGGGAGCGAAGGCAGCATCATCGGCGTGACCTCCCTCGGTCACTGACACTCAAGTAGATAGGTACGACCGCGCCTCGGGTCAATGATGGCGCACGCTCGTCGTCGCGAGCGATGGCGCGCACACCTCAGAAACCGCCGAAGCCCTCGGCCCCGACCGCGGCCTGCACGGCCGGCCGGCCCGCCAGGGCGCCATAGTAGTCGCCGAGCGCACCCGTGAGCTCGTTCTTGAAGACGCGCTTCCACGAGCGCAGGCAGTAAAACGCGTACGAGTCGGCCACCGTGTACTGGTCGCCGAGGAGGAAGCGCTTGCCGGCCACGCCGCCCTCGAGGAGCTTGAAGCGCTCGGCGACGAGCTCGCGGAGGAGCGCCTTGTACTCGTCGGGCGTCGTCCGCTTGTAGAGCGGCGACATGCCCTTGTGCAGCTCGGTGGCGAGGAAGTTCAGCCACTCTTGCATGCGAACGCGCTCGAACGTGCCGCACGCCGGCGCGAGGTTCGACGCGGGCTTGAGGTCGGCGATGTACTGGACCATCACCGCGGCCTCGGTGAGAAGCTCGCCGTTCTCGAGCAGGAGCGCCGGCACGTACCCCTTGGGGTTCACGCTCGTGAAGTCGCGGCCGTCGCCGAGGCGCTTGCCGCGCAGGAAGTCGACTTTCGCCAGCGTGAACGGCACCCCCGCCTCGAGCAGGGCGATGTGCGGGGCGATCGAGCACGCGCCGGGCGCGTAGAAGAGCGTGAGCATCGCCTCGTTCTTCCTTCCGCGAGGCGGCGAGTCAAGGGGCGGAGCTCAACCGGCCAGCCGCGCGAGCGCCGCATCGTGCACGCGCGCGTCGCCCGACGCGAGCACGCGCCCGCCCGCCGCGCACGAGCCGCCGCGCCAGTCGGTGATGATGCCGCCCGCGCCCTCCACGAGCGGCACGAGCGCCGACACGTCCCACCTGTGCAGCGACGACTCCGCGATGACGTCGCAGAAGCCCATCGCGAGCATCGCGAAGATGTAGCAGTCGCCGCCCCAGCGGCTCATGCGCACCGCGCCGAGCAGCGGCGCGAGCCGCGCGCGCTCCTCCTCGGTGAAGTACGCGTCGGGGTGCGTCGCGCAGAAGACCGCGTCCTCGAGGCGCGCGCACGGGCGCACGCCGAGCCGCTCGACCTTGCCGGCCGCGTGGAGCTCCGCGCGCCCGGAGACGCCGACGAAGCGCTCGCCGAGGACGGGCTGGTCGATCACCCCGAGCACCGGCACGCCCTCGCGCTCGAGCGCGATGAGCGAGCCCCACTCGAAGCGGCCGTTGATGAACGCGCGCGTGCCGTCGACCGGGTCGAGCACCCAGCGCCAGCCGCTCGTGCCGGGGGTCTCGCCGAACTCCTCGCCGAGGATGGCGTCGTTCGGCCGCTCGCGCGCGAGGAGGGCGCGGAGCGCCTGCTCGGCGCCGCGGTCGGCGGCCGTGACCGGATCGAAGATGGCGCCCTTGGCCGCGCCCTTGTCGTCGACGTCGATGCGGCGGCGGAAGTACGGGCGGATGATGGCGCCCGCGGCATCGGCGAGCCGGAACGCGAGCGCGAGCGTCGCGTCGTCGACCTCGGTCATGCCGGCGTCTTCTAGCACGCCGGGCGACGGCGCCGCGCGAGCCAGGCGACGCCGCCGAGGAGCGCCGCGACGCTGGCCGCGGCGCCCGCGCCTCCGGCGCCTGCTTCGGCCCCGGCGGCGACCGCGCACCCGCCCGAGGAGCTCACCCCGTGCGCGGCGACTCCGTCGTCGTAGCGGATCCACTCCGCGAACGGCATCGCGTCCGCCTCCACGCCCAGGTCCGCGCCCGCGTCGGCCTCGGCGGCGGTGTCCGCGTCCGGTGCGGCCTGCGCGGAGGCCGCGCTCGCGCCGAGGAGGCACGCGAGCCCGCACCCGATCGAACCGAGGCGACGCATGGACATCGGGGTCATCGGGTTTCTCCTACCGCGAGTTCCGCCCTCGCGCGACCTCTGGCATCGCGCGCGCGACTCACGGGGTGCGACGGCGCGCACCCCGTGCGCCTCGTGCTCGTCCGCCGCTCAGTGGAACTTCGACGCGAGGCGGATGTACTGCGCCTGGTACGAGTCGCTCGGTTCGGACACGGTCCACGAGTCGAGCGGCCAGGTCGGGTTGAAGTCGAGGTACGACTTCTCGGCCGGCTGGCCCGACGGCGGGTCGGGCGGCGCGGTGCCGCACTGCGCGTTCGCGAAGTCGCTCTGGCAGTTGAGCGGGCAGCACGCGTCCCAGGTGTACTGCGGGTCGGGCCCGGCCGGCAGGAACCCGGGGGGCGGCCCGTATGCGGACAATCCGACGCCGGCCCACACCGACGTCGGCGTGAACCAGAGCGTCCAGATGCGCGCGACCGAGTACGTCGCGCCGTGCGCGGCCATGTTCGTGAGGAACGCGAGGCCGAAGGGGTTCACGCCGTGCAGGTAGTGCAGGTACCGCTCGGCGTACCGGCCCGCGTCGACCGGCGTGGGGCCCGCGTCGGCCGCGTCGGTGCCGAACGCGCTGACGTCGTAGAAGAGGTTGCCCTGCGCGGCCTTCACGCCGTTGCTTCCGAGCGGATAGGTCTGGAGGGGCGCGAGGTACGCGTCGCCGTTCGAGGCCTCGCTCGCCGCGTTGGGCGAGGCGGCGAGCCGGCTCTGGAACGTCGACGCGATGGTCGCGGCGGTCGTCGGATCGGCGCCGCTGATCTTCGTGTATTCGAGCGCCGTGTCGGCGAGGTACGGCTGCGTCGGATCGACCGTCGTGAGGAGCGTGGAGTAGTTGCCCTCGAAGTACGCCTTGTAGTCGGCGCCGCCGTTCAGCTCGTAGAGGAACACCGCGGCCTCGAGCTTCTTCTCGGTGCGCCCGGTGTCGTCGACCTCCTCTTCGCGCCCGCCGAGGCCCGCAGGGAGGTTGTAGAAGACGACGCTGGGGTTCGCGACCGCCCACGTCCACGCGTTCGCGGCCTGCGTCGCGAGCTTGGCCGCGTAGCCGGAGTACGTCGAGTTCGCCGCCGAGTTCGCCGCGAACACGATCGACCCGTACGCGAAGGCCGCCGCCGCCGAGAGCGTCGCGGAGGTCGAGACGGGGCCGTACGTGCAGGGCGCCTGGTCGGCCGAGGGCGGGCTCGCGCCGGGGTTCTCGACGATCGTGAGGAGCGACCCGTCGGCGTTCTGCATCAGGGACAGCCAGTCGAGCGCCCACTTCACCTCGTCGAGGACGTCGGGCACGCCGTTCCCCGACTCGGGGATCTGCGCCGTGGTGGTGCCGTCGCCGAAGGCAGCCGGGGTCTCGACGTACGCGCGGAGGAGGTCGATCGCGTCGCGCGCCGCGAGGCTCGTGTACTTGTTCTGGTCCCCGCCGTCGAACCAGCCGCCGTGGAGGTCCTTGGTGCCCGTCCCCGCGTCGGCCTCGTACGGCGCGCACGACGTGTTCTGCGGGTGCTCGACGGCGTCGGTCCAGCCGTCGCCGGCGAAGTTCGCGGTCTTCGCGATGCCGTCGCGCTGGTAGTAGAAGGCGTGCAGCGCCTGCGCCGCGGCGTCGTCGTACACGCCGTCGCCAATCTGAAAGGTCGAGGAGCGGAGGTTCGCGGTCTCGTCGAGCACGTAGTACGTGCCCGGCGTCGTGACGCTGGAGAAGTCGAACCACGCCGCGCGGTCGCCCGACGCCGTGTCGGCGGCGCCGCCGTTCCACGGCGTGGACGCCGCCTCGAGCACCTTGGTCCCGGACGTCGAGTCGACGAGCGCGAACGTCGTCCCGCTGCCGAACCCCGCGTCGGAGTCGAAGCCCGACTGCGGATTGCGAATCACGGCGATCTTCTCGGCTGTCGTGCGATACCCGAATTGATCGACCACGAGGTGTAGGCTGAACGGCGCCGCCGGGACCCCCTGCCCGCCGTCCCCCGCCCCGCTGTCTTCGGGCGGAGGGGCGGCGCCCTCCTGCTGCATCGACGCGTCGATGAGCGAGTCGCTCGGCCCGTCGGTGGCATCGGGACCGTCGGGCGGCCCTTTCGTCGATGAGTTGCCCCCCCCACAAGCCACGCCGCACGCGGCCAGAATGCCCAGCCAAGAGACGTACGAGACACTGCAACCACGAAAGGCCCGTAGCATGTTGTCTCCCTTTCCGGATGGAGCGTATCCGTTCAAGGGTACCGCGATTCCGTGCGCCGCGAAGGAGTCGCGCCCACGATCGCACATGCGTTCGCCTCTCTCGAATCGCAAGTGGGGCGAGTGCGGCGATCGAGTCCGCGCCGGCCGGCGACGTCAGTCGGTGTCGGCGTCGTCGCTCGCGCCCGCATCCTCCGGCGCCGTTGCGTCCGGAACGGACGACGACGCGTCGTGCGTCGACGCGTCATGCGTCGAGTGCACCCCGGCGTCGCTCGGCGTCGTGCCGTGCGAGGCGTCGGGGGTGGTGTTCGTCGTCGTGCCCTGCCCCGAGCCACCGCTGTCGCTCGGCGCCCCGCCGCTCGAACCGTCGCCGATACCCGTGCCGTCGCCCGAAGGAGACGAGCCGTCGTCGCCCAGGGACGAACCGTCGGCTTCCAGCAAGGAACCGTCGGCGCCCGCGTCGCCCGCGATCAGCCCGTCGATCCACCCGAGCATGCAGGCGATGGTCGTCGGATCGAGGGGCGTCTCCCCGAAGGGCATACGCGCCCCGTATGGCGGCGAGGCCGTCAGCTTCTGGTAGAGGACGCTGTCTTGAGGGTTCGTCGGATCCACGAGGAGCCCCGGCCCCCCCATCGCGGACACCCCCACGAGGCGCGAGGCGACGTCGGGCGATGCGAGATCGAGGCCGCCCTGCTTGACGGCCGCGGAGTGACATTGCCCCGCCGCGCAGACCTGCTGGACGACCGTCTGCCCCACGTCGGGGCAGGCCGCGCCGTCGGTGTCGAAGCGCTCGGGGTCTTGCAGGCTGCCCGGGCACCCGGCGAGGCCCGCCGGGATCGCGAGCACGGCGCCCGCGAGCGTGAATGCGACGCGCAAGCGGCGCCGAGTCCTGGGGTCGGTCATGAGCCTAGAAGAGGTAGGAGAGGCCGAGGGAGAGAGAGGCCATCTCGTCGAGGGCGCCCCCCGCGACGTACTGATCCCCGGGCTGGGGCTGGAGGCTGTAGAAGAATCGCGCGTATTCGATCTCGAGGGAAAGTTCGAGGCCCTTCGCCACCTGCTCGGCCACGCCGAGCGACGCGTCGACGCCGCCGACCGACGCCCGCGGGAAGAGGCCTCCGAAGTCGCCCGTCGACATCACGTCGCGGTAGCCGAAGCTCGCGCTGATCGAGAGGTCGCCGTGGATGGTGTACCGGCCGTCGAGCCCCGCGCGCAGGTACTCGTAGTGGACGCTCGGGAGCGCCTCCGTCATGGGCGACGGGTTCTGGAACGTGAAGCTCGTGTCGCCGTAGCCGGCGTCGATGCCGAGCACGAACGACGGCCCGATCGGCAGGCGCTCGCGGAGGCCGAAGTCGAACGCGTCCCACGACGTCGACACGTGGTTGCCCTCCTCGTCCTGCGACGAGAGGCCGAAGGCCATCGCGAAGCTGCCCTCGGCGCCGAGGCCCTGAAGCCCGGGAACGCGCAGGCCGCGGAACGGGTAGACGTCGCCCTCGATCTTCACGACCGGCGCGACGAAGAGGTCGTACGGCCGCAGCGCGGTGGTGTTGCCCGCCCCGTCGACGCGCTGGTTGTACGAGAAGTGCCGCGAGCCGCCTTCCATCCGCACGCCCAGCGACGCGAGCGAGCCCGCGCGCGTGTGGCGCTCGGGCACGGTCGACACCTCGACGGGACCGGCCGTGTCCGCGCCCGGCGGCGCCGCGCTCGGCGCGACCTCCGCGTCCGTTCCGGCGCTCGCGGCGACGCTCGCGGCGGCGACCGGCGGCGTCGCCTTCGCGCTCGCGACCGGAGGCACGAGCATCGGGGGCGGCGGCGGCTCGGGCGCCGCCGCGGCAGGCGGCGGGAAGCTGCTCGCCACCGCGCCCCACACCGCGTCGGCCTCGTCTTCGGCCGACGCGCCCGGCGAGACGTGCACGTCCTGGTCGACCTCCGCCGGGCCGCTGCCCTGCGCGTCGATGACCCACGCGTGCACGAGGACCGCCTTGTTCTTGCCGCGCTCGGCGTGCACGACAATCGCGCGGTCCGCGTGCGCCTTGCGAGCGGCGGCGCGGGCGCGCGACGCGAGGTCCGCGCCGCGGTCCTTGCGCTTGGTGGCGGCGCCGATCGCCTTGAACCCGGCGGGACCGAGCGCCGCCCGGAACGCGTCCGAGTCGCCCGGCGCGTACCCGGCCGCGCGCGACGCCACGCTCGTCGAGACGGCCTCGCCGTCGGGGCCGTCCCCCACGGCGACGACCTTCTTCGCGTCCTCGGCGCGCGCCGCGGCCCCGAAGAGCAGGACCGCCGTTCCCAGCGCTGCGGGCGCGCACGCGCGACCCACGTGGAGATTGAGTCGTCTCATTCAGACGAGATTCGGGAGCGGACCCGTGGATCCGGTCCAGCCGTACGTGGTGTTGTTCAGGCCGAACGCCTGGCAGATCGACACGAGGAGCTGGTTGTGCGGCGTCAGCCACGTCATGTTCGTGGCCGCGGGCGGGGTGCACACCGTGCCCTTGCAGTAAGGGTCGGTTTCCATCGAGTACTGCACGTACCGGCCGGTGCGCCACTTGCCGCCGCAGCCGCCGCCGATCACGATCGGGATGTTGTTGAAGTAGTGGTTGCAGGGGTCGCCCTGCTCGCCCGACCACAGGATGATCGTGTTGTCGAGCACGCTCCCGTTCCCTTCGGGAATCTGCGAGAGCACGTTCATGATGTAGGCGACCTGCGACGCGAACCATCGCTGGATCATCGCGAGCTGCAGGCTCACCGAGTTGCCCGACCCGTACGTGTACTGGTGGGCGATGTTCGCGTGCGGGTCGATGCCCGCGAGCGACGGGTCGACGTACGCCATCGGAATCTCGGAGCCCGAGTGCAGGCACTGCATCGTGGCGACGCGCGTGAGGTCGCACGCGAAGGCCTGCGCGATCATGTCGAGCTGAAGCTGCAGGATCGCCGGGAACTCCGGGATGAACTGCGGCGTGAAGTACTCGTCGATGTCCGTGGTCGACGCCCAGTCGCCGCCCGGCTTCGCCGGGACGGTGCACGTCGCCGACGTCGTGGTCGGCGAGAGGCGGGCCTCGATGTCGCGCACCGCGGTGAGGTGCTGGTCGAGCTTGTTCTTCTCGGCCGGCCCGAGGCGCGTCTGGAGGCGCGTGATGTCGGTGGCGACCGCGTCGAGGATGCTCTTGTTCTCGGCGAGGAGGCGCGTCGCCTGCGGGTTCGGCGCCGTGGTGCCGCTCGGCATCACGTTCGCGAAGACGCGGTTGAACACCGTGAGCGGGTTGTTCGTCCGCGGCACCGCCGTGCCGGTCGAGTCGAACGAGAGCGTCCAGTAGTGGTCCCAGTCGCCGAGGCTGAGCTCGAGCGAGCGGAACGCGGTCGCGCCGCCGATCTGCGCGGCCAGGTACTGGTCGAGCGACTGCTGCATGCCCGGCACGGACGAGATGCCCGACGCCTGCGTGACGCCGACGCCCGTGAGGAGCGCCTGCAGCCCCAGGTGCCCGAAGTCCGCGTCCTCGCACTGCGTCCGCATGTCGACGCCGTCGAGGACGAGGAGCTTGTTCTGGAACGGCGCGAGCGGCGCGAGGATCGCGTTCGGGTACGTGATGTTGAAGTTCGTCTCGGTGCCCTGCGGGCGCCAGAACTCGTACGCGGTGCCGTGCGGCGACGTGATGCAGAGGAAGCGCAGCGGGGGCGCGCCGGCCGACTGCGCGTACGCGACGTGGTCCTCCAGCATCTTGTAGAACGGGAACGCCATCGCCGACGCGCCCACGGCCTTGAGGAAAGAACGACGGGTGGACTTGATGCTCGCCATGGGTGGTGGCCTCACTGCGCCGGACCGCGCTGGGAAAAGATCTGGCTCTTCGCGTAGGCGACGAGAATCTCGAGCATGCTCGTTTGCGGGTTCATCTGGAGCACGGAGAGCATGTTCAGCTCGACCTCGGGATCGCTCTGCGCGGAGCCGAAGCGGAAGATGTTTCGCGCGAAGCACGTCTGCGCCTCGCTGCTCGCGCCGACGGCCTTGAGCCAGCCCGGCGCGCCGGAGAAGGTGCCGTTCGAGGCGGTGGTGTTGGTGACCGTGCCGCTCGAGTCGACGGGGAAGCCGTTCTCGGTCGTGCGGTATGCGCCGATCGCGTCGTACTCCTCGAAGAGGTTGCCCACGGGGTCGATGAGGCCGTGGCAGCCGGAGCACGCGGGGTCGGAGACGTGCAGATCGAAGATCGCGCGCGTGGTGTTCGGCATGCCCGGGACGGGCTGCGGGATGACGATCTTCAGCCCCTTCGGCGGCGGCGGGAGCGCCTCGCAGAGGATCTGCTCGCGGAGGAAGACGCCGCGTAGGATCGGCGAGGTCTCGTTCGCGTGCGCGTACACGGTCATCACGCTGGCCTGGGTCAGGAGGCCCGAGCGCTGGCCCGCGGGCAGCGTCACGCGCTGGAGCACGCCGTCCTGCGCGGCGCCCACGCCGTAGAGGGCGCCGAGCTCCTTGTCGACGAACGTGTACTGGCCCGTCATGAGCGAGTTGAACGACCCGTCGCCGTTGAAGATGACGTCCTGGGCATAGGCGGCCGTCTCGGCGGCCATCATCTGCTGCAAAGTGGATGTGAAGTTGGGATAGAGCGTCGGATCTTTGGTGGCGACCGCGACGTCCTGAATCCCGAGCCACTCGAACACGAAGCGCTGGACCTGAGCCTTGGCCCGCGGGTCGGTCAGGAGCCGCCGCACCTGGGCCTCGATCTGGTCGGGCGACGCGAGCTGGCCCGCGTCGGCCGCGGCGGTGAGGGTCGCGTCGGGCGGGCTCGCGAGGACCAGGTAGGAGATGGCCGACGCGGTCTCGTACGGGTCGAGCGACGTGACCATCGTGGCCGGCGTGGCCGAGGGGCCGAGCTCCGTCGTGTAGAGGAAGTTCGGCGACTGGAGCATGGCCTCTAGCACCAGCCCGATGCCCTCGTTGAACGAGCCGCCGGTCGCGCCTTGCGTGTAGAGCGCGAGGAGCGCGGTCTGCTCGTCCGACGTCACGGGGCGGCGGTACGCCAGCTTGCCGAAGGTCGTGATGAACTGGGTCGCGCACGTCGTGGGATCGACCTTCGTCGGATCGCACGGCAGGAGGGTGCTGATGTGCGTGAGGGCCGTCGTCGCGAGCGCCTGCGCCGCCGCCTGAGCCGCCTCGGCATAGAGGTCGTTCACCGTCTGGCCGGCGTTGTTCGTATATCCGCTTTGGCTGTCCGGGGTGGGGAAGTTGTTCCCCGGGTGCGTCGTATCGCCCAGAAGGGCAGCCACCGTGTTGTTGTATTCGGTGGGATTGAGCAAGCGCACGCGCACGGGAATCAGCGCGTCCTGCGTGCTCGAAGCGCCTGTGCTGCTGTTGGCCGCGCCGGTTCCCGGCGACGACTGAGACGAGCTGTCCCCCCTGAGATCGTACCGACGCACGCGGAGAGCACCGCCGCGGCGCCAATCCCCACGAAGAGGATCCACGTGGCGGCCTGTGTGCCTCGGCCGGTGTTGGGTCTGCTCGACATTCTGCGGCCTCCTAATTCCACCGCTCGCGGTCAGACCAACCCGCCTGGCGCGGACGCGTCAGGGATGGTCCTCCCGAGGATTACATGGTCCTTTGTCGGCACAAGACCGCGCGGGAGCCAAGAACGTTCGGACAATTAGAGCGCCATTTCTAGCACACGAGTATCTCGATGGGGATGCACGAGGTCGCAAGAAATCGGCGACGGTCTTCGCACAGCGGAATGATCCAGCAGGAGCGTATCCCGACCGAAAGGCTCTTGCCGAGGGGTTTTGGCTTACGTTCGCTTTCGCTCGTCCGATCAGCGCTGAATGGATCGCGCCGGCCCACAATGAAAAAGCGCGACACTGGCCATTGCCAGTCCGAAGGAGACTCCCCCGCTTGGACGCACCCCCCACGCTTGCCGCCCCCGCCCCGACCGACCCGCCCGCGATTTCGGCCCCGGCAGACGCCGCCCCGCCACCCTTGCCGTCGGGCGTGATTGCCCCAACACCAGCCGAGAATCCGCAGGAGACGCCGCAGGCACCCGAGGGGGAGAGCGCGCCGCTCCCGCAGCTTCCGCCGCCCGCCCCCGCCCCCGCCGCGCCTGCGGCAGCGCCTCCCACGAAAAGCACGCTGGAGGACACCTGGCCGAGCAAGCCGGCCATGGCGCGGCGGCTCGAGCCCGCGAACGAGGACGACTCCCCCTTCCAGCCGCGCGCGCGCGCGGCGTCGGGCGTGGAGTTCGGGGTCGGAGGCTTCCTGCACTCGGGCATCGCCGAGAGCGGCGTCGCGGGCTTCTCGCCGTTCGTAACCGATCCGATCGGCGACAACGTGTTTCTCCGCATGGCCCTCGAGGTGGGCAAGGCGCCGAGCAGCGGCCTTCAGATGCTCTGGCTCGCGGGGCGCCTCGACGCGTGCTGGGCCACTTCGGGCAACTACAGCAGCGGAGGCGGGATGCGCCTCGACCTCTGCGGCGGCGCGGACGCCGGCGCGACCCTCGTCTCGGCGGGGACCGGCGGCGACCCGCCGGCGACCGAGCAGACGCTCCTCTACGTCGACGTCGGGCCGACCGTGGATCTGCGCGCCGAGATCGGGGAAGCGGCGGCGGTCACGCTGCGCTTCGGTCTCGGCCTCAACATCGCGCGCGACTCGTTCGTCGACGGCTCGGGCGACTCGACCCAGCCGCCGATCGTCGCGCTCCACTTCGAGCTCGACCTCTCGTGGCTCCTCCCCAGGTCGGGCGGCCACGACTCGGGGCTGGCGGCGCTCCGCTAGCCCCGGGAGGTCGCCAGGCTCACGTCACGGGGAGCTCCTCGGCCGCCGGCTCCGCGCCCGCCTCGGACGCGGGCTTCGTGAAGCGCTCCTTGAGGCGCAGGAAGGGCGTCTCGTAGTAGCGGAACACGAGCGTCGCGAGGACCGTCGACACGCCCATCATCCACGCGAACTTGATCGCCGCGGACTGCGTGTGCAGGGTGCGCGTGCCGAGGTTGAGCACGAGGGTGAAGAGCAGGTAGATGCCGTAGCTCACCACGCCCACGTGCCGGGCCGCGCGGTTCTCGAGCATCGGCCGGAGCGCGTAGTCGGGGTTCACCACCACGCTCGCGAGGAGCACCACCATCGCGGCACGGATCAAGTCGATGCCCACCGCCCGCACCGACGACAGCACGAGCACCGCGGCGAGGGCCGCGAGCGACGTCCACCGCGAGCCGAGGGGCCCGCGCAGCGCCTCGAAGCACGCCCGGTCGTTCAGCGCGAACGCCAGCAGGCACCCCATGCAGATGCCGGGCGCCGCGCTCGTCAAGATGCGGTTCGGCATCTCCCCGAGGTCGACGACGCCGTGCGAGGTGAGGCCTTGCAGCGCCCAAGTCGCGACCATCACGCCTGCGATGATCGCAGGGGGCTGCCAGCGCTTCTTGCAAAACGCGAGCACCGACGGCCAGAAGAGATAGAACTGCTCCTCGGTCGCAAGCGACCACGAGCACGCGAAGATCACGCGCCGGGGTCCCTTGTCGATGACCCAGTTGTTCGCGTAGACCGCGTAGAGCGGCAAGTGCCGGAAGAACTCGTGCCCGGCCACCGTGCCCCGGTCGAAGAGCAGCGTCGCCACGACGAACGCCGCGAGCACGGCGTAGTAGAGCGGGAAGATGCGCAGCGTCCGCCGGACGTAGAAGTTCCGGAGCGAAATGGCGCCGCGCGCGTCGCGCTCGCGTAGCAGCAATGTCGTGATCAGAAACCCGCTGATCACAAAGAACAGGTCCACGCCCGCCGAGCCGCGCACGCCTAGCAGCCCCGGCAGCCGGCAGTCGGCGTGATACAGCAGCACTGCCACGATGCTCAGGCACCGGAGGCCGTCGAGCGCCGGAAAGAACTTCGTCGCACGGAAGGCCTCGAACGAAGGCGGCGCCTTCGTCTCGACGGCCATCGCCGGCGCGTTCGTGATGTGCCCTGCCACGGTCGAGGACGGAGCAAGAATCCGTGACCGTCGACCTCAACCTGACCTTTATTCCCGAAGCTTCGGGCTCCTCGAGCTTTCGTGGCTCTGTCCCCCGGGCTGCCCCCATGACCGCGACCTCTCGATGCGCCCGCGCGATCGCCCGCTCGAGCTCACCGGAGCTCGAGGACCAGACGATCACATCCCCCCCCGCGGGCGCGAAGTGACTGCGACGACGCAGCAGTCACTCTTTCAACGATGAAGGCGAGACCACGGTCGCGTCAACGCGAGGCTCTCGACGAGATCGCTCTCGAAGCGCAAATCGCGGGCACCCGTGAACACCCTAGCGGCAGCGGACCCCGGTGAATTCACCTCCGGCGCGTGGTGCGATGGGCGGCGTGCACGGCCACTCGAAGACCGTGACCTCTTGCCACGGCCTCACGAGAATCGGCGCTCGCGACGCTGTTCGAAGTGGGCAGCTGCCTCTTGCCCGCGACGGGTGGCGCAGCCGGAGAAGGACAAGGTGGCCACTGGTCCCAGAGGCGCTGGTGCTCGAAGCCACGCCCGCAAGCGTCGAGGCCGTTCGAGACCACGTCCGGCGTTCGCAGGTCTTCTTGGTACGTCTCGCCGCTGATCCACGGGACGTTCGCGAGCCCGGGCGTGACGCGCTGGACGAACGCCTGGGAGGTGGGCGTCGATGCGCAGCCGCCCGCCAGGGGCGCGAGGGCCAGCGCGACGGCAAAAGGGATCGTCGGTGTGCGAAACATCCCCCGATCCCTAAGGCCACCCGCTGCGCCCGGTAGCGGGTCGCACCCGCAAAAGCGCCTCAGCGACGCTGCGGGGCCGAGCCGGTGGTGTCGAGAAACACGTCCCGTACCGCGATGATGTCGTCGCCCGAGAGGAAGCCGCTCCGGCCGAGCAGCCGCCCGCGCTCCCAGTTGGTCAGGCCGAGCTCCGGCCGGTCCCACGCCCACTGCCCGTCGACCCAGCGCGTGAACGCGTTGCCGACGTAGGGCGAGTCGACGCGCGCGTAGAACTCCTCGAACGCGCCCTCGCGGCGAGACAGCACCGACGCGACGAAGCGCGGGCTGTAACGGTTGCAGAGCGCGGCGGCCTCCTCGAGGCCGTCGGCCGTGACGACCGACAGCTCCGGCGTACCCTCCCACTCCCACTCGCGCGCGAGGTCCTCCTCGGCGAGCGGCTCGCCGGGCACCGCGCCGCCGGCGCCGCGGACGACGTGCACGCGCGCGCCGAGCTCGGCGAGCACGCGCCGGCACACCGGGCCGAGGCCGTCGACGGCGCGCCGATCGAGCACGAGCACGTTCAGCGTGTTGCACACCTTTCGATCGAGGCTGCTCCGGAGGACGTTCTCCAGCGCCGCGGCGGGCGCGCTCGGCTCGACGTACAGCCACGCGCCGCCCGTGCCGTGGAGCGACGCCGGGATGCCGTGCTGCTCGGCGATCGCGCCGAGGAGGGCGACGGTGGCCCCCGACCCGCGGGCGACCGCGAGCCGCACCTCGGGCAGCGTGAAGAGCGCCTGGCCGGCGGCGTGGTCGCGGCTGCGGAGGAGGCGCACGGCGCCCCGCGGGAGGCCGGCGGCGTCGAGCGCGGGACGCAGGGCGCGCTCCTCGATGGCGAGCGCGGTGCCGAGCGCGTCGCCGCCGATGCGCATCACGGCGCAGTTGCCGTTGCGCACGACGCCCGCGCCGTCGGCGAACACGTTCGGCCGCCCCTCGAAGACGAACGCGACGACGCCGAGCGGCGCGGCGCGGCGCTCGATCACGAATCGCTCGCCCTCGCCCCCGCCTTCGCGGCGCTCGAGCACCGCTCCGACGCGCGGCCGCGTGGACGCCCAGCCGCGGAGCCCGTCAATCATGGCGGCGCGCATCTTCTCGGTCGCGCGGAGGCGCGAGGTGCCGCGCCCGCGCGCCTCGGCGGCCCGCACGTCCTCGTCGTTGGCGGCGGCGATCGCGCCCCACGCCGCCGGATCGGCGAGGCGGTCGGCGAAGCCCGCGAAGAAGGCGTCGACCTGGTCGGGCCGGCACGCAGCGAGCGGGCCGACCGCGTCCGCCGCCTCGCGCACGGCCTCGGCGGCCGCGGCGTGCGCGGCGGCCGGGATCACCACGAGCGCGCCGGTGCGACCGACCGCGAGGAGGCGATCGCCGGGGCCGAGCGCGGGCATCGGCACGAGGCGCCCGCCCACGACGACGGGGGTGCCGGGAGGAACGCCTTCCATGACGGGCAGCTCTATAGCGCAGCCGGGGTCATTCGAGCGCCTCGAGCCGGCGGAGGCGCTCGCGCTGCCGCGCGCCGACCGCGCGGATGACCATCGCGCAGGCCACCGCCGCCGCGGCGTCCGACAGGCAGGAGACCGCGGCGTCGACGGCACGGGAGACGACGAAGACCGGCAGCCAGGGGGCGCCGAACAGGCGGAGCACGAAGAGCCCCCACCACGCGAGGAGGGGCGCCGGGTACGCCCAGGTCGGCGGCGCGACGGCCTCGCGCTCGCCGCCCCGGTAGTCGGCGACGTCGCGGGCCCGGTAGACCGGCGCGTCGGGCAGCGGGCCCGGGTCGCTCCTGAGGAGCAGGTCCCTCATGACGAGGTACGGCCCGACGAACCAGACGATCGGGATGAAGAACAGGACCACGGCCTTCCAGCCGCGAAACCGGCTCGGCGCCCCGAGGACCGCCGTGTTCGCGAGGGCGCGGTGGAGCCACACGAGGAAGAGGACCATTGCGACGTCCCACGTCAGCGTGGTGACCTCGTTCACGACCCGGACGACCTCGAAGGACGCCGCGGGAGCGCCCGGGTCGGCCCACAGTCCCGCCGGCGCCCGCGCGAACACGGCCGCCGCGTGGACGACGACCGTGACCAGGATCGCGAGGACGGCGACGCGGCCGGAACGGCGCGCCCTCTCCACCGCTTCCCGTCGCGTCGCGCCGTTCATCGCCTCGCTCGGTCTAGCCGCCCAGGAACGAGAAGCACTTGCCGCCCTTGTCGACCGCGAAGTTGCACCACACGTAGGCGCCGCCCGCGGTCATCGCGGCGAGCGCGTAGACGATGATGAAGACGCGCGCGAAGCCGAACAGCCAGCGGAGGTGGCCCACGGCCTCCATCAGGTGCGCGACGTCGCGGCCGCGCGTGCGGACCAGCGCCGACAGCGAGCGTCCGCCCGACATCGCCCACCAGCCGAAGGGCATGCACACGGCCGCCCCGGCCGCGAGGCCGGCCGCGACGCCGGGGTAGCCGCTGTAGCCCGCCCCGAGCGCGAACGTCGCCGACATGAGGCCGAGCAGGACCTCGCAAACGCCGACGAAGCTCATCGACGCCGCGAGCCCGGCCAGCGACTCCTTGTGGGCCTCGGAGAACTCGAACTCGGTCGCGACCGGCGCCGCGCTCGGCGCGGCCGGGGCGGCGGACGCGCGAGGGGCGCTCGGCGCGCGGGACGGCGGGGCTCGCGATACGTCGCTCATCGCGGAGTCACGTTATAGCGTGACGTTCCCGTGGCCGCCTCGTCGCCCGACCCCCTCGACCTCTTCGTCGCGCCCGCTGCGGGGTGGTTTCGCGCGGCCCTCGGCGGGCCGACCCCGGCGCAAGAGCTCGTGTGGCCGTCGATCGCGCGGGGCGAGTCGGCGCTCCTCCTCGCGCCCACCGGGTCGGGCAAGACGCTCGCCGCGTTCTTCGTCGCCATCGACCGGCTCATGCGTCTCGGCCCGGCCCCCCCCGCCAGCCCCGCCGCCGCGGCGACGCGCCCCGCTTCCGCACGCGCGTCCTCTACGTGTCGCCGCTCAAGGCGCTCGCGTTCGACGTCGAGCGCAACCTGCGCGTCCCGCTCGCCGGCATCGCGGCCCGCGCGTCGGCGGAGGGCATGCCGCATCGGGACGTCACGATCGACGTGCGCACGGGCGACACGCCCGCGCGGGACCGCGCCCGCATGCTCCGCGCGCCCGGCGACGTCCTCATCACGACCCCCGAGTCGCTCTACCTCCTCCTCGCCTCCGCCCGCGCCCGGGAGGGCCTCTCGGAGGTCGAGACGGTCATCGTCGACGAGATCCACGCGCTCGTCCCGAGCAAGCGCGGCGCGCACCTCGCCCTCTCGCTCGAGCGCCTCGAGGCCATCCGCGACCCCGGCGCGCCGCCCCTCCAGCGCATCGGCCTGAGCGCCACCCAGCGCCCGGTCGCGGAGGCGGCGCGGCTCCTCGGCGGCTTCGAGGTCCGGGGCGCGCGCGCCGCCCCGCGGCCGGTCACGATCGTCGAGGCGGGCGAGCGCAAGCGCCTCGAGCTCCGCGTCGAGTCGGTCGCGACCCTCGCCGACACGCCGCGCGCCCGCGCGAAGGCGGCGGGCCCGGAGGAGGGACCGGGGGTGTGGCCGGGCGTGCACGCGCGCGTCGCGGAGCTCATTCGCGCGCACCGCTCGACCCTCGTCTTCGTGAACAGCCGCCGCCTCGCCGAGCGCCTCGCCTCCGCGCTCAACGACGTCGAGCGCGCTCGGGCCGGTCCGGAGGCCGAGGACATCGTCCTGGCCCACCATGGCTCGCTCGCGCGCGAGAAGCGCACCGCCATCGAGGAGCGGCTCAAGCGCGGCGAGCTCCGCGCCATCGTCGCGACGTCCTCGCTCGAGCTGGGCATCGACATGGGCGCGGTCGACCTCGTCGTCCAGATCGAGGCGCCGTCGAGCGTCTCCTCGGGCCTGCAGCGCGTCGGCCGCGCGAGCCACGGCGTCGGCGGCGTGCCGCGCGGCGTGCTCCTGCCCAAGCACAAGCAGGACCTCGTCGCGTGCGCCGCGGCGGCGGCCAGCATGCGGCGCGCGGAGGTCGAGGAGACCGCATATCCCCGCAATCCGCTGGACGTCCTCGCCCAGCAGATCGTGGCCATCGCGACCAGCGAGGGCGAGCCGGGCCTCGACGAGGGCGCGCTCTTCGATCGCGTCCGCGGGGCCGCGCCCTTCGCCGAGCTGCCGCGCGCCGCCTTCGAGGGCGTGCTCGACATGCTGAGCGGGCGCTACCCCTCCGACGACTTCGCCGAGCTCCGCCCGCGCGTCACGTGGGACCGCACGCGCCGCCGCGTCTCGCCGCGCGCGGGCGCGCGGCAGCTCGCGATCGTCAACGGCGGCACGATCCCCGACCGGGGCCTCTACGGCGTCTTCGCCGCCGAAGGCGACGCCGACGCGGGCGGCGGCCGGCGCGTGGGCGAGCTCGACGAGGAGATGGTGTTCGAGCTGCGCGAGGGCGACGTCTTCCTCCTCGGCGCCTCGTCGTGGCGCGCCGAGACGATCACCCACGACCGCGTGCTCGTCACTCCCGCCGCCGGCCAGCCCGGGCGCATGCCCTTCTGGCACGGCGACCGGCCGGGCCGCGCGCGCGCCTTCGGCCTGCGCATCGGGGAGCTCGTGCGGCACGTGGCCTCGGGCCGCGCCGGGGAAGAGGAGCTCCGCGCCGAGCACGCGCTCGACGGCGCCGCCGTCCAGGCCATCACGGCGTACGTGCGGGACCAGGTCCAGACCACGGGCGAGGTCCCGAGCGATCGCGCCGTCGTCCTCGAGCGGTTCGTCGACGAAATCGGCGACTGGCGCGTCGTCGTCCTCTGCCCGCTCGGCACGCGCGTCCTCGCGCCGTGGGCCATCGCCACGGCCGCGCGCCTGCGCGAGCGGTACGTCGAGGCCGACATGTTCTACACCGACGACGGGATGGCCTTCCGCATCCCGGCCTGCGAGGAGCCGCCGCCCGCGGAGCTGTTCTTCCCGTCGGCCGACGCGATCGAGACGATGGTCACGCGCGCCCTCGAGGGCACCGCGCTCTTCGCCGCGCGCTTCCGCGAGTGCGCCGCGCGCGCGCTCCTCCTGCCGCGGCGCGACCCGCGCCGGCGCACCGCCCTCTGGGCGCAGCGCAAGCGCGCCGCGGCCCTCCTCGCGGTCGCCTCGCGGCACCCCGACTTCCCAATCGTGCTCGAGACGTACCGCGAGTGCCTGCGCGACGTCTTCGACCTGCCGGGGCTCGTCGGCCTGCTCCGCGACGTCGCCGCGCGGCGCGTGCGCGTGACGACCGCGGACACCCGCGCGCCATCGCCCTTCGCGGCGAGCGTCCTCTTCGCGTTCGTCGCGAACTTCATCTACGACGGCGACGCGCCCGCGGCCGAGCGCCGCGCGCAGGCGATGGCGATCGACTTCGACCGCCTCCGCGAGCTGCTCGGCGAGGTCGAGATGCGCCGCCTGCTCGACGCCGGGCGCGATCGCCGAGCACGAGCGCACCCTTCAGCGCCTCACGCGCCCCGCGGCGCACGCCGACGGCGTCCACGACATGCTGCTCGCGATCGGCGACCTCTCGCCCGCCGAGCTCCGCGACCGCAGCGCGCCGCCCGAGCGCGCCGCCGAGTGGGCCCGCGCCCTCGAGGACGCCGGGCGCGCCTTCACCATGCCCGTCGCGGGCGAGCCGCGCCTCGTCGCCGCCGAGGACGCGGCGAAGCTCGCCGTGGGCCTCGGCCTCCCCTTGCCCGACGGCCTGCCCGAGGCCCTCCGCGCCCCGCCGCCCGAGCCGCGCCGCGCCCTCTTCGCGCGCTACGCGCGCACGCACGGCCCGTTCTCCGCCGCGCAGGCCGCGGCCCGGTTCGGCCTCCCGCCCGACGCGGCCGCCCCCGCGCTCGACGCGCTTCTCGTCGAGGGCCGGCTCGTCGAGGGCGCCTTCCTGCCGGAGGGCACGTCCCCGGAGCTCTGCGATCGGGAGGTGCTCGACGCGCTCCGCCGCAAGTCGCTCGCCCTCCTGCGCCGCGCGATCGAGCCGGTGGAGCCGCGGGCGCTCGCGCGCTTCCTCCTCGAGTGGCAAGGCGTGCCGCGGGCGCGGCGCGGGCGCGACGCGCTCCTCGCCGTGGTGGGCGAGCTCGAAGGGTGCCCGCTCCTCGCCTCGGCGCTCGAGTCGGCGATCTTGCCGGCGCGGCTCGCGTCGTACTTGCCGTGGGACCTCGACGCGCTCTGCGCCTCGGGCGAGGTCGTGTGGGCGGGCCTCGAGGCGGTGGGCGCGACCGACGGCCGCGTCGCGCTGTACCGCGCGGACTCCGAGGCGCTCCTCGCGCGGCCGCCGCAGCCCATCGAGGGGCCCGTGGCCGAGGCGATCCGCGGGGTGCTCCAGCGGCGCGGCGCGGTCTTCTTCGCGGAGATCGCGCGCGAGGCGGGCGGGTTCCCCGGCAAGGTGCTCGAGGTGCTCTGGCAGATGGTGTGGGCCGGCGAGGTCACGAACGACACGCTCGAGCCGCTCCGGAGCCGCGCCCGCGCGGCGGCCGAGACGAGCGGGGGCCGGGCGCACGCCCGGCACCCGCGCGCGCCGCGCACCGGGCCCCCCGGCAGCGAGGGGCGGTGGTCGCTCCGCGCGGGCCGCTCGCCGGAGCTGGACGCGCGGGCCGCCGCGGGCTTCGCGACCGAGCGGCGCATGGCCCTCGCGCGCGCGCTCCTCGACCGGTACGGCGTCGTGACGCGCGAGGCCGCGCACGCCGAGGGCGTCGAGGGCGGGTTCGCGGCCGTGTACGACGTGCTCAAGGCGCTCGAGGACCAGGGGCGCGTGCGGCGCGGGTACTTCGTCGAGGGCCGCGGCGGCGCGCAGTTCGCCCTGCCCGGCGCGGACGAGCGGCTGCGCGCGTTCCGCGACGCGGACCCCGCGGCCGACGCAATCGTGCTGGCCGCCACCAATCCCGCGAACGCGTGGGGCGCGCTCCTCGACTGGCCCGAGGGCCCGCCGCGCGACGCGCGCCCGCAGCGATCGGCCGGGTCCCTGGTGGTCCTGCGCGACGGCGCGCTGCTCGGGTGGCTCGGGCGGGCCGGACAGGCGCTGCTCACCTTCGGGGCCGCGGGGCCGCGCGCGCCGGCCGAGACGCGCGACGAGGCGGCCCGCGCGCTGGCGCGAGCGCTGGCGGCGCGGATCGACGGCGGCGAGCGGCGCGCGCTCCTCGTCGAGACCGTCGACGGCGTCGAGGCGTCGAAGAGCCCCCTGGCGGGCGCGTTCGTGGCGGCGGGCTTCGCGGCCACGGGCGGCGGGCTGCTCAAGCGCCGCGCCGGCCCGGCCCAGCCCGACGACGCCGAAGCCGCGCCTTGAAAAAAGAGACCGCCCGCACGAGATTTCCCCGCGCATGCCGCACGTTCACGCTGGCCACGAACGCCGCGACCTCCACGAGCCGTTCCTCGCGGAGCTCCGCGCCGAGTTCCCGTTCTTCGAAATCGTCCCGAAGCGAACGAGCCCGCTCCAGCGGGCCATCGGGCGCGTCTTGGTGCTCGTGACGCTCGGCGGGCAGCGCCACTACCTCACGCACTACCACACGGTGCTCTTCGGCAAGCTCTACGTGCCCGACGCGTGGGTCGCGATGGACGACAAGGCGCGCTACGTCCTGCTCCGGCACGAGCGGGTGCACCTGCGGCAGCGCAAACGCATGGGGGACGTGTGGATGGCGCTCGTCTACCTCTTGCCCCTCTTTCCGATCGGCCTCGCCTGGGGCCGCGCGCGCATCGAGTGGGAGGCGTACCTCGAGACCATCGCGGCCACCGCGGAGCTCGATGGCATCGAGGCGGCGCGCAAGCTCGAGGGCGAGATCGTCCGCCGCTACGTCGGCCCCGACTACGGCTGGATGTGGCCCTTCCCCGGGGCCGTGCGCCGCTGGTTCCGCGAGGCCATCCGAAACCTCGAGGCTCGCTCCGCCCAAGCCGCGCAGGCCAAGGGGAAAGCGTGCTAAGTCCATCGAAGCGATGGCGGTCGTCGGAATCGACCTGGGGACCACGAACACGGTCGTGGCCTGCGTGCGCGGCGGCCGCGTACACGTCCTCGCCGACGAGCAGGGCCGGCGCCTCCAGCCGAGCGTGGTCTCGTTCCATCCGAGCGGCGAAATTCTGGTCGGGCACCGCGCGAAGGAGCGGCGCGTCCTCGACGCGAAGAACACCGTCGCGAGCGTCAAGCGCCTCATCGGCCGCGCGTGGAAGAGCCCGGAGCTCGACCAGGCGCGCCAGCGGTTCGCGTTCGAGCTGAAGGAGGGTCCCGGGCACGGCCCGCTCGTCCTCGCGCGCGGCCAGGAATACACGCTCCCCGAGATCAGCGCGTTCGTGCTCACGCGCGCGAAGCACGTGGCCGAGCGGTCGCTCGGCGAGCGGGTCGACCGCGCCGTCATCACGGTGCCCGCCAACTTCAACGAGCTCCAGCGCGCGGCCACCAAGGTGGCGGGCAAGGTCGCGGGGCTCGAGGTGCTGCGCATCATCAACGAGCCCACCGCCGCCGCGCTCGCGTACGGCCTCGGCCGCGCGGCCAAGGAGCGCATCGCCGTCTACGACTTCGGCGGCGGCACGTTCGACTGCACGCTGCTCGACCTGTCGGGCAACGTCTTCGAGGTCCTCGCGACCGCGGGCGACAGCTTCCTCGGCGGCGACGACCTCGATCTGGCGATCGCCGAGCGCATGGCCGACGCGTTCCTCCACGCGTACCGCTTCGACCCGCGCGCCGATCCGCAGGCCTTCGAGCGCCTCCGCGCCGCGGCCGAGACGCTCAAGATGGAGCTCTCGGCCAGCGACCGCGCGCAGGTGAAGCTCCGCGAGATCGGGTTCGGGCCGGGCGGCGCGGCGCTCGACCTCGACTTCGCGATGACGCGCGAGGAGCTCGAGAAGCTCGCGGGCCCGCTCGTCGAGCGCACGTTCGCCGTATGCCAGGAGGCGCTCTCGGTCGCGAACGTGCCCGTGAGCGCGTTCGACAAGGTCATCCTGGTCGGCGGCTCGACGCGCGTCCCGCTCGTGCGCCGCCGGGTGGAGCAGTTCTTCGGGTCGCAGCCGCTCGACCGCGTGAACGCCGACGAGGTGGTGGCCATCGGCGCGGCCATCCAGGCGGCCGCGCTCACCGAGGTCGCGCGCCGCCGGAGCATCCCGCCGCCGCCGGTGCCGGCCGCGCGCAAGTCGTTCTTCACCGAGCCCGACGACGACGCCGCCGCGGCCCTGCGCATGCCCTCGAGCCCGCCGGCCGGCGAGATCGAGAAGATGCGGCCGCCCGCGAACACCTCGCCGGAGATCCCAATCCGGCGCTCGAGCCTCCCGCCGGCGACGCACCCGTCCGCCAGGCCGACGACGACGCTGCGCATGACGAACGCGCCCGAGGCGCCCGGCCGCACGCCGGGCGACTTCACGGGCGCGCTCCCGCCGGCCACGCCCGGGCCGGCGCTCGGCCCCGACGGCACGGTGCGCCTGCCGCTCCCCGGCCCCGACGACACGGACAAGGTCCCGGCCTCGAACGACCCGGCCGACACGATCCCGCGGCCGGTCTCGTTCCAAGACATCCTGCAATCGAGCGAGGCCCCCCTCGCGCAGGCCCCGGTGCTCGTCGACGTGACGCCGCGGGCGCTCGTCGTCGAGACGGTCGGCGGCTGGTGCGACGTGGTCGTGCAGCGCAACGCGAAGATCCCCTGCGAGCGCACGCGGGCGTTCACGACCTCCGCCGACCACCAGACCGCGGTGCGCGTGCGCGTCGCGCAGGGCGAGGACGCGGTCTTCGCCAACAACACGTACCTCGGCGAGGTCGAGCTCACCGGGCTGCGCTCGGCGCCGCGCGGCGGCGTGACGATCCGGGCGCGCTTCGAGGTGGACGAGAGCGGCACGCTGAAGGTGTTCGCGACCGACGTGGCGACGGGGCGCGTGGCGCACGCGCTGCTCCAGCTCGTGGGCATCGCCGAGACGGGCACGGTCGACGCGATGCGCGACCGGCTCGCCGCGCAAAGGGTCAACGGATGACGGCGTCCACCTCCGCCGAAGACTCGCTGCGCGCGTGGCTCGCCGTGCTCGACGAGCTCACGTACTACGAGATCTTCGGCGTGGCGCAGGCCGCGGGCGCCGACGAGGTGCGCGAGGCGTTCCACGTGTTCTGCGACACCTTCCACCCCGACCGGCACTTCGGGCGCGGCGACGACGAGCGCGACGCGGTCTCGGCGATCTTCAAGCGCGGCGCCGAGGCGTACCTGGTCCTCTCCGACGTGGGGCTGCGCGAGCACTACGACGCGGAGCTCGCCTCGAAGCCGCAGGCGGTGCCGACCCGCATCCGGTTCTCGTCGTACGCGCGGCCCGCGCCGAGCCAGGCGCCCGGCGCCGTGAAGCTCGAAGACGCCACGCGGACGCCCGCGGCGAGGCCGTTCGCGCGACGGGCCGAGGAGCTGATCCGGGCCGGCGACCTCCGCCGGGCCAAGCTGCAGCTCGTCATGGCCGACCACCTCGACGCCGGCAACGAGGTCCTCGCCGCCGCCCTCAAGGACGTGGAAGCGAAGATCCCGGTGAGGTAGGCGAGGTAGACGAACCGCGCCGCTGGCACTAGCGTGAAGCGCGCATGGCCACGTCGCGCCGGCTTCAAGACAACCTCTTTTACGCGCTCGTGGCGCTGACGGCCGCGACGTTCGTCTTCGAGATCTTCTTCGTCTTCCTGCGCACGCCCATCGAGGCGCGCATGGGCATCGTGCAGAAGATCTTCTACTTCCACGTGCCGAGCGCGTACGCGATGTACCTCGGCGCGGCGGCTTGCTTCGTCGGGTCGCTCGGTTACCTGGGCTGGCGCAGCGACGCGTTCGACGCGGTGGCGCTGGCCGGGGCCGAGGTGGCGTCGGTCTTCGGGCTCATCGTGCTGACCACGGGGCCGCTCTGGGGCGCGAAGGCGTGGGGCACGTTCTGGACGTGGGACCCGCGGCTGACGACGGAGCTCCTCAGCGTGCTCGTGTACCTCGCGTACCTGGTCCTCCGGGCGTTCGCGGGCGAGGGCGACGGCGAGCGGCGGTTCGCGGCGGCGCTCGGGATCCTCGGCGCGGCGAACCTGCCCATCATCCACTACAGCGTGCAGAAGTGGGGCGGCCAGCACCCCACGGTCATCACCGGCAAGGGCGGGGGCCTGCAGCACCCCGACATGATCATCGCGCTGTCGGTGGGCTTCTTCGCGTTCACGCTGCTCGCGGCGCTGCTCCTCTGGGCGCGCGCGCGGCTCGAGCTCGTGCGCATCCGGCTGCGGTGCGCCGAGGAAGACGCGATCGATCTCGGGCTCGACACGAGGGCAGAGGCATGAGTCAGAACCAGGGCGCGAACGGCGGAAGTCAGACCGGCGCGGCGGGCACCGAAGGCGCCGGCGGCGCGGGCGGGCAGACGCCCGACGACCGCGCGACGTCGTTCCAGGCCGTGCAGGGCGAGCCGGAGCACTACAACGGCGCGGTGCTCCTCGTGACCGCGTACGCGGCGCTGTGGCTCATCTTGCTCGCGTGGGTGGCCCTCGTCTGGAAGAAGCAGGCGTCGCTCGGCGCGCGCCTGGCCGACCTCGAGCGCGTCATCGGCGAGGCCGGGGCGCGCGAGGGCCGCGAGCGGCGATGAACACGCCCGGTCCGGAGCATTTCATCTTCATTCCGGGCGTGCTCCTCATCGGAATCGTTCTCGGTTACATCCTCGGCGGTCGCTCGGCGCGGGCGGAGTTCGACCGCCGCAGGCGGCGCGCGCGCGAGTGACGGACGATTCGAAGCGAAGAAGAAGAGAAGGACGCAGCCATGTTCGATTTCGAGCCCAGCGAGGAGCAGCAGGCCCTCATCGACACCACCCGGCGCTTCGTGCGCGAGCGCATCATCCCCATCGCCGCCGAGTGCGACCGGGAGTCGAAGTTCCCGAAGGAAGTGTTCGCGGAGGCCCACGCCATCGGCCTCGTGAACCCCACCGTGCCCCCGCAGTACGGCGGCGCCGGCCTGAAGGACATCGAGGCGGCCATCATCCACGAGGAGCTCGCGTACGGGTGCAGCGGCATCCAGACGAGCATCACCGCCAACACCCTCGCCCTCACGCCCATCAAGCTCGCGGGCACCGAAGAGCAGAAGAAGAAGTACCTCGGCTGGCTCACGGCGGAGCCCATCAACGCGGCCTACGCCACGAGCGAGCCGTCGATGGGCAGCGACGTCGCGGGCATGCAGTGCCGCGCCACCAAGGACGGCGCCGGCGGCTACGTCCTCAACGGCACCAAGCAGTGGATCACGAACGCCACCCTCGCGAGCTTCTACGTGATCTTCGCGACCGAAGACCCGGCGCTCAAGCACAAGGGCATCGGCGCCTTCATCGTCGAGCGCTCGCAGAACGGCGTCCGCCCCGGCCGCCACGAAGACAAGCTCGGCCAGCGCGCGAGCGACACCGCCGCCGTCGTCCTCGAGGACGTCCGCGTCCCCGCCAGCCAGGTCCTCGCCGTGCCCGGCCAGGGCTTCAAGCTCGCCATGGAGACCTTCAACCAGACGCGCCCCGACATCGGCGCGTCCGGCGTCGGCATCATGCGCCGCTGCCTCGACGAGTGCGTCGCGTACGCGCGCGAGCGCAAATCGTTCGGCGTGCCAATCGCGCAGCACCAGCTCATCCAGGCCATGCTCGCCGACATGCGCATCCGCATCGAGGCCGCGCAGCTCCTCGTGCGCAAGGCCGCGTGGAGCCTCGACCAGGGCATCCGCAATCCGCTCGTCTCGTCGTGCGCGAAGGCTTTCGCCGCCGACGCCGCGATGCAGACGGCGACCGACGCGGTGCAGGTCTTCGGCGGCTACGGCTACGTGAAGGACTACCCCGTCGAGAAGCTGATGCGCGACGCCAAGATCCTCCAGATTTACGAGGGCACCGCCCAGGTGCAGCGCCTCGTCATCGCGCGGCAGGTCCTCGGGAAGTGAGGGGCGCCGCGGCCCTCGCGCTGCTCTTCGCGGCGTGCGCCGGGGGTCAGGGGCGCGACGTCGTCGACGAGTCGCGCGACGTCGTCGCGGACGGCGGCGCCGCCGTCGCCGAGCGCGGCTACGAGTACGTCGCGCGCCGCCCCCTCGCGGTCGTCGCTCTCGCGGAGGCGCGCGGCCTCGAGCCGGGGCTCGCGCGCGCCGCCATCGACCGCCTGGCCGATCGCCTCGACGCCTGCGTGACCGAGCAAAACCGCAAGGGCAGCCCGGTCGACGGCGCCGCCCGGATCGTCGTCCACATCGACCCCGCGGGGAACGTCAGCCCCAGCACCGTCCGCGTCGATCCCGGCGCCGGCGGCGCGGCGAGCGCGGTGCTCTGCCTGGTCGCGCCGCTCAAGCTCCTGCCCTTCCCGGCGGCGCCGGACGACGCGCGCGGGATGGCCATCGAGGCCATCTGGGGTCGCGTGCAGGCGCCCGGCGCGCCCTGACTCGGGCCGGGGCTGCACCGAGGCTCGAGACGCGTGCTGTCCGCGGATCGGCCCGGACAGCCCCGAGCCGACCCGCGACACCCGTCCGGCCGGCCCTCTGAAGAGACACCCGGGTCGATCCGGGACCCCCCCAAAATCGCCCAATTTGCCCAATTCGTTCGCAAGCGGACGGGTTCGGCTCTTTTGGGGGGTCTTCGGGAAGGTCTGGGTTTCTCTATACGGCGGGTCCGGCGAGCGTGGGCGTGGTCGGCATGGCCGGTGCTCTTGGCTTCGGCATGCATGCCGTCTTCTTCGGGTTGAAGCGCGCTCACCACGGGGTCCTGAGCATCACGCGCGACAAGCTCGCGGCTCTGGGACTGACGCCCGCGCGGTTCGATCTGCTGTACGCGGTGAAGCTCCATCGCCGTCGCGGCGTCACGCAGCGTCGATTGCGTCAGGTCCTCGGAGTGTGCGGCGCGACGGTGAGCCGGATGCTCAAGTCGCTCGAGGACCTCGGCTGCGTCACGCGCACGATCGACCCGCGCGATCGGCGGCGAAAGCTCGTGAAGCTCGCGCCGCCGGGACGGAAGCGCGTGACGCGGGCGATCTACTACTTCCGCCGGAGCGGCTGGGCGAAGCTCGCCGTGGAGAGCGCGCTCGGCGGAGGGTCGCTCAAGTACCACTGGTACAACCCGGAAGACTGTCTGGAGGCGACGGGGCTCGCCGACAGCTTCCTCAAGGCGTTTCGCACCACCTATGGGGACTTCGCGACGCTCCACTATCCCTGGGCGCCCGACGAGAAGTTCATGAACATGGAGGCGGAAGACGGGTTCGAGGCCATCGAGGAGCGCGAGGAGGCCATCCCGCCGCCGCCCGGCTGGACCGACGAGTGGCCCGACCACGACTCGAACTAGGGGCCGACTTCGGCCTTCGGGCGCCCGGCGAGCTGGCCGCAGGCGGCCGCCACGTCGCCGCCGCCGCTGTACCGCAGGTGCGGCCGGACGCCGCGCGCGACGAGGCGATCGAGGAACGCGTGGACGTCGCCGCGCGAGAAGGGGTCGTGCTCCGCGTCGATCGCGTTGTACGGCACGACGCTGAGGCGCGGCCGAACGCCGGTCCGCGCCTCGAAGCCGCGGATCAGCGCCGCGAGCGCCGCCGCGTCTTCCTCCGTGTCGTTGATGCCAGCCAGCGGCGTGACGGCCCACATCGGCGCGAGCCCGGTCGCGTGCGCGTGCTCTTCGATGGCCGCGACGACGTCGTCAATCGAGTGCGCGGCCTCGATGGGCATGAGGCGCCGGCGGACGTCGCGGCGCGCGCTGCCGATCGACCAGCCGAGGCGCACCTTGGGGGCCTCGCGCGCGAGCGCGCGGATGCCCGCCGGCAGGCCGGACGTGCACACGGTGATGGCGCGCGAGTCGATCGCGAGCGCCGACGGGTCGTTGATGACGCGAATGGCCGCGAGGACGCGCTCGACGTTCGCGAGCGGCTCGCCCATGCCCTGGAAGACGACGCCGTGCACCCGCTCGCCCGGCGCGAGCGAGGACCGGACGACGCGCACCTGCTCGACAATCTCCCAGACCTCGAGGTTCCGCGCGAGCCCCAGCCGGCCCGTCGCGCAGAAGGTGCACGCGAGCGCGCACCCCGCCTGCGAACTGACGCACGCGCTGAAGCGGCCCGCGCGCTCGAGCGGGATGCGCACCGCCTCGATCACGTGTCCGTCGGCGGTCGCGAGGGCGAACTTCACGAACGGGTCGACCCGGCTCGGGCACACGGCGCGCACGTCGAGCGCCGGCACGTACCCACGGGCGCGCGCGACGTCGGCCGACGCCCGCCGAAGACCGGTGATGCCCTTCAGCGCCTCAATCGCGCGGCCGCGGTGGACGGCCGAGACAATCTTGCGCGCCTCGGCCGCCGTGATCCCGAGCGCCTCGGCGAGCGGCTCGGGCGTGAAGGCCTGGAGAGCGAGCACCGAGCGTCCGTTACCATGCGCCGTGCTAAGTTGCAGCCGTGTTCGGCCTCAGCTTCCCCGAACTCGTCGTGCTTCTCCTGGTCGCCGTGGTCGTCCTCGGCCCCAAGGAGCTGCCGCGCTATTTGCGCAAGGCGGGCCAGCTTGCGGGCCAGCTCCGGCGCATGGCGTACGACATGCGCGCCAAGAGCGGCATCGACGAGATCCTCCGTAACGAAGGCGTCGGCGCCGACATCGCCGAGATCCGCCGGCTCGCGAGCTTCGCCCGGTCGGAGCTCGGCAGCATCGCGACCGCGGTGCGCTCGGCGGCCGAGGGCGCGGCCGTGAAGGAGTTCGCGAACCCGTACGCGCGCACGAGCGTCGCCGGCGCCCCCGCCGCGCCCGCGCCTGCCGCGCTCCCGCCGGCCGGCGCCGTCCCGGCAGGGGCCGCCGTGCCCGCCGCGGTCCCGGTGCCCGCGCTCCGCGACCCCGCGGCCGTGCCCTACGCCAACGGCAGCCACGGCTTCTTCCGCGCCGACCGCGCCCGCGAGTACCCCTCCGGCGGCCCCGACACGTACGGCGCGCTGCCCGAGGGCGCGTCGGTCTACAACGGCGACCTCGCCCCCTCGCCCCTCGCCGCCGACCCGCTCTACGCGCGCGGCGTCGCCACGGAAGACGCGCCCGAGGCCGCGCCGTGACCGCCCCCGCGCAAGCGCAGGTGCCCGGCACGCCGCCGCCGGAAGACGCGGCGTCCGCCGAAGGCAAGATGACCATCTGGGAGCACCTCGAGGAGCTCCGCAAGCGCATCATCAAGGCGGCGATCGGCGTCCTCGGCATCACCATCATCGCGTGGAGCTTCCGCGAGCGCCTCCTCGCGGAGCTCATCAAGCCGTACCAGCGCGTCTGGGTGGAGCACTTCCACCGCGACCTCGTCCTCCAGACGCTCGCGCCGGCCGACGCCTTCCTCAACTACTTCGAGCTGGCGCTCACCGCGGGCGTCGTGGGCTCCGCGCCGGTCATCTTCTACCAGCTCTGGGCCTTCATCTCGCCGGGCCTCTACAAGAAGGAGAAGCGGCTCATCGTGCCGTTCGTCTTCTTCTCGACGATGCTGTTCTTGTCGGGCGTCGCGTTCGCGTACTACGTCGCGTTCCCCTTCACGTTCAACTACTTCCTCTCGCTCCTCGGCCCCATCTCGCCGGGCGTCGAGCTCACGCAGATCGTCACGCTCGAGTTCTTCCTCGACTTCGCGATCCGCTTCCTCCTCGGCTTCGGCGCGGTCTTCGAGCTGCCGCTCTTCATCGCGTTCCTCGTCCTCGCGAAGATCGTCACGCCCAAGCAGCTCCTCAGCTTCGGCCGCTGGGCGACCGTGCTCGCGTTCATCGTGGGCGCCGTCGTGACGCCCGGGCCCGAGGTCACGAGCCAGCTCTCGGTGAGCCTCGCGCTCGTCGCGCTCTACTTCCTCTCCATCCCCATCGCCTTCCTGCTCTCGCCGAAGGCCGCGCCCGAGCCGCCGAGCGACGAGCCCTCCGGGTCGCGCCCCTCGGGATGAGCGGCGTGCGGGGGGGACAAAAGTCGACGAAGCGCACAACCGGGGTGCCCCGCCGTCCGAAAGGCAAGGCGATGCCCCTGCCGCTGCCCTTCGACCGCGCCGACCCGCGCGTCCGCCTCCTCAACGACCGTCCCGTCGCCTCGCGCGGCGAGTTCGTCCTCTACTGGCCGCAGGTCTTCCGCCGCGGCGAAGACAACGCGGCCCTCGCGTACGCCCTCGAGCGCGCGAACGAGCTCGGCGTGCCGGTCCTCGTCTACGAGGCCCTGCGTCCCGACTACCCGTACGCGAGCGACCGCATCCATCGCTTCGTCCTCGAGGGCGCGCGCGACACGGCGGCGCGCCTCGCCGATCGCGGCATCGCGCACGGCTTCTTCCTCCCGCGCACCCCCGAAGAGGCGCGCGGCGTCGTGGCCAGGCTCGCGGCGCGCGCGCGGCTCGTCGTGTCCGACGACTTCCCGAGCTTCGTCGTCCCCGCGCACAACGCCGCGGCCGCCGCGAAGGCGCCGTGCGCGTATGCCGTCGTCGACGATTGCGCGGTCGTGCCGCTCGCGCTCCTCGCCAAGCCCGAGATCGGCGCGCGCACCATCCGGCCGAAGGTCCTGCGCGCTCTCGAGGCGTGGCTGCGGCCCATCGTCGATCCCGAGCCCGCCGTCCCGCCTCCCCGGCGCCTCGATCTGCCCTTCGATCCCGTCGACCTCGCGCGCGCCGACCTCGACGCGCTCGTCTCCGGGTGCGCGATCGACCACGAGGTCCCCGCCGTCCCCGAGACGCCCGGCGGAGCGCGCGAGGCGGAGCGCCGGCTCGCGGCGTTCGTGCGCGGCCCGCTCCGCGGCTACGGCCACGACCGCAACGACCCGTCGCGCGACGCCACGAGCGCCCTCTCGCCCTACCTCCACTTCGGCATGGTCAGCGCGCGCCGGGTCGCGCTCGAGGCGCGAGCTTTCTGGGACGACGGGGCGGACGAGGGGTCGGGCGCGGGGTCCGGGCTCGAGGCGTTCCTCGAGCAGCTCCTCGTGCGGCGGGCGCTCTCCTTCAACTTCGCGCGGTCGCGGCCCGACCACGCGAGCTGGGCCGCGCTGCCGGCGTGGGCGCGGGGCACGCTCGAGGAGCACGCGTCCGACGAGCGCTACGCCACCCTCGGCGTCGCCGACCTCGAAGCGGCGCGCTCGCCCGACGAGCTGTGGAACGCCACGATGCGCGAGCTCCGGGCGCGGGGAGTCGTGCAGTCGTACGCGCGCATGCTCTGGGGCAAGCTCCCGCTCCTCTGGATGCGGAGCCCCCGGAAGGCGCACGCCGCGATGGTGCACCTCAACGACAAGTGGGCGCTCGACGGCCGCGACCCCAACGGATACGCGAACGTCTCGTGGTGCTTCGGCCTGCACGACCGGCCGTGGCCCGAGCACGACGTGTTCGGCAAGGTCCGCACGATGACCAGCGCGAGCGCGCGACGGAAGATGGACTTCGAGGGATACATCGCGCGCTGGACGTGAAGGCGGCCCGGCGGATGCACGCCCGCCGCGCGTTTCACTCGCCGTTCTCTCCCCTTCCCCCTACGGCCGAGCGTCCGCGCTCGAGCCCCGAGGAGGTCCCCCATGGGCACCATCACCGTCGCCGACGGCACGCAGAATCTACTTCAAGGACTGGGGCTCCGGGCCTCCGGTCGTGTTCAGCCATGGCTGGCCGCTCGACGCCGACGCGTGGGACGACCAGGCGCTCTTCCTCGCGGCGCGCGGCTTCCGCTGCATCGCGCACGATCGCCGCGGCCACGGCCGGTCGGGCCAGCCGTGGGGCGGCAACGAGATGAACACGTACGCCGACAATCTCGCGACCCTCGTGAACGCGCTCGACCTCCGCGGCGCGACGTTCGTCGGCCACTCGACCGGCGGAGGCGAGGTCGCGCGCTACATCGGCCGGCACGGGACCGGCCGCGTCGCGAAGGCCGTGCTCGTGAGCTCCGTGCCTCCGCTCATGCTGAAGACGGCGGCGAACCCGAACGGCCTGCCCAAGGATGCGTTCGACGCGCTCCGCGCAAACGTGCTCGCCGACCGTTCGCAGTTCTTCAAGGACCTGAGCGCGCCCTTCTACGGCGCGAACCGCCCGGACGCGAAGGTCTCGCAAGGCACCCGCGACTCCTTCTGGGCGCAAGGCGTCCAGTGCAGCCTCAAGGCCGCGTACGACTGCATCGAGGCCTTCTCCGAGACCGACTTCACCGACGATCTTCGCAAGTTCGACGTCCCCACGCTCGTCGTGCACGGCGACGACGACCAGATCGTCCCCATCGTGGCCGCCGGCCTGCAGTCCGCGAAGATCGTGAAGGGCGCCCGCCTCGAGATCTACAAAGGCGCCCCGCACGGCCTCCCGGCCACGCACAAGACGCGCCTCAGCGGCGACCTGCTGAACTTCGTCAAGGGCTGAGAGGCTCGCGCGATGAGCCCTCGGCGCCTTGATTCGCGCCCCGCCCCCCGGCGATAAGAGAGGCGGGGCGCGAACGATCGATGCAAACAGGAATCGTCTGGGCGATGCGAGGCGGCGCGTGCGCGTGCCTCGCGGGGGCCCTGTGGCTGGCGGCGTGCAGCAGCGGGTCCGGCGGGGGCGCGGCTTGCCCAGGGGCGGCCGACCCCGACGGGAAGTGCGTCCCGGTCGTCACGTTGCGATGGCTTGCGCGCCTTGGACTTCATGGGTGAGTGCGAGCTCTTCGGCGGCTCGTCACCGGCCGTCTTCGGACAGAGCGTCTGGACGGTGGTCTCCGGCGCCGGCGGTCAGGTCTTCGTCGGGTCAAGCACCGGCACGGTCTACGAGGTCTCCGCGGCGACCGGTGCCATGGTCTCGATGGACGACGCAGGGGGCGCTGGCGACGAAGCGCCCGGCATGGCCATCGCCGAGAACCACCTCTTCGTGCCCTTGGGGGACACGCTCGTCGTCTACTGAGCCGGCGCCGCGCTCGTGCTCGCCGCCGCGCCCTGCTGCGCGGGAGGCGCGGACGCGCGACCGCGCGCGAAGGCGATCGCGGCGACCACCAGGCACGCGGCGATCGCCCCGGCGACGACGATGCCGCGCGCGCGTCCGGTCCGTGGAGGCGGCAGCACCGAAGCCGGGCGGACCCTGCTCGCGTCCCGCGCGGAGACCCCGTTGCGGCGCTCGGTCGCCAGGATCCTCGCGGCGCGATCGTCGAGCGCGGCCTTCGCGATTTCCTGGACCCACGCGCCCACCTCGGCGTGCGCGGCCGCCTGGACGCCGGAGCCCGCGAGCGCGACGCACAGGTCCTCGGCGGTGCCGTAGCGCTCCTCGAGGTCGGCCTCGAGGCCGCGCATCACGATCTCGTCGAGCTCGGGGGGAATCTCCGGCACGAACGCGCTCGGCGGCTGGATGTCGCGCTTCACCAGCCGCGCGATGACGGCGGCCTCGTTGCCGCCCGCGAAGAGCCGCTGCCCCGCGAGGAGCTCCCAGAGCACCACCGACGCGGCGTACACGTCCGTCTGCCGCGTGACCGTGCCGCCGCGGAGCTGCTCCGGCGCCATGTACGCCAGCTTGCCCTTGATCTGCCCGTCGCGCGTCGTCTGCGACCGCCCCGCGGCCTTGGCCACGCCGAAGTCGAGCAGGCGCCCGAGCCCGTCGATGCCGACGAAGATGTTCTGCGGGGTCACGTCGCGGTGCACGATCTCGAGCGACGCGCCGTGGTCGTCGCACGCCTCGTGCGCCGCGTGGAGGCCCTGGAGCGCGTCGCGCATCACGCGGAGCAAGATGGGGATCGGGACCCGCTCGAGCTGCCCCTGCATCGCGCGCGACAGGCGGCTCAGCGACTCGCCCTGCACGTACTCCATGACGATGAAGAGCTCTCCGTCGGCGGTGACGACGTCGAACGTCGGCACCACGTTCGGGTGGCGAATCCGCTCGGTGAGGCGCGCCTCGTCGAGGAACATCGCGACGAACTCGGGGTCCTTCGCGAACTGCGGGCGGAGGCGCTTGATCGCGACCGTCCGCCCGCTCCCCTGGATGTCGAGGTCGCGCCCGAGATACACGGTCGCCATCCCGCCGGACGCGATCTCGTCGAAGAGCGCATACCGCCCGACGATCCGCGGAGCCGCGGGAACCGCACCGAGGGGAGAATCTCCCACTGTCTAAATATACAGGCGAGCCGAGGCGGCTCGCAACGCGGTCTCGGGCGTTCGGCGGCGCGGGGCCACCCGCGCACCTCGCCCTCTCGCCCCACATCCGCGCCCACGTGTCCGACAACGTGTCGGCAAAGGAAGCGGGGGCCTTTCTAGCTCTCCTCGCGGTCGTCGCTCGCAGCCGCCTTGCCCACGAGCTGCTCGATGGCTTCGAGGAGCCTCTCGAAGCGAAAGGGCTTCCGGAGGTACCGTGCGACGTCGAGGGCTCGGTCCTGGAACGGCAGGGCCACCTCCTTCGCGGCGGCGCTCATCATGATCACGGGGACCGAGCGATGGTCCTCGAGCGCGCGCATCCCCCGCACCAGCTCCTTGCCGTCGGCGATCGGCATCATCAAGTCGACGACGACGAGATGGGGCTTCTCCTTCTGCAGCCTCGCCAGTCCGTCCCTCCCGTTGGCCGCCGAGACGACTCGATACCCCTCACTCTGGAGCAGCTCGATGAGGCTCTCCACGAGGGCGTACTCGTCGTCGACCACCAGGATCGTCTTCATGACGCCCGACGCCGCCTCTTCCCACCCTTCGCGCCGCCGGGCCGGGCCTTCCTCTTCGTGCGCGGCGCGGCCGGGAGCGGGTGGGGGACGCGCGCGATCCCGCTCAGGATTGCTTCGGCGGAGTCGAACGTGGGCGACACTTCGATGCCGTGCTCCCCGATCGAGAACTCGCGCAGCGACGGATCGCTCCGCCCCTCTCGCATCTTCACGACCGAGACGAGCCTGCGGAGCCGTGCGCGAAGCTCGACGTGGCGGAGAAAGACGACGTTGTCGAGCATGGCGATCAGATCGCTCGAGGCTTTGATCTCGGCTCCGAAGAGATCGCACGTCTCCTCGGTGAGCACGGTCGTCACCCCGAGCGCGCGGAGTTCGTTGAAGAGAGCGCCGAAGAACCGCCGCTCACGCTCGGGGTAGACGAGCGCGTTCCGGAGCCCGCCGATTCCGTCGATGACGAGTCGCTTCACCCCACGTTCCTTGACTCGGGCGACGAGGTGGGCGGCCAGCGCGTCGGCCGTGCCGTCGATCGGCGGGCTCCACTGGACTTCGACGTCGCCCGCCTTCACCCGTCGCCGCAGATCGGAGGCGGTGCCGTCGGCCTTGCGAACGAGCTCGTCCTCGGTTTCGAAGAAGCCGAAGTAGAGCCCGGGCTCCTTCTCGCGCGCCCCGGTGAGGAACTTCAGCCCCAGGAGGGTCTTGCCGGTGCCCGGCGCTCCGAGCAGCATCGTGATCGAACCGGCGATCAGCCCGCCCCCCACGAGGGCGTCCAGGCTCTCGATCCCGAACGCGAGCGGAGCGCCCCGGGGATCGGGCCTCTGCCAGGACTTGTGTCCGAGCACCGCCTCGGTGCGGGGATGCACGACCACCCCGGCCTCCGTGATCGCGAAGAGGTGCTTTCCCATGAGAAAGCCGCAGCCGCGGAACTTCTGGACCTCGATCGAACGGACGGCGTCCATCCCGAGCACGTCGAAATGCAGCGCCACCAGCCCGTCCACCATCGTGCGCTGCGCGTACTCGTCGCCGTTCCGGTTGTCCCCCGTGAGAAGGAGCGTGGTGCAGCCGACCATGTCCGCGAACGTCTGCAGCTCGTGGATGAATTTCTTCATCTCGACCTGCGACTCCGCGACGGCTCCGGCGGTCACCAGGCCGTCGAGGACCAGCAGCGTCGCCTTCTGGTCGCGGATCACCTTTCGGATGAGGCTGAGCAGCCCCTTGAGACCCCCGTCCGCGAGGGCCTGATACCCGGCGACGTAGGTCAGTGTCTTTCCGACGGCGGTCGGGTCGAAGAACTCCATGTTCCGCATCTGCCCGAGCATCCGCCCGTGAGATTCGGTGAGCAGCGTGACGAAGAGCGCCCGTCCCCCCGCCGCGACGTGGCGGAAGGAAATATGGTTTCCGAGGATGGTCTTGCCGGCCCCGGGTCTGGCCAGCACCATGTAAACGCCTCCGCGGAAGAAGCCCCCGCGAAGGATGACGTCGAGCCCGGGGATTCCAGTCGAAACTCTCTCGAGATTCGTCGCGCCGCTATCCTCGTCGTCAACGTCGCTCATTCGGTCCTTCGGGTGTGGGAGACGGGTTCGGGGTCCTGGGGCCGCTCTCTCGTAGCTTCGAGGAGAGCGGTTGCGGAACTTCGGCGCGTGCCGCCGCCGGTAGCGCGCAGTAGAAGGTACTCCCCGCTCCCTCCTCGGTCTCGACCCACACGCGCCCGCGATGCGCCTGCACGATCGCCTTGACGATCGAGAGCCCCAGACCCGCGCCGCTCCGGTCCGCCCCCGCCTGCCAGTACGGCTCGAAGAGGCGGGAGACCTGTGCCTCGGGGATACCGGTCCCCGTGTCCCCGATCGAGAAGACGATGTCGCCTTCGGCGTGCGCGACCTTGGCCGTGATGGTGCCCCCGCTGGGGGTGAACTTGATGGCGTTGCCGATCAGGTTCGCGAACACCTGGTGCAGACGTTCGGCGTCGCAGTCGAGGTCGTAGCGGCCCGGGGGAGCGTGGACCTCCAGCTTGAGGCCGCGGGCCCGGGCCAGGGATTCGAACCGCTCCACCGAGCGCTTCAGCAACTCGGCGCCGTCGCGCCGCGCAGCCGCGACAGGGAGGGACCGACCCGCTTCGATCTTCGAAACGTCGAGCAGATCCATCACCAGCCGGTTCATCCTCTCCGCTTCATGGATGATGGCGTTCGCGCTCTTCCTCATCCGATCTCCGGAGGGGTCACGGTTGGCAGTGCGCTCGATGAGCTTCGCCGCCATCATCACGACGGCCAGAGGGTTTCGCAGGTCGTGCGAGACGATCGCGAGCATTTGCTCTCGAACGTGCACCGTTGCTTGGAGCGATTGCTCCAGGGACCGGCGACGCTGGACGTCGCGATCGATCCCGAACAGCATCGCCGCGAGCCCGAGCAGGCCGACTTCGGCGACGACGAGCACGACCATCGAGACCCGGAAGCCGCCGTGCGCCGAAGCAAGGCGGCTTCGGAAGAGCGCATCCTCGTCGGCGGCCATGCTGGCGGACACCTCGCGCATGTGCTCCATCGCCCGGCTCCCGGCGCCCTCCCGCACCGCCGCGATCGCCGCCTCGGTTTGACCGGCTATGACGAGCCGGACCGTCTCCTCCATGAAGGCCGACCTCGCCGTCGACAGGTCCTCGAGCTCGGCTACGCGGCGCTGTTGAAGCGGGGAGTCGGCCGTGAGACGGCGCAAGGTGGCGAACCCCTGGGGCACCTCGCTCTCGGCTTGCTCGAAAGACCGGAGGTAGCTGTCATCGCCGGTCAACAGGAACCCGCGACTCGCCGTCTCCGCGTCGACCAGCGCCGTCAGGGTCTTCTGCAGCGTGATCGATATGTCCGAGGTGCGGTCCGCGTAGGCCCGCGCTTCGCCGAAGCGCGTGAGCGCTCCGATGTCCGCCACCAGCAGCACGACGACCGCAGTCAGGCTCAGGAGAGCCGCCGGGGCGGGCTGCAGGAGGCGACCGCGAGTCATCGGAACGACCCTGGATCGCGCGACGAAGTCGCTGCAAGCGAGAATCGAACGCCTGCGTCAAATTTCATACGTGCTCTTGATGCGGAGAGATGGCCGGCGCGCGCCACCGAAGTGCGAACGCGTCGGCGACGAGCTCGTCGCGAAGGGTGTTTCGGGCCGGGGAGCGCGCCACCGTCTTGCAGGCGGCGCGGCCCCCGGCCCTTGTTTTCGGGTTCTCACGTCACGCGTGCGGCGTCGAAACGGGCGCCGGGCTCGCGGGCGCCGGCGTGGGGCTCGCCGGGTCGGGCGACGGCGACGGCTCGGTCACGGGCGTCACGACGACGCCCGTCACGTTCCCCGTCACCGTCTTCTTTTGCTGTGACCCCATGGTGTGTCGGGCCTTCCGCGTCGCGTTGGACTTCGCGGTCCGCGCGACGATCTCTCCGGCGGTCAGCGCCGTCTTCTTGGGCGGCGTGAACCCGAAGTCCGCGAGCACCGGGCTGCTCGCGCCGTGGACGTCGATCACGTAGTTTCGCAGGCTTCGTACGACCTGCGTCACTTGCGGATCGAGCGCCCTGTACTTCGCCACCGTCGCGAGCCATGCGGCGCGCGCGGCGGTGACCGAAGCGACCGCGTCGATCCGGCTCTGTACGAGCTGGGTCAGCGAGGCCGGCGTGTACGTCGAGCCTGCGAGGGCCAGGCTCGACGCGGTGGACAGGTCCTTCTGAATGCCCGCGATGACCTGCGCGTCGCGGGCTTGCACTTCGTTGTGACTGATCCTGGGCATGACGGTTCTCTCCTTGTCTCGGACAACACGAGGCCGACCGCGCGGAGCACCGTGCGCCGCGACGACCGTCCCCTCGAATGGAAGAGTTCCGGTCGACGACTCATTTGCGAAAAATTCTTCGAGGGGAGCGTCGATTTCCTCGTCCCACGCCCTTCCCCGCCGGGGACGGCGCTCTCACCGGGCGTGCGCGCGTCGGGCCCTTCGGTGCGCTGGCTTTCACCGCGCGCGCGCACGCCGGGCCGCGCGGTGCACCTTCCTTCCCGGCCCGTACGCGCGCCGGGCGGCGCGGGGAAGCGGCCTTCACCGCACGTACGCGCCACGGGCAGCGCGGTGCGCCCGCCTTCCCGGCCGGTACGCACGCCGGGCGGCGCGGTGCGCCTGCCTTCCCGGCCCGTGCGCGTGCCGGGCAGCTCGGTGAGGCTGCGTTCACCGTGCGATCGGGTAGAATCGTCCCGGTCATGGGGGACCGGATCGCCGGGGCACAAGCGGCTCGCGCGCAGCTCGCGCGCGATGCGCGGCTCCGCAAGCAGATCATCCTCCGTGCGTACGCCGTCACCGGCAACATGGCCGACGCGAACGACCTGGCGCAGCAGGCGATGATGCGTGCCATCGATCCCGAAGGCTCGCCCTGGGACCCCGCTCGGGAGCCCTCGCTGCTGGTCCACCTGGGCAGCCTGATCAACTCGCGCCTCGCCAACCTGCGGCGCGGGGCAGGGCGCCACCCCGTCGACCCCTTCGACGAGGCCGCCGTTCCCACCGACCAGCCCGGACCGGAGGCGTCGATCCTCGCGCGGGACGCCCGTGCGGAGTTCGAGGCGTGGCTGGTCGAGCTGCAGCGGCGGCTCGACGGCGACGGGATCGCGCTCGCGAAGCTCGATCTGGCACTCGAAGGCGTCGATCGCGCAGAGGACCAGGCGGCGCGTCTCGGCTGCAGCCTGGAAGACATCCGCAGCGCCGCGCGCCGCATCGCGTATCATGCCCGCATCGTGAAGTCGTCGCGCCCTCGTCCCGCCGAGCCCCGCGCGAAGGGCGACCTGCCGGTCCCCGCGCCGGAAGAAGGGAGCGAGCCGTGAGCTCCCGCCGCAAGCGCACCGCCGAGGAGGTGTGGAAGGCGCTCGAGGCTCAGGCCGAGGAGGCCGAGCTCGCGCGCATCGAGAGGCTCTCGGACGAGGAGCTCGATCGGGAGCTCCGCCAGGCGGGCATCGATCCTGACGCGATCGCCGGCGAGGTGCCGGTCTTCCTGCGCGCCCCCGACGGGGAAGAGGCGGCGCGGCGCGACGACGAGGACGACGCGTGGGTCACGGGGTCCGGCGCGCCCGCCGCGACGAAGCGGCCGCGGTGGGCGTGGCTCGTGGCCGCGGCGCTCGTGCTCGTGGCGCTCGCCATCGCCCTCGCGCGCCGCTCCCCGCGCGAAGCAAAGCCTCCCGAGCCCGCGCCGACCGCCACGCCGCCGGTTCCGCCGGCGCCCGAGCCGCCGACCGTCCCCGGCAAGCCGCAGTAGCGCGGCGAAGGACGCGGGCGGGCTCTACGGGCTGCGATCGGGCGCGGGGACCGGCAGGCGCTGCGCGTCGAGCCAGAGGCCCTCGATGTCGTAGAGCTGCCGCGCTTCTTCCTGGAAGACGTGGACCACGACGTCCCCGAAGTCCATCAGCACCCACGTGCCGTTCGGCAGCCCCTCGACCGCGACCGGCCGCACGCTCTTCACGCGCAGCGCGTCCTCGATGCCCTGCGCGAGCGCCTGCGCGTGGCGATCGCTCCGTCCGGTCATGATGACGAGGAAGTCGGCGTAGTCGACCTTGCCCGAGACATCGAGGATCTCGACGGCGACGGCCTTCTTCTCGATCGCCGCGGCCGCGATGGCCGCCGCCGTGCTGCGCGCGGCCTCGCTGGCGACGGACCAGACGCCCGACGCGTCGTCGAGCACCTCGGCGCGCGGGCGCGCCGCCACCTTGGCCGATGCGCCTTCGAGGCGCGACTTCCTCGCGGGACGGGGGCGGGCGGCGCCCGGCAGGGCCAGGGGACGCGGGCGCGCCGGGGTCGCGCTGGCGCGCTTCGGCCCGCGGGGCGCCTTTGCCCTCGCGGGCACCTTCTCGTGCGAGCTCTTCATCGGCGGGCGACTGCCCGGGCTCGTGCCTCCGTCGCGCTTGCGTGTCGTCAAGAGTCCTCTCTCGTCATGTCCGGGACGCGCCGCCCAGGTAGGGGGCGCGCATCGAGCGGCGCGAGCCTATCCGCAACCTCGCGCCCGCGCCACGCCGCGGGGCGCGCTTGTCAGGCCCGCGGCCCGCGACGTACTGTCCGGACCCCGGATGCGGCGGGTCGTGTCGCTTGCGCTCGCGCTGCTGGTCGTCGCGTGCGCGCTGCACGTGGCCTTCGCGCGCGAGTGGGGCGCGGACGACGCGTACATCTCGTATCGCTACGCGCAGAACTTCACGGCCGGCCACGGGCTCGTGTTCAACCCGGGCGAGCGCGTCGAGGGCTACACGAACCTACTCTACGTGCTGGTCGTCGCGGCCGGCGCGCGCCTCTTCCACGCGCCGCACTACGCGACGGCCGTGCTGGTCAACGCGGCGGCGCTCGCGGCGATCCTCGTCGTGCTCGTGCGACACGTCGCGGGCGGCGCGGGCGGCGCGGGCGCGGTGCTCGCGGCGCGGTGGGCGGGGGCGTTCGTGGTGCTCTGCCCGGTCTTCTATCGATGGGTGACCGCGGGGCTCGAGGCGCCCGTCGTCCTTCTGTTGCAAGTGCTCCTGTGGGTGAACGCGGAGCGCTCGGTCCGCGATGCGGGGCCGGACGGGGGGCGGGCCCGAGGTCGCATCGGGCTCGCGACGCTGTGCGGGGCGGCGTTCGCTTCGGTGCTCGTGCGGGCGGACGGCGTCGTCTTTCCCGCCGTCACGGCGGCGTACCTGCTCGTGCATCGGCGATGGCGCGCGGGGCTCGCGGTCGCGGGCACGGCGGCGGCCACGCTGGCCGCGGACGTCGCGTGGCGGCTCGCGTACTACGGCGCGCCGCTGCCGAACACCTACTACGCGAAGGTCTCCGGGCCGCTGCTGCAGCGTCTGGCCCATGGAGCGGGGGATTCTGGCGGAGCTCGGGGTCACGGCCTGCCTCCTCCCGCCGGTCCTCGCGATCGTGGGAGAGACCGCCGGGAGGCTTCGAACGACCCAATTTACCCAATTCGTTAGCAAGCCGACGGATCCGGTCCTTTTGGGGCCCCCGGCGGCCCCCCCTCTCTCGGGCTGACGGCCCCCGGGTCCCGCGCCTCCCTGCCGGGCCTGCTCCGGGCCCTGCCCTTCGAGGCCTGGATGGCCGCCGTCCTGCTACCGGCCTGGGTTTACGTGGGCGGGGACGTCTACGAGGAGCGGTTCCTCCTCGTCCTGTACCCGGCGGGCTTCGTCGCGCTCCTGCGCCTCACGGCCGGCCATCGCCTGCAGGCGACCGCGGCCGCCGCGTTCATCGCGCTGCAGGTGCTCACGATTGCGCGGACGCAGTTCGTCGCATGGCCGAAGTACGACCAGTTCCTCGCGCTGGGCGAGTTCCTCCGCGACCGGTACCCGCCGGAGACGACCCTCGCGGTCGACGGCGCCGGGAAGGTGCCGTACGCGACGCGCATGGCGTCGCTGGACATGCTGGGCCTCAACGACGCGGCCATCGGCCGCGCGCCGTCGAAGTTCTTCGTGGTCGGTCACAACAAGTACGACGCGGCGTACGTGATGGAGCGCCGGCCGGACCTCATCTGCGCGTGGGTCGACCTCGGCGCCGCGCGGCTCGATTCTCGACTGGGGCCTCACGGAGGCGCTGTACGCGGCCCACGGGTACCGCGTCCGCTACCTCCTCCATACGGAGCTCACGTCGAACGGGCGCGACATCCTCGACGTCGCCGGCACGGACCCCGCGGCCGTCCGCGCCCTCACGCGCGCCGGCTACCGGTACGCCGTCCTCGAGCGCTGAGCACCCCGAAGAGCGCGACCCCGCCCGCGAAGAGCCCGAGCCCGAAGTCGAGCGTCCGCGGCCGGTAGCGGAAGACCACCGTCTCCGCGGGCCCGCCGAGCGCGTACCCGTTCACGTCGCCGCGGTCGAGCGCGGGCCGGCCGTTCGCGGTCCACCCCGGATCCCAGTTCTGGTCGAGCATCACGAACGCGCCCGGCGCCGCGTCCTCCACGGCGACCGCCACCTCGCCCGGCGCCCACCGCACGATCGACGCGCGCCCCCGCGGCTCGACCCACGCCTCGCCGCGGTACAGCGGGTCCCCTTCCCCGCGCGCCCCCTGGTGCAGCGGCCGTCCGTCGGCGGCCCGCGGCGCGTCCTGGTTCATCCCGGGGGAGCCGCTGCACTGCACCGACCCGAGGTTCGCGCGGCGGAGGAGCAGCCCGGGCGGGCCGTTGATCCCGCCCGGGCTCTCCGCGTCCCCGTCGCCGTACGCGTACTCCGGCGGGACGCCCGCGAACTGCCGGAACTCGCCGGCCGCCCCCGCGGCGACCGCCGATGGCACGCGCAGCGCGAACCAGGGCGCCGTGACGCGCAGATCCTCGCGCGCGACGAGCGCCGCGCTCGCGAGGAACGCCGCCCACGCGAGGACGCCCAGCCACGCGCGCGCCCGCCGGTCCGCCAGGGACGCGCGAAGCCGGAGCCCCAGCCGCTCCGCGGCGCCGGCCGCGACGACCGCGAGCAGCATGCCCGCGGGGTACGTGAAGCGCATGGGCGCGCGCTGCGACCGGAAGATCGGCAGGAGGTGCACGAGCAGCCACGGCCCCCACCCGCCCAGCGCGAGCAGGAGCAGCGTCGCGCCCGCGAAGCGCAGCGAGCGCGCGCGCGGGTCCGGCGGCCTGCGGAGCGCCCCCCAGAGCAGGACCGCGAGCGGCACGACGCCCACGTACTGCCCGTACTCGTGCCACAGGTAGTCGAGGCCCGCGGCGCGGTGGTCCGGCGCGCTCGCCGCGGGCGTCACGAACATCTCCAGCCACTGGAGCGGCGGCACCGTCTCGCGCGAGCGGACGGCGCGCGGGAAGCGCAGCATCGTGTCCGCGACCGGCAGGAGCTTCGGCGCGGCGAGGAGGGCCGCCCACCCCGCGACGGCGAGCGCGTCGCGGAGCGGGGCCCACGAGCGCGCGGCGCGCGCGCGGTACGCCGCGACGAGGAGCAGCGCGAGCGCCGCGTGCGGCGCGGGGTACACGCCGCCCGCGTAGACCATGAGCGCGAGGACCGCCGCGGCCACGGCGAGCCAGCCGCGCCCCCGCGCGGCGCGGTCGTACGCGCCGAGCACCCACGGCAGCCCCGCGTACGCGAGGTGCCACGTGTGCCCGACCGCCGCCTGCGCCGCCGTGCGCGAGTTGAGCGCGCCGACGAGGCACGCGAACGCGAGCGCCAGCGGCTGGTCGAGATACCCGCGCGCGAAGAACCAGCAGCCGGCCACGAGCGCCACGACGAACGCGACCACCTCGACGCGCACCGCCGCGTCGAGCGGGAGCGCCAGGTACACGGGCAGGAGCGGCGACGCGACGATCGTCGCGCTCTCGGGCGAGCCCCACGCGGGGAAGCCCCCGCAGCCGTACGGATCCCAGAACGGGAAGCGGCCATACTCGCGGATCGCCTTCACCACGAAGAGCCGGTGGCTCTCCATCTGGTCCCAGTCGTGCGCGCCGAGCGACCCCGGGTGCAGGAAGAACCCCGCGAGGAGCGTGGCCGTGACCGCGGCGAGCGTCGCCCAGGCGAGCGCGAGGCTGCGGGCGCGCGTCATGGCGCGCGGCTCAAGGGCGCGCGCCGGACCAGCAGCACGGCCAGCGCCGCGAGGACCGCCTGCCGCGCGAGCACGGTGAAGATCCCGAAGAACCGCTGCGCCGCGAGCTCCGAGTAGAAGCCGCGGTGGTACGTCTGCGTCAGCACGAGCGCCGCGCCGAAGAGCCACAGCGTCTTCGCCGCGCGCCGCCCGGGGACCGCCAGCGCGAGCGGCACGCCCCACGTGAGGTACTGCGGCGAGAACACCTTCCCCCCGAGCCACACGACCGCCGTCGCCGCCAGCGCGGCGCGCGCGACGCGCTCGACCCGCCGCCCCTCGTCGCTCGCGTCGCGCGCCGTCCACGCCGCGAGCGCCGCGATCGCCAGGACGGTCAGCGGCAGCGCGGCCTCCGCGAGCGCGCCGGCGACCGCGCCGTCGAGGTTGAACGAGCCGAACGCGAACGACGCGGGCGCCGCGGTGCCCGCGATCCACCGCCCCGCTCCGAGGAGGAGCGCCCACGTCGACTCCACCTGCAGGCCGCGCCCGCCGTGGTACCGCACGAAGTCCGCGAGCGCGTGCGGCGACGCGAGCACCATCGGCGCGAACCCCAGCGCCAGGCCGGCCGCGATCCACGCGCCGAGCGCCGCCCAGCGCCCGCGCGCGCGCCAGAAGGTCCAGTCGGCCGCGACGATGACCGGCACCGCGAGGAGCGGCACGACCTTGCACGCCCCCGCGAGCCCCGCCGCCAGCCCGAACGCGCCGGGCCGCCTGCGCACCGCGCCGTGCACCGCCGCGATCATCGCGAGCGCCACGACCGCGTCGAGCCGCTGCACGGCGATCGCGCCCTCCGCGAGGAGCAGACCCGCCGCCCACAGGAGCCGCCGGGGGCGCTCGTCGCCGCTCGCGTCCCGCGGTTCGCCCCGCCGCGCGACGTCGAGCGCGACCGCGATTCGCGAGGGCCAGGCACACCCCCATCAGCGCCCCGAAGACCCGCCCGTACGCCTCGAACCCGTCGGTCACGAGCTTCGGCGCGAGCAGGAACGGCAAGAGGGGCGGCGGATACTCGAGCGGCACCTCGGCCCACGGCACGTGCCAGCGGCCGTCGGCGGGCGGCGCCGGGGCGTCGTAGACGGCGACCCCGCCCGCGTAGCCGCGGTGGTGGGGGTCGAACACGGCGGGGTCGTAGGGGGCGCCGGCGATCTCCGCGGCGGTGCCGTAGTAGAGCGCCTCGTCGGCCGACCGCCGGTAGAGGAAGACGAGCGGGTAGCGCGCGGCGTCGAAGCGATGCGCGCCCGGGTCGGTGAAGACGCCGTAGCGAATCTTTTCCCATGTCACGAGACCCACGCTCTGGTTCAGCCAGACGCAGGCGACGAAGAGGAGGCCCGCCCAGGGCGCGGCGCGAGACAAGACGCGGCGAGCCGCGCCGATGAACGCGGAGCGTTCGCCGTGCACCGGCGCTCGACTCGGGTGGCTGAGCATCCCCGTCTCCGGCCGTATCACGCCGGGTCGGTCCGGCAAAAGCCCGCGGAGCGGGACGCCGGAGCATGTATGCTCCTGGCCCATGCGACCGCTGTCGACACCGTGCCGGCGTCGGCCGAGCGCTCGCGATCCGCGCACCCGCGCGGGGGCCGCGGCGCTCGCGGCGGTGCTGCTCGCGGCGTCGGCTCCGCGGCCGGCCCGGGCGGGCGACGCGGCGGCGAGCGCCCCGAGCGCGACCGCGGCCGTCGACGCCTCGAACGTCGAGGCCGCGCGGCGGCACTTCGAGAAGGCGCGCGCCGACTATGCGCAGGGGTCGTACCGCGAGGCCATCGCGGAGCTCGAGGCCGCCCACTCGCTCGACCCGAGCGCGAAGGACCTCGTCTTCAACCTCGGCGTCGTGCACGAGAAGCTGTCCGACATCGACGACGCGCTCCAGTGGTTCCGGCTCTACACGACGATGGACCTCACGCCGGCCGAGCGCGACCGCGCGGACGCGTACATCCGGCGGCTCGAGGGCGCGAAGAAGGAGGTCGGCACGCGGAGCGCGTTCCCCGCGCCGCCGACGGAGCTCACCGCCGCCGAGCCGCCGCCGCCGGAGCCGCCGCCGGCCCCGCGCGGGCGCATCGACGTCGCGACCGTCTCGGCGCTGGCGGTGACGGTGCTCGCGCTCGGGGCGGGCGTCGTGCTCGCCGTGAAGGCCGACGACGACCGGCCGGGGGCGGGCTTCGTGACCGGCCGCGACGGCACGTACGCGGACCTCGCCGACCGGACGGCGACCGCGCACCACGAGGCCATCGCGGCCGACATCGCGTTCGGCGTGTCGCTCGGCGCCGCGATCACCACCGCGGTCCTCTACTTCGCGCGGACGCGCGACGCGCCCTCGCCCGTGCAAGGGGCGCGCCCCCCCAGCGTCTCCGCGGCGCCTCTCATGGGCGGGGGGGCGATCTTCGTGCAAGGATCCCTGTAGAATCCTGCGTGCCCACACCCTTTGTCGGAAAGCGTGGGCGCAGGGGATCATCGGATGCAGAGGCAGCGGCTCACGCGCGGGATCGCCATGGCCGGCTTCGCCGCGATGCTCGCCGTGCTCGCGTCGAGCGGGGGCTGCGAGCTCGCCGTGCCCGGCGACGTCCCGCGCTACTCGTGCAAGGCGGACGTCCGCGGCGACTGCCCCGCGGACTCGGTGTGCGTCCCGGCGACGAGCGAGTGCGTGCCGATCGCGACCACGTGCGAGGGGACGCCCTGCACCGGCGGGCTGGCCTGCGACTCGATGACGCTGACGTGCATGCCGCTGGCCCTCCTCGGCGACGGCAGCACGAGCGGCGACGACGCGAGCGGTTCGGACGCGACGCTGGCGATGGGCGACGACGCGGCCGGCGACGGATCGAACGACGCGAGGGCCGACGCGCCCGTGACGCCCCTCGAGGCGGGCGCGCCGCCCGCCGACGCCACGGCGGAGGCGGCGCAGGCGTGCGGGGTCGGCTGCAAGTGCGGCTCTCCGCTCGACTGCACGACCGGCATCTGCGCGGACGACAACGTCGAGACGACCGCGCTCTACACCGCGAACGGCGACGCGTTCATGTGCACGAAGCCGTGCTGCAGCTCGGCCGACTGCCCCGGCGCGACCGTGTGCTTCGGCACCGGCGCGGGCGGCAACTACTGCGTGCCGGCGGCGCGGCTCGGCCGGAGCGCGACGCTCGGCGAGGGCCTCGGCGGGGCGACGTGCAGCGCGAACTCCGACTGCCGCTCGGGGCTCTGCAGCGCCGGCGCGTGCGCCGACACGTGCTGCTCGTCGCAGCAGACCGGCGTGTGCGCGGCGGGGTCGGTCTGCCGGTTCGCGACGTTCCCGGGCGCGGGCTTCGACACGCACCAGACGGCGTGGTGCGGGAGCGCCATCGGCACCGTGCCGGCGGGCGGCGTGTGCGGGGGGCTGAACGCGGACATGCAGTGCGCGAGCGGCAAATGCGGGAGCCTCGGGCGGTGCGAGTCGGTCTGCCGGAGCTCGACCGATTGCGCGGCCGGCCAGGCGTGCACCTACAGCCTCGGGCCGTCGTTCACGACCAACACGGACACGGACATCGTGGCCGGCTGCGGGGCGTCGGCCGGGGGCCCGGGCGGCGACGGCGCGAGCTGCAACTCGAACGCCGACTGCGTCAGTGCTTTCTGCGATGGCACGCAATGCACCGACGTTTGTTTCAGTGATGCGGACTGCACGAAGGCCGGGTGGCGGTGCCGCCCCGAGCAGGTCAAGACGCAGTTCAGCAACGCGTACTACTCGATCCTTTCCTGCGGGACCTAGACTCGCGGCTTCGGCGCCTGCGGGCTAGTCTGCGCCACCCCATGGTCCGCTACCGCGCCGTCTTCCGCTGCTTCGCCGGCTGCCCCGGCGAGTACCCGCTCACGAAGCCCATTTACCGGTGCCCGACCTGCGACGGCTTGCTCGAGGTCGCGCACGACATGGAGGCCCTGCGCGATCGCAGCGCGGCGGCGTGGATGAAGCTCTTCGAAGACCGCTGGATGCGCACCCAGTGGCCGTACGGCTCGGGCGTCTGGGGGAAGCGCGAGTGGGTCGCGCCGAACGTGGCCGACGAGTCCATCGTCTCCACCGGCGAGGGCGGCACGAACGTCTTCTGGGCCGACCGGCTGGGCCGCGAGATTGGCGTGCCCGACCTGTGGATCAAGCTCTGCGGCAACTCGCACACGGGCAGCTTCAAGGACCTCGGGATGACGGTGCTCGTGAGCGTCGTGCGCCAGGCGTTCGCCGAGGGCACGCTCGGCTCGCGCGTCCTGTGCTGCGCGAGCACGGGGGACACGAGCGCGTCGCTCGCCGCGTACGGCGCGGCGGCGGGGCTGCCGGTGGCGGTGCTCCTCCCGCGCGGCCGCGTGTCGACCGCGCAGCTCGTCCAGCCGCTGGCGCACGGGGCCAAGGTGTTCGCGCTCGAGACGGACTTCGACGGCTGCATGGCCGTCGTGAAGGAGCTCGCGCGCCGCGAGGCGGTGTACCTCGCGAACTCGATGAACCCCCTGCGCATCGAGGGGCAGAAGACGGTCTCCTTCGAGATCGTGCAGCAGTTCGACTGGGAGTCGCCCGACTGGGTCATCCTCCCGAGCGGCAACCTCGGCAACGCGGCCGCGCTGTACGCGGGGTTCAAGATGATGCGCGAGCTCGGCATCGTCGCGCGCATGCCGCGGCTCTGCGTCGCGCAGGCCGAGCGCGCGAACCCGATGTACCGCGCCTTCGTCGCCGGCAAGGACGTCGTCGATCCGATCGTCGCGGAGGAGACCCTCGCGAGCGCGATCCAGATCGGCAACCCGGTGAGCGCGCCGCGCGCGATGGCGGCCCTCAAGGCCATGAACGGCATCGTCGAGCAGGCGACCGAGGCCGAGCTCGCGGACGCGTGCGCCCGCGCCGACCGCACGGGCCTCTACACGTGCCCGCACACCGGCGTCGCGCTCGCGTGCCTGTTCAAGCTGCGCGAGCGCGGCCTCGTCGAGCCGCGGCACCGCGTGGTCGTCGTGTCGACCGCGAACGGCCTCAAGTTCACCGAGTTCAAGCTCGCGTACCACGAGCGGCGCATCCCGGGCGTCGACGCCAAGCGCGCCAACGAGCCGATTTACCTCCAGCCCGACGTCGACCGCGTCGAGACCGCGATCCGCGCCCTGCACGCTTAGCAGGCGACCCTGGCGACCCTGGCGGTTTTCTCTCTCTCTTTTCCGCAGGCCCGCGGGCCGTCGTGCGCGACCTCGCAGCGCCGGAGCGCGAAGGGCACGCGCGTGCCGGCGAGGGGCGCCCGCACCCCGATGGCCGCGAGGGGGATCGCGAGCTCGACGGCCCACTCCTCGTCGAAGTCGCCGATCTTGTTGAGGGTGCCGTCGTAGTCGGCGCCGGCGCGCGCGTGGCTCTCCCACGAGAGGTCGCAGCCGGGCTGTCCGAGGTCCGCGGCCTCGACGGGGCACACGCCGTCGGCGACGACGCCGGTGGGCGAGACGTCGATGACGTACTTCTGGCCGGTCGGGTTGCCGCCGCCGTCGCGCACCGGGAACTCCAGGTGCACGGCGTCGTCGCTCCACACCGGGTCGTCGTGCTTCTTCGCGCGCGCCTGGAGATCGAGGTCGCCCGCGTAGAAGAACATGGAGAGGTTGCCCTTGCCCCACAAGAAGCGCGCCTCGCTGACGGGGACGGCCCCCTGCCCGGCCGCGTCGCGGAGCGTGTGCGTGTTGACCGCGCGGCTCCACGTCTTGACGTCGAAGCGGCCCGTCGGCATGACGATCGCGCCGTCGCTCGCGCGGCGGGTGAGGATCGCGTAGCCGTAGTAGGGGCCGGCATCGAGCGGGGCGCCCGCGTTGCCGATGACGACCTCGTACGGCTGCGTGGCGCCGTACTCGTCGCCGTAGGGCTGCGTGCCGCCCGGAAGCTGCACGAGGTGCGTGTGGCCCGTGATGGAGAGCGTCAGGGTGCCGGACGCGTAGTGCGGCGCGTACGCGGAAGACTGCTTGGAGGCGACGGGGCTCGTCGACGGGTTCCTCACGGCGTTTCGCACCACGTACGGGGACGTCGCGACGCTCCGCTATCCCTGGGCGCCCGACGACAAGTTCATGAACATGGAGGCGGAAGACGGGCTCGAGGCCATCGAGGAGCGCGAGGAGACCCTCCCGCCGCCGCCCGGCTGGACCGACGAGTGGCCCGACCCCGACTGACCTCAGGTGCCCGAGTCGGCGTCGGGCAAGTCGGCGTCGGTGGCGTCGAGCTGATCGCCGCTCGCGTCGGAGGCGTCCGGGCCCGCTTCGACCGGCTCGCCCGCGTCGCCGTCCGGCGCGGCGGCCGCGTCGGCGTCCGAGCCGAGGCCGGCGTCGCCCGCGTCGCCGGCGGCGCTGGCGTCCGCACCCGCTTCGCTCGACGCCTCGGGGCTGGTGCTGCCGTCGGTCGGCGCCCCGGAGTCTTGCGGCGGGTAGTTCCCGCCGCCGTCGTCGACGGAGGCGTCGCCGGTGGGGATCTTGCTTCGATCGAAGTCGACGATGAGCTCGCAGCCGCCCATCGCCCCCACCGCCGCGCTCATCGCCGCGCCGGCCAAGAGCCCCAGAGTCACCGACCGCTTCGTCTTCATCCGAGTCCTTCTTTGCATTTCAAGCCTGGCCGCTCGAAGCGCCCACTCAGAACCGCACCAGCACGCTGCCGCCGCCCTCGTGCGGGCCGACGAACGGCGCCGCGGTGACCGTCGTCTGGGCGACGCCGGGCCCCGCGCCGGAGGACGACGTCGCGGTCGCCGGCTCGTCCTTCGTGAAGAAGAGCACCGCGCTCGTGATGCCGAAGGTCAGCGCCACGCCGAAGGACATGTCCGAGACCAGGGCGTGCGTGTCGCCGCTGTCGGCCGTCGAGGTCGTGGGGTTGTTGTTGAACTTGTTCTTGTCGCTGAGCGCGAGGACGCCGAACACGGCGCCGACACCCGCGGCCGCGATGGCGAGGCCGCCCATGACGACCGCCGGCACGATGCTCCGCGGCTCCTGCGACGGCATGACGGGCGGCGGCGGCGTGGGAGCGGCCGGCGCGGGGGCCGGCGCGGCGGCCGCCACGGGAGCCGGCGGCGGCGGCGGCGCCTCCTCGAGCTCGACGGACACCGTCTGCGACGACGCGAACGCGACGTCGACGTTCTTCGTGGCGGGGTTGCGGCCGGTCGCCGTGAGCTTGAGGACGTGCGGCCCCGGCGCGAGGTCGACGTCGAGCGGCGTGGGCGAGGCCTGCGGCTTGTCGTCGACGGTCACCGCGGCGCCCGCGGGCGTCGAGTCGACGTGCACCTTGCCGGGCATGGCCTTGATCTCGCCCTCGCGCTTGCGAATCTCGTCGCCCTGCGACGCGAGCTTCTCGGGCACGTGCGCGAGGAACTTGTCGTACCAGTCGACCGCGGCCGCATAGTGCCCGAGGCTGTCTTCGCTGAGGCCGATGTAGCGCTCGGCGTGCGGCGTCGGCTTGATGTCGTTGGCCGCGTTGAACTCGACGAGGGCCCCGGCAAAGTCGCCGGCTTTGAACTTCTTCTCGCCCTCGGCGTAGTGCTTCTTCGCCGCCGTGAGCTCGGCCTTCTCGTCGGCGGCCTTGGCGGCCGCCGCGGGCTTCTCCGCCCCGTGGGCCTGCGCCCAGGCCGCGGTCGTCTGACCGAGGAAGAACGTGGCCGCGATCGCCATGGCGACGCCCTTCGAACCGTAAGCACGCTTGTTCAAGACACGGTCTCCTCTGGCTGCCGGCTCCCGGCATCTCGGGTCGGGAGAATACCGACCCCACCGACGAGTCCACAAGCTTTCGCGCCCTTTCGGATATAGTCGCACGCCGGATGACCCCAGAACGTTTTCGCGCCACGAGACCGACACGCGGCGCGGCGGCACTCGCCGCCTCCGCGTGCCTCGCGTTCGTTGCCGGGTGCGCGTCGTCTTCGCTGGCGCCGCCCTTCAACGGCATGAAAGACGCGCCGATGACGGTTTACCGCCTGCAGAACTTCGAGCCGCCTGCCACGGCTCAGGCGCAGACCACCGGCGGATTCGAGCTCCCTCCGCAGATCCAGCAGTGGGTCACCGCGGGCGCCTCGCTCCTGCCCCCCGGGCTCCTCCCGCCCGGCCTCTTGCCGGGGACCGCACCCCCCACCCCGCCGGCGCCCGACGCCCAGCGCTTCCACGGCTTCCGCATCCTCGAGTGGCAGCTCGTGAACGACCCGGCCGACAAGGGGGACATCGCGGAGCTCTTCGGCCGCGCCGCCAATTTCCAGGCTCCGGCGTCGACGTGCATGTATGCCGAGTTCGGCTTCGCGATGGGCCAGGTCAACTCGCCCACCCCGGCCGACGTGCTGGTCTCGCTCTCGTGCGGGCAGGTGCAGTCGTTCAACTTTCCCTGGCCCTTCCCGCAGACGGGCCTGTCGGCCGCCGCCGAGCAGAAGGTCACGTCGATCGCCGGCCGCATCTTCCAGAGCCACTGACCCCGCACGATGACGCCCAGCGGCCGCCCCCCCGTCCCCTACGAACCGAACGCGCTCCTCTCCTGGATTTACCGGCGCTTCTTCGAGAACATCGAGGTCGACGAGTCTTGGGCGCGCGCGGTCCGTGAGGCCGACGGCCGCGGCACGGTCGTCTACGTGCTGCGGAACCTCTCGTCGGTCGACTTCTTCGCGCTCGACTACCTCACCAAGCGCTACAAGCTGCCGCAGATCCGCTTCGCGAACGACCTCGGCCTCTGGGTCCTCGAGCCGATGGGCCGGGGCTGGGTCAACGCGCTCCGCCCGCGCACCATCGAGAGCGACGTCGCCGACCTGACCCGCGCCGTCACGACCGGCGCGAGCGCCGCGCTCTTCCTCAAGAAGCGGCCGCAGCTCCTCGGCGCGGGCCCGCGCGGCCGCATCGAGGGCGACGACCTCCTCCGCACGCTCTTCGACGTGCAGCGCCGGAGCCCGGGGCGTGTGCTTCTCGTGCCGCAGGTCTTCGTCTGGTCGCGCAGCGCCGGCACGCGCGGCCGCCTCACCGACACGCTCTTCGGGTCGAGCGAGTGGCCCGGCAACCTGCGCCAGGTCGCGCAGTTCCTGGCGAACTGGCGGCACGCGACGCTCCGCGCGGGCGAGCCCGTCGACCTCGCCGAGTTCCTCGACCGCGAAGGCGGCGACGGCGCGGGCGACGACGTGCTCGTGCGGCGCCTCACGTACACGCTCCTCCGCCGGCTCGAGCGCGAGCGCCGCGCCATCCTCGGCCCGACGCGCAAGCCCGCCGACCGCCTGCGCGAAGACATCATCCGCAGCCCCAAGCTCCAGAAGGTCGTCGCCGACATGGCCGGCGAGGGCGCGGCCGAGCGCGAGGTCATGAACGCGCGCGCGATGGCGATGCTGCGCGAGATGGAGGCGGCGCTCGACATGACCGCCATCGCCGCGCTCGACCAGCTCGTGCAGCAGGCCGCGACGCGGATGTTCTCGGCCGTGGAGGTCGACGAGGCGGGCGTCGAGCGCCTGCGCCAGCTCGCGAAGGAGGGGACGCTCGTCTTCCTCCCCTCGCACAAGTCGCACATGGACTACGTCGTCTTCGCGTGGATCCTGTACCGGCACAAGCTGCCGATGCCGGTCATCGCGGCGGGCGACAACCTGAACTTCCTGCCGATCGGGCCCGTCTTGCGGCGCGCCGGCGCGTTCTTCATCCGCCGGAGCTTCGCGGGCGATCGCCTCTACAGCGCGGTGGTCGACGCGTACATCCGCCGGCTCCTCAAGGACGGGCTGCCGCTCGAGTTCTTCATCGAGGGCGGGCGCTCGCGCACGGGCAAGCTCCTGCCGCCGAAGCTCGGGCTCCTCTCGATCGTGGTCGACGCGGCGCTCCGCGTGCCGACGCGCACGACCTGGTTCTGCCCGGTGAGCATCGGGTACGAGCGCTTCGTCGAGGAGAAGGCGTTCGTCCGCGAGCTGACCGGCGGCGAGAAGCAGAAGGAGAGCGTGGGCGGGCTGGTGAAGTCCGTCGAGGCGCTCGTCGGCCGCTACGGGCGCCTCAGCGTGCAGTTCGGCAAGCCCCTCTCGCTCGCCGACGTGCTCCGCGACGTCGACGCCGCCGCGCAGGAGCGCGACCTCGCCGCGATGACCCCGCCGCGCCGCCGCGCCGTCATCACGCGCCTCGCGTACCGCGTGATGAACGAGATCAACGCGGTCACCGCGGTCACGCCCGGCTCGCTCGTCGCGACCGCGCTGCTCGCCAACGACAAGCGCGGCCTGCCGCACGTGGACCTCGTCGCGACGTGCCAGGTGCTCGCGCGCACGCTGCGCCGGCAGGACGCGCGCTTCAGCGCGTCGCTCGTGGCGCCGGGCGTCGGCGGGGAGCTCCTCACCTCGGCGCTCGAAGAGGCGGTGGACCTCTTCGTCCGCGCCGGGCACGTCGAGGCGCACCGCGTCGGCGACGACGTCATCTACGTCGTGCCGCCCGAGGCGCGGCTGTCGCTCGACCTCGCGAAGAACGTCATCATCCACTTCTTCACGGCGCGCGCGCTCATCGCCACCGCGCTGCTCGCGAACCCCGGCCCGCCGCTCGCCCTCACCGCGGTGCGCGACCGCGTCCTCGGCATGTCGCGCCTCTTCAAGTACGAGTTCGCGTTCCGCGCCGACGCGCCGTTCGAGCGCATCTTCGAGCAGGAGATTGAGGCGCTGGAGGCCGAGGGCTCGATCGAGCGCGTCGTCGTGCGGCCGAGCGAAGGGCCGACCGCGCTCGCGCCGCGCGGCGCGGCGGGCCGCGAGCAGATCGCCCTCTACGCGCGGCTCGTGGACAACTCGATCGAGGGCTATCGCCTCGCGGCGCGGGGCCTCTCGGTGCTCCTCCGCGCGCCCCTCGTGAGCCGCGAGCTCGTGAAGCGCACGATGACGCTCGGCGAGCGGATGTTCCTCGCGGGCGAGATCGTGCGGCGCGAGGCGGTCAGCCGGTCGCTCCTCGAGAACGCGCACACGAGCTTCGTCGATCAGGGCTACCTCGCCCGGAGCGAGGGCAAGCTCGCGCTCAACGCGTCGTACGCGACGCCGAGCGCGGTCGCGACCATCGAGGCGCGCATCGCCGCCGCGACGTCGCGCGCCTAAATCACCGAGCGTGATTCTCGATCGCCCTTAGCCGTGCGGCATGGAAATAAGCGGGTGCTCCCCGCGGTTTGGAAGTCGCCAAACTCACCCAAGCCGAAGGAGCGCCCGCCGTGAAGGTAGCGCGAATGGGTCGCGTCGAGCGACGCCGGTTGATCGATCTGGGCCGCAAGAGCGGCGATGCACACACAGCCCTGAGATTTCAGTCGGTTGCGCGGTTGGCGGCCGGGCGCAGCACCCGACAGGTCGCCGCCGAGTTGGACCTTGCGCCATCGACCGTGGTCCGCGCCGCCGATCAGTTTCTGACCGTCGGCGTGGACGGGCTGTACGACCAGCGGCGCGGCAACGGCAAGAGCAAGACCGGCGAGCGGTTCGATCGAGTGCTCGTCCGCGTGCTGGCGCGTACGCCCGAGGACTTCGGTTGGGAGCGGCCTACCTGGACGCGCGAGCTGCTCTGCTTGCAGATGAAGCTCGAAGGATTCCCCGCGGTCGCGGTGTGCACCATGGGGCGGGCCCTCGCGCGGATCGGCGCACGGCTGGGGACACCCAAGCCCGTCGTGTTCTGCCCGTGGCCGCGTGACCAACGGCTGCGCGTTTTGGCTGCGATTCGCAGGTTGGAAGCCCGGGCCAGCGCCAAGGAGCCGGTGCTCTACAGCGACGAGGTCGACATCCACCTGAACCCGAAGATCGGCCGCGACTGGATGCTCCGTGGCCACCAACGTCGGATCATGACCCCCGGCAACAACGAGAAGTTCTACCTGGCTGGCGCCCTCGACGTCCGCAGCGGACGCCTACACACGACCGGCGAAGCGAGCAAGAACGCCATCTTGTTCTGTCAGCTGCTCTGGCTGGTCGCCAGCCGGTATCGACGCGCGGACCGCATCCACTTGATCGTCGACAACTACGGGATCCACAAGGCCCGCCGCACCCGCAAGGTTCTCGCCTCTCTCGGTGGACGCGTCGTCCTCCACTTTCTGCCGCCCTACTGCCCGGACGCCAACCGCATCGAGCGCGTCTGGCAGGACCTGCACGCGAACGTCACACGCAACCACCGCTGCAAGACCATGAGCCGCCTTCTCGACAACGTTCGCCGCTACGTCGATGGGTACAGGTGGCGACGGGCGATCGAACGCCCTGTCGCCCGTCGTGCCGCCTGATCCTGCTCGAGAATCGCGATCGGTGATTTAGAAGACGCCTAGCCGCGGCCGCGGTAGACGAGCCGGCCCGGGGCCGGCTCGTCGGCGCGCGCGCGCGCGGCGCGGACGAGGGCGTGGTCGGGCGAGAGGGCGCAGGCGGGATCGGTCGCGCGCGCGTCGCCGGTGAGCGCGAACGCCTGGCAGCGGCAGCCGCCGAAGTCGACCTCGCGCCGATCGCACGTGCGGCACGGGTCCTTCATCCACGCGTCGCCGCGGAAGGCCTCGAGCCCCGCGCCGTCACGCCAGACCGCGCGGAGCGGCCGCGCGCGCACGGTCTCGAAGGCGAGCGGCAGCGCGCGCGCCGCGTGGCACGGCAAGACCGCGCCGTCGGGCGCGACGACCGCGAAGCGCCGTCCCCAGCCGTCCATGCAGGCGCGCGGCCGGTCGGCGTGCCAGTCGGGGAGCACGAAGACGACCTGCGTCCGCCCCGAGAGCCGCTGCTTCGCGGCGCCGGCCACGGCGCGCGCGCGCTCGAGCTGGGCGGCCGAGGGAAGCAGCGCCGCGCGGTTCTCGAGCGCCCAGGACACGAGCTGCACGTTCGCGAGCTCGAGGCGGTCCGCGCCGAGGCGCTCGGCCATGGCGATCACGTCCCCGACGCGATCGACGTTCTCGCGGTGCAGGACGACGTTGAGCGTGAGGGGCAGCCCGAGCTCCTTGACCCACGCCGCGACGCGCATCTTCGCCTCGAACGCCGGAAAGCCCGCGACGCGGTCGCTCTCCGCGGGGTCGGCGTCCTGCACGCTGAGCTGCACGTGGTCGAGGCTCGGCGCGAGCCGCTCGAGCCGCGCGCGGTCGAGCGGCACGCCGCTCGTCACGAGGCTCACGTAGAGGTCGCGCGCCCGCGCCCGCGCCGCGATGACCTCGAGGTCCGCGCGCGCGAGCGGCTCGCCGCCGCTCAGGTGAAGCTGCATCACGCCGAGGTCCGCCGCGTCGTCGACGACGGCGAGCCACTCCTCGGTGCGGAGCTCGTCCGGCCCGCGGACGAGCGCGCGCGGGTTGGAGCAGTACGGGCACGCGAGGGGGCAGCGGTGCGTGAGCTCGGCGACGAGGGTGTAAGGCCCCGCGCTCGCGGCCGGCGCGGGCTCGTCGGACGTGTCGGCGTGCTCTCGCGACGGGCGCAGCTCGGCGCCCTCCACGAGGCCGCGCGCCGCGAGATTGGCGAGGAGCGCGCGCACGTCGCGCTCGATGCGCGCGCGATCGGCGCCGGCGTACCGCGCGGCGAGGGCGCCGGCGATGGCCGGCACGTCGCGCGCGCCGTCGCACAGCGCCACGACGGCGGCCGCCGTCGGGCTGAGGCGGAGCCCGCGCTCGGGCGAGAGGAGCACGGCCACGCCGTCGCGCGGATCGGGTCGCGTCCGCACGCCGCGCGCGAGCCGCGGCGTCACGGCGCCCACTCGGCGACGGCGTCGAGCAGCGCCCAGAGGATCGCGCACTTCTCGAGGAGCGCGCGCACGCACGCCTCCTGCGACGCGCGCGTCGTCGCGTGCGCGACCACGAAGGCGAGCGCCTCCTCGGCGTCGCGCGTGGCGCGAGGGACGCGCGCGCGGAAGTACGCGAGCGCCGCCGAGTCGACCCACGGGTAGTGCTTCTCCCAGGCGGCGACGCGCGCGCGCATGAGGTCCGGCGCGAAGTGCTCGGTCAGCGACGACGCCACCGCCTCGACGAGCGGGCGCGTCGTCACGAGCTCGACGTACCGGTCGCACGCGGCGCGCACGGCCGGCAGCACGCGGCGGCACGAGCGCACCTCCTCCACGTCGAGCCCGAGGCCCCCCGCGAGCACGAGCCACTCGGCGAGCCCGCCGACGCTCTCGCCCTCGCCTTCGCCCCGGCCATCGTGGTCGCCGATGCGGCGGATCCACGCGCGGCGGAAGGCGGGGTCCTCGCTCTTCGAGACGATGATCGCGTCTTTGATGGGGATGCGCGTCTGGTAGTAAAAGCGGTTCGTCACCCAGCGCTGGAGCTCTTCGCGGCTCAGCGCGCCCGCGTGCATGCGGAGGTTGAAGGGGTGGTGGTCGTGGTAGCGCGCCGAGCCCTCGGCGCGCAGGCGCTCGACGAACGCGTCGGCGGGCAGACGCGGGGCGGCGGTCATACCGGGAGCTCCATCCCGTCGAACGCGATCTCCCAGCCGGCGCGCTCGACCTCGGCGCGCTCGGGCGAGTCGGTCCGGAGCATCGGGTTCGTGTTGTTGATGTGCGTGTACACGCGTCGCGCGCGCGGGGCCAGAACGAGGCTCGCGCCCCCGGCGAGTCGCGCGAGGCTCCCCTCGGGGCCGCCCACCGGCACGTGCGCCATGTCGCGCGCCCGCGAGCGCCCGAGGCCGCGGACGATCAGCTCGTCCTCCGTCCAGAAGGTGCCGTCGAGGAGCACCGCGCGCGCGCCCGCGAGCAGCTCCTCGAGCCCCTCGAGCGCGCCGACCGCCGTGGCGACGACCGCCACGGCGCCCGTGCCCAGATCGCGCACGCGGAGCGCGACGTTGTCTTCGGGCGACGGATTGAGCAGCCCGGTGAGGTGCACCGGGAGCTTCCCCGGGACGGGCACCGCGGTCACGCCGAGCCCGAGAGCCTCGAGGACGACCTCGCGCCCGAGCGCGAGATCGACCCACGCGACCTGGTCCGCCGTGCGCGCGAGGGTCCGCAGCACCGCGTTGCGCTCGACGAGCCCCGTGCGGACGCGCGGCGTCGCGAGGATGCGGAGGGGCTGCGACTCGCGCAGCGAGAGGAGCCCGACCACGTGATCGAGGTCGCCGTTGGTGAGCGCGATGGCGCCGATCGGCGTGTCGCGCGGGCCGCGCGGCCAGAGGGCGCGGCAGCGCTCGATGTGACGCAGCACGTCGGGCGAGGCGTTCACGAGGAGCGCGGACGAGCTGCCCGGCGCGTCGGAGCAGATCGCGATCGAGTCCTGCGTGCGGGGCGAGATGCGCGGGTCGCCGGCGCGGGCGAGCGAGCAGTTCTCGCAGCCGCAGTTCCATTGCGGCAACCCGCCGCCCGCCCCCGAGCCGAGCACGTGAACACGCATGGGCGCGGTTCTTCTAGCCCCGAGCCCCCGCCCACGCCACCGCGAGGCCTATTGAAGGACGGCGAGGCCGGACGCGGTCTTGCCGTCGAGCGAGACGAGCTTCGTGCCGTAGTCGCAGCACGACCGCGAGACGGCATACGAGCCGGACGGGCACGTGCCGTTCTTGTCGTGCGGGTAGCAGGTCTCGAGGACGTCGTACGAGTCGTACCCAGGCGCGAGGGTGCTGTACGAGAGCGCGACCTGGCTGGCCGGGAACGAGAACTTCGTGAGGCCCGGGGCGGCCGCGCCGTAGCCCGTGACGCTCGTCGGCTGGTAGCAGGCGACGGGCAGCGTGGGCACGTAGGTGATGTCGGCCGTCGAGAGGCACCCGCCCACGAAGCCCGTGGCCGGCTCGGTCTTGACGAGCGTGCTGCAGCCCGTACAGCCCGCGCCGCCGAGGGGGAGCGGCGTGAGCGTGACGAGGCTCGGGTCGGGGGGCGCGGGCTGCGACTGCGCGCGGGCGACGCCGGCGACGGCCCCCGCGACGACCAGGCTACCGGCGATGGCCCCGTAGATCGTGCGTCGGTTCATGACCTTGGGCGGACCGAACCACGAAAGCCGGCGCACGCACAAGGGGCGAGGCGCGTCGTCACCAAGGGTTTGCCCGTTGGTCGCGCGCCTCGCACCGGCACCCGGGACCGGTCCGCCGTGGATGCGCATGTGGGCGCGGAGCGCAGCACTCGGGTTTACGCGGGGGTTTTGAGCCTCTTCGCGACCCCGGGGCGCCTTGCCTACGGCCGAGCTGCCCGCCAGACTGGAGGCCATGCTTAAGTCCTTCCTCCTCACGACGGCGCCCCTCGCGGCCGCGCTCACCCTGACGATGGCCCTCGCGCCCCGCACGGCGCTCGCCGCGGACGACGACGACACGCAGGTCATCTCGCCCCCGCTGCCGCCGCCGCCGCCGGCGCCCTCCGACGGCAACGCGCCCGCCCCGGCGACCGTCTCGGCCGCGCCCACGGGCGTCGTCAACGTCAACCACGTCGACAACGTCATCGTCGCGCAGTCGGGCAGCCATGTCGCCGTGGAGAGCCACGACTCGTCCAGCCCGATCTACGCGTCCGACCCGCCGCGAAAGGCCGCGATCATCGCGTCGCCGATCGTGTACGGCGTCGGCGCCGCGGTCGCGGGCATCGGGTGGCTCGCGACCAAGGGCAACACGGTGTGCACCACGACGTACACGACCCTCAACTCCACGTCCTCGTGCACCACCGAGAACGCCGTCCCCGCGCTCGTCCTCTACGACGCGATCACGACGATCGTCCCGAGCATCCCTCGCTGGGTCGTGGGCGACACGAGCGGCGCGGTCATCTACACCGGCCTCCGCGGCGCGGCGGTGCTCACCGCGTCGCTCGTCGACTGGGGCAACGGCCCGAACGACTGGCTGGGCCCGTTCTTCCTCGGCTTCCTCGCGCCGGTCACGCTCGCGATCGTCGACCTCGCCCTGACGCCGCACCGCGAGGACCTCGTCGCGCCGAAGCCCGCCGCGAACACGGGCTTCCAGCTCGTCGGCATCTCCCCGACGACGCTCACCGACCCGCAGAACCACGTGAACGGCGGGACGCTCCAGGTGAGCGCGATCTTCTGAGGGGGGCGCCCTCGCGCTCTCCCGCCTCTGACCTTTCCCCGGCAGCCTGGGAGCCCACTTGGGGACTTGAACCCCAGACCTGCGCTTTACGAAAGCGCTGCTCTACCACTGAGCTAAGTGGGCGTAGCGTGCGAGACCGCCCCGCTGTCGAGGCGCGGCGCAAAATACGCGGTCGCGGGCGCGAGTCAAGGCGCACGGCCAGAACAGAGCGATTCGGGCGCCTTTCGACATCGCGTCAGGCCGCCCGATGCCGCGCGCGGCCGCCCTCGGCGATGCGCGTGGCGGCGAGGCGGCTCATGCCCATGATCGAGTGCTGCGGGTTCACGCCCAGGTTCGTGGGGAACACGCTGGAGTCGACCACGTAGAGGCCGGGCACCTCGTACGCCTCGAAGTCGGGGTTCACCACGCTCGCGCGCGGGTCGGCGCCCATGCGCGCGCCGCCGAACAGGTGGCTCGCGATGAAGCTGAAGAAGCGCGGGTCCGGCGGCAGCGCCTCGATCGTGCGCACCTCGTCGATCGACCGGAGCGCGTGCGGGACGCCGTGGAGGCCCGTCCACACCTCGCGCGCCCCCTCCTCGAACATCATGCGCGAGAGGAGCGCGACGCCCTTGACCGCGCGCTCGATGTCGAGCCGCGACGCGGACCAGCGCACCCTGTCCCCGCCGCCCCACGTGGGCCGCACCGTGCCCTCGGCCTCGGCGCGCACGACCATCGCCCACTGCGCGAAGTTCGGGAAGAGCTCGAAGCGCTCCATCCACTCGTGCCCCACGCCCGGGATGCGCACGGCCGCGAGCTCGGGCTGGAGCGCGATGGTCTCGAACTTCACGCGCTCGGTCTTGCGAAGGAAGGTGATCTCCGCGCCTTGCGTGGCGCCCGCCGCGCCGAGCCGCCCGGCGACCGGCTCGTCGAACACGCACCCGACGCCGTACCCCGGGTGCACCATGAAGTGGTCGCCGAGGGCGCGGGCGCGGAGGCCGCTGCGCCGGAGGAGGTTCGGCGTCTGCACGGCGCTCGCCGCGACGAGGACGCCGCGCCGCGCGTGGAGGCGCACGGCGCGCCCGCCGCGGACGACGGGCTCGGCGCCGGCCGCGCGAGCGAGGACCCCGGCGGCGCGCCCGTCTTCCAGGAGGACCCTCTCGACCCGGCAGGCGCAGTAGAGGCGCGCGCCGAGGGCGAGCGCCCAGGGCACGTACGTGACGTTCATGCCCTGCTTGGCCGCGTTCGGGCAGCCGGTGAAGCACCGGCCCGTGCCGCGGCACCCGAGCTCGTACCGGTGCGTGCGGCGCGCGGGGAAGCCGTGGACTTCCGCCTCGTGGAGGAAGTGCTTGTCGTTCGCGCCCAGGGCCTCGTCGGACACGGCGTGCGTGTGGAGGTCGCGCTCGAGCGCGTCGAAGTGCGGCTCGAGGGCCTTGGCGTTGATGGCGCCGCCGAGGCCGAAGCGGCGGGCCCACTCGTCGAGCACGTCCTCGGGCGTGCGGTGCGCGATGGCGGAGTTGACGACCGTGCTGCCGCCGACGCAGCGCCCCTGGAGGAGCGGGATGTACGCGCGCCCCTCGATGACCTGCATCCCGGCGTCGCGGAAGAGGTGACGGAACGCGCCGTACACGCTCTCGCCGAACTGCCGGGTGCGGACCCATGGCCCCTCCTCGACGAGCGCGACGCTCGCCCCGCTCGAGGCGAGGACGTGCGCCGCGACCGCGCCCGCCGCCCCCGAGCCGACGACGACGTAGTCGAAGGTCTCGTCGACGTCGGACGTGAGGAGCGCGCCGTCGACGACCGCCCCCTCCGGGAGGCTCTCGTCGGGATAAACGTGAGGCCCGCTCGGGGGAGGGTGCAGCATGGGATTGGCTCTTTCTCGTGCGGCGCCCGGTCTCGTGCGATGCCCTGCATCGACCCGGGCGTGCCGCGCTATGCGACGTGGATGCCTTTGATGCGCAGGGGGACGAGGGAGGGCGCGGCGCCGCGCGACGGCGGCGCGGCCTGGAGGGCCGCGGGGGCGACGACGCCGAGGCGCTCGCGGATGCGATTGTCGCCCGCATAGAGCATGGCGCCGAACGTCTTCATCATCATCACGAGGGACCGGAGGAGGTACCAGCGGCTCGCCGAGAGGGCGCTCACGACGCGCTCGCGCTCCTCGGGCTCGATGCCGCGCAGGGTGGCGAAGCGGCGCACGACGAAGAGCGGCGAGAGCGCGATGACCCACACCGCGACCCGAAGGCCGAACTGCGCCTTGAGCGGGACGGAGCCCATGATCTGGCCGAGGAACCCCCGCACGTCCATGCGGCCGATGGCCGCGAAGCCGGCGTCGCGTGAACCCGGGAAGATGGCCCCGAGGATTGACTGGGCCCACGCGTTCTCGAAGCGCGCGAGCTTCATCCCTCGTCGCCCCTTCCGCGCCCTCTGCCTTTCTGACTCAGATTCGCCGTCACGGTCGCCTCGCTCGCATTCGCCTCGCTCGTCTCTTTTGCCCTCGGGTCGGGCGAGCCCGGGCGGGCATTCGCGTTCGCGATCTCCGGGCCCGGAGGCAAGGGAACGGCGGGCTCCGGAGCCGGATGCCGCCGCGACCACGCCTCGTCGATGTGCTCAAGCGAGCGACGTGCCAGGCGCCGGGCGAGCTCGCCGTCGCGCGATTTGATGAGATCCACGATGGTCGGATAGAGCTCCGCGGCGCGCGCGCAGTCTTCGTAGAGCACCATGACGAGCTGCGGGTGGTCGTCGGGCCAGCGCGCGAAGGTGTTCAAGAAGAGCTCGAGCCCGACGTTGTGCGCGGCCTTGCAGACCGCGCGCATGAAGGCGAGGTCGGCGCGCGCGAAGGCCACCGCGTCGTCGGCGTGGTCGATGACGACCTGAGCGCACGCGGCGATCGCGCCCATGTCTTCCTCGGTGTGGCGCTCGGCGGCGAGCGCGACGGCCTCGGACGCGAGGATGCGGCGAATCTCGAGTGTGCTGCGCACGAGGTCGTGCCACGCGGGATCGGCGAGCTTGAGGCCGCGAACGAGCGTGCCGAGCGTCTCGAGGCCCGCGCGTTCGCGCCACGACGCGACCACCGTACCGGCGCCGTGGCGTGTGGCGATGAGGCCCAGCGCCTCGAGGCGCGCGAGCGAGGCCCGGAGGGTCAGCCGGTTCACGCCGAGCGCCAGCGAGAGCTCGCGCTCGGACGGCAAGCGGGTGCCGGGGCGCAGGCGGCCCGCGAGGATATCCCCTCGGAGCCGGTCGGCCACGGCGTCGACGACGCTCTGCCGGGCGACGGGGGCAATGGTGGCGAGAGCCTGGGCGGCCTCGGAGCTCAACGGGGGCAACGAATCGTCGGCCATCGTCACTCCTCTACTGGTTGAACCAGTTAACCTGCGCAGCTCGTCTGCGCAAGGTCATTCGCGGTCACTTTGGATACGCATGCTCAGCAGCGCCGGAGGCGGGTCTTTTCGGCGCGTTTCACCTGGGGCGACTTCAATCGCGGGGGCGATGGGTGCATACGGCACGGGATGGCGAGCGGGCACATCGACGCAGGGGCTCGCCCTGTCTTCCAGGTTTCCCCGCGTGCACGCACACAGTCGCGTAAGGCCGTGCTAAGCCGCGGCGATGATCGACCTGCGCAGCGACACGGTCACACGGCCGAGCGCGGCGATGCGCGAGGCCATGGCCGGGGCCGAGGTCGGTGACGACGTCTTCGGCGACGACCCGACCGTGATCGCGCTCGAGCAGGAGATTGCGCGCATCACCGGCAAGGAGGCCGCGCTCTTCGTCACGAGCGGCACGATGGGCAACCAGCTCGCGCTCGCGACGCAGACGCGGCCCGGCGACGACGTCATCGTCGGCGACGGCGCGCACTACCTCTTCCACGAGGGCGGCGCGGGGGCGGCGCTGAGCGGCGTGCAGCTCACGCCGGTCGGCCGGGGCGGCTTCTTCTCTCCCGACGAGATGGAGGCCGCGATCCACCCGAAGGCCACGTGGGCTCCGCGCACCTCGCTCGTCGCGATCGAGAACACCCACAACCGCTCGGGCGGCCGCGTGTGGCCCGCGGCGCAGGCGCGCGCCGTCGCCGAGCGCGCGCGCGCGCTCGGCCTCGCGACGCACCTCGACGGCGCTCGCCTGTGGAACGCGGTCGTCGCGAGCCGCGCCGACGCCGCGACGCTCTGCGCGCCCTTCGACACGGTGAGCGTGTGCTTCTCGAAGGGCCTCGGCGCGCCGGTCGGCAGCGCCTTCTGCGGCGCGCGCAAGGTCGTGGCCGAGGCGCGGCGCGTCCGCAAGCGCTGGGGCGGCGGGATGCGGCAGGCGGGCATCGTGGCGGCCGGGGCGCTCTACGCGCTCGCGCATCACCGGGGGCGCCTCGCCGAAGATCACGCGAACGCCCGCGCCCTGGCGGAGGCGCTGGCGCGCGTCGAGGGCGTCACGATCGATCTCGACACGGTCGAGACGAACCTCGTCAACATCGACGTCGCGCCGCCCGCCGCCGACGTCGCCCGCGAGGCCCGCGCCCTCGGCCTCCTCGTCTCGCCGGCGAGCGCACATCGCCTGCGCGCCGTCACCCATCTGGACGTGTCGCGCGAGGAGATCGACACTGCGTCGAGCATCCTCGCGCAGGCGGTCCAGCAGGCGATGAAGGTGCAGCCCCATCGAGACTGATGCGCTCCCGTACGCGCTCGTGCTTCCTCGCCGCCACGGCGGCCGTCGCGCTGAGCGCGTGCGCCCCCGAGCACGGAGCGGAGTTCCACGCGGCGCTGGCGGCGGCGGCTCGAGAGGAGGGCGCCGGTCGCTTTGCCTCGGCCGCGAAGGCGTACGACCGGGCGGCGAACGAGGGGCTGCTCCCAGCCGATCGCGACCAGGCGCGCTGGGCCGCCGCCGAGACCACGGCGCGCGCAGGCAACATCGCGGCCGCGGCGAGGCGCTACGCCGAGATCGCCGGCGACGACTCCGACGAGCACCAGGCCGAGAGCACGTACCGGCTCGCGCTCCTCCGCCTCGACCATGGCGACGCCGAGCGGGGCTGGTCCGACCTCAAGGAGGTCGCGCGCCGCTTCCCCACGCACGGGGTCGCGCACGTCGCGCTGCGGCGCATCGTCGGCCACGCCGACGAGAACGGCCCGCAGGCCGGGCTCGACGCGCTCCGCGCGCTCGAGGGCGACCTGCGAGGGACCGAGCTCGAGCCCCTCCTCGCCTACCTCGAGGCCGAACACACCGAGCGCCTCGGCGACACGGCCGGCGCGCGCGCGGCGTACGTCGCCATCGCCGACCGGTGGCCCTACCCCTTCGGCGCGTTCTTCGACGACGCGCTCTGGCGCGCGAGCCTGCTCGACGAGAAGCTCGGCCAGTACGCGGACGCGGTCGCGGACCTCCAGCGGATGCTTTACCAGCGCGAGACGACGATCATGGTCGGCTCGTACGAGCGGGCCAGGTACGTGCCGGCCATCCTGCGCATCGGCGCGCTCTATCGCGATCGCCTGCACGACCGCGCCCGGGCGCGCGACGCGTTCCACCACCTCTACGCCGACTTCGCGCACTCCACCTCGCGCGACCGCGGGCTCTGGCTCGAGGCCGCCCTCTGGCGAGAGGACGGGGCGAGCGATCGGGCGTGCGACACCCTGCGGACCCTCGTCTCGCAGTTCCCCGACAGCCGCTACGTGCCGTGCGCGGTCGCGCAGTGCGCCGGCCTCGAGCGGCCGGTGCCCAGCAAGGCGCCGAAGGAGTGCCACCCGTACATCACGCGGGGCGTTCGGAGCGACGAGACCGACACCGACACCGAGAGCGAAGTCGGCGACGAGGCCCCGGAGGCCGGCGCGCAAGACGCCGGCGCGAGCGACTGATCACTCGGGGCCGGGCTCTTCTTCCTCTTCCTCTTCGGTCTCCTCGTCCTCGTCTTCGTCCTCGTCGAACGCCTCGTCGTCCTCGAAGTCGGTCGCCTCTTCCTCTTCTTCGCCTTCGGCGGGCGTGCTGCCGCGCTTCTCGAACTTGAGGTCGACGCCGACGTCGCCGAGTTGGGTGTCGATGAGCTCGAGGAGCTCGTCCGGATCGTCGCCCGACCACTCGTCGAGCAGATCCGTCAGGAACTCGAAGAAGTCGCCGGAGTCGAGGCGACGCTCGATCTCCTCGACCTGCTCTTCCGTGAAAGCCTCCAGAATGTCTTCGCGAAGGGTCTCGATGTCGCCCTCTTCGATCGCGTCCTGGGCGGACAATCGGATCTGACGAACGGCTCGCTTGTCGAGGAAGATTTCCATCGGTCCATCGCTCTCCGAACCGCCCAGCAAGAGCGTTGCAGTGCTGGGCCGGCGCAGAAACAGGGGCGCTGAGGCAAAAACGAAAACTAGGGCGGAAACTAGGGCGGGGTGAGGCGTGAGCTCCTCACGAGCCCGTCGGGTTCGTGAGGCGTGTGGTGGGCGAGTATGCGAACCGGCCTATGCCTGTCAACGCCCGCGTGAAGCGAAAGGAGTCGTGGAAGGAGGCCGACCCGACTCGAGCGCGGTAGGATTGGCTCCGTGAACCCCGCGCCACGCCGGCCGTACCGGTCATGCAGCTTGCCTCGACGCGTCCAGCGCCCGCGTGCGGGGGCGCCGCTCGTCTTCTTTGCGTCGCTGGGCCTCTCCTCGGTGCTTCCTGCCTTGTCGGGCGCCTCGCGCGCGCAGGGTGACGAGAAGCCGACCGGCCCGGGCACGACCAGCGTCGCCGAACCCGAGTCGACCGTGGCGCCCGTTCTACCTGCCCGTTCGTACATCCAGTACGGGGTGGCCTTCGTGTCCGAGGCGGTCGCCTCTGCCGGGCCGGTGTGCGGCAACCAGAGCGAGCCGTGCATTCTCGGCTCGGGGGGCGGCATCCGCGTGGGCGTCGGCTGGCGCCCGACCGAGAATCTCTACCTGGGCGGCGCCTACGAGTTCTCCAAGCAAGACGCCGACAAGCTCTTTCGGCTACCCATCCTGCAGCAGGCCCGCTGCGACTTTCGCTACTACTTCCACACCGGCAAGAGCGTGCAGCCGTTCCTTTTGGCAGCCGCGGGTGTCGCGGGGTACGGAAACGAATGGGGCGTGTCGACCTGGGGCCCCATGGCGTCGCTCGGGGGCGGTCTCGAGGTCGAGTTCTCGCGCGGCGCCGTCGTGGACCTGACGCTCGTCTACCGGCCGATTTATCTGCAGGCATTCACCGACTCGACCCCCGCCTACCACGACGCGGGGGTCGCGCACTTGATCTCTTTCGAGGCCGCCCTCGAGGCCCAGGACCCGCTCTGACCTTGACGGTTACCTGGGCGGCGTTGTCCCATCTCACGACGTGATCTGCATCACCTGCGGCAGGGACAACCCGGGTCATCTCATTTCTGCCAGGAGTGCGGACAGAAGCTCGCTGCGGCGCGCGTGGCGCCGCAGACCCCGGTCGTGGGGCTTTCCGGCGGGACAGCCGGCGCGGGCGCGGCGCCCGCTCTCGAGGCGCGCGCATCGCAGCCGCCTCGTCCGCCGTCCCTCGTGCCGCAGCGGCCGCTGGCGCCCGAGGTCCACTTCGTGGCCTCGCACGAATACGAGGACGCCGACGAGAGCGCGCCCTCGCTGCCCCGCGAGGGCGCGCCGACGTCGTCGAGCGCCGATCCGCCCTGCCCGCTCTGCGGTCACCGGAACCCGCGGAGCCTCCGGTTCTGCGTCACGTGCGGGCACCTGCTCGCGCCGGCCACGATGCCGCCGCCCTTGCCCCACTCGGTGCCGCCGCCCGCGCAGCCGCCCGTGACCGCGCAGCCGCCCGCGGCCCACGCGATCGCGGGCCACGCGGCCGCCGGCGTCGCCGACATTCCGCCCACGCCGACGATCCGCCCGCCTGCGCCCGAGCCGCTCTCGAGCGCCGCGCTCTCGAGCACCGCCCCGTCGCCCATCGCGCCCGCGCGCGTGGTCGATTCCTCGGCGCGCCCGTGCCCGAGGCGATGCTGCGGCTCTGCCCGCGCTGCCGCGGCGGGTCGGATCCGACCTCGCTCTTCTGCCGCTTCTGCGGCGGCTCGCTCGCCGAGGCGCACGCCATCTCGCTCGCGCCGCGAACGCCGCCGCCGCCCGCGCACGCGCCCGAGGTCGCCGTGGGGCCCGTCCAGCACAGCGCGAGCTACGCGACCACGAGCCCGACGCCCCCTCCGCCGGGCCCGATGCGCCCGTCGCCCACGCCGGTCCGCTCCACGGTCGCGATGCTCTCGCCCATGGCGGGCCCGCTCGCGCGCGCGCGCCTCGTCCTCATCGCGCGGGACGGCGGCGAAGGGCCGAGCTACCCCATCACCGAGGCGTCCGACATCGGACGCACCGAAGGAAATGTCCTCCTCGGCGACGACCGGTACGTCTCGCCGCGCCACGCGCGCATTCAGGCGCGCGCGGGCATGTACTATCTGCGAGACCTCGGGAGCACGAACGGTATCTTCGTCCGCATCCCGTTCACGCGCGGCGAGGCCGGCGGGGCGCTCTCGAGAAAGGGCGACAGCGGCGGGCCCGCGACCCTCGAACAGCCGCTATTGGATCAAGATTTGTTCCTGGTCGGACAACAGGTGCTAAAGTTTGAGGTTGTGAAGCACGCGGAGGAGGGGTTTGGCCCGGCATCCGAAAACGGGACGCTGCTCTTCGGTACGCCTGCCGCACCGCGCTATGCGCGGCTCTCTCAGCGCACCGTCGAGGGGGTGGTGCGCGACGTGTACCATCTTCAAAAAGCCGAGACGATCATCGGCCGCGAGGTCGGCGATCTGGTATTCACGGAGGATCCTTTTCTTTCGCGCCGGCACGCCGCCGTGGTCGTGACGGGGGCCTCGCCCGGTTCGAAAGGTCAGCGTCGATACACGTTGATGGACCTCGGTTCCTCCAATGGGACGTTCCTGCAGCTCCGCGAGGAGATTCGCTTGAAGAACGGAGACCATCTCCGTATCGGGCAGCAGCTGTTCCGCTTCGACCTCGACCGAACGGACGCATGACCACGGAGACACCGTGAATCAGCCCGAGTCGAGTGCCGCCGCCGGCGAGATCCGCGTGAAGCTTTTCGCGCGGACCGACGTTGGACAGATCCGCGAGCACAACGAGGACAATTTCCTCGTCGCGGATCTCACGCGCCGCGCGCGTGGCATCCTCGAGGCCAACCGCTCCCTCGTGATCGGCCCGCATGGGTCGCTCTTCGCCGTGTGCGATGGGATGGGAGGCGCCGCGGCCGGCGAGATCGCCAGCCAGCTCGCGGTCGACATCCTTTACGAGCGGATGGTCGATGGCCTCGAAGGCGCCCCGCCGCTCCGGCGGGACGATCTGGCCCGGCGACTCGTGCGCGCCATCGAGGCCGCGGGGCTCCGAATCTTCCAGGAGGCCAAGGTCGATCGCACGCGCCGCGGGATGGGGACCACCGTCACCGCCGCCGCTCTGGTCGACGGGCACCTCTTCTTCGCCCAGGTGGGAGACTCGCGCGGGTACCTCCTCCGGCAAGGGCAGCTCGTGCAGCTCACGCGCGACCAGTCGCTCGTGAACCAGCTCATCGAGGCCGGCCAGCTCACGGAAGAAGAGGCCGAGACCTTCGAGCACAACAACATCATCCTCCAGGCGCTCGGCACGGCCGATACCGTCCAGGTCGACCTCACGTACTGCGAGCTCCAGCGCGGCGACGTGCTCATGCTCTGCTCGGACGGCCTGAGCGGCATGGTGCGCTTCGACGAGATCCGCGAGGTGATGCGCAGCACCCCCGAGCCGGTCGACATCTGCAAGGTCCTCATCGAGCGCGCCAACCAGGCGGGCGGCCACGACAACATCACCGTGGTCGTCGCGAGCTTCGACGGCGAGGCCCTGCCCGTCCCCGCGCCGAGCCCCGAATCCGCTCAAGTACCGCAAGTACACCCTGCCGGAGGAGCCCTCCGACACCGAGCCGAATCGCAAGCTCCTCGGCGAGCTGCCGGGCATCCGCTCCACAGTGCCGAATCGGCCCCGGTTCCGCGGCCCCGCAGGGCCTCGGCTCCACGGTCCTCTTCTCGTCGCAGCCGCCGAGCGGCGCCGCGGCGGCGCCGGCCGCCCCGCGCATGCGCTCCGGCGCGCCCGCCGGCCCCTACGAGGAAGAGCGCATCGAGATCCCCGGTACGCACGTCCCGCCGTGGGTCGTCGTCGTCATCGTCGCCGGCGTGATCCTCGTCCTGGGCGCCACCGCGGTACTTTTCCTCCGCTAGGCGCCTCCGCTAGGCGTGCGGGGGCAAGCGCCTAGCACTACCTGGTCATTTTTCTCTTTCCATGCCGGTCGAGTTGGTCTCCATTGGGATGGGTGACCAGCTCGGACGGTTGGGAGAGTCGCTTCGATCGCTTCATGGCGCCGTTTTTGGACGCCTGGAGATTCAAGACGCGTAGGAAGTGGGCTCCGCTGTACCTGCGGGGGCTGCTGCTTCCTGGAGAGCGCAAGAGCATCGAACCGCTCGCGGCGCGTGTGGCGCCGGGGCACGACCAAGAGCTGCGTCACTTCGTCAGCGAGTCGGATTGGGATGACGAGGCTGTCGAGGCGGTGCTCTGGGAGAAGGTCGACGCGATGGTGGGCGGCGATGAGTCGTTTCTGATCATCGATGACACTGCGCTGCCCAAGAAGGGGAACGACTCGGTCGGGGTCGCACACCAGTACTGCGGGGCGCTAGGGAAGCAGGCGAATTGTCAGTCGCTGGTGTCGCTCACGCTCGCGAAGGACGACGTGCCCATCCCGCTGTCGCTGCCCCTTTACCTTCCCGAACCCTGGGCGAAGGACAATGAGCGCAGACAGAAGGTTGGCGTACCCGAGCAGGTCGTTTTCCGCGAGAAGTGGCGCATCGCCCTCGACGAGGTGAAGCGCCTCATCAAGGCCGGCGTCCGATTTCGCACCGTGCTGGGCGATGCCGGCTACGGCATCTGCGGCGAGTTGCGCAACGAGCTCTCGTCGCTCGGTCTGTTGTGGGCCTTCGGTGTGCTGCCGAATCAGCGCGCCTATCCGTCGCACGCAACGACTCGCATGCCTCGCCCCCGACGCGGTGGAAAACCGCGCAAGCATCGTGTCCCGACCCATGTGGACCGGAAGGCTGAGGAGATCGTCGAGGCGCTCGGTGACTCGGCATTCCGCACGGTGACCTGGCGTAACGGCACCAAGGGTCCTCTACGCGGACGCTTTGCTGCCTGTCGCGTGCGGCTCACGGATGGTCCGAAAGCTGCGCACGGCAAAGGTTTGCCAGGCCTTGAAGTCTGGCTTGTCTGCGAGCAGCGGGCGGATGAGCGGCGGTACTACGTCACCGACCACCCCGTGGAGACCTCGCTCCGCGACCTCGCGTTCGCGATCAAGGCTCGATGGTCCTGCGAGCAGGTCCATCAACAGCTCAAAGAAGAACTGGGGCTCGACCACTTCGAGGGGCGCTCCTGGCGTGGCCTGCACCATCACGCTCTGCTGAGCATGATCGCCTTCGCCTTCCTCCAGCGCGAGCGTCTCACCGAAAATAAAGCCGCGGCGTAGCAAGAAGGGTCACCTGAGAGCGACGCTCCCCTCGGTGCGTCGCCGTCTACTTTTCCATCTTGTTACGCCGTGCCTGCGGTGCGGAGCCCCGGTGAAGCTGCTCGCGCCACCATAAAATGACCAGGTAGTGCTAGAGCGACCGTCGTTCCTACGGAACGACGGCCAGCTCTAATTTTGCCCTAGTTTGGGAGCATCCGTCCTTTGAACGTTCCGTTCAAAGGACTCCTGCTCTAAGGCGGCAGGAGCCGCAGGGCGTAGCGGGCGACTGGTTCGTCGGCGTGGATTGTGAGCGCGGCGCTCGCGGCTTCTCGAGCACCCTGTGGATCGCCGCCGCCCAGGCGAGCGAGCGCGATCCACGACCAGGCGGCGGCCGCGCGCCCGCGATCGCGCCCGCCCGCGAGCGGCGCGAGGATCGCCTCGGCCTCCCCCCACTCGCTGCGCTCGATGCGATCGCGCGCGAGGAGGAGCCGGAGCTCCGGCGCGTCGCCGAGCTGCGCGCGACCGCGCTCGACGATCGCCTGCGCGTCGACCTCGCGCCCGAGCCGGCGGAGCGCCTCGGCCTCGCCCGCGTAGCCCTCGACCATCGCCGGCGCGACCTCGACGAGGCGCGCGAACTGCGCGCGCGCCTCGTCGAACCGGGCCGCCTCGAAGAGCCGGCGCCCGAGGTTGGCGCGCGCCGGCCCGAACCCCGGATCGACCTTGAGCGCCGCGCGGTAGTGCTCCTCGGCCTCGGCGCCCCTGCCCTCCGCGTCCGCGAGCACGCCGAGCGCGTGGTGCGGCGCTGGAATGTCCTGGTTGAGGTCACGCGCGATCGTGAAGTCGCGCCGCGCCCTCTCGAAGTTGCCGCGCCCGAGCTCGACGTAGCCAAGGTTGACCCACGCCTCGACGAACCAATCGTTGTACTCGAGCGCCACGGTGAGCCGCGCCTCCGCGAGCGCGAGCTGGCCGTCGGCGATGGCGCGAGCACCCGCGGCGTTCAGGGCGATTGCCTGAGGCGGAAGGGGCGCGGCCGAGGTGCACCCGAGGCACGCGCCCGCCAGAAACGCTGCCCCGAAGACGAGGGGACGCACCCGGACGGTTGCGCCCAGCGGAGCGCGTCGCCGAACGATGTCGTGAAGCACCTGTCGCATCATGATCGCCCTGTCGGCCGCGCGGGCGCCGCGGTTGCGCCGTTGCCATCGCCGCGGTGCGCGCTACATTCCGGGCGGGAGATGCCGGCCGTTCCGCCCAACACACGAGCCCTTCCGGCGCCAGCGCCCGAGGAGATCGCGGGCGCCCCGCGCAAGGAAGAGGCGCGCGGCGAGGGCCCTTCCTGGCTCGTCGTCTCCCACGAGGCGCTCTTTCAAGAGACGCCCGCTTCGCGGTGCGACGCGTGCGGTGAGCCCATCGTCGAGGCCCAGGACGAGCCGTTCGGCTTCCCCGGCGCGGGCGCGTACTTGTGGGCCCGCGGCGAAGAGACACGCATCGAGAGCGTGCCGCTCTGCGCGTCGTGCGCGTCGGCCATCGGCATGACCGCGCTCGCCCGCTGGGAAATCGAAGAAGAAGAGGGCTGAGGCGCTCGTCGACGGCGCTTCGCGCGACGAGCGTCTACTGAATGTCGGGCTCCGACGGCGGGTCTCCGACGGGCGGCCGACGCTCGAGGTGCTCGATGCACAGCGCGCGCACGGGCGCGGCGACGCCCGGAGACGTCGCGGCCATCGAGAGCTCGGGCCGGAGCAGCAGCCCGACGAGTCGCGCGACCACCTCGACCGGCGTCGCAGGGTTCATCACCAGCGCGATCCGCACGCGCGGCCGATGCACCCACGGCGAGCGCGCGATCTCGGCTTGCACCTCGGGCAGCCCCGGGCGGCGCGCGGCGAGGCGCACGACGTCGTCCTCGATGAGGCGCGGGTTCACGAGGCAGCGGTGGATGACGTCCGGGTGCGGGTCGCGAAGCATGCGCTGGAGCGTCTCGCGATCGGGCCGGCGCGCGAGCGACTTGCGCTGGCCGAGCGGCACCGAGCAATCGCGACGTCCGTCCTCGGGCGCGCGCGGCGGCGCGCTGCTGGTCGGGCGATGGGAGCGCGGCGGCGAGCGAATCAGGCGCTCGAGCGCGAGGAGGGAGTCACCCGCGGCCTGCTCGCGCAGACGATCGAGGAGGTCTTCCATCCCCTCGCCGTTGAACGCGTCGACAATCGCGATGAGGGCCTCGCGCGCCGACGCCTCGGCCTGCTCGGAGCGCTCGCACACCGCGTCGAGGGTGTGCGCGACCACCTCGACCGAGAGCGACTCGACGAGGCTCGCGACGTAGCGCGCGCGCAGGGCCCCGTCGCCCAGTGACAGGATCGCTCGCACGAAGGCGTCCGCGCGGGTCTTCCGGTCCACTCGCGCCTCGGAGCTTCAGATACCGAGGTCGACCTTCGCCTTCTTGTTCGTCGGCGGAGGCGGCGCGGGCGGGGGCTGGGGCTTCGCGGCGACGACCTGGACGTGCTTCGGCGGCGCGGCCTGCGCCACAGAGGCGGTCGCCGTCGCGGCCGGGTCGGCGGCCGCGGGCGCGACGGTGGGCGCCGCCGGGGAAGGCGCGGGCTCGGGCGCCTTGATCTCGGCGACGGTCGTCGAGGGCGGCGCGGGCGCCTCGGTCGCCGGCGGCGGCGGCGCGGCCGAAGCGGCGCTGGCCGCAGGCGGCTCCTTGCCTTTGAGCGCGAACGTGGCGCCCACGCCCGCGACCGCGAGCACGCCGACGACGACCGCGGCGATGGCGACGCCGGCTCCCTTGTTCTTGGGCGGCGCGGGCGGCGCGTCGTACGTGCGCGACATCGACGCGCCCGTGGTGGCGACGACGTTCGGGACGTTCACGACCGGCTGACCGGGGCCCTGGGCGGGCGCGGCGGGCGCCCCGTACGCGGTCGCGGCGTTCGCGAAGCCCTGCTGCCCGGTGGTCCCGAGCATCGGGCTCGGGCCGCCGATGGGATTGGGCGTGCGAGCCGCCGGGTACGGCGTGCTGCCGAGCGCCGGGTTCGGCGTTCCGTAGGCCGGGTGCGGCGTGCTGCCGAACTGGCCGGGGACGGGGTAGTTGCCGGTGCCCGGGTCGCTGAACTGGACCGGCCGCGCCGCGCCCATCTCGCCCGAGAGGCCCTGCGAGTGGCCGAACGCCATGGCGAGCGCGTCGCCGAGCTCGCGCGCGCTCTGGAAGCGGGCCGCCGGGTCGCGCTGCGAGGCGCGCTCCCACCAGCGGTCGAACGTGGGCGGAAGATCGCCGACGACCTGCGAGGGCATGGGCACGGGCGCGACGATGATGCGCACGAGGAGGTCGCCGAGCGCCTCGCTCTCGAAGGGCAGCTTGCCCGTCAGCGCCTGGAAGACGATGACCGCGAGCGACCAGAGGTCGCTGCGTGCGTCGACCGCCTTGATGCCCTGCGCCTGCTCCGGGCTCATGTAGTACGGCGTGCCGAGCATCGCGCCGGTCTTGGTGTTGCTGCCGTCGAGGCCGGAGTTGGTGGCCTTCGCGATGCCGAAGTCGAGGACCTTGGCGATCTCCCGGTCGTCGTCGGGCACGAGGAAGATGTTGTCGGGCTTGAGGTCGCGGTGGACGATCCCGACCGAGTGCGCCTTGGTCAGCGCGCGGCACACCTGCCCGATGACGCGCAGCACCTCGTTCGGGGCCATGCGCCCCAGGCGCGTGAGGCGCTTGCCGAGGTCTTCGCCGTCGAGGAGCTCCATCGCGATGTACGGCGTGCCCTGCCAGACGCCGTGATCGAGGATCTGGACGACGTGCGGGCTGCGGAGCTGCGCCGCCGCCTTCGCTTCGCGCTCGAAGCGCGCCTGCGCCTCGGGAAGCTGCGCAATCTCGCCCTCGATGAACTTCACCGCGCACGGGATGTCGAGCGCGAGGTGCGTCGCGTGCCAGACCGACCCCATGCCGCCCTGTCCGAGCTGCCGATTGAGCCGGAAGCGCTCCGCGATCACCACGTTGGCTGCCAGCTGCATTCGTTCCCCGCGGCGGCCGAGAACTCCCCAAGAGTTGCTACGGGCCTCGGGTCAGATTAGCCGGCTGGAGCTCCAGGCGACAAGCCCAGGCGTCGCGGAACATGGGCCCCACGTGCCCGTACATCGTTGAAGTCGAGGGAAGAAGGGTTACTGTCCTTGGTGCGATGCTGCGGCAGGACCTCCTCGATCGACCCTGGGCCACGGGTTCCGGCCCGGGCACCGGTATTCCCGGCGGAGGCCTGCCCGGCGGCGAAGAAGACGTCGACGTCGAGGAGCGCCAGAAGACCGCCGCGCCCAAGCGCTACAAGGTCATCTTCCACAACGACGACTACACGACCATGGAGTACGTCATCGAAGTGCTCCGCCGGTTCTTCCACAAAAACGAGACCGAGGCCGTGCACGTCATGCTGACCGTGCACAAGAAAGGTAAGGCGGTCGCAGGCATCTACCCGCGGGACGTGGCCGAGACCAAGGTGGCCGAGGTCATGCAAGACGCGAGGGATCGCGGCCATCCGCTGCTCCTGACGACCGAGCCCGAGGAGTGAGGCCGAGCCCATGAGAATCAGTCCCGAGGTCGAGATTGCCCTGTCGGTCGCCGCGAGCGACGCGGCGCGCAGGCGGCACGAGTACATCACGATCGAGCACCTCCTCTACGCCCTGCTCCTCGACGAGACCACGGCCAACGTCGTGCGGCACGCGGGCGGCGACCCGCGCGCTCTCAAGAAGAAGCTCGACGCGTTCCTCTCCGAGCAGATCGAGCCGCTCGAAGAGGAGACCGGCAACGCCCCGCGGGCGTCGCTCGGGGTGAACCGCGCCATTCGCCGGGCCGCCAACCACGTGAAGTCGAGCGGCAAGGAAGAGGTCACCGGCGCGAACGTCATCGTCGCGATCTTCGCCGAGCGCGACTCTTTCGCCGTCACGCTGCTCGAGGAGCAGGGGATCACCCGGCTCGACATCGTCTCCTACATCTCGCACGGCGTCTCCAAAATGAACGACGAGCCCGTCGAGCGCGGCGGCGGCCCCGAGCCCGACGTCGAGGCCCCCCGGCCGGCGAAGGACCCGCTCAAGGCCTACACGGTCAACCTCAACGAAGAGGCGCGCACCTCCCGCATCGACCCGCTGGTCGGTCGCGAGAACGAGGTCGCGCGCATCGTGCAGATCCTGGCGCGCAGGAAGAAGAACAACCCCCTTCTCGTCGGCGACGCGGGCGTCGGGAAGACGGCGATCGCCGAGGGCCTCGCGCTGAAGATCCACCGCGGCGAGGTGCCGGCCGCGCTCAAGGGCGCCACCGTGTACGCGCTCGACATGGGCGCGATGCTCGCGGGCACCCGGTACCGCGGCGACTTCGAGGAGCGCATCAAGGCCGTGATCAAGGCGCTCCAGCGCCTCGACGGCGCCATCCTCTTCATCGACGAGATCCACACGATCATCGGCGCGGGCGCCACGGCCGGCGGCAGCATGGACGCGAGCAACCTGCTCAAGCCCGCGCTCTCGAGCGGCCGGCTCCGGTGCATCGGCTCCACCACGTTCCAGGAGTACCGGCAGCACTTCGAGAAGGACCGCGCGCTCGTCCGGCGCTTCCAGCGGGTCGAGGTGAACGAGCCGAGCGTCGAAGACACCGTCAAGATCCTCGAGGGGCTCCGCAAGCAGTACGAGGAGTTCCACGGCGTGCGCTACACCGACGCGGCGCTCCGCGCCGCGGCCGAGCTGGGCGACAAGTACCTGCACGACCGAAAGCTGCCCGACAAGGCGATCGACCTCATCGACGAGTCGGGCGCCGCGAAGAAGCTGGCCGCGGCCGAGGTGGCCCTCCAGCCTGCGGTGGCCACCGGCACCGACGGCGCGCCCATCTCGCCGGAGATCCGGTCGCCCGACGGGGCCAGCGCCCCACCCCCTCCGGTCGTCGAGGCGGCCGACGTCGAGCAGGTGCTCGCGCGCATGGCGCAGATCCCGCCGCGCGAGGTCTCCACCAGCGACCGCGACCGGCTGAAGACGCTCGAGCCCGAGCTCCGCTCGGTGGTCTACGGGCAGGACGAGGCCGTCGGGCAGCTCGTCGCCGCGATCAAGCTGTCGCGCGCGGGGCTACGCGCGCCGGAGAAGCCCATCGGGTCGTTCTTGCTCACGGGCCCGACCGGCGTCGGCAAGACCGAGGTCGCCAAGCAGCTCGCGAAGGTCATGGGCATCTCGTTCCACCGCTTCGACATGAGCGAGTACATGGAGGCGCACACGGTCTCGCGCCTCATCGGCGCGCCGCCCGGCTACGTCGGGTTCGACCAGGGCGGCCTGCTCACCGAGGCGATCGCGAAGACGCCGCACGCGGTGCTCCTCCTCGACGAGATCGAGAAGGCCCACCCGCAGATCTTCAACATCCTGCTCCAGGTCATGGACCACGGGCGGCTGACGGATCACAACGGCAAGCAGACCGACTTCCGGCACGTGGTGCTGCTCATGACGAGCAACATCGGCGTGCGCGACCTCCAGCGAAAGGCCGTCGGCTTCGGCGGCGCGGCCGGCGAGGACCGCGAGCGCCCGAACATCGACCGCGAGTACAAGCAGCTCTTCAGCCCCGAGTTCCGCAACCGGCTCGACGCGCGCATCGCGTTCCGCGCGCTCGATCCGGCCGTCATGCGGAGCATCGTCGGCAAGTTCATGCGGGAGCTCACCGAGCAGCTCGCGCCGCGCGGCGTGACCCTCGAGCTCACCGACGGCGCGACCGAGTACCTCGCGAAGAAGGGCTACGACCCCGACAACGGCGCGCGGCCCCTGGCGCGCGTCATCCAGGAGGAGATCAAGCGCCCGCTCGGCGAGGAGCTCCTCTTCGGAGCCCTCGAGCACGGCGGGCACGTGGTCGTCGACGCGAAGGACGGCGCGCTGACGTTCGCGTTTCAGAAGCCGTCGTGACGGCTACTTGACGCAGCGCACGTAGGCGTGATCGCTGCTCGAGGTGGTGCCCCAGTTGATGAAGTACCCCTCGAGCGTGTCGAAGTCGGCGTAGTACGCCTTCTGGTTGCTGGTCGTGGGGACCGGCGTCGACGACCAGTAGTAGTTGCCGCCGACCGACGAATCGCCCGCGGGCAGCGTGAAGACGTGGTCGTCGATGAAGGCCGAGTCGGGGTACGCGATGTCGACGATCGAGGCGAGCTCCTTGATCGTCGGTACCCGCCATCCGCTCGTGCAGGCGGACGCCGCTTGCGTGAACGAGTAGCCGTCGCTGCCCGGCGGGTCCTGCCAGGTGAGGCCCGTCAGGTTGTCCTTCACCTGCCCTGTGCTCACGGTGTAGCGGCCGGGCGGGTACGCGGAGTCCGTCGCCGTGGGCGTCGCGAGGACCTCGCTCGAGGTCACGCACCGGACGTACAGGGCGGTGGTTTCGTCATCGAGCTCGGACGTGCCGTCGGTCATGTAGACCGACACCGCATACCCGTCCCCCGGATCGCCGTCGTCGGGGGTCGCCGTCCAGAACGGGGTGGTGTCGGTCGGCGTGTTCGGGAAGTAGGTCGTGTCGACGTCAATCGTGCCCGTGTCGGAGTAGTCGAGCATCGAGACCAGCTCGATGAACGTGGGCAACCGCCAGGTCGTCGTGACGCCGGTCTTGTTGATGCCCGCGCAGTACGTGGCGGCCGACGACCACTTCATCATGACGCCCGAGACCGTCTGCTGCCAGACGAGCCCCGTGACCTGGTCGGTGACCGTGCCGTTGCCGTTGTCCTTGAAGGACATCGGGCGCGGCAGCGTCGTGTCGGTGAACGAGTTGGCGATCGGCCACTGCGCCCAGTCGACGTCGACGCTGGCCGAAACCGCCCCGCCCTCGCCGCCCGCATCGCCGCCGCCGCTGCTCGTCCCGGACGACGCGTCGTCCGCGCTGCTGCCGGAGGTCGTGCCGGTGCTGGCGCCGGAGCTCGTGCCCGAGGTCGCGCCCGACCCGCCGCTCCCACCTTCGTCGTCCCCCATCGCGGAGCCGCTCGAACCGGACGAGCCGCTGCCCCCTCCGTCCCCGATCGAGTCGCGCTCTCCCGTCGGCGCCGCCGCGAGGCAGCTCGCCGCCGCCATCGAAAAGATCGCCGCGCCGGTGATCCCGAGGTTCCATCTGCGACGCAAGTCAGTCATTGCTTCAAAAGCTCCCCGCGACGTTCACGCCTGCCGAACCCGATCCCGCCCACGGCGCCGCGAGCAGCCCCGTGGTCTGCGAGGGCGCGTGGCCATGCGAAGTGACGAGCCAGACGACGCCGCCCGCCGCGGCCGCGCCGCCGACGATCGCCCCGACGAGGCCGACCGTCCACATCGTCTTGTCCGAGTTGTAGCCCGAGAGATCGTCGTGGCTCGAGGCGGTGGAGGACGCGCCCGACGCGACAATCATGGTCACGGCGCCCGCGGCGCCGACGACGCCGCCCGCGACGAGGAGCGCCCACGGCGCAGCGCCGGGACCCTTGCTGCCGCTCGCGCTCTGGCTCGCCGGCGCAGGCTCGGTCATGGCGACCGGCGGAGGGGCCGGCGCGGCGACGGGCACGGGCTGCGGCGCGGGGATCTCGACGGTGACCGTCTGGCCCTTTCCCTCCACGTCCGTGGTGCTCGACCACGGCAGGTAGCCCGCGGCCTCGGCGTGAAGGTCGTGGTTGCCCGGGTCGACCGGGATGGGCACGCCCCACGCGCCGGGCGCGATCGCCTCGCCGTCGCGCGTGACCGTGAGGCCGGGCACCTCGTGCCCGACGTGCACGACGAGGCGCGTGAGCGAAGGCTCGATAGCGGCTTGCCGCTTGCGGGCCTCGGCCGCGTCGTCGGGCCGGTGCGTGCGCGTCGCGAGCGAGGCGGCGTCGCCGAACTCGGTCCACGCGCTCGCGGTCTTGCCGACCTTTTCGTAGCAGTCGCCGAGGTTGAGCAGGATACCGGCGCTCGGGTAGGTCCTGGCCGCCGCATCGAACTTGGGGCACGCCCCGGCGTAGTCGCCGGCCTTCATCAGCTTGCGCCCGTCGTCGAAGAGGGCGCGGGCGGTGGCCTGGTCCTCGGCCTGCGCGCGGGCCGTGCTTGCCTGCGCGACGAGGGCGAGCCCGCAGGCCAGCGCGGCGGCGAGCGCTCGTTCACATGTCGTCATAGTTGGATGGCTTCTTCGCGGTCTGCGCCGGCGCCGCGGGCGCGACCGGCAAGGATCTGGCGGTGACGGGAGCTGCGGGGGTCGAAGCCGGGTGCGCGGAGGCGGCGGGCGCGAGCGGCGGCTTCGAGCTCGCGGAGGCCGGCGGCGCCTCGGGCGCGGGCAGGGAGCTGCGAGCGGGCGCGAGCGTCTCGATCGGCGTGGGCACCGGAGGCGGCGCCACCTGCGGAGCATGCGACGGAAGCACGGCGGCCACGGACGCCGTGGGCCCCACCGAGGCCGCGGCGGGCTCGTTCGCCGGCGTGCCATGCCGCATCGTGAAGAACAGCGCCGCCGCGGCGCCGACCAGCAGGACCGCCGAACCGGCAATCATCGGGGTCTTGCTCCGGCTGCGCGTCGGGGCCGCCCCTTCCGGCGACGTCTGCCCCCAGCTCGCGACCGTCGACGGCCCGGGCGCCACAGCGGCGCTCGACGACGGCGGGGGAACGTGCGGGCCTCGCAAGATGCCGGACGCCCGGTCAATCGACACGCGCGAGCGCAAGGGCGCGAGCGGAGCGAGGGCCTGAGCGAGATCGGCCACGGTCGCGAAGCGCTCCTCGCGGCGCTTCGCGAGGCAACGCCCGAGGACCCACTCGAGCTGCTGGGGAATCTCGGCGCGGCGCGAGCGCGCGGGGACGTACTGCTCGGTCGCGATCTTCACGCCGAGGGCCGGCAGCGAGTCGGCGTCGAAGGGCGTGTGGCCCGTGAGGAGCTCGTAGAGGATCGACCCGATCGCCCAGATGTCGGTGCGCGAGTCGACGTCGCGGGGCGACATCATCTGCTCGGGCGACATGTAGAGCGGAGAGCCGAGCACCGCGGCCGTCTTCGTGAGGTTGAAGCCCTCGCCGCCGCCGGAGCCGCCGACCACCTTCGAGATGCCGAAGTCGAGCACCTTGATGCACGGCGAGCCGTCGCTCCGCTGGACGAGCATCAGGTTGGCGGGCTTGAGAATCGCGGTGGACGATGCCGAGGGCGTGCGCGTCGGCGATGGCCTCGCAGGTCTGCGCGATGTAGTCGATGGCGTCCTCGAGGGGGAGCGTCCCGCGCGTGCGGAGCACGGCGGCGAGGTCCATCCCGTCGAGGAACTCCATCACGATGTACGGCGCGCCGTTCTCGAGCTGCCCGACGTCGCTGACGCGCGCGACGTGCTCGCTCTTGATGCGCACCGCCGCCCGGGCCTCGCGAAGGAACCGGTCGACCGCTTCGGGCACGGCGAGCGCCGTGGGGAGCAGGAACTTGAGCGCGACGCGTTCGTCGAGCGCCACGTGCCGCGCCGACACGACGATTCCCATCCCGCCCTCGCCCAGTATCCGCTCTACGCGATACTTGCCTGCGAGGACGTCTCCTTCGGAAACGGGCGCTACCATGCCACCAGTAATAGCGATATCTGCTTTGCGCTCGGCCGGTCAACCCCGGGGAAAGTCTTCCAGATCCGTACCATCGCGAGCCAGGCGCCACGACATGAGGTACAACGGGCGCCCCACCGTCCCAGTAGGCTCACATCACGGTCGTCCATCAATGAACCAACCGCTCGTATCGATTCTCATGGGCAGCAAGAGCGACCTCGACGTCATGCAGCCGGCGCGTGATGCCCTCACGTCGCTGGGCGTCGAGCACGAGGTGCGTGTGCTGAGCGCGCACCGCACCCCCGATGCGCTCTTCGAGTACGTCGCAGGCGCGCAGGCGCGAGGCGTCGAGGTCTTCATCGCGGGCGCCGGGGGCGCAGCGCACCTTCCGGGCGTCGTTGCCGCGAAGACCACGCTCCCTGTCCTCGGCGTTCCCGTGCCCTCGGGCCACCTTCTGGGCCTCGACGCGCTCCTCGCAATCGTGCAGATGCCGAAGGGCATCCCGGTCGCGACGTTCGCGGTCGGCAAGGCGGGCGCGGGCAACGCGGGCCTCTTCGCGGCCGCGATTCTCGCCGGCAAGCGCCCCGAGCTCGCCGAGAAGATCGTCGCGTTCCGGAAGCGCGAGGCCGAGAAGCTCCTGGCCGACTCCGTCATCGCTTGACGGAACGCTCGTTCAGGTCATAGTCCGGGGGCCTTGCCGAGCCCCGCGCGTCCGCTCGCCAACCCGCCCAACCCGTGGGCCAGCACCGACGTCGAGTACCTCGACGGCGAGGCCCCCATGGCCGGGCTCGAGGTCTACGAGGACCAGACGCGCGGCATCCTATCGCACAACGACAGCCCCGACGTCGGCTTCGACTGGAGCGTGAACCCCTACCGCGGGTGCTTCCACGCCTGCGCGTACTGTTACGCGCGCCCTTCGCACGAGTACCTCAGCTTCGGCGCGGGCACCGACTTCGACCGCAAAATCGTGGTCAAGAAGCACGCGCCGGACCTCCTTCGCGAGGCGTTCGACGCGCCGAAGTGGCGCGGCGAGCAGGTCATTTTCAGCGGCGTCACCGACTGCTACCAGCCCCTCGAGGCCACCTACCGCCTCACGCGCGGCTGCCTCGAGGTGTGCGCCGAGTACCGAAACCCCGCGGGCATCATCACGAAGTCCTCGCTCATCGAGCGCGACATCGACGTGCTCCAGCGCCTGGCTGCCGTGGCGCGGCTGTCGGTCATGGTGAGCATCCCATTCTGGGACGAGGCGAAGGCGCGGGCGATCGAGCCGTTCGTCACCACGCCCGCGCGGCGAATGCGTACGATCGAGCGCCTCGCGGCCGCGGGAATCGCCGTCGGCGTGATGGTCGCGCCCATCATTCCGGGTCTGAACGACGAAGACATGGGCGACGTGCTGCGCGCCGCGCGCGACGCGGGGGCACGCCGGGCGGGCACCGTGCTCCTTCGGCTCCCTGGCCCCGTGAAGGACGTGTTCGAGGCGCGCCTCCGCAGCGCGCTGCCACTCCGGGCCGACCGCGTGCTCAACCGCATCCGCGAGACGCGCGGCGGAAAGATGAACGACCCGCGGTTCGGCGTCCGGGGCACCGGCGAGGGCGCCTATGCGGAGGCCATCGGCCAGCTCTTCGCGCAGACGGCGCAGAAGCTCGGGTTCGAGTCCCACCGCGTCGGCGACGATGGCGAAGGGGCGGCGAGCACGTTCCGCCGGCCGAAGGGTCAGCTCCCGCTCTTTTGAAGGCGCGCGGCCGTCGCGGCGCGGTCCGAGTGGTAGGCCATCTGGTCGTCGTCGTAGCGCGAGGCCGGGCCCACGACGCAGCGAGCGCGAGCGTCCGTGGTCGCGCGGGCGATGCTGCCCGCGTTCTCCCATCCGCCCACGCACGGCGCGGCGCACCCGGCGCAAGCCGGAGCGGCCTCGCGAGGCGGGTCGACCTCGGCGTCCACGAGCCACGCGCCCCGGAGCGCCCACCACGGGCCGTGCTCGGGGTGGATGAGCAGCCCGAAGGGGCCCGGGCGGCCGAGGCCGACGAGGCTCGCGAGCGCGACGAAATCGACCCGCACCGGAGCGTGTAACGCCGCCTCGAAGCGCTGGAAGCGCACCCCGGCCTCCGCGAGAGCACGGTCGGCCCGCGCGAGGAGCTCGGCGACGTGGCGTCGTAGGGGTGCGGGTCGCGCCAGAGCTCGGGCGCGCTCCGAGGCGACGAGCTCGACCCCCGTCGCCTCCAGCGCCTTCCGTACCAGGGCCGTCGCGCTCACGATCGGCAAAGACCTAGCAGAGGAACGCCCGGCCGCGCTGCAACGACTTGCGACGGCCCCCCCGCCGACGATGATGTACTCCGTGCGAAGAACCATGCTCGTGGCGCCGCTCGCGACCGCCGCGCTCGCGCTGGCAGCCGCCGCGGCCGGGCCCTCCGCCGCCGGCGGGCCTTCGCTCCCTACCCCTCCGCCGGCTCCGACGACCGCGCCGCTGCGTGAGCACGCGGACGACGTCGCCGACTACACGCTCCGCGCCGTGCTCGACCCCGTCAAGCACACCGTCGCGGGCGCCGGCACCATCCACTGGCGCAACACCAGCCGCGAGCCGGTGCGCGAGCTCTGGCTGCACCTCTACATGAACGCGTTCAAGAACGACCGCTCCGCGTTCCTGCGCGAGCGGGTCGGCGGCCGCGGCAGCCGCCCGCCGGAGGGCTACGGCTCCATCGAGGTCCACAAGCTCGCGCTCCGCACGGCGGGCGGCCCCGCGGCCGACCTGCTCGCCGGCCTCGAGACGCACCGGCCCGGCGAGGAAGACGAGACCGACGCGCGCGTCCCCCTGCCCTCCCCCGTCGCGCCGGGCGACGCGATCGACCTCGACGTCGAGTTCCAGGACACGCTGCCCGTCGTCATCGAGCGCACCGGCTACCGCGGCACCTTCCACATGGTCGGCCAGTGGTTCCCGAAGGTCGCGCGGCTCGAACCCGACGGGACGTGGGCGCACTTCCCGTTCCACCACCTCTCGGAGTTTTACGCGGACTTCGGGACGTACGACGTCACGCTCGACGTGCCCGAGGCCTACGCGATCGGCGCGACGGGCCCCGCGGTGGAGGCGCGCGTCGAGAACGGGCGCCGCGTCGAGCGGCACGTGCAGGCCGACGTCCACGACTTCGCGTGGACCGCGTGGGACCGCTGGCAGGTCCTCCGCGAGGCCATCCCGGTCGGCGGCCGGAGCGTGGACGTCACGGTGCTCTATCCGCCGGGCTTCGGCGCCGTCGCCGAGCGCGACCTCGACGCGGTGCGGTTCGCCTTGCCGTACGAGTCCGAGCGGTACGGGGCGTACCCGTACGGCGTCCTCACGGTGGTTCACCCCGAGGGCGACGCGAGCGAGGCGGGCGGCATGGAGTACCCGACCCTCATCACGAGCGACGGGCCGTGGCTCACGCCCGGGGCCGTCCTCGTGCCGGAGATCGTCGCGGTCCACGAGCTCGGTCACCAGTGGTTCTACGGGCTCGTAGCGACCAACGAGGCCGCGTGGCCCTTCCTCGACGAGGGGCTCAACCAGTTCGCCGAGACCGACGCGATGGCGCAGTGGAAGGGCGACGCGTCGGCGGCGGACCTCTGGGGCCTGCGCGTCAGCGACGCGGCGGTGCAGGCGATCCAGGGCAACGCGGCGGTGCACGACGAGCCGATCGCCCAGGCCGCCGCCAGCTTCTCCAGCGGCGCGAACTACGGGCGCCTCGTCTACTCGCGGACCGCGTCGGTGATGGACACGCTGAAGCGCGTCTACGGCGACGACGCCGTGCTCGGCGCCCTCGGCGAGTACGCGCGGCGCTACCGGTTCGAGCACCCGGGGCCCGAGCAGTTCCTCGGCGTGATGAGCGAGCGCCTCGGCGCGCCCGTCGGCGCGACCCTGCGAGCGGCGCTCTTCGACAAGGGCTGGGTGGACTACGCCGTCGACGAGGTCCTCGACGACTCGGTGGTCGTGCGCCGGCGCGGCACGCTCGCCTTCCCGGTCGACGTGGAGCTCGCCTTCCAGGACGGCACCAGCCGCCGCGAGCGCTGGAACGGCGACGGCGAGTCCAAGAAGATCACGACCTCCGGCTCCCCTGCCCTCCGCGGCGCGATCGTCGATCCCGATCACCGCGTCACCATCGACGCGAACCTGGAGAACAACGCGGCAGCCGCGGCCGACCACGGCGCGGGCGCCCCTCGAGCGCTCGAACGCGCGCTCTACTGGGCCCAGGTCGCGGTGCAGACGGTGTCGCCTTGAACGAAGATCGCGGGCCGATCGTCCCGCTGCCCGCGGAGCTCGTCCGCGCGCGCTCCCGGCCCCGCGCGATCCTCGGCATGTACGCGTGGGAGAGCGTGCTCGCCCTCCTCGCCGCGGCGCCGGCGATGGCGCTCGTGCGCGCGGCCTACGGGCGCGGCCCGGCCGGCGACGCGCCGCTGTGGGAGGGGGGCGCGCTCCCGCTCCTGGCCATGCTCACGCGCGAGGGAAACGGAGCCCGCGCCGCGCTCAGCGCCGCGAGCGTCGTGCTGCTCCTCGCGGCGGTCGCGGGGCTCGTGCCGCTCGCCGCGCTGCTCGAGACGATGGCGTTCTCCACGCCAGGCGGAGACCGCATCGGCGCGGCGCGCGCGCTGGATCGCGGGCTCCTCGCCTTCAGGCCGTTCCTGCGGCTGCTCGCGATCGTCGCGATCGGACAGGTGCTCGCGATCGGGTGCGGCGTCCTGCTCGGCGAGGCGGCGCAGGGGTGGACCGAGCGGCTGCTCGGCGAGGCGCGCGCGCAGCAGGCCGCGATCGTCGTCGGCGGAGCGATCGCGGCGCTCGCGCTGGCGCTGGCGGTCGTGCACGACCTCGGGCGCGCGGCGGTCGTCCGCCGCGAAGTGCCGGCCGTCCACGCGCTCGCGATCGGTGGCGGCGCGCTGCGGCGAGCACCCCTCTCCCTCGGCTGGGCGTGGGGCTGGCGGGCCGCGGCGTCGCTGGCGTTGCTGCTCGCGGGCGGCGCGGCGGCGGGCCTGCTCGGCGGCCGCTCCGGGCTGCCGCTCGTGGAGCTGTGGGCCGCGCACCAGCTCGTGGTGCTCGGCCGGGTGGCGCTGCGCGCGTCGTGGCTCGCGCGCGCGCTCCGCGCGGTCGACGTCCGCGAGGAGTAGCCGTTACCTGGAGGCGAGCGACCGGTAGAGCTGCTCGTACCGGCGCGCGGGGCGCTCCCAGCCGCGGTCGAGGCGCATCACGCGCCGCACGAGGGCCGGCCAGTTCGGCTGCGTGCGGGCCGCGAGGGCGCGCTCGGTCGCGCCGAGGAGCGCGTCGGACGTGTCTTCCTGGAAGAGGAAGCCGGTGCCCGTCTCGAGCTTCGTGTCGCAGTCGACGATCGTGTCGACCAGCCCGCCCGTGGCGCGCGCGACCGGCAGCGCGCCGTAGCGCTGCGCGTAGAGCTGCACGAGCCCGCACGGCTCGTACCGGCTGGGGACGAGCACGACGTCGGCGCCCGCGAAGATGCGGTGCACGAGCGACTCGCTCGCCGCACGCGCGAAGACCGCCCGCCCGTGCGACTTGGCGACCGCGGTCTCGACGGCCGCCACGAGCTCCGCGTCGCCGTCTCCCGCGATGACGACCTGCGCGTCCGTGCCGCGGAGCAGCCTGGCCAGCATGCCGGCGACGAGGTCGACTCCCTTCTGCGCGACCATGCGGCCGACGTTCGCGACGAGCGGCGCTTGCTGGTCGATCGGGAGGCCGAGCTCCTTCTGGAGGGCGCCCTTGCAGCGCGCCTTGCTCGTCACGTCCTCGCCGTCATAGCGGCTGGCGACCGCGGGGTCGGTCGCGGGGTTCCACACGGCGTAGTCGACGCCGTTGAGGATCCCGACGAGCGCCTCGCCGCGCTCGCGGAGCACGCCGTCGAGCTTCGCGCCGTGCTCCGGCGTCTGGATCTCGCGCGCGTACGTCGGGCTCACGGTGGTGACCGCGTCGGCGGAGACGATGCCGTGCTTGAGCAGGTTGATCTTGCCGTAGAACTCGATGCCGTCGACGCGGAAGGCGTCCCACCCGAGGCCGATGGACGGCAGCTCCTCGCGCGGGAAGACGCCCTGGTGCGCGACGTTGTGGATCGTGAGGACGCTCCGGGTCGCCGCCAGCGCGGGGGTCTCGGCGGTGAGCGCGCGCAGATAGGCCGGCACGAGCGCCGTCGGCCAGTCGTTGCAGTGGACGACGTCGACGGCGCGGCCGCCCGCGACGCGCTGGCGCACGAGCTCCGCGGTGGCTCGCGAGAGCGCCGCGAAGCGCAGCGCGTTGTCGGGGTAGTCCTCGCCGCGCTCGCCGTACACGCCGGGCCGGTCGAAGAGTCCGGGCACGTCGACGACCACCAGATCGACCTGCGACGCGAGGCGCCCGTCCAGCACGGTCGACTCGAACACGCGGTCGCCGAGCGCGAAGCGCAGCGGCGTGAGGCGGCGCGCCAGAAGCAGCCCCTGCGCCTCGAGGTCCGGGAAGCGCGGAACGACCAGGGTCACCGCGTGGCCGAGGCTGCGGAGCGCTTTGGGCAGGGCGGCCGATACGTCCGCGAGCCCGCCGACCTTGACGAAGGGGGAGAGCTCGGTCGTAACGAAGGTGATTTCCATGTTTTTTTCGCGGGCAGACTCGAGTAGGGGCGACGCTTCTAGCACACTTGCCGGCGCACCGGCCCGGCGTACGGGACGTTGCGCCCGGCGGGGGGGTTGACCAAGATGGGCTCGACCCCGATGGGCCCCGAGCGATGACCCGCCTCCGCGCGTTCGACGCGACCTCCATGCGCCCCGAAGGCGTGGACGAAGGCTCGGTCGTGTCGGTCTTCCGCGTACCGCCCGAGGTGGCCGGGCAGCGGCTCGACGTCTTCGTGCGCAGCCAGCTCCACCGCACGAGCCGCACCCGTGCGCAGGAAATCGTCCGTGCGAGCGCCTACGACGCGAGCGGGCGGCGCCTCAAGCCGAACGACCGCGTCCGCGCCGAGCAGCACATCCTGCTCTGGCGCGCGCCCTGGGACGAGACCCCGGTCCCGCTCGAGATCCCCATCGTCTACGAGGACGAGCACATCCTCGCCGTCGCGAAGCCGGCGCTCCTCCCCGTGCACCCCACGGCGCGGTACCACAAGAACACGCTCATCAAGCTGCTCCAGAGCGCGCGACCCGACTGCGCGTTCCTCTCGCTCGGGCACCGGCTCGACCGCGAGACCAGCGGCGTCTTGCTGGTCTCCAAGACGCGCGAGTGCGACCGCGCCCTCAAGAAGCAGCTCGAGGCCCGCCACGGCATCGAGAAGATCTACCTCGCGCTGACCTGGGGCATCCCCGATCCGGGCGACGGGAGCCGGACCTTCCGCTGCGAGCGGCCGATCGAGCTCGACCCCTCGAGCCCGCTCAACGTGAAGATGCGGATCGGAGCGAGCCCAGGCGCGCTCTACGCGGCGACCGTCTTCGAGGTCCGGGAGACGCGTACGTCGGCCACCGGCCAGACGTACGCGCGCGTCCGGTGCGCGCTCGAGACGGGCCGCCAGCACCAGATCCGCGTGCACCTCGCCTCGCTCGGAGCGGCGGTCGTCGGCGACAAGCTGTACGGGCCTGACGACCGCGCCTTCGCGCGCTCGGCGGACGGCGAGCTGACCGAGGACGACCTCGCGCGCCTCGAGATGGCGCGTCACGCCCTGCACGCGCAGCGCATCGCCCTCGCGCACCCCATCACGGGGCGGCCGCTCGAGGTCGAGGCGCCCGTGCCCGACGACATCGAGCAGTTCTGGGCGAGGGCGGAGGCCTGAACGCGGCGGTCAGAGGCCGCGCGGCACCTTGTCGAGATCGAGCTGCTCGAGCGCGACGCGAATGAGCGCGCTCCGGTTCGCCTTGGTGATACCGCGGGCCTTGAGCTCGTCGACCAGGCCGTCGAGCCGCTCGAGGTCGCCGTTGTACAGCGAGATGCAGATCACCTTGTAGTGGGTGGGCTTGGGCTCGCCGCGGCGGCGCGGCGCCGCGCTGCGGGGATCGGGCGCGTAGAACGACCCGGAAAGGACGCCTTGCACTTCGTCCGCGTCGAGCACGCGGGCAGCGCCCAACCCGGTCTCTTCGTCTCGCGCTCCCATGTTCCTTCCTCCAGCCTTTCGAGTCTCGTGCGCCCGGCGAAGGGCGCGTCAACGTCCGCGGCGTCCGGCCGCTCAGCTCCCCACGGCCTGCGCGACCTCGCCGGTCGCCGGCGCCGACGCGGCGCCCGTCATGAGCCAGTCCACGATGCGACCGTAGTCCTCCGCGGCGTTCGACTCGGGCGCCATCTCGAAGATCGTCTTGCCCTGCGCCGGCGCCTCCTTGAGGCGGGTGGCGGAGCGGATCGGCGGCAGCACGCGGTCGCCGAAGTGGTCCTTGAGGGCGTCGAGCGCGTCGCGGCAAATGCGCGCGCGCGCGTCGAAGAAGGTCGGGAGCACGCCGTGGATCTGCACCGGGTGGTGCAGGAGCGAGTTCACGTTCTTCACCGTCTTGACCACCTGCCGCACGCCGACCAGCGAGAGGAAGTCGCACGCGACCGGGACGACGATGCCCTCGACCGCGACGAGCGCGTTCTGGTTCATGAGCGAGAGCGACGGCGAGCAGTCGAGGAGCACGACGTCGTAGCTCGCGAACGCCGGGGCGAGCCGCTCGCTGAGGACGCGGTCGCGGTTCTGGCGTCCAGCGAGGTAGAGCTCCGCGGCCGCGAGCGTCTCGTTCGAGGTCACGAGGTCGAGGTTGGGGCGCACGTGCACCGCGGCGGACTCGGGGCGCGCGCCCATGACGAGCACGTGGTAGAGCGTCTTGTCGGCCTTCACGCCCAGCGACACGCCGACGTTGCCCTGCGAGTCGGTGTCGACGAGGAGCACGCGCAGCCCGCGCATCGCGAGGCCCGCCGCGAGGCTCACGGAGGTCGTGGTCTTCCCGGTCCCGCCCTTGTGGTTGAAGATGGCGAGGCGCGTCGGCGCGTGCAGCCGCTTCGGGCGCGCCGGAGCTTCGGGGGCCGCTCGCGGCGAAGGGCGCGAGCCGCCGCCGTCCGCGCCGACCAGCGTCATCGGCGGCAGATCGTTGGCCACCGCGCCGAGCCGCGCGCCGCCCGCCTCGGCCAGGATCTGCTTCCGGCAGTCGTCGGAGCAGGCGTGCCGCAGCTCGCCGCGCTGCCGGACGACCTGCGAGACCAGCTCGACGCGGAAGCGCTTCTTGCAGGCGGCGCAGGTCGCGCCGCCCGTCGTCTCGCCTCGCACCGCCTTGCCGTGGCAATCGTGCGAGCAGTAGAACGCGAATCCGCCGTCCCGCTCTTCCATCTGGTAGCGGAACTGCACATCGAACCGCACCCCACAGACGCTGCAGCTCTCGGTCATCGCGGCCATCGTGGCTCCCCACTAGCCACGGGCCGCCCGTGAGGGCCAACTAAACGGCGATCGCCCTAGAGCGACCGTCGTTCCCTTCGGAACGACGGCCAGCTCTAATCTTGCCCTAGTTTGGGAGCATCCGTCTTTTGAACGTTCCGTTCAAAGGGCTCCTGCTCCTAGTGCCGGAAGTGCCGCACGCCCGTCATGACCATCGCGAGGCCGTGGCGGTCGGCTGCGGCGATCACGTCCGGGTCTTTCACGCTGCCGCCCGGCTGCGCGATCGCGACGATGCCGGCGGCGGCCGCGGCCTCGACGCCGTCGGGGAACGGGAAGTAGGCGTCCGACGCGAGGACGCTCCCGCGAGCCTTGGCGCCCGCCTTCTCGCATGCGATCTGCACGGAGACCACGCGCGACATCTGGCCCGCGCCGACGCCGACGGTGACCTCGCCGGTGGCGAGCACGATCGCGTTCGACTTCACGTGCTTGCACACGCGCCACGCGAACTCGAGCGCGCGAAGCTGCTCGGCGGTCGGCGCCCGCTTCGTCGCGACCTTGCCGTTCGTGACCTCGCCCGCCGCGGTGGCGTCGCGGTCCTGGACGACGACGCCGCCACCCACCTTCTTGCTCGCGAGGCCCGCGTGGCCGGGGCCGAGCCAGCCGCCGGTCGCGAGGAGGCGCAGGTTCTTCTTGGCGCGGAGCACCTCGAGCGCGCGCGCCGAGAAGCCCGGCGCGACGATGCACTCGACGAACGTCTCGGCGAGGACGGCCGCGGCCGCGTCGTCGACCTCCCGGTTCAGCGCCACGATGCCGCCGAAGGCGCTGACGGCGTCGGCCTCGCGCGCGGCGCGGTACGCGTCGGCCAGGGTGTCGGCGACGGCGACGCCGCAGGGGTTCGTGTGCTTCACGACGACCGCGGCCGGCCGGTCGAACTCGCGCACGGCGTCGAGCGCGGCGTCGACGTCGACGAGGTTGTTGAAGCTCAGCTCCTTGCCGCCGGCGCCGAGGCTCTCGGCGCGCGCGATGGAACCCGCGGGCGCGTCGCGCTCCACGTAGAACGCGCCCGACTGGTGCGGGTTCTCGCCGTACCGCAGGCCGTACGCGCGCTCGAACGGCAAGGTGAGGTAGCGCGGGAAGCGCGAGCGCGTCCCGTCGGGCGCGCGCGAAGAGAGGTAGCCGCTGATGGCCGCGTCGTAGGCGGCGGTGTGGGCGAAGGCCTTCGCGGCGAGCTCGGCGCGGGTCTCCGGCGTGGTGTCGCCGAGGCGCTCGATCTCCTCGAGCACGCGGGCGTAGTCGCCCGGGTCGCTCACGATCGTGACGCGCGCGTGGTTCTTGGCGGCCGAGCGGACCATCGAGGGGCCGCCGATGTCGATGTTCTCGACGATGTGCTCGTGGGTGGACGCCGGGTCGGCCGCGACCCGCTCGAACGGGTACAGGTTCACCACCACGAGGTCGATCTCTCGCGCGCCCAGCCGGGCCAGGTCGGCCCCGTCACGCTCCCCGCGCGACAGGATGCCGCCGTGGACGCGCGGGTGCAGCGTCTTCACGCGCCCGTCCATCACCTCGGGCGAGCCGGTGTACCCCTCGACCGTCTCGACCGGCACCCCCTCCGCCGCGAGCGCCTTGGCCGTGCCCCCGCTGGAGAGGAGGCCGACGCCGCGAGCCACGAGGGCGCGGGCGAACGGCACGAGGCCGGACTTGTCGGAGACGGAGATCAGGGCGGAGCGTATGGCCATGCGGGGCGCGGTAGCACCGCCGCACGCTCGAGGTCAATCTCGACCGGGGCGCGGCCCGAGAACCGCCTTCATTCCAGATCGAGGTCGGCGCCGGCGAAGGCGTCGACGTTGACCTCGACGGTCGAGGCCTCCGTGTCGTCGGTCTCGGTCGCCTCGACCTCGGTCTCCTCGGCCTCGTCGGCGTCCTCGTCAGCCTCTTCCGCCTCGTCGCGGGTGGCCGCGAGCACCGGGAGCCGCCGCTTGCCGGTGGGGCCCTCGTCAACGTAGTCGCGCAGCGTGTTCATGTCCCGGAGGGCGGCGAGCTTGGCGAGGCCCTTGACCTCCACCTGGCGAATGCGCTCGCGCGTCAGGTTCATGATCGCGCCGACCTCCTCGAGGGTCGTGCCGCCGCGATCGGAGACGTCGAGGGCGCAGGTCTCGGACATCTCCCACACCTCGAGGTCCGGGAAATTCAGCTTGATCGCGCCGGTCCGGGCCGAGACGTCGAGGAAGAGGTGGTGCTTGCAGGAGACGAAGGGGCACGGCCGCTCGCCACCGGCGCAGTCGGCGCGGGTGGTCGGGTGCTCGATCTCCTCGACCTCGGGGTAGAGCATGCGCCCGAGCTCGAGCTCGCGCTTCGTCATGCGCTTCACGCTGATCGTGCGCGCGCGGATGGCGCGCTTGCGCCGGGAGCGCCGCTGCTCGCGAGTGACGGGTTCGGCAGAGGCGTCGCGCTCGAACGACGCGGAGGCGTCGAGCGCGAGGGCTCCGTCCACGATGGGCGCGGCGTCGATCGACCCGCCCGATTCCGGTGCGGTCGGGGCCCCATGGTCAAGGGCCGCCGACTGCGCTGCGTTCGGACCGTGCTTCGAATCCATCTCCGGCTCCCTCTCGGCGCACCGCCGACAAAAGCTGCTCCTCGGCGCGCGCGGCCGCCGACCCGTTCCCCGGATCTTTGAATCTGCCGCCGCGTCCGACTACAATCTCCCGAGCCGTGCCGCCGCGTTTCCCCGCGGGGGCCATGCGCGCGAGGCGCATGGATTCAGCTCGCCCGCCTCACCGGTCGTCGCGACAACCGCCGCACGATCGCTTGAGTCGTTTTGCACGTTATTCCAATGGAAAGATCGCGGTCAATCCATCGTTCGGCTTTTTTTTGCGCTTTTCCATTATGGAACTCGTTTCGCGTGGTTAGATCGGTCCCGTGACAAGAAATGTCCGCGCGCGACGTTCGCGGCTCGCGCGCTCCGAACGCCGCTGACGCCGCTACGCGGCAGCGCTTGCCGAGGGCAAGACGAGCGGCCTATCTTCTGCTCCGCAGTGCGCGTCATGCCGACGGAGCGCAGGGATCCCGGGCAGCCCACGACGCGCGACGTCGCCGCCCGCGGCGCGCGCATCCGGTTCGTGGAGATGGGCGAAGGGCCGCCCCTCGTGCTCGTGCACGACTACCTCGCCAGCCGCGCCGCGTGGGACGACGTGCTGCCCCGCCTCGCCACGCGCTATCGCGTCATCGCGCCCGATCTTCCGGGATTCGGCGAGAGCGAGAAGCCCCCGCCGAGCCGTTACCGCTACGACTTCGAGGCGTTTTGCGAGTCGCTGGCGGACCTCGTGGCGGCCGTGGGCCTCGGGCGCGTGTCGCTCTGCGGGCACGCGATGGGCGGCGCGGTCGCCCTCACCCTCGCGGCCACCTACGCTCACGTCGTCGACAAGCTCGTGCTCGTCAACCCGCTCGTCTACCCGCCCCGGCCCGACGCGCTCTCGCGCATCGCCGCGGTGCCCGTCCTCGGGCCGCTGGTCTTCAAGCAGCTCTACGGGCGCTCGCTCTTTCGCAGCCGCTTCTTCGGCGACGAACCGCCCGGGGAGGAGGCGCCCGCGTCGCAGCGGGTCGACCGGTTCTTCGATCTCTTCGACGTCCCCGCCGCGCGGGAGGCCGCCTACGCCACGATGCACGCGATGCTCGACACGCGGCCCCTCACGGCGAGCGTGCCGCGGGTCAAGGCGCCGACCCTCGTCGCCTGGGGCCGCGCCAACCGGGCGTCCCCGGTGGAGCAGGGCCGGCGCCTCGCGCGCGAGCTCGGGGGCGCGCGGTTCGAGGTCTTCGACTGCGGCCGGTCTCCCGCGGAGGAGTGCCCGGAGGCCTTCACCAACGCGGTCATGTCGTTTCTCGCGTCCGGCCCGAGGGGCTAGGCGGTGCCGGGCCGCGCGAACGCCGGGACGCGACTGCTCGGCAACCGCTCGGCCCGCCTGGGCGGCGCGATCGTCGCGACCCTCGTCGCGTTCGCGGCGTTCGGTCCCCTCGTCGCGCGCCACGGGCCCCTCGAGAGCGACTTCGCCGGCGCGATCTCGCCCGCCGGGGGGCCGGTCGGCCCGTCTGCGACATTCCCGCTGGGCGCCGATCGCCTCTTTCGTGACGAGCTCGCGCGCCTCGCGTACGCGGGGCGCACCTCCCTGGTCATCGCGGTGCTCGCCACGCTCCTCTCGAGCACGATCGGCACGGTGATCGGCGTCCTCTCGGGGTGGTCGAGGGCGCGCGACCGCGCGTCCCGTGGCCGGCCCTGGCCGGGCTCGCCGCGGCGGCGGTCGCGACCGCGGCCGGACGCGGCGCGGTCGCGGCGGTGGCGCTCGTCGCCGGATTCGCCGGCGCGGCCGGCGTGCGGGCCGGCCCGCGGCTGGACGTCGACGGCTGGCTGATGCGCCTGACCGACGTCCTCCTCGCCTTCCCGTTCCTCTTGCTCGTCATGGCCATCGGCGCGTCGCTCGACCACACCACGGCCGCCACGATCTTCGTGACCCTGGGCGCGACGGGCTGGCTAGGCACCGCGCGCATCCTGCGATTGAAGACGATGCAGGTCCGCGGCCTCCAGTACGTCGAGGCGTCACGCGCGCTGGGCCAGTCGACCCTGCGGACGATGCTCCATCACGTGCTGCCGAGCGTCTCGGGGCCGCTCGTCGTCACCGCGACCGTCCAGGTCGCGCAGATGATCATCGCCGACAGCGTCCTCAGCTACCTCGGCGTGGGCATCTCTCCTCCCACGCCCACATGGGGCCGCATGCTGATGGAGGCGCAGGACGAGTACCTGGCGGCCCCGTGGCTCCTCGCGGCGCCCGCGATCGCGATCCTGCTCGCGGTCTGGGGGTTCAACATGCTCGGGGAGGGGCTGCGCGATGCGCTCGATCCGCGCGAGGCGTGACCGCGCCGTCCTCGCGGTGGCCGCCCTCGCCGCCCTGGCCTTCGGCTGCCACGAGCCGCTCGCCTCGCCGTTCCCTCCGGACCCGACCGCGGGCGACGCGCCGAGGCGCGGCGGCGTGCTCCGCCTCGCCGCCTTCAAGGACATCCGCGATCTCGACCCGGCCGGCGCGGTCGACGGCCTCTCGGCCCAGGCCATTCACCTCATCTTCGCCGGGCTCGTGGACTTCGACGAGGCGGGCCGCGTGGTCGCGGACCTGGCGGAGCACTGGGAGGTCGCCGACGGCGGGCTCACGTACCGGTTCTTCCTGCACCGCGGCGTCGTGATGCAGGACGGCGCGGAGCTCACCGCCGACGACGTGAAGCGCTCGGTCGAGCGCGCGCTCCACCCCACGACCCCGAACCCGAGCGCCAGCTACTTCGAAGACATCGTGGGATTCCCGGCGTACCTGTCGGGCGCGGCCGCGCACCTCGAGGGCGTCGTCGTCGAGGACCGGTACGTCGTCGCGTTCCACCTGAAGGCGCCCGACGCGACCTTCCTCGCGCTGATGGCGATGCCGGCGCTGCGCCCGGTGTGCCGTGGCGCGGGGGACCGGTACGTCGCCACGTGGGCGCCCTGCGGCGCGGGGCCGTTCGAGGTGGAGCCGGGCGCGTGGCAGCGCGGGAGCAGCCTGCGGCTCGTGCGTCACCCGCGGTACTTCCGCGAAGGGCTCCCGCACCTCGACGCCGTCGAGTGGTCGTACAACATGCAGCCCCTCGCCCAGCGTTTCCGCTTCGAGGCCGGCGACCTCGACGTGCTCCGCGACATGTCGCAGGCCGACCAGGCGCGCTTCGCCAGCGATCCCCGCTGGGCGCCGCTCGGTCGCAAGGACTCCGACACGACGCTCTTCGGCGAGTGCATGAACACGCGCATCCCGCCGTTCGACGACGTCGAGGTCCGCCGCGCGGTCGCCGCCGCCATCGACCGCGACCACTATCGCCTCCTCAAGCCCGCGTACGTCACGGCGCTCACCCAGCCCTTGCCGCCGGACATCCCCGGCTATTCGAGCGACCTGCCCGGCCAGAAGTACGATTACCCGGCCGCTTTGGAGCACATGCGCAAGGCCGGCCTGCCCTTCGACCCCGCCACGGGCCGCGGCGGCTGGCCGCACCCCATCGACTACCCCGTCTACGACCAGGGCCTCCTCGTCGGCACCGCGCAGATCCTCCAGCAGGAGCTCGCGAAGATCGGCCTGCGCATCGAGCTCCACCTCATGAGCTGGTCGGCGTTTCTCGCCGTCCAGCAGCGACCCGAGGGGGCGGCGATGTCGCCCGGCACCTGGTCGATGGACTACCCCGACCCGAGCACCTTCTTCGAGCCGCTCTTCACCTCCGCCGCCCTCGGGTCGGAGTCGACCTACAACTCGGCGCACTACGCCAACCCCGCCTTCGACGACCTGGTCGCCCGCGCGCACCACGAGCTCGACGGCGCGCGGCGCTCCGCCCTCTACCGCGAGGCCTCGGCGATGCTCGTCGACGACGCGCCCTGGGCCTTCACGTTCTCGTACCACGGGTACTCCGTGAAGCAGCCGTACGTGCGCGGCCCGCTCCTCAACGCGGTGTGGACCCTCGACCCGACGCGCGTCTGGCTCGACCGCGCGCCGGCGGGGGCCTCGGAGAACCCCCGGTGAGGGAGCTCCTCCGCAGGCTGGCGTGGAGCGCGGGCGTCGTCTGGGCGGTCGTCTCGATCGCCTTCGCCGTCAACGTGCTCCTGCCGGGAGACCCCGCGCGGCTCGTCGCCGGCCCGCAGGCGCGCCCCGCGGACGTCGCGCGCATCCGCCAGCAGCTCGGGCTCGACCAGCCCCCCGCGACGCAGTACGCGCGCTTCTGGCGGCGCCTCGTGCACGTCGGTCCGCGCACGCTCGAGGGCGAGCACCGCACGTGCGCGACCGTGCTGCCGCTCGGGCGCTCGTCCGTGCACCTCGACTTCGGCGAGAGCTTCCAGCTCCGGCAGCCGGTCGTCGACGTCGTCGCGGCGCGCCTCCCGCGCACCTTCATGCTCGCGGTCGCCGGCGTCTTCGTGCAGGTCCTGTTCGGGGTGACGACGGGGCTCTTCGCGGCGCTGCGGCGCGGCTCGTGGGTCGACCGGCTGCTCGTCGGGACGAGCCTCCTGGGCATCAGCGCGCCCACCTTCCTCATCGCGCTCGCCTTGCAGCTCGTGCTCGCGCGGGAGCTCCGCTGGCTGCCGCTCGACGGGTACGGGTCCACGCCCGCCGAGCACGCGGAGTGCCTCGTCCTGCCCGCGCTGACGCTCGGCGTGTACGGCGCGGCGTATTACACGCGCCTGGTGCGCGACGAGATGTGCGTGCTCCTCGCGGCCGACTGGGTGCGGACCGCCCGCGCGAAGGGCTTGCCGGCCTGGCGGGTCGTCGTGGGGCACGCGCTGCGGAACGGGCTCGCGCCGGTCGTGACGGCGCTCGGCCTCGACTTCGGGTCCCTGATGGGCGGCGCGGTGGTGACCGAGACCGTGTTCCGCTGGCCGGGCCTCGGCTCGCTCAGCGTGCAGGCCACGCTGGATCGCGACGGCCCCGTCCTCGCCGCGTGCGTGATCGTGACCGCCGTGGCCACGACTCTCAGCAACCTCGCCGTCGACCTCGCGTACGACCGCCTCGACCCGCGCGTCAGGGCCGGGCGAGAAGCCGGCACTCGCTGACGTTGGCCGAGTGGGCCCGCGCCACGCAGGTGCGGTAAGCGTCGCGCGCGCCCGCCGCGTCGCCGGAGGCCTGGCAGGCCGCGCCGAGCGTGAGCCAGGCGTCCGCGTCGTCGGGGTTGGCGGCGACGGCTTGCCGCGCCAGGCTGAGCGCGCGCTTGTTCGCGCCGCGCGCGAGCGCATGGTTGGCCTGGCTCACGATCGAGCCGCCGGCGGCTTCGTGCTCGTCGATCGCCGTCTCGTGCCCCCCGCCGGGGCTGGCCGCGACAGGCGCCGGCGGCGCCTGCACGGGCGCCGGCTGGGGCGGCGGCGGCGAGACCGCGGGCTCGCTGATCACGTGCACTTCCATCTCCGGCTCGCTCGAGGGAGCGACCTCGGCTGCGCTCGCGGAGAGCGCGGCGCTCGCCGGCGGCTCCGGGGGGAGCGGGCGCACCGAAGGGATGGACGGCGCGATTGTCGCGGGCTCGGCGGCCGTGTCGTTGGCGTGCGCGCGCGCCTCCTCGGCGAGGCGCTCCTGGTGCGCCTGCATGCCGCGCAGGCCCCCGGCCACGACCAGCACCGCCGCGATCGCGACCACAGCCACGACGATGCGCTTGGCCGAAGGGCTCACATGACGCGGAACGCCGGGGACGGGCCCGTCGTGCGCGTCGTGGCCCGCGGCCGCGAGGACCGGCGCGTCGTCGTCGCGCGCCGGCGCCGGCTCGCGGACCGGGATCGGCGGCGGCTTGGGCAGCGGCGGCTTGGCCGACTTGGGGAGTGGAGGCTTCGTGATCGGGCGCGCCGGCGGATCGGTGTCGGCGACGCGGGCCGCCGTCTCCGCCGGGTCGGGCGCGACGATGACCGACGGCACGTCCTCGTGGGCGCGGGCCGCGGGCGTCGCCGTGGGCGCGGGCGACGCGGACGCGGTGACCCCGTTCGACATCGGCGAGGGCGCGACGTGCGGCGGCGCCAGCCGCTCCGGGGGCGCCGCGACGGGCGCCGGCGCGGCCGGCGGGATGGAGTCGTTCGCGGGGACGACCGGCGGCGGCCGAACCGAGTTCGCGTCGGCCGGGACGACGGCCATCTTCCCGCTCGACGAGACGTTCGAGGGGCCGCTGTCGCGCTCGAGCGTCGGCGGCACGACCTCGTCGGTCGCGGGTTCGGGCTCCGTGCGCTCCGGCTTGAGGACGAGGAGACCCTCGAAGTAGAGCTTCGTGATCGTCGAGAGCGTGGAGAGGTCCTCGAACGGCGAGTCGTCGACGACCTGCGCGAGCGTTCGCTCGCCGTCGAACAGGCGGAGGATGCCGTTCAGCTCGTCGGGGATCTCGTTCAGGCGCTCGAGGAGCTGCTCGTGGTCGATCTCGAAGACGGTCGAGAGCGGCGGGAGCTGCTCGCAGAGGCGGCCCCACTCGTCGACCCTGCGCATGCCCTCCATGAGGATGGCCTGCGTGGACCCGCCGATGACGTCCTCGTTGCCGATCGTCTTGAACTCGACCTCGAAGGTGGCCTCGTTCCAGATGAGGGCCCGGTAGATCGCCTCCTCGCCGCGAAGGCGCCCCAGCTCCGCGTCGACGACCTTGCCCTCACGGAAGTAGATGTGCGCTTCCTGCGCGCTGCCGTGGAGGTGGCACACGCCGCTCTTGCGCGAGACCTCGAAGGTCTGGAGGAGGTCGACGACCGCCATGTCCTGCGTCGAGCCCGAGAAGCGCGTGCGCCCGGCCAGCGTGGTGCGGTTGGCGGTGATGTTCTCCTGCGTGCGGCGCGCGAGGAGCAGGTTCACGCGAGCGATGAGCTCGCGCACGAAGATCGGCTTCGTGAGGTAGTCCTCGACCCCCAGCTCGAGCCCGCGGATCTTGTCTTCGATCGACTTCTGGCTCGTGAGAAAGACGATCGGGATGGCGGCCCACTCGTTGCGCTCCTTGAGCTTGCGCACGAGGGTGTACCCGTCGAGCTTCGGCAGGCGGGTGTCGCTGAGGACCAGGTCGGGCGTCAGCGACTCGATCTTGGCGAGCGCGTCGAGGCCGTCCGTAGCGGTGGTCACGCTGTAGCCGGCCTTCTTCAGGCTGACTTCGAGCACACGCACGCTGCGGGGATCCGCGTCGACGAGGAGCAGCTTCTGCTTAGCCAAGGGCCTCGACGGGAGAGCATGGAAGGCGCATGCGCAGAGTGTCAAGAGAACGCATCGCAGGAAGGTCCACGGTCCTCGTTTTGCGCAGGCCGGCGCTCAGTGCTTCGTAAACGGGTCGCCCACGTCGTCGACGAGGGCTGGGCTGGGCGCCGCCGCCTCGGACGACGGCGCGTGGCGGGCGCGAGACGCCGCGGCCTTGCCGGCCGAGGGCACGCCTTCTCCTACATCGGGTACCGCGGGCGATCCAGCGCTCGGCACGGCGGCCGCCGGCGCCTCTCTCGGCGTGGCGGACGGCGCGGCGATCGCCGCCGGCGGCGCGGCGACGGGCGCCGGCGGCGCCGCGGACGCCCGCACCGAGAGAGGCGCCGGCCCCTCTTCGTGGCGGTCGCGCGACACGGCCCACCGCGCCGCCGCCATCGTCGCGGCAATCGAAGCGACCACCGCCGCGACGACGGCCCAACGCAAGGGCGGCGCCTTCGGCGGCAGGGGCGGCACACTCGAGTCGCGCGCCGTGCGGAGGAAGGGCACGGGCGACGGCCCGAGGGCCCCCGGCGCGAGCTGCGTGGGGTCGGAGCGTCGCCGGCCGGGAAAGTCGGGCGGCGGGTCGCTCGCCGCGAGGACCACGTCGTCGAGCGCGCGGATGAGGTGGTCCATCGACGCGAAGCGGTCGTCGGGCTTCTTCTCGAGGCAGGTCATCGTGATCGGCTCGAGCGCGCCCAGCGCGTCGCTCGTCTCGATCAGCGTGCTCGGAAGCGCGGGCCGCACGAACATGTGCTGCGTCAGGACGCCCATGTACGTGTCGGCCTCGAACGGCACCCGCCCCGTGAACATCTCGTACATGATGACGCCGAGCGAGTAGACGTCGGCCCGCGCGTCCACGGGCTGACCGCTCGCCTGCTCCGGCGCCATGTAGTGCGGCGTGCCGAAGACCACGCCCTCGCGCGTGACGCGCGACGAGCCGACGATCTTCGCCGCGCCGAAATCGACGACCCGCACGTCGGCCCCGTGCCCGAGCATCGCGAGCGAGCGCGCCCGGTCGGGGTCGCCCGGCGGGCGGAGGTCGCGCGAGCCGGCGAGGAGAAAGACGTTGTCGGGCTTGAGGTCGCGGTGCACGACGCCGGCGGCGTGCGCGGCGGCGAGCGCGCCGGCGATCTTGCGGACGATGCGGGCCGCCCGCGCGGGCGGGATGGGCCCCGCGGCCTTGATCACCTCGCCGAGCGTGTGGCCGACCAGGAGCTCCATCACGAAGAACGGCACCTGATCGGGGAGATGCCCGAAGTCGGTGATCTGCACGACGTTCGGGTGCTTCACGCTGGCGGTGGCCTTCGCCTCGAGGATGAAGCGCTCTGCGAGCTCGGCGTCTTCGGCGAGGTCCGGCCGCAGGACCTTCATCGCGAAGGCCCGGTCGAGGGCCTTGTGGCGCACCTCGTAGATGCGCCCCATGCCGCCCTCGCCCAGAACGGACTGGACCTCGTAGCGGCCGTCGACGAGGCTGCCGACGAGCGGATCCCCGAGCGGGTCGAACGGCGACGCCTCGAGCGTCGTGCCGTCGAACGGACAGAACGCCGCGTCGCCCGAGAACCGCTGCCCGCAGACGGAGCAGCGCTTTCCCCCGCGGCGAGCCTCGAGCTTCCCCTTTGTCAGCGCCGTTTCCATCGCAGGCGCGCGTCAGGTTACTCCGCCGATTCAGCCCGCGGGAGCCGGAGACGTCGCGGCCGTCCCGCAGCCCGGACAAAACTTGGCGCCGCCGGCGAGCTCCAGGCCGCAGCCGCTGCAAAAGCGCTTCTGCGCGAGGAGCGGCGACCCGCAGTCGGCGCAGAACTTCCCGCCCGGCTGCTTGGCGCCGCACTTGCCACAGATCGCCTGGGTGCCGCCCGGCGTGAAGGTCGGCGCGGGCGCCGGAGGGCCCGCGGGCGCGAACCCCGCGGCCATGTTGTTGCCGATGCCCATCCCCACGGCCATCTGCGCGCCGAGGCCGGCGATGCCGCCGCCGACGCCGTGCTCCGCCATGCCCTTGCCGGCGCCCATGACCGCCTGGCCGGCGGCGTAGGCCTGGTAGCTCCCGGCGAGCTCCTTGACGTAGCGCGCGTCCTGTCCGAACTGCTGGTCGAGGCCGAACTGCCTGGCCTGCGCGTCGGCCGCGGCGCCCGCGACCCCGATCTGCCGGACGCGAACCTCGCGCTGGGCCTTGGCGATCTCCGCGTTCGCGGCGACGAGGCGCTGCCGATCTTCCTCGCTGAAGTTGATGTTGAAGGTGCCGACCTGGAGGACGCGCACGCCCGCGTCGTTGAGGTCGGGCGCGTGCGCGACGAAGGCCGCGGCCAGCTTGGTCGTGAGCGACACGGCCTGGAGCAGGCTCTTGCCCTCGCTGTCGCAGAGCTCTCCGAGCGTGGTCTTCACGCCGTTCATGAAGAGGCCCTTGATCCACGCGAGGACGGCGTTGTTGTCCCCCGCGGCGGCCTGGCCCGAGTACCCCACGACGAAGCGCACCGGGTCGACGACGACGACGCTCATCTCGCCGAAGATGCGGGGCTGCACCTGCTCCCCCGTGAGCGGATCGAGCATGTCGCCGATCGGGCCGCCGAAGGGCACGCTTCGAACGGGGGCCGTCTTGACGAAGTAGACCTCCGCCAGAAAGACCTGGCCCCCCGTGTAGCTCGTGACGAGCGAGTTGAGGAACGGGATGTTCTGGGTCTCGAGCGAGACCCTCCCAGGAGGTAGGACGCCGACCACCCGCCCGTCCCGGAAGAACACCGCGCACTCGTCGCTGTCGACGGTGAGCTGCGAGTGCATCGGGATGTTCTGGTCGGGATGCTTGTAGACGATCAGCGATTTTTCGCTGTCGGGGCGCGCAATCATCATCTCGCGCACGCCGTTGCGGACGAAGTCGAAGACACCCATGCGTGCGAGCGTAACCCTTTCGGGGCTATGCTTGGAAGCGTGGAGCCCCCTGTCCTGCTCGAGAAGCTCTCCCCCGCGGCCCGGAGGATGCTCGACGCGGCCACTCCGGCGCCGCTGCGCCAGCTCGCCGCGAAGGGCGTCGGCCCGGGCCTCAAGCCGGCGGACGCGCTCACGGTCGTCGTCCTCCTCGCCGAGTCGGAGGACGAGGCCCTCGCGACGATCGCCAAGGCGACCCTCGAGCGCCTCCCCGCCCCCGTCCTCAACGGCGCGCTGGCCGGCGACCTGCCGGCCGGCGTCCTCGCGCGGATCGCGCCGCTCTACGCGAAGAACGCCCCCGTGATGGAGAAGATCGTCGTCCACCCGGCGGTCCTCCCCCAGACGATCGCCGAGGTCGCGGCGCTGGCCAGCGAGGAGGTCGCCGAGATCCTCGCGACGAACGAGCAGCGGATGATCGCGTTCCCCGAGATCATCGAGAAGATCTACATGAACCGCGCGACGCGCATGTCCACGGCGGACCGCGTCCTCGAGCTGGCGGTGCGCGACCACCTCGAGCTCAAGGGAATCCCCGCGTACAAGGAGGCCGCCCTGGCCATCGGCCAGGAGCTGATCGTCGAGCCCACCCCCGAGCCCACGCCCGACGACATCCTCTTCCGCGAGACCGCGGCCACCGCCGAGAAGGCCGTGATCGACCCCTCGGTCGAGGACACGCACCGCCTCGACGAAGAGACCGGCGAGGAGGTCCTCGAGGACAAGTTCCTCCCCCTGCACGCGAAGCTCGCGCAGATGACGATCTCCCAGAAGATCCGGCGCGCGATGCTCGGCACCGCCGGCGAGCGCCTCCTCCTCGTGCGCGACTCGAACCGGCTGGTCGCGGCCGCGGCCATCAAGAGCCCGATGATCCAGGAGAACGAGGTCGTGCGCATCAGCGCGAGCCGGAACGTCTCCGACGACGTGCTCCGCATCATCTCCCTCAGCCGTGAGTGGACCCGCTCGCACCAGATCAAGCTGAACCTGGTCAGCAACCCCCGCACGCCCTTCGCGTTCGCCGCGAAGCTCATCGTCCACCTTCGGGAGCACGAGCTGAAGGCGCTCGCCCGCAGCAAGAACGTCACCGGCGCCGTGGCCACTGCGGCCCGGCAGCAGCTCTCGCGCCGCAACGTCGAGAGCTGACCGGCCCCGGCCCTAGCGGCCGACTCCCCAGATCTCGCCTGTGGCCCAGGTGGCGTCGAGCAGCGCGAGCACCACGTGCACGACCTCCTCGGAGGTGCCGAAGCGGCCGAGCGGCGACCGGGTCGCGAGGCGGTGCATGCGGAGCGGGTCCGCGTCGGCCTCCGGGTCGGCCACGATGCCAAGGGAGACCATGTTGACGCGCACCTCGGGCGCGAGCTCGACCGCGAGCGCCCTCAGCCCCGTTTGCAGCGCCCCCTTGGCCGTCAGGTAGGCCACATGGTTCGTGTAGGGCCGCGTCACCCCCGCATCCGTCAGCGCGACGACCGTGCCGCGCGCGTTCGCGAGGTCTTCGGCGAACGACTGCACGAGGAGGAGCGGCGCGATCGCGTGCACGGCCAGCGTCTGGCGCAGGTCTTCGCGCCGGAGGGTCTCGAAGGGCGTCCGCGGGAACGGGCCGCACGCGATGATCATGTCGTCGACGCGGCCGGCCGTCTTGCGCACGCCCTCGACAATCGCGTCGGGCGCCTTCTCCTCGGTGAGGTCCGCACACACGTACGGCACCTCGATGCCGCGCGCCGCGCCAATCTCCGCCGCGAGGACCTCGAGCTTCGGCCGGCTGCGAGCCGCCAGAAAGACCCGATCTCCGCGCTGGGAGAGCGCACGCGCGATGGCGGCGCCGAGGCGCCCGGTGGCGCCGACGACCAGCACTTTTCGACCGGTCTGCATCGACGGTCGTTGTAGCGCTCTAGCCCCTGCCTACTCAAGTGACGTCCGCGGTCGCCGCAGCGCGTCTTCGCCGCCGTCGACGAGGTATAAGGACGGCTTCCCCGCACCCCGCCCGTGTCGACCCCGGTGTCCAGTCCCCCGCCGCCTAGCTCGTCTCCGTCGTTCCGGCCGCCCCGGCCGTCCGCGGTGCCGGTGCTCGTGGCGTATCTCGCGGCGTTCGTCCTGACCGCCGTGGCGAGCGTGACGCTCGTCTTCTGCGTGGCGCTCGCGAGGAGCTCCAGGCACCCCTCGGAGCTCCAATCGGAGGCCACGGCCTTCGCGTTCTCGGCGCCGGGCCTCATGGCCGGGGCCGCGGCCGGCGCGGCGGTGCTGGCGTCGGTCGCGCTCGCGGCGGCGCGGCTCCAGGGCCCCCGCGTCCTCGCGCGCCTCCACCTCGGCCCGACGCGCGCGAGCCCGCTCGGCACGCTGGCGGTCACGGCCGGGCTCCTCGGCCTCAGCACGGCCGGCGGCACCGTCGCCGACTGGCTGGGCCTGCGCGGAGGCGGGATGATGGACGAGATGGCGCGCGCCCTCCAGGCGCCCCCTCCGGCGAGATTCATCGCCGCCCTGCTCGCGATCGGCGTCGCGCCAGGCCTCGCCGAGGAGACGTTCTTCCGGGGGTTCATGCAGCCCGGGCTGGTCGCGAGCTGGGGCCGGTGGCCGGCCATCGTCGCCGCGGCGGCGGCGTTCGGCCTCATCCACCTCGACCGCGTGCAGGGTCCGGTCGCGTTCGTGGCGGGCCTCTTTCTGGGGTGGGCCGTCGAGCGCCTCGGCGGCATTCGGCCCTCAATCCTCGCGCACGTCGCGAACAACGCGATCTTCCTGGCGGCGGCCGCGCTCGGGTCCAGCGTGCAGTTCGGGCCCGCGGCGCAGGCCGCGGGGGCGGCGGGCGGCCTCCTCGCCTGCGCCGGGTCGATCGCGATCCTGCGCTCGTCGCGCGCCGTTCGCGCCTAGTGCGACCGTGGGCTCTCGGTGAGCTGCTCCTGCAGGGCATCCACACGCCCTCGGTATGGTAGACGCGTTGCCATGGACCCGACCGATCGCCCAGCGCGTCTCGTCGAGACCAAGCCTCAGCCAGGCGTTGCGCCTCGGGTGGCCGACGCGCGCGTCCACGGCGCCGCCATCGCTCGGGTCCAGCGAATCGCGAGCGCGCCCGCCACCCGGCGTCTGCAGGCTCTGCTCCATGCGATCTGGATGCGCGACCGCGTCTTCTTCGTCGCGCTGACGCTCTTCAGCCTCTTTTGCGCGCGGAAGACGCTGCGCCCCGGCATCTGGGCCGACAACGACAGCGTCTGCCACTACGCGTACCTCCGGCACCTGGTCGAGGACTTCTACCCGGCGACCGGGACGTTCTTCGGCTGGACCCCGAAGTACAACCTCGGGACCCCCTTCCTCGTTTACAACACGCCTCCGGGCATCTACGTGGCAGCGGCCCTCATCGCCGCGGGGCTGCACCAGGCCCCCCTCGTCGGGCTCAAGGTGCTCGTGCTCGGCGCGTACCTGGCGGTGCCCCTCCTCGGGGCGCGACTGGCGCGGACCTTCGAGGTCACACCGGGGGACCTGCCCAAGTTCGTGGCGCTCGCGCTCAGCCTCTTCTCGTCGGAGCTCCTGGGGCTCGAGTTCTACCTGAAGATGGGAATGCTCAACCCGGCCGTCGCGGTGCCGCTCCTCCTCGCGACGCTCGTTTGCCTCAGGCAGGCGCAGCTCGCGCGCGGGGCGCCCGCGCTGCGGTGGGTGGCGCTCGGGGCCGTCGCCTTCGCGGCGACCGCCTTCGTCCACTTGCTGACGGCGTACATGCTCGCGATCTCCCTCGGCTGCTTCGCGTTCGCGTCCGGTTGGCGACGCTTCGGCCGGAGCGCCATCCAGATCGGCATCATGGTCGGGGTGGGCGTGGGGCTCGTCGGCTTCTGGCTCGTCCCGAGCCTGCCATTCGGCGCGAAGGAGGACGCGGCCTACACCTGGATCCGCAACCCCTTGGACACCCTGAGCGGCTTCCTCGACGGGAGCGTCCTCTCTTCGTACTTCGTCGGCTTCTACCCGCATTTCTACACGTTCAGCGCCGTCGGGATGGTCGTGCAGATCTGCGCCGGCTTCGCTCTCGTCTACCTGGTGTTCCGGTGGAACCCGGCGGTCGCCGCGTGCGCCGCCACCGCCATCGTGGGGTTGCTCGCGGCCATGGGACCGCGGCCCTCGTTCGGGCTCTGGCTCTTGCCGATGTACGACCGCCTCCTCTGGTACCGCTTCATGACCTTGGCGGCGCTGATGACGCAGATCCTCGGCGGCTGGGGAGCGTGGCGGTTGTGGTGCATGCGCGCGAAGCTCGGCCCCGCGTTCCTGGCGATCGTCGCCGTCGTCAGCATCTGGGCGGTGGGCGTCATGTACGCGCGGTCGCTCAAGATCGCGACCGTCAGCGATGGGAAGCCGTTTCTCGCGGACGTGGACGCCGTGTCCGGCTGGCTTCGCGATCACGCGAAGCCGGGGGGCCGCGTCTACAGCGAGTTCCTCGCGCACGACGTCGTCGAGTCGGTGAGCGTCAATTACCCGCGCCACATGATCCCGGTGCTCTCCGGCGTGCCGGAGGCTTCGGGCTGGATCTACGAGAACAGCGAGACCGCGCAGCTCCTCTTGAAGCGCGGGCTGCTCTGGTACAGCCCGTTCCCGATCGTGCCGCTCGCCGAGCGCTACGACGTGCAGTACGTGGTCGCCGGTTCGCCGAACTTCGTGCGGGCGCTCGCCGAGGATCCACGGTGGCGGCTCGCGATCGCGACCACGCACCTCTCTCTCTTCGAGGCCGTCGGGCGCGAGCCCGCGCTCGTGGAGGGCGACGGCTGGAACCCGCGGGTGGTCAACGAGGGCTACCTTCGCGGCGGCGGCTACGAGTACGCGATCGAAGTGGCCCCGCGCGCCGGCACGAAAGCCTCGGACCTCCTGGTGAAGACGAGCTGGTCGCCCGCGTGGCACGCGACCGTCGACGGCAAGGAGCTCGCCATTGCCAAGTCGGATGACGGGCTCGTACGGATCCAGCTGCCGGGAGGGACGGCGGCGGCGACGATCTCCCTCCGCTGGGAGATCGACGCGCTCCGCGCGAAGGGCAATCGAGTCTCGCTGGCCGCCCTCGTGATGCTCGCTGTGGTGTTCGCTGCGGGCTCCCTCCGGAGCGAGCGGCTGCGCCCCCGGGAGAAGCTCGTGCAGCGGGCGGGCGTCGGAGCCGCAGCCCTCGTCGCAGCGGCGCTATGCCTCCGCGCTCACCCCGTCGACGAGGGCGTCGTCGGCTTCGGCGTCCGTGGCGGGATGCTCGTGACGTTCGACACCAGCCGGGCCGACGTCGGGGCCTTCGACGACGCCGAGACCACTCGCCTGACGCGCGTGCTCCCGGCCGCGTGGGGCGCTCGAAGCCTCGTGAAGGCAGAGCCCGCGAGGCACCTCGCCATGGCGGGACAGCCGGCGCTCGTCGTGACCCTCTCGCCGAGCGGGACCAATCGCATCACGATCGTCGGGTCTCTCGCCGACGGCGACGGGACCTCGCGTTCGGACGGCGAGGTCGTCGCGCTGCTGAGCGACCCCGGGAGCGGGCGCGTCGACTGCCGCTTCGAGCTCCGGCTCGGCGAGGCGTCCGCCGTCCCGGGCGCGTGCCTCCAAGGCGCGCCGGGCGATGGACCCGGCGTGCAGCGGACCGTGAGCTTCGAAACGAGCGACTCGCTCGTGGTGACGACCGCGGACGTCGACTCGGGGGTGGTCGTCGTGGAAGCCGAGTCCATGCACAACGCGCTCGACGACGACGGCTACGAAGCTTTCTACGAGATCGGTCCCCCCGACACGTTTGCGTCGAACGGCGTCTCGATGCACGCCACCGCGGGGTACGCGGTCACGATCGCGCTCGATCGCGAGGTCGCGCTCCCCGCGCCTCGGTACGACGCGTGGATCCTCTCGCGTACGATGCCGCAGCGGCTCGGCAACGGCATGGCGAACGTCCTCATGGAGGCCGACGGCCAGCCGTTCGCGGACCTCCAGCCGAGGACGCGCGCGCCGCGGCTCTACTGGGACGACGACCCCCACTGGGAGTGGCTGCCGGCGGGGCGCCTCGAGGGCAACGGCACGCGGAAAATCCGTGTGACCTTCCACAAGATGAAGGACGCCTTCGACGGGATGGCCGATCTCGACGCGATCGCGTTCGTCCCGTCCGGGCCTACGCCGTAGCCGTCAGAGCATCGAGACGCGCTTCATGAGCGCCCCGCACAGATCCGACTGGGCGCTTCGCTCGCGCTCGATCGCGAGGCCGGCGCGGAAGATCTCGCCGGCGGCCTTCTCGTCGCCGGTGGCGACCTGACACATGCCGAGCATCTCGAAGTCCGACGGCTCGCCGTGGGCCTTCACGAGGAGGGAGAGCGGAACGATGGCGGCCTTGTGCGCCTCGACCATCGCGGGGCTCGGGGGATCCGGAACTCCCTTGGCGTGCACCATCAGCCGGAGCGCCTGCCGCTGCTCGTTCGGCTCGAATCCTGTGAACCCCGGCCCCGAGAAGAGCGCGGCGTACCCGGCATACGCGGAGTCGAGATCGCCCGCGCGAGCGGAGGCGACGATGCGCTTGACGGAGGCGACGAGCTCGGGGCTGGGCATCGAACGTCAATCTACCACGAGGCGCCGGGCCGGTGAGCGTCAGAGCTCGTCGAGCATCTTCTTCAAGCGGGGCACGATGTAGCCCACCGCGCCATCTCCCTTGATGCCACCTTCGACCTGCTTGCCGGACGCGCTGCCACTCGCCCCCGGCAGCGCGAAGAGCGGGATGTACTTCGAGACGTACCCCGCCGAGGCGAGGCGCTCGCCGTCACGGTCCATGTCGAACTCGACGAGCGTCAGCTTCGGGAAGACCGAGTCGAGCTCGCCGCGCTCGGCCGCGTGATGGAATCGCTGGCAGGGCTCGCACCACGCGGCGCCCGCGTAGACCACCAGCGTTCGCTTCTCGGCAGCCGCGGCCGCGAGCGCGTCGCGCACGATGGCGTCGACCTCGCCTTCGGGGGGCGCCTCGACGAAGACGACCTTGCCGGGCGCCGCGGCGGGGGCCGGAGGAGCGCTCGCCGTCGCCGGCGCGCTCGACGTGGCCGGCGCGCTCGACCCGCCCGCGGGCTCTCCGCGGCAGCCCGCCGCCGCCAGACTCGCGAGAAGAGACACGACAGGCGCGAAGCGAGCTCCGATCATGGCGCGAGCCTTCACGGTACACGAGCCGGCTCGGCCTCGCATCGCCGGGCTGCGTCGGGATTGCGCCACGGCGACGACGTTTCGCCCCAGGCGGGAGCGCCGCGCGCGGGCCGCGGGCGCGGAGGCAACGCGAGGGTACCGCCATTGCAGAGCGAGAGCTCTGGGACATCGGCCGCGGAACGAGAGACGGCCAGGAGAGTCATCATGACCCATCGCAAGAGAACGCTCGCCACGCTGTCCGCGGCGGTCGCCGTCCTCGGCACCGCAGCTTGCAGCCACCAGAATAACCCGCCGCACTACAGCGCCTACGGCCCTGCCCTCGGGGCGGGCTCGGGCTACGTGAACGGCCCGGAGACCCAGCCGACCCCGGGCACCGTCGCGAAGGCGCCGCCGCCGATGCCGACCTCCGCGGAGAACGTGCCGTACGTCGCCCCGAGCCCGTACGCCCCCGCGACCGGCAGCACGCGCGGCGAAGACGGCGCGGCCGCGACGTCGAGCCCCGCGCCCGTCACCTGGGGCAGCGGCCCCGCGGCGCAGGGCGCGACCGAGGGACAGGGCGTCACGAACCAGATGGCCGGCGTGCCCGACGTCTCGACGCTCAGCGACGCGCAGCTCGCCGCGGTGGTCCAGACGATCAACATGGGCGAGATTCAGGAAGGGCAGCTCGCGCTCAGCAAGTCGACGTCGCCCGACGTGAAGCGCTTCGCGCGCGATATGATCGGCGCGCACCGCGACATGATGAACAAGACGACGGCGATCCTCACCCGGCTCCAGATCACGCCGAACGACAACGCCGTGAGCAATCAGCTGAAGAGCGACACCCAGAGCGAGCTCCAGGACCTGCAGTCGATGCGCGGGAAGGACTTCGACCGCGACTACATCGACGCGCAGGTGCGAAACCACAATAAGGCGCTCGAGCTGGTGGACCGCATCGCGCCGGAGGTGAAAAACCCCGAGTTCAAGGCCGCGCTGATGAGCGATCGCCCCAAGATTCGAAGCGCATTTGCGCGCCGCGGAGCGGGTGGAGGAGTCCTTCCAGAAGGGCAGCGCGAGCCCCCAGCCGTAGTGGCGAGGAGGCCTGCGCGGGCGGCCGAAGACCACAGCGCCGCCGGTGGCCGGAGCCCCCAGCCGGGGGGCTCCACGGGGCAAACTGCCCGCGTGTCTCAATCCGGTCGTCGGCGCCGACGCTATTTCACAATGGCTTACGACCGCGTAGCTTACGATTTGCGATGATCCTGTGCCCGCGGTGCGCCGTCCCTTGCGACGAAGCCCATCGCTTCTGTTTTGCGTGCGGGGGAGAGCTCGCGCAGCAGCCATCGAAGGAGGATCCCCTCCTCGGGAGGACACTGCCGGGCGGCTACCGCGTGACGCACCTCGTCGGCGTGGGCGGAATGGGCCGCGTGTACTGCGCGGAGCAGGTGGCGCTCGGGCGCACGGTCGCCGTGAAGGTCGTTCACCCGAGCCTCGCCGACGAGGAGCTCACCTCCGCGCGCTTCCTCAACGAGGCGCGGGCCGCGAGCCGGCTGAGCCACCCGAACTCGGTCGCGATCTTCGACTTCGGCCGCACCGACGACGGGCGCCCGTACATCGTGATGGAGTACCTGCGCGGGCGCGACCTCGGCCGCGTGGCGAGCGACGAGGGCCCGCTGGCCTTGCCGCGGCTCGTCGACATCCTGCGTCAGTCGCTCGGCGCGCTCGAAGAGGCGCACGCGCTGGGGATCGTCCATCGCGATCTCAAGCCCGACAACATCGTCCTCGAGCCGCTGCGCTCCGGCCTCGACTTCGTGAAGGTCGTCGACTTCGGGCTGGCCAAGAATCCTCCAGGAGGAGCCCGGCCACCGGGCCGGCGCCGCGCTGACCCGCCCCGGACTCGTGTGCGGCACCCCCGAGTACATGAGCCCCGAGCAGAGCCGCGGCGACCCGCTCGACGGCCGGAGCGACCTCTACTCGGTCGGCATCGTGCTCTTCGAGCTCCTCGTCGGGCGCGTCCCGTTCGTCGCCGACACGGCCACGAAGACGCTCCTCCTCCACCTCACGGAGGCCGCGGCCGACCCGCGCGACGCGGCGCCGGACCGGTCGATCCCGGCGGCCTTCGCGGAGCTCACGATGCGCTCGCTCGCGAAGTCGCGCGACGACCGCTTCCAGAGCGCGCGCGAGTTCTCCGACGCGCTCGAGCACGCGCTCCTCGAGAGCGAGGGCCGCACGAGCGACGCGGCGCCGACGACCTCGATCCGCTGCCGCGCCTGCGGCGCCCTGTGCCCCATGGGGCAGAAGTTCTGCGGCGAGTGCGGCGCGGCGACCGCGAGCAAGGTCCCATCGCCGCCCTCGCGGCGACCGCCGACGCCCCCGCCCCGCGAGCCGTCGGCGCCGCCCCCCGCCCCCCAGGCCAGCGGGCCGACCCCCGTCCTCCCGCTCCTCTCGCGCGACGACGCGATGGCCTGGCTCGAGAGCCGGTACCACGAGGCGAGCGCGGTGCTCGCGATCGCCCGCATCGTGGGCGACCTGGGCTTCGGCAAGACGCGCCTCTTGAGCGAGCTCCTCCAGCGGTGCGCGCAGCGCGGCGACTTCGTCGTCGCGGTCGGCACCGATCCCGCGTGGGCGCGCATCGGCGACCTCGCCCTCATGACGGCGGTCCGCGCGCTCGTCGGCATCCCCGACGGGCCCCCCGACCCCGCGCTCTGGGAGGCGGCCTACCCCGAGGCGAAGCTCGGGCTCGGCTTGCTCTTCGGCGTCGACGCCGACGCCGAGCCGCCGAGCGGCGTCAGCCGGCGGCACGCGCTGGCCGAGGCGCTCCGCTGGGCCCTCGAAGTCGGCGCCGAGCGCGCGCGCGGGACGCCCGTCGTCCTCGCCGTCGACGACCTCGACTACATCGACGGCACGAGCCGCAACGCCATCGAAGACGTGCTCGCCGAACCGCCGCTCGTCTCGGCCCTCATCGTGCTCACGCACGCGCCCAGCAGCGGGCCGGCCGCCCCGGCGCTGCCGGCCGAGACCTGGAACCTCGGGCCCCTGCCCTTCGAGGCCTTCGCCAACCGCGTGCCCTCGCGGCTCGCCGTGCGCGACGTGCCCCTGCCGGCCCTCCACGTCGAGCAGCTCATCGCCTGGGGACGGGAGACCAGCGACCCGTGCCCCGAGCGCGTCGTCGAGATCATCGCCCGCCGCGTCGAGCGGCTCGCGCCCGACGCCCGGCAGGTGCTGCAGGCCCTCTCGGTGTGGGGTGACGACGCGACGCCCGACATCCTCTGGCGCATGCTGCCCGGCGCGATCGACGTGGGCGCGGCGCTCGACGCGCTCGACCTCGCGCGCATGGTCGTCATCGACGAGCACGGCGTCCGCGCCTCGCACCCGATGATCCGCCGCGTCGTCTTCTCGAGCCTCCCGGCCGGCCGCAAGCAGGAGCTCTTCGCGCTCGCCGCCGACGCGCGCCCCGACGCCCCGCTCGAGATCCGCGCGCGGCAGGCGACCCACGCGGGGAGCGCCTTCGAGTCGCTCTCGCTCCTCGACGCCCTGAGCGCGCGCTGCGCGGCGAACGGCGACCTCGACGGCAGCGTGCGCGCGCTGCGCCACGCGCTCGACGTGTCGCGCCGCGAGCTTCACCGCGGCGAGCTCGACGACCCGGACGGCGCGGTCCTCATCTTCTCGCGCAAGCTCGCCGAGTCGCTCGCCGACCAGGGGCACTGGTCCGACGCCGAGGGCGTGCTGCGCGAGGCGCTCGGGGCCGCTCCGCCCGCGAGCCCGCACCGGGCGCACCTGCTCGGCGTGCTCGCGCGCGTCGCCGACGCGCGCCGCCACCCGGCCGACGCGCGCCGCTACCTCGACGAGGCCATGCGCGTCGCGAGGCAGTCGAACGCGCGCACGCTGCTGCCGATCCTCGAGCAGCTCGAGAAGACGATCGCCGTCGCGTGACGCTTCACAAAAGCGCCGCGGCTGTCGGCGCCGCGCAGTTTCGCGCGAGCCCCTGCGCAGCGCTGCGCAGCGCTCGAAAAGCAGGCTTGAATCATTGCACCTCGGGGCGTCTCAAGAGCGCATCACGCGGGTTTACCGAGGACTTCGTCGCCTAGAGGGTCCACATAGGCGTCCAGGGAGGCTGCGTTCGGGCGGCGACGCGCGTCGCCGAGGCGACGCAGTCGAGGACGGAAACCATGCACCTCACTTCTTTGCGATTCGTCGCGTTCATCGGGGCCATCACCGTCACGGCCGCCTGCGGCGGCGGCTCGTCGAACAGCGGCTCGAACAACGAGTCCTCGAGCGGCAGCTCCACGGGCTCCGGCTCCGCCGGCGGCTCGGGGTCGAGCGGCTCGAGCACGTCGGGCAGCGACAATCTGCAGGGCGGCTCCGGGTCGACCGGCAGCGGCACCACCGCCGGCTTCTGCGCTTCCGACTCCGACTGCGCCGGGGAGTGCGACGGCGCGACCGTCTGCTGCTGCGACACGAGCAGCTCCTACTGCTTCTCGCCGGCCTCCGGGCAGTGCGGCGGCAGCGGGGACGACGGCGGCGACGACGCGGGCGACCAGGGCGGCGGCTTCGTCTCCGGCTCGAGCGGGTCGAGCACGAGCGGCTCGGCGTCGAGCGGCCTCGGCGGGCTCGGGGGTCTGGGCACCGGCGGCCTCGGTGGGCTCGGCGGCGGACTCGGCGGACTCGGTGGGTTCGGCGGCGGCACCGGCCCGGGCATCTGACCCCCCTCACCTCCCTCCGGAGGTGAGCCGGGACACGCGCGCGCGGGTCCAGCGCGCGACGGTGCCCGTCCTCGTCCTCGTCGCGCTGGCCGTGCACTGGCCGGCCCTCACGGCCAAGCGCTTCGCCGACGACTTCAACCAGCTCGCGATGATCGAGGGCCGCTACCCGGTCGCGCACACCCCCTTCGACCTCTACGACTTCATCACGGAGGCGGGCCGGCGACCGCTCATGGAACGGGGCGTCTTGCCCTGGTGGTCGCACCCTCATCTCGAGCTCCGCTTTCTGCGGCCCCTCTCGAGCGTGCTCCTCTGGCTCGATGTCCGGCTCTTCGGCGAAGACGGCGCGGTCCTCGCGCACCTGCACTCGCTCTTCTGGTGGGGGCTCTCGTCGTGGGCGGTGTACCGCCTGCTCCGCGACGGGTTCGCGAAGCGCGTGGCCGTGCTCGGCGCGTTCGTCTTCGCGGTCGCTCCCTGCCACGACTTCCCCCTCACCTGGCTCGCGAACCGCGAAGAGCTCGTCTCGACGGCGCTCGGGGCGCTCGGCCTCCTCGAGTACCTGCGCTGGCGCAGGGGCCGTCGCGCGCGCGACGGCGTGGCGTCGCTCGCGCTGTTCGCGGGCGCGATGCTCGCGGGCGAGTACTCCCTCTGCTTCGGGGGGTACGTGGCCGCGATCGAGTTCACCCGCTCCGGCGACTCGCTCGCGCGGCGGGCGTCGGGGCTCGCCTGCTTCGCGCTCCCCGCCGCGGTCTACCTCGCCCTCCGCCACGCCGGGCACTACGGCGCGTTCGGCACGGGCTACTACCACGACCCGCTCCGCGACTTCGGCGCCTACGCGGGGTCGTTCCCGGGCCGCGTCGCGCTGCTCTTCGCGACGGCGTGGGGCGCCCTCGACGAGCGCGCCTGGCTGGCCGACCCCCTCTGGAAGGTGCTCACGGCCGCGGGCGTGTGCGCCGCGGCCCTCGGGCTCCTCGTGCGGCGCGTCTGGCCGGAGCTCGAGCGCGACGACCGGCGCGCCCTCGGGTGGATGCTCGGCGGCTCGACGCTCGCCCTCGCCCCGCTCGTCGCCGTCGGCGTCTCGGTGCGGCTCCTGGTGATCCCGATGATCGGCGTCGCCGGCACGGTCGCGGTCCTCCTCGACCGGGTCTGGTTCCCGCGCGGCGAGCGCCCGCGCCGGCGCGCGGTCGAGTGGACCGAGCTCCTCGCGCTGGCGCTCGCCTTCGTGCACCTGTTCCGCGGGCCGCTCGACTCGTGGTTGATGCACGAGTACCTGCACTCCCTCGCCGAGGTCCGCGAGCACGAGATGGCGTGGCTCCGCGAGAAGGCCGAGGGCAAGTCGACGGTCGTCATCGTGCGCGCGAGCTTCTTCGCGACCATCTTCGTGGCGCCGATGGGGCTCGACGCGAGCACGGTCGTCCGCGGGCTCGCCTACGACTCGGGGCGCATGCTCCTCGTGCGGAAGTCCGCGCGGGAGCTCGAGCTCGTGGCCGGCGGCAGGCCGCTCTTCCCGGTCGGCTCGGACGACCTGATCCGCGACGACGACGTCCCGCTCCGCGCCGGCGAGCAGGTCGACCTGCCCGGGATGCGCGCCACGATCGAGGAGCTGCGCGACGACGGAAAGCCGCGGCGCCTGACGTTCGCCTTCGACCGCGACCTCGACAATCCGTCCTTCCTCTGGATCGTGGAGGGCGAGACGGGCTTCGAGGAGCTCGAGCTCCCCGCCCCCGGGCACGGCGAGCCCGTGCGCATCTGAGGGTCACCGCGCGAAGCGGTCGCGCAGGCGAAGCCCGGGCTTCTCGACCAGCACGTGCAGCGCGTACGCGAGCGCCGCGGCCAGCGCGAGCGTCGCGACGAGCGCCGCGGGCCACACGAAGAGCATCGACCAGTGCCGGGACTGCGCCGCGCGGGCGGCGGGGACCATCAGGTGGTCGATGATCGGGATGTGCACGAGGTAGATGCCGTAGCCGAGCGTCGCCGCGCGCCGGAAGTACGGCGCCGACAGCCACCGGCAGATCATCCCGTCGCCGTAGAGCGCCAGCGGCACGGCGAACAGGTACATCACGCTCGTGACGGTGCCCCAGTAGAAGACGTGCACGATCTGCAGGTTGTCGCGCCCGAAGATGCCCGGGAAGAGCAGGATCCACAGGCACCCGAGCGCCGGGAGCGCCATCGCGGCGCGCGCGAACGGCCGCTCGAGCCAGCGCGCGAGGTCCGCCCCGTACCGCTGGTGAAGGACCGCGAGGAGGATGCCGGCGACGAGGGTGTCGAACCGCGTGTGCGTCCGGAAGTAGAGCGCGCCGTAGAGCTCGAGGTCGTCCCACCGCCCGTGGTGCCCGTAAAAGATCGCCAGCCGGATCGCGAGCGCCGCGGCCATGAGCGCCGCGAGGAGGGCGATGCGCGCGCCGCCCGTGCGGAGGCGCTGGAGCGCGAGGAGGAGGACCGGCACGGCGAGGTAAAACTGCTCCTCGAGGCCGAGCGACCAGCCCCAGAACATGATGACCTGCCCCCGCTCGAGGGGCAGGAAGTTGGTGCCGTACAGGTACTCCCACGGCAGGTGCCGGCGCTGGTGCGGGGTCAGCGGGAACGCCAGCGCGAGCGCCGTGAGGACGACGTAGTACGCCGGGAAGGTCCGGAAGACGCGGCGCAGGTAAAAGCGCCGGAGGAGGAGCTGGCCCGAGCCCTCCTCGCGCTGCGCGAGCGACCGCAGGAGGATCGATCCGATGAGGAAGCCGCTCAGGACGAAGAAGAGGTCCATCCCGAAGAAGACGGTGAGCGACTGACCGAAGAAGACCGGGTCGAGCTCGATGTGCTGCTCGCCCATGAAGATCCAGGTCACGTGGAACGCGACCACGCTGACGATCCCGATGCAGCGGAGGCCGTGGAGCGCGGCGAAGCGGTTGTCGAGGAGCTCGAGCGCGAAGAAAGGGCGCGAGCGCCCGGAGGCCGTCTCGGTGCGCACCAACGGAACTGCGAGGGACATCGCCGCGGGCCGAAGGATTGCGCGAGCCCGCGAGCCCTGTCCAGCGGCGCTCGCTCCATCGAAATTGTGAAGCACGCGCGGCGAAGTCCCGTCCGCGACCGTGATAAGCAGATTTACATGGACCCCCGAGACCCCGCAGCGCCCGCGCAGGTCGTCCTCGTCACCGGCTGCTCGACCGGCATCGGCCGCGCGGTCGTCCGCGAGCTCAAGACCCGCGGTTATCGCCCGTTCGCCACGGCCCGGCGCCCCGAGAGCCTCGCCGACCTCGCGGCCGAGGGCATCGACACGCTGCCCCTCGACGTCAACGCCCCGAAGACGATCGAGGCCGCGGTGGCGGCCGTCCTCGAGCGCGCCGGCCGGCTCGACGTGCTCGTGAACAACGCGGGCATCAACTCGTTCGGGCCGCTGATGGAGCTGCGCCTCGACGAGGTGCGGTCGGTCTTCGAGACGAACGTCATGGGCCTCGTCGCGGTCACCCAGGCCGTTTTCCCGCACATGGCCTCGCGCGGGTCGGGGCGCATCGTCAACGTGGGGAGCGTGGTCGGCCTCCTGCCGACGCCGTTCGCCGCGACCTACTGCGCGTCGAAGACGGCCGTGCACATGATCTCCGACGTGCTCCGCATGGAGGTGAAGCCCTTCGGCATCGACGTCGTCGTGGTGCAGCCGGGCGGCGTGCGATCGAACATCGCCGAGTCGGGATTGCGCGGGCTCGAGCGCTTCCGCGCGCCGACGTCCCGCTACCACCGCGCGTACGAGGGCATCGAGAAGCGCGCCCAGTCCTCGCAGAAGGGCGCGATGCCCACCGAGGAATTCGCCGCCGAACTCGTGAAGCGCGCCCTCGCGCCCTCCGCGCCGCGGGTCGTCCGTCTGGGCACCGGTGCCGACACGCTCCCCAAGCTGGCCAAGCTGCCGCCCGCCGTCCGCGATCGCATCCTCGCCGCCCGCTTCGAGACCGACAAGCTCCCCTGACCGCGTCTCTCCCTGGTATGTTGTCGGGTTCTTGGGAGGCCCTTCATGAGGAGCATTCGCATCGCGGCGGTCGCCGCGACCGCCGTCGCCGCAGGCGCGGCAGGCTGGCTCGCCGCGTGCGGCGGCAACAACAACTCGCCGAGCCCCGAGGGCCCCGACGGCTCGCTCGACGCGCCGGTGGCGACGGACACCGGCAGCTCGGCGGAGGCCTCGACCCCCGACGACGCCGGAGCCTGCGCGGCCCCCTCGGACCCGTCGATGGCCGCGCTCTGCGTGACGCTGACCGCCGAGGCCGTCGACTTCCTCGCGAACGACCCCCACTTCGACGGCAAGGGCGTGCTCCGCCTGGCCGTCCTCGGCGCGGCCGACGGCGGCGCGACGCTCGGCTCGCCCCTCACGTTCCCCGCCTCGGGCGACGACGCGGGGCAGGTCGACCTCTCGCAGACCCTCCCGACCGCCCGCTTCGACGGCTTGCCCCCGACGACCGTGTTCCCGCAGGCCATCTTCGTCGACGACCCGGCCATCACGAGCGCGGTGGGATCGATCACCCCGGGCTGGTGGCTGGGCGGCTACGACTTCAGCAAGGGCGTCGCGAACGCGCCCCTCAACGGCGTGTCGCTGGCCGCCGGCGAGTCGAAGACGGTGACGCTCAACCTGCGCGCGCTCCGCGAGCTCCTCGTGACCGTCACCACCAAGGTGGCCCCGGCCGGCAACGGGCAGGGCCCCATGGACATCCTCGTCGTCTCCGGAAACTCGGTCGCGACCGACGCGGGCAACGTGGCCTGGGGCTTCGGCATGTCGCCGTGCGCGAACGTCCTCTCCGACGGGGGCGCCACGGCGGTCGCCTTCTTCCTGGGCTCGGGCCCGTATTTCACGCTGCCCGTCCTGGACGACTTCGCTCTCGGCGGCGATTTCCCGCCCGGAGCGATGGCGTCGCTGGATCCCGATGCCGGCCTCACCATCCCGGCGGCGAACCAGTTCTCGGCGGGAAACTCCTACGTCAAGGCGCAGAGCGTCGCGCTCACGTACGTGAACGCCGCGCCCGATGGATCCGTCGACGACGCCGGTTGTCCGTAACGGGGACCGTGTCAAGCTACGGGCCTCGGGAGCTTGCACATGAAATGGATTCTTGGTTTCTGCGGCCGTCCTCTTCGGCGCCGTCGTCTTCGGCGGGTGTGACGACGCCGGCGGCGGCGATGGCTGGGACGACGGCGTCCCCGTCGCGCCCCCGCACGACGCCTGTCATCTCTATGCGTCGTGCGGCGCGTGCACGCCCGTCGAGGGCTGCGGCTGGTGCTACGACTCGAACGGCGCCGGGCAGTGCGCGTCGGACCCCGATTTCTGCGCCACGCAGGAGTTCACGTGGACATGGGACCCGAGCGGCTGCCGCGTCGAGGCCGACGCCGGCATCTCCATCGAGCCGGCCGACGCGGGCGCCCCGCCGGAGGCCGACTCGGGGGGCGGCGATGACGCCGAGGTGTTCGCCGACGACGGCGGCGCGGGCGACGCGAGCGACGACGCGCCGTACCCGATCTTCCGCTGACCTCTCGGGCGGCCCGCCCGCCTGAGATCTCCACGAGCCGATCGCTGGCACATCGTCTGCTCGCTTCGGGCCTCGCGGAGGCGAGATGCGCGCGATGGCTGTGTTCCCCGAGCGACGCGAGCTTCGGGTCGTCGAGCTGCCCACGCCCGAGGCGCGCGGGGAACACGACGTCGCGGTGCGCATCCTCGACGTCGGCATCTGCGGGACCGACCGCGAGATCGGCGGCTTCCACTATGGCGTTCCCCCGGCCGGGAGAGACGCCCTCGTGCTCGGGCACGAGGCGCTCGGCGAGGTCGCGGAGGTCGGCCCGTCCGTCCGCAAGTTCCACCCGGGTGACCTCGTCGTCCTCACCGTGCGTCGGCCGTGCCGCGATCGCGACTGCCCGGCGTGCGCGGTCGGGCGCCAGGACTTCTGCGTCTCCGGCAACTTCCGGGAGCGCGGCATCAAGCAGGCCGACGGCTTCATGGCGGAGGTGGTCGTCGAGGACGAGCGATACCTCGTCCCCGTCCCGCGGGCTCTCCGCGAGGTCGGGGTGCTCGTCGAGCCGCTGACGATCGCCGCGAAGGCTTCGCTCGAGCTCGAGGCGATCGCGCGGCGCTACCCCTGGGAGCCCGCCTCGACGCGGGGCCTGTCGCTCGGCGCGGGCCCGATCGGGCTCCTGGGCGCGATGATGCTCGTCGCTCGCGGCGTCGACACCACCGTGTACTCGCTCGAGCCGGCGACGAGCGACCGCGCAGAGCTCACCCAATCCATCGGCGCCACCTACGTCTCGGCGGCCGACGTGCCGCTCGGCGAGCTCGCGAGGAAGGTCGGCGCGTTCGACGTCGTCTTCGAGGCCGTCGGCGCGGCCAAGGTGGCCTTCATGGCCCTGTCGGCGCTCGCGCCGAACGGCGTCTTCATCTTCAGCGGCGTGCCCGGCGGGAGCGCGCCCGTCGAGATGGACCTGAACGGCGTCATGCGCTCGCTCGTCCTCAAGAACCAGGTGCTCTTCGGCACCGTGAACGCCTCACGCTCGACCTTCGACGCGTCCGTCCGGCACCTCGAGCAGTTCATGGGTCTCTTCCCGGATGCGGTGAAGGGGCTCATCACGGGCCGCGTCTCGCTCGACGAGGCGCCGGCGATGCTGCGCGCGCCGAGCGGCATCAAGCAGGTCGTCGCGCTGGCGGCCTGAAGGACCGGGCGTTGCATGGGCACCGCCCGCATGACCGAATGGATCGACGTCACGGTCCCGATCCGCGACGGGATGGTGCACTGGCCCGACAACCCCGGCGTCGAACTCGAGACGTTCGAGGAGATGCACGAGGGCGGCATCTGCCGCGTCTCGAGCCTCTCGCTCGGGGTGCACACCGGCACGCACGTGGACGCGCCCAACCACTTCGACGTGCCCGGCGGCGGCGTGGACGCGCTGCCGCTCGAGGCGCTGATGGGGGAGGCGCGCGTCGTGGCCATTCGGGGCACCACGATCGACTGCCCGGAGCTCGAGCCGATCGCGATGCGCGCGGGCGAGCGGATCCTCTTCAAGACGAGCAACTCGGCGCGCTGCTGGCTCTCCGACACGTTCGTCACGGACTACGTGTACGTGACCAGGGGGGCCGCGGAGCTGCTGCTCGAGCGGAGGGTCCGCGCCGTCGGCGTCGACTACCTCTCGATCGGCGGCGCCATGGACGGCGCGGCGACGCACAGGCTGCTGCTCGAGGCGGGCGTCCTCGTCCTCGAGGGCCTCGACCTCCGCCGCGTGTCTCCGGGCCCGCACGATCTCATCGCCCTTCCGATGCTCATTTCAGGCTGCGACGGCGCGCCCACGCGGGTGCTCCTCCGTCCGCGGCCCAACCCTGGAGGCTGACCATGGAGCGGATCCGAACGATGTTCGAGCGAGAGGCAGCACTCGGCGACGACCCGCGGCTGCGCGGTCTGCGCGGGACCTTCCGCTTCGACGTGAAGGACGTGGGATCGTGGTTTCTCGCGATCAACGACGGCGCGATCGAGGTGCGCGAGGACCCGACCGCCGAGGCCCAGTGCGTCATCGAGGGGAGCGAGGCCGACCTCGTCGCGATCCTCGACGGCGAGCTCCGCGCCATCATCGCGTTCATGCAGGGCCGCATCCGCTTCCGCGGAGACATCGCCCTCTTCACGCGGTTCTACGGCTGGGCGGGCTCCACGCCGTCGGGCGGGAGACCGCGCAGGCCGACGAACGGCCGGGCCGACGAGGAGGTGCGGCCGTGAGCGCCGCCGAGACCGTCAGCGCGCTGCACGGCAGCACGTTCGTCGTCAGCGACCGGCGCGGGGACGTCGACGCGTCGCCCTCGCAGCCCCACGGCCTCTTCCACCAGGACACGCGCTTCCTCTCGAAGTGGCGCATGACCATCGACGGCACCCAGCCCGACATCCTCTCGGTGGACGACCTCCAGTACTTCGAGAAGCGCTTCTTCCTCGCGCCCCCCACCGGCACCATCTACGAGAACTCCTCGGTCTCGGTCATCCGCGACCGGGCCGTGGGCGACGGGTTCTTCGAGGAGATGAAGATCCTGAACCACCGGCCGACCGCCCTCGACGTGAAGGTGCGCGTCGAGGCGGGGGCCGACTTCGCCGACCTCTTCGAGATCAAGGACGTCATCCGCGAGAAGAAGGGGTCGTACTACCACCGCATCGAGGGCAACCGCCTGGTCCTCGGCTACCGCCGCGACGACTTCGTGCGCGAGACGTGGATCACGCCCAGCGTGCCCGCCAGGGTCGACGACGAGGGCTTCACCTTCCAGGTGCACGTCGAGCCGCACGGCGAGTGGTCGACCGACTTCGAGGTCGTCACCGCGATCGACGGCTGGGACGAGATCCACGAGCACTCCACCTACGGCCGCGGCGAGCACAGCCCGAAGCCGAACGGGCCCAAGCTCGAGGAGTGGATCGCGAACGCCCCGCAGCTCGTCTCGACGTTCGCGCCGCTCGAGCGCATCTACCTGCGGAGCCTCGTCGACCTCGCCGCGCTGCGGTTCTATCCGAAGCTCGCGCCCGGCTCGGCCCTGCCCGCCGCGGGGCTGCCCTGGTTCATGGCGCTCTTCGGGCGCGACAGCATCTTCACGAGCTACCAGTGCCTCCCCTTCGGCCCCGACCTCGCGCGCACCACGCTCGTCGTGCTGGCCGCGCTCCAGGGCACCAAGCGCGACGACTTCCGCGACGAGGAGCCGGGCAAGATCATCCACGAGGCGCGCTGGGGCGAGCTCACCGCCTTCGAGGAGCGCCCGCACTCGCCGTACTTCGGCGGCTCGGACACGACGCCGCTCTTCCTCGTGCTGCTCGACGAGTACGAGCTCTGGTCCGGCGACGCGGCGCTCGTGAAGGAGCTCGAGCCCGCCGCGCGCGCCGCCCTCGCGTGGATCGACGAGAGCGGCGACATGGATGGCGACGGGTACGTCGAATACAAGACGCGAAACGCAAAGTCGGGCCTCGACAACCAGTGCTGGAAGGACTCGCCCGACGCGATCAAGTTCGCCGACGGCACGCTGGCTTCGCTGCCGCGCGCGACCTGCGAGATTCAGGGCTACGTGTACGACGCCAAGCGGCGCTGCGCGCGGCTCGCCCGCAAGTTCTGGAACGACCCGGCCCTCGCCGACACGCTCGAGAGCGAGGCCGCGACCCTCAAGCGCAAGTTCAACCAGGACTTCTGGCTCCCCGAGCGCGGCTTCTTCGCGCTCGCGCTCGACGGCCAGAAGCGCAAGGTCGACTCGCTGACCTCCAACGTCGGGCACCTCCTCTGGAGCGGCATCGTCGACGCCGACAAGGCCGCCTCGTGCGCGAAGCACCTCATGGGCGACGCGCTCTTCTCCGGCTGGGGCACCCGCACGATGGCCGAGGGCGAGGGCGCGTACAACCCGCTCGGCTACCACGTCGGCACCGTCTGGCCGCACGACACGTCGATCGTCGCGAAGGGCCTGCGCCAGTACGGCTTCGGCCAGGAGGCCGCCCGCCTCGCGTTCGCGGTGCTCCAGACCGCGCGCTTCTTCAACGGCCGCCTGCCGGAGGCGTTCGCGGGCTACTCGCGCGCGACCACCGAGTACCCGGTCGAGTACCCGACCGCGTGCAGCCCCCAGGCGTGGAGCAGTGGCGCCGCGCTCCTCATGATCCGCGTCATGATGGGCCTCGAGCCCGTGGGCGACCACCTCGTCGCGGAGCCCGCGCTTCCGCCCGAGATCGAGCGCCTCGAGCTCCTCGGCGTCCCCGGCCGCTGGGGCCGCGCCGACGCGTTCATCCGTGCGGTCCCCCGCGAGGCCCACCGGGCCCGCAACTGGGAGCCGCACGAGTGGAACATCTGACGCCCCCGCGGCCGAAGGCCTCGGCGGCGGCGACGGCCATCCTGGGCGCGGCGCTCGGCGCCGTCCCCGCGTCGCTCGTGGTCATCGGCGTCACCGAGGCGCTCAAGCGAATGCTCGCGGGCGTCTCGGGGCAGACCGACGCGGTTCTCCTCGGCGCGCCGCTGCTCGGACTGGGGCTCTCGGTGCTCCTGCTCTACGGGCTCGGACGCGAGGCCGTGCCCGGCGAGAGCGGGTGGCGGGCGTTCGCGCCCGGCTACCCGCGCTCGGACCTGACCGCCGCGATCGTGAAGTACGCCGGCGAGGAGGAGCGGTTCCCCTGGCGCCTCGCGCCGCTCCGCCTCCTGGCCATCGTGGCCACGGTGGGCCTCGGGGCGCCGATGGGGACCGAGTCGCCGGCGGCGTACCTCGGCATGGCGACCGGCGCGGCCCTCGGGGACCGCGGGCGGCGATGGCGCAAGCTCCTCCGGCCCGCGGCGGTCGGAGGCGGCGCCGCGGGCGTCGCGGTGCTGATGGGGATCCCGCTCGTCGGCTCCGCGTACGTCCTCGAGCTGGGGCGGCGGAACGACGCGCCGCTCGACGCCGAGCGCCTCCTCGCGGCCCTCGTCGGCGGTCTCGTGGGATGGGGCCTGAACGTCGGCCTGGGCGTCGATTCTGATCCGCCTGGTCGTGCCGAAGGAGGCGCCGCACTCGCTCGTGCAGGGCGTGATCGCGGCGTGCCTCATCGGGCTGCTCGCGGGGTCGATCAGCTCGATGACCGGGGAGGCCATCTACCGCGCCAAGGCCTGGCGGTCGCGCCCCGCCCTGCGGCTCGCGTGCGGCGCGCTGACCCTCGTCGCGGCGTCGGCCCTCCTGGCGCGGATCGCGGCGCCCTCGGCGGCGTTCGGCCCCGGCGCGGGAGCCATCCGGTGGGTCGAGGCCGGCGCGCCGGCCGCGCTGACGATCCTCGCGGTAGCGGTCCTGCGCGCGCTGTCGACCGCGGCCGCCTCGGCGGCGGGCGGGTGCGGCGGTCTCTTCGTCCCCTTCCTCGCCGTGGGCGATCTGGCGGGGCGGGTGTTCGCCGTCGCGCTGGGCGTGCCGGGCGATCTGGCGGGATCGGCGGGCGCGGCGTGCGGCATCGCGGCGGGGTACCGCCTGCCGTTCACCGCGCTGGCCCTCGTGCTCGGGCAGGGCGGGCCGCCGCTCGCGACGCTGACGGGCGCCGGCGCGGTCGTGGTCGCGGGGCTCGCCGCGATCGGCACGGAGTGGGTCGTCGACCGCGTGCTCGGAAACGCCTTCGAGCTCGTCGAGCGCCGAAGCGGCTGGCCGCCGGGGACCCCCGCTCCGGAACCCGCGGGCGCTACGCGCTCTCCGGCCCGCGAACGTTCTCCGGGCCCGGCGGGAGCTCGCCGCGCACGCGCGCGACGGCCTCGCTGAGCGGGAGCTCGAACCAGAAGACCGCGCCCGTCCCCGCGTTCGGGGAGACGCCGACCTTGCCGCCGTGGGCGAGGACGAGCCGCCGGACCGTCGCGAGCCCGAGGCCGATGCCGGGGCGGCTCTTGTCGAGGCGCACGTACGGCTCGAAGACGCGCTGCTGCATCTCCTCGGGCAGCCCGGCCCCCGTGTCGGCGACCTCGACGCGCACGCGGCCACGCTGCGCTTGCCCGCGGACGCGCACCGCCGGATTCCGCCGCGTCCTTCGGCATGTGCTTGATGGCGTTGTTGACGAGGTTCATGAGCACGCTCGAGAGCACCCCGGGCGCGCACGCGACCTCGCAGTCGGGCATCTCGCCGAGCTCGATGCGCACGCCGGCCGGCGTGGCCTGGCCCTCGGCGTCCTGTATGACGCCCGAGACCACCGGGCGGAGCGACGACCGCGCCCCCTCCTCCGGCAGCGCGGCCGCGCGCGCGAAGGTGAGCAGGTCGCCGACGAGCTGCTCGACGCGCCGCAGGCTGCGCATCCCTCGCTGCGTGACCGTGTGCAAGCGCGCGTCGTCGGCGAGCTCGCGATCGAGCATCTGGAGGGCGAAGAGCGCGGGGGTCATCGGCCCGCGGATGTCGTGCGCCACGCGCGACGCGAAGGCCTCGAGCTCCTGCGCCCGCACCTCCTGCATCGCCATGAAGCTCCGCGTGCCGCGGAACGCGATCCAGGCGAGGAGGCCGGTCATCGCGGCGCAGAGGAGGTCCGCGCCGAACGAGAAGCGGCGCACCCGCGTCCAGGCCCGGTCGGCCTCGACGGCGGCGCGCTGGCCCTCGCCGTGATTGAGCTGCACGAGCTCCGCGAGCGACGCGTCCGCGCGCATCACCGCCGGGAAGAGCCAATCGGTCACCTCGAGGTTCGCGAGGCGCTGCGCTCCTGCCTCGATCGAGGCGCGCGCGCGGTCCATCGAGACCTCGACCTCGTGCAGGTCCGCGCTCGCGCGGTCCCAGAGCTCCCTCTCGCGCGGGAACCGCGGCAGGGCGAGGTAGCGTTCGCGCGCCTGCTCGTACCGATGCACGTGATCCGACAGGAGCCGCATCTGCGAGGCGTCGCCGTCGCTGGCCTCGTCGAGCGCGAACTGCGCGTAGGCGAGCTCTCGCCGCATGGTCCCGAGCTCGACGATGCTGGGCATCGCGTTGTCCGAGACCGCGTGCGACTCCTCCGCGACCCGGGCGAGGCGCGAGTCGGCGTAAATCGTCGACGCCATGAACGACGCCGCCGCGAGCGCGAAGCCCAAGAGGAGAATCGTGAGCTGACGGATGCCCGTGCGCGGGGTCATCGACGGCCGAGCGTAGTGCGCGCGCGCCCCTTTGGGCAGAGGCGCGCGTTCGCCCGGCGACGCGGCCGCAGCCGCGCTCAGCCGGGCCTCAGAGGAACTCGCAGACGTAAGCCACCGGTTGCGACGCGCGAACATCGAAGCCGCTCTTGCCGGGCACCTCGAAGACAGTGCCGGTCGGATAGGCACGCCACGCACCGTTCGCGCCGACCCTGACGTCGAGCTCTCCGCTCACGATGGTCATCCGCTCCGGCCCGTCCGTGTCGAAGTGGTACTCGCCGGGGGAGACGACGCCGGCCGTCAGCCTGCGGCCGAGCCGCTCGAACCCGATGCTCTGCCACTTGCCTTCGAAATACGTGTTGTGTTTCAGCATGCGCTAGGCGCCGGGACTTACAACGGACCCCGCCGCGCGTCGACCTCCGTGGTATGGGGCAAGGGCGTTGGAGACCTCGACCAATCGGCTGGCCTGCATGGGCGTCGCGGCGGCGAGCCTGCGCCCCCTGGGCGAGGCCGAGCGGGCGGAGCTCGAGGGCGAGCGGCGCGCCCTCGGCCGGCGCGCCGCGCTGCTCGCAGTCGCCACCCCTCTGCTCTTCGTCGTGGGCCTCTTCCTGTGTGGCCTCCTGACGTTCCAGCTACCGAGCGAGGCCCGGCCGCTCGGCCTCCTCGCGCTCCTCCTCATGTTCGTGGGCGACGCCGCGCTCGCCCTGCGGGCGGTCGACGCGATGCGCCGGCGCCGCCGCATCCGCGCGGACCTCGCGCGGGGCGAGGTCGCGTCGTTCGAGGGGCACACGCGCGCCGCGGTCAACGAGCGGACCCGCATGCTCCTCGCGCGCGAGGGCTTCCCGGTCGACGGCGCGCTCGGCGTCGTCTTCGAGGCGCTCTGCGGGACCGGGCGCCTCTGGACCGTGGGCGGCGCGCGCTCGCGGAGCTGGGTGCTCCTCCCCTTTCAGACGCCGGCCGCGGTGCCCGCGCACGCGAGCGTCGCGGCCAACTGGGTGAAGCCGGTCGCCTCGCAGGGGAGCGCCACGCTCCTCGCGCGCAGCCGGCCCCTCAGCACCGACGAGCGAACGGAGATCGCCGCGCTCCAGAGGCGCACGCTCCGCCGCAACGCGCGCCCCATCCTCGCGGGCCTCTTCGGGGTCGCGTTGCTCGCCCCGTCGGCCCTCCGCGGCGAGGGGAGCCTCCGCCCCGTGGCGATCGCGGTCTGCGCGTTCATCGTCATGTCGCTCGGGCGCACCATCGCTCGTGACTTCCGGCTCGCGCGGGCGCTCCTTCGCGACTCCACGAACGGCGTCGTGCACGTGCTCCGCACCCGCGTCGCCGACGACGCGGAGATGTCCGCGCCGACCGAGGTGCTCCCGCTCTCCCGCGTGGCGTGGACGCAGGCGGGCGAGCCGAGCCCGTGGCGCCGAGGCAGCGGGGCGCAGATCGCGCGAGGCTAGAGCGACGAGGGGAGAGAGGATCATGCGCATGACGCCCGCCGCATTCGTCGCGTCGCTCTTCCTCGCGACCGCTCTGGCCACCGCTTGCTCGAGTTCCTCGGCGCCGGCCCTCGGCACGTGCTGCGTCGTCCAGCAACCGGCCAACGGGCCCCTTTGCTTCTGCGAGGAGCCGGCGGGCACCGCCTCCACGTTCAACGTGACGGTCACCGGCTCCACATGCACGGTCACGGGCACCGGCGACGGCGGCGCGAGCGGCACTCTGCAAGGCCAGCCTCCGGCGACCTACGCCGACTGCTCGGCCCCGGTCGGGCCTGCGACCGGAACGTGACGTCACGCGCTCCAAGCGTGCTCTCTAGGCGCGGCCCGAATGACCGGGCCGCCCGTGGCACCACGCGACGAAATGAGGATCAATCCTCCAAATCCAGCATCTCAAGGAGATCCGAGAAGGCACGCTGCTCCGCCGTCCTGGGCGGCAGCGCCTTCTGCTGGACGGCCACCTGCCCGAGCAGGAGCCGTAGGCGCGGGTCGACGCCAGAAGGGACGGGAGACATCTGCTGCAGGAGCTCCGCGACTCCTGGATCCTCGGGTAGCGGAAGTGGCTCGCCCGCGCTCCTTGCCCATCGCTCAATCTCGGCGATCGCGGGAGAGAGCCGGGCGACCAACTCTTCGCGAGCGGCTGGGTTCATGGCGCTCCAGAAGTCGTTCCGAAGTCCAGACTCCCCCGCGCCGAGGAGAGACGCGTAGGGCAGCAAGGGGCGAAGCGCCTCGGGGACTTGTTCCTCCGCGAGCTCCGCCCCGAAGTCGCCTACGATCTTCCGGCGAAGCGCTCGGATCGCATCCCACGGCTGCCCGGCAAGCAGGTCTGCGTACCGTCGAGGCATCGTGGCACGCACTCTAGCGGCGCGTACGGACGCCGCGACAGCCTCCGGGGAGAACCGACCGGCGGAACCGTCGATTGCTCGACGATTCCGCTTGGTCGGGGCGACTGGATTCGAACCAGCGACCCCTTGACCCCCAGTCAAGTGCGCTAACCAGGCTGCGCTACGCCCCGAACCACCAAGCAGACCTTCCCCTGGTGGGGCCGGCCGGCGAGGTAGCGGCGCAAGCTAGTCGAGCCACAGCCAGGCGCAAGGCCCCCGTCGGGGCGCCTCATCTTTACCGGCCCAGCGCCTTGCCGTCGCCGTCGGCGTCGACCCAGATGGCGCCGCTCATCGCCCAGGGCTGGATCTCGGCCTCGCCGTCGGTGCCGGAGGTCTGGACCACGGGCGCCATGGTCGTCGTGCCGGAGGCGACCACGATGAAGGCGTCGTCGCTCGTGACGCGGAGCGCGAAGACGGCGTCGGCGGACAGGGCGCCCGCCTTGTTCGGCTTCTCGACGATGGCCCTCGCGAGCGCCGGGTCGCTCATGGCGGGATTGGACGCCCGGACGAGGTGGACCTCGTCGACCACGACCCACGGCGCGCTCTCGACGTGCACCTCGACGCGCACCGGCTGGCCCTTGACCGCCTTCACCAGCCCGCCGATGGGCGCGCCGCCGGCCTTCACGCGCAGCATGGGCCCGTTCGTGAGGACCACGTCGCGCAGCGTCTTTACGCCGGCGGCGACCGCCGCGGAGCGCTCGGGCGTCCACGGGTCGAGCGGCCCGTCGTCCTCGACGCGCACGTACGTCCGCGGGTAGCCCGCCTCCTGGCCGACGATGCCGTGCGTGTCGGTGTCGGCGGTCGCGGTGACCGGGTGGCTGGTGCGGAGCATGGCGAAGAAGTCCAGGAGCACCTTTCCCCGCGCCGCGACGTTCCGGCCGTTCCACACCTCGAGCGCGTCGAAGCGCGCGTCGTAGCCGGCGCCCGTCCCCTCGCCCGTCCTTGCGTCGAACCCGAGCTGGTCGAAGTACCCGTTCGTGCCCGACCGCGGGTGGTTCACCTGGATGACGATGGGCGTGCCCGACCCGCTCGGGGAGCTCCTCAGCGCGTCGAAGACCTCGCGCGGGGTGCGGTCTCGGACGGGCGGCGCGCCGCCGCGCGGGTCGTCGGGCACGTAGGGGAGCGGCCACGCGTTGGCGTGCCCCCACGGGTGCCGGCTCGCGTCGGACGTGAGCTCGCCGCCGGGCAGCGAGACGAGATCGCGCTCGAGGTGCAGCTCGCGGACGATCGGCTCGAAGTCGGCGATCACGTTGTGCTCGCTCGCCACCGCGACCTCGACGCCCTCCGCGCCGTTCGCGACGACGCGGTCGTGCGTCGCGACGGGGGCGTCGGTGCCGAGCATCGTGTGCTGGTGGAAGTCGCACCCGAGGTAGCCCGCCGTGTCGACCACGCGACGCGGCGAGAGCTTGAGCGCGGGGTGGTCGCCGGGCGCGAGCGTGACCGCCGCCTGCGCCAGCGTGTACTCCGGGCCGCGCGATGCCGTGACGCGGTACGCCCCCGGCGCGAGCGCGACGTCGACGAGGCCGTCGGCGGTCGTCGCCTGGTTGCGCGCGGGCCCCGCGACGTGGGCGGGCCCGAAGTCGGGCGGCGGCGCGCCGTCGGTGCGCTCGAAGGTGACCTTGCACGGCATCGGCGCGCCTGCCGCGTCCACGCAGTCGACGCGCATCGCCGCGGCCGGCGAGACCGCGAGATCCGCGTGCGCCTCGCCGCCCGACGCCACGTCCACCGTGGCGGACGAGAGCCCCGCGCGCCCGCCGCCGCCCGCGTACGCGAGCGTGTAGCGGCCCGGCGGGAGCAGCGCCTCGAGCTGCGGCGGCCTGCCGCTCGCGTGCAGGGTGAGGGCCTCGCCGCCCGCCACTTGCGCCGTGACGCGCGCGTCGGCGGGGACGTCGACCGCGCCCGCCCGCGGCGCGCCCGCGTCGTCGGCGGCGGGCCCGGAGACGAGGCCCACGGTGACCGCGCCGACGGGCAGCCCGGCGCTCCGCGCCAGCTCGCTCACGAGGCTCGACGAGTCGGGCCGCTCGCCCACGAGGAAGACGCGTGCATACGTCACCTTCTGGCCGGGCGGGATCGACACGTCCCTCCTCTGCGCGGTGTCGGTCCACGTGCTGCCGCTCGTGCCGTCGATCGCGCCGTCGGTGGAGGTGATCGCGTAGCCCGTGAAGCGCCCGACCCCGCCGACGAACGGCCCGCTCGACGGCCCCTTGAACCCGCGCGCCTTGCCGGGCGCGAACTTCTCGGCGCCGCCCCACTGGATCGCGTCGCCGAGCGCGAGCCCCGTGACGGCCTCGGTCCCGGTGTTCTCGAGCGTCGTCTCGAGGAGGAGCGCGCGATCGGGGGCGCGCAGCGTGTAGCGCGTCGTCACGAGGAGCTTCGGCTCGTAGAGCTCGCGACCCTGCGCCTCCACCCACGCGCTGCCGTCGGCCGACGCGCCCGAGGTCAGCGCGTCGTAGACGCCCTGCCGCGGGAACGTGCCGAAGTAGGTGAACAGCTGCCCGAGCTCGTCCTTGCGCAGGCGCGCGTCGGCGGCGTCGACGACGTTGCCGCCGCTCTCGGCGAAGCCCGAGCTCGCCCCGAGCCGCTGCACGACGAACACGACCTCGCCGTTCTCGAGCAGCAGGTCGCCCGGCCGCCCGATCGCGTTGGGCCCGCCGAGCTCCTCGCCCGGCTTCATCACGTGCACCCGCGCCGGCGGGGCCGCCTGCTGCTCGTTGTCCGCGCGGCGGGCGAGCCAGTCGAGCCGCTGCGCCGCCCTCGGGTCGACGTGGATTTGCGGCGTGACGTCGCGCGGCGGGCCGCACGCGCCGAACGCGAGGAGCGCGCCGAGGAGACCGACGGCACGTCGCATGGGCGTTCAGCGCGCTTCCGGCGGGGTGGACCGCGCGGCGTCCGGCGAATACGCCCGCTGGGCCAGGAACCGCGCGAGCGCCTGCGCCTTCGGCACGAGCGACGCGAGCTCGATGCGCTCCTCGTTCGTGTGGAAGCCGGCGCCGCGCGGCCCGAGGCCGTCGATCGCCGGGATGCCGAGCCCCGCGGCGGTGCTCGCGTCGCTCCCGCCGCCGATGAGCGGGGCCTCGTCGCCGCCCAGGCCGTGCGCGCGCGCGCACGCGGCGTACTCGGCGAGGAGGCGGGCGCTCGCGTCGGTGCGCTCGAGCGGCGCGCGCGAGATCCCGCCGAGGAGCTCGATGCGGGTGCCGGGCACCGAGGCCGCCGCCTCGTCCCCCGCGCGCCGGAGCGCGGCGACGAGCCGCTCGCCGTCCTGCCGGGTCTCGAAGCGCAGATCGATCTGCGCCTCGCCGCGATCGGGCACGGTGTTCTTGCTATGGCCGCCCGACATGCGGCCGACGTTGACGGTGACGCCGCGGTCGTACTCCGTGAGCCGCTGGGCGGCGTCCGCGAAGCGCGCGAGCGCCCAGAGCGCGTTCGCGCCCTCCTTGTGGGCGTTGCCCGCGTGCGCGGCGCGTCCGTGCGCGACCGCGATGACGCCGCCCGTGCCCTTGCGGCGCGTGATGATCGCGTCCGCCGCGCGGCCCGCCTCGAAGACGAGGCACGCGCTCGAGCCGCTGATCGACGCGCCGATGACGCCCTGCCCTTCGGGCGAGCCGACCTCCTCGTCGGAGACGACGACGATCCGCACGGGCACGACCGCGTCGAGCCCGCCCGTCGCGGCGAGCGCGCGGAGCGCGAAGGCGATGACCACCAGGCCGCCCTTCATGTCGAGGACGCCGGGGCCGCGCGCGAGCGCGCCGTCCGACCGGTAGCCCTCGAAGGTTCCGGGCGCGAAGACGGTGTCGAGGTGGCCGACGAGCGCGACCGCGCCGCGGTTGGGGAGCTCGGGCCGCGACCGGAAGACCAGGTGGTCCGCGTAGCGCTCGCTCGTGCGGACCAGCGCGGCGACCCCGTCGCGCGCGAACATCTCGCGAAGGAGCGCGCCCACCTTGCGGCCCCCTTCGGGGTTCTCGGTGTACGAGTTGATCTCGACGAGCGGAGCGATGGCGTCCGCCATGGCGCGCCCCTTGTCCGACAACCAGGCCGTGGCTTCGTCCGCGTGCGACGCCATGGCGCCGTAGCCTAGCACTGCCCTTTGGCGCCCCCCTGCTAGACTCGATCGATGGCCCAGAAGCGATTCAAGGCGGCGGTCGTCGGCGGGAGCGGCTACGGGGGGGCGGAGCTGATCCGTCGCCTCCTCGCCCACCCGGAGGTGGAGCTCGCGCGCGTCGCGTCGGTCGACTTCGTCGGCGAGCCCGTCTCCACGGTGCACCCGAACCTCGAGGGACGCACCGACCTGCGGTTCGAGGACCTCACGCCCGCCGAGGCGGCGCGCGGGATGGACGTCGTGCTCCTCGGCCTGCCCCACAAGATCAGCGCGTCGAAGGCGCCGGAGATCATGGCGACCGGCGCGCGCATCGTGGACCTCTCGGGCGACTTCCGCCTGCGCGACCCCGCCGCCTACGAGCGGTACTACGGCGCCAGGCACCCCTGCCCCGAGGAGCTCGTGCGCGGCACGTTCGTGTACGGGCTGCCCGAGCTCCATCGCGACGCCATTCGCCACGCGAAGTACGTCGCGTCGCCGGGCTGCTTCGCCACGACCATCGAGCTCGCGCTCCTGCCCCTCGCCGCCGGCAAGCTGCTGCGCGGGGCCGTGGAGGTCGTCGGCATCACCGGCTCGAGCGGCAGCGGCGTCGCGCCGAGCGCCGGCACGCACCACCCGGTGCGCGCGAACAACCTGCGCACGTACAAGCCGCTCGACCACCAGCACATCCCCGAGATCGCGCAGACCCTCGGCGGACGCGGGCGCGACCGACCTCAAGCTCCGGTTCGTGCCGGTGAGCGCGCCGCTCGCGCGCGGCATCTTCGCGACGTGCTTCGCGCACGTCGACGCGGCGGTGGCGCCCGAGGCCATCCTCGCGGCGTTCCACGAGCGGTACGCGCGCGAGCCCTTCGTGCGGGTGCCCGCGAAGCGCCTGCCGGAGGTGGTCGCGGTGAAGGGCTCCAACTACGCCGAGGTGGGCGTCGTCCCGGGCGACGTCCAGGACGGCAAGCGCGTCGTGGCCTGCTTCGCCGCGACCGACAACCTGGTGAAGGGCGGCGCGGGCCAGGCCATCCAGTCGATGAACCTCATGCTCGGCCTCGACGAGCGCCTCACGCTGGAAGACCCGGGCGGGTGGCCGTGAGCGGGCACGTCGTCCTCAAGCTGGGGGGCGAGGTCGTCGCCTCGCCGGCCATGGCCACGATCGCGGCCGACGTCGCCGAGATGCAGGCGCGCGGCGAGTCGGTCGTGATCGTTCACGGCGGCGGCGCGCAGGCGACGGAGCTCCAGAAGAAGCTCGGGCAGACGCCCGACGTCGTCGCCGGCCGCCGGGTGACCGACGCCGACGCGCTCGAGGCCATCAAGATGGTGGTCGCCGGCAAGATGAACGTCGACGCGTGCGCGGCGCTCCTCGCGGCCGGCGCGAGGCCCGTGGGCCTCCACGGCGCGAGCGCGCTCGTCGTCGAGGCGGTCAAGCGGCCGCCGCGCGTCGTCGCGGGGGCCGGCCCGGACCCGATCGACTTCGGGCTCGTCGGCGACGTGACGGGCGTGAACCGCGCGCTCGTCGAGCTCCTCACGCGCGCGGGCTACGTGCCCGTGCTCGCGTGCCTGGGCGCGGCCGCCGGCGGCGCCGTCTACAACATCAACGCCGACGTCGTCGCCAACCGGGTGGCCGTCGCGCTCGACGCGCGCGCGCTCGTGCTGGTCAGCGAGGTGCCGGGCGTCCTGCGCGACCTCGCGGACCCGGGGTCGCGCATCCCGCGGCTCGACGTGGCCGCCGGCAAGCGCGCGATCGCCGAGGGCGTCGTCACGCGCGGGATGATCCCGAAGCTCGAGGAGTCGTTCGCGGCGATCGCCGAAGGCGTGCGCGCCGTGCACGTCGTCGGGCGGCTCGCGCGCGGGGACCTCGCGCGCGAGGTGCGCGAGCCCGGCAGCGTCGGCACCGTCCTCGTGGCGTGAGAGAGAGAGGGGGAAAAATCCGGGGCCGTGCGGAAGGACCGAATTCGTTGGCAAGCGAACGTTTCGGGCGAGGGCCGCTCACTGGTACGGCGCCGGGCCCGATGGTAAGGAGGACCGCGTGCGTGTCGTGGTGTGCGACGTCGGAATCGGGAACCTTCGCAGCGTCGAGCGCGCTCTCCTCGAGGCGTCGCGCCTCGCAGGCATGCAGACCGAGGTGGAGGTCACGCGCGATCCGTCCCGCATGGCCGCGGCCGATCGCCTCGTCATGCCGGGCCAAGGCGGCTTCGGCGACTGCGCGCGGGCGCTGACCGCGCGCGTCGGCGAGGTCGTGCGCGCGCACCTCGACGCGGGCC